>NZ_CP145948.1:0-4800000 GCF_036923295.1 Bradyrhizobium sp. 26S5 | reverse complement strand
AAATATCACCTGGAGAGAACGGCATTTAGGTGGGGAATATGTCCTGTGACCCGATGGCCGCCGCTATTGATTGGCTGGATGCTTACCGCTCGCGCGACCTCGATACTCTCATGTCATTGTTTGGGGACGAAGCGATCCTCGAATGCACCTGTTGTGTTTCCGAGACGGTCGTCGGGAAAGAGCCGTTGAGGGCGTTTTGGCCTGAACGGTTCAAAGACTGTGGCGCTTCGATCGAGGTGCACGACTTGGTGCCCGAAAGCGACGGGGCTTCAATTTCGTATATCGCTCGCGACGAGCTGCTGATGGCCACCTTGAAGCTCGCCCCCGATGGCAAGATAGCCTTCATGCGGTGGGGCCGTCCGCCCATGCCATCAGAAAAGCCGTTGGATGCACCGATCGACGAGGAGTTTCCATTTTTTGTATTGGAACGGATCGACGGAATTTTCGAGACCTGCTTAGCCCGTTTGGCTCGCTGAATGAAGCGCTCTCCAACGTGAAGAACTCACCACCTGGCGAATACGCAATCTTGCATCTGGGCGAGATCGTTTGGCCGCAAAGGTAGTGCGTCAGTTCGTTTCTGCGTTACCGCCTTCCCGACATTGGCGGCCGCGCTGCGTTGCAGTTCGCGCTAGAAAAGCCTCACCGGCTCTTCTTGATTTGTCTGAACGAAGCAACAGTTGATGGGCGTGGTCCTTGCCGCGCTATCGGCACCGGGAATTCACGGCCCAGCGCTGGACGTTTGAAAACAGGAAGGCCGCCTCGACGGGCGGCCTTCTTTCGTAGGTCTGACAAGTTCAAGCGATCACGGCGTCGGTTCTCAGCTGAACTTGAACATGCTCGCGTCCAGCTGTCCCGGCGCGACGCCGATCAGCCAAACCGCGCTGCCCGCGGCGTCGGTGATGATCGTGGTGTTGATCCCGGCAACGTAGGTCTCGTGGGCCTGGACATCGGCGAATGAATGCAGCGACGTGCCCGCGAAGCGCACGAAGTCATTCACTCCGCCTGTATTGAAGTCCTGGATGACCATGATCTCCTGGCTGGCGTCGCTGATGTTGAAGGTATCCGCGCCAGCGCCCCCCCAGGCATAGTCGACCCCGCCGCCGCCAGTGATGTTGTCGGCCCCGGTGCCCATCAGGAACACGTCGACGCCGCTGCCGCCGGTCACCGTATCGCCGCCGTTGGAGCCGTAGACATAGTTCTGGCCAGAACCGCCGTAGATGACATTGCCGTCGGTCTCGCCCGACGAGATGAAGATGTTCAGGCCTGAGCCACCGAACATCGTGTCGACGCCGGTGCCGCCGTAGAAGTAGTTGGTGCCTTGCCCACCATAGAGGTAGTCGGCACCTGCTTCGCCGTACATCACGTTGACATCGCTCGCGGCAGTACCTCCCGAACCGATCAAGGTGTCGGTACCGGCGCCGCCGAACAGATAGTTGAAGCCGGAACCGCCATACTCCACGTCATTGCCGTCCTCGCCCAGCAGAACGTCGAGACCGGCGCCGCCGATCAGAACGTCATTGCCGGCTCCCGCATAGATGTAGTCGTTGCCGTCGCCGGCATCGCCATAGTCGTCGCCGTTGCCGAGAACGAGGATGTCAGCTCCAGCACCTCCGTAGGCGGTATCATTACCGTCGTTGCCGTAGAGGGAATTGTTGCCGGCATTGCCTGTCAAAACATTGTTCAATGCGTTGCCGCTGCCGGTGAGGTTGCCGGATCCATCGAGGATCAGATTCTCGACGTTTGCGGCCAGGCTGTAGGTGACGGTGGTGTGAACGGTGTCGGTGCCCTCGCCGCTGTTCTCGGTCACCACATCGCCGGCATTGTCGACGAAGTAGGTGTCGTTGCCGAGCCCGCCGGCCATCGTGTCGGCGCCAATTCCGCCGTCCAGCATGTTGTTGCCGGAATTGCCGGTGATAACATTTGCGAGCGCGTTGCCGGTGCCGGCGAGATTGCCGGTGCCGTCGAGGATCAGGTTCTCGACATTGGCGGTCAGGGTGTAGTCGATGGTCGAGTGAACGGTGTCGGTGCCCTCGCCGCTGTTCTCGGTCACCACATCGCCGGCATTGTCGACGAAATAGGTGTCGTTGCCGAGCCCGCCCACCATGGTGTCGGCGCCAATTCCGCCGTCCAGCGTGTTGTTGCCGGAATTGCCGGTCAGGACGTTGTTCAGCGCGTTGCCGGTGCCGGCGAGATTACCGGTGCCGTCCAGGATCAGGTTCTCGACGTTGGCGGTCAGCGCATAGTTGATGGTCGAGTGAACGGTGTCGGTGCCCTCGCCGGGATTCTCGGTCACCACATCGCCGGCATTGTCGACGTAGTAGGTGTCGTTACCGAGCCCGCCGATCATCGTGTCGGCACCAGCCCCGCCATCCAGCGTGTCGTCGCCACCCCCGCCGTTCAGCGTGTTGTTGCCGGAATTGCCGGTAATGGTATTTGCGAGCGCGTTGCCGGTGCCGGCGAGATTGCCGGTGCCGTCGAGGATCAGGTTCTCGACATTGGCGGTCAGGGTGTAGTCGATGGTCGAGTGAACGGTGTCGGTGCCCTCGCCGGGGTTCTCGGTCACCACATCGCCGACATTGTCGACGTAGTAGGTGTCGTTGCCGAGCCCGCCGGCCATCGTGTCGGCGCCAGCCCCGCCATCCAGCGTGTTGTTGCCGGAATTGCCGGTAATGGTATTTGCGAGCGCGTTGCCGGTGCCGGCGAGATTGCCGGTGCCGTCGAGGATCAGGTTCTCGACATTGGCGGTCAGGGTGTAGTCGATGGTCGAGTGAACGGTGTCGGTGCCCTCGCCGGGGTTTTCGGTCACCACATCGCCGGCATTGTCGACGAAATAGGTGTCGTTGCCGAGCCCGCCGGCCATGGTGTCGGCGCCGATTCCGCCGTCCAGCACATTGTTGCCCGCCCCGCCAGTGATGACATTTGCGAGCGCGTTGCCGGTGCCAGAAACATTCGCAGAGGTCTCAATCGTGAGGTTCTCGACGTTGGCAGCGAGCGTGTAGTTGAAGTTGCCTGTGACAACCGCAGTGTCGGTACCCTCTCCCAGGTTCTCGGTAATGACATCGCCGGGGTCATTGAGAATATAGATGTCATTGCCCGCACCGCCGACGAGCGAGTCTGCCCCGCCTGCGCCGTCCAGCAGATTGTCGCCGGCATCACCTATCAAGGTATCGTTGAAGTCTGAACCTCTCAGCCCCTCAATGGAGATGTAGGTGTCACCGGCCGCCTCGCCCGTGTTCAAGGCCGGATTTGCGAGGCTCACAAGTAGGCCAGTGCTCGATGTGATATATTCCGCAACGTCGTTGCCGGCTCCGCCGTCCAGCACGTCCGCGCCGAGACCGCCGCGCAGATTGTTATTTCCTGCATCGCCCGTCAGCGTGTCGTCGAAGTCCGAGCCGATGATGCCCTCGATCGAGGTATAGCTATCACCAGCAGCATCGCCGGTGTTGCTGGCCGGATTTGCGAGACTTGCAACGATTGCCGTCGCAGCGTTGCCGTAGTCTGCGTAGTCAGTGCCTCCGCCGCCATCGAGCGAGTCGGCACCGGCACCGCCGCGCAAGTTATTGCTGTTTGCGTCGCCGATCAGGGTATCGTCAAAGGCACTTCCCTGGATGGCTTCAATCGATGTGAACGTATCTCCGGCAGCTTCACCGGTGTTCTGTGTCGGGTCAGCGAGATCGACGACGAGGCCGGCTACCGAATTGGCGTAATCGGCATAGTCGAAGCCTGCTCCGCCATCGAGGGAGTCGGCGCCAAGGCCGCCGCGCAGGAAATTGCTGTTGGCATCGCCGATCAGCGTGTCGTCGAACGCCGACCCACTGATGTTGCTGATGTCGAAATATGTGTCGCCGGCCGCTTCCCCGGTGTTCTGTGTCGGGTCTGCGAGATCGACCGTAAGCCCGGCGGCCGAATTCGCGTAGTCGGCGTAGTCGCGGCCTAAATCACCGCGGATCGAGTCAGCTCCCAGTCCGCCCTGCAGGAAAGAGCCGGTTCCGTTGCCTTCAAGAGTGTCGTTGAAGTTGCTGCCGATCAGCCCTTCGATCGATGTGTAGGTGTCCCCCGCCGCAAAGCCCGTGTTATTGCCCGGATTCAGCAGGCTTGCCACAACCCCGGTGCCGGAGTCGCTGTAGGATGCGAAGTCAAATCCGTTGCCGCCGTCAAGGGAGTCGGCGCCATCGCCGCCGATCAGCGTGTCATTGCCGTCGAGCCCCGACAGCGTGTCGTCTGTGTTCGAACCGTTGGGTGTTCCGATCAGGGTGTCTGGACCTGACGTGCCTGTGAATGTTGCCATGGTGAAATTCTCTTCCCGTCATCAATGGTGGCTGTGCAATGCGCGTAGTCGGCAGAACTCAGAAATCGGCAGAAGAACCTGCGTGCTAATCACCGAACCAGAATGAACCGCTCGAGAGCCCAGGAATGCGAACACCGTACAGCAGCGAAAAGCTGCTGGGCTCAGGTAGGGGGTCGAGCTGATCGGGTGACGGAAATCCAATCGAGGCCGTTCAGGCGGATTGGACCGGCAATGAAAAATCTCCCCACTCAATATGCAGTGATTGATTGAACAATGAAAAAGACAATTTAGGCGGGAGATTTAGAGGTAGTCCCCGGTCAAAGGCTTGACATTAAGTACGAGACGATGCTGCGGAACTCGCCCAGTGCGACAATTTGTCGGTGGCGAAGATTTCGTGTCTCGGGAACCTGGAACCTGAGGACCCTGCATCACAGAATTCGCTCGTGCTGCTGCGCGCGGCTCGTCGGGGCGGTTGATGCCGTCTCGCGCCCAAGCGTCGGCCGGATCAGGCTGGCAATCGATGGCAGCCGGCGCTACGCCATCATCGTCCCTGTTCCGTCTGTCTTGAGTGTGAGCTGCTCGATCGGTAGAAGCTGAATTGAGGCCGCCTCTGCCCCGTCAGCTGTTTCTGCAAATTGAATCGGGACAGCCATATCCGCTGCCGCCAAAACTTGAACGTCTCAAGACCCGAACGTCTCGATCCCGTTAGCTCGGTCCGAAAATCATATAGAGCAGCATCACGCCCACAATGGCAGTCCAGCCGATCGATGCGACAAGGGTCCACACCTGCAGGGGCATCGGACAATCTCTTTGCAATCAATGAAGCAATACGAAATGAAGCAATACGAAGAGGCCGCTGGCGCTGGACAGCGGCCTCCTGAACCTGACCTAAAATGAACGCCTTGGAAGTAAAAATATTCGCCTCAGGTCCGCCATTATTAGATCGGGAAATTGCCACACAGTGAAGTCCGAAAAGCTCCACCGCCCAACGGAACTCTTGTGGCGTTGCGGGCGCGACACACCTTCTGCGGCCTGACTTCAGGCGTCGGCCAGCGGAAGCTCGCCCTGACCGCCCGTCCAGTCGATGATGTCGACCTGGAGCCCTCGCCTTAGCATCTCGGCCTCAAGACTGCCGGCATGCCGTTTCCACTCGGGCGTCGAGCGGACCCGGAATTTTGGCTCTTCGCCGTAGGCCTCGAACTCATCGTCGGCCGCGAGCGCGCCGCGGACGGCTTCATACATCATCTTCAAGCTGGCGTCGGTGAAGGCGCCGTAGTCCATCGGTCGTCTCCTGTAACGCGGTTAGACGCAAAAAGCCGCCACGCTGCTACGCGTGGCGGCCTTCCGCAAGCGGCCCATCCAGACGGCCTAGAACGAACCTTGTGTGAGTCGGGTTAATGAAAGCTTGCCGGTGCAGCGGCGACGTCGGTCTCGCTACGAAGCCTTGCCGACCGTATCCGCCATCCTTGCGCCGCGCACCCCGAGCGGCTTCCCGCGGCCCACGGTCGAATCGATGGTAGTCTGATGCTCGATCTCGGAGTTCAGTTCCGCTCCACACAGCACGATGATGGCAGACATCCACATCCAGGTCATCAGGCCAATGGCCGCGCCAAGCGAGCCGTAGGTCGCGTTGTAATCGCCGAAATTCGCAAGGTACCAAGACAGCAGCGCCGAACCGATCAGCCACAGCCGCGGCAACGGCACCAACGCTCAGCCATTGCCAGCGCGGCGTGCTCCGGCTGGGGCCGTAGCGATAGAGCACCGCGAGCGCGACGAGGAGCAGGAGGACCAGGACGGGCCACCGCCCGAGCCGGATGATGAGTTCGGCCCGTGTGCCCAGTCCGACCTGCTGGAGCAGAAGCGGCACGACCACCACGGCCCCTACCATCAACATGACCGAAATGAGGGCTGCGATTGTGAAAGAGAGGGACATCAGGTTGAGTTTGACGAAGCCGCGCTTTTCCTTCTCCTCATAGACGACGTTGAGCGCATCGAAGACCGCCTTCATTCCAGCGTTGGCGCTCCAGATCGCGATCAGCAGACCGAAGGCAAAGGTAAGGCCGAGCGTCGAAGACCCCTTCGCGAGCACGCGGGCGACTTGGTCCTGGACGATGGCAAATGAACCTTCCGGCAGCATCAGCGCCAGGCTTTGCAGATTGGATGAGATCGTGGACGGATCGGCGAACAGGCCGTAACTCGAGACCAGCGCCGTGATGGCCGGAAAGATCGCGAGCAGCCCGTAGAACACGACGCCGGCGGCGGTCGCCAGCAGCCGGTCCTCGTCGATCTGCTGATAGGTACGCAGCAGGATGTCCTTCCAGCCGGCGGCCGGAATCCGAAGCGGCGTGTGAGCCAGCCGTCCACGCTCTTGCGCTTCGGCGAGCACGGGCTCCGCACGCCGCCCTGGGACGCACGGCGTCTCCGATCGTGACACGTGGCGATAGATCGCCAAGGTCGCCAGCGCGGCTGCGCCAGCGAGCATCAGGTCGTTCGGCCAATTCGAGCGGGGGGCCATCGCTAGTCCTGAATGGCGTCGCGCGGACGATTGAAGCGCATGAAGCCGCATGCCAGCGCGTAGCCGGTCACGAGATGCCCGTTCCATTGTCGCAAGTCCGCGAGGTAAGATCGGGCGATGAGGCTGGGTGACGGTCGGGCGTTGGCGCGCATGGCGATGTCCACTGCAAGTCGGCATCGGACAACCCGGCAGGGTGATCGACGTTCCTTACCCCGCTGCGCGTCACGGCTTCGGCCGCGTGGCGCCTGCGTCGGTGAGCATTGTGGTGACGAGGTCCAAGAGCCGATGCTTCACGGGGTCCGCATCGGCCGGCTCTGCCTTTGCACTGACCGTCAGTTCGACGATCGGATGCACGGCATCGGAGATGTCGGCCACTTTCTAGACGTGCACTTCGAGCGCGGGTCGCGCCTCGATCCGCGGGTCCTCGCGCAAATGCTTCAGAATCTGCTCGCCGATGCGCTCGATCGGTCTGCCCGCACGGACCGGGAAGGACACCTTCACTTCACCGACGTTGTGATAGGTGCTGTGATTGATGATGGCGCTACTCCATACCGAGCCGTTGCGCAGCAGGATCGGGACGTCAGGGAAAGTTGCATTCGCGGTAGCGTGTGGCCGGCGAGCGGACCTAGGGCTTACCGGGCTTGAGGGAGCGTCGCGCGTGGCGGAGAGGAACTCGGGAATGGCCGCGCCACCATGAGCGTCGCGCGCTCATCGGTTTCCAATGCGATCTTCTGGGCAAGCATCACGTCGCCCGCCACCAGCGAACCGACAGGCCGGAAGCACCAGCCGAGGACAACGCGGTCGCGGCCGTCCATCTCATAGACATTGGTCGACGTGCCGTAGCAAATCCGATAACGCTTGCCGGACTCCGAGCCGATGACGTCGAAGCGGTTGTGCTTTTCAAATTGCGATCGCTGCTCCGGCGAGAGCCATGCGGACATCAGCGCCAGCCCGCGCGCCTCCTTTCGTTCATAAGCCTGCCAGCGCTCCCGGATCGCGACCAGCGTCGCACGCAGCGTGCCGGCGGCGTGCTGCAGCACGGACAGCGGAGACACGCCGCGCAGGCGGGCGATCATGGCGTCAGCCGCCCACCAGCCTGGGATAGAACAATGTTTCCTCGGCGGTTGGATCGAGCGCGCGGACGAGCGCCGCTTCGCCGGAAGATCTTCGCACTGCGGCGGTGTAGCCGTCCGATGTCAGCTCGGCGAAGCGCGCATTCGCCCAGGCCAGTTGTTCGCCGTCCTCGGGATCGAAAGATTGCCTTGTGTCACCGGTGTGGTCCATGACCAAGATCGTTGCCATCATCGTCTCCCATCGTAGCACATTCGCCCTTGCATCAGACCACCGGCACAGGGGTCGTTGGCCTGCCGCCCATCCACTCTGGCAGCGTCGCGCCGTCGCGATGCCGGCCGCCTGCACAGGCTGCGGCCCAGGCTGCGACCGCGCCGAACAACAGCGCCGCCGCCGCCGAAAATGCGAGGATCACCGAGCCACGCCGCGATCGCTGAATGGCGGTTTTGGCATCACCGATGACACTGTCGACGCGCTTCTCGGCCTCGGCAGCAGGCAAACCTGTCGCGGCCGCGACCTGCTGGACAAGATAGCTGCGATCTTCGCTGCTAACGCCGCTGTGGCCGGAGTTAGTCAGCAGGATGCGGCCCGCCTCGGCCCGCTCATAACCGATGTCGAGATTGACCGGACGCCGCACCGACCGATACAGGCGATCGAGCTCGGCGCTCAGCAACTGCTCCCCAGCCGTCGCAGCAGGCCGGCTCTGGAGCACCGGGCGAGCGGTCGACAAGCCAACCAGCGCAATGATTGTCCCCCCCAGGACAACGGCGAGCGCCCAGGTGGTCAGCCCATGAAGTCCGTCGTTGCTTTCGATCACGTCGGCCGGCGTCAAACCGATCACACGTTGCGTGCGACCGGCGATGTAGCCGGCTAAGCCAAAGCTCACCAGGGCCTGAAGAATCAGGAACAGCCCGGATAGCAGCGCGAGCGCGGCCGATGCATCGCGCCACGACGGCGAGCTCGAACTCACGCCCAGTCCGACTGCTGCGCCGAAGCTGATCAGGATCAGCGACAAGGCCGAAGCGGCGAGCGCGCCCGCGAAAACCGGACTCCATTGCAGCCGCAAGCCGCCCTTATTGTCGACGACGTCAGCAACGCTTCGATCAGTGTCCATGATGCGTCTACCGCAATCCAAAGAACGACAATACCGCAAGAATGACCACGATCAGTCCGACCAGATAAATCAACTGGTTCATGCGAGCCTCCTCCGCTCAATTCCGACCGGACAATCTGGCCGAGAAGCCAAAGTTCCTAGCTGTATGAGCGGGCACGTGCCTCGCGGCCCACAAAGGGGGCCCCGCCGAAGCGGGGCCCTCTTTGTGTTACCGTAAGATGTGCTCAGGACTTGCTAGTCGTCCCAGTCATGACCGCGGATCACGAAGCCGCGGTCGCGGTAGCTTGCCTCAAAGACCGCATTCTCGCGCATGTTGAGCGCATTCAAGGAGCACACGATCCGTCGCACCAATGTGCCGGATCATCCGATTGTCGGCCTCATTCCGCGCGACTGGCGAATTCAGACCGAAGGCCGGCTGTTCGGAACTGATCTCTATTCGACCGCGCGGAAGTAGGACCGCAGCGACTGTCATCTCCGATACCAGGATCATCCGCACGGCCTCGGGCCATGCCGGTGCCTCCCCTCGTCACAGCCTCAGGCATCGAAACAATTGCGCGAGCGCGGTGTTGGCAGATTGTGCGCGCCGTTCGAGGACCTCGGCCGCGGTGGCGTAGTTGCGCGCCAGGATCTGGAGCGCGCGACGCGCGTCCGGCAGCGTGGATTGCTTCGCCATCTCCAGGCACTGATGCTCGAAGTATCGAAGCTCCTCAAGTTCGGTCATTGCGATTCGTCCGATTAGGTTCCGCATTGTCGAACTCACTGCGCCCCTAGTGAAAGTTTGGCAAGATTGTTGCGGGGGCGGACTAGCTGGTCCGAGTGTTTCTGGATGCATGATTTGATAATCACCGCTCCGTGACCGGCGCGGGAGTGAGCTGCGCGGATTGGCAAGCGCGTTCGATCGTTTCAGACTGCCGGAGTCTTGCTTTGCAGGCATCGTTGCGAGAGATTTCGCTGGAGCGGGCCGCGGCCGGCGCGGCATTGATTTGGCGTTGTTGAAGCAGATGAAGAAGCGCGATTGGGCCTTCGTGGCGGCCTGTGTGGCAGGTGCCGTGCTGTTCGGTGTCTGGAGCTTCCAGATGGGTCTCGCATTTCATCGATCCCGGCAGGGCGCGACCGATCTCTCCAGTTCGCACCGGCGTAACCAGGACGGCGCCTCCGCGCGCAGCCCGGCCCGGCTGCCGGCCGACGACGGCGATGAGCAGGCCGGGCAGCCGCGCTAGCGGAGCACTCGCGGTCTTCACCGCACATCGTCCCGGATTAGGCCCAGGCAAGACCGGGTATGACAGCGGCGTCCTCCTCGTCGGTGCTCGCGCGCGTGGACCGCTTGCCGCGGATGGTGTCGCTTGCGCGACGGTGACGGATATCGAGCCTGCGCAGCGCCGTCGGCACACGCCGCAGCATCCAGCTGATAGAATCGATCGCCTGGCGGACGACGGCCAGCACGGTCGCCACGCGCGTGAAGAAGCCGATCAGGAAGATCATCGAGAAAATGTCGATATAGGCCAGCACATCGCCAACCAGCATCAACTCGGGAGGAAGCGGAATCCGATGCCAATAGGCGCCGATCAAGATGACGACCGGGATCAGCGCAATCAGCTTGCGCAGCGTCAGCCGGTCGAGCAAGGCAGCGAGTTCCACGACCAGAACCTGCCAGAGCCAATCGCCAAACGCGGCCGGCCGGTCAATCGTCCAAGTTTGCCAGATTCGTTTCCACATTGCAGCGTCAGCCGTCTCTCGGGTGCAAGACTCGGGTGCAAGACCGGCACGCTACGATTTCGACGAGGCCCCGCCTGCGTCGCCCTCGACCGCCGCGCCTTCCACATCGGTCGAACCGGCCGATGGAAAGATGCGCTCGTAGTTCGCCCGGGCCTCGCGGATCAGACGCGCGCGCTCCCGTTCAGACTTCGAGATAAACCTGATGATCTCGCCCATTTGCTCTCCAAGAGGGTCTGCCCTCCGAGGGGGTAACTGTCTGACTATTGGCAATGCAATCATCGTGCCTGATGGCCGCACGGCCGACGGCCGCTTAGCGGATCGCCCGCGGCGCCATCCGCTGCTGGCTGAACGCAACGCGCGGGTTGACGCCGCAATAGGCATCGCGGCCTGACGCCGCCGCCTGGCACTGCTGGTAGGTCTGGTACCCGCAATAGCCGGGATACCCCTCCTGCTTGCCCTGGATGCACCAGGGATAATCATAGGAATCGGCGACCGCCGGCGATGCGGAGCCGACAATCCAGCTCGTTCCGAGCGCCGCAAACGCCAGAATTGCCCAATTCGTCCTGCGCATGATCCTGCTTCCTTCCTCAATCGGCACCCAGCTACTGATGTAGGTACGCCGGCGAGATGTGCGAGGTTTCCGGTCGCCGCCTCAAGAAGCTGTGAGCGAGAGTTGTAAGGAAGGTTCAAGGCCCTTTTCAGCATGAACAGGCCGGCTGATGCCGGATGGCCATGAGAACAAGCCTAAGAGCTTCCTCGGCCAGGCCAAGTCAGAGGAGTTGTTCGCCAAGGAGGCCTACGCGTTGAAGAACCAGCTGGAGTTCTTCGCGGTGACCGCGAGCGTCTTCCTTGCCAGCAAGGATTCCGGGCACGAGCCCTACACGCCCGCCACGCTCGAGGAAAAGATGCCGGACGACTAGAAGTATCTCGTCGGCCTGCTCGGCGCCGATCCCGAAGAAACCCGCATCACGCCGGTCGCCTCCGCGAACTGAGTTCAGGACCCCACAAAAAACACGAGGCCCGGTGTGCCTAGGAGCCCGGGCCTCGTGTCTGATGTCCCCCGCCTCACGTGGCGGATCAGAGGTCTGCGTTTACGTCAGGTCACAGGCGCGATCCATCCCGGATGACTACGGTGTTGGCCGCGCGGCGCGACCTTACTTGCTGTAGCTATAGAACCCCTGCCCGGTCTTGCGGCCGAGATGGCCTGCATCGACCATCTCCTTCAGTAGCGGCGCCGGCCGGTACTTGGGGTCGTTGAAGCCGGTGTAGAACACCTCCATCACCGACAGCATGGTGTCGAGCCCGATCAGGTCGGCAAGCGCGAGCGGGCCGATCGGATGGTTGCAGCCGAGCTTCATCCCGGCATCGATCTCCTCGGCCGTCGCAATGCCTTCCTGCAGCGCGAAGATCGCCTCGTTGATCATCGGGCACAGGATGCGGTTGACCGCAAAGCCCGGGCTGTTCTTCGCCGTGATCGCGACCTTGCCGACGCGCTTGGCGAAGGCTTCGGCCTTGGCGACGGTGTCGTCGGAGGTCTGCAAGCCTCGGATCAATTCGAGCAGCGCCATCACCGGGACCGGATTGAAGAAGTGCATCCCGATGAAGCGATCAGGACGATCGGTGGAGGCCGCCAGGCGGGTGATCGAGATCGACGAGGTGTTGGTCGCAACCAGCGCGCTCGGCTTCAGCCCGGCGCAGAGATCCTTCAGGATCTTGATCTTCAGCTCCTCGTTCTCGGTCGCCGCTTCGATCACGAGATCGCAGGCGGCAAGCTTCGACTTGTCGGTGGTCGCGCTGATGCGCCCGAGCGTCGCGTCGCGATCGGCCGCCGTCATCTTCTCCTTGGCGACCAGGCGATCGAGGCTGGTCCCGACCGTCTTCAGGCCGCGCTGCACCGCCGCGTCGGAGATATCCACCATGGTGACAGCAAGCCCCGCCGCCGCGCAGATCTGCGCGATGCCGTTACCCATGGTTCCGGCGCCGATGATGCCAACCGTCTCGATCATTGTGTCAGTCCTTCCCGTCGCTTGCGCCGCCGCGCGGCTGCATCGTCAAAAACGGCGGACCGAAAGTCCGCGGATGGCGCATGCATAGCAGTCCGGTCGAGCGGCCGATACAGGGGGTACCGGTATTCTGGTGATGACTATTCCGGGCGCGGCGGGACCGGTCGCCGTGGCGGGACGGCCGTGCGCGACGGCACCTCGGTCCGTGACGGCTCGGCGGCGCGCGACGGCTCGAATACGCGATTGAGTCGCACGATCCACCAGGCCACCCGCCCGTAGCTGCGGCGCAGCGCCGGTACGATACCCTCATCAATATCTTGCTGCCGATCCATGGTCGCTATCGCTAGCGTACATCCTTGAAGGAACGGTGTGATGAGATCACGCGCTGGGTGGCCCGCCGGTAGGGATTTGGCAACCATTCCGTCCCGATTCTCGGCAAAGGCCCCGTGGGCCGGATGCTACAAAACCCGCAGCTGCGACGTTCAGCACCTTTCCACGCAGGGGTGTCGATCGCTAAATAGCCCCCATCGCACGTCTCGGAAACGCTGAGGGTACGGTGTTTCGATTATTTCGACGCTGGAAGACGAGCAAGCTGGCGCTGGCTTGCCCGAGTTGCAAGGAAATCGCGTCGCCTCAACTGTTCCGGCGCGGACGATATTTGCATGGCGACACACCGCTTCGCTGCGAGCGCTGTGGCACGGTATCGCTGACGACGCTTTGGCGCTTCGAGGGTTTGGCTCATGGCCCCGCGGCTGCTGGCTGCGAGGGATCCAGACCCGCCTTCTCGCCTCAACAGCGCGCGACCTGAGCCGGCGGACGCCGGTAGTCTCCCGGATTGCACATGGACGGGCTCGCGGCGCAGCATTGCCAAGTCGGCTGCGGCTCGCATTTTGTTGATCGAATTTTCGAGAGGACGCCGCGACTTACAGGAATTGGACGACGAGGGCTACGCCCATGCTTGCCGAGAAATTCATTCTGTTGCTCGAGACGTTGCTTAACGGCCAGACCCATTCCGACGGAAGCCCGCGTGTGGTGAGCACGTCGCCCCACATCCCGGTCAAGCTTCCGCGCGGAAGCCAAGGCAACACTCCTCGCTAAGCCTGCTGGCGGCAGGCCAGGTCGCCACCGCGCCAGAATTCTCGATCGCGCGCGCGACGGCGCGGACTCCCTGTTGCGGTACGCGTGAGCAACGTTGCCGGCGGTTGACCGCAGCGATCCGCGGAGCTCGTTGGCACGGCGGGCGCCGCGCCCGTGAACCAGCTCATAGTTGGCAAAGGCTGAGCCGCGCTACACCGCGTCGGCAACAACGCGGTGTCGTCATGCAGAGCAAGACCGATTTCGTGAGCATCGTGGTGGCGGTCTGCGTTGCTGCCTACGCAGCGATCATGCTTGCCTATCTTGCTCAATACGATCTCGGCCTCTCCACCGCGCAGACGCGCCATCTCTCGGTGCTGGCAGCGCTCGTCCTCGCGCTGCCGATCGTGGTGGATTTCCTGCGCGCAGGATCCGGCAACGCCAGCTGACGCGGATATCGGCACGCCTGCCCGTGCAGCTCTCGCCGCCTCAAGCTCACCCGCGCAACATAGCGTTAGGTGAAACGGCGCGAATCAGCGTTACCTTGCAACTGATCACTTCGTGGGATTTGGCGGCATGACCCAGCCCGACGTCTTGGATCAGAAGATTTTGGATCAGAAGATTCTGGATCGGAATATTCGCGAGCTGCAGGAATGGCTGCGCAAGGCCTGGCAGCAGCTTGCGGACCCCTCGCTCACCGCGTTTTCCCGCCGCGAATTGCGCAACCAGATGAAGCAGTGCAGTGCCGATTTGCGCACGCAGCTGCAGGCTGCCGAACGAGCGCCGAGACAGCCTGCATCGCCTGCAAGAAAGTTCGCCAAACCGGAGCTGCGGATACTCGCGTAGAGCTTGATACCGTGACGCGGGCATCCACGAACCGCGGCTCCAATCGCCACATCAGCCCGCGCGCCAAAATGCCGCGATCTCCTGCTGCATGCGCGCCATACGCACGCTCTGCTTGTGCAGGGACGTCCGACAGGGCACAGCAAAGCCGCGCCGGTATGCCTATATAGGGCGTCGTGCAGCGGCCGACGCCGCCCAAGCTCAGGGACTCCCGTGTTATATCTGGAACTCGCGATCGTGGCGGTCTTGATCGTCGTCAACGGTCTGTTGTCGATGTCGGAACTCGCCATCGTCTCCTCCCGTCCGGCGCGCCTCGCGGCGCTGGTCGAACGCGGCGTCAGCGGTTCGCGCCGTGCGCTTGCGCTGGCCTCCAATCCCGGAAAATTCCTCTCCACCGTGCAGATCGGCATCACGCTGATCGGCGTGCTGTCGGGCGCCTTCTCGGGCGCAACGCTCGGCCAGCGCCTCTCGCAATGGCTGTTCGAGCTCGGACTGCCGGCAAACGTCGCCGACGCCGCCGGTGTCGGCATCGTCGTCGGCGTGATCACCTATGCCTCGCTGATCGTCGGCGAACTGGTGCCGAAACAGATCGCGCTGCGCGATCCGGAGTCGATCGCGGTCAAGGCTGCGCCTGCCATGACGGTGATGGCAAAACTGTCGCTGCCGGTGGTGTGGCTGCTCGACCGCTCCGGCAAGGCGTTGCTCTGGCTGCTCGGCCATCGCGAGGATGCGCAGGACCGCGTCAGCGAGGACGAAATCAAGACGCTGGTGGTGGAAGCCGAGAACGCCGGCGTGCTCGAGCCCGGCGAAAAGGAGATGATCGCCGGCGTGATGCGGCTCGGCGATCTGCCGGTCGGCGCCGTGATGACGCCGCGCCACGAAGTCAGCCTGATCGACCTCGCCGCTCCCGCGCCCGAGATCCTCGCAACGCTGCAGAAGAGCAGCCACTCGCGCTGCGTGGTGTTCGACGGCAACCGCGATCATGCGCTCGGCATCGTGCAGGCCAAGGACGTGCTCGACGTCTACCTCGCCGGCCAGGCGCCCGACATCCGCGCGCTGACGCGCGATGCGCCGATCATCCCGGAAACGGTGGACGCCCGCGACGTGGTCGCGATCCTGCGCGACTCCGCAGTGCATATCGGCCTCGTGCATGACGAATACGGCACCTTCCAGGGCGTCGTCACCAGCGCCGATATCCTTGAGGCCATCGTCGGCGCCTTCCATACCGAGGAAGGTCCGGCCGAGCCCGCTTATGTCAGGCGCGACGACGGCTCCTATCTGATCTCGGGCTGGATGCCCGCGCTCGAATTCAGCGAACTGCTCGGCATCGCGCTGCCCTCTCCGCGCCCCTACCAGACCGCGGCCGGCTTCCTGCTGCATGAATTCGGCGCCATCCCCGATGTCGGCGCCAAAACCACGGCGCAGGGCTGGGAATTCGAGATCGTCGACCTCGACGGCCGGCGCATCGACAAGGTTCTGGTGAGCAAGCAGCCGGCGGCCTGAGATTGCCACCCGGCCGGCTTGTTGATAACGGGCAGGACAGCAAAACAGGCCGCCGCGGTGTGCTATCGGCATAGCGGCAGCCCGAATAGACCCAGAATAACCCCCACGGAATTCATCCCATGCGCATTACCCTTGTCGGTTCCCGCCATTTCGGCGTGACGACCCTGAACATGCTGCGCGAGCATCACGTCACGCTCGTCAGGGTGGTCGTCCATGACGGCGAGGACCGGCTGGCGGCAGCGGCCAGGGCGGCCGGCATCGAGGTCGTCGTTCAGGCCGACCCCAAGCTGGTCACGGCCGCCGAGATCGCCCCGGGCACCGATCTGATCGTGACCGCCCACAGCCACGCCCGCGTCAGCAAGGAGGCGCTTGCCGTGGCCAAGCTTGGCGGTGTCGGGTACCACCCATCGCTGCTGCCCCGCCACCGCGGCATCGCGGCGGTGGAGTGGACCATCAAGGAAGGCGATCCGATCGCCGGCGGCAGCATCTATCACCTCGCCGACCGCATGGACGCGGGCGCAATCGCGGCGCAGGACTGGGTGTTCGTCAAGAAAGGCGAGACCGCCCGCGAACTGTGGGAGCGCGCGCTGGCGCCGCTCGGTCTGCGTCTGCTCGCCGAGGTCATCGACTACGGCAAGGTCAACGGCTCGCTGCCGGCCAAGCCGCAGGATGAGCAGTTTGCAACCAAGGCGCCAAACCTAAGCGGTACCAAGCACTAAGGCGAAATAAGGCACTTAGATACCTCATTTCGTGAGTCGCGTAGGCAAATTTCTCGTTCCTGATCCGGAACCAGATTCACCATGATGTGTTTGAGTTCACAGGAACATTCTGGGGCTCCCGCGACGCAGCAAATTTTGAACACATTGTGACAGGATAAGCCGCGTCATCACACGAAATTACAGGGATTTGATTCATGCGTTCGATCCGCATTCGCGACCTGATTTTGGTCACTTCGGTCGCTTCGGCTGCTGCCCTCACCGCTGCTCCCGTGTCCGCGCAGCAGCCCTATGACGGCCTCTGGAGCGTCACAGTCGTCACGAAGACCGGTAGCTGCGAGCCGTCGTCCAGTTCGACGGTGAATGTCGTCGAAGGAAAGATCTCGGCGCAGGGTGCGGCGATCTCCGGCACCGTGGGCAGCGGGGGACTTGTGCGAGTCTCGATCAATGGTGCATATGCGAACGGACAACTCAGTGGCAACTCCGGATCGGGGAAGTGGAATGGGGCATCAGCTGGCGTACCGTGCAGCGGCCGATGGGAAGCGTCCCGTCAGTAAGATCACCAGCCTATCAAGTTTCTTCGCCAGCGCGCGGCGGCCAGCATTTGCAGCCGCCGCGTTTTTCGTGACTGCATTGGCCAGCACCGCAGGCCATGCGCAGTCCAGCCCGTTCGCCGGCATGGCTGGCACCTGGTCGGGCGGCGGCTCGGTCACGCTCGACGACGGCTCCAGCGAGCGGATTCGCTGCCGCGCGACCTACCGTGTCGGCGGCCCGAACATGACCATGAGCCTGACCTGCGCCAGCGACGCCTACAAGTTCAACCTGGCTGCCGACGTGCAGGCTGAAGGCAGCGCCGTCAGAGGCTCGTGGAGCGAGACCAGCCGCAATGTCAGCGGCGACCTGCGAGGTCGCGGCGGCGGCGGCAACTTCCAGGTCGTTGCCAGCGCTCCCGGCTTCAACGCCGACATCTCGATGCGCACCTCCGGCAACAAGCAGTCCGTCACCATCAGGCCCGACAGCCAGTTCCGCGGCGCCAACATCACGCTGTCGAAGTAATCGATCGCTCTGCCGACGAGATAAAGCCCTCGGGTCATCCCCGAGGGCTTTTTGCTGGCCGCGCAACAATGACGTCGCACGCGTCTCGGCGTTGCTAGAGCATTCTCGGTTCTGATTGGATCAGAACCGAGAATGCTCTAGATTCCCTTTTTGACGCGTTTTCTTCACGCGAACCGGCGTCCACTTCGCTCGAAAACGCTCTATGCGGCGGGCACGAACGCCGTGACCTCGATCTCGACCTTGGCGCGCTGATCGACCAGCCCGTCGATATAGAGCAGCGTGGACGGCGGGAAATTGCGCCCGAGCGTCTCCTTCCACGCCGCGCCGATGCCGGCGCCCGCGGCCTCGTGTTCGCTGCGGCTGGTCAAGTACCAGGTCAGGCGGACGATGTGCTCGGGACCGGCGCCGGCTTCGCTCAAGAGCCTGACGATGCGCTTCAGCGCCGTGCCGACCTGGGCTGCCATGTCGGGGACGTAGATGTGATTGTCATTCCGGGATGGCTCGTAGAGCCAGACCCGGAATCTCGAGATTCCGGGTTCGCCCGTTTCACGTGCGCCCCGGAATGACAGCATGGTCGATGCTGCTTAGCAGAGATCACGTGGTCGACACATCACCACGCCGGCAGAATTGCACGTTGCAAATTCGTATCGGCTCGCCGATACCGGGTACCCCTCACCTCGTTTCCCGTCATGGATCGCACACCCTCAAAAACCCGCGCAGCGCTGTGGATGTCGGGTTGGCTCGCGCTCATGCTGATCGTGGCGGTGGCCGGCCGCGAGGCGACGCGCGAGGTCAACGTGTTCCAGCTGATGGCGGTTCGCGGCGTGCTCGGCTTCGTGATGCTCTATCCGCTGATCCACATGAACGGCGGGTTCGCGATCGTGAAGACCGCACGCGTGCACGTCCACATCGCGCGCAACCTGGTTCATTTCTGCGCGCAGCTCGGCTGGTTCTATGCGCTGACACTGATCCCGATCGGCCAGGTGGTCGCGATCGAGTTCACGATGCCGATCTGGACCGCGATCCTGGCGGCAAGCTTTCTCGGCGAACGGATGACGTCCTGGAAGATCGTCGCGATCGTGCTTGGCCTGGTCGGCGTGTTCGTCATCGTGCGACCGGCGACCGGCGCGATCAATCCGGGCCAGCTGATCGCGCTCGCCGCGGCCGTCGGCTTCGGGATCTCGGTCGCGGTGGTCAAGTCGCTGACGCGGACCGAACAGACGCTGACGATCCTATTCTGGATGCTGGTGGTGCAATCGCTCGCGAGCATCGGGCCCGCGCTCTATGTCTGGACCTGGCCGCCGCTCTCGACCTGGGGCTGGCTCGCTGCGATCGCGTTCTGCGGCACGTTCTCGCATTACTGCATGGCGCGCGCCCTGCTCCACGCGGACGCAACCGTGGTGATCCCGATGGATTTCATCCGCGTGCCGCTGACGGCAATCGTCGGCTGGCTGATCTACGCCGAGCAGCTCGATGCCTACACGGTGCTCGGCGCGGCCATGATCCTGGCCGGCAACCTCCTGAACCTGAAGCCGGGCGCAGCGGCGCTGGCGCGCGCACGGTGACACTCGCGGCCCGCCGCGCAGGCCGCCGCATAACAACAAGCCCGGGGACCATCCCGGGCTTGCTTGTTTTGGAAGTGCGCTACTTCCCGGCGGCCTTGCGCAGCGCCGCGTTGATGCGGTCCTGCCAGCCGGGGCCGCCCTCCTGGAAATATTGCAGCACGTCCTGATCGATCCGCAGCGTGACCTGCTCGCGGACGCCGGGGACGGCGACAGTCTTTGGCACCGCGTCCGCGACCTTGGTGGTGGCGCGCTTGAACGCCGCCTCGGCCTCGCTGCGGGCATCGTTCAGGGTTCGCGGTCGCCTCGGCTGATCGGCCATATCCTGGATTCCTGTGTCTCAAATTCCTTCAAACAACGCCGTCGAGAGATAGCGCTCCGAGAACGACGGCACAATCGCCAGGATAGTCTTGCCCGCAGCCTCCGGCCGCTTGCCGATCTGCAAGGCGGCCGCGATCGCGGCCCCCGAGGAAATGCCGCCGGGGATTCCTTCGTTGCGCGCCAGCGCGCGCGAGGTCTCGATCGCGGTCGCGCTGTTGATCTTGACGATCTCGTCGATCACCGAGCGATCGAGGATGTCAGGGATGAAACCCGCGCCGATGCCCTGAATCTTGTGCGGCGTGTGCTGGCCGCCCGACAGCACCGGGCTCTCCTCCGGCTCCACTGCGACGATCCGCAAGGACGGCTTGCGGGGCTTCAGCACCTGCCCGACCCCGGTGATGGTGCCGCCGGTGCCAACGCCGGCGACGAAATAGTCGATGTCGCCGCCGGTATCATTCCAGATCTCCTCGGCGGTGGTGCGGCGATGGATTTCAGGATTGGCGAGGTTCTTGAATTGTTGCGGCATCACCGCGTTGGGCGTCGTGCGCACCAGTTCTTCCGCGGCAGCGATCGAGCCCTTCATGCCCTGCGCGGCCGGCGTCAGCACGATCTCGGCGCCGAGGAAGGCCAGCATGCGCCGCCGCTCGATCGACATCGATTCCGGCATCACGAGCTTCAGCCGATAGCCGCGCGACGCGGCGACATAGGCGAGCGCAATGCCGGTATTGCCTGAGGTCGGCTCGATCAGCACGGTGTCGGCGTTGATGATGCCCGCCTTCTCCATCGCCACGATCATCGCCGCGCCGATGCGGTCCTTCACGCTGGCCGCCGGATTGAAGTATTCCAGCTTGGCGAGGATCGTCGCGTGGACGCCACCCGCCTGCGGCAATCTGCGCAGGCGTACGATCGGGGTCGAGCCGATCGCATCGACGATGGAGTCGAAGACGCGGCCGCGTCCGGGTTGCACTGCACTCGTTGTCGACGGCGCGTCCATTCAGGCGGCTCCTGTTGCGGGATATGCTGGGAATATGCGGTCTTCTCTCATTAGAAGCAGCGCATCATGACGCGCAAGTGAGAAACCGCCGAGGCACAAATTCGTTGCATCGCAAAAATGAGAACCTGCGCAAATAACGTAAAACCTACGCATTTGTGTTGCGACAAGGTCAAACAAGTGCGTCTATATACTTTCGTCAGGTGCAGCTCAGAACGCAAAGGAGGTCACATGCCAGCTCTCGCTGAAGTTCTGTCGACCGCAGCGTCCAGGCCCGATCCGCGCGGCAGCGATTTGCCGACCTGTCCGGTGTGTGCGGACTCCATGATCGCGGCAGAAGCGTCCGCGTACCTCCAAGACAATTTGATCAGCTATCTCTGGACCTGCGACACCTGTGGTTACGGGTTCGTCACCAAGCACACGGTCAAACCGATCGTGTGCAACTGATCACACAGCTCACCTCGGAGCGATGTCCCCGCGCGCCCAACCGGCGCGCGTTTTCGTTCTGAACGTCTCAAATGTGCCGTTTGTGACCGCGTCACGGATGCCCTGCATCAGCTCCTGGTAATAGGCGACGTTGATTTCGGACAGCAGCATTGCCCCAAGCGTTTCGCCCGCACGCACCAGATGGTGCAGATAGGCGCGCGAATAGCTGCGTGCCGCCGGCCACGGGCTCTCTTCATCGAGCGGGCGCGGATCGTCGACGTGCCGGGCATTGCGCAGGTTGATCTGGCCGAAGCGGGTGAACGCCATGCCGTGGCGCCCGTTCCGTGTCGGCATCACACAGTCGAACATGTCGACGCCGCGCGCTACCGCCTCGAGAATGTCCTCCGGCGTGCCGACGCCCATCAGATAACGCGGCCGATCGGCCGACAGCGCCGGCGCGGTCTCCTCGATCATCGACAACATCACCGCCTGCGGCTCGCCGACCGCCAGCCCGCCGATCGCATAGCCGTGAAAGCCGATATCGGTGAGCCCGCGCGCGCTGGCGTGCCTGAGATCAGGGACATCGCCGCCCTGCACGATGCCGAACAGCATGTAGCCGTCAGGCGCCGCCTCGAATGCGCGCTTGGAGCGTTCGGCCCAGCGCAGCGACAGCTGCATCGCCCGCTCGATGTCGGCGCGCTCGGCGGGCAGCCGCACGCATTCGTCCATCTGCATCGCGATGTCGGAGCCGAGCAGAAGCTGCACCTCGATCGAGCGCTCCGGCGACAGCTCGACCTTGGCGCCATCGATATGCGAGCGGAAGGTCACGGCCTTCTCGGTCACCTTGCGCAGCTCCGAGAGCGACATGACCTGGAAGCCGCCGGAGTCCGTCAGCATCGGACCGCCCCAGCCGGTGAAGCGCTGCAGGCCGCCAAGCCCGGCGATCCGCTCGGCACCCGGCCGCAGCATCAGATGATAGGTGTTGCCGAGCACGATATCGGCGCCGGCATCGCGCACCTCGCGCCAATGCATGCCCTTCATCGCGCCGGCCGTGCCGACCGGCATGAACGCGGGCGTTCGCACCAGGCCATGCGGCGTGGTCAGGCGCCCGGTGCGGGCAGCGCCGTCGGTTGCCAATAGCTCGAACTGATTGGGAAGATTCATGCGGCTGCTTATTGCGTGTCACTGACGCCCGATCAACCCGTCGGATAACGCCTCTCGCCCGACTTCGTGAACGCCGGCACCCGGATCGACGCTTGCTTCGGCCAGCCACCACGTTAAACAAAACGAAACCGTATCGTTTTATGTCGATAATGAGGCAGGGCTTCCCGCCGTGCCGCAATCCACGCAGAGACGTGACTGGCAGAGATGTTTTCACACCCTAGCGCCCGGCCTCGGGGCATCCGCCCTCGCACGACGGCTGCCGGCGCGATCCGGCATGCCGCTCTGCTGTGCGGCCTCGCCTTCGCGCTGGCGGCCTGCAGCTCGCTGCCGCGGACGCCCTACACGGCGGCCGACGCCGTCAATTCACGGGTGCTCGATCTCGACGGGCTGCGCCGCTACGCCGACGAGCCTGCGTCCAAATTCCGGCTCGACAAGAGCGACGTCGCCCCGATCAAGACCTATCTCGCCCTCTCCGGCGGTGGCGCCGACGGCGCCTACGGCGTGGGTGTCCTCAACGGCTGGACCGCGGCCGGCAATCGCCCGGCCTTCTCGGTCGTCTCCGGCGTCAGCACCGGCGGACTCATTGCGCCCTTTGCGTTCCTTGGCCCGCGCTACGATGACACGCTGAAGGAGGTCTACACCTCAGGCATCGCGGAGAGCCTGCTGCAGGACCCGAGCCTGATGCGGGTGCTGTTCAGCTCCGGCCTGTTCGGCAACAAGCGGCTGCGCGAGCTGGTGGCGCGCTACGTCGGCCAGGACATCCTGAGCGAGGTGGCGCGCGAAAACGCCAAGGGCCGAAAGCTCCTGATCGTCACCACCGATCTCGACACCCAGCGCACGGTGATCTGGGACATGGGGCGGATCGCCACTGTGGGAACGCCCGAGGCGCTGCAGCTGTTTCGTGACGTGATGGCCGCCTCCGCCAGCATCCCGCTGGTGTTTCCGCCGATCATGATCGATGCCGAGGGCCAGGGAAAACGCTTCCAGGAGATGCATGTCGATGGCGGCGTGACGGCACCGGTGCTGACGCTGCCGGACGCACTCCTGTTCCGGGAGCGCAGCTGGCCGGCCAATAGCCGGATGAACATCTACATCCTGGTCAACAAGAAGCTCGAGGGAAACTTCGAGCTGGTGTCGAACTCCACGATCGACGTCGCCTCCCGCAGCATTTCGGCGATCACACAGGCGCAAACCCGCTCCGTGATCCTCTCGACCTATGATTTCGCCCAGCGCAACCGCCTCGGCTTCCATTTGTCCTATATCGAGCGCGATTATCCGGCGCCGGAGACGCAAGGCTTCGATACGGCCTATATGCGCGCGCTGTATCAGTACGGATACGAGAAGGCCGCCGCGGGGTACGCCTGGACCGCGACGCCGCCATGAGCGGCCCGCCTCCGGTACCACCGAATGGACGAATCCGTACCGCGCGGGTTATAGACCGGACAGACCCGTCCGACGCACAACGAGATGAATGGGCAATGGGATTGACCGCAACCAAGGCCAAGGGCGCCAAACAGCCGGCCAAACGCGGCGTGATCAAGTCACGCGGCGGCCGGCCGACCCGGGATGCCGCGATCGAGCGCGACCAGCGGCTGATCGAGGTTGCCACCCGCCTGTTCCTCGAGCGTGGCTTTGATGCGACGTCGATCGATGCGGTGGCCGAGGCCGCCCGCGTCAGCAAGCCTACCGTCTATGGACAGTATGGCGACAAGCGCGGCCTGTTCGCCGCGGTGCTACGGCGCGAAATTGCCCGCTGGCTTGCCCCACTCGCCGCCGCGGCTGCCGAAATGCAGGGCGACGGCAATTGCGATGGTTTGGTCGAGGAGCGGCTGATCGATCTCGGCCGCCAGTTGCTGGTGCTGAATTGCAGCGCGGACTCCATCGCCTTCAGCCGGATCCTGACCGCGCAGGCGATCAACTTCCCCGAGGTCGCCAAACTTGCCGTCGACGAGGGCTGGTCGAAAGCGGTTTCCACGACGGCGGATTTCTTCGAGCACTTGGTCGACAAGGGCGCCCTCGATCTCGAGGATACCACGATCGCGGCCGAGACCTTCCTCAACATGGTGGTCGGCCACACCCATCGGATGGCAACCTTCGGGATCCCGATCGACATGAAGACCGCCGAGACGCGGATGGAGGTCTCGATCCGGCTGTTCCTTGCGGGCGCCGTCGGGCCGCAGGATCGGCTGCGCGAGGCCGCCAAGGAGGCGGCCAAAGAGGTAGCAAAGGGGCGCCGCCGGCCGGCCCGCTGACAGTTTTTATAGGATCATTGCATCGTCTTACACGTTGCCGTGATGAGCCTTGAACGAAACAGAACGAAACCGTATTGTTTAGTTGCAACGAGGCGCAGAATCCGGATCAGCCCCCCAAGGGTTTTGGCGCCGACTTGTAACTTCGACCGTCACGACGGGGCTGCCGCCATCGCTCTGTCTGAACGTTCGGCGGCCGACCTCTGACTAACCGGGGTCGGCCGCACCTTTCTCGGCCCGCCCGGCCGCTGCAAGCGCGGGCAACGCGCAAAGTTCGATACAGGTTCGACGATGAGGACAGGACGATTGCGCGCATTGAGGTATTTGGCATTGGGAACGCGGCTGCTTGCAACCGCGCTGCTGGCCCTGCCCTTCGCGGCGCCGGCCCATGCGATCACGAGTTCGGCTGCCGCGGCCCTCACCCCGCGTGACAATGACAACGCGCTCGACGTGCATGCGGTTCGCCGCGAGCTCGACAGCTTCCAGGCCGCCCAGATCTCGTTGCGCAAGGCGATGGCGATTGCGGAAGCGCTGCACTCCGGTGCGATCACCGCCGACATCAGCTTTGACGGCGCATCGCTTCCCGCGGTCTACCGGGTAAAGACCATGCAGCAGGACCGCATCTGGCACCACGCCATCGACGCTGCGACCGGTGAAGTGGTGGGTGGCGAGGCCGCCTCGCCGCTGACGTCGCTGGGCGCTGAGGACCGCGGCAACCTCGTCGTGCTCAAGGCGCTCCGGCACCGTCTGTCGGATGCGGTGCGCGTCGCCGAACGCTCGACCTCGGGAAAGGCGATCAGCGGCGGCCTGATGCGCGAGCGCGGCAAGCTGAATTTCGTGATCGTGGTGCTCGCCGGCAGCGATCTGAAAGAGGTGATCCTCGAGCCGCCCGGCGCACGGCGACGGTGAGGCCTGCCAGATTTTCGCCCAAAAGCCGTTGACGGACGCCGGTCTCTGCCGCATAAGTCCGAACCATGATCACCGCGACCAAACGCACCACCAAAACCACCAAGCCCTCCGGGGCCTCGGGAGGCGTGCGCGCGTAGTCGGTCGAACCGCATCATCTCTACCCGAAGCCCCGCCTGATGAAGGTCCGGGGCTTTTTGTTGTCTGCAGCACAGCCTGATCCGGAAAAGTGGAAACCGGTTTTCCGACAAGATCACGCTCAAACCCCGAATGGAGGACAAAGTGAGTAACGATCCCGTCGTCGCGATTGTCGGCGTCACCGGCGCAGTCGGAGCCGAATTCATCGCCACCATGGACAAGCGCGGCTTCCGCGTCGGCAAGCTGAAGGCGCTGGCGAGCGCCCGCTCGGCCGGCAAGACCGTCGCGTTCCGCGGCAAGCCGGTCGTGATCGAGGAGCTGACCGAGCGCGCCTTCGAGGGTGTCGACATCGCGCTGTTCTCGGCCGGCAGCGGCATCTCGAAGAAGTTCGCGCCGCTGGCAGTGAAGTCCGGTGCGGTCGTGGTCGACAATTCCTCGGCGTTCCGGATGGATCCGAACGTGCCGCTGGTGATCCCCGAGATCAACGCCAACCGCATCCGCGACCACAAGGGCATCATCGCCAACCCGAACTGCGCCGCCATCACCGCGCTGGTGCCGCTATGGCCGATCCACCAGAAGAACCGCATCAAGCGCGTGATCATCTCGACCTATCAGGCCGCGAGCGGCGCCGGTGCTGCTGCAATGGAAGAGCTCGTCGAATCGACCCGCGCCAGTCTCAACGGACAGGTCTACACGCCGAAGGTGATGCCGCACCCCTACGCCTTCAACCTGTTCAACCACAATACGGCTGTTGACCCCGAGACCGGCTACAACGACGAAGAGACCAAGGTCATCAAGGAGACCCGCAAGATCTTCGAGGACGACAAGATCGCGATCGGCGTGACCTGCGTGCGGGTGCCGGTGCTGCGCGCGCATTGCGAGGCGATCACCTTCGAATGCGAGAAGCCGATCTCCGAGGACCAGGTCCGCGCGATCATGGCGCAGGCGCCGGGCGTCAAGATCGTCGACGATCGCGCCAAGAACTACTTCCCGATGCCGATCGACGCCTCCGGCCAGGACGACGTGCTGGTGGGCCGCATCCGCAAGGATCTGAGCGATCCTTCTGGCCACTCGATCTCGATGTTCGTCGCGGCCGATCAGCTGCTCAAGGGCGCCGCGCTGAACGCGGTGCAGATCGCCGAGCTCTTGCCCGAACGCGCGATGGCGTGAGCGATAATGGAGGGTGGGCAAGGCGCGCCAGCGCCGCGCCCACCCTCAACCCAACAAGCAAGAGCAGGACGTATCATGCCAAGCACTCGGATCACGACCGGCATTTGGGCCCACGGCATCGAGGCCCAGGTGATTGGAGCCGTCCAGTACGCTCTGCTCGCGGCGCTGAAAATCCCTGACTACGACCGCGATGTCGTGCTCGACCTCCATGATGACGCCGCCCGGATCGTTCCAGCGGGCCGATCGGAGCGCTACACACGCATCGAGATTTTCCTGTTTTCCGGACGATCGCTGCAGGCCAAGAAAGCCCTCTACAGCGCCGTGGTGGCGAACCTCTCCGCCCTCGGAGTGCCCGCGAATGAGATCAAGACCGTTCTGATCGAGATTCCACCCGACAATTGGGGCTTGCAGCGGCGTCGACGTGTTCCTGATGGGCTTTGGCAACGATGTCATCAACGGTGGCGGCGGCGTGGATTATGCCTGGGGCAGCGGCGGTTCGGATACTTTTGTGATCACCGATGCCGCTCCCGAGGTCATGGTGATCGAGGACTTCAATGCGGGTGGCGTCGACGACCTGCTGAATTTTGCCGGCACGTCGCTGCACTCATTTGCCGACGTGCAGGCCGCCTCGTTCTACTCGCCGGGCATCAACACGACCATCATCACCGATGCCGCCGGCAACGCGGCCTGGCTGATCGGCGTGGGCCCCTCGCAGCTCAGTGCGAGCATGTTCACGTTCACCTGACGCTGAAGGAGCCGGGCATCTGTCCGGCTCTTCTCCGGGACACCAGAGCCGTGATGGGCGGACCTCGCCCATCCTGGGGTTTACCGGTCCTGCTTGTCGCGGAACAACAAACAGGCATCGCCGTATGAATAAAACCGGTAGCCGTCCCTGATCGCGTGCGCGTAGGCGCGCTGCATCGTCTCGAGGCCTGAGAAGGCCGAGACCAGCATGAACAGCGTCGAGCGCGGCAGATGGAAGTTTGTCAGCAGCATATCGACCGCGCGGAAGCGGTAGCCCGGCGTGATGAAGATCGAGGTCTCGGCCGCAAACGGCTGGAGCGTGCCGTCGGCATTGGCAGCGCTTTCCAGAAGCCGCAGCGACGTGGTGCCGATCGCGACGATCCGGCCGCCTCTGGCGCGCGCGGCGTTCAGCGCGGCGGCGGTCTCGGCGGTGATGCAGCCCCATTCGGCATGCATCTTGTGCTCGGAGGTTTCGTCCACCTTGACCGGCAGGAACGTCCCTGCCCCGACATGCAGCGTGAGCTGATGCAGGTCGACGCCGCGGCTCTTCAGTGCGGCCTGCAGCGCCGACGTAAAATGCAGCCCCGCCGTCGGCGCTGCGACCGCGCCTTCATTGGCGGCGAACATGGTCTGGTAGTCGCTGACGTCCTGGTCGTCGGGCGTGCGCTTGGAGGCGATGTAGGGCGGCAGCGGCGTGACGCCGACATCTGCAATGGCCTGGTCGAGCGCGGGGCCATGGAACGAGAATGACAGCGTCACCTCGCCTTCCTGCCCCTTTGCCTCGACGGTCGCATCGAGATGGCCGAGCAGGCAGACCTTGCCCTCATTGCCGAAGCGGATGGTGTCGCCGGGGCTGAGCTTCTTCGCCGGCTTCACCAGCGCCTGCCAGCGCGAGCCATCGAGCCGCTTGATCAGCGTCGCCTCGATCTTCGGCTCGGTCTCGCGCCCGATGCGGCGGCCCTTGAGCTGGGCCGCGATCACCTTGGTGTCGTTGACGACGATCTGATCGCCCGGCTCCAGCCAATGCGGCAGGTCGGCGATGGTCGCGTCGCGCAGCACGCCGTCGGGATGCACCACCAGCATCCGCGCAGCATCACGCGGGCTCGCGGGGCGGAGCGCGATGTTTTCCGACGGGAGTTCGAAGTCGAAGAGATCGGTGCGCATTGTCTCGCGGCGCCTCATCGGGCGTCATTCCGGGGCACGCGAAGCGTGAACCCGGAATCTCGAGATTCCGGATGGCCGCGCAAGACGCGGCCTCCGGAATGACGGAGTGTCTTAGGTCAAGCCGCGTCGGCGGCCATGCGCGCCTTGACGATCTTGTCCGGATCCTTCACCGGCTCGCCGCGCTTGATCTTGTCGACATTCTCCATGCCCTCGGTGACCTTGCCCCAGACCGTGTACTGGCCGTTGAGGAAGGAGGCGTCGTCGAAGCAGATGAAGAACTGGCTGTCGCCGGAATCCGGATTGGCGGCGCGGGCCATCGAGGCGGTGCCGCGGACATGCGGCTCCTTGTTGAACTCGGCCTTCAGCTTCTTGCCGGAACCGCCCATGCCGGTGCCCTGCGGACAGCCGGTCTGCGCCATGAAGCCGTCGATCACGCGGTGGAACACGATGCCGTCGTAAAAGCCCTCGCGCACCAGCTCCTTGATCCGCGCAACGTGGCCTGGCGCGAGATCCGGGCGCATCTCGATGGTGACCGGGCCCTGGGTGGTTTCGAGGATCAGAGTATTTTCGGTAGCAGCCATGCTCGCTTCTCCTGGCTTCGGGGTGGATATTTCTTGTTCCTGAACGGGATCGCGAACGGACGGCCAGCCACCGCGCCGCCCAGACTCTCGGTAAATGGCAACGGCGTGCAGCGTTGCAACGCCTCCATCACCGCGACCCGGTATGCGATCCGGTCATTGTCGGTGGCTTCCTGCGATTCATAGCTGATCCTCGGATGTCCGAGGATCGCGCCCTCGCGGTTGAAGCTGACAATGACGGTAATGTCGATCGGGCCGGCCTTGTCCGCCGGCGGCGGCCGCCAGCAGCGGTGGATGGCCAGCACCACATCCTTGATCGTATTGAGTTGCTCCGGCTCGGCCGCCACCGACCCGGGCAGCGCGAGCCACACCGCGAGCGGCGCGGCGAACCAGGCAAGTGGTCTGCTGCGCGCCGCCATCGCGGATCACTTCACGTCGGATGCGACCTGCACCTTCACCATCTTGTCGGGATCGGTGACGCTGCCGCTGGGCGAGCCCGCAGGCGCCTTCTTCAGCTTGTCGACCACGTCCATGCCCGACACCACCTCGCCGATCACGGTGTACTGGCCGTTGAGGCTCGAGCCGTCGGCGAACATGATGAAGAACTGCGAATTGGCGCTGTCGACGCTATCGCCGCGCCGGGCCATGCCGACGATGCCGCGCTTGAACGGAACCTGCGAGAACTCCTGCTTCAGGTTCGGATATTTCGAGCCGCCGGTGCCGTTGAAATTCTGGCCGTCGCCGGTCTGCGCCATGAAGCCGTCCATCACCCGATGGAACGGCACGTTGTCGTAGAAGCCCTCGCGCGCGAGCTGCTTGATGCGCTCGGCATGCTTCGGCGCGATGTCGGTGCGCAGCTTAATGACGATGCGGCCCTTGGTGGTGTCGATCACGATCGCATTGGCCTTGTCGAGACCGGCGGGCAGCGGTTGCGCGACCGCGGGCACGACGCAAAGCAGCGCGGCAACGAATGCAAGAATGCGGATCATGGAAACTCCGGATCTCTGGACGTTCGGGATGTGGCAGGCAGCCGGGGTCAGCCGGCGAACTTGGCCTTCAGGCTAGCGGCGACCGATGACGGCACGAATGCAGAGAAGTCGCCGCCCATCTGGGCGATTTGGCGCACCAGTGTGGCGGTGATCGGGCGGACCGCGACCGACGCCGGAACGAACACGGTATGCACCTCGGGCGCCATCGCCTCGTTCATGCCGGCGAGTTGCATCTCGTAGTCGAGATCGGTGCCGTCGCGCAGGCCGCGAATCATGATGGTCGCGCCGAGCTTGCGCGCCGCCGTCACCGTCAAATTGTCATAGGTGGTGCAGTCCAAGGCACAGCCCGCTTGCTGGGCGATCGGGCCGCACAGCTCGCGGAGCATGTCCAGCCGTTCCTCGGTCGTGAACAGCGGCTTTTTACCGGCGTTGATGGCGACGGCAACCACCAGGCGGTCGCACAGGCCGACGGCCTGTCGGACCACGTCCAGATGGCCGTTGGTCACGGGATCGAAGGAACCAGGATAGATCGCGATACGGGGCATAGCCCGTCCTAACCCGCCCCGCTCGCCCCGGCAAGCGGCCTTGGTTCCATCGATACCCACAAAACATTTTGTCGCTCGTCCAGTGAACGAGTCCTGGGATGCCAGCGTCTACGTGGGTGAATGTTTCGTCGGCCGCTGGCGGACGAAACAAAACCGGCCCCCGACGAAACCATTTCCCGCGGTGGCGAAGACACCAGGAAACGTGCGGCCGGTAGAGATTGCACAACGAAACGACGGGCCCGGGGGCTCGTTCACATGGGGACCGTCATGATCAAGGCATTTTCCGCCATCGCTGTTGCCGCGTTCATCGCCGCCGCGCTCACCATTCTGCCGGGCTTTGCTCCGCAGGTCGAAGCCTCCACTCCGCGGCCGCTCGCCAAGGCCGATCGTCTCGATATCCATCTGGTCGGCAAGGACTGTTCACAGCAGGCCTGGCCGAATTTCGAGGCCTCCTGCCTGCGCTCCGCCGGCACCAAGACGGTGGTTCGCGAAGCCCGCCTCGTCACCGCCGACCGCACCCCGTAGTTCGTTTCCAAGCAAAGCAGACACCGCTCCGACGTCACCGGAACGGACAGCCCTCGTCAGCCTGGCGTAAGCTCAGGCCGTCACACAAATCCCAATGGTAATTTGCGGCGTCCCGTCGCAGACTATCGTCTAAGGCGCCCGTCCGGATGATCCGGCGGGCGCAAGCCATCAGGGGATTGCCGTGACGAGTACGCCCGCGATCGTTTCTTCTGGCCACCCTCCGAGCAGTCCGATCCCGGTTGCCGTCACCCTCGGTGCCTTGGGCGTCGTCTATGGCGACATCGGAACCAGCCCCCTCTACGCCCTCAAGGAAGCCGCCAAGGCCGCCACCCATGGCGGACCGCTCACCGAGAGCGCGGTGCTCGGCGTGGTCTCGCTGATCCTGTGGGCGCTGATCCTCATCATCTCGGTCAAATATGCGTTGCTGATCCTGCGCGCGGACAACCGCGGCGAAGGCGGCATCGTCGCCCTGCTGGCGCTGCTGTCGGCGCGCAACGCGGCGCCCGGGACCTGGCGCGCCCATCTTCTGGTCGTCGGGCTGATCGGCGCCGCGCTGCTCTACGGCGACGGCGCGATCACGCCGGCGATCTCGGTGCTCTCGGCGATCGAGGGCCTGAAGGTCGACGCGCCATCGCTGGCGCCGGCCGTGGTGCCGGTCACCGTCGTCATCCTGATCGGCCTGTTCATGATGCAGAAGCAGGGCACGGGCTTCATCGGCAAGATCTTCGGCCCGGTGATGCTGTTCTGGTTCGGGGTGCTCGCAGTGCTGGGCATTCACGGCATCGTCAAGGCGCCCGGCGTGCTGGTTGCGCTGAGCCCGTTCTACGCATTCGATTTCCTGATCCATCAGGATTTTCACGTCAGCTTTGCCATTCTCGGCGCCGCCTTCCTCGCGGTCACCGGCGGTGAGGCGATGTATGCCGACATGGGGCATTTCGGCCGCTTTCCGATCCGGCTCGCCTGGTTCGCCATCTGCCTGCCCGCGCTGGTGCTGAATTATTTCGGCCAGGCCGGGCTCCTGATCACCGACCCGACCGCGATCGACAACCCGTTCTTCCAGTTGTCGCCCGACTGGGCGCATTACCCGCTCGTCCTGCTCGCGACCATCGCCACCGTGATCGCCTCGCAGGCCATCATCTCCGGCGTATTCTCGCTGACCCAGCAGTCGATCCAGCTCGGCTTCCTGCCGCGCATGCATATCGAGCACACCACGAGCGATGCGATCGGCCAGATCTACGTGCCGCTGGTGAACTGGCTGCTCGCGGCCGGGACGCTCGGCGCGGTACTGGCGTTCGGCACCTCGGACGCGCTGGCCGGCGCCTACGGCATCGCGGTGTCGCTGCTGATGGCGATCACCACCCTGCTCGCCGCGCTGGTCGCGATCCAGTGGGGCTATTCGCCGATCATCGTGATCGCGGTGAACGGCTTCTTCTTCATCATCGACGCGATCTTCTTTGCGGCAAACTCGACCAAGCTGTTCGAGGGCGGCTGGTTCCCGCTGCTGCTCGCGGCCGCCGTCGCGTTCCTGATGCTGACCTGGCGCAGCGGCGTGAAGCTGGTCGAGAAGGCACGCGGCAAGCTGCGGCAGCCGGAAGAGGATCTGATCGAGACCGCCGTCAACAAATGCAGCGCCCGCCTGCCCGGCACCGCCGTGTTCCTGGCGTCGGCCCCCAACGGCGTGCCGCTCGCGCTGACCCAGTTCGTCAAGCACAACCACGTGCTGCACCAGCGCGTGCTGCTGGTCACGGTGCTGATCGAGGAGCGGCCGAGGATTTCCGATGAGGAGCGCGCCGAGGTGGTCGAGATCGTCCCGGGCATCACGCGGATCATCCTGCATTATGGCTTCATGCAGTATCCGACGATCTATGAGGGGCTGAAGCTCGCCTGCCAGCAGAGCAAGTTGCCTGGCATCGATCTTTCCGACGTGACCTATTACATCGGCCGCGAGACCATCATCCCGCGCGAGGACGTTCCGGGCATGTGGGTGTGGCGGGAATCGCTGTTCGCCTTCCTGCAGCGCAATGCGGAGCGGACGGCGGCGTTCTTCGGCGTGCCGACCGGTCAGGTCGTGGAGTTCGGCACGGAGATCGAGATCTGATTTCAACGTCTGCGTAGCCCGGATGCAGCGAAGCACAATCTGGGACAAGTGACGGCCGTATCGCAAGCCCCCGGATTTTGCTTCGCTGCATCCGGGCTACGAGTGATCTCCGGGAATGTCAGACGATCCGCCCCTTCAGCTGAAGCCGCGGCTGGCGGTCTCGATCGACCAGGCGCAGGCCATCATCAACCGAGTCGCGCCGGGCGCAACGGTGCGCGACGTCATCGAGCTGCGCGGCGGCGAGATCAGCACGATCCTCGAGATCGTGCTGGCGGACGCGCCGGGCTGCATCCTCAAGGTCTACCCGGCGCAGCTGCAATGGAAGATGGCGAAGGAGGTCCACGTCCTAGGGCTGTTGCGCGAGGTCGACATCCCTGTTCCCCGTATTCTCGTCGCCGACGACACGCGCTCGGTGATCGACCTCAGCTTCGTGCTTATGACGAAGCTCCACGGCGTCGTGCTCGGCGGCCGCGAGCGGGCCCTGACCGATCAGCAGCTGTTTGTGATCTACGCTGCCATGGGCGAAGCGCTCCGCCGCATCAACGACGTCACGCTCGACAGCTTCGGCTATATCGGCCCGCGCGGGGTCTGGACGCCGCACCCGACCAACCGCGCCTACATGTCCGCCCAGTTCGAGCGAAAGCTGACGGAGTTTTGCACGCGCGGCGGCGACCCGGCGCTCGCCGGGCGGCTCCGGCACAGCATTGCCGCACGCAGCGACCTGCTCGACGCCGCCGACCGGCCCCGCCTGTGCCACTACGATCTCCATGCCGGAAACGTGCTGGTGACGCCGGAAGGCACACCGCAACTCTCAGGCATCGTCGATTTCGAGAATGCCACCGCCGGCGATCCCCTGATGGATATCGCCAAGGCGCTCTATTACTTCACGCCGAAGGATGCGCCCAAGCGCGACGGATTGCTCGCGGGCTACGGCACCCGCGACCGCCCCGACTGGGAAGCCACGATCGCGCTCTACCGGCTCGCCTGCACGCTCGAGCTCTGGTGCTGGTTCGCCCAGATCGGCCGGGCGGACGCGCTCTCCGCCCTCACCAGAGAACTCCAGAATTCGGCCGGTCAGGGCTTGGCTCATTGACCCAAATCGGACGTCGACATCGAAGGGCCTGAAGGTCTATTCGCCCGCCGCGAGACGACGAATGCCGGATGCAGTCAGGCCGAGTTCACCGAGCCGTCTGACTGCGTAGCCGAGACCGACAAGGCGCTCCCAGTGCAACTGGGGAATCTCCCGTTGCGCTTCGCCCTTGCCGACCTCGACCAGGGAGGCGAACTCGTCCGAACTGAGGGCTTGGGGATGATCCGTCACGACGCGGCCTCGTCGGTCCAGACCTTGAACGAAATCAGCGTGTTTGGCCCAAACGTCTGCGTGATCGGAACGTCGGACGCATCCCGTCCATGTGCGATCAGAACCCGGCCGATCCGCGGCACGTTGTTGCGCGGATCGAACATATGCCAACGCTCGCCGATATAGGCCTCGAACCAGCCGGCGAAATCACCGGCTGCCCAAGGCAGCGGGGTGCCGATGTCGCTGAGATAGCCGGTGCAATAGCGCGCCGGAATGTTCATGCAGCGGCAGAAGGCAATAGCGAGATGCGCGTAGTCGCGGCACACGCCCTTGCATTCGTTGAAGGCCTCCCACGCCGTCTTGGTGGCGCGGGCGTGCTCGTAGCCGAAAGTGATGTGGCGATGGACGAAATCGCAAATGGCCTGGACCCGCGGCCAGCCCGGCGGCGTGCCCTCGAACAGCTTCCATGCGATTTCCGACAGCCGGTCGGTCTCGCAATAGCGGCTGCCAAGCAGATAGACCAGCGTGTCCGACGGCAGGTCCTCGACCGCGTGCTGGCCGGCCGAAGCAAACACCGGATCAGGCTCGCCGCTGTCGCGCACGACGCCATCGGCCGCCAGCCGCATCGGACCGGCCGGCGCAACGATACGGCTGCACCAATTGCCGAATCCGTCGCGATACGGCGTGATCGGCACTGAGGGGGTAGTGGTCAGGTAGTCGGGGACGATGATGTCGGAGGCGCGCGTAAAATGCGTGCCCAGCACCATGATGATGGGCGTCGGCTGCGGGAACTCGTAGTGCATTTCGAATCCGACGCGAAGCTTCATCCGAAATACATCCCTCTTTGTACCACCGACATGGCTACGAAGCGGGCGAATACAAGGTATGATCTGCCTCGTCGGACAAATACCCGCATCGCGCGAGAAAATGATGGCTATTTGCCGCAATAGCGCGCAGGAACGGATGCGCTTGCCGAACTGGCGCGGCTTGCCGGCGCGAGTCGAACCTGACGAATGTTCGAGCCAGATGGTTGAAAGCCTCCTCCGTGCGTTCGACACAATTTCGGAACGCGCTCACCGAAAGACCCTGATGCAAAATCTCTCGCCTCGCCACGTCAAGACTGAAGAGTCCGTCCGCCTCGGCGTGATTTCCGGTTGGTACTCCACAAAGGTCAGCGGAACATTCGTGACGGGCCCGCATGACACCGAAGCCGATTGCCTGCGCAAAATCGCCGAGATCGATCCGCCACCACCGCCGCCGAAGAAGAAGAGATAACCCCTGCTCGACCAAATCGGCCGCACTGGCAGACGGGCCGCCCAGGACGCATATCGGCAAGATGGCCAAACAAAGCCGCGTTCGCCTCCTTGAGGTTACCGTGATTGCGCAGAACGAGCCCACGCGCTGGAAATGGTATATTTCCGAAGGCGGTCTTGAGCTCGTGCACGGCTACGCGACGTCACGCGAAACAGCGCAAAGAGACGGCGATAACGCACTGTTCACAATGCTATCTGCCTCCCAAACGCCCTGAGCGGGTCGCTTTCGACGAACAGAGAAGCAAGTGCCTCAAGCTCGGCGAAACGACGCACAGGCGCAGCCCGGCCCGCCCAGGCAATCAGGCATGTATCAACCCGCGGCGGGGGCCTGACCTCGAGCCGCATGCAACGAACCACGTTCGAGAACGGCCTTACTCGCCGTTGCCGTTCGCGCCGTTTTCCTCTTCTGGAATATGCTCGACCGAGACCACGTGCTCGTCCTCGGCGGTGTCGAACACGATCACGCCCTGGGTGGAGCGGCCGGCGACGCGGATGTCGGCCACCGGGCAGCGGATCAGCTGGCCCTTGTCGGTGACCAGCATGATCTGGTCGGCGTCTTCGACCGGGAACGACGCCACCAAATTGCCGTTGCGGTTGTTGACGCTCATCGCGACGATGCCTTTGCCGCCGCGGCCGGTGGTGCGGTACTCGTAGGACGAGGTCCGCTTGCCGAAGCCGTTGACGGAGACCGTGAGCACCACCTGCTCGGCCGCCGACAGCTCGGCATAGCGCTCCTGCGACAGCTGGATCGCGTTCGCCGTCTCTTCGCCTTCCGCCTCGACCGGCTCCTCGGCCGCAGTCTCGCCGGCCACCGCGCGGCGCATCTTCAAGTACGCCGAGCGCTCGTCCGAGGTCGTCTCGACATGGCGCAGGATCGAGAGCGAGATCAGCTTGTCGGCGTCGGCCAGTGCAATGCCGCGCACGCCCATCGAGGTGCGGCCGGTGAAGACGCGCACATCGGTGACCGGGAAACGGATGCACTGCCCGCCCGCGGCGGTCAGCAGCACGTCGTCACGTTCGGTGCAGATCTGCACGTCGACGATCGCCTCGCCCTCCCCGAGCTTCATGGCAATGATGCCGGAGCGGCGGACATCGACGAAGTCGGACAGCTTGTTGCGGCGAACGGTGCCGCTGGTGGTCGCGAACATCACGTCGAGATTGCCCCAGGAGGATTCATCCTCCGGCAACGGCATGATCGTGGTGATACGCTCGCCCTGCTCCAGCGGCAGGATGTTGATCAGCGCCTTGCCGCGCGCGTTCGGCGCTGCCATCGGCAGCCGCCAGACCTTCTCCTTGTAGACCTGGCCGCGCGAGGAGAAGAACAGCACCGGCGTGTGGGTGGAGGCCACGAACAGGCGCGAGACGAAATCCTCGTCGCGGGTCTGCATGCCGGCGCGGCCCTTGCCGCCGCGGCGCTGCGCCCGGTAGGCCGAGAGCGGCACGCGCTTGACATAGCCGGCGTGCGACACCGTCACGACCATGTCCTCGCGCTGGATCAGGTCCTCGTCCTCGACCTCGCCTTCCTGCTCGATGATCACGGTCTTGCGCGGGGTTGCGAACTGCTGCTTCACCTCGGCCAGTTCGGTCTTGATGATCGCCTGAACGCGGGCGCGAGACCGCAGGATGTCGAGATAGTCGGCGATCTCCGCCGCGAGCTTGTCGAGCTCTTCGGAGATCTCGTCCCGCCCCAGAGCGGTCAGGCGCTGCAGCCGCAGGTCGAGGATGGCCTTGGCCTGCTCCATCGACAGCCGGAGCGTACCGTCGTCATTGATGCGATGCCGGGGATCGTCGATCAGCGTGATCATCGCCTCGACGTCGCGCGCCGGCCAGTCGCGCGACATCAGGGACTCGCGCGCCGTGTTCGGATCGGGCGAGGTTCTGATGACGCGGATCATTTCATCGATATTGGCGACCGCGATCGCAAGGCCGACCAGGATATGGGCGCGGTCGCGCGCCTTGCCGAGCAGGAATTTGGTCCGCCGGGTCACCACCTGCTCGCGGAACGCGACGAAGATGGTGAGCAGGTCCTTCAGATTCATCGTCTGCGGACGACCGGAATCCAGCGCCAGCATGTTGGCGGGGAAGTTCGACTGCAGCGGCGTGAACCGATAGAGCTGGTTGAGCACCACATCGGGCACCGCTTCGCGCTTCAGCTCGATGACGACGCGATAGCCGTCGCGGTCGGACTCGTCGCGCAGATCGCCAATGCCCTCGATCTTCTTCTCTTTCACCAGGTCGGCGATACGCTCGACCATCGTCGCCTTGTTCACCTGATAGGGAATTTCGGTGATGATGATCGCTTCACGGTCCTTGCGGATGGTGTCGATCGCCACCTTGCCGCGCATTACGATCGAGCCGCGGCCGAGGTGATAGGCCGAGCGGATGCCCTGGCGTCCCAGGATGACGCCACCGGTTGGGAAATCCGGTCCCGGAATGATGTTGATGAGCTCGTCGATCGAAAGCGCCGGGTTGTCGATCAGCGCCACACAGGCGTCGACGACCTCGCCGAGATTGTGCGGCGGGATGTTGGTCGCCATGCCGACCGCGATGCCGCCCGCGCCGTTGACCAGAAGGTTCGGGAACCTGGCCGGCAGAACCGACGGCTCCTGCTCGGAATTGTCGTAGTTCGGCTGGAAATCGACGGTTTCCATGTCGATGTCGGCGAGAACGGCGAGCGCCGCCTTCGTCAGCCGTGCCTCGGTATATCGATAGGCCGCAGGCGGATCGCCGTCGACCGAGCCGAAATTGCCCTGTCCGTCGATCAGCGGCACGCGCAGCGAGAAGTCCTGCGCCATCCGGACCATCGCGTCGTAAATCGACTGGTCGCCGTGCGGGTGATATTTACCGATCACGTCGCCGACGACGCGCGCGGATTTTACGTACTTCTTGTCCGGCGTATGTCCCTGCTCATGCATCGAGTAGAGAATGCGCCGGTGCACCGGCTTCAGCCCGTCGCGCGCATCGGGCAGCGCACGCGACACGATCACGCTCATCGCGTAATCGAGGTAGGACTTCTTCATCTCGTCGAGAATGGAAACGGGACGAATATCTGAGGGCACCGGCGGCTCGCCGGGCTTGTCGTCTTCGGGTTCGGACAAAGGGGAAATCCGGTCAGTTCTGCTGGGGAATCATATAGCGTATCGAGGGCCTGATAACCACCCTTACGCCGCTCCGGCAAGCCGTTTTTCCCTTCGTTTTTTCATGCACTTACCGGCGACATTGCAGGTTCCCGGCGGGCCCGCTCTGCGTGGCGAATGCGAGCTGGCGAAGACCGGGCGGAACCGGCTTCGCAATGCCCTTTTTCGCTCAGTTACTGGCCGAAGATCACGGCATGCATGATCCGCCCGGGCATGAAGGTGAACAGCCCGGCAATGACCAGCGCGCCGAAGAAAATGCCGATCATCGTGAACTTGTGGCGGCGGACATTGTGGCTCCGTGCCGCCGTCACGCCGAGCACCAGCATCGCCAGCGAGAAGATCGACAGCAGGTGGATCGGGCTCCACGGGCCCAGCAGCCGGATCTGGTGGATCCAAAACGAGCCCCCGGCGACGATCAGCATCAGGATCACCCAGATCTAGCCGAGCGTCCGGTGCGGCAGCGTGCCCTTCGGTGCGGCGAGCTGAATCGAGCCGAGCACGAAGGCGGCCATCGCCGCGAAGGCATGGAGCGGGATCGCAGGCGCAGCGTCGAGCAATGGCGCGAGGCTCATGATGGCGGCCCTCGGGTGATGCGCGCGGCCAGGCATCGCTCGCCGCAGGTCGATGTAAATATCATTCACATCAGCCTGTGTCAAAGCACGGGGAACCCGCGAAGGCCTCTTCCGACAATCACGTAATATCAGATTGATACGAGGTTATCCTCATAATCCACACAAATGACCTCCCTCGCGCGTCGTACCGCCGCCCCGGGAAATGATCTTCACGGGGGTGACGCCTGACAGAATGTGGGAGGCGCGATCCCGTCAGAACGGGATGTCGTCGTCCATATCGCTGTTGCGGCCGCCGGCGGCGACTGCACGGCGCGGCGCCGAGCTGACCGGTCCGGCCGAGCCGAAATCGCTGCCGCCATCATCGGAGAAGCTGCCGCCTCCGCCGCTGCGGCCGTCGAGCATCGTCAGGTTGGAGTTGAAGCCCTGCAGCACGACCTCGGTCGAATACTTCTCGACGCCACTCTGGTCGGTCCATTTGCGGGTCTGCAGCTGACCCTCGATGTACACCTTGGCGCCCTTCTTCAGATACTGCTCGGCGACTTTGCAGAGACCTTCGTTGAAGATCACGACGCGGTGCCACTCGGTCTTTTCCTTGCGCTCGCCGGTGCCCTTGTCGCGCCAGGTTTCCGAAGTGGCGATCGACAGATTTGCGATCGGACGGCCGTCCTGCGTCCGCCGGATTTCCGGATCCTTGCCGAGGTTCCCAACCAGGATCACCTTGTTCACGCTTCCCGCCATCGCATCATCTCCACTCAAAAACCGGGCGCCGGACATCGGCCGCCACTCTCAACCTTCGCCACTTACATTGCAGGCGTCGTGGATGACCCTATACGCCGGCGCCGGCCCGACGCCTTTGCCGTCGCGCGGTTATCCACGATTATTGAGATCGAGATATAGCACCGCCGCCGGCATTGTTCCAGTTTTGTTCACCACAACCTGCCGTAGCAGCCGGCGACGGCGTTGGCGCGGCCGCCGGTCACGGGATCAGCGGTCGCCTCGCGGCGATCACTCAGACTAATTGCAATAAAATCAGTATCTTGTTCTGTCGGCACTTCTTCCGCGAGTGTTGCATTTGGGAGACGGCGCTTCAGGTTGAATCAGCGTATAGATTCCAACCATGGCGCGGGCGCTCGCGTCTGAGATCGTGCTTCGGGACCAGTTGGAAGCCGATTTGGGAAGCTGGGGATTGATGATGAAGAAGTTTTTGCTCGCGACCGTTGCTCTGATTGCGTTCGCCGCGCCGGCGGCGGCAGCCGATCTGGCAGCCCGCCCCTACACCAAGGCGCCGCCGATGATCGCCGCCGTCTATGACTGGAGCGGCTTCTATATCGGCGCCAACGGCGGTTGGGGTTCGAGCCACAATTGCTGGGATCAGCTCCCGGGCGGCACTTTCATCGGATCGGATGGTTGCCACGATGCAACGGGCGGCGTCGCCGGTGGCCAGATCGGCTATCGCTGGCAGGCGGGCACCTGGGTGTTCGGCCTCGAAGCGCAAGGCGACTGGGCTGACCTGAAGGGCAGCAACGGCAGCGCGATCTTCCCGGGCCTGTTCACCAACCAGAGCAAGATCGACGCGTTCGGCCTGTTTACCGGCCAGATCGGCTACGCCGTCAACAACGTGCTGCTCTACGCCAAGGGCGGTGCGGCGCTGACCGACAACCGCTTCAGCACCTACTTCACGCCGACCGGCGCGCTCGGCGGCCGCGCCACCGACACCCGCTGGGGTGGCACCATCGGCGCCGGCATCGAAGTCGGCTTCGCGCCGAACTGGACCGCTGGTATCGAATACGACCACCTGTTCATGCAGGACAAGACCTACAACCTCACCACCCCGAATGGCGCGCTGTTCAGCACCATCCGCGACCGCCAGGACGTCGACCTCGTCACCGTCCGCGTGAACTACAAGTGGGGTGGCCCGGTCGTTCCGCGCTACTGATCGCACGCAGCGGATCTGATCCAGACGAAAGGCCGGCGTTGCGCCGGCCTTTTTGTTTGCGCGATCGAACGGCCGAACGCCCCGGTCCATAGCATCGGAGACCGGAGCCAGCCTCGCGCCGGCTCTCCTATTGGTACGTGCGCACCTCGCGCGCTCGTTTTCCGTGCATTGTGGTTTCCCGGTTACACAACCTCCGCGATTTCTGTGTAGAAACTTTTGCTCGTCACGCAACATTGCCGTGACGCTCCCTCCAATGTTTGGAGGGACAAGAAAATGGGCAAGAAAACGGGACTCGGACTTTGAAAATCAGGAATGTTTTGCTGGCATCGGCCGGCATGCTCGCACTGAGCACTTTTGCACCTGCGATGGCCGCCGACATGACTGCACGCGCCCCCTACGTGAAGGCTCCGCCGCCGGCCGCGATCTACAACTGGACCGGCTTCTACATCGGCGGCTTCGGTGGCTATGCCAGCGAGGATTCCGGCAATCCGAAGATGGAAGGCGGCTTCGGTGGCGGCACCATCGGCTACAACTGGCAGGCCAGCAACATCGTGTACGGCCTTGAGGCCGACGGCGCCTGGGCTGACGTCAATGCCTCCGCCACCGGCTTTGGCATCACCGCGACGAGCAAGATCGACGCACTCGGCACCGTGCGCGGCCGCCTCGGCTTCGCGGTCGACAAGGTGCTGTTCTACGGCACCGGTGGCTATGCCTGGATCGACAACAAGATTACCCTTAGCGGCTTCGGCCTGACTACCTCGCAGAGCAACTTCCACTCCGGCTGGACCGTCGGCGCTGGCATCGAAGCCTTCATCGCGCCGCAGTGGTCGATCAAGGGCGAGTACCTGTATCGCAGCCTGAGCAGCGAAAACTACTTCGGCGTGCCCTCCGGCGACCTCAACCTGCACAGCGTCCAGTTCGGCGTGAACTATCACTTCGGCGGCCCGATCGTCGCCAAGTACTGAGCCAGGGACTGGTCGTTTCGCTACGACCTCACACGGAAGGCCGGCGCCTAACGCCGGCCTTTTTCGTTGCCGGAACCAGCCCTGCTGACGGCTGCTGCCATCGGGCAAACTATCCGTTGATGGAGACGACTCAGCACTAGAAATCTGCCGCCGTTCTTCCTACGTTCCAGTCTTCTCACCCATCGGCGCAAGGTCCCGGCAGCACCGGCGATGCGCGCCCAAAAGGCGCCCGATCATGCGCCCGGAATTGTCGCAATGGATGAAGTGCTCAAGGCGAAGCGCCAACAGAACGCCGGCTCCTCATCGCGCGCCATCACGATCCGCGGCGCGCGCGAACACAATCTGAAGAACATCGACGTCGAGATTCCGCGCGACAGACTGGTCGTGTTCACCGGCCTGTCCGGCTCGGGCAAGTCGTCGCTCGCGTTCGACACCATCTATGCCGAGGGCCAGCGCCGCTACGTCGAGTCACTTTCGGCCTATGCGCGCCAATTCCTCGAGATGATGCAGAAGCCCGACGTCGACCAGATCGATGGCCTGTCGCCTGCGATCTCGATCGAGCAGAAGACCACGTCGAAGAATCCGCGCTCCACCGTCGGCACCGTCACCGAGATCTACGACTACATGCGCCTGTTGTGGGCGCGCGTCGGCGTGCCCTATTCGCCGGCCACCGGCCTGCCGATCGAAAGCCAGATCGTCTCGCAGATGGTCGACCGCGTGCTGGCGCTGCCGGAAGGCACCCGCCTCTATCTGCTGGCGCCGGTCGTGCGCGGCCGCAAGGGCGAGTACAAGAAGGAGCTCGCCGAGTACCTCAAGAAGGGTTTTCAGCGCGTCAAGATCGACGGCACCTTCTATGAGCTGTCGGAGGCGCCCGCGCTCGACAAGAAATTCCCGCACGACATCGACGTCGTGGTCGACCGCATCGTGGTGCGCCCGGACCTTTCGCAACGCCTCGCGGAGAGCTTCGAAACTGCGCTGAAGCTCGCCGAAGGCCTCGCCGTGATCGAATACGCCGACGCGCCCGCGGCGGCCGCGCAAGACGAGAAGAAAGAGGACAAGAAGAAGACCGCAAAGATCCACGACAAGAGCGGCCCCGAACGCATCCTGTTCTCGGAAAAATTCGCCTGTCCGGTTTCGGGCTTCACGATCCCCGAGATCGAGCCGCGCCTGTTCTCGTTCAACAATCCCTATGGCGCCTGTCCCGCCTGCGGCGGCCTCGGCGTCGAGCAGCATATCGACGAGGACCTCGTCATCCCGGACAAGGAGCTGACCTTGCGCAAGGGCGCGATCGCGCCCTGGGCCAAGTCGTCCTCGCCCTATTACATCCAGACCCTGACCGCGCTCGGCAAGCACTACAAGTTCACGCTCGACACCAAGTGGAAGGACCTGCCCAAGAAGGTGCAGGCTGCGCTGCTGCACGGCTCCGGCGACGACGAGATCAAGTTCTCCTATGAGGACGGGGTGCGCTCCTACGACACCAAGAAGCCGTTCGAGGGCGTCATCACCAACATCAACCGCCGCTATCGCGAGACCGAGAGCGAGTGGGCGCGCGAGGAGCTCGGCAAGTATTTCTCCGACGTGCCCTGTGCCGGCTGCAACGGTTACCGGCTGAAGCCCGAGGCGCTGTGCGTCAAGATTGGGGCTAAGCACATCGGCGAGATCTCCGAGCTCTCGGTGAGGCGCGCCGGCGAATGGTTCGAGACGGTGCCGGCGGCACTCAACGCGCAGCAGAACGAAATCGCCGCGCGTATCCTCAAGGAGATCCGCGAGCGCCTGACCTTCCTGCTCGACGTCGGCCTGAATTACCTGACGCTGTCGCGCTCCTCCGGCACGCTGTCGGGCGGCGAGAGCCAGCGCATCCGCCTGGCGTCGCAGATCGGCTCGGGCCTGACCGGCGTGCTCTACGTGCTGGACGAGCCGTCGATCGGCCTGCACCAGCGCGACAACGCCCGCCTGCTCGACACGTTGAAGCGGCTGCGCGACCTCGGCAACACGGTCGTGGTGGTCGAGCATGACGAGGACGCCATCCGCCTCGCCGATTATGTGCTCGACATCGGCCCCGGCGCCGGCATGCACGGCGGCCACATCGTGGCCGAAGGCACGCCCGACCAGATCATGCGCAACCCGAAATCGCTGACCGGCAAATATCTGACCGGCGAGCTGTCGGTTGCGATCCCGGACCGGCGGCCGCCGAACCACCGGCGCACCATCAAGGTGATCAACGCCCGCGGCAACAATCTGAAGAACGTCTCGGCCGAGATCCCGCTCGGCCTGTTCACCTGCGTCACCGGCGTCTCCGGCGGCGGCAAGTCGACGCTGCTGATCGACACGCTGTACCGCGCGATCGCCCGCAAGCTCAACAACGCCAGCGAAGGCGCCGCACCTCACGACCGCATCGAGGGCCTCGAGCACATCGACAAGATCATCGACATCGATCAGTCGCCGATCGGCCGCACGCCACGTTCGAACCCCGCGACCTATACCGGCGCCTTCACGCCGATCCGCGAATGGTTCGCCGGCCTGCCGGAGGCGAAGGCACGCGGCTACGAGCCCGGGCGGTTCTCCTTCAACGTCAAGGGCGGCCGCTGCGAGGCCTGCCAGGGCGACGGCGTCATCAAGATCGAGATGCACTTCCTGCCCGACGTCTACGTCACCTGCGACACCTGCAAGGGCAAGCGCTACAACCGCGAGACGCTGGAGGTGCTGTTCAAGGGCAAGAGCATCGCCGACGTGCTCGACATGACGGTCGAGGAAGCCGCCGAGTTCTTCAAGGCGGTGCCGCGCGTGCGCGAAACCTTCCAGACCCTGCACCGCGTCGGCCTCGACTACATCCATGTCGGCCAGCAGGCCACCACGCTGTCCGGCGGCGAAGCCCAGCGCGTCAAGCTCGCCAAGGAACTGTCAAAGCGCGCCACCGGCCGCACGCTCTACATCCTGGACGAGCCGACCACCGGCCTGCACTTCCACGACGTGGCAAAGCTGCTCGAGGTGCTGCACGAGCTGGTCGCGCAGGGCAACACGGTTGTGGTGATCGAGCACAATCTCGAGGTCATCAAGACCGCCGACTGGGTGATCGACCTCGGCCCCGAAGGCGGCGACGGCGGCGGCGAGATCGTCGCCTGGGGCCCGCCGGAGGACATCGTCAAGGCGCCGAGGAGCTACACCGGCAAATTCCTGGCACCGGTGCTGAAGAAGGCGAACAGCAAGCCGAGGAAGAGCAGCGCGAGCGAGGCGGCGGAATGAAAACTTTCACATGAGTCTTTCAGATCGGAAGCTAGACTCTTTCGTAAGTAACTTGGGGCTTTTCTGTGCCGATCATTGAACGCGAAGTCGACGGGCTGTCGGGCCTCCTGACCTCCAAAAGTCCCGGCTTATTGAAAGCATTCTTCTCGGAATCCCTCTGCCCTCGATATTCGTTGCTCAAACTGAGGACGGAAAATGGGAGCTGGTCGACGGACTTCAGCGCGTCTCGACAATCTTGCAGCTTCAGGGTGAACTGATCGATGACTCTGGTCAGAGGCTCGCCCCACTTGCTTTGGAAGGAACAGATTATTTGCCCTCTCTTGAAGGCAAGACGTGGGAACACGCCGACAAAAAGAGGGCGCTCTCCGAAGCTCAACGACTTGATATCAAACGAGCAAAGATCGATATCAAAATTATCAAGCGAGACTCGTCACCTCAAGCCAAGTACGACTTGTTTCACAGGCTGAACAGCTACGGTACGGCCCTGACTCCTCAAGAGCTGAGGTCGTCTCTCTTGGTGGCAGTGTCATCAGAATTCTTCACTCAACTAGAGAATATGGCGACCTACCCGAGCTTCGTGGAGTGTGTCTCGTTGAGCGAACGATTGGTCGAGGAACGCTTCGACCTAGAATTGGTCACTCGATTTCTCATTCTTCACAACTGGCCTAACGAGAAACTGAATCTAACTTCCTTACGCGATTTACCAAAGGTGTTAGACGACGCGATTGTTAGGCTCGCGATCGATGGTCGTTCGTCTCATCGTCAATTGGCTAAGGTGTTCGAAGATACGTTTGATCTTATTTCGGCGTCGGGTGGGCAGCAGATATTCCGTAGATGGGACAATCAAAAAGGAGATTTCACAGGATCCTTCTTGCTATCCGCATTCGAGATTTTTGGCCTCGGAGTCGGATATCATTTAGCGAACCACCAGCGCGTTCGTCCCAATCTCGTGCAAGCGTCAAAAGACGTTTGGACGATGCCAAAAATGCAAGCGGGTTACGCTACAGGTCGATCAACCGAAGCGAGGCTAATAGAATTCGTTCCGCTCGGCAGGAAGGTTACAGAGGGCTGACTAGCGACGGGATTGAACGTACCTTTCGTCGCATAGAGCGACGTCAGGCCACCTCACCTCGATGAGGGGGTGCCAGCTAGCAACTAGCCCGGACGAGCGAAGCGACATCCGGGATAGCCGGCCGAACAATCCAACTGCTGCCGCATATCGCTTCGCTCATGCGGGCTACAACAACCGCTTCTCACCGGCTCGCTACACCGCCCAGTAATTCGGGTGCGTGTAGCGGTCGCCCCAGTCGAAGGCGTCGCCGTCTAACTCGGACGGCCCTGTGCGCAGATCCTCCAGCGTCACCTCGGCCTCGAAGGCCTGCCGCTCGGGATCAAATCGCAGCGCGGTCCATCTGACGGGATAGTGGTGGTGGGTACTCAGCACGCCGCCGGTCTTGATCACGGCGTAGGCCACCGTTCCGCTCACCTTGTCGAGCATCAGCCGCTCGATCGATCCGAGCTTCGTGCCGTCGCGCCCGAACACGCAGACATGCTCGACGCGGTCGCTGGGCACCAAGGTATGATGCATGGCATCCTCCCTGTCTTCCCTTGTTCGGCGGAGATTATAGCACCAGCGCACGCCGGATGTGCAGACAAGTAGCCCGGATGAGCGCAGCGATATCCGGGAAGATCGCGTCAAATCGTCCCGCACGTCGCTTCGCTCATGCGGGCTACAGCCCCTACTCCGTCCTTCTGAGAAACGCCCCAAACGCCCTTGGCCCGTCGCCGACCTTGATCTCACCCACCACCTTCAGCTCGGCGGAATCGATTACGCTGAGCGTATTGCTCTCCCAGTTCGCGACCACGATCCGCTTGCCGTCGGCCGTCGCCTCGATGCCCTCGGGGTAATCGCCGACATTGATCCGCTTCAATGGCTGCAAGGTCGCGAGGTCGAACACGCTGACCTTGCCGTCATACTGGTCGGTGACGAAGCCGCGGCCCTGCGCCAGCGCCACCGCATAGGGGCGCAGGCCGACATGGACGCGGCCGAGTTCGCGGGCGGTCGCAATATCGATCACGGAGACGTCGTTGGAGCCGACATTGGCGGTATAGGCGCGCTTGCCCTCGGCATCGATGGTGACGCCGAACGGACGGGTGCCGACCTTCACGATCCCTGTCCGCTCGCGCGTCGAGGTATCGATGATCGAGACGCTGTCATCGTCGCGGTCCGCCGAGAGCAGCAAGCGCCCGTCCGGAGTCACCGCTAGCCCGGACGGCGATGCACCGACCGCGATGCTGGCGGCGACCCGCTGCTCCCTGGCATCGATCACCCGTACCGCGGCGGCGTACCAGTCGGCGACATAGACCGTCGCGCCGTCCGGGGCGACCGCGATGCCGAGCGGCCCGCCGCCGACATCGACCCGGCCGACCACCTTTCGCGCTGACGCATCGACCACGGTCAGCGCCTTGGCGTCGGGGCTCGTCACATAGGCGAAGCGGCCGTCATTGCTGACGGCGACGCCGGCGGGCTTGCCGCCGATCGCGATGGTCGCGACCGGTTTCGACGTCGCGAGATCGACCACCGTCAGATCGTCGCTGAGCTGGTTGGTGACGAAGGCCTCCTCGGCATGCGCGGTGCCGAGGCCGAGCAGCGCCGCGACAACGATCGCCCGCATGCTCAGCTGCCGCTCTCGATCTTCTTCTTCAGCGCCTCAAGGCCGGCGCGGTAGAGCCCGGAGACCGCCTTCACCGCGGCTTCGTCGCTCAGTTCCGGCGGCGGGTCGTTGTTCGGAAAACCGCGATAGAACGCGCCGGTCCATTCCAGCTTCGTCTTGCCGCCGGGTGCCGGCGACAGCGACAGCGTCGAGGAATAATTGGTGACCGGCAGCACCTTCACGTCAACCGCCGTGATCCGGTACGAATAGCTCATCATCTCAGGCTCGTATTTGTAGAGCTCCTCGTCGACCGTGGCGCCGGGCGAAAGCGTCAGCCGCCGCGTGGCGCCGATCTCATTGCCCTTCTCGCCCTCGGTCTTGCTGACGCCGGGAAGCCAGCTCATGTCCTGGAAATTGCCGATCACCGCCCACACTTTGGCCTGCGGCGCATCGATCTCGATCGATTCCCGCACCTTCTGCCGGGTCGGCCCATGGGCCCAGGCGGCCCCCAGCACAGCCAATGCCGCCACCACGACGCCGGCCTTCGCGATCGCTCTCCTCATGTCGTCTCCCTGATCTGTCGGTCTGTCGCCAAGCGCGTGCCGAAGCTTATGGGTCGAGGTTTAGACCGGATCGGGGACCGGCTGCTAGCACCAGAGCGAAGTCGCGGGCGCGGTCTTCCCCGGGAGGCAAGCCTGACTGGCCCCCCTCACTCCGCGATTGCCGCCTCGACGAACCCCTTCGGGTCGTCGCAGAATTCGCGCATGACCTTGTAGTGATCCGTGTCCCTCAGGTTCACCGGCTCGAGCCCGTACTTCGTCAGCCGCAGCAGCGTGGCGTTCGGATAGGCCATCAGGACAGGCGAATGCGTGGCCATGATCACCTGGCAGTGGCCAGTGCCGTTCATCCGGTGCAGCAGCTTGAGGAACTCGATCTGGCGCGCCGGCGACAGCGCCGACTCCGGTCATCGAAGATGAAGATGCCTTGCCGCTGGCAGCGCTCCTCGAAGAAGCGCAAAAAGCCCTCGCCGTGCGAGTGCGATAGGAAGTCGGCATAGGGGCTGGCGACGGAGTCGAGATACCTGGCGACCGAGAAGAAGCTCTCGGCGCGGAAGAACCAGCCTTTGGTGATTTTCGGCAGCCAGCTCGCGCGGAGCGCGGTCGCAAGCGAGCCGCCCATCTTCTCGACCGCGTTGCCGTGATCGACCGGCATGTAGCCCTTGCCGCCGCCGGCGTCATCATAACCGGCCATCACGGCGATGCCCTCGAGCAGCGTCGACTTGCCGGTGCCGTTCTCGCCGACGATGATGGAAACAGCCTTGTCGAAGTTCAGCTCGAAGTCGTCGCGCAGCAGAGGCAACACGAATGGGTAAGCCTCGCGGTCCGGGATCCGCGCGGGATCGAGCCAGACCCGCCGCAGGTATGGCGCGGGCATGTTGATCGGGCGGTTTCGTCCTTTGGCCATTCGTCCTGCCTCCGCCGTTCTGCGGCCGCGCGAGCGACAATCCCAGACCGAGATCGACCCGTCAAGAACATAGCAGGAACATCATCGCTGACGCGCTCCGCCGACGCGGAACCCCGGCCATATTTTGGCCATAGCCCATTTCTTAAAGGCCTGAGCGGGGCATGTTCCCGCCTCGCGAGCGTCGCCGGACCGATGCGGTCCCTTCGCTACCAAACGCAGATCGTCGCTGCGCCCCTCCCCACACCAAGGATCCTCTGCCAACAACAAGAAGGACTTTGTAATGCGTAAACTTCTGACTGCGGTTGCCGTGCTTTCGGCCCTTGCTTCTTCTGCCGCCGAAGCCCGCGGCCATCACCGTCATCGGCATCATGCACATTCCGGCCGTCCAGCCGCGTGGTGCGGATGGTTCATGCGCACCCAGGTCGGTAGCGATCCGGGTCCGCAGTTCAACCTGGCGCGATCCTGGGCGCGATACGGCAGCAATGCGGGTGGCCCTTCGGTCGGCGCGATCGTGGTTTGGCGTCACCACGTCGGCAAGATCGTGGGCCAGCAGAACGGCCAGTGGATCGTACAGAGCGGCAACGACGGCCATGCCGTGCGCACACGGCCACGATCACTCGCTGGCGCCATTGCGTTCCGAAACGCATACGCTTCGTTCTAGGGGAACCACGGTCGTATTGCCCGCCGGTATACGAACCGTTCATAACGGCCACCTACGCTGAGCGCGGGCTTCGCCCTGAGGCCCTCAGACGGGCGTCGTCGCCTGAGTTGACCAGGCGGCGGCGCTTGGCCTGTGGTCGCTGCGATCAAGTTGCGCGCGCGGTGGTGGCAGCCTGAGAAGCCGCAATATGCCTGGACGTCGTAATCGCGGCGAATGTGACCGCCAAGCCAAATACAATTGAAAAAACGATCAAAGCAAAACGTGGCGTCATCGACGAGCCTCCTACCCCAGGACGCCCCCCTTTTCGCAATTCTAGTCGGCCGCGGGCTTTCGTTTCAAGCGCGCTACGGCGCGCAAGTGGGTTACGCCGTTTGCGACTTTCGTTGCAGATAGCCGGGATTGAAATCAGCCAGCGCTTCGAACTCCCCGCGGTTCGGAGGCCAAACAATGTCCGCACGCTATTCCAACAATCCTCGTTTCCATATCGGCGACGTCAGCATGCGCAAGGGCCGCTCGCGCGAAATCGGCTCGCACCGCACGGCGCAGACCTGCGTCAGCGCGATCGACCTCGACATCAACATCCATGTGCGCAAGCGCAGGTAGCCCCCTGCCACTGAGTTGCCCGACGGCGCAAGCCCCCATGACAAAAATATTTCGGTTTATCGGAACGATGACTTGGTGTATGAATTTGCTGTCTCACCCGATCGAGGGGCGCTTCGCGATCGTCACGAACGCGGTGTGAGATGCGGTGGACGCGGAGCGTGTGACTGACGAGAGCACGCAATGCGGACGGTGAAGTCGTGTGGTCCTGACGCCCTAGCGGCAGGTGTCTCGTCGCAACACGCGAAGGCGTGATGCGAAGGCGGTGACAAGCAAGCCCAGTCTCGCCGGGGAGAGCACGAAGTAAGCCGTAACCCATCGCGCAGGGAAAGCCGGATTGCTCCGGTTACACCTGTGGTCCTACCCCCGTGCTTTCTACCTTTTGCACGGGGGCCATGGGTGCGATCGGCACCCGGCTTTCCCTGCGCCCTCTGTTTGAAGAGGGCGAAACGAAGAGCAAAGCTCGGGCAAATCATGTCGCGAGAATGCCATGTATGACTCGCAGACCGCGCAACACACTCCGTGTCGTCCCGGCGCAGGCCGGGACCCATAACCACGAGTGCTGATTGTTGCGCTACGCTGGAACGACGGGTGCCGTTCACTACATCTGCCGCGGCGTATGGGTCCCGGCCTTCGCCGGGACGACGACGGTGAAGCGGCGATATCGGTCCCTGCTTTCGAAAGCAGGGACAACCCGACCGAGACAACACCCCACCCCTAAGGCCGCTCCGTCTCTTCCAGCACCTCGAGCGCCAGCTCCATCGTCATCAGCACCGGATTGTCGCCGCGCACCAGATGTCCCTCGGCGATGCCGCCGAGATAGTCGACCAGCGCGATGTCGAGCTCAGCGTGCAGCCGGCCATCCGCATCAGGCGCGATCTCGCCTGCGGTCACCGCAAGCTCGGTCGCGAACGGCACCACGCTGTGGCCGTCGGTGAAGACGGCGCCGATGGTCGAGCCGACACCGCCATGCAGCCGCGCGCGCAGGATGCCGTGCTGGCGGCAAAAGCCTTCCAGCGCGCAGGCAAAATCCTGGTTCGGCCGCAGCCGCAACGCGTAGGCATGGCGCGTGGTCTTCGCCCCGCGCGGCGCGGTTGCGACCGGACCGAACAGCTTGAAATTGGTCTCGCTGTCGGGCTCCGCCAGAAACGTCGCGCCGTCGATCCCGAACGCATTCACCTCGAACGGCTCGGCGACGATGGTCTCATCCGGCAGCATGTGGCCACCGTTGATGCGGCCACAGGCCTCGGTCCACAATCCGTGACAGTGAAAGAACGGTGCGCCGTCGCGTTCGCCGAAGGTCAGCGCCGCGAGCTTGAGCCGCGTCACGCCGTCGGGACGGAACGTGTCGCTGTAGAACGCGGCGTTGACGCCGTCCTTCGACAGCGCCGGCATCACATAGGCGAACGGGCCGAGCGCGCCGGCCTTCGTGCTCAGCACGCCGCCGGCAAATCCTTCCGCCGCAAAGCCGCGGCGCACGGCCTCGAGCAAGGGAATGCCGGCCTCCAGCACGAATGAAAAGGGGCGGCCGCGCGCGGCGACCCACTGGATGCGCTCGGGGATGGGAGCGCCGGGCTGGGCGATGCTGCGCATCGCCTCACGCGCCCGTCGATTTGGCGATCACCTCGAGCAACCCGCGCGCCTCGAGCTCGTCGCGGATCAGCCGCTTCGGCACCTTGCCGTAACCCGACTTCGGCAGCGCCTCCCAGAAGAAGAAGCGCTTCGGCATCTTGTAGCGCGGCACTTTTGGCGCGAGATACGCCGCAAGCTCCGCCTCGCCGACGGCCTCGGCGCCCTCGCGCGCGACGCAGACGGCGACGCCGACCTCGCCCCAGAACGGATCGGGCACGCCGAGCACCGCGACCTCGCCGACCGCAGGATGCGTCAGCAGCTTCTCCTCGATCTCGCGCGGATAGATGTTGGAGCCGCCGGAGATGTACATGTCGGAGGCGCGGCCGGTGATGTAGACAAAGCCCTCCTCGTCGATATGGCCGAGATCGCCGGTGCGGAACCAGCCGTCGCGAAACGCCTTCGCATTGGCCTCGGGGTTGTCGTAATAGCCGGCGAACACGCCGGGGCCGATCACGCAAATCTCGCCGGTCTCGTGCGGCTTCAGCTCGCACCCGTCGTCGCCCTGGATCGAGACCTGCATGCCGGTGCGCTCGAAGCCGCAGGTGCCGATCCGCGCATGCGGGCCGTCCTCGGGATCGTGCAGGCCGGGCGGCAGCACGGTGATATTGCCGGTGACCTCGCCGAGCCCGAAATACTGCACCAGCACACCGCCGAGCTTGCTCAGCGCCGCCTTCTGGTCCTCGCGATACATCGGCGCGCCGGCGTAGATGATGTAGCGCAGCGAGGAATGATCATGCTGGTCGGCAGCGGGATGCTCGACCATCATTTTCAGGATGGTCGGCACCGTGAACATGTTGCTGACGCGGTGCTTGGCGATCAGGCGGAACGCCTCCGCGATGTCGAATTTCTCCGACGGCAGCAGGATGGTCGGCACGCCGCGCGCGGTCTGCACCAATTGATGCACGCCGGCGCCATGCGACAGCGGCGCCACCACCAGCGAGGCGTCGTCTTCGGTGGTGCCGGGCATCAGGTCGGCGAGATGGTTGGTGATCACGAAGGCCATCTGGCCATGGGTCAGCACCGCGGCCTTGGAGCGGCCGGTGGTGCCGGAGGTGAAGAAGAACCAGCAGGGGTCGTCGTACTCGATCGCGACGTTCTGGACCGCAGCGCCGGCGTGTTTGGCGATGACGTCACCGAGCGTCGCCTCGCCGAACGTGCCCTCCTCACCGATCCGCCAGACGAATTCGAGCGCGGGATTGGCGGCCGCCTTGGCGTGCTCGGGGAAATCGCTGTGGCACAGAAACGCCTTGGCGCCGGAGGCTGCCGCCAGATAGGCGACCTCGTCCGGCATCAGGCGGAAATTGGTCGGCACCCAGACCGCGCCGAGCCGGAAGGCCGCGAACATCGACCAGAACATCTCGTCGCAGTTCTTGGAATGCACCAGGATACGGTCGCCCTTGACGATGCCGCGCGCGGCGAGCGCCGCCGCCAGCGCCGAGACGTTCTGGTCGATATGGCGCCACGACCAGGCCTTCTCGTTCCAGATGAAGCCGGGGCGATCGCCGTGGCGGCGGGCGTTCTGGGTCAGGATGTAGGCCAGGTTCATCACCCGGCGCGACACCCGCGCGATCCCGCCGCGCGGCGCGGTCGAAGCCTCCCTGCTCATTGCTGCCCCGCCAACACGCACAGCAGACTGGGCAGGATCAGGACGGTCATCGGGTATTTCCTCGGTCAGAACCGGGCGTCTTCAAGCGCCGCAAGGGGATGGTGCTGTCCGGTTTATCGCCAAGCCGCAGCCTTCGGCAAGGCCCGACCGCCGCAGCGCCATGATACCGCGGCGGCGGTCAATCCGTTGGTCTTGGACCGGGCCGCTACTGCGGATGCCTGGCCAGTTCCTGCTCGCTCAGGTTCCAGTCCTGCCAGAGCTGCAACGCGCCGATCATGGCGACCAGCGCGCCGAGCAGGATGTGCCAGAACTGCAGCGCCTGGTCTTCGGAGTAGCCAAAGACCAACGGCGATGCCATCAGCCAGAGGCCGAGCAGGATGCTCGCCACCTCCTCCCAGCGATGCAGCGCGACATATTCGAGCTGGGAGACGCCCAGCACCAGCATCCCGACCATGAAGCTGTTGAGGACGAGATGGCTGCGCTCGATATCGACGGCGCCGCTGACCTGCATCGGAAACCAGGGCGAGACCATGATCAGCACGCCGAGCAGCATGCCGACCCAGTCCTCCCAGGGGCGATGTATGTTGAAGAAACGATTGTTCGACATGACCAACCTCCTTGCGACAAGGGGCATACGTCAGCGGCCACTCCGTACAGACAGACCATCCGGCCGCGTCAGGGGCGTATGTCTGATATCAAACCTAATCGAACCGTATCGGCCCGCAAGGCCCTGGCAAGCTGTGTGCGACGCGGCAGAAGCGCCGGCCGACCGGATCGAACCTCACCGTGCCGCGCCGAGGCGCTCCAGCGCCTCCTGGGCGGTCTTGAGATCCGGCCGCAGCTCGAGCGCCTTGCGGAAATCGGCCGCGGCCCCCTTCTTGTCGCCAAGCTGCATCTTGCCTAGCCCGCGGTTGCTCCAGGAATAGGCGTCATTCGGATCGTATTGCAGCGCCTTGTCGTAATCGGCGATCCCGCCCTTGATGTCGTCCTGATAGAGGCGGATCAGGCCGCGGTTGCGCCAGCCGCGCGCGTCCGTCGGCGCGATCTTCGCCGCCTCGCCATAGTCGGCAGCGGCGCGGTCGAGCTGATTGATGTCGCGATAGACATTGCCGCGGTTGATATAGGCGAGCACGTTGGGCTCGAGCTTGATCTCAGTGGTGTAGTCGGCGATCGCATGCGCCGCATCGCGCTTGCGGAAATAGGCAAAGCCCCGATTGCCGTAGGCGGTGGCGAGCTGCGGATTGTATTTGATGGCGAGGCTGAAATCGGCCAGCGCACGGTCGAGATCGCCCTTGGTAGCCCAGGCGTCGCCGCGATTGTTGTAGGCCAGCGCGAAGGTCGGATCGATACGGATCGCCTCGTCGTAGTCGGCCATCGCATGATCGAGATCGCGCTTGAAGGCGTAGACGCGGCCGCGATTGGAATAGGCGCAGGCGTAGGCAGGATCGAGCTTGATCGCCTCGTTGAGGTCGGCGAGCGCGGCGTCGAGCTCGCGCTTCTCGGTCAGGCCGTGGCCGCGGTTGCAATAGGCCCCGGCCAGCCGCTTGCCGGTCTCGGTCTTGCCGTCGATCACGGCGTTGCAGGCCGTCACACGGTCACCCGGCGCCGTCGTCAGGCCGACGCAGGCCTGCCAGTTCGGATCGTCGCCGGCGGCGGCTTGCGGAGGATTTGGCAGCGTCAGGGCGGCGCCGAGCAATGCGGCGGTCAGGCAGGCCAAAATGCGCATATCGTCAATCCACAAATGCCAATTTGCGGGTTGGTCGCGGCTTTGCACCGGCGGGTTCACGCGCTTAGATCAGGGCCTGTGAATCAACCGGGATTTTGCGATGGCTGCCGTCCGCGACAACAAGGCCGAGAGGCGCTTCGAGCTCGACACCGAGGGCGGTACAGCCTTTGCGAACTACCGGCGAACGCCGTCGGCCGTGATCATCACCCATACCGAGACGCCCCGCGCCCTGCGCGGCCGCGGCATCGCCTCGGAGCTGGTCAAGGGGGCGCTGGAGCTGATCCGCGCCGACGGCCACAAGGTGATCGCCGGCTGCGGCTTCGTGGTGGACTATCTCGGCAAGCATCCGGAATATGCGGATCTTGCGGGCTAGCGCCTTATCCGTCAGACGATCTTGATCGACATGTCCGGCAAGCCCTCGAGCTTGCAAAGCAGCACGTCGCCCTTGACGACCGGGCCGACATTCTCCGGCGTGCCGGAATAGATGATGTCGCCGGCCTTCAGCTCGAACGCCTCGGACAGCTTTGCGATCTGCTCGGCGACGCTCCAGATCATGTTCTTCAGATCCGAGCTCTGCCGCACCGTACCGTTGATCGCGAGCGAGATCGCGCCTTGCGTGAAGTGGCCGGTCTTATCAGCCGGGTGGATCGGCCCAAGCACCGCCGCGTGGTCAAAGCTCTTGCCGATCTCCCACGGCTTCTTCTCCGCGGCCATGCCGTTCTGCAGATCGCGCCGCGTCATGTCGAGCCCGAGCGCGTAGCCATAGACGTGATCGAGCGCCTTCTCGGCAGGGATATTGGTGCCGCCGGATTTCAGCGCCGCGACCAGCTCGACCTCGTGGTGGTAATTCTTGGTCAGCGAGGGATAGGGATGATCGGCGACGGTACCAACGGCGACGTTCTGGATCGCGTCGGTCGGCTTCTGGAAGAAGAACGGCGGCTCGCGCGTCGGATCGGAGCCGCGCTCGATCGCGTGCGCCGCATAGTTGCGGCCGATGCAGTAGATGCGGCGGACCTGGAACACCTCGGCCTCGCCGACGATCGGGATCGTCACCGCCGGCACCGGAAATATCGCCTTCGGTCCGGCCTGCGCGTGGGCCGGCGCGGATTGCGCGGCGGCGCCGGCCAGTGCAAAGGCGCCGGTCGCAAGCATGGTCCGGCGGTCGAGATCAGTCATGGGCGTTCTCCTTGTTGTTGGCCGATCTATAGATGTTCGCCGCCCCATAAAAAAGGGCCCGCGCTGGCGCGGGCCCTGGCCGTGTGCGGGATCGCTGTCCCGTCAGTGCTTGATATCAGGAGGCAGCTTGCCGCCATTGGCGGCGAGCTTACCCATCACCTGCTTGTGCAGCCAGATGTTCATGCTGGCGGAATCGCTGGTGTCGCCGGAATAGCCGAGCTCCTTGGCGAGCTCCTTGCGGGCCGACAGGCTGGAATCGATGTCGAGCGCCTTCATCAGGTCGACGATCGAGGTCCGCCACTCGAGCTTCTCGCCCTTCGCGGCGACCGCCTTGTCGAGGATCGGGGCGACGTCAACGGACTGGGCGGGCGCCGCACCGGCGGGCACTGCGGCGGGAGACGGCGACGTGCTGCCGGATCCTCCGGCGGGAGCTGTGGTGGTGCCGCCGGCGGGCGCGGCACTCGCGCTGCTGCCGAAGATCGCGCCCATGATTTTTCCGAAAATGCTCATCGTTCGCTCCCAAGAGAGTTGAGATGTGAAGGCCAGACGGCGCTGGGACGCCTGACCGAGGTCGCCGATAAAGTGTATCGCCCCCACCATAGCCTGCCAATGCGACATTTCACTTAAGCGTGAGTGCTTTTGGCGCGGTTTGGGAGTAGCCTCAATGCACAGTTCGCGACACGGCCAGTTCCCTGCTTTGTCTTTCGCGTCTGGCTTGCTCGTGATCGTTTCGAGAGGCGGTACGTTTGTGCCCGCGTGCCGGGCGCAAAATGCGACCGTCCAGAGGGAGACAACGACCATGGCCAGTCAATACCAAGGCAATGTCACATCGATGACGCCGAGCGGACAAGGCACCGCGTCTGCGCCTGTCATCCGCACCATCGGCCTGTCCAATTTGCATCATGCGCTGCGTCTCGGCTGGGAAGACTTCAAGGCGGTGCCAAGCCACGCCATCATCCTGTGTCTGATCTATCCCGTGCTCGGCCTCGTGCTGGCGCGCACGGTGCACGGTTATTCCGTGCTGCCCCTGCTATTTCCGCTGGCCGCGGGCTTTGCCCTGCTCGGCCCGTTTGCCGCGATCGGTCTTTACGAGATGAGCCGCCGCCGCGAGGACGGCGGGGAAGCGTCCGCGTGGGACGCCCTGGAGGTATTCCGGTCGCCGTCGTTCGGCGCGATGCTCGGGGTCGGAACGCTGCTGTTCGCGCTGTTCGTGACCTGGATCGCGACCGCCCAAGCGATCTACACGGCGGTGTTCGGCTATGAGACCGCGGCCAACATCCCCGATTTTGCCGCGCGCGTGCTGACCACCCAGCAAGGCTGGTGGCTGATCGTGGTCGGCTGCAGTGTCGGCTTCCTGTTCGCGCTCGTGGCGCTGTGCATCAGCGTGGTCGCCTTCCCAATGATGCTGGACCGCCAGGCAAGCGCCGGCGAAGCGATGGTGACGTCGATGCGCGCCGTGGCACAGAACCCGGTGCCGATGGCCGCCTGGGGCCTGATCGTCGCGGTGCTGCTGTTGCTCGGCTCGATTCCGTTCTTCCTCGGGCTTGCCGTCGTGATCCCGCTGCTTGGTCACGCCACCTGGCATCTCTATCGCGAGGTCATCGTCAAGGATCCGAATGCGCGGCCGGTGATTCCCGAGCCGCGCGAGCGCAAGCCCGCCGCGGACTTCCCCGCCAACCTGTTCCCGTGGCGGCGCAGCGATCGCGGGTAAGCGCTGGCCGAATGTGAACTCGTGAACGTCAAAGCAACCGCCGACCGATGCTTGGCCGGCGGTTTTGTTGTCCTGACCGTCAAATGGATTTGAGATTGGCGTGGCATTTGCAGCGCCATCTGAGATAAATCGATCGATCAAGAGCCTTGTTTTGGCCGCTGTTGCCGCGAACATACCGCCGGATTCCGCGACCAATCGATGACATCGCAGACTCCGGAGTGAATTGCCCGATGACCTCTCACCTTTCCTTTCGCACGCTCGCCATCGGCGCGTGGCTCGTGACCTCGACGGCGTCTGCGCTCGCCGCCCCGTGCGGCACGGGCACGTTCGAATCCTGGCTCGATGATTTCAGGAAGGAGGCTGCGGCGAAGGGCATTTCGCAGAACGCGATCCAGGCCGGACTGAATGGCGTCACGCAGGACAAGGCGATCCTGGCGCGCGACCATTCGCAGCAGGTGTTCAGCCAGACGTTCGAGCAGTTCTCCGGCCGCATGGTGCCGCCCCGGCTCAACCGCGGCTCCGACATGATGAAGCGCTACGGCTCGGTGCTGTCGCGAATCGAGGAGGCCTATGGCGTGCCGGGCGAAATCCTGGTCGCGATCTGGGGGCTGGAGACCGATTTCGGCGTCAACACCGGCAAGTTTGCGACCATGCGCTCGCTGGCGACGCTCGCCTATGATTGCCGCCGTTCCGACATGTTCAAGGCCGAGCTGATGGATGCGTTGCGCATCGTCGAGCGCGGCGATCTTGCGCCGCAGGAGATGCGCGGCGCCTGGGCTGGCGAGCTCGGCCAGACCCAGTTCATGCCGTCGTCCTACATCAAGTTCGCGGTCGACTTCGACGGCAACGGCAAGCGCGATCTCCTGCGCAACGTGCCCGACGTGCTGGCGTCGACGGCGAATTTCCTGAAGAGCCATGGCTGGAAGCAGGGCAAGGGCTGGGAGCCGGGCAGCGAGAATTTTGCGGTGATCCAGCAGTGGAACAAGAGCGAGATTTACGCTCGGACGATCGGCTACTTCGCGACCCAACTCGCCAAGGCGCCCTAGCGCTTTGGAGCTCGGACCGGCTTGCGTGGCGGCGAGCCAGGACGACCGCCAAGACGAGAAGCCCGAACTTCGGCGCTGGTTCGATCAGCGCTGATCCTGCCCGGATGAATCAAAAAGGCCGATCGCCCCAGGCAATCGGCCCTTATCGCCATGATCAAAAGCTTACTTCGCCATGCTGGCTTCTGCAGCCTTGCTGAGGTGCGCGCCGCAAGCGCCCCACTTGTTGTTCAGCATCGCGTCCTGGGCGAGCGAGACTTCCTTCTCCGCCGCGAATTTGACCTCGTTGTCGGCCATAGCTTCGACAGCCGCTTCGGTCTTGCCGAGGTTGTCACCGCTGCAGCCGAGGCCCGCATGATGATGATGCGCGGCCTGAGCGGGAGCGACGGCGTAAGCAACGGCAGCTACGGTGGCTGCTGCGATCAATGTCTTGATCATGAGATGTTCCATCTTTTGTTCTTGAACAGAAACCAGCGTGATTGCGGAATCTGCAGAACGATTTATCGCTGTTCCCGGCAGCGTTCAGAATGAACTTCGTGCGATCCAAATGTGATGAGCGTTGCGCGCGGATCGCGCATGCGTTGCATAGTGTTTTGATTACATGCCCGTAAGGAAGCGCCGCCGCATTAGCTTTGCTGCAGCTGTTCACTTCAACCGAAGCGCGTTTCCGGTAATCAGCAAGTCGATCTGCGCAACATGCCGACCGAAAGCCAAATATGAGGCAGCCACAGGATCGAATTACCTCTCGAATCAATGCGACCGATTGACGCTGCAATCATTCAGCGCCGTCGAGATAATACAATGAACTGGTGATCATTCTTACGTCACGATTCTGCATGCGAATCACGCATGGAACACATCGAAGTGATCCGTCTCTAATGGGTGCGCCAGAAGTTGATTGAACGGTCCTTAATTACCACATAAGCAAAGTCTTTAGATATGCTGAAATTCTCTTAACCTACTGATCTCAGGAATATTTCTCCGGGAGATACAGCTCCTAGGGAACGTCCGTCCGGAGAGCGGCCCGCGATACCCGGAACGGTTAATCGAAGCTTACCTCCGCCATGCGTTTTGAGCTTAGCTGCATCGCACCATTGGAACTACCGCGCTGCACCATATCATCTATATTCACTTCAACGATGAGGCGTTGAAAAGCTGAATCGGAACTACTAGGAGACTACCATGTTGCTCTCGCTCATCCGCATGATCCAGGCTTTCCGGGATTATCAGCGCAATGTCAGCGAACTGTCCCAGCTCAGCGATCGCGAACTGGCCGATATCGGCCTCGACCGCTCGGACATTCCGCGCGTTGCCGCCGGTACCTACAACGGCTAATCGGCCGCAAGCCATCTGATGAACGGATAACGCCCGCTCCTGCAGCGGGCGTTATCGTTTTTGGCGCGGTTTCAGATGCATATGGAATCAAAACGCGCTAACGCTGCGCGATGACACCGCATCAATCCTCTTCCCAACCCGTGCACATCGTGGGCGCGGGGCTCGCCGGCTCGGAAGCCGCCTGGCAGGTCGCCAATGCCGGCATCCGCGCCGTCCTGCATGAAATGCGCCCGCACCGGATGACCGAGGCGCACCGGACCGAAGGCTGCGCCGAACTGGTCTGCTCGAACTCCTTCCGCTCCGACGATGCCGCCAACAACGCGGTCGGGCTGCTGCACGCCGAGATGCGGCGGCTGGGCTCGCTGATCATGCGTTCGGCCGACGCCAACCAGGTGCCCGCCGGCGGCGCGCTGGCGGTCGACCGCGACGGCTTTTCCGCCGCCGTTACCAAGGCGCTGAACGAACATCCGCTGATCGAGATCAGCCGCGAGGAAGTCGCCGGCCTGCCGCCGGCCGACTGGAGCAACGTCATCATCGCCACCGGTCCCCTCACCTCGGCGCCGCTCGCCGACGCCATCAGGCAGCTGACCGACGAGAGCGCGCTCGCGTTCTTCGACGCGATCGCGCCGATCGTGCACAAGGATTCCATCGATATGTCGGTGGCCTGGTTTCAGTCGCGCTACGACAAGGTCGGCCCGGGCGGCACCGGCGCCGACTACATCAACTGTCCGATGACCAAGGAGCAGTATGACGCCTTCGTCGCGGCGCTGCTCGATGGCGAGAAGGTCGACTTCAAGGATTGGGAGACCAACACGCCCTATTTCGACGGCTGCCTGCCGGTCGAGGTGATGGCCGAACGCGGTCACGAAACGCTGCGCCACGGGCCGATGAAGCCGGTCGGATTGACCAATCCGAACAATCCGACGGTCAAGCCCTATGCGATCGTCCAGCTGCGGCAGGACAACAAGCTCGGCACGCTCTACAACATCGTCGGCTTCCAGACCAAGCTGAAGCACGGCGCGCAGCAGCGTGTGTTCCGCACCATCCCGGGCCTCGAGCAGGCGGAGTTCGCCCGCCTCGGCGGCCTGCATCGCAACACCTTCCTCAATTCGCCAAAGTTGCTCGACGGGCAATTGCGGCTGCGCGCGCAGCCGCGGCTGCGCTTCGCCGGGCAGATGACGGGCTGCGAGGGTTACGTCGAGTCGGCCAGCGTCGGCTTGATTGCCGGGCTCTGCGCCGCCGCCGAGATGCGCGGCGCCGCGCTGACGCCGCCGCCGGCCACGACCGCACTCGGCGCGTTACTCGGCCACATCACCGGCGGCCATATCGAAACCATCGAATCCGGCCCGCGCTCGTTCCAGCCGATGAATATCAATTTCGGTCTGTTCCCGCCGCTGGCCAGTCCTCCGACCAAGAAGCCGGACGGCTCGCGACTGCGCGGCAACGAGAAGACGGTCGCCAAGAAGCAGGCGATCAGCGCGCGGGCGCTCGCCGACCTCGACCATTGGATCGCAGAGCACCTGCGCATTGCAGCGGCGGCCTGACCATCATGAGCTTGCCGAAAGACGACGACGCGACGCTGTCGGCGCGATGGCGCCAGGGTGTCCTGCTCAAGCGCGATGTGTTCTCGACCGTCGAGCGCGGCCGCTTCCGCGCCGATGACGGCGAGGTCGACGGCGTGCTGCGCCGGCTCGATCAGGTGCCGTTCTGGTCGTTCCTCGTGGCGCTGCATCTGTTCTCGCGCGAACGCCGCGCGCTGACGCTGGCGTGCGACCTCGACGTCGGCCCCAAGTTGCTGTGGGCCGGCAAGCGCGCGCTGGTGCGCGGCTTCATCGACGGCGTGGCGCTGCATCTGGCGAAGCCGCACGGCGACGTCGCTTATTTCCGCTCCGCCAAGGCCGCGTTGCGCAAGCTGCATCGCGCCGGCATCTGCCACAACGACCTCGCCAAGGAGCAGAACTGGCTGGTCGGCCGCGACGGCCGCGCCTACCTCACCGACTTCCAACTCGCCGCCTGCTTCAAGAGCCGAAGCCGGCTGTTCCGCATCGCGGCCTATGAGGATCTGCGGCATCTCTTGAAGCACAAGCGCAGCTACGCGCCGGAGGCGTTGACGCCGAAGGAGCGCAAGGTGCTCGCCAAGAAGTCGGCGGTAGCCAGCATCTGGCTCAGGACCGGCAAGAAGGTCTATCAGGCTGTGACCCGCGGCATCTTCAATTTCACCGACCGCGAGGGCGGCGGCCGGCGGCTGGTCAACGACGCCCCGGTGCTGGTCGATCTGATCCGCAGGAATCCTGATGTGCGCGACACCGCGATCGTCGCCTTTGCCGACCGGCGCGTCGGCGTCGGGCTCTATGCCTTCGTCGAGGCCGACCAGTCCGCGCTGGAACGGACGCTGCGCAGCGAGCTTGCTGCAGCCAAGGGCGTCAAGCCGCCCGAACACATCCAGATCGTGCATGCGCTGCCGCGCGATGCGGCCGGCAAGCCGCGCACCGAAATCCTGCAGCTCGTCGCCATGAACCAGATCGACCTGATCGAGCCGATGATGCGCAGCGATGCCGATCGCGAGTTCCTCAAGGACATCCTCGAGCAGCGCAAGAATCTGCGCGATCGCTTCAATTTTGAAGTAGCCGAGATGGATCGGCCGGCGCGCTAAAGCATGATCCGGAAAAGTGCGAAGCGGTTTTCCGAAAAGATCATGCTCAAACAACAAGCTAAAGCGCGACGACGATCCAACCCAATCGCATCGCGCTTTAGCGCGCACACTCTCGACAAACGCAGCTCGACGCGCCAATCTTGCGGGGCTAGCGCGCCTCAAGGAACAAGCTTAATGCCACTCACCCGTGGCCGTATCGGGGGATATAATTCCGAACGCCTGGCGTTCGGATTCACCATGATGCACGGCGATCAGGAAATTGAATGCCAGATCAGCGATGCCGCAATGGACGAGCTGGCCGGCACGCGCGGAACACCGAGCCTGGCCCGGCAGGCGCAATTCGTTGCGCTGCGCGACGCCATCGAGATGATCGCGTCCGACATCTTTGACAGCGGTCCGGTGGTCAAGGGCGTAACGATCCGGATCTTCACCAAGCACATCTCGAAAGAGCCGAGTTGAGCATCATCTTCGCGCAAACGCTTCGCGTTTGTCGCGAGCGAAAACCGCTTCGCACTTTTCGGGATGATGCTTTAGCGACCGAATTCCTCGGTGCGCGCAGCTCGCCACAAGGTCCAGAGCGTGCGCAGGCGCGAGACCGGCTGCGGCAGGAACGGATCGTTGTCGGCCCTCTTCGCCCGGTTCAGCTCGCGCCTGACATGAGCGAGCGGCAGAAAGATCGGCCGCACGCCCGACGGGACATCCGCAAGCAGCCCGAATGCGGTCTTGAGATGGGCCTGCGCCTCGTCCGCGAGCTGATCGATCGCCGCACGGATGTTCGGCGTCGGCTTGCCGAGAAACACCTCTTCCTTGCTGCTGCCGTGCTGCTGAAGCAGCGGTAGCGGCAGAAACAGCTGTTGCCGCAAGGCGTCGCGGCCCAGCGCCGCGATGACCTGCGCCATGCCCTGGGCAAGGCCGGCATGACGGGCCAGGTGATCGATCGCCTCCGATGGCCGCGCCACGATGCGCGTGGCCTCCGAGAACAGCGCAGACGCCGTAGCGTCAAGATAGCCCTCGAGCGCGGCCAGCGACGGCATCGGGTCGTTGTATAGATCGAACTGGTGCTCCTCGACCAGCTGCGACAACGGCGAGACCGGCAGGCGATGATTGCGGATCGCCTGCAGCAGTTCGGCTGCGACCGGATTGCCTTCGACACCGCCATGCCCTGCCCCGGCCAGCATGTCGGTCCACCATTGCAGCCGCATCTCGCCGGGCAGCGGCTGGCTGACCTGCTCTTGCACGCGCGAGACCTCGATGTTGAAGGCGTAGAGCGCAAGCAGCGCCCGGCGTTCCGGACCCGGCATGAACAGGGTCGACGCGTAGCGCACGAAGTCATGGGTGCGCACCAGATCGGCGCAGAAGGCCGCGCCGTCCTTTGGCGCCTCCGCCGCGCTCATGGCACCGCGATCAGCGCCGCCGCGACGCGGCGCCGCTCGCCCAGCATGATGTTGTAGGTGCGGATCGCAGGCCCCGTCTGCATCGGGTCGAGCACCACCCGCACCGCGCGCAGGGCCTCGCGCAGGCCCTTTGGCGGTACCCAGACCTCGGTGCCGGTGCCGACGATCAGCGTGTCGATCGCATTGGCTGATGCGAACACCTTCTGCAGCGAATATTCGTCGATCTCCTGCGGCCTGGTCACCGGCCAGGCCCAGATCGCGTCAGGCAGGCACAGCAGCGAGCCGCGGTGCGACATATCGGCGAACGCGAAGCCGCCCTTGCCGTAAGCCTCGATCGGCGCCGACCTCGGAAGATGGGGAGCGTCCGAGGAGTTGTTCATGACCGGCTACTTCTTGGCTGCCGCCGCGTCCGGCTTCTTGGCCGGCGCATCCTGCGCCTCGCCCCGCGTGGTGTGAACACCAAGATAGATCAGGATTGGCGCCGCGATGAAGATCGAGGTGTAGGTGCCGACCAGCACGACGCCGAACATCATCACCGCAGTGAAGCTGTGAATCGCCTGGCCGCCGAACAGCAGCAGCGCGAGCAGCGCCAGGGTCACGGTGACGTGGGTGATGATCGAGCGCGACAGCGTCGAGTTGATCGATTCGTTGAGGAGCTGCGGCATCGGCATCTTCTTGTAACGTCGCAGCATCTCGCGGATACGATCGTAGATGACGACGGTATCGTTGAGCGAATAACCGAGAATTGTCAGCAGCGCCGCGATACTGGTGAGATCGAAATCGACCTGAGTGATCGACATGAAACCGATCGTCAGCACGATATCGTGGACGTTGGCGATCATGGCGCCGAGCGCGAACTGCCACTCGAACCGGAACCAGAGATAGATCAGGATGCCGACGATCGCGAGCATCAGGCCGAGCATGCCGAACGCCAGCAATTCGCCTGAGACCCGCGGTCCTACCACTTCGACCCGCCGGTATTCGACGGATTCGCCAAGCGCGCCCCGCACCTTCGTCACCGCATCCTGTTGCGCCTTATCGCCGCCGGGCTGCTCGGCGACACGGATCAGGACTTCGGCCGGACCTCCGAACTGCTGCAACTGCACCTCGCCGAGACCAAGACCGTTCAAGGTCGTGCGCATCCCGGCGATGTCGGCGGTGCCGGACTTGGCCCGTACTTCCAGCAGTGTGCCGCCCTTGAAGTCGATGCCGAAGTTCAGGCCGTGGGTGAAGAACAGGGTGATGGCGAGGATCGAGAGCAGCGCCGAGATCGGGAAGCTGATGCGACGGAAGCGCGTGAAATCGAAATGCGTATCGTCGGGCACGATACGCAGCGCCGGCAGCAGGCCGAGCACCGCGACCACGGTCAGCACGGCGATCAGGATGCCAAGGCCAATGAGAACGATATGAGTCACAACAGGCCTCTCAGATCGGCACGGTTTGCGGCCGCTTCCACCGCACCCACCCGGCGACGATCAGGCGCGTCAGGGTAAAGGCGGTGAACACCGTGGTGATGATGCCGATGCCGAGCGTCACGGCAAAGCCGCGCACCGGTCCGGTGCCGATGTAGAACAGCACGGCGGCAGCGATGAAGGTGGTGATATTTGAGTCGAGGATGGTCGCCAGCGCCCGCTTGAAGCCGGCGTCGATTGCCGAGATCGCGTTGCGGCCGCCGCGCAATTCCTCGCGGATGCGCTCATAGATCAGCACGTTGGAGTCGACCGCGATGCCGACGGTCAGCACGATGCCGGCGATGCCGGGCAAGGTCAGCGTGGCGTTGAGCAGCGACAGCAGCCCGAAGATCATGGCGACGTTGATGGCCACGGCAATGTTGGCGAACACCCCGAACAGCCGATAGGTGAGCAGCATGAACACGATGACCAGGATCGAGCCGACATAGGCCGCGAGCTCGCCCTTCTCGATCGAGTCCTGCCCGAGGCCGGGACCGACGGTGCGCTCCTCGACCACGGTCAGCGGCGCCGGTAGCGCGCCGGCGCGCATCAGGATCGCCAGATCGTTGGCCGACTGCACGTTGAAGCTGCCGGAGATCTGGCCCTGTCCGCCGGTGATCGGCTCGCGAATCACGGGTGCCGAGATCACCTTGTTGTCGAGCACGATCGCAAACGGCTGCCCGACGTTATCGGCGGTCGCCTGAGCGAATTTGCGGGCGCCCGACGTATTGAACTTGAAGCTGACGATCGCCTCGCCGGTGCGCTGGTCGAAGCCGGGCTGGGCGTCGGAGAGCTCGCCACCGGAAACAAGAACCTGCTTCTTGACGACATACGGAACCGGCGGCGGCGACGCGCTCATCAACAGTTCGGAGTCCGGCGGCACCCGGCCCTGCTGGGCCTGATCGGGCGACACCGACGTGTCGACCATCCGGAAATCCATCTTGGCGGTTTCGCCGAGCAGCTTCTTCAGCCGCGTCGGGTCCTGCAGACCCGGCACCTGCACCAGAATGCGGTCGGTGCCTTGACGCTGGATTACAGGCTCGACCGTGCCGAGCTCGTTGACGCGGCGTTCGACGATCTGGATCGACTGCTCGATGGTCTTGCGCATCCGCTCGATCATCGCGGGCTGCGACACGGTCAGACGGATCAAGCCGCCGCCCGCATCGGTCACGTCGACGTCGCGCTGGCCGCTGGAGCCAAGCAGGCCGCCGATCGGCTGCGCGACCTCGCGAAGTTTCGCCAACGCCGCTGGAACGTCGGCCTCCTTCGCGATCTTAGCCTCGACGCCGTCGTTGCGGATCTGCACGCCCCCGGTGAAACTGATCCGGGCGTCACGCAGCGCCTTCCGGGCATCGTCGCGAACCTGCTCGAGCTTTTCCTTCTTCACGTAGTTGGCGTCGACCTCGAGTAGCAGATACGAGCCGCCCTGCAGGTCGAGGCCGAGTACGAGACGCCGCTGCGCCCAGGCCGGCCAGGTCTTGACCTGCGCCTCGGGAAAGAAATTGGGCACGGCGCACAGGCAGACCACCAGCGCTGTCAGGATGATCCCCAGCGCTCGCCACCGCGTGAAATACAACATCGAATTGACCTGTCAGATTCGGCAAAAGGCTCCGCGGCGATCAGCTCGCGGACGCCTCGTCCTTGGCGTCGCCCTTCGCCGGCTCACCCTTGGTCCGCACGCCCGAGATCATCTGGCGCATCTGCCGCACGCGAACGCCGTCCGAAATCTCGAACTCGATCTGGTCGTCGTCGACCACCTTGGTCACCTTGCCGACGAGGCCGCCCGAGGTCACCACGGTGTCGCCGCGGCGGATGTTCTTCACGAGGTCTGCGTGATCGCGCACCTTCTTCTGCTGCGGGCGCAGAATCAGGAAGTACATGATGACGAAGATCAGCGCGAATGGCAGCAGCGACATCAACATGCTGTTGGTATCAGTGCCAGCTCCAGCCTGAGCAAACGCAGGAGTAATCAGCATTCGGACGATCCTCGGATAAGACGGGAAAGAACCGGCAGCGCCCTCGGATTCGGGGCGGTATGGCGGTCCGGACAAATTCGCGCGGACTATAGCGGCCGCGGTCCCAATTGCAACGTTAACGGACCTTCATTTAGGGCGCTTGCGGGACCGCCGCCAGCCCGATAAGGCTGCGCCGTCAGGAACTGGACAAATGCCGAAAAAAGCCAAAAAAACCACCAGTAAAACCGCCCCCAAAACCGCCAGCAAACGCGCGGCGAGAGCCGCGACAAAACGCCCGGAAACGCCGCTCGACGGCGCGACCGCCGAGCGGATCGCGAACGCCCTGGAGACCATTGCGAGCCGGCTTTCGGCTGCCTCCCCGGCCGCCGATCCGGCCGAGTCGTTCGGTGCCGCGGACGCCTTTGTCTGGCACCCGGATGGGCGCCTGGCCCCGGTGCCACGCGTCAGCCGCGTCGAGATCGGCCTGCTCAAGGGCGTCGACCGGATGCGCGATATCCTGATGGAGAACACCGAGCGTTTCGCCAACGGACTGCCCGCCAACAATGCGCTGCTGTGGGGCGCCCGCGGCATGGGCAAGTCGTCCCTGGTGAAGGCCACCCATGCCAGCATCAATGTCGACCGCAAGCCGGCCGACCGGCTCAAGCTGATCGAGATTCACCGCGAAGACATCGAGAGCCTGCCCGGCCTGATGGAGCTGCTGCGCAGCTCGTCATTCCGCTTCATCGTGTTCTGCGACGACCTCTCCTTCGACGGCAACGACGCTTCCTACAAATCGCTGAAGGCGGTGCTCGAAGGCGGTATCGAGGGGCGCCCCGACAACGTCATCCTCTATGCGACCTCGAACCGGCGGCATCTCCTGGCGCGCGAGATGATCGAGAACGAGCGCTCGACCGCGATCAATCCGGGCGAAGCGGTCGAGGAAAAGGTCTCGCTGTCTGACCGTTTCGGCCTCTGGCTCGGCTTCCATCGCTGCAGCCAGGACGAGTACCTCGCGATGGTGAAGGGCTATTGCGATCATTACGGCATCAAGATCGCCGAAGACGAACTCGAGCGCGAGGCGCTCGAATGGTCGACCACCCGCGGATCGCGCTCCGGCCGCGTCGCCTGGCAATACACCCAGGAACTGGCGGGCCGGCTTGGCGTGCGGCTCGCCGGCCAGTAATCGCATCAACGATCAAAACAAAACGGGGGAGGCTTGCGCTTCCCCCATTTTCTTTGTTGTGAGACTTGGAAGTCCCTTGGAAGTCCCGGCGCGTAACTTATGCGCCGTTGAGGAACTGGAGCGGATCGACCGGAGACGATCCCTTGCGAATTTCGAAGTGGAGCTGCGGCGAACCCGCCTCACCCGACTGGCCGGATTTGGCGATCACCTGGCCGCGTTTGATGGTATCGCCGCGCTTGACCAGGATTTCGCTGGCATGGGCGTAGGCGGTGACGTAGCCGTTGGAATGGCGGACCAGCACCAGATTGCCGTAGCCCTTCAGCTCGTTGCCCGAATAGGCGACGACGCCGTCTTCCGCCGCCTTCACCGGCGTGCCTTCGGGCACAGCGACATTGATGCCGTCATTGACCTTGCCGTTGGTCTTCGAGCCATAGGCGGTGATGACCTTGCCGCGCACCGGCCAGCGGAAGGTCGGCAATGCGCCGGTGGCTTCGCTCGACTTGGTGGCTGCGGGCGCTTCTGCGGCAGCAACGGGCTGTTCGACAGTCGCGGTCGGCTGAACCAGCCGCGCACTCTGCTGCGGCAGCGCGGTGGCGACGACCTTCGGAGCTGCCAGGGCCGGCACCGGGGCCGCTGCGACGGGCGCAGCAGCAACAGCTTGCGCAACGGGCGCGGGAGCCGCCATCGCAGTCTTGGCGCCGGGCACGACGATCTTCATGCCGAGGCTGAGCCGCGCCGACTGATCGAGATTATTGGCGCGGGCAAGCTCGGCGACCGGGATGTGGTGCTGGCGCGCGATGCTGTGCAGCGTGTCGCCGCGATTGACATAGTGGATGCCGGCAGGCGCGGCTGCCACGGCAACAGGACGCGCGGCCGGCGCCGCCATCGCGGGTGCCGCGGCTGACGCCGTCGGGCGCGGAATGATCAGCTGCTGGCCAGGCGACAGCGCGCGCGGTCCCTTGTAACCGTTGGCGCGCAGGATCTCGGCCGACGAGACGTTGTAGCGGCGCGCCAGCACGTCCAGCGTATCGCTGGTGCCGACGATGATGGTGGTGCCGTTATGCCCGGCATGCGCCGCGGCGACCGAACGCGGAACGGTGCCGGTGGCTTCGATCTGCGGGCGCGCGGGCGGCGGGGTGTAGGACGAAAGCCCGCGCCCTCCGCCGGAGACGCCAGCGCCGGCGACCGGATAGGATTGCGGCGCCGCAACCGGCGGCGGCAATGGCTGTGACTGATACTGGGAATACTGCGGTTGGGTGCGCGGCCGTTCGTATTGCGGCAGCTCGCGCGGCGGCTGTGCCTGCTGCTGCACGGTGCCGGTCGGCTGCGGATCAAGCGCAAACGGATTTTGCGAGTAGGAGTTTTGCGAGAAGCGCGACGACATGTCGGCGCTGCAACCGGCAAAAGCCATAGACATCAGCGTCAGCACCGCAACCTGCGGCACGCGACGCGAGCGAAGCAACTCGACAACCCCAGACATGGTTACTCACTCGTACGCAACAAAAGACTGTTTTGAGTAAACACGTACCGAGTAAATAACCGCTTAACCCTGCGAATAAGGCGTTGGCACCAAGCGGCAAATCGCGGAATTTACAATTCGCGCGCGATTCCCGGCAGCGCCGGCACAAAGCGGACGTCGACCAGCTCCTTGCGGTCGAAGCCGTTCTCCGTCCGCACCACGCGGACCAGGGTCTGGGTGCCCTGATGGGGCCCGACCGGGGCGATCAGGACGCCACCCGGCTCGAGCCGCTCCAAGAGCTTCTCCGGGATCTGCTCCATCGCCGCGGTGACGATGATGCGGTCGAAATCACCTGCTCCCGCCGGGACGTCGAAGCCGTCCCCGAGCAGCACCTCGATGTTGTAATAGCCGAGATTTTCGAGGCGCTTGCGGGCGCCGTCGGCCAGCGTCCGGTAGCGCTCGATGGTCAGCACCTGCTTGCACAGCCGGGACAGCACGGCCGCCTGGTAGCCCGAGCCGGTGCCGATCTCGAGCACGCGGTGGTCCTTCTGCAGCTGCAGCTGCTCGGTCATGTAGGCCACGACGAAGGGCTGGCTGATGGTCTGCCCGCAGGCGATCGCGAGCGCGCTGTCGCGATAGGCCTCGCTGCGATCGCGCGGATCGACGAACAGCTCGCGCGGCACCTCCTCCATGGTGCGGAGCACCGCCTGATCGCTCACGCCGCGCCGCCGCAGGGTGAGCTGAAACATCATCTTCTCGGTCGGATCTGACTTCACGGCCATGGTCGTCAGCGTCTCTGGGCAGCAGCGCGGAATCTTGCTCTGCTTGATGCCATTGAAATCCGAAATACCGCGTTAAGGAAAAATTTCCCGTTGCGTTTTGTTCCCCGTCAGGAACCAGCACCCTGATTTGGCGTTGGCACCATCCCATATAATCGGCAACGCCGCGCGGTTAACGCCCAGCTGCCGCCGACCGGGATATCTGGCCGTATCGCCACACCTCGCTGACTGCCGGGTAAAGCCTCAGCGGGGCGATGCGACGAACGGCGGTCGGCGCTGGAAAACGACCAAATCCCAAACGTTTGCGTTGCGCGCTGTAATGTTATTTGCGAGCCTATTTCAGGGACGAGCAAGGATTCCATCATGACAGCGATACGGCCGGCGGGCTGTTCAGTTTTCCTCGTGGAGGACGAGGTCATGATCCGGATGATGGTCGCCGACATGCTGGAGGAGCTCGGCCACACGGTCGCGGCCGAGGCCGGCGAAATCGGCGAGGCGGTCAGGCTTGCGCAATCCACCGAATTCGACCTCGCGATCCTCGACGTCAACGTCAATGGCAAGGTGATCACCCCGGTCGCCGAGCTGATCAACGCCCGCAACCGCCCCTTCATCTTCGCGACCGGCTACGGCTCGTCCGGCCTGCCTCCGGAGTATCGCGACCGGCCGGCGCTGCAAAAGCCCTTCCAGCTGGAAACGCTGGCCCAGGTGATATCAAGCGCGATGAAGAGCGCGCCGGTCTAAGGGGCACGTCACTGCGTAGCCGGATGAGCCAACGGGTCGCGCGAACGCGCGACCAATGACAGGCTCCGGGACATCCGGGATTCATTGCTCAGACCGTCCCGGACATCGCTTCGCTCATCCGGGCTAAAAAAGTTACTTCAGCGTCGCGGCCAGCGTTTCCGAAAATGCTTCATCGGTGCGGTCGAGCCGCAGCGGCGTCACCGAGACGTAGCGCGCCGCAAGCGCGGCGAGATCGGTGCCTTCGGCCGGCGTATCCATCATCGCCGCGCGCTCGAAGCCGATCCAGAAATACGGATTGCCGCGTCCGTCGTGACGGCGATCGATCTTCAGGAACCCCTGATTGCGCTTGCCCTGCCGTGTGATCCTGATGCCCTTGACGTCATCGGGCATGCAGGACGGGAAGTTGACGTTGACGACGGTGTTCCTGGGAACGCCTGCGGCGATGACGTTGCGGATGATGTCGGGTCCGAATTTCAGCGCGGTCTCCCACAGCGGCGCGTTGCGCGTCTCGATCGAAAACTCCTGCGACAACGCGAATGACGGAAAGCCCAGGATGGTGCCTTCCAGTGCGCCGGCGATGGTGCCGGAATAGACCACGTCCTCGGCGACGTTGCGGCCCTTGTTGACGCCGCTCAGCACGAGATCGGGCAGCTTGTCACCGAGAATGTGGCGCGCGCCCATGATGACGCAATCGGTCGGCGTGCCGCGCACCGCGAAGTGACGCGGGCTGACTTCGCGCAGCCGCAGCGGATCGTTGAGCGACAGCGAATGCGAGACGCCGGACTGATCGAGCTCGGGGGCAACGATCCAGACGTCATCGGACAAGGAGCGCGCGATCTGCTCGACGACCTGCAGGCCGGGAGCGTGGATGCCGTCGTCATTGGTGCAGAGAATTCGCATCCGTCAAAGTGCCCTTTGTTCCGATTCGACGCGGGTTTCTTGAGTTGCAGTTTCCTGAGTTGCAGTTCCTTGAGTTAATTGCCGTCTTAACCGGCTAGGGCCGCGGAGGCAAACCCGCCGAAGGCCCGTGCCATTGCGCCGACGTCACCCGCCAGGGACGCACAAATCTGCCGGTCGCGGCGATCTTGCCGTCGAACGCCGGCCAAGCAGGTTTGGCTCGCGGCCGCACGACCACGGGCCGGCGCACGTCGGGCTTGGCAGTTTCGGCGTTGAGAGGCTCAGACTTGAGATGCTCTGGCTTCGGATACTCAGGCTTCGGGCCCTCGCGTTCGGCAGACGCAGGCTCGTCGAGCTCGGGCTTGGCGACTTGAGCTATGGCAGGTTCAACCCCAGGTGCTTCGGAGCTGGGCTGCCCAGGGGCGACCGGCGCTGTTTGGCGAGGCTCCGGCTTGGGAGCGCTCGGAGGCTCCGATTTCAGAAGCTCGGACCTACTAGCTTCGGACTTGCCAGCTTCGGACTTGCCGGGCGCAGGTCTGGGAGGCTCGGGCTTGAGAACCACGGGTTCGGCAGGCAGAGCCTGCGGAGGTTCAAGCGTCCGGGCAGGCCCGGGTGGCTCCGGGGGCGCAGTTCGGCGAAGCACGAGCTTGGGAAGCTCTGGCTTGGGAAGCTCGGATTTGGGAGGCTCTGATTTGGCAGGCTCTGACTTGCTCGCTTCAACCTGGCGAAGCTCAATCCGAGGCGTTTCGGGTTCGGGCGGTTCGGGTTCGGGCGGAGCCGGTGCGGGTGCCTCGGCCGGTTTTGCGACCGGCGCTGGTGCAGCCGATCTTGATTTCAGCCTGGCCAGCAGCTCCTCGATCGAGGGCACCGATGACGGTTCAAGCGGAGCACGCGGCGCGGCCGGCGGCGGCGTCCGGACCGGTGGCGGCGGTGGCGCAATCGCCGCTGATGGCGAAAAATCGGCCGGCGCCAGGTGGGCGAACCTGGCGCGTGCGAGCTCCAGCGCGTTGTCGAAGTCAGGCCGGTCGATCCAGGCCTTCGATTGCACCTCGGTCACGCGCGCCTCCCACAGGCGCGCGGCCTCGATGTCATAATAGCCCATCTGCTTCTGATTGATCAGCTGCAGACCATGGCCCGTGACGGCCCATTGTCGACCAAGCCAGTGGATGTCACGGTGGAGCGGCATCACACTGGCCCTCGCCTCACATGCCGTGCTCGATGACCTTGAGCCCGCCCATATAGGGCTGCAGCACATCGGGCACCGCGATCGAACCGTCCTGCTGCTGATAGGTCTCCATCACCGCGATCAGGGCGCGCCCGACCGCCGTGCCGGAGCCGTTCAGCGTATGCACGAAGCGCGGCTTGCCGTCGGGGCCGCGATAGCGCGCGTCCATGCGGCGAGCCTGGAAATCGCCGCACACCGAGCAGCTCGAGATCTCGCGATAGGCGCCGCCGTCGCCCTGCCCGGGCATCCAGACCTCGATGTCGTAGGTCTTCTGCGCGGAGAAACCCATGTCGCCGGCGCACAGCGTCATCACGCGATAATGCAGGTCGAGTTTCTGCAGAACCTGCTCGGCGCAGGACAGCATGCGCTCGAGCTCGTCCTTGCTGGCCTCGGGCGTCGTGATCGACACCAGCTCGACCTTTGTGAATTGGTGCTGGCGGATCATGCCGCGCGTGTCGCGTCCCGCCGCGCCGGCTTCGGCGCGGAAACACGGCGTCAGCGCGGTGAGCCGCATCGGCAACTCTTTTTCATCGAGGATGGATTCGCGCGCGAGGTTGGTCAATGAGACTTCGGCGGTCGGAATCAGTCCGAGGCGCTCGCTGCGCAAATCGGCATTCGGCGTCGCGAGCAATTCACCCTTGATCGCCCAGAACTGGTCGTCCTCGAATTTCGGCAATTGCCCGGTGCCGAACATCACGGCGTCGCGCACCAGCAGCGGCGGATTGATTTCGGTGTAGCCATGCTCTCCCGTGTGCAGATCGAGCATGAACTGCCCGATCGCACGCTCGAGCCGCGCCAGCCCCCTCTTCAGCACGACGAAGCGCGCGCCGGACAGTTTCGCCGCCGCCTCGAAATCCATGTCGCCGAGCGCGGTGCCGAGATCGTCATGCAGCTTCGGCGCGAAGCCGTAGTCGCGCTTCTTGCCGAACACGTGGTGTTGGACGTTGCCGTGCTCGTCGGTGCCGTCCGGCACCTCGTCGAGCGGCAAATTGGGAATCGACGACAGCTCCTTCGTCAGCTCGTCGTCGAACGATTTCGCCGCCAGCTCGAGCTCCGGCATCGTGGTCTTGAGCTCCGCGACTTCGGCCATCAGCTTGGCCGCACGCGCCTCGTCCTTCGCCTTCTTGGCGTCGCCGATCTCTTTCGAGGCCGCATTGCGCCGCGCCTGAGCCTGCTCGGACGCCAGGATCGCGGCACGGCGCTTCTCGTCGATCGCCAGCAGCGACGGCGACAGCGCCCCAAGTCCGCGGCGCTTCAGGCCGGCGTCGAAGGCTGTCGGGTTGTCGCGGATCGCTTTGATGTCGTGCATGGTAGTCCTGATGGCGGGCTTGCAGATAACGTCGTACGTCAACGCTTGCGTTGCATGTTTCCACTACCACGACCGTCATTATCAGCGAAAGCGGGTGATCCAGTATTCCAGAGACGTCCGTCCGTGACGGAGGGGCCGCGGCGTACTGGATACCCCGCTTTCGCGGGGTATGACACCTGTTTCGGGGGAGACGGGCCCTACTCGGCCGGATTGGCCGCCGGCGGGACGCTGGACGAGGCTGCCTTGGTGGTGGCCTTCTTCTCCACGATCCGGACCGCGATGATGGCGCCCTCATAGAGCGCGAGCAGCGGGATCGCGAGCGAGGCCTGACTCAGCACGTCCGGCGGCGTCAGCACCGCGGCGATGATGAAGGCGATCACGATGAAGTAGCGCCGCTTCTCTCTCAGCATCTTCGAGGTGACGATGCCGATGCGGCCCAAGAGCGTCAGGATCACCGGCAGCTGGAAAGCGATGCCGAAGGCGAAGATCAGCGACATCATCAGCGACAGATACTCGCCGACCTTGGGCAGCAGCTGGATCTGCGCGGTCTCCGCGCTGCCGGCCTGCTGCATGCCGAGCGAGAACCGCACCAGCATCGGCAGCACGACGAAATAGACCAACATCGCGCCCATCACGAAGAACACCGGGGTCGCGATCAGATACGGCAGGAAGGCGTTGCGCTCGTGCCTGTAGAGGCCGGGCGCCACGAACATGTAGATCTGTCCGGCAACGATCGGGAACGAGATGAAGGCGGCGCCGAACATCGCGAGCTTCAACTGGGTGATGAAATATTCCAGCAGCTGCGTGTAGATGAATTTCGAATTCTCAGGCCCCGCCACCAGCACGAACGGCCAGACCAGCACGTTGTAGATCTGCTTGGCAAAGAAGAAGCAGATGATAAAGGCCACACCGAAGCCGAGCAGCGCCTTGATCAGCCGCGAGCGCAGCTCGATCAAATGATCCATCAAGGGGGCCTTGCTGGCCTCGATATCTTCTGCGCTCATGACGCCCTCGCGTCCTTGAGCACCTCAGGCTCCGCCGGCGTCACATCCTGCGACGGTGCCGGCTCGGGCTTCACCTCGCTGGTGATCGCAAGCGGCTCAGTTGTGGCAGCGTGCGTCTCAGCCTCGACGAAAGTCTCCGGCGTCGGCGCTGCGGGTGTTGTTGGCGTGACCGGTGCGTCGCTTGACGTCACGGGTGCATCAATCGCGGAGGCGACCTGCGCATCGACGGGCTTGTCGATCTGCAGCGCGTCGCTGACGTCCTTCTGCAGCGAGGTCATGATGTTGCCGCTGGTGATGCCGGTTGCGGCTTCCCTGACCTCGTCAAAGCTCTTCTTGATGTCGGCCATCTCGGCCTCGCGCATGGCTTCCTGGAACTGGCCCTGGAATTCCGAGGCCATCTTGCGGGCCTTGCCCATCCATTGCCCGACCATGCGCAGCACGCCCGGCAGTTCTTTCGGGCCGATGGCAATCAGCGCGACGACCGCGATGACGACCAGTTCACTCCACCCGATATCGAACATGAATTCTTCCGCCTAGCGCGCCGCGATCGGCCCCATCGGTCCTAACAGGATTTGGGGCCGCCGGCGCCTTTTCTCAATCGGCGTCAATAGCGCTTCCGAGCGACGGCGTCACCGTTTCGCGCAAAGATAAACGTCGAAATATGTGTCGGTACAGGCGCGTCAGACGGCCTTGCTGCCGACATCCTGGCGCGCGGCTGACGGCGCCGCATTGTGATCGATCGACTTGGTGGGCTCGGTCTTCTCGGCGACCTTGTCGTCGTCCTGCATGCCCTTCTTGAAGGCCTTGATCCCCTGGGCGACGTCACCCATCAGGTCCGAGATCTTGCCGCGCCCGAACAGCAGCAGGACCACTGCGATCACGACGATCCAGTGCCAAATGCTGAGTGAACCCATCCTGCAACCCTCCAGAAATGGCCGGCGGGCCGGCCTGAACTTTGCCGGAAGGTAGGCCCGCGGGGTGTCAAAAACAAGGACCTCGGCCGCGGCAAATCGCTGTCGCGGCTACGTAATATTGCTAGCCTTAACCGGGAATATTTGGCCGCTATTCGCCCCTGTCCTCGGGGTCGGCCTCGCCGCGCTCGTCGCCGCGGGAATCCGGTTCGTCGGCGTCGGCTTCGGCCGCTTCCGATTCGTCGGCAACGTCCGCTTCGATCTCGATTTCGGCCTCGACCGTCATTTCAGCCTCAGCCGACGCTTCGGTTGCAGTCTTCGGTTCCTCGGCCTCCGGCTCGACGGCCGGCGCCAGCAGCAGCTCCAGCGTATCGCCCGGCTCAAGCGGCTCCTCGTCTTCCCGCAGCGTCGCGTCGTCCGAGGGCGACGGAACGGAGAAGCCGGTCGGCAGGCGCGAGTCGAGCAGACCGGTGCCCTTCAGCTCCTCGAGCCCCGGCAGATCGCCGAGCGCTTCCAGGCTGAACTGCGACAGGAATCCGTCCGTGGTTCCAAAGGTCAGCGGACGGCCCGGCGTCTTGCGGCGGCCGCGCGGGCGGATCCAGCCGGTCTCCAGCAGCACGTCGATGGTTCCCTTCGACGTCACCACGCCGCGAATCTCTTCGATCTCGGCGCGGGTCACCGGCTGGTGATAGGCGACGATTGCCAGCACCTCGATCGCTGCACGCGACAGCTTGCGGGTCTCGGTGCTCTCGCGCGTCATCAGCCACGACAGATCGCCGGCGGTGCGGAACGTCCACTTGTTGGCGACACGAACCAGATTGACGCCGCGCGGCGCATATTCCGCCTGCAACTGTGCGAGCGCCACCTTGATATCGACGCCGTCGGGCATCCGCTTTGCGAGCGTCGCCTGATCGATCGGCTCGGCCGATGCGAACAACAGGGCTTCCAGGAGCCGCAATTCCTCAGGACGCGCCACCGGATCCATAGGAGAAACCTCCTCCTCGGGCTCTTCTCTGCGCACTTCCGCCAAGCTTGCCATGGGCCTGCTCTCCTTCTTCCACTTACTCAACCGACAGGTCCGGCGCGGCCATTGCGGCTTGCGCTGGACGCTTTCGGAAATAGATCGGCGCGAACGCCTGCTTCTGGTTGATCTCCATCTCGCCCTCGCGAACCAACTCGAGGGCGGCAGCGAAGCTCGATGCGAACACCGTCGCTCTCTGCTTGGGATCGGCGACGTAGTTCATCAGATACTCGTCGAGACAGCTCCAGTCCTCAGCGAGGCCGACCAGCCGTTCCAGCGAGGCGCGCGCTTCGGCGAGCGACCACACCGTCCGCTTGGCCAGATGCACCGAAGTCAGCACGCGCGACGCGCGCTGCGTGGCATAGGCCGACAGCAGGTCGTAGAGCGTCGCGGTGAACTTGGGATGCTTGATCTCGGCGATCGATTCCGGATTGCCGCGCGGAAAGATATCGCGCTGGAACTGCGGCCGGTTCATCAGCCGGTTTGCCGCCTCGCGGATCGCCTCCAGCCGGCGCAGCCGGTTGGCGAGCGCGGTCGCCATTTCCTCGGCGCTCGGCCCCTCCGCGCTCGGCGGTTCGGGCAGCAACAGCCGCGACTTCAGGAACGCAAGCCAGGCCGCCATCACCAGATAGTCGGCCGCGAGCTCGAGGCGGATCTTGCGCGCCGCCTCGATGAACGAAAGGTACTGGTCGGCAAGCGCAAGGATCGAAATCTTCGACAAATCGACCTTCTGCTGCCGCGCCAGCGTCAACAGCAGATCGAGCGGGCCCTCATAGCCCTCGACATCGACCACCAACGCCGGTTCGCCCTCGGCGAGGTCAGCCGGCCGCCCGGTCTCAAACGATAGAATTTCAGCGGTCATGCCGTCCCTACCCGATCCAACAACGCATCCAGTTCAGCCCGTGCCGCCTGCCGGTCGAGCGGCTGAGGCTGCTTCCGCGCCGCGAGCGTCGCCTCGGCGCGCTCAAGCGCCTTGCCGGTGAGTTCCGGCGACTCCCGCGCCACTTCGCGCATCTCGTCGATATTGCCGTTGCAGTGCAAAACCACGTCGCAACCGGCGCTGACGCTGGCGCGGGTCCGCTCGGCAATTGATCCGGCCAGCGCATTCATCGACACGTCATCACTCATCAACAAACCCTGGAACCCGATCAGGCCGCGAATCACCTGTTCGATGATTGTCGCAGAAGTCGTCGCCGGTTGGGCGGGGTCGAGCGCGCTAAACACAACATGTGCAGTCATGGCCATCGGCAGGTCCGCAAGCGGCTGGAACGCGGCAAAATCGCTCCGTTCCAGCTCACCTTTGGCGGTATCGACCGTCGGAAGCCGGAAATGGCTGTCCGCCGTGGCCCTGCCATGGCCGGGAATATGCTTGAGAACCGGCAGCACACCGCCCTGTTCCAACCCTTCCGTGACGGCACGAGCGATGGCCGCAACCTTGCCGGGCTCGGTTCCATAGGCCCGGTTGCCGATCACCGCGTCCGCCCCGGCCACGGGAACGTCGGCCAAAGGCAGGCAATCGACGGTGATTCCGAGGTCGATCAGGTCGGCTGCGATCAGCCGTGAGCTGAGCCTGGCCGCCGCAAGGCCGAGCTTCGGGTCGATGTCGTAGAGCGCCGAGAAGCTCGCGCCGGGCGGATAGACCGGCCAATGCGGCGGGCCGAGCCGCTGTACCCGGCCGCCTTCCTGGTCGATCAGGACCGGAGCATCGGCCTCACCGCCTGCAGACCTGAGTTCCGCAACAAGAGCGGCCACTTGGGCAGGACTCTCGATGTTGCGCTTGAACAGGATGAAGCCCCATGGCCGCTCGGCGCGAATGAATTCGCGTTCAGCGTCATTGAGGGTCAGCCCGGATACGCCCGTGATGAATGCGCGGTTCGTCATTCGGCCGATTAGGCCGTATGCAGCTCACGGGTCAAGGAAACGGACTTTAATTTCTTTGGATGAGGCACTGCGGCCCACCAGCCGACATCAGGCTCTTGCACACCTGGCTCGCCTCCTCCGAGGAGGCAAACGGGCCAGCGAAGGCGCGGTAATAGACGCCCTTCTCGCCGAGATCGACGCGTTTCACCACCAAAGGCTGCGAACCGAGCACGCTGCGATATTTGCCCTGCAGCGTCCGGTACGAAGACTGCGCGTCGGCCTCGTTCTTCTGCGACGACACCTGAACCAGATATCCACCACCACCGCCGACCGAGGCCGTCGAGGTCGATGCCACCCGGGTCGGAGGCGCGGTAGGCGCCGCCTCAGCCTGACCGGGTGCCAGCGACATCGGCGCGTTCACGCTGGCATTGGCCGCAGCCGGGTTGCCGCGTGACACCGGGGGCTTCGCAGCCGCCGGAGGCTTGGCCGGCACGGCCGCCGTGGCCTGCGTGCCATCAGGTCCATCGCCCTTGACCGCGAGGGTGCGGATCTTGCGCGGCTCGTTGTTCGGCAAGGTGCCGTTCGCATTGACCGGGGCCGGCGCGGGCGGCGTCGTCTGCACGCTCGCCGCCGGCGGCGGATTCGCATTGGCGTTCAGCGGCGGAAACACGACGCGCGGTCCGGCGGTCTTCGAGTTGACATCGACAGGGGCTTCTTCGCGCGAGACGATCTTCTCGGTGCCGTCCCCCGTTGCCATGCGGTCCGGCGTCTTGGCCGGCGCATCGGCCTGGGCCGGGATCACCTTGGTCGGCGTGTTGTCGGCCTTGATGATCGGCGGCTCACCGCTGCGGGGCGAGCCGACATAGTTGCGATAGCCGAGCGCAGCGCCGGTGCCGACCACCGCAAGCGCCACCACCGCTGCGACCGTGATCAGGCCGCTGCGCCGCTTGCGCGGCTCGGGTTCTTCCTCGTAGCCCTCATAGGCATAGGGATCGTCCGGATAGGCCGGGTCACGCTGGAGATCCTGTTGGCCGGCTTCCAGCTGGCCATAAAGCGCATCGTCATAGCGCGACGGATCGCCATTCTGACCGGCGCCCTGATAGTGCGGCTCTTCGTCAAATGTCTCGGGCTGCCGGGGGGTCTCGACTGGCCGATATTGCGCCACCGGCGCAGGCGCGGGCTGCGTCTGCTGAGCTGTGTAGCGGTGCAACGGATGGACCGGCTTCGGCTGGTCGTCCTGCTCAGGCTCGTCGTACTCGGCGTGCTGCTGCACGGGTGCCAGCTGCACAGGGGGCGGAACGACAGCCTCCTGCCGCGCGCGCTGCATCCAGGGCGGCGGGCCTGCGGGCGGCGCATCCTCGTCGTCCGCCTGCGGCTGATATTGCTGTGGTCGCACGTTGGCGCGCGACTGCAGCGGATGCGGTGGCGGCGGCTTGTTGGCGCTGCCGAACGGATCGGTCTGGCCGATCAGCCGGGCCAGTTCGGCGAGCGGATCGGCCTCGGCCCTCTGGGCCGTGTCGGCGGAAAAATTTCGGTCCTGATATCGATCAGCCATTGTGATGATGCATCCCCTCCGGGACAGCGCCAGGATCGCCGGCGCTGCTGGTCCGAACGAATTGGCCCCTGCCAGATGCCCTCACAAATCCCCACTCGTGAGGGCCAAATGCCCCTACCTACCGCATCTCGGTTGGAGCTTGGACGCCTAGAACAGCTAAGCCCGATGCCAGAACCGAGACGACGCCCTGAACCATTGCCAGTCGCGCCCTCGTGATCTCTGCATCATTATTGATAATGAAGCGTAAATAGGGCAAATCCCGCCCCTTGGTCCAGAGTGCATGAAATTCACTGGCTAAATCATAGAGATAAAAAGCGATTCGGTGCGGCTCATGTGCAATGGCCGCCGCCTCAATCATCCGTGGATAAAGCGCAAGACGCTTGAGCAGATCGAGTTCGGCCGGATCGGTCAGCCGCTCGACGGCGGCATTGCGCAGATAGGCCAGCCGCGCCTCGTCGGTCTCCGGCAGGTCTGGAACCGCCTCCTCCCGCGCATTGCGGAAGATCGAATGGCCCCGGGCGTGGCCGTACTGGACGTAGAAGACGGCATTGTCCTTTGACTGCTCGATCACCTTGGCAAGGTCGAAATCGAGCACCGCGTCGTTCTTGCGGAACAGCATCATGAACCGCACCGCGTCGGAGCCGACCTCGTCGACCACCTCACGCAGCGTCACGAACTCGCCGGAACGCTTCGACATCTTCACCGGCTCGCCGTCGCGCAGCAGCTTGACGAGCTGCACGATCTTGACGTCGAGCGCAGCCTTGCCCGCGGTCACCGCCTTCACCGCCGCCTGCATCCGCTTGATGTAGCCGCCGTGATCGGCACCGAACACGTCGATCAGATTGGTGAAGCCGCGCTCGAACTTGTAGCGGTGGTTAGCGATGTCGGATGCGAAATAAGTGTACGAACCGTCCGACTTGATCAGCGGACGATCGACGTCATCGCCATAGGCGGTGGCGCGGAACAGCGACTGCTCGCGGTCCTCGTAGTCCTCGACCGGCTTGCCCTTCGGCGGCGGCAGACGCCCCTCGTAGATGTCGCCCTTGGCGCGCAGGAAATCGATGGTCTCGGCGACCTTGTTATTGCCTGACGTGATCAGCGAGCGCTCCGAGAAGAACACGTCGTGATGGATGTTGAGCGCGGCAAGATCGCCCTTGATCATCTCCATCATCATGGCGATCGCCTTGTCGCGCACGATCGGCAGCCACGCGGCTTCCGGCAAGGTCAGGAGCTTGTCGCCATGCTCCTTCGCGAGCGCCTCGCCGACCGGCACGAGGTAATCGCCGGGATAGAGCCCTTCCGGGATCGCGCCGATGTCCTCGCCGAGCGCCTCGCGATAGCGCAGGAACGCCGAGCGCGCGAGCACGTCGACCTGGGCGCCGGCGTCGTTGATGTAATATTCGCGGCAGACGCCGAAGCCCGCGAATTGCAGCAGGCTGCACAGCGCGTCGCCGAACACGGCGCCGCGGCAATGGCCGACATGCATCGGCCCGGTCGGGTTGGCCGAGACGTATTCGACATTGACCTTCTCGTCCTTGCCGATGCCGCTGCGCCCATAGGCTGAACCTGCGGCCAGCACGGCACGCAGCGCGTCGGCCCAGACCTGCGGCTTCAAGGTCAGGTTGATGAAGCCGGGACCGGCGACATCGACTGAGGCCACCAGTGCGTCGGCGCGCAGCCGCTCGGCGATCTTGTCGGCGAGCTCGCGCGGCTTGGCCTTGGCATCCTTGGCGAGCACCATCGCGGCATTGGTCGCCATGTCGCCATGGCTGGCGTCGCGCGGCGGCTCCACCACGACGCGGGAGAGATCGATGCCGGCGGGCCAGCTATCCTCGGCTGCGACAGCGGCACAGATCGCGTGCACGCGCGTCAGAATGTCGGCAAAAAGGTGTGGTGAAGCAGTGATGTCGGCCATGGCAGGGCGCTAACGCAAATCCGGGGTCGAGTCAAAAAGCCTTTGGTGCTCGATCAGGGCGAAACGGTCGGTCATCCCGGCAATGAAATTGCCTATCCGCCTGTTCCGCGCACTCCCGGTCTCCTCGGCGCTGCCCTCGATCCATTCCGCCGGCAGGTCTTCAGGCGACTGCCGGTAGCGCTCGAAGAGATTGCGGACCACCTGCTCCGCTTCCCGCATCACAATCATCACCCGCTGGTGGCGATACATCCGCCGGTACAGGAACGCCTTGATCGCCGCCTCCTGCTCGGCCACCTCGGACGGAAATGCGATCAGCGGCGCAATGTGGTGGCGCACATCGTGGGCCGATTGCGGCCGGGCCGCCGCAAGGCGCCGGTTCGCCTCCGTGAAGACGGCATTGATGAAATGTGAGATCAGCTCGCGCACCAGTTCGGCGCCACGCCGGACCTCGTCGAGCCCGGGATAATGCCGGTCGATCTCGGCGATGATCTCGGCGGTCAGCGGCATCTCTTTGAGGTCGTCGACCGCGAACAGACCGGCGCGCAGACCATCGTCGATGTCGTGGGCATCATAGGCGATGTCGTCGGCGAAGGCAGCGATCTGCGCCTCCAGCGAAGCGTAGCTCCAGAGCTCGAGATCGTAGCTCCTGTTGTAGTCGGCGATCCCGACCGGAATGCCGCTCTCCAGGTAGCGGCCCGCCGGCGCACCGCTGCGTTCGGTCAGCGGCCCGTTGTGCTTGACGATCCCCTCGAGCGATTCCCAGGTCAGATTCAGCCCGCCGAACTCGGGATAGCGATGCTCCAGCGAGGTGACCACCCGCAGCGCCTGCGCATTGTGGTCGAAGCCGCCGTCATCCTTCAGGCACGCGTCGAGCGCCCGCTCCCCGGCATGCCCGAACGGCGGATGGCCGAGGTCATGCGCCAGCGCCAGCGTTTCGGTCAGATCCTCGTCGACCCCGAGCTGGCGGGCCAGCGCGCGGGCGATCTGCGCCACCTCCAGCGAATGGGTCAGCCTGGTGCGGTAATGATCGCCCTCGTGGAAGACGAAAACCTGGGTCTTGTGCTTGAGGCGGCGGAACGCGGTGGAATGGATCACCCGGTCGCAGTCGCGCCGGAACGGGCTCCGGGTCCGGCTCGGCGGCTCCGCGACCAGCCGGCCCCGGCTGCGATCGGGGTCGCAGGCATAGGGCGCGCGGGGGGCAGCCATTCCGACCGACACGGTATTTTAGTCCTTATCCATTTGATTCCATGGTCCGACGCACTTAACTATGCTTGAGGCGGCCGACCAAATGAATTGGGTATGACGCCGGGCATGATCCGATCAGACCATGCTCAAATAGGGTTTCGGAGACCGACATGACTGCTGCCATCACCGTCAGCGAACGGGCCGCCCGCAAGATCGGGCAGATCCTCAGCAAGGAAGGCGAAGGCGCCAAGCTGCGCATTTCGGTCGAGGGCGGCGGCTGCTCCGGTTTCCAGTACAAATTCGACGTCGAGCGCACCCAGGCCGATGACGACCTCGTGATCGAACGCGATAGCGCCGTGGTGCTGATCGATCCCGCCTCGGTCCCGTTCCTCGCGGGCTCGGAAGTCGACTTCGTCGACGACCTGATCGGCGCCTCGTTCCGCGTCGTCAATCCGAACGCCACCGCCTCCTGCGGCTGCGGCACCAGCTTCTCGGTCTAATCACCCGACGCTCTGACGCGTTTCCCCGACGCTAACCGGCTCGCCGGGGTGCGCGGCTATTCTGCCGCGACCTGCGGGCGCTCGACGTCGCCGCCCGCCTCCGCCTGCGGATCGAGCTTGCGCCGCAGCCGGCGGTCGATGCGGTCGAGGTAGATGTAGATGACAGGCGTGATGAACAGCGTCAGCAGCTGCGACACGCAGAGGCCGCCGACCACGGCGACGCCGAGCGGCTGACGCAGCTCTGCGCCGGCGCCGGCGCCGAGCGCGATCGGCAGCGTGCCGAAGATCGCCGCAAACGTCGTCATCATGATCGGGCGGAAGCGCAGCAGCGCCGCCTCGCGGATCGCGTGCTCGGCGCTCAAGCCGACGCGGCGGCGCTCCAGCGCGAAGTCAACCATCATGATCGCGTTCTTCTTGACGATGCCGACCAGCATCACGATGCCGATCATCGCGATCACCGACAGCTCCATGCCGAACATCATCAGCGTCAGGATCGCGCCGATGCCGGCCGACGGCAGGCCCGAGATGATCGTGATCGGATGGATGAAGCTCTCGTAGAGAATGCCCAGGATCACAAAGGCCGCGAACACCGCAGCGAGGATCAGGACGCCCTGCCCGCGCAGCGAATCCTGGAACACCTGCGCGGTGCCCGAGAAGCCGGTCGCGATCGTCGGCGGCAGGTTCGCGGTCTGCTCGAGCTCGGTGATCTTGTCGACCGCGTAGCCGAGCGAAGTGCCCGGTGCGAGGTTGAACGAAATTGTCACGGCCGGCTGCTGGCCCTGGTGGTTGATCTGCAGCGGCCCGACCGTCGGCACCAGCCTCGCCACCGCATCCAGCGGGATGGTCTGGCCGTTGCCAGTCTTCATGTAGAGTTTTGACAGATCGGACGGATCGACACGGAACTGCGGCTGCACCTCCAGGATGATCTGGTAGTCGTTCGACGGCATGTAGATGGTGCCGACCTGCCGCGCGCCGTAGGCGTTGTAGAGCTGGTTGCGGACCTGATCGACGGTGACGCCGTAGACCGCCGCCTTCTCGCGGTCGATGTCGACCGTCATCTGCGGGTTCTTGATGTAGAGGTCGGTGGTGACGTCGAGCAGGCCCGGAATCTTCTCGATCTTGTCGCGCATCTCGGGCGCCAGCCGGTATAGCGACTCGGTATCGCCGCTCTGCATCACATACTGATACTGGCTCTTGGAGATGCGGCCGCCGATATTGAGGTTCTGGACGCTCTGGAAGAACGCCTGCATGCCCGGGATCTCGCGCGCCTTCTGCCTGAGACGGCCGATCACGACAACGGCGTTGTCGCGGGTCTTCTGCGGCTTCAGCGCGATGAACAGCCGGCCGTAATTCGTGGTCGGGTTGGGACCGCCGGAGCCGACCGTGGAATTGATGTAGTCGATCGCCGGATCGGTCCGGAGCACCTCGACCAGCGCCTGCTGCCGCACCCTCATCGCCTCGAACGAGGTGTCGGTCGCAGCCTCCGTCACGCCGATCAGGAAGCCGGTGTCCTCCTGCGGGAAGAAGCCCTTCGGCACGATCATGTAGAGATAGACGGTGCCGCCAAGCGTCGCGAGCGTCACCACCAGCATCAGGGCCTTCTTGGCCAGCACCCAGTCCAGCGCCCATTCATAGGCGCGCAGCCAAGCCTCGAACATCGCCTCGAACGCCCGCAGCACGACGTTCGGCCGCTTGGTCGCGTCATGCGCGCGCAGCACGCGGGCGCACAGCATCGGCGTCAAGGTCAGCGAGACGAAGCCGGAGACGATGATCGCGACCGAGATCGTGACCGCGAATTCGCGGAACACGCGGCCGACGATGCCGCCCATCAGCAGCACCGGGATGAACACGGCGATCAGCGAGAAGGTGATCGAGATGATCGTGAAGCCGATCTCGCGGGCGCCCTTCAGCGCCGCCTCGAACGGCTTCATGCCGTGCTCTATATGGCGGACGATGTTCTCCAGCATGACGATAGCATCGTCGACCACGAAGCCGACCGACAGCGTCAGCGCCAGCAGCGTCATGTTGTTGATGGAGTAGTCCAGCGCGTACATCGCAGCGCAAGTGCCGAACAGCGAGATCGGCACCGCCAGCGCCGGGATGAAGGTGGCGGACGCCGAGCGCAGGAACAGGAAGATCACGAGGATCACCAGCGCGATCGCGATCAGCAGGGTCTCCTCGACGTCGCTGACCGCTTGGCGGATCGAGACCGAGCGGTCCATCATGACCTGCATGGTCACCGAGGGCGGGATGGCGGCGCGCAGCGCCGGCAGTTTGGCCAGCACGGCGTCGACAACGGCCACGGTGTTGGCGTCGGGCTGCTTCTGGATCGCGAGCACGATCGCCCGCTCGTCGTTCATCCAAGTTGCGATCTTGTCGTTCTCGACGCTGTCATAGACCTTGGCGATCTCGTCGAGCCGAACCGGCGAGCCGTTGCGCCAGGCCACGTAGATCTTGCGGTAGTCAGCCGCCTTGTCCATCTGGCCGGAGGCCTGCAGCGCAACATCCTGCTTGGGACCGTTCAGTGTGCCGACCGGCGTCGAGGAATTGGCGCGCGACACCGCGGCGCGGATATCCTCCATCGAGACGCCGCGGGCGGCCGCGGCCTCCGGATCTGCCTGGACGCGGATCGCAAATTTCTGCGTGCCGTAGATCAGGACCTGGGCGACGCCCGGCAGCTGCGACAGCGCCTGCCCGATCGTGATGTCGCCGTATTCATTGACGCTCGACAGCGGCAGCGTCGCCGACCCCAGCGAGACGAACAGCACCGGGAAGTCCGCCGGGTTCACCTTCCGGAAGCTCGGCGGGATCGTCATCTCGATCGGCAGCCGGCGCTGCGCGATGGTCAATGCCGTCTGCACATCGAGCGCGGCGGCGTCGATGTTGCGGTTGAGGTCGAACTGGATGGTGATGACGCTCGTACCCTGCGAGGAGTTCGAGTTCATCGAGGAGATGCCGGAAACGGTCGAGAGCTGGCGCTCGATGATGCCGGCGACCGAAGCGGCCATGGTGTCGGCGCTGGCGCCCGGCAAGGTGGCGGTGACGGCGATGGTCGGGAAGTCCACCTTTGGCAGCGCCGAGACCGGCAGCAGGCGGAAGCCGAACACGCCGAATGCGATGATCGACGCCGTGATCAGCGTCGTCATGACCGGGCGGCGGATGCAGAGCTCGGAGAGCGTCATCGGTCAGGCTCCGGCCTTGCGCGCCCGCTGCTCGACCCGCGATCCTTCCGAGAGCAAGAGCTGACCGTCGACGACGATGCTTTCATCGCCCGCCAGTCCGTCCGAGATCACCGAGCTGCCCTGGAAGGTGCGATCGACCTTGACCGGCTGGACCTTGGCGACGCCGTCCTTGACGACGAAGACGAAATTGCCGTTCTGGCTGCGCTGGACCGCGACCGTCGGCACCACGACGGCGTCCTCGCTGCGGATGATCAGCTTGGTCTGCACGATGGTGCCGGGCCACAGCGTCTCGCTCGCATTGTTCATGATGCCGCGCACGGTAACCATGCCGGTGGTCGCGTCGACGGCGTTCTCCACCATCGCGACCTTGCCGCTCTCGGAGCGCTGGTGGCCGGGAATGGTCGCGATCACCTTCGAATCGCCCTTCCCCATCGCGTCGCGCAGATCGACCAGCGCACGCTGCGGGATCGCGAAGGTCACATAGACCGGCGCCATCTGGTTGATGACGGCGAGCGGCTGGGTGTCGGCGGGGCGAACGAAGTTGCCGACCTTGACGTTGGCCGCGCTGATCCGGCCCGCGAACGGCGCGCGGATGACGGTGTAGCTCTTCTGGACGCGGAGATTTTCCAGCGCGAACTGGTCGGCTTTGATGGTGCCGATCAGCACGTCGGACTGGGTCTTGGCGTTGTCGAGATTGACCTGGGTGGTCGCGCCCTTGCCGACCAGTTCGGTGTAGCGGCGGAGGTCGCGCTGCGCGCCCTCGAACTGGGCCTGGTCGCGGGCCAGCACACCCACGGCCTGCTCGATCTGGGCGTCGATCTGGCGGGCATCGAGCATGAACAGCAGGTCGCCCTCATTGACCTTGGCGCCGTCCTCGAAATGCACCGAGACGATGGTGGTCTCCAGCCGCGACTTCAACGCCACGCTGGAGATCGGCGTGACGGTCCCGATGGCGTCGACGTCGACCGGCACCGATTTGCGTTCGGCCTTGGCGAGATCCACCGACACCACACGCGGCCGCGGGGTCCCTTGCGCGGTGGCGGCACCGCCAGCCATCCATGAAGCGCGGGTCATGTAAGCCGCCCCGGCCGCAATGCCGAGAATGGCGACAGTCAGAACCAAATTGCGTTTTTTCATATGTTTTACACGTGCGCCACAGGCCACCCTTGAAGGCCGGAACGCTTCGTCACTCCCACGTCGGCAATTGTTACGCCTTGTTTCCGGAGAGGGTTAGCACAGGCGGACCGCCCATGGTATGCCACCTAAGTAAAATCGTGCGGCTCAATCCCGGTCATTTGCATGCGCATCGCTACGTGGAACGTCAACTCGGTCCGGCAACGGATCGAGCTTCTGGTCAGTTGGTTGAAGGAGTGCTCCCCCGACATCGTCTGCCTGCAGGAGATCAAATGCGTCGACGACGCGTTTCCTCGGCTCGAGGTCGAGGCGCTCGGATATAACGTCGTCACCCACGGCCAGAAGACCTTCAACGGCGTCGCGCTGCTCTCCAAGCTGCCGTTCGACGAGACCAAATCGGGGCTGGCCGGCGACGACGAGGACGCCCATGCCCGCTTCCTCGAAGGCGTTGTCACGCTGAAGCAGGGCGTGGTGCGGGTCGCGTGCCTTTATCTGCCCAATGGCAATCCTGCGAATACCGACAAATATCCCTACAAGCTCAAATGGATGTCGCGGCTTCTTGAGTACACGCGGGAGCGGCTTAAGACCGAGGAGCCGCTGATCCTGGCCGGCGACTTCAACGTCATTCCGGCGGCCCGCGACGTCTACAATCCGGCCGCTTGGGCCGACGACGCGCTGTTCCGCCCCGCCACCCGCGAGGCCTTCCAGTCGCTGCTCGGCCTCGGTCTCACCGACGCGCTGCGGGCGGTCAATGACGAGCCCGGCCAGTACACCTTCTGGGACTACCAGGCCGGCGCCTGGCAGAAGAACTGGGGTCTGCGCATCGACCACCTCTTAATGTCGCCGCAGGCCAGCGACCGGCTGATCGACGTCGGCATCGACAGCTATGTCCGTGCCTGGGAGAAGCCGTCCGACCATGTCCCGGTCTGGGCCGATCTGGATTTCGAGACCGCCTGAGCGCGGCGGGCCGAGCCGGGAGATCAATCCCGGCGGCCTCTAATCGCGGCGGCCCTGCACCCAGTGCTCGAGCATCTGGAGCGCCATCGCGCGATCGTCCTCGGAGGCCTTGGCGATCGCCCGGTTGTAGCTTTCCTTGATCCAGGCCTCGTCAGGCGTGGCGCTGTCACGCGCCAGCGTCAGCCACATCAGGCCGCGTGCCCGCTGCGGCGGCAGCCGGTCGCCGTTGAACAGCATCGCGCCAAGCAGCGCCTGCGCCTGATGCTGGCCCTTCTGGGCGGCGAGCCCGAGCCAGCGCGCGCCATAGCGGAAATCGTCCCGCGAGGCGTCCGGCGTCTTCAGGTACAGCCGGGCAAGGTCGTACTGGGCGTCGGCATTGCCGAAATAGGATGCGGCATAGGAGAACATCTCCCGCGCCCGCTCGGTGTCCGCCTTCACCTTGGAATTGGGAATGCCGTTCAGATAGTAGCGGCCGAGCGCGACGAAGGCGTTGGCCACGATCGAGGCCTGCGGCGCCGACGGCGAGTCCTCGGCATGCGCATTGGCGATCCGGCTGAAATATTCGAAGGCGCGCATGTCGTCCTGGATGACGCCATCGCCCTCGGCGTACATCTTGCCGAGCTTCCACTGCGCCACGGGGTGGCCGCCCTCGGCCTGATACTGCAGCGTGCTGAAGGATGAGGTCGGCGAGGTCGCCGCCGGGGTCGCCGGGGTCGTGGCCCGCTTCAGCGCGCCGGCCGTCCCCGGCTGCGGGGAAACCACCGGAAGGACCGTATCCTGGGGATTGACCGGGGCACCGTCGAATCCGAATCCGGGGCCTGCCATCGGAATGGCCCCTAACGCCAACGCAACTATCGTACGCCTAAACGTCCGCATAACACTGTTTCTCGTACGCGCCACCCGGATGGGTGACTGCGCCATCCACCGCCGGCCCCACTTGCTCGGCGTACTTCCACAGCGCACCAGATGTATGGTTCGTCGCGCGAGGGGCCCATTTGGTCTTACGATTTGCGAGTTCGGCGTCGCTCAATTTTACGTTAAGGGTGCCGGCGACCGCATCGATCTCGATGATGTCACCGTCTTGCAACAACCCGATCGGCCCGCCGACGGCCGCTTCGGGTCCAATATGTCCGATGCAGAAGCCACGGGTGGCGCCGGAGAACCGGCCATCGGTGATCAGGGCAATCTTGCCGCCCATCCCCTGCCCGGTCAGCGCCGCGGTGGTCGCCAGCATCTCCCGCATGCCGGGACCGCCCTTCGGCCCCTCGTAGCGGATCACGATAACCTCGCCTTCCTTGTAGGTGCGCTTCTGCACCGCCTCGAAGGCGTCTTCCTCGCGGTCGAAGCATCGGGCCGGACCGGTGAACCTCAGGTTGGACATTCCCGCGACCTTCACGATCGCACCCTCCGGAGCGAGATTACCCTTCAGCCCGACAACGCCACCTGTCACGGTGATCGGATTGTCGGCGGGCCGCACCACGTCCTGGTGCGGATTCCATTTCACGCTTTTGAGGTTTTCGGCGATCGTTCGGCCAGTGACGGTGAGGCAATTCCCGTGCAGGTGGCCATTGTCGAGCAGCGTCTTCATCAGCAGCGGAATGCCACCTACTTCAAACATGTCTTTGGCAACATAACGGCCGCCCGGCTTCAAATCCGCGACGTAAGGAGTCTTTTTGAAGATTTCGGCAACGTCGAACAAATTGAATTTGATGCCGCACTCATGCGCGATCGCCGGCAGGTGCAGTGCAGCATTGGTCGAACCACCTGAGGCTGCAACCACAGCTGCAGCATTTTCAAGGGCTTCCCTGGTGACGATGTCGCGGGGCCGGATGTTTTTCTCGATCAGCTCCATCACCTTCTCGCCGGCGGCGGAGCAGAAGGCGTCGCGGATCTCGTAGGGCGCCGGAGCCCCGGCCGAATACGGCAACGCGAGGCCAATCGCCTCGGAGACGGTCGCCATGGTGTTGGCGGTGAACTGGGCGCCGCAGGCGCCGGCCGACGGGCACGCCACCCGCTCGATCTCGTCGAGGTCCTCGTCCGACATGGCGCCGACCGAGTGCTTGCCGACCGCCTCGAACATGTCCTGCACGGTCACCGGCTGCCCGCGGAAGTTGCCGGGCAGGATCGAGCCGCCATAGATGAAGATCGAGGGCACGTTGAGCCGGACCATCGCCATCATCATGCCCGGCAGCGACTTGTCGCAGCCGGCGAGCCCGACCAGCGCGTCATAGGAATGGCCGCGGACGGTCAGCTCAACCGAATCGGCGATGCATTCGCGCGACGGCAGCGACGAGCGCATGCCGTCATGGCCCATCGCGATGCCGTCGGTGACGGTGATGGTGCAGAACTCGCGCGGGGTGCCGCCGGCAGAGGCCACGCCCTTCTTCACCGCCTGCGCCTGGCGCATCAGTGAAATGTTGCAGGGAGCGGCTTCATTCCAACATGAAGCAACGCCGACAAAGGGTTGATGAATCTGGGCTGTCGTCAGTCCCATCGCGTAGAGATAGGAACGATGCGGCGCGCGCTGGGGCCCCTCCGTCACGTGACGGCTCGGCAGCCTGCCCTTGATGTTCGTCTTGGCGTCCATCCTGGCGTCCAATCGCGATCCTGTTTCCAGCGCTCTTTGCTTCATCAACGCCGGAACCCATCAAAAGTCCCGCCGTCGGAGCGCTGGCAATTCAGCTACGTGAATATCCTTTCATGTCGGGGTGTGGCTAAAAAGCGGCGCGACTACGGACCGGCTGTGTTTAGGGTTAAATGGTTAAGTACCGTGGCAGTTGCGCAACAATCGTGGCCCCCGGGCAACCATGTATTATCGATCCTTATGGGAGCCTGACGCGCGCCTGACGGAGCAGACGAGAGATTGCTGTCTCGCGACGAAAATCGTCCGAGTTGTTGCCTGGTCATCGCCCTCTCGTTGAACAGAGGGCGCAGGGAAAGCCGGGTGCCGATCGCACCCATGGGCCCCGAGCAAAAGGTAGAAAGCTCGGGGGTAGGACCACAGGTGTAACCGAAGCAATCCGGCTTTCCCTGCGCGATGGGCTACGGCTTACTTCGTGCTCTCCCCGGCGAGACTGGGCTTGCTTGTCACCGCCTTCGCATCACGCCTTCGCGTGTTGCGACGAGACACCTGCCGCTAGGGCGTCAGGACCACACGACTTCACCGTCCGCATTGCGTGCTCTCGTCAGTCACACGCTCCGCGTCCACCGCATCTCACACCGCGTTCGTGACGATCGCGAAGCGCCCCTCGATCGGGTGAGACGGGCGAACCATACACTGAGTTGCCATTCCGATAAACCGAAATATTTTCACGCGCGAGGATTGACAGGTTTTGCTGAGTTGCCCGTCGGGTTGTTTTGTCGCACCTCGTTCCGTCATTTCGGGCAGGCCCGCAGGGCCGCACCCAGGCGATCCGAGCGAATTCGATATCGTGGTGGCTCGTCACCCAACGGTGGGCGCCCGCTACAATGGGTCGTCCGTTCGCAACATGGCGACTGTTTTGCGGCCGCTTCGCACAGCCCAACGCAGCGGTTAACGAAACGATAGAGCGCGGCAATCGCGGCTTGGTTAGGCCGCGAACCCATAAATCTGCCGGCGGACGGCTTGTCAAAGTCCGCTATGCACCGATAGCGACCAAATTCTGCAGGGCAGCTAAACGACGCGATGGGCCACATCCAGACATTCCAATAGGCCCGATTGGTCCACCAAGAGACTTGAATAAAGTGTTCGGAAATCTCAGAACCGCGTCAAGTTCGCGGCCGGCGGGTTCGGATGCTTCACGAGACTCGCCTTATATTCTTCTACCGCCTTCAATACCGGCCCGATCACCCACTCGTACTTTGCTCCGATGTTGTACTCCTCGCGCGGGTCCGACTCGATATTGAAGATCTTGGGGTAGCCGTTCATCGGCGCCGCACTACCGCCGACTCCCGCCAAGAGGTTCGCGCCGCCCCACCCGCTGCGGCCAGGCGCAACGTCGGCGAAATACGCGCGGAACTGCTTCCAGCGCACTGCCACGAGATCGGGACCAACGAAGGTCAGCAGAGTGTCCCGCCGTCCGCCATCGTTCGTGCCGAGCAGGAAGTCGGTCTGGTCGACGCCGTCGATTGGGCGCTCGTTCGGCACCTTGCCTCCCGCGAGGCGAGCGAATGTCGGGAAGAAATCCATGATCGAGAACATCGTGTACGATGAACGCGGCCTGATGTGGCCGGGCCAGCGGATTATCGCAGCAGTGCGGATGGAGCCCTCGCTTACATCACCCAGCTCGCCGCGATGAGGTCCCGGCGATCCCATGTCCGGCATGCCGCCGCCGAACTCGCGCACTACCGAGCCTTGCGGACCGTTGTCGGAGGCGAAGACGACGATCGTGTTATCGTCGAGGCCGACGTCCCTCAAGGCGTCGAGCATCCTTCCGACGATAGCATCTCCCTCCATCAAGGAGTCACCGAACTGGCCTATGCGCGATTGGCCTTCAAAGCGCTTTGACGGCAAATTAGGGTAGTGCGTGCGGGATATCGGGAGATAGAGGAAGAATGGTTTGCCCAATGCTTTTTGCCGCCTCATGAAGTCGATGCCTCGCTCCACCAGCTCCCAGTCGATCTCGCGTCGTACCTCCTCGGTGTAGGGCTTTACCTCCTTCAGCGTTTCGCTCCGTTTGGCCTCAACGATCTGGGGCCCTTTGTCCAGCGGGATATCGGTCGTCTTGGTCTGACGGCCCTGCGGAATTGCGAGGAACGCGTCCCAGCTAACGCCGGGCGGGATGCCATAGTATTCGTCGAAACCCTTGTTTTGCGGCTGAGCCGAGGGCGCGCTTCCGAGATGCCATTTACCGAACAACGCCGTCGCATAACCGGCATCGCGCAACATCTCAGCCATCGTGATTTCTGTCGCCGGAAGCGAACCCGTAGTGCTTCCCTCCACCGCGACTAGCGATAAGCCCGAGCGAATGGAATAGCGCCCTGTCATAAAGGCGGCTCGGGAGGGCGTGCATCCCGGTTCAACGAGGAACTGTGTTAGCCGCAGTCCTTCAGCGGCGAGTTCATCAATGCGCGGTGTCGGCGCCCCGCGCAGCTCGCCGCCGCCGTAAACACCGAGGTCGCCGTAACCGAGGTTGTCCGCAAGGATGAAGAGGATGTTGGGCCTCGGCTGCTGGGCCAGCGCCACCGCGCCCGGCAATGCCGCAACGCATGATCCCAGCATCAAGGCGCCAAGCATTCGTCGCGAACATTGGAGCATGGTCCACCTCCCGCAGCGAAACCGCAGTGCGACCCGCGGACTGAAATCGCGCCTCACCGCCACGCGCACGCTAGGGTGTTGGCCAACCTAGTCCCAAACCTGTGAGGGGCGGTATTGCCCCTTAGGGCAACCACCGTGGTTAGCCTGCCGCTCTGATGTCGGTTCGGGTCATTCGCGACCAGGTCGAGCCAACAGCAAGCCCGGCCAAGTCCGCTGTGCCGCCGAAAGCGGAAGCAAAGGCGGCCCGCGTGCTGGACTTTGAGCCAATCATGTTGAAGCTTGGCCTTTTAAACAACCGGATCGATACACCCTGCGATCAGGCTATAAGCCGCCTTAAAAATCCTACCGGGATCGGCTGGGATCATATGCTCCGACTGGAATATCGCCCGCCGGATGCCGGGCATTGGGGTTGGCTGTGCGCCGCATCCGCGCGGCCACGAACGTCGCGATTCCGCCGCTATTCAAACGGGAATATCCTTTTCCAGTCCTTCTTCATGTCGACCACGGTCCACCTGTTTACCGCCGCCGCGTCGAGCGCTACGTCGAGCTTACCGAAATGCGACTGGCGGTCGTAGGCATATTCGCGTTCCACGTCGGTATGGTGGACGATCAGGCCGAACCGCGCGCCGTTGACGCCGAGCGTCGCCCATTGCAGCATTTCAAGGTCGCCATCGGAGTTGCCGAAGGCGGCGATCGGACGCCGGCCAATGTGGCTATTGATCCCGATCGGCTTGCCGGATTTGTCGTCGATGAAATCGATCTCGGGCAAACGAAACAGAACCGGCGTGCTGTCGCGCATTTCATAGCGGGTCTTGATTGACGATCCGACGACCTGCTCAGGAGGCACTCCATAAATCGTCTCGGTCCATGGCCGCATGAACTCGACGCCGCCACCTGACACGATGAAGGTTTTGAAGCCGTTGGCGCGGAGATAAGCGAGCAATTCGAGCATGGGCTGATAAACGAGTTCGGTGTAGGGGCGTTTGAAGCGATCATCACGCGCGGTCGCAAGCCAATCTATGACGATCTTCTCGAACTCCGCTGTCGTCATACCGGCGTGAGTCACCGCCACCAGCTCGGCCACGCCCTTTTCGCCGAAAGCTGCGAGCGCCTTCAAGTCGCCGTTCAGGACTGCCGCGAAGGGCTGTTTGTCCTTCCATTCCGGATGCATGGGCGCAAGAACCTTCACGCGATCCAGCGCAAACGCGAGCTGCACATACATCGGCTGCTCGATCCAAAGCGTCCCGTCATTGTCGAAGGTCCCGATGCGCTGATCGGACGGTACGAAATAGGGTCCACCATTCTCTGTGACCCGTTCGACGAAATCGACGATCGATGCTTTCGTCGGACCCTCATTCCAAGATGGCAGAGGACCGGTTTGCGTTTGGGCCATGGCGGACGTGGAACGCAGAGCGGCAGATAAAAACGGAAGCATCGCCAGAGACGAGAGCAGTGCGCGACGGTCAAGGCGTGGAAATCGCATGATCGGTTTCCATGATCCGTTTCATTGTCGGTCCGATTCGATGGCCCGCACTGGTCAACATTGAGGGCAAGTGCGAGGCTGGTGTATCGCTGCTGTTCGTCGCACGCTTGCCGATATGCAGCTCCGTGAGCAGTTGGGTTCTGAGCGCAGTAGATTGGCGAGCGCCGAAAGTGACGCCCGCCAATTTAGTATCGAGCGACTAGTCGCTGCGACCGGCAATTTTGGCCTGCTTGACCTGTTGCAGCACCTGGTCGAGGTTGTAGCTCGCCGGGTCCTGCAGCGGCGGGTACGGAATATAGCTCTCAAGCTCCTTCAGCCAGAGCGCTTGCCCGATCGGCAGCATGTTCCAATCATAGACGTAGGCGGTAGATGGGGAGCCGATTACGCCGCCCACGCCCATGAGCGTCTTGTATTGTGAACCGATCGAAGTCTCGAACGGGTCTCGCTTGATGTTGACAACTTGGGCCCAGTGATAAGGAAGCGCTCCGGCTATAAAGCCCGTCGGGTTGTCGGACACCATCGTGAAGTAGATCTTCCAGTTCTTGTAGCGGACCGCTGACGGGTCCTTGCCCGAATAGTAGAAGAAGGTATCGCGCGCCGACTTTTCCGAACGCCCCGAAAGATATTCAACCTGATCGACGCCATCGAGCGTCGTCTTGACGATGCCGGGATAACTTCCGGCCTCGATCTGTTTCTTCAGCGCGTCTCCTTTTGCGCCGCCCGCGATATTGACAAACGTAGGTAGCCAGTCGAGCGAAGCGAAGATGTCGTTCTTGATGGTGCCGGGCTTGATGACCCCCGGCCAGCGAATGAGCGCCGGAGCGCGCATGCCGCCTTCCCAGGTGCTCAGCTTGCCGCCCTTGAACGGAGTGGTGCCGCCGTCCGGAAAGGTGATGGTCTCGGCGCCGTTATCGGTCGTGAACACGATGATCGTGTTGTCGAGCTGGCCCATGTCCTGGAGCTTCTTCATGACAACGCCGATGTTGTCATCCAACTGCTTCATGCCGGCCTCGTTGAGGCCCCAGTCCTTGCCGCCTGCCTCGCCGATCATGCCTGCGTATTTGTCATTTAGCACGGTCGTGATGTGCATGCGGGCCGGGTTATACCAGGCGAAGAACGGCTTGTTGGTCTTCTTGGGGTCGTTGCGATCGAGAAAGTCAACGACCTTGGCCGAGATTTCCTCATCGACGCCCTTCGATCGCTCCAGTGTCAGCGGACCCTGGTCCTCGCATGTCATGTTTTTGGCGGTACCGTCAGAGGACTTGCACGCCAGCACGGGCCGCGGCGGCGTCAGGCAAACCGACGTTTTCGGATCAACTGCGCCCGGTACTTCCGCAAGACCCGGGATCGGCGTGTTCTTGCATGGCGGGGCAACCGTCTGCTGGGTTGGCGTCTTGTTGATGTCCGGGAAGCTCACGCCCTGCATGGCGTCGAGGTGATACAGGTAGCCCCAGAATTCCTGGAAGCCGTGCGCGGTCGGCAGCGCGTCGGTATGATCGCCGAGATGGTTCTTGCCGAACTCGCCGGTGTTGTAGCCGAGATCGAGCAGGAACTTGGCAAGCGCCGGCGTCCCGGGCCGCAGATAGGACGGGCTGCCGGGAAGCTGCGGAGGAATCATGCCCGTGCGCAGCGGATGCATGCCGGTGAAGAAGGCGTTGCGACCGGCGGTGCAGCTCTGCTCTGCGTAGTAATGTGTGAATATCGCGCCTTCATTGCCGATGCGATCGATGTTGGGCGTCTCGCCGACCATCAACCCGCGATGGTAGATGCTTGGCTGGTAGAGGCCGATGTCGTCACCCATGATGAATAGGATATTGGGTTTCTGTGGCGGCTGCTGCGCCGCCGCCGGCGCGCTGACCAGTGCGGACAGTGGCATCAACATCGATGCGCCTAACAGGGCGGCGCAGGATCGCTTGAGACAACCGGACGCCTTGCTTGGCGGCGTTGCGGCAGAAGGCGGCTTGTCATTGAATATAGAATCCAACATGGCGTCGCTTTCCTTTTTATGATGGGTCAGTGGCTCCTCGACTGATGCATCGAAAGCCAAGATGACTCGTGGAGGTATCGACCGGCTCTGCGTGTCGCGCCGCCGGCCGGTAGCGTCGGCAGTAATTCGGCGCGCACAAATGCGAGCCGCCTTTGATGACCTTCCGTGGAATCTTCACGTTGGTTGTTCGGGGGTCATGGCTGTCGGCCTCGCGCCCGCCGCGCGGGTTCTCCGGGATGCAGCAGGCCTTAGGCGCGTCGGCTTCGTGCCTGGGGGAATACCAGTCGGTTGTCCATTCCCAGACGTTGCCGATCATGTCGTAAAGGCCGTAGCCGTTCGGCGGGAATGCGGTGACCGGCGAGGTGCGTTCGAAACCGTCGGCATTGGTGTTTTGGTGCGGAAAATCACCCTGCCAGGTGTTGGCCATGTGACGGCCGTGCGGCATGAATTCGTCGCCCCACGCATACTCGGCGTCGTCGAGCCCGCCGCGTGCCGCAAACTCCCATTCCGCTTCGGTCGGCAAATCCTTGCCAACCCATTGCGCGTAGGCAAGCGCGTCGTTGAAGGCCACGTGCACGACGGGATGATGGTCGAGCGCATGGATGTTGCTATTCGGTCCGTAGGGATGGCGCCAGTCAGCCCCCTTGGCGAAGGTCCACCACTGGCTGAAGTCGCGTAGGCTGACCGGACGCCCCGGCGGCAAGAACATCAGTGAGCCCGCATAGACCATATGCGGTAGGATCCCGGGATAGTCTCTCGGGTCGGGCGCAATCTCGGCCACAGTAACGTGACCTGTCGCCTTGACGAACTTTCTGAACTGTTTGTTTGTGACGGGATGGCGATCCATCCAGAAGCCGTCGACAGTCACCCGATGTGCCGGCGCCTCCTCTGGATAATGTTTGTCCGATCCCATGCGGAATGTCCCGCCGGGTATACAGATCATCTTGTCGATATCTGACGGATCATCGCAAATGGCGATATCGCGCGTTCGCTTGGGCTTCGCTGTCAAGGCGTCACCTCCGGGCCGACGTGTTACACGCTAAGTGGCAAAACCCTCGTGCGTGGACCGTGGTCGAATATCCGTATCTCCATGGTTAGCCGCCTTGAACCCAAATCAGGTGACACTCACTCGATCAAGGCGACCTTGATCTAGATCAATGCGACTGCCCTCTGCCGATTGCGGTCTCGACCTAGTTTCCCTCTCGTTCCGATCACTGCAAAGATGTGGCAGCCAAAGGGGCTGCGGCGTCCGCTCAGATGATTTTCGACGGTTTCAGCAGGGATAGTCGTTTGGTTGATGTCCGGTTCTGCCCCTAAGCGCACGAACGAAGACCGCCCAGGAGCGTTGCGTTCGGCCAGACCCCCGTGATTCAAACTCCCAAACTGGGTTCGAATCATCCGCTACGAACTCGCCGATTATGAATGGGTTGCCATCAAGCCGATCATGCCCAGACACGAGTCACCGGCCACATCCGTACGGCCGAAAGCGCGCGCGTCGTCAATTCGATCATGTCAATCAATATGTGCGGAGACACAATGGGTATCGCTTCGCTCCACCCATCCGCAATCTTAGCTCACCCATTCAGCCGCTTTCGCTTCGCGTTGAGCGCTGAGGCAACGCGGCTCACCGGTGGACGGCCGAGCAATTTTGCCACCTCGTTCGTCGTGGCCAGCAGCCTGTCCATGTCGATGCCGGTTTTCACGCCCATGCCCTCGAGCATGTAGACGACATCTTCCGTCGCCACGTTGCCGGTGGCGCCGGGGGCGTAGGGGCAGCCGCCGAGGCCGCCGGCGGCGGCATCGATGACGCGGACGCCCTCCTCCATGCCGGCATAGAGATTGGCCAGCGCCTGGCCGTAGGTGTCGTGGAAGTGCATCGCAAGATTGCGGACCGGAAGCTCGGCGCCGACCGCACGCAGCATCTCCCTGGCCTTGAGCGGCGTGCCGACGCCGATGGTGTCGCCGAGCGAGATTTCGTAGCAGCCGAGATCCCACAGGGTCACGGCGAGGTCGGCGACCGCCTTCGGCTTGATCTCGCCGTCGAACGGACAGCCGAGCACGCAGGAGATATAGCCGCGCACCTTGACGCCGTCGTCTTTGGCGCGCGCCAGCACCGGCTTGAAGCGCTCGATCGACTCCGCGACCGAGCAGTTGATGTTGGCGCGCGAAAAGCCTTCGGAGGCTGCGGCGAACACCGAGACCACCTTCGCGCCGGCCGCGCGCGCGGCGTCATAGCCCTTCTCGTTCGGCACCAGCACGTGGAATTCGGCACCCTTGATGTGGCTGACGCCACGCAGCACCTGGTCGGAGCCGGCCATCTGCGGGATCGCCTTGGGCGACACGAAGGCGCCGACCTCGACGGTGCCGAGCCCTGCCGCCACCAGCGCCTCGACGAAGGCGATGCGGGCCTCGACGCTGACCGGCGTCTTCTCGTTCTGCAGGCCGTCGCGCGGCCCCATCTCGACGATATGGACCTGATCGCTCATGGCGCGCCCGCAGCCTCCACTTCGGCCAGCTCAACGCCCTCGCCGACGATATCGCCGACCTTGCATTTGAGCTTCTTCAGCACGCCGGCATAGGGCGCACGCAGGGTCTGCTCCATCTTCATCACTTCCAGGGTGAGGATCGGCGCGCCCTTCTCCAAGGTCGCGCCCTCCTCGGCCAGCAGCGCGACCACGGTGCCCGGCAAGGGGGCCACGATCTTGTCCTCGCCGGCCTGCTCCTCGCTCTCGCCGCCGAACGGGTCGACCCAATGCAGGTCGAAGCGGCCGTTGCGGGTGCGCAAGTAAAGCTCGTGGCCCTCGACGACCGCTGCGACGCGCGACCTGAGGCCATCAAGCGTCAGGTCGAAGCCATCCTCGCCGGATGACGAGATCGCGAAGCCGAGCTCGTGCCCGCCGACTGACAGCGTCATCGGTCCGTGGCCATAGTGCAGCGTAATCATATGCGGCGGCTCGTGGCCCTGCCGGAACGAAAACACCCGCTGGCGGCGGCCGACCGGCATCCAGCCGAAAGCCTGCCAAGGCGAGTTCGCCTCGCTTCGCGCCGCCTTCTGCTCAGCGTTGACGATCGCAGCCACCGCCGCGCAAAGCTCGAACTCACCAGCCCCGCCGGTGCCGGCCGTCAGGTTCTTCAGCTCGCGCTCGATGAACCCGGTATCGATCGCATTGGCCCGCGTGTCCTTATGTGTCACCAGCGCCGACAGGAACGGGATGTTGGTGACGATGCCGCGGACATCGGTCTGTTGCAGCCCGCGATTGAGCTTCTCGATCGCGCCCTCGCGCGTCGGCGCCCAGGCGATCACCTTGGCGAGCATTGCGTCGTAATAGGGCGAGACATTGTCGCCGCTGCGATAGCCGGCGTCGATGCGCAGGCCGTCGCCCTCCGGCGGCGTCCGCCAGGTTTTGATGCGGCCGACCGAGGGCATGAAGTTCTTCTGCGGATTTTCCGCGTAGACGCGCGCCTCGATCGCATGCCCGTTCAGCGTGATCTGGTCCTGCTTCAGCGGCAGCGCCTCGCCGAAGGCGACGCGCAGCTGCCATTCGACCAGGTCAACGCCGGTGATCAGCTCGGTGACGGGATGCTCGACCTGCAGGCGCGTGTTCATCTCGATGAAGAACACGTCCTTGCCGTCGGAGACGAACTCGATGGTGCCGGCGCCGACATAGTTCACCGCGCCGGCCGCCTTGCGCGCGGCCTCGCAGACCGTGTCGCGCTGCGCGGCGTTCAGGGTCGGCGACGGCGCCTCCTCGATCACCTTCTGGTGGCGGCGTTGCAGCGTGCATTCGCGCTCCCACAGCGAGAGCAGATTGCCATGGCTGTCGCCGATGATCTGCACCTCGATATGGCGCGGCTTCTGCACGTATTTCTCGATTAGCATGCGGTCGTCGCCGAACGCCGCCTTGGCCTCGCGCTTGGCGCTCGTGATCGCGGCTGACAGCTCGCCCGCCGAATTGACCACGCGCATGCCGCGGCCGCCGCCGCCTGCCGAGGCCTTGACCAGCAGCGGGAAGCCGATCCGGTTGGCGGCCTCGGCCAGGGTCGCCTCGTCCTGGGCCTCGCCGTGATAGCCCGGCACCAGCGGCACGCCGGCCTTCTCCATCAGCGCCTTCGAGCCGGATTTCGAGCCCATCGCCGTCATCATCTGGGCGGTCGGGCCGACGAACACCAAACCTGCCTCGAGACAGGCCTGCGCGAACTCGGCATTTTCAGACAGGAAGCCGTAGCCGGGATGCACCGCCTCGGCGCCGGTCTGCCTGGCCGCCGCGATGACGTGCTCGATGTTGAGATAGCTGTCGCGCGCCCGCGCGGGCCCGAGCAGCACGGCCTCGTCGGCGAGTGCGACATGCATCGCGTCGCGGTCGGCCTCCGAATAGACCGCGACGGTGCGCAGCCCCATGGCGCGCGCCGAGCGGATGACGCGACAGGCGATCTCGCCGCGGTTGGCGATCAGAAGCGTACGGAAACGCCGGTAGAGTTTTGAGCGGTCCATGGTCAGTTCCTGGGTCACATCCTGAACAGGCCGAATTTCGTGGGCTCGATCGGCGCATTGGCGGCGGCCGACAATCCGAGCCCGAGCACGAGGCGCGTATCGGCCGGATCGATCACGCCGTCGTCCCAGAGCCGCGCGGTGGCGTAATAGGGATTGCCCTGGCTCTCATACTGGGCGCGGATGGGGGCGCGGAACTTGTCCTCCTCCTCCGCCGACCAGCTCTCGCCCTTGGCCTCGATATTGTCGCGGCGCACCTGGCTGAGCACCATCGAGGCCTGCTCGCCGCCCATCACCGAGATGCGGGCGTTCGGCCACAGCCAGAGGAAGCGCGGGCTGTAGGCGCGGCCGCACATGCCGTAATTGCCGGCGCCGTAGGAGCCGCCGATCACGACGGTGAATTTCGGCACGCCGGCGGTCGCAACCGCGGTCACCAGCTTGGCGCCGTCGCGCGCGATGCCGCCGGCCTCGTACTTCTTGCCGACCATGAAGCCGGTGATGTTCTGCAGGAACACCAGGGGAATGCCGCGCTGGCAGCACAGCTCGATGAAATGCGCGCCCTTCAGCGAACTCTCGCTGAACAGGATGCCGTTGTTGGCGATGATGCCGACCGGATAGCCCCAGATATGGGCGAAGCCGCAGATCAGCGTGGTGCCGTACAGCTTCTTGAATTCGTCGAATTCGGAGCCGTCGACGATCCGCGCGATGATGTCGTGCACGTCGAACGGCTTGCGGCCGTCGGCGGAGACGACGCCGTAGATCTCCTCGGCCGGAAACAGCGGCTCCTGGACGGTCCGCATATTGAGCGGCGCCTTCGCCGGCTGCTTCAGCGTGCCGACGATGCGCCGCGCGATACCGATCGCGTGGGCGTCGTTCTGCGCATAATGATCTGTTACCCCCGACTGTCGCGAATGGACATCGGCGCCGCCGAGCTCTTCCGCGGTGACGACCTCGCCGGTCGCAGCCTTCACCAGCGGCGGACCGCCGAGAAAGATGGTGCCCTGGTTGCGCACGATGATGCTCTCGTCCGACATCGCCGGCACATAGGCGCCACCGGCGGTGCAGGAGCCCATCACGATCGCGATCTGCGGGATGCCCTGCGACGACATCTGCGCCTGGTTGTAGAAGATGCGGCCGAAATGCCGCTCATCGGGAAATATCTCGTCCTGCAGCGGCAGGAAGGCGCCGCCGGAATCCACCATGTAGACGCAGGGCAGATTGTTCTGCCGCGCGATGTCCTGGGCGCGCAGATGCTTCTTCACCGTCATCGGGTAATAGGTGCCGCCCTTGATGGTGGCGTCGTTGGCGACGATGATGCATTCGCGCCCGGAGATGCGCCCGACGCCGGTGATGACGCTCGCCGAATGCACGTCACCGCCGTACAGCCCGTTGGCGGCGAGCGGCGACAGCTCGAGGAACGCGGTGCCGGGATCGACCAGGAGATCGACGCGATCGCGCGCCAGCATCTTGCCGCGCGAGGTGTGGCGCTTGCGCGAGGTCTCGCCGCCGCCGTGGGCCACCTTGCCGAGCTTGTCGCGCAGTTCCGCGACCAGGCTGCGCATCACATCGGCGTTGCGGGCGAATTCAGAAGATGCGGGATCGATCGTCGAATGAAGCGGCATCTGTGTTGCACGTTCGTTGGAGGAGCCGTCGGGATTTTTTGAAGGCAGGCCGCCGCGCCGGGAGCGCGGCAGCAGGTGCGAAGCTCAGGCCGTCTTGGCGTACAACTCGCGGCCGATCAGCATGCGGCGGATCTCGCTGGTGCCGGCGCCGATCTCGTAGAGCTTGGCGTCACGCAGCAGCCGGCCGGTGGGATATTCATTGATGTAGCCGTTGCCGCCGAGCAGCTGGATCGCATCCAGCGCGCATTGAGTGGCCTTCTCCGCGGCGTAAAGGATGGCGCCGGCGGCATCCTCGCGCGTGGTCTCGCCGCGGTCGCATGCCTTGGCAACAGCGTACACATAGGCGCGCGAAGCGTTCATCGTGGTGTACATGTCGGCGATCTTGCCCTGCACCAGCTGGAACGAGCCGATCGGCTCGCCGAACTGCTGGCGCTCGTGGACGTAGGGCAGCACCACGTCCATGCAGGCCTGCATGATGCCGATCGGACCGGCCGCCAGCACCGCGCGCTCATAGTCGAGGCCTGACATCAGGACGTTGACGCCGCGGCCGACCTCGCTCAGCACGTTCTCCTCCGGCACCTCGCAGTCCTCAAACACCAGCTCGCAGGTGTCGGAGCCGCGCATGCCGAGCTTGTCGAGCTTCTGCGCGGTGGAAAACCCCTTCATGCCCTTTTCGATGATGAAGGCGGTGATGCCGCGCGGGCCAGCGCTCGCATCGGTCTTGGCATAGACCACCAGCGTCTCGGCGTGCGGACCGTTGGTGATCCACATCTTGTTGCCGTTGAGCACGAAGCGGTCGCCCTTCTTCTCGGCGCGGGTCTTCATCGAGACCACGTCGGAGCCGGCGCCGGGCTCCGACATCGCCAGCGACCCGACATGCTCGCCCGAGATCAGCTTCGGCAGGTATTTGCGCTTCTGCGCCTCGTTGCCGTTGCGGCGGATTTGGTTGACGCAGAGATTGGAATGCGCGCCGTAGGCCAGTCCGATCGAGGCGGATGCCCGCGAGATCTCCTCCACCGCGATGCAGTGCTCGAGATAGCCGAGGCCACTGCCGCCATACTCCTCCTCGACCGTGATGCCGTGCAGGCCGAGCGCGCCGATCTTGGGCCAGAGGTCGCGCGGAAAGCTGTTGGAGCGATCGATCTCGGCGGCGCGCGGCGCGATCTCGTTGCTGGAGAAATCGTGCACCGTCTCGCGGATCGCATCCGCGGTCTCGCCAAGGTCGAAATTGAACACTGCCGCCCGGTTTGAGGCCATGATCCCTCCCGTGAGATTCATCTTGCAATTAAACGATCATACGTTTTTTTCTTGGCTTCGCAAGCAACCGTGCTATGGTTTGCGCATGAAATCGGCAGCGCATTGAATCTGCTGGGATTTCATGCAATAAACATACGGTCGTTCGCTTGTTTCCTCCGCTTCCAGCAAGCCAACACCCATCCGAGGCCCGCGATGGCACGCACGATCGGCTCACATGGCCCCACGACGCTGGAGGCGATCCGCAAGGCCGGCGTGCGCCTGATCTTCGAGCGCGGCTACGAGGCAATGAGCCTGCGCCAGCTCGCCGCCGAGGTCGGCATCCAGGCCGGCTCTCTCTACAATCATATCTCAACCAAGCAGGAGCTGCTGTTCGATCTGGTGCAGGATCATATCAATGATTTGCTGCGCGAGCTCGATCTGGCGCTGGAGGGCAAGGCCGATCCGGTCGAGAAGCTGCGCGCCTTCGTGGCCTTCCATGTCAGCTACCACATGACCCGCAAGCGCGAGGTGTTCATCGCCAATTCCGAGCTGCGCAGCCTCGAGCCGAAGAACTATGACGCGGTGGTGGCGCTGCGCGGCGCCTATGAGCAGCGGCTGGCGCAGATCCTCGCCGACGGCGTGGCCGAGGGTGTGTTCGAGGTGGTCGACATCCAGGTCGGGACCTTCGCGATCATCGCGATGCTGACCGGGCTCTGCACCTGGTACCGCCCCGGCGGCCGCCTGACCCGGGACGCCATCATCGCAGCGCATGAGAAGCTGGTGCTGTCGGGCGTCGCACCGCAGGTCGCGATCGCCCAGCTCCGTGCCGGCAGCAAGAGCCCGCGGACCGCGGTGGCGGGTTCGTGACTGTGACAGAACGCCCACAGCTCGATGACATCGACTTGCGGATCCTGTCCGAGTTGCAGCGGGACGGCCGGATCAGGATCAACGAGCTGGCCGAGCGGGTCGGCATCACCGCCCCGCCCTGCCTGCGCCGGGTCCGCGCCCTGCGCACCCGCGGCGTGGTCCAGGCGATCCGCGCCACGCTCGACGAACGGCTGCTCGGCTATGAGGTGACGACCTTCGTCCTGATCCAGCTCGACAGCCAGACCCTGACTGCGATCGAGGCGTTCGAGGCCGCGGTGGCGGCCGTGCCGCGCTTCCTGCAATGCTGGCGGATCTCGGGCGACGCCGATTTTGTGCTGAGATGCGTCGCCCCCAGCGTCGACGACATGCGCCAGCAGCTGCTGCAATTTGCCGGCCTGCCGAACCTGCGTAAAATTAGAAGCTTTCCGGTGCTCGGCGTCTCCAAAGACGCGCCACTGCCGATCCCGGGCGTCCTCGCCGCTCCTACGGCGACCTGATCGGTCGGGACCTCAGTGCGTCCAACCTAGTGCGTCCAAGGCTCCCAGCGGCGGAACGCAAAATTGTCGGCATAGGCAATCTGGCGGTGCGCCGAATCCTTCGGCTCGATCACCTGGTAGGCGATGCCCTTGCGCTCGCAATAGGCTGTCGCCTCCTCCTTGGTCTCGAAATGCAGCGTGAGCTGCTGCTTCATGTCGGTGGACGAGGTCCAGCCCATCAACGGCTCCACGGTGCGCGGCTGCTCCGGCTCGAAATCCAGTTGCCACTCTTTGGTCTTGGCACGTCCCGATTGCATCGCGTTTTTGGCGGGCTTAAAAATGCGTGCGGTCATGGATGGTCGGCCCCGTGGGATGTGCGACATGGAAGCGATTTGAAGGAGACCGCCGGGATAGTATAGAGACACCAATCAACGATCTGATCGGTGATTCCTCGATCTCGGAGGTAGCCTTCGCCGGACCGGTATAGTCATTCTGCCGCGCTGTGACAATCTGGCCCCGGGAGGCTTCCCTTAGAAGTCCCTTGGGCCGGCGGCGCGGTGTTCTCGACAACATCACATCGAGGAAGCGGCGCTCCCATGGAAATCCACGCCACCCTGCCCGAAAAAGGACGTGACCTCCGGCTCGACCTGTTCCGCGGGGTCGCGAACTGGTACATCTATCTGGATCACATCCCCGACAACGTCGTGAACTGGATCACGACGCGGAATTACGGCTTCAGCGACGCCGCGGATCTGTTCGTCTTCATCTCCGGCTATACCGCATCCTTCGTCTATGCCCGCATGATGCTGGAGCGCGGCTTCATCGTCGGCGCGACAAGGCTGACCAAGCGGGTCTGGCAGCTCTATGTCGCCCACATCATCCTGTTCGTGATCTACATCGCCTCGATCAGCTATCTGGCGCTGCGCTTCGGCGATTCCGAGATCATCAACGAGTTCAACGTCGCGGGGCTCGTCGACAACGCCACCGAGACGCTGCGGCAGGGTCTGTTCCTGAAATTCAAGCCGGTCAATCTCGACGTGCTGCCGCTCTATATCGTGCTGATGGGCCTGTTCCCGCCGGTGCTGTGGTTCATGCTGCGGCAGCCGAACTGGACCATGGCGGCCTCGATCATCCTGTGGCTGGTATCGCGCCAGATGGGCTGGAACCTGCCGGCCTACCCGGCCGGGACCTGGTACTTCAATCCGTTCGCCTGGCAGGTGCTGTTCGTGTTCGGCTCGTGGTGCGCGATGGGTGGCGCACGGCAGAACATGCACATCATCAACTCGCCCTATACGCTGTGGTTCTGCATCGCCTACATGATCTTCGCCCTGGTCATGACGATGGCCGGCCGCTTCCCGGACTTCGGCGCGATGTTCCCGCATTGGCTCTATGCGACCTTCAACCCGAACGACAAGACCAACCTCGCGCCCTATCGCTTCCTGCACTTCGTGGTGATCACGGTGCTGGTGATCCGCTTCATCCCGAAGGACTGGGCGGCGCTGGAGTGGAAGGTGTTCGATCCCCTGATCGTCTGCGGCCAGCAGTCGCTCGCGGTGTTCTGCGTCGGCGTGTTCCTGTCCTTTGTCGGACATTTCGAGCTCTCGATGAGCTCGGGCTCGCTGTTCGCGCAGATCTTCGTCAGCATCTCCGGCATCGCGATCATGACGATCGTGGCCTATTACATCTCGTGGTCGAAGCGGCAGGACAAGCCGGTCAAGCCGCCAGCGCCGAAACCCGCCGCACCGGCCGCCAAGGCAAGCTAAGGCGGGCTAAGGCAGGCAGACGATCCGCCTCATTTTCCGGGCCGCCGCCCTTTGCCGCCCGGTTGGCCGCTGCGCCACCTGCCCTTCGAGCTGAACTCATCCCAGGTGGTGCTCCAGCGATATTCGGCCGCCGGCGCCTTCGCGATGCCGTCGGGGCTGCGCGCTCCCTCCAGGGCAAACGTGGCGCCCTGCGGATCAAGGCAGCGGACGATCCAGCTCCCGTTCGGCAGCTCCAGCGGCCCTTCATAGACGCGTCCGCCACCGGCCTTGACCCGCACGATGGCGGCGTCGACGTCGTCGACGTTGAAATAGTAGAGCCAGAACGCAATCGGCTCGAGCGGACGCTTGTTGAAGATTCCGCCGACGGTCTGCCCACCGGCCGAGAACAACTGATAGGTCTCGGCCGGGGCGTTGCCGCCATCAGCCTGCCGCCAGCCGAACACCTCGCTGTAGAAACCAAAGGCCTTGCGCCAGTCGGCCGCCAACAGTTCATGCCAGCCGACGCACCCAACGGCATCGAGGCCTTCGGCCGCAGGACGCGCGATGCTTGATCCGCTCAGCAATCCGAACGTCGCCCGCTGCGGATCAGCGACGATCGAGACGCGGCCGATATTGGTGCCGGTCGGCGGCACGTAGACGGCGCCGCCGCGTTCCTGCATGCGGCGGACGGCGAGGTCGACGTCGCCGACACCGACATAGCCGATCCATCGCGGGGTCGCGCCCTGGCGTCTGCCCTCCTCCGGCAATTCCATCAGGCCGCTGCGGGGAAATTCGCCCGACATGAACAATCTGTAAGAAAGCGCGGGAGTGGACACATCCTTCGTCACCCAGCCGAGGACGCTGCCGTAGAAGGCACTCGCACCATCCACGTCCGTGGTCAGCAGCTCGTACCAGGCGAAGCTCGCGCCATCATCCGGCATGCCTATTCCTCGCTTCGGCGGCCGCGTGATCGCAATGCAGCATAGAGATTCTCGAAGTGTTAACGATTGCGGCTGCGCGAGAGCGCCGGCCAATAATCGTGTTCATCAAGATGAACCTCGGAACGAAGATGAACGACAACACTTGATACACGCTAGCACCTCGCGAGTGTGTGTGCGCAGCGCGTCTTGCATGCAGCTGCGACGGATTGTACAACTACGCGAGAGTTGAATTCCACGTCAGGAATGGAGGATGCGAGTATGCCACGAGTGAAGCAAGCCCCCAAGAGCAAGCGCGTGACCAGCAAGCGTGTGACCAAGGCCGCTGTGCCCGCTCTGGGTGCAGCCGGATTGACCTTCTCACTGGTGGGCAGTGCGTCGGCGGCCGCCGTGCCGGCAGCAGACGCGCCGCAGATCCAGAAGTACACCCCGACGCAAGCCATCACACTCGGCGAAGAAGAAATCGCCGACGTCAGCCTGGCGACATTCCACCTGTTCGACAAGGAGACTGCCGGTGCCGGCGTCCAGGTGGCGTGGCGCGGATGCGGCGGTTGCCGTGGCTGTCGCGCTTGCCGTGGCTGCCGCTGCGGTGGCTGTGGTGGTTGCGGCGGTGGCTGCTGTCTGTCGTGGGGCGCCTGCCGTCTCTGCTGATCCAGACAGCGTCGCGTTGACATCTATCGATCGTTATGGCCGGGTCCGACACACGTCGACCCGGCCAAACTATGTTGTCCCCGTGTCGTTGCTACGTTCGCTTCGGGCAACGGCGCGGAGGCGTTGAGGCCGGCGCCTCGCCCGATTCCATCATCGCCCCACAAGTTGCACAGGAACGATTCTTTGCCAGGAAAATCCCGCCAGCGCGCCAACAAGGACGTTCTGCAGTTCGCACCAAATTTCACGGCCTATGTGCTGCCTCCGGATGTCGTCTGCCTCTATTCCGAAGACCGAAAGTTCTTTCTTCATGGCGAGCTCTATTGTGCACTTGCATCCGCTATCGGCACCAAGGGATGCAGCGCCGCCAAGCTCGCCGACGAGCTCGCGCGAAAATTTCCGCCTGAGGCGATCAATGAAGCCGTCAAGCGACTGCTCGACCGCCGCTATGTGATCTCGAAGCCGTCAGGTCACGTACCAGCTCACGCCAACACGGTTGCCGGGCTTTGGGCGAGCCTGGGCCTTCCCGACACGGCCGCCGAACAAAACCTTCACAACTGCCGCGTGCGACTTGAGACGATCGACGTCAAGGGCGCCGCCGAATTGAGCAAGGCGCTGCAGGAGCTCGGCGTCCGCGTCGTCAAGACATCGGCCGACCTCACGGTCACACTGGTGAACGACTATCTCGACCGGCGGCTTGCCGAGCGCAACCTGCAGCGCGTATCCGACGGATCACCCTGGCTGATGGTGCAGCCTTCCGGCGTATTTCCCCTGGTCGGCCCTGTGTTCAATCCGGGCGAGACCGCGTGCTGGACCTGCCTGTTCGATCGGATGATCCGCAACCGCGAGGTCAAGGGCTTCCTTGATCGCGGCGCGGCGCGGCCGGTCGCGGTTTCTCCACTCGCGCAGTACCCGGTTGGGCAGAGCGCCATTCAGCTGGCTGCCGTTGAAATCGCCAAGGCGATCGCCAGCGGCTTCCGCACCGATCTGCGCAATCACATCGTCAGTCTCGACCTCTTGGGCTCGACCATCGCCAGGCACTACGTGGCAGCCCGCCCGCAATGTCCGACCTGCGGAAGCAAGAAATTGCAGAACCCGCGACGCGCACCGGAGCCGATTGAATTGGGGCCCGGCGCCAAGCTTGTCATGACCAGCGGCGGCTATCGTACGGTGACGTCAGGCGCCACGGTGGCGCGCTTCAGGAAGCATGTCAGCCCCCTCACCGGCGTGGTGACACGGCTGGAGCGGATCGAGGTCGACCTGCCGATGAACACCAATTTCTACGCGCAGCATAATTTCTCCGCACCGGCGCAGAATGTGGACCAGCTTCGCGCAGGGCTGAGCGGCGGCAGTTTCGGCAAGGGCAGCACGGCCGAGCAAGGCGAAGCCAGCGCGCTGATGGAAGCAATCGAGCGGTATTCGGGAATTTTCCAGGGCGACGAGATCCGGGCGCGCAAGCGCTTCACCGACTTTCCGTCGGGCGATGCCATCCGCCCCAACGACATCCTGCTGTTCAGCGACGAACAGTACCGCGGCAGGGCTGAGCCGAACCACCACGACTCGCACCACACCCAACCGGCCCCGGAGCCGTTTGATCCGTCAACCCGGATCGAATGGACGCCGGTCTGGTCGTTGCGCGACAAGCGGTTCAGGCATATTCCAACCAGCCTGCTGTATTTCTTCTACGAGGGTCCCGCCCCCTTCGCTGCCGATTCCAACGGCTGCGCGGCCGGCAATACTCGCGAGGAAGCCATCGTGCAGGGCTTCCTCGAACTGATGGAGCGCGATGCCTACGCGATCTGGTGGTACAACCGGTCGCAACGCGCCGCGGTCGATCTGAACCAGTTCGACGATTCCTACGTCCGTGATCTGAAGACCCAACTCGAGGAATCGGGCCGCCGGCTCTGGGTGCTGGATATCACCAGCGATCTCCGCGTCCCGACCTATGTCGCGATCGTGCACTGGATGCAGAACGGTCGGGAGAACATCGAGTTCGGTTCGGGCGCTCACTTTGATCCGCGCATTGCGCTACTGCGGTCGTTGACCGAGTTGAATCAGTTCCTCTCGATCGGCCTGATGGGCGGCGGCAGCGGCGAGAAGCCGAGCCTCGATGGCGTCAATCCGCTGCGGCTCGACGAACATCCGTTCCTGATTCCAAGCGCCAATCCCGTGATCCCGCCGACTGCCGCGGCAGACGTGCCGCTCGACAACACCCGTGCACAAGTCGATGCCTGCGTCGACATCGCGGCGCGCGCAGGTCTCGACTTCCTCGTTCTCGACCAGACACGGCCCGATGTCGAGGTTCCGGTGGTCCGGGTCATCGTTCCCGGGATGCGCCATTTCTATCGCCGCTTCGCGCCGGGACGGCTCTATGATGTGCCCGTCAAGCTCGGATTGCGCGATCGACCATCGCTGGAAAGCGAGCTGACGCCATTCCTCCCGCACACCTGAGGTGATGCCGGCGTGCGCGCGACCAGAAAAAACAACGAGAAGAAGAAATCGCCACGCGCCGCGCCGCCGGCCCTCTTCGTTCGGCTCAACCCGCTTGTCGCGCTCGAAGCGCAACCTGACGGGAGCATAGCGGCTCACGTCGAAGGCTATTCGGAGCCTTTGGGGACATTCAGCACGGCCGCAGCGGAACGCGCCCGGAAGCTGGGCGCAGGCCTGCCGCTGCCTTCCTCCGAGAGCGGCGATGCGGTCACGCGAGAGGTCGAGCGGCTGATGCGGCAATTGGCACGCCGCGGCCTGCTGGAATATCGCCTGGCGCGTGCAGCCGACGCCAGCGATCTCGTTGTGGTCGAGCCGCAGACCCCTGATTACTGGCCGCGCACGCCGAAGCTCGACGATGCGGCAACCGTCGTGCTGTCACGCTTCGCCTATCTGCGGCGGCGCGGCACCGAGATGGTTCTGGAATCGCCACGGGCCGGCGCGCTGTTGCGCATCTGCGATGAGCGGATTGCGGCCCTGCTGACCATCCTTGCCACGCCGCAGAAGATCAGCCGCATCCGGCGCCTGGATGGCTATCCGGGCCCTGCACTGCTCTCCCTGCTGCTGGACTGCCAAATCCTGATCAAGGTCGACACGGCAAAACCCGATACGCTGCGGCAAGCGGAGGGCGATGACAGCCTCGTGCTCTGGGATTTTCACGATCTGCTGTTCCATGCCCGCAGCACGGAGGGCCGGCAGGCCAGTCCGCTGGGCGGCCTCTATCCGCACACCGGCCTGATTGCGCCGCTGCCCGCGATCCGGCCTGCCTGGCCCGGCAACACCATCAAGCTGCCGGACTCCGACCGGATCGCATCGCCACTCGACCAACTGCTGCATGACAGGCATTCGACGCGCGAGTTCGACGATCAGAAGCCGATCACGCTGGCTGAACTTTCGATGTTCCTGAACAGCGTCGCGCGGGTCCGGGCGAAATGGAGCAGCCCGCTTGAGTTTGCCGACGACGGTCCCGACATCGAATACACCAGCAGGCCGTACCCCGCAGCAGGCAGCGCCTACGAGCTCGAGCTCTATCTGGCCGTCGCGAATTGCGCTGGCCTCACGCCAGGTTTCTATCACTACGACGCCGATGCACACGCGCTGGCCGCCATCGACGTCCGCCCGCAGCATGTCGAGGCCATGATGCAAAGCGCGGGATTTGCGATGGACGCGCCGTCTCCGCCGCAGATCCTGATCACGATCGCCGCGCGCTTCGGCCGGATCTCCTGGAAGTACAGCGCCATCGCTTATGCGCTGATCCTGAAGGATGTCGGCGTCCTGACCCAGACGCTATATCTGGTGGCGACCGATCTCGGCCTCGGCGGCTGCGTGATCGGCACCGCCAATATCGATCTGTTCGCGAAGATGACCGGCCTCGACTTTCACGTCGAGGGACCGGTCGGCCAGTTCGCCCTGGGGCGCGGTATGGAATCGCCCCCTGCCGGATAGCCCTCGATCAGCGCTGCAACAAGCCAGAGCCTTTTTCGTTCCGATCGATCGGAACGGGACTCTGGATTCTTGTTTTGACGCGCTTCTTCACGCGAACCGGTCGCCACTTCGCTCGAAAACGCTCTAAGGCGTGTACTCATAAATCCGGTACGCGCGTGCTGGACTGGCGAGGTGCCCGTTGCCCTCAAAAGCAGACATCGACGATGCTTGGGTGAATGTCCGCCAAGGGGTCACACTCGGAAGTCGGAACGCACAACCGTGAAGTCCGCTTCACCCCCGACACCGGACTTTCGATAGCCAGTGCGGCATGTCCGATAAGGGCCAAAAGGAGACATGGCTCGCGGTCAGACTAGTGATTAGTCCGGAGTGTCGGCCCGGTCCGGTGGCGTGGAAAATCCTTCCGCACTCTCCGTCCTTTCCTGATCAGCAAGATCAAACTTTCGCCAAGCGCAATGCGGCCTCAACCCCGCCTTCCAGGATTTGCTCCGCCTGCACAGTGTCGGGTACGGCCCGCGCGAACTGCAGGGTGCCCACCATGAGGCCGAAGATGGCGGTCGCGCGGCGGCGACTCGCTGCAGGATCGGCATCCGGAATTAGTGCGGCCAGCGACGAAACGTAGCTTCGTAGCGCCTTCTCGTAGTTCCGCCGAGTGGACAAGGGCTGGCGTGCGCGGCGGCGATCAGGGTGAGACTCCAGCGACAATCAAGGTGAGACTGCGCCGATGGGGACGGACCGAAGGGAGGGCGCAGCCCGACCGGAGGACCGTCCCCATCGGCGTCGCGCGTTTTTGGACCCGTCTGGCGGCCGGGTGCGGCTGGTGCAAGCTGTTGGTTCGTCTCGACAAGAGGGAATCGATGCCTTGCCTGGCCTCCACATCACCGACCACCAGATGAGGCTGTACATGACGTACCGACTGACACTGTCCCCCGAGGCCGCCGCGGCCAAGGCGGGGTTCTCGAAGGCAAGCGCGTATCGAATCGAGGGCGATTGTCGCCCGCCATCGCAGAAGAAGACGCCGAGGGGCCGGCGCCGGTCCGATCCGCTCGGGCAGTATTGGGACGCCGAGATCGTTCCGATCCTGAAGGCTGCGCCCGGCATCCGCGTGATCGGCGTGCTGGACGAGCTGCGCCGACGGCATCATGACTTGAACCCGAACATCCGCCGCACGCTGGAGCGGCGCATCAACGCCTGGCGGGCGCTCAACGGCCCCGAACAGGACGTGATCTTCCGCCAGCAGCACGAGCCCGGCCGCCTGGGTCTGTCCGACTTCACCGACGTGAGCGCGCTCGGTATTACCATCGCGGGTGAGCCGCTCGATCACCGGCTCTATCACTTCCGGTTGGCGTTCTCCGGCTTCGAGCATGTCCATGTCGTGCTCGGCGGCGAAAGCTTCGTCGCCCTGGCGGAGGGCTTGCAGAACGCGCTGTGGGCGCTTGGCGGCGTGCCGCGGGAGCATCGCAGCGACAGCCTGTCGGCAGCATTCCGCAATCTGGCCGCCGACGCACGGGGGGATCTGACGCAGCGCTACGCCGGGCTGATGGGCCACTATGGCATGGCGCCAACGCGCAACAATGCGGGCATCGCACATGAGAACGGCTCGATCGAGAGCGCGCACGGCCATCTCAAGCGGGCACTGGAAGATGCGCTGTTGCTGCGGGGGACGCGCGAGTTCGCCAGTCTCGATGCGTACCGGGCTTTTGTCGACGAGATTGTCGGCCGGCGCAACGCCAACCTCGCCAAGCCGATCGCGCTCGAGAAGGAGGCCTTGGCGCCGCTGCCAAAAGGCCGCACGACCGACTTCGAGGAGAAAGTGATCCCGGTGACGTCGTCAGGCGGCTTCATCCTGCGGCGCGTATTCTACACCGTGCCTTCAAGATTGATCGGCCATCGCCTGCGTGTGCGCATCTTCGACGACCGGCTCGAATGCTTCCTTGGCGTCACGCCGGTCGTGACGCTGCGGCGCGGTCGGCCTGTGTCCGAGAGCCAGGGCGGTCATGTTGTGGATTACCGGCACGTCATCCATGCCCTGCGGCGCAAGCCGATGGCGCTCCTCAATCTCGTTTATCGCGACCAACTCTTCCCGCGTGCAGCTTACAAACGTCTGTTCGAGACCTTGCGGGAGCATGGTGATGACCGGCGCGCCTGCAAGGTGACGGTCGAGCTTCTGGCGCTGGCTCACGAGCGCGCCTGCGAAGCAGAACTCGCCGAGGTGATCGCGATGGATCTGGACGCCGGACAGTTACCCGATCTTGCCGCGCTGCGCGACCGCTTCCGACCCGAGGCGGCCTCGATCCCGCGTGTCGCCGTCAAGCTGGCGCCGCTCGACGTCTACGATGAACTCGCCTCCGTCAGCGTCATGTCGGGCCGCTCGAACCTGGGAGAGGCAGCATGACCGGTATCGCTACCTCCGTCGATGCTGCCCGTGTCGAGCTGCTTCTCAATGAGCTCCGCCTGCCGGGCGTCAAGGCGATCTGGCCGAAGCTCGCCGCACAGTCGGACAAGGAAGGGTGGCCTGCCGCCCGCTTCCTCGCCGCCCTTGCCGAGCACGAGGCGGCCGATCGCACCCGCCGTCGGATCGAGCGACACATGGTGGAAGCGCGTTTGCCCGCCGGCAAGACGCTCGCCACCTTCGACTTCGAAAGCGTGCCGATGCTATCAAAGGCACAGGCGATGGCGCTCGCCGCTGGCGACGCCTGGTTGAAGGCCGGCGCCAATTTGCTCTTGTTCGGTCCACCGGGCGGCGGCAAGACCCATCTCGGCACGGCGATCGGCCTGGCTCTCGTCGAGAACGGTTGGCGCGTTCTCTTCGCGCGCACCACTGATCTGGTGCAACGGCTGCAGGTCGCGCGGCGCGAGCTGGCGCTGGAGTCCGCGATCGCCAAACTCGATCGCTATGACCTCCTGATCCTCGACGACATCACATATGTGAGCAAGGATCAGGCGGAAACCAGTGTGCTGTTCGAGTTGATCGCCGCCCGCTACGAACGACGCTCGCTGCTGATCACGGCCAATCAGCCATTTGGCGAATGGGGGCGTATCTTCCCGGACCAGGCAATGACGTTGGCTGCCATCGATCGTTTGGTCCACCACGCCACGATCCTCGAGATGAACGTCGAAAGTTACCGTCGAAAAGTTGCCCTCGATCGCAAGCGCGGTCCAGGCCGGCCACCTGTTCACACGACCCCCAACGAACTCGACAAGACTGTGATTGACGCTGGCAGCGCCGCTTGATTGTCGCGCAGCGTCAATCAACGCTTGCCAAGTAGGCGGCCAGCGTCAATTATCTCCTGACTCGGCCGCCTCGTCTCATCTTGATTGACGCGCCGCTCTCATCCTGATTGTCGCGCTATACTGGCGGGCGATCTCCGGGAGCAACGCCGCCGAAGGACACCCGCCGGCCGGGTCTTGGAGATGTGCGCGGTTCAGGTATCTGCGGATAGCGCTTTCAAGGTTCAGGCCCCTCCCCTGATCATCATCGAGCCGATCTTGCTGGTCTCCGAGCGCGCTCTCCAGCGCCTCGCGAACGAGTGCGTCTTTGGACTCGAAGTGCGGAGAGAATGCGCCTTTGGTCAGACCGGCCTCGCCCATGATCCCGGCAATCCCAGCGGCGGAGATACCGTCTCGGCGTATGCACTTCGACGCCACGTCGATGATGTGCCGTCGCGTCGCTGCCTTGTGTCCTTTCTCGAAACGCATCTTCTCTCCACTCCATCAATGACCCGCAGCCGTTAAGCTGCAGCCGCTTCCAACAGGGTCTGGAGGTCGCGATCAAGTTGCTGGGCAACTGCATCCACATGATCGCTGCCAAACTGACCGAAAAGGGATGCTGGTCGATCATATTCGAACGCGACACCGCCATCGTCATCCTCGCGCAGCAGGACGCGAATGGGCGCATACAGCCCCGCCGACAGTTGATGCCGGGTCATCTTGGATGCGGTGAGCGGATTTCCGATATCAAACTGGATGGAGCGGCGCGTCAGGCCGGCAATTGCCAGAAGTGCCCCATGGTCACGCTGACCGAAAATGGTGAGCGGCGGACATGCCTCCAGCTCTCGAAGGGCGCGCTCGCTTTCCCCGTATCTCAAGAGAGTGAAGATCCCGTCATCGATGCGGGGTGCTAAGGCCGCGAGCTTGGCTCGAACGTCCTCGAAGGGCTTTGTTGAGCGGATGGTGACGTGCTCGACCGGAATGGCGCGCGTTGAGTGCAGTGCATTGGCCATCTGTTGATCCTCTAGACGTTTGTCGTTGTTTGCAGTGGGTCCTTCGCCGCGCGAAGCGGCCACGACGTTAGATCGCACTGGGATTGGCACCCAAGATGCCTTCGACAACGCGGGCAAGGTCTAGAAGCCGCCGGTCGCTTCCCAAGGGGGCGTCCAGCTCGAGACCGATCGGCAGCCCCGCGCGCGACAGGCCAACAGGAAGGCTGATACCCGGCAGTCCCACGCTGCTTGCCGACACGGTATGGTTCGCCAAAGCGAGGTAGCTGACGTTCTGCCCCGCGATATGGACGGTCGCCTGCTCCTCGATCGAAGGCGCCGTGCAGGGCGTGGTCGGTTGCAGAATAGCCAGCGCCCCATGAGAGACGAACGCCGTGTGGAGCCGGCGCTGAATTTCCGGCCGGCTCACGTTGAGCGCCGTCTGATAGGCCCCTGCCGAGGTAGCACCCGCGCCGCCTGGCAGTACGATGTGCCCCCACGCCTGCCGAAGTTGGGGCTTGAGGCCCTCGTAAAGGGCCTCGAACGTGGTCGGAATCTCATGGCGGCGAAGAAATTCCGAGATGGTGCCCATCGTCTCATGAGCGAAGATGCCCCATGTCGCGGTTTGGACGAGGGAATTGAAGTCGTCGCCAAGGTCTACTTCAACGACCTCGGCGCCGGCGTCCTGCAGTCGCCGGACCACCGCGCGGAATCGGGTCTCGACTTCCGCGTCAACCAGATCCAGGAACTGTCGCGGCGCGAAGGCCAGCCGGGTTCCCTTCAGGCCGTAGCCGCCGCCGGAGGGTCCCGCAGCCTGTTCACCAGTCACGACCTGATCCACCAAGATGCAGTCCTCAACGCTTCGGGCAAATACGCCCGTCGTGTCGAGTGTATGGGAGATCGGAGCAACGCCGTTGCGCGGCCAACGCCCGGTCGTTGGCTTGAAGCCCACGACTCCACAGAACGATGCGGGTACCCGGATTGACCCGACGGTGTCACCGCCCAGGGACGCGGGAACGAGCCCAGCAGCCACGGATGCGGCGGAGCCGCTTGAGGAGCCGCCCGACATGCGATCCCGTGCGTGCGGATTTTTCACCTGACCGTAACGTGCGTTGTGACCGGTCAGGCCGTAAGACATCTCGACGAGGTTGTTCTTGCCGAAAATCAACGCGCCCGCCCCCTTGATGGCCCGGACAACGTCGGCATCTTCGCGCGGAACAAAATGAGCCAGACCTTCGATGCCCAGGCTAGTAGGTAGCCCTTTCGTCAAATAACTGTCCTTCACCCCGAGCGGCACGCCAAGGAGCGGGGCCGCCGATGCGGCCGCACGCGACTTGTCTGCGGCCCTCGCGGCCGCCAGCACCCCCGCCTCGTCGAGGGTGATGAAGGCATTTAGTTCGGCAAGCGCTCGGGCGCGCTGCAAGAGCGCCGCGGTGTAGGCTTCCGAGGTAATGTCGCCGTTGCGAACCGCTGCTGCAGCGGCTGCGAGCCCAAGCGAGCTGGCATCTGTGGTTTGTTGCGATGAGGCAGTGGCCGTGTCGTCCATGAAATCCTCGCTAGGAGCTGTTTGCATCCGGCCGCCGCCCAACAGCGGTCCAGCTTGATGCCATTACGGTCATAATATTAAATTACGAACGTAATTCAATGGAGGTGGCGACTTCGCCGAGGACACATGAGCGTGAAGTGCCGACTGACCGATCAATTGCGGCCAATGATTATTTCGACGACGACTTCCGCAATGGGTCACAAGGCGACATCCCTGCGGTCGGGCCGCCTGTCCGCTTTACCTCTCGAAAGCAGACATCCCGGATTTATGAGTTAGTTGGAAGACTGTGATCAGCCACCGCGACTGCCGTCCTGCGTGGTCGAGGAGACAATGGTGGCGACGTCGCCGAACGTCGTCATCACGGGCGTGACGACCTTGTGCATGGCGGTCTTCGACACCAGCGTGTTGTAAAGCACGAGATGGTCGATCCCTGTGGTGAGGAAGCAGCTTACGGCGTCCTCAGGCGTTTCGATGATCGGCTCGCCCTTGACGTTGAACGAGGTGTTGATCAAGACCGGCACGCCGGTCGCGATTGCCTGCGCGATCTCCAAGGAGCGCATCGCTCGCGAGAGGCACGCCTCGGGCTTCAACAAGGAAGTGATCGACAACCGTCCGGCCAAGATAAGCGATCAAGACGCGATATTGCAGACAGAGATCATGTGTGTCGGTTCCGGCGCGCCTGATTTTCTTTTGCGGGCATGATTTTCTTTGAAGTGATGGCCGACCTGGCGCGCGCAAGAAAGAGCCCCGGAAGACGCCGGGGCTCTAGTCACGGGAGAGAACGCTTCGGAGGTCAGGACGCGAGGACGAGCCGCCGGCCCGATCACCCAATGCATCTACGACGTGCATGAAAGCAGATTCGGCTGCCTCAGGCTGTAGCCGTGGCGCAACAACCTGATGGAATGATCGGCTTGTCCACCGGTTCCCTAAACTGGCGGAAACCCCGAAAACGCCTAACCGTCGAGGATCGCGACCGCCCTCGTCCACCCCGCCGAGGCACGCTCGATCTTCACCGGGAAGCACGACACCATGAACCCGGTCGACGGCAACAGCTCCAGATTGTGCAGCTTCTCGATGTGGCAATAGCCGATGTGGCGTCCGGCCTTGTGGCCTTCCCAGATCAGGCTGGCGTCCTTGGTCTCAGCATATTTCTTCGCGGTGAAGACGAACGGCGCGTCCCAGCTCCAGCCGTCGATGCCGGTCAGCCGCACACCGCGCTCGAGCAGATACATCGTCGCCTCGTAGCCCATGCCGCAGCCCGAATTGACGTAATCGGGCTGGCCGTATTTCGCGCCGGCGCCAGTGTTGACGACGACGATCTCGAGCGGCGACAGGGTGTGACCGATGCGCTTCAGCTCGGCCTCGACATCGCCGGCGGTCGCGACGTAGCCATCAGGCAGATGCCGGAAGTCGAGCTTCACGCCCGGCTGAAAGCACCATTCCAGCGGCACCTCATCGATGGTCCAGGACCGCTCGCCGCGGTTCATGGTCGGATGAAAATGCCAGGGCGCGTCGAGATGCGTGCCGTTATGGGTGGAGAGCGAGACCTGCTCGACCGCCCAGCCCTGCCCGTCAGGCAGGTCTTCCGCCTTCAATCCATCGAAGAACTGCAGCATGCGCGGCAGCCCTTGCTGATGGTCGATATATTGAATGGTCGGGTGATTGCCCGGCGGATCGGCCGGAATGTCGTTCTGCAGGGGAACGGAGATATCGATCAGTCTGCGCGCCATGGCCGTTCCTCTCTGATTGTTGTTGTCGAGCTGGGCTAGCTGCCGATCGATACCGCTAAGAACGTCTGCATTCATTTGGCGGTGCTCACACGCCGGCCCCCGATCCAGCAAGCCCTCTCGCCGCCGGGACACTAGCAGGCAACCGGAACGGGACAAGTTGCCGCATCCCGTTCGACCGCCGGGCCCCATCATCTGCTCGTGATGCTGCTCACACCCTGCGGCCTGCCGCAGCGGCAAGGCGCCGCAACGTTGAACCTATTGGCCACCGGGGCGACCCATGGGCACTGGGGATTTCAGGGCCCAGTAATTCGACGGCGCCGTCTGGACGAGCATATTCCGTCCAGGCGGCGTTGTTGCATCAGGCGATACAATTTCGACCCGGGGTTTCCCGCCGCGCGAGCAGGGCCAGCGCGGCACGTTCTTGGCGACAAGTTCTTGGCAATTTGCCTTGGGATGATGCCTCGGGATGGGATGGTCGGGGCAGCTGGATTCGAACCAACGACCTGCAGTACCCAAAACTGCCGCGCTACCAGGCTGCGCTATACCCCGACATTTCCGAGAAGCCCCGTGGATACACGCTTCAGCCAGCGCCAGCAAGGCGCCGATGCGGGGCTTGTTGCAGCGAATCGGCACCGGTTTCGGGCCGGAAATCACGTAGTAGCAGAGAGCTAGCGGCCGCCGAACAGCGGATGGGCGACCCGGTCGCCGGGCTGGATGCCGTATTTCTGCGCGGTGCCCCCGATCACTTCGAGGACGCCCTTGGCGAGCCCCCGCGACGGGATGATCTTGGTCGACAGCGGCTCGGTGTTTTCGGCGATCCGCAGGATGCGCCCGTCGGCGCGGATGAAGATCATGTCGAGCGAGATGTAGGTGTTCTTCATCCACATCGACACCTCCTGCTCCGGCGAGAAGTCGAACAGCATGCCTTTGCCGTCCGCGAGCTCCTTGCGGTACATCAGGCCGGTCTCCTTCTCCTGCTCGGTGGTCGCCATTTCGACCGCGAAGACGTGCACGCCGGACTTGGTGACGATCTCAAGCGGCTGGACGCTTGCAGCCTGCGCGGCCGGAGCCAAGAGCGCTCCGAACATGACGACGAGCCCGGCCAGCAGCCACGGGCGAAGCCGCCCCACAACACCATCGAAATTCATCGACAAATACTCGCACCGAGAAGATTTTCCGGCGGACCCTAACCCGATGATTGCGGCAAATGCCAGAGCCCAGGAGGCTCGGCGGCGGCTCACGTTTCCGTCAGGGCGTCCGGCGTCGGCTCCAACTTGCGCTTAACGCGCGATCGCTCCGCGCTTGTCGCGAGGGAAAACCGTTTCGCACGTTTTGAAGATCACACTTTAGTGCGACGACAGCGCCGACGGGCCGGTCTCCGGGTGGATCTCGGCGGCCATCATGCCCTTGGAGCCGGGCCCGAACCGCACCAGCACATACTGGCCGGGTCGCAGCTCGGTCATGCCGAAGCGGCGCAGCGTCTCCATGTGCACGAAGATGTCGGGCGTGCCCTCCCCGCAAGTCACGAAGCCGAAGCCGCGCAGCCGGTTGAACCACTTGACCTGCGCGCGCTCGAGCCCGCTGGTCGCGGTCACCGTGACATGGGTTCGCGGCGGCAGCATCTGCGCCGGATGGATCGCGGTCGACTCGTCCATCGAGACGATGCGGAAGGCCTGGTAGCCCTTGGCGCGCTGCACGCATTCGACGATCAGGCGTGCGCCCTCATAGGCGGTCTGATAGCCGTCGCGGCGCAGCACCGTCACATGCAGCAGGATGTCGGGCCAGCCATTGTCGGGAACGATGAAGCCGTATCCCTTCGAGGCGTCGAACCATTTGATGACGCCGGAGACTTCGACGAGGTTTGCCGCAGCGTCGCCGAGACCGGAGAAGGCATCCATCGCCGGGTCGCGCGGCGCGCTGCCGCCGTACTCGCCTTGTCCAATCCTGCTTTGCCCAACCCCGCCGGTCGGCGGTCCGCCGAGCTTCTTGGACTCAAATCCGTCCGACCCCATGACCCCGGACCCCACACATCAAATGCAAATCGCCGTCGTTGCGGCGCACCCTGTACACGCTGCTCTCCATGACCAACTCACTTGGACACTCATCTGGACGCTGCGCGAATCTCTCAATCAAAAGATAACACTCCCGGTTGCCGGGCATAGCTAAAAATCGATTCTTGCGGGAACTATGAACAGCCTTGCACAGCCGCGAATCAATCGGGCATCAATTGCCTACGAAAGGACCAAGCGTGTCGCCGATGTCGTGGCGGATCACCAGGTCGGCGATGTCGTCCTGATCGGTCGGCTCGTTGTTGATGATCACGAGCCGCGCGCCGCTCTCCTTCGCCATCATCGGAAAGCCTGCGGCGGGCCACACCACCAGCGACGATCCGATCGCCAGGAACAGATCGCACTGCCGAGAGAGTTCCGCCGCGCGGCGCATCGCATCCTCGGGCATCGATTGCCCGAACGAGATGGTCGCGGTCTTCACCGGATCGCCGCAGTCCGCGCAGTCGGGCGCACACCCGGTCTTGTCGAAGTGCAGCTTCACCCACGAGAGGTCGTAGTCCTTGCCGCACCCGATGCAGCGGGCGTAGGTGGTGTTGCCGTGCAGCTCGATGACGTCGTCGCCCTTGAAGCCTGAGGTCTGATGCAGATTGTCGACATTCTGCGTGATGATGCCGGGAACCTTGCCGGCCCGGTAGAGCGAAGCAAGCGCGCGATGCCCGCGACCGGGCTTTGCTGCAGCAAATGTCGGTTCCATCGCGAAGCGGCGGCGCCATGACTCGGCGCGCGCTTCCTGGCTGGCGACGAACTCGTCGAACGGGATCGGCCGGTTGCGGGTCCACAACCCGCCCGGCGAACGGAAGTCCGGAATGCCGCACTCGGTGGAGATGCCCGCCCCGGTGAAGGGCACGATCGATGATGCCTCGGCAATCATGTTGCCGAGTTGCTCGACGCCGCTGTGCAAGTTTTTTGCAATCACTTCTTTTGCAATCATTATTTTTGCAATCACTGGGAACGATTAGGTTGGCCGGTCGCGACTATAGCATGGTCGAAACGATTGCGAGATCAACCAGGACGTGAGCGATCGGCGTCAGGCCGCAGCGATGCCGGCTGCGTGGGCGACCTGCTCCGCCGGCGCATCAGTTTCGTCGCTCTCCCGCTGCCTTGGCTTCATCACAATCCTGCAAAGCCTGCTCCGCATTGACGCCCAATTCACTGATGCCAATGCGCGGCGGGGATAGGACCACGACGAAGAGGATGGGTAATGACCGATCGGGAAGACACCGTCGCGCGCGAGCGCGAGGAGATCGTCGCACGCGTTGCCAGCTTCCGGGCGACCCAGCAGAAGTTCGAGCGCGATCGCCAGGAATATTACGACAACACGCTCGGCAATGTCTGGAGCGGATTTCAGCGCAAGAGCGCTTGATCGCAGCAGCGCGCTTGATGTCGCGCGGAAGCGAGCGTGCTCATGGTCCGACGATGTGGGGAGCTGCCGTTGATGCCCGTGCTCGCACGCAATCACGCCATGAGGCGCAATCGAGAAAGCCCGGAGCGGTGTGCTCCGGGCTGATCGCCGTTACCAATAATGGCGGTAGTAATGGTGCCGGGAGTACGGACCCCGATAATAGGCGTAGCCGGGATCGCCGTAGTAGCCGTAACGCGGGCCATAATAATAGCCGGGCCCGTAATAGTGTGGGCCGTACGCGTAAGCGCCGGCCGCGCCCGCGGCGAGCGCACCGGCAGCCAAACCAAAGGCCAGACCAGGACCAATACCGCGCGCCTGCGCCGGCGCGCTGACCATCGTCGCGCCAACGGTCTCAACCGTCGCTAAAACTGCCAATGCCTTTTTCATCGCAACCTCCTCACGTAGGTTCGAAGGGCTAACGTCGGCCCGATGGGACGGTTGCAACAGGAGTGGGTTCCGGGGCGCGCGTTCTGGTTCCGCAGCCATGCGATTGCGCAAAGCTACCATCGGTTAGCGCGGGAACAAAAACACAACCTCAAAGATTATCTTCGGTGGTGAAAGAGGTTGGCATCGATGCCAGTGTGGATGGAACTGCTGCTGAATGTGCTGGGCTTCGCCGGCTTTATCGGCATCGCGATGTATCACAAGCATCCGAACGGGAAATCGCCGGACTGAGCGCCGGCGGCATTGGAGTTCGCCAGTCCTAGTTTGACTTGCGTGGCTCTCCCGCGGTCCGGACCAGCCGGTCCGCCTTCACCAGCACCTTGCCGTTGTCCGGCTGCGGCCGGAGCCAGAAGCTGATCACGACAAACGCCGAACAGAACAGCAAGCCCACCACCATCACTCGCCGGTGGGTCGGTCGGTCAGCGTTGTGGAACGATGGCGTCATGGCTGTCACCTGCAGCCATCCTCGATGCAATCCCAGGTCGTGACAACACGATGCTGCCCTTAACCTAACCAGGTAGGGTTAGCGGTGGCCCGGTATGGTCTGCGACGACGCCTCGCAGGCGGTCTGCGCTGATCCACAGCGATATCCCGCCCTTGTCCGCAGCAAATCCACAGCCCCGGCAGACGCATTTACCCAACAAGATGCGCATCTTGCTGCGCACTCGTCCACAGGCTCGTGGCGATCATGCATCCGCCAGCCATTTCAGGGTTGCCTGGAAGCTCATGCTGCGGGTTCCAACCAGCACGGTCCCGAACACCTCGGCCTCGTCACCGCTGAACGTGCCGGAGAAGCCGCTCGTCACCTCCTGCCCGGCGAAGAGTGGCCGGACGAACGGATCGGAAAAGGGGGTGTGCTGGTTGGTGCTGAGATAGCCCTTCCATGTTCCCTCGCCGACCGTATAGGCCCCGATCGACCAGTAGTGCGGCCCGCCGCCGATCAAGAGACCGTCGCGCAGGATAAGGACGCTGCTGTCGCGGCCCTGCACGCCGTCAGTCATGTGGAGATGGACCGAATAGAGCCCGTTCTTCATCGATCATGCCATGTTCCGAAAGGCCCACATTATGGCCCCAACCGGCGCCGCACGCGAGCGGGCCGGCCGGTTCGGCCACCGATTCGCGCCCAAAAGGGCCCGATCCGGGCGCTTACAAATCGTTAAGAAAGCCCTGACAAAGTTCGTCAGCCGGAGGGACAGAGCCATGCTGGTTTACCCCATACCTGCCGAAGTGACGCAAGCCAGGGTGCAGCTCGTCGTCGACCAGACGGCGAAGGCGCAGCCGCGCGTCATCAGCGAGGACCTGCTTGACGTCTTCGCCGCCAAGAACCAGGCCGTTCGCGATGCCGTCGAGACCATCCTCGACATCAAGGTGTGAGGACCGGCGATCGGCGCCGGGTTGCTCTTGAGATGTAAGCGACGCGCACCCGCGCAGATTGCACCCCTACGTTTGGAAGCCCGCGCGAAATCCTCCTAAAGGGTTTTTCTTTTGAACCTTCGGCGCAATTCGAAGACAAACCGGCACTGGGGATTTCAGGGCCCAGTGTCTGGCACAGCGCTGTGGGACGAAGATACTCCGTCTACGCGGCGCTGTTGCATTTTACAAATTCAACCTTAAGTTTGCTCCCCAACAGTTGACGGCTCACGCCCTGAGAGATCCCCAGTCCGTCAGCTGGGAAAGCCCCGCATCCAGCCTGCGGGGCTTTCCATTTTTTGGGATGGGGGAGCCCTCCGCCGCGCGCACCGTTATGTGTCCGGTTGCCGGCACGATCTTCGCAAGGCCGGTCGGCGTCAGACCTCGCGAGCCCGCTCGCGGGGTTTTTCTTTTTAGAGGACGTCCCCAACCTCGCGCGTCCTTGATTGGCCGTGATGAGCGTTTGGTGAGATAGAGGCCGCGCCTCCAAGGCGTGACTACAAGGCTCGACCACGAAAGCCCCGTCCCGGAAATTTTGCCGGGCGGGGCTTTCTCGTATCTCGTCCCGTGCAAGCGTGTCGCGGTGCCAGTCGTTCGTGTCGACCGCATTCTGAGCAACCGCATCCGCGCGCTCTATCACCAGGCTGAGTGATGGCAGGGTCTCTCGACCCGGAGCGCGATCGCCGCCGCGCGTTGAAAGCTCGCGAAAGCTTGAGAATGCGAGGGACCTGAGGGGTCGGCAAAAGTCGTGCAGACCCCTGCCCCATGTCGCATTTTGCTGCTATTTCTTGCCCCGTCTCGCCCGAGCCCAAACAAAATCGCTGAATCCTCAGGAGGATAAAAAAATGCGTTATCTCCACACCATGCTGCGCGTTCGCAATCTCGATATCGCGATGAAGTTCTATCAGCACGCGCTGGGGCTGAGGGAAGTGCGCCGCATCGACAACGACAAGGGCCGCTTCACGCTGGTGTTTCTCTGCGCGGAGGAGGATCTCTATCTGCTCAAGTCGCTGCCGCAAAGCCGCGGCGCGCCGCTGGTCGAGCTGACCTACAATTGGGACGAGGAGAAATACGGCGAGGACCGGCATTTCGGCCATCTCGCCTACGAGGTCGACGACATCTACGCGACCTGCGAGAAGCTGATGAAGATGGGCGTCACCATCAACCGGCCGCCGCGCGACGGCAACATGGCGTTCGTCCGTTCGCCCGACCTGCACTCGATCGAGCTCCTGCAGAAGGGCGAACCGAAGGCGCCGGCCGAGCCGTGGGCCTCGATGCCGAACACCGGGCACTGGTAAACGCCCCGCTTGCGTGTCCGTTCCCGGTCCACGTTGCCACGTGATCAACGCGGAGGAAACGATAGGAACATGGCGCCCCCCCTGACGTTGCCTCCCCATATGACGGATGCGAGGAGGCGACGAGATGGGAAAAGGTGTTTTGCTTTGGCTGTTGGGTGTGCCGATCCCGGTGATCATCGTGCTGTGGTTGTTGTTCGGTCACTGACCGCGTCTTGATGCGTAACGCGTATGAACGAGGCTCTGCCGCGATGCGGCGGAGCCTCTTTTTCTGTGCTCTTTTTTGCTCTCGGTACAAATCATCCCGCGCATTTCCGGATCGATTCCGCTAAGAACGCGCGCAAAGCACAACAGCGGGAAGAAGCGCGTGATGGACAGCAAGCCGCAACTGACGATCTGGGGCCGGGCCAATTCGGTCAATGTGCAGAAGGTGCTGTGGTGCCTCGCCGAGCTCGACCTCCCCTATCAGCGCATCGATGCCGGCATGCAGTTCGGCAAGAACGATCAGCCTGATTATCTCGCGATGAATCCGAATGGCCGCGTCCCGACCATGGTCGACGGCGACCATGTGCTGTGGGAATCCAATTCGGTGATGCGCTATCTCTGCATGGCCTATGGCCAGAGTTCGCCGCTCTATCCGCAATCGCCGAAGGCGCGCGCCGCCGTCGACCGCTGGCTCGACTGGACGCTGTCGACGCTGCAGCCGGTCGACCGCCCGGTGTTCTGGGGACTGGTGCGCACGCCGCCGGAGAAGCGCGACATGGTTCAGATCCAGAAGGACGCCGATGCCGAGGGCGTGGTGTGGCGCGTGGTCGAGGCGCAGCTCGCAAGCCGCCGCTTCGTCGAGGGCGATCAGTTCACGATCGCCGACGTCGCGCTCGGCGCCTTTGCGCGGCGCTGGTTCGGTGTCGAGGGGGTCACCAAGCCGAAGCTGCCCAATCTCGAACGCTGGTTCGGCGAGATCGCACAGCGGCCGGCCTTTGTGCGCGTCGTCGCGCCGCCGATGTCCTGAACCGCAAGCCGTTCAGCGCCCGCCGGACATCCCGGCACCGACACTGACGGCGCCACCGAGCTTCACGCAGGTGTCGGAGCCCTCGACCTTGACGAAGCCCGGTCCGTACGAGGCGCAAAGATTGCTCCGCGTCGCGGATTTCGACGGCAAGGTCTTGCCGGCGTCGAGGGGCGTTTGAAAATTGCGGCGGTCGCCGGCTTGCGCGAACGCAGCGGCGGGAAGCAGGACGGCGACGATGGCGAAGCTGATCTTGCGCATCCGGCCTTTTATCGCGCGCAACCGGATCAGGCTAGCGCATGATGCGATTTGGAGGAATCGCATCATGAGCTAGCTCATTCTTTTGAGCATGATCTGTTCGGAAAACCGGCCTCCACTTTTCCGGATCATGCTCAGCGCACGAATTTGACGCCGAACGTCTTACCCTTGCGCCAGACCACTTCGCAGGCGCGCCCGGTGCGGGCATCCCGCGCAAACGCCAGCCGCAGCTTGGCCGGTAGCGTGTTGTTGTCCTGGACGGTGATCTTTGCACCCGTCGAGGAGATGTCCTCGACCATGCAGGGACGCGCGGCGAATCCGCCGTCGAGCGTGATCCAGCCGGATTGACGCAGCGATTTGCGCGTTTCGCGCTTCTTGGACCCTAAAGCCATTCCATCATCCCCCAGGCTCACGCCTAGCGCCGCTGGCTTTACAAAGGGTTGCGAAATCGCGGCGGATTGCAGCAATCGCGGGGTTGTACGCATCAGCGCACGGCAGTCCGGCGAAGCGTCCGCTCCCGCGATAATTCGTTGAGTTTGCTGGATTTTCGATTTGGCGCCCAATCTGCACTCCCCATGCCCGCGACCGATCCCCCAATTCGGGCAATGGGCCCCCGGCTCCGGCGCTCCACTGCAGCCATTGCGATGAGCGGTCAGTTGCCCAATTCTTTCTTGGTCGCGCGAAGAATGTCGTCCGATAGCTTGGGATCGTTCACGGCCCGCGCGAGCACGAGCGCCCCAACCAGGGAGGCGACGGTCGCGAGCGCCTTCTCCTCGCGCTGCCGTGGCTTCAGCCCAGAACCCATTCGACCGCTCAGCAGCCCGATCATGCCCCACACTCCTGCCGTGAAACGCTCTCGCACACCGCTGCTTTGGCGCGGCATCTCACAGCACAGGGCTGCGAAGGGGCAGCCGCTTCCCGGCATGTCCCGATGCGCGTCCGAAAGGTATTCTGAAATGTAGTCGGAGAGAGCAAATACCTCAGGCACTTCTTGCCCTTTGGTGGCTATCGCATAGGCCACCGCTTCCTCGACCAGGCGTTCCTTGGAGCCAAACTGACTGTACAGGCTGCCGTGCGTCATCCCGGCCGCCTCGGTCAGCGCGTCGACGCCTACGCCGGAGATGCCGCGCTCCCGCATCAGGCGTGAGGCGGCCTTGAGGATACGCTCGCGATTTTCGGCAGCCTGCTCTTTTGAAACGCGCATGTCGCAGTTCCCGGGGTTGGGGCGGGGTCTTGACAATTATAATTACGATCGTCATGTAAATCAATAATTACGATCGCCATCAAAGAACGATGGGATCGGCGCCCTGTCAGGAGATGGCCATGACCAGGATCGAGGAAAAAATCGCGCTCGTGACCGGTGCTTCGTCAGGCATCGGCGAAGCCACGGCGGAGCGGCTCGCGAAAGCTGGCTACAAAGTCTACGGCACCAGCAGACGGGAAGCCCGAGCAGGCAAACGATCGTTCGAGATCCTACCCCTCGACGTGACAAGCGACGAATCCGTGGAGGCTGCCGTCAGCGAAGTGATACGGCGCCACGGTCGCATCGATCTGCTCGTGAACAACGCCGGCTTCGGTGTTGCGCCCGCCGGCGCGGAAGAGAGCTCGCTCGAACAGGCCCGGTCGATCTTCGAAACAAACTTCTTCGGGCTTGTCCGGATGACGCGCGCCGTCGTGCCTCACATGCGACGGCAAGGCAGTGGTCGCATCATCAACATCGGCTCCGTGCTCGGCTTTCTGCCGATGCCGTATGGCGCGCTCTATGCCGCCACCAAGCACGCAGTGGAAGGCTATTCAGAATCACTCGACCACGAGCTCCGCACGAGGGGCATCCGGGTCTCGGTCATCGAGCCTGCCTACACGAAGACGCCATTCGACGCGAACTTGATCGAACCGGATGCCAAGCTCGATGAGTATCGCGAGGCCCGTGCGGGCGTAAGCAAAAGGGTGAGCGAAGTGATGGCGACCGCCGAACCGCCTGGCGTTGTTGCAGACACCGTGCTGAAGGCGGCCAACGCGGCGCGTCCGAAGATCCGATACGCTGCCGGTCGACTTGCGAACCGGTTGCGATTGCTTCGCAGATTCGCGCCTGCACGCCTGGTGGACGCCGGGATTCGAAAAGACCTTCGGCTGGATGCACCAATCGCGTCGCAGCCCGCCCGCCCTGCCCGTGCTTTCTAACGGCCTGCGCGCGGTGCATGCGTCTACTGTCGTTGCCACAGTCAAGCCCCCAGGGACATCGCAAAGCATGAGAGCACTTGTCTTAAAGCGTTATGGCAAGCCGGATCAAGTCGCGTTGGTTGATGCTCCCCGGCCAGTGCCAAAGCCGGATGACATTCTCGTTCAGGTCCACGCGGCGGGATTGAATCCAATCGACAACATGATTCCGAAAGGAATGTTCAAGCCCATCCTCCTGCTTCAGCTGCCGGCCACGCTGGGCAGCGATTTGGCCGGCGTCGTTGTGGAGGTTGGAAGTCGCGTGACTCGCTTCAAGCCGGGCGATGCCGTCTTCGCCAGTATCTTCGATCTGGTCGGCGGCGCGCTTGCCGAATTTGCGCTCGTGCCCGAGAGTGCCGCGGCACTCAAACCGCCAAATCTCGACTTTGTGCAAGCGGCCTCGATCCCGATGGTCGGGTTGACGTCGTGGCAGGCGCTCAAGGAGCGTGCGCACCTCAAGCCGGGTAACAAGGTGTTCATCCCCGTAGGCTCCGGGGGCATTGGCACATTCGCGATCCAGCTCGCGAAATACCTTGGAGCAAAGGTGGCGACGACGACCAGCACCGGAAACGTGGATCTGGTGCGGAGCCTCGGCGCCGACGAGGTGATTGATTACAAGAAGCAGGAATTTGAGGATGTGCTGCGTGACTATGATGCCGTGCTGGGCACAGTCAGGGGCGACGCTCTCGAAAAATCCCTCCGGATTCTGAAGCCTAAAAGCACCGTCATCTCGCTTATCGGCCCGCCCGACGCCGTATTCGCTCGGGCCCGAGGCATGAACTTTCTTATGGTGTCCTTGTTCGGGTTACTGAGCCGCAAGATTATTCGCCGCTCCAAAAAGTACGGCGTCGCCTACTCGTTCCTGTTCGTGCGCCCGGACGGTGGTCAACTCGCAGAGATCGGTGAGCTTCTCAAGGCTGGGCACATTCGGCCGGTGATAGATCGGGTATTTCCATTCGAGCAGGCCAAGGAAGCGCTTGCGTATCTCGATCAGGGTCGAGCCAAAGGAAAGGTCGTTGTCCGGATGACGTAATGGCGTCGACGTTGGCCGTCGATTGCGGTTCCCTGAGCTGAACAGGACCGCATCATGTATTGTCGCAGATCATCGCGGATTGGCGCCGATGGCGCTCCCTAGCGGCGCGAGTGGCCTTGCCAACGATCCTGTTGAAATCTCGGGATAATCCGTAATTTATTGACTTCTGACGGCAACTCCTTCGATGCTGGCGTGCAACAAAACGTCCAACAGGGTCCGATGCCGGAGCGTCTTACCAAGAGAAAAGGATACTGGCATTTCGTGCGGCGCGTGCCGCCCGAATTCGCCGCGGTTGACGCACGGGGGATCGTCAAACAGTCGACCAAGATCCGCGTCGCCGAGGATCGGTCAGGCATCCGCGCCGGCCGGGTCGCTGACCAGCTCAATATTGACCTGGAGGCGTCCTGGAGAGCCGCCGCCGGCGGGGGAACCCGTGACGCCATTGTCGCGCTCGAGGAGGCCCGGCAGCGCGCGCAGGCCTTGCAGCTCACCTACCGGCCGGTTGACGACGTCGCCAAAGAGGCCCTTGCGGAGATCCTCCGCCGGATCGACGCCCTCGCGGTAGGCGATCGTAGGCATGACCCTGCCACGGCCGCGGCCACCCTCGGCGGCGTCGACCTGCCGGAGATCATGCTGTCCGGCCTGTTCGATGAATTCGAGGTCGCCAAGAAAACGACGATTGCCAAGATGTCGCCCGGCCAGTTCAAGAAATGGAAGAACGGCAAGCGACGCGCGGTTGAGCTGCTGATCACCGTCATCGGCGACAAGGCCATCACGCGACTGACGCGCGATGACGCGCTGAAATATACCGACCACTGGACCGAGCGCGTGGTCGACGGCGAAGTCCTGGCGGCGACGGCCAATCGCAACCTGACGCACATCACGGGCATGCTGTCGGCTGTTTCCAAACGCCACCGGCTCAACCTCGATCGCGTATTCGCCGGCGCAAGGCTCGAGGGCGATGCGTCGCGGCCTCGGCCGCCTTTCTCGCCTTGGTGGATCGTCAATCGCCTCCTGGCGGCCGGCGCGCTGGAGACCATGAACGATGAGGAGCGTGCCGTGGTCATGGTTATGATCAACACCGGCGCCCGGCCGAGCGAGATCATCAACCTGCGCCGCCGACATATCGTCCTGGACGCGCCAATCCCGCATATGCGCGTGCGGCCAGACGATCGCGTGCTGAAAACAGCGTTTTCCGACCGCGACATTCCACTGATCGGGATCTCGCTGGAGGCGATGCGGCAATTCCCTGACGGCTTCCCGCACTACCGCGACAAGGGCGACACCCTATCGGCCGCAGTCAATGCGTACTTCTCCGATCATGGCCTGCGCGAAACCGAAAGCCATACGCTTTATTCACTGCGGCACGGCTTTAAAGATCGCCTGCGGAGCGTCGAAACACCCGACGAGCTCAAAGACGAGCTGATGGGACACGACACCAAGAAGCCAATTTACGGCGACGGTCACGGGCTGGATCTAAAGCGGAAGTATATTCAGCTGATCGCGCTGGCGCCGGGAATGCCAGTGCCCGCTCCGCTGCAACTGGTGGCGGCAACGGCGTAAGGCAACGATGTGCCTTCTGCTTACTGGAGTTGCCAGAAGGATCGGCTCTTCTGTGGTTGGAGTTGAGGAAGTCCTTCCGCCTCAACCTGAATCACGTTCGCAAAGAAGTTGGCCCATGCCACTGCATGGCGTCGGCACCGGTCAATAAAGAAGACCGCCGCGAGAATTAAGACGACAAGTGGCAGAGCCAAGACGGCGAGCGGAGATTTCGCAATCACCATCACGAGCAGCGCCCGTTGCGCATCGTTTACCGCCTTGCTCACCTTTCGACGCGTGTCGGGATCGCTAATGCGATTGACGGCGTCCAGTAGGTCGCTCTTTTCACCGACCATACGCCGCCTAGCCACAAGGTAGCTAAGCAGCAGCGGCCAGGACAGATCGTGTGCAAATCGAATGCTAGATTCGAGCGATGCGCGGATCGCACGGTACTCACGAGATTTGAAGTTTAGCTCGCCAGCGCGCGCCATATCGAAAAGTTGGTCTCGCTTTTCAAAGGCAATTTGGCGAGCCCAGTCAGTGCATACCCACTGCCAAGGGCCGTAAACCAAAAATAGGAGACCGGATAGGACGCCAATCACCACTAATGCATTCGCACCTTGCTCAGCCATGGTCATTTGTCCTTGGGATGCGTCTTGCCTTTCGGCGTTAAGCCCGAGGTAGTGCGGGTCGGATCAATTGCAAGCTCCAAGTCTCTGATTCTGTTTTGGAAATACTCGACTTTGCGGTAACGGAGGCCTCGTTCGATGACGGCCCAGCCGGCGGCACAACCTGCCAGCGTAAGGGTTATCGCGAACTTAAAATCAGCCAATACAGCCAGCTCAATTGCCAACTTCGTCGTTTGACCGGCTAAGAGAAAGACAGCATCACGCAGATAGTAGACACCGCCGACGCCCAAGCAACATCGGAAAAAAGTCCTGGCCGTCTTGTACCGCTGGTCAACCTTGTAAAGCTCAACCCGTTCCGCACCCGCGGCACTAATGCCGGTCGATGATCGTGCCATGCAACTAGGAACTCGTCCTTGAAATGCGGTCTTCTAGCGCGATTCTTCAACCATAGATAGTCGGCCTTTGGTCCATCAACAAGCTGCCTGTCCTCTTCCCCGAGTGCTGCAATGCAATCGTTGCCCCCTAATAATAGCTGCATTGACCCATCGCTAGATTAGACTGCCCCAGGTTCAACCAGTGCTAGCGGCTTCCCGCACGTTCGATTCGGCGGGAAAATGGGCCTTATGGCCCCGAAACACCACCCCACACCGCTGTCCGGCGGCAACCGCAAGGCGCTGACGAAAGAGCTGGCGCGCGCGGACGATGACGACAATCCTTGCCGTTCGCTCGGCCGAGAAGTGGCCGCGCCTCGGTCGCCGAGCTCGAGCAGATCAGCGCGAGCGCGACGACGACAACGATGCGAAACATGGCCTAGTGCGGCGCGCCGGTCTTGATGGTCTCGATCCGATCGGTCATGCGATCGAGCCGGCCGCCAATGTCGCTCTTCAGCTCGCCGAAGCCGGCCTCGAGGCGCCGGATGACATTTTCAAAGCTGGTCTTGCGAACGAACTCATCGCGCGACCAGATCTCCACCTGGTAAAGCTTTGCAGCGAGCGCGCGCGCTTCCTCGGCCGCGGCCTGCGCCTCTCGCTTGGCCTCGGCGATTGCTATCTCGGCCGCGCGCTTGACCTCGGCAGCAGCAGTAGCCGCCCCGGCCGCCGCCGTTGCGGCAGCCGCCGCGGCGGCCTCGGCTTTGGTGATGCGGTCGGAATACCGCGTCCAAAAGCCGATGATCGTCAGCAGCAAGCCGATCGCCGCGGCGATGGCGCCCCATGTCACCGCGTCGCTCATTTCGCCTTCTTTCGCTTGAACAGGCCGAACCGAGGCGCCGGCTTTTCCGCCGGCGGCGCGCTGTCGCAGGCAACGCCCTCGACGCGGCCGATGCCCTCGCGGACGTCTTGGTATTGGCAGACGGCACGTCGCAGGCACGCATTGACCTTTGCCAGCGTCGCGCGGTCGGTTTTCCAGAGCCGCTCGATCTCGCCGGCGTTGAGGTCGCGATCCGGCGTATCGACCGGCGTCCGCTCGCAGGCGGCAACGTCCGCCGGCATCGCCGGGATGTTCGGCGCATCCGGAGGCGGCGCCTGCAGGCGTTGCTGGCTACCGAACCCCGCGCACCCGGCGAGACATGTCGCGAGTAAAACACTTGTTAGAATTAGCCGGCGTTGCATCGATTGCCCCCTGGTTAGACTTGAGCTGCGCCTCGGCCTCCGCGGCGCGCTTGGCGTCGCGCTGTTGCAGAGCGTTGGCAAAAACGAGCTGGCGATCCTTCTCCTCGAGGCGCGCCTGCAATTGAGCATTCTGCTCGGCGACCTGTGCCGCCTCGCATTTGGCATCGGCCGAACTAAAGCCGGCGTTGTAGAGATGCGCGCCGCCGGCGATCGCGGCGCCGCCGGCGAGCACCGCCAGGCCGCCGGCGAACAGCGCGCCGGCGGCGAATGGCGAGAGGCTGACGCCGGCGAGGCCCGCCAGGCGCATGGCGATCGCGACGATCCAGCTCATGAGTGCTTCCCCGCGCGGTAATCAGCCAGGCGGCGCTGCTCGAGCGTGTCGGCCACAAACCAGACCAGGACGCCGACGCCGGCGACGACGACCAGGGCAGCGACGCCGATCGCGATCGCCTGGATCGCGCCAGGCGTCAGGCCGAGGCCGCCGACCGCTTCCTTTGCCGCCGAGACCTGCGTCGCGCGATCGGTCACCCAGGCGAGCACGCCGGCGCCGCCGAGGCCGGTCGAACTGCCGAAGATCTTGCCGGCCCAACCCTTGGCGCGGTCGGTCAGCGCGATGGTCTGCGAGCCCTCGTCGCGGAGATCCTCGACGGTCGCAGCCGCCCGCGCCTCGGCGACCTGGCGCGGCGCCTGCGGCTTGCCGAGCTCGGCGATCAGCTGGTCGTCGATCGCAGGCGTCAGCGGCAGGCCGCGCGCGTTGCGATAGGCCAGGATCATGCCCTCGGTCCGGCCCTGCGGCGATTGCTCGCCGTCGACCTGGCCGACGTCGTAATAGCCGAGCTCGCGCAGCCGCTCCTGGACATGCGCGACGACGTCAGGATCTACCGGCGCCGGCGTCGTCGCAAGCTTCGCATGCTCATGCGGATGCGACGTTGCGAGACCGTGCTCGAATAGCGCCGCCTCGTCGTCGCGCCGCACGCGCAGACCCTTGCTGTCAGGCCAGAGCCGTTTCATCGACCGGATCAGGCCAGGGATCTTGGCGAGCTCGCCGCTGCCGATCGCCGCCTTGATCTGGCGCATCTCGGTCCAGCGCGTGCCGGGCTTATTGAAGCCGCCGGCGTCGCGATTAAACGCGATCGAGAGGATGACGCCTTTGCAGTCCGGCGAGAGCTCGTCGAAACCGGGCAACAGCCGCCGGCAGATCACCAGATAGCGCGGAATGTCGTGGCTCGAGAAAACCTCGAGCGCGACGTCCCACGGGATATCGACGACGCCGCGCAGCTTGCGAGCCAGCCCAGCCGCGGCCTGCCTCGTGACGCCGCAGCACTTCGCCAACGCCTTCAACATGGCATCCGGGATCTTGCCGGACCAATCGGCCAGGAACTGCTGGCGCGTCGTCTGGCCGACGTCATAGCCGCAGCCGATGGTCACGCCGGATTGTTCACGGGGCCAGGTCGGCCCGCTCAGATGCTTTGAATACCAGGCTTCGCTGGTGACCTCGGCGGCGACGATCAGATCGAAGGCCGCACGCGAGATCCCATGCAAATCGATAGCGCTCGCAGAAACTACTGCGTTGGTCATCGTGATAATCCTCTTGTGGAATGAAAGAGCGCGGCCCCGGTCAGACCAGGGCGTTTGCGCGTATCAGCAGTTGGTCGCTGTCGGAGGGGCCGCGATCACCCGCTGCAACAGGCCGTAGATCGCTTGATCTGAGTAGCTGGGTCCGCCGGTCAACGGAGCGGATGGTCGACTTCGGTCAAAAGCCGACTTCGGTGGCCAATGCGCCGATGTTCGCTCAGGGGCACGAGGGACTTCGGACTGGTTCTCTACATTCAGAGCTGATGGCAACGAAAATTGCGCCCGCCTCGGCCGGCGCCTTGTCGCCAAAGTAGCATCGTCTCAAAGATGCAGTAGCGAGCAGGCCATCGAGGCGTTCCCACCGTCCAGGAGGGGCCGTGCTCTACCTATACCTCTTTCGCGAGCGATGTTCAGCCAACCGGCCCGGGGATCCAATAGTCGCCGGACAGCGGCCTAACTGTTACGCCATGAATCACCCCGAGCTGCAGGCTTGGATCGAAATAGCGCATAGTCTGCTCACTGAGGTCAATGACGCGACCAGGCGTTAGTGGCCCCACGTCATTTATCTTGACGATGACCTTCTTGCCTACAGCCTCAACGAGGGCATACTTCGGCCTCGCGCCATATTGGACCCCACCAAATTTCTGACGCAAGCTCGTCTTGATGGCAGCCGCCCAGACGGAGGGATCATAGCGCTCGCCGGAGGCTGTGTTCGGGCCGCCCTCCTGCGATCCGGGCCGGAACGGGTTGTACATTGATGCAGCGCCAACGATCGCATCCCCGCAAGCATCATTGACGACGGCGCTAGAATGAACTGCTTCGATTTCACTTCGAGCAACGGTTACGGAAACGGCAAACGCGACTACGGCGCCGCAAGTTGCGGCGCTCGATCGAAACAGCATTCATAACTCCTTGACTGATTGTTTTCGATTGTTCGGTTCCCGATGCCGCAAAACATGGCCAAACGAACGCGGAGGCGTTCTCGAACTTGCGCCAATTTTTTGCGGATTCGTGCCGATCGTGGCGACGGAACCGATGAGGGAACCAGGGCGGCCCCTCGCACAGTGTTCTTAGTTCTCACCAACTAACGCAGAGATTGCGTCAGCAGCATGACTGAACGGAGCATTGGATAGGCCGATGTCCGCTAAGAAATCCGACTTCGGTTGCGGGCGCGTGTCGATATCCGCGCAGGGGCCGCACGCCGCCCGGTTAGACCAGGGCGTTAGCGCGAATCAGCAGTTGGTCGACCTGCTCGTCGGAGAGGTCGACGACCGCGATCATGTGCTGCACCAGAGGATCAGCTCGCCGGATCTCGGTCGCGAGATCCCATTCCTCCTGGACGGCCGCATCCGCCGCGATCTCGGCCTTGACCGTGGCCCAATTGCCGAGCTCATCAAAGGCGCGTTTCAGGCCGAGCTTGGTGCAGGAATCCGGCGGAGGCGGAGGCGGCAGCGGATCAGCTGCCGGCGGCGTTGGCGGCGAGTAAACGCCGCCGACCAGCGTGCCGCCGATCGCGTAGTCGCCGCCCATGACGAGCGTGTGGCCATCTGGCGGCGTGAACTCCGCAGGCTCGTCGTCGAACACAAGCGCGCTGACGATGCTTCCCTGCGCGTCGAGAATGTAACCGATCATTGTGCGAGAAACTCCCAGATGTTGATTAAGCCGGACGAGCCCGCGCCGCCTGCAATGTTGGACGCGGCCGACTGGTTGGAGAGACCGCCGCCGCCACCGGCGCCGAACCCGGTTGCCGCGTTCCCGTTCGATTGATAGGCCGTTGCGTTGCCCATGATCCCGACGCCGCCGCTGCCATACGGGCTATCAGCCCCCTTGCCCTTGCCGACGATGATGTTTGTCATCGAGGCCATCTGCTGATAGTGCCCGTTGTCTCCCGTGTTTCCCGTAAAGCCATAATCGCCTGTCGTGATGGTGCCGCCGCCACCTGGCGCGCCAACCGAGCCGGTCGACATGGCGCCGCCTCCGAGACCGCCGGCAGCGACGACGAGCGATCCTAGGCTCGTCGGCGAACCCGTGCCGCCGGCGCCGGCGGAGTTGCCCGCTCCGCCGGCGCCGATCGCAACCGTCTGCGCGGCGCCGAGCTGCGCGGCTGTTAGCCATCGGAGCGACCTTCCGCCGGCGCCGCCGCCAGGCCCGGCGAGCACATAAGAGGAATTCGGCGAAACGCCGCCGCCGGCGCCGCCGCCGCCCAGCGCTTCGACCAGAGCGCCGATGATATTCGCGGACGGATTGTAGGTGCCTGACGCCGTGAACCGCAGCAGGTTGAGCCTGCCGACCGCGCCGAGGTTTGTCCTGGCGGTAGCCTTGTTCGCCAGAGCGGCCAGGTTGTCGTCATGTGCAAGCAACAGGCGCCACGGATACCAGGTGCCGGCCTGCAGCACCCTGAAATAGGTTTGCGTATTGGTAGCCGTGCCGTTGAGGACAACGGCGCGCTGCTCGACATAGCCTGCGAGACTATAGGCCAGCACTTCGAGGTACCACAGCGCGCCGGCGAACGGCGCGTTTGTGTTTGTCGTGTTGCCGACCTGATAGCTGCCGGTATTCGTAACGGCGTTGAAGTCCCAGCCTGGACCGCTCAAATCGATCACCTGGCGGATGCCGAGATTGAGGCGCGCCGTCGCAGGGTTTGCCACATCGGAGAGATTGTTCGCCGAGCTCAGATCGCCGGCGCCAGGCTGGCCGACGATGTTGAAATTCCAGCTCGCGATCGTGCCGGCGCCGTTGGTCTTGTCGACCGTGATCGTCAGGATCGTGCCGGCATAGGTCGCGAGGCCCTCCATCCAATTCGACGGATTGGCCGTCGAGGTCGCACGAACACGCGCGCCGTTCTGATACGCCAGGCCGGCCTGCGTCGTGAACGCCTGCGCGCCGGCGCCGATCGTGAGCGACGTCGTCGACGTTCCGCCGTAACCCGCGCCCTGGATACCCTGCGCGCCCTGGTCGCCCTTGCTCGCGAGCACGGCCCAATAGGTCGCATTCGGCGGCGCCTGGCCGGAGCCCGGCGCCGGATTGATCCAGACGTAGGACGAGCCGCCAGAGGTTGCGACGTCCATCAGGTTGTAGGTTTTCGCGTTGTCATACGGCGCCGGCGTGCCGAGGCCGCGATAGATCCCGAGGAAGGACCATGCGCCGGCGACATGAACCCACATTTTCCCGGTCGACGGCTGCAGCGCAAATTGTCCATCCGAGCCAAGCGACGGATCAGGCGCAGCGAGCGACGCATCGACAAACCAAAAGAAGCCCGTCGTATTCAGCGCAGCGACCAGCGTCGAAACGTCGACCATCGCCTGCGCGCCGGCGATGCGCTGCGGCGACACTTTCCAGACGACGTAAGCGACGCCCGCCTGCGCGCCGCCGCCCCATGGCGGGATAACGAGATGCGTCGGATCAGTGACGTCAGCGATGATCGTCTGAAAATTGCCGATCTGCAGGACGTCGCCAGGCCGAACGTTGGTGCCGGACCATATCGTTCCGACGCCTGTGACGGTCGTTCCGTTTGCGGCAACCGAGATCGCTCCGCTTGAATAGCTGGCAAGTGCCGTCATCTCGAGAAACCCCTCGATTGCATTAGCTTGGTTGGTTGAGTGTTGAGGCTACGGCAGCAGAGCGAGCCGCTGGTCCTCGTAATGCGCTGGCACGCTATTGTCCGCGAGGATCTTGCCGAGCTCTTCCAAAGTCTGCGCATTGCGCACGGCCACGATTAGGCCCCTGCGCCTGTTTTCTTTGACCATGAGATCGTCAGGCTTGGCGAGGATGATGGCCGCGAGCTCCTGTGCGGTTTTGCCTTCGATCCTGGCAGCCTCTTCAAACTCAGCGGTCGGCGCCGAACCGCCCTGGACTGACAGCGCCAGCATGTGCTTTCGAGTATGCGCGACGTCATGCCCCTCGACCATCAGGAACGTATTGATCCGGCGCTCCGCTCGCTTCTTCTCCTGGACGAGCGGCGAGATGCTGATTTTCATTGCGCGACAACCTCGAAGGCGCCGACCTTGTACGGCTGCGCGGCCACAATGGTTACCCGGAACGTGCCGGCCTGGTCGATCGCAAACTCGAGACCGCCGTCGACGACGTCCTCCTGGTGGACCAGCCTGTTCTCGAACCAGACGTAGACCGAGAATTTTTCCGGCTGGACCGTCAGATGCAGAGCATCGACGCCGTCCGCCTTGATCGGCCGGATCTCGCCGCTGATGACAACGTCAGGCTTTGGCAACACCGCCGGCGGATCTTGCGAGAGGTCGATATAGGCCTCTTTGATGTCGACGGGTCCGTCATAGAGGATGTGATCGATGCCGGCCTCGGTGAACGATTTGGAGATCTCGTCCATAGGCCTGGCAGCCTCGAGAATAACCTGTGTGATGAAACCGTTCGCATCATGCCGAACGAGCGTTTTTGCTTTGTTGAGCGCTTCCGGCTCGTCGACGCTGACCGGCTCCGCGACGACTGCAACGGGTTGGCTTTCGGCGCCGGCCGGGACAAACCCAGGCGTTGCCCAAGCGCTGTCGAGCGTTACTCCCGTCATCCCGCGATCCTCCTGAAAAGCGAAAAATAGAGCCGGCCCTGCTGGTTACCGAACTTGAACCGGAACTGAATCGCCGACGACGTCACTGCCGCATAGATCCAGAAATCTGTGCCGCCTCCGCGGTACGCCTCGCATTGCAGGTACTGCGCGCCGGGATTGAGGAGGATGCTGGGATCACAGTAGCCGAGCATGAACGGGACTTCCGGCAGGGTCTCGCCGAAATTCAGCTGCGCGACGCTGTCATTGATGCTGTCGAGCGTGCCGCTCAAATAGAACTGGTGACCGGACCAGCGAGAATCGAAAACGGTCTGGTCGAGGTTCGCCAGCGCCGCGTCGACGCCGGGCTTGCTGACCACTAGTTTTGCGGCGGGTCCGCCCTGCAACAGGACGCGCTGCGTCATCCGAGGCTCCGATTGAAAATCATGTAGTCGACATAAATGCCGTAAGACTCGGAAAGCGAGTTGTTGAAAATCATCTGGTTGTTCTGGATGCGGAAACCGTTCGAGATTTCATAAAAGATCGTGCCCCCGATGGTGATGTCCCGCGGCACGGCCATGTCCAGGCGGTAGGGATACGACACCACTCCAGAGTCGATGTAGGTCCTAAACGAGACATAGGGATTCTGCGGCAGCGTCGCCGGGTAAGGAACTGCGACGTCGCCGCTCAGCGCTGGCAGGAAGATGCTGCCCGACATGATGACCTGCTCGTTTTTGACGTCCGATTTCAAAAGGAACTGCGCTGCGGCAGTGGCCGTGACGACGACGTCGACAGCAGGCACGGAGAGCCAGACGCCATATTGACCGAGGCTCGGATGCAGGCCCATCAGGAACCGGCGCGCCATTACCAGACCTTCCAAGCGATATAGAAAAGATTGAACCCGAGCCCGTGCAAGCGGGAGTACCTAGCGAACACCAGGCCGGAATCATCCGGAGTAAATCCATCCCTCGCGCACAGCACAGCGAACGGCGAGCGCTGAATGGCGGTAGAGCTGTTGGCGTCCCGCATGACCAGCGTCTGACCGTATCCCGCGACTCCCGAGGACAGACTGTAAGGGACGATGTCCACCGCCGGCGGCGTCGGATACGTGCCCGAATAGAATATCTTGGTGCCACTCAGGAACGTGTAGGCTGGAATGAGCCCCACCTCGAGAGGCCTGCCCTGGTTGAGCCGACTGTCGAGCGACAGATACTTGTAATCGACGGCCGGCGGAAACTGCGCGTCGTATCCGGGCTTCGATACTGACACCCGCGAAGCATCGATATAGATCCGGACCGCCATCGTCCGGTCACTCCGAAATAATCAGAGTGCCGGCGGTCAGGTTTAGGACCACCTTGCCGTCCGAGCTCTGGATCACACCAGCGGTCAGCGTGCCGACGTTGGCCGTGATCGCGCTCAATGTGCCGACGTTCATCATGCGTGCCGTCAGCACGCCGTCGAGATACATATTCGCCGTGATGCCGATCGAGGCGACGCCGTTGATCGTGCCAACCGTAAAAACAGCCTTTGGCAAATTCCCGTTATAGCCCGGCAGCTGGATCTGGAACTTGTCGGCGACGACCGTGAAGGCCGAGACCCCAGATCCGCCATTGACCAGCTGAATTCCGGTCACGTAGCCGTTGACGTTGAGCGTCAGAGACCAGGCAGCCGCGGCATAGCCGTCGATCCTCGAGATCGCGCTGGACTGCTCGGTAATCGATGCGTTGACGTCGCCAAACTGAGTGCTGACCGACGTCGTGAGATCGGCGACCGCCTGCTGCGCGTCGACTGCCACGGTCTGGACTGTCGAGATCTGCGCGAAGGCCGCACCGACGCGGGCTGAGATTTCCGACTTGATCGACTTTTTGTCGAGCCAGTTGCGGGCGTCCTGGTTAGCAGCGGTCGACGAGATCAGCTGCAGGGCCGCATTGATCTCGTCGTTATCTTGATCCGCGACCGCCGTGACCTGATTTTTCAGGGCCGCATTGAACGACTCGAGCGTGACCATGCCCGGCGACAGCTTGACGGTCGGCGCCTCGAGGTCGACGGTCGAATACGCGCCGCGCATCGTCGCATTGACCGCCTGGACGCGGAGCCTCACCGCGGCCAGGCTGACGACCGTATCGAACTGGTTTTCGGCAGCCTCAAAGACCTGCGTCCAATTCTTGCCCTCGTCATAGGAGACGCCGGCGACGTAGTAGAGCGCGCCGGCGGTCGGAAACCAGCTGGCGAACAGCCGCGGCTCGGCCGTGCCCTGGCTGATGTAGGCATTGAGCCCAAAGACCAGCGGGACCTTGTCGTTTGACGGATATTGCGCGCTCGGCAGCACCGGCGGGTTGCCGAGATCCGTCGCGTGAACCCGCTCGTCATCAACCACCATGTTGAGCGTGAACTGGTCGCCGTTCGGCGAGCCGTCGAGGACAACGCACAGCCGCGATTGGCTTGCTCCCGTGCCGAGGTCAAATGACGGATATTCCGCACCATCCTCGCGGGCCAGGACGGCCGTCAGCGTCGTCGCTTGCGCGCTCTCCGCGGTCGCCAGGCTGGCAGCGTCGAGGACCGCATGCGCGGCGTCGACGCCGCGGCTGCAAAGCACCGGACCAAAGAATTTCCCGTTCGGCTTCCGCAACCGGATATAGAACGGCCCACTATCCCAGACCGGCGCAGGACTGAGCGTCAGCGTCGCGCCGGCGACGCCGACGACGGCGCCGCCGTAACCGTAGTTCTCCGGCAGATCGGATTGAACCCTGACCACAGATCCGCGCGTGATCGCCCTGCCCTCATACTCTGAGCCGAGCGCGACGTTTTCCCGCCGATAGATCGACTGCAGATAATAAAACGCGCATTCCCGGAATGCCTGGTCACGGTTGACGATGCCGTCGACGCGCTTGGTCTCGGCATTGACCGACGTAAATGTGTCGCTCTCCGGCGGATATTGCACCTGCGCCGGCCGCCAGGTGCTCTCGTCGACATACTCGACCATGACAGCGTCGGGATCTTCCTCGCCGAGCATGGTGAAACTGACCTGCATCGAATCCCGCACGATCTCGCGGTCGGTCATCAGCATGGTCGGCACGTCGCGCCACTCGTCGCGGACGATCGAAACGGTATCACCGAGCCAGTAATGCTGCGCTCGAGACGGCGCCAGGATCTTGTTAAGCGCATCCGGCACGGCGACGGCCGTCGTAAATCGATAATCGAACGTGTCGCCGCGAGCGTCGCAGCCGGCCGCATGCGCCACAACGGCGTTAAAGTCGACCTTGGCGATCGACAGCCCAGATCCATACTGACCGCTGGTGACTGCGTCGAGGAAGGCCCAAGCCGGGTTGCGGGTTGCCTGAGTGACGAAGGCCGCCCCATTCCAAACCGGCACCTTGCGCGTGCCCAGCACGCCGAACTTATAGGCGCCCTGCGTCGACTGCGACGCCTTCAACCGGATCGCGATCGTCGAGACGTCCGGAAACGAATTGCTGCCTTTCAGGAACGAGCGCAGGCCGGCCCAGAGCACGGAATTACTGCCCGCGGTCCCGGACAGCTCGGCGTCCTCGCGGCGAAAGCGGACAAGATAACGGCCAGGCGCGACGTCGACCTTGACGCTGTCGCGGACCGGCGCCTGCGATGCATACTGCCGCACGATCGAAAACAGCGGGTTGAACGGTCCGGTTTGCGCGCCGGCGTTGTCGCAGGTCGCATATTCTGCGGTCAGGCCGACGTTAGAATAACCGATAGAGCCATCCTGGCCGTTGACCGTGTAGCAGCCGGCCGCAAAGACGAAATCGACAGCAAGCGATTGCGCCAGCGTTCCGGCCGGGTTTGCCGCGAACGGTCCAATCCAGGCGCCGGGCGTTCTCGCCGAGGCGCCGAACGGAAAGCCGTTGGCGTCATATTGTCCGCCTGATGTTCCGGTCCCCGATGGCAGCTGCTGGCCGCTGACCTCGGCGGATTGGTCGACGTTGGTCGGAAACAGTGCGACCGCACTGCCAGGCTCATAAAATGCGATCTGCGCATCCGAGAACGCTGCCGCGATCCCGTTGGTCGCGTCCCAGAAAACGGTATCGTCGATATAGACGGCCTCATACTGCATGCTGCCCATCGTCGGCGACAGCAGGACGTTGAGGTATTGATCGTTGGCAACGAACTCGCCCCAGGGCGTCGCGGCGAAATCCGGATAGTCCTTTACGCGCCCATACCAGACCGGCAGCGGCTGGCCGAGCTTGGCGACGTTGCCCTGCGCTGCGACCGAGTAAATCTGGTCCTGCGTTGCGCTCGGCGTATTGGTCGCGCCGGCCTTTGGCGCCACCAGGGCGTTGACGAGCAGCGAGCCGCCGATGCCGATCGCCGCGGTCGTCGCGAGCGCGCCAAACGTACCGGCGCCAAACAGCGCAGGGCCGGCCCAAATGGCGAAGGCCGAGACCGCGACCAACGCGACCAGGCCGATGATCTGTTTGGCCGTATTGCCGCCCTGGCCGCCGCCGAGCGGATAGGACATGAAGCGAACCGCATCGGCCGGCCCGATGCGGCGCGACCGCCAATCCCTGCGCAGCACCGCCTCGCCGTTGATCTCGAGCACGGTCGGCAGGCCTTTCTTGAACTGCCAGCCGAAAGCCCGATCGCGCGCTGCCCAGCCTGTACGCCGCAGGAAGGCCGCGACGGTCTCCCTCGGCCGCGGTTCGGCGCAACCGACCTCGAGGCCAGGCATCACCAGATGCAGCACCGGCTGACGCGCGGCGGCGCTGCGGCGCTCGCGACGAGCTCGCGGACGCTCCGGCGAGCTCGCCGGCGGCTTGGGCAATCGCTTCACAGATCCGTGCATGTCACCGGCTCGAAGAACATGAGGTTTTTCCAACCCACCTGGCGCAGCGCCAGGACGGTTTCGCAGGCCACGCCCGCCTGGCTGTCGCAGTGGATCACCCGGCCCTCCTGGCGCAGCCAGACGCCGGTATGGGCGGGAAATCGCGCATGGGCCATCAGCACCAGCGCGCCGTCAGCGGCCATCACCAGGCCGCCGGGACCGTCCGGCACCGGGCGCCAGCGCGCGCGCTCCGGATGGCCGGCGAACTCCTCGAGCACCCAACGCCTGCTGAAATCGGCCGGCACCGCGATTTGCGGCAGCTCGCGGCCGAACAGCTCGCGCTGCACATGGCAGGCGAAATCCCAGCAGTTGCGGGACTGCCAGGCCCATGGCTCGCCGATCAGCGGCGACAGGAATGACGAACGATCAATAGACAAGAGCCCGTTTCCTTCGAAACGACTGGGCGGATAACTCGACGTAGGTCAGCTCATTGAGAAAGAGCGGACGTCGGTTAGCTTGACCGCCATGGGCGGCTTTTGGACCATTGCGGAAAGGGGGGCGCCCTAAACCTTCGTATCGTTCCGTTCACCCCTCAAGATGCCGGACGATTACCTACGTTCAGTTGAGCTGTTGATCGTGATCGTCTTAGGCTGCATGCGTTTGGAAAGGCGCACAGGTTCATCAAGTGCGACAGTGAAAAAGGATGATCGACGAACAGCTGCGATAAGGCCAAGAGGAGACTACAATGCTCAACTGCTCCGAAAGCATTAAATCTGGCAGTGCCGCGCGATGCGCAGTTTGTGATGGCAAGTTCGGTCTCGTCCGGCACTACTCGTGGCGAACACCTCTTTGTTCCAAGAAGTGCGCCGATCGCTTCAGAGCTCGCAGGGAAAGTGACCGCAATTGGGTGGGTTGGCTCCGGATCACCTTCAACCAGCTGCTAGAGCACCGCGCGAGGACTTTGTGATGGTCGAGGTCTCACAACGAGGCAAGGCATATTTAGAGACAGCATGGACTTTGCTCCGCGCAGCCCAAACCATGACCGACTCAGCGAGTGCGGGTCAGCTCAAGGCCCTTGCCGACGACTACGAGCGGCGAGCTGAGAAAGCTACTTCGCATGTTGATGCGGCCAAAGCATTCGCCCGATCGGCTGCTAGCGCTGAACGTCGAATGGCGTGCATGACCGGGTGGGCAGCTTCAAACATGTCCCCCGAATTCTGTACCATTGAAGCGCTGAACCTGCGCCCCGGCTCCAAGGAGCTGGAGGCATTCAACGTCGAGCGTGTGCGCGGCTACCTCGAATGCAATCTCGGCTGCAAGAAGAAGGAAGTGATCCGCGCGCTAGGCCTGAATCCGCGCACGGTGGCCAAGGCCATCAAGATCATCCGGGCAAATGCTCATCGCAGCGATGGGGCTCTCCAGCCGTAATCAAGATCATCGCCGTGCTCTGCAATCTCTCCTCTCCGGCAAATTGCCACGAGCAGACCGTTACCACCTCAGACTTCGCCGACGTCTCGATGAGTCCTGCCTGATGGGTGCGCCGCAACTCGCTGCGTGGATGAAGGAGCACCCGGCCGAACGCCTTGCGGCATGGCGCTGCGTGATCGGCAAACAGGATGGCAGGGGAGCTTAGGGTGGAAAGCCGCTTCCCCGGTTGCGTTGAACCGCTCCAAAGGGTGCAATTACTGACTGAGACCGTTCGATAGCCACCAAGGCCTGCCGATCGAGTGAGTCCTTGTTTAAGGTGCATGAGTCCGGAAGTGGCCCAAGGCTGACATTCGACGATACCTTGTGCAAGGTCGCTTTGTGAAGCTAAAGCGGACTCCGGCACCTTAAGCCAGTAAGGATGGAAACTGCACGTAATCATAATTCTTGGTGATGCGCGGAAACCGCTTGTTCTGCAGGTTTTTCACCATGACCGTTCCGGTCAGCGACGCCCCGACCATCTGCACACTGCGCAGCTCGAATTCGATCGGCCCATAGGCCGGCTCGGTCAGGTCGCTGCCGAGATACTCGCGATAAAGCACCTGGATATATTCCCGCGTCCCCTGCGCCGCGCGGATCTTCGGCACCAGCTCGCGGTTGACGTTGTCGATCTTGATCGTCGTCGCCGGCGGCTGGCCTTCCTTTTGCTCCGGATAGCCGGCCTCGAAAGGGCAAGCGATGAATGTCACGGTCTCGCCGGCATTGCGCGGCGCGCCGGCCTCGAGCCCAAAGGCCATATCATCGCCGACATTGGCGACAACCCGCGCCGGCTGGTCGAATGACGACTGCCAGAGCTCGAGCGTGTAATAGATCCGCGCGCTAGGCGGACAGGAGGCATAAGCCTCGAGCAGCGCTTCATTGTGCGTCGGCATTGGCTAGACGTCGTAAGCCCGGAGCGTCATGCGGACGTCGACCTGGCCCGGATTAGGCCAGCTGGCGACGAGTGTCGTGCCTGGCTTGATAAACTGGCAGACCTTGTTCGCCAGTGACGTTCCGAGCCAAACATCGATGGTGAAACGCGCCGTTCCGAGGTTCAGCGTCGTCTTAACCCACTCGACGAAAGTGTCATAGTCGGCCGCGTAGAAACGGACCGTCTGCGTCACAGTGCCGACATTGTCGCCAGGTCGCGGACGCTGGCGCACGTTGCCTTGCTCCATATCGGTCGCGATCGGATCTCGCGCGCGCTGCAGATTGAAACCGTCTTTGAGGATGACGGCGTTTGCGATCGGAAATGCCGGCACTGCCATGGCTTATTGCCCCGTGAACGGTTTGACGCCGTACTGGTCGCCGAGAACGCGCCGGCCGGCGCCGGTCGACAGCGAGTCGCCGACCGCGCCGTCGACCATCTTGCGCAACGTCACCGTAATGTCGCCATTCGGCGCCTGCTCGACGCTCGGCGTCGCATCCGTGTAATTGTTGATAGTGACCTGCGGCGAACGGCCGCCGCCGGCGGCGGCGGCAGCTCCGAGCGCGGCCATCTGGCCTGGCGTAAAGACGCCCTCGCCGCGCTGCGCGATGATCGGGACCTCGTTGCCGGCGATGCCGCCGCTATGGAAACGCTTCGCGTCGTCGAAATACGCCGAATGAATGTAACGCATCGACGTCGGCTCCGAGCCGATGATGCCGCCCGTGTGGTAGAGGCCGCCGAGGCCGCCAGTAAAGCCGGTCGACGATGCACCGCCGGCGGACGCGCCGCTAAACGAAAACCCGCCGAGGCCGCCGGCCGCCGACTGCAGCGATCGCATCAGCGGCTCGACGATCGTGATCTTGATAATCATCTGCTCGATCGCGCGGATGATCTGGTTCGACATGTCGGTAAAGCCTTGGCCGGCCGACTTGGCACTCGTCGTGATATCGGCCAGGCCGTTGACCAGGTCGCTCTCGACGGTCCCGGAGATCCCCTTAAAAGCACTGCTGGTCCGGATCGCAGCCGCATAGGTACTATCCAGCGCCGCCGGAACGTCGTTTCCATAGATCCCCTTGAGCTGCGTCGCGATCGCGACGTCGTCGGAGGACAGGAAAGCCGTCTTACTGCTGAAATCGATCTGCGAGCTCACCTTGGCCCGCGCCAGGGCGTCAGCAGCCTCCGCGGCGCGATCGCGCAGATCTGCGAACCGCGCCGCCTGGTCGGCGGTTTCCTTACCGCCGTTGGCCTGCACTGCCGAGGTCTCGGCGGCCGTCGCACGGAAGGCCGCGAGTGCGGCATCGCCTAGGCCGACTGCCCTGGTATCGGCCTCCTGCGTCTCGGTATGACGACGCAGCGTATTGATCGCGCGATCGACCGGATCATCCGCCGCGTCCTTCGATGCGACGTTAGACCGCGAACCGAACTGCAGGCCGTTCAGACCTGCCTGCATCGACTTGAGCGATGCAGCCTGGTTCTGCCAGCCCCAATCGCTCTGCGCGTTGCTTGTGTCGGAGATCGAGGAGCCGGTCCCGGCGTACCACTTGATCTCATCAGGCGAGAGCGTCCTGATGTTGGCTAACGGCTGGTTGGCGGAAACGATGCCAAGCAGCTTAACCCAGCCGTCCCACAGCGAGCCGGCATTCGAGAGCTCGTCGACCGCCTGTTTTGCCTCCGGCGTGATATCGATCCTAAGCCCGACCGTTTGATCTGCGTTAGGACCGCCGACACTGTTGGACAAAGCGCTGAGTTGCTCGCTTGCAGCCTTCTCGATCGAGTCACGGTCGAGCGATTTGAAGAACTTGGCGGCCCGCTCGATCAGGTCATCCATGACCGGCAGCAGGCCCGCGGCAGCCTCTTTCATGTAGAGCGACCACTGCATCGAGCTCTTGCGCCACTCCGCATCGAAATCGGCCGCGCGCTTGACCGTCTCGTCGTCGATGACGACGCCGGCGGCCTGCGCCTGGTTGCCGAGATCCGCCATCGCGCCGGCGCCCTGTTGCAGCAGCGGCACCCATTCTTTGGTAAAGCCGAGCATTTGCGCGATCGCGGTCGCGTCCTGCGGATTGCGTGCGCGGCTGACCAGGTCGGCCGCGATCTGCAGCAGCTGGTTTTGGCTAATCAGCTGCCCATTTGCGTTGCGCAGGCTGACGCCGTTCGCATCGAACTCTTTCGACAGCGAATTAGCATTGCGCTGCGCGTCATTGAGCAGCTGCGCGGACTTCTCTAGCCCGGCGTTGACCTGGCTTTCGGTCAGCCCTGCGATCTGGCCGCCGAACTGGACGCCCTGCAGATCCTTGAGCGACAGGCCGACGCGATCGGCAAGCGCGCCCATGTCGGCGAGCGACTTGTTAAAGCTGACGACATAATCCAGCGCCTTGTTGACCGTCGCCGCCGCCGCGACGGCGCCGGCGCCGAGCGCGATCAGGCCGACGTTAAAATCCGTCGCCGCATCCGTGCCGCGTTGCGCGGCGCCGGCGGCACTGTCCATTGCCCGCTCGTAATCGGCCGCGCCTTGCGTATTCGCGTCGATAACGAGCTCGGTCACGACCTGGTCGGCCATCAATCCACCTGCAGTTTTGAGTAATCGACCAGATAGAGATCATCGAGCATTTCGATGATCTCGATCTCCCATGGAGCCAGGTCGGTTTGCGTCCGACGCAGGAAAGCGTCGATGTCTTGCCATTCCAACGGCGACAGCGCGAAACCGTTGCCGCCCTTGCGCCGGCGCATCCGGTCATAGATGCGCCAGAGATAAAGCAGGCCCCGCGGTATCGGCGGGACCTTTAGGATCGTTTCCCGCTCGGCCCTGCGCTTTGGATCGCGCGTTCTAAGCAGGAGGCCCTCGAGGACCTGGCGATAGCTCTCGCCGGCGTCGCCGGCCCTCGAGGAGAGCAGAAAACTGCGCTCGGCGTATGCCCTCAAGTCTGACTTGAGGGCCTCGTAAAAGCCCGTTCGCTCGTCAGGTAGTCAGTGACCTGGACGAAGAAACTGCCGAGCTCCGGCCGCAGAAACAGATTGACCGCGCTCTCGAGCGTGAACGGGATAGGATCTGGCGAAACAGTCGTGAACGTCGGATTTGGCGACCAGCTGACGATCCGGCGGCAGACCTTTGTCACGTTCTGCCGGCGCCGATCGGCGACCGTCTCATCCTCGGTTTTCCATTTGCGGCCGTTGACCTGCGCGAACTCGATCGCCTTCTCGATCGCGTCGCGGGTTGATTCATTGTTGAGCGCGATCGTCTGCGGATGCGCCGGACCGGCGAGCTCGATCACCCAGCCGATCGGCGTATCCGTGCCAGGCTTGCGGATCTGCAGCTTGAACGTGTCGACGGGCAAATGTGCGGAGAGATCGAGGATTGCAGTTGCTTCAGTCATGTCGGTTGCCTTTGTCGGAAAGGTTGGCCGCAGGGTCCGACAACCCTGCGGCCGGTTCTCGCGAGAACATTCCATCGGCCTCTGTCGGCGCCGATCACTCAAAACGCTACGCAGCAGTGCTCTGAAATGAGATCATGCTGTTATTGCCGGTCGCCGAGGTATCGATGCCAACCAGCGCCGGCGGGATCGTGATCGTCTGCGTGCGACCGCCGCCCTGGTTGGAGAACGCCGAGGGATCGACGCCGCCGAGCGTGAAATTCGGCACCGTGATCGACATGAAATCTTTTGGCTCGGCCATGTTGTCGACGGCCAGGATGTTGAGGGAATACTGCGTTTCCGCGACGAAATCGGTCAACAGCTGCAGATCCTTGCGCAGCATGGTCAGGTTGAGCGACACCCGCAGCGGGCCAGTGAACACGTCCGGCGCATACTTGATGTTGCCAGAGCCGAACGCATCCGGCGCGCTCGGCTGGATATCGAGCGACAGATCGAACGACGTCAGCTCGACCAGGTCGACGCCGCCGAGGCGGATGGTTGCGTCGACGACGGCGAACGGCGTGCCGTTGGCGCCTTGGGGATCAGTGAAATACGGGACGCCGGCATTCAACGGCCGGATCTTGCCGGTCCCGATGCCGCCGGCATCGAACGTGATGATTCCGTTCGGCGCCATCGAAAACTTGCCCGTGCCCCAGACGAAATCGTCGAGGACCGTCGACTTGCCGATGTCGCTCTCGAATTCCTCGATCCCGAAATAACGCCGGACCAGCGCCGCCGGGTTGACCAGCCGCTTGCCTGGCCGCGCGATCGTGCAATTCGTATCCGGCGCAGCGTTGACGATCAGCGTCTCCGGCACTGTGATTTTGGTCGAGGACAGCGCCGAGATCCGCAGGTTGCGGCCATTGTTGCCAGCGTCCGGCAGATTGGTCGCGCGGATGATATCGCCGACCTTAAAGCCCATGTCGATCGGCGAGCCGTTGGCAACAACGATGCCGTCCGCGACCGTCGTCAATGACGTAAAATCGGCCTGCGTCTTGTTGAGCGGCGTCGCATCCCAGGTGCCGCGCATGATCGCCTCGATAATCGCGTCATGCGAGCCGAGCCACATTTCCGCGTTGTAGCTCGACGAGGTTTTTTGCGTGCCGTGACGGCCGCGGATCGACATGCCGTCGTTACGGATCGTTTGCGATTCCGTCGCAGCTTTCGACAGCTTGGCACCTGAACCGCCGGAGATCGGCAGCGCAATTGCGCCGGCGCCCGCAGCGGCCACCTGGCCGAGGCCGGCCTGCGCCTTGTAGGCGACGCGGCCCGCAGAATTGCTTTGATAGACCATGCGATCAGTCTCCTGTTTGGATCAGCCGATGAAAAAGAACTGGAAAGGAATCACGACGACCAGGCCGAACCAGTTGCCGTCGTCGGAGGCGCTGTCGCCGCCCTGGACGGTCGGCCCCTCGCCGTTCTCGCCCCAGCAGCGCACACAGGCGCCAGGCTCGGCGTTGTAGAACGTCGCGTCTTTGAACAGGTCGCCGGCCTGGCCGGCGAGCGCGAGATGCGCGGCGAACCCGTAGCCCTTCGGCACGAACACATGCACGAAGATGTTGCCGGTAATCAGCCAGGTTTGATTGCCAGGCGTGCCGACGCCGCGCTTGCGCCGCAGGGTCTCGACGACCTCGAAATAGCACCAGGGCGTGCCCTGCGGCGGCCAGGGCGTCTGCGGCCGATCTTCATTCTGGAACGAGCTCGGCGCCGCCGTGAAACCGTCTACATAGCGCGCGCGCATCGCTGCAACGGCGCCGGCATAATCAGCCATGGGAATAACCTCTAGCGTGCCCGGATCTCGAGGGCCGGCTGCCGGACGAGCCAGTCCTGGCGCGCCGTGTCCGACATGTGGCGCCGGCCGGCCTTGATCTGCTGCGAGAAGGCGGCATAGGCCGCGACGTCACCGAACCGGACCGGCATGAACGTGAATTTCACCGCGGCGCGATTGCCGAACCGCGCCGCGACCAGGAGCGCCGTTTCCTGATAGACCTTCGGCTCGACCTTCATTTTCATCCGGCCGATCTCGATCTTGCGCGCGTAAGGGACCGGGTTGGAGATATTGATCTGGTCGCCGCGCCGAAAAGCCGAAACGTCGCTGACGACATGACCACTTAGGAAAACCGTGTGACTATCCCGGTAGAGACCGGGATGCGGATCGTCGACAGATCCGACCGGCGATCGCTGTCGCAGCGTCTCGATCGCGAAATCGACGATGTCCTGCATCGCCAGGTAGCGGAAAACGATGCGCATCAGCCATCGACCGAGACGAGCTCATCATGCGGGCCTGTAACGATCTCCTCGACCTCTGTCGGCAAAACGCCGTCGCGGTCGCGATCGGTCATCTCCTGGTCGATCCGCTGCAGCATTTTGGCGCGCGCCTTCTGCAGCGCGCGCTCTTTCGCCTCCTGGAACGCCTTGCGCGCGTTGAGGCCGGCCAGGTCGCCCGTGATGACGAAACGCGCCTCCTCACTGGTCGAGATCCCATTGCGCGCAGCGTCGAGCCTGCGCTGATAGTCGGCCTCGTCGAATACCTTGCCCATCAGCCGCGGACCTGAATCTCGAAAGCGATGATCTGGCCCTGGACGCGCCTGGTCGCGTCGTCGACGCCCTTGATGCTGACCTCGGCGCCGGCGATCACCAGGAAATCTCGATCCGTCAGCGGCAGCATGGTCGACAAGGCAACCTTGCCGGTCGGCACCGGTGCCGAGGGATCATTCAACAGGATGACATGCCGGTCGCCCTGGCGGATCTCGCCGACAATCTCCGCCGGCTGATAGCCCTTGACCTTCGCCAGGGCCGCCGCCTCTTTCGCGACGGCGCGCGCCGGTCCGACGCCGGCGTAACGCCGGACCAGGACGGTCTCGCCGTTCTCCTCGAGCGCGCGGATATGCTGATCGAGGGACTCGTCCGGCGTCACTGGCCGTCAACCTTGCTGGTGATGACCTGGCCGACCTCGGAGCCGCTCGGGCCGGCCTCGCCATCGTTTGGGCCGCCATTGTCCCCCGCGATCATGCTGCCGAGCAGCTGCTCGAGCTGCGCCGAGTTGTTCTCGAGCTCGCCGGCATGGCCCTGCAGCGCCTTATGCTGCTCGTCGATCTTGTCGAGCACGCGATCATAGCGCTGGCCCGTGACGCCGATATCCGCCTCGAGCTTCTTTGCCCGCGCTAGGCGCGAGCGCATGCCGGCGAGCTCGATCGGCCGTTTGATGTCGATCATGTCGATTCCCTCCAGGATCCCCGGATGCCGCTCGAGAAGCTCGAGCCGCAATTTCAGATGCGCGATCGCGACCAGCGCCGTGACGCGGTCCATCGCGCGCTCATTTCGTGCGAATGCGCAGCTTGACGACGCGCTCGAGCTGCTGACCTTTCGCAGTCTCGATCCGGTTTGCGACGCTGTAGACGCGGCCGAGCTCGCCGCCGGTCAACGTCACCAGCGCGATGGTCGCCGTGTTGCTCGAGGCGCTGGCGACGATGCCCTGCGGCAGCACGTAGCTCGAGGCCTTGATGCCGTCCGCCGGCGTCACGGTCTCGCCAGCGGCCAGGCGCGCGCGCTCGGCCGGCGCGAGCAGCACGTCGGACCAATCGAAACCCCGCTCGACGACCTCGTCCGGCGCCTTGGCCGGCCAGAACAGCAGCGTCTGCGCGTTGCGTGGCGCCTTGAGGATGCGATTGGCCATCACCAGACCTCCGACAGCATGAGCAGCGAAACCGCGTCAGGGATCAGCGTTTTGACGTCTGGTGACAATTGCCAGGCCTTGTCGCTGACGCCGATCACGAGATCGCGCACCAGCGCGGGATTTGTCTCGCCGATGCTGTAGAGATGCCGGATCTGCAACATGATGCAGGTTTTGACGATCGCCGGCAGATCGTCGAGATCCTCGTAACCGGCGTCGAATTCGATGACGATCGGCTCCGGCACATGCGAGAACGCGAGCGGCCAGGACTTGCCGAATTTCGGAAAGATGCGGACGCTGTCGCCGGCGGTTTGCACGACATAGCTCGCGGGATCGAGCGTCTGCTGCGTCTCGGTTGCCCAATCGACAAACTTGATCGAATGGATCGCATCGTAGGCGACCGGCGCGATCGGGATCTCGATCACAGGCCGCCAGCACGGCAGCACCCATTGGAAGGTCCGCGGCACAAAAGCGCGCTGGACCAGCGCCTCACAATGCCCCGTTGCCGCGCCGATCAGGCCGGAAATCAAAGCGTCGTTTTTCGTGCTCGAGACGCGCAGCTGCGCCTTGGCCTCGTCGAGTGTGACGGGATAGCCCGCCGGACGCTGAGAGATGCGGAGCATGTCGGGAAGCCCTGCCGGAAAGGGAAACAGGCGCCTCGGCCTGGTGCGGCCGAGGCGCCAGAGGATCAGCCGACGAACTCGGCGACAGACGCCGCATCGTTGTCGGTTGCGAACCCGTACCGCGGATCGAAACCGAGCACGGAGCAGCCGACCAGGCTCGCGGCGACCGCAGGCGTCACTGACACCTGGAAGAATCCGAAGCCGTTATTGATGTCCAGATCTTCCTGCTTGAGGTTAATCAGGACCTGCTTGTTATCGTCCGCGCCGGCTTTCGTGCGCTGAGTGATCGCTTTGCCGGCGATGTCCTTTGCACCGGCGCCGGCGGCCGAGGTCGCCTGCTGGATCTTGGCGTCGACGGTCGCCGCAGCGCCGAGCGCGCCGAGCGAGATCACGGCCATATAGTTGTGGAACTTGCCGGCATCGATCCAGCCCGTGGTCAGCGCAGCAGCGGACGATTGCGGGTTGATCGAGTCGACGACGCTGACGCGCTGCGACGGTTTGAGATTGGTGTGCATTTGCACTCCTCATGGTTGGGAAACGAAACGCGGCTGTTACTCGCGCCGGCCAGCCGGCGCGCCGTCATTGTCCGACGAGCTCGCCGAGCTCGATCAGCGCGCCTCGAGCGCGACGAAATGCGACTTGGTGTTAGCGCCCTTGGCCGGCGCGACCGGCGCCGACAGGTAAGGCTGACCGCCCATTCGGAAGATCCAGCGGAAGGCCGCCAGGTTGTAGTCAAAAAACAGATGGATCGAGGCGGCGAAATCGATGCCGCCGCCGGACTTGGTCGCGAGCGCATAGCCCGAGAGGTCGACGCAGGTCAGGTCGCCGAGGTCGCCGAGCGTTGCACTGTGCTCATTGAAGATCAGCGGACGGCCGAGGAAAACGCCGCCATCCGGCGCGCCGGCGAGCGGCTGATTCAGCGGCAGCCACGCCGGCACGTTGCCGATCGTCAGCTGACCGACCTGCGGCAGAATGTCGGAATTGCCGAGCCACATCGGCCGGCCACCCATCCGCAGCAGACGCGAATACATCTTGAGGACGTTGGGGACCGTGATCGTATCCGTGGCCTGGCCGCCCTCCTTTGCGACCGTCACCAGCGCTGGCGAATTCATGAAACCGAGCGGCTTGCCCTTGCCGTCGCCGGTCATGACCGCTTCAAACGCTTTCCAGCGGATCGCGTTGGCGGCCTGGTTAAAGATGCGGTTCTGCAACCGCGGCGCATCGTCGAGGACCTCCTGCGAGGCCAGCACGAAGGCATAGAGCTCATGCAGCTGGATGATCTCGCCGGTCATCGCCGCCTTGGTCGCAATTAGCTGCGTGCCCTCAGAGCGCCAGGCCGCCTGGACGCCGGACGCGCCCCAGGGCGTGGTCTCGTCCTTTGCGATCGCGATCGAGTTGCCCTGCGTCGGCTCCGGATTGCAGAAACCGAGCAGGTTCTGGTCGTCGAAAACGAGCGCCCAGATCTGCTCGCGATACTCGGTCGGCACCAGGAAGCCCTCGCCGCTGCCGCCCTGGTTCTGCTGGAAATTGCTCGGCGCCGCGCCGAGACGCGGATCGAGGCCGCCGCCGGTCATGGCATTACGGACCGAAACCGCGAATTCCGCGACGCTGCGGAAACCGCCGGTCCGCTCCGGATTGATGTCGTTGACGACGGTCGCCAGCGCCGGACCGCCGAGCGCGGTTGAGGAGCCGAACAGCGCCGTCCGGCGCAGCTTCTTTTCCTCGGCCGAGATCTGCTTGTCGAGCTCGGCGACCTCGGCCTCGAGCGCGTCGACCTTGGTCTCGAGCTCGCCGACCTGCGCGGTCTCGGCCTCGGTCGGATTGGCCTTGCCCTGCAGCGCGTTGAGCTGCTCGAGCGCGGTTTTGCCGTCCTTTGCCTTGTTGGCGCGGGCCTGGCGCAGCTGCTTGATGTCCACTCGCATGGATCAATGACTCCTGGTTGGTTGTGTGGTTTGCCTGGACGGAGAAAGAGCCCGCGTTCCCGCTGTCCAGGCGACGGCGCGGGTCGAGCAACTCAGGAATTGAAATGAAAAGGCCTCGGCGGCTGGCCTGCAATGGGTGAGCGGCCGCCTTAGGGCGCGCTAACCGGACACGCGCGTCCGCTCTTCACCAATGAACTGCAGGCGACATGAACCGAAGATGAGAGAGCCGCCAACTGAGGCGGCCTTACTTTTTCGGAAAGAGCTTGTCCCTGACATACCGGGACGTGGGCGTAAGTCGAATGCCGCGCGGCTTACGCCAGATGGCTTTGTCGATCTCTTTCTTGTCGCCAATGGTCAGGGGACCGGATGTTTTTCTGGCGACAAAGATCGCGTCGCTCATCTTTCTGCCTGAGCGGCGGTTCTTTGATTTTACTTCCTTCCAGAGCCGGACGCGCCCGAGCTTGAGCTTGGGTAGCTCCTCTTTGATTTCTCTTCGCAGGCAGTCTTTGTCAGTCTCGCGTGGCCGCTTGCGACCGCCAGGAAACATCCAAAGCCGGTCACTCTTGCGCCGCACCAAAAGAACCTTACCGCGCTTTACGGCTATGAGTTTTGAGGACTTCGCCATTTCCATTTTCGCCGACCAGAATCGGTGAGCAACTATAGCACAATATGGGTTAGGCCTCAGTTTCCGCAGGCTTAAAGCTAATGGGGCACATACTCGTAAACGACGAGAGCCCCAAGTCCGATCATGGCGACCAGAACGGCTATTGCGAGAAGGGACTGCGGGCGCATCAGCATCCTCCTGCTTCCAAAGGACATTCGCCAAGCTACCTCAGTAGTCCGCTTTGGGGTCATTTGCAGGCGTTTCTGAGTCGGTCGAGCCATGTCCGCTCTACGCCTATACGCGCACGACCCGGCTAATCAAATACCAGCGCCGATCGCCGGCGCGAGTTCGGCCGCGGCGAGCGCTGCTGCAGCATGCCGCCGATGACCTGGTCGAGCGTTGCGATCCGGTCGGCCATGCCACGGGCGACGGCCTCGCGCGCGCCGACCATGCGGCCCTGACCGAATTCCTCGCAGACTTTGGTTTGCGACACGCGCCGGCCGCTCGCGACCGCCTTGACGAAATCGGCGCCGGCCTCGTTTGCGCGGCCCTGCAGATAGGCCCTCGCCTCGTCCGACAGCGGCGCAAACGGATGCGCCTCGTTCTTATTCGGCGATTGCTCCGAGCGGACGATCGTCATCTTGATCCCGACCTGGTCGAGCCAGCCGGAAATATCCTGATGCATAATCATCGCACCGATCGAACCGACGTCCGCGGACGGCGTCATCACCAGCTCGCCGGCCTGCGAGGCGATCCAATAGGCAGCCGAGGCCGCGAGCGTGTTTGCGATCGCGACGACCGGCTTTTTCGCGGCGGCTGCAGCGACCGCGGTCGCCGCCTCGACCGTCCCCGAAACCGTTCCGCCAGGACTATCGACGTCGAGGACGATGCCGGCGACGTCCTGGTCATCGGCCGCGCGCGTGACCTGCGCGGCAATGCCGGACAGGCTCGAGCCGAACCAACTGCCGCGCGGCGTCAGTCCGCCGGCGACCGAGACCAGCGCGATCTTGCTCGCCGAGCTCGAGGCCTGCGCCGCCGCGGCTGCGACGAGCGCCTGGCGCTGCTCGGCGCGAGCCAGGCAATCGGCGAGCGCCGACACCTCGAGCGCGACCAGGGCGTCGATTGACGATATCTGCGTCAGGACTTGGCGCTGATCCGGCGCCGCGGTTTCAATCTTAATCATTGTTGCCGTCCTCGTTTGGAGAGCTCGAGCCGCCGCCGGCGCCGCCCTTATCGTCGCCGCCCTGCGCGCCACCGGCGGAGTCCTTTGTCAGCGGGTTTTTGTACTCATTGCCGCCGGGATCGGTCCGCGGCGACATGTTCTCAAACCGCAGGATGTCATTCGCAGACAACCATTCGCCCTGGCGTCCGATCAGATAGGCCCGATAACGATTCAGCAGATCGCCGCGCAGCAGGCCGAAGAAATTGAATTCGAAAAACAGATTTCCGTTTTCGTTGTCGAGCAGCAGATCCCGCTCGACGCCCTGCTCGAGCTCGATCGCAAGCGGCGCCATACAGCCGACGACAAAATCGAGCGACTGCTGCTCGACGTTATTGTTTGTCGCGCGTTTCAGGCGCGAGGCGCGATGCGGCGGGTAACTCCATAGGCCGAAAACTGCAGTGTCGGCGGCGTCCTCGGTCTCGAGCAGCTGCGCCTCGGAATTGGTCACCTTGATCGGATTATATTTGACGCCATGCGTCAGCAACCGGTCCTTGTGCCTGTTCAGCCCGGTCCCTGCAGCGCGCCAGTTTTCGAGGAATGTGTTTCGTTCTTCCTTGTCCTTGAACACGCCGGGATGCTCGAGCGTGCCGCCGGACTGGCCGTTATTCTTGAACCAGATGTCCCCGTAGTCATGCACAGCGATCGCGCGCGCAAAGACGTTCCGCGCACTATGGAAAATCGGCTCGCCGAGCAGGCCATCCTCGCGCAGCGGATTCGAGCGGATATGCCAGAGCTCGTCGTCGCGATAGGTCGTCTGTTTCAACTGCGCGCCCTGGACGATCGTCGCCGGCGGATTGAACGTGTAATATAGATGGCCGTCGATTCCGCGCTCGACCATCGCCAGGCGCCGCGGATGCAGCCATTCGAGGCCGCCGACCGCGTAGTAGTTCGAGGCGCGCGGATCTCCCGGCGGCACGATCGCACAATAGGAATTCCGATAATAAGAAACGTTCCAGGCGAGCTCGCCGACCAGCTCCGCCGGCGTCTGGCGGCCGTTCGGCCTGGCCGCAAATAGTCTGGTGACCGGATGATCCGGCAGCGCCTCGCGCGCGCCTTTGGCGCCGCGCCGATAGACCGACGCCGGCAGCGATTTCATCGCCGAGGTAAGGCCGTGACGCACGGCCTGGACGGCGCCGAGCTGGCTGACGTTGCTGTCCCGGACGTCGACCCCGGCGAGCGACATGCGACCCCCGAAATCCGCCCAATATTGCGGATCGCTCATGTCGCGCGGCGCGCCAGGATCGAACGCATTGGCGACCGCACGAAACGCCGAGCCCAGCCCGCTCCTCAAAATTCCCATCAGACCACCGTCAGGATGTCAGCGCCGGTCACGAGCAGGCCGGCCGTTGGATTCCAGCTCATGAGGATCGCGGCCTCGAGCAACGCGATAAACGGGTCGATCTTGGCCGAGCCGGCGACCTGCTTGGTCACCATGTCCGCGTTGCCGCGGCGCTCGGTTTTGGCGTTGCCGACAACCCAGGACATGAGGCCTTGCCCGGCATGCCAGAACGTTGCGTCGGCGAGCTTGAAATCGAGGCCATAAACCGCCGGCGCGAGCGCCGAGCCCTGCAGCAGCCGCCGGAGCATGTCGTCGGTCACGCCGACAGCGGTCAAAGCCTCGATAATGGCCGCCGCCTGGTTCGGATCGATGCCAACGCCGTTTTTCTGCGGCAGCAGGCCGCTCGCGACAATGCGAGCGACCAGGACGCCGAGATCCGCGATCGCGTCCGCCATGTCGACGATCGTCATCGACCCTTCCTCGACGAAATCCTGCAGCTGGTTCGCGATGTCTTTCCGCCGCTCGAGGACGATCGGATCTGCCCAGGCGTAGGACCAGGACAGCCAATGCCGCGTACCGCGCTCGCGGCCAATCACCGCCAGGCCGAGGAGGTCGTCGCGGCCGCCGGAGTCGATTCCGATCGTGACGACCTCGCAGCGCGCCAGGATCGCGTCGAGGTCGAGTCCCCTGATGACCTGCGCATCCCAGAGATCCGCGCCGCCCCAACCCTCGTTATTGATGCCCTGGCCGATCTCGATATTGAGATGCTGCGACGCCCAGATCCGGATCGCTTCCTCGCCCTTGTCGCGCTCGCCTTCCCAATCTGCGACGAGCTCCGCCAGGGCCGGACCTGAACGGCCGAGGTTCGGCATCACCATCGGCCAGTTGACCGGGTTCATCCAGCGCGGCTCGACTCCGTTTTTCCGCTCCTCGCGCGTCAGCGTCGCAATATCCTGCGGAAATTCGTAGAGCAGCGGCAACATCGGCCGAATGACCTTGCCGCGATACTTCCCGTCACGAACATTGCGCGCGAATTTCAGCTCCGACTTGAAGATCCCGGCTGGAATGTCATCGCTCTGCGTCGTCGTCATGACGAGCAGGCCTTCCGGCGTCTTGTCGAGGCCGCCGCGGATCTGGCGCAGTACCTTGGCGCCCTTTGCGTTGAATCCGAGCAGATGGATCTCGTCGAGCAGCACGAAAAACAGGCCCATCGCGCCGGTCAGGATGTTGACGTCGAAAGTTTTGACCTGCGCCTCGGCCTTGGTGACCAGGTCCTCGATCATCATCTCATGATCGTGAGTGCGAAAGCGCCGTTTCAGATCCGGCGACTCCTCGATCATGCCAACCGCCTGGTCATAGGCGCGCGTCGAGATCGCCTGCGTCGGACCGACAAACAGCGCTTTGCCGCGAGGCCGATAGTTCATCAGCATCGCGACGATCAGCAGCGCCGCCGAGTTGGTCGTTTTTGACGATCCTTTCGGCACCAGCGCGAGAATGTCGCGGATATGCCGGACCTGGTTGGCCGCATCCCAGCTGCCGAACGCGGCGCGCACCAGCTCGCGAAACCACGGACCGGACGCGGTCCGCATTTTCGGCTTGCCCGGCACGTCAGGAAGCTGGATCTCGTCATAGAACGCCTGCGCCATGTCCGCCTCGCCGGCGAACAGCGGCATATCCGGCATGAGCGAGCGGCCGTCGCGGATGCGCTCGGCCCAATCGACTCGGGACAGATCCCACGTCGCAGCGGCCGGCGCCGCGGGCTCAATCGAGGGCAGCATCAGTGCGAGGTCCCTGCCTGCTGACGGCGCATCATGAGCTCGCCGAGCGGCGTGCCGGCGTCGGGCTGGTGCGCGGCGGCGAGCGCGGCGGCTTTCTTGCCGATCTTCTCGGCCGGCGCCTTTTCAGCTGGCGCCGCCTTGGCTGGCTTCTGCGTCTGGCCGTACAGCATGAGATCGTTGCGCTCGAGATACTTCTGGAATTCCCGGATCGCCGAGACGTTGCCGGCGTTGACGCCGTCCATCAGTTTGACGCCGACCTGTGCGACCAAGCGATCGCGCGCGACGTCCCGGAATTTGAGCTCTGAAAAATAATGCTTCCGCAGCGTCGGCTGCGTGATGAAGAGCGCCGACGCAATCCGTGCGTTGTTCCAGCCGAGCGCGACTAACAGGCTGACACGATTCCGGTTTTGCTGGCTCGGCACATGCTCCGGCCGGCCGCGCTGCCCCCAGTTGGACGGCACCGGATCGCCGAACAGGTCGAAAACATCGGCCATGATGAAAAAAACTTGTCAATCGGCCTGCAAATTTGACCCCTCATCGGCGTCCAATTTTGACCCCTTCGTGCGGCGGGGTTTGCTGGTAGCGCTCGTCTCGTCGGAGCTGGCCGGGATAGCGGAGGCGAGACGAGCGCGGGTGGCGTGATCGTCGTCTCGGCTCTTGAATCGCCAGCTGTCGTTGCCGGTCTCGACGATGTCGCAGTGATGGGTCAATCGGTCGAGCAGCGCGGTGGTCATTTTGGCGTCGCCGAACACGCTCGGCCATTCGCCGAAGGCGAGATTGGTGGTCACGATGATGGAGGCCCGCTCATAGAGCCGGCTGACGAGGTGGAAGAGAAGCTGTCCACCGGACTGGGCGAAGGGCAAATAGCCGAGTTCATCCAGCACGATGAAGTCCATCCGGGTCAGATGCTCGGCGAGCCGTCCTTGCCGTCCGTTGCGGGTCTCGGTCTCGAGGCGATTGACGAGGTCGACTACGTTGAAGAAGCGGCCGCGGGCACCGGATCGGATGCAGCTTCTGGCGATGGCAATGGCCAGGTGGGTCTTGCCTGTGCCGGTTCCGCCAACCAGCACGACGTTGCGTTGTTGGGCGATGAAGCCGCCGCCAGCGAGATCATTGACGAGCGTCTGATTGATCGGCGTGCCGTCGAACTGGAAGTCGGCGATGTCCTTGGCAAGCGGCAGCTTGGCAATGGTGAGCTGGTATTTGATCGACCTTGCTTGCTTCTCGTTGATCTCGGCGTTGAGCAGGTCGCCGACAATGCGCTGAGGTTCGTGCTGGCGCTTGACGGCGGTTGCCATGATCTCGTCGAAGGCGGCCTTCATGCCGTAGAGCTTCAGTTCGCCCATGAGGTCGAAGATTTGGGTTCGTTCCATCAGATGGTCCTCCGGAGGTTGTCGTAGCGGGCACAATCGGCGATCGGTGCATGACGGAGCGTCAGTGCGGCCGGCGTCATGATGTTGGCCGGTGGGGCGGGTTCACGTTGACGGGCCAGGATATTGAGCACGACATCGGCGGAATGGACGCCATGACCGAGCGCTTCGGCACAGGCCGCTTCCACCGCGGGCAGACCGTCAGTCAGCACCGCGTTGAGGATGTCGACCATCTGCCGATTGCCATCGTCGGTGCTGGCAAGCTTGCGCCGGATCCGCTCGATCGCGGCCGGCAGCACCCAGTCTTTGAAGGGAGCACCGTTGCGCAAGGCGCCGGGTTTGCGGGCGAGCACCGGCACATAATGCCAGGGGTCGTAGACGGTATCGCCGCGGCCAAAGGATCGCGGGTGCTCGGCAACGATGCATCCATCCTGACGGATCACGATGCGATCGGCATAGGCTTGAACCTCGACCGGTCGTCCGACTGCGCTGGCTGCGACCGAGTACTTGTTGTTGTCGAAGCGCACCAGGCAGGTCTTCGAGACCGATGCCGTCACCGCATGGAAGCCGTCGAAGCGGCCGGCATAGGGAACGAGTTTGGGGCGTTCGGCTTCGAACACTTCCCAGATCGTCTGATCGACCAGCTCCGGATGGCGATGAGCCTTGGCGTAGGCGATGCATTTGTCGAGCAGCCAGGCGTTTAACTCGTCGAGGTTTTTGAACCGCAGCCGCGGCGTGAAGAAGCGTTCCCTGACCAGCCCGACCTGGTTCTCGACCTGCCCCTTCTCCCAGCCCGACGCTGGCGTGCAGGCGACCGGATCGACCAGATAGTGGCTGCACATCTGCAGGAAGCGGCGATTGTAGAGACGCCCTTTACCGACGAAGATCGTCTCTACGGCAGTCTTCATGTTGTCGTAGATGCCGCGGGTGCAGGTACCTTTGAACAGGGCGAACGCCCGGTCGTGGGCGTCGAACACCATCTCCTGCGTCTCCCGCGGATAGGCCCGCACGAACAGCATGCGGCTGTGGCAGAGCCGGACATGGGCGGCCTTCACCATTACCGTGGTGCCGCTCAGCAAGACCACCTCGTGGCTCCAGTCGAACTGATAGGCTTCGCCTGGGGCAAAGCTCAGCGGGACATAAGCGGCCGCGGTCGATTGCCCGCGTTCTTTGCTCCACCGCCTGGCGTAACGCCGCACCGCATCGTAACCGCCGTCATAGCCGCGGCCGCGCAGCTCTTCGAAGATCCGGATCAACGTCAGCTGTTCACGAGCCGATTTGGCCGCGTTCGCCGCCAGCAATCCGTCAAGCTCTACTGCCCATCGTCCCAGCTTTGGCCGCGGCTGCACCTGCCGCTCGTACTCGAAGGAGGTCTCTCCCGACCTCAGCACCTTCCGGACCGTGTTCCGCGACACCTTCAGGTCACGGGCGATCTCCTTGATTGTCTTGCCCTTGATGAAGTGCTCGCGCCGGATCCGGGCAATCGTCTCCACGATCAGCATCCCCCACCACCTGCTTCGTTCCAAAGCAGGCAGCGCAACAGACCAATCTGTAGGGGGTCAATTTTGGACGCCGATCCCCCGGCTTAGGGGGTCAATATTGCAGGCCGAATGACAAAAAACCCGTCAGTGTGAGATGGGCCGGTCCGCGGAGAGGTAGCTCCGAAGGAAATGCCCACCCCCTACCCCTCAATCCCAGACGCCGCGCGTGTGCAGGCTCGCTTGCTCCTCGGTCTGCTTCACGCTGTCGTGGCATGACTTGCAGAGCGTCTGCAGGTTGCTCTCATCCCAGAACAGACGCTCATCACCACGATGCGGAATGACGTGGTCGCAGACGAGCAGCGAGGTATCAGGCTCGACCCTGCCGCATGCCTTGCGTTGGCATGTGTAGAGATCGCGCAGGAAGATGCGCAGACGCAGCGCTCGCCACCGCGCGAGCTTGTACCAAGCCTTCCACGGCGGCTGATGCATCGACAGCGGTATCGTTCTTACCGAACGTCCAAACAGAGACACGAAAAGACTGGCATATGCGATCGCGCCACCTATCTATGGTGGTGATGCCGTCACACACACCTAGGAGGAGACGCAGATGTCTGACGATCTTAAGAACCGTGGCCCTGCTGACCGGGCACGTATCAATATCCACGAAGACTACGAAGTTCGCTACTGGTGCCCGAGGTTCGGCTGCACAAAGGCCGAGTTGATCGATGCCGTGAAGCACGCTGGCGTCATGGTGAACATGGTGGAGAACTACCTGAAACAGAAGAAGAAGCGCTGAATGAAAAAGGGCCGCTTGAAGGAACAAGCGGCCCAAGTCTAGGGAGGAAACGCCCAAAGAGGGCGGCGACAGCGCGAGGCGCTACCGCACAACATAAGTACGAAACGACAAAGCCCGGCGCAAGGCCGGGCTTTGGAAGGTCGCGGCGCGCTGCGCGCGGCCACCCGAATCAGGCTCTGCGCTTTTAGCCGAGCTGCCGCGAATGCACTGCACCGCGAATTAGACGATCAGCTCGATCTGCGTCTCGGTCAAACCACTTACCTTGACGCCGCGCCTTCCGTCCTCAACGTAGACAGTGAGTCGGCCATTTGAGTCAATTCGCTCGATCAGAGCGCGGAAGCCCGCGAACAGGCCGTCAACAATTGCGATGCGTTGATTGATCGCGAGCCGCACCTGCTTGCGCTGCGATGGCGGCAGACCCTCGCAAATGGCGATATCCCGCATCAGCTGCATTTCTTCCGGCTTGAGCCAACAGCGCAGCGTGCCAAGCTGCAGCAGATTGTCGACGTCATCGATCGCGCGGATCTGGTCGATCCGCCTGAGCTCGAAATCGGGAAGGAAAATCAGACCAGGCAGAAACGGCCGAACGATCTTGCGCCCGAGATGCGGGCGACGCGCATCGAGCCCGGTCCTGCGGTTGACTACGCTTGTGACGGTCAGCGACCAGCCGCTAATGCCTCGCTCCTCGAATGCTCGCATCACGCGCGCGTCGCGGCCCGGTGTCACGCGCAGCAGGTGCCAGCGCTCCGGCGTTACCGGCACTGTTGCGAACTCGTCCAATACCGAGACATACCCGACGATCTGCCCCTTGCGGTATTGCATGTTCATTCGCTCTCCCCTGCGCCTTGCCACGTCCCATCGCGCCGCGGCGGCCACGGCGCCGGCACGCGAAAGCCCTGCTTTGACTTTCTCAAACGGAAATTCGGGCTCGATGCAGAGACGCCGTGAACGCTCGGATCAAACGGCTCGAGAAAGATCCGCTCGGCCTGCGGCTCTGCGCCGATCCAGAGCGCCAGGCGATCGCGCCAGGCGGCAAACTGCGGCGTTCCGAGGTCGGCGACCCGCCACGCCACGCGATCGGCGCCGGCAAACGCAGCCATTGCGGCCAGGTCTGCCTGCGGCCCGAGCTGCGTCCAGACGCCCTCGCCGAGATCCTGCTCGCGGATGGTGCGCAGCTCGCGTCGCTCGGCGATCTGCATCGCCACTGCCAAGCCCTTGAGCTCGTCGTCTTGCACGAACCGCCGTTGCGGAGGCGCGGCCTTTGCCAGCGCAGCACCAGGCGCGGGGAATTCGCGAAACCCGCGCGTCCGCACCCAGAGATGAAAATTCATCGGCCGGCGCTGTTTGAGCTCGCGCAGCTTCGCCATGTAGAGCGGCACCGCATGAGCGCACCAGGCGCGATCGTCCTGCGTCAGGAGGCGGAACTCCTCGAGCGCCAGGTCGCGCCGCATGACCTCGTGGCCGACATAGCTCTCGAATGCGGCTGCGAACTCGACCGGCTCGCCTTCCTCGATCGTTTTATGATCGTCCGGAAATCCCCCGGAGGGGGACTTAGGGGGATCTTCCGGTTCAGGTTCAGAGATTAGGCCCTTACCCGAGTGGTAGGGCTGGCGGAGTCCTGGCGCAGGGCTAACCTCCGAATTTAGCCCTATCTGGCAGGCAGGGCTAATCTCGCCCTCGTCGGCAATCGTTTCATCGAGATCCTCCGCAACCGCCCGGCCAGCGGCGCGCGCCTCGATCAGATAAGGATCAACATCGTAGAGCAGCCGGATCTTGTCGGTCGTCCGTTTGCCGCGGCCATTCCCGTTCCTGTTCCCCTGGTCGTCGATCCATTGATCCTGCCGCGAGATCGCGCCGATCTCCTGCAGCCAGGACAGGCGTCGCCGAACCGTTTGCGGCGACAGCTCGCAATCCTCCGCCAACGAGGGAATGCTGACAAAACAGGTGCCCTCGGCGTCGACGTAGAGCGTCAACATGCTCAACAGGATCTTGGCCTGAATATTTCGCAGGCGCAGATTGCGCGCCCAGCTATGCGCCTCGTCGGCGGCGATGCGGCGAGCCCGCCGTTTCGCGGTCGTCATGGTTTCACGTCCTAAGCAAATTTTTCGGGAGACGCTGACGCAACAAACACTGAAAATTCACGGCCGCGGCTGCAGCAGACGGTCGACGATGTCGCGCCGGCAGCCGCGAGAACGCGTCGAGCTCGATCGCGTCGAAGATCCGCTCGAGCCAGTCACGGCGGAAACGGCGCCGTTTGAGCAGCGGCGGATCGACGACGCCGGCCGCGACCGCGTCGAGATCCGGGATCTCGTATTCCTCGAGCTCGCCGAGCTCGGCACCCTTGACGACTAGTTGGCAGATCACGTCGGCGAGAGCCATCGCCGGCGGCCCTCCGGCGGCCAGGCAGCGCACGATCGCGTTAGCTCGAGGCATTGCCGCCCCTGCGCTCCGCCCTGCGCTGGTCGAGCGCGCTGCGGCCTGGCGGAGGATCTCCGAGCACGCCGCCCGTCAGGCCGCGCTCGGCGATCCTGGCGAGCAGCTCGGCACGCTCGCGCAGGCCGGCCAGCGCCGCGGTCCCCTGCTTGTCCTGGACGATGACGGGCTTAGGCGCGGCCGGCGCGATCGACGGCGACAGTACCTCGACGAGCGTCCTCACGATCGCCGGAACGACAGGCCTCGGAGGCGTCGACGGTTTCCGCGGCCTCGGCGGCCGCAGCCCCCGTGCCTTCCAATTCCGCCGCGTCGCGAGGTTGTCGGTCTGCAAATCCGTGTAATAGCGGCGCTCGCAGCCGCCCCGCGATCGGCCCGGCATATGCTGCTCGATCTTGCTCCAAGGCACGCCCAGCACGTCGCGCGCATGCAGCAGCTTTGCGTCCTCGAGATCCGTCCAGACCGGATTGCGCTTGCGCTTCTCGGTCATGCTGCGACTGCCTCGCGCCGCGCGTCGCAGGCCGGCGTCGCCGTGCAATGGATGCGCTCCTCGTCGCGCCAGAACTCATCCCAATAGCCGGCAGGACCGCGTTCACGGCGACCGACCTTGACCATGTCGCATCGGATGCACTGCTGTTCGGTCTTGAGCGGAAATCGGACCTTCTCGCCCCACTTGTGCCGCGTCGAGCTCATGCGCGCCGAGCTCCGACGATCGCCACCTTGCCGAACAGCAGCCGCGAGATCACTTGCTCGCCGCACTCGCAGACCAAATAGTCAATTGGAAATGCCTCGACGATGCCGGCCTGATCGTCTGCATAGACGACGTTGTGAACCTCGCAATCGTCGAGCGTGACGGTTACTGGCAAGTCAGAGAAATGCTCGCGCCAATAATTCGGGTCGCGCGGATCGGCTGAGACTTTCATCACGCCACCCTCCGGACGCGCGCCTCGAGATCCTCGCCGCCAACATCGCCGGCGACGCGTTCAAGACGCTCGCCAGGCAGCCAAGCCGTACGGAACGCTTCGTCACGCCGGGCAGACCAGCCGCTCTGTACCCAGCCAAGGGAATAACCGAACATGAACAGCGCAAACGCGCCGACCGCGATCGCGGCGATCTCGAGTTGCGTCATTGCCGGAGCTCCTGCGCGGCAAGCGGTCGCCTCAATCCAGCCGGGACACTGGTCGGATTGCGATTGCGATCGAACCGCTCGCCCTCGGCAATCGCCAAGGCGACGCCGCGCACCAGGTCGCGCCGATAGCCGGCCGGCTTCCACCATTCGCGCGTCCAGGGCCATTCGTGCGGCACTGCCGGCGATTCCGTGCCGGCATGCAGAACGTAGCTGGCGCCGGCCTTCGCCAGCGTGCCGCGATCGTAACCGTCATCGTGCTCGGTCGACCAACCCTCGCGCTCGATCTGGCGAAAGCGCTCGGCAATAACGGCTTGCATGAAAGGCGACAGCGGCCTGCGGATATGCAGCGCCTCGAAAAGCCGGCGCAGCAGATACGATCGGCAGATGGAGATCGCCGTCATGATTAAGGCAAACGTGACGTTTTGCGCGATCGAGACTCTGACGCCGAGCAGCGGCAGGAAATAGATCTGGGCGGCGAGGCTGATGCCAAAGCCAACAACGACGTTGATCGTGCTCTCCGCGAGCGATGCCAGTTTCGTTTGCCTCATTGCCGCAATGCCCCTTTGATGCTTGCCTCGTTTTGCTGCAGCCAGCGCAGCGTATTCGCGGCGGCCTCGAGGCCGTCGCGTTGATAAACCGCCGCGGCCGAGCTCAGCTTGGCCCGCGCGCCGCTGCGTCGATCTTTGAGCTCGGTCTCGACCGCAGTGACCTGCCTGGTCATCGAAACTGCGCAGCTCGGCAGCGCGCACGGCGCCGCCGCAGCGATGCGCGCCTCGTTCTGCTGCAGCCAGCGCAGCGTTCTCGCGCCGGCCTCGAGGCCGTCGCATTGGCGTTGCGACGCAGACCGATCGAGCCTCGAGCGCGCGCCGGCACTGCGATCTTTGATCTCGGTCTCGACCGCAGCGATCTGCCGGAACAGTGCGATCTTGTCGGTCACGCGCGCGCCTCGAGCTCGAGCTGCGCAGGCGATGCGACCAGCTGCGCGAGGAATTCGCGACCGGCGCCGGTCACCTTGACGCTCGACGTCGAGCAATGCGCAAAACCGGCGCCGACCAGGTGCCGGACCATGTCGTCGGAAACCGTCTCGCCGGCGTCGATCGCGAGCAGCGCTGCCTGAATGTCGAGCTCGTCCTCGGTCAGCGGCAATCGCGTTTGCAGCTTGCCGTCGACGACCTCCGCCGCAGCACGATCGCGGCGCGCGAGATCCATTTCAGTTTGCGCGACGACGAGCGCCGGAGCCGGTTTCGGCGTCCGGCGCAGGAATGCCGGGATATCGAGCCCGTCATCGGAAAGGTCGCGTCCAGGTCGGTTCGCCGGCGGCTCGGCTGCATCAACGCGGCCGGTAACGGCGACGCTCGAAACGACTTCCCCGATCGGCAACGAGGCAACGTCGGCCGAAAGGGCTGGACGATCGCCGGCGTGAGCTCCGGCGTCCGCTAACTGTGAGGCCGCAGCGCTATGGCTACCCGTTGCGGCCTCGTCCGATGACCGACCATCGGCAGTCCGATCGCGCGGCGGTTCTATACCCGCCGGCACCCCGTCAGGCGCCGAGCTCTCGCCCGCGATCGCTTGGGAAATGATTTCTGTCGCCGTTGCCTGGTTGCCCCACGCATCCCAGCCGGCCGGCAATGGATTCTCGGCATCGACGCGGGCAAACAGCTCGAGCACCGGCACACCGCCGCCCATCGCCGCGATCATGCGCCGGTAATGCTCCGGCTTGCGCGAATGGCCGAGCGGTCGCGATCGCTCGCGATGGTTGGAGCCGAACTTTTCGCCGCTTGCCGGTTTCGGCAGGCCTTTGCCGCGTTTGAACAGCAGCAGGATCTCGTCCTGATCGCGCACCAGGACGGCGCCGCCGGCCTCGTCCGGATGCTCCTCGTCGTTTTTGGTCCAGACGAACGCGGTCGAATAGGCCTCAAAGCCCCACGACAGCGCGACGGCCGAGGCGAGCGGCATCTGGACGCGGACCATGATGACCTCGCCGGTCCGGAGATCCGTCGCCTCGATCTCGGCCTCATGCCAGGCGAGCATATGGGCGCGCGGAATCCAGAGAAACAGCCAGGCATCCGGCAGGACCATGTCCCTGACCGGCAGCGCGCAGATCTCCGCCCATGGCATGGTCGGATAATGGTTTTCATAGGAGCGGCTGGTCACGCCCTGGTTTCGATACCAGGGCGGATCGGCGTAGATGATCGGATACTTGCGGCCGGTCGGCTGCAGCGCCGAGGCGTCAGACAGCGCCTGCGCCAGACCGCGGCGATGCTCCCTGCCCTTTTCCTCGGCGCCGACCTTGGCCAGGTCCATCGCGACGCGGCCGGCGCCGGCGCGCATTTCCTCCTGGTGACGATCGAGCGCGGCCTCGAATTCGGCCGGCGGCATCGCGGCCAGGCGCTGCGCCTTCGATGACAGTTTGCGGTCGATCCCGGCCTCGGCGAGTGTCGGCCGGTCATCTTCTGGCTGTTCCGAAACCGAACCGCCAGAAACGTTCCGGCCGCGCAGCTGACCGCGCGATCCGGTATTGAGCCCGACCGTTTCCTTTTGCGCGACGATCATCTCGCCGAGGCGCCGCTCGGCGCGGAAACGCAGCTGCGCCGCCTGGATCTCGAGGTCGCGATCCTTCGCCTGGCGCGCGTAGTGGCGCATTGCCTCGGCCTGGCTGCGGATCTCCTGGACCTCGTCGACCGCGACGGCCTCGGCCAGCGCCTTGCGCGCGGCCTCATAGCGAACGAGCTCGGTCAAAACGGGATCTCCTCGAGTTGAGGCTGCGGCGGCAGGCCGGCGACGAGCTCGCGGACGATGTCCTCGAGCGACGGCGCCGAGCCGCGCCTGCGGCGGTTGGCTGCGTTTTCTTGCTTGGTTGCCCAGCGCAGATTTGCGCGGCGGTTGTCGAGCGTCTGACCGTTGATATGGTCGACGAAATGCGAGCGCAGGTAAGCCTCGTCTCGCGGCTCGGCTAGGATCATGATCTCGCGATGCATGCGGACGGTCGCGCGCGAGACGTCAACGTTGCGCTTGGCGTAGCGCATCCAATCGCCGCGGCCGGCGTGCCAGACGTTCCAGATCTTTTCCGACAGCCAGGCGTAATCGACGGCGTCGACCAGCGTCCAGATCGGCTCGCGCGCCGAAAGCCAGATCCGCCGCCAGGGCGTGCCGGTCAGGTCGACCAGGTCCGCCGACGCCTCGAGCTCCTCGCGCGTCTTTGCGAAACAGCCGTGCATCAAAGCATTCCCAGCGCCTGCATGTAGGTCTCGAGGATCGCTTCCTCGGCCTCGCGCTCGATCGGATCTAGCTTGCGCAGCTTGACGATCGCGCGCAGCGCCTTGACGTCGAAACCGTTGCTTTTGGCCTCGGCATAGACGTCGCTGATGTCGTCGGAGACCGTCTTTTTCTCCTCGATCAGGCGCTCGACGCGCTCAATGATCGATTTCAGCTGGTCTTTTGCGATCGTCGTCGCGCGGGTTTCTGCGGCCGCGTGAACACCTTCCTGTCCGATCATCGGCGCACCCAGCGGAAGCCGGCGCCCGTATCGATCTGCGTAAACCGCTGCCGCCATGCGATGACACTCAGAACGGCTGCCAGACCGAGGCCGAGGAAAATGCCCATCAACGTGTAGAGCTGCGGGTCGGAAAGCCGCTCTGTGATCATGGAACGATCCCCCTCTCCAGCGCGGCGAGCCGACGCTGCGCCGCCTCGATGTCCCCGCGCGCCTTTGCGATTTCGTAGGTCCGGCGCATGGCAACCGCCCACGGCTGGTTGCTGCTCCTGGTCATGGTCAGGAGCACGAGGTCGCCGATGTCGCTGTTGATCAGCCGGTCCAGCGCCTCGAAATCCGGCGCCGCCTTACCGGTTTTCCACCGATAACAATCGCGTTCGGATCGGCCCGTCCGAACGTGCATTTCCCAAACAAAATCAGCCTTAAAGCGCTTCTGCAGCACGTCGAGCACGCGCAGCCACGATTGACGACTTCGTCGCGATCTACTGACGACTTTGTCAGCAGCGGGGTTTGACTGTCCCCGCGCGGGATTTACGCTGCGGGTCATGTGTTCAGTTGCTCTGCTTTCTTGTCGTCGGGCGCGGTCCGACCCCGACCCAATCGTTTGGCGTCACGTCGCCTTCCGTCAGCGCGAAGATCATCGCCATTGCTGCGTGGTCAGGCTCGCGCTCGCCGGTGCGGTAACGGCGAACCGTTTCACCAGACCAACCTGCCTTCCGGCCAAAGCTGGGGTTGGTCTCGCGTTGCTTGGTCATCCAGTCGTCGAAGCGCATGACCAGTTACTCACACCATTCTGGTGTTGATTCGCAAGAGGATTACACCGTTTTGGTGTTTGAAGGCCACACCAATTTGGTGCCCCCTGCGGTCATGAAGGGCAAATTTCCAAACGGTCTCGCAGAAGCGATGGAGCGTCGCGCTATCAGCCAAGGCGCGCTTGCAAAGGCTATTGGCACCACCCAGCAGCAGATCAGCAAGCTGGTGCACGGCGAGCGCGAGATGACGGCGCTATGGGCAGAAAGGCTCGCGCCACTTTTGCGGACGTCGCCAGAAAAGCTGGTTTTTCCAGGCCTCAAGACCTTCCGAGCACCGCTGCTTTCATGGGTCAGCGCTGGGCGGCTGGCTCATCAGGAGGGCGTGAAACGCTCGGACGTTCGCAAATATGTTTATCTGGCCGACCTGCCAAAGGGCGACTGGATTGTCCTCGAGGTTCAGGGGGATTCCATGGATAGGATCGCACCTGACGGCGCGTACATCTGCGTCAACCTCGCGGATCATCGCGTCGTTAACGACAAGTTCTACGTTTTCGGCACACCTGAAGGCGAAGCCACCTTCAAGCGCTACCGCGCCGGTAACCCGCCCCGGTTGCAGCCATATTCAACGAATCCCGATCACGAAACGATTCATATGAGCGGCGAGACCGTCATTGTTGGACGCGTTGGCAGGGTCATCCATGAACTGACTTGAGTGGTAAGAAGCCACCGCAATTCGCACTCACACCGATTTGGTGTTGACTTCACACCAAATTGGAGTTGGAAGTATTCCCCGTGAAACAAACGGGGAACCCCTATGCGACGTCCTTCCTGCAATCGCCTTCCTGCCCTCATCCGCGCGACTGCCGCTCAAGCAACCGTCCCTGACTACATTGATACCGCGCTGGTAAAGCCACGCTCGCCGCTTTCTCCGAGCGAGACCATCAAGCGCATGGCTGACGATATGCGCGCCGCCTCCTATCGCGAGGGCGGCATTACCGAGGATGATCTCGAGCGGCTCGGCTTCACCCGTTCGCAGATCAAAGCGCATGCGGCTGACGCTCGCGCGCTGGCGCATCAGCTCGCCGGGCCGAGCCTTTGAGGGGCCCCTCCCTGATGAAGCGCCTTCAACGCAATCATTACATTGCGCTCACGCTGCTCGAATACGGCCCCTTCGATCGGCACCCGCGCGGCGGCTGGCGGTTCGGCGCCAGGAGGATCACGAGCGAAATGGCCGACTGCCTGATCTCCGGCGGCCGCGCCCAAATCGTTGATGATAAGCTGCGTCCAGTATTGCGCGTCGTATCCGCGAGGCGACGTAGATGAAGCTTGCGATCTTCATCGCAGCCAGCGTTGTGGTCGGCCTTCTGGCCGGCCTTCGCATCGGTTACCGCCGCGGCTTCGAAGGTGGCGTAGAGGCGGCAGAGCGCCTCTATCCAACGATCAAAGTGTGTGGAGAAAGCGACACGGCTCACAGCGAGCGCCGCGCATGAGCGCGCCGATCACCGAGAAACGACTGCTCGATGCGATCGCCGTCGTTTCCGAGGTGATTGTCCTGCACGGAGTGAAGTACGCGCCACTGCTCGATCGCCTCGAGGCGGAGCTCGAGTTACTCAAGCGCTACGAAGACCCAGTCAGCCGTGCCCGGCGGCACTTAGAGCGGCAAGCGGTCGCGGACGATTTGAGAAGTTTGTGAGACTGCTCGCGATGTCGTGACTAAGATTTATCGTCAGATGAAGCGAGTGCGCGATCAACGGCCCCGCTAATCAGGATAAGTCGTCGCCCGGCACCTATGATGCCGTCAACGATTTTCTGAAATCGTTCGGGCGGAAAATATTCGCCATGCACATGGCCCCTCGATTTGGAAGATCGTCGAAGTGCCGTGACTGCGGGATGACCAATTCTGTTGTCACGTTTCCATGTGCCGTGGATAATAAGGTTTCTATCTGGCTCCAATGCTTTAATTTCTTTGATTAGCTGTGGAAGGTCGGCTGAAATCGATGCCAGTTGTGGCATGGCATCAAACAGCTTTTGTATTATCTTAAGCCGCGCTCTTAGCTGAGTTTCTTCCGTTACCGCGCGACCTACGTGCGTCTTCGTCCTCAGGAGTGACCAGATAAGGTGCTCGGCCGCAAACTCCAGGTAGGACCAATGGAAGGCGACGCGGCCGATGCTATAAATTTCGCTGCGAGTTAGCGTTAATTCCTGCAAATGCCTCATAGGGGCGGCCCCGCATTGCTAGAAAGCCGGAAGAATTCGATGAGAAGAAGCCAAGAGCGCTTCGAGGCCGCGCTCAAGACACCTCATGAGCCGTTGAAGCAAAGGCCGAGGGGGCGCGCCAAGAAAAAGAAGGAAAGAAGGCAGGCTAGGCGCCACCCTCTTTAGTTAGAACTTTTTCGACTGATCCAGAACCCTGACAAGCTGCCAGCAATTCCTTCCAAGTCGTGGGCGGGTTGCCATCAGATAGCATTTTTGAGAATACAGCATAGGCGTCTGATTTCGCCCCGTAAGTGCGCAATGTATTTTCGTCATTCACCCAAGCGTAGATGATGACCTTGGCGCTGGAATCATACCTGAAGAAAAGTCGGAATCGACCATTCCCAAATTTATCCCGAAGCCAGTGCTTATTTTCTGACCCCATGGAAGCGCCAAGTCGGTAGCGTTGATTTGCGGGGTCGGCAGGAATCCGCTCTAGGGCAACAGTTGTGATCGCCTTCAGTAGCTTAGCGTTTGCCTTCTTGGCGTAATTTCTCGGGTCGCGCTCCTTGTCGCGCGCAACCGCAGCAACAAGCTTGTTCAGCTGCTGCAAGAAGAGTGGATGGGCATAGATTGTCCATCCATTTATCGTGAGAAGGTCGCTCAGAGGTCAACGTCGCCTTCAATTTGATCGTCTGGATCAAACTGGACGCCCGCCGTCAAACCTGCAATGGTCTTGGCAAGTTCGGGAGGGAAGGCTCGCAAACCCTCTGGATTGGCCTGGATGTCCTTTGCAAGAAAAGACAAGAATGCTGCGATTGCCGGATCTGCATCCTCGTCCGCGCGTCGGATCGTTACACCGCTTTCATCCACCCGAAATGCGATTTGATCGCCCTCGTTGACGCCAAGCGCCTGACGAACGGGTTTGGGGATCGTGGTCTGTCCCTTTGATGTAACGGTGCTAACTTCCTCAAAACTAAATGCCAGCAAAACCATTGGCTCCTCCCATGGTTAGGCGGGATACGACCCAGGTAAGGAATTTTCCTTACTTTGTCAACAGTTATTTGAGGTTCGGGTTCCTGTTGGTTCCAGCCTTGCGAAGAATTCGGCTGAATTGTCTAGAAGCCGCAAACGCAGGAAGGCGCCAGGCTAGCCGCAGCAAGTCCCGCTTAACTAGGTTGGAGTTTTCAGACGCTTGCCAGAATCGCCGCTATGGAAAAAGCAGAACATGATGTGAACCGAAGACGCGTTAATGCGTCCAACAAAATGTCCAACACGACGAAGGGTCATCGGCTAAGAGCTTGAATTGACTGATGGTTTTTCGGATGATTTGCTCAATGGCGCTCCCTAGCGGAATCGAACCGCTCTCTCCACCGTGAAAGGGTGGCGTCCTAACCGATAGACGAAGGGAGCAAAACTCCCGGCAAATCAATACGTTAGACGTGAGACATGCCAGATTGGCCGCTACCGGCGAACGGCTGCGACGGCCGAACGTATAGTGGCGATTGGGCGGACGGGCAAGCGTTGAGAATGCTTTTCCCGGATCCCCGCCCCCCGGGGTCACTGGCAGGACAATCCGGCCTCGATCGAGGTCCAGAAGCCGCAATGCAACGGCACATGCGCATGGGCCCGCGAGCCGCCCACATGAATCAGGATGGCGGCGGCAAGCGCAACGACGACGGCGGGAACAATGAATCTTCGGAGCGACATGAGGCTGCGCATCGAACGATATCGTGGCCTAACTAAGGCCAGCGGACATCGATCGAAATCTGGGAACGGCGCACGCCTCGCGTTGTTTGGGCATGATCTTTCTCGGAAAACCGCTTCGCACTTTTCCGGATCATGCCGCTAGTGATTGGTCGCGCTCGCGACGTCCTGGCCCTGGCGATTGCTCGCTTGCGCCACGGGAGTCGGCTTGATGCAGGTGCTGCAGATCACGAGCTTGCGCGCCAGCCGAGCGTCCGCATCCGCTTCCGACATCTGCGCATCCGGCGTCTCCGCGACGGCCGGTGACGTATTGCGGGCGTGGCGCCGCGACTGCGGGAGATTGGGGTCCTGTCCGGCACCGTCCCAAGCCAGTGGCCCGGTCCCCGCCGGCGGTGTGGTCATGCTGTATTGCTGCGAATATTGCGCGCAGGCGCCGAGCGCGATCGGGAGAAACAGCACAACGGCCTTGCGAGCCCAGTTCCGGAATGCAGACATCATCACACTCACACGCTATTCGTACTGTCGTACTGCGACCTAAGAGCAGAACCGCTAAGAAATCGTTTGCCCTGATTGTTCCGTCGCATCCAACCGCGACAGCATCAAGACGGGATTGAGGCGCCAACACGTAAGATCAAGACGCAAATCCGGAGTCCAACTCATGCCAGGCATCAACGGTCGCTTCGACGGCAAGCGCGTGCTCGCCGATCTCAATGCGTTGCGCGCGATCGGCGCCTACAAGACCGGCGTGCACAAGCCGACCTTCTCGGAACCGCATCTGCGCTCACTGGACTGGCTCGCCGGACATTTGCCCGACGCCGGCCTTGTCGCGACGATCGACGGCATCGGCAATGTGCTCGGCAGCAGCGCGAAGGCGGGACCGAAACTGCTCGCCGGCTCGCATCTCGAGAGCCAGAACCATGCCGGCTGGCTCGATGGGCCGCTCGGCGTGATCTATGCGCTGGAAGCCGCGCGCGTCATCAACACCGATCCCGGCACGAACGGCGCAGTCGAAGTCGCGGCGTGGTGCGACGAGGAAGGACATTTCGGCAGCTTCCTCGGCAGCCGGTCCTTCGTTGGCGGCGTGACCGACGCCGACATCGATGCGGCGCGCGACCGCTCCAGCGATCGCACGATGCGACAGGCGCTCCGCGAGGCAGGCTTCGCCGGCCGCCCGCGCCTCACCGCCGAACCGCGCCGCCACATCGGCTATCTCGAGGCCCATATCGAGCAAGGCGACACGCTGGAAAGCAGCGGACTCAAGATCGGCGTCGTCACCTCCATCGTCGGCATTTGGCAGTACCGCATCAGCTTCACCGGCGCGCAGAACCATGCCGGCACCACGCGGATGGCGGTGCGCAAGGATGCCGGCCTGGCGCTGGCGCGGTTCTGTGTCGCGATCGACGACAGCTTCCCTGCTTTGTGCAGACCGCGCACGGTGTGGACCACCGGCCGCATCACGCTTGACCCGGGTGCGCCGAGCATCATCCCCGGCGGCGCCGACATGCTGTTCCAGATCCGCGACGACAATCCCGAGGTGATCGCGCGTCTCGAGGCACAACTGCATCGCCTGGCGGCCGAGGCCACTGCCCAGGGCCGCTGCGACGTGAAGGTCGAGCGCATCCGCACCGGCGTGCCTGCGATGATGACGCCTGCCTTCCAGGATGCGATCGAGGCCGCGAGCGCAGCCTGCGCCGGCGGCAAATCGATCCGGATGCCGAGCGGCGCCGGCCATGACGCCCAGGTGCTCGCCACCATCATGCCGGCGGCGATGCTGTTCGTGCCGTCGATCGGCGGCATCAGCCATCACTGGAGCGAGAACACCGATGACGCCGACATCGTCACCGGCGCCGAGGTGTTCGTCGAAACCTGCCGGCGTCTGCTCGCAGGTTAACCAACGCCGTCCCACGGCATTGCCGCCATCAGGTCGGACCGCCCTGGTTGCCCGATCTCAGCGAAGCTAACGCGTGCGAGCCCTGCGCGGTCCCTCTCCGCGCGGTGAAGAAGACGTACAACAAGCAGACGTCGATCAGGATCGTGCCGGCCATGATGCTGTAGGCCCACGGGCTTTCCATCAGCTTCACTTCGATCAACACGCGCGACAGGCCGAATCCCACGACCCACGCATCAAAGCTCATGCAGATCCGGCGAAACGTCTCGGCATCCAGCTGCCGGATGAGATAGGCACCGAGCGGTATGCCGACGACAACGCAGGGAACGAGCACGAACAGGATGCTCCGGCTCTCCTCGATGAACAGACCGAGCTTGTAGTATGCGATCGCAGTCAAGCTCGACTCCGTCACCCGAACCAGCGCGAGACCGGCCCGAAACTCATCTTTGACGAGGCCCTGATTGTTGAAAAGGATCGCCAGCGGCGGTCCCGAGATGGTCGTGACCGAGTACAGGACACCGAGCGCCGCGCCAAAGGGCAAACCGACGAGCCATTTCGACTGCATCGGCTTCCGCCAACCGGCCGCCTGCAGCAGGATAAGCGGCAGAATGATCGAGTAGGTGGCGAATTTGATCCAGCCGGGATGGAGCGACGTCAGAGCAAAGGCTCCGACTGCGATGCCGGGCAGCATGCCGATGAGAATAGGCAGCACGCGCCGCCACACGGCCGGCACGCCGCTCAGATTGATGCACAGAACATACAGGTTGACGAAGACTTCGACGATGACGACCGCAGGATTGAGAACGCGGTTGGTATAGAAGACCAGCGCGACCGGCACGGTGAGAGAGGAAAACCCGTAACCAAGCGCCCCGTTCACAAAGGCCGCAAACAGAGCGATCACGGCAAGAACGATCACCGCAGAATCAATCGAAAGCATCTTTGGCTTCTACCGGATCAGTCGCTTTGCCCGCGGCATTATAGCGCAACGATGGGCATGCGGTGCCAAAACTTGCGGCGGTCGTGCTTTGCGAAGCCGACGCATCGCGTCTGCCTGACCGAGCAACGAATTGCGCCCGCGAGAGACCATCGGCTGCCGCCACGTGCGCACAGCCACGCGCCGTGAAATTCGCCGCGATCTGCGGATCGGCGATGTCGTCATGGCGTGGGCCACCCTGTCGGTGCACACCCCACCTCACAGTGATACGGCGTCGCCGCACGGCCCGCGACGTTCCGGCAACTGGTTGGACCCGCAGGTCGCCACCGCGTACGCAGCGCCGTCGGGAACCCGCCCGGCGGCCGGGTGGCCGCCCTCTGCTTTGAGCTGACCGAGACCCAGCTACGAGACGCTTCCGCCGCGCTTTCGCAGGCACCGTGGCATTTTGGACACGAGAACGGCGTCTGTCGAACCGATTCTCCCCATCGCTCGATTTGCAATCCGCTGAACTTGCTGCCATTTCTTCGGGGCGCATCGCTTTGGTGCCATCAAAGGGGCCCGTCCGGCTCATGTTGTTGCTTGAGTCGCTTCCAACGGTAATCGGCGCCGCCGCCATTGCCCCCGCATTGCTCGTGTTGTGGCTCGTCATCGCCGCCGATGAGCGCCCCGGACCGCCGGTGCAGGTGTGGCTCGCCTTCGTGCTCGGCGCGGCCAGCATCTCGCTGCTCGGCCTGGCGCGAATTCCCTTCAACGCGCTGCTCGCCATTCCCGACAATCCCTGGGCGACGCAGGCGGTGCGCGCGGCATTCGGCGTCGCGGCGCCGGAGGAGATCGTCAAGGTTCTCGTCATCGTCGCGATCTCGACGCGGCGCCGCGCCTTCGCCGATCCGATGGATACGGTGGTCTATGGCGCGGCCGCCGGTCTCGGCTTCGCCGCTTATGAGAACCTCGCCTATCTGGTCCAGCACAAGGACATGTGGCGCGCGCTTGCGGCGTTGCGCAGCGTGCTCACCGTGCCGTTCCACGGCGCGCTCGGCATCATCGCCGGCGCCTATCTCGCCATCGCGCGCTCCGGCGGCGCGCTCGGCGCCTATCGCGGCCACCGCGACTGGGCGCGCATCACGAACTGGGCGCTGGTGCTGGTCGCGCCGGTCGCGCTGCACGCGGCGTTCGATTTTCCGCTGCTCGCGCTGCAGCGCATCCCCGATCTCGGCTCGACCACGCGGCTGCTGCTCGGTTCGGCCAGCGTGCTTATCGGCTTCTCCTCGATCGGTTTTGCGATCCGCCTGGTGCGCCGCCTCGGCAAGCATCATGCGCCGCGCACCGACGTTGCGCGCGAGCGGCTCAGCCAGCTGCGGCGGATGTGGGCGCTGCTCTTGATCGGCGGCGGCACCGGCTTTGCCGGCGTCTGCTTCCTGCTCACCTCACTGCATCATTGGTACGTCAATCCCGAGCGCAATGCGTCGTTCATCCTGGTCCCGATCGGCTTCACCTCGATCCTGATCGGGCTGGCGCTGCTGATCGCGACCACCGCCGTCTACCTGTTCGGCCGCAACCGGATGCGGACCGCCGCGGAGGGCTTTCCGTCAGCGCCAAGCCAGGGCTAGGATACGCCGCACGCGCGCAAACGTCTCGTTCGCAGATTTGGAGAGCCGCGATGACCCTGTCCAACGACCTCGACAAGCTGCGATCGCAGATGCAGGCCGCGGTCAAGCAGCACTGGAAGGCGTTCCTGTTCGAAGGCATCCTGCTCGCGATCCTCGGCATCGCGGCGATGATCGTGCCGGCCCTCGCGAGCCTCGCCGTCACCATCTTCCTCGGCTGGATGTTCCTGATCTCGGGCGTCGGCGGCCTGATCGTGACGTTCTGGGCGCGCAACATGCCGGGCTTCTGGTGGTCGCTGATTTCGGCCGCGCTCGCCGTGCTGGCCGGGATGGTGCTGCTCGCCCGTCCGATGCAGGGCGTGCTGACGCTGACCATTGTCATCGGCGCCTATTTCGTCGCCGAGGGCGTCGCCACCATCATGTACGCGCTGGAGCACCGCCGCGAATTGTCAGGACGGTGGTCCTGGCTCCTGATCGCCGGCTTGATGGACATCGTGATCGCCTTCTTCATCATCGCAGGCCTGCCGGGCTCGGCAGAATGGGCGATCGGCCTCCTGGTCGGCCTCAATCTGATGTTCGGCGGGGCGACCCTAATAGGTATGGCGTTGGCGGCGCGCAACACCTGACGCCGAACCGGCTGCCCCCGCGGATTTGGGGGTGACAGGTCCAAATCCCTGCGCTATAGAGCCGCCATGATCACCGTCGCCACCAGCTATTTTTGGTACTTTAGCTACGACAGCTCGCTGGCGGCAGGAGGATCGCGCTCAATCTGAAGAATTGCAGCAAACGTCCGAAACAAGCCGCCAGACCTGGCGGCTTTTTTTTATGCGCCGGCAGGTCCCAAAAATCCAAAGGAGCCAGCCGTGTTGAGTACGACAGACGATCTTCGCATCAAGGAATTGAAAGAGCTCAGTACGCCCGAAGAGGTGATGCGGGAAGTTCCGCGCACCCTGACCGCGACACGCGTCGTGATGGGCGCCCGCAACGCCATCCACGCGATCCTCAACGGCAGCGATGACCGCCTGCTGGTCGTCGTCGGCCCCTGCTCCATTCACGATCCCGCGGCGGCCGTCGATTACGCCGAGCGTCTCGCCGGCCTGCGCGAACAGCTCGCCGACCGCCTCGAGATCGTGATGCGGGTCTATTTCGAGAAGCCGCGCACCACCGTTGGCTGGAAGGGCCTGATCAACGATCCCGATCTCGACAACAGCTTCGACATCAACAGGGGCCTGCGCCTCGCCCGCAGCGTGCTGTCGGCCGTGAACAATCTCGGCCTGCCGGCGGGCACCGAATTCCTCGACATGACGACGCCGCAATACATCGCCGATCTGGTGTCCTGGGCGGCGATCGGCGCGCGTACCACCGAGAGCCAGATCCATCGCGAGCTGGCCTCCGGCCTGTCCTGCCCGGTCGGCTTCAAGAACAGCACCGATGGTGGTGTGCGGATCGCTGCGGACGCGGTGAAGTCGGCCTCGCACCCGCATCACTTCATGGCGGTCACCAAGGGCGGCCGCTCGGCCATCGCCGCCACCAGCGGCAATGAGGACTGCCACGTCATCCTGCGCGGCGGCCGGGTGCCGAACTATGATTCCGCAAGCGTCGATGCCGCCGCGGCCGAGCTCGGCCACGCCGGTGTCGCAGCACGCCTGATGATCGACACCAGCCACGCCAACAGCAGCAAGAAGCCGGAGAACCAGCCGGTGGTTGCCGCCGATATCGCCCGCCAGGTCGCAGGCGGCGAACAGCGCATCGTCGGCGTGATGATCGAGAGCAATCTTGTCGCCGGACGCCAGGACGTCGTGCCGGGCAAGGCGCTGACCTACGGTCAGAGCATCACGGACGGCTGCATCGATCTGGCGACGACGGCCGACGTGCTGAAGCAGCTCGCCGACGCCGTCGACGCAAGGCGCAGCGTGCAGCGCGACGGCCTTAAGGAGCGTTCGGCCTGACGCCGCCGAACCGATTGAGCGCTGCCGGCGGGACGCAATGTTGCGTTCCGCCGGTCTCCCGCGTGTGAGGCCGCGGAGCCGTCAGGGCCAAGCGGACATCAACCAGCCGACAATCCCGCTGAACCGGTCGAAAATGCCCCCGAAGCGGTGACTTGCGATTTCAAGACCAATTGGTCTATATATTGGCGATGAGCCGCCAAACCCCTGTGCAGTTGCCCCGTGGCCGCCCCCGAAGTTTCGACGTGGACGCTGCTGTCGAACGCGCGATGGGCGTGTTCTGGTCGCGCGGCTATCATGCCACCGCGCTGCCGGACCTGCTTCGTGCGACGAAGCTCTCGCGCGGCAGCCTTTACGCCGCTTTCGGTGACAAGCACTCGCTGTTCTTGCGAGCGCTTGATCGCTACATCGCCGATGCCGTGACACGGATGGATATCGAACTCGCCCCCGGCAGAGAGCCGGTCGACGGCCTGCGGGCCTACCTTGCCGGCTACATCGACCGCACCAGCGGTGCCAATGGCCGGCGCGGATGCCTGCTGGTGGCCACAGCCATGGAACTGGCCGGCCAGGATGCCGACGTTGGTCGTCGCATCGCGAGCTTCTTCAAAGTCATGGAGGCCAGAGTGGCGGATGCACTTTCCCGCGCAAAGGCAGTCGGCAAGCTGGCCGATGGCGTGGAGCCTTCGACCGCCGCCCGAATTCTCGTCTGTTTCGTCGAGGGGCTGCGGGTGGTCGGCAAAACGGCGCCGCCACGGATCACATCGCAAGCCACCGCCGACGCCCTTCTCGACCGTTTCATCAGGTAAGCAACCCATGGACACTCCGGCTCTGAGCGCGCCTAAATCTGGACCGAATGGTCTTGAAAGAAAGGATGCCATGTCTGCCGTTCAGATGGTCTGCGCAGTGGCCGTTCCCTTGCTGTGGGGTTATCAGTTCGTGGCCATCAAGGTGGGAGTTGCGGAGTTTCCGCCGCTGTTCTTCCTCGCGCTGCGCTTCCTGGCCATCGCGCTGCTGCTTGTGCCGTTCGTCAAGAGACCCACGCGCCAACAATTCGGCCCTGTCGCCGCTATTTCTCTTTTCCTTGGCGGCCTGAACTTCGGGCTGTTCTATGTTGGCCTTGGGCTCGGCTCGGGAAGCATGTCGGCCATCGCCTATCAACTCGCCACGCCCTTCACGGTCCTGCTGGCCTGGCCGCTGCTCGCGGAGCGACCGTCGCTCATCACATCAGCCGGAGTGGTGCTCGCATTCGCCGGCGTCGTCGTGCTGGCAGCGGAGCCAGGCCTGTCGGCGAACCCGCTTCCGCTGCTGCTTGTGGTTGGCGCAGCCTTCGCATTCGCCGTATCCAACGTCTTGACGAAACGCTATGGCCCTTTTGATCCCCTGATGTTGATGGGGTGGTCGTCGCTGCTCACGGTGCCGCAGGTCATGGTGATGTCGCTGCTGCTCGAATACGGACAGCTGGCGAGCCTTGTCACGGCGGACGGACGCGGTTGGCTGGCACTCGCCTACACAATCTTCATCGGAGGAATTGTCGGGTTTGGCCTTTGGTTCTGGCTGATTGCCCGTTGCTCCATGGGCCGCGTCGCACCATTCGGCCTGCTGCTTCCGGTGTTCGCCTTGATTTCGAGCGTGTTGTTCCTTGGTGACCGCATGACGCCAAAGTTGATTGTCGGTGGACTGCTCGCGATCTCCGGCGTCGCCATGACCCAAGCAAGACCACGCGCTCGACCCGTTTGAACCCGGAAGTCTCGCCGCGGCGACTTCCGGGTTCGGCCGATCGCATCATTTTGCGCGCTGGCACAAGATCGCCGCTATCGGAGCGAAGCCGGCGTCGTCGAAGTTAATGAGAACGCAGCCTAGCAACCGCGGCAGATGTTCTTGATCTTCCTGTCGAGCGCGGCGTCTTCCTTGTTCACCGCGCTGTTCGGATCGTTGAGGTTCTTCTCGTTGGGAACGTCGCCGCGGCGTGGCTGACGATGTCCGATCGGCGCCTCCGGCAGCGGCGCGCTCTTCTGCATGGAGGACGATCCGCCCTGCTGCTGCGCCCAAGCCTGGGGTGCTCCGATCTGGGGCGCTCCAAGGGCAACCATCATCAGAGCCATCACCAAAACTGTCTTCCGCATCTCGCGTCTCCGCTGCTTCTCAACCCTATCGCGCCCGTTCCGGCGCCTCGACGGTAGCACAATTGCGTCGTCCCTGCGCTGCGCAATCCTGCACTTTCCGTATATCGGCCATCGTGCCAAGGAGCCAGATTCCCACGGCGACCAGCACCGCAAAGAAGCCGAACATCACAGCATTTTCGATGCTGCGGTTGCTCTCGTCCTCGGGCGGCTCCTGCCGTCCGTCCCCGGCCCCGCTCATGACCGGCTCACGATTGCGGTGGGTAGAGATGAACGTCACCGCAATAATCGACGATACGGTAGCGCCGTTCCGCGGAATCTTCACGTTCGCGCGAAGCCGACTGCGACAAATAAGCCGGGCCGATCGGCGCCTTGCCGTGGCCGCCGGGGATGTCGAGCACATAGTCCGGCTGACACAGTCCGGAGACCCGCCCGCGCAAGGCCCGCATCAGCTCCTGCCCCGCTTCGATCGTGGTGCGCAAATGCGCGGTGCCCGGCGCAAGGTCGCCGTGATGCAGATAATACGGCTTGATGCGGCACTCGACGAAGGCGCGCATCAACGCCTCGAGGGTCGCGGCATCGTCGTTGACCCCGCGCAGCAGGACCGACTGGCTGACCAGCGGGATGCCGGCATCGGCAAGGCGCGCGCACGCCGCGCGGGCATTGACGCCCAGTTCACGCGGATGGTTGGCGTGAACAGCAATCCAGGTCGTCGCGCCCTCGACCCGCAGCGCCGCGATCATGTCGGAATTGATGCGGCCGGGATCGGCGATCGGGACGCGGGTGTGGATGCGGATGATCTTCACATGATCGATGGCAGCGAGATCGGCCATGATCTCGGTCAGCCGGCGCGGCGACAGCATCAGGGGATCGCCGCCGGTCAGGATGACTTCCCAGATATCCCGATGGGCCCGGATGTAATCCAGCGCCGCGCGATAGGCGTCGTCGGACAAGGCCGAGGCCTTTCCCGGCCCGACCATTTCTCGCCGGAAACAGAACCGGCAATAGACCGCGCAGACATGCACGAGCTTGAACAGAACCCGATCAGGATAACGATGCACGATCCCGGCAACCGGCGAATGCGCATCGTCGCCGATCGGATCGGCGTTCTCGCCCGGCTGCTCCACGAGCTCGTCGGTGCTCGGGATGAACTGCCGTGCGATCGGATCATTGGCGTCGGCCGGATCGATCAGCACGACAAGCTCCGGCGTCACCGCGACCGCGTAGCGCGCAGCCACCTGTTCGAGCCCGGCAAGCGCATCGACCGGCGCGAGGCCGGCATCGACCAGTTCGCGCGGCTGGCGCAGGGTCGCCGCCATCTTCGGATCGATCCTGTTCATGTCTCTCCTGCAGGCGGTGTCCAGACCACCTGATCAATTCGTGGCGCGCCGCTCGCCAGCATCACCAGCCGGTCGAAGCCGAGCGCAACCCCGCTGGCCTCCGGCATCTCGCCGACCGCGGCAAGGAAATCCTCGTCGAGCGGATAGCGCTCGCCGTAACGGCGGGCCTTCTCGTCCATATCGGCGGTGAAACGATGGCGCTGCTCGACCGCATCGGTCAGCTCGCCAAAGCCGTTGGCGAGCTCGACGCCGCAGGCATAGACCTCGAAACGCTCGGCGACCCGAGGTTCGCCCGGCTTGGTGCGCGCCAGAGCGGCCTCGGGCGACGGGTATTCGAACAGTACCGTCAGACGGCCCTGACCGAGATTGGGCTCGACATGCTCGACCAGCACCTTGCTGAAGATATCCGACCAGGTGTCGTCGTCGGCGATCCGCACCCGCCCCTTCGCCGCCGACGCCAGCGCCTCGCGATCGCCCTTGCGGCCCGCAATCGTTGCCAGCAGATCGATGCCGGCGAAGCGCTCGAAGCCGGCCGCGACCGTCAGCAGCTCCGGCTCGGCAAACGGATCGGCCATCCTGCCGCGGAAGGAAAACCGCCCGATCCCGGTCGCCTGCGCCGCATGCGCGATCACGACGATCGTGTCGGCCATGATGGCATCGTAGGGGGCATTGGCGCGGTACCATTCCAGCATGGTGAATTCGGGCAAATGCAGATCGCCGCGCTCGCGGTCGCGGAACACCCGCGCGAACTCGTAGATCTTGGGCTCGCCGGCCGCGAGCAGCTTCTTGCAGGCGAACTCCGGAGAGGTGCGCAGATAGCGCGTCGCATGCCAACCGTCGGCCCGCGTCAGCTCGGTGCGCGGCGCGTGCAGATGCGTCTCGTTGCCCGGCGAGATCTGCAGGATGGCGGTCTCGACCTCAGCGAATCCCTGCTCCTCGAACCAGCCGCGGAGCGCCCGCGTGATCGCGGACCGCGCCTGCAGGAGTGGCCGGCGGTCGGCATAGCGCTGCGGCGTCCACCACGGCGAGGTCTGGTCATGACCCGTCATTGCCGGTGCACCCCGGATCTCATGGATTCCACATCAACAAGCCGCCGGCTCCACTTAAGAGTCGGGAACAAGTGACTGATTTCAAATGACTTCATGGCCCACACGACCTTGGTCTCCGCGCCACCCGGCTTAGCTGATCCCTTCATGTCGAAAGACGCCCGCCTTGTCCATGTTCGCGATCCGCTGAACCTGAACACCGGTTCGCGCGTCCCACCGCCAGTTGCGCGAAAACGGGATGCGCCCATGGTCGGCTGGTTACGAAGTGCAGGACTGCTGCTGTTGCTCGGCTTGGCCGCGGCGACGCCGGCAATGGCCGACAGCCCGGGCAGCGAGTTCAAGCGGGTTGCGGACGCAAGCTTTACCTCGCCGGATCGAACGGTCCGCGTCGAGCAGTATGCGAAGGAGATGGGCGATGAAGGTCTCCTCTTCCAGTTCTGGACCTTCGACCGCGCCCGCAAGCACGGCGCGCTGCTGAACCAGGGCGAAGGCACCGATGCGGCCGGCTATCAGGCTGGCTTCCGCTTCAGCCCGGACAGCCGCTGGCTGGTGCGGATGCAGAAGCTCGGCGCCGGCTACCACACCCTCTACCTCTACAAGCGGACCGGCGAACGGTTCGCGCCGGCGACCGAAAAGCCGCTTGGCGAGGCCGCCTGGGACTTCTTCTACACCCAGCCGGCCGCCGAAGGCGTGCGCCGCGACCCGGATGACCCCTATACGCTCGACCATATGCAGATCGGCCTGATCAAGGGTTTTGACGAGAACTACGCCTGGCTGGGCGTGAAATGGCCCGACAGCCGCTACCTCGTGCTCGGCATGTCCTTCGACATCCAGGGCGAGCATCCCCCCTTCCCATGGGTCGAGGACTGGCGCTGCGTCTACGATCTGAAGACCGGGACGTTTTCGGTTCCCGCAAGCTTTGCCGAGCACAACGCGAAGGCCCGCAAGATCCCCGGCAAGGACCAGCCATAACGGCCCGTTCCGGGCCGGTTTCAGCGGTTGGCAAACTGCCAAAATCGGCCGCAAAAGGCTGGCATCTCAGGGACAAATCAGTATGTTGCAGCCCGAAATCGCCGCCATGGCCGAGGGGCTGCCATCCGGTTTGCGCCCCCGCCTCCCAAATTCAGGAAAACACCTTTGAAAGTCATCGCCAGTTCCATCCGCAAGGGCAACATCATCGAGCAGGACGGTCGGCTCTATGTGGTCTTGTCCGCTGAGAACATTCACCCCGGCAAGGGCACCCCGGTCAGCCAGATCGAAATGCGCCGCATCGGCGACGGCGTGAAGGTCTCCGAGCGCTACAAGACCACCGACCAGGTCGAGAAGGCCACCGTCGAAGACCACAACTACAACTACCTTTATGAAGACGCCGACGGCTTCCACTTCATGAACAACGACAACTACGATCAGGTCCAGGTCTCCAAGGAGATCGTCGGCTCCTCCTCGCCGTATCTGCAGGAGAACATGACTGTGAAGCTCTCGATGCACGAGGGCAACCCGGTCGCGATCCAGCTGCCGCAGCGCGTGACGCTGGAAGTGGTCGAGACCGAGCCCGTCACCAAGGGGCAGACCGCCTCCTCGTCCTACAAGCCCGCGATCCTGTCCAATGGCGTGCGCACCGGCGTGCCGCCGCACGTTGCCGCCGGAACGCGCATCGTGGTCATGACCGAGGACGGCTCCTACGTCGAACGCGCCAAGGACTGAGCGCTGAGGCGCGGTGTAATTTAGAATGAATCATCACCGCGCATCAGCTCGTTGTTTAAGCATAAAGTTTCCGGAAAACCGCTACACAGTTTTCCGGATATTGCTTTAGAATCCCCGGCGGTCAGACATGAGCCGGGGGGTGCAGTGAACAGGAAGGTTGTCAGCTTCATCAGTTGCTGGCTGGCAGTCCTGCTCTCGCCTCCTCCCAGCGCTCATGCCGACGAATTCCGAACGCCGTCGATCTCGGCCATGCGGGTCGAATGGCGCGCGGTGCTCGACCAGTTGCGGCAGGAGATCGGCACCCGCCCGGCGATTGCCTCCAACTTCGCCTTCGCCGGCCAACGCCGGGTCCCGGCCACCGATCCGCGCGCGACCCCCGCACTGGTGCAACTGAACGCGCTGACGTCGCCGCTCTTCCCCGGCATCGCGCGCAGCCCGATTCCGGTGCTGCTGCCGTTCGACCCCGCAAGCTATCTCGACGCGCGGCAAAGCGGTGCGCCGGACAGCCTGTCGGTCGCGCGCTATCAGGCCGAGTTCCGCGCGGCCGATATCTTTCATGCCGGCGCGTCCGGCTACGACGCGGTGTTCTCGCTCGACCCGGGCGCCGGCGACGGCATGCCGCCGCGGACGTTTGCCAAACCGGTCGAGGTGCAGATCTCGGGTTCGATCCTGGTCTACGACCTCGCTGACCGGCTCGGCGGCAAAGGCGAGCCGGTCAAGACGCTGGCCGGGCAGTTTCCGGACATCCGCCGCTTCATCCGCGAAGGCTATGTCCGCTACGCCTTCGCCCGTTTCGGGATTCCCTATGTCGTCTCGATCCAATGCCTCGACAGCGCGCCGCGGCCGAAGCGGCTGGCCTGTCGTGAGGCCTATCCGGTCGCCGAGCGCTTCCTGAAGGCGTTGCACATCGCAGGCGGCCAGCCGTCGCGGTCGCGCAGCGACATCGCCTCCGACATCGCCGAGCGGCCGGCGGCCGCATCGGCTGACTTCACCTACCGCCCGAGCGGCGACATCATCGCGGGCAGCGGCGGACACAGGCAGCAGAGTGGCCACGCCGACTTCACCGTCTATTCGCAGATCCGCTTTCCACTGGAGAAGGCGCCGGCCTTCGCACACTCGCAATCCTTCGCCAGGCGCAAGGCGGGCGCGACGGTCGACGTGTATCCCTGGCAGGACAATTTCTGCGAGGCCCGCAGTTTTGAGGTCGGCCAATGCACCAGCGGCTTTGGCCATCAGGGCCAGGATATCAGGCCAGGCGCCTGTTCCGCAGACAGCAAGGACGGTTGCGACCCCAAGCAGCAGGGCGTGGTCGCGGTGCGCGACAGCATCGTGATCCGCTCGCCGCAGCAGCAGGCCGCGACATTACAGGTCAACACCCGCACCGAGCATATCCGCTTCCGCTACATGCACATGAACCCGTCGGCGATGGATGCCGATGGTTTGCTCAACGGACGCCGCGTCAGCGAGGGCGAGAAGATCGGCGTGGTCTCGAACTATCTTGACCACCCCAACGGCACCTCGCGACATCTGCACTTCGACGTCCAGGTGTTCACCCGCGACGGCTGGCTGTGGGTCAATCCCTACACCACGCTGGTGTCGGCCTATGAACGGCTGATCCGCGGCCGCGGCCACGAGATCGGACCGGAGCCCGGACCTGCGGCCGCCGTGGCGCACGCCCTGCCCGACGACGTCGTGCATCGCATCGACACCCAGGAGGGTGGCGGCAATTAGAGCGTTTTCGAGCGAAGTGGGCACCGGTTCGCGTGAAGAAACGCGTCAAAACAAAAAGCTCGAGCTTCGGTTCTGATTCAATCAGAACCGAAGCTCTAGCGCGCACCATCGCTGTGCAGTGCCGTCGACCGGCTATTTCGCGACCATGCGCTGGAGCGAGCACCGCATGGTCAGCGCGTGCGCTTACTTCTTCCAGGGCGCGTCGCCGCGCGCGGCGGCATCGGCGAAGATGCCCTGCTCGTAGTCGATGAAGGCGCGCACCATCGCGCGATAGGCGGCTTCGGCAACCTTGGGCGACAGCCCGTCCGCTTCCGCGAGCGCCATCGCCTTCTTCACCACCGCCTCGGCGCGCTCCGGCGCCTCGACTTGCGCGGGGTTGGCCTTGAAGCGGACAGCTTCATGAACGTAACGGCCGCGCTCGGCTATCAGGCGCACGATCTCGCGGTCGAGCCGGTCGATATTGCTGCGCACCTCGCCAAGCGTCTTGCAGCACGCGCCATTGTCGACGGTGGGACTGCCCCACAGCGCAGGCGCATTGGTTGCCGGCTCCTCGGCCCAGGCCATCGCGGGAACCAGAAGCGTCAACAGAATTGCCGGCAATCGCATCGAACACCTCCGGGCTAGCGAGCACACCTAGAGCTTCGGTTCTGATGGAATCAGAACCGAAGCTCTAGTTTCTTGTCTTGACGCGCTTTCTTCACGCGAACCGGCGTCCACTTCGCTCGAAAACGCTCCAGCGATTGTTATGCCGATTTTGCACGCCGATGGAAGCCACGACGCCAGCGGGACGACCGCGGGCTCCATTCGAAATGGCATCGATGCGCCATCACACCGTGTGATGCGATCAACCGATGTCCATTCCGGCCAACACCTCACTGATCTTCTTCTGGGCGTCCGCGGGCAGCGGCAAGATCGGACGCGGCGGCTCGGCCACGCAGACACCTCTGAGATTGGCAATCGCGTAGACAACGCGCAGACCCGAGAATGTCTTGAACAGATCCCACATCGGCTGCAGACGCGCATTGAGCTGCCGCGCCCGGACCGCATCGCCGCTCGTCACGGCACGGACGATGTCCACGCAAACCTTGGGGAAAATGCCTGCAAGAACGCTGTACCAGGTGTCCCCACCTGCCAACAGCGCCTCGGTGCAATTCCAGTCGGCGCTGTAACCGAGCGCGAGGCCGCTCGGAACGAGAGCCCGCAATTCCCTGAGATGGCCGGACACCGCCGACACATCCAGCGCAGGACTTTTCACCGCGACAATCCCCTCGACGCGGCTCAAGCGCCCGATGAGAGCCGGCGTGAATCGAAAATGGGTCGTTCCGGGATTGTCGTAGATGCAAATCGGCAGCCTGCTCTCGCGGGCCACGGTTTGAAAATGCTCAAACACCTCGTCGTCAGTCAAAGGCGTATAGGAAACCGCCGCCAAAAGGCCGGCTGTCGCGCCGGCGTCACGCGCATCCTGGGCCAGCCGCACCGCGTCGTCGGTGCGCAGTGCGCCGACGCCGACCAAGATCGGCATTTGACCTGCGGCCAGGGCAACAGCCGCCTGCACGGCCCGCCGCCGCTCGTCGCGGCTGAAATACGGATATGATCCGGTGCTTCCGAGCAGCCCGATCGAATCCACCTTCGCCGCGATCACGGGCTCGAGCAATGCGCGGAGAGCCCCCACATCGACCCGCCCATCCCGGTTCGAGGGCGTAATCGGGAAGGCGGAGAGCCCCTTCAGACTGATCATCGGTTTGTTCCTCGTCAGTAGCGCAGCAACCTGTCGCGCAATCAATCCACGCACCGCAATGCGCGCAAGGTCCACTTCCATGCGAGTTCGGGACCAAACTGGTCCAGTGCGCGCGTCTTGCAAGACCAGCGCCCCGCCGATCGCTATTCGAGCATCGTGGTCAGCTGCGCGCCTTCATCCGCCACGAACACGGCGATCAGCTCCGCCGGCTCCGTGGTGCTCGCATTGGCCGACACCATGTGGGTCGAGCCCGGCGGCTCGAAGAAGGACTGGCCGACCTTGAAGGTCTCGACCGGTCCGCCGCCGAGCTGGGACCGGATTTCACCCTTGGTGATGTAGGCGGTCACCGAACCCGAATGACGGTGCGGCGGCGTGAACCCGCCGGGACCGTAGAGCACGCGCACCACCGTGACCCGCTTGCCCGCCACGTTCGGCAACGCATGCGAGGTGATGACCTCGACCTTGTCGAGCGGTGACGCCGCATTCGCGCTCGCGCACAGCGGCGCGATCACCGAGGCGATCGCATCCATCGGGGTCGGCAAGGCCTTGCCGATCACGAAGGCGCAGGCCAGTCCCGCGATCACGGCCAGCGAGACCGGCCGCGGCGGCCGCGCGAATGGAAGAGATGGTGTCATCGCGATCGAGGTCATTGGTGCTTCTCCCCTGTCAGTTGCTGCTTCATTCGTCGCGCGCGGTCCGGCTCACGAAGCCGCCGCGTTCTGCCTGCGCGGCGGCGGCGTCCAGCGATAGGCTGCGCCGAACCGGTTCCAGACATTGATCGATGCGATCGCCGAGGTCAGATAAGTCAGCTCCTGCTCGGAGAATTCGGCGGAGACCTCGGCATAGACCTCGTCGCTGACGCCGTTCGGCAAGGTCGTCAGCGCTTCGGTCCAGGCCAGCGCCGCGCGCTCGCGGGCCGAGAACTGCGGCGCCTCGCGCCACACCACGACGAGGTTGAGCTTGTCTGTGGGCACGCCGAGGCTCTCGCCTTGCAGGATGTGGTACTGCACGCAAAACGCGCAGCCGTTGATCTGCGAGGCGCGCAGCTTGACGAGCTCGAGCAGCTGCTTGTCGAGACCGGCCTTGGCCGCGAACTGGCCGAGCGCACGCACGGTGGCGAAGACATCGGGCGCGAGCTTCTCGAAGTCGGTGTATTCCTTGCGGGCATGTGACATCGGCCTGGCCTCATGTTATCAGTGTACTGATATATTATCAGAGCTCTGATACTGAGCAAGATGCGGACATCGGCGAAGGCGGCATCGGACGACATGGCGGGAATGCAGAAACGCGGGAAATCGGGCGTCGCCGAGCGGCGGCCGGCGGAGAAAACGGCGGCCGGCAAGGTTACTGTCGGGACAGGATCGGCCGCAGACGCCCTGCTCGCCACGCCCATCCCGCCGCCCGGCGAAGGCAAGCGCGGCGAACAGGGCTATCTCGCCTATCTGCTGCGCCAGGCGCACGCGGCCTCGCGGCTGTCGATGGAGCGCGCGCTCGCGCAGCTTGGCGTCACCTCGCCGCAATTCGTCGTGCTGACGATGCTGAAGGCCTATCCGGGGCTCTCAGGCGCCGATCTGGCGCGGGTGGCGTTTCTAACTCCGCAGACCGTCAGCGTGATCATCCGCAACCTCGAACGCGACGGCGCGATCCGCAAGACGCCGCACCCCGTCCACGGCCGGGTGCTGCAGTGGACGCTGACCAGCCATGGAACCGCGCTGCTGGAGAAATGCCGCCATATCGCCCAGGCGCAGGAGCGCCGGCTCGCCGCCAGCCTTGACGGCAAGTCGGAACAAATTGTCCGCCAATGGCTGTCAAAAATCGCCACAGATTTGCAGGATAGCTAGTCCCTGCGGCGGCGTGGCTTTTGGCCCATTTCGACGGCGCCGCTAGACTGGCCGCATGAAACAGCCTGATTCTTTGAACTCCCCTACCCGTCGCGACCTCCTGAAGGCGGGGCTCGCGGCAGGCGTCGCGCTGACCAATCCGCTCGACGCGCTGGCGGCCGCGCCTCCTGGCTTCGACCAATGGCGCGACAATTTTCGCGCCCGCGCCCTCGCAAAGGGCATTTCGGAGGCGACCTGGAACCGCTGCATGGGACGGGTCGAGCCCGACATGAGCGTGTTCAGGCAGATGCGCAACCAGCCCGAATTCCACGAGCAGATCTGGCAGTACATCAACCGGCGCGTCTCCGACTGGCGGATCATCCACGGCCGCGAGGCGCTCAAGAAGAACGAGGCGCTGTTCGGCCGGATCGAGCGCGACTTCGGCGTCGAGCGCGGCACGCTGCTCGCGCTGTGGGGCGTGGAATCAGCCTATGGCGATCCGCTGGTGCAGCAGAACCACATGACGCCGGTGTTTCCCTCGCTTGCGGCGCTCGCCTGGAACGAGCCGCGTCGCAAGGCCTATTGGGAGACTGAGCTGATCAACGCGATGAAGATCGTGCAGCGCGGCTGGAGCACGCCTGAGGAGATGAACGGCTCCTGGGCCGGCGCGATGGGCCATTCGCAATGGATGCCGGAAGTCTGGCTCAATGTCGGCTTCGACTATGACGGCGACGGCAAGGTCTCGCCGTTCGGCCGTCCCGACGACGCGCTGGGCTCGACCGCGAAATACCTGGTCAATCGCGGCAAGTGGCACCGCGGCGAGCATTGGGGCTACGAGGTCCGCGCGCCCGGCGGTGCCAGCGGCAGCCGCACCTACGCGGCCTGGGCCAGCGCCGGCGTCGTCAGAGCCGACGGCCAGCCGTTTCCGCAGCCGAACGCGTCAGCGCAGCTCTGGATCCCGGTTGCCGGCGGCCCCGCGTTCCTGCTCGGCCCCAACTTCAATTCGGTGAAGAGCTACAATCCCTCGATGAACTACGCGCTGGCGATCTGCCATCTCGGCGACCGCTGCCTCGGCGGACCGCCCTTCATCCAGCCCTTCCCCGGCTCGGAGCGCGCACTGACGCTCGCGGAGGTGCAGGAGATGCAGACGCGCCTGACCAAGGCCGGCTTCGACACCGGCGGCACCGACGGCCGCGTCGGCAACGACACCATGAAGGCGATCAAGGACTATCAGGTCAAAATGGGCCTGTTGCCCGCCGATGGTTACGGCGGGCTCAAGGTGCTGGCGCGGCTACGGCAAGGCGGCTAGGCCGTCTTCCGATGACGCCGGCAGCATCACGCACCGGCGTTAATGTCCGCTCATGGAGCGATGTGGTTGCTGAGCAGCCCCGAAATGACGCGATGGACGGACAGCAGGCAAGCCGAAAACCTTATAGACACTTGCCGTATCTGCTATTTCGAGCTTGGCTTCCATTCGCTTGCGAGATTTTGTGCTTCAGCAATTTGAGAAGGGGTCATCCGTTTTGCCAACATTTCTCGCGCTTGTGTGGCCTGATTTGCGAAGCCTGTTGTCGACACATCAGATTGATGCGCAGCCAGCGTGAAATACTTATAGGCGTCCACACTATTCCGCGCCACACCAAGCCCGTCGGCTAACATCAATCCGAGATTGTATTGCGATTGAGCCGTTCCTTGCTCAGCGGCCTTGCGAAACCAGGTCGCTGCCTCAGCAAGGTCTTGTCGGACGCCTGTTCCAGCCAAAAGCATTGCGCCAAGATTGTGCTGAGCGCTGGCTTCGCCTTGCTCGGCCGCCTTGCGGAACCACAGCACCGACTCAGAGGCACTCCGTGGCACCCCTTGCCCATCGCGCAGCAGCACTCCGAGGTTTAACTGCGCTTTCGCATCACCCTGTTCGGCCGCCTTGCGAAACCACACTCCGGCGTCGGCATAGTTCTGAGGTAAACCTTGCCCGGCGACCAACATCACACCGAGATTGTACTGCGCTTTGGTATCCCCTTGCACAGCCGCCTTGTGAAACCACGTCGCCGTCTCCGGGTAACTCTGCGGCACCCCTTGTCCGGCGAGCAAGGCTGATCCGAGTTCAGATTGCGCTTTTACATTCCCCTGTTCAGCCGCCTTGCGAAGCCACACGACAGCCTCAGCCTGATTCTGGGGCCCGCCGTACCCATCGCGCAACGAAACTCCGAGATTATACTGAGCCTGAGCCACGCCCTGCTCCGCGGCCTTGCGAAACCATGCCATCGCCTCGGCAGGATTCCGTTCAACATTTTGCCCCGAAAGAAGCATAACGCCCAAATTGTATTGTGCGGGTGCAAGGCCCTGTTGCGCGGCTTTCCGAAACCACGTCGCCGCCTCGACGGAATTTTGTGGAACGCCAAGCCCATCGCGAAACATTACGCCGAGGTTGTGCTGGGCTTGAGACATGCCTTGGCGCGCGGCACTACGAAACAATCGTTCCGCCGCAGCGTAGTCCTGCGGTACGCCTTGTCCGGATAGGTACATTGCTCCCAAATTATATTGGGCTTTGGCGTCGTCCTGCCCAGCCGCCTTGCGAAACCACACCGCGGCCTCGGCAGCATCCTGCGGTACCCCTCGCCCATCGCGAAGCATCACACCGCGACTATACTGGGCATTGACATCGCCGCCGTCAGCCAGCGGGCCCAAAAGCCGATATGCAGTTGTGAAATCGTTTCGCCGATAGGCTGCCTCCCAGTCCTGCAACTGCTCGGCCATCGCCGAAGCCGTCAAGCCGATCGACAAGGATAAGACCAGGAGGATCGTGTTTAATACGGTCGGCATGATTTTCCCTTCAAGCGACCAAACTGATCGGCGCTACATTTCGCCGACGATTGATACCGGGCAGCTCCTCATTCGTCCATAGGTTGCATCCCATCTCGATGCGTAAGGTCAAAACGGCAAGGCCGCTCGCCATCCGCCATCATTGCGGGCGGAGCGAAGCAATCCATCAATCCGCGCGTGCGGCAGCATGGATTGCTTCGTCGCGGAGCCAGTCATCCTGCGGCGCTTTGCGCCGACCGGGTGGCTTCTCGCAATGACGGAGATTATTTCGGCTGTCGCACCACGCCGCCCGCGTTCATGCCGCCGTCGATCACGAGCTCGGTGCCGGTGACGTAGCGCGACGCGTCGGAGGCGAGATAGAGCACGCCCTGCGCGATCTCGATGGCCTGGCCGGCGCGGCCGAGCGGCGTTGCGAATCTCGCGCGCTCCTCCGGATCGATCGGCGCGTTCTGGCCGGCGCCGGTCGCCCCGGTCGGGATCTTGCCCCAGATCGGCGTGTCGATGATGCCGGGATGCACGGAGTTGACGCGGATGCCGTCGTTCACCTGCGCACATTCCATCGCGATCGACTTGGCGAACAGCCGCACCGCGCCCTTGGTCGCGCTGTAGCCGGAGAGGTTCGCGGCGCCGCGCAGACCCGCGAGCGACGACATCATGATGATGGAGCCGCCGCCATGCTTGCGCATCAGCGGCAGCGAGTGCTTCACTGATAGGAATACGCCATCGATATTGATGGCGGTCTGCCGGCGCCAGTCTGCGAGCGACATCTCGACAATCGAAGGCGCGCCGATGCCGATACCGGCGTTGGAGACCATGATGTCGAGGCGGCCATAGCGCTTGCCGATGTCAGCGACGACCTCGATCCAGCGCTCCTCGCTGGTGACATCCTGCGGCAGAAACACCACCTCGCGACCAGCCTTCTTGAGCCGCGCGGCGAGCTCCGGTCCCCGCAACTCATCGATATCGGTCGCAACAACGGTCGCGCCCTCCTGCGCGAACAATTCAACGATCGCCTCGCCGATACCTGATGCGCCGCCGGTCACCAGCGCGACCTTGCCCTCAACCTGTCCAGACATGTCCTCTCCCAACGTTTCTTATCGGATCACCACCGGGCCCTGATCCGGCACCGCGACGTCGAGCACACGGAATTGCACACGTTCGGTGCCTTGCCAACGGTCGACGGCGAGAGTGCCTGCCACGTGCAATTGCTGGCCGCGATTTTGCGTCAAGGCGCTGCCGAGCTTCTGTCCGACGGAGCGGAATGCGATACCGTTGACGATCGAGCCGTCGCCGGATTTGAAGCGCAGCCGCAAATGCGCCTGCCCGACCTCGTCGGCATAGACCAGCTGATGCGACGGCAGCGCGATCACCGGCTCCGGATTGGCGCTGCCGAACGGGCCGGCGCGATTGAGCGTCGCGGCAAATTCCGGCGTCACCGCGCGCGCGGTAACCGCACCGTCGATGAACAGCTCGTTCTCGTGACGCGAGTTGGCGACGTCGGCGGCGAGCGCGCTCTCCATGTAGGCGCGGAATTCGGCGAGCTTCTCCTTGCGCAGCGTGACGCCGGCCGCCATCGCGTGCCCGCCGCCCTTCATCAAGAGCCCGTCATGCACCGCCTGCCGCACCGCCTTGCCGAGATCGACGCCGCCGATCGAGCGGCCCGATCCGGTACCGATGCCGCCCGGCTCGAGCGCGATCGCAAACGCCGGACGCGCGAACTTCTCCTTCAGCCGCGCCGCGACCAGCCCGACCACGCCGGGATGCCAGCCTTCGGCGGCGGTGACGATCACCGCGCCCTTGTCCTCGAGCCCGAGCGAGGCCAGCGCCTCGGCTTCGGCCTGCGCCTCGGCGGCCTGCTCGATCACTCGCCGCTCGGCGTTGAGGCGGTCGAGCTCGGCCGCGATCCGTGCGGCCTCCGACACATCGCCTTCGAGCAACAGCCGCACGCCAAGATCGGCGCGCCCGATGCGGCCGCCGGCATTGATGCGCGGCCCCAGCATGAAGCCGAGATGCCAGGCCTCCGGCGGGCCGTTGAGCCGCGCCACATCCATCAGCGCGGTATGACCGACATGGTCGCGGCGGCGCATCGCGATCAGGCCCTTGGCGACGAAGGCGCGGTTGAGCCCGATCAGCGGCGCGACGTCGGCCACGGTGCCGAGCGCGACATGATGCAGCATGCCGAGCAGGTCCGGCTCCAGCATCTCGCTGCTCCAGAAACCGCGCTGGCGCAGCTCGCGATTGACCGCGACCAATGTCACCAGCACGAGGCCGACGGCTGCAAGATGACCGAGGCCGGACAGATCGTCCGGCCGGTTCGGATTCACCAGCGCGTCGACCTCGGGCAACTCATCGCCGGTCTGGTGATGATCGATCACCACCACCGACATGCCGAGCTTCTTCGCCTCCGCCAGCGGCTCGATGCTGGTGGTGCCGCAATCCACCGTGACCAGCAGCGTCGCTCCCTTGGCCGCCAGCGCGCGGACAGCGTCGATGTTCGGACCGTAGCCTTCGAAGATGCGGTCGGGAATATGGATCAGGGGATCCAGCCCGCAATGGCGCAGATGCCAGGTCAGCAGCGCCGCCGAGGTCGCGCCGTCGACGTCATAGTCGCCGAAGATCGCGACCTTCTCGCCGCGCACCGCGGCATCCGCGATGCGCTTGGCGGCAAGCTCCATCTCGGTGACCGTGTGGGGATCCGGCATCAGCTTGCGGATGGTCGGGTCGAGGAAGTCGACGACCTCATCGATCGCGACGTCGCGCCCGGCCAGCACCCGTGCCAGCATCTCCGGCAGATTGTGACGCTGGACCATCGCAAGCGCCCGCGCCGCCCCGCGCGCATCCAGCCGGTCGCGCCAGAGCTTTCCGGTCAACGACCGCGTCACGCCGAGGAACGCCGGCGGCGCCTCGACGGGCAATGCGGATGCGTGCAGCGTCATGATCCCTTCTGGAGCCAGAGCGATTTCGAGCGAAGCGGGCAACGGTTCGCGTGAAGAAAACGCGTCAAAACAAATCTAGAGCTCCGGTTCCGACCCAATCAGAACCGACGCTCCAACCAGGAATCGTAGCGCTTCAATGATTCGCAGACCAGTTCTAGCAGCCCATCCGGGTCGCGATTTCCCCGAAATCCTTGGCCACGATGTCCCATTCGCCGGTGGCTTCGAAATCGTATTTCTGCAGGGGTCCGTATTCGGCCGGCCGCGCCACGAAGGCGGTCTTGAGGCCATGCTTCTGCGCGTGCTTCAGATCGTAATTGTGCGCGGCGACCATCATCACCTGCTCCGGCGGCAGGCATAGCAGTTTTGCGGCGCCCAGATAGGTTTCCGGATCGGGCTTGTAATGCTCGAACAGCTCGGCGGACATGACCAGATCCCACGGCAGGCCTGCGAACTTCGCCATGTTGGTGAGCAGTGCGACGTTGCCGTTGGAGAGCGGCGAGATGATGTATTTGGTCTTCAGCCGCGTCAGCCCGGCGACGCTGTCGGGCCACCCGTGCAGGCGATGCCAGCCCAGCGTCAGGTGCTGCAGGTCGGCTTCGGTCAGGCCCTTGACGTCGAACTGCGCGACCAGCTTCTCCAGCGAGCGGCGGTGCAGCACGTCGAGGATCACGTAACCGTTCTGCGGGTTCTTGCGCACCTCGTCCATCGAGGCCGCGTAGACCGCGCGCCAGCCATCGACCAGCGCGGTCCAGTCGGCCTTGATGCCGCGCGTCTCGCCCCATTTGGTGAAATCGTTGATCAGGCTGGTGCGCCAGTCGACGACGGTTCCGAACACGTCGAACACCAGTGCCTTGACGCCGGACAGATCGGACATGCTCGTCTCCCTTTTTCTTGTTGTTATTTATTGATCCCGTCGTTCCGGGATGGTGCGCAGCACCAGACCCGGAACCTCGAGGTTCCAGGTTCGATGCTACGCATCGCCCCGGAACGACAGCGGATATTAGTCGAGGTGGAATTTCTCCAGCTGCCGGTGCTCGGCCTTGATGTAGCGCACGGTGCCGGTGACTGAGCGCATCACGACCGTCTCGGTCTCGATCACGTCCTTCTTGAACTTCACGCCCGTCAGCAGCGAGCCGGTGGTGACGCCGGTGGCGGCGAACAGGCAGTCGCCCTTGGCCATGTCCTCGATGCCGTAGATCATCTTCGGATCGATGACGCCCATCTTGTGCGCGCGCTCGCGCTTCTCCTCGGTGTCGAGGATCAGGCGGCACTGCATCTGACCGCCGATGCAGCGCAGCGCAACCGCCGCCAGCACGCCCTCGGGCGCGCCGCCGGTGCCGATATACATGTCGACGCCGGTCTCGTCGGGCTTGGCACAATGAATGACGCCGGCGACGTCGCCGTCGGTGATCAGCTGTACGGCAGCGCCGGTGGAGCGTACGCTGTTGATGATGTCGGCATGGCGCGGACGGTCGAGCACCAGCACGTTGATGGCAGTCGGATCGACGCCCTTGGCCTTGGCGAGCCGACGGACGTTGTCGGCCGGCGGCGCGTCGAGCTCGATCACGTTCTTGGCGTAGCCGGGACCGATCGCGATCTTCTGCATATAGACGTCAGGCGCGTGCAGCAGCGTGCCGCCGTCGGCCATCGCCATGGTGGCGATCGAGCCCGGCATGTTCTTGGCGCACAGCGTGGTGCCTTCGAGCGGGTCGACCGCGATGTCGACCTTGGGACCGGCGTTGAGGCCGACCTTCTCGCCGATGAACAGCATCGGCGCCTCGTCGCGCTCACCCTCGCCGATCACGACCGTGCCCTCGATCGGCAGCTTGTTGAGCTCGCGCCGCATCGCATCGACCGCAGCCTTGTCGGCGGCCTTTTCCTGGCCGTGGCCGCGCAGCCGCGCGGCCGACACCGCCGCGCGCTCCGTCACCCGCACGATTTCGAGCGTCAGGATGCGCTCAAGCAACATTTGCGGCGGAACGGAAATATGGGTCGACATCGGCGTACTCCTTAAGCCTCGGGGACAGGCCAGCCTGCCCGCATCAATCGTCTCACGCCCGACCCGTTCAGGCCATGCGCTAGTTTTTCTCGATCCGAATCACCTGCGGCCGGCCGCTGATGACCTTATCGCGCTGCACTGCGGCCAGCGCGCGATGCACGGCATCCTCGCTGGTCGCATAGGTAATCAGAATGACCGGGACCGGTGAAGGTTTTTTGGCCGCACCGTTCACATCGACGCCATCCGGGTGCCGCTGCACGATGGACTCCAGAGATATCTTCTGTTCCGCAAGCCGGGTGGCGATTGTTGCGGCAGTGCCTGCAAGATCGCGCGCCATCAGGCGGATATAATAACCACCCTCATGACGTTCCATCGGCGCCTTGACGGTGTCGCGCAACCGCTCGACCGGGCGCCCGAACGGCTTGGCGCGGATGCCGCGGGCGACGTCGGCGATGTCGGCGACCACGGCCGAGGCGGTCGCGCCGCCACCGGCCCCCGGACCGACCAGCGTGATCGGCGGAATGCCCTCGCCGTCGATAGCAACCGCATTGGTGACGCCCATCACCTGCGCGATCGGGGACGATTTCGGCACCATGGTCGGATGCACGCGCTGCTCAATGCCCTTTGCCGTGCGCACCGCGACGCCGAGCAGCTTGACCCGGTAGCCGAGTTCCGCGGCCGCTTTGAGGTCCTCCGGCGTGATCGAGGAGATGCCCTCGACGTAGACGGCGCTTTCGGCGACCTTGGTTCCGAACGCGAGGCTCGCCAAGATCGCGAGCTTCTGCGCGGTGTCGTGACCATCGACGTCGAACGACGGATTGGCTTCGGCATAGCCGAGACGCTGGGCGTCCTTCAGGCATTCTTCAAAAGACAGACCCTCCTGCTCCATCCGGGTCAGGATGTAATTGCAGGTGCCGTTGAGGATGCCGTAGACGCGGTTGACGCTGGTGCCGGCGAGGCCCTCGCGCAGCGTCTTGATGACCGGGATCGCCGCTCCGACCGCCGCCTCGAAATTCAGCGCGCCGCCGTGCTTCTCGGCGGCTGTCGCAAGACGCAGGCCGTGCTTGGCGATCAGCGCCTTGTTGGCGGTGACGACCGACTTGCCGGCCTTCAGCGCCGTCTCGATCGCAGAGAGCGCAGGATCGCCGGCCCCGCCCATCAATTCGACGAAGCAGTCGATATTGGGATCCGCGGCCAGCGCCTCGGGGCTCTTCGCCCACGCGATGCCGCGCAGGTCGAGGCCGCGCTTCTTGGCCTTCGAGCGCGCCGTGACGGCGACGACGCGAATGCTGCGGCCGCTGCGCTCGGCCAGCGCCCGTCCTTGCGATTCGATGAGGCGGACGACATCGGCACCGACGGTGCCGAGCCCCGCTATGCCCACGTTCAGGGGTGCGACCATGAGATTAAGCAACCTGGAAGGATTAGCGCCGGTTGGCGAGAGGAACGACGTTGTGCAACGTTTCGATGCCGCTTTCAAGGAAGCGGCGCACGCCACGCGCGGCCTGCCGGATACGCTGCTCGTTCTCCACCATCGCGATGCGGACATAGCCTTCGCCGTGCTCGCCGAACGCCACGCCGGGCGACACCACGACGCCGGATTTCTCCACCATCAGGGTTGCGAACTGCATGCTGCCGACCGCCTCGAACGCCTTGGGCAGCGGCGCCCAGGCGAACATCGAGGCCTGCGGCGGCGGAATCTCCCAGCCGGCACGGCCAAACGACTCGACCAGCGCATCGCGGCGCTTGCGGTAGGTGTCGCGCATCTCGCGGATGCAGTCGTCAGGGCCGTTCAGCGCGGCGGTCGCCGCCACCTGGACCGGCGTGAAGGCGCCGTAATCGAGATAGGATTTGACCCGCGCAAGTGCGGCGATGATGCGCTCATTGCCGACCGCAAAGCCCATGCGCCAGCCGGCCATCGAGAACGTCTTCGACATCGAGGTGAACTCGACGGTGACGTCGATCGCGCCGGGGACCTGCAGCACCGATGGCGGCGGATTGTTCTCGTCGAAATAGACTTCCGCGTAGGCAAGATCGGACAGGATGAAGATGTCGTGCTTCTTCGCGAACGCGACGAGATCCTTGTAAAAGTCGAGGTCCGCGACATAGGCGGTCGGGTTCGACGGATAGCAGACGATCAGCGCGATCGGCTTCGGGATCGAATGAATGATCGCCCGCTCGACCGCCTCGAAGAACTGCGGGGTCGGCTCCGACGGCACCGAGCGGATCACGCCGCCCGCCATCAGGAAGCCGAAGGCATGGATCGGATAGCTCGGATTGGGGCACAGCACGACGTCGCCGGGCGCGGTGATCGCCTGCGCGACGTTGGCAAACCCCTCCTTCGAGCCGAGGGTGGCCACGACCTGGGTATCGGGGTTGAGCTTGACGCCGAAACGGCGGGCATAATAGGCGGCCTGTGCCTTGCGCAGGCCGTTGATGCCGCGCGAGGCCGAGTAGCGGTCGGTCCGCGGCTTGCCCAGCGTCTCCTTCAGCTTCTCGATCACATGCGGCGGGGTCGGCAGGTCCGGGTTCCCCATGCCCATGTCGATGATGTCGGCCCCGGCGTTGCGCGCGGCCGCCTTGGCCTGGTTGACCTTCTCAAAGACGTAAGGCGGCAGACGGCGAATGCGGTAAAAATCTTCCATGGGACCCTTGCTCCGACAACCGCGATGCCAGAATCGACGCCCTTTGGATCGATGCCAAAGCCTGCTCGGGCTCTTACAGAAATCGCGCCAAATCAATAACTTAGAGCGAATTCAGGCGCACGATCTGAGGGCTGCGGCCGGATATGCGGTTGAATTGAGGTTCTTTTAGCACGGACACCGGGCGGCGCCAGCGCTGATCGGCCACCTGGAACGCCTACTTCCCGCTCTGGGCTGTCGTCGCGCTTGGGGCTGGCGTCCCGCTCTGCGCTGCCGCCGACGCCTGGCGCTCGCGCGCGGCGATCAGCTCCTGCTCGATCTTGGCCTGATCCGCCGGCTTGATGGTCGGATCGGCGCGGTCGGGCGGCAGATCGTGGACCGGGAGGTAGCCGGTGGCATCCTTCGGCCGCGCCGGAGCGTCGGCCGGCATGGTCATATCGGCAATCGTGCTCGAGCAGCCGCTCAGCGCCGTCAACGACGCGAGCAGCGCTGCGGCAACGAGCGCCCTTTTCATCCAATCGATCGGCATGTGCCGAATTGTCCCCAACAAGCTAGCGCGCATGTCGCACGTTGCCGACACGGGTCGCACTGTACGAGCCTTGGTACGAGCTTTGCAGCGTCCCCGCTGCGTTAATCCCGGCTTTAGCGTTTCAAACCATTGTCGCCCGAAACGCTTAAAGCGTGAACAAGAAATGCGACCCCTGAGGCTTCAATATGTCAGAACAAAGAATTTTTTATCGCACTGCAGCAGAGCGAAACATTGGATTTTGACCGATTCCCGTTGCCGCACCGCGCGATGACGCCCCCCAAACCAGGCGATATTGTCCCTCAGATGAGCAACGTCAGTACCGACACCCAAGCCACCCCGAAATTCAACGCCGAAGCCTTCGCCATGAACATCGCCCGGGCGCTGGAGAGCAGCGGCCAGGCGCTTGCAGCCTATCTAAAGCCGCGCCAGACCGGGGAAGTCCGCGACAAGCCGCCGAATGAGCTCGGTGAGGTCATCAAGACCTTCAGCGTGATCGCCGAATACTGGCTGTCCGACAAGGAGCGCGCCTCGTCGCTGCAGATGCAACTCGGCAAGGACTACCTCGATCTCTGGGGCGCGGCAGTGCGCCGCATGGCCGGCGAAGCCGATGCCAAGCCCGCGATCGCGCCGGCACCGCGCGACAAGCGGTTCCAGGATCCGGAGTGGAAGTCGAACCAGTTCTTCGACTTCATCCTGCAGCTCTATCTGCTGACCGCGAAATGGGCGCAGCAGCTGGTTCACGACGCCGACGGGATCGATCCGCATACCCGCAAGAAGGCGGAGTTCTATGTCCAGCAGATCAGCAACGCGCTGGCGCCGTCGAATTTCGTGCTGACCAATCCGGAGGTGCTGCGCGCCACCGTCGAGAGCAACGGCGACAATCTGGTGCGCGGCATGAAGATGCTGGCCGAGGATATCGAGGCCGGCCACGGCACGCTGCGGATCCGCCAGTCCGATTCGGCCAATCTCGAGGTCGGCGTCAACATGGCGACGACGCCGGGCAAGGTGATCTACCAGAACGAGCTGATGCAGCTGATCCAGTATTCGCCGGCGACCGAGAACGTGCTGCGCACGCCGCTCCTGATCGTGCCGCCCTGGATCAACAAGTTCTACATCCTCGATCTGCGCCCTGAGAAATCCTACATCAAATGGTGCGTCGACCAGGGCATCACGGTGTTCGTGATCTCCTGGGTCAATCCGGACAAGGAGCTCGGCAAGAAGACCTGGGCCGACTACATGACCGGAGGCCCGCTCACCGCGATGGACGTGATCGAGAAGGCCACCGGCGAGCTGAAGGTGCACACCGCCGGCTATTGCGTCGGCGGCACCCTGCTCGCCTCGACGCTCGCCTACCTCGCCGAGAAGCGCCGCCAGCGCGTGACGTCGGCGACGTTCTTTGCCGCGCAGGTCGACTTCAGCCACGCCGGCGACCTCCTGGTGTTCGTCGACGAGGACCAGATCTCGGCGCTGGAACGCGACATGCAGGAATCCGGCGTGCTCGAAGGCAGCAAGATGGCGATGGCCTTCAACATGCTGCGCTCCAACGACCTGATCTGGTCGTATGTCGTGAACAACTATTTGAAGGGCCAGTCGCCCTCCTCGTTCGACCTGCTGCACTGGAATTCGGATGCGACCCGGATGCCGTCGTCGAACCACTCCTACTATCTGCGCAACTGCTATCTGGAGAACCGGCTGTCGACCGGCACCATGGTGCTCGACAACACGCTGCTCGATCTGTCGAAGGTGAAGGTGCCGGTCTACAACCTCGCCGCACGCGAAGATCACATCGCGCCGGCGGAATCGGTGCTGTACGGCTCGCAGTTCTTCGGCGGCCCGGTGAAATATGTGCTGTCCGGCTCCGGCCATATCGCCGGCGTGGTCAATCCGCCGGCCTCGAAGAAGTACCAGTACTGGACCAACGACAACATCAAGGACATCAAGCTCGCCGACTGGCTCAAAGGCGCCGAGGAGCACAAAGGTTCATGGTGGCCCGATTGGCGCGGCTGGCTGGAGAGCCATGATCCGGAGACGGTGCCGGCGCGCACGGTCGGGATGCCGGCGCTCGAGGACGCCCCGGGCAGCTATGTCCGTGTCCGCGCGTAGCGCGCGGTCTCCCGCTCAGCTATAAACAGACGATCCCGACGGTCGGGAATCGAATTGACGTGAGGGGGAGACGATGACGCGCGAACTGTTCTGGCTGTCGCTGACGGTGATCCTGACCGGGCTGCTGTGGGTTCCCTACATCATCAACCGCTGCCAGGTGCGCGGCCTCTCCGGCGCGATGGGCAATCCCTCGCGCAACGACAAGCCGCACGCCGAATGGGCCAACCGGCTGATGTTCGCGCACGACAACGCGGTCGAGAACCTCGTGATCTTCGCGCCGCTGGTCTTGATCCTCAACGCCGCCGACTATTCCACCAAATGGACCGTGCTCGCCTGCGCCGTCTATTTCTGGGCCCGCGTCGCGCATCTGGTCGTCTACACGCTCGGCCTGCCGGTGTTCCGCACCCTGGCCTTTACGGTCGGCTTCATCGCGCAAGCGGTGCTCGCGCTCGCGATCTTCAAGATCGTCTGAGCAACAAGATTCGCGCCGGCCGCGGTGCTGAAGCACGATGAAGTCATCGCGCTTCAACCCTTTTCTTGAGCATGATCGCTTCGGAAAAACCGCTTCACACTTTTCCGGATCATGCTCTAGCCGCGCCGGCGCTATTCCTTAGCCCTTGCGCACGACGATATGCAGCATCGTCGCGGGCGCCTCGTCAAAACTCTTGACCTCGCTGGTGTCGGACGAGACTTGGGTCCACGCCCCTGACGATGCGTAGGTCGCCGCCAGCCAGTCGGCCGCGGGGTAATTGTAGTAGCGGCCGATGCTGTCGCGGCCATCGCTATGGCCGATCTTGTAGCTCGCGTAGAAGATACCGCCGGATTTCAGCGCCCGGTGGATGCGGCCGATGATGCCGGCCAGTTCGTCGCGCCGCACGTGCAGCAGGCAGGCGCTGGCCCAGACGCCGTCATAGGCGTCCAGATCCTCGAGCTGATCGAACAGCATCGCCTCGACGGGATGATTGATGCGGCGCGCGGCGACTTCAGCCATCTCGGGTGAACCATCGGTCGCACGCAGCACAAAGCCTTCGGCGAGCATCACCGCGGCATGATTACCGGCGCCGCAGCCGAGTTCGAGGATCGCGCCGCCTCGCGGCAACAGGCCGAGGAAGGCCTTGAGCCGGGCGGACGGTGCTTTCGCCCACCCGGCATAGACCTCGGCATTGCGCCGGTAGAATTGCAGCGTGGCGTCGTCCACGATGCGCCTCGCAGTTAGCTGTCGGCCAGTCCAAGCATCAGCCGCATGTTCTGCACGGCAGCGCCCGACGCACCCTTGCCCAGATTGTCGAGGCGGGCGACCAGCACCGCCTGATGGTGCTTGTCGCTGGCGAAGACATGGAGCTCGAGCTGGTTGGTTTCGTTGAGCGCCTCCGGCTCGAGCCGGCCGCCCTTGCTGGCTTCGTTCTGCAGCGGCATCACCGAGACGTATTTACTGCCGGCGTACCACTTCGCCAATACAGCCTGCAGATCAGCGCCGATCGGCTTACCCGGCAGCGCGTCGAGCTGCAGCGGCACCGAGACCAGCATGCCCTGCCGGTAGTTGCCGACCGACGGGATGAAGATCGGCCGCCGCGTCAAATGCGAATACAGCTGCATCTCCGGCACGTGCTTGTGCTCGAAGCCGAGGCCATAGAGCTCGAAGGCCCGCGCCGAGCCGTCCTCGAAGCTTGCGATCATCGACTTGCCGCCGCCCGAATAGCCGCTCACCGCGTTGACGGTGACGGGGTAATCCGCCGGCAGCAGGCCGGCATCGACGATCGGCCGCAGCAGCGCGATTGCGCCGGTCGGATAGCAGCCCGGATTGGAGACCTTCTTCGCGTTGCGAATCTTGTCGGCCTGATCGGGCGCGAGTTCCGGGAAACCGTAAGCCCAGTCGGGCGCGACCCGATAGGCCGTCGAGGCGTCGAGCACTTTCGGCGCTGAATTGCCCATGGTGTCGATCAGCGCGACGGTCTCCTTGGCGGCCTCGTCAGGCAGACAGAGGATCACGAGATCCACCTCCTCCATCAGCGCGCGCTTGGCACCGGCATCCTTCCGCTTGTCCTCGGCGATGTGTTTCACCGCGACGTCGCCGATCGCGTGCAACCGCTCCTGGATGCCGAGACCGGTGGTGCCGGATGCGCCATCGACGAACACGGTGGCCTTGGTCGCACCGCCTTTGGTCTTGAGCTGGTTCTTGGGCTGGTTGGTGTCGGTGAGGGTCATGGCACGCTCCTTTCGAGCTCGTTCGTTTTGATAGCAAAGACATCCGGCCGCGCCTGCCGCATCAGATGCGCGATGTGCTGCGCGCCGGCGTCCGCCTGCGCGGCAAGGTTGCCCGCGACCGCCGCATAATCGGTCTCGGACTTGTGCTGGTTCAGCTTGAAGCTGCCCTCCACCTCTTCCACCGTCATCTCAAGGCCCACGATCGCCTTCTTCATGGCATCGAGCCGCGCCGCGGTCATCTTAGCCGACGTCCACGGCTTCTTCGGCAACAGCCGGTCCTCGAACTTGGCGCTCAGCGCGTCGATCTGAGCGGCAAGTTCCTCACCCGACAACATCCGCACCGGCCCGGTCAGATGCACGGCCTGATAGAGCCAGGTCGGCACCTGGTCAGGCGACACGTACCAGTCCGGCGACACATAGGCATCCGCGCCGGTGACAGCCAGCAGCCAAGGCACCTCGCAAGCCGCCTCGCCTGCCAGCTTTACCAGCGGATTGTGACGGGCAACATGAAACAGCGCCCGCGGCGTCCCGTCAGCGGCGTAGCTCAGGTAGAACGGCAGTGCGGAGGCGATCGGCTTGCCGCCGTCCCACGCGCAGGCCATGCCAAAACCGCGCGCTTCCGCAAAGGCGAGGCTTGCGGCGCGGTCGGGCTTGAAAGGCGGCGGCGTATACATGGTCGAAGCTCCTGCATGACGAAGGAGCCGCCAGATCGAACCGCGTGTCTTTTTGAGGAGAGCGCCGCGGGACAGGATCCGGCGGCAGAGGCGATGGTCTTAAACGCGAGCGACCGCCCATACCGCGAGAATGCGGCGGCGGCGGGCAATGATGATGGTCGCGGCGTTGATCATAGGCGCGGCTATAAGGCCGCGCCCGCTTGGCGTCAAGATACAGTCTCGTCATTCCGGAGCGCCTCGAAGAGGCGAACCCGGAATCTTGCGCCGTAACTTCTGGACTCCCCGATGCGCAAAGCGCATCTGAGGTTCGCGCTCCGCGCGCCCCCAGGTGCGCAATTGCGCACCGGGGAATGACTGGCTAAATCACCGGATTCCACGGCGCCGGCACGAGCCGGTAGCCGCTGCCGTCCTTCACCACGTTACCGAGGCCCGGGAACGGATAGTGGAAGCCCTGCACCTGCAGCCGCTCCGCAACGATCATGTCGTAGATGCGGCGGCGGGTCTTCTCCGCCACGTCGGCGTCCTGGTCGAAGAACGCATGCCAGCCGGGATTGGTCGCGAACAAATGCGGATTGTTGGTGACGTCGGACTGGATGAAGACCTTATCCGGGCCCGAGGCCAGCACATAGGAGGTGTGGCCCGGCGTATGGCCGACGGTTTCGACCGAGGTCAGGCCCGGCGCGATCTCCTTGCCCCATTCGTAGGGCGTGACCTTCTTCTTCAGGCCGGCCTCGAAGATATTGCGGTTGTTCTTGAACAGGTTCGCCATGCGGCCGGCCGGCGCCCGGCTCATCTCGCCATCGTCCATCCAGAACTTCCATTCGGTGGCCGGCACCAGCACCTCGGCATTCGGGAAGGCCGGCGTGCCTTCGGCGGTCAGCAAGCCGTTCACGTGGTCGCCGTGGAAGTGCGAGATCACCACCATGTCGACGGCCTTGGGATCGAAGCCGGCCGCGACGAAATTGTCGGCGAACAGGCCGTTGGCGCCCTTCGAGCTGGCCTTTGCCAGCGCGCCGTTGCCGGTGTCGATCACGACCAGCTTGCCGCCGGTGTTGAGCACCAGCGGCGCGAACCAGATCGTCACCATGTCGCGCGGCATGAACGCCTTCTCCAGCGCCGCGTTGATATCTTCCCGCTTCGCATTGGGAATGAAGGCGTCTTCCAGCTTGAAGACGTTCTTGCCGTCGGATACCGCGGTGACCGTGATGTCGCCGACCTTGTAGCGATAGAAGCTCGGCGCCTGCTTGTCGGCTGCGGGCGCCGTGGCCGCCGCGGGAACGGCTGACAACAACGGTGCGGCCGCGATGCCGGCAGCGCCGGCGAGAGCGTGACGTCGTGTCAATTCCATATCATGTCCTCCCGGTGAAACGATGATGCGATCGATGGAAGCCGCGCTTGTTGGGGTGAGGTTGTATCAGCGTTTCGATGCTCGCGCGATGACGGCCGCGCGGCCGGCCGTCCTTCGACTAACCCCTGCTTCATGACCTTATTCCGGGCTCACTACACCGCCCGCCACATCCACTCGATGACCTGGCCAATGACGTCGCCGAACAGCAGCAGCGCGGCCGACCAGATCAGCGCGGAGACGAAATTGGCGACCTGGAATTGCCAGTACGACATCTCGAAAATGCCGGCCGCCAGCGGCACCGAGGCGCGCAGCGGGCCGAAGAAGCGGCCGATGAAGATGCTGGGCACGCCCCAGCTCTTCACGAAGGCCTCGCCGCGCGGCAGGATTTCCGGATAGCGCGACAACGGCCACATCTGCGCGACCTGCTCCTTGTAGCGGTAGCCGAACCAGTACGAGACCCAGTCGCCGAGCGCGGCGCCAATGCCGCCGGCGATCCAGATCGGCCAGAAGCTGATGCCGCTGACGCCGATCAACGCGCCGATCGCAACCAGCGCGCCCCAGGCGGGCACCAGCAATGAAATGAAGGCGAGCGATTCAGCGAACGCCAGCAGCATGACGATCGGAGCGGCCCAGACCTGGTGATGGCGGACGAATTCGGCCAGGGCCCGCGTAATATCTTCCATCTCGTCGAGTGCCTTCCGCTCCGTTGAACCTCGAATGAACCTTTGTAGCGGCTCGCAGCCTAAGAACAGGTAAGCCAGCCGATTGCGTGACATCAAGTCACAAAGGCGGGGATCGAACGTGATTTCCCGTAAGGCCCCTGCGGTCCAGGCTGGCTGGCATCCCCCTCACAAGAAAGAGGAAATACTGGATGATTGGATCACTGATGATGTGCGTGAGCGTTGTCGTCCTGTTGTTCGGAATGCTCGCGGGCATTGCCATGGGTATCGAGCACGACTTCACGTTAGGACCGGCGCACGCGCATCTCAACCTCGTGGGCGGCGTGCTGCTGTTCCTGTTCGGCCTGTACTACCGGCTGGTGCCGGCCGCGGGCACCATGCTGCTGGCCAAGATCCAGGGCTGGCTGCATATCGTCGGCGGCATCCTGTTCCCGGCCGGCGTGGCGGCGGTGCTGCTCAAGGGGCCCTCGGTCGAGGCGGCGCCGATCGTCGGATCCCTGACCGTGGTTGTCGCCATGGCCTTGTTCACGGTCGTTGTGTTCCGCACCTCGAAAGCGTAATCGCGGGCTCCTATCTAGACAGGCGGCCGGGGCCCCCGGGGCGCGGTCGTCCCCATTGGCAGCCCATCCGTGGCATAGTCAGAGCAACCGATTCGCTGCGCCAAAACTGGTGCGCCACTTGAAGAACCATGGCCAAAGCATTGAAGTCGAACGCGAAAAGCAAATCTGACGACGATCTGTTCGGAGCCCCGGAGCGGAAGGGACGCGCCCCGGCGAAGGCTGCTTCCCGGCCGACCACAGGCGCCGAAGCCAGCTATACCGCTGATGATATCGAGGTGCTGGAGGGGCTCGAGCCGGTCCGCCGGCGCCCCGGCATGTATATCGGCGGCACCGATGAAAAGGCGTTGCATCACCTGTTCGCCGAAGTGATCGACAATTCGATGGACGAGGCGCTTGCCGGGCACGCCACCTTCATCGAGGTCGAGCTGACCGCCGACGGCTTCCTGACCGTGACCGACAATGGCCGCGGCATTCCGGTCGACGCGCACAAGAAATTCCCAAAGAAGTCGGCGCTCGAAGTCATCATGTGCACGCTGCATTCGGGCGGCAAGTTCGACTCCAAGGTCTACGAGACCTCGGGCGGTCTGCACGGCGTCGGCGTTTCCGTCGTCAACGCCCTGTCCTCGCGGCTCGAGGTCGAGGTTGCACGCAGCGGGCAGTTGCACCGCATGACCTTCGAGCGCGGCCATCCCAAGGGCAAGCTCGAAGACCTCGGCAAGATCAACAACCGCCGCGGCACGCGCATCCGCTTCAAGCCGGACACCGACATTTTCGGCGCCAAGGCGGCCTTCAAGCCGCAGCGTCTGTTCAAGATGACGCGCTCGAAGGCGTATCTGTTCGGCGGTGTCGAGATTCGCTGGCGTTGCGACCAGGAGCTGTTGAAGGGCGTCGAAGACGTCCCGGCGGAAGCCAAATTCCACTTCCCCGGCGGCCTGAAGGATTATCTGGCCGCGGCGATCCACGCCGACACGCTGGTGCATCAGGACATCTTCTCCGGCAAGTCCGGCCGCAGCGGCGCCCACGGCGCCTGCGAATGGGCGGTGGCCTGGACCGCCGATGCCGACGGCTTCCTGTCGTCCTACACCAACACGGTGCCGACGCCCGACGGCGGCACGCATGAATCGGGCCTGCGCAGCGCGCTGCTGCGCGGCTTGAAGGATCATGCCGAACGTGCGGGCCAGGGCAAACGCGCAGCCTCCATCACCTCGGAAGACGTGATGGTGGGTGCAGCGGTGATGCTCTCGGTGTTCGTGCGCGAACCTGAATTCCAGGGTCAGACCAAGGATCGCCTCGCCACCGCCGAAGCGCAGCGCATCGTCGAACAGGCGATCAAGGACCCGTTCGATCACTGGCTGTCAGGCAATCCGAACCAGGCCAACCGGCTGCTCGATTTCGTGATCGATCGCGCCGAGGAGCGGCTGCGCCGCCGCCAGGAGAAGGAAACCGCGCGCAAGACCGCCGGCAAGAAGCTGCGTCTGCCCGGCAAGCTCGCGGATTGCTCCGACGCCGGCACCGAAGGCTCCGAACTGTTCATCGTCGAAGGTGACTCGGCCGGCGGCAGCGCCAAGCAGGCGCGCGATCGCAAGACGCAGGCCGTGCTGCCGCTGCGCGGCAAGATCCTCAACGTTGCGTCTGCCGGCAAGGACAAGCTGACCGCGAACGCGCAGCTCTCCGACCTCGTGCAGGCGATCGGCTGCGGCACGCTCGCACATTACCGCGAAGAGGATCTGCGCTATCAGCGCATCATCATCATGACCGACGCCGACGTCGACGGCGCACACATCGCTTCGCTGCTGATCACCTTCTTCTACCGGCAGATGCCGCGGCTGATCGACGAGGGGCATCTCTATCTGGCGGTTCCGCCGCTCTACAAGCTGAAACACGGCACCAAGTCGATCTATGCCCGCGACGACGCGCACAAGGACGAGTTGCTGAAGAACGAGTTCAACGCCAACGCCAAGGTCGAGGTGAACCGCTTCAAAGGCCTCGGCGAAATGATGCCGGCGCAGCTGAAGGAAACCACGATGGATCCGGCCAAGCGCACGATGCTGCGCGTGGTGCTGCTCGCCGACGATCGCGAGGGCACCGCCGACTCGGTCGAGCGGCTGATGGGCACCAAGGCGGAAGCCCGTTTTGCCTTCATCTCGGACAAGGCCGAATTCGCGAGCGACGATCTGCTCGACGTCTAGGTCGTAACCAACTGATTTGAAATGATTTTCTGGCCGCCCCCTGATCGGGGCGGCCGTTTTCATTCGCCTTTTCCGAGAGCGCCGACGATTTCGTTTTCGGGCGGTTGTGTCTCACCCGCAACAGCATTTCCGGCGGAACCACGTATAGTCCCCAACATGAGTTTCGGGAATCGGTGCCAAGGCGCTCCCGTCAGCGACCCGATCGAACGCTAAAGTCGAGGATTTGGAAATGAAGAAGATTTTGCTCGCTCTGACCGCGGTTGCTGCGATGACGGCTTCGGCGTCGGCTGCCGACCTGGCCGCCCGCCCCTACACCAAGGCCCCCGCTCCGCTCCCGGTCGCTCCGAGCTGGACCGGCTTCTACATCTTCGGCGGTGGCGGCGGCGGCATCTGGGACGCTGACACCGGTGTCCAGTCGACCACCACGGGCGCGCCGATCCTCGGCTTCAACCAGCGCCAGGGCGGCGATGGCTGGTATGGCACCGTCGGCGCCGGTTACGACTGGCAGACCGCCAACAGCTGGGTTATCGGCGTGTTCGCCGACGGTCAGTTCGGCAGCCTGAAGGGCACGATCCAGGATCAGGGTCCGTTCCTCGCCGGCAATATCAAGAACGACTACAGCTGGGCCGCCGGTGCGCGCCTGGGTTATCTGGTCGCTCCGAACGTTCTGTCCTACGTCAACGCCGGTTACTCCAGCTCGCACTGGAAGGGCACCACGCTGTTCAACACCGCGACCGCTCTTCCCTCGGGTCTGCACACCGACGGCTTCGACCGCAGCGGCTGGTTCGTCGGCGGCGGCGTCGAGAACAACCTGAACATCTTCGGCATCACCGCGCCGGGCTGGTTCATGAAGACCGAGTACCGCGCCGCTTACTACGACAACAGGAACATCTCCGAGCTGGCTGACGGCACCAATATCTCGAACGGTCGCGACATCACCTTCAGGCCGCTCGTCCAGACCATCAGCACCGCACTGGTCTACCGCTTCAACTGGACCGGCCCGGTTGTCGCCAAGTACTGATCTCTGCTGATAGCAGACCAAAAGCCCCGGCATTGTCCGGGGCTTTTTTGTTGCGCTAACGTCTTCGCGAGGCAGTCCCCTGCGCATGCCGGCTGGCGCAGAGCCGCCCGGCTGCGCCTGATCTGGTCAGCGTTGTGGCGATCGGGCACTCTTGATCCCCGGTTCAAACCACAGCGGACAACAACAATGAAAAACGGACAGTTTGATCTCTCGGGCCGGGTCGCCATCATCACCGGCGGCAATGGCGGCATCGGGCTCGGCATGGCGCGCGGCCTGGCGGACGCCGGCGCCGCAATTGCCGTGGTCGGCCGCAACGAGGCGAAATCGAAAGCCGCCGTCGAGGATCTCGGCAAGCGCGGCGTCAAGGCGATCGCGGTGGCAACCGACGTGACCGACAAGGCGGCGATCGCGGCGATGGTCGAGCGGGTCATCGGTGAGCTCGGCGGGATCGACATCCTCGTCAACAACGCCGGCATGAGCATCCGCAAGCCGCCGCACGAGCTCGAGCTCGACGAGTGGAGCAAGGTGATCGACACCAACCTCACCAGCGCATTCCTGTGCTCGAAGGCGGCCTACCCGGCGCTCAAGGCGTCGGGCCACGGCAAGATCATCAATATCGGCTCGATGATGTCGATCTTCGGCGCAAGCTTCGCTGCGGCCTATGCAGCGAGCAAGGGCGGCATCGTGCAGTATACCCGCGCCTGCGCCAATGCCTGGGCTCCCGACAACATCCAGGTCAACGCCATCCTTCCCGGCTGGATCGACACCGATCTGACCAAGGGCGCGCGCCAGCAGGTCGCCGGGCTGCACGAGCGCGTGCTCGCACGCACGCCGGCGGCACGCTGGGGGGCGATCGACGACTTCGCGGGCATCGCCGTGTTCCTGGCGTCGCCGGCCTCGGACTTCGTCACCGGCACCGCGATCCCGGTCGATGGCGGCTATTCGGTGATGGCCTGAAACACAAAAGCCCCGGCGAATCGCCGGGGCTCCTGCATCCTGTTGAGTAGCGCGCTGACCGGCGCGACCACGCAAACTTTTAATGACCAATTTAAGTAACTGTTGTCCTTGATAATTTCCGACCGCGCGGATCAGCGCGCCGCCGGCGAATGGACGTGCTCCGGCCGCACCCCGACAGCGACCAGACGCGCCGTGAGCCCCTGCAGCCAGGGCATCGCCGTGATCAGCCGCAACGCGAACGGCGCCGGCTGATCGCCTGGCTTCAGCGCCGCGGTGATGAGGTTGTTCTGCGCGATCACCTGCATGCGCTGCGTGACCCGCACCGGAAATTCGCGGCGACGCCTGACAGCATCGAGCTCGTCCTCCGACGGCAAGCCGTGCACGAGCTTGGCCGCCAGGATATTGGCGGTGGCGACCGCGTCCTGCACCGCGAGGTTGACGCCGACGCCGCCGATCGGCGACATCGCATGCGCGGCGTCGCCGATGCAGAGCAGGCCGGGACGGGTCCAGCGCGTCAGGCGATTGATCGCCACCGTGAGCAGCTTGACGTCGTCAAAGCTTTTGACGTCGGCAATGCCGTCCCTGAGGATCGGCGCGAGACGCACCACGTCGTCGAGCAGCGCCGCTAGCCCCCTCGCCTTCACGGCCTCGTATTGTCCCTTGGCGATCACATAGGCGCATTGCCAATAGTTGCCGCGGTCGAACGTCACCATCATCTTGCCGTGCTCGACACGGGCGAACAGATTCTCGGTCTCGTCCGGACGGCGGCCGACGCGAAACCACAGCACGTCCATCGGCGCGCCGATCTCCTCGACCTCGAGGCCGGCGCGCTCGCGCACGATGGAATGGCGGCCGTCGCAGCCGATCGTCAGCTCGGCTTCGATATCGACGGGACCATCAGCCGTGTTGGCCCGGACGCCCGTCACGGCGTCGCCGCGCCGGATCAGGTCGGTCGCCTCGGCGCTCATCAGCACCTGCAGCGAAGGAAAGCGCCTGCCGCTCTCGCGCAGGAAATTGAGGAAATCCCACTGCGGCATCATTGCGATGAAGGGATATTTGACGCTGAGGCGGCTGAGGTCGGCGATCCGCACAGATTTGCCGCCGAACATGCCGTCGAGCTTCTGGATGTCCTGGTGCGGCAGCTTGAGGAAGCCGTCGATCAGACCGAGCTCGTCCATCACCTGCAGGGTCGAGGGATGCACGGTATCGCCGCGGAAGTCGCGGAAGAAGTCGGCGTGCTTCTCCAGCACCACGACGTCGACCCCGGCGCGTCCGAGCAGATAGCCGAGCATCATGCCGGCCGGGCCGCCGCCGACCACGCAGCAGCGCACCTTCATCCGACGCCGGTTCGCCTGCTCCGGATTGCCTGCATCCATGATGCCGTCCTCACCGCTGCTGCGCGCCTCAGGTCCTGATTGTAGCGCGGATCGGACGACTGGGCTGCAACCCTATCGCCTGAACGTCTTGATTTCCGACACGCTGCCGTCGCGATAGGTCAGCTCCACCGAGACCGATTTGGTTTGCGGCGCGAGTTTCAGATAGGGCTGCGCGTCGGACGGGATCGCGCTGGGATCGCGCTGATTACAGGCCGGCATCTTCAACACCTTGTCCGGCACCGCGCTATCGATGCCGATCCGCACCTCGCGGATCGCGCAGCGATACGACATCAAATGAGTGTAGTAGACCAGCAGCCCGTTGAACTCGCGGAACGACAGCCAGCTCGTCGCGGTCATGTCGAGGAATCTTGCGCTGGTCGCGGATCAGCGCGGCGTCGGGATCGAACTTGATCGGGAACGGCCCCTGCATCTCGCCCTGGGTGTCGACATAGCGCAGCTGGATCGTGGCGGCCGGCGCGTCGGCCGGCAGCTCGATCGACGGATTGGGCATCCGCTTGCGGGTGCGCGGGTCGAGCGTGTCCATGAAGCCGGTCTCGCGGAAATCGCCGCTGTCGCCGATCCGCCAGGAAATGCCGAGCGTCGGATCGGCGATCGAGAACACGACGGACCAGCCGCCATTGTGCCGCGAGAAGCTCGCGATCGGCGCGTTGACGGTATCCTCCTTCGGCAGCTTCGGCACCGATACCGGCGGCAGCGCGGCCACTTGCTGCGGTGGAGCGGACGGATTGGCCGCCTCGACCTGCCCCTTCGCGATTCCGTTCAGGAAGACATCGTCGACCATCTGGTCGAAATAGACCGGGATCTGCTTGTGCTTCACGGTGTCGGCCATCTCGCTGACCAGGCGCCGCGTGCGCTGGGCGACCTGCACCATGTTCTCGCCGGGCTGCAGCAGTTCCTTGGCAAAAGTCCGCGTGAACACCGAATTGGGATTGGCATCGTCGTTCGAGAGACGGTCGAGCGCGGTCTGGCGTGGCCCGGCCGAAAACACCGAAAACACGCCTTCGGGCAGCTGCGTCATCGGCGCCAGTCCGCCGCCGCCGGCAACGGCGCGCGTGCCGGCGCGTTCGAACGGATTGTTGCGGCAGGCGTCGAACACCAGGATCGAGGTACGCGCCTTCTTGTTCTGCAACCGCTCGATGATGCGGTCGGCGAGCACCGAGGCGTCGCGCACCAGTTCCTCCTGCCCTTCGGTCGCGGCCGGTACGTCGGTCGGCAGAAGGAAGTTCTGGCCGGCGATCTCGAAGCCGTGGCCGGCATAGAAGAAGAACGCGGTGTCGCCGGGTTCCACGGCGCGGTCGAAAGCGAGCAATGTCTCGGAGAACGCCTGCCGGTTCAAATTCTCGGCCACCATGACGTTGAAGCCGAGTTGCTTCAGCGTGTCGCCCATGGTGCGGGCGTCGTTCACCGCCTTCTGCAGCTTGGGCACGTTCCTGTAGTCATTGTTGCCGATCACCAGCGCGACGCGCTTCTCGGCCTGGGCGGGCGCCGCCAATGCGACCAATCCAACCGCCAAAACGGTCGCCGAAAGTCTCGAAAGCCAGTTCTTCATCCGATTTCCCGCCTGCACGACAAGTGCGCCGCCCGTGCGACTGCCGCCTAGGTGGTGTGGACTCTAAGGATTCCCTTTTAGGAGCAAATCAGATTCAAGGCTGCTTTTGGGGAGGCCGCCTTGGGTGTGATGGACCGTTTGGTATTGAGCGACGCGGCGTGGGAGCGGATAGCGCCGCTGATCATAGGGCGCCCCGATCAGAAGGGCTCCACCGGGCGCGACAACCGGATGTTCGTGGAAGGTGTGCTGTGGATCGTGCGTACGGGGTCTCCCTGGCGCGATCTTCCGGAGGTGTTTGGGGACTGGAACAGCGTGTTCCGGCGCTTCAGTCGATGGAGCATCAAGGGTGTTTGGTGGCGGATCTTCGAGGCGATGTCCGATGATCCGGACTTCGAATATCTGATCGTCGATTCCACCATTGTTCGGGCGCATCAGCACGCCGCCGGCGCCAAAAAGGGGGGTCTGAAGATCAAGCGGAAGATCAAGCGATCGGCCGCTCGCGCGGCGGCCTGAGCACCAAGATACATATGGCCGTTCGAGGCTTGGGATGTCCGGTGCGGTTCACGCTTACCGCAGGTCAGAAGGGCGATGCACCGCAAGCCGCCGCATTGATCGAAGGCTTATCCGCCGAGGTCGTCATGGCCGATACGGCCTATGACGCCGATCACTTGCGCCAAGCCATCGCCGCCAAAGGCGCGCTCGCCGTGATCCCCAACAACCCGTCACGCGCGCTCAAATATCCACTCGACAAGCATTTCTATGCCCAGCGTCATCTCGTCGAATGCTGCTTCTCAAAGCTCAAGCAGTTCCGCCGCGTCGCAACCCGCTTCGAAAAAACGGCCCGGAACTACCGGGCCGTCGTCACTCTCGCAGCCATCGTTCTATGGATGCGCTAGTGTCCACACCACCTAGAGCATGATCCGGAAAAGTGCGAAGCGGTTTTCCGAAAAGATCATGCTTAAACAACAGACTAATGCGCGATGGACGATTCAACCTAATCTCATCGCGCTCTAATAGTCGGATCAGCCGTTTGGCCGGTTCAAGGCCGGCTGCGGATGGCCGTTCCGACCGGCCACCCCGTCCTGAATGAGGCGCTATGCCCCTCTCAGGTCAAGTTTCTTTTTCCGGTCCGCGTGATAAGATTCGCCCTCTCCATCCGGCTCGAGCTCTCCGCAGGTCCCACAGGTTTTCCACGAGCTTTTCCGTGTACACATGGTCCACTGAGCAAGTCGATCCCCGGGATCGCTTTGACTATTGGCGCGAGGTGCGCGCCAAGGGGTTGTTCGGCGTCACCGCGGAGCTCGAGCCCGAGCAGCGTCGGGACTTCTTCGGCGAGTTCTCGCTGCGCAAGCTCGGCGATGCAGGGCTGGTCGAGCTGCGCGCCTCGCCCTACCGCGTCGAACGGCGCGCAGCTGACATCGCCGATGCGCAGAGCGACAGCCTGTGCATCTATCAGCAGCTCGGCGGTGGCGGCTGGTTCGGCGGCGCACGGCTCGATGAGTTCGCGGTTCGCGACGGCATGTTCGCGACCAGCTATTCGGACCTGCCCTATCGCACCGTCCCGCTGCACGACGACGGCTTCCATCTGCGCATCATCAAGATCCCGGTAGCAGGGATTATCCCACCGGGCGCCGAGCTCGGCGAACTCGTTCCCAGGCCCGTGCCGGATCAGACCGCGCTGCGGACGCTGCTCGAATCATGCTTCCGCGACCTGGTCGAAGGCAGCAACGCCGCGGCGGCGGACGCGCCTCCGACGGTGCAGGCGCTCGCCCATATCGCGCTGATCCAGCGCGGAATCATGCGGCCGAAGAGCCGGCTCGCGCAGCAGGCGTTGCGAACCGGCCATCTGTCGCTGGCTCGCCGCCTGATCCGGCGGCATCTTTCGAATGCGACGCTGTCGCCAAGGCTGATTGCCGGCCTGCTCGGCATCTCGGTCCGTCACCTGCACATCCTGTTCGAGGAGACGGAGATGAGCTTCTCGGAGACCGTCACCGTGCTCCGGCTCGCGCAAAGCCGCCGGCTGCTCCGCGAGACGCCCGGGCAGACGATTGCCGAGGTCGCTTTTGCTTGCGGCTTCGAGAGCCTTGCGACGTTCTATCGCCTCTTCAACGCGTCGGAATCGATGACGCCGGGCGATTACCGGGCACGACTGGCCTGAGCCTCGGTTCGGACGCGCACGCGCCCTGGGGCTGTGGCGGGTTGCTAAAGCATGGCTATGTCCGTGCCGGCGACCGGGCACGCCGCCGCGCAATCCGACGCTCTCCGAACCGACGTGAACAGCCTGCGCGCATTGAGAAGATATTTTCCGGCGATTTCGTCAGAACCGCGCAGGCGCTTCGCCCGGACAAGACACCGCAAATCTCGTTACCGGCGACGCGCGCTCTTATGCAGAGCGAGGGGTCATGCACGATGCGCGGTAAGCACGAGGATCGGAGCCCGGAAGCGTCATCCAGCAGCCCGGCGCGCATTGTTGTCCCCGGTGTCGTGGAGTTGCATCCGGATCAGGCTCCAGCCCTCGAGGCCGCTCATCACAGCGCTCCGACGGCAAGCAATCGCGGCTGGGCACCGTTGCTCGAAGCCTGCCTTGCCGACTTCAAGGACGCGACCGAGGCCGGTGATACCGCGAGCATCCCTGCGCTGGTTAAGATCGTGGCCGACCTCGCGCTGATCGAGCGCGGCGCGATCAGGCCAGGCAGCCGCCGTGCCCAGCAGGCGCTCCGCGTCGGCCGGCTTAGCCTGGCGCGACGCCTGATCACGCGTCATCTCGCGAAGCCGGCTCTCTCGCCCGGCATGGTCGCCGACCTGCTCGGCGTCTCGGTTCGTTACCTGCACGTCCTGTTCGAGGCGACCGAGGCGAGCTTTTCGCAGACCGTCACCGCGCAGCGCCTGAGCGAGAGCCGGAGGCTGCTGCGCGAAAAGCCGCCGCAGCCGATCGCCGATATCGCGCTTGCCTGCGGATTTGGCAGCCTGGCCACGTTCTACCGGATCTTCAGCGCATCCGAGGGCCTGACGCCGGGCGAGTACCGGGCCGCGGAGCTCTAGGTGGTGTGGACACTTATCGCATCCATAAGACGATGGCTGCGAGAGTGACGACGGCCAGGTAATTTCGGGCGGTCTTTTCGAAGCGGGTTGCAACGCGGCGGAACTGCTTGAGCTTTGAGAAGCAGCATTCGACGAGATGACGCTGGGCATAGAAATGCTTGTCGAGTGGATATTTGAGCGCACGTGACGGGTTGTTGGGGATCACGGCGAGCGCGCCTTTGGCGGCGATGGCTTGGCGCAAGTGATCGGCGTCATAGGCCGTATCGGCCATGACGACCTCGGCGGATAAGCCTTCGATCAATGCGGCGGCTTGCGGTGCATCGCCCTTCTGACCTGCGGTGAGCTTGAACCGCACCGGACATCCCAAGCCTCGAACGGCCATATGTATCTTGGTGCTCAGGCCGCCGCGCGAGCGGCCGATCGCTTGATCTTCCGCTTGATCTTCAGACCCCCCTTTTTGGCGCCGGCGGCGTGCTGATGCGCCCGAACAATGGTGGAATCGACGATCAGATATTCGAAGTCCGGATCATCGGACATCGCCTCGAAGATCCGCCACCAAACACCCTTGATGCTCCATCGACTGAAGCGCCGGAACACGCTGTTCCAGTCCCCAAACCCTCCGGAAGATCGCGCCAGGGAGACCCCGTACGCACGATCCACAGCACACCTTCCACGAACATCCGGTTGTCGCGCCCGGTGGAGCCCTTCTGATCGGGGCGCCCTATGATCAGCGGCGCTATCCGCTCCCACGCCGCGTCGCTCAATACCAAACGGTCCATCACACCCAAGGCGGCCTCCCCAAAAGCAGCCTTGAATCTGATTTGCTCCTAAAAGGGAATCCTTAGAGTCCACACCACCTAGGACGACGGCACCCGCGCGGCGGCGCTGCGCTCGCGCCGATCCGGCGCAGCCCGTGCTGCATGGTGCCGAACGGCCACACCTGCGCTCATTTCTGCGGCAGCTGCGCTTTGGATCGACGGTATGCGCGCACTGAGAAGACAGCGCACGACCGTTGCGCCAGAAACATTCAGCTACAATGGGGTGTAGGGGCAAGGTTATGGCGGGCGGCGGCGGCAGGCCGGGGATGTGGCGCGGCGCGCTGCTTGGATCGGCGTCATTGATCGCGATGGCGTCCACGGCCGAGGCGGCGGTCTACTGCTCTGGCGTCGGCACCGGCAACGTGCTCTGCGACGCCGCCCATCCGTCGGACGGCGGGCTCAACACGAGTTTCAACGGTGATGTCACCGTGAACATCAACGCCGGCGCCGGGATCACCACCCGCGGCGTGGTCGTGAGCGCCTCCGGCAGTATCACGTTCAATCACAACGACCCCGCGGGCATCACATCGTCCCTGTACGACGGCATCCAGCTCCTCGGCGGCAGCCAGGCCCCGATCACCTACACGGGATCGGCCGACGTCACCGCCAACTGGTACGCAATCAACGTCTCGGCCAGCGGTCCGGTCTCGATTACGCAGACCGCCGGCACGATCACGGCCGGCACCGGCATCAATGTCTTGAGTGCAGGACCGGGGGGTAGCGTCAACATCAACACGGTTGGCAGCCAGATTGTGACCCGAGGCGGCCTCGGAATCTACGTCCTGAGCAACGGTAACCAGTCCGACGTCACGATCGCGACAGGCGCAGTCACCGGCGACACCACCCAAACAGGCGGCGGGATTTACGTCCGCATGGGACAGGGCAGCTATTATGCGCGCAATCTTTCCGTCACGACCAACGGCGCGGTCGTCGGCGGCATCTATCTCCAGGACGGCGGCACCGGTACCGTCGACCTCACCACCAATGCGAGCGTCGCGGGCGGCATCATCCTGCAGGCCAACAATTCCGCCAACACCAGCGCGTTCACGGCGAAACTCAATCAGGATGTCAGCGGCTCCGTCAGTTTGCAGAACTACGGCTCCGGCACCATGACGGTCCGGACGCGCGGCATCACGGGCGGGACGCTTACCGTGTCCGGCGGCGGCGGCGGCAACAACAGCCTCGTCGTGGACGGCAATATTGCCAAGGGAAACGGCCCCGACCAAGCCTACTACGGCGCCCTGGCGTCCGTCGGTTTTTCCGGCGCCGGCACCAACACCGCGACCTTCAATGGCGATATCTCCGGAACATTCGACACCAGGACTTCCACGTCTCCTTCGGCCGGTGGCAGCGTCGCCGGCCTTTCCGCCGGTTTGGGAAGTACGTCCAGCAACGGCGCCGCGGCACTGAACGCCAACGGATCGATCACGATCACCGGCATGACGCGGTCCGGCGCAGTCGCAAATGTGACCGGAGCGTCCCTGACAGCCTCCGGCGTGGTTGCGGTCGACTTCAACCTGCACGGCGCCGTGACGGCAACGTCGATCAGCGACACCGCGTCGACAGTCGTTGGCATCAGCGTGGCACAAAACAATCTGAGCGCGACCCGGTTGACCGCCGATGGCGCCGTGACGGCCACTGCGATCGGCGCCGGCAGCACGGCCACCGGAATTACTGCCTCAACCGTCAGCCTGCCGCCGACCATCGTCAACACCGGCACACTTACCGTTCGCGCCAATGGCGACGTGACCGCGACTTCTGACGGCGCCGCGACCGGCATCACGCTGAGCCGCGGCGTCAGCCGCTTCTCGTCCATCACCGCGGGGCTCGGCGGCATCGATCTCGTTACCAAAGGCACCGTGAGCGCCACCTCGACAAGTGCCGCGGCGATCGGCATCAGTGGCGTCATTACCCATGGCGCCGACAACGCCGCAACGCTGGCGCTGCGCGCGGAAGGCAATGTGGTTGCGAACGGCCTCGCCGCTGGCAGCTACGGCATCTTCGCCCAGCGCGACGGTCTCGGCGACATCAGGATCGACGCGCTGGGCAGTGTGCTGAGCAGTGGCATCGGCATCGCCGCATCGCGCTCGACGCCGGGCAACATCTTCATCACCACCGGGACTTCCGTCACCGGTGCCACCGGCATCACGACGTCGGGCGGCACCGCAACGCTGATCGCCAACGGCACCATCACCGGCACCGGTGGCACCGCTGTCCAGTTCGGCGGCACCAACGACGTGCTGCAAATGCAGTCCGGCGCCGCGTTCAACGGCAATGTCATCGGCACCGGGACCAGCATCCTGCAGTTCGGCGGCACGACCGCGACGAGCTTCGACCTGTCGAAGCTCGGCAGCGGCGCCCAGTTTTCGGGCTTCTCCAGCCTTGCACTGCTCGCCGGCGCAAGCTGGAGCTTCACCGGCAGCTCGAACTTTGCGGGCGCCGTCAACGTCGATAGCGTGTTCACCCTCAACGGCGTCTTGCCGAACGCCAGCGTCACCGTCGGCCCGACCGGCACGCTCGCCGGCAACGGCACCATCGGAAACACCGTCATCAGCGGCACGCTGTCGCCCGGCAATTCGCCCGGCACCATCACGATGGCAAGCCTGACCATGACGGCGGCCGCGACCTATCTGGTGCAGGTCACCAACACGATCAGCGACAAGGCGATCGTGACCGGCACCGCCAACATCGCCGGCAATGTCATCGTCGATCCGCTCGAACGGATCACCAGGAAGGTCACCTACACGATCGTCAATGCGGGAACGCTGAGCGGCACATTCGGCTCGGCGAATTTGTTGCTCGCCAACAACCTCGCCCGCAATCCGGTGCTGAGCTATGTCGGCAACGACGTGTTGCTGTCGCTCGATCCCGGCCTGCTCTCGCCGATCCTGCCGACCAATGCCGGTATCAACCACAGGAGCGTCGCGGGCGCGATCGACAACGGCCTGCTCGGCGGTGCCAACCTTTCCACCGCGTTCAGCGCGATCTTCAATCTGTCGGGCGACGATCTCCTGAAGGGCCTGACCCAGCTCTCCGGCGAGAGCGTGGCCGGTTCGCAGCAGACCACGTTCAACGCCATGAACCAGTTCATGGGGACGATGCTCGATCCCTTCATCGACGGTCGCGGCGCGACGGCGATGCCGGCCGGCACCACGTCCTACGCCGACGACAATTCCCAGGCCTACGCAGCCAGGCGCTCGACCAGCGACGCCTATGCCGCGGTCTATCGCAAGGCGCCGATCGCCGTGAGCTACGATCCGCGCTGGAGCGTGTGGGCGTCGGCTTATGGTGGCTCACAGACCACCGACGGCAACAACGCGCTCGGCTCGAACAACACCACAAGCCAGGTGTTCGGCACCGCCATTGGCGCCGACTATCGGTTCTCGCCGAATACGATCGCGGGCTTCGCGTTCGCCGGCGGCGGCACCAATTTCAGCGTCGCCAACAGCGGCGGCGGCCGCTCCGACCTGTTCCAGGCAGGCGTCTTCGTCCGGCACAATATCGGCGCGGCCTACCTTGCCGGTGCGCTGGCCTATGGTTGGCAGGATGTCACCACCGACCGCACGGTGACGGTCGGGAGCGTCGATCGCCTGCGCGCCGAATTCAACGCCAACGCCTGGTCGGGTCGCGTCGAGAGTGGCTACCGCCTCGTCGCGCCATGGATCGGCGGCATCGGCCTGACGCCCTATGCCGCCGGCCAGTTCACGACGTTCCAGCTGCCGGGCTACACCGAACAAGCGATCGTCGGCGCCAACACCTTTGCGCTGGCCTACAACGCAAAGAGCGTCACCGACGCGCGCAGCGAGCTCGGACTGCGCGCCGACAAATCCTTTGCGCTCTCCAGTGCGGTGCTGACGCTACGCGGCCGCGCGGCCTGGGCGCATGACTTCAACCCCGACCGCAGCATCGCCGCGACATTCCAGACCCTGCCTGGCGCGAGCTTCGTCGTGAACGGCGCGGCGCAGGCGTCCGACTCCGCCCTGACCACCGCCTCCGCCGAGCTGAAATGGGCAAATGGCTGGTCGGCGCTCGCAAGCTTCGAGGGCGAATTCTCCAACGTGACCCGCTCCTACGCCGGCAAGGGCGCGGTCCGCTATGCATGGTAGGGCGTCCCGGGCCGTGGCGGGGCCGGCGCATCCGGGGGCCTGACATCAGGCGAATCCAGGCCGAAAAGTAGCGCGGACGCCCCTGCCGAGGCCCGGCCGCCGGATCTGGGGGTGGTGATTCATTTGACCGCAAAATGACGGAAACGACGCTTATTTCTGCGAAAACATTAAGCTTTTTCGGCCATCGGCCGGTTCATAGATTGACTTTACCGGTTTCGCCCCTATGTTGCGGGGCAATGCGGCCCTCGGATCGAAACGCGATTCGTCAGGTTTGCCGTCCGTCAGCGTTAGTCAGAGCCCCCGAGCTTTATAGAAAAGCGAGCCGTTTCGGGGCCGAACGCGACAGCCTTTTACCTGCGATGCCGAACGGCGGTTTCGACCAGAGGCTCAATGTCTTTTTCCAATCTAGGCCTGTCCGATAAGGTCCTCGCCGCAGTTGCGGCCACCGGTTACACCACCCCCACTCCCATCCAGGAACAGGCAATCCCGCACGTCCTCGCCCGGCGCGACGTGCTCGGCATTGCCCAGACTGGAACCGGCAAGACCGCTGCCTTCGTTCTCCCGATGCTCACCCTCCTCGAGAAGGGCCGCGCCCGGGCACGGATGCCGCGCACCCTGATCCTCGAGCCGACCCGCGAGTTGGCCGCGCAGGTGAAGGAGCAGTTCGACAAATACGGCGCCGGTCAGAAACTGAACGTGGCGCTGCTGATCGGCGGCGTCTCGTTCGGCGACCAGGACTCCAAGCTGACGCGCGGCGTCGACGTCCTGATCGCAACGCCCGGCCGCCTGCTCGACCACACCGAACGCGGCGGGTTGCTGCTCACCGGCGTCGAGCTCTTGGTGATCGACGAAGCCGACCGCATGCTCGACATGGGCTTCATTCCCGACATCGAACGCATCTGCAAGCTCGTCCCGTTCACGCGGCAGACCCTGTTCTTCACCGCGACGATGCCTCCGGAGATCAGCCGCATCACCGAGGCCTTCCTGCATAATCCGGCACGGATTGAAGTCTCCAAGCCCGCGACCGCCGCCGTCACCGTGACGCAATTGCAGGTCCCGGCCGGCCGCGAAGCGCACGAGAAGCGCGATATCCTCCGCCGCCTGCTGCGCGACGCCAAGGATCTCAATAACGCGATTATCTTCTGCAATCGCAAACGCGAAGTCGCAGTCCTGCACAAATCGCTGCAGAAGCACGGCTTCAGTGTCGGCGCCCTGCACGGTGACATGGATCAGAGCGCGCGCACCGCGGCCCTCGATCAATTCCGCAAGGGCGAGATTCCATTGCTCGTGGCCTCCGACGTCGCCGCCCGCGGCCTCGACATTCCGGCCGTCAGCCACGTCTTCAATTTCGACGTGCCGCACCACCCCGATGACTACGTCCACCGCATTGGCCGTACCGGCCGCGCCGGACGCACCGGTACCGCGATCTCGATCGTCACCTCGCTCGACAGCAAGTCGATGACCGCGATCGAGAAGCTGATCGGCCAGCCGATCCCGCGCGCCGAGGGCGACTACACCGTTCGCAGCGATGCCTCCGACGAGGACGCCGCGCCGCGCCGCTCCCGCAGCCGCGAAGGTTCGCGCGATGGTGCCCGTGGCAGCCGCAAGCCGCGCCGTGAGCGCGAGCCGCGTCATGGTGAGCGCGAAGCGCGCCAAAGCGAACGCGAAGCACCTCACGGTGAACGCGAGCCGCGTCAGGACCGGGAGCCCCGGCAGGAGCGTGCAGCGAAGCCGGAGCGCGAACCGCGCCACGGCCGCAACGCTGGCCCGCCGGCTCCGTCGCATGTGCCGTCGATCGGGCGTGCCGAGCCACGCCGGCCGCAGCGCGAGGCGGACCACGAGCCCGGCGATCATTCGCACCTGCCCGCCTTCCTGCTGCGACCTGTGCGCGCACGCGCCTAATGTTGGCTCCGGCGCCGCCGCGCCCGCGGCGGTCGTCCGGGGAATCTCAGTCGTCGCCGACGACCGAGGCGCGGGTGATTGCTCCGGGTTTGAAGCAAATTCGCACGGCTTTCGCACCGGAATTGCGAACAAGCGAAAAGCTTCCGAAAGCGGCGCGCGATCCTCGGCGGAATCGAGCTGGTACGACGATCGTCGCGGCCAAATCCCCGTGGTTCCACTATTTACCTTGCCTTCACTCTCGTCCCGTACCTTCCCGCCAATAGTTTAGTCATTGCCGCCGGGCATAACCGGCATTGCGCGCATTGGGGACGTAACAGTGGTTAAGCTGCTGGACGAACAAGAACGTACATTGGCCTTTGCCGAAGTCGCGCTTGGCCAGATCCGCTCGCTTCGCCAGACCGCTGTGCCCCGCAATTACGAAATCTGGTACGTCTACGCGACCGGCTACAACGCTCCGCTCAACAAGGTCATCAACGAGACGCTGGCGCGCAGCGGCAAGCTCAGCGAATCCGACCTCGAGCAGATCTACGAAACCTATCTCTCGCACATCAAGACGTCGGACCGCATCGACCAGGTCGGTGCGCGCGTCATCGGCGAGATCGACGCCGTCATGAAGCTGATCACCGATGCGCTTGGTGTGTCGGCCACATATGATGCGAGCCTGGTCGGCGCCACCAGCAAGCTTGCGACCGCGACCACCCGCGATCACATCAAGGCAATCGTCGACAGTCTGGCGAAATCGACCCGCGAGATGCGCGAGACCAACCAGGCGCTGGAGAACCGACTCGCGCTGTCGAAATCCGAGATCAGCGACCTGCAGCACAGCCTTGAGGCGATCCGCGCCGAGAGCCTGACCGATCCGCTGACCGGCCTCGGCAACCGCAAATATTTCGACCGCTCGATCGACATGGCGGTGCAGACTGCGCTCGCCAGCAGCGAACCGCTGTCGCTCCTGATGTTCGACATCGATCACTTCAAGTCGTTCAACGACTCCTACGGCCACCTCACCGGCGACCAGGTGCTGCGGCTGGTGGCGCAGTCGCTGAAGCAGACCATCAAGGGCCAGGACATCACCGCGCGCTATGGCGGCGAGGAATTCGCTGTCGTGCTGCCCAACACTGCGCTGCGCCAGGCGCTGACGGTCGCCGACCACATCCGCCGCGCCGTGATGGCCAAGGAACTGAAGAAGAAGTCGACCGGCGAGATCCTCGGCCGTGTCACGATCTCGGTTGGCGTCTCCATGCTGAAACAGGGCGACGACACCGATTCGCTGATCGAGCGTGCCGACGCCTGCCTCTATGCCGCCAAGCGCGCCGGCCGCAACCGGGTGATCTGCGAGACCGATCCAGAATACAGCGCCGAAACTCAGACCCGCGTGGCGTGATCTGGTCGTCTCCTCCGTCATGGCCGGGCTTGTCCCGGCCATCCACGTCTTTCGTCGCCGATTGAAACAAAGACGTGGATGCATGACCAGTCAAGTGAGCGTGGATCTCATTGGTCCATTTTGCGCCAAGGTGTCAGAATGACCGTTTCTTCTTTGGCGCGCGCTTCTTTCGGGCTGGCGCCCGTTTCGCGGCAGACTTCTTCACCGATGCCTTCTTACTCGCAGGCTTTTTTGCGGCCGTCCTCTTCTCGGGTGCTTTCGACTTTCGCGTTCTCGGCCGCCTGCGCAGCGCTGCGCGCTGGGCGGCGCCGAGCGCCGAGCGTGCCCAGACCGCGAGCTCCTCGGAATCGTCGAACAACCGCGCCGGCAGCTGCCAGTACGAATTCACCGTGACCGTTTTCGACCGCGTCTGGTACTGGAACGGCCCGCAGCCTTCGGCCTCGAATTGCGGGATGGTTTCTTCGTCGGCACGGAAGTAGAGCCCGGCACGCAGCGCGAGCGCGAAATTGGTGCCGTCAGCGGAGATGCCGTAGCCGGAGAACATCCGGCGCAGCGTGACCGGGCCGAAATCGGCGAACAGGTCGCTCAGGAATTCACGGTCCATGTGCCTGCCTCGTGCCCCGGACGCAGCGCAGCGTGGAACGATGCGCTGCAGAGCCGGGGCCCATCGGCCTTTGCGCAACTGAGGGATGGGTCCCGGCTCTGCGATGCGGCGCTACACGCCGCAGCGCGTCCGGGACACAAGAGAATCAAACGGTGGCCGGCTTGAGCTGCACCGATTCGCCGCAACCGCAGGCAGAGACCTGGTTCGGGTTGTTGAACACGAACTGGGCCTGCATCTTGTCGGCCTTGTAATCCATCTCGGTGCCGAGCAGGAACAGCACGGCCTTCGGATCGACCAGGATCTTCACGCCCTTGTCCTCGACCACTTCGTCGGTCGGACGGATCTCGTGGGCGTATTCGACGGTATAGGATTGTCCGGCGCAGCCGCCGTTCTTGATGCCGACGCGCAGGCCGACGATCTCGGAATCGGCGCGCTTGGTCAGCTCGGTGATCCGCTCCGCCGCGGCATCGGTCAATTTCATGACCTGCGGGCGCAGCCGCTTCGGCTTGGCTGGAGTCGGTGAAGCTTGCGTCATGTCACTCATGTGGTCAGTCCCAGCGGCAAATCAATTGCCGTTCTTCTTGAGCCAAAATTTAGTTCCCTAACGCATCACCACATATTGAGGACGAGGCGTGCCTCGTCCGACATCCGGTCCGGCGTCCAGGCCGGATCCCAGACCAGATTGACGTTGACGACGCCGACGCCGGGAACGCTGGCCACCGCGTTCTCGACCATCTGCGGCAATTCGCCCGCGGCAGGACAGTTCGGCGTGGTCAGCGTCATCAGGATATCGACGGAGCGATCATCCTTGAGATCGACCTTGTAGATCAGGCCGAGTTCGTAGATGTCGGCCGGGATTTCCGGGTCGAACACCGTCTTCAGCGCCGCGACGATCTCGCCACTCATGCGTTCGGTCTCCTCCGCGGGCAGCGCCGAGGTGGTTTCCATGGAGGCCGTCTTGACTTCGGCTGTATCGGTCATGCGAACAGTTCCCGCGCCTTGATCAGCGCCTGCACCAGATGGTCGACTTCTTCCTTGGTATTATACATCCCGAACGACGCCCGGCAGGTGGCCGTGACGTTGAACCGCTCTAAAAGCGGCATCACGCAATGGGTGCCGGCGCGCACCGCGATGCCCTGGCGGTCGATCACGGTCGCGACGTCGTGGGCATGCGCGCCCTTCATCTCGAAGGAGATCACCGGGCCCTTGTTGCGGGCGGTGCCGATCAGGCGCAGCGAGTTGATCTCGCGCAGGCGCTCTTGCGCATAGGTGAGCAGCTCATGCTCATGCGCGGCGATACGCTCCTTGCCGATCGAATTGACGTAGTCGATCGCGGCACCGAGCCCGATCGCCTCGACGATCGGCGGTGTTCCAGCCTCGAATTTGTGCGGTGGATCGCCATAGGTGACCCAGTCCTTGGCGACCTCGCGGATCATCTCGCCGCCGCCGTTGAACGGCCGCATCGCCACCAGATGCTCGTGCTTGGCGTAGAGCGCGCCGATGCCGGTCGGCCCGTACACCTTGTGGCCGGTGAAGGCATAGAAATCGCAATCGAGGTCCTGGACGTCGACCGGCAGATGCACCGCGCCCTGCGCGCCGTCGACCAGCACCGGAATGCCGCGGGCATGGGCGAGCCGGACCACCTCCTTGACCGGAACCAGCGTGCCGAGCGCGTTCGACATCTGGGTGATCGCGACGATCTTGGTGCGCGGCGTCAGGAGCTTCTCGAACTCCTCGATCAGGAAATTGCCTTCGTCGTCGACCGGCGCCCACTTGATCACGGCGCCATGGCGCTCCCTGAGGAAGTGCCACGGCACGATGTTGGAGTGGTGCTCCATGATCGAGAGGACGATCTCGTCGCCCTCCTTGATGTTCGCACCGCCCCAGGACGACGCCACCAGATTGATCGCCTCGGTGACGTTGCGGGTGAAGACGATCTCTTCATTGCGGCGGGCGTTGATGAACTTCGCGACCTTGTCGCGGGCGCCCTCATAGGCTTCCGTCGCGGCATTGGCGAGGTAATGCAGGCCGCGATGCACGTTGGCGTATTCGCTCTTGTACGCCTCCGTCATGCGGTCGAGCACCGCATTCGGCTTCTGCGCCGAGGCCGCGTTGTCGAGATAGACCAGCGGCTTGCCGTAGATCTGCATGGCGAGCGCCGGGAAATCCTGCCGCACCAGGGCGACGTCGTAAGAGCCGTTGGCGACCGCCTTGTGCATGCTCACGCCCTCGCCTGAAGCCAGCGCTGCGCGGTGGCAATTGCGACCTCGCGCAAGACGTCGCTGGCGATCGTCTCGATCGCCTCGCCGACGAAGGCCTGGATCAGAAGCGCCTGCGCCTCCTTCTCGGGCAGTCCGCGGGCGCGCATGTAGAACAGCAGGTTCTCGTCCAGCGCGCCGGTGGTCGCACCATGACCGCAGGTGACGTCGTCGGCGAAGATCTCGAGCTCGGGCTTGTTGTCGGCTTCCGCGTCGTCGGACAGCAACAGCGCGCGGGTCATCATCTTGGCGTCGGTCTTCTGGGCGTCCGGACGGACGATGATGCGACCCTGGAACACGGAATGGGCGCGGTCGTCGACGACGGCGCGGAAGATCTCGCGGCTGGCGCAATGCGGCACCGCGTGATCCATGAACAGCGTGGTGTCAGCGTGCTGCTTGCCGTTGATCAGATTGACGCCGTTGGTCTCGACGTTGGAGCCCTCACCGGCACAGGTGATCGTCAGCTGGTAGCGGCTGACATGACCGCCCGAAGTCAGGCCGAACGTGTTGAAATGGGCGTGCGCGCCGAGCGTAACCGTCGCGGAGGAAATGTTGAACGCGTCGATGGAGTCCACGACCAGCCTGATGTGATCGAGCCGCGCATTGTCGCCGATCGCAACGATCAGCCCGTCATGGGTCTGGTAGGCCTTGGCGCCTTCGCCCGCGAGATAGCTCTCCACCAGCGTCACGCCGGTGTCGCGGCCGAGCCGGAGCAGCGACCGCGTGAACATCGAAGCCGGCGTCGCGCCTGTTGCGACGTGGACGATGTGCAGCGGTTGCGACAGCACGGTGCCATTGGCGACGTCGATGACGACGCCATCGGTCGCCATCGCGCCGTTCAGCGCGATCATCGGATTGGAGTTGTCGGAGGCAAAGGCCTGGGCGGAGAGCCCACCATCGCTGGCCTCGAGCACTTCGCGCAGCGCGCGGATGCTGAGCCCCTTCTCGATACCGCCGAGATCGGACAGATCAGGCGCGAAGGTGCCATCGACCAGCACCAGGCGGCGCACACCGTCGATCGCCTGCAGCTTGACGGCAGCAGCCGCGCGATCCAGCCCGGCTGCATCCGGCGCCGGTGCGAGCGGCAGCACCTCCCGCATCAGGGCGCGCAGGTCGGTGTATTTCCAGTCCTCGATCCGGCGATGCGGCAGGCCTGATCGTTCATAGGCCTCGAATGCCCGGCGGCGCTGATCGGCGATCATGCCCTTGCCCGGCAGACGATCGCGCACCACGGCGAATGCATCGCCCAGCGCGCGTCCGGTCTCGGTCTTTGCTACAACGTTCATATGAAAACCCGTAACCTGATCAGGCAGCGTCTTCGAACTGCGCGTAACCGGACTCTTCCAGCTCCAGCGCCAGTTCCTTGCCGCCGCTCTTCACCACCCGGCCCTTCGACATCACGTGCACGACATCGGGCACGATGTAGTTGAGCAGCCGCTGATAGTGGGTGATCACGACCATCGCGCGCTCCGGCGAGCGCAGCGCGTTGACGCCGTCGGCCGCAATCCGCAGCGCGTCGATGTCGAGGCCGGAATCCATTTCGTCGAGGATGCAGACGGCCGGCTCGAACAGCGCCATCTGCAGGATCTCGTTGCGCTTCTTCTCACCGCCGGAGAAGCCGACATTGACGCCGCGCTTCAGCATATCCTGCGGGATGTTGAGCTGCTTCGCCACCTCGCGGACCTTCTTCAGGAACGCTGGCGACGAGATCTCGTCCTCGCCGCGCGCCTTGCGCTGCGCGTTAAGCGCCGCGTGCAGGAAATTCCAGGTGGTGACGCCGGGGATCTCCACCGGATACTGGAACGCCAGGAACACGCCCTTGGCGGCGCGCTCGTTGGGCGCCATCTCCAGCAGGTCCTCGCCCCTGAACAGGATTTGCCCGCCGGTGACTTCATAGCCGGACTTGCCGGCGATGACGTGGGACAGCGTCGACTTGCCGGAGCCGTTCGGCCCCATGATCGCGTGCACCTCGCCCGGATTCACCGTGAGCGACAGCCCATGGAGGATCTCGCGCTCCTCGACACGAACCTGCAGATCTTTCACTTCCAGCAGAGACATTCTGATTTTTCCTGAGCATCATCCGCAAAGCGCGCGTCGGCCGCGCCTTCGGCGGGATGGATTAGCCAACCGAACCTTCAAGGCTGATCGAGATCAGCTTCTGCGCTTCCACCGCGAATTCCATCGGCAGTTGCTGCAGCACGTCCTTCACGAAGCCGTTGACGACGAGGCCGACGGCTTCTTCCTGCGAGAGCCCGCGCTGGACGCAGTAGAACAGCACGTCCTCGGAGATCTTCGACGTCGTCGCTTCATGCTCGAACGTTGCCGAGGAGTTCTTGGCCTCGACATAGGGCACGGTGTGCGCGCCGCATTTGTCGCCGATCAGGAGCGAATCGCAGGCGGTGTAGTTGCGCGCGCCGGTGGCTTTACGATGCGCACTGACGAGGCCGCGATAGGTGTTCTGCGACTTGCCGGCGGCGATGCCCTTGGAGATGATCCGGCTCGACGTGTTCTTGCCGAGGTGGATCATCTTGGTGCCGCTATCGACCTGCTGGAAACCGTTCGAGATCGCGATCGAGTAGAACTCGCCGCTCGAATTGTCGCCGCGCAGGATGCAGCTCGGATATTTCCAGGTGATCGCCGAACCGGTCTCGACCTGGGTCCAGGAGATCTTGGAATTCCGGCCACGGCAGTCGCCACGCTTGGTGACGAAATTGTAGATGCCGCCCTTGCCCTCGGAATTGCCGGGGTACCAGTTCTGCACCGTCGAATACTTGATCTCGGCATCGTCGAGCGTGATGAGCTCGACCACCGCGGCGTGCAACTGGTTCTCATCGCGCTGCGGCGCGGTGCAGCCTTCGAGATAGGAGACGTAGGAGCCCTTGTCGGCGATGATCAGCGTGCGCTCGAACTGGCCGGTGTTGCGCTCGTTGATGCGGAAATAGGTCGACAGCTCCATCGGGCAGCGCACGCCCGGCGGCACGTAGACGAACGAGCCGTCGGAGAACACCGCCGAGTTCAGCGTCGCGAAATAATTGTCCGTGGTCGGCACCACGGTGCCGAGATATTTCTGCACCAGCTCGGGATGCTCGCGGATCGCCTCCGAGATCGGCATGAAGATCACGCCGGCCGCCTTCAGCTCCTTCTGGAAGGTGGTCGCCACCGACACCGAATCGAACACGGCATCGACCGCGATCTTGCGGCTGGGCGACGGCGGGCCGCCGGGCGGCGGCTCGACGCCTTCGAGGATCGCGACTTCCCGCAAGGGAATGCCGAGCTTCTCGTAGGTCTTGAGGATTTCCGGATCGATCTCGTCGATCGAGGACAGCGCCTTCGTCGGCTTCGGCGCCGCGTAGTAGTAGATGTCCTGATAGTCGATCTTCGGATAGTTGACGCGCGCCCAGGTCGGCTCGGTCATGGTCAGCCAGCGGCGATACGCCTCCAGGCGCCATTCCAGCATCCAGGCCGGCTCATTCTTCTTTGCGGAGATGAAGCGGACGGTGTCTTCCGACAGCCCCTTCGGGGCCTTGTCGGACTCGATCAGCGTCTCAAATCCATAACGATACTGGTCGACGTCGATGCGCCGGACGCGCTCGACCGTCTCTTGTACAGCAGGCATTCAATCCTCCGCTCGCGGTTTCAAGGACCGCGGTGGATCTCAAGTTCCGAAGTCTCTTACGATGCTTTGAAGACGAAATCACCCACTTAGAATTGTTCAAGCTGTGTTTCGTCGATCCCCCTTAAGTAAGGTATCGGCGAGCTTTCGCCAAGCCTTCAGGGCCAAATCGACGTCTGTCTCCGTGGTAGACCAGCCAAGACTGAGCCGCACCGCTCCCTGGGAGACCTCGGAGCGGTATCCCATTGCCTCCAAGACATGGGACGGCTGGACCTTGCCCGACGAGCAGGCGGAACCGGAGGAGACTGCTACCCCAGCCAGGTCGAACCCGATCACCGCCGTCTCGGCCTTCATGCCCGGTGCCGTGAAAAGAACGGTATTTGGCAACCTCTTGACGTCATCGGAGAAGACCAGCGAGCCCGGCGTCTGGCGCAGTCCGTGCTCGAGCCGGTCGCGCAGCCCTCTGACGCGGGCGGCGTCGGCCTTCAACGCCGCTATCGCAGCCTTTGTAGCCGCACCAAAGCCTGCGATCCCGGCGACATTTTCGGTCCCTGCCCGCCGCCCATGTTCCTGTCCACCGCCGCGCAGAAACGCCTCCAGCCCTTCGACATCAGCGGCGAGCACCAGCGCGCCGGTGCCCTTCGGTCCGCCGATCTTGTGCGCCGACAGCGTCATGAGGTCGGTCTGCGTCGAGGCCAGATCGAACGGGATCTTGCCGAACGCCTGGATCGCGTCGACATGCAACAGCCCGCCGGCCGCATGGACGAGCCCGGCGGCGTCAGCGACCGGCTGGATAGCACCGGTCTCGTTGTTCGCCAACATCACCGAGACCAGCGCAGGCGGCCCCTCCACCAGCAGCGCGCGCAGATGATCGAGATCAATCACCCCGGCGCGCGTGACATTGATTGCCGAGATCGCATCCGCTGAAAACCGTCCGCCCGCGAGCACGGACGCATGCTCGATCGCCGACACCAACAGGCGCCGCACCGGCGCGCTCGCAGCGCGGCGCAATCCCGGCGTTAGCGCCAGCGCATTGGCCTCGGTCCCGCCGGAGAGAAAGACGACGTCCTGCGCGCGGCCGCCAACCGCCTTCGCCACCGCGTCGCGGGCATCCTCGACCAGCCGTCGCGCCCGCCTGCCCTCGCTGTGCACCGAGGACGGGTTGCCGCTCAATTCCCACGCCGCAGCCATCGCCGCTTTCGCTTCGGCGCGAAGCGGCGTGGTGGCGTTCCAGTCGAGATAGACGCGCTCGGCCATGCAATCTGTCCGCCGCAACCACCATGGTTGCGGCCATCCACTGCGACATAACGACAGTCGGACACCGAGACCAGATCGGAGTCACCGGCAGGCGAGATTTTTCACGCTCGCTCGGAGCCTCGTCTTGTTGCCAAGCAAGACAGTCACAGCTCCCTGCGCGCGCATCACACAGCGCATATTCGCCCCCGCCAAGCTGCACAATTTCCTTGATTTTTGCCCCTTGCGTCATGCTAGAAGGCCTTCCAGCGTGCCGCCCGGCGGTGCCTGCGCCGCTTTCATCATGAGCCGCTTTGTTCGCGCACCGTCGCTGAAGATGGCTCCAACCGATTGATTGATCGACGTCAATCGAGGGAACGCAATGCCTGAAGTCATTTTCACCGGCCCTGCCGGCCGTCTCGAGGGCCGCTATCATCCGGCCAAGCAAAAGAACGCGCCGATTGCGATGATCCTGCATCCGCATCCGCAGTTCCACGGCACGATGAACCACCAGATCGTCTATCAGTGCTACTACGCGTTCGCGCATCGCGGCTTCTCGGTGCTGCGCTTCAATTTCCGTGGTGTCGGCCGCAGCCAGGGCTCGTTCGATCACGGCACCGGCGAATTGTCTGACGCCGCGAGCGCGCTCGACTGGGCGCAGGCGATCAATCCGGAAGCGCGCGCCTGCTGGGTTGCCGGCTTCTCGTTCGGCGCATGGATCGGCATGCAGCTTCTGATGCGCCGGCCTGAGGTCGAGGGATTCATCTCGATCGCACCGCCCGCCAATCTCTACGACTTCTCGTTCCTCGCGCCCTGCCCGTCGTCGGGCCTGATCGTGCACGGCGACAAGGATGCCGTGGTTCCGCCCAAGGACGTCAACACGCTGGTCGAGAAGCTGAAGACGCAGAAGGGCATCGTGATCGACCAGCAGGTCATCCCCGGCGCCAACCACTTCTTCGACGGCAAGCTCGAGCCATTGATGGAGACGGTGACCGGCTATCTCGACATGCGGCTCGCCAACGTGCGCTAGACGCCAACTTGTAGCCCGGATGGAGCGCAGCGAAATCCGGGACCAGTGACGCCGCGGTGAGAGCTGACCCGGATTGCGCTTCGCTCCATCCGGGCTGCGAATTCACTCCGGCGCGAACTTCAACGCGGCAATGCCGATCAGCACGAACGCAATCCCCGCAACCTTCATCGGGTTCAAGGCTTCGTTGAACAACAGCACGCCCATGGTGAGCGTGCCGACCGCGCCGATGCCGGTCCACACCGTATAGGCGACGCCGACGCCGAGCACCTGCAGCGCGCGCCCGAGCAGGAACACGAAGGCGGCGAGCAGCACCAGCGAGACCAGCGTCCAGCCGAGCCGCGTATAACCTTCGGCATATTTCATCGAGATCGCCCAGCCGACATCAAGCATTCCGGCGACAACGAGCGCGATCCAGGCAACCGAGTGCGACATGGCTTACGCGGCAAGCTTCAGCATGTGCGCGCGGTGGTTAACCAGGAATGCGTGCAGCAACGCGGGATAGTCGGCTGACACGGCGCTGCGCACGCTCCGCCGCTGCGCCAGCGCGCGGCGCCAGGCGCGCAGTTTTGGCGTGTGCGTAAAAACCGCGAGATCGGTCAGCTGGTCGAACAGATCGAAATAGCGGAAGATCGGCGCGAACACCGCATCCACCAGGCTGAAATTTGGGCCCGCGAAGAACGGCCCGGCAGCGAGCGCCGCCTCGACCCGCACGAACTTTGCGGCGACCGCCTGCCGCTTGCTCTCGAAGGCCGCGGCATCGGTCGCGGTCTCGAGTCCCCAGAGATCGCCGAGAATGGCCGAGCCGAACTCCATCCAGGCACGATGCTCGGCGCGGACCAGCGGGTCCTTGGGATGCAGCTTGGCGCCGGTCTGCGTCTCCTCGATGTACTCGCAGATCACGTTGCTTTCGAACAGCGCGACCTCGGTGCCGTCGTCACGGGTCACGACCAGCACCGGCACCTTGCCGAGCGGCGAGATCTTCAGGAACCAGTCCGGCTTGTTGCCGAGATCGATGTCGATCCGCTCGAACGGCACGCCCTTCTCATGCAGCGCGATCACCGCGCGTTGCACATAGGGGCAGAGCTTGTGGCTGATCAGCTTCAGGGCGGCCATGACGAACCTCGCGTTCAATGCAACTGCATCGAATTAAATGCAGCGGCATGGAACTGTCAAGGTAGATGCATTTGCATCTAAATCACGGTCGCGCGATGATGCCCCCGGTCATCGGGATCGGCACCCCCGTGGTGGCGGGATAGCTGAGCGGCAGGCCCTTCAGGCCGCGCGCGGCGAGGAAGCCGAAGGCCTGCGCCTCGATGGCGTCCGCGGCCCAGCCCAGCGCCTCGGCGGGTTCCACGATCGCCGGCGCCAGCCGTTCGCGCAGCATCCGCATCATCGTAAGGTTGGAGGCGCCGCCGCCGGAGACGATCCAGTTCTTCGGCACCTTCGGCAGCAGCGGCACGACGCGGGCGATCGCAGCCGCGGTGAGGGCGGTCAGGGTCGCAGCGCCATCGGCCGGCGCCACGGCGCCGAGCTTCAGGCTGGCAAAGTCGTTGCGGTCGAGCGATTTCGGCGGCGGCAGCGTGAAGAACGGCAACCTCAAGGCCTGTGCTACCCAGGCCTCGTCAGCCCTGCCCAGCGCGGCGAACTTCCCGGCGGTGTCGAACGGCTGATGCATCTGGCGGAACATGAAGTCGTCGAGCAGCGCATTGCCCGGCCCGGTGTCGCAGGCGATCAGCGTGTCGGTGCCGTCGATATAGGTGATATTGGAGACGCCGCCGATATTGACCACGACGATCGGCCCCTCGCGGTTCAGCGATTGCGCCAGCGCGCGGTGGTAGACCGGCACGAATGGCGCGCCCTGCCCGCCGGCCTCGACGTCGGCGGCGCGGAAATCGTGCATCACCGGGATGTGGATCGCCTTGGCGAGCGCCAGGGCATCGCCGATCTGCACCGTCAGCTTCCGCTCCGGGCGATGCAGCACGGTCTGGCCATGGAACCCGACGATGTCGATGTCCTGGGCGGAGATCCGGGTCTGCGCCGTGAAGCTGGCGACCGCCTCGGCATGGGCTGTGGTGACCGCCTGCTCGGCCTGCCGCAGGATTCCCGGCCGGGCATCGCGCCGCGACAGATGCACCGCCTCGGTCAGCGCCTGGCGCAGCAGGCTGCGCTCGCCGTCGGTATAGGGGCGATAGCCTGTGGGTCCGAAGGCCTTGATCTGGCGGCCGTCGGTCTCGATCAACGCGACGTCGACCCCGTCGAGCGAGGTGCCGCTCATCAGACCGAGTGCCGTTAACATCATCGTGGAAGCGCCCCAACCGGGAACCCCCGGCTTGTCTCAAACAAGTACATCCTATAATGCCACTGCGCGGCCGCCTGCGAGGCCTCAGCGTCAAGGTTCCGCAAATAGATGCAAAAACCGTAAAACAAGAATGATCTGGCTCGCCGACAAATGACTGCATTTAAATCGGATTTCCTGAATACTCTACAGGAACGCGGCTTCGTCCACCAGTGCTCCGATTTCGAGGGCCTCGACGCGCTTGCCGCGAAGGGCGAGGCGACCGCCTATGTCGGCTACGACTGCACCGCGCCGTCGCTGCACATCGGCAACTTCCTCACCATGATGATGCTGTACTGGCTGCAGCAGAGCGGCAACAAGCCGATCACGCTGATGGGCGGCGGCACCACGATGGTCGGCGACCCCTCCGGCAAGGACGAGACGCGCGCGATGCGCACGGTCACGGAGATTGAAGCGAACAAGGCGAGCATCCGCGGCGTGTTCGCCAAGGTGCTGCGCTATGGCGACGGGCATTCCGACGCCATCATGCTCGACAACGCCGAGTGGCTGACAAAATTGAACTGGATCGAGATGCTGCGCGACATCGGCCGGCACTTCTCGGTCAACCGCATGCTGACGATGGACTCGGTGCGGCTCCGGCTCGAGCGCGAGCAGGAGATGAGCTTCATCGAATTCAACTACATGGTCTGCCAGGCCTACGACTTCGTCGAGCTGTCGCGCCGCGCCGGCTGCCGGTTGCAGATGGGCGGCTCCGACCAGTGGGGCAACATCGTCAACGGCGTCGATCTCGGCCGCCGCATGGGCTCGCCGCAGCTGTTCGCGCTGACCACGCCGCTGCTCACCACCGCCTCCGGCGACAAGATGGGCAAGACCGCCAAGGGCGCGGTGTGGCTCAATGCCGACCAGTTCTCGCCGTACGACTTCTGGCAGTACTGGCGCAATGTCGAGGACGCCGACGTCACAAAATTCCTCAAGCTGTTCACGATCCTGCCGATGAGCGAGATCAACAAGCTTGCAGCGCTCGGCGGCAGCGAAATCAACGAGGCCAAGAAGGTGCTGGCGACCGAAGCCACCGCCCTGCTCCACGGCCGCGCCGCGGCCGCTGAGGCTGCCGAGACCGCACGCCGCACCTTCGAGGAAGGCGCGCTGGCCGAGACCTTGCCGACGGTGGAAATTCCGCGTGGCGAATTCGAAGCGGGATTCGGCGTGCTGGCCGCCTTCGTCAAGGCCGAACTCGTCGCCTCGAACGGCGAAGCGCGCCGGCAGATCAAGGGCGGCGGACTGCGCATCAACGATGCCGCCGTCACCGACGAGAAGATGCTGCTGACGTCGGCCAACCTGACGCCGGAAGGCGTCGTCAAGCTGTCGCTCGGCAAGAAGCGGCACGTGCTGCTGAAGCCTGCATAGGCATATTCGCATTTGTCGGTTGCGGGGCGTGCCGAAAGCGCGCTCCCTCCTTTGCGATGGACCAGAACACGCCCCTCGACGACAGGTTCGCCAAGCCGAAATCGGCGCGTGTCGCACTGAACGTGCTGGCGCTGTGCTTCGTGCTGTCGGTGCTCGGGCGCGGCCTCAGCGACAGCTTTACGGTGTTCCTGAAACCGATCTCGGAAAACTTCGGCTGGGATCGCGCCTCGGTGGTGTCGGTCTATTCGCTGGCCTGGCTCGCCAGCGGCCTCGCTGCGCCGCTGGTCGGACGCCTGTTCGACCGCTCGGGTCCGCGCGTGGTCTATGCGCTCGGCCTGTCGCTGCTCGGCTGCGCCTTCCTGGTCGCGTCGCGCGCCCAGCAGCTCTGGCAATTCCAGCTCAGCGTCGGCCTCTGCGTCGGTTTCGGCACTGCGCTGATCGGCAATGTCTCGAACTCGATCCTGCTCGGCCGCTGGTTCGGGCCGCGGCTGCCGACCGCGATGGCGGTGATGTATTCGGCCATGGGTGCCGGCTTGCTGGTGCTGCTGCCGCTGTCGCAGGTCCTGATCGACCGGATCGGCTGGCGCGACGCCTATCAGGCGTTCGGCGTCGGTGCGCTCTGCCTCCTTGTGCCGCTGGTGTTGCTGCCGTGGCGTCTGCTCGCAGGCGGCTCGCCGCACATCGTCAGGAAAGCAGAGACCAGTCTGGCCGACGAAGGCTGGACGCTGCTCGGCGCGATGCGCCACCACGCCTTCTGGGCGCTGTTCTCCACCTTCTTCTTCACGGCGGTCGCGATGTATGCGCTGACCGCGCAGATCGTCGCCTATTTGATCGATGTCGGCTTCCCGCCGCTGCAGGCGGCGACCGCCTGGGGATTCTCCGGCGTCGCGCTGTTCGTCGGCATGCTCGGCGTCTCCACGCTCGACGGCATCATCGGCCGCCGCCCGTCGGTGCTGTTCAGCTACGGCGTCTCGATCCTCGGCATCATCCTGCTCTGGCTGCTGCAGTGGTATCCGAACTACTGGCTGCTGACCGGCTTCATCATCTGCTTCGGCAGCATGATCGGCTCGCGCGGCCCGCTGATCACGGCGACCGCGCTGAAAATCTTCCGCGGCGAGCGCGTCGGCACGATCTACGGCACCATCATGATCGGCAGCGGCCTCGGCTCCGGCCTCGGCTCATGGGGCGGCGGCCTGATCCACGACTGGACCCACAGCTACAATCCGCTGATCGCCTTCGCGCTGGTCAATGTGGTGCTCGGCCTGATCCCGTTCCTGGTAGTGCCGGCGCTGCGGCGCTAGCGCTGCTTCCGTTCCGATTGAATCGGATCGGGGCTCTCGATTTCTTGTCTTGGCGCATTCTCTTCTCGCGAACTGGTCCGCGTCGCTCGACGCGGACAGTCATGACATCATCATTCCGGTTTCACATCGCCGTCTTGTTCGCAGCGGTATTCAAGGACGCCAATTTCTCCAGGGAGGGCGTCAATCATGAATAGATTCGGAAAGTTCGCGCTTGCAGTATTGCTCGGTTCGACCGCGCTCAGCGCGGCCGCACGCGCCGACGATGACGACCATCGCGCCATCGAACATGTGCTTCTGATCAGCGTCGACGGCATGCACGAGGTCGACCTGCAGCGTTACGTCAAGGGTCACCCGACATCGGCCTTCGCCAAGCTGCTGAGGCACGGTGTCCATTACACCAACGCGCACACGTCCCGCCCGTCGGATTCCTTTCCGGGGCTGCTGGCGTTCATGACCGGCGCCTCGCCGAAGACGCACGGCGTCTTCTACGACGACACCTACGACCAGAGCCTGTATCCGCCCGGAAGCAATTGCCAGGGCAAGCCCGGCACCGAAGCCACGTACTTCGAAGCGCTTGATTACGATCTGAACAAGCTCGACGGCGGCGGTCCGGCGAATTCCGACCACATCAATCCGGCGAACCTGCCGCTGCGCAAGATCGGCAGCGCCTGCCAGCCGGTCTATCCGCACGCGTACCTGAAGAACGACACCACGACGATCATCGAAGTCATCCATGAGGCCGGCCTGCGCACGGCCTGGTCGGACAAGCACCCGGCCTATGAGATCATCAGCGGCCCCTCCGGCAAGGGCCTCGATGAGCTCTATGCGCCCGAGATCAATTCGACGACCGTGCTTGCCACCGCACCTCAGTTGATCCCGACGCCTCAGGCCAGTGACGATTGGACCGTGAACCCGGTCTACACCCGCTACTATGACAATCTGAAGGTCACCGCCGTCCTGAACTGGATCAAGGGCCTTGACCACACCGGGACCAAGACGGTTGGCGTGCCGGCGATCCTGGGCATGAACTTCCAGGCCGTCAGCGTCGGACAGAAGGTCACGGCCGACGGCTACACCGACGCAAAGGGCACACCGAGCGCGCAGCTCGAACTGTCGCTCGACTTCGTCGACAGCTCGCTTGGCCAGATGCTTGATCAGCTCGACAAGCAGCATCTCACGAAGAATACTTTGGTTGTGGTCGGTGCGAAGCATGGCCAGTCGCCGATCGACGTGGGCCAGCTTCACATGCTGAAGGGCAGCACCAATCCGGGGCTGCCGATGGGCCATGCCGACGTCGTCGACCCGGTCGACCTCCTGACCGCCGGCGGTGTGAAGGTGGCACAGGAGACTGCCGACGACGTCTCGCTGATCTGGCTGGCCGATCGGACCCAAACCGCGAAGGCCGTCGGCATCCTCGAGAACGACAAGGTCCTCCTGAACCAGGCCCGGATCGAGAAGATCTATGCCGGCGACGAACTGGAGGACAAATTCGGTAACCCGGCGCAGGGCCGCACGCCCGACATCATCATCCAGCCGCTCCATGGCACGATCTACAGCGGCAGTTCGAAGAAGGTCTCCGAGCATGGCGGCTTCACTGATGACGATACCCACGTCCTGCTGGTCGTCGCCAACCCCGGCTTCGAAGGCGCCGTGGTTGATGTGAAGGTCGAGAACAAGCAGGTCGCACCGACGATCCTGCGCGCACTCCACCTCAACCCCAACAAGCTGACCGGCGCCCGCGCGGAGCACACCGCCGCCCTGCCCGGTTTCGACCGCTGAATCAGACGTCTGCGGAAAACTTGAAATCAACGGCGCCCGATCCATTCGGGCGTCGTTTTCTTATGCCGTTCTGTGAACTCGCCTTTGCGCAAGCCAGACCGTACGGCCGCCTGCGCTTGTCCAATCTTCGATAGCATGGGCAATGACATCAAAGCCGATGCCGTCCAGCAACGCCCTGTACTCGTCCGGCCCTAGGCTCGCGTGATAGAGCGGGTCGCCGCGATACCGGCCGACACTTTCGCCATGGTGCGGCCCGCTGTTGAACATCAGCACAGCGGATGGGCCGGCGTGCCGGGCGAACACGTCGAACATCCCGCGCTGGTCCTCCGGCGTAAGGTGGAAAAAGCTGTCCCAGGCGAGCACGCCATCGAATTGACGGGCAAGCTGCAGCGACCGCATATCCCCGACGACGAATTCATGCTCGGGGAGTCGTTCACGGCACAGCGAAATGAAAGTCCGCGACGCGTCGACGCCGGTGACGCGAAGCCCGCGCTCGGCCATGTGCCGGGCGACCGGGACACCCGATCCGCAACCGAGATCGAGCACATCAGCCGCGGCAGGCAGCGCCTTGATGAAGCGATCATGCCACGGCTTGTCGTTCCAGTCGGCCGCGCGCCGGTCGGCATCCCACGCGGTCGCGTGGCGCTCGTAATGATCGATGATCTGGCTGGCCTTGTCCTGCAAGTCTGATCCAGCTTGGCCGGCTGCAACGGATCATGCCCTAATTGTTCGTCGGCGGCAGATCGGTCGGATTGTATTGATTGAAGTCGAAGATCTTCCGCGTCAGCCCGGGCGCCAGCGCCGAGATCGGGTTGACGCGCAGCACCGGCTGGTTCGGCGTGCCGACCACTTCATAGGTGACGCCGATCAGGCCCTCATTGCTGCCGGCGCCGAGGAATATCCCGAAGAACGGGATCTGCCCGAACATGTTGTTCAGCCCGTACATCGGAATGAAGGTGCCGTTCATCCGCACCTGATTGCCGACATAGTCGATGCTGCCCTTGATGGTGGCGCCGATGCTCGGTCCCTTGACCACGCCGTCGCGGATCGAAAGCTGCCCGCTCTGGCGCGTAAACTCGGCGCGCAGCGCGTCGAACCCGATGCCGTTCTGGGTGCTGATCGGCCCGCCGGCGACCGCGCGGTCGAGCTGGGATTCACCCTTCACCGAGAAGTCGCGAATGGTGATCAGGCCGTCCTTGGGACCTTGATCCGGTGTCGGCGGCTCCAACGCCAGCATCAGCTGACCGCCGACCACCTTGGAATAGGTATCGATGAAGCGCAGCAGCGCGCCGGCGTCGCCGGTTTGCAGATAGATCACTTCCCGTGCCTGCTGGCGCCGCAAGTCGACGCTGACGGGGGTGGCTTGGCCGCCGACCTTGCCGGCCAGCGTGAACGCCTTGAAGAACCCGTTGCGGCGCGAGATCTTGGCGTCGACGCCGCGCATCGCCTCGCCGTTGAAGCCGGCCACCGCGCCGAGTTTCAGATCGGCATCGAAATCGGTGGTCTTGGCCTTGCTCTTGGGATCGCTGTCGCGGCCGGAGATCGCCGATTTCAGGAAGCCGCGGCCGTCGAACACGTCGCCGCGGATCGTCACCTTGATCACGCCGTCGGGACCGCGATCGGCCCGCAACGATGTCTTGTCGCCTTCCGACGGCGCGTAGGTCGGGAAGTTCGCATTCATCAGGTCGCCGTTCTGGTCGACCTCGAGCGCGCCCTTGATCGACACGCCGCTGCCTTCGATCGAGATGTCCTCGAACCGGGTCGATTGTCCCTTCGGCACCACGTTGAAGGTCGCCTTGCCGGCCCTGCCCTGCGCCTTGACCCAACCCGGCAGGATGTTGTCGAGCTTGAGCTGGGTGAGGTCGGCCTCGACGCCCATCTTGGTGGTCGGATTGTCGCCGCTGCCGATCTTGCCGCTCAGCTTGATCGGGATCGCGCCCGAGACCGCCGGCCCGAGATCGAGCCCGAGGCGTGCGCGGCTCGCGTCATCCAGCGTCGCCTGCAGCTTGACGTCGGCATCGCCGTCGGCCGGCTTGCGGTAGTCGAGCGACGCCGCCTGTCCGTTGATCTTGACGTCGCCCTTGACCTGGAAGCCGGCGTTGCTGGCGATCACCTTCAGCGTATTGGCCTCGAGCTTCTGGTTCATCACCAGCTTGTCGACGGCAACACCGGCAATGTCGGCGGTGACGGAATATTGCGTATCGGCCTTGGTCAGCTCGCCCTTCACGGGCATGCCGAGATTGATCGTGGCCGTGACGTTGCCCTTGCTGGCGTTGGGATCGATCGGCGGACCGGAGAGATCGCTGAGCCGGTCGGATGCCAGGATTTCGGCGGCGGCCGGCACCGGGCAGTCGACCCGGAACTTGACCTTCGACGGCGACGGCTTGGGCGCCATGTCCGGCACCTCGAAGGTAAAGTCCGACAACGTGATCTTGCGGCCCGCCGGCGTGTCGGCGATGCCCTGGTTGATGGTCACAGTCGCGGTGCGGCCGGTGACCCTCGCCTTCAGGTCCGCATCGTGCACCGCAGGCATCTTGTCCACCGGACGCACCGTGACTCCAGAGGCGACAATGTTGACCGAGAGGCCGTCATCCGGAATCGGCGGTCCCTTGCGGGACAGATTGTGCACCGGCGAGTTGACCCCGACATCGATGCGCTGGAGCGTGCCGCGGTCGATCCGTTCGAGCACCCATTCGCGCACCTCGGGCACGATGATGACCGGCCACATCCGCTTCAGGGCGGAGGCCGACATCGGCGTGCCGGCAAAACCGAGCTGCAACCGCGGCTCGCCGGAATAATCGATGCTGCCGGTGCCGGCGACGCCGATCTCGCCATTGGAGATGTCGGCCTGGGTCAGCAGCACGCGCTTCTTGTCGGTGTCGAACCGGAAGCCGATGTTGATGCGATTGAAGATCAGCGGCGGCTCATTCTTGTCGGCGTCGGCCAGCAGGATGGTGCCGCCCGACAGACCGGCCTGCCAGTCCGTGACATTGTCGTTCGGTGGTTCGAGATGGCCGAGCAGCGTGATGCGATTGGCGCCTGAGACGATCTTGATCGGCGCCAGCAGCACGCGCCGCCCTGAATCCCATTCGACGCTCATCTCGGCCGAATCGACCGGCATCGGGTAGTCGGGCGTATCGGTATCGATGATGTTGCCGGCTCCGACATTGACCTTGCCGCGGAAATAGGTCGGCAGGCCGTCGCGGCCGAGCTCGCCTTTCAATTCGCCCGATAACGGCAGGTCGGCGGTGTAGGTCAGGTCCTTGGTCCTGAGCGCGAGCAGGATGTTGCTGGTGGAGACCTTGTCGGCCTTGATGTCGACCGAGCGCACGCCGTTGGTCTGCGGCCCGATCACCATGCGCACCGACCAGGGCTTGGCACCCTCCTCGCCGAAACTGAGCGCGACGCCGCCGCCGCTCGGGCGCCGCAGGCTCAGGCTGATATTCTCAAAACTCCATTTGTTGCCGCGCTGCTGGTCGTCGACGACGAGATTGCCGTTCTTCAGGCCGATCTCGTTGAGGTTCTGGCCGTCGAGGCCGGTCAGGCTGAGACTGTCGAGCCAGTCGAGACCGGCGAGCAGTCCGCTCTGGGCCGATTCCGGGGTGGCCGCCGAGGGCTCGGAGGCAACCGGCGGCGACGGCACCGCGGGCGATGGTGCGGCGGGCACCGGACGCGGGAATGTCGGCGGCATGCCCGCCTCCCTCTTGGAGGCAACGCCGGTGGCAAGCGGCTTCGCGGTATCGCCGGTGGATACCGTCACATAGCCGTCGGGCGTAATGCGGACCGACAGCTCCGCATCGACCAGGTTGAGGCTCTCCGCCCGCAACTGCCCCATCAGCAGCGCCGTGCCCGACAAGCGCACCTCGGCCTTCGGCGCACTCGCCACGATCGCATGGTCGCGGTCGCGCACGATGATGTCGCGGATGCGCACCGCGATCCTGACGCGGCCGGCGCGCTCGATCTGGGTTCCGCCGACCTCGACGGTGTTGCCGTGGCCGATATTTTCCTCGATCGCCGCGGCAAGCCACGGCGTCGCCATGTCGAGATTGATTGGACCGGCACCGAGCCGCCACCACAACGCGGCGAAGCAGGTCGCGAAGATCACGACGAGCACCGCGAGGACCAGTCCGATGCGACGAATCCAGCGCCCGCCGTTCAGCCAGCGCTGCATGCCGGAGCAGAAGTCGGTGAAGCGATGCAGGTTGCCGTTGGAACGCGACAGCAATTGCCGCGCACGGTGGCCCGCCGCCTCATCCTGCTCGTCCCACGCGGCGGCGTCTTCCCATTGCGAGAAGTCAGCCCCGGCGCGCGGATTTGGACCCTGCGGCGACGTGTTCCTTGCCATTGCCTCTCGGTGCTGACGGCGAAGCTGATCGCCGCCATCAGGACGCCCGTCGATTCGTATCGAGCGCTCCTGTGCCGGCATCGCCGCCTATCCTCGCCTAATCATGTTACTCGCCGATGGCCCCAAGAACGGACCAAAAAGAACGGACCAAACAATCCAAACAAAAGCCAATTCAGCAAGCGGACGGGTAACGCGTCGAATTCCTTGTCACCATACTCCGTGGCCATCAAACTTGCCCAGCGGCCGATGCGAATCCGGCCGCCGCGAATGAGACCCGCAATACCTCAATGGTTGAGCCCCGGAAAGCGACGAAAGGAAGGCGTATGTCCAAGAAAACGCGCAAGAAATCCTCCAACACAACCGGAAAGCGGGTCGCAACAAAGGTTGCGCGCGCCGCAAGCGCAAGCACTGGGAAGTCCGCGACCAAAACCCGCACAACGGCTGCGAAGAAAGCAGCCGCCAAAACAACCAAGACCAGGACCGCGACGGGTGTTCGAAGCAAAGCCTCGCACAAGGCCGCATCGAAACCGTTAAAGCGTGAGCCGGCCGCGTCAGTGACCAAGCCGTCCGCCGTCACACTTGCCGAAGGCGCCGCGGCACCGGCCTTCAGCCTGCCGCGCGACGGCGGCGACACCGTTTCGCTGAAGGATTTCGCCGGCAAGAAGCTGGTGCTGTTCTTCTATCCCCGCGCCGACACCCCCGGCTGCACCCGGGAAGCGATCGACTTCACCCGGCTCAAAAGCGAGTTCGACGCCAGCGGGACCGAGGTGGTCGGCATATCCGCCGATACGGTTAAGGCGCAGGAGTCATTTCGAAACAAACACCAGCTGTCCGTGCCGCTCGTCTCTGACCCGGCCCATCAAATGCTGGAGGCGTATGGCGCCTGGGGCGAAAAATCCATGTATGGCAGGACCTTCATGGGAATTATTCGCACCACGGTTTTGGTCGATTCCGGCGGAAAAGTCGCCCGGATTTGGCGCCACGTGAAGGTCGACGGCCATGCCGAAGCGGTACTGGAGGCCGCCCGAGCGATCTGATCGGAGGGGTTCCGTTTCCTGAAAATTAACCATGGCGAGCTCAAATCGCCCCCGCAGATTAGCCGTACGGAGCTTGGTCCGACCGGCCGCGGGAGTACCGATGTCGAGCCGGTCCGGTCATCACCAGGAATACCAGAAACACCATCATCCGCAGGACCATGGCCGGACGCCCGCACGCCGTCCGGCAGCGCAGCACGCCGCTCCGGCCGCAGCGGTGGCGGCCTCCGGCGAGGGCTACACCATTGTCCATGCCGGCAAGCAGGTCCGGTTCGGGCCGGTCGTGTTCTGGATCGCGGTCGGCACCGTGGTCCTGCTCGGCATGTGGTCGGCCGCGACCGCGACCTATTTCGCATTCCGTGACGACGTCCTGACCCGGCTGATCGCGCGCCAGGCCGAGATGCAATACGCCTATGAGGACCGCATCTCCGAGCTGCGCGCCAAGGTCGATCGCACCACCAGTCGCCAGCTGCTCGACCAGGAGCAGTTCGACCAGAAGCTCGACCAGATCATGAAGCGGCAGTCGACGCTGGAATCGCGCGCCACCGCGCTCGGCGCGATGCCCGATGCCACCTCTACCGGATCGATCAAGCCGCAGGGCCGCGCCGAGCAGGCGCCCTCCTCCGGCACGCCAAAACCCTCGCCGATCAGCGACACTGTGATCTTCGTGGCGCCGCCGGATCGCGAGGCGCGGCTGGAATCGCGCGCGCCGCTGATCGCCAAGGCGCAGCCGAACCAGTTCGCCAAGGCGCAGGGCGTCGACAACGTCCTGGTCCGTCTGCAGACCTCGCTTGACCAGGTCGAGCGGCGCCAGGTCGCCGCGCTGTCTTCGGTCGAGGACGGCATCGAATCGCGGGTGCGCCGGATGCGCGGCGTGATCTCCGACCTCGGCCTCAACATGGCGCAGCTCGAAGCGGCGACGCCGCGCTCGGGCGTGGGCGGGCCCTTTGTCCCTGTGAAACTCTCTGCCGACGCCGGCGCATTTGAGCGCCAGCTCTATCGCATCAACATCAACCGCGCCCAGATGCAGCGGCTGAACCAGACGCTGGCGCTGGTGCCCTATCGCAAGCCGGTCGTCGGCGAAGTCGAGTTCACCAGCGGCTTCGGCGTGCGCTCTGATCCCTTCCTCGGCCGGCCGGCGATGCACACCGGCCTCGACTTCCGCGCCGCCCAGGGCGATCCGGTGCGCGTCACCGCCAACGGCAAGGTGGTGTCGGCGGGCTGGGCCGGCGGTTATGGCCGCATGGTCGAGGTCGATCACGGCAACGGCCTGTCGACCCGCTACGGCCATCTCTCCGAGATCGGCGTCAAGGTCGGTGACACCGTCAAGATCGGCCAGGTGATCGGCGCCGTCGGCTCGACCGGCCGCTCCACCGGTCCGCATCTGCACTATGAAACCCGCATCGACGGCGAAGCGGTCGATCCGCAGAAATTCCTCCGCGCCGGCGTCCGGCTCAGCGCGGGCTAGCTCCGCCGCTCGACAATGATCTGAACGTCGGCGCAAGCGGCCCCGCTTGCGCCGATCTCGTTTGTGGCGTCAGCGCCGGCCGCCGCCCATGCCGCCCGGCGGTCCGCCGCCGCCGAACCCGCCGCCCGGCCCGCCGCCGCCGAAAGGTCCACCACCGCCTCCGAAGGGTCCGCCGCCGGGTGCCCCAAAGCCACCGCCGGGCTCTGGACCGGTTGATCCACCCGTGGCCGGATTGGGCGCAGGACCGCCGCCACCCGGCGGCAGTCCACCGGACGGACCAGAGGGAGTACCGCCAGGACCACCACCCGGCCCGCCGGGACCACCGCCGGGTCCACCCGGCCCGCCGGGACCATGTCCTGATCCGGGTCCGCCGCCACCGGATCCACGTCCGGGCGTGCCGGGGCTCCGCACCGAGGAGCCCGGGAACTTGCCGACCGACTGCACCGATTCGACGCGCAGCTCGCGCGTGCCCGACAGCTGCGCGTTGACGACCACGCGCGTATCGGCCGCCGGCGAGAAGCGCGAATAATCGCGCGCGACGAAGCCGGAGCCGAGTTGCAGATCGTTGCCAACCCGCCGCACATAGGCCTCGATCAGGAGCCGGTTGGCGCCGGTGAGATCGGAGAAGTCGTCGGCGCGGCTGCGCGCAACCTGCATCACGCCCTGCGCGACCTGGCCCTCGGCATAGACGCGCTGGCCGGCGAGCGCGGCGTTGACGCCGGTCAGCTTGAGATCGCCGATCCGCAAGGTCCCGGAGCGGTCGCGCTCCAGTGGCCCGGTGACATGCGTCGCGGCGGCGCTGTGCTGCTGCACCAGGCTCGCGACGACGACGCCGTCGGTGCGGCGCAGCCCGAACACGGCGACATGCGCGCCCGGCTTCAGCCAGCTCTCGCGGCCGTTCCAGGCGACCTTCTGGCCGAGCACCGTCAGCTCGCCCGGTTTCATTTGCTCGACCGGCCCGGTCACTTCGCTCGTCACATCGATGCGTTTGGTGGACAGCGTGCCGCCAGCATCGCGCTGCGCCACCACGCGCGCGAGCTGTCCGATCCGCAGCGCCTTCGCGCTCGCCGCCTCGCCGTCGATCCGCACGGGCACATCGGCCGCGTAGCCGACCCGCTCGCCGTTGACATAGATTGAGCCGAAACGCTGGATCACGCCGACGATGCCGGTGCCGCCGATGCCCTGATCCGAGCCGGTGATCCCGGTGCCGCCGATGCCCTGGTCGCTGCCGCGCTTCTTGCCCTGCGCGCCCGCGAGCGACGTTCCGGCGAGCCAGAACGCTGCAAGCAGCGCGCGGCGCGAGATGACGGGCGGGCGCTTCATGACGTGCCGCCCTCGTCCGCATCGTCATCGACCGGGCCGTCCGGGCCTTCGCGATAGATGTAGATGCCGAAATTCCAGCGATAGTCGCCGCCCTTGTCCTTGGCCAAAGCGCGGTTGGCCTCGCGGTTGGCGACCTTCAGCGCCTCCATAGCGAGCTCACGCGAGCGGCCCTCGAGCCGTTTCGCCAGCTTGGCCGACAGCCCGTCATAATGCACCGCGCGTTCGAGGAAGCGCGGTGTCGCCGACGACACGTTCATCTCGGCGGCCGCGACATGGTCGTGCAGATTGCGGCCGAGATAGTGCCATTTGCGGTCGTCGTCGCCATGCGGGACGAACGCCTCCTCGACCAGCACGATCTCGCCATCGTCGTTGATGGTGACGAGCTTGCGGTCGAGCCATTCGTCCAGCACCGCGCGCGGCCGCACGTCCTTGGTGATCGATTCGACCAGCGACTCGAACGACGGCGCGCCGCCATCCGCGGTGCGCGGCAGCGGCAGCGGGTCGCCCTTCGCGTCGGTGAATTCGGGCGCGGCCAGCCAGCGCGCGATGATCGCGCTGGTGCGCGACAGCGTCGCCGGCACCGCGTTGACCGGTGCGCCGGCGCCGCGCAGCCGCGCCACCTCCTTGCGATGGATGCCGGTCAGCAGGCTGACGCGGCTGTCGGTCTGCTCCTTGCCTTCGAGCGCAAAGTCGTGCTCGGCGACGTTGACGTAGAGCTCGCGCAACAGCTGGGTCAGCGCCGGAAATGTCATGCCGCCGCGGATGCAAAGCCGGACCAGCGGACGCAGCATCCGCGCCAGCGGCGAATGCAGCTTCGCTGCGGCGATCGGCGCTGACGATGCCGGCTTCGGCTTAGGGACTTTGGCATTCATGCCCAAGTTTTAGCCGTCCGCCGCGTGGGACACAATCCCACCGCCCTTGACGTGTGACATTTTCCCACTTATGGGAAATAAAGTCACCCCCGGACACAATGCGCGCTTGCGGGCGCTGACGTCACGGTGCGTGACGTTGCGCCATCGCTACGGACCGCTCCATGACGCCTGCCCGATTCGACCTTGCGATCGCGGAAGCCTGCCGGATCGCCCAGGTTCCCTACGAGGAGTTCGTGGCGACGGTGATGGCGGGCGGCTATCCCTGCCTGCCGGGTGTTGTGCCCGGCTCGCCGCGCCGCTTCGACGAAACCGACCTGGTGGCGCTGTACATCTATGGCCGCCTGCTCGCCTTCGGTTTCGGCGCCTTGCGTGCCGGCGAATATGCCTGCCGCGCGCATGCCGGCCTCTCCGCCGAGCCGCGGGCGCAGTCGATCTCGATCGCGCTGACATCGGATGGCGGCAAGCGCGTCGTGATCGAACAGGATCTGCAGCGGCCCGCCGCCGCAATGCCGCCCGAGCGGATCCATTTCGACATCGCCGCCATCCGCCGCCAGTTGCAGCCATCCGCCGCACGCAGCACGGCCGAGCCGGCCTGACGCCTGCTCCCTGATCGTCGTGCCCGGGCATGACGATCGGCGCTCGCCTGCGGCACGCGATAGCTCTGCTCATTTCCTCGTCATTTCGCTCAGCTCGCGCCGTCGTGGCGCGTGAAGTCACGCGGTCGCGTCTCCCCTTCTCCAAAAAGTTATCCACCGCCACACGTGGGACATAATCCCACATTTTAGTCCGACGTCATTGACGTGTGAAATTTTCCCACGTATCCAGAATCCATCCAGCAGGGAATCCGGCGCAATGTCTCTCCGTTCGGCCCGCGAATCCGGTCGGTTCGCCACCACCACACTCCGCTTCACGCCGCAGGTGCCCTGCGGCCCGATCGAGCCGGTGTTTCCGGCGCTGCTGCGCTCGCTGGTGTTCTTCACCGCGCTAGCGCTGCCGTTCGTCGTCGCCCTGTTCGCAGCATGATCCGGATCGAGCCGCCCATGATTGTTGTCAACGCGCCGGTCCGGCGCCCCTCGGTGCTGCACATCTTCAAGGTCTACTACCCCGACCTGTTCGGCGGCACGCTAACGGTGATCCGCGACATCTGCGCCGGCCTGAAGGACACCTTCAACGCCGCGGTATTGGTCTGCTCGCGCTCCGGCGGCGAGCGGCAGATCGTGGTCAACGACGTCGCCGTCGAGCGCGTGCACTCGTTCGGCGACGTGCTGTCGCTGCCGGCCGCGCCGACCTATCCGTGGCGGCTGTGGCGCCGCATCGGCGAGCACGATTTGCTGGCGTTGCACGCCCCCTTCCCGCTCGCCGACCTCGTGTTTGCGCTCGGGCTCGGCCGCGCGCGTCCGCTGGTGGTGCACTGGCACGCCGACATCGTCTCGCACGCGGCTCTGCGCTTCCTCGTCGAACCGTTGATGCGGCGGACGCTGCGTCGCGCCGCCGCGATCATCGTCTCCGATCCAGTGCTGCTCGAGACCACGCCGCTGCTGCAGGTATTTTCCGACAAATGCCACGCCGTTCCATTTGGTGTGGATGTTGCGAAATATGACCGGCCGGCGGCCCGGCCGGATGACGTCAACGTCCGCGGCCGCCTGGTGCTCGCCTGCGGACGGCTGGTACCCTACAAGGGTTTTGACGTGCTGGTGCGTGCGGCGCATGCCCGCAATTTCGAAGTCTGGATCGTCGGCGAGGGCCGCGAGCGCGAGAATCTGGAGCAGTTGATCCGCGACTACGGCCTGCAGGACCGCGTCCGCCTGCTCGGTTCGGTGTCCGAGAGCGAACGCGTCAAGCTGATGCGCATCGCCGACGTCTTCGTGATGCCGTCGGTGACCAATGCGGAGACCTTCGGGCTGGTGCAGCTCGAGGCGATGGCCGCGAGCCGCCCCATCGTCAACACCGCGCTCGACACCGGCGTTCCGCATGTCGCCCGCCACGGCCTCGAGGCCATCACGGTGCCGCCGGGCGATCCCACGGCGCTCGCCGACGCCATCGAGACCTTGATCAACGATCCCGAGCGGCGCCGCCGCATGGGTCAGGCCGCGCGCCATCGCGCCATGACGAAATACTCAACCACAGCCTTCAAGGAGGGAGTCGAGACAGTGTACCGCAAGGTCGTTACCGACGAGGCCACCGCAAAGGACGCAGGTTCACCAGCCCCAGCCTCGCGTCCCCAAACGGCCGGTCTCGTCGGGGCGGTCCAGATCGCGGCAGCACTGGCCTGGTCCGACGTGCGCCATCGCTACGTCCGCTCCCTCCTTGGACCCTTCTGGATGTCGATCCAGATGGCCATCATGGTCGCCGTGCTCGGCTCGGTCATCGGCCATCTCTCCAACGCGAGCGCGCTGGCGCGGCTGCCGATGCTCGCGGCGAGCCTCACCGCCTGGACCTTTCTCAACAGCGTCGTGCTCGACGCCACCACCGCGCTGCAGAACTCGGCCAGCCTAATCAAGGATCGCGCGCTGCCGCCGGTGGTCTTCCTGCTGCAATGTACCTTCCGGCAGGCGCTGTTCGCGGCCCACAACGCGGTCGTGCCGCTGATCCTCTGGCTCGCGCTGACACCCCGCGATGTCGGCGGCGCCATCGCCGCCCTGCCCGGCCTTGCCCTCTTCGTCGTCTGCACGCTGGCCCTGAGCCTCGTGCTCGGCGCGCTGGCAACACGTTATCGCGACATCAAGCCGATCATCGAATCCTCGCTGACCCTGGCATTCCTGGCCTCGCCGATCATCTGGACAGAGGAGATGATCGATCGCGGCTCCACGGTGATGCGGCTCAATCCGCTGACGCATCTGTTCGCGATCTGGCGCGACCCGCTGATAACAGGTCATGTCGCGACGACCAGCGTGATCTACGTGCTGGCCTGCCTCGCCGTGCTCGCGGTCGCCGCGACCGTCACCGTCGCCCATCTGCGCAAAGCGGCGTTCTGGATCTAGGCATGGCAAGCATCCAGCTCCGCGACGTCTGCCTCGACTATCCGCTGTACGGCGCCTACGACTTCTCGCTGAAGCGCCGCGTGCTCGGGCGGCTGTTCCGCCAGGGCAGCGAGATGCGCACCATCCGCGCGATCGACAACATCTCGATCGACGCGAAAGCGGGCGCACGCATCGGCCTTGCCGGGCCGAATGGCTCCGGCAAGTCGACGCTGTTGCGGCTGATCGCCGGGGTCTTTCCGGCGACCAGCGGCCGGGTCGAGATTTCCGGCAACATCGTGCCGCTGCTGGGCTTAGGGGCCGGCGTCAATCTCGATTTCGTCGCCGCCGACAATATCAACCTGCTGCTGCGGATATCGGGACGCAAGCCGACACCGGCGATCCTCGACGACATCTGGGCCTTCACCGAACTGGAGGAACGCATGCGGCGGCTGCTGCTGCGCATGTTCTCCTCGGGCATGCTGATGCGCGTGCTGTTCGCGACCGCCACCGCCTTTCCCGCCGACATCCTGCTGCTCGACGAATGGCTCAGCGTGGTCGACGAGAATTTCTCGGCCAAGGCGGAGCAGCGGCTGCGCAAGATGGTCGAGACCGCGGCGATCGTGATCATCGCCTCGCACGACCATGCGCTGCTGCGCCGCACCTGCACCAGCATCATCAATCTCGATCACGGCCGCATCGCCAGCACCGTTGCGCTGGATGCTCCCGTCCCGCATCACCTCGAGCTCAGAGAAATCAGCGCATGACAAAGATCCTGGTCGTCAGCGAGGCGCTTGGCGAACCCAACCACAAGCGCGGTATCTTCCACTTCACGCGCGAATTGATCCGCTCGCTCGCCGGCGATGGACATCAATTGACGCTCGTGGTGGAGACCACGCGCCGCTACCGGAAGCTGCGCCGCAGGCAGCAGCGGACGCGCCTGCTGCCCGAGGACTCGCGGCTGATCGAGCTGCTCGCGCTCTATCGTTTCCTCGATGAAACCGACATGAACTCGCCGATGATGCGCGGCGGCCTGCGCCGCACCGTCGACTGGTTCAAGCACAAGCTCAAGGCGGCGACCTCGCTTGAATTCATCATCGCCTTCCTGCGCTCGGTTCGTCTGCTGCCGACCAGCGTCAAGCTGATCGAGAACCGGACCGAGGGCCTCGAATACATTCCGACCGATTTGCGCCATCTCGAATTGTTCGGCGATTTCCTGCTCGAGCCCGGCTTCTACAGCTATCAGGACACCTCGGCCCTGACTCGGCTGCCCCCGCCGCGGGTCGATGCGCGCGACTATGACGTCATTCTCATCGACACCCCGACCCGGGTCGCGATCAGGCGCCACCCGAACGCCAAGGTGATCTGCGTGGTCCACGACCTGTTGCCGATCACCGATCTCAAGCTGGATGACATCGCGACCCGCCTGTTCCTGTCGCGCCTTTTCACCAGCGTGCATCAGGCCGACGAGCTCGCCTTCGTCTCGAACTACAGCATGAACCGCTTCCGCGCCCTGCTCCCGCAATATGCGCACATTCCGGCGCGGGTGGTCTATCCGCGGACCCGTTTCGACGTGGCGGAAGCCCCGCTTGCGCCGGTGCCAACCACCGTCCCGGCACGGCCGAGCTTCGTCGTCATCGTCTCGAATGAGCCGCGCAAGAACCTCGCGGCCGTCATCCGCGCTTTCCGCAAGCTGCCGGAGGCTGATCTCATCGTGATCGGCTATGCCGGCCGCGCCAATCAGGCGCGCAACCAGCCGAAAAACGTCCGCTTCTCCGGCTATGTCGATGAGCACGAGAAGGCGGCGCTGATCGCGGGCGCGCATGGCCTGATCATGCCGAGCCTCGCTGAAGGCTTCGGCGTCCCGATCATCGAGGCATTTGCGGCGAATACCCCCGTACTGTGCTCCGATATTGCCGTGTTCCGCGAGGTCGCGGGCGAGCTTGCAGACTATTTCGATCCGTTCTCGACCGAATCGATCTGCGCCTCGGTGCGGCGCGTTCTGGCGCAGCAGGTGCAATGGCGCGAGCGGATCCGCGAGCGCCGGACCGAGCTCGCCGAGCGCTTCGGCCATCATACCCAGGCGCGCGACCTGCTGTCCCATCGGGCTGCCCCCGAAATCGCGGCCGCCGCCGCGGCGCTGTCCGCCGCGATGGTTACATTCCACAGCGCGACCGCACACGGCGTGTGACCGGTCATGACCACCGATTCCGACGCCATTGGTCTTGCCATCGAACCGCCGATGCGATGGCGCGACCGTGTCCGCGCCTGGTCCGGCTCGGTCGCCTACCTCCGCGCCACCGATACAATGATCGCGCTGGCCGCGGCGTCGCTGCCCTGGTCGACGACCGCGCTCGCCGTCTTCATGCTGCTGTGGCTTGTCGCGGTGCTCCCGACCATCGACTGGGAGCAATTCGTTCTCGATCTCGCACGGCCGTCCTTTGCGTTGCCGATCGCATTGGTCGCGCTCGCGCTGGTCGGCCTGGCCTGGTCGGAGGCCGACTGGACCGAACGGCTGCACGGCATCAAGCCGCTCAGCAAGCTGCTGCTGCTGCCGTTCCTGCTCGGCTACTTCCAGCGCTCGCAGCGCGGGCTCTGGGTCTTCATCGCCTTTCTGGCCTCGTGCACGCTGATGATGATCCTGTCCTGGATCGTGCTGGCGTTGCCGCAGCTCAAGCTCGCGCACACCGCGTCCGCAGGCGTGCCGGTCAAGAACTATGTCGACCAGAGCCAGGAATTCGCGCTGTGCGCCTTCGCGCTGGCGCTGCCGGCATTGACGGCGCTGCAGGCCCGGCAATGGCGCATCGCGGCAGGCTGCCTCGCGCTGATCCTGCTGTTCCTCGCCAACATGTTCTATGTCGTCTCGGCACGGACCGCGCTGGTCTACATACCGGTGCTCCTGATCCTGTTCGCCTCGCTGCATTTGTCACGACGCGCCACGCGGCTCTTGTTCGCCGCTGTCGCCGCAGCAAGCCTTTTGGTCTGGACCACATCCCCCTATCTGCGCCAACGTATCGCCGATGTCGGCATCGAGTATCGCGCGCACGACACCTCCGGCATCGCCTCCACCGCGCAGCGGCTGACCTATTGGCGGAAGTCGGTGAAATTCATCGCCGGGGCGCCGTGGCTCGGGCACGGCACCGGCGCGATCAAGCACACGTTCACGCAGGATGCCGCCGGCCAGACCGGCCTGCAGGCCGAGGTGATCAACAATCCGCACAACCAGACCTTCAATGTCGGGATCCAGTGGGGGCTGATTGGCATCTTGTTGCTCTATGCCATGTGGACCAGCCACATCCGCCTGTTCACCGGCCGCGATCTCGTCAGCCGCGATCTCGTGACCTGGATCGGGCTTGCCGTCGTCGTGCAGAACATCACGAGTTCGCTGCTCAACTCGCATCTGTCCGATTTTCACGAAGGCTGGATGTATGTGATCGGCGTCGGCGTCGCCGGCGGCATGGCGCTGCGGGCGCGGCAGCCGGAGAAGATTTTGCCGAAAGGTGCCGCGGCAGAGGTCGTCGCATTGAAACGGTAGCCGCCGGAACGAATTGAATCCGACGAGAACGGTGGCCGGACCGGCGAGCACGCGGGCTGCGGCAAAATCCAACCGGCAGCGGCAAATATTCCAGAAGTCACAATGAGTTCTCCGATGAAGAGACCGCCTCCGCCAACGGCGGCTCGGGTTGCTCGGCTGGGGGGGTGGTGGTAGTGACTACCCAGAATTAGCTGAGGAGTTCCAGATGGGACTTGTTGACGAGTTGAAAGCAGCCATCAAAACGCTCCAGGCGGAAAAGAAGACCCTTAGATAATCGTCGCATGTCTATCGGCGATCTCCCCGAGCGACGCGGCAACGCGGTAGCAAACGTACATAGATTGACCCAAATGTCATTCTCGACAGATCCGGCAGCATCAAGATTGGCGACTCCCGAGGCAATGAAAAACCTGGCGGCGAGAGTTACATTGCCAAGCGAGATGTCCCAGCCGAATCCATGACAATGACGTCGTCAGGAGCAAGGAAAGCACATAATGGCCCCTACGCTTTCGGATATCGAAAACTACTGGCGGACTGCGGCCGAAAAGCCGGTGGATGCCGACGGCCTACGTCCGACCGCGCGCGACCCGTATCTGCAGACGGTGGTTGAAGCTTCCATCGAAAGATGGCTGGCCACCGGATCGACGGTTTTTGATATCGGCGCAGGCGATGGCCACTCGAGCGCCCGGTTCGCCAGGAAGGCACGCGAGGTATTGGGCTTCGACTATATTCCTGCCTTTGTCGAAGCCGCAAATGACATGGCACAGCGCCAGGGGCTCGAAAATCTCCGCTTTGCTCAAGCGGATGTCCTGAACCTTGAACCTGTCACGCGCCAGTTCGGTCAAGCGGACATAGCTGTTACCATTCGCTGCCTGATCAACCTGCCGACCTGGGACCTGCAGAAGCAGGCGATCAATCAAATCGCCAGCGTCGTGAAGCCGGGTGGACTTTACCTGTTGAGCGAAGGTTGGACAGAGGGTTGGGAAGCTCTAAATCGATATCGCCAAAAGGCCGGGCTGCAGGCAGTTACCGTCGTCGAGTACAATCGTCTAATCAGCAAGAAATCCTTCGAGGACTTCGTCTCCAAGGATTTCGAGATCGTCGCGTTCGAATCCATCGGGTTTTATCTCTACATGTCTCGCGTCTATCAGGCGGCATACGTCACGCCTAACCCACCTCAGCACCGGCACGATATCAATCGCATATCTGCCGAGCTATTTGAACAGGCGGCCACGCCGCCAGGATTTGAAGAGTGCGATTATGCCGGAGTGTACGTTCTGCGCCGGCGCTGAGGCGCCAGCGATCGTGTGCAGTGCGCCGTCGCCGACGATCCCGGCTCTGAGTAAAGCTGAGTACTGATTTCTGTCGCAGACTTGATGCGATGATTTGTGCCACCCAACCTGGGACGTTTGAGCTGAGCACAAGCGGCTGCGCCCGTCGGCCCGTTTCGAGAGATGCGACAGAACGACCCAGCGGGCCCCCGCGAGATGCGAAGCATCTTCGCAGAGGCGGTGACAAAAAAGCCAAGTCTCGCCGGGGAGAGCACGAAGTAAGCCGTGAAACGATCGCGCAGGGAAAGCCGGCGTCTCCGGTTACACCTGTGGTCCTACCCCCGAGCTTTCTACCTTTTGCTCGGAGCCCATGGGTGCGATCGGCACCCGGCTTTCCCTGCGCCCTCTCTTCGAGAGAGGGCGAAACGAAGAGCAAAGCTCGGACGACCATGTCGCGAGAATGCGAAGCTGCGTCCCCACCCACGCTGTCATCGCCCGGCTCGACCGGGCGATCCAGTACGCCGCGGTCTCTCGGCTCAAACACTGCGGCCTCTGGGATACTGGATCACCGCATTCGCGGGTGATGACACCGAGAATTTGCTGCCTCAGTTCAATCCGAAACTTCCCTGTCATTGCGAGGAGCGAAGCGACGAAGCAACCCAAGCCTCCACTTGCGGCGCGACGGATTGCTTCACTTCGCTCGCAATGACGGGAGTATCGAAAAATGCGATCCTACCGCGTCGCGTCGTGCCCGACCTCGCCCGTGATCACGTCGCCGAACAGCTCCCAGGTCTCGCCGTTGAACCGCATCAGTTGCATCTGCTCGATCGGGTAGTAGTCGTCCGGCGAGGTGTTGACCATGATGCCCGGCAGCATCAGATCGGAGTGGAAGTTCTTCAGACTGGCCGCCTGCTTCATGACGTTCTCGCGCGTGAGATTGTCGCCGCACTGCTTCAGCACCTGCACCATGGCCTCCGACTGCACATAGCCATAGACGCTGTTGAAATTGGCCTTGTCCCCCTCGGGATAGTATTTGTCCATGAAGCCGCGCCACTTCACGACCGCGGGGTCCTTGTCCCAAGTTGGATCGGTCGGATCCTTCAGGTATTGGGTCGAGATGATGCCCTTGGAATATTCGAGCCCCGCAGGCTTCAGCACCGAGGCGACCGTGGTCGCGGTGTTGGCGAGGAAGAACTTTGGCTTCCAGCCGACCTTGCGGATCGCCTGCGCCGATCCCTTCGGCGCCGCCCAGGAGAAGAAGATGTCGGCGCCGGAATCGTGCAGCGCGACGATCTGCGAATCGATCGAGGGATCGGAGACCTCGTAGGACTTGTCGGCGATGATCATGCCGATCTTGTCGCCGAGCCCGTCCTTCAGGCCCTTGAACTGATCCTTGCCGGCATCGTCGTTCTGCCAGAACACCGCGATCTTGCTGTTCGGGAAATTGTCGCGAATGTATTTCGCGTAGATGCGTCCCTCGCTCTGGTAGTTGGGCTGAAAGCCCATCGTCCAGGGGAAGTTCCTGGGATCGCCGAACTTGGTGCCGCCGGAGGCGACGAACAATTGCGGCACCTTCTTGGCATTCATGTACTTCATGATCGCCGAATTGGACGGCGTGCCGAGCGGCTGGAAGATCAAGAGCACCTCGTCGCTCTCGACCAGCTTGCGCGCCTGCTCGATCGCCTTCGGCGGCGAATAGGCGTCGTCATAGCTGATGAAGTCGATCTTGCGGCCGTTGATGCCGCCCTGGTCGTTGATCATGTTGAAGAACGCGGCCTCGGTCTTGCCGATCACACCATAGGACGACGCCGGGCCGCTATATGGCATGATGTTGCCGATCTTGATTTCGCCATCACTCGCGCCGGGATCGTATTTCTTCTGCGCCGTGGCCGAGGTCGCGATCAGTGCGGCACTTGCGAACGCCGCGATTGCGCCAATATATCCGAGACGAGCCGGCATCGTTTTCTCCCCGATTTTTGTCGTTGGTTTTGGCGGCAAGTCTCGCAAGAGACGCATGTGCTGGCAAGCGCCGGGTATTTCCGTTGGGCGAAACGGCATTGTTGCCTGGCGCTATTTGTGATTGAAGGTCGATCTGGGGCTCACGAGTCGAGGCGTTCTGATTGCGTAAACCGGACATTCGTACCGGTCCGCGGCATCCGCGTGTTGCGGTCGCGGGCTATGAGCTCACGCGCCGCCTCGGTGAATCTGTGCTGGCGAAGCGTGGCCTGCACAAGGCCAACGGCGAGTTCGCGCAGCGCACGATCGCCTCGATCCGCGAGCGGCTGCAGCGCGGCGAGACCATCTACATCGCGGGTCTCGCCTGCCCCGGCACGCACAACACCGGTGTTGCGCTGGTCGAGGTCACCCAGAAGGACGGACCGCGGCTGATCGTCAACAACGAGGAAGAGCGCTTCTCCGGCAACAAGCACACCAACGAGTTTCCGCAGCATGCGCTCGACGACATGCGCAAGGTGCTGCAGCGCATGGGCCGCGATATCGGCGACATCGCCGCCTTCGTCACGACATGGGACTATCCCGCGCTGCTGGCGATGCTGATCCGCACCTCGCTGGAGGAAGCGCCGGCAAGCCTCAAATTGCTTCGCGCCCCGATCGCGCCCGCGATCAATCTGCGGCAGCTGGATCAGGTGCGGCGGCTGTCACGCCGGCTCGGCCGGATGTACGGGCTCGGCGAGCAGTTGCCGCTGATCTGCATGCCGCATCACGACAATCACGCCTGGTACTCGTTCACGGCCTCGCCGTTCGCAGATGCGCGCGAGCGGGTTGCGATCGCGGTGCTTGACGGCACCGGCGATGTCGGCTCGATCTCGCTCTATGCCGCCGAGAACGGCGAGATGAAGCAGCTCTATTGCAACGAGAGCCTGTTCGACTCGCTCGGCGCCTTCTACACCGTAATCTCGTCGAGCCAGGGCGGCTGGACCTGGCTGTCCAGCGAGGGCCGCTACATGGGCGCCGCTGCCTGGGGCGACATGAACCGCGCCACCAATCCGTATTACCGTCGGCTGAAGGCGGTGCTGCAGCTTGGGCCGGGCGGCACCGTGCGGCTCAATCGCGCGATGGCCAACTGGTATGCCGATCCCGCCGACAATCCCTATCATCAGCCGCTGATCGACATCCTGGGCCCGCCGCTGCGCCCCGACCAGATCTGGAATCCCGACGCCGTGTTGCGCGTCGAGGACATCAATCATCGCCCCGACACCAAGGACTGGCTCGACAAGGCCGCCGCGACGCAATTGGTGTTCGAGGACGCGATGATCCATGTCATTGATCATCTCTTGCGCATCACCGGTACCGACCGCCTGGTGCTGACCGGCGGCGTGGCGCTGAACGCGCTCGGCAACATGCGTCTGCTCGAGCATTTCGACGAAGCCTGGTTCGAGCGCGCGCAGGGGCGCAAGACGCGGCTGCACATGTGGGTGCCGCCAGTGCCCGGCGATCCCGGCGTGCCAATCGGCGCCGCCTGGCTGTTCGCCCATATGGCGGGCGCTCCGCGCGGCGCGCCGCTGTCGCACGCATTCTATTGCGGGCTGCCGCCCTCGAACGCCGATATCACGACGGTGCTCAGGAACGACGACGTCGCCTCGATGGAGATCGGCAACGTCTCGACGCCGCAAGGCCGCGACGCGATCGCGGATCTGATGGCGAGCATGGTGGCGCAAGGCGGCGTGATCGCGATCTACCAGGGCGCGGCCGAAACCGGCCCGCGCGCGCTCGGCCATCGCTCGATCCTCGCCAACCCCTGCGACCCGCATGTGCGCGAGCGGCTCAACGAGCGCGTCAAATATCGCGAGGCGATCCGGCCGCTAGCACCGATGGCGACGCTGCAGGCCGCGCGCGACTATTTCGAGCTCGAAGACGGCGCGTCCGACGGCGACTACAACGCCTATAATTACATGGTGCTGACCGCGCATTCGAAGCCGGAGGCGCGTGAGAAAATTCCGGCGGTGGTGCATGCCGACGGCACCGGCCGCATCCAGATCGTGCGCGAGACCGACGATCCCCTCACCTATGCCTATCTGAAGGCGCTCGGCCGCCATATCGGCGTCGAGATGTCGGTCAACACCTCGTTCAACGTCGCAGGCCCCATCGCGCAGACGCCGGCGCAGGCGATCGACACGCTGCGCCGCTCCAGGGGGCTCGATGCCGTGGTGCTGGTCGCCGACGACGGCACCACCTATGCGGCCTGGCACGGCGGCGAACGCGACAGTGGACGCTTCACCGGCTGGTATGCGGCGTGGAAGCAGGCGCGCGGCTGAACCAGCCCAGCACGCGCCCGTCGATCAGGAGCAGCGCGCTGGCGATCACGAGCGCGCCGATCACCTCGCGCGGCGCGACCGGCTCGCCGAGCACGAGCGTGCCGAGCAGCATCGCGGTCACCGGGATGAGCAACGTCACCAGCATCACATTGGTCGCGCCGGAGCGCTGCAGGATCTTAAAGAACACGATGTAGGCCAGCGCCGTCGACAGCGCCGCGAGCCCGAGCACGGCGAGCCATGTGGCCGGATGCGGCATCGGCAGCAGCCACGGCCGCTCCACCACACCGGCAACGGGCGCCATCATCGCGGCCGATGCGATCATCTGGAACGTCGCCGTGCCCAGTGGCGGCACCCGCTGTGGCAGCCGCCGCCCGACCAGCGCCGCAATGCCGTAGCTGAAGGCGCCGGCGAGGCACAGCAGGATGCCGATGCCCTGCCGGCTCTCGAAGCCGAGCGCATCGCCATGCAGGATCGCGACCCCGATCAGGCCGACCACCACGCCCGCGACGCGGCGCGCCTGCAGCCGCTCTTCGCCGGCGGCCGCCATCACGACCACCGCAAACAGCGGCGTCGTCGCATTGAGGATCGAGGCGAGGCCACTCGGAATGTAGGTCTGCCCGAACACGATCAGCGAGAACGGCAGCACATTGTTGAACAGCCCCATCGCGACAAACGGCGCCCATCCGGACACGCCGCGCGGCCATTCGATCTTCGCGGCCCGCAGCAGCGGCAGCAGCAGGACTGTGCCGAGCACCACGCGCAGCAGCACCAGGGTCAGCGGCGGCAATTCGCGCAGGATCACGCCGTTAAAGAAGAACGAGCCACCCCAGAGCACCGACAGCAGACCCAGCAGCCCCCAGTCGCGGCTATCAATGCGGTTGTCGGTGGAAGGCATGTCGGGCACTCAGCTGCACTCGAACAGGTGACTAGCGCAGGCTTGCGAATATTCCCACCCGATTTCCGTGAATGGCGGCCCGGCCTATTTCGGCCGCGACACGATCTCGATCATCTGGCCTTCGTCGGCATCGGGCGCATGGGCCTTGGCCTTGTCATAGGCGGCCAGCGCGGCGCGGCTCACCGGCACGCCGGGCAGCAGCGCTTCGGCCAGCCGCACGGCGTAATCGGCATCCTTGTGGCGCAGCGCCGCGGTGAAGGACGCGCCGGAGAAGTTGCGGTCGATCATCCGCCTGGAGTGGCGGATCACCTGCGGGCTCGCGATCGCGCCGGTCGCGAGCGCCTCCGCCACCAGCTGCATGTCGAGACCGGCCTGCTCGGCGATCGCAATGCCCTCGGCAAGGCTCGCGATCTGCACTGCGCCGATCAGATTGTTGATCAGCTTGAACACGGTGCCGGTGCCGACCGCGCCGAAATGACGGATCGTGCTGCCGATCGGAGTGAGGAACGGATGCGCCCGCTCGAGATCGGCGGGATCAGCACCCACCAGCAGCGTCAGCTTGCCGGCAGCCGCCGCTTCCGGTAGGCCGGTGACGGGACAATCGATGTAGATCAGGCCGCGGCTGCGCAACTCGTGCGCCATGTCGAGCGTGTGCTGGTAGGAGACCGTGGAGCATTCGATCGCGAGCGTGCCGGCCTTCATGGTGGCGGCGGCGCCGTCCTTGGTCAGCCAGACTGCGCGCGATGCCTCGTCGTCGGCGACCATGGTCACGACGGCATCGGCATCGATCGCGGCATCTTCCGGCGAGGTCGCCCACTGCGCGCCGCGCGCGATCAAATCCTCGGCCTTGGCCTTGCTGCGGTTCCACACCGCGACCGTGAAGCCGGCATCGAGGTAACGGCCAGCCATCCCATGGCCCATGCGTCCCAATCCGATGAAAGCGACGCGCGGCATGGGCTAATCCACATCCTCGACGGAGCCGGGCCCGGTGCCGAAGGCCCGCTGCGCCAGCGTCGCCGCCATGAATTCATCGAGATCGCCGTCGAGCACGCCCGAGGTGTCGGAGGTCTGCACGCCGGTGCGCAAATCCTTCACCATCTGGTAGGGCTGCAGCACGTAGGAGCGGATCTGGTGACCCCAGCCGATATCGGTCTTGGCGGCCTGATCGGCGGCGGCCTGCTCCTCGCGCTTCTTCAGCTCCATCTCGTAGAGCCGCGCGCGCAACATGTCCCAGGCCTGCGCCCGGTTCTTGTGCTGGGAGCGGCCGGCCTGGCAGACCACCGCGATGCCGGTCGGGATGTGCGTCAGGCGCACCGCCGACTCGGTCTTGTTGACGTGCTGGCCGCCGGCGCCGCCCGACCGCATCGTGTCGGTGCGGACATCGGACTCCTTGATCTCGATCTTGATGCTGTCGTCGATCACGGGGAAAATCTGCACCGACGAGAACGAGGTGTGTCGCCGCGCATTCGAGTCGAACGGCGAGATCCGCACTAGGCGATGCACGCCGGCCTCGGTCTTCAGCCAGCCGTAGGCATTGTGGCCGGAGATCTGGATGGTGGCGGACTTGATGCCGGCCTCTTCGCCCTGCGACTCCTCGAGAAACTCGATCTTGAAACCGTGCTTCTCCGCCCATCGCGTGTACATGCGCAGCAGCATCTGCGCCCAGTCCTGGCTCTCGGTGCCGCCTGCGCCGGCATGAACTTCGAGATAGGAATCGAACTTGTCAGCCTCGCCCGAGAGCAGCGCCTCGAGCTCGCGCCGGGCGACCTCCTTCTTGAGGTCCTTGAGCGCCTTCTCGGCCTCGGCGACCACGGCCGCATCGTTCTCGGCCTCGCCAAGCTCAATCATGCCGACCTGATCCTCGAGCTCGCGCTCGACCTTGCCGATTCCAGACAGCGCGTCCTCCAATGAGGTCCGCTCCTGCATCAGCCGCTGGGCCTTCTGGGGATCGTTCCAGAGATTGGGGTCTTCTGCGAGCTTGTTCAGCTCAGCGAGGCGTGCCGTCGATTGATCGACGTCAAAGATGCCTCCTCAGCAGCCCGACTGACTGCTTGATCTCTTCAACAAGGCGTTCGATTTCCGCGCGCATGGTCTTTCAGGTGTTGGCAAAAAAGCTTGCCGGGGATGTAGCGGCCGGCGCGGCAAAGCGCAATCGGGTTATCCCCGCGATTTGGGCACGAAGCCGATTAATACAGCCCGCCGGTTCCCGGACGCATGAAGAAGCCGCCATCCGGCTGTCCACCACTCTGCGACGGCTGGGGGCCGGGACCGGGGCCACGGCCGTCGGCATCGGCGACACCGATGACCGAGTAGTTGTCCGGCGGCGCGGTGCCCGGCTTGAAGGCCTCGAGGATGGTGTTGCCGCTATCGCCGGGGCCGGCCCGCATGCCGGACTTGGCGTCGACGCGGATCAGCTTGATGCCGGCGGGAACCTTGAACGGCGTCGGCGGCTTGTCGGCGAGCGCAAGCTTGAGGAAGTCGCGGGCGATTGGTGCCGCGACGTGGCCGCCGGTGGCTGCGCGGCCCAGATTGCGCGGCTTGTCGTAGCCCATATAGACGCCGACCGCGAGATCCGGCGAGAAGCCGACGAACCAGACGTCCTTCTCGTCGTTGGTGGTGCCGGTCTTGCCGGCGATCGGCTTGCCGACCTCCTTGACGACGGTGGCGGTGCCGCGCTGGACCACGCCTTCCATCATCTCGGTGATCTGGTAGGCGGTCATCGGATCGAGCACCTGCTCGCGGCGGTCGACGAGCTGCGGCTCGGGCTGGCTCTTCCAGCCAGCGGGCGAGTCGCAGCCGCGGCATTCGCGGGTGTCGTGCTTGAAGATGGTGTGGCCGTAGCGGTCCTGGATGCGATCGATCAGCGTCGGCTTCACCCGACGGCCGCCATTGGCGAACATCGAATACGCGGTAACCATGCGCATGACGGTCGTTTCACCGGCACCCAGCGCATACGACAGATAGTTCGGCAATTCGTCATAGACGCCGAACCGCTTGGCGTATTCGCCGACCAGCGGCATGCCGATGTCCTGCGCGAGCCGCACCGTCACGGTGTTGAGCGAGCGCTGCAGCGCGTTGCGCAGCGTGGTCGGCCCATAATACTTGCCGGTCGAATAGTTCTCCGGACGCCACACGCCCCCGCCCTGCCCCTGATCGATCTCGATCGGCGCATCGATCACGGTGGTCGACGGCGTGTAGCCGTTGTCCAGCGCCGACGAGTACACGATGGGCTTGAACGACGATCCGGGCTGCCGGTAGGCCTGCGTCGCGCGGTTGAACTGGCTCTGGTCGAACGAGAAGCCGCCGACCATCGCGAGCACGCGGCCGGTCCACGGATCCATCGCCACCATCGCGCCGGAGACTTCGGGCAATTGCCGCAGGCGGTACTGGCCTTCGACCGCCGTGCCCTCCTTGGTCACCAGCGGATCGGCATAGATCACGTCGCCCGGCTGCAGCACCTGCGAAACCGCCGTCGGCGCCTTGCCCTTGGCCTTGGCCCAGCGCACCCCATCCATCGTGATGATGCCGGTCTGCCGCTCCTTGCTGACCGCGCCACCGAGCTCGCGGCCCGGCTGGAAGCCGATCCGCGCCGACTGGTCACTGGTCTCCAGCACCACGGCCATCCGCCATGGCGAGATGTCGGAGAGCGATTTGACGTCGGCAAGCTTGACGCCCCAGTCGCCCGACACATCGAGCTTGTGGAGCGCACCGCGCCAGCCCTGCGCCTCATCGTAATTGACGAGACCCGCCACCATGGTCTTGCGCGCCATCACCTGGATCTTGGGATCCAGCGTGGTGCGGACCGACAGCCCGCCCTCGTAGAGTTTCTTTTCGCCGTAGCGCTCGAAGATGTCGCGGCGGACCTCCTCGGCGAAATATTCGCCGGCGAAGATATGCGCGCCGTTGGAACGGCTGGTGACGACGAGCGGGTCCTTGCGCGCCTTGTCGGCGTCGGCCTGCTTGATCCAGCCGTTCTCGAGCAGGCGATCGATCACATAGTTGCGGCGCTCGATCGCGCGATCGCGGTTGCGCACGGGATGCAATGCAGCCGGTGCCTTCGGCAGCGCGGCGAGATAGGACGCCTCCGCGATCGTCAGCTCGTTGACCGACTTGTCGAAATAGACCAGCGACGCCGCCGCGATGCCGTAGGCGCCGAGCCCGAGATAGATTTCGTTGAGATAAAGTTCGAGGATGCGGTCCTTGGAATAGGCGCGCTCAATGCGCATCGCCAGCAAGGCTTCCTTGATCTTGCGGGCGAACGACACTTCGTTGGTGAGCAGGAAGTTCTTCGCGACCTGCTGGGTGATGGTCGAGGCACCCTGCGGGCGGCGGTTCGAGCCGTAGTTCTGCGCATAGAGAACGGCGGCGCGCGCCATGCCCTGATAGTCGATGCCGCCGTGCTCGTAGAAGTTCTTGTCCTCGGCGGCGAGGAACGCGTTGATCACGAGCTTCGGCACCGCCTGGATCGGCAGATAGAGCCGGCGCTCCTTGGAGTATTCGCCGAGCAGCGCGCCGTCGGAGGCATGCACGCGGGTCATCACCGGCGGCTCGTAATCCTGGAGCTGCGAGTAGTCGGGCAGATCCTTGGAGAAATGCCAGATCGCGCCGGCGACGGCGGCGACACCAACCAGGAACACAACGGTTCCAGCGGCGAACAAGAAACCCATGAACCGCACGAGCAGGCGCATTATCGACGTCCCGTTCCTACCCTCCGGCGCTCAGTCGTCGGGAGCGCCTGTCCAAAAGTGCGAAAGCCTCACACAACAAAGCCTCGCACAACGAAGGCTCAAACAACGAGGCCTTACACAACGAAGCCTTGGCCCAGCGAGCCGCCTTGCGCGCGCGAATATACAAGAGCCGCCGGACAATATGGTCGATTCTGCGGGCCTGCGGCCCATTGTCTATACCGTCGCCGCTGTGGCCAAACTAGGGCCTCCCGGCAACGGAGCGGCCTTTTCAGGCGGCCAATTTCACTTTGCCGGTCCGGCGGTTGCCAGCCGTTTGGCGAAGAACGCGTCGATCGCCTGGGCCATCGCGCCAACGGCCTTGTTCCGCCAGCTCTCGGAGACCAGGTGCTCGAGGTCGCCCTTGTTGGAGACGTAGCCGATCTCGACCAGCACGGACGGCACGTCGGGGGCCTTCAGCACCCGGAAACCGGCCGATTTGAGCGGATGCTTGTGCATCCGCACCGAGGTCTTCATCTCGTCCATCAGGAGACGGGCGAAGCGGTTGGAGAAGGTCTTGGTTTCGCGTTGCGCGAGGTCGATCAGGATGTCGGCGACCTCGGTCGGCTCGTCCGTCAGGTTCACGCCGGCGATGGCATCGGCCTTGTTTTCCGCCTCGGCAAGCCGTTCGGCCTCGGCGTCGGAAGCCTTGTCCGACACCGTGTAGATCGTGGCGCCCTGGGCATCGCCTTCGCGGCGCGGCAGCGCGTCGGCATGAATCGAGACAAACAGCGCCGCCGACTGGGTTCGGGCGATCTTCACCCGGTCATTCAGCGGAATGAAGGTGTCGTCGGACCGGGTCATAACCACCCGATACTTGCCCGACTTCTCGATCCGGTCGCGCAGGGCAAGGCCAAAGCCCAGCACCAGATTCTTCTCCGTCTCGCCGCCGGACTGGGTGCCGTTGTCGATACCGCCGTGACCGGGATCGATCACGATCAATGGACGGGGATCGGTGACCGCGACCGGCGGCAGCACCGCTGTCGTGATCGGCGGAACCGTGACGGTGTTGCTGCTGGTGTTGGCATCGGAAATCGCCGGCTTCAGTTCGGGCCGGCTCTCCGGCGCAAGCGACTGCACGAACGCGGTGCGGTCGACCGCTTCGAAGTCCAGCACCAGCCGCGGCGGCTGGCCATTGGCGGCATCGAGCACGTAGGAATTGGCGATCTTCACCGGCCCGGCCAGGTCGAACACGATTCGGGAGCCGCCCGGCATCACGAGCCCGTAGCGGAATGCCTTCACCAGTCCCCGCCCCGCCGAGCCGGTGCCGGCCGCGAGCTGGAAATTGACCTGCGGGATGTCGACGACGACCCGGTAAGGGTCGGCCAGCGGAAAGGCGCGAAACTCGATCTTGCGGTCGAGGTCGAGGATGAATCGGGTCTGCTTGTCGTCGCCGGCGAGCCTGGCGCCGGACGCGACCGGGAAATTCGGGGCATTCGCGGCCGGGGCGCTCGCGGCGGGGGTAGACGCGCCGCCCTGCGGTCCCTCGGCGGCGCTCGGAGCGCTGGCTACGGCAAACACCAATGCTGCGGTGCACAATAGCCCGCATCCCAGAAAAACAAGGTGATTTGCACGGCTCGCCACCCGATTCGGAGCCTCCCGACTGCTTCTTACCGCATTAGAACCGGACGGTTAATCGCACCCTAATGACGCCCAGGCGAAAAGAACCGAGTGTTGCGGCGGCGTGACGCTTCCCTTGCACGCGGCGGTCAATCCACGTATGTACGGGGTGCTGACGGCTAGTACTCCCGGTTGTGTCGCGTTCAGCCTCCCGGTGCAGCGGTGGAACCTTCCAGATCGAAGATCCCGCCGTGTTTTTCCGGTCCCTCCCCAGCCAGCGCCGCGCGCGGCTGACATGGAGTGGCGGATTCGAGCCCGAGCGGCGTCCGGTCCCAGGCACACTCCCTCGCCAGAGGGACGGTTTGAGACACGGCATAACTGATTATCCGGTCCCTTGGGGCCTCGATATGCGATGGCCGGCAGGCGCTTCGGCGCCAGGCGGGGTCTTCAGCAAAAGATACGGCGGTATTTCTCGCCGCCAACATGTTTAGACGGGCCGACGCTTAATGCGCCAGACTGTATTGCCGACCAGGATCCCCCGAATGATCGCGCTGACGCGAGGTGAAAGCTTCGCCCGTCGCATCATCCCGGTGGGTTCCCGTCCGGCGCTGCGCCGCGAGACGCGTTTTGGCCTTCCCCTCACCCCCGAATCAGGTGGACCGTCGCGTCACCGGGCGGCGCTATTTGCGCGCGCCATGATCCGCGCCCGCCGCCGCCAAGAGCTCCAAAATGCCCAACAAGATGTTGATCGATGCCACCCACCCGGAAGAGACCCGGGTCGTCGTGGTCCGTGGCAATCGCGTCGAAGAGTTTGATTTCGAGACCGCCCAGCGCAAGCAGCTGCGCGGCAACATTTACCTCGCCAAGGTCACGCGCGTAGAGCCGTCGCTGCAGGCCGCCTTCATCGAGTATGGCGGCAATCGGCACGGCTTCCTGGCCTTCAGCGAAATCCATCCCGACTACTACCAGATTCCGGTCGCCGACCGTCAGGCGCTGATCGAAGCCGACGAACGCGCCCATCGCGAGGCCGAGGAAGAGCACGAGAACCGCGGCCATCGCCGCCGGTCGCGCCACCGCAACGCCCGTCGCCGCGGCCATGGCGAGCGCGTCCAGAGCGAGGTGATCGAGGGCGCTGGCGACGCGCAGGCGCAGCCGGCCATTGAGGCTCACGAGCACCCCGTCGATGCCGCGCATCATGAACATGATGCCGGGCATCACGATCATGGCGTGGTCGCCTACCAAGGTCACGAGCATGATGCGCATGATCATGCCCGTCACGAGGACCATGAGCATCACCACCATGATCACGAGCATCACGATGCTCATGGTCACGACGATCATGACCACGACCACCACGACCACGATCATGCGCACGATCACGACCACGCCCCGGCAGTGAGCGAGGCGCCGGCCGCCGAGTCCGACCCCGTGGTCGCGGCGGTCGAAGCCTCGGTAGCGTCTGCCGCGCCTGAGGCCGTCGAGACGGTCGAAGTCAATCATGAGCCTGACCGGGCCCATCAGGAACAGGTCGAAGAGAACGCCGCGCATGCCGACGACGCTCCGCATATCGCTGCGGACGAAGTTCACCCCACCGCGGATGAGCACGCGGGCGCCGAATACGCCCCGTTGGCGGATGTGACCGCGTCCGAGGCCCGGCACGGCGACGAGGCCGGCGAAGATGATGACGAGGACGACGGCGAGGAAGGCGAGGAAGAGGATGTCGTCGAGTCCGTCGGCGGCGACGATGTGCTCGAGGAGGTTCCGGAGCGCGCGTTCCGCCCGCGCCGCCAGTACAAGATCCAGGAAGTGATCAAGCGCCGGCAGGTGATGCTGGTGCAGGTCGTCAAGGAAGAGCGCGGCAACAAGGGCGCCGCGCTGACCACCTATCTGTCGCTCGCCGGTCGCTATGCCGTGCTGATGCCCAACACCGCGCGCGGCGGCGGCATCAGCCGCAAGATCACCTCCGCGCAGGACCGCTCGCGGCTCAAGGAAGTGGTGCAGGATCTCGACGTGCCCGAGGGCATGGGGATCATCCTGCGCACCGCCGGCGCCTCCCGCAGCAAGCCGGAGATCAAGCGCGACTTCGAGTACCTGATCCGGATGTGGGAAACGGTGCGCGACCTGACGCTGAAGTCGCAGGCGCCGACGCTGGTCTACGAGGAAGGCTCGCTGATCAAGCGCTCGCTGCGCGACCTCTACAACAAGGAGATCGACGAGATCCAGGTGGCGGGCGAAGCCGGCTACCGCGAAGCGCGCGATTTCATGAAGATGCTGATGCCGGCCAATGTGCGCGCCGTGAAGCAGTATCGCGACGGCCAACCGCTGTTCTCGCGCATGGGCGTCGAAAGCCAACTCGACGCGATGTTCTCGCCGACCGTGCAACTGCGCTCCGGCGGCTACATCGTCATCAACCAGACCGAGGCGCTGGTCTCGATCGACGTCAACTCCGGCCGCGCCACGCGCGAGCACCATATCGAGGACACCGCGCTCAAGACCAATCTGGAAGCGGCGGAAGAAGTCGCGCGTCAATTGCGTCTGCGCGATCTCGCCGGCCTGATCGTCATCGACTTCATCGACATGGACGAGAAGCGCAATAACCGCGCGGTCGAGCGCAAGCTGTCCGACTGCCTGCGCCAGGACCGTGCGCGGATCCAGGTCGGCCGCATCTCGCATTTCGGCCTGCTGGAAATGTCGCGCCAGCGCATCCGCGCCAGCGTGCTCGAAAGCTCGACCGAGCCCTGCCCGCAATGCGGCGGAAGCGGTCACGTCCGTTCGGTCTCGTCGGTGGCGCTGCAGCTCTTGCGCGGCATCGAGGAAATCCTGATGAAGGGCGCGACCCACAATCTGGTGGTCCGCACCCGTACCGACGTCGCGCTCTACGTGCTCAACCACAAGCGCGGCCATCTGCGCGACCTCGAAGACTCCTTCCGGGTCTCGCTGTCGATCGTGGCGGACGCCACGGTGCACGGCCAGCAATCCTACATCATCGATCGCGGCGAGCAGGTGCATACGCTCGAGGCCGCCAAGGCGCTGCTGGCTGCGCAAGCCGCCGCCGCGCCGGCCCAGGCCGATGAGGCCGATGACGAGGAAGAGCTGTTCGAATACGAGGTCGAGACCGACGAGACCGAAGGCCTTGCCGACGAGCAGGCCGCCGGCGAGGAAGCCTCTGCCGCCGAGGGCGAAGGTGACGGTCAGCGCCGCAAGCGCCGCCGCCGGCGCCGCGGCCGCGGTGGTGCCAACGAAGCGCGCGAGGGCGCTCCGCAGCCGCGCGAGGACGGCGATCTGATGCATGTCCTGCCCGAAGGCACCGAGGCGGTTGCCGCGCAGGATGCCGAAGGCGACGAGGACGAAGGCGACGAAGCGCAGGGCGCGGCCCGCGATGACCAGTCCGCAAGTGAGGCCGGCAACGGCGATCGCCGCCCGCGCCGCCGCGGACGTCGTGGCGGCCGCCGCCGGCGCGGCAGCGGACCGGATGACGGTCTCGCGGGATCGATCGCCGACGAGCTGAGCCCTGCCGCAGCGCCGGAAGCCGCCGACGCGGTCGCCGATTTCGATAGTCATGACGCGGAGCCGGCCCCCACGCTCGCGCAGCCCGAGCTGTTCGCCCAGCCGCAGGAATGGCAGCCGATCGAGGCTGCACCTGTCGAGGCCGTTGCCACGCCCGCGCCGGAGGCTGCTGCCGCGGCCGCCGACGACACGGCCGCCGAAAGCGACCGCGCGCAGCGGCGCCGTTCGACGGTGCGCGAAAAGGTCAGCTTCGCGTCGAGCCCGCAGCCTGAAACACCAGCGCACGCGCTGGCTCAGAGCCCAGCTGAGGAAGCTGCCCCTGAGCCCGCAGCCGTTGCCCAGGAGGCGGCGCCGGCCGCTACGGCCGAGGCTCCGACCCGCAAGGGCTGGTGGTCGCGCCGCTTCGGCGGCGGAGGCAACTAGCGCTCCCTGGAAGTCAAAACGCCCGGTTCACGCCGGGCGTTTTTATTGGACAGGCAAACCGTTCGTCAGGCGCCGGCGTGACGGAGCCTGACGGAGACGGATTCCAATGCAAAGCGCGATCGTTCTTGGCGGCGGCATGGTGGGCGTCAGCACGGCGCTGCATCTGCAGCGGCGCGGCTGGGCGGTTACGCTCGTCGACCGCAAGGAACCGGGCCGCGAAACCAGCTACGGCAACGCCGGGATCATTCAAAGCGAGGCCGTGCGGCCCTATCCGATGCCGCGCGATCCCGCCACACTCGCCCGGATCGCGATGGGACGCACCAACGACGTACGCTATCGGCTGGCGTCGCTGCCGCAGCACGCGGGTCCGCTGCTGCGCTACTGGTGGAACTCGACGCCCGAGCGGCACCGCGAGGCCACCATCGCCTGGGCGCGCCTGATCGCCCACGCCACTGCCGAGCACGACACGCTGATCCGCGAGGCGCATGCCGACAATCTGATCCGCCGCGCCGGCTATCGCCTGCTGCATCGCGACCCGGCAGCGCTGGAGCAAGCGATCGCAGTCGCCGAAGAGAACCAGCGCGACTTCGGCGTGAAGTTTCGCGTGCTTGATGGCGGCGAGCTCGCCAGGGCGGAGCCTCTGCTGCGCGACGACCTGCCCGGCGCCATTCACTGGCTCGAGCCGTGGACCGTGTCGGACCCCGGCGGTCTCGTCTCGGCCTATGCCGGATTGTTCGAACGCCTCGGCGGCACGCTGCTGCGCGGTGACGCGCAGACGCTGACCGAGACCGCGTCCGGCTGGTCGGTCGACACCGATGGCGGCCGGATCGATGCCGCCCACGTCGTGGTCACGCTCGGGCCGTGGTCACCGCAATTGCTACGCAAGTTCGGCTACCGGATCCCGCTGGTGCGCAAGCGCGGCTACCATATGCATTACCAGGGCGGCCGATCGCTCGACCTACCGCTCGTCGATACCGCGAATGGCTACGCGATGGCGCCGATGGCGAAGGGAATCCGCATCACCACCGGCGCGGAGCTGACCAGTCCGGACGCGCCGGCCACGCCGATCCAGCTTGGCCACGCCGAAGCTGCGGCGCGGCAATTGCTCGAGATCGGCAGCCGCGTCGAGCCCGAGCCCTGGTTCGGCACCCGCCCCTGCACCACCGACATGCTGCCGGTGCTCGGGCCAGCGCCGCGCCATCGCGGGCTGTGGGTGAATTTCGGCCACGGCCATCAGGGTTTTACGCTCGGCCCGGCGACGGCGCGCGTGCTGGCCGAAACGATGAACGGCGAGGCATCCTCGGTGAACACCTCGCCGTATCGGCTTGACCGGTTCTGATTCCGGACGCGAATTAATCGGTTGTCAGCGCGGTCTCCAGGTCGGTCGGATCGATCTGCCGGGCGAGGTTGGCGTTGAGCTTGTCGCGGTCAAGCTCGCCCTCCCACCAGGCGACGATCACGCAGGCGACGCCGTTGCCGCACAGATTGGTCAGCGCGCGGCACTCGCTCATGAACTTGTCGATGCCGAGCACGATCGCCATGCCCGGCACCAGCCGCGGATCGACCACCGCCAGCGTCGCCGCCAGCGTGATGAAGCCCGCGCCGGTGATGCCGGAGGCGCCCTTCGAGGTCAGCATCGCCACGATCAGGATCGTGAGCTGCTGGCCGAAGCTGAGATCGAAGCCGAGCGCCTGCGCGATGAACAACGTCGCCAGCGTCATGTAGATGTTGGTGCCGTCGAGGTTGAACGAGTAGCCCGTGGGCACCACGAGGCCGACGACCGACTTCGAGCAGCCGAGCCGTTCGAGCTTCTCCATCAATGACGGCAGCGCGCTTTCGGACGACGAGGTGCCGAGCACGATCAACAGCTCGTCCTTGATATAGGCCAGGAACTTGAAGATGGAGAACCCGGCGGTCCGCGCGATGAAGCCGAGCACCACGAACACGAACAGCGCCGCGGTCAGATAGAACGTCGCGATCAGCCCCATCAGGTTGAGGATGGCGCCGGTGCCGAACTTGCCGATGGTGAAGGCCATCGCGCCGAACGCGCCGATCGGCGCCGCCCGCATCACGATCGAGATCACGCCGAACACCGCATGCGCGGCGTCGTCGATGAACGAGCGGATGGTGTGGCCGCGCTCGCCCAGCCCCATGAGCGCGAAGCCGAACAGCACCGAGAACAGCAGCACCTGCAGGATCTCGCCCTGCGCGAATGCGCCCACCACGGTGTCCGGAATGATATGCAGCACGAAGTCGACGCTCTTCTGCGCCTCCGCCTGCTTGGCATAGCCGGCAACCGCCTGCGCGTTCGCCGCCGCATTGCCAAAGCCTGCGCCCGGCCTGACCAGATTGCCAACCAGCAAGCCGAGCACCAGCGCGAAGGTCGAGACCACCTCGAAATAGACCAGCGCCTTGACGCCGATGCGGCCGACCTTCTTGGCATCCTGGATATGGGCAATGCCCGACACCACGGTGCAGAAGATGATCGGCGCGATCACCATCTTGATCAGCTTGATGAAGCCGTCGCCGAGCGCCTTGATCCACTCGTTGGTGGCAAGGCTCGGCCAGAACGCGCCGACCAGCGCGCCGAGCACGATCGCGATCAGGACCTGGACATAGAGAATCTTGTACCACGGCTTGCCGGCGCTCGCCGGCGCAGCCGTGGCAACGGTTGTCGTTGCCATGTGTCACTCCCCCTCAGAAATGGCGGAAATAGCCAAGATCAACTTGGCGGTTGAAGTCAAACTGGAAACTGTGTGTGCGCTGCCGCTTATCCGCGACGATCTGCCGCGCACCGCGCAGCCGAAATCATGGCGCCGGGCTGCAAGACCGATCTGGCTGACAAGACGAACTCCGGAAGGCTCTTGAAGTTTGCGGGCTATTTAAGCCAACGCGCGATCCGCGCAACCGCTTCCTGCATCTCCGCCGCCGAGCGCGCATAGGAAAAACGGATGAAGGCGCGGCCGTGGATCGGATCGAAGTCGACGCCGGGGGTCGCCGCGACATGCGCCTTCTCCAGCATCTCGCTGGCGAAGGCGAAACTGTCGGAGGTGAAGTCGGAGACGTCGGCATAGAGATAGAACGCGCCGTCGGCGGGCAGGAATTTGGTCAGCCCGGCCTTCGGCAGGCCCTCGATCAGGATGCGGCGGTTTTCCTGATAGCCGCGCTTGATCGCCTCCATCTCTTCGCGGCCTTCGAAGGCCGCTTCGGCAGCGATCTGCGACAAGGTCGGCACCGAGATCGACAGGTTCTGCTGCAGCCGTTCGATCGGCCGCACCAGCACGTCGGGCACCACCATCCAGCCGACGCGCCAGCCGGTCATGCAGAAGTATTTCGAGAACGAGTTGATCACCAGCGCGTTCGGCGACAGCTCCGCGGCCGTCACCGCCGGAAATGCGTAGTCGAGGCCGTGATAGATCTCGTCGGAGATGAAGCGGATGCCGGCGCTGTCGGCGGCCGCCATCAGGCTCGACAGCGCCTCTCGCGACATCATGGTGCCGGTCGGGTTGGCGGGACTGCCGACCAGCACGCCCTTCAGCGGCGCCTTGCGATGGGCGGCGAGCAGCGCCTCCCCGGTCAGCGCATGGCGGGTGTCGCCGGAGGTTTCGATCAGCACCGGCTCGCAGCCGAGCGCGGTCAGGATGTGCCGGTACGGCGGATAGCCCGGCACGGTGACCGCAACCCGGTCGCCCGGCTCGAACATCGCAAGAAACGCCAGGATGAATCCGCCCGACGAGCCGGTGGTAACGATGATCCGGTCGGGCGCAATCGCGCAGCCATACGTGTCGCGGTAATGCCGGGCGATGCGCGCGCGCAGCGAGGGGATGCCGAGCGCGGAGGTGTAGTCGATCCGCCCGCCGGCGAGCGCGGCCTGCGCGGCGGCGATCGCCGGCTTCGGCGCACCCTCGGCGGGCTGCCCCACCTCCATGTGGATGACATGGCCGCCCGCCGCCTCGATTCGCGCGGCGGCCGCCATCACGTCCATCACCATGAACGGCGGAACATCGCTCCGGCCGGACGCTGTCAAAAGGCTGCTCACACGGTCTCTCGCTGTCGCTTCACGCATGGATTTCTGCTATTGCACGGCCGCTGCCGAATTCAGGTTCCCGCACCTTCTACCGCCCCAGACTGGCCGCATTCGGTGGCTCCTTATAACGTTTTCAGGCCAAGTGAATAGGCCAAGTGCATACCCGGTTCGCGTGAAGAAGAACTGCAAAAACAACAGACTGCGCCACGCGCCTGATCCGGTCGGGCCCGGAACCGGGCTTCGCCCCGGCGCGGCCAGCCATCGCCGATAGATCGCCCATGCTGTTTCGCCTCGCGCTTCGCACCAGAACCTTCCAGCCGACTGCATCCAAGCTGACCGCATTGCTGACTGCGGTCGCGCTCGCGATTGGTCCCGCCGTCCCTGCGCGGGCCCAGCAGAAGGGCCCGCCGGTGCTGCGCGACACCGAGTCCGAGCAGCTGCTGCGCGAATATACGCGGCCGATCCTGCGCGCCGCCGGTCTGGAGAAGCAGAACATCCAGATCGTGATCATCAACGAAAGCTCGTTCAACGCCTTCGTCGCCGACGGCCGCCGCATCTTCGTCAATTACGGCGCGCTGCTGCAATCGGAGACGCCGAACCAGATCATCGGCGTGCTGGCGCATGAGACCGGCCATCTGGCCGGCGGCCATCTCGCCAAAATGCGCGAGCAGCTGGCGCAGGCGCAGACCCAGATGATCATTGCGATGCTGCTCGGCGTCGGCGCGCTGGCCGCAGGTGCAGCGGGCGGCGGCGGTGGCAGCGGCCTCTCCAGCGCCGGTGCCGCCGCGATCTCGGCGCCGCAGTCGGTCATTCAGCGCACGCTGCTGTCCTATCAGCGCCAGCAGGAAGAAAACGCCGACCGCGCCGGCGTCAGATTCCTGACCGCGACCGGCCAGTCGGCCCGGGGCATGTACGAGACGTTCAAGCGCTTCACCGATGAGAGCCTGTTCGCCTCGCGTGGTGCCGACCCCTATCTGCAATCGCACCCGATGCCGGTCGATCGCGTCTCGGCGCTGGAGGAACTGGCGCGCTCGAGCCCCTATTGGGACAAGAAGGACGATCCGGCGCTGCAGCTGCGTCACGACATGATGCGCGCCAAGATCTCGGGCTTCATGGAGCGGCAGGACACGGTCTACCGCCGCTATCCGCTGTCCAACACCAGCCTGCCGGCGCGCTATGCGCGCGCGATCACGACCTATCTGCACGGCGATCTGCGTTCGGCGATCGCGCAGATCGACGGCTTGATCCAGGTGCAGCCGAACAATCCCTATTTCTACGAATTGCGCGGTCAGGCGCTGCTCGAAGGCGGCCGGCCCAGTGAGGCGATCGCGCCGCTGCGCCGCGCGGTGCAACTCTCCGGCAGCTCACCGCTGATCGAGATGCTGCTCGGTCAGGCCCTGGTTGCTTCGGACAACAAGGCCTACACCGACGATGCGATCAACATGCTGCGCGCCGCGGTGGCGCGCGAGCCCGAGGCGCCGCTCGGCTATACCCAGCTCGCGATGGCCTATGGCCGCAAGGGCGACTATGCCCAGGCCGACCTCGCCTCGGCACAGGCAGCCTACCTCCGCGGCGACAACAAGACCGCCCGCGAGCTGGCGTCGCGCGCCAAGACGCGGTTCGCGATCGGCACGCCCGGCTGGGTCAAAGCTGACGACATTGTGAGCGCCAAGCCCATGCCGGGTCAGAAAAACAACTAGAAATAAACCGTAGTTCGATACAACGATCACCGAAACCGGCTCACGGCCCCGCCGCATTTTGGGCCACCTCGAACAAGGATTTTGTCATGCCAGCGCTTCGTTTTCTTGCCCCTGCCCTGCTCGCGCTCGGCATCTGTGCCGCGCCGCTGTCGGCGTCCGCGCAGAGCTTCAACGACACCCAGCGCGGCGACATCGAGACCATCGTGCGCAACTATCTGATCGCGCACCCCGAGGTGCTCGAGGAGGCGATGAACGAGCTGAGCAAGCGGCAGGCCGCCGCCGAAGCCGAGAAGCATGAACAGAGCGTCGCCAAGAACGCCGACACCATCTTCAACTCGCCGCGCGGCGTCTTCCTCGGCAACAAGGACGGCGACGTCACCTTCGTCGAGTTCTTCGATTACAATTGCGGCTACTGCAAGCGCGCGATGTCCGACATGATGGACCTGATGAAGGCGGATCCGAAGCTGAAGGTCGTGCTGAAGGAATTCCCGGTGCTGAGCCAGGGCTCGGTCGAGGCCGCGCAGGTCGCGGTCGCCGTGCGCATGCAGGATCCGACCGGCAAGAAGTATCTCGACTTCCACCAGAAGCTATTGGGCGGCCGCGGTGCCGCCGACAAGGCGCGCGCGCTGGCGGTTGCCAAGGAGGTCGGCCTCGACATGACCAAGCTCGAGAAGGACATGGCAAGCCCCGAAGTGAAGGCGACCATCGAGGAGAACTTCCGCCTCGCCGAATCCATGGGCATGAACGGCACGCCGAGCTACGTGATCGGCAAGCAGGTCGTGATCGGCGCCGTCGGCGTCGACAATCTCAAGGAGAAGATCGGCATCGCCCGCTGCGGCAAGGCGACCTGCTGATCGCGCTTTCGCCGACGCTCATTCGCTCAACGAAATCCGGCTGCCAGGCAGCCGGATTTTTTTTATTGCCGGCACCGAACCACCTCGGCGCTCGCCGCAACCAAGGGCCGTCACCAACAACGAAGGCCGCGCGATGCCCTTGGCCCCGCCAACCCTTGCTCCACCAACTCTTGCTCGACCAACCCTTGGCTACGACCTCACGCTGCTGAAGACGGCGCCGCCGCGCGGCACCGAACACGATCACGGCTGGTGCTACGGCCTGCCGCCAGGCATTCGCACCGAGCAATGGCCGCTCAGTCCACATGACGGCTTTCCGATGCAGCACTGCTTCACGCTGCGCATTCCCGTGCAATATCGCACCAAGGGCGACGCCTATGTTGCGCTCGCGATGTTCGCCGACCAGCAATATGACGAACCCGTCGAGATCGATGCGGTCGCGCAATATCTCGCGGCGGAGACGATCGAGCGTCCCGCCGATCGCCATTTGCTGCCGTACTTCGCCTATCGGCAGAACCGTCATCCGATGGAGTTTCGGATGAAGGACATCATCGACCACAATTTCGCGGCGATCTGGCTCACGGATGCCGAGTTCATGGGGCCGCTGTGCCGGCCGCCGGAGCTGGCTGGCAATCCATTGCTGGAAGCCAATGCGCCACCGCGCTGGCTCGAGAAGGGCGCGGCACGCACGGCGTTCGATGCGCAGGTCGGCCGCACCACCAGCGTCGACGAACTGGAGAAGAGATACTGGTACCGCCTGTTCGGCCGTGTCCCCGAGACCGGGCACCACGCCTACGGCATTGCGCTTGCGCCGCGCGACGGCGATCCCAATGTCGGCAAGCCGCCGCGCGACCATCTGCTGCACAAGGGCGCGCTCGGCGACTACATCGCGCCGTACGGCGAAGATGGCAAAGCGCGCGGCCTCGAGCGGTTGCACGGCCGCAACCATCTCGGCGGCACGATGTTTCCGAATCAATGGACGCCGAAATTCAGCGCGACCTATCTCGAGATCGAGGAGCATTTCGGCGGTTTCAATTTCGGCGGCGGCAACGGCCAGCTCGATCTTGCGAGCATGGAGTTCGACTGGGCCTGCGGTTGAAGCGTGCGCGTTCATCGCGCATTCACACAACAAACAAACCGCGGGGAACCGCAAATCAACAGGAACATCGCACATCCTCCCCCGTTGTCGGCGCGGGCAATGCTTTCACTTGAGGAGGAATACGATGTCTAACCGCTTTCTGATTTCGGTCGCTACGGCGGCTTTGATCGCCGGCACCGGCTTTGCGAATGCACAGGGCGCAGGTGGCGCCGGCAAGGATTCGCCGGCGGCCGGCGCTGGCGCGACCACGCAACACGGCGCACCGTCCGGTGACGCGTCATCGGGCACGATGCAGCGTGATACGGGCGGCATGAAGGGTTCCGAGCATTCCACGACCGGTGAATCTCCGAGCACGAAGGGTGCGGAGTCCGACAAGTCCGGCCCCGCCACCAAGGGTGCGCAGGACAACACGCAGAAGTCGAAGAGCATGAGCTCCGAGAACGACGCGACCAAGGGCTCCAAAGACATGAAGGCCGAGGGCCGCGACAAGAGCGGCAACATGAAGGCCGAGGAGCATGACAAGAGCGGCAAGATGAACGCGGAAAGCCGTGACGGCCGCGATCGCAGCAACGCCGCCGACAGCCGCGACAAGAGCGGCGCCACGACCAACCAGAACGCTCAGACCAAGAGCCCGACCGACACCAACCGCGCGCAGACCAACGACACCAGCCGCACGCAGACCACGACTGGCAACGCGGCAACGTCGGCCACCGCGGCTCCGCCGGCCGAGAAGCGCACCCAGATCACGACCGCGATCAAGTCGGAGCACGTCACTGAGGTCACCAACGTGAACTTCAACGTGGCGGTCGGCACCCGCGTCCCAGCCGACGTTCGCTTCTACCCGGTGCCGGAGCGGGTGGTGACGATCTATCCGCAGTGGCGCGGTTACGAGTTCATCCTGGTCCACGGCCGCTACATCATCGTGCAGCCGGAGACCCACGAGATCGTCTACATTATCGAGGGCTAAGCCGGCCTCGGTGCGAGGGCGCCATCAAGGGCCCTCGCCCATTCTCGACCCCGCCCCTTCGGGGCGGGGTTTTGCGTCTGGGCACAGCCCCTCGCGGCAGTGGATGGCTCACGGGAGCGCCGGCGGAAGTCGCCTTCCGCGAGATTTGGTTAATCAGCAATTTCCGTAGGTTACGGCAGCTACCTGAGAGGGCGCAGGAAGCTGTTGAAGACATTCCGATTTCACCTAAACACTTCCCCTGCGGCCGGTTGTTACCTATAACCCGGCCCACTTCACCCCTTGTCGGAACCCTTGTCCGGAACCCCTGGAATGGCTGCTGCCGGAACGATCTATGTGCTGAACGGCCCGAACCTCAATCTGCTGGGGACGCGCGAGCCGGAGACCTACGGCCACGCCACCCTCGCCGACGTCGAGAAGCTGTGCGCGGACACCGCACGCCAGTTCGGGCTTGCCGCCGACTGCCGGCAGTCCAACCGCGAGGGTGAACTGATCGACTTCATCCATGAGGCCCACGCCAACAAGGCGGTCGGCATCATCATCAATGCCGGCGGTTACTCCCATACCTCGATCGCGCTGCATGACGCGCTGGTTGCGGTCAAGATTCCCGCCGTCGAGGTCCATGTCAGCAATATCCACGCCCGCGAGAGCTTCCGGCACCACTCGTTCACTGCTAAAGCCGCGTTCGCGTCGCTCTGCGGCTTCGGCATCGATGGCTACCGGCTTGCGATCATCGGCCTCGCCACCAAGATTGGTGCCAAGATCGGTACCAAGACCGATGCCAAGGCAAAGGCTTAATCGTCACTCCTGACGTCCCCCGTCATCAGACAGAGATTTTGGATCAAACAACATGGCGCGCCAGCCAGACGACAAATCAGCGGCAAAATCCAAGAGCGACGACAGCGCGCTCATTCGCGAGCTCGCCCTGCTGCTCGCGGAGACCAATCTGACCGAGATCGAGATCGAGCGTGCCGGTCTGCGCGTCCGCGTCGCGCGCAATATCAGCATCGCAGCCTCCGTGCCCGCTGCCATGAATGCGGTTGCCGCGCCGGCCGCCGTGGGCGTCCCGGTGGCCGCGGCTGCGACCGACCTTGCCAAGCACCCGGGCGCCGTGCCCTCGCCGATGGTCGGCACCGCCTATTGGGCGCCCGAGCCGGGCGCCAAGCCGTTCATTGAAGTCGGCACCAAGGTCTCGGCCGGCCAGACGCTTCTGATCATCGAGGCGATGAAGACGATGAACCAGATCCCGTCGCCGCGCGCGGGCACCGTGACCCAGATTCTCATCGAGGACGGCCAGCCGGTCGAATTCGGCGAGCCGCTCGTCATCATTGAATAGCTTCCGTCAACACCAGGCGCTGCGATGTTTGACAAGATCCTCATAGCCAATCGCGGCGAGATCGCGCTTCGCGTGCTGCGCGCCTGCAAGGAGCTCGGCATCTCGACCGTCGCGGTGCACTCCACCGCCGACGCCGACGCCATGCATGTGCGGCTCGCCGACGAGAGCGTGTGCATCGGCCCGCCGCCGTCGAAGGATTCCTATCTCAACGTGCCGGCGCTGCTCGCGGCCTGCGAGATCACCGGCGCCGACGCCGTGCATCCCGGCTACGGCTTCCTGTCCGAGAACGCGCGCTTCGCCGAGATCCTCGCCGACCACAATCTGGGCTTCATCGGACCGAAGGCCGAGCACATCCGCCTGATGGGCGACAAGATCGAAGCCAAGAAGACCGCCAAGCGCCTCGGCATTCCGGTGGTGCCCGGCTCCGACGGCGCGGTGACGGCGGACGACGACGCCATGGCGATCGCCAAGGAGATCGGCTTCCCGGTGCTGGTGAAGGCGGCGGCCGGCGGCGGCGGGCGCGGCATGAAGGTCGCCCACACCGAGGCCGATCTCGCGCTCGCGCTCTCGACCGCGGCCAACGAGGCCAAGTCGGCGTTCGGCGACGCCTCGGTCTATCTGGAGAAATACCTGCAGAAGCCGCGCCACATCGAGATCCAGATTCTCGGCGACGGCCGCGGCGGCGCCATCCATCTCGGCGAGCGCGACTGCTCGCTGCAGCGGCGCCACCAGAAGGTCTGGGAGGAAGGCCCCTCGCCGGTGCTCGGGGCAGCCGCCCGCGCCAGGATCGGCGAGACCTGCGCCAAGGCGATGCGGGACATGAAGTATCTCGGCGTCGGCACCATCGAATTCCTCTACGAGGACGGCGAGTTCTATTTCATCGAAATGAACACGCGTATCCAGGTCGAGCATCCCGTCACCGAAAGCATCACCGATATCGATCTGGTGCTGGAGCAGATCCGGATTGCGGCCGGCGGCGACCTTCCGGCCAAGCAGAGCGACATCGCGATCATCGGCCACGCCATCGAGTGCCGCATCAATGCGGAGAACCCGGAGACCTTCCGTCCGTCGCCGGGACGGATCACCCAATACCATCCGCCGGGCGGCCTCGGCGTGCGAATCGATTCCGCCGTCTACCAAGGTTACGTGATCCCGCCCTATTACGACTCGCTGGTCGGCAAGCTGATCGTACACGGCAAGACCCGCGGCGAGTGCCTAATGCGGCTGCGGCGGGCGCTCGACGAGATGGTGGTCGACGGCATCGAGACGACGCTGCCGCTGTTCCGCGCATTGGTGCGCGAGCCCGACATCATCGAAGGCGACTACCACATTCACTGGCTGGAGCAGTACCTCGCCGGCCAGCCATCCGACGCCCCGAAATAGTTCGGAACTCCGTGGAACCCAGCGCCCTGTTCAAACGTAATTAAGGGGTTATTTGGCTTTCCACGGGGACGCATTGAATCCCACTCCCAAGAATCCCACTCCCCGGACGAGAGCGTCGTGACACCGGTTTCACGACGCAGGTCTACGTTGCAGATCCTGCTGCTTTCGGCGGGATTTTTCGTGCTGGTCGCGATCAGCGTGGCGTCGGTCATCCTGGTCAACAAGGCGCGCGAGGACAACGCCTGGGTGGTCCACACCGTCGAGGTCGAAAGCCAAGTCGCCAACCTATTGGTCGACGTCAGGCGCGCCGAAAGTGCGACCAGGGCGTATCTGCTGACATCGGCACCACAATACCTGTCCGAGTATGAATCTGCTGCGGAAGGAATCCCGGCCGCGCTCAATCATCTCCAGATGATGACCGTCGACAATCCGGCGCAGGTCGCCAATGCCGCAAAGCTCAAGGCCGCCGTCGAGCAACGGCTGGCCGAGTTCGCGCTCGGTATCGAGCGCGTCAAGAACAACGACGTCGCGACCAGCATCGACATCCTGCGCAAGGGCACATCGACCGAGGCAATCGAGGCGATCGCCCGGATCGGCCGTGACATGCGCACCGAGGAAGATCGCCTGCTGGCGATGCGCACCGCGACCGCGGACAGGACCCAGGTGCTGGCCTCCTCAGTCACGATCGCCGGCTCCTGCATGGTGCTGGCGCTCGCGGGATTCGCAATCGTGCTGCTGCGTCTATCGTCGCGGGCGCGCGACGAGGCCGAGGCCAGGCTGCGCGACAGCAACGTCAATCTCGAAACCATCGTCGACGAGCGCACCGCCGACCTGCGCGAGGCCAACGAGGAAATCCAGCGCTTCGCCTACATCGTCAGCCATGATTTGCGCTCGCCGCTGGTCAACATCATGGGATTCACCAGTGAGCTGGAGGAATTGCGCGGCGACATCTTCAAGCGCATCGCCACGCTCAATCGCTCCGCGTCGCTGGCGCCGGCGATGGAAGACGCCCCCGACGTGGCCGAGCCCGAACTCGAAGGCTCCGACAAGCAGCTATCCGACGATTTCAACGAGTCGCTCAGCTTCATCAAGTCGTCGATCGCCAAGATGGACCGCCTGATCGGCGCGATCCTCAACCTCACCCGCGAGGGCCGCCGCGAGTTCAAGCCCGAACGGATCGATCTTCGCGAACTGATCGACGGCATCGTCAAGACGGTCGCCCATCAGGCGGTCGAGGCCAATGCGACCATCGAGGTCGGCACGTTGCCCAACCTCGTCAGCGACCGCCTCGCGCTGGAGCAGATCTTCTCCAATCTGATCGACAACGCGCTCAAATATCTCAAGGACGGTGTCCCCGGCGAGATCGCGATCGAGGGCCGCACCAAGCTCGGCTTCGCGATCTTCGAGGTCACCGACAACGGCCGCGGCATCGACCCGAAGGACCACCAGCGCATCTTCGACCTGTTCCGCCGCGCCGGAACCCAGGACAAGCCCGGTCAGGGCATCGGGCTTGCCCATGTCCGCGCACTTGTGCGCAGACTGGGCGGCACCATGTCGGTAGCATCGGAACTTCACAACGGCAGCACATTCACAGTGACGCTGCCGATCAATTGGTCAGGCAAGCACCGGGATAAGGAATCATGAGCGATCCAGTCACCATCATCATGATCGAGGACGACGAGGGCCATGCCCGCCTGATTGAGCGCAATATCCGGCGCTCAGGTGTCAACAATGAGATCGTCCCGTTCACCAACGGTACAGAGGCCGTGAACTACCTGTTCGGCAAGGATGGCAGCGCGGTCGAGCGCAAGGGGCAGGCCCTGCTCATCCTGCTTGATCTCAATCTGCCTGACACGAGCGGCATCGATATTCTGCGTCGGGTCAAGGAGAACAAGTATCTCAAGGCGACGCCGGTGGTGGTGCTGACCACGACGGACGACTCCCAGGAGATCAAGCGTTGCTACGAACTCGGTTGCAACGTCTACATCACCAAGCCGGTGAACTACGAAAGCTTTGCCAACGCCATTCGCCAGCTTGGCCTGTTCTTTTCCGTGATTCAGGTGCCACCTGCTTCGATATGACCAGCGCAACGCCGACACTTCTCTATATCGACGACGACGCGGCGCTGGCGCGCCTGGTCGAACGCAGGCTGACGCGCGCGGGTTTCAAGGTCGTGCACGCGGCAAGCGGCCAGCAAGGCCTCGACCGGCTCGCCCAGGGCGGCATCGACGTCATCGCGCTCGACCAGGTCATGCCCGGCCTCGACGGGCTGGAGACGCTGGAGCAGATCCTCAAGATACCCGACGCGCCGCCGGTGGTGTTCGTCACCGCCTCGCAGGATTCGGCGATCGCGGTCACCGCGCTGAAGGCCGGCGCGGCCGACTATCTGGTCAAGGACGCGAGGGGCGACTTCATTCCCCTGCTCCAGGTCGCGGTGAACGGCGCGATCCGGCAGGCCGCGATCCAGAAGGCGCGCGACGAGGCCGAGGCCGAGGTCCACGCCTCGCGCGACCGCTACGCCGCGCTCGCCGCCGAGCGCGAGGTTCTGCTGCGCGAGGTCAACCATCGCGTCGGCAATTCCCTGCAGATCATCGCATCGCTGCTACATCTGCAGGCCAATTCCGCGAGCCAGCACGACGTCAAGGCGGCGCTCACCAACGCCATGGGCCGGGTTGCCGCGGTCGCGCAAGTGCACCGCCGCCTCTATACCTCACACGACTTCAAGACGGTGATGCTCAACCAGTATCTCGAGGCGCTGCTCGAGGATCTCAGGCGCTCGGCCGAAGGCAACAAGATGTCGCGGCTGACGCTGAAGGCCGCCCCGATCGAGATCGACCCCGACCGCGCGGTCGCGATCGGCATCATCGTCAACGAGCTGGTGATGAACGCCGTGAAATACGCCTATCCCGACGGCGCCGGTCCGATCCATGTCGAGCTGAAGCCGCAGGCCGAGGATTTGCAGCTTTCGATCAGCGATGACGGCGTCGGTTTTTCCGATATGGCCGACCCGCGCGGCACCGGCATGGGCCAGCGCATCGTCACCGCGATGGCCGCCAAGCTCGACGCCAGCGTCGAGCGCGACCCGAACCACCAGGGCACCCGGTTCGTGCTGCGGTTCGCCCGCGTCAGCCCGGCGCTGGCGAAATCGACAAGCGCCGCCGCAAATTAGGCTGCCGGAGGCAGCGAATTCGATCGATTTGTCGCGTTGGCGTTAACGGCTGCGTCATCCTGTTGTTCGATCGGAATGTCGCCCTTCCGCCCTATTAAGAAACAAATCGACGTTGATTGCCAAAATCCCGCCACCAGCTTGGCAGGAGGCGCTACCCATGTTCGGGCGCAGGATCACCTTCGGGAAGAAGCAGCACACCCTGGGCGAACTCCAGGAATTGATGCGTCCGACACCTGACGCGGATGGCGTGACGCGGGTCTTTCCCAAGGAGATCTGGGACGATCCGAAGGTCGGTGCGATGCTGCGCGATCTCGGCTTCAACCCCGACGATCCGCGCAATATCAGAAAGACGGCCGAGGACTATATCGCGATGTTCGCCGCGGCGAAAAAGCGGCTCGATGAACGCTCTGAAGCCTTCAACCGCGACATGACCGCCCGCTGCGGCTGGTAATCGACCACACCATCTGGGACGGCGAGGATGGCGCCTTCCTCTATGCGAGCATGAACCTGATCGGCTTCGACGACTGGAATGTGCTGATGCTGGCGGCAGATGAACGCACCAGGCAAATGTGCGGCATCGCCGGCCATCCCGGCACCGTGCCTGCCGTGACCGACGTCGTGGCCAGGCACGTAACCGCATGGAAGGCGCGCCACGAGGCTGCGCTGGAATTATACGGCGTCACGGCCACCGGCGGCGAAGGCGGCATCACGCGCGAACAATATGAGACGGAGAAGGACGCGCTGCGCCAGGAAATCGTCGACAAGGTCGGCTGGATGAAGCCGCGCATCATCGACGAGCTTGTGCGCATTCAGGGCTAAAACACCCGCCTCTCAATCCTGCCTGTCGCGGTGCCGCCGCGTCCGGTACGGGCGGCAGTCCTGACACGGCGCGCCAAAGATCACCTGCGACGGATACGGCCGCGCCTGATGCCACGGCGTCGAGCCGAACAGGCCCGCCGCCCCGAACCCTGCACTGAAGGGATCGGCGGCAAAGCTGCCCGGAAAATATCCGTTGCTGCGGAAATCGCGGTCGTCGTCGCGGCCGTCGAAATACGCCCCGCCGGTGCTGCCGTAGCGCAGCGGCCGCTCCTGTGCCGATGCCGCGGCCGCGCTGAGCGCGATGACGGCGCAGGCGATCAGTCCCCTCATGGCAGTCATGGCCAAAGCCCTCATTGCGGATTGGTGCCCCAATCGCCCTTCCAGGCGATCAGGCGACCCTTGCCGAATTGCAGATAGAGCCCGTCGCTGCGCCGCGACAGCACGCTGCCCCTGACATTGGGCAGCGCGACGAACAATTCATTGCCCGGTGTGCCGCGAACGTAGTTCAGGGGAACGCCCAGCGACTGGCTGGCCTGGTCGGCGTTCATGCCGAAGGCAAGCGGAATGCTGTTCTGCGCGCGCTGCTGTGCGCGGGCCGTGCCGAGCGGCGTGCCCAGCGCGACGACGAGGGTAATGACGACGAGTGTGAGGAACCGCTGCATGACCGACCTCACGGCACCGCCGCCGCAAGCGTGCCGGCGGGCGTCCAGCCGCCGCCGAGCGCCTGGAACAGGCTGCTCGCCGCCAGCAGCTTGTTGAGCCTCACCGTGACCAGGTTCAGTTCAGCCGTAAACAGCGTCTGCTGCGTCTGCAGCACTGTGATGAGATTGACCGTGCCACCGCGCAGCTGCGTCTCCGAGACCTCGAACGCCTTGCGTGAGCTCGCCACCACATCGGACTGCAGGCGCTCCTGCAGCGTGTACTGTTGCAGCGCGATCAGCGCCTTCTCGACATCGGCGAAGGCCGACAGCACCGCCTTGCGATAGGCCTGCAGATTTTGCAGTTGCTGGCCCTTGGCGAGCTTCAGTTGGCTTTCGAGCAGGAAGCCGTCGAACAGCGGCTGCGTCAGGCCGGCGGCGAGCGTGTAATACCAGGCGCCCGGAGCAAACAGCGAGGCGAGCGCCGCGCTCTGGAAGCCGGTGGTGCCGGTCAGCTGGATCTGCGGGAAGAACGCCGCGCGCGCCGCGTCGACGCTGAAATTGGAGGACGCGAGCTGCGCCTCAGCTTCGCGGACGTCAGGCCGCTGATAGAGCAGTTCCGACGGCATTCCCGGCGTCACTCGCGGCACCGCGATCTGCGTTGTAGAGCCGCCGCGCACCGTGAAATTGGCCGGCGCACGCGCCACCAGCAACGCCAGTGCGGCGGTGTTTTGCCCCAACGTCACCTCGAGCGGCGGGATCGCCGCGCGCTGCGTGGCAACCAGCGCCTCCTGCTGCGACAGATCGAGCTGCGAGGCGGTACCTCCGGCGAACTGCGACTTGATCAAAGCGAGGATGCGCTCGGCCGCCGCCAGATTGCGCCGGGTAGCCTTGATCTGGTCCTGCGCCGCCAGCACCTGGAAATAGGTATTGGCGACCGTTGCCATCGTGGTCAACGCGACCACCTCGCGATTGTAGCGGGCGCTGGTGGCGCTCTCTTCCGACGCCGACAGCGTAGCGCGGTTCTTGCCCCAGAAATCCACGATATAGCTCGCGCTGAGCCCGAGGCTGTATTGCGAAAACGTGCCGCTCCCGCCAAGCGACGAGCTGGATCCCGTTGCCACACGCTGACGCTCGGCATTCGCCGATCCCGAGATGGACGGCAGCAGCGCGGCGCCGGAAACGCCGACCTGGGCGTCGGCCTGGACGATCTGGGCGATCGCCACCGCGATGTCGAGATTGTAGAGCTGCGCGGATTCCATCAACCCGGTCAGCTCGGGCGAGCGGAAGCCGCGCCACCAGGCGAGCGCCGGAACCGCCGCATCGGCATCGCCCTTGGCGGCCGCGCGATAGCTCGCCGGCACTTCGAGACTGAGCTCGGGCTTCTCCGCCCCGGGAATGCACCCGGACAGACCAAGGCTGAGGCCACCGAACGCCGCCACGCGCAGCAACCGGGCCGGTTTCCGCAACACCTGAAGATTTCGCAATGCTGCAACTGTCGGCATTTACTCGCCCGGTTGAAGTGAGGAGCCCGGCATCCGCATGGCGCCGCCGCGGCGGACGCGCTGGGCCCACAGCCGGAACCGGTCGAGATAGAGGTAGATGACCGGCGTCGTGTAGAGGGTCAGGACCTGGCTCAGGAGCAGCCCGCCGACGATGGCGATGCCGAGCGGCTGCCGCAGCTCGCCGCCGTCGCCCATGCCGATGGCGAGCGGCACCGCGCCAAGCAGCGCGGCCATGGTCGTCATCATGATCGGACGGAAGCGCAGCAGGCACGCCTCTCTGATCGCCTCGAGCGGCTCCAGCCCGCGCTTGCGTTCGGCCTCCAGCGCAAAGTCGATCATCATGATGGCGTTCTTCTTCACAATGCCGATCAGCAGGATGACGCCGATCAGCGCCATGATACTGAACTCGGTCTTGAATGCCATCAGCGCCAGCAAGGCGCCCACACCTGCCGACGGCAATGTCGACAGGATTGTCAGCGGATGGACGAAGCTTTCGTAAAGCACACCAAGCACGATGTAGATCGTGACCAGCGCAGCAAGGATCAGGAATGGCTGGTTGGCGAGTGAATCCTGGAACGCCTTCGCGGAGCCCTGGAAGGTGCCCCGGATCGTGGCCGGGACGCCGATCCGGTTCATGGTCGCCTCGATGCTGCCGACCGCGGTGCTCAGCGACATGTTTGGCGGCAGGTTGAACGAGATGGTGTTGGCGACCAGCAGCCCCTGGTGATTGACCGCAAGCGGCGTCGCGCCCTCCTTGAAGGCGGCGACGTCCGACAGCGGGATCATGGTCTCGCTGCTGGTCGAGACGGCCGAACCGGTCGAAGCCACGCCCTTCCCGGTCGACCCGATCGAGTTGGTGGCCTGATTGCGCGCGGCCTGGGCATTGGCCGAATTGGCGGCGCTTGAAGTCCCCGGCGCCACCACGGTCCCCGCCACCGCGTTGGTGGCCTGCGAGCCGCCGACCGATCCGCCCGACGTGCTGATATAAACGTCCTTCAGCGTCTGCGGGTTCTGCCAGTATCGCGGCGCGACCTCCATGATGACATGGTACTGGTTGCGCGCGACATAGATCGTCGACACCTGCCGCTGGCCGAAGGCGTCGTAGAGGGTGTTGTCGATCTGGCTGACCGTGATGCCGAGCCGTGCCGCGGCGTCGCGGTCGATCACGAGATCGGACTCCAGGCCCTTGTTCTGCTGGTCGCTGTTGACGTCGGCCAGGTTCGGATCGCGCTGCAGGGCCGCCGCGATCTTCGGCGTCCATTCATTGAGCTCCTCCAGCGTCGATCCCTGCAGCGTGTACTGGTACTGCGCGTTGGACTGCCGTCCGCCGACCCTGATGTCCTGCACTGCCTGCAGGAACAGGCTCGCGCCGGGCACCACCGACATCTCACGGCGCAGCCGCGAGATCACGCCGTCGGCGCCAATCTTGCGCTGGTCGAGCGGACGCAGTGAGACGAACACGAAGCCGGAATTGGTTTGTCCGCCGCCGGTGAAGCCAACCACCGTCTCCACCGCCGGATCGCGCTTGATGATGCCGACGAACTGCGCGAGCTTCTGCTGCATCAGCTGGAACGAGACGCTCTGGTCGGCCTGGATCGAGCCGACCAGCCGCCCGGTATCCTGCTGCGGGAAGAATCCCTTCGGGATCACGTCGTAGAGATAGAAGTTGAGGCCGAACACCGCCGCCAGGATCAGCATCACCGACAGCGGATGCGCCAGCGCCGCGGTCAGCGTCCTGCGGTAGAAATTCAGCATCGCCTCGAAGAAGCGCTCGCTGGCCCAATAGAGCCGCCCGTGGCTGCCTTTGTCCGGCTTGAGCAGCACGGCACACATCATCGGCGTGGTCGAGAGCGAGACCGCGAGCGAGATCAGGATCGAGATCGAGATCGTCATCGCGAATTCGCGGAACAGCCGGCCGACAATGCCCTGCATCAGCAGGATCGGGATGAACACCGCAATCAGCGAGACGCTCATCGACAGCACCGTGAAGCCGACCTCGTTGGCGCCCTTCAGCGCCGCTTCGAGCGGGCTCAAGCCGTCCTCGATGTAGCGGGTGACGTTCTCCAGCACGACGATGGCATCGTCGACCACGAAGCCGGTCGCGACCGTCAGCGCCATCAGGGACAGATTGTCGAGGCTGTAGCCGAACAGGTACATCGCCCCGAAGGTCGCAACCAGCGACACCGAGACCGCCACGACGGGAATGAATGTGGCGCGCGCACTGCGCAGGAACGCGAACACCACGATAATGACCAGCAGCACGGCCAGGACGAGGGTCCGCTCCACGTCCCTGAGCGAGGTGCGGATGGTGGTCGAGCGGTCCACGGCAAGGCCGATGTCGATCGCCGGCGAAATCGAGGCTTGCAGCTGCGGCATCAGCCCCTTCACCAGGTCAACGGTGCTGATGATGTTGGCGTTCGGCTGGCGGTAGAGGATGAGCAGTACCGCAGGCTTGCCGTTGGCGAGCCCGGCGTTGCGCAAATTCTCGACGCCGTCGGTCACCTCGCCGACGTCGGAGACGCGGACCGGCGCGCCGTTGCGGTAGGCCACGATCAGCGGCTTGTAGTCGTCGGCCTTGTTGGCCTGGTCGTTGGCGTAGACCTGGTAGCGCTGGTCGCCGACATCGATGCCGCCCTTCGGGCTGTGGGCGTTGGCACTCGACAGCGCCGCCCGGACATCCTCCAGCCCGATGCCGTATTTGTAGAGCGCCTGCGGGATCAGATCGACGCGGACGGCGGGCAGCGAGCTGCCGCCGACCACCACCTCACCGATGCCCTCGACCTGCGACAGCTTCTGCGCCAAGACCGTCGACGCGGCATCGTAGAGAGCGCCGCGCGTCAGCGTATCCGACGTCAGCGTCAGGATCAGGATCGGCGCATCGGCCGGATTGACCTTGCGGTAGGTCGGATTGCTGCGCAGGCTGGTCGGCAGATCGGCCCGCGCCGCGTTGATCGCGGCCTGCACGTCGCGCGCCGCGCCGTCGATGTCACGATTGAGGTTGAACTGCAGCGTGATCCGGGTCTGACCGACCGAGCTCGACGAGGTCATCTCGCTGACGTCGGCGATCTGGCCGAGATGCCGCTCCAGCGGGCTGGCGACCGTGGTCGCGACGTCCTGCGGGCTGGCGCCGGGCAGCGTCGCCTGCACCGAGATGGTCGGAAAATCCACCTGCGGCAGCGGCGACACCGGCAGCTTGAAGAACGCGACAATGCCGGCGGCCGCAAGTCCGAAGGTCAACAACGTGGTTGCGACCGGCCGGCGGATGAAGGGCGTTGACGGATCCATGGCTCAACGCGACCCGCTCGCCTCGCCGACCTCGTCCGACCGCCCGGCAAACCGCAGCGCGAGGCGATCGAACCAGAGATAGATCACCGGCGTCGTGAACAGCGTCAGCAGCTGACTGAGCAAAAGGCCACCGACGATGGAGATGCCGAGCGGATGCCGCAGCTCGGAGCCGGCGCCGCTGCCGAGCATCAGCGGCAGCGCGCCGAGCACTGCGGCCATCGTCGTCATGATGATCGGCCGGAACCGCAGCAGGCAGGCCTGGTAGATCGCCTCGCGCGGCGGCTTGCCCTCGTTGCGCTCGGCATCGAGCGCGAAGTCGATCATCATGATCGCGTTCTTCTTCACGATACCGATCAAGAGGATGATGCCGATGATCGCAATGATCGTGAGATCCTGCCCGGCCATCATCAGCGCCAGCAGCGCGCCGATGCCGGCCGAGGGCAGCGTCGACAGGATGGTCAGCGGATGGATGAAGCTCTCATAGAGCACGCCGAGCACGATATAGACCGTGATGATCGCGGCCAGGATGAGGAAGAGCTGGTTGGAGAGCGACGACTGGAACGCCAGCGCCGCGCCCTGGAAGCTCGTGATCATGCCGAGCGGCTGGTTGATGTCGGCCTGCGCCTGCTTGATCGCGGTCACCGCGCCGCCGAGCGAGGCGCCCGGCGCCAGATTGAACGACACGGTCGCCGACGGGAATTGGCCGAGATGCGAGACCTGCAGCGGCGCGGTCTCGACCCGCATCTTGGCCATCACCGACAGCGGCACCGGCGTCGAGCCCACCGACGACGGCAAATAGATCGACGACAGCGAGTCCAGCGAATTCTGCAGCGACGGGTCGGCCTCCAGGATCACGCGGTACTGGTTCGAATTGGTGAAGACGGTGGAGACGATGCGCTGGCCGTAGGAATCGTACAGCGCATTGTCGATGGTGGCCGGCGTGATGCCGAACCGCGCGGCCTGGTCACGGTCGATGTCCACGAACACCGAGAGCCCCTGCGCCGAGATATCGCTGGTGACGTCGCTGAGCTCGGGCAATTCCCTGAGCTTGTCGACCAGCTTCGGCGTCCATTCCGCAAGCTCGTTCGGATCGGCATCCTGCAGGATGAACTGGTACTGCGTCCGGCTCACCGTGCCCTCGATGGTGAGGTCCTGGACCGGCTGCATATAGAGCGTGATACCGGTCAGCGCTGCCGTGCTCGCCTTGATCCGGTCCATGATCGTCGCGACGCCGGCCTTGCGCTGCTCATGCGGCTTCAAATTGATCAGGATACGGCCGCTGTTGAGCGTGGTGTTGGTGCCGTCGACGCCAATGAAGGACGACAGGCTCTCGACATCAGGATCCTTCAGGATCGCGCTGGCGAGCCGCTGCTGCCGTTCGGCCATCGCCGCATAGGAGACCGATTGCGGCGCCTCTGAGATCGCCTGGATCACGCCGGTGTCCTGCAGCGGAAAGAATCCCTTGGGGATGACGATGTAGAGCAGCGCGGTCAGACCGAAGGTGGCGAGCGCGACCAACAGCACCAGCGGCTGGCGATCCAGCACCCAGTTGAGCATCCGGGCATAGATCGCGATGACGTAATCGAACCCTTCCCGGCTGAGCCGCTGGAAGGTGTTCTCGCGCGTCATGCTTTCGGGCTTCAGGAGCTTGGCGCAGGCCATCGGCACCAGTGTCAGCGACACCACGGCGGAGATCAGGATCGTAACCGACAGCGTGATCGCGAATTCGCGGAACAGGCGGCCGACGACATCGCCCATGAACAGCAGCGGGATCAGCACCGCGATCAGCGACACCGTCAGCGAGATGATGGTGAAGCCGATCTGCTCGGAGCCGCGCAGCGCCGCCTCAAGCGGCGACTCACCCTCCTCGATGTAGCGCGAGATGTTCTCGATCACGACGATGGCGTCGTCGACCACGAAGCCGGTCGCGATCGTCAACGCCATCAGCGACAGATTGTTCAGACTGAAGCCGAACAGGTACATCGCCCCCAGCGTGCCGACCAGCGACAGCGGCACCGACAGGCTCGGGATCAGCGTGGCGCGGGTCGAGCGCAGGAACACGAAGATCACCAGCACGACCAGCACCACCGCGAGCGACAGCTCATATTCGACGTCGCGCACCGAGGCGCGGATCGTGACGGTCCGGTCGGTCAGGATGTTGAGGTCGATCGCGGCCGGCAGCGTGGCCTGGAGCTGTGGCAGCAGCGCCTTGATGCCCTGGACCACTGAGATGACGTTGGCGCCGGGCTGGCGCTGGATGTTGAGGATGATCGCCGGCGTCTCGTTCATCCAGGCGCCGAGCTTGTCGTTCTGCGCGCCGTCGATGACGTTGCCGACGTCGCTGAGGCGGACCGGCGAGCCGTTCTTGTAGGCGATGATCAGCGACCGGTAGTCGCTCGCGTTGCGGATCTGGTCGTTGGCATTGATCGTGTAGGCGCGCATCGCGCCGTCGAAATTGCCCTTCGGCGTGTTGACATTGGCGTTGCCTAGCGTGGTGCGGAGATCGTCGATGTTGAGGCCATAGGCCGCGAGCTTGCGGATGTCGGCCTGGATCCGCACTGCGGGCCGCTGGCCGCCGCTGATGCTGACGAGGCCGACGCCGGGCAGCTGCGAGATCTTTTGGGCCAGCCGCGTGTCGACGAAATCGTTGACCTGCGTCAGCGGCATGGTCTTCGAGGTCAGACCGAGCGTGAGGATCGGCGCGTCGGCCGGGTTGACCTTGGCGTAGATCGGCGGCGCCGGCAGGTCCGACGGCAACAGATTGCCCGCGGCATTGATCGCGGCCTGCACCTCCTGCTCGGCGACGTCGAGCGAGATCGACAGGCCGAACTGCAGCGTGATCACCGACGAGCCGGCCGAGCTCACCGAGCTCATCTGGTTCAAATTCGGCATCTGGCCGAACTGCACCTCGAGCGGCGCCGTCACCGACGAGGTCATCACGTCGGGGCTCGCACCCGGATAGAAGGTCTGCACCTGGATGGTCGGATAATCGACCTCCGGCAGCGCCGCGACGGGGAGGAATCTGAACGCCAGCATGCCCGACAGCATGATGGCGATCATCATCAGGGTCGTCGCCACCGGCCGCAGGATGAATGGCCGAGACGGGTTCATTTCGTCTGCCCGTCCTCGGAACGCTTGCGGTGGCCGCCTCCCGCCTTGTCGGGTTCGGCGCCGCCCTCTCCCTTCGCCGCGCCGTTCGCGCCACCCGTCGCCGCGCCCTTGGCCGCAGCGGCCGGGTTCGCGCCATCGGCGGCGGAGCGCACGATCACCTTGGCGCCCTCGCGCAGCTTGTCGGCGCCGTCGATCACGATGTGGTCGCCGGGCACAAGCCCCGTGAGCACCTCGACCCGGTCGCCATCGGTGACGCCGAGCTTGACCGGGCGCACCGAGACCGTGCTGTCGGCGTTGACGAGATAGACGAAGGTGCCGGGGACGCCGCGCTGGATGCCGGCCGTCGGCATCGTGGTGGCGTCCTTGTGGGTATCGAGCAGCAGGCGGATGTTGACGAACTGGTTCGGATACAGCGTGCGCTTGTCGTTCTCGAACTGGGCGCGCAGCTTGATCGTGCCGGTGGTGGCGTCGATCTGGCTGTCGAAGGTCTGCAGCGATCCCTCGGCGAGCTTGTTGGCGCCGCTGCGGTCATAGGCCGCCGTCGGCAGCTTGGCGCCTTCCTTCAGCCGCTTGGCGACCGCCTGCAGATTGTCCTCCGGCAGCGTGAACAGCACGCTGATCGGCTCGAGCTGCGTGATCACGACGAGGCCGTTGGTGTCGCCCGGCGTCACATAGTTGCCGAGGTCGACCTGGCGCAGGCCGACGCGTCCGTTGATCGGCGACACGATGTGGCAATATTGCAAATTCACCTCGGCGGACTTCACCGAGGCGCGGTCGGCTTCGACAGTGCCCTGATACTGCGCGACCAGTGCGACCTGGGTATCGAGCGTCTGGTGCGGCACCGCGTTCTGCGTGGCGAGGTTCTGGTAGCGGGTGAGATCGACCTGGGCACCCTTCAGCTGCGCCTCGTCGCGCGCCAGAGTGCCCTTGGCCTGCGCCAGCGTCGCCTCATAGGGCCGCGAATCGATCTCGGCGATCAGGTCGCCCTTCTTGACCTCGTCGCCCTCCTTGAAATCGATCTTCATCAGGTAGCCGCTGATCTGGCTCCTGATCGTCACGGTGGCGAGCGACGTCACGGTGCCCAGCGCATTGAGGCTGACGCCGATATCGCCCTTGCCGACCGTCTCCGGGACGATCGACATCGGCGCGGCGTTGCGGCCGCCGCCGGCCTGTTGCGGCGGGCTTTGCTGGCGCGTCCACCAGACGATGCCGGCAAGCACCGCCAGCACGAGACATCCGGTCAGAATCCCTCGGCCGCGCGACGTTCGCCTGACCGGCTCGGGCGCGATGATCGACGGGTCTTTTATATGCTGGTCCATAACTTGCCCACGAAGAAACACGAAAGAGCTCGCGCGGCTCTATGTGTCCCCTGAGATCCACGCGCGCCACATTCGGGAAGCATTTTGATCGCTTCCGCCAGACAAAGCGCGTTAAGAATCGGAAAGGAAAGTCCCTCCTTCCCGGTCGGCCGCTGTCTCCCGCTGGATTGTGGCTATTTTACCCGATCGTTTGTAACCAGGGCAACACGATCAGCAACAATCCGGCAAAGTAGATCGCGCCGAAGATCAGCCCGAATTTCCAGAAGTCGCCTTTGCCGATATAGCCGCTGCCGTAATACATCGGCGCCGGTCCCGTGGCGTAGGGCGAGATCACGCCCATCAGCCCGAGCGAATAGACGCAGAGCAGCATCAGGGTCTGCACCGAGAGGCCGGGAATACTGGAGCCGACGGCGAGCACCACCGGCAGCACGGCGGCGGCGTGCGAGGTGATGCTCGAGAAGAAGTAATGGATCCAGAAGAAGAACGAGACCAGCAGGATCATTCCGACGAACGGCGACATCCCGGCAAGCGGCTTAGCGTAGCCCTCGGCGACCCATTTGATGAAGCCGATTTCGTTGAGGCCCGACGACAGCGTGAGCAGCGAGGTGAAATAGAAGAATACCTCCCACGCGCTCTTCTCGGCGACGATGTCCTCGAACGCGATCACGCCCGTGAGCAGCATCAGCGAGATGACCACAAACACCACCGTGGTCGCGTTGATGAAGTTCGAGCCGAGCAGCGGCACGCTGATATTGGGATTGGAGCCGCAGATCCACAGGAACATCGCGAGCAGCACCAACACCGCCATGATCCATTCGTGCCGCGACGGCGGGCCCATCTTGGTGAGCTCGCCCTCGCTCCAGGTCACGATCTCCGGGCTCTCCTTGATCTCGGGCCGGCAGATCACGTAGCTCAATAGCGGCACCAGCAGCAGCAGAAGGATACCGAGCGGCGCGAAACCGATGAACCATTGCGACCAGCCGACCTCGATATTGACGAGCTTCTTGGCGATCGAGAGCGCGGCGGCGTTCGGCGCCAGCGCGGTGAGGAACAGCGAGCTGGTGACGGCCGTGGTCGCAAACGCCGTCCACATCACGAAGGTGCCGATCTTGCCCGCGGTCGGACCGGGCTCGGAGCCATAGATGCGCGGGATGTTGCTGACGATCGGATAGATCGTGCCGCCCGAGCGTGCGGTATTGGACGGCGTTGCCGGTGCCAGCACGAGATCGGAGAACGCCACCGCATAGCCGAGCCCGATGGTGCGGCGGCCGAGCCCCCGCACCAACAGCAGCGCCAGCCGGCGGCCGAGCCCGCTCTTGCGGTAGCCGATCGAGAACACGAAGGCGCCGACGATCAGCCACACCGTGCTCTCGGAAAAGCCGCCGAGCATCCAGCGCAGCGACTTGTTCGGATCGGGCTCGACATAGCCGCCGACGCCGGCGACCGTCAGGCCGATCAGGCCAACCGCGCCGACCGGCATCGATTCCAGGATCAGCCCGGTGATCACGGCGGCGAACACCGCGAAATAGTGCCACTGGTTGGCGTTCAGCCCCGCCGGCACCGGGACCAGATAAATCACCAGCCAGACCAGCAACGGCGCAAATGTCCGCCATGACCACTTCATGCAGCGTCCCCCTCAGCTGTGTCGATTGTCGGGCGTGCAAACCGCCATGTCCCGGACGGCGGCGCCATCTTTTTGTTGCAATGTAGCACGGCCGCGCAGTCCGTCTCGGGAAACTGCAGCCGAACGGCGCGGCTTGTGGAGGAACCGGCGCGTCTCGTCAACACCGTGCGACACCCGAGGGGCCCCCCATCGCAAGACCACGCACGCTTTGCTATTCTCGTGACCATGACGTCACGAGACTCCGCCTCCTCCGAAATCACGCCCGAGGTGCTGCTGCGCGCCTATGCCTGCGGCATCTTCCCGATGGCGGAGAGCGCCGACGACCCGACCCTGTTCTGGGTCGAGCCCGAATTGCGCGGCGTGATTCCGTTCGATGGCTTCCGTATCGCCTCCCGCCTGGCGCGCACCGTGCGCTCGGATGTGTTCACGGTCACCGTCGATACCGCGTTCAAGGCCGTGATCGCCGGCTGCGCGGCACCGCAGCCCGGCCGCGACGACACCTGGATCAACAAGCGCATCCGCGATCTCTATCTCGGGCTGCACGCGTCAGGCCATTGTCACAGCGTCGAGGTCTGGCAGGACGACAATTTGGTCGGCGGGCTCTATGGCGTCAGCCTTGGCCGCGCCTTCTTCGGCGAAAGCATGTTCCACACCACACGCGATGCGTCGAAGGTCGCACTGGTGCATCTGGTGGCACGGCTGATCGCGGGCGGGTTCGAGCTGCTCGACACGCAATATGTGACCGAGCATTTGAAGACGTTCGGCGCGATCGAAATCTCGCGGCGCCGTTATCGCGCGCTGCTCGACAAGGCGATCACTGGCACGCCGGCGGATTTCAGCAAGCTCGATGCCACGCAACCGGTGAAGGGCGAGCAGGCGCTGGCGATCATCGCGGCGCGAAATTAAGGGCTGGTGTCCCGGACGCGGTGCAGCGTGTAACGCTGCTCCGCAGAGCGCGGACCCATCTCACTCATTCCCATCGGAAGCATAGGCCCCGGCCCAGCAGCGCATCACTTCGCGCTGCGTTGCGTCCGGGGCACGAGACCGCGTCTAGTTTCCGAACAAGCCGCCGAACAAACCGCCCGGCCGCTGCTGCTGGGGCGGCGGAGGTGGCGGCTGCTGGTATTGCGGCAACGGCTGCGGCGGCGGACGCGGCGCGGCTTGCTTCGGCGGCGCGCGCTTCTGGGCTGGCGGCGGTGGCGGCGTCGGTGCCTTCGGCGGGTCGGGCGCGGCGGTCACGATGGTCTGGTCCGGCCCTTTGCAGTCGGTCAGCCAGATGTCGTAGATCGGATGCTCGACACCATGCAGGCCAGGGCTTGCCGCGAACATCCAGCCCGAGAATATCCGCTTCACCTCGCCCTGCAGCGTGATCTCGTCGACCTCGACGAAGGCGTCGGTGTTGGCGGCTTCGGTCGACGGCCGCGTGTAGCAGGCATCGGTCTTCACCCGCAGCGCGCCGAACTGCACGGTCTCACCGATTTCCTCGTCGAAATTGATGATGCGGCCGGTGATCTTGTCGAGGCCGGAGAAGCTCGCCTTCTTGTTGGTGATCTTGGTCGAGGGCGGCTCCTGAACCACCTCGTCGCCCGGCTGCAGCGCCGCCGGCGTCTGCGGCGGGGTGCCCTGTGGAGCTCCCTGTGGCGTCCCCTTGGGCTGACGCTGCCCCGGCGGCAGGCCGGGCAAGGGATTTGCGCCGGGCGGCGTATTGGCAACGGCAGGACCGCCGGGCTGCGGCGGCTGCACGGCAACGCCGGGCTGGGTGCCCGGCGGAGCGACCGTGGTGCCGGGCGGCGGCGCCAAAGGTTGCGACTGCACGCTGCCGGGCGGCGGCACCGCCTGCCCTGGCGGCAACGCCCGCGGCTGCGTCGGCAGCAGGCGGCCACGCGGCAATTCCGGCACTTCCTCGTCGTCGTCGCTGGGTTGCTGCACCTGACCGCGCGGAATCGAGCCGGGCGGACGCGGCGCGGGATCGGAGAAAATCGTTCCGATCTGCGCGCGCGCAGGCGGCGCAAGCGAGATGGTTGAGGCGGCAATCAAGGCCGCAAAGCCAGTCAGGGCAATGGTTCGAAGCATCTCGCGCGGCTTTAAAAGGCGAATCGGGCTCGCGACAGTGTACCTTGATATCGGCCGCTCGCAGGTCACCGGTTAACACGCCGAATACGGCGGGGAAAGGGCGGGTCCGGCGCCCTCCCCGGCGCTCTGGCCAGCCACTGGTAAGCCCTGGGGACACGTGGGATAGTCCGCACGCTAAAGCCGCGCGGCGACGCGCGAAAATCAGGAAAATCCGGATCGAACCGGACCAGCCAGAGGAAACCCAGACATGCCCGATCGCATCAGGCTCGACGGCCGGGTCGCCGTCGTCACCGGGGCTGCCGGCGTCATCGGAACCGCGACACTCCATCTGCTCGCCGAACGGGGTGCGCGGATTGTCGCAGTCGACCGCAGGGAGGCCGATCTGTCGGCGGCCATCAAGGGGCTGCCGGCCTCGGCCGAGGCGCTGGCAATCGCAGCCGATGTCACCAGCGAGGATGAGGTCAAGGAGTATGTCCGCGCCGCCGTCGACCGCTTCGGCACCATCGACGCCTTCTACAACAACGCCGGCATCGAAGGCGACATCAAGCCGATCCCGGAATATTCGCTGGAGAGCTTTCGCCGGGTGCTCGACGTCAATGTCGTCGGCGTCTTCCTCGGCATGAAGCATGTGCTGCCGGTGATGCTTAAACAGAACAAGGGCAGCATCATCAACACTGCCTCGATCGCGGGCCTCGTGGGATCGCCGATGATCGCGGTCTATAGCGCGAGCAAGCACGCGGTGATCGGACTGACCAAGAGTGCGGCCTGGGAATGCTCCGGCACCGGCGTGCGCGTCAATTGCGTCTGTCCCGGCATGATCGACAGCCGCATGCTGAGCACGATCCTGCAGGGCCGCAGTGGCGGCAACGCGCCGCCGCCTGTCGAGAAGATCGTCGACCGCATCCCGGCGCGCCGGCTCGGGCTTGCAAGCGAGGTCGCCTCCATCGTCGCGTTCCTTGCCTCCGACGAGGCGAGCTACGTCTCCGGCTCCGCCTACACCGTCGATGGCGGCCGCACCGCCGCGTAACACTTCAGTCCAGCATCGCAAGAAGGTTTGTCGTCCATGCCCGTCGTTCTCGATCCCGATGCCGCCGCCGTCTACAAGGCCTTCCAGGAGGCTGGCCGCCCCGCCTATGAGACGCTGACCGCACCGGAAGCGCGCGAATATTACCGAGCCGCCCGCGTCGTCTCCAATCCCGAGCCGCCGGCGCTTGAATCCAGCAAGCCGCTTTCGATCCCGGCGCCGCACGGCATCATCCCGGCGCGCATCTACACGCCGAAGACACTGCGCAAGACCGACGGGCTGGCGCCGTGCCTGGTGTTCTTCCATGGCGGCGGCTGGGTGATCGGCGATCTCGATACCCATGAGGTGGTCTGCCAGAAGCTCGCCCATGAGGGCGAACTGATCGTGATCTCGGTCGATTATCGGCTGGCACCCGAGCACCGCTTCCCCGCCGCGGTCGATGACGCCGTTACCGCGACCCGATGGGTCGCCGCGAATGCAAAGGGCCTCGGCATCGACGCCGCGCGGCTGATCGTCGGTGGCGACAGCGCCGGCGGCAATCTTGCGGCCGTGGTTGCGCTCACCGCCCGTGACGGCGGACCGAAGCTTGCCGCCCAGCTGCTGATCTATCCCGCAACCGAATTCTCGCGAAAACATCCCTCGCACCGCGAGCCCGAGACCAGCATCCTCCTAACGCATTCGGTGATCGGCTGGTTCGCCAACCACTATCTCGGCGGCGCCGACGGCAGCGACTGGCGCGTCTCACCGGCGCGCGCGACAAGCTTTGCCGGACTGCCGCCGGCCTATGTGCTGACCGCCGGCGCCGATCCGCTGCGCGACGAAGGCGACGAGTACGCGAAATTCCTCAAGGACGCCGGCGTGCCCGTCACCTACCGGCATTTCCCCGGCCAATTCCATGGCTTCTTCACCATGGGCAAGCTGCTCAATCAGGCCAATGTCGCGGTGTCAGAGATCAGCGCCTGGCTGAAGACGCTGGGCTGACGGCCGCCCGGCGAGTGGCCAACCGGATCGGGGCGACGTGGTCTGGCGCCCCCCGATCATGGCTCGAAGCGGCGAGCGCAGCTTGCGGCGCTAGCGCGCCTTGCAGTTCCCCGCGTCGCGCGATAGTGCGGCCGGGCGCGCGTTCACGCCGCCGGGCACTCCAGCCATCGAGATCGCTTTGTTCACGCCTATCCTCGTCTACGGTATCCCTCTCGACTTCATCCTGTTCGCGCTGACGCTGCTCGGCGTCGCGATCTTCCATCACCACACGCTTGCCGTTGCGTTGACGGGCCTGGCGGCGATCGTTGCCTACAAGCTGTTGTTCGCGGGCTTCGCGAAGTTCGGCGCCGGCTTGCCTGGTCTCGTGCACCACATGGAGCATGAGTGGGTCACGCTCGCGAACCTGTTTCTGCTGCTGATGGGCTTTGCGCTGCCGTCGCGCCATTTCGAGGAGAGCCGCATCCCCGACAAGATGCCGGCGCTGCTGCCCGATGACTGGAAGGGCGGACTGATCCTGCTCGTGATCGTGTTCGTGCTGTCGGCCTTTCTCGACAACATCGCGGCCGCGCTGATCGGCGGCACCGTCGCGCGCCACGTGTTCCGCGGCCGCGTCCATATCGGCTACCTCGCCGCCATCGTTGCCGCATCGAACGCGGGCGGCTCCGGCAGCGTCGTCGGTGACACCACGACGACGATGATGTGGATCGACGGCGTCAGCCCGCTCACCGTCGTCGACGCCTATGTCGCCGCCGTCGTGGCGATGCTGGTGTTTGCGGTTCCAGCCTCGCTGCAGCAGCATCGCTTCTCCCCGATCGTGAAGGACGCACCGTCCGGCCTGAAGATCGACTGGGCGCGGGTCGCGATCGTCGCGATCATCCTGCTCGCTGCGCTCGCGGCTAATGTCACCGCCAATCTGAAGTTCCCCGCGCTACTCGATGCGCTGCCGGTGCTCGGCCTCGCCGTCTGGGCCGCGATCCTGCTGACCTCGCTGCTGCGCCGCCCGGACTGGTCGGTGATGCCAGAGACGCTCAAGGGCACCGTGTTTCTGCTGGCGCTGGTGACGGCGGCCTCGATGATGCCCGTGGAGAAATTGCCGGCCGCATCATGGCAGACCGCGCTCGGGCTCGGCTTTGTCTCGGCCGTGTTCGACAACATTCCGCTGACGGCGCTGGCGCTGAAGCAAGGCGGCTACGACTGGGGCTTCCTCGCCTACGCGGTCGGATTTGGCGGATCGATGGTTTGGTTCGGCTCGTCCGCGGGCGTCGCGGTGTCGAACATGTATCCGGAAGCCAAGTCAGTGGTCCGATGGATCACCCAGGGCTGGCCGATCATGGTGGCCTACGTCGTCGGTTTCTTCGTGATGCTCGCTTTGCTCGGCTGGCACCCCGACGCGCCGCATTGAGCTCGCCGTCGAGGCCGCCCTACCTCACCCGCCCGGCACAGCGATTGCGGCAGCTGGCCGCAGGCGCGCGGCTGTTCACCAACCTGCTATCGCCAATGCGGAATTTGCCATGCTGCGTTGCACAATGGACTTACGTCAAACTTGTGGAAAAGCAAGACAAATCCGTTGACATTGCTAAACTCAATTTGTCGTAACAACTTATGGAGCGTCGCATGAGTGTTAGTGCAGAAGTCCTCGCCCGCGCCCCGCTGGAACAGTTGCAGGGCGAAGTCGACACGATGAATTCGCATCGACCACGCAGCAACATTCGGCCTCTCTCACCGATGCCGGACTACGTCGAACACCGCAACGGCGTCAACGAGGTGGGCAAGCTGTCGGCCGAGGCAGTGGTGCGCGAATACGAAGCGGCGGTGAAAGAGATCGAGGCCCTTGGAACGGAACTGCAATTGGCGGCCAAGAACTGCGAGGCAATGGTGGCAGGCGTCCATGACATGATCGCGGAAATCAAGGAGTTTGCCGCAGGTTACCGCGATCAGGGCAAGCGTTTCTTCCTGCAGATCGAAGCCGTCGCGTTGATGACCACGGAGGTCAGGGATACCTGCGAAGCACTCAAGAAGAAGATCGCGACCGACACATTGAGCTAGTAATTTTCGGCTGGGGCACGTTTCGTGCTCAGCGCATTCGTGGATTTCTGCGATCGTGGGCTGATCCTGCGTGAGGTAAATGGCTGCGCTATTCCGGCGCGGCGGAACCGCTAGTTCTGTTCAAGATTAAGTCGTTCAACATCTTGCCCCGCTTCGGCGGGGCTTTTGTGCTGCGAGGGCAATCTCTGCGCGCGGCGAGTCCTCGAACGGGCCGGACCGCTGCCAATGACCGATTTAACGCGCGTCAGGTGCACGTTCGGCCAAGTCCGTTGCCGGAGGCAAAGCGGATATCGCGGACCAGCGGTCGTTAAAGTCCTTGGCCGGGAGCGTGTCCGTGCCGGAGACGGCAACGCCGTCGGTCCGGGACGCGTGCGACCTCATCGTAGCGGCGGTTGCCGTGACAGCTAGCAGGGCAACAGCCACGAACCCGGTAATCGTTCGATGCTTTGTCATTAGAACCTCCTTGGGTCCCCAATGCCCACTTAAGGTAAGTCACGGGAACCTTCGCGCCGGTTCATCAGTGCAAAAACATCATGGATCGTGTGAGATCGGACAACGAGCTTGTCCCAAACTCAAATTGCCTCTGCCGACAGCGCCGATGAATTTGGCGCCTACCCCACCCGGGCGGCCCGGCGCAGCGATTGCGGCGGCTGGCCGAAGGCGCGGATGAAGGCGCGGCGCATCCGCTCGGGATCGCGGAAGCCGGTGATCTCGGCGACGCGCTCGATCGCCTCGCCCGACGACTGCACGCGCTGCCGCGCCACCTCGATCCTGAGCCGCTCGACCGCTTTCGACGGCGTGGTGCCGGTCTCGGCGATGAAGGCGCGGGTGAAATGCCGCGAGCTCATCCCGGCCTTGTCGGCGAGGTCCTCGACCGTCAGCGGCGCGTCGAGATGCTCGCGCGCCCAGGCGAGCAGCGGCCCGAACCGCCCGTTCGGCGTCTTCAACTCCAGCAGCGAGGAAAACTGCGACTGCCCGCCGCTGCGCCGATGATACAGCACGAGCTGCCGCGCGGTGTTCTGCGCGATCTCGTCGCCGTAATCCTCGGTGATCATCGCGAGCGCGAGATCGATGCCGGCGGTGATGCCGGCCGAGCTCCAGATATTGCCGTCGCGGACGAAGATCTGGTCCGGCTCAAGCTTGATCTTCGGATAGGTCTTCACGAAATGCGGCGTGCGCTGCCAATGCGTGGTGGCGCGGCGGCCGTCGAGCAGGCCCGCTTCGGCCAGCACATAGGCGCCCGAGCAGACGCTGGCGACCCGAATGCCGCGGTCCGCCATCCGCCGCACGAATGACAGCGTGGTCGGACAGGTCGCCGCTCCACCCACGCCCATTCCGCCCGAAATGATCAGCGTGGTGATCGCCGCCGACGGCTTGAGTCCGCGCGCCAGCATCTCGACGCCGGACGAAGAGCGTACCGGCCCCGGCTTCATCGCGATCGTCCTGATCGCCGGCGCGTTGTTGGAAAGGCGCGCGGCGATCTCGAAGGCCGCGATCGGTCCGGCCGCGTCGAGCAGCTGGAAGTCCGGAAAGATCAGGATGCCGATCATCGCCAAATCCTCGCAAAGGACGTTACGTTCCGAATGGCCTTACGTCTTAAAATGAGGGAAATACGCCATTTTGGACGGAAGGCCATCATGGCATCGTGGTTCCGTCAAGCGCTATTTGGAGACTTCCGATGTCCGAACCCCTGCAGATTGGATTGCAGATCTTCCCGAAAGTGACCCAGCTCGATTTCACCGGCCCGCTGCAGGTGTTTTCGGCCGTCCCCGGCGCCAAGGTTCATCTGATCTGGAAACGGATCGAACCCGTTCCGACCGATTCCGTCATGGTGCTCACGCCGACCATGACGTTTGCCGATTGCCCGCAGCTTGACGTGATCTGCGTGCCCGGCGGGGCCGGCACCAACGACATGGTCGGCGACGAGGAGATGCTCGCCTTCCTGCGCAGGCAGGCCGCCGGCGCGAAGTACATCACTTCGGTCTGCACGGGATCGCTGGTGCTTGGCGCGGCCGGCCTGCTCAAAGGCTATCGCGCGACCACGCATTGGAGCGCGATCGATTTTCTGGCCGGCTTCGGCGCGATCCCGACGAAGACGCGCATCTGCATCGATCGCAACCGCTTCACCGGCGGCGGCGTCACGGCCGGAATCGATTTCGCGCTGACGCTGGTGTCGGAGCTTGTCGACCGCAAGACCGCCGAAGCGATCCAGCTTGGGATCGAATACAATCCCGCACCGCCCTTCAATGCCGGCTCGCCCGACACCGCGCCGGCCGAGATCCTCGCTCTGGTGAAGGAGCGGATCGCGCCGTCGCAGACCCGCCGCACCGAACAGATGAACCGTGCCGCGGCGCGACTGTCCTGAAGCAGAGCCCTTTCCGTTCCGATGGAATCGGAACGGGCTCTGGATTCTTGTATTGACGCGTTTTCTTCACGCGAACCGGGATCCACTTCGCTCGAAAACGCTTCAGGATCGCCGACAAAGAAAAAGGCCGCCCAGTTTCCCGGGCGGCCCTTCCTGTCTCACGGTAGCCTCACATTTGCGGGCGATTTCAGGACATCTGTACCGGGGGCCTATCTCCCGGCCGCATCCAACTCGGAGGCCGCTGCTTATCGGGACAGTCGCGATCTGGAGCCCGATCCGACGCGATGGTTTCCCATCTCCGTAAGATGGCTTCATTGAGCCGCGAACCCGCGCGTGGCGCAAGCGGACATGTTCGGCTGCCGCCCGTCTGTCCCCGCTGTTACCGTTGTCCACAGGCACGCACTTGCGTCACCACGCGCACGCGTGCGGTGCACGCGCGGCGTGACGCAGATGCACGTCCGAAACGGCAATGCGTGAAGGTCAGCTTCCCGGCGTCCAGGCGTGGTAGTCGCCGGTCGCCTTGGGGCGGCGACCGCTCGCCAGCGTCGAGCCGGACGGACGATAGGCCTGCGCGGTGCCGGTCATGTTCGGGAGATGCGGCTTCTCCCATTCCCGCGCCGTGTAGGTCTCTTCGGTCGGGGGCACGTCGACGGTGTGATGCAACCAGCCGTGCCAGCCCGCCGGGATGCGGGACGCTTCGGCGTAGCCGTTATAGACCACCCAGCGCCGCTCGAAATGCAGGGTCGGGTCGATCTCGCCGCCCTTGGTGCGATAGTAGCGATTGCCCTGCTCGTCCTCGCCGACCAGCTCGCCGAATCGCGAGGTCCACAATTGCGTGCCAAAGGTCTGGCCGTTCCACCAGGTGAAGAATTTCAGCAGGAATTGTTTCATGCGCGGCCGGTCGTCGGTTCGAGGCAGTCAGGCTCTGATGCCACCTCAAATCCCAAATGTCCAGCCGCCGCTAAGGTAACCGCGCACTCCCCCGAACGGCCCCGATCACGAACCCGTTTGGCGACCAAATGACGCGGTCACGGGCGGTTTTGTTCAGCCACCATACATGCGCCGCCTGCCAAGCAAAGATGACGCACAATCAATGTGGAGCGCAGGAACGTCTGACCGCAGAGATGGTTAGACATCACCTGTTTTGATGGAGTTCAAAATGATCAATATGAAGGTTCTGAGCACCGCCGCGGCGCTGGCGCTTGCGCTGCCGATGGTGATGCCGACCGCCTCGTTCGCACAGTCCGGTGCGCAGATGGGTGCGATGGGCGGCGGCGGCGGTGGCGCGCGCGGTGGCGGCGGCGGCGGCGGTGGCGGTGGACACATCGGCGGTGGCGGTGGCGGCGGCCATATCGGCGGCGGCGGCTTTGGCGGCGGTCGTGGCGCGGCCATGGGAGCCGGCCCGCGCGTTGGCGGCGGCGGCCAGTGGGCTGGCGGCGGAGGCGGTGGCCGCCAGTGGGCTGGCGGTGGCGGCGGCGGTCGCTGGCATGGCGGTGGCGGCGGTTGGCGCGGCGGCTATCACCGTGGCGGCGGATACTGGCCCGGCGCGGTTGCCGGTGCGGTGGTCGGCGGTGCCCTCGCCTCGGGCGCGTATTATGGCTCCGGTTACGGCTATGGCCCCGGATACTATGACGACAGCTACGGCTATTACGATGAACCGTCAGTCGCCGTAGAAGCCGTGCCGGGTGGTGGCGGCGACGCGAGCTACTGCGCGCAGCGCTACAAGTCCTACGATCCGGGCTCCGGCACCTATCTCGGCTATGACGGCCTGCGGCACCCCTGCCCGTAATGGCGGTCTGACGTTCAAGTTTGCGAAGGGCGGCGGCAACGCCGCCCTTTTTCATGTGCGCAAGGTTCACGTGCGCAAGGCCACCGCGACGGCTGCGAACGTCACGACCAGCGCCGCGATATCGCTGGTGCTGAGCGGCTCGCGCAGCATCGCCGCTGCCGCCAGGACGCCGACGACGGGCACCAGCAGCGTGCCGATCGATGCGGTTGCCGCCGGCAGCCGTTCCAGCGCCGCAAACCAGCAGACATAGCAAAGGCAGAACTGGATCAGCGTCATGTAGATCATCGACGCCCAGCCGAACTGCGACAGCGCGACCAGTTGCGGTTGCTCGATCAGGACGCCGACGATCGCGATCGGCACGCAGCCGATCGCAAGCTGCCAGGCCGCGAGCGACAATGGCGGCATGGCGAGCTTGAAGAACTTGGTCAGCACCGTGCCAAGCCCGACGCACACCGCGCCCGCGAGCGCAAACAGAATGCCCGGCAACTTGCCGAGGCTTGCGTCGAGACCGCCGCCGCCGATCAGCGCTGCGATGCCGGCGAGCGCCACCGCAAGCGAAAGCGCGCGCGGCAACGACACCCGCTCGCCGAGCACCGGCCAGGCCACCAGCGCGACCCATACCGGGATCGTGATCCCGAGCACGGCCGCTTCGCTGGCCCGCAGCCAGATCAGCGCCAGCCCCATCGAAGCGACCCAGCCGCCGATCGAAAGCGTCGAGACCAGGGCAAGCCGCCACCACATGCCCGGCGGAACACGCAGCGTCTGCCCCCGCGCGACCGCCACCAGACCGAGCGCGAGCGCGCCGACCACGCCGCACAACCCGCGCGAGGACAGCGGCGGCCACTCGCTCAGCAGAAATTTCATGATCGGGAAGTTGAGTCCCCAGCCGGTCGAGGCTACCACCAGGAATGCGAGGCCAAGCGGTGACAGCGGAGCGCGGCCGGCGGCTGGAACTGCGGTCATGGACCTGTCGTAAAGGGAATGGACAAATACAAGTGATGTGTCAGGGCTAGCTGGAAATCAGCTTGTCAGCAAACAGCATATGCATTCTATGATACAGACTTTCCGTCGCGGTTCCGCCTTAATCGGCAAACGGGCCAAGCGAGTCGCCGGCACGCGAGGCCATAGCAAGAGGATGCATCGTGCCGAGCGTTCTCGTGGTCGATGACGACCCGATGGTGTGCGTTGCCATCGAGGTCTGTTTGCAGCGCCAGGGCTTCGAGGTCACCGTCGCCGACGGCGGTGAGGCCGGCATGCGCGCGCTGGAGAACGGCACGTTCGACGTGATGCTTGTCGACGTCTTCATGCCGCATATGCGGGGCTTCGAGGCGATCCGGATATTCCACGAGCGCGCCCCCGATATTCCTGTGATCGCGATGTCCGGCTACGCTTTCGCCAATGCCGACCGCGCGCCGGACTTCCTGCGGATGACGATCGAGCTCGGTGCGTCCGCCTGCCTGCGCAAGCCGTTTACCCCGCAGGCGCTGATTGCCGCCGTGAACGAATGTCTGGCGAAGTACACTCCTTCCGCTCGTCTTTCGAAGTAATTGCTCGTACTAATCGTCGATGGCTTCCCAACGTCTCATCCTCGGTAGCGGCCTTGCGATCCTTCTCGTCATCAGCGCGGCGTCGATCGGGCTGGACGTCAGGTCGCGCAGCGAGATTGATTCGGTCGAGCGCACGCTCAGCATCCTCAAGCGCATTTCGGATGCGCGGGCGCTGCCGCGCAGCGTCGAGAGCGCGGCACGCGGCTTCGCGCTGACCGGCGACGCGTCCTTCGCCGACGAATTCCGCGAGCAGAGCACAGCCCTCACCGCCGCCTTCGACGGCCTGATGGCCGCGGTGAAGTCGGCGCCCGACGAGGCGCAGCTGATCACGGGCACCAGGGCAGATGTCAAGCGCGCCATCGCGCTCGGCGCCGAACTGATCCGCATGCGCAGCGCGGGCGACACCGCCGGCGCTGCGGCGCTGATCTCCGCGGGCGAGAGCCGCGCGCTGATGGACAAGGTTGGAGCGGCGCTCGACCGCCTGGTCACCGAAGAGCGCCGCCTGCTCGGGATTCGCACCGGACAGTCGAAGACCAACGGACGGCTGCTGCTGGCGATCGACCTCGCCGGCGTGGTGCTGATCCTGCTGCTTGCGGTCGCGCTGACGCTGGCGGCCCGCCGTGCCAGCCGCGAACTGCAGGGCGCGCTCAGCGCCACCAAGGCCACTAATTTGTCGCTCGAGGGCAAGGTCGCCGAACGCACCAAGGATCTCGGCGCCGCGCTCGAAGGGCTGCGCCGTTCCACCTCGGTGATGGAAACCACCTTCCGCAGCATGGCGGAGGCGGTGCTGGTGATCGATGCCGCCGGCGTCGTGCTGCTCTCGAACCCGGCCGCCGAGAAGATGCTGCGCTACAAGCCGGGCATGACGCTCCGGCAGCTGCGCGCGATGAGCAACGTTTTCCAGTCCGACGGCGAGACGCCGATGCAGGCTGACGACATGCCCTCAGCCAAGGCGCTGCGCGGCGAGGAATTCGACGGGCTGGAATTCGTCGCCAAGCCGGTCCGGGGCGCGCCACCGATTCACCTCGTGGTGTCGGGTTGCCCGCTGCGCGATGGCGACGACGCCATCACCGGGGCCGCGCTGATCTATCACGACATCACCGCCTCGCGCGAAACCGAGCACAAGCTGCAGCAGGCGCAGAAGCTCGACGCCATCGGCAAGCTGACCGGCGGCGTCGCGCACGACTTCAACAACATGCTGACTGTTATCACCGGCACCACCGAGACGCTGGTCGACAGCCTGCGCAACCAGCCGAAGCTCGCGCAAACCGCCGAACTGATCGACCGCGCCGCCGAGCGCTGCCGCGAGCTGATCCAGCATCTGCTCGCCTTCGCCCGCCGCCAGCCGCTCGAGCCGCGCACCGTCGACATCAACGGCACAGTGGTCGATATCGCAAAACTGCTGCGGCCGACGCTCGGCGAGCAGATCGAGATCGATTCGGTGCTCGCGCCCGATGTCGCCAGCGTCCATATCGATCCGTCGCAGCTTGCCAACTCGCTGCTCAACATGGCGATCAACTCCCGCGACGCGATGCCGAACGGCGGTAAGCTGCTGTTCGAGACCAGCAACATCGTGCTCGACGACGCGTATGCCGCTGTTAACCCCGACATCACGCCGGGCCGCTATGTGCTGCTTGCGGTCAGCGACACCGGCACCGGCATGTCGCACGCGGTGCAGGACAAGGTGTTCGAGCCGTTCTTCACCACCAAGGAAGTCGGCAAGGGCTCCGGCCTCGGCATGAGCATGGTGTACGGCTTCGTCAAGCAGTCTGGCGGCCACATCAAGATCTACAGCGAGGAAGGCCACGGCACCACGATCAAGCTCTATCTGCCCCCTGCCCGCGGCCAGGTCGAGGCGACGGCTCCGGAGCCGGAGCCGGTGCGGCGCGGCAGCGAAGTCATCCTTGTGGTGGAGGACGACCAGCTGGTGCGCAACTACGTCGTCACCCAGCTTGGCGCCCTCGGCTACAAGACCATTGCCGTGCCCGACGCCCGCGCGGCGCTGGCGCTGGTCGACAAGGGCGAGAAGTTCGACCTGTTGTTCACCGACGTGATCATGCCCGGCGGCATGAACGGCCGCCAGCTCGCAGACGAAGTGAGAAAACGGCGGCCCGGCCTCAAGGTGCTCTACACCTCGGGCTACACCGAGAACGCGATCGTGCATCACGGCCGCCTCGACGAAGGCGTGCTGTTGCTGGCGAAGCCTTACCGCAAGGCGCAGCTTTCCAGCATGCTGCAGCAGGCGCTCGGCGAGTGACGCGACGCCTCGACCTCTCCTCGGTTGCGGCAGGGCGATCGCAGGGGTGCGCTGCCAAAATATCGAAAACAACCCCATGCAAAGGAGCCGACGTTCGCCACGGTGCCTTGACACGACGGGCTAATCAGCGATATTTTTCCGTTATTCAGAAATCATGCACTCTGGGGCTGTCGTATATTGCATTTGCGGACTTCTGCAACTGACGTTGCCACGTCGTCATGGCCGGGCTTGTCCCGGCCATCCACGTCTTCTTTTGCTCAGAGGCCAAGACGTGGATGCCCGGCACAAGGCCGGGCATGACGAGTTTGTGGCGCAGAGCGAGACGCAGCTACCGCGTCGCCAGCGCGACGCCGGCGAGCGTGAACAGCAGCGCGGTGATCTGGATCGGCCCGAGCGGCTCGCCGAGCGCTATCGCCGACGCCACCACGCCGATCACAGGCACTGCCATGGTGCCGATCGCCGCCACCGAGGCTGGCAGGCGGGCGAGCGCGGCAAACCAGGCGACATAGGCAACGCAGAACTGGATCAGCGTCGAATAGACCAGGAGCCACCAGCCGATCGTCGTCACCCTCTCGAGATGCGTGGTCTCGACCAGGAGGCCGACGATTGCGATCGGCACGCAGCCGAGGCCGATCTGCCAGGCCGCGGCCGGGATCGGCGGCATCACCAGCGGGTATTTCTTCGCCAGCACCGTGCCGAGCGCAAAGCCGAACGCGCCGCAGAGCGCCATGATGATTCCCGGCAGCTTCTCCTTGCTCGCGGACATGCCGTTGCCGCCCATGATCGCGGCGAGCCCCGCAAACGCCATCACCAGTGCGATGGTCCGCAGCAGCGTCGGCCGCTCGCCGAGCACCGGCCAGGCCAGGAGCGAGGCCCATACCGGCATGGTGTAGGCGATCAGCGCGGTCTCGCTCGCCGGCAGCCAGAGCAGCGCCAGCCCCATCAGCACCATCCAGCCGGTGACGTTGAGCGCCGCATACAGCACGAGCCGTGGCCACAGCCGGGCCTCGACCTGCAGGCTCTGCGCGCGGATCAGCGCCAGCACCGCCAGCAGCACCGCGCCGATCACGCCGGTGGTGCCACGCAGTGTCAACGGCGGCAGCTCGCTGAGCAGGAATTTTGTGGACGGCCAGTTGAACCCCCAGCCCACCGAAGTGATGGCGAGGAACATCAGGCCGGCGGGCGCAAGGCGCGGCCGCGCGTGAGGCTTCTGGTCTGTCATGGAACCCGGCGGGGGATGTGAGTCGGCCGCAGCTTGCCCGCGATTTTGTCGCCCGACCATCACGCCCCTGACATGCCTGATCCTTAGTTTGCCCGTAGCCCTACGTGAGTCCCTAAAATTCAATCCGGGACGGCGAATAAAAACTTCGCCTGTGAACAGCGGGGCGAAACTCCAATCCACAGGCGGAGCGAATTTTTTTGGCTTGGGAATCCCTGAGGACTCACCGATAGTTGGCTCGATCACAGGCGCGGCACCGACCCCTGTTATCCCCCTCCATCCACCATATTTAGTGTTTGATTCAGAAACTCGTACTAGTCCTTGACGGGTGAGACGGACATGGCCTAGTTTTCAACCTGTTCGGCGCGAGTGTGTTTGGGTTCCCGCCGGTCGCTCCCACAAGGGTACCAAAATGACCACTCCACCAGGCCTTCGGGCCGCGGGTGAAGGGCTTGTCTGCCCTGATTTTGGACCGCCGTCGGGACGACAAACGGGCCGCGAAGGACCCGGAAACAGAGGCCGGAACCGGCCCGAGAGAAGCGTACGCGTGACGTGTCGCGTGAAGCGTTTTGGGGCGTTGAATGCATGACCCGGAGGACCCGACCAGTCGGGCGCCGTTCCGGGGATATGCCGCCGCAGGGCCGGGTCAAACCGGCGCCGAGCGGACGAGAGAAACAGGCCGGATCCACCGGCTGAGCTGCGGATGACGGGAGGCGTGCTAACGCGTGTTCCGGTCGTTCGTGAACGGATAACATTCCGGCAACCTGCGGAGAAAACGTGGGGCCGGGCAGAAGAAGAGACGGGGCTCGACCATGCAAATCGATCGGCGCAATACTACCAGCGGACAATCTCCCTATGCCGGGATCAATTTCCGCCTGACCACATCAGAGATCCGCAATCCGGACGGCTCGGTCGTGTTCCGCGCCGAGAATGTCGAGGTGCCGGAGTTCTGGTCGCAGGTCGCCTCCGACGTGCTGGCGCAGAAGTATTTCCGCAAAGCCGGCGTGGCCGCGCGCCTGAAGAAGGTCGAGGAAGAGACCGTACCGTCCTGGCTGTGGCGTTCGGTGCCCGACACCGAGGCGCTCGCCCTGCTGCCCGAGAACGAGCGCATCGTCGGCGAGACCAGCGCAAAACAGGTGTTCGATCGCCTCGCCGGCTGCTGGACCTATTGGGGCTGGAAGGGCGGCTACTTCTCTTCGGAAGAAGACGCCCTCGCCTTCTTCGACGAGCTCCGCTTCCAGCTCGCCAAGCAGATGGTCGCGCCGAACTCGCCGCAGTGGTTCAACACCGGCCTGCATTGGGCCTATGGCGTCGATGGCCCCGGCCAGGGCCACTATTACGTCGACTGGAAGACCGGCAAGCTGACGAAATCGAAGTCGGCCTATGAGCATCCGCAGCCGCACGCCTGCTTCATCCAGGGCGTCGGCGACGACCTCGTGAACGAGGGCGGCATCATGGATCTCTGGGTGCGTGAAGCGCGCCTGTTCAAATATGGCTCCGGCACCGGCTCCAACTTCTCCAGCCTGCGCGGCGAAGGCGAAAAGCTTTCCGGCGGCGGCCGCTCGTCCGGCCTGATGAGCTTCCTCAAGATCGGCGACCGCGCCGCGGGCGCGATCAAGTCGGGCGGCACCACCCGCCGCGCCGCCAAGATGGTCGTGGTCGATGCCGACCATCCGGATATCGAGACCTATATCGACTGGAAGGTGAAGGAGGAGCAGAAGGTCGCAGCTCTCGTCACCGGCTCCAAGATCAACCAAAAGCACCTCAAGGCCGTGATGAAGGCCTGCGTCAACTGCGAAGGCAGTGGCGACGACTGCTTCGATCCCGAGAAGAACCCGGCGCTCCGCCGCGAGATCAAGCTCGCGCGCCGCAGCCTCGTGCCCGACAACTACATCAAGCGCGTCATCCAGTTTGCCAAGCAGGGCTACAAGGACATCTCGTTCGACATCTACGACACCGACTGGGATTCCGAGGCGTACCTGACCGTCTCCGGCCAGAACTCCAACAACTCGGTCTCGCTGAAGGACGACTTCCTGCGCGCGGTGGAAACCGACGGCGACTGGAATCTGGTGGGACGCACCACCAAGAAGGTGACCAAGACGCTGAAGGCGCGCGACCTCTGGGAGAAGATCGGTTACGCGGCCTGGGCCTCCGCCGATCCCGGCCTGCACTTCAACACCACGATGAACGACTGGCACACCTGCAAGGCGTCCGGCGACATCCGCGCGTCCAATCCGTGCTCGGAATACATGTTCCTGGACGACACGGCGTGCAATCTGGCCTCCGCCAACCTGCTCACCTTCTACAACACGAGCACCAAGCGCTTCGACATCGAGTCCTACGAGCACCTCTGCCGGCTCTGGACCATCGTGCTGGAAATCTCCGTCATGATGGCCCAGTTCCCGTCGAAGGCGATCGCGGAGCTGTCCTACGAGTTCCGCACCCTCGGCCTCGGTTTTGCAAACATCGGCGGCCTGCTGATGACCATGGGCCTGCCCTATGACAGCAAGGAAGGCCGTTCGCTGTGCGGCGCGCTGACCGCCGTGATGACCGGCATCTCCTACAAGACCTCGGCCGAGATGGCGGGCGAGCTCGGCACCTTCCCGGGCTACAAGAAGAACGCCGCGCACATGCTGCGCGTGATCCGCAACCACCGCCGCGCCGCGCACGGTGAAAGCCGCGGCTATGAGGCGCTCGCCGTCAATCCGGTGGCGCTCGACCACACCTCCAGCCCGCAGGCCGACATCGTCGCGCATGCCAGGCTGGCGTGGGACGACGCGCTGGCGTTGGGAGAAGTGAACGGCTATCGCAACGCGCAAGTGACGGTGGTGGCGCCGACCGGCACCATCGGCCTGGTGATGGATTGCGACACCACTGGCATCGAGCCTGATTTCGCGTTGGTGAAGTTCAAGAAGCTCGCCGGCGGCGGCTACTTCAAGATCATCAACCAGGCGGTGCCGGCGGCGCTGCGCGCGCTCGGCTATCGCGAGAGCGAGATCGCGGAGATCGAGGCCTACGCCGTCGGCCACGGCTCGCTGTCGAATGCGCCCGGGATCAACGCCTCGACCTTGAAGACCAAGGGCTTCACCGACGAAGCCATCGCAAAGGTCGAAAAGGCACTGCCGACCGCGTTCGACATCAAGTTCGCCTTCAACAAGTGGACCTTTGGCGAGGATTTCATTCGCGACACGCTCGGCATCGGCGCCGAGGCGATTGCCACCCCCGGCTTCGACCTGCTCGCCGCGGTCGGCTTCACCAAGCGCGAGATCGAAGCCGCCAACGTGCACATCTGCGGCGCGATGACGGTCGAAGGCGCCCCGCACCTGAAGGCCGAGCACTATCCAGTGTTCGACTGCGCCAACCCCTGCGGCAAGATCGGCAAGCGTTATCTCTCGGTCGAGAGCCACATCAGGATGATGGCGGCGTCGCAGCCGTTCATCTCGGGCGCGATCTCGAAAACCATCAACATGCCGAACGACGCCACGGTGGAGGACTGCAAGTCCGCTTACCTGCTGTCGTGGAAGCTGGCACTGAAGGCCAACGCGCTCTACCGCGACGGCTCGAAACTGTCGCAGCCGCTCAACTCGCAGCTCATCTCCGACGACGAGGACGAGGACGATGCGGTCGAGGCGCTCTACGAGAAGCCGATGGCGGCGCGTGCCGCCCAGGTCTCGGAGAAGATCGTCGAGAAGCTGGTCGAGCGCATCATCGTGATGCGCGAGCGCGAGAAGATGCCCGATCGCCGCAAGGGTTACACCCAGAAGGCTGTTGTCGGCGGCCACAAGGTCTATCTGCGCACCGGCGAATATGACGACGGACGGCTCGGCGAGATCTTCATCGACATGCACAAGGAAGGCGCCGCACTCCGCTCCTTCATCAACAACTTTGCGATCGCGGTCTCGCTCGGTCTGCAATACGGCGTGCCGCTGGAAGAATATGTCGACGCTTTCACCTTCACGCGCTTCGAGCCCGCGGGTCCCGTGCAGGGCAACGACTCGATCAAGTACGCGACCTCGATCCTCGACTATGTCTTCCGCGAGCTCGCGGTGAGCTACATGAGCCGCTTCGACCTCGCCCATGTCGATCCGAACGAAAGCGGCTTCGACGCGCTCGGCAAGGGCGTCGAGGAAGGCAAGGAGCCGGATGAGGCCCCCACCCACCAGGCGACGAAGTACGTGTCGAAGGGCTTGACCCGTTCGCGCACCGACAACCTCGTCGTCATGCGCGGCGGCTCGGCCGCAGTGAGCGGCAACGCCGACAACGCGCCGGCAGGCGGCAGCCGCGTCACGGCGCTCGCTCCGCACGGCGCAACCGCCCGCGGCGTCTCCGACACCATCGAAGGCGCAGTCGCCCTCAAGCAGGAGGTCAGCCACGACCTCTCGCCGACCGAGAAGCTCGAGGCGTTGCAGTGGAGCAAGCCCGGCACCGCCGCGGCAGCAGCTCCGAGCAAGGCCGAGCGTCGCGCCGAGGCCAAGGCAAAAGGCTACGAAGGCGAGATGTGCTCGGAGTGCGGCAACTTCACGCTGGTACGGAACGGGACCTGCATGAAGTGCGATACTTGTGGGTCCACGACGGGGTGTTCGTAACAAACAAGCTCACGACACAACAATCTGAGAGGGCCGCTCCGCTGTTGAGCGGCCTTTTCCTTAGCAGCAGCATGAGCCTACGCATGGGCGATAGAGTTGAGATAACCGTTACGGCTGGAGCGAAAATCGCCTCTGTCGTTCGCGTTCAGAAAACTACGCTGCGCGCTTGGAAGGCCGAGCTCTCTCGATGGACTACGACCGACGAATTCCGTGTTCGTATCGACCAGATCGCTCAAACCATCCCACGGAGTACATTTTTCGGCCAAGGCGGACTCGCCTTCTTGCGGGACGCCTGGGTTGCGAGCCGCGTCGCCTGCGCGCTGCCATCTGACATGGTGCGGCTGGTTCCCTCCGAACGTCCCGACTTCGAGATTCAAATCGACGGGCAAATTCAGCAATTCGAGGCCACTGAGGCAGATATCGAAGGTCGGCGGCGTGGCGACGAGGCAGACGATCCTCACCCTCGGCCGGACCCAGTCGAAGCTTGGCGCAGACGATTTGAGGCAATTCCCGCATCCCTCGATCGAGTAGTCGCCAAGAAGCTGAAAAAGGACTACCTGGCCGAAGTTAGCCTCGCGATCTACGTCAATCTAGGTTGCTATGGCGCATACGTGGAAGAAGGCCTGCCCATTCTTCGGGAGCATACTGCTCCCGCAAGAACCAAATTCAAACGTGTGTTTGTGCTGTGGGAGGGCTGTCTCTACAAATTCTGGGAAGACGGAGAATATCGATTCGATAAGTGGCAATATGTCCGACCAGAGGACTTTTGACATACAGCGACGCAGGGCTGCTTAGCATATCGTCCGCCTTCGCGGAGAGCCAGTGCGTTACGCGTGCCAAATTATTTCCATGCACTCTGTACAGAAGTAGCTTTGTGAGCGTCGCGCCGTAACATTGCGCCGATTGTCATCGCCCTCAATCAGACTCCGCCTGCATATTCAAAGGTAACGAGCGATGGAACCAAAGTGGCCGCTGTACGAAGTCGCAGGTGACGATGCTGTATTTGCACTCGGCGTTGTCAGCATCAACTATACTCGCTTCGAGCGGACCCACGTCTGGATGTTAGCCGCCGTCGCCAATATGGCGGAAGAGCACGCGGCGCTATTTACAGCGAGAACAAACGCGGCCGATCGGGCAAATGTTATCGAGACATTCTTTAAGAGGAAAAAGTGGTCAGCCGAAGTAGCCGCGGCTATCAAGACCTACATTGATGCTACCAGGATACTGGTAACGAATCGCAATACGCTCATTCACGGCAACATGGTCAGAGGGCCGAACAATCAAGCGGGCATCTTTTCGCTAAACCGCAAGGGCGAAACAACTATGTTTCAAGCCTCACTGCCAGAAATACGACAAGTTGCAGACGATCTGTTCAATTACTTCGAATTCGGCTTGGCGCTATCTAACCACATCGCTTCCGAAATTCATGCTGCCGCAAGGGTCGCGGGCATGATGGTCGTTCGAAACTGTCCGATACTCCCAACGATCCCCGTTCATATCAATCCCTCACAACGCAAACTGTAGGGCACAAGCAAGCGGGCAGATTAGCCGAAGGCGTAATCCGCCGCTCTCAACCCGGTCGGCGGGCTACGCTTTGCATTCGCCGAAGCACCGGATTGGAGTTCGCGGCACCTTCAACCGCGAGAAATCTCCTCATACGCCACTCATTTCGAATTTAGGACGCAGCCGCATGCCTCTTCCTAGTCAAGGACAAACTTTTGGATTCGCAAATTGCCATGAGCTGCTTCAGAAGCTCGACAGAGAGATAGATCGATATCGGAGCGTTGCGGGTCGCGATGAGGCTGAACCGGAGGCACTGCTAAATTTAGTCGATCAGCTAAAGGACAGCGCTTTCAATGCTTCGATAACTGCTTGGCACCTCTCCGATTGGGTGTTCAACGACATGACACCCCAGCAACGCAAGAAGCTCGGCATCATAAGGCTTAGGGACCTTCAGAATCGCACAAGAAAGGCATGCAGCGCTCTCCACCTCTGTCGCCAAGCTGCAACCGCCTCAAAGCACTGGGCAGTGAACAACAATCTGATCCTACGGTGCGAGTGACTGTGGCATGTGAGCTCGAAACCGGCTGGTCGGCCTACTTCGAACACGCTGGCAGAAAGATTGGAGCCGACCAAGTCTTTACTGAAGCGCTCTCGTTTTGGACCAGCTTCATTTTCGAGCATGGGATCGCAAAAGAAGCTTAGCAAGCATTGAGCGGACTAGCCGGCGGCTCAACCCGCCGTTCTCTCCAATCCGGCCGGCGGGTTACGCTTGGCTAACCCGCCCTACTCGCTTCGATCACGTTTGCAGCTACCTCTCCGCCGAAGGCGTTGATTGTGATCGAACCGTTATCCGCCACGCTGACATCAAAGAGCACGTGCCCGTCGTCCGAAAAGACCTCCATGCGGATGCCGTCGAAGGCGACATCGGATGCTCATTGATATCTCATGGTGCGATCTTCGAGCGTAAGCATTTCCATGCCGAGAGCCTCTGACGATCAAGATCGTACAGTCTACCGCGAGGCATTGGCACGCTTTTCAAGAAGCAGCGTGCGGTCGGTGATGTCCTTCAATTCGAACGCCTGGGAGTCGAGGAACGCGACGGACCCGTTGTTGGGGTCCGCGGCGAGGCGATGGGTTTCACCCAGATGATGCTTCAGCCAGATGATGCTTCAGCCAGGCCCGCTGCTCGGCCTGCAATTGCGCGTGCGCATCGCCCTTCGACTTTGCGAGAAGCGCTTGATAAGCGGTGTTGAGCCTGGTGTCCCACCTGTCGATTTCGGCCTTGCCGCACTCGAGCATCTTCGTTGACACCCCTTCGGCCTTGTCCGTGCACGCATCATACTCGGTGCTTTGCTGCGCGCGGGCCGACAAAGTCCCGAGCATGAGCGTAGCTGCAACAATGACAAGCCTTCGCGAAAGCATGACCACGTCCAAATCACTCCACCTGCATCTCCGGACAGCCATGGTCGCACTCACGCAGCCTTCGCAGCCTTGTCCGCCGGCGCCGTTTCCATGGCGCGCATGTAGAGATCGAGCAGCGATTCACGCTCGTCGCGCTCGTCCTGGTCCTGCTTGCGCAGCTTGATGATCTCCTTGAGGATCTTCACGTCGAAACCCTCGCCCTTCGCCTCCGAGAAAACTTCCTTCTTCTGCTCGCTCAGTTCCTGAATTTCGGTGTCGAGGTTCTCGATCCGCTCGACGAAGGAACGAATTTTTCCGCCGGGAATGGTGATGTCGGACATGGTGCCTCCTTGCTGAATGAGGCCGTGAAAATGAAAGCAAAGAGATGACCAATTTCTTAACCCACGCGATCGCCGTGGCGCCTCGATAGCGGAAGTGTTCGCATCATCGCATGCGGAACAAATCACTCAGGCGTCGTCAGCCACACGCAACGTGATCCGCGTCAATTCGGACGGGCGACCGAGCCGCAAGGCAAAACCCGGCCAAAGCGCGGTGCCGTTGTTGACGTAGAGCGTCATCCCTTCGACGTCGTAGCGGCCGGAGACGAAGCCGGCGTTGGCGCGCGCGGCCAGGCGGTCTATCCCCAGGATCAATCCACCATGCGTGTGTCCGGAGAGTTGCAGGGCGACGCCGACCCGAGCGGCGTTTCGTGCGTCGCTCGGCTGGTGGTCGAGCAGGATGACAGGCGCGCCCTTGGGGGCGCCGTCGAGAACCGCGGCAAGGTCGCGGACGGGATGCCCCCTGCGGCGCGACGCGCGGTCGGTAATCCCTGCGATCACCAGGCGGCCAGCACCGCGCTCGAGAACGACGTGCCTGTTCTCGAGCGAGCGCAGGCCCAACGCGGCATAGTGCGCCATCCACATGTCGTAGCCGAAGATATATTCGTGATTGCCCGAGATCACGTAGACGCCATCGGCCGCCTGCAGGTCCCGCAACGGCTCAACGTCTTTGCGCCGCGCATCGACTGTGCCGTCGATCAGGTCGCCCGTGATCGCGATCAGGTCCACGCCGAGCTTGTTCGATCGCGCGACGACGGCACGCGCCCATGGCGCAGGAAACAGCCGGCTGATGTGAAGATCGGTCAGTTGCAGAATGGTGTAGCCGTCGAACTCTGGCGGAAGTCCGCGGATGCCGACTTCGACATCTTTCAACGGCGGAATTCGCATGGCCTGATGGACGCCGATCGCGGCGGCGACGGCCGCCAGCGCCGCAAGTGCGTAGCGGACGCCGTCGGGCGCGCCCACGATGCCGCCGTGGATCAGCGCGGTGACCAGCAATCCGGCATCAAGCGCCAGTTGCAGCAGCGCCAGCAGGACGATCGCACCGAACGCCCAGTTGAAGAGGACGACCACCGGACGCGGAAACTCCGGCGAGAATTCCGATCCCGACGACAGTCTGTTCCAGCGGTGAAACTGCAAGGCGACCAGCACGAGCACCGCGGCGACGATCTTTGCCGGGAGCGGCCAGTCGAGCGGCCAGATGAAGCGGGCCAGGATCAGCAGACTGGTCAGGCTGAGCTGGGGAATCGGTTCGCTCCGGATTGGATCGGTGGGGCTGTGCGGTCGGCGCTCAGCGAACGTAGGGTGGATCGGCCGCAGGCGTAAGCCGCCATCGTCAGCACATTTTCGGCGAGTTGCGCTTCGCTGAAACGCCCTGCGTGCTGGTAGCTTCGCTGTGGAGCAAGGCTGACGCCGCTGCAGCCGTCGCCCCGGCAAAGCCGAAGGCCGCGTTGAAGGTTTGGCGGAGGTCTCCAGGCACCTTCCCTATCGGCATCATCAAGCGATCCTCCCGAAATAGAACTTGAACATCGCTCATTTTCTTGATCTATTATTGAACAGTGTTCAATTTTGACGGAGCCGGCGATGCAAACCACGTCTTGGACGGACCGATCGATTGGGCCCGACCGGCCCGTGAAATCGTGGGTCAAGTACGCTCCGACGGTCATCACGTCAGGCATCATCGCAATCCTCGCGGTGCACGGACGCATTGCGCAGCCGGCCGACTACAATGATTTCGCCGACCGGTCCGTCATCTCTGGCATTCACCACGCAGCCGATGTGTTGTCCAACGCCGGGTTCGCGCTGGTCGCGATCTGGGGCTGGCTGACCCTCCGCCCCTGGCGCAACAGCGATCAGCTGCGCGCCGGATGGCCCGGCTACCGCTTGTTCCTGATCGGACTGTTCCTGACCGCCTTCGGGTCCGCGTACTATCACCTCGACCCCGGCAATGCCCGCCTGATCTGGGACCGCCTGCCGATCGCGCTTGCTTGCGCCGGCCTGCTGGTCGGCGTCCGCGGAGACACAAGGCCCGGATTGAGGACCGACATCGAAGCGATCGTGCTCGGGCTGTTTGCCACAGCCAGCGTCGCATGGTGGGTCTTCACCGACAGCCATGGCGCGGACGATTTGCGGCCGTATTTGTTGTTGCAGGTGCTCCCGCTCATCCTGATCCCGCTTTGGCAGTCGATCTATCGCGCGCCGCGCGCCGATCGCATGGCTTTCGCCACCGCAATGGTGCTGTATGTTCTGGCCAAGATCACTGAGGTGCTCGACCATCAGATCGCCGGCACGCTCGGCTTCGTCAGCGGACACACCTTGAAGCATCTGATCGCGACGGCAGCCACGGCCGCCGTCGTCTGGGGGCTGACGCGGCGTTTCTCCGCCGGCGGCCGTCGGTTGAACGACGCTGCGAGCTAGGCCCTACGCGTCGGCCAGCGCAACAGCCGCTGAAACGCCAGCCGCCTCCACCCGCCGGTTGTTCTCGTCGACGATCACCACGCGCGGCCGAAACCTGCGCGCCTCCTCGGCATCGAAGCCGGCATAGGCGACGATGATCACCTTGTCGCCCGCCATGGCGAGGCGCGCGGCGGCGCCGTTGAGGCCGATGGTGCCGGAGCCGGCCGGCGCCTCGATCACATAGGTCGAGAACCGCGCACCGGTGTCGATGTTGTAGATGTCGACGCGTTCGTTGATCAGGAAGCCGGCGGCCTCGATCAGATTGCGGTCGATCGAGATCGATCCCTCGTAGTGCAAGTCCGCTTCGGTGACACGCGCGCGATGAATCTTGCCCTTCATCAAAGTCACTTGCATCGAGGCCATCCCGTATCGTTGCGTCGGAATTTTCGTGCTCGCCAATACGGGCCTCACGACGCCGGGTCAATCTTCACAGCGCAAAGGCGCGCCGCGCGTGCGCCCTTGCGTCGATACGATTGTTCTGAGATCGCGGATCGCTGTGGTGGGAATGGGCTACGGATCGCAACGATCCGAGAACGATCGCGCTGCAGATCCACGATCAGGGAGCAGATTCTTGTCTCGCAATTGTTTGGCAGACAGCGAGCGATTGGCGGATTGGCCCGGGGGACGCGCGTTGTGCGGACCCGTTGGCCAACCCGCCCTGTTCGTTGTCCTCAGCGCGTGGAGCGTCCGACCGTTTCGGTCCGGCCCGGCGCGGTCGCGGTCGTGACCTTGCGCGACGTCAGGACGCTGCGTTGATGCGGCGTGGCCGAATTCGCCACCGACGACTGCTGCTGGACACCGGCCGCACCGAGCAGCTGGACCTGCACGGGCGAGATCGGCAAGCCCGCCTTTTCATAGGCCGGCAGTTCCGCCGCGCCGGCGGTCACAGCGGTCACCGCAACGATGGCGGCCGCGATGGACAGAGAGATCTTCTTCACGTCACTTCTCCTCGATAGCATTGGAATATCGAGCTAATGCTCGATTTGCTGCACCGCAATACCATACATGACGCATTGCACAATTTTGTGATGATGGATGCAAGTGCATCGAATCGCATGACAGGCGCGGGTCGTCGCCCTGTCGGCACAGCGCGTGACGCGAACAGGGATCGGCGCGCTGTGCTGTGCGACGTCGACGCGCAGCGCGCTTTCGCGATCGACACGATGATCACGCCACGCGACGGACGACGAGTTTCACATCGATGTCGTCGCGCAACGCTGCCAGTCGATCGCCGAAAGGGCTCAGCAGATTGACCCGCTCAGCGGCACTATCCATATGGGACGGACGAACCGGCTGATATCAGCCGCTCCGCCCTCACCCGGACACAGCCTGATACCACCGGCCTCGTCCCCCACGCACCGCCTGTTCCGGAGCCCCCGTGACCGCACTGTCCATCCTTGATCTCGTCCGCGTCACTGAGGAGACCGATGCGCGCGGCGCGCTGTACAACGCGCGCGATGTCGCCGTGCATGCCGAGGCTTGGGGCTATCGCCGCATCTGGGTGGCGGAGCACCACAACATGGCGGGTATCGCGAGCGCCGCGACATCGGTCGTGATCGGGCATATCGCGGCGGGCACGAAAACCATCCGCGTCGGCGCCGGCGGCATCATGCTGCCGAACCACGCGCCTTACGTCATTGCCGAGCAGTTCGGCACGCTGGCGCGGCTGTTCCCCGATCGCATCGACCTCGGCCTCGGCCGCGCGCCGGGCACGGATCAGCTGACGCTGCGCGCGCTCCGCCGCACGCCGGAATCCGCCGAGAATTTTCCGCAGGACGTGCTCGAGGTGCAGGCCTTCCTGGCGGCCGCCGGTCCCAACCAGCGTATCCAGGCGGTCCCGGCTGCGGGCACCGACGTGCCGCTGTGGATTTTGGGGTCGAGCAATTTCGGCGCGATGCTGGCCGGCGAGCTCGGCCTGCCCTACGCCTTCGCCTCGCATTTTGCTCCCGAGCTCCTCATCCAGGCGCTGCAGATCTACCGCGCGCGCTTCAAGCCGTCGGAACAGCTCGAGCGGGCCCACACCATGGTCGGCGTCAACATCATCGCGGCCGACACCGACGCCGAAGCGCGGCGCCTTGCGACCACGCAGCAGATGTCGTTCACCAACATCTTCCGCGGCGCGCGCGGCCTCAGCCAACCGCCGATCGACGACATCGAGACCTATTGGTCGCCGTCGGAAAAGGTCCAGGCGATGCGGATGCTGGAGCGCTCCATCATCGGCTCGCCCGACACGGTGCGTGCCGGGATCGAGGCGCTGGTGGCGGAGACAGGCGCCGACGAGCTCATGATCGTGTCCGACGTCTACGATCACCAGAAGCGGCTGCGATCGTTCGAGCTGATCGCTCAAGCGGGTCGGATTACTGCCTGACCATCGTTGCAGCACGTAGCAACCATTAGCTCTTTCGGTTGTGTGCGATTGAATTGCCCGATCGCCGTTGAGACTGACGCCGTGCTCGCGGCCATCAAGGCGTGGCCTGTCGAGGGTGGGATGTGGCAGCATTTGAGCGACGGCCATCCTTGACGGCCGCTGTGCGCGGCGTCCTTGTGACGGCAGGTCGGGACGAAGAAACGGTGCCCCGATCGAACAAAGAAACGCTTCAGGTCGCCGGGGCGACGACTGGCAAGTGAGCTTGCCAAGGGGTCGCTCGGGCCACCACGGTGTTGATGAAGATGAGCAACTTCCTGGCGCAGGCGATCAGGGCACGCTTGTGGCCTTTGCCGGCGGCGATCAATCGTTTGTACAGGGCCATGAGCTGCGGATTCCAGCGGAAAGACGCCGCCAGCGCCGCAGCATAGAGCGCATGGCGCAGACGTTTGCGTCCACCGTCGATGTGACGAGCGCCGATGTGTTCGCCGCTGTCGTCGTCATAAGGCGCAAGGCCCGCAAGTGCTGCGGCCTGCTCGCGGCTGACCTGGCCGATCTCGGGCATCCGGACCAGGACGGAGACCGCAGTCGGCAGCCCGGCCCCACCGACGCTGTAGATCAGGTCGAGCCGAGCGGCGAGATCGTGCTGCTTGCGGATCGCTGCCACCAGAGCCTTGAACTCGACGCGTTCGCGCTTGGCCAGACGGGCGATGTCGTCCTTCCAGAGCTTTTGGATACGCGCGTCGCGGCAGCTCTCGAGCCGGTTCTTGAACCGCGCGATATCTTCTCCGATCTGATCGATCAGCGTCAGATGCCCGGCCAAGGGCGGCAATCTTGCATCGGGTGCCGGGTGGATCTTCTTGACCGCAGCGGTGCATGCGGCGATCAGCGCGGCATCGATCCGATCGTTCTTGGCACGCTGCCCGCGGTATTTGGCATAGGCACGCACCTGCGCCGGCTGGAACACCACGACGACAAACCGCTTGCGCCGCAGCTCGACGACGACCGGCTGCTCATAGCCACCGCTCGCCTCGATCCCAATTCGCCTGACCTTATGGCGCCCAAGCCACTCCAACAGCGTCTTGTAACCTTCCGCCGTGTTCTCCACCTGCAGCTGCTCCGAGCCGTCATCGAGCGCCACGTCGAGCTTCCGTTTGCCGGTATCGATCCCGGCACAGATTGTGGTACGCTTGGCCATCTTCCTCGACCCTCCCTTGTGATGCGAACCTAAAGTTCGTTCAACCATGCGGGTCCCGATGAAGTGCCGATCGCGATCTTGCTACGAATAACAGCCCTCAAGGCTTCGATGGGTAACGATCCGATCGATCAGCGGCCCAGCCCGGGCGGCCACCCGAGCTGGGCCATTCCTCACGGAACGAGGCCAGTCTAACCCAGCGCGCTAATACAAGGATGGGTGGAGCGCTAGCGATACCCATCGACTTTCGTGCAGTACATGATGGGTATCGCTTCGCTCCATCCTACGGATTACTCGCCTACGGCACGCCCTCAACGGCCGGTCGGCGGAACCCCATCGCCATCCACGCGCCGAGCAGCTTCAGCATGAACTTTCCGGAGTGGCCTGGATAGTTGGCGATATCGTCCGGCAAGATCACACCCTCGGGCCGGTCGGCCGTCATCATCCGCATGGTTGCCGGCGGGATGTCGCCGAGCAAGCGGCCGCGATAGAGCGTGAGCCAGTGTCCCCTGGTGAAGTCGAGGAACATGGCCGTGTTGCAACAGCGCGCGACCATCCGCCTCGTCGGCGACTCCGGTTTCAACCGCCGCTCCTCCAGGAGCTCTCCGCCACTGCTACAGCGCACGCGATCCTTGCGATAGAGCACGTAGTCCGTGCCGCCATCCTCGGCCAAAACAGCATCGGCGCCGGATACCGCCTGATGCCGCCGCCCCGCCTGCTGGCAACTCGCGCAATAGCAGATGCCCCGCAGGATTGGGGATCCTGCGATCTCGAGCGCGACCTTGCCGCAGCGGCACGATGCCGAGGCGCGCTCATCCGTCATTTCGCATCGCCTTTGCTCGCAATCTCGTTCGCCGAAACCAGGATCACATCGCCATCGAGGATCGACTTCGCGACATCGAAGAACCGCGCCACGGCCGGCGAATTGTTGTGCCGGTCCATGGCCGCCTGATCCAGATATCGCTCATAGGTCGCGAACACGCAGGGATCCGACGCATCCTGCGACACGTAATAGCCGATAGTGGAAGGCTCATTGGCCCGGACGTGGTCGACGACATCGAGCAGGGCCTGACGCATCGTCGCCTCGTGGCCTTTCTTCGCTCTGATGACCGCCGTGATCGTCAACATGCTGCTTCTCCAGAAAATCTGGTAGCCAGTAGGATGGGTGGAGCGAAGCGATACCCATCATTTGCGCCGCGGATACAAAGTGATGGGTTTCGCTTCGCTCACCCCATCCTACACGCTCATCTACACGCTCACACCCTGCTCAACGCCTGCGCGATGTCGGCCACCAGGTCCGAGGGATGTTCGATCCCGATCGAGAGCCGGATCGTCGTATCCAGCACGCCGATCTTCTTCCTGATATCCGCAGGCACGCCGGAATGCGTCATCGTGGCCGGCAGGCTCGCGAGCGACTCAGTGCCGCCGAGGCTCACCGCGAGCTTGAAGATCTGCAAGCTGTTGAGGAATTTCTCCGCGGCCTCCTGCCCGCCGACGATGTCGAAGGCGAAGGTCGAGCCGGCGCCGGAGCACTGGCTGGCGAATACGCGGCCGGCAAGCGAGGCCGCATCGTGATGCGCCAGATAGTGCACCTGCGCCACCTTGGGATGGTCGCGCAGATAGTCGGCGACGATCCGTGCGTTGCGGTCGGCCTTTTCCATGCGCAGGCTCAGCGTCTCCAGCGAGCGGCTGATCATCCAGCAGGAATGCGGGTCGAGCTGGGTGCCGATCGCGCCGCGCAGCGCCTTGACGTCCTTCATCAGCTTCTTCGAGCCGAGGGCTGCGCCCGCGATCAGGTCGGAATGGCCGCCGACATATTTGGTCAGCGAGTACAGCGACAGATCGGCGCCATGCTCGATCGGCCGTTGAAACACCGGCCCGAGCAGCGTGTTGTCGCAAGCGATGATCGGGGTAAAGCCCTGCGCCTTGCCGATCATGTCGGCGATGCGCCTGATAAGCGCGATATCGACCAGGCCGTTGGTTGGATTGGCCGGGGTCTCGATGAAGATCATCGCAACCCGGCCCTTCTTCATCGCTTCGTCAGCGGCAGCGCGGACGACGCTCTCGTCGAGGCCGTCGGCAAAGCCCACCGCGCTGATCGAGAAGCCCGCGAGCGTCCTGGTGAACAGCGTTTCGGTGCCGCCATAGAGCGGCTGCGAATGCAGGATCACGTCGCCGGGCCGCGCAAAGGCGAAGATCGTCGTCGAGATCGCCGACATGCCCGAGGAAAACAGCGCGCAGCTTTCAGTGCGCTCATAGATCGCAAGCCGGTCCTCGACGATCTCGCTGTTCGGATGATTGAAGCGCGAATAGACCAGCCCTGCCCCCATCCCTTCCGGAGGCTCGCGCCGGCCTGCGACGAAATCGAAGAAGTCCTTGCCGTCCTCGGCGGTCCGGAACACGAAGGTCGAGGTCAGGAACACCGGCGGCTTGACCGCGCCCTCCGACAATTGCGGGTCGTAGCCGTAATTCAGCATCTGGGTTTCCGGATGCAGCAAGTGGTTGCCGATGTGGGTTCTGGACGGAAACGGTTTGACCACGGCCTGTCTCCTTGTCTTGAGGGGGCGCCGCATCGGCGGCCGGACCTTAAGAATCTGCCGCAAGCATACTCCACCTTTGTGCCATTCCGCCAAAGCACGGCATCGTGCAGTTCTGGATAACAAACGGCCGGCGTGCGCCCTGCGCCGCCGGCCGTCCGAAAACCGTAGTCAGTATCGCAGGTCGCGCGTGTCACCTGCCGGCTGACATCAAGAAAAGCCGCCGATGCGGGCTACGTGTGACTTGCTCACACCGAGAGAAGACGTGGCTACCAGCCGCGGTCCACATTGCGCACCTCGCCGGTCCGCGCGTCGACATCGACCTGCATCCAGCGGCCGAGACGGTCGCGGCCCTCGACCTCCCACTCGTCGCCGAGGAACTGGGTGTTGGACACCGTCACGATGCCGAGATTGGTCGCGACGTCGAGCGCCGCCTCCATCGAGATCTGGCTGCCGGAATCAAAGGCCATCGCCGGCGTCGCCGCGCCGATCGCAAGCGCCGCGACGAGTGGAATAATCAAGCTTCGCATTGTCACTCCTCATGGATGTTATGCCGCATAAAACGAGCGGCGCACCCGATCAGTTCCGGGAACAGGGATGACGGAGCAGCGTGAAACTTCGGCAGTTGCGGCAATTTGGTGGCGTTTCCGGCGTCAACGCGGCGCGCTGCTCGCCTTGCCCGTGCCCTTCTTCCACATCCGGAAGCCGCCCTCGAATGCGTTGGCATTGTCGCCGAACCTCACCTTGGGCGGCGGGTTGTCGACCTTGTCGGCATTGCCGCCGCCGAGCACGATGTAGTCGGGCTCCAGCGCGGCCGACAGGCGCGCGATGACGTCGTCGACGCTCTTGCGCCATTTCTTGCGGCCGCGACGCTCGAGGCCTGCGGCGCCGACATAGTCCTCGAACGTCGCACCCTTGCGGTACGGCAGATGACCCAACTCCATCGGCTCGAACACGCCTTCGACGATCATCGCGGAGCCGAGTCCGGTGCCGAGACCGAGAAACAGCATTCGCCCGCCCTGGTAGCTGCCGATCGCCTGCATGAGCGCGTCGTTGACGACTTTGGTCGGACGGCCGAACGCCGCGTGAAAATCGAATCCGGCCCAGCCGCGGCCGAGATTGTGCGGCTCGGCGAGCGGACGGTTGTGAACCACCGGCCCGGGATAGCCGACCGAGATCACATCATAGGACCAGTCCTTGGTCAGCGTCTTGACCTGCCGCACCATCTCGGTCGCGGACAGGTTTGGACCCGACTCGAATTCGCGCCTGATGCGCTCCCTGTCGGTCATGACCTTGACATGCGTGCCGCCGATGTCGATCGCCAGCACCGTGCGCCGCGACGCCGGCTTTCTCGATGTCCTGGTTGCCATCTTGACTGCTTTCCTGGCCATCAGTCCACTCTCCTGCGCGCCAAGTGGAGCAGAGAAACGCTTCGCGCGCCACAGCCGCGTTCCGCATCTGACTCCAGTTTGTTCGCGGGGAACGAATCGGAATCGAAAAAGTCGGCGCAGCTCAGGCGTTAACAAGATGCATCCACGGGTCGCGTCCGGGCAATCGATGTTGTGCCATGGTGGGATTATTGCGCTCGGCGCGGAGTATCGCCGAGAAGTTCAGGCGCGCTGCGCACGGTTGTCTCTCAGAGAAAGCGACAGGCCGCATCACGGTCGTGTTCCCCATTCGACTCCATTTCGTTCGCGAGGAACGAATCGGAATCGAAAAATTGACGCGAAGCGTTTCTTAACAACACGTTCGCACGATTTGATGCTGATGCACTTTGTAGGCCGGATTAGCGCAAGCGTAATCCGCCGCCTCTCCGCGGATGACTGCGGCGAGTTACGGCTAAAGCATGATCCGGAAAAGTGCGAAGCGATCTTTCGAAAAGATCATGCTCAAACAAAGGGCTAAGGCGCGATGATGAATACAACCTGAGACTCATCGCGCTTTAGTGTCATCGGCCGCGCTTTGCGCGGACCCGTTTGCCAGCCCGCCCCGCGCGCCGGGCGAGCCGCCAGCCTTCGAGGTGAAGCCAAAGCGCTTCGGCGACCGGTCCGTGCGAATGTTGGCGATGGCGGATTGCCGCCAGATTTTCCTCGCGGCCCGGAAGATTCGGTCCAGCGATGCTAATCAGTCTGCCGTCCTCGAGCTCATCCTCGATCAGCCACGCGGGCAGATGACCCCATGCGAGACCGTGAAGGATCAGCTCCTTCTTCATCGCCTGATCCGGCACCGTGCATTGATGGGCACCGCCGATCAGGAAGAAGTTTTCCGACGACAGTCGCCGCGCCGTATCGCGAATGACGCACTGCGTGAAGGGACGCATCCGCTCCGGCGTGATCTCACTGGTCCGCGCAAATGGCAGAAACCCGGGAGCGACAACCGGCACCATTGCCGTGGTTGAGAGCTTGACCTGTTCGAAGAGCGGATCTGACGGGTCCGCACGATGAAACACGAGGTCGGCGTCACCTTCGATCAAGCGCTCCAGAGGTCCCCCGATAGCCTCATATTCCAGGTGCAGGCGCGTCTTGGGGTACCGGGCAAAGAACCGCGAGAGCATTTGCAGGACGGGCGGCCGAGGGCACAGGTCGCCAATTATGACACGCAGGACAACCTCTTCTCCGCTGACGAGCTGGTCAGCATAGGTCTGCAGCAGATCGAGTTCGCGCAGCGTCATCTGCGCACGCTCGTGAAACGTCCGACCGGCGTCCGTCAGCCCAACGCGGTATCCGCTGCGATCGAACAGCGTGAGGCCCAGCTGTTGCTCGAGGCGGGCGACCGCAGCGAACACCGATGGGTGCGATCGGTTCAGGGCGGCTCCGGCGGCCTGAAAGCTGCCTTTCGTCGCGACAGCGTCAAAGCAGCGCAAATCGTGGAGCTTGATGTGATCCATTGTCCATAAACCCTACAGGGATTGATCAATCTTAGTAATTTTCTCTCGCAAGGGCGAGTCCTAGCCTGGCTCGACGCGAAGCCGTCGGCTTCCACCAGCAGAAGGGATTACTGAGATGAGCGGCGATCAGCACTTCACGACGGGGGACGGCTGCCGGATTGCGTACCGGATCGATGGTCCTGACAACCGGCCGGTGCTCGTGCTATCGAACTCGATCGCCACCAACCTGCACATGTGGGATCGTTCGGTGCCGGCGCTGAGCCGATCCTTTCGCCTTCTCCGCTACGACACCCGCGGTCACGGCGGTTCGGACGCGCCCGCGGGCGCCTATTCGCTGGACCGCCTTGGCCGAGATGTCGTCGAACTGCTCGACGTCCTCAAGATCGAACGGGCGCATTTCCTCGGTTTGTCCTTGGGCGGATTCATCGGGCAGTGGCTCGGCATCTTCGCGCCCGAACGCATCCGCCACCTCATCCTGTCGAACACCTCGTCGTATCTCGCGTCGGAACTGTCGTTCGACGAGCAGATCCGCACGGTGTTGGCTGCTCCGGATATGAATGGAATCGCAGACGGCTTCATGCGCAACTGGTTTCCCGCGACGATGCTGGCCGAGCCGATCGAGGTCGTCGACGGATTCCGTAACATGGTGCTGACCACCCCGCCGCGCGGTCTTGCCGGATGTTACGCGGCCCTGCGCGATGTCGATCTACGCCGGGCAATCTCACTGATTGCGGCGCCGACCCTGGTCATCGGCGGCGAGAGCGACACCGTCACACGGGCCAGTCACAGCGAAGAGATCGCCGCGACGATCGTCAATGCAAAGCTCGTTCTGTTGCCCGGCGTCCACATCCTCAATGTCGAGCAGGAAGACCGATTCAACAGCGAGGTCACGAGCTTCTTGCAGTTCGCGTCCTGACTGCGTTCCCCATCCGATTCCATTTTGTTCGCAAAGAACGAATCGGAATCGAAAAAATCAGCGCGACGCATTTCTTAACAACACGCTCGCAACCTCGATGCAGATGCACTTTGTAGGACGGATTAGCCCACCGGGTCCGCGCGAAGCGCGGCCCGATGACAGGCTCCGGCGTTATCCGCCATCTGTCTACGACGCGACCACGGCGGGTTACGCTTCGCTAACCCGCCCTGCGCGCCACTCCGTATTCTGGTATTCAAGCTCCGGCCGCAGCGCGCGCATCTTCGCGGCCAGCCGGCGGCTTGCCGTCTCCTCCGCATCCGCGAGGCGATTGACCAGCGCGACATAGTCCGCATCGCTCTTGTGCTGATTGAGCTTCGACTGGCCCTCGATCTCGTCGACGACGAGATTGATCACCCGGATCGCCGACAGCATCTGTTCGCGCTTGGTGGGCTCCATCTGCGCGAGGTCCCAGGGCTGCTTCGGCAGCCGCGCCTCGGAGGCCGCGAGCAGCGCATCGCCATGGCCGCGGTTCTCGTCGAGCCCGCGCAGATGCGCGACGCCTGACAAATGCACCGATTCATAGAGCCAGGTCGAGACGTTGTCGCGCGAGACGTACCGGTCGTTCGAGATATAGGCGTCGTCGCCGGAGACGATCAGCAGGAAGCGCCTGACACCGTCGGCAAGCTCGACCAGCGGGTTCTTCGCGGTGAGATGGATCTGCACGATCACGCGATCGTCGCGCCGCTCGATCACGAACGGCACGTGCGAGGCCCGCGGGCCGCGCGCATCGGCAGCGACGATGGCGCCGAAGCCGCGCGCCGCCGCAAAGGCCAGCGCGAGGTCTTGCTCGATGCGAAACTGGGGACGCAGGATGTGCATGGCGGCGGCGCTCGCGGCTGGAGGGAGACGACCCACCAAGGCTAGCGCAAGTTTCGCCTGATATCACCGCCATGCATCATCAGGCTCAGCAGATCATCGCGTTGTCGCCGACATCGCAGACGCCGCCGGGCAGGTCGCGGGGCTGCGCCTCGGACTCGCCGAAGCGCGGAGCCGCCATGTGCGGAGGTCCGCCGCTCCAGTGGCTGGCGGCAGCGGCGCCGGCATGACCCTTCGCGAACGCGTATGGCCCGGCCGCCGGGGCCTCGTGCGCGATTGCCGATGTCGTCAGCATGGCGAGAGCGGCCAATCCCGCCGCGATGTGTTTGATCCTGATCATGAGTTGCTCCTGTTGTATCAGGCACGCCGGGGCATTGCTCGCCCGCCTGCCGATCGGTTCGCGCTCACACCATGATCGATCGCCGGCTGGTTCCGACGCCATGGGCAAGCGTTTGGATACAGGACGGTCGAACCGCGCATCCTCTTCCACTGCGATCCGACACAATCGGTTGATCGGACCGTGACCGGCGAGGTCCCCGGCACAGGGGTCGCAAATCAAATCCGGTTGCGCCGCCTGCGACAAATCAACCCGACGGGCAACTCGGCAAAACCTGTCAGTATCGCAATAAGAAAATATTCCGCTTGGCGTTTCACCCAACTCAAATGTTCAATCGCCCGTCTCACCCGATCGAGGGGCGCTTCGCGATCGTCACGGGTGTTGCGGTGAGATGCGGTGGACGCCGAGCGCGCAGTCGACGAATGCGTGTGAAGCGGACGGTGAAGTCGTGTGGTCCTGACGCCCTAGCGGCCGGTGTCCCCAAGCAAGGCGCGACAGCGTTTTGCGAAGGCGGTGACAAACAAGCCAAGTCTCGCCGGGGAGAGCACGAAGTAAGCCGTAAAGCCATCGCGCAGGGAAGGCCGGAGTCTCCGGTTACACCTGTGGTCCTACCTCCCGTGCTTTTTGTTGCACGGGACCCATGGGTGCGATCGGCACCCGGCTTTCTCTGCGCCCTCTTCAAGAGAGAGGGCGAAACGAAGAGCAAAGCTCGGGCAGAGCGCGCCGCGAGAATGCGAAGCTGTGTCCCCACCCACACTGTCATCGCCCGGCTTGACCGGGCGATCCAGTACGCCGCGGCCTTTCGGCTCCAGCACCGGCGTCTCTGGAATACTGGATCACCCGCATCCGCGGGTGATGACACCGAACGAGCCGTTTGACATTCGAATCCGAACCTACCCCGTCATCCCCGCGCAAAGCGCGATCCGCCGTTGAACTCATGACAATCGGCGGGTTACGCTGTCACCAGTCTCACGCCCTCCCGCTGGAAGGACCCCCATGAACGGCAATCGATACTATGGCGTCCGCGTCGAGGGTGCGAAATATGGCGTCGGGTTCGGCTCGGCGCTGGCGATTGCGATCTCCTACACCAACAACCATTCGATCCTGTGGGCGATCATCCACGGCATCCTGGGCTGGCTCTACGTGATCTATGCCGCGCTGTTCGGGTGATGCCGAGGGCATGACCGTCATCTCGATCCAGTCGCAGGTCGCGTGGGGCCACGTCGGCAACAGCGCCGCCATTTTTCCGATCCAGCTGCATGGCATCGATGTCGTCGCCGTGCCGACCACGCTGCTCAGCAACCGGCCGGGCTATCCGACCATCCGCGGCCGGGTGCTCGACGTGCAGCTGGTCGCCGACCTCTTGCGCGGCATCGAGGAGCGCGGCGCGGTGGAAAGCGCGCGGATGATCCTGTCGGGCTATCTCGGCTCGGCCGATATCGCCATCGACGTCGCCGATTTCGTCACCCGCGCCAAGGCCGCGAACCCGGGCCTGCTCTATTGCTGCGATCCCGTGCTCGGCGATCGCGACCGCGGCATGTTCGTCCGACCGGACATTCCGCCGCTGGTGCGCGACCAGCTCTGCCCGCTCGCCGACATCATCACGCCCAATCATTTCGAGTTCGAATTCCTCTGCGGCGAGCGCGTCACGACAATCAATGACGTCATCGGGCAGGCCCGCGCGCTGATGGCGCGGGGTCCTTCGACCATCGTCATCACCAGCGCCGAGCTTGCCGGCACACCCGACGGCGAGATCGAGACGCTGGCGATCGAGCGTACCGGTCCTGATAGCGTTGGGGCCTGGCGCGTGCGCACCCCGCGGGTGCCGATCAGCCCGTCCGGCACCGGCGACCTGTTCGCCGCCCTGTTCGTCGCCGCCCGCGTGCGCGGCCTCGCGACACCGGACGCGCTGAGCCATGCCGCGTCAGGCATCCACGGTGTGCTGCAGCGTACGGCGCAGAGGGGAACCGAGGAAATGCGCATTGTCGAAAGCGCCGACGTGATGCTTGATCCGAAGCCACGCTTCGCAGCGATCGCCATTTCCGCTGCCTGACATCCGGGACACGTCCGATGATCGATATCACCACCCTCCTCACTTTCGCCGCCGTCGTGCTCGGCCTGTTCCTGATTCCCGGGCCGGCCGTGCTGCTGGTGCTCGCGCGCTCGGCGACCGGCGGGCGACGCGTCGGCGTCGCGACCGGGTTCGGCATCGCGCTCGGCGACCTCGTCCACACCGCGATGGCAACGTTCGGCCTTTCGGCCGTGCTGATGACCTCGGCGCTGGCGTTCTCGATCGTGAAATATGCCGGCGTGATCTACCTGATCGTGCTCGGCGTCCGCGCTCTGTTCGAGAAGAATGACGAGCTGCATCTGCCGGCGTCGCAGCCGGTCGATCCGCGGCGCGCGTTCCGGCAGGCGATCTGGGCGGAAATGCTCAATCCGAAGACCGCGCTGTTCTTCCTCGCCTTCCTGCCGCAGTTCGTCCACTCCGGCCACGGCTCGGCGGTGGCGCAGTTCGCGACGCTTGGCCTGATCTTCGTCGCGATGAGCGCGGCCTACACCTCGCTGCTCGCGCTCGCCGCCGGCCAGATCAGCCCGTGGATCAGGCGGCATCGCCGCATCGGGCAATGGCAGGGCCGTGTTGTCGGCACGATCTATATCGCGCTCGGCGTCCGCCTCGCCTTCCAGGAGCGCTGATGGTCCCGCTCAAGCCGCAAGCCAGCTACGACGACTTCGCCCGCCTCGATATCCGGATCGGCAGGGTCGTCGAGGTGCAGCCGTTTCCGCGCGCCCGCAATCCCTCCTACAAGGTCGGCGTCGACGTCGGCACTGATCGGATCATGTGGTCGAGCGCGCAGATCACCAATTACGAGTCGGCGGCGCTGCTCGGCTCGCTGGTGGTGTGCGTCTGCAATCTCGGTTCGAAGAACATCGCTGGTTTCACCTCGGAACTGCTGATTCTCGGGGCGAAGGACGCAGATGGCAGGGTGATCGTGCTCGGCCCGCGCGGCGAGGTGGCGGTCGGTGAGCCGATCTTTTAACCTTAACCGCCAATCACGGCCGCGTGATTCAAATCGTCAGGAATCCCCGTAGTTTACCGATGGGGGATGACCCGGATTCTCCGTGCCCACGCGCACTGCTATTTTTGTGCGTGAGAATCGCTTCGGCATGGGAATTGGAAGATGTCTGCAGTTTTCTTTCACTGCTCCGACGACAAGCACGTGATCCTGGATCGCATCGGCACCGCGATGGATCTGACGGACGTGCGCGTGTATGCCGAGCAGCTGGCCCGCAGCTACATGATGACACCGAGCGCGGAAGACTGGCGCAACTGGGCGGTCCACGTCACCGACGATATCGGCACCGAGATCTTCGACCTGCCCTTCACTGCCGTGCTCGGCGAGCTGCACTGAGGGCATGTCATGAAATCGATGGAACTCACCTTGCAGCCCCTGCGCCGCCGCCTTGCCCGCCTCGTTGCGGATTGCCTGGCGCTGATCGAGAGCATCTGCCACCCCTATCGCCCCGAGCTGTATTACATGCGCGGGCCCGGTCCGAAATGCCGCGCCAGGCAAGCCACGCTGCGCGACTAGTTCCGAGTCGTTCGCGACGAAAACCGCATCCGCGACGAGAAAAGGCCGGCGGGCGTTACGCCACCGGCCTTCTCCTGCAGCTGCCGGTTCCCGGAGCCCGGTTCCGCCGCAATTCCACTTGCCATTCCACTTGGGCCCAAGCTTGCGACGACAGCTTTAATCAAATCTTAACGGCATGGCGGTGAGCTGGCTCACAGGACTCCTTCGCCGTGCGACGCGTGCTTGATCGTTCATCGTGCTGGATGTGCTGCACACCGTTTTTGCGCGATCGCCCGACGATTGTGCGCCACGCATCTTAGGGAATGCACGACTCAGTGTTACCCTGTGATGCAAACCGAAACGGAGACTTCGGAATGCCGTACTACACCTTCGATCTCGTGGTGGGGGACGAGTTCCGCAATCAAGGAACCATCATCCTCGAAGACATCAGCCTCGCCTCTGATCGCGCCGACCAGCTCGCCTGCGAGCTGTCGCAGGTCAAGCCGGAGCTGAAGGCACGCGGCTGTGCCGTGCGCGTCACCGACATCGACCGGCGTGAGCTCTACCGCACGCCGCTCGATCCGGTGCCGCGGTGGCGCCGGATCGGCTAGCGCCGGCACGCTTGAGGCCTTAAGGACCGCACCGGTCAGCGCGCGGTCCTGATCATGCTGCGCCCGGCGACCGGGTCGACCAGGCTCGGCAGGAAGCTGAAATTGGCCGACGTCTTGTTGTCGACCAGTGTCGCGAAGTTGTGACAGCTGACGCAGGAGCCAGGACCCGGCAGGCTCGGATCGCTGCCATTGTAGTTCTGGATGTAGGTCTCCAGCGTGGTGTTGGAGAGCATGCCCGGCACCGCATTGGCCGGCACGGGATTCGGCGGCGTCGGCGGTTCGAGCTGCCCGCCCCATTGTGTGCCGATCAGCATGTAATTCTGGAACACGCTCTTCAGCGAGCCCAGCGCCATCCGCCATTGCTCGTTCAACACCGTCGTCGTCGGATAGATCTGCCAGCAGCGCACCGCCTGCGGTATCGCCGTTGCTTGGCTGGTCGCGCCGTGCGCATAGGGCCGCGTCGGATTCCACGGGAATTGCGTCTTGGTGCCGAGCAGACCCTGCGGCGCGATATTGGTGCCGAGCCCCGACTGCGCCGGGTCGTAGAAGGAATAATGCGCACCGGGCGCTGTCGCCGCCGGGCCGCAGCTCGGCTTGTTGATCCAGTAGGTCGGCGACGTGGCGCTGCCGCAGCCGTTCGACACGTTGCACGGCGCCTGCGCCAGCGGCGCGTTGTCGACATGCTCGAAGGTCGCCCAGATCCATTGCGGCAGCAGCGCCTTGTTCTGCTCGACGAACGGATTGCGCTGCAGGATATGCATGCCGACCAGCCCCACCTTCTCGCTGCGGCAGAATGGCTTGCCGTTGCGGACGAGATCGCCGGAGACGGCGAGCAGGATGTTCTGCGTGTAATATTTCGACGCGTCGTCCTTGGCCGGATCGAGGATGCGCCAGGCCGCCTTGATCTCGATCGAGCCGTTCTTGCCGTCGGGCACCGACGCCGACGCGGTGAAATCGGCGCCCTTCGGATTGGCCTTGATGAAATTGCGCTGCCCGTCGCGCGTCGTCAGCGTCTGCGCCGACAGTCCCTGCGGCGCGCGCAGATACGACGCCTCGATCGCATTGACGCGCCGCTCGAACAGCGTCCAGTTGCCGTTGACATCGATCAGCGGCAGATTGGTCGAGGCCTGCAGGAACTCCTCGTTGTTCGGCGCCGGCTTACCGTTGCCGTAGGAGCCGATATAGAAGATCGGCAGGGCAAGCGCCTGGGGGCAGCCGGCCCTCACCTTCGAATTGCCGAACAGCGAGCTGACCTTGGGATAGGTCTGCCAGACCCGCGGTCCCGGCGCCGTCAGCCCCTGTGCGGCCGGTTGCTCCGCGCCGCTTGCCGCCCAGTTGAGCGCCACGAACATCTGCCAGGCCATATTGTCGAACGGCGTCTGCACATCCTCGGATGCACTCCGGGGCGGATCACCATAGAGGCCGTTGTAACCGACGGTCAGTCCGAGCCGCGAATCCGGGCCGATATAGGCCGGCAGCTTCGAGCACAGCGCGCCGGTGTTGCCGGTGACGCAGAACTGCGCCTGCGGCTGATAGGAGGACTGGGTCTGCGCAACCGGCCGCAATGGCGACGCCACGATTGCCATTGCGACCAGCAGCGGCAGCACGATTCCGACAAGCCATGTCTTCATGAGAGGCCCCGAACATGTCCGGCCAACGGCGTTCAAGCACGCACGACGAAGCGCCGCCGAACCGCCTTCACCGGCGGTCAGCAATTGAGTTGAAACCATCAATCGCACTACCTGAGATTTATAGCATCGTTCGGGCCGCGCCACAACCGTGGCGTTGATTCACTATCTAAGATTGTATGTATCAGCGAACGGCAGCGCGCGGCGGACATCTCCCCGTTCAAGACCGGCCGGTGCGAGGCCCGGTCACTTCTTCAGATTCAATCGGCCGATGAAGTCGCGCTTGCCAAGCGGCGCGCCCTTGTGACGGAGGATGTCGTAGGCGGTGGTTGAATGGAAAAAGAAATTCGGCAGCGAGAACGACATCAGGAATCCTTCAACCGTGAACAGCATCGACCGCTCTCCGACCTTGAAGGTGATGTCGCGCCCGAGCAGCGCGTTGACCGCATCCGGCGTCAGGTCAGACAATTCGCTGTGCGCGTCCTTCACCAGCGCCTGCAGCCCGGCGTAATCCAGATCTGGCTTGCCGGACGGCGGGGCGAACACGCCGTTCTTCGCGGCCTGCATCGCGCCGCGGGAATGATGCGCGAGCGAGACCACCTGAAAGCGGAACGGCAACATATCCGGAAACAACCGGGTCTCGACGATCTCGGCCGGATCGATGCCTGTCTCCTTGAAATGCGCCAGGCTCTTGTCGAGAAAGCCCGTGGCGGCGCCGAGGACCTGCAGGTAATTGGCAACGGTCGCGTCGTAGAGTGAGAAGGTCATGGCGAATTCCCCAAATCAAATTTGTCTGCGGCTTGCCTGAACAGAGTTCCCGGAATTTCCGGCGAAGGCAAGCGGCGCTGCGGAGTTCGCAAACCGAATGGTGCGGCGCGCGGCGCCGGATCATTCGATCAGCCATCGCCGTTTCCGGCAGTCAGCTCTGATGCGGTCCTCGCATCATCTTCATGGCGTCCTCGACGTGGCGCCAGTCCCGGGCTTGTTCGGTCTCGCCCTTGCTCTCGCAGTCGACGGCATTCTGCGCCGCCTGGGCGATCGCTTGCGGGCCGTACGTCTGCAACATCTGCCACGCGATAGTGTGGATTTGCGTCTCGGCTATCATGACGCGCTCCTCCGCTGCCGAATGGCGCGGGGACAGGCGCGACCGCGTGCCCCGCGCGCTGACCTTAAAACCGCCGAACGCGCTGTCTGGTTCCAGGATCACCGCCGAACTCGACGGATTCGGCGGTTCCCACGCGCCGCGCCGGCGGTTACAGAGAGATCACTCCGACCTACACGAGTTGCCGCTAACATGGCGCAGAACATCTATGACGATCCCGGCTTCTTCGCCGGCTACAGCCAGTTGCCGCGGCAGGTCCGCGGACTGCTCGGCGCGCCCGAATGGCCCGCGATCCGCGCCATGCTGCCCGATATCGCCGGCAAGCGCGTGGTCGATCTCGGCTGCGGCTTCGGCTGGGTGTCGCGCTGGATGCGCGAGCAAGGTGCATCCGACGTGCTCGGCGTCGACCTGTCGCAGAACATGATCGCCCGCACCACCGCGATGACGCAGGATCCGGCCATCAGTTACGAGATCGCCGACCTCGAAACGCTCGAGCTGCCGAAGGCCACGTACGATCTCGCCTACAGCGCCCTCACCTTCCACTACATCAGGGATTTCGATCGCCTGGCGCGCATGCTGTATCGCACGCTCGTTCCGGAGGGGCACTTGGTCTTCACCATCGAGCATCCGATCTACATGGCGCCCGCCCATCCGGGCTGGGGGCAGGACCAAGACGGCCGCAAGACCTGGCCGGTCAACCGCTACTTCATCGAAGGCGAACGCCGGACCGACTGGTACGTGAAGGGCGTGCTGAAATATCACCGTACCATCGGCACCACGCTCAACGCGCTGATCGGCGCCGGCTTCACGCTACGCCATATCGAGGAATTTTCTCCGACGCGCGAGCAGATCAAGGCCCTGCCCGAACTGGCCGACGAACTCGAACGCCCGATGATGATGCTGGTGTCAGCGCAGCGCTAACCTCACGCCGCCAGCAGCTTGTCGAATTCCTCGGGCGGGTATGATTTTCCGTCCTTGTCGGTGATCACGACCTGCCATCCCTCGCTGGCCCAGACCTTGGCCTTGGCGACGATGATGAAGGTGCTCTCCCGCTCGATCCTGACCGTTTCGTTCTCGCGTTCTGCGATCATCTTGTAGGCCAACGCTTGTCCCTCGCCGACGCATTCTGCTCGGTGGTGTGTTGGCAGCGGCGTTGGGCCGCAATTCGTTGGGAGCGTGACAATTTGGTGAAAGCGATGGCGCAGGAAATGACAGCGCGCAACGTGCGGTCGCGCCTACGCCAACTTTCCCATCATGGTCGGCATATCCGGCATGTGCCAGGACTTTGCGGAGATGGCTCGGATCCGCCCATCGGCTCATGCAGCGAGCAGACCTCAAGGAAAAACCCCGCCTTGGAGGGACAACGCCAAGGCGGGGAAGGTTCATTGGGTAGAAATCCACGCGCCTGGAAATGGAGAGCGCGGGGAAGTAGCGGCAACAATTCTATTTGCTGCGCTCGTTCGGACAACAGGATTAAAGCGCGCGAAATGCCGGGACTTTTTCCCGATCGAGCTGGCAAAAATCCCGAACCTGGCTTCTGCCACGCCGTTCACTGCACGACGTCGAGCCTGACATTGGCGACGCCCTTGCCGACCATGCCGAGCGACTGTGCGGCGGAATAGGAGACGTCGACGATGCGCCCGGGAACGTAGGGTCCGCGATCGTTGACGCGCACGGTGACGGAACGGCCGCTCTTGACGTCGGTGACGCGCAGCCTGGTGCCGAACGGCAGCGTGGGATGCGCGGCCGTCAGTTCGCGCCCGTCGAACTTCTCGCCGCTCGCGGTTGGCTGCGCCTCGCTGTAGAAGCTCGCGACGCCGTGCGACGCAATCTTGGTGTCGCCGGTCTTGCGCGAGGCGTAAGGCGTATGCCTGCGCGCAGCTGCAACACGTGTGCGTGGCGCAGAGGATGCTGCCCGTGTCGCCTCGATCGAGGCTGGCCGGCTCGCGAGCGCCTGTGAGCGCTGGCTGACAACGGAGGACTGCGCGCAAGCCGCGAGCGAGGCGGCGCCGATCATCACGGCGAACAGCCGGAGCGGCTTTCGCGCATCAGCAAACCGGATCGCGGGCGCGGCATCCTGCGCACGGCGTTTGACGTCGACGTACCAAATGACTGCATCGTCGCGTGACATGTTGCATCCCCAACTCGCGCCCCAGCCCAAGCCGAAAATCCAACAGCTGCCTATCAGCCGAATCCAAACGGGGCGGAACGGTGGCGGAACACGGTCAGACGTGCCGCACGTAACCCGATTTTCCCTCGGCTGTGCTGGATACGCCACACAACCGAGGGAGATTCAGTCCGGAAATGCAGTCCGGTGCCCCTCGCGAGTGCACGTCGACGCTCGTGCCCCCTTTGCCTCCGGCTTCGGTTCCCGAAACTCCCCAACCTCTCCACCCTCTCGCCTTGCTTTGGTCAAACCGGACTGGAGTCGTGGGGACAGGGTCAGGGGTCGATACAGAGCGTTAATTTGCCGGCCGCCCATTTGCGGTTGACCTTGGACTGAAACGGGGACCGCCATGCAATCCACACTGAAAGACGCAGATCCGCACGATATTTTCGCGATTGAGCCGAGCTTCGCACCGGCACGTAAGGACGATGCCGCCGCACAGGACGGAAAGGCAGCGCCGGAGCAGCGCGAGCCGTGGTTCGGCCCGAGGCTCGCGCCCTCATCGGCGCCGCCGATTGCGTCCGTCGCCTCGGTGCCACCAGTCACACCGGGAACAATGACGCCGGCACCGGCCGCGCCTGAGTACAGCGCCGCGAGCCATGACGGCAGACTTGACGACATCAGACTGGAGCGCGCGCCGCGCTCCACCAATAAATGGGCGATTCGCGCCTTCTGGTTCGTGTTCGCGATCGCCGGCGCCATGGGCACCGCGGCGTGGCAACACTACGGACATCGCGTCAAGCAGGTGGTGGCGGAGTACGCGCCCCAGGTCGAGGCCCTGACGTCGCTGCTACCAGGAAGAGCCACTCCTGCTCCCGACCAGGCGAGCCCACCCGCGCAGGCGGCTGCCGCCGATCAGTCGGCTGAGGCCGCTCCGGCCGCTGCGCCACAGGACATCGCCACGGCCGCGCCCACACCTGCCGCAGCCCCGGCGGCCGCAGCGGTGCCAGTTGCGCCCGCCGCCCCGGCGGCAGCGCCAGCCGGAGCCGCACCCGACCAGACGCAGTTGCTGCAGTCGATGGCGCGCGATCTGGCGTCGATGGGACAGCAGATCGAGCAGCTCAAGACCAGCATCGATCAGCTCAAGGCCGGCCAGGATCAGTTGACACAGCGTGTCGCGAGGACGACCGAAACCCGGGCCATCGAACCGCGGCCGGTCGCGCCGCGTCCGCGCGCCGCAATCACGCCGCCGCCGGCGGCGCCCCATGCGGCCGTTGCTCCGCCGCCGGTACGCCGGCCAGCCCAGGCCTACATCCCGCCGCCACCCCCGCCGGCATCGGCGGCGCCGGTTGCAGCCGCACCGCAGGCTGCGGCACCACGGCCGGTGCAACCGCAGCAGCAGTCCAGCGTGGTTGATGCCGATGATGGCGGCCCCGTCGTTCGGCCGCCGATGCCGCTGCGCTGAAGGCCAGCCGGCGATTGAAAAGAACGGCGGCCGATCGCGATACGCGATCGGCCGCCACTCATCACACGATGCGAATTACGCGCTCTGTCCCGGCGGCAGCACGACCACGGTCGCGCCCGGCTTGACCCGCTGGTAGAGATCAATCACGTCGGGATTGTTCATGCGGATGCAACCCGACGAGATCGCTTGCCCGATATATTCGGGCTGGTTGGTGCCGTGGATGCGGTAGAGCGTGTCCTTGTTGCCCTGGTAGAGGTAGATGCCCCGGGCGCCGAGCGGGTTGGCCGGCCCGCCGGCGACACGCGCCGGATACGGCCCGAGCCGCTCCTGGATGTCCTTGGTCGGAACCCAATCCGGCCATTCGGCGAGCCGGCCCACGGTGGCGACACCGGAGAACGCCATCGCCTCCTCGCCCACGGCGACGCCGTAGCGGATCGCCTTGCCGCCGGGCAGCACGTAATAAAGGTAGCGCTTGTCGGTATCGACCAGGATCGACCCCGGCTGCTCGCGGCGCGTGTAATCGACAATGTGGCGCTGGAACTGATCCGGGATCTTGGCGTCCGCATAGGGCGGATGCGCCAGCAACTGCCGATCGCGCGGCGTCATCGCGGCATCCGTCACGGGCGACAGCGTCGCCTGCATGCAGCCGCCAAGTGCAAGCGAACCCACCAGCACAGCAGCAAGCCCCAACTTCGACACGATCATTCTCCCCTGCGTTAACTTTTGCCAGATGCTGCCGAAATCGTGCTGAAATCGTGGCAGCGCCATCTGGAACACGGCTGTTTGATCGGTTCCTTTAGCGACTGTGTCCTGTGGGTTGCAGTCGGTTCCCTTGGGCGCTAGCGTAGTAAAAAACGTCCAAAACCTTCGGAGGAATTCCATGCGTTACGCTCTGCTGATCGGCGGCCTGATTGTCGCAGCAACCCCTGCCCACGCCGATCCGCGCGCGGCCTATGTCACGATGGTGCTGCAGGCCTTTGCCGCCAAGGTCGAGTGCCCCGGCACCGATCTGGTCTATCAGGACCTCGTGCAGCGGGCGCAGGACATGCACCTCCCCGACGGCACCACCGAGCAGGTGCGCAAGGCGATCGCCTATATGCACACCGGCGGCAAGATGGGCGAGAAGCAGCCCGACGACCTGATGACCGAAGTTGCGATCGCAACCCAGACCACCGACCTCGATCAGCGCCGCGCCGGCAGCTTGACGACTTGGTGCCAAGACCAAAAGACGCGGCTTGCGGGCTACATCAGGACCAAGGAGTAACTTCGACTCTCAGTCGAGCTCCGGCGGCGCGAACCAGTTGGTCAGCGACAGACCGCCGTCGACCACGATCGATGCGCCGGTAACGTAGCCGGAGAGCTTGTGCGACAGCACGGCCAGCGCCATCGGCGCGAGATCGTCGGCCTGGCCAAGCCGCCCGAGCGGGATGTGCTTGGCGAGCGCCGGATCGGCGACGAAGCCGCCGGCTGCGATCGCGCCGGGCACCAGGGCGTTGACGCGGATGCCATAGCGGCCCCAGCTCTTGGCAAGCTCCTTCACCAGCATCGCCATACCGGCCTTCGCCGTCGAGTAATGCGGCAGGTTGCGGGGCGTGCCGGCATGCAGCGAGGTGAGTAGCAGGAACGAGCCCGGCGTCTTCGCCTCGATCAGCCTGCGCGCCAGGTCGCGCGACAGATGAAAGCCGGCATCGAGATTGACCGCGTGCATCTGCCGCCAGGTTTCTTGATCGACCGCCATCGCATGATCGGCCTCGCGCCGCGGCGGCGAAGCGCTGTGGACGAAATGCGTCACCTGCCCGAGCCTTGCTTGTGCATGCGCCAGCAGGGCGTCGCACGCCTCACGCTGCGCGAGATCGCCGATCCAGGGCACGGCAAGCTCGGGACGCGGGGCGGCCTTGATCGCGGCGAGAACCTTGTCCTCATGCAGATCGGCAAACACCGTGCGCACGCCTTCGCCGACCAGGGCCTGCGCGATGGCGCGGCCGATGCCGTTGCCCGCGCCGGTGACCAGGGCGGCTTCGCGCGCGGGATCGAAGGGTGACGTGAAGAGGCTCATGATCCCAAAACTCCCGGGCTGGCAGACCTGCGCTCAATATGGCGGCGCCTTGCGCGCCCGCTGCGCCTTGGCGGCTTCCATCCACCAGGCAAGATCGTCGGCAAAGCGTGGGAAGGCGCGTTCGAGCGATTTGCCGCCCTCGCCGATCGGCTGGCCTTCGGCCGACAGGGTCTGCGCGATCGGCCCCGCGCTGATCGTGCTCGACACCACAACCATGCCCATCTCCGACAGCGTGCCGTGCCATGCGGTCGCGGCGCGCACCCCGGCGAACCGTCCGGCCGAATAGCTCGCGATCGCCGCGGGCCGCCAGAACCATTCCTCGAGGAAATGATCGGTCAGGTTCTTCAGCCCGGGCTGCATGCCCCAATTGTACTCGCCGGTGACGAACAGGAAGCCGTCGGCGTCGCGGATCTTTCCGGCGAGCGTTTCGAGCGCGGCCGGCGCCTGCCCCTTGGGATGTTCCTTGTACATCCGGTCGAGCATCGGCAGGCCGACCTCCTTGGCATCGATCAACTCGACATCGTCGCCGCGGGCGCGAAAGCCCTCGACGACGAAATGCGCCAGCCGGATGCCCATGCGATCCGAACGATAGGAGCCGTAGAAGACGAGAATGCGGTGGGTCATGATGGCGATCCTAGCACGGTGCGGCAACACCCGTCCCACAGCGGGGCGCGCAGATGTTAACCGGCATTCCGGCTCGTTTTCCCGGCATTAAGCAATTCGTCGCAGGCCCTTTGCCGCGGCCCAAAATCGCCAGATTTCTTTTCTGGATATGAGTTCGCTTCGAGAAGGAGAACCCGACATGCGGATTGCAGGGCTGGTTTTCGCAGGCTCGCTCGCCGCCATCGCTGCCATTGCAACACCAGCGCTGGCGAAGAGTGCCGAGCGGCAGAAAGCCGACGACAAATCCACCACCACCACGACTTCAGCCGGCTGCCAAGCCTATCAGCAGGCCGCCGACGGCACCTGGACCCAGCTGCCCTGCGGCGAAGCGGGCTCGGGCGGCGCGACCCAGCACCGCTCTGCGACCAAGGGCGGCGCTGACGACGACGAGCACTGAACGCCACGCACGGCGGGGCGGCGCCTTGAACCTTTCGACGATCGGACTTTAGCCCGGAGCGCCGCGGCTCGCGCATCGTAAACCCAAGCTTAATGCGCACAAGGTACGGTTGAGGCCTCCCCTCTCTCGTCCAGAATGGCGCGCATCCCATGAAAATCGGTACTCTCCTGACGGCCGCGATCGTCTCCCTATCCGCGGTCGGCGGCGGACTGGCGGCCTATGTCGCGGTGACCAAGTACCAGACCATGGACAAGATCTCGATCGCGCAGAGCCGGCTCGAGATCGTCCGCGCCGTCGGCGATATCCCGCGCTACATGAACCCCGAGCGCGGCTACGCCACCAATTTGCTGCTCGGCACCGCCACGATCGATCCGAAGCAGATCGCCGAACTCGACCGTCAGCGCCAGCTGACCGACGGTGCACTCGCCAAGGTCAACCAGGTGCGCGCCGCCTTGCCGGGATCGCTTGACGACGGCGAGGCGGTCGCGGGCGCGATCGATGCGCTGAAGCTGAAGTTTGCCGGGCTGCGCGACGCCATTGCGGCTGCAATCGCCGGCCCGGCCGATGCCCGCCGCGCGGCCGCCGGCAAGATCGTCGCCGACAATTCCGTGTTCAACGCCGGTGTCACCACGCTGCTCGACGAGCAGGTGCGCCGGCTCGCCGGCCTCGACGGCAATGCCTATCGCCAGGCCAGCTACGCCAACGTCGCCTGGACGCTGCGCGACATCGGCGGCCTCAACGCCAGCCTGCACAAGGCGCTGGTCGGCGCCAAGCGTGTGGCGACCGATCAGGAGAAGCTGGAACTCTACCGCTCGACCGGCCGCACCGAGCAGATCCTCTCGACGCTGCAGGAGTTGCGCAACAATCCGGCAACGCCTGTCAACGTCATGACGGCGCTCGGCAAGATGCAGGCCGATTACGTCGAGCGGTTCGGCAAGGCGCTGAAGTTCGCCAAGGAAGGCGCAGTGACCGGCAAGTACGAGCAGGACCTCGACACCTACTACCCCGAATCGCAAATCGGCCTCGCCGCCATCATCACCGTGCGCGACGCGTTCTACGAGAATGCCGAGCAGGGCCTTGCGAGCGCCTACTCGTCGGCGCGGTTCAGCTTCGTGATTGCGCTGGTCGGGCTGCTCGCGGTCATTGCGGTCAGCGCCGGCCTCATCGTCATGCTCGGCCGCCGCATCCTCAACCCGATCGCCGCCCTCACCGGCCGGATGTCACGTCTCGCCGCGGGCGACGTAGCCGAGGCTATCCCGGGCGCCGCACGCAACGACGAGATCGGCGCCATGGCCGCCGCCGTGCAGGTGTTCAAGGACAACAAGATCGAAGCCGATCGCCTCGCTGCCGAGAAGGAAGCCGAGAACGACGTCAAGATGCGCCGCGCCCGCGTGCTCGACGATCTGACCCGCGCCTTCGAAGCCAAGGTCACCGAACTGGTCGGCGGACTGTCGGCGGCATCCTCGGTGATGGAGGATACGGCGCAGTCGATGTCGGCGACCGCCGCCGCCACCAACCGCCAGGCCGCGGTCGTGGCGGCCGCATCGGATCAGACCTCGACCAACGTGCAGACGGTGGCGAGCGCGACCGAGGAACTGACCTCCTCGATCTCGGAGATCGCCCGCCAGGTCGCGACCTCGACCGAGATCGCGGCGCGCGCGGTCGACCATGCCCGCCGCACCGGCGACACCGCGCGTTCGCTGGCCGACGGCGCGCAGAAGATCGGCGACGTGGTGACGCTGATCCAGAGCATCGCGGCACAGACCAACCTGCTCGCGCTCAACGCCACCATCGAGGCGGCGCGCGCCGGCGAGGCCGGCCGCGGCTTTGCGGTGGTCGCCTCGGAGGTGAAATCGCTCGCCGGCCAGACCGCGAAGGCGACCACGGAGATTGCCGAACAGATCACCGCGATCCAGACCGCAAGCGACGAGACCGTCACCGCAATCAGGAGCGTCGTCGACGTCATTACCGAGATCGACCAGATCGGCACCGCGATCGCCGCCGCGATCGAGGAACAGGGCTCGGCAACCCAGGAGATCTCGCGCAGCGTTCAGGAAGCCGCGCGCGGCACCCAGGAGGTCAATTCCAACATCTCCGGCGTGCAGCGCGCCGCCGACGACACCGGCGCTGCGGCAACCCAGGTGCTGGGCGCGGCCGAACAGCTCTCGACGCAATCCAAGGACCTCGCCGGCCAGGTCAACCGCTTCCTCTCCGACGTGCGGGCGGCCTGAGACGGTGGCGGGGCACGGCCACGCCTGTCACGACTGAATAACCGTTAGCCGCCGCGCAGGCCGAGCACGCGACGCGCGATCGACTGGCGATGAACCTCGCTCGGGCCTTCGTAGACCCGCATCAGACGGGCCTTCTGCCAGAGCGCGTTGAGCGGCAATTCCAGCGTCACGCCGAGCGCGCCGAGCGTCTGCATGGCGTGGTCGCAGGCGTCATAGGCCATCTCGGTCGCGAACACCTTGATCATCGAGGCCTCGTGGCGGATGTCCTCACCGCGATCGGTCTTGTCGGCGGCCTCGCGCACCATCAGCCGGCAGGCATGCATCCGCGTGGAGATATCGGCGATCCACCACTGGATCGCCTGGCGCTCGGCGAGCTTGACGCCGAACGTCTCGCGCTGCTTGGCGTGATCGCACATCATGTCGAGCGCGCGCTTGGTGATGCCGACGCAGGTCGATCCCATCTCGAGTCGCCGCGTGCGCAGGCGCAGCTGCATCGGCGCATAGCCCTTGCCGACCTCGCCCAGCACGGAGTCCTTCGGGATGCGGCAGTCCTCGAACACGATCTCGTAGGTCGAGCCACCGCCGAGCATCGGGATCTCGCGCTCGATGATGAATCCCGGCGTGCCCTTCTCGACGATAAAGGAGGTGATGCCGCCCTGGCGCTGGTCGCTGCCGACGCGCGCCATCACGATGATGAAGTCGGCGGCGCGCGCATTGCTGATCCAAATCTTGCGGCCGTTCAGCACCCACTCTTCGCCATCGAGCGCCGCGCGGGTCTTCATGGCCGCGGGATCGCCACCGGCGCCCGGCTCCGAGATCGCGATCGCCGATGCCATCCGGCCTTCGATATAGGGCTGCAGATATTTCTTCTTCTGCGCCTCGGTGCCGACCGCCTGCAGCATACGCAGGTTCGGCGAGTCCGGCGGCAGCACGAAGGGCACGCAGCTGCGGCCGAGTTCCTCGTGCACTGCAGCCATCGTGCGCGTCGGCAGGTCGTGGCCGCCGAGATCCTCGGGCGCATCGAGGCCCCAGAGTCCGAGCTCCTTCGAGACGTCGCGCAGCCGCTTGCGCTGTTCCGGCGTGAGCTCGGGATGATCGCTGCCGGGCAGTTTCGATTTCAGATATTGCGGCTCGAGCGGGATCAGCTCGCGATCGACGAATCTCGCGACGGTCTCGCGGATCATGGCTGTCTGTTCATCATCGCTCATCTGAGATTCCTCGCCTGCGCTGTTGTGCTTCAAAAAACCAGTAGCGCATTTTTTGCCGGCACAAATAGCGGAAACGCGCGCTCGCACTCACGCTCGCGCGAGGGTTTCACGGCGCGGAATTCAATATCCCGCGGCGTGGTCAGCGCGTGCGTATTTGCGCGGGACGCGCGGGCGCGTCGAGCAGCCGATCGCGCAGCACGAGATTGTTGGCAGCAAGGAAGCGATCGACGATCGGCGCCCAGATCGCCGTTCCATTCTCGTTGAACAGCGTGTGCCCGTCGCTGCCGAATGCAGGCGTTCGAACCAGCGAGAGCTTGCCGCCGGCTTTCGCAAACGCGTCCGACAATCGCGTCACGAGTTTCGGCCCGAAGAAATGATCGTTGTCGGCGGACACCCACAGCAGCGGGATGTGCGAGGATTTGCCGAACTGCGCGAACGCGTCGACGAGTTCGTCCTCCTCGCAGACCGTATCGGGGCCAGTCGATCCGCGGCCCGGCGCGAACGCGATCGCAGCGGCCAGACCCGACGGCGCCATCGACGTCAACGCGACCGTGGCAAAGCCTCCCGCCGAGCGGCCGACGCTGATCCACTTGCCTTTGCTAACATACGCCTGGCCCGCCATGAATTTCGCGGCAGCTGCAACGTCGCTGGCGCCGGCGCGGCCGGCCTTCGCATAGTCCGGGTCAGAGCACCCTCCGTAATTCTCGGCCCATCCACCCTGCGAGGCGCCGTAGCCGCGGCGCAGGAACGCCACCGCAACCCAGCCGCGCCGCGCGAACTCCGCAGCCTGAGCCCACATCCCGTAAGGGCTCATCGCCGGACGGTCGCTCGCCGAACGCGGTGAGCCGTGATTGAGCAGGATGAGCGGATGCGGCTGCCCGTCATCCGGCCGCAGCACGATTGCGTCGAGCAGCGCGACGGACGGCCCTGCCCCTCTTGCATTCGGCACCGGGATCTTGAGCGCATCGAGACGTATGCCCTCCGCTCGCCCGGAGCCAAGGGCCGAGATAAAGACGACCAGCGCCAGGACAACCGCGCCGGTGATGCTGCAGGTCCGCACGGTCATATCCCTCTATTCGGCAAAGCCGACGTAGCGGACAAAATCGCTGTTGGCCTCGCGGTCCGACCGCACCGCATTGGCGGCAAAGCCGTCGTCGGGATAGCCCATCGCGACGCAGGTCATGATCACCTGGTCCTCCGGGATGTCGGCAACCTCGCGCACGATGTCCGAGCGCATGATGCCCTGGCCGTTGATCACGCTGCCGAGACCGCGATCCCAGGCCGCCAGCACGATGCCGTAGCAGAGCGCGCCGAGGTCGAAATGGCAGACCGCACCGGGATCGAGGACCCGGTCGTAGGCAAGGACCAGCGAGACCGGGGCGTCGAACTGGCGGAAGCCGCGCAGCACCCAATCCTGCCGCATCGGCTTGTCGTCGCGGGCAATCCCCATCGCCCCGAACAGCTTCTTGGCGATGTCGACCTGGCGACCGCGGTGCACGCCCTGGTACTCGCCATGGCTGACGATGTCGCGCTTGGCCTTGGCGCCGGCGATCATCTCCTCCATGTTGCGGCGGCGCACTTCCTCCAGCGGCGCCCCGGTCAGGACATGGACGTGCCAGGGCTGGGTGTTCATCGAGGACGGCGCGCGCTTGGCCACCTCGATGATCTCCTCGACGGTCGCCCGGGACACCGGCTGCTTCTTGAACCCGCGCACGCTTTTGCGTGTCTGTACCAGCGTCTCGAATTCCATTCCGGGCGTCCCCCATGTTGTCCCGCGCTGCACGCGGAATTTCCTTGCTCTGATCGGGGCATTTTACCGACAAAATCGGCTGTGGGAACTTGATCGGGCGAAGAATCCGATATCCAATCCGGCCACTGGTTTGGTTTAGGGAGAACCCAGATGAAGCGGATTTTCTTGGCGGCCGTGATCGCGACCTTTGCCGCCGGTTCGGCATTTGCACAGGACGCCTCCTGCGAGACGAAGGCGGTCGGCAAGGACGGCAAGCCGCTGGCCGGCGCGGCCAAGACCTCGTTCATGAAGAAGTGCACGACCGATACCTGCGAGACCAAGGCGGTCGGCTCCGACGGCAAGAAGCTCGCCGGCGCGGCCAAAAACTCGTTCATGAAGAAGTGTCAGAGCGGCGCCTAAGCCCCTCGCCGGCGCTTCCCTCAGCCTCATCGGGACAAGACCATCGGGTCGCGCCGGCGCGGCCCGAACGGCTATTGACGGGTGGATCACCTGAGGCGCTCAGAACGAGACGCCGACCCGCACACCTCTGCTCCAGACCCGCCGGCAACGCTTCTTGGTGTTGCCATGAAACATTTCGAAACGTTCGGGCAGCTGGATCGGCTTCTGAAACTCCAGGCAGGCCCCTCCGGCAGAGTAGTCCACCAGCCGGCATTCGATCAGCGGCGCCTTCGGTTCGAGCTGCAGCTTGACCACGCTGGACACGCATCCTGTCGGACGAACACGCGCAAATCTCCGGGGATGCATCACCGCCGCCTCTGGTGGAATCGTACCAATAGCCTCTTCGGCGGCCGTTAAGATTCCGTTCAGATCGACGGTTAGGATTCGTATCTGCCAGCGGCCGAATCGGCGCGCACGGCGCCCGGACGGCGCGAGGCGGCCAGCGTCTCCGATGGCGCTTCCCCGAACTGCGACCGATAGCTGCGCGAAAAATCGCTCAGATGCCAAAATCCGTAGGCCAGCGCGCAGGCCTTGACGCTGTGCGCACCGGCGAGCAGTTGCTGGCGCACCAGCCAGAGCCGGCGCAACCGCAGATAGCGATGCAGGCTGACGCCCCGGTAGCGCTGGATGGCGTCATGCAGCGTGCGCACCGACACGCCGATCTGCCTGGCGAGTTCACCACTGTAGATCGGGTGAGCCACGTCGCCGGCCAGAATGGCACGCGCGTCGTTGAAGACCTTGAACTGGCGCGTCGTGTTGGCCCGCGTCGCCCACTTCGCCGGCACGATCTCGGCGAAGGCGTTGTCGATCGCCGCAAGCAGCGTTTCCTTGATCGACGCGCCGGTAGCGAACTGGGCATCATCGGCCGGCTGCGACGTCACGAGCAGGATTTGCCGCACCACGTCACGCAGCCGATCCTGCGCGCGTTGAGATATTTCGTGAATGCTGAAATGGAGACCCGGTTGCGGCCAACCGCGGTCGACCATCTCGGGCGTGAACATCACCGAGACATATTGGCGGGGCGTCTCCTCCACCGACGTATAGAACGCGCCGCCGCCGCCGAGCACGATCACCGCACGATCGCGCTCGACGCCGTTGAACCGCATCGGAACACCGTCATCCATCGTGAAGCCGACCGCCGTGGTGTGCCGCGCAAGCTGCGCGTCGACGATCCGCGGAAAGGATTGGGTGTAGTTGAGCTCGCATCCCGGCAAACTCAGGATGATCTGCTCGGCCGAAATCTTCCGCGCGAGTGGCGTGAAATCAACATCCAGGTCTCGGATCGAACTCCGGAATGCATCGACGTCGTCAAAACGAAAGACTCTCGGCACCAGCAATGGCGCCGTCAAATGACTGCTCCTGTGAAAGGGTCTCGAAAATGTTCGCGCGACGCAGCGCAAAACGCGCCGGCCTCACTGATAATTTCCATGCGCAAAATGCGAATCGTCCAATGAACTCAATCAGGAAAAATGCAGTCCGCTCCTCGAACCGGACAATCTGGCAAAGCAGCGCTGCTGCCGATTTTCGATAGTGTTTGCCGGGATATCCACCACCAGGATCGATCCTCCCATCAATTTCTATACCCCTATTAAAGATTCGGGGAGCAGATTGGTTGTGGGGACGACGAAGTTCCCCATCGCGGAACATTTTAGGTACCGCAATGACAGCCATTGCCTCGCCCGACCTTATTGCCGAACTCGACCATGTCCTGAAGGCCGGCTCACCGGACCGCCGGACCCGCATGCTGCGGGAAGTGGCCGGGCTTTTTATCGAGGACGCCCACCGGCTCAACGAACATCACGTCGGACTGTTCGACGACATCCTGGTCCGCCTGACCGAGAGCGTCGAGCTCCGGACTTTGACCACGCTCAGCCGCTCCCTTGCCGACCTGCGTCTGGTGCCGCGGGAACTGGCACGGCGGCTCGCCAATCATGACGACGCCGATGTCGCCGCGCCTATCCTGCGCAAATGCGACTGCATTCCGAATGCCGACCTGATCGACATCGCCTGGATGCGGGCCGAAGGACATCTCTGCGCGATCGCGGGACGCAAGGCCGTCAACCAGGAGCTCACGGACATTCTGCTGATGCGCGGCGACGGCAGCGTCCTGCGCGCCCTGGCCGAAAATCCCGGCGCGGAACTGACCAGCGCCGGCTTTGCCATGATGGTCGATGCCGCCGAACGCGACGACGGCATCGCGGACGCATTGATATCGCGCGCCGACCTGCCGCACCGTGTGCTTGCCGATCTCGTCATGCGGTCCACGCCGCGTCAGCAGGCCCGGCTGCTCAAGCGCGCACGTCCCGACATTCAGGACGCGATCCGAGCCGCCATCGATTCCGGCGCAGCCCGCGCCTCCGCAAAACCACCAGCCACGATCGACTATGCGGAGGCGCGGGCCACGGTGATGGCCCTGAACAAGTCGGGACAGCTGAACGATTCCAGCGTCAACCGTTTCGCGATCAGGCAAGAGGTCCGCAACGTCGTCGCGGCGCTGGCGCAGCTCGCGAGCGTTCCGATCGAGACCATCACGCCGCTGATGGAGGCCGCCGACAGCAGCGGGCTCGTCATCGCCTGCCGCGCGTCGCGACTGAACTGGAACACGACGGCCGCCATCGTCAGCTACCGAAAGGCCGGCCCGACGGTCGCCCCTGACGAGCTGGAGCGCGCCCGGCAGACGTTCGAAGGGCTGCCACTGTCGAACGCGCAGCGCATGATCCGGTTCGGTTCGCTGAGCGAGCTGACCGCGAAGCCTTCAGTGAAAGTGTGAGTACGTAATGACGTATGGTGACCGCAGGGCGGAGCGCGTCAGGCTCGAGACCCGCTATCCCGTCAATCTCATGGGTGTCGACGGCACATGGCGACGGAGCTGCATCCTGCTCGACGTCTCGCAGAGTGGCGCCCGGCTCGAGGTCGACGGAACGCTTGATGTGCTGAAGGCCCAGGAGTTCTTCCTGGTTTTGTCCTCGCGGGGACTGGCCTTCCGCCGCTGCGAGCTGGTCCGTGTCGACGGCACCGAGATCGGCGTGAGATTCATCGAAGAGAAAAAGCGAAAGGGACGCCCGGTCATTCCGAAATGAGGATGGCGGCATCCGGTCTGAAAGGAAGTTGACGACATGCCGAGAGCGACAAACATCGTGGTATCGACCGTGTCAGCCGCACCGTTGCGCGGGACCATCGAAATCGACTGCGCCGGCACCGTCGCGACGTTCGAGATCGACGAGGAGCTCGCACACCGCCTCTGCACCGATCTCGAACGGTTTCTGACCCAGGTTCCGCGCCGGACCCAGGTGACGCGGCTCGGGTAACGCCGCCCTTTCGCCAAAAGATCGCCTGCCTCGATGCCGATTCATATTGTTGCAGATACGCCGTCCAGACTGTCCGATATCCGCGGACTTCTGGGGCAAACATTTGAGATCACCTCAGAACTGCTTGCCGCTGCGCGGCTCCGGGGCGGCGAAGTCGAGGCATTGGTCGTGAGCGCCGACCTGCGCCTCGTGGACAACATCGCCGCATTGAAAGCGATCTCCAGCAGACTAAAGCGGATCCCGAGGCGCATCTTCATCGTCGATCAACGTACGCGCCTTGCAATGGTCCAGGCCTATGCGCTCGGCGCGACGGATGCTCTCTTCCGTCCGGTCAAGCCGTCGCAGCTTCTGGCAAGACTTGTCGATATCGCAGCGCCATCGATCGTTCCGGACGATCTGTCACCGACCAGTATTGAAGCGGCATCCGCTGGCGCCGCCAGCATTGCCGCAATGTTCTCGGCCGTGATGAACAGTGTGGCGATCGACGTCGCCGATGCCAGGCATGCCGGAGCGGGAATCGCCGACAGCATTGTTGAAAATGGGCTTTCGGACTGGTTGGCGACCGTCCGCCGCCACCACGAAGGCACCTACCAGCACTGCCTGCTGGTCACCGGCATCGCGGTCGATTTCGGCATGAGCCTCGGCATGAGCAAGCCTGACATCGAGCGTCTCTATTCTGCGGCGATGTTCCACGACATCGGCAAGGCGACGATTCCCCTCACCGTTCTCGACAAGCCGGGTCGGCTCGACGACGCCGAGCGCGCACTGATCCAGACCCATCCCGCCTTGGGCCATGACGCGCTGAAGGACACGCCGGGTATCTCCGCGGAAGTTCTCGACGCGGTGCGGCACCATCACGAATATCTGGACGGCAGCGGTTATCCGGACGGGCTGTGCTCCGAAAGTATTCCGGACATCGTCCGCATCCTGACTATCTCCGACATCTTCGCGGCGCTGATCGAACAACGGACCTACAAGCCGACGATGCCGCGGGACAAAGCCTATGAGCTCTTGCTCGACATGAAGGGCAAGCTCGAACGATGGTTGTGGCCTTCAGGGACGTCGCGCTCAACCGCTGACCGGCCCGTGCCGCCTGGAGCATTTTCGGTTCTGATTAGAATCAGAACCGAAGCTCCAGATTATTGCTTTGACGCGTTTTCTTCACGCGAACCTTCGCTCGAAAACGCTCTACTCCCGCTTGAAGCGATAGTCGAAGCGGTCGCCGTCCGCGGTGATCAGGCCGACCGTCGGGGCCGGGAAATGGATCGGCAGGATCAGCGTCTCGGTCCCGGCCACGGAGCCAAAGAATTTTCGCCGCGAGATCGCCGATTGCTTCGGATCCCAATCGGGCTTTGCCGACCATTCCGGCTCGCGGCACTGGATCGCATGATGCATCAGATCGCCGGCGACCACGGCGCGCTGCCCCTTCGAGAAGATGTTGATACAGCAATGGCAGGGCGAATGACCCGGCGTCGGCGTCAACGTCACGGTGTCGTCGAGCGCATAGTCGTCGTCGACCAATAGCGCCTGCCCGGCCTCGACGATCGGCAGGCAATTGTCGCGAAACACCGTGCCCGGCGGATTGGCGCCCTTGGCGTTCTCGGCCTCCCAGGCCGCATACTCACCCTTGTGGAAGACGTATTTCGCGTTCGGGAAGGTCGGCACCCAGCGCCCGTCGCGCAGCGTGGTGTTCCAGCCGGTGTGGTCGATATGCAGATGGGTGCAGAACACGTAGTCGATCTGCTCGTAGGAGATCCCGAGCGCGAACAGCTCGTTGCGCCAGCGCTCCTTGCCCGGGAAGTCGAACGGCGGCGGGTGCCCCTTGTCCTCACCGGTGCAAGTGTCGACCAGGATGGTGTAGCGCGGCGTCCGCACCACGAAAGTCTGGTAGGTGATCACCATCATGCCCCGCGCGGCATCGAACACCTCCGGCTCCATCGTCTTCAGGTGATGCTTGAACACGGCATCGTCATAGGTCGGGAAGAAATCCTGCGGCCGTCGCCACGGTCCTTCGCGCTCGATCACCGCGTCGATCGTGATGTCGCCGATCCTGATCCGTTTCATGCTGTTTCGCTCCCGCTTTTTTTGCGAAGGGTAGCGGGCGGCCCCTCGCCTCACAAGCCGAACACCGCGTAGCGTGCCATGCGGCTTTGCATTGCTGGAGGCAGTCATGCCGTAATTCATCCGAAAATGTTGCTCATGCTGTAGGAATGACCCATCGCGCGATTTAGATTGCCCTCCTGATGCTCACGACATTGCCGACAGCGGCGGCGGCCGCGCCCGACACCGTTTTCTTTCCGAGCGCCGACGGCAAGACCGAGATCGTCGGCTATCTGTTTCGGCCACAAACGCCGGGCCCGCACCCCGCGATCGTGCTGCTGCACGGCCGCGGCGGCCCCTATTCGATCAACGTCAACAAGGACTGCACCCTGGTGTCGCGCACAGCTCCGTCCGCGGCCTGCAATGCCGGCAGCCTCTCCAAGCGGCACGCGATGTGGGGGCAGTATTGGGCCGACCACGGCTACGTCGCGCTGTTGCCGGACAGCTTTGGGCCGCGCGGCAAGGCCCATGGCTTCGACCGCTTCACGCATGACGACCCCGATCGCGCCGACGTCAACGAAAAGACCGTGCGGCCGCTCGACGCCGAGGGCGCGCTAAGCTGGCTGCGCAGCCGGAAGGATGTCCGGGAGAACCGCATCTTCCTGCAGGGATGGTCGAACGGCGGCAGCACCGCGCTGAACGTCATGCAGCGCCAGGGTACGGCGACGTCGGGCTATCGCGCGGCGCTGGCGTTCTATCCGGGCTGCGGGCCGGCCGCCCTGCTGGCGCAGACGCTCAAGTCAGCCGCGCCGATCACCATGCTGCTCGGATCCGACGACGAGGAAGTGTCGCCCGAGCGGTGCCAGGAGGTCGCGCAGCGTTCCGTCGCCGCCGGCAGCAAGATCGACGTCGTGCTCTATCCCGGCGCGACCCACGACTTTGACGATCCCGGCCAACGCCGGCAATCGAATCCCGCCAACGACGCAGCGCTGAAGGATGCGATGATCAGGGCCATTGCAGCAGTCAACGGCTTAAAGGATTAGGCCGCCCAGCTACGCGTCGTTGCATTTCTTGCGCGCTTGGCTCGCCGCAAACCGCAGTCTTCAGACGGCGTCCTTAGCGACCTTGAGAGGTGACGCCTTGACTGACTTGCTGGCTGGCTTCGCTGCAAATTCCATTGGCTCTTTCGTAAAAGGATTTACGCCGCTGCGAGCTTCTGTGGCAGGCTTATGCACGACGGACATTTTCACAAAGCCAGGAATGACGAACTCACCGGATTCGTTCAGCTCTTTATAGCCAACAGTCGCCATGTGCTCGATGACGGTCCTTACGTCGTTCTTCGAGATCTGCGTGCTTTCGGCAATCGCGTCGATCAATTGATTCTTCGTCATCTTGGCCATGCTGAAATCCTCTGAATTTGGGGGCGCGCGAGCTACGACGTAACTCTGTCTAGAATGTGGTAAAACCACGCAGCGCGCTTCTCGTTCATGCCAACGGCATGAAGTCACCGGGCTTAAAACCTATCGAGGCCTAAAACGCAAGCAAGCGAAACGCAAATCCTTTGATAGCGCAACAATCTGCAGTGTAGATTTCCCGATCCGGTTAGCGGCTTGATTCTCAACAAGGCGATCGCCGTGGTCGACGGAATTTTAAGAGCTAGGCCCCTCAGCAGACAGCAATCACTCTCGCCGTGCCCGCCCGCCGTGATAGATACCACTTCGTGCGAGTTGCCGGATCAAGGACAGTCATATGGATCAATCGACCCCGCCCCGCCCCAAGCTTGCCGAAACCGTCATCGAGCCGACGGTCAGGCTGCGCGAGGTCAAGGTCGGGCGTTGCTGCGAAGTTCTCGGCGACACCGCGATCGAATACACCGAGCTCGGCGACTATTCCTACCTCGCTAGCGGCTGCATCGTCGCCGACGCGCAGATCGGCCGCTTCTGCGCGATCGCGGCGCAGGTCCGGATCGGCGCGCCCAATCATCCGCTCGAGCGCCCTTCCCAGCACCGCTTCACCTATTGCCCTGAATATTACACGGCCTCCGCCGAACGGGATCGTGGCTTCTTCAGGAATCGACGCGCGGATCGCGTCGTGATCGGAAACGATGTCTGGATCGGCCATGGCGTGATCGTGCTGCCCGGTGTCACCGTCGGGGACGGCGCGGTGCTCGCGGCCGGCGCGGTCGTCTCGCGCGATGTCGCGCCTTACACGATCGTCGGCGGCGTGCCGGCCCGGCCGATCAAGGAGCGGTTCAGCCGCCGGATCGCGACCGAGCTGTCGCAGATCGCCTGGTGGAACTGGCCGGCTGAGACCATCTGGGAGCGCCTACCGGAATTCCAGTCAGGCGACGTCGAGGCGTTTTGCGCGCGGTGGCGGGCTTGAACTAACTCCGCAACCCCGGCGCTTCGTGCCCGGTGCGCGCGACATATTCGGTGTAGCCGCCACCGAACTGATGGATGCTCTCCGGCGTCAGCTCCAGCACGCGATTGGAGAGTGCGGCGAGAAAATGCCGGTCGTGGGAGACGAACAGCATGGTGCCCTCGAACTCGGAGAGCGCGTTGATCAGCATCTCCTTGGTGGCGAGATCGAGATGGTTGGTCGGCTCGTCCAGCACCAAAAAGTTCGGCGGATCGAACAGCATCTTGGCCATCACCAGCCGCGCCTTCTCGCCGCCCGAGAGCACCCGGCACTTCTTCTCGACATCGTCGCCCGAGAAGCCGAAGCAACCGGCGAGTGCGCGCAGGGAGCCCTGGCCGGCCTGCGGAAACGCGTCCTCCAGCGACTGGAACACCGTGCGCTCGCCATCGAGCAGGTCCATCGCGTGCTGAGCGAAATAGCCCATCTTGACGCTGCCGCCGACCGCGACCGCGCCGTCATCGGGCTCGGTTGACCCGGCAACCAGTTTCAGCAGCGTCGACTTGCCGGCGCCGTTGATGCCCATCACGCACCAGCGCTCGCGGCGGCGGATCATGAAGTCGAGCCCGTCATAGATCCGCTTGCTGCCATAGGCCTTGTGGACGTTCTTCAGGCTGACGACATCCTCGCCCGAGCGGGGCGCCGGCTGGAAATCGAACGCCACCGTCTGCCGCCGCCGCGGCGGCTCGACCCGCTCGATCTTGTCGAGCTTCTTGACCCGGCTCTGCACCTGGGCAGCGTGGGAGGCGCGCGCCTTGAAGCGCTCGATGAACTTGATCTCCTTGGCGAGCATCGCCTGCTGCCGCTCGAACTGCGCCTGCTGCTGCTTGTCGGAGAGCGCGCGCTGCTGTTCGTAGAATTCGTAGTTGCCGGAATAGCTGGTGAGCTGGCCGCCGTCGATCTCGACCACCTTGTTGATGATGCGGTTGATGAACTCGCGGTCATGCGAGGTCATCAGCAGCGCGCCCTCATAACCCTTCAGGAACTGCTCGAGCCAGATCAGGCTCTCGAGATCGAGATGGTTGCTCGGCTCGTCGAGCAGCATGACGTCGGGACGCATCAAAAGAATACGCGCAAGCGCGACGCGCATTTTCCAGCCGCCGGAGAGCTTGCCGACGTCGCCGTCCATCATCTCCTGGCTGAAGCCCAGGCCCGAAAGCGCCTCGCGCGCGCGGCCGTCGAGCGCGTAGCCGTCGAGCTCCTCGAACTGATGCTGCACCTCGCCATAGCGCGCGATGATGTCGTCCATCTCATCAGCCTTGTCGGGATCGGCCATCGCGGCCTCGAGTTCCCTGAGTTCGGCTGCCACCACGCTGACGGGCCCCGCCCCGTCCATCACCTCGGCGACGGCGCTGCGGCCGGACATCTCGCCGACATCCTGGCTGAAATAGCCGATCGAAATGCCACGATCGAGAGAGACCTGGCCCTCATCGGGGACCTCCTGACCCGAGATCATTCGGAAGAGCGAGGTCTTGCCGGAGCCGTTCGGCCCGACAAGGCCGATCTTCTCGCCCTTCTGGAGCGCCGCGGAGGCTTCGATGAAGAGGATCTGGTGGCCGACTTGCTTGGAAACGTTATCGAGGCGGATCATGCTTACTGCTGGGAACTGAGGGTTTGCGGCCTCTTATTCGATCTGGGGCGTGGGTGGAAGCCCATTCCGGGCGTTTCCCGCGTCGCTCCACGCATGCCACGATCATGGCCAATCGATTATGACAGAAAGTCCTTCGGCGACCGGTTTTGGGGCATCATATGCAAGTCTGGTTTCTCTCTCTGCTCGCGCTCGGCGCCGGCATCTGCGTGGCCGTTCAGCAGGTCCTGAACGGCAATCTCCGCGCCACCCTCAATTCGCCGGCCTGGGCCGGGCTCGTCAGCTATCTCGGCGGTCTCGTGACGATGGCAGTCGTGGTGGTCGCGACGCGCGAGCCGGTGCCGTCCTGGAAGCTGGTGTCGGCCGTGCCCTGGTGGGCCTGGAGCGGCGGCGTCCTCGGCGGCGTCTTTATCCTGTTGATGATCCTGCTGCTGCCTTCGCTCGGCGCAGCAACCCTGCTGGCGCTGGTGGTCGCGGGTCAGATGGTCGCCGGCATCGCGATGGACCATTTTGGCGTGTTCGGACTGGCGCAGCATCCGGTGTCGTTTTCACGGCTGGCCGGCATCGCGCTGATCATCGGCGGCGTGCTTCTGATCAAGGACTGAGGAGACGGCCGGGCGCTCTCTTTGAGCATGATCTCTTCGGAAAACCGCTTCGCACTTTTCCGGATCATGCTTTAGGCGCGTCGCATCAGCCGCAGTTCGGCTGCCAGCCGAAGGCTGCGCTTGCCGGCCAGCGCGATGCCTTCGAGCTCGGCGCCCTCCTCGCGACACGACCCGGCAAAGCCGATGCCGACCTCATAACCGCCGAACACCGGGTATTCGCCCTTCGCCGGCGTGTGCTCCTGGTTGACGATCTCGCCCCGCCAGCGGCCGTCCGCCGACGTATATGAGCCGAGATAGTAGAAGAACGCATCGCCACCGAGGATACGGCCATCCATCAGCAGCATGACCCCGGAGAGGCCGGCGTCGACACCGTCGAGTGCGCGGAGCTGGATGGAGTAGAGCCCGTTGACGATGCCGCCCGGTCCGACCGCCCCGCGCGGCGGCAACGCCTCATCGTCGAGCGGCGCCAAATTCGCCCAGAACACGCCGTCCGGCATGGCGTCCGCCTTGCCCTCGAGCAGGATGGTCGAGCCCTCGGTGCGGCCGCGCACCTTGATGACGGTGACATCGGCGCCCATCAGCGGCTTGAAGTGCGGATCGTCATTGTGACGCTCGGTGATCACCTCGGCTGATATCTCGCTTCCCGTCACCTGATAGCTACCCAGATGGGCGAAGGCTGAATTGCCGCCCATCATCTTGCCGTTGTGCAAGCACATGATGCTGCGGCCGAACGCCCCGTTGATGCCGTACTCGACCTTGTAAAGTCCGTTCAGCACGCAAAAATCCAATAAATAAAATTGATTCTATTCGCCACATAGCACTGGGCCAAAGGCCACACCATTGGGTCTTTTGGCGCAGGCAAGCCCGCAATGTCCGGGTGTGGACACCAGCCGATTCGTCGCTTAGCTGTAGGCGTCCGCCCGCGTCGTGCCGCGTCACGCGGGATCTACCTCCAGTTCATTGTGTCCAAGCATTTGCGCATTCCGCCAATGGTCGCGCGGCCGCCCTCGGCATTGGCTGGAGGCATCGAGGAGCATCACATGACCCATCGCCTTCGCCTGGCCGCCGCCCTGGCACTGCTGCTCGGCAGCGGTGGCGCGGCCCTGGCCCAGACGCTGCCCGACTACATGGGACCGATCTCGGGCAAGACCACGTCCACGCCGGCCGATGTCGCGACCAAGGATGTGCTGGCGCTCAACACCGGCATGTTCGAGCTCTATGGCGATGCGGCGCGGATCTTCCAGAAGAACATCCTCGACAAACACCCGGTGATCCTCGGCCTGTTCTCCGGTGCCGGCGGGCGCCTGATCCTCTACCGGCCGGGCAAGCCGCCGACCGAAGCGCCGCAGGTGCCGATCGTCTATCAGCTGCTCAAATCGGTCGGCCACAGCACGATGGCGCTGGCCGAGGTGGTCGGCCCCTATGTCGACAATCCCGACGACAAGGCGTGGCGCGGGTCGATGCAGGCCTATCGCAGCCGGATGCAGTCGGCGCTCGACGGGCTCGACGCGACGCCGATGCAGGCCGACTGGCGCGACAACAACCGCACCATCCTGCAGAACAACATCGCCTTCATGGATGATTGCCTGTCCGCCGGAGCCATCCCATTCACCAAGCTTGAGGCGTTCGGCAAGAAGCAGGCGCCCTACCTCGCCAGGAACGTCGCCTGGGCCGCGCAGACCCAGGTCGCGCACTGGATGACGGTGATGGCCGACTGGAAGACCCAGCTCGGCGCCGACTGGGACAAGACCTATGGTGCCAGCAACACGATCTATGTGGCGCGGCAGAACAACGTGATCTTCAGCGTGCTGGCGCAGTTCTTCGGGCCTGACGCCATCAACAGCCGCCTGATGCTGATCGAGACGATCTCCTTCACCACGACGCCGTCGGACATGCTGGAGTCGCTGACCCGGATCATCGCAGACCGCTCGGTCGGCGCGCTGTTCTTCGGCAGCTACCATTTGATGGACTACGAATTGATGGGCGGCGACGCGCGCGAGGCGATCATCGCGGAGACCAAGAAGCGCGGCATGACGACGTTCCTGCCACCCCTGGTGCCGTTCGGTTCCAAGCAATGGCCGACCCTGATCACGCCGGGTCCGGGACCGGCGACGATCGCCGACCTCAAGTGAGGCGACTACGACCTATTGCGGCGTTGCGATCGCGCTCGCTTTGCCGCAATACTTTCGCGTGTATCGTACCAATCGATAAACCCCGGCGCGACACGACGACGAAGCGTTGATGAGAGATCAGACCATGCGGCCCTCGCGACGCGAATTCGTGAAGTGGTTGTCGGCCGGCGGCATCTCGGTCAGCCTGTCGCATCTGGCGCTTGCGAAGGAACCGGCCTTCACGAGCCGCGAGACGCTTCCCGGGCGTGGCCATTTCAACCCGGCGGCGAAGGCCGCCGGCCGCGTCGACGGCGTGGCCAAGGTCACCGGCGCCAAGCTCTATGCCTCCGACTTTCGTGCCGCCGACATGCCGGGTTGGCCCGCGACCACCTCGCACGCCATCCTGGTCCGCGCCGATGACGCGACGCATGTCTATGCCGGCATGGACCTCGCCCGCCTCGACGGCCCGCTGAAGCCGTCGGTTGTCGTGACCGCGGCCGATCTCGACCGCATCGGCACGCGGGTGCCGGAGTTCTACACCGACGACCTGTTCTGCCCCGTCGGCAAGACGCCGCTCTATCTCGGTCAGCCGGTCGCGCTGTTGATCTTCGAGCGGTTCGATGCCTTCGACCGGGCGCGCCTCGCGCTGCGCGACGGTGGCTTCGTCAGGTTCGGCGACGAGACCGGGCCGGTCGTCATCCCGAATTACGGCGCCTATCGCTTCACGCGCGTGGCCGGCGTCACACCTGACGCGCCCGACGTCTACTCGCCGATCCAGGCCGGCTGGGTTTCGCCGAGCCGGATCCAGAACGCGGCGCTGCCGGTCTGGCTGCCGCTCGCCAAGGAGACCAAGGCCGACTACGCCAAGGCCGCAACCCATGGCGAAGCAATCCGCGCCCAGCTTGCCAAGGACGATCCGTCGCAGCTCGTGCTCGACCGCGAGTTCGAGACCCAGTCGGTCGATCCGATGTTCCTCGAGCCGGAGAGCGGGCTCGCTTGGTACAGCGACAACAGCGGCAATCTCGAACTGGTGCTCGGCGTGCAGTCGCCCTATGAGGCGACCGAGTCGATCGCCTTCATGCTGGGCAAGGCCCGTCCGCCCTTCCGGCCGTCGCACATCAACGCGCAGTTCGCCCATGTCGGCGGCGGCTTCGGCGGCCGCGACCACACCCCGTTCGTGCTGTACGTGGCGCTGGCGGCGATGTTCTTCCCGGGACGGCCGGTGCGGCTGGCGCACGACCGCTACCAGCAGTTTCAGGGCGGCATCAAACGTCATCCGATCAAGATGCGCTCGCGGATCGGCATCGATCGCACCAGCGGCAAGATCACCGCGTTCGCCGCCGACCATGTGCTCGACGGCGGCGGGCTCGCCAACTTCTCCGCCAACGTCGCGACCGTCGCCGCCACCGCGGCGATCGGCATCTACGACATCCCGAAGGTGGACGTCACCACCGTGGCGCTGCATTCGCGCGGGGTGACCGCAGGCTCGATGCGCGGCTACGGCACGCTGCAGACCATGACCGCGCTCGAGGTCCTGATCGACGAGGCCGCGAGCGAGCTCAAGGTCGATCCGATCGCGTTCCGCCGCAACAACGCGCTGAAGCAGAACGGCCGGACCATGACCGGCAACCCCTACATCGTTTCGGTGCGCACGCCCGACATCCTCGACAAGCTCGAGAAGCATCCGATCTGGCAGCAGCGCGCGCAATTCAAGCAAACCGCATCCGAGGGACGGTTGATCGGCACCGGCGTCGCCTGCGTCACCAAGGACTACGGCGCGGGCGCGGATTGCTCGCTCGGCCGCGTCGAGATCGATCCCGAGGGACGGATCGCGATCTTCTGCGATCATGTCGAGATGGGCAACGGCATCGGCACCGCGCTTGCCAACCGGGTCGCGGGCCATCTCGGCGCCGTCGCCGACGAGGTCGCCGTCTCCCGGGTCGACAGCTACGACGCGCTCGGGCTCGTCACCTCGGGCGATCCCTACACGATGGATCAGAAGACCCAGGATCTCGCCGAGAAGAACCCGCGCTGGGTGCCCGCGATCAGTTCAGCGACCAGCGCCTCGATCGGCGCCCATGTCGGCACGCACTCGTCGGCCGAGGCCGCCCGCATCATCTTCCGCTTCGGCCTGTGGCCGGCGGCGCTCGAGCTCTGGCAGATCGGCAAGGCCGATCCGCGCGCCCGGCAATGGGACAAAGCGCGCTGGCGGGACGGGCGACTCGTGCTCGGCGAGCTCGCGCCGCTGCCATTGCCAAAGCTTGCGGCGACCGCGCATGCGCGCGGCTTCGTCACCGGCGCGGTGGCGCACAGCTTCTCGCGCTGGGCTTGGTCGCGCGCGCGCTTCCCGTTGTTCGGCGAGCAGTACCCCGCCGAGATCGACGCGCTGGCGATCCGCCGTGGCCGCAGCGCATTCGAACGGATCGACCGCGTCAGCGTGAAGTTCCCGCCGACCGACAACAACCGGATCGGCACCGCCTATACCTCGATGTGCGGCACGCTGGTGCGCGTCGAGATCGAGCGCGCGACCGGGAGCTTGCGCATCGCCAAGGCCTACAGCGTGTTCGAGTGCGGCCAGGCGCTGGTGCCCGAAGTGGTGCTCGGACAGTCGCATGGCGGTTTCGCCATGGGCGTCGGCTACGCGCTGCTCGAAACCCTGCCGCCGTTCGAAGGCGGCCCCGGCAACGGGCAGTGGAATCTCGGCCAGTATTTGATCCCGCGCGGCTCCGACCTGCCGCTGCACGATCTCGAGATCGAGATGCTGCCGCCGCTGACCCCGGACGAACCGCCCAAGGGCATGGCCGAGGTGGTGATGATCCCGATCGTGCCGGCGCTGCTCAACGCCATCAACGACGCCACCGGCCACCGCTTCCGCTCATTGCCGGTGACCTCGAGCCTGCTTAAGGGAGCGCTTGCGTGACCACCCTCAACGTCACCATCAATGGCCGCAAGCACGGACCGGTCGAGGTCCGTGACGACCTCTCGATGAACGATTTCCTGCGCGAGATGCTCGGCATGACCGGCACCAAGTTCGGCTGCGGCGCCGCGCAGTGCCTGAGCTGCGCTGTCATCATCGATAATCCTGACGGTACCAGCTATACCAGCCCGACCTGCGTGGTGCCGGCGGCGAATTTCGACGACAAGGCGATCCGCACCGTCGAGGGCCACGCCAAAGATGGCGAGCTCTCGGCCTTGCAGCGGGCCTTCATCGACCACTTCGCGTTCCAGTGCGGCTACTGCACGGCCGGCTTCCTCAATGAGGGCCAGGTTCTGCTCGAACGGCTGGCGAAGACGCCGGTGGCACGGGACCAACTCGAAACCGTCATTGCGGACGCGCTCGACGGCCATCTGTGCCGCTGCACCGGCTACATCAAGTATCACCAGGCGGTGCGCGACGTGATCCTCGCCGATTCCAAACGCTATCTGACCGCCAACAAATGAGCCCGCGAGCGATGACATCGGACACGCGGTTTCGGATCATGGCGATGCTGACGGCGCTCGCGACCAGCCTGTCCGCCGGCTACGCGGCATCGGAGAGCGCAAGCCATGCCCTCGCCTCACCGGAAAGCTTTGCCGGAATCGGGAATGTCGAGCAGCGCTCCGCGGCGATCTTCACCGAGCTCGGCAGGGTCCTGACCCATCCGCGCTGCACCAACTGCCATCCCGCCGGCGACAGCCCGCGGCAAGGCGACATCACCCGCATGCACCAGCCGCCGGTCACGCGCGGCGCCGACGGCCACGGCGTCGAGACGATGCGCTGCTCGATCTGCCACCAGCACGCCAATTTCGAGCCCGGGCGCGTGCCGGGCCACCCGGAATGGCACCTCGCGCCGCGCGAGATGGCGTGGGCCGGCAAGACGGTCGGCGAGATCTGCGCGCAGATCAGGGATCCCGCGCGCAATGGCGGCCGCAAGGTCGAGGAGCTGATCGATCATATCGGCAAGGACACGCTGGTGAGTTGGGCCTGGCATCCCGGCTTCGGCCGCTCACCTGCACCGGGCACGCAGGCGCAGGCCGGCGCGTTGGTCGAGGCCTGGGTGAAGACCGGCGCGGCCTGCCCGCCGCCGTGATCTACGGTCTCTCCACCGGCGGATAATACTGTGGCGCCTCAGCGCGCTCGTACATTCCGTAGTCGCGCATGACCTCGAAGATGCGGAAATATTCGGTCGTCGGATCGGCGAACAGCTGTGCCCCGAATTCCAGGCCGGATTGATAATCCGGCAAATCGACGAGGTGCGCGTACCGGCCGTCGCGATACATGCTCTGGAAGGAATCGCGACTCCACTCGGTCGCTACCGGCAGCTCGGGATTGGTCGACTCCGACGCAATGACGTATGTCGGGGGACGTCTTGCGGGGTCATTGTATGGTGTCCGTCGCTCTGGCTGCCAGATCGGGCGGTCCGGCCTTGCTTCATGGATCACCTGGGCGATCCGGATGCGGTAGTCGGAGAAGACATCCTCGCGGCCGATCTTTTGCACCGCATGATGCCCCGCATCCACGCGCCATGCGGTCATCGCTCCTTCGTCCTGCCAGATCTGATAGGACAGCAGAAGGTTCTTGCGGGTCAGGCTCTGGAAGCGATCGATGAAGAGACAGCCGCCCATGGCGTCAAGCGCAGGCCTCAGCGAAGCCGCGAGGTCCATATATCGGCTGACGTGTCCGTCCTTGATCTGGACTTCGAAGAACTGAGAAATCATCACATGGTGCCTCGGCGTCTCCGACGTTTGCGCAAAGCCGCATTACGCTCGGCGTAAGAAGGCATCGCCTTCGATGCGCATACTGACCCCGCCCAGTCTAGAATCAGAGTGTGCCCGCAAGAAAGGGCCAGTTTCTTCTATTCCAGGGGCCACCGGAACTAGAAGCAGAGATTGGTCACGGGGTTGCCGCGCTTGTCCTTGATGACATAGGGGCAGCGGGCGCGCTCCAGCGCCTTCTTGGCATCCTCGTCGCCGAGCGCAGCCGCCCGCTCGTAATAGGCTTTTGCGGCATCACTGTCCTTCGGACCGCCGCGGCCAGCCTGCGCAAACGCCCCCATCCGCTCCAATGCGCCCGGATGGTTCTGCGCCGCCGCCTTCTCGAACAGCGCGCGTGCGGCAGCGTCGTCTTGCGCACCGCCCTTGCCCTCGGCCAGCATCATGCCGAGCTGGTACTGCGCCTCCGCATTGGTCTCGGCGGATTTGGCGAGCAATTCGCGGGCGCGTGCCGGGTCGGATGCAGTGCCGCCGCCGAGTGCCGCCAGATTGCTGACGCCACGCGCGTTACCGGCCTGCGCCGCACGCTCGAACAATTTGCGCGCCTGCGCCTCGTCCTTGGCGACGCCGGTGCCGTTGCCATAGAGCACGCCGAGCTCGACCATTGCCGATGTCGAGCCCTTGTCGGCCGCCTTGCGCCAGGCGGCCATTGCTTCCGCCGTCTGCCGGTTGGCGGCATAGGCACGGCCGAGCGCATACATCGCGCGGCGCGACGATTTTGCCGCCACCGCGCAATACTTGATCGCGGTCGCGATATCCGCCGACGCGATCTCGCCCACGCCCTTCACGTCGGCGGGCTTGTCGGGATCGAAGGGATCGGCGGCGAGCCGGTCGCACAGCACGAGGTCGGCCGATTGCGCGTGGGCCAGCGCGGGCGCGGCGAGTGCTGCGGCAAGAACGAATGCATGGAACAGTTTGAACATGGGCGGCAGGTTGCGTCGCGGTGCGGGCAAATTCAAGGCTCGAGCCCGGTCTCGCGCAACACCGGCGCGACCGCAGGCGATGCGAGATACCGCAGCAGATGATCGGCGGCCTCTGCGCGCGGCGACGCGGTCATGCGGCCGGCGGAAAACACCGCCGGCGTCTGCAGGTTCAACGGAATCGGCCCGACGACCTCGATGCCGTCGATCTGCTTCAGCTCGCTGATCTGCTGGATCGCAAGATCGGCCTCACCGCTGACGAGCTTTTCCGCGGTGAAGCCTGCGGGAATGATCACCGCGCGCGCGTTGATTGCGGTGGCGATGCCGAGGCGCTCGATCAGCCGCGCGAACAGGATGCCGCTGGCGCCGAGCCGCGAATAGGCCACCGCCCGCGCGCCGAGCAGCGTGGCACGCAGCGCGACGTCGGTTGCGATGTCGGGATGCGCGGCGCCTGCCTTCACCGCAACGCCGACATAGGAGCGCGCAAGATCGACCGCGCTGCCCAGCGCAACGCGGCCCTCGCCGATCATCTCGTCGAGGCCCTCCCTGGTCAAAATCACCAGATCAGCCGCCTCGCCGCCACGCAGCCGCTCGAGCAGCGCCAGCGTCGGCGCGAAATCGGCATCGATCGCAACACCGCTTGCCGCCTGATAGGCTTGGGCAAGCCGCGCGACCGCCCCCTTCAGCGCCAATGTCGAGAGCACGCGAACCGAATTGCCCATTCCGCTTGTCATTCCGCCTAAGCCCGCCGCATCAGCTTGAGCGCGGCCGTGAGGCGGAGGCTGCGCTTGCCGGCAAACGCGGTCGCTTCGAGCAGCGCGCCTTCCGCATCGCAGGTGCCGGCGAAGCCGATCCCGACCTCACGGCCGCCGAATACGGGATTTTCGCCCATCGCCGAGGTGTGTTCCTGATTGAGGATCTGGCCCTTCCAGCGGCCCTTCTCAGAGGTATAGGTGCCGAGATAGTAGAAGAACGCGTCGCCGCCGAGGATGCGGCCGTTGTTCAGCAGCATCACGCCGGTCAGGCCGCCATCGACGCCATCGAGCAACTGGATGTGGATCGAATACAGCCCGTTGATGATGCCGCCCTCGCCGACCCCGCCGGCAATCGGGACTTCGTCGTCGGTGATCGGCGTCATCACCGACTGGAACGGCACCCCGGGCAATTCCTTCAGCTCGCCCTTGAAACGGTAGACCTCACCGTCCGGCCAGCCTTTGGCGATCAGCGTCGCGTCATCGGTGCCGGCCATCGCGCGATAGTTCAGGTCGGGGTTGTGGCGGACGGTCTGGATCTCGACCGCGACCTCGTCGCCGTCCTTCTCGTAGCTGCCGATATGGGCGAATGCCGAATTGCCGCCGAGCATCCTGCCGTCGCCAACATACATCACGCTGCGGCCGACGGCGCCGCCCAGCTCGAACCGGACCTTGTAAAACCCTTCAAACAAGCGCCGTGTCCCCGGCAGCCAAAATGCAATCGCTATCTAGCGCGGTTCATAACGCGGCGAAACCGCTTTCGGCGGCAAGCCGCCTGCAAATACTGTCGTTAAAAAAGCAAAGGTCCGCCAAGGCGCTCGCCCTGGCGGACCCGACTGCGGTACCGGATGGCTCCATCCGGGTCCGATCGCTGCTTAGGCCGCAGCCACTTAGGCCGCAGCCTTGGCGCCGGTCGGAACCTCGGAGATCGTCTTCAGGATCTGCGAAGCGATCTGGTAGGGGTCGCCCTGGGAGTTCGGGCGGCGGTCTTCCAGATAGCCCTTGTAGCCATTGTTGACGAAGGAGTGCGGCACGCGGATCGAAGCGCCACGGTCAGCCACGCCGTAGCTGAACTTGTTCCACGGCGCGGTCTCGTGCTTGCCGGTCAGACGCTTGTCGTTGTCCGGGCCGTAGACGGCGATGTGGTCCATCAGGTTCTTGTCGAAGGCCTTCATCAGGCTCTCGAAGTATTCCTTGCCGCCGACTTCGCGCATGTACTTGGTCGAGAAGTTGGCGTGCATGCCCGAGCCGTTCCAGTCCGTGTCGCCGAGCGGCTTGCAGTGGAATTCGATATCGATGCCGTAGCTCTCGGTGAGGCGCAGCATCAGATAGCGGGCCATCCACATCTGGTCAGCGGCGGTCTTGGAGCCCTTGCCGAAGATCTGGAATTCCCACTGGCCCTTCGCCACTTCGGCATTGATGCCTTCGTGGTTGATGCCGGCGGCGAGGCAGAGATTGAGATGCTCTTCCACGATCTTGCGGGCAACGCTGCCGACGTTCGAATAGCCGACGCCGGTGTAGTACGGGCCCTGTGGCGCGGGATAGCCATCGGTCGGGAAGCCGAGCGGACGGCCGTCCTTGTAAAAGAAGTATTCCTGCTCGAAGCCGAACCAGGCGCCTTCGTCGTCCAGGATGGTGGCGCGCTTGTTCGAGACGTGCGGGGTCTTGCCGTCGGGCATCATGACTTCGCACATCACCAGCACGCCGTTCTCGCGCGCAGCGTCGGGATAGCAGGCGACCGGCTTCAGCACGCAGTCAGAGCTGTGGCCTTCAGCCTGCTGGGTGGACGAACCGTCAAAGCCCCACAGCGGAAGCTGTTCGAGGGTCGGGAACGACGCGAATTCCTTGATCTGCGTCTTGCCGCGCAGGCTCGGCGTCGGCGTATATCCGTCGAGCCAGATATACTCGAGCTTGTACTTGGTCATTGAACCTCTCTGTTGATGATGCAAAACCGTGAGGAAACCGAAAGCCAGTCGGTCGCCGCACGCGTACCCGGCCACCATCGGCCGGCTCTTACTAAGCAATTAAAATGCCAGTCGCTGCACTGCGGGACCCACCCTGTTCACGGATGTCCACAACGGACATCGCATTTTTAGCTGCGACATAGCAGCGCGGCTGGCATGCGCCGCGGTCAGCCAAAATCTTCTTTTCGCGCGCCTCGCCGCCCGTTTCTGCAGCAAATTCGGCTACGGCACCGCCTGCCGATTAATGCAGCGGCAGCGCTGTGTGACAGTTCGTGTCCGATCACCGGGCGCCCAGCAACCATCGCCATGGCCCAAGCGTTGATCAGCTGCCTCCTGCCTCGCAGGAGGCAAATCGGGATTTGCTCACGAATTAGACAGAGTATGACTATTTCTTAGTCAACTTGCGCCCTGCCGGGCCCGGGCCGATATCGAAAGCACGGTAACGACACGCGAATGAGTCGGGCGCACCATGGAGGCTCGCTCCGGCCACAGGAGACTTTGACATGATCACTACGGGCCAAAACCAGGGATCGGCAACGATCTATCAATTCCCGGCAGGGGGCCGCGCGGCTCTCGGCGGACGCCGCTATGGCGAAGCGCGGACGGTACGCGGGCTTGCCAGCGAGGTCGAGACCTCGGCTTGCAGCGAGAGCTGGTACCATCAGGCGGCGATCGACGACGCCAAACCGAGCCGCGATCACTGATGTCGATCAGGCAGCGAGCCGTGACGCAGAAACGTCAGACAGCGTCAGAACAATAAAGAAGGGTCGGAACCAGGCGTTTCGGCCCTTTTTTCATGCCTGCTCGCAGGCCGTCGCCGGCTGCTTGGCATGCCGGAGCCTGGCAAGCCCAGATCGGCTGATCTCGAGCGTGACGCCGCCGCCTTTGTAGCGTGTGCCCGTCAGCGACAGGCGCTTGGTCAGCGTCACCGCCTTGCCGTCGAGCTGCAGATGCGCGCGCTTGTCCCCGGTGAAGAACCCCGCAACGAACTGGGTGCCGTCGGCACAGCGATAATTCCGGAAGGCGGACTGCGCCGATGCCGCCTGGCAACCGAAAACCTCCAAGACAATTGCGCCAACGAGAATGGCGCCCCCGCGATAAGTCATATTCTCCCCCTGACGCGCCGGTTATAGACCTGTCTGCGCCAAGATTTCTGCGCCAAGACCTCACCAGCTGCAACAGGCCCGCCAATGTCCGAAGCCCCTGCCCGTCATCTCAATCTCGCCGGCGCCAGCAATTTTCGTGACCTCGGCGGCTACCAGACGCGTGACGGGCGGACGGTGCGCTGGCGGCAGATCTTCCGCTCCAACCATCTGGCGCATCTCACCGCGCAGGACGTCGCCGTGGTGCGCTCGCTCGGGGTGAAGAGCGCATTCGATTTTCGCGGCGTCGCCGAGCGCGCCGATGCGCTGTGCGGCATGAGCGACGTCGCCGTGCATTCGCTGCCGGTCGAGCCGACGGTGGTGGCCGCGCTGCGCGCGATCGCGAGCCACCGCCAGCTCTCGGAAACCGACGCGATCGACGTGATGCGGGATTCCTACCGCGGCTATGTGCAGGACAACACGCCGCGCTATCGCACGCTGTTTGCCCATCTGCTGGAAGACCGCGCGCCGCTGGTGATCCACTGCACCGCCGGCAAGGATCGCACCGGCTTTGCCTGCGCGCTGATCCTGCACGCGCTCGGCGTGTCCGATCAGGTGATCGCCGACGACTATCTCCTGACCAATCAATTCTACAAGCGCGATCCCGCGCACAGCACCGAGCTGCCCGATGACGTCAAGCAGGTGCTCGGTACCGTGCGCGCTGCGTTTCTGGAGGCTGCGTTCGAGGCGGTCGAGGCCGATTACGGCAGCCTCGACGGCTATTTCCGCGAAGGCCTCGGGCTCGGCCAAGCCGAGCGCAAGGCGCTTGAAGGCCGCTATCTGCAGTGCTGATCAGTTCGCCAGAGCGTTTTCGAGCGAAAGCCTGTCCCGGACTTGATCCGGGATGGACACCGGTTCGCGTGAAGAAAACCCGTCAAAACAAGAATCTGGAGCTTCGGTTCTGATCCAATCAGAACCGAAAAAACTCTAGGCCGCCGCGGCCTCGAGCTCGAGCTCTGCATCGAGATCGGCGATCACATCCTCGAATGCCGAGATCGCCTGCTGGATCGCCGCGATCTGCATCAATTCCCAGCTGCTCACCGGCCCGTTACGGTTTTGCAGCGCCACCACGAGATCGCGCCGCTGCTCCTTAAGCTGAACAAGCGGTAAACCGTGATCCGGAAGATATCCCATAGAAAAACCCCTACCTTGGCTGGAGTTTCGCTTTTACGGAAAGGATTCTGCGAACGACTTACGGAACTGCCGCAAATTTTATCCAACCGGCCCTACTCCGTAGTCTTACGTAGTCAGCGTTACGTGATCGCTTCCGGCTTCAAGGCGTCGTCGATGGCGCCAAACAGCGACTGGGTTACGCAATTCGTCGCCCATTCGCTGGTGTGAAGCAGAAGCTGGCCGCCATCGTCGAGCTCGGTCAGGGGAATACCGGCGTCGACCCAGCGCTTCATCAACGCGAAACGGCTGAACAGGTTGACGCGCTTCTTCGCTGTGACCTCGGCGATCATCGGCATGATCACATTGGCGAGGTTGAGCGCAACTGGCGTCCCGACAACCGCCTGCGTGTACTGGGAATCCATCACGACGACGTCAAGCGGCAGCGCAGCGAGCACGTCGAGCCCGGCCTCCAGCGTGGCGCGCACCTCGGCCGGATTGTAGCTCTTGTAGACGGCGTTGGTGCCGACCTGCCAGATCACCAGCACTGGCGCCTCGGTCGTGACGTCGGACTCGATGCGCGAATATTCCTCAGGCGCCTCCTGGCCGCCGACCCCGCGGTTGATCACATCGATCATCCGGCCGAAGAAGCGTTGCCGCAGCAGCATTTCGAGCCGCGGCGGGAACGGCAGGATGTTGTCCGCGCCCGCCGTCGACGACGATCCGAGCGCCACCACCTTGATCTTGCGTTGATGCCGCAGCGCTTCCGCGAAATGCGGCAACCGATGTCCGAACTTGACGAGTTCGAGGTGGGTTTCGCATGGCCTGGGTGTCGGCATCGCAAACATCCTTGAGGTGAATGAACTGATGAATGCGCGCAGTAGGAGGCGGAATTGGCGGCATTGCAAATGAATTCCGCCTGATCATAGTGGGCGGAAGCCTGCTCGCGCATACGGAGACCGCCATGAACGGAAAAGCCATCGTCATCACCGGCGCCCTTGGCGCGCTTGGCAAAGTGGTCACCGAGGAGGCCCTGGCGCGCGGCGCGCGCGTCGCCGGGATCGATCATGCAGCCTCAACGCTTGCGCCGACCGCCGACCGCATCGAGCTCGGCGGTGTCGACCTCACCGATCCCGCGCAGGCGAAGGCTGCAATCGACAAGGCGGCCGCGCATTTCGGCCGGCTCGACGGGCTGATCAACATCGCCGGCGGCTTCACCTTCGAGGCGGTGAGCGACGGCGATCCCGCGACCTGGCAGCGCATGTACGCCATGAATGTGATGACCGCGCTCAACACATCGCGCGCCGCCATTCCGCATCTCACCAAGTCGGGCGCTGGACGCATCATCAATATCGGCGCACTGGGCGCATTGCAGGCCGCGGCCGGCATGGGCCCTTACTCGGCTTCGAAGGCCGGCGTACATCGCCTGACGGAGTCCCTCGCCGCCGAACTCAAGGGCAAGGTCACCGTGAACGCCGTGCTGCCCTCGATCATCGATACCGCGGCCAATCGCGCCGCGATGCCTAAGGCCGATATCTCCAAATGGGTGACGCCGAAGGAGCTCGCCGACGTCATCCTGTTCCTCGCCAGCGACGCCGCAAGCGCCGTGACCGGCGCGCTGCTGCCGGTCAATGGGCGGGTTTAGATCGCCACGAGCTTCTTGAGCACCGCGAGAAAACGGAGACGCCACGCGCTTGAGACCCTCGACCTTGCAGTGCCGGTCCGCATCACGCGTCAGTCAGCAACCAACAGCCGCAGCCTCGACCTGAAACGGATGCTCTGCTTGCCGGCGAGCGCCATGCCATTACCCTCGGCGGTCTCGTCGGTATAGGTGCCGGTGAAGCCAATGGTGACCACCTTGCGTTCCCACACCGGGCGCTCGCCATAGGTCGGCGAATGCTCCTCATTGGTGACCTCGCCCTTCCACTTGCCATCGGCCGCGGTGTAGTTGCCATAGGCATAGAAGAACGAGTCGCCGCCGCGCATCTGGCCGTCGCGCAGCACCATGACGCCCTGATTGCCGCCAGAGACGCCGTCGAGAAATTCGACGGTGATGTGATAGAGCCCGTTCCGGATCATGAAAATAGCCGCGCCTTGTCCCAGCCTCACAATAGCCGCTGGGGCGGGCTTTGAGCAAATTCCGTCCGCGGCGGCAGGGCTCTTTCCGGGCTATGCTGCTGCGAATTGAGTCGCGGCCGAACCGCCGCCGGAGCCGTGCCCGTTGGAAACTGCGCTTTATCTGCCCGTCAAACGCTTCCTCGAAAAGCTCGGCTTCACGGTGAAGGGCGAGATCGGCGGCTGCGATCTCGTGGCACTGAGCGGCGACGATCCGCCTGTCGTCGTGATCGGTGAACTCAAGCTCGCCTTCAATCTCGAACTGATCCTGCAGGCGGTCGACCGTGCCGCCGCCGCCGACGAGGTCTGGATCGCGGCAAAGGTCTCGGCCCGCGGCAAGGGCCGCGAGAGCGACGCGCGCTATCGCAATCTGTGCCGGCGGCTCGGCTTCGGCATGCTCGGCGTCACCGACCGCGGCGACGTCGAGGTGCTGGTGCCGCCGCCGACCGCGGCCATCAGGCGCAATCCGAAGAAGCGCGCGCGCCTGATCACCGAGCACCGGAAGCGCAAGGGCGATCCCGTGATGGGCGGTTCGACGCGCGCGCCGATCATGACCGCCTACCGGCAGCAGGCGCTGGCCTGCGCCTGTGCGCTGTCGGATGGGCCACGGCGGGTGCGCGATTTGCGCGCCGATATTCCCGACGCCGGCAAGATCCTGCAGCATAATGTCTATGGCTGGTTCGATCGCGCCGAGCGCGGCATCTATCTGCTGACCGATGCCGGCCGTGCCGCATTGAAGCGCTGGCCGCAACAACCGATCAATGCGTCAGGGGCGGAAGCCGCCCCGTAAAGCACTGGGGGACATCATGATTGTCGTCACCGGCAGCGTCACCGCCCGCCCCGATACGTTCGATGAGGTGCGGCGCCTCAGCCTTGAGCATGTCCATCGCTCGCGCACCGAGCCCGGCTGCATCTCGCACGCGGTGCACGTCGACTGCGAGGACCCGCTCAAGCTGGTGTTTTTCGAGCAATGGGCCGATCGCGCCGCGCTGGCGGCGCATTTTGCGGTCCCGGCTTCCCGTGACTTCGTCCGCGCGCTGCAATCTCTCGCAGCGGCTGCGACCACGATCGAACTTTATGACGCTCACAAGATTGAGAGACTCTAGCTGCATGGCTGGATTGCCATCTCACATTCATATTGCAATGCAACATTAGGGCCCTTACGTATCTCCCGCGATTCAAGGGATGAGGCGGCGATGAGCGGAGACTGGAACACCAAATACGGCACAAGGCGCGTGCGGCACGATCCGCCGACCCTTGAAGAGGCAATCTTCGCGGCCATCGGCATCACCGATGACGTGGAGGCCCAGGCCGAGATCGCGTCGTCCCTGATGGGACTGCCCTATGACGAGGTGCTGGCCGAGGTGAAGAAGACCGCGCGCGTCAGCGCCCGCACCGGTACGGCAACCCGCGTGATCGCCGGCGAACAGGGCGCACAGCGCTCCGTCGTGGTCGAGCGCCGCGTGGTCCGGCGCTTTGCGACCGACAAGCGCACCGGCACCTGAAAGACGACATCCGATTGCTGAAAGAAAAAGGGCAATCCGCTGAGCGGATTGCCCTTTTTGCATTTGATCCGAGGTATCGGCTCAGGCCGCCCGGCCCCAGCCGGACATCTGCATCACCATCCGCCAATAGGCGCGGTTCATGTCGACGATCACGCGCGCAGCCTCGACCGGCGTGACCACCGCAGCAGCCGGTACCGGCTCGGCCTGGTGTTGCTCGGTCAAGTCGATGCTGCCGGTGGACTCACCATGACGGAAGGTCAGCTGCGCACCGAACTTGGTGGCGAGCGCACGCATCGCATCGTTCTGCGCGCCGGTGGTGATGCGCAGGCTGGTGTAGCCCTTGGCATGCGCCTCGGCGATCAGCTTGCGAAACAGCGTGCTGCCGACGCCCTTGCGCCGCACCGACCGCTCCACGCTGAAGGCGATCTCGGGCTGCGCGTCCGGTGACTGCTCCGGCGGATGCAGCTCGGCCGCGCCGCGGACCACGCCATCCTCGAAATAGGCGATGATGACCGTGCCGTCATTGGCGCAGCGCTCGGCATAGCGGCGGATGAAGCTGTCGTCGATGAAGCCATGAAAGCGATCATGACGACTGGTGCGATCCAGCCGCAGCAGATGATCGCGCAGCAGAGGAAGCTCCTCCTGCTGGCTCAACGTCCGCACGGTGCCCTTGGCGGACGTCGGTCGGATGGAATCATAGTTCATTTCATAACTCCTCTTGGTAGCCCTCGAGGAGGCGTCGAGTCCCTAGCACCCCAATATTGTGCATCGCACCATATAATTCAAGCACTGAGATTCATTTAAGTAAACAATGATGTGATTGATAGATCACATTATCGCCTCATCATAATACCAGCTGCGTTTGGGTCACCACCGCGACCAGCTTGCCATCCTCGGTCTCCAGCCTGGTCTGCCAGACCTGGGTGCGCCGGCCCCGGTGAACCGGTGTTGCCGTGGCGACCACGGTCATCCCCTCCTTGGCGCCGCCGATGAAGTTGGTCTTGCTCTCCAGCGTCGTGGTGCCCTTGGCGTCTTCAGGCAGGTTGATCACGGTGGCGGCGGCGCCGACCGAGTCCGCCAAGGCCATCACCGCCCCGCCGTGGATGGTGTGATGGAGGGTGCAGAGATCCGGCCGCACCAGCATCTTCGCGACCACCCGATCCTGGCCGGCCTCGGTGAAGGTGACGCCCTTCAGTTCCGCGAACGGCATCTTCATCGACTGGATCTTTTCGAGCGGCGTCATGGGCACTCCCTGGCTTGTTCTTGCGGCGTCGGTCCGCGGGCAGAACCGCGCCTTCGGCCTTCTTCGAGGTTGGTGCCGGCATGATGGATTGCCTGACCGGGCCCGGCAATGACCTCCGAGGTAATGGTGCGGATGACGTCATGGCATCAGTGACAATCGCGCGTGAGTCTGCATACCGTCCACGATGCGCGACTTCCCTCCCCGCCGGATCGTCTGCCTGACCGAGGAGACGGTCGAAACACTCTATTTGCTCGGCGAGCAGGACCGTATCGTCGGCGTCTCCGGCTATGCGGTGCGGCCGCCGCAGGTCCGCCGCGAGAAGCCGCGCGTTTCCGCCTTCATCTCCGCCGACATTCCAAAGATCCTGGCGCTCGACCCCGACCTCGTGCTCGCCTTCTCCGATTTGCAAGCCGAGATCGTGGCTGATCTCGTGCGTGCCGGCGTCGCCGTGCATGTGTTCAACCAGCGCGACGTCGCGGGCATCCTCGCAATGATCCGCACCCTGGGCGCGATGGTCGGTGCCGCCGAGCGCGCCGGGCAGCTCGCGCAAAGCCTCGCACAACGGCTGGACGCGATCGCGGCGGTGCCGCGTCCCGCGCCGCGGCCAAAAGTCTATTTCGAGGAATGGGACGATCCCCTGATCAGCGGCATCGGCTGGGTGTCCGAACTGATCGACATCGCCGGCGGCGCGGACGCGCTGCCGCATCTGCGCGCGCACAAGGCCGCCAAGGATCGCATCATCTCGCCTGATACGGTGCGCGAGGCGATGCCCGACGTGATCCTGGCATCCTGGTGCGGCAAAAAGGTCGTGCCCGACCGCATCCGCAAACGCGACGGCTGGACCGACATTCCCGCTGTGCGCAACGACCGCATCGTCGAGATCAAGTCGCCGGTCATCCTGCAGCCCGGCCCCGCCGCGCTGACGGAGGGGCTCGATGCGATCGTCAGGGCGTTGTGGGCGGAGAGCTGAACCTTCCGACGTCGTCCCGGCCGAGCGCGCGATTGCGCACGGAGCCGGGACCCATAACCACCAATCTTGATTGATGTACAGCGCTGCAATGACGAGTCCCGATCACAACATTCGCCGCGGAGTATGGGTCCCGGCTTTCGCCGGGACGACACTAAATTTGTTGAGGGGCGGAAACCGCGGCTACGCCTTCTCCACGCCGCACCATTCCGCGATGAACAATGCGGTCGCCTTGGTCGACTTCCGCAGCGAGTCCAGCTCGACATATTCGTTGAAGCCATGCATCGCCGCGCCATTGGCGCCGAAGCAGAGGCTCGGGATGTTGTAGTTCAGGCCGTAGAAGCGCGTGTCGGTCAGCGCGGTGAAGGCGCGATCTTCCACCGCGCCGCCATAGACCGTCTGATGTGCCCTCGCGAAGGCGGCTTCCGGCGCTTCGGAATTCACCAGCTCATAGCCTTCCGACAGGAAGCCCGACCACTCCACCTGCGGCGGATTGTTGGAAAGGAAGCGATGGTCGCGCGCCGCGGCCGACACGCAGGCCAGAATCTCCTTCTGGCATTCGGCGATCGACCAGCCCGGCAGCACCGCGATGCGGCAGTCGACGTCGCACCAGGCCGGCACGCTGGAGGCCCAGTCGCCCCCCTTGATGATGCCGGGATTGAAGTTGATCGGATGATTGACGTCCTTGAAGTGGCGGTCGGCCTTGGCGCGCTCGTTCCAGGCGATCTCGAGCTTCTCCAGCGCATGCACCAGATGATACGCCGCCATGATCGCGTTCGAGCCGGCGCCGGCCTCGAACACATGCACCGGGAAGCCGCGCACCTTCAGGCGGAACCAGATCACGCCGACCTGCGAGCGGATCATCTTGCCGTTGGTCGGCTCGGGGATGAAGCAGGCATCGGCGCGATAGCCGCGCTGCAAGGTCGAGAGCGCGCCGACGCCGGTGCTCTCCTCCTCGATCACGGACTGGAAGTGGATCCGCGCCGTCGGCTTCAGGCCAGCCTTCCTGATCGCATCCAGCGCATAGAGCGCGCCGATCGTGCCGGACTTCATGTCGCAGGCACCGCGGCCGTACATCTTGCCGTCCTTGATCACGGGCGAGAACGGCGGCGTCTCCCACATCTCGAGCGGGCCGGTCGGCACCACGTCGCAGTGGCCCTGCAGGATCAGCGATTTACCGGCATTGGTTGCCGGGCGATAAGTGCCGACCACCGTGCGCGCCTTCGAGAAATCATGCTCGATCGGGCCGAAGCCGCGCAAATCCCTGAGCTCGTCGAGATTGATGTGCCAGTCGTCGACCTCGTAGCCGCGCTCGCGCAAGAGATCGCCGATCATGTCCTGGCACGGCCCCTCGGCGCCGCGGGTCGAGGGGATCGCGACGAAGGCCTGCGTCGTCGCAAGCTGCGCATCGAATCCCTCGTCAACGGCAGCAAGGATTCGTTGTTGCGTCTCGGCAGTCATGCGGCAGCTCCATCGGGGAAATCAGACAGGCGGGAGCCGCACCGTAACCCGATTTCACTCCGCCTTGTATTGCGCAAAATAGGCATCCCGCAATGCATCTTCGAGCAGACGGCCTTCCGAATAGCCATCGAGTGTCGCAGGCCGCGTCACGCCGTCGAGCAGCCGCGAACACGGCTCCGGCGCGCCGAGCACGGTGCGCACCGGGATACGCTCGGCATAGATCGGCAACTCGTAATCCTCGTCGTCATCGGCAACGCCCTTGGCGCGAACCTTGGCCGAGGCTTCGTCGATCTCCATCGCGATGAACGAGGTCGCCTTGATCTCCTGCTTGCTGCTGGCGCGCAGGCTTGCGGTGCGCTCCGGAAAGAAGCGGTCGACCATCGCAACGATGGCGCGCTCCTTCTCTTGCGGGTCGGTGACGAGATAGGCTGAGCCGAACGCCATCACCGCGCGATAGTCGGCCGAGTGATTGAAGCCGCAGCGCGCCAGCACCAGGCTGTCGAGATGGGCGACCGTCAGGCACACCCTCTGCCCTTCCGACTGGTTCTCCAGCATCCGGCTCGCGCTCGAGCCGTGCCAATAGAGCTTTGTGCCTTCGCGCCAGAAGAAGGTCGGCGTGCAATAGGGCTGGCCGTCGATCACGTAGGAGACGTGGCACAGCATCGAGGCGTCCAGGATCTTGTGCACGGTTGCGTGGTCGTAGAAGCCGCGATCATGGCGGCGCTTCACCCGGTTGCGGGACGACATGGGGTAGGACGGAGTGGATGCGCCTTCGGTCACGGCGGTGCCTTTCGAAATTGGAATATGTCGAGAGTTGTAGCGACCCATTTGGTCTGCGATAGTGCCAATTCCATGCGAAAAATTCCGACCAATTCCCGCAAGCCTTCGCCTGGCAAGGCCGAGCTGCCGCTCGACCTCGCCGGTCCCCACGTCGCGCAGGGCGCGGCCTCGCAGCAGCGGCTCTATCAGGCGCTGTGCCACGCCATCGTCGGCGGCCTGGTCAAGCCGGGCGAGCCGCTGCCGCCCTCGCGCACGCTGGCAAAACAGACCGGCTTCCGACGCAACGCCGTCACCACGGCCTATGAGCGGCTGATCGCCGACGGATTTGCGGTGGCAACCACGGGCTCCGGCACCTTCGTCGCCGCGCGCATCCCGGCGCAGGCCACCGCACCGCGACGCGCGAAGATCGAGATCGAGTCGCCGCAGCACAACGCGCTGTCGCTCGGCTGCACCCATATCGACGAACGCGCGCTGCAGCGTTTCCGCGCCTTTGCCGGCCGCAGACTGCGCGCCTTCGGCTCCGAGCATCTGCACTATGGCGATCCCCGCGGTAGCAGCGAATTGCGCGCCGCCATATCAGATCATCTGCTGTCGGCGCGCGGACTGCGCTGCGATCCCGACCAGATCATGCTGGCGTCGGGCACGCTGCATGCGCTGCGCATCGTGCTCGGCGCGATCCTCAAGCCCAGCGATCAGGTCTGGTGCGAGGATCCCGGCTATCCGGCGGCGCGGCGCGCGATCGAGCATTGCGGCTATCGTTCGGTGTCGGTGCCCGTGGATGCCTCAGGCATGCGCGTCGACAAGGGCCGCGCATCGGCGCCGCAGGCACGCGCCGCCTATGTCACGCCGTCGCACCAGTTTCCGCTCGGCGTGCAGATGTCGATGCCGCGCCGGCTCGAGCTGCTCGACTGGGCTCGCGATGCCGGCGCCTTCGTGTTCGAGGATGATTACGACAGCGAGTTCCGCTATGACGGCGCGCCACTGTTGTCGCTCGCCGGCATCGATCATCTGCGCCGCGTGATCTACATGGGCACGTTTGCCAAGACGCTGTTTCCGGGCTTGCGGATCGGTTACTGCGCCCTGCCCGAAGCCTTGATCGGCCCGGTGACGGCGGCGCGCGCCGCGCTCGACCGCTTTCCCGCCACGTTGATGGAAGGCGCGGTTGCCGACATGCTGAACTCCGGCGCCTTCGCCGCCAATTTGCGCAAGTCGCGCAAACTCTATCGCGAGGCGCGCGACGTGCTGGCATCGACGCTCGAGAGCGCATCCGAGGGCGCGCTCACGGTTCCCGTGCCCTCGCAGGGCCTGCATCTCGTGGCCAGGCTCGATCCCGCGACCGATCCACTCATTGCCGCGGAGGCAAAAGCCGCCGCCGGCGTCGGCGGCTGGCTGCTCGCCGAGACCTATCATCGCGCGCGTCCATTGCCCGGCTTCGTGCTGGGATTTTCCGGTCATCCGGTTCCGCAACTCATCGCGTCGGCGGAACAATTGGCGAAGGCAACGCTGATTGCGCTGCGCGCGACGCGCAAAGGACCAGTCAAGGGATCGATCAAGTCATCCGCCAAACCGCGGCGCGCTATGAGAATCGCAGCGACCTGACTAAGGTCGCGCGCGTTCAGTCAGTGCCAGCGTACGGAGATACCGGATGCCTGCCAATCGCAACGTCCTGTATCTCGTGATCGGCGGGTTGGTCCTGATTGTGGGCATGCTCGGCTACAATCTCTATCAGGCGAAGAAGCAGCCCGAAGGCCTGCAGATCAATGTCGGCCCCGACGGGGTCAAGATCCAGAACAAGTGAGGGAGGCCGCGATGCCGCGCATCGGATTCGTCGCGCTGATCGGCGCCGTCGCATGTGTCGCCCTGAGCGCCCCCGCCTCCGCGCAGCAGGCCTTGATGCGCGAGGGCGACATCGTCGACCTCCGGGTCGGTCAGCGCGTCCTGGTCGATGACGGCTCGTGCCCGGCCGGGCAGATCAAGCAGGTGATCGGCGCCAAGCTGAGCCAGAACGGCGTGGTGCGGACCCGCAGCTGCGTGCCGCGCCTCGCCAAAAAATAAACGCCCCGCTTCCGCGAGGCGCCTGCTTCTTCATTATTTGGCAACGCGCCGCTCAGTTCGAGATCGGCTCGAACATGCATTGCAGCGTCGGCTTGGCGATCTTGGTGAAGGTCGGGCCGATCTCGGCCTGCTTCGACGGCGGCACCCAATCGGTCTCGATGGTCGGCACGCCGGTCTCGCTGATCCCGCGCAGCAATGCCTGACGGAGGTCGGGATCATCCACCGTTGCTGCGGCGTGGTCGTGCAGGCAGCCGCAGACGGCTTCGGGATGCGCCCAGCGGCCAAGCATGTGCGGCGCGCACTGGCGAACGAATTCGTCGCGCGGCTCAGTTACCCGGTACAGCGACCGGATCTGCATCGATTCGAGTGGAAGCTGGGATTGGGCCTGCGCGGAACCCGCCAGGACGAGCAATGCGAACATCGCGGCGGAACAGATACGGTGCAACATGAGTGGCCTTTATCGGCTGTTCTGTTTTTCGCGTCGCGTTCAGTTGGCCTGCGCCATCACCATCGGGGCCACAGTGACCACCGACGAGCCGTTATAGGAGAAGGTGCCGATGCCGGGCAAACCGCTGTCCGGGGAACCAGCCATCGACGAACCGGCCATCACGAAGACGACGGCGAGGATCAGGCTGATGGTCCGCATGTGACAGTCTCCGTTATTCCGGCCGGCGTCCGCGCCGTTGTGTTGACGGTTTGATAACGAACTGCCGTTTCCGGAGTTCTGCGGAACAAGTCGAAAATGGTTTCATCAACCGGAGAATTGTTTCGTCGGCTGGCGATCGACGAAACATTGGCCGGAAAACATCAATATTTTCAGTGATGGAGCGGCGGCGGAGCGCGTGTTCAAGATTTCGCGCGTCGAGGCCTGCCGTGGTGCCCGCCTTGGCGCCCGTCCTTGGCACCTGTTTTGGCCGCAGCCGGGGCGATGGCCGATTCTGCGTGCAAATTGAGCGGGCTACCGCGCTTTCTTAACTTTCCTCTGCTGAGACAGGAAGCAGCACAGCAGGTCGGCGGTGAACCGGGCGACGGTCCAGCCGACTCATATCGGCACCGTGCAACCATCTCCGCGGTGGCACGTTGTGGTGATTCCCTATCCAACGAAGGATGTCAGTCGTGGGCAATGGCAACATGGGCGTTGGCAATGAATCCGCGGCCACCAAATCCGGCCCGCAGAAGCAGATGACGGCCGCAATGTCGCAACAGGGCACCCATGTGATGGGCGACAATGAGTGCGCGCAGCAGAAGCTGGTCCGCCTCGTCGGCTGCCGCGACTCGAAGGTCAAGCCGGGCCTCAGCCTCGGCGCGAAGCAGTTCGGGCAAACCAACCGCTAGTTTACCCACCGCTTCAGCCGAACAGGCCAAACCCATGCCGGGGCAATCGAATGAAGGCTACCGAACAAAGCCTATTGAATAAACTCGCCGCACTTCTGGATGGCGGCATCGGTCGGGCCCCACGGCATGATCGGCACCGACGAGGTCGAGTTCTTCGGCGAGCCCTCGATCAACCTGTCCGAATAGACCATGTAGACCAGCACGTTACGCTTGGCGTCGCAGCCGCGCACGATCTGCATCTTCTTGAAGAACAGCGACCGGCGCTTGCTGAACATGTCGTCGCCCTGGCCGAGTTTGTTCTTGAAGCGGATCGGCCCGATCTGCCGGCAGGCCAGCGAGATATCGGAGACTTCCTCGGCAAGTCCAAGCCAGCCCTTGAAGCCGCCCTTCTCCGGCACCGTGAAGTGACAGGCAACACCTTCGACCTCGGGGTCGTCGACGCCGTAGGTCGCGAGCTTGTCGTTGGGGCTCATCAATTTGAACACCGTAGAGCGGCGAAAGATCAGGTCCGGCTCATCTGCCGCGGCCGCCGGACGGGCCAACCCCAAACCCAGCACCATCAGCAACATTGCGCACCCCGATCGAGACAACAGTCGCACGTCACACAAGCTCACACTTCTCGATGTCATTGAGGTCTCCGCGGGGTGGGTCCCGCCTATGTAGTGCGCAAACGCCGCACAGGAAGGCGCTGACGGCTCGGTGATCAGGCTGGGCGTTTAACCTCTTGTGAGGCTTTTTTGCTACGCTTTTGGCGAAAAATACGCGCCTCACGGAAGGGTTAATCGCATACGCTGGTGAACGCGTTCCACGTCTGCGACAACCAAGGAATAGTTTGGACTGGGATTCGGAATATGCACGGAACGGGACGGCGGATTTCGATTTTTGATTCTGCCAATAGGCGGTTCTGGCGGTTTGCAGTTTTGACTGCAGCCGGCACCGTCGCCGCCTCCTCACAGGCCGATGCTGCGCTGTTCTACTGGAACAGTGATTCCGGCTATTACGGTGATTACCAGCCGCGGCCGGCCCGGCCGAAGCCGAAGCGCAATCTGACCAAGAAAAATCCGGCGCTCGAGAAGGAGGCCGGCGCCAAGCCGCAGGGTCCCCTGATCATCTCGGTCTCGATCGACCAGCAGCGCGTCAGCGTCTACGACGCCAACGGCCTTTATGCCGAGAGCCCGGTGTCGACGGGCATGAAGGGGCACTCGACCCCGATGGGTGTCTTCAGCGTCATCCAGAAGCAGAAGTATCACCAGTCCAACATCTATAGCGGCGCACCGATGCCGTACATGCAGCGCATCACCTGGTCGGGCATCGCCATGCACGCCGGTGTGCTGCCCGGCTATCCGGCCTCGCATGGCTGCATCCGCATGCCGATGTCGTTTGCGGTCAAGATGTACGGCTGGACGCGAATGGGCGCCCGCGTGTTCGTCACGCTGGGCACGATCACGCCGGAGAACTTCTCGCATCCGTTGCTGGTGACGCAGAAGGTTACGCCGCAGCAGCCGGTTGCCGACGAGATCCTGAAGATGGATGCGCCGCTCGGCGTCAAGACCGACAAGGGCGCCGACAAGCAGTCCGGTCTCGATTTGCGCACCAGCGTCGGCCACGCCGCCCTGCCCGCTTCGCTGCGCGACAACACCCATACCGCCGACGCCAGCAGTGCGATGCCGGCGGCGAGCGCGTCGGTGACGATGTCCGACGCCTCCTCCTCGGCGACACGGGACGCGATCGCCGACAAGCTTGCAGCCGACAAGCCCGAGACGGTCCAAGCTGAGACCGCGACCGACCAGCCGCCCGAGACCAATTCCGCTACCGACGACAAGACGGTCGGCGAAACCACCGGCAGCACCGACACGCCGAAGACCGAGGTCTCCGCGAAAGCCCCGGTGAAGGCCGAAGGCAAAGCTGACGAGCCGAAAACGGACGCCGCCAAGCCCGGCATTGCCGAGGCTTCCAAGACCGATGCGAAGGCCGATGCGCCTAAGGCTGATGCCGGCAGGGACGCGAGCAAGGACGCGGCGAGCAAGGACGCTGCCAAGGCGGCGGATGCGGCCAAGACCGCTGACAAGCCCGCCGAGCCGGCAACCGCGGCCGACGCGCCCGATGCCAAGAAGGACGCTGCCAAGGATACGGCACGGCTGCCGGGCGTCGCCAGGATCGACGTGTCGAAGCGCGCCGGCCAGATCGCGGTGTTCATCAGCCGCAAGGATTCCAAGCTCTATGTGCGGCAGAACTTTGCGCCGCTGTTCGACGTGCCGGTGACGATCGCCGCGAGCGACCGGCCGCTTGGCACGCATGTCTTCACCGCGGAAGCCGACAAGACCGATACCAACCTGCTGCGCTGGTCGGTGGTCACGCTGCCGACCCGCAATGCCGCCCGTGTCGACGCCGAGGAGCATGTCTCGCATCGCCGCAAGGTGGCGGCCGCACCGCCGGTCGAGGCCAAGCCGCAGCCAGCGACGAATACCCCCGCCGAGGCACTCGACCGCATCTCGATTCCATCAGACGTGATGGCGCGGATCAGCGAAGCGCTCGGCACCGGCGGCTCGATCATCGTCTCCGACCTCGGCGTCAACCAGGGCGAGACCGGCGAAGGCACCGACTTCATCCTGCCGCTACGCTAAGCTTTCGGGCTGTACCTCTCCAACCCTCTTCCCGAGAGCGAAAATCACTTTCCGTCGTGGCCGGGCGTAGCCGTCCGAAGGACGGCGTCGCTTCCGCTCGCCTATGTCCCGGCCATCCACGTCTTTCTCGCCCGTTGGAGCGAAGACGTGGATGCCCGGCACAAGGCCGGGCATGACGGCTAAGATGTTCCCTTCCGTAACGCCTTGTTGAAGGCTTGGGCCTGCGCTCTGGATTATCATGTCAGGCACATCCGATCCGGGGACATCATCATGATCAACCGCCGAACACTGATCGTGACGGCCTTGGCCGCGGCCGCAGGATCGCGTGCGCTGCATGCGGAGCAGCCCGCGATGAGCCGGATCACGGCCTACGCCTTCTCATTCCCCGCACTCTCGGGCGGCGATATCAGCCTTGCCGACTATGCCGGCCATCCCCTGATGATCGTGAACACGGCCTCGCTCTGTGGCTTCACGCCGCAATATGCCGGCCTGCAGCAATTGTGGACCGAATTCCGCGAGCGCGGCTTCGTCATCATCGGCGTGCCCTCGAATGATTTCGGCGGCCAGGAGCCCGGCGGCCCGACCGAGATCGCCGAGACCGCGCAGCATCAATACGGCGTCACCTTCCCGATCGCAGCGAAGGCTGTGGTCCGGGGCGCGAGCGCGCATCCTTTCTACCGCTGGGCGGCCGAGGCGCGGCCGAAGGACGTGCCGCGCTGGAATTTCCACAAATACCTGATCGGCCGCGACGGCTACATCGCCGACGTCTTCCCTGAGTCGGTCACGCCCGACGACACCCGCATCAAGACCGCAATCGCACGGACATTGGCGGCCGCCTGAGAAGCCAAGATAATCTCAAGATAATCCCCGGAATTAACTGATCCGACGAGGATTTTGGGCACGCGCCCGCCCACCTTCATTGCCTTGGCGTCGCGACTGCGACTAGGGTACGATCGGTTGGGGGTGAAGCGGTCCGGGTGCGGCAACGCCGGCACGGAAGCGCGATCAGCAGGGAACACGCCATGCGCATTGCGGCAGGTCTGATTTTCGCAGGGACCGTATCGTTGCTCGCGTCGAGCGCAGCTTGGTCGCAGACGCCGCCCGCCAAGGGCGCTGCGGCAGCGCCGGCCAAGGGCGCCGCCACAGCGCCGGCGGCAGCACCAGCGGCCGCAGCGCCAGCGCCCGCCGCCGCGGCACCTGCGCCCGCCACCGCAAACGCCGCACCAGTGCCGCCGAAGCAACCGCCGCAGCCGGCGCGCGCTGCCTGCAACAATCCGAACGCGCTCGGCGTCGGCCGCACCGTCGAGATCGACACCACCGGCGGGCCCGGCTTCGGCTTCGAGCATTTCAAGCAGCTCGACTTCCTGCGCGACCATGAAGTGGTGCTGACCTTCGACGACGGTCCGTGGCCGGCCAACACGCCCGCGGTGTTGAAGGCGCTCGCGGATGAATGCACCACGGGCATCTTCTTCCCGATCGGCAAGCACGCCACCTATCACCCTGAAATCCTGCGTCAGGTGTATGCCGCCGGCCACACGGTCGGCGCGCACACCTGGTCGCACGCCAATCTGAACAACAAGAAGCTGACCGAGGATCAGAAGAAGGACGAGATCGAGCGCGGCTATGCCGCGGTCAAATGGGCGCTCGAGGTTTCACCCTCGCCGTTCTTCCGCTTCCCGGCGCTGCAGCATCCGCCGGAAATGGTGACCTATCTCGGCAACCGCAACATCGCGATCTTCTCCTGCGACCTCGACTCCTTCGACTTCAAGTCGAGCAAGCCGCAGCAGGTGATCGACACCGTGATGAAGAAGCTGAACAAGCTCGGCAAGGGCATCATCCTGATGCACGACTTCCAGAAACACACCGCGGAGGCGCTGCCCGCGCTGCTGCAGCAGCTCAAGGCCGGCGGTTACAAGGTGGTGGCGATGCGCGCCAAATTCCCGGTGACGGTGCTGCCGCAATACGAGCAGGAGCTCGCCAAGGACGTCAAGCTGCCGACCGTGAGCTCGCGGCCGGTGAACAGCGTCGTCACCACGGTCGACCAGCAATAGCGCGCGCGACAGTCTGGAGCGTTTTCGAGCGAAGTGGGTACCGGTTCGCGTGAAGAAAACGCGTCAAAACAACAACCCAGAGCCCCGTTCGGATTCGATCGGAACGGAAATGGCTCTGGTGTCTGGGTTGCGTATCGAGGGTTTCGTCATCGTCTCCGCCGATGGCCGGCTGGCCAACGCGCACAATGTGATGCCCGACGATCTCAAGATCGAGGGGGACAAGCGGTTCTTCACCGCGGCTCTCGACCGCGCCGACCTCGTCGTGCATGGCCGTCACTCCCAGGAAGAGCAGCCGAACGCGCCGAAGCGGCGCCGCCTGATCCTGACCGGCAAGGTCGCGGCCACCGCGCCCGATCCGGACAATCCGAAGGCGCTGTTGTGGAATCCGGCCGGCTGCCCGTTCGAGGCGGCGAGCCGCGAGGCCGGCGTGACATCGGGCATGGTTGCCATCATCGGCGGCCCCGGCGTGTTTGGCATGTTCATGGACCGCTACGACACGTTCTGGCTGTCGGTCGCGCCAAGGGTGCGCATCCCCGAGGGCGAGCCGTGCTTTCCGGGCGTCCCTGCCCGCACCCCGCAGCAGGTGCTTGCTGCGCACGGGCTTCGCGCCGACGCGCCGCAACTGATCGATGCCGCGCAGGATGTCAGCGTGACGCCGTGGCGGCGGGTGGGTTGAGATCGATCGAAGATCGTAGGGCGGGTTAGCGTCAGCGTAACCCGCCGTCTTTCGTTCCCGATGCACAGGTCGGCGGGTTACGCTACGCCAACCCGCCCTACGCAGCTGCGTATCGTCCTACACGTCCCCATACGCCGGCTCATCGCGGCGCGGGCCGCGGCCGTAGCCGGCGATGATGAACAATGCGCCGATCAGCGACAGGTTCTTCAGCGCCTCCATCAGGGTCTTGCCGTTGTCAGGCGCCGCCTGATTCCAGAAATCGTGGAAGTAGAAGGTCGTAAAGCAGACGAAGATGATCAAAAGGATCGCGAAGAACCGCGCCAGCACGTTCACAGCGATCATCAGGCCGGCGATGATCTCGAAGGCGCCGATCGTGATCGCCAGGAGCTGCATGAACGGCATGCCGGCGAAGGTTTCGATCTGCTGCGTATAGGGCGCGATCACGGCGGGAATGGTCACCTTGGCCGTGAACAAATCCGCCGTCGCCTGGATGCCGAACAGCTTGGTCGCCCCCGAATACAGGAACAGCACGGCGAACAGAACGCGCCCGAAGGTGATCAACGCTGGCATGGGTCGGCCTCACTGGATGGCAGAATCGGACGAAGCAGGCGGAGAGATTATGGTCGCTCCACCTGCTTCGATCAAATCGAATCGGTCGCGAGCATGATCCGGACCCGAAGGGCCGCGTTAGCGCAAAGTGCGTAGCGGTTTTCTGAACAGATCATGCTCAAACGACGATCTTTTACCCAAAGAGCGTCGGCTGCGCGCGGCCGGCGCGCTCCTGGGCTTCGACGGCGGCAACCGCCGTCATGTTGAGAATGCCGCGCGCCGTCACACCGGGGGTGAGGATGTGCGCCGGGCGCGCCGGACCGATCAGGATCGGCCCCACCGGCAGCGCGTTGGCGAGCGATTTGATCATCTGGTAGGCGATGTTGGCGGCGTCGAGGTTCGGCATGATCAGGATGTTGGCCTCGCCTTCCAGCCGCGATTGCGGCAGCACGAGCTTGCGCGCCACCGCCGACAGCGCTGTGTCGCCCTGCATTTCGCCGTCGGCCTCGATCTCCGGATGCTTGTCCTTAAGGAGCTGGGTGGCCCGCCGCATCTTGCGCGAGGAGTCCGTATCATAGCTGCCGAAGTCGGAATGTGACACGAAGGCGACCCTCGGCTTGAAGGCGAAGCGCTGGACGTGGATCGCCGCGAGCGACGCCACTTCGGCGAGCTCCTCCGCACTCGGGTTCGGCCGCACCTGGGTGTCGGCGAGGAAATGCGCGCCGGTGGAGGTGATCATCAGCGCCAGCGCGGCATAGTCGCTGACCCCCGGCAGGAAGCCGATGATCTCGCGGACATGGCGCAGATGGCTCATGTAGCGGCCCTCGACACCGCACAGCATCGCATCGGCCTCGCCGCGCGACACCGCGAGCGCGGCGATGACCGTGTTGTTGGTGCGAACCACGGTCCGCGCGCCCTCGGGCGTCACCCCGCGCCGGCCGGCGACGTCGATATAGGACTGCACGTAGGAACGGTAGCGCGGATCGTCCTCGGGATTGACCAGGTCGAAATCGCGGCCGGCCTTGATCGACAGGCCGAAGCGCTTGATCCTCGTCTCGACCACCGATGGACGGCCGACCAGGATCGGCCGCGCCAGCTTCTCCTCGAGCACCACCTGGGTCGCGCGCAGCACGCGCTCATCCTCGCCTTCGGCGTAGATCACGCGCACCGGCTGGGTCTTCGCCTTGGCAAACACGGGCTTCATGGTGAGGCCGGAGCGGAACGAGAAGCGCTCGAGATTGGCCGCGTATTCGTCGAAATTGGTGATCGGCCGTGTCGCGACGCCGGACTCGATCGCGGCCTTGGCCACGGCCGGCGCAATGCGCAGGATCAGGCGCGGGTCGAACGGGCTCGGGATCAGCGAGCCCGGGCCGAACCCCTGCGTCTCGCCGGTCTCGAAGCCATGGGCCACCGCATCCGACGGCGGATCGCGCGCGAGCTGCGCGATCGCATCCACCGCGGCGTGCTTCATCGCCTCGTTGATCGCGGTGGCGCCGACGTCGAGCGCGCCGCGGAAGATGAAGGGGAAGCAGAGCACGTTGTTGACCTGGTTCGGATAGTCCGACCGTCCCGTGCAGATCATCGCATCCGGTCGCGCCGCCCGCGCCTCTTCCGGCATGATTTCAGGTACCGGATTGGCAAGCGCCATCACCAGCGGCCCATCCCCCATCTGCTTGACCATCTCCGGCTTCAGCACGCCCGGCGCCGACAGCCCGATGAAGATGTCTGCGCCCGGAATCACGTCCGCCAGCACGCGCGCGTCGGTCTTCTGGACATAGACCGCCTTCCAGCGATCCATCGTGGTGTTGCGGCCTTCATAGACCACGCCGTCGATGTCGCAGACCCAGATGTTCTTGCGCTGCGCCCCCATCGAGACCAGCAGGTTGAGCGTCGCGATCGCCGCCGCGCCGGCCCCCGAGCAGACGATCTTGACGTCGGGCAGCTTCTTGCCGTTCAGCAGCAGTGCGTTGACGATCGCGGCTGCGACGATGATGGCGGTGCCATGCTGGTCGTCGTGGAACACCGGGATATTCATCCGCTCCTTGAGCTGCGCCTCGATCTCGAAGCACTCCGGTCCGCGGATGTCTTCGAGATTGATGCCGCCGAAAGTCGGCTCCAGCGCGGCGACGGTCTCGACCACGCGCTCGATCGTGTCGGCCTTGATCTCGATATCGAACACGTCGATGCCGGCGAATTTCTTGAACAGCACCGCCTTGCCTTCCATGACGGGCTTGGAGGCAAGCGGACCGATATTGCCGAGACCGAGCACGGCCGTGCCGTTCGAGACCACGGCCACCAGATTGGCGCGGGCGGTCAGGGTCGCCGCCTCGGCGGGGTTCTTGGCGATCTCGGTGCAGGCGGCGGCGACGCCCGGCGAATAGGCCAGCGCCAGGTCGCGCTGGTTGGCAAGCGGCTTGATCGCCTGGATCTCGAGCTTGCCCGGCCGCGGCAGCCGGTGATAGGCGAGCGCCGCGTTATGGAGTTCTTCAGACGATGACGACATGCGTGCTCCCCGCGTTTCCGGCCCAAATTTCTTGTTTCTGTGCTAATCCAGGCGAAAGTCAGTTGTCCGGCAAACCGAGCCGGATGTGAAGCATGTCCAGCCGCTTGGATGCAACATCCGATAATATCCCCGTCAACAGGCCCGGGCGGGCCCGTTCAGTGATGCTGCACCTTCTGGCCGCGGATTGGCAATTTTTTTCCCTTGATGATCCGGAGTTGACCGAATGAAGAAAATTCTGCTCGGCCTGATCGCTGTCATTGTCATTGCGGTCGGCGGCTTCTTCGGCTTCGACCTGTATGCCCAGCGCCGGGTCACGCGCGAGGTCGAGGCCGCCTTCGAGCAGGTCCGCGCCACCGGCGCCAAGGCGAGCCACGGCAAGATCGCCTTCGACGTCAAGAGCCGCACCTTGACGATTGCAGACATCGCCACCGAGACGGGAGCGCAGTCCCCGGTCAGCGTCAAGATTGCCAGCCTCACGATGACAGGCCTCGGTCAAACGGAGGCGGCACGGGTCTCCGCCGACAAGCTCGAGTTCAGCGATGTCGCGATTGGCGTGGCGGGGCCGAGCCCGACGATCGCCTCCCTGACCTACAAGGCGCCGCGGATCACGGTGAAGGACTATTCCGCTCCCGCCGGCCTACCCCAGCTTCCGGCCTCGTCGTCCATCGTCGAGTTGTACCGGTTCGCGTTCGCCCAGCTCGCGAGCATCAATGCGTCGTCGGTGACCGCGCCCAGCTTGACCGGAGCGCTGACCTTCAGCGCCGCAGCACATGCCGGCGACGGCGCCGGCGGCACATTCGACTATTCGGGCCTTGCCATCGAAAACATGAAGGACGGAAAGATCGCGTCCAGCAAGACCGACAAGGTTGCGTTCAGGATCAATTCGCAGGCGGCAGGCAAGCCGGTCAAGATGACCGGCGACCTCGCCAATATCGCCGCGACCGATATCGACGTCGGTGCGATGGCAGCGATGTTCGATCCGGCCAAGGCCAATGACGACCGGGACTATCGGGTTCAGGGCCACGTTTCGGTCGGTCCCTATGTGATCACCGTGACGCCTGATGCCGTCGCCGCCACGCCCGGCCTGAACATGCGGATCGAGGGCGTCACGGTCGACGACGTCAGGATCAACCCGTCGCGGATGCAACTGCCGGCGCTGCTGGCGATGATCCCGCCGCCGGGCAGCGCGCCGCCGTCTCCGGCCCAGGCGCGCGAATTGCTTGAGAAGGTCGCCGGACTTTATTCGGGTGCCGGCATCGGAAATGCCGAGATACGTGGGCTCTCGGTTGAGACGCCGCAGGGCCCGCTCAAGCTGTCCTCGGTGCGCTTCAATTTCGAACACGGCAAGATCGGCGAGCTTGCCGTCGAGGGGCTCGATGGACGTGGACCACAGGGTCCCATCAAGGTCGGACGCTTCGCGCTGAAGTCGCTCGACGTCGCCAACTTCATGCGGCTGTCGGCGCAGTTCTCCGCCGAGAAGCCGTCGGCGGAACAGGCGCTGGCGCTGTTTCCGCTGCTCGAGGGCATCGAGCTCAAGGGCGTCGCGACGCCGTACAAATCCACCGGCAAGCCGGTCAACATCGATGTGTTCAGCCTCGACTGGGGTCAGTTCGTCGGATCGATCCCGAGCAGACTGCGCCTGGTCGCGAAGTTGGCCGCACCGGTGGATGCCTCCGACCCGCGGCAGCAGCCGCTGATCGCGGCCGGGATCGACCGGATGGTCGTCGACGCCGATCTCGGCGCTGCCTGGACCGAGGCGTCGCGCTCGTTCGCGCTCGAGCCGGTCAAGTTCGACATGGCGGGGCTTGTGAAGGCGTCGGCGAAGGTCTCGCTCGGCAACGTGCCGCGCGAGGCATTTTCGGCCAACGCAGCCGAGACCATGGGCGCGGCAGCGCAGATCGAGGCCAGCGCGATCGAGCTCACCGTCCATGACCTCGGCGTCATCGATCTCGCGGTCGCGCAGTACGCGCGCAGCCAGAATGTGGGCCGCGACGCTGCACGCAGCGCCATCCTCGAAACCATCAAGGCGCAGGGCGATGCAATCGGCGGCAGCAATCCCGACGCCACTGCCCTCATCACCGCCATCAGCCGGTTCATCGAGACGCCGGGGCAGACGCTGGTCGTCAAGCTGACGCCGCGCGCCAAAGCGCCGGCGCTTCAGCTGATGCAACTGCTCAAGATCGATCCGCAATCGGCGCTGGCGCAATTCCGGATCGAGGCCTCGACGGGGTTGTGATCTCCCTCGCTCCCCGTTCTTACGGGGAGAGGGTCAGGGTGAGGGGCTGCCTCCGCGAATCCGAGAGATGAGTGTGCGCGGAGAGATGCCCCTCACCCGGCGCTTCGCGCCGACCTCTCCCCGCAAGAGCGGGGCGAGGTGACTTCGAAGGCTAGCTCTTGGCCGGCAGGTTGGTGCGGATGTGCAGCTCCTTGAGCTGCTTTGGCGTCGCTTCCGACGGCGCGCCCATCAGCAGATCCATGGCCTGCTGGTTCATCGGGAACAGCGAGATCTCGCGCAGATTGTTGGTGCCGCAGAGCAGCATCACGATGCGATCGAGACCGGCCGCCATGCCGCCATGCGGCGGCGCGCCATACTGGAACGCACGGTACATGCCGCCGAAGCGGTCGATGACCTCCTGCTCGCCATAGCCGGCGATCTCGAACGCCTTCACCATCGCTTCCGGCTTGTGGTTGCGGATGCCGCCGGAGGCGATCTCGTAGCCGTTGCAGGCGATGTCGTACTGGAAAGCCTTGATGGTCAGCGGGTCCTGCGACTTCAGCGCGTCGAGGCCGCCCTGCGGCATCGAGAACGGGTTATGCGAGAAGTCGACCTTCTTGTTCTCCTCGTCATACTCGTACATCGGGAAGTCGACGATCCAGGCGAGTTCGAACCGGTCCTTGTCGATCTGGTTCAGCTCCTCGCCGAGTTTCGTTCGGGCAAGGCCGGCGAATTTCCAGAACTTCTCCGGATCGCCGGCGACGAAGAACGCCGCGTCGCCCTCCTTGAGGCCGAGCTGGTCGCGGATCGCAGTGGTGCGTTCCGGGCCGATGTTGTTGGCAAGCGGACCCGCGCCCTCGCCGCCCTCGCGCCACATGATGTAGCCGAGGCCGGGCTGGCCCTCGCCCTGCGCCCACGAGTTCATGCGGTCGCAGAACGCGCGCGAGCCCCCGCCGGTGCCCGGGATCGCCCAGACCTGGTTCTTCGGGTCTTCCAGCATCCGCGCGAACACCTTGAAGCCGGAGCCGCGGAAGTGCTCGGAGACTTCCTGCATCACGATCTTGTTGCGCAGGTCGGGCTTGTCGGAACCGTATTTGCGCACGGCCTCGGCAAACGGAATCCGCGGCCAGTTCTTCGTCACCGGCTTGCCCTTGGCAAAGTCCTCGAACACGCCTGTGATGACAGGCTCCATCGCCGCGAACACGTCGTCCTGCTCGACGAAGCTCATCTCGACGTCGAGCTGATAGAACTCGCCCGGCAGACGGTCGGCGCGCGGGTCCTCGTCCCGGAAACACGGCGCGATCTGGAAGTAGCGGTCGAAGCCCGACATCATCAACAGCTGCTTGTACTGCTGCGGCGCCTGCGGCAGCGCGTAGAACTTGCCGGGATGGATCCGCGACGGCACCAGGAAGTCGCGCGCGCCCTCCGGCGAGGACGCCGTCAGGATCGGGGTCTGGAATTCGAAGAAGCCCTGCTCCTTCATCCGCTTGCGCATGGAATCGACCACCGCGCCGCGGGTCATGATGTTCTGGTGCAGCTTCTCGCGACGCAGGTCGAGGAAGCGGTACTTCAGCCTGATGTCCTCAGGATATTCCTGCTCGCCGAACACCGGCAGCGGCAGCTCGGCCGCCGGGCCAAGCACCTCGATCTCCTTGATGTAGACCTCGATCATGCCGGTCGGCAGTTCGGGATTGTCGGTGCCGGCGGGACGGTGGCGCACCTTGCCGTCGATCCGCACCACCCACTCCGAGCGGAACTTCTCGACCTCGGCGAACGCCGGCGAGTCCGGATCGGCCACGCATTGGGTGATGCCGTAATGGTCGCGCAAATCGACGAACAGCACGCCGCCATGGTCCCGGACACGATGGACCCAGCCTGACAGCCTGGCCGTCTGGTCGATATCGCTCTCTCGGAGCGCGCCGCATGTGTGTGACCGGTAGCGATGCATATTCGTTCCAAAACTGATGTCGGAGGGTCGAATCGCGACAGGGCCAAAATGCCCTATCCGAAGTTGCGGAGGGTTTACCCGACGTGGCCGGGTGCGGCAACCAATGGAACGGCCGGTTTTCGGGGCAAACGGCAGATTTTCCGCGTCGGAGCCGCCAATCGTTTGCCTATTCGGCCCGCAGGCCTATCTTCCCGACATGACCATCCATTTCCCGTTCCAGAACACCTATTCGGCGCTGCCGGCGAACTTTTTCGCCCGCGTCGCGCCGACCCCGGTGGCCGCCCCCCGGCTGATCAGACTGAACCGGCCGCTCGCGCTCCAGCTCGGGCTGGATCCGGACCTGCTGTCGACCCCGGAGGGCGCCGAAATCCTCGCCGGCAAGCGCCTGCCTGACGGCGCCGACCCGATCGCGATGGCCTATGCCGGCCACCAGTTCGGCCACTTTGTTCCCCAGCTCGGCGACGGCCGCGCCATCCTGCTCGGCGAGGTCATCGACCGGGACGGCGTCCGCCGCGACATCCAGCTCAAGGGCAGTGGCCCGACCCCGTTCTCCCGCCGCGGCGACGGCCGCGCCGCGCTCGGCCCGGTGCTGCGCGAATACATCGTCAGCGAGGCGATGTTTGCATTGGGCATTCCGACCACCCGTTCGCTCGCCGCCGTCGTGACCGGTGAGCCCGTGATGCGCGAGACCGCGCTGCCGGGCGCCGTCCTGACCCGCATCGCCTCGAGCCACATCCGCGTCGGCACCTTCCAGTTCTTCGCCGCCCGCGGCGACACCGACGGCGTCCGTGCGCTGGCCGACCACGTCATCATCAGGCACTATCCCGAGCTGAAGGACGCCGCCCAGCCCTATCACGCGCTGCTCGCGGGCGTCGTCGCGCGACAGGCCGCGCTGGTCGCGCGCTGGCTGCTGGTCGGCTTCATCCACGGCGTGATGAACACCGACAATACCTCGATCTCAGGCGAGACCATCGACTACGGCCCCTGCGCCTTCCTCGACGCCTACAACCCGGCGCAGGTGTTTTCCTCGATCGACGAGATGGGCCGCTACGCCTACGCCAACCAGCCGCGCATCGCGTTGTGGAATCTGACCCGGCTCGCCGAGTGCCTGTTGCCGCTGCTCGCCGACGAACAGGAGAAGGCAATTGAACAGGCGCAAGTGATCCTCGGCGACTTCCCGGAAAAATTCACCGCGGCCTATCAGGCCGGGCTGCGTGCCAAGGTCGGCCTGTTCACCGCGCGCGACGGCGACGAGGCGCTGATCCAGGACCTGCTCGACGCGATGGCAAAGAACGGTGCCGACTTCACGCTGACCTTCCGCCATCTCGGCGAGGCGGCAAGCGACGACGCCGCCGACGTCCGCGCGCAGTTCACCGATCCCGCAGCGTTCGACGAATGGGCCCCCCGCTGGCGCGCCCGCCTCGCGCTGGAACAGCAGACGCCGGCCGAACGCAAGGCCGCGATGCGCGCCGTCAACCCGGCCTTCATCCCGCGCAACCATCGCATCGAGGCGGTGATCGCGGCCGCCGTCACCAACGACGACTACGCGCCGTTCGAGGAGCTGCTGACGGTGCTGGCGAAGCCGTTCGAGGACCAACCACAGTTCGCGGCCTACGCCGATCCGCCGCTCCCCGAGCAGCGCGTGACGCAGACGTTCTGCGGGACGTGAGGCGCCCTCACACCGTCACGACGATCTTGCCGAACTGCACGTTCGACTCCAGGTACCGATGCGCCTCGACGATCTCCTCGAACGGAAACGTCCTGGCGATGATCGGTTTCAGCGCGCCGTCGGCAAGCCCATCGAGGGTGAACGCCTTTGCCGCGGCCAGCCGCGCCGGATCGCGGACGATCTCGTGCACGCGGTAGCCGCGCAGGATTAGGCTCTTGCTCAGCACGGTGAACAGCGGAAACGGCGTCGGCTCCGGACTGAGCCCGCCATACTCGATGAGGATGCCGCCGTGCGCCATCGCTGATGTCAGCGGCATGAAGGCGGGGCCACCGACTGCGTCGAGCACCACACGAACACCGATCGGCCCCGCGATGCCCTCGAGCCGCAACTGTAAATCCTCCTCCGCCGACGCAATGACGTGGGCAGCGCCCGCCTCAAGCAGCGCCTGCTTCTTGATGGAGGTCCGCGTCACCGCGATCGGTATCGCACCAATACGATTGGCGATCTGGATCGCCGCTAGCCCGACGCTGCTCGAGGCTGCCGTGATCACGACGAACTCCGCACGGGCGAGCCGCGCAACATCGATCAAGGCGCCATATGCCGTGAGGTACTGCATCCACACTGCGGCCGCCGTCTCGAACCCCAGCGCCGGCGGATGCTTGACGACCAGTTCGGCCGGGAACGTCGCGAGTTCGCCATAAGCCGGCCAGCGCGCCATCGAGATCGGCGGCACGATGCTGACGGCATCCCCGGGCGCGAAACCGCCGGCGCCCTCGCCGATCGCCTCGACGATGCCGGCAGCTTCGAGGCCGAGGCCGGATGGCAGCGTCGGCGTCTCGATATAGGTCCCCGTACGCATCAAGGCCTCGGCGCGGTTCAGTCCGAGCGCCTTGATCCGGATCTGGATCTCGCCGCGCGCAGGTGGCGCGATCGCCACATCCTCGATCCGCAGCACCTCGGGACCACCATGTTGATGGAAACGAACGACGCGAGCCATTGGCAACACTCCAAAACAGTTGAATTGCAAAACAGTTTGCTTGAATGAAGCTATGCCAAGGCAAATTCAGTAGATAAATCATCCCGCAGACTAAGCAGTCAAAACTGGGGGTTTCGAATGATGGACCGCTTGACCAGCATGGCCGTCTTTCTCAAGGCGGTCGATCTCGGCTCCTTCGCCGCCGCCGCCGAGGCGCTTGAGATGTCCGGTCCGATGGTCGGCAAGCATGTCCGCTTCCTCGAAGCGCGGCTCGGCGTCCGCCTGATCCACCGCACCACGCGACGCCAGAGCCTGACCGAGTTCGGACACGTCTATTACGAGCGCTGCCGCACGGTGCTTGCCGAAGCGGACGCGGCCGATGCGCTCGCTTCCGATCAACTGTCCGAACCACGCGGACGGCTGCGGGTGACGATGCCGGCCCTGCTCGGCCGCATTTGCGTCGTCCCCACGTTGCTCAAGCTGGCGCAGAAATATCCTGCGCTGGAGCTCGATCTCGCGTTCGGCGATCCGGTCGCCGATCTGATGGAGGGCGGCTACGACCTTGCGATCAGGACCGGCGAGCTCAACGAGCAATCCGGCGTAATCGCGCGGCGCATCGCGCGCCAGCGCATGGTGGTGTGCGGCTCGCGCGCGTATTTGAAGGCCCACGGCAAACCCCGCGCGCTCGACGAACTCGACCAGCACCAGGCGATCGTCTATCGCCGCTCCGGGGGCGTTCGCCCGTGGCTGTTCCCGCGCGACGGTCAGCCGCCGCGAGAAGTCTGGCCGGCCGGCCGGCTCAGGCTCGACGATCTCGAAGCGATCGCCGACGCTGCGGCGCGCGGCATGGGGCTGGCGTGGCTGCCTCCTGGCTGGTGCGCGAACGCCTCGACAGCGGCGCGCTGGTCCGCGTTCTCGGCACCGAAGGAGAACTTCCCTACGACTGCCACGCGCTCTGGCTGCCGACGCCGCGACTGCCGCGCAAAGTCCGGCTTGCCGTGGACGCACTCGCAGCCGCGCTGCCGAAACTCGTGGCGTAGCGCGATCGCCTTGTTCCCGCGGCACCACGTGAGCGTTAACTCACCCTCCACCATGCAAGGAGGCCGGCCGTGGTAACCATAAGGCTTAACAGCGCGTCAACGCTCCCCCAACAAGTCTAACTGTTTCTAATGGGGGAGGACGGCCCGTGGACGCATTTGCATTTGAATTTATGGGATTGGCGATGATTGCGCTGTGCCTCGTCGTGCTGGCGATGCCGGCGGCGCGCCGGCCGTCGAAGAACATGCGCTACGAGTGAGCAGCTGGCGCGGATCGGTGTGTGATAGACCGGCGTCCCGCTCGGGCCGTCCCGTCAATGGAGGAGATCGTTCATGTTGGACCACGTCTCCATCACCGTATCCAACATCCGCGTTGCCGAGCCCTTTTACGACGCCGTGATGGCGGCGCTCGCCGTCACCAAGATGAGCAGTGGTGAGGCGTGGATCAGCTACGGCGAGCGCTGTGACGCAGATCATCCAGACCTGACCTATTTGCTGATCCGCCCAGGACCTGTGCCCGAAGCAGCATACGGGCGGCATTGGTGCTTCAAGGCGCAACTCAGGGAGCAGGTTGACACCTTTTGGCGTGCCGGGCTTGCGGCAGGCGGATCGGACGACGGCGCGCCGGGTCTTCGGCCCGAATATCATCCACACTATTACGGAGCGTTTCTACGCGACCCGGACGGCAACCGTATCGAAGCCGTCTGCCATCGGCGTTCCGCGTAAAGCCGCATCGGCCTCCACATTGACTCCACGCCGCGCGCCGCTCGTCCCACCGTCCCGACACCTCAGCCTTGCCTGACCGCGGCCGCACAGCCGCCTTCCGCGGTGCTATGGTCGCACCGTCCCGCCGTCGCGCCATTTGATTCCCTGCCATGACCGAGACCGCCTCCTCGCTGATCCATCCCGGCTGGTTTGCCGCGATCGCCATCCTGTTGTGGGCCACCAGCCTGCTGCCGGAATTCCTCACCGCGCTGCTGTTCTTCGCCGCGGTCGCGGTGTTTCGCGCTGCGCCGCCGGACGTGCTGTTCTCCGGCTTCCAGTCGGAAGCGTTCTGGCTGGTGCTCGGCGGCTTCGTGATCGGCAGCGCGATCCGCAAGGTCGGGCTCGCCGACCGGATCGCGCGCGCCCTTGCCGGACATCTCACCGGCTCCTGGCTCCGGATGGTCGCCGGCGTCATTGTGCTGACCTATGCGCTGGCCTTCGTGATGCCCTCGAACATGGGCCGCATCGCACTGTTGATGCCGATCATCCTGGCGCTGGCCGAACGCGCCGGGCTATCGGAGGGATCGCCGGGCCGTTACGCGCTCGCGCTCGCGGTGGGTTTTGGCACCTATCAGCTCTCGGCGTCGATCCTGCCGGCGAATGTGCCGAACCTGATCATGACCGGCGCCGCCGAGCGGGCCTATGGCGTGCGTTTCGACTACATGTCGTATCTCGTGCTGCACGCGCCCGTGATCGGCATCCTCAAGGGCATCGTGCTGATCGGCTGTCTGGTGTGGCTGTTTCCGGCATCGCCCAAGCCGATCGAGGGCGGCACCGAGACGACACCCATGAGCGCGGCGGAATGGCGGCTCTCGATCATCCTGCTTGCCACGCTCGCATTCTGGATGACGGATAGCCTGCACGGCATTCGCCCGGCATGGGTCGGGCTGGTCTCGGCATGCCTCTGCCTGCTGCCGCGCGTGGGTTTCCTCAACGGCGAGGAATTCGCCGCCGGCGTCAATGTCCGCACCTGCATCTATCTCGGCGGCATCCTCGGGCTTGCCGCTGTGGTCGCCTGGTCCGGGCTCGGCACTGCGATCGGCGATCTCATCATTCCGCATCTGCCGCTCGATCCGGCGCGGCCGGCGGCGGATTTCGCATCGATGATCGGGCTCGCCAGCCTGCTCAACTTCGTGGTCACCGCCAACGGCGTGCCTGCGGTGTTCACGCCGCTGGCCTCCTCGCTCGCCGCACACACCGGCTTGAGCCTTCCGACCGTGCTGATGTCGCAGGTGTTCGCCTATGCGACGCCGCTGTTGCCGTATCAGGCGGCCCCGATCGTCGTCGCCGCCGGCATGGCGCGGGTGCCGGCCGGCGCGACGGTGAAGATGTGCCTCCTCGTCGGCTTGATCTCGTTCGTCGTGCTCGCACCGCTCTATCTCGTCTGGTTCAAGTTGCTCGGCTGGATCGGCTGAGCGGCGTCGCAAGAAATATCGCGCTCAGGCGTCACCAAAGGGCGATATCCTTCGCTGATGAGTCCACTGACATGTGATGCAAGTCCGGGAATTGACGACGCTTGAACGACACCGATATGCAGCAATCCAGCACACCGCCCTCAACTGCGCGCGCCGGCCATTCGCCGCTCGAGGTGCTGCTCATTTTCCTCAAGCTCGGCGTCACCTGCTTCGGCGGCCCGATCGCCCATATCGGCTATTTCCGCGACGAGTTCGTCACCCGCAGGCGCTGGCTTGACGAGCAGGCCTATGCGGATCTGGTCGCGCTCTGCCAGTTCCTGCCGGGCCCTGCGAGCAGCCAGGTCGGCTTTTCGCTCGGCCTGATGCGCGCCGGCTACCTCGGCGCGCTGGCGGCCTGGACCGGCTTCACGCTGCCGTCAGCGATTGCGCTGGTGCTGTTTGCCTTCGGCGCCGGCGGATTGAGCGGCCCGGCCGGCGCAGGCCTGGTGCATGGCCTCAAGCTCGTCGCGGTCGCGATCGTGGCGCAAGCCGTCTGGGGCATGGCGCGGTCGCTCTGTCCCGACCGCGAGCGCGCCTCGATTGCGACAGTGGCGGCACTGGTGATCCTCGCGAGCGCTTCGTCGATCGCGCAGATCGGCGCCATCATTCTCGGCGCGGTCGCCGGGCTCTGGCTCTGCCGGGCACAACCGGCCGACGGCGTCACCCACATCGCAATGCCGGTGTCGCGCCGCGTTGGCGTAGGCGCGCTGATCCTGTTCCTCGCGCTGCTCGTCGGACTGCCGCTGCTGGCCCGGACATGGCCCGGCCTCGGCCTGTTCGAGGCCTTCTACCGCTCCGGCGCACTGGTGTTCGGTGGCGGCCATGTCGTGCTGCCGCTTCTTCGCGAAGCCGTGGTGACGCCGGGCTGGATCGGCGACGATGCGTTCCTGACCGGCTACGGCGCCGCGCAGGCGGTGCCGGGCCCTCTGTTCACCTTCGCGGCCTATCTCGGCACCGTGATCGGCGGCGTGCCGGGCGCGATCGTTGGCCTCATCGGCATCTTCCTGCCGGGAATTCTCGTCCTGCTCGCGGCGCTGCCGTTCTGGGATGGTTTCCGCAAGCGGCCCTCGGCGCAGGCGATGATGCGCGGCGTCAACGCCGCCGTGGTCGGCATCCTCGGTGCGGCACTCTACGATCCGGTCTGGACCAGCAGCGTGCACCGTCCGCTCGATTTCGGCATCGCACTGGCGGGCTTCGTGTTGCTCACGGCATGGCGCGCCCCGCCGCTGCTCGTGGTCGCCCTCTGCGCGGCAGCCGGCGTCGCGACCGGGCTCCTGCAATTGTGAACAGCCGGGCTGGCCCTATCCCGGCCGGATTAAGGACGCCTTCATGCCTCGCCGCCAGAATGCCGGGCCTGTTCCCCGGAGCGGCTGATGCCGGAAGTTAATGAGCAACCGGGCCCGACCAGGGTTCCGATACTGGACCTGCTGCGGCTCGCCGCGGTCGGGGCCGTGATCCTGTATCATTACGGCTTCTGGGGTCCAGCATCGCACGGCGTTCAGCAGGTCGCGATGCCGTATCTCGCGCCGGTCGCGCAATATGGTTTCCTCGGCGTCCCCGTGTTCTTCGCGATCAGCGGCTTCGTCATTGCCTACTCTGCCGAAGGCCGCACGCCGGTCGGCTTCGCGATCGCCCGCTTCAGCCGCATCTATCCAACCTTCGTCATCTGCATGACGCTGACCTTCCTCGCGACGCTGCTCGTGGGCCATGCATGGTTCCACGTAACGTGGGGGCAATGGCTGGCAAACCTGTTCATTGCGGCACCGATGTTCGGTCAGCCCTATATGGACGACGCCTACTGGTCGCTGGTGATCGAGGTCGTGTTCTACGTCTGGGTCGCGCTGTTCCTGGCCTGGGGCATCTTCCCGCGGCGGATCGACACGATCATCGTGGCATGGATCGCCATCACCTTCGTCAACGAACTGACCCTCGACATTCCCATGTTCGAGAAACTCTTCATGGCCGACGACAGCGGCTTCTTCGCCGTCGGGCTCCTGATCTATGAACATTACCGGGGACGGCGCGACACCAGGCTCTACAGCCTGCTGACGCTGGCGATGGGAACGGCGACGTTCCAGGCCGTGCACAAGCTGGAACGGCTCGGCGTCCACACCCATGGCAGCTTCGACCCCATGGTCGTTACGGCCATCTGCATCGTCTCGCTCGGCATCGTGTTCGCCGCCACCCGCATCAAGTCCGTGCCGCTGCCGGCTGGCCTCGTCAGCGCCGTGGGCGGCATCACCTATCCGCTCTATCTGCTGCATCTGCAGCTCGGTTACGTGATCCTGCTTGCGATGACGCCAACGCCGGATGCGCTTTCGACCGCGCTCGTTCTCACAGCCGTCGTCGTGCTGGCGTGGTTTGTCTGGCGCTTCCTCGAAGCTCCCGCGCATGGTCTCGTCAGGGACAAGCTCACGCTGCTGGCCTCGCGGCACGGATGGCCGTCGCGCATTCGCGCGCGGGAGGCCCGGGTCGATCGGGACCGCATCACCGCGTCGGTCGAGGCCGGCCAAATCGCCAATCACTGAGTTGCCCGACGGCGCAAGCCCCCGCAGCAAAAATATTTCGCTTTATCAGAAATTCAACTCGGTGTATGGTTCGCCCGTCTCACCCGATCGAGGGGCGCTGCGCATCGTCACGGGTGTTGCGGTGAGATGCGGTGGACGCCGAGCGTGGCACTGACGAGAACACGCAAGGCGGACGGTGAAGTCGTGTGGTCCTGACGCCCTAGTGGCCGGTGTCCCCTCGCAGAACGCGCAAGCGTTCTTGCGAAGGCGGTGACAAACAAGCCAAGTCTCGCCGGGGAGAGCACGAAGTAAGCCGTAACCCATCGCGCAGGGAAAGCCGGGTTGTTTCCGGTTACACCTGTGGTCCTACCCCCGAGCTTTCTACCTTTGCTCGGGGCCCATGGGTGCGATCGGCACCCGGCTTTCCCTGCGCCCTCTGTTCAAGGAGAGGGCGGAACGAGAAGCAAAGCTCGGACAAATCATGTCGCGAGAATGCGGAGCTGCGTCCCCACCCACACTGTCATCGCCCGGCTTGACCGGACGATCCAGTACGCCGCGGCCTCTCGGCTCAAGCACTGGCGTCTCTGGAATACTGGATCACCCGCATGCGCGGGTGATGACAGCGCGTGGTGTGACGCCTTGAATCGAGAACCATCCTCATCGTCGTCCTGGCCTAGTGCGCAATTGCGCACGGGAGCCAAGACCCATTACCCCAAGTGCCAATTGCCGCACGAAGTCGGGGGCCGCGATCCCCCGGCCAACGAATTTCGGTGGTTATCGGTCCTGGCTTTCGCCAGGATGACGGACGAATTCGCGGCCCGACCCGGCCGAAAACGCCCTCGAATCGCGCCCAATCAATTCAAAATTGCCCTGCCCCTCACCTCGTGCAGGGCCAAAATCCCAGCAAGACCCTTGACATAGCTGCCCTTTCGGCAGAACGCGTGGGGTCAAGCCGTCATGGACTGTTCATGGATCTGATTAGCACGACCCCCGACCTCGCCGCCGCCTGCGACCGGCTCGCTCAACACAAGGTCATCACCGTCGACACCGAGTTCCTGCGGGAGACGACCTACTATCCGCTGCTCTGCGTCGTGCAGATGGCGAGCGCGGACGAAGCCGTCGTGGTCGACGCGCTGGCGCCCGGCGTCGACCTCAAGCCGTTCTTCGATCTGATGTCGAACGAGGCCGTGCTGAAGGTGTTTCATGCCGCCCGGCAGGACATCGAAATCGTCTGGCACCTCTCCGGCACCATCCCGCATCCGATCTTCGACACCCAGGTCGCCGCCATGGTGCTCGGCTATGGCGACAGCATCGCCTATGACCAGCTCGTCGATCGCGTCACCGGCCACCGCCCCGACAAGACCCATCGCTTCACCGACTGGTCGCGCCGCCCGCTGAGCGACGAGCAGTTGCACTACGCGGTCTCCGACGTCACCCATTTGCGCGAAGTCTTCGCAGCACTCGACGCCGATCTCAGGAAGCGCGACCGCAGCGAGTGGGTCAGCGAGGAGATGGAGGTCCTGACCTCGCCGAAGACCTACGATTTCCATCCCGAGCGTGCCTGGGAGCGGCTCAAGACCCGCGTCCGCAAGCCGCGCGAACTCGCGGTGCTGATCGAGGTCGCGGCCTGGCGCGAGCAGGAGGCGCAGAGCCGCGACGTGCCGCGCTCGCGCGTGCTCAAGGACGATGCGGTCGGCGATATCGCCACCCATGCGCCGACCTCGCTCGACAAGCTCGGCAATCTGCGTTCGCTGCCGAAGGGTTTTGAGCGCTCGAAATGGGGCGCCGACATCATTGCTGCCGTGCAGCGCGGGCTGGCGCGCGACCAGGCGTCGCTTCCCAAGCTGGAAAAGCCCCGCAACAACTCCAATGGTGCCGCGACCGTCGAGCTGCTGAAGGTGCTGCTGCGCATGACCTCGGAGCGCCACGGCGTCGCCAGCAAGGTGATCGCCACCGTCGACGATCTCGAGCAGATCGCGGCCGACGATCAGGCCGAGGTCGGCGCCCTGCACGGCTGGCGGCGCGAATTGTTCGGCGAGGCCGCGCTCAAGCTCAAGCACGGCCAGCTCGCGCTCGCGATCGACAAGGGCCGCGTGGTGCGGGTGGATCGGAGCTAGCGCACGTCGGGTCGGAGCCCTCTGCTGCGCGCGAAGCGGCAGCGCCCCGCACCGTCGGCCAGTGGCCGAATGCGCCATGGCGGCCTCCGCCGGCCACAGGCTCCGGTTGCGTCACGCGAAACTACCGCGGCGAGCTGGCTTGCTAAGGCGCAATTTTCGTGTTGCAATCGCTTCACAATCGGATTGCGGCCGTTCGACTGTGCGTTTCGCGACGTTGATATCCAAGGCTTCGAGAGGCGAAACTTCGGACTTGAAGACTTTGGATCTGAAGACCCCCGAATTGAACAGACAGCGGAAAGCCCGCTTGTGGCGTGGCACGTGGAAAACGTGGCCGCGTCTTTTTTATGTCTAAACTGGGAGAGAGACGATGCCGAAGGGTACCGTCAAATGGTTCAACCCGACCAAAGGATACGGGTTCATCAAGCCGGCCGTCGGCGACAAGGATGTGTTCGTCCACATCTCGGCGGTCGAGCGCGCCGGGTTGAGCACACTCAACGAGAACCAGACGGTCGAGTACGAGCTGGTGGAGAACCGCGGCAAGGCGTCGGCAGAGAACCTCAAGGTTCACTGAACGTCGCTGTCGGCGGATTTCATCCTGATGCCTCCCCCGGTCGCATCACCCCGGGGGACTACCCTCGGCGCGAGCGTGCCCTAGCTCTGCGGCGCGATCAGCGTGCTGTCGGTCGCCGCGCTGCCCTGCGTCTTGCAGAGCTCGCCTTCGAGCTTCAGCCGGCCGGACGCCAGGAGCCGCAGCGCTTCCGGATAGATGCGATGCTCGATTCCGATCACGCGTGCGGCGAGCGTCTCGGGCGTGTCGTCGTCAGCCACCGTGACCGCGCCCTGCATCACGATCGGACCGGCATCGGTCTCCGGGATCACGAAATGTACCGTCGCTCCCGACAGCTTGACCCCTGCGCGCAAGGCCTGGCCGTGCGGATCGAGGCCGGGGAAACACGGCAGCAGCGAAGGATGGATGTTGAGCATCCGGCCGTACCAGTGCCGGGCGAATTCGGCGGTGAACAGCCGCATGAAGCCGCCAAGGCAGATCAGCTCGACCTGCCTGTCGTCGAGCGCTTTCTGCAGCACCGCCTCGAAGCCGGCGCGGTCTTTGCCGAACGGCTTGCTCTCGATGACGATGGTCGGAATGCCGCTCGCGGCCGCCTTCTCGAGCCCGCCTGCGTTGGCGCGGTTGGAGATCACGGCGACGATCTCGGCCGGAAAATCCGCAGCTTTGGCAGCCTCGATCAGCGCGGCCATGTTGGAGCCGCGGCCGGAAATGAGAATGGCTGTGCGGCGCTTCATCGCGAGAGATCGAGATGACCGTTATAGACCACGCGATGCTCACCTTTGGCTTCGATCACCTCACCGAGCAGCGTCACGGTCTCGCCGCCGGCGGTGAAGGCCTCGGTCACCGCATCGACCGCGTTCGGCCTGACGATCGCGATCATGCCGATGCCGCAGTTGAAGGTGCGCAGCAGCTCGAGCTCGGCGATGCCGCCCTGCTCGGCCAGCCATTTGAACACCGGCAGCACCGGCAGCCGCGCCAGATCGATGCCGACGCCGAGGTGCTTCGGCAATACGCGCGGAATGTTGTCGGTGAAGCCGCCGCCGGTGATGTGGGCGAGCCCCTTCACCGCGCCGGTCTCGCGGATCGCGCGCAGGCAGGACTTCACATAGAGCTTGGTCGGCGTCAGCAGCGCCGCGCCGAGCGTCATGACCGGCGCGAACGGCGCCGGCGCGTCATAGGCAACGCCGGATTGCTCGACGATCTTGCGCACCAGCGAGTAGCCGTTGGAGTGCACGCCCGAGGAGGCAAGGCCGATCACGGCGTCGCCCGCCGCGATATCGGCCGTCGGCAACAGGGTGCCGCGCTCGGCCGCGCCGACCGCAAAGCCGCCGAGGTCGTAATCGCCGTCCTTGTAGAGGCCGGGCATCTCGGCGGTCTCGCCGCCGATCAGCGCGCAGCCGGATTCGCGGCAGCCCTCGGCAATGCCAGCGACGATCTGCGCGGTGGCCTCCGGATGGAGCTTGCCACAGGCGAAATAATCGAGAAAGAACAGCGGTTCCGCGCCCTGCACGACGAGGTCGTTGACCGACATCGCGACCAAATCGATGCCGATGCCGCCATGGATGCTGGTCTCGATCGCGATCTTCAGCTTGGTGCCGACGCCGTCGGTGGCGGCCACCAGGACCGGATCCTTGAAGCCGGCGGCCTTGAGGTCGAACAACCCGCCGAATCCGCCGATCTCGGCGTCCGCACCCGGCCGCGCGGTGGCCCGCACCATCGGCTTGATCAGATCGACCAGACGATTGCCGGCGTCGATATCGACACCCGAATCCGCGTAAGTGAGCCCGTTTTTGCGCTCGGTCATGCCCAATTCCAGATGATAAGGGGCTGGTTACGAGGAATTCCGCCCCCGCGCAATGGCTCGCGGCAATGCTGCTGCGATACTATGTAGATAACATCCGGCCACTGCGCAAAAGAGCCGGATATCGAGTAAAATCAGGCTTCTAGCCGGGAAGCGACTCAAGTTGAGCATTCCGAATATCATCACCCTCGGCCGCATCATCCTGGTGCCGGTGATCGTCTGGGCCATCGTGTCCAGCCAGATGGAGATCGCGTTCGCGATCTTCGTGATCGCCGGCGTCTCGGACGCAGTCGACGGTTTCCTCGCCAAGCGCTTCAACATGACGAGCGAGCTCGGCGCCCTGCTCGACCCGCTCGCCGACAAGGCGCTGCTGGTGTCGATCTATGTCGCGCTCGGAATCTGGGGCGCGGTACCGCGCTGGATCGTGATTCTGGTGGTGTCGCGCGACATCATGATCGTCTCCGCCGTGATTGTGTCATGGTTGTTCGACAAGCCGGTCGAGATGAAGCCGCTGATGGTGTCGAAGCTCAACACGGTGGCGCAGGTCGCATTCGCAGCGCTGGTGCTGGCCTCGCTCGGCTTCGGCTTCCAGCCGCACCCCTACGACCTGATCCTGATGGGTTTGGTCACGATCTTTACTTTGGGTTCGGTGTCCCTCTATCTCGTGGAGTGGGTGCGGCACATGAGCACGATCGAAGCTCGGTAGGCATGATCCGGAAAAGTGGAAGCCGGTTTTCATGCTAAAATGAAGCGGTTTGGAGACTTGCGTGGCCGGTAGCGTTCAACCTCGTCAATTGGCCTTGGCCCTGCCGCACGAGGAGAAACTGACCCGCGACGATTTCCTCGAGGGGCCCGCCAATGAGGCTGCGCTGGCGCTGATCGATGGCTGGCCCGACTGGCCGAACCGAATCATGCTGCTGGTGGGACCGGACGGCTCCGGTAAAAGCCACCTCGCCGCGATCTGGACCGAGAGCGCCGGCGCGCGCTCGACCGCCGCGCATGCGCTGACCGCCGAGGCGGTGCCGACCGCGCTTGCGACCGGAGCGCTGGTGGTCGAGGACCTGAGGCCGTCGGATTTCGACGAGCGCGCGATGTTCCATCTGATGAATCTCGCGCGCCAGGACGATGCCTTCGTGCTGATCACGGCGCGCATTCCGCCGTCAGCGTTCGAGATCGAATTGCGCGACCTGCGCTCCCGGCTCCGCGCGGTGCCGACGGTGACGCTGCTGCCGCCCGACGACCAGCTGTTCCGCGGCCTGATCGTAAAATTCTGCGCCGACCGCCAGATGAACGTGGACGAGCCGCTGGTCAGCTACCTCTGCAACCGGATCGAGCGCTCCTATACCGCCGTCCGGCAGGCGGTCGAGCTCCTGGACACCGAGGCACTGCGGCTCGGCCGTCCGGTGACGCGGGCGCTGGCGGCGGAACTGTTGCGCGATGCCTGACGGGTCCCGCGGCTTGACGGCGCAGGCCGGCGGAACATCAATGTCATCGAAACGTCATCGCAATATCACATGGTCTGTGCGGCCCTCGGCTACACCGCTCCGGCTCCCTGCCCCGAATTGGACCAGCACTTGATGGACTCGGCACAAGCTACTGAAATCAAAGAAAAAGAGGCGGAGCTACCCGCCGTCCCGGCGATTGCATCCAGCCCCGAGCGATTCATCAACCGGGAGCTCTCCTGGCTGCACTTCAACCGCCGGGTGCTCGAGGAATCGGTCAATACCGGCCATCCTGTGCTGGAGCGGGTCCGCTTCCTGTCGATTTCGGCGAATAACCTTGACGAGTTCTTCATGGTCCGCGTCGCCGGCATCAAGGCGCAGGTCCGCGAAGGCATTGCCGAGCGCAGCCCGGACGGCCTGCTGCCGGCCGAGCAGCTCGTGATGATCAACAAGACCGTCTCACAGCTCGCCTCCGACCAGCAGGCGATCTGGAGCGATCTGCGGACGATCCTGTCCAAGGTCGGCATCCAGCTGGTCGACGGGCGCGACGTCACCAAATCCGAACGCACCTGGATCGAAGATCACTTCCTCCACAACATCTTCCCGCTGCTGACGCCGCTGGCGATCGACCCGGCGCATCCCTTCCCGTTCATCCCGAACCTCGGCTTCACGGTGGCGCTGCAATTGTCGCGGATATCCGACGGCAAGGCGATGAACGCGCTGATCCGCATGCCCGGCAAGATCGACCGCTTCATCCGCCTTCCCTCCACGAAGGACGGCGGTCCGGCGCGGCTGATCACACTCGAGCAGGCCACTGGTCTGTTCATCGGCCGCCTGTTCCCCGGCTACACCGTCAAGGGCCAGGGCGCGTTTCGCATCATCAGGGACTCCGAACTCGAAATCGAGGAAGAAGCCGAGGACCTCGTTCGCCTGTTCGAGACGGCGCTGAAGCGCCGCCGGCGCGGATCGGTGATCCGGCTCGAGATCGAAGCCAAGATGCCGGAAGAGCTCCGCAGCTTCGTGCAGCACGCTCTGTCGGCGGCGGATGATGAAGTGATCCTGGTCGACGGCGTGCTGGCGATGAACGAGCTGTCGCAGCTGACCCGCCTCGATCGCCCGGACCTCGAATTCCCGCCCTATGTGCCGCGCCATCCCGAGCGGGTGCGCGACCATGGCGGCGATATCTTCGCCGCTATCCGGCAGAAGGACCTCGTGGTCCATCATCCCTACGAGTCCTTCGACGTCGTCGTGCAGTTCCTGCAGCAGGCTGCGCGTGACCCCGACGTCGTCGCGATCAAGCAGACACTCTACCGCACCTCGAACAACTCGCCGGTCGTGCGCGCGCTGGCGGATGCCGCCGAGGCCGGCAAGTCGGTGACCGCGCTGATCGAGTTGAAGGCGCGCTTCGACGAGGAGGCCAATATCCGCTGGGCGCGCGACCTCGAACGCGCCGGCGTGCAGGTCGTCTACGGGTTCATCGAACTGAAGACGCACGCCAAGCTGTCGATGGTGGTGCGCCGCGAGGGCGGAAATCTCACGACCTATGTGCACACCGGCACCGGCAACTATCATCCGGTCACCGCGCGCATCTACACCGACGTCTCCTACTTTACGTCGGACCCGATCATCGGCCGCGACGTCGCGCGGGTGTTCAACTACATCACCGGTTATGCCGAGCCGAGCGACATCGAGAAGATGGCGGTGTCGCCGCTGACATTGCGCAAGCGGATCATCGAGCACATCCACGGCGAGATCGCCCACGTCAAACATGGCCGGCCCGGCGCGATCTGGATGAAAATGAACGCGCTGGTCGATCCCGACATCATCGACGCCCTGTACGAGGCCTCGCAGGCCGGCGTCTCGATCGAGCTCGTGGTGCGCGGCATCTGCTGCCTGCGGCCGGGGCTGCCGGGATTGTCGGAGAATATTCGCGTCAAATCGGTGATCGGCCGGTTCCTGGAACACGGCCGGATCTATTGCTTCGGCATGGGTCAGGGCCTGCCGAGCACAAAAGCTGCTGTGTATATCTCGTCCGCCGACATGATGCCGCGGAACCTCGACCGCCGCGTCGAGGTTCTCTGTCCGCTGCAAAATCCCACGGTGCATCAGCAGGTTCTCGAACAGATCATGGTCGCGAACCTGAAGGACACCGAGCAGAGCTGGCAATTGTTGCCGGACGGGTCGTCAACGCGTATGAAGGCCGCGAAAGGCGAAGAGCCGTTCAACCTGCATGACTACTTCATGACAAATCCGAGTCTGTCCGGCCGTGGTAAGTCTCTCAAGGAATCTTCACCGCGCCGGCTCACGCGTCGCAACGAGCGTCAGCAGCCATCGTCTTAAGGGGGCTTTCCTGTGAAGCGGCCGCGGAAGCGCGCTTCCAGCGTCGCTGTGATCGATATCGGCTCGAACTCGGTTCGTCTCGTGGTCTACGAGGCGATGGCGCGCAGCCTCGTCACGATCTTCAACGAGAAGGCGCTGTGCGGGCTCGGACGCGAGGTGCAGAGCACCGGCCTGCTCGCGACCGATGCGGTCAACAAGGCGCTCACCGCGCTGCGCCGCTTTCGCGCGCTGTGCAGGATCCAGCAGGTCGGCCGCGTCTATGCGATCGCGACCGCGGCCTGCCGCGACGCCAAGAACGGTCCGGACTTCATCGCCAAGGCCGAGCGCATCTGCGGCGCCAAGATCGAGATTCTGTCCGGACCGCGTGAAGCGAAACTGTCCGCGCTCGGCGTCGTGTCGGGCGTGCACAATCCGAACGGCATCGTCGGCGATCTCGGCGGCGGCTCGCTCGAGCTGATCGACGTCAAGGGCAACCGCGTGCGCAGCGGCGTGACGCTGCCGCTCGGCAGCCTCGCGCTGCAGGACCTCTCGGACAAATCGATCAAGCGCGCCGAACGCATCGTCAAGAACGAGTTGCTCGGCGTCGCCCAGCTCAAGACCGGGCGCGGCCGCACCTTCTACGCGGTCGGCGGCACCTGGCGCGCGCTGGCGCGCATTCACATCATCCAGAGCGGCTATCCGCTCAAGGTGATGCACGGCTACTCGATCCCGGCGGCCGACGCGCTCGACTTCGCGCAGCGGCTGCGGCGGCTGGCGGCCACCAACATGCTGGCCAACATCGAGTCGGTCGCCGATGCGCGGCGGCCGCTGCTGAGCTATGCCGCGCTGGTGCTGGAATACATCATCCGCGTCGCCCAGCCGAAGACCATCGTGTTCTCGACCTTCGGCGTGCGCGAGGGCCTACTCTACGAGATGCTGCCGCAGGCCGAGCGCGCCAAGGACGGGCTGGTCTGCGCCGCGCAGAACCTCAACGAACTGTTGTCGCGCTCGGCCCGCCACGCCCAGGAGCTGACGGCGTGGACCGACCGGCTGGTGCGCGTCGTCAGGCTGCGCGAGACCGAGGAAGACCGCAGGCTGCGTCACGTCGCCTGCCTGCTCTCCGACATCGGCTGGCGGGTGCATCCCGATCATCGTGGCGAGGAAACCCTCAGCCTGATCATGAACGGCAATTTCGGCTCGATCACCCATCAGGGACGCGCCTTCGTCGCGCTCTCGGTGTTCTATCGCTACGCCGGCCTCAGCGAGGAAAACGAACCGCCGTCGCAGATCCGCGCGCTGGTGACGCCGGCGATGGACGAGCGCGCGCGCGTGCTCGGCGCCGCGTTCCGCGTCGCGCATCTGATCACGGCGGCGCGCACCGGCGTGCTGCCGGCAACCCATTTCCGCACCCAGGGTCGCAAGCTGATGCTGGTGTTCGAGCACCGGATGGTAGATCTGGTCGCCGACCGTGTCGGCAGCCGCTTCAAGCAATTGGCGCGGCTGGTCGGGCGCGCCGGATCGATTGTTCGGCGCTAACTCTGGGCCTTGCATCAAGCGACTTGGGTGCCCGTCAGTCCGGCGATTCTCTTGAAATGAGCGACCGCAGCGCGGGCGCCCGCCGTCTTGGTGAGAAGGTCGAGCGTCTCATCACCGTCGTCGCTGACCGGCGTGAGCGCGCGGTCAAGATAGTTGCTGGCCCCCGGGGTGCAGGCGATGACCGTTTTCCAAATCAACAACCGCCCGATCGCCACGGTGAGGACGCTGTGCTTCACGAGCGTCTCCCAGCCAAAGCGCAGCCAGAACAGCCAGGAGTTCTCGCGCGGCAAGCCGGGTCGCCGCTCGGACGGATGCTTGAGGCGGAAAATCCCACCCTGAAGGGGATGTACCTTTTCGAGGCGATCCGTCGTCGAAAAAGTGAGTAGGTACTTTGCGAGATTGCCGATCGGAACGCCGGTGGCCGCGGCGCGTCGCAGCAGAACCTTCATGTGCTTGGGCGTATAATAGAGCTGCCAGGCCTCGTGATAGATGTCCTGCCACTCTTGCTTGCTCATCTTGGGATGGGCCGTACAGACGTGTTCGACATCGTAGCTGTTGAGGTCCGCTTCCATGGCTGTGCCGTTTTTCCAGAGCGTCTGGTGATCTTCGGAGCCGGGCAGCGGCGTCAGACAAAAGAACTCGAGAAGGTCGATCGGCAGTTCTTCCTGGATGATGGCGATGTCGCGTTTGATTGTCTCCGGCGTGTCGGCTGGAAAGCCCAGGATATAGCCCGCGATGGTCAAGATGCCCTGCTCCTTCCAGGCCAGCAGCATCTTTCGATACTCGGTGATCTTGTTCTGCCGCTTCTTCGCTAGCGCAAGATTGTCGGGGTTGATGTTTTCAAGTCCAATGAAGACCTTTGTTACTCCGGCGCGTTTTGCCTTTTCCATGAAGTTGGGGATCTTGTGGCATAGCGTGTCGACCTGGATCATCAGGCCGAGCGGGATGCCGTCCATTTCGCGGAGCTGGATGAGGCGATCGAAGGTCGATTCCCACTCTTTGTTGCGCGCAAAGTTATCGTCGGTGATGAAGAATTTTCGAATGCCTTGGGCCCAGTTGAGGCGCACGATGTGCTCCACATCGTCGGCCGATCGGTAGCGCGATTTGCGGCCCTGCACGTTGATAATGGTACAGAACGAGCACTGGTAGGGGCAGCCGCGGCCGGCATCGAAACTGGCGCTGGAGCCAAGCGTCCGTTCGATATATCGCTTCGGGAGGAACGGCACCGGCACGCCGTCCATGCCCGGCAACTCTTTCATGTAGTTGTAGAGCGGCGCGAGGCGTCCAGCAGCTACGTCGGCAATGACGGATTCAAGACGCCCTTCGGCTTCACCCGCGAATATGGCGACGCCCATCTCCCGGCAAGCGTCGAGTTCCACGGCGCGGCCATCCAGCATCGACAGGCAACCCGAGACATGAAAACCACCGATGGCGACGGCAATCCCGGCTGCCCGGAACGAACGGGCGATGTCGAGGGCGCGCGGATATTGGTTCGATTGAACGCCGATCAGGGCCACACATCCGAAATCGCCGTGACTCCTGAAGCGGCTCAGGAGCGCCGGGATGTCGATGCGCGTATTGGTCTCGTCGATGGCTTCAATATCAAAATCGACATCGGGCCCGAGCACCCGGCGTTCGGCGCAATCCGCCGCAATGCCATACACGGCCGCCAGCGAATTCGACGGCGTCATGGCGCGCCACCATCGGATCACGTATCCGTCATCATCGTAGTGAGACGGCTTGACCAGGATGAGCTGAAAGCGTCGCCTCGCCGCTATATCGGATTGCAGCACTAACTGTCTCCTGGTTGGCACAGTGCTGAAAATAAACACCGCGGCGGCCCATCTGCTGAAATCCACATCAGCAGCGGCGCCCGGCATTCGGTGCCTTCTGATCAGTGCTTTCAGCTTTCATTTCGCCCTGCAGCCCAGCCGATTAGTGTGAATTCGGATGGATCGAGATGCCCGTCGCGGTTGCGATCGGTCAGGGTAAACAGCCGTGCAAGGTAACTCTTCCACTCATCGCAGGTGTGGATGACGTTATGATTGGCGGCCCAGATGTCGGGTCATCTTTTGATGCCGCGGGCGTCGCCGCGAGCCGCAGGAACGGACTGTCCAGAAGCATCGCATGCAGTTCGGGCGGAATTAAGGGCAGATCCGATATCAGCGATGTGTCGTTACGAATCAGGGATCACCAATGGCAACGCCAAGGGTCTGACCCATCCGCCGCTAGAGTTCTTCCGCGTGGATTATATCCCTCACGTCGAGGACCGGACCAAGCGATCGCTCTACGGCCTCTGCCCGTCACGCCGCCTTGGCGGCGTGCTTGGCCTTCCGGACAGCGTGGCGGCGCCAGAGCGATCCCGCGACCAGCACCACGACGATGCCGAGCACCGCGAGCGTGATCTCGCCGCCGTTGCCGCCATGGCCGAATTGCGGCGACATCCCGACTGCGGCCAGCCAGGAATCGAGCTTGGCGCCGAGCGATCCGGCGAACAGCGCATCCAGCTTCGGATGTACCGCCGGATCGGTCGCGATGACGTCGCCCGCGATCCAGCCGAGCAGCGCGGCACCGGCCCAGACCAGGACCGGCAGCTTGTTGAGCAGCGCCATGATCAGCGCCGCGCCGGCCACGATCAGGGGAACGCTGATCGCAAGTCCGAGCACCAGCAGCGGAACGCTGCCGTTGGCGGCGGCGGCCACCGCGATCACATTGTCGAGGCTCATCACGATGTCGGCGACGACAACGATCTGAACCGCGGCCCACAGATGCGAGGCCGCATGCACGCTGTCCTCGTCCTCCTGCTCCGGCACCAGGAGCTTGGCGGCGATCACGATCAGCGCCAGTCCGCCGACCAGCTTCAGATAGGGAAGCTCCATCAGGCTGGCGACGATGCCGGTGAAGATGACGCGCAGCAGCACCGCCGCGGCGGCGCCGAGAATCATGCCCCACAGCCGCTGGCGCGGCGCGAGCCCGCGGCAGGCGAGCGCGATCACGAGCGCGTTGTCGCCCGACAGCAGAACGTTGATCCAGATGATCTTGCCGACGGCGACCCAGAAGGTCGGCGTCGCCATCTCGTTCTTGAACTGGGTGAAGAACGCGCCGATGTACGCGGGATCAAAGATCTGCCACAGCCAGTCCACAGCGAGTCCTATTCGGCCTTGCGGCCGCCCCTGGCGGCGGTCGTCCGCCGCTCCCCGGTTTAGTTCGACACGGTCCCGTCAGAGGACCGTGCCCCTTCAGTTGGACGGCGTTAGCCGACGATCTCGTTGCCGGCAAAGAATTGCGCGATCTCGATCACCGCGGTCTCCGGCGCATCCGAACCGTGCACCGAATTCTCGCCGATCGACTTCGCATAGAGCTTGCGGATGGTGCCCTCGGCGGCCTTCGACGGATCGGTCGCGCCCATCACGTCGCGATATCTGGGGATCGCGCCCTCGCCTTCCAGCACCTGAACCACCACCGGGCCCGAGGTCATGAAGTCGACCAGCTCGCCGAAGAACGGGCGCGCCTTGTGAACGGCGTAGAAGGTCTCGGCCTGGCCGCGGGTCATGCGGATGCGCTTCTGCGCCACGACCCGCAGGCCCGCCTTTTCGATCACTGCATTGACCGCGCCGGTCAGGTTGCGCTCGGTGGCGTCGGGCTTGATGATCGAAAAGGTGCGTTCAATCGCCATGATTTCGTCCTTGTAAACGGTGGCTGGGAGTTGCCGGGGCTTATATCGGCGCGATGGGGTGACGGCAAGCGACCCTGTGACGCGTTAGCCTTTAGTTTTGACGCATTTTCGCAACGAAAACCGTCATCTGCGCGGTCCCCGGGCGGACGCAGGTTCGGCCGACTTACCGCGATTTCACCTAGGTGAACCCATTCTGTCAGCGTCGTGCCGCTGTCGTTCAGCTCACCCCGCCTAGGCTCTCCATCGATCGGACGCCTTGCCGGCCCACCCGCAAGCCTCACAGGACGTCTCGGGAAACGATGTCACCGCGGGCGCATCACGCGCCCATACCTCGAGGAGACGATCATGTTACGCAAAATTTCGCTTGCCGCAGTCGCCGCGGTTTCGCTCGGTGCCGCGGCGCTCGCCCCGACCTCCGCTTCCGCCTGGGGTGGTTGGCATGGCGGCGGGCACGGTGGATGGCACCACGGCTGGTGGGGCGGACCGCGCGTCATCGTCGGAGGTCCCGCCTACTACGGTGGTTATGGCTACGGTGGCGGCTGCTATGTCCGCCGCGTGGTGCCGACGCCTTGGGGACCGCGCTGGCGCCTGGTCAACCGCTGCTACTGATCTGACCGACTTCCCCTATGCTCCCTGACTTGCCTCGCCCCGGCCCTGCGCCGGGGCTTTTTTCACGTCTACGGGAACCCGCCGCCCTGTGACGGGCCGCACTACTTCCAGGCGAGAGCAAGGGGGCGGGAAACCAAATTCGGGGTCGCGACTTGTCATGACAAGGATTTACTCGAACACGCGAGGTGGAACTCGCCGAAAGACGTGCCATGACAATGACCCAGATCGACAACGATCCCGATCAGATCGATCACAAGACCTGCCGTTACATCTGCGATGCCGTGGGCGAACGGCTTCAGCAGAATATCCGGCCGGAGCCGGCGCTTTCGTCCCGCCTGCAGCGATTGCTCGACGAGATGCGTCGACGGGAAAACGATCAGCATTAGATGTTGGGGGCTGTCCAGCAGCCCAGTTGCGCTTTTCCAACAGCTCCCCCAAGAGACTTTACGAAGAGATTTTACGAACAGATGGGTTGCGTTTGGCAGCGCGTCCGGTGACAACGCTGCATGCTCTCCATCACTGACATCTCGGTCCGGATCGCCGGACGGCTGTTGATTGATCACAGTTCTGTGCAAATTGTGCCCGGCGCGCGGGTCGGATTTGTCGGCCGCAACGGCGTCGGCAAGTCGACGCTGTTTCATGCCATCCGCGGTGACCTTCCGGTCGAGAGCGGCGGCATCGCGCTGCCGCCGCGCTGGCGGATCGGCAGCCTCGCGCAAGAGGCGCCCGACGGCCCCGAAAGCCTGATCAATGTCGTGCTGAAGGCCGATCTCGAACGCGACGCACTGCTGCGCGAGGCGGAGACTGCGCACGATCCGCATCGGATTGCCGATATCCAGACCCGGCTGGTCGACATCGACGCCCATTCGGCTCCCGCCCGCGCCGCGGCGATCCTCTCCGGCCTCGGCTTCTCGACCGCCGACCAGGCACGGCCATGCGCGGAATTTTCCGGCGGCTGGCGCATGCGCGTGGCGCTGGCGGCGACGCTGTTCTCCGCGCCCGATCTGCTGCTGCTGGACGAACCGACCAACTATCTCGATCTCGAAGGCACGTTGTGGCTGGAGAACCACCTCGCCACCTATCCGCGCACCGTGATCGTGATCAGCCACGACCGCGATCTGCTGGACACCTCGGTCGATCAGATCCTGCACCTCGATCGCGGCAAGCTGACGCTCTACAAGGGCACCTATTCCTCGTTCGAGGAGCAGCGCGCCTCGCGCGAATTGCTCGACGCCAAGCACGCCAAGCGGCAGGCCGACGAGCGCAAGCGCCTGCAGGATTTCGTCGACCGCTTCAAGGCCAAGGCCTCCAAGGCGCGGCAGGCGCAGTCGCGCGTCAAGATGCTGGAGCGGATGAAGCCGATCACCGCGCTGGTGACCCAGGATGTTCGCGAGATCTCGTTTCCGGCGCCGGAGAAGCTGCTGTCGCCGCCGATCATTGCGGTCGATGACGTCTCGGTCGGCTACGAGCCCGGCAAGCCGGTGCTCAACCGCGTGACGCTGCGCGTCGACACCGATGACCGCATCGCGCTGCTCGGCTCCAACGGCAACGGCAAGTCGACGCTGGTCAAACTGCTGGCGGGCAAGCTCGCGCCGTTCTCGGGGAGGATCACAAAAGCGGACAAGCTGTCGGTCGGCTATTTCGCCCAGCATCAGGTCGACGAGCTCAATCTCGACGGCTCGCCCTATGATCACATCCGCAAGCTGATGCCCGAAGCGCCGGAGAGCAAGGTGCGCGGCCGCGTCGGCGCGATCGGTTTCTCAGGCAAGGCCGGCGACACGCTGGTGAGGAGCCTGTCGGGCGGCGAGAAGGCGCGGCTGCTGCTTGGGCTTGCGACGTTTTACGGCCCGAACATGATCATCCTGGACGAGCCGACCAACCATCTCGATATCGACAGCCGCGCCGCGCTGGCGGAAGCGATCAACGACTTCCCCGGCGCCGTCATGATGGTCTCTCACGATCGCTATCTGATCGAGGCCTGCGCCGACCGATTGTGGGTCGTGGCCAACCAGACCGTGACCACCTATGACGGCGATCTCGACGAATACCGCCGCATGATCCTGTCGGCCAATGACGGCCGGCCGGCATCACGTGAGCGCGTCAAGGAGCCGGCGAGGCCCGAACGCAACCGCAATGACAAGCGCTCTTCGCCGAGGCAACGGATCGCGCAGGCCGAGGCCGAGATCGAGCGCATCAACGGCATCATTGCCAAGATCGATACCGCGCTGGCGCTGCCCGATATTTTCACGCGCGATCCCAAACAGGCCGCACAGCTGACCAAGGCGCGCGCCGGCGCGGAAAGCGCTTTGCAACGCGCCGAGGAAGAGTGGCTGGAAGCCAGCGCCGAACTTGACGAGGCCGCGAGCTAGATTTTGATGAAACATCAGGGCCGTTTCGGCCGGACCACAGCGCCTGCCGATCCGGCGAACCGCGCTAGCCGTGCGCGGTCTTTTTCTTCTTCGGCTTGACTGCCTTCGGCTCCGGCGCGGGATCCGGGCCACGCTCGACCGACGTCAGACGCCCTGAGTTGAACGTATAGATACCGGCGCGCGCGCCGCGCGACCAGGTCACGACGGCGACGCGCTCGCCGCCCGGCCCGCTCGACAAGTTCACATTGTCGGGGGCACCGATGCCACGCACGACGTCGCATTCGGTGTGACCCAGCGCGACGCTGCCGCCCGACGGCTGCGGCGGCGGTGCCGCAGCAGCCCCGTCGGCCAACGCGTTCGCACCGGCGGCACCGGCCGGCGGCGCCATGCCCGGACAGCCTCCGTCAGCAGTGACGAGATCGTCGTTGGTCACCGGCTTGTCGGGCGTCAGCGGCGGCGATTCGATCGAGATGTTGCGGATGAACACCCGTCCGGGACGCGAAAACCAGTCCGCGTCGCGCGAAAAAATGTCGGATGCGCTCGAGCAGCCGGCAAGACCCGGCGCAAGCACCAGCAAGGCCAGCAGCGACTTCCGACTGAATGTTCCGTCTCGCACGATCGACAAGGCTCCTGACCCCTTTACCTAAGGGCTTGTCCGAACATCACTTTGCGGCATGACCGTGACCCGCCCCAGGAAACCCCGAAGGAAACCTCGAATTATCATTAATTGGTTGTTATCGCTATTGGCGGCGTTGCCAGCGCCCCCGCTCATCGGTCTGCCAATAGGTGACCTCGAAGCCGCGAGCTTTGCAAGCGGTCCAGCTTTCCCTGGCCGAAGCCAGCGCGTCGGGGTCATCACCGTTGAACACGAGCACCACCCGCTCGTAGCTGTCGCAGTCGGCCGGGAGCGCCGCATTGTCGACCAGGAAACGGACATTGGCCCGGTTCGGGTTGCCCTCCTCGATCGACAGGATGATCGGCTGGTCCTGCGCGTCGGCGACGCGCGAGGTCGCGTGCGGCAGAAATGAATCGTCGCTGTAGGTCCACAGATGCGCGTCGAGCGTCTCGGCGCGCTCCTGCGAGGTCGATTGCACGACCACGCGCCAGCCGCGCTCGAGCGACTTCTCGAGCAGCGGCGGCAGCACGCTTTCCAGCGTCATGTTCTGCAGATGGTAGAACAGAACCTCGGTCATGCGGCGGCTGACACTTTATTTCTTGGCCTCATAATACTCGGAGACCAGCCGCTCGAGCAGCCGGACGCCATAACCCGACCCCCAGCTCTGATTGGTCTCGGTCTTCGGCGCCCCCATCGCGGTGCCGGCGATGTCGAGATGGGCCCAGGGCGTGCCGTCGACGAAACGCTGCAGGAATTGCGCGGCCGTGATCGAGCCGCCATTGCGTCCGCCGGTGTTCTTCATGTCGGCGAATTGCGAGTCGATCTGCTTGTCGTATTCGGGACCGAGCGGCATGCGCCACACCTTCTCGCCGGTCTCGATACCGACCTTGGCCAGCCGCTCGGCGAGTTCGTCATTGTTGGAGAACATGCCGGCGTGGTCGGTGCCGAGCGCGACCATGATCGCGCCGGTCAGCGTTGCGAGATCGACCATGAATTTCGGCTTGAACTTCCTGGCGACGTACCAGAGCACGTCGGCGAGCACGAGGCGGCCCTCGGCGTCGGTGTTGATGATTTCGATGGTCTGGCCCGACATCGAGGTGACGATGTCGCCGGGACGCTGCGCGTTGCCGTCGGGCATGTTCTCGACGAGGCCGATGGCGCCGACCGCATTGACGCGGGCCTTGCGCGCCGCGAGCGCGTGCATCAGCCCGACCACGCAGGCTGCGCCGCCCATGTCACCCTTCATATCCTCCATGCCGCCGGCCGACTTGATTGAGATGCCGCCGGTGTCGAAGCAGACGCCCTTGCCGACGAACGCGACCGGCGCCTCGCTCTTCTTGCCGCCGTTCCAGCGCATGATCACGGTACGACTTGGCCGCGCCGAGCCCTGCCCAACGCCGAGCAGCGCGCCCATGCCGAGCTTGGTCATCGCCTTGACGTCGAGGACCTCGACACTGACGCCGAGCTTGCGAAGCTGGCTTGCTCGACGCGCGAACTCTTCGGGGTACAGTACGTTCGGCGGCTCGTTGACGAGCTCACGCGCCAGGTTCACGCCGTCGACAATGGAGGCTTCAGGCGCGAAGGCCTTCCTGGCGGCAGCAACATCGTCGACCGCGATCGAGACATCGGCCCGCACGGCGCCGTCCTCGTCCTTCCTCCTGGTCTTGTAGCGGTCGAACTTGTAGGCGCGCAGGCGGATGCCGGTGGCGATCGCCGCCGCCTGGCCAGCCGCCATCGCGGCATCGGGCAGTTCGGCGAAGACGGTCATCGCAGCGCTGCCGGCGTTGAGCTTGCCGGTCGCCACACCGCCGAATTTGAGAAAATCCTTCTCCTTGAGGTCGGCCGGCTTGCCGGTGCCGATCACGATCAGCCGCTCGATCTTGATTCCCTCTGGCGCCAGGATGTCGAGCGTTGCCCCGCTCTTGCCCTTGAACTGGTTGGCGGCCGCGGCCCGCTTCACCGTCTCGGCGGCAGCTCCCAGCGCCTTCCGGGTGGCGGCTCCCAGCTTCAACTGCTCGTCGCAAAAGACCACCAGAATGCCGCGAGCAGACGCGGAGAATGGGACAAAGCCGACCTTGACGGCGTCGGACATAGGAAAATCCTCCAGAACTCAGGGTGTTGCTCGGACCTGAGACGGTCCTTCGGGCACGCGGGGTGAGCATTGCGATAGCGGTCCGGAATGCCCCGGACCGGGCTTGTGACACACTATGGCCTGTCGGCCGCGCTGCTGCCAAGCGCCGGCGTGGCCGGAAGGTCACAAAAGCGAATAATTAGCCATAAATTAAGCGTGCCTTGGCGCGGCCATTTTGTTGATGGATCAAAGGGATGGTAGTCAGAGTGTGAGCCGGACGGATCCGCGGCTCGACCAAAGGGGAACCCGGGTTGACGGGATTGGTCGAAAGCCGTGCGTTTTGGCGTGCGAAGGGGGTCGTGGGGGTCGTGCGGTAGCGATGGGGTCGATCGACAAGTACATTTTCAAAACGACGCTGGCGTCGTTTGCGCTTGTCCTGGTCAGCCTCACCGGCGTGATCTGGATTACGCAGGCGTTGCGCGGCATCGACCTGATGACGAGCCAGGGTCAGACCATCCTGACCTTCCTCGGCATCACCGGTCTCGTGATCCCGGCCCTGGTCCTGATCATCGCCCCGATCGCGCTGATGATCGCGATCTCCCACACGCTGAACAAGCTCGCGACCGATTCCGAAATCATCGTGATGAACGCGGCGGGCTTCTCGCCATTCCGGCTGTTCCGGCCGTTCTTCTTTGCCACCTGCGTTGTCGCGGCGCTGGTCGCCTTCATCGGCGCCTATCTCGCCCCCGACGGCATGCGCCGAATCAAGCAGTGGGATGCCGAGATCACCGCCGACGTGCTGACCAACATCCTGCAGCCCGGCCGCTTCGCCCAACTCGACCAGAATCTGACGATTCGGATCCGCGAGCGCCTGCCCGGCGGCGTGCTCGGCGGCGTCTTCGTCGACGACCGCCGCGATCCGCAGCAGCGCGTCACCATCGTTGCCGACCACGGCACCGTGCTGAAGAACGAGAGCGGCTCGTATCTCGTGCTGGAGGACGGCAATCTCGAGCGATTCGAAGTCGGCAAGCGCGATCCGACGCTGGTGGTGTTTCAGCGCTACGCCTTCGACATGTCGAAATTCTCGCAGGGCCGCGACGTCACGCTCGGGATTCGCGAACGTTACCTCTGGGAACTGATGTGGCCCGACGAGAACGATCAGACCTATCAACAGCTGTCGGGCCAGTTCTTCGCCGAGCTGCATGATCGCTTCATGGCGCCGATCTATCCGTTCGCATTCGCTGCCCTCACCTTTGCCTTCCTCGGCGCGCCGCGCACCACGCGCCAAAGCCGCAATTTCTCGATCGGCGGCTCGGTGTTCGCGGTGTTCGGGCTGCGCATGGTCGGATTCGCCTGCTCGGTCGTGGCGGTGAAGACGCCGCTGGCGGCGCTCGTGCAGTATCTGATGCTGTTCGGCGGCATCGGCATCGGCATCTGGATGATCGTCGGCGGTGTAGTCGTCGAGCCGCCAGCGGCGCTGATGGAAGCGATCAACAGGAACAACGAGCGCATTGCGCGCCTCTTCCGGAGGCCGGCAACCGCATGAGCATAGTGACAAACACGCTCGGGCGTTACTTCGCCGGCCGCTTCGTCGTCGCGGCGGTGGGCGTGTTCGCGGGCATCTTCGTGCTGCTCGTGCTGGTCGATTATATCGAGATGGTCCGCAAGACGTCGGGCCTCGTCGGGGCCTCCGCGATCACGGTCGCGGAGACCTCGCTGTTTCGCGTGCCGCAACTGCTCGAGAAGCTGATGCCGTTCTGCGTGCTGATCGGCGCGATGACCTGCTATCTCGCTTTGTCGCGGCGGCTCGAGCTCGTGGTGGCGCGCGCCGCCGGCGTCTCGGCCTGGCAGTTCATCTCGCCGGCGCTGGTCAGTGCGATCGTGCTCGGCGTCTTCGCGACCACGGCCTACAATCCGGTATCGGCCAATCTGCGCGAGCTCTCCAAGCGGATGGAAGCCGAGCTGTTCGGCTCGGCGCCGGGCGGCGGCATCCAGGATGCGGCCGGCTTCTGGCTGAACCAGATCAACGACGAGGGTCAGGCGATCATCAATGCCGCCCGCAGTGAGCAGCAGGGCGTCCGGCTGACCGGCCTCACCGTGTTTCGATTCGACACTGCGCTGCAGTTCAAGGAGCGAATCGAAGCTCGCGAAGCGGCGCTCGAAGAGGGGCGCTGGGTGTTCAAGGGCGTACGCAGATACACCCTCGACAAGCCTCCGCAGGACCAGGACACCTTCTACCTGACCACCACTCTTACTCCGGCACAGGTGCGCAACAGTTTCTCGACCCCCGAAACTGTGTCCTTTTGGCAACTGCCGACCTACATCCGTTCGTCGGAGAGTTCAGGGTTCGCGACGGCGGGCTATCGCTTGCAGTATCAAAAGCTCATCGCGCAGCCATTTTTGCTGGCTGCGATGGTGATGTTGGCGGCTTCTGTGAGCCTTCGTTTCTTCCGGATGGGCGGCGTGCAGAAGATGGTTTTGAGTGGCGTGGGCGCAGGCTTTCTGCTCTACGTTCTGTCGAAAGTAACTGAAGATTTGAGCAAGGCTGAGTTGATGCATCCCATCGCTGCGGCGTGGTTGCCTGTCGTTGTGGGTAGCCTCACCGGCTTCTTAGCCTTGCTGTACCAGGAGGACGGGTAGTGGCTACCGTCGCCGCCCGCCAGTTGATGTCGCCTGCATTCGGGCGGCGCAGTGCCCTGCGCCGTCAACGGAGCCGCGTGGCCGCGTTTGGCGCCTCGATCTCCGCCCTCCTCGCCGCGTTCATCGTGGTCGGCGCGCTCGACATCGTCGTGGCGACGCCGGCGCACGCGCAGTCCTTCACCTACAACCCGCGTCCGCCGAAGCCGACCCGCCCGCCGGCCAAGAACGACGGGCAGATGCTCGTTCAGGCGACCGAGGTCGATTACGACTACAACAACAGCCGCATCTCGGCCGTCGGCAACGTGCAGATGTTCTACAACGGCACCAGCGTGGAGGCCGACAAGGTCATCTACGACCAGAAGACCAAGCGTCTTCATGCCGAAGGCAACATCCGCATGACCGATGCGGAAGGCAAGATCACCTACGCCAACATCATGGATCTCAGCGACGACTACCGCGACGGTTTCGTCGATTCGCTGCGCGTCGATACTGAAGACCAGACCCGGATGGCGGCGACCCGCGCCGATCGGTCCAGCGGCAATTACACGGTGTTCGACAACGGCGTTTATACCGCCTGCGCGCCCTGTAAGGATGACCCGAAGAAGCCGCCGCTCTGGCAGGTCAAGGGCGCGCGCATCATCCATGACCAGACCGAGAAGATGCTCTATTTCGAGAACGCCCAGATCGAGTTCTTCGGCGTTCCGATGGCGTATCTGCCCTTTTTCTCGACGCCCGATCCGACCGTGAAGCGCAAGAGCGGCTTCCTGATGCCGGGCTTCACCTCGTACACGGCCTTCGGCTACGGCGTCGAAATCCCCTATTATTGGGCGATCGCGCCTGACATGGACGCCACCTTCAATCCGCGCATCACGTCGCGGCAGGGCGTGCTGTTCCAGAGCGAATTCCGCCAGCGTCTGTCGAGCGGCTCCTATCAGGTCCGGCTATATGGCATCGACCAGCTCGATCAAGGCGCCTTTACCGGCCAGCCCGGCGATCGCCAATTCCGCTGGGGCGTCGACACCAAGGGCCAGTTCGCGCTGAACGACAAATGGGTCTGGGGCTGGGACGGCGTGGTGCTGTCCGACTACTTCTTCATGTCCGACTACCGGCTCGCCCAGTACAAGGACCCGTTCGGATCGTTCCTGTCGCTGCCCACCGAGGCGATCTCGCAGCTCTATCTGACCGGTGTCGGCAACCGCAGCTACTTTGACGCGCGCGCGATCTACTACCTCAGCTACTCGGGCAACCAGAACCAGGTGCCCGTGGTCGCCCCTGTCATCGACTACAACAACGTGATCAACAGCCCGGTCCTGGGTGGCGAAGTCAGCTACAAGATGAACTTCGTCAACCTGACCCGCGAAACCGCGGTGTTCGATCCGATCACGACGATCGCCAACACCGCTGGCCTGTGCAGTTTGACGTCCGCCGATCCGCTGGCCCGGACGCCGTCGCAGTGCCTGCTGCGCGGCATGCCGGGCACCTACACCAGGCTGACGGCCGAGGCGCAGTGGCGCAAGTCCTACACCGACCCGCTCGGCCAGATCTGGACGCCGTTCGCCAGCATCCGCGCCGACGCCATCAACGCCGACGTCTCGAACCAGCCGGGCGTTTCCAACTTCCTGCCGGTCGGCGACACCCAGACGGTCCGCGTGATGCCGACCGTCGGCTTCGAATACCGCTACCCGTTCATCAATGTGCAGCCGTGGGGCACGACCACCGTCGAGCCGATTGCGCAGGTCATCATCCGGCCCAACGAGCCTGATGCCGGCAAGCTGCCGAACGAGGATGCACAGAGCCTGGTGTTCGACACCAGCAACCTGTTCGCGGTCGACAAGTTCTCCGGCTACGACCGCGTCGAGGGCGGCAGCCGCGCCAATGTCGGCGTGCAGGCCACCACGCAGTTCGATCGCGGCGGCAGCGTCAAGACGATGTTCGGGCAGTCCTACCAGATGTTCGGGCTGAATTCGTTCGCGGTCACCGATATGACCAACACCGGCGTCGACTCCGGCTTGCAGAACCCGCGCTCGGATTATGTCGCAAGCGTCGCCTATTCGCCGAACCGCACCTATACGTTCAGCGTGCGCTCGCGGATGGACGAGGCAACCTGGAACATCAACCGGTTCGAGGCCACGGCAAGCGCGAATTTCGACCGCTGGTCAGTCGCCGTCACGTACGGCGATTATGCAGCGCAGCCGGAACTCGGCTACCTGACGCGCCGCGAAGGCATTCTCACCAGTGGATCAGTCAAGGTGGCGTCGAACTGGGTGGTTCAGGGCGCGGCCCGCTGGGACCTTGAAGCGAACAAAATCAACCAGTATGCGTTCGGCGCGGGCTATGTGGACGACTGCTTCGTGCTGGCGGCCAACTATGTCACTTCCTATACCTATCAGGCGGGCTCGACGCCGCCCGTCCTCAGCCACGCGTTCATGTTCCAGATCGGCCTGCGGACGATCGCGCAAACCTCCACGACCAGCAGTTCGGCTGGCGTGCAGTAGCGAGCGAGGGTACTGGCGAAGGGCTTGGCAAGGGGCTTGAATTGCCCGGGGGCCTGTGGCTCCAGCTTGAATTGGTTTAAACGGCTGACATGACAATAATGACGACTGCTAGCCCGCCGACGCGCCGCCATTCCCTGTTGTTGAGTTCCGTGCTGGCGCTTGCCCTCCTGCTGGGAGGCGCTGCGCGATTGCACGCCCAGACCATCGCCGTGATGGTCAATGGCGAACCCATCACCAATTACGACATCGAGATGCGCGCCAAGCTGAACGCCCTCACCGGCGGCAAGGCCCCCGATCGAAAGGCCGTCCTCGACGATCTGATCGATGAGAAGCTGAAGATCAAGGAAGCCAAGAAATTTGGCGTCGATCCCTCCGCCAACGATATCGAACAGTCGTACGGCGGAATGGCGCAGCGGATGCGGCTTTCGAACGATCAGCTCACCAAGGTGCTGGAGAGCAAGGGCATCCGCCCGGATACGCTGAAACAGCGCATCAGGGCCGACATGGTCTGGACCAGCCTGGTCCGCGGCCGCTTCAAGGAAAGCCTGCAGGTCGGCGAAAAGGACGTGGCCAACGCGGTCAAGGAGACCGGAGAAGCCACCGACGCCGAAGCGTTCGAATACAGGATGCAGCCGGTCGTCCTGATCATCCCCCGCGGCGCGCCGCAGTCGGAGTTCGAGGGCCGCCGCAAGGAAGCGGAGAGCCTGCGCGAGCGCGTGACCTCTTGCGAGGAGGCCAACACCTCCTTCAAGTCGATGCGCAACGCCGCGATCCGCGAAATCGTCGTGAAGACCTCGGCCGACCTGCCGCAGGCGCTGCGCGACATTCTGGACAAGACCCCGGTCGGCCACCTCACCCCTCCTGAAGTCACCAAGCAGGGCATCGAAATGGTCGCGCTCTGCGGCAGGAAGGCAACCACCGTGGACACGCCGAAGAAGCGTGAGGTGCGGGACAAGATGTACGTGCAGAAGTACGAGGCGAAGTCGAAGGCCTATCTGCAGGAAGTCCGAAAAGCCGCGATGATCGAATACCCAGGCGGGCGATGATCGACTATCGTTGACGCATGGCTCAACCTCTCGCACTGACATCCGGCGAGCCCGCAGGCATCGGCCCCGACATCACGCTCGCAGCGTGGCTGCGCCGCCGCGAACTCGATCTGCCGCCGTTCTACCTGCTCGGCGACCGCGCCTCCCTTGCCGAACGCGCCAGGACGCTCGGGCTTGCCGTCGAGTTTGCCGAGGTCAGCGCCGAGGAGGCGTCCGCGGCGTTTGCCCGCGCCCTGCCCGTCGTTGCGACCGGCAAGGCGGCGACGGCGCGACCGGGCAAGCCGGACGACAGCAGCGCCGCCGCCGCGCTGGCCTCGATCCGTCAGGCCGTCGCCGATGTCGCGTCCGGCAAGGCCGGCGCCGTCGTCACCAATCCGATCGCCAAGAACGTGCTGTACCGCGCCGGCTTCCGTCATCCCGGCCATACCGAATTCCTCGCCGAGCTTGCCGCCCGCAGCGGGCGCGCACCGCAGCCGGTGATGATGCTGTGGTCGACGGCACTCGCCGTCGTCCCGGTGACGATCCACGTTTCGGTCCGCGAGGCGCTGGCGCAATTGTCGACCGATCTGATCGTGTCGACGGCGCGGATCGTGGTCGCGGACATGAAGGCGCGGTTCGGCCTCGCGGCACCGCGGCTTGCCATCGCCGGCCTCAATCCGCATGCCGGCGAAGACGGCACGCTCGGCATGGAGGACGTCGAGATCGTCGCGCCCGCCGTCGAGATCCTGCGCCGCGACGGCATCGCCGTCCGCGGCCCGCTGCCGGCCGACACCATGTTCCACGCCGCCGCGCGAAAAACCTATGACTGCGCGATCTGCATGTATCACGACCAGGCGCTGATCCCGATCAAGACCGTCGCGTTCGAGGACGCCGTCAACGTCACGCTGGGACTGCCCTTCATCCGGACGTCGCCCGACCACGGCACCGCGTTCGATATCGCCGGCACCGGCAAGGCCAATCCCTCGAGCCTGATCGCTGCGCTCCGGCTCGCCGCGCGCATGGCGGCCGCGCGCACGACGTGAGCGCGATCGACGATCTGCCACCGCTGCGCGACGTCATTCGCGAGCATTCGCTGTCGGCGCGCAAATCTCTCGGCCAGAATTTCCTGCTCGATCTCAATCTCACCGCGCGGATTGCCCGCGCCGCGGGTCCGCTGGAAGACTGCACCGTGATCGAGGTCGGGCCCGGTCCCGGCGGATTGACACGCGCACTGCTTGCACTCGGCGCCAAGCGCGTGATCGCGATCGAGCGCGACGAGCGCGCGCTTGTTGCGCTCGACTACATCGTCAAGCGCTATCCCGGCCGCATCGAGATCGTGCATGGCGATGCGCAAGATTTCGATCCACGTCCCCTGCTTGATGGCGGCAAGGCCAAGATCATAGCCAACCTGCCCTACAACATCGCAACCCAGCTCCTGGTCGACTGGCTGTCGATCGAGCCGTGGCCGCCCTGGTACGACACCATGGTGCTGATGTTCCAGCGCGAGGTCGCCGAGCGCATCGTCGCCCATGAGGATGAGGAGGCGTATGGCCGGCTCGCGGTGCTCGCAAATTGGCGCGCCGAAACCAAGATCCTGTTCGACATTTCGCCCGCAGCGTTCGTGCCGCAACCGAAGGTCACCTCCTCGGTGGTACGATTGATACCGCGCGCCGCGCCCGAACCGTGCGACCGCCGCATGCTCGAGCAGGTGGCGGCCGCCGCCTTCGGCCAGCGCCGCAAGATGCTACGACAGAGTCTGAAATCGCTGTCGGCCGATCCGGCGCGGCTTGCCGCCGCAGCCCAGGTCGATGCGACGCGGCGCGCCGAAACCATTCCGGTCGCGGGCTTTGTTGCCATGGCTCGGGAATTGGCCGATATACGGTCCACAAAATAGAACATCAGGAGAAAACGTAATGGCGCGTATGGTTCGCCAATCCCTCGTCAAATTCGATGCACCGCTGTGCGAAACCATCGTCGACACACCGAAGCCGCAAGGGCGCGAGGTGCTGGTGCGCATCGAGCGCTGCGGCCTGTGCCATTCCGATCTCCACATCCAGGACGGTTACGCCGATCTCGGCGGCGGCAAGAAGCTCGACACCACCCGCGGCATGACCCTGCCTTTCACGCTCGGTCATGAGATCGCCGGCGTCGTCGACGAGGTCGGCCCCGATGCGCCGAAGGATCTGGTCGGATCGAAGAAGGCGGTCTTCCCCTGGATCGGCTGCGGCCAGTGCCGCGACTGCCTCGCCGGCGACGAGAACCTCTGCGTCAAGCAGCGCTTCCTCGGCGTCTCGATCGACGGCGGCTTCGCCACCCACGTGCTGGTGCCCGACGCAAAATACCTGCTCGATTACGATCCGCTGCCGGTCAACCAGGCCGCCACGCTGATGTGCTCAGGCGTCACCGCCTACGGCGCGCTGAAGCGCCTGGTCGATCGCCCGCGCCAGCGCAATTTGCTGCTGATCGGGCTTGGCGGCGTCGGCATGATGGGCCTGTCGTTCGCGCAGGCGATGTTCAAGCAAAAGATCACGGTCGCCGATCTCAGTCCCGCGGCGCGCGAGACCGCGCTGAAGAATGGTGCCGCAGCGGCGTACGACCCGGCGGAGCCCGATGTCGTCAAGCGCATGCTGAAGGAAAGCGACGGCGGCTTCGACGGTGTCGTCGACTTTGCCGGCAACGAGAAGTCGATGGCGTTTGCGGTCTCCACGGTGGCGCGCGGCGGCAAGATCGTGGTCTCGGGCCTGATGGGCGGCCAGTTCACGCTGCCGATGGTGCAGTGGGTCTACAAGCGCATGACCATCGAAGGCTTCATGGTGGGCACGCTGGCCGAAGGCCAGGAGCTGATGGCGCTTGCGCGTGCCGGCAAGATCAAGCCGACGCCGATGAAGGAAGAGCCGATGGCCGACGTCCAGAAATGGATCGACGAACTGCGCGCCGGCAAGGTCGTGGGACGCATCGTCCTGAAGAATTAACGCATGATCCGGAAAAGTGTGAAGCGGTTTTCCGAAAAGACCATGCGCGCTTAACGAAGACGCCCCGCCGCCGCGCAAGCCCCCGGCGGGGTACTCCCTGTGCGATGTCACTGAGCGCAATTGGTCGCGCCCGGCCGGCCGGACTGCTGCTTTTGTCCTCCCGCGCCCGCTGGTAGTCTGCCAGCGAGGCTGAGAGGATCACGGGGATGCACGGGGCTGTGCAAGGCAGGATCCTGGCAGCAGCAGCGCTGCTGGCGCTGCTGTGGCAGGCATTGATCGGCGTGGCGCAGGCGGCCACCGAGAAGCGCGTCGCGCTGGTGATCGGCAATTCCGCCTACCAAAACGTCACCCGGCTCGATAATCCCCGCAGCGATGCCACGCTGATGTCCGAGACGCTGGCAAGCCTCGGCTTCACCCTGATCGGCGGCCGCGCCCAGCTCGATCTCGACAAGCCAGGCATGGACATCGCCGTCCAGAGCTTCGGCCGGCAGGTGCAGGGCGCCGACGTCGCGCTGTTCTATTACGCCGGTCATGGCGTTCAGGTGTCCGGCGCGAACTACCTGGTGCCGGTCAACGCCAACGCCACGCGCGAGGCTGACGTCGATTTCCAGATGCTCGACGTCAACCTGGTGCTGAGGCAGATGCAGGGCTCCGGCACGCGGCTCAACATGGTGATCCTCGATGCCTGCCGGAACAATCCGTTCGGCGGACGCGGCCTGCGCGCCGCCGACGGCGGCCTGGCGCAAATGCGCGCGCCCGAGGGCACGCTGATTTCCTACGCCACGCAGCCCGGCAACGTTGCGCAGGACGGCACCGACGGCCACAGCCCCCACACCAGGGCACTGGCCTCCACGATCAAGCTCGCCGGGCTCGACATCTTCCAGACCTTCAACCAGGTCGGCCTTGCCGTGAAGCGCGCGACCGGCGGATCGCAGCAGCCCTGGGTCTCGTCGTCGCCGATCGACGGGACCTTCTATTTCGTGCCGCCGGCGGCCGCGGCCGAGCAGAAGGTTGCGGTCGCGCCGCAGCCCGAACCGCAATCGCCGGGCACGCTGCGGCCCGATCCCGACCGCATTCAGATCAGGGATCCGGCTCTGCTGCGTGAATTGAGCGACCGGCTCTATGAGCACAATTTCGATCCCGAGCCGATCGACGGCAAGAACGGCATGCGCGCGGCGATCAGCAAATTCCAGGAGAAGGTCGCGATGACGCCGACCGGCGAAGCGACCGAGGGCGTGCTGACACGGCTGCGCAAGATGGAGGATCTGCAGCCCTGGGGATCGATCGTCTACGGCCCCGACATCGACAAATGGGGCATCTCCTGGAAGCATGCGTCACGGCGCGCCGCGGTCGACGATGCGCGCGCCAAATGCGGCGGCGCCAAATGCACCCTCGAGCTTTCATTCTACGGCTCGCGCTGCGGCGCGTTCGCAATCTCGAGCAAGTCCTGGTCATTGATCCAGCGCGACACGCTCGATCGCGCCAGGACCGCCGCACTTGACGAGTGTGGCAAGGCCGGGAAATCCTGTCGCATTATCGATGCCGTCTGCGCCGACGGCGCCGGACACTGAATTTGCTGACGATCATTTTGGACCAGTTTGAATGACAAGCATGTTTCACTCGATACCTCGGTCGCTCCTGTTCTCCGCGTTGCTGCTTTCCGCCCTCGGCTCAACGGCCGCGCTTGCGCAGTCCGGCAGTTCGGGCGGCAGCATCGGCAATGACGAGAAGTCGCTGTCCGGCTCGCGCGCTGCGCCGCGCTCAGTCGAGACCGATCGACCGGCCCGGCGCAGCAAGCCGGAAGCGGACGAGCCGCGCCGCGCCGCGCGCAAGAGCGGCGGCGGCGGTAGCGTCGACGGCGCCTGGGTCGTCACGTCAGTCGGTTGCGGCGGCACCGGCTCCGGCGCGGTCGTGATCACGAGCGGCAGGATCATCGGCGAAGGGCTCACCGGATTCGTCAGCCCCAGCGGCGCGGCGCGCTCCGTTTTCCAGGCCAACGGTTTGACCTCGATCGGGTCGGGTCGCCTGTCCGGCCGCAGTGGTTCGGGAACGTTCCGCCGCTCCGACGGCTGCGGCGGGACCTGGTCCGCCACCAAACAATAGCGCTGCCCCGGACCCTGAATTTGCAGATCAAGAATTTGGACACGCCCGACCATGCAAGCGATGTTTCAGCCGAACGTTCGAATGACCCTGTTCTCTGCCCTGCTCTGCCTCACCGGTTCGGCGGCCGCGCTGGCGCAAGCCGGCAGCAGCGGCGGCAGCATCGGCAATGACGAGAAGTCGCTGTCCGGGACCCGCCAGGCGCCGCGCGCTGTGGCGCCGTCGAAGCCTGCACGAAGCTCGGAGGCGCCGCGCCGCGCAACGCGCAAAGCCGGCAGCGAGGGCGGCGGTGGCGGCAATTTCGATGGTTCGTGGGTGGTTGTCGCCGAGGGGTCGCCTTGCGGCTCCAGTACCGAACGGCTGGTGATCTCAGGCGGCAGCATTTCGGGAGAGCTGAGTTCCGGACGTGTCAGCCCCAATGGGTCCACGACGGGAAGCGGATCCGCCGGAGGCTTGAGCTGGACCAGCTCGGGCCGTTTCTCGGGCCGCAGCGGTTCCGGCTCGTTCGTGCGATCTGACGGATGCAAGGGCCACTGGACCGCGTCAAAGCGGTAGGCCGTTCCCTGACCGAACCAGCACGATTTCTGACCACCGGCGCGCCGCAATTGCGGGGCGCCGCAAGCCGCAATTAAGCCCTACCCGCTCCGGATTTGCGGCGCATTGCGACCCAACTCTTTACCGAGATTGGCGTCACCAGCGTTTGCGTAAAAAAGAATACCGGGGACGCGTATGTCAAATCGTTCAGCGAAATTCGCTGCGGCGCTTGCCGCCAGCATCCTGGCCGGCGCCAGCTTCAGCGCCATGGCCCAGACGGCCGCCAATACGGCGAGCACCAATACGGCGAATACGGCGGACACCTGTCTGTCCGCTCCCAAGGCAACCGCGCCTGCGGGAAGCCACTGGTTCTACCATCTCGACCGCACGAAGAAGAAGTGCTGGTATCTCGGTGAGGCCAAGAACAAGGCTGCCAAGACCGCGACCACGCAGCAGCAGCCGGCCGCCGCGCCCGACACGGCGACGGCCGACGCGGCGCCGCCACCGAGCAAGCCGGCGCCACAGCCGGCAATGCGCAAATCGGTCTCCGATGCGCATGCCGAGTGGCCCTCGCCGCAGGCTGCTGCCGCGCCTGTCGCGGGCCCTGCAGGCCAGGCCGGCAGCACGGCGGCAACCGATCCGGCGGCGTCTGCTGCGCCGCCCGACCCGACTGCCCAGCCGTCGGCCGTGAATACGAGATGGCTGGACGCGTCGAGCATGGCCGGAACCAACGGAACCCGGCACACCGCAGACCAGCCGACCGTGGTCGCGCAGGCGGATACAGCGCCGCAACAGGCGGCCGCGACAGCTCCTGCCGCCTCTGCCGCGGCCGAGGCGCCCGCGGAGAAATCGTCGTCCTCGACCCAGATGCTGCTGATCGTGATGGTCGGCGCCCTGGCGCTGGCCGGCCTCGTCAGCGCGTTGGTGTTCGGTCTGACGCGCACGCGGACGCCGCCTTACGAGATCAAGGAAGAGTGGCGCGCACCCTGGGATTCACTCCACACCGAGCCGGCACCACCGATGTCCGTGGTCGGCCGGGACCGCCCGCTGCGCCTGTCCGAGGCGGCGCCGCGCCGCTCCGAGACACCGGTGCCGCGCCGCGCCGAGACGCCTGCTGCGCGTCGTACCGAGACGCCGGTTGCGCGCCGCGAGACCGCGCGCGATCTGGATCAAAGGGAGCAGGACAACCAGCAGATCGCAGCCATGCTGCAGCGGCTGGCGCGCAGCGCGGCGAACTAGAGCGCGCTTGAACAGGGTATGAGACGTGATGCGATCCCCGCGATCGCATCACGATCGCGGTCAGCTACTTCTCGAGCTGACGCTGCAGGCCGCGCACGAATTCGGTGAGGCCGGTGCGGCGCTCGCGCTTGAGACGCTCGGCCTTCAGGATCGATTGCACCTCGGCGAACGCGTGGTCGACGTTCTGGTTGACGACGATGTAATCGTACTCCGCCCAGTGGCTCAGCTCATGGGTGGCGCGGTTCATCCGCCCGCGGATGACCTCCTCCGAGTCCTGCGCACGGGTATGCAGCCGCTTCTCGAGATCGGCGGCTGACGGCGGCAGGATGAAGACGCTGACCACGTCGGCGCGCGCCTTCTCGCGCAACTGCTGGGTGCCCTGCCAATCGATGTCGAACAGCACGTCCTGGCCGGCCGCGAGCGCCGCCTCGACCGGCGCGCGTGGCGTGCCGTAGCGATTATCGAACACGGTGGCCCATTCCAAGAGCTCGCCCTGCTTGGCCATCGTCTCGAACTTCGCCTTGTCGACGAAGAAGTAGTCGCGGCCCTCGACCTCGCCCGGCCGTTTCGCGCGCGTGGTCGCCGACACCGACATTTTCAGATCCGGCATGCGTTCGATCAGCATGCGCGACAGCGTCGTCTTGCCGGCGCCCGAGGGCGACGACAGGACGAACATCAGTCCGCGCCGCTCAACGCCGTCAAAACCCTGCGCCGTCATCATTCACTCCAGATTCTGGACCTGTTCGCGGAACTGCTCGACCACGTTCTTCATCTCAAGTCCGGTATTGGTCAATTCGACGTCGTTCGATTTCGAGCAGACGGTGTTGACCTCGCGATTGAACTCCTGGGCGAGGAAGTCGAGCCGCCGTCCCACCGGGCCGCCCTTGCCGATCATCTCGCGCGCCTGGGCGATATGCGAGGCGATGCGGTCGAGCTCCTCGCGGATATCGGCCTTGGTGGCGATCAGGATCGCCTCCTGGCTCAGCCGGTCGGCATCGAAGCGATCGGAGGTCTCCAGCAGCGCTGCGATCTGTTCGGCAAGCCGCGCCTTGATCGCGTCGGGCTTGCGGCCGGGCGCCGCCTCCGCGCGCCTGGCGAGCCGCTCGATCTCGTCCATCCGCTGCATCAGGATCGCGCCCAGCGCATCGCCTTCGCGGCGGCGCATCTCGACGAGGCTGCTAAGCGCCTGTTCGAAGGCCTTCGCCGCCGCCTCGCGTGCCGCCTTGTCCTCGTCCTCGTTGCTGTCAGGCTCGACCACCTCGATGACGCCCTTGATGCCGAGCAGCCCATCGATGCTCGGCGCCACCGCGTCGATCCGCTGCGCGAGCTCACCTGCGACCTTCACGACGGCGGCCAGCACGTCCTCGTTGATGCGGATGGTCTGCGCTGCATCGGTGCGCTTGACGGTAAGATTGGCGTAGACCGTGCCGCGCGACAGCAGCTCGCCGGCGCGCTTCTTGGCGAGGGCTTCCAGTTCGTCCCAGCCCGGCGGCAGCCGCAACCGCAGGTCAAAGCCCTTGGCGTTGACCGATTTCAGCTCCCATTCGAACGTGTAGGGACCGCTTCCGCCATGGCTTCGGGCAAAGCCAGTCATGCTCGACAGCGCCATCGCGTGAAACTCTCCAACAGAAGGATATGGCACTCACCCGGAGCCTAACGAGACTCGGGGGGAGCCGGTGCGACCTTAAAACGGATTCCGTGAAAGTGGAATTACGTCCACCCCCGGAAAATGCAGAGCTAGGGCATGATCCGGAAAAGCGTGCAGCGGTTTTCCGGAAAGATCATGCCCAAACAAGAAGCTAAAGCGCGATGACGATACAGCCCGATTGCATCGCGCCTTAGCGCTGCACGACGGGCGGCGAATTGGTCTGCTGGGCTGCGCCCTGGCGACCGCTGCGCGGCGGCTTCTTCTGATTGGTGGGCTTCGGCGGCGTGGCCGCCGTGGGATTGTTGTCGGCTGCGCCCGGCGCCGCGGCAGCCGGCGCCGGATCATCCGCGGGCTCGACGGTGTCGTTCTGGATCTGCTTCTCCGAGGCGCGCAGCTTGGCGACGTTCTTCGCGTGTTGGTCGTAGGTCTCGGTAAAGGCGTGGCCGCCAGTTCCGTCGGCGACGAAGAACAGGTCGCGGGTGCGCGCCGGATTGGCGGTTGCCTCCAGCGAGGCACGGCCGGGATTGGCGATCGGTCCGGGCGGCAGGCCGTCGATCACATAGGTGTTGTAGGGCGACGGCTGCGTGATCTCGCTGCGCTTGATCGGGCGCCCCAGCGTGCCCTTGCCGCCCACCAATCCGTAGATGATGGTCGGATCGGACTGCAGCTTCATCTTCTGGCGCATGCGATTGACGAACACGGCGGCGACGCGGCTGCGCTCGTCGGAGCGGCCGGTTTCCTTCTCGACGATCGAGGCCAGCGTCACCAGCTGGTCCGGCGATTTCAGCGGCGTGTCGGTGTTGCGGCGTTCCCATATTTCGGCAAGCACGCGCTTCTGCGCCTGCTGCAGGCGCTGGATCACCTGATCGCGCGTGGTGCCGCGCGGGAATTTGTAGGTCTCCGGCAGCAACGTGCCCTCGCGCGGAATCTCGCGCACCGAGCCGGTGAAGATGTCGTTGTCGGTGAGCCGCGTCACGATCTGCTCCGAAGTGAGGCCTTCGGGAATCGTGATGGCGTGCTGCACCACCTTGCCGTCGACGATGGTGGCAATGACGTCGCGCAGGCTGGCGTTCTTCTGGAACGAGTATTCGCCGGGCTTGAGATCGGAGCTCGCCTTCAGTGCAAACACGCTGCCGATGAAGATCCACGGGTTGACGTTGATCACGCCCTCGCGCGAGAGCACGTCGGCGATGTCACGCTTGCCGGCGCGCGCGGGGATGTTGACGATCTTGTCTTCCTGCAGCGGCCCCGGCGATTCCAGCGTTTGCCTGCCGTAGTAATACGTCGCTCCGGCGCCGATCATCAGGATGATCAGGATGGTGAAGATGGCATTGCCGACGATGACGAAGGGATTGCGGGCACGATCCGAGCGCTTGGGCGGCGGCGGAACCTGTTCGGGCTCCAGCGCGGCACGTGGACTCCTCGGTGAAATGGGCGGCCTCTCACTCATCGATGCAAACCAATATCCTGCCGGTTGAATCGTGGCCGGACAAACCCCTGCCCTGCCAATAGCATACGCCCGCTATTAGGAGTCACCGCGGAATACGGCAAAACGGTGGACTAATTCTAAAGACCTACTAATTGGTCACGCGCTGCACGATCACGGAGGCGTTGGTGCCGCCGAAACCGAAGGAATTGGAGAGCGCCACATTCACGTCACGCTTGCGCGACGTATGTGGCACAAGATCGATCGCCGTTTGCACCGACGGGTTGTCGAGATTGATGGTCGGCGGCACCACATTGTCGCGAATCGCAAGCACCGCGAAGATCGCCTCGATCGCGCCGGCCGCTCCCAGCAGATGTCCGGTCGCGGACTTGGTCGACGACATCGAAACCTTCGAGGCCGCATTGCCGAGCAGGCGCTCGACCGCGCCGAGCTCGATCTCGTCGCCGACCTGCGTCGAGGTGCCATGCGCATTGATGTAGTCGAGATCGGATGCCGCGAGGCCGGCGCGCTTCAGCGCCATGCTCATGCTGCGGAAGCCGCCATTGCCGTCCGGCGGCGGCGAGGTGATGTGAAAGGCATCGCCCGACAGGCCGTAGCCGGTGACCTCGGCGTAGATCTTCGCGCCGCGCTGCCTGGCATGCTCGTATTCCTCGAGCACGAGGACGCCGGCGCCCTCGCCCATCACAAAGCCGTCGCGATCCTTGTCGTACGGCCGCGATGCCTTTTGCGGGGTATCGTTGAAGCCGGTGGACAGCGCGCGCGCCGCGCAGAAGCCGGCGATGCCGATGCGGGAGATCGGCGATTCGGCGCCGCCCGCGAGCATCACGTCGGCATCGCCGAGCGCGATCAGCCGCGCCGCGTCGCCGACCGCATGCGCACCGGTCGAGCACGCCGTGACGACCGCATGATTGGGCCCCTTCAGGCCGTGCTCGATCGAGACGTAGCCGGACGCCAGATTGATCAGGCGGCCCGGAATGAAGAAGGGAGAGACCCTGCGCGGTCCACGCTCCTTCAGCAGCACCGCAGTTTCGGCGATGCCCGTGAGGCCGCCGATGCCGGAGCCGATCATCGTGCCGGTGGCGAACTGGTCCTCATCGGACTTCGGATGCCAGTTGGCATCGTCAAGCGCCTGCCTGGCGGCGCACATCGCGTAGAGGATGAAGTCATCGACCTTGCGCTGGTCCTTCGGCTCCATCCACTGATCGGGATTGAAGGTGCCGTTGGAGCCGTCGCCGCGCGGAATGTAGCAGGCGACCTGGCTCGGCAGGTCGGACACTTCGAACGTGTCGATCTTCTTGCCGCCGCTCTCGCCGGCCAAGATGCGCGTCCAGGTTGCGTCAACGCCGCAGCCGAGCGGTGTAAGCATGCCCAGCCCCGTGACGACAACCCGTCTCATTTCCACGCCTCCGGCCAGCAATGGGCGGCTAATAGTAAGAAACCGGGGGACCGCTCAACCGCGGTCCGTCCGGCCCCATCAACTCCGCGATCGGCGTCAGCTCTTCGCGTTCTTCTCAAGAAACTTGGTCGCGTCGCCGACGGTGAGAATCGTCTCCGCCGCGTCGTCGGGAATCTCGCAACCGAATTCTTCTTCGAAGGCCATCACGAGCTCGACCGTGTCGAGGCTGTCGGCGCCGAGGTCATCGATGAAGCTCGCGCCATCGACCACCTTCTCGGGTTCGACACCAAGGTGCTCGACCACAATCTTCTTAACCCGCTCGCCAATCTCACTCATCGTTCAACCTCGTTGTTCCATTGGACCCGACCCCAAGACGATACGAGCCATCGTGGTCGTCTCGATTACTCAGTCGCGCATAGTCTTGATTCGGCCCGGTCGTAGCCGACTAAAGCCCCGGCGAACGGCAGGCGTCGCCACGCCAATATACAGGGTTTCAAAATCCTGCAATGGCGTTCTTTGCCCATCCATGGGGGGTTCAGCTATCATACTTCCCAAGCCTTGACTACACGCCTGAACCGGCTCCCGAAAACGGCTTTTCGCCGCATTGCGAGAGCCAGTAAGCAGCTCAAATCATAGCCATCCCGCCGTTGACGTGAATGGTCTGTCCGGTGACGTAGGCAGCCTCGTTCGAGGCCAGATAGACCGCCGCCGCAGCGATGTCCTCGGGCGTTCCAAGCCGCGCCGCAGGAACCTTCGCCAGGATGGTTTCGCGCTGCTTGTCGTTGAGCGCATCGGTCATCGGCGTCTTGATGAAGCCCGGCGCGATGCAGTTGGCGGTCACGCCGCGCTTGGCGTATTCGGCACCGAGCGTCTTGATCAGGCCGATGATGCCGGCCTTCGAGGCGGTGTAGTTGCCCTGCCCCGGATTGCCGGTGACGCCGACGATCGAGGTGATCGCGATGATGCGGCCGAAGCGCTTGCGCATCATCAATTTGGTCGCCGCGCGCGCGAGGCGGAATGTCGCGGTCAGGTTGACCGCAATCACGTCGTCCCAATCCTCGTCGCGCAACTGCACGAACAGATTGTCGCGGGTGATGCCGGCGTTCGCGATCAGGATGTCGACCTGGCCCATCGCAGCTTCCGCTGCCGGCACCAAGTCCTCGACATCATCCTTGCTGGAGAGATTGCACGGCAGCACGTGAACGCGCTCGCCGAGCTTGGCCGCAAAGCCGTCCAGCACCTCGCGCCGCGTCCCCGAAATCGCGACCGTCGCGCCCTGCGCGTGCAGCGCCTGGGCGATCGCGCCGCCGATGCCGCCGGTTGCGCCCGTGACGAGCGCCGTCTTGCCAGTCAGATCAAACATCGAATTCTCCTTCCGGCTGCTTCAAGCCGAAGCTGCGAGCGCGTCCTTGGCCGCAGCAATATCGTTCGGGCCGCCGACGGACACGCCGACCGCGCCATCGGCGATGCGCTTGACGAGGCCGCTCAGCACCTTGCCGGCGCCGATCTCGAAGAAGCGCGTCACGCCCTGCCCTGCCATATAGGCGACCGACTCGCGCCAGCGAACCGTCCCCGTGACCTGTTCGACCAGGCGGCGGCGGATCTCGTCGGGATCGGTGATCGCCGAGGCCAGCACGTTGGAGACCAGCGGCGCGGCAGGCGCCTTGATGGTGACGCCGGACAGCGCCTCGGCCATCGCATCGGCCGCCGGCTGCATCAGCTTGCAGTGGAACGGCGCCGACACCGGCAGCAGCATGGCGCGCTTTGCCCCCTTGGTCTTGGCGATCTCGACGGCGCGGTCGACCGCTGCCTTGTCGCCGGAGACCACCACCTGGCCGCCGCCATTGTCGTTGGCGGCCTGGCAGACCTGGCCCTGCGCCGCCTCATTGGCGACCGCCACAGCCGCCTCGTAGTCGAGGCCGAGCAGCGCGGCCATCGCGCCGGCGCCGACCGGCACCGCCTTCTGCATCGCGAGCCCACGGGTGCGCAGCAGCCGCGCGGTGTCGCTGACGGTCAGGCTGCCGGCGGCGGCCAGCGCCGAATACTCGCCGAGCGAGTGCCCGGCGACAAAGGCCGCGTTGCGGCCGACCGAGAAGCCGGCTTCGCTCTCGAGCACGCGCAGGGTGGCGATCGAGACCGCCATCAGGGCCGGCTGGGCATTTTCCGTCAGTTGCAAAGTCTCGCCCGGACCATCCCAGATGATCGCGGTCAGCTTCTCGCCCAGGGCGGAATCGACCTCGTCGAACACCGCTTTGGCGACCGGAAAGGCGTCGGCCAGGGCCTTGCCCATGCCAACCGCCTGCGAGCCCTGCCCGGGAAACGTAAATGCTGCCGTCATCGGCGATCCCCACCTTGTTGAGCGTGATCCCCGCGCAGGCGCCTTGCGCCCGCCGCAGGGGAAACGGTATCCGCGTCGCGCGAAACGCGCCACAGCGGGTCCGGGCCCTGCCGTGCACCCCAGCCCTGGACCGGGCCGTAAGACACTGATGGGGGGCGCGATGTCAAGCCGCGCGCACGGAACCCTGGGGATGCCGGACGGGCTTCCGGCTAGAACCCACCGGCATTCTGGTCGGCGTTAACCTTGGCGCCGGCCTGCGCCCGGCGCGCGCTGTTGACCAGTTGCCCCGGACGATCCTCGTGGGCGGGCCTGGCCGTCGCAAGCCGCAGCACGGCGGCGTAGCCCGGCTGCACCTCCATCCGGCCGGCATAGCGGCTTCCGCTCAGGATGCGGTGGACGCGCGGCAGGTTGTAACAGGGCACGTAGAACAGCAGATGATGCTCGAGGTGATAGTTCACGTAGTATGGCGCGATGAACAGCCGCTCGAGGACATTGGCGCGCGTGGTGCGGGTGTTGCGCAGGGGATCGGTGCTGTCGGGCACGACGGCATGTTCGGCGATGTTGCGGATCCGCGTGATCACCATCATCCAGGTGAAGAGCGGCACCAGCCACAACAGCGGATAGGCCCACCACACGCCGGCGGCGGCAAGGCCTGCGAACAGCAGCGCGTTGGTGACGCATTGCGGCCCGAGCTTGTCCCAGAAGTTCGCGGCACGCTGCGACAACGGCCAGTCCTTCGGCCCGAGTGCATTGAGCAGTTGCGCCTTGCGCTGCTGGTAGCCGGTCTGCCCGGTGATATCGCGGAAGAATTTCCGGCGATAGCTCATCCGCGTGATCGGAAACGGCGCCGACAGCACGAGATCCGGATCGTCCTCCTGCTGTGTCCGCGCATGATGCTGCAAATGATAGCGGCGATAGCCGCGGGTTTCGGCGAAGATCGGATAGGCGCAGAACCATTGGCTCAGCATGAGATTGGTCTTCTCGTCCGCCGAGAGACAGCCATGCGCGCCGTCATGCATCAGGATCGCAAGCCCTAGCTGCCGCGAGCCGATGATCGCGACCGCAAGCAGATAGGTCAGCGGATTGGGCCACCATGCGACCATCGCGATCGCCCCCAGGATCAAGGCCCAGGCATGCGCGATCAGCGCGACGCCCTTCCACGTGGTGCGCTCACGGACCGCCACCAGTTCGTCTTCGGTGAGAAAATCGCGGGCACGCATGCGAAGCGCGGTCATGAGCTGGTCTCCCCGTCCGTGGAGGGTGAATTGTCGCGATCGCCGACCAGGCGCAGGCGCGATCCATCATTGGCCGACGTCGATGTTGCGGTCGCCTGCTCGCCGAGCGCGCGCAGCAATTCGCGGCACATCTCCTCGGAGCCGCGGCCCATGGCAAAGCCTTCGACGATCACGCCGATCGCAATCGCCCAGAAGCGCCGCGAGCTCTCCTCGGGGGCGCGCAGCGAGCGCCAGCCGTGCCGCTCGACCTGGCCCGCATAGGCGCGCGCCCCTTCGCTGTGCAGACGTTCGATGGTGCGCTCGACCAGCGGCGCGAGATCCTGGCGACGCCGCGTGAGCGTCAAAGCCTCGGCGAAGAAGGCGACCGTGTCGGTTGCCGTCACGGTCTCGGCCAAAGCGTGCGTGTACTCCCGCGGCGTCTGTGCCTGCAGCGCAGCCTGCTCGGTCGCGCGCGCCAGATAAAGCATGTCGCGGCTGGCGGCTTCGACGAACAGCGCCTCCTTGGTGCGGAAGTAGTAAGTGATCTGGCTCGGAAAGGCGTCGGCGGCTGCGGCGATATCGGAGATCGACGTGCCCGAGACCCCGCGCTCCTTGAACAGGCGGCTGGCGGCATCGAGCAGCAGCGAGCGCATCTTGCGCCCCGCCGACCGTGTCGCGCGGACGGCGTGCTTCGGATCGGACGCGGACATGCCGCTGGCGGTCTCCGAACCCATTGATCGTCCTCCCGGAGATATTTGTATGATATACAAACAAAGAAATCAACAAGGATCCGCGAAAGTGGGCTATGGAGCGCCGGAGAGGCCCGGCCTCGTCGCGAAATCCCAGGGACGACAACCCTTGCCTTCGCGGCCAAAATCCGTATAAAGCGCCCCATTCGTGGGCTCCGGCCGGGAGCTGAACGGACGGTCTCAGCAAATTCACCCGTTGATTTTGATGTGGCAGGGCCAGTCGGCCCGTCGTCCCGTGCTCCCGCCTTCTGAGCAGCTCGAGTCCTTTCCGAAGGTCTCGAAGGGCTTGTCGCCGGAAACCCGCGCCAACACAGGAAAGGACAACCATGCCTCTTTATGAGCATGTTTTTCTCGCGCGTCAGGATGCGAGCACCCAGCAGGTGGATGAACTGACGGCCCAGATGACGGGCATCGTCGAACAGGGCGGCGGCAAGGTCACCAAGACCGAGAGCTGGGGCGTGCGCTCCCTCACCTACCGCATGAACAAGAACCGCAAGGCGCATTTCGTGCTGATGAACATCGACGCACCGTCGGCTGTCGTCACCGAGATCGAGCGTCAGGAGCGGATCAACGAAGACGTCATCCGCTATCTCACCGTGCGCGTCGAAGAGCACGAGGAAGGCCCGTCCGCGATGATGCGCAAGGCCGACCGTGACCGCGAGCGCGATGACCGCGGCGGTGGCTTCCGCGGCGACCGCGAAGGCGGCTTCCGTGGCGACCGCGAGGGTGGTTTCCGTGGCGACCGTGGCCCGCGCCGTCCGCGCGAAGAAGAAGCTGCGACCGAGGAGTAATGAATCATGGCTGATGCTGGTGCCCGCCGTCCGTTTTTCCGTCGCCGCAAGTCCTGCCCGTTCACGGGCGCGAACGCGCCGAAGATCGACTACAAGGATTCCAAGCTGTTGATGCGTTACGTCTCCGAGCGCGGCAAGATCGTGCCGAGCCGCATCACGGCGGTGTCCGCCAAGAAGCAGCGTGAGCTCGCCCGCGCCATCAAGCGCGCGCGTTTCCTCGGCTTGCTGCCCTACGTTATCAGGTAAACGTTTCCGGCCGGCGGCACGCGCCGCCGGCCGCTTATTCTCATAAGGCTTCCGGGTCGTCCGGTCGCCGATGGTTGGGGTTCTCGACAGAGTGCCTCTAACCGCTCGAAAGGAGCGGGACAGCTGATGATCGCGATACTCATCGTTGCACTTGCAGCCGGCGCCGCGTCGGCGCTGATGTTCGCCTCGATCGTTTCGGGCGCGGCGGTCTCGTTGCTGCTCGCCTATTTTGCTCCGCTGCCGCTCATGGTGGTGGCGCTCGGCTGGGGTCCGCTTGCCGCTGTGTTCAGCGGCATCATCGCGACCGCCGCGCTGATAACCCTCCTCGGACTGTCCCACGGCGTCGGCTTCGCAATCGGGGTCGCATTGCCGGCCTGGTGGCTCGGCCATCTCGCCATGCTCGGACGCCCGGGCGCGACCACAGCGGCCGCGGGCAGCGCCGCCAATCTCGAATGGTATCCGGTCGGTCGCATCCTGATCTGGATCGTGGCCATAGCGGTCCTCACGACGGCGGGCATCCTGCTGTCGTTCGGTGCAGACGTCGACGCCATCGCCGAGACCATCCGGCAGGGCCTGCGCGAGATGATGCGCCAGACCGACGGCAATATGACGGCCGAGCAAATCGATCAGCTCGCGAGGCTGTTCGTGTTCCTTGCCCCGCTGGCGCTGCCGGTGAGCGTGACGATGATGTTCACGCTGAACCTGTGGCTGGCGGCGAAAGTCGCACTGACATCCGGACGCCTGCATCGGCCATGGCCGGACCTGCGAAGCACCGCGCTGCCGCCGGTCACGCTCGCGATCCTGGCCGCCGCCGTCGCGTTCTGCTTTGTCGGCGGCACGTTCGCAATGCTGGCAAAGGCGGTCGCGACCGCGTTGCTGTTCGCCTACGCGCTCGTCGGCTTTGCCGTCCTGCATGTCCTGACCCTGTCGGCCAGCAACCGCACCCTGTGGCTCGTTTGCGTCTATGCCGTCATGTTCGTTTTCAGCGGACTGATCCTCGTGATGGCCGCACTCGGCATCGCCGACGCCGTGTTCGGACTGCGCCAGCGCTATCTGCAAACAAGACCGCCGCCTTTGCCGGTGGCGTGACATTCGATCCAACCACTTCAACCCGATACTTTGCATCTCAAAGGAGAACGAAAATGGAAGTCATTCTGCTCGAACGCGTCGCCAAGCTTGGCCAGATGGGCGAAGTCGTGCGCGTCAAGGACGGGTTCGCCCGCAACTTCTTGCTGAAGCGCGGCAAGGCGCTGCGCGCCACCGACGCGAACCGCGCCAAGTATGACGGCATGAAGGCCGAGCTCGAGGCCAACAACATCAAGGCCAAGGGCGAAGCCGCCGTGGTCGCCGAGAAGATCGACGGCCGCGACATCGTCATCATCCGCCAGGCCTCCGAATCCGGCCAGCTGTTCGGCTCGGTCACGGTGCGCGACATCGTCGTTGCGCTGGCCGCCGACGGCGTCACGGTTGCCCGTCCGCAGGTCTGGCTCGACTCGCCGATCAAGACGATCGGCCAGCAGAAAGTGACGATCGCGGTTCACCCCGAGGTCGAGACCAGCGTCACCGTGACGGTCGCCCGCTCCGCCGAAGAGGCCGATCGGATCAAGCGCGGCGAGGACATCTCGACCCGCCAGGAAGACCAGGACGCTGCCGCCGAGGCGATCGCCGCCGCTGGCGAGTTCTTCGATCCGGAAGCCCAGCACGACGAAGCCGAGCCGGCCCCGGCTGCCGAAGAGAAGTAAGCTTCTCTTCATCACTCCACCGACTGAAGCCCGGCCCCATCAGGCCGGGCTTTGGATTCGTGCGGCCGCCTTGTCGTCAAGCATCGCAATTGACGCCAGTGCTGTCGCGGTGTGCTTCTCCTTGCCGTCGATGATGCAGAACACGTCGGCTGCAACGACGGCGACCTGACGTCCCGGCTTGATCACCCGCGCCCGGCAGATCAGCCGATCGCCCGACGCCGGCGACAGCAGGTTGAGCTTGTACTCCGCCGTCAGCGCCGGCTGGCCGCGTGACGTCGCCGCCGCGATCGTGGTGGCGTTGTCGACCAGGAACGCCGTCACCCCGCCATGAAACAGGCCGTGCTGCTGCAATAGCTCCGGCCGCCGGTCGACCGCGAGCGTGCACGCGCCGCGCGACAGCTCGGCCACTTCAGCACCAACCAGCCCCATGAATCCCTGACGGCCGACATTGTCGCGAATCCGCGTTGCGATCGGCGCAAAGTCCGGATCGGTCTCGCTCATGACGTTTCTCCTGCTCGCTCCGACGCCCCCCGCGCCACCACCGCGCGGATCGCGCAGGCGATCAGCGTCTCGACCTGTTCGCGCGGATCGCTCTGATGGCGGCCCGACAGATAGGCGCGGCAGAAGATCTGCGCCGGCCCGATGATCTGACTGAAGAACAGCACAGCGCTCATCGGCAGCAACTCGCCGCGCGCGAGCAGCGGCGCGCGCCAGCGCTCGATGCCGTCAGTGAGCCGCGAATTCTCGGTGCGCTGTGCGCCGCGCACCTCCTCGCCCCACTCGCTGCGCGAAATCTCGAACAGGAAGCGCGCCTCGCGCCTGAAGGTCACGACCCAATCGAGATGGGCGTGGATCAGCCGCGCAACGCCCTCGGCGGCGCCGCATGTGGCGTCGATCGAGGTGATGATCGCGGCGTGATAGGCCTGCAGGATCTCCAGGAACAGGGTTCCGGCGAGCTCCTTCTTCGAGGCGAAGAAATGGAAGAAGCTGCCGTTAGAGGCGCGCGCCCGGGACCGAATCTCGGCCACCGTCGCGCCCTCGAAACCGTCGCGGTCGAACACCGCCAGTCCCGCCGCCAGCAGATCTTCGCGCGCCGTGGTCAACCTGTCTTCCCCCTGACTAGATCATTACTCTAGAGTTTTGCTCTAATGGCTGTCAAACGATAACGCCGGACCTCGCGGCCCGGCGTTGGCAATTACCTCGAGGTCGGAGCTTCCGGTGGACCGGAGCCCGGCGTCGTCGGGGGCGGTGGTGGCGGCGGCGCCGTCGCGGTCACCGGCGGCGCGGCGGGCACCGGAGCGGGAGACGCGGCTGCGGCGGGCTCGGGTGATGACGAAGCGGCGGGTGCTACCGGCGTCACCTGCGGAACCGGATCGGGCCGCGCCGCGGCCGGCTCGCCGCTGCTCTTGGGCGCATCGACCTTGGCTGTGTCAGGCTCGCTGGCGGGCTTCGCCGGCTTCTCGGTCTCACCCTTGTCCTCGTGCTTGACGGCGGTCTGGGCCTTGGGCTCGTCGCCCGTCGCCGCGCCCTTCGCCTCTCCCTTGGGCGCCTCGTCGGACTTCGGCTCGTCGACCGGCTTACCGCGACGGCCGTGCTTCTGGCGCGACGGCTTGCCTTCGCCCGCGGCCTGCGGGGTCTGGCCGTCGTCCGGCTTGACGCCGTCGGGCGCCTCGCTCGGACGCGCCATGCGCCTGCCGCGATGGCGTCCTTCACCTGGAGCCGGCGTCAGACCGTCCGCGTCGGGCTTCGACGCTTCCTTGGCGCCTTCCTGCGGCGCAGCACCCTGATGCTGGCGGCGCGACGGACGCTCGGGCGGCTGCTGCTCCGGCGACTGGTTCGCCTCCTGCCGGCCTTCCCTGCTGCCTTTGGCCCCCTTGGGCTGATCCTTGGCCTGGTAGCGCGGGTCGTTGGCGCCGTTCGAAATCAGAAAGGATGAAAGCACTCCGGCCATGTCGCTGGACGTCGTGTAGTGCTGGCGCAGGAAACCCGGCAGTGAACCGGCCGGCACGGTCTTCAGCAGGCCGCGCGGGCTCTTGTGGCAGGCTGTGCAGGTGTTTGCGAAGATCTGGGAGGGGCTTTTGCCGGCCTCGAGGTTTTGCGCTTGCGCCGATACGGCTGACAGGCAGCCAATCAGAAGCGTCACCGTCGCCAGACTGAGGGCTCGGCTCAACATTCCTTAAGTCTCCAGATTCCGGAAAAATCGCCGCCTGCGCCTCATGGATCGGCCGCGGCGGTGACCTTTTAGCCGATTATCACGCGAATGGAAGCGCGCGCATGACGCATCCACGCAATTGTCACATTTTGGAATATCGGCTTTGACCACAACGCAATAGCGGCTTTTAATTCCCTGCCTATGTTGAGGATGGGGACACATTGGAGTGATCAGCTCCGGTGGTGTCGGTGTGCAGCTTGCCGTTCCGTTGGTGTTTCGATGGACCGATTGTTGCGATTCTTCTTGGGGCGCTTCATCCGCCGCGGCTCGATCACGTTCACGACCGCGAGCGGCGCCCAATTCACCTGCGGTGACGGCACCGGCGAACCCGTTGCCGCGCGCTTCATGACCCCAGGGGCTGAAGTCCGCGTCCTGGTCGATCCCGAGCTCTATCTCGGCGAAGCCTTCATGGACGGCACGTTCGTGATGGAACAAGGCACCATCGCCGAGGTGCTGTCTGTCCTGATGGGCCAGGCGGCCATGTTGCCGAACTTTGCCAGGCTGCAGGCCTGGGTTCGTTTCCTTGGACGGCGCGCCCAGCAGATCAATGTGCGCGGCCGCTCCAGGAGCAATGTTGCCAGCCATTACGATCTCGACGGCCGCCTCTATTCCCTGTTCCTTGACGCGGACAAGCAGTACAGCTGCGCCTATTTCGAGACGGCGGACGCGACGCTGGACGATGCCCAGCTCGCCAAGAAGCGCCACCTCGCCGCAAAACTCCTGATCAGGCCCGGCCACCGCATCCTCGACATCGGTTCCGGCTGGGGTGGGCTTGGGCTCTATCTCGCCGAGATGAGCGGCGCCGACGTCACCGGCGTCACGCTGTCGACCGAGCAGCTGCAGATCTCCAACGCCCGGGCGGCGGAGCGAAACCTGTCGCATTCGGCGCGTTTCCTGCTTGAGGACTACCGCGACATCCCCGGCCCGTTCGACCGCATCGTCTCGGTCGGCATGTTCGAGCATGTCGGCGTCGCCTTCTATGAAACCTTCTTCAAGCGCTGCGCCGAGCTCCTGAGCGACGACGGCGTCATGATGCTGCATTCGATCGGCCGCTCGACCGGGCCCGATGTCACGAGCCCCTGGATCCGCAAATACATCTTCCCCGGCGGCTACATTCCCGCGCTCTCCGAGGTCATGCCGGCGATCGAAAAGGCCGGCTTGCTGATCTGCGACATGGAGATCCTGCGCCTGCACTACGCCGAGACGCTGAAGGCGTGGCGCGAGCGCTTCATGGCGCGGCGCGAGGAAGCTGTGCGGCTCTACGACGAGCGCTTTGCCCGGATGTGGGAATTCTATCTGGCGGCCTCGGAGATGTCGTTCCGGGTGCAGAACATGATGAACTTCCAGCTGCAGCTCACCAAGCGCCAGGGCGTGGTCCCGATGACCCGCGACTATATCGGGCGCGAGGAAGCCCGGCTGCGGCTCGAGGAAGCCGGCGCCGCCAAGCCCCGGCTGCAACTCGCCGGCGAGTAAGTCTGAAATAATGCCAGCTGCTAGTTGCGCAGGCTGAAGGCGGACCCGCAATGGGCGAAGGTCGGGGCCGGACGCGCCAGATGGGCCGCGGCCGCCGAGATCAGCCGGGCATCGCAGGGAACACCCCGAACTTCCGGACGCGCCGCCTGCTCCATGGCCTCGACAAGCGCCGCCAGCCAGCGGCGGTCCATGCCACCTGCCCGACCGGGCTGAATTCGCGCTGTCTGAAACTCGTGAGCCATGGTCCCCGTATCTTCCCTGAGCGAATACAACCCGGAATCCGCCGGGTCGTTCCCGCGAACCTGACGCAAAGAAAGTGCGCCAGGTGTGATCTGCTTCACAGAGGTCCGTCCCGGTCTGTCGTAGAGGTCCGGAATGACCCGAGAAACGCACCAGACGATGTTGGACCCGCAGCGCGACCTCGTGACCGACTACGCCCTGATCGCAACCGGCGTGGCGGCCGCCTTGATCGCACTGGCTTTCCTCATTCTGGTCTGAGGAACCGGGGCCAGCAGCGACTTCGCTTCCGATTGGGCGCGGCAGCCCGGCAAAAGGTTCAGGCCGCGTCGAATTTTTACCAACGACATCACAGATCGGCCGAGCTCCGCCCGGTTTCGAGCAAAACCCCGTCAAGCGGAATGCATCCGGCCGTGGCGGATTCACACATCGCGTTGTGTGAATCGTGCATAAGGCACATCCGTCCTTTCGCTTCGTGCCGGGCTGGCGCTTGATCGCCGCCCCACATCCGAAAATCGCAGTAACGACGAAATCAGAAGAATAAGCTTGTCCATGGCCTTGATTGATTCGAACGTCCACAAGCTCGCGCCCGACGCTGCGTCCCCGACCTATCGGAGTGCGCCGCACAACATCGAAGCGGAACAGAGTCTTCTGGGCGCGATCCTGGTCAACAATGACGCGTTCTACCGCGTCTCCGACTTCCTGGAGCCGAAGCATTTCTTCGAGCCGCTGCACCAGACGATCTACGAGACCGCCAGTTCCCTGATCCGGATGGGCAAGGTCGCGACCCCCGTGACCCTGAAGACGTTCCTGCCGGCCGATACCGACATCGGCGGCATGACGATCAGCCAATACCTGGCGCGGCTCGCCGCCGAAGCGACCACCATCATCAACGCGCAGGATTACGGACGTACCGTCTATGATCTCAGCCTGCGCCGCGACCTGATCCGGATCGGCGAAGACATCGTCAACGTCGCGTTCGACGCGCCGGTCGACTTCGCGCCGCGCGCGCAGATCGAGGATGCCGAACGGCAGCTCTACAGCCTCGCCGAAACCGGCCGCTACGATGGCGGCTTCCAGCGCTTCGCGCAGGCACTCACCGTCGCCGTCGACATGGCGGCGAAGGCGTTTCAGCGCGACGGCAAATTGTCCGGCATCTCGACCGGCCTGCGCGACCTCGACGCCAAGATGGGCGGCTTGCAATCCTCCGACCTCATCATCCTTGCCGGCCGTCCCGGCATGGGCAAAACCTCGCTCGCCACCAACATCGCCTACAATGTCGCCAGGGCCTATGAGGGCGAGGTGCAGGCAGACGGTACCACCAAGGCGATCAACGGCGGCGCGGTCGGCTTCTTCTCCTGCGAAATGAGCGGCGAGCAGCTGGCCACCCGTATTCTCGCCGAGCGCTCCGGCATCCCCTCGAGCTCGATCCGCCGCGGCGGCATCTCCGAGCTCGATTTCGAGAAGATCCGCGACTGCTCGATCGAGTTGCAATCGCTGCCGTTCTACGTCGACGAAACCGGCGGCCTCTCGATCTCGCAGCTCACCGCGCGGGCGCGGCGGCTCAAGCGTCAGAAGGGTCTCGACCTGATCGTGATCGACTACATCCAGCTGTTGCAGGGCTCGGGCAAGAAGGGCAACGACAACCGCGTGCAGGAAATCACCGAGATCACCACCAATTTGAAGGCGCTGGCCAAGGAGTTGAACGTCCCGATCATCGCGCTGTCGCAGCTGTCGCGTCAGGTCGAAAACCGCGAAGACAAGCGGCCGCAGCTCTCTGACCTGCGTGAATCCGGCTCGATCGAGCAAGACGCCGACGTCGTGATCTTCGTGTATCGCGAGGAATATTACCTCGCCAACAAGGAGCCGCGCGCGGGTACCCCGGAATACGAGAAGTGGCAGATGGACATGGACCTTGCCCACGGCAAGGCCGAAGTCATCATCGGCAAGCAACGCCACGGCCCGACCGGCACGGTCGATCTGCACTTCGAGGCCAGCGTGACGCGCTTCGGCGACCTCGCACCCGACGGTCAGGTTCCGGATCGCCACTATTGATGCTCTGACGCGGTTGAACGCCGCAAGCGCGACGCGTAGAAATGCGGCATGAACATCGTGACCGACGCGAAATCGCAGCTGACGCCCGAAGCCAGTTTGCTGGCGGCCCATCCGACCGCCAGCGGTATCCTCACCGTCGACCTCGACGCCATCATCGCCAACTGGCGCAAGCTCGAGAAGACCGCAGTCCCGGCCGAATGCGCCGCCGTGGTCAAGGCCAACGCCTATGGCTGCGGCGCCGAGCAGGTCTCGCGGGCGCTGGCCAAGGCCGGCTGCAAGACCTTCTTCGTCGCCACCGTCGAGGAGGCCGCCGTGGTGCGCGCGGCCGTTCCCGAGGCCACGGTGTATTCGCTGGGCGGCTTCTTCCAGAACACCGGCGACGCCTACGCCAGGATCGACTGCAAGCCGGTGATCGGCGATCTCAACGAGCTCGCCGAATGGGACGTGTTCTGCCGCCGCTCCGGCTGGTCCGGCGGCGCCGCCATCCATATCGACACCGGCATGAACCGGCTCGGGCTCACCGTCAGCGAGGCCCAGGGCATCATCCCGCGGATCAATGCCGGCGATCACGGCATCACGCTGGTGATGAGCCACCTCGCCTCCGCCGAACTGCTCAACAGTCCTGCCAACGCCAGGCAGCTTGCGAGCTTCCGCGAAATCGCGAGCCTGTTCACCGGCGTGCCGGCGTCGCTCGCCAACTCCTCCGGCGTGTTCCTCGGCGCCCCGTTCCAGTTCGAGATGGTGCGGCCGGGCTGCGCGCTCTATGGCGTCAATCCGACGCCCGAGGCCGACAACCCGATGCAGCCTGTGGTCGACCTCAAGGCACGCATCGTACAGATCCGCAACATCGATCGCGGCGAGACCGTCGGCTATGGCGGCACCTGGACCGCGCGCCGGCCGACCCGGCTTGCGATCGTCTCCGCCGGCTATGCCGACGGCTATTTCCGCGCCGCCAGCGCCAATGACGGCACCCGCGGCGCCGAGGTCGTGGTCGCCGGCAAGCGCTGCCCGATCGCCGGCCGCGTCTCGATGGACCTGATCGCGGTCGACGTCACCGACCTCGACAAGAATGCCGTGCGGCGCGGCCACATGGTGACGCTGATCGGCGAAGGCATCACGGTCGACGAGGTCGCGCATCATTTCGGCACCATCGGCTATGAGGTGCTGACCAGCCTCGGCCGCCGCTTCGTGCGCATCTACAAGGGCGGCGACGCCGTCGCCGCGCGAAGCGACGCCACAGCCGAGAAGAGCGAGCCAGCTGCCGCCGAGAAGAGCGAGGCCGCTGCACCCGCCACGCCCGTGGGGCCTCCGGCCTTGCCGACAGCAGCACCGGCCGCGCCGCCACCGCTGCCCGCCGAACCGACCCCGCCATCCGCTTGACGCGATCGATCGGCGCGATCGGCTGCACGCATGAAGATCGCGACCTTCAACATCAACAACATCAATCGCCGGCTACCGAACCTGTTGCGCTGGCTGAAGTCGGCCAGACCTGACGTCGTCAGCCTGCAGGAGCTCAAGACAAGCGACGCAGAGTTTCCTGCTGCGGCGATCGAGAAGGCCGGCTACGGGGCGGTGTGGCAGGGACAGAAGACCTGGAACGGCGTCGCCATCCTGGCGCGCAAGGCGGAGCCGGTCCTGATCCGCACCGCCCTGCCTGGCGACCGCGACGACCGTGAGGCACGCTACATCGAGGCCGCAGTGCGCGGCATCGTCGTCACCAGCCTCTATTTGCCGAACGGCAATCCGCAGCCCGGACCGAAATTCGATTACAAGCTCGCCTGGTTCAGGCGGCTGCGCGCCCACGCCGCCAAGCTGCTCAAGCAGGACGTCCCCGTGGTGCTCGCCGGCGACTACAACGTCGCGCCGACGCCTCTCGACATCTATCCGACCCGCTCCTGGGACAAGGACGCGCTGATCCAGCCAAAGAGCCGCGCCGCGTTCAAGGCGCTGGTCGATCAGGGCTGGTGCGACGCGATCCGCACGCTGCATCCGGATGATCAGATGTTCACCTTCTGGGACTACAAGCGCAACCGCTGGCCGCGCGATGCCGGCCTCCGGCTCGATCATCTGCTGCTCAGCCCCCAAGTGGCGCCGCGACTTGCGAAAGCCGGCGTCGACCGCGACATCCGCGGCGAGGAAGGCGCCAGCGATCATGCGCCGGCGTGGGTGGTGTTGAAGTGATGGATGCTCATTGTTGACGTCGTCCTGGCGAAGGCCAGGACGACGATCAGGATGTTCTCGATTCAACCTGTCAAACAGCTCGTTCGGTGTCATCGCCCGGCTTGACCGGGCGATCCAGTATTCCAGAGACAGTCGTAGTTGAGCGGATGGGCCGCGGCGTACTGGATCGCCCGGTCAAGCCGGGCGATGACAGTTGTGGATGGGGACGCAGCTTCGCATTTGCCCGACGGGCAGTTTTTGCACGGCCGCCGAGGCCACCCGATGTGGGCGAATGCGCAGCGGATGTGGCGGACCGGGTACAGCCTGGGGTGGTGCAAATCGACTACAATCACACCGATTTGATTCATGCATTGGGTCTGCACATGAAGTCCTATTTCGCCGCCGCGTCGATGCTCATGCTTGGCATTGCCAGCGCGTCCGCAGCCGACCTCGCCGCCCGCCCCTACACCAAGGCGGTCCCGATCGTCGCCACCGCCTATGACTGGAGCGGCTTCTATGTCGGCGCCAACGGCGGCGGCGGCTGGAGCCGGAAATGCTGGGACGTGGTGCCGTTCACTATCACCAACCCGACGCTCGGCGTGCTGAATTTTGCCGGCCCCGAGGGTTGCCACACGGCCTCTGGCGCGACCGCCGGCGGCCAGATCGGTTATCGCTGGCAGCAGGCGGCCTGGGTGTTCGGCGTGGAAGCGCAGGGCAATTGGGCCGACCTCTCCGGCTCGAACCCGTCCGTCGCCCCGCTGTTCGCGGGCTTCGCCAACCGCTCGAGGATCGATGCCATCGGCCTGTTCACTGGACAGGTCGGCTATTCCTGGGGTTCGTTCCTGCTGTACGCAAAGGGCGGCGCGGCCGTGGTGCGCGATCGCTACGAGAGCTTCATCACGCCAGGATTTGGACCCGGCGTGCCGGTCGGATTCATCGCCGATCGCGGCGACGAGACGCGCTGGGGCGGCGCGATCGGCGCCGGCGCCGAATATGGCATCGCGCGCAACTGGTCGCTGGCGGTCGAATACGACCATCTGTTCATGGGCACCAACAATGTTCGCATGACCTACGATCCGGCTTTCATCGCCGCGCTCAACCATGACGAACGCATCCGCCAGGACGTCGACATGGTGACGGTGCGGGTCAACTACCGGTTCGGCGGCCCGGTCGTCGCGAAGTACTGACGCGCCTCACGATGCTCGTCTGTGGTTCAGACGCGCCTTGCGCTGCTTCGAACCATTGGGTCACAGTGAAGCGCGGCTCTCGAGACACGCATCAAGCGTAGCTCGGGACCACGTCCCGGAGTGCGCAGGTGGGTTTTCTCTTCGTCCTCATCGTCGGCCTGGTCGCCGGCACCATTTCCGGCATCGTCGGCACCGGCTCGTCGATCATGCTGATGCCGGTGCTGGTCTATCAGTACGGGCCGAAGCAGGCGGTGCCGATCATGGCGGTCGCCGCCGTGATGGCCAATCTGTCGCGGATTCTCGCCTGGTGGCGCGAGGTCGACTGGCGGGCCTGCGCGGCCTATTCGATCACGGGCATTCCGGCCGCAGCGCTCGGCGCGCGGACGCTGCTCGCGTTGCCCTCGCATGCGGTCGATATCGCGATCGGCGTGTTCCTGATCGCGATGGTGCCGGTACGGCACTGGCTGGCGCGGCACGAGCTGAAGGCCAATCTCTGGCATCTCGCCATCGGCGGCGCCGTGATCGGCTATCTCACCGGCGTCGTGGTCTCGACCGGCCCGCTCAGCGTGCCGCTGTTTTTGTTTTACGGCCTCAGCAAGGGCGCGTTCCTCGCCACCGAAGCGGCAAGCTCGCTCGGGCTCTATGTCAGCAAGTCGGTGACGTTCGAGCGCTTTGGCGCGCTGACGCCTGACATCGCATTCAAGGGCCTGATCGCCGGCGCCTCGCTGATGGCGGGCGCCTTCATCGCAAAACGCTTCGTGCTACATCTGAAGCCGGACGCGTTCCGCCTGATCATGGACGGCATCATGCTGGCGGCGGGCGTGTCGCTGCTGTGGTCGGCGGCGGTGCACTAATCCAGGCGAAGCTGAACATGAAATCTTTCGAACTCTCGCTGTTTGCGGACTATTTCCAATTCTACATCCAGGATGAACCTGCGGATGGCAACCTTTCCGAGGCGTGGACAGAGGAAGCGACCGACCGATTGCTCGCGGTAGCGCCCGGGACGGTCGGGATCGGCACCGTGCGAAACATGGACGTTCCGGTCGCTGTGCAGATTCTCGAAGGCGAGCCGGACGACGATTCCTCTGAATGGGATCACGTCGTCGAAGCCAGCCTGGATGTCGCGTCCGGGCGCATCGTGATCGCCGGTTGCACCGATTACTTCCCTGACGCGAAACGCATCGAGGTCTCGCCGGGGAGCTATCGGGTGCGCGTCTCGTATGGGGCACTCGACACGCTGTCGGCAAACGGCCTGGATGGGGATGATCATTACAGGCTGCAGCTATGGCCAGCCGCCGCAATCGCTGTTCGGGTCGTCAAGCAGCGTTCGACATAGACCATCCCAACAGGTCTCGGACCAAACACGCTTGGGCACGGCGATGCCTTGGGCATTGCCCCCTTGTGATCCGTGCTATTGAGAGGATGCGGAATCGAGTCCCTTCATGGCCAAATCCACCCTCTCCTTCGTCTGCCAGAACTGCGGCGCGGCGTATAATCGCTGGCAGGGCAAGTGTGATTCCTGCGGCGAGTGGAACACGCTGGCCGAGGAAGACACCACGGGCTCGGTGCCGGTCTCGATCCGCTCCAAGCGCAAGGGACGGACGTTCGCGCTGGAATCGCTCTCCGGCAAGACCCAGGACGCGCCGCGGCTGTCGTCGGGCATGGCCGAGCTCGACCGCGTCACCGGCGGCGGCTTTGTCCGCGGCTCGGTGCTCTTGGTGGGCGGCGATCCCGGCATCGGAAAATCCACGCTGCTGACCCAGGCCACCAGCATGATGGCGCGCGCCGGCCATCGCGCGGTCTATATCTCCGGCGAAGAGGCGGTCGCCCAGGTGCGGCTGCGGGCCGAGCGGCTCGGGCTCGCCGACGCGCCGGTGCAGCTGGCGTCCGAAACTTCGGTCGAGGACATCGTCTCGACGCTCTCGGAAGGCGCAGTGCCGCGGCTGATCGTGATCGATTCGATCCAGACCATGTGGACCGACACCGTCGAATCCGCGCCGGGCACCGTGACCCAGGTCCGCGCCTCGGCGCAGGCCCTGATTAGGTTCGCCAAGAAAACCGGGGCAACGATCATCCTGGTCGGGCATGTGACCAAGGACGGCCAGATTGCCGGCCCCCGCGTGGTCGAGCACATGGTCGATGCGGTGCTGTCGTTCGAGGGCGAAGGCTCGCAGCAGTTCCGTATTCTGCGCTCGGCGAAGAACCGCTTTGGCGCGACCGACGAGATCGGCGTGTTCGAGATGACCGGGCTTGGCCTGCGCGAGGTCACCAACCCCTCGGAATTGTTCCTCTCCGAACGCGAACTCGGCAGCCCCGGCACGGCTGTTTTCGCCGGCATCGAGGGCACCCGCCCGGTGCTGGTCGAGCTGCAGGCGCTGGTGGCACCGACCTCGCTCGGCACCCCGCGCCGCGCCGTGGTCGGCTGGGACCCGAGCCGGCTGTCGATGGTGCTCGCGGTGCTGGAAGCGCATTGCGGGGTCAAATTGTCCGGACATGACGTCTATCTCAATGTCGCCGGCGGCCTGCGCATCCAGGAGCCGGCCGCGGACCTCGCCGCGGCGGCCGCGCTGGTGTCCTCGCTGGTGAACGCGCCGCTGCCGACGGATGCGGTCTATTTCGGCGAGATTTCGCTGTCGGGCGCGATCCGCCCGGTGGCACAGACCCCGGCCCGGCTGAAGGAGGCGCTCAAGCTCGGCTTCGGCCGCGCCATCCTGCCCGAATCGGTCCGCGGTGAGAGCGGCGGCGATGCCGGCCTGGCGCTGAACAGCGTCGGCAATCTGACCACGCTGGTCGCCGAAATTGCCGCACGCGGAACGCCCAGAGGCGGCCGGAATCCGTCTTCGGGCGACCAAGACGGTTCTGGGCGCGCTGAATCGGCTGGGAAAAATGCCACACCGGCCCGATTCCGTCGCGACAACGGCTAAAGCGGGCGTGACGTCTCAGCCCCTCGCCGCTATACATCCGCCGCGCGGGACAGGTGGTGTTGCGGACTTGCCGGACGCCCCCGATGCGCCTCATTTAGGACGGCACCGACTTTGCCGATTCGCGAGAGCCATTAACAGCGTAAGCCCTTAACAGCGTACCGAAACGTACCAGCGGACCTGACCAGCCGATGCCCGTAACGATACTCGATCTTGTCCTGCTCGGCGTGATGCTGATCTCGGGCCTGCTGGCGATGGTGCGCGGCTTTATGCGCGAGATCCTGTCGATCGCGGCCTGGGGCGCCGCCGCCCTGGTCACGCTGTATGCTTTTTCGAAGCTGCTGCCGACCGCCAAAACTTACTTCAATAACGACACGGTCGCGGCCGTGGTGGTGGTGGCCGGCACCTTCATCGGCACGCTGATCGTGGTCTCGGTGATCACGGTGCGGATCTCGGACATGATCCTGGATTCCCGGATCGGCGCGCTCGACCGCACCCTCGGCTTCCTATTCGGGCTCGCCCGCGGCCTCCTGATCGTGGTCGTGGCGTTCATGTTCTTCACCTGGCTGGTTCCGGACAAGCAGCGGCCCGACTGGGTCACCGGGGCAAAGTCCCGCGTGGTGCTGCAGGGAACCGGGGATTGGCTGATGACGCTCTTGCCTGACGACCCCGAGAACACCATCTTAAAGAAGTTCAAGAAGAATAAGCCAGACGACGATTCTGCGGCCGATACCAACGATCAGGCGACGCCGGCGTCGGGTGATGGCTATAGCAAACCTGCGCGTGACAGCTTGAAAAAGCTGATCGAGAAACCCGCGGGCCGATAAACTATTTGGGCCCTTACGAGAGGCGATGAACGAGATGCAGACCCCTTCGGATCAAGCCGACCAGATGGATCTCGACCTCGGCCCGATCGAACTGCAGGACCCTCTCAGATACCACCCAGATCTCGATGGCGACACGCTCCGCGAGGAATGCGGCGTGTTCGGCATCTTCGGCCATCCCGAAGCCGCCGCGATCACCGCGCTCGGCCTGCACGCCCTGCAGCACCGCGGCCAGGAGGCCGCCGGCATCGTCACCTTCGACGGCGGCCGCTTCCACAGTGAACGCCGCCTCGGCCTGGTCGGCGATGCCTTCTCCCGCCGCGAGGTGATCGAGCGCCTGCCCGGCAACGCCGCGGTCGGCCATGTCCGCTACTCCACCACAGGCGGCACCATCCTGCGCAACGTGCAGCCGCTGTTCGCCGAGCTCAGCGCCGGCGGCTTTGCGGTCGGCCACAACGGCAACCTCACCAACGGCCTGACCCTGCGCCGCGAGCTGGTCAAGGGCGGCGCGATGATGCAGTCGACCACCGACACCGAGGTGATCCTGCATCTGGTCGCGCAGTCGAAGCGCACCCGCTTCATCGACCGTTTCATCGAGGCGCTGCGCACCATCGAGGGCGCCTATGCGCTGGTCGCGCTGACCAACAAGAAGCTGGTCGGCGCCCGCGACCCGCTCGGCATTCGCCCGCTGGTGCTCGGCGATCTCGACGGCCATCCGATCCTGACCTCGGAGACCTGCGCGCTCGACATGATCGGCGCGAAATATGTCCGCGACATCGAGCCCGGCGAGATCATCGTGTTCGACGAGACCGGCGCGCACAGCCACAAGCCGTTCCCGCCGAAGCCGGCGCGGCCCTGCATCTTCGAATACATCTATTTCGCGCGGCCGGATTCCATCGTCGGCGGCCGCTCGGTCTACGACGTGCGCAAGGCGTTCGGCGCGCAGCTTGCGCGCGAGAGCCATCCCGAGGTCGACGTCGTGGTGCCGGTGCCGGATTCCGGCGTGCCCGCCGCGGTCGGCTACAGCCAGTATTCCGGCGTGCCGTTCGAGCTCGGCATCATCCGCAATCACTATGTCGGCCGCACCTTCATCCAGCCGACCCAGAGCGTGCGCGAGCTCGGCGTGCGCATGAAGCATTCGGCCAACCGCGCCGCGATCGAGGGCAAGCGCATCATCCTGATCGACGACAGTCTGGTGCGCGGCACCACCTCGAAGAAGATCGTGCGCATGATGCGCGACGCCGGCGCCCGCGAGGTGCATTTCCGCCTCGCCTCGCCGCCGATCCTCTATCCCGACTATTACGGCATCGACCTGCCGGACCGCGGCGGCCTGCTCGCCGCCACCCATTCGCTCGAGGAGATGCGCGACATCATCGGCGCCGACTCGCTCGCCTTCCTGTCAATCGACGGCATGTACCGCGCGATGGGCTATGAGGGGCGCGATCCGGCCAATCCGAGATTCGCCGACCATTGCTTCACCGGCGCCTATCCGACCCACCTCACCGACCAGAGCGAAACCGAGGCCCCGCCGCGCCAGCTCTCGCTGCTGGCGGAGGCGAGCTGACGCCGACCACGGTGTCGTCCCTGCGAAAGCAGGGACCCATCGCCACCGGCCCTCGTTTTTTCGGGCGGCATCGGTTACGAACACCTTTGCACAACACGACCGCCGCGGCGTATGGGTCCCTGCTTTCGCAGGGACGACGACGATAGAGTTACGCTCATGACAAAACCCCTCGCCTCCCGTATCGCCCTCGTGACCGGCGCCTCGCGCGGCATCGGCTATGCGGCATCCCTCGCGTTGGCCAAGGCCGGTGCCCATGTCGTGGCGGTGGCGCGCACGCAAGGAGGGCTGGAAGAGCTCGACGACGCGATCCAGAAGGACGGCGGCAGCGCCACGCTGGTGCCGCTCTCGCTCACCGATTACGACGGCATCGCGCGGCTCGGGCTCGCGTTGCATGAGCGGCACGGCAGGCTCGACATCCTGGTCGGCAATGCCGGCACCGCGGGTCCCTCCTCGCCGCTCGGCCATATCGAGCTGAAGCCGTGGAACGACGTGTTCGCGATCAACGTCACCGCCAACTTCCAGCTGATCCGCTGCATGGACCCGCTGCTGCGCCAGTCCGACGCCGGCCGCGCGGTGTTCGTAACCTCGGGCGTAGCCCACAAGGCCAATGCCTATCTCGGCCCCTACGCGGCCTCGAAGGCGGCGCTGGACGCACTGGTGCGCTCCTGGGCCAATGAGACCGCGAATACGGCGTTGCGCGTCAATTTGTTCAGCCCCGGTCCGATCCGCACGCGGATGCGCGCGCAGGTGTTTCCCGGCGAAGACCCGATGACCTTGGATACGCCCGACATGGCTGCCGAATACATCGTGCCGATGTGTTCGCCTGCGTGGACCGAGACCGGCAAGCTCTACGACTACAAGGCGCGCACGCTGCGGAGCTTTCAGCCACCGGCGTAAGGAGTAACAGGTGAGCCGCGCCTTCCATTGTCATCCCCGCGAATGCGGGGATCCAGTATTCCAGAGGCGATTGCGTTTGAATCGAGAAGCCGCGGCGTACTGGATCGCCCGGTCCCGTCTACGCCAAGGCTTCGACGAGGCTACGAATCCCTGGCACGCCGAAGCTTTCGCGGAGGCGGCAAGCCGGGCGATGACACCTCTTCTGACGCGTGGGCCTGCCTTTGCGATGCAATTGACTCCTCCCCCGCCCCACGATTGACTGCGCTCCCAAGCGGGACGACCGCCAAGAAAATCTCGGGAGACAATCATGACGCCGAAGCTCAATCGCGCGCGCTTAAAACTGTCCGGGTTCATTCTCTCTGCCTGTATCGCATCTTCATCCCTCCTCGCTCTGCCCGTCCCCGCCAGGGCCGGCGATGTCCCGACCTTCGCGGTCGATGCGTCCTGGCCAAAACAGCTTCCCAATAACTGGATCATCGGTCAGATCGGCGGCATCACGGTCGACTGGCAGGGGCATATCTGGGTGATTCACCGCCCGCGGTCGCTGACCGATGGCGAGAAGGCTTTGAGCCTCACGCCGCCGCGCGCGAAATGCTGCGTGGCGGCGCCGCCGGTGCTGGAGTTCGATGTCGACGGCAATCTGCTGCGCGCCTGGGGCGGCCCCGGCGACGGCTATCAATGGGTCGGCCGCGAGCACGGCATCGAGGTCGACGAGCGCGGCTTCGTCTGGATCGGCGGCAATGCCGACGACGACAGCGCGATCCTGAAGTTCACGCTCGACGGCAAATATCTCGGCCAGATCGGCAAGATCGGAGCCCGCACCAACAGCAACGACACCACTCAGCTCGGCCGGCCCGCCGAGATGGCGATCGACAAGGATGCCAACGAGCTCTACATCGCCGACGGCTACGGCAACCGCCGCGTCATCGTGTTCGATGCCACCACGCTGGCCTACAAGCGGCACTGGGGCGGCTATGGCAAGCTCCCCACCGACGACAAGCAGCCGCCCTACGATCCAAGCGCCGCGGTGCAGGAGCAGTTCGGCAATCCCGTGCATTGCATCAAGATCGCCAATGACGGGCTGGTCTATGTCTGCGATCGTAGCCAGGACCGCATCCAGGTGTTCCAGAAGAACGGCACCTTCGTCAGGGAATGGTTCTACGAGAAGAACACCCGCGGCGACGGCGCGGTGTTCGACCTCGCGCTGTGGCCCGATCCGAAGCAGACCTATCTGTTGAATGCCGACGGCGCCAATAACGAGATCCGCGTGCTCAAGCGCGACGACGGCACTGTGGTCGGCACGTTCGGCCATAGCGGCCGCAATGCCGGCCAGTTCGCGCTGCTGCACGCCATGGCGGTCGATCAGAAGGGCAACGTCTACACCGGCGAGGTCGAGGGCAAGCGAATCCAGAAGTTCAAGCTGACCTCGGACGCGCTGAAGTGAGGATTGCAGCTGGATGACGCTTCGACGCAGTTCATCAGGCTTTATGCGGATTGCCGCCTCTGCCGAGAAAGGGTAAGCGGAAACTCGAACGACCGGCACAAGGCTCCACAAGAGGGCCGTCCGGAAAATGACAATGGAGGGAATACTCATGACGACGACGCTCGTGCGGCGCCACGCCGTGCTTCTCGCTTGCGCTGCACTCGGCCTTGCAACACCTGCCTTTGCTCAGGACAAGAACGTCAAGATCGGCGTGCTGAACGACATGTCGGGCCTCTATGCCGACATCGGTGGCCCGAACTCGGTGGCCGCGGCCAACATGGCGGTGGACGATTCCGGCCTGCGTGCCAAGGGCTGGAAGATCGACGTGGTCAGCGGCGACCATCAGAACAAGCCCGACGTCGGCGTCAACATCGCCCGCCAATGGATCGACAACGAGAAGGTCGACATCATCACCGACACGCCGAACTCCGGCGTCGCGCTGGCGGTGAGCAACCTCGCCAAGGAGAAGAACTCGATCGTGCTCAATTCGGGCGCGGCGACCGCCGATCTCACCGGCAAGGCCTGCAACGCCAACACGATCTCCTACACGTTCGATACCTACATGCTCGCCCACGGCACCGGCAAGGCGCTGACCAAGGCGGGCGGCGACACCTGGTTCTTCCTCACCGCCGATTATGCGTTCGGCCATGCGCTGGAGCGCGACACCACGGCGGTCGTCACCGCCAGCGGCGGCAAGGTGCTCGGCGGCGTCAAGCACCCGCTGAACACCGCGGACTTCTCCTCCTTCCTGCTGCAGGCGCAGGCCTCCAAGGCCAAGGTCATCGGCCTCGCCAATGCCGGCGGCGACACCACCAACTCGATCAAGCAGGCCTCCGAATTCGGCATCACCGCGGGTGGGCAGAAGCTTGCGGCGTTGTTGCTGTTCGTCAACGACGTGCACGCGCTCGGCTTGAAGATCGCCCAGGGCCTCACCTTCACCGAGTCGTTCTACTGGGACATGAACGACCAGACCCGCGCCTGGTCGAAGCGCTTCCAGAAGGTCTCGCCGAAGAACGCGATGCCGTCGATGACGGTCGCCGGCGTCTATGCCGGCGTCCTGCATTACCTGAAGGCGCTGGACGCGATGGGCGGCAATCCGCATGACGGCGCCAAGGTCGTCGCCAAGATGAAGGAGATCCCGACCGACGATCCGCTGTTCGGCAACGGCCCGCTGCGGATCGACGGCCGCCGCATCATTCCGGCCTACCTGTTCGAGGTGAAGAAGCCGGAAGAGTCCAAATATCCCTGGGACTATTACAAGCTGATCGCCACCATCTCGCCGGATGACGCCGCCAAGCCACTCGAGGCCAGCGAGTGTCCGCTGGTGAAGAAGTGACCGCGTAGCGGTCATTCCGGGATGGTGCGCAAGCACCAGACCTCAAGGGCGCAATTGCGCCCCGGGGAATCTCGAGATTCCGGGTTCGCGCTTTGCGCGCCCCGGAATGACTCGCTCCACCCCCATCACTTCGCGGCTGCCTTCCTCGCCGGTGGCGGCAACGACGCCCATTCCCTGTCGGCGCGTGGGCCGCCGGGATCGCCGGTCAGGCCGACGAGCTGTCCAGCCTGCACGTCGAGCGTCTGGGTCCAGGTTTGGGTCTGGCACAGCAACTTGAGCAGGCAACCCTTCAGCTTCAGCCGGTCGGACGCGTCGCGCCACAGCGAGACCGAATAGGACTTGCCGTCCTCGGCATTGTAGATGTCGCCGTCGAACCGGCCCTCTGGCGTCAGCTTCAATCCCAGGATCAGTTGATGGCCGAGCAGCGCGCGCGTTCGCTTGTCGGGATCGGGATTGAAGCTGTCGCGGAACGGCTGGCCGCGTGGATCCAGCGGATCCTTCATCCACACGATGAAGCCGCAGATGCGGTCACGTGCAACACCGCAGCGCTCGAGACGGATGCGGGCGCGCCCGTCCTCGGTCAACCAGGTGCCGCCGGGATCGACCGGAGCAATCGTCCCGGCGCGGCCGGTCGAGCTCATCAGCAAGGCGGCGACGAGGCTGCGCAGAAACATGCGAACCAGAAAGTTCATGGCAGAGGACCTTTCATTGCCGGAATGGTTTTAGGGACGCGCGACGCGCGCCTCACTTGAGTTGCGTCATGAAGGCATCGACGCCCTTGTCGATGCCGGCGGTGGCGGCGGCGAGATCGCCGACGCTGGCCTTGATGTCGTAGGCGTTGGGATATTGCTTGCTGACGTAGGCGCCGAGCAGCCGCGAGGTCGAGCTGTCGAACATCTCGACGGCATAAATCACCGAGCCCGTCATCGTGCCCTCGCCGTCGCGCGCCGCCTGGACGCCGTTGTAGACAGCGCCGGCCAGATCGAACCGCGACAGCGTGCCGAGCACCGGCGTGTTGGCAACAGCGCCGGTCAGCGTCAGCCGCAGCCGAAACGTGTTCGGCCCGCGCGTGTTCACCAGCGTGAAGCGGCCGCGCAGCTTGTCGGCGAAGCGGGTCTGCATGTAGGCGGCGAGCGTTTCCTTGTCCTTGTCGGACATGTCGCCGAACTGATGATCCGCGCCGCGATAGACCACGACCGGATCGAGCATCACCTTGTTGTAGCTCCGCCAGTCGACCGGCGGCGCATAGCGATACGGCACACGGCCGGAAGAATCCGACGTGTCAGGCGTCATGTAGGCCGACGAGGCCACCTCCGAATAAGCCACCGGCGTGACGGCGGCACATCCTGCTGCGATGACGCAAAGCGCCATCGCTCCCAGACCGCGCGCGGCGATCGAGCTCTCCATTCCAGTCTCCTCATCCGACCTGCTGAAAAAAGCAGCTCGGCCGCAGCCGCGTCCGGGGCTGAAAGTGCGGCTGCGGCCGCCACTGCCGATCTGGCTCGCCGTCCCGGCGCCGCCAGATCTTGCCTCAGTGCGACGAACTATAAAACCGACCAGTTGGTTTGTAAAGTTGCAATCGCAGGAAACGCATCAGAAAAATGCGGCGCTCGAAGCGCCGGGCTATCAGCGAGATTCAGCTGCGCTTGCGGGCTGCGGCCGGCTTTGCGGCCGGAGCCTGCGATGCCGCGCGCGCCGCGACCGTCCTGGCCGGCTTTGCAGCCGCCGTCGCGCCCTGCTCGATCGGAGCCCACTTGCTGTCATCGAGCAATCGCGCGAACAGGCGATCGCGCTCGGCATCGCTCAACGATGACAGGCCGAACAACGAACTCAGCAGCAGCCCCCTCGCCGCCGCCCAGCGCAGCAGCGCGAGATCGGGGTCACGCGCCTCGGCCTTCATCAGCGCGATCTTCTTGACGTCGACATCGCGCGGCATCGCCATCAATTCGGGATTCTCGTTCATCGCCGCCAGCAGCGCGAAGGCGCCGGCCCGCGGCGTTGAGATCGCCTCCCGCAGCGTGGCGATCTGCGCCGCGAGTTCGGGCTGGTCCGTGGTCTCGCGCGCTTTTTCGATGTAGCGGTTCGAGAACTCCTCGAAATGCGCCATCTGCTGCTCGAGCAAGGCACGCAGCACCGCTTCCTTGGTGCGGAACTGATGCATCACGCCGCCCTTGCTGAGCCCGCTCTCGCGCGCGATCGCGTCCAGCGTCAGGCGTCCCGGACCATCGCGCGTCACGATGGTGATCGCGGCCTCGAGTGCGGCGTTGCGGGAGCGTTCCGAGCGAGAAGGATTATCCATGGGTTTGCTTACTCAGGAAGGAGTCGCTTGAGCGCACAGTATCTCAGCGGCCTCGGTCAATCTCAAGCGCTGCATCCGATTCTGCCAGGCAGCGCGAACGACGTACCCGAAATGCCGGCGTCGGCATCGGGGTGGCGCATCATGCGAACGAATCGATCATTGCGCTATCTGATCGCTCACGCGCACGCGCGTACGGTGCCGCGAATCGTCTGCAGCAAGCAGCGACGCAGGCCGTGAAGGAAACCGTGAGCCATCCGGCCGATGACCTTCTCTCCCCGACCCCGCCGGCGGGCGATCGATTGCGCATCGGCATAACTGGCGGCGACGATCGTGCCGTGCCTGTTCCCCTCGAGCTTCAACGGCCTCGTCGTTCACCCTGCTTCTCCTGCCGGCGCCGCCCCGGGCGAGGCGCGCGTCTAGATCCAATACCACTATACAAACCAACCGGATGGTTTGTAAACAGGCAAAATGGCGTAATCCGCCAGATTCGGCAGATCGGGCGCATCGGCCTGTCGGATAGCCGCCCGCGCATTCGTCCTCGAAGCATCGATCAGCCAGCACTTGGAGCATGCGAGCGATGTCACAAAGCCAGACAACCCAAATCAGGGCACTCATCGAATCCTGGGCGGACGCCGTCCGCAGGCACGACTATCCCGGCGTGCTCGCCCATCACGATCAGGACATCGTGATGTTCGACGTGCCGCCGCCGCTGCTGTCACGTGGACTGGATGAATACCGCAAGACCTGGGATCTGTTCTTCAGATATAATCGCCCTGGCAACGCCTTCGATATCGAGGAGATCGCGATCACGGCCGGCGAGGATGTCGCCTTCGCGGCTGCGGTGATGCGCTGCGGCCCGCCCGATGCCACCTTCCAGTTCAGGCTGACGATCGGATTGCGCAAGGTCGGCGACGGCTGGCGCATCACGCACGAGCACCATTCGGTGCCCGCGACGGATTGATGTGTGCCCTCACTCGTGCCTGGCCGGAAATTGCCTCAGATCCTCTCAGTGTGATGGATCACATTGCATCCAACGGCTCCAGCATGGAGCGCGCGACGCACACATCGTTCCGCAAGCTTTCGGCATTTTGTGTCGTGATGTGGCCGACAGCTATTTTGCCTAACGGCGTGAACCCGCTCCTCCCGGGGGGCGACCGAGGAGAAGGGGCGGCCAAGCCCGAGCTCGACACGGGAGCTCGACACGGGAGCTGGACAGATGGCCAATCGACCCAAATTCGCAATCACGAGGCCGATCGAGGAAACGCCGTATGCGGCGGCGCCTGACATCGTCATCGGCTATCCGCATCGGCTGGACTGGCTGGCGCTGTACCAGCCGGGCCCGCTGCGCATGCCCAACGAGCAGGGCATCTATCGCGACGTCATGGCGCTGGAATCCCGTTACCAGGACATGAAGGGCCATCATGAGCGCACCGTGAAGGCGCAGCTGGATCTCATCCCCAAGCGCGCCACTGGCCGCGCCGTGCTTGCGGAAATCGGCCGCAAGCCGTCGCACAAGGTGACGATCTTTCCGTTCGATTTCCTGCCCTCGGGGCAGTGGAAATCCGAGACGGCGGCCGCGACCGAGGCGACTGTGATCATGCCGACGCCGGAGATGATCGCCGCCTGGCGGGCCAATCCCGCGGTTCCACCCGCGGCGCTGCAGCCGCAGCTCGACGGCATGCTGAAGGGCACGCAGTGGAGTCGTCTCGACTTCACCTATCCGGCCACCGGAGCGGGGACAGGCGTCTATATGTTCTATACGGCGCAGCGCTTCGACGATCAGCCGATGGGCGCCGACGATGCACTGCTGCATGAGCTGGTGCATGCCGCGCGGCTGGCGAAGGGACTTTCCTTTCAGGCGCCGGTCAGCGGCAGCTATCGCAATATGGAGGAGTTCTTCGCCAGTGTCGTACAGATGGTCTATCGCTCGGAACGGCGGCAGTCGATCTTCGACTATGCCGGCGCGCCGATCGATGCGGCGTCGTTCCTCGACAAGAACCTGACGCCGTCGCCGCGACTGCTGATGGGCTGGCTTCGCTCGCAGCAGGGGACTTTCTATGCGGCGCTCACCAAGGCCGACGCAAGCTTCAATCCGATGCGCCAGGCCGACGCCGAAGCGGCCGCGCTGACCCGGAAGATCGAGCACGCGACCTGACCACGCCGAGACTGCGCGCGCGTCGGCCGGGTGAGGCCTTCGGCCGAACTAACTCACCCACCCTGCGCAGGCGCCTTCGCCGTCGAACGCCATGCAATCGCGAGCGCGAGCAGCAGCAGCGCGCCCGCCAGATAGAATGGCGCGCCGGGCATCTTCACTGGCGCGTTGGCGCCGATGAAATGCGCAAATGTCAGCGTGAACAGGAACGGGCCGATCAGCTGCGAGACGCTCTGCACGCTTGACGTCGCGCCCTGCAGCTGGCCCTGCTGATCTGTCGCAACGAGCTGCGTGGTCAGCGCCTGGGTCGCGGCGCCCGCGACGCCCCACAGCGCCATCACGGGAATGCCGACCCAGAACCAATGGCCGGTCGGCGCCGCACCGAAGATCAAGAAACCGGCCGCGCCGAAGCCGAGGCCGAGGAACAGCGTCTTGCGCTCGCCGAAGCGCTTGACGATCGGGCCGATCGCCGCACCCTGCACGATCATGGCGCAGACGCCGACCAGCGCCAGCGTCGCGCCGACGGTGCCGGTGCTCCAGCCATAACGATAGGTCGCGTAGAGCACGAACACCGACGGCAGCACGACATGGGCAAGCTGGGCGAAGAAATTCACCAGCGACAGCCCGGCGAGCACCCGGTTCGAGCGCAACAGATGCAATGCGCCGACAGGATTGGCGCTCCGCCAGCGGAACGGCGAGCGCCGCCCGGCAGGCAGCGACTCCGGCAGGATCAGCAGGCCATAGAGGCCGTTGGCGAAGCTCAGGCCGGCTGCGACCCAGAACGGCAGCCGCGGATCGAATTGGCCGAGCAAACCGCCCAGCGCCGGCCCGAGGATGAATCCCGCGCCGAAGGCGACGCCGATCTTGCCGAACACGGCGGCGCGCTGCTCCGGCGCGGTGACGTCGGTGATGTAGGCGAATGCGGTCGAGATGCTCGCCGAGGTGATGCCCGAGACCATCCGGCCGATGAACAGCCAGCCCAGCTTCGGCGCGAGCGCCATCACCACATAGTCGGCGGCAAGCCCGAAGTTCGACAACAGCACCACGGGCCGGCGACCGAAGCGATCGGACAGCGCACCCAGGATCGGCGAGCAGAAAAACTGCATCAACGCCCAGATCGTACCGAACAGCCCGAAGATGCGCGCGGCGTTCGCGGTGTCGTTGTTGACGAAACTCTCGATCAGTTTCGGCAGGATCGGGATGACCACGCCGAGCGCGAGCGTGTCGAGCAGGATGGTGACGAAGATGAAGATGACGGCGGCACCGCGCGCCTGCGGCGCGTCCGTTCTGCCGTTCGCCACCTCTCCGCTCATGACGGGCGTTTGCGCTTGTGGGCGAACGGGTTGGCCTTTTCGCGCAACGTGATCCTGATCGGCGTGCCCGGCAGATCGAAGGTCTCGCGCAGCGAGTTGGTGAGGTAACGCAGGTAGGATCTCGGGATCGCGTCGGCGCGCGAGCAGAACAGCACGAAGCTCGGCGGGCGCGCCTTCACTTGCGTGATGTAGTTCAGCTTCAACCGGCGGCCCGAGACCGCCGGCGGCGGAGCGGCCTGGATCGCCTGCTCGAACCAGCGATTGAGCGCGGCCGTCGGCAAGCGCCGGTTCCAGACCGCATAGGCCTCCTGGATCGCAATCATCAGGCGGTCGATGCCCTCGCCCATCAGGCCGGAGACGGCGACAACAGGCACGCCCTTGACCTGGGGCAGCCAGTGGTCAGCATCGGTGCGCAGTTGCGATATCTGGTTGGGCTTGCGCTCGACGAGGTCCCATTTGTTGACCGCGAGCACGATGGCGCGGCCTTCGCGCTCGATCAGGTCGGCGATCCGCAGATCCTGCTCCTCGAACCTGTTCTGCGCGTCCATCATCATCACGACGACTTCGGCGAAGCGCACCGCGCGCAGCGCGTCGGCGACCGAGAGCTTCTCCAGCTTCTCCTCGATCCGCGAGCGGCGGCGCAGGCCTGCGGTATCAAACACGCGGAACTGGCGGCCCTGCCAGGTGATCTCGACCGCGATCGAATCGCGCGTGGTGCCGGCCTCGGGGCTGGTCAGCAGCCGCTCCTCGCCGAGCAGATGGTTGATCAGCGTCGACTTGCCGGCATTGGGCCGGCCGACGATCGCAACCCGGATCGGGCGCTGCGCGATCTCCTCGTCCGACCAATCCTCGACACCCTCGATCTCCTCTTCCTCCTCCTCGGCAGACTCCGGCATCAACGCACTGAGCGCATCGTGGAGATCGCCCATGCCCTCGCCATGCTCGGCCGAGATCTGGACGGGATCGCCGAGGCCGAGCGCGTAGGATTCCATCGCGCCGATCTCGCCGTGCTTGCCTTCCGCCTTGTTGGCGACCAGCACCACCGGCTTGTTGGCTTTCCGGGCGAAATCGGCGAAGGCGCGGTCGGTCGGCGTCAGGCCGACGCGGGCGTCGATCACGAACATCAGGGCGTCGGCAAGCTCGATTGCGGTCTCGGTCTGCTCCTGCATCCGCGCCGTCAGCGAGCCCTTGGCGCCTTCGTCGAGGCCCGCGGTATCGATGATGGTGAAGTCGAGATCATAGAGCCGGGCCTGGCCCTCGCGGCGGTCACGCGTCACGCCGGGTTCGTCGTCGACCAGCGCGAGCTTTTGGCCGACCAGCCGGTTGAACAGCGTCGACTTTCCGACATTGGGCCGGCCGATAATGGCGATGGTGAAGGACATGGATCATCCAGGCGCGGTCTGCGACGCGCGGGTCAAGGTGCTGGCAAGAACTACAGCAGGAATGTTGGTCGGTCGAAGCAAATGATCGGGCACCTTCCCCCTTCGTCGTAAGCGGGGCGAGGTGGAACTCAGCCTAACGGTTAGCGTGTAAAGCCGCCGCTCGGCACCGGCGCAGGGAAGCCGCCGCCGGATTGTTGCGAGGTCTGGGTCTGGGCCGGCGCCGCAGGCTGCGCCTGCTGGTCGTCGGCCGGCGGCGCGGTGGTGCGGCGGCGGACGATCTTCTTCGGCTTCGGCTCCGGCGGCAGCGCGGCGGGCGCACCCTCCTCCGGCGCGGCGTCGGGAGCCGCCGCCTGATCCGCCGCGGGGGCTGCGGCCGGCGCCGCCCGGCCCTTGGCGTTCTTCTTGGCGCCCTTCGACGGCTCGGGCGGCGGAGCCGCCTGGGCCGCTGCTGCCGCGGCGTTCTGCTGGTCGAGCTGTTCCTGCTGCGAGCCCTTGTACAATTCCTTCGGCACGCCCTGCTCGAGACCGGGCACGCCTTCCGGGAATACCGGCTTGCGGTCGCCTTGCAGCTTCTTCTTGGTATCGAGGAAGTCGAGCAGGTCGCTCGGATCGAAATTGGCCATACCGCCACCGCCGCAACCGGCCAGCACGCTGCAAAGCGCGGCGACGATTACGGCTGCGATCAGGCGTTGCGAGCGGCGCATGGTCGATCTCTCACTCAAACTCGGGTTCGTCTGGGCATGATCTCCGCGCAAACGCTTCGCGTTTGTCGCGAGGGAAAACCGGTTCCCACTTTTGCGGATCATGCCTCCTCAGCTCTTGGCGACCGGCGGCAACAAGGCCTGCAGCGCTTCGGCGCGCGAACGCAGGCTCGGCGGCGTCTCGCCGTCATTGGCTATCTGCTCGAGCCATTGCCGCGCGGCGGTGGCATCGTTGGCGCGCAAGGCCGACAGCGCCAGCAGCTCGCGCGCGGAGTGGCGGAAGGTCGAATCCTTCGCCGTGGCCGTCGCCTCGAGCCGCTGCAGCATGTTCGGATAGGTCGTGGTTTCCATCAGGATCTGCGCGGCGCGGATCCGCGCCAGATCCTGCTCGGGACCGCCGACGCTGCGATCGGCCGCGATCTCGTCATAGATCTTGGCTGCGGCCGGCTGGTCGCGGGTCGCGACCTCGGCGGCCATGCGCAGCCGCGCCAGATTGCGGTAGCCGGACGGCGCCTTGATGATGAGGTCGGCGAACGCAGCCTCTGCCTCGGCGTGCTTGTTCTGCTCGGACAGCTCGGCCGCGCGGTCGAACGCCGCACCGGCCTCGGCCGCCTTCTTGGCCTCGAGATATTGGTAGCCACGCCAGCCACCGACGCCGGCGACCACCAGGATCGCCAGCGCGATGATAAAGATCGAGTACTTGTCCCACAGCTTCTTGAGCTGATCGCGACGGACTTCCTCGTCGACTTCGTCAAATAATTCAGACACTTAAGGCTATCCCATCCCCTCGGGACCGCGAATCTCGGTGGGGCCATGCCCGCACCCGATCCCCACATCGCGGCGGCGTTACCCTAACGGTGTGGCGGAGGCAAGGCAAAGCGAGGCGGATCAAAGCGTTAACCGGGGAAGTTTGTCCGGCCCCGGGCTCACGCCCCCGCCAGGCCCTCGCGCAGCTGGCGCTTGATGACCTTGCCATTGGCATTGCGGGGCAGCGGCTCGGCGGTGAGTGCCATCGTCTCCGGCACCTTGTAGTCCGACAGACGCTCGGCACACCAGGCGCGCAGGCTCTCCACGTTGACGTCGGTACGGGTCACGATCACGGCGTGGACGCGCTCGCCGAGCACCGGGCAGGGCTTTGCGATGATCGCGCTCTCGACCACGGCGGGATGGCCTGAAAGCACCGACTCGACCTCGGCGGAATAGATCTTCAGGCCGCCGCGGTTGATCATGTCCTTCTGGCGGTCGAACACGCGGACGAAGTTAGCCGCGTCGACCGAGCCGAGATCGCCGGAATGCCAGAAGCCGGCGGTGAAACTCTCCGCGGTCGCCTTCGGATTGTTCCAGTAGCCCTTGATGACCGAGGCGCTGCGGATCCAGAGCTCGCCGATTTCGCCGCGCGGCACCTCGCGGCCGTCAGGCCCCATCACGATGATCTCGGCGCCGGGACACGGCAGGCCGACGCTGTCGATATGGGTCGCGGTCAGTTCGCCCGGCATCAAGGTCGAGGGCGACGTGGTCTCGGTCGCACCGTAGCAATTGGCGAGCTTCAGCCCGGGAATTTTTGCGTCGAGCTTCTCGATGGTGGCAACCGGCATCGGCGCGCCGCCGAAGCCGCCGATCCGCCAGCTCGACAGGTCGTAGCTGTCGAAATCCGGCTGCATCAGGCAGAGATTGTACATCGCCGGCACCATCACCGTGTAGGTGACCCGCTCGCGGGCGGCGACCTTGAGATACTCCGCCGCCTTGAACTCCGGCATGATGATCAGCGCACCGGCGCAGCGCGCCATGGTGGTGACGTTGGCGACCGCGCCGGTGACATGCGCGAGCGGCACCGCGGCGATCGAGCGATCGTCCCTGGTCAACTTCAGGCAGGACGCGAACACCTGTGAGGAATGGATGATGTTGCAATGGGCGAGCATCGCGCCCTTCGGCCGGCCGGTGGTGCCCGAGGTGTAGAGGATCATCGCGGTGTCCTCTTCGCTCACCTCCGCTGGCGCCTTGGCCGGCGCATTGTCGCGCAGACCTGCAAATTGCGACGAGCCGTCGTCGCTGACCGAGATGCGATGCTTGAGGCCTGGAATATCGGCAGCGTCCGGGATGCGATCGGCAAGCGATGCCTCATGGACCAGAAGCGTCGCGCCGCAATCGTTCAGCACATAGGCGATCTCGGGCTTCTGCTGGCGGGTCGAGAGCAGCACCGTGACCAGCCCGGCATGGGCGGCGGCGAACGTCGTCAGCACGAACTCGATGCGGTTGCCGAGCAGGATCGCGACGCGGTCGCCGGGCGCAAGACCAAGCGCGGCAAAGCCCGCCGCAACCTTCGCCGATTGCTCGGCCACCTCGCGCCAACTCAGGCGTTGATCGCCGCAGACCAGCGCCTCGCCGTCGCCGTTCTGCGCGACGGCCTCAGTGACCATCGCCCACAGGCTGCCCGGCCGTTCCGGGAACGCCGGCACGACGCGGTCACCGAAGCGCGGCTCGAGCCGCATCGGCGGCAGTGCGTGTTGCGACCAGTCCATGCGCGCTCTCGTCAGCTCTTCTTCATGCCGTAGACGTGCTCCGGCCCGGGGAAGGCGCGGCTCTTGACGTCGCGCGCATAGCCCGCGATCGCTTCCTCGATCATCGGTCCGAGATTGCCGTAGCGGCGCACGAATTTCGGCGCGCGCGGCGACAGGCCGAGCATGTCCTCCAGCACCAGCACCTGGCCATCACAGGCAGCACTGGCGCCGATGCCAATCGTCGGCACCGCGATCGATTGCGTGATCTTGCGCGCCAAGGGCTCGGCGACCGCCTCGACCACGATCGAGAACGCGCCGGCTTGCGCGATCGCGTGAGCGTCGTTTTCGATCGGCGCCCAGTTGGTCTCCTCGCGGCCCTGGGCGCGGAACGAGCCAAGCGTGTTGATCGACTGCGGCGTCAGGCCGATATGGCCCATCACGGGAATGCCGCGCTCGGAAAGGAACGCAACGGTTTCCGCCATCCGCGCGCCGCCCTCGAGCTTGACCGCGCCGCACAGCGTTTCCTTCATGATCCGCACCGCCGATTGAAACGCCTGCTCCTTGGAGCCTTCGTACGAGCCGAACGGCATGTCGACCACGACGAGGGCCGCCTGCGAGCCGCGCATCACGGCGCGGCCCTGCAGGATCATCATGTCGAGCGTGACCGGCACCGTGGTCTCGAAGCCGTGCATGACGTTGCCGAGGGAATCGCCGACCAGGATCGCGTCGCAATGACGGTCGACCAATGCTGCGGTGTGCGCGTGGTAGGACGTCAGCATCACGATCGGCTCGCCGTTCTTGCGGGCGCGCAGATCTGGCGCGGTCTTGCGCTTGATGGCGGATTGAACAGACATTCTCAGGCTCCCATGACAGGCACGCCGATCACGACCGGGTGGAACGCAAACGCAAGCGCCAGATAAGCGATGACACCGACCGCGATCGCGATCAGGTCGTTGGTTGGGCCGCCCACCGGGATCGGCGGCGCGCCGGCATCCGTGCGGCGCTTCAGCGAGATGCGGTCATAGACCGCCCAGCCGAGAATCGAGCCGAACAGGATGATCGAGCCGAGGTCGCCATTGGCGAGCAGATGCGCAAACGCCCACAGCTTCACGCCCGCCAGCATTGGGTGCTTCAGCGTGGTATAGATGCGGCCGCGGATATAGGAGGCGACGACCAGGATGACGGCGGGCAGCATCAGCGCCACCGCGATGTGCTTGAAAGCGGTCGGCGGCGTCCAGACGTCGATCCATCCGGTCGCGCGATAATGGCCGAAGCCCCAGACGATCAGGAACAGCCCTGCCGCGGCGGCGAGCGAATAAGCGATCTTGTAGACGCCCTCGCCCATCGTTTTGATCAGGCCGGCACGCAGGTCGCGCAGGCTGGTCAGCACATGGATGCCGAGGAACAGCACGAGACCCAGGATCATGACGAGCAGTCCCACGATGTTCCTCCCTGATCGATTGATGTCCTCGCGTAACATCCTCGCCGGGCGGTAGGCAATGCATCACGCCGGGCGGCGGATCAGGGGTTGCCGGCCGGCTTGGCGAACTCGCGGTTGTCGACATAGCGGATCATGATCGGGCGGCCGGCCAGCGCGCCGCCGAGCCCGCCGGTGAATTTCAGCGGCAGACAGGCGCCGAGCGAGGCGTTGATCGCATTGAGGTAGGTCGTGCGGGTGTCCGCCGGGACGCCTCGCGTCGCGAATGTCAGGCGCGGCGCGCCGATCATCTCGCCCGTCCGCTTGAAGCTGAAGCGCACCGACATCTGCATGCCCTCGCGCGCATCGTCGGGTGGCGGCGGCGCCCAGCAGGAACGCAGCGCCGCGAAGAGATCGCCGATGGTATCGAGATCATGGTCCGGTTTGTGGTACTTCTGGGCTTGCCCCTCGGGCGGCACGGTCAGGATCGTGAGCTGAAGATTTTCGCCGTACGGATAATCCATCTCTGGAAGGCACGGCCCATGGTTGAACACGCTGCAATAAGACGGCGTGCAGGGCCCGCCGTCGAGCACGCTGCAGGGCGTGTGCGCGAACGGCACCGGGTTCGTCTGTTGCCTTTCCTGCGCGCCGGCCACGCCCACAAGGCTGATGGCCAGCACGGCAAGAACGAGGTAGATGGCGATGCGTCGGAGCATGGACGAGCCCTGGAAGGCGGTCCAACCAAGATGTGAAACGCGGCGGGCAGGTTCAAGCCTTGCCGCGTTCACGTCCCCGCGCGTGTTTCATGCTGCGATGCTAGGCTGACGCGGCTCGCGCGTGTTGAATGAGCTCGACCTTGTAGCCATCCGGATCTTCGACGAAGGCGATGATCGACGTGCCAAATTTGACCGGGCCGGGATCCCGTCTGATCTTGACTCCGGCCGCGCGAAGGCTGCCGCAGAGGTCGTAGATGTCCGGGACCTCGATGACCAATTGGCCGAACGCGTTGCCGTGTTCATAAGTCTCGATGCCGTAATTGTATGTCAGCTCGAGTCCCGAACCGGCCGCCTCGCCGTAGCCGAGAAACGCAAGCGTATATCGCCCTTCCGGAACATCGCGGCGCCGGAGCTCCGTCATGCCGAGCTGCTTGTAGAACGAAATGCTTCGTTCGAGGTCACCGACGCGGATCATCGTGTACAGGATTCTGTTCATGGCTAGTCCTATTGGAAAATCTTTCGATGGCTAGGGTCAGCGGCTGCGCAGTGTTCATCAGGCCAGAGCGGCAGCGACCCATTGCGCCCAGGCGAGCGCTTCTCGATCGGCACCGGGTCGGGCAACGACCTGAATTCCAAGCGGCAGCCCCTCGGGGCCGGTTCCGGCTGGAACGGTGATGGCCGGGCCATGCAAGGCAGTCCAAAGCGAATTAAAGGACGAGTCCCCGGTCGAAGCGAGGCCCTCGGGAGCCTGGCCGGTAGCGGCGGGCGTGACCAGAATATCAAGATCCTCGATCGTCGCCGGAAACCGGCGGCGCAGCTGCGAAAGTGTCTCCGCCGCTTCGAGATAGTCGGCGTGGGAAATGGCCAATCCTGCGTCGAGTTGCTGCCGGAGAGGCGAACTGATCTGGTCTCGTGCATGCGCCAGCTCCCAGCCGAGCCCTTGAGCGGCCTCGCGATTGAGCACCTTGGGGAATGCAGTGTGAAATACATCGAAAGCTGACGGCAGCTCGCGATCGACGACCGCGGCACCCGCGCGCGATAACGCCGTCGCTACGTCAGCAAGAAGCTTGCGGGTCTCGGGCAGCGCCTTGTCCCAGCTGGGCGATCTGCATATTCCGATGCGAGGCGCGCGTTCAGGCTTCCGATCAGGATCGCCGAGCGGCAGGCCGCTGACGGTCCCGACCAAGAGCGCGCAATCAGCGACGCATCTGGCGACAACGCCAACCGTGTCAACGGTCTCGGCGACCAGCTTCACACCGCCGCGATTGATCACTCCGAAGCTCGGCTTGTAACCCACCACGCCACAATAGGCGGCCGGCTTGATCAGACTGCCCATCGCCTGCGTCCCATACGCAAGCGGGAAGAAGTAGTCCGCAACACCCGCCACCGAGCCGCTGCTCGATCCACCTGGGGTGTGCCCGAGCGTCAGCGGGTGAACCGTTGGACCAGGCGTGCGGATGGCGAACTCCGCGGTGACCGTCTTGCCGATCACCACGGCCCCGGCGGCGCGTACCCAAGTGACGGCGGCCGCATCGGCTTTCGGACGCCACGCCTTCCAGATCGGAGAACCATGCTCTGTGGGCATGTCGTGCGTATCGATGACATCCTTTACCCCGATCGGGATGCCATGGAGCGGCCCTGGATTTGCGTGGGCACTTCGCGCCTGATCCGGATCATGGAAGGCCAGCGCCCGGACCGCCGGGTCGCGATCGGCGATACGCGCGAGGCACGCTTCGAGAAGGTCGGCCGGCTTCAACCTGCCACTTTGAATGCGGCGAGTGGCGTCCGTTGCGGTCAGCTGAGAAAGGTCATCCATGGCGCGATTTCCAGTTGTGGCGTTGCCACTGGAAATAGCTCGGGACATATGATAAGAAAAACCAATATTTCTTATCCAACAATTTCGCTTAACTGAACTATGCGCAACCTCGACATGGACATCCTTCGGACTTTGGTGGCTGCCCAGGACCTGGGTGGCTTCAACCGCGCTGCCGACCAGGTCGGCCGGTCTCAGTCAGCGGTCAGCCAGCAAGTCCGGAAACTGGAGGAGCAGGTTGGCGAGGCCTTGTTCCGCAAGGAAGGACGAGGGTTGGTCCCCACCGAAGCCGGCGACGTGATCCTGCGCTATGCCCGTCGCATCCTCGATCTCAACGACGAGGCGATCGCCGCGGTGCGGGGAATCGCGATCGCGGGGACCGTCCGGTTTGGCTTGCCGAGCGACCTCGCCGAGACGTGGTTGCCGAAAGTGTTGGGGCACTTCAAGCGCGCCCATCCTGCTGTCTTGATCGAGGTCGTCGTCGAGCGCAACGCGCTGCTGCTCGAGCGGCTGGATAAGGGACAGCTTGATCTTGCGATCGCATTTGGCGGCGGTCCACGTGCCGATGCGCATCAATTGGCCGAGCTGCCGATGACGTGGATTGGCCCCGTATCGAAAGAGTCTGTGATCAAGACGAGCGAGCCGATATCGCTGGTGGTGTACAGCCCTCCCTGCTTCTTCCGTCAGGCGAGCATCGATGCCTTGGACAAGGCCGGCATCGCCTGGCACACATCGTTCACAAGCACCAGCCTGCACGGGCTATGGGCCGCCGTCGATGCGGGCCTTGGCATTACCCTGCGCACGGTCGTCGGTTTGCCTCGCTCCCTGACGGTGCTGCACGAATCCTCCGGCCTCCCGCCTGCCCCAACGATCCGATTGGCGTTGCATGATGCCGGCCGGGAATTGTCGCCCGCCGCCGAGCGGCTGAAGGCCATCCTGGTCGAAACGTTGGCCGATAGCCTACACGGCGCGAACCGAGCGCTTGCTCGGTAGCGCCGCTCCGGGTAGCAGCAAACTCGTTGTCATCGCCCGGCTTGACCGGGCGATCCAGTATTCCAGAGGCGGCGGTGTGTCATTGAGAAGCCGCGGCGTACTGGGTCCCCCGGTCCCGTCTACGCCAAGGCTTCGACGAGGCCACGAATCCCAGGCACGCCGAAGCTTTAGCGAAGGCGGCAAGCCGGGGGACGACAGCGGCAGGCTTGGCGACACTACGCCCGCTTCTTCACGTCCTCGCGCTTTTCGCGTCATAACCCAACTGTCATCGCCCGGCTCGACCGGGCGATCCAGTATTCCAGAGACGGTTGTGATCAATCGAGAGGCCGCGGCGTACTGGGTCCCCCGGTCAAGCCGGGGGACGACACCGAGGAATGGGCCTTACGCCTTCTTCTTCACGTCCTTGACGTTGGAGAAGGTGATGCCCTCGGCGCGCTCGCGGGTGTAGCCGAGATAGAACTCGTTCTTGGCCATGAACACGGGATCGCCGTCGACGTCGTCGGCAATGCCGGAATTGTTGGCGGCGACGAAGGCATCGAGCTTCTTGCGGTCGTCGGAGGAAATCCAGCGCGCCAGCGAGAATTCAGAGATCTCGAACTCGACCGGCAGAGAATATTCCGCATCCAGCCGCGCCTTCAGCACGTCGAGCTGCAGTGGGCCGACCACGCCGACCAGCGCCGGTGCGCCATCGCGCGGGCGGAACACCTGCACGACGCCCTCCTCCGACATCTGCTGCAGGGCTTCCTTCAGCTTCTTCGCCTTCATCGCATCCGTCAGGCGAACACGGCGGACGATTTCCGGCGCAAAGCTCGGCACGCCGACGAAGGTCAGATCCTCGCCCTCGGTCAGGGTATCGCCGATCCGCAAGGTGCCGTGGTTGGGAATGCCGACGACGTCGCCGGCAAAGGCCTCGTCCGCCACCGAGCGGTCCTGGGCAAAGAAGAATTGCGGGCTCGACAGGCTCATGTTCTTGCCGGTGCGCACCAGCTTGGCCTTCATGCCGCGGCTCAGCTTGCCCGAGCACAGCCGGGCGAAGGCGATGCGGTCGCGGTGGTTCGGATCCATGTTGGCCTGGATCTTGAACACGAAGGCGCTCATGCGCGGCTCGGCTGCCTCGACCTTGCGCAGATCCGAATCCTGCGCGCGCGGCGCCGGTGCGAACTTGCCGAGGCCTTCGAGCAAGTCGCCGACGCCGAAATTGCGCAGCGCGCTGCCGAAATAGACCGGCGTCAGATGGCCCTCGCGGAACGCCGCGAGCTCGAACGGCTTGCAGGCTTCCGAGGCCAGCGCAAGCTCGTCCCTGACCTCGGAGACGTCGAGATTGGGGTTGCGCTTGCCGAGATCGGCGATGTCGATCTGCTCGGTGGCGCCGGTCTTGGCGCCGCCGCCCTCGAGCAGCCGCACGCCGCCATTGACGACGTCATAGGTGCCGAGGAAGTCGCGGCCGCGGCCGACCGGCCAGGTCATCGGCGTGGTGTCGAGCGCCAGCGTCTTCTCGATCTCGTCGAGCAGGTCGAACGTGTCGCGGCTCTCGCGGTCCATCTTGTTGATGAAGGTGATGATCGGGATGTCGCGCAGGCGGCACACCTCGAACAGCTTTCGCGTCCGCGCCTCGATGCCCTTGGCGGCGTCGATCACCATGACCGCGGAGTCGACCGCGGTCAGCGTCCGGTAAGTGTCTTCCGAAAAGTCCTCGTGGCCCGGCGTGTCCAAGAGGTTGAACACGAGGTCGTTGAACTCGAAGGTCATCACCGAGGTGACGACCGAGATGCCGCGCTCGCGCTCGATCTTCATCCAGTCCGAACGGGTGTTGCGGCGCTCGCCCTTGGCCTTGACCTGGCCCGCGAGGTTGATGGCGCCGCCGAACAGCAGCAGCTTTTCCGTCAGCGTGGTCTTGCCGGCGTCCGGGTGGGAAATGATCGCAAAGGTGCGCCGTCGCGCCACTTCCTCTGACAGTGGCGAGCGGGACGGCGATTCGGTTGTTGCAGCGGTATCGGACATGGCGAGGCAGCGTTTGGCAGGGAAAACGGGCGCAATCAAGGGCGTTTTGTCGCGATGCGGACGGGCGCACCTTCCCCATATAGGTACGAGAAGGACGACCTTCTCCTCACCATACCGTCAGCGGGGACGACCCTGCCTTTTCTGGAGGGTTCGTGATGGCTTGGGCCATTCTGTTCACGGCTGGCCTGCTCGAGATCGGATGGGCGATCGGGCTGAAATATACCGAGGGTTTCTCGCGGCTGGTGCCCTCGGTGCTGACGCTCGCGGCGATGGCCGGCAGCGTGATCCTGCTTGGCATTGCGCTGAAGACGCTGCCGATTGGAACCGCCTATGCGGTCTGGACCGGGATCGGCGCGGTCGGCACCGCGGCGCTCGGCATCATCCTGCTCGGCGAACCCGCGACCGCGATGCGGCTCGCCAGCATCGCCCTGATCGTTTCCGGCATCGTCGGGCTGAAGCTCGTCGGATGAATCTCTTCTGGACGCGTTTTCTTAACGCGAACCGGCTTCCACTTCGCTCGAAAACGCTACTTCAGAATCTGCACCGCCCAATAGGTCGCGGCGGCGACCGCAGCCGACGCCGGGATTGTGATCACCCAGGCATAGACGATCGAGCTCGCCACATTCCAGCGCACGGCGGAGAGCCGCCGTGCCGCACCGACGCCGACAATGGCGCCGGTGATGGTATGGGTGGTCGATACGGGAACCCCGAGATAGGTCGCGATGAACAGCGTCGCGGCGCCGCCGGTCTCAGCGCAAAAGCCCTGCATCGGCGTCAGCTTGGTGATCCGCAGCCCCATGGTGCGCACGATCCGCCAGCCGCCCATCAAGGTGCCCAGCGCCATCGCGCTCTGGCAGGACAGCACGACCCAGAACGGAATTTCGAAGGTGTCGCCGAGATGGCCCTGCGAGTAGAGCAGCACGGCGATGATGCCCATGGTCTTCTGCGCGTCGTTGCCGCCATGGCCGAGCGAATAGAGCGAGGCCGAGGCGAATTGCAGGATGCGAAAGGCGCGATCGACCGCGAACGGCGTCGAGCGCACCGAGAGCCAGGACACGACGGCCACCAGCACCAGCGCCAGCAGGAAGCCGACCAGCGGCGACAGCACGATCGCGAGCAAGGTCTTGGTGAGCCCGCTCCACACCGCAGCCGAAATGCCCGCCTTCGCCATGCCGGCGCCGACCAGCCCGCCGATCAGCGCGTGCGAGCTCGACGAGGGGATGCCGAGCGCCCAAGTGATCACGTTCCAGACGATCGCGCCGACCAGCGCGGCGAAGATCACGGTCGCGTCCACCACCGACGGGTCGATGATCCCGGTGCCGATGGTGTTGGCGACGTGCAGGCCGAAGACTGCGAAGGCGACGAAATTGAAGAAGGCCGCCCAGAACACCGCATATTGCGGCCGCAGCACGCGGGTCGAGACGATGGTTGCGATCGAGTTCGCGGCATCGTGCAGGCCGTTCAGGAAGTCGAACAGCAGCGCGACCGCGATCAGGATGGTGAGAACCGGAAGACCCAGCGTGGCGTCCACGTGATGGCCCCGCTCTATTGTGCTTTTTTGAGCATGATCTCCGCGCAAACGCGTTCCGCGTTTGTCGCGCCGGAAAACCGCATCACACTTTTCCGGATCATGCTCATACTTGCTCGATCACGATCGAATTGATCTCGTTGGCGACGTCGTCGAAGCGGTCGGCCACCTTCTCGAGGTGATCGTAGATCTCCGCGCCGACGATGAAGTCCATCGTGTTGGCGTTGCGGTGCTTCAGGAACAATTCCTTCAGCCCGATATCATGGAGATCGTCGACCCGGCCCTCTAGCTTGGTCAGTTCCTCGGTGATCTGGGTCAGCATCGAGACGTTCTGACCGATCGCCTGTAACAAGGGCAGCGCGCGGACGACCAGATTGGCGCATTCGACGATCAGGGTGCCGATCTCGCGCATCGGCGGCTCGAACTCGCGCACCTCGAACAGCATGACCGCCTTTGCAGTCGCCTGCATCTGGTCGACCGCGTCGTCCATCGCCGTGATCAGGTTCTTGATGTCGCCGCGGTCGAACGGGGTGATGAAGGTGCGGCGAACCGCGGTCAGCACCTCACGGGTGACACTATCGGCGTCGTTCTCGAACTGATTGACGCGCTGACAGAAGACCGGGGTCTCCTCGCCGCCCTTCAGCATGTCCTGCAGCGCCAATGAGCACTGCACGGAGGTCTGGGCGTGGCGGGCGAACAGGTCGAAAAACCGCTCTTCCTTGGGCAGGAAGGCGCGAAACCAGCGCAGCATGTCTCAGTTCCATCGTTCCGGGACAGCCCTTTTAGCGACTGTCACAGAACTGTCATAGAGCATCTGGCGGGGAAAGCACCGATCGACCGCCCGAACGGGCGGTCGTCCACCGCTATGTCAGCGGAAAATCGCGGGCCGCGCCCTGCCCTACAGCGACCGCCTGAGCATATGGGCCAGCTCGCCGACCAGGCCGCGCCGGAACAGCAGCACGCAGGCGACGAAGATCACGCCCTGGATCACCGTCACCCACTGGCCGAAGCCGGCGAGATATTGCTGCATGGCGATGATCACGAATGCGCCGACCACCGGTCCGAAGATGGTGCCGAGACCGCCGACCAGCGTCATCAGCACGATTTCACCGGACATCGACCAGTGCACGTCGGTGAGCGAGGCGTTCTGCGCCACGAACACCTTCAGCGAGCCGGCGAAGCCCGCCAGCGTGCCCGACAGGATGTAGGCGAGCATCTTGTACTGGTCGGTCTTGTAGCCGAGCGAGATCGCGCGCGGTTCGTTCTCGCGGATCGCCTTCAAGACCTCGCCGAACGGCGAGTTGATGGTCCGGTAGATCAGCAGGAAGCCGGCGAGGAAGCCGACCAGCACGACGTAGTAAAGCACCATCGGCTTCGAGAGGTCGAAGATCCCGAACAGTCGTCCCTGCGGGATGCCCTGGATGCCGTCTTCGCCGTGCGTGAACGGCGCCTGCAGATAGATGAAGTAGAGCAGCTGCGACAGCGCCAGCGTGATCATCGAGAAGTAGATGCCCTGGCGGCGGATCGAGATGAAGCCGGTGACGAGGCCGAGCAACGCCGCGGCGGCGGTGCCGACCACGATGCCGAGCTCGGGCGGCAGCCCCCACACCTTCAGCGCATGCGCGGTAACGTAGCCGGCAGTGCCGAGGAACATCGCGTGGCCGAACGACAGCAGGCCGCCATAGCCGATCAGCAGGTTGAAGGCGCAGGCGAGCAGCGCAAAGCACAGCGCCTGCATCACGAAGAAGGGATAGATCCCGGTGAACGGCACCACGGCCAGCAGCGCCGCCATCACGGCGAATACGATCATCTCGTCACGCATCGCGCGCGGCGTCACCGGAAGTGTATCGTCGGTCAATGCTGACATATCAGGCCGCCCGTCCCGTCAGTCCCGTTGGCTTCACCAGCAACACCACCACCATCAGGACAAACACCACGGTGTTGGAGGCTTCGGGATAAAAATACTTGGTCAGTCCCTCGATCACGCCGAGCGCGAAGCCGGTGATGATCGAGCCCATGATCGAGCCCATGCCGCCGATCACGACCACCGCGAACACCACGATGATGAGATCGGCCCCCATCAGCGGGCGGACCTGGTTGATCGGCGCCGACAACACGCCGGCGAGCGCGGCGAGGCCGACGCCGAGCCCGTAGGTCAGCGTGATCATGCGCGGCACGTTGATGCCGAAGGCGCGCACCAGCGTCGGGTTCTCAGTGGCGGCGCGCAGATAGGCGCCGAGCTGCGTCTTCTCGATCAGGAACCAGGTGGCAAGGCACACCACCAGCGAGAAGATGACGACCCAGCCGCGATAGATCGGCAGGAACATGAAGCCGAGATTGACGCCGCCCTTGAGCTGATCCGGGATCGAATACGGCAGACCGGAGGAGCCGAAATAGTTCTGGAACACGCCCTGCACGATCAGCGCGATGCCGAAGGTCAGGAGCAGTCCGTAGAGATGGTCGAGGCCGGCCAGCCATTGCAGCATGGTGCGCTCGAGGATCATGCCGAAGATGCCGACAATGACCGGCGCGATGATCAGCGCCCACCAGTAGTTGATGCCGCCCAGGTTGAGCAGGAAATACGCCACGAAGGCGCCCATCATGTAGAGCGCGCCGTGCGCGAAATTGATGATGTTGAGCATGCCGAAGATGACGGCGAGCCCCAGACTGAGCAGCGCGTAGAACGAGCCGTTGATCAGTCCCACCAGAAGCTGTGCGTAGAGAGCCTGCATCGAATGAGCTTTCGCTAGATAGATGAAGCCCGCCGGCCACGCTCATGGCCGGCGGGCATGACCGTCACTTCTTCAGAAGCGCGCAGGTGCTCTTGTCGAGCGGCGTGAAAGCCTGGTTGCCCGGCACGGTGCCGACCAGCTTGTAGAAGTCCCACGGACCCTTGGACTCCGAGGGCTTCTTCACTTCGAACAGATAGGCGTCGTGGGTGACACGGCCGTTGGCCTCGACCTCGCCCTTGCCGAACAGCGGATCGTCGGTCGGGATGGTCTTCATCTTCGCGACCACCTTGGCGCCGTCATGCGGATTGCCGCCGAGCGCTTCCAGCGCCTTGAAGTAATGCATGAGGCCCGCATAGACGCCGGCCTGCACCATGGTCGGGGGCGCGCCGCTCTTCATCCGCGCCGAGAAGCGCTTGGAGAAGGCGCGGGTGTTGTCGTTGAGGTCCCAGTAGAACGTCTCGGTGAAGTTGAGGCCCTGCGCAGTCTCGAGCCCGATCGCCTTGACGTCGGTGAGGAACAAGAGCAGCGCGGCGAGCTTCTGGCCGCCCTTGACGATGCCGAACTCGGCGGCCTGCTTGATCGAGTTGGTGGTGTCGCCGCCGGCATTGGCAAGACCGATGATCTTGGCCTTCGAGGCCTGCGCCTGCAGCAGGAAGGAGGAGAAATCAGCGGTGTTGAGCGGATGCTTGACGCCGCCGACCACCTTGCCGCCATTGGCGGTCACGACAGCGGTGGTGTCGCGCTCGAGCGCGGCGCCGAATGCATAGTCCGCGGTCAGGAAGAACCAGGTGTCCCCGCCCGCCTTCACCAGCGCCTGGCCGGTGGCGTGCGCCAGCATGTAGGTGTCGTAGGTCCAGTGCACTGTGTTCGGCGAGCACTGCGCGTTGGTGAGGTCGGAGGTCGCGGCGCCCGAATTGATGTAGACGCCGTTCTTCTCCTTCACGACGTTGTTGACCGCGAGCGCGACGCCGGAATTTGGCACGTCGACGACCGTGTCGACCTTGTCGACGTCGAACCACTGGCGGGCGATGGTGGTACCGATATCGGGCTTGTTCTGGTGATCGCCGGAGATCAGGTCGATGGTCCAGCCCTTGGCCTTGAGGCCGGAATCCTCGATCGCCATCTGCGCCGCCAGCGTCGAGCCGGGGCCGGCAAGGTCGGCATAGAGGCCGGACTGATCCGACAGCACGCCGATCTTGACCGTCTTGTCGTCAGCGGAGGCGACGCTTGCAGCTGACAGCACCATCGCGGTACCGAGCAGGAGCGCTGAAATGGTATTCTTCATGTCGGATTTCCTCGGTCTTTAAATTTTCTGGCTCTGGCGATTTCAAACGCCGAGATAGGTATGCAGCTTGTCCATGTTGGCCGACAGCTCCGAATTCGCGAAGCCGTCGATCACCTTGCCGTGCTCGACGATGTAGTAGCGGTCGGCAACGGTCGAGGCGAAACGGAAATTCTGTTCGACCAGCAGGATGGTGAATCCCTGCGATTTCAGGCGCGCAATGGTGTGACCGATCTGCTGAATGATGACCGGTGCCAACCCTTCGGTCGGCTCGTCGAGCATCAGGAAGCGCGCGCCGGTGCGCAGGATGCGCGCGATCGCCAGCATCTGCTGCTCGCCGCCCGAGAGCTTGGTGCCCTGGCTGGTGAGACGCTCCTTCAGGTTCGGAAACAGCGTGAAGATCTGGTCGAGCGGCAGACCGCCCGGGCGCACCACCGGCGGCAGCAGCAGGTTCTCCTTCACATCGAGGCTGGCGAAGATGCCGCGCTCCTCGGGACAGAATGCGATGCCGAGCCGCGCGATGCGGTCGGAGGTGGCGCGGATGATCTCCTTGTTGTCGAAGCGGATCGACCCCGAACGCTTGCCGATCACCCCCATCACCGACTTCAGCGTGGTGGTCTTGCCGGCGCCGTTGCGGCCGAGCAGCGTCACCACCTCGCCGGCCTTCACGTTGAAATTGACGCCGTGCAGGATGTGGGATTCGCCGTACCAGGCCTGCAGATCCTTGACCGTCAGTACCTCGGCGCCGGCCGCAGCCACGGGCTTCTCCGCCAGTTTCGCCTCAGCCATGACCCGCTCCCAGATAGGCTTCCTTCACGCGCTCGTCCTTGGAGAGGTCGGCGTAGTTGCCCTCCGCCAGCACCTGCCCGCGCGTCAGCACGGTGATGATGTCGGAGAGGTTGGCCACCACCGAGAGGTTATGTTCGACCATCAGGATGGTGTACTTGGCGGAAATCCGCTTGATCAGCGCTGCGATCTTGTCGATGTCCTCGTGACCCATGCCGGCCATCGGCTCGTCGAGCAGCATCATCTCGGGGTCGAGCGCGAGCGTCGTTGCAATCTCAAGGGCGCGTTTGCGGCCGTACGGCATCTCGACCGCCGGCGTGTTGGCGAATTCGCTTAAGCCCACGTCGTTCAAGAGCTCGTGGGCGCGCGGATTGAAGCGGTCGAGCACGGTTTTCGAGCGCCAGAAATCGAACGACGACCCATGCTGGCGCTGCAGCGCCACGCGAACGTTCTCGAGCGCGGTCAGATGCGGAAACACCGCCGAGATCTGGAACGAGCGGACCAGCCCGAGCCGCGCCACGTCGGCCGGCGGCATCGCGGTGATGTCCTGGCCCTTGTAGCGAATCTGCCCTCCCGTCGGCTTCAGGAATTTGGTCAGCAGATTGAAACAGGTCGTCTTGCCGGCGCCGTTCGGCCCGATCAACGCGTGAATACTGCCGCGACGCACCTTCAATGCGACGTCGCGAACGGCGAAGAAACCCGCGAATTCCTTGGTCAATCCGCTGGTTTCGAGAATGAACTCATCGGCCAAATAGAATCCCCCATACACCATCGCCGCGAAGCCCGTCGCCCGCGTGGCCAGCCTTTTTCGTGTTCGACAGGTTGTCCGACCGTCTTGGAAACCGTCCGGAGCCCGTCGCCTCCGGGCCGGAATATGCCGTCATCTGCGGCGGTTACGCAAGGTCGAAAGCTGTGCGGTGCGGTATCGGCGCGACCAGTTCCGGTTGATCCTTAGTCGAATGGCATTTGGGCGCGCTTTGCGCCTCGGGAAAGCGGCCGTTAACGGTGTTTTCCTCCGGACCGTCACTTTCATAGAATATTTCCGCCTGTCGCCGAAGCTCCGGCCATTGCATTGAGAATGGCTAGAGCCTTGCATTTCGAGAGCGCCAATTCTTCGGTCGTCAAGTCGATCCGGCAACGTGATTTCCTGAACACGTGGCTGCGACTTTATGCCCGCAGCCAGACGATCCCGCGCAGGGATGAATTTCAGCCGGAGCGGATCGAGGAAGATCTGCCGGACACCGTGTTCCTCAGCGTCGACGCCGCGGCGCAACCGCCGCAGCTTGTGATCGAGAGCGACGGCACGCGGATGGCCACCGCCTACGGACACAGCGGCAAGGGCCGCCTGCTCGACGACTATCTCGGACCGCGGCTCGCGCCGGTCGTGATGCCGGTCTACCACGAATGCATCGCCCGCCGCCTCCCCGCCTACACCATCACCGACATCGACGACATCTACGGTCACGTCGTGGCCTATGAACGGCTGCTGCTGCCGTTCTCGGACGGCGGCACTGTCACGCATCTGGTCGCGTCGCTGAAGACGATCAGCGACAACGGCCATTTCGAAATCCGCAATCTGATGCGCGGCAATTTCGTGCTGCCGAGCTTCAAGCTGTGCGCGATCATCGACCGCGACCTGTACCACCGTGCCCCCGGCCGCATCCCGCTCGGGGATGTGCTTGAATTCGGTTAGCCGATGCCATTCAAGAGTGCCGATCCATCGGTGGTCAAATCGATCACGCAGCGGGTGCTGCTGAACGCCTGGCTGCGCGCGGTGCGCAAGCCGGACGCGCTCCCTAAGCTGAGCGACTTCCACACCGAAGGCACCGCTGACGAGCGCGCCGACATGATGGGCTTTGACGTGGTCGGCAGCGGCGAGGACGCCCGCTTCCTGATCACCCAACAAGGCGCAAGGCTGACCACCGCCTACGGCAACGAGCATGTCGATCCGCGGCTGCGCGCCAACCGCTATCTGGATGATGCGATCGGCCCGGAGCGCTATGCCGGCGTGATCCTGTCCTATCGTGCCTGCCTGACGCGCAAGCGTCCGACCTATACGGTTGCGGAGGTGACGGACGCCGACGGCAAGGACGTCTCCTATGAACGGCTGCTGCTGCCGTTCGGACGCGGCGATACCGTCGAGCACATCATCGGCGCGTACAAGGCGATCAGCATCGAGGGCGGATTTCGGCTGCAGAACCTGATGGGCGTGACGCCGAAGTCGATCCCGATCGTGACCGTGCGCGCGGTGATCGACCGCAAGTTCGTGCCGGTGGATCATCCGGCGAGCCAAGATTCAGTCGAGCTGATCTAGGGCGTACCCATAAATGCGCCGAAATGGCGAACGGCATCTGAGGGAGCCACAATAAGGAAAACGCTGGGCGACATCCGCTTTTGGCCCTCTTCAGACCTCCGGGAGCGGTCTGATGATGTCGGCTCATCGGTATAAACCGAACCTCGCAACTGCGCGCGCGGGTTCGAAAAATGCATCCATCGGGCAACATAGGTAGCGGGGCGGGTCAGTAGTTTTGTGGAACCAATAGACCCGCCCCTGTACTCGCGCCGTCACTTCATTCCTTGCAAGTCTTATCAGCCACCAAGGCTGTTTGTGCTGATGCCTGTGTCGGGTGTGCCGTACCGATGACCTTCATCGTGCCTCCAGCGGCAGGCTGGGTATTGACAACTTGACACTTCATCGTCGCGGTATCTTGAGCCACGTAGAACGAGGAAGCGCCTGATGGTGGCGCCTGACCGGTGGTTTTGTCCTGCTGCGCGAATGAAGGTGCAGTGAATGCGATAACAGCAACCGTCGCCAAAAGAACTTTCGTCATGGTGTCTACCTCCTGGTTAGAGACAGGGGGCAAATAGAGTCGGGCGATAAGAGGTTCCTGCGATAATGGATTTATTTCATTTGCGAGTTGGATTTGATTTCGTGCGCCTTCGTCTAACTTTTCCGATGTGAGCAATATTGACCAGGCCCGCATTGACGTATTGGGCTAGACTGAATCCATCGGCGTCCGAATAGGCAGTTATCGGCGACAGAGAGATCGATAATGCTCCCGCCCAATACAGGGGAAGCATGATCTCATCTATCCAACCAAATCCACTATACAGCCGCGCGGAGATCGGGATTCTTCCGTGTTCCAAGTGTGGCAAGCCTATGCGGTTGGCTTGCATCGAGCCTGCTCAACCCGGTCAGGAAGTCCGCACCTTCCAGTGCTCGGAATGCAAGACGACTGGGAGTTTTGCTGTTGTGATCTAGTCGCTATTAGTCAGCCTTTGCGACCTGTTGGGTCCGGTTCTGACTTCGTTTGCTGACCCTTCAGTTATCCGCAGCCGAAGCGCTTTCCTGACGCGAACCGGTCTCCACTTCGCAGGAATGCCTCAGCCCTTCTTGCGCGCCTTGACTGGCATTTCCTCGGCGTAGATATCCGGCTTGAAGCCGACGACGCGCCTGGGCCCGAGATCGAGCACCGGACGCTTGATCATCGACGGCTGCTCGGCCATCAGCGCCAGCGCCTTGCGCTCGTTCAATCCCTCCTTGTCGGCATCGGGCAGCTTCTTGAAGGTCGTGCCGGCGCGGTTGAGCAACGTCTCCCAGCCGACCTCGTCGCTCCAGTGCTTGAGCTTGTCCTTGGCGATCCCCGTGGTCTTGTAGTCGTGGAAGTCATAGGCGACGCCATGATCGTCGAGCCAGGCGCGCGCCTTCTTCATCGTGTCGCAGTTCTTGATGCCGTAGATGGTGATGGTCAAAGCCGTTCCCCGGATGCGATTTGCAGCGGGGAAACTAGCCCCGCCGCAACCACAGCGCCAGATCGGACCGCGACGGTCTCCACACCGATATTGCTCGCCTAGTGGGCGTAGCGCGTGAAGACGAAATCGTGATCGCTGGCGTGGGCCTCGTGGCATGCGAAGCAGGTCTCGTGCTGGGCGGCATCGACCGGCCTGCCGTCGATGAAGCGACCAAAGCCCCAGCCGCCGGTCGCGGCATATTTGACGGAGTCCTTGACCATCACCTGGACGGTGGTCGCGGGCCCCGTGATGAAGGCACCATTGAGACCTGCAACCGGCTTTCGCTTCCAGGCGAGCTTCACCAGCACGGTGCCGTCAGGGAATCGTGCGGCGCCGTCCTGATAGGCCTTCACCGCGGTGGCGTTGCCGAGCACGCCGCGCAGCTCGTCAAGCCCGGTCTCCTCACCGACCGCGATCAGCTTCCAGTCGCGATAGCCTTGGGGAATTGTCACGCCGAAGATCGGCGATGCCAGTGCAGCATCGTCGGCACGCCCGACGGCAAACGGCAATGCGGCGCTGATGCTGGCTGCCGCGATCGCGGCAGCTGCCCATTTCACAACCTGTTTCATGATCTTTGGTCCGCTCTCGGCTCAGACCTTGCTGACGTCGATGATGGCCTGGACGAAGGCCTGCGGCGCCTCCTGCGGCAGATTGTGGCCGATGCCGCCGGTCAAGGTCCGATGCTCATAACGCCCGGAGAACTTCTTGGCATAGGCCGCGGGCTCCGGATGCGGCGCGCCGTTGGCATCGCCCTCCATCGTGATGGTCGGGATCGCAATCACAGGCGCCTGGGCGAGCGTCTTCTCGAACGCGTCGTACTTCGCCTCGCCCTCGGCGAGCCCAAGCCGCCAGCGGTAATTGTGGATCACGATATCGACATGGTCGGGGTTCTCGAAGGCAACAGCGCTGCGGTCATAGGTGGCGTCGTCGAACTTCCACTGCGGCGAGGCGAGCTGCCAGATCAGCTTGGCAAAATCGTGCCGGTTCCTGGCATAGCCCTCGCGGCCGCGCTCTGTCGCGAAATAGAACTGGTACCACCATTGCAGTTCGGCCTTCGGCGGCAGCGGCATCTTGCCGGCCTGCTGGCTGCCGATCAGGTAGCCGCTCACCGACACCATCGCCTTGCAGCGCTCCGGCCAGAGCACCGCCATAATGTTGGCGGTGCGCGCGCCCCAATCATAGCCGCCGAGCACAGCCTTCTCGATCTTCAGCGCATCCATCAGCGCAATGATGTCGGCGGCGACCGCGACCGGCTGGCCGCTGCGCATCGTGTCGGTGGAGAGGAAGCGCGTCGTGCCGTAGCCGCGCAGATGCGGCACGATCACCCGGTAGCCGGCCTCGGCCAGCGCCGGCGCAACGTCGGCATAGCTGTGGATGTCGTAGGGCCAGCCGTGCAGCAGGATCACCGCGGGACCGGACGCCGGCCCCATCTCGACATAGCCGGTGTCGAGCACGCCGGCATTGATCTGCTTGACCGGACCGATCGATGTATGAGCGCCGACCTTGACCTCAGGCAGCGCCGGCTTGGACTGGGCCTGGGCCGATCCGATCAAGCCGAACCTGGACGCGGCGAGGATCCCGCCGGCGAATCCCAGGAAGCGGCGGCGTTGCTGATTGATGGATTGGGACATGGCGATCTCCTGCGTCTGGTGTCGGGTTTGAATATTGCAGAGACCGACCGCGTCTGCTTTCAGAGGACGTGGATTTGTCCTTCAGAGCGTCGTGATTTTGGCTCCGGGCCGGCTGTGCTAGGTTCCGCCACCGATTCAGCTGCCGGCCGCCGGACTATCGAATTTGGCTTACCATTTCAACGACTTGACCCTCGACCCTGAGCGCCGAGAGCTGCGCCGTGGCAATGCCCTGGTGGCGGTCGAGCCGCAGGTCTTCGACCTCCTCGAGTTCCTGATCCGCGCCCGCGACCGCGTGGTCAGCCGCGACGAGGTGCTGGCCGCGGTCTGGCACGGCCGGATCGTCTCGGAAGCAACGCTGAGCAGCCGGGTCAACGCAGCGCGAACCGCGATCGGCGACAATGGCGAGGAGCAGCGGCTGATCCGCACCCTGCCCCGCAAAGGCCTCCGCTTTGTCGGCGATGTCAGGGAGGACATCGCATCAGATCATCCGATCTCGGACAACGTCACCCCGCCGCGGCCGAGCGAGGGTCCGTCGATCGCGGTGCTGCCGTTCACCAATATGAGCGGCGATCCCGAGCAGGACTATTTCGCCGACGGCATCGCCGAGGACATCACCACCGCGCTCGCGCGCTGCAGCCGCCTCACCGTGATCGCGCGCAACTCCGCCTTCACCTACAAGGGCAAGGCGGTCGATATCCGCCAGGTCGGACGCGACCTCGGTGTCGGCTATGTGCTCGAGGGCAGCGTTCGCCGCGGCGGCGATCGGCTGCGCATCACCGGGCAGTTGATCGACGCCGTCTCCGGCGCGCATCTGTGGGCCGACCGGTTCGACGGCGCGGCGACCGACGTGTTCGACCTGCAGGACCGCATCACCGAGAACGTGGTCGGCGCGATCGAGCCGACCTTGCTTGTCGCGGAGGCCGAGCGGCTGCGCGCGGCGCCGCCGCACAAGCTCGACGCCTACGACCTGCTGCTGCGCGCCTACAGCCTGCGCTACGAGTTCACGCCGGAGAGCATGACCGCCGCGCTCGATTGCCTCGACCAGGCGCTGGCGCTCGATCCTTCTTACGCGCCGGCGCTGGCGGCGTCGGCCTATTGTCACGCGCTGCGCCATTTCCAGGGCTGGCTGAACCCGAACGATGTCTACCGGGAACGCGCGGTCGCGCAGGCCTGGCGCGCGGTCGAGCTTGCGCCCGGCGATCCGCAGGTGTTGTGGATGGCAGCGTTCGCGATCTGGAACATGGCCGACGAGATCGAGCCCGCGCGTGAACTGTTCGAGCGTTCGCTTGCGATTAACCCGAACTCGGCGATGGCGCTCGTGCTCGGCGGCTGGATCGAGGCGATGCGCGGCAACCAGAAGGCCGGCCGCATCATGATCGAGCGCGCACAACGGCTCAACCCGCGCGACCCGCGCGGCTGGTTCGCCTCCGCGGCGCTCGCGATCTGCGCGGTGCTCGACCAGAATTTTGCCGAAGCGGTGATGTGGGCCGACAGGGCGCTGGCGCAGAACCGCCGCTTCGCGGTCGCGCTGCGCGTCTTGATCGTGGCGCTGGTCAAGACCGGCGAGCGCGAGCGCGCGACGCAGATCGCGCGCGATTTGCTGAAGGTCGACCCGGAGTTCACGGTCTCCGGCTTCCTGTCACGGATTCCGTTCCCGGTGGAAGCGATGTCCGCGACTTATCGTGAAACCCTCAAGGCGGCCGGCGTCCCGGATTGATGCTGCTCGGAGGACGCGACGATCATTCACCAGTGGTGCGCCGGGCGGCTTGTTTGGCAGCATCGGCCTGATGGCGGTGCATCCCTCGTCGTAGAGTTCGTAGCGCATGATTCGGCCCGCTTCGGTCAAAGATTTGAATCATGGCTCGGCAGTCAGGCTCAATGAGCCCGCGCCGACGGGAGCGGTTGCGATGTGCCCGAAAGCGGACGCACTATGCTCACTTTGAGTTTTGTCGAGTTTGACCCGAAGCGGACTTCCCTAAGCCTTGCTCTCGCGCGTTTCGTCGCTCAGGGCAGTCTGCTCATTACTTGATGCACTGGTTAGTGGTGGAGGAGGACGAAGATGGTGCGTCTCGGTGTCCTTGTCGCTGTATGCTTCTGTTTTCAATCTGGATTTGCCCTTGCGGAGGATATCGCGGGACGACTTGCCGGTAGTTGGAAACTAACTTCATGGACGATTCAGATTATCGGCGGAGACGCTACAGAGCCTTTCGGTCCCAAACCCAAAGGTAGGGCGGTCTTTACGCCGGACGGGTTCTCGGCGTTCATGATCGCTAGGCCAGATCGCAAGCCGGCAACGAATGATGCGGACTCGGCCGCGCTCCTCAAATCGCTGATGGTCTACACCGGAAAATTTACCATCGACGGGGACAAGCTTACGACCGACGTCGATCTATCGTGGAACGAGCTTTTGACCGGTACGTCCCAAGTCCGGTTCTTCAAGCTGGAAGGAGACAAGCTCTCGATTCGAACAGCCGAACAGGCCAGCGCAGTTTTTCCCGGTAAGCGAGTTGTTGGCACCCTCAATTGGGAGCGTGAGCGTTAAGAGTCCTTCGGCAACTGACGGATCGCGCCGAAGGCAACTGTCTGCTGTTGGCCCTTTTCGTGAAAAAGTCTCGTTTGGGGATGGAAAAATCATACCCCCCGCATCTTCGGCCCGAGCCCCTCGAACTGCGTCTTCTGCTCGTCACTCAGGTTCGCATGGAAATCGTCGACCGCGTCGTTCACGCTTCTGATCGCCTCTCGCATCGCTTCCAACCGCGCCTTTGCGGCCTTAAGGCGGGCCGGCGGGGTGAGCGCGTCCTTTGGCGGGCATGCGCTTAAGGCTTCCATAGTACCCATTGTGGTGTCCTGCACCACTTCGAGAGCGGCGAGTTGGCTATCGTTCAGTTTCAGGCTGGCGGCGATGTCGTCGAGGGGCCATTGCTGGGCGACCAGCTCGCGGTATTGCTTTTCGGCCTGTTGCTCGTCCTGCAGTTCGCGGCTCGCCTGGCAGGCGGCGTCCTGCATCTCCGTCAGCTTCGCGGCCGCGGCGTTGGCGCGGCGGTCGCGTTGGGGCGCGTTGAGCCGCGCCTTCTGCTCATCGCTCAGGAGATCGTAGAATTTTTGGAACGGTGGCTGAACGGCCGCAACCGCGCTCAGCATCGCGTTGACGCGGCTCTGCATGGCCGCGAACCGCTCCAGCGCGGTGGTTGCGGCCTGTGTTGGACAGGAGGCGCGGATGGTGTCGCCGGCGGAAGTCCAGGCGCTCGCGAGCTCGTCGAAGGCTGTGCGCTGTGCCTCGTTCGCCGCAACCACCCGGCCGATCCGCTCGAAGGGAAGGCCGGTCATCTTGGCGGTGTCAGCGCCGCAGAGCTCCTGCACGGAGGGCGCTTTGCGATGCCGCCTCCCGGCAGGGCGCTCGGCCGCGAACGCTGAGAGATCGCTGGCAGCGTAAGGCGAGAAGATCGCGGCGTAGAGATCGCCGTAGCCATAGGCCCAGAAGCCGCTACCGTCACTGAGAAGCGCGTAGTCATAAAGATCGCTATAGGCGAATGGCCAGAACAGCGGACCGACCCAGCCGTATGAACCGTCGGCGTGCTGCCACCAGCCTTGCGCAGCTCGGCCGCCCTGCCAGCCGGCCAGCGCCGCCACGGCAGTGAGCTGCGCACGCGCACTCGGGTGGATCGACTCGGCGGCGGAGCGGAGATCTTGCGGTCTTAAGGCGGCGGTTCGGACGCGGCTGTGGCGTGCTGCCATGCGTGCGTGGCGGAGACCTGCGACCGACAGCATGCTGGCCATCGCGAAGCGCGCGACACCGACGGGGCCACCAACGCGCAGGCGGAAGCCCGCCTCGGCCGCGCTCGGCAGCGCGCCCAGAGCGACCATGGCAACGCCGGCCGCAGCCATTCCAATGCGGGACTTCGACATGATCCCTCCTCCGCGCCAGGCCGCATCTCGTCACAAATATGACTCGGAGCGAAACCGAAAGTTCCCTCCCGCGTCGACGCGGGGCCATATCGTTTCCATCCAAAATCGATCACGGACGTCCGTAGTGGCGATGAAAAGCTACGCAGAAGCAGAGAAGCTTTGCCGACGCCTCAGCCTAGCCCCCGAAGTTAATGCCCGAGTCTCCGCCCGGGCTGACGCCGGGGCATGATCGGCTCCGGCTGTATTGTCTGGATTGCTTCCGCTTCTGGCCCTTCGGCGATCTCGGGAGATGTCCGCTTTTCCGCCGCTGTTGCGGTTAAGCGGACGTCAGGCGCCGGCCGCTCAATGAGTACACGGCTTACGCAGTACTACTCCCGTCGCTTGGCCGCTCCGATGAAGCGAGCACTACAATCCCGGTGATCTTGCCGCCCAAGCCTTGGTGGCCTGGCAGCTTTGCATCGCTCGGGCGTAGGCAGGGCGTGCCGTCGTGCGGGCGAGATAGTCCCGCTCGGTAGAACCTGGGACGTAGTTGCCGGTTCGCAGGCCGAGCAGGAGGGCGTAGCTCACCGAGATATCGGCAGCAGTGAATCGGTCACCGGCGAGATAGGGGCAATCCGCGAGGCGGCGGATAACCAACCCCAGCCGGCTCTCGAAGGTCTCGAGTGCCCAGCGGGTTACCCGGGCATCTCGCTCGGCTTCGGGCGCCAGTTGGCGACCGACAATGACGGCGTTCATCGGCCCGGCGAGCCCGGCCTCGCCTAAGTGGAGAAATTGCAGATAGGAAGCGAAGGCGGGATCGTCCGGGGCGACGGCAAGCGAGCCTGAGCCGTGGCGGGCGAGCAGGTACTCAAGAATCGCGATCGATTCGACCATGATCGTCTCGCCGTCCTGCAGTGCGGGAATAAAGCCGGCGGGGTTGATCGCGAGAAAATCGCGATCCTTCTCGGCTGCCAGCAGATCGACCGGGCGCAGCCGATAAGCCAATCCTAATTCCTCGAGCAGCCAAACAACACGGAAGCCACGACCTTCGCCATAGACGGTGAGCATAGTTAAGCGTTCCTGGATTCGGCTAGATGTACTAACTCGCAGAGGTAAGCCAGCCGCGCAACGGACTATCGATGGCGCATAATGTGCTCAAGGCTTGGCGCATATTCCTACAGCGCAGGCCCTGCCCACTTTATGGGTTCACGGCCCAGGCTGCGGCCGCGAATAACGCGCGTTCCCTCTCCCGCCTGCGATGTGGAAACCTCAGTTGCAGAAGCCCGCAAATGCCATATGCGACAGCCTTGGCGCGAGGGGACATTTTGGCAATTTCTGCATATTAGAAATATATCCCTGAATTGCCCGACGTGTCAAGTTGCCTGGTCGAACGCCGGCCGCCGCCGGCTACTTTGCATGGGGTTGTTTTCGATATTTTGGCAGCGCCCCCTGCGACGGCCCCATAACTTCATATTGCTCTAGCCCGCCCCGCCCGGCTCGAGCGCCTCGCCGAGCTCGAGCGGATGCGCCATCGTCTCGTGCAGAGCGTCCTTGTCGAGCTCGCCTTCGGAAAGGCTGATCACGATGCAGGCGACGCCGTTGCCGATCAGATTGGTCAGCGCGCGGCACTCGCTCATGAACTTGTCGATGCCGACCAGGATCGCGATCGACTGGATCGGGATGTCGGGAACAATCGACAGCGTCGCGGCGAGCGTGATGAAGCCGGCGCCGGTGACGCCGGAGGCACCCTTCGAGGTGATCATGGCGATGCCGAGAATGCCGAGCTCCTGCCAGATCGTCAGATGCGTGTTGGTGGCCTGCGCCAGGAACAGCGTCGCCAGCGTCATGTAGATGTTGGTGCCGTCGAGATTGAAGCTGTAGCCGGTCGGCACCACGAGGCCGACCACCGAGCGCGAGGCGCCGAGATGCTCCATCTTCTGGATCATCTGCGGCAGCACGGTCTCTGACGACGACGTGCCGAGCACGATCAGCAATTCGTCCTTGATATAGGCGATGAAGCGGATGATCGAGAATCCGGCCAGGCGGGCGATCGCGCCGAGCACGATCAGCACGAACAGCACGCTGGTGAGGTAGAAGGTGCCGATCAGCGCCGCCAGATTCACCAGCGAGCCGAGGCCATAGGCGCCGACCGTGAAAGCCATGGCGCCGAAGGCGCCGAGCGGCGCAAGCCGGACGATCATGCGGACGATGCCGAAGAACATCTTGGATGCCTTGTCGATCGCCTCGGCGATCGGCTCGCCGGGCTTACCCATCAGCGCAATGGCAAATCCTGACAGGATCGAGATCAGCAGCACCTGCAACAGGTCGCCGCGCGCCAGCGCGCCGAAGAAGCTGTCAGGGATGATCGCCATCAGGTGGGAAACGATGCCCTGCTCCTTCGCTTGCGTCACATAGGTGGAGACCGATTTCGGATCGATCGTGGAGGGGTCAATGTTGAAGCCGCGACCGGGCTGCAGCACTTCGCCGATCAGCAGGCCGACCGCGAGCGCGACCGTCGACACCGCCTCAAAATAGATCAGCGCCTTCAACCCGACCCGGCCGACGCGCTTGAGGTCGCCCATCGAGGAGATGCCGTGCACCACGGTGCAGAAGATTACCGGCGCGATCATCATCTTGATCAGCGCAATGAAGCCGTCGCCGAGCGGCTTCAGCTCCTTGCCGAGATTTGGATAGAAGTACCCGATCAGGACGCCTGCCGCGATCGCGATCAGCACCTGGACGTAGAGGATCTTGTACCAGGGCTGATGATGGCGTTGGGCGGCGGGCCTGATCGCGTCTGTGGTCATGAGGTGCCCCGGGTTAGGATGAATTCAGCTGGTGATGCCATCTTGGCCGAGCACTGCGCAAGCGACAATGCCCATTCAGGCCCGCCGCGAGCGCACACGAATCTGTCATAGACTACGGCCAAGCTCGCATCCGGAGGCTGAGGATGGAATTCACCGTGCTGTTTCTCGCCATCACCATCGCCATGCTGGTGGCCTGGCGTGGTCCGCGTCCTGTCGCGATTGGATTGTTCGCGGTGATCCTGGTCGCCTGCGTTGCGACCTTGCTGCACCACGCCTCCGACCGTCTCACGTTGTCGTTCTGAGGCCAGCCATGAACGATACGCAGGCCGTCACCTTGAACGCGCTCGCGCTTTACGGCCTTGCGCTGCTGCTGGCAGCAGCCTTTGCCGCGCAGCTCGTGCTGCACGAGCTACCCTGCCCGCTGTGTTTGCTGCAGCGCATCCTTTTCGCCCTGCTGGCGATCGGGCCGATCCTCAACATCCGCTTCGGACCACGGCCGAGCCATTATGCCATGTTCCTGCTGACGGCCGTGCTCGGCGCCACGGTCTCGTCCCGGCAGGTGCTGCTGCACATCCTCCCCGGCGACGCCGGCTACGGTTCGGCGCTGCTCGGCTATCATTATTATACGTGGGCGTTGATCGCCTTCATTGCGGCAATCGTCCTGCTCGCCGCCATGCTGCTGTTCGACGGCCAGTTCAACCACCGCGCGGCGCCGGGCGCCTCGCCCGGCAAGTTCGCGCAAGGTGCCGTGTGGCTCGTGGTCGTGCTGACGGCGCTGAACGTGCTCTCCACCCTGCTCGAATGCGGCTTTGGCGCCTGTGCCGACAATCCGGTCGTCTATGAGCTGCTGAAGCGAGCGGCCTAAGGCCGCTTCGGAATATTCAACCCGCGTTCCACGGCCGGCCGCGCGAGACCGCGCTCCAGCCAGCCGGCGACGTGCTTGAACTGGTCGAATGCGACGAGCTCGCGCGCGCCGTAGAAGCCGATCAGATTGCGTACCCAGCCGATCATCGAGATATCGGCGATGGTGTATTCATCGTCCACGAACCATTGCCGCCCGGCGAGATGCGTCTCCATCACGCCGAGCAGGCGCTTGGATTCGTCGACGTAGCGCTGCAGCGGCCGCTTGTCCTCATAATCCTTGCCGGCGAATTTGTGGAAGAATCCGACCTGGCCGAACATCGGTCCGATGCCGCCCATCTGGAAATGCACCCACTGGATGGCCTGGTAGCGGCGCGCCGCATCAGCCGGCAGCAGCTTGCCGGTCTTCTCGGCGAGATATTGCAGGATGGCGCCGGACTCGAACAATGGCAGCGGCTTGCCGCCTGGACCGTTGGGATCGAGGATCGCCGGGATCTTGCCGTTCGGATTGAGCGACAGGAACTCCGGGGTCTTCTGGTCGTCCTTGCCGAAGTCGACGAGATGGACCTCATAGGGCAGCCCGATCTCCTCGAGCATGATCGAGACCTTCACGCCGTTCGGCGTCGGAAGCGAGTAGAGCTGGAGGCGATCCGGATGCTGGGCGGGCCAGCGTTTTGTGATGGGAAAGGCTGACAGGTCGGTCATGTCGACATTCTTTGCAGGGTTGTTGTTGGGTGGCTAATGTACGGAGCTCAGTGAAAGCCGCAAGGTCTGCAACCGGCCATGAACGATCAACAGACAGACGCAAGAACGGTCGCAAGGCTCGGCCTCTCCGATGACGAACTCGCTGATCAACCGACCGTGTTCGCGGCAGATGCGCTCGCCGGTCAGGTGGTCGTCGTGTCCGGCGGCGCCGGCGGCATCGGCCGCGCCATCGCATGGCTGTTCGCCCGGCTCGGCGCTCACGTCGTGGTGGTCGGCCGCAACGCCGACAAACTCGATGCACTGGTCGATCAGCTCGGCCATCGCGGCCTGAAGGCCTCCGCGCATGTCGCCGACATCAGGGATCCCGATGCAGTCAGTGCGATGTTCGACACGCTGTGGACCGCGCATGGCCGCATCGATCATCTCGTCAACAGCGCCGGCGGCCAGTTCCCGCAAGCTGCGATCGATTTCTCGATCAAGGGCTGGAATGCGGTCATCAACACCAATCTCAACGGCACCTGGTATATGATGCAGGCTGCGGCGCAGCTCTGGCGCGACCGCAAGCATCCCGGCAGCATCGTCAATATCGTCGTGGTCACGACGCATGGCCTCTACGGCATCGCGCACACCATCGCGGCGCGCGCCGGTGTGATCGGGCTGTCGCGCGCGCTCGCAGTCGAATGGGCGCCGCTTGACATCCGCATCAACTGCATCGCGCCCGGCGCGATCGAGACCGAGGGCTGGAACGTCTACAGCGAAGCCGCGCGCGCCGCCTATCCGCGCTCCAACCCGATGATGCGTCCGGGCACGCCCTGGGACATCGCGGAAGCCGCCGCCTATCTCGCCGCCCCCTCCGGCAAGTTCATCACTGGCGAGACGCTGACCGTCGATGGCGGCGGCCAGCATTGGGGCGAGACCTGGACCACCGGCAAGCCGGACTATTTTCGGGGCGGCGAGTAGCGCACTCATACCAGTGGCCTGCCCGTTCCATCATTTCCCGTCGTCGAAGCTGACGATGACGGCGGCATTCGCGATCAGGATCGGGTCGTTGCCGAGATCAGACGGGATTTCGAGCCCGCCCGCGATTGCCTTCACCGTCTTGGTGCCATAGGGCAGTTCCTTGGCGACCGCTTCGATATCGACGTCTTCGGGATTCGGCACGGCGATCGTGACGTCGACGAACATGTCGTTCGCGGTCTTGCCGAGCATGCGGAAGAAGCCGAGGCTGGAATGACGGATCGCGTCCGAGACCGCGCGCTTGGCGGCCTTGGTGGCGTCGCGGCCGTGAACGTCGACGCCCATGCCCATTTCGGTGATACAGCGCACGCGTGTCATGAAGCTTTCCTGTTGTCGTTGGCGTGAGAGACCGTCACTCCTTCGACCTCTGCGCCAGCGGCGTCAAGCCGGGTCCCTCGCCTCACCCACGCGCTTGTGATCGCCGCGCGCCAGCATCCAGGCCGCGAGCCCGGCGAGGATCGCCGCTGCAACCACCATGATACAGGCCGCGCCCCAGCCCCAGGTCGAGACCACAGCGCCGACCGTGATCGGCCCGGTCACCTGGCCGAAATTGCTGCCTGTCATCAACAGTCCCATCATGACGGGGACCATCGTCGCCGAACGCGCCGCCGCGGGTGCGGTTGCAAGCAACGTCGCCGGGATCAGGCCGCCGGTCGCGGAGAACAGCAGGCACAGAAAGAATGCCCCCCACCCGCCGAGCACTGGCAGGAAGATTCCGAGCGCCGAGGCGCCCATCACAAAGGCCGCCACCGCGATGAGCACGATGCGGCCAACGCCGCGCGCGAGCAGATTGCCGGCGGCGAGATTCCCGACGACGTTGCCGGCCGCCGCGAGCGCGCTAAGCCCGCCGGCGCTCTGGCTGGACACACCGAGCCGCTCGGTCAACAGGATCGGCAGGAAGCTGAACAGCGCAAAGAACATCAGGCTGTAGAGCGCCAACAGCACCATCAGGAGCGCAGGCGTACGTCGCCGCGCCAGCGCCGCGGCTTCCTGCATCAGGCCGGTTCGCGCCGGGCCGGTCCGCGATGCCACTTCCGGCACGATGACGCCGGCGAGCACGAACAGCAGGGCGACAAAGGCGGAGCTGGCCCACCAGATCGCGCGCCAGCCATCGAAGATCGGGCCAGCGACCAGCGCCAGCGCGATCCCGAACGGCATCACGCAACTCCACACCGCCATGGTGACGTCGCGCGCGCCGACATCGACGACGCGATCGAGCAGTGCCGGGGCTGCGACCATCACCAGGAGGAAGCCAAGCCCTTCGAGCAGACGGGATGCCAGCAGCACCGCAAGCGACGGCGCGAGCGCACCCGAAGCGGCGCCGAGCGCAATGGCCGCGAGGCCGCACAACAACACCCTGCGCGCGCCAACCGCGGCAATCACGACGCCGGCCGGGACACTGCCGACCAGCCCCAGCACCGCAAAGATGCCGGCGACGGTGCCGACCGCGGCGAGGTCGATGCCGAGGTTTTGTTGCAGCATCGACGCGGCAATCGCCACCTTGCCGACCTGCAGGGCGGCGCCGATGCCGCAGCCGATCACGACGGCGACCGCCGCCCATCGCTTCGCCTCGCTTTGCTGCACCACGGCCGTCCCGATCGTCATGCGTCCACCCTGCCCCCCGCTCAATTCACCAGAGATAGCGTTTCCGGATCATCGACAGGAGTGATATGTTTTGCATCCAGTTGATCGATTTTATAGATCATGCTCGATAACCTCACGCTCGACCAGATCCGCACCTTCGTCGCCATCGCCGAGAACGGCAGCTTTCGCGCCGCCGCGACCAAGCTGACGCGGGTGCAATCCGCGGTCAGCCACGCCATCGCCAACCTCGAGGCCGAACTCGGCCTCATGCTGTTCGATCGCTCCAGCCACCGCCCGGCACTGACGGCCGAGGGCAAGGCGCTTTTGGGCAATGCGCGCGACCTCCTGCTCCGCGTCGACGCGATGCGGGCGCGGGCGCGCGGCCTTGGCGACGGGGTGGAATCGGAACTTTCGCTCGTCGTCGATACGCTGTTTCCGATCGCCGCCGTCGGCGCGGCGCTGACGGAAATGCGGGCGGCCTATCCATCGGTCGGCGTCCGGCTCGCGGTCGAACCGATGGGCGGGCCGATCGCCGCCCTGACCGAACGGCGCAGCGCGCTCGCCGTCACAGTCGGGGAAGATTTTCGCGATCCCCGCCTCGCGCTCGATGCGATCTGCGCCGTGCAGATGGTCGCCGTCGTCGCGGCGAGCCATCCGCTCGCGCGCCGCGGCCGCAAGAGCGTCGCCGACCTCGCCGATCATTTGCAGATCGTGCTGTCGGATCCGACGCCGCTGTCGGAGGGCCGCAGCTTCGGCGTGCTCTCGCCGCAGATCTGCAGGGTCAGCAATCAGGACACCAAGCACGCCATGATCCTGGCCGGGCTCGGCTGGGGCCGGCTGCCGCTCTGGCAGGTGGCGCGCGACATTAGGGAACGCCGCCTGGTGCGGGTCGAAACCGGCGCGCTCGGCCGCAACGCGGCGCTCGCGATGGAGGCCTATCTCGCCCACCGGCTCGACGAGCCGCTCGGCCCCGCCGCGCGCGCGTTTGCAGAGGCGTTGACGCGGATCGCGGCGCGCAGCAGCAAGCCAAAAATCAAAACGAAGACGGCGAAGAAGCGCTGAGAAGCGGCGGCCAGCTCGTGCTCGCGTCAATCCTCGATCTCGCCGCTGCGGATCGCGAGCCGGATGGCCTGCGCTGTTGTCGCAACGCCGAGACGAAGCCGTGCCCGCCGCAAATGGTTCTCGACCGTCCGCTCCGACAACCCAAGCGACGCCGCGATGTCGGCCTGCCGCCGTCCCGCAGCGATCCAGCGCAACACCTCGCGCTCGCGCGGCGACAGGCTCGACGCACCGTCCGGCTCGCGTGCTTCCATCAGCCGGCGAGCGGCGCGGAAGGCCGCGGCGCCGACCATCGTCAGCGCCACCCGCGTCCGTGCCGACGCGTCGATACGTATGCCGGCGAAGCTCATCGCGCCTTCGAGGCCGGTACGCCCGAACACCGGGACCTGCAGCCCATGGAAACCCGGTCCGCGCGGCGCGCGCACCACGCGGTATTTCTCGCCACGAGCGGACAGCACCTTGGTCCAGAAAAACGGCTCGTCCACATTGAGGAAATTGCGCGTCACCGGACAGTGCCGGACATAGGTCTCGGCATCGACCGTCACGCCCTTGCCGAACCAGTCGCCCTCGACCCAGTAAATCCTGTCGACCAGGTCCTCCCGCGCCGGGGATGCCGAGAACATCACGAACCGGTCGTAACCGAGCGGCACGCACGCCGACCGCACAACCGCCTGGATCGCGGACAAGCTCTCGCTGCCCTCGATCGCAACCACGGCTTCGATGTAGCGGTCCATGTCGATGCCATCGTGTCCCGGAAAGTCTCGCCGGGCGCGGCCCGGCCGATTGAGGACTTTCCCTCAGCCGAAGCCGACCCGCAAGCCGCGCTACCCGAGCCGCGCAACCACCGTCTGCCGGTCGCAGGCGGCGCGGCGAGGCTCCCTCGCCGCACTGGCTTGGCCGACGACCGCGCCCGGCTCAGCGCCCGCCGAGCGTATCGAGCAAGGCCTTTGCCGCCGCCTTGCCGACATTGTTGGCAGCGAACGGGCTGTCACCGGTAATCAGCTTGCGATCCTGATAAGTCTTGCCGGTGATGTCCTTGTTTAGAATCTCGACGCCGAGCGCTTGCAGCTGTTCGCCGAAGGCCCAGGTCAGCCCGCCCGGCATGTAACCGATGTCAGGCGTGGTGCGGTCGATGGCGTCGGGAAATGCGCAGATCTTGTAGCCCTTGAAGGGATAGTCGCCCTTGGCTTCGCCGACCGCGGACGCCAGCAGCGCCGCCGGGCCATGGCAAAGCGAGATAATATGCTTGTCGTGGTCGAGCGCCCATTTCAGGGCGGCCTTCACATCGAGGCTTTCGGGCAGCCCGATCAGCGCACCATGGCCGCCGGGAATGAAGACCGCGATGTAGTCGGACTCCTTGCCGAGCTTGTTTTCGATCACGTCGGAGAGTTTGAGCGGCTGCTTCAGCCGGCCGAGATATTTCTGGTAGATGCTCTTGATCGCGTCGTCCTCCTTCGGAAACGCCCAGAGCTCCATCTTGACCGGGTTGCCCGACACGGTCGCGATGTCGAATTCGAAACCGGCCTTGTCGAGGTGATACATCGGCAACAAGGTCTCGACCGGATGGTTGCCGGTCGAGAACATCCTGCCATTCTGCAACAGCAGATAGCGCTCATCCGCGGCGATCATCAGAATCTTCCAGCGGCCACCCTTGTAGGCATTGGGATAGTCCGCGCCGGAGAGATCCGACTTGGCCGAGGTGAATTGCCGAAGCGAGTAAGGCGACGGAAAAAAGGCGTTGTTCTCCGCCGGATCGGGTACGGGACGCTTATCCTGGGATTGCTCGGACATCGAGATATCCTCTCTCATCGTGTTGCGGTCCGGCAAAGGTAAGCACGAGCCCCGCGATCGCGAATGAGGGATTTCCCTCAACGGCTCACGAGGTCGGGGAACCCGGCGCCCGACCGGTGCAGCCAACGGGAACGCGGCGGCGATATTCATCACAACGTCGAGAGCCCCTGCGCCACCTCCGCGTCGTTCGGCTCCAATTCATCTCCGCGGCCGGATAGTGCGCGCGACCGATCGCGGTCGCGCAAGGAGTCGTGCATGATGCCGATCAGCCGCCGGCGAGAGCTGACGCTTGCCTCGTTCGTCGTGGCGACCCCGCTGCTCGGCGCCGAAAGCGGCGCCGAACCGGCGCCGCTCCCTGGGTCTGCAACCTTCGACATGGCCACCTTCACGGCCACCTCCAGCGGCGACGCCGACGCGGCCTTCGCCAAGGCGCTGGCTGCGGTCGCCAAGGCAGCGGCTGACGCCAGCAAGGCTGGATCGGTTCACATCGTCCTCAACCTGGAGAAGAGTGCCAGCTACCGGATCAAGCGGCCGCTCGCGTTCCGGCAGTTGCACGGCTTCGAGCTTAACGGCAATGGCGCGCAGCTGATCAACACGACACGCAGCGGGACCTTCGCGATCTCGGGTTGCAGCCACCTCACGATCCGTGACCTCAGCATTGACTACGATCCGCTGCCGTTCACGCAGGGCACGATCGCGGCCTTCGACAAGGCCGCGCTCGAGATCACGGTGAGGATCGATCCGGGCTATCCCGATGATGCCGCCCTGCTCGCCGCCATGGCCGGCGGCTTCTTCAAGGTGATGGACCGGCACAACCGGGCGCTGAAGACTGGCGCCCGCGACTTCCTCTCACCGAGCCACGTCGAGCGCATCGGTGACGGCTTGATCAAGGTGCGGTTGCAGTGGAGCGCGAATGACCGCTTCCCGAGCCAGCTGCCGATCGCCGTCGGTGACGTGGTCGCGATCTCCAACGGCGGCGCGCACGCCGTTGCGGTGGACTCCAGCGTCGCAACCAGCCTGATCGACCTCAAGCTCCTGGCCTCGCCGGGCATGGGCATCATCGAGAATGGCGGCGAAGGCTCGATGATGCTGCAAAAAGTCTCGGTCGTTCCGGGACCCCGGCCGAAGGGCGCGACGACCGACCGGCTGATCTCGACCAACTCCGACGGTTCGCACTTCACGGCGGTCGCGCGGGGGCCGACCATCGAGGATTGCAGTTTCGCCAACACCTCCGACGATGCGGTCAATGTTCACGGCTTCTACCACTACGTCGTGGCAAAGACCGCGCCGCGGCGGTTTCTGCTTAGCCCGAAATGGGACATCGGCCTTGTGGCCGGCGACGACATCGAGAGCTGCGATCACTCGACGTTTCGTTCACTGGGGCGCGGCAAGGTCGAGCAATTGACCAAACGCCATGCGCCGGAGCTGAAGGCGAAGATCGCCCAGCTCTGGAACAACAGGAGCCCGACCACCGAGCCGGACCTGATCTATGACGTCACCCTGCAGCAGGACCTGCCGCTCAAGGTCGGCGATGCCGTCACCTCGCTGACGCATACCGGGTCGGGCGCCACGGTGCTGAGGTGCAGCTTCCACGCCTGCGGCCGCGTGCTGATGAAGGCGCCGAACGCCATCGTCGAAAACTGCCAGTTCACGTTCTCGACCGGGGTCGCGCTGCAAGCGGGCAGCGATATCGGCTTCTGGTCGGAGTCGGGATTTGCCGACAATCTCGTGTTCAGAGGCAACCGCTTCAGCCATTGCGTCAACGGCGCCAACGAGCTGACCAGCGGCAGCGGCACCCTCGGCACCATCCATGTCGGCATGGTGCCGCCGGAGAGCGCGAAGGGATTTCAGGACAATTTCGAGAACCGGCGCGTCATCATCGAAGGCAATCATATCGACGATTCCTGCATCTACGCGATCTTCGTCAGCAATGCCGACGGCCTCAAGATCGCCGACAATCTGATCGGCCAGACATTTGTGCGCGGCAATGCGTTCGGGGCTGGCGAGTTCTTCCGGATCAGGCCCGACAGCGCGATCTATGTCGGCCGCGCCAGAAACGTCGAGATCAGCAACAATGTCGCCGCACGCGGCCGGATCGCGGCGAATGCCGTCGCGATCGATCCCAGCTGCGACAAGCGCTCGGTGCATCTCGTCAACAACCGGCTGGCATGAGCGAGCGCCGAATTGAGCAGAGACAACACTTCAGCCCTGCCCCTGCTTCTGCAACACCGTGATGTGCAGACGGCGGCGAATTTCCATGCCCTGGCGCCGGTAGAGCGCGATCGCCGAGACATTGCTGGTGAAGACGTGCAGGAAGGGAATTTCGCCGCGTGCCACGATCTGGCGGGCGACCGCCGCCAGCAGCGCCTGCGCGTAGCCGCGGCCGCGATAGTCCGGATGCACGCAGACCGCGGTCATCTCGGTAAAGTTCCCCGGCTTCATGCGTTCCCCGGTCATCGCGACCAGCTCGCCGTTCACGCGAATGCCGAGAAAGGTGCCGAGCTCATGCGTCCGCGCACTGAACGGGCCGGGCTTTGTCAGCTCCGTCAACGCCATCATCGCAGGAACGTCGGCGGCGCCGAGCGTGACGATCTCGACGCCGGACAGCGCAAAGTCTGCGGGTATGCCGATCATCTGCTCGCCGGTCTCGGCCAGCAGCACCTTGAACGCCGCCGGCACGGTGACCGGATCGGGCGTGAACAGCACCGCGATCTCAGGTCCCGACAACAGCGCGCCGAGCGCCGCAAAGCTCTCGGGCGACATGTCGACCATGTCGGCGAAGGGTGCGATCGCCAGCGGAAAGCGCTTGGCATCGGTGCCGCCTTCGGCCAGGTCGCGCTGCCTTGTGGTCAGCGCGCTCCAGATCGGGCCATCGAGCGGATGAAGTGGCGGGACTTCGGACATGCGGCGCTTCGCTCCTGATTTTCCTCGAACAGAGCAAGAAGCGCCGGCAAAATCCAGCATGCGTGATGTGGTTGCGGCTCACAATCACGCCAGCCGTCGATCAAGTGGTGCCGTCGGCCGGGCTATGCCACCTTGAGGCAAAGCTCGGTGCCGCCCTTGAGCGGCAGCGTGATCGACACGAAGCCATTGTTGGGATCGCGCACGAACTCCAGAAAATCCGCCTCGGCATTGTCGTTCATCACATAGCCGCCGACCCGAAGCTGCGGGGCGACGATCTCGATCACCTGGCGCGCCAGCGTCGGTCCCTTGTCACCCGGCCAGCCGTCGATCAGGATGAAGTCGACGGGACCGCCGAGATCGCGCAGCGTCTTGCGCGCATCGCCCTCGCGGATCTCGGCGTAGTCGGCCAGGCCGGCCTCGGCGAGATTGCGCTGCGCGGTTGCGACCTTGGCCGGCACGATCTCCGAGCCGATCACGGTGCCACCGCCATTGTCGCGCATCGCAGCGGCGAAATACAGCGTCGACATTCCGACCGAGGTCGCGAACTCGGCGACGCGTTTGGCGCGCAGGCCGCGGCACAAGAGATAGATCAATTCGCCCTGCTCGGGGTGAATCGAGAATCCCTGCTCGGCATAGTCGTGCGGATCGCGGCTGCCGCTCTGCATCGGATTGCCCCTCACGGGCGCACGGCGCGTGGCCTGCAGGCGTTCGATGACGGCAGCAACGCGGGCGTCAGTAATCGCGCTGTGCGGTTCAGCGTTGTACATGAAAGGTCTCCCTCGCTGCGACTGTGTCATTGCTGCAGGATTTCGGCGGCAGCGCGCTCCAGGATTTTCGCGATGCGCCGCGCCTCGGCGGCATCGCTGCCGCGCTTCTGGCGCAGCGCGCTTTTCAGCGCGTGACGGGCGCGGTGCATTTCGTCGGACGCTTCGCCATCGAGATCGCTGACGCCGGCGAAGGCCTCACGCACCTCCTCCATGCGGCGGCCGATCCGCGACAGCGCCTCGAGAATGGTATCCGCGGTGGCGCGGTTCTCTGCGAGATGCGCCTTGCCCTGCTCGGTGATGCTGTAGAGCTTGCGTGCCGCGTCCTGCGTGACGCTGGCATGGCCGATCTCCTCGAGGAATGTCAGCGCCGGATAGATCACGCCCGGGCTCGGGCTGTAGAAGCCGTCCGACTTCTCCTCGATGGTCTTGATCAGCTCATAGCCGTGCGCGGGCTGCTCGCCGAGCAGCGCCAGGATCACGAGCTGCAGATCCTGCGACGACAGCCGCCGCGAGCCCGGAAAGTCGCCACCTCCGCCCCGCCCGAAGAAGCCAGGACCGCCGCGGCCAAAGCGGTGGCCGCCTCGGCCATGCCGCCCCATCGCGAAGAACCCAAACCTGAAGCCATCATCGTCCCGGTCACGAAACATCTGTCTTCTCATTGCCTTTTCCTTACTGAAAACATATCTTACGATATATCTTGAGATGAACGGACTACAACCCACGTTTTCGTGAGGAGCCCGGCGGCCCGACGCCGCGGCGGCCACGCTCGCTGGGAACGACTGGGCTTGTCGACGTTCGCGCAGCTGGCCTATGGCTTCGGAAGGTTTCCCAACTTCTGCGACTCATGCGCCCCAAAACCTTCGAAACCCATTGCCTGCGCCTGCCCGCCGCCACCAAGGTGGTGCAATGGGAGGGCACGTCGGTGTTCAAGGTCGGCGGCAAGATGTTCGCGCTGGCCGGCGGCTACATCGAGAGCACCGGCGGCTTCATGTTCAAGACCTCGAACATGGCCTATCAGCTGCTGATCGAGCAGGGCCTGGCGCGGCCGGCGCCGTATCTGGCGCGTGCCACATGGGTGCAGCTGGCGGCCAACGACGCCCTGCCCGACGCCGAGCTCAAGGCCTATCTCGCGCAGGCGCATGCCCTGATCGCCGCGAAGCTGACGCGGAAATCGCGCAAGGCGCTCGGGCTCGAGTGACCGGCAAAAGCGTTTTCGAGCGAAGTGGATACCGGTTCGCGTGAAGAATACGCGTCAAAACAAGAATCTAGAGCCCCGTTCCGATTCAATCGGAACGGCAAAGGCTCCGGCCGCAGCGCCGCTCAACCACCCAACGGCTTGTCGGAATCGCCCGACAGCAATTTTGGAAACAGCTCCTTGAAGGCGAACTTGTCGTCGCCCTTGGCGCGGTCGAAGCGCAGCACGACGTCGAAGCGGCTGCCCTCCCATTTGGTGGGCGGCGTGCCCTTGCTGACCGGGATCAGCGGAAGGATGTCCGAGATGATCGCCTTGTGCTCCCAGCACAGCAGCACGACGCCCTTCAGCGCCAGCACCGCCTGCATCAGCGCCGGCTCATCACCCTTGCCAAAGCCTTCGTTCGGCGCCAGCGAGCGGCGTGCTGCGAGCGCCGAGATCGTCTCGGCCGGACGGCTGCTTGGCGGTTGGTTGGGCGCGGTGCCGGGCGTCGCGGCGTAGATCGCGTCAGGCTTGGCATAGTCACCGCCGGTGAGATCGGTGCCGAACAATGCCGTCCATGCGCCCGCGCGCTCCCAGCCGCGGAGCACGAGCGACTCGGTATCGGACACGCCGTCCGCGGTGAAGCCGGGCCCCGGCCAGCCATCACCAGGCTTTTCGGCATGACGGATGATGAAGAGCGTGAGCGCGTCCATGGCGGCCTCGTGGGGAAGGATATGCGGCGGGAAACGGCGTCGACGACGTCGATCCTACCCCCGATCAGACGTCCGCTTCATGAACGGCGTCACAATTTGCGAAAACTCGCGCGGTACTGCGCCGGGGACACGCCGAGCCGCTGGGAGAACACGACCCGCATCCGATCGGCCGAGCCGAAGCCGCAGTCGAACGCAACCGCCTTCAGCGGCCGGTCCGAGCCCTCGAGCAACCGGCGCGCGGCGTCGACCCGCGCCCGCTCGACGAATTCGTGCGGCGTGATGCCGGTCTCCTGCGCGAAGCTGCGGCCGAAATTGCGCACGCTCATGCCGACGGCCTCGGCCAGTGACTGCAGCGTGTGGCGCTCGCCGACGCGCTGCATGACATGCGCATGCGCCCGCGCGATCGGCGAATCCTCGTCGACCGGCGCGGTGAGATAGGGACTGAACTGCGACTGCCCGCCCTGGCGCTGCGCCACCACGACCAGCCGCTTTGCCACCGCGACCGCAACCTGCGGCCCATGACGTTCGGCCACGAGCGCCAGCCCGAGATCGATCCCCGCGGTCACGCCGGCCGAGGTCATCAGCTTGCCGTCGCGGATGTAGATCCGGTCGAAGATCACTTCGGCCGCGGGAAAGCGCGCCGCCAACCGCTGCGCGTTCTGCCAATGCGTCGTCACCTTGTGGCCGTCGAGCAGCCCGGCATGGCCGAGCGCGAACGCGCCGGTGCAGATCGAACCGTACAATTCGGCGCGCTCGGGCGCCGTGCGCAGCCACCGCGTCAGTTCGGGATCCGGCTCGGCGTCGGGCAATGCCGGCCCGCCCGCGACGAGCAGGATGTCGAATTTCTCGTTTGCCTCGTCGAAGCTGAGGTCGGCCGATATCTTCATGCCGTTCGATGCGCGCAGCGGTTCGCGGCTGGCGCCGACCAGCACGGTCTCGTAGCCATGGCCAGCGGGTACAAAGCCGTTCGTCTCCGCGAACACATCGACGGGACCAGCGACATCGAGCGCCTGCACCCCTTCATGAATTGCGATCGCGATCTTCTGAACCGCCATACCTTCTCCTTGCTCAGCTGGCGCAAAACGACGTCTCGTTGGCCCGATCCGGCGGCGCGCGATCGTTGCGAGATCAGGCCAAACGGGCGACATACACCCCACGGACACACCACCGGGCGATCCGAACCCACCGCAGCGACGAGCGCTGGCGCCCGCGTGTTCGCACGCCACGGCATCGTCTTGCCACATCGAGGAGCGTCTTGAAATGACCGAGATCATCGCCGGCATCCGTGTACCCGACAGCGCCATGGCTCGCGCCGCCACCCAGCTGGTGCGCGATACCGAGGACGACCTGCTCTACAATCACAGCCGCCGGGTGTTCTTCTGGGGCGCGCTGACCGGCAACCGCCGCAAGCTGAAATTCGATTCCGAGCTGCTCTATATCGGCGCCATGTTCCACGACATGGGCCTGACCGCGGCGCACGCAAGCCCGGATCTGCGCTTCGAGGTCGACGGCGCCAACGCCGCGCGCGACTTCCTCAAGAGTTACGGCGTGCCGGAACGCGACATCGAGGACGTCTGGACGTCGATCGCGCTGCACACCACGCCTGGCGTTCCCGAGCACATGCGCCCGACCATTGCACTGGTCACCGCCGGCGTCGAGATGGACGTGCTCGGCATCGCCTATGACGATTTCGCGCACGAGCATCGCGACCATGTCTGCGCGCACCATCCCCGCGAGGCGAATTTCAAGGAAAACATCATCGACCATTTCGCTGCCGGCACGATCAAGAAGCCGCTCACCACCTTCGGCAACGTCAAGGCCGACGTGCTGGCGCTGAAGGACATGAATTACACAAGGATGAATTTCTGCTCGATCATCCTCGGCTCGAAATGGCCGACATGAGGCAAGGCTCGTTCGGCTTCCTTCACCCGGGCCAGAGGAAATGTGTTCAATCGGAGAAAAGCGCCTGCACGTCCTCTTCCGTGAGTGCGGAGCCAATGCGTCCTTCGGAATCGAAAATGCTGTCGGCCAGCGCGCGCTTGCGGGCCTTGAGTTCGTCCATTTTCTCCTCGATCGTACCGGCGGCCACCAGCCGATAGACAAAAACAGCCTTGTCCTGCCCGATGCGATGGGCGCGATCGATGGCTTGCTCCTCGACCGCGGGATTCCACCAGGGATCGAAGATGATCACGGTGTCTGCGGCCGTCAGGTTGAGCCCGACACCACCGGCCTTTAAGCTGATCAGGAAGAGGTCGCTCGCACCGTTCTGAAACCCCTCGATCGCGCTCCTGCGGTCCTTTGTTTCACCGGTCAGCACGCTGTACCGGATCGCGAGCGCGTCGCAGCGCTTGCGGATCAGTGCCAGCATGGAGGTAAACTGCGAGAACACGATGATCTTGCGCTTCTCGCTTAGGAGTTCCTCGACCATCTCCATCAGCCGATCGAGTTTTGCAGACGGGCGCTTGACGCCGTCGTCGAGATTCAACAGTGCGGGATCGCAGCAGGCCTGTCGCATCCTGAGTAGGGCTTCGAGCACGACGATATGGCTCTTGCCCAGGCCACGTTCCCGGATCGCCTTGCGGACCTTCTCCGACATCGACAAACGGATGGCGTCGTAGAGCTCCCGCTGGCTGCCTTCGAGGACGACACTCTCTGTGAACTCGCTTTTCGGCGGCAACTCGGCGGCCACCTCCTGCTTGGTCCGCCGCAGCAAGAATGGCTTGATGCGGTGCGTCAGCACCCGGGCGCGTCCGAGGTCGGCGCGCTTCTCGATCGGCGTCCGCCAGTCGCGCACGAACGTCGCCCGATCGCCGAGATATCCTGGATTGGCAAAGCTCATGATCGACCAGAGTTCGCCGAGATGATTTTCCATCGGCGTGCCGGTCAGGCAGAAGCGATGCCGCGCGCGGATGCCCTGCAGCCGTCGCGTTATCGTCGCGTTGGAGTTCTTGATGATCTGGGCCTCGTCCAGCACTGCGAGGTGCCACTCGCGCGCAAGCAGTACCTCGTGGTCGCGCGCGATCAGCGGATAGGTGGTGACGATGAGGTCGTGATCGGCGATCGCCTCGAAATTTTGCCTGCGGGCTGGACCATGCAGGACGAGAATTCTCAAGCCGGGCGTGAACTTGCGCGCCTCGTTGAACCAGTTGGTCATCAGACTCGTGGGAGCGACGACGATCGCAGGATCGGTCAAATGACCGCGCGCCTTCTCCAGCGCAAGCAACGCCAGGATCTGAACGGTCTTGCCCAATCCCATGTCATCGGCCAGTACGCCGCCCAGACCGCTCTCCGTGAGCAGTTCGAGCCAGGCAAGCCCCTGCGTCTGGTAAGGTCTCAAAACCGCGTTGAAATCGGGTGGCAGGACGGGAGCCGGCAATCCGCGGGCACCGAGCAATCCTGCCATACGACGAAGATTCTCCGCTCCCCTGAAGACGAAATGATCGGCTTCGAGACCGAGCAGTGGCACGATCTGGGCGCGCGAGAGCCGGATATTCCCTGACGCATCAACGAAGGCTTCGCGCAACGCCAGGCTATGGAGCGCCAGTACGAGCGGAAGGAAGCGATCGGCCGCCATCGCCAGATAGCGGCCGTCAGCCAGCGGCAGGTAGATGCTACCGCCATCGTCCGCAATCTGCTTGACCGTCTCAGGCGCAAATCCGGGTTGCGATATCAGCGCGGCCAGCAGCGTGGCAAGATCGCGGCGTTCCCCGTCGATCTCGATTCCGAGCGCGAGCTCGAACCAGTCGATGCCGCTGCTTTCGAACTCGGCATCGAACATCCCGGATGACGTCGCGAGCCGGTACGGGAAATCGTCGTCGATACGAATTTCGAAACCGGCCGTCTGCAGACCGGCCGCATCAGCATTGAGGAAGTCGAGCCAGTCCGTCGTCGACTGCGCGAAGGTCAGATCATACGCATGCACGGCATCGAGCATCGGGAAAGCCGATCTCGCTTCGACCAGGCCGAGACTGGCCAGCCGTGCGGTCATTTCCTTCTCTTTGGCCTTGCGTCGCGTGACGACGTAGAGCGTTCCGTCCTGGAACAGCTCCACCCGATGGGCGCTTTCCGACCGTTCGATTTCGACCGGGCCGTAGCGGAAGCTGAGGCGGGCCACCGGTATGCGGTCGGGCGTCCGATCGCCATAATAATAGGCGTGCGCCGCCTTGCGCCCCGACATCAGACGAAGCACCGGCATTGGATCCATATTGATCTTGGTGGCGGCGGCCGGAGGCGCGGGCAACCAGCCGGGATCCAGGTTCGGCAACTTCTGGCCAAGGCGTTGCGCGACTTGCGCGACATGGGCATGCGGGATGGCAGGAGCGAGCAGAAGCCGGCTGCTCAGCCGTTCTGGAAGATTCAACCTGATCGGCCCGATCAATCCGGCGGCATCGTCGACATAGACCGGCGGCTCTGCGTTCAGTGCCGTTGCGCTCTCGACGGTCAGCAGCGGACCGATCCCGTCCCTGCTGACCTGACGCCACGCGATGCGACCATCGCGCGCCTCGCCCCATTGCAGCGGCGCACCGCTGTGATCGTGCCAGAACGGCCGCCCCGTCGCGACGATCCGTTTCAGGACATCAGCCGAATACGCGCGTCGGCCCAGCGTGTAGCCGGACCGAAACTCGCTGGACAGCCTGACGAGGACGTCAATGTCAGAGCCGAGATAATATTTCGGAGCACGATCGACCGAAAACTCGCCCAAAGATGGCTGCGACACCTTGCTGCCGAACTCGCCGGTCTTCAGGATTTTCACGGATACCAGCGACACATCAAGGCAGGGAATGCAGCCCGCCGCCAACGCAGGCTGCAGGTAGTAGAGCAATCGCTGCGTGACATCGGGCGGATAGTCCGCGTCCCGCACCGACCGGCCGACCGTCTCGATCCATTCGGTGATTTGGTAGGGCAGCACCGCGTCAGGCCGCAGCTGCCCATTCCCCGGGGCGCGTCGCGACGCCAGCATTGCCGTACCGGCCGAACGCGTCGGCCGCTGCAAGGCTTCAAAGAGCGTCGCGGCAACATGCTTGCAGTTCAGAGCCATTGGACAGCTGCAATCGCCGTCGACGTCGACCAGCCGATCGCCGTCAAACTCCAACACGATATCGACCCGGTAAGGCGTGCGTTCGGTTCCCCTCACCTGCGCTTGCACGCGAGTGAGATCCTCACTGACCTTCACCCCCGAGACGCGGCCCTGGGCACGGTAAACAACGGCCTTGTCGACGGCCGATCGGCTGAAGAAGCCGAGCAAGTCCTTCTGTCTCAGTCGCTCGGAAAGATTCGGAACGTCAGGCATAACGTCAGGCATCAAGGATTGCGGTTTGCACGAGAGCGGCGGCCCCGGACCAATCCACTATTAGCAGACGCAATATGTCGGCCAAACGGCATCGACCATCGCCTGCCCTGCTTCCACACCTTCCTTTGTGTCGGCCCCGACAGATAGTGGTCGACGGACTCCCGCAGAAGGCCTAACTGCCCCGCGCCGGACCGGAGTCCGGGCCTGGAGCTCGGCCGGCGGCCGCGAGCGCCAGCCTGGCAAGGTAGTGTGTCCAACCCTTTTCATGGCTCGCGCACTGCGCCGCGTTGGGCAGGCCGCTATGGGTCATGCGCAACAGCGTGCCGTTGTCCTGTTCCATCAGGTCGATCTCGATCAGGCTCGATCCCGGCGGCACTTCGGCGCCGCCCTCCCAGCCGAAACTGTAGGCCAGACGATGCACCGGCACGACCTCGCGAAACGCGCCGCGCGCCGCCCGCGACAGATCGCCGGCGACGCCCTTGAGCAGATAGAGCCCGCCGGGATGCAGCTCGGTTTCGGCCTCGAGCCCCATCCAGCTGACGATCTTCTGCGGATCGGTCAGAAAGGCGAACACGGTTGCGGGCGGAGCTGCGATCTGCATCTCGCGTTGAACGATGAAGGCTTCGGTCATCGGTTGATCCTCCATGGGCGGTCAGGTTTCGGGATAATTCGTGACAAGGGCGGCGCATCAACTCCATGATGGGTGATGCGATTGTCCTCGACACTGAGCTGGCTGGTCGACGCCGCCGCCGAGACCGCGGGCGCCAACCGGTTGCTGGCGGACCTCGGTAGCCACCTTATCACGGATGGCCTGCCGCTTGCCGGAGGCGCGCTGACGTTCGAAGTTCCGCATCCCCTGATCGAACGGCGCACCTGGCTGTGGCGCGCCGGCAATGGCGAGGTCATCGAGGCGCTCGGCTTCGCGCCGGAACAACCCTTTGCAATGCCCGAGTTGGTGGGATCCGGCGACGCCGGCCGGCGCTGGCTCGGCGGCCTCGCACCCGGCCCGATCCACGAGGACACGATCGGAACGCGACCGGATGGCCCGACCCTCAGCTGGATCGGAACACGTCCCTTCACGCCCGCGGAGGCGGATCAATTGCGCGAGGCGGCGCGCTTCACGGCCGCACCGCTTGCCGCGCTCGCGGCGCGCGCGACACTCACCGCGGCGCTGGAAGCCTATCTCGGCCGGCGCAGCGCGGCGCGCGTGCTGGCGTCTCCCTTGCGGCGCAACACCGGCGAGACCATCCGGGCGGCCCTGCTGTTTGCCGATCTGCGCGGCTTCACCGCGCTGTCCGAAAACCATCCGCCTGCCGAGGTGATCGCGGCGCTCGACGCCTGGTTCGACCGCATCGCCGGCGCGATCCATGCCTTCGGCGGCGAGGTGCTGAAATTCATCGGCGATGGCCTGCTCGCGATCTTTCCGGTCACGACCAGCGCGCGCGGCGCATGCGAGGCGGCGCTGCGCGCGGTATCGGCGGCGCGCGTCGGCATGGCGCATCTCGATGCCGAGCGGCGCGGCCGCGGCCTGCCGCCGCTGCCATTCGGCGCGGCGCTGCATCTCGGCGAGGTGCACTGGGGCAATATCGGCGCGGCCGACCGCCTCGACTTCACGGCGATCGGCGCCGCCGTCAATCTGGTCAGCAGGCTGGAAGGACTGTGCAAGCCGCTCGAGCAGACCGTGCTGGTCTCGGGCGCACTCGCCGCCGAGACCGAGATGCCGCTGATCGCACTCGGCACCCACGAGCTGCGCGGCATCGCACGGCCATGTGCGGTCTTCACCTTGCCCGAGGGATGAGCCGGTCATCGGAACAGCCGCAGCCACGGCGCCAGATGGAAGGCGCTCATCAGCGCATACATCGGGACCATCCCCTGCAGTGAAAGCGGCCCCTGCATGCCGCCGCAGATCATGTCGGCCGGCGCCATCGCCGCAACCAGCGCCATCAGCGCGAAGGTCGGCGCCGCCGCCAGCGAGAGCCAGCGCGCCACCATCGGACCGCGCCCGCCAAGCCGGCCCCTCGACCAATCGTCTCGTGTTTCGATACCGGTCATCATTCGATCTCTCTGGAGCTGATCCATGTCGTCATGTGCTAGGTTAGGACCGGGCCTCGGAGGGCGAGAGTGACAAGTGTGTCGGGATTCGGATGGACTCGCTGATTACCGCTGCGGCGCGCGCGCTCGCGGCGGGTGATCCCCTCGGCGCACTGAAACGGGTGGCCCTGCGCGACGATGCGCCGGCGCTGGCTCTGCGCGGCATTGCGATGGCCCGGCTCGGCGATTTCGCCCGCGCCAAGGAGCTGTTGCGGCGCGCTGGCCGGGCATTCGGTCCGCGGGAAGCCATCGCACGGGCGCGCTGCGTGGTGGCCGAGGCCGAGATCGCGCTGGTGTCGCGCGATCTCTCCTTTCCCAAGAAGGCGCTCGCCGCGGCGCGCGCGACGCTGGCAGCGCATGGCGATGCGCTCAACGCCGCGCATGCCGGCTATCTCGAAATCCGCCGCCTGCTGCTGATCGGAAGCCTCGATGCGGCCGAGCGCATGCTCGACGACCTCGACCCAGCGCCCTTCCCGCCGGCGCTGCGGGTCGGCCATGAACTGGTCGTGGCCGGGATCGCGATGCGGCGGCTGCGCACCAAGCCCGCACGCGAGGCGCTGGCGAGGGCCAGGGATGCGGCGCGACGCGCCGGCATCGCCGAACTCGCGGCGGAGGTCGAAGGCACCGCGCAGCTGCTCGCGACGCCGGCGGCGCGTCTGATCGCACGCGGCAGCGAGCGGCCGCTGCTGCTCGCGGAGGTCGAGGCCTTGCTGGCGTCGAAGGCGCTTGTCGTCGATGCCTGCCGCTATGTCGTGCGCGATATCAGCACCACGGTGTCGCTGACGCGGCGGCCAGTGCTGTTCGCGCTCGCCCGTGCACTTGGCGAAGCCTGGCCGCAGGACGTGTCGCGCGGCACGCTGATCGCGCGGGCGTTCCGCGGCAAGCACGCCGATGAATCGCACCGCGCGCGGCTGCGGGTCGAGATCGGACGTCTGCGCCGGGCATTGCAGCCGCTCGCCGATCTCAGTGCGACGCCCGACGGCTTCGTGCTGGAACCGCACAACCGGCGCGACGTCGCCGTGCTGGCGCTGCCGGTCGAGGAGGAGCATGCGGAAGTGCTCGCCTTCCTCGCCGACGGCGAGGCCTGGTCGAGCTCGGCGCTGTCGGTGGCGCTGGGGGCGAGCCAGCGCACCGTGCAGCGCGCGCTCGACGCGCTGGCCGCCACAGGCAAGGTGCAGTCGGTTGGCCGCGCCCGCGCCCGGCGCTGGATGACGCCGCCGGTGCCGGGATTCACGACGACGTTGTTACTCCCTGCCCCGCTGCCGAACGGCTAGCATCAGGGCGCAATTAGAGCGTTTTCGAGCGAAGTGGGTACCGGTTCGCGTCAAGAAAACGCGTCAAAACAAGAACCAGGAGCGCCGCATGAAGAAGTTCGAAGCCGAGATCATCCGGGAATATGCCTTCGAAGGCGTCGAGAGCGTGGGCGGCGTCAGCTTCGACGGCGAGCAGGTCTGGTTCGCCGCCGGCGGCCGGCTGATCGCGTTCGATCCCGACAGCGGCAAGACCACCCGCATCCTCGACATCGCGGCCCATGCCGGCACCGCCTTCGACGGCAAGCACCTCTATCAGATCGCCGAGGACCGCATTCTGAAGATCAAGCCGGACAGCGGACGCGTGGTGTCCACCATCCCCGCGCCCGGCGGCGGCCGCGACTCCGGCATGGCCTGGGCGGAAGGCTCGCTGTGGGTCGGCCAGTATCGCGACCGCACCATCCACCAGATCGATCCGGAGACCGGCAAGATTCTCCGCACCATCGAAAGCAACCGGTTCGTCACCGGTGTCTCCTGGGTCGACGGCGAGCTCTGGCACGGCACATGGGAGGAGGACCAGAGCGACGTGCGGCGGATCGATCCGCAGACCGGCGAAGTGATCGAACGGCTGGAGATGCCGCAGGGCGTGTTCGTCTCCGGGCTCGAATCCGACGGGCAAGACCGGTTCTTCTGCGGCAGCGGCTCCACCAACAACAAGGTGCGCGCCATCCGGCGGCCGAAGCGAGGAGCGCGCGCCGGATGACGATGGCCTATTCAGGGATATCCGTGATCACTTCGCGGCCAGGGAAAGAATAGAGCGGATGATCCGACGCTTTTCGTCCGACAAACCCGCGAGCAGCGCCTCGTCGAGATGCTCTTCTCGAATGAGCCGCGCGAAGACAAGTGGCAGCTGCGAGTACCGGTAATCGAACATCTCGTCGATCTCCCTCCTTTGCCGGTGCAGATAGTCGCCAACTTCCCACATCTCCGACGGCGTCGCTGCTGCGCCGGCCCTGCTCTTGAATTCGGCCATCACCTTGGCGAGTGCGCACTCTAGCGCTGAATCGTAGGCCTTGCGCGCGATCTTCTTCTCGGCCGGGGACCATTCGAGATCATGGTACATGGTGGGCTCTCGCGGACTTCGTTGGCGCAGTGATGACGGTCACTGCAATGGCGTTCGGGCGGGTGAGCGCCCGACCGATCCAATGATGCCACAACGTTGCCGTTTCGCCTGCCGCTCGGCAAGAACAATACGTCGGTCCGGGCGGCGCGCTGCATGACGCATGGCAAACTTCACGCCGGCGCCGGCACCGCATTGGGCCGCGCCGCCGGCATCGGCCGGAACGTCATCATGATCAGGAACGCGCCGATGCCCATGGCCCAGGAACCGACATAGAGCCACGTGTAGCTCGCAAAGGCATCGTAGATCAGGCCGCCGAGCAAGGGACCGGTTGCCATGCCGAGGCTACCGGCCATCGACGTGCCGCCAATCACCGTGCCCATCATCCGCAGCGGAAAATTCTCGCGGACCAGCACGGCATAAAGCGGCATGGTGCCGGCATAGATGAATCCGAACACCGCCGCCACTGCATAGAATGCGGCAAGCTCGCGGACGAAAGCGTAACCGAGCGCGCCGAACGCCTGGGCGAGCAGGCCGAACACCAGCAAGCGCTTGGCGCCGAAGCGATCGCCGAGCAGGCCGAAGGCGATACGGCCGCCCATGCCGGCCAGTCCTTCGACACTGTAGATCGTCACCGCTGCGATCATCGGGACGCCGCAGGTGATTGCGTAGCTGACGGTGTGGATGATCGGGCCCGAATGGGTGGCGCAGCAGAAGAAACTGGTCGCGGTCAGGATGATGAATTGCGGCGAGCGCAGCGCCTGAGCCAGCGACATCGGCGGCTCGCCGTTCTCGGTGACCGCCTCAGCGTGGTCGCCTTGCAACGCCGGCGGACGACGCACCAGGAACGCGACCGGGATCATGATCGCGCCGACCACGCCTGCTACGATCAGCATCGCGGATCGCCAGTCGTGGTGGGAGATCAGCCAGGCCGCAAGCGGCGACATCGTCATCGGCGCCATGCCCATGCCCGCCGACACCAGCGAGACGGCGAGACTGCGATGGGTGTCGAACCAGCCGGTGACGCAGGCCATCATCGGGGCGAAGATCGCGGCGGTGGCCCCGCCGACCAGCACGCCGAACACGAACTGAAACGCCAGCAACGACGTGGCCTGGCTTGCCAGCGCAAGGCTCGACGCCAGCACGACCGATCCGGTCAGCACCACCGGGAGCGGCCCGAACCGGTCGGACAGCGTGCCCCAGATCATGCTGGTGAAGGCCATCGCGAGGAAGCCGATCGTCATCGCGCTGGAGATGCCGGTCACCGACCAGCCGGTCTCCCGCGCCATGGGCTGGAGGAACACCGGCAGCGAAAACATGCCGCCGATCGCGACGCAGCCGAGCAGGCCGCCGGCCGCGACGATCACCCAGCGATAGGTCGAATTGCTCATTCCGGAACTCCCATTCAGCTCGTTCTGGATGGAAGACGAGCGGGACGGCGAGGAACCGACAGCCGGCGATCCGCTCCGGCTCACTTTTTTGCGAGCGAGGCAGCCTCCAATGGCCGCAACCGCGCCCCTTCCCCCTCGGCGCCTAGCGACCAGCCAAACTGCATCCGGGCTGCGGCGCGATCTCGCCGAGCGCGCGGACCTGCACCAGCTCGCTCCCTTGCGTCCTGGCGATGAACATGTTCATCGCCGCGTGGTGATCCGGACCGAGCGTCACCGGGCCGGTCGGCGACGCAATGGTGAGGCCCGCCATCGCGTCGATGATGGCCTCCTTGTCGAGCTTGCCGGCCTTCTCGGCCGCCACCTTGAGCGCGATCAGGGTGTTGTAGTGCGTCATCACGTAATTCGACACTGCGACACCGGCACTGGCCGCAGCGCGCGCCTTGGCGACGAAAGCCTTGACCGAGGGGTCGTCGCTCGCCGCAACCGCCGGCACCACGGTCACCATGTTCTGTCCCTTGCCGCGGAAGATGCCGAGATCGACCTCCGACAATCCAAGGAAAGCGACCGTGATCTCCTTCAGCAACCCGGCCTCGTCGGCCTGCCGGATGAAATCCATGCCGTCGCCCTTCAGCGCGAACAGCAGCACCTTGGCCCTGCTCGCCGCGACCTCCTTGATCAACGGCGAAAAGTCGGTCTCGGTCCCCAGCGTGTATTTGGTCCCGACCACCTTGCCGCCGAGCTTCTCGATCAAGGGCTGCGCGATGTCGAACATCTGGTGCGGCCAGACCCGGTCGGCGCCGAGCAGGAAGTATGTGTTGCCGAAGGTCTGGGTCATGTAGGGCAGCAGCTGGCCGAGCTCCTGGTTCGGCACCGCGCCGAACGAGAACAGATACCGGCTGCATTTGCCGCCCTCGTAATTGGTGGCGTAGAGCAGCGGCGTCTTCGAACTCTCGGCCAGCGGCACCAGCGCATTCAAATTGCGCGAGGTGATCGGACCGACCACGGCCAGCGCGCCGTCCTTCTCGACCAGCGAGCGCATCGCGTCAGCGGCGGCCTCCGGCCGCGTCTTGTCGTCGGCATAGATGATCTCGACCGGCCGGCCGAGAATCCCGCCCGCCGCGTTGATGTCGCGCGCCGCGAGATCGAGCCCGAGCTTCGCCTGCTGGCCATAAAGCTCGACGCCACCGGAAAACGGCAGCACCGCGCCGACGCGGATCGGTCCGCCGGCGTCCGCTGCGCGCGAAGGTCGCAGCGCCGTGGAGCCGAGCAGCAACGCGAGCGCGATGCACGTGATCGTGCGTGATGCCATGTGTCCTCGATTCGCACCGCCGACAAGCGCAACGTCAGCCGAGCCTAGCTGCGCGGCTCGAAAGGATTGGTTAAGAGCGCAACCGCCGGGGCAATCCCGCAGGTATTGCTTGGTTGCGGAATTGCCTCGCGACCTCCGAGAGGTATCGGCCAATTCGCGATGATAAAGGACAGCCAACCCTACAAACGTCGCCGGCGTGAGCCGCGAAGAAATCGGCGCGTAGTTCGATTGTGGACGATGCAACCCGAACTTGCCCGAGATCCAGGATTTGAACTCAGACGAGCCGATCACCTGATCGAGATCTTGAAAGCTGACTGTGTCCACGCCGAAAGCCCTCATCGCATCTCGAATCTTGGCATCCTCACGAGACTCCCAGTTTTGTGAGCGAACCCACCTGAAGAACACCTCAGGAATGCTCGTGTTTGGCATCTGGTCGTGGCACTCGCGGCACACCAAGAACAAATTTGACACATTGTCGCTTCCGTTAAGCGATCTTGGGATTATGTGACAGCGTTGAAGAGGAATGCGATTCCAACATCGCAGTATTTCGTCCCAACCCACGTCAGGCCGCTTGATGTCGTACCTTGTGCCATAGTGAAATCCGCAAGCCCAACAGCGAGGCTTCCTCGGTTCTACATGCAAGTACAACCGCGAAAATCGATGCCTCCAGTACTCATATATTTGCGCTTTCGACGGAAGAGTATCTGCAGACTGCCACATAGTCATAGCATGCCTTCCAGAAGCGAAGCGCCGGCACGGGTTCGAGGTGGCGACGGCAGAGAATCAGCACCTGATAGAGACGCTTCCGACGCTCGACTACGACGTGATCAGCCTGCCGAAGGTTTCATCATCTGAGCGCGTCGACTTCGTCCTGGCGACGCTCGGCGGCTGCATCACACCTGTTGCCTGATCAGGCCATCACTCCGCAGCCTCGCGCTGCTGAATGCCCTGCTCGCCATCGAGCTGCAAAATATCGTTGAAGCGGTTGAAGGCCCCGCACAGCGCGATCCGCCAGGTCAGTTCGACGATCTGGGCTTCCGAGAAATGCGCGCGCAGCCGCGCGAAGATCTCGTCGCGGGTCTTGTTCCAGTTGTTGGTGACGGCGATCGCATATTCGACCACGAGCTTGTCGAGCGCGTCGAGCTCGGGATGATCCTGATAGTCGAGCAGCCGTTCGGCGCCCGCCTCCGAGACGCCCTGGATCGCGAGCTTCGGCGCATGATGCGACACGCAATATTCGCACTTGTTCAACAGCGACACCGTCACCAGCGCGAGTTCGAGATGCCGTTTCGACAGTACCGCCTCGTCGGCAAGATCGACCAGCAGCGACCACGTGTGCTTGAAGATCGCCGGGCGCTGCGCCATGACGCCGGCCTGGTTCTCGAACGCGCCATAGGTCGTCATCTTGTCCCACAGCGGCTTGAGCTCGGCCGGCAGGTCGTTCTTGGTCTTGATGGACACGCGTGACATGGATCTTGCCTCGGATCGGAACTGAACCGACGCAGCCTGCCCCGCTTCGGCAGGCGCCGCAAGCCGCAGCGCCGCATGGCAGGCGTCGCGTCAGGTCGGCGCCACTAGCTCAGAACGACGTCCCGCCGCCGAACCTGAACTCCTGCACGATGTCGTACTTGCCCTTGGTGATCGGCACCGCGTAGTCGAAACGCAGCGGCCCAAACGGCGACGCCCAGATTAGTCCGACGCCCACCGAGGTTCTCACGACATTCTCGTCGTCGTATTGGAGGCCGCATTTGCAAGCAGCCGTATTAACCTCGCCGGTCGCGGCCCACGACGTCGGTCCTTGGTAACCCCAGAGCGAGCCGGCATCCGCATAGACCGCGCCCTTGAGCCCGACCTCCGAGGGCAGGAACCAGAATGGCATCTGCAGCTCCATCGAAGCACCCCAATATTTGGTTCCGCCGAGCGCATCCCCGCCCCCCCCGAGACTCGCATAGGTGATGTCACGCGGACCGATGCCGTTGGTGGCGAAGCCGCGCACGAGATTCGGCCCCATCTGGAAATGATCCAGCATGCGCAGATCGTTGTCTCCGATCTTGGTGAGCAGGCCGCCCTGCAGGTGGATCAGCCCGATAAGGTCGGACACCAGCGGCGTATAGTATTTGGCGTCGACCGCGCTCTTTAGATACGTCACGTCGCCGCCAACGCCGGCAAAATCCTGCTTGAAGTCGATCAGCAGGCCGTCGGTCGGGTTCTTGTTGTTGTCGAGGGTGTTGTAGCTGAGCGTGTAGCCGAGCTGCGAGGTCCAGGTCGCACCGGCAGCCAGTTCCTTGCGCACGGGCAAGGTGGATTCGCCGTCGCCGTAGCAACCATATCCATAGAGCCCTGACGAGACCGAGTTGGTCGGATCGACGCCGCCGAGCACACTCTGGATGTAGGCGGGCGTGGGATTGAACGCGAGCGACGGGTTGGACGCGTTGTTGTTGCAGTTCGCGTAGGCGCTATCGAGCGAGATTTCCTGCTGGTAGAGCGAATACCGAAGCTGGAGCGTCAGGTCCTCGCGCAGTGCCAGACCCAACCGCGGTGAGAACCCGATCGTCTTCACGCCATAGGTCGTGTAATCTGTCGGCAACTGCTCCTTGTAATAGGCATCGAGCCCGAGCGCGACGCGATAGTCGAGCAGATACGGCTCGACAAAGGACAGCGACAGGCCGCGCGAGTACTGGCCGTAGCTGACCGTTGCCTTCGCAAACAGGCCACGGCCGAGCAGATTGCGTTCTGAGATGCTGACCTCGGCCAGCGCGCCGTCGGTCGTGGAATAGCCCCCCGAGACGGAGAAGTCGCCGGTCGACTTCTCCTCCAGATTGACGACCAGAACGACGCGGTCGCTCGATGAGCCGGGCTCCGTGGTGATCTTGACCGTCTTGAAGTAGTCGAGATTCTTCAGCCGCCGCTCGGCACGATCGACCAGCGCGCGGTTATACGCATCGCCCTCGGAGAGATCGAACTCGCGCCGGATCACGTAGTCGCGCGTGCGGCCGTTGCCGCGAATGTCGATGCGCTCGATATAGGTCCGCGGCCCCTCCTCCACGCGGAACATGATCCCCACCGTGTGGGCCTCGAAATTCCGGCTGCCGTCCGGACGGACCACGGCGAAGGCATAGCCGCGGCGCGAGGCTTCGATCTGCATGTCCTCGACCGATTTCTCGATGGCTTCGACGTTGTAGAGCGAACCTTCGCTGACACGCGAGAGCGAGCGCAGGGTATTTGGATCGAATCCCGCGATGGTCGAGCGGAAGCTCACCGTCGCGACGCGGTACTGCTGCCCTTCGTCGATCTTGAAGGTGACCTGAAAGCCCTTGCGTCCCGGGTCGTATTCGGCGAGCGCGGCCACGACCTGCACGTCGGCATAGCCATGCTTGAGGTAGAAGCGGCGGATCAGGTCGCGATCGGCCTCGACGCGATCGGGGTCGTAGATGTCGCCGTTGCCGAGAAAGCTCAGGAGGTTCGACTCATGGGTCTTGATGATGTCCTTCAGGCGCGCCGCCGAGAAGCTGTTGTTGCCCATGAACTCGATGGTCTTGACGCCGGTCTTCTGCCCCTCCTCGACGGTGAAGACGAGATCGACGCGGTTGTTCGGCCGGTCGATGATCTCAGGCGTGACGTGCACGTCGTAGCGGCCGGAGCGCCGGTAGATTTCGGCGATCCGCAGCGCATCCGACTGCACCATCGGCCGCGACAGCGTGCCTCGCGACTTCGACTGCACCTCGGCCGAGAGCTGCTCATCCTTGATCTTCTTGTTGCCCTCGAACGCGACGCGGTCGATCACCGGATTCTCGATCACCGAAACGACAATCCGGCCACCGGCGCGATTGATCTTGACGTCCTGGAACAGCCCGGTCGCGAGCAGCTCCTTGAACCCGTCGTCGATCGCGGCCTGATCGAGCTGGCCGCCGGGCCCCGGCCTGAAATAGGAGCGGACGGTTTCCGCCTCGATTCTCCGGTTGCCTTCGACGGTGATCGCATCGACCGATTGCGCCGCCGCTGGAGCCACCAACAGCCATGTCCCCGGCGTTCCCGGGATCGACAAACCCGAGAGCACGACCGCCACGACAAGGCTCCGCCACGTCTTCATTCCACACCTCGCGAACAAGTCACCCGTTGTGAAGGGACGGTGATGGCTGCGGTGTGGCTGCTAGGTTGCGGGTTTATTTCCAGTGGTTTGGGACTGTAAGCGCGACGCGACGCAGCCCTTGCCCGGTTTGTTTCCGGCGGGCGCGCGCCGGTTACACTCCAGAAACACTATACTGACGAAAAGGCACAATGCCGCCCACAAGCGACGCGTATGCTGGTCGATTGGTGGCTGAACGCGCACCAGAACGCGCGCCGGATGACATCATGACCAGGGCCCAGACACGGACCATGCTTGCACATACGCCAAAGATCCTGGTCGTCGAGGACGATCAGCAAACCAGGGACTTGATTGCCCGCTACCTGCGCGACCAATCCTGCCTGGTAGCCACCGCCTCGAACGGCCGGGAGATGGATCGCTACCTTGCCGGGCATTCGCTCGATCTCGTCGTGCTCGACCTGATGCTACCGGGAGAGGATGGGCTGACGCTGTGCCGCCGCCTGCGCGGCGATTCGACGATCCCGATCATCATGCTCACGGCGAAAGGCGAGGACCTCGACCGGATCCTCGGGCTCGAGATGGGAGCGGACGATTACCTCGCCAAGCCATTCAATCCGCGCGAGCTGCTGGCGCGGATCAACGCCGTGCTGCGCCGTCAGGCCCAGGCCGATCTTGCCGGGCGCTCCGGCCAGAGCTCGACCCGGCTGCGCTTCCAGGACTGGACCATCGACCTGCGTGTGCGCGAGCTGCGCGATCCCGAGGGCGCCCAGGTGCCGCTGACGAGCGCGGAATTCGATCTGCTGCAGGCCTTTTGCGAGCGGCCCGGCCGTATCCTGACGCGGGATGGCCTGCTGACCATGACGCGCAGCCGGCCGGCCAGTCCGTTCGGGCGCAGCATCGATGTGCTGGTCAGCCGGCTGCGTCGCAAGCTCGATACGAACGAAGGATCATCCGTGATCCGGACAGTGCGGACCGGCGGATACATCTTCACGCCGCATGTGGAAGACGCATGAACTGGACCCGCAGGATTGCCGCGCTTTTCAGTTTCCGGCGGATCAGCGGCCAGATCGCCGCGCTGATCCTGCTTTCGCTGGTGTTGATCCACGCGCTGATCGGACTGTATTTCACCAGCCAGAAGCCGCGATCGTTTGCGGACCGGCCGATCCATCAGTTCCAGTTGATTGCCAAGCTTCTGGCTGTGACCCCTGCGGCCAATCGCGCAACGCTGTTACAGGCGGCCGATCGGGCCTTTCCCCGGCTGCACTTCACATTGCGCGACGCTGGGCCGGGCTTGTCTGACGATGCCAATGCGCCAGCCGTCGACGATGTCGATGAGTTTTCCGCGAAGACCGCACCGGCGGCGGTTCGGTTGCCGGACGGCGCCCTGTTCGAGGCAACGATCGGCCCGACCAAAATGCCGCCCTTCTTCGGCGCATTCTGGCTGAGTACGTTCCTGTTCCTGTTCGTCAGCGTCACGCTGCTCGGCGTGTGGGCCGGGCGCGCGCTCAGCGCTCCATTGTCCGCGTTCGCCCGCGCCGCCGAGAATTTCAGCATCAGCCAGGCGGCTGCACCGCTTCCCGAGACGGGCCCGGAGGAAATCCGCGCGGCGGCGGTCGCGCTCAATCAGATGCGCGAACGCATCACGAGCCTGATGAACGACCGCACGCGCATGCTCGCCGCGATCAGCCACGATTTGCGCACACCGATCACCCGGCTGCGGCTCAGATCGGAATACATCGAGAACGACGCCCACCGCGCGGAAACCCTTCACGACCTCGACCAGATGCAGGCGATGCTGGAATCCGTGCTGTCATTCCTGAGCGGCGGCAGCGCGGCGAAGCCGACCCTCGTCAACATGGCCGCCCTGTTGCAGACGATCTGCGAGCAATTCTCCGATTGCGGCCATGTCGTGCGCTACCAGGGCCCGAACAGAGCTTCGCTGATGATCCGCTCCGGCGAGATCAGCCGTGCCGTGACCAACCTGGTCGAAAATGCCCTGCGCTTCGGAAGCGAGGTGGAGATCCGGCTGACCACGTCCAGCGACCGGGCCACCATCGACGTCGCGGACGACGGTCCGGGGATTCCCGAACACCGCCGCGCCGAAATGCTGAAACCCTTCGTCCGCGGCGACGAGGCGCGCACCATGGATGAGAAAAGCGGCTTCGGACTTGGCCTTTCGATCGCCGACGCCGTGGTCCGCGGGCATGGCGGCGGGCTTTCGCTGCACAACAATGCGCCGCACGGCCTGCTCGTCCGCATTGAGCTGCCGGGAACGCCGCGCCAGGAGCCGGGTCGCAGCGGGTCGAATTCGTCGCGCCGGCCGCTTCACGAGGAGGCCGTTGGATAGGCCGGGCGTCAGGATTTCTTGCCTCTGCCCGGAGGTCGCTTCTGGTCCGTTCCGGTATTCTTGAGCTCGTCCTGGGTGACGCGGCAATCGCCGTTCTTGTCGTTCTGCAGGATGAATTCATTCGGCTTGCCGACGAACTCGCTGCGCGTGATCTTGCCGTCCTGATTCTCGTCGAAATAGCCGAAATCGGCGTCGGCGAGCGCGCTGCCGGGCCGGCGAACGCCTTCGAATTCGGCAGGCGTGAGATTGCCGTCGTGATTGCGGTCGGCACGATCGAACAGCCGTCCGAGATAGGCCTTCCACTCGTCGCAGGTATAAACGCCATCGCGATTGGCGTCCCAGATCTCGGCTGCGCTCGCCGGCGAACGATCTCCGCCCACCTCGCGACGATGCTCCTGATCTGACGGAGCCGGTTGAGCCGATGCGAAGGAGATGACCGCGCAGAGCAGGCTCATCGTGGCAATCATCCCGCAGATCGATGACGATCTTCCGCGCAAACTGATCCCTCCTCCGCATCATTGCAACGCGGGCCGGAGTTGCCGGTCGTGCCGTGGCGAAAATGCGGAAGGCCCCGGTGCGGATACAGCGCGTTACAATTTGCCGCCGCGGGATCAGCCCTTCTTCGGATCGCCGCGCGTGTTGTGCAGCAGATTGTCGCGAAGCCTGACAACGCTCTTCTGTACGACGGGAAATTCGTCGCCGAGCCCGGTCGCCTCGATCAGCGAGAAGTTGATGTCCTTGTCGAGCAGGCGCCTTCCCGCCGGCGTCAGGTTGACCCGCACCTGCCGCTCATCGGCGGGATCGCGGACGCGGCTGATATAGCCGCTCTGCTCCAGCTTCTTCAGGATCGGCGTCAGCGTGTTGGATTCCAGAAACAGCTTCTCGCCGAGCGCGCTGACGGTCAGATCGTCGGCCTCCGCCAGCGCCACCATGGCAATGTATTGCGTGTAGGTCAGGCCGACCGCGTCCAGCAGCGGCTTGTAGGCGCGGCCGAAGGCCAGATTGGCCGAATAGACCGCAAAGCACAGAAAATTCGAGAGTTTTCGGGCTTTGGTGTCGGCCTTGGAGGGGCGGGTCACGGGCGTCTCCGGAGTTCGTGATGTCCGGGTCAATATAAATCGTATCCGATTAAATCGGAAGTGCTTGACACGCTCAGGCGCCAAGTCTATTTCAACACGCATCCGATTAGATCGGATACGATCTATATACATCCAAAAGGAGCTCGCCATGACCGCCAATGCCAAGCTTCTCGTCACCGGAAAGACGCACGTCACCGCCGGAGCGAACGGCGCCGCCCGCTCGCGCGACGGCTTCCTCGACGTCAAGCTGCCGCAGCCGCACCCTGCCGCCGAAAACCTGTTCGCGGCCGCCTGGTCGGCCTGCTACATCGGCGCGATCCAGCTCGCCGCGGGACAACGCAAGGTCAAGCTCGCGAGCGAGCCTGAGGTCGACGCCGAGATCGATCTGAACCAGGCCGGTAGCGCCTTCTTCCTGAGCGCGCGCCTCAACGTCCACGTTCCCGGCGTCGAGCGCGAGGTTGCGCAGCAGCTGATCGAAGCCGCGCACGGCATCTGCCCCTACTCCAAGGCGGTCCACGGCAATATCGACGTCACGACAACCCTTGTCTGAGACGCGCGCATGACGACCTCCGGCGCGGGCCGGCCGCTTGCCGGCTCGCGGTCGGACGACAAAGCACAGGAGTTCAAAATGACCAGCAGACTGATGAAGGCGACGCGCCTGTTCGCAAGAGCGGCCCTGATCGCCGGAAGTTTCCTGACGATTCCCACGGCCCAGGCTCAGCAGCCGGCCGGCATCACGCGAACCGACCTGCAGCGCCATGATCTCAGCGTGCCCGGACGTGAAGCCGTCCAGGTGCGTGTCGACATCGCGCCCGGCAAGGCGTTCGGCCGGCACTCCCATCCCCGCGAAGAGATCATCGATGTGCTCGCCGGCACGCTTGAATACGACGTCGACGGCAAGCCGCCGGCGACGCTGAAGGCCGGCGACGTGCTGTTCATCCCCGCAGGCACGATCCATGCGGCGAAGAACGTCGGCAATGTTACCGCCAGCGAGCTTGCGACCTATATTGTCGAGAAGGACAAGCCGCTGCTCTCTCTCGTGAAGTGAAGCCTGCCACCTGCCCGCCCCTATCCCGGGGCGGGCGCGGCGATATCTCCTTCACTTCGTGCATTGAACCTCGGCCTGCCGCACCGGCCGCGCGTTGAAGATCACCAGACTGGTCGCGGCCATGATCCACACGCCGACGCCGCCATAAAGCATCAACCAGCCAAAGCCGCTGGCGAGCGCCTGATGCACGACCGGGCCGGTCAGCTCGGGCGACGCTGCAACATCGCCGGCCGCGATCCGCTCGGCGATGACGCGCAGTTGCGCGCCGTCCAGTGCCGGCAGCACCGCCTTCAGATGCGCCAGCACACCGCACGCCAGGATAAAACCCATCAGCGCGATGTTGACCGCGAGCGAGACCATCCGCGCGCTCATGTCGATCCCGGAGGCCATGCCGGCACGGTCGCTCGACACCGAGCCGGTCGTGGTGTTGGTGACCGGCGTGTTGGTGATGCCGAGACCAATTCCGGCGATCAGGCAGCCCGGCAGCATCGTCAGCCAGTCGGGCTGCGCAGCGGCGCTGCCGAACCTCATCAGCATGAATCCGGTGCCGATGATGAACAGCCCCACTGGGATGATCAGGCCCGGCTGATAGCGCAGCGACAGGCGCTCGGCGAAGGGCGGCATCACCAATGTCGGCAGCGTATAGGCGAGCAGCGCAAGACCGGCGGACACACTGTCATAGCCGAGGCCGGCGTGAAACCAGATCGGCAGATAGATCATGAACGGCCAGTAGCTGAGGTTCATCGCCGCCGAGCCGATGATCGAACCGGAGAAGGCTCGAATACGGAACACAGAAAAGTCGAACATCGGCCGCCGGCTGACTTTTTCGGCGACGAGGAACGCGACGAAGCTCATGGCGGAGACGCCGAGGATCGCAAGCCCCTTCGTACCCAGGAAGCCGAGATCGGGCCCCTGCGTGATGTAGAACGCCAGGCAGAACACGGCGAGCGACATCGTCACGATGCCGGCGATGTCGAGGCTGCTTGCCTTCGGGTCCTTCGATTCATGAACGCCGCCGATCGTGAGCACGAACGCCACAGCCGCCAACAGCACGTGGACAAGGAACACCCACTCCCAGCTCAACACCGCGGCAACGGCGCCGCCGATGATCGGCCCGAAACCGAGACCGATGCCGAAGATGACGCCCCACCAGCCCCAGGCGACCGCACGCACCCGGCCGCCCTGGAATTCATGCGACAGCACGGCGATCTGACAGATCAACAGCGCCCCGCCGCTGAGGCCCTGCAGAAACCTGGCGACGATCAGCATTTCTACGCTCTGCGCGACGCCGCAGATCAGCGAGGTGATGCCGAACGCCGCGATCGCGACCAGGAAGATGCGCTTGCGCCCATAGCGGTCGGCCACCGTCCCGATCGCCATCAGCACCGTGGTGACCGCGATCGTGTAGGCGTTCATGATCCATTGCAGCGCCTTGAAGTCGGCATGCAGCACCTGTTCAAGCGTCGGCAGGATCGCGGGGATGCTGGAGATCTCCAATCCAAACATCAGGCAGGCAAGGCATACGGCTGATAGCACGACAGCGCCGCGGCGGCTCAGTTCAGAGGACATGATCAGGCCTTTTGTTGTGGCGAGCCAACGGCATACCGCACGCTGTTGCCAGGGTGCTGGCAGCAGCGTCGGTCGATTGACTCACGATGTATTGAGGCAGCAGCGGCAGGAATCGGGTGGCCGCGGCGCTTCAGAGCGCAAAGCTAGTCACGGCTTGAGCATTGGTGAATTGGATGACTAGATATTTCAGAGACAACAATTCCGGATGACTGACATGACCACGCTTGACGTCGATGCTGTGAAGACCTTCGTGACCATCGCCGAGCTCAGGAGTTTTACGCGCGCCGCCGAAGCACTCGGCACGACGCAGGGTGCGATCAGCGTGAAGCTGAAGCGGCTGGAGAGCCAAGTCGGCCACAGGCTGATCGAGCGGACACCGCGGCTGGTACGCCTGTCGGCGCAGGGCGCCGAATTCCTCGTGCCGGCGCGCGAACTGCTCGCCGCACATGATCGCGCCGTCGCGGGACTGTCACCCGCGCGCCGCCGCCGCTTCTCGCTCGGCATCGCCACCCATGTCGGAGGCGCTGAAGTCCCGACCTTGCTGGCGCGGCTGCATGCGCACGATCCGGCGCTCACCATCGAGGTCCGGCTCGACGATTCCCGCGACCTGCTGGACGCCTTCGACCGCGGCCAGATCGACGCCGCGAGGACGACCGCCGCGACGGCGAGATGCTGGCGACGGATCACTACGGCTGGTTCGCCACGCCGGACTTTGTCCATCGCACCGGCGCGCCGCTGCGGCTGGCCGCCTCCTCGCCAAGCTGCGGCGTGCTCAACATCGCGACGCGGGCGCTAGCGGCGGCGGGCATTCCGTGGACGGAGACCTTTCTCGGCTGCGGATCCTTTGCCGTCGCCGACGCGGTTGCCGCCGGCCTCGCCACCTCGGTGTTCTCGTGCCGGCTGGCACCGGCAGGAACGATCGAAGTCAGCCGCCGGTTCGGCCTGCCTGCCCTTCCGCCATCCGAGATCGTGCTGCTGTCAGCGTTATCGGATGCAAAATCCCGCGGCGTGCTGAAGACGCTCGTCAGCGCCTTTCGCGAGCATCATCGGCTGCCTGCAGGTCGCGCAGCCGAGGAAATCCGTGCCGTCACGGAAGCGCCTGGGTCCTGAACCATATGCCGACTAGCGTCGCGCGCTGTCGGCGCGCTTGCCCTCGAACAGCGCGCGCTCCGACGCGAGCGCCTTGGCCAGAAAATCGAGCGTGGCGCGGATGCGCGCGGTGCGCTTGAGATCGTCATGCGTCAACAGCCACAGCGCCGATCGCGGCTCGGCAAGCGTCTTCGGGGTTACGCGGCGCAGTGCGGGCGCGAGATCGCCGACATAGCAGGGCAGCAAGGCGAGCCCCATTCCGGCGATGGCCGCGTCGCGCAGCGCGGGAAGCGCATCGACCCGGCAGGCGATCCGCGTTGAACGTAACTTGTCGCGCATCCAGCCGGCGATCACGGTTCCCGCCAGCACGTCGTCGAGCCCGATCCAGTCGTGTGCAGACAGATCCTTGTCGTCGCGCCGGGCGAGATAAGCCCGCGATCCGTAGACCGCATGCGCAATATCGGCAACGCGCCGCCCGACCAGCAGCTCGGATGGCGCGGGCGTCGGCCGAATCGCAATCTCGGCCTCGCGGCGCGTCAGGTTCGCCATCGCATTCGAGATGGCGATCTCGGGCTGAATCTCCGGATGCGCGGCCCGCATCGCCGGCAGATGCCGCATCAAGACCGCGCCGAGCGTATCGGTTGTCGTGATCCGGACCGGACCCGACGGCCTGAGGTCCTGTCCCGCCAGCTTGCGCTCTAGCGCGAGCACCTCGTCCTCGAGACGGGCCGCCGATGCCGCGGCGGTCTCTCCCGCAGGCGTCGGCGCATAGCCGTCGCGGAAGCGTTCGAACAGCCGCGTTCCGATCGTTTTCTCGATCGTGCCGAGACGGCGAAACACCGTCGAATGCGCGACGCTTAGCCGGCGCGCGGCTCCCGAAAGACTGCCCTCCCGCGCAATGGCGAGGACGAGCCGGAGATCGTTCCAGTCCAGCGCGCTGTGCATTCCTGCACTGTGCATTTTTGCAAACTCATTTGCCATATCTAGATAATACCTGATCGCAAACGAACAGGCCATCTTCTCCATTATTAAATCGGCCTCGCGCACCCCACGCGAGCCGTTGCCGATTGCCGAGGAGGAATGGCAGGTGACAAGCGAGACCACCGAGACGTTGCAACTGCACGACCCACGGCCGGCGACAGCCGACCCAAGGCGGTGGCTGGCCCTGCCCGTGCTGCTGACCGGCGCCTTCCTGCCGATCCTCGATTTCAATGTCGTCAATCTCGCGCTGCCGGCCATTCGCGACAATCTCGGTGCCAGCGCAAGCGAGGTCCAGTTCGTCATCTCGGCCTATGCTGCGACTTATGCGGTGTTCCTAATCACCGGCGGCCGGCTCGGCGATCTCTTCGGACGTCGCCGCATGTTCCTGACCGGTGTCGCCGGCTTCACGATCGCGTCGGTGCTGTGCGGCATTGCATGGTCGCCCACGGTGCTGGTCGCGGGGCGGATCCTGCAGGGCCTCACCGCGACGGTGATGGCGCCGCAGGTGCTTGCCTCGATCCGCGTGCTGTTTCCGGCGGCTGAACAGGGCCGTGCGCTCGGCTTCTACGGCGCGACCTTCGGCCTTGCCAACATCTGCGGCCAGGTGCTGGGCGGCGTTCTGGTATCGGCCCATCCGTTCGGACTGGCCTGGCAGGCGATCTTCCTCATCAACCTGCCGATCGGCCTCGTGGCGTTTGTCGGCGGCGTGCTGTACCTCACCGACTCCCGCGCGGAGCACGCCCAGCGGCTCGACATCGGCGGCGTCATCCTGCTGTCGCTGACGCTCGGCCTGTTGGTCTATCCGCTGATCGAGGGACGTGAACTCGGCTGGCCGGCGTGGATCATCGCGATGCTGCTGGCCTCGCCATTAGTGCTCGCCGCCTTCGTCCGCTTCGAGGCGCGGCTCGAAGCCCGCGGCGGCGACCCGCTGGTCGCGCTGCATCTGCTGCGCAGCAGCGATTTCGTCATCGGCCTGGTGATGGCGCTCGCCTTCTACATGCTGTCGTCGTTCTACCTGACCTTTGCGGTCTACCTGCAAAGCGGCCTGCATCGGTCTCCGCTGGCGGCCGGCCTCGCCACCCTGCCCTTCGCCACCGGCTTCTTCGTGAGCTCGCTCGTGTCACCGCTGGTGATGCAGTGGCTCGGCGCCCGCACGCTGACGTTGGGCTTTGCGTTGCAGGTGATCGGCTTTGGTATCGTCATGCTGTCGATCGGCGGCGCGCTGCCACAAAGCCTCGCCTTCGGCCTGATCTGCGGCGGGCTCGGCTTCGGCACCGTGATGCCCTCGGTCATCAAGGCCGTGATCGGCAGCATCGACCCGCGCCATGCCGGGCTGGCATCGGGCATGATGATCTCGACCTTCCAGATCGGCGCCGCGCTCGGCGTCGCGGTGATCGGCGGCGTCTTCTACGGCCTGCTTGGGCCGCATCCGCAGACCGACGATTACGCGCACGCTTTCACGATCGCGCTCGGCTGCAACGTGGTACTGCTGGCCGTCGGCGGCTGGCTCTCGCTGTGGCTGCCGCGCGAGCCGGCGGCGAGCTGAGACGCCGCAGGTACGCCTTGCCGGGAAACGACCTGCCTGGCCGCCCCCTATTTCTTCGCGACGTCGCGAAGCGTGTTGTAAATCCACTCCGAACCCTGCTTGACGGCCTCGACGCCGATCCTTTCGTCGTTGCCATGCATCCGGCCCAGGATGTCGTCGTCGAGCGGATAGGGATAGATGCCGTAGACCGGCACGCCGCGCTCGCGCCAAGCGGTGGCGTCAGTCCCCGCCTCGAACATCGTCGGCACCAGGACGGCGTCCTTCCAGGTCAGCTTGGCGTTGCGCTCCAGCGCAGCGTAAAGCTCGGTATCGACCGGCGACGCCGGGATCCTGCTCCGCATCAGATAGGCGTCCCGCGCATCCTGCTGCGTGAGCGCCGTGACGATGCTGACCTCGATGCCGGGATCGCGGATCACGCGTTTGATTTCCTCGACCATCTGATCCGTCGTGGTGCCCGGCAGCAGCCGCGTGTTGACCACCGCCTTGGCGTCGCCGGGGATGACGTTGGGCTTGATGCCGGCGTCGATCATCGTGATCACCATGGTGTCGCGCAGCAGTGCGTGCAGCAGCAGGCTGTCCTTGGGATTGTCGGCAACCAGCTTCTTGCCGGCCGCGTCGAGCTCGCCCTGATCCTTCGCGGCCAGGAGCTGCCTGATATCGGCGGCCGTCTGCTCCGAACTGATCGGAAGCAGCGCCTTGAAATAGGCCTGGGTCGCCGGCACCAGCTTGACCAAGGGATCATGCACCGCAAGCTTGGCCAGCGCCGCGATCAGGCGATCGTTGGCCATCGCACCCGCCGGGAACGGCCGCGAGGAATGGCCCGAGGGGCCGGTCGCCTTCAACGCGAATGTCACCGAACTTTTCTCTGCGGTCGTGACGTTGATCTGGCGCACCGTGCCGTCGCGCGCTTGCAGGACGTAGCCGCCTTCGTTGAGCGCGAATTCCGCGTCGATCTTGTCCCAATGGTTCTTCGCCAGCCACACCGTGCTGTACTGCCCCTGCTCTTCGTCGGCCTCGGCCAGGAAGATCACGTCGCGCGAAAGCGGCGTCTTCTCCTCCGCTAGCCGCATCACCGCGCGGGCGAAGACGGCCAGCCCGCCCTTGAAGTCCATCGCGCCGCGCCCGTAGATGAAACCATCCTTCTCGACGCCGGCGAACGGCTCCACGGTCCATTTCTCGCGCTCGACCGGAACGACGTCGGCATGCGCCGCCAGCAGCACCGGCTTCCGCGAACCATCGCCACGCAGACGCGCGACGAAATGCGCCGCCTTGCCGTTCGGGGCGACGAAGATATCGACCTCGGCGCCGAGCGGCGTGAATTGGGATTTCAGATATTCGGCGAGCGCCCGCGTGTCGCCCGGCCCGTTCGACGTGTCGAAGGAGATCAGCTTCTTGAGCAGCGCAACCGTCCGCTCGCCCTGCGATTGGGCCAGCGCGCGACCGGCTCCGGCGCAGGTCAGCACAACGGCAAGGGCCAGCGCAGTGAGACGGGTCTTGGCCGACGACACCATGTTCTTGTTCCCCTTATCTGGTTTCGAAGCAGGATATCGTGCGGTGCTGACAACAGGGAGTCCTCGAGCTCAGGGCGTTCTGGGGAACATCACCTTCAGCAGGGCGGCCGCAAGCAACGTCATCGCGGCAAGGCCGGTGGACAGATAGAGCGCACTCGCATCGCCGAGCCGGTCGATCACGATCGCATAGGCCAGCGGCGCCGCCGCCGGCAGGATGAAGCTCGGAACAATCAGCCGGCCGACCAACGTGCCATAGCTGCGATGATCGAACAGGATCAGCGGCAGCGTTCCCCTCGTAATCGTCAGAATGCCGTTGCAGGCGCCGTACAGCAGCGCGAAGGCGATCCCCATCTCCTTCGACGACCCGCTGAACAGGCCGGCGATGAAGGAGAGCGGCATGATCAGGCAGGCGGCCAGGTTGAGCGCGAGCGGATCGATCCGTCCGCCGAACAGCACTTCGCAGAGACGCGCGGCGGATTGCCCAATTCCCCGGAACGTTGCGATCCACACCGCCATGGTGACGGTGAGCCCGAGGCCGGAGAGCACCGCGATCATGTGCGCGGACATCCCGGCATTCAGGAAATTCGCGCCGGTCATGATCACGGCGTAGAGCCCGCCTGCCGCCGCAAGCTGCCGCCGGCCGACCGCGCGCGGCTGCTTGGGCACCACCGAACTGGAGCCCGGCACGCCGGCAAACCGCTGGTTCGGGATCAGCAGATGCAGCGGGATCGTCGACAGCGCAAAGCCCGCATAGGCCAACACCGCGATGCGCCAGCCGAAGTATTCCGAGAGCGTATGGCCGAGCGGCCAGAATACCGTTGCCGCCAGGCCACCGAGCAGGGTGATGCCGGACATCGCGCGGCGCGCCTCTGGTCCGCCGATCCGGGCCAGCGCCGCGAACGCGGCATCGTATAGCGTCAGCCGCATGCCGAGGCCAAGGATGATCCAGGATACGAAATAGCTGCTGATCTGATGCGAGGCCGCGAGACCGGCGCAGCCGAGCGCGTTGATCACGGCGCCCGCGACCATGACCTCGCGGCCGCCGCGGCCGTCCACCCAACGGCCCGCGAGCGGTGACGTCACGCCCATCACCAACAGCGCAGCGGCAAATCCGCCGTAGACGATGTCGCGGCTCCAGCCGAGATCTGAAACGATCTGCTCGCCGAAGCCGCCGATCAGGTAGTACGTTGCCCCCCACGATATCAGTTGGGCAAGCCCGAGGGCAGCCACGACCCGGCGTTCGATCACCGGGCCGTCTCCCGCTCCGAGGGAAGCGTGGCAGCGCCCGGCCCAAGTGGCCGCTGCATCAGCACGGTGTCGACCCATTGGCCGAGCTTGAAGCCGACCGAGGTCAGGGTGCCCACCGGCTGAAAGCCCAAGCGACGGTGCAGCGCGATCGATCCGGCGTTGCCGCTGTTGCCGATCACCGCCAGCATCTGCCGCCAGGGTCCTGCTTCTGCGCGCGCGATCAGTGTTTCGAGCAAAGCAGCGCCGATGCGGCGCCCGCGCAGGCCTTCCGATACATAGACCGAATCCTCGATCGTATGGCGATAGGCGGGCCGCGGCCGATACGATGTCGCATAGGAATAGCCGGCCACCCGGCCGTCAACGACAGCCACGAGATACGGCAGCCCAGCCGCCAGCACGGCGTTCCGGCGGCTGCGCACCTCGTCCACCGTCGGCGGCACTTCCTCGAAGGTCGCCAGTCCGTTGAGCACGTGATGGGCGTAGATGCCCTGCACGTCAGCCATGTCTCCGTCCGCAGCGTCGCGGACCACGACGCCGTTGCTGCCTACCGCCATTCCGTCTCTCACCCAGGCCGTCAATGTTGCTCGAGCATGCGTCCTGGCGTTATATAAGTGAAGCTTCGACAGCTTATGCGACGCATAAGAGATACTTTGATGAAGAGCCTCAACCTCGACTATCTCGAGAGCTTCGCCGTGGTGATCGATTGCGGCAGCTTCTCCGCGGCGGCCGAACGGCTGCAGCTGACGCAGCCCGCGGTGAGCCTGCAGGTGCGCCAGCTCGAGCGCAGCCTGAATGCAACCCTGATCGAGCGCGTCGGACGGCGGGCCCGACCGACCGCCGCCGGCGTCGCCTTGCTGTCGCATGCGCAGCAGATCAACGCGGCCGTGACGTCGGCGGTCGACGCCGTCGCGCAGCAGACGACGGGAACGGCAGGCCGGGTGCGGCTCGGCACGGGCGCGACCGCCTGCATCTTCCTGCTGCCGCCGATCCTGAAGGAGCTGCGCGCCGCACTGCCCTCGCTCGAGATCACGGTCACCACGGGCAACACGGCGGAGATCGCCAGAGCCGTCGAGGACAACACGATCGACATCGCACTGGTCACGCTGCCGGTGTCGGGGCGAAGTTTTGAGATCACCCCTGTCATGAACGACGAGTTCGTGCTGATCGCGCCCCGCGACATGCAACTGCCGGCGCGGATCACGCCCGAGGTGCTGGCGACCAGGCCGGTCCTGCTGTTCGAGCCCGGCGGCAACACGCGACGCACCGCGGACGAGTGGCTGGCGCGCGGCGGCGTGTCGTTGAAACCGCTGATGTCACTCGGCAGCGTCGAGGCGATCAAGGAGATGGTGCGCGCCGGGCTTGGCTGCGCGGTGCTGCCCGGCATGGCCGTCCCCGCCAGGACCGGACAGCGCGACCTCGTCGTGCGGTCGCTGTCGCCAAAGCTGTACCGCCGGCTCGCCGTCGTCATCCGCCGCGACAAACGCCTTGACCGCGGGCTCCGGCAGACGTTGTCGGCGCTGAAGACGCTGTCGGCCGCAAGGAACAACTGCCGCTAGGGAGGACGCTGCGCGCCCTCCCTGCCCCACCCCGTCAAGTGGCCTTGCGCTCCTGCTCCGCGATCTCACGGAACGCGGCCTCGCCGGCATCGGTGACTGCCGCCCATTTTGCATTCGGCGTCGCCTCGGCATCGTAATTGTCGTGCCAGTTCCACCATTTGTAGGTCGGGCCCTGCGGATAGCCCTTCGGCGAATCCTCCCAGAGCTCCTGGCGGCCGAACGGCGTGATGTCGAGATAGCTCCAGACCGTCCCCATCGATTCGTCACCGCGGCTGTTGACGAGATAGGTGCGGAAGATCCGCGCGCCGTCGTGAATGAAGACGTTGTGGCCGTGCCACTCGGCGACGCCGAAGTCGGCATCGAAACTGTCGGTGATGGTGTACCACGGCATCTCCCACTCCATCCGCGCCTTCAGCCGCGCGATATCGGCCTGCGGCGCGCGCGAGGCGTAGGCGAGCGTGGTGTCGCGCTGGTTCAGATGGGAGAGATGGCTGACCTGATCGGCGCCGAGCGAGCAACCGCGACAGCCGTGATCGGGCCAACCGAACACGCCGGGCTCGAAGAAGGCGCGGTAGACGATCAGCTGCCGGCGGCCCTCGAACAGATCGAGCAGGCTGACCTTGCCGTTCGGTCCCTCGAAGACATACGGCTTCTCGACCGCCATCCAAGGCATCCGCCGCCGCTCGGCGGCGAGTGCGTCGCGCGCCCGCACCTGCGCCTTCTCCTTCACCAGCATCTGCAGGCGCGCCGCCTCCCACGCCTCCTGCGACACCACCGGCGGCGTCTGCATCGCCGCCAGTCCGCCGCGATCGTTTTCCGCTGATTTGCTCATCATGATCTCCATCTCCGATTTGGACGAACTCGGGGGCCTCGGCGCAGTTCCACGTCCGCGGCCGTTCGTCATTGGCCATGCCCCAATCTGGCGCGGCGGCAGCGACGGGTGGGAGTGACAAGTGTGTCGGGATTTTCCCGCATGCCCCTCGATGCCTGACCTTATCTTTGCGATATGCTTGCACTCTGCAATTACCTGTGCGAGCCTCTCCACCCATGAAACAGACCGCCCCAGCTTCCGATGATGGCCTCAAGCTCAGCGCCTGGCTGCCTTACCGCCTGTTCCTGGTCGCCGCGCAGGTCGTCCGCCCGCTCGAGAGTTTTTACGGCGAGACATTCGGACTGAGCCAGGCCGGCTGGCGCATCCTCGCCGTCATCGCCGAACGGAATGCCGCCAATGCCTCCGAGATCGGCCGCGCCTGCGCGCTCGATCCGTTCGCGGTTAGCCGCGGCATCGGCCAGCTGGTCGAGCTCGGCTTCGCGCTGCGCCGCCCCGGCAAGACCGATCGCCGCTTCGCCGCGGTCAGCATCACCCCCAGCGGCCGGGCCGCCTTCAACCGGATCGCCGCGCTCGGCAGCGCGATCGAGGCGCGGCTGCTGGCGCGCCTCTCTGAGGGCGAGCGAACGACGCTGGATTCCGCCCTCACCAGGCTTGAGGGAGAAAGCGCACGGATCGACGCCGGCGGCTGGCACACGCTACTTGACAACGCCGGCGCGCCATGACCGCCGCACTGTTCGCGCTCACCGCACTGCTGTGGGGCGGCGGCGCGCTGGCAACCGCGATGCAGGCCGGCGTGACGCCGGCGCCGTGGTCGGTCGCACTGCGCATGGTGCTGGCGGGCCTCATCCTGCTCGGCTACGGCCGGCTGCGCGGCGTGCCGCTGGCGATCCCGCGAAAAGATCGTCCGGCCGTCGCGCTGCAGGGCCTGCTGTTCTTCGCCATTGCCTTCATCGCCTTCTATGAAGCGACCGCGCGGATGCCGAGCGGGCTTGCGGCGCTGGTGCTGTCGACATCGTCGCTGTTCGCCGCCGTGATCGCGCGCGCTGCGCTCGGCGTCCCGATCTCCTCCGGCTTCGTGTGGGGAGCGCTGTGCGGCATCCTCGGCCTCGCCATCATCTTCCTGCCCGGCGCCGCCACGCATGGCGCCGCGCCGCTTGCAGGTTTCGCCTGGGCGCTCACCGCGGCGGTCGCGACCGGCGCCGGGACCACCGTCGGTGCGCGCAACCAGCGCGCCGGACTTCCCGTCGTCTCCGTGCTCGCCTGGGGCGCATTCGTCGGCGCGGCCGCGAGCGCGCTTTGGGCCACAGCGACCGGCACGCCGTTTGCGGCCGACATTTCCCTTTCTTATCTCACAAGCTTCCTCTATCTCGCGATCGCCGCGTCCTGCATCACTTTCATGCTGTATTTCGAGCTGGTGCGCCGGCTCGGTCCCGGCCGCGCCGCCTACACACTCGCGCTGGTGCCGCTGGTTGCCCTCGTGCTGTCCGCGCTGTTCGAGCACCTTGCGCTGGGCTGGCCGGTGCTCGCCGGCGCTGCCGCGATCCTGGCCGGCAATGTGCTGGTGCTGTCGCGGAACTAGATTCCAGAAAAATCTCGCCATCATGTCACGTTGGCCGTCCCCCGTTCGTCTTGATGTCGGACAACACCGAGGACCCCAGCATGACTGTCAGACTTGATCCCCTCGCCGCCGCCCCAAAAATCATGAAGATCTGGTTCGAGGCCTCCGTCGCGATCGCGGCCAGCCTCGAGCCGCGGCTCGCCGAGCTCATCAAGATCCGCGCCTCCCAGATCAATGGCTGCGCCAATTGCATCAATTTGCATGCGACGTTCGCCCGCGACGAGGGCGAGACCGAGCAGCGCATTTATCTGTTGTCGGCCTGGCGCGAGGCGCCCTGCTACACCGACCGCGAGCGCGCCGCGCTCGGCTGGACCGAGGCGCTGACGCGGCTCTGCGAGCAGCACACCCATGTCGCCGCCTACGAGACGCTGAAGGCGCATTTCACGGCGGAAGAGCAGGTCAGGGTGACCTTGCTGATCAACATCGTCAACGGCTGGAACCGGATCGCGGTCGGCTTCGGCGGCTTTATCGATCCGCAAGCCGTCAAGGCCAGAATAGCCGCCGCGTGACCGCGGACGCGGCATGAAGGGACGCAGCGGAATAGCGGGCGATTGACGCAGAGACGATATCTGACTAAAGTCAGATATATGCTCGACCCTGTTTCCCGCGTCCGCCGCTTCAACCGTGCCGTCACATCCGCCGTCGGCGCGCTCGACACCTCGTTTCTCGGGCGCGGCCGGCCGCTCGGCGCCGCGCGCGTGCTCAACGCGATCGGGCATGGACGCACGGACGTGGGCGAGATCAGGGATTATCTCGGGCTCGATTCCGGCCTGATGAGCCGTCTGTTGCGCAGCCTCGAGGACGAGGGGCTGATCGAGACCACGGCGCATGGCGACGACGCGCGCCGCCGCATCGCCAAGCTGACGCCGGCGGGCAAGCGCGAGTTCAACGCCTATGAGGCGATCTCCAACCGGCAGGCAAAGGACTTCCTCGCCCACCACACGCAACGCGAGGCGCTGCTGGCGGCGATGGACATGATCGCCTCGGCACTGGGGCGCGACGGCACCGCTCTGCAAGAGATGGACCCGCGCAGCGAGGAAGCACGCTACTGCCTCGGCGAATATTACGCCGAGCTCGGGCGACGCTTCAAACAGGGGTTTGACGTCAAGCTGTCGCGCGATCCTGATGCCAAGGACATGGTGCGTCCGCGCGGCAGCTTCATCGTGGCGATGTCGGACGGCCTGCCGCTCGGCTGCGTCGGACTGAAGGGCAGCAGCGGCGAATTCGCGGAGATCAAGCGGCTCTGGGTCGCGCCGGCCGCGCGCGGGCTCGGCCTCGGCCGCCGCCTGATGGACGCGGCCGAGCGCGCCGCGCGCGAGCTTGGCGTCGCGGTGCTGCGGCTCGACACCAACAGCGCACTGGCGGAAGCCGGTCAGCTCTATCGCCGGAGCGGCTGGACCGAGATCCCGCGCTTCAACGACGACCCCTACCCCGACCTGTTCTTCGAAAAGCGTCTCTGAGCAGCGCCTTTGCAAGCGCGTGTTGTCCGGCGCCGCGCGCTGGCCTAAGACGCTGGCATGACCATCCGCCCCATCGTCCGCTATCCCGATCCGCGGCTTGCGCTCACCGCGCTGCCGGTGAGCCTGTTCGACGACGCGCTGCGCGAGCTGGCAGCCGACCTGCTCGAGACCATGCACGCCGCGCCCGGCATCGGCATCACCGCGCCGCATATCGGCGTGGCGCTGCGGGTCGTGGTGCTCGAGCTCGACGCCAGCGAGGGCCCGCGCACCTATGTCAATCCGGAGATCATCTGGGCGTCGGGCGAGATGATCCTGCACAAGGAGGGCAGCGTCTCGATGCCCGGCGTCAATGACGAGGTCGAACGGCACGCGCGCCTCCGGATCCGCTATCAGGACACCGACGGCAACATGCACACCGAGGAGTCGGACGGCCTGCGCGCAGTGTGCCACCAGCACGAGATCGATCAGCTCGACGGCGTGTTCTGGATCAGGCGGCTGTCCCGCCTGAAACGGGAGCGGCTGATCAAGCGGTTCGAGAAGCTGTCGCGCGGTTAGTCGGGAATCGTAGGGCGGGTTAGCCAACGGGTCCGCGCGAAGCGCGGCCCGATGACAGGCTTCGCGTAACCCGCCATATGGACCAAAACCCAACAGCATGGTGGATTACGCTTCGCCAGTCCACCCTACGCCTCTACGCATTCACACCGCCGCCCGCTCGATCGCGGCGATGTCGATCTTGGTCATCGTCATCATCGCCTCCATCGCGCGCTTTCCTGCGGCGCGGTCCGCTCCGTTGACGAGCGCGAGCAACCGTCGCGGCGTGATCTGCCAGGCAAAGCCCCAGCGATCCCGGCACCAGCCGCACGGCAATTCCTTGCCGCCACCTGTGGTGATCGCATTCCAGTAGCGATCGGTCTCGTCCTGGCTGTCGGTCAGCACCATGAAGCTCACCGCCTCGTTCGGCGTGTAGTTGGAGCCGCCGTTCAGCCCGACGAAGCGGCGGCCAAGCAACGTAAACTCCACGGTCAGCTCGTCGCCCTGCCCGATACCCGGTATCGGCGATGGGTGGCCCGCATCGACATGGCTGTCGGGGAAAGTCGCGGCGTAAAACTCCGCCGCTTCGCGCGCCCGGCCCTGGTCGAACCAAAGGCATGTGACGAGATCGGTCATTTGCAGTCTCCTGGTTTGTGCACAGGACGATTGGCGAAGACGCCAGCCGACATCACGGCAACAGACTGATGAAAATAATTTGCAGGATGGCGTTTGTCGCAGCACCGCCTCTACAGCACCACCGTCGTCCTGGCCTAGTGCGCAATTGCGCACGGGAGCCAGGACCCATAACCACCGAATTTGATCATGAACGAGATCATGGCCCCAGCGTCGCATAACAATTGCCATTTGGCGTAATGGGTCCTGGCTTCCGCCAGGACGACGATGAGGATGGTTCTCGATTCAAGTTGTCGCACCACGCGGTGTCATCACCCGCGCATGCGGGTGATCCAGTATTCCAGAGACGCCCGTGCTTGAGCCGAGAGGCCGCGGCGTGCTGGATCGCCCGGTCCCGTCTCCGCCAAGGCTTCGACGAGGCCACGAATCCCTGGCACGCCGAAGCTTTAGCGAAGGCGGCGAGCCGGGCGATGACAGCTGAGGATGGGGACGTACTTTCGCATTCTCGCGACATGAATTGCCCGAGCTTTGCTCTTCGTTCCGCCCTCTCTCTTGCAGAGGGCGCAGGGAAGACCGGGTGCCGATCGCACCCATGGGCCCCGTGCAAAAGGTAGAAAGCACGGGGGTAGGACCACAGGTGTAACCGGAAACATCCCGGCCTTCCCTGCGCGATGGTTGTGCGGCTTACTTCGTGCTCTCCCCGGCGAGACTGGGCTTGTTTGTCACCGCCCCCGCATCGCGCCTTCGCGTGTTGCGACGAGACACCTGCCGCTAGGGCGTCAGGACCACACGACTTCACCGTCCGCCTCATGCGCACTCGTCAGTTGCGCAATCCGCGTCCACCGCATCCCACACCGCGCTCGTGACGATCGCGAAACGCCCCTCGATCGGGTGGGACGCACAGATTGAACATCTGAGTTGGGTCAAACGCCAAGCGGAATATTTTCTTATCGCGGGATTGACAGGTTTTGCTGAGTTGCCCGTCGGGGTGATTTGTCGCAGGCCAGGGAGCGGGATTTGATTTGCGCCATCCGACGCAAATCAATCGCGTAACGGAGCGCGTTGCGCGGACCCTCAGATCTCGCGACACTCATCCCGACGTTTGTTACCCCGCAACTTATACAGCTGCCCTTGCTTCGCCTTCGACGGCGGGGATGAGGTTCGCGGCGAGAAAGTCGACAAACACGCGGAGCTTGGGAGCGAGATGCCGGTTCGACGGCCATAGGACCCGCAGCGGCCCCGAGCGGTCAGTGTAGTCGTCGAGCACCGTGACGAGGAGGCCCTCACGAAGTTGCCTGCTGATGGCGAAGTCCGGCAGGTAGGCGATACCCATGCCCTGTTCGGCCATGAAGATGATTGGCTCGAGCGTACTTGCCACGGCCGTTCTGGGCAGCTCCCTCTCGACGCCGGCATGCTCGGGCCGCAGCGGCCAGCGCTCGAACTTTCCGCTGGTCGGAAACTTGTGGTGCAGACAGGCATGAGCCTTGAGGTCGTCCGGGGTCAGAGGAACACCCCTCGCCGCCAGGTAGGCCGGGGCCGCCACCAGTCGCCGGCGATAGATGCCCAAAGCCCGGGACATCAGACGCGAGTCACCGGAATCGGCGAAGCGTACCACCGCGTCGAAGCCCTCCTCGATCACATCGACCACCCGATCGCTGAAATCGAGATCCAGCAGGATCTCTGGATAGGCCCGCATGAACGCAACGAGAGTTGGCATCAGCAGAATGCCGGCCAATGGCAGGCCGACACGCAGTGTGCCGCGCGGCACGTCCTTCGTCTGCGATAGTTCGAGCTCGGCCGCTTCGATTTCAGAGAAGATGCGCCGGCAGCGTTCGAGAAACAGGGCGCCCTCCACGGTCAGCGTGATGCTGCGCGTGCTGCGATGAAAGAGACGCACGCCGAGTCGTTCCTCCATCCGCGCCACCGCCTTGCCGATCGCCGACGACGACACGCCGAGTTGCCGTCCCGCAACCGTGAAGCTTCGGGCTTCCGCGGCCTGAACGAAGGCATGTAGCGATCCCAGACTGTCCATCCACCGAAGCTCCATTGCGGACAACCAAGTCCGATATGTTTGGAACTACAGCCCATTTTTCAAGCCTGCGGGGGAGCCCATCTTCGGTCCAACGCAACGCAATGAAGGATTGGATCCATGAGCAACCCCGTCGTCTTGATCACAGGTGGACTTACCGGCATCGGGCGTGCCGCAGCCATCGCTTTCGCCAGGAAGGGCGCCAAAGTCGTCGTTGCCGGCCGGCGCGACGAGGCCGGCAAGGCGTTGGCGAGCGAGCTGCGTGACCTCGGTGCGGAGGCCGAGTTCATCAACGCCGATGTTCGCAAGGAAGATGACGTCCGCTCCCTCGTCGACAAGACCGTCGCGCGGTTCGGCCGGCTGGATGTTGCGGTCAACAACGCCGGCACCGAAGGCCGACCCGGCCCGATCACGGACCAGACCGCGGAAAGCTATGCCGCGACGTTCGACACCAATGTCCTCGGCGTGATCCTGAGCATGAAGCACGAAGCGCGCGTCATGCAGGGACAACGCAGCGGTACTATCATCAACATCTCCTCGACCTATGGGCACGAGGGCGCGGCGGGGGCCTCGATCTACGTCGGCAGCAAGCACGCCGTCGAAGGCATCACCAAGTCGGTGGCGCTCGAGCTCGCGAAATCCGGAATCCGCGTGAACGCGGTGGCGCCCGGCCCGACGGACACCGGCATGCTGACCCGCTTCACCGGCACGCCGGACAACAAGGCGGCTCTGGTGACGACCGTTCCGATGGCTCGCCTTGGCCTCTCGGAGGAGCTTGCCAACGCGATCGTCTTCATCGCGTCGGACGAAGCGTCATACATCACCGGCCATGTCCTCAATGTCGATGGTGGCAAGAGCCACTAACTCCGGTCCGGGCGCGAAGGGTCGCGTCGCGCTGAACGATCCAAAGGATAAATCATGCAACAGATCAAAGATGCGCCCGCCGGGCCGATCAAGGTTCCGGGGCCGGATCATCCAATCACGATCGAGCGCAATCCCCATCAGGTTGTGATCTCGATGGCGGGCCGCATCATTGCCCGCACGCGGGACGCATTGACGCTCCGTGAGGCCGCCTATCCGGCCGTCCACTATGTTCCGCGCAAGGACGTCGATATGGCGCTCCTTCAGCGGACGGATCACTCCACCTACTGTCCCTATAAAGGCGATTGCGCCTATTTCAGCATTCCGCTCGGCGGCGAGCGTTCGACCAATGCCGTCTGGACGTATGAGGCGCCCTACCCGGCGGTGGTATCCATCAAGGACCACCTGGCCTTCTACCCCGATCGCGTCGACGCGATCGAAGAACGCCCCTGAGATCGGGCAACAATCGAGGCTCAGATCATGGTGATCCACACCCGTCCAGAAATGATTCATCCGCGCCAAGACATAACTCACACCCACCAGACCGTGCCAACACAATTCGTTGAGGCCGACGGCATCCGTTTCGCCTATCGCCGTTTTGGCAAGACAGGCAGCGTGCCGCTGGTCTTCAACCAGCATTTCCGCGGGACCATGGATTACTGGGATCCAGCCGTCACCGACGGCCTGGCCAGGAACCGCGAGGTCATTCTTTTCAATAACGCGGGTGTTTCCAGCAGTTCGGGGCAGGTCCCGACGAGCTTTCAGGAGATGGGGGCAAACGCCATCGCCTTCATCAAGGCTCTCGGACTTGCCAAGGTCGACGTGCTCGGTTTTTCCATCGGCGGCATGGTCGCTCAGGAAATCGCCGTGCAGGCTTCCGATCTCGTTCGCCGGCTCATTCTTGTCGGCACCGGGCCGCGCGGCGCCGATATGTCAACGAGCAAATCCGCAGAGATCTTCGGCGGCACCTACGATCCACCCGAGCACCTCTGGCTTGCGGTTCACTTTTCGCCGTCCGCTTCGAGCCGGGCCGCTGGCCTTGCCTTTCTGAAACGCAAGCTTCTCCGTCTGGATCGCGACCCCGAGGTGAGCGAAGAAGCCGCGGCGGCGCAGCGCGAAGCGATCGGCAAATATATCGCGCCGGCCGAGAGCGTCTTCGACTATCTGAGGGATATCCGTCAGCCAACCCTGATCGTGCAGGGCAGCAACGATGTCATCATCCCCACGGTGAACTCTTATGTCCTGCAGCAGAAACTAGCGAACGCGCAACTGATCCTCTACCCGGATGCAAATCACGGATCGTTCTACCAGTACCCGGAACTCTTCGTATCACACGCCGACCAGTTCCTCAGATCGGGACTGCAGGGCGACGATACGAATCTGCGGCCATCCGAACGGCTGCCGTTCCCCTCCATCGTCTCGACCAAAGGAATTTAGCCCGCTCACGGCAAACACCGCACTCGGGTGCGCACGACAGCCGCGCCAACGAGTGGGACTACTGCACGGGAGGTCAGAGAAACCGGACGTGTACGCGAGACGGCGGACTGGCAACGCCGTCTCTGCGGCAAGGTACACCCTGCCCTGTCCCCGTCGATCCCTCCACGAGCCGCGCATCATTCGCGACGCCGAGCACCCCAACCCGCGCGTCATTCACCACGCTTTGGATATTCGAATGTTACCACTGGACTTAATCGCGACAATTTGACACACCGAACTATATTCCTGAAGAATCTCGGCTTTTTCGAACTTTGACATACTGCGGGGGCAGATTATGGCGACCTGGACAGCCTTTTCCGGGACTGCGAACGCGTCCTGGGCATTCGACGGCCTCGGCAGCATCGACTCGGTGCACTCCACCTCGACCCGGCTGATTTTCAACAACGGCGACGGCACGCTTACGTATCTGAACGGAACCGGCCTGACCGTTTCGAACGACCCGACATGGACGACGCTGACCTCCGTCGATCATGTTGCGGCGGACGGCACCACGGTACTCGAAAGCATCACCAACATCACGCTCGGATACCAGGCCGGACATTTCTTCACCGGCATCCTCGCAGGTAACGACAGCATCGTCGGCTCGTCCGGGGTCGATCATATCTGGGGCCACGCGGGCGACGACACCATCACCGGCGGCGGCGGTGCGGATTTTCTGAACGGCGGCGGCGGCAACGACGTCTTCATCCTCGCGGCGGGTGACTTTGCGGCGGGCGAGCAGATCGGCGATAACGGCGCGGGCATCATCGATCTCGAGAATGCCGGGAGCGTCGACTTCAGCACCGGCGGGTTTTCCGGAATCAGCACCGTCAAGTTCGACAGCGGCGTCTCGAGCGCCACCTTCGACTCCGGGCAAGGGGTGCAGGCCGGTTACCTCCAGATCAATACCTTCATCGGCAGTGCGCAGGCCGACTCCGTCACTTTCAAGAATGCCTCCAGCGATTTCTCGCATCTGACCTTCACGTCGTGGACCCCCGGCGTCGATACGATCAACATCATCACCGGCAACGGCAATTTTGGTTCACTGGTCGGAACCAATCAAAACGACACCATTACCCTGAATGGCGCGGGTAACGTTCAGGGCGGCGCCGGCGACGACACCTTCATCTATAACGCCTCCAGCGCTGGCGGAGACCTCGACGGCGGCGCCGGCAACGACACGATCGAACTCGAATCCGCCAACATCACCTATGGCGATGGCCGCCTCACCAATGTCGAACGCCTGGTGTTCCTGAGCGGCAACTCCACCATCACCTTTATGGGCAATACGCAGGTCACGGCGGTTCCGACTATCGTCGGCAGCGCCGGTATCGACAAGATCGTCATCAACAGCAGCCAGGTCGATCTGTCGGGCGTGTCCTTCCAGTCATGGACCGCGGGGGTCGACAGCATCACGATCAACGTCAGTTTTGTCGCCACTCCCGTGATTGGATCGAGCCAGGCCGACATCATCAACGGCAGCGCCGGTGCGGATTCGATCAGCGCCGGCGACGGCAATGACACTATTACCGGTGGCAATGGTAACGACACTATCGACGGCGGCGCTGGAGATGACACCGCGGTGTTCTCCGGCAATCGAAGCAGCTACACGATCAGCAAATCGGGCGGCCAGATCCTGGTGTCGGGCACCAATGTCGTGACGCTGACCAACGTCGAACATCTGCAGTTTGCGGATATGACGGTGAACGTCAGCGACCTGCCGATTAACAGCACCGGGACCGCCGGTAACGATTTGATGTATGGCGGCAGCGGCAACGATACGCTGAGCGGCCTTGCCGGCAACGACGTTCTGGTCAGCCTCGCCGGCGACGACGTCAACTATGGCGGCGACGGCAACGATTACATCTATGCGGGCGCCGGCAATGACGTGCTGTTCGGCGGCAATGGCCTGGACGTGCTCCTCGGCGAAGCCGGTAACGACAGCATCTACGGCGGCGCCGGTTTCAACTATCTGTTTGGCGGTGACGGCAACGACATTCTGGTCGGATCGGGCGGCACGGCAGGCTCCGACGTCAACGTCATGTATGGTGGCAACGGTGGCGATGACCTCTACGGCGGCCTGGGGACGAATTACTTCTACGGCGGCGCCGGCGTCGACACCATGTTCGGCGGCTCCGGTCTCAACATCTTCATCTCCTCAGGCGAGACCGACGGCAACTATATCTACGGCGGTTCGGGCCAGAACTATGTCTACGGCTCCAATGGCGGCGACACCGTCACCGGCGGCAGCGGCGTCGACGTGTTCCTGATGGGGAGCGGCGCAGACGTCATCAGCGGCGGCGGCGGGATCGACTATGCCTGGGGCGGCGGCGGCTCGGACACATTCATGATCAACGACACGACGTTGGGGTCTATGGTGATCCAGGACTTCAACGCAGGTGGCGTCAATGACGTCGTGAACTTCGCCGGCACATCGCTGCATTCGTTTGCCGACGTGCAGGCCGCGGAGTTCTATGTGCCTGGCACCAACACCACGATCATCACCGATGCCGCCGGCAGCGCGGCCTGGCTGGTCGGATGGGCGCCGGGGCAACTGGACGCGAGCATGTTCAGGCTCACATAGCTCGCGGCGGCGGGTGAGCGATCGCGTAGCCCGCCTTCACGCGCTTCGCGCGAAGACGTGATGGATTACGTTTCGTTCATCCAGGATGCGGACGATGGCCAGCAAACCAATGATGGTTGCCGCTTTGAGCCGCGCACGGAACTCCGTCTCTCAAATACAGCGGCGACCGATCGCGTGACTCACGCAGCGTTGAGCCGGCGTGAGCAAGGATTGCGTTCAAATGCGCCCTCTCCGTGCACATCTATCTGACGAGGCCAGACTCCTTGGCCCATAAAACCAAAACGGAGAAACTCAATGACCAACGTCAAACTGTTGTCGGCTGCTTTCATCGCGGTTGCCATGATCGCGTCACCGGCGATGGCGCGTGAGACCCACGCCGTTTCCCGGCATGTCGCGGAGGCCGGTGTCGCCGCGCGCAACGAGCCCGTCTATGTTGACGGCCGCGCCTGCATTCCGGCGCCGCGCGTCGGTGCATTTGCCACTGCACCCTGGACCGGCGACAACGTCCCTTGCGAGCCGGGTCCGTATTGATCTCGCCGCGCGCATCGATCGGTCGAGCTGGCCTCAGCTGTTCAACCGGCGCGATGCGCCACCGCGACGTATAACGAAATGCCGGGACAGTCGGGCTGATGGCACTGCCAGAGCTCGATTGTCTCGGGAGAAGGCAGCAGCAGAGGAAGCGGCACGGCCGCTGTTCAACCGCCGACGCACCTCACTCCCACTCAATCATTTAGGACGACATTTCGTCGTTGATCTACAAGCACAAATCTTCAAGTCTGACGGACAAATCCCGACGGTATACCCGCCGTATTTTTTCGGTCTTGAATTCACAGAATAATTTGTGCCGCTCGGAATACTGGCGATTCCGCTATCTATTGGAGTCAATCGACTGAATAGCTCCGCACTCTTAGCGGACATCGCCACCGCTCGTACTGACACAGCGTAGCTTCATATACCGTCAGCGATGAGGAAAACGCTGGTTTCGTCGCCCGATCGTTCCCTACACCGCCCAAGGGGCCCAACGACCTTCAGCCTTGCCCATGAGGCGCCGGCTATCGAGGTGTGTGGGGCCGTGCTCCTTGAGTCAGTTTGCGACCGAGGACTTATCGATCAGCCGGTTCAACGCATTCGTGACGATGTCGCGGCTGGGACAGCAAGATCGGAGATCTGGGCCTCGCATGCGGATCGGTTTGAAACGCCCCGCGTTGTAGACTGACACTTTCTCACCGCGACACGTCAGTCGGTCCAGTCCATCATGGCCAAGTTTGCGCTAGCTCCAGCAATTGATGTCCGATTGGAGCCAAATCATCGCAAGGTTCGTACCAAGACATAAAGAAGACCGTCTTGCACCCTGCCCAATGAGCCCAACATTCAAATCGTGAAGCCTGCTCAAGATGCTTGGGCTTTGCGTGCTATGCGCAGTCCGTCCTACGACTTGCGTGGTGAACTAATCTAGTAGACAAGCAGTGAGGCGGAGAGAGTGGGAGTCGAACTCGCGATTTTCGACCATCCGCTTCGAGCAACTAAGAGTACTCGTTAGCACGCACCGGCCTCCTCCCCTCTCCGACACATGCGCCACAAGCCTGCTCACGCTGGCTGTGGTGAGATTTTTCTTGAGCTCCCGGTGCACACGTCGCCCACACACCGCCTTCGACTGAGCTTCCCTCGGGGCCACTCCGGCCTCAGAACGGGTTATCGAATATACACATTTTAGCTTCGATTCGCGCTAAATTGCGTCCCTTAACTTGCCTCGAGTTCTATCGAGCCATTTAGTGTCGAGCTTCGTCAACCAGACGCTACGCTTGACGCTGCTCCCGACGGCAAGCGCTACAGCGCCTCGGGCATGAACTGCCGCAAGATCGTGATCGATACCACCCAGACCTAAGGAAGGGATGGGACCTATGAACCGCAGGCGCATGCTTCAGGCATCCACCGCCGCTGCATTGGCGGGAACTTCACTCGCGACAGGAATGCAGGCGCAGACCTCCGATGACATGCAACGACCTGACGGACTCATAGTTGCCGCCGAGACTAGGCGTATGATCTGGAACGCGGTTGCGGTTGATGGCGATCGCGTCTTTGTCGCCGGACCGCGCTGGGCCGGCGCCAACGGCCCCGCCGTCGCACTGATTGATGGCAAGGACGGCTTGATCTCTTATCCCGACGCGTCATGGAACGCGTGGCAGCCCGGCGCCGACGTGACCAACACCTTCGTCAACGTGAATGCGATCCATCGCGACAACCACGGTGGCCTGTGGATCATCGACACGGGCTCACCCAGCTTTGGCGGCGATCCATTGCCCGGTGCTGCCAAGGCGGTGCGTATCGATCTCGCCACTAATCGCGTCGAGCGGATTTATCCCTTCGGACCTCCAGCCGCTCTTCCCGGCAGCTATATCGACGACATCCGCTTCCATGGCGACCATGCCTATTTCACGGATGCCGGGCGCGCCGGGCTGATCGTGCTCGACTTACGCAACGGAGAAACACGTCGGGTGCTCGACGGCGCCCCCTCGGTCACGGCGCCTACCGACCGACCGATCGTGATCGACGGCGAGATCGTCCGCGCGCCGGACGGCTTCCCACTGCGGGTCAACAGCGACCCGCTCGAGGTCAGCCCCGATGGACGCTATCTCTATTTTGGCAGTCTGCATGGGCCCTGGTCTCGGTCGAGACACGGCTGCTCGACGATCCCGGTGTTCCCGCAACCGAACTCGCGCGTAAGGTGGAAGCTTGGGCGGATCTTCCGCCAGTCGGCGGAACGGCGATGGCATCGGACGGAACGCTCTATTTCACCGAATTGGCAAGCGATGCGCTGAAGAAGCGCTCGCCAGACGGCACGATCACAACCATCATCCGGGATTCACGCCTGCACTGGTGCGACGCACCTGCTCTCGCGGACGGCTTCATCTGGCTGCCCGTACCGCAGATCGACCGTGTGTCGCTCTTCAACAGCGGCACCTCCCGGATCGCGTGGCCTATCCGTCTGTACCGGTACGGGCTGGATGCTCAGGCAAAGTGAAGCTAAGCCACAAGCGCTAGCGCACCCATTCCGGCGAGAGTCTCGGTAAGGAAGGAGACCAGCGGACGCACCAGGTCGGCTTCCGCCGTCTCCTCCCCAAGCAGCACGATTTCAGTCATCGGCAATGCCGGCCAGGAGTCCGGCGTCGGCACAACTTGCAGGCCATCCCGAACGAATGACCGCCCAAGTATTGTGATGCCCAGGCCGCCGGCGGCGGCCGCCTGCACCCCCATCAAGCTACGCGCCGTGCAGGATGCTATCCATGGCTGTCGAACCGAATCCAGGGTGCGCGCCATTAACTCTCGATAGGTGCAGGGCGGCTTCAGCAGGACCAACTCCGTCGGCTTACTAAAGTCCGGCTGATAATCAGCCGCAGCGAGCCAAACGAGCGGCTCTCGCCAGATCACGCGTCCTCGCTGGGCTGTACCATCCTTCTTCGCGATCACCACATCGAGGCCACCAGCATCGTACACATCGAGGAGATCGCAGCTCAGCCCCGTCATGAGTTCAAGCTGCACTTCAGGATAGAGACGCCGAAACCGTGCAAGCAACGCCGCCAACTGGCGCGGAATGAAATCCTCGGAGATACCGAGGCGAAGTGAGCCGACAGTTGCCGGTTCGCGCATGCTGCGGACGGTGAGATCGTTCAGTTCGAGCATCTGCCGCGCGGTGACCAGCAACCGCTCTCCGTCCCGTGTCAGGCTCAGGGAGCGGCTCGTCCGTTCGAAGAGCTTGCACCCAACAAGGTCCTCAAGCCTGCCGACCTTCTGACTTACCGCGGATTGCGATCGGCCGACGACACCAGAGGCTGCCGTGAAACCGCCGGATTCGGCCACAGCCACGAAGGCACGGAGAAGTTCAATTTCCAGGTCGGGATAGCGCATTGGCCGCCCATTTGATTATCCAATAGATGCAATCATAACTATGCGCTTGCCTTATTCCTGCAAGTCCCCACATTTGTGGCGCTGCTGCTGACAAAGATTTTCATGACCATGGCCCAACACCCACTTGATCATTTGCGCATCGATTCGATGCTGACTGACCCGCTGGCAGACACCCTCAGCGCGTTCACGGTCGTCGGCACCGAGCTTGTGCGCTTTGAAAGCAGCGTTCCCTTTGAAACGCGCTTCGATGCGGACGAACGCTTCACGTTCGGCGTCGTGATCACGGGCAGCCACAACATATGGCTGGACGGAGAAACGGCGCCAGTTCGCCTGACAGCCGGCGACTGCTTTTTGCTGACCGGCGCACGCGCTGGCCGCGCCTTCAACGTCGAAGGCGGTCGAGAGATTTACTGCTCGGACTATAGCGGCGGTTCGGGCGGCGTTATGCGCGTCGGAACCGGATCGATGAATGACGTTGTCGTCGCCGGACGTCTCACTCTCGACAAGGAAGGCGCCGCCTGGCTCAGGGAAGCGCTGCCGCCGGTTATTCGTCTCGCCGCCGAGGCTGCCGCAGCGAAGCCGACCGGTTCAATCATCGAACTGCTGAGGTCTGAAAGCGAAGCCGATGCTCCGGGTAGGCGCCTGATCACGAGCCGTCTGGCGGATGTGCTCCTCGTGCAGACGATCCGCACTCATCTCGCGGACAATCCCGAAGCAACCAACTGGCTTGCGGCACTCACCGACCGGCAGCTCGGTCGCGCCATACAGAAATTTCACGCCGATCCCGCGGCTGATTGGACAGTGGCATCGCTGGCAAAGGCGGCGGGAATGTCGCGTTCATCCTTCGCCGAGCGATTTCGCCGCCGAGTGGGACTCTCACCTCTCGACTACGTCACGCGCTGGCGGATGCACAAGGTGCGGCGAGAATTGCTGGCCACGAGCTTGCCCTTTGCCACCGTCGCCTATCGGAATGGCTACGCCTCCCGCACCTCCTGCAGCCATGCTTTCAAGCAGGTCTTCGGCTACTCGCCCAGCGAACTTCGTGCTGAACAGAAACTCACGCTTTCGCAAGCGGACGGTGCACGGCCGCCGCTGTCAGAGCCAAGCGACGATTCATTTTCGCTGTAGGCGTCAACCTTCAGTAACCAATTGAAGGTTGAGCCGCTAGGTACCCGACAGATTGCGCAAGATGATCAACTGGGCGATCTTGTCGCGGTGCATTGAGAAGTAGAATACCAGAACAAGAGGTTCTGGAAGGCCGCGCCTGTCAAAATTTCCGTCGACATGCGCCGTCAGAATGCAATGTCCGTAGTGGTCAACGTTACTGACCACGTGGATGGCAAGCTGTTCGCCGACAACGTCACGAATCACCCATTCGCGAATTGCTTCCTTTCCCCAGTGATCGCAAAGCTGGTCATTCACCAGCGCGTCATCGACGAATGTGTCCAGCAGCAGCTCCAGGTTTCCGGAATTCGTCGCACGCACGAATGTATCCACTGGGAGCGGAAGCGCCGAAAGTTGATGGAGTTCGATCAACGCCCGTCGGATCCGTTCATCCTCCAAGTGAAAGATCCAATCGAAGGCGATGCTTTCTCCGAGTTCGCCGCGTCTAACCAGCACAGTCAAGACGACACCCCCCTTCTCCCGCCGGCAACTGACGGGGCGAATCTGGACAGCTCCACGCCCTAGAAAGTCACGCAGCCAAGCAGCTCTCTCGTCGCCTCGAAGTTCGCGTCCCGCGTCCACGAGAATGCAATCGCTCTCCATCGCCGAGACCATTCGATCAACGTCGGTGACCTGAGCCGCGCGAAGAAACCTGTCGACGCGCGAGGGAAGGCTCCAACCAGACATTGTCCGCCCCATCGGTAGATTCCGCGCCACCAAGCTTCCTCCCTCTCCTTATCGCAGGTGGAAGTCCCACGGTCGCGCTGATCGGTGCAAATCATTGCAAAGCCGCGCATCGACACCGGCCATTCGGCTAAGCACCGCGCGGCTCCGGCATCGGAGAACGCACCAAGCCGCTCCCCCTGCCAACACGAAGATCGCGCCAGACTGACAGCGCTTAGCGTCCCTTTGCGTAGCTTAGCGAGCAGTCGACGCTGCACTCTGCGACATTGCAGGCGAAGAGCTTGGACGCTCGTTTCGGGCGGAACAGGCTCTCCGATAGACATCTGTCAGGAGTTTGCGTGATGACATCTGCACTGTTGATCAAGGATATCCGGACGCGGGCTGTACTCGTGCCATTGCGGCGTCCGGTGATTGCCGGCATCGGGCGGTTCGAGTTGTGGCCACTGGTGCTCGTCGATCTCGAAACCACCGGCGGCATCATTGGGCACAGTTATGTGGCGCCGTACCGCGCGGCGGCCATACCGGTCGTTGTTGCCGCCCTGAGAAATCTGCACGACATGCTGAAGGGCACGCCGGTGGCGCCGTTCGATGCATTCGAGTCCGCAGCCAAGGCCCTGAACGTCGTCGGTTTGGCCGGCATGTCGATGATCGCGGCCTCTGCGGTGGACATGGCGATCTGGGACACGCTGGCGAAAGCGGCCAACCAGCCGTTGGTCAGGTTTCTCGGCGGCACTCCCGGTCCCGTTCGCAGCTACGACAGCAACGGCCTATGGCGGCATGAAGTGAGTACGCTGGCTGCCGAGGCGCGCGAGCTTCAACGAGAGGGTGGCTTCTCCGCCATGAAGCTGCGGCTCGGCAACGAGCACCTGAAAGACGACGTCGCCGCGATCAACGCAGTCCGCGAGGGTGTCGGCAGAGACATCGATCTGATGGTCGACTTCAATCAGGCCCTCGGCCTCGGCGACGCCATTCGACGTTGTCACGAGCTTGATGAGACCGGCCTCTACTGGTTCGAGGAACCGATCGCGTACGACAACACCCGCGGATATGCCCAGCTTGCCGCCAAAGTGCGCACGCCATTGCAGATGGGCGAGAACTTCTACGGTCCTCGCGACTTCTTCGCTAATCTGAATGCCGGCGCGGTCCATTATGCCATGGCCGACCTGATGCGCATCGGCGGCGTCACCGGCTGGCTGCGCGCAGCGAGCATCGCAGCAGCGACGGGCGTCCAGCTCTCCAATCATCTGTATCCCGAGATTTCTGCCCACCTGCTGCGCGTGACGCCGACGGCGCATTGGCTCGAGTGGGTCGATTGGGCGAACCCGATTCTCGAGGAACCGCTCCAGCCACGTGAAGGCCGCGTTCATGCCCCGGACCGGCCCGGCATCGGCATCAGCTGGAACGAAAAGGCCGTCGCGAAATACGCCGTCAAGGTTTGATGGCGTCTCCCGCAGATCGAGCGAGATCTTCCGATCCACCACCCTTCCGGCGCACGGAGAACGATAAATGGCCTACCAGACAATCAATCCATCCACCGGCGAAGTCATCAAGCGCTTCACGGAAATCTCGGATGCGGACCTTGATGCGACCGTGGCCGAAGCTCAGGCTGCCTTCGAGACCTGGCGCCAGCAACCTGTCAAGCACAGAGCAAAAGTTCTCAACGCCGTCGCGGCCAAGCTGCGCGAGAACGCCGAAGAATATGCGCGATACCTCACCCTCGAAATGGGAAAGTTGATTGCTGAGGCCCGTGGCGAGGTCGCTCTCTCCGCAGCCATCATCGATTACTATGCGGCGCGCGCGGAGGCATACCTGAAGCCGCAGCCGCTGCCAGAGGCACCCGGCTCCATCGTCGAAGCGCGGCCACTTGGCATCATCTTCGGCGTCGAGCCCTGGAACTTTCCCTACTATCAGCTCGCTCGGGTCGCCGGTCCACAGCTGATGGTCGGCAACGTCGTGATGATCAAACATGCGAGCAATGTCCCGCAATCGGCGCTGGCATTCGCGCAGCTGTTTGAAGACGCCGGAGCGCCCAAGGGGCTCTACACCAACCTCTTCGCCAATTTCGAGCAGGTCGCACGGCTCATCGACGATCCGCGCATCCGCGGCGTCACCCTCACCGGCAGCGAACGTGCCGGCGCGATCGTCGCGGAGCGCGCCGGCCGTAACCTCAAGAAATCCGTCATGGAACTCGGCGGTAGCGATCCGCTCATCGTGCTCGAGGACGCTCCTTTCGAGCCGACGCTCGATAATGCGCTCTGGGGCCGCATGAACAACACCGGGCAGAGCTGCGTCGCCGCCAAGCGGATCATCGTGGTCGGGAAGAATCGGGGCGCCGCATTCCTCGAGGGACTCAAGGCGCGCATGGGCGCACTCAAGACCGGCGATCCGTTCGATCCTGACACGACGCTCGGCCCCGTCTGCTCGGAGCAGGCCATGCACCGGCTGCTCGAGCAAATCGAAGCCGCCAGGAACGGCGGCGCTGAGGTCGTTCTCGGAGGCGGCCGGGTAAAGCGGCCCGGCTTCTATGTCGAGGCGACGATCCTGACCAGCATCAGCAGGGACAATCCGATCTTCCGGCAGGAATTGTTCGGGCCGGTGATGAGCTTCTACGTTGTCGACAGCGAGGAAGAGGCGATCGCGCTGGCCAATGCGACGCCGTATGGCCTCGGCGGCTCCGTCTTCACGGCGGACCTGACGCGCGGCCGACGGCTAGCGGCCCGGATCGAAAGCGGCATGGTTTTTGTCAATCATCCGACGTGGACCGCACCGGAACTTCCCTTCGGCGGCGTCAAGAGATCCGGATACGGCCGTGAACTGTCGGAGCTGGGTTTCGGAGAATTCGTCAACCGGCGGCTCATCAACGTCTCTCCCGTCGGGGCGCCACCACCCGGCGTCAACCAGGGCGGCTAATCACAGCGCATCAACCAGGAGATCCCACGATGAAGACGGTCCAAGAAGCATTCTTCGATGTCGCCCGCAAGCTGAAGCTCACCACGATCTTCGGCAACCCCGGATCCACCGAAGAAACTCTGCTGAAGAACTTTCCTTCCGATTTTCGCTACGTGCTCGCGCTGCAGGAAGCGCCCGCCGTTGCGATGGCGGATGCCTATGCCCAGGCGACGGGTGAGGCCGTGCTGGTCAACCTGCACACCGCGGCGGGCATGGGGAATGCGTTGGGCAATATCGAGAGCGCCTGGTACAACCGCGCGCCACTGATCATCACTGCCGGTCAACAGACCCGCGAGATGTTGCTGATCGAGCCATATCTCACCAACGTGCAGCCGCTCGAAATCCCGAAGCCGTTCGTCAAGTGGGCTTATGAGCCTGCCCGTGCGGAAGACGTGCCAGCAGCTCTGATGCGTGCCTACGCCATGGCGGTGCAGCCACCAGCCGGGCCGGTCTTCCTGTCGATCCCGATGGACGATGTCGACAAGCCCTGTCCGCACCCACCGCAAATCCGGACGCTCAGCCGTCGCCTGGGGGCGGATCCACAAAACCTCGCCTCGGTCATCGAAGCGCTTTCCTCCGCCAGGTCGCCCGCGCTCGTGATCGGCGGCGCCGTCGACCAGAGCGGCGGTTGGGATGACGCAGTGCGGCTTGCCGAGAAGCTGCGTTGCGAGGTGTGGGCGGCGCCGGCCGAAGGCCGGCCCGGCTTTCCCGAGACCCATCGACTTTATCAGGGCATGCTGACCAGCGCGATCGGCCCACTCGGGAAACAACTGACAGGCCATGATGTGATCGTCGTGATCGGCGCGCCGGTCTTTCGCTACTATCCCCACGTTCCCGGCGACTACATCCCCGCGGGATCTCGCCTCTTTCACATTACCGATGACCCGGCCGAGGCTGGCCGTGCACCGGTGGGAGAGAGCGTCCTTGCCGATCCTGGACGGGCCTGCGCGGTGTTGGCGGATTATGTCGCACCGCCGGATCGGGCGCCACCACCGGCACGGAGCAAGCTGCCGCAACCGGAGAGCGCGACGAAGATCACGGCCGACTTCCTCTATCATTCGATCAACGAGGCTCGACCGCAGGACAGTGTTCTTGTCCAGGAATCGCTTTCGACCCTGAAGATGCTGCGTCAGCGCCTGCCGACGAGCCGGTCGCGCTCGTTCTTCTCGATGTCGAGCGGAGTTCTTGGTTACGGTCTGCCCGCCGCTGTCGGGGTCGCGCTTGCCGAGCGCGACAAGGGCGGCGACCGCAAGATCGTCTGTATCGTCGGCGACGGAGCCGCCAACTATGTCATCCAGGCCCTCTGGACGGCTGCACAGCACAGGTTGCCGATCCTGTTCGTTATCCCTCGCAACGGCGCCTACAATATTCTGAAGTCGTTCGCGCATCTGCTCGAGACTCCCGGTGTTCCCGGTCTCGATCTGCCAGGTCTTAATTTCGTCTCGCTCGCTGCCGGCTATGGCGTCATCGCCGAGCGGGTATCCGATCCGGCGTTGCTGGCAAGCGCCCTGCGCTGTGGCATGGCGAGCGAAACTCCGCACCTGATCGAAGTGGAGATCGACCCGGCCGTCCCGCCGCTCATCTGACTTCTCACCCCGCGAAGTCCATCCCAGGAGGTCAGCATGAAAGCAATCGGCTATCTTGTTCCGCAGCCAATCACGGCAACGAACGCTCTCATCGAGCTCGAGCTGCCTATCCCAGCACCGAAGCCACGCGACCTGCGCGTGGCAGTAAAGGCGATCTCGGTCAACCCGGCCGACGTCAAGCGTCGTGCCAGCAGCCCGCCCCCCAAGGGCGAGGCCTGCATCCTGGGTTACGACGCGGCGGGCGTCGTCGAGGCTATTGGCTCCGACGTGACGATGTTCCGGCCAGGCGACGAAGTGTTCTATGCAGGCGCCATCGATCGGTTCGGCACGAATGCCGAATTGCATCTGGTCGACGAGCGCCTCGTCGGCAATAAACCCAAGACACTGAGCTTCGCCGAGGCAGCCGCGTTGCCGCTCACCTCGATCACCGCATGGGAGTTGCTGTTCGACCGCCTGGGCGTTCCCTATGGCGTCAAGACGCAATCCGGCACGCTGCTGATCATCAACGGTGCCGGCGGCGTCGGATCGATCCTGACCCAGATTGCGCGGCGCCTCACCGGACTTACCGTTATCGCAACGGCATCTCGACCGGAGACGATCGCGTGGTGCAGGAAAATGGGTGCACATCACGTGATCGACCACCACCAGCCTTTCCCCGAACAGTTGCTGGGCTTTGGGGTTGCGCAGGTCGAGTATGTCGCCGGTCTGACTGCAACCGGAAAGCATCTCCAGGCTATCGAGGCAGTGATGGCACCGCAGGGTCACCTGGCGCTGATCGACGATCCCGACGCGCTGGACATCGTCGGTCTCAAGCGCAAGTGCATATCAGTGCATTGGGAATTGATGTTCACCAGATCGCTCTACCAGACCCCGGACATGATTGCGCAGCACCGCCTTCTGAATGAAGTCGCCGCTCTCGTCGACGATGGTGTGCTCCGCTCCACGATGACGGACGATGAGGGCGCCATCAACGTAGCGAATCTGAAGCGCGTGCACGCGCTGGTCGAGAGCGGTCGCGCGATCGGAAAGACGGTGCTTTCCGGCTTCTGAGGCAACCAGCCACGATCACCCGAAATGCAAATCTCATATCAAAGAAGCCTCATCGAAATGAAAAACTCCAAAACGGCTGTCTTCGTTACCGCCATCCTGGCCCTAGCCGCACGCGCGGCCGCATCTGCCCAGGACATGCCTGCCCCTGCCTTGTCGGGACCTCCGGTCGTCACGGACGCCCGTGGTCGTGGCACCTTGCCGACCGTGAGCGGCCATACCGCCATCGTGCCGACGCTCTACCAACTGGACGCACAACCAATCGAACAGATTTCGCCGCTCGTCCAGCGCCAGTATTTGAACGGCACGCAGTCGACCTTCGTCAAATGGACGGTGAAGAAAGGTGGAGTATTTCCGCTGCATCATCATGCCAGCGAGCAGATCACGTGGATCACCGAAGGGCGCTGCGAGGTTTACTCCCAGGGCAGAAAGTTCGTGATGACGGCTGGCACTGTTCTGGTCATACCGCCGAATACGCCGCACGAGTTCGTTTGTACCGAGGACACAATCGATATCGATTTCTTCGCGCCGCAACGCCAGGACTGGCTCGATGGCGCACCTTCCGTCGCAGCGGGAAGATGACCCGTCCCCTCTCCATCGCCACGCACGGGCAACAAGAGCAGCAAGGACGTGAAATGACGGACAGTACAGGCAGCGTAGTCCGAGTCGGTCACATCGACCTATCTTTCCACGACGCCAGTGCGCGGGAAGTCGAGGCGATCTTGACGTCTCACGGCCATCACGTCGAGCGCTCGGCAGCACCGCATGGGGAGATGTTCCAGCGGATGCGCCGCGGCAAGATCGATATGCTTGTTTCGGCGTGGCTTCCGACAAGTCACGGCGGCTACCTCAGACCATTCGAGCAGGCGGTGCGAAAGGTCACCGTCCTGTATGAACCCTACTGCATCTGGGGCGTGCCGGAATACGTCCCGGCCGACGTCGCCGGGGTTGCGGACCTCCTAAGGCCAGAGGTTTCGGCCCGAATGGAAAAGTTGATCCAGGGTATCAATCCGGGGGCCGGCATAAGCCGCTTCTCGAAGGCCATCATTGAGCAATATGGCTTGGCGGCCGCGGGCTATCACTTCGAGGCTGGGACGGAGCAAGACTGCTTCGGCCGGTTCGAGGATGCGGTGGCTGAACGCCGCTGGGTCGTCATTCCGCTTTGGCATCCGCAGGCGTTGCATCATCGTCACAAGATTCGCGCGCTCGAGGAGCCAAAGGGGCTGCTCGGCGGAACCGACAAGGCTACCCTGATCGTGCGTCACGATGCCGAGGTTCGGATCGGCGCGCCTGCGCTCGCTGAATTGTCGCGCCTAACTATCGGCAACACGCGCATGAGCGCGCTCGACGATGCGCTGCGCCGCAACGCCGGCTTGGATTCCCAGCCACGTAAACGTGGAGGATGACACGTCTCTCTCGACGAAAGTAGTTTCTCGCCCGCCCCACTCAGGAACCGACACATGACCCATTCCAAGCTTCTCCAGGATACACGACAACTGACTTATGCCGGCGCGGCAATCGCCATCGAGGCCGCAGTCGCAAGGTCGAAGAAAATCGCAGCGCCGGAATGCATCGCTGTTGTCGATGCTGGCGGCAACCTCCTGGCCTTCGCAAGGGTCGAGGGTGCCGCAGTGCTTGCCCGCGAGCCCGCTGTCGCCAAGGCTGCCACGGCAGCTTCTCTGGCGATGCCGACAGGTGGCATACCGTTCGAGTTTGGTGCTAATCTCGGCTTCGCGAGCCAAGGCGGTATCGTCAATCTCGGCGGCGGCTTCCCTATCATCTTCAATGGCCACGTCCTCGGCGCCATCGGCGTCGGCTCCGGCACCACCGAGCAGGACGTAGCGGTGGCTGAAGCCGGCCGCGATGCCGTGCTCGCTGCTCTCTCAGCCCAAACCGATTGACAGGCGGCCCACCCATTCCGGAGCCGATGATGAGCCGTCTTCCCCGCCCAACCGCAGCATGCTTCGCTCTCCTTCTTGCGTTGCCTGTCGCCGTATGCGCCCAAACCCATGGAGAGATCATGAATACGTCAACTCGCGTGCCAACAGATCGTCCGATCGGCGACATCGAGCCGGTTTTCGAATTTCGTGACGACATGCCCACCGGAGTGACCGTCGCCGACAACGGTCGGATCTTCATCAACTTCCCACGATGGGGCGGTGAGGTCCCCTTTACAGTCGCGGAAATCCGCGACCGAAAGATCGTTCCATATCCCGACGCGACGATAAATAAGTTCGATCCAAAGCGTCCGAGCGAGACGCTTGGCAGCGTGCAGAGCGTCGTCGTCGACCCGGTGAACCGGCTCTGGATCCTCGACACCGCGGCGCCCTCCTTCAGCACGCCCGTGCCTGACGGCGCGAAGCTCGTCGCCGTCGATCTCGCGACGGACAAAGTGGTCAAGACCATTGTGCTGGCGCCGACCTCCGTGCTGAACACCACCTACATCAACGATGTGCGCTTCGATCTGCGGAAGGGCAAAGCTGGCCTGGCGTACATCACCGACTCCTCGGTTTCGGGCCCGGGCGCAATCATCGTCGTCGACCTCGACAGCGGTGAAAGCTGGCGTAAGCTGAACGGCCACGCTTCAACGTCGGCCGACCCCGCGTTCGTTCCCGTGGTCGAGGGCGAGACCCTTGCAATTCGCGAAACGGGAAAGCCGCCTGTCCCCTTCGCCGTGGCATCCGATGGCATTGCCCTCTCCGCGGATGGCGCGACGCTCTACTATTGCTCGCTGTCGAGCCGGCATCTGTTCTCAGTCCCGACCGCCCTGTTGCTCGACCGATCGGTCTCCGAGGCCGACGTGGCGAAGGCCGTCATCGACCTCGGCGAGAAAGGCGCGTCAGACGGCCTCGAAGCGGACGACAAGGGCCGCATCTATGCCGGAGACTACGAACGTAACAGCATCCGACAGCGTCAGACCGACGGCGAATGGAAAACCATCGCCCATGATCCGCGCATTCTATGGCCAGACACACTTTCTGTCGCCGGCTGTGTTTCGGCATGGAATAAGGACCCCGTTTCGGGGTGATCGGCATCCAATCGGGACCCCGGGATAAGGGTCCACAGTGGCTTCCATCGAGTCATGGAAGCCGAGGTTGGGATGCTGGTGGTGGAGACGATTGGTAAGATCCGTCGCGCCTACTTTGTTGATGGTCGTCCGATCAAGGCGATCTGCCGAGAACTTGGCGTATCGCGGAAGGTGGTTCGCAAGGTCATTCGTTCTCAAGCGACGGAGTTCCGGTACGAGCGCGAGACGCAGCCGCTCCCGAAGATGGGTGCCTGGAGTGCCGAGCTTGATCGGTTGCTGGCAGGGAATGAGAGCAAGGCGGCGCGGGAACGGCTGACGCTGATCCGGCTATTCGAGGAACTCCGCGGCCTGGGTTATGCCGGCGGCTATGATGCGGTTCGTCGATACGCCCGACGGTGGACCAAGGAACGCGGCACCTCGACAGCGTCGGCTTATGTGCCGCTGAGCTTTGCACCAGGCGAAGCCTACCAGTTCGACTGGAGCCACGAGGTGGTCCTGCTGAGCGGCACCACGGTGATGGTGAAGGCTGCTCATGTTCGGCTCTGTCACAGTCGCATGCTGTTCGTGCGGGCCTATCCGCGGGAGACGCAGGAGATGGTGTTCGACGCCCACGACCGGGCATTCGCCCTGTTCAAAGGCACCTGCACCCGCGGCATCTACGACAACATGAAGACCGCGGTGGAGACGATCTTTGTCGGTAAAGGCCGTCTCTACAATCGCCGCTTCCTGCAGATGTGCAGCCACTATCTGGTCGATCCGGTCGCCTGTACGCCAGCGTCGGGCTGGGAGAAGGGGCAGGTCGAGAACCAGGTCGGGCTGGTCCGGGAGCGCTTCTTCACGCCGCGGCTGCGGTTCAAAAACCTCGACGAGTTAAACGCCTGGCTGCTCGACAAGTGCATCGCCTACGCCAAGGCTCATCGCCATCCGGAGCTGGTCGATCAGACGATCTGGGACGTGTTCGAAGCCGAACGCCCCAAACTCGTTCCCTATGCCGGCCGCTTCGACGGCTTCCATGCGGTGACAGCATCGGTCTCGAAGACCTGCCTGGTGCGCTTCGACAACAACAAGTACTCGGTCGCAGCCAGTGCAGTCGGACGACCGGTCGAGGTTCAAGCCTATGCCGATCGCATCGTGATCCGTCAGGATGGACGTATCGTTGCCGAGCACCCGCGATCCTTTGGCCGCGGCGATACCGTCTACGACCCCTGGCATTATGTGCCGGTGCTCGCCCGCAAACCCGGCGCCTTGCGCAACGGTGCTCCCTTCAAAGACTGGGTGCTGCCGGCCGCGATCGAGCGGATCCGGCGCAAGCTGGCCAGCACCGACGATGGCAATCGGCAGATGGTCGACATCCTCACCGCGGTGCTGACTGACGGTCTGTCCGCGGTGGAAGCGGCTTGTGCCGAAGCGCTCAGTCACAGCGTCCATTCCGCCGATGTCGTTCTCAATATCCTGGCCCGTCAACGTGAACCCGCCCCACCGGCCAACATCATGACGCCGGCCGCACTGACGCTCCGTCATGCACCGATCGCCGATTGTGCCCGCTACGACAACCTCCGGAGGACCATCTGATGGAACGAACCCAAATCTTCGACCTCATGGGCGAACTTAAGCTCTACGGCATGAAGGCTGCCTTCGACGAGATCATGGCAACTGCCGTCAAGCGCCAGCACGAGCCTCAACGCATTGTCGGCGACCTGCTCAACGCCGAGATCAACGAGAAGCAAGCCAGGTCGATCAAATACCAGCTCACCATTGCCAAGCTGCCGCTCGCCAAGGACATCGCCGACTTCCAGTTCGACGGCACGCCGATCAATCAGACTCTCGTCAATGATCTCGCTGGCGGCGGCTTCATCGCCCAACAACGCAACGTCGTGCTGGTTGGCGGCACCGGTACAGGCAAAACCCACTTGGCCATTGCCATCGCCAGAAGTTGCATCCGCGATGGCGCCAGAGGACGCTTCTACAACGTAGTCGACCTCGTCAACCGGCTCGAGACCGAGACCCGCAACGGTCGGCAGGGACGGCTCGCCGAGCATCTGACCCGCATGGACTTCATCGTTCTCGACGAGCTGGGCTATCTGCCGTTCGCGCAATCCGGCGGTCAGCTCCTGTTCCATCTCATCAGCCGGCTCTACGAGCGCACCTCCATCATTGTCACCACCAATCTTGCGTTCGGCGAATGGCCCAGTGTGTTCGGTGATGCCAAAATGACCACCGCGCTACTCGACCGATTGACCCATCACTGCGACATCGTCGAGACCGGCAACGACAGCTGGCGATTCAAAAGCCGCGACGATGTTCAAACAACCCGCGCTCGCGCCGTCTCCGCAACCCCGACCAGCTCCGACGACCCGAGCGCTACCAGCAGAGCACGCCGATCAAAGGGGTCCCTTTTGGATGCCGATAGGGGGTCCCAGTCGAACGCCGATTGACATGAAATGGATCGAAGATGTGCTGGCGCCGTATCTGGAATAGCGAGACGAACATCTTCGTCCGGCCCTCGAAATCAACATTCTGAAGTTATGTCTGTCGGTTTGGGAGCGGCTCACTTCGCCCAGGAACAGCGATGATGGGCGCAAACCAGACCCGCCGATTTGCACACCATTCGACGCTATAGCCCTCCCACGCGTTGAAGGCACTTTACATACTCCGCGGATTGCGCGCAGATCGGTTCTGCGAGCTACCCGAGAACGCGCACATAGAAGAGCCTCCGAGCCAGTGACGAAGGGATCGACAGAGCGGTAGCACGGCAGCGAAGATCACCGCCCAAACTACGCTGTCGCCGCCGGTTGCCCCCTACTCCCACTCGATTGTTCTAAACACCAAGTTAGAGAGTTGATCTGGCTGTGGTTTTTCCTTCGCGCTGAGCGAGAGGCCGACACGCGAGTCGTCAAAAAGTTACGGTGTTGATTTTAAAAGAAAAATCGCCTGAAAATTTTTCTGTGTAGTTCGAGAACTATCGAGATCGATCAGGCGAAAAAACTCGTTCGCGCTCGAAATGCACGGCGCTTCGCAGCTTTAGCAAAGTACCGTCGCTAACATTTGGCACGCGCTGATATCACGAGCCAATGATTGGCCGCAAACGCCACCCCACAAACTGAGATCGCGGGCGGCCATCAACGCGGGATTAATCTCTGCAGCGCGACGTGCCTCTTCTCTAACACATCGATCAACAACATCTTCCGTAAGAGAATCCATACCGATCCGCCAAGACAAATCAGATTAGTTTGGCGTCAGTGCGAAAACATCTCCAGTCCGTCTGCCGTGAATCAGGAATTGTTCGCGAACAGACTACGCGACCTGGACGCCTTGTCTGCTATCGTTCAAACGAGCTTCGATAATTGCGACTGTAGATCAACGCTTGCCGTAGCAGTCCTCTCTACTCGTGATATTGGCGCACCGAATTGAAAGCCACCGTCGCCGCGGTTGCCGATATCCCGGGTCTCCCGGGCCCCCTTACGTGGCGACGGTAAAATTAAACCTCCACGGCATACCTTTGAGGTCTAGAAAAATTGTAAACTTCGTGCTACATATTCGGTCAATCTGTAGTGCGAAGGTGTCAAAATGCCTACCCCACACACCCCTCCTGCTGCCGTGCGGCGCGCCTTGCGCAAGCTCGGCGCGGACATCCACGATGCCCGTCGGCGCCGACGGCTGCCGATGGCGGTCGTGGCTGAGCGCGCCTTCACGTCCCGGTCGACATTGCAAAGGGTTGAGGCCGGAGACACTAACGTCAGCATCGGCATTTACGCTGGCGTCCTGCAGGCACTCGGCCTGCTCGACGGCTTGAGCCGGGTCGCAGACATCAGCAACGACAGCGTCGGCCAGGCTCTCGCCAGTGCTGAACTCCCCAAGCATGCCCACCTCAAGCGATCAACCGGATCATCCAACGATGGCTGACTTCGAGGTTCATATCGATCTAAAAGGCCGCACACGCCCGCTCGGACTGGCGAGGTGCAATCGCGTCCGAGGCACGGAGACTATCCTCTTTGAATACGATGGTGCATGGCTTGAGGATACAGACCGCTTCTCACTGGAGCCAGCACTTGCATTGACGCGCGGCTCCTTCGCTCCGCCCGCCGGGCTCGCGACCTTCGGCTCCATCGGTGACTCGGCGCCAGATACCTGGGGTCGCCGCCTCATGCAGCGCGCCGAGCGCCGTCTCGCCGAACGCGAAGGTCGTGCCGTTCGCACTCTACTGGAGAGCGATTATTTGCTCGGCGTCGCCGACGAGACCCGGCTTGGCGCGCTCCGCTTCCGCTGGGCTGGCGACGAAGTTTTCCAGGCACCGATCCGCGCCGGCGTTCCTGCCCTGATCGAACTTGGCCGACTGCTCCAGATCACCGAGCGCGTTCTCCGGGATGAGGAAACCGATGACGACCTGCAACTCATCTTTGCCCCCGGCTCTTCCCTCGGCGGCGCGCGTCCGAAGGCGTCCGTCATCGACCAACATGGTCACCTCTCTATCGCGAAATTCCCGAAAGAGAACGACGACTACAGCATGGAGACCTGGGAAGAGATCGCGTTACGGCTGGCCAGCCAGGCAGGTATCGCCACACCCCGGCACGAGTTGATCGACGTCGCCGGCAAGGCGGTCATGTTGTCGCGACGCTTCGATCGCGACGGCGTGATCCGCGTACCATTCCTGTCGGCGATGGCGATGATGGGAACGAAAGACGGGGAGCGCGGCAGCTATCCGGAGATCGTCGATGCCCTTGCTCAACACGGCGCTCAGGGAAAGACGGACGCCCATGCACTCTACCGGCGCGTGGTATTCAACGTTCTGATCTCCAATGTCGACGACCATCTCCGAAATCACGGCTTCCTGTGGCTCGGAAAAGCGGGCTGGTCTCTCTCGCCGGCATACGACCTCAACCCCGTTCCAACTGATCTCAAAGCGCGAGTGCTGACCACGAACATCGATCTCGATGAAGGCACCTGCTCGCTCGACCTGCTTGAGGCCGCGTCACAGTACTTCGGGCTAACGCTGGCGCAGGCTCGTGGGATCGTCAAAGAGGTCGCGACCGTGACCGCAACCTGGCGCGATACAGCCAAGGCGGTCGGCGCCCGTTCAGCCGAGATCAACCGCATGGCCAGTGCGTTCGAACATGACGATCTCAAGCGAGCACTGGCGTTGTGACGAGAGCCTTCCTTCACAACTTTGACCCTGCCAGCGCCAGCCCCGTCACCGGCGCCACCGTCGATCTGGAAGTTTCAGAGATTGAGGACGCAGGAATTCGGGAAGTTCTGCAGCCACCGGGCGCGGCCTACGGTGCCTGGTCGATCCTCGATGCATTACTCGCACCAACCGGCACTGGAACGCCATTCATCTTCAAGGAGCCGCTCGGACAAGCGCGTGAAGTCAAAGTCGCCTTCTCAGGCTTGTTCGGACGGTTCGTCGCTCGCGCCTATCTTGAACGCTATTCAGCCATGTAGATTTCTGAAATAACATGTTCGTTGACATTACCGATAAGCTGTTGCCGTCGCTCGGCCACAAGAAGCTCGATCAAACCGTAGCTGAAGCGAAGCAAGGGATGGCGCCGTTAAGACACTCCAAGGCGTGGCACATGTTCGCCAAGCTCGCCGCACACCATACGCATAACCAAGCAATGGCACGACAGATTGTTGCAGCCGCGCAGGGCGGCGCTAACCAGAAGTGCAGCACTAAGCTGGGCATCGCGCATGAAGCGAGCGAACAATAGTGTGAGACCGAAAGATCGGTGCGAATGGGTCGCCGTGCCCGGCGCGCGCAGTGACCTGCTACGATGGCTACCTGAAGCCGTGAGACGCAGTTTTCGAGATCAGTCCGCGATTCGAAGTATTCCGGCTGGCCAGATCATTTTCCAGTATGGCGATGAACGTAAGGAGATGTACCGGGTTCTGCGTGGGACCGTCCGGATATCCACGATGCGGGTCGACGGTCTCGAGATGGTCTACGCGCTGCTTGGTCCAGGAGAGTGTTTGGGTGCGAGTAGCCTGATCGATGGCGAACGCATGCCGCAAACCGCTGAGGCGCTTGATGACGTTCGCCTTCAGGTTTTAAGTTCCACAGCTTTTTCCAAGCTTCGGCAGAAACATCGTGTCTTCGACGACGCGTTGCTCAGGTTGCTGTCGAGTCGCCTGCGGTTGCTGAGCGCCCACATGGCGAATGCTGTTCTTGCAGATCCACCGAACCGGGTCGCCTTACGCTTGCTTGAGGTTGCGCATGTCACACCAGATGGCGGACTTTATGTTTCAATAACGCAAGCAGCACTCGCACTTTTAACCGGAACGTCCCGTCAAACGGTCAACAAGGTCCTGAAACAACTGGAGAGCAAGGGCCTCGTTTGTTTGAATTACCGACGCATTGAACTAAAGAATATCGATAAGCTGAAGCGGATGGCTGAAATCATCTGAGTGTAGCCTTCCATTCACTGCTCATGGCATACCGCGTCTGGCGCCCAGTTTCCGTCATGGCGCCAGATACCGCAGCAGTTCCGGATCGTTGCGCACTTTGCCCGCCTCGCCCTGCAACGCGACGCGGCCGCGGTCCAGCACATAGGCATAGTCGGCGACGCGCAGCGCGAGGTCGAGATGCTGTTCGACGATCACGACCGAGATGCTCTTGGCAAGCTCGATCAGCCGCTCGGTGATCTCCTCGATGACGCCGATCCAGACGCCTTCGGTCGGCTCGTCGAGCAGCAGCAGTTTCGGATTGCCGAGCATGGCGCGGCCGATCGCCAGCATCTTGCGCTCGCCGCCGGACAGCGTGCCGGCCGGCTGGTCGAGCCGCTGGCCGAGCTTCGGGAAGATCGCGAGCACGCGATCGACCGCGCTGGCATCCGAATTGGTCAGCGAGCCGACCGCGAGGTTGTCGCGCACCGACAGGCGGGCGAACACCGAATGCTCCTGCGGCACATAGCCGATGCCGGAGCGCACCCGCTCCTCGGTGCGGCGGCGGGTGATGTCGCGGCCGTCGAAGAACAGTTCGCCCTGCGAGCTCGTGAGCTCGCCGACGATGGTCTTCATCAGCGTGGTCTTGCCGGCGCCGTTGCGGCCGAGCACGGCGACGCCGCCGCGCCAGGGAATGCCGATGTTGACATCGAACAGGACCTGGCTGCGGCCATAACCGGCATCGAGATGCCTGATATCGAGGAAGGATTGGTCAGGCACGGCGAAGATAAATCTCCTGGACGCTCTTGTTGGCCTGGATTTCCGCGACGGTGCCGCACGCCAGCACCTTGCCCTGGTCGAGCACGGTGAGGCGGTCGCAGATGTCGCGGATGAAATCGAGGTCGTGTTCGACGATGACGAGCGAGCAATGCTGCTTGATCGGCTGCAACAGCTCGCCGGTGACGCGGCGCTCCTCGAGGCTCATGCCGCCGGTCGGCTCATCCAGCAGCAGCAGCCGCGGCTTGCCGGCGAGCGCCATCGCGATCTCCAGCCATTGCTGCTGGCCGTGCGACAGCGCAGCAGCAGCGTCAAACGCGCGATCGGCGAGCCGGAACTGGGTCAGCATCGTCATCACCTGATCGTGCAATTTCTTGCGGGTGCGCGACAGCACCAGATCGAACAGCGAGGACTGCGCCTGCAGCGCCAGCAGGATGTTGTCGTACAGCGTCAGCGTCGGCAGGACCGAGGTGATCTGGAATTTCAGGCTCATGCCGGCGCGGGCGCGTTCGGTCGGCGTGAACGCGGTGATGTCGGTATTGACGAAGGAGACCTTGCCCGCGGTCGGCACCTCGGCACCGGCGACGCATTTCATCAGCGTGCTCTTGCCGGAGCCGTTCGGGCCGATCAGGCCGTGAAACTCGTTCTCGCCGACGGTCAGCGCCGCACCGTCGAGCGCGGTCAGCTTGCCGTACACCTTGCTGACGCCGGACGCCTCAAGAAGCGGCATTGCCGGGCTCCTTTGGCGCTTTGCCGAACCGGCCGACCCGCTCGCGCTCGCCGAGCACGAAGGAAATCAGCCCGAGCGGACGGAACATGATGACGAGCAGCAGCAGCACGCCGAGGATGATCGGCCAGACGTCGCGGTAATTGTCCGACAGCCAGAACGAGACGCCCTCGATGATCACGGCCCCGATCACGGCGCCGATCAGCGTGCCGGAGCCGCCGAACAGGACGTAAAGCACGACCTGGGTCGAGAACACGACGCCCAGCATGTTGGGCCAGACGAAGCCCTCGTGGAAGGCATAGAGGCTGCCGGCGAGACCGGCGATGGTGCCGCCGACCGCGAAGATGATCGCCTTCAGATGCTGCGCCTTGTAGCCGAAGAAGGCGATGCGCTGCTCGTTCTCGCGCAGGCCGGCGAGCGCGAGGCCAAACTGCGAGCGGACCAGAAAACGACAGAGCAAATAGACGACAACGAGGATGCCGAGCACCATGTAATAGTAGATCGGCCCTTCCTCGAACTCGTAGCCGCCAAGCGTCAGCGGCGGGATCGACGGGATGCCGTTCTGGCCGCCGAGATAGTACCAGCCGCGCGCCAGCCGGTCGGCGGCATAGGAGCCGGTGAGCGTGCCGAGCGAGACGAAGATCACGCTCGAGGGATAACGCCCGAGCAACAGGAAGCCGCCGAGCAGCAGCGACGCGGTCAGCCCGATCAGCGCGCCGGCCGGCAGGATCAGCAGGATCGAGGTGACGTTGAGGTCGCGCGCCAGCAGCGCCACGCCGTAGCCGGCGGCGCCGAAGAACAGCGCCTGACCGAAGCTCATGATGCCGGCATAGCCCCACACCAGGTCGAACGACAGCGCGAACAGCGCGAGGATCACCACGCGGGTGGCGAACACCGTCAGATAGTCCTGCAGGACCCATGGCAGGACCAGTGCGATCAAGAGCACCAGCCCTTCCACGATCGGCAGGACTTTCCATCCTGCCGATTCCCGTCCCGCCGGCGCATGTGCTGCCGGTGTACCCTCACCCGTCACGACATCCTCGCTGATGCGTGCGACGGCGACGGCCCGTTTTACTCCGCCCGTCATTCGCTCAGCACTCTTTCGGGTCGACGAGACCGTTGCTGCGCCCCACGATTTCGTAATTTCCTCCTTTTGCCACCGCGATATACATTTTCATCTTGCAGTGACGCTTGCCCGGCACCATTTCGGCGGGGCCGCCGGGCCCTTCGGCGATCCTGGCGTGGTCGAGCGCCGCCGCAACCGAGTCGCGGTCGACCTTGCCAGCTTCCTTGACCGCTGCTGCCCATAGCTTGAGGCCACGATAAGTGCCAGTCGCAGCACTTCCAGCGGCGAACAGGATCTTCCCGGGAAAATTCTTATCGTAAGCCGCCTGGATCTTTGCGCTCACCGGATCATCCGCCGTGACAGCCCTGAAGTAGTCGAGACAGCTCGCCATGCCTTCGATTTCGCTGGGCTGACTCACATTCAAGAGATTCTCATCAGCCCACACGCAGGCAAGGCGTCCCCCGGCCTTCAAAAACCCGGCTTCGCTGAGTTGCTTGAATAATGGGCCGACGCCGGGCGGGATCACGGTGTTGAACACCACGTCGACCTTGTTGGAGATGATACGATTGACAGTCGCACTGAAGTCCACTTGATCGAGCGGGAAATATTCGTCGAACACGACTTCGCCGCCATGTGCTTCGATCAACTTGCGGGCATAGACATTGATCGTATGCGGATAGACATAGTTGGATCCCGGCAGCGCGAACTTCTTGCCTCCGTTCTTGATCAGCCACGGGATCAGATCGTCGCATTGCTGGGCTGGGGTGGGTCCGGTGCAGAACAGATAGGGCGTGCACTCCTTCCCCTCGTAAAGTTCCGGATAGATATAGAGCGTCTTGCCGCGTGCTACGATCGGATCCTTGATCGCGTTGCGCATCGACGAGGTGATGCCGGCCAGCACCATATCGACCTTGTCGCGCTGGATCAGCTTGCGGACATTGCCGACCGCGACCGATTCGTTCGAGGCGGTGTCCTCGATATAGAGCTCAATTGGACGCCCGAGGAGGCCTCCCTCGTCGTTAATCTCCTTGATTACCATCTTCGCGACATTGGCATCGGCCACCCCAGCGAACGCGATCGGCCCCGTAAGATCGGTCGCTATGCCAACCCTGATCGGCCCCTCCGCGGCGTTGGCCCAGTCGGCCCGCACCACCCAGCTGCCGACCCCGGTCGCGAGAGCGCCGGTGGCGAAAGCAAAATTGCTCATGAAGCGGCGGCGCGTCAGGTTCATCCGTTCAATCGACATGTGATTAGACCCCTTTCCCAGCAATGAGGCCTTGCGGCCGGAATTTGATGAAGGCGATGGCGAGTACGAAGACGAGGACGTCGGCGACAACCGGCGACATCACCCATGGCAGCGCCGCACTCAGCGTGCCGATGACACCTGCGCCGGCGACCGGACCGATGAAGGAGCCGACCCCGCCGACCATGACGGCGACGAAACCCTGGATCAGGAATCGGATGCCAAGATCAGCAAACAGGCTGAACACCGGCACGATCAGCGCGCCGGCAAGCCCGGCGAGCGCCGCGCCGAACGCAAAGGTCGCGCCGTAGATCAAGGGCGTCGAGATGCCCGAGGCGCGCGCCAGCGCCGGGTTTTCCAGCGTGGCGCGGACCCGAAGCCCGAACGAGGTGCGGGCCAGGAGGAGATAGCAGGCGCCCATCACCAGGAGCGTGATCACGATGATGGTGAAACGCCAGGCCGAGATGTGGACCGAGCCGAGGTCGATCGAGCCGCCGATCGGTTCCGGCACGGTGAGATAGAAGCCGCCGATCAGGCCGCGCACACTCTCGCGTATGATCAGCCCGAGCGCATAGGTGCCGAGCATCGCCACGATCGGCGCGGCATAGAAGCGCCTTATGATCAGCGCCTCCAGCACGAAGCCGAGCGCGCCGACCACGAAGGGCGCGGCAATCATGCCGGCCCAGACCGGCGCGCCGTGGGCATACGCCAGATAGGTCACGTAAGCTCCGAGCAGGACGAATTCGCCCTGCGCGAAGTTGAAGATGCCCATCATGCTGGCGATGATGCCGAGCCCGAGCACGACCAGCACGATGATCGCGCCAAAGCTCACGATTTCGAACACTGCAACGAGTGCACTAGCCATTTGTCGCGATCCAACTCCCTCCAAGGACTTTCCGGCGCAGACAACGGCGCTTGGCACAATGTAAAAATACCCGCTGACTGAGCGCGACCACGCCGTGTCTCTGGGTACATGCCAAACGCCTACGGAAAGTGTCGCGAGTGCCTTGAATGCCAGTCGGTTGCTCGCTGGAAGGCGGCACCGGCTCGCAGAACTGCGGCCTCATCAAAGTGCGCACCGATGAGTTGAACTGCCATTGGCGCGCCCCGGTCGTCGAAACCGCCGGGCAGAGTCAGCGTTGGGTTTCCGGTGCTGTCGAAGACACAAGTAAAGCGGAGCACATCCTCCAGGGGAGACGTAAGAAGAATATCGGCGGTGGCGGCGGCAGTCGGCGTCGGCCAGATGGTCACGGGCGCGAGAATGATGTCGACGTTATTGAAGTGGGTGCGAAGACGGTTCGAGAACTCCAAACGCGCATGGTGCGCGGCCGCGAGATCCATCGCTGTGCTGCTGCGTCCCAATTCGATGAGCGCCGATAGCGCCGGTCCGTAACTTCCGGATTTCGACGGATATGTTGCCGCATGCGTTAACGCTGTCTCGGATGAACATAGAATGGGCCAACTCGATGCCGCGTTGCGCCATTCGGGGAATAAAATCTCTTCGACGATCGCGCCAAGGTCTTCGAAGACCTTGGCCGCTGCTTGCCACACCGCCACGACGCCGGGGTCGACGCCTTCGGTCGCATAGGCACGTGGTAGTCCAATCCGCATTCCCGCAACGCTTTGCAACGCCGCGGCCTGGTAATCTTCTACTGGATCATGCACAGCAGTCGGATCGGCAGGATCGGCGCCGGCAATGGCTCCAAGCATGATAGCACAATCGACAGCTGACCGCGTCATTGGACCAACGTGATCAAGAGAAGCAGCCAATTCGAAGACGCCGTGGCGGCTAACACGCCCCCACGTCGGCTTAAGCCCCGTCACGCCATTGACCGCGCTCGGAAAGCGGATCGAACCGCCGGTGTCAGAGCCGAGCGCGCCGAAAGTCAAGCCGGCAGCCGTGGCAACCCCGGATCCGCTTGAGGATGCGCCCGCATATAGCTCCGCACCCCAGGGATTCTTGGGCGCCGCGACTGCAGGATGGTGCTCGGTCCAGGCTTGCTCCGTCGTTTTCAGCTTGCCAAGCGAAACGGCCCCCGCTGCCTCCAGCCGTCGCACCGCAGTTGCGCTGTAAGCCGGTTGAAAGTTCTTGTGTAGCGCTGTGCCCGCGGTCGTCAGGGCAAAGTCCGTATAGAAGATATCCTTGTAAGCCAGTGGAACACCGTGCAGTGGGCCACGCCACCGCCCGGATCCGATCTCGCTCTCTGCGTGTCTGGCTTGCTCCAGCGCACGCCGGGCGGTTATTGTTACGTAGGATTCCAGCTGCGGTTCAAGCGCATCAATCCGGTTGAGCATGTGCTTGACGAGTTCGACCGGAGAAATGGCTTTCGTCCTGAGCAACACGGACAACTCTGAAAGTGTTAAGTAGTGCATCTGGTTCTCCGTCTCCGACCTGGGATCTGTCGCGCGCAATAGGCCTCCCACCCCAAAGAGCTCACCAGGAGCTTTCTGGGGGCCACGACGCCGCATCTATTGGGGCGCGAGATCATCTCTCGGCAGGGGCCAAAACAGCTACACCCAGATCGAAGCAGGTACTTCGATTGACTGCCAATTGGCTCGTGCTACCTTCGAGCGGTTCGTCCCCACCTTTCCCGTTTGCTGTTGAGCTTGTAGCGACTTGGAATGCGGGGCGGCATCGGCATTATTGCCGATGGTGGTTCGGCTGCGTGATCCTGCACCCACAGGCGGGGTTACCGTCAGCCGCGGAATTGGGTGTCAGCCGCAGAGCTGTATTTGGCGCGCACTTTGCATAACATTCGTACCGGAAAGGATTGGGGTATGACGCCGCATGTCCGGGACATCACGTCGAGCGAGCTAAAGCTCTTTGCTGACATCGTCCACCGCCTGCAACGGCTGAGTGTGCAGGATGACGTTCGGCGAGCTGCACTCGGAGACCTCGTCAGGCTTCTTCGTGCTGACGGCGGCTGCTCTTGTACCTGGCAAGAGAAAGACCAACGATTTTGTGAATCAATCTACGTGGGCGCCGCACCGGAAATCCGGTCGCTCTACGATGACTGGTACCAATTCCATGATCCTATAACCGCGCGTTTGCGAGCAGCGCGGCAAGCCACGATAGTCGATGAAGTGATAGACAGGCGCGAGCTAGCGAAGACCGAGTTCTATAACGACTTCCTGCAGCGCGATGCGCTCGAATGGGGCATTAATATTTACATGTTCGATCAACGGAACCGCGACCTGGGCGATTTCCGCATCTGGCGGCGGCGCGGAAAGACAAACTTCGACGAGCGGGAGAAGGTGCTGCTGGACGTCCTTGAACCGTTCATCCGTTCCGCCTTGTTGCGGGGGAGGACTCAGAGCGACGGCCTGACTACGCGAGAACGTGAGGTCACCGAATTGGTATCGCGGGGCTGTACAGACCGTGACATCGCTCGCGTGTTGGGCATTAGCTTTGGCACCGTACGAACTCATATCAGTAGAGTGCTCGACAAATTCGGCTGCGCAAACCGGGCGGAATTGGCGGCCAGCTTTGCGAAAGCTCGCGGAATCGCGCATTCGTCAACTTGACCGCAGGTTCCACCCAACCCGTTCTGCCGCAGAGCGTCCAAAGCTCAGGGTGATGCGCTATTGGCGCCGTCGCTGGTTCCCAAACATGTCGTACAGGAATGCCTGCAACAACCGACCAACATCGAGCGGCTGTTCCTGCTGCACCCAGTGTCCGGCCCCATCGATCAAGTGGCAGGCAGCCATCCTTGTACAGGCCCCGGACTGCATCAATTCATAGGCCCCGGGATTTTGATAGACACCCCAGTCTTGTTTGCCAGCGATGAAGAGAGACGGGATATCAATGCGGCGGCCAGACCAGATCTGCAGTTCGGAATTGAACCTGCTTGAAAGAGCACAGCGATACCACTGCAGTCCGCCCTGAAAGCCGGTGCGAGCAAATTCTGCACTGCAGAAGGCCAGATCACCATCAGGCAACCATCGGTTGGCGGAAATTGCACTTGCCGACGGCATATGCTCCGCCACGGTAGCTGCCATATCCTTATCCAGCTCCATTATGTAATAGGTCGGCATGTTTGCGAGCTCAGCTGCTGACCACGACTTTAGCGAGTACGGGGCCTCGCCTTTCCAATCAGCGCTCTTGTAGTGGTAGTAAGCCCGCAAGAACGCATGCACTCCCTGCGGAGCGCGACGCATGTGCTCGTCTGCCTCCCGCGTCGTGTAGTACCACTGATAGTGCTTGCGCGGCCGTGGCAAGGCCGCGAGTTCACGATGAACGTCGTCTTCCGGTGGAGAGGCAACAGGCCGATTTGCCGAATTGAACGGAAGCGGAGGCGCCCCGGCAAATGGCGCACTCATCAAGACCACGGACCGGAATACATCTGGTCGTATTAGCGCACTCCAGGCGGCTACTGCGGAGCCAAAATCGTGTCCGATGACGGAATCGACGGCATCGTAGCCAAACGCAGCAACAACGCCGAGCACATCGCGAACCAGGTTCGTTAGCCGAAAAGAAGCAAGATCGCCGCCGTAGTCCGGATCCCACCCGCTCGTACGCCCGTAGCCCCGCTGGTCAGGTGCAATCACATGATAACCGGCCTCGGCCAGCGGAATCATCACGTTGCGCCAGCAGAACGCCAGTTCTGGAAAGCCGTGCAACAACAACACGCAAGGCCTGTCAGGCGACCCGAAGCCAGCTTCCAGGACGTGCATGCGTAGACCGTTGACGTTCTCCACGTAACGCGAACGGATACCGGAGGGGAGCGGAATGTCAGGTAATGAACTTGGCGCAATCATGCTCCCGGTGCTCCCTGCTTCTGGCCAGTCACGCAAACTCGGCAGCTCGACGACACTCCTGACTTCGACGGCTCGAACGCCTGGAGCAAACATGGCTCCAATGCCCGTCCTGGCCACACCGTATCAGGAGAACGCGGCGACGCGAATTCGGGCCCCTCGCCGCAATCGATATCACAAAACAACCGAACCGATTGTCGCCAAATTGACAGAGACGGACGGAGCGACCTGATAGCGTGGCGCACCAAATGGGACGAAGGGACCAAACGTTCTTCCTGCTGGCGACCGTTTGAGCGCGTCCGCTTCCCTCCAAACAGCACCCCGAAGCTGCGCCGATCAGGCGTACGCCTGGCAGCCCGGCAATACAGGAGTTACGCGCATGAGAGATCATGTCAATTCAACCGCAACACAGAACCCTGCTTCACTGGCGCGAGAAACCGACAGACGGTCGCGAGATGAGAGGCCATCAACGATCCTTCTGAATGCCTCTGACGATGTATTAATCGCGCTTCGAGCCATCTCCCCTGGCGAGACCGTGTCGGACGGGGTCGTTGTGATCGATCCGATTCCGGCCGGTCACAAGATTGCGCGGTTCCGGATCCATGCGGGCACAGCTGTTCGCCGGTACAGTTCAGTGATCGGTGTAGCGTCGGCCCCAATCGCGCAAGGCGCGCACGTTCACGTCCACAATCTCGGCATGAGTGACTGTTCGCAAGACAGCAATACTTTCGGCGAAGATGTTCGACCAACGCCTCTCGCGTCCGTGCAACGTACCTTCGATGGCTATGTCCGTGCAGATGGCCGCGCGGCGACGCGCAACTATATCGGCGTATTGACCAGCGTGAACTGTTCAGCGACCGCTGCTCGCATGATCGCAGACCATTTCAAGGGCCGCCTTGCCGACTATCCAAACATCGACGGCGTCGTGGCGCTGACGCACAAGGGCGGATGCGGACTTGATGCAAGGATCGATGGCATCGAAGCGCTTCGACGATGTATCGCCGGCTACGCTGCCCACCCCAATTTCGCGAAAGTGCTCATGATCGGACTGGGCTGTGAGGTCAGCAATCTCGATGGTGTGTTGGGAGGGAGTGCGGGCGACGCGCTTGTTATTCAGCAGTCTGGCGGTACCGCAGCCACGGTGCGAGCGGGTATTGAACGTATTGAGGCAAGCCTGGAGCGGGCGAACGACATTCAACGGACGCCGGTACCGGCAAGTGAATTGAAAGTTGCGCTTCAGTGCGGTGGATCAGACGGGTACTCCGGAATCAGCGCAAACGCCGCGCTGGGAGCTGCTGTTGACCTGATCGTCGCTCAGGGTGGAACTGCAATCCTGTCTGAAACGACTGAGTGCTATGGGGCCGAGCATATCCTGACGCGGCGTGCCGTTCGGCGAGACGTCGGAGAAAAACTTATTGCGCGCGTGAAGTGGTGGGAAGAATTTGCTGCCAGTCACGGAATGGAGATCAACAATAACCCGTCCCCCGGTAACAAGGCCGGTGGCCTCACGAACATCATTGAAAAATCACTTGGAGCAATGGCCAAGGGCGGCACCACCAATCTCGTCGAGGTCTACGACTATGCCGAGCGCGTGACGGAAAAGGGTTTGGTTTTCATGGACGCGCCGGCCTTCGACCCCGTCGGCGCGACAGCGCAGGTCGCGGGAGGAGCAAATGTCCTGTGCTTCACGACCGGGCGCGGATCAGCCTTCGGGTGCAAGCCGACTCCTTCGCTGAAGCTGGCGAGCAACACGCCGCTTTACCAGCGCATGCCCGACGACATGGACGTTAACTGCGGCACCATACTGGACGGAACGGAGACGATCGAAGAGGCCGGCGCGAGGATATTCGATTTGATCCTGGCGACCGCCTCCGGGACGAAGACTGCCAGCGAACGGCTGGGCTACGGGGAAGAAGAGTTTTCGCCGTGGGACAAAGGTATAATGCTTTAGAATTGCGTCCATTTCATTGTGCTCTTCTGCTGGCTGAACGCGAGGGGATGGCTTCGAAGGATCAAGCCGGCGAAAACCAACGCCGCTGCGAAGCAGTTGCCGCTGGGTGCCCTCCCCGCAATCGATCAGGACGCGCTGGCCGCCCACCTCCAGCAGAAGGCCTGGTGGTTGCGGTCCGCGGAAGGAACGCTTGCCGACGTCCCGAGGAATGTGAGAGCGAACATCCGGCTTACTCGTCCAGACGATCGAGGAACCCCTCGATCCGATCAAACGGGTCCTCACGGGTCTTGCAGTCGCAGACGACGCGGTCTCCATCGCGTTGCAGCGAGCGCGCCCTGGATTTCCGCAGCCGCCCGGGCAGGAAGCTCGCTGCGATCGCCTCGGGCCCGACATCAAGCCTGATGATGCCCCTTCGCTTGCACTCCACCCTCAGCTTTGCCACGGCAAACAACGCATGGGCTGACGGCGGCAGCTTGCCGAAACGGCGGGTGGTCTCGTCCTCGAGATCATCGAGGTCATCTTCGCCGCGACACCTGGCGAGGCGACCATAGATCTCGAGGCGCATCGCGTCCGATTGCACGTAACCCCTGGGCAAATTGTCCTCCAGCGGCAGGTTCAGGTCGGGCACCCAGAGATCGGCGGCGCCGTCGTCAGCCTTCTCGGAGGCCAACTTCAGAAGGTGACTATAGAGCACCGGTCCAAGCACCTGGACATGGCCCGATTGCCGCTCCGAAAACAGATCGCCGGCGCCTCTGAGGTCGAGGTCGCGCTCGCTGATGGCAAAGCCCGCGCCTGGCCTCGAGAACTCCTCGAGAACGGCCAGGCGCTTGGCAGAATGTTCCGAACCGCTCTCGGTCAACAGATAGGCGAACGCACGCGTTCCGCTTCGTCCCACGCGTCCCCGGAGCTGGTGAAGCTGCCCAAGACCAAACCGTTCGGGCCAGCAGACCACGATGGTATTCGCGCGCGGAATATCGAGACCACTTTCCACGATATTGGTTGCCAGGAGAACGTCGACCTCGCCTTCGACGAAGCTCATCATCCGGTCATCGATCTCGCCAGCCGGTAACTTGCCGTGGAGGCAGGCAATACGCAGATCCGGGGCCACCGCCTGCACCCGTGCCAGGATCGGGTCGAGATCCTGAATGCGCGGACAGATCAGGAAGCTCTGGCCGTGCCGGCTGCGCTCGCGCAGTAACGCGGCGGCAATCGCCGTATCCGAAAGCGGCGCGATCCTGGTCACAACCGGCAGCCGATGCGCGGGCGGCGTCGCAATCACGCTGAGATCCCTGAAGCCCGCGAGACCCGCGGCGAGCGTCCTCGGGATCGGCGTGGCGCTCATCAGAAGCGTATGAGCGCCTTTTGACAGCTCCGAGAGGCTCGCCTTCTCTTCCGCCCCGAAATGCTGCTCCTCGTCGATGATCACGAGTCCAAGATCGGCGAACCTCACATCCTTCGCAGCCAGCGCTTGCGTGCCGATTACGACTTTCAGCTTTCCGCGCTTGAGCAGCTCTTTGGTATCTCGCGCCTCGGATGCCGATGTCGCCCGCGACAAGCCTTCCACAGCAATGCCAAACGGCCCGAAGCGCTTGCGAAAGGTCGCGATGTGCTGCCGGGCCAGTACCGCGGTCGGCACCACGACCGCCACCTGCTTGCCCGACAGCGCCACGGCTGCGGCTGCCCGGAGCGCCACCTCGGTTTTGCCAAATCCGACGTCGCCGCAGATGACGCGGTCCATGGGATGACCGGAGGCAAGGTCATCCAGGACGTCGCGAATGGCCTTCGCCTGGTCAACAGTCGTAAAATACGGAAAGCGCGCGACAAACTTCTCGTAGGCCGCCCCCGGGGGCACGATTTTGGAGGCACGCCGGCGTCGCCGATACCTGATGTGTTTGGCGAGCTCTTTGGCGGCGAGCTGGACTTCGTTCTCCGCCTGGGTCCGCCGGGCCCACCACGTGCTCCCATCCGCCCTGTCGAGAGTCAGCTTGCCGAGTTCCGCGGCGTAGGGCCAGATCAAGGCCAGGTCTGCCGGAGGAACCAGGACCGCATCGTCTGCCGCAAAGACGAGCTTGACCATGTCCCGCGAAGTCCCGCCTCCTGTTTGCACAGTCTTCAAGCCGTCGAGCAAGGCAAGTCCTCGCTGCAGATGAACAACGACCGCCCCCTGCTCCGGCACGTCAGGGTGATCGAACGCCGCATCCCATGCCCTCGGCATGGGTTGCGGATGATGCGCCCTGCTACCGAGCACATCGGCTGCCGTCACAACGACAAGTGGCTTTCGGCCTGCTCCGACAAAACCTGCATCGAAGTCGGCCAGAAATGCCCCTTCGCCGCCGCGTCCATCCACGGCCTCGTCCCAATCCGTAAAACGCTTCGCCTTGATCCCGCCGATCCGCTCCATCGCGCGCAGATCGTCCTCCAGCGCGGCGACGAACAGCAGTCGCGAGCCTGTGCGTTGCGTCTCGTCGATAAATGCGCGGAGAGCCTTCCTCGGCGATGGTGACTTCGAAAAATCCGGCGTGGCCCTGAAGGACGCCCTTGCCGGCAGAACACTGATGCGTTTCGCCAGTCCTTTCCACTCGCTTCGCCCGAGGTATTCGCGCTCGGCCTCCTTGCGGCTCGCCGCCTCCGCAATCGTGCTCAGCCAGCTATCGGCATGCGCTGGGACGCCCGCATCCGACACCCATCTGGCTTTCTTGCAATAGTCGAGAAATGTCGCTCGTCGTCCACGCTTGTCGGAGAACGCAAGCCGCTCCGACATGGGGTCGATCAGGAACTCGTTCGTCTCGTACATGACGCTATGCTCGACCGGGTCGACAGCGGCAATCTTGCGGATCGTGCCGTTGGAATGTTCTATGTCAATCGGCGTTCGACTGGGACCCCCTATCGGCATCCAAAAGGGACCCCTTTGATCGGCGTGCTCTGCTGGTAGCGCTCGGGTCGTCGGAGCTGGTCGGGGTTGCGGAGACGGCGCGAGCGCGGGTTGTTTGAACATCGTCGCGGCTTTTGAATCGCCAGCTGTCGTTGCCGGTCTCGACGATGTCGCAGTGATGGGTCAATCGGTCGAGTAGCGCGGTGGTCATTTTGGCATCACCGAACACACTGGGCCATTCGCCGAACGCAAGATTGGTGGTGACAATGATGGAGGTGCGCTCGTAGAGCCGGCTGATGAGATGGAACAGGAGCTGACCGCCGGATTGCGCGAACGGCAGATAGCCCAGCTCGTCGAGAACGATGAAGTCCATGCGGGTCAGATGCTCGGCGAGCCGTCCCTGCCGACCGTTGCGGGTCTCGGTCTCGAGCCGGTTGACGAGGTCGACTACGTTGTAGAAGCGTCCTCTGGCGCCATCGCGGATGCAACTTCTGGCGATGGCAATGGCCAAGTGGGTTTTGCCTGTACCGGTGCCGCCAACCAGCACGACGTTGCGTTGTTGGGCGATGAAGCCGCCGCCAGCGAGATCATTGACGAGAGTCTGATTGATCGGCGTGCCGTCGAACTGGAAGTCGGCGATGTCCTTGGCGAGCGGCAGCTTGGCAATGGTGAGCTGGTATTTGATCGACCTGGCTTGCTTCTCGTTGATCTCGGCGTTGAGCAGGTCGCCGACAATGCGTTGAGGCTCGTGCTGGCGCTTGACGGCAGTTGCCATGATCTCGTCGAAGGCAGCCTTCATGCCGTAGAGCTTAAGTTCGCCCATGAGGTCGAAGATTTGGGTTCGTTCCATCAGATGGTCCTCCGGAGGTTGTCGTAGCGGGCACAATCGGCGATCGGTGCATGACGGAGCGTCAGTGCGGCCGGCGTCATGATGTTGGCCGGTGGGGCGGGTTCACGTTGACGGGCCAGGATATTGAGAACGACATCGGCGGAATGGACGCTGTGACTGAGCGCTTCGGCACAAGCCGCTTCCACCGCGGACAGACCGTCAGTCAGCACCGCGGTGAGGATGTCGACCATCTGCCGATTGCCATCGTCGGTGCTGGCCAGCTTGCGCCGGATCCGCTCGATCGCGGCCGGCAGCACCCAGTCTTTGAAGGGAGCACCGTTGCGCAAGGCGCCGGGTTTGCGGGCGAGCACCGGCACATAATGCCAGGGGTCGTAGACGGTATCGCCGCGGCCAAAGGATCGCGGGTGCTCGGCAACGATACGTCCATCCTGACGGATCACGATGCGATCGGCATAGGCTTGAACCTCGACCGGTCGTCCGACTGCACTGGCTGCGACCGAGTACTTGTTGTTGTCGAAGCGCACCAGGCAGGTCTTCGAGACCGATGCTGTCACCGCATGGAAGCCGTCGAAGCGGCCGGCATAGGGAACGAGTTTGGGGCGTTCGGCTTCGAACACGTCCCAGATCGTCTGATCGACCAGCTCCGGATGGCGATGAGCCTTGGCGTAGGCGATGCACTTGTCGAGCAGCCAGGCGTTTAACTCGTCGAGGTTTTTGAACCGCAGCCGCGGCGTGAAGAAGCGCTCCCGGACCAGCCCGACCTGGTTCTCGACCTGCCCCTTCTCCCAGCCCGACGCTGGCGTACAGGCGACCGGATCGACCAGATAGTGGCTGCACATCTGCAGGAAGCGGCGATTGTAGAGACGGCCTTTACCGACAAAGATCGTCTCCACCGCGGTCTTCATGTTGTCGTAGATGCCGCGGGTGCAGGTGCCTTTGAACAGGGCGAATGCCCGGTCGTGGGCGTCGAACACCATCTCCTGCGTCTCCCGCGGATAGGCCCGCACGAACAGCATGCGACTGTGACAGAGCCGAACATGAGCAGCCTTCACCATCACCGTGGTGCCGCTCAGCAGGACCACCTCGTGGCTCCAGTCGAACTGGTAGGCTTCGCCTGGTGCAAAGCTCAGCGGCACATAAGCCGACGCTGTCGAGGTGCCGCGTTCCTTGGTCCACCGTCGGGCGTATCGACGAACCGCATCATAGCCGCCGGCATAACCCAGGCCGCGGAGTTCCTCGAATAGCCGGATCAGCGTCAGCCGTTCCCGCGCCGCCTTGCTCTCATTCCCTGCCAGCAACCGATCAAGCTCGGCACTCCAGGCACCCATCTTCGGGAGCGGCTGCGTCTCGCGCTCGTACCGGAACTCCGTCGCTTGAGAACGAATGACCTTGCGAACCACCTTCCGCGATACGCCAAGTTCTCGGCAGATCGCCTTGATCGGACGACCATCAACAAAGTAGGCGCGACGGATCTTACCAATCGTCTCCACCACCAGCATCCCAACCTCGGCTTCCATGACTCGATGGAAGCCACTGTGGACCCTTATCCCGGGGTCCCGATTGGATGCCGATCACCCCGAAACGGGGTCCTTATTCCATGCCGAAACACATGTTCTATTCTAAACGGGCCCAGCGCGCCGGCCGGAAACACCTCGAACGTGCCGCCATGGAACAGTGCGCCGCCGGGATAGTCCGCCTCTTCATCGACTGCGTATCCGAGACCCTCGAGGCCAGTTTTCAGATCCCGCTCGGTATAGCTCGCTCCAACTTTCAGGCTGATGCCAAGCCGCGACCAGACCAATGGCATCGGCAGGCGCTCCATCACCGCCTCGCCGTCGACACCAACAGAACGGGCTTGTTTGCGCTTGCAAGACGACGCAACACCGCGCTTCGCCTTCCGGCGATCTCACGGGACGGTTCCAACTGGTCAAACGGCAGCGTATTCACGCGTGGGAAGACCAAAACATCGCACGACCGATCGAGCGAGTAAATAACGCTACCGAGCCGCTCTGCCTTGCTCTCGTTTTCGGCGAGGAAGACGACACCGGCGCGCCCGGCCTTTCTCAATTGTGCAAGAAGCGCGAGAGCCAGCATACCGAGAGGCGACGGAGAGGAGACCGCTGTACGTGGCGTCCCCTCGCGCGTCTTCGCGACGCGGCCGGCTGCACGCGCCCTTTTGGAATGTTTCACCCTTGATCCGTCGTTGCTCCGCGATCATGGCTTGATGATCGCGTGTCGTCACTGAACTGTCCTGTTAGGACAAATCGAGGTCGCGTTCATATGCGATCTTGTCCGCCGATGCACCTCCCAAAACAAGCCACCGGTGAAGCTCCGATCTCCTGGCATCGGTGTCCAGAAGTACTTCGATGTCACGGCCTCTGCGATCTCCACACCGTCCGCACATCTCACTTGCTCATCCGGCCATTGCAGCCCTCGCCGATCGGTGCGGTATTGTGGCGCAAACGGGACTCGGGGCGAGCTCGGTTGATCCGGGCTGCTTTTTCACCTTTTGATATCAACCTACGAATACGACACGCGTTTCCAATGAGACGCGCCGATACAAGTCCTCAACGTCGTCGTTTACCAGCCGGATACAGCCTGACGCGACGAGATGACCGATGGTTTTCGGTGAGTTCGTCCCATGGATGAGCAAGCCTGGCTTGTCCAGCAGCAACGCCCTCGCACCCAACAGGCTCCCAGGGCGACCGGCCGACGCAAGCAGACCATCCTGCCTGTCAACGCCGGCAGCTTTCCAGTCGGGCCATTCAAGTTTCCCGGTTATACGGGAGAAGCTGCCACCGTTCAGGCATTCCTGGGCAATGCCGATGCCGTATCGGCGCGCCGAATTGTTCGAGTCAATCAGATAGAGAAATCGCGTTTCCCGATCGATAACGATCGAGCCAGGAGGCGCAGTCGTACGATAGAACACTACCTGGCGCTGCAGCGCGAAAGGCAATCCCTCTCCAGAGGAGCCGCCATCGACGCCGGTCTTCAGGTCGCCCATAACGGCTTCTTCCCGAGCCTGCGATGTTTTTGACGATGACGCCATCATGCCGGCGCCAACCGGACCTTTGTTAGCCAGGTATCCATAGAGCAGGCCTGATAGCGCTACGAAAGCAACCGCCATGCAGGCGATGACGATCAGGGGTCGCGGATTTGCCTTCGGCAACAATACTGCATTGACGTCGGCCGAATGCTTCGAGCCTTCGGCAACCAACTCATCCTCAATCCTCCGGATCGCGGTCTCAAGTGCCGCCACGTGCGACGCCGCGGCTTCGGGTGAAAAATTCGGCGACCTCTGGATGAGACTAAAAGCATCGCGGTAGACGTTGTCGCGCGCTGTTTCATCTTTGCCGGCGACAGCTCTTGCCAACAGCGAATAATAATCGATGTCCATGAGTCACCTGGGGACTATCTGACCGGAGGAGCGTAAAGAATTCCACCCCGCGTCCAAAGCGCATTCAATCCGCGCGGAATGCTGAGGCGGCTCTGCGTTCCAACATTCCTCTCGAATATTTCGCCGTAGTTGCCCACCGCGTGGACGGCTCGCGCCGCCCAATTTTGCTCGAGCCCCAATTGCCGACCGAATTCTCCTTCAATGCCTATCAGGCGCCGAGCATCCGGACTTGATGATGATTTCGGCGCGTCCTCGACCGTCGTCGACTTAAGGCCCAATTCCTCGGCATTGATAAGCGCATAAAGCGTCCACTTAACCAGATTAAACCACTGATCATCGCCCTGGCGCACGACCGGCCCGAGCGGTTCCTTTGAGATCACTTCCGGCAGGATGATATGGCTATCAGGGGCAGCAAGTTTTAGACGCTCCGCGTAGAGCTGCGAGACGTCACTCGTCAGCACATCACATTTGCGCTGTTCGTAAGCTGTCCGGGTCTCGTCGGCAGTGCCGAGCGCAAGGACGTTTAACGGCATATTGTTGGCACGAAAGTAGTCCGCCAGATTGAGTTCGGTCGTCGTACCCGTTTGCGTGCAGACCGTTTTGTCGCCGAGTTGCAAGGCTGTATCGATTCCAGCCTCCCGGCGCAGCAAGAAGCCCTGGCCGTCATAGTAAGCGACACCAGCGAACATTAGCCCGAGTGATGTCTCCCGCGACATTGTCCAGGTCGAGTTGCGCGACAGCACGTCAACTCCACCAGATTGGAGCGCCGCAAAGCGGCTGGCGGCGTCGAGCGATATGAACGTCACCTTGCCGGGATCGCCGAAGATCGCAGCGGCTATCGCCCTGCAAATATCGACGTCAAATCCTGTCCAGTTCTTTTGATCATCCTGGCTGGAAAAACCCAGCAGTCCCTGCCCAACGCCACAATTGAGTGTGCCGCGTTCCTTGACCGCTGCGAGAGTTTGCGCGCGGGCCATCGGGCTATGTGCAAGGAGCGTGGCCAACAACAATAGCACTGTGACAACCAGGAGTCGCCTCGTATAATCAAGCATCCCTGCCCCAGAGTCCGTTGCGATATGGCTAGCGCGCGCGGGAAATGGCGCTTGAGCCCAGCCGCCTTTACGAGCAAACGTGCCCCTCACGCGCGAGAACCGACCTGAGAGACGGCATGAACCGCGACGTCAGCACGCTTTCACTGCATTTGACCACGAGCCGCGTTTCTTTTCCAGCCCGCTTGCAAGACCCTGAAAGCCAGTCGACCCGCTATTCCGGAAGCCGGCCAGCCCGACGGCGGCCTTAGACGATGCGGCGAACCATCTGATCACGAAAATTGGGGCGCATGACAAGGAAGATGTGATGCTGAAGCCAGCTCCCGCCAAAAGTTCGAGGAAGCCAATAGTGGCAGCTAAACCTCGCACCATTAGCTGCCAACCTCTCAAACCGGGTTCCGCGCCGCCAGCTCCTCCCTACGTACCCATCCAAGACTAGGCCTTCGAACCCAAGGTCCTCAGTACGGCCAGGCACTCGGTTGTCATGCTTTTCATGATTTCGCGGACGTGTCGTTCAGCCTTGATGCTCCCGACAATCTGACCTGACATGTAGCCCATGTAGTCGACCGCGTTGGCCAGTTCGAGCCGCTTGAGCGCGGGTGCCACGAGCAGCTTTTGAGCTGCAAGCGGCAGCGGCTCTGGCGCGTCGGGCGCGTCCCATGCATCTGTCCACCTGCTTCGCAAGCCACGCAGCGGCTTTCCGGTATCGTATTTGCGCTGGATGGCGTCCTGCGAGCGCGCCGCGATGAACCGCTTGCGCATATCCGGGGATAGCTCACTCTCCGAAGAGCCAAGCCAGATCGTGCCGCACCACACGCCCTCGGCTCCCAAAGCCAAGGCGGCCGCGAGATGACGGCCGCTGCCGACGCCTCCCGCAGCGAGCACCGGGATCGGCGCAACTGCTTCGACGACCTCCGGCCAAAGCACCATCGAGGAGATCGTGCCGGTGTGTCCTCCCGCCTCGCTTCCCTGCGCCACGATCAGATCGACGCCCGCCTGCACATGCTTGAGCGCATGCTCGGCGCTACCGGCCATCGCACCGACCTTGATACCGCGGCTGTGCAGCCTGTCCACGACGTAAGCAGGGGCGCCCCCATGGCGCTCAGCACGAACTTCGCCTGCGGATGGCGAACGACGATCTCCAGAACCTCAAGGACGCCCTCTTCGGTGTGCCCATGGCCAGGAGCCTTCTCCCGCATCATTTCCGCTTCGACCTCTGGCGGCAGAGGAGGAATCCCGGCGTCTTGCAGGACTTTCTCGACAAAATCTATATGTGCCTTCGGCAGCGCCTGGAGGCGCTCGGACATTGGAGTAACCTGCCCGACCTTGTTGGCGAACAGGACATCGATGCAATAAGGGCGCCCGGCCGTCTTCTCGTCCATGTCGGTGAGGATGCGTTCGAGCTCGTCCGGCTGATAGTAGCTGGCCGCCAGCGCACCCATACCGCCGGCGTTGGTCACCTCGATCGCAACCTCCGGCTTGTGCGTAAAGCCAAAGATCGGAACCTCGATACCGAACATTTCAGTAATGCGATTGTGCATCTGCACTCCAGGTGTTCGCGTTGCGGCTTTGCTCAGGTCTGGCCGAACCTGGGCTTGCGCTTTTCCTTGAACGACATCGTCGCCTCCTTGTGGTCGGCAGTCTCGAACGTCACCTGCTCAAGCGCCATTGAAGCCTCGAGCAGCATGTTCACCCGGTCCTTCACGATCTGGTTGATCGACAGCTTGGTCCAGCGGATCGCCCAGGTTGGGCCGTTGGCGAGCTCGACCGCGATCGCACGAGCCTTCGCGAGCACTTCCCCACGCGGAACGACGTGATTGACCAGCCCGATCCGCTCCGCTTCCGCGCCCTTCAGCAGCGTCCCGCGGATCAGAAATTCCTTGGCCTTGTTGATGCCGACCAGCAGCGGCCAGATCACTGTGCCGCCGTCACCAGCGACCAGGCCGACGCGCGAGACGTGGGTATCGCCGATCCGCGCGTCCTCCGCCATGACGGTGACGTCGCAGAGCAGCGCGTGTGTCGCCGCAAGGCCGATGGCATCGCCGTTAATGGCGGCGATGATCGGCTTGTCCAGCTCCAGCTGGCGGGTCACGCCGCGGCGGCTGATCATCGGATCATGGACCTCGCCCTCTTCAAGCACATCGCCGCCGGGCCGCTCGGACATTGCCTTGACGTCTCCACCGACGCTGAAGAAATCCCCGGCACCGGTCAGTACCACTGCATTGACGGCGTGATCGTCGGCAAGGTCATCCCAGATCGTCCGCAGCTCGCGGATAAGTCTCTGATTGATGGCGTTGCGCGCCTGCGGGCGACTCAAGGTCACGGTCGCCACCTTGTCGACGACCTCCACCGTGAGGCATTCGTATCTGGCGTAATGGTTCATGGTCAACTCCAATCAGGATAGTGTATTCACTCGGTGCTTACGTGATCGCTTTACCGCTGCCGTGGCGTCGTTCCGGTTACAGCGACCGCGCAATCAACTCTTTCATGACCTCGTTGGAGCCACCCCAGATCTTTTGGATGCGGCCGTCGGTCCACATCCTTGCGATCGGATACTCGAGCATGTAGCCGTAGCCACCGTGCAGCTGCATGCAGCTGTCGATGATCTCGCACTGCTTCTCGGTCGCCCACCATTTCGCCATCGCCGCGGTCTCTCCATCGAGCGTTCCGGCGATCAGCCGGTCGATGCAGGTCTCTACGAAGGTGCGCGTGACGGACGCGGCGGTCCTGGCTTCAGCGAGCACCATCCGCGTGTTCTGGAAATCGATCAGCCGCTTGCCGAACACCTCCCGCTCTTTCACGTAGGCGATGGTTTCGGCCAGCGCGGCTTCGCTCAAGGCAAGCGCCTGTATCGCGATATTGATGCGCTCCCTGGCGAGTTGTTCCATCAGCTGATAGAAGCCGCGCCCCTCGACTACCCCGAGCAGATTGTCGACAGGCACGCGCGCGTCATCGAAGAACAGTTCGGCCGTGTCCTGCGCCTTGAGGCCGACCTTGTCGAGTCGGCGTCCACGCCGGAAACCTGCCGTCGTGCCGGTTTCGATGACCAGAAGACTGAAGCCGCGAACACCATTGCTCTCGGCCGTGTCGGTCTTGACTGCGAGACAGATCAGATCTGCCGTGTGGCCGTGCGTGATAAAGGTCTTCTGCCCGTTGACGACATACTCGTTGCCGTCCCGGCGCGCATGGGTCCTGATCGCCCTGACATCGGATCCAGCGCCCGGCTCGCTCATTGCGAGGGCCGCGACCAGATCGCCGCTCGCCATGCGCGGCAACCAGCGGCGCTTCTGCTCTGCGGTGCCGTACTGAGTGAAATACGGCGCCAGAATAACATTCTGCAGGGGGATGCTGAAATCGGGAAACGCGATTCGCGCCAGTTCCTCGATAATGACGGCCTCGTGCCGGAAGTCGCCACCGCCGCCGCCATATTCTTCCGGCGAACTGGCGCAAAGCAGGCCGAGCGCACCTGCCCTGCGCCACAGATCGCGATCGATGTACCCTCTCGCACGCCACGCATCCGCGTTCGGTACGACCTCCTCCGCGAGGAAGCGGCGAACGGTCACACGAAACAAATCAAGTTCAGCGGTGTCATGCGTCGCGGTCATGCGCTCGCCCCGGGATCATTGACTGGCCAGCGGGCAACCGCCCTGATCGAGCGGCCGTACCGCTTTATCGGCCGGGATCACGGCAATCTGCTTGTAGTAATCCCACGCCCCTCTGGATTCCTTCGGCGACTTCACCTCGAAGAGGTAGAGATCCCGGAGCACGCGGCCATCGGCGCGCAGCCTGGCATTGTGGGACATGAAATCGTTGATCGGCATCTCCCGCATCTTCGCCATCACCTTGTCGGGATCCTTGGAGCCAACGGCCTTGACCGCCTTCAGGTAGTGATTGACGACGCTGTAGGCGCCGGCCTGCACTTGCGTTGGCATGGCCTTCATTCGCTCGTAGAATCGCCTGGCGAATGCGCGCGTCTCGTCGTTCTGGTCCCAGTAAAACGCCTCGGCAACGATGATGCCCTGGGAATCCTTCAGACCGACGCCGTGAATAGCGTCGATTGTGGCCATCAGCGCCGCGAGGCGCTGTCCCTGTGATTTCAGGCCGAACTCCTCGCCCTGCTTGAGAACGGTTGCGAGATCGGCGCCTGCCTCGACGACGCCGATCACTTTTGCCCTGGAGGCCTGCGCCTGCAGCAGGAACGACGAGAAGTCCGTCGCGCCTGTCGGCGTTCGCACCGAGCCGACAACCGTACCGCCAGCGGCCTTGACCGCCGCGGACGCGTCGCCTTCAAGGCTCGCGCCGAAAACGGTGTCGTTGGTCAGGAAGAACCATGAGTTTTCTCCGCGGCTGACGAGCCCGCTGGTCGGCCCGTGCCCCAGCGAATAGGTGTCATAGGTCCACTGCGCCACATAAGGCGAGCATTTCGCACCGGTCAGCTCCGAACTCGCCGCCGCATTGAAAAGCGCCAGCTTCTTTTTGCTTCTGGTCATGTCGGCGATAGCCAGGGCAAGGCCAGAGAACGGAACGTCGATGATCGTGTCGACGTTCTCCTCGTCGTACCACTTCCTCGCGATCGCAACGCCGATATCGACCTTCAGCTGGAAATCCGCCGAGACGATCTCGACCGGCTTGGCGAGCACCAGCCCGGCATCCTCAGCGGCGAGCTTTGCCGCCTCGACACTACCCCGCCCGCCGGCAGCGGAATAAACCGACGACTGGTCGCCAAGGACGCCGATCTTGACAGGTGTATCTTCGCTGGCCACCGCGGCCGTCAGCCCCGCGAACAGCATCGCGATAACCCCTATCCCGGTCCATCTCCAGAGCATGCTCACCTCCCCACCGTTGTTTGATTATCGGGCCTGCATTGCCATGATGACATAATTTGTCGGACGTTCAACAAAATTATTGTTGCCTTCTCGCGACGCCGCCTTAGGATCGTCCTGAAATCGAAAGAAGCGGAGCAAGGCGCTCGGGCGCTCTCCATCGATGGACCGCGGCCAGACGCGGCCTGGTCGGGCTCAAGCGGCTGACCGACCCCGCCTGCAATGGCCAGGGAGAAGGACGACAGGTGGTCGAAACGATCTTCGAAGCATTTCGCGCGAGTGCTGCCGCAGCGCCGGACAACGCCTTCATCTGCGTGCCGGCCGGCACCTCCTACGCCCCCGATGGAATTGAGTGGACCTATCAAGAGGTCATGCAGCGGGTGGAGCGCCTCTCCGAGTGATACAGGCACTCCGGATACGGGCCTGGGCATCGCGTCGCCCTGCTTGTCGAAAACAGACCCGACTATTTTCTGCACTTGCTTGCGCTCAATGCCGTGGGAGCAAGCGTAGTCCCGATTAACCCCGACCACCGCCACGCCGAACTGCGCTACCAGATGCAGCATAGCGGCGTGGTCCTCGCGGTTGCCCTTGCCCGTCACGTCGAGCGGCTGACTGCGGTTGCGGCCGAACTGTCGGGCCAGTTCATCGTCCTCGCCGTCGGCAACTTGCCGGAACGGCTACCCTCGCGGGCTCGCCCGGCTGCCACAGGCCCGCTTGATCTGAATACAGAGGCCGGAATTTTCTATACATCCGGCACGACTGGCCGTCCGAAAGGTTGCCTGACCACCAACGACTATTGGCTCTCCGCCGGCGAATGGTTCCTTACCCTTGCAAGGAGCGGCGGCCGCTTTTCGATCGAACCAGGCCAGGATCGCCTGTTCAATCCGATGCCGGTCTTCCATGTCCATGCCGGCGTGGTCGCCCTGATGCCGATGCTCCTGTCACAGGGATGCGTGATCCGCCCCGAGTATTTTTCGGCGAAGCGCTGGTGGAACGAGGTGTCAAGCAGCCGGGCGACCATCGTGCACTATATCGGAGCTGTCCCACAGGCGTTGGTGGCCCTGGAGAGATCGCCAGACGAACGTGCGCATGGCGTCCGATTTGGCTTCGGCGCAGGAATGGAGCCCGCCATTCACCGCGAATTCGAGGAACGCTTTGGCATTCCTCACCTCGAGGTCTGGGGCATGACTGAGGTTGGCCGCTGGACGGCCAACGATCAGGATCCGCGCCCGATCGGCGTTCGGGCGATCGGTCGTGCAGTTGGTCCACTCGAGGCAAGGGTCGTCGACGAGCACAACGGCGTCGTTACCGCAGGAGCGGAAGGCGAGCTCGTTGTCCGGCTGGCTGGCGATCATCCCCGCAAGGGTTTCTTTGCGGGCTATCTCGACGACGAGGCCGCGACCGAGGCCGGCTGGAGCGGAGGCTGGTGGCATTCGGGTGACATTGTTCGTCAGGACAAGGACGGGATCATCTATTTCGTCGATCGACGCAAAAACATGATCCGGCGCTCCGGCGAAAATATTGCAGCCACCGAAGTAGAGACCGTACTTTGCCGGCATCCCGCGGTTGATCGGATTGCGATTCTGGCTGTCCCTGACGAAAAGGCCGGAGAAGAGATTTTTGCCTGCGTCGTCCCGGTGGCGGACCGTACGGGCGACGACAGGCTTGCGCATGACATTGCCGACTATTGCCGGGAGCAGCTCGCTTTCTACAAGGCTCCTGGATGGATTCTGTTCCTCGATCAAATGCCCGTCACCGCTACGCAGAAGATCAACAAGGCGCAGATCTTCGCACCCGGCCTGGATCCCCGGACCCTCACCGGCGCGATCGACCTGCGGGGAACGAAGAAGCGCAGCTAGCTACAACCTCCCCAGCTTGCCGCTTTTCCTGACGGAATGAAGGCGTCGAGAAGGTCGTGACACGCTGCTTCCGCCTCCGCAGCGGATATCGTTTTCGGGTCTGCAGCCCAACCAGACCACAGACCTTCGGTAAGCTGGGTGAGTGTGATCGCAAGACGGTCGGGATTGATTTTTGCGCCCCGCGCATTCGCGGCGCGCTGCATAAGATTGGCCAGGCCACGGCGATAAGGCCGGTTCAGCTTATGATAAATCCCGGCAAGATCTGGAGACCAGCGCGACGTGCTGGCCAGGGCGACCCAGACCAGGACCCTTTCTGGCGTGAACACCGGCGCGCGAAAACTCGCGCTGACGATAGCATGCAAGCGATCCAGGGGATCCCGGCCGGCGGCCTCCGCCGCAGCTCTTGTCGCCTGTTCAAAATCCTTTGCCACCTCTCCTACCGCGTGGAGCAACAACGCGTCCTTGCCTGGAAAATAGTGCCCGATCAGACCGCGCGAAAAGCCGGCCGCCTCGCAGATGGTCGCCACGGTCACGTCCTTGTAGCCACGCTCCGCGATCGCCTTCATGACCGCGATCACGAACTCCTGTCGCTTTGCTTCCTGACCGGACGATCCCACCAGGCGTCCCCGCGCCCGCTTTTCCGCCTTCTGCAAGCAACGATCTCCTCTTCCGGGCTCACCGCGCACACTAGATCATCGAATTTATTTGGATGTCCATTCAATTTCCACATGCGAGCCCGCCGCGAGCATCCACCGATGAATCGCAGTTCAAGATGCAATCTGGATTCCGTGGATCCTGGCCGGATTGACGCCACCAGGCGGCGGCTGGACAAGCTCGCGTTGAGAACAGGAACAGGGTGCAGCGCTGCTCCATCCGTGCGCTCTGCAACCGCAAGCCGCCGGCTTTATGAAATCGTCTTCGAAGACAATCAGCCTGTCAGGCGAGCTCCACAGCCCGTTTGGCTTCGGCGTCATACAGCCGGATCTGCAAGACTGGAAAGCGCCGCTTCAAATCCCTGGCGCCAGCCTCAGCGCCCTCCCTCGTCTTGAACTCCGTCTTCACCTGGCCATCGACAATCAGCGCATAGCCATTGTCCGGCAGCCCATTCGACCGATTCATCGGTAAATCCCCCCAGCCAAGATGCAGTCGGACCGGGTTACGGTGAGTCTCCCTGCCCCGGCAAGAGCCTGAGCCCTGCCTGACAGCAACCGCGACAGACGGCACCCCTGTGGTCTCGTTTTGGCAGCCAGCCTCCTTCGGTGCCAGGGCGCTGGTGTGCCGGGCGAAGAACAATTCGGATGCTAGCTGCCACTGCCGCCGCTCCTGAGCCACAAGGCCATCGCGCCAATCAAGGCTGTAATCATCCCGCTCCACCAGATCGAACGAGGTCGCGCAGCGCTGATGGAACTCAGATAGAGCAACGCGCCAAGCGCGACGCCATAGTGCTTGCGAGACTCCCCGCTTCTGCGAGCGATTTCAACGAGATCCGAAGACCGGGCCTCATGGTTTGTCATCACAACCGCCTCACATTTCTCTTTGCGCAGCATGATAAAAGTGAGTTGGGTGTTTCGTCGAGTCTTATTTCGTATTTTCCGAATAATGTGATCGCAGCGTCCCGGTCGCGAGGGCTGGAAGCCGGCACGCGCTGATGCGAAGCGGCACAGCTCGCGAGAGCCAGCCTGCGTCCTGCGGCGCGCAAGGCTTTCAACATGGATTTTCGACCGGCACCCGAGGGAAGACGCCGGCCTGTCCCGGAGCTGCCCGTGTGCAATAGACCTGTCCACAGGCACCGCGGTGCCCGGACCGGTTCGATCAGGTAGACTGGCTGGCTTTCAACCAGACGATCATCAGCCGCTCGATATGACCGCTCAACCGCCCCTCGCCGAGATCGCCGGCATTCTGGAACAGTCGCCCGACTATCGGGTGCAGCGCCGACTTGTTCCGCGTTCCGACTTTACGCCAAGTGAGGGACAATCGACCAGGACCGCGGTCCTGCTCGATGTCGAGACCACTGGCCTCGATCCCGCCAGCGACGAAATCATCGAGCTCGGGATGGTGAAGTTCACCTATCTTGTGGATGGGCGGATTGGCCGGGTCATCGACACCTTCAGCTGCTTCAACCAGCCATCGATCGCAATTCCCCCCGAGATCACGGCACTGACGGGCATCACCGACGAGATGGTCGAAGGCCGCAGCCTCGATGAGGCGCTTATCAACGAATTCGCTGCCGATGCCGTCGTGGTCATTGCCCATAATGCGGGCTTCGACCGCAAATTCATGGAGCGTTACGCGGCTCTGTTCATACACAAGGCCTGGGCCTGCTCGGTCAGCGAGGTCGAATGGCGCGGCCACGGCTTCGAGGGATCGCGCTTGTCCTATCTTCTGATGAAAGCCGGTCTGTTTCACGAGGCGCACCGGGCCGTCGACGACTGCCTGGCGCTGCTCGAGATCCTCGCAATCACCCTGCCCGGGCTCGATCGCACCGTGCTCTCGGTATTGCTCGAGCGTGCCCGCCGCAAGACGATCCGGATCTGGGCCGAGCAGTCGCCATTCGAGCTCAAGGACGCGCTCAAGCGGCGCGGTTATCGCTGGAGCGACGGCGCCGACGGCCGGCCGCGGTCGTGGTATATCGACGTCGACGAGAGCGATCAGGTCACCGAAATCGAGTACCTGCAGAAATCGATCTATCAACGCGATCTCGAAATCCGGATTCAGGCGCTGACTGCGTTCGACCGCTTTTCGGCGAGAATCTGAACATCTCACATCCCGATTGCCGCATTCGCATGCCCATCGTGGCTCGCAATAAAGATCCGGCAGGCCCAGCACAATGGCAACGCCTGATTGCGCTGGCTCGCCGGTTTTCTTCTATCCTTCCTGCGATTGGGCAAACCAAAATCGCGACTAGCGACGAGCCAGGAAGACGCCCAGCAGAAATGCGGCTGCAACTGATTGAAGCGGAGCCGCCCTCGTCGCTTCGCGCAAATGATGCAGCCACCGATCCTGCTGTTGCAGAGGTTCGAGCACGTTGTCGTCAGCCATGCGACGGATGGCCTCCGAAGCCTGATCTATTCGCTGTTCTGGCGTAGCGGTTTGCGCCGTTGAAGATTGGTCAATCATGTACGTCCTTGCTCGCACAACAACCGCGCACCGATAGACTTCCTGCCCGGCTACAACGTCTGTCCATCGGTGGCTGTTCCAAAGGACTGTGGCGGAGTTGCGCGGCCAGGACATCTACCTCGGGCCCGCGTCTCAAAGACACGACGGCGATCGGCTCTGACCTGGACAGATTTTGCGGCCTGCGGCATCCTGGAAAAGCGGACGCCCCCTGCCGGTCACTTCCAGTTGCCCCCGCCTCAAAGAGACGCGACAGCGGGCCGGTCAGAAACGTAAATGAGACTGCCCTGTTTCGCGCTGCAGGATTTCATCTGCCCCATTTGAGACAGCGTCGCCCCGTTCGCCCGGACCTGGAAACGATGGCAGGCGGCCACCTCAGCTCTCCCGACCAGGCCAGTACTTCGCCTTGGTGGCGATCCAGCGCTCAGCATCGGCTTCCGTATCGAAATCTCCGATGTGAGAATCCGGTCCGTTGCCGGTCTTGACCGCTACAAACCAGCGACCGTCCTTCGTCTTCTCGGGCTGAAAATGAGGCGTCCTGATCGGCATGCCGCGCAGTATGCGATGCCGGCGCCCAACATTCTACCGCGCTGACTGCGTCGGAGGCCTGGCCCATTTGGGGCATGTGAATGCCCATACGGTCTATCAAGCTCGCGCAGCATATCGGTGGAGACACGGAGCCCGTATTCGAACGGATACAACGAGCGTGCTTGAAGGCGCATGATCGAGACCTCGGCGAGTAGCGCATGGGGACGTTCGCTATGCCAACGATGTCCAGGCTGGAGGTGGAACCGCTCGCATGCAAATGTGACGTGTGCGGTCGTCACATGGCCCTGCTGGCCGAGCTCCCCTCCGTTGGCAAGTACGAAGCGGTCCATGTCTTTCGTTGCTATGTCTGCAATTCAGTGAAGTCGGAGCAAGATGCCCGGCGCTGACTGGTTATCTATCGCGACGACCTCCCAGGGTGCCTTGTCCGATGAGGCCCCTCAGTGCGAAGTTCACTCGATTGGCTCCTGCTCCTCAGGTAGAGCACGACAATGAGCACGCGTTGCTCGCCAGTATTGCTTCGGACGCTGCCTGTTGGTCTTTCTCCCGGTCGCTAGCGTGATCGATCAGCCGCGAAAGCTGCGGATGGATCAGCGACAATCCTGTGAACATCCACGCCGGGCATTTTGCGAGGGCGCAGTCCAGTCCCTACTGCAGCCCTGCCCTTACCGAGGTGACCAATCGCTTCGCGAGGTTGCGATGGTGATAGCCATGCTGCCGAACGTCGTCCCGAATGCTGTGGCTTACAGACCGCACGACACGCTTCTGCTTGCGCCACCTTCCGGCGATTGCGGAAGGGATTGAGCCGCCGCGAGCGACAACCAGGAGCTCGTTGCTCCTGTTCAGGTAAATATCGTACATAAGATATCCCACTTGTGTGCGAACGGGCGGACGTTCGAATCGGGTTTGACGGGAAGAAAGCAGAGGCGGCCCGGCCTGTTCATGCCGGACGACGTTCCCGCAATATGTGCCGTGCTTTTAGGGCAACGCGCTCGAGAGCTCCGAGCGTCTTTTTCCCTTGCCGGGCCGCTCGCAGCAGCCTTCGCGCAATGAATTTCCTGGTTGCGTGGCCGCCACCACCATTCGGGAGATCACGGCAGACGTCATCCAGAACAACGTCGAGGTTGGCGGCCGTCCGCTCATCAAACTTCTTCATGAAAATGCCCGCAACGAAAACAAGACAGACACATCTGGCGAAGGACCCAATGGTCCCAACCTGACGCGATGTGGCCGACTTCCGGTAGCAACTCCGGTAACATGGGGCCTACGGCTTCCGGCCAGCCAGTTCGGAACGCGACTTTTCCCCGCTTTCCCCGCCATTCCCGCACACGGAAGCCTCGGGTATTGTCTGCCAATGAGTTCGGCGGACCCGGCGCGGGGCGACGGCGAAGCCCGACCGCGCAAGATCATCCATATCGACATGGACGCGTTCTATGCGTCGGTGGAGCAACGGGACAATCCCGCCGTGCGCGGCAAGCCGCTTGCTGTGGGCGGGTCCGCAGAACGCGGCGTCGTGGCTGCAGCCAGCTATGAGGCCCGCAAGTTCGGGGTTCGTTCGGCGATGCCATCGGTCACTGCAAGGCGTCAATGTCCGGAGCTGATTTTCGTCAAGCCTCGCTTCGAGGTCTACAAGGCCGTCAGCCGGCAGATCCGGGACATTTTCGCCGAGCACACGGAGATCATCGAGCCGCTGTCGCTGGACGAGGCATATCTTGACGTCACCGAAAACCTTCAGAACATCCCGCTCGCAACCGAAATCGCCACCGCGATCAGGGCGAAAATCCTCGCCGAAACAGGCCTCACGGCGTCTGCCGGGATCTCCTACAACAAGTTCCTCGCGAAGCTCGCGTCCGACCATCGCAAGCCCAACGGTCAGTTCGTCATCACACCCAGGATGGGGCCGGCCTTCGTGGAGGATCTTCCCGTCGGCCGATTTCACGGCATCGGCCCGGCGACGACAGCCAGGTTCAACGGCCTCGGTATCTTCACCGGGCTCGACATCCGCAATCAGACGCTCGAGTTCATGAATGCGAATTTCGGCAAATCGGGCGCCTACTACTACTGGATCTCGCGCGGCGTCGACGACCGTCCGGTTCGGGCGAACCGGATCCGAAAGTCGATCGGCGCAGAGAATACATTCTCGAACGATTTGACAGCATTCGAGGCCCTCGCAGTCGAGCTCCAGCCGCTCATCGACAAGGTGTGGCAGCATTGCGAAAGCAGCGGCAGCCGGGGGCGCACCGTGACGCTAAAGGTCAAGTTCTTTGATTTCGAGATCATCACGCGCAGCAGATCGGTGTCGACCCCGGTATCCAGCCGGGCTCACCTCGAGCGTCTGGCTATCGACCTGTTACGGCACGAGATGCCCTTGCCGAAACCCGTGCGCTTGCTGGGCATCTCGTTGTCCGCTCTCCGTGACCCGGACCGGGCGCAACCTCAACTGGATCTACCGATCTAGCGTCCGTAGACAGATCCGACCTTCGAAATCGCGCCGGCTGTGCACATCCGTCCCGGGTCACCTGACGGAACCGGGAACTGCCCTCGGGTTACGGAGCCATCTCAAGCGCCCTTCATTCGTCCCGCCGGACAGTGAACAGAAATTGGACTGATTCTGCCGGGATGATGACAGGTCACCATCCACGGTTCGGCCACTGACATGAAAGCCCGGAAGCTCGCTGCCCTTGGTCTTTTCACGATGTTCACCGCAATCCCGGCGGCGTCCGCACTCACCCTGGATGATATCAAGGCAAGGCTTGAAGCCGCCGGCTATTCGCAAATCCGCGCAGTGCCATCCGGCAAGATCAGGACGTTCAAGGCGACACGGGATGGGAAGGAACGATCCATCCTCGTCGACAGCACCGGCCATATCCAGGAATTGCAATAGAGTTCCTGAGACCGGAGCCATTGCGGGATTCAGACGCGCAGCCTCAACGAGATCTCTGTGCTCGCGAATGTCCTCCCTGGTGTCAGCACCACCATGTCTGTGACGGTCATCGAGCCCGGCTGGCTGTACACATACTTGACGTGCCAAAGCGGCCCCACGTCAGGGGAGATAACAAAATCTCCGGATTCGAGCGCTCGGGCTATGGCCCGAACTGCGACGCTATTTCTGATCGGAAGAGAGAATACGGCATCGACAAGCGCCGCGAGAGACACTCCATCAGCGAGAAAGGCGCGAGCAACATCGTCGCCGTGCGCCGCCCGGAGGGCCGACACGATTGGGGCAACGGCTTCCGGGTCCTTCACTCTGCGCGCCTTGTTGAGCCATGAGACGGTCAAGGCTACCCGGACTTACCCGATGACCTGGCGGACTTACAAGCGAGGAAGCTTTTCGTTGGTAGCGCCAAACGGATCATTCTGTCCCGTCGCGCGTGCGATCTTTTTTGCCCCATTCTGGAATAGCCCTTGCCGGTTACAAGGGGAGTAAACATCTGTCGTCAAGAGACAGCTTGCCAGCCCGGCTGAACAAGATGGACCTGAGCGAAATCCAGGACTACGCGATACAGGCCAGAATGGCGCTCATCGTGGGCGCGCAAACGTATGACCGCGTATTCGCCGGCATCCGCTTTGCGGAGGTCGACGGATATCTTCTGTACGTCTACGCAAGAGACGAGTCGACCGCGGCAGAGGTCGAGGACAATTTCGCCCTGCACATCGCCATCGTCGCATCGCAGGTCATCGGCCGGCAAATCGATGTTGTTGTCGTGTTACCGAAGGTCCTTCAATGACGATGACCTGCCGGGAGCCCGCCAATCCGCGCGTTGGCGCAGTGGTTGCCAGGGCAGCACGAACGATTCGTCGCATGTCACGGCCGTCGCATATTCGCGGGTCGACGGCCAGAACACCGTATTGATCCGGATTTCGGGCGAGACAGGACTGCGCGGCGGCGATCAGGGTGAGACTCCAGCGACAATCAAGGTGAGACTGCGCCGATGGGGACGGACCGAAGGGAGGGCGCAGCCCGACCGGAGGACCGTCCCCATCGGCGTCGCGCGTTTTTGGACCCGTCTGGCGGCCGGGTGCGGCTGGTGCAAGCTGTTGGTTCGTCTCGACAAGAGGGAATCGATGCCTTGCCTGGCCTCCACATCACCGACCACCAGATGAGGCTGTACATGACGTACCGACTGACACTGTCCCCCGAGGCCGCCGCGGCCAAGGCGGGGTTCTCGAAGGCAAGCGCGTATCGAATCGAGGGCGATTGTCGCCCGCCATCGCAGAAGAAGACGCCGAGGGGCCGGCGCCGGTCCGATCCGCTCGGGCAGTATTGGGACGCCGAGATCGTTCCGATCCTGAAGGCTGCGCCCGGCATCCGCGTGATCGGCGTGCTGGACGAGCTGCGCCGACGGCATCATGACTTGAACCCGAACATCCGCCGCACGCTGGAGCGGCGCATCAACGCCTGGCGGGCGCTCAACGGCCCCGAACAGGACGTGATCTTCCGCCAGCAGCACGAGCCCGGCCGCCTGGGTCTGTCCGACTTCACCGACGTGAGCGCGCTCGGTATTACCATCGCGGGTGAGCCGCTCGATCACCGGCTCTATCACTTCCGGTTGGCGTTCTCCGGCTTCGAGCATGTCCATGTCGTGCTCGGCGGCGAAAGCTTCGTCGCCCTGGCGGAGGGCTTGCAGAACGCGCTGTGGGCGCTTGGCGGCGTGCCGCGGGAGCATCGCAGCGACAGCCTGTCGGCAGCATTCCGCAATCTGGCCGCCGACGCACGGGGGGATCTGACGCAGCGCTACGCCGGGCTGATGGGCCACTATGGCATGGCGCCAACGCGCAACAATGCGGGCATCGCACATGAGAACGGCTCGATCGAGAGCGCGCACGGCCATCTCAAGCGGGCACTGGAAGATGCGCTGTTGCTGCGGGGGACGCGCGAGTTCGCCAGTCTCGATGCGTACCGGGCTTTTGTCGACGAGATTGTCGGCCGGCGCAACGCCAACCTCGCCAAGCCGATCGCGCTCGAGAAGGAGGCCTTGGCGCCGCTGCCAAAAGGCCGCACGACCGACTTCGAGGAGAAAGTGATCCCGGTGACGTCGTCAGGCGGCTTCATCCTGCGGCGCGTATTCTACACCGTGCCTTCAAGATTGATCGGCCATCGCCTGCGTGTGCGCATCTTCGACGACCGGCTCGAATGCTTCCTTGGCGTCACGCCGGTCGTGACGCTGCGGCGCGGTCGGCCTGTGTCCGAGAGCCAGGGCGGTCATGTTGTGGATTACCGGCACGTCATCCATGCCCTGCGGCGCAAGCCGATGGCGCTCCTCAATCTCGTTTATCGCGACCAACTCTTCCCGCGTGCAGCTTACAAACGTCTGTTCGAGACCTTGCGGGAGCATGGTGATGACCGGCGCGCCTGCAAGGTGACGGTCGAGCTTCTGGCGCTGGCTCACGAGCGCGCCTGCGAAGCAGAACTCGCCGAGGTGATCGCGATGGATCTGGACGCCGGACAGTTACCCGATCTTGCCGCGCTGCGCGACCGCTTCCGACCCGAGGCGGCCTCGATCCCGCGTGTCGCCGTCAAGCTGGCGCCGCTCGACGTCTACGATGAACTCGCCTCCGTCAGCGTCATGTCGGGCCGCTCGAACCTGGGAGAGGCAGCATGACCGGTATCGCTACCTCCGTCGATGCTGCCCGTGTCGAGCTGCTTCTCAATGAGCTCCGCCTGCCGGGCGTCAAGGCGATCTGGCCGAAGCTCGCCGCACAGTCGGACAAGGAAGGGTGGCCTGCCGCCCGCTTCCTCGCCGCCCTTGCCGAGCACGAGGCGGCCGATCGCACCCGCCGTCGGATCGAGCGACACATGGTGGAAGCGCGTTTGCCCGCCGGCAAGACGCTCGCCACCTTCGACTTCGAAAGCGTGCCGATGCTATCAAAGGCACAGGCGATGGCGCTCGCCGCTGGCGACGCCTGGTTGAAGGCCGGCGCCAATTTGCTCTTGTTCGGTCCACCGGGCGGCGGCAAGACCCATCTCGGCACGGCGATCGGCCTGGCTCTCGTCGAGAACGGTTGGCGCGTTCTCTTCGCGCGCACCACTGATCTGGTGCAACGGCTGCAGGTCGCGCGGCGCGAGCTGGCGCTGGAGTCCGCGATCGCCAAACTCGATCGCTATGACCTCCTGATCCTCGACGACATCACATATGTGAGCAAGGATCAGGCGGAAACCAGTGTGCTGTTCGAGTTGATCGCCGCCCGCTACGAACGACGCTCGCTGCTGATCACGGCCAATCAGCCATTTGGCGAATGGGGGCGTATCTTCCCGGACCAGGCAATGACGTTGGCTGCCATCGATCGTTTGGTCCACCACGCCACGATCCTCGAGATGAACGTCGAAAGTTACCGTCGAAAAGTTGCCCTCGATCGCAAGCGCGGTCCAGGCCGGCCACCTGTTCACACGACCCCCAACGAACTCGACAAGACTGTGATTGACGCTGGCAGCGCCGCTTGATTGTCGCGCAGCGTCAATCAACGCTTGCCAAGTAGGCGGCCAGCGTCAATTATCTCCTGACTCGGCCGCCTCGTCTCATCTTGATTGACGCGCCGCTCTCATCCTGATTGTCGCGCTATACAGGACGGCCGCAATATAATCCCTGCCGGTGTTACCATAACTTGCGAAGCATTTTTTACCGTTGAGTTTTTACAGGCCTATTGCAGCCGGCCGAAAAGGACCGCCCTTCGGACGGTCCTTTTCGATTCAAGGGCACGTACCAGCGGTCATTGCGGGGATTCGTTTTTGACGAAAGAGCAACTCGCTCGAGACGCCTCGGAGATATTTCGACTGCTCCGAGCATTCCGCTCCATCAGAGACCGGGCAACGCGGCGGCACGTGGTCGAGGTCGTCGAGGAAATGGCCGGTGGCGGCACGGCCGGCAGGGCACTCGACGACAAGGGCGGAAAGCCGCCACGAACCTGAGTGCTGACCTCATTATAAGACGATTGTGCACCCTTTCACCGCAACGTCATCCCGGCTCAGGCACAGTTTTCAGAATGCTATCTTCAGGCGGCAGGAACCTTTTAGCCCCGCGAGCCCGGTTTCAGGCTTACCGTGCAGAGCTCCTCGGGTTTGGGCATTGACCGACCTCAGCGAAAGCCTTCCGACATTAAAGATTCTGGATTTGGGCCGGTGGCCGGCCGGCCCGGAGGCCTTCCCGGGCCGATGCTGTCCTCATCACGCGGAGCGGGCACATGGAACGCCCGAAAACCCTGGAGGCGTGCATTCGCCCGGTTTTCACCTCGCTTTCCCAGTCTCGAAAGCACGAGCCATGGCCAGCAGTTTCCAGTCTTCGTCGCGTCGGCCAACCAGCATCAAGCCGACCGGGGCACTTCCCGGCTCATGTATCGGAATGCTTATCGAGGGGCGATCGAAGTAGTTGAACGGGGACGTGTTCCTGATGATGCGGGCGCGGACGCTGCCCTCATCAAGCATGCAGGTCGCGATTGACGGAGCGATGATCGGGACAGTCGGCATGATCAGGGCATCGAAGCCCGCGGTAAGATAATCGAGCTCGTTTAACAGTGGTTCTCGACGCATCAGGCAATCGGCATATACGGTCGCTGCGATCCGGTCTCCGGCCTCGATACGCGCTCGCACGTTCGGATCGTATTCGGCACCCCTTCGGGAGATCAGATCGCGGTGCCAGGCCATCGCCTCAACTGCCTGGATGGTTGCGTTCGGATTCAGGGTCTGGAACACGTCCAGTGGTGGCACGTCGATCTCTAGAATTCTGGCGCCCGCACGCGATGCCATGTTGCATATTTGGGTAAAGGCGCTTGCGACCTCAGGATCGAGCCCCTCCAGCATCCTTCCCTTGGGAATTGCGAGCCGCAGACTGGTGAGATCGAGGCCGTCCGTCGGACGGACCTCTTCGCCGGCAATGACACCGAAGACCAGCGCGCAGTCCTCGACCGATCGTGCCAGCGGACCAACCGTGTCCAGGGTGGTCGACAACGGAATTGCACCGTCGCGGGGTACCCGACGCTGGGTGGGCTTGAAGCCGACCACTCCACAGAAGGCAGCAGGGACACGGATAGATCCGACAGTATCGGATCCGATGGATGCAACCGCCATACGATCTGCGACCGAAACTGCAGCCCCTGAAGAGGATCCTCCGGGCGTACGGGAACGATCCCAGGGATTCCCGGGCGTGCCAAAGTGCGGGTTCAGACCTACCGCCGAATAGGCAAACTGCGTCATGTTCGTGCGCCCGATCAGGACAGCGCCCGCGGATTTGAGCCGGCTGATGACAGGAGCGTCGCAAGCAGCCGGCGCCGCATCGTCCCGTGCCGGCGCGCCGGCGAGCGTGATCTCGCCCTTCACGTCGAACAGGTCTTTCACCGATACGGGCAGTCCCGCGACCAGCGAACGAGCCTCGCCGGTTCTTTGCAGGCCATCAGAGGCTGCCGCGGCAAGGTGCGCCTCCCGGTCCCAGACCCTGATGAATGTTCTGGCCCCCTCACCTGCCGGGTCCTTGACGCGGTCAAGGCATTCTTCCAGCAGCGCGGTGCTGCTGACCTGTCCTGCGGACAGGCGAGCCGCCAGAGCCCGAATTTCAGACGCACCGGGTGACAGTCCGTTCAGTTGTTCAGTGCGCTTCATTGGCGGACCAGTCCTGGCTGAGCCCGCCGAGCAGCGGGTGATACATTTCATCACCGGAGTGCTGCGTGAACTCAACGTTCACCTGATCTGTCCGCAGCTCCAGTATTTCCAGGCACGCATTGACAAGCGCGCGCGCCAGTCGTTCCCGTTGCTCGGGTGGGCGCCCTTTCCGGATGTCACACATCAGAAGGGCTGCCTCGTACGGCTCACCTGGAGTACAACGCCAGACGCCGCCGTCGTATAGCTCGCGAACAGCCACAGAGATCCGTCGGATGTCTGCTTGCATGATATCGGCATAGATTTCGCCAAAGCGCCTTGCGAGGCGCTGTTTTTGCTCGGCCGGGTAACGTCCCGGTACGTCGATTTGCAGGTAGGGCATCGTTCACCTCTTCAGTGCTGGCGAAACGCCAGGATCGACAGCCGCGGGCGCGCGACCCGTGTGGCCCACGCGCCCGGCGGGCATCACATTGCTATCGGGGAAGCGCCGGCGCTCCGCGGAAGCCGAGCAACTGATCGTAGAGGTCGGTACGGCGGTCTCTCACCAGGTCGTTCAGCTTGTTCCAGATCGGCGCGGTTCGGGCCTCGACGACGTCGATATCGGCGTACAGGATCGTGTCCTCTTCGGGCCCCGCGATCCGGCCAATTGGCCAGCCATTGGTGCCTGCGATAAGAGAATTCCCCATAAAGCCGGCGCCGCGTTCGGTACCTATCCGGTCGGCTGTTGCGATGAAGACGTTGTTTGCATGGGCCGCGGTCATGGTGAGATAAGCCGCCATGCAGGTACCACTTGCGTCGTAGAGCGGCGGCGGCGTCCACACCCAGCCGGTCGGGATGCAGATAATGTCGGCCCCCAGCTGGCTAACGATACGCGCCGCTTCCGGAAACCAGATGTCCCAGCATACCAAAAGACCGATCCGGCCGATTCTCGTCTCAAATACCGGATAGCCGAGGTTGCCTGGCGTGAAGAACAGCTTTTCCTCGTTCCAGAGGTGAGTCTTGCGATACTTGCCGACGTAACCGTCCGGCCCAACCAGAACGGCTGTATCGAACAACTGATGTCCTTCCAGTTCGGGCAGGCAGCCGACGATATAGACCTGATGCTGTTTCGCAAAAGCTTCCCAGCCGCGAATGGTCCGCCCCTCGGGCACCGGCTCGGCATGCGCGAAAGCCTCCGCGCGCGAATCGAAGCAGTAACCCGTCGTCGCCAATTCAGGCAGCACGATCAGATTGGCCCCTTCCGAGACCGCCTGCTGAAGGCGCTTGCGAACAGCAGCTTCATTCGCCTCCAGATTCTCCAGGCCGACCTGTGGGTTAAACTGGACCACCGCTACACGAGCGGCACTCTTGCGCCCGGTCGCGGCGCTGGCAGTTGCAGATGTCATATGTCGTTACTCCGGTGGATTTGGTTCTATGATCGAACCACTTGCGCAAACGCTTGTCTAGTCCTATTTTAGGACCAGACGCAATTTCGAGTCCGGAGCGGTCATGAAAAGAACGAGTCTCGGGGACGTGGAATGTCCGGTAGCCAGGGCTCTGGACGAAATCGGTGACTGGTGGTCCCTGCTGATCATCCGGGACGCTTTCGACGGAGTCCGGCGATTCACTGAATTCCAGAAGAGTCTTGGAATCTCGAAAGGGATCCTGACTGCCCGTCTCAAACATCTGGTCTCGATCGATGTTCTGGAAACGGCCCCGGTCTCCGACGAAGGCGGCTACCAGGAGTATGTGCTGACAAGAAAGGGCCGGGATCTCTTTCTGGTAACTGTGAGCCTGCGGCAATGGGCCGAGGACCACTGCTTCGGCAAGGCGGAACGCCATTCGATCCTTACGGAGAAAGCGAGCGGTAAACGCGTGCCGAGGCTTTCACTGCAGGGACGCGACGGCAAGGAGCTTGACGCATCCATGACTTTTGTCCGCAAGGCAGTTGACCTCGACGCACCACGGAAAAGCGTAGCGCGCCGGGCTGCGCAGCGCTGACGAACCGGAGCCAAAACAGGAGTCGAGGATCCACCAGCGTCTAGATGTCGCTTGATGCGATGATCGCCTCTGCCACCAGTGCGATCGTCGTGTTCGAGTTCATCGCCTTCTCCCGCAGCCGGCGATAGGCTTCTTCGTGCGGGATATTGCGCGTGGTGGTCAGTATCTCGACAGCCTTCTCGATCTTCCGTCTCGCCTTCAGGGTCTCATCCAGAGACTTGATACGCTGCTTCAGGCGCGCTTCGTGACTGGCGAGACTGACCGCAGTGGTTAGTGCCGCCAGGATGCCGAAGATGCGGATCGGCTTGGAGATTACGCCGTGGACATTCAGGCTATGAAGTTCGCTGAGTATCTCCGGCGTCTCGTACGCGATGATGCCTATTCTTGCGACGGCATCAGACATGGTCATCCAGCCCGGGGTCTTCCCGTCGCGGCCCGGATTTACAAGGAACAGGACGACATCAACATAGGAAGGCAATGTCTCGGGCGGGGGCCAGACGCCCTCGACCTGGCAGCCGATGCGCTTTATGTGCGCGAGAAACAGTGCGCGTTCCTCATCGTCAGGATGAATGACGAGGACCCGCATCCGGCGCAACCGCCGAAGCAGGTCCTGGTCGTTCAGTGAAATGCGGTCGCTCATCCTCAAGCCTCACGCGACCAGGGAACGATCGTACGAAATCAGATAGGGATCTGGCCGAACAGCCCCTGCACTCTTCCACACAATCTCGAAGCTGCCGTTCTCGGAAGCCCTGCCAATCATCGGACGCATCAGGAAGTGGTTATTGTCGAGATCGATCACCTTGTCCCCCGCAGGCCCCCTGAATACGGCGCCGGACAGGATCGGAAGGATGGATTCGCTATCGGAGTCTCCGGCCTGCCTCACTGCATCTGCAAACATGTGAACGAGCGCATAGCCGGCCTCTGTGTAGACACCCGGCACCTTGTCGAGGCCATATCGCTTCTGGTAGGCGGCGACGAACTCCGGGTTCTGAGGCGTGTCCAGCGAGCCGAAATAGGTCAATGCGGAAAGATGGCCCACACGCGCCTCGGGCGACATGCTGCCCAGCTCTGATTCCGTTGTGGTGAGCGAAGCGATCGGAACGTTGCGTCCCTGCCGGACCTTGTTGAAGGCCTCGTACAGGACGACGGTGTCTTCGCCGACGACGGTTGAAATGATCGCTTGCGGTTCCTTCGCAACGAGTTGCTCAAGGAACGGCTCAAAGCGTTCCCTTGTGGTCGCGAAAGGAAGGTAAACCTCCCCGACGACCTTTCCGCCACTCTCGGTGAGAAACTCCTTGACGATGCGGTTGATCTCACGCGCGTACAGTGTATCGGATCCGATCAGGCCGACATCCTTCCCAAAACTGGCGAATAGATACTCCAGCAGCGGGACAATCACCTGGTTCGGAACGGCCCCTCCGTAAATCACGTTGGGGGAATACTCGAAGCCCTCATAGACAGATGGATACAGCAACACGCCGTTATAGCGCTCGACGACAGGCAAGACCTTCTTTCGGCTGGTCGACAGGCAGCACCCCACAATTGCACGGACACGCTGACGCAGCAGGAGATCGGTAGCCAACTCCTCATATCGCCGGTCATCGCCGGCCGGATTGGCAATTACCGGCTCGAGAGGCCGGCCATTAATGCCCCCTCTTGCGTTGATCTCATCGCAGGCAATGAGAACGCCTTCAATATTCGCGTTCTCTGTCACAGCCATCGGCCCGCTCTGCGAGAACAGGACGCCCAGTTTGACCGTCTCTCCGTCCATCGTCATGCGTCCATGTTGATCCGTCGATCCATCCAGCGTGCAACGGCCAGAAGACGTTCGTCCTGACCATACCGTCCCATCAACATCATGCCGACGGGCAGTCCTTCGGACGAACTTCCGCACGGGATCGAAATGCAGGGAAGCCCGGCCAAGTTTCCAATCCAGCAGAACCAGGTCATGCTATCCTGCGTCGTAACCCGCCGGCCGCCGAAGCTTTGCCAGTCGTCCCCGATCTTCGGAGCAACGACCGGCAAGGTCGGAAGCACGAGCGCATCCCAGTCACCAAGACTGTTCAGCTGCGTGGTGAGTTGGCCACGAATTCGCTGGGCTTTCAACAGCTCGACGCCGGAGATCCGGGTTCCGGCCTCGAGATGTGCCCTGGTCAGGGCGCTGAACCCTGACGGATTTCGGGCAAGGAGCTCAGCGTGATATGAAGATGCTTCGCAATGGAGGATCGCTTCCCACGCTGCAAAGTACGACGAAACCCCCTCCAGCTCGCGATTGGTAACGTCGGCTCCCGAGTGTCGAAGCGCCGACAGGAAGCTTCGGTCAACATCATCGGAGCGCTCCAGCCCCTCGCCAGCCAGATTGATCAGCCGAGGCCTGTCGAGGCGTCCGACAGGTCCGAAAGCGGGAGACCGCAAGGTGGCGGGATCGTTCGCGTCCTCGCCGCAGATGAACGGCATCAGGTGGATGATATCGTCAAGTGCCGCCGTGATCGGCCCCGGGGCGTCGAGGGACCAGCTAAGTGGAAGAACCCCATGGCGGGAGGCCCGGCCATAGCTCGGCTTGAAGCCGTAGATTCCACAGGCTCCGGACGGAATACGGATCGAACCTCCAGTGTCGCTGCCGAGTGCAGCTGCAACGATACCGGCCGCGACTGCGGCGCCGGAGCCGCCGCTGCTGCCTCCCGTAATGTGATCACGGTTGCGGGGATTGCGGGTCGCGCCGAAGCTGGAGGCCGAGTTTGTCGCGCCATATGCCCACTCATGCATGTTGGTCTTCGCAAAGATCACCGCTCCCGCCTTGCGAAGATTTGCAACGATCGTGGCGTCCCGCCCCTGACGCTCCAGCGGCAATGCCATGGAGCAGGCGGTCGTCGGATAGTCCTTGGTGAGGTAGTTATCCTTGATGGCGATCGGCACCCCGTCGAGCGGGCTCGCGGGCATGCCGCCTTGCCGCCGCTCGTCGGCCGCCCTCGCCTGCCTCATGACAAGGTCAGGATCGAGGGCTACGAAAGCATTAAGATCGGAATGTCGCGCCGCCAGATCGAGGGCGCCGGCGGCGAGTTTCGAAGGCGAACTGACGCCGGACGCGAGCGCTTCGATCTGTTGGGTAAGGGTCTGCATCACGATTGCGTCGCGTCCTGTGTTCCGGGAATAAAGAAGTGAGCTGGTTCGGCCCCGATCAGGCGATCTGCGCAGTCAAGGCCTTCGCGGATTCGCTTCAGGGTCGCGGCGACTTGCTCATGCTGCTCCTCGGTCAATCCTGTTGACATGGATCCGGACATTTCGCGCATGGTCACACTCCGAGCAATTGTTGCTGCAGTTTCCTGTCGGTCCGCAAACTCTCGCGATCAGTCTTGAGCCGCACACTGCCTTTCTCCATGACGTAGGCACGCGTAGCGATCGACAGGCAGAAATCGAGATCCTGTTCTGCGACCAGAATGGCAACCCCGCGCTCGCGGTTTATGCGCTTCAGGATACCGGCCATCTCGTCGATGATTGATGGCTGGACCCCCTCGGTAGGCTCGTCGAGGAGCAGGATCTTCGGCCCGGTCGCCATTGCGCGGGCAAGAGCCAGCACCTGTTGCTGCCCGCCAGACAGGCCGCCGGCAAGATCATCCGCCTTCGGGCGGAGCATCGGAAATTCCCGAAGGGCAGTTTCCACCGCCACGCGGCCGCTGTGGCCATTGGTTTCAGCCGCGACTGCGATATTCTCCGTAACTGTCATTCGGGGGAAGACGTACCGGCCTTGCGGCACATAGCCGACGCCCGCCTTCGCGCGCCTGGCAGGCGATTCTGGCACGCTATGGCCATCAATCTCGACATGGCCCGAAAATGCCGGGATCAGGGCCATGGCGAAACGCATCAGAGTGGACTTCCCGACGCCGTTGCGCCCCAGCAATGCAACGATCTCGGCCTTCTCTACCGTGATCGAGACGTCACGGATAATGACAGTCTTCCCGTATCCGCCGGTCGCGTTGACAACCCTAAACATGCTCGCGCCTCCCGAGATAGATGTCGAGAACGCGATCATCCGTGCGCAGTGCAGCTATGTCGCCTTCTGCGAAGACCTGCCCCTGGTGAAGCACCGTGACGTGACCTTCGAGAGTCCTGACGAACTCCATATCGTGCTCCACGACAATCACAGTCGTGTGCCGTGCAAGGGTCCGAACGAGAGACGAGAGCTCGCGTGTTTCTTCATTTGTCATACCGGCCGCCGGCTCGTCGAGCAGTACGACGCGGGGTGCGAGACAAAGCACCATGCCGATGTCCAGCCATTGTTGCTGTCCGTGTGAGAGCGCCGAAGCCTGGACTTTTGCCTGCCGTTCGAAACCCAGCATGGCAAGTATCCGGCGGCTCACATCAGCCGCTGCCTGCCGGTCGCGAGTACGGGCAAAGGCAGCAATTGACAGGTTCTCGTCCACAGTCAGTTCGCCGAATATCTGTGGCTTCTGGTTCTTCACGCCGACACCCTGACGAACGCGTTCGAAGATCGGCGCGTTCGTCGCATCCACGTCGCCGACCGTCACTGATCCGGCCTCGGGCATGTAGATGCCGACGCAGACCTTCAGATACGAACTCTTTCCCGCGCCATTCGGCCCGATCAGCGAATATGGTCGTCCGGGCTCGAAGGTGCGCGCTACCTTGTTGACCGGGATGACGCCACCGAAGTGCTTGTAGAGATCGACGGTCGCAAGACGCTTTGCCGGCCCCGCCTGTTCCTCGGCTTCAGCAAGAATGCCTTCCAGCACAGCGGGATCAATTAAAACGGCGCCGGCGTCGCGGGCTGCCGCATTCGGGTCCGGAAGCGTTCTTCGCCAAAGCTCGCCTACAGCGCCTACCAGACCGTTCTTCAGAAAGAGAACCAGCAGGATCAGGACGATGCCGAGGATCAGCGTCGTCTGGCCGCCGACGGCCCCGCCGCCCAGGTAGTAGGACAGGCCACCGATCGCGAAAGCACCGACAAAGGCCCCCGCCAGCGTACCCAGACCGCCGACCAGGACGTAGATCGGCACGAGGAGCGCTTCCTGAACCGAGAAAATCGACGGGTTGAGGTAATTGGCCCAGGCCCCGAACATCGCGCCTGCGAGCCCGGCAATTGCTCCTGCGAGGGAGAAACTGGCGACCTGATATTTGCGAATATCGTAGCCGAGAAGTTCCGTCTTCTGCGGGTCAATTCGAATGCAGTCGATGACGCGGCCGAACGTACCGCGCATCAGCCACCAGCACAGGAAGTAAATTGCGGCTGCCACAATAACGACCGTGACGAACACGCCGACGGGACCGGCGGATTCCACACCTTGCCCGAATCCGGGTACCACGCCCGGGATGTTCGACAGGCCATTATCGCCGCCGACCACCGCGTGCCCGATTGTGATCTTGAAAGATTGCGTCAGCGACCACAAAAGCAGCGTAAAAGTGTAGGAAAGGATCGTCGCCTGCAACGGTCCCATGCGCGCAAGGAAGATAATCGAACCGAGTGCAGCCGCACTGGCAGCACCGAAGATGGCGCCAGCCGGAAGGCTCCAGACAAGCGTGTTGCCCGTCAGTGGCGCCATGTTGATGGCAATTATGCTGCCGAAATAGCCGCCGAGACCGTAGAAGGCGGTTTGTCCAAGAGACAGCAGGCCGCCTCTCCCCCAGACAAGATCAAGGCTGAGACCGAGCAAACCAAAGATCACCCAGGACGTAGCAACGTATGCCAGATAGGGATCAATGAAGCCTGCGGCTGTGAGTGCCCCGCCCGTCGCCAGAAGCGGAAAGATCAGGCCGGCGTTCCGGTAGATTTTTTCGGACAGCCCCATATCGCAACCCACTTCCTGTGCCGTCCGGACCTGATTCTGAGCTGGTATCGCCAGGGTCGATATACGCGGTTCTTTCAAGGACAGATTCATGGCCCGTCTCACATCTTGCTGCGCCACCTGGCCGTTATCCCGAGCGGATAAAGCCAGAGGAGGAACGCAGTGATCAGAAAGAAGAAGGCGTCGCCTGCCACCGAAGTCAGGAAGCTCGCCGTCATGGAGGCACCACCGCCGAGCCCGATCGCTGTCAGCGCGCTGCCGGTTAGCGTCACCGGACCAGCCACCACGACGGCAAGAAACGCCTTGATGACAAAGGCAAAGCCCATGGAGGGGGTCGCCGGCACGATCGGTAGCAGAACGGCACCTGCAAAACCCGCGAGGCCGCATCCGATCGCAAACGTGAGCGTATTGACGCGATACGACTCAATGCCGATTGCGCGTGCCATCTCCGGCATCTGGATCGCTGCGCGCGCCTTCATGCCGTACACAGTGTGCGTCATGAGGACGTAGACGAAAAGCGTTGCGAGCACGGCGACGCCGATCATCAGAAGCGGATAGCCAGCGAGACTGTAGTTGCCGATCTTCAGGCTGTACTGCGGCATACCGATGCCCGGCGTAACCGTACCGAAGATCATGACCGCAAGCTGATAGAACGCGATACTGAGGCCCCAGGTCGCCAGCATCGTGTCAAACAGGCGGCCGTAGAGACGGCGGATGATCAGCACTTCGACAGCCGCACCGATGGCCATGGTGACAAGAACGGCAATCGGGATCGCGAAGATGAACGGGATTCCGTATCGCGTGGCCGTCAGGGCTGCATAGGCCCCGATCATCAGAAACTCACCATGCGCAAGATTGATAACCCCCATCAACCCGAATACGACCGCAAGGCCAATTGTCGCAATCAAGAGGATCGACGCGCTCGACAACGACGACAGCAACACGGTTGCCAGGTAATCCAGTTCCATAATCACCCCTTCCTCCAACGACGGGGCGCGCGCGTTGATGGTGCGCGCCCCTCGACGTCTACTTGCTCTCCGGTGCAAAATGCTGGGCGAGCGTGGGGTTTGCGACCAGGTCGCACTTCTCGTTCTCATAGGCCGGCGCGACATCCCTGAACGTCTCAACGACCTTGAAGCCATGCCTGTCGTCGCCCTCGACGATGTAGATGTTCTGGCGCAGATGGTGCGACTTCGGCTCGAGCTTCACGGTGCCGTTCGGTGCCTCGAAGCTCAGCCCGCTCTCGAGCGCAGCGATGACCGGAGCCGTCTCGGCCGCCCCGGCCTTGTTGACCGCTGCCGCCCACAGATGCACGGCGTTCCAGATGTCGACAGCTTCCGAGATGACCGGCGTGTCGCTGCCGTATTTTGCCCTCCACAGCTTCAGAAACTCGGCATTCGCCGGGTTGTCGACGACCTGGAAGTAGCCCTGGTCCGCGATGAGGCCCTTGCCGGCGGCAGGCGACACCACGACCTGCTGGTTGCCCGAGCCGTAATTGGTCGAGACGACGCCGATCCTGTCCTTGAGGCCGGCAGCGGCGAACTGTTCGAGGAAGCCGGTCTGGTTGGCACCGACCGGCAGCGCGACGACGAAGTCAGGCCTGGCAGACTGGATCTTCTGGACGGTCGGTGCGTAGTCGGTAACTGTCAGCGCCAGGAAGTCCTCGCCGACAACTTCCGCGCCGGCTTTCCTTGCATACTCCCTGACCCAGTGCGCCGAGATCGTCCCGAAATTGTAGTCGGGCGCCATGACGTAGATCCGCTTGCCGTATTTCTTCACCGCCCAGTCGATGAGCACCGACAATTGCTGCGAGGCCGACGGTCCCGTGACGAAGGTCTGCTTGTCGCAGGCACCGCCTTCATAGAGTGATCCATAGAAGTAAGGGATGTTGGCCTTGCGGACGATCGGCCGGATCGCCTCGCGCGACGAGCTGGTGAGACCGGCAAACAGCGCGCTCACACGATCCCGCAACACCGCGGTGTTCGCATACTGGGTGTATTTGCTCAGCTCCGACTGCGCGTCGTAGCCGACAACCTCGATCGGCTTTCCGAGCACGCCGCCTTTTGCATTGATGGTTTCGACCGCCAGTTTCAGCGCATTGTTCTGCTGAATGCCATAGATGTTCAGGCCGCCGGTCAGGTCGAAAATAGCGCCGATCCTGGTCTGGGCCTGGGCCGGCTCACCGGCCAGCAGCGCAGCTGCAGCAGAAAGACAGATACCTAAAAAAACGCGTCTCATGGTGTCCCGCTCCGAATTTTGAGCCGAGCACCAGCTTGGGACTATTGATTGTTCCTAAAAACGCAAAAACGACGCGCCAAGACCAGATGCCCAGCTACGTCGTTGGAATTTTTCGTGCGCTCCTCGCACGTTGTCCGGCTTAAACCTCGCAAACCCGATTGTCAACGTCGAAAGAGCCACCCCGTCGAGCTCTGTGCCGGTTCAATCGTTGCCTCAGGCAATAAAGCTTTCTGCCCTTCTCTACGCTGCAACGCGCTACAATACCCTGCCCGCGGATGCGAGATGGAATTGCGGAGCTCGATCAAGTTGAGTGGACGCACAGCTCGGGTCACCCGCGGAATGAAAACTGCCGAGGACAGTCCTCACAAGACCCCACCCCACGCTGCGCGATTGCAGCTGATCGCCTACTCCCACTCCATCACTCCTGACGGTGTTTCGTCGCTGATTTGCATACACAAATTTGACGCCTGACGGACGAATCCCCGACGGTATACCCGCCGCAATTTTTTGGTCATGAGTTCACAGAGCAAACTGTTCCGCGCGAAGCGCTGGCAATTCCGCAACCTATCGAATTCTATCGACCGAATGGCACGCCGCACCCGTTATCGAGGCTTACACGGCTCGCACTGAAATAGAGCTTCCGATACCATCACGGATCAGGAACAAACCTTCCGTCCCCGGCGCCGTCCAGGAAAGGTCTCGCGCTGTTAAACAGTAGCCGTCCCCCCACGCTATCGCCGCAGTCGCAGCGATGCCGAACCCCGGCTGAAGGTACTAGCGCGCGTTGTCGGCGATCGAGGAATGGGACGACGCTCGAAATCACGGCAATGCCACGCATTGCCCTGCGCCCCACCACGCTGACTGGAGTTCCAGTTCCTTCGAAGCTAGGCAATCGCAGCAACTCACGCAGTAGCGTTGCGCCGCCCCTCAGACAGCAACATCGTTTTCCAGTATCTTGAAGTCGGCGACGAGTTTACATAAGACATCGTTCTTCAACATCCATTCAGCGGAATATTGTCCGTCTCCCAGGCCACTTGCAAACATCGCAATGTTTCTTGGATCGCCTTCAAGCGGAAAGTGAATGTTCCAGCTTCCAAGTTGATCTCGTTCGTCAGCGTCGGCATTTCTTGCAAACTCCGCTGCGAGCACGTCATCGTAGTAATTCGCTTTTGCGTCCCTGTTGTGGAACTCGGCCACGATACGAGAAAAAAACTCGCGGGTGCTCTCGTCCATGAAGCACGCCAAGCCTGATTCAACTCGAAATCCAGAAACACTTTCGTTATCCCGCAGGTACGTCGCGCAAATGGAGTTGTCGGGCAGCACGTCGGCGATCACCATACTGGCCGCCGCATTGCGCCAACCCCAATCACCGACATGAGTTCTTGTGATCCGTACCGGATAGTGTCCCGGAGCGATTGTGTAGTTGAAAGGAGCGACATCAGCGCTGAGAAACGGATCACAACAACATACCCGGCCCGTTGGAAAATAAACGGAACCCAGGTCGACCTCCTTCATCAACCGACTAGTCATTGTCGTCACCCCTGAGCACTCCCAGAGTTACTATCATGGCACTCATCTCGTAGGTGGCAGGTATTTGCTCTTGGCTCGTGCGCCACGCCTCCGATTCTCCACCGAGGGTTCAAGAATATAGTTCTTATAGTCTAGCATCCAGGCTCGAACGGCTTCAGAGCGCGCACCAGTATGCCGACCAATGTTATTCCAGTAATCAACCGCATCGAGCGGCTCATGGCTCATGTCGCAGTCGGATAATGGATGCCATGAACCAGGCCGCCATTCGACATACGGAGCTCCATCGCGAATTTCATACTTTTTTTCAGGCTTGTATTTTATGTCAATCAGATCCCTTCCGGTTTTGTCCGCTTTGCCCGGGGTGTCTCCGAGGTATTTTTCGCGCAGACCTTCCTCGACGTACTCACGAATGATGCCGGCCTTCCACTTCTCTCGAAATTCGTCCGACGATATCTGAAGCTGCCCTGCAACTGCGTCGACAGAGTACTGCACGCGCTGCGTACTCGTGGCAAGAATTCTGCCCATACGCTCGGTCTCCTTGTATGGGATGGTCACGCGGTCACCAACCTTCACAGGCAGAGTAGCGGCATTTTCCGGGAGAATATCCATGAGAAGTCGCGTGAAGGCTGAGAGCCGTACCATCTCTTCCTTGTGTTCTCTTTGAAGATACTCCAGCGAGGGGCTCCTGGTTCTCGTCGCCAGTTCCAGCTGGGATTTGAGGTACTCGAGCCTTCGAAGAGAATTTTGACACGATTGACGCTTCGGCTCACCGAACTCCCGCGCTGCGGGATCTGCGGCAAATATCTGATCTATCCGAGCGAGAAACTCCTCGGTGAAAACCTCCGTACTCGCAATCTTCAGTCGGGCGCCTGCACCATGACCCGAGTAGAATATTTTATGCGGGTGGCCTTTACGATCCGCGAAACTGACGCTCCTGCTCCACCATTCAGTGACGGCTTCCACGCCCGCCTTTGCCGCCCCGACCAGCCAATCGAGCCCGCCCTTGATCTTGTCGATCATCCAGAGAATGGCGGCATCCACCTTGTGGCGTAGCGCATCGATGATCCCGCGGATGGCCGCACCGACACCGCCAAGCCCGACCTGATAGGCCAGGAATCCGATCACCACCGGCATTCCCCGCTGCAGGATCTTCTCGAAGACGACACCAACCTTTCCGACGGCGCCGACGGCAAGGTCCGTCACATTGTCCAACGCACGGTCCACCATGTCGAGAATGGGCCGGGCATAGCGCGCCGCCGCTACCATGGCCTTGTAGATGCGTCGCGCGACGTCGGCGACTTCGGAGAGACCCGCGCTGGCGGCGGCGGAGGCCGCCATGATCGCGACTTCCTCTGCGACCTTCCCGGCGACCCATTCGGCGATGCCGGTCAGGATGGTCTTTCCGAAATCCTTGGCCTGATTGATCATGCCGAGCGCGTTCTCGCGTGGCGACCTGGTCGTGTCGATGGCCTCGTTGACCCAGGATATGACGCCAGCCACCTTTCTGATGGTGCTCCGTATCTTGTCGATCGCGGGTCCGGGGAATCTTGTCTTGAGCAGCTCATAAACGTGGTCGACTGAAAGACCGAGCACGCTCAGCACGAACTCGAAGAGTTGCCGAGGCTCACTCCAGTTGGTCGGCACGACAATGTTCTTCTCCTCGATCTGCCCAAGGAGCCAGCCCTGGAGGCCAAGCTTCAAATTTTCGATCTTGTCATCCCAGATGCCCTTGAACCCGAGGCCGACCGCGCGCACCGTGTTCTTGATGAAGTCGAGCGGCTTCTTGACAATGATGTCCCAGGCGGTTTCGGCCTTTTGAACGACCGTGACGACAAGATCGGGCGGCAGGTTGAATACGCGCAGGATCAGATGAAATGTCGCTCTGATCGCGCCCATCAAGTCGTGGTCGTGGAAGACCAGCCTGACGATCCTGCCGACCTCGGCTTTGGTCTTCTGCCAGGCTTCGCTGTCCTTCGCCAATTCCTGGAAGAGCTCGATCTGTCGCAGAATGATCGGGCCGAGGAAGTCGACGATCGGATCGCGAATGCAGGCCGGTACCCAGTTCCAGATTTTTTCTGCCAGCAGAACCGGAAGTCCCCATATGTCGAGGACGACCTCGCCGACCCGGCGGAGGAATTCCATGACACCGGTGAGGAACGCCTGCAGGCCGTTGAGCGCCTCGCTGAGCCACACGGCGATCTGCCCGAGTTGCGCGCTCGCCCAGGTCGCAAGCGCGTTGGCCTGATCGGCGATCCACTGCACAGCCGACACCGCAAAGGCCAGCAGCGATCCGCCAAGGACCCCGACCGAACGCACCAGCCCTGCGGCGAGGTTGCCGAGCGCGGCGCTGATGGAGTTGGCCATACCAGTGACGGCGCCGCCCAAATTCCGGGCCGCGCCCAACAACGGCGGGATCAGCGTGGCCTCGATGTAGGTTCGCGCCTGGACGATGATGTTGCCCTTGCCCCAGTTGGCATGGATCCATCTTAGCCCTTGCACGATTCCCACGATCGCGCCTCCGACCGCCATGATCGGTCCTGCCGGCGATAGCGCGAGCGCGACCCCGCCAACCGCGAGCCCGATCGCCGTCAACTCGGCCTTGAACGGTTCGAGTTTGACCTTGATCGCGCTCCAGGCCGCATCCAGCTTGCCCTCGACCCATTGCAGGATGCCGTCCTGTCCCTCCGGCCCTTCGCCGATCCCAAGCTTGTTCTTCAGCCAATTCCATGCCTCGGCGTAAACGGCCCGGATTGCGCTCGTGTTGTCCCACAGCCACTTGGCGGCGCTCTGCACCAGCCCCGCGACGTTCTTGATCATCTCCCACTGATCGGCGGCGTACTGCTTGATCCATTCCCAGATCGGCGAGCCGAACTTGTCCCAAACGCCACTCAAGAAGCCTTTGATCGCTACGACGACCGGCTGCAACGTCTCGACGATCGGCGTGATCAGGCGTCCTGCAGTCTTCTCGAGCTTTTCGGCAGCGCTCCGCAACGGCGTGCAATCGTTCTGCGCGATCTGCGCAGCTGCGGTCTGCACTTCTTCAAGCATCGGTGCAAACCGGGCCGAGAGTTGCTGGCCGGCGCCGGTGATCGTTCGCACCGGTGCCATCACCGCCGTGAACATCCCCTCGACCGCCGATGCGGCACGATCCTTCAGCCACTCGGTGAATCCGCTGGCCCCGCCCCGAATGACGGGTTCGAGCGCCGGCGCAGCCGTCCGTATCGCGGTCATCGCCAACGTGTCCGCAGACGGCAACACATCGGAGAGGCCTGGAATAGCCGGGAGCCCGTCCTGTCGGCGAACTGCGGCCCCCTGCTGCATCGTATGCGTCAGCTCATGGGCAATGAGCTCACGCCCCCCGGTGCTGTCCGGCTGATATTGGTTGTGGCCGAAGAAGACGTGCTGCCCGACCGTGAATGCTTTGGCCCCGAGCCGGGCGCTCAACCCGGCGGCCGCCGATCCCGTGTGAATGCGCAGGTTTCCGAAGCCGGCGCCAAACCGCGGCTCCATAAACCCGCGAACCGTCGACGGCAGCGGTGAACCGCCGCTTGTCTGACGGGCGATCTCGGCCCCGAGCACGAGCCCGGTCTCTCCGGGCGCACGGGCTTCGCCTTTGGACTCGGCATCGCGTTGAAGTCCCACGGACGCGGAACCGCCCACTTGCGCAGCGGCCGGCAGCTCGCTACGCATGACCTGCGCCGCGACGGCAGTTGCCTCGCGTTCGGCCGGATCGTGGGGCGACGAGATCTTCAACGAGCCCGAGCCACCGCCAACCTGGCCGTGCTCCGGCACACGTGCGATCGATGTTGCCGATGGCACTGCTATCGAGGACGGGGACGCATGGAGTGACGCGCATGCGGCAAACGCGGCCGTTCCGGATGATGCGAGATGGTTGCTGGCCGCCGGCTGGCGAGACACGACCACCGGCGTATGGGCGCCGGAATCGATCATGCGGCTCACGGCCGCCTGGACCTTGGTCGGCCCACCGGCTCCTTGCGACGCCTTGTGTGCCGGCGGCTCGGCCGTTGACCGGCCGGTCTTGCCGGCTTCCCGCGCACGAAGTTCGGCGATCACAATGCTGGCGTAGCGGTTGCCGTAGGTCTGCTGAATTTGACTCAGGATCTCTCGGCGTGACGCGGATGCGTTGTCCCCGTTCACCTGTTCGGTTAGCAACGCGACCGCATCGGCGGGCGACATATCGGGCGACAACCGCCGTAGCAGCCCGGCCCTGACCGGTACCGCGCCGGCACGAAGCAGCGGATCAGGCTGCCTGGCCTCGAGCTTGGCGTCGGTACGGACCGCGGTCGCCGACATTGCTTGTCCTTTCACCCTCGGCGCGCAAATCGCAGCCTGCGAGTTTGCTGCGCGGCTTTACCCAGGGCCTATCGGCCTGGTCCCGGTATCGGTGGCTTCGGTATCGGTGGCAGGAAAACGCAAAACCGGCGGCAAACGCACCCCCCCGAGCCTCGCCTGCAGCAATGCAGTCCAGGCCCGCATTGCTCCGCAACAATCGGAGGCGGCCGCATGACTGAGTAGCCTGCAGCCACGTTCTGATCACTCGTTGTAAGGGTGAGCGTCTGCGCTCCTGTTTGGGCATTCAAGTCGAGACTGAAAGTCAAAAGAGCACTCGTCTTCGTGGCCTGAGTGACGCGAACCGCGGAAACGCCGCTACCGCTGAAAGTCAGGTTTTGGGGCGTCAGACTGCGCAGATCGACGCCGCCGATTGATTTTATCGTCACTCGCGGCGACGTCCCGGCCCGCAGCCTGTTTGGGTCGAGAACGATACGTGGACGTGGCCGGACTTCGAAGGTCACCGGGTAACTGGTGACATTGTTGGCGGACACGGTCAGCGTCGCCGACTCCGCCTGGTCCCGATCCGCCAGATCGAAGGCCAGCTCCAGCTCCTGCGAGCTCTTGATCGTAACCTTGACATTTGTGGCGAGGCTCGAGGGAGCTATGTCGGCCGTCGCTCGTTGCGAAAAATCGAGATCGGTGGAGTTCGTCGTGACCGTGAGACTGCGACTGGGCCCGTCGAGAACGAATGGTTGCTTGATGCTGATGTGCGGCTTTGGCCTGACCGGGAAGGTCACCGGCCGGCTGCGGACGTTGTTGGCGGTGACGGTCAATGACAGGTTCTGCGGCTGATCGACCGCCGCCAGGGCAACGGTCACGCTCAGCGCACTCGGGCCTGCGCTGTTCACGGTGATGCCGGTTGCAATGTCGGGAGGCGATATCTCGACCCGGCCGTTCGACAGATCGAAAACGTTCGAGCTGGTCGCGATATCAAGGGTGGCCTGGCCATCGGCGATGACGAATGACGGCGTGACGCTGATGCCGGGCCTCGGCACCACGTCGAACGTCGTTGGCTGGCTGGTAGCATTGTTCGCGCTGACCACCAGCGTGACCGGCTGCGTCTGCGCCAGCTCCGCCGTGGTCACCGACACGGTCAGCGATCTCGGGCTTCGATTGGTGATGGCGGCCCTGGTGACAATGTTCGGGGGATCGAAACGCAGCTGGCCGTCGCTGACGCCCGACAGGTCGAAATCCTCCGAGCCCGTTGATACGACGATGTCGCGCGTCTCGCCGCCCGTGATCAATGATGGCGAAACGCTGATCCGCGGTGGGTCCTGACAGGGCAAGACCGGCGCCAGGCTCGCGATCGTGCCCTGTTCGACCGAACCGATTGCACGCAGCGTCGTGGGGATGCCGGTGAGTTCGACTTTCCAATGCTCCGTCGTTCTGTCCGGGATTCCGGCCAGGTGCCTGATCACCAGAAGATAGAGTCCCGGAGCGAACCGAACGAGATGAAGCTCCTTGTTTGCAAAATTCTCATCGCTGTTGGCGAACGGAAAGCTGACACTCGCGGCGCCCGTGCCGATCCTCATCCTGGCCGTGTCCGGCAGCGCAGGATCAGGGACCGGGTTCAGCTGCGCATTGCCTTCCGGGCCGAATTCCAGCAGCAGGGTCGTCTGGGTGAGCGGATCCCGCGGCCCGGCGATATCGATTCCGATCGCGGGACTGGCGGCGCCCCGGAATGTCACGAGCTGCTGCAACGCCGTTCCCGACTGCCCCGGCAAGGTCTGGCACGCCCCGACCGGCATCTGGCCGCTGAAGACGCCTTGCTTGATCGCACCCATGGCACGCGTCTTCACCTGCGGCAGGCCGCTGATGACAACTTTCCACCTCTCCCTCGTCCCGTCGGGGACTTCGGTCGGGTGCACGACGATCAGCCGATAGAGCGCCGGACTGTAGCTCGGATCGAGCCGGATCAGGCTGACGGCCTTGCCTGCGAAATTCTGATTGGTTCCACCCGCGGGAGGAAATGTCAGCGGCGAACCGGCACTGCTCGTACCGATCGTGAACACGGCCGTAGCTGGAAGCGGCAAAGCGGGCACAGGATTGGCCGGCCCATTATTCCCCTCCGGCCCGATTTCGAGCGTCAGCTCGGTTTGCGTGCCGGCCCCGACCGACCCGACAACGTCGAACTCCACAGTCAGCGTGCCTGCACCCGAGGCTGTCACGGTCCGCTGCAACAACGTTCCAGATGGTTGTGCGAGGGCAACAGAAATCGACAGACTTAGAAGGCAGGCAACAAGAGCGTGCAGCTGCAACACGCGTCGATACGTCGTCATTGTTCGCTCTCCTCGGCGCGCAGAATCGCGGACATGCGTGCGCTAGTTGACCGCAACTCGTAACGCCGGCACACGAGCTTGACAGGCAAAGGACAACCGGAGCGACTAAACCCCGGCCAACGAGCAATACCCATGATCACCATCCCTCACGACTTCGAGTGCTTAGCGGATGTCATCTGTGATGCCTACATTCCTCCGGAAAACTTGGTGACGCACAGACTGTGCATTGGGCATCACAGCAGGTCTCACCCGGGATTCGACATACTGGGGGGGGAGGCCCATTCACGCCTACGCGGGTCGACGCGCTGATGCCGTTTGCCCTGATTGTCACGATGGCGGGCCCTACAGCGTTGTGCACGGTGCTCAACCGCACGACCACGTTGCGTTCCGTTGCATCCTTGACCTGCTGCAGAAAAACGCCAGCGCCGGTGACGCTCACCTGATTGATGGTCACTCCCATGAAGCTGAAGCCCTCCGACGCAGTGATCTTCACGTCCTTGATGTCGTCGATCTCCATTTCTTCCGGATCGGGCTGCAATCGTATGAGCTTGAACTTGGCCGAAGCCCTAACATGGTTTGCCGTGATGATCAGTTCCCGGTCTCCCGGCTGAGCGTCGGATACGACGGTAAGCGATAGAGTGAGATCACGGGCCATCGCATTTCTGACGGTGACGTCGGAAATCCCAGAACCCGGATCGACTGCTGCCTGCCCGACGTTCGATAGGTCGAACCCCTCCGACGAAACGATTCTCAGAACGACCGCGTCGGTGAAGTTCGGCACAGCGACGAGGCCGGGTGCAGCAGCGCTGATTGTTACCAGCCTGAATCTGGCCACCAGGTCGACATTATTCGCTGTGACGGTCAACTCCCGGTCGCCGGCCGAAGCGCCATCGGACACATCGAATGATAACGTCAGGCTACGTTCCGACTGATTGCGGAACGCAGCGCTGGAAAAGTCCGTATCCGGCCTTCCGTCCCGCGTAAACTTGACTGCGCTCGCGGTCCGGAGATCGAAACCCTCCGACGCGATGATGGTCAGTTCACGTAGCCGCCCCGGCGCTACAACCGGCTGGGAAACTCCAATTGTCGCCACCTTGAACCTGGTCAACGCTTCGACGTCGCCCACCCTGATCGACAGAGCCCGATCTCCGATAGGAGCATCGCTCGCGACGTCGAACGAAAGCGTCAAGCTACGCTCCGTCCGATTGCTGAAGACGAGGTTGGATATTCCGCTATCCTCAGTATCAGCGCGAGTGAACCTCACATCCTGATCGACAACGGCTCTAAGATCGAAGCCCTCGGACGAGTTGACGGTCAAGACGCGTGATCGCCCCGGCGCCACCGCGGCCTGAGCAACTGCGATTGTCACCACCTTAAACCTGGCCGACGCAATGGCGCCGTTGGCCGTGATCGTTAGCTCCCGATCGCCGGCCGGGACGTCGCTCGCGAGGTCGAACACGAGCCTGGCATTGCGCTCGGTCCGATCGCCTAGTGCAAAGCCCGAAAAGGCCGAATCCAACGCGCCGGCGCGAGTGAATTTTAGCTCGCCCGCAGCCCTCAGATCGAAACCTTCCGAGGACGTGACATTGAATGTCCGCGCTCTCCCTGGCGCGACGGTCGCCGACCCTGTGCCGGGGCCGGACGTCGGCGAAAGGGTGATGCGCGGCCTCGGCCTCACCTCGAAGGTCGCCGGCCGGCTGCGGACGTTGTTGGCGACAACGGTCAACGACAGAGTCTGCGGTTGATCGACCGCCGCCAGAGTAACGGTCGCGCTCAGCGCACTCGGGTTTGCGCTGGTCACGGATATACCGGTTGCAATGTTGGGAGGCGATATCTCCACCCGGCCGTTCGATAGATCGAAAATGATCGAACTGGTCGTGATGTTGAGGGTGGCCTGGCCATCGGCGATGACGAATGACGGCGTGACGCTGATGCCGGGCCTCGGCACCACGTCGAACGTCGCGGGCTGGCTGGTGACATTGTTCGCGCTGACCGCGAGTTTTACCTCCTGCATTTGCGCAAAGTCCGCCGTGGTCACCGACACGGTCAGCGATCTCGGGCTTCGGTTGGTGATGGTCGCCCTGGTGATAATGTTCGGGGGATCGAAACGCAGCTGGCCGTCGCTGACGCCCGACAGGTCGAAATCCTCCGAGGCCGTCGATACGACGATGTCGCGCGTCTCGCCGCCCATGATCAATGACGGCGAAACGCTGATGCGCGGCGGATCCTGACAGGGCAAGACCGGCGTCAAGCTCGCGATCGTGCCCTGTTCGACCGAACCGATTGCACGCAGAGACGTCGTGGGGATGCCGGTGAGTTCGACTTTCCATTGCTCCGTCGTTCTCTCCGGGATTCCGGCCAGGTGCCTGATCAGCAGAAGATAGAGTCCCGGAGCGAACCGAACGAGATGAAGCTCCTTGTTTGCAAAATTCTCATCGCTGTTGGCGAACGGGAAACTGACACTCCCGCCGCTCGTGCTGATCTTCATCCTGGCCGTGTCCGGCAGCGCAGGATCAGGAACCGGGTTCAGCTGCGCATTGCCCTCCGGGCCGAATTCCAGCAGCAGGGTCGTCTGGGTGAGCGCGTCCCGCGGCCCGGCGATATCGATTCCGATCGCGGGATTGGCGCCCCCTCGGAATGTCACGAGCTGCTGCAGCGCCGTTCCCGACTGACCCAGCAAGGTCTGGCACGCCCCGACCGGCATCATGCCGCTGAAGACGCCTTGCTTGATCGCACCCATCGCACGGGTCCTCGCCTGCGGCAGGCCGCTGACGATCACCTTCCACTTTTCCCTCGTTCCCTCGGGGATTTCAGTCCGATGCATGACGATCAGCCGATAGAGCGCCGGACTGTTGTTCGGATCGAGCCGGATCAGGCTGACGGTCTTGCCCGCGAAATTCTGATTGGTTCCACCTGCGGGAGGAAACGTCAGCGGCGAACTGGCACTGCTGCTCGTATTGATCGTGAACGCGGCCGTAGCCGGGAGCGGCAAAGCGGGCACAGGATCAACCGGCCCATTATTCCCCTCCGGCCCGATCTCAATTGTCAGCTCGGTTTGCGTGCCGGCCTCGACCAACCCGACAACGTCGAACTCCACTGTCAGCGTGCCTGCCCCCGAGGCTGTCGCGGTCCGCTGCAACAACGTTCCAGATGGCTGTGCAGTCGCCGCGTCACCCAAGAGGCAAAGGCTTACGCCTACCAGCACAGCAATGCAGCGTATCGAATTGTGCAGTCCAGCGACCATTGCCAATCTCCTCCTGCCAACCAGCTCTGACGGGTGAAGCGCTCTGCTACTTCTATGGTGGTGGGGGCGGACACACTCGCCTGCAATCCAGGCAAGACGTTCCGCTCGGAGACATTCGACAACAGTGCAGCCCGGGATCGCAAACTTGTTGCAAGCAGGTGTTAAACCGACATTCGCAACTGGTCGGCCCGGGCTTGCAACAAATCTGTTGTGGATTCGGGCACGTATTGATCATGGGTCGTATAGAAAATCCATTTGAAAAACTGGAGCCACCAACCCTTACAACTATGGTCCACGGTCCGGTTGTTGTGTTTTGGTCGCTAGCGAATTCAAAAGTGCGCGCGTCTCTGACACCTGAATTTAGCGGCAGGAGTTGCGCGTTGACCAATCCCTGCCCGCTGAGGGTGATATCGTTCAAGGTCAAATTGGAAAGGTCGAGGCCCCCTCTTGATCTTATCGACATCTGTACGTTGGTGTGCTGGTCCATCTTGTCCGGCGAAATGCTAATGCCCGGCCTTTGCCGGATCTCAAAGGCTGCGGATTGGCTGGCGATATTGTTTGCGGTGGCGATGAGCCTCATCGCTTGCGTCGCCGCGACCGATGACACTGCAAAGGTTACGGTTAGCTGCCTTTGGCTCTGGCCGCTGATCACGATGTTGGATGCGACGCCGGAAGGACTGATGTCCACCGTGGCCCTCGAAAGATCGAAATCCGTCGAGGCGCTGCTCACGGTGACCGTCGCGGCGGTCGTTTGATCAAGCACGAAGGTTGGTGAGACGCTGATGGTTGGCCGCGGCACGACCACAAAGACCGCGGGGTGACTCGTCACGTTGTTGGCGGTGACCCTGATCTCAAGATTCTGTCGCGTGGTGACGCTCGCCAAATCGAGGTCCAGATTGAGGGTCCTTGCGCTCTGGCCGCTGACGCTCACGACCGTGGCGATGCCGGGACTGAGGCCGATCTGACCGGCCTGCACGTTGGACAGGTCGAAATCGCTCGCGGTGGTGCTGACCGTCAGCCTGACCCGCCCCGGGCCGATACCGGATGGAGCCGAAAGGCTGATATGCGGCCGCGGCGTGATCACAAAGGTCGCGGGCTCGCTTCTCACACCACCGGCGGTGACCCTGATCGCAAGGTCTTGTCGAGCCGTGACGTCGGTCAGGTCGAGTTCGAGATTCAGCGTTCTTGGACCTTGACCGCTGACACTCGCAATCGTGGCGATGCCAGGACTGAGTTCGATCTGACCAGGCTGCACGTTCGAGAGGTCGAAATCGCTCGCGGTGGTGCTAACCGTCAACCTGGTTCTCCCGGCACCGACGCCGGCTGTCGGCGAAAGATTGATACGCGGCCTTGGCCTGACCACAAAGGTCGCCGGCCGGCTGCGGACGTTGTTGGCGACAACGGTCAACGACAGATTCTGCGGTTGATCGACCGCCGCCAGGGTAACGGTCGCGCTCAGCGCACTCGGAGTTGCGCTGGTCACGGTGATGCCGGTTGCAATGTTGGGAGGCGATATCTCGACCCGGCCGTTCGATAGGTCGAAAACGTTCGAGCTGGTCGTGATGTTGAGGGTGGCCTGGCCATCGGCGATGACGAATGACGGCGTGACGCTGATGCCGGGCCTCGGCACCACGTCGAACGTCGTTGGCTGGCTGGTGACATTGTTCGCAGTGACCACCAACGACACGCTCTGCGTTTGCGCAAGCTCCGCCGTGGTCACCGACACGGTCAGCGATCTCGGGCTTCGATTGGTGATGGCAGCCCTGGTGACAATGTTCGGGGGATCGAAACGCAGCTGGCCGTCGCTGACGCCCGACAGGTCGAAATCCTCCGAGCCCGTTGATACGACGATGTCGCGCGTCTCGCCGCCCGTGATCAATGATGGCGAAACGCTGATCCGCGGTGGGTCCTGACAGGGCAAGACCGGCGCCAGGCTCGCGATCGTGCCCTGTTCGACCGAACCGATTGCACGCAGCGTCGTGGGGATGCCGGTGAGTTCGACTTTCCAATGCTCCGTCGTTCTGTCCGGGATTCCGGCCAGGTGCCTGATCACCAGAAGATAGAGTCCCGGAGCGAACCGAACGAGATGAAGCTCCTTGTTTGCAAAATTCTCATCGCTGTTGGCGAACGGAAAGCTGACACTCGCGGCGCCCGTGCCGATCCTCATCCTGGCCGTGTCCGGCAGCGCAGGATCAGGGACCGGGTTCAGCTGCGCATTGCCTTCCGGGCCGAATTCCAGCAGCAGGGTCGTCTGGGTGAGCGGATCCCGCGGCCCGGCGATATCGATTCCGATCGCGGGACTGGCGGCGCCCCGGAATGTCACGAGCTGCTGCAACGCCGTTCCCGACTGCCCCGGCAAGGTCTGGCACGCCCCGACCGGCATCTGGCCGCTGAAGACGCCTTGCTTGATCGCACCCATGGCACGCGTCTTCACCTGCGGCAGGCCGCTGATGACAACCTTCCACTTCTCCGGTGTTCCCCCTGGGACTCCGATCGGGTGCACGACGATCAGCCGATAGAGAGCTGGACTGTCGCTCGGATCGAGCCGGATCAGGCTGACGGCCTTGCCTGCGAAATTCTGATTGGTTCCACCTGCGGGAGGAAATGTCAGCTGCGAACCGGCACTCCTGTCCGTACTGACCGTGAATGCGGCCGTATCGGGAAGCGACGGAGCGGGCACAGGATTGGCGGGCCCATTGTTCCCCTCCGGCCCGATTTCGAGCGTCAGCTCGGTTTGCGTGCCGGCCTCGACCGGCCCGACAACGTCGAACTCCACTGTCAGTGTGCCTGCACCCGAGGCTGTCGCGGTCCGCTGGAACAACGTTCCAGATGGCTGCGGCAGAGCAACAGAGGTCGACAGGCACAGAAGGCAGGCGATCAGAGCGTGAAGCCGCAACAATCGTTGATAGGCCGTCATCTTGCTCCTCCCCTTCACCACTTACGACCAATCGGGATTTGAGCACCGTCTCCGCTTCGGGGAGGCACCGAAACCCTGCTGTTAATCCGTCACCGTCACATCGTGGTCTGACTGCACGGCTCCGCCGCGCGTCTTGACCACAATTCTACCGGTTGTTGCCGTGTTCGGAACCCGCACGGTGAACTTCTGGTCAGTCGGCGCAGGGCTTGCCACTGGCGATGCCGTAGCGGAGCCCGCGAACGTGACCGTCGTGTCGCCAACAACGAACCTGCTTCCCACAATGTCGATGGTATGATTCCGTTGGCCGCTAAACGGCACTTGCGTAAGGATTGGCGGCAGAATGACGTCAAGAGTCTGCTCCTGCTTGTCGCTGTGGACCTTGACCTGGCCGTTCATTGCGGCGGCCGGAATGTCGTTCTTCGAAATTACGATTTGATCGACGGCGACGTTTGCCGTCGGAATCCGGAGCTCAGGCATAAACTGCCCACTATTGTCCTTGAACTGCACCGACATGACCTCTTCGAAGCCGGCGCCTTTGATTTTGAAGATTGGGTTGCCGGCTGGTTGGTCGACACCTTCAAAACCTGTCAGCTGCATCCCGGCGCGAACTGTCAGAAACGCGTCCGCACCGTTGTCACCGACTGCAACCCTCAACCTCCAGGTTCCCGTCGGATCGGTGACGGGAATCTTGAACTTAAGCGTTATGCTGCTGGCGGCTACGTTAGCCTTCGTGACACTGATGTTTGAGGCAGCAGGGCCGCCGGGTGGAGACGTCAGACTCACGGACATCGTGGGATTGGACAGGTCAAAGTCGGTCGCCCCCACGGTCAACTCAAGGTCATCGCCAGCCCTGACACTGTTCGGCACCACGGTTATCGACGGTGTATCGGCGAGCAGCGACTTCTGCAGGAATGTAAATTGCCGGGCGTCGGCGACCTGCATGGTGTCAAGTGCAACCGTACCCAGCCGAACATACGGCTCCTTGCTGTCGGGATCGACCAGAGGCGACTCGCGGCGATGCACCCTGATCGCTGCCTTCTCCTTGATCCGCGTTGGCTTGCTTTCATCACTCTCCGAAGGAGGATCCGCGATTCTCTCCTCATCGTAGTGAACAGTGACGATCCCGGTTTCTCCTGCCTGCAGCGGATCGGGGACCTGCTCGCTTTTGACCGTGAGATCGATTGTCAGATCCTCGCGAAGGATGATCTCTTTCGCCTCCACCAAATCATCTCGTCGCCCGAGCGCCATCCCGGCACGGACGACGATCTTCTTCACCCCTTGACCTGGCACCTCGACCTTCAGGTCGGGTCCGACAGCCCTGACCACCCCGGTCTTGTTGAAGAGCACATAGAGCAGCCGGCGGCGCATGTGCACCATGTAGTCGCTCAGCTCGTTGAACTCGACATCCCTGAGGAATTGTCCGTCGAAGAAATTGACTCGTTTGATCTCGATCTCGCCCATCGTATGGACCTCTTGCGTCAAACCGGTTTGGATTTTTGCCAGATCAGCGTGTCACGTCCGAGCGTTGCGCGCCAAAGGCCCGTGTCGAAGTTACTCTCGTCCGCCAACTTCCTGCGCCCGAGAATGATTCCGGGAGCGCGCGCCTCGAGCCAGTAGCAGGTGTGCGCCGGCTTCTCGAGATCGAGCACCGCGCGCGTGCCGCTGCGAAATTGTTTCCAGAACGTGACCTTGAACGGCTCGGCAAGGATGCCGGCCTTGTCGGCAATCGGCTTGGGATACCCGTAGTTGATCCCGACGCGGAAATAGTGCGGTGGAACTCCGGCAAAGGTATCGACGCCCAGCGTGGTCGCGCTCTTCTGTGCCTTGCCCAGCGTAAAACCGCGCGGCTCGACGAGCTTGAAACGCTGGCCAATGAACATCGCCAGATATTCCTCGAGTGCCGCCCGGGTGCCGCGCCGCTGATAGAGTGGCACGATCCGCTTGACCCAGGTTCTTCGCTGAGCCAAATCCCAGTTCTGGTCCAGCGTCAGAGCCAGCCAGCTGGCCAGATACGTCAGGAACGCTGAGTCCAGCCGTACTGACGCGTTCCCGGCCCGCGCGCCTGACGCGTGGCCGTCAACAGAGGCGGTGTCGGTGACGCACTCGACCGGCGCAAAGGCGGGGTCGAGCGCGTCCACATAACGCTCGAGGATTTGCTCCAGCCCCGTGATCTCGGTCTTTTGCACCGATAGCGGTGCGTCGTCGCGACCGCTCAGCAGTCCTTCAAAGATCTTGAGGTAGCTGCCAAGAAACGGCGTCGCGCCGGAGGTCGACCGAGCACGGAATATCTCCGGAACGTGTCTCAGGTAAGAACTGCCGGCGTTGGCCATGCTCTCAGTCCTTTCTGGTCACGATGACCGACAATGCGGTGAGTGCCGGCAGCGACAATGGACCGAGCGGAACGTCGCCGTTGACGTCGGCGGGGCCCAGGGTCAGGCTGCTGACGAAATCGACACCGTCCAGGTCCTCGATCAGCCGGAATAGCTTGGAACGGTAGACATAGCCGCCGAGCGGCCACCCATTTCGATCGAACCCGCCGCCTGTGACGCCAAGGAAAGCGCCGATCCCGGTCTTGATCGATTCCACCATGTCAGGAACGTTGCGATCAGGCGCCACGGTCACGCGCGCGCTGACGGAGACGGGAGCCAGCTCGGGCGCCAGAACGAATGTTCGGGTGGTAATCAATCGCCGACGATCGAGAAAGCGTTCGATGCTGTCGGCCAGTTCAGGACCCAAAGCGATCAGCTGCTGCCGTTGCTCGATCGGGAGATCGATGTTGCTCAATGCGCGGTCGAGATCGAGACGGATCTCCTCGGCCGCGGCAAGCACGATGATCGTAACGCTATCCCTTGAGATCGGGTTGATCGCCTGCGGCTTGTAGTTCATCAACGCAGCCGCACGATGCACCTTGATCGAGCGCCTGGCGCGCCGTTGAAAGTCATTGAAATCATTCAGCAGCACGGTTTCGAAGTCCGCCGCCGTGATCAGCCGTCGCGGCCGCCGAAATGCCTCGATGCCGGCCTGGATCCGCTCCTCCGACGAGAAGAAGAAACCGGCGCCTTCCGCATCGCCATTGGCAACGCGGATTTCTTCGTCCTCACGCAATCCATCAACGGGATCGAGCCGGCGGACGACGGCATTCGCTTCCACCAGGGCTGCTGGCCCCTGAAGCAGCCGATAGCTGCATCGAATCTCCTGGCCAGCTGGTGGCCGCGCTCCAAAGACCCCGTCGCCGAATCTGATGCGCTGCTCTTCGGCATCGACCATGAAATGCCTGGCCTTGTTGGTGTCAGTGACGCGCGACTCATCAGTCAACAGGAATTGCCTGATTTCCCATGGCTCACCCGCGACCGTGACTTGCGGATTGGGATCGTATGTTCCGGAGGTGTGAGCGAAGTCCACCAGGACGCGCGTCACGGATCCCGCAGGCAGACCAAGGCTGCTGAGTACTGGTTTCAACGGAAACAACTGATTGGCTGCTCCATCGCTCGTCCCCAGCACCTGAGCATTGACCATCAGGAGTTCGCGCGCCGTAACCGACACCGATTGCTCCCTGGGCGGCGGCGTCAGATATTTCAGGTTGGCCGGTCCGCGGAAGGTCACCGGTGCGAGGGTCTCGAAAACGTAACGCCTTGGCTGCCGTTTGCCCTTCCCATCCGCTTCGTCATCCGACTTGAAGTCCGTTGCAAAACGAGTACCGGCTTTCACGATCAGATCCTGGCTCTGCTCTCTGCTCAGACTCGCGGTCAGTGTCAGCGGCACGGTGACCGGCTCGGGTGGATCGAGGATCAGCTTCGCAAATTTCTCGAGATGCGCGGCCGGCACACGATTGGCACGATAAGAGATGGTTTCTGCGACCCAGCAGAGCAGTTCGAGCAGCATGATGCCCGGATCCGAGGCGTTGTGATCGACCCACTGATTGGTATCGATCTGCTTGCGCATAAATCCGATCAGCTGCTCGAAGCTCCGATCGTCCAGGTTGATGTCCGGCAATGCCATGTCAAACGATCTCGATCTGGTGAGAGCCGGAGGCGATGAGTTCATTCTCGTCCAACGGCAGGGAGAAAAGACCGGGCTGATCCGCGAATTTCGCATCCACAACGTGGTCGATTCCGGCTGCGCGTTCGATTGCGGCATACACCTCGGAAAGATAGACGCTGCGACCGAACGGCCACCCATCGCCCCGTTCGCCTCCGGAGAGCGGATGAAAGAATGCATCGAGCGCTTGCAGGACACGCTGCTCGATCAGACTCGCGTCTTCGGGCGCGCTCGGATGGACCTTCGCCGAGATCGACACCTGACGATATGAAGGCGGCAGCGCATGGATATTGGGAGAGATCGCGCCAAGCGCCCGCGCGCGCAGGTGCGTTTCGATACGACGGAGCAATCCCCTGGTCGGCTGCGGCGTTCGCTCTCGTCCCTTGGGGACGATGACGATCGAGACGGCGCCCACCTGCGGGACCAGACGTCCGTTCGAATCGGGTGCCTTGATCGGCACGCACCTGGCGCGCGCGACCTGGCTGAACGCACCCAGGGTGATCCAGACATAATCTTCGCAGGTGACCGCACGGCCGCGGTGCTTGACGGCTTGCGGACCGAGGTCGAACGTCTGCTCCAGCGTCCAGGGATCGGAACCGCCCACGGCGCCATGATAGTTGAAGACCTTGTCGATGGACGGCACAGACGACTTGAGTTCCTTGATGGCAAGCGGCGCGGCAATGCGATTGGCGACCTCACCACCGCCACTGCGAAGCCCGCGGACCACGATATTGTCCTTGCCAATCGGTGGGATGAGGCCACTCGTCCCATCGCCGAAAGTGACCTCGCCGGTCGCCGCCTCCAGCGTGTAGTGCCGGCTGCGCGAACCGGACACGCGGAAGTTTGGGACGCGCAACCAGCGGACCCACGCTTCATTGTCGCCTCCGGCCTCCCCGGAGGTTGGCGCCATGACAAGAACTTCCTCGAGCGTGGGGACCTCCCTGATGCCTTCATCGCTCGCACGCCGCTTCAACTCTTCGAGCAGGTCCTGCAGCTCCGCCGCACTGGGCTGCTCACTCTCGCGCACCCAGATCTCGCCCGCCAGAACCGGACTTCGGCGGATCGTGGCGCGCAGGCCTGGTTCACCGGTTCCTGACGCCAGAACCCAGTCGCGGCCGATGGTTTCGTGATTGTCGGCCATGACGCTGTTGATCAGCACGGCCTTCAGCCTGGGCGCAGCGGCGTAGCTGCCGCGCTGCAGACGAACGCGGTACCAGCACAGGGCCGCCCGGCCGGTAAGTTGCGGGAACAGCGTCAGCGGTGCGGAATCGACCGGCGCCTGGAAGCCAACGATCCCGCTCGACGTGAGATTGGCGGTGCCGTCCTGAACATCGAGCGGCTTCCACCCCGCCTCGCTTGTCGCAGATTCCCAAACGACATTTGGATTGCCGGTCTCCGGCAGCAAATGGGTCGTGTCGGTCGGCTCCTCCAGGGCAACGAAAAGACTGATAAACGCGTTACCGAATTTGCGGTCGAATCCCAGATAGAGTGCCGGATCACTTCCAAGAATGCCGGAGACGTCGTTGAGCGTATACTCGCTGAGCGGGACGAACGGCGCGAAAGCGGAAGCAAGCGGCAACGGCAACAACCGGAGATCAAAATTGTCGGCCACTGCCAGATGGTCGATCGCGACTGGCGTCTCGGCGAAGTCGTACTCGATTTCAATCCTTTCCAGGACCGGGGGGACGAACGTGGGACCAACGACCCGCAAGACGCTGGCGCCGGCCGACTGAGGCACCATCTCCGCGAAGCCATCGCGCCCGTATGGATTCTGGCTTCTCAGTACCGCGCGGATCCAACGACCGCTGATGCCCCCGACCTCCCCGACCGCGATGTCGGCGGCCGGAGAGAAGGAGAATTCGATGCTGGCGCTGCCATCGGGGACCGTCCCGAAAAGCGCTCCGTTTTTCTCCCTCTCTGTCGCCGCCCCCCTTTGCCCATCCTTTTGGTGAAAGTCGGGGCCGTCGGTCACCTCGAGAATGTGCTGGATCGTGTCGATGGTCTTCCACTGATTACCAGCCGCCAGGTACTGCCATTCCACCAGCGTCGTAATCGCCGTGTTCGCGGCGGTGCGGAATATCTCCGCCAGCACAGCGCGCGTGTAGACGCGAAGGGTAAATCGGACGGTTGCCCGCGCCACCTCTCGCACGAAGCCCTTCCCGCTCGCAATGTGAAATGCATCACCGTAGCGGGGGCGTTCTCCGAACGGAACGATCGGCTTCGACAGATCGGCGATCGTGTCGTTGATGGCCGCGGCATCCGCCTGGAACGACTGCCGCGCCGACATCTTGATGAATCCCCTGACCTCGCCGATGCGCGGCAGCACCGGCATTGCTTCAGATCGCGATTTCAGGCGGGCAACGACCCAAGCCGCTTTCTGCCCCGCAATCTCCGTCTTTGCTGTACCCGGGAAATTGGCGAACTTGACAACGACCTTGCCGTCATCGCCTGCGGCGTAGGTTACGTTCTCGATGTCAAGCCAGAGCTTTCGATCGACATCAAAGCGTTGCCACAGCAGAAACTCCGCGCTGAACACTGCTTGCATGCGGTTCGCAATGGTGAATTCCAGGCTGACGTCAACCGGCTCCTTGCGCTCGAACAATGTAGAGCTTGCGATGTACAGCGCGCGTTCCACATCGGCAAACACCGAGCCTTGCGTGCTCATGACCGGTACCGAGTTCGCCTGGCTCGCAAGCTCCTCGGGCGTGGGCGGAATGCCTGGCAGCGGGACTGTCGCAAAACGATTCTCGAGCGGCACCACGCTAACGGCATGTACGAGCTGGGCAGGTGTCGCAATGAACGAGTTGCGCGTTTCAAAGATCAGCGCCGGGCTGTTCTCCGATTGCGTGGTCGCGACCTGGGTCCCCGCCGGGATCTGCTGACCAACATCGCCGCGGGCGGGAAGCAAGAACGTGACTGGCGCCTCCGCCGGCATACCCGGCGACCTCTCCACACCGACCAGATCGAGGAAGGCGAGCAGATTCTTTTCCGGCACCCGGTTGATTCGATCGGCGAGCAACTCGACAAGCCGCGCGCCGAGCTCCATCAGGGCCCGGCCCGGGTCGCTCGGGTTCTTGTAGCCCGTCCAAGCCTGTTCTCTGCCGGCCTCCTCGACGCAGTACCGCTCTGCCATCGCAACGGCTTCGTCGACCGGCGCACGAACAGCTTTGTCATACAGTTGAGGCGGCCGCATTGGTGCCCTCGCGAAGATAGAACGGGTAAACCATGTTGAACACGCTGTTGGTCGCACGTATCCGATATTCGATATTGACGACCAGGGCGCCGGAACTGTTCGCTTTGTCGTCGGTGCGAACGCTCAACACGTCAACTCGCGGCTCCCATCGGACCAGCGCGTCCGCAATCGCGCTCGCCACCAGGCTCTTTGTCGAGCTGTTGAGCGGCGCGAATACAAGCTCGCGCAAACGGCTGCCGAACTCGGGACGCATGACGCGTTCGCCGCGCGCCGTGCCCAGGATGATCATGATCGCCTGCTGAATCTTCTGCTCGTCGGCCGCGTAGCCAAGCGCGCTCGTTGCCGCATCCGGCTCGATCGGGAAATTCCAACCACGTCCGAGGTGTCCGAGTGCCATGAGTGCCCCTTGTCTATTGAATAGGTCCAAGAATGGGAGGCGCGGGCTGAACGAACGGGATGTCCGAGACAATCACGCTCCGGGCACCTGCATGAAACACGTCCGAAAGCTGGCTCGCCTTGTCTCGCGCCGACTTCTTGCCGAGATCGGAAAAAATCGCCACCAGCGCCGCCGGCAAGGCGCCGTTGCCCGGAAATGCTGTCGTACCAGTCGCCGTTACACCAACCCAGGCGAGCGATTGCCAGAACCCGATAATACCCTGCGCAATGATTGCTCCCGCGTTTGCAGGCGCAAGCGAGGCGAAACCGCCCTGGAACGCTCCCAGCAGAATGCCAAAATTGGCCGGAGCGTTAACCGGCAATGATGCCGCCAGCGAGATCGCCGAACCTGCATAGGACAGGTATGCGTTCGCCCACGCCGCGGCAGCGTCCGCCGGGGTTGCCGGCTTGCTGTTGAACAGCTGCTCCAGCTGTTGCGCCAATGTGTCCTTGCTCAACGGCATCTTTTCATTCCGCCTTGTGCTTCGCGCTGACATGAGTGCCCAGCGTCATTGGCTGCACCGGTGGCCCGGACGGGCCGACACCGGTCGGATGTGTGTGCGTGTTGAACAGCTGCATCAGGGCATTCCCGAGCGTGAGGCCCTCCGCGGCGCTTGCGCTTCCGATGAAGACGGAGTTGCTGTGAATGACGACGCCCGCGCTCGACATCTCGATCGAGTTACCTGCCTTGTCCGTGATTGTGATCTTTTCGGACCCGGCGCTGTCGTCAAGAATGACCTGATGTCCGCTGCGCGACTTGATCAGACGGATTGCATTGTTGCCGTCGGGTCCCCGCGCCTTCGGCATCTCGTCCTTGCCGTTCCATAGCCCGCCGATCACATAGGGGACGCGGGCATCGCCGTGGTCGAACAGCACCAGCACCTCGTCGCCAACTTCAGGCCTGAATACCGCCCCGCGATCCGGTCCGGCCATGAATGAGACAATTCGCGCCCACGGGCTTTCGCTGTCGTTCTTGAGCCACGGATACCTGACCTTGATACGTCCGAGTTGCTCAGGATCATTAAGGTTCGATACGACGCCGATCACGGCGCCGAACACGCTGCCCGCTGTTGCGTCGCTTCGAGAGACTTCCGACATTAATTCGAGCAGGCTCATGATGCGCTTCTCACAGCTTGAAATCTGGTGACGTAACCGGTCTTCGGCGCAATGCGGTGCTCGGCCCTGCGGATGTAGTAGATCCCGTTGAACCGGTCCCCCAGCCCCTGAAGACGAGCGGTCGTTCCCGGAATGAAGCTGGCATTGCCGACGATCTCGCCCTCGCCGGTGATCAGCCCAAGCGCCATCTCGTTGAAGAAGGCCTTCGCGATCTGGTCGGCCTCCGCCTGTGAGACGACTGGAATCTCGGCCACCGCGGACGCGGACGCGCCGAAAGCGGCGTCGCCCAGCGCCGGTCCCGCCTGCCGGCCTCCCATCAGTGACGTCTCATCGCCGGTCTTGCCGACGCCGAGAATTGGTTCCTTGCTCGCGGGGTTCCACCCGCGCACTGTGATCTCGCCAACCAGGTCAGCGGTCGACAAGCGCGGCTGAAACCATTTCAGGTCCATGGGATATTCGAGGGATATCGCCTCACCGAGGTTGTTGGCGGCCTCGCGAAAGACCAGCTTGTCTCCTGAAATTAGCAATTCGTAGCGGATGCGGCGTGCCCGCATCAGCAGGAAATCGATGTCGCTCAGGTTGTTTTGCAACAGATATGGATGGACGATGCCGGAGTCCTGCACCTGAGGCGCGAGACCAAGCTCGCCGGCGATACGCTCGGCGACCTGGCTGTCCTTGACGTCGTTGAACACGCGCGTCTTCTTGCCACGACGCAACCGATGCAGGCGATCGAAGCCCTGCACCTTGACGACCGTCGGCTTGTCGCTGGCGTAATTGACCTTCAGCGCGGTGATTTCTCCGCGCATCAGGGTCGCAACCTTGCCGCGGTAACCCGCCTGGATTTCCATGCGGTTGCCTGGCGTAAACTCCGCCGCATCAACCCATTTCAGACGCTGGTTTTCGGCATTTTGCGTGTTAACGGTGATGTCGAACAGGTCGCCGCCCTCGACATGCTGCGTAACCATGACCTCGAGGATGTCCACCCGAAGCTCGGGCGGAATTTCGGCATCGTTGATCAGGATGCGTGTCTCGGGTGTTGTGCTGTGATCGGGCATCGGCGGGCTTCACTCAATCCGTCAAGCGATCTTTGGAATGCGCAGTACGAGGCCCGGCGTCAGTTCGCGCGGGGTGTCGATATCGTTGGCGGAAGCAATATGCCTCCACTTGGTGGGGTCATCGTAGAACAGTCCTGCGATCGAGCTGACTGTATCCCTCACCTTGACGACATAGATCTTGGTCAAGTCCGGTGAGTGAGGCTCGTTCTTCTGTAACTCCTCCTCAGGCAACGTGAATTCCAGAAACGCGACCGACAGCTTGGCTCTGACGGGCGTTCCGTCGCCCAGAAACATCACGAATTGCTGTTTCAACGACTCGAGCACGCAGACGAACGGCAGCTCGGCGTACGCGCCACCCGGCGCCGTGGGACCCCAGCTCAACTCCACCTTCGGTGGCCGGTGCTTTTCCTTGTTGAATACCAGCAGACCAGCAATCTTCTGCGTGTGCTGCCGCACGTCCGTGCGCGCCTCGAACGTATCGAGGAAGAGCTCTATCGTGAGCTTCTTGCGGTCGCCGCCCGTGTACTGGAGCTCGGGCTTCTGGCCCATCTTGTCCTGGTCTACCCAGTGCGATGCATCTTCAAAGGAGTATTCGCTCGGGTTGAACAGCACGAAGAAACTGTCTCCGGTATCCAGGTTCCGGACCCGCATCTTTTCCAGACGTTCGACCATGACGTCGTCTCCTCAACCCAGCCGCTCTCGTTCGAGCACCATCTTGTCATACAGCGTTGCGTAGACATGCTCGGTTATCGCTTGCGAATACCCGGCGTCGATGCTCAGGCTTTTCTCAACTGTCGTCGCAACGCGCTTGTCGATGGTCCGCGTCAGTTTCGCCGCCAGCGACTTCTCCAGATCGGCAAGAGCCGCCTCGTGCGCCGATCGCGATCGTGCCGGCGCCGAAGCGACGGGTACAGCGGCGTCGCCGCGCCACTGCCGACCGGGCGCCGGGCGCGACGGGGCCAGGACGATGTGCCGGGATTGCTTCGGGGCGTGCTCTTCTCTCCTGAGCCTTTGCGCAAGAAGTCCCGCTGGCGGCACCGCGTTGTTCGAGATCGAGCGAGCCATCATGACATCGTCGGGTCGAATATTGCGTTGCGATGCCGGCCGGATCGGAGTTGCACGAACAGACAATCCCGCGGCCTGCCGCGCCAACATCGGCAACACACGGCCGGGAATGCCTTGAGTCTGCCGGACGGCCGTGCCGGTTCCGTGCTTGACCAGTCGGGCCGGCCGCGGCGCACGTGATAAGGCGGCCACGCGTTCAACCCTGACAGACCGCTGCCGCGCTGTGATGATCGAACCTGGCGAGCCGGGAACCGCCTCAGCGGAAGGATTATGAGAAACCGTATTGGCTGACGTCACCGACGATGTCACCCGCAACGGCGCGGCTACGGTCACCACACTCCTCCACTGCCGGCGATCTGTGACTCGAATGTTCCGGCTGTCACCGCGGGCCGCCTTTGTTGGTGTTGCCGCCCCGGGCCGATCCGACCCGTACGCCGAAGGGGTCGACGCCGCGATCCCTGATGAAAGCAGCGTTCGTTTGAGCGGCCATGCCTGGGCCCCGGGGGAAAGGCCCGAAATTGTCGCCGCGCCCGAGGCCGGCGAAACTGCGCGCTGCAAAGGCGTGCTAACCGGCGCAAGTTCATCCCGAGCGCGCCGGCGCCCGCTACGCCGCGTCGCAAGCAGGACTATGCGCCACAGTTCGCGCTCGACAAACCTCCGATCGCGGGTCGTTTCGCGAATCCCGACGTGCCGCCCCGGCCTCGTAATGGCGACCGGTGCGCTAACCGCACCAAGCCCCGGCGCGCGCGAGTTCGGCACTCTCGTCGCCTCAGGGCGCTCCCGGTGTAGGCGCGGCAGCAAGGCCGCAGGTACTATCGAGCGATGAACTGCCGCCAGCACCAATGGGAAGGCCTGGCGCGGGCCGCGCTCCCGCCTGCCGAGCAAAAGAAAGTCAAGCGAGGCGTGCGTTCGTTCGCGGCGGCGGAACCTCCCCGCGAGCACATTGCGTGCGAACTGCCGCAATCGCCGAGGGCCGGCTAACATCCGTAGCCGGCCGGCTGCGACCGACCCGCCCCTCCCAGGGACCGAACGCCATCTTCGTTCTCTGGCCAGCCATCGCGAATGAAGGCCGCTCATCGCCCTCCCCCTCCTGCGGGCCTGCCTGCGACAGGCGCCGCCGCACCGTCGCGCACCGCATGCAGCACGCGCGTCACAAAGGCGTTTCCGAACTGGTTTTGAATCAGGCCAATCAGCCGCGCGCGTTCGCCGGCCGAACTCGCGGCCAGGCGGGCTGCGAGCCTGGCAACGTCTTGAGGTAACGCTTCCGGCCCGGCGGAAGGCACTCCCGCATTCCTTGCCGTCGGCGGCTTGTGAACCACGAGCATCTCGTCATCGTGCTTCTTGTCGAGCTCTTTCATGGCGCATCGCGCTCCCGCACCAATGCATAATGATGTCCGAAATCGGATTTTGAGCAGACGCGGCCGATCTTCTGGTATTCCCGTTTGGTGGCGAGAATCACATGTCCCATCGTGATCCCGCCGCCCTCGGCCGACGCGAGAAACGCGCTGCTCAGGGCGATGTTCTTTATGTTGCCGCCCGACAGTTCGAAATTCTGCGCCAGGAATGCGAAGTCAATGTCGGCGGCTAGCGGCGTCCTGTTTGGGAACGATTTTCTCCAGATCGCCTCGCGCAGCCGCGCATTGGGCATCGGATATTCGACAACATGGCTGAACCGGCGGATAAAGGCCGGATCAACATTTCCCTTCATGTTCGTGGCGACAACGATTACCCCCTGGTAACGCTCTATCTCGGTCAGCAGATAGTTTATTTCGATGTTGGCGTAGCGATCGTGCGCGTCCTTGACTTCGGTTCGCTTGCCAAACAGGGCGTCCGCCTCGTCGAAAAACAGCACGCAGTTGTTGCTCGCGCTCTGCGAAAAAATGCGGCTGAGGTTTTTTTCCGTCTCCCCGATATATTTACTGACGATGCGCGACAGATCGATTCGAAACAGATCGATCTCAAGGTCATTGGCGATGATCTCGGCGCTCATCGTCTTGCCGGTGCCCGAGGCACCTGAAAGCAGGACCGCCACCCCCTGAATCGGCCCTACGCTCGAGCCGAATCCCCATTCCTCATAGACCTGCGACCTATGCCTGGCCCAATGGCATACTTCCTTCAATTGCGCGAATGTATCTCCCGGCAGGACAATGTCAGTCCAGCCGTGACGCGGAACAATCTTGTGGCAGAACGCGTGCAGGTTTCGTTCTGCCTCGTCACGGCACCGGCCGTGAAGCGCCGCGCTACTGACAACAGCACGACCGGCGTTATCTTTCGGGGCGGCCGCGACCGCAGCATCGATCGCACGTTCGATTTGCCCCGGCGTGAAGCGAAACTTGCCGCCGAGTGCCGAGACGTCGACAGCGCTCCTGGCACCGGGATGCGGGGTCAGCAAGTTCTGCCACAGCTCCGCCGCCTCGCCCGGAGCCGGATAGGTCAACTCGAAGGGCAGCGGTCGGGGACGCAGGCGATGCCGCAAATCGGCGACAGGTGCTGCGCCCGTCGCTATCACGTCACAGCCGGCGAGTGTACGAAGCGCAATTTCAATGCTCTGGACCTTTGCCCTCTCGCGCTCCGCGTCGTCGCTGAGCTCGTCGATGTCTTCGAGCAGAATAATGCAGTTGCGCAGACGTGCTTCACGCGCAAGCAAGTTGCTCAGGCTTTCAACTCCCGCGCTGCCCGCCAACAGCCTCGACGCGCTCACACGCAGCACGTTTTTTCTGATTGCTGCGGCAAAGGTGACGGTGAGGCGCGCCTTGCCCGCTCCTTCCGGGCCGCTGATGCAGCACAGCGGAAGACTCCCTTTTGACAGCCGGTAGCGAAGCAATTCCTCTATGATTGCGCGATGGCGCCGGTAGTAGGCTCGCTCATCGAGTTGATCGGCCGCGACGACCACTTCCGCGACATCGCCGAGCGCGGAAGGAAGCCGGTCGCTTCCGACGAGAAAATCGGTCAACCCGGGGACGAGGCGCGCCTCAATCGCCGGGAACGCAATATCGAGCGTATCGGAAGGCGGCTCGATCAGCTTGCATCGGAACAATGGAGAGGACGGAGCAAATATCTCCCGTACGCCGATCGGGTCGACGTCGCTCTGCGTCGCCAGCCTGGCAAGCAACCCGAACGTCGGACGCTTCCTCGTCGCATCGTCCTGCAGATAGGCGAACAGACGCGACATTCCAATGTCGAGCTCTGCGGCAAGGCAGCACAACAACGCGGTCCGCTCCACATGATTGAGTCCGAAGGTGCGCGCGGCCAGCGGCAGCCGCAACTCAAGACCGTCTGCTTCGGCCAGCGAAATCTGCCGTTCAAGCGACGTCCGCGCGTCGCTCAAATCGGTCGCGCCATGGCGCGGCTCACGCCCGCCAGCCTTTTGAACGCGGCCTTGTTCCGTCAGATGCCGGTCGACCTGCTCTAGGGATACATACAACCCGCCGAATTCATCGGCGGCGGACCCGTCTACCCGCTTGTTGGCATCTTCAATCTCGTAACGGATCAAGCGGCGCAGCCAATCCATCTCGGCACGGAGGTAGTCGCCGTTCCCGGTGAATCCATCCAAAGATGCCGCGGCATCGAAGATCTCACGTCTGCTCGAAAACATCGACTTTCTGACTCACTCGCGGGACGGTTTGCCGAATTTCGGACTGGATCAGCGCGATCCGCACCTGATAACAGACGGACAAGCGATAGGGGCTCTGCAAAGCGTTCCAGATGCGTGTCAGTTCCTCGAGCGTCACCGGACACATCACGACCGCCAGTTGCTCGATGGTATGCGCAAGCGCGCCGAGCAGGCGCGGACCGGTCACTATGGAATTGTCGTGCAGCACAGCCATCGCATGATTGAGCACTTGATGCGCACTGATGGTGTCCCTCGCATACGGCGTCAGCATGTAATAGAGGTCTATCGCGAGCGGCGGGTACTCCTGCACGCCCGGCGACGGCGACAACCATTGCCGGTTCTTGGCAAACTGGTTCTCCAGCACCTGATAGAGGAAGAGGTTGAGCTTCTTGAAATCCGACTCGCCGCCGGTGGGCAGCGTCGCCGGGGATTCCAGCGTGACATCGAGCTCCGTCAGCAGGCTTTTCAGCGTCTGCGTGACGTCTCCGATGATGTTGGTCTCACCGAGTGCCATTTTTCAAAGCCAACTCTTCAGGTCAGTTCGATGCCTTCACATGCGATCTCGAGCGCCTCGATCGCGACGTCACTGCCATTCGCCTTGAGTTCGGGCCCCGTCCATTTGACCGGGAACGGCCGAAACAACTGCCAGCGCTTGACGGGAAATCCGACTTCATCGAGGAGGATGACCGCGATCTTGTTGTCGATATCCTGGTTCGGATCCGCGGGCCGCCGATTGGGGTTGTCGGCAAGGTCGAACTGCCCCGCCATTACGTCGCGCTGCCAGCGATAGAGAAGATCGGATCCGGGACCCGACGTCACGCCGCGCTTGAGCGCGATGACGCCGACGCTTCCGCCATCCGGAAACTTCAGCATGTGCGAGTTGCGCCCGCCTTCTCGATACTCGAATACCTTGGTTTCCAGCTGGAGGCCGGTGCACTCGCTGAATGCGGCAGCCTGGATAAAGCCCAGCTCGAGGACGAAACGGAAATTGCCAACGGGATCATTTACTCTGCGCATTCACACACCTCGTCAGCCTGCCTCGGTCACACTGACACTTCCCTGCGCACGCGTGACGTTCAGGAAGATGAATTCAGCGGGTTCGGTCGGAGCGATGCCAACCCTGGCGATCACCTGGCCGGCCTCGCTTGTTTCCCGAGGATTTGTCTCTGCGTCGCACTGGACGAAGAACGACCCGCTTCCTCCGGCGGCCGTGGCGCCGCCAAGCACCAGCGTCTGCATCTGGCTTTGCAGCGCAGTCCGGATGCGCGCCCAAAGCGCGGGGCCGTTGGGCTCGAATACCGACCACTGGAGTGAGTTGCCCAGCAGCTTCTTGACGGCAATCACCAGCCGCCGGACATTGACATACCGTGACGCAGGATCGCTGCTCAGCGTCCGCGCTCCCCACAATTCCATCACCGGCCGCTCGAACCTGCGGATGCAATTGACGCCGGCCCGATTGAGGGGATCCTGTTCGGTCCCATCCAGCAGGATTTCCAGATCGACCACGTCATTCAACGGATAGTTGGCAGGCGCGCGGTTGACACCGCCAAACTGATCGGCCTGCGCGATGACGCCGGCGACGAAGCCCGACGGCGGAACCGTTCTCCCAGGCCCACGGTCTCCAAGGCGGAGCCAGGGATAGTAGAGAGCTCCGAACCTGGCGGTGTCGTTGTCCGCAAGACGCTGGGCGATGGATATGACCCGCCCGGGGTCCGTACCTGCGGGCGCGTCGAGCAGCGCAAGGCGATCACCGCATGTCGCCGCGTGATGGAGGACGTGACGCAGCGCCAGGACATATGGTTCATCATCGGCCGACCCGGAAGCCGGCGGGGTCCCGGACTGGCTCGCGAGGTCTGGAACAGCGACCAGATCGATCTCGCCGATGGCCTCCAGTGTGGCGAGCCCATAGCGCTCGCCGGGCGTCCCGCCAGCAGGCGCAAAATACGCCTCCCCTTGATACCCCGTGTACCAGCCCACCTCCATGTCGCCCGGATCGCGCCCGCCAGACAACGACACCTCGGCAACGTTGCCCCCCTCCTCCGCGGCTTTCGAAGCGGCGCCGCGGAGGAGCCTGGATGCTTGTTCGAGCTGACCGACAAAAAAGCGCGGGCCGTCGGCAACGCTGAGATTGCGATGAGTTTCGATCGGCTCAGGGTCGTCGCCTCGAAATACCAGCAGCGAAAACCGCTTGTCGACCGATACGATCGCTCCGACCGGAAACGCGTTGCTCAATGGTGAGGCAAGGATGATTCCGTTATCCGGAAGCAGCCCGCCAATTTTCGCCGTTTCGGACAATGCGGTGTCGGGGGTACGAAGGATCAAATCATCGCCAACTGCGAACCCGTCGGCGTTTTCGACGACGACGCGCTGATCGCGGGCGGCGACCGCCAACGCCGCGCGTGTCCCAAATGCCACGGCTCGTACGCCAATATTGTTTCCCCGGCTTCCCCGCACATCGGCATACTCGGCACGAGCGGTCAGCGTGATCACGCCATCGCCGCCGGGAGGACGCAGATGACCGGAGCTGCTGCGCGACCCATCGCCGCCACCGGTAAGGCGCCCCGATTTCTCCACTGCTTCTGGCGGAACCGATCGGCCCGTCCCACGCAGCCCAGGCGCGACCTGGATCAGGATCGAATGGCCCCGAGCCGGCCGGTCCCCATAGGGCATTGAATCCGGCGCGTTGATCACATCCGCAAAATAGCGCGCATGTGTCGGCGAAACCGAGAGATTGTCGAAGATCTCGATCAGCGCATCGCAGGTCACGGTTAACCTGAATCCGCCGCCCGACACCGCCGTGCCGCGCGGAAGGTTCCGATCGAGCGGATCGCGCAGGTGCACGGTCCTGCTGTTGTGATCAACGTCCTTAATCACTGCCGGCACGGCACCGAACGGATTTCCCGGCGGAACGAGGTTGATTTTCATTCCCTCGATCAAGTCGAGCGTGCTGTCCAGGCCGAGCTTATTCCCGATTGACTCCGCAACCAGGCTCGTCAGCAGGAAGTTGGGTTGCGATCCGGCGCCGGCGCTGACCTGTATTTCATTGCCCCATCGCCCATTGTTGATCGCAGCGACCTCTATCATGCTTCCGTCATCCCTGACCTTGAGCATGCGTTTCGCGGCCGCTAGATGATCGCCGTTCTGGTCACCGTTGCCTGCGCCGAGGTCGCCGACGCGAACGACGAAGCATTTCTTGCCGCCGTTACCAAAGAAGCCGTGGACCGCATCGGAGAGAAACGCATGATCGAGCGGCTGACCAAAAATCGAAACATATTCGTCCCAACTGAAGATCGGCTGCGGTTGGTGCAGCGGACCGCGCTCCGAAATCCCGACAAACCCGGCGACGGCGCTCGACGGGGTCGACGGCTCGGGCGCAAGTCCCCGCGCGTAAAGACCCGGAGCCCCACGGACCAACTGATCCATACTAGCCCTCATTTGCGGCCGCCTCATTGAGCCGGCTGATTTCCTCTACCCACCGCCGCCGTTCGTGATGAACCATTTCGTAGATTTCATCCCGCGACCAATGAAAGTGATACGCAACGAAAGCTACCTCCCGAAACATCTGCTCCAGAGGGTAGCCTAGAATTCCCCCGCGGGTGCGAGCTCCATCTCGAACTTCTCGTCGCAGCGCGGGCACACGATGGCATGCTTGCTCGATCCGTTGCCGTTGATGCGGTTGTAGAATTCCTGGAGGTACGCAAGATCGCTCGCGAACAGCCGCTCGATGACGCCGGGATTCATGTCGCGAACATCACCAAGCCGCGTTATCACCCGCGATAGCAGGATGACGAGAAGATACGCCTCATTGCGCCGTACCCGGGGATCCTCCAGCGGCAATATCTCATCCCGCGCGTTGGCCAGCCGCATGATCCCGCTGCGGTGCAGGTTTCCCTCACTGTCGACGTAACCCTTGGGAAGCGTGAATTCGTATTCGGTTTGCAGGGTCATGCGATGGTCACCCCCTCATGACAGATTTCCAGCTGCTCGATGGCGATCTCGTTCGCGGACGCCTTGAAATCGGGTCCGGTCCACTTCGAGGGCCAGGCATTCTTCAGGTTGAAGCGCAGCCGCTCGGTACGGCTCTCGTCGAGCAGGATGATGGAGATATTCCGGCGCGGTTCGCGGTCCGGAGCATCCGACGGCTCGGTCACCATCTTTCGCCATTCGAAGATCTGCCGTCCAACACCAACACCGCGTTTGAGTGCGATATTGCCAAACTTGCTCAAGCCGATCAGCTTGCGTGCAGTCGTGTCATCGGCGCCTTCCCGGTATTCGATGACGTTCGACTCCGAATTGAGACCGGTGCACTCCGAAAACCCGGCCTGGATCAGTCCCCCGCTCTCGATCAGGAAATTGTATGAAGCGAAGGGATCGTTCTCACGATGAGCCATTTAACACTCCTTCCATCGAAGATCACACGGCAGAGCCGCGCCCGCCGTCCTGCTGCATGATGCGGAAGATGACGAACTCAGCGGGCGTCGACGGCGCAACGCCAATTTCCGTAACGACCCGACCGAGCTTGATCGACTCGGGCGGATTGGTTTCGTCGTCGCATTTGACGTAGAAGGCCTCGGCGGCCGTGGCACCGACCAGCGCACCGCTCAGCCACTGCAGATGCAGGAACGCCGATACGTTGCGTTCGATGCTTTTCCAGAGCGTGCGGTCGTTCGGCTCAAAGACGACCCAGGTCGTTCCCTCAAGAATGGATTGCCGCAGGAAGATGAACAACCGTCGAACGTTGAGGTAACGCCATTCGGGATCACCACTGACGGTGCGTGCGCCCCAGATCGCCGCGCCGACGCCCGGAAACGACCTGATCAGGTTGATGCCCTTCGGATTGAGCCTTTCCTGATCAGCTGCGAGGAAGTTGAAGGTCAGGCCAAGAGCCGAAATGAGCTTTCCGTCAACGACACCGGCGGGCGCCTTGTGAACGCCGCGCGTCGCATCGACGGCCGCATATCGGCCGGCGACGGCACCGGACGGCGGGATTGCGATCTTGCCGCCGCGAGGGTCGAGCACTTCGATCCAGGGCGCATAAAGCGCACCGTATTTGGAGCTGATTGCATTGCCATCAAAGAATGCTCCTTCCGCCGCCTTGAAATCCAGAACATCGTTGGGGACGGTGATCGCGCGCTGACAATCGGCGATGTAGAAGCAGTCCTGGCGCCTTTCACAATATGCCAGGCCGGCGACATGGACGGCGCGCCCCACCGTCTCCGGCACCGCGATGATGTTGACATCGTCAACGCTGTCAAAGGCCTGCAAGCCATCGCTTCCGATATAGTCGTTGTCGCCCGCGCTCCCCGTTCCGTCGCTGCCCTGCGTGAGGGGAACGAAGCCGGCCGTTGGCGCCGGCCGCGGGTCGGCGGGCCTCTGGTCCGGTACCTTGTCGGTGACATGGATGAACTGGGACACTCCATTGACGCGCGTCTCGACGTAATCCTTGCTGGATTTATCCATCGACAGCCTGGTCATTGCTGGCTCGGCGACCTGCCCGCCCTGCAGCACATCCAACTGGAAACGACCTCCGTCCATATGTTTGACCGCGACGGCGAGACCGTTTCCCCATGCTCCGGGTGAGTTCGCCTCGATGGCCAGAACGTTGGGCGGCGTACCGCCACCTGCTGCCGTCAGTGTGATAGCTGCTGCCTTCGGCAGCTGCTTTCCGGCACTGTCGTGGACGCACGCGCGCACCACGTAGCAGGTGTGGCCGCCTTCATCGAAGAAGGCCTTCACGGCAAGCGGCAGAAGCGCCTCACCCGAAAAGTCACCGAATTTTCGCTGGAATTCACTGAAATTATTGACCGGTGTCGCAACTCCAATCGGCCCGCGGGTGGCGAGCCCGACAAACCCGGCCGTGGATGTCCCGACGCCCTCGAGCGGCTTGACGCCGGAGGAGACCTCTTCGACATAGACCGCCGGTGAAAGATATTCTGGCATACCTGCTTCCCCTGAAATGCGCTTCAGCTGGTGCGATCGATGGTCTGCTTCAGACGGAAGATCACGAACTCCGCGGGCCGGGATGGTGCGACACCGATGACGGTCACGACCTGGCCAGCACTCACCACCTCGGGCGGGTTGGTTTCGGCATCACACTGAACGAAGAACGCTTCCTTCTCGCTCTTGCCGACGAGCTTGCCTTCAAGCCATTGAATACGCAGAAACGCACTCACATTCCGCTCGATGCTCTTGCGCAGGGTGAGATCGTTCGGCTCGAACGTGACCCATTGCGTGCCGTTCTCGATCGACTTCTCGAGGAAAATGAAAAGTCTTCTGACGTTCACCTGCAACCATTCGTCGTCAGCCGATAACGTTCGCGATCCCCAGACAAAGATGCCGTCGCGCTGCTTGAGGATACCGTTGATCTTTTGCGGGTACAGGCTGTCATATTCGGCCTTCGTCAGGGCCCTCTCGACACCGGTGGCGACGACCACCTTACCTGTATCCAGGCCCGCCGGCGCCTTGTGTACGCCACGACGGCTGTCGGTCAGCGCATAGATTCCTGCAACCGCGCCCGACGGCGGTACCAGGACGGGTCGGCCCGTCATGACGTCGGCGACTTCGATCCAGGGGTGATAGAGCGCGCCGTACTTGCTGTTCAATGGATTTCGAAAGGCCTCCAGGTCCGGCTCGGTGTTCGGCTTCTCGAGGATGAGAAACAGATCACCGCGTCGTTCACAGTAGCCCAGGGCGTCCGTCAACACCGGGACACTGGCGTTGGGCACGGCGAGGATCGACGCGTCTCTTACTGGAGTGAGGGCCTGAACGCCCGCAATGAAGTCGGCGTCCTTGAGAGCGTCCAGTCCATCACTGCCGCCCTGCAACGATGCGGATCCTGGATCCACCAAGGTCAGATCCTTGTTGTCGCTGCCGTCCCTTGCAATGATGAACAGCGAGCCGGCGCTGTCGGGCCCAAGCCGGATGTCGACATGATCCGTGTGATTGCTGTTGACCAATGACAGATTCTCGTGGACCTCGACGACTTGATCGCCCTTTCGCACGGATATCGTGAAGTCGCGCGCATATACGCGCGTGCCTCTGGTAAACGCCGGCAGCGTTTGGGCTGTGAATTCCACGAGGGTGACAGGCTTCGAACTTCCCTCCACTGTCACCTGCTCCACGCTCACGCGGTCGACCACGATGCGGGCCGCGTTAGCAGCAAAGCCGAGCGTGTCTCCCGGCTGGAGCGGGCCTCCATCTGCCTTCTTCAACGAGCTGAGCTTGATTGCCGAGTTTTGCGGGTCGTGGGGCACGCCAGCAGTGAATGCAATCGGGCTGTCAAGCTTGGTCAGACCTTCGTAACTGAAATCCGGGGCGAACACCGACATGTCGGTTTTCAGTTCGCCGTCGAACAGCTTGTCGGTCGTCCGCAACTTGCCGAGCGTTATGGTGCCCGCGTTCGGATCCTTGACAGCGTCGACCCGGCCGATGATGACGGGATCACCGGCAAACCAGAGCAATGTGCCAGGTTGCACCTGGTCGTTGAGCTCAAGTCTGATTTGCGTGGTGCTGCCGGCCACAATGTCGTCAGCCAGACGGACCGAGAATTTGCTCGAGGGGGTGACCTGGACGGCCAGTTCCTGGCCCCAATCGCCGGGGCTGATGGCGCTGACCTTCAGAGCGTCCGGAACGGCGGTCGCGTCGGGGAGCTTGCCACCGAACGCGCAGGACGCGGCCGCCGTTGCGGCATCGTCAAAATGCGCGACCCGCACGACGTAACAGCGAGTGCCACCCTGCTCGAAAAAATGGCGCACAGCGTAGTACAAATAATGACCCCTGTGGATTGGATAGGGCCCACCGAATATTTTCTCGAATTCAGTCAGGTTGGGGACCAGCGTTGCTGTGCCGACCGGCCCCTTTGTGGCAACGCCGACGAAGGCCGCGGTGGATGTCCCCGCCGCTGCGATCGGGCGGCTCCCGGACGAGATTTCCTCCACATAGACACCAGGGGCACGATAGCTTGGCACGTCAATTCTCCCTCATCTCGCATCGAGACCGCAGAAGTCCTTGCAATTCGTGTTCACCTTCGCCGCGCACCCCGGCCCTCGGGCGCACCGCTGCGCAGCTCGTCCGGCGCCGGTGCCGGAGCCTCCGCTTGCCGCGTCGCGGCGCGGTCCTCGTCGCTCACCTCCGGTTTTGAATCATCGGCCTCAGTCACCCGAACCAGGCCAGCGCGCACAAAAAACGCCAGCTCGGGCGAAGCAAGGACGTCGGCGTCGAGCTCGCGCGTTTCGAATGGGCCGAGCCTCACACTGCCCCGAAGTGCGTGGAACAGGATGGGTTGGTTCCGATACAGGTTGGTTACGAGGACTCGCGACGCCGCCTGCTGTCGCTGTGTCGTCTCGGCCATATCTTTGCCTTTGCCTCTGTGGCTATTGCCTGGTCATTTGAATGTTCTGAAACGTGCGGCCGCCCGCCAATAGATTGATCGTGAGCGTTGCGTCCTGATAACCGGCCCTCGAAACTGCGACCTTCATCGCTCCCGGAGGCTTTTCACCCAAAAAATAGAGTACCGCGTCACCTTGATCGTTCGTCACCGTTCTCATGTCGTCGGCATCGAGCGCGATCGTCGCCAGGGAACTCCCAACAGGGCCGAACACCGCGAGCCGCAACCCCTGTACGTCCACCACTCTCGCGACCGTGCCTTCGACTTCAGCGATCTCAATCGCGGCACCACCAACGGGCGCTTTGGCTGGTCCAGCTTCAACCACCTTGAATGCGGCCACGGTCGTGCCGGCTGGAAACGCGTAGTAAGGCCCCGGCCGCACGAGAAGATTTTGGCTCCGTACGATCCGGAGCAACTGACCCGGCGCAAGCCCGTCGATCTTGTTGAGCACGGCGCCTTTTGCGTGATACCCCTCTAACGGCTCGGCCAATGCGCCGACGAAGTCACCCTCACCTATCACCGGAGCACCGGTATCGATGGATGGAGTCACCACCCGCTCGCCGAAAGTCACCTGCATCTGGCCTGGGACGACTGCTTCTATCGAGACATAGAGCTCGTCCTCGCCGGCCAAAGACAGCTCGACAGCACCCGAGCCAACAGCCAGCGATCGTGAGATTGTCCGATGTTGATATCGCGGCGCGGCGACGCGCACGCGGTATTCGGTGGCTGACGGAACCAGGTCGGAGAAAGCGAAGTAACCGTCAGCCTTCTTAATCGCCTGCCGGACGCTTCCTTCGATGGACACGGTGATGTCACCAGGACCGAGCACCCGCCGTGTCAAGTCATCGGCAATCCGGCCAAAGAATGAAAGCTGGTTCTGATGCACTTCAGCGGAAGTCACGAACCACCTCCCTGGCCCACCGCCATGACCCACGATCCTTCCGCGCCTTTAGCTTTCATTTCTCGCATGTGTGTAGATCACCGTTCCGTCGGCGAGCCTGACCCGCAACAAGCACTCGGTTTCCACCAGGTAGTCCAGCGCTGCCGCAACGTCCTGCGGTGAATCACCCTTACGCTCAGCCGGCATCCACCAGGTCTGTATGCCTTCCGACGTGTCTGCGGCATGCGGATGCTTTTCGACATAGCGTTTGATGATCGTCGCAATTTCAATGCTGCGGTTGTTGTAGATCGCCACGAACAGGAACTCCGGCGGAGCCCATTTGAAATTACTTCTGCAGGTAGCGTGCCAACCTGAAAGTATCGGAACTGTTGGACTTTCGTGCCGGTGTCGCGGGGTACTGGGACAATCCGTCTCCAACGGCTGCACGAGCATCCCGTCACGCGTTCATGCACAGGCTTGATGCGACGCGCATTTTGTTGCCAACACCGGGGGTGAGGACTTTTCTTCTCAGTGTGCAGAAATTAACCTAGGCCGTCCGTGCCACTACGGACGCATCCAACCGGACGAGGTTCGGAACTGCTCACCTAGCAGCCCGTGCTTCCTGACGAGCTTGCTCAATGCACTGCGATCGGTGCCGGCAAGACGCGCGGCCAGCGAGACGTTTCCGCGGGTTCTTGTCAGGAGCTGATCAACATAGCTTCTTTCAAACACGGCGATCGCTTTTGCTTTCGCGACCTTGAACGTCTGTCCGACTTCGGCGGCCGGCTGCGCTGCAGCCTGCAGGTCTTTCATCGCAAGCGACATCTCGTCGCTATCGGCAAGCAGCAGATCGTGCAGGATAAGGTTCTGCAGCTCGCGAATGTTGCCTGGCCAGTCGTAGTTCAACATCCAGTCAACCGCACCGGAGCTCCACTTCTTGGCAGCAATCCCGTATTGAGCGGTGAAGCGGTCGACAAAGTGATTTGCCAGCACGAGCACATCGCGCCCGCGCTCGCGCAGTGGGGGCATCGTGAGCGACAGTATCCTGAAACGAAACAGCAGATCGCGGCGAAACCGGTTTGCTTTGACCAAGTCCTCAAGATCGACGTTGCTGGATGCCACAACTCGCACGTTGCCATGTGTCAACGAACGTCCGCCGACGGGACGGTATTGGTGATCTTCCAGGAATCGAAGGAGTACGCCCTGCGCCCGCGGGGACATCGCTTCGACTTCATCAAGCAGCAAGGTGCCACCTTCCGCTTGCGCTATCAGACCGCGGTGCGCTTGCTTTGCGTCCGTGAATGCGCCGCGCTCGTGGCCGAATAGTTCGCTTTCAATCAGGCTGTCCGGTACGCCACCGCAATTGACGGGGACGAAGGGGCGATCACCGCGAGCGCTCAAATAGTGAATTGCCCGCGCGGCAAGCTCCTTCCCGGTGCCGGTTTCGCCCTGGATGAGCACGGTCGCATCGATAGATGCCATCCGCGCGATAAGCCGTAGCACTTCGTTGAATACGGGAGATTCGCCGAGCAAATTGAGACGGGCGAACGCGTCAGCTGTGGCTTGGGATTGCCGACTGGTCCTCTCCATCTGCATGGGTAGAACTCCTACAGATTGAAAGCCCTTGCGGAGCGAGCAGGGCAAGCGCAATTAACTTGATCGCTAATGCTCTCACACACGTCAGTGCATTCTCGGAAATGCTTTACAGTATATGAACTCACACGGTGACAGGCGCGCAATGCCTGGGCGAGACTGAGAATAACAATTTCAGACTACCAGAGATTGTGAATCCATACCACGGCCATGAAGGGCAAATTGAGTTCATCGGTTCAACAAGGGGTTGCAGACACCCGCTGAGCCGACCACCAAGCCGTCCTTGAGCGAAGCGTTATGTCGAAGCCATCCGCATCGCCTAAATCCTGCGCATGAGTTCTCAATTGATAGCTTTTGTATGAAACCTTATCAGTCGGACGGCTCTCTCCGCTTCGCCCCGGATAATCGGTCGGAAGACGTCTCCGCGTTGATTTCCAAGACAAATCTTTGCAGCATCGGATAAATGCCGACGGCGTGCCCGCCCCCACGGCCTTGAGTTCAACGGATACTTCTTTTCAAACCAGACCTCGCCGAAAGCGCTTGACGCGCGGGCAGCACCGCATCCGATCGCAACGTCCTGGCGTTGCGCAACGCGCCCCCCATTCGGGTGGACAAATTGACACATTGATCTTTCATTCCGACAAACCGCATTGTTTACGGTCCGAGCACTTGACGGGCTTTCAGATTTGCCCGGCTAATTGTTAGTGCGGGAAAGGCGCGAACAAGCGGAGGCGCTATCTCAGCAGAGGCCTGTCAGAAAGCGCTCGTCGTGGGCCGCGCTGAATCCAGCGCCGGCTCGATAGGCGTTGGTTGACCTGCTTGTTGACGATGGAACGGAGCCCAGCTTTGGCTTGATCTCCGGCTGGCCCGCATCGCCGTCAAGAACCGGACCCATGGCGAGTTGAATGCCGCCGTGGCAATTCTAGGAAAGACCCGCTCCAGCAGAGAGCCGGTTCGCTCCCCGACTTCGCCATCCTTCCAACCTCGCGGCTTGAACGATTGCGCGCACTCCGCGGCATACAAGGGCTGGTTCGTTTGGCCTCGTCGGACCGGCCTGATTCGCCTTGCGCCACCTTTCTGCACGATGCAATGCGCTCCAGTACTCCCGCCATCGAAGCTAGATGAATCGCCAAACTCAACCTGCTTAAGTGGAGGTCCATAAATCTGGTCCCTCGACGGATAGGAAAGGATGGAGACAACCCGCGCCAAAACATACGCTAAACTGCGCGATAGCAGCCGCCCGTCCTACTCCCACTCTATCATTTCGAGCGACGTTTCGTCGTTGATTTGGAAGCACAAATCTTCAAATCTGACGGACAAATGCCGACGGTATACCCGCCGCAAATTTTTGATCTTGAATTCACAGGAAAATTTCGAGGGCTTTGAGAATTGGTGCCTTCAGCACCTATCGGAATCAATCGGGGCACTAGACGGGCCTCAAGCTCGGAACGGCCTGCTGTTGTGCTTTCCTCGACTTGCAGCAGATACCGTCATCGGTCAATCGGACAGGCCTTTGATGTCAAGCTTGCGCCAAGAGCGCCAACTGGAACAGCCTAGAAGCTGTTTGGTGATGCTGCCGTCAGACGCGGTTACCTGCAAAGATCAAACCGCACACAATGCAATGCACAACATACCTATTGAACCGACCGCGCACATAAATGAAAGACGCCACCCGACAGCTGTGTCCTCCGCCTGTGAACGCAGGATGCGTAACGTCTCTACGTAGTTCCAGCCATGCCATACCGAAGCAAGCATCGTCGAGTAAATGAGGAGCGGCAACAGCATCGCGAGAGACCGCCAGACGACATTACTGCCAGGGTGACCGAGCGTTGGTACGCTGAAGCCGACCTTGGCCGCCATGCTCGGCCAGACCCACCGCCAAGTCTCGTATACGGCGTCGCGCTGGCACAGCACGATGGCGACTGCGCCGATGAGGGTTACCCAGCGCGCCACGAGTAGCGCCCGCACCCGGCGCGTTCGCGCAGTACAAACCAGCTTCTGTAGCGCATCGGCATCGGGAACGGCAGAATCCATCGCCTTGGATCCCGCGGCGGAAACGAGCAGCCGAGCAATTGGCCCTACGACCTGTTCGGCGTTGGTCCAATAGTTGGTGTGATCTGTCATGAACGAGTCACGGTTATGCACCGGATGCGCCTTGTAGTTGTATTGCGCTCCACGAGCAATCGGACCCCATGGCACAAGATCGAAAGCCGCATAGAAATCATGCCAACCCTCGTCTGCTGCGATGCCAGCCGCGTACGTGCTCAAACCAAGATGGTTTTTCAAGCCGCGCGCTGCACCGAGCGTCAGCAGCACAGCTCCACCGGCTGCAATCGCGGCGCCAAGGTGCGCCACGACTAAAACAAGGCCGGCCCCGATCCACAGCAGAGCCGTTCCGGCTAGCATCAGCATGCCGGCGTCACGAATGGCTGGTCGCTTGGCATCGTCTTCGATGCGCTTCAGAGTCTGAATACCATTGCCAAGGGTCACGAGCGCGTGCAGCTTTTCCGGCGTGCGCTCTCGTATAGCGCGATAGGCGAGCGCCGCACCCTGCGAATGCGCGATGATCACGACGCGGTGACAACGTTGAGCCATCCATGCCGCGTCGCGCCTTACGCGATCTATCAACGCGCGACGCTGCACTGGATCCTCAATCAGCACATAACTGTCGCCGACGACGCCGGCCAGTCTTAGTTGCATGGCAATCACGGCATTCCGCCACTTTTGCATCGGCACCAGTCCGAGCGTCAGGAGCAGCACCGATCCCAGCATCGATGCCAATACCACACTGCCGAATAAAGGCAGTGTGCACAGGGTGTGCGGCCAGCCGAAGCGCGCGTGGGTCAGTGACACATAGTGCACCAGCGTGATCGGGGCAGCGCGTAAACACCAGACGGCAAAGCGGCCGAATGGCGGCGCACGGAATGATTCAGCCCAGTGCGACTCCGCCATCAACCACTTCGATCGGCCTGCGGTGTCATCGATAGATAAGGTACGCAGCTCTAGCTCGATCGTGGACGGCAGGGTCGGCGCCGCATCGCGATCAATCAAGCGCGCATCGGTCAGACTGGCCAAGCCGCCGATGATGTGGCCTCCGAGGTCATTTGTAAGATGACGTTTGTATGCCGCGGCGACGTTGATCTCAGCCTGTTCGAGCGTACGGTTTCGTAAAGTGTTCATGCGATCGAGCATCGCTTGCCATATCGTTTTATCGCTGTAAGCCTTGGCATAAGCAGCGTTCACGAAGTCGCGTGTTAACTCAAAGATAGGGGTGCGCTCCACGTGGATGTCGAGCTCGGAGCGTCTATCGAGCATCGCCTCCCATTCCTCAAATCCCTGGGCTCGTGCACGCGTGGCGAGTCGCTTGCTGGTTTCAGAAAACCAATTGTTCATCCAGCGCAGCAGCGGTGCGGTCCACGCTGCTAGGGTTTCGGAGCGTTTCTGACTGCCGATACCGTGTACGAACAGAACGCCGAGCGCATAGGTTTCAACGAGAGTCAGCGCTTCCACGCGATGAGTGGCACTGACCTCGACTTTGGTAAGCACCTGAGGGCTGTCCGGCTGCTTTTCGGACCGGTATATGTAGGCTTTCGCCTCCAGCGGGTGCTTTTGTAGGCCGATGCGTAGCGGCGGCAGCTGTGGATGATCATCGAGATCAAGCTCTGCGTGCCAATCGCCTGCCGGCACGCCGAGCGCGCTCGCATCGACGAAACTGGCGTTCGTCCGAGCTTTCATCCGCAAATTGTTGCCAGCGATCAACTCTACCTCCACCCCTCGCGTCGCCGCGCCTTCCGGAGCAGTGCCGCTTACGCGAATTCCAAGAACTCGGCCAACAGCATCCACACGGTGCGCGTTGACTTTGTTGATGCTCAGTTCAGCCATACTCAGCTCCCGCGTCCTATTGCCCGAAGCAGGGGCCTGCCCTGCTCCGCAGCGCGAAGATCTTTCAGAAATGGAACGTAATCAAAGGATGCGCTCCTACGATGGGCGTATCTGAGATTGTTTGACCGATCCTTGACGAAATGATGGCCAAGCGACGGCGGAGCCCGTTGTTACGCGCTTCTCGAACGTGACATTGTCGGGACGGTCCACAGGCCTCGTGTGGACAACGCGGATCGCGCCATCCGGAAGGTGATCAGGTTAGTGCGTTGAAGCAAACCGACCTGCCTCAAGCATCGATCACGTGGCGAAACGACAGCAATTGATCACCCGGCCAACCTACTTGGGCCCTGTCGTGCGCTAACGCTGCTTTTGACCGGGACCTGTGTATCGCGCAAACGAAGAAGCGCGCAATAACGCGTAAACTTTCGGCGAGCTCGCGGTGGAATCGAGCGATGGGACCCAGGGGAAGCCGTACCGTAGCGTGGCGGAGGGAGTGAGAGTCAAACCCAAGAATCTCGACTGTGCCATTCCGAACAACTAATTCTGCTCGCAACTGCTTCCCGGCCTCCTGCCTTTGGAATCAGACCAGCCACATGCGCCACAAGCCTGCTTTAGTTGGCCGTGACGGTTTTGCGCCAAAACTTGTCGGTGCTCTTAGCCAGGCTTCAGGCGCCCGCCCCCTTCTGTACGATCGAACGCGCTATAATACTCAATCAGTGAAGCCGCATTGGATGTCGGACCTCTGCTGGGATAAGCCAAGCTCGCTACTTCGAATTCCCAATGCGGCGGGAGCGAGAACGACTCAACCAAGCTACGCTAAACTACGCGATGGCAGCCGGCCGCCCTACTCCCACTCAATCGTCCCAGGCGGCTTGCTCGTCACGTCGTACACCACCCGGTTGACGCCCTTCACCTCGTTGATGATGCGCGTCGCGGTCTCGGCCAGGAACTTCATGTCGAACTGATAGAAGTCCGCGGTCATGCCGTCGGTCGAGGTGACGGCGCGGAGGCCGACGACGTATTCGTAGGTGCGGCCGTCGCCCATCACGCCGACGGTCTTGACCGGCAGCAGCACCGCAAAGGCCTGCCAGATCGCGTCATAGAGGCCGTGCTTGCGTATCTGGTCGATATAGACGGCATCCGCGTTGCGCAGGATGTCGAGCTTCTCCCGGGTGATGTCGCCGGGGCAGCGGATGGCGAGGCCGGGGCCCGGGAACGGGTGGCGGCCGACGAAGACTTCGGGCAGGCCGAGCTCGCGGCCGAGCACGCGCACCTCGTCCTTGAACAGCTCGCGCAACGGCTCGACCAGCTTCATGTTCATGCGATCAGGAAGGCCGCCGACATTGTGGTGCGACTTGATGGTCACCGAGGGACCGCCGGTGAAGGAGACGCTCTCGATCACGTCGGGATAGAGCGTGCCCTGCGCCAGAAATTCGGCGCCACCGATCTTCTTGGCCTCCGCCTCGAACACGTCGATGAACAGGCGCCCGATGGTCTTGCGCTTTACTTCCGGATCGGTGACGCCAACGAGCTCGCCCAGAAACTCTTTCGACGCGTCCACATGGACCAGCGGGATGTTGTAGTGGTTGCGGAACAGGTCGACGACGGTTTTTGCCTCGTCGAGCCGCAGCAGGCCGTGATCGACGAACACGCAGGTCAGCTGGTCGCCGATCGCCTCGTGGATCAGCACCGCGGCAACGGCGGAATCGACGCCGCCGGACAGGCCGCAGATCACCTTGCCCGAGCCCACCTGGGCGCGGATCTTCTCGATCGCCTCCTCGCGGAACGCGCGCATGGTCCAGTCGCCGGTGAGCCCTGCGACCTTGCGGACGAAGTTGCGCAACAGCTTGGCGCCGTCGGGCGTGTGCACCACCTCGGGATGGAACATCAGCCCGTAGTACTTCCGCTTCTCGTCCTGGATGATCGCGAACGGCGCGTTCGGCGAGACGCCGGCCACCGAGAAGCCGGGCGGCATTTTGGTGATGCGGTCGCCATGGCTCATCCACACCTGATGCTTTTCGCCGTGGGCCCAGACGCCATCGAACAGCGAGCTGTCGGTCTTGACCTCGACATCGGCGCGGCCGAACTCGCGATGGTGCCCGCCCTCGACCTCGCCGCCGAGCTGGGCGGCCAGGGTCATCTGGCCGTAGCAGATGCCGAGCACGGGAACGCCTGATTCGAAGATCAGCTGCGGGGCGCGCGGCGAGCCGGTCTCGTGCACGGACTCGGGGCCGCCGGAGAGGATCACCGCCTTCGGCTTCATCTCCTTGAAGGCGGCCTCCGCCTTCTGGAACGGCACGATCTCGGAATAGACCCCCATCTCGCGGACGCGGCGGGCGATCAGTTGCGTCACCTGACTGCCGAAATCGACAATCAGAATCTTGTCATGCGCCGAGGCCACGGTGGGCGTCGACGGTTCGCGGGCTGTGTGCTGGGCTGTCATGCCAAGCAGATACGCGACACCGCCCGCCCCCGCAACCGCGCTGCGCGGGGCGCCCACATTCTTCTTTGGGCATGGACAAATCGATATAGGTCAATATTATTGACCTACTTCAGCCAAAAGGAATGTTGGAGGAAACCCATGCCAGATTTCCATGACCCGTCCCGCCTCAAAACCCTCGGCCACGACTGGATCGCTGCCTGGAATGCGCGCGATCTCGAGCGCGTGCTGGCGATGTATGCGGAAGATACCGAGATGACCTCGGACCGGATTCCGGCGCTCGGCTTCGGCGCGTCAGGCACGGTGCGCGGCAAGGCGGGCTTGCGCGCCTATTGGAGCGCCGCGCTCGCAAAACTGCCCGAGCTGCATTTCGAGCTGATCGACCTCTATGTCTCGCCCGACAGCGTGGTCGTGTTCTACCAGAACGAACGCGGCAACAAGATCTGCGAATATCTGCGGCTCGATGCTGACGGCAAGATCAGGCAGGGTTCGGCGAACCATCTGGTGCATTAAGATGCCGCTGAGTCTACCGTCACCCTGAGGTGCTCGCGAAGCGAGCCTCGAAGGGCGACGGCCCGGCTCCATCCCCATCCTTCGAGGCTCGCTCCGCTCGCACCTCCAGCGACAACGGCTTCGCCGTTGCGCGGGGATGACGCCGGTGTTTGGGGATGCAGAGCCGGCGAGCTGAAAATCAGGACCACCCGCATGAAAATCCCGACCCTGCCCTTCACCATCACCGACTGGAGCCAGCTCGAGCCTACGGTGCATCCCGGCGAGACCGGGCAAGCGCTGTGGCGCACGCTCGATATCGGCGATCTGCGGGTGCGGATGGTGGAATATTCCCCCGGCTACCTCGCCGATCACTGGTGCGACCGCGGCCATGTGCTCTACGTCGTCACGGGCGAGCTAGACACGGAGCTGCGCGACGGCCGCCGGTTCACGCTGAAACCGGGCATGAGCTACCAGGTCTCCGATTTCGGCGACGCCGCGCACCGCTCGTCGACAACGACCGGCGCGACGCTGTTCATCGTGGATTGAAGGCCGCTGAGCGCCGGCGCGCGGCGACCCTACTCTCTCCCGTCACCCTGAGGAGGTCGCGAAGCGACCGTCTCGAAGGGCGACAGCCCGGCTCTCTCCCCATCCTTCGAGGCTCGCCGATCGTTGCTGACGCATCGCTCGGCGCGCACCTCAGGATGACGGCGGAGTGCGGGGATATCGACGACGTTGGCAGTTGCGCACCACATCACCGCCTGCGCGCCGCGACCTTCCTCACCTTTGTATCCGCCCAGCTCAGCGGCCGCCCGCTCTTCGACGGCAGCACGAGTTGCCCGACCGCCTGGCCGGCCTGGTCGAGCAGCACCGAATGCGGCTCGCCGCGCGCGTAGAGATGCGCCTCGCCCCATTGCCGCAAGGAGACCACGATCGGAAACAGATCGTGCCCCCGCTTGGTCAGCACATATTCCAGGTAGGCGCTGCCGTCGGAGGCCGCGACCTGCTCGAGCACGCCGGTTTCAACCAGCTTGCGCAGCCGCGCCGTCAGCATGCCCTTTGCGATGCCGAGATTCTTCTGGAAGTCGCCGAACCGGCGCAACCCGTCGAACGCATCGCGCACGATCAACAGCGACCACCAGTCGCCAATCGCATCCAGCGCACGGGCCACCGGGCAGTCCGCTTTCGCAAATCCGGTCCGCTGCATCGCGTTCAGCCTCTCCTCGATCACTTTCCCGAAACTGGTCTTAAAATAGGACTAGACAGCGCCCGGCGCAACTGGTCTCATCATAAGACCAGATTGCGAACTGCAGCGGAGGCATCATGACGAACAGGACCATGGCGGAGGCCCGACCGGCCAAGGAAGCCGCGAACGACGCCGACAACGCGACAACAGGCCCGCTTTCGCCCGCCATCGTGCTGCTGTTTGCCGTCGCCTGCGGGCTCAGCGTCGCCAACATCTACTCCGCGCAGCCGCTGCTCGACACCATGGCGCAGGATCTCGGCATTACCCCCGCCGCGATCGGCATCGTCGTGACGCTGACCCAGATCGGCCTCGCCCTCGGTCTGATGCTGATCGTGCCGCTCGGCGACCTCTGGGACCGCCGGCGGCTGATCGTCGGACAGGTGATGCTGTCCGCGGTCGCCCTCATTGTCGTCGGCATGGCGCCGAACGCCATCGTGCTGTTCGTCGGCATGGCGCTGGTCGGGCTGCTCGCCGTCGTCATCCAGGTGATCGTCGCCTACGCCGCGACGCTCGCAACGCCGGCCGAACGCGGCCAGACCATCGGGACCATCCAGAGCGGCGTCGTCTCCGGCATTCTGCTCGCCCGCTTCGCGTCCGGCGCGCTGGCCGACATCGGCGGATGGCGCCTGGTCTACCTGACCTCGGCGGTGCTGATGCTGGTGATGGCGGCGTTGCTCGCACGTGCGCTGCCGCGACGGCAACCGCGGCCGCTCGCCGGATCGTCCTATGCCAAGCTGCTGCGCTCGACCGCAGCCCTGGTCGTCCAGGAGCCGGTGCTGCGCGAACGCGCGGTGTTCGCGCTGTTGATCTTCGCAAGCTTCAGCGCGTTCTGGAGCTCGGTCGTGTTGCCGCTCGCGTCTCCCCCGCTGTCGCTGTCGCACACCACGATCGGGATGCTCGGCATTGCCGGGCTCGCCGGCGCGCTGGCGGCGCGCAATTCGGGCCGCCTCGCCGATCGCGGCTGGGCGCAGCGCACCACCGGATTGTCGCTGATGCTGATGCTCGCCGACTGGATCCCGATCGCCTGCCTTCACTCTTCGCTATGGCTGGTGCTCGCCGGCGTGATCATGATCGATTTCGCGGTGCAGGCGGTGCATGTCACCAATCAGAGCCTGATCGTGGCGACGCGCCCCGACGCATCGAGCCGTCTGATCGGCGCCTACATGGTGTTCTATTCGATCGGCTCAGGCCTCGGCGCGATCGGCTCGACGATGGCCTATGCAGCGGCCGGCTGGATCGGGGTCTGCGTGCTGGGCGCTGCGATCAGCGCCTGCGCGCTGCTGTACTGGGTCGTTGTGGTGAGCAAGACGCCGATGCCGGCGGGCGTGTGTTCGGTATCGTCACCCTGAGGAGCGCGCTCTTGCGCGCGTCTCGAAGGGCGACGGCCCGGCTCCATCCTCATCCTTCGAGGCCCACCGAGCGTTGCTGGCGCACCGCTCGGCGTGCACCTCAGGATGACGCCTGGCGTTTGAGGATGCTGACGAAAAATCCGTCCGTGCCGGTGCGGCGCGGCGTCATCAGCCAGCCCTCCGCCGATTGCAGCGCGGCTTCTGCAAAAGTCTCGGCCTTGTCCCACAGCACGGATGCGGTCTGCTCCGGCGGCTGCACCGAGAACTCCGGATGCCGCGCGATGAACGCTTTGACCTGCTCGCCGTTCTCCTCTGATAACACCGAGCAGGTGATGTAGGCGATGCGGCCGCCGCCCTTCACCAGCGGCGCGGCGCGCTCCAGCACCTCGGCCTGGTCCTTCAGCCGCACCTCGAGCGCGCCCGGGCGCATGCGCCATTTGGCGTCGGGATTGCGGCGCCAGGTGCCGGTGCCGGTGCACGGCGCGTCGATCAGCACGAGGTCGGCGGACGCCTTGATATCGGACAGCACCTCTTCCTCGCCGCGCGGCGTGCGGACGTCGCAATTGTGCACGCCGGCGCGCGACAGCCGCTCATGGATCGGCACGAGCTGGCGCTTATCGCTGTCGGTCGCGATCAGCCGGCCCTTGCCTTGCATCATCGCGGCGAGTGCCAGCGTCTTGCCGCCGGCGCCGGCGCAGAGATCGATCACCTGCTCGCCGGGCTTTGCGGCCGACAGCAGCGCCGCGAGCTGTGAGCCCTCGTCCTGCACCTCGATCGCGCCCTTGATGAAATCCTCCTCGGCATGGATGCCGGGATTGCGCGCGTCGGCGCCGAGCTCGATGCGCAGGCCGAGCGGCGACCACGGCGTCTCCTTCGCACCCAAATGATGCAATCGCGGCAGCATCTTCTCGCGCTTGCCCTTGAGCGTGTTGACGCGCAGGTCGAGCGGCGCGCGGCTCGCCATCGCAGTCGCTTCCGCGGCGCGGTCCTCGCCGAACACCTTTGCAAGATACGGATCGAGCCATTCCGGATAATCGCCCGCGACCGGCGCCGGCGCATCCTTCAGCGAGCGCGAGGCCAGCGCGGCCTCCTCGGTCGCGGTCAGCGCGTCAGGCGCAAAGCGTCCGCCGTCGCACAGCGCAGCGATCGTGGCGACATCCATGCCGCGTTCGAGCTTGAGCATGCCGATCACCCGCGCGCGGGCGCTGTCATCCTCCATCAGCCAGGCCGCGGAGGATTGCCGGCGCAGCACGTCCCAGATCAGGCCGGAGATCGTGGCGCGATCGCCGGAGCCGGCATAGCGGTGCGCGGTGCCCCATTCCTTCAGCGCTTTCGCCGCGGGAATGCGCTGTGCGTCGATGGTGGCGATCAACTCGATCGCGGCGGAAAGCCGGGCAGCGGGGGTCATTGGTCTCTTTCGGTTGGGCGCGTCAGATCAGCAGCAGCAGTTTGAGCGCGAAATACAGCCACATCGCCGCCAGCACCAGCACGCCGGCGAACCAGGCGAGCGAGCGCGGCCGCACGTCGTTGGAGGTGACGAACACCCCGGCATGGGCAAAGCGCGTGACCACGAATACCCAGGACATCAGCACGATGAACAAATCGGCACGGCGCAACGGCAGCGCAATGGCGATCAGGACATAGAACAGCACCGGAAGCTCGAACTGGGTGGCAAAGCAATTGCCGAACCTGGTGGCGCCGGCCGGCCAGTTCGGCTCACGCAGCGCGATGTCCTTGATCCTGGTCTCGCCGCTCGTCAGCGCCCTGGTGCGGGTCGTCGCCATCGCGAACAGGAGTGCGAAGGTGAGCCCAATCTGGATGAAGACCGGTAACAGAACCATTTGAACTGACATCAGAATCTCCCTCAGCGCCCGGCCGTCCTCTTAGCCGCCAACCCCGCCCGGCGCAATCAAGCAGCTGTGGAGCCCGTTGAACCATCATCCGAGCCTGGATGACCAACTCTCAGGAGTTACGACGGTTTCAGCCCCTCATGGATGACGCGATGAGCATCATCTCCCGGATTTTCGACGGCGCGGCCCAGGCGGCCCAGGCGACCGAAACTCTCGGCGATATCACCACACCCCTGCTGCAGGCGATCGATCCCCCCACCGGCTGGTTCGACGACGCAGCCGATGGCGGGCTCGGCATGGTGATGTCGGGGCTCGCTGGCGTCGCCGCGGCGCTCTTGGTCGCAATCCTGCTCTCGATCTATTTCCGCAGCGGCTATCGCTCGACGCGCGACATGGTCAGGCATGGGCTCGCCGCGGCGCTGGTGCTGACCCTGATCGGCCTTGCGGTCTACGATGTCAGGCGCGATGCGCTCGCTTATTTCGGGCTCACCGCAACACCATCAGTCACGGGGACCAATCTGCCCGACACCGGATTGCTCGGACGCCGCCTCGGTCCGCCTGCCCCGCCCCCGCCCTCGATCAAGCAGCTGGCGATCTAGGGTGCAGCCTACGACGCTGGCTCCGTTTGGAGCGCGCGTACCGCGGCTCTGATCATCGCGATGTTTTCGACCGCGGCGTCGCTGTCGCGAGGCTGACGCCACGCGCTCTGAAGTGCAATGACCACCTGCTCGGTCGGATTGACGAAGATGAACTGGCCGAAGGCGCCATTCGCCGCAAAGGCACCGTTGTTGACGCCGCCCGGCAAGGGCGGCACCGCCCACCAGTGATAGCCGTATCCCGCCGGTGAACCGGGCATGAGCCGGCCGAAGCCAGTGGGCGCGCTGTCGGGCTGTCCAGCGAGATCGCGCCAGCCGGGCGGTAGCACCCGTCGGCCATTGAACGCTTCGCCATCCTCCAGCACTAGCTGGCCGAAGCGGCCGAAGTCGCGCAGGCGCGCACTGACGCCAAACCCGGCGAGCTCCAGCCCGCCCTCGGACTCGAGTTGCCAATATCCGTCGGCCTCCATGCCGGCAGGTCCCCAGATCTTCTCAGCGCAGTAGTCGGCCAAGGGCCGGCCCGTAGCGGCCACGACCAGCGCGCCGATCAGGCAGCTCTCGCCGGTCGAGTAGTTGAAGACGACGCCCTGCGGATGAGCACGCGGCAGTTTGCACAGGAGGTCCAGGACGGACCCTGGCCGCCGGCTCACCATGGCCTTGCCGAGGCGATAGTCCTCTGAGCGTCCGTCTGCATCGTTTTCCTCGCGCCAGGCCACACCGGAGCACATCCGCAGGAGATTACGAATCGTGACGCCCTCGTAGGCCGAGCCGCGCAGCCGCGGCAGGTATTGCTCGCAGCGATCGTCAAGGCTGCCGATCGCGCCATCGTGGAGCGCAGCCCCGACGAGCGTCGCGGTGATCGACTTCGCGGTCGACATGCTGGCCCACCGGCTCTCCGGGCCGTTGCCCATGCCGTAGCGCTCCAGCGCGATCTCGCCGCGCTTCAGGATCAGCAGCCCAGCCGTGCGGCGGCGGGCCATATAGTCGCTGAGGCCGACGCGCACCCGGCCCACCTCGAAGGTCAGGTCCGCGAGCGAACGGGCGTGCGGTGGCAGTGGCCGCACTGCGTCGCCGCGCCGAATGACGCGGTGCGGCCAGACCTGGTCCTGGTTGCGGAAGGTCGGCGCCTGGTTTTCCGGTGTTGTGTTCGTGATATCCGGAGCCACCCGCGCCGGATCGGTGTCATCAGCGGCATTCGTCGGTGAAGGATTGGCCATGAACACCCCCTCGTTCGTTGAGACGACGCCAAATCGCCCGGGAACGGCGCGTTTGCAAAGCAAATCAAGTTGGTTTGACGTGGTCTTGTCCCGCGGGCATGCTGACGGCCGACTGTTGCGGAGACATAGCCCCGTCAGGGGATGAATGTCCGCTCAAGGTCACGAACGACAAAACTCAGAGTGAGCATAACGCGTCCGCTTTCGGGCGCATCGCGACCAAAGCGGGTTGCGACGCGCTATGACAAGCCCGCCGTCAACTACCTTGCCTTCGTTCAACTCGCATCGATCAGGCTATGGCTGCGCGCCAATGAGTCCGCGTCCTAGCTCGCGCGGCCGGCCCGCGCCCAATTATCGAACAAGTCTTCAAACAAGACATCAAACAGAGCATCGAATAAGTCATTGAAATCGTCATCGTTCCGACTTCGCGCCGGCCTATGATCGGTGCGAAAGGATCGATGCATGCCCCAATTTCGCCTGACACAGATCTCCGACACCCATCTCGCGCGCCGCCACAAACTGCTCATCGACAACTTTCATCGGGTCAGTGAGCACATCGACGCGACGCGTCCCGACCTCATGCTCAACTCCGGCGACGTCTCGTTCGACGGGCCGAACAGCCGCGACGATCTGGTGTTCGCCAAACAGCTGCACACCGCGCTGCCGGTCGACTGCCTCTATCTGCCCGGCAATCACGACATCGGCGACAACCCGACCGCGGTCGGCGCGGTGCCGGCGCAACTGCCGAGCGAAGCGACCTGCGACGCCTTCACCTCGGTGGTCGGCGAGGACCGCTGGCATTTCGACGCCGCCGGCTGGTGCTTCATCGGCCTCAACTCGCTGATCATGAACACCGGCCTCGACAGCGAGGCCGAGCAGTTCGACTGGCTCGCCACAGCACTCGACAAGGCCGTCGGCAAGCCGGTCGCGCTGTTCCTGCACAAACCGCTCTATCTCGACGTGCCCTACGATACCGAGCGCGAGGCGACCTCGTTCCGCTACGTGCCGCAACCGGCGCGGCGGCGCCTGATCGAGATGTTCGGCAAGGTCGATTGGCGCCTGGTCGGCAGCGGCCATGTGCACCAGCGCCGCGACTACACATTCGAGCACGTCAGACATGTCTGGGCGCCCTCGGTCGGCTTCACCGTCCCCGACGCCAAGCAGGAGTGGATCGGCGTCAAGGAAGTTGGTTTCGTCGAGTACCGTTTCCAGCCCGACAGTTTCGAGGTCCGCCACGTCAGGGCCAAGGGCCAGGTCGATGTCGACCTGGACATGCTGCTCGGCAAAGAGCCGGTGGCCTGAGAGGCGTCAGCTCCGCGCCGCGTCGTGCAGGTCCTGCTTGATGACGGTGAGCAGCGCCTGCAGCGAGTCCTTGCTCGGCTGCGGTGCGGCCTGCACCACGGGCCGTGCGCGCGGCAGCGGCGGCATCTGGCGCCGCGGCGGCTCGGCGTCCTCCTCCTGCTCCACGAACTTTCCATGCAAGACGTCGTCGCGCCGGCCCATGACGAACATCGTCGCCCAATAGCCGACGGCGAGGAGAATGACCCCGGAAACAATAAGCTCAAAAACCATGGCTACACTCTGAAATATAGCCATATTCTTTCAATTGCTCCGGTTCCCAGTCAAGCGAATGGGGGCCAAAAAGCCCCCAAAAGCCCGCCATAGTGGCGTTTTTGATACTCTGTTGCGCGGAATGGGAGGTGGAAGGCCCTATCCAGCCCGACCCGGACAAGCAACCGCCGTCACCTCTCCCTTGGGAGAGGCGTAGGCCGCCTTCGGCGGCCGCTCTTGAAGGGAACGCCGAAGCAAAGCTTCGGCTATGGCGAAGCGCCGGGTGAGGGTTGACGGTCCCTCGTTGAGCTGCGGCCCCTCAGCCGATTTGCTGCGCAAATCGACCTCCCCCGTCGGGGAGAGGTGAATCGAATCCTGGGAAGCTTCACGCCTTGTCCGGCCCGACCCGGACCAGCTGCTTGCCGAAATTGGCGCCCTTGAGCAGGCCCATGAAGGCCTCCGGCGCGCTGTCCAGCCCCTCGGTCACGAACTCCTTGTACTTGACCTTGCCCTCGCGCACCCATTGCGACATGTCGCGCAGGAAGTCGCCGTGCATGGCGGCGAAGTCGCTGACGATGAAGCCGCGGAAGGTCAGCCGCTTGGTCAGGATGTTGCGCATCATCGCGCCGGCCCATTTCGGTGCGTGCGCCTCGGTGTCGTTGTAGTGCGCGATCAGGCCGCACACCGGGATCCGCGCGAACGCGTTGAGGAGCGGAAACACTGCGTCGAACACCGCGCCGCCGACATTCTCGAAATAGACGTCGATGCCCTTCGGGCAGGCTTCCTTGAGCTTGGCCGCAAGGTTGGGATCGCGGTGGTCGAGGCACTCGTCGAAGCCGAGCTCGTTCTTGACGTAGGCGCATTTGTCCTTGCCGCCCGCGATGCCGATCGCGCGCGCGCCCTTGATCCTGGCGATCTGGCCGACCGCCGAGCCGACCGCGCCGGACGCGGCCGCAACCACCACAGTCTCGCCCGCCTGCGGCTTGCCGATCTCGAGCAGGCCGGTATAGGCGGTCATGCCGGGCATGCCGAGCACACCGACGGCGGTCGAGATCGGCGCGATCTTCGGATCGATCTTGGCGAGACCCTTGCCGTCGGACAGCACATGCGTCTGCCAGCCCGCGCGCGACAGCACGATGTCGCCCTTGGCAAAGGCGGGATTGTTCGAGGCGACGACTTCGCTGACCGTGCCGCCCTCCATCACGCCACCGACCGGCACCGGTGCGGCATAGGACGGACCGTCGGCCATGCGGCCGCGCATATAGGGATCGAGCGACAACCAGATGGTGCGCAGCAGCACCTCGCCTGCGCCCGGCACCGGCGGCGTGTAGTCCTCGAGCCTGAAATTGGCCGGCGTGGGCTCGCCATGCGGACGCGAGGCAAGAACGATGCGCTTTCCTTGGGACATGCTGATTTCCTCTTGAGGTGATTGGTTCGTGGCGGACACGTAGTCACGCAATCCAGCTCCCCGCAAGGGAGATGGATTTGCTCTTTCGCCCGCACTTGTTTGAAATTCTGTTTGAAATGACGGCCGTCATTTCGAGACGATGCGCCCGCCCGGCATCGGCATTCGTGGTGGAGCAGATTTGAGGGGCATTGGAACCTTACGGCTGCCTGACAATTAGACTCTGCGTTCCGGGCAGGAACCGAAAAGGGAAAATGCATGGGACAACTCCGACACCGCGTAAAGCACGACCTGTCGCTCGAAGAGAGACTGACGATTGAAGCCGAAGAGTTGCGCGCGCGGGCCGGGAAGATGCCGCACGGTGTCGAGCGCGAAGCCCTGATCCGAAGGGCTCGGCAGCGTGAAGCCGCGGCGTACATGACAGACTGGTTGACCTCACCCGGATTGCAGTCACCGACCTGATGCCGGATGCCAAACCCGAAAGCGGAAGAGTACCGACTCCAAGCCGAAGAAGCCGAGGCAAAGGCAGCAAGCGTGCACGACCATGCCGCCCGAGAGATTTACTTGGAGCTGGCTCGCCATCTGCGTGAGATGGCAAAACAAGCCGAACGAAATGGATGGTAAGGCCGCCTCAGTTGACGGCAGCCTCGTTTGTGGCGCTTGCGCCATCATGCTGCGCAATTGCGTGTCTGCGGTCTGGTCCTTCGGACCATCCCGGAATGACGTACGAGGCGCTTACACCCCGCCCGGATAGTTCGGGGCTTCGCGGGTGATCGTGACGTCGTGGACGTGGCTCTCGCGCAGGCCCGCACCGGTGATGCGGACGAACTCGGCCTTGTCGTGGAAGTCGGCAATATTCTTGGCACCGACATAGCCCATCGCGGCGCGCAGGCCGCCGGCGAGCTGATGCATGACATTGCCGACCGGGCCCTTGTAGGGCACCTGGCCCTCGATGCCTTCAGGCACGAGCTTCAGCGTGTCCTTGATGTCCTGCTGGAAGTAGCGGTCGGCCGAGCCGCGCGCCATCGCGCCGACCGAGCCCATGCCGCGATAGGCTTTGTAGGAGCGGCCTTGCCACAGGAAGACTTCGCCGGGCGTCTCGTCGGTGCCGGCGAGCAGCGAGCCGACCATCGCGATGTCGGCACCGGCGGCGAGCGCCTTGGCGAGGTCGCCGGAATATTTGATGCCGCCATCGGCGATCACGGGAATGTCGGCCTTCTTCGCCGCCGCCACCGCGTCCATGATCGCGGTGAGCTGCGGCACGCCGACGCCGGCCACGATGCGCGTGGTGCAGATCGAGCCCGGGCCGATGCCGACCTTGATGCAGTCGGCACCCGCGTCGATCAGCGCCTGCGCGCCGCCTTCGGTGGCGACGTTGCCGGCGACGACCTGCACCGCATTGGAGAGCCGCTTGATGCGGTTGACGGCGTTGAGCACATGCCGCGAGTGGCCGTGCGCGGTGTCGACCACGACGACGTCGACGCCGGCATCGATCAGCCGCTCGGTGCGCTCATAACCGGTCTCGCCGACCGTGGTGGCGGCGGCGACACGCAGCCGGCCCTGCGCGTCCTTGCAGGCGAGCGGATGGGCGACCGCCTTTTCCATGTCCTTGACGGTGATCAAGCCGACGCAGCGATATTGATCGTCGACGACAACGAGCTTCTCGATGCGGTGCTGATGCAGCATCCGCTTGGCCTCGTCCTGGCTGACACCCTCGCGCACCGTGACGAGGTTTTCGTGCGTCATCAGCTCCGAAACCTTCTGCCGCGGATCGGTTGCGAAGCGCACGTCGCGGTTGGTCAGGATGCCGACCAGCTTGCCGGGCAAATTCTTGGCCGCACCGGTCACGACCGGGATGCCGGAGATGCCGTGGTCCTTCATCAGCGAGAGCGCATCCGACAGCGTGGCGTCGGGACCGATGGTGAGCGGATTGACCACCATGCCGGATTCGAATTTCTTGACCTGCCGCACCTGGGCGGCCTGGCCTTCGGGGTCGAAATTGCGATGGATGACGCCGAGGCCGCCGGCCTGCGCCATTGCGATCGCCATCCGCGCCTCGGTGACGGTGTCCATTGCGGACGCCATGATCGGGATGTTGAGCTGGATCGCGCGGGTGACGCGCGAACGAATGTCGGCCTCCGAGGGAAGAATGTCCGACAGGCCGGGCTTCAGAAGCACATCGTCGAACGTGTAGGCTTCGCGGATAGCCTGAAATCCCGTGGCCATTGCCAACTCCTTATCTGCGGCGTCCGCCGCGATGGTCTTACGGATGAACGCCGTCTGCGGCGACGCTTGGTGCGCCACCGTCGAATCGGAGCCCATCGATGGGGTTGACGCGGGTCGATAGCATGGCGGGATGACGAATCAAAGCGTTTGCCAGCCATGCACAGGCTTTTTAAGGCGCCCGGCAGCTTACGGCGCCAATTCAGGGGGCCCGGTAACCCGGCGGCGGCCCGTGCCGGCGGATCGCCTCGACCATCTCGCGGTGGCGGCGGTCCTCCCGCTTCATATGCACCGCGATCACCGCATGGGCCGACGGCACCAGCAGCAACACGTGGAAAAACAGCCCGAAAACCGCGCAAAACACGATCAGGACCAGGTTGAAGATGGCCGAAAACGGCTGTCCGTTCAGGAGCAGCCCGATCGGCGGCAGCAGAGCGGCAAGGACGTAGATCACGGCAGACCTCAAACGCTGGCGGATGCATACCAGCGTCAGGCAGGATTTAGGGCGTTTGGCCGGTTCCGCAATAGCGCCGCCGGAGGCAGGATGAATGGCCCCCTCGCCCCGCCTTTTTCAACTGAACCTTCAACTGAACCACTAGGATTATTATCAGACCTTGATCGGATCGACGTGATCGCGCGCCTCATGCGCAATCAGTTCGCGTATCAGGCACTGTCGCATTTCACTTCGAACCGGACGGTCCGGTGATCGTACTTTGAGAAGCGGGCGGACTGGGCAACGGTGCTACGGGATCGGGCGAAACATATTGTGGTGGCTTCGGGTCGCTGGACATTCGTTGCGGCACGGGATGTTGCGCGAGACATTCGTGCGATAGGGGCAGGCAGGAGTTGGTCTTGATCTCCCGCGCACGCATGAGGCCGCAACGAGCGGCGGCAGCACCGCATAGATACGCCCGCGCGCACTCCATGTAGGATTCGCTCTGCGCCACATCGGCTAACGGTAACTCGCAGTTTGGAGCAAACGACTCGCCCGCGTGCTTCCAGCGCGGATCGAGCGGATCGATGTATGCAAACAGTTCCGGAGCGGATGCTCGTGTGAGGTAAACATCATCCACCGTACTTTTGTCCGTACCTTCCATATCGGTGAGCGATCGAATGAGCCGAGAGTCTTTCAGGCAGATGGCCGCATTCCGCTTGAAGTTTTCGAGCATGTTTTCGAAGTAGGCTGTGCAAGACGACGTATCCGTACCGGAACTGGTAGCTCGCTGCCCCGCGGACATTGGATTGCCGGACGTGAGATTACCGGAAGTGGCCGCCGTAACTGGCGGCGTCGACGGTGCGGGCCGATTATCCGGATCATCGGATTGCCCCGATCTGATGCGTCCCAATTCATCGACGATGGTACCGGCCAGAGACGCCGGATCTTCGGACGAATGCGATTCCGTCATCGGGGCTGCGGCTGGATGCTTAGCGGCTTCTTGAGCAGGAGCCACAGCAAACCTTCGGCGGTCTGTCTGACACTTAACTTGTGACGTCGGAGCGCCGGGCAGTCCGGTGATATCACTGCAGGACTGAGAATTCCCGCCTTGAACCGCCGCGACCGTCGGCTTGCCATGAGATGAAGCGGATTGTGTATTCGTTGTCGTCGGCTGCGGTGTCCGTGCCGTAATCTTGTCCGAAGGCTGATGCCCGGATTTGGCTTCCCTTGTCACAACCTCGGACGAGAGCTGCTGGCTGGGAGGCTTTTTCTCCACCACGAGGGACGGCGCGGCACCGACTCGCGTCGTCGTGCAGCACCCGCCGGACATGGTTCTGCCGTCTTCACTCAGCGTAGCCTGTCCCGACACTCCGTTGTCTACGGTGAAAGTGAGCGTGTTGCCAGAACACGTCCAGCTTCCACCCGGCGTACACAGCGGACATGTCGCGTGTGACCTTCCGTTTGCAAAAAACTGAGCCGGGTAAGTTTGACCTGTCGCGTTGACCCTAACGACCCAACTGCCGACGAATTTGCTTGCGCAACTGGCAGGAGGAGCTGCGCTTGCGGGAACTGCTGCGGCAAAAACAAATGCCAGAACGAGCAGAAGATCTCTCAATTTCATGGTGTGTCCCTGGGTCGCCATGGTGCGCCTTCTGCCCGCGTACATTGTCTGAGCGTGCATTCATTCGCATGTCGAACGACGGCCTGCTGGAACGCCCGCCAGGAATCATATCGTTCGACACGATCCAAACATTCGGTCGGCGAGTCAGCTAAACTTGAACATGCTCGCATCGAGTTGTCCTGGTGCTACGCCGATCAACCACGCGGCGTTGCCGGAAGCGTCGGTGACGATTGTTGTATTGATACCAGGAGAATAGAACTCCGCCGCCTGCACGTCCGCGAATGAATGCAGGGATGTACCGGCAAAGTTCACGAAATCATCCGTTCCACCGCTGTTGAAATCCTGAATCACCATCACTTCCGGCATAGTGTCGGAAATGGCGAACGTGTCGGCTCCGCCGCCGCCCCAGGCATAGTCAACCCCGCCCCCGCCGCCGATGACGTCGTTGCCGGAGCCCATCAAGAATACGTCGACGCCGCTGCCGCCGGTGACAGTGTCGCCGCCATTGGAGCCGTAGACGTAATTCTGGCCGGAGCCACCATAGACCAGGTTGCCGTCGGTCTCTCCGGAGGAAATGAAAATGTTGAGGCCGGCGCCGCCATACATGGTGTCGACACCGGCGCCGCCGTAGAAATAGTTGGTGCCGAGGCCGCCGTAGAGATAATCGGCGCCGTCGTCGCCGAACATGACGTTGACATCTCCGGCGACACCGCCCGAACCAAGCAGCGTATCGGTGCCGGCGCCGCCAAACAGATAGTTGAAGCCGGTGCCGCCATAGAGGGCGTCGTTGCCGTCCTCGCCCAACAGCACGTCGAGGCCGGCATCGCCGATCAGCGTGTCGTTTCCTGCGCCGGCATAGAAGTAGTCGTTGCCGTCACCGCCGTAGCCGAGGTCGTCGCCGGCAAGACCGACGAGCACATCGTTGCCCGCGCCGCCGTAGAACGTATCGTTGCCGGCGGTGCCATAAAGCTGATCGTTACCAACCGTACCGTTGATCGGGCCAGGTGCGCCGATCGAGACGGTCTGATCGGAAAACTTCAGTACCTCGACGTTTGACAGCGTGTCGTCGTGCCCGTTGCCCACGACATGATAGTGCCCGCTGCCGAGATCGGTAATGGTAAAGCTCGACCGCGCGAAACCGGTATAGTTCGCGGTGTCGGTGCCGGCGCCGCCGTCAATCGTGTTGGTCCCCGTCCCTGCATCGATCGTGTCGTTGCCACCACCGCCATAGAGACTGTCATTGCCGATGCCGCCACTGAGGTAGTCGTTGCCGCCACCGCCGTTCAGGGTGTCGTTGCCGCCGTTGCCATTGAGCGTATCGCCGCCGTTGCCTGCGTTGAGCACGTCCCCGCCGGCCCCGCCACTAAGGACGTTTCCACCGAGATTGTCGCCGGCGGATAAAGTCCATCTGGATCCGACTGAAGACTGCGACACATCGATGGTGTCTGCCCCCGATGAGCCAATGATCGTTGAGTTAAAATCGTCGAGATAGTCAAAATTCGATCCGATCGAACCTGGCGTCGTCAGTGTCAGCGTCCAAGCGTTATAGTCCCCACCGCCAACCGTGGTGAATGAGTTGATCTGTGCAGCCGTCGCACTGAAAGAAATGAGGTAGAGTTGGAGAGTTTCTACGCCGGTAATGGTGCTGTGACTAAGGTCTGTATTCGGACTGGTGAGGTAAAAGAAATCGTTGCCCGAACCGCCGTCGATCGTATCAAAGCCGAGGCTGCCGGGATCTATGGTGTCATCGCCGGCACCGCCATAATAGGCCCCATGGCTGCCCTGGCCGTTAAGAATGTCATTTCCGTCGCCACCATCAAGCGTGTCGCTGCCTGGTCCGCCGTTCAACGAGTCGTTGCCACTGCCACCATAAAGCCCATCGCTGCCGCCACCGCCGGTTAGCCAGTCGTTGCCGCCATTCCCTATGAGCGTGTTGCCGCCATTACCCCCGTAGATCTGGTCATCGGCGGAACCGCCGATGAGGACGTTTCCACCAAGGTTGTCACCGGAATACAGGTAAAGATGGTCATGATCCGATGCTCCCGACATGTCGATCGTATCCGCGCCAGATGATCCCGTGATCGAGCTATAGCCACCGCCGGTGGTGTATAGTGGGTCGAAGTTCGAACCGATGCTTCCCGGCGAAGTCAACGTTAGGTGGAAACCAGTATAGCTGCCTACCGAGCTAAAAGAGTTGAGCTGCGCCGCCGTAGCGCTGACATAAGGATCGAGATTATCTAGGTATAGATGTTCTACATTGGTGAACGTGCTGTTGCTGAGATCGGCATTCACGACGCTGAGCGTATCATTGCCAGCGCCCCCATCAAACGTATCGAAGCCGGCGCCGTCGAATGACATATTATCGTCGCCGTTGCCGCCGTAAAACGCGTCGTTGCCGCCGCCGCCGGCAAGCTGGTCGTTGCCATCGCCGCCATAAAGCGTGTCCGAGCCTGCTTCGCCACTGAGAGTGTCGTTACGATTCCCGCCGTACAGCACATCGTTTCCGTCGTTGCCATCCAGGCTCGAACCAAAATCGAGCACCTGGCCGTTGACCGTGATCGGCATCGAAAGGGCCGTCAGGACGTCGTTGCCTCCGGCACCGTAAATAACGCTTACAACATCGTAGGTGTCGGCGACCGGATCGTAATTAACGTTCGCAGTCAGGGTTTCGGAAGCGGAAGTGCCTGTCAAAGCGACGTACGTAATGGTGGACACGATCTTCTCCAGTATGAATTGAGAAATGAGTGAAATGAAAAAGGAGCGTCTCGTGCGAGAAATTCAGCTCCCGATATCCGGCTGTACCCACCGCTGAGCAGGACAACACCAGCGGAGCCGTCACCAGGACGACCGCAAGCTTCTTGAGAAACCGAGACATGATTGGGAAACCAAAGGGCTTCAGTCCACTGCACGCGATCGCAGGGGGATATTCCGCTGCTCCACCGCAGGGACATGACCCAAATGGGTCTAAGCGCTCATTTTTTGCGATACAATCTGTGCGATTGATTGGACCGGCGACGCCAAAAGGATGCGCCGCGATGATCCGAGATCATCGCAAGACCAGCCGACCGAGCAACGCCACAAGTTCGCTTTGCCGCGAGACGTTCAGCTTCTCAAACACCCGCTTCAGCACGTTGCGGGCCGTATCCTCGGCAATTCCGAGACGTTCCGCAGCCGTTCGCGGCGGAAGACCCGAACCGACCAGCGAAGCAACCCTGGCTTCGCCAAGCGTCAATCCCAGGATGTCACGCACGACCGCGGGGTCGGGAGGCTCGGCGGATTTTTGCTCGATAGCGAGGACGATCGCCCGAGTATGGGTCAGGACATGATTGGCTGAAAGTGCGCCGACCGTGATCGGGAGCAAGTAGATGACGAAACGTCGGTCTGTCGAGGTCGGTCCGATGAGAATGGGTCTTGGCTCGGCCAGGAGGTCGTTCGGCCCGGCGCGAAGCGTTTGCGTCATCGCGGCCTCGAATGGAGCCCGGCTCGCCGCCATGCGAACGCGTAGATGATCGTTCACGAGATCGAACACCTCGCCAACAAGACTCTTCCCGACCGGGTTGGCGAACAGCACGCGCGCCGACCAGTCCAGCGCAAACACGCCGATGCCGATCCGGGCGAGCGCGTCGCCAAGGCCGAGATTGGCAAGTTCGGTATCAAGCAGCCTGATCGACAGACGTAGAGATTTCTCCGTGTGGCGCCCGAGCGTCGCTATGAGCTCCAGTTCAGCGTCGGAGAATTGCGGCTTGGCGAAATCCCGCTGCACGCTGAGCCCGACAGCGATCCGTGGATCCGGCGACACTCCCACTGCGCCGAACCAGCCCAAGCCGTATTTCGCGAGGAATTCCTTGTTGAAGGGATGATTGAGGTAGGCATCGTCGATCGGACCAATGTGCCGATCCGTGACGGGCTCGCCGCTGAAGTAGAGGCCGGCCTGTATCGCTCGTTCGCCCTTGAAATTGTGCTGGGCCCACCGCGCCTCGAACTCGCGGGCCGCCGCTGTGAGGCCCTCGGAAACGATCACTCCGAACGTCGCATCCTCCCTTCGCCATTCGAGGATCGCCCCGGCGTCATCGAAGCAGTCGGCGATCTTGCCAAGAGCGGATGGCCAGAGCGATGGATTGGGCGCGGTGTCATAGATCGCTTCGACGGCGGCGAGGAGACGGTCGGTGGCGGCGGGCATGGGGTCCGATCGATCGGGGGAACTCATTCAGATTACATGAGATTTGCCACCCAACAACGTCTGATTGTGCCTGCCTCGATGTTTGGAAATATTTAGAAACAAATCGAACAGGCGTTTCAGCGCGAGCCGGCACTCATCGGTAATCGAAAGTTCCAGTTTGAAAAGGTGCGGCATGACGCGGAAATCGATCATGCATCGGAAGACCTTCTTGCCGGCGGTCGCGCGCAGCTGAACCAATCCCGGACGACTTCGGAAAAGCGATGACCTCTCTGCTGCGCGCATTTAATGGGAGCTGACCGATAGCCGCGACCACGTTGCAGCACTCTTGAAGCGGGTGCAGCCGATTCGCTCGTTTGATCCGACCAAATCGGCAACGCGCGGAAGCTGCTGCAAGGCACGGCGGCCGGATCGAGCCAGAGGGATTACGCGACGGGATCATTGGTGGATTGCGATCTAAAACGCTCCTCGGATATTCCCCGGATTAGGGTGCAAATCGCTGCCATTCTGTGCCAAGTCTAACGGCCCCGGAAGTTCCACGAATCGACCAAGCCCTTGAAAAATCAGCGTATCATTCCACTGATCGTCGCTAGCGCCCTGTTCATGGAGAACATGGATTCGACGGTTATCGCGACCTCGCTGCCGGCGATCGCCGCCGATATCGGCACCAGCCCGCTGACGCTGAAGCTCGCGATCACGTCCTATCTGCTGTCGCTCGCGGTGTTCATCCCGGCGAGCGGCTGGACCGCGGACCGTTTCGGCGCCCGCATCGTGTTTGCCGGCGCGGTCGCCGTGTTCATGCTGGGCTCGATCGGCTGCGCGCTGTCCTCCTCGGTGACCGATTTCGTGTTCGCCCGCATCCTGCAGGGCCTCGGCGGGGCGATGATGACCCCGGTCGGACGGCTGGTGCTGCTGCGCTCGGTCGACAAGAGCGCGCTGGTCAACGCGATGGCCTGGGTGACGGTGCCGGCGCTGATCGGGCCGGTGATCGGGCCACCGCTCGGCGGCTTCATCACCACCTATTTCTCCTGGCACTGGATCTTCCTGATCAACATTCCGATCGGACTGCTCGGCATCTTCCTGGCGCTGAAATATATCGACCCGATCAAGAGCGAAGACCCCGAGCGCTTCGATCTCGTGGGGTTGGTGCTGGCCGGCATCGGGCTTGCCGGCATCGCCTTCGGGCTTTCGGTCGCCGGCCTCAATCTGCTGCCGTGGCCGATCGTCGCCGCACTGGTCGGGGTCGGCACGGTGTCGATGACGCTCTACGTCATCCACGCCCGGCGCACCGGTTCGCCGGTGCTCGATTTCGGCCTGCTGCGGCTGCCGACGATGCGCGCGTCGATCATCGGCGGCTTCATGTTCCGGCTCGGCATCGGCGCGCTGCCGTTCCTGCTGCCGCTTCTGATGCAGGTCGGCTTCGGCCTGTCGCCGTTCCAGTCCGGCCTCGTGACCTTTGCCTCCGCGGTCGGCGCCATGGGCATGAAGACGCTGGCCGCGCGCATCATCCGCGCCTTCGGCTTCCGCAACATGATGACCGTCAACGCCGTGGTCAGCTCCGCTTTCCTGGCCGCCTGCGCCCTGTTCACGATCTCGACGCCGCTGATGCTGATCTTCACCATTTTGGTGGTCGGCGGCTTCTTCCGCTCGCTGCAATTCACCGCGATCAACACCGTGGCCTATGCCGAGGTCGAGGCGCCGCAGATGAGCCGCGCCACCACCCTCGTCAGCGTCAACCAGCAGCTCGCGGTGTCCGCGGGCGTCGCAGTCGGCGCGTTCTCGGTTGAAACCACGCTGGCGCTGCACCATGCGACCGAGCTGTCCGCCGACGTGTTCGCGCCGGCCTTCATCGTGGTGTCGCTGATCTCGGCGGCGTCGGCCTGGTTCTTCTGGCAGATGCCGGTTGACGCCGGCAACGAAATCGCCGGACGCAAGGCGATCGACATCTCCAGCCGCAAGGGCGCAGAGAAGCGCGCCGCCACCGAAGCCGTCAAGGTCGCGACCGAGGATACGCAGAACGCGCGGGATCAGCGGCTCGGCTAGTCGAGCGAACGAGCCGTTCCCGAGGCACGGACGCTGCAGGCCGCCGTCCGATCACGGCCAGGCCCTTAGGGGGGGCCGGTCGTTCCGGCTGGCTGTCTTCGATCCGGACGTTCAATAAGTTCGTATGTGGGAACGTGGGTCGTTTCCAGCCACGATTCCAGCGCAGCTCCGCAGACCGTGCAGATCGCGTCACCCGTATGCGGCACCAAGAACTTCTCCTCAGTGCGTCTGTACTCGGCGCCGCAATTGCATTGAACAATGGTCGCCATGTGAGAGATATGCGCCTGCGATACCCGATTTTCCAGTCCTGCAAGAAACGGCCTCAGTGCCTCACAATGACGGCTGCTGCTGCCCGCGAAACCCCGTCGCCAGCACATAGCGCTCGGACGAATCCTGCCGGCTGGCGGACGGCTTGACGTGGCGGACGCTGGCGAAATCGCGCTTCAGCTGCGCCACCAGCTCGGCGTCGGCGCCGCTCTGAAACACCTTTGCCAGGAAGGTGCCGCCGGGATTGAGCACTTCGCCGGCAAAATGCGCGGCGGTCTCGACCAGGCCGATGATGCGCAGCTGATCGGTCTTGCGGTGGCCCGTGGTATTGGCGGCCATGTCGGACATCACGAAATCGGCGCGGCCGCCCATCATCGCGATCAGCTTCGCCGGCGCGTCATGGTCGAGGAAATCGAGCTGCGCGAAGGTGACGCCGGGGATCTCACCCATCTCCAAGAGATCGATCGCAATCACCTTGCCCTTGCCGTCGGCCGCGCCGGTGCGCTTGGCCGCGATCTGGCTCCAGCCGCCCGGCGCAGCGCCGAGGTCGACCACCGTCATGCCCGGCTTGAGCAGGCGATATTTGTCGTCGATCTCGAGCAGCTTGAAGGCCGCGCGCGAGCGGTAGCCCATCGCCTTGGCCTTGGCGACATAGGGATCGTTGAGCTGGCGCTCGAGCCAGAGTTTTGACGACAGCTTTCGCTTGCCGCCGCTCTTGACCGTGACGTGCAGCCGCCCGGTGGTGTCTTTCGCCATTTCATTTTCTCTTCTCCCTCGCCCCGCTCTTGCGGGGAGAGGGTTGGGGTGAGGGGCTGCCTCGGCAATGAAGGTGAGAGATGCGCCCGTGGAGAGTCCCCCTCACCCGGATCGCATCTGCGATGCGATCCGGCCTCTCCCCGCAAGCGGGGCAAAGGAAGGCATCTAGCACGCCCGCAGCGCGCCGTCCTCGCGCATCATCTCGACCAGCATGCCCTCGCGCAGGCCGCGATCGGCGACACGGAGCCGCGGCGTCGGGAATGCGTTGCGGATCGCGTCGAGGATCGCGCAGCCGGCGAGCACCAGATCGGCCCGCTCGACGCTGATGCAGCTGTTGCTGACGCGCGCCTCATAGCTCATGCCGAGCAGCTTCTGGATCGTCGCCGTGACGTCGCCATCGTTCATCCAGATGCCGTCGATGCGGCGGCGGTCGTAGCGCGACAAATTGAGGAACACGCCGGCGAGCGTGGTCACGGTGCCCGAGGTGCCGAGCATGTGCATGTCGCGCAGGTCCTTGCCGTGCTCGGCCGCGAACGGCGCGACGTGGCGCGCGACCTCGTCGATCATCTGGGCATACAAATCCCGCGTGACGTTCTTGCCGCCGAAATGCTCGGCCAGCGTGACGACGCCGAGCGGGATCGACATCCACGCCTTGATGCGCGGCGGCGTATTGGGCGCGTCGGGATCGCGCTCGATCCGCACCAGCTCGGTCGAGCCGCCGCCGATGTCGAACAGGATGGCGCCGCGCCCCTTCGGGTCGAGCAGCGGCGAGCACCCGATCACGGCGAGCGTCGCCTCGGTCTCGCGATCAATCACCTCGAGCTTGATGCCGGTCTCGGCCGCAACGCGCGCGCGAAAACTCTCGGCGTTGCCGGCGGCGCGGCAGGCCTCGGTGGCGATCAGCCGCAGCCGGCGGGCCTTGCGATAGCGGATCTTGTCGCTGCAAATGGCGAGCGCGGCAATCGCACGCTCGATCGCCGCCTCGCTGAGCGAGCCGGTGGCGGCGATGCCCTCGCCGAGCCGGATGATCCGCGAAAAGGAATCGACCACGCGGAACCCGTCGCCGGTGGGACAGGCGATCAGGAGCCGGCAATTGTTGGTGCCAAGATCGAGCGCGGCGTAGACGCCGGTCTCCGGTCCTGCCGCAACCAAGCCTGACGGGGCTTCGCCGGCCCGAGGACCGTCACAAAGCCGCACATGGTCATTCATCAAAATACTGTCTTTCCGCAGGGCCCTTGGGGCCCGCCGAAGAATTACTGTTCACGGAAACTTTAGCAGCGCCAAGGGCCTGCGCAAACTCCGTTCACATTGGGTCCATGCCTAATCGGGCGTTGTCGTTAAGGGGGGTGTGCGTTATCTCCTCAACGCCCGCCAAATCCCCCTAAATCCGGGCTTTTCAGGTCATTTCCGATGCAAGATCATACGTCGCCCGCCTCCCTCGAAAACGCTATCGCACTGCAAAAATACGGTGTCGGACAGCCGGTTCGACGAAAGGAGGACGACACCCTGGTGCGCGGCAAGGGCAAATACACCGATGATTTCTCCCTGCCCGGCCAAGCCATTTGCTGGATGGTTCGTTCCTCCCATGCCCACGGAATCATCAAGGGGATCGATACGGCGACCGCCAAGGCGATGCCGGGCGTGCTCGGGGTGTGGACCGGGACCGATCTGGCGGCCGCGGGCTACAACCCCTTCACCTGCGGCCTGCCGCTGAAGAACCGCGACGGCTCGCCGCTCAAGCAGACCAACCGCCCTGCGCTGGTCACCGACAAGGTGCGCTTCGTCGGCGATCCCGTGGCCTTCGTGGTCGCGGAGACCGCGGCACAGGCGCGCGACGCGGCCGAGGCCGTCGAGGTCGACATCGAGCCGCTGCCGGCCGTGACCGACGCGGCCGAAGCGTCCAGGCCCGGCGCGCCGCAGCTCTATGACAACATCCCGAACAATGTCGCGCTCGACTACCACTATGGCGACACCGCCAGGATCGAGGCCGCCTTCGCCAGCGCCGCCCATGTCACAAAGCTCGACATCGTCAACACCCGCGTCGCCGTGGTCTCGATGGAGCCGCGCGTCGCGCTCGCGCATTACGACAAGAAGACCGAGCGCTTCACGCTGCAGGTGCCGACCCAGGGCGTCTCCGGCAACAAGGCCGGGTTTGCAAAGATCCTCAACGTGACTGCCGACAAGGTTCGTATTCTCACTGCCAATGTCGGCGGCTCGTTCGGGATGAAGAACATGAACTATCCCGAATACACCTGCATCGCGCATGCAGCGCGCGAGCTCGGCCGCCCGGTGAAGTGGCTGGACGAGCGCTCGACCAGCTTCCTCTCCGACAGCCAGGGCCGCGCGCAGCTGATCCATGCCGAGCTCGCGCTCGATGCCGACGGCAAGTTCCTCGCGGTGCGGCTGTCCGGCTACGGCAATCTCGGCGCCTACATCACCGGCGTCGCGCCGGGCCCGCTGTCGCTCAACACCGGCAAGAACCTCGCCAGCGTCTATCGCACGCCGCTGCTCGGCGTCGACATCAAGACGGTTTTGACAAACACCACGCTGATGGGCGCCTATCGCGGCGCCGGCCGGCCCGAGGCCAATTACTACATGGAGCGGCTGATCGATGCCGCCGCCGACGAGATGGGCATCAACCGCTTCACCTTGCGCAAGCGCAATTTCATCAAGCCGTCGCAGCTGCCGTTCCCGGCCGCCTCCGGCGTCACCTATGACAGCGGCGATTTCGCCGGCGTGTTCCAGAAGGCGCTGGAGATCTCCGACTACGACAATTTTACCAGGCGCAAGAAGGAGAGCAGGAAGAGCGGCAGACTGCGCGGCATCGCCGTCGGCTCCTATCTCGAGGTGACCGCGCCGCCGAGCGGCGAGCTCGGCAAGATCACCTTCGAGCCTGATGGTTCAGTGAAGCTCACCACCGGCACGCTCGACTACGGCCAGGGCCACGCCACGCCGTTCGCGCAGGTGCTGTCCGAGCAGCTCGGCGTTCCCTTCGAGAAGATCACGCTCGAACAGGGCGACAGCGATCTGGTCCGCTTCGGCAACGGCACCGGCGGCTCGCGCTCGATCACCGCGACCGGACAGGCGATCGTCGAGGCCTCGGCGCTCGTCGTCGAGAAGGGCAAGAAGGCCGCCGCGCACATGCTGGAGGCATCTGAAGCCGACATTGAGTTCGGCCAGGGCCGCTTCACCATCGCCGGCACCGACCGCTCGATCGGCATCATGGAGCTCGCCGAGCGGATGCGCGGAGCCAAGATGCCGGAGGGCACGCCGGAGACGCTCGACGTCGATCACGCCACCAAGGAGACGGCATCGACCTTTCCGAACGGCTGCCACGTCGCCGAGGTCGAGATCGACCCCGATACCGGTGTGGTCAGGATCGTGCGCTACTCCGCGGTCAACGATTTCGGCACCGTGGTCAATCCGATGATCGTCGCGGGACAGCTGCATGGCGGCGTCGCGCAGGGCATCGGCCAGGCGCTGATGGAGGAAGTCAGCTACGACGGCTCGGGCCAGCCGATCACCGGCTCGTTCATGGACTACGCGCTGCCGCGCGCCGGCGACGTGCCGTCGATGCAGGTCGGCGATCACCCCTCGCCGGCCAAATCCAACCCGCTAGGCACCAAGGGCTGCGGCGAAGCCGGTTGCGCCGGCAGCCTCGTCTGCATCGTCAACGCCGTGGTCGACGCGCTGTCGGAGTACGACATCAAGCACATCAACATGCCGCTGACGCCCGAGCGCGTCTGGCGCGCGATCCAGGATGCCAAGGCGAAGGCGGCGTAAGGCACGACTTCACCATCACACACCACTGTCATCACCCGCGAAAGCGGGTGATCCAGTATTCCAGAGACAGCAGTTGTTGAGCCGAGACGCCGCGGCGTACTGGATACCCCGCATGCGCGGGGTATGACACCTGTTGGTGCGGGACGGGTTTTGCTCCTTCTCTAAGCCGCGGCCTGCTCGCGCGGCTGGGTGATCGCGATGTGCCAGCAATGCGCGAGCGGCGTGCCGTTGCCGAGCACCAGCGCATCGAGCTCGACGAAGCGATGCCCCTTCTTGTCGTAATTGCCGGTGACCTTGGCGCGCGCCGTCAGCTCGTCGCCGATCTTTCCCGCCGACAACAGCTGCATGCGGGTGCCGACATGGATCCAGGGCCCGAGGACCGCATTGTCGACCAGAACCTTGTTCATCACCCGCGGCAAGAGGCCCGGATGGCCTAGACCCTCGCGCAAATAGATCGGGTCGGTCTCCCTGATATCGGCAAGATACTCCTTGGCGGCGTCGCCGGACCAGTCGCGCGGGATGCTGCCGAGCCAATTGCCCTCTTGATAGGACGACGCGCTGACCGGCTTGCGCTCGGCGACCGCAGCGACCTGCTTGTAATTGTCGAGCACAAATTTCGGCACTGATGCCGGCAGCGACGCGGTGCCGGTGGCGCAGAGCTCGCCGCGGCTGAAGAGCTCGATCGTGAGCCCATTGCCGGTCTCTCGCCCGGTCAATTCCGCGATCTCGCCGTCATAGACCGGCTTCACGAAGCGCGCCTCGATCAGGCCGCGTTCGAGGAAATCGCGGCCCCATTTCTCGACCGGCAGGTGCATCATGTAGGCCATCACATCGACGCCCGGCACCAGCCCGCCCGAAAAGCCGAACTTCCGCGCCACCGTGTCGTCGTGGATCTTGTTCTCAGACAGTTTCGAGGTGTTGTAGGCCGAGACGCGGTAGGTCTGCGAGTCCATGGGGTTTTCCCTTATTTCCGTTGTTTTTCTGGTGACAATGGTAGTCGAACAAGGAGGCGTGGCAAGCCTCTCGTTTTGCTCGCAATTTTCCGCACCATGGAGTACACGCAGGCCGCGCCTGCCAACCATTGAATCGATGACTGAAACCCCTGCTCCCACCCGCATCTATGTCGACGCCGACGCCTGCCCGGTGAAGGACGAGATCTATCGCGTCGCGATCCGGCTCGGCGTGCCCGTCAGCGTGGTCGCGGGCAATTTCATCCGCGTGCCGCAGGATCCCCTGATCGAGCGCGTCGCCGCCGGTTCCGGCATGGACGCCGCCGACGACTGGATCGCGGAACGCGCGCATGAGGGCGACGTCGTGATCACCGCGGACATTCCGCTGGCGAGCCGCTGCGTCAAGGCCGGCGCCGACGTGATCGCGCCGAACGGCAAGCCGTTCACCGAACAGTCGATCGGCATGACACTCGCGGTGCGCAATTTGATGACCGATCTGCGCTCGTCCGGGGAAATCACCGGCGGGCCGAAATCCTACTCGCCGCGCGACCGCTCGACGTTCCTCGCGACGCTCGACCAGACCATCCGCCGCATTCAGCGCCGCCGCGCCGAGCAGGCAACGGCGAACGGGGGTTAGCGCGATGGCCCCGCCCCTGATCCAGCTCAAGGACATCAGCCTTACTTTTGGCGGCACGCCGCTGCTCAGCGGCGTCGAGCTGTCGGTCTCCGCAGGCGAGCGCGTTGGCCTGATCGGCCGCAACGGCTCGGGCAAGTCGACCTTGCTGCGGATCGCGGCCGGTCTGGTCGAGCCTGACTCCGGCAGCCGCTTCGTGCAGCCTGGCGCCACCATCCGCTATCTGCCGCAGGAGCCGGATTTCGGCGACCACAAGACAACGTTGTCCTATGTCGAGGCAGGCCTTGGCCCCGGCGACGACCATTACCAGGCGCGCTATCTGCTCGAGCAGCTCGGCCTCACCGGCGATGAAGACCCGGCGCATGTCTCCGGCGGCGAGGCGCGCCGCGCGGCTCTGGCGCGGGTGCTGGCGCCCTCGCCTGACATCCTGCTGCTGGACGAGCCGACCAACCATCTCGACCTGCCGACCATCGAATGGCTCGAGGGCGAGTTGGAGAGCCGGCGCTGCGCGCTGGTCCTGATCAGCCACGACCGCCGCTTCCTCACCAACCTGTCGCGCTCAACGGCCTGGCTCGACCGCGGCCAGATCAGGCAGATCGATCGCGGCTTTGGCGCATTCGAGGCGTGGCGCGACGAGGTGCTGGAGGAAGAAGAGCGCGATCAGCACAAGCTCGACCGCAAGATCGTCAACGAGGAGCACTGGCTGCGCCACGGCGTCTCCGGCCGCCGCAAGCGCAACGTCAAGCGGCTCGGCAATCTCTTCGCGCTGCGCGACCAGCGCCGCAACTATCGCGGTGCCACCGGCAATGCCACGCTCGCCGCAGCCGAGGCCGACAAATCCGGCCGTCTCGTGATCGAGGCGAAGAACATCACCAAGGCCTATGGCGAACGCACGATCGTCGACGGCTTCTCGACCCGGATCCAACGCGGCGACCGGCTCGGCATCGTCGGCCCGAACGGCGCCGGCAAGACCACGCTGGTGCATCTTCTGATCGGCAACGATCCGCCGGATTCCGGCTCGGTGCGGCTGGGGGCCAATATCGAGATGGCGACGCTCGACCAGCATCGCGAAAGCCTCGATCCGAAGCTGACGCTGGCCGAAGCCCTGACCGGCGGCCGCGGCGACCATGTCATGGTCGGCGACAAGTCGAAGCACGTCATCGGCTACATGAAGGACTTTCTGTTCGCGCAGGAGCAGCGCGGCACGCCGCTCGAAGCCCTCTCCGGCGGCGAGCGCGGCCGGCTGATGCTGGCCCGCGCACTGGCCAAGCCGTCGAACCTGCTCATTCTGGACGAGCCGACCAACGACCTCGATCTCGAAACCCTCGACGTGCTCGAGGAGATGCTCGGCGACTACGACGGCACGGTGATCCTGATCAGCCATGACCGCGACTTCCTCGATCGCGTGGTGACGTCGGTGATCGTGCCCGAAGGTCAGGGACGCTGGATCGAATATGCCGGCGGCTATTCTGATATGCTGGCGCAGCGCGGCGCCGACGTGAGGCGCGAGACCGTGAAGGCAGACGCCGCGGTCGAGGAGAAAAAGGAAGCCAAGGTTGCGGTGACCGCCGCGGCGCCCGAAGCGGCACCCAGGCGCCGGCTGAGCTTCAACGAGAAGCACGCGCTGGAAACCTTGCCGAAGACGATCGACAAGCTGCACGCCGAAATCGCCAAACAGCAGAAGCTGCTCGACGATCCCGACCTCTACAGCAAGGATCGCAAGAAGTTCGACGCCGCATCGGCCGCGATCGCCAAGGCGCAGGACGAGCTCGCCACAGCCGAGGACCGCTGGCTCGAACTCGAAGTGCTGCGCGAAGAGATCGAACAGGCGTGACGCGTAGGATGGGTGGAGCGCAGCGATACCCATCACCTATCTTCCGCGCGGAAGCATGATGGGTTTCGCTGCGCTCTACCCATCCTACCAGGCTCCTCGCAATGACGAGAACGCTGAACTGGAGTTGACCCGATGACCACGCCCCTCGCCGCCAAGATCGCCAAGGAGTACGGCACGCCCTGCGCCGTGATCGACATGGACCGGGTCGAGCGCAACATCGCGCGCATCCAGGCCGCGTGCGATCAGGCCGGCGTCGCCAACCGGCCGCACATCAAGACCCACAAGAACCCGACGCTGGCGCAGCTGCAGATCAAGGCCGGCGCGAAGGGCATCACCTGCCAGAAGCTCGGCGAGGCCGAGATCATGGCGGAGGCCGGTATCGACGACATCCTGATCAGCTACAATCTACTCGGCGACGAGAAGATGGCGCGGCTCGGCGCGCTGCAAGGCAAGGCCAACGTCACCGTTGCGGCGGACAATTCGGTCGTGGTCGGCGACCTGCCGAAGGCGGCAGCCGCCTCCGGCCGCCCGCTCTCCGTCGTGGTCGAGTGCGACACCGGGCGCAAGCGCGCCGGCGTCGAGACGCCGGCCGAGGCGATCGCGCTGGCGCGCGAGATCGCCGCTTCAAAGGGCTTGAGCTTTGCGGGCTTCATGCTGTACCCGACCGAGACCGGCTGGGCGGATGCGCAGAAATTCTACGACGAGGCGCTGGCCGGCGTCCGCGCCCACGGCCTCGACGCGACAATCGTCTCTACCGGCGGCACGCCGAACCTGGTCAATCTCGGCAAGCTGAAAGGCGGCACCGAGCATCGCTTCGGCACCTATATCTACAACGACCGCATGCAGGTCGCGGCCGGCGTCGCCACCTGGGACGACTGCGCGCTGCATATCTATTCGACCGTCGTCAGCCGCGCCGGCCCCGAGCGCGGCATCCTCGATGCCGGCTCCAAGACGCTGACCTCGGACACCGGCGGGCTGGAAGGCCACGGCCTGATCCTCGAACATCCCGAGGCCAAGATCGCGCGCTTCGCCGAGGAGCACGGCTTCCTCGACCTCTCCCGCAGCAACACGCGCCCGAACGTGGGCGACGTCGTGCGGATCGTGCCGAACCATGTCTGCGTCGTCGTCAACATGATGGACGAGGTCGTGATGGTGCGCGGCGACGAGATGATCGGCACGCTGCCGGTTGCGGCAAGAGGCAAGCTGCGCTGACTGAGCGCCCGCGCATCCTTCGAGGCTCGCTTCGCGAGCACCTCAGGATGACGCTCTCTCTGAGCCGTTACCCCTGCGCAACGGCGAAGCCGTTGTCGCTGGAGGTGCCGTAGCGAAGCGGAGGCCTCGAAGGGCGGCGGCGGGCTACAGGTCGCGCGGCGCAGAAATCTCGCTACCCTCGGATCAGCGCCTGCAGTTCGCGGTCGAGCGCCGCGCGAAACACCTCGATCGGCCGCTCCAGCCGGCCGGCGGGTGGGCGATGCACGATCCAGGCGCGGACCGCGGGATTGAAGTCCGCGATCTTCACGGTCTTGAGCCGGCTCTTGAACGCGCTGCGCTTCAGCGCCACCGGCGTGACGAGGCCAATGCCGAGGCCGCGCGCCACCAGCGACAGGCGCAGCTCGCTGTCGAGCGCCTCGACCGCGATGGTGAACGGCAGATGCGCCGCATCGAAATGGCGCTTCAATGTCTGACGGAAGCCGCAGCCATCCTGGTTGATCACCCATCCGACCCGCGACAGCCATTCGAGGTCGACGAATTTCGGCGTCTTCATCTCGCGCGCGACGACGAAGACCACCGGCTGCGCGCCGAGATCGGAGGCCACGAGATCATCGGGCGGCGCGGTGCCGTCAGGCAGGCAGATCGCGGCGGCGTCGAGCTCGTTGCGGCTGACCCGCTCCATGTGATTGGGCGACCAGCCCGAGACGACGCGCACCGCGAGCGCCGGAAATTCGCCGCGCACCGCATCGAGCGGTCCGGTCAGCCCCGCCTCCGACAAAAACGGCGTCAGGCCGAGCCTGAACTCGCCGCGCACCACGCCGTCATTGGCGACGCCCGACTTGAGGTCCTCGAGCATGCGCAGCACGCGGCGGCCCCGCTCATAGGCTTCGACCCCCGCCGCCGTCGGCTTCAGCGGTTTTGACAGCCGGTCCAGCAGCTGCGCGCCCAGCATCTCCTCGAGATTCTGGATCCGCCGCGTCACGCCGGGCTGGGTCAGGTTGAGCCGCGCCGATGCTGCGACGATCGATCCGGTCTCCACCACGGCGACGAACGCCACAAGGTCATGCGTGTTCACAACAATCTCGCATATTCTTCATCATCTTATTTGAATTGTAGCATATTAGCCCGATCCCCTAAAGGGGGCCTCGCCACTCCATCGCGAGGTCCCATGACCATTTCCGAAGCCACCAAGCTCTCGACCGCACGCCCGATCTCGGTCCGTCCCCTGATCTGGATCGGCGCCATCACCACCGGCACCGTCGTCACCAATCTGTTTGCGCCGCAGATCCTGGTCGGTCTGATCGGCCGCTCGCTCGGCATGACCGCGCTGCAGGCCGGCCTGATCTCCACGCTGACCCTACTCGGCTACGCGCTTGGGCTATTGCTGCTGGTGCCGCTGGTGGATCTCGTCGAGAACAAGCGGCTGATCCTGCGCACGCTCGCCTGCGCCATCGTCGCCGCTGTCGGCACTGCGCTGGCGCCGACGCCGCTAATCCTGCTCGTGGCCACCTTCATCCTCGGCGCGTCCTGCGCTGCGATCCAGATGGTGGTGCCGCTGGTCGCCTCGATGGTCCCGCCGGAGCGCCGGGGACAGGCGATCGGCGACGTCATGAGCGGGCTGATGATCGGCATCCTGCTGTCGCGGCCGATGGCGAGCCTGATCGCGGATGCCTGGAGCTGGCGCGGCTACTACGTCACCTCCGCCATCCTGATGACCGTGCTCGCCGGTGCGCTGGCGCGCTTCCTGCCGACGCTGCAGCCGGCGGCGAAGGTCGGTTACGGCGCGCTGCTGGCTTCCTTCCCAACACTGCTGCGCGAGGAGCCGGTGCTGCGCGTCCGCGCCTGGACCGCGGCGCTGGTGATGGCCTCGTTCACCGCATTCTGGGCCGCCGTTGCGCTGCGGCTGCCGGACGCGCCGTTCAACCTTGATGCCAAGGGCATCGCGCTGTTCGCGCTGATCAGCGTCGCCGGGGCCGCGGCAACCCCGATCGCCGGGCGCTGGGGCGACAGGGGTTTTGCGCGGCCGTTGCTGATCGTGTCGCATCTTCTCATTATCGGTTCGCTCGTGCTGTGCGCCTGGGCCGGCATGCTCGAATCCCGGATCGCAGCGCTTGTCGTGCTCAGTCTTGGCACCATCCTGCTCGATCTCGGCATCACCACCGACCAGACGCTCGGCCGCCGCGCCGTCAACCTGCTGCGGCCGGAGGCGCGCGGCCGGATCAACGGCCTGTTCGTGGCGCTGTTCTTCATCGGCGGCGCCATCGGCGCGGCAGCGGCCTCCGCGGCGTGGAGTTATGGCGGCTGGGCGATGGTCTGCGCGGTGGCTGCGGCGTTCGGTGTGCTCGGCCTGATCACCGACCTCGCGACGAAGACCGGCTCGGAATGACGACGATCTCGTAGGATTGGTAGAGCGCAGCGAAACCCATCATGTCTCCGCGCGGAAGAAAGTTGATGGGTTTCGCTTCGCTCTACCCATCCTACGATTTCTGCGCGAGCCACACCAACACGCCTTTTCCGGCGGCGGCCCCCGTCGCGAACGATGCCTGCAGCAGATAACCACCAGTCGGCGCTTCCCAGTCGAGCATCTCGCCGGCGGCGAAAACACCGGGCAGGCGCCGTAGCATAAAGTGCTCGTCGAGCTCGTCGAACCTGATCCCGCCGGCGCTCGAGATCGCGCGCGCGATCGGCGCCACGCCGGTGATCCTGATCGGCACCGCGTTGATCAGCCCGGCCAGTTCGGCCGGCGACAGCGCGGCCAGCGACCGGCCGGAGGCGACCGCCGCCTCCTGCAACAGCCCGATGCCGACCGGCGAGAGCTGTGCGGCCTTGCGCAGGAAGTTGGAGAAGGATTGCTTGCCCTTCGGCGCCGACAGCCGCGCGATCAGCTCGTCGCGCGCCGCCTCAGGCCGCAGCGCCACGCTGAGCGTCGCCGTTCCCTTGGCGAGCACGGCCTCGCGCAACTCCGCCGACAATGCGTAGATGGCGCCGCCTTCGATCCCGGCGCGGGTGACAATGGCCTCGCCGCGCACGGTATGCGGACCGATCGTCAGCGCGACGCCCTTGAGCGGCTGCCCCTCGAACCGATCGCGGAAGATGCCGGACCACGCGACCGTGAAGCCGGAATTGGCTGATTTCATCGGCGCCACGGCAACGCCTTTCGCGGCGAGGATGTCCGCCCAAGCGCCATCCGAGCCGAGCCGCGGCCAGCTCGCACCGCCGAGCGCGAGGACGGCTGCGTCAGCGTTGATCGCACGCCGGCCGTCCGGCGTCTCAAACAACAGTCCGCCCTGCGCGTCCCATCCGGTCCAGCGATGCCGAAACGCTAACTGCACGCCCGCAACGTCGAGCCGCCGCAGCCAGGCGCGCAGCAATGGCGATGCCTTGAACGCCTTGGGGAATACACGGCCGCTCGTGCCGACGAAGGTCGGCTGCCCCAACGCCTCACTCCAGGCGCGCAACGCGTCGGGCGAAAACGCCTCGACCGCGGCCTTCAGGCGCGGCATCGCCTCGCGATAGCGCGCAAGGAAATCCGGCAGCGGTTCGGAATGGGTGAGATTGAGCCCGCCGCGGCCCGCCATCAGGAACTTGCGCCCCGCCGACGGCATCGCGTCGTAGACGGCGACTTCAGCGCCACCTTGCGCGAGCGCCTCCGCCGCCATCAGGCCGGCAGGTCCGGCTCCGATGACGGCGACGACCATGCTCAGAGCTTGATCCCCGCCCGCGCGGCGGCCTGGGCGACATACTTCTGCGTCTGCTCGAAGGCGCCCTGCAGCGCCTTCGCGGTCGACATGTCAGCGATGTCCTTGAAGTGCGCGGCGACGCCGTCGGGTGTCCATTCGGACTGCGGCAGGTTGACGCCTTCGGTCTCCAGCACCTGGATCACCGCGAACGAGCCGGCGCCGGCGCCCATGATGGTGCGGGTCGGCGCATCCTCCGAGAGCAGGAATTCGACCGCCGGCGTGATCGCTTCCGGCCGCATCAGCTGCAGCGCCTGCGGCGGCAGCAGTTCCTCGGTCATGCGGGTCGCCGCCGTCGGCGAGATGGTGTTGACCTTGATGTTGTTCTTGCGGCCCTCCTCGGCGAGCACGTTCATCAGGCCGACCATGCCGGCCTTCGCCGCGCCGTAATTGGCCTGGCCGAAATTGCCGAACAGGCCGGACGACGAGGTCGTCAGCACGATGCGGCCGTAGTTGCGCTCGCGCATGCCGGCCCACACCGCCTTGCAGCAGTAGAAGGTGCCGGTGAGATGCACGCCGAGCACCTTGTCCCAGTCGGCGACTTCCATCTTGGCGAACGATTTGTCGCGCAGGATGCCGGCATTGGCGCAGAGCAGATCGACGCTGCCCCACTCCTTGGTAGCGCGCTCGACCATGGCGGTGACCTGCTCGAAATTCGAGACGTCGGCGCCGTCGGCCATCGCGGTGCCGCCCGCCTTGCGGATTTCCTCGACCACGGTCTCGGCCGGCGACAGCGAGCCGCCCGTGCCGTCGCGCGCGCCGCCGAAATCATTGACCACGACCTTGGCGCCGCGGCTGGCGAGCCCCAGCGCATGCGCCCGTCCGAGACCATTGCCCGCGCCGGTGACGATAGCGACGCGTCCGTCAAACCTGATTGCCATGCAAGTACTTCCTATCCTTTCTTCCTTCTCCCCTTGTGGGAGAAGGTGGCGCGCAGCGCCGGATGAGGGGTCTCTCTCCACGGATGAGCTCGCGGAGAGAGACCCCTCACCCGGCTCGCTTCGCGAGCCACCCTCTCCCACAAGGGGAGAGGGTACACCGAGCAAGATATCGGCAGCTTTTGAGCAGCGATGGATGGCCGGGTCAAGCCCGGCCAGGACCGTCCAAGGCGGCCACCGGGCGCGCTATACGGAAGGCGTCATCGACCCGCAGGGCTTCAGGCTTTTGAGCAGGTGCCCGCTCCAGCACTCATGATGCTCCTGGGCGTAGCTGATCGCCCCAATCACAATCAAAGCGACTACGACAAGTCCGGCGACGATGTTCTGCACCATGGCTGCCACTCCGGGACCGCACCGCCTAAAGGGTGGGATGATGGACACCAAGAACCATCGCCGTCAATGCGCCAAGTGGACTTGGCGAGCAACTCACCGCCTATGAAACTCGTCATGCCCGGGTTTATCCCGGGCATCCACGTCTTTGGTTTCGGCATCAAGAAAGACGTGGATGGCCGGGACAAGCCCGGCCATGACGGGCGTGGCGCCCTCAGCTGAAATAGATCAGGCCGAGCCAGTCGGCGACCAGCGCGGGCTTGTCCTCGCCCTCGATCTCGACCGTGACGTTGGTGCGCGACAGCAGTTCCTTCGGCTTGCGCAGCGTGGCTTCCGCCAGCACGAAACGGCCGCGGACGCGCTTGCCCGAGCGCACCGGCGAGATGAAGCGCAGCTTGTCGAAACCGTAATTGACGCCCATCGCGGTGCCCTCGAGCACCGGCATCACCTCGTAGGACATGATCGACATCAGCGACATCGTGAGGAAACCATGCGCGATCGTGGTGCCGAACGCGGTCTCCTTCTTCGCGCGCTCGGGATCGACATGGATGAACTGGTGATCCTCGATCACGTCGGCATAGGTGTCGATGCGGCCCTGATCGAGCAGGTGCCACGAGGACACGCCGATCTCCTTGCCGACCATGCCCTGGTAGGTCTCCAGCGACACCGGCGGCTTCTTCCAGACTTCGTTCATTGGCTAACCTCTGCTAACCGGAGGTCCGCACCTTCTGCAGCTCCGGAAATTCTTCCTCGCGGAACTCGACTCCGCGCAACGCATCGCTGCGATTATCGTCATGTTCGAGCCGGCGCAACTGCACCCGGCGGATTTTTCCGGAGATCGTCTTCGGCAGCTCGGTCACCAGCTCGATCTTGCGGATGCGCTTGAACGGCGCCAGCCTTGCATGCAGGTGCTGGAAGATGGACAGCGCGGTCTCCGGCGTGCGCTCGACACCCGAGACCAGCAGCACATAGGCCTTGGGGATCGCCAGCCGGATCGGGTCCGGGCTCGGCACCACGGCAGCTTCCGCCACCGCATCGTGCTCCAACAGCACGCTTTCCAGCTCGAACGGCGAGATCCGGTAGTCGGAGGATTTGAACACGTCGTCGGTGCGGCCGACGAAGGTCAGATAGCCCTCGTCATCGGTGAACACGACGTCGCCGCTGCGATAGATCTCGCCATCGGCACCGGCGAGCTTGCCGTCGTCGGCTTGATAGCCCTGCATCAGGCCCGCCGGCCTGTCGGCGCCGAGCAACAGCGTCACCTCGCCTTCCTTGGACGCATGGCCGTCATTGTCGGTGACCTGCACGCGATAGCCCGGCAGCGGCCGGCCCATCGAGCCGACCTTGACCTTCTGCCCCGGCGAATTGCCGGCAAGCGCGGTGGTCTCGGTCTGGCCGTAGCCGTCGCGGATGGTCAGCCCCCAAGCCGATTTGACCTGGTCGATGATCTCGGGATTGAGCGGCTCGCCGGCGCCGCAGACTTCCCGCAGGCTCACCTTGAAGTCCGCGAGTTGCTCCTGGATGAACATCCGCCACACCGTCGGCGGCGCGCAAAGCGTCGTGACGCCACAGCGGGCGATGGTCGCGAGCAGTCCTCTCGCCTCGAAGCGCGGCTGGTTGGCGATGAAGATCGTCGCGCCGGCGTTCCACGGCGCGAAGAAGCAGCTCCAGGCGTGCTTGGCCCAGCCGGGCGACGAGATGTTGAGATGGACGTCGCCGGGCTGCAGGCCGATCCAGTACATGGTCGAGAGATGGCCGACCGGATAGCTGCGCTGGCTGTGCCGCACCAGCTTTGGCTTTGCCGTGGTGCCCGAGGTGAAATAGAGCAGCATCGGGTCGTCGGCCTTGGTCGGGCCATCGGGCGTGAAGGCTTCGGGCGACTTCGCGGCGTCCTCGAACGGCAGCCAGCCGTCCTGCGCCTGCGTCGCGCCGACCACGATGCGGACGAGTTGGTCGGTGCCGAGGCCGGCGAACTTCGCCACCTGATCCAGCGTCGCGACCACCGCCTTGGCCCGGCCGCGATCCAGCCGGTCGCGCAGTTCATCCGCAGTCAACAGCGTGGTCGCCGGGATCACGACGACGCCGAGTTTCATCGCCGCCAGCATGGTCTCCCACAGCGGCACGACATTGCCGAGCAGCAGCAACAGATGATCGCCGCGCTGCAGCCCCTGCGCGCGCAGGAAATTCGCCACCTGGTTCGAGCGGCGTGAAAGTTCAGCGAACGACAGCTTGGTCTCGTTGCCGCTGGCGGCATCGACGATCCACAGCGCCGGCCGATCGCGGCTGTCGGCGTTGTGCGCCAGCTCGGCGTCGAACCAATCCAGCGCCCAGTTGAACGGCACCGGATCGGGCCAGCGAAAATCCCTCACCGCCGTGTCGTAGTCGGTGCGGTGCTTGAGCAGAAAGGCGCGTGCGTCCTGAAATGTGGTCATCCGGCTTCACCACGTTTTCTTGCGTCATCCCCGCGCAACGCTTCGCGTTGTCGCTGGAGGAGCCGCGAAGCGGCGTCTCGAAGGATGACGGAACCAATACTATTTCCCAGCGAGGCTGCGAACGTGCTGGATAATTCCGGAAAAGTCGACCCCGCCATGGCCCGAGGCGTCGAAGGTCTTGTAGAGCTCCTGCGCATGCTTGCCGAGCGGCGTCACCGCGCCGGCGGCATTGGCGGCGTCCTGGGCCAGCGTCAGGTCCTTGACCATCAGGTTGGAGGCGAAACCCGGCTTGTAGTCGTTGTTGGCCGGCGAGGTCGGCACCGGGCCGGGAACCGGGCAATAGGTCGTGAGCGACCAGCACTGCCCCGACGAGGTCGAGGCGACGTCGAACAGCGCCTGGTGCGACAGGCCGAGCTTTTCGGCCAGCACGAAGGCCTCGCCGACCGCGATCATGGAAATGCCGAGGATCATGTTGTTGCAGATCTTGGCCGCCTGCCCGGCGCCGCCGGCGCCGCAATGCACGATCTTCTTGCCCATGTTGGCCAGCATCGGCTGGGCCGCCGCAAACGCCTTCGCCTCACCGCCGCACATGAAGGTCAGCGTCGCGCCCTTGGCGCCGCCGGTGCCGCCGGAGACCGGCGCGTCGACCGAGGCCATGCCGTGCTTGGCGGCCAGCGCATGCGCCTGCTTGGCGCTTTCGACGTCGATGGTCGAGCAGTCGATAATCAGCGCGCCCTTGGCCATCGCCGGAAGCACCTCGTTCCAGACGCCGAGCACATGCTTGCCGGCCGGCAGCATGGTGATGACGACATCGGCCCCTTTCACCGCACCGACGCCGCTCTCGGCGATCGCGGCACCGTCGTGCCTCGCCTGATCGCGCGATGCTGCGACCAGATCGAACGCGGTCACCTTGTGGCCGGCCTTGACCAGATTGGCCGCCATCGGCCCGCCCATATTGCCGAGCCCGATGAATGCGACGTTTGCCATGGGAAGTCCTCCGCTTGCGACGTTTCTATTTGCTGTCAGGAAATTTCAATTCGTCGGCGCCGATCTCGGCGAAATACGGTGCAACCATCTCCGGCGTCACGTCCTCGATATTCGCCGGCGACCACTTCGGATTGCGGTCCTTGTCGATCACGGCGGCGCGCACGCCCTCGCGGAAATCGTCGCTGGCGAACACCGCGAGCGCGGCACGATATTCGCGCACCAGGCACTCTTCCAGCGTCTCGGTCGCGCGCGCCAATCGTAGCAGCTTCAGCGTCACCACCATGCCGCGCGGCGACTTCTCAGCCAGCGTCTTCAACGTGGCCTGCGCCAGGTCGGAGCCATCAGCCTTCAGCGCGACAATGATGTCTTCCATCCGTCCGCGCGCGAACCAGCTGTCGATCCTGGCCTGCATCGCGGCAACAGGGCCGGATGTCTCGCCGGTGGCGAAGCCTGCGATCAGGCGATCGATCTCGACCGAGCTGGTGCCTGGCGCAACTTTGGTCAGCGCCTCGCGCAACGCAGGGAGCTTGGCGCTCGGCACCACGGCGTCGGCGAACTTCGCGTAGATCGCGTCCGGACCATTCATGGTGGTGCCGGTGAGCCCAAAATAGGTGCCGATCTCGCCCGGCGAGCGCGACAGCAGATAGGTGCCGCCGACATCGGGGAAGAAGCCGAGCCCGACTTCGGGCATCGCGAGCTTGGTTCGCTCTGTCACCACGCGGTGGCGGCTGTGCGCCGACAGGCCGACGCCGCCGCCCATCACGATGCCGTCCATGAACGCGACATAGGGCTTAGGGAATGTCTTGATCCGCGCGTTGAGGATGTACTCGTCGCGCCACAGGATCTTGCCGAGGTCACCCTTGACCTTGGAGCTTTCCCACAGCGCCCGGATATCGCCGCCGGCGCACAGGCCGCGCTCGCCGGCGCCTTCCAGCACGATGACCGCGACATCAGGATCGGCTTCAAACAGGTCGAGCGCCCTGTCGATGTCGTGGAACATCTCCAGCGTCACGGCATTGATCGCCCTCGGCCGGTTGAGGCGGATGATGCCGGCCGATCCCTCCTTGCGCGTGATCAGATCGCCCTCGGCAGCTGCCGCATCATTCATCGCGCGCCCTCGATCAGTTTGCGCGACACGATCAGCCGCATAATTTCATTGGTGCCTTCGAGGATCTGGTGCACGCGCAGATCGCGCACGATCTTCTCGACGCCGTATTCGCTGAGATAGCCGTAGCCGCCATGCAGCTGCAGTGCCTGGTTGGCGACCTCGAAGCCGACATCGGTGCCGAACCGTTTTGCCATTGCACAGAGCATGGAGGCATCCGGGTCCTTGCGGTCGAGCGCGGCCGCGGCGCGCCACAGGAAGGTGCGTGCGGCCTCGAGCTCAGTCGCCATGTCGGCGATCTTAAATTGCAGCGCCTGGAATTCGTCGAGGCGTTTGCCGAACGCCTTGCGGTCCCTCATGTAGGCCAGCGCCTTGTCGAGTGCTGACTGCGCGCCGCCGAGCGAGCACGCCGCGATGTTGAGACGGCCGCCGTCGAGGCCGGCCATCGCGATCTTGAAGCCGATGCCCTCCTCGCCGAGCCGGTTTGCGACCGGCACGCGCGCGTTCTCGAAGATCACGGCGCGGGTCGGCTGCGCGTTCCAGCCCATCTTGCGCTCGTTGGCGCCGAACGACACGCCCGGCGTCTTGCCGTCGACGACAACAGTCGAGACGCCGCCGGGACCATCGCCGCCGGTCCGTACCATCGCCACCAGCAGGTCGGTACTGCCGGCGCCGGAGATGAACTGCTTCTGGCCGTTGAGCACGTAATGATCGCCGTCGCGCACCGCGCGGGTGCGCAAGGCGGCGGCGTCGGAGCCGGCGCCCGGCTCGGTCAGGCAGTAGCTCGCGATCAGCTCCATGGTGCAGAGTTTTGGCAGCCATGTGTGACGCTGGGTGTCGTTGCCATAGGCATCGATCATCCAGGAGGCCATGTTGTGGATCGAGATGAAGGCCGACGTGGTCGGACATCCCGTCGCCAGCGCCTCGAAGATCAGCGCCGCGTCGAAGCGCGTCATCGCCGAGCCGCCGACATCGTCCTTGATATAGATGCCGCCGATGCCGAGGCCTGCGGCCTCGCGCATCACGTCGACAGGAAAATGCTTCTTCTCGTCCCATTCGAGCGCGTGCGGCGCGATCTTCTCCGCCGCAAACGCCCGCGCCATGTCGCGAACCGCGATCTGGTCCTCGTTGAGAGCGAACTGCATCTCAATGCCCCCGCAGGCTGAGGTCACCTCTCCCCACCGGGGAGAGGTCGATTTGCGCAGCAAATCGGGTGAGGGGGTGTCGCTCCAACGAGAGACCGTGCCCCCTCACCCGGCGCTTCGCGCCGACCTCTCCCAAAGGGAGAGGTGATTTCCCGATGCTGCTAAAGCTCACTCCAGTCTCGCGTTACTTCATCGTCGGGATCGAGAACTCCGCGCCGTCCTTGACGCCGGACGGCCAACGCGAGGTCACCGTCTTGGTCTTGGTGTAGAAGCGCACCGAATCCGGACCGTGCTGGTTGAGATCGCCGAAGCCCGACTTCTTCCAGCCGCCGAAGGTGTAGTAGGCGATCGGCACCGGGATCGGCACGTTGACGCCGACCATGCCGACATTGACCTTGGCGGCGAAGTCGCGCGCGGTGTCGCCGTCGCGGGTGAAGATCGCAACGCCGTTGCCGTAGTCATGCTCGGACGGCAGCGCCAGCGCCTCCTGGTAGTCGTGTGCACGCACCACCGAGAGCACCGGCCCAAAAATCTCTTCCTTGTAGATCCGCATGTCCTTGGTGACGTTGTCGAACAGCGAACCGCCGAGATAGAAGCCCTTCTCGTAGCCCTGCATCTTGAAGCCGCGGCCGTCGACCGCAAGCGTCGCGCCTTCCTTGATGCCGATGTCGATGTAGTTCTTGACCTTCTCGACCGCCTCGCGAGTCACCAGCGGGCCGTAATCGGCCGACGGGTCGACCGAGGTGCCGATCTTGAGCGACTCGACGCGCGGGATCAGCTTTTCCATCAGCCGGTCGGCGGTGGTCTTGCCGACCGGGACGGCAACCGACACCGCCATGCAGCGCTCGCCGGCCGAGCCGTAGCCGGCGCCGATCAGCGCGTCGACGGTCTGGTCCATGTCGGCGTCAGGCATGATGATGGCGTGGTTCTTGGCGCCACCGAAGCACTGGCAACGCTTGCCGGTCTGCGCTGCGCGCTCGTAGATGTATTGCGCGATCGGGGTCGAGCCGACGAAGCCGACCGCCTTGATATCGGGATCGTCGAGGATGCCGTCGACCGCTTCCTTGTCGCCGTTGACGACGTTGAGGATGCCGGCCGGCAGGCCCGCTTCCATCATCAGCTCGGCAAGCTTCATCGGCACGCCCGGATCGCGCTCCGACGGCTTCAGGATGAAGGCATTGCCGCAGGCGATCGCCGGCGCGAACTTCCACATCGGGATCATCGCCGGGAAATTGAACGGCGTGATGCCTGCGACGACGCCGAGCGGCTGCCGCATCGAATAGATGTCGATGCCGGGGCCGGCGCCTTCGGTGTACTCGCCCTTCATCAGATGCGGAATGCCGCAGGCGAACTCGGCGACTTCGAGGCCGCGCTGGATGTCACCCTTGGCATCGGGAACGGTCTTGCCGTGCTCACGCGCCAATAGCTCGGCGAGCTTGTCGTAGTCGCGCTGCACCAGTTCGACGAATTTCATCATGACGCGGGCGCGGCGCTGCGGATTGGTGGCGGCCCATTCCGGCTGGGCGGCGCGGGCGTTCTCGACCGCGGCGCGGACTTCGGCCTTGGAGGCCAGCGCCACCTTGGCCTGGACCTCGCCGGTCATCGGCTCGAAGACGTCGGCCGTGCGGCCCGATGTGCCCTTGACCTCCTTGCCACCGATGAAATGTCCGATCGAGCGCATGAATATCCTCCCTTGGAGACCTGAATCGCCGCTGCCGGCGGCGGGATCGCTTTACAAACCCTAATGACCCTGCATTTTATAGGATTCAAGTCCGATAAATTGCACCATAGATGTGCGGAAATGCAGGATCAAGGCGGCGACGCGATCGACTGGGACGACTTCCGTTTCGTGCTGGCGATCGTGCGCGGCGGGTCGGTTTCGGCTGCCGCCAAGCAGCTCGGCGTCGATCATGCCACAGTGATCCGCCGTGTCGACCGGCTGGAGCGCCACCTCTCCGCAAAACTGTTTGATCGCCGCAAGACCGGCTACCTGCTGACCGAGGCCGGCCAGCGCGTCGCCGACAGCGCCGAGGCGATGGAATCCACCATCGTCGCCAACCAGGAGGCGGTCGGCGGCTCGCGCGCGCACCTCACCGGCACGGTGCGGATCGGCGCGCCGGACGGGTTCGGCAGCCACTTCCTGGCCTCGCGGCTGGTCAAGTTCACCGAGCGGTATCCCGATCTCGATCTGCAGCTCGTCGCCACCGCGCGGCTGTTCTCGCTCTCCAAGCGCGAGGCCGACATCGCGATCAGCCTGACCATGCCGAAGGAAGGCCGCATCGTCGGCCGCAAGCTCTTGGACTACACGCTCGGGCTTTATGCCGCACCCGGCTATCTCGCGCAGGCGCCAAGGATCGCCGTGCGCGCCGACCTGCCGCAGCACCGCTTCGTCGGCTACATTGAGGAGCTGTTGTTCACGCCGGAGCTGGACTATCTGCCGCAGGTCTCGCCGAAAATCTCGGCAAAATTCCGCAGCGCCAATCTGATCGCGCAGCTCAATGCCACCATCGCCGGCTTCGGCATCGCCGTGCTGCCGCACTTCATGGCGACCGCCCACCCCGAGTTGGCGCCGGTGCTGCCGGACGAGGTGCGGATCTCCCGCACCTTCTGGCTGTTGATGCACGCCGACAGCAAGGACCTCGCCCGCATCCGCGCGGTGGCGGATTACATCTACGAGACGGTGGAAACCGAGCGCGCGCTGTTCAGCGGGCCTTCCCGACGCGCTGACGCCTGATGGTCAGACGCGCGTGGTGCCGGGTTCGAGCCCCAGCGCAAGCCGCCCGACGATGGTGTAGTTGTTTGGACTGACCGCCACATGCTTGGCCGCCGCCTGGGCGTCGCGAACCGCACGCTCCAGCTTTCCGGACTCGAAGATGGCCGCGGTGCCGGCGTTGGCCGCGATGCTATCGACAATCTGCAGCGCGCATTCGGTTGCATTGCTGCAGGCCGCTCGAAACGCGGCGCGCGCCTGCAAGAGACGATCCCCGCCGATATCGGTCGCCGTCATGAGCTCCGCCATGGCATCGACCAGCAAGGCACGCGCGGCGTGCAGCGCCGTTTCCGCGCGCCCCACCATCGCCTGAACGAGCTCGCTCTCGCGCAGCAACATGGTGCTGCCCAAGCGCGTCTTGCGGCCGGCAAGCGCAATAAATGCGTCGATCGCCCCCCGCGCGATCCCGAGTGGAACGGCCGAGATGGTCGATGCAAAGGCCGACAGGCCGGGCAAGCGGTAGATCAATCCCGGTTGCGTCGGCTTGAAGTCGACCAACGGATGCGAGTGGTCGGCGGAGACAAAGACGTCGCGGACTTCAAAATCGCAGCTGCCGGTGGCGCGCAGACCGGAAACGAACCAGTTGTCGTGAACGGTGACATCGCACTTCGCGAAATAGCAGCACAATGGCGGCTCGCTCTCACCGTCGGCGGACTTGACGCTGGCCAGTCCCATGAACCTGGTGGCGTGATGGGCGCCGCTGCCAAACGGCCACCGCCCGCTGACGCGATAGCCTCCGGCCACGCGTTCCGCCACGCCGACGGCTCCGGTCGCGCTGGCAATGAACGTGTGAGGGTCGGCGAACCAGTCGCGAACCACCGCTTCCGGCAGATAGCCACCGGTCCGGCTCATTCCAGCGCCGTTGCCAACTAACCAGCCGACCGAACCGTCAAGCGCGCAAGCGGCTTCGACGACGTTCATGAAATCGAACGGTGACAGTTCGGGACCGCCCAGTATTTTCGGCAGATAGAGGCGGAATAGTCCGGCCTCGGCCAGCGCGATGAACACTGCATCGGGGATCCTGCGCTCCGTATCGAAGCTTCCTCGATGCTCGTCGATGAGAGGCACGAGCCGTTGCACGGCGGCCAGATAATCCGACACACCGGTGTGAGCCGTCATCAGCATGGACACCTCCATCACGCGCGACAGGCAGTCTAGAAAGCAGGAACTGCCACGGCAAATCCGAAGAATTCAGGTGCAGGTGAACTGAATTCATCTACAATGCCGCATGCGCAAATTGCCGCCGCTGACCGAACTGCGCGCGTTCGAGGCCGCCGCCCGCCACCTCAGTTTCAAGCTGGCTGCGGCCGAGTTGGGCGTCACGCCAACCGCAATCAGCCACCAGCTGAAATTGCTGGAGCGTCACTGCGGCCAGTCGCTGTTCCGCCGCCGGCCGCGGCCGCTGGCGCTCACGCGCGCCGGACAACAGCTGTTCCCCGTAGTTCGCGACGGCTTCGAAACCTTCGCCGAGGCGCTGAGCGGGATACGAAGCGGCGGCACAAGCGGACGACTCCGCCTGACCGCGACCAACGCATTCACCGCACGGTGGCTAGTGCCGCGATTGCCCGACTGGCGGGACGCCTATCCACGCCTGAAGCTCGACATCATCGGCACTGACACGGTGCTCGATCTCGATAGCGGAGAGGCCGACATTGCCGTTCGCTACGCCCGCAAGGCGCCGCCGGGCGGCCCCTCCGTCGAGCTGCTTCGCGACGAATTCTATGTCGTCGCCAGTCCCCGGCTGGTCGGCAACCTCAAGCGACCGTTGAGCCCAGCCGAACTGGCGCGATTTCCCCTGATCGAAGCCGAATGGCCACCGGCCGATCTTGATGCGCCGCGCTGGCAGCACTGGCAACGCGTCGCCAGCCGACGCCATCGCTCCGCGCCCGATTTCGCGGCGCTGCCAAGTCTGAGCTTTCGCGAGGAACTGCATGCGATCGAGGCCACGATCGCCGGCCAGGGCGTGGCGATCTGCAGCACCGTCCTGATTGGTCCCGAACTCGCAAACGGCACGCTGGTGCCGGTCTCCCGGATCAAGCTGCCGGGTTACGGATTCTACATCGTGCACCGCGCAGGACACCCGAAGACGGACTTGATCACGGCGTTCATCAACTGGGCACAGGCCGCCGGATAGCCCGCCTGCGGCAGAGCATAGGCGGGAAGCGTAACCGACCGTTCAGGGCGGGCATCTGCGCCAGGAGACGCATGGTTGTGTCCAATTCCGACCGCCGCCGGATATCGACATCGTCAGGCGGATCGGATGCCCCGCGGGTCGGTGTCCCGGTTCCCGGCGACGTGGTCGATCTCGCCACGGGAAATCCCGATATCGATGAGCTCCCGATCGCTCAAACTGGCGAGATCGGCGCGCAGCCGCTCCCATTTGCGCCATTCCTGGATTGCATCCCAAAAACCCCTGAAGGCGCCGGGGCCGCGCGGCGTCGATGCGGTGGTCCGGGCTGAACGCGTTGGACTGTAGGTCGTGCTCATTGCAGCACCTCCGGGATACGTTCTCTTCACCCGCACAAGGTGCCGCGGCATGAGCGCGCGCGCTTCACCGGCGGCTTACATTTTCCTCACCGGCGGCTTATTCTTGGCGCTCCAGGCGGTGCCAAGGCGCCTCATGACGATCATCGGAGGCACACCCAAGGGATTCGCGGCTTGCGCTATCTCTTCGAGGAGTACGCACTCGACACTGACCGGCGCGAGCTGCATCGCGGGGCGGAGGTGGTCTCCGTCACGCCACAGGTATTCGACCTGCTCGACTTTCTGATCCGCAACAGGGAGCGCGTCGTCAGCAAGGACGACGTCATCGAAGCCATCTGGAACGGGCGCAGCGTGTCCGATGCAGCGCTGACCACCCGCCTCAATGTCGCGCGCAGCGCCATCGGTGATTCCGGCGAACAGCAGCGTCTGATCAAGACACTGCCACGCAAAGGTTTCCGGTTCGTCGGTGCGGTCCGGGAAGATCGGGGGCCTGCAAGCGCGGCAACGGCCGGCGCCGAGTTGGAGCGGCCGAAGCCAACCGTCGCGCTCCCCGACAAACCTTCGATCGCCGTGCTGCCCTTCCAGAACCTGAGTGCCGACCCGGAGCAGGAGTATTTCGCCGATGGCGTCGTGGAAGATATCACGATGGCACTGTCGCGGTTTCGTTGGCTGCTCGTGATCGCGCGCAATTCGAGCTTCACCTACAAGGGCCGGCCCGTGGACATCAAGCAGGTCGGCCGCGAGCTCGCGGTGCGCTATGTCCTCGAAGGTAGCGTGCGCAAGGCCGGAAATCGCATTCGTATCGCCGGTCAGTTGATCGATGCTGAAACCGGCGCGCATCTCTGGGCTGACCGTTTTGATGGTGCGCTCGAGGATATCTTCGATTTGCAGGACCAGGTGACCTCTACCGTCGTGGGTGCCATCGCGCCCATGCTGCAGCGCGAGGAAATCAGGCGAGCCAGGCGCAAGCCGACCGAGAACCTGGATGCATACGACTATTACCTGCGTGGGTTGGCGAGCGTTCGTCGCTGGACCAGAGAAGCGAACAGCGAAGCACTCCTGCTCTTTTGCAAGGCGATCGAGCTCGACCCCGGTCTGGCGTGCGCCTATGGCATGGCCGGATGGTGCTACATCCAGCGCAAAGCGCGTCGCTGGATGATCGATCGTGAGCAGGAAAGTGCCGAAGCTACGCGGCTAGGCTGGAAAGCAGTGCATCTGGGAGTAGATGACCCGGCAGCGATGTGCATGGGTGCATATGTCCTCGCCTTCATCGCCCATGAGTTCGATGATGCGATTGCTTTCGTGGATCGCGGACTGGCGATCAATCCGAACCTGGCGCAAGCCTGGAATCTTGGTGCGTGGGTGAGGATTTTTCGAGGTGAGCCCGACCTCGTACTTGATTACACTGCGCGCGCCATGCGCCTGAGTCCGCTCGATCCGTCCATGTACAGCATCAACGCAGCCGTGGCGTATGCTCATTTTCTCTCCGGCCGCCATGATATGGCGTTGTCATGGGCCGAGAAGGCATTGCGCGACAATCCGGATTTCCTGCTGACAATCTGCATGTGCGCGGCCTGCAATGCGCTCACCGGACGCCTTGAGCCGGCACAGAAGAGCATCGCGCGTGCACGCGAGCGCAATCCCGATCTGTGCATCTCCAATCTGGACGATCTGGCACCATTTCGCCGCGCGGAGGATCTAGCCCTTTTTGCCAAGGGTCTTCGCGAAGCGGGGCTTCCGGACTGATCGTGAGTCCGCGGCCTCGCCCGCATCCACGCTGTGGCCGACTGCGTCTACGAGACACTAGAAGCTGAGCGCGCACTGTTTGGCGGAATGTATCTCTCCGTCGTCCCGGCGAACGCCGGGACCCATAACCACAGGATTGTGTTGTTGACGGGAGCGTGGCCCCAGCGGAATTTATCAGCCGGCATTCGTGGTTATGGGTCCCGGGTCAAGCCCGGGACGACGGCAGGGAGAGACCCCGCCTAATTCACCTTCTTCTTCGCCGGCGCCTTGGCCGCGGCAGTCCGTCCCATCACCGCCTCGCGGCCGGCGGCCAATATCTCGTCGGACATTTCGCCGTTGCCCGAGATCCGCGACATCACGATGGTGCCCATCATGGTCGCGAGAACCGCCATCGCCTGCTTGCGCGCGGCCTTGCGCGGCACGTCGGGGATCTGGTCGGCGATCATGTCGATCATCTGGTCGAGCTTGAGGGCAAAGGCTTTGCGGGTCTTCGGGCTCTCGCGGGCGATCTCGGCGCCGAGCGCCGGGATCGCGCAGCCCTGGCCGGGATCGTCGCGATGCACCGCCGACAGATAGCCGTCGATGATGGTCGACAGCCGCTTCTCCGGCGGTATGTCCGCCGCGACCTTGCGCCAGCGCTCGATGGCGCGGTCCATCGCATAGCTGAAGGCCTCGATCACCAGCGCCTCGCGCGAATCGAAATGCGCGTAGAAGCCGCCATGGGTCAGCCCGGCATCCTTCATCAGGTCGGCGACGCCGATGCCATGGGCACCCCGCTCGCGCAGCCGCGTCGCGGCCTTCTTCACGATCCGCGCGTGGGTCTCCTGCTTGTGCTCTTTCGAATAGCGCATGCCGCTCTCATGGAATGTTTCTAATCATATAATAGCAGATTTGCGCCCGCGTTGCTGCATTTATTTCGTCTCATTCGGTGTCTGGTCCCGACTGTTGCCCAGAGTCTTGGGTTCCCCGCCGAGCATGGAGAATGTCGCGGTCGCGTGCACCGCTAGATTACCCTTGCCGTCGCGGACGAAACCTTCGGTGTAGCTGGTCTGCCGCCCGAGCTTGATTACCCTGCCCTCCGCCGAAATGGTGCCGGAGCGCACCGACAGCGGGCGCAGATAGGTCAGCTTGAGGTCGAGCGTCACCGAAGTCTGCCCCGCCGGCAGCACCGTCGAGATCGCGCAACCCATCGCGGTGTCGAGCAGCGCCGCGGCGGTCGCGCCGTGCAGCAGACCGATCGTGTTCTCCAGGCTCTCATGCGGCTCGAGTTCCATCACGATCCGCTCGGGCTCGACCACGGCCATGCGAAAGCCGATCAGCTTGGCCATCGGCGGCGGCGGCAACCGGCCGTCGCGGATCGCGCGCATCGCCTCGATGCCCGACATCGGCATCGCCGCCTTCGCGACCGGCCCGGGCGCCTGCCACTCCACCACGCGGGTGCGCAGCAGATCGGGCGAATGAAGGTCGGTGGTCTCGGCGGCGGTCATGACGGCTCCACTTATATGACAAGTATAATTCTATCGATCCGAACCGCGCGGCGCAACCGCGGTTCGGTCCCTTGACAGGGACACGCTTTGTCCGGGACATGGCGCGATCAATTCCTGCGCCGGGACCGTTCCATGGACATGCTCAATCCCCACTGCGGCATCGACCGCGACTCGAGAGGCGTCGTCCGCCTCACGATCTGCAACGCCGGCAAGCTGAACATCGTCAGCTCGGCCGTGACCAACGGCGTGCGCGAAGGTTTTGAGCACCTCGCCGCCGACCGCGGCATCCGCGCGGTGATTCTCGTAGGCGAAAGCGAGCGCAGCATGATCGGCGGCGCCGACATCAAGGAGATGGCGAAGCTCGACCAAAAATCCGCGGAAGCGTTCATCAGCCGCCTGCGCGACCTCTGCGAGGCCGTGCGCAAATTCCCGGCGCCGGTGATTGCCCGCCTGCCCGGCTGGTGCCTGGGCGGCGGCCTCGAGGTCGCGGCGGCCTGCGACGTCAGGGTCGCGGCACATGACGCGATGTTCGGCATGCCCGAGGTGCGGGTCGGCATCCCCTCGGTGATCCATGCCGCGCTGTTGCCGCGCCTGATCGGCTGGGGCCGCGCGCGCTGGCTGATGATGACCGCGGAGAACATCGACGCGCCGACCGCGCTCGCCTGGGGCCTGGTCGACACCGTGGCAAAACCCGGTGGCCTCGACGACGCCATCGAGCACACCGTCAAGGCGCTGCTGGAATGCGGCCCCGAAGCGCTGCGCATCCAGAAGGATTTGCTGCGTCAGTGGGAAGAGCTGCCGCTGACCGAGTCGGTGAATCTGAGCGTCGGCGTATTCGGCAAATCCTTCCAGACCGGCGAGCCGCAGCGGCTGCTGCAGGGGTTTTTGGACAGGAAGCGATAGCGGCGCGGACGCGCAAGCTCGTAGCCCGCATGAGCGCAGCGACATGCGGGATCCAGCCGTCCCGGATATCGCTTCGGTCATCCGGGCTACGAGCGCGGCGACGCAAGCCAGTCACGGAAAAACTGCTCCTGCGCGGCAACGGAGGCCGGAATCACGCCGGGGCCGCTGGCGAATATCTCAACAAGATCGCTCATCTTCGCGTGTCGTCCCACCACGAGCTTGTAGGCCTTGAGACCAGCGCCCATATCCCTCGCCATCCCCGAAGGATATACGTTCAGGCTTGCGCCATAGCAGAATGGAATGAGGCCATCCTCGGCTAACAGACAGCGAACATCGCAAAGAGCTTGGAAGAAATCGGCTGCAGTGCGTTCAACGGTTTTATCTCGGTATTCGCACCGAAGCCGACAGTCGTCCCCCTCTTCGAACAGGGTGAAGAGAGCAGACTCGTCGTTATGACCGCCGATCAGCTGCGTTCTGTGCTGCTCGTCCACACCACATCCCAATCTGTCGTTCAGCTCCAGGCCCAAGTTCGTAGCACAGATGTAGCGCAGCGAAATCCGAGGCGCACCATCCGCGGATCGAGCTCCCCGGATATCGCTTCGCTCATCCGGGCTATGGAAGCTCGCTTTCACCTTGCATTGGCCGGCGCGTGCGTCGGCCACAGGTCGGCGCGCCAGTGCAGCGCGATCGCCAGCATGGCGATGAAGCCGGCGGCGGCGAGCAGCGTGCCGGTTGCGGTGTAGCCGATCAGGTCGATCAGGCTGCCGGCCGCGAGCAGGCCGAGCGGCAGGCCGTAGATCACCATCATGCGCACGCCCATTACGCGGCCGCGCAGATGTGCGCTGGCATTGCGCATCAGCATCACCGCGGCGGAGATCATCGACATGCTCTGCGCGATGCCGGCCAGCACCAGGCAGGCCATCGCCACCGGCATAGTCCTGAGCTCGACGAACACCAAGAGCATTACGTACCAGGCCAAGGTCGCGCCGATCAGGAGCCGCGCGATGCGCACGCCGCCGGCCATGCTGAGCGTGATCGAGCCGATCAGCGAGCCGACCGCAAAACTCGCCGAGAGATAGCCGAGCCCGGTCTGGTCGGTATGGAAGATGTCGCGCGCGACATAGGGCAATAAGCCGTTGGTGAGCGGAAACGCGGTCAGATTGGCGAGGAACGCAACACACAGGGCGGCGCGCATGCCCGGGCCGCTCCAGGCATAGACGATGCCCTCCTTGAGGTCCCGCAGCAGTTTTGAACCCGGCAGATCGTCGGCCGCGAGATCGGCTGCGCCGTGTGATTTCGGACGGCCCATGCACAGCATCAGGATCGCCGCGATGAAATAGAAGCCGGCGATCCCGACATAGACATAGCCGATGCCGAGCGCCGCGAACAATCCGGCCCCGGTCAGCGCGCCGGCGATCCGCGCCGAATCCTGCGTGGTGCGCGCCAGACTGATGGCGCCGACCAGCTGTTCCGGCGGCATGATGTCGGCGAGCAGCGCGCCGCGCACGCCGAGATCCGACGGGCGGATCACGCCCATGATCGCGACGATGATCATGACGTTCAAGGGCGCCAGGTGCCCCGTCAGCGCCAGCGTCATGATGGTGCCGGCGAGTACGGTATAGGCAAAGCGCATCACGGCAAGCAGATCGCGATGCCCCATGCGGTCGCCGATCATGCCGACGACAGGCGCGACCAGCGTGCCGACATATTGCAGCGAGGCGAGCACGGTCAGCAGCAAGACCGAGCCGGTCTCGACCATGATGTACCAGCCGAGCACCAGCGTCTCGACCTCGAACGCCCACGAGGTGAGCAGATCGGACGGCCATTGAAAGCGATAGCTGCGGATGCGAAATGGCGCGAGCGCGGAGGTCCGCGTGGCTCCGCTCAAGACGCGATGACGCGTTTCACGGCGTTCCTGCCCTTGTTCTTGGTTCTTGGTTGGCTCTTGAGTCTGGTCGTGATGAGTCTGGTCTTGATCGCGGTCGCTTGGGAAAACCTCCCTGTTCCGGAAGCGTAGCGCCAACGCCGCCCCTGTCAATCGCGGCCGCCGCATGCGGCCATGCCGGGCGCGGCCCTCTTCGCACCGCTGGCGTCAATGCCTCGCGTCAAACCCGGTCCGAATCAGCCGCAGCCGATCATGCGTTGGCGGAAGCGCCGGCAACGACGAAGCGAGTATTGCTGGTTTTTCCCGATCACAGGAACGAACCGATCTCCCCCAAGTTCTCCGTTCGAAGCAAACGCGGAGGAGCGAAATGGGCGCTGGCGATCAGGTCGCATGCATGTCGGTGGTGGCGTTGTTCTCGATCGCGCTGATCGTCACATCCAGCCTGTTCGTCGAGTCCCGGGCGGCAAGGAGCCCTGCAATGCCGGCCGTGCCGCAGGTCCGGGCCCCGCTCTAGCGCGGGTTCAGGTGCCAACGCTCTTTCAGGCCTGTGGTCTCCCGCGCGGCGCGACCGCCGCGCCTGATCTCGTTCCTGCTCCACCACTGCACACAAAAATTAGCTCCGGCGCAGCCGGGGAGCCGCGCCGGAGTCTTATTGGGAAGTTGATTGTGTCTTAACGCACGGCATCAACCGGGACAGAGACAAACAGTTCCAGCCGGCTGCATATTTTTCCCGAAAGGCAGGAATGGCCGTCTTCCGCAAAGCTCAGCCCAGCTCCAGCTCGACCGCGATCCGCACCAGGTCGGAGTGGTTCTTGGCGCCGAGCTTCTGCTTGAGCAGCGAGGTGGTGTTGGCGACGGTCTTGTAGGAGATGCCGAGCGCGGAGGCGACATCGACGATCTTGTCGCCGCGGCCCAGCAGCCGCAGGATCTCCAGTTCCCGCGCCGACATCTGTGAGGCGGGGTTGGCCTTGATCGCGGCGCCGGCGAAGGCGATCGCCTCCGCGAGATGCGGCGAGATGAACCGCTCGCCGGCCGCGACCTTGCGCACCGCCTTCACGAACAGGCGCGGATCGTCGCTCTTCGAGAGGTAGCCCTGCGCGCCCATCTCCACGGCCCGCACCACGAATGCGGGGTCGTCATTCATGCTGAACATGATGATGCGGGCGTCCGGATCGTCCTTGCGGATCCTGCGCAGCAGCTCGAACCCGGAGACATCGGGAAGCTTGATGTCGATGACGGTGACGTCGGGCCGCTTCTGCATGAAGGCACGATGGCCGGCCTTGGCATCGGCGGCCTCGTCGATCTTGACCGTCTTGTCGGAGGCAAACAGGGAGCGGCAGCCCGAGACCACGACCGGATGGTCGTCAACGATCAATACCCTGGTGGCTGATTTGGCCGTTTCGTGCATGACTACCCCTCCGCCTTGATAGAAACTTCGCGCGGGAATGGGAAGCGAAATCGCCAAAACGGAGCCCGACGTGCCGAAACTCTGGACCCGCCTCTCCCTTCGCGCCCGGCTGTTGCTGCCGATGGCGGCGATGATGATCGGCGCACTGATGCTCGCCGGCTTCGCCCTGCAGACCTTTTCACCCGAGCAATTCGAGCAGGAGAACGCCCAGGGTGCGCGCTCCGCCCAGCTTGTAGCCGATGCCCTGAATGCCGCACTCGCGGCTGCGCACAACCCGCAGCAGACCCTCAATGCGTTCGCGGGCGGGCTCGGCACGCTTTCTGCGATCGAGTTCGTGCCGTCGGGGTCGAGGCCGCACCGCACGGCCTCGGACACCGATCGCGGCAACGTTCCCGCCTGGTTCACGGCTCTGCTGCAGGTCCCCCAACTTGGCTCAACGCATCCGGTCAAAATCGGACCTGCGCATGTGGGCGATATCGTTTTCAGCCCCAACCTTTTCGCCGAAATCTCCGAGAAATGGGTGGGCTTCCTGGCCATCGTGGCGTCCGGTATGGCGCTGATGCTGCTCGCCGCACTCAGCGCCTATTTCACGACCGGCACCGCGCTGCGCCCGCTGGCCCAGCTCGGCGCCGGCCTGACCCGGATGCGAAACGGCGAATACGATGCCGCCATTCCATTGGCCGGCCCGCCCGAGATCCGCAACAGCTGCGCGGAAGCCAACCAGCTCGCCGCGACGCTGAGGCGGTTCAGCCAGGACAATCGCGAGCTGCTGCGCAAGCTCGTTGCGGTGCAGGACGACGAGCGCCGCGAGCTCGCCCGCGAACTGCATGACGAGATGGGCCCGCTGCTGTTCGCCATCCGCGCCAACGCCACGGCGCTGGCCGAGGCCGAGGGCCCTCCCGAGCCCGGCTCGCCGGCGCATGGCATCCTCAGCGCGGCCGAGGCCCTGCAGCAGGCCAACCGGCGCGTGCTGGAGGGACTGAGCCCGCTCTACGTCACGGAGCTGGGACTAATGGCCAGCGTGCAGGCGTTGCTGCGCAATGCCAAATCCCAGGCTCCCGGCCTCAGCCTGCAATCGCAGATCGATCAGCGTCTGAATGACCTCGACGGCCTGCTCTCGCAAACCGCCTACCGCGTCATCCAGGAAGGGGTGACCAATGTCCTCCGCCATGCGGAGGCGTGGACGATGAGCGTCGCGGCGGCGATCGAGGAGGCCCAGATCCGGATCGAGATTTCGGACGACGGCGTCGGCCTGCCGCGGAACCTGGTCTTCGGCCGCGGCCTGACCGGCATGCAGGAACGCGTGCGCGCGCTCGACGGCACGCTGGAGCTGGTCCGCGAGCAAGGTCTCACCATCGTGCGTTGCCGGCTGCCGCTCGACCATGCCGTCGTGCAATGAGGAAGGCATCACCGCGATGACGGGGCGCAGCGCATGTGCGCTATCCGCCCCTCGGCATCGAACCCGAACACGATCTGAACCCGCCTGCCCTCGAAGCTCAGATAGTCAAGCACGACCCCGTTCCCTTGCGGCGAAATCTCCTCGAGCCCGAACGCGCTCGACGCCACCGCGGACAGTTTCGGCCGCCAGTAATCCGCCAGCGCGGAACGGCCGCTGATCGAGCTCCCCTCGCAGGCGCATTCCAGCCGGGCATCATCGGCATAGTAGTCAAGCAGCGCCTCGAGATCGCGGCTCCTGCAGCAGTCGAGCCAGTCCACCACGACGGCCATCTCGTCAAAGTGCTTGGTCAAATGAACTCCACAACAATCGATTGCCTGCGCACTAGTGCCGGCCAGACCGCGCCGCCGCCCCGGCTCGTTCTGCAACGACGGCGCCGCTGGATGTTAACGCATCCGCGGATGCCGATACAGCGGATCGTACTCCGGCGCCGCCGCATGCCGCCATGCCGCGGTGGCATCAGCGGCGGGGTCTTCGATCTGCGGAAGCCGACGTCCTTCACGTCCGCGGCACGGCGCGCCGCAGCATGAAGTGGGTGGGAATGAAGGCGAGCAGCGGAAGGCCGATCATCAGGCCGGCGAGCCACACCAGCGGCGGCACGAAGCCTTGCGGCGCCCTGTCGCTGGTGCCGAAGACGTAGTTGATGTTGACCGGGGACATGCCCGGGTCCGGCCGTGGTGGCGGCATCACGAAGTAGCAGAGCAGCAGCAGCGCCCACGCCAGCACGCTCCAGGCGATCAGCGCGCGCTGGTCGTAACCGAGACGCCAGACCAGGAACAGCAGCAGGAACGGCAGCCAGCCGTGGAAGCCCGACAGGAAGCGCAGGAACAGCGAGAGGTTCGAGTCGAACATGTAATCGGTCATTCCGGTCAGCGAAAAGCCGGCGACATGCGCGAGGTAGTCGATCACCCAGACGGTCTGCGGCACCAGCAGCCCGACGGCGCACATCGAAATCAAGAGCGCGCTTTCGGTCCAGACCCCGATCAAAGTGAGGATCAGGCAGACGTCGCAGAAATACAGAAAATTCGTCGGCCCGTAGGAATATGTGTACACCGGCACCAGGACGGCCATGAAGGCGCTGAAGCCGATCTTGACAGAGAGCGGAATGCGCGCGGGCGACTGCTCGACAGCGATGACGGACATTGCGATATGACTTTCCATTGCACAATCGGCGATGCCTAGCATCCGGTCGGTAAATGGACCCTCCATGCCGCAACCTTGAATTGATCGGCGTTCGGGAATTCGGTTAACGCGGACCCAGCGTGACCGGTACAGTTTTAGGTGCCGTCGTGCGTGCTTTTGGGGTAGCATGTCCGCTTCAAAGCTGCGGAGGACCACATGACAGCCTTCGAAGTTTTCGCCATCTATCTGACGCCCTTTGTGATCCTTGGGGTCGCAATCCGGCTCCTGATGAAGCGTTACGCCGTCGATCTGCCCGATCTGCACAAGCAGGCAGGCGCCACACCGAAGCGGCGATTCCTGCTCGGCGCGTGGCGTTCGGACTGAGGCACGCAGGCCTTGTGGCATCGAATGCGGGACCGCGCTCCAGGGCAGCGACAAGTGCAGAAGAACTCGTGCAGATCGCCGCAGCGCAGGATGAAAAATGCCTTAGAAATCCCTTGGCGGCATAGCGCTTCATCCCTAAACCGTATTGTGGACGGACCCTGAGGAGGGAGTATGACTGTGCCCGACCCGGAAAGTCTTCCAATCGACCAGATTTACGTTCCCATCAAGAAGAGGAAAACGCTGAGGCCTGAGCTCGTTCAGGAAATCGCGGCGAGTATTCTGGAATCAGGACAACAGATTCCCATTCTCGTTCGGCCTGACGAAGGCCGGCTCGTTTTGCTCGAGGGATTGCATCGGCTCGAGGCCTGCAAGGCGCTTGGCGAGACGACGATTATCGGAGTCCTGGGTTCAGCAGAGACCGCTCACCACAAGGCGCTGTTGTCGGACACAGCTGAAACTGAGGCCGAGCGGGACAAGATGGCGCGATTGAAGAAGCTGCGCCTCGAAAAGGAAGCTGCGGAGAGATCGACCGCTTCCGCGGAGGCAGTCACGGAATCTCAATCAACCGGGCTTCGGGCAACGCGTTCCGGCGGGAGCATCAGACGAGGGGCGTCGGCCGATCCAGGATCAAAAACCAAGACCCTGTCGGAATGGCTCACACAACAGAAGCGCGATGGTGGTCGCTATTGATTGCCGGCTCACACCCCTTCTGCCTTCCGCGTATGCTCAGAGGTGCACACAAGACAGCGTCTTCGAACGCTGTGTGCGTTCCGCTGCACCGCAAAATGGAACTTTAGGGCGAATCGGGAGTAGACTTCTTACCTCCGGCAAGCGACGCCCCTGAGAGCCCAAGTCGGGAGCACTGCCCCGGTAAGGAGGAAGAAATGCCTTACACCCATGAGTCGAGGAGACCCACCCAGGCTCAGCGCGAGGCCCAAAAGGCGTTCCGGGCAGCTGGGACCAAGAGCGCGACATCGGAACACCAACGCGTCCAGAACGCGTTTCATGCGAACCGTGAGCGATTGAAGGCGGAGCGTTTGGAGCGCGAGGCAGCCGCGAGCAGCGAAGCCGCGCCCAAGAAAAAGCGGTGAAAGCGTCCTGCAGCGCCGCCGATCGGCAGGTCCGCAGTGGGCCAACGGGCGAAGACCCCCTCATCCTGGCGCCTGCTCGCCTGGGACCTGCATCCGCGGGCTACAACGCTTCGGCCATCACGGCACCCGGCCGCGCCCTAGCCTGCAGGCGGAACACCGCATCGGCCAGCGGCATGTCGGCCTGCGCGCCGTCGCGCTCGCGCAGGGTCACCCGGCCCTCCCTCATCTCGCGCCTGCCGACGATCGCCATGACAGGCACCGCCATGTCATGCGCCGCCACGATGCGTCGCGACAGCGTGTCGGCGCCGTCGTAGTCAACAGCCCGGATCCCGGCATCCTCGAACGCTGCCTTGACGTCCGCGCCATACGCCGCCTGCTCTTGCGAGATCGGCGCCACCGCAACCTGGTCCGGCGACAGCCAGAACGGCAGCGCACCGCCGTGATGCTCGAGCAGGATCGCGATCATGCGGCCGAGCGATCCGAAGATGGCGTGATGGATCATCAGCGGCGTCGCACGGCTGCCGTCGGGAGCGATATAGGACGCCTCGAGCCGCTCCGGCAGCACACTGTCGAGTTGCACCGTGCCGCACTGCCAGGATCGTCCGAGACGGTCGCGCAACGCGAATTCCAGCTTCGGTCCGTAGAACGCGCCTTCGCCCGGATTGATCTGCGGCGCGAGGCCGCAGCGCCGCGCGGCGTCGCCGAGCTTCGCCTCCGACCAGTCCCAGCTCGCATCGTCGCCGGCGCGCAGCGCGGGCCGCGTCCCCAGCGCCACCTCGTAGTCGGGAAAGCCGAGCTCGCGATAGACCTCATCAAGCAGAGCGATGAAGCACGCGACTTCGCTCTCGACGTCCTGCTCGCGGCAGAACACATGCGCGTCGTCCTGCTCGAACGCGCGCGTCCGCATGATGCCGTGCAGCGAGCCGGACGGCTCGTTGCGATGGCAGGCGCCGAACTCGGCATAACGGATCGGAAGCTCGCGCCACGAGCGCAGCCCCTTGTTGAAGATTTGCACATGGCACGGACACGACATCGGCTTCAGCGCCATCGCCGCTTCGCCGTCATCGACGCGGAACATGTGCGCGCCGAACTTGTCCCAGTGGCCGCTGCGGTCCCAGAGCAGCTTTGGCAGCAGCTGCGGCGTCCGCACCTCGGCATAGAAGGCGCGGCGCATCTTGCGCCTGACATAGTCCTCCAGCACCCGGTAGAGCGCGGTGCCGCGCGGATGCCAGAACACCATGCCCGGCGCATCATCCTGAAGGTGCCAGAGCTTGAGCTGTACGCCGAGATGTCTGTGGTCGAGATCGTCCATGGCTATTGTTCCTTGTGATGGGAAACAGCGCGGACGGTGACCACCCAAACAGAAAAGGCCCCGTCCGTCGCCGGCGGGGCCTTTTCTGGGTGAAGGACGCTTGTCTCTAGCGCGCGCAACCAGCAGGCGATCCGCCGTCAGCGGTCGCGGTGGTGGTCAAAGCGGCTGAGAAAAGCTTGTTCATGAGTTGTATATGGCGGCAAAACGCCCGGGCGTCAACGCCGGCGCGGGCCGCTCGGCGTCGCGCCGAGTAACGGCCCTTAATCGGAAGCGTCTCAGTCGTCCCGCTGCACCAACTCGATCGTGATGCCCTCGGGACCCTCGAACAGCCGCAGCTTTCGGCTGATGTAATCCATCTCGTCGCTCAGCATGGTGACGCCGTTGGCCACGAGGTGTGCGGTGGCCGCCTCGATGTCGTCGACGCGGAACGCGAGGTGGTTGAAGCCCCGTCGTCGCAGATTCGTCGGGTGCGCACCGGGATCGGTCGCAGGCGGCGGGTCGAACGCGAGCAGCTGGATCTCGAAATGAGGATCCGCTCCCTCGAGTGCGAGGGTGATGTGCTGCGCCTTCATGCCCGGCATACCCATGTACTGAGCGGGCACGCCACCGTCGATCGTCGCGACATGCGCCTTTCTGAAGCCAAGCAGCGCGAAGAACGCGATCGCCGGGCCGGCGTCGGCCACTGCGATGGTGACATGGTCAGGATTGAGTATCATCTCGTTACTCCCGTCATCAACGCCATGCACTGGACGCGCGGGCACACCTCCGCTGGGTGACCTCCGGCAACTGGCCCTCCAGTTCTTGCAAGCCTACCAGCTCGCTCGGTCGCACGGTAGGCGGGCGCGGAAATCTGCTTTGGGGTCATTCGCGACCTCAGCCTGGGACACGCGCAGGTCCGCCAAGGGCCAAATCCCGGCTCAAGCGGTGCACCAAAAAGAGACGCTATTCGATCATGCGGCCGGTGCTTCCAAGACGGTTTGCTTGATCAATGTTCCTGCCAAGACCAGATCGGGCGTCGCGAAGTCCTCAGTGAACCGTCATCAACCGAGCGGGGACTAACCTTTCAGCGCGGCTGGTCTGACCGCAAGTGAGAAACGGCCGCGAAGCCGCCGCAGCCGAATGCCCTATTTGGAACCTTTCCATGTCCGACACCCATACCCGCGACTCCTCGTGGACAACCGATTTAATCTGGCACTATTTCCACACCGTCACGACGGCGGCCAAAACGCCCGCCTATCGCAAGTTCTACAGCAACCAAGACCCCGGCGACGAATTGGACAGCCGCCATCGCGTCTATGAAATGCTGGTGGATGAACCGCTGAACACCCTTCCCACCCTGGCGGCGACCGCGGACGAGTCGATGGAGAACTACAAGAAGAGCAAGCTGCCATGGAACCAGAACAATGGCGGCTTCCTCAAGGCGGTGAACAATCAATATTGGTGCGGTTCGATCATCAAGATCGTGTTCGTCCGCTACATGGGCTGGAAAATGGCCGAACCGACGGCGCGCGACCAGGTGAGCGCGGCCCGCGATCCCAGCAAAGCGGTGGATTGGACGATCAAGAATCTTGAAAACAAGGTGCCGGTGCGGGCCTCCCTTGGCGGCGCCCATTATGTCGGCATCGTCGGCCACCGCACTTCGGGAGCCGACGGCAAGATCACCGAGTTTCTGTGCCTCGACCCATGGGCCTACGGCATCGACGGCGGCAATCGGAACATGAAATATGCCGGTTCGCCGACCGCCTTTCTCGGGATCAGCAAACGCGACGGCGCGATATGGACCTATAGCAACAAGGCCGTCGCCTTCGTCGAGCGGCCATCCTAGAGCGCCAGCGGCGCCGGAACGTCAGCCTGGAGGCGGAAGCGGACGTTCCGACGATGTCCGAGCAGAGCGCTCTATGCGCTCCGCCTGACCTCAGCGAGCATCAGGCTTTCAAGCTCCCTGACGGCTTCTGCTTCGGTAATGCCGCTGACAAGCGCGACTTCTCCGGACAGGCGATCGACTGCCGCCGCGTAAAGCTGTCGTTCGCTGTAGCTCTGTTCGGAATTGACCGAGGGCCGATAGAGATCGCGCATGACTTCCGCGATGGCGACAATATTGCCCGAATTGATCTTGCTTTCGTATTCCTGCGCAAGTCGGGACCAATTCCCCCGCGCTTTGTGCGGCGCTTGACCCAGGATTCGTCGCATGTGCTGGATGGCAGCGGGATCGGACGGTCTACGCATTCCGGCGCTTGCCGCTTTCCTCGTCGGAACGCGCAGCGTCATCTTGCTCTTCGCGAAATAGACGACAAAGAACTCGAGGCAAGCCCCTGCCACTGTCTGCTCCTCAATCGCTACAATTTGGCCGACGCCGTGCGCAGGGTACACGATCAAGTCCGTCGCCTTGAAACCAAAGCGCATCTCAGCGTTCTGGTTTTCAGTCGTTTCGCCGACGGGGTTCGCTGATGCCGAATGGGGGTGGTTCGAATAATTGGATTTGGATCGATTATCAAAATTCATTTCGCGACAAGCTCCATGGCTTCTTGAATCGGTTCATGCCAATTCCAGCTCTGATCAATCACGCATCTGAAACAAACTGCCGGGCCGGAAATCATTCACGCTGCCCGATTTGATCCCTAACCAATAAGCCGCGAGCGCGTGCGCCGCCACGAAAATGACGCCTCCAATTTCCATTCCCTTAGATGGCTGTGGTTTCTTGGCAACGTGTTCCCGCTCGGCGAAAATCAACGGTTCCGTGCCGAAATCTCGATCACTGAGTTGCCCGACGGCGCAAGCCCCCGCAGCAAAAATATTTCGGTTTATCGGAACGATAATTTGATGTATGGTTCGCCCGTCTCACCCGATCGAGGGGCGCTTCGCGATCGTCACGAACGCGGTGTGGGATGCGGTGGACGCGGAGATCACGACGGACGAAGCGTGATTGATGCGGACGGTGAAGTCGTGTGGTCCTGACGCCCTAGTGGCCGGTGTCCTCAAGCAAAGCGCGAAAGCGTCTTGCGAAGGCGGTGACAAACAAGCCCAGTCTCGCCGGGGAGAGCACGAAGTAAGCCGTAACCCATCGCGCAGGGAAAGCCGGAGTGTTTCCGGTTACACCTGTGGTCCTACCCCCGTGCTTTCTACCTTTGCACGGGGCCCATGGGTGCGATCGGCACCCGGCTTTCCCTGCGCCCTCTGCCAAGTGAGAGGGCAAAACGAAGAGCAAAGCTCGGACAAATCATGTCGCGAGAACGCGAAGCTGTGTCCCCACCCACACTGTCATCGCCCGGCTCGACCGGGCGATCCAGTACGCCGCGGCCCCTGGGCTCAAGCAAAGCTGTCTCTGGAATACTGGATCACCCGCATGCGCGGGTGATGACATCCCGGGTTGGGGTTCGCAGGGACGACAGCGGACATCGATGCAACAGCAGCCCGCGCTCCCTCCCCAACTCATGCGAACACGACATTTTGTCATGGCAGGCGGACACGCAGTTGCATTTCTTGCATTGCATCATATGATGAAGATAATTCAATCAAATCCCCGGCATTGAAGGAAATCCTGCCATGGCATCCAGCGCCGATCCCGTCGTCATCCTCTCGGCCGTCCGCACCGCGCTTGGCCGCTTCATGGGCGAACTGACGCCGCTCGCGGCGCACAAGCTCGGCTCGCACGTGATCGGCGCGGCGCTCGAACGCGCAAAACTCGCGCCCGAGCGGATCGACGAGGTGTTCATGGGCAACGTGCTGCCCGCGGGCCAGGGCCAGGCCCCTGCCCGCCAGGCCGCGCGCGGCGCAAAACTACCCGATGCCACCGGCGCCACCACCGTCAACAAGGTCTGCGGCTCCGGCATGAAGGCGACCATGCTCGGCCACGACATCATCAAGGCCGGCTCGGCCGAGATCGTGCTGTCCGGCGGCATGGAGAGCATGAGCAACGCGCCGTATCTGCTGCAAAAGGCGCGCGGCGGCTATCGCGCCGGCCATGACCGCATCATCGACCACATGATGATGGACGGGCTCGAGGACGCCTACGAGACCGGCCGCTCGATGGGCGATTTCGGCGAGGCGACCGCGGAGGCCTATCAGTTCACCCGCGCCGACCAGGACACTTACGCGATCGAGACGCTGAGCCGTGCCCGCAAGGCGGTCGAGGGCGGCGCCTTCAAGGCCGAGATCGCGCCGATCACGCTGCAGGAAAAATCCGGCCCGCGCATCATCGCCAATGACGAGCATCCGCTGAAGGTCGATCCCGCAAAGATCCCCGGCCTCAAGCCCGCATTCCGTGCCAACGGCACCATCACGCCGGCGGCCTCCTCCGCCAACGCCGACGGCGCCGCGGCGCTGATCCTGGCGAAGCGCTCGCTTGCCGACCGCGACGGGCTGCCGGTGCTGGCCGAGATCAAGGGCCACGCCACCCACAGCCAGGAGCCGCAGTGGTTCACCACCGCGCCGATCCCGGCGATCAGAAAGCTGCTCGACAAGGTCGGCTGGAGCGTCGGCGATGTCGATCTGTTCGAGATCAACGAAGCTTTCGCCGTGGTCGCGATGGCGGCGCAGCGCGATCTCGGAATTCCCAGGGACAGGCTGAACATCAATGGTGGCGCCTGCGCCCTCGGCCACCCGATCGGCGCCACCGGCGCGCGGCTAATCGTGACGCTGCTGCACGCGCTGGAAGCGCAGAATCTGAAACGCGGCGTCGCTGCGCTGTGCATCGGCGGCGGCGAAGCCACCGCGATCGCGGTCGAGCGCGTCGCGCACTGACCTGAGGCACGAGTCCGAAAACGAGGGAACTATGTCATTTTAGACATAGCTCCTCGTGCCATATTGCGCATCACGAACAGAACCCTCATCGCATTTCAATTGGGGCCCAATGATCTCGAACTGGCTTGCTTCCACCCTCGCCCGCCGCAACATCCACTACGGTTGGGTGATGGTCGCCGTGACCTTTCTCGCCGCACTGATCTCGGCCGGCACCGTCGGCGCGCCCGGCGTCTTCATCGTGCCGCTGCAGAAGGAGTTCGGCTGGTCCACCGCCGAGATCTCCTCGGCGCTGTCGATCCGCTTCATCCTGTTCGGACTGATGGCGCCGTTCGCCGCCGCGCTGCTGAACCGCTACGGCCTGCGCAACGTGACGCTGGCGGCACAGCTGATCGTGGTCTCGGGATTGCTCGCCTCCCTCGCCATGACGCAGGTCTGGCAGCTGGTGCTCTTGTGGGGCGTCGTGATCGGGATCGGCACCGGCATGACCGCGCTGGTGCTCGGCGCGACGATCGCGGCGCGCTGGTTCGTCGGACGCCGCGGCCTGGTGGTCGGCATCCTCACCGCGAGCGTCGCGACCGGGCAGCTCGCCTTCCTGCCGCTGCTCGCGACGCTGACCGAGCGTTATGGCTGGCGCGTCGCGCTCGGGCTGGTCTGCGTCATGCTCGGCGTCGCCGCCTTTGCCGTGCTGATGGTGATGCGCGACCGGCCAAGCGACGTCGGCCTGCGCCCGTTCGGCGATGACGGCACCGCGCCCCTCCCCGCGCCGCCGCCGGCCAATACGCCGATCATGGCGGTCGCGCTCGGCACGCTGCGCGATTCCTCGAAATCGTCGGTGTTCTGGATCCTGTTCGCGACCTTCTTCGTCTGCGGCGCATCGACCAACGGCCTGGTCCAGGTCCACCTGATCCCGATGTGTCTCGATTACGGCATCCCGCAGGTGCAGGCCGCCAGCCTGCTCGCCGCAATGGGCATCTTCGACTTCTTCGGCACCATCGTCTCGGGCTGGCTGTCGGACCGCTACGACAACCGCTATCTGCTGTTCTGGTATTACGGTCTGCGCGGCCTCTCGCTGCTGTTCCTGCCGTTCTCCGACTTCACGTTCTACGGATTGTCGCTGTTTGCGATGTTCTACGGACTCGACTGGATCGCGACCGTGCCGCCGACGGTGCGCCTCACGGCGCAGCGCTTCGGCGCCGAGCGTGCCAATCTGGTGTTCGGCTGGATCTTCGCCGGCCACCAGCTCGGCGCCGGCACCGCCGCATTCGGCGCCGGCCTGTCGCGCACCCTCTATCAGAGCTATCTGCCGGCGTTCTTCATTGCCGGCGCGCTCTGCGTGTTCGCCGCGCTGATCGCGCTGGCGATCGCACGGCCGCAACCGAAGCCAGCGGCCGAGCCGAAACCGGCGGCGGCTTGAGGCCCTCGCCTGCGCGACTTGCGCTGGTCAGTACGAGAGGATGGTGCGCATCCCGAACACGATGCTGTCCTTGATCCGATGCGTCTGCGTCGGATCATTGGGGTCGACGGCGCCGCCGCCGGGATGGGCGATGTATTGAAACATCGGCTGCATCGTGAAATTGGCATTCACGACGTGCTGGTAGGTGATCTCGAGGATCGCCTCATAGTCGCGGATCGGATACGCCGTGCCGGTGAAGATCTGGGTATCGCGATCGAGCGCGCGGGCGGCGTCGGAAATCCTGCCGTAAATCCCGGCAATGCCGAACCGGTCGTCCGGATATTTGTCGCTGAAGCCGGTGAACAGGAAGCCGCCGTCGACATAGGTGCTGATGAGGTTGCGGTCCGACGGGCTGACCGAAACTCGCATGAAGAACGCGACGCCCTTGTCCGCGTCCGGCTCAACGCGCGCGAGCAACTGCTCATAGACCATGAAGATGCCGTTGTCCCGTCGCAGCCACCGGGTGTCGCCGGAGCTGTTGGGATCGGCGAGCGACAGCCCGTCGGCCCCGAAGCGCTGATCGGCGAACGACATCATGTGATACCAGCCGCCGCCGGTGATCGTGGCCGGCAGCTTGCTCTCGCCGATCTCGAACTTGTATTTGAGCTGGCCGATCCACCAGGGCGGATCGTTGACGCGGAACAGGATCCCGTGCGGATTGAGGAGTTGCGGATCCTCGGTTCCCTGCGGTGGAGCGGCCGAACCGTCAAACAGCCCCAGATAGGCCGTGAGGCGGTCGGTCAGGCTTGCCTTGATGCGGATCCCGGGCACGGCAAGCGCCGGCGATGGCCCGCCGGTCGGAAGATTGACGCCGGTGATGCCGGGCCAGCCCAACGCCGAATTGATGAAGATGTCGTCGTACTGGCTGTCGATGAACTCGACGTCGGAGCCCTGCTGGCCGACGCGCACCGCGAGCCTGCCGTCCAGGAGCTTCTGCTCGATCCAGAACTCGTAGAGCCGCGTCGCCGGCAGCGACTCGACGCCGGACACCAGAAACAAGTTGCCGACATAGCCCCGCGACAGCCCGTCGCCATGGATCTGGAACATGTTGGCGTGGAAGGTCGCGCCGGTCCAGCCCATCACCTTCTCGAGGTCGATCGTGGTGCCGAGATCGAGACGGCCGGTATAGGCCGCACCGTTGCTCACACCTCCCGAGGTGTTGGTAAACGCCTCGCCGATATAGGTCATGCTGAACTGGTAGCCGGCCTCCTCCGGCGCGGCGCGCGTATCCGCGATCCGATCGGCGACCGGCTTGTCGTCCGCATGCGCCGGGGCGCAGAGCGCGAGGGCCGCGGCCACCAGTGTTGCGCGGGAAAGAGCTCTGCTCATGGGAGATGCCGCGGTGCGATCGCGCTATTTGACGATGCGCAGCCGTCGCATCAGCAGATAAGCCAAGAGCGCCGATCCGACCAACAAGCCAGCAGCCCACAGAAATCCGCTGTCGACATCGGTCAGCGGCAATCCCTTGGTGTTCATGCCGAAGATGCCGGTGACGAGCGTCGGCGGCAGCAGCATCATGGTGACGACGGACAGCGCATGCAGATGCTTGTTGCTCTCCTCCTCGAGCTTGAAGCGCAGCTCTTCCTCGAGAAGGCGGCTGCGCTCGCGCAGTTCGACGATGTCGTGGTCGAGGCCGTCGAGCCGCTGTGCCAGCTTGCCGGCCTGCAACCGCAGCGCCGGGCTGAGATTGTCCATGTTCTTCAGCTCGAGCCGGTGAAACAGCACACGCAAACCGGCGAGCTGGCGATGCAGCCGCACGCAGGTCCGGCGCATCCGCCCGAGCGTGCCGCGCATCTCGGAATTGGTTTCGCCGGCGACCACCCGGTCCTCGATCGCATCGATCTCGGTGCCGATCTTGTCGGCCATGCGGTCCATGGTGTCGGCGACCTCATGGATGATCTTTTCCAGCAGCGCCGCGACGCTCTCGACGCGATAGCCACTTTCGAGCACGCGGCGCGTCGCGTCGACCGCGCAGAGCGCCTGGTGGCGTCCGCTGATCAGGAGACGCTCGGTCATCGCAAACCGAAGGAAGTCGGTCTCCTCGGTCGGAGCATCGATGCTGCGCACCAGATCGGAGAACACGCCATAGACGCAATTGTCGATGGTGTGGATCTGCTGGAATTCGTCGTTCGACAGCAGCAGGTCGCGCGCGAGCTGCGGGATGTGCATGTTGGCGAGCCACGCGCGGGTACGGACATCGCTCAGGTTGAAGTGCAGCCACAACCTTCCGTCATGGCTCGGCTCGATCGGTTTGTCGATTGGAAGCGCCTCGGCACGGCCGTCGTGGTGCAGGCGAAACGCCCATACCAGGCCGGGGACGGCCTCACGCGTCAGCAGCGAGCCGACAGGAGCAGGAGGTGGATCAGCCAGCATGGCCGCTCTCCAAGAGAATCTTCAAGGCAACCGCGCGAAATGACATGCTCAAAAACCCGCCGCCGCGCAAAACCGGGCGGGCGCGTCCTTCGTCATATTGGAGGACGCGCCCGTTACAGTTTTATGTCAGCGACAGCCCTACTCGGCCGCAAGGCCGGTCGGCGTCGCCGCCTCGGCGGCTTCCTTGTTGTAGTCGTGCACCACGCGGCCGAACGGCAGCGTCAGGTCGGCGAGGAAATGGTGCGCGCCGACGACGCGCTTGACCGGGAAATCCGCGACCGGCGCGTTGACATGCGGCACCAGATGCAGCCGGCCCGGCCCGATCCACGATCCCTTGACGACGATGTCGGTCAGGTTGATCGCAACCAGTTGGCAGATTTCGAGATGGCCGTCGACGCCGGGGATCATCTTCAGATTGATCTGCGTCTTCGACAGCGTGGCGCGGGTGATGTCGCCATTGCCCGCCATGCTCTCGTGCTTGTAGCCCATCGTGCCCATCGCAACGAGCTGGCCGGCATATTCCAGCGTGCCGGTCAGCGTGTCCTTGACGATCTCGAGCTTCGGGTGGGCGTACTTCTTCGGAAAGCCCCAGATCTCACGGCCGGCCGCGATCGGCGGATCATCGTCGAGATACATCTGGCAGACGAAGTTGACCTCTTCGCCATGCAGGCGCGCGGGGATCACAAGGCCGGACTCGGTGTAGCTGCCGAAGCCGGAGCTGTCGGGCATCTTGATCCATTCGTAATGCACGATCGCCTGCTCGATCGGCTCCAGCGGCTCAGGCAGGCCGGCACGGATCAGCTCCGGATCGGTCTCATAGGTGATGACAAGGAATTCGCGATCGATGAAGCGGTAGGGACCGGCGGGATAGCTCGGACCGGCGGCCGGCATGGACGGAAGCTTGAGCAGATCTTCCCTGCGCATCGCAATAACCCCCTGTTTGAAAAGCTTGCGCGGAAGCTAACGGCCGAGATTGACAGCGAGATGAGGGATTTCCGTCAGCCGCATGACCCGCGTTTCGCTGATGAGGCCAATGCTAACCATGCAGGCAGGCACGGCGGATGCGCCATGGGCCGACGCGGCGTTTGTCATCACGGCGTCATCGGCGCCCTGAATTCTCGCCGCGAATTTTTTGGAGTGTCTGAGATGGACGCGCGAACCCCTCATTTTGACGATATCGAGCACGCGACGCCCGGCTGGCGCCCCGAAGGCTGCGATCGCGTGGCGCTGGTGCTGCAGGGCGGCGGCGCGCTCGGCGCCTATCAGGCCGGCGTCTACCAGGCGCTGCATGAATCCAACATCGAGCCCGACTGGGTCTGCGGCGTCTCGATCGGCGCGATCAACTCGGCGATCATCGCCGGCAATCCGCCGGAGAAGCGACTGGAGCGGCTGCACACATTCTGGGATCGCATCACCAGCCGCAAGATCTGGCATTACACGCCTGATGGCGACATCTTCCGCAAGGCGCGCAATTTCACCAGCTCATGGCTGACGACGACGCTCGGGCAACCCGGCTTCTTCACCCCGCATCAGACCAATCCGTGGTTCAGCCCGGCCGGCGCGCACACCGCCACCAGCTATTACGACACCACGCCGTTGCGTGAATCACTGCTCGAGCTGGTCGATTTCGACCGCATCAATTCCAAGACAATGCGGTTTGCGGTCGGCGCGGTGAATGTGCTGTCCGGCAACTTCATCTATTTCGACAATGCCCATGACGAGATCATCCCTGAGCACATCATGGCGAGCGGCGCGCTGCCGCCGGCGCTGCCGATGGTGAAGGTCGGCACCGATCATTTCTGGGACGGCGGCATCGTCTCCAACACGCCGCTGCAGCACCTGCTGGACCAGGAAGACAACGCCAACTCGCTGGTGTTCCAGGTCGACCTGTTCTCGGCGCGCGGCGCGCTGCCGCGCGACATCCAGGACGTGATGGCCCGCCACAAGGACATCATGTATTCGTCGCGCACCCGCTACAACACCGACGTCTACCGCAAGACCTACAATCTGCGCACCGCCCTGCACAACGCGTTGGGGAAAATCCCCGACGATCAGCTCTCGGATGAAGAGCGCCAGCTCAAGAAGGCGAACAGCCGGCTGCCCGGAATCACGTTGCTGCAGCTGATCTATCAGCAGAAGGCCTATGAGGGCGACGCCAAGGACCACGAATTCTCCGGCACCTCGATGCGCGAGCACTGGGTGAGCGGACACGAGGACACCAAGCGTTCGCTGAAGCATCGCGAATGGATCAAGATGCCGGAGAACGGCATGGGCATCGTGATCCACGACGTGCATCGGGAGAGCGAGTAGCACGCGTCGTCATTCCGGGATGGTCCGAAGGACCAGACCCGGAATCTCGGGATTCCGGGTTCGATGCTTCGCATCGCCCCGGAATGACGGCGTGAAAAAGCTTACGGCCGCGTCGACATGTTGCCCGGCGGGCCCGGGGTGCGGATCGGTTCGGCCAGACGCGCGAATTCGCAGAGCAGCGAGCGCGTCTTGCGCGGATCGATCACCTCCTCTACCCAGAACTTCTCGGCCGAGCGGAACGGCGAGCGCAGCTTGTTGAGGCGATCCTCGATCTCGCGCAGCTTGGCGGCGGGATCACTGGCCGCGTCGATCTCGGCGCGATAGGCCGCCTCGATGCCGCCCTCCAGCGGCAGCGAGCCCCAATAGGCCGACGGCCAAGCATAGCGCATCGAGAACCGGTTGGCCGGCTGATGCACCACGCCGGCGACACCGAAAGCGTTGCGGATGATGATGGTGCACCACGGCACCGTGCTCTGGTTGACTGCGGCCATCGCCCGCACGCCGTGGCGGATGGTCGCCGACTTCTCCGCCTCGAGCCCGATCATGAAGCCCGGGCAGTCCATCAGATAGACCACCGGTAGATGGAAGGTCTCGGCGAAGTCGACCCACCGCACCACCTTCTGGCAGGCGTCCGCGGTCCACGAGCCGCCATAGTGGAACGGATCGCTGCCGAGCAGCAGCACCGCCCTGCCCTCGATCCGCGCCAGTCCGGTGATCACAGGCCGGCCGAAATTGGCGGCGACCTCGAAGAACGAGCCCTTGTCGACGACGGCCTCGATGATCGGCCGCATCTTGTAGACCTGCCTGCGGTTGCGCGGCACGGCCTTCAGCAGCGCCTCCTCGGCGCGTTCCGGATCGTCGGTGCAGGGAATGGTCGGCGGCAGATCGTAGACCGACGACGGCAGATAGGACAGGAAGCGCCGCGCGTAGTCGAACGCCTCCTCCTCGGTCTCGACCGCCTGATCGATCGCGCCGGCGCGGGTCTGGATGTCGGCGCCGCCGAGCTCCTGCTTGGTGAGGTCCTGACCCAGGCGCTTCACCACCGGCGGACCGGCGACGAACATCGCGGAGCTCTTGGTCATGACCGAGTAATGCGTCGCCGCCAGCCGCGCCGCACCTAAGCCGGCGACCGAACCGAGGCCGAGGCCGACCACCGGCACGCGCGCCAGATTGGCGGTCGTGTACCAGTACCAGCGCGTGCCGCCGACGCCGCCGGGCAGATTGGCGGCGCCCTTGGTCTCGATCGTCTTCACCGAGCCGCCGCCGCCCGAACCTTCAATCACGCGAACGATCGGCAGGCGGAAATCATGCGCCATCTCCTCCGCCATCAGCGGCTTGGCGGAGATCGATGCATCGGCCGAGCCGCCGCGCACGGTGAAATCGTCGCCGACCACCACCACGGTGCGGCCGTCGACCCTGGCGCGGCCGAACACGCAGTTCGCCGGCGTCAGATGCTTGAGTTCGTTGCTCTCGTCATATTCGGCGATGCCGGAGATGGCACCGACCTCGTGGAAGCTGCTCTGGTCGACGAGCTTGTCGATGCGCTCACGAACGGTGAGCCGGCCCTGGTCGCGCTGTCGCTTGACCTTGTCAACGCCTCCCATCTCCCGCGCGAACGCTTCGCGCCGGGCGAGGTCGTCGAGTTCCGGCTTCCAGTTCATTCATTGCCTCCGTCTTGATCATTTTGTTGTTGTTATGGGCGGCGACCGATAGCGATTTGCGTTCGATCCGATTGCTGAAGATATCGCCGTCGGCGCCTTCGAGCAGGCTGCCGAGCGCGGCGGCGAGTTCGACCATTTGCGGTGCGACCTCGCGGTGCAGCCGCTCTTCGTCATACATCGCCGAGAGCAGGCCGATCGTGGTGACCACATAGGTCTGATATTGCGGCGACCACAGCGGCACCGCGACGCCGTTGATATGCGGGCTCCACAGGCCGCAGGCGACGACGTAGCCGTGCTCCTGCAAATGACGGCGGTTGGCCTCGATGCGCGGCGTCAGCATCTTGGCGCTCTCAGGCAACTCGCCTTCCATCTCTGATATCAGCGCGTCGCCGATCACAGGATCGAGCGCGGCCGTGTAGGCATGGCCGGCGGCGGTGGTCGCCATCGAGATGCGGCTGCCGGTGGCCTCATGCAGGCCGAGCGCGTTCGCCGCGCGGGCGAACTCCAGATAGACCATTTGAAAGCGGTCGGGGATCACGAAGCCCACCGTGCCCGGCAATTGATCGGCGACATCCTGCAGGCGCAGCCGGATCAGATTGCGCAGCTGCAGCCCCTTCATCATCGTGGTGCTCATCGCGACCGCACTCGGACCGATCCGATACTTCTGGTCGCGCGGCAGATAGACGAGCTGTCCCATCCGCGTCAGCGTGTGCGTCAACCGCGACACCGTCGAACGCGGCAGGCCGCAGCGGTTCGAGATTTCGAGATTGCCGAGCCGGGCTTCGTGCCCCTCGAAGCACCGCAACACATCGAAGGCGCGCGACACCACCTGGATGACATCGCCATCGCCTGTCTCGCTGGCGAGCATTCCCTGCCTGCTAAGTCGTTCCGAGCGCCGTCCCATTTGTTTTGGCTCCATTCCGTCCTACGGAATAAAATTCCACTTGCAGATGAAGCTACCTCAGGCAATCTGCCGCCACAACAAAAAGCCGCTCGCCGGATGAAATTTCCGCAAGACGGTATCGGAGAGTGGAATGCCAGAGATCAAGGTCGTGACCGAAGTTGCCGGGCGCGTTTGCGCGCTTCCTGTCGAGGCCGGCACCAGCATCGGCGATGGCGACGAGATTGCGTTCGTCGAGGCGATGAAGATGGAAATACCGGTCACATCGACGGCAGCAGGCAGAATCAAGTCGATTCTGGTCAAGATCGACGACGTCATCGCCGAAGGCCAGGCGGTCGCGATCGTCGAGACCTGAGATCTCGCAACCTCCGGCCAGCCGCGACAATCTGTCCGGTGATGCAGCGGCCGAAATCGCCGCCTTGCGTCGGACGTAGCGTTGCCATCGCCGGATCGCGATGCAATCATCCCGCCCGGAAAAAGTTTCGCACAACGAAACAAAGGGAGGGATTATGATCCATCGGCTGATGGCGCTCGCGCCTGCCGCGCTTGCCGGCTTATCCATCATCGCTGCCCTGCCCGCCTCGGCCGAGGACATCAAGCTGCCGCCGACCATGGCGGTGACCGCCTATGACACCGGCACCGCCGGCTTCAACATCGCGGTCGGCGTCGGCAAGATGATGAAGGACAAATACGGCACCGACGTCCGCGTGCTGCCGGCCGGCAACGACGTCGCGCGTCTCGCACCCTTGCGCGCCAAGCGCGCGGTCTCCTCGGCGATGGGATCGGGCACCTACTTCGCGCAGGAAGGCGTGTTCGAGTTCGGCGCCAAGGAATGGGGTCCGCAGCCGCTGCAGCTCATGCTGTCGTCGGTCGACTGCAATTGCGGCGCGCTTGGCGTGGCGGCGGATGCCGGCGTCAAGGAGATGAAGGATCTGCGCGGCAAGCGCGTCGGCTTCGTGGTCGGCTCGCCGGCGCTGAACCAGAACTCGCTGGCGATGCTCGCCTTCGGCGGCCTCACCCAGAACGACGTCAAGATCGTCGAGTTTGCAAGCTATGGCGCGATGTGGAAGGGCCTCATCAACAACGACACCGACGCCGCCTTCGGCACCACGATCACCGGCCCCGCTAAGGAGGCCGAGACCTCGCCGCGCGGATTGATGTGGCCGCCGCTGCCCGCCAGCGACAAGGAAGGCTGGGCGCGGGTGAAGAAGGTCGGCTCGTTCTTCTTCCCGCAAACCGCAACCTGCGGCGCCGGCATCTCACCGGACAAGCCGATTCAGCTTGGCAACTACCCTTACCCGATCTTCGTTGCCTACGCCGCGCAACCCGCCGACCAGATCTATGCGATCACCAAGGCGATGATCATCAACTACGATGCCTACAAGGATTCGGCCCCCGGTGCCGGCGGCCTCAGCGCCGACCGCCAGACCAAGAACTGGGTCGTCCCGGTGCATCCCGGCGCGGTGAAGGCGCTCAAGGAAGCAGGCTACTGGAGCGACGAACAGGACGCGCATAACAATGCGCTGTACAAGCGCCAGGAAGTGCTCGGCGCGGCCTGGACGGATTACGGCAAGTCCAGCCCGCCCTCCGATGAGAAAGCCTTCCTCGACGGCTGGATGAAGGCGCGCGCCGCAGCGCTCGCGAAGGCCAACATGCCTAATGGCTTCGACTGAAAGCTGTTTGGCTGCCGCGAAAACAAGATCATCGAGAGGGAGCGCGATGTCCGACGGCGCGGCCGCGACGGCGAAGAAGGTCGAGTTCGACGATCCGCATCTCTCCGCGGCGGCCGACCTGCAGGAGTCCGAGGTCACGCGCATCCGCACCTTGCGCGGCGCCTGGCGCTGGGCCCTGCTGGTGGCCACGGCTGCGACCATCCTTCTGTGCGTCAACCAGCAATTCTCGCTGCGCTTCTTCATCGATTACACCCAGCTCAACACCGAATATTTCTACGTCCTGATCGCGCTGATGCTGCCGTTCACCTTCCTGATCTTCCCGGGAAGCGAGAAAGCGCCGCTTAACCGGATTCCTTGGTACGACCTGCTGCTGTTCGCGCTGACATTCGGCTCGGCGATCTGGCTGATGGCCAACATCCGCAAGGCGGCGCAGGCCGGATGGGAGTTCGATGGCGCGCCGACCAATGTCATCGTAGCCGGACTGATCATGTGGTTCGTGCTGATGGAGGCGTTGCGCCGCACCGGTGGCTGGAGCCTGCTGCTGAGCGTGTTGCCGTTCACGCTCTATCCGTTGTTTGCCGACGCCAGCTGGCTCGGCCCATTCCGCGGCACGCAGTCGACGCTGCAGCAAACCACGGCCTATCACATGCTCTCCGGCGAGAGCCTGCTCGGCATTCCGATCCAGGCCTTTGCCGACACGGTGATCGGCTTCCTGGTGTTTGGCACCGCGTTGATGATGACGGGCGCCGGAAAGTTCTTCATCAATATCGCGTTCGCGATGTGCGGCACCTTCCGCGGCGGCGCAGCCAAGGTCTGCGTGTTCGCCTCGGGACTGCTCGGCACCGTCGGCGGCAGCATCGTGTCCAACGTGCTTACCGCAGGCACCATGACGATCCCTGCGATGAAGAAGACCGGTTTCACGCCGTCCTATGCCGGTGCCATCGAGGCCTGCGCCTCGACCGGCGCGGTGCTGGCGCCTCCGGTGCTCGGCGCCACGGCGTTCGTGATGGCGCAGTTCATGAACACGAGCTACGCCGACGTCGCGCTCGCCGCGACCATTCCGTCGGTGCTCTACTATGTCGGCCTGTTCGCTCAGGTCGATGCGTACGCCGCCCGCCACAAACTGGAAGGCATTCCGCGCGCCGAGCTGCCGCGGTTCCGCGATGCCTTTATGGAGGGCTGGTATTATCTGTTCGTCATCGTCGTGCTGGTAGTGATGCTGCTCTACTTCAAGCGCGAGAGCCACGCGCCGTTCTATGCCTCCGCCCTGCTCGTGATCCTGCACCAATGGTCGGGCCCGGCGCCGTGGAAGGCCGGCAACACGGCGGTCCTCGCCTTGTCGGTCGCGGTGACGGCGCTGATGCTCTGGTTCGGCGTGCTCAACGCCGTGCTGTGGGGAATGTGCCTGCTTGTAGCGCTCAATGAGTTCTTCCCCGGCAAGAATTGGGGCGGCGGCCGCTGGCTGCAATTCCTCGAGCTGAACGGCAAGACCTTCGTCGAGTTGATCGCGATCCTCGCCGGCTGCGGCCTCCTGATCGGCGCGTTCTCGCTGACCGGCGTGATCTCGAGCCTCGCCAACGATCTGCTCAGCATCGCCGCCGGAGATGCCTTCCTGCTGCTGATCATGTGCGCGATCACCAGCCTGATCCTCGGGCTCGGGCTGACGACGACGTCCTGCTACATCTTCCTCGCCATTCTTGTCGCGCCTGCGCTGGAGAAGCTCGGGCTGAACAAGATGGCCGTGCACATGTTCATCTTCTACTGGGGCATGCTGTCCTCGATCACACCGCCGGTCGCGATCGCCTCCTTCGCGGCGGCCGGCATCGCCGGCGCGCCGGCGATGAAGACCGGATGGGAATCGATGTGGGTCGGCAGCATCATCTATTTCATCCCGTTCTTCTTCGTGCTGAACCCGGCCCTGCTGCTCCAGGGCAGCAACCCCTATCTTGAGGCGCTCGGGTTGACCGGCCTTGCCTGTTTCGGCATCGTCTTCATCTGCGGAGGCATTCAGGGCTACCAGGCCTATGTCGGCGACCTGCGCAGGGCCGGCATCGTGGAATGGCCATTGCGGGTGCTGCTGGTGATCGGCGGCTTCGTGGTGGCGACGCCCGGCGGCGGCATCATGCCCCTGTCGCAGCTCCAGATCACCCTGCTGGGGCTTGCGATCCTCGCCCCGACCACCCTGATCGCGCTGCTGCTGGTGCGCCGCCAGCCGCTGGTTGCGAACCAGTTGCGCGCGCCCTGATTGCGTTGCACAACAGGAGGCGATGAAACAATCGCCTCCGCCTGTCACCGCCAGCACCGTCAACTGGTCCAGCTCGCAGCCGCCGCTGCTGCGGTTTCTGCACACGTGTTACGCAAACTTCCTTCCGGAGGCCGCCGGCGCGGTGGCCGACTACATCCCCGAGCTCGGCAAGGCCGACCCTGCCCATTTTGGCATCAGCCTCGCGACGCTCGACGGCCATGTCTACGAAGTCGGCGATACCAGGGTGCCCTTCACCATCCAGTCGATGTCAAAACCGTTTGTGTTCGCTCTGGCGCTGGACACGCTGGGCGCCGAGCGGGTGGAGAGCGTGATCGGCGTCGAGCCGTCGGGCGACCCCTTCAACTCGATCCGGCTCAATGCCGACAACCACCCGTTCAATGCGATGGTCAATGCCGGCGCGATCGCCTGCTCCGGCCTGCTCCACGCCGACAAGGGCGACGGCGCGTTCGACTTCATCCGCCAGGCGCTCGGCCGCTTCGCCGGCCGCGAGCTCGGCGTCGACGAGGCGGTGTACGCCTCCGAGAGCGCCACCGGCGACCGCAACCGGGCGATCGGCTATCTCTTGCGCACCAACAGCGTGATCACCGACAACGTGCCTGCGGTGCTCGACGTCTATTTCCGGCAATGCGCCATCCTGGTCACCGCGCGCGACACCGCCGTGATGGCGGCGACGCTTGCCAACCGCGGCATCAATCCACTGACCGAAGAGCAAGTGGTGACGCCCTACGCGATCGCGCGCACGCTCTCGGTGATGACGTCGTCGGGCATGTACGACTACGCCGGCGAATGGATCTACCGGGTCGGCATCCCCGCCAAGAGCGGCGTCGGCGGTGGCATTCTGGCGGCGCTGCCGGCCCGGCTCGGGCTCGGCAGCTACTCGCCGAAGCTAGACAAGCACGGCAACAGCGTGCGCGGCATCAAGGTGTGCGAGGCGCTGTCGTCGCATTACGACCTACACATGCTGAACCGCAGCGACGACGCCCGCCACAGCATCATCGCTGACTACAATATTGGTAAGAACCCGTCGCGGCGGGTGCGCCGACCGCAGGAGCAGGAGATCCTGGCGAAGCACTTCCAGGAGGTGCGCGTGATCGAGCTGGTCGGCACGCTGTCGCTCTCCAATGTCGACTATGTCGCGCGCCGCCTCGGTGGCGGGCCGCGGCCAGAGTTCGTGATCTTCGATCTGCGCCGCGTCACCGCGACGACCCGCGCCGGCGCCCGGCTGGTCGCCGAAGCCTTCCAGGAACTGGCCGAGCTCGGCGTCACCGTGATCCTCTCAGGCATCAAGCGGACTTCGCGCGAATGGACCACGATCAGCGAGTGGACCAACCGGCTCGGCAATATCAGGGATTTCTATCTGCTCGACACCGCGATCGAGTGGGCGGAGGACCAAATCGTCTACCGCTATGGCGGCTCGATCGACTTCCTCGAGACGACGGAGCTTGCCGAGCAGCCGCTGCTCGCCGGACTAAGTGAGCAGGAGATTGCCGATCTTATCCCGCTCTGCACGGTCAGGACCTACCAGCCGAATGAGCAGATCATCGCCGCGGGCAGCGAGGCGACCTCGCTGTTCTTCCTGCGCAGCGGCGTGGTCCACGTCACCCTGCCCGACGGCATCCGGCTGGCGACGCTGACCGCAGGCATGGCGTTCGGCGAGATGGGACTGCTGGAGCCGAAGCGGATCGCGGACGTGGTCGCCGACATGTCGGCGACCACGTACGAAGTGACGATCAAGGATTTCGAGCGCTTCCGCGAGCAGCATCCGCGGGCCGGCGAGCGGATCATGCGCAACCTCGCGCAGATTCTCGCCGAGCGGCTGATCCTGGCGAATGCGAAGGTGGATCTGCTGACGTCGGGGTAGATTCCAATCATGCAGCGCGAGGACTTGTACAACTCCGTCATGCCCGGGCTTGACCCGGGCATCCACGTCTTGCTGCTAACCGTGAAGAAAGACGTGGATGGCCGGGTCAAGCCCGGCCATAACGTCGGAGGGTGCATGCGCTCCGGCCTCTCCGCGCGACGCCTTAGCTCACCACTTCCGTCACCGGCTGCATGTCGACCTCGAACGTTTCGAGAAATTTCGACGTCATGATGTAGAAGCCGACCGAGAGCTGCAGCTCGATCAGCGCGGCCGGCGTCAGCATCGCCGCGATCGCCTTGAAGGTCGCGTCGGTCGGTTTCCTCAGCTTGACGATCTCGTCGGTGAAGGTGAGCGCCGCGCGCTGCACCTCGTTGAAGCAGGTCGCGGACTGCCAGTTGTCCAGCGCCGCGTTCTGCTCGTCGGTGACGCCGATATTCTTGCCGATGCGTTTGTGCGCAACGATCTCGTAGGGCGCCTCGCAGAGAATGCCGGTGCGCGTGATCGCAAGCTCGCGCACGATCGGATCGAGTTCGCCCTTGTGGCGGATCGCACCGCCGAGCCGGCAGTATTGTTCAAAGTAGCTCGGCGAATGCGCCATCATGCGGAAGATGTTGGCGTTGCGGTTCTTGTCGAGGATCTCGCGGGTGCGCGGGTTTGCCTTCGCAGGATCGGAGTAGTCGATGCGGGCCATTTCCTAACCTTGATCTTGCCGTTGTTTCTGTCGGGTTCCGAAACACTAGAGCCTTTTCCGTTCCGATGAAATCGGAACGGGGCTCTAGATCCTTGTTTTGACGCGTTTTCTTCACACGAACCGGCACCCACTTCGCTCGAAAACGCTCTGTACAGGCGGCCGTCGCAGGAGCAACACGCGCGAGTCAAATTGCCGCCGCATTCCGAGACAACCTTGTCACAGTCGATATTCGCTGAGTGGGGACTCATCAAAAGCGGATGCTCGACGCGGGGTGTTCCGAGTACAAAAATCTGGCCGTCTTGCGCTCTCTCGGCGCAACGATGAGTCACGCCCAAGTCTAGGGGAAACGCATGAAGGAAGCCACCAAGAGGGCGGCCTCGGAAGCGCTTGCGCAAATGCTGGCGGTGACGGCGATGCTCGTCATCGCCAGCTTTGTCTTTTATTGGCACTGAGGCATGATCCGGAAAAGTGTGTAGCGGTTTTCCGAAAGATCATGCCCAAACATAGTATCCGCGACTGGAGGGGCGCGAGCGAACCAATTCAGCCTGGTCTCGCGTTCTGATCGGATCGTTCAGCCCCTCATTTCGTCTTCGCGAAATATGGAACCAGCCGTCCCGCGAATTGCGTGAAGCGCGCGGAAACCTTGTCGCCGATGGCGAGGTCGTGGTCGCCATGGGCCATCATGCGAAAGCCCTCGTCGGCGTCGACAAGCAGGATGTTATAGGGCACATGCGCCCGCGTCGCCGGCGTCGCGGCGCGGCAGACCAGCGAGGTCGCATACACCGTCCCTGCCCCGCTCGCGCGATGCTCGACGAGATGAGACGAGCCGCACGCCGCGCAGAAGCTGCGGCGGAAGTATTGCCGCGCGCCACAGCCGCTGCAGCTCTGATAGACGATGGCTTCCGCGCCCTTGGTCCAGTCCGCGATCAGTCCGCTCATCGCACGCGCTCCAGGAACATGCTGACATGCGACGACAGCACGCCGCCGTCGCCGTGCAGCAGCGCGACCGAGGCGTCGCGCACCTGACGGTTTTCGGCGCGGCCGGTCATCTGCAGCTGGGTTTCGACCAGATGCGCCATCGCGCCGCCGACGCCGCAATGGCCGTAGCTGAGCAGCCCGCCATGGGTGTTGAGCGGCATCTCGCCATCCTGATTGAAATAGCCGGCGCGCACCCGCGCCGCCGCCTCGCCGCGCCCGGCGAGGCCGAGGTCCTCCAGCAGCATCGCGAGCGTGATCGTGAAGCTGTCGTAGACCGCCGCATAACGGACATCGGAGATCGCGATGCCCGACGCCTGCTTCGCCTTCGCGATCGAAATCTCCGCGCCAAGCTCGCTCAGCGCCGGCGCGGCGGTGACGTGCTGATGGGTGTGCGCCTGGGCGCAGCCGCGGACGCGGACCCGCCGTTCGCCGGTCGGCTCGCGGCTGATCACGCAGGCCGCACCGCCGTCGGACACCGGACAGCAGTCGAGCAGTTTCAGCGGCATCGCCACCGGCTTCGAGGCCATCACGTCGGCAACGCTGATCGGCTCGTGGAATTGCGCACCGGGATGCGTCAGCGCGTGCTTGCGCATCAGCACCGCGAACTCGGCGAGGTCTTCTTGCGTGAGGCCGTATTCATGCATGTAGCGGGTCGCGACCAGGCCGTAATAGGCCGGGATGGTCGGCCCAAGCGTCACCTCGTAGTCGGGATGCCCGACCTGGGCCAGCGCCTGGATCGAGGCGTCGCGGCTCTGCCCGGTCAGCCGGTTCTCGCCGCCGACCACCAGCACGTGTTTTGCAACGCCGGCGTCGACGAGGTGATGCGCCAGCATGGTCATCGCAAGCCCGGTGGCGCCGCCGACCTGCACGGCGTGGGCGTAGGACGGCCGGATGCCGAAATGCTCGGCAAACACGGTCGCCAGCATGATGTGCGGCGAGACGGTGGAATAGCCGCAAAGGATGCCGTCGATCTCGGCGCGCTTGAGCCCGGCATCTGATATCGCAAGCTCGGCCGCCTTGCTCATCAAATCGAGCGAGGATGAGCCCTCATGCTTGCCGTAGGACGTGAGGCCGACGCCGGTGACGAAGCTCATCTTTTAACCTCCCCTTGCAAAGGGGAGGTCGGCTTGCGCAAGCAAGCCGGGTGGGGATCTGTCTCCGCACCATGCGCTGTCGCCTGTGGCTGACCGACCCCCACCCTGCCCTCCCCCTTTCAGGGGGAGGGAGAAGAGCGCGATGTGTCTGCGCGAGCGCATCATCTCAATACGACTTCGGAAGGCCGAGCACCTTCTCGCCGATGAAGCTGAGGATTAGCTGCGGGCTGATCGGCGCGATGCGCGGGATCAGCGATTCCCGCAAGTAACGCTCGACGTGATATTCCTTGGCATAGCCGAAACCGCCATGGGTCATCACCGCCTGCTCGCAGGCGTGGAAGCCGGCCTCCGCGGCGAGATATTTTGCCGAATTCGCGGCGGGGCCGCACGGCAGGTTCTGGTCATACTGCCAGCCGGCACGCAGCACCATCAGCCAGGCGGCCTCCAGCTCCATCCAGCACTTCGCCAGCGGATGCTGGATCCCCTGGTTCATACCGATCGGGCGGTTGAACACGATGCGGCCCTTGCGTACTCCGACGCCCGCTTCAGCGCGATCTGGCCGAGCCCGACGGCTTCGGCCGCGATCAGGATGCGCTCGGGATTCATGCCGTGCAGGATGTATTCGAAGCCGCGGCCCTCTTCGCCGATGCGATCCTCGACCGGAATCTCGAAATTCTCGAAGAACAGCTCGTTGGAGTCGACGGGTTTGCGGCCCATCTTCTCGATCTCGTGCACGGTGACACGCTTGCGGTCGAAATCGGTGTAGAACAGGCTCAAGCCATGGGTCGGACTGCGCACCTCCTCCAGCGGCGTCGTGCGCGCGAGCAGCAGGATCTTGTTGGCGACCTGCGCGGTCGATATCCACACCTTCTGGCCGTTGACGATGTACTTCTCGCCCTGGCGCACCGCGCGGGTCTTGAGCTGCGTGGTGTTGAGGCCGGTGTTCGGCTCGGTCACCGCGAAGCAGGACTTGTCGCGGCCGTCGATGATCGGCGGCAGCATGCGCTGGCACTGCTCCTTGGTGCCGAACACCACCACAGGATTGAGCCCGAACACGTTCATGTGCACGGCCGAAGCGCCGGACATGCCGGCACCGGATTCGGAGATCGTGCGCATCATGATCGCTGCATCGGTGATGCCGAGACCTGAGCCGCCATATTCCTCGGGGATGCAGATGCCGAGCCAGCCGGCATCGGCCAGCGCGCGGTGGAAGTCAGAGGGATAGCCGCCCTCCTTGTCCTTCTTCAGCCAATAGGCTTCATCAAAGCGCGTACAGATTTTTCCGACGGCATCGCGGATCGATTCCTGGTTGGCGGAGAGTGCGAAATCCATCTGTCTTGCTCCTATGCCTGCACCGCTTTGGCGGCGCCGTCGCGCACCATCGCCGCGATCTCATCGATGGAGTAACCCGCCTCCCGCAAGATCTCCGCGCTGTGCTCGCCAAGCCGCGGTGCGAGCCGGCTCGGCTCAACCTTGGTCTCCGACCAGCGCGCCGACGGCGTCATGCTGCGGATGCGGCCTTCGGTCGGATGATCGATGACGGGAAAGACGCCGGTCGCGACCATATGCGGGTCCTGCAGCAGGCTCTCGAGATCGTGCATCGGCATCACAGGCACGTCGGCCTTCTCGAGGATCTCGTTCCACTCGGCAGTCGCTTTGGTCAGCAGGATGCGCGCGAGCTCGGCGTAGACGACATCGATGTTGCTGGCGCGGCCGGCGAAGGTCGCGAACTTCGGATCGCTGCGCAGATCGTCGCGGCCGGTCGCCTTGAAGAAGTTCTCCCACTGCTTGTCGTTATAGACGATCACGCAGATATAGCCGTCGAGCGTCTTGTACGGCCGCCGGTCCGGCGACAGATGGCGGGCATAGCCGCCCTTGTCGAGCGGCGGATCGTAGGTCAGGCCGCCCATGTGGTCGCCCATGACGAAGCCGGCCATGGTCTCGAACATCGGAATGTCGACGCGCTGGCCCTGCCCGGTGCGGTCGCGATGCACGAGGCTCGCGCAGATCGCACCGACCGCGGTGAGGCCGACGATGCGATCGACCAGCGCGTTCGGCACGTAGCGCGGCACGCCGTCCGAGGTCTGCGCCATCAGCGCCGGCAATGCGGTGGCGCCCTGGATCAGATCGTCATAGGCAGGCTTTGCGGCATACGGCCCTTCCTGGCCGAAGCCGAACACGCCGGCATAGACCAGCCGCGGATTGACCTTGGCGACGACGTCGTAGCCGAGCTGCAGCCGCGTCATCGCCTGCGGGCGCACATTGTAGACCAGCACATCGGCTTTCGCGATCAGCCGCAGCACGGCCTCACGCCCCGCCGGCTTCTTCAGATCGAGACAGACCGAGCGCTTGCTGCGGTTGGTATTGAGGAACACCGGCCCCATGCCGGGGTGCCGCGTCGGACCGATCTGCCGCGTGACGTCGCCGTCAGGCGATTCCACCTTGATAACGTCGGCGCCGTAGTCGCCAAGCATCTGCGTGGCATAGGGTCCCATCAGCACGGTCGTCATGTCGACGACCTTGATACCCTGCAATGGTCCCATCGTCCTGTTCGCTCCCGGATGTTCTGGTTACGGAGCTAGTAACGGGAGGTCTTTGCCGAGATCAACCGGCGCCAGGCGTATGGGCGTATGCGCGGCGGCGGCCGGACGGTTTCCACGCGGCGGAACGGCGGGAAAACCGAAGCGTGTCCACCGCCCCCAACGTCGGTTACTGCCCCGTCATCGCCTCGCGTGCTTTCAGGAGCTTTTCTAGTTCCGCATTCTGCTGCTCGAGGCGGTCGGCGATGCGCTCCTCGACTTCGGCGCCCGCAGCGCCTGCGGCCTGCTCGATCAGCTGCCTGATGTTGTCCCGGAGGATTGCGATGCGATTGTTCACTTCCGACAGTGACAGAGACGTCTCGATTCCCATGGTCCGTTCTCCCGGTGACAGGCGCAGACAGCTTAGCGCGGCGGGAGCCGGCGGCCTATCCCTTAGCCTATCCCTTAGCCTATCCCTTAGCCTATCCCTTGGCCTATCCCTTTGGCCATCATCTCCCGCAGCGAGGTCTTCAGCACCTTGCCATAATTATTCTTCGGCAGGGCATCGAGATAGACGTAGCGCTTCGGCCGCTTGAACCGGGCGATCGAGGCCAGGCAATGCGCGTCGAGCTTGCCGTCGTCGGCCGCGGCGCCGTCCTCCAGCACAACGCAGGCGACGACGATCTCGCCCCATTCAGCATCCGGCACACCGATGGCCGAGACCTCGCGGACGTCGGGATGGGTCAGCAGGGCTTCCTCGACCTCGCGCGGATAGATGTTGGTGCCGCCGGAGATGATGACGTCCTTGGAGCGGTCCGACAGCGTCAGGAAGCCGTCGGCATCGAGCCGGCCGACATCGCCGGTGCGCAGCCAGCCGTCCTTCAGCGTCTCGGCATTGGCCTTCGGGTTGTTCCAGTAGCCGAGCATCACGGTTGCGCCCTTGACCTCGATCTCGCCGGTCTCGCCCGCGGGCAGCGGCTTGCCGTCCTTGTCGGTGATGCGCACGGTGACGACGCTTTGGGCTGACCCAACCGAGGCCAGCCGTTCGAGATAGCGCGGATGATCGCTCTGATGGTGCCAGTCGCGCGACAGCGCCGTGATGGTCATCGGCGACTCGCCCTGGCCATAGATCTGCACGAAGCGCTGGCCCATCGTCGCCATCGCGTCCAGGATGTCGGCGGTGTACATCGGCCCGCCGCCATAGATGATGGTGCGCAGCCCCTCGCCATTCTCGCCGCGCGTCTTCGCGGCATCGACGAGGCGGCGCACCATGGTGGGCGCGGCGAACATCACGACATTGTCGAGCTGGCGGCCGAGGTTGAGCACCTCATCCGGATCGAAGCCGCCGGATTCCGGCACGACGTGACGGCCGCCCATGCGGACATGCGGGAAATTGTAGAGGCCGGCGCCATGCGAGATCGGCGCGGCGTAGAGCGAGGCATCGTGCGGCGTCGCCGCATCGACGTCGGCGAGATAGCACAGCGACATCGCGACCAGATTGCCGTGGCTCAGCATCACGCCCTTGGGACGGCCTGTCGTGCCTGAGGTGTAGAACAGCCAGGCGAGGTCGTTGACTTCGCGCGGTAGCGGCGCGGGCGCGCCCTCGCCGCTTCGCATCGCCTTGTAGGCAGCGTTGTCGACCGACAGCATGGTCATGCCGGCGGGACAGTCGTCCTTCGCCTCGCTCAGGGCGCCGACCGTATCATCGGACACGAAGGCGAGCTTCGCGCCGCCATTGCCGCAGATCCACGCCGCCTCGCGGCCATGCAGTTTTGCGTTGATCGGGATCGCGGCGGCGCCGATCCACCAGATGCCGTAGAGGCATTCGAGATATTGCGTGCAGTTCGTCGCAAACAGCGCGACGCGGTCGCCGGCGGCAATGCCGTGATCGCGCGCCAGCGTCGCCCCGATCGAGGCGGCGCGGCGGGCAAAGGTTGCATAGTCGGCGTCGAGGTCGAAGCCGGTCAGCAGCGCCGGCGCGTCGGGACGCGCCCGCGCCGTCGCCGCCAGCCATTCGGCAACGTTCAAGCTACTTGGCCGGCTCGAGGATCGAGACGTAGTTGGCGACTGCGGCGCCGCCCATGTTGAAGATGCCGCCGATCTGCGGGTTCTTGAGCTGCATGCCCTCAGGCGCCTGCCCCGTGAGCTGCATTGCGCTCATGACATGCATGGAGACGCCGGTGGCGCCGATCGGATGGCCCTTGGCCTTGAGGCCGCCGGACGGATTGACCGGCAGCTTGCCGTCCTTCTGGGTCCAACCCTCCATGATCGCGCGCGCGCCCTGCCCCTTCGGCGTCAGGCCCATCGCTTCATATTCGATCAGCTCGGCGACTGTGAAGCAGTCATGGGTCTCGACGAAGGAGAGATCGGCGAGCTGCAGGCCGGCCTTCTGCAGCGCGCGCTGCCAGGCGACGGTGCAGCCTTCGAACTGCAGGATGTCGCGCTTGGACATCGGCAGGAAATCCTGCGCATGCGCGGTGGCGCGGATGTTCACCGCCTTGCCCATGGTCTTGGCGGTCTCGGCATCGGTCAGCACCAGCGCGGCGGCGCCGTCGGAGACCAGCGAGCAGTCGGTGCGCTTCAACGGCCCCGCGACGAACGGGTTCTTGTCGCTCTCGGCGCGGCAGAACTCGAAGCCGAAATCCTTGCGCATCTGCGCATAGGGATTGGCGACGCCGTTCTTGTGGTTCTTGGCGGCGATCATCGCCAGCGCGTCCGACTGGTCGCCATACTTCTGGAAATAGGCCTGCGCGATCTTGCCGAACACGCCGGCGAAGCCGCCGACCGTGTCGCCGTCCTCGGGCAGATACGACGCCTTCAAGAGGTTCTTGCCGATCTCGGGGCCCGGCGTCCGCGTCATCTGCTCGACGCCGACCACCAGCACGATCTTCGCAGCGCCCGCTTCGATGGCGCGGATGCCCTGATGCACAGCGGCCGATCCCGTGGCGCAGGCGTTCTCGACACGCGTGGTCGGCTTGAAGCGCAGCGCCGGATTGGCCTGCAGCACCAGCGAGGCCGTGAAATCCTGCGGCGAGAAGCCGGCGTTGAAATGGCCGAGCATGATCTCGTCGACGTCGGACGCAGCAATACCGGCATCGGCGAGCGCCTCGTTGGCGACCTTGACGACGAGGCCCTCGACGGTCTCGGCGTCGAACTTTCCGAATGGCGTATGCGCCCAACCCACGATGCTGGCTGTCATGGCCGTATCTCCCTGTTCCTGTTCAGGGAGTTATGTAGCGTATCTTCAGGCCGCTTTCAGCGTTTTCATCGCCTGCGCGCACATGGCGGTTATGCCTGCCCAATTGCCGGCGCGGATATCGGAGGCCGGGCACAGCCAGGAGCCGCCGACGGCCAGCACATTGGGCTCGGCGAGCCAGGTCGCCGCATTGGCCTCGCCAATACCGCCGGTCGGGCACACTCTGACGTGCGGAAAAGGACCAGCCAGAGCCCGCAGTGCCTTGATACCGCCGGCCTGCTCGGCGGGGAAGAATTTGACAACGTCGAAGCCTTGCGCCAGCGCCTGCATCAGCTCGGACGCGGTCGCGATCCCCGGCGCGAAAGGCAGCCGGCTGGTAGCGGCCGCCTTCAGCAGCTCGGGCGTCGCGCCGGGGCTGATGCCGAATTTGGCGCCGAGCGCTTCGGCGCGCGCCAGATCGTCGCCATTGAGGATCGTGCCGATCCCGACGATCGCGTCGGGCACCTCGGCGATGATGGCCCTGGCCGCATCGACCGCGACCGGCGTGCGCAGCGTCACCTCGAGCGTCCGCACGCCGCCGGCGACCAACGCCCTGGCGAGCGGCACTGCGTCTGCGAGCCGCTCGATGGTCAGCACCGGGATCACGGTGGCCTGGCGGATCAGTTCGGCGATCCGGTCCTGCTTTGATGTCGTTGTCATTGCGAGGCCTTGCGGGATGGTGGGGGACGAGGCGCCTTCTTCGGCGGCATGGCGTAGCGTGGAATGATCGCACCGGGATAGCACACCACGACGCCGGCCAGCCGATGGCCGGCGCGCGCCGCCTCCTCGGGCTCGGCGCCGCCGAGCCGCGCGGCGAGATAGGCCGCGGCAAAACTGTCGCCGGCCGCGGTGGTATCGACCACCGGCTTTGGCAGCGGCTCCGCCCTCACCTCGCGCGTGCCACCGGCAGAGCGCACAATGCAGGCAGGTTCGGCGAGCTTCAGCACGACCTCCGGGCTCGAGATGCCCGCCAGTAGCGCCGTGTTGCTCTCGCCGGGATAAAGCGGCGCCAGATCTTCCGTCGAGGCGAGCACGATATCGGCGGTCTCGAACGCGCTGCTGAAGACTTTTCGCGCGACGTTCAGATCCGGCCAGCCACGGGCGCGGAAGTTGGTGTCGAACGCAAAGCGCGTCCCCAGCAGCCGCGCGCGCTTGAGCGCCGCGATCAGCCGCTCCCGCCCGTCCTCGCGCAGGATCGAGAGCGTGATCGCCGAGAGATAGACGACGTCATAGGTCGCGAGCGAGTTCAGCAGGTCGTCCGTTTCGGGAAGATCCATCAGCTCGCGCGCGGCGGCGCTGTCGCGCCAGTGGAAGAAGCGCCGCTCGCCCTTGTCGTCGGTCTGGATGAGATAGAGCCCCGGCAGCTTGCCTGCCAATCGCGCGACATGCTTGGTGCCGATGCCTTCGCTCGCCCAGCCGGCGATCATCTCATCGCTCAGCGCGTCATCGCCGAGCGCCGTGATGTAATCGATGTGGACGCCGAGCCGCGACAGATAGACGGCGGTGTTGAGCGTGTCACCGCCGTAGAAGCGCGAATACAGACCGCCGATCTGGCCGCCCGGGGCCTGACGCAGCTCGATCATGCATTCGCCGATGCTGGCAACCCTGGTCATCTCGAGAGCCGCGCTCGCCCGGACGTCGCTCAGGCGGCGAACTTGCCGCCGAGCTCGTCCTCGATGTGGATACGGATGATATCGTCGAACGTCTTCTCGGCGGTGGTGAAGCCGAGCTTCAGTGCGCGGTCGGTGACGAAATCGCGCGGCCAGCCGGAAACGATGCCGATGATGGTCGGATCGGGCACCCGCTTGATGCGCGCGGTGACGTTCTTGCCGGCGACGCGCTCCAGCGACGCGATCTGCTCGCCGACGGCCACGGACATCCCGGGCATGCTGAGATTGCGCCGCGGCCCGATCGCATTCAGGTCCATGGTGCCGGCATGGACCAGGAAGCCGACCGCCGATTTCGGCGAGGCGTGCCAGTGCCGCACATCCTCGGAGACCGGCAGGACCGCCTCCTCGCCCGCCAGCGGCTCGCGGATGATGTTGGAGAAGAAGCCGGACGCCGCCTTGTTCGGCTTGCCCGGCCGCACACAGATCGTCGGCAGACGGATCGAGATGCCGTCGAGCAGGCCCTTGCGGGTGTAGTCGTTGATCAGGAGCTCGCAGATCGACTTCTGCGTGCCGTAGCTCGTCAGTGGCGTGTGGAAGAACTCGTCGCCGATCTTCTCAGGGAACGGCGCGCCGAATACCGCGATCGAGGACGTGAACACCAGCCGCGGCTTGTAGCCGCCGCCGACCGCGCGGATCGCGTCGATCAGATAGCGGGTGCCGTCGAGATTGATCCGGTAGCCCTTGTCGAACTCGGCCTCCGCCTCGCCCGAAACGATCGCGGCGAGGTGGAAGATCACGTCGGGCCGCTCGGCGATCAGCGGCGCCGCAGCGCCGGCGTCGGCGAAATCGGAGGCGACGACATTGACCGGGATCGCGGCATTCGCGGGCTTGGCCGGCGCGACCACGTCCTGCAGCGTCATCCTGGTGATGTCCTGCTTGCCGAGGCGGCCCTCGCGCAGCAGTCGCTCGGTCAGCTTGCGGCCGACCATGCCGGCGGCGCCCAGAATCAGAATGTGCACGACCCTGCTCTCCTTTTCTTGTCTCGTCTTCTTGGCTGGTTCTTCGAATTCGGATGCGGGCCTTGCGCGCTCATTCCTTCACGGCGCCCGTCATCGCCGAGACATAATGCTCAACGAAGAAGGCGTAAAGAATAACCAGCGGTAGCGAGCCGCATAGCGCCCCTGCCATCAGGGAACCCCAGCGATAGATGTCGCCGTCAACGAATTCGTTGACGATGGCGACCGGCACCGTCTTGTTCGGGGTCGATTGCAGGAACGTCAGCGCGTAGATGAACTCGTTCCAGCACAGCGTAAAGCAGAAGATGAAGGCCGAGATCAGGCCGGGGATCGCAAGCGGCAGCACGATCTTGATCAGGATCTGCCAGCGGCTGGCACCGTCGATCAGCGCGCATTCCTCGAGCTCGAACGGGATGGTCTTGAAATAGCCCATCAACAGCCAGGTCGAGAACGGGATCAGGATCGTCGGATAGGTGAGGATCAGCGCCATCGGCGAGTCGAACAGGCCGTACTGGAACACGACGGTGGCAAGTGGAATGAACAGGATCGAGGGCGGCACCAGATAGGCCAGGAAGATCAGACCACCGACGAGGTTGGCGCCCTTGTAGCGCAGCCGCACGATCGCATAGGCCGCGAGCACGCTCGCGACGATCGACAGCACGGTGGCGCCGATCGCCACATACATCGTGTTCCAGAGCCAGTGCGGGTAGTAGCTCTCGAACAGCAGCTTGTGGATGTGCTTGAAGGTCGGATTCCAGGTCCAGAACGGATTGTACTTGTCGAGGTCGAGCAGCTGGTCGTCCGGCTTGATGGCGGTCAGGCCCATCCAATAGAACGGGAACAGCAGGATGATGACGATGATCGAGAGCGGGATGTAGAGCGTCACGATCCGCCGCGGCACCGACTGCAGGTAGCTCATGCCCTCGCTGTGATCGGCCGTTGGTGTCGAGCCCGACAACACGGCCTTGAGATCGATGGATCTGGTGGGCAGGTCAGTCATTGTTCTCTCCCAGCGCGCGCGGGGCCTGCCCCGTTCGCGCAAAGAAATAAGCAAGGCGGCAGAGGTCAATCATTGTTCTCTCCCTGCTGCCACTTGCGACGCTGCAGGCCGAACCAGGACACCATGATCGCGGCGAGCAAGAACGGGATCATCGCGCTCGAGATCGCAGCGCCCTCGCCCAATTGTCCCGCGATGATCGCGCGCTGGTAGGACAGCGTCGCCATCAGATGGGTGGCGTTGACCGGGCCGCCGCGGGTCATCGCCCAGATCAGCTGGAAATCGGTGAAAGTGAACAGCACCGAGAACGTCATCACGACCGCGATGATCGGCGTCAGCAAGGGATAGGTGATGAAACGGAACATCTGCCAGCGCGACGCGCCGTCGAGCGTCGCGGCCTCGTAGAGCGAGGGCTGCACGGTCTGCAGGCCGGCCAGCAGCGTGATCGCGACGAACGGAACGCCGCGCCAGATATTGGCAAAGATCACGCAGATGCGGGCCCAGGTGGTGTCGCCGAGGAAATTGATGTTTTGCGTGATCACGCCGAGATGCTTCAGCGACCAGGAGATGATCGAGAACTGGGAATCGAAGATCCACCAGAACGCCAGCGCCGACAGCACGGTCGGCACGATGAAGGGAATCAAGACGGCAGCGCGCAGCAGCGCCTTGAACGGCATCCGCTCATTGAGCAGCAGCGCCAGATAGAGCCCGACCGCGAACTTAATGGCGCTGGCGACGAAGGTGTAGAGCAGCGTGTTGAACACCGACAGCCAGAAGATGGAATCGTCCCACAGCCACTCATAGTTCTCGGTGCCGATGAAATGACCGACGCGGCCGATCCGCGTGTCGGTAAACGACAGCCAGATGCCGAGCCCCAGCGGATAGGCTAGGAAGAAGATCAGGAAGGCCAGCGCCGGCAACATGAACCAGAAGCCGAGCCAGTTCTTGTTGTGGCGAAGCTGATCCCACGTGGTCGCTTCGCGGATTTCCGTCTTCGCACGTCGCGGCGCGAGGGCAATGTCAGCCATAGGCGATGTCCCGATTGCTCAAACGATTGAGCATGACCACGCAAACTTCCAATGATGGCATTCCAGTGATGGCGCGAGCGGCGGCTGTCCGCCGCCCGCGGGCATCACATCAGCGATAGATGCGCTTCAACTGCCGCTCGGCTTCCGCCATCGCAGTCTTGCCGTCCTTGGCGCCGGTGCAGTAGTTCGCGAACATGTCGACCACGATGAAGTCGGCGATCGCCGTCGCCGCCTTCTCGCCGGGCGTGCCGATGCCGGAGGCCGGCAGCGCGCGCTTGGAGGCCTGGCCGAACACGGCATTCTTCGGATCGGCAGTCCACACCGGAGCCGAGTCGTAGGCATTGAGCGTGTGGGTGAGATAGCCCCGCGCGCCGGACAGCCACTTCTCGAAATTCTCCTTCTCCAGCATGAAGGCGATAAAGGCCTTCGCCGCGTTCGGATATTTGCAGAAGTTGAAGGCGAGGATCGGAACCGCAAGCTGCAGCTCGGTCGGCTTGCCGAGCGACCCGACCGGCCACAGCGCGTGGTCGATGTCCTCGGCGAGCTCCTTCTTGCTCGGATCGTCCTTGGCCGCGACATAGATCGAGATGCCGTTCGAGGTCAGATACAGCTCGCCGGACAGGAACGCCTTGTTGTTGGAGGAGTCGTTCCAGGACGCCACGCCCGGAATGAAGGTGTCCGACAACGCCTTAGCATATTCCAGCGCCTTCATCGTCTCCGGCGAGTTGATGATGACCTTGTCGTCCTTGTCGACGGTCCAGCCATTGTGGCCCCAGAGGATGTTGTGCACCCAGGCATTGGCGTCGCCGGTGGCGTGGCCAAGCGCGAAGCCGGCCGGCGTGTTGTTCGCCTTCAGTGCCTTGCACAGTTCGAGATAGGCCGGGAAGTCGGACGGCACCTGCTTGAAGCCCGCCTTCTCCACCGCCGACTTGCGATAGGTCAGGTAACCGCCGATGGTCGCGACGGGAATGCCGAGCCAGTCATCGCCCTGCTTGCAGGTTTTCGCGGCGGCGTCGGTCCAGCCGCCGTATTTCTTGCCGAGATAGTCGGCAACGTCGTTCATCTTCAGCACTTTGGTCGGGAACAGCTGCGGCAGCGTGTGCAGGCCCCAGGCGAGGTCGAGGCCCGAGCCGGTGTTGGCGGCGACCGAGGCCTTCGGCTGCACGTCCTCGAAGGACTCGCTGAACACGTTCATCTCGGTGCCGGTCGCCGCCTTGAACGCCGCGACCATGGCGTTGAACGCGTCATCTTCCGCGGGCACGAAGCGCTTCCAGCGCATCACGGTGAGCTTGGCGCCGGGCTCCGCCTTCCAGGGCGCGCTCTGCGCCCAGGCCTTGGCGAAGTCAAACAGCGCCGGCCCGGTGAGCATGCCGGTTGCGGCCAGCGCGGTGCCGCCCTGAAGTAGCGAGCGGCGAGTCAAATCGTGCATGGTCCTTCCTCCAAATGATTTGTGTTTTTCTTGTTTTTGATCTGGCCTGTTGGTCGGCCATTCAGATCAATCGATCCGTCAGCTATTCAGTCGTTTCCCCGTCGAATCGTCGAACAGATGAACCAGCGCCGGGTCCGGCTTGAGCCGAACCTTGTCGCCGGGATTGAACTGATGGCGCTCGCGGAACACGGCGACGACCTGCTCGCCGCCGAGCTTGGCGAACACCTGGGTCTCCGAGCCGGTCGGCTCGACCACCACGATCTCGGCCTCGGCGCCATCATCGGCGATGGTGAAATGCTCCGGCCGCACGCCGTAGACCGCGGGCTGGCCGTCGGAATTGGCCGGCGCCGATTTCAGCGGCAGCTTGACGCCGTTCGGTCCCTCGAAATACGCGGCGCCGTTCACCTTGACCTTGCCCTTCAGGAAATTCATCGCGGGCGAGCCGATGAAGCCGGCCACGAACTGGTTCTCCGGCTTGTCATAGAGCTCGAGCGGCGAGCCCATCTGCTCGACGATGCCGTCATGCATCACCACGATCTTGTCGGCCATGGTCATGGCCTCGATCTGGTCGTGGGTGACGTAGACCGTCGTGGTCTTCAGCCGCTGATGCAGCTCCTTGATCTCGGTGCGCATCGCGACGCGCAGCTTGGCGTCGAGGTTCGACAGCGGTTCGTCGAACAGGAACACCTGCGGATCGCGCACGATGGCGCGGCCCATGGCGACGCGCTGCCGCTGGCCGCCTGACAGCTGGCGGGGATAACGCTCGAGCAGCGGCGTCAGCGCGAGGATCTCGGCGGCGCGCTTGACCCCGCTCGAGATTTCCTCGGGCTTGGCGCCGCGCAGCTTCAGCGAGAAGCCCATGTTGTCGGCGACCGTCATGTGCGGATAGAGCGCATAGTTCTGGAATACCATCGCAATGTCGCGCTCTTTGGGCTGGACATTGTTGACGACGCGGTCGCCGATCGAGATCGTGCCTGAGGTGATGTTCTCAAGCCCGGCCAGCATGCGCAGCAGGGTCGACTTGCCGCAGCCGGAAGGGCCGACCAGAACGACGAACTCGCCGTCCTCGATCGGGATCGACACGCCGTGCAGGACTTCAAAATTGCCGAACGATTTCCGCACGTCGCGAATCTGGACCGACGACATCCACTTCCCTCCCTCAAGTTCCCGACGACGTACGACGAGTGCCGCCACCGCTCTGTTTTGTTCCGGCCGCGCTGGGTGCGCGGCTCTGTTGGACTGAACTTATTGTCAGCAGTTTATCCGGTTTTGGCAATCGTTCGATTAGCAATCGCTTGGTAGCGCTGTCAATATCAGTTTGTCTGCGACGAACGTCGTGATATGAGCGGCAAATGGCCCGAAAGCGCATCACGCCAGGCAAGATCCGGCTCACTGAGGTCGCAAAGCTCGCTGGAGTGAGCCCGATTACGGCGTCGCGCTTCTTCAGGAATCCGGAAGCGCTTTCACTCGGCAAGCGCGCCCGGGTCGAGAGTGCGGCAAAAGAACTCGGTTATGTGCCCAATCTCGCGGCACGCGCGCTCGCATCGCAGCGCACCGAGGTGATCGGTGTCCTGATCCCGTCGTTGACCAACAATGTGTTCTCCGACGTGCTGCGCGGCATCTATGACGCGCTCGATGGCAGCCGCTACAGCATCCAGCTCGCCAACACCCGCTACAGCATCCTCCAGGAGGAGCGCCTGCTGCGTCTTTTTCTGGCACAGAGGCCGGCGGGCCTCATCATCACCGGCATCAATCAGACCGCCGATTCCCGCAGCATCATGGAAACGGTCGATTGCCCGATCGTGCAGATCATGGAGGTCGGCCCCGCCCCGATCGACATGATGATCGGATTCTCGCATTTTGATGCGGCAAAAGGCGCGATTGCCCATCTTCTCGCCCAGGGCTACCGGCGGATCGGCTTCCTCGGCGCGCGAATGGATCCACGGGTGCAGCGCCGGCTCGACGGCTATCGCGCCGCGATGACCGAGGCTGGGCTGTTCGATCCACAGCTCATCGTCACCACGGCTATACCGACCTCGGTCACGCTCGGCGGCACGTTGTTTGCCGACCTGCTCGCCAAGGCGCCCGATGTCGACGCGGTGTTCTGCGTCAATGACGATCTTGCGCTGGGCGCGCTGTTCGAATGCAAGCGCCGTCACGTGGCGGTGCCGGAGCAGATGGCCATCGTCGGCTTCAACGACCTCGAATTCATGGCGTCGAGCGAGCCGACGCTGAGCAGCGTGCGCACCAATCGCTACGAAATGGGCAGAACCGCTGCCATGATGGTGATCGAGACGCTGGAAGGACGCCGCCCCGCCGAGCCGGTCGTCGATCTCGGCTTCAGTGTCGTGGAACGGCAAAGCTCGGCGCGACGCACCTGACATCCGCCCGTCAACAGCCTGTCACAAGGGAAGCAAAAATGACAAAATGGTAGCGCAACCAAGTCCCTTCAACTAAGGTCCAATCCATCCAGTGAAACACCTGTGCGTGATCGTCGAGGTTTGTAATGCGCCACGATTTGCGCAAGGTAGAACAACGTTGAACCAGAGCCCTTGAATGGGCCCATCAAGAGTTTGCATTGCGGGAGAAACCAATGACAAAACCCCCCACCAACGGGCACAGCGCCGCAGGCGAGACCAAGCAGGGCAAGGGCCGCCGGCTCCGCTCCCAGGAATGGTTCGACAACCCGCACAATCCGGGCATGACCGCGCTCTATCTCGAGCGCTACCTCAATTACGGCCTGACCCGCGAGGAATTGCAGTCGGGCAAGCCGATCATCGGCATCGCCCAGACCGGCAACGATCTGTCGCCCTGCAACCGGCACCACCTGGAGCTTGCGCACCGCGTCCGCGAGGGCATCCGTGCCGCCGGCGGCATCGCGATGGAATTTCCGACCCATCCGATCCAGGAGACCGGCAAGCGCCCGACCGCGGCGCTCGACCGCAACCTCGCCTATCTCGGCCTGGTCGAGATCCTGTTCGGCTATCCGCTCGATGGCGTGGTGCTGACCACCGGCTGCGACAAGACCACGCCGGCCTGCATGATGGCGGCGGCGACCGTCAACCTGCCGGCGATCGTGCTGTCGGGCGGCCCGATGCTGAACGGCTGGCACGAGGGGCAGCGCACCGGCTCCGGCACCGTGGTGTGGAAGGCGCGCGAGCGGCTCGCCGCCGGCGAGATCGACTATGAGCAGTTCATCGAGATCGTCGCCTCCTCGGCGCCTTCGGTCGGCCACTGCAACACCATGGGCACCGCTTCGACGATGAACTCGCTTGCGGAAGCGCTCGGCTTCTCGCTGCCGGGCTGCGCGGCGATCCCGGCGCCCTATCGCGAGCGCGGCCAGATCGCTTACGAGACCGGAAAGCGCATCGTCGACATGGTCTGGGAGGATCTGAAACCGTCGGACTTCCTGACCCGCGAGGCGTTCGAGAACTGCATCGTGGTCAACTCCGCGATCGGCGGCTCGACCAATGCGCCGATCCACATCAACGCGCTGGCCCGCCATGTCGGCGTCGAGCTCTCGATCGACGACTGGCAGAAATACGGCCATGACGTGCCCCTCTTGGTGAACATGCAGCCGGCCGGATTCTATCTCGGCGAGGAATATCACCGCGCCGGCGGCGTACCCTCGGTGGTGCGCGAGCTCATCAAGCACAAGCGCATCCATGAAGGCGCCCTCACCGTCAACGGCCGCACCATGGGCGAGAATTGCAAGGAAGCGCCGAAGCCGGACGGCGACGTGATCTGGGGCTACGACAAGCCGCTGGTGAAGGATGCCGGCTTCCTCGTGCTGCGCGGCAATCTGTTCGATTCCGCGATCATGAAGACCAGCGTGATCTCGAAGGAGTTCCGAGACCGCTATCTGTCCAACCCGAAAGACCTCAACGCCTTCGAGGGCCGCGCCATCGTGTTCGAGGGCCCGGAGGACTATCACGCCCGGATCGAGGACCCGGCGCTCGAGATCGACGAGCACTGCGTGCTGTTCGTCCGCGGCACCGGCCCGATCGGCTATCCCGGCGGCGCCGAAGTGGTGAACATGCAGCCGCCGGCGGCGCTGATCAAGCGCGGCATCCTGTCCCTGCCCTGCATCGGCGACGGAAGGCAGTCGGGCACCTCGGGCTCGCCGTCGATCCTCAACGCCTCGCCGGAAGCCGCCGCCGATGGCGGGCTCGCGGTCCTGAAGACCGGCGACAAGGTCCGCATCGACCTCAACAAGGGCAGCGCCAACATCCTGATCTCGGAGGATGAGCTGCGCACCCGCCGCGCCGAGCTGAAGGCAAAGGGCGGCTTCCCGCACCCGGCCAACCAGACGCCGTGGCAGGAGCTCTACCGCCAGACCGTCGGCCAGCACGCGACCGGCGCCTGCCTCGAGCTCGCGACCCGTTACCACGACATCGCCGGCAAGGTCGGCGTGGCGCGGGATAATCACTAGACCATCACCGTCATTCCGGGACGGCCCGCAGGGCCGAGCCCGGAATCCATAACCACCATCGGGAGTATGGTTTCCGGGCCCGCGCTGCGCGCGTCCCGGAATGACCCGAGGAAACCGGGAGAGAAAGTCATGTCAGACCGACTGAAGGGAAAGCGCGCAATTGTCACCGCTGCCGCGGCAGGCATCGGGCGTGCATGCGCCATCGCATTCGCGCGTGAAGGCGCAACCGTGATCGCCACCGACATCAATGAGAGCGGCATCGCCACGCTGGGCAAGGAAGGCGTCGCCGAGACCGCCCGGCTCGACGTTCGCAGCAGCGCTGAGGTCAACAGCTTCGCCAAGCGCGTTGGCAAGATCGACATCCTGCTCAATGCGGCGGGCTTCGTGCATCACGGCACGATTCTGGAGTGCTCGGACGAGGATTTCGACTTCTCGTTCGACCTCAACGTCAAATCCATGCACCGGACCATCAAGGCGTTCCTGCCTGCGATGCTGGCGGGCGGAGGCGGCAGCATCGTCAACATTTCGTCTTGCGCGGCATTGCGGCCGCCGGCCAATCGCTATGTCTACAGCGCGTCGAAAGCAGCGGTTTCGCTGCTGACGCGCGCGGTCGCGCTCGACTTCATCACCCAGGGCATCCGCTGCAATGCGATCTGCCCGGGCACCGTGGAGACGCCCTCGATGCTCGATCGCGCGGCCGCCGCCGGCCCGGATGGACGCGAGAAATTCGTCGCTCGCCAGAAGATGGGCCGGCTCGGCACCGCAGAGGAGATCGCGGCCATGGCGGTCTATCTTGCGAGCGACGAGGCCGCATTCACCACCGGCGTCGACATGGTCGTCGACGGCGGCTTCATGCTCTGACCTCCACGCGATCAAAGGCATTTTGCATGAACAAGATCGATCTCAACGGCCGCTGTGCCGTCGTCACCGGCGGCGCGCAAGGCTTCGGCCGCGCCATCACCGAGCGCTTTGTCGCGTCCGGCGCCAAGGTCGCGATCTGGGATTTCGACCAGCCGCTGGCCGAGAAGACCGCGCGGGCGATCGGCGAGAACGTCATCGCGATCAAGACCGATGTCACCGACCCCGCCGCGGTCGACGCCGCGCGCGATCAGACGCTGCGGGCGTTCGGCAAGATCGACATCCTCGTCAATAACGCCGGCATCACCGGGGCCAACAAGCCTGTGTGGGAAACCGATCTCGACGACTGGCGCAGGGTGATGCGCATCAATCTCGAGGGTCCCTTCATCTGCTGCAAGGCGATCGTGCCGACCATGATCGGCCAGAAGTACGGCCGCATCGTCAACATCGCCTCGATCGCCGGCAAGGAAGGCAACCCGAACGCCGCGCATTATTCGTCGTCGAAGGCCGGCCTGATCGCGCTGACGAAATCGCTGGGCAAGGAGCTCGCCCAGCACGACATCCTGGTCAACGCGGTGACGCCGGCCGCGGCGAAGACCGCGATCTTCGACCAGATGACGAAAGCGCATATCGACTTCATGCTGTCGAAGATTCCGAAGGCCCGCTTCGTGCAGGTCGAGGAGCTCGCTTCGATGGTGGCGTGGCTGGCGTCGGAGGACTGCGCCTTCTCGACCGGCGCGGTATTCGACATCTCCGGCGGCCGGGCGACGTATTAAGCTGCGCCTCGTCTGGCTGGCTGCCGCAGCGCCGTGACGAGATGATCGGCCAGCAATGCCGCGGCGCGCGAAAGATTTTGCGCGCGGTGCAGGCGGATCTCCGCACGCGGCAGTCGCGGCATGCCGTCACGCGCGGTCAGGCGCCGCAAGGTTGGCGGAAAGGTGCCCGACTTGACGACGGTCACGGCAAGGCCCTGCGCCGCGATCGCCTCGACGGCGGACAGGCTGTGGCTGACAAAGGCGAGCCGCCACGGCCGGTTGGCCTCGTCGAGCGCCTGCATCGCCCAGCTCCGGAACAGGCATCCCTGCGGATAGAGCGCGACCGGCAGCGGATCGAGCTGCTCGACGCGATGCGCGGCGCTCGCGGCCCACACCGCCTGCTCGGTGCGCAGCAGCTCGCCCTCGCCGCGTCCCTCGGGGTGCATCGCGATCACGAGGTCATAGGCTTCGCCGAGCCGGTCCGTCATCGACGAGGTCAGTCCGGTCTCCATCTCGATATGGATCAGCGGATAGTTGGCGATGAAGTCCTTGAGCAGCGGCGGCACGATCAACGTGCCGTAGTCGTCCATCACGCCAAGGCGCACCCGCCCATCCGTGCCACGCTCGCGCACCCGGCCGACTGCTTCCGCATTGAGGCTCAGAATGCGGCGGGCGTAACCAAGCAGCCCTTCGCCGGCGGCGCTCAGATCGACATTGGTCGTGCTGCGGTGGAACAGCTCGGCCTGCAACCGCTCTTCCAGCCGCTTCACCTGCATGCTGACGGCCGATTGGGTCCGGTTCAGCGCCGAGGCGGCGCGGGTGAAGGAGCGATGGTCGGCCACCGCGACGAAGGCTTGGAGCAGATCCGGGTCCAAGACAGGAACAGTCATAACGAATCGTGATTTGATTGATCAAATCTATTCCATTTCCTGATTATCGCCTCTTTCCTAGATTGCGCAAGCGAAACCGGGGGCGAACGGCATGGGCGAGATCTCTGGGGTGTTGGCGGCGGTGCTGTCGAGTGCGCTGGGCGGCACCTCGATCGGGGCGACGCGGTATCTGGTCGGCGCCATCGATCCGCTGGCCATCGGCTCATTCCGCTTCGGCATCGGCGTCTTGCCGTTGCTGCCGCTGGCGCTGTTGCAGCGTCGAAGCTGGCCGCCGCGGCGTGACTGGCCCGGCGTCGCTGGCCTCGGCCTGTTGTTCTTTGCGGCGTTTCCGATCCTGTTCAACGCTTCGCTGATCTTCACGACCGCCGCGCGCGGCGCACTCGCGCTCTCGACGCTGCCGCTGCTGACGATGCTGGTCGGCGCTGCCCTCGGTGCCGAGCCGCTGACCGCGCGCAAGACCACAGGCGTGCTGGTCACGATCCTGGGCGTCTCGCTGGCGCTGCTCTCCGGCCTCGCCACGGCGCCCGTGGGCGCCTGGCGCGGCGACCTGTTGATGGTCGCGGCCGCGCTGTGCATGGCGCTCTACAGCATCTGGTCGAAACCCTTCATCCGCCGTTCCGGCCCGATCCCCTTCACCACGCTCGCCATGGCGGCCGGAGCCGCGGTCCTCATAACGGCCTCCCTTGTGCGTGGCAGCTTTGCGCCGGTTACCGATTTCGGCGCACCGCAATGGTTCGGCGCGATCTATCTCGGCGCCTTCGGCGCAGCGCTCACCTTCTATCTCTGGGCCTTTGCGCTGGAGCGGACGACGCCGACCCGGGTCGCGATATCAGTCACCGTCAACCCGATCGCGGCCTCGCTGGTCGGCGCAGTCCTGCTCGGCGAGCCGCTGAGTTGGAATCTGATCGCCGGCATCGTCACCGTGTTCGCCGGCATCTGGATCGCCACCACCCAGACGCAACAGGCGCACGCAATCGGGCCCGCCGTCGCACCTGACGCGCGCTGACCTGCGGCAAACGCCCCGCCAGCCAGGTCTTTGGCGAATCCGTGCTAGCCTAACGGTCCGGTCCAAGCAAACCCGACAAGCAAACCCGAGGCGGCACGCATTTGAATATTTCCCTCTACGACGTCTCCGTCTGGGTGCTGCCGCTGGTCATCGCCATCACCTTCCACGAAGCCGCGCACGGCTTCGTCGCGCACCGGCTCGGCGACGACACCGCCTGGCAGCTCGGCCGTGTCAGCTTCAACCCGCTGAAGCACATCGACCCGTTCGGCACGCTGATCCTGCCGGCCATGCTGCTGTTCGCGCATTCGCCGTTTCTGTTCGGCTACGCCAAGCCGGTTCCGGTGAACTTCCGCAAGCTCAACCATCCCAAGCTCGACATGGTGTGGGTGGCGCTGGCCGGCCCGGTGACCAACATCATCCTGGCGACCGCGGCAGCGCTGGCATTCCACGCGCTGCCCTTGGTGCCGGCCGATGCCGCAAAATGGACCGCGGACAACCTGAAAAACGCCTTCCTGATCAATATCGTGCTCGCAATCTTCAACATGATGCCGATTCCGCCGCTGGACGGCGGCCGGGTCGCGGTCGGGCTGTTGCCGCGGCCGCTGGCGATCCCGCTCTCCAGGCTCGAGCCCTACGGCATGCTGATCCTGATCGGGCTGTTGATCCTGCTGCCGGTGGTCGGCCGGCAGATCGGCCTAAATCTTGATGTTATTTCAACGATACTGCGAACTCTGACCGGCTATGTGATCAATGCCCTTCTCCTCATTACCGGAAACACATAGCCTTGCTTTAGGCATGACCTGATCGGAAAACCGGCGTCCATTTGTCCGGGTCATGCGCGGGAACGGGAACGCTTCGAGGCCATGGTGATCAAAGCTGCCGATATGCTGATTGCACGACGCGCCGACACCCGCGCGCGGGCTGACTTTGCGACCTGGAAGATGATGGCCAAGCTGAACGGCGCCTCCGCGTTGCCGCCCGAGGCGCAGAATTTCCTCGCCATCTACAAGAAGCTTGTGGACCAGATGAGCGAAGCCGATGCCGGCGAGGCAACCATCCAGCAGATGTACCGCACCTACTATGCGGAGATGGGCGGCGCCGGCAAGGCACCGGAGGTCCCAGCGCGCTCGCGCGAACCGGTCGCCGACACCGGCAACGTCACCACGTTCCGCCGCCTGCCTGCGAAGAAGGCGAACGCCTCCGACGCGAACGCGAAGCGCCCGATGCCGGTGGCGCTGATCTTCGCCTGTCTTGTCGTGGTCTACGTCGCGATCCGCTACTACTTCAAATAGCGCAGTCCGCGCTTCAACCCTTCCCTGTTTTGATGTCGACGCGCGGACGCCGCGGCATCCCGTCGCGTCACCGGCCACTCATATCGCCGCAGCGTGGAATAACGCGTGCGACCGATCGCGCCAGTGCCCTAGGCGATACGCCTGATGCCGGGCATAATGTGGAACTCAAAAAACAAAATCATACTGGAGGGAAGATGAAGCGTTCCATTGCAGCCCTGGTCATGACCACGAGCCTCGTGCTCGCAGGCAGCGTGTCGGCGCAGACGATGGACAAGGTTGTCCGGGTCGGCAGCCTCGGCGATCAGTCCGGTCTTTATCAGGATATCGGCGGACCCGGCTCGACGGTTGCGGCGCAGATGGCGATCGAGGATTCCGGGCTGCTCGCCAAGGGCTGGAAGATCGATGTGATCTCGGCCGATCACCAGAACAAGCCCGACGTCGGCGTCAACATCGGCAAGCAGTGGATCGACGTCGAGAAGGTCGACGTGTTCGTCGACCTCGCAAGCTCGGGCGTCGGGCTCGCGATTGCCAACCTCGCCAAGGAGAAGAACGTCGTCAACCTGAACTCGGGCTCGGCATCCTCCGACCTCACCGGCGCGCAATGCTCGCCGAACACGGTGCACTGGGTCTACGATACCTACATGCTGGCCAACGGCACCGGCAAGGCGCTGGTGAAGTCCGGCGGCGACACATGGTTCTTCCTCACCGCGGACTACGCGTTCGGCCAGGCGCTCGAGCGCGACACCGCGGCGGTCGTCACCGCGAATGGCGGCAAAGTGCTCGGCAGCGTCAAGCATCCGCTCAACAACGCCGACTTCTCGTCCTTCCTGCTGCAGGCGCAGAGCTCGAAGGCCAAGATCGTCGGCCTGGCCAATGCCGGCGGCGACACCACCAATGCGATCAAGCAGGCGGCCGAGTTCGGCATCGTCGCCGGCGGCCAGAAGCTGGCGGGCATGCTGATGTTCCTGACCGACGTCAACGCGCTCGGCCTCAACGTCGCGCAGGGCCTGAACTTCACCGAGACGTTCTACTGGGACCTGAACGACCAAACCCGCGCCTTCACCAAGCGGTTCATGGAGCGCTTCAAGAAGAACCCGCCGACCATGGTGCAGGCCGGCGTGTATTCGTCGCTGATCCATTATTTCAAGGCGCTGGAGGCGCTCGGCGGCAATCCGCATGACGGCCGCGCCGTGGTCGCCAAGATGAAGGAATTGCCGACCGACGATCCGCTGTTCGGCAAGGGTTCGATCCGCATCGACGGCCGCAAGATCCACCCCGCTTATCTGTTCGAGGTGAAGAAGCCACAGGAGTCAAAGTATCCGTGGGACTATTACAAGCTGGTCGCCACCATCCCCGCCGATGAAGCCTTTTTGCCGCTCGAGAAGAGCGTCTGCCCATTGGTGAAGAAAAGCTGAGCGCTGCAGCTGTGTAGGGGGATTAGCGACTCGTCCGCCGTAGCTCGACGAGCGAAGGCGGGAGCGTAATCCACCGCTCGTCGAAAAAGAATGGCGGGTTACGCTGTTCGCTAACCCGCCCTACGCGACTTGGCAGCGTATTCAATGGTGAAATGGATTCCGGGCTCGCGACTTCGTCGCGCCCCGGAATGACGAAGACTTGCGATCGTATCGCGAGTCTTTCCGCCTACTTCTTCGGCTTGTTGAACTTGACGTCGAGGCTGAAGGAGAACTGATCGTCGGTCAGGTCGGCCGGGGGCGCCGGCACCGGATCGGAACGGTGCACCATCGAGACCGCCGCGTCGTCATAGGCGGCGTCACCCGACGATTCCATCACAGCGACCGACAGCACCTTGCCGACGCGGTTGAGCACAAGGGCCACCTTGACCTTGGCATCCTTGATCTTGTTCTCCGGGAATTTCTTGTGCAGGTCGAGATAGGCGCTGATCTTCTTGCCCCATTTGGCGGTCAGCGCGAGCTTGTCCTTGCCGATGCCGGGATTGGGGGCCTTGGTGGTCTCCGACTGGCGCGAAGCGTCTTCCAGCTTGGTCGGCGCCGCCGCCTCCGAAGCCTGCTGAGCCTCCTGCGCGTTGGTCTCGACCTTGGCGACCTTGGCCTCCTCCTCCTTCTGCTTCTTGCTGTTGTCCTCGGTGACGATGCGATCGGGGTCGTCGGCCTCCATCGGCTGGGCCTGCGGCAGGTCGGTATCCTTGACCTCCGCTTTCTGCTGGGTCATCTCCTGCACGGCCTGCTGCTCATCGGCCGGCGCTCCGGGCGGTGCGGCTTCCTCAGGCACATCCGGAGAGGCGAGCTCGACGGCATATTCCGCGCCGGCAGCGCCAAGGCCCTCGTCGCCGTCGTCGCCGCGCAAATTGGTCAGCGCCAGCGCCGCGCCGCCCAGATGCAGCCCGACCGCCGTCACCGCGGCGATCACCCAGAGCCGCTTGGACGCCCGCAGATCGAGATCGGGGTTGATGGACATCGTTGTTCGCCGTCAGGGTTTGGCCGGCTCGGCCTGCGGTGCCGCGGGCGCTCCCGGAACGCCCTCGAGCGTGACCAGCTTGACCCGCGTGTAGCCGCCGGCGCGCAGCAACTCCATCACGCCCATCAATTCGCCGTAGGGCACGACGCGGTCGGCGCGCAGGAACACATACTTGTCCCGGCTCATCTCCGGCACCGCATCCAGCGCATTGGCCAGGTCGGCGCGCTTCACCGAATTCTCCCCGATCGCCAACGTCAAGTCCGGCTTGATGCTGACATAGGTCGGCTTGTCCGGCTTCTTCTGCGGCGTCGCGCTGGAGGTCGGCAGATCGATCGGCAGGTCGACGGTCGAGAGCGGCGCCGCCACCATGAAGATAATCAGCAGCACCAGCATCACGTCGATGAACGGCGTGACGTTGATCTCGTGGGATTCCGCGAAATCGTCGTCGCCATCGTTCTCGGAGATCGAGACTGCCATCGCCTACTCCGCCGCCGCGGCGCGCGCATGCGTGCCGAGCGGAACGCTGCCATGGGTGCGATCGAGATCGCGCGACAACAGACGTCCGGCCGCACCCGAGGCGCGGTTGACGAGTTCGAGGTAGACCTTCGTGACGCGCGAGAAATGGTTGTAGATGATCACGGCGGGGATCGCCGCGACGAGGCCGATCGCGGTTGCCAGCAGCGCCTCCGCGATGCCCGGCGCCACCACGGCAAGATTCGTGGTCTGCGACTTCGAAATGCCGATGAAGCTGTTCATGATGCCCCAGACGGTGCCGAACAGGCCGACGAAGGGCGACGTTGCGCCGATGGTCGCGAGCAGGCCCATGCCGATGCGGATCTTGCGGGCTTCGGCGCGCACGATCTCGGCAAAGCTCGACGCGGCGCGCTCCTTGATGCCGCTGTCGCTGGAGATCCCCGCCGACAGACGTCCCTCGCGCATCGCGGCCGCGATAAACGACGACAGCACGCTGCCCTTGGCGCCGAGCGCGAATTGGGCTTCCGCCAGCGAGCGCGATTCAGCGATCTTGGCCAGCGCGCCACGCAGCCTGCTCTGCGCCACGGTCAGCTCGACCATCTTGGCGATGAACACCGTCCAGGTGACGAGCGACGCGAAGGCAAGGCCGAGCATCACCGCCTTCACGATGATGTCGGCGTTCAGGAACATATTCCACGGCGACAATTCGCGCAGCCCGGTGCCGGTCGACTTCAGCGACTTGCCATCGCCGCCTGCGGGCGCGGCCGACGACGCATCGATCGCGGTCGGTGCCGGAGCCGCCGCGGCAGGTACCGGGGCGGCCTGGGCTTGCGGTGCCGCCGGGGCCACCGGCGCAGCGACTGGGGATGGGGCCGCCGGCGCCTGTTGGGCCGTCGGCAATTGAGACTGGGTCACGGGCGCTGGTTTCGCGGCAGGCGCCGTTTGCTGCTGCGCCGAAGACGGCGCGGCCAGCATCAGCATCGCCAGCGAGGCGATCACGGCGGATGCAGCGGGGAACTTGAATGTCATCATCAGTTACACTTCAGCCCAGTGACGGATCAGGTTGTGATAGATGCCGGTCAATTTGACCGTTTCAGGGTCATCGCGCCCCAGCCGCTCCACCAGAGCCTGGATCGCCGTATCGAGATCAAAGATCAGGCTGCGCGCGTGTGCATCCCGTACCATGCTCTGCAGCCAGAAAAAAGACGCAACCCGGGTGCCCCGGGTGACCGGCGTGACCAGATGCAAGCTGGAAGCAGGATAAACTACCAGATCGCCCGCCGGCAGCTTGATTTCATGGGATCCGTAGAGATCCTCGATCACAAGCTCGCCGCCATCGTAGTCCTCCGGCTCCGATAAAAACAGCGTGACCGAGAGATCGGTGCGGATCCGCAGGCCCGTCAGCTTGTCGCCGCGCACCGCATTGTCGACATGCAGGCCGAAATGGTGCCCGTCGCTTGCGGCATAGCGGTTGAACAAGGGTGGAAAGATTCTAAGCGGAATCGCCGCCGAGATGAAGCGCGGGCTTGCCGACAGCGCGCTCAGGATCCGGTTGCCAAGCTGCCGCGCGACCTCGCTGTCGGGCGGCAGCTGCTCGTTGCGCTTGACCAGCGCGGAAGCAGCACCGGCGGTCGAGCGGCCGTCCTCCCATCCGCTGGCATCCATGATGCGGCGGAAGTCCGCCACATCAGCCTTGCTCAATACGTTGGGAACACAGACCAGCATCGTCCGCCGCGAAGCCTCCGTCAGTAACGCGCAGAAACAACCAGATACGCGGCGCGTCCGGGTGCTTCGAGCACGAACGGCGCTGCGCTCTGGTACAACGCGTCGTAGTAGCGCTTGTCGAAGATGTTGTTGACGAACAGCTTCATGGTCCAGTTCTTGTCGATCTTCGCCTCGGCGAAGGCGTCGAAGCGCCAGTAGCTCGGGATCGACGTGCCCTGGTTCGCCGCGAGCAACGTGCCGCCATACACCTTCGAGCGGTACACCGCCTGCCCGCCGAGCTCCCACATGTCGGTGAGTTGGTACTTCGTCAGCATGCTGAACGACTGAGGCGCGACGTTGGCGAGCGGCAATCCAACGTTGCTGGAGTACAGGATCGTGTTGGCCGGCGGCGCCAGCGACTTCGTCACGACCGACTGCATCAGCACCAGTCCGCCGAACACGCTCCACTTGTCGGTGATCTTGCCGCCGACGCCGAGATCGATACCGCGGATACGGTAGGCGGCGCCCGCCGTGATACAGGAGATGTTGCCGGTCGTTCCGGCTGGGTAGGTGCATCCAAGCGCTGAAGCCGCGGTTGCGTTGTTGACATTCTGCGCTTCGCGCGCGTTTTCCTTCTCGGTCTGGAACAGCGCCGCCGTCACCAGCAAGTGGCGATCAAACAGCTCCCACTTGGTGCCGACCTCGATGGCCTTGTTCTTTTCCGGCCCGAAGATCTGGGTGTTGCCGCCGGGAAGGTTGGGATTGATGCCGCCATAGGCGGTGCTGGTGCCGTCGAACTCGGCGCCGACAGGGTTGGACGAGGTCGCGTAGGCTGCATAGACGCTGCCGTTCGGCAGCGGCTTCAAGGTGAGGCCAAGGTTGAAGTTCGGCATCCCGAACTCGGCCGACTGCTGGCCGAGGGTGCCGTTGGTCGCGAATGCGGACGTGTTGATCTTGTAGTCGTCGTAACGGACGCCGCCATTGAGGATGACGAAGTCGTTGTAGTTGGCGGAATCCATGACGTATCCGCTCACGGTGTCGATACCGATCTTGGTCGGCCTTCCCAGGAGCGACGGTATCCCGAACGGCTGATTTGTGAATTGCGGGTTGAAGACGCTGACGCCGGAGAGCGAACCGCTCCCCGTGAACGACGATGTGCCGGTGGTGATTTCGGAGCTCAGGCCGGTGAAGCTGTCAATCGAAGACCGCTCGTTGTCGTATTCGACGCCGGCCGTCGTCGTGTGCTTGAAGCCGAGCCCGTCGACCGACTTGTAGGTCGCCTCGGTCTGGTTGGCGAACACGTCGGTGACCTGGAAACGGCTCTGCGGATTGGCGCTCAGCGTATACGCCGTGAACGGCGCGCCAGCGGCGAGCGTCGGCGATTCAGGGAGCGTGCCGATGTATTTCTGGGTCGAACGCGATTCCCGGATCTTGTTGCTGATCATGAGGTCCGGCGTGATCTGGACCTCGGCATTGATCGTGCCGATGTCCTGCCCGGTCCTGAAGAAGTCGCGGTTGACGAAGCCGTAGAAATTGTTGCGGTTGACGCCGAAGTCCGGGAACGGGCCACCGGCCGTGCTCGCCGTGCTCGGCCGGTAGTACGGCACGCCGAAATCCGGGATACCGGTGAGTTCGGTATGGATGTAGTTGCCGGTGATCTTGACCGCGTCGACCGGTTTCCAGGTCGCTGCGACGAAGCCGCCATCGCGATTGTCGGTGACATAGCCGCGGCCGGCAACGCCGGCATCCTGGAACAGGCCGCCGGCGCGGATCGCCAGCGTCGGGCTGATCACCTGGTTGACATCGAGCGTCACCCGCTTGGTGCGGTCGGTGCCGAACGTCGTGTCCATGTTGTAGAAGCTCTTCTCCGTCGTCGCCTGCTTGGTGACGATGTTGATCGCACCGCCGGTGGTGCCGCGTCCCGCAAAGGACGAGCCCGGACCGCGCAGGATCTCGACCTGCTCGGTGAAGAAGTTCTCGCGGACGCTGACGCCGGCGTCGCGGACGCCGTCGATGAAGATGTCATTGCGCGCATCGAAGCCGCGGATGAAGAAGCGGTCGCCGAAGGCGTTGCCGCCCTCGCCCGTGCCGAGCGTGACGCCGGCCGTCGACAGGATCGCCGATTTCAGCGAGGTCGCATTCTTGTCTTCGAGCACGTCCTTGGTCAGCACGGTAACTGACCTCGGCGTGTTCAGGATCGGCTCGGGATACTTGCCGGATGCTTGCAAGCGGTCGCCCTTGTACGGCGCGGCCGGATCCGCGTAGGGGTCGCGGTCGGCGGCAAGACCGCCGGCGTTGGGAAACGGCACCGGTGCCTGCTGCGCCTGCTGGTTGTTGCGGCGCGCGGCACGACGTAGCGCATTGCGGGCGCGCACCTGGTCCGAGGTCGGCTTTGATGTGACGGGCTTGGGCCGCGCGACCGGCGCATCGATATTCACCGGCGGAAGGTTGGTTTGCTGCGCTTCCGCCCCCGAAAACGACGCCACCGCGATCAGACCAGCGACCGCGGAAACCTTCGTGGCGGAATAGCCCGTATCATCAGCCGAACCGTTCGCTGCATCGAAGCGCAACGATCTCGGCGCCTTCACATTGCTCATTTTTTGCGTGCCCCAGATAAATCCAGTTCGTTCGCGAAATGAAGCTGCGACGAACTGTCTTCATCGGTTATCGAGCGTGAGTTTTTTTATCAATGCGATCAGCGCCACAATCGGCTTGAATCGCCCCAATTCAAAGCGATTCTAATCTGCGCTTTGAAATCGTTCTAAACTCTAGTTTTTAAGCGTTCTAATAACTGTTCTAAAGTGACACCCAAGCGTCAGCGGCCACCGCCCTGCAAGGCGCTGGTCTGTACGTCGTCCCGATCACTCGGCGCTCGGTGGCTTCATCAGCGAAAACAGCTCGTCGATGGTTCGCTGCGCGACCTGCCGCACGCTGTCGCTGTTCTCCAGGCCCGTGATATTGACGCCGTTGACGACAGCTTTGATCTCGTCGCGGAAGTCGGTGAGGAAGCGCAGCGGGTCGCGCTGCTCGTTGGCGACGCGCGCGATCAATCCGGTGACCAGAATCTGGCATGCCATCATGCGCCCGTTCAACTCATCCATCGCTGCCCTCATCCGCTCGCATCGTCGCTCGCGTATGAACGACATCACGCGGCGTTTCAACCACGTCGCGCAAGCTGCAGCAGGTGAACGGACAAGAAAGCAGATCTGCGCGCGACGAGATGCGCGCTATTTCGCGGCGATGTGCTCGGCCTCCTCGCCGAGCGCCTTGATGCGATCCTTGACCTCGCGAAGCGTGTTGAGGCCGCTTTCGACATGCCTGTCCGACACGTCGCGCAGCACGTCGCCGGCGATCGCATCGCGCAGACTGTCGAGGTCGTCGACGAGGCGGCGCCCGGTCCTGGTCAGGAACAGGCGATTGGCGCGGCGATCCCTGGGGTCAGGCCGGCGTTCGAGCAGGCCGTGCTCAACAAGGCGATCAAGCAGCCGCACCAGCGAGATCGGCTGCAGTTCGAGCACGTCGGCGAGATCGACCTGGGACAGTCCCTCCTGCTCGCGCAGGCGGAACAGCACAATCCATTGTGCACGCGTGGTGCCTCGCGCCTTGGCGCGATGATCGATATAATTGCGCAGCAGCCTGGAACTCTCCACGAGTTGCGCAATGAACTGGCGTTTGAGATCGAGCGACATAGGGGTCCTCGGTGCGTTTCCCAGACGGAATGTTTCTGCTCGTTTCTGACCTAAACCTTTCCAAATGTTTAGGATTCTCAAGCCTTGGTGTGTTTACACATTAAGTGCACGCATATTATATCCGCAAGCTCTGTGAAGCGTTTCGATCACCCTTTATTGTTACGTCGAGCCCAAGAGTCCGCATGTCAAAGTCACGCACCATCGGTTGGGTTTTAGTGATCGCGGCGGTCGGCGCGGCCGGCTATTTCGGCTGGCAGAAATACACCGACAACCAGCAGGCGATCGCGGCTGCGCAGAAGCGGGCTGCCCAGCGCCCGGCCGTTCCGGTCAAGATCTCTCCGGTCGAGAAGGCTGACTTCCCGGTCTATCTCACCGGTCTCGGCACGGTGCAGGCCTTCAACACCGTCCAGGTCCGCACCCGGGTCGACGGCCAGATCACCAGGATCGCCTTCAAGGAAGGCCAGTTCGTCAAGGCCGGCGACACGCTGGTCGAGATCGATCCGCGGCCCTATCAGGCAACGCTCGACCAGGCCAAGGCCAAGAAGGCGCAGGACGAGGCCAATATCGCCAACGCCAATCTCGACCTGCAGCGCTACACCAAGCTCGGCGAGTTCGCGACGCGCCAGCAGCTCGACACCCAGCGTTCCACCGTGGCCCAGCTCACGGCCCAGATCGCCGCCGACGAGGCCGCCATCTTCAACGCCCAGACCCAGGTCGACTACACCACCGTGAAGTCGCCGATCGACGGCATCGTCGGCCTGCGACTGGTCGATATCGGCAACATCGTCAACGCCTCGGCCCAGACCGGCATTGTGACGATCACCCAAATCGAGCCGATCACGGTGATCTTCACCGCACCCGAAGACCAGCTGCCCGACATCAAGGCGGCGCTGGCCGTGGCGCCGCCCAAGACCATTGCCCTGACCACCGACGGCAAGCGGGTGCTGTCCACCGGAACCCTGGCGCTGATCAACAATCAGGTCGACACGTCAAGCGGGACTGTCCGGCTGAAGGCGGTGTTTGACAACAAGGACCATGCGCTGTGGCCAGGCCAGTCGGTCTCGACCCGGCTCTTGGTCAGGACCTTGAAGGATGCCACCGTCGTCCCGGATGACGCGGTGCAGCATGGCACCGAAGGCCTCTACGCGTATTCAGTCAATCAGGAGAACAAGGCCGAGCTTCGCAAGATCAAGGTCAGCCAGTCGATCGACGGCAAGTCGGTGATCGAGGAAGGCCTGTCGCCGGGACAGCAGGTGATCACCGCGGGCCAGTACAAGGTCTCGCCGGGGACCCTGGTGACGACGGCGGTGGCGAGCTCGGATCAATCCCAGTCGAAGGTCACGCAGGAATGAGCGCCGGAATTTCCGCACCATTCATCCGCTTCCCCATCGGCACCTCGCTGCTGATGGCGGGCATCCTGTTCATAGGTCTCGTCGCCTATCCGCTGCTGCCGGTGGCGCCGCTGCCGCAGGTCGACTTTCCGACCATCCAGATCACCGCGACGCTGCCGGGCGGAAGCCCGGAGACGATGGCGACTTCGGTCGCTCAGCCGCTGGAACGCCAGTTCGCGCAGATCCCCGGCATCGCGCAGATGACCTCGACGAGCTATCTGGGCACCGCGGCGGTCACCATCCAGTTCGATCTCAACCGCTCAATCGACGGCGCCGCCAACGACGTGCAGGCCGCCATCAACGCGGCAAGCGGCCAGCTGCCGAAGACCCTTCCCTCGCCGCCGACCTATCGCAAGGTCAACCCGGCCGACTCGCCGATCATGCTGCTGTCGGCGACGTCAGACACGCTGCCGCTGACCACGGTCAGCGATGCCGTCGATGCGCAACTTGCCCAGCAGATCAGCCAGATCTCCGGCGTCGCGCAGGTCATCATCGGCGGTCAGCAGAAGCCGTCGGTTCGCGTCCAGATCGATCCGGCCAAGCTGGTCGCCAAGGGCCTGTCGCTGGAAGACGTCCGCGCCGCGATCAACATCGCCACTGTCGACAGCCCGAAGGGCAATATCGACGGCGCCACCCGCGCCTACACCATCTATGCCAACGACCAGCTGCTCACGGCCGATCCGTGGAACGACGTCATCATCGCCTACCGCAATGGCGGGCCGCTGCGCATTCGCGACATCGGCCGGGCGGTCACCGGCCCGGAGGACGCCAAGCAGGCCGCCTGGGCCAACGGCAAGCGCGGCGTGTTCCTCGTCATCTTCAAGCAGCCCGGCGCCAACGTCATCGACACCGTCGACAAGATCAAGGCGACGCTGCCCCGGTTGGTCGCCGCGATCCCGCCGGCGATCAAGATCGATGTCATCTCCGACCGCACCACCACGATCCGCGCCGCGGTGGAGGACGTCCAGTTCACCCTGCTCCTGACCATCTTCCTGGTCGTGATGGTGATCTTCGTCTTCCTGCGCAGTTTCTGGGCCACCGTGATCCCGACCGTCACGGTGCCATTGGCGCTGCTCGGCGCCTGCGCGCTGATGTGGGTGTTCGGCTACACGCTCGACAATCTGTCGCTGATGGCGCTCACGATCGCGGTCGGCTTCGTGGTCGACGACGCCATCGTGATGCTGGAGAACATCAGCCGCTACATCGAAGAGGGCGAAAAGCCGATGGCGGCCGCCTTCAAGGGTTCGCAGGAAATCGGCTTCACCATCGTTTCGATCAGCATCTCGCTGGTCGCGGTGCTGATCCCGCTGCTGTTGATGGGCGGCATCATCGGCCGCCTGTTCCGCGAATTCGCGGTCGTGCTGGCGATGACGATCTTCGTCTCGATGTTCGTGTCGCTGACGCTGACCCCGATGATGGCCTCGCGCTTCCTGCGCGCCCATAATGAGGAGCGGCACGGCCGCTTCTATCAGCTCAGCGAGCGCGGCTTCGACGCAATGCTGCGCGGCTATCAGTCCGGGCTCGATCTCGCGCTGCGCTGGAAGTTCACGACGCTGATGATCTTCTTCGGGACGCTGGCGCTGTCGGTCTACCTGTTCGTCGTCATTCCGAAGGGCTTCTTCCCGCAGCAGGACGTCGGCCTGATCACGGCAACGTCGGAAGCCAGCCAGGACATCTCCTTCGCGGATATGAAGCGGAGGCAGGAGGAGCTCGGCAAGATCGTGATGACTGATCCGGCCGTCGCGACGGTGGCGATGGCGATCGGCGGCAGCGGCCGCGCCGGCAACAACGGCGCGATGTACATCACGCTCAAGCCGCTCAGGGATCGCGACGCCAACGCGCAGCAGGTGATCGCCCGGCTGCGTCCGAAGCTGGAGAAGATCGAGGGTGCCCGGCTGTTCATGCAGGCAGCGCAGGACGTCCGCCTCGGCGGCCGCCCGACCCGCACCCAGTTCGAATTCACGCTGCAGGATGCCGACCTCAGCGAACTGAACCAGTGGGCGCCGAAGATCCTCAGCAAGATGCAGACGCTGCCGCAGCTGCGCGACGTCGCCACCGACCAGCAGACCAACGGCACCACGGTCGAGCTGAAGATCAACCGCGACACCGCCTCGCGCTATGGCATCCAGCCGCAGCTGATCGACGACACGCTCTATGACGCGTTCGGCCAGCGCCAGGTGACGCAGTACTTCACCCAGCTCAACAGCTACCACGTGATCCTCGAGGTCCTGCCCGAGCTGCAGGGCGCGATCGACACGCTGAACAACATCTACATCAAGTCGCCGCTGACCGGCGAGCAGGTGCCTATCTCGACCATTGCGAAATGGACCAGCGTGCCGGTGCGACCGCTCTCGATCAGCCATCAGGGCCAGTTCCCGGCGATCACGATCTCCTTCAACCTGGCGCAGGGTACAGCACTCGGCCAGGCGACAGAGGCGGTGCAGAAGTCGATGGTCGACCTCGGCGCGCCAGCGACCCTGAGCTCGAGCTTCCAGGGCACCGCGCAGGCGTTCCAGCAATCACTGTCGACCGTGCCGCTGCTGATCCTGGCCGCGCTCGTGGTGGTCTACCTGATCCTCGGCATTCTCTACGAGAGCTACATCCACCCGATCACCATTCTGTCGACGCTGCCTTCGGCTGGCGTCGGCGCGCTGGCGATCCTGATGGCGGCCGGTTTCGACTTCTCGCTGATCGCACTGATCGGCATCATCCTGCTGATCGGCATCGTGAAGAAGAACGGCATCATGATGGTCGACTTCGCGATCGCCGCCGAACGCGACCAGCATATGGAGCCGGAGGCGGCGATCCGTCAGGCCGCCCTGCTCCGCTTCCGCCCGATCATGATGACGACGATGGCGGCATTGCTCGGCGGCGTGCCGCTGATGCTCGGTACCGGCACCGGCTCGGAAATCCGCCAGCCGCTCGGCTATGCCATGGTCGGCGGACTGATCGTCAGCCAGGCGCTGACGCTGTTCACGACGCCCGTCGTCTATCTCTATCTCGACAAGCTCTCCAACGCGTTCGCGAATTGGGGCCGCTCGCCGCGCGCCGATCACGACGCCGACGACGGCGAGGACGGATCGGTCAAGCAGGCCGCCGAGTGACTTGACTTTGCCCTCATACCGGCACATCCGAAAGATGTTCGTTTCGGAGCCGGTACCGTGCAGATTGTCGCAAAGTCGCTTGTCGTCCTGTTGACCGCGTTCGGCATGGCCGGCCTCGGCCACGCTCAGACGCCCAAGGCCAAGAATGCCCCCACGCCGGCTCAGGCAGCCGCTCCCGCAGCTCCGCAAGGCGACGCCGCATCGGGCAATAACACCGGCTGGGTCGCGCGCTGCACCAGCGCAAGCCGCGACGCCCCGCTCGAATGCGCGATGGAGCAGACCGCGGTGCTCACCAAGACCGGCCAGCTCATCGTGCTGGTCAACATCCGCGTTCCCGGCGACACCCGCACGCCGGCCGCGCTGATCCAGCTTCCGCTCGGGCTGAACCTGCCCGTCGGCGCCAAGCTGCAGGTCGACGACGGCAAGGCCGTCGACGTGCCGATCCAGACCTGCGAAGCGCGCGGCTGCTACATCAACGCGCCGATCGCGGCCGATGTGCTGAGCCAGCTGAAATCGGGCAAGCAGCTCAAGGTGTCGTTCCAGAATCTCGCCAAGGAAACCATCAGCATCCCGATGCCGCTCGCAGACTTCGCGACGGTGTACGAGAAGATCAAGTAGGGCAGCGCAGGCAGCCGCCCGCTCTATCGCTCCCGCTTGTAGAGAAACGCGTTGTCCGGTTGCGGCATGCCGATCGACTTGTAGAACCCGATCGAGTCAGGCGCCGACAACAGCAGGCACATCGATTCAGGTCCGGCGTAGCGTCGCGTTTCCGCGATCAGCCGCTTGCCGATGCCGTGCCCCTGGTGCCGACGATCGACCGCAAGATCGGCCAGGTAGCAGCAATAGGCGAAATCTGTCAGCGCGCGCGAGACGCCGATCAGCGTGTGCCCCTTCCGCGCAGTCACGATCAGATTGGCATTGGCGATCATGCGCTCCATCCGCTCGGTATCCGTCAGCGGACGCCGCTCGCCGAGGCTCGACTGGCGCAGCACCTCGATGAACTCGTCGATGCCGATCGACGGCTCGCGGGCATAAAGAATTTCGTCCATCACCTATACCTCTGTCGCAACATTGCAGCGGCCGGAGCCGCGCGCGACCATGGTGGATTGCGCCGGGCTAATCCACCCTCGATGCCGTGAGGGCACGCTGGGTGACGACCGGTCCTGCATCAGGAGCAGGCTGCGCCGCGCAGTCGTGTCGGGATTTTGAGGGTTGCTCGCGCCATCAAGGCAGATTGGCTGGGGAACCTGGATTCGAACCAAGACAAACAGAGTCAGAGTCTGTTGTGCTACCGTTACACCATTCCCCAAGAATTGTCCGTGGTATCAACAGCTTAGCTGGATGACTGGACATCTCGGTGCAGCGCCTTCGCTTGCCAAATCAGCGCCCGCGCGAGTGCGACCTTCTACCTGCTTGGTCCCACGCTTGGCAAGCATTGTTGGCGGGGAATGGGCGTGAAAATCGCCCTCAATACAGCCCGCTCGGGCTGGACTGCATCACCGCACGGCCCGCGTCAGGTGAGATCGGCTGCTGGGTCCCGTCGATCACATCGGTACCGGCGACCATCGTCGGATCATAGAACGGCGGCGCCTGGCCCGGCTTGAAGGCTTCGAGCACCACGCCCCTGTTCTGACCGGACGAGGCGCGCAGGCCGGTCTTGGAATCGACCAGCACCAGCCTGATGCCGACCGGCTGCTTGAACGGCGTGGCGGGCTTGTCGGCCAGCGCGAGCTTCATGAAGTCGCGCGCGATCGGCGCCGCGGTGTGGCCGGCCTGCGCGTTGCGGCCGAGCGAGCGCGGCTTGTCGTAGCCGACATAGAGGCCGACCACGAGGTCCGGCGAGAAGCCGACGAACCAGAGGTCCTTGGCCTCGTTGGAGGTGCCGGTCTTGCCGGCGATCGGCTTGCCGACCTCCTTCAGCGCGGTGCCGGTACCGGCCTGAATCACGCCCTCCATCAGCGAGGTGATCTGGTAGGCGGTCATCGCGTCGAGCACCCGCTCGCGGCGGTCGACGAGCTGCGGCTCCGCCTGGTTCTTCCAGCCCTCCGGGGCGTCGCAGCCGCGGCATTCACGCTGGTCGTGCCTGAAGATGGTGTGGCCGTAGCGGTCCTGGATGCGGTCGATCAGGGTCGGCTTCACGCGGACGCCGCCATTGGCGATCATCGAATAGGCCGTGGCCATCCGCATCACCGTGGTCTCGCCGGCGCCGAGCGCATAGGCGAGATAGTTCGGCAGCTCGTCATAGACACCGAAGCGCTTGGCATACTCGCCGATCACAGGCATGCCGATCTCCTGCGCCAGCCGCACCGTCACGGTGTTGAGCGACAGCCGGAGCGCGTTGCGTAGCGTCACCTGGCCCTGATACTTGCCGGTGGAGAAGTTCTCCGGCCGCCAGACATTGCCCTGCCCCTGATCGATCTCGATCGGCGCGTCGATCATCACGGTCGACCCGGTATAGCCATTGTCGAGCGCCGTCGAATAAACGATCGGCTTGAAGGTCGAGCCGGGCTGCCGATAGGCTTGGGTCGCGCGGTTGAACTGGCTCTGGTCGAACGAGAAGCCGCCGACCATCGCGAGCACGCGCCCGGTGTGCGGGTCCATCGCCACCATCGCGCCCGACAGTTCGGGGATCTGGCGCAGCCGGTACTGGCCTTCGACGGCGCGGCCGTCCTTGAACAGCGGGTCGGCGTAGATCACGTCGCCGGGCTGCAGCACCTGCGCCACCGAGGTCGGCGTCTTGCCCTTGCTCTTGGCCCAGCGCACGCCGTCCATCGTGACGATGCCGGTCTCACGCTGCTTGCTGACGGCGCCGCCGAGCTCACGGCCCGGCTGGAAGCCGATCCGCGCCGACTGGTCGTTGCTCTCCAGCACCACGGCCATCCGCCACGGCGAGATGTCGGAGAGCGATTTGATTTCGGCGAGCGGCACGCCCCAGTCGCTGGTCAGATCGAGCTTCTGAATCGCGCCGCGATAGCCCTGCTGCTCGTCATAGTTCACGAGCCCCGCCACCATGGCCTTGCGCGCCATCACCTGGACCTTGGGGTCGAGCGTGGTGCGCACCGACAGGCCGCCCTCATAGAGCTTCTTCTCGCCGTAGCGCTCGAAGATGTCGCGGCGGACCTCTTCCGAGAAATATTCGCCGGCGAAGGTGTGCGCGCCATTGGAACGGCTGGTGACGACGAGCGGGTCCTTGCGCGCCTTGTCGGCGTCGGCGGTGGTGATCCAGCCGTTCTCCTGCAGGCGGTCGATCACGTAGTTGCGCCGCTCGATGGCGCGCGCGCGGTTGCGCACCGGATGCAGGCTGGCCGGCATTTTCGGCAGCGCCGCCAGATAGGCCGCTTCGGCGACCGTGAGCTCGTTCACCGACTTGTCGAAATAGACCAGCGAGGCCGCCGCGATGCCATAGGCGCCGAGCCCGAGATAGATCTCGTTGAGATACAGCTCGAGGATCTTGTCCTTGGAATAGGCCCGCTCGATTCGCATCGCCAGCAGGGCTTCCTTGATCTTGCGGCTGAACGAGACCTCGTTGGTCAGAAGGAAGTTCTTGGCGACCTGCTGGGTGATCGTGGAGGCGCCCTGCGGACGGCGGTTGGAACCGAAGTTCTGGACATAGGAGACGCCGGCACGTGCCATGCCGGTATAGTCGATGCCGCCGTGCTCATAGAAATTCTTGTCCTCGGCGGCGAGGAACGCGTTGATCACGAGCTTCGGCACCGCCTGGATCGGCAGATAAAGCCGGCGCTCCTTGGCAAACTCACCGAGCAGCGAGCCATCGGCCGCGTGCACGCGGGTCATCACCGGCGGCTCGTAGTTCTGCAGCTGCGAATAGTCGGGCAGGTCCTTGGAAAAATGCCAGAACAGCCCTGCGACCGCGGCCAGACCAGCCAGGAACAGGATGGTTCCTGCAGTGAACAGGAACCCGAAGAACCGCAACAGAAATTTCATCGACCAGATTTTCCGTGGCGAGTGCGTCGCTCGTTCTGAGCGCGCTGCGTGCCACATAGGTTGCCCGGTATATCGGTCGCCCCAACGACCTGCAATTCGACGCTGGAGAATTAAACCAGGCCAGGCGTCAAACTTATGCCATAGAGCCCGGCTCGCGCGCTCAAGCCAAATCAGCGGACGTCCCGACCGGGCGATGCGCCACGGTGCTGCATCGATCTCCGATACACGGCACTGCGATTCGCGCGCACCTCACCGAATTGCCCGCCGTTCTCCAACCGCTGCGCTTGCGCAGAGCGCGCGTTGCGAAAAAAACGCGGGCCCGCCCCATCGCTTGCACTACCCCGCTGCCGTTGAGGGTGGTGCGATATCAGAAATCGGTGGACAGTACCGCCGGGTCGGCTGGATTAAAGATTTGTTAACTATAACTACCGCAAGCTGCTGCCATTCACGTTACTCGCGGCGGGCTGATTTCCGATGGCACTGCGCGGACTTAGACGGCCTTTTACAACCGATTCAACCGTTCTTGGATTTCCAAGACCACCCACATCGGCTGTGGGCACGGAAGCCCTGGACCTCGTCTATCAGGCGGCGGATTTGTTCCGCAGCATCGAGGACCGGGCCCGCGCCGGCGAGGCGCGCGCCGAGGCCGCCGAACAGGCGCAGCTCGAAATCATCGCTGCCACAGAGCGCAAGCTGGGGGACGCCTCCCGGGCGCTCGAGGAGGCCCGACGGCGCATCGAGTCCCAGCAGGAGCAGATCGACGCCGCCGAATTCCGCGCTCAGGCCGCCGAGGCCGAGGCGCGTGAAGCCCGGCAATCGCTGGCGCTGGTCGAGGACGCGATCCGCCGGCGCTTGCTGCTTATCGGCGGCCAGGACGGCGACGGCAGGTCGACGGCGGTCGCCTGACGCGAGATCCATCTCGCAAGCGCCGGGGCCCTGCCCGGCCGCCACCACGCAATCGCACAGCGACAATCAATAGCCGGCGGCGAGCCCCGAATTGCGGCGCGGATCGTTCGCGCCATAGAAGCGGTTGTTGCCGACCGGCTTGCCGCCGAGCGACGGCGCGCCGACGATGATGACCGCGAGATGGTTGGCCGGCTGCGGCGGGCCGAATTTGTGGCCCATGCCTTCCAGGATTTTCCGCGTGTCCGGCGACAGCGCAAAATCCTCGACATTGGTCGCCTCCGGTAGCCATTGCTGGTGGAAGCGCGGCATGTCCACGGCCTCCTGCGCGTTCATGTCATAGTCGATGGCGTTGATCATCGTCAGCAGCACGGCCGTGATGATGCGGCTGCCACCCGGCGTGCCCACCACCATGACCGGCTTGCCGTCCTTGGAAACGATGGTCGGGCTCATCGATGATAGCGGACGCTTGCCGGGGGCGATCGCATTGGCCTCCCCCTGCACTAGGCCATAGAGGTTCGGCACGCCGACCTTGGCCGTGAAGTCGTCCATCTCGTCGTTCAGCAGCACGCCGGTCTTGGCCGCCGTCACCTTGGCGCCGAACCAATCGTTCAGCGTATAGGTGACCGACACCGCGTTGCCGTCCTTGTCGGCGATCGAATAATGCGTGGTGTTGCTGCCCTCATGCGGCGGAACGCCAGGCTTGATGTCCTTGGACACGCCCGCCCTGGCCGAATCGATCACGGCGCGGATCTTCGCCGCGTAATCCTTGTCGAGCAGACGCGCGAGCGGATTCTTCACGAAGTCGGGGTCGCCGAGATAGCTGTTGCGATCGACATAGGCGTGACGCATCGCCTCGATCTGGTAGTGCACCGCCTGCGCGGAATGGTAGCCTAGCTCCTTGAGCGGATAGCCTTCCAGAATGTTCAGGATCTCGCAGATCACCACGCCACCCGAGCTTGGCGGCGGCGCGGAGACCACGTGGTAACCGCGATAGTCGCATTCGACCGGCGCGAGCTCACGAACCCTGTAATTGTCGAGATCCTCCTGCGTGAGCAGGCCCTTGCCGGCCTGGCTCGCGGCCACGATCGCGGCCCCGACCCAGCCCTTGTAGAAGCCGTCGGTGCCGCGCTTGCTGATCTCACGCAGCGTCTCGGCGAGTTCGTGCTGCGCCAGCCGCTCACCGACCTGGAACGGCTTTCCGTTGTTGAGAAAGATCGCGGCCGAAGCCGGATCCTCGAGAAGATCGTCGACCGCGGAGTTCAACATATCGATGTCGCCACGGTCGAGCACAAACCCGTCCTCGGCGAGTTGCAGCGCCGGCGCGATCACGTCCGCGCGCTTCATGGTGCCGTATTTCTCGCGCGCATATTCCATGCCTGACACCGAGCCCGGCACGCCGACGGCAAGATGCCCCTTGGTGGAGAGGCCGTTGACGACCTTGCCGTCCTTGTCGCGATACATGTTGGCGGTGGCGCCCTTCGGCGCGGTCTCGCGGAAATCCAGGAAGGTCTTGCGGCCGTCGGCGAACTGGATGGTCATGAAGCCGCCGCCGCCAAGATTGCCGGCGGCGGGATAGACCACCGCAAGCGCGTAGCCGACCGCGACCGCGGCATCGACCGCATTGCCGCCCCGCTTCAGCACCTCGATGCCGACCTGGGTCGCGAGATGCTGCGCCGAGACCACCATGCCGTTCTCGGCAGCGACCGGCGCAACCGACGCGGCGCGGCCAGGGACTGAAGCTGTGAGGCCGATCGCGACAATGGCCGCGATCATCCATCGCGTGCCCGTTCGTGGATTCCGCATTGGGAGTTCCCCCGATTGCCGCCGTCTGGGTGCGGCGTGTGTTCCTTCTATCGGAGCGAGCAAGTGTAGCAGGCCGCGCGCCCGCGGACTATGGGGTCGTCGCGCGCAGCGTCAGCGTTGGAGTTCCATCAGCCCGACGCGCGCGCCGCGGCTTGCCCGGAAAAATCCAACACCGGCGTCGCGGCGAGCAGCGCCTTTGTGTACGCATGCTGCGGACGGTCGAACACGTCGTCGCGCGAACCCTGCTCGACGATACGGCCGCCCTGCATCACCACCACGCGGTCGGCGACCTGCTCGACTGCGGCGAGGTCATGGCTGATGAAGAGACAGGCAAAGCCGTATTGCGCCTGCAGCCGTTCGAACAGCTTCAGCACCTGGGCCTGGATCGTCATGTCGAGCGCGGAGACGGGCTCGTCGGCGACCACGAAGGACGGATGTCGCACGATTGCGCGTGCGATCGCGATGCGCTGGCGCTGACCGCCTGAGAGTTCATGCGGCCAGCGCTGCGCGAAGCCGGCAAGCCCGACCTAGCCCGACCTCGTCGAGCATATCAGCGACGCGCCGATCGCGCTCGGCGGACGAAAGCGCCGGGACATGCCGCAGCGGCTCGGCGACAATCTCGCCGACCCGCATGCGCGGGTCGAGCGACGAATACGGATCCTGGAACACGAGCTGCGAGGCCAGGCGAAACGTGCGGTCGCGCGTCGCGATCACGTCCCTGCCCTGAAAGCGGATCTCGCCGCCTGCGGCCGGGATCAGCCGCAGCATGGCGCGGCCAAGCGTGGTCTTGCCCGAGCCGCTGCCGCCGACCACGGCGACGGTTTCGCCGGCGCCGATCTCGAGATCGACACCATTGACCGCCGCAACATCGGCATCCCTGCGGAACAGGCGCTGCCGCCCGCCGAACGAGACCTTCAAGCCGCGCACGCTGATCAGCGGCTCGCCGGCCGCGCGGCGCCCGGTCGCGGCGCGCCGCCGCGGCAGCGCATCGACCAGTTGACGTGTGTAGGCCTCGCGCGGCGCAGAGAGGATCTGCCGGACGCTGCCGGTCTCCACCAGCTTGCCCTGCCGCAGCACGACCGCGCGCTGCGCATAGCGCGACACCAGGCCGAGATTGTGGGTGATCAGCATCACCGAGGTGCCGTGATCGCGCGCCAGTTCGACCATCAGGTCGAGCACCTCGCGCTGGCTCAGCGTGTCGAGCGCGGTGGTCGGTTCGTCGGCCAACAGCAGCTTCGGCTTCAACAGCATCACCGAGGCCAGCATGATCCGCTGCCGCATCCCGCCGGAGAATTCATGCGGATAGGCATCGAAGGTCCGCTCGGGATCGCGGATCTGCACCCGCGCCAGCATGTCAAGACAGCGCTGCCTGATCTCGCCCCGCGTGAGCTTCTCATGCAGGGCGAGGCCCTCGGCCATCTGCGCGCCGACGCTGATCGCCGGATTGAGCGACACCATCGGCTCCTGGAACACCATGCCGACCGAGCGGCCGCGCAGGGCGCGCATGCGCTGTGGCGCGATATCAGCGAGATCCTCGCCATCGAGCCGGATCGCGCCGCCGACCCGCCGCAGGCCCGGCGGCAGCAGGCCGAGAATGGCACGCGCCGCCGCGGTCTTGCCGCTGCCGGACTCGCCGACCACGGCGAGGAATTCGCCGCGCTCGATCGCAAACGACACATCATCGACGACGACAGCGCCGGTCCTGGCGGCTTCGATGCGCAGATGATCGACGGTGAGCAGCGGCGCGGTCATCCGTGCGCCATCCGGGGATCGAGGCGATCGCGCAGGGAATCGCCGAGCAGATTGATCCCGAGCAGCGTCAGCGCGATGCACAGCCCCGGTGCAACGCTGAGCCAGGCCGCGGTTTCCATATAGGGACGGCTCGCCGCCAGCATGTTGCCCCAGGTCGGCGCCGGCGGCGGTACGCCGAGACCGAGGAAGCTCAACGCGCTCTCGGCCAGCAGCACCCAGCCGAACATGCTGGTCGCGAGCACCGCCACCGGCGCGATCGCATTGGGCAAGACGTGGCGGAGCATCGAATAGAGTTCGGAGTTGCCGATCACGCGCGAGGCCTCGATGTATTCCTTCTCGCGGATCGACAGCACGGTGCCGCGGACCACGCGCGCGACCGAGGGGATATAGGCAAGCCCCAGCGCCAGCACGAGGCCGGACTTGTTGGCGCCGATCACGATCATCACCGCAAGCGCCAGCAGGATGCCGGGAAACGCCAGCAGCGCGTCGTTGACCGCCATGATGACGCGGTCGGTCCAGCCGCGCAGATAGCCCGCGACGCCGCCGACCAGCACGCCGATGCTGACGGCGATCAGGACGGTGGCGAGCGCCACCACCACGCTGGCGGCGGCTCCCGTCATCAGCCGGCTCAGCACGTCGCGGCCGAATTCATCGGTGCCGAACCAGTGCAGCGCGGAGGGCGCCTGCAGCCGCGCCTTCAAATTGATCCGCAGCGGATCGAACGGCGTCCAGATTGCGGCTGTTACGGCGGTGCCAAGCAGCAGCGCGATCAGCATGCCGCCGATCATGGTGTTGACGCGCCATTTCATGCCACGGCCACCCATTTCATGCCACCGCCACCCTTGGGTCGAACAGCGGATAACAGAGATCGACGATCAAATTGACGACGACATAGATCACCGCCGTGAACAGCAAGCAGCCCTGCACCACCGGATAGTCGCGCGCGAAGATCGAATCGACCAGCAGCCGACCAAGCCCCGGCAGCGTGAACACGGTTTCGATCACGGCGATGCCGCCGAGCAGATGGCCGAGCACCAGCCCGATCAGCGTCCAGGTCGGCGCGAAGGCGTTCGGCAGCACATGGCGGCCGAGCACCAGCCATTCCGGAACGCCCTTGGCGCGCGCATGCGTGACATATTCGAGCCGCAGCACCTCGATCGAGGCCGCACGCGCCATCCGCGTCAGCACGCCGATCTCGACGGCGGTCAGCGTCACGATCGGCAGCACCATGAACATCGTCGCCTGCCAGACATTCTCCGAGAACGGCACGTAGCCGATCACCGGCAGCCATTTCAGCTTCAAACCGAACAGCAAAAGCAGCAGAAGGCCGAGCCAGAAGCTCGGGATCGACAGCAACAGCGTGGCACCGCCGACGATCGCAAGATCAAGTGCGCTGTTCTGCTTCCAGGCCGCGATCAGGCCCGCCACCACCGCGATGCAGGCGGCAAGGCCGACCGCCACCAGCACGATCACGGCCGAGACCTGGAAGCGCTCCAGGATCAGCGGCAGCACCGGAAGATTGTTGGTGATGGAATGACCGAGGTCGCCGGTCGCAAGCTTGCCGAGCCAGTACAGGAATTGCAGCGGCACCGGCTGATCGAGGCCGAGCTGCGCGCGCAATTGCGCGGCCTGCGCCGGATCGGCGTTGTCGCCGAGCATCACCTGAACCGGATCACCCGGGATCAGACGCACCAGCGTGAACACCGCGACCGCCTCCAGGAGCAGCGTCGGGATCGTCATGGCCAGCCGTCGTGCGAGGTAGCCCAGCATCGCCGCGATCCCCCCTACTGCACGCTCACGCCCCAGAAGCGCGGTTGCCCGAACAGCCAGCCGGAAAATCCCTTGACGTTGTTGCGCAGGGCGGCGATCTCGGCGCCGTTGAACAGGACGATCATCGGCACATCGTCGATGAAGCGGCGGTGCAGCTCGTCGAACAGAAGCTGGCGTTTCGCCTTGTCGTCGATCATCATCGACTCCTGCAGCATCCGCTGCGCCTCCGGATTGTCCCAGACCTTGCGCGGCTGGGTCGCCTTCGGACCCATCAGCATCTCGAAAGAGAGCGACGGGTCGAGCCGCGGCGAGTAGACGAAGGCCATCGACTGATAATCGCCGCGGTTGTAGCGGTCGAGCTGCGCGGCCCAATCCAGCACCTCGATCTCGATATTGATGCCGGCGGCCTGCGCCATCGCCTGCACCAGCACGGCGGAATCGAACACATAGCTGTAGCGCTTGTTGGCGATCATCCTGATCGGCTGGCCGTGATAGCCGGCCTGCGCCAGCAGCTTCTTGGCCTCGGCGATGTCCTGGGTGTAGCCGTGGGTCTCCACCTCGCCGTAGAACGGGCTTCCGATCGGCAGCGCCGAATTGTTGGCGCGCGCGATGCCCTCCATCACCGCGTCGATGATCTGCGGCGTGTCGAGACTGAGCGCGATCGCCCGCCGGATCCGCACGTCCTTGAGCAGCGGATCGCGGGTCTGGAACAGGATGCCGGTGAGACCGAGCGCGGGCGTGATGCTGAGCTGCACGTCCGGCCGCCCCTTGAGGTCCTCGACATCAGGGATCGCAAGATTGCCGATTGCATCGAGCGAGCCGGACAACAGGCCCGCCTTGGCCGCCGAGCCGTCGGGAACGACGTTGAACCTGATCCGGTCGACTTCCGCGATCTTGGCGCCGGTATAGCCGGTGCGCGGCTCGCTGCGCGCGGCGTAGCCGTCGAAGCGCACCAGATCGACGTACTGGCCGCGCTTCCATTCGCCGAGCTTGAACGGCCCGGTGCCGACAGGCGCGATCCACTTGCCGTCCGCCCCGACCGAGTCGCGATGGATGATGGCGGTCTGCCCGCAATCGGGCCGCGCCAATGTCGACAGGAACAGCGCCGTCGGACGGTCGAGGTTGATCGCGACGGTCTGCGTATCAGGCGTCTCGATGGCCTCGATCCGGGCGATGCCGGTTGCGCTGAACTCGGACAGGCAGCGCCATTGCGTGGCGGGATCGAGCCAGCGTTTCAACGACCACACCACGTCGGCGGCCGTCATGATCGCGCCGTTTTGGAATTTGACGCCCTGGCGCAGATGGAACGTGTAGGTCTTGCCGTCGTTCGAGGTGGTCCAGCTATCCGCCAGCATCGGACCGATCGAGGTATCGTCGCGAAACGCGACCAGGCCCTCGACGATATGCGCCATCACGCCGTCGGTGTTGGCGTCGCGGTTGGTGCCGGGATCGGTGGAGCGGATGTCGGCGTTGAGCCGCGCCCGCAACAGGGTCTCGGCGCCGGCGCGCGACGGCTGCGCCGCGACCACCGCGGCGAGCGCCATCAGGCCGACCATCATCGCACGCGATGGCCGACACAGGTTCATCAGGACGCCCTCGCGATCGCTGATGGCTCCGCCTCATTGCGCGGGCTGGCCGCCACCTCGAGCCGGTAGCTGGTGAACTGCCGGTTCAGCGCCGGCAGCGGCGCGACCTCCATCAGCCCGCTGGCCGGCTCCATCAGGATCATCGCGACCGTGGCGCTGAGATTGTTGCCGAGGTTGCGGCGCGGCGGCCGGCACACCGACCATGGATAGGCGAAATCGTCGAACAGCGCCGACTTCACGGTCTCGAAGCTGATGGCGCCGAGATGCGGCTGCAACAAATCGCGGACCCGGATGTCGCGATAGAGGCTGTCCGGCGTGCTGGCGATGCCGGTGTCCTTGAGCTTGCCGAGCGCGACCGGGCTGACGAAATGGTTGGCATGCACCAGCAGCCCGCGATCGGGATGCACCTGGAAGGTCTCGTCCGGCGCACATTCGAAGTCGATCGCAACACCGTCGCGGTGACTGACAATCATGTTGTTGGCGGCGGATTTCTTGGTGCAATAGACCGTGCGCATCGACAGCGCGACATGCTCGCTCTCCAGCACCTTGCGCCGGATCAGCGCCAGCGGCGCGCCGATTTGACGATAGTCGCGGTCGCACTGCAGATAATTCGCGGTGATGGCGATACCAACCGCGTTGAAGCCGCAGCGGCCGAGCGCGCCGGCCTCGGTGAAGGTCATCAGATCAGGACCATCGTCGCGGCGCACCTTCAGCACGACGGCGGTCTCTGCGCATTCGCGCTTCCAGTCCCAGTTCTGGGCGTGGATCAGCCGCCCCGACGCGCTCGCCTGCGGCAGCACGACGACGCCGGTGCAGCCGTCGGGCTCGTCGGGCGTCTTCAGCCGCGCCCGAACCGAGGGCTCGGCGAGCTTGAGGATCTCGGTGCGGGCATTGAGCAGCACGATATCCTCGAACGGAACGCCGGCGCCCTCGGCGATGCCGTGCATCTCCTCGATATAATCAGGCTCGAACGCCTCGATCACCGGAAGATAGTCGCGCACCAGCTCGGCCACGCCGGCGGCGTCGAGCGAAAGCTCCTTGAGTTGGGAGAAGTAGTGCGAGGTGCCCTTGCGGATGCGATCGGCCGCCTGGCGGCCGTACTGCTTGCCACGCTCATGAGGCGGACCGGAAATCTCGATCAGGGGAAAGGGTTCGACCATCGTTTGCGCCAACTTCCTTTTGCGTTTCCACAAAGGCTAATGTATTTTGTGAGTACATGAAACAAAAATCTGCGCCTATTGCGAAGGCAGCCCCGAGCCGCCTGCAGCGCGAACTGTCCGCGGGCATCCTGGAGCTGATCCGGGCGGAAAAACTCGCGCCCGGCACGCGACTTGCCGAGGTGGCGCTGGCGGAGCGGCTGCAGGTTTCACGCACGCCGGTGCGCGCGGCGCTGAAATTATTGGCAGGCCGCCGCCTCGTACGGGTCGGTGCAAGCCGCGGCTACTTCGTGACGGACACGGCACCGCCAGCGCCGAAGACACCAGGCAAGCCCGCGCCAGCAGATACCGACCGGCTGTTCGTTGCGATCGCGCGCGACCGGCGCAGCGGCCGTCTTCCGGTCGACGTCTCCGAGCGCGACCTGATGCAGCGCTACGGCGCGTCGCGTCCGGTGGTGCAGCGGGTGCTGGCCAAGCTTGCAGAGGTCGCGGCGGTGCAGCGCAAGCCCGGGCATGGCTGGCGATTTCAGCCGATCATCGCCGACGCGCAGGCGCGCGCCGAAAGCTATCGCTACCGGATGCTGATCGAGCCGGCCGCCCTGCTGGAGCCGGGCTTTCAGCTCGACCCAGGCTGGGCCGCCGAGATGCGCCGGCGTCATCAGGACGCGACCAGGCAAACCTGGAATGAGACCGCGAGCATCGCCTTCTTCGAGATGAACGCAGCCTTCCACGAAGGACTGGCGGCCGCGTCCGGCAACCGCTTCCTGCTGGTCGCCGTGCAGCAGCAGAACCGGCTGCGCAGCTTCGCGAACTACGACTGGACCTTTGGCTATCAGCGCGTGCTGGTGAACTGCCGCGAGCATCTTGCGATCCTCGACCGGCTCGAGGCCGGCGAGCGCGAGGCCGCGGCCGCGCTGATGCGCAGCCATCTCGAAGGCGCCTCAAAGGTCAAACGCGTCACCGACGATCCGGCCAACGGCCGCCGCATCAACAACAGCAAGTAACAGGAGGCCTCCATGCATTCACCGCACGCCGCGGCAACGAACACGCCCCTCACCCGCGAGGCGATGGAGCCGTTCTGGATGCCGATGACGCCCAATCGCCAGTTCAAATCCAACCCGCGGCTGTTCACCGGCGCCGAGGGCATGCACTACATCACGCAGGACGGCCGGCGCATTCTCGACGGCATGGCGGGGCTCTGGTGCGTCAACGCCGGGCACGGCCAGAAGCGGATCGTCGAGGCGATCCAGGCGCAGGCCGCGAAGCTCGATTTCGTGTCCTCGTTCCAGATGAGCCACCCGGCCGCATTCGAGCTCGCCGGACGCATCACCGAGATCACGCCTGAAGGCCTCGACCACGTATTCTTCACCAATTCGGGCTCAGAGTCGGTCGATACCGCGCTCAAGATCGCCCGCGGCTATCACCGCGCCCGCGGCGAAGCCAGCCGCATCCGCTTCATCTCGCGCGCCAAGGCCTATCACGGCATGGGCTGGGGCGGATTGTCGGTGAGCGGCCTCTACCGTCACCGTCGCGATTTCGGCCCGCTGCTGCCCGAGGTCGACCATCTGTCGCTCCCCCATGATCCCGAGCACACCGCATTCTCGCGCGGGCAACCGGCATGGGGCGCGCATTTCGCCGATGAGCTGGACAAGCTCTTGCTGATCCACGATCCCTCGACCGTCGCGGCCGTGATCGTCGAACCCGTGACCGGTTCGGGCGGCGTCTACCCGCCTCCATCAGGCTATCTCGAGCGGCTACGCAAGATCTGCGACCAGCACGGCATCCTGCTGATCTTCGACGAGGTGATCACCGGCTTCGGGCGGCTCGGCGCGCCGTTCGCGGCCAACGCGCTCGGCGTGACGCCTGACCTCATCACCTGCGCCAAGGGCATGACCAATGCCGCCGTGCCGATGGGCGGCGTCATCGTCAGCGACAAAGTCTATTCCGCTTTGATGAACGGACCGGAAAATACCGTCGAGCTGTTCCACGGCTACACCTACTCGGCGCATCCGCTTGCCTGCGCGGCAGGGTTGGCCGCGCTCGACGTCTATCAGGACCTCGGCCTGTTCGACCGCGCCAGGCGCATCGCGCCGGCCTGGGAGGCGGCGGCGCACGCATTGCAGGATGTGCCCCACGTCATCGATGTCAGGAACATCGGCCTGCTGGCTGCGATCGATCTGAAGCCGCGCGACGGCGCGGCCGGCGCGCGCGGCACCGAATGCGCTAGGCGATGCTACGATGACGACGGCATCTTGATCCGCGCCGCCGCCGATACATTGATGATCTCACCGCCCCTGATCATCACCGAGGACCAGATCGAGGCGATCTTCGCAGCGATCCGCCGCGCGCTGCACGCGATCGGCTGAGCCCCGGCCGAACTCGACCGGCCACGGATCGGACGCAACTTGCGCCTCGCTCGCGTGGCCAGTTCGGGCAGTCGGCGAAGCGATGCAAAGCTCGGGCAGATCGTGTCGCGAGAATGCGGATCCACGTCCTCAATGCTCTTTGACAGTGCGCGAGACTTACCCGTCATCCTGAGGTGCGAGCGGAGCGAGCCTCGAAGGATGCACGGCCCGGCTGGTGGCCGTCGATCCTTCGAGGCTCGCCGAAGAGGCTCGCACCTCAGGATGACGGGGCAAGTGCTTTCGCAGGGACGACTATCTCTTCGCGGAAACGGGCTCGCAAAGTCGCGAACAAAGCGAATCCTCGCTGCGGCCAATCTACACCCCACCCCTCGCCCGCAGCCGGCTATGGCGACGACCATAGGCGGCATAGATCAGCAGCCCGATCACGAGCCACACTGCGAGCCTGATCCAGGTGTCGAGCGGCAGGCCGAACATCAGGAACAGCGACGTCCCAGCGGCAGCCGGGGCCACCAGCCAGATCGCCGGCGCCCTGAATGGGCGTGGCAATTCCGGATCGCGCAGCCGCAGCACCAGCGTGCCGATCGAAACCACGGTGAATGCGAACAGCGTGCCGATCGAGACGAGTTCGCCGACCAGCCCGATCGGCAGCAGCCCACCGAGAACAGCGGCGACGGTGCCGGAGAAGATGGTCGAGACATAGGGGGTCCGGAAGCGCGGATGGATCTTGGCGGCAAAGCCCGGCAGCAACCCGTCATGCGCCATGGCACGAAAGATCCGCGGCTGCGCCAGCAGCATGATCAGGATCACCGATGTCAGCCCGAACAGGATGCCGAGCTTGATGAACGGACCGAGCCAGCCGATGCCGATCGCATCGATGCCGACCGCGATCGGATCGGGCACGCTGAGCTTGTCGTATGGCACGATGCCGGTCAGCACGAAGCCGACCGCGACATAGAGCGCGGCGCAGATCACAAGCGAGCCGAGAATGCCAATCGGCATGTCGCGCTCCGGCGTCTTCGCCTCCTGCGCCGCAGTCGAGACCGCGTCGAAGCCGATATAGGCGAAGAACACCACCGCCGCGCCGCGGATCACACCGGACCAGCCGAATGCGCCAGGGCCGGCATTCGGCGGGATCAGCGCGCCGTCCGGATTGCCCGCCGTCACCCAGTTCGCCAGCGACACCGAGGATGCGGCGGTCGCGAGAAACAACGCGATCACGACGAGCTTCACCACCACGACGAAGCCGGTGAAGCGCGCGGACTCGCGAATGCCGACCACCAGCAGCGCGGTGACGAAGGCGATGATCGCCATCGCCGGGATGTTGATGACCGCGCCGGTCGCCGACCACGCACCGCTGTTGACGTCGTAGGCGAGCGGCGCCGAGGTGAATTGCTGCGGCAGGTTGATGCCGAAATCGCGCATGAAGCTGACGAAATAGCCGGACCATCCGACCGAGACCGCGATCGCACCGACCGCGTATTCGAGGATCAGGTCCCAGCCGATGATCCAGGCGATCAGTTCGCCGAGCGTCGCGTAAGCATAGGTGTACGCGCTGCCGCAGATCGGCACGGTCGACGACATCTCCGCATAGCACAGGCCGGCGAACGCGCAGGCGACGGCGCCAAGCATGAAGGAGAGCGTGACCGCGGGACCGGCATTGGCGGCGGCCGCGTGGCCCGTCAGCACGAAGATGCCGGCGCCGATGATGCCGCCGATGCCGAGCGTGACCAGCTGCAGCGCCGAGAGCGAGCGCTTGAAGATCGGCGTCTCGGCGTCGCCGTCCGCGCGCGCCGCCTCGCGCAACAGGTCCGAGGTCGACTTTCGGTCCCAGAAACCGGCCAGGGTGTCGGTCACGTCAGGTGCCTCCGCCGCTCGGGTCCGGCGGACCCGACACGATCGGCAGACTATAACGCGCCCGACCCGCAGTCGTTCGGGCGCCAGGCGACAGCCGGCGCGCTTATCCACCGCCAAGAACGACGGCCAAGAACTACGCCAAGCGTGTGCGGGGCCTTATTGGCAGGGATGGCGGCGGCCGTCCCGGCCAAGGAAGGTGCCGGACGCAGGGTCGAACGAACGGTAGCGGGCGCAGGAGGCGGACGGCGCCGCCGGTATCGCTCCATAGGCGTTGGCCGGGTTGCCGCCCTGTTGCGCCGCCAGCTGAGCCTCGCCCCACGGCGTCAGGGCGCCGCCGTTGATCGCGCTACGCCCAGGATTCTGCGCGTCGAAAAGTGCCGGCTCCGACATCTGGGCCAAGACCGGCGTGAACGTCATTCCCACCAGCAGCACAGCGGCTGCAACGGCCTTGAGTCCGGCCATACGATCTCTCCGATGCATCGATTGAAAATAGTCCAAGAGACTGTGCAAGGACGGCAGCGCCGTCCCTGTGCCCGCGATCGATGTGGTGACGACCACCGTCCGGGCACAGGGACCAGCAAGTCACGATGCCGCGAGGCAGCCGTCTGCGCGGCACGCCAACCGCGGTTCGCGAGGGACGTCCGCCCCGCGCTTCAGCGGTTATGCACGTCAGGCCGCGGGTCGGAGACGAACCCGTCGCGGTTCGGCATCTTGACGGCGGCGAGCGATTTCGCGTCGAGCACGGCGTTAGCGGGGACGACGCCGTTGAGGCTGAGGATGTAGGCGGACACCGCGTAGACGTCCTCATTGCTCAGCGACTGCGGCGCGTTCTGCGGCATCGCGCGGCGGATGTAGTCGAACAAGGTCGAGGCATAGGGCCAATAGCTGCCGACCGTGCGGATCGGCTTGGGGCTCGCCAGCGTGCCCTGCCCGCCGACCAGGCGATCGCCGACGCCGCCCTGCCCGTTGTCGCCATGGCAGGCCGCGCATTGCTCGCTGAACACGATGCGGCCGCGCTCGACGCTGCCGCTGCCTGGCGGCAACGCCGCGCCGTCGCGGCCGATATCGATGTTCCAGCCGGCGATCTCCGCCGGCGTCGCCGCCCGGCCGATGCCGTAGCGCTCCTCGGCATGCGCGGCGATGCCGAACATCGCGATCGCGCTCACCCAAGCGGCGACCTTTACATTACGCCTGGCCATTGCTCACCTCGCCATTTGCAGCGATGCGCCAGGGCCAGATCGCGTTGTTGTGGTAGAAGGAGTTGAGACCACGCACCGCAACCAATTCGGCCAACGTCGGCTGCGCGTAGCCGGTCTCATCGATGGCGCGGCTTTGGATCACCGCGGGGCTGCCGTCCCAGTGCCAGGGCAGCCGGAAGCGCGTGAGCGCGCGCGTCAGCACCGGCTCCTGGAGTTCGGCCTGCTGCCAACTCTTGCCCTCGTCGAGCGAGACCTCCACGCTTTTGATCTTGCCGTGACCGCTCCAGGCAAGCCCGGTGATCTCGTGAAAGCCTTGCGTGGTCAGCTTCTGGCCGCCGGACGGCCGCGTGATGATCGATTTGGCTTCCATATAGAAGGTGAATTCGCGCGACGTGCCGTCCGGCATCGGGTCGGTGTATTTCGAGGTCTCCTCACGCGAATAAGCCGGCTCGGCGACCACCTTGAGCCGGCGCAACCATTTCACGTTCATGTTGCCTTCGAAGCCGGGCAGCAACAGCCGCAACGGATAGCCCTGCTGCGGGCGCAGTCGCTCGCCGTTCTGGCTGTAGACCAGCATGGCGTCGTCGAGGCATTTCTCGATCGGGATCGAGCGCGTCAATGCGGCCGCGTCGGCGCCTTCAGCCACGATCCATTTGGCGCCGGCCTGCAGCCCCGCTTCGTCGAGCACCGTCTTGAGCGGCACGCCGGTCCATTCCGCGCAGCTCACGAGGCCGACAAGGTCAGAGGCCGTCTTGCCGTAGGGCTTGGTGTAGACCGGATTGCCGGAGCATTCGATGAAGTGGATGCGCGACTGCGACGGAAAGCGGCGGATGTCCTCCATCGTGAACAGCAGCGGGCGGTCGACCATACCGTGCAGCATCAGCCGGTGCTCGGCCGGATCGATCGTCGGCACGCCGCCATGGTGGCGTTCGTAGAACAGGCCGTTCGGCGTGATGATGCCGTCGAGCTCCTGCAACGGCGTGCGGCCCGAGGCGGAGATATATTGCGGCAGCGTCTTCGAGATGTTCTTGACGACGCCCTTCTCGTGAACCGACGGCGTGCCATAGGGCTGGCTTCCCATCGCCTCGCCGGGCGCTTTCATCCATTCCGGCACATTGGGCGGAAGATTATTCCCCTGTTCGGCAAGCGCGGTAGAACCGGCAACTCCCGCCATCGCGGAGCCACCGGCCAGTGCTGCACCCGCCTGAAGGAATTGCCTGCGAGACGCCTCTCGCGCGCGCTTGTCCGTCGTGTGTTCGCTCATCGACGTTTTCCTCTGACGTTACGAGGTGCAGCCTAACACCAAACGGCCGAGGCGAGGCAAGGCTGCAATGCGCAGTGCTGCATTCCGCAATGAGATGCACTGTGCCAAGCGTGCCGATTGCGCGGCGGCCGGGCGAACGCGCGCTCTAATCTTTCACCGGTGGTGTGCCGTGGGTGTGGAACGACTCGATCGTCTTCAACCCCCACGCCTGTCCCTTCTTGCGCTCCTCCTCGGTCCACACGATCGGCTTCCAGTCCGGCGCGAGGATCAGGCGCGCTCCGGCGTTGGCGACTTCGACGCGGTTGCCGCCGGGTTCATAGACATAGAGGAAGAAGGTCTGCTGGATCGCGTGCTTGTGCGGCCCGGTCTCGATATGCACGCCGTGTTCGAGGAAGATGTCGGCAGCGCGCAGGATCTCCTCGCGGCTGTCGAGCGCGTAGGTGACATGGTGGAACCGGCCGCGCTTGCCGTAGTGGTCGCGCGTGTAGGCGAAGTCGTAGCTCTTGTTCGACATCGTCATCCACATCGCGGCTTCGGTGCCGTCGTTGAGCACGATCTGCTCGGTGGTGCGGCATCCCAGGTAGTTCTCGAAGAACAGGCGGTTGGCCTTGATATCGACCGCAAGACAATTGAGATGGTCGAGCCGGCGGACATTGACGCCGCGCGCCGGAAAGCGCTGCGCCTGGTTCTTCAACGCGGGCTTCAGCTCGGCCGGCGCCTCGTACCACTCGGTCTCGTAATAGATCTCGATGACGTGGCCGTCGGGATCGCGGCAGCGGAACGCCGGTCCCTGCCCCATGTCGCCATCGATCCAGCCGATATCGAAGCCCGAGCCTTTCAGCGCGGCGACGCGGCGCTCCAACGCCTGCGGACTGCGGGCCCGCAGCGCCATGTGCTCCATCCCCGAATTGTTCGACGCGGTGAGCTTCAGCGAATAGCGCTCATAGTCATCCCAGCCGCGCAGATAGACCGACTCGCCGTTGCGGCCGCTGACCGTCATGCCCATCACGTCGACGAAGAATTTCAGGCTCTCGTCTGGCTTCGGCGTCAGCAGCTCCATGTGCCCGAGATGAGCGAGATCGAAGATCGGTTCCGGCTGCATGGGGCGGTCTCCTTCCGCGACGGCCGGATCGACGTCTTTTCGCTCGGGCGGGCGGCGGCGCGTCGATTTGTACTAGTGTACAAAGGATTAGGTCTCGTCAACAAATTATTCGGCGTGCATATCGACGCGATGGCCGGCGCCCGCGCGGCAGTCCGCGGCCGGAATCACACCAGTGAAAGCGATCGAGGCCGGCGGTCAGGCGACCGAAACGGCCTTCTCGCGATGCGACGACAGCAGCTTGCGGACGTCAGCGGCCGGCACCGGCCGGCTGAACAGATAGCCCTGCATCTCGGTGCAGCCGAGGATGCGCAGCATGTTGCGCTGCTGCTCGGTCTCGACGCCCTCCGCGGTCGTGGTCATGTCGCTGGCGGCGGCAATGTTCACGACGGCCTGGACGATCGTGGACGACGCGCCGGCCCCGGCGAGATCCTTGATGAACGCACGATCGATCTTGATCTTGTCGAAGGGGAAGCGCTGCAGGTAGCTCAGCGACGAATAGCCGGTGCCGAAATCGTCGAGCGCGATGCGGACGCCGAGCTCACGCAGCTGATGCAGGATATCGAGCGCGGCCTCGTCGTCGCGGATCAGCACGGCCTCGGTGATTTCGAGTTCGAGCCGCGAGGGCGCGAGCCCGGACGCCGCCAGCGCGGCGGCGACGTTCAGCGCCAGCGTCTGGCTCTTGAACTGGATCGGAGACACGTTGACGGCGACGTGGATATGTTCCGGCCAGTTCACCGCTTCCCGGCACGCGGTGTTGAGCACCCAGTGGCCAATGTCGTTGATCAGACCGGTATCCTCGGCGACCGGGATGAAATCCGCCGGCGAGATCATGCCGCGTTCGGGATGACGCCAGCGCAGCAGCGCCTCGCAGCAGCTGACCCGGCTGTCCTCGAGATGGAGCAGCGGCTGATAATGCAGCTCGAAGTTGCCGTCGGCGATCGCCTGGCGCAGCTCGAGCTCAAGACTGCGCCGCGCCTTGGCGCGCGCATCCATGCCGGTCTCGAAGAACCGGTAGGTGCGGCGGCCGTCGCTCTTCGCGCCATAGAGCGCGAGGTCGGCGTTGCGCAGCAATTGATCGAGGTCGAGGCCATCGGCGGGCGCGACCGCGATGCCGATGCTCGCATCGGTGGTGATCAGATGCCCGCTGCAGTCGACCGGCTGGCGGATCGCCTGATAGATGGCGGCCAGCAGCTGCATGGTCTGGGTCTGGTCGCGGATGGCGGTCTGGATGACGGCAAACTCGTCGCCGCCGAGCCGCGCCGCGACATCGCCCTCCGCGAGACAGGAACGCAGGCGATCGGCGATCGCCCTGAGCAGTTCGTCGCCGATCTGATGGCCGAGCGCGTCGTTGACGCTCTTGAACTCGTCGACGTCGATGTACATGACCGCGAGCTGCTCGTCGGGCCGGAGCGCTTTCAGCGCCCGCTCCAGGCGCTCGCGGAACAGCACACGGTTCGGCAGATCGGTCAGCGCATCATAATGCGCCATGTAGGCGATCCTGTTCTCGGTGCGCGTGCGCTCCGTGACATCCTCGATGGTCGCCACCCAACCGCCTTCCGGCAGCGGCTTGTTGACGATCTCGATCGCGCGCCCGCCCGGCGCGCGCGTGAGCTGACGCGTGGCCCGGCCAAGCTTCACGTTGCCGATGATGGTATCGCAGAAATCCTCGACGTCGCCATCGAACGAGCCGGTCTCCTGACGGTGCGCGATCAGCCGCTGCATGGTGCAGCCCGGCTTCGCGATATCGGGCGAGAGCCCGAACATCTCGATATAGGGACGGTTGCAGATGATGATGCGCGCCGACGCATCGTAGAGCACGAGCCCCTGCGGAATGTTGTTCACGGCGGTCGTGAGATTGCGCCGTTCCGCGGCGAGCCGGTCGTCCGAGACCTGGTGCCGCTTCAGCAACAGGAAGACGATCACGGCCATGATCGCAAATGCCGCCATCAACAGGCCTTCGCGCTCGCTCCACTGCGCGGTCGCGCTTCCGAGCAGGCTGCCCACGAGCATGCCGGCACAGAACGCCAGCCCCTTGGTCGAGCCGTCGTCGACATTCCCTGACGATGAATTGCGGTGTTCGATGCGCACGCTGATCTCTCCCCGAGCGCGGCATCGTTACGCGGCACAAATGGAAAGGACGTTACAAGTCGCAGTTAGCAATCGGTTACACGATACCATGACACGGCGCGCGGCCAATCGCACCGCAGTCTCCGTAAACCTACGGAGCCGCCGCTCACTCCTCGGAGATGGTGAATGCGGCGTTAACGGCAAAACCGCGAAACAATCGCGGCTGTGCCGGAAAGCGACGATTTCGCCGCCGGAGCGCGCAACAGGGCGCGATCTCACGACACGACAGAAACAAATCGTCACCGGGAAGGTGTAGATTTAGCCGATACGAACCCCCGGCGACTTAACGGTTTTTCCAGCCCCGGGCTGGCATATTGGTCCGGACATTTAGATTTCGAGAACGAGCCAGGCGAGAACTGTGACATCCTTCGGACGTGTGATCTCTGTGCGCGGCTCGCAGGCCCGGGTTGGGCTTTTGGCCGGCGGCCAGATGCAACTTTCAGAAATGCGCGCGACCGTCGGCCGGTTCGTCAGCATCCGCTGCGCGAGCTCGGTCATCGTCGCCATGATCACCGAAGTGTCGTGCGAGCACCTGCCGCCGTCCGACCAGTACATGGCGACCGCTTCCGTCGACCTGCTCGGCGAAATCCTTGGCGGCGACCGCCCGAAATTCCAGCGCGGCGTCACCCACTATCCGACCATCGGCGACAGCACCGACCTGATCACGAACCAGGAGCTGCGCACGGTCTATGCGCCGAGCGGCTCGGACCAGATCAATGTCGGCACGCTGCAGCAGGATCGTTCGGTCATCGCCTATGTCGACGTCGAGGAAATGCTCTCGAAGCACTTCGCGGTGCTCGGCTCGACCGGCGTCGGCAAATCCACCGGCGTCTCGCTGCTGCTCAACGAGATCCTGAAATCGCGGCCGAACCTGCGCATCTTCCTGCTCGACGTGCACAATGAATACGGCCGCTGCTTCGGCGAGCGCGCCCAGGTGCTGAACCCGCGAAACCTCAAGCTGCCGTTCTGGCTGTTCAACTTCGAGGAGATCGTCGACGTGTTGTTCGGCGGCCGCCCCGGCGTGGCTGAAGAGCTCGACATCCTCGCCGAAGTGATTCCGATGGCGAAGGGCCTCTACACCCAGTACCAGAACTCCGACCGGGTCGGTCTCGGGCTGAAGCGCGTCGACCCCAAGCAGGTCGGCTACACCGTCGATACGCCGGTGCCCTATCGCCTGGTCGACCTGATCTCGCTGATCGACGAGCGCATGGGCAAGCTGGAGAACCGCTCCTCGCGCATCATCTATCACAAGCTGATCTCGCGCATCGACGCGGTGCGCAACGATCCGCGCTACGCCTTCATGTTCGACAATGCCAACGTCGGCGGCGACACCATGGCCGAGGTGATCAGCCATCTGTTCCGCCTGCCCGCCAACGGCAAGCCGATGACCATCATGCAGCTCGCGGGCTTCCCCGCCGAGGTCGTCGATTCCGTGGTGTCGGTGTTGTGCCGCATGGCGTTCGATTTCGGGCTGTGGAGCGACGGCGTGTCGCCGATGCTGTTCGTCTGCGAGGAAGCGCACCGCTACGCCTCCGCCGACCGCAATATCGGGTTCGGGCCGACCCGCAAGGCGGTGTCGCGCATCGCCAAGGAAGGCCGCAAGTACGGCGTCTATCTCGGCCTGATCACGCAGCGTCCGGCCGAGCTCGACGCGACCATCATCTCCCAGTGCAACACGCTGTTCACGATGCGCCTTGCCAACGACCGCGACCAGGCGCTGCTGCGCTCCGCGGTCTCGGACGCGGCCGCCAATCTGCTGTCGTTCGTGCCCTCGCTCGGCACCCGCGAAGTGCTGGCGTTCGGCGAAGGCGTGGCGTTGCCGACCCGGCTGCGCTTCAAGGAGGTGCCGCCGCACCAGCTGCCGCGCGGCGAGGCCACCATCGCAACCGTGCCGTCGGTCACCGCCGGGCATGATTTGCATTTCGTCAGCGCCGTGCTGGAACGCTGGCGCGGCGCCACCTCGCATCGCGATACCGCGCCGAACGACCCCGGCCTCAACTCCAGCCTCACCTCGCCTGCGCCGCCGCGCACGATGGCGCCGGCCGAGGCGCCGATGCTGCAGCCTTCGCTGGGCCTCGATCCGGATCGCTTCTCGCTGCTGAAGAAGCCGCTGCGCTAGCGGGATCGCGCAAGGCGCCGATGCGCCTTGCGCCGGACCCGTCATCCACTATGGTTTCGCCTGACGCCGCGTTCCCGCGGCATGCCGGAACCATCTCATGACGCAGCCGACCGCAAAGCGCTTCCCGACGCCCGCTCTCGACAAGCTCCCCGAGGATATCCGCACCCGCATCCTGGCGGTGCAGGAGAAGTCCGGCTTCGTGCCGAACGTATTCCTCACCCTGGCCTATCGCCCCGACGAGTTTCGCGCGTTCTTTGCTTATCACGACGCGCTGATGGAGAAGGACTCCGGCCTCTCCAAGGCCGAGCGCGAGATGATCGTGGTGGCGACCAGCGCCGCCAACCAGTGCCAGTATTGCGTGATCGCCCACGGCGCGATCCTGCGCATCCGCGCCAAGAATCCTGAGATCGCCGACCAGATCGCGGTCAACTACCGCAAGTCCGACATCACGCCGCGGCAGCGCGCGATGCTCGACTTTGCCATGAAGGTGAGCCGCACGGCCGAGGAGGTCGCGGAGACCGACTTCGCGGCGCTCGCCGCCCACGGCTTCAGCGACGACGACGTCTGGGACATCGCCGCGGTTGCGGCCTTCTTCGCGCTGTCGAACCGGCTCGCGAACGTCACCGGCATGCGGCCGAACGCCGAATTCTACATGCTCGGCCGGCAGCCGAAATAGAGGGCGCGGTGACGGACTGGAGCGAGATCATCCTGCGCCTCGGCGTGGCGACCCTTGCCGGCAGCGCGATCGGGCTCGACCGCGACCTGCGCGGCAAGCCGATCGGCCTGAAGACGCTGGGTCTCGTCAGCCTCTCGACCGCCACGGTCGTGCTGCTGGCCTTGCAAGCCGCCGCGCCCGGCCAGTTCACCGATGCGGTGAGCCGCGTGATCCAGGGCGTGCTGACGGGAATTGGGTTTCTCGGCGCCGGCGTCATCGTGCGGCAGGGCGACCGCTTTCAGGTCCGCGGCCTGACCAGCGCCGCATGTGCATTCTTTGCCGCATGCATCGGGATCGTCTGCGGCGCCGGACATTGGCCGATCGTTGCAACCGCACTCGTGCTGGCATTCCTGCTGCTCACCTTCGGCAAGCGCACCGAGCGCTGGCTGCACCACGCGCTCGGCGGCAAGGAGGACCAGCACAAGCCGGAGGCCGCGCCCGGTCAGTCGTCAGACGCCGGGCCGCACCAGCCGGGCAGATAGACCGCTCCCCCGCTGCGGCCGAGCGCCAGCCCCTTCTCCAGCGCCTTGGCGAAATTGTTCTCCACCGTCTTGCGCGGGATGTGACGGCGCAGGAAATCGGCCCACAGGAATTCGCTGAACGGCGTCGTGTCCTTGGCGAAACCGCCGGCCCGGCGCATCTCGCCGGCAAGGCTGCGGAACGGATCGTCCTTGAGATCCTTGATCGATTTCGGAATGTCCCTGAAGTGCCGGCGCTCGCCCCTGGAGTCGTAAGGGTAGACCCAGCGCTTGTTGTCCATCACGCCCCAGAACACGTCACGCTCGACCATCGTGAGATCGCCGATCACGGTGACCAGGATGTCCTTGACGCCCTCCTCGTGCAGCGCCCGCGCCATGTGATGGTGATCGACCACGTAATAGCGATCGTCGGGACCATGGACGACCGGGATCATGTGCTTGCCCAGAAGCTCGGCACGCTTCTTGTCGGACTTGTGCTCGCGCCAGCGCTTCCGCTTCTCCTTTACCTCATGCATGCCGACCGTCATCTGGGTCGGTCGCAGCGACATGATCGGGACCGGTTTGACGTAGGGCTCGCGCGTATGGGCCATGATGTGTGCTCCCGTTTGACCGGCACTCCGGAATAGGTTCCATTATGTCATGATGTCGCAGACAGGTGAAAGAGCCGGTTCGGCGGATGGCTTTGAGAGCAAACGATCGCGTGAAGGCCCGCACGGTCCGCTTCGGCAACCGCGAGGTCGTGACCGAGGGGTTGGAGCTCAGTTTCTGGGCAGACATAAGTCATCGCTGCATGACGGCATCCTGGCCCGCCTTTATCGGCGGTGCAGCATTGGTGTTCGTCGTATTCAACGCCGTGTTCGCCTTGTTCTATTGGCTCGGCGATCATCCGATCGCTAACGTGCCCAACGGCCAATACATCGACTACCTCTATTTCAGCATCGAAACGCTTTCGACCGCCGGCTACGGCGACATGCACCCGCAGACGCATTACGGGCACTTCATCGCCACCATCGAACTCTTCACCGGCATCTTCTCGATGTCGCTGATGACCGGGCTGATCTTCGCCCGCTTCTCGCGGCCGAGCGCGCGGCTGCTGTTCGCCGACAGTCCCGTGATCTCAAACCATGAGGGACAGCTGACGCTGATGATCCGTCTCGCCAATGAGCGGCACAACATCATCGCCAATGCCACCGCGCGGCTGTGGCTGTTCAAGAGCGGCGTCAGCAAGGAAGGCATGGCCTATCGCCGGTTCTACGAGCTGCCATTGGTGCGCAGCGAAAGCCCGGCGCTGGCGCTGAGCTGGACCCTGTTTCATGTCATCGACCAGGACAGCCCGCTCCACGGCCTCGGCGCCGCGGACCTGGAAGCCGTCAATGCCGGGCTCGGCCTCATCGTATCCGGCTATGACGACGTTGCAGCGCAAACTGTGCATGCGCGAAAATCGTACGAACATTCCGACATCCGCTTCGGCCATCGCTATGCGGAAATTTTGCGCGCGACCGACGACGGCCGTCTCAGGATCGATTACAGTCGGTTCCACGAGACGATCGAAGGATGAATACCACCTCTGCGCGCACCAAGATTTTAGATGTGAAGCGCGGCGAACATGCTAGAGATAAGCGGCGACGCGACCGGACTGACAACAGTGAAGACGCAGCGGCCAATTTCCTCGGATGACGAGCACGTGGTGCTCAAATTCCGGCCGCGCACCTCGGCGCAGCCGCCCGGCAAGCGCGAGCAGCCGATCCGATCGCCCCGTCCCGCTTCCGTTGCCAACGATCTCTCTCGCTATGAGAAGCCGCGCGAGGAGCCGGACGATTTCCGCCAGCGCATGCTCGCCAATATCGCCGCCTTCGCCTTCACCGTGGCGCTCACCGCAATCGGTATCTGGCTGGCCATGAGCATCGCCGATTTGCGCAAGACCCAGGACTGCGTGCTGATGGGCCGCCGCGATTGCGCGAAGATTACGGTGATGCCGCGCAACTAGGCTGGCCGGAACCCTGCCCAAAAACCGCCCTTGCCAGGCCGGCCAAGCTCCATTGAACTAACGGCCCTGCTCCGATATACGGGCACACGACTCCGGCAGCAGCAATAAGGGCATTCCGGGGCAACGCGCCCGCCTCCTCCGAGAGTCCCGGAATTACCTTCAATATATCAAAGGCTTAATGATGTCCTCCACATTCGAGCAGATCGCCAACATTATCGCGGAGACCTGCGACATCCCGCGCGACACGATCAAGCCGGAGAGCCACGCGATCGACGATCTGGGAATCGACAGCCTCGACTTCCTCGACATCGCCTTTGCCATCGACAAGGCCTTTGGCATCAAGATGCCGCTCGAGAAGTGGACCCAGGAGGTCAACGACGGCAAGGCAACGACGGAGCAGTACTTCGTGCTGAAGAATCTCGCCGACCGCATCGACGAGTTGGTTGCGGCCAAGAATGCGGGCACGGGCACGGGCTCGTAATCGCCCATCATGCAGCTCGAAATTTTTCAGCTGATCGACCGGATCGTCGACCTCGACCTCGACGCAAGAACCATTGTCGTCGAGGCGGATGTGCCGCCCGAGAGCCACTCGGTGTTCGCGGGGCACTTCCCGGGGTACCCGATCATGCCCGGCGTGTTGCTGACCGAGGCAATGGCCCAGAGCTCGGGCTGGCTGATCCTCGGTCTGACCAAGTTCGAGCGCATGCCTTTCCTCGCCATGGTCAAGGAAGCCAAGATGCGCGGCTTCGTCAGCCCCGGCTCGGTCCTGAGGATCGAAGCCAAGATCGAACACGAAGGTTCAGGCTTCGCCGTGACCTCGGCGAAGGTTCGCGTCGGCAAAGAGCTCAAGTGCAATGCCGAGCTGACCTTCCGCCACATCCCCTTCCCTCACCCGGACTTGCGTGTGCACATGGATGCGATGGCCAACAAGATCGGCTTTCCGATGCAGGCAATGACCAATGGCTGAGAAGGAAGTCTGGATCACCGGCGTCGGCCTGCTCTCCTCGCTCGGCGAAGGGCTGGACGCGCATTGGCAGGCGCTTGGCGAACGGCGCGTCAATGCCGACGAGAAGCGTCTCGCGCCCTACGTGATCCATCCGATCGCCCCGGTCAGCTTCGACGCCCAGATCCCGAAGAAGGGCGACCAGCGCCAGATGGAGATGTGGCAGCGCATCGGCACCTATGCCGCCGGGCTGGCGCTCGATTCCGCCGGCGTCAAAGGCAATCAGGAAATCCTGTCGCGGATGGACATGATCATCGCAGCCGGTGGCGGCGAGCGTGACCTCAATGTCGACCTGGCGATCATGAACGCCGATGCGCAGGGCAAGCTGCCGCCTGCCCTCCTCAACGAAAAGCTGATGAACGAACTGCGCCCGACGCTGTTCCTTGCGCAGCTCTCCAATCTGCTTGCCGGCAACATCGCGATCGTTCACGGCGTGTGCGGGACATCGCGCACCTTCATGGGCGAGGAAGCCTCAAGCATCGACGCTGCGCGGATCGCAGTCGCGCGCATCGGCGCCGGACAGAGCGACATCGCGCTGGTCGGCGCGGCGCATAATGGCGATCGCGGCGACCTCTTGATGCTCTACACGTTTGGCGACTTCGCCCTCAAGGATCGGCATAGCGCGGTATGGGCCCGCAGGAACAACCCGGGCTTCGCGATCGGCTCTGCCGGCGCTTTCCTGGTGATGGAGTCGCGCGAGCACGCCGAGGCCCGCGGCGCCAAGCCCTACGCCAGGCTGACCAGGGTGGTCGCCGATCTTGCCAAGCGCAAGGAGCCCGGCGCCGTGACGAAATCGCTACAAGCGATGTGGCCGAAGCTCGGCGTCAGCGACGACAACGCCATGCTGATCACGGGCGCGACCGGCGCCGAGCCCGCGACCACTGAGGAGCGCGCATTCCTCGGTCAGCACCCCGGTCTCGCCGTGCGCGCCACCGGAACGACCTTTGGGCACACCATGGAGGCGCAGTTCCCGCTCGGGCTGGCGCTGGCAGCGTTGTCGATCTCGCGCGGCGCGCTCTATCCGGCCAACGATCCGACCGGGCTGGAGGTTGAAAAGACCGAAGCGCCAACCCAGATTGTCGTGTTGGGGGTCGGCCACTGGCAGGGCGAAGGCATGGCACTGGTCGAGGCCGTCAGTTAGGGCATGGTCCGGAAAAGTGTGAAGCGGTTTTCCCTCGCGACAAACGCGTAGCGTTTGCGCGGAGATCATGCTCAAACAAATAGCTAAAGCGCGATGAGGCTCATCGCGCTTTAAGTCCGGCGCAAGTACCGACGGGGAAACCATGACAGCACCACGCGATAAATTCGGCCGACCGATCGTTGTCGTGACCGGCATGGGAATCGTGACGTCGCTCGGCGGCGGCAAGACCGACAATTGGAAGCGTCTCACCGCGGGCGAGTCCGGCATCAGGACCGTGACGCGCTTCCCGATCGACAGCCTGAAGACGACGATGGCCGGCGCCGTCGATTTCGTCACCGTCGACCCGTTCTCCTCGACCAGCCTGTCGCAGCGTCTGGCCGAGGTTGCGACCGAGGAAGCGCTGGAGCAATCCGGCATCGGCAGCAAGGGCGACTTCCCCGGCCCGCTGTTTCTGGCAGTCGCGCCGATCGAGACCGAGTGGCCGCAGCGGCTCGAGGTCGCGCGCTCCGTCCCGACCAAAGACTTTGGAATCATCGACTATCTGGCGACCTGCAGCGGCGGCAAGTTTGCGCATTTCCATCGCCGGTTCACCTTCGGCTCCGTCGCGCTCAACCTCGCCGAGACCTTCGGCACCAAGGGCTCGCCGATCTCGCTCTCGACGGCTTGCGCGTCCGGCGCGACCGCGATCCAGCTCGGCGTCGAGGCGATCCGCCGCGGCGAAGCCGATGCGACGCTGTGCATTGCGACCGACGGCTCGGTGAATCCGGAAGCCATGGTGCGTTTCTCGCTGCTCTCGGCGCTCTCGACCCAGAACGATCCGCCCCAGGGCGCCTCAAAACCGTTCTCGAAGAACCGCGACGGCTTCGTGATGGCCGAAGGCGCCGGCGCCCTGGTGCTGGAGAGCTATGAGGCCGCGATGGCGCGCGGCGCGCGCATCCTGGGCGTCGTCGCCGGCTGCGGCGAGCTGACCGACTCCTTCCACCGCACCCGCTCGGCCCCCGACGGCAAGCCGGCGATCGGCTGCGTGCGCAAGACGCTTGCTGATGCGGGCATGGAGCCGCACCAGATCGACCACATCAATGCGCACGGCACCTCGACGCCGGAAAACGACAAGATGGAATATCTGGCGACCGCAGCCGTGTTCGGCGAGCACACGCCGAACATTCCGGTGTCGTCGAACAAATCCATGGTTGGCCACACCATCTCGGCCGCCGGCGCGGTCGAGGCGATCTTCTCGCTGCTGACGCTCGAGCATCAGCGGATTCCGCCGACGATCAATTACGAGGTGCCCGACCCCGCGATCCCGTTCGACGTGGTCGGCAACAAGGCGCGCGACGCCAAGGTGACCGCCGTGATGTCGAACTCGTTCGGGTTTGGCGGGCAGAACGCCTCGCTGATCCTGACGCGCGAGCCGGCTTAGCGCCCTCGCCTCATCAGATGAAACGCCTGCTCCTTCGTACCAGGGCGCGCCTCCGCGATGCCGCCAAGCCCGTGGCCGGCGTTGCGATCGGCGCGCTGACGACCGGCCTGTTGCGAACCACCCGCTATTTCGATCCGGACAAGACCGCAAATTTCTTCGGTCAGGCCGCGCATTTCATCGGCCGCCGGCTGCGCGAGGATCGCATCGGCCGCGAGAACCTCAAGGCGGCCTTCCCCGAGAAGTCACCGGAAGAGATCGAGACAATTCTCACGGGGGTCTGGCACAATCTCGGCCGCATCGGTGCCGAATTTGCGCATCTCGATCGCATCTGGGACCACGACCCCGCGCATCCCGACAAGCCCGGCCGGGTCGAATTCTCCGGACGCAGCAAGCAATTGTTCGATCAGCTGCGGGACGACGGCAAACCGGCGCTGTTCTTTGCCGCGCATCTCGGCAACTGGGAGCTGTCTCCGCTCGCTGCCGCGGCGCACGGGCTCGAAGCCGTCGTCTTGTTCCGGCGACCGAACATCGAAGCCGCCGACCGCGCCATCGAACGGATCCGAGCCGTCAATTTGGGCACGCTGGTCCCGGCCGGCCGGGACGCGCCGCTCAAGCTGGCAAAGGCCCTGCAAGACGGCCAGCACGTTGCGATGCTGGTCGACCAGTATTTGACCAACGGCGTCCCCGTCACTTTCTTCGGCCGCAAGACCACGGCGAACCCGCTGCTGGCGCGCCTGCGCCGGCAGATCGACTGCCCGATCCACGGCACGCGGATCATTCGCCTGCCCGACGGCCGTTTCCGCGGCGAAGTCTCCGAGGAAGTGAAGCCGGTGTTCGACGCATCCGGCGAGATCGATATCCAGGGCACGATGCAGGCGATCACCGACGTCGTCGAGGGCTGGGTCCGCGAGTATCCGGATCAGTGGCTCTGGCTGCACCGGCGCTGGCGGTAGCGGTCCGCTATTGGCGTGACAGACCTTCGCGTCCAGGCGACGGTACGTTCCCTCCGCAAGCGACTACCCATACACGCGATAACTCGCTGTCGACGACGCCTCCCAAGACTGCCGCCATCGCCAAGGCGCCGCTGGGCTCGACCCGGATACCGCATGTTCCAAGAAGCAGCCCGGCAGCGCGTTGCACAGATTCGTCGTTCACGGCGCACACCTGAACATTCGATCGTTGCAGAATTTCGAAGGCCCGCGCTCCGATCTGGCGGGAGCGCAGGGCGTCACATAGCGTCTCTCCGGGAGGATCAATCCGGACCGGCATTCCAATCTCGCGGGCGCGCGCGTAGCGTTGGTGGGTCTCCGGTTCGGCAACATAGATTGCTGCCGGAATGGACCAAGAACGCAAAGCAAGGGCAACACCGGCGGCCAGCCCGCCACCGCCACAGGCAACGATCACTGCATCGGACGCTGGGCCATTTGCTTGAATGGCAGCTGCGATCTCCGAACCCACGGTATAGCTTCCGGCAATCATCTCGACGTCTTCGAAAGCGTGCAGGTTACGCCAACCGCGTTGACGGGCGTCCATTCGCGCACAATCGACCAACTCCGATCGCTCGACGATTTTTATCTCAGCTCCGGTTTCTCGAGCCTGCTCCTTTTGAAGGCCGCTACGTCCGCGGGCATGATCAAACAAGCAGGCTTGTCCAGAGCCTGAGCGGCCAGGCCAACTGCAATCGGAAAATTTCCAGATCCTGCGGCGACAACTCCTCGCGCAGCGTTTCTCGTTCCGAGAATTGCTCCTCGAAACTTGAACGAACCGCCATACTGAACGGTCTCGTCTTTGATGAAGATTGTTCGCCCAGTCGCCGCGTCCAACGCGGCGCAAGATCGTATCGGAGTCTCCAGCGCTCGGCCCGCAATAAACTCGAGATCGTCACGGACAAAATGAATCAGCTGACTGGGCATCTTTGCTTCTGCGGGAATCGCAACGAACATCGATGGCTATCGGACACACACGTACACTGGTGTCCAATCAGCTGTTGTAACTGCTCGATTTAACTTGTGAACGTCTGAAATATCTCAGTACGTCGGGCGCATAGCACATGATTGCCTTGGCGCGCGCACCCGGCCCTAGCGTCCGGTCTTCACCCGGGTCCACAGCCGGTTGATGATCCGCTGCGTCGCCGGATCGCGCGCCGTGATCACGAACAGCTTCTTCTGCATCGCCTCGTCGGGATAGATGTTCTTGTCGTTGAAGATCTTCGGATCGATCAGCTTCTGGCTCGCCAGATTGCCGTTGGCGTAGGACAGGAAGTTCGAGTTCTTCGCCGCGACCTCGGGTCGGTAGAGGTAGTTGATCAGCTCATAGGCCTCAGTGACATTCTTGGCATCGGCGGGGATCGCGAGATTGTCGAAGAACATCTGCGCGCCCTCCTTCGGGATCGTGTAGCCGATCTCGACGCCGGTGTTGGCTTCCGCCGCCCGGCTGCGCGCCTGCATGATGTCGCCCGACCATCCAACCACGAAGCAGATCTCGCCCGAGGCCAGCGCGCTGAGATATTCGGACGAATGGAATTTGCGAACATAGGGCCGGATCTTGATGACGAGATCGGCGGCCTTGTCGAGGTCGGCCTGCTTGGTCGAGTTCGGATCGAGGCCAAGATAGCTCAACGCCGCCGGCAGGATATCGTCGGCGGAATCCAGCATGTGGATGCCGCAATCCTTGAACTTGGCGAGGTTCTCCGGCTTGAACACCATGTCCCAGCTGTCGATCTTCGCATTAGGCCCGAGAATCTTCTCCGCCATCTTGACGTTGTAGCCGATGCCGGTGGTGCCCCACATGTAGTTGGCACCGTAATTGTTGCCGGGATCGTAGGTGGCGAGCTCACCGGTCACCACCGGCCACGCATTGGCGAGGTTCGGCAGCTTCGACTTCTCGAGCTTCAGGAACACTTTTGCGGTGATCTGGCGCTGCAGGAAATACCCGGTCGGCACCACGACGTCGTAGCCCGACTTGCCGGCGAGCAGCCGCGTCTCCAGCGTCTCATTGGCGTCGAACGTATCGTAGACGACCTTGATGCCGGTTTCCTTGGTGAAGTCCTCAAGGACTCCCGGCGCCATGTAGTTCGACCAGTTGTAGAAGTTGACCGTGCGCTCCTCCGCACTTGCAGAGGCAGCGAACAACAGAACCGCGGCGACCGTACCGACGAGGCTGACGAGACGACGGTTCTGCTTGTGCATTCTGGTCTACCTCTTGCGACGATGCACCGCGTCGGACAACCGCTCCAGCGCGGTGTCGAGCGTCGAGTCCTTCTTGGCGAAACAGAAACGCACGACCGACGTCACCGCATCCTGTTCGTAAAACGCCGACACTGGAATAGCCGCGACCTTGTAATCCTGCACAATTCGCCAGCAGAACTCGGCGTCGGTCTCGTTGAGCCCAAGCGGCGACAGATCGACGGTGAGGAAGTAGGTCCCCTGCGACTTCAGCACCGGAAAGCCGATGCTCTCCAACCCCTTGGTGAGGCGGTCACGACTCCGCGCCATGTCCTTGCGCATGTCGAGGAAGTAATCGTCCGGCTTGCCGAGGCCATACGCAACAGCCGCTTGCAGGTTGGGCGCTGTCGTGAAGGTGAGGAACTGGTGCACCTTGGCGGCAACCCGTAGCAGCGGCGGCGCGGCGCAGACAAAGCCGATCTTCCATCCGGTCAGCGAGAAGATCTTGCCGGCGCTGCCGACCTTGATGGTGCGGTCGCGCATGCCCGGGATCGTGATCAACGGGATATGCTCGCGGCCGTCGAACACGACATGCTCCCAGACCTCGTCGCAGATCGCGACCACGTCGAACTCCTGGCAGAACCGCGCCAGCAGCTCGAGGTCCTCGCGCGGATAGACCACGGCGGCCGGGTTGAGCGGATTGTTGAACAGCACCGCCTTGGTCTTGTGGTTGAAGACGCTGCGCAGCATCTCCTCGTTGAGCCGCCATTCCGGCGGCTCGAGCCGCAACAGCCGCGGAATGCCGCCGGCCTGGCGGATGATCGGCAAATAGGAATCATAGACCGGCTGGAAGCAGACCACTTCGTCGCCCGGCTCGACCACCGCGAGGATCGAGGATGTCAGCGCCTCGGTGCCGCCGGAGGTGACCATCACCTCGGTCATCGGATCGAGCTTGAGCCCGTGCCAATGACCGTAATGCGATGCGATCGCCTGACGAAGCTCCGGGATGCCCATCATCGACGGATACTGGTTGTAGCCGTTGACGGAAGCATCCGCGGCGGCGCGGCGGATGTCCTCCGGTCCGGGATCGTCGGGAAAGCCCTGGCCGAGATTGATGGCGTTGTTGTCGCGCGCAGCCTGCGACATCGCCTCGAAGATCGTGACGGGAAGGTCTGCGAAGACCTTGTTCATGGAGGTCATGTCAGGGATCAGCCGCCCGTCTTGGTCGGCAGTCCCGCCGCCTTCCAGCCGATGATGCCGCCCGCCAGATGCTTGTCGTAAGGCAAGCCCGCGGCCTGGGCGGCCAGCGAGGCCGTCACCGAGCGCTTGCCGGAGCGGCAGGCGAACACCACCTGCTTGCCCTGCGGATCGGGAATCGCTGCCGGATCGAAGGTCGACAGCGCCACCACGACGCCATCGGGATAGGCCTCGACAGCAACCTCATTGGGCTCGCGGACGTCGACCAGGAGATAGCGGCCTTCCGCTATGCCCTTTGACACCTCGTCCGGAAACAAATCTTCCACCTTGTGGTCCGCCACGGAAATATCCTCCCGACATCAGTTGGCGAGCGTCGCGCGGCTCGCCGGTCCGGGCCGCAAAGTCGCCTCTTGCGCGGAGAAAATCAAGCGTCCGAAACGGGTTAGATGCTGCGCAGAAACGCTGGATCGTGGACCCTAGATCGTGACTTGTGTGCCGACCTCGACCACCCGCCCGGTCGGGATCTGGAAATAGTCGGTGGCGTCGTTCGACGAACGGCTCAGTGCAATGAACAGATGATCCTGCCAGCTCGGCATGCCCGAATGCGCCGCCGGCTTCAGCGCACGGCGGGACAGGAAGAACGAGGTCGACATGATGTCGAACTGCCAGCCGAGCTTGCGGGCGATCGCCAGCGTCTTCGGCACGTTCGGCTGTTCCATGAAGCCGAACTTCAGCGTCACCTTGGAGAAGGTCTCGCTCAGCTGCTCCATCCGCACCCGCTCGGACGGATCGATCCGCGGCGTCGGCGCGGTCTCGATGGTCAGGATGACGTTCTTCTCGTGCAGCACCTTGTAGTGCTTGAGGCTGTGCATCAGCGCGGTCGGCGCGCTGACAGGGTCGCTGGTCAGGAACACCGCGGTGCCGGAGACCCGCTGCGGCGGCCGCTTCTCCAGCATTTTGACGAGATCGTCGAGCGGGAATTCCAGCTTGCGCGATTTCTCGAACAGCAGCCGGCTGCCGCGCCGCCAGGTGTACATCACCAGGATCATGGCCCCACCAAGCGCGAGCGGCACCCAGCCGCCCTCGAACACCTTGAGCAGGTTGGCGGCAAGGAAGGTGATGTCGAGGAACAGGAACGGCGCAACCAGCGCGGCGGCGGCGATCGGTGACCATTTCCAGACCCGCCAGATCACCACAAAGCCCATCATCGCCGTCACCACCATGGTGCCGGTCACGGAGATGCCGTAGGCCGATGCCAGCGCGCTCGACGAACGGAACATCAGCACCAGCACGATCACCGCAATGAACAGGAAGCGGTTGATGCGCGGCATGTAGATCTGCCCGGAATGCGCTTCCGAAGTGTGGCGGATCTCGAACCGCGGCATCAGGCCGAGCTGGATCGCCTGCCGGGTCAGCGAATAGGCACCGGTGATGACGGCCTGGCTGGCGATCACGCTCGCCGCGGTGGCAAGCGCGACCATCGGGATCAGCGCCCAGTCCGGGAACATCAGGAAGAACGGGTTCTCGACGGCCTTGGGATCGGCGATCAGCAGCGCGCCCTGCCCGAGATAGTTCAGCGCCAGTGACGGCAGCACGATGGACAGCCAGGCGGCCTGGATCGGGCGTTTGCCGAAATGACCGAGATCGGCATAGAGCGCCTCCGCGCCGGTCACCGCGAGGAAGACCGCACCGAGCGTGATGAAGCCGATCACGCCGTGATGCAGCATGAACGACACCGCAAGGAGCGGATTGAGTGCGTACAGCACCTCGGGATGCCGCGCGATGTGCGGCAGCGCTGCGATCGCGATCACGGCGAACCACACGCACATCACGGGTCCGAAGAAAGCGGCGACGCGCGCGGTGCCCCGCGACTGCACCGAGAACAGGAACAGCAGGATGACCACGGTGATCGGGACGACATACGGATCGAACGTCGCGGTCGCGAGCTTGATGCCTTCGATCGCCGACAGCACCGTCAGCGCCGGCGTGATGACGGCGTCGCCATAGAACAGCGCGCCGCTGATGATGCCGAGCAGTACGATCGCGCCGGCGCCCTTGGTCACGGCGCGCTGCGCCAGCGCCATTAGCGCCAGCGTCCCGCCCTCGCCATTGTTGTCGGCGCGGAGCAGGATCACGACGTATTTCAGCGTCACGACCACGACCAGCGCCCACAGGATCAGCGAGAGCACGCCGAGCACCGCATGCGCCGTCACGCCGCCCTCACCGCCGCTGGCCGCGACAATGGCTTCGCGCAGCGCGTAGAGCGGGCTGGTGCCGATGTCGCCGTAGACGACACCGATGCTGCCGAGCATCAGCGCCTTGAAGGTGGCGGTGGAATGCGCCTCGCCATGGCCATTTGCCGCCGGCGCTTCCGCCGCGGTGATCGCACTCTCGGATGACATGGGAAGCTGCGCCTCTGTCTTCTGCCGCACCGCACAATGCCGGGTCGCAGGGCTATACTCCCGGCAGGAATGCATAGGTTAGCCCGGATTCAGGCCTCCGCCATGCATATCACGCATAGATCACGGCTTTTCAACTGTAGAATTCGTTGCCGAATCAAATAGTTACCTGGGTACCCACTTCAACCACCCGGCCGGTCGGGATCTGGAAATAGTCGGTGGCATCGTTGGCGGAGCGGCTCATCGCGATGAACAGATGGTCCTGCCATTGCGGCATACCGGACTGGGCCGAGGGCTTGAGCGAGCGGCGCGATACGAAGAACGACGTCGCCATGATGTCGAATTGCCAGCCGAGCTTGCGTGCGACCGCCAGCGCCTTCGGCACGTTCGGCGATTCCATGTAGCCGAAGCGCAGCCGCACCGCGGTGAACTTGTCGCTGACCTTCTCCATGTTGACGCGCTCCGACAGATCGACGCGCGGCGTCGGTGCGGTCTCGATGGTCAGGATCACGTTGTGCTCGTGCAGCACCTTGTTGTGCTTGAGATTGTGCAACAGCGCGGTCGGTACGAAACTGGGATCGCTGGTCAGGAACACCGCGGTGCCCTTGACGATGTGCGGCGGCCGCTTCTCCAAGCTGTGGATCAGGTCGCGCAGCGGCACCTCGATGCGGCGGGTCTTGGCGATCAAGATCGCGGCGCCGCGGCGCCAGGTCCAGATCATCGTCGCCATGACGGCGCCGAACAACAGCGGCACCCAGGCGCCCTCGAACAGCTTCAGCAGATTGGCGCTGAAGAAGGTCATGTCGACGATCACGAACGGCAGGATCAGTGCCGCGGCCGACGCCACGCGCCAGTTCCACAGCTTCCAGATCACGATGAAGCCCATGATGCCGTCGGCCACCATGGTGGTGGAGACCGCGATGCCATAGGCCGAGGCGAGCCCGCTCGAGGTGCGAAATAGCAACACCAGCAGCAGCACGCCGACCAGCAGCAGCCGGTTGACGCGCGGCAAATAGATCTGGCCGGCATGGGTCTCCGAGGTGTAGCGAACCTCGAAGCGCGGCAACAGCCCGAGCTGCACCGCCTGGCTGATCAGCGAATAGGCGCCGGTGATGACGGCCTGGCTCGCGATCACGGTCGCGGCCGTGGCGAGCCCGACCAGCGGCAGCAACAGCACGTCGGGCACCATGCGGTAGAACGAGTTCTCGATCGCCGAGGGATCGGACAGCACCAGCGCACCCTGCCCGAAATAGTTGAGGAGCAGCGAGGGCAGCACGAAGAACAGCCAGCCTGACTGGATCGGCTTGCGGCCGAAATGCCCGAGATCGGCATACAGCGCCTCGCCGCCGGTCACCGCGAGGAACACCGCGCCCAAGGTCACGAGGCCGATGGTGCCGTGGGTCAGCATGAACTGGAGCGCGTAATACGGATTGATCGCCGCCAGCACCGACGGATCGTCCGTGATGTGGACCAGCCCCATCACCGCCAGCACAGCGAACCACAGCACCATCACCGGCCCGAAGGCGGAGGCGACGCGGGCGGTGCCGGAGCTCTGCACCGAGAACAGTGCGACGAGGATCAAGATCGTCAGCGGTACCACATAGTGCTCGAGATGCGGCGTGGCGAGCTTGAGACCTTCGACCGCCGACAGCACCGAGATCGCCGGCGTGATCATGGAATCGCCGATGAACATCGAGGCGCCGACCACGCCGAGCGCAAGCAGCGGCCAGCTGCGCCGTCCGATCGCGCGCTGGCCGAGCGCCATCAGCGACAGCGTGCCGCCCTCGCCATTGTTGTCGGCGCGCAGCAGCAGCAGCACGTATTTGGCGGTGACGACGGTGAACAGCGCCCACAGGATCAGGCTGAGCACCCCGAGCACCATGATGCGGGTGACCGGCTGGCCATGCGCGGCGCCGCCGACCGCCTCGCGGAATGCGTAGAGCGGCGACGTTCCGATATCGCCGAACACCACCCCGATGCTGCCCAGTGTCAGGGCCCAGAAGCCGGAGGTACCTTGGCCCGTTCCTTGGCCTGTGCCTTGGCCCGAGCCTTGACCCTCCTGGGCTTCGGTGGATGAGACGCTGGCAGCCATGGCGAGATTGGAACGCCCGATCGGTTGATTTTGATCCGCGCGGCTATCGACGCTTCCGCTCCGCGTGTCAACCGCGCAACATTACGAGCTTGACGGTAGCATGTAACCCGGAGCTACGGCTTCAGATCCGGCGGCAGCGGCGGATTTTCCCGCATCAACGTGATCGTCACGCGACGGTTGGCCGGCAAGGTCGGATCGTCGGGAAACAGCGGCTGGCCGTCAGCTTTGCCGGAAACCGCGAAGATATGGGACGGCGGCAGCCCTTCCCGCTCCAGGATCTGCCGCACCGCATTGGCGCGGTCCGCGGACAGGTCGAAGGCGTCGTAGTCGCTGCGCGCCGGCACGAAGCCTGCGGCTGTATGCCCCACGATCGCGACCCGCAGCGGCGTCGCCTTCAAGGGAGCTGCGAGCCTCTGGATCAGCCGGCGGGTGCGCTCATAGGGCTCCCTGGACCCGTCGGCGAACATCGAGCGGCCGTCCTGGTCGACGATCTCGAGGTTTAACCCCTCCTTGGTCTCCTCGAACATGATGTTCTTGGAGATCTCGGTCAATTCCGGCATGTCCTGCAGCGCCTGGCGCAGCGAGGCGGAGGCGAGCGCGAATTCGCGGTCGATCTTCAGCCGCGCGCCGTTGATCTGGCTGCGCTCCTTCTCGTCCGGCGTCGGATTGGCCGAGGACTCCTCCGGCGAGATGTGTTCGACATTCTTCAGCTTCGGCCGGGTCGGCAGGCCGTCGACTCGACGATGCCGGAATAGCGCACGTCGGTCTGCACGCCGAAGGCGTCGCGCATCGAGCCGGCGACGATCTTCAGCTTGTTGTTGTCCATGGTGGAGAACGCGACGAGCATCACGAAGAAGCTCATCATCAGGCCCATCAGGTCGGCGAAGGTCACGAACCAGCCGTGACCTCCACCGTGAGCGTCGCCGCGCTTTTTCTTGGCCATCGCTGCGTTTCCCGAAAGCGCCGATCCGTCAGGCCGGGACCGGCTCGCCTTCCTCGTTGCGATGCTTCTCCGGCAAATAGGCGAGCAGCATCTCGCGCACCAGTGCCGGGCTCTTGGAGTCGCGGATCATCAGGATGCCGTCGATGATCAGCGTGCGGTTGGTCTCCTCGTCGAGCAGCTTGCCGTGCAGCTTGTCGGCGATCGGCAGGCAGAACAAATTGGCGACCAGCGCGCCGTACAGCGTCGCGAGCAGCGCGGTCGCCATGAACGGGCCGAGCTTGGAGGGGTCGGTCATGTTGGCGAACATCTGCACCATGCCGATCAGCGTGCCGATCATGCCGAACGCGGGCGCGCAGTCGCCGATCGCGCGATAGATCTTGCTGCCCTCGTCGAGGTGCATCAGGAAATTGTCGCGGTCGCGTTCCATGTTGTCGCGGATGAATTCGAGGTCGTAGCCGTCGGCGACGTAGCGGATGCCCTTGGCGAGGAACGGCTCGTCGGTCTCGACCTTCTCGAGGCCGACCGGGCCCTGCTTGCGGGCGATCTCGGCGATGCGGGCGAGCTCGTCGACGAGGTCGCGGGCCGAGAGCCGGCTCATGGTGAAGGCAAATTTGGCGCCGAGCGGCAGGCCGTGCAGCATCACGCCGAGCGGAAAGCGGATCATCGTCGCCGCGATCGAACCGCCGAAGATGATGATCATGGCGTGTTCGGAGATGAACATGTGCAGGTCGCCGCCCATGAACATCATCACCGCGATGACGATGATGCCGGCCAACAGCCCGGCGCCTGTCATGATATCCATGAAAAACTCCAACGCGAACGCAACCCGCCTGTCCTGGACGGCGCGCAGCCCAAGGCGGGCCGCGTGGAAAAACCCTAGCGTTAATGCCATTAAGGACGCGTTACCGAATTTGGTAGGGATAACAACGGGTAAACGCCGGTCTTTTCGCGATGTCGTTGAAGATGCTGGCTTTCCGCATGCGACGCTGTCGCTGCATGCGGAAAAGGCCTCCCCGTAGAACAACGGACATGAGATAGGTTGGCTCAGAGCGTTTTCGAGCGAAGTGGCTACCGGTTCGCGTGAAGAAAACGCGTCAAAACAAGAATCTAGAGCTCCGTTCCGATTCCATCGGAACGGAAACGGCTCTAGAGGAAACGAACCAGCGAGCAGGACAGGATGAAGGCGGTCGTCGTCGAGCAATATGCGCCCATCGATCAGATCGGGTTGAAAGAGATCGCCACTCCCGAACCTGGCCCCGGACAAATCCGCGTCCGGGTCCACGCCGCGAGCATCGGCTTTGTCGACGGGCTGAAAGTCGAGGGCCGCTACCAGACCAAGGATCCCCTGCCCTTTACGCCCGGCGCGGAATTCGCCGGCGTGGTCGATCAGGTCGCGAGCGACGTCACCGGCATCACGCCGGGCATGCGGGTGATGGGCGCGGCGCGCTCGGGCGCGCTGGCCGAGCAGATCGTGGTGCCGCCTGCCGCCGTCGAGATCATGCCCGACGGCCTCTCGATGGAGGCCGCAGCCGCCTTCCGCACCAACTACCTCACCGCGCTCTATGCACTCGGCGAGCGCGGCCGGCTGCAATCCGGCGAGCAGTTGCTCGTGCTCGGTGCCGCCGGCGGCACCGGGATTGCCGCGATCCAGATCGGCAAGCTGCTCGGCGCGCGGGTCGTCGCCGCGGCCTCGACCGAGGAGAAGCGCAACTTCGCCGCAAGCTTCGGCACCGATGCTGTCGTCGACTACACGAGGCCCGATTGGCGCGACGCGCTGAAGGACGCGACCGGCGGCCATGGCCCCGACGTGATCTTCGATCCGGTCGGCGGCGAGGTCTCGCTGCAGGCGTTCCGCTCGATCGCCTGGAACGGCCGCCATGTCGTGGTCGGCTTTGCAGCAGGCAGCATCCCCGCGCTGCCGTTCAATCTGCCGCTCCTGAAAGGCGGACTTCTGATCGGCGTCGACGCCGCCCAGATCGCGCGCCGCGAGCCCGAGGCGCAGGCGCGCGTGATGGCGCAATTGTCGGCATGGCTGAACGACGGCCGACTGACGCCGGTGGTCGGCAAGGTGTTCGCGTTCGAGGATTTTCGCGATGCGTTCACAACGATGCAGACCCGCGCGGCGCTGGGCAAGATGGTGGTGCGGATCGGGTAGCGGGAGGGACACCGCCGTCACGTCATACTCACTGTCGTCCCGGCGAAAGCCGGGACCCATAACCACAGGGTTCTGTTGTTGAACACGCTGTGGCCCCAGCGTCGCTCGCATAATTGCCATTCGTGGTTATGGGTCCCGGGTCGCGCTTCGCTTGCCCGGGACGACACTGAAATTGTCGCAGCGTTTGTGACGTGACCCACGCATCGGTATTCTCGCGACATGAATCGTCCGAGTCTTGCATCTCGTTTGCCCTCTCTCTTGAAGAGGGCGCAGGGAAAGCCGGGTGCCGATCGCACCCATGGGCCCCGAGCGAAAGGTGGAAAGCTCGGGGGTAGGACCACAGGTGTAACCGGAGCAATCCGGCTTTCCCTGCGCGATGGGCTAGGTGGTGTGGACACTTATCGCATCCATAAGACGATGGCTGCGAGAGTGACGACGGCCAGGTAATTTCGGGCGGTCTTTTCGAAGCGGGTTGCAACGCGGCGGAACTGCTTGAGCTTTGAGAAGCAGCATTCGACGAGATGACGCTGGGCATAGAAATGCTTGTCGAGTGGATATTTGAGCGCACGTGACGGGTTGTTGGGGATCACGGCGAGCGCGCCTTTGGCGGCGATGGCTTGGCGCAAGTGATCGGCGTCATAGGCCGTATCGGCCATGATGACCTCGGCGGATAAGCCTTCGATCAATGCGGCGGCTTGCGGTGCATCGCCCTTCTGACCTGCGGTGAGCTTGAACCGCACCGGACATCCCAAGCCTCGAACGGCCATATGTATCTTGGTGCTCAGGCCGCCGCGCGAGCGGCCGATCGCTTGATCTTCCGCTTGATCTTCAGACCCCCCTTTTTGGCGCCGGCGGCGTGCTGATGCGCCCGAACGATGGTGGAATCGACGATCAGATATTCGAAGTCCGGATCATCGGACATCGCCTCGAAGATCCGCCACCAAACACCCTTGATGCTCCATCGACTGAAGCGCCGGAACACGCTGTTCCAGTCCCCAAACACCTCCGGAAGATCGCGCCAGGGAGACCCCGTACGCACGATCCACAGCACACCTTCCACGAACATCCGGTTGTCGCGCCCGGTGGAGCCCTTCTGATCGGGGCGCCCTATGATCAGCGGCGCTATCCGCTCCCACGCCGCGTCGCTCAATACCAAACGGTCCATCACACCCAAGGCGGCCTCCCCAAAAGCAGCCTTGAATCTGATTTGCTCCTAAAAGGGAATCCTTAGAGTCCACACCACCTACGGCTTATACGTGCTCTCCCCGGCAGACTGGGCTTGTTTGTCACCGCCTTCGCAACACGCAATTGCGTCTTACAAGGGGACACCGGCCGCTAGGGCGTCAGGACCACACGACTTCACCGTCCGCTTCACACGCATTCGTCGACTGCGCGCTCGGCGTCCACCGCATCTCACACCGCGTTCGTGACGATCGCGAAGCGCCCCTCGATCGGGTGAGACGGCGGCATTAGACTGCTGAGTTGGGGGCCGCGTCAAGAGGAATTTCCGAAAAAACAAAATCGCTCTATCACTGGACATTGCCGGGTTATGCCGAGTTGCCTGTCGTCGAGGCCGCTCGCGGACGCATCAGCCGGCGCGCGGCCCCATGCCCGGCACTATCACACGTTATTGTCGCCGGGTTCCGTGCCGCCTACCGTTTGCCGAAAACGGCAGCGGGACAGAAAAATGCAGGACATGCTGACGCATCTCGAGAAACTTCGCACCGACGCTGCGGAGTGCGCCCTGATCCGCGACCTGGCCACGGACATCCAGAAGCGTGAACTGTTTGCCAAGCTTGCCGAGGATCTTGCGAGCCTTGCTGCCGAAGTCGAGAAGGCCATTGCCGCGGCCCGCAAAGAGGGCGAAGCCAGCTAGGGCATGGCTCAGAAATCCGCGATGTCCGTTTGTCCCCCGACAGCGGCACAGAAACGAACATTGCACGAGGTCCGCGAAGGGCCAGAAATAGACTCGGCGCCACCGCAACGACAATCAAGGCGGCCGACTAATGGCGGGCCGCTAGCGCAGCCACATCGGAACAGCCATTACGATGGAATGCTGCCGGTCTGTTTCAACGGAATCGGCTAAAGGCGACATCGCTGCGGAGTGGCTTGCAGCTCAGAACGACTTCTTCACCCTTTACTTGGCAGACTGCGCCCGCTAGCGGTTAGGCTCCCGGTTGTGCTTTGATGCCACTTGTGGAGGGACGTTCCGTGGAAGGTCCTTTTGAGAGGCGATTAGCAGCCATCCCGGCGGCCGACGTGGTCGGATACTCCGCCATGATGGAGCGCGCCCTCAGGGGCCAACCAGAGACGTCACACCCCTTGCAAGCTTTCCGGCAATCGATGTAGTCTTTTCCGTAACAGCTGCCACCGGGGCGTGCCGAAATCCCCGAGGATTGCAATAGGCAGCCGCTGGTGCTGTCGGCAGGCGTTCCAGCTCTATTCTTTACAATTGCAAATACGCGATCGTGCGGTCACGCTTCGGGGTCCGTCATGCAATTTTCGCGCTGCAACTTCTTTCAACTACTAGCGGCGGATGCCGCCGCGCTCTCGGCCATCTCGCACGCCGCCGTCGCGCATATCAGAGGCGGCCGATCCGGCTCGGGCACCGGGAGAATGTCTTCGAGGTGAGATTTTTGGCCGTTGGTGTCGAACGCGGTCGAGAAGATCACCGAGTCGCAGCTTCCGCCTAAAGACAGCGCGCGTGCCCGACAGCAGCGGCAAGTTTAATGGGAGGAGCCAGCATGCGAATGACCTTGAACGGGCAGACGACAGATATTGACGTCGACGCCGGCAAGCCGCTGCTCTGGGTCTTGCGAGATGATCTCGGTCTGGTTGGCACCAAATACGGTTGCGGCCAGGCTCTTTGCGGGGCCTGCACCGTTCTCATCGACGGACAACCCGCGCGCGCCTGCCAGACGACGATCGCTGATGCTGAAGGCCGAAGCATCGTCACCATCGAGGGCGTCTCCGGAAAGGTGGCTGAGGTCGTTCAGACGACCTGGACTAGACTCGACGTCCCGCAGTGCGGTTACTGTCAGTCGGGTCAGGTGGTCGCTACGATCGCCCTGCTGACAGCAAACCGGAAGCCGACCGACACCGACATCGATGACGCGCTCAGTGGCAATCTCTGCCGCTGCAGCACCTATCATCGCATTAGAGCTGCCGTCCACGAAGCCGCCAAGCTGCTGGAGGCCTGACATGCACGACTCATCTCTTGCTTCGCTCCCTCCCCACTCGGAGCCATCTCGTCGTTCGTTTCTCATCGGAGCGACAGCGCTCGGTTCGAGCCTCGTCGTCGGTTTCTCGGCGAAGTCTGATGCAGTACCGGATGCCGCCAAGCCGGGCGCGAACCCATTTGTCGGATATGTGCAGATCGCGCCAGACGACACTGTGACGATCCACTCGTCGCAAATGGACATGGGCCAAGGTATCTATCACGGCATTGCCACTCTGGTTCAGGAAGAGCTCGATGCCGACTGGTCGAAAGTGACCGTGGTCGGCGGGGCCGGGAATACAGCGCTGTACGGCAACATTCCCTTTGGCGGGAAGATTCAGATGACCGGCGGATCCAGCGGGACCGCCTCGTCCTGGGAGCGTTATCGCCGGGCTGGCGCGACCGCGCGCACGATGCTGATCGCGGCTGCCGCGGAACACTGGAATGTGCCGGTCGCCGAGATCAAGGCGGAGAACGGCGTTGTGAGCCACGCGTCCGGCAAGTCGGCGACCTATGGTGCGCTGGCCGCGAGTGCCGCGAGTGGTCCGGTTCCGACGAGCGTCGCCTTGAAGCAGCCGAACGAATGGAAATACATCGGCAATGCGGCGCTACCGCGATACGACTCCCGGCCAAAATCCAACGGCACGCAGCGGTACACGATCGACCTGCGCGAGCCTGGCATCCTCACGGCGGTGGTGATCCATCCGCCGCTCTTTGGCGCGACGTTGAAATCCTTCGAGGGATCGAAAGCCAAGGCGATGAAGGGCGTTGTCGACGTTGTCGAAATCCCGCGGGGCGTGGCGGTCGTTGCGACGGGAATGTGGGAGGCCATGAAAGCCCGCGAGGTCGTCACCGTTGAGTGGGAGGATACCAACGCCGAGAAGCGAGGTTCTAGCGAGATCACCGCAGAATATCGCGCTGCCGCCCAGAAAGGGGGCGAAGTCGTTGCAGCCAATGTCGGCGACGTCGATGCGGCGTTTATGAAAGCAACGAAGGTGATCGAATCGCAGTATGAATTCCCATACTTGGCGCATGCTCCGTTGGAGCCGATCAACGCTGCCGCAAGAATGAATCCTGATGGGACGCTCGAAGTATGGGGCGGCCATCAGATGCCCGACCTTTATCAGGCGGTTGCAGCCAAGGTTGCCGGCATTGCACCGGATAAGGTGATTTTGCGCGTGATGAAGACCGGGGGCGGTTTCGGTCGACGCGCTTCCGTCGATTCCGACATCATTGTCGAGGCGGTCGCGACGGCGAAAGCGATCGGATGGAAGGCGCCCGTCAAGGTCCAGTGGACCCGCGAAGATGACATGCGCGCCGGTCGCTATCGTCCAGCTTTCATCCACAAAATGAGGGCGGGGCTCGACGAGAACGGCAATCTGATCGCTCTTCGCGACACACTCGTTGGCCAGTCCATCTCCAAAGGCACGGTGATGGAGGCGGGTCTCGTCAAGAACGGAGTGGACGTGCTATCGGTGGAGGGGATGGCCAACCAGCCTTATGCCATTCCAAATCTGCGCGTCGACCTGACAACAACAACTTCCCCGGTGTCCGTGCTGTGGTGGCGCGCGGTGGGATCCACGCACACAGCGTACGCGCTCGAGGCCTTCATCGACGAGATCGCGCATGCAGTCGGCAAGGATCCGGTGGAGTTTCGGCTGGCCATATTGAAGGACAAGCCGCGGCACGCGGCGGTCCTGCAGCTTGCCGCCGAAAAAGCCGGTTGGAACACGCCGCCCCCTGCGGGACGCTTTCGCGGCGTCGCCGTCGCCGAGTCGTTCCACTCCTATGTCGCGCAAGTGGCAGAGATTTCGGTCGACAACAAGGGACTGCCCAAGGTCCACCGCGTCGTCTGCGCCGTCGATTGCGGCATAGCCGTGAACCCCGATCAGGTTCGCGCACAGATGGAGGGAGGCATCGGATTCGGGCTTGGTGCGATCCTGAAATCACAGATTACGCTCGACAAGGGCCAAGTCGTCCAAGGCAATTTCGACGGCTACGACGTATTGAGAATCAACGAAATGCCAGCGGTCGAAGTTCACATCGTCAATTCGTCGGCTCCGCCAACCGGCGTTGGCGAACCCGGCGTTCCGCCGATCGGACCAGCGGTGGCCAATGCGATGTTCAAGGCGACCGGCAGGCGCATTCGCATCTTGCCGTTTGCAAATTCGGAAAACAGCTGAGCGCAACACTCGCCGATCAACTCCTCGAACTCGTGATCGACGGCGTCAAGACCGCGACTTGCAACACGGAAGACGAGACGAGCACCTCGGCGCCCGGGGAGCGCTGGATCGTGCTCGTGGGCGCGGCGAGCCCCGCTGCGTGATCGAAACCACCGAGGTGACACGTCGGCGCTTCAGCGAGGTCGATGCCGGCTTCGCGCGTGACGCAACTACTCGGGATAGACCTGAACGTCCTTTGGCCCCGGCTTGTTGAAAAGGATAAATACCAGGGGGTTGCCGGGCTCGGACATTGCATCGCTGCGCTGGCCCGTGATCTCTCCGGCCACGCCGCTTGTATACTCCGCAATCACCTCGCCGAAGCTATTGCGCTGGATGGCAACTTTCTGTCCGGCTTCGACCTTGTCGTTGAGTTTGACCAGATGCTCAACGAGACCGCCCGCGGTGGCCAGGATCGGGTACGCGCTGTTACCGACAAAGACAGTCACGTCCTTGCCGGTACGTCCCATTGGCCCGGCAACGATGCCGTGATGCTTGAGGACGTTCATTGTGCCTTCCACAAAGAGCGAGATCATCTCAGGGTCCAGGACGCGCGCAGCGCCGATTTCCGGCGTGAAGGACGGGATGCCGGCGTCCATGAACGCGTTGTGCAGGACACCGGGATACACATGATTGTCGAAGATCTGGCCGACGGGATAGAGCTCAACCATCGCCTTGACCTCGGGCACATCCATGCCGCCGATATTAAATGCGGTGACTTCGAATCCGGTTGTCCCTGTGTGGAAGTCGATCGCGAAGTCGGCGTTCGGCCGCAGCAGCCGCTTGAACAGAACCCCGGCGTGTCGGCTGGGTGCGGTGGCGCCGTTCTCGTTCCCGGGCCACTCCCGATTCATATCGATCAGATCGATGCCTCTGCCCTGGTTGGGCCATCTGCGCTGCATGCTTTCCAGGGCTGGGCGGGACACGTCCGTGACCGCCATCACCGTGCCCGACATCTGCGCCGGGTCGAGTTGGTTCATCACAGTCTGGACCGTATGCACAGAACTCATCTCGTCGCCATGCACGCCACTGGTCAGGACACCGCGCTTGCCTGGCTTTGCTCCCTTGGCGACCGTTACAGACACATACCAGTGCTGTCCGGTTGGCATCTCAACGCCCTGAAAATACAAACGGTGTTTCTTCCCGGGCTCTAGGTGGTGTGGACACTTATCGCATCCATAAGACGATGGCTGCGAGAGTGACGACGGCCAGGTAATTTCGGGCGGTCTTTTCGAAGCGGGTTGCAACGCGGCGGAACTGCTTGAGCTTTGAGAAGCAGCATTCGACGAGATGACGCTGGGCATAGAAATGCTTGTCGAGTGGATATTTGAGCGCACGTGACGGGTTGTTGGGGATCACGGCGAGCGCGCCTTTGGCGGCGATGGCTTGGCGCAAGTGATCGGCGTCATAGGCCGTATCGGCCATGACGACCTCGGCGGATAAGCCTTCGATCAATGCGGCGGCTTGCGGTGCATCGCCCTTCTGACCTGCGGTGAGCTTGAACCGCACCGGACATCCCAAGCCTCGAACGGCCATATGTATCTTGGTGCTCAGGCCGCCGCGCGAGCGGCCGATCGCTTGATCTTCCGCTTGATCTTCAGACCCCCCTTTTTGGCGCCGGCGGCGTGCTGATGCGCCCGAACGATGGTGGAATCGACGATCAGATATTCGAAGTCCGGATCATCGGACATCGCCTCGAAGATCCGCCACCAAACACCCTTGATGCTCCATCGACTGAAGCGCCGGAACACGCTGTTCCAGTCCCCAAACACCTCCGGAAGATCGCGCCAGGGAGACCCCGTACGCACGATCCACAGCACACCTTCCACGAACATCCGGTTGTCGCGCCCGGTGGAGCCCTTCTGATCGGGGCGCCCTATGATCAGCGGCGCTATCCGCTCCCACGCCGCGTCGCTCAATACCAAACGGTCCATCACACCCAAGGCGGCCTCCCCAAAAGCAGCCTTGAATCTGATTTGCTCCTAAAAGGGAATCCTTAGAGTCCACACCACCTAGGTCGTTGACGTCGAGCGCACTGACGACCTTTTTGCCTTCGATAACATCGCCGGTATAGACCGTTCCTGATGCCGGATTGCCAAGAGGTGTCGCTGCGCCCTGGGCATTCGCAGCACCAGCGTTGACGGCGACGGCGGCCGCGGAGCCGACCGTGGCAATGGATGCCATTATCAGATCGCGGCGATCGATGCCTTTTGCAGACTTCTCCGGCATGATGGTGTCCTCAGTGATTGTGAAAGGTAACGTTCGTACGACGGCACAGCATACCCTTTGAACCCTGGTGCGCCTGGCCAGACACATTTAAACGCAATCTCAGGTGAGGTTGCCGCATCAAAATGGCACGCCCCGCACGCCGCCAAGCCTGCCCAAAAGCGGTATCGGAGAGGCGCAGTTCGATGATCTTCCTCCTGAGAGGAAGGGTTTCTTTTACCAGAGATTGGCCGGACCATCATTGCTCAATCTCGTAAGGGAGGCAGGTCATGCCACTGACCGAAGGCGACGTCCTGGATACATTGAGCGACCCGGTAGCGCTTGGCATCGAGTTCTACGTGGATAAGATTCACATTAAAGGCGAATACTTGACGACAGTTCGCGATCACATTCGCGCCGGCAATATCCTGGTCAAGGGCGGCACCGAGGATCTCGCCTTCTACGATCAAACGGCGGATATTCTGCTGACACAGAAGAAGTCACCGCCCGCAAATGACGGTGATCGGGCGCTGCTGCTGCATGAATGCGTCCACGCCATGATCGACGTCTATGATCCTGATGGCACCGTTACGCGCCACATGGGCGAATTGGCGGCCTATCTCACCCAAACGACCTATAGCGTGCGCAAGAATCCATCGGCTAACCGCACCGGCACAGCCGCCTGGGACAAGTTCTGGGGCGACATGTACGCCACAGTGCGCACCAACAGGCTCGACACCAGCGCGGGCAACGGCGTCAGGATTCCGTCGGCGACGCTCGAAAATTTGCGCCGGCAACTCGCTGCCTTGCCCTCTGTGAACTACGGAAGTTTCAGCAAAGAGGCGACCGGCGTATCAGACGGGCTGATCCGCATGAACATATTTCTGTCGACGACCGATGAACCCGTGTCCATGCGATCATCGAGCGTTGCCTACGAATCCAATCCAGATCCGAGCGATGACTATTTGATCCGCACCTTAATGGAAGCCTATGCGAGCACCGATGTGAGAGGCTATGGCAAGCGCCTTCGCCAGCTCCGCCGGGATTTTCTCTTTTGCTCGCTGCCTCGCGCCCATGAGCTGCGGAGGCGGCTCTCGCTGCGAAAGCGAGGAGACCGGCTCTCCGAATTGTTTCACGATCGCCTGTCGCGTGGCGGCCGCGCCATTCTTCTGCGTGTTCTTGCGTTGCGAAGCTGACCGCGCCGAGGTCAGAGACGTTCGTCCTGCGCAGCGCTTGCGTGCCGGCCCGGGCCGGCTACGCTGTCCCCATGCCAAAGCCGATCCCCGAACGGTACCAGCACCTCCGCGCGTTCGCTTTCGGCGACAATCCCGCCCTCGCCGATCAACTCGTCGAACTCGTGACCGACGGCGTCAAGACCGCGACCTGCAGCACGGAAGACGAGCCGAACACCTCGGCGCCCGGGGAGCGCTGGATCGTGCTCGATGGTCGCGGCGAGCCCCGCTGCGTCATCGAAACCACCGAGGTGACGTATCGGCGCTTCAGCGAGGTAGATGCCAGCTTCGCACGTGACGAGGGTGAAGGCGACCGAAGCCTGGCTTATTGGCGTGATGCGCATCGCGCCTATTTCGGCCGCCTTGGACGATTCAGCGAAGGCATGATGCTGATGTGCGAACGCTTTCGCCTGGTCGAGGTTTTCGGCGATCTCCCGGACGCTTAGCCAGGGCGCTGCGGCCTGGTTTAGCGCCCCGTTCCGATTGAATCGGAACGGGGCGCTAGATTCTCGTTTGACGCGTTTTCTTCACGCGAACCAGTATCCACTTCGCTCGAGAACGCTTTAAGGCGCGGCCCGGTTCGCTTGCCCGGCCTTGTACCTGAGCTCATCGATCAGCTGGGAGGCAGGCGCCGCCTGGCCGATCTGAGCGTCCACCGGCGATGGTGCAAGCGGCACGACCAGATCGCCGGTCCCCGCGGTCTTGTGAAGCCAGAGCGCGGTGACATAGAGAGCGGGAACGCGCAGAAGCCGGAGCTCGAAATCGTCCTTGCTCACCTCGGGCAAGCCACGAACCGTCCGGATCGCCTCCGCCGTGGACCCGACGGCGCGCCCTTCATTGAGGGCGGAGAGCACTTGTTCATCACCGGTCCCGGTGGGGACCGCTTCCGCGGACGCAAGCGCTTGGTTGCCGTCGTGTACGAGAAAGAGCCATCCGGTCGACTTGGCCGCCTGCAGGTCTTTCTTGGCCAGGAGATCGTCGAGACCCAGCGTGAACACTTGAAGGGGCTCGACAGCCTGGAGCGGCCCGGCAGCCTTGCTCAATGCCGGGGACCTGAGCGCCCTGTGGTGGGCGTCGCGGAAGATCGATTGCACAGCCTCGGTCGCCTGTTGTGGGGGTGACGGGGTGAGAACAGCCATCGAACGCTCCTCAGTATTTGGTGTAGTAGGTGTGGGTCCACGAACCAGTGCCCTGATACTTGGTCTGCAACGTCGTGTAGTTGACGTTCGAGCGACCATAGATCGGGTCGTCGACCGTGATCCAATCGATCCCCCCGGCGTTATAGTGCCCCATTATGCATAGGAAGTGGGCGCCGCCGCCAGACCAGGCCACTCTGATCCCGAGCGGGCGGGCGAACGTCACCTCGGTCTCGACCTGGGCGACGCTGGCAATGCCACCCACCCAATGGTCGAGATGGCCGACGATCGAGAGCGCCTGATCGAGATAGCCAGGCACGTTGCAGGCCCCGGACGCGCCCGCGCCGCAGCAATCATTGCGGCCGAGCTCCTGGTTGGCAACCCCGCACTGCGTCCACCCGCTTCCCGGCTTGTAAAACAGCGCGACGCTGGTCGCGGTCGCCGCCCAGCACCAGTTGGTCTGCTGCTGATGCTGCATCGAGAAGTACATCTCGTCGAGCCACCAGATCGTATAGATGTGCTGATCGGTCCCGACGACGAAGACGTCCAGGATGTCCGGATAGCGGCTCAGCGCGTTGATGGACGTGTTCGGGGCGGCAACTCCGCCGGCGATCTTGAACCAGTTGCTCCATCCGCTGCTGGCGTCCCACCAAACACTGTAGACGCCATGATCCGTGCCGACGGCAAAGACGTCGAGGTGGTTGGGATAGCGGGACACGACGTTGATCGACGTATTGGGAGCCGCGACCCCGCCGCTCACGTTGAACCAGTTCGCCGCCCATCCGCCGTTGGCGTCCCACCAGATGCTGTAGATCCTGTGGTCGGTACCGACAGCGAACAGATCGATATGCGTCGGGTATCTTGCGACGGCCGCAATGGAGGTGTTCGGCGCCGCGGCACCGCCCGCGACCCTGAACCAGTGCGCCCATCCGCCGTTGACGTCCCACCACGTGCTGTAGATGCCGTGGTCCGATCCGACGGCAAACAGGTCGATATGGTTGGGGTTGCGTGTCAGTGCCGTGATCGACGTGCCCGGGGCAGCCACCCCGCCGCTCACATTGAACCAGCTTCCCGCCCATCCGCCGTTGGCATCCCACCAGATGCTGTAGATCCTCATGTCCGTTCCGACGACGAACAGGTCGAGATGATTGGGGTTGCGGGCGATCGCCGCGACCGAGGTGCCGGGGGCAGCCGTGCCGCCGGCGACCCTGAACCAGCTCCCGGCCCATCCGCCGTTGGCGTCCCACCAGATGCTGTAGATGCCGTGGTCCGACCCCACGGCGAACAGATCGAGATGGTTGGGGTTGCGGGCGACCACCGTGATGGTGGTCCCCGGGGCAGCGACACCGCCGGCGACCCTGAACCAGTTCGACCATCCCGTGGCGATATCCCACCACGCGCTGTAGATCCCGTTGTCGCTGCCGACGCAGAAGACATCGAGATGCTGCGGGTACCTGGCAATCGAGGTGATTGACGTTCCGGGCGCGGCAACGCCGCCGCTGACGCCGACCCAATTCGGAGCCCAACCCATAGTGCACTCCTCTCAAAATGAATGACGCTGCTGTTTCGTTCGTCAGACCGAAAAATTTCGACCGTCATCGCGGCGAACAAGCGCGTGCCAACTGCACCGCGGTTACACACGGAGGCGCGCGCGCCTGCATGCTCACCCTGGTCGAATCGCTGCTCGCAAGTGATGGCGTCACGTACCCCGCTCGTGGCTTTCTCCGGGCTTTGGCCGGAGGCTCCTTCTGGAGCAGACAGCATCGCTGAGCGGTTCGTTTCAATGGCCAGCAATCTACACGCTGCGCAGATCAGTGCATGTGAGCTACGCCACAACTTGGGATTTATTCGATGTTTGCGGCGCGAGCGCACCGAGAGTCAAAATGCGAAGAATGAATTTCAGAGTTTAACGACCGCGATGGGCACAGCTCCTCTCAGCAGCACGCGTCCGCACTGAACAGCTCTGCTTCCGCGAATTTCCGTTTCCACTTGCACGACAGAATTCCAACCGTCGGTGGACGGTTGGAGATTTTGTCGACGCAGAGCCGAACCGGATCATCACACCGCCATCGCGGCGCAGGCCGGCGCCGCTGCTTGTCGGCACGGCATGCGCGCTCGTACAGTTCGAAAGCGCTGGAAAGTCGCGGCATTCGGCTCGCTGGAACCAACCTAGCTGCGGAGCATTGTCATTTCATCCATCGGTTGAGCGGTCAGATCGCGCCAGTATCGGCATGAGTGCCGATTCTGTCGCATTGCCTATCCGCCGGGGAGTCATTTAGTCGTCATCTGTTGAATTTCAGGATCCTTCACTTTGGCACTTTTTGCATATCAGGCACCGAGCACGACGTCCCGATCGCGCGGGCGGATCACCGCCGTTAGAGACGCGCGATGAAGACGGACAAGGCCATCTGGTACGTCTCGTTCGCGGTGAGAAATTCCGATGCCGGACACCACCGCTTCCCACGCCAGACCCGCACCTTCGCGAGCGAGCTGGACGCCAAGGCATTCGCGCGCACCCTGCTCGATCAGGCGCAAGACGTCAGCGCCGGAACGATCAACCCGCACACCCCGAGGCGCGTGATCGCACCGGCGGCGATCACCGCCTGGGCCGGCGAGAGCTGAGGCGGCGGCAGGGGCGCTGGCGAATCCCACGGCAAGCAGACAGAATGCCGGTCCCTCCGGCCAATGAGCAGGACCGTGGCAGAGCCATCGCAAACAGCGCCCTTCGCACCGTTCGAATGGATGCTATCCGCGCGCTATCTGCGGGCACGGCGCAGGGAAGGCTTTATCTCCGTGATCGCCGGGTTCTCGTTTCTGGGCATCATGCTCGGCGTCGCCACGTTGATCATCGTCATGGCCGTCATGAACGGTTTTCGCAAGGAGCTGCTGGGCAAGATCCTCGGCCTCAACGGCGATATTCTGATTCAGCCGGTGGAAAGGCCCCTGACCGACTGGCAGGACGTTTCCGAGCGCATCAGCCAGCTGCAGGGCATCCGCCTCGTCGTCCCCGTGGTCGACGGCATGGCACTGGCATCGTCGTCCAACGCCTCCGGTGTTCTCGTGCGCGGTATTCGCGCCGCCGACCTCTCCCGCCTGCCCTCGGTCAGCAATACCATCAAGGGATCGATCGAGCATTTTGACGAGGGCCAGGGGATCGTCATCGGCCGCCGGCTCGCCGATCAACTCTCGGCGCATGTCGGCGACGGCATCACGCTGGTCGCGCAGCGCGGCGCGACCACGCCGATGGGCATCATGCCGCGGATCAAGAAGTACCCGATATCGGCCGTATTCGAGATCGGCATGTCCGAATATGACGCCGGTCTGATCTTCATGCCGATCATCGAAGCACAAGCCTATTTCAACCGCGGCAAGAACGTCACCGGGATCGAGGTCTTCACCATTGATCCCGATCGGGTCGACCAGTTTCGCAGGACGGTGACGGAAGCGGCCGAGCGGCCGGTCTTCCTGGTGGATTGGCGTCAGCGCAACACGACCTTCTTTGGCCTGCTTCAGGTCCAGCGCAACGTGATGTTCGTGATCCTGACCATGATCGTGCTGGTGGCGGCGCTGAACATCGTGTCCGGGCTGATCATGCTGGTGAAGGACAAGGGCAGCGACATCGCGATCCTGCGGACGATGGGCGTCTCGCAAGGCGCGATCATGCGGATCTTCCTGATCACCGGAGCCTCGATCGGCGTGGTGGGAACGCTGGTCGGCTTCGCGGTCGGTCTTTTCGTATGCCGCCATGTCGAAGCGATCCGCCAATTCCTGTCATGGCTGACCGGCATCCAACTGTTCCCGCCCGAGCTCTATTTCCTGTCCGAGCTGCCGGCGGAGGTCGACATCGCGCAGACCGCAGCGGTCGTGATCATGGCGCTGACGCTGTCGTTGCTTGCCACGCTCTATCCGTCTTGGCGCGCGGCGCGGCTCGATCCGGTCGAGGCCTTCCGATGATCTGGCTTCGTTACAGAAAGCGTGACGGCGCAAACGGCCCGAGCGGGATTTCCGGCGCCTTGCCGCTGAGCAATTGCGCGACCAGCCGGCCGGTGCGGGCCGAGCCGACCAGGCCGACATGGCCGTGGCCGAAAGCATAGACGACGTCGCGGGTGGCGCTGCTATGGCCGATGCAGGGGCGTCCGTCGGGCATGCTCGGGCGATGACCGAACCAGGTCTTGATCCGCGACGCCGGAATATCCCTCGGCAGTTTCGGGAACATGCTGAAGAGATGCTCGCGCAGGATCTCGGCGCGCTTCCAGTTCGGCGCGGCGTCGAGCCCCGCGATCTCCACCGTACCTGCGGCGCGCAGGCCCTTGTCGGTCCAGTTGACGACCATCTTGGCGTCCGAGGCCATCATGGAATTGCGCGGTCCGGATTCCGGATTCTCGATCATGACGTGGTAGCCGCGCTCGGTTTCCAGCGGCAACGGATCGCCGATCGACGCGGTCAGTTGCCTGGAGCGCGCGCCGGCCGCGACCACCGCGGCGTCGCAGGCAATCTCGCCGGTCGTGGTAACCACGGCGGCGAGCCGGTTGCCCGCAAGTCTGAGACCGACCGCCTTGGCGGCGACACGCTCGGCGCCGTTCGCAATGGCGTGGGCGGCGAGCGCTGCGACGTAGGCGCCGGGATCGCGGCAGCGGCCGGCCTCCTCGACCACGACGCCGAACTTGTAGCGCGGATGCAGATCGGGCTCGTGCTGGCGCATCTCGTCTTCGTTGAGCTCGAGCCATTCGATGCCGACACGCTTGCGGATGCGCCAGCCGAGGTCGCGGTCGAACGGTTCGCGCGAGGGAAACACATGCATAACCCCGCGCCGCTCGATCAGCTCGGGCACGCCGGCTTCCTCGGCGAGTTGCCGGTGCAGCAGCGGCGCGTCCCTCAGGAGATCGCGCATCGCCCGCGCAGTGGCCTCGACCTGCGCCTCGGTGCGACTCGCCAGCAGGTACTTGATCAGCCACGGCAGCGCCTTCGGCAGATACGACCAGCGGATCGACAACGGCCCGAGCGGATCCATCAGATAGCCAGGCACCTTCTTCCAGGTGCCGGGTTCGGCCGGCGGGATCACCGAATGCGACGACAGCCAGCCGGCATTGCCATAGCTCGCCGCCTGCTCACCGCCGGGATCGCCCGGATCGATCAGCGTGACTCGGTGACCACAGCGCAGCGCCTCGATGGCGCTGATCACGCCGACCGCGCCGGCGCCGATGATCGCGACGTGACGGCCGGCCGGCTCCGCCATCAGCGCGCAGCCTGCTGCGGCGCAAAGTCCTTGCCGACCGACAGCGCGCGCTGATCGACCAGGCAGTGCAGGATCGCAGGCTTGCCGGAGGCCAGCGCGCGCTCGAAGGCGGGTGCGAAATCCTCGGTGCGCTCGACCCGCTCGCCATGGCCGCCGAACGCCTTGGCATAAAGCGCAAAGTCCGGGTTCTTGAGCTGGGTGCCGACGACGCGGCCGGGATAGTCGCGCTCCTGATGCATGCGGATGGTGCCGTATTGCGCGTTGTCGATGACGACGACGATCAGCGGCGCGTCGTACTGCACGGCGGTGGCGAATTCCTGCCCGTTCATCAGGAAGCAGCCGTCGCCGGCGAACGCGACGACGACGCGATCCGGATGCTGCCGCTTGGCCATCACAGCCGCCGGCACGCCGTAACCCATCGAGCCCGAGGTCGGCGCGAGCTGCGCTGCGAAGGTGTGGAAGCGATGGTGGCGGTGAATCCAGCCGGCGTAATTGCCGGCGCCGTTGCAGACGATCGCATCCTTCGGCAGACGATCGCGCAGCCAGGTGACGACCTCGCCGTACTGGAAATGGCCGGGCAGCTCGCGCGGCTTGTCGGTCCAGGCGAGATAATCCGCGTGCGCCTTCGCCGCCTCGCCCTTCCAGGCGGGCGCGGCCGACGGCTTCATGGTCTCGACCGCCGCGGCGAAGGCGGCTGGCGTCGCCTGGATCGCCAGCGCCGGTTGATAGACCCGGCCGAGCTCCTCGGAGCCGGGATGGACATGGATCAGCTTCTGGCTCGGTACGGGAATGTCGAGCAGCGTGTAGGACGATGACGGCATCTCCGACATGCGGCTGCCGATCAGGAGAATGACGTCGGCGCCGGTGAAGCGATCCCTGAGCTTCGGGCTCGGGCCGATGCCGAGATCGCCGGCATAGTGCGAATGGTCAGCGTCGAACAGCGAGGCGCGGCGGAACGAGGTCGCGACCGGCAGGTCGAAACGCTCGGCAAAGCGCGCGATGCCTTTTGCGGCCTCTGGGGTCCAGGCCGAGCCGCCGAGCACCACGATCGGCGCCTTGGCGCCGGCGAGCATCGTGCCGAGGCGTTCGAGATCCGAAGGCGCAGGCCAGGTCACCGCAGGCTCGACCTTCGGCGCGTCGGCGACCGCCGCGGTCTCGGTGAGCATGTTCTCCGGCAGCGAGATCACCACCGGTCCCGGGCGGCCCTGGAGCGCGACGCGGAAGGCGCGCGCGACCAGCTCCGGAATGCGGTCCGGACGATCGATCTCGACCGCCCATTTCGCCATGGTGCCGAACACCGCCTTGTAGTCGAGTTCCTGGAACGCCTCGCGCTCGCGCATGCCGGTGTCGACCTGGCCGACGAACAGGATCATCGGGGTGGAATCCTGCATCGCGATGTGCACGCCGTGCGCGGCATTGGTCGAGCCGGGACCGCGGGTCACGAAGCAGATGCCGGGCCGCCCGGTGAGCTTGCCATAGGCCTCCGCCATCATCGCCGCCCCGCCCTCGGCGCGGCAGATCACGACGTCGATCGGACTGTCATGCAGGGCGTCGAGCGCCGCCAGATAGCTCTCGCCCGGCACGCAGGTGACGCGCTCTACCCCCTGCGCGACCAGCTGGTCGATCAGGATCTGGCCTCCGGTGCGGGCATTGCTTTTGGTCATGAGGGCTCCCTGCAGGCATTGGCGCGCGCGCGGCTCGCGCGGAAAATGGTCCGACGGGGGTATGATAGACGGCAATATGGCGCAAGGCCGAACTCGCCGCGGGATGCGGCGGCGGCATCGAGCCATGCGGCAGGGAAAGGGCAGCGCGCCGCGCCCGCCGATTTCCGCAGAGCGGGCGGCGGCCGGCTGGAACGTTTGCACTCACCCGTCATGCCCGGGCTTGTCCCGGGCATCCACGTCTTGGTTTTTGCGTGAAGGAAGACGTGGATGGCCGGGACATTGGCGAGCGGAAGCGACGCCGTTCTTCGAACGGCTATGCCCGGCCATGACAGTGCTTGAGGTCGGAGCGAAGCGCTATAGCGAGCGCGCGATCAGGAGCTTCATGATCTCGTTGGTGCCACCATAGATCTTCTGGATGCGGGCATCGATGAACATGCGCGAGATCGGATATTCCTGCATGTAGCCGTAACCGCCGTGCAGCTGCAGGCATTCGTCGGCGGTCTCGACCTGCTTCTGCGAGCACCACCATTTCGCCATCGAGGCGGTCACGGTGTCGAGGTCCCCGGCAACCAGGCGCTCGATGCACCAGTCGACGAACACGCGGGCGATCATCGCCTCGGTCTTGCGCTCGGCGAGCTTGAAGGCGGTGTTCTGGAATTCGAGCAGCGGCTTGCCGAACGCGGTGCGTTCCTTGGTGTACTCCGCGGTGATCCGGACCGCGCGCTCCATCGAGGCGACGGCGCCGACGGCGAGCGCCAGCCGTTCCTGCGGCAATTGCTGCATCAGCTGCACGAAGCCGTTGCCCTCCTCGGCCCCGAGCAGGTTTTCCGGCGGCACCGTGACATTGTCGAAGAACAGCTCCGAGGTATCCGAGGCGTGCAGGCCGATCTTGTCGAGATTGCGCCCGCGCCGATAGCCCTCCGCGCCCGCGGTCTCCACCACGATCAGCGAGATGCCCTTCGAGCCCGCAGCCCCGGTGCGCGCCACCACGATGACGAGATCAGCGGCCTGGCCGTTGGTGATAAACGTCTTCTGGCCGTTGATGACGTAGGCATTGCCCTGTTTCCTGGCCGTGGTCTTGACGGCCTGCAGGTCGGAGCCGGTGCCGGGCTCGGTCATCGCGATGGCGCCGACCATCTCGCCGGACGCCATCTTCGGCAGCCAGCGCAGCTTCTGCTCCTCCGAGCCGTAATTGACGATGTAATGCGCGACGATCGCGCTGTGCACGGAGACGCCGGTGGTCAGCTCCGGCACCGTGCTCTCGAGGTCATCGAGCACCGCGGCATCATAGGCGAAGCTGGCCCCTAAGCCGCCATAGGCCTCCGGCACGCTCGGCAGCAACGCGCCCACCTCGCCAAGCGCGCGCCAGGCGGAGCGGTCGACCAGCTTCTGCTCGCGCCATTTTTCGGCGTGCGGCAAAAGGTCCTTGGCGAGGAATTTGCGGAACTGGTCACGGAACGTGTCCAGCTCCTCGGTCATCCAGGACGATCGGTAGTGCATGTTTTCCTCGTGCTAAATCAGAAGACCGCCGCCCGCGACGATCACCTGACCACTGATGTAGTTCGATTCCGGAGCGCAGAACAGATAGACCGCGTCCGCCGCCTCTTCCGGCGTGCCGCCGCGGCCGAGCGGGATCATCCGGCCCATCGCCTCCAGCATCTGCGGCTGGACGCCGACCTTGATGTCGCGGCCGGCGACGTCGATGGTCTTCTGCTGGGTCTCGATCGGCTGGGTCAGGCGGGTGTTGATCAGGCCGAACGCCACGCAATTGACGTTGACCTTGTAGCGCCCCCACTCCTTGCACATCGTGCGCGTCAGCCCGACCAGCGAGGCTTTTGCGGAAGAATAGCTCGCCTGCCCGGCGTTGCCGTAGAGGCCCGCGATCGAGGAGATGTTGACGACCTTGCGGAACACCTCGCGGCCGGCCTCGGCCTCCCGCTTCGCCATCAGCCGGATCGGCTCGGACGCGGCACGCATGATCCGGAACGGGGCAACCAGATGGACGTCGAGCATCGCCTGGAACTGCTCGTCGGTCATCTTCTGGATCGTCGAGTCCCAGGTGTAGCCGGCATTGTTGACGATGATGTCGAGGCCACCGAATTGCTCGATCGCGTGCCCTACGAAACGATCGGCAAAGCCTGCCTCGGTCACGCTGCCATTGACCGCGATCGCCTCGCCGCCCATTGCCTTGATCTCGGCGACGACGGCATTGCCCGGCTCGGCATCGAGGTCGTTGACCACGACGCGCGCGCCCTCGCTCGCAAGCTTCAGCGCAATCGCCCGCCCGATGCCGCGGCCCGAGCCTGAGATGAGCGCGACTTTGCCTTGCAGTTTCGACATGATCTCTCCCTAGAACAACATCATCTCCGCGAGCTCCACCTTGCCTCGCCCCGCTTGCGGGGAGAGGCCGGAACGCATCGCCAGATGCGTTCCGGGTGAGGGGGAGCCTCCGCGAGTCCTGCTGTCACCGTGTGTGCGGAGACAGCCCCTCACCCCAACCCTCTCCCCGCAAGAGCGGGGCGAGGGAGCATACAATCGCGCGCGGCGAGACCTCATCCCCTACAGCGCAATAACCGCTTCCCCCGCGAGCTTGATCTCGCCGTTCTGATCTTTCGTCGTCAGCGCAAGCTTCGCCCGCTTCTCGCCGCCCTGCTCGATCAGCTCCGTCACCGTACCCTCGCAGGTCAGCTGGGCGCCGAGCTGGGTGATGGCGGCAAAGCGGGTCGAGAACGAGTGGATGCGCGACAGCGCGACCGCGTCGGTCAGCGCCTGGCCAAGATAGCCCATGACGAGCATTCCGTGCGCGAACACGTCGGGAAAGCCGGCCGCTTTCGCGAAGTCGATATCGACATGGATCGGATTGTGATCGCCGGAGGCGCCGCAATACAGCGCGAGGCGATGGCGGGTGATCGGCGGGAATTCCTTGTGGACGATGCGGTCGCCGACCGACGGATGTGCAGCGCTCATGACGGCCTCGCATTGCGCACCACGATGGTGCGCGAGACATCGGCGACATGATCGCCGCTCTGGTTGGTGACCGGGGTGTCGACCACGATCAGCGTCATCGCCCCGCCCTTCTTGTCGGTCACGCTGGTGACGCGCGGGTGGAACGTCAGGGTGTCGCCGACCACAACGGGGGCGTGATAGTCGAAGCGCTGCTCGCCATGCAGCACGCGGGCGAGATCGATGCCGAGCGCGGTCAGGAACTCGAACGGCACCGTTGCGTCCATCATCTCCAGGCAGAACAGATAGGTCGGCGGCACCGGTGCCGCCGCAAAACCCGCCGCCTGCGCGGCCGCCTCGTCGCGATAGACCGGATTGCTCTCGCCGAGCGTGTCGAGGAAGAAGCGCAGGCGACCCAGCTCGACGCGTGCGGTCACCGGCGTGAACGCACGCCCGACAGCGGATTGATCGACCATGACGACCTCAGGCGCGTTGGTAGAGCGTCACGACGCAGGCGCCGCCGAGGCCGAGATTGTGCTGCAGGCCGAGCCGCGCACCCTCCACTTGCGTCGCCGCCGCGGTGCCGCGCAGCTGCCGCGTCAGCTCGTAGCACTGCGCAAGGCCGGTGGCACCGAGCGGATGGCCCTTCGACAACAGGCCGCCTGAGGGATTGGTGACGAACTTGCCGCCATAAGTATTGTCGCCGTCGTCGATGAACTTCGCGGCCTCACCTTGAGCGCACAGGCCGAGCCCTTCATAGGTGATCAGCTCGTTATGGGCGAAGCAGTCGTGCAGCTCGACAACGTCGAGATCCGCAGGCCCGATGCCGGCGGCCTCATAGACCTTTTTGGCGGCATCGCGCGTCATGTCGTAGCCGACCACCTGCATCATGTCGTCGGCACCGAAGGTCGACGGCGTATCGGTCGTCATCGCCTGCGCCGCGATGCGGACCTGCTTGTTGAGCCCGTGCTGGTCGGCGAACTTCTCCGGGACCAGGATTGCGGCGGCGCCGCCACAGGTCGGCGGGCACGCCATCAACCGGGTCATCACGCCGGGCCAGATCACCTGGTCGTTCATGACGTCGTCGGCAGTGACCTCCTTGCGGAACAATGCCAGCGGATTGTTCTTGGCGTGGCGGCTCGCCTTGGCGCGCACTTTTGCAAACGCGGAGAGCGGCGTGCCGTATTTCTTCATGTGGCTAAGGCCGGCGCCGCCGAAATAGCGCAGCGCCAGCGGCACGCCGGGCGCATCGACCAGCTTGTCGGCCGCGGCATCGAAATCGTCGAACGCACTGGGGCGGTCGGTGAACACGGCCCCTAACGCGCCGGGCTTCATCTGCTCGAAGCCGAGCGCCATCACGCAATCGGCCGCGCCCGACTCGATCGCCTGCCGCGCCAGGAACAGCGCGGTCGAGCCGGTCGAGCAGTTGTTGTTGACGTTGACGATCGGGATGCCGGTCATGCCGACCGGATACAGCGCGCGCTGGCCGCAGGTGGAGTCGCCATAGACATAGCCGACATAGGCCTGCTGCACGCGGTCGTAGTCGAGGCCGGCGTCGGCAAGCGCGAGCCTGGCGGCCTCGGCGCCCATCACGTGATACGGCGCGTTGGCGCCGGGCTTGACGAACGGGATCATGCCAACCCCGGCAACATAGGTGCGTGACGTCATCGCGTGTCCTCCAGAAAATTACCCGCTGGACTATTTATTACCCATGGGTAATATACGGCACCTCACACAGAGTCAATGCGGCACCGGCTTCACCCCATGGACGACGGACACATCCCCTCCTCCGGCCAGTCCCCCTGGCTGCCCTTCGAGAGCCGACGCCGCGCCCGCGACGAGAAGCGCGAGGCGGTGCTGCGCGCCGCGGTGCAACTGTTCCTCGAACAGGGCTATCACCGCGCCACGCTGAACGATGTCGCCAAGCGGCTCAACATCACCAAGCCGGCGCTCTACAATTACTTCCGCGGCAAGGACGAGATCCTGTTCGAGTGCTGGTCGATCGGCAACGAGCTGGTCGACGAATGCATCGCCGAAACCTCAGCCGGCGCCGGCAGCGGCCTTGCCAAGCTGCGCAAGCTGGTGGTCCGCTATGCCGAGCTGATGACCGAGGACTACGGCAAGAGCCTGGTCCGCTTCGACATCCGCGACCTCAGCGAGGACAACCGCAAGATCGTGCAGACCGCGAAGCGCCGGATCGACCGCGCCTTCCGCGACTACATCGTACAGGGTGTCGAGGACGGTTCGGTAAAACCGTGTGACCCGAAGCTCGCGGCGTTTGCGATCGCGGGTTCGCTGAACTGGATCGGCCACTGGTTCCAGCCCGGCGGTGAGTTGACTGGACGCGCCGTCGCCGAGGAATTCGCGATCCGCCTCACCGAGGGGATCGCCACGACATCAACGCGCAAAACAACGGCGCACAAAGCAGCCGTTCCGGCTGCAGAGAAGGCGGACAAACCGCCTCGCAATGGAAACGCACCAAGGGAGGACGGAAGTGAACATCACACACGGGCTGCGGCGCGCGCTGCAGGTCAATCCAAACGGGCTCGCAGTCGTCTGCGGTGAGCGGCGACGCAACTGGCGCGAGGTCGGCACCCGCGTCGCCCGCCTCGCCGCGGCGATCCGCGGCCTTGGCGCTGACAACGGCGACCGCGTCGCGATCCTGTCGCTGAACTCCGATCGTTATCTCGAGCTGTACCTTGCGGTCGGCTGGGCCGGCGCCGTGATCGTGCCGCTCAACATCCGCTGGAGCCCCCTCGAAAACGAGGACGCGCTGCGCGACTGCCGTGCCAAAATCCTGTTCGTCGACAAGGCGTTTGCACCGGTCGGCGCGACGCTCGCAACCACCATCCCTGGCCTCAGGCTGGTCTATGCCGACGAAGGCGAGACGCCCGCGGGCATGGAGAACTACGAGACGCTGATCGCGCGCAGCGAGCCGATGGCGGACGCGATGCGCTCGCGCGACGATCTCGCCGGCATCTTCTACACCGGCGGCACCACCGGCCGCTCCAAGGGCGTGATGCTGAGCCACGGCAATCTGATGGCCAATGCGCTCAACGCGCTCGGCGAAGGCCTGTGGCCGAGCAGCACGATCTATCTGCACGCCGCGCCGATGTTCCACCTCGCCAATGGCGCTGCGATGTATTCGGTGCTGCTGTCCGGCGGATCCAACGTCGTGATCCAGGGCTTTACGCCCGATGGCGTCGCCACTGCGATCCAGAAGGAGCGCATCACCGACGTGCTGCTGGTGCCGACCATGATCCAGATGTTCGTCGATCATCCGACGCTCGGCACTTATGACCTGTCGTCGCTGAAGGGCATCTCCTACGGCGCTTCTGTCATCAGCGACGCCGTGCTGATGCGCGCCATGAAGGCGCTGCCGCATGTCGAATTCACCCAGGCCTATGGCATGACCGAACTGTCGCCGATCGCGACGCTGTTGCACTGGAAGGAGCATGTCGGCGACGGTCGCGCCAAGGGCCGGCACCGCGGCGCCGGCCGCGCCACGCTCGGCGCTGAAGTGAAGATCGTCGATGCGGAAGACAAGGTCGTGCCACTGGGCACCGTCGGCGAGATCGCGGTGCGCGGCGATATGGTGATGATGGGCTATTGGGAGCGGCCCGAGGAAACCGCGCGCGCGGTGATCGACGGCTGGATGCACACCGGCGACGGCGGCTACATGGACGAGGACGGTTTTGTCTACGTCGTCGACCGCGTCAAGGACATGATCATCTCCGGCGGCGAGAACGTCTATTCGGCCGAGGTCGAGAACGCCCTCGCCCAGCACCCCGCGGTGGCGCAATGCGCCGTGATCGGCATCCCGAGCGAGCGCTGGGGCGAGCAGGTGCATGCCGTCGTGGTGCTGAAGAGCGGCGCCAGCGCCACGCCGGACGAGCTGATGGAGCACTGCAAGACGCTGATCGCCGGCTACAAATGCCCGCGCAGCGTCGACATCACCTCGACGCCCTTACCGCTCTCCGGCGCCGGCAAGATTTTGAAGCGCGAGCTGCGCAAGCCGTATTGGGAAAACAGGGAGCGGCGGGTGAGTTGAGGCGGGCTTCTGGCAATCAAGGCTTTCGATCACGTCATTCCGGGGCATCGCGCAGCGATGAACCCGGAATCTCGAGATTCCGGGTTCGATGCTCCGCATCGCCCCGGAATGACGGTGTCCCCTTGGACGTCGCATAGCGCCGCGCGGCAGCAGGCGTTGACATCGGAGCATCCCGCCGATTGGATCGGTTCAGCTTCAATCCAGCGAGTTCCGATGTCCGCACCCGATACCAATGCCGACGGCAAGCCCCGCCGCCTGATGCACCGCCGCTCCGTCGAATGTCTGGGCTATCTCCGCGACGACGGGCTGTGGGAGGTCGAGGCGCGGCTGGTCGACACCAAGCCGTATGCGCGGCACGACAAATATCGCGGCGAGCAGCAGCCCGACGATCCCGTGCACGACATCCGGCTGCGGCTCGCGGTCGACGACAGCTTTACCATCCGCGAGACCGGCACCACGATGGCCTCGACGCCCTACCCGTCCTGCCTCGATGTCGAGGGCATCTTGCAGCGCCTGGTCGGCGAGCGCATCGGCAAGGGCTGGCGCGAGATTATCAGGCGCAAGATCGGCAAGCTCGAGACCTGCACCCATCTCGCCGAGCTGCTGGGTCCTGCGGTGACCACGTTGTTCCAGACCGCGACCGCGGGCAAGGACCCGCAGGGCCGCGGCGCACTCGATCACCAGCGCGACGTAAAAGAGCCGCCGTTCTTCGTCGGCGGCTGCTATTCGTGGCGGCTGGATGGGCCTGTCGTCGCCGAGACCTTTCCGCAATTCGCGACGAAGCCGGTCGAGGCAAAGCAGGATTCGTAGGGTGGGTTAGCCGAAGGCGTAACCCACCACCTTACGCGCAACAAAGATGGTGGCTTACGCCTTGCACCATCGCTTGCCGAACGACCGCGCTCGTGGGCGGCTAACCCACCCTACAAAATCACGCCGCAGCCGAATGCTCGACCACCGCTTGCGGCGGATTGCGGAAGCCGATCGCGATCCGGTTGTAGGTGTTCATCAGACCGATCGCGATGGTCAGGTCGACCAGCTGCTTCTCGTTGAACACCGCGCGAGCCGCCTGATAATCCGCGTCCGGGATCGCGGTCTCGGCGACGCGCGTGACGGTTTCGGCCCAGGCCAGCGCGGCACGCTCCTCGGCGTCGAACAGCGTCTCCGCCTCGCGCCAGACCTGCAGCAGCGCCAGCTTCTCGATCTTGACGCCCATTTTCTGCAGGCTGCGCGTGTGCATGTCGAGGCAGTAGGCGCAGCCGTTAATCTGCGAGATGCGCAGATAGACCAGTTCGACCAGCGCCGCGGAGAGCCCAGACTGCGTGATGTAACCGTAGACGCCGCCGAGCGCCTTGATGCCGGCGGGCGCGGCCTTGTTGTAATCGATCCGCATGCTCACTGCTTGTGTCCCTCCTTGTCGAAGACGGTCAGCGCCTTGTCGTTGCTGTCGACAACGAACACCGCAAGCAGCTTCGCCGGTTCGGTCGCGCTGGCATTTCGGCCGAGCACGTGATGCGCGCCCGGCGGCTCGAAGAAGCTGTCGCCGGCCCGATAGATGTGCGCCGCCTCGCCCTCCAGCTGGCTCTCGATCGCGCCCTGCAGGACGTAGACATAGAGGAAAGCCGATTTGGCGTGATGGTGCGGCGCCGACGGCTCGCCCGGCGGGAAGTTGACCTCGACCGCGATCAGCGATTTGCCGGGAATGTTGGTGATGGCGTGCTCGAATTTCGGCGTCACTGATTGCGCCATCGCAGGGGTCGCAAGTGCGGCGCAGGCCAGCAGCGTCGTCCATAAGGTTTTCATCTGATGCCTCCGTTACTATCGGATAGATGCGGGCGCACACGGCCAAAATGAAGCACCAAGAATGAACCGAATTGGTGTACCACGGGCCATGCCAAATCCGCTTCCCATCGCGCTCGACCGCTCGGCCCGGACGCCGCTGTCCGAGCAGATTCGCAAGGCGATTGCAGCGGCGATCGACAATGGCGTGCTGGTGCCTGGCGCCCGGCTGCCGTCATGGCTCGACCTCGCCGCCCAGCTCGGCGTCGCGCGCGGCACGGTGCGGGCGGCCTACGACAGACTGGCGGACGCGCAGCACATCGTGTCGTCGAAGGCGAACGGCACCACCGTCGCGATGCGGCCGAGGAAAGCGGCAAAGCCCGACGCGCCGGTCGTTCCCGGCTCGGTCGTGGAGATGTTTCAGGATTTGAGCGGTCAGGGCATCTTCCGCATGGGTGTCCCCGCGCAGGAGACCCTCCCCGCCAAGCTCTTGGCGCGAATCCGCGCACGTGCCGTGCGGGCGGAATTGAGCGCGGTGACGCGCACCATCGATCCGCGCGGCGAGATCGAACTCCGGCGCGAGATCGCAGCCCACCTTGCGATCGCGCGCGGGCTTGAATGCTCGCCAGCGCAGATCGTCATCACGTCGGGCTTCAGCGGCGGGCTCGGCCTCGCGCTGCGCGTGCTCGGCCTCGAAGGCCGCCGCGCATGGCTGGAAGACCCGGGATTTCCACTGACCCGGAAGGGCCTCGAGCTCGCCCGGCTCGAGCCGGTGCCGATCCCGGTCGATGCCAATGGCGTCGATGTCGAGCACGGCCTGCGGCACGCGCCCGACGCGGCGCTCGCGGTCGTGACGCCGGGACAGCAGGCGCCGCTCGGTCCGCCGCTGTCACCGAAGCGTCGCACGCAGCTGCTCGACTGGGCCGCGCAAACCGGCGCCTGGATCATTGAGGATGACTATCTCGGCGAGTTGCAGCTCGATGGCCGCGCGGCGCCCGCGCTGGCCTCGCTCGATGCTGCGGGCCGCGTGATCCATCTCGGCTCTTTCAGCAAGACGATCTCGCCGACGCTTCGGCTCGGCTTCCTGGTTGCCCCTGAAGCGCTGGCGGCGCAGTTCGCCGATGTGGCGACGTGTCTAGCCCCTGCCCCCGGAACTGCGGTACAGCTTTCGACCGCGGAGTTCATGCGCGATGGCCATTACATCCGCCATCTCCGGCGAACCAAGCGGGCCTATTGCGACAGCCGTGATGCGCTGACGACTGCGCTGCGGACGTGGAGCAACGATGTCCGGGTCGCCGGCCTCGCGGTGATGCTGACGCTGCCGGACAAGGCCGACGATGTCTCAATCGCGCGCGAGGCGCTCGCGCATGGGCTGGCGCCCGCCCCGCTCTCGCCCTGGTATCTCTCACCGAAGCGCGCGCAACCCGGCCTGCTGCTCGGCATTGCAACGGTGCCCGATCGCGGCGTTCAGGCCGCCTGCAAGCGTCTGTTCGAGGCGATCCGCGCGCAAGACCGCACCCATGGCGCGCCGGCGTCGCGCCGTGTCAGGAAGCCCGCAAGCCGGTAAGCGCGAGACTCAGCGCCCGCAGCCGCCTGCGCGCCTCGGCATCATAGGCCTGGGCATGGGCGCGCACCTCGCGCCTGCCGTCGAAGAACAACCCGCTTTGGCCTGCGACATCGTCGTCATGGACCAGACGCAGGATGGCATCGCCGCCCTTTTCGACGGTCGAGATCGGCGTGGCGCCGCTCGCGCGCACCATCGTGGTGTTCATGTAGGTCGCAGGGTGCAGCGAATTGACGGTCACGCCGGAGCCTTCCAGCTCCGCGGCAAGGTCGATGGTGAACATGATCTGCGACAGCTTGCTCTGCGCATAGGCGCGCGCGCCGCTGTAGTTCTTCGTGATCATCACGTCGTCGAAATCGATCGGGTGCTGGCCGAGCGAGGCGACATTGACGATGCGCGCAGGCGCACTCGCCTTGAGCCGCGGCAGCAATAGATGTGCGAGCATGAAGCCGGCGAGATAGTTCACCGCAAAGCGCAGCTCGTGGCCGTCCTTGCTGGTCTGCCGCGCCGGCCCCTCATTCTGCGAGCCGATGCCGGCGTTGCTGATGAACACGTCGAGCCGCTCCTGATCGTCGAGCACCAACTGGGCGAACTCGCGGACCTCGGCCAGTGAGGACAGGTCGGCCTGATAGAACATCGGCTCGCGGCCGGAGACCCGCTTGATCTCGTCGGCCAAGGTCTGCGCCCGCTTGGTATCGCGGCCGTGGATCAGCACCCGGGCGCCGGCGGAAGCCAGCTTCATCGCGACGTAGCGGCCGACGCCATCGGTGGAACCGGTGATCAGCACCGTCTTGCCTGCCATATTCATCGAAATTGCCTTTCGATCGTACGCCCAGCGCTGCCACCGAAGATAAAGGCCCCTTGCGGACATTGCCATGGCATGCCACGGCGCCGGCGGCGCCAAAACGGCGTCCATCATGGCTGGCCCAAGGCCTCCCGCTCCTTGGTCACCCAGAGCGGCCACATGGCCCACTCGGCAGTCGTGCATCTGCTCGGCCTCCTGGTTCCCGACGCGCCGCAGGCGGCGCTCCTCGTCGTGATGGTTCGGGATTTTATCACCAAACACAGCCTCATCCGCGCAGAAAGACGGTCCCAAGGGCGTTGCTGACCAGTGCAAATACGATGCCTGCATGGTCAGCTTGTCGCGCGACCTGCCGACGCGCGGCGCCGCGCCGCGCGTCAAGGTGAATGCATTCTGATATCGTTGAGATGAACGACAAGGCCAGGATCGGCAAAGGTCGGCAGGGATCGAAATGTCCTCGACCATTCCAGACCGGATTTTGCGAAGGGCTCCCTCGCTGGAGCCGTACGGCATGCTCCTGCTGTTCGGCGTGCTCACCGCGCTGCCGATCATCCTGACGGTCCGCCTGGTTGAGCCCGCACTCGTGCTGCCCGCGCTCAGCCTGTTGTTGTTCGCCGAGGCAGCCATTGCCGCGATGGCCGCGTGCGTGATCCACGTGCGCAGCAGCGCGGCGAACCTCACGCTGTGGGATTTTGCCGGCGCGTTCACCTTCATGGGGTGCGCGGCGGCGATCCTCGGCGAGCCGGATCAGGCGGCGCTGTTCTTCGAGGAACAGGCCGCGCTGCGTCGGTAACGCGACCGTAATCCCAGGCCGGGCCCCTCTGGCAGCCACAAGCTGCGATGTCGGACTGGAACTCAGTTGGAGTGGCCCTGCTTCGACCCACGACGTGACCAGCGTCGTGGCGGATTTTCCGTCCGCATGACGGCAACAGCCGGCGTCGTCGAACCGGTCCACTCCCCGACCTCAAGGGGAGCATGATCCATGTCCGACCTGTTTTCACTCGACGCCCTCAGCGCATTGCTGCAAGTCGTCGTCATCGACCTCGTGCTGGCCGGCGACAACGCCGTCGTGATCGGCCTTGCCGCGGCCGGCCTGCCGCAGAAGCAACGCGGCAAGGCGATCCTGATCGGCATCGGCGCCGCCACGCTGCTGCGCATCCTGTTCGCCCTTGTCACCACACAACTGATGCAGATCGTCGGCCTGCTATTGGCCGGCGGCATCCTGCTGCTCTGGGTGTGCTGGAAGATGTGGCGCGAGCTGCGCGCCACCGAACACGAGGCGACGGCCGTGCATGGCGCCGACGGGACCGAGACGCCACGTAAGACGCTGCTGCAGGCGACGACCCAGATCATCGTCGCCGACGTCTCGATGTCGCTCGACAACGTGTTGGCCGTGGCAGGTGCGGCGCGCGAGCAGCCGATCGTGCTGGTGTTCGGGCTGGCGCTCTCGATCGCGATGATGGGCGCGGCCGCCAGCTTCATCGCAAAACTGCTGCAGAACCATCGCTGGATCGCCTATGTCGGCCTGGCCGTGATCCTCTATGTCGCCATCGACATGACGGTGCGCGGCGCGTCCGAGATCGCCAAGGTCGCGCCGGCGTGACCATGAAAGCAGAACGGCGGGCCTCACGGCCCGCCGTTCCGCAAATCGACAGCGCATGCCGCCTCAGTGAATTTCCGCCGAGCGCTTCAGCGCTTCCTTCAGCTTCTCCAGCGTGAAATCCTTGGAGCGCGCGATGTCCAGGATCGGCGTCTCGCGGCGGCCGCAGAGCTCGGCGGCTTCCGGCAGCTTGGCCGCGACCTCGTAGGGGATCACGATCGCGCCGTGGCTGTCGGCGTGGATCAGATCGTCGGAGCGAACCGTCATGCCGGCGACGCGGACCTCGCCGCCGAAGCTCTCGGCATGCACCCAGGCGTGCGACGGGCCGATCGAGCCGGCCAGCGCCTGGAAGCCAGGGGCCCATTGCGGGATGTCGCGGATCGAGCCGTCGGTGATGACGCCGAGGCAGCCGAGCGCCTTGTGCACGGCGCTCTGCACCTCGCCCCAGAACGCGCCGTAGCCGACGTCGGGCCCGTCGATGTCCTGGATCACCGAGATGCGCGGACCGAAGCCGGTGCCGACATATTCGTAGTATTCGATGCGGCGCTTCGACTGCTCCTCGGCCGACAGGCCGGACTTCAGCACCGAGCGGATCGCGACCGTGCGCGCATAGCCGACGATCGGCGGCAGCGTCGGGAACGGGCAGACCAGCGGCTTCACCGTGTAGCCGATCAGACGGCGCTCCGGCGCGACGATCTCCATCGCGTTGCAGATCGTCGGCGTGTCGTAGCGCGCCAACGCTTCAAAGACGGAGGCAGGAAGCGGGGCGGAAGCGGATGTCGTCACGGCGTTTCTCTCCTGATTTTTGGCGTTCGCTGGCCGGTCTTAGGCCTATAGCCGAGATCGGCGGCGAACCCAACCGAGCCACGCTCATGGCTGATATTTGGGAGAGCGCGAACGAACTTCATCACCGTCACCCTGAGGAGGCCGCACAGCGGCCGTCTCGAAGGGTCGACGGCCCCAGTGTGGCCGTGCATCCTTCGAGACGCGCTACGCGCTCCTCCAGCGACAAAGGCGAAGCCTTTGCGCGGGGATGACGGGTCAGGCAGATGTGTCAGTGCAAATGCGTCGGACGATCGTCCCGGTCACTCTCCGCGGCCGGTGCCGCGTAGGGCGCGGCAGCCGATGCCGGCGCGGCTGCACTCGCCGCCTGCGTCTGCGCGGCGAGGCTGCGCTCCTGGTCGCGATAGGATTTCCAACCCCAGGGCAGGCTGATCAGATACAGCACCGAGCCGGCCGACAGGATGTGCCAGGGATAGCCGATCAGCAGCGCGACGAAGAACACCACGGCGACGAACACCGGCAGCACCATCTCCGGCGGCACGCGCATCTTCACGGTCTTGCCGGAGAACACCGGCAGCCGCGATACCATCAGGAACGCTATCAAGAGCGTGTAGAACGCGGTCAGCGTCGCCGGCGGCATCGGCACGCCGAGGAAGGCGAGATAGATCGGCAGCAGCACGGTGATCGCGCCGGCCGGCGCCGGTACGCCGGTGAAATAATTGACGGCGAAGGCCGGCTTGTTCGGATCGTCGATCGAGGCGTTGAAGCGCGCCAGCCGCAGGCCGCCGGAGATCGCAAACACCATCGCGGCGATCCAGCCGCCATTGTTCAGCTCGTGCAGCGTCCAGAAATACAGGATCAGGCCCGGCGCGACGCCGAAATTGACGAAGTCAGCCAGGCTGTCGAGCTCGGCGCCGAATTTCGACTGGCCCTTGATCAGGCGCGCGACGCGGCCGTCGATGCCGTCGAGGATCGCGGCGAACACGATGGCGGCGACCGCAAGCTCCATCCGCCCTTCCGTCGACAGCCGGATCGCGGTGAGGCCGGCGCAGATCGCCAGCAGCGTGATCATGTTCGGCACCAGCATCCGCACCGGAATCGGGCGGAACCGCCGGCGGCGAAACTCGGTGGAATTGGGATCGGATGGCATCATGCTTGGTAATATAGCAAGCATGGCCCGGCTCCGCCATCGCGGCCGGAACCGGCCGATTGGGCGGGCGAAACAGAGTTAATCGGCGCGGTAGGTGCGGCCCGGATCGGCGCCGCGGAAATCCGCCAAAATCGTCTCGCCGGCAACCGCGGTCTGCCCCTCGGAGACCAAAGCCTTGGTGCCCTCGGGCAGATAGATGTCGAGCCGCGAGCCGAAGCGGATCAGGCCGAAGCGCTCGCCGGCGCCGATCGACTGGCCTTCCTTGACGAAGCAGACGATGCGGCGCGCAACCAGACCCGCGATCTGGACCACGCCGATGCGCCCGTTGGCGGTCGAGATGACAAGCGAATTGCGCTCATTGTCCTCGCTCGCCTTGTCGAGCTCGGCATTGATGAACGCGCCCGGGCGATAGGCGATGCGGTCGATGCGGCCGACCACCGGGCTGCGGTTCACATGGCAGTTGAACACGCTCATGAAGACCGAGACGCGCGGCAAAGGCTTGTCGCCGAGGCCGAGTTCGGCCGGCGGCAGCGCCTGCACCACCATCGAGACGCGGCCATCGGCCGGCGACACCACGATGCCGTCGCGCAGCGGCGTCACGCGGACGGGATCGCGGAAGAACAGCGCGCACCAGACCGTGAGCAGCGTCCCGATCCAGCCGAGCGGGGTCCAGATCCAGAACAGGATCAGGCTCGCCAGCGCGAAGCCGCCGATGAAGGGATAGCCCTCGGGGTGGATCGGCGGGATCTGCGCGCGGATGGAATTCGCGATCGACATCAAAGCTCGCTTGCGTTTCCCCGCCCGGTTTGGCGGGAGAGGCCCTAAAGCGCGATGGGATCATCGCGCTTTAGTTGGTTGTTTAAGCATGATCTTTCGGAAAACCGCTTCGCACTTTTCCGGATCATGCCCTAAATCGACTATTCCGCGGCGGTCGGCAAGGGCTTCTCACCCGCAACCGGGGTGGAATCGTCAGAGGATTCGGTCACCGGCGGCGGCAGGCGATTCGGCGCCGGGCCATCGTCGTCGACCTGGGCGAGCCGTTCGCGGGCCTCCTCGGCCTCGCGCTGCCGGTTCCACATGCTGGCGTAGAGGCCGCCGCCGGCCAAAAGCCGCGCATGGGTGCCGCGCTCGGCGATCCGGCCCTGATCCAGCACGATGATCTCGTCGGCGCCGACGATGGTCGAGAGCCGATGCGCGATCACCAGCGAGGTGCGGTTGCGCGAGACCCGCTCCAGCGCGCCCTGGATCTCGTGCTCGGTGTGGCTGTCGAGCGCAGACGTCGCCTCGTCCAGCACCAGGATCGGCGGCGCCTTCAGCACCGTGCGCGCGATTGCGACGCGCTGCTTCTCGCCGCCGGAGAGTTTTAGGCCGCGCTCGCCGACTTGGGTCTCATAGCCCTGCGGCGACATCCGGATGAAGCCGTCGATCTGCGCCAGCCGCGCCGCCTCCTCGACCTCGTCATTGCTGGCGTCCCAGCGGCCATAGCGGATGTTGTAGCGGATGGTGTCGTTGAACAGCACGGTGTCCTGCGGCACCATGCCGATCGCCGATCGCAGCGAGGCCTGCGTCACGTTCCTGATGTCCTGCCCGTCGATCAGGATCCGGCCGCTCGAAACGTCGTAGAGCCGGAACAGCAGCCGCGAGATCGTCGACTTGCCGGCGCCGGAGGGACCGACGATTGCGACCGTCTTGCCGGCCGGCACCTCGAAGCTCAGACCTTTAAGGATCGCCCGGTCGGGCTCGTAGGCGAAGCGGACATCCTCGAAGCGCACGCTGCCGGAGGACACCGTGAGCGGCTTCGCGCCCGGCACGTCCTTGACCTCGGGATTGCGCTCCAGCACGTCGAACATCTTCTCGATGTCGATGATCGCCTGCTTGATCTCGCGATAGACCATGCCCATGAAATTCAAGGGCTGGTAGAGCTGGATCATCATCGAATTGATCAGCACGAAATCGCCGACGGTGTGGGTGCCGTTGCGGATGCCGAACGCGCACATCAGCATGGTCGCGGTCAGGCCCGCGGTGAAGATGATCGCCTGCCCGGTGTTGAGCACCGCAAGCGAGGTATAGGTCTTCACGCTGGCCTGCTCGTAGCGCTCCATCGAGCGGTCGTAGCGGCTGGCCTCGCGCTCCTCGGCGCCGAAATACTTCACCGTCTCGTAGTTGAGGAGCGAGTCGATCGCCTTGGTGTTCGCCTCGGTATCCGAGTCGTTCATCTTGCGGCGGATCTCGATCCGCCACTCGGTCGCGATGTAGGTGAAGTACATGAACACCACGACGGTGAGCAGCACGGCGAGCACGTAGCGCCAGTCGAACTGCCAGAGCAGCACCGCAGCCAGCAGCGCGACCTCGACGATGGTCGGGATCAGCTGCAGGATCACCATCCGCACGATGGTCTCGATGCCGGAGCGGCCGCGCTCCAGCACGCGGGTCAGGCCGCCGGTCTTGCGCTCGAGATGGAAGCGCAGCGACAATTCGTGCATGTGCACGAAGGTGATGTAGGCGAGCCGCCGCACCGCGTGCATCGCGACACGGGCGAAGATGCCGTCGCGCCACTGCGTCAGCACCGCCATGATGATGCGCACCGCGCCGTAGCTGATCGTCATCAGCACCGGAGAGGCGATCAGCCACACCACCCAGTTCGACGGCGCGACCGGCGCCGAGCCCGTGCCGTTCAGCGCATCGATCGCCCATTTGAAGGTGAACGGCACCGACAGCGTCGCGAGCTTGGCGAACAGCAGCAGCACCACCGACCAGACCACGCGCGTCTTCAGATCGGCGCGATCGCCCGGAAAGATATAGGGCCAGAGATGTACGAGGGTGCCGAGCAGCGTCCCCTTCTCGACGGCCGGCGCCATGGCCGCGGGCGGCGCAGCAGCGGTCACATTCGGTTGCGGCGGCACCATCAGGAGCCCGCCCGCGCGTTCGCGGCGCGGCGGTCCGCTGCCACAGCTTTTCCACGATTTGCCATTGTGCTCGTCATATAGATCGTTTGAATGTCACGTACAGGCTTATGGCGAAATTTGTTCGCGATTCGCGGGAATTTACGGGGTTTTTTGGCCCACAATCCCCATATGCGAGTCTTGACCCTGTTTACGCTGCAGTGCCACAAGGAATGTATGAACCAAATCAAGACTGTCTGTGTTTATTGCGGCTCCGGCCCCGGTAACAATCCCCGCTTCATCGAAGCTGCCGTCGCGCTCGGCAAGAGCTTTGCCGAAAACAACGTGCGCCTGGTCTATGGCGGCGGTTCGATCGGCCTGATGGGCGCGGTGGCAAAATCCACCCTCGACCATGGCGGCTCCGTCACCGGCATCATTCCCGAATTCCTGCGCGCGCGCGAGAACGCGCTGACCTCGGTTCAGGAGATGATCGTCACACCCGACATGCATGAGCGCAAACGCCTGATGTTCGAACGTTCGGACGCGTTCGTGGCGCTGCCCGGCGGCATCGGCACGCTGGAGGAGCTGGTCGAGCAATTGACCTGGCAGCAACTCGGCCGTCACCACAAGCCGATCCTGCTCGCCAATATTGATGGCTTCTGGGAACCCCTGCTCTCGCTGCTGAGCCACATGCGCACGACCGAATTCATCCGCGCGACGCTGCCGATCAACGTCCTGATGGCCGACCGCGTCGACGACATCCTGCCGCGGCTGCGCTCGGCGGTGGCGCGCACACCGGAAGCCGCGAAGGAACTCGCGCCGGAAGTGGCGCGGCGGCTGTAGGCGAGAAGTTTTCGAGCTGTGCCGGCTTGCACAGCCCTCTCACCGTCATCCCCGCGCAAAGGCTTCGCCTTTGTCGCTGGAGGTGCGAGGCCTCTTCGGCGAGCCTCGAAGGATGAATCGGCCACCAGCCGGGCCGTGCATCCTTCGAGGCTCGCAAGGGCTCGCACCTCAGGATGACGCGTTTGGCAACATCGCGACCTGGCGGAAAGCCGCACCCTACTCGCTCGGAAACGTCACGGCCTCGATGCGATTGCCGTCCGGGTCGAGGACGAAGGCGGCGTAGTAGCGCAAGCGGTCGTGCGGGCGCAGGCCAGGGGCGCCATCGGATAAGCCGCCGGAGGCCAACGCGGCGGCATGGAAGGCATCGACCTCGGCGGTGGTCTTGGCGCGCAGGCAGATATGGCTGCCGCTCTCATGCGGCACGGGTGCCATGGCGGCGCGCAGATTGATCCAGAATTCGGGATAGGCCTTGCCGAAGCCGATCGTTGCCGGCCGCGTGACCAGACGGGTCAGGCCGAGCGCGGCCAGCGTCGGTTCATAGAACCGCGCGGCGCGTTCGAGATCGTGGACGCCGACGGAGACGTGGTCGATCATGCAAGCGCCCTTCTCGTTATGCTGCCATTCCGGGGCGATGCGAGGCATCGAACTATGATGTGCAATTGCACATCTGAGAATCTCGAGATTCTCAGGTGCGCAATTGCGCACCATAGTTCGCGTCGTCGACGCGCCCCGGAATAACGGCCTAGCCACTCACACCGGCGCGCCCGACTTCACCAGCTTGTAGACCAACGAATCCATCAGCGCCTGGAACGAGGCGTCGATGATGTTGGGCGACACGCCGACCGTGGTCCAGGTGTCACCGGTCTCGTCCTCGCTCTCGATCAGCACGCGCGTGACCGCCTCGGAGCCGCCATTGAGGATACGCACGCGGTAGTCGATCAGCTTCAGCCCGTCGATATATTTCTGGTACTTGCCGAGATCCTTGCGCAGCGCCACGTCGAGCGCATTGACCGGACCGTTGCCTTCGGCGGCCGAGATCAGCCGCTCGCCGTCGACGTCGACCTTCACCACCGCGAGCGCCACCGTGACGCGCTGACCGTTGGCGTTGTAGCGCTGCTCGACATTGACGTCGAATTGCTCGACCTTGAAATATTCCGGCACCTTGCCGAGCGTGCGCCGCGCCAGGAGCTCGAACGAGGCGTTGGCGGATTCATAGGCGAACCCTGCGGCCTCGCGCTCCTTCAGCTCCTCGACCAGACGCGTCAGCCGCGGGTCGCCCTTGTCGTAGACGATGCCGGCTCGGTCGAGCTCGGCCATCACGTTGGAGCGGCCGGCCTGATCCGAGACCAGCACCTTGCGGTGGTTGCCAACCAAGTCCGGCAGCACGTGCTCGTAAGTCTGCGGATCTTTCATGACCGCGGAGGCATGGATGCCGGTCTTGGTGACGAAGGCGCTCTCGCCGACATAGGCCGCGTGGCGATTGGGAGCGCGGTTCAGCATGTCGTCGAGCGTGCGCGACACCTTCATCAGCGTCGCCATCTTCTCCGTGGTGACGCCGATCTCGAACTTCTCGGCAAACTCCTGCTTCAGCTTCAAGGTCGGGATCAGCGAGCAGAGATTGGCGTTGCCGCAGCGCTCGCCGAGGCCGTTGAGGGTGCCCTGGATCTGCCGCGCGCCGGCGCGCACCGCGGCGAGCGAATTGGCCACCGCCTGCTCGGTATCATTATGCGCATGGATGCCAAGGTTCGCGCCCGGCACATGCTTGATCACGTCGCCGACGATGGTCTCGACCTCATGCGGCATGGTGCCGCCATTGGTATCGCACAGCACCACCCAGCGCGCGCCGGCCTCATAGGCCGCTTTGGCGCAGGCGAGCGCGTAGTCGCGATTCTCCTTGTAGCCGTCGAAGAAATGCTCGCAGTCGACCATCACCTCGCGGCCGAGTGCCTTGGCCGCGGCGACGCTGTCGCGGATCGAGGCGAGGTTCTCCTCATTGGTGGTCTCGAGCGCGACGCGGACCTGGTAGGCGGAGGATTTTGCGACGAAGCAGATCGCATCCGCCCTGGCCGCGAGGATGGCGGCGAGCCCCGGATCGTTCGACGCCGAGCGGCCCGGCCGCCGCGTCATGCCGAAGGCGGTGAAGCGCGCATGGTCGAAAGCGGGCTTCTTGCTGAAGAACTCGCTATCGGTCGGATTGGCGCCGGGATAGCCGCCCTCGACATAGTCGATGCCGAGCTGATCGAGCATCGCCGCGATCACCTGCTTGTCCTGCAGCGTGAAATCGACGCCGTTGGTCTGCGCGCCGTCGCGCAGCGTGGTGTCGAACAGATAGAGGCGTTCGCGGCTCATGCGTGGCCTTCCGGGGTCGCGACACCGTCGAGCGTCTTCTGCATCGTGGTGTTGGCGAGCCATTCGTCGTTGACGGTGACTGTATTGCGCTGCAGCGCGATGTAGCCGCGCTTGCGGAAGAACTCCAGCGCGGTGTCGCTGGCATCGACCTTCAGGGCCTTGGTGCCGCGGGCGCTCGCGATCTTCTCCAGCGCGTCGCACAGCGCGCTGCCTGCACCCTGCCCCACCGCGCTCGGATGCACATAGAGCATGTCGATGTGATCGGCCCCCTTCAGCGAGGCGAAGCCGACCGGCGCGCCCTGCAACGTCGCGATCAGCGTCAGCTGGCCGGCGAGCTTCTTGCCGAAGGCCTCCTCGTCGTCGGCGGCCCCCGCCCAGGCTTCCTGCTGCGCCTCGCTGTAATCGTCGCCGGTCAGGTCCATGATCGAGGCCGCAAAGATCGCCGCCAGCAGCGGCGCGTCATCAGGCAGATACGGGCGCAATGCGGGTGCGGAGCGGCTCATCGCGCAACCTCCCAGGTCGTCACCGGTTTGCCGTCGGCATCCTTGCCATCCTTGATCACCACGCCCATCGCGGCGAGTTGATCGCGGATCCGGTCGGACTCCTTGAAGTCCTTGCGTGCGCGCGCCGCAGTGCGCTCGGCGAGCAGCGCCTCGACGGCGGCAGCATCGACGCCACTTGCCTGCTGCTTGCGTCCCTCCCACGCGGCCGCGCTCTCCGACAGGAAGCCGAGCAGCCGGAGCGAACCGGCAAACTCCTTGCGGCTCTGCTCGCTCGCCGACGCGGCATTGCGCAGGCCGTGCAGCACGGCGATCGCCTGCGCCGTGTTGAGGTCGTCGTAAAGCGCCTCGACCATCGCCGGCGACGGCGCGCCGGGCTCGGCGTCGGCCGCAATCGCATACCAGTCGTCGAGTGTCTTCGCGGCCTCTTCCGCGCTTTTGAGCGTCCAGTCGAGCGGCGAGCGGTAATGCGTCCTCAGCATGCTGAGCCGCAGCACTTCGCCCGGCCAATCGGCCAGGAGATCGCGGATCGTGAAGAAGTTGCCGAGCGACTTCGACATCTTCTCGCTTTCGATCTGCAGGAAGCCGTTGTGCATCCAGACATTGGCCATGCGGTCGGAGTTGAACGCGCAGCAGGTCTGTGCGAGCTCGTTCTCATGGTGCGGGAACACCAGGTCGATGCCGCCGCCATGGATGTCGAACTTCTCGCCGAGATGCTTCCAGGCCATCGCCGAGCACTCGATGTGCCAGCCGGGCCGGCCCTCGACCGCGATGCCTGCCGGCGACGGCCATGACGGCTCGCCCGGCTTCGACGGTTTCCACAGCACGAAGTCGGTGTTGTCGCGCTTGTAGGGCGCAACGTCGACGCGGGCGCCGGCGATCATCTCGTCGAGCGAACGCTTCGACAGCGCACCGTAGCGCGGCAGCTCCGAATTGGCCGCGTTCATAGCCTGCGGCGAGAACAGCACGTGATCCTCGGCGACATAGGCAAAACCGCCGGCGACCAGCTTCTCGATGATCGCGCGCATCTCCGGGATGTGCTCGGTGGCGCGCGGCTGCACGGTCGGCGGCAAGCAGCCCAGCGCCGTGACGTCGTCCTGGTACTGCTGATAGGTCTGCTCGGTGACCTTGCGGATCGCCTCGTTCAGCGGCACGCCGGGATAATCCCGCGCGGCGCGAACGTTGATCTTGTCGTCGACGTCGGTGATGTTCCGGACATAGGTCACGTGGCCGGCGCCATAGCGATGGCGCAGCATGCGAAACAGCACGTCGAAAACAACAGCCGCGCGGCCGTTGCCGATATGGGCGAAGTCATAGACCGTCGGTCCGCAGGCATACATGCGGACGTTATTGGCATCGAGCGGCACGAACGGCCGCTTCTCCCGGGTCAACGTATCGTAAAGGCGCAATTCCATGGATCACCTGTCCTCGCGGCCGGGCGTCCGATCATCTCAGGGTGATTGAGAAAAGACGGCCTCAGCCAGCGAATCGCTAGCTAATAATCTCGCGGCAAATGCTGCAGATGGCGAGGTGGCCGTTCATGGTTCCATCCTGTCTCATGCCCCCTGCATGGCGTCAAGGGGCTGTTTTCGGGCGATTTGCAGCGCCGGGGGTGGACCAAAATCACGCCAACGCCCTCATGGTTAATCATTATTAAGCATTTGGGCGTATCGGAAGGGCCAGCGGATTCCCGCCATTTCATTGGTGCGCCATGCGGCCCATTTCAGCATTGATTGCCTGCACGTTCTTCCTTGTCTCCTCGGCCGCATTGGCCGACAGCCGCGTCTTCATCATCGCCAACCAGGCCGACGGCTACGGCATCGACCAATGCCTGGCCCGCGGCGACCGCTGCGGCGCGTCCGCCGCCCGCGCCTATTGCCAGTCACGCGATTTTGCGCAGGCCACCAATTACCGCCGCGTCGATCCGGACGAGATCACCGGCGCAGTTCCGCACGCTGCGAACGAGAAATGCTCGGGCAACGTCTGCGGCGAATACGTCGCCATCACCTGTCAGCGCTGAGGCCGCGGCAAGCCGCTGGTCAAGCGGGGTTATTGCCACACCGGCGCCCCGGAAACGACGTGACGCTGCCCCGAGAAACGGCTATTGCAGGCGGCTTGGCCGCGCGCTTTGGCGTTGATCGCCGCGCGGCGTCGTTTTAATGGCCGGATATGCCCAATAGCCCCTGTTCTCGCTTCTCCCGCTGGCTTCTGACCGGCGCCGTGCTGGCCGGCATCGCCCTGCCCGCCACGGGCGCATTCGCGCAGGTGCCCCCGGGCCCGCCCGGCCCGGCCCCTCAGGGCGCGCAGGCAAATCCGCAGGCGAATCCGATGTGCGGACGGCTCGAAGGCCAGCTGGCGGCGATTGATCGTGGCGGCGGCACCGGCGATCCGGCCAAGGACGAGCAAATCCGCCGCTATCAGGATGCGGCCACAAGGCAGCAGGGCGAGCTCGATCGGGTGACGGCGCAGGCTCGGCGGATGGGCTGCGACAGTTCCGGCTTCTTTTCGCTGTTCAATAACAACTCGGCGCAGTGCGGTCCGGTCAACACCCAGATCCAGCAGATGCGCGCCAATCTCGACCAGATCACTACGAATCTGGAGCGGCTGCGCTCCGGCGGACTCGGCGGCGCCGACCGCGAGAACCAGCGCCGCTCGGTCTTGACCGCGCTCGCGCAGAACAATTGCGGCCCGCAATACGCCGCGGCTGCGCGCGGCCCCGGCAATTTCATCGAGAACCTGTTCGGCGGCGGCCAAAACAATCCCAATCCGCTGCCCCCGCCCGACGCGCAATATGGCGCACAGTCCGGCACCTTCCGCACCGTCTGCGTCCGCACCTGCGACGGCGCCTATTTCCCGATCTCGTTCGCGACCTCGCAGGCACGCTTCGCCGCCGACGAGCAAATCTGCAAGGCGCAGTGCCCCGCCGCGGAAGCCAGCCTGTTCACCTACCGGAATCCCGGCGAGGACATCAACCAGGCGGTCTCGATCAACGGCCAGTCCTACTCGTCGCTGCCGAACGCCTTCAAGTACCGCACCGAGTTCAACCCGTCCTGCTCCTGCAAGCCGGCCGGCCAGAGCTGGGCGGAGGCGCTGAAGGCCGTCGACGACAAGGCATCCGCCGAGCAGCAGGGTGACATCATCGTCACCGAGGAGAGCGCGCGGAAGATGCAGCAGCGGGCTCAGACCAAGGCCGCCGCCGGCAAGAAGGGCGCGCCGGCCGCGGCAGCGCCGCAGCAACCCGCCGCCGCTGACGCCACGGCGCCGGCCGCGCCCGCAAGCGACGGCCAGATCCGCACCGTCGGACCGACCTTCATTCCGCAGAAGAAGCAGTAACGCTTATCCCTTTTTGTTTGAGCATGATCTCGCGGAAAACCGGTCCCCACTTTTCCGGATCATGCTCTATCCCTCGAACGCTTCGGCCGACGCGCGCGAGGTGCGGGTCACCAGCTTGTCGTCGGGCTCCGGCAATGCCTGGCCGAAATCGCGGAAGCGGTTGGTGATGGGATAGCGGCGGTCGCGGCCGAAATTCTTGCGCGTTACCTTCACTCCAGGCGCGGCCTGCCGCCGCTTGTATTCGGCGATGTTGAGCAGGCGATCGATGCGGGTCACCACGTCGCGATCGAAGCCGGCGGCGATGATGGTCGCAAGCGGCTCCTCGCGCTCCACCAGCCGCTCGAGGATCGCATCCAGCACGTCGTAGGGCGGCAGCGAATCCTGGTCGGTCTGGTTCTCGCGCAATTCAGCGGTCGGCGGCCGGATGATGATGTTGACCGGGATCACCTCGCCCGACGGTCCCAGTGCGCCGTCCGGCTTCCAGGCATTGCGCAGGCTCGACAGGCGGAACACCTCGGTCTTGTAGATGTCCTTGATCGGGTTGAAGCCGCCGTTCATGTCGCCGTACAGCGTGGCGTAGCCGACCGACATCTCCGACTTGTTGCCTGTCGTCACCACCATGGCGCCGGTCTTGTTGGAGATCGCCATCAACAGCGTGCCGCGGGCCCGCGCCTGCAGATTCTCCTCGGTGATGTCGCGCTCCAGCCCCTTGAATACCGGCGCGAGAATCGCCTCGAACCCGTTCACGGCATCGGCGATCGGCAGCACCTCGTAGCGGATGCCGAGCGCGGTCGCGAGCTTGGCGGCATCGTCGAGCGAGACCTGCGCGGTGTAGCGGAACGGCAGCATCACGCCGCGCACCTTGTCGGCGCCGAGCGCATCGACCGCGATCGCCGCGCACAGCGCCGAGTCGATGCCGCCGGAGACGCCGAGCAGCACGCCAGGAAAGCCGTTCTTGCGGACATAGTCGCGCAGCCCGAGCACGCAGGCCGCATAATCCGCCTTGTCGCCCTCGAGCTGCGGCGTGATCGGCCCGTTGCAGCGCCAGCCGTCCGCCGTCTTGCGCCAGATCAGCGTCGTGATGTTCTCCTCGAACGCCGGCAGCTGTGCTGCCACCGAAAGATCGGCATTCAGCGCGAACGAGGCGCCGTCGAAGATCAATTCGTCCTGGCCGCCCATCTCGTTGAGATAGATCAGCGGCAGCCCGCTCTCGGTGACGCGCGCCACCACGATCGAGAGCCGCAGATCAGTCTTGTCGCGGGCATAGGGCGAGCCGTTCGGCACGATCAGGATCTCGGCGCCGGTTTCGGCCAGGCACTCGACGACGTTCTCGTATTCCTCCGACTCCTCGAGCCAGATGTCCTCGCAGATCGGCACGCCAATGCGCACGCCGCGCACCGTCACCGGGCCCGATGCCGGGCCGCGCGCGAACAGCCGCTTCTCGTCGAACACGCCGTAATTCGGCAGGTTGGCCTTGAAGCGCAGCGCGGCGATGCGGCCCTCGTCGAGCAGCGCGCAGGCATTGTAGAGCTTGCCATCCTCGACCCAGGGCGTCCCGATCAGCATGGCTGGGCCGCCATCTTTGGTCTCGCGCGCCAGTTCCTCGATCGCGGCGCGGCAGGCCGACTGGAACGCCGGCTTGAGCACCAGATCCTCCGGCGGATAGCCGGCGACGAACAGCTCCGACAACACCACGAGGTCGGCGCCGTCTGCCTTCGCCTTCTCGCGCGCGGCGCGCGCCTTCGCGGCGTTGCCGGTGACGTCACCGACCGTCGGATTGAGTTGCGCCAGGGTGATCTTGATCTGTTGTTCGCTCATACGCTCATGTTGTCCCGCACAAGGGCAAACTTCAATGGTCGTCCGGTCATGGTGCGATTGCAGAAATCGCACCATGACGGGGGCCAATCAGGGCGCAAGCTCTGCCCTGACCTCGCCGAGCAGCGCCATGCCGCCCAACCGGCCCAATTCGTCCGAACATTTCGCGCTCTTGCCGTAGCAGCAGAATGCGACCGTCACCCGCTCGGAAAGTGGTCCGATGCAGGGCAAGCCCGTGTCGCCAAAGGTGGTCATGCACGGCACCACGCGGCGCTCCTCGAACCTGAGGTCGCTGATACGGGCAAGGATCTGCCCTTGCAGGTGATCAGCAACGTCAACCGATCCGCCCGATCGGAACCAGTCCTTGATGTCAGCCTCGCTGTCGAGCGCAATGTCGACCGGATCACCGCCGAGCTTCAGCCAGGTCTGGCCGTCCGGATAGCGGATCGGCGGCAGGATATAGGGATTGTCGCCCTTGGGCCCCAGACAGCGCATCGACGGCATTCCGGCCAGGCGCTGAACCTCCGCCGCACCAAGCCGAAACAGCGCCGCGGTGCGCGCATAGACCGTGAAGCCCAGGGAGCGGCCGAGCAGCGACTCTGTATGCCCGCCTGTCGCGACGAGAACGCGCTCGGCCTCCACACTGCCCGATCGCGTCCGGATCGTCACGCCGGAGCCGTTCTCCGAAATCCCCAGCGCAGCTTCGTCGATGATCCCTACGCCCGCCCGCTCCGCCGCGATCGTCTGCGCGCGGACCAGGCGGCGCGGTGAGATGTATCCGGCATTGCGCGGCTCGAAAAAGCCCTGCATTCCCGCGGTTGATTTGAGATACGGAAATCGCTCGGCTAGCCCCGCATCACGAAATTCTTCGCAAGCGATCCCGTCTTCGGCGCAGATCGTGCCGACCGAAGCGACATCGGTGGTTTCGCTGTTGCCGACGTGAAGCGCACCGGCTTCGCGGTAGAATTCCACACCGCTTTCCGCCGAGATCTCGCCGTAGCGCGAAATCGCAGCGCGGTTCGCCTGTCGCCAGAACGCCCCCGGATCGTAGGTCCGCGTGATGCGGCCCTCATCATAGTGGCTGCCGAAGACGCCGCTGTGCTGCGAAAAATCGGCCGGCTCATCGGGCCCGATCAGTGCAACGTCGTGGCCCATTTTGGCCAGATGTCGCGCAGCCGCCGATCCGATCAGACCGCGTCCGATCACCGCAAGCTTGATCGCCTTGTTGGCGCTCACGATGACCTCCTACGCCTTGCCGTTCCGGATCATGGTCAGACTCAGAACGCCCCCATGCGCTCGGCGAGAGCGAACAGCCAGAACACCCCGGCCATCACCAGCGCGACGCCGACCGCGGCCGAGCCCATGTCCTTGACCCGGCCGATCTGCGGATCGTGATCCATGGTCAGGCGGTCGGAGAGCTTCTCGATCGCGGTGTTGAGCAGCTCGATCACCAGCACCAGCACCACCGTCGCGACCAGCTCGACCCGGCGCATCACGGTGGCGCCGACCAGCCAGGCCAGCGGCAGCGACAGCACGAGCGCCACCACCTCCTCGCGAATCGCCTGCTCCGAGCGAATGGCGAACGCCAGCCCGTTGCGCGAGTTGATGGTGGCCCGCCAGAACCTCAGCAAGTCACTGTCCCCAAGTCACCTGCCCCAAATCACAACCCCGCAGCGGCCGGCATCGGTTTGACCTTGCCGACACGCTCCTGCTTCAGCAGTTCGGCGATCAGGAAGGCCATATCGATCGACTGTTCGGCGTTGAGACGGGGATCGCAGACCGTGTGGTAGCGGTCGTTGAGATCCTCATCGGTGATGGCGCGCGCGCCGCCGATGCATTCGGTGACGTCCTGCCCGGTCATCTCCAGATGCACGCCGCCGGCATGGGTGCCTTCAGCGGCATGGGCCTGGAAGAACGACTTCACCTCCGACAGCACGCGGTCGAACGGCCGGGTCTTGTAGCCCGAGGTCGAGGTGATGGTGTTGCCGTGCATCGGATCGCACGACCACACCACGACGCGCCCTTCCCGCTGCACGGCGCGGATCAGGCCCGGCAGATGGTCGCCGACCTTGTCGGCGCCGAAGCGGTTGATCAGCGTCAGCCGTCCCGGCTCGTTGTCGGGGTTGAGGATGTCGATCAGCTTCAACAGCTCGTCCGGCTTCAGCGACGGGCCGCATTTCAGGCCGATCGGGTTCCTGATGCCGCGGAAATATTCGACATGGCCGTGATCGAGCTGACGGGTGCGGTCGCCGATCCAGATCATGTGGCCGGAGGTCGCGTACCAGTCGCCGGTGGTGGAATCGACCCGCGTCATCGCCTGCTCGTAGCCGAGCAAGAGCGCTTCATGGCTGGTGTAGAAATCGGTGGCGCGCAGCTCGGGATGGCTCTCGAGATCGAGGCCGCAGGCGCGCATGAAATTCAGCGCATCCGAGATGCGGTCGGCCAGCTCCTTGTAGCGGCGGGACTGCGGCGAATCCTTCAGGAAGCCGAGCATCCATTGATGCACGCTGCCGAGATTGGCGAAGCCGCCGGTGGCGAAGGCGCGCAGCAGGTTCAGCGTCGCCGCCGACTGCCGGTAGGCCATCAGCTGGCGCTGCGGATCGGGAATCCGCGCTTCCGGCGTGAAGGCGATATCGTTGACGATGTCGCCGCGATAGCTCGGCAGCTCGACGTCGCCCTGCTTCTCGGTCGGCGACGAGCGCGGCTTTGCGAACTGGCCGGCGATGCGGCCGACCTTCACCACCGGCAGCGCGCCGGCATAGGTCAGCACGACCGCCATCTGCAGCAGGACGCGGAAGAAGTCGCGGATGTTGTTGGCGCCGTGCTCGGCAAAGCTCTCGGCGCAATCGCCGCCCTGCAGCAGGAAGGCCTCGCCGGCGGCGACCCGCCCCAGCGCCTTTTTCAGGCTGCGCGCCTCGCCGGCGAACACCAGCGGCGGAAAGGTCGCGAGCTGGGCCTCGACATCGGCCAATGCCTTGGCATCGGGATAATCGGGCACCTGCAGCACCTTCTTGGCGCGCCAGCTATCGGGTGTCCACCGCTCGGACATGAGGTCAACTCCTGAGCAAAAACCGCGACTTAATCGACGGGAAAGCCCGGCTTATACACAGCCGCCCGGTCCCCCGCTAGAAGGATTCCTGCAATCCCGTCAAACTCTTGCAGGAAAATGCGGATTCGCCTTTGCTGGACCATACCATGAATGCCAGGGAAATCGCCGTGGCCTCCGCCACGCTGGACGACGTTTTTAGCGACGACATCGTCGTACCGGCCGCGGACGGCTATCTGCTCGCCGCGACGCTGTTCCTGCCGCGCGGCGCCAAGCGCCACGCCGTGCTGATCAATTCGGCGACCGCCGTGTCCCGAAAAGTCTATCGCGGCTTTGCCGGCTATCTCGCCCGCCGCGGCGCGGCGGTGCTGACCTACGACTACCGCGGCACCGGCGATAGCAGGCCGATGGCCGCGACCGGCCTCAACAAGCCGAAGTCGCTCGCCGGCTTCAAGGCCACGATGGCGGACTGGGCCGCGCTCGATGCCACCGCCGCCGTGAGCTGGATGCGCGAGCGCTACCGCGGCCTGCCCTTCGCCTATGTCGGCCACTCCTTCGGCGGCCAGGCGCTCGGCCTGTTGCCGAACAACGCCGAGATCCCGCGCGCGCTCTTGATCGCCTCGCAGGCCGCCACCTGGAAGCTGATAGCCTCGCCCGAGCGCTACCGCGTCGTCGCCTTCATGAACGGCGTCGGCCTGCCGCTGGCGCGCACGCTCGGCTACCTGCCAGGCTGGGCCGGGCTCGGCATGGACCTGCCGAGGGGCGTGTTCGAGCAATGGACGCGCTGGGCGATGCGCAAGCGCTACCTGCTCGACGACACGACGCTGGCCGCGCGGGAGAATTTTACAAAGTTCAAGGGCAAGCTCCGCGCCATCAGCATCACCGACGACACCTGGGCGACACGGCCTGCGGTCGAGCTGCTGTGCTCCGCGTTCACCTCGACCACACCGGAGATCATCTCGATCCGCCCCGCGGATGCCGGCGCGAAGACGATCGGCCATTTCGGCTTCTTCCGCAGCGAACACCGCGACGCGCTGTGGCGCGGCGCCGCGGAGTGGCTTGAGGCGGAGGGGTAGGCTTAGATTTCCCCGGCCGTCGTCCTGGCGAAAGCCAGGACCCATAACCACCGCATTTGTTTGTGAACGGGATCGCGGCCCCAGCGTCGCGCAACAACGAGCACTTGGGGTAATGGGTCCTGGCCTTCGCCAGGACGACGATGCGGATGGTTCTCGCGCGATCGTTTGTAGCGTCGTTCGCAGCGTCATTGGCGCACCCCACCTCCGGTGTCATCGCCCGGCTTGACCGGGCGATCCAGTATTCCAGAGACAGTCGTCGTTGAACCGATGGACCGCGGCGTCATTGCTTCGCTCGCATGACGGCTATCGATCCCGTCATCCTGAGGTGCGAGCGGAGCGAGCCTCGAAGGATGCACGGCCCGGCCGGTGGCCGTCGATCCTTCGAGGCTCGCCGAAGAGGCTCGCACCTCAGGATGACGGGGATAGATCTGCGCGCGCACCCACGTTCTCGCGACATGAATCGTCCGAGCTTTGCTCTTCGTTCCACCCTCTCCTCAAGCAGAGGGCGCAGGGAAAGCCGGGTGCCGATCGCACCCATGGGTCCCGTGCAGCGAAAGCACGGGAGGTAGGACCACAGGTGTAACCGGAAACATCCCGGCTTTCCCTGCGCGATGGGTTACGGCTTATACGTGCTCTCCCCGGTGAGACTGGGCTTGCTTGTCACCGCCGTCGCAAAACGCTTTCGCATCCTGCGACGAGACACCTGCCACTAGGGCGTCAGGACCACACGATTTCGCCGTCCGCCTGACAAGCATTTCGTCTCTCGCATGCTCGGCGTCCACCGCATCCCACCGCAACACTCGTGACGACCGCGACGTGCCCCTCAATCGGGTGAGACGGCCAGATTGAACATCTGAGTTGGGTCAAACGCCAAGCGGAATATTTTCCGCCGAGGGACTGGACAGGGTCGATCGCGTTGATTGGACTTATGAATTTCGCGCTTTGGCGCAGAGCGACGCCCGTTGAACAAGTTCTCTCAACACTGAAACCCGCACTCACCTCGCTACGTAGCTATCGTCACTCGGCGGATCGAACATGGGCGCTTACTTGACGGCTCCAGCGCTGTCCGTCCCGGTCAAGTGCTGGAGCCCTTTTTTCGTCGCCGTGAACTGAAGGCATCAGAGCAGCTTGCGCGGCGCAGCCGTCGCCGCGTTGCCCGTGTTCGGTGTCCCCGTCGGCTCGATCAGCAGCAGATGCACCTCTTCCCTTGCAACGGGCCGATGCTCGACGCCCTTCGGCACGATGTACATCTGGCCCTCCCTCAGCGTCACGGTGCGGTCGCGCAGCTCGATGTCGAGCACGCCTTTCAGCACAAGGAAGAAGTCGTCGGTGTCGTCGTGCTTGTGCCAGACGAACTCACCCTGCACCTTCACGACCATGACGTCGCAGGCGTTGAATTGTGCGACGGTGCGCGGCGACCAGTGATCGGTGAAGGTCGACAGCTTTTGTGAAAGATCGATCGCGTCGCTCATGGATGCCTCCTGGCCCGCCAGATTGAAGGCGATAAACGGCAGCCTGAAGGCGACAAATGAAAGAGGCCGCTTACTCCTGCGGCCTCTTTGATTACTTGTCTGTTGCGCTCGGCGGCTTCTGTCCCTGCCCTTGTCCTGTCGTGGCGGGCGAACCCTGGCTGCTGCCAGCAGCGCTCGAATTCTTGCTCGAACTCGCGCTGCCGCTGGAGCTTGCGCTGCCGCTGGAGCTCGCGCTGCCACCGGAGCTTGCGCTGCCGCTGGAGCTTGCTTGCGCGAAGGCAAGGGATGTCGAGGCGACGAGAACTGAAAGAGCTAAAGCAATCGGCCGGATCATTGGTTTCCTCCGTCGTATGGAACACCGATGTCAATGTCCGCGGCAGAGAGACGTTCCAAGCGCCGGTGGGTTGCGTCGCCGGCTTCGAGGTGATCTCGAAGCATATCGCCGGGGAGCAAGACGCGATCGCCGCGCCCGATGGACGCGGCGATCGCATGCCGTTGATTGCGTCGAGCTCGATCCGGCGCTCTACTGGACTGACGTCGGCTTGTGATGGCCGTTCATTCCGCAGGGCGTCTCGCCGTTGGCGGCCTTGCGCGCGAGCAACTCCTTTTCGGCCTTATACCAGAGCTGATCCATATTGCCGTGCGGTTCGCCGGCGTCCTTCCACAGTTCGTAGGCTCGGGTCCTGATCTCCTGCTCGGTGGGACCTGTCATGAGCGGCTCCCTGAATCGCGAATATCAAATCGTTTGAATGGGGAACTTCCAGTTCGGCGCAATGTTCCAAAACGCGCGCGATATGGTGCGCCGCCGCAGTCTGCGACGCGGCGCGGCCCGGAGCAATCAGATTGTGTGGCGCCGGGCGCCGGGCGCACCATTACCCACCGCGCGCCGGGGGCGTGCGGGTAGCCCCCTACTCCGGCGCCTGGCGCAGTCCGCTCAGCGCAGGTTCGCGCTGAAGAAATCGCGCGCAAGGCTGATGGTCTCGGCATGGACCGCGTCGCGATCGGTGCCATCGGGATCGCGGCATACGGCCCCCCCGATGACCAGGCGCCCTATCGCGGTACAGGTCCCGAAGAAGACAAAGTGGCCCGCGTGCGGAAACAGCTTCAGCGTCGCATGGGGGACAGCCTTGCCGAGCGCCTCGGCGCCTGAGGCCGTCGGCGTGATCTCGTCGGCGCTTCCCGCGACGATCGCGATCGGGATCGATATGGCGGCAAGGCTCTCCGGCGTGAAGGCTGGCACTGGCCCCGGCGCCATCGCAAACACGGCGCGAACGCGCTCGTCGCGATAGGAATGGCCGGCCAGACTATAGCGCTGCCGGAAATCAGGATCCGCCGTCAAGCGCAACTGGCTCTTCTGGCGCAGCTCTGTCGCGCCTGACTGCGACGTGCACAGCGCATCGGCGGCGGGCGAGCGGCAGAATGCCGGAGTCCGTTCCGGATCGGTGATGCCGCCGGCGATAGCGATCACGGTGTAGCCGCCATACGAATGGCCGGCGGCGCCGATCCGCGCCGGGTCGATCCGGTCGCCGAACGTGCTGTCGGCGCGCATGGCGTCGATCAGCGCGCTGAGATCGACCGCGCGCAGCCACGTCAGCGTATAACCGTCGACCGTCGTGCGCTCGGATCCGTTGTTGCCGGGGTGGTTGACCGCAACGGCGATGAATCCGTGCGCCGCAAGCCCCGCGCCGAGCCAGGCGAGATTGGACGCCGAGCCACCAAAACCGTGGGACAGCAGGATCAGCGGGTGGCGGAGCCCCGCCGCCGGCGCCGCATCAGGCGCGGCGATGCCGGTGCTGATGAACGGGACGATGCGCGGCCCGATCCATTGCGGTTGCTCGCGCGCATCTGCCGCGGCCGGGTACCAGATGGTGGCGCGGAGCGCATGCATGCTGGCGCCGCGCCAATCGTAAGGCTCGGCCGGAGTGAAATCGCGCGTGGTGACGCCGACCTTGAATACGGCATCCTCGGCCCACGCGAGGCCCGGTGCTGCGACGAGGATCAGCCACAGCACCAGAAACCTCATCGGGGCTTCCCTCTGATGCGCGAGAAATCTCGCGACGGCAGCCCTACTCCGCCGCCTGGCGGACGTGGCGCGCGGTTGGGGTGCGCATCGTCACCAGCTCTTCGGACGCGGTCGGATGCAGCGCAACGGTGGCGTCGAAATCGGCCTTGGTCGCCTTCATCTTCACGGCGATCGCGACCGCCTGCGTGATCTCGGCGGCGCAGTCGCCGACGATGTGGCAGCCGAGCACGCGGTCGCTCACACCGTCGACCACGAGCTTCATCAGCACCCGGGTGTCGCGGCCGGACATCGTCGCCTTGATCGGGCGGAAATCCGTCTTGTAGATGTCGACGTGGGAAAACTGCGCCCGCGCCTCTTCTTCCGTGAGGCCGACGGTGCCGACCTCGGGCTGCGAGAACACCGCGGTCGGGATCGTCGCGTGGTCGACCGCGACCTGCCGCTTGCCGAACACGGTGTCGGCGAAGGCATGGCCCTCGCGGATCGCGACCGGGGTCAGATTGGTGCGGTGGGTGACGTCGCCGACCGCATAGATGTTGTCGACCGAGGTCTTCGACCAGGCATCGACCTGAATGCCGCCATTGGCGGGATTGATGGCGACGCCGGCGGCCTCGAGCCCGAGACCCCCGACATTGGGATGCCGGCCGATCGCGAACATCACCTGGTCGGAGGCGATGCTCGAACCACTTGACAGATGCGTGGTGACGTCACGGCCGTGCTTGTCGACCTTCGCCACCGTGCAGCCGGTGATGATGGTGATGCCCTTCTTCTCCATCTCGGCGCGCACATGCTTGCGCACGTCCTCGTCGAAGCCGCGCAGGATGTTGTCGCCGCGGTAAATCACGGTCACATCGGAGCCGTAGCCATTGAAGATACCGGCGAACTCCAGCGCGATGTAGCCGCCGCCCTGGATCACGATCCGCTTCGGCAGCTCTTTGAGGTGGAACGCCTCGTTGGAGGAGATCACGTGCTCGATACCGGGCACGGCCGGCCCGTGATTGGGCGCGCCGCCGGTCGCGATCAGGATGTATTTCGCGGTCACCTTCTCGCCGGTGGCGAGGCGGAGCGTGTGGGCATCCTCCAGCACCGCGCGGGTCTTCACAATTTTGGCGCCGGACTTCTCGACATTGGTGGTGTAGGCGGCCTCGAGCCGGGCGATCTCCTTGTCCTTGTTGGCGACGAGCGTGGCCCAGTCGAACGAGACCTGGCCGATGCGCCAGCCGAAGCCGGCGGCGTCCTCGATCTCGTCGTGGACGTGGCTGCCGATCACGAATAGCTTCTTGGGCACGCAGCCGCGGATCACGCAGGTGCCGCCCATCCGGTACTCTTCGGCGACCATGACCCTGGCGCCATAATTGGCGGCGATGCGCGCGGCACGAACCCCGCCCGAACCGCCACCGATGACAAACAGGTCGACGTCAAACTCGGCCATGGCAACCCTCTCTCACTACGCCTCGCCCTGCGCTGTCCTCATCACTCGTCATGCCCGGGCTTGTCCCGGGCATCCACGTCTTGGTTTCCGCAGCAAGAAAGACGTGGATGGCCGGGACAAGCCCGGCCATGACGGATGCGGAAACGTCAGCGCTAAGCTCCTAAGCAGCGCGCTTAGATATCCTTGCCGCGCTTCTTCATCTCGGCCTTGAACTGGGCGTTGACCTGCACGCCGAACTGCTGCGCCCACTGCTGCATATATTGGAGGGAGTCGTTGATTGCCTTGGGCTCCGAGGTCAAAAGTTTCTGACCGAGGGGCGTCTTGTAGAACGTCACGAGGTCCTTCAGCTCCTGCTCGGTGAACTCGGCGGCGTAGATCTGCGCCATGCCGTCGCCGATCTCCTTCTCGCGGCCGGCGTAGGCCTTGGCGACGATCACCGCGACCTCGTCGAGATCCTTCTGGTAGTTCAGGTACTGCTGCAGCAGACCGGTCTTGGTCTTCTCGATGATGCCGGGAACGGCGCCGGCATACATCACCTGCACGTTCTTCATCGTCAGGATTTCTTTGGCGTACCCAATCGCCGCGGGGGTCGACTGCTTGACGCTGGGCGCAGCGGGCGGCTGCTGCGCCATTGCCGGCGCGGCCGCGAACGCGAGGCCGGCCGACAGGGCCACAGCCGACAAAAGTCCCGAAAAACGCTTCATTCCAAGTCTCCTTGCTTGCGGCGTCATCGCCGTTCAACAACCCGAATTCCCTGTGCGCCGGCCAGAACGGCGACGCTGCCAAGCCCGATGAACAGGCCATGTTCGACCACGCCCGGAATTACGCTGAGCAGACCGGCCAGACGCGGCGGGTCGCCGATCCGGCCGAGATGGGCATCGATGATCCAGTGGCCGCCATCGGTGACAAAAGCGTGACCGTCCTTGCCCTTGCGGATGACCATTTGGCCGGACACGCCGGCCTCTGCGAACGCCCGCGTCATCGCGGCCTGGGTCGCGGCCAGTCCGAACGGGATCACCTCGACCGGCAGCGGAAAGCGGCCGAGCACGTCGACCCATTTGCTGTCGTCCGCGATCACGATCATGCGATCACTGGCGGCCGCCACGATCTTCTCGCGCAACAGCGCGCCGCCGCCGCCCTTGATCAGATTGAGCGCGGGGTCGATCTCGTCGGCGCCGTCGATGGTGAGGTCGAGATGGTCGATCTCATCCAGCGTGGTCAGCGGCACGCCGCAACGGATCGCATCCGCGCGGGTCGCTTCCGAGGTCGGCACGCCGATCACCTTCATGCCGGCGCGGACCTTGTCGCCGAGCAGCTCGACGAAATGCTTGGCGGTCGAGCCGGTGCCGAGCCCGAGCTTCATGCCGTCGCGCACCTCTTCTAGCGCGCGCGCCGCCGCCTGGCGTTTCAGTGCGTCCATGTCCACGTGCCGCTAGCCCCCGGTTTCGCCGTCCCGGACACGCCAATGGGCGGCCCGGCGCGCGCATATCTAGCCTCGATTCACGGGCAGGAATAGCGGCATCCGGGCCCGTCTTCAGGCCGAAACGGCATCCATCGCGGCTAAAATCACCGAAAAACGCTCTTCGACCTCGGCCCGCATCCCGGGATGTGTGAAAACATAGAACTGATCGTCGTGAATCGCGTTCACGACGCGGTCCGCAACCGACGCCGGATCGAGACCGGCTTCCAGGCGACGCGCGATCTCGGCGATGATCGCGGCCGCAGGGCTGTCCGGAGCGAACTGGCGGGACGGGCCGTACTGCTCGGGGCGGTTGCGCCCGCTCTCGCCGATCCGGGTCCGCACATAGCTCGGACAGAGCACGCTGACGCCGATCCCGAGCGGCTTCAGTTGCGCCGCGAGCCCCTCCGACATGCTGACGACGGCGAACTTGGTCGCCGAATAGGGGCTGAGACCGAGCCCGGCATTCATCCCGGCCATCGATGCGGTGTTGACGATATGGCCGCCTTCGCCGTGCCTGCGGATATGCGGCAGGAAGCTCCTCAAGCCGTGCACGACGCCCATCAGGTTGACGTCGATCACCCAGCGCCAGTCGTCGAGCGAGATCGGGTCGATGCCGCCGCCGCCCGCGACGCCGGCATTGTTGCAGAGGACGTGAACGTTGCCGAAGGCGAGGAATGAAGCCTGCGCCGCACCCTGGACGCTGTCGGGATCGGCGACATCGCAGACGACGCCATGAACGTCGGCGCCGGTGGCACGCAGCGCATCGACCGCCTTGTCCAGCGCGCCGGTTTCGATATCGGCCAGCATCACCTTCATGCCCTCGCGGGCGAAGGCGGTTGCCATGGCCAATCCTATGCCGCTGGCCGCCCCGGTGACAAAAGCGGCTTTTCCGGCAAGTTCCCGCATCGCGGCCTCCCCAATTTCATCACGCGCGCACATCTACTCTTGCATCGCGGCGCCGAGCCCGATAGCGAAAAGCGTGATGTCCGCCTCCTCTCCCCCCATCATCGTGTTCGATCTCGACGGCACGCTGGTCGACACCGCGCCTGATCTGATCAGCGCGCTGAACCATGTGCTCGCCCGCGAAGATTTGCCGCCGGTGCCGCTGGCTGCCGCCCGCAACATGATCGGCGCCGGCGCGCGCAAGCTGCTGGAACGCGGCCTCGAGGTGGACGGACGCGCGGTCAGCGTTGGCGAACTCGACCGTTTGACCAAGGTCTTCGTCGACTATTACGCCGAGCACATCGCCGACGGCTCGCGCCCGTTCGACGGGCTGGAGGCCGCGCTCGACCGGCTCGCGGCCAAGGGCCATCGCTTCGCGGTCTGCACCAACAAGCTGGAATGGCTGTCGAAGCTCTTGCTCGACCGGCTCGGCCTGACCTCGCGCTTTGCCGCGATCTGCGGCCAGGACACGTTTGGCGTCGCCAAGCCCGATCCGGCGTTCCTGCGCGAGACGGTGGCCCGCGCCGGCGGCCGGCTGCCCGGCGCCATCATGGTCGGCGATGCCGGCCCCGATGTCGGGGTTGCGCGGCGGGCCCAGGTCCCGGTGATCGGCGTCGATTTCGGCTATACCGACGTACCGATGACCGAGCTGAAGCCCGACCGGCTGATCAGCCATATGCGCGACCTGCCGGACGCCGTCGCCAGCCTCGGCGCGGCATAAATCTTCTGCAACGCATTGATATCACTTGGCAATATTTTGCCATGCGATATTGCTGTTAACCATCCTTTAACGAACAGACCTCCCCCGGTTGCGCCCCTGTTCCGACGCTCCTATGGTCGCGCCGGGGATTGTGGCTGATTGCCGCAGTAGAGTGTGGATCATGCGTCGTATCATCGTCATTGCGGCCGCCGGGCTGAGCCTGGCCGGCTGCTCCTCCTTCTCATTGGATTCGTTCAAGTCGGCGCCACCGCCGGTACCGGTGCAGCTGGATTCGAACCCGCAGGGCGCGGACGCCGTGACCTCGCTCGGTCCGGGCTGCAAGACGCCCTGCACCGTGTCGATCCCGGCGCCGGAGGCGAACTTCACGGTCACCTTCAACATGCCGAAGTTCCAGCCGGCGACGGTGCCGGTGACGGTGACCCGCACACCGGGCGACTTCACGAGCCCGGCCACCACCGCGCTCGATCCGAGCCCGGTGTTCGCCGAGCTGCAACCCGCCGGCCCGCCGCCGCGCGCGGCACGCAAGCCGATGCGGCCGAAAAAGAAGAAGCCGAAGCCGGCCGCCGCAGCTCCTGCTGCCGCTCCGGACGCGGCGTTCCCCGCTCCCGCCGCGGCGCCGCCGCCAGCTGCGGCTCCGAAAAGCTAGCGCGCAAGCGCGTCGAACATCGCAAACGATTGCACTGCACAAGAGCCCGGCCCAAAGCCGGGTTTTTGGTGTTTGTGGAGACACATCGGCGATTGCGATCATGCATCACGCGATATGGCTCGCCTATCGCGCGCAATCGGCGTTACATGTTGCGGATCATCCTTAGGGACGCATTGTGACAACGAGCCAACATGCATAGATTGTCAGTGCAGAGCCGATCACGGCGCGGCACGCAGGGAACAGGTCGCAAGACCTAGTTGAAGGCTTGGGTTGAATGAACGGATCCACGCAAGCGCATTCTGACTCGCTGTTTCGTCCGATGACCGATCCGTTCGGCCGGACGATCCGCTATCTGCGCGTCTCCGTCACCGACCGCTGCGACCTGCGCTGCTTCTACTGCATGTCGGAGGACATGACCTTCCTGCCGAAGGCCGATCTCCTGACGCTGGAAGAGCTCGACCGGCTCTGCTCGGCGTTCGTCGCCAAGGGAGTGCGCAAGATCCGCCTCACCGGCGGCGAGCCGCTGGTCCGCCGCAACGTGATGGGCCTGGTGCGCTCGCTGTCGCGCCATCTGACAACGGGCGCGCTCGACGAATTGACGCTGACCACCAACGGCTCGCAGCTCGCCCGCTTCGCCCAGGAGCTGGCCGATTGCGGCGTGCGCCGCGTCAACGTCTCGCTCGACACGCTCGACCCCGTAAAATTCCGGGCCATCACCCGCTGGGGCGACATCGACAAGGTGCTGTCGGGCATCGAGGCGGCGCGATCGGCGGGGCTCGCGGTCAAGATCAACGCGGTCGCGCTGAAGAACATGAACGAGGACGAGATCCCCTCGCTGATGCAATGGGCGCACGGCAAGGCAATGGGCCTGACCTTGATCGAGGTGATGCCGATGGGCGACATCGGCGAAGGCCGCATCGATCAGTACGTGCCGCTGTCGCTGCTGCGCGCGCGGCTCGAGAAGCACTACACGCTGACCGATCTCGCCGACGACACCGGCGGCCCTGCCCGCTATGTCCGGGTCGCCGAGACCGGCGGCAAGCTCGGCTTCATCACGCCGATGACCCATAATTTCTGCGAATCCTGCAACCGGGTGCGGATCACGTGCACCGGCACGCTGCACACCTGCCTCGGCCACGAGGACGCCTCCGACCTGCGCCGGCCGCTGCGCGCCTCCGACGACAACGAGCTGCTGTCGGCGACGATCGACCGCGCCATCGGGCTGAAGCCGAAGGGGCACGATTTCATCATCGACCGCCGCCACAATCGTCCGAGCGTCAGCCGCCATATGAGCGTGACCGGCGGCTAGACTCGGCCCCCTCCCCGACGCCTGTCCTGTCCCCTGATTGCCAAGGCGGGACAACGATTTGCCCGCGCGTCAATTTGCCCATTTTCCGATTGACGGCGTTCCACGGCGCTGATTTGGTGCCTTAGCTTCCACGCTAGTCTGGCCAGGATAGGCCGCTGCCCCCGGCAGCCAAGAACGGCTGAAGCGGATTTCGGGGGAGGACGAACGTTTGCAACTGCTCCTGAAAGTGAGCCGTGGCTCCGTGCGCATGCGCGCGGCGGCCAGATGATGGTTGAGAACGTATTCGGCGCGCAGAGGGCGCGACCGTGGAGATCGTGATGCGCCCATTGCTGGCACTAAGTACGGTTATCGATCTGCTTAATGAGAAATTGGGCGGCATCTGTAATTGGCTCGTGCTCGCCGCCTGCGTGGTGAGCGCCGCCAACGCGATGATCCGCTACGCGTTCGGCTACAGCTCCAACAGCTGGCTCGAATTGCAGTGGTACATGTTCGCCGTCTTCGTGATGTTCGGCACCTCCTATACCTTCAAAAAGAACGAGCATGTTCGCGTCGAAATTCTTTATCTCATGCTGTCCGAGCGCGGCCAACTCTGGCTCGACATGATCGGAACGCTGTTCTTCCTGATCCCGTCCTGCCTGTTGCTCAGCTATCTGTCCTGGCCATTCTTCTATCAAGCCTACGAAGTGGGTGAGATTTCGAGCAATGCCGGCGGGCTGGTCCGCTGGCCGATCAAGCTCGTTGTTCCCGTGGGCTTCGTTTTCCTGGCGCTGCAAGGCGTCTCCGAAGTGATCAAGCGCATCGCTGCACTGAAGGGTTACGTCGTGATCGATGCGAAGTATGAGAGGCCGACCCAATGATCACGCTGGAAATGATGCCGCCACTGATGTTCGGCGGCTTGATTCTGGCCATGTTGATCGGATTCCCGGTAGCCTTCACGCTGGCCGCGCTCGGGCTGTCGTTCGGCTTCCTGTCGATCTATCTCGGCTTCTTCGACATGAACTTCCTGCAGGCCATTCCGGGCCGCATTTTCGGCAGCGTGCTCTCCAACGAATTGCTGTTGGCGATTCCCTTCTTCACCTTCATGGGCGCGATATTGGAGCGATGCGGGCTTGCCGAGGACATGCTGGATTCGATGGGCCAGCTGTTCGGCCCGATCCGCGGCGGCCTCGGCTACTCGGTGATCATCGTCGGATTCATCCTCGGCGCAATCACCGGCACGGTGGCGGCGCAAGTCATCGCGATGGCGCTGATCTCGATGCCGGTGATGCTTCGTTACGGCTACAATGTGCGCTACATCACCGGCGTGCTGGCCGCCTCCGGCACCATCACCCAATTGGTGCCGCCCTCGCTGGTGCTGATCGTGATGGCCGACCAGCTCGGCAAGTCGGTCGGCGACATGTATCTCGGCGCCTGGGGACCGTCGGTGCTCCAGATCGCCCTGTTCGCCGGCTACACGTTCCTGCTCGGCATCTTCAAGCCAAGTCACGTCCCTGCGGTTCCAAAGGAAGCGCGGACGCTGACGGGCTGGCCGCTCTGGCGCAAATGCCTGATGGGCATCATTCCGTCGGCCGTGCTGATCTTCGTGGTGCTGGGCACCATGATGCTCGGCCTGGCGACGCCGACGGAAGCCGGCGCGATGGGTGCGATCGGCGCCATCGTTCTCGCCGCGATCCACCACAAGGATCTGAGCAACAAGGGCCACAAGATGCTGCTGATCGGCATCGCCGCCACGGGCATCGGCACGATCATCGGAATGCTCATCGGCGATGGAAAACTGTTCAAGCTGACTTTCGCGGTGGTCTATCTCGCCGTCGTCTGGCTCTGTCTCGAAGCCGTCCGCATCCCCGACCTGCGCGGCCTGATCAAGCAGGGTTACGAGTCGACCATGCGCCTCTCCACCATGGTGGTGTTCATCCTGATCGGCTCGACCTGCTTCTCGGTGGTGTTCCTCGGCGTCTCCGGCGGCGTCTGGCTTGAGCACCATCTGACCTCGCTGCCCGGCGGCGTCTGGGGCTTCCTGATCTTCATCAACCTCTTCATCTTCTTCCTGGCGTTCTTCCTCGACTTCTTCGAGATCGCCTTCATCATCCTGCCGATGATCGCGCCGATCGCGCAGAAGGTATTGGGGCCGGTCGTGGGACCTGATGCCGCGCTGATCTGGTTCGGCGTGATGCTTTGCGTCAACATGCAGACCTCGTTCCTGCATCCGCCGTTCGGCTTCGCGCTGTTCTATTTGCGCGGCGTCGCGCCGAAAGAGGTCAAGAGCTCCGACATCTATTGGGGCGCCCTGCCCTGGATCGGCCTGCAGGCGATCATGGTGGCGATCGTGATCGCTTTCCCGATCGTGGTGACCGCCCTGCTCGACAAGCCGCTCGACGTCGATCTCAGCAAGATCAAGATCGAGGTGCCGCAGATCGAGCTGCCGCCGCTCGATTTCGGCCAACCGAAGCAATAGCGCGCCTCGCTTCTTCAGAAGGAAAAACCCCGGGGCTTTCGCGCCGGGGTTTTCGCTTGTTTTGGCGGTCGCGAGACAGGTCGGCCTTGACGCGCTCGGAGCAACCACCGATCGGCTAGAGCACTTTCGGTTCTGATTGAATCAGAACCGACGCTCTAGCTTTTTGTTTTGACGCGTTTTCTTCACGCGAACCGGCGTCCACTTCGCTCGAAAACGCTTAGGTGGCAGACAACAGCGCCCGGACCATCGGATGACGGTGATCGGCAAGACCGTCAATGACGTCGAAATGATGCCGGCCGGGTTCCTCGATGATGCAGGTCCGCGCCCCGAGGCCGGTCCAGATGTTGGCCAGCAGGGCATTCTGACGGATGAACTCCGGACGCTCCGCTCCGCCGACCCAGCAGGTCACCCGTGCCTCGGGCAATGGCTGCAGCAATGCCGGGCTTTCGGCCCATGCTTCCGCCTCATCAATCCTGAGATCGGCGGTCATGGCGGTCTTCATGAGCGGCCGCAAGTCATGGAGGCCGGAAATCGAGAGCGTGTGTTGTATGCGCGCCCGCACCTGATCCGGCAGCGGCGACGTCGCCGAGATCATGCGCGTGACCAGGTGGCCGCCCGCGGAGTGGCCTGTCAGAAATAGCGGCCCCTCGACCATCGAGGCGGCCCGCTCGACCGCGGCGCCGACCTCACGCGTGATGTCCGCGATGCGAACAGCAGGGCACAGCGTGTAGGACGGCATCGCCACCGCATAGCCGCTGTCGACGGAGCCGCGCGCCAGGTTCGACCAGTAGCTCTTGTCGAGCGCGCGCCAGAAGCCACCATGGACAAACACGACCAGGCCCTGGGGCGAACCTTGCGGGAGGAACAGGTCAAACCGGTTCCGTGCGTTCTCGCCATAGCTGATGTCGAGCCTGGCGCGGGCGGTGCCCTGGAGTTCATCACGATAGGCCTCGGCCGGCTGCACCCACGCCCCCGGCCAGCGTTCGCCGCCGGGGATGTTGGCGGCGTTGGCATAGGCATCATTCCAGTCGGAAACCTGATGGAAAATCATGGACCGATGTCCGTTCGGGGACCTGCGGGTCAGCGCCGATAAATACGACGCAGGTTGACGGAATCTAATAGCATGGAGGCCCGAGGCACAGCGGGAATATATTTCATGCCTATAAATTTTAGGCTTGAAGTAAATGGCTCGCATGGCAGAATTTGCCGTTGCGCGTGAGGAAAACGGATGACCGATTTCAAACGAACGCAATCGCTGTTCAGCCTGCCGGATGGCGTGATCTACCTGGACGGCAATTCGCTCGGCCCGTTGCCCGTTGCGGTCTCGGAACGCGTCCACCGCATGATATCGGAGGAATGGGGAAAGCAACTGATCGGAGGCTGGAACAGCGCCGGCTGGATGGTCCAGCCGCGCCGGATCGGCGACCGCATCGGCCGCTTGATTGGTGCGCCGGAGGGCACGGTGGTGGTCGGCGACACGCTCTCGATCAAGATCTACCAGGCGCTGGCTTCGGCGCTCGAGCTCAACCCGTCGCGGCGCACGGTGTTGACCGACAACGGAAACTTTCCGTCCGATCTCTACATGGCCGAAGGTCTGCTCAGGACGCTCGACCGGGGATATACGCTCAAGGTCGTCGCGCCTGAGGACGTCGAAGCCGCCATCGACGACACGATCGCTGCGACGATGCTGACCGAGGTCGACTACCGCACCGGCCGGCTTCACGACATGGCCGCGCTGACGCAGAAGGCGCACAGCGCCGGCGCCATCACGATCTGGGATCTGGCACATTCCGCGGGCGCGATCCCGGTTGACGTGCTGGGCGCGAAAGCGGATTTCGCGGTTGGCTGCACCTACAAATATCTCAATGCCGGTCCCGGCGCGCCGGCCTTCATCTACGTGGCGCCTCAGCATGCCGAGAACGCACGGCCGGCGCTGTCGGGATGGATGGGACATCAGTCGCCGTTTGCGTTCGATCTCGACTACCGGCCCGGCTCGGGGATCGAGCGGATGCGGGTCGGAACGCCGCCGGTGATTGCGATGGCCGCGCTGGACGCCGCGCTCGATGTCTGGGACGGCGTCAGCATGAACGACGTGCGTCAGGCGTCGATCGTGCTCGCCGATCTCTTCATCCGCGAAGTGGAGGCGCGCTGCCAGGAGCTGAAGCTGGCCTCACCGCGCGACGGAAGCAAACGCGGCAGCCAGGTCTCGTTCCGTCACGACAATGGGTACGCGATCATGCAGGCACTGATCGCGCGCGGCGTGATCGGCGATTTCCGGGCGCCGGACGCGATACGCTTCGGCTTCACGCCGCTTTACATCGGGGAAACGGAGGTTCGCGCCGCGGTCGACGTGATCGCTGACGTCATCGCCAACCGACGGTGGGACACCGCCGAATATCGCAAAAGGGCCCTGATGACATGACCGACAAACCCTACGACCCCTCCCGGGAAGGCGCCCAGATGTCGTTTGCGGGACGCATGTCTTACAGCGACTATCTGAATCTGGAACTTGTGCTGGGAGCCCAGAAGCCGCTCTCGAGCGCGCATGACGAACTGCTGTTCATCATCCAGCACCAAACGTCCGAGCTCTGGATGAAGCTTGCGATACACGAAATCTGCTCGGCGATCAGTGCCATTCGCCAGGATCAGCTTCAGTCCGCCTTCAAGATGCTATCGCGCATGGCGCGGATCTTCGAACAACTCAACAATGCCTGGGACGTGTTGCGGACGATGACGCCGAGCGAATACACCAAGTTTCGCGACCGGCTCGGACAATCCTCCGGCTTCCAGTCATACCAGTACCGGGCGATCGAATTCCTGGCCGGCAACCGCAACCTGGCGATGCTGCGCCCGCATGACCATCGCGGCGACATCGTCGCGAGGCTGGAGGAGATTCTTGCCGCACCCAGCCTCTACGACGAGGCCTTGCTTCTGCTCGGACGCAATGGCTTCGATATCGGCGAGGATGCGCATCGCACCGATTGGCGCGCGACGCGGAGCGAAAATGACAAGGTTCTGGCCGCCTGGAAGACGATCTACGCATCTCCCGGAACCTACTGGATGTTCTACGAACTCGCGGAGAAACTGGTCGATTTCGAGGATTATTTCCGCCGCTGGCGCTTCAACCACGTCACCACGGTCGAGCGGATCATCGGCCTGAAGCAAGGTACCGGCGGCACCTCCGGCGTCTCCTATCTGCGCAGGATGCTCGAGGTCGTGCTGTTCCCGGAGCTCTGGAAGGTGAGAACAGAGCTGTAGGATCTCGGGCCAGCCGAAGCAGTCGCGGGCTTCAGCGCTTTCGGCGTGCCTTGCGGCAGCAAGGCACGCCGCGACTGTTGACGGCGGCCGTGAGGCCTGTGAAGACACCGGATACCGATCGTCCTCGAACGCGCAGATCCCCGCCCATGCCCCAATTGCGTCCCGCCCGCTCGTTCGTTCGCCCACTGATCATGTCGCTCGGCCTGGCCGTTGCCGCGCCCGTGGCGCATGCGGCGCCGGAGGCCGACCTTCGCGCGCTGGCACAGCAGGAGCAGCAGCCGCTCCTCGACACCCTGCGCGACCTCGTGCAGATCGAATCCGGCAGCAAGGACATCGAGGGGCTCAACCAGATCGCCGAGCGCATCGCCGGCCAGCTCAAGCAGATCGGCGGCGCGGTGGAGATCCTGCAAACCACCGACATCTACCGGCTGGACGACACGCCCGAGAAGATCGGCCCGGCCGTGCAGGCCGTATTCACCGGCACCGGCAGCGCGAAGATCATGCTGATCGCGCACATGGACACGGTGTATCTCAAGGGCATGCTGAAGGACCAACCCTTCCGCATCGATGGCGACAAGGCCTATGGGCTCGGCATCGCCGACGACAAGCAGGGCATCGCCACCATCCTCCATGCCGTGGCGCTGCTGCAGAAGCTCAACTTCAAGGACTACGGCACCCTCACCGTGCTCATCAACGGCGACGAGGAAATCAGTTCGCCCGGCTGGCGCAGCACCATCACCCGCGTTGCCGCGGAGCAGGATGCCGTGTTCTCGTTCGAAGGCAGCGACGCCAGCGGCACGCTCCGCCTCGCCACCAGCGGCATCGGCTCGGCCTACCTGACGGTGCAGGGTAGATCGTCGCATGCGGGCGCCAGGCCCGAAGGCGGCGTCAATGCGCTCTATGAGCTGTCACACCAGGTGCTGCAGATGAAGGACCTCTCCAAGCCGGAGCAGGGCCTGAAGCTGAACTGGACGGTTTCCAAGTCCGGCACCAACCGCAACGTGATCCCCGCTGAAGCCACCGCCCAGGCCGATGCGCGCGCGCTCAAGGTTGCGGATTTCGACGAGCTCGAGAAGGCGCTGCAGGACAAGATCAAGAACCGCCTACTGGCCGACTCCAAGGTGGACGTGAAATTCGAGGTGCGTCGCCCGCCGCTCGAAGCCAATGATGCCTCGCGCCGCGTGGCAAGCCACGGCAAGACGATCTATCAGGAGCTGGGCATGTCACTGAACGTGGCCGAAAGGGCTACCGGCGGCGGCACCGACGCTGCGTTTGCCGCTCTCAAGACCAATGGGGCCGTGGTGGAAGGCATGGGCCTGTCCGGCTTCGGCGCCCACTCCAACGATGCGGAGTACGTGCAGATCAACAGCATCGTGCCGCGTCTGTACCTGACCGCCCGCATGATCATGGACCTGTCCGACGGCAAGGTGAAATAGACCGGCAGGCTTACTGCAGGGCGTTTGCGCAGGGCCCGAAATGGCAGCCGCAGTGATTGCGACGACTGCGCACTGTCCCTAAGCTGGCGCACCGCAAACCGCTTCTGGGGAGGTCGGTGTGATGTACAAGCACCTGATCGGACTGCTTTGCTCGATCCTGCTCTTGGTCATCCTGGCGACCCCGGGGTCGGCGCTCGATCTCGGGCGTCGCGGACTGCTCGGCATTACGGCCACGCCGCTGCCGGCAGGAACCGGCTCGATCGGGCCTGGCGTGCTGGCCGCGCGCGTCATCGCCGGCTCGCCGGCCGCTCAAGCCGGCGTCGTCTCCGGTGATGTCGTGGTGTCGGTGGACGGCACGCCGCTCGCCGCAGTTGACGAGTTCTTGCGCGAGGTGCGGGCGCACCGCGCCGGCGACACCATCCGCGTCGAGCTGCGCCGCGCGGGCCAACCGCTCACACTGGCGATCACGCTCGGCGCTGTACCGTTCGAGACTGCCTCCGGCGTCGATTTCACCTATGACGCCGTCACAACGCCGACCGGACTTCGGCGCACGATCATGACCACGCCGCAGGCGCCTGCTGCCGGTCGGCGACCGGCGGTGCTGCTGATCGGCGGCATCGGCAGCTACAGCGTCGACTATTCCTTCGATCCCGATCACGACGTCGCCGAGCCCTACCGGCGCCTGCTCACCGCCCTCACCCGCCGCGGGTTCGTCACCCTCAGGGGTGAGAAGAGCGGCGTCGGCGACAGCGAAGGGCCGCCGGCCAAGGAAGTGGATCTCGAGGGCGAGCTCGCCGGTTACGTCGCCGGCCTGCGGATGCTCAAGCAGCGGCCGGAGGTCGATCCCGAGCGGGTCTTCATTCTGGGCCACAGCATCGGCAGCGTGGAAGCGCCGATGGCCGCGGCACGCGACCCGGTGCGTGGCATCGTCGTCATGCAAGGCGTGGGCACGACGTGGTTCGAGTACGAACTCGTCAATGTGCGCCGGCAATTGCAACTGGAAGGGCTGGCGCCCGCCGCGGTGGCCGACCGCATGGCGCTCAAGGAATGGGCGATGCATCGCCTCCTGATCGAGGGCCAGCCACGCGCGGCGCTGCTGGCTGAGCGGCCGGCCGCTGCGGCGATGATCAAGTACCCGGCTTCGGACGCTTACCTGCGCCAGGTCGCCGCTCTCAACCTGCCGGCGTTGTGGGCGCCGCTCGACCTACCCGTGCTGGTGGTTTACGGAAACGCGGATTTTATCACCGGTGAAGCGGACAGCCGGGCGATTCTGCAGAACGTCAACAGCGTCCACCCCGGCCGCGGCGAGCTCAGGATCATCGACCACTTGGATCACTACCTGACTGATGCCGCCGACCAGGCAACGAGCTTCAAGGCTCCGCGGGCATGGGATCTGACGCCGGCGCGGCATCCGGCCTACCAAACAGCGATCGAGTCAGTCGTCGGCGATTGGCTGGTGGCCCAAGCTGGCCACAGCGGTTGAAGGCTACAGCTTGAAGCGTGAGACGTCCGCTTTCGGGTGCATCACCACTTCGCTCAAAACCCTCTGTTCAACCGCAGGCCGTCTCACGACGCCGGCTCAGCCTCGGCTAGGCGGAAGCGCAGCGTGAACTGGGCACCGCCAGCCGGCAGGTTCTCCACCCTCACCGTCGCATCGTGATCGTCGACGACGCCGCGCACGATCGACAGCCCGAGCCCCGCGCCGTCGGTGCGCTGCCGATCGCTGCGCCAGAAGCGCTGGAAGATCAGGCCCTGCTCGGCGGGCGCAATCCCCGGTCCGCAGTCGCGCACCTGCACCGAGCCGTCTTCGTGCACCTCGACATCGACCGAGGTCGCATCGGCGGTGTACTTGATGGCGTTCTCCGCCAGATTGAAGATCGCCCGCTGCAGCATCTCGGCATTGCCCCTAACCCGGACCGGACTGTCGGTGCCGCGCAGCGCGATGTCCTTCTGCTGCGCCAGCGCGTAGGGCGCGATCGAGCCGACCACCTCGGCGCACACCGCGCGCAGGTCCGCAGTCTCGCCGGGATCCAGCACCAGCGTATCGAGCTCGGCGATCTCGAGCAGCTGGTTGACGATCCGGCTCATGCTCTCGATGTCGGCATGCAGCTCGCTGGTCCCCTTGGCTGCGTCCAGCGTTTCGATCCGGGTCCTGAGGATCGCGAGCGGGGTGCGAAGCTGATGCGCGGCGTCGGCGGTGAACTGGCGCTGCACGTGAAAGCCGTCCTCCAGCCGGTCGAAGGCCTGGTTGACGGCGGTCACCAGCGGCAGGATCTCGCTCGGAATCCCCTCGGTCGGCAGGCGGATATCGGTCCTGGCCGGCCCGATGCTCCTGGCCTCCTCCGAGGCGCGCAACAGCGGGACAATCGCGCGGCGAAAGATCAGGATATCGGCGGCAAGCAGGATCAGCAGGATCGGGATGGTGATCCAGCCTACCCGCCGGAAGAAGTTGGTGACGATGTCATCGATGATGACGTCGCGATGCGACAGGTCCTCGGCGACCTGGATCCGCAGCGTCTGGCCGCCGAGCAGCCTGGTGACGCTGGCACCGGAGATCCGGTCGACCGAGGCCGGCAGTGGCGGCGCCTCGCGATGTGACGAAAACAGCACGTGGCCGTCCGCATCGTAGATGTCGTAGCGGTAGCGGCCATAGGCGTCGGAATAGAGCCCCCTCAGGCTATCAGGCAGGTTCAGCGATACCTTGCCGCTGGAATCGACGGAGAGGTTTTGGCCGAGATCGGCGGCCTGATCGCGCATTGCCTCGCGATGCAGATGGTTGATCTCCGTATTCAACAGCCATAGCAGCAAGAGCGGCAGGAAGATCGCGGCGACCGCAACCGCCACGATGTGCAGGAACACGATCCGCGAGGTCAGCGACTTGAAGCGGAACACCGCTACTTCTCCTCCGCCATCAGATAGCCGACGCCGCGAATGGTGTGGATGATGATCCTGGCGTGGTGCTCGGCGAGCAGCTTGCGCAGGCGCGACACATAGACCTCGACCGCGTTCGAGGCCACCTCGCCCGACAGCCCGAAGATGTGGTCCTCGACGTTCTTCTTCGGCACCACCCGACCCTGCCGCCGCAGCAGGATCTCCAGCACCGACGTCTCACGCGCCGAGAACACGTGCGGCGCACCGTCGACGAACACCTGCTTGCTCTCGGTGTCGTAGACAAGATTGGCGAGCTTCAGCGACGAGCCGAGCAGCTGGCCGGGCCGGCGCAGGATGGCTTCGAGCCGTGCCACCAGCTCTTCCAGCGCGAACGGTTTCGCCAGATAGTCGTCCGCGCCGCTGCGCAGGCCGTTGACCCGATCCTGCAGGCCGTTGCGCGCGGTCAGCACCAGCACCGGCAGCGGGTCGGTCTTGCGGCGAAGCTCCGACAGCACCGACAGGCCGTCGCCGTCGGGCAGCCCGAGATCGAGGATCATGGCGGCATAGGTGACGCTGCGCAGCGCATCACGCGCCTCGGCAACGCTGTTGACGACATCGGATTCATATCCCGCCGCCATCAATCCGCTGGCGAGAAGTCTTGAGAGCTCGACATTGTCCTCGACGATCAGAAGGCGCATCGCAGCAGTCCTGTCTTCATTCGATGTCTTCCGTTTGCACATCTTGTCGCGATACGCCAGCCAGGAGACGAACAGCGCGACGGATCGCACCTTGGGCAATCACCTTGGGCAATCACGATATGCAAACGACACGCATTTGAGCACAACGCCTCGATTACGCGACCCGCGCTATGTTTTCGCTATGGCCGGTCCCACCGGCCATGACGTGAAAATAGATAAACGCCTACCGGCTGCAATCAAAATCCGCGCCCACCCCGCATGAATGGGCCGGCCAGCGTAAGGCTGGCGTCAGCAAGCCCTGATAACAGATTGCTCCTTCTCGCCGAGAGCTCGACGACTGCCCAATATGCGGCAGGACCTCGATCCTCGCGCGACGCTTTTCAAGCAGAATTGGCCGGGCGGACGATGTCATTTCGAATGAAGCATATGGGCTTTGGGCGATGCCGGTGCTGGCCGTGCTGCTCGCCGGCGCGTGGCTGATGACGCGCGCCGACGGCGTCGTGAGCGCCAAGGCTGCACAGAGAATGGCTGCGCAGAGGGTGGCAGCGCAGGAGACCGCGCCGCAGGATGTCAACGTCGAGCAGCAATATGTCGCGCTGAGCGACAAGCAGGCCGCCTCGCTCAAGGTCCTGGCGGCGGAGCAACGTTCGTTCCGGACACTGAAGAACGCGGTCGGCTCGATCGACTTCAACCAGAACATGCTGGTGCAGGCCTTCACGCCGAACCCCGGCAGGATCGTCGACACGCCGCTCAATGTCGGTGACGAGGTTGCCAAGGGCGACACGCTGTTCACGATCGACAGCCCCGACCTGCTGCAGGCGGAATCGTCGCTGCTCGCCTCGTCCGGCGTGCTCGAGCTGCAGATCAGGACGCTAGCGCGGGTCAGGCAGTTGCTGAAGACCGGCGGCGGTGCGCAGAAGGACGTCGACCAGGCGACATCGGATCAGCAGACCGCCGAAGGCAATTACAAGGCCGCGCGCGACGCGGTACGCATCTTCGGCAAGACCGACGCCGAGATCGACCGCATCGTCGCCGACCGCAAGGTCGATTCCATCCTGGTTGTTCCGAGCCCGATCTCCGGGCGGATCATCGCGCGCAACGCCGCGCCGGGGCTCTACGTGCAGCCCGGCAATGCCCCGGCGCCCTACTCGCTGGCCGACATCTCGACGATGTGGATGGTCGCCAATGTGATCGAGACCGATGCCCCCTCGTATCGGATCGGCCAATCGGTCGAGGTCCGCCTGCCCGCCTATCCGAACGAGGTGTTTCGCGGCCGCGTGACGACGCTCGGCCTCAACATCGATCCGACCTCGCACCGTCAGCTGGTGCGCTCGGTGATCGACGATCCCCAGCACAAGCTGCGCGCCGGCATGCTGGCGAGCTTCACCATTGAAACCGAGCCGCCGAAACTGTCGGTCAGCGTGCCCTCGGACGCGATCGTGCGCGAGGGCGACGGAACGATGACGGTGTGGGTCACGACCGACGGCCGCAAATTCGACCGCCGCACCGTGACGATCGGCATGGAGCAGGACGGCTGGCGGCAGATCCTCAGCGGCCTCGGTGCGGTCGAAAAGGTCGCGTCGTCAGGCGCGATCTTCCTCAGCAACAAGTTCGCTAATGCGGCCACCGGATAGCACGCCGGATGCGACGCTGAGCGCGCGCTCGTCACCCCAAGAGGAAGTGCAGCACCTTGATCAAGAGCCTCCTCCAGTTCGGCCTGACCCGAAGCGCCGTCATCGTGCTTGGCCTCATCGTGTTCTGCGCCGCCGGGTTCGCGGCGTTCGCCAAGCTGAACATCGAGGCCTATCCGAACCCGGCGCCTGTGATCATCGAGATCACGGCGCAGGCCGCCGGGCTGTCCGCCGAGGAAATGGAGAAGTACTACACGATCCCGATGGAGGTCGGGTTGTACTCGACGCCCGGTGTCGTCAACATCCGCTCGACCTCGTTCTACGGCCTGTCCTTCGTGCGGGTCACCTTCAAATATGGCGTCGACTATTATTTCGCGCTGACCCAGGCCACCAACAGCCTCACGCAGAACGTCCAGCTGCCCGGCAGTCAGGTCCCGCAGATCCAGCAATCGAGCCTGGTCGGCGAGATCTACCGCTACCAGCTCGTCGGGCCGCCGAATTTCGGCCTGACCAATTTGCGGACCTTGCAGGACTATGTCGTTGCCCGCCGGCTGATGACGCTTCCGGGTGTGGTGCAGATCAACTCCTGGGGCGGCACCACCAAGCAGTTCAATGTCGACGCCGATCTCGCCAAGCTCGAGGCCTACAACATCACCGTGCCGCAGCTGATCGCTGCGCTCGGCAATTCCAACGTCAATGTCGGCGGCCGCGAGATCGCGATCGGCCAGCAATCCGTCAACATCCGCGGCATCGGCCTGATCAATTCCGGCGGCGATGACGACGTCACCAAGGGCTACAGGGTCCAGGACATCGAGAACATCGTCCTGACCCAGTCGAACGGACTGCCGATCCAGATCAAGGACGTCGCCAAGGTGTCGATCGGCTATGTGCCGCGGCTGGGCATTGCCGGCAAGGACGGCCATGACGACGTCGCCGCCGCGATCGTGGTGATGGGACGCACCCAGCACACCAACGACATCATCCCCAGGGTCGAGGAAGAGGTCGCCAGCATCAACGGCGATGGCACCCTGCCCCCCGGCGTCAAGATCGTGCCCTATTACGATCGCTCTTCGCTGGTCAGCGTGACGACCCACACGGTGCTGCACAATCTGCTGTTCGGCTGTCTCCTGGTGTTCGTCATCCAGTGGGTCTTCCTCGGCGACCTCAGAAGCGCGCTGATCGTCAGCGCCAACATCCCGTTCGCGCTGTTCTTTGCCATCATCATCCTGGTGCTGCGGGGCGAGGACGCCAATCTGCTGTCGCTCGGCGCGGTCGATTTCGGCATCATCGTCGATTCCGCCGTCATCATGATGGAGAACATCTTCCGCAACTTCCAGTCCAGCCCCGAGAACCGGCTGCGCGTGCTGCAGAACCTCGCCGAAGGCTATTGGGGGAGCGACCCGACGACGCAGCATGGCGGGCCCGCGCCGGGCTGGACCGAGCGGCTGCGCATGATCTTCGTCAGCGCGCTGCAGGTCGACAAGGCGGTGTTCTTCACCGCGGCCATCACGGTGACCGCCTTCGTGCCGCTGTTCACCATGCAGGGCGTCGAGGGCCAGATCTTCGGCCCGATGGCGCGCACCTATGGCTATGCGCTGGCCGGCGCGCTGCTGGCGACCTTCACGGTGACGCCGGTGCTGGCGTCGCTGCTGCTGCCGCGGCATATCGAGGAAACCGAAACCATCATCGTGCGCTGGCTGCGCAAGAGCTACACGCCGGTGCTGCGCTGGTCGCAGGCCAATCTGAAGATCGCGGTTGCGGCCGGGATCGTGTTCCTCGGCCTCAGCGCGCTGGCGGCGAGCCGGCTCGGCAGCGAATTCCTGCCCGCGCTCGAGGAAGGCAATTTCTGGATCCGCGCCTCGATGCCGCCGACCATCTCGCACGAGGCCGGCACCGACCCGACCCGCAAGATGCGCGAGATCCTGCTGCGCCACCCCGAGATCATCACCGTGGTGTCGCAGCATGGCCGCCCCGACAATGGCAGCGACGCCTCGCCCTTCTCCAATGTCGAGCTATTCGCGCCGATCAAGCCGTTCGACCAGTGGCCGCCGGGTCTGACCAAGGAGAAGCTCACCGAGGAGCTGCAAAAGGAATTCGACGAGGAGATGCCCGGCGTCACCTTCAACTTCTCGCAGTACATCCAGGACAACATCGAGGAGGCGCTCTCCGGCGTGAAGGGCGCGAACTCGATCAAGATCATCGGCCCCAATCTCGACGTGCTCGAAGGGCTCGCGACCAAGGTGGCGCAGGAGATGGCGAAAATCCGCGGCGTCGCCGATCTCGGCATTTTCCATCTGGTCGGCCAGCCCAATCTCAACATCCGGGTCAACCGGGAAAAGACCGCGCGCTACGGCCTCAACACCGGCGACGTCACCACCGTGGTGCAGGCCGCGCTCGGCGGCGCCAATGCGACGACGGTGCTGGAGGGCGACCGGCAGTTCGGCGTCGTGGTGCGGCTCGATCCGAAATTCCGCAGGAGCATCGACGCGGTGCGCGACATCAAGGTCGCCTATGCCACTCCGTCGGGCACCAACGCCTATATCCCCCTGAGCGAGCTTGCCGACATCTCGCTCGATACCGGCGCGCTGTTCATCTATCGCGAACGCAGCCAGCGCTACATCCCGATCAAGTTCAGCGTCCGCGGCCGCGATCTCGGCAGCACGGTGGCGGAGGCGCAGGCGAAGATCGCCGAGGCGGTGCCGTTGCCCACCGGCTACCGGATGATCTGGTCCGGTGAGTTCGACAATCTCGAAGCCGCCAAGGCACGGCTGATGATCGTGGTGCCGGTCACGCTGCTTCTGATCTTCGTGCTGCTCTACAGCCTGTTCAATTCGCTGCGCGACAGCCTGCTGGCGCTGGCCGGCATTCCCTTCGCGGTCGGCGGCGGCCTGATCGCGCTGTACCTCGCCGGGCTCGACTTCTCGATCTCGGCTGCGATCGGCTTCATCTCGCTGTTCGGCGTCGCGGTCATGGACGGCATTCTCAACATCACCTATTTCCGCGAGCTGCGCGCGTCGGGCCAGAGCATTGCGGAGGCGGTGTTCAACGGCGCCGAGCAGCGCATGCGCCCGATGCTGATGACCGCGCTGTCAGCGGGCGTCGGCCTGTTCCCGGCCGCGCTGTCGCATGGCATCGGCAGCCAGGTGCAGCGGCCGCTCGCAACCGTGGTGGTCGGCGGCATGTTCATCGGCCCGCTGCTGCTCCTGATCGTAGCACCCGCGCTGCGCAAGATCTTCCTGTCGCGCGAACGTGCCGCCGCGCCCAGCGAGACGCCTGCCGCGGCGCCGCCTGAAGCCGCGCATTAGGGGGCCTGCCATGGACGATTTAAGCACCAGCACGCCGCGTCATGCCGCTCCCGCGATGCGCGGGCTGGCCGCGGCCGCCGGCGCCCTCATGCTTGCAAGCTGCGCGGTCGGCCCCAATTTCTCGTCGCCGCCCGCCCCCACCGTCGCCGGCTACACGCCGGAGAAGCTGAAATCGCCGCCATCCGATCCGGCCGGACCGCGCGTGGCCGGGCAACGCTTCGTCAACGGCGCCGACATGCCGACGCGCTGGTGGGCCGCGTTCCGCTCCGCACCGCTCAACCAGCTGATCCGCATGTCGGTCGAGCGCAATCCGTCGCTGCAGGCCGCGGAGGCCGCGATCAGGCTGGCGAACTTCAACGCGCTGGCGCAGCGCGGCCTGTACTTTCCGCAAGTCGGTGCAAACTTCACCCCGTCCGACCAGCTCGTCTCCAACGCCGTGTCGGGGCCCGGCAACACGGCGCAGGCCCGCTACACGCTGTACACCGCGCAGCTCAATATCAGTTTCGTGCCCGACGTGTGGGGCGAGAACATGCGTAACGTCGAGAGCCTCGACGCGCTCACCGAGCAGGCTCAGTTCCAGCTCGAGGCGGCCTATCTGACGCTCACCTCCAATGTGGTGACGGCGGCGATCCAGGAGGCCTCGCTGCGCGGCCAGATCGCCGCCACCGAGCACATCATCAAGGTCGAGCGCGACATCCTCGGCATTCTGCAGAACCAGTTCAATGCCGGCCAGGCGGCGCAGGTCGACGTGCTGGCGCAGCAGGCGGCGCTGGCGCAGTCCGAGGAGACCTTGCCGCCGCTGCAGAAGCAGCTCGCGATCCAGCGCGATTTGCTCACGGCGCTGGCCGGGCAATTCTCCGCCGATGAGATCCTGCAGAAATTCGATCTGCAGCGCCTCGCGCTGCCGGGCAATCTGCCGGTGAGCCTGCCAAGCACGCTGGTGGCGCAGCGCCCCGACGTGCGGGCGGCCGAGGCCAATCTGCATTCGGCAAGCGCGCTGGTTGGTGCCGCGATCGCAGCAAGGCTGCCGAGCTTCACCATCTCCGCCAACCCCGGCTCGACCGCCTTCAACGCCGCCCAGCTGTTCACGCCGGGAACGCTGTTCTACACGGTTGCCGGCAGCGCGACCCAGACCGTGTTCGACGGATTGACGCTGTACCACAAGCAGAAGGCGGCGGAGGCCGCGCTTGAGCAGGCCAACGCGCAGTACCGCCAGGCCGTCATCACGGCGTTCCAGAACGTCGCCGACGCGCTGCGCAGCCTGCAGGCTGACGCCCGTGCCGTGCAGGCCGCGATCAAGGCGGAGGATGCCGCCAAGGCCAGCCTCGACATCGTGCAGAAGCAGCTCGGGCTCGGCCAGGTCAATCAGGTCAATGTGCTGAACGCGCAGCAGGTCTATTTGAATGCCGCGATCACCCGCGTGCAGGCGGTGGCGACGCGGCTGTCCGACACCGCGGCGCTGTTCATGGCGCTCGGCGGCGGCTGGCCGACCGATTGCGCGACCAGCGACTGGCGCGCCTGCGTGTTCGAAAGCCGCGTCGCGTCGAAGAACTGACCGTTGAATAAGCTAAGCCCCGAAGCGATGGCTTCGGGGCTTGCTGTCGTCATCATGCCGAGCCGCGGTCACACCTGCGAGTGGCGCGCCATGAAATTGTCGTAGCCGACTTCGGCGACCTGGAACCATTGATAGCCGTTGTTGGAGAACGACGTCAGCGAGTCATAGACCTTCTTAAAGTTGGCGTTGGTCGCCGAGACCTCGGAATGCAGCTCCTTGGCGGCCTTGAAGGAGGCTTCCATCACCGTAGGCGGGAACGGGCGCAGCTTGGTGCCGACCGCGAGCAGCTTCTTCAGCGCGATCGGGTTGGCCTGGTCGTAACGCGCCATCATCCAGTTGTTGGCGAGATGGCCGGCCTGCTCGAGCACGAACTGATAGTGCTTCGGCAGCGCATTCCATTTGTCGAGGTTGATCATCGCCACCAGCATCGGGCCGCCTTCCCACCAGCCGGGGAAGTAATAGTTCGGCGCAACCTTGTGGAAGCCGAGCTTCTCGTCGTCGTAGGGACCGACCCACTCGGCTGCATCGATGGTGCCTTTTTCCAGCGCCGGATAGATGTCGCCGCCGGCAAGCTGCTGCGGCACCGCGCCGAGCTTCTGCATCACCTTTCCGGCAAAGCCGCCGATGCGGAATTTGAGGCCCTTGAGATCGTCGACGCTGGTGATCTCCTTGCGGAACCAGCCGCCCATCTGGCAGCCGGTATTGCCGGCCAGCAGGGAGGTGACGTTGTAGCTCTTGTAGAACTCGTTGAGCAGCTCCTTGCCGCCGCCGATCATGTACCAGGCCTGGTTGAGGCGCATGTTGGGTCCGAACGGCACCGAGGAGCCGAAGGTGAAGGTCGCGTCCTTGCCGTAATAATAATAGGGCGCGGTGTGCCCCATCTCGACAGTGCCGTTCTGCACGGCGTCGAGCACCTGCAGGCCCGGCACGATCTCGCCGGCGGCAAAGGTCTGGATCTGGAATTTGTTGTCGGTGGCTTCACCCACCGCCTTCGCCATTAGCTCGGCGCCGCCGTGCAACGTGTCGAGCGACTTCGGCCAGCTCGTCGTCAGCCGCCACTTGAGCTCCGGCATCGACTGCGCGATGGCCGGCGCCGCGACGGTTGCGGCACCAGCGACGCCCAGACCCGTGACCTTGATGAAATCCCTGCGCTTCATTTGAATGAATCCTGCCCTGTATGATTGTGTTGTCCGAGCGTCGACTGCTTGCGATCGTCGCGCCAGTTTTCTTTTTTTGCCGTCATGACCGGTGACCGATCATGCGCCGCCTTCGTGTCGAGGCTTCGGGCGCGAGCATGGAGCATCCCCTTGCCGAACGCCAGACGCAAAAAACCCGGCCTCCTTGCAGAGGCCGGGCTACTTAAGTTGAAGCTTGGCGTGGGCTTCATTCCTGGAAGCGAAACCCCTGCTTGTCGTCTTGCAGCGTTCTCCTCGCGCGAACGCTGCGCCGATCAGCCGCGGGTACGCGAGCGGATCATGAAGCTGTCGAAGGTGTACTCGGCGACCTGCCACCACAGATACTGGTCGGAGCGGTACGCCTGCATGGCGTCGATCGACTTCTTGAAGTCGGCGTTCTTGGCGGAGATCTCGCCCCACAGCTCGTTGGTCGCCTTGAGGCAGGCCTCGAGCACCTCGTTGGTGAACGGGCGCAGCTGGGTGCCGCCGGCCACCAGCCGCTTCAGCGCCGAGGGGTTCTGCATGTCGTAGCGCGCATTCATCCAGCTGTTGGCGTTGGCGCACGCATTGGTCAGGATCGCCTGGTAGTTCTTCGGCAACGCGTTCCACTTCTCCAGGTTGATGAAGGAGTGCACGCACGGACCGCCTTCCCAGAAGCCCGGATAGTAGTAGTACTTCGCGACCTTCTGGAAGCCGAGCTTCTCGTCGTCATAGGGACCGACCCACTCGGCGGCGTCGATGGTGCCCTTTTCGAGCGCCGGATAGATGTCGCCGCCGGCGAGCTGCTGCGGCACCACGCCGACCTTCTGCAGCACCTGACCTGCGATGCCGCCGATGCGGAATTTGAGGCCGGAGAGATCGGCGACCGTCTTGATCTCCTTGCGGAACCAGCCGCCCATCTGGGTGCCGGTGTTGCCGGTCGGGAAACCGATCACGCCGAACTTCTTGAAGAACTCGTTGCCGAGCGCCTCGCCGCCGCCCTGGTACCACCAGGAGTTCTGCATGCGCGCGTTGAGGCCGAACGGCACCGACGCGTAGATCGCAAAGGTCGGGTCCTTGCCGACATAGTAGTACGAGACGGTGTGGCACATCTCGACCGTGCCGTTGGAGGTCGCGTCCAGCGCCTGCAGGCCGGGGACGACTTCACCCGCCGCGAACACCTGGATCTGGAACTTGTTGTCGGTCATTTCGGCGACGTATTTCGAAACCTCGACGGCGCCGCCATAGATGGTGTCCAGCGACTTCGGGAAGCTCGAGGTCAGGCGCCACTTGATTTCAGGCGAGGACTGCGCGATCGCCGGCGCCGCAACCGCCGTCGCGGCAGCACCGGCCGCAGAAACTTTCAAAAAATCACGACGCTTCATCGTAAGGCTTCTCCTTGAGGGGCGTTTCCCAGTGACCGCAAGCAGTTCTCCGGCGGGACGCTTGCACAGGCCTGCCGAGGCGCTCTGGGTCGGCCCTTTAACACGGAAGGCGGCCTCACGGAAACGCGACAATGGCATGACCGCGCCAATTAAACGAAAGTCTGATGACGCGGGAATCGGCCGGAAATTGCTGCTCAGGCCGCGGCGATGACGCCTTGCAGCTGCTCGCGGACCGGGCCTTCGATCGCGCGGTAAATCGCCGCGTGCGCGCCGTCCGGCCCGCGCTCAACCACCGGGCTACCGGGGCAATCAGCGCCGCGTCGTCTCCCGCGCTTTCTTGGCCTGGCTGGCCAAGTGCCGCCCGCGCCGGATCCAGCTTTGTGCGGTCGTGTGGCTCACGCCATACGTCTTCGAGATCGCCGCCGCGGCCTCCTTAATCGAGTCGGATTTCTTCGCAATGTTGAATGCCATCCGGGAAGCCTCTTCGCGCTTCTCCCGCGTCAGATGTTTGCGGCGTGCTTTCTTTGCTGGTGCTGCCATGTTGATCGTGGCCTCACGGCCTTTCCCGCGGTTACGGCCTGGCGATGGACTCGTTTAAGCTGACGGACAGACTGGTACGATTCGGCTATCTCTTCACAACCATACAGGCCGAAAGCGGTCCAGCAACCGTTCAGCGCGACAGTTCTGTGAAGAACCGCCGCCGAGGCCGACGCCTTTAGAGCCCGGCCCGTGACGACGGCAAGGCAACTTCAGGCTGCGGCGATGACACCTTGCAGCTGCTCACGGACCTTGCCGCCGATCGCGCGGTAAATCGCCGCGTGCGGGCCGTCCGGTTCGCTCTCGACCACGGGGGTGCCGGAATCGGACGCGGTCCGGATGGCGATGTGCAGGGGAATTTCGCCGAGGAACGGCACCCCGAGCTTCTCGGCCTCGTGGCGGGCGCCGCCATGGCCAAAGATGTCCGAGCGCGCGCCGCAATGCGGGCACTGGAAATAGCTCATGTTCTCGACGATGCCGAGCACCGGCACGTTGACCTTCTTGAACATCGCCAATCCCCGCCGGGCGTCGATCAGCGAGAGGTCCTGTGGGGTCGAGATGATGACGGCGCCCTTGAGCGGGACGTTCTGCGCCAGCGTCAGCTGGGCGTCGCCGGTGCCGGGCGGCATGTCGACCACCAGCACGTCCAGCGTGCCCCAGGCGACGTCGCGCAGCATCTGGGTGATCGCGGACATCACCATCGGCCCGCGCCAGATCATCGCGGTGTCCTCCTCGACCAGGAAGCCGATCGACATGATCGACAGGCCGAAGCGCTGCAGCGGGATCATCTTCTTGTCGGCGTTGAGCTGCGGCTTCTCGCGGATGCCGGTCAGCCGCGGCACCGACGGGCCGTAGATGTCGGCGTCGAGCAGCCCGACGCGCAGGCCGAGGTCGCGCAGGCCGAGCGCGAGGTTGAGCGCCGTGGTCGACTTGCCGACCCCGCCCTTGCCGGAGGCAACCGCGATCACGGCGGAGATGCCGGGAATCTCGGCCTGGCGCGCCATCGGCGATTGCGCGCCAGGCGGATGCGGATGCCGGTGCGCGGACGCCGGCGGGACGCCGCCGGCCGGCCGCGGCGCAGGCGCCGCAGCGCCCGCCTTGCGCTCCGCGGTCAGCGCGATCATCGCCACGCTGACGCCGGGAATGGCGCGCACGGCGTTCTCGGCCTGCGCACGCACGCTTTCCCAGGCGCGGGCCTCCGCTGCGTCAACGTTGATCGAGAAGAACACCTTGCCGTCGGTGACCGTGATCGCCGACAGCACATTGGCGTTGGTCAAGACTGTGCCGCGCGGCGACATCACCTTGGCAAGGCAATCGAGAACCTGTTGCTGCGTCACGCTCACGGCGCATCTCCTGAAAAGTTCAAGCGACGACCCATAGAGCGTTGCAGCGCAAAAGGCTACCTCGCTCCGACGTCGTCCCGCCGCTCGGCCGGCGCTGCCGAGCCGCCTTCCTTGGCGGCCTCGTAGTTCAGCTCGATCATGACCCCGTTGGGGTCGTTGACGAAGATCTGCCAGAGGTCGCCGCCGGGAACCTGGCGCGAGTCGAATTCCATGCCCTTGGACTGAAGCCGCTGCCTCATCCCGTCAAAGCCCTGGCTGGCAAAGGCGACGTGGTGGACGACGCCGGAATCCGGCTTTTGTGCCTCGCTGGTCTGCGAAATATCGACCAGATGCACGACCGCCTTGCCCTCGCTGTACATCCATGCGCCGGGGAACGCGAAGTTCGGCCGTGCGCCCTTCTCCAGGCCCAGAATGTCCTCATAGAACCGCACCGTGGCGGCGAGATTCCGGGTCCGGATATTGAAATGATCGAGCACACCCACGCTCATGCCCATGCGAGACACTCCCATTTTTGTGAAGTTCTTTGGTGGGGCGATCCTAGCACAAAACCGGGGTCTGCCATCCAACGAAGGCGTTGCCCTCCGCTGCGCAGGGGGTATGGTGCGGCTCCTTCCATGGACGGAATGCCCTGCCCGCCGCGACGTTTTCCGGCGGTCTCAAGGGGCGATCACCACGGCAAATCACAGAACCCAAGGTAACAGATATGGCTAAAGTCGCTTTTCTCGGTCTCGGCGTGATGGGTTTCCCGATGGCGGGACACCTCGTGAAAAAGGGCGGCCATGAGGTCACCGTTTACAACCGGACCGCGGCGAAGGCGAAGGAATGGGCCGACAAGTTCGGCGGCAAGACCGCGCCGACGCCGAAGGCCGCCGCCGAAGGCCAGGATTTCGTGATGTGCTGCGTCGGCAATGACAACGACCTGCGCGCGGTCACGATCGGCCCCGACGGCGCCTTCGCCGGGATGAAGAAGGGCGCGACCTTCGTCGATCACACCACCGCCTCCGCCGAGGTCGCCCGCGAGCTCGATGCGGCCGCCACCAAGGCCGGCTTCAAATTCGTCGACGCGCCGGTGTCCGGCGGCCAGGCCGGCGCCGAGAACGGCGTGCTAACGGTGATGTGCGGCGGCAGCGCGGACGCCTATGCCGGCGCCGAGCCGATCATCACCGGCGCCTATGCGCGGATGTGCAAATTGCTGGGACCGGCGGGCGCCGGCCAGCTGACCAAGATGGTCAACCAGATCTGCATCGCCGGCCTCGTGCAGGGCCTCTCCGAGGGCATCCACTTCGCCAAGAAGAGCGGCCTCGACGTCGCGGCCGTGATCGAGACCATCTCCAAGGGCGCGGCGCAGTCCTGGCAGATGGAGAACCGCTACAAGACCATGAACGAGGGCAAGTACGATTTCGGCTTCGCGGTCGAGTGGATGCGCAAGGACCTCTCGATCGCGCTGGCGGAAGCCCGCCGCAACGGCGCCACGCTGCCGGCGACCGCCCTGGTCGACCAGTTCTATGCCGAGGTCGAGAAGATGGGCGGCAAGCGCTGGGATACGTCGAGCCTGCTGGCGCGGCTGCAGCGGTAGCTGCTCGCATAGGTCGCGGTGACCCGCGTCGGCGGGTCACCAGCCATGCAGCGTCGTCTCGCGAAGGAGAATTTTCCCTTTGAAGGTCGCGCTGCCAAAATATCGAAAACAACCCCATGCAAAGGAGCTGGCCGGCCGCCGGCATTCGATATGGCAACTTGACATGTCGGGCAAATCAGGGGCACACTTCCATTATTCCGAAATTGTAACTTCTAGTTGGCGGTTTAGTGCACTGTCACCGTATCCGCAGAACAGGGTCAAGAATGATCATTGTCGGGGAGTTAAGTGCACTGTCACCGAAATTGGCAGAGGTTCCGCGCGGAATGTCTGCGGCAGGTCCAGCCCATCCACTTTCGAGAGATAAGTCTCCGGCCGACGTGCGCAAAACGCCCACCGTCTTACCACCTTGCACACAGGCTGGGGGTTCCGGTATCGCGCTCTCTGCGGCTTAAATTTCCTCCCACTCCACGCTCGACGATCGCTCGCCAGTTTCCAAGAAAGCGACCGCAATCTCAGCTACCTTTTCCATTGGAAGACAATAGCGCCGCGGCATTGGTGTCGATGTATCGCCCATCAAGAACTCTTGCGTACCCCCTCCTTCGTGCTCAATTGTCCCCACCGCCATCAAGTAAGGCGGAGCCCCATCAGTTGAACTAAACTGTACGCAACCATCCCCGGATCCGAGGCCTAAGAGCAGCTTGCGATCGTTTGTGCCGACAAGCTCCGACAAAAATGGTTGCCTCTGCCGTGTGTCGTTAATGATCCTTCGCAACGCTGGCGACCCGTCAACTACTGTCTCATTCAGAGGATTCGTGGCGTCCTGTCTGTCGAAAAACTGGGCTCTCATGGATGCACCCCAACGAACACTGTCGAGCCATTCGGAGTTATAACGTTAAGCTGCGCCTGATGGTAGCATGCGTGGAAGAAGGTTTGTGCAACTTGAGCAGATGGTTGGGTTGTTTATAAACAGCGTGCCTTCCGAAAGTCCCTGCTGCTGCATAACGGCCGCAGCATGACCTTCGACGTGGGTCCCGGGCTAGTCCTGGGCATCCACGTCTTTGGATCAATGCGAAGAAAGGCGTGGATGGCCCGTCAGCGCGGCGCCCGCGCAAAAGTTAATTTAACCCCCCGTTAACGAGTTTCTTTAGCTCTTTAAGTCATCGCTTAATGATTTGGCGTCACAGATAGACAATGCAAAAAGCCCGCGCGGTTCGCGGGCAGGATTTGTGTTGTTTATGAGTAATCCCGCAGAAAAGCCTGAAGTTGTACAGCTTCCGGCAAGCCCCCAGGTGGCGTCGCCGGTGAATAGCCGGCGTGCCGCCGCGCAGCGGGTGCGTGAGGCGCGGGATCGGTTAACGTCAACCAGTGGAACCCGCCCGGCGTTCGACGCCGAACTGCTCCGGCAATACGCCCAGACCCGGATGTCGGCGTCCTACGTCGTGATGCTGCTCGTGGTGGCGACCGGCGTGCTGTTTGGCCTCTGGATGCAGCCGATCGTGGCCGGCGCCTGGACCGTCGGCATCCTCGCCGTCCATCTCGCGATCATCCGCAGCTGCGCCCGCTTCCTCGCCGAGCCCCCCTCGGTCGCGGTGACCCGCAAATGGCGGACGCGCTTCGTGCTGCTCGACCTGCTCTACGGCCTGTGCTGGACCGCGATACTGATCCACCCCGCCGGGCGCGATCTCGCCTCCAACACGCTGATGATGTTCCTGATGCTGCTGGTGATCGCAGTCTCCAGCATGCTGGCGGCGAGCCTGCCGATCGCGGCCCTCGCGGCGACCGTTCCAGTGACGGTCGGCATCGCGCTCGATCTCGTGCTCAACGGCGCGTTCGACAATTACGTGCTGGCGCTGCTCGCGCTTGCCGCCGAGGGCTATTTCGCGCTGCTGGCGCACCGCCTGCATTCGACCACGCTGGCGACGCTGGAAGCCCGCGCCGAAAAGGACGCGCTGATCGGCGAACTGGAGCAGGCCAAGGCGATCTCCGACGAGGCGCGGCACCGCGCCGAATCCGCCAACGTCGCCAAGTCGCGCTTCCTCGCCCAGATGAGCCACGAACTGCGCACGCCGCTTAACGCCATCCTCGGCTTCTCCGAGGTGATGAAGAGCGAGATTTTCGGCGCGCATGCCGTTGCGGTGTACAAGGAATATTCCGCCGATATCCATAATTCCGGCGTGCACCTGCTCAACCTCATCAACGAGATCCTCGACCTGTCGCGCATCGAGGCCGGCCGCTACGAGCTGAATGAAGAAGCCGTGGCACTGGTGCATGTCGTCGCCGATTGCCACCATCTCTTGAAGCTGCGTGCCTCCAGCCGCGGCATCACGATCCACGAAGTGTTCGAGCACGGCATGCCCAGGATCTGGGGCGACGAGCGCGCCATCCGCCAGGTCGTGCTCAACCTGCTCTCCAATTCAATCAAGTTCACGCCGCAGGGCGGCGAGATCTGGCTGAAGGTCGGCTGGACCGCATCGGGCGGGCAATATCTGAGCGTCAAGGATACCGGAAGCGGCATCGCCGAGGACGAGATCCCGGTCGTGCTGGCCTCGTTCGGCCAGGGCTCCAACTCGATCAAGTCGGCGGAACAGGGTGCAGGCCTTGGCCTGCCGATCGCGAAAAGCCTGATCGACATGCATGGCGGCACCTTCACGCTGAAATCGAAGCTGCGCATCGGCACCGAGGTGATCGTGACCTTACCGCCGGAACGGGTGATGAGCGCGCTGGCGCCAATGGCGGAAGAATCGCCGCCGATGCAGCCGGAGCCCGCGGAGCCCACGATGGGCGCCGACCGCACACGTGTGCGCCGCAGGGCGATCATGAGTGCCGGCACCGGATTGTAGCAGCATGGCGCGGGAGACCATGCTCACGACAAAAAGCTGAGGCGTGATGACAGCATCGCGCTTCGGCCGGCTTGCACCAGCGGCTGAAACCGTTCAACACTGGAAGAATGAGCTCAGAAACGCCGTGTATCGCAGTCTGCATGATGGACCCCAAAACGAAGCTCTGCTTCGGCTGTGGCCGCACGCTTCCGGAGATCGCGCGCTGGCACAAGATGGACCGCACGGAGCGGCTGACGGTGATGGCGACGTTGCCGGCGCGCATGGCGGACGCCGGGCTCGAGCGCATGGAGCCGCATCCGAAGCGCGCCTGATCGGCGCAGCCGCCGGAGACGCACCGTGACCCGCATCCTCCTCGTCATCCTGCTGCTGATGACGACCGCCGGCGCCGTCGTGACCTATGGCGATCCCGACCAGATCGCGCGCGCGAGGGAAAATCTCAACCAGATCCTCGGCCGCAGCACCGCCACTGCCTCGGCCCCCGCCTCTGCCCCCGCAGTGCAGATCGCACGCGGCCAGGGCGGTGAGTTCGCGTTCCGCGCCAAGATCAACGGCGTCAGCGCGCCGATGGTGATCGACACCGGCGCGACCTCGGTGGTGCTGACCTGGGAAACCGCCAAGGCGATCGGGCTGCCGACCGACATGCTCGAATACAATGTCGACCTGGAGACCGCCGGCGGTCACACCAAGGCGGCGCGGCTGACGCTCGATCGGCTCGCGGTCGGCAAGCTGGTCGAGAAATCGGTGCCGGCGCTGGTGGTGCAGCGCGGGCAGATGAAGACCAATTTGCTCGGCATGAGCTTCCTCGATCGGCTCGAGAGCTGGGGCGTCCGCTCCGACACACTATCGCTGACCGGATACCCCGACGTCACCGGTAGTGTCTCCCCCTCAAGCCGTCACCGGCGCCCGCGCACCGCCGTCGACTAAAGCATGATCCGGAAAAGTGCGAAGCGGTTTTCCGAAAAGATCATGCTCAAACAAACGCCGGATCAACTCCCGCATCTTGCAAGAATGATCCGCAGCCGCAGCGTCGAAAAACGAAGATTGTACGTCGCATAAAAAATGGCTCTACTGAGCCTTACGCGCTGCTTCAGCATGTCGGCACATGATGTCTTTGATAGCAGCACGCTCGGAGGCCAGGACTTCCAATCTCGCACACCAAGCGACAAGGAAATTTCCGAAACCAACGAAAAAATAGCATCAAGCCATTGTTCGGCTGGGGCGGGCAACCATGAACGTTCGATCTGGCTTCCTAGAATCCATTGGCAATACGCCATTGATCAGACTGCGCGCGGCATCGGAAATCACGGGCTGCGACATTTTCGGTAAGGCCGAATTTTTGAATCCGGGCGGCTCGATCAAGGATCGTGCGGCGCTTGCCATCATCAACGACGCCGAGCAGCGCGGTCAGCTCAAGCCGGGCGGTGTCATCGTGGAAGGCACAGCCGGCAATGTCGGCATTGGCATTGCGCTCGTGGCCAATGCGCGCGGTTATCGTTCCGTGATCGTGATGCCTGACACGCAAAGCCAGGAAAAGAAGGATATGCTGCGGCTATGCGGCGCCGATCTGCGCCTGATGCCCGCGGTACCATCTTCCGACCCCGGCCACTATGCCCGCTATTCCGGTCGCCTCGCTGACGAACTGGGCGCATTCTGGGCAAACCAGTTCGACAACGTCGCCACCGCGATGGCCACTACCGCACGACCGGCCCTGAAATTTGGGACCAGACAGGCGGAAGGGTCGATGGCTTCACGTGTGCCGTCGGCAGTGGCGGAACGTTGGGTGGAATCGCGCGCGCCCTCAAGGAGCGCAATCCCGATGTGAAGATCGCGCTCAGCGATCCAATGGGTGCCGCGCTCTACAATTGGTTCACAAAGGGCGAGCTGACGACCGAAGGAGAATCGATCACGGAAGGCATCGGCCAGGTCCGTGTGACGAAGAACCTTGAAGGCACACCGATCGACATGGCCTACCAGATCACCGATCAGGAGGCGCTGCCCGTCCTGTTCGACTTGATCGCGCAAGAGGGACTGGTACTCGGCGGTTCGAGCGCGATCAACGTGGTGGGAGCCATGCGGCTGGCACGCGACCTTGGTCCGGGCAAGACCATCGTCACCATCCTCGCGGACGGTGGCCAGCGCTACCAGTCCAAACTCTTCAATCCGGACTTCCTGCGCAAGAAAAATCTCCCGCTGCCACCCTGGATGACGTGAATCGGGAGCGATTTGGCGCGATCGCTTCGCGAACAGCGCTCGCCCGCCGCTAGTGGTCATCATCGTGGATCGACGACGGATGCCGGCACAGCGGCGTGACCCGTATCTCCATGAATGGAAACAGCGGCAGGCCGGACAGGATGTCGTGCAATTCCTGCGGGCCTGACACGTCGAAGACGCTGACATTGGCGTAGCGACCGGCCACCCGCCACAAATGGCGCCAGACGCCCGCGCGCTGCAGCTCCATGGCTCTGATACGTTCGGCCTGCTTCAACGCGTCGGTTCGCTCAGTCGGGAGATCGTGCGGAATCCGCACTTCCATTTCGACGTGAAACAGCATGACGGTGAACTCTCTCTGCAAGGATGAAGTGGCGCGAAAACGGAACGCAGCCGCCGTGCGATCGCGGCGGCTCCGATATTCCGTCTACCAGATCGTCAGCCCTGTCGTCAGCCTTGCACCAGACCGCGGCTGACGAGGTTGATGTCATCGGGGTTGATGAGGTCCTTCGCCGTCCAGCCGGAGACGTCGTAGTCGCTCATGCAGTTGCGCACGAAATCCTGCATCGCGCCGAGGTCGCCGGTGGCGCTCGCGGCCATCAGCGTCTCGACGCGCAGGTTCTCGTAATTACCCGCATAGTTGCGCTCGTAGAGCTCGTGCCGGCCGCCGAACTCGGAGCCGATCGCATCCCAGAGCAGCTTGAGCAGCTTGATCCGGTCGATCGCGGCATAGCCGTTGGAACCGCGCACAAAGCGGTCGAGATAGGGCCGGATCGCCTCGCTCTCCAGATCGGCCGAGCTCGACGGCAGATAGATCAGGCCGCTCGCGACATGGCGCTCGATCAACTCCTTGATCCGCGGATACGCCATCGGCGCGAACACGCGATAGGCCAGCCCGTAGTTCAGGTTGGGTAGATTGTAGCCCTCAGTCCCCTGCCAGGCGATCGGCGATTTCACCATCGCATCGGAAATGCCGTGGAACAGATTGCGCCAGGCGATCACCTCGCCGACGGCCGTCTGCACGCCGCGGAAATCCTTCGACCCGGTCGCCTCGACCGCCATCGAGAACAGTCCGGCGATGAAGTCGAGCTTGACGGCAAGCCGCGTCACACCGTGCAGGGTGAACCGCGGCACGAAGCCCGACGCCGGGAAGAACTGGTTGATCTTGTCGACGTCGCCATAGATGAAGACGTTCTCCCAGGGCACCAGCACCTTGTCGAAGACCAGGATGGAGTCGTTTTCGTCGAAGCGGCTCGACAGCGGATAGTCGAACGGCGAGCCGGTCGCGGCCGCGGTGAATTCGTAGGACGAGCGCGCGATCAGCTTGACGCCCTTGGCGTCCATCGGGGCCGTGAAGATCAGCGCGAATGACTTGTCCTTGATCGGGATGCCGTAATGCGCGATGAAATTGTAGTGCGTCAGCGCCGAGCCGGTCGCGACCACCTTTGCGCCTGAGACGATCAGGCCTGCATCGGTCTCCTTCTCGACATGCATGAAGACGTCGCGCACATCCTCGATCGCGCGGTCGCGATCGATCGGCGGATTGACGATGGCGTGATTCCAGAAATCGAGCCGCTCCTGGGTCCGGGCATACCACTTCCGGGCGTTGCCGGCGTACTCGCCGTAGAAGCCCGAATTCGCGCCGAGCGTGCCGAGGAATGCCGCCTTGTAGTCGGGCGAACGGCCCATCCAGCCGAACGCAACCTTCTGCAATTCGGCGATCGCATCGCGCCCCCTGATCAGGTCGTCGGCCGTTCGCGAACCCAGGAAGAACGGATGGGTCAACTGTCCCGAGCCCGTGTCGGTCAGGACGCCGATCTGATCCTTCTTCTCATGAAAGCGGTCGTACCAGCGCGCCACCATCCGCGCCGAATTGCGGAAGGCAGGATGCGCCGTGACGTTCTTGACCCGCTCGCCATAGATGTAGATTTCGCGGCCGTCCTGGATGCTGTCCAGGAATTCCGCGCCGGTATAGACGCTAGTGGTTGACGCAGGCGCATCAGCCCGCAGGGCAGCTGCAGTAGTCATGGACGTTTCTCCTCCGCTTCTGTGGTGGACCGGCGGAATTGCCACACCGGCCCGGGACCATCTCGTCACGCTCTTGGTCGGCGTGACATCGGGGGAAACGCTACGCGCTGAGCGGGAGCGGGCGAAAGGTATCACACCATACCGCGCGGACCGCCGCGGCTCGGGCTATGACTCGGGTGGCACGGACCTGACGGCAATGACCGTCCGGCCGATGCAACGCCGTAGCTGACGCAGCAATTGCACAGCACGGCAAGGGAGCGAAACCGGAGCGAACCATGGGCCAAGGTTTGGGCAAGGTTTTTGACAGCACGGCTGTCGCTTTCCATCGCGATGGAGAATTGGCCCTCGACTCGAGCGTCGTGACGATCGGCGCATTTGACGGCGTCCACCGCGGCCATCAGGAACTGCTCCGGCAGACGATCGCGGCGGCGCGACGCTGCGGCGTTCCGGCCGTGGTCTACACCTTCGATCCGCCGCCAAAGGTCTATTTCGGCCAGGCCGAGCCGCTGATATCGCTGCGCGAAAAGCTCGAGCGCATCGCAACATTCGCGCCGGACCACATCGTCGTCGCCGGTTTCGACCAGATCTACGTCCGGCGCAGCGCGGCCGATTTCCTCGCCGAGTTGCAGCGTCTGCAGCCTAGCGAGGTGATCGTCGGCGAGGATTTTCGCTTCGGATCCTGCAAGGGCGGCACCGCGCAGCTGCTGCGGCAACACTTCAATACGCGTGTTCTGCCGCCGGTGCGCTGCGGCAATGGCGAGATCGTGTCGAGCAGCCGCATCCGAAGCTTGCGGCGGTCCGGTCTTGCCGCCGCCGCAGCGGCGCTGGAAAACTGGCGGGATATCGTGACCGCGCCACCGGCCAATCGATCCGCTCTCGCCCAACTCGAGGTCGCAAGCCAATGACCGCTATCGATCCGCGAGAACTGCGCAATGCCTGTGGCCAGTTCGGCACCGGCGTCACCATCATCACGACGCATTGCGAGGGACGCGACCACGGCATGACGGCCAACGCCTTCATGTCGGTGTCGCTCGAGCCGCCGCTGGTCGCGATCTCGATCGCGAAAAGCGCGAAGATGCTTGGCAACATCCAGAAGACCGGCCGCTTTGCGGTCAGCGTCCTTGCCGAGGGGATGGAGGATCTGGCCTGGCATTTCGCCGGCAAGCCCAGGCTCGACCTCTGCGACGTGTTCGAACGCCGCAACGAGCTGCCCGTCATCGCCAACGCAGCGGCGTATTTCGTGACCGATCTTGCCGATGAGATCATCGCAGGAGATCACACCATCTTCCTCGGCCATGTCCGCGAGATGGCGCTCGAGCAAAGCAAGAAGCCGCTGCTGTTCTTCCGCGGCCGTTTCGGCGGGCTTGCCGATCCACACCCCGCGCCCGCGATGCTGGAGAATGCCGGCTACGAATTCGTCTGGTGAGACCACCAACCGAGATTCCCGAAACGGGGATGCAAGTTCGATCAAACTGCAAGAAAAGGAGGAAACGACCATGCTGAACGTCAACAAGGACACCATCACCGACCACGTGATCGCCGCGCTCGCGAAGGACATTCCGGACCGCAACCGTCAGATCATGACCAGCCTGATCCGCCACATGCACGATTTCTGCAAGGAGGTCGACCTGACCTTCGCCGAGTGGTTCGCCGCCTGCGAATTCCTGCGCCGCGCCGGCGATATCTCGGACGAGAAGCGCAACGAGTTCATCCTGATCGCGGATATTCTCGGCGTCGAGGTGCTGGTCGACATGCTCGATCACCGCGTCACCGACGGCGAGAGCGAGTCCACCGTGCTCGGACCGTTCTACCGGGAAAATCCGCCGGTGCTGGCCAAGGGCGCCTCCATCATCAAGAAGTCGTTCGACAACGCGCAGACCGTGAGAGTCAGCGGACGCATCAGCGACACCGCGGGACGGCCGATCGAGGGCGTCACCCTCGACGTCTGGGAGGACGCGCCGAACGGGCTCTATGACCTGCAAGACCCCGAGCAGCCGGCCTATAATCTGCGCGGACGGTTCACCACTGATGCCAACGGCGAATATGCCTTCGTGGCGCTCCGCCCCGAGCCCTACCCGATCCCCTATGATGGGGCCGGCGGCGAGCTCCTGAAATACATGGGCCACCATCCCTGGCGTCCGGGCCACATCCACTTCATGCTCTCGAAGGACGGCTATCAATCGTTGATCTCGCAGATCTACGATTCCGAGACCAAGTACCTCGACAACGACTCGGTGTTTGCCGTGAAGCAGAGCCTGATCGGCAAGTTCAGCAAGGCCCCGGCCGGCGCTGATACCGACCTCGTTCTCGACTTCGACTTCAAGCTCAAGAAGGCGGCGGTCGAGCGGCTGGTCGCAGCCGAGTGATACGTCTTACGCCCTGCCAGGCCTCGCAAAGCCCGGCAGGGCTCATTTGAACTGACATGTGAGGACATATGAGTCGTGCCTTGATCGACATCGCCGAGCCCGTGCAACACGTGCCGCCTCTCGCGAAAGACACCACGATCCGCAGCATCCGCGCGACCATCGTGGAGGCGCCGACCCGCCGCCGGCACAAGCTGTCCAACACCGAAGTCACGCATCAGGGCTATGTGCTGGTCCGTGTCCTGCTCGACAATGGCGTGTCGGGTATCGGCGAAGCCTCGACGCTCGGCGGGCCGCGCTGGGCCGAGGAGAGCGTGGAATCGATCAAGGCCGCGGTCACGAATTATCTGGCGCCGGCACTGCTGGGACAGCCTGCCCTCGCCTTCGAAGCCAATGCGCTGCGCATGAGCAAGGCTGCGACCCGCAATTTCGCGGCCAAGGGCGCCATCGAATCCGCGCTGGTCGACGCCGCCGGCAAGACGCTCGGCCTGTCCGCCAGCGCCCTGCTCGGCGGCGCGGTGCGCGCGCGCATGGAGGTGATCTGGGCGCTGGCTTCGGGCGACAGCGGCCAGGAGCTGGAGGAAGCCAAGGAGAAGCTGCGCCGCTGCGAGCACCGCCAGTTCAAGATCAAGTTCGGCTTCAGCCGGCCGCAGGCCGATCTGAAGCGGCTGCAGGCGCTGCGCGCCGGCCTCGGTGACGAGGTACAGCTGATCGTCGATATTAACCAGGGCTGGACCGAGGCCGAATGCATCCGCTTCATGCCGGCGCTGGAGGAGCTGGACGTCGCTCTGGTCGAGCAACCGGTGTCAGCGCAGCAGCTGGAAGTCATGGCGCGTGTCGCGGCACGCACCTCGATCCCGCTGCTGATCGACGAAGCCGCTTTCACCAAGGAAGAAATCGCCCGGACCGCCACGATGGGCTGCGGCAGCGTCTACTCGTTGAAGCTCGTCAAAAGCGGCGGCCTGTTCGAGATGAAGCGCGCGGCGGCGGTCGCGGCCGCGCACGGCCTCGAACTCTATGGCGGTTGTCTGCTGGAGAGCAGCATCGGCGCGGCCGCGCATCTCGCCGCATTCGCCACCCTGCCCAGGCTCGAATGGGGCAGCGAGCATTTCGGTCCGCGGATTCTCGTGGAGGATCTCGTCGTCAACCCGATCAGGTTCGACGAGTTCGAGATTTGCGTCCCCGATGGCCCCGGTCTCGGCGTCGAGGTCGACGAGGACAAGATCCGCGCCTTTGCCCGGAAGGATTAGGCAGATGGCGTCGTCCCCGCAGACAATTGACAATCCAGGGATGCCCGCTCAGTCTTCCCGCTGGAACCATCGTCTCGATCAAGCGCTGATGACCACGCGGCATCAAACCCGGCAGGCCTTCCCCGCAGCTTCCGCGGAAGCGCGCGAACCAACGTTCGCCTGGCCGTGACCGATCGCGACGATGTCATGGATCTGAGGCGACTGGTCTACTTCGTCGCCGTCGCCGAGGAATTGCATTTCGGTCGCGCCGCATCGCGGCTCGCGATCGCCCAGCCGCCGCTAAGCCGGCAGATCGCGCAGCTGGAGAGCGATCTCGGCGTCATGCTGATCGACCGGAGCCGCAGCCAGATCCGCTTGACTCAGGCCGGCAACGTCCTGCTGGAACGCGCGCGCGACGTGCTGGAGCGGCTCGATCGAACGCACCGCGAGATCAAACGGATCGGAGAAGGCTTTTCCGGTCACCTGCGCGTCGCCTTCGTCGGTTCGGCGACCTATGGCGTGCTGCCCAACGTGATCAAGGCGTTTCGTTCGGCCTATCCCGACGTCGAGCTCGCGTTGTCGGCGATGAACAATGCCGAACAGAAGCGCGCGGTGATCCAGCGCGAGATCGATATCGCCGTCGCCCGCCCCTCGCTCGACGACGAGGAATTGAAATCGGAGCCGCTGCTGCAGGAACCATTGATCCTCGCTTTGCCCGACACCTCGCCGCTGCTCGAACAGCAGATCACGCGACTGTCGGCGCTCAAGGCCGAGACATTCATCCTCTACCCGCGCAAGCCGCGCCCGAGCTTCGCCGACCACATCCTCAATATCTGCCTCGAAGAAGGCTTCATCCCGAAATCGCAGGTGCTGGCGCAGGATTATCAGACCGCGATCAGCCTGGTGTCGGTCGGCGTCGGCATCGCGCTGGTGCCGAAATCAGTCTCGCAGTCGGAACGGCCCGGCGTCACCTACCGCGCCTATGAGGGGCACAATCCCGGCACCGCGCTGTCGCTGAACTACCGGCGCGACAACCGGATGCCGCATCTCTTCAATTTCCTGAAGATCGCGCAGGAGGTGACGCGGCGTCAGCGCAAGTCGTAATCCGCGCCCTCAGGCCGCGACCGCCGCAGGCGCGCGATCGTCAACACGCGCGATCGCATCGCGCAGCACGTCGATATCAGCGCCCGGCCGAACGCCGTTCTCGGCCAGATGCCTGCGGAAGGCGCGCGCGCCGGGCACGCCGTGGAAGGCGCCGACGAAATGGCGCGTGATCGAATGCAGCCGCGTGCCTTCGGCCAGTTGCCGCTCGATATAGGGCAGCATCGCCGCGAACACGTCCTTCATCGTCGCGTGCGGCGAAGCTTCGCCGAACAGCTCGGAATCGACTGACAGCAACCGCCACGGCTCCTGATAGGCCGCCCGCCCCAGCATCACGCCATCGACATGCGCCAGATGCTGTTTGGCCTCGGCGAGGCTCGTGATGCCGCCGTTGATGATGACGGGCACATCCGGCAAGGCCGCCTTGAGGCGATAGACGCGATCATAGTCGAGCGGCGGGATGTCGCGGTTCTCCTTCGGCGACAAGCCGTTCAGCCAGGCCTTGCGTGCGTGCACGACGAGCGCGTCCGCGCCGGCGGCGATCACACCGCGGGCGAGCGTATCGAGCGCGACCTCCGGATCCTGGTCGTCAATGCCGATCCGGCATTTCACCGTGACGGGGACCTTCACCGCGCGCTTCATCGCCGCAACGCCTTCGGCGACCAGCGCGGGCTCCGCCATCAGACAGGCGCCAAAGCGGCCATCCTTCACCCGATCCGAGGGGCAGCCGACATTGAGATTGATCTCGTCGTAACCAAACTCCTCGCCGATCGTTGCTGCGGTCGCAAGATCGCGCGGATCGGAACCGCCGAGCTGCAGCGCCACCGGATGCTCGCTGGCGTCGAAGCCGAGCAACCGCGCCCGGTCGCCATGGATCACGGCGCCGGTCGTCAGCATCTCCGTATAAAGCCGCGCCCGCCGCGACATCAGGCGATGGAAGATGCGGCAATGCCTATCGGTCCAATCCATCATCGGCGCAATGGAGAATTTGTATTTCATCTCAATTGCTTAATCACAACACCGGCGCAATGCAATATGATGTTTTCGGAAACCCTGCCCGTCCGATCTGCGCCATAAAGCTGCGAGCAACGTCCGGCCAAACCAAAATATCGAAAACAACCCCATGCAAAGTAGCGTCGCGGCCGCGGGACGCTCCGGGCGACGCGAGTACGTTTGAAGTTGCTCGACAGCAGAACGAAATGATCGATGGCCCGCAGGACCATCGATCATCGTAAGATCTCGGCAATATCCAGACCCGATTCCGCTGTCGCCCCAAGTCAGATGGTCGGGGTGACCTGAGCAGAGCCCATCGTTGCGTAGGGCCACCCGCCCCCTGCCACTTTATCCAGGGAGCTGTCGCTGAGCGCATCAGACGTCGTCGAGGTTTGCGGTGCCGTGTTCTGAGCGCCGTCCTTGCTGCTCTCGAGAGATTCCGCTTGCGCCGTTGAATTCGTGTCCTGCCCACTGGTCATGTTCAATCTCCGCCTTCATCAATGCTGATCGGGTCAACCCGACGTTGAGGATGCTGTGCTGGTCTTGTTTCGTAAGGATTTCAAGGGCCGGGGAAATTGTTTCCCCGACGTCGCGCTTTGTTTCGCGGCATCGCGCTTGGGCGATGGGCCATTCCCCACCGATGCGCGGCGGAGCGCTTTCGGCTAGCCCGTCGGGCCGTTGGCGCTGTAGCTGGCGCGCGCGGCACTAGTGAACGGCCAAGAGCCGCCTGAGACATCGTCCAGCGAGCTGTCGCTGAGCGCACCAGCCGCTGGCGAGATCTGGGATGCCTGGTTCTGAGCGCCGTCCTTGCTGCTCTCGAGAGATTCGGCCTGCGCCGTTGAATTCGCGTCCTGCCCACTGGTCATATTCAATCTCCACCTTCATCGATGCTGATCGGGCCAACCCAATGCTGAAAATGCTGCGCTGGTCTTGTTTCGCAAGGATTTCAAGGGCCGGGGAAAACGATTTCCCCGGCGTCGCCCCTTTGTTTCGTGGCATCGCGCGGGGCCCTTGAGCGATGGGCCATTCCGCACCGATGCGCGGGCGGAGCGCTTTTCGGCTAGCCCCCCGGGCCGCCGGCGCCGTAGCTGGCAGCCGCAGTGCCATTGTACGGCCAAGCGCCGCCCGACACATCGTCCAGCGCGCCATCGCGGAGCGCATCCTTCTCCGGCGTCGAGGAAATCTTGTTCTGCGTGCCGTCCTTGAGGCTCTCGCGAGGTTGGGCCGCCGCCTTCGAATTCGCATCCTGCTTGTTGGTCATGTTCAATCTCTAGCTTCACCAAGGCTGATTGTTAGCCCGCCATTGCTTCAAGTCGTCGGCTCAGACGCTTTCTCGGTCAACCTCCGCCGCCTGTGGCGCCGATGCCGGCACGCACAGCGTTATTATACGGCCAACTGCCGCCTGACACATCGTCCAGCGAGCTGTCGCTGAGCGCATCAGCCGCCGGCGAGACTTGGGACGCCGTGTTCCGAGCGCCGTCCTTGCTGCTCTCGAGAGATTCCGCTTGCGCCGTTGAATTCGTGTCCTGCTTATTGGTCATATTCAATTTCCATTTTAATCAGTGGTGATCGCGATGAGCCGGTTTCCAGACCGATGCGGCACAGCCGCTTCCTCGATCAGCCCCCAGGCGTACCGCCGGATGATGCTTGTCAAGTACGGCCAAGCGCCGCCTGACACATCATCCAGCGAACTGTCGGCGAGTGCATCAGACGTCGTCGAGATTTCGGATGTCTTGTTCTCGGCGCCCCCCTTGCTGCTCTCGAGAGATTCCGCTTGCGCCGTTGAATTCGTGTCCTGCCCACTGGTCATATTCAATCTCCACCTTCATCGATGCTGATCGGGCCAACCCGACGTTGAAGCGCTACGCTGGGCTTATTTCCTGGGTATTTCGAGTGCGCGGGAAAACGGTTTCCCGAGCGGTTAGCCCCCCGGCGTTCCCCCGGATGAAGCCGTGTTGGTGTAGTACGGCCAAGCGCCGCCCGACACATCGTCCAGCGCGCCATCGCGGAGCGCATCCTTCTCCGGCGTCGCGGAAATCTTGTGCTGCGTGCCGTCCTTGAGGCTCTCGCGAGGTTCAGCCCCCGCCTTTGAATTCGCATCCTGCTTGTTGGTCATGTCCAATCTCTACCTTCATCGATGCTGATTGGTTAGCCACCGTTCGTGGGGCGGTAGACGCTGCTCGAGAAAGTATTGAGGGGCCAACCGCCGCCTGAGACATCGTCCAGCGAGCCTTCGCTGAGCGCATCAGCCGCCGGCGAGACTTGGGAGGCTTGATTTTGCGCGCCGTCCTCGAGGCTCTCGCCAGGTCCGGCGTGCCCTTTGGAATTCGTGTCCTGCTGATCGGCCATGTTCAATCTCCAACTCTGATCAATGCCAAGCGCTATGGCCGGACGTCAGAACCCGTGGGTCGGAGGCACGCGACCGCCGGACACATCGTCCAGCGAACCGTCGCTGAGTGCATCCTTTTCAGACGTCGAGATTTGGGATGCTTTGTTCTGAGCGCCCTCTTTGAGGCTATCGAGGGATTTGGCTTCCGGCTTGGAATTCGCGTCCTGCTTGTTGGCCATTCTCAATCTCCAATTTCAGTATATGAAAACTAGATTTATAGTTGCATAGCTACGATGAAGTCATTTCCCAAATATTTCAAAGCCAGGGGCGGGAAAACGGTTTCCCGGCTGACCCTTTGTTTGGTGCGCTTGAGGGTGAAAGGTACCGCTGGATCCATTTGCGAGCGATACGGCAGATGCCGTATTTCGTCGCCGGTCACGGGGAAGTGTCGAAAGGCCCCCCGTCGAAAGGCCTCCCCTTCGAAAGGCCCTGCCTTCGATCTCAGGATCTGGCGCCCCTCATCGCGACCTCCTCGACCAGCTTGAGCAGGCGGTCGAATCGCTCGCCCGCGATCGACACTTGGTCGAGCACGGCAGGATCAAGCTCGTCCTTCAACCGGGTCGTCTCGTCGCCGAGACCGCTTTCCTGCTCGCCGTAGGCCATCCTGCGCTCGGTGGCGCGCAGACGGTCCGACAGCAGGATGGCCAGCGCGCGATAGAAGCGGCTGGCAAAGGCGTGATCTCCCGCGAGCTTTCGTTTCAGGAGCTGCTTGTCCAGGAACAGGGCAACCGAATCGACCTTCGCAGCCACCGTGGCCGAGGGCGGCGCTGAATCGACCAGCGACATCTCGCCGACGAAGTCGCCCGCCTCGAGCTGGGCGATCTCGCCGATGCCGGACACGCTCACGCCCATTCGTCCTTGCAACAGCAGGACGATCGACGAGATCGGCACGCCTTCATCGATCAGGACGTCCTGCCGCCCGATGCCGCGGCGGGCGCCGGCACGGGCCATCCAGTCGATGTCGGAGTCATTCAGCACGCCGAATATGAAGAGGACCTTGCGCATATCGGTGACCCCTAGATCAGTTGACGTTTTGCGAAATCCGCAAACAGGCCCGGCTGCGCCATCAGTTCGGCAAAAGTGCCGGTCTGCACGATCCTGCCGCCGTCCAGCACGACAATCCGGTCCGCCGACTGAACGGTGCTGAGCCGGTGCGCGATGACGATGCGCGTCAGGTTGAACCGTGAGATCGAATCGCTGACGATGGCCTGCGACCGGTTATCGAGCGCGCTGGTAGCCTCATCCATCAGCAAGAGCCGCGGCCGATGCGCCAGCGCCCGTGCGATCAGCAATCGCTGGCGCTGGCCACCCGAGAGCGTGTTGACGCCCTCTGCAACGAGTGTCTGCATGCCCATCGGCATGGCCTCGAGGTCGCGGTCGAATCCTGCCAGCCGTGCGATCTCCCAGGCCTGGTCAATCGATAGCTGCGCTGCGCCGCAGATGTTTTCATAGACGCTGCCGGAGGCGAGCCTGGAGTTCTGCAGCACGACACCGACGTCGCGGCGCAACAAGCCGACGTCGATGGTCTCGAGCGACTTGCCGTCGACAAAGATCACGCCGGACTCCGGCTTCTCGAAGCCGAGAAGCAATCGGAACAGTGTCGACTTCCCGCTCCCCGACGGGCCGACAATGGCGAGGTATTCTCCTGTCCCGACGCTGAGGCTGACATCGTCGAGGATCAGCGGCCCGCTGTCGCCGTAGCGGAACGACACGTTGGCAAACTCGATCGAGCCGCCGATCTCGCCAACCGACTTCCGCTCGTCGCTGATTTCGGTCGCCGTCGAGATGATCGGCTTGATCCGCTCGATCCTCGGGATTGCGACCAGCAGCTCTCCGAGCGCCAGCGCCCACTCGCCGACCGCGGCGAGCGACAGCCCGAACGCCGCATAGAATGCCAGGAACGTACCAAGCTCGTGTACCGGCCGCGCGCCTGAAGTCGTCTGGGCCAGGGCAAAGATGAGCAGCGTCGCCAATGCCGGAAACCCCGCCTCGAGGCTCTTCTGGAGGTTTCCCGCACGCTGCGACGCGATAAAATGGCGCTTCTGCTTGGAAAAGCGCTCGACCCAGATCGAGAGCGCCTGCATGGTCGCGTTCGCAATCCGCAGTTTTCCGACGCCGGTGAGGAGTTGTAGCACCAGCCCCTCCAGCCATCCCTGCTGATAAAGGCTCTCGCGCTCCTCCGACAGCCGGACCAGACTGATCGCGACCACCATTGCGACGCGCAGCACGGCGAGCGCCGCGGCCAGCATGCCGAGCCTGATGTCGAGGATGAGCATCACGGCAAAACTGCAGGCGCTGGACACCAACGCCAGACATCCGCGAATGGCGCGGCCGGTGACGATGGTGCGGACGGCTTCGACCCCAAGGGTGCGGTCCGCGAGGTCACCAACAGAGAAGTTACGGAAAAAACCGGCCGGCATCCGCAGCAGGCGGTCGACAACCGCCGCCTGCAATACCCAGTCCAGCCGGCTCTCAAGCCGAAGCATGGCGATGCCCTGCATCACCTGAAATCCGCCGGTCACCAGCGTCACGACAATGAGCGCGATGGCGCAGATCAGGAGCTGGTCGACCTCCGCGCGCGGGAGCACGGAATCGATCAGCAGTTTGGTCACCAGCGGCGTGGCCAGCGCGAGAAGACCGAGGCACAGGGCCGCCAGAATGATCCGCAGAAAATCCGCCCGGACCGTCGCGGCGCCGAACTTCAGGAGATCGCGGACCGTCAGAGCTCCCGAAGGCAGCGGGCGATAGAACATCACTGCCTCGGGCGCCAGTTCGGCGGCGGTTGCGCGCGTCAATTCACGGCGCGTGCCGGCGTCGGGGTCAACGATGATGTGGCGGCCGCCTGCCCCCGGAAGGATCGCGACGGCCCGCCGGTCTTCGCCGAGAAACGCCACGAATGGTCCGGCACTGTTGCTCCACCAGTCGGCGCGCAGCAACAGCCGCCGCGTCCGCACCCGCGACGCCTCCGCGATCCTCACGGCGCTCGCAAGATCATCATTGTCGAACGCCATATTGGCCGGAGCCTGGAGCGATATGCCCAGCGCTGCTCCGACCTCCCGACAGGCGGCGAGCAGACGGCTAGCACCAACCGCGCCGGGTTGCGTCGATCCGGGCTCGGCAGCGATGATACCGGCAAGCCGACCGACAATGCTGCTGGTCCGTAGCCGATTGAGGTTCGAGCGCAGGCGCAGGCGGTCGGCCTCCGCGAGGGTTTCCTCGTCGATCCTGCGACACAGGCCTTCCATGACACGTGTATGGAATCGATCAAGCGCGGCCCATATCTCCGCAAGCGGGAATGCCGTGCTCTCCCGCACCACCAGCGTCGCCTCCTCGCGGGCGACGATCCACGTTCCCGGCGGCATCGGCGCGGGGCACTCCCTGGAGCCATGGGTCGCCGGCATCTCCATCACGCCGATGGTCCCATGCTCAATCCCGATCCAGCCGACCCGCCGGCCGGAAAGCCGGAGAATGTCGCCGGCTGCCAATGCGTATCGCGAGCCGATCGCGGCCTGCTGCACGACCGCTCCTTGAGGAGACGCTGCGATGACTCCCGACACAAGCGCGGTCCATGCGTCGATTGCGTCCCGATCGGCAAAACGGCCGCGATGATCGATCACGATTTCGGTCTCGAGACCGCCGACCGCAATCACAGCCACCGAATTTCCGTTTCCATCGCCGATGCCGGGCAGGCCAAAAACCACCGCGCCTTGCTCGACCCGAAACAGATGATGCCGCCGGCTCGGCTCGCCACTGGCGCTCTCCCTGACGGCAAACAGGTCGACATAGCCGCGCACGACGTGCAGAACGAGATCGAGGTCATTGATCGGCAGCGGTCGGTGGCTATCGAGCCCGACTGGGCGAGACGCCGCGCCTTCGCGCCAGGGCGAAGTTTCGAGGGCGGGAGGCTGGTAGACGCGGTTCATTCGCTCGACACCAGCTGGACATATTCGCCGCCCTCGGCGAGCAGCTTCTGATGCGTTCCCCGCTGCACGACCCGCCCGTTGCTCATCACAAGAATCTCGTCACAGTCGCGGATCGTGCTGAGCCGGTGCGCGACGATGATGCAGGTGCATCCCCTGCGCCGGAGATTGTCGTCGATCGCCTTCTCGACGATCGGATCCAGGGCGGAAGTGGCCTCGTCGAGGACGACCACGGAAGGATTGCCTGCCAGCGCCCGTGCGATCTCGAGCCGCTGCCGCTGGCCGCCGCTGAAATTCCTGCCGTCCTCGGCCACGTGGCAATCGTAGTTGCCGGCCCGGACGACAACCTCCTCGTGGATCAGCGCATCCTTGAGCGCCCGGGACACGCTGGCCTCAGCCACGGTATGGTCCCAGAGCGTGAGGTTGTCGCGGGCGGTCCCTTCGAACAGCAAGATTTCCTGATCGACATAGGCAACCGAATTGGTGAATATCTCCTGGGGAATCTCGGCCATCGGCCAGCCGTCAATGCGGATGTCGCCGGACCACGGCCGGTAGAGTCCACTGACCAGCCGTCCAACGGTGGATTTGCCGCTGCCTGATGCTCCGACCAGCGCGACGCGGCGGCCGGGCTCGACGACCAGCGAAAAATCCTCGATCAGCGGCGGCTCGAGCGCCGAATAGCCGAACGAGACGTCCTTCAACTCGACCCGGCCCGACAGTTTTGCGGGCATCGTTGCGGGCGTGCGCTCGATCGGCACCAGGGGACGGGCGGGATAGTTGAAGACGTCCTCGATCCGGAACAAATTGCCCTTGATGGCGAGGAAGACAGCGGCCTGCTGCACAAGTGCGTTGACCGGCTCGACCAGGCTGGTGAGCAGCGCCTGCAGGGCGACGAGGCCACCGATGGTCAATGCGCCGTCGACGATCCGAAGGCCCCCCACCCCCAGCACGATCGCGGTGGTCAATCCGGTCAGGAAGATCGGACAGCTGTCGAGGAAGGTGGAGTAGACGCCGAGATCACGCTCGGCGTTCAGGACCTTGGCCTGAAACCCCGCCCAGCGCGCGAAGGCGTCATCTTCCAGGCCGCCGGCCTTGATCGTTTCGATCGTGCGGATGATTTCGATGGTGCTTCCATTCAGCTTGGCACGTTCGATTGACAGCTTGCGGTTGAGGTCCTCGCGCTGGCGCGCGACCAGCCTGAGGACGAGGACATTGAGGAGAGCCATGGCGATGCTGATCGCGGCCAGCAAACCGTCGTAGAACGCCATCGTCACGGCAACGAAGACGACCGCGATCAGGTTCAGCGCATTGGCAGCCACCCCGTTCGAAAGCAGCTGGGCGATTTGTTCGCTGGCGGCTATGCGGTTGGCGAGGTCGCCGGAGTGCCGCTGGGTGAAGAATTCCATCGGAAGGGTCAGGACGTGCCAGAGCAACTGGCTGACCATCGTCACCGTGAGCTTGGTCTGGATGCGCAGGAGCAGCGACTGTTGAAATGCTGTCATCAGCGCCCGCGCCACGGCTGTCATCGCCATGCCGATCAGCAAAGGTGTGAACCAGCCTTCCACATGCTTGATCAGAACGTCATCGACAAAGATTTTCGCGAATGCCGGAACCAGGATGGTGGGCACCACCAGCGCCATGCTGAGTGCAACCAGCAGCAGCACCGCCCCTAACGAATTCGACAGTCGCCGCAGCAGCAGCGGAACAAGGTCGGGCTCGCGACCACCCGGCTTGAAGTCGGGGCCCGGCTCCATCGCCAGGACAACGCCCGTGAAGGCCGCGTCAAATTCATCGTGACCGACCTTGCGGCGCCCGGTCGAGGGATCGTTGAGATAGGCGTAATCCGAATCCAGCCTTTCGAGCACCACGAAATGGTTGAAGTTCCAGTGGATGATCGATGGCATCGGCAGCTCATGCAGCGTTGCCGGCTCCTTCCTGAACCCCTTTGCCGTCAGTCCGAATTGCCGCGCGGCCTTCAGCACGTTGCTAGCCTTGCTGCCGTCCCGGGACACGCCGCAGGCTTCGCGCAGCTTTTCCAGCGGCACCCAGAGACCGTGATACGCCAGGATCATCGCGAGCGAAGCTGCGCCGCATTCCAGCGCTTCCATCTGGAATACCGTGGGCGTCACCCAGCGCCGTCGCGCCGGCAGCGGAATGCGCCTGATCCAGTTGCCGAGGCGATCGAGGAGCGCCGGCCGAGCATCGGTTTGGCGCGATGACGCGGTCATGCGCTGCCGATCCTAGCCGCCAATGCCGCTGAGCCGCTTCATCAGCGGAATCACCAGATCGATCGGCTGCTGCTCGCGCGTCGTAACTTCGGCCCGGGTCAGCGTACCGGTCGAGAGCTGGATCGGCGGCCCCTTGCCGGAGGTCCAGCGATACCCGCTGACGGTGGAGGGATCGCGCTCCAGGGTCACCTTGGCCGTATAGGGCGCGCCGTCCTGCGAAAAGCGCTTGACCAATGCATCGTTGTGCAGGTCCGCCAGCATGCCCTGGGGCGTCACAGGGAATTCCGAAACCGCCACCACATTGCCGACAATCGCGCCGTATTCTTCCCGTTTGATGGTGCTCGGCTCGACACGAACCTCCATGCCGGGCCTGATGTTCTTGCCACGGTCCGGCGGCATGTAGACCGTCGCTTCGAGGACCTGTCCCGCGGTCTCGATTTCGATAACCGGCGTACCCAAGGCAAGCACGGCGCCGCTGGACACTTTGAGTTCGACGACGCGCCCGTCGGCAGGACTGAGGATCCGTGATCCCCGCTCCAGCTCGGCCGCAAGCTGCTCAACCGTCCGCTTCGCATCATTGACCTTGAATTCCGAAAGCAGCCGATCGCGCTCCCGCTGGGTCTGCAGATCCAGCTGCTGCGCATTGAGCTTGAGAATGTCGTTCCTTGCGTCGGTGATGCGTTCCCGCGCATTGTTGAGTTCGACGCGGCGGTCCTCGAGATACCTGCGCGTGACAGTTCCGTTCGCTGCCGCCGGTTCGAGCTTGGCCACCTCGTCGGTGAGATAGGCGGTGCGCTTCTCGGCAGCCGCGATCACGTTGCCCAGACCTGCCTCCTGCGCCGCATAATTGGCAAGCTTGGCATCGATCTCCCGCGAGATCGCCCCGGCGAGCTCGGCATGCTCGCGTTCGCGCTCGCGCAGGACATCCCTCGCCTGCTGAAGCCGCTGCTCGGTCTCGGTCTGGACGATCCGGGCGATCACCTGATCGCGGCGGACGGCATCGCCGATGCCGACCTCGAGCGAGGCCAGCTTGCCGCTGACCGCGGAGACGGCGTCGACCAGACGACCGCCGCTGCTCAACAAAATGCCATCACCGGATACACGGGTTGGAATGCGGCCGAGCACGCTCCAGGCAACCAGCACGGCAAGACCAAGTGCCAGCGCCGCTGCAGCCATCCAGTCGAACGGGCGCGTGACGCCGACAACATGGTCGAGCTGTTCGGGATTCGAAAGCCGCTCGATGGCCGCTGCCCGAAAGATTCGCTCCGTTTCCCGTCTCACGCAGCCCCCGCAAACACCGAAGCCACTTTGGCTAGGTGATCTCTTCAAGCCGTCGTCGGCTCAGGTGCTTTCTCGGTCAACCTCCCCCGCCTGTGCTGGCGTAGCTGGCAGCCGCCAGATTATTGAACGGCCAGGCGCCGCCCGACACTTTGTCCAGGGAGCAGTCGCTGAGCGCATCGGACGTCGCCGAGATCTGGGAGGCTTTGCTCTGTGCGTCGTCCTTGAGGCTCTCGCCAGCATCGGCTTGCGCTTTCGAATTGGTGTCCTGCTCATTGGCCATCTTCAATCTCCATCCTTGATCAATGCTGATCGGGGCCAGCCCGACGTTGCAACCCTGCGCTCAACTCATGTCCGCTCCTCCAGAAATGGAGCAAAGCGGACATGCCGATATCAATGAGATCGACCATTTCCGGTTCGATGCGCGGCGGCGGAGGCGACCTCTTCAAGCCGTCGTCGGCTCAGGTGCTTTCTAGCCCGTCGGGCCTGCGCTGGCGTAGATGGCAGCCGCCAGAGTACTGAACGGCCAACAACCGCCTGACACTTTGTCCAGGGAGCTGTCGCTGAGCGCATCAGAGGTCGCTGAGATTTCGGAAGCTTTGTCCTGAGCGGCGCCCTCGAGGCCCTCAGCTTCCCCTTGCTTATTCGCATCTTGCGCAATGGTCATATTCCATCTCCCGTTTCGTCAATGGCAAGCGTCTCACGCGAATGCGCGAGACGAACTTCGTCCCAATGACCCGGCTTCATATCCTTATCCCGGTCGCTGGGCGATACGGCAGATGTCGTATTTCGTCGTCGGTCAGGAGGTTAATGTCGAAAGGCCCTGTGCCGCCGCAGGTGACGGCGCGGTGTGAGATGTTCAGCCCGAAGCCGCCCGCACCGTTCCACCGAGACCCCTTCTAGATCACAAGGCAGAGTCCCGAAAACAGCAACAAACCCAGGATAATCCGCTTGAAGGCTGCTTCGTTGACGCGTCCGAACAGAACGATACCCACGGCCGCTCCAGCGGCCAAGGCGGGCAGCGAAATGCCAAAGTCGATCAAGACCTTGAGCGAGAGGCTGTGGTGCGAAAGCATGAGCGCGAGGGCGAAAAGCTGCATCACCCCGATGTAGGGCTGGACCAGGCCGCGCTGCTGAGTTTTCGGGAGACCATGGATGTCGCACCAGATCGCAGGAAGTGCGCCGGGCATCGCAGTCAGCCCCCCGACCAGCCCACCACCAAACCCCACCAGCGCGTTCCTGCTCCGGCTGTCCATCTGACGCAAATAGGCAGCCGTTGGCCGCAACAAGGCATATGCCGCGTAAAGCGATACAAGAATTCCAAAGCCCAGTCTGAACATCCCGGTGTCCACATTCTGCAGGAAATAGATCGCGATCGGAATGCCCAATAATCCACCAGCGATGAAAACGAGGCTGGTTTTCCATTGCATGCTCTTGCGGAGCGCAAACAGATTGGCGGCTTGCACGGTGATGCTGCAAGCCATCATCAAAGGCACTGCTTCGATAGGCGGAAAAACGTGTAGCAGGATCGCGCCGGCGACCGCCGAGAACGCGAATCCGGAAAGGCCGGAAACGAACGCGCCCGCAAAAACCGCCCCACTCAGCACCAAATAAACCGCTACGTCTGACATGGTATCGCTTCCTGGAGAACGGTGATTGCCGGCGATGGCCGGACAGCGTGGGGGGCGTCCGAACTCACGCGCGTGGCGTCAGCCAATCCATCTAGTCGCCCTGGATCGCCGTTGTTGCCGTTTCGATGGGTCGGAACCTCAGCGCGTGATGCAGCATGTATCCTCCGACCACGTGAAAAATGCCGAAGCCGGCCAGGACGGCGATTGTCCACGCCTTGAGAGCTGGCGATGGCCGCCGGGCGTGGGAGCTATCGGTCATTGCCATATCCAACTTGCCTTCTTGTACGCGCTCGGAGCGAAGCTGCCCGTCTTGACAGCCCCCGTTGATGGCACACTCCTGCTCCCAACAGCCGGGTTCGAGATCGGCTGCCGTTCAAGCGCGTCCAGTTGGGGTGAAGGATATCGTTGGGTTGATTCGCGAGCGATACGGCAGATGTCGTATTTCGTCGTCTAATGTTTCAGCAATCACTCATGATTGCTTCCTTGCCATCGACGCAGGCTGTGACGATCGCATCGTGCAATTCCTCGCCGCTGATCGGCTTGTGCAGAACACGATAGCCGCTGGCGGTCGCTTCCTTGATGCGCGACGGCGAGGTATCGCCGGTTACGATAAAGGCAGGGACCGAGCGGCCGATATGGGCGCAAAGAGCCTCGATTGCCTCCAGGCCTGTAGCACCATCTCCGAGGCGGTAGTCGGCGATGATCAGATCGACCGGTGCATCGCCTGTTATCATCGCCTCTGCATGAATCTGTTGCACCTCAGCGGCAGATCGGCCGGCATAGACCCGATGCCCCTGCAGCGTGAGCAACTGCACCATGACATCGAGAACATCCTCCTCGTCTTCCACGACCATGATGCTGACGGCGATGGCTGCGGGTGATGCCGCGCTATCGGGCAAGGGAGGCGCCACCGCACTGGCTTGCGGAACCGTAACGGAAAACATCGAGCCGCGCCCGGTGACGGAGACCAGTTTCACCGGATGTTGCAGCAGCGCGGCGGTGCGGCGAACGATGGCGAGGCCGAGGCCAAGCCCTTGCGTGCGATCCCTCGCCGGGTTCTGCAATTGCACGAACTCCTCGAAGACCATTGCTTGCTGATCTGCGGGGATGCCGGGGCCGGTATCCCATATCTGGATTTCCACCGACGCGCCGCGCCTGCGGCAGCCGAGCAGAACGCCGCCGGATCCCGTGTAGCGAAAGGCGTTCGACAGCAGATTGCCCAACACCCGTTTCAGCATCATGGGATCGCTGTCCACCTGGAGACGGCTTTCAACGACACGCCAATCAAGGCCGCGATCCTTCGCAACGGAAGCGAACTCGTTGTTGAGCTGGTAGAACAGCTGGGAGAGATTCACCGTCTCCTTCGCAACAGTGACGACGCCGGCATCGAGCCGGGAGATGTCGAGCAGTCCGTTCAGGAGGGCGCTGAGGTTGCCGACAATGGATTTTGCCTTGCCAGCCAGATCGCGTGCATCGCCGGATTGGACAGCGCCGCGGTGACCCAGCGCCGCGAGCGTGGCGATCAGCAGACTCAAGGCATGGATCGGCTGGCGCAGGTCATGACTTGCCGCCGCAAGGAAACGCGTTTTCGCACGATCGGCCGCCTGCGCGCGGTCGCGTTCTTCCTGCAAGTGGCTGACGAGCTCGACATTTTCCAGACGCAACCTGATGGTCTCACGCAGCATGCGGTGCGTCGTGCGGCAGTAGTAGAAATTGATGGCCACAAGCCCCGTAAGCAGGGCGAGATATGCGCCGGAAGCATCACCTCCATTGATAAAGGAGCGCGCCATGACCGGCAGCACCGTTGCGATGATCGAGCCGATCAGAGCCGGCGGAAAGGCCGAGAGCGACGGAACCGTGCCGCAGACCAGACCGGTCAAGGCAACAGCGGTGAATAAAAAAGGAACGGGCTGTTCAGGAACGAACCCGACCCAGCCGAGCATTCCCCACAGCAGGCCCGACACGCAGGAAAAAGAAGCCGCGAGCCACGCCCATCGCAACACAGACGCTGGTTCTCGATTCCGGCTGAAGAACCGGCGCGCCGCCAGGACGCGTATGGCGGTGAGCAGATACAGCGCACCGAGCCATCCGACCAACCAGCTCGCCGGTACGGTGTTCCTCAGGACGTACGCCGCCGCCAGGGAGATCAGGACGTTGGAGGCCACCACGCCATAGGAATTACGATACAAGAGCTCGACGAGCGCCTCGCGTATCTTGTCTTCTTGCATCGAAACCTCTCCGCGCGCCGATCGTTGCGGCGGCTTCGTTCACGAATTGCCGCTGCGCTAGCTAGCCCGCTGGAAGGCCGAGACGGATCGCGTAGGCTGTCAATTCGGCACCACTATGCAGATCGAGCTTCCGCATCAGGTTTTCGCGATGCTTCCGGGCGGTAAGCAGACTAATGCCGAGACGGTTGGCGATGTCGCGGCTGGTGGCGCCGTGAGGGATCATCCCCAGGATTTGCCGCTCACGCCTTGTCAGCGTGACCGGAGATATGATCGCAGCCGTGGGCTCCGGGGTTTCGTTCAGGCCGTCATGCTGGTCCACCGCAAAGCGAACCTCCTCCGCCACATAGGCGTTGCCTTTTCTGATGGCATCGATTGCAGCGATGAGCTCCGACGGATCCCCGCTCTTGGTCAAATAGCCGTTCGCGCCCGCGGAAAAGGCTGCCCGAACGGAACGTGGCTCAACATTGGCGGTGAGGACAAGAACGCGCAGCTCAGGCCATTCGGCTTTCAGGTTCGCTATGAACTGAAACCCGCCCACACCCGGCATGCCGAGATCGAGTATCAGAAGATCGGCGGAGCTCTCGTTCAGCAGCCGGTGAACGGCTTCGCCGTCCGCGGCTTCTCCACCGATTGTAAGCTGGTCCACGGTCGACAGAAGCTGCTTCAGCCCTTCCCGAACCACGGCGTGATCGTCAGCAATGATCGCTTTAACCAGCCCGCACATGCATCACCCCTGCCGATGACGGTATTAGGGTATCAACCAACTCCAATCAAGGAGTTCGATTCACAAATCCATTTGCCGGTTTGGTCAGTCTGGTCATTTTGCAGTGATCGTCTGAATGCCCCGTTGCCGTGTTGCGCGGCTGGCGCCGGGCGGACGCGGACCCTGGTCGATCCACCGGCGGATTTGATTCTTCATGGTGGCCGCCGCCCGCGTCCTGATTTTCCATCAACGGGCTCGTCATCACATCGACATCTGTTATGGGTGCCGTGCGAGGCGTGGTTGCCGGATTACGCGACGAAGTGGCGGAGCCGCATTTTGCAGCACAGGTGCCCGATAACGCGCCACGACGGCAATGGCTGTCATGCCGGCAGCTGCGATGCGTCAGAAGCAAGCGTCGACGCAACGGCGCGGGAAAGCAGCGCTGTCCGTGACGATCGATTTTGTGTATTCTCTCGCTGCACTCGACCTCTTTGGGAGGATAGCCATGAGAGCCTTCCTGCTCGCCTGCGCGGCCGCCGTCGTTGTGGCGGGAGTCAGCGCCGCGGTCCTTGACCGCGTGCAAGAGCCGGTCGCAGAGGCCTTTGCAACGACGGCCGTGCGGCTTTAGCGATCTCGCCCCCGGGGGGCGGCGTTGCTCCTACTCCGCCGCCGTGGCGGCCGGCTTCGAGCGCGCATCATTGGCCGCGGCGCGCGTCTCCTCCTCCAGCCACAGGCTGTGGTGCTCCTTCGCCCAATTGACATCCACGACGCCACTGCCCATCGCCTCGAAGGCGCCCTGCATGCCGATGGTGCCGATATAGATGTGGGCCAGCATCACCGCGACGAACAGCACCGCCACAATCGCGTGGATCACCGCGGCCATTTGCATTCCTTCGATGCCGGACAGGTAGAACGGGAACATCAGCTCATATCCGGTGATCGCAACGGCAGCGCCGCCGATCACGACGATCCAGTAGACCGCCTTCTGTCCGGCGTTGAAACGATAGGCCGGCGGATGATCGTGCCCCACGATACCGCCGCCGCGCTTGATCCACTCGACATCGACCTTGTTCGGGATATTGCCGCCGAGCCACATCAGGAAGATCAACACCACTCCGATGGTGAACGGGAAGCTCAAATAGTTGTGCGCGTATTTCGCCCATTGCGACCATTCGGAGAATGCTTCGTGGCCGATCAGCGGCAACAGCAGCGGACGGCCGAAGGTGATGTTCAGTCCGGAGATTGCCAGAATGATGAAGCAGGTCGCCGTCATCCAGTGCACGAAGCGCTCAAAGGCGCCGAAGCGCACGATCGTGCGCCCCGACCTCCCGCTCTGGAGGCGGACCATGCCACGGATGAGATAGAAGCCGACGAGCGCCACGAGCATGCCGAGGATGGCAACTCCGCCGACCCAGCGCAGGGTGACGTTGCGGAATTCGCGCCACTCGCGTCCCGCCGGCTGCTCCAGCACGCCTGACCGCTGATCGGGAATGCTGACGCGCCCCTGGATCCGGTTGAGCTCCTGAAGAAGCTGTTGCTCCTTCACCGCGCTTGCGGTCGGATTGACCTGCTGGGCGATGGACGGCACCGACGCCGCGATCATCAACGCAAGCGCCCATGCGCCCAGGGCGAGACGGATGTATTTTGCCAGAGACGCCATGAGCTCCTCCCGGTATTTGCGCGAACCCGCCCTTCAGGATTCGATCGTCTCGCGATAGGCGGTTTTCCAGCCCCAGGCGCCCGAGCCGTAGCCGCGCTTCATCACACGTTCCTTGTAGATCTGGGCGATGATCTCGCCATCGCCGGCGAGCAATGATTTGGTGGAGCACATCTCGGCGCAGAGCGGCAATTTCCCCTCGGCGAGGCGATTGGCCCCATACTTCTCGTACTCCTCCTTGCTGCCGTCGGCCTCGGGGCCGCCGGCGCAGAACGTGCACTTATCCATTTTGCCGCGGGAGCCGAAATTGCCGATCTTCGGGTATTGCGGCGCGCCGAACGGACACGCGTAGAAGCAATAGCCGCAGCCGATGCACAGATCCTTGGAATGAAGAACGACGCCATCGGCGGTGGTGTAGAAGCAGTTCACCGGGCAGACCGCCGCGCAGGGCGCATCGGTGCAATGCATGCAAGCCATGGAGATCGATCGCTCTCCGGGCTTGCCGTCGTTGATCGTGACGACGCGGCGCCGGTTGATGCCCCAGGGCACCTCATGCTCATTCTTGCAGGCGGTGACGCAGGCATTGCACTCGATACAGCGGTCGGCGTCGCAGAGGAATTTCATTCGAGCCATGTGCGTTGCTCCTCTAGGCTGCGACGATCTGGCAGAGAGTGACCTTGGTCTCCTGCATATTGGTTGCAGGATCATAGCCATAGGTCGTGATCGTATTGGCGCTTTCGCCAAGCACGATCGGATCGGTCCCCTTCGGGTAATTGCCGCGAAGGTCCTTGCCCGCGAGCCAACCACCGAAGTGGAAGGGCATCCACGCAACGCCCCTCCCGACCCGTTCGGTCACCAGCGCCTTCATTCTGGCACGCGCGTTGTTTTCAGCGCCGCTCACCCAGACCCAGCCGCCATCCTTGATGCCGCGATCGGCGGCATCAACGGGACTGATCTCGATGAACATGTCCTGCTGCAGTTCGGCGAGCCACGGATTGGTGCGCGTCTCTTCGCCACCGCCCTCGTATTCGACCAGGCGGCCCGAGGAGAGGATGAGCGGGAATTGCTTGGCGATCCCCTTCTCCACCGCGGCCTTCTGCACGGAGAACCCGATGTTGGGCATGCGGAACTGCTTGGCGTCTGGCAGCGTCGGATATTTGGCGACCAGATCGACGCGCGGCGTGTAGATCGGCTCGCGGTGAACCGGAATGGGATCCGGTAGCCCGAACGCATTCATCCGCGCCTTGCCGTTGCCGTAAGGTACGCAGCCATGCATCAGCGCGACGCGCTGAATGCCGCCCGAAAGGTCGAGCGACCACGACACCGCGTCGGGAGTGGCCGGATTGATCCTGTTGATCGTGGCCATCTCCGCTTCCGTCAGATCCTTGTCCCAGCCGAGCTTCTTCAGGCTCGCCAGCGTGAATTCCGGATAGCCGTCCTTGATTTCCGAATCCTTCGAATAGGACCCGTCGGCGAGCAGGCTGACCTTCCGCGTCGAGCCGTCGGCCAGCTTCTCCTCACGTTCGATGCCGAAGCGCGGCCGGAACGTACCGCCGCCGTCCATCACGCCGAGGTTCGTATTGTAGAGCAGCGGCGTGCCCGGATGCCTGACCTCCGGCGAGCCCCAGCACGGCCAGGGCAGGCCGTAATAGTCGCCGCCGACTTCCGGATCGTCCTTCGGAGCCCGCATCGTCAGCATGTCGAACTTCGCCTGGTTCTTCATATGGGCCTTGAGACGCTCGGGCGATTGCCCGCAATAGCCGGTCGACCAGCTGCCGCGATTCATTTCGCGCAGGATGTCCTCGGCCTCGGGCAGATCGTTCTCGACCTTGATGTTCTTGAACATCTTGTCGGCGAAGCCGAACTTCTTCGCCAGCAGATAGGTGATCTCGAGGTCGTCCTTGGATTCGAAGATCGGCTTCACGATCTGCTCGCCCCATTGCAGCGAGCGGTTCGAGGCAACCCGGGACCCCTTGCACTCGAATTGGGTGGCGACCGGGAGAATGTAGAGACCGTCCTTGCGCCCGGCTTCCACGGCGAGCGAGGTCCAGGTGGTCGGATGCGGGTCGGCGATGACGAGCAGGTCGAGCGCCTTCAGACCCTTCAAGGATTCCGGAATGCGGGTGATGCTGTTGGAGGCGTGTCCCTGCACGAACACCGCCCGCACATTGTCTTTCTGAGCGACCTGGTCCTTCGGCAACGTCACCGCTTCGAACCAGCGCGTGAGCGGGATGCCGGGCGCTTCCATGATCTGCTTGGAGTCGAAGCGCGACTTCAGGAAGTCATAGTCGACCTCCCAAACCCGCGACCAGTGCTTCCACGCGCCCTCGGCGAGCCCGTAGTAGAACGGCAGCGTGACGATATCGAGCCCGACATCGGTCGCGCCCTGCACGTTGTCATGGCCGCGGAAGATGTTGGCGCCCATGCCCGGTCCGCCGACATTTCCAGTCATCAGGAGCAGGATGCAACTCGCCCGCACATTGGCGGTGCCGACCGTCTTCTGAGTCTGACCCATGGCCCAGATCAGCGTCGACGGCTTTTCCGTTGCGAACATCTTCGCGACACGCTTGAGCTGTTCACCGGGAATGCCGGCAACGCGCTCGACCTCCTCAGGGTTCCATTTTTCGACCTCCTTGCGAAGATCGTCGAAACCGTAGACGCGCTGCCGGATGAATTCCTTGTCCTCCCAGCCGTTCTGCAGGATGTGCCACATCATGCCGTAGAGCACCGGAATGTCGGTGCCTGGCCGCATGCGGACATACTCGGTCGCGTGCGCCGCGGTTCGCGTCAGGCGCGGGTCGATGACGATAAAGTTGGCCTTTTGCAGCTCCTTGCCCTCGAGCAGATGCTGCAGCGACACCGGATGCGCCTCGGCCGGATTGCCGCCCATGATCATCTGGGTCTTGGCGTTGCGGATGTCGTTGAAGCTGTTGGTCATCGCGCCGTAACCCCAGGTGTTGGCCACGCCGGTGACGGTCGTCGAATGGCAGATACGCGCCTGATGGTCGGTGTTGTTGGTGCCCCAGAACGCGCCGAGCTTGCGGAACAGATAGGATCCCTCGTTGGTCATCTTGGCCGATCCGAGCCAATAGACGGAATCGGGTCCCGACTTCTCGCGGACCTCCAGCAGCTTGTCGCCGATCTCGTTGATCGCGGCCTCCCAGGAGACCCGGGTCCACTGCCCGCCCACCAGCTTCATCGGATAGCGCAGCCGCCGCTCGCTGTGCACGAGCTCGCGCACCGAGGCGCCCTTGGCACAATGCGATCCGCGATTGATCGGGGAATCCCAGGTCGGCTCCTGGCCGATCCATACGCCGTTCAGCACTTCCGCAGTCACGGTGCATCCAACCGAGCAATGCGTGCAGATGCTCTTGCGCGCCGTCGCTCCCGCGGTCAGCGGCCCGGCGGCGGCAGCCTCCGCCTCGCGAACGCCACCGAGGGGCAGCGTGCTGAGCGCAGCGAGCGCCCCGCCGGCAAGACCGGACCGACGCAGAAATGTGCGGCGGTCGAGGCCGCCAGTCTGCCCGGACAGGAGGGCCGCGACGGATCCACGTCGGTCGGAATCGGAACGCTGTGTTCTCCTGATCAGCATGGCCGCCTCCCTCACCGTGGATAGCGATTGACGCGATAGTACGCTTTCACGTCTTCGGTTTCCCTGTAGCGCGCCTTGCGCTTCTCAGCTTCGCTCTCGCTGTCGGCCTGCGCCGGCGCGATCAAGGGGGTTGCCAGCGCGGCGCCTGCACCAACCGTGCCGATTCCGACCTTGCGAAGGAAGTCGCGGCGGCCTGCCGTCATTTTCTTCTCATCGCTCATTGCACCTCTCCTTGGACCGGGGCATCCGGTCAATTGGCGAACTTGAAGGCCTCAGTTTCAATCTCCAGGAACACGCATCCCAGCGCTCCGACCGCTCGATAGAACCTGGCGCATTCGGCCTTCGCCATGTCGGCGAACAGACGTCCGATCCAGCGGGACACATGCTTCTCGAAGAAGACGCGCTGTGCTGTGAGCGACGCCGGGAAACGACCGGCCACAAGGCCCGCCATGATCTCGCATAGCGTCGCCGCATGGTCCTCGGGTTCTGGATTGCTCTCCACCCGCTCGATGCCAAGCGCGGCCAGATCGTCACGAAGTCGCGACAGCGGGCGCTCGTTGAGGAAGCCGGTCAGATAGTAGGACGCGTAGGGCAGCAGCTCGCCGCGCCCAACGCCGACGAACAGGTCAAAATATTCGCGCTCGACCTCGGTTGCGACCGCGATCGAAGCGGCCTCCGCTAGAGCGGAGTGGGCACGCCCAAGCGGCGTCACATCGCCGTTCAGTTGCGCGATCTTTTCGAGGAGGTCTCGCGACGGCGCCGACGAGAGCAGGGTCGCAAGCAGTGCGTATTCCTGCGCGCGTCCGGCTTCGATCGGATCAAGCATGTCCGATATCGCAAGCTCGCTATAGAGATCGGGACGAAGAATTTTTCGCGAGACGCCCGTCGCGACTTCGACTGCAATCACGCGTTGCGCCGGCACCCGGTTCCAGTTCGACACCGAGGGCTGGGCAATACCGATTTTCCGGGCTAGCTGGGCTACGCCGCCCGCGGCATCGATGGCACGTTCAAGGCCCGCATCGCGCACGCCGCCCTCCCATCCTAGGGGCCAAGCGCTTGATTGCGTTTGCTTAACAAAGACTATTCGGGTGCCGGAGGGCGGTCAATCGATGGCATAGCCTGCGGCTATAGCATTTGGTCGCACCCTACCGGGGCAGCGCGCCACCATGTGTGCGGCGCCGAACGGCGGTCTCTTCGCTCGCGCCTTGCAGTTGCGGTGCAGCAGAGTTTGAAGGCAATTCCGGGGTTGCGGACTCATCGGACAGCGAGAGATCCGGGCGCGCCTTCACCGGATTTGATGCTTGCACCAAATCGTCGACCGCAGCAACGGTCGGTCGCATGGCGTCTTCGACAGTCCCTTCGATCGCGTCGGTCGCATTCTCGGCGGCCTGCACGAGGTCCCCGACAACGCGGCGGACGAGTGCGTCAACCTGCTCGGCCGAATAGTCCAGCGGACCGAAGCCAGGCATGGCGGTCGGGTCGTTGAAGTCCCAGGCATTTTCCGCGAGCCCAATGAAGTCGCGAATGGCAGGATCGGCGCTCCAGGCCCGGCGAAGCGCAGCACGGCTCAATTCCTGAGGAATGCCCTTGCGAAGGAAGGCCGAGACGTCGGTCGCGGCATCAATCGACTCGATGGGCGGCAGGCTCGACAAGTCCAACTGGGCGGGACAGGGCTCCGCCACGTCAGGGCCGGCCACCGCCGGCGCATTCGCTTCGGCGGGTGGTTCAGGAGGTCTCGGTTCAGCGTGGCCGTCCCTCGCCGCCTGCTTGCGTCGCGACCAGCGCGCCAGAAAGTCGTCTTCGCTCATTCGTGCCCACCGTCATGGCGCCGCTGCGCCAGCGCCTCCGGATCGGCGCGGCTCCGCTCGCGCTTGAAGAACTCCTTCTCGACGTGGTGCTCGGCGATGAAATCTTCAATCGCCCGGCGCAGCACCTCGGGCATCGGCACCGCTTCGACGAGATTGGCACCGGCCCCCGTGAACGCCTCCCCTTCGGCGGGATCGGCCGTGACCGCGGAAAGGAGGTAGGACGAGGCTCCCTCGGCAGGGCTCAACACGATCCAGATGCTGGGCGCACCGGAGGTGAGATTGTCGCGGTAGCGATCGGTTTCCGAGCGGTAGAGATCGACTGTCGCACTGCCGGCGTAAAACAGCGTCACTCCATCCTGCTCGCGGATCACCGTCCACGGCGTCATCTCCGGCTCATCCGGCAGCACCCCGACGCTGCGCCAGACGACGTCGATCCACGGAGAATCCGCTCTGCGGCGCTCGACCACGACGCCGACGGGGATACGGACCAGCGGCTCGGCGACGGGGCTCATGTCACAGCCTCCAGATGCTTGATTGGCAGTCCCGCCAGCAAGTTCTGGGGTTTCATCCGGACGACCTGATCGGACGTCATTGCAAGGATCAGATAGGCCGGCGTACGCCCCGCGGTGTCAACGATCAGGCCGGGATCCGCAAAGCTCAGCCGAAACAACGCCAGCACGCGCCCCGCGGTGCGGTCGTCGAGGGATTCGCCCTGCCAAAGCCGGTCGCCGATGCGGGTCGCTTCGGAATCCAGGCCCACATACCAGGTGAGTTCTGCGTTGCGCAGTTCGGTCAGCGGCTCGATCGTCACATCGATCCCGAGCAGATGCGAGACCCAACGCCGCATCGCGTCGGCCAGCGCGGCCTGCCCCCGCCCTCCGCCGGTCAGATCAAGCGCCATATCGAACTGGTCACTGCGTTGCCAATAGCCGTCGGCGTTCTCCTCGCTGAGAACGTCGAGTTGGATATCGCTCGTCGCGTCCAGCATCGACATCAGCGACTGCACCGGCGTCGGGCTACGCCCGCTAAGGATTTCATCGTCGCCCAGGAGCAGCAAATGCTCGTGCGGCAGGATCCGTTGCGGCCGAAAGAACAACTCGGCTGCACGCAGCTGAAACGGATCCTCGCAGCGATCGAGCACATTGCGCAGGATCACATGCACCAGCTGGTTCATGAACAGCGGTGGCAGATTGACCGAACCTGAACGAACCGTCGCGAGATAGGCCGCCTCCAGTGTCGGATGGCGCAGCAGGAGGTCACGAAATGCCAGCACGAATTGCCAGTTTTCCCGCGCGTCGGCATCACCGATCGCGGCCACCTCCGTGTCTCCGACCGGGAGGCGCGGATCGGACAGCAATTGCCGGTGCAGGCGACGCTCGACTGCGCACGCATCATCCGGCGGCATCAGTTCGGGGCGCGCGAAATAGGCCTTCAGGTATTCATCCGTGACAACGAGCCCGCCGCTCGCGTTGCGATCGAGCAGATGGTGGCCGCAGGCGATCCAGAAATCCTTCATCGCCAAATCTTTCATCGCCCCGGCTCCTTGGTCATGTCGGCAAGATCGAGATCGCCGCCGGGTTCGGCATCATCCTCCACCTCCATGAACGAGAACGCCTTGCCGTGCCCTTGCCCCCCGCGCAGCCGCAAGCTCCGGAAGGACTCGCGGACCTCGCCATCCCGCACCGAGCGATGGACGGCAATCAGCGTGCTGATCGGATGGGCACAGAGCGATTGCGCAAAGGCAACCTCCTCCTCCGCCGCCACGTGCGCGGTTGCAAGATCCGGCGCACCGAACCGTTCGACGAGCCGCTTCGCCAGCAGCTCCACCAGCGCGCGGCGATCGTCCGCGGTCGCGGGAACGATCTGCGCCAGCGTCGACCAGCCCCAGGATTGCACTCCGAGAAAGCCGCCGCGGAACGCGGACCGGTCCTTACCGTCCAGTTGCGCCAAATCCCGATCAAGGAAGCGGAACGCGCCCGGCACCGCCCATTCGCCGGGCTCCGCGGGCACGTCGAATACGAACGTGTCGGACGGATCGAGCGCGATGGTGCGCAAGAGCTTCACAGGCGCAGCCCTCCGAGCTTCGGATCGAGCCACGAAGGCAATAGCAGGTGTTTCCTCAAATCGCGCCGCTCGGTCCCATCTGCTCCAACCCGGCGCACCAGAAGATCGCCGTTGTCAGCGACCGTGCGCGAGGTCTGCCGTTCGTCCGTCAGCCGGCTCAGGAATTCGCGCGCGAGGGCGTCAAAACCGTCGACTTGCCAGGTTTCGGTCGCGAGCATCAGGTGCCGCGCAAAGCTTTCCGTGATTTGAACCGCGCCGGCTTCGCCAAAGCCCTCCTGATCGAGCGCCGAAACGAGTGGATGCACGCCCGCTTCCGCCTCGGTCATCGCAACCGTCCGGATCATGGCACCGAACACCAACCAGCGCGGCGGCTCATCCTCTTTCGCGGACGACGGCCAGCCAAGCCGGCCGCCACCGACGAGCCCGCCGTCGACACGGACCGCATCCGGCCAATCGATGGCGACCTCCTTGTTCGGGGGTGCATAGGCGCGCAAGGCGTCAGTCAATGCCACCATGGCGGCATAGAAGGCGCGGCGCGCGGTGCATAAGGGCTCGGCGGGTTCGAGCACGACGGCGAACTCAGCAAGATCGAAGCGCCCCACATAGGTCAGCGTACCTGCCCCGCTTTCCTCCGCGATATCGATGGCATGGGCAAAGGCATCGCGCGTCTCGCGCAGCCTCACCAGCGTGAACGGCGGAGGCAGGTCAACGGGCTCCAGGATCGATGAGCGCGTGCGGACGGTCGGCGACAGACGGACCTCCAGCTTCCATTTCTTCCCATGTGATAATAGCTTATCCGAGCAACGGGGACGGCGCGAGTCCGCCCCCTCGTCCCCCGACCGCTTTGGGAGGTGAATAGCCGCGTATGCCGGATTCGCCGAAGACGATCCTGATCTGCTCGTGCGAAGACACGATGCGTCTCGACACTGCTGCGATCAAGCGAGGATGTCGCAACAGCGAGATCGCCGAATTCCGATACCTGTGCCGAGCCGAGCTGGATCGGTTTCGCGATGCAGCGAAGGTCGCGGGCCCGATGATCGTCGGCTGCACCCAGGAGGCGCCGCTGTTCGCCGACGCGATGGAAGGCCGCTCGGAAAGAACAGAGTTCGTCAACATCCGGGAGACCGCAGGGTGGTCCCTGGAAGGGCGACAGGCTGGGCCGAAAATGGCGGGGCTGCTCGCTGCAGCGTCCGAGCCCGTACCAGCCTACCCGTTTGTCACCTTGTCGAGCGAGGGCGTGATCCTGATCTACGGCCGCGATGACGTCGCGGTTGAAGCGGGCCAGCTGCTGGCAGATCACCTCGACGTGACGGTCATGATCACGCGGCCAGCGCAGATTGCACCACCGGCGACGACATCGTTCCCGATCGTCAAGGGAACGATTCGCAACGCCAAGGGACATCTGGGCGCCTTCGAGCTTGTGATCGACGACTATGCCGCGGCTCGCCCCTCCTCGCGCGAGGCGCTGCTGTTCGAGGCTCCGCGCAACGGCCTGACGTCGCGCTGCGACCTCATCCTGGATCTTTCCGGCGGGATGCCGCTTTTTCCCGCGCATGATTTGCGCGAAGGTTATCTCCGCGTCGACCCCGCAGACCCGCCCGCAATGCTGCGCGCGGTCCTCAAGGCGCGCGATCTCGTCGGCAGTTTCGACAAGCCGAAATACGTCAACTTCACCGCAGAGCTCTGCGTGCATTCGCGGTCGAAGCTAACGGGGTGCCATCGCTGCCTCGATCTCTGCCCGACCGGGGCGATCACACCGGATGGCGATCACGTCAAAATCAATGCGGAGGTCTGCGCCGGATGCGGCCAATGCGCCGCGGCCTGTCCGACCGGCGCGGCAACCTATGCCCTGCCGCCAGCCGACGCGCTGTTGCACAAATTGCGCGCGATGCTTTTGTCCTATCACGCAGCCGGCGGCACCAATGCCGTCGTCCTGTTCCACGATAGCCAGCACGGCACTGCGCTGATCGATGCGCTCGCCCGCCATGGCGACGGGCTGCCGGCCAGCGTGCTGCCGCTCGCGGTGAACGAGGTGACGCAGGTTGGCCTCGAGGCCGTCGTCGCTTCCTTCGCCTATGGTGCCGCGGGGATACGCTTTCTCCTTCGCGCAAAGCCGCGGCATGACGTCGCTGGCCTCTTCAAGACGATCGCGATGGCCGATGCGATTATCTCCGGACTTGGGTTTGCAGGACTTGGGTTGAAAGGACTTGGGTTCGCAGGACGCAGGGTCGACGCAATCGAAACCGACGATCCCGACGCACTCGGCAAGACGCTCTGGTCGATCGAGCCAGCGCCGACCGTCGAGCATCCCGCGACCTTCCGGTCCGTCGGCAAACGGCGCGAACTGCTTCGCCTCGCGCTCCACGAGTTGCACCGCCTGGCGCCGTCGCCTGTCGACGTCATCGCGCTGCCTGACGGCGCACCACTTGGCGCGATCAGCGTCAATGTGGAGGGATGCACCCTATGTCTGTCATGCGTGTCGGCCTGCCCGACCGGTGCGCTGCGCGACGATCCCGAGCGTCCTGTGCTCAAATTCGTCGAAGATGCCTGCGTGCAGTGCGGTCTGTGCCAAAGCACGTGCCCGGAAAAGGTGATCACGCTCAAGCCGCAGATCGACTTCCGTGCCGCCAGGGCCCCGGCGACGATCATCAAGGAGGAAGAGCCGGCGCTTTGCATCCGCTGCAACAAGCCGTTTGGCGTGAAGAGCACGATTGAGAAGATCGCGGCGAAGCTCGAGGGCCGGCACTGGATGTATCCCGCCGGAGACAAGCGGCTCGATACGGTCAGAATGTGCGCGGATTGCCGCGTGATCACCATGAGCGAGCAACAGTTCGACCCGTTTGCCGGCGTACCACAACGCGCGGCGCGTCGAACGACCGACGATTATCTGCGCGAACGGGAAACCAAGAATTAGGACCAATTCAACTGTGGGAAGCGGCACACTTAGGAGGGGCACCATGTCTCATCTCACCAAAGCTCATTTTGCATTCGTTGCCGTCGTAGTTGCCCTTGGCGCAGGGATGATGCCGGCGCCCGTCGAAGCCGCGCGCCTGTCGAAAGCCGACAAGATCGCCCTGAAACAGGCGATCGTTGCCTGCAAGGCGGAGGCGAAGGGCAGGAAGGTCAAGTGGCTCGCGCGCCGGAAATACGTGAACAATTGCGTCTCCGAGGCCCTGAAGGAACATCCAAACGTCGACGTCATCAGATTGATCAAGGAGTATCCGAACATAACGAGCCTCCCGGTAGAGAAATGGCCCGGCTTCTAGAGCTTCGGTTCTGATTGAATCAGAACCGAAGCTCTAGATTCTTGTTTTGACGCGTTTTCTTCACGCGAACCGGTGTCCACTTCGCTCGAAAACGCTCTAGCTGCATGAAGCTTTTGTAACGGGCCGCTACCGTCGCCCCAACGTCGCACGCCCCAGGAAATCCGTGAGCGCCTTGCGGTCCTCGACCGACCCGATCCGCTGCTCCGGCATTTTTGTACCCGGCGTATAGGTATTCGGGCCGAGCTCGAAGAGCCTTGCCACCGTTTCGGGAGTCCAGACGATATCCATTTTCGTCAGCGCGTTGGAGAAGCGATATCCCGGCAACGACGCAATCCTGCGACCATACAGGCCATCGAGCGTGGGGCCGGCGCGCTGCGGCTCCTCCGCGGACAGCGTGTGGCACGCAATACACGCCCTAAACACCAGGGCGCCGCGATCTCCCGCATAGGGTGCCAGGGGATCGCTTTGCGCAGCCCGCAGCGACGAGCCGATTGGATCGCCCGTCCGCGCGTTCCAGCGCCGGATCCTGCCGTCCGCGCCCCCCGTCAGCAATGTTGCATTGTCGGGCAGGAATGCCACCGACCAACTCGGCGCTCCCTGAGCGACCAGCGTTTGCACGATGCTCCGCGCCTTTCGGTCGATGACGGAGACGCCTCCGCCAATTCCGGTTGCCGCGATCAACGTGCCGTCCGTGGAGAGCGCCAACGCGACGATCGGGGTCGACCCGGCCGCAAGCTCGCCGGTCTCATGCCCGTTCGATGTTAGAAATCGGATCTTCCCGTCGCCTCCGCCCGCGATGATTTCGCCGTCGGGCGCGACTGCCACGGCGTTGAGAGGTGACGGGAGCAGGACGACATCCGGCGTTCCTGCCGCCATCGGCCAGATCCTCAACTCGCAGTCGTAACCGACGCTGACCAGCGATTGTCCATCGGCAGAGAAGGCAACTCCGTTCACGTTCTGTGTATGCCCTTTCAGCACCTGCGACGCGCCGTCGGCGAGTGACCAGACGCCAACCGTATGGTCCCATGACGCCGTGGCGAGCTTCGTTCCATCCGGCGAGACGACGAGTGAAACGATTGGCGCCTGATGGCCCTCGAAAACCTGATTCGGCTGCTCCCGGCCGGAGGTCCAGATCGCGATCCGCGCGTCGGCTCCGGCGGTCGCCATTCGTCCATCCCTGAGGAAGACGACCGCATTCACCGCATCGGAGTGAAAACGCAGGACTTGTTCGGCGGATTCGGTCTTCAGTGACCATCGAATTGCCGATGTGTCGAAGCTGCCTGACAGAGCACTGTTGCCATCACTCGAGATCGCAATCGCCCGAACGGGTCCGCCATGACCCGCGAGTTGACCTTGCGCCGCCGTTGCATCAAATGCCCACAGGGCGGCAACGACGCACAGATTTGAGAGCCAGTTCATCGGCGGCTCGCGGGTCGGCTCCGGCACGTTGCCGTTGCCCTGCAGAGATAGTTTGCGCGCGCTTGACCGGGGTCAACGACGAGAGCCGTCGTTCGGTTTCCATGCTGCGCCGCGGGATTGGATCAGCCCCGCTACTCAATGCCGCAATGGCGTCTTGTCGGCTTGAACCTACGGGCACCGGCTCCTAAGCTGAACCTGAAGCGTCAAGGATGACGGCATGCAAATACGACCCAAGACGTATCTGCATCTCATTTCGCTGTGGCGGTCACTTCGCAATTCGATTTCGCCACACGGTGGCGACGTGCCCCGTGAAACGTCACCATCGCTCATTTTTGTCGCGGTCGTGCTGACGTCTCTCCTGGCTATCCTGGAGGTCGACCTTCATCGAGGTGAATTGGAATCGCTTGGCCTACTCCGAAGCCACGACTCACCTCCAGCCTCCTTCTTAGGCCCGTAGCGTTCGTCGCCCGACCAGGCTTCAATCTGAAGCGTGCCCTCAGCGTTGATCCCGGCTGCGGGTCGCTTCGCCTGACAGGTGGCTGTCTAGCGCGTCGTCTCTCTCGGGAAGACCAAGGACCGGTCGTCAAAGTCCTCGGCCGGCAACTTGGCAGCGCCGCGTTGTAGTTCCTGCAATGTCGAACTGCTTGCCATATCGGCCCGCCCGACCGACGAGACCGAGTGTGATCGCGGGATGCCGAGCACTACGGTAACAAACGCTAAAACGGTGAAGGCCGCTACCATCAGACCTTTCATGCGAAATCTCCGTTCGGTTGGAGCTGCCCCCGAAGAAGTTTTGCAATGATCTGATTAGTGCTGACCGCAGCATCGCGATGTGAACCGCCTCACATGCCCTGGAAATTTTCCACGTTAGCGCCTTTCGGGTTCCGCCCGAAGTCGACGGCGATGGCGCCCTGCGCGATGCCGACGAGATCGAACTGGCCGAGGAACTTGCTGTCGGCAGCCATCTCGCGCTCGCCCTGGAAGACCCGGATCGTCACGGCATTCTGGTTGCCCTCGCGATCTGCACAAGTCACTGGGGAAAGCTGCGCCTGCGGCCCAGCGCAGATCTTAGCGGCGGGTATGTAGCCTGCGGCGTTGCGGTCCCAGGTGTCGGCTGTCATTCCGGCCTCTCGCAGCACAACCTTTCTGATCTTGCCGTTCTCGGTGAGCGGCATCTCGGTGACAATCCGGACAAAACGCGGAATGGCGAAGTAGGCTATCTGTCCCTCGCAATGCGTGACCACATCGATGGCCTCGAGCGCATGGCCGGGCCGGAGCTGGACCGCCGCAGCAACTTCATCCTCGCCAAGTTCGGATGGCAGCGGATAGATGGCGCAAGCCGCAATCGCCGGATGTCTCAGCAGGACCTGCTCGACCTCCCATGACGAAACATTCTCGCCGCGCCGGCGGATCGAATCTTTCATCCGGTCGGCGAAATGATAGTGACCGTCGGTGTCGCGCATGACGAGGTCACCGGTGTGAAACCAGAGATTCCGCCAGGCCTCGACCGTCTTCTCGGGCATTCCGAAATAGCCCGTCGCGAATGCGAACGGCTCGCGCGCACGCAGCAGCAATTCGCCGGCGATGCCGTCCGGCAGCACCGTATCGTCGGGATCGACGATACGGGCTCCACGCCGTCGGCGAGATAACCCATGGTGCCCGGGCGATCGGACGGGATCGGGCTTGCGAACACGAAATTGGTTTCGGTCGAGCCATAGCCATCGAGCAGCGGCACATCGAAACGCGCCAGAAACGGACCGTGAAACCGGCCGGGCACGCCGCCGCCGAGCACGACGCGAAGCTGGTGCGCGGTGTCATTTTCGGAGGGCGGCTGCGCCAGCAGCATCACGGCCATCGCGCCAAGCAGATAGCCAACCGTCGCCCGATGCCGTCGCGCCGCGGCCCAGAAGCCGGAGGCGGAGAATTTCGGCTCGAGCACGTAGGTGCAGCCGTTCAGGAGCGCCTGATAGAATGCGTTCAGCGCATTGGTGTGAAACAGCGGGAGCGTGGTGAAAAGGACATCGCCCTCGACGATGCCGAGCGCGCGCGCCGAATAGACCCCCCACCAGAACATCTGCGCCTGCGGGCAGCAAACGCCCTTGGATGGTCCTGTCGTGCCTGACGTATAGAGGATCGCGACCGTGTCGCCGGGCCGGGCCTGCGCAGGCGGCACTCCCTCCCCGAGCGGAGGTAGTGGCGCGATCGGCCCCGGCATGGAGAAGGGCTCGCCGCCCTCTCCGATCGTCCAGATCACACCGGGCGGCGCGACATCGCTCTCCAGCGTTGCGACGGCCGGCATGAAGGGCGCCTCGACGACGAGCAGCTTCGGTCCGGAATTGCGCAAGATATGGCTGAGCTGGATCCCGCGCAGCGCCGTGTTGATCGGCACGCAGACGGCCCCCATCCATGCGCAGCCGAGATAGACCTCAAGAAATTCCGGCCGGTTCGAGCAGATCAGGGCGACACGGTCACCGGCGCGAATTCCGGCTCGCATCAACCGCGCGGCCGACGCAGCCGCAATGCTGGCGGTCTCGGCATAGCTCCATCGCGTCTTGCCAAAGACAAGGAGCGTGCCATCTCCGTACTGTGCGGCCTGTCGTATCAGAACAGTCGAAAGGATTCGGTCCGCCGGCGGGAAACGCTCGGCCGCCTCCGACCAGATTGGCCGGCCTGATCGCTGCCCGGACACGTTGCTGTCACCTGCCCGCACACGCATCTCCACCGTCTGCCGCGCCGATGGGCCGATATCGCCACTGGCCAGCGAGATAGTTTAGGCTTAAAGTATTCACGAAAGCTGCCGCCACAGCAAGGGCTGCGCGCGGGTTCCGGTCGTGATCTCGTGCAGGACTGGAGGCATCAACAGGAGCACTCCCCGCGATGAGCCCTGAGTTTCCCAATCGATCGCCCTCCGATGCCTTCATAGCATCGGCCGCAAGACGTCCGGACGCGCCGTTCCTGCTTGCGCCTGCCAGCGCGCAATTGCCCTACGCGCCCGACGGATTTGACATCGCGTACGGGGCGTTCAAGGCGGAGATCGATCGCCTGCGCGTGGAATATGCGGCTGCGGGCTATGGACGAGGCGCGCGGGTTGCCCTGCTGCTGGAAAATCGCCCCGTGTTCTTCCTGCATTGGCTCGCGCTCAATGGGCTCGGGGCCTCGATCGTCCCGATCAACCCGGACATCCGCCCGGATGAGCTGTCGTTCCAGCTCGAGCTGTCGGAAGCGGACCTGCTGGTGGCAACGCCGGATCGTATCCACGTGACGAAGGATGCGGTGCTCGGGCGCGCCCGCCTGATCGACACCGACGGCCGTATTCCGTCCTGCCAGAGCGAGGTTGCAGCCCAACAACCGGACTTCAACGGCGAATGCGCGCTATTGTTCACCTCCGGCAGCACCGGCAAGCCGAAGGGCTGCATGCTCTCGAACCGCTATTTCCTGCAGGTTGCCGATTGGTATCTCGCGCAGGGCGGCGTCGCCACGCTGCAGCCGGATCGCGAGATCAATCTGACACCCTTGCCGATGTTCCACATGAACGCACTGGGCTGCAGCGCGGTCGGGATGATGGTGCTCGGCGGCGCCGTGGTGCCGCTCGACCGCTTTCATGCCAACCGATGGTGGCAGTGCGTGGCTGACAGCGGCGCGACCGTCGTGCATTGCCTCGGCGTCATCCCAGCCATCCTGCTGCAGCTGCCGGCGACCGAGGTCGAACGGCAGCATCGCGTGCGTTTTGCCTTCGCCCCCGGCGTCGATGTCCGCCACCGCGCCACATTCGAGGAGCGTTACCGCATCCCGATCGTCGAGGCCTGGGCGATGACCGAGACCGGCGGCGCCGCAGCCACAACCACCGCGCGCGAGCCGGCGGGCTTTGGCGCACGCTGCGTCGGCCGGCCGTCTGATAGCATGGAGTATCGCCTCGTCGACGACCAGGGCGCCGACGTCGCACTCGGCAAGCCCGGCGAGTTGCTGGTCCGCGCCAAGGGCGACGCACCGCGCGCCGGATTCTTCAGCGGCTACCTGAAGGATAAGGAGGCTACCGAAGCGGCCTGGCAGGACGGCTGGTTCCACACCGGAGACCTGGTGTTCGCCGACCACGACGGGCTGATGTATTTCTTCGATCGCAAGAAAACCATCGTGCGGCGCAGCGGCGAAAACATCGGCGTCCTCGAGGTCGAAAGCGCGCTTTACATGGACACGCGCATCGGTGGCTGCGCAGTCACGCCGGTTCCCGATGACATCCGCGGTGAGGAGGTCTTCGCCTTTATCGTGCCCAATGTGACGGTCGACGACGCCGACGTGCTCGTTACCTCGATCGTCAAGGCCTGCGCCGAACGCCTCGCCTATCACAAGGTCCCCGGCTATGTGGCGATCGTCGACGAGCTGCCGCTGTCATCGACGCGCAAGCTCGCCCGCGGCGAGATCAAGACACTCGCGGCCACAGCCGTTGCCGCCAATCGCGCGATCGACATGCGTCAGCTCAAGGCGAAGCTGCGCCACGCCTGAACCCGGGCTGCCGCTGTCACGGCAGCAGCTTGTATTTCCCGCCTTCGATCTGGACCATGATCCGCGCGCGGTCGTCGACGCCGTGGCGATCCGCTGGCGTGTAGCTGTAGATGCCGTGCGCGCCGACCACATCCTTGGTCGTGAACAGCGCCTCGCGCAGCGCATTGCGGAAGGCCGGCGTGCCCGGCGCCGCACCTGTTGCCTTGGCGCGCCTGGCGGCATCGATGAACACCAGCCAGCCGTCAAAGGCATAAGGTGAGAACGCATCGGCCGGCGGCTCGCCATTGGCCTTTTCATAGGCCGCGCGGAACGCAAGCGCGACCTTGCGGATCGGATTGCTCTCGGGAAGCTGCTCGGCTGCCGTCACCGGTCCGGTCGGACAGATGATGCCCTCCGCCGACTTGCCGGCGAGCCGAAGGAAATCGGCACTGATCATGCCGTGATTGCCGTAGAGCGGCCCCTTGTAACCGCGCTCGGACAGCGCGATCACAGGAAGTGCACCGGGGGTGCCCGTGCCGCCCAGCATGATCGCATCGGGGCGGGCGGACAGCGCCCGCAACACCTGCGCCGTGACCGAATTGTCAGAGCGCGCATAACGCTCGTTCGCGGTCACCTTGATCCCGGCCTTCTCGGCGCTTTGCATCAGCGAATTGTACATCAGGTCGCCGAACGCGTCGGAGAAGCCGATGAACGCCACGGTCTTCACGCCGCGGCCCTTCATGTGATCGACGATGCCCTGGACCAGAAGCGGCGTCGGCTGCGGCGTCTGCACCACCCATGGACCGCCCTCGCCTGCCGGCGCCGGCGCGATCGGCGAGATCGCCACCATCGGCACCTTCATCTCGACCGCAACCGTGGCCATGGCCAGCGTCTGCGGCGCGCCCGACGTTCCGATCAGGAAGTCGACGTGCTCCTGCTCCACCAGCTTGCGCGCGTTGCGCGTCGACGCCGCCGGGTCCGAGCCGTCATCGAGCTGGATGACGCGGACTTTTTCGCCATCGACCTCGCCGATATACGCCTGGCCCGCGGCCAACCCCTTGGCGTTCGGCACGCCGATCGAGGACACCGGGCCGCTCAGCCCGGTCACGAATCCAACCAGGATTTCAGCATGGGCCGGCATCGCGGCGCCGAGCAGCAGCGCGGCGCCGACCAACAAAGTTGTCTTGTTCATGATCTCACTCGATGTAGACGAAAAGGCTCCAGCGCTACGCGGCAAGCACCAGCGCAAGCACGCGCAGCGGACTACCCGAACCGTTCTGGATCTTCAACGGCGCGGCGATGATCACCGCGCCGGTCGCTGGAAGCTGATCGAGATTGCACAGGCACTGCAGGCCGTAGCGCCCGCCGCCGTGCAGGAAATGGTGCGCCGGATAGGGTGGACCGAGATGACCGGCCTGTCCGGCGTCGGTCCCGATCGTCTCGGTGCCAAGGCCGATGATGCCGCGCTCTTCGACCAGCCATCGCATCACGGCGGCATCAGGCCCCGGCGTATGTGCACCGTCGTCCTTCAGATTTGCGTAGTCGCGCCAGCCCTTCTTCGACCAGTCGGTGCGCAGCAGAACCCAGTGGCGCTCCGGAATCCGTCCATAACGGCCTTCCCAGGCCTCGACCGCAGCAATCGTCAGCAGGAAGTCCGGATTCTGCGCCGCCTCGGCCGAGCAGTCGATCACGCATGCCGGCGCGATCATGTCGCGCACCGGCAGCGTGTCGACCGAATTGTTCGGCAGGTCCTTGCCGGTGAACCAGTGGATCGGCGCGTCGAAATGCGTACCGGTGTGCTCGCCGAAGGTCAGATTGTTCCAGTACCAGGCGGGACCCGCGGCATCGTACTGCGAAATCCGCTGGATCCGCACCGGCGCGGCCTGCCCGAACTCGGGCGGCAGCACGATGACGGGAAAATCGGGGCTGAGCGTGAAAGTCAGGTCGACGACACGCACCGCGCCGGACGCGATTGCGCCAGCGAACTGCGTCAGATTGTTGCTATCCATTGCGCCTCTCCCGTTCTTTTTTCGATCAGCCCGCTCACGTCCCTAGCTCACGCTCGACCGCCTTGGGATTGGCCGCAAGGCGTTGGCGGATCTCCTCGGCGATATCGCCAACGAACACATCTTCCAATCCGCGCTTGAGCGCCGACACGATGGCGCTGGCGACCGCGCGGGGCGCGACCTTCGGCGGCGGCACGGTCTGGAACCACTCGATATCGAGCGGGCCAGTGAAGACGTTCACGACCTTGACACCGCCGGGCCGGAACTCGGCGCGCAGGCAATGCGACAGCGAAAGCGCGGCGGCCTGTGAGGCCGAGTAGGCACCGAACACGGGCCAGTTCGCCAGCGCATAGACCGACAGGATATTGACCCAGGCGGCGGCGCTGTTGACGCCATCGGCGCCACGCATCCGCATTGCCGGTCCGAACGCCTGCGCCAGATGCACGAAGCCGAGATACGCCTGGTCGATCTCGTCGCGCACGATGCTGGTGCCCTGGCGATCGAGCAGCCCGCCGGCGCGCACATGCTCGGCAGTGTTGACGAGGATGTCGACCTTGCCGCCAATATCGGCCGCGAGGTCCGCGACCGACTTCTCATCGCCAATGTCGAGCGGCACGATTTCGACGCCCTCAAGCGCGCGCAACGCCTCTTCGCCACGGAACGGCTTCCACGGTTCTGCGACACCGACGAACACGATCGACGCGCCGGCCGCCTTCAGTGCGGCCACCACTTCCTGGCCGACGATACTCCGTCCATTGGTAACCAGAACGCGCCGGAACTTCGGATCGGCGGTCATCTCACGCCACTGCCTGTCGTCCGTCATGTTGGGGGTCTCACGTTCGGGGTGCGCGAAAGCCACGGCCTGCCCGCTCTTGTCCAGCTGAAACGACATCACGACCAGCTGGCCCTCCGCGCAATCGGCATGCAAATGGGTCACCAGCCGCGGCCCGCAGTCCATCGCGACCAGACCGACCCGCCATGGCGCTCGCTCGCGGAAATGCACGTCGGCCGGGATGTGCAGCGTGGTCTCGCACAGCAGCGTGCCGCGCCGCGGCGCGTCTGTGAAAGCGAGATCGGCGGAAAGGCAAGCGGGGCACGCATCGCGCGCCGGATAGCAGAAGGCCGCGCAGGCACCACAACGCTGCAGCATGAAACGTCCTTCCGCGGCGGCGCGCGTCAACCCGTGCGAGGTGCGGCTGCGCGGCTGCGGCGGCGACGTCGGCAGCCGCGTCCGAGCTAACGGATTCTTCCGGCGCGGCTTTGCGATCGGCTCGATCATGCGCCTGGTCCTGCGAGAATCGCCGCGCCCGAGGCGAGGCCGCGATCATAATTGATCATTCCGAAGCCCGACGCCAAGCCGATGCGCGCATCCTTGACCTGGGTCGGACCAGCGAGCCCCAGCACCTGCCGCAGGGCCTCGACCACCCCGAGATAGGCGCCGCCGGCACCCGCCTGCCCGACCGACAATTGGCCGCCCGAGGTGTTGTGCGGGAAGGAACCGTCGATCGTCAGGTCATGCTGGCGCACGAAATCCGGTCCCTCGCCCTTGCGGCAGAAGCCGAGGTCCTCGAACTGCATCATCGAGATCACGGGATAATCGTCGTAGGTCTCGACGAAGTCGAGATCGTCCGGCTTGACGCCGGCCATCGCGTAGAGCTCATCAATGTCCATCGCCCAGCCGCCCCGTACCTGGACAGGATCATCGCCGAACGCGTTGTGGCGCTCGATCGTGGCGAGGATTTTGGCGCACCGCAGATTCAGCGACGCAGCGACGTCCTCGGTCATCACCAGGAAGGCCTCCGCGCCGGCGCACGGCATCACGCAATCGAACAGATGGATCGGATCGGCGATCGGCCGCGCCGCCATGTATTGCTCGACGGTCAGCGGCGTCTTCATCAGTGCGTTGGGATTGCGCAGCGCATTGGTGCGCTGGGCAACCGCGATCTTGCCGAAATCCTCACGCCGCGCGCCGAACGTGCGCATATAGTTGCGCGCGATCAGCGCGAAGCTCGCATTGGCGCCGCCGGCGCCATAGGGATAGACTGCGTCCTGGTTGAAGCGCGAGAAGTTCTCCAGCGTGGTACGGAACGAATCGACGTGGTTGGTGTCGCCGGCCACGCAGGCCACGATGCGTGCGTCACCCGCCTGCACCGCCCGCGCGGCGCGTCGCACGGCGGCAATCGCGCTCGCGCCGCCCAGCGGTATGGTGTCGAGCCAGCGCACGCACAGGCCGAAATGCTGGGTGAGACCGATTCCACTGTCGAGCCCGGCCGTGAAGCTCGAAACGCAGAAGCCGTCGATGTCGCGCGGCGTGATGCCGGCACCATCGACCAGCGATTTCAGCGCCCGCCCGATCCACCATTGCGCGCTCTCGATCGAGTAGCGCACGTAGGGGATCGTCACGGGAACCGCCATCACGACCCGGTCATAAGGTGTGCGGATCGGGCTTTGCATCTGATTGCCGGGTTCCTGTGGTGAAGCCGCTCAGAGTACGGTCAGTTTGACGTCGATATTGCCACGCGTCGCATTCGAATGAGGACAACGTTCGTGCCCGCCGGTTGCGATGACTTCGGCTTCATACAAGATCTTGTCGGGCTGCAGCATGCGTGTCCTCAACGTAGCTTGGGTTCGGTGCTCTGCATGCGCGCAACGAGCGCGCGAAAATCCTGGCGGGCGCGCTCATTGGCCAGCGCGAAGCTCGGCCCGCGGCTCGGCTCGGTGCCGTTGAGGCGCTGCAGCTGCACCCACATTTCGGCGCTCTTCAGCGCGACCGCCGCGCAGTTGACCACCGGCGCATGGCCTATCTTGAAGCCGTGCTCGCTTGCAATGAGAAGACCGGGCAACACGCCGGCCGGGATCACGACATCGGCGCCGCGATCGACCAGAGGCTGCGCGCAGGCCGCAAAATCGCGCAGCATGCGCGCTTTCGCTTGGGCATCGCCGGCGAACGCTGCGCTGAAATCCTCGGGCCGGCATCCCATGTTCGTGACATGCACCACGCGACCGCCGAGCCCATAGCGATCGGCCTGCTCGTAGTGCCAGACCTCAAAGGCAGCATCGAGCGTGACGAGGCCGAGGCGGCGTCCAAGCTGCGAGGCCGCAAGCAGCGTCGCCTCACCGACACCGACCACCGGAATCGTCAGTGCCGAGCGCAACTCGTACAATCCCGGATCCTGGAAGTGACCCATGACATAGGCATCGAAGCCGCGCTCCTGCGCAGCGAGCCCGTTGTCGACCGCCTGGATCGCACAGCGGAATTCGCTCAGGCGCCCGAAATCACGATCGGCGGGCGTGATGCCCTCGACGTGGACGCTGGTGCCGGGCGCGGCGATCTCGTTTAGGTAGGCTGCAAGCCGCGCCATGTATGGCGCGCTTGTGGTCTGGTCGACGAAGCTCTGCCAGAAGACGCGCACAGCGAATATCCTGTTCACGGGCGGACCGCACCGGGCCTTGAACCTCTGCAGTCCAGAAGGACTAACGACCCGCACAAGCCTGTCATTATGAGAGCGCGTCGCAGCGATGCGCCGTTCCATCGACCGAAATATTTCAAGCACATAATAATTTTGGCGTCAATTCAACGGCGCATCCGCACGCGCGGCGCGCAACTGCGAGCTGTTTGCCGAAACGACAGGCAGCGGGCGCCCGTCCTATTTGCATAAGCAAATTCCGCTTTCCTGGCCGTACACACCACCGCAAACTTTTCTACGAACCCGGGAGTTGATGTATTGACGTTCCGTCAGAAAATACTTTAGGCTTTAAATAATTGACGGACAGCTTCCGCCGATCGTTGCGTTGCCAAGGGTTCCTCAATCGTGGCTGAGATCATCAGGCTCGGAACAGCAGGTGCGACGGGCGGGTTCGCATTCGCGGCGAACCGGCACGTCGTTTCAGAGCCTGGCGACCTCGGCAGCGACGAAATCGCGCACCAGGCCGGCGAAAGCCTCCGGCATCTGATCGGGAAGCGGCACCATGCCTCCTGAGAGCTCGCGCAGCACGCTGCCGCCGATAGCTCCAGCGACCCTTGGAGCCGCCGGATGAGCGTGCGGATCGTCGGTCGGTGCGATGACCAGCGTGGGGCACCGGATGTGTCCCAGACGATCCTCCATCCGATAGCGATTCACCACCCGGTGGCCTTCGGCCGCCATCTCGCCGGCCCGCAGCGCATCGACCATGAAGCGCCGCAACAGATCGGTATCATCGGCCGGATAGAACGGCTGCCGGCGTGCCCACAGCTCGGTGAGATGGGCGCCGTCACTTCGCGTCTCGACATCGTCGATGACCCGCGTGCCCTGATGCTTGGCGCGCCGCGCCGCATCGACAAAGGGACAGGCCGAGAGCACCAGCGCGCTCACGCGCGCAGGCGACGCAGCGGCGATCTCGACCGCAATCGCCGCACCGGTGTGGTGACCGACGATCGCGCTGCGCGGCTCTTCCAGCGCGTCGAGCAGCGCCAGCGCACCCTGCGCCCACAACTCGATCGAAGGTTTGCCCAATGGCCGGTCGGAATCCCCGAAGCCAAGCGTGTCCATGGCAATCGCGCGGAAATCGCGACCGAGCAGCGGCAGCACGTCACGATACTCATCCCACGAGCGCGGCGTCTGGTGCAGCAACAGAACGGGGAACCCGGCTCCCGCCATCGCAACATGGATGCGGCCAAGGCGCGTCGCGATGAAGCGGCGCTCGATGCCCGGGCCGGTCGTGCTTGCGGTCATGTCACGGCTCCTGTCGATCCTCTCTCGATCCATACTGACATCTCGCTCAGCTAGCGACTGTTTTCAGCCAAGGGGGAATGCAATGCGCAAGATTTTTAGTCTGACTGCAGTCTTGGCAGGCCTTGTCACGGCTTCGACCGCGCAGGCCGACATCACGGTCGGGTTCGTGACATCGCTCAGTGGACCCGGTTCCTCGATCGGCATCCCCTATGGGCGCGGCATCCAGGCCGCGCTGGAGTACAAGGGTGAGATCAACGGTGAGAAGATCAGGCTGATCCAGCTCGACGACGGCTCCGATCCCTCCGCGGCGACGCGCGCCGCACGCAAGCTGATCGAGGAAGAGAAGGTCGATCTGCTGATCGGCACCGCCACCGCGCCCTCGACCATCGCGATGATGGCCGTCGCGACCGAATTGAAGGTGCCGATGATCGCAGTCTCTCCGGTCTCCGGACAGCCCAATCCGGCCGATCAATGGGGTGTTTCCGTTCCGCAGCCCGCCTCACTGCTGGTCAAGGTCGTCGCCGATCGCATGAAGCGCGATGCCGTCAAGAACATCGGCTATATCGGCTTCTCCGACGCCTGGGGTGATCTCGTCTACAACGGCGCCAAGGCGGCCGAAACCGAAGACGGCATCAAGATCCTGACCAACGAGCGCTATGCACGCGTCGACACCTCGGTCACCGGTCAGATCCTCAAGGTTCTGGCGGCGCGGCCCGATGCCGTGCTGATCGGCGGATCCGGCACGCAAGGCTCGCTCCCGCTGCTGGCGCTTGGCGAACGCGGCTTCAAAGGCAAGACCTACGGCACGGTTGCGCTGATCAATCCCGACTTCGTACGCGTCGGCGGCAAATCTGCCGAAGGGATCCAGGTGTCCACCGGTCCGGTCATCGTCGCCGATCAGCTTCCGGACAGCCATTTCGCCAAGAAGTTGGCGCTTGAATTCCGCGCGGCCTACCAGAAGGCCAACAACGCCCCGACCACGGACGTGTTCGCGGCCTATTCCTTCGACGGCTGGATGATCTTCACATCGGCCGCGGCGCGCGCGCTGAAAACGGCGAAGCCCGGCACCGTCGAATTCCGCAAGGCGCTTCGCGACGAGATCCTCGACACCAAGGAACTCGCCGGCGTCCACGCGGTCTACAACTTCAAGCCTGGGGCCTATCACGGCGTCGACGAGCGCTCGCTGGTGATCGTGCGCCTGATCAACGGCGTCTGGACCTACGCGCCGTGAGGGCGGAATAGCAGAGAAGAACGGCCAACAGCATGACGGCAGATATCGCAGCGATCCTCGCGATCGATGGCATAGCGACCGGGGCGGTCTACGCCCTGGTGGCGATCGGGACCGTGCTGATCTTCACCGTCACGCGAGTGATCTTCATTCCATTCGGCGACATCGCAGCCTTCACCGCGCTGACGCTGGCGGCGCTCGATGCCCACCAGCTTCCCGGGACGGTCGGGCTGGTCGTCGTGCTGGCATGCATGGCCTGCGTCATGGAAGTGGCGTCCCTTGCGCGCGCCGGCGAGTTCCGCTCGGTGCCGAAAGCCGTCCTTGGCTATCTCGTGCTTCCCCTGATCGTGGTCGGGATCGTCTGGTTGACGATGCGGTTCAATCCGCCGGCGCCGGTCAGGATCGTGCTGGCGCTGCTCCTGATCATGCCGGTCGCGCCGCTGCTCGACCGGATCGTGTTCCGCCCGATCGCGGACGCTTCGGTGCTGCTGCTGCTCACGGTCTCGGTCGCGCTCCACTTCGCGCTGGTTGGCCTCGGCTTGTTGTTCTTCGGCCCCGAAGGCGTCAGGACCGAGCCGCTGACCTCGCTCGGGATGGAGATCGCCGGCGTCCAGGTGTCCGGACAGACGGTGCTGATCCTGGTGGCGGCGCTGCTGTTCAGCGGCCTTCTGCTGCTGTTCTTCGATTTCACCCTGCTCGGCAAGGCGTTGCGCGCGACGGCCTTCAACCGGACCGGGGCACGGCTGATGGGGATCAGACCGGCACGCGCCGGGACCATCGCCTATCTCTTGGGATCGCTGATGGCGGGGGTATCCGGCATCCTGATCGCGCCGGTCAACACGATCTTCTACGATTCCGGCTTCCTGCTCGGCCTCAAGGCCTTCGTCGGCGCCATCATCGGCGGCATGACCAGTTACCCGGGCGCCGCGCTCGGCGCCTTCGGCGTCGGAATTCTCGAGAGCTTCGCCTCGTTCCAGAGCAGCACCCTGAAGGACGTCATCGTGTTCTCGCTGCTGATCCCCGTCCTGCTCTGGCGTTCGCTCGCCTCGCAGCATTCCGAAGAGGAAGTCGAGGAATGACCGCGACGCAGATCCGCCTGATCGTTGCCGCGGTGATTGCCTGCCTCGTCGCGGCGCCGTTCGTGCTCAATCCGTTCAGCATCACATTGCTGAATTATATCGGCGTCTACGCGCTTGCGGCGATCGGGCTTGCGTTGCTGACCGGGGTCGGCGGCATCGTGTCGTTCGGCCAGGCCGCCTTCGTCGGCATCGCGGCCTATTCGACCGCGTGGGTCACCGCGGTGAACGGCTACTCGCCCTGGCTCGGGCTGGTGCTGGCCGTGGTCCTGACCTGCAGCATCGCGGCGATTCTCGGTCTCGTGACGCTGCGCCTGCAAGGACATTTCCTGTCGCTGAGCACGGTCGCCTGGGGACTGGCGATCGCGTTCCTGTTCGGCAACATCGAAGGGCTCGGCGAGCATAACGGCATTTCGGGCCTTCCGCCGATCTCGATCGGCCCGTTCGCTCTGGTCGAGAGCCGGCAGATCTATTTCCTGATCTGGGCCATCGTCGGGGCGGTGCTGCTCGTCTGCTACAACCTGCTGGACTCGCGTATCGGCCGCGCGATGCGGGCGTTGCGCGGCGGCAATACGCTGGTCGAAAGCCTCGGCATCAGCGCATTTCAGATCAAGCTTGTGACGTTCGTCATCGCCGCGTTGTTCGGCGCACTGTCAGGATGGCTCTACGCCCATCTTGGCCGTTTCGTCAGCCCCGGGCCGTTCGATGCCAGCATGGGCATCGAATATCTGATGATGGCCATGGTCGGCGGCGCCGGCAGCGTGCTGGGCGGCGTGGTCGGTGCTGCGATCGTGACGCTGCTGAAGAATTCCGTGCAGGACTACCTTCCGCTGATCGCCAAGGGCGCCTCGGGCCAGCTCGAGATCGTCGCGTTCTCGGCGCTGTTCATCGTGTTTCTGCAGCGGGCGCGACAAGGCATCGTGCCGCTCCTCGCCGGCTTTCTGCCGGATCTGAAATTGTCCCGTCCACAGCCGGCCGCGCCGCTGCCGCGTCGCGAGCAGCCGGCGCCGGGCACGCTCCTGCTCAAGGTCAGCGGCGCGCAACGGCGCTTTGGCGGCCTGGTCGCCGTCAACAACGTCAGCTTCGAGGTGCGGTCCGGCGAGATCCTCGGCCTGATCGGGCCGAACGGCGCCGGCAAGACCACGATGTTCAACCTGCTCACCGGCGCGCTTCGCACCAACAGCGGCGAGATAAAATTCGCCGGCCGGTCGATCACCCATGACCAGCAATTCCGGATCGCCCGTTCCGGAATCTCCCGCACCTTCCAGCACGTCAAATTGCGTCCGCGCATGACGCTGCTCGATAACGTGCTGCTCGGCACCTATGCGCGCACCACGACCGGTCTCTTGGCCGGCGCCCTGCGCTTGAACCGGGCGGAGGAAGCGAGCGCGCGCTACGAGGCCTTGCGGCAGCTCGAGCGGGTTGGGCTCGGCGACAAGCCGTTCGAGCTCGCCGGCAACCTGCCGCTCGGCAATCAGCGCGTGCTCGAAATCGCCCGCGCGCTCGCCGCCGATCCGACGCTGCTCGTGCTCGACGAGCCCGCGGCAGGCCTGCGCCGCCAGGAGAAGCTGAAACTCGCCGAGCTGTTGCGGTCACTGCGCGCGGACCATTTGACGATCCTGCTGGTCGAGCACGACATGGAGTTCGTGATGTCGCTGGTCGACCGTATCGTCGTGCTCGATTTCGGCTCGAAGCTCTGCGAGGGCGGCCCGGCGGCGATCCGCAACGACGCCCGGGTCCAGGAGGCTTATCTCGGAGGCGTCGCGTGACACAGCTGCTCTCGATCGAGGATGTGTCGGTCGCCTACGGCAAGGTCGAGGCGGTGCGGAACGTCTCGCTGTCCGTCGAACAGGGACAGATCGTGACCGTGATCGGTCCGAACGGCGCCGGCAAGACGACCCTGCTGATGGCCGCGATCGGCCTGTTGCGATGCACCGGCCGGATGATCTTCCAGGGGACCGATCTCGCAAAAATCGACGTCGAGGGCCGGGTCGAACGCGGCCTTTGCCTCGTGCCCGAGAAGCGCGAGCTGTTCGCCGACATGTCGGTCGCCGACAATCTGTTGCTCGGCACCTACAGCCTGCCCGATCGCTCGGCGACACGGACGTGCCTCGACGACGTGTTCGACCGCTTTCCACGGTTGAAGGAGCGACGCAAGCAGGCCGCCGGTACCTTATCCGGCGGCGAGCGGCAGATGCTGGCGCTGGGCCGCGCGCTGATGGCGAAGCCGAAGCTGCTCGTGCTCGATGAACCGAGCCTTGGGCTCGCGCCGCTCATCGTCCGCGAAATCTTCCGCACCATCGCCTCGCTGCGGAGCCTCGGCGTCTCGGTGCTGCTGGTCGAGCAGAACGCACGGGCCGCGCTCGAGACCGCGGACTACGGCTATGTGCTGGAAACCGGCGAGATCATCCAGTCGGGGCCGGCGGATACCCTGATCCACGACCCGAAGCTGATCGCGGCCTATCTCGGCGGGCATTAGAGACCAGGAGCGGGACTAAAAACGCGAAAACAACCCCATGCAAAGTAGAAGTGGGGCCTCGCATCATCCGAACACACTAGGGCGCGGCATGATGCGTACCCTTGTTATCGAGGAGCACCGCCTGCTCCTTCACCGTCGGTTGTGCGAAAATTTGTTTCAACGAAAAGCGGACGCCGAAGCGTTGATCAATCCTGGCCACAGCCAGCTCGGCTCGGAGCGGATCTGCGCCGAACTCGAAAACGTTGTCTGTGATGCCGATGTCATCGCGTTGGATGATCTCCAGCCAAACCGCCAGTAGTATCTGCTCGGTGGGTTGGGTCGCCGCTATCCGAGCGGGCGCCAGCTGTTTCGCCAATAGGGACGGCACATCGCGCCGCATCACCTTCCCGATGGCATTGCGGGGTATTGCTTCAACTACGAGAATTCGCGTCGGAACTTTATAGCCGCTCAAGACCTCGGCAGCACTTTCACGGATGCTTGACGGAAGTACAACGGAGCCTGCCTTCGGCACTATGGCGGCGAGAACGTCCTCGCCGAGGGTCGGGTGAGGGATCGAAAACGTCACCGCCTCGGCGACAGCCGGATGATCCAGCAATGCGTTGTCTATCTCCAGCGGAAAGACTGAGTGCCCGCCTCTCTTGATGACCTCTTTCAATCGACCAACGATGTACAAATAGCCGTCTCCGTCGACGCGTCCGATGTCGCCGGTGCGCAAGTAGCCGTCGATAAACGCGTCCGCTGGCTGAGTTCCGACGTACTCGCTGATCACACCGGGACCTTTCAAGATCACCTCGCCGTCCTGGCCTGCCGGTAACTCACGCCCCTCCGGATCGACGATTTTCAAGTCCGCGCTAATTGCTTGTCCAACCGAGCCGGGCTTGCGCTTCCCTGGAGGCAGTCGATTCGAACACAAGGTTGAGGCGGTCTCGGTGAGCCCATACGTTTCCAGCAGCGGCGCGGCGTACAGCTCTTCCAAACGCGCTATCGATGCAGGCGGAAGCGGCGCGGACGATGAGCGAAAGCATCGCAGCGTGTGAATACTCGGCGTAAAATTCTGTCCCGCATAGTAGTCGCTCATAGCGATGTGCAGCGCGGGCGCTGCCGTAAGCCAGGTCGGCGCGTAGTCCCGTAATGCCTGATCGAACGATCGAGGCGAGAACGTTCGCAGCAATGAATCGATGAGCCGGCAGAGAGCGCTGAAAGGGCTGCCGCTATCAACCCATGCACGTGATGCAATGGCATCGGCGTAATGCAAACATCGCTTTCGGTGAGTTCGAACGCCACCCGCATCGTGTCTGTCGCAGCCAGAACATTGGCATGCGTAAGCCCGACGAGCTTGGGCTGCGCTGTCGTCCCGGACGTGCGCATCAGAACGGCCGGCGCTTCTCCCGACGTCAAGGTCATGAGACGATCAGCACGCCGCACGTTTTTGGCGGGCTTCACGTCGATGATGCGGCAGTTCCCGTGATCCGGGGAAACCTCGTAGATGACGATGGCTATGCCTGCGGCAGCGGCCACTTTCACGCCTATCGATTGAGGTTCGCTGCTCAGCACGACATCCGGCAACAGGACCGAGTAAGCCTCGTCAAACTCGTTTTGCCTGAGCTTTCCGTCCAGTGGACAGCAGGTACCGCACTCGATTGCGCCCAGAAACCCATAGAGCGCAGACGAGCCGCGAGGCATTGGAAAGCACACCCGAGGACTTGATGCGCCTGACGCAGATTTCAACGCTTCGGAAATGACAGTAGCGTTCTCGTTCATCTGGCTATAGCTGCAGAATTGATCGGGGGCGAACCAGACTGCGGGAGTACCGCCACGACGCTCGACATGGCGCCGTATTCGCTGCTGGATCGTCTCGTTATCCGATCGATCGAGGTTGGCAGCGCCACCCCAAAGTGATTTGAACCGATTCATCTCGATACGCCCACCTCGAACTTGCGTGAACGCGATTGGAGCAACTCATCGTCCCCGAAAAGGCCGCGGCTTACGTTTCTCGAGGTGCGCTGCGAGCGCTTCGCGAAAGTCTTCTGTCAGATAGAGCTTCATCGGATCGGTAATCGCCATCGCCGCTCGCTCGGCTTGATCCATGAACCAGCGGCGTGCTCGTACGGTTGCTTGAACGCTTAGAGGCGGATTGGCTGCGATCTGGCGGGCGAGAGCGGTAGCTGTCTCGACGACCGAACCGGGCGGAGCAATAGAACCGACCATCCCCGCCGCGGCCGCTTCCGCAGCCGAAAAAAACCGCCCGGTGAGCGCCACTTCCGTCGCGAAGCTACCTCCGCCGCAGAAATGGAGCAAAGCCCAGAAGCGAGCACCGCCGAGCCCGCGCGGTGTTTCGGTGATTTGAAAACGTGTCTGGCTATCAGCAACGACCAAGTCGCACTCGAAAGCGACACCCATGCCCAGCCCCATCACGACCCCGTGCACGGCTGCAACGATCGGCTTCGACTTCGGCAGTCGCGCGAGAAGATCGGCGGTGTGAGCATCCGGCTCTTGTGGACCGCCAAGTCGATCGAACTCCGCAACGGATCGGATCTGTCGTTCGCCGACGTCGGCCCCGCTCGAAAAACAGGGCCCTGAGCCGGTCAGAACGGCGACGAATGCATCATCATCGGCCTCAAACCGAAGCAGTGCAGCCCTTAGTTCTTTGACAAGCTCCGCGTTGAATGCGTTGCGCTTCTCGGGCCGATTGAGCGTGATCGTGACTACGTGCTCGTCCCGGCTGTAGAGCACCAGTTCGTGCTGCGCGGCGGGCATAGGGACACGTCCTCTACAGCCAATAGCTCTTATGAACGATGATCCAACGCCTACCTTGATGTCAATCGGCGACATTTGCTGCAGTTGCACAAAGGCAGTCGGTATCGGAGCGAAGCGGACATCGCCGACGATTATGAGTACCCGATGAAATCCAGCATCGAGGACGGAAGACGCGCCCCGGCATGCCGGCCGGCCTCCTCAACGTCAACGACCAGATCGTCAATAACCGCGCCAAGACGCGCTGCAGCCTCGACCGTGCTGCGGTAAGTCACGAGACGCACGTTCGCTCTCCTAGGAAACGAGGGGCTGGTGACCGCCATTGTCGCCGAAGGCTTCCTCGCGATAGAGCCCGAGCGCGTTCATGACCGGCAGGTCGTTGAAGGTGAACAGGCAGGCATCCTCGCCGGCGGACGCGTTGACGTGCTCATGCCAGGCCCAGGACGGCACGCAGAAGATGTCCCGCTCCTTCCAGTCAAAGCGCTTGCCGTCGATGATCGAGTGACCGCTTCCCTTGGCGACCTGATAGATGAAGCTGCCGGTGTGGCGATGCGCGCGCGTGCTCTCGCCGGACCGCAGCATCTGCATCGAGGCGCCGATCGTCTGCATCACCGGACCGCCGGTGACCGGATTCACGTAGTTCATGAGAACGCCGTCATAGGGCGAGCCTCCGGTGGCCCCCGCATAGCGTTGCAGCGCCTCGTAGGTCGCCCCCCACTCATATTTCAGGAGCGGCGAATAACCTTTCGACCATTCGGCGCCCGCCGGACGCAGGCCGGGATTGCCCCAAGTGTGCGTCATGTCGTCGACGGGATAGCCGACGCTCTGCTGCAGGTCGGGGTGAACCACGTAGAAATTCGCCTCGAGTGCGTTGACCAGGGGAATGTCGAGACCGTCCTGCCAGATGCAGGGCGAGCCGTCGCTCGCGACGCCGTGCTCGTGCCAGGTGCCATTCGGTGTCAGCACGAAATCATTGGCGCCGAGCGTCATCTTGTGGCCGTCGACGATGGTGTAGGCGCCCTCGCCCTCCATGATGAAGCGAAGCGCTGACGCCGAATGGGCGTGGGCGGAAGCGACCTCGCCCGGGTGCATGACCTGCAGACCCGAATACAGCCAGCCGACCGCGGCAGCATGCTCGCGGCGGCCGGGATTGTTCAGATAGATGACGCGGCGACCGGCCTTCTCGGGCGACACCAATTCGACCGAGCGCAACACATGGGCACGCAGATCCTCGTAGCGCCACAACACTGGAACCGACGACGATTTGGGCTGCCAGGGCTCGATCTTGTTGGCGACCGTCCACAGCGGGCCGGCTTCCAGCCTTTCCAGCTCGTCGTAATAGGCGAGCAACTCGGGCGTATCCTCGACATTGGCCCGTCCGGCCACGTTTTCCCGATGGTTCTCACGCGCTGTCGTTGCCATCTCGCCCTCCTGCACCGGCGCCTTGTCCGGCGCCGCGTTGTCAATTGCCCGTCGGCACGATCCCGGTCAGCCCCCCTTCAGGACGTCGCGTCCGATGATCAGTTTCTGGACCTCGGTTGCGCCCTCATAGATTCGCAGCGCGCGGATTTCACGATAGAGCTGCTCGACGATCTCGCCGGAACGCACGCCGCGGCCGCCGAACATCTGCACGGCCCGGTCGATCACCGTTTGCGCGGTTTCGGTCGCGACCATCTTCGCCATCGCCGCCTCGCGCGTCGTCGACGCCTTCTGCACGTCGCGCCGCCATGCCGCGCGATAGGTTAGGAGCGCGCTGGCATCGACGCCAGCCGCCATGTCGCCAAGCGCGGCCTGGGTCAATTGCTGGTCGCCCAGCACGCCGCCGAACATCCGGCGGCTCCTGGCATGCACCGTCGCTTCGTCGAGCGCGCGGCGGGCAAAGCCCAACGCAGCGGCCGCGACCGACGCACGAAAAATATCCAGCGTGCGCATTGCGATCTTGAAGCCTTCGCCTGGGGAGCCGAGCAGCCGCGCCGCCGGAATCCGGCATCCTTCGAAGCGCAGCGTCGCCAGCGGGTGCGGCGCCATCACATCGATGCGATCGGCGATCGAAAAGCCGGGATCGTCGGGAAGCACCACGAAGGCGGAAATGCCCCGCGCGCCCGGCGCCTCTCCGGTCCGCGCGAACAGGGTATAGACATCAGCGATGCCGCCGTTGGAGATCCAGGTTTTCTCGCCATCCAGGATGTAGTGGTCGCCCTCGCGCCGGGCGCTGCAGGTCATGGCGGCGACATCGGAACCGGCTTCCTTCTCCGACAGGGCGAAGGCGGCGACCCATTCGCCATGCCGCGCCTTCGGCAGCACCAGCGCGCGCAATTCGGGTGCACCCGCGATCGCAACAGCGCCGGTTCCAAGTCCCTGCATCGCAAAGGCAAAATCGGCGAGCCCGCAGTGCCAGGCGAGTGTCTCGCGGGCGATGCAGATCAGCCGGGAATCGATCACCGCGTCGATCCGGTCACCGGCGACCGATGCCTCAAGCAGTCCCGCAGCGCCGAGCCTGCGAACCAGCGAGCGGCAGGTTTCATCGACATTGCCGCCATGGGTATCGCCGAGGTCGGCGGCAAACGCGTCGAGCGCGGCGGCGTATTCGCTGTGGCCAGCATCGAAGAACGGCCACGCGAGATGTTCGCGCGACGGCCCGCGCAAGATCGAACCCGGGGTCATGTGAATCTCCCGCAAAGGCCGCGCGCCGCCAGACCGCAACGCGCCCCAATAATGTTTCACTACTAAAATATCCTGTCAAGCAAGCCGACTGAACTGTGGAGCCGCGGATCCGGGCACTGAGCCGCCGGAACAGGCTTACAAATGCGTATAAACTAGACGCGACGCGAGCTCGCGCAACGAAATCCCCCAGTCCGATTGACATGATTTTTGTTTGATGCCTAAACTATATTCGGTCGTGCGGGATACCGCGGAAGGCCCGAGGAGACGAGCATGGCAGAACGCTCTTTCGCGCGCGAGGTCGAGGACCTCAAGCTCGGTGCCGGCCAGGAGTTCCGCGGCGAAGGCATCCTCGCCATCACCAAGGCCCTGCTCGAATGCGGCGTCAGCTATGTCGCGGGCTACCAGGGTGCGCCGATCTCGCATCTGATGGACGTGCTGTCGGACGCACAGGATATCCTGTCCGACCTCGGCGTGCATTTCGAATCCAGCGCCAGTGAAGCCACTGCAGCAGCGACGCTTGCCGCCTCGGTGGTGTATCCCCTGCGCGGTGCAGTCACCTTCAAGGCGCCGGTCGGGATCAATGTCGCGTCCGACGCTCTCGCCAATCTCTCTTCGGGCGGCGTGACCGGCGGCGCGCTCATCATCATCGGCGAGGATTACGGCGAAGGCTCCTCCATCATGCAGGAGCGTTCACACGCCTTTGCGATGAAATCGCAGCTCTGGCTGGTCGATCCGCGGCCCGACGTGGCTTCGATCGTCAAGGCGGTGCGGGATTCCTTCGATCTGTCCGAGGCGTCGAACACACCCGTGATGCTGGAGGTGCGGATTCGCGCCTGCCACGTCCATGGCCGCTTCGCCACCCGCGACAATGTCCGCCCGACCTTCCCGCTGTCCCGCGCGCTCGAGCAGCCGTCCCGCGATACCAACCGCATCGTGCTGCCGCCGGCCTCCTACCTGCACGAGAAGGAGAAGATCGAGAAGCGCTGGCCCGCGGCGGTCGAATTCATCCAGGCCCGCGGCATGAACGAGACGTTCAATGGCGATATCGATGACATCGGCATCATCATGCAAGGCGGTATGTATAACGGCGTGATCACGGCGCTGCGCGAGGCCGGGCTGGCGGATGTCTGGGGCGAAACGCGGGTGCCGCTCTATGTGATGAACGTGACCTACCCGATCGTCGACCGCGAGGTGATCGACTTCTGTCGCGGCAAGAAGGCCGTGCTGATGGTCGAGGAAGGCCAGCCCGAATTCATCGAGCAGGCGCTGCACAAGATCCTCCGCAATGCGGATATTCCAGCCAAACTGCATGGCAAGGACTTGCTGCCGATGGCTGGCGAATACACCGCGCAGGTGATGGGCCAGGCGATCGGCGCCTTCATCCGCCGCTGGCGCCCGGACGTGCTGCCGGATGCCGCACGCGCACCGAACATCGATCGGGTCGAGGTCGACGACAAGATCCGCGCGCTGGCAGATGTGGTCCCGCCGCGGCCGCCGGGCTTCTGCACCGGCTGCCCGGAGCGGCCGATTTTTTCCGCGATGAAGCTGGTGGAAAAGGAGCTCGGCCCACATCATGTCGCCGCCGATATCGGCTGCCACCTGTTTTCGATTTTGCCGCCGTTCAACATCGGGGCCACCACGATGGGCTACGGGCTCGGACCGGCGTCGGCCTCGGCCTTCAATGTTCCCGCGGGGAAGCGCTCGATCTCGATGATGGGCGACGGCGGCTTCTGGCATAACGGGCTGAGCAGCGGGATCGGCAACGCCGTCTTCAACCAGCATGATGGCGTGATCGTCGTGGTCGACAACTACTACTCCGCCGCAACCGGCGGCCAGGACATCCCGTCCTCGCGCGCCGACAACCGTTCGCGCTCGACCAAGCATCCGATCGTCGAGGCGGTGAAGGGTGTCGGCGCCAAATGGGTACGCCAGATCGACCGCACCTACGACGTGACGCGGATGCGCGATACGCTGCGCGAGGCCCTGACCACGGAGGAGAAAGGGCCGAAGATCATCGTCGCCTCGTCCGAATGCATGCTGAACAAGCAGCGGCGCGTAAGGCCGCTGGCGGCCGCAGCCGCCAAACGCGGCGAGCGCATCGTGCGCGAGCGCTTCGGCGTCGATGAGGACGTTTGTTCCGGTGACCACGCCTGTATCCGTCTGTCCGGCTGTCCGTCGCTGTCGGTGAAGCCGACCGACGACCCGCTGAAGGATAATCCGGTCGCCGCCGTCGACAACTCCTGCGTCGGCTGCGGCCATTGCGGCGAAGTCGCGGACGCTGCCGTGTTGTGTCCCTCGTTCTATCGCGCCGACATCGTCTCCAATCCGACCGCGTCCGAAGTGCGGTTCGATCGGCTCTGGCGGCGGCTGATCGGCACCTTACAGCGCTGGCGGGCGGGACGGCGGGTGATGTTCGAGCAGGAGGCGGTATGAACGTCTCGGTCGCCCCCCTCGCAGTCGGCCTCAGCCAGGCACGCCCGATCAGCGTCGCGGTGCTCGCGATGGGCGGCCAGGGCGGCGGTGTCCTGGTCGACTGGATCGTTGCGCTCGCCGAGCGGCGCGGCTGGTATGCGCAATCGACCTCGGTACCCGGCGTCGCCCAGCGCACCGGTGCCACGATCTATTATATCGAGATGATCGCGCCCGACGCGAGCAGGCCAGACCGCCATCCCGTGCTGTCGCTGATGCCGGCGCCCGGCAAAGTCGACATCGTGATCGGCGCCGAATTGATGGAAGCCGGCCGCGCGATCCTGCGCGGACTGGTCTCGCCCGACCGCACGCTTCTGATCGGCTCCTCGCACCGCTCGCTCGCGGTGATCGAGAAGACCGCGCCCGGCGACGGCACCGCCGACGCCTCGCAGGTCTACGACGCCGCCAATGTCGCCGCCAACCGCTTCATCGCATTCGACATGGCCGAGATTGCAGATGCCACCGCCAGCGCGGTCTCCGCGGTGCTGTTCGGCGCACTGGCGGGCTCCGCCGCCCTGCCCTTCACGACCGAGGATTTTGAAGAAACGATCCGGGCCGCGGGTGTCGGCGTCGATGCCAGCCTGCGCGCGTTTGCCGCCGGCCAGGAGCGCGCAGCCGCCGAGCTCAAACAGGATCCAAAGACCAAGCCAGCGGCAAAGCCGCCGCTCGCCAAACGATTTCCGAAGCTCGAGCCGATCGGCCACGCCGGCTACGACGCGCTGGTCGCACGTGCCCAGCTATTGCCCGCCGAAGTGCACGGCATTGTCGCCGCCGGCCTGCAACGCGTGGTCGACTATCAGGATGTGGCTTATGGCGGCGAGTATCTCGATCGGCTGGAAGCCATGCCGCGCGGTGCCACCGGCCTGCTGCAGGCTTTCGCAAAGTATCTCGCGGTTGCGATGGCCTATGACGACGTCATCCGCGTGGCCGATCTCAAGACCCGCGCAGGACGATTCAAGCGGTTGCGCCGCGAGGTGCGCGCCGCTGACGACCAGGTTCTCGCCATCACCGAGTTCTTCCATCCGCGGATCGAGGAGATGGCAGGGCTGTTGCCGCCGCGGCTCGGCGCGAAGGTTGAGCGGAGCGAACGACTTGCTGGATTGATCGACCGTGGACGCAAGCTGCGCACAACCGCGCCGGCGTCCTTTCTACTGCTGTACTGCCTTGCCGGCCTGCGTCGCTTCCGCCGCGGCAATCTGCGGCATTCCCGCGAGACGCGCCATCTCGACGGCTGGGCGCAGCGCGTCCAGAAATTCGCAGCACACGATGTCGGGCTCGCGACCGCCGTGTGCGAAGCGCGCCGTCTCGTCGGCGGCTATTCGGACACCCATACCCGCGGTGAATCGAAATTCGACAAGGTCATGCGTGCCGCCGATCGCCTAGCTGGCCGGCCCGACGCTGCCGAATGGGTGCAGCGGCTGACCAAGGTCGCGCTCAGGGATGCCGAAGGCGCCGAACTCGACGGCGCGTTGCGCACCGTCGAGACGCTGTTCGAGGACGCCTGAGGATGGACCAATTCGAAGTGGTGGTGTCGAAGACCGAAGCGCTCACGCCGCGCATCCGCGAGTTCGTGCTTGCGCGCGCCAATGGCGCGCCGATGCCGGGCTGGGCCGCCGGCGCCCATATCGACGTCCATCTGCCCGATGTCGGCCGGCGCTCCTATTCACTGATCGAGACCAATTCGCCGCGCGCGGCCGAGCATCCGACCAGCTACCGCATTGCCGTCCTGCAGGAAAGCAAGAGCCACGGCGGCTCGCTGCAGATGCATGGTCTCAAGGCCGGTGATCGGCTGACGATCTCGCCTCCGGCAAACAATTTTGCTCTCGCCTCCGGCGCCGGCGAAGTGGTCCTTGTCGCAGGCGGCATCGGCGTCACGCCACTGCTCACCATGGCCTGCGAGCTGAGCGCGACGCAACGGCCATTCTCGTTCTATTACGCCGGCCGCAGCCGCAGCGAGCTTGCGTTCTCCGACGAAATTCAGCGCCTCGCCTCCGCCAACGCAATCATCCACGCCGACGACGAAGCCGGCCGGTTCTTCGATCTCGAAGGCCTGATGACCCGGCTCGCACCCGATGTACCGCTCTACCTCTGCGGCCCTCTGCCGATGATCGAAGCAGCGATCGCGCTGGCGAAACAGCTGGATTGGCCGCCGGGCCGGCTGCATTTCGAAATATTTGCCGCGCCCGAGGAAAAGTCCGGCAACAGCAGTTTTGAGGTCGAGCTGAAAAGCAGCGGTCGCGTCTACGAGATTCCCGCAGGCAAGACCATCCTGGATGTGCTGCTCGAGGCCGGTGAAGACCCATTGCATGACTGCAAGCGCGGCGATTGCGGAATCTGCCAGACCGCGGTGGTCGAGGGCGTCCCCGACCATCGCGATTACATCCTGAGCGACGCCGAGAAGGCGTCGAACAAGGTGATGCAGATCTGTATTTCGCGCGCCAAGACCAAGCGACTCGTGCTCGATCTGTGATGGAGGAACGCATGCCCCGATACGCCGGCAACTCCGCGGCGATCCGTGCCCTGGTCCGTGACCAGGAGGTTCACCGCGATGTCTATGTCAGCGAGGAGGTGTTCCAGCTCGAGATGGAGCACATGTTCCCGAACAGCTGGGTCTATGTCGGCCACGACAGCCAGGTGCCCAATCCGGGCGACTATTACGGAACCACGATCGGCACCCAGCCGGTCCTGCTGGTCCGTCACACCGACGGCACGGTCCGGGTGCTGCACAATCGTTGTCCCCACAAGGGCACGCGCATCACGTCCGAGACCTGCGGCAATACCGGAAAGTTCTTCCGCTGCCCCTACCATGCCTGGAGCTTCAAGACCGACGGCTCGCTGCTCGCGATCCCCCTGAAGAAGGGTTACGAGGACACCGGCTTCGAACAGAGCGAGGCCGCGCGCGGCATGACGCCGGTGCGCCACGTCCGCAACTACCGTGGCTTCGTGTTTGCCAAGATCAATGACGGCGGGCTCGACTTCGAGGCGTTCTTCGGCGACAGCCTGTCGAGCTTCGACAACATGATCGACCGCTCGCCGGCCGGTCAGCTCAAGGTCGCCGGCGGTGTGCTGCGCTACATGCACAATTGCAATTGGAAGATGCTGGTCGAGAACCAGACCGACACCTGCCATCCCATGGTGGCGCACGAGTCCTCCGCCGGAACCGTGGTCGAAGTCTGGAAAAAAGCCCCTCCCGGCACGAAAAAGCCGATGGCGGTCGAGATCATCGCCCCGTTCATGAGCCCATATGAGTTCTTCGAGAACATGGGCATCCGAATCTGGGACAATGGCCACGGTCACACCGGCGTGCACCATTCGATCCATTCGGACTATTCGGCAGTACCTGGGTATTTCGAGAAGATGACGGCGACCTATGGCGAGGACCGCGCCAAGGCGATCCTGGGCGAGAACCGGCACAACACGGTTTATTTCCCCAACATCATGATCAAGGGGCCGATCCAGCTGTTACGGCAATTCAAGCCGATCGCGGCCAACAAGACGCTGGTCGAGTCCTGGACGTTCCAGCTGGTCGACGCGCCCGACATGCTGCTCGAGCGCACGCTGATGTACAACCGTCTCATCAATGCACCGACCTCCATCGTCGGCCACGACGACCTCGAAATGTATGAACGCGCGCAGGAAGGCCTGCATTCGAACGGCAATGAGTGGGTCAATCTGCAGCGTCTCTACAGCCCCGACGAAGCCGGACAGACCAATGTGGCGATCAACGGGACCAGCGAATGGCCGATGCGCCACCAGTTCCGGGCCTGGACCAAGTTCATGACGATGGGGATGTGACATGAGCATGGTAGCCGAGGTCCCTCTCATGAGTGCCGCTCCCACCGATCAGGAGTTGATCGACTTCGTGGTCCGCGAGGCCCGGTTGATCGATCAGCAGCGCTTTGACGAGTGGCTCGATCTGTACGCCGATGACGCCTTCTACTGGATGCCGCTGGAATGGAATCAGACCGATCCGCGGCTGACCTGCTCGCTGATGTACGAGGACAAGCTGCTGCTGTCGATCCGGGTCGAGCGGCTCAAGGGCGCGCGGACCTTCAGCCAGAAGCCCAAGAGCCGCTGCCATCACGTGCTGCAGACCCCGCAGGTCGATTCACGTGATGTCGCTGCCAACAGCTACGTCACCTGGACCCCGATGCACTATGTCGAGACCCGCCATGACGAGCAGACGCTCTATGCGGCCTGGGCCACGCATCGTCTGAGCGTCGAGAACGGCCGGCTGAAGATCAAGCTCAAGCGGGTCGACCTGATCAATTGCGATGCTGCCTTCGGCAACATCCAGCTCTTCATGTAGGGAACGATGAGCGTGGCCAACTACACGGCAATCGTAAGCGGTGGCAATACCGGCATCGGCGCCGCGATCGCGCGAGGCCTCCTCGCCGACGGCTACGACGTGATCTCGCTGTCGCGGCGAAAGCCCGACTGGAGCCATCCGAGGCTCGCCTCATACGAGGTCGATCTGCTCGATGGGGTGGCGACACGCCAGGTGGCCGCTGACATCGCCGCGAAGGTTGCGATCACCCATGTCGTTCACAATGCGGGCGCGATCCGCGCCAAGCTGCTGGAAGAGGTCGAGGACGAGGACGTCGGCGCCTTGGCGCAGCTGCATTTCGGCGCCGGAATTGCGCTGGCGCAGGCAGCACTGCCGAGCATGAAGCAGGCGCGCTTCGGCCGCATCGTGCTGCTGTCGTCCCGCGCCGCGCTTGGGGCTGCCACCCGCACGGTCTATTCGGCCACCAAGGCCGGTATCATCGGCATGGCGCGGACATGGGCGCTGGAGCTCGCGCCGTTCGGGATTACGGTCAATGTCGTGGCACCGGGCCCAATCGCGGACACTGAAATGTTCGAGAGCGTGATGTCGCCGGAATCCGAACGCGCGAAAGCGCTGGCGCGGTCGATTCCTCTCGGCCGCCTCGGCAAGTCCACCGATGTTGCGCGCGCGGTCAGTTTCTTTAGTTCGCCGGATGCAGACTTCATCACCGGGCAGACGCTTTACGTCTGTGGCGGAGCCAGCATCGGGTCCCTTTCCATCTAGGTTCGGTGAGACGCAGCAATGGATGCCACGACCAAACGGAAGGTCAGATCCCCGAAGAGTGCGCGCCCGCCACCGCTGCAGCCGGTCGGGCCGGCACACGAGTCCGACGGCGCGCATCTCGAGCTGCGCATCTGGCTACGGCTGCTCTCCTGCGCGACCCGGATCGAAAAAACCCTGAATGCCCGGCTGCGCAAGGAGTTCAACACCACGCTGGCCCGCTTCGACCTTTTGGCGCAGCTCGAGCGCAAACCTGGAGGTGCGACCATGTCTGAGGTTTCGCAGCTCTTGATGGTTTCGAACGGCGCCATCACCGCGCTGGTGCAGAAGCTGGAAGCCGACGGCTTGATCCATCGCGAGGTCGATTCCGAAGATCGCCGTACCTTCCGCTTGCGTCTGTCGCAGGAGGGCGCAAGGGAATTCGGCCGGATGGCGCGGCGGCATGAGGAATGGGTGATCGCCTTGATCGGGGAGCTCTCGCCCGTCGCGCAATCGGACCTGCTGCAACACCTGACCCTGCTCAAGCGCCGCCTGGACAAGCACACCTGACGCGGACGCCACAAGCGATCGCCAATCTAACCGGGCCTGACGGCAACTTCCGTCACACGGTTGTCGGTTACACGCTGACGTGCCGACTGTCCGTTTCCACGGGACTTGCTGCGAGAGCCTGGCGGTCAAGGATGAAGTCAGCCCCCTTCTCCGCAATCATGATCGTTGGCGCGTTGGTGTTTCCCGAGACCAATCGCGGCATGACGGACGCATCGATGACCCGCAGTCCTTCAACGCCGCGAACACGAAGACGATCGTCGACAACGGCCAGCGGATCCGACCCCATTTTGCATGTGCCGACCGGGTGATAGATGGTTTCGGAGGTTTGCCGGACGTAGCGGTCGATGTCCGCGTCCGACGCCGCGCCAGAACCCGGCGCATATTCTTGTCCGCGATAGGGATCGAACGCCTTCTGGGCGATGATCTCCCGGCCGATCCGGATGCCGTCGCGCATGTTGCGTACATCCTCCGGCGCTTCCAGATAATTCGGCTGAATCGAGGGATGCTGCAACGGATCGGCCGATTTGATCATGATGCTGCCGCGGCTCTCTGGGCGCGCGATGTTGAAGTAAGCCATGAAGCCGTGCTCATTCGTGATCTTGCGGCCATGATCGCTGTACATCAGCAGAACGAAGAAAAACTGCAGGTCGGGCGCGATGAGATCGGGTTTCGATTTGAGGAACGCCATCGCTTCCAGGCCGTGCGACGTCGCGGGGCCCGTTTTGGTCAGCACGTACTGGATGAAGGCCTTGGTGGCTCCCAATGGCTTGGTGTGCTTGAGAAACGAGATCGGCTGGGTGCACCGCTGCTTCACGCCGCAGGCAATATGATCCTGCAGGTTCTGCCCGACCCCCTTGAGCTCGTGGACGACCTTTATGCCGAGCGACCGCAGATGGTCGCCATCGCCGATTCCCGACAATTGGAGCAGTTGCGGCGAGTTGATCGCGCCCCCCGCCAGGATTACCTCACGTTCGGCCCTTAAGGTGTGTACCTGACCATTCCTGATGTACTCGACGCCAACGGCGCGCCCGCCCTCTACGAGCACGCGTGAGCCGAGCGCTTTTGTGATCACCTTGAGATTGGGGCGGTTGAGAACCGGATGCAGGTAGCAGCGGGCCGCACTGGCGCGTTGATTGTCGGCGATCGTGCTGTCGACCGGGCCGAAGCCCTCGAGTTCGGCGCCGTTGAAATCATCCGTCGCGCGGAAACCCGCTTGCTTGCCCGCTTCAAACCACGCCTTGGTCAGCGGATGGGTTATTTCCGGCAGCCGGCTCGTCCGCAACGGACCGTCGCCGCCGTGATAATCGTCGGCGCCGGCCTGCCGCCCTTCCGACCGAATGAAGTATGGCAGGCAATCGCTGTAGGACCAGCCGCGATTGCCGAGCTGAGCCCACAAGTCGTAGTCGGAGGCATGGCCCCGGATATAGACCATCCCGTTGATGGAGCTCGATCCCCCTAGCACCTTCCCGCGCGGCCAAAACAGCACGCGGTTGTCCAGGTGCGGCTGCGGATCCGTATGGTAATGCCAGTCGACACTCCCGGACTTCATCAGGGCGAGATAGCCCGCCGGCATGTGGATGAAGGGATTGGTGTCCTTGCCGCCGGCCTCGAGCAGCACGACGTCAGTCTTCGGATCTGCCGACAAACGGTTTGCCAACACGCATCCGGCCGATCCCGCGCCGACGATGACGTAGTCCACCATCTTTTCCTCCGTCTTCTTGTCTGGACAGATTGGAGTCCGATCGCCCGATCTAGGCGCGCATCAGCGGGCGCGGCCTGACCTCGGCCGGGCCGTTGATGACCTTGCCCGTCTCGGGTTCGAAAAGGCGAACCCTGTCGAGGGCGGGCACCAAACTGATCTCGTCGCCCGGCGACAATTCAATGCGCTCCTGCGTGATGGAGCAGACTTCCTGCGCGCCGACCTCGGCATAGATGTGAATTTCAGGGCCCGTCGGCTCGACGACGGAGACCTTGGCAGGAAAGCCTGCACTGCCAGCGCCTGGCCGCAGATGCTCGGGCCGGATGCCGTATTTGACGATCTGACCGGCACTGACATTTGCATCCGAGGGCAAGGGTAGCGTCACGCCGTTGGCGCGCAGCACCGGGCGTCCCGCCTCGGCGGCGACCTCGCCGGTCAGGACATTCATCGCCGGCGATCCGATGAACTCGGCGACGAACAGATTTGCGGGATGGTCATAGATCTCCAACGGCTTGCCGATCTGCTCGATATCGCCGTCGCGCAACACCACGATCGTATCGGCCATCGTCATGGCCTCGATCTGGTCATGGGTCACATAGATGGTGGTGGTGGCAAGCTTGTGATGCAGTTCCTTGATCTCGGTTCGCATCTGCACGCGCAGCTTCGCGTCGAGATTCGACAGCGGCTCATCGAACAGGAATACAGCTGGATCGCGCACGATGGCGCGACCCATCGCGACGCGCTGACGTTGGCCGCCGGACAGCTGCTTCGGCTGGCGGTCGAGATAGGGCGTCAAGTTGAGGATCGAAGCGGCCCACTCCACCTTGCGCCTGATTTCGGCCTTCGGAACCTTCTTGAGCTGCATCGAAAACGCCATGTTGTCGAACACGCTCAGATGGGCATAGAGCGCGTAGTTCTGGAACACCATCGCGATGTCGCGATCCTTGGGATGCAGATCGTTGACCAGGACGTTGCCGATGCTGATCTGGCCCGATGTAATCGGCTCGAGCCCGGCGACCATCCGCAGCAATGTCGACTTCCCGCAACCGGAAGGTCCCAGAAGCACGACGAATTCGCCGTTGGCTATCGAGAGATCGATGCCGTGCAGCACCTCGAACTTGCCGTAGGACTTGCGCACATTGCTGATGGTGACCGATGCCATGGCTGGTTCTTCTCCCTACGCGCCCATCCTCGCCGACAAGATCTGTTCCACGATTTCGACAAACCCCTCGCCGCCGCGCTTGCTGGCGATGAAGGCCGGCGTTGCGGGCATCTCTCCTTCGAAATCCCGTACGTTCGCAACGCCGCAGGCGTAGGGGAAGAAGCCGAACATTGGCGCATCGTTCGGACTGTCGCCGCAGAACACGATGCGGTCCCTCGCCGCGTCGAGATCGAGCCCCAGCCTTTCGCGCAGAAAGATCCGGGTCATGGCCAGCTTGTCGTAGCTGCCGAACCATCCGTTGACGTGGATCGAGGAGACCTTGGCGATCCCGCCCGCGCTTTCGAACAGCCCGACGATCCTGTCGACCGCGGCGCGCGGCAGTGGCGGCACGTCCTCGCAGACATCGATCGCAAGGTCCGCCTCACGGTAGAGCTGATCGGCCGAGATCGCAGCGCCGGGCACTTCGGAAAGAATTCGCTCGCCGAGCGCCAGCAACCTGCGCCGATTGGCGGCGCGCTCGGGCTCGCTTGCGATAAATTTGCGAACCATCTTCCGCGCCACCGGATCGTGTCGGAAATAGAACGCGCCGTTTTCGCCGATCACGCCGTCGACCGGCCAGAACCGCGCAATCATGTCGCACCAGCCGGCCGGCCGGCCGGTGACGGGAACGACGGCGAGGCCGGCGCCCTGGAGCTTTTCCAGCGCGGCATAGGAAGCCGCAGGGAGCTGGCCGTCGGTGGTCAGCGTATCGTCAATGTCGGTCAGGATGCAGACGATGCGGCGAGCGGTCTCCGCAGGAAAGCTTGCGATGGGCTTCACGACGGTGTGCCCTCCGCAAACGACGCAAGCCGGGCGTTCCAGTCAAGCAGCCGCGGCCAGAGGTCGGCATGGATGGTGCGCAATTCGGCGTAGCGTGCCACATTCTCCGGTTCAGGCCGGAATGTCCGTGCCGGCGGCCTCGTCATCGCCGCGGCGGCCTCGGCGATGGTGCCGTACCAGCCGGCGCCCTTGGCCGCGGCGATCGCCGAGCCGAGCGATGAGGCTTCGCGCGCGGTCGAGCGCGCAACGGGGCGGCCCGCGGCATCGGCCAAAATCTGCAGCCAGAGATCGCTGTCCGAACCGCCGCCAATCGCCGAGAACTGTCCGATCTCGCCGCCGGTCGCCGACGCGATCTTCTCGGCCTGAGCGGCAACCTCCAGCGCGATGCCTTCGAGCAAGGCACGATAGATCGCACCGCGCCGGGTCGAGCCCGACAATCCGGCGATCACGCCGCGCGCATAGGGATCCCAATAGGGGGTCATGCAACCGAGCCAGTAAGGCAGCACCACGACGCCGCCCGCGCCGATTGGACAGCTCGCTGCTTCGGCTTCGAGCGCCTTGAAGACACTCAGTTGCGCCGTCGCATCGATCCCGAACATCTCGCGCGCCATCCAGTCGACCAGGAACGTGCCGGTGCGGATGCACTGCTCGTAGATGTAGCCGTCGTCGCACACCGCCTTCTCGGTGCGGAAGGCGCGATCATAGGCATAGTTGCGACCGTAGCTTCCCGAGACCACCGCCGTCCCGAGATTGATGTAGGCGCTGCCCGGAGACGTGACGCCGGCGCCGGTGCTGGCGCACTGGCCGTCGCCACCGCCGGCAACGACCGGCGTTCCAGCCGACAGGCCGGTGAATGCCGCGGCCGCATGCGTGACCTCCCCCATCCGCGCGCCCGGCGGCATCAGCGCCGGCAGCTTCTCGATAGCAATGCCGGCGGCATCGAGGATCTCCGCGGACCAGACGTTGCGCGTCATATCGAGCAGCCCGGTCGGATCGGCCGAGGCCGTCGATGTCCGCCATCGACCAGTCAGGCAATGCGTCAGATAGCCGTGGACTTCGGCAAAGCGCGCGGCGCGCGCGAAGATCTCCGGCTCGTGCTCCGCCATCCAGATGATGCGGTAGAGGCAGGGCAGTACATCAAGGGGCTTGCCGGAAATGGCATGAACGCGCTCGGCTCCGAACGATTTGCCGAAGCGCACAACCTGCGGCCGCGCCCGTTCGTCGAGCCAGGTCATGCCGGGCCTGATTGCGGTCCCCTCCTCGGTGAACGCACTGAAGGTTTCGCGTTGATTGGAAATCGCAACTGCAGCAATCCGTTCGGCACCGACCTGGTCGGTGATGCTGCGCAAGGCAGCCGCGGTCGAATCCCACCACTCGTCCGGGTTCTGTTCGAAATATCCCGGCTGCGGATTGGCAAGGCCGATCGCCTTGCGCCCTTCGGCCACGGCACGTCCGCTGCGATCCCAGGCGATTGCCTTTGTCGCCGAGGTCGAACTGTCGATGCCGATCACCAGATCTCTGGACATGCCATCTCAATTCAATTGACGCGGAGGCGACCACGGCCGCCTCCGCAAAGTCTAGCTCCGCGGGACCCAGAGCATTCCGGTTCTGATTGAATCAGAACCGGAGCTCTGGATCGTTGTTTTGACGCGTCTTCTTCACACCAACCGGGTGTCCGCATCGCTCGAAAGCGCTCTAGAGCAGACCGGCATCCTTAACCTGGGCGTCGATCTGCTTCGCGAGCGCGTCCATGCACTTCTTGGGATCGCCACCATAGGCCTGGCCCGTCAGCAGCTTGCCGAGTTCGGTTGGAATCTCGTTGGTCGACAGACCCGCCCACAACGCCATGTGCGGCTCGGTCGCCATCGCATTGTCGATCACCCACTTCACAGTCTCCAGATGCCGCGTGGTGCCCGCGCCGACCTTGGCCTTGGCCTTGACGCGCGGATCGGCAAATGAGGAGTTGCGCATCGGTGCGAAGCCGCCAAGCAGCGTGCAGCGTGTCATGATCTCCTTGCAGCAACCCCACTGCATGAAGATCCACGCGGCCTCCTTGTTCTTGGAGTATTTCGACAGCGAGATGCACGAGCCGCCCTGATGGCCGAGGTTCGGCTGCTCGTTGAAGCCGGCCTCGGAGGCCGGGCGCAGCTTCTTGGCGGTCAGCGGCTTGGCAGGCTCCCACAGACCCTTGACCTTGGAATCGTCGGCATCCAGGCCCGGGAAAAACTCATCCCAGCTCTGCGCCAGCGCGATCTGGCCCGAATGCATCATCTCGAACTGGCCGTCCCAGGTCGATGCTGTCGAATTCGGCGGCGAGACCTTCAACAGGTCCTGGTACCATTTCAGGCCGGCAATGCCCTGCTCGTCGTTACCGGAGAATTTCTTGTTCTTGTTGAAGATCGAGCCGCCATGGCCCCACACCGCCTGGCTCCAGTCGCACTCCAGCGAATAGTGCCCGGATTTGGCCTGCAGGCCGGTTCCGAAGATGCCGTTGCCCTTCTCGGCCTCGGTGATTTGCCTGGCGGCGGCGAGGTAGTCTTCGTAGGTGGTCGGCACCGCGATCTTGTGCTTCTCCAGGATGTCCTTGCGGTACATCAGGGTGAAGATCGGGATGTCGAAGGGAATGCCCATCCATTGTCCGTCGACCTGGGCGACATTCTTGACGAGCGGCTTGGAGAAATCGTCCCAATCGAAATCGGGCATCGCCAGTTCCGGCTTGTCCTTGTAGTAGGCCACCGGATCGATGCAATCGGGCTGGAACATCGAGATCCAGGATTGATCGAGGTAGTAGAGGTCGTAGGAACCGAGCTGGCCCTGCACGTCCTGCGTCGCCTTGGCGAGCACCTGCTCCAGCGGCACGATCTCGACCTCGACCTCGATACCGGTCGGATCGGTGAACTCCTTCTTGATCTGGTTGAGGATCACCGAGGGCGGCGTCGATTCCGTCGAATAACGGATCTTGGCGCCCTTGAACTTGCTGCCGACCTCCTTCAGCCATTTGGCCTGGTTGTCCGGCAGGCCGTCGGCATAGGCCGGGGTGCCGAGCAGACTGCCCTTGCGCAGGCCGCGCGGGTTACCGAGCATGCCGAGGCTGAAGGCCGAGAATCCGACACCGGCCAGTCCCAGCTTGCGCAGAAATTCGCGTTTCGAGATTTGCCCGTTGGTATAGGCGTTCGCGGTGTCGACAATGAACGTCTGCTGGTCGAATTTCTTGAAACTCATTGCACTCCTCCCGATGTTTTGTTGACTTTCTGGTCTCGGTCCGCGCGCCTACTCCTTGAGAGACCCGAGGGTCAGGCCGCGGACAAGCTGCTTCTGGACGAGCAAGATGAAGATGAAGCTCGGGATCACGGCTGTCGTGCCGAGAGCCGCGATGAATCCCCATTCCGAGCCTGTCGAGGTGACGAAGGTCGTGATCCTGACCGGCAATGTTCGTATCGAATTGGTCAGGAACAGCGACATCAGGAATTCCGTCCACGAGAAGATGAAACAGAGGACGGCGGTGGCTGCGACGCCGCCTTTGACCATCGGCAGGACGACGCGCCAGAAGATCTGCAATCGCGTGGCGCCATCGATCATGGCGGCCTCATCGACGTCGACGGGAACGTCATCGTAGAATGACTTCATCAGCAGCACGGCGATCGGCAAGTTGATCAGCGTATCCACGATGATCAGGCCAAGCCGGGTGTCGAGCAGCGACAGATAGTGGAACATGAAGACGACCGGCACGATGATTGCGATCGGCGGCATGAAGCGCTGCGACAGGATCCAGTTCAGATAGGCGTGCCGCCAGCGAAAGCGCATCCGCGACAATGCGTACGCCGCAATGACCGCCAGCAGCAGCGTCAGCGCGGTGGCTCCCACCGCGATGATCAGCGAGTCGATGATGGTTTGGCGACTGTCATACGAACTCGCACCCCCGACCCCGAACGTGTTGCCGGAATCGATGGCCAGTTCGGCCCGTGATTTGCCGAGCATCGTGACGGCGTAGTTGACCAGCGTCGGCTTGAAATTGAACCAGACGATCTCGTCCTTGTTGAAGATCGCCGAGGTGGGCTTGAACGACGTCAGCGCCCACCAGAACAGCGGAAACATGAACATGCCGACCACGAGCACGGCGGCCACATCGCGCAAACGCTTCTGGAGGAATGTTTCCTGCATCAGAACCGCACCTTGAACAGCTTGATGAAGATGCTTGAGGTGACGATCACCAGCAGCAGCGTGAACAGCGAGATCGTCGAGGCGTAGGGAAAGTCGGCGTTCTTGAAATAGATGGTGCCGGCGTACGACGTCAGCGTCTCGGTCGAGGTGCCGGGCCCGCTGTCCGTCATCACCTTCACGTAGTCGTAGATCCGGAACAGGTCGACGCCGCGGATCAGGACGGCCAACGCGATGATCCTGGAGAGCATCGGCAAGGTCAGGCGGAAGAAGGCCTGACTCGCCGTCGCTCCGTCGATGGCGGCAGCCTCGAACGGTTCCTTCGGCAAGGCGCGCAGCCCGGCGAGCATGATCAACACCATGAACGGCGTCCACTGCCAGATATCGGCCAGCAGGACGCCGGCCAGTGCAGAACCACTGGAGGCGAGAATCGGATGTTGCGGCGACCACAGCCCCAGCGAAACGAGGCCCGTGCTCAATACGCCGAACGATCCGTCCAGCATCAGGAGGAACATCATGCCGGTGACGGCAGGCGGCACCACCAGCGGCAGCGTCATCAGCGCGCGCAGCAGCCCATACCCCCTGCGGTCGCTGTCGAGCAGCAATGCGATGGCAAGGCCAAGGCCCAGTTCGATCAGCAGGGCGCTGATCGTGTACAGATAGGTGTGACCGATCGCGCCCCATACCCGTTCATCGGCGAACAGCTTTCCCCAGTTCCAGGTCGGGTTGAAGACGTTCAGGCGGGTGACCGGGTTGCGCTTGAAGAACGTCAGCCACAGCGCATAGAGCAGCGGATAGACCCCGAACGCCAGGATCAACGCGGTGATCGGCGCCAGCCAGGGGAACGGATGTTCCGAGGTCAGAAATCGCGGCCAAACCCGGCGACGCTCCGTGCCGGACACCGGCACGTCGACGGCCAGACTTGGCACCTGCTGCGAAACCATTGACGTTTCCTCGCGCATCGCTTTTTTCTCGGCGCCGGGCTCTGCGGCCCGGTTCGCTGTGTTGGATCAGGGCCGGCGTGATACTCCGGCTCGGTGAGATCGAGCCGCACGCGGCACCAGCGTTCTCGCCGTTGCCACGTCGGTCACCAAAATCGTCGCGTAGTTGTTGTTGAGCGCCGCGTAGACCGCGTCGATCTTGTCGGTGCCGCCGGCAATGCAGATTCGTTCCGGCACCTTGGCAATCTCGTCGAGCGTGAGGCCGATCATCTGATTGTCGAGCGCTCCGAGGATCGGCTTGCCGTCCCGGTCGATGAAACGTCCGCTCACCACACCGACCGCACCGCGCGCGAGGTATGGCTCGATCTTCTCGGGCGTCATGTATCCGCTGCGCATCGCGGTACCCGCGTCATCCACACTGCCGACGCCGAACAGCACCTTGTTGCTCGAGTGGATGATCTTGAAGGTCTCGACCAACGCCGGCTCCTGCATGAACAGGCGCTTGATCTGCGCGGTCGAGACGATGCCGGGGGCGTGCAGATTGACGCATCGCGCGCCAAGCTTGTTGGCGATGTTGGAGGTGCACAGTTCCGGCGAAAATTCCGTCGTCCCGATCGAGCAGCCGGTGATCTGGGTGACGGTCACACCCGGCAGCTTCATCTCGGGCAGCGCGGCCGACAAGGCCTGCACCGTGCGGCCCCAGGAAACGCCGAGCACATCGTCGGGCTGCAACCGCTCGATCAGCAATCGCGCGGCGGCCATGCCGATCCGCTCGTGCACCGGCAGCCGGCCTCCATCATCAGGCACGACGAGGCAGTTGGACAAGCCGTAAGCGTCGGCCACTTCGCGTGCGAGACCGATGGTCTGCAAGTGCCGTGACGAGACCGCGATAGTGACGATGTTTCGGTCGCGGGCCTCCTGCAGGAAGTTCACCACCGACGCGCGCGAGACGCCGAGTTGATCAGCGACCTCCTCCTGCGTCATGCCCTCCTCGTAGTAAAGCCAGGCAGCCCACACGACGGGATCACTGTCGAACTCTGCAGGAATCGACAACGCCCGGCGCTTGATGCGCGGCGGCGTCACTTTGCGTTGCAGCGTCCTGGTCATCGGCGATCCCGGCCTCGGCGTCAGTCACACAAAATGCACATCGAGTTGACAATTGTCAATTGGCTCGATTAATTGCCAATTAGTTTTGTCGAATGTCACGATCGGTGCTGCGGCGCCGAAGCGTTGTGCGGGATTTTGTCGATGTCGAAGCCGAACTGGACCGCGCTGATCGACGATTTAGTGGCTGGTCGCTGGACCAATCCGCTGACCGGCGCCCGCGTGAAAGTGCCCTACGATTCCATCGTGATTGAAGACAGCCTCGAGGGCCGCGAGGCCGAGCTGGTTGCGTCCCTGAAGCTGGGGCACAGCCTTGCTCTGGTCGCCGATCAGGCGACCTACGACGCGTTGGGCGCGCGGATTGCAAGGGCACTGCGCGAGATCGGTCCCGTCGAGGCTGTTGTTCTCGACCGTCCGCACGCCGACATGGCCGAGGTTCGCAATCTGACCGAGAGACTGCGCGGATTCGATTCCGTCGTTGCCGTCGGCTCAGGTACCGTCAACGACCTCTGCAAGTACGTCACCGGTCTCGACGGGCGGCGCTATTGCGTGTTCGCAACCGCCGCTTCGATGAACGGATATACCTCCTCCACCGCCTCGCTCACCCTCGACAGCGGCTTGAAGGTGTCGCTGCCTTCGCACACACCTGCCGGCTTTTTCGTCGATCTCAAGGTGTCCGCCGCGGCGCCGGCCTATCTCGCCGCCTCCGGTTTCGCCGACTGCCTCGCCCGCTCGGTCGCTCAAAGCGACTGGTGGATGTCGCACCGGCTGTTGGGCACGGCGTATTTTCATGAGCCTTACACGATCCAGGCCGTCGACGAGATCGAGCTCAACAAGCGCGCCTCGAACCTGCCCAAGGGCGATATCGAGGCGATGGGTTATCTCTATCGGGTGCTAACCCTGTGCGGACTGGGCATCTCGTTCACCGGCATCTCGCACCATGGTTCGATGGGTGAACACCAGATCTCGCATTACATCGATTGCTTCGCGGGAGCGCGGCATCCAGGCAGCCTGCACGGCCAGCAAGTCGGCATCGCGTCGCTGAGCATGGCGCGCCTGCAGCAGCACATGCTTGCCAGCAATCAGCCGCCTTCCGTTCACGCCACCCCCATCGACGCCGCCGGCATGGCCCGCCGCTTTGGCGATGAAGTCGCATCGCAATGCCTGGCGGAGCTGAAGAAAAAGGCTTTCGATCGCGACGGCGCCATCGCGTTCAACCGCAAGCTCGACGACACGTGGCCTGACTTGCGGCGCGAGCTCGCCGGGTTCGCAATCCCGGTCGGCGAGATGAAGCGACTGCTGTCGGCTGCGGGCGGCGCCACGACGGCGACCGAACTGGCTGTGCCCGTCGACCTCTACCGCGAGGCCATCGTGCATTGCCGCGAGATGCGCAACCGCTTTTCGTTCCTCGACATTGCCGCAGACGCCGGGACGCTGGAGGCGTTTGCGCAGGGCGAACTTTGAGAGGGAGGCCTGTGACATGACCGCAAAGCCGCTTGTCGCCGTGACCGGGGCGAGCTCCGGCATCGGAGAAGCGACCGCCCGCGCCTTCTCCGCGGCCGGCCACCCCGTGCTGCTGATGGCCCGCCGGATCGAACGGCTGGAAGCCATGGGTCTGCCCAATTCGGTCTGCCGCAAGGTGGACGTGCGCGATCGCGCGATGCTGGCCGCGGCGGTGCGAGACGCCGAAGCAAGATTCGGCCCCGTGGATATGATGTTCGCCAACGCCGGCATCGCAAGGCTAGGTGACATCGGCAGGCAGGACCCCGCCGATTGGGACGAAATGATCGCCATCAACGTCAACGGTGTCATGAACAGCGTACATGCCGTCATGACGGGCATGATGGAGCGTCGCCACGGTACGCTCGTCATGATGAGTTCGATCGCCGGACGCAAGGTCTATCCCGATCACACGGTCTATTGCGGGACCAAATATTTCGTCCACGGCGTCTCCGAGAGCCTTCGCGAATATCTGTCCGCCTACGATGTTCGCGTGATCGTCATTTCACCGGGAATCATCGAGACCGAGGTCCTGGATGGCGTGAAGGATCCGGTGACACGTGCCAGCTATGACGCAAACAAGGCGGCGATCGGCGGCGGCATCGGGGCCGAGCACGTCGGCGATCTGATCCTCGACGCCTACAACCTTCCGCAAAAGGCGTTGGTGCAGGAAATCTGCATCACGCCGACTCGACAAAAATACTGAGCGCTCTCCGCGCCGACCTTCAGGAGCCGACCATGACCGACAGCGAACTTCAGTTGCGTGAGGCGATCATCGCGAAATGCCGCTGGATGAATGCCACGGGGCTGAACCAGGGCACGTCCGGAAATATCTCCGCCCGCCACGGTAACACCATGTTGATTTCACCGTCGGCAACGCCTTACGACCTGCTCACGCCCGATACGATCGCGGCAATGCCGATCGAAGGCGAATACGGATCATGGCGGGGCCCGCTCAAGCCCTCCACCGAATGGCGCTTCCATCTCGACATCATGAAAGCACGACCCGACGTCGGAGGCATCGTCCATACCCATGCGACCTATTCCACCGTGCTGGCGATCGCGCGCAAGGAGATCCCGGCATGCCACTACATGATGGCGGCCTTTGGCGGCATGAACGTGCGTGTTGCCGACTATGCCAGGTTCGGCACCAAGGAACTGTCCGAGCATGCGCTGAACGCGCTTGAGAATCGCACCGCCTGCCTGCTGGCCAATCACGGAATGATCGCCACGGGGACATCACTGGACAAGGCGATGTGGCTGGCGGTCGAACTCGAGACCATCGCCCGGCAGTATTATCTCTCCCTGGCGATCGGTGGACCGGTATTGCTGAGCGAGGCCGACATCAGCGAAACCGCCGCTGCATTTGGCAGCTATGGCGTGCAGGATCCGCCGGTCAAGGCGAACGCAACACCGTAATCGGAACGGCGGAAAATCACTCCAATCCGGATGATGCGCTACCCACGAATGATCGCGTGCCGCGCCAAGGTGACGGCGGTTACCATCTCAACGCAGCCGTGCGCACGGGGGCGTCCCAGAGCACGGCCGTTTCGGCATCGAGCAGGCTCACGGTGAGCGAGCAACCCGCCATGTCCAGCGAGGTGACGTAACTGCCAACCAGCGAACGGGCGATGCGCAGGCCACGACTTTCGAGCATCCGGCGGGCCGCGTTGTACATCAAATAGAGCTCGATCGTGGGCGTGCCGCCGAAACCGTTGACGAGCAGCAGCGCCTCGGCCCCGGCACGCGCGCCGAGATCCTCCGCAATGGCCGTCGTCATCTCGGCGGCAATCGTATCAGCCGCTGCCAGCTTGACGCGGCGACGTCCGGGCTCGCCGTGAATGCCGACCCCCATCTCCATCTCGTCTTCGCCCAGTGCAAAGGTCGGCGTGCCCGCAGCCGGGACGGTGCAGCTCGTCAGCGCAACGCCCATCGAGCGCGTCTGCGCGTTGACGCGCTCGCCGAGCGCGACACAGGCTGCCAGATCGGCACCCCTCTCGGCGGCAGCACCAACGATCTTCTCGACGATCAGTGTGCCGGCAACACCGCGGCGCCCGATGCTGTAGGTCGACTTCTCGACCGCGACGTCGTCGTCGGTCACGATGGTCGCGATGCGGCCCTCGGCGATTTCGGCCGCCATTTCGAAGTTCATGCGGTCGCCGGCATAGTTCTTGACGATGAAGAGGACACCGGCGTCGCCCGCGACCGCCTGGGCCGCCTCGACGATCTGGTCCGGTGTCGGCGAGGTGAACACCTGCCCGGGACAGGCGGCGTCGAGCATGCCGTAGCCGACAAAGCCCGCATGCAGCGGCTCATGTCCGCTGCCGCCCCCCGACACCAGCGCGACTTTCTTCGGGTTCAGCTCGCGGCGCCGCACGAATTTCCGCTCGGCGCCGAGCATGACGAGGTCGGCATGCGCGCTCGCAAAGCCGTCGAGGCTTTCGGCGAGAACGTTGTCGACCGCATTGATGAACTTCTTCATTGTTTCCTCCCCGCTTCGTCCGTTCGGCGTTTCTCGCCTATTTTTCCCGCATGATGGCAATCAGCCGCCGCGTGAACTCCTGCAGCAGTGCGTCGAGCTCGGCGTTGCGCTTGGCGCTGCCGAGATCCGGCATATGCAGCGTCAGCGCCCGCTCGTGCGAACCTTCGCTCAACCGGCCGACGCGACGCGGATGTGCGCGCGCATAGGCGCGAAGGAAGGCCGTCTTCGCCTGCGGCGGAAAATGGCAGACATCGAAGATCGTGTTGAGATGCTGCACCGGTATCGGCACCGGATAGGCTGGATTGCTGATCTGGCTGACGAAGCTGCGGTTCTTCCCCATGGCATGGGCCAGCCGGAGCCGCATGCCGGAGGGACGGCTCTCCAGCACCTCCTTGAAGATGCGCTTGTAGACCGCAACCGCACCGGCTTCGGGCGCATCATCGGCCGCCGTATCAGCCAAGGGTACCTCCACCGCTCAGCCGGTCGATGGTCTGCTTGATCTGCGCCAGCGCCGATGCGTTGACGGAGAGTTCGCGCAGACCGCAATTCAAAAGGGCGGGCAGACAGCGCGGATCGCCCGCCATGTCGCCGCACAGGCTGACGCTGATCGCGGCGCGCCGCCCATGCTCCGCGGTCCGCGCGATCAGTTCGAGCACTGCGGGATGCAGCGGGTCCATCAGGGGGGCGAGAGCTCCGTTGGAACGATCGCAGGCCAGGACATATTGCGCGAGATCGTTCGAGCCGATCGAGAAGAAGGACGCCTTGAAGCTCGCAATCGCGAGGGCCGCCGCCGGAACCTCGACCATGATTCCGAGCTCGGGAAGCGTTGCGGCAATGCCGGCCGCCTGCAAGCGCTGCACGACATCGGCGAACAGCTTCCGCCCCGCCTCGAGCTCGTCCGCCGACGTGACCATCGGGAACATGACCTTGAGATTGGCGCGCACCGCGGCCCGCGCCAGCGCGCGAAGCTGAACCGCAAAGATCTCGGGCCGGGCAAGGCACAGCCGCAGGCCGCGCACCCCGAGGAACGGATTGGCTTCGCCGTCCAGCGTGAAGCCCGGCACCGGCTTGTCGCCGCCTGCATCGAAGGTACGGATGGTGACGGGCCGCTGGCCGGCCCAACGCACCACCTCGTCATAGGCCTGGAATTGGGTCTCCTCGTCCGGCAGATCGCTCCGCCCGGCGAGCAGGAACTCGGTGCGCATCAGGCCGATGCCGTCGGCATATTGCGCGTCGGCATGCTCGAGATCCTCGACGCGCTGGATGTTGATGAGGAGCTTGATGTGCTCGCCGCGCCACGAGGCCGTCGGCCGCCGCAGGATCGCGCGCGCGGATGCCCTGCTCTTGCGATGGCTGTCGCGCCGCTTCTCGAAGGTACGGACCTGCTCGACGCTGGGATCGAGCTCCAGCGTCGCGCCTTCGCCGTCGAGCAGCGCCGTGGTGCCGGTATCCGGAATGGCGCCGAGCTGCACCACCATCGGGATGCCGCGCGCCCGCGCCAGCATCGCGACATGGCTGGTCGGGCTGCCGCGCAACAGCGCCAGGCCGCCGCCGCCGGACCAGTCAATCTCAAGGAATCGCGATGGCGGCAGATCGTCGGCACAGACCACGCCCCCGCTCGGGATCTTCAGCGGCTGGTCCTGGTCGCCACGCAGAATGTGGATCACCCGGTCGCGCAAATCCGCGAGATCAGAGGAACGCGCCTTCAGATAGTCGTCCGGTGCGGAATTGTAGTCGGCGATGTGGGCGTCGAGCGTCGAGCGCCATGCGATATCGGCGGGACGTCCCTCGCCGATCGAGCCGAAGATCGCCTCGATCAAATCCTCATCCTCCAGCAGCGCGACCTGGAATTCGAGGATCTGCGCGGCTTCGCCGCCGGCGCTGGCGGCAAGATCGGCGATCTGCCCGCTCGCGACGTCGATCGCATTGCGCAGCGCCAGCGCCTCCTCGACCAGCGTGCCGGCCACTCGCTCGCCGGCCGCGCCCGCGTCGACACGGATCAACGGGCCGTGGGCAAAGCCGATCGAGGCGGTCCTGCCGCGGTAGGCCAGCCCTGCAGCGCCGCCCTGCATGCTACGGTGCTCCATCCGGGAAATCGCTTGCGATCAGATCGACCAGCGCGGCGACCGCAGCCTCGGCATCGCTGCCGGAGGCCTTGATCTCGATCGTGCTGCCGTGTGCCGCGCGCATCGCCATGATCTTGGCCACGCTCTTGGCATTGATCCATTCCGGCGCGTCCGCGACCCGCACGGAGATCTGGGCCTGGAACTTCTTGGCGAGCTTGGTCAGCTTGACCGCGGGGCGCGCGTGCATGCCGACCGCATGCACCAGCCGCACATTGCCGGTGAAGATCTGTTCGTCCGCTTTATCAAGCATGCTCATCATCCATCATCACTTCGCCGACGCCTCAGTCGGCAGAGAGTTCCTCGGCCACGGCCTTGACCTGGGCCAGCGAGCTTCCGCCCGCGGCTTCCGTCGCCGCCATCACGGCGCCCTCGACGATCGGCGCGTTGCAGACGACAACGAGATCGCGCCGCGCCGGCTCCAACATCTCGACCGCCATTTCGCTGTTGGTCTCGGCGCCGCCGAGGTCGACAAGCACGGCAACGCCTTTCGACGACCAGGCGTCGTTGATGGCGTCGATGATCAGCGGCACGCTGGTGCCGAGACCGCCATCGGGATTGCCGCCGCAGAAGGCGACCTTGACCTCGCTGCCGACCATCTGCCGCACCATGTCGGCAGTTCCCTTGGCGATGTCCCGCGAGTGCGAGACGATCACGATCCCCACGGTGTCGGTCATTGCCGTGCCTCCAGGCCGGAGCACACCGCGTGCACAAGAACACAGCTCGACCGCGCCCCTGGATCGACATGGCCGACGCTGCGCGCGCCGAGGAACGACGCCCGCCCCTTGGTGGCCAGCATCGGCGCGGTGCGCTCGACCGCTTCAGCCGCGGTGCTGCGTACCCGCGCGATCAGATCGGGCTGGCCGACGCCCGTTTTCAGCGTCTCCAGCACCGGAACCAGCACATCCAGCATCGTCTTCTCGCCGGCCTGCGAGCGGCCGCGCGCGCTTACAGCGTTCACGCCGCTGCCGAACACGTCGGCGAGATCATCAGGCAGGTGCTTGTCGTGCGACAACGCCTCGCCCGCGGCGAGAAAGAAGCTGCCATAGAGCGGGCCGGAGGCGCCGCCAACCGTCATGACCAGGGTCTTGCCGATCGTCTTGAACGCCTCGTCGAGCGGCTGCGCCGAGATGGCATCGAGCTTGCCGAGCACGGCTTCGAAGCCGCGCTTCATGTTGGTCCCGTGGTCGCCGTCGCCGATCGCCTGGTCCAGGCTCGTGAGCTCCGGCGCGCTGGCGATGACTTGCTCGGCGGCGGCCTTAAGCAGCGACTTGAACGTCTCGGGTTGCACCGACATTGATCTGAACCTCTTACGCCTCTATTGAACCATCGCGCCGACGCGCTGCCCGGCACGGTCGAAACACAGCGGACGCACCAGTTGCAATTCGACCTCCTGGCCGGCCCGCAGCGGCTGATGCGGATCCGCCAGCGTCACCAGCGTTTCGCCCTTATAGTCCAGGTGAACGTGATTCTGCTCGCCGAGGTGTTCGACCCGATGCACCCGCCCGATCATCTGCCCGCCATTGCGCGTGGCGATCTGCAGGTGCTCGGTGCGGATGCCCACCGTCTCGGTTTCCGGCGGCATCGCCACATCGGACAGCAGCCGCGCCGGCAGGAAATTGATCTGCGGCGTCCCGAGCCGCGAAGCGACGTAGCTCGAGGAGGGATTTTCGTAGATCTCCCTCGGCGTGCCGAGCTGAAGCAATTGGCCGTCCCTGATCACGCCGATCCTTGATGCCATCGTCATGGCTTCGACCTGGTCGTGGGTCACGTACAGGATGGTGGCGCCGAGTTCGAGCTGGATCCGCTTCAGCTCGAGCCGCAGCTCGGCGCGAAGCTTTGCATCCAGCGACGACAGCGGCTCGTCCATCAGATAGATCGAGGGATCGCGCACCAGCGCGCGGCCGATCGCGACCCGCTGCATCTCGCCGCCGGACAGGCGGGTGGCACGGTTGTTCAGCTTGCTGGCGATATGCAAGAGCTCCGCGGTCTGCTCGACGCGCTTGCGGATCAACGGCTCCGGCACGCGCCGCGCAGGAGAGCGCAACGGGAACGCCAAATTGTCATAGACCGACAAATGCGGATACAACGAATATTGCTGGAACACGAACGCGATGTCCCGCGCACCCGGCGGATCATGCGTCACGTCGCGCCCGTCGATCATGACCGAGCCGGCGTCGGGACTCTCCAGCCCCGTGATCAGCCGCAGCGTCGTGGTCTTGCCGGCGCCGCTCGGCCCGAGCAGGACGAGGAATTCGCCGTCGCCCACCGTCAGCGAGAGGTCGCGCACCGCCTCCACCGCGCCGAAGCGCTTGCTGATATTGCGCAAGCTGACGTCAGCCATGGCGCACGCCCTCCTCGCTGGCGGTCCTGATCGCAAGGCCGCTGCCGATATCGAACAGCGCCAGCCGCTCGGAGTTGAATTCGAGGCCGATGGTCTCGCCGATCCGCACCGAGGCGCTGGACGGCAGCCGCGCGGCGACACGCCCATACGCCGTGTCGACGGTGACGATCTGCGTGGTGCCGAGATATTCCGCGCCGAAGACCTCGCCGCGAACCGATCCAGCGTCGGCGAAACGGATATGCTCCGGACGAACCCCGAGCGCCAGCGGTGCGCTCGCGCGGTCTTCTCGGATCTCGGGCACCGCGAGCCTGGTGTCGTGGAAATCGATCGCCCGGTCACCGGATCGCAGGCCGCCCTCGAAGCGCAGGAAATTCATCGGCGGCGAGCCGATGAAGTCCGCGACAAACATGCTGGCGGGCCGGTCATAGACCTCCTGCGGCGTGCCGATCTGCTCGACGCGCCCCTTGTTCATGATCGCGATCTGGTCGGCCATCGACATCGCCTCGAGCTGGTCGTGGGTGACATAAACCGTGGTCGCCTTGATGCGATCGTGCAGGTCGCGCAGCTCACCGCACATCAGATGACGGAACTCGGCGTCGAGCGCACCCAGCGGCTCGTCCATCAGGAACGCCTTCGGGCGCCGCACCATGGCACGCCCGAGCGCGACGCGCTGGCGGTCGCCGCCCGAGAGCTTCGATGTCTTGCTCGACAGCAGATGCTCGATCCGCAGCATCCGCGCGGTCTCCTGCACCCGTTCGCGAATCTCGTGCCTCGCCATGCCCTGGCACTTCAGCGGGAAGCCGATGTTCTGCCCGACATTCATGTGCGGATAGAGCGCAAACAGCTGGAACACGAAGGCGATGTCGCGGGCGGCGGCGCGGTGGAAGGTGACGTCCTCGCCGTCGAGCAGGATCTTGCCCTCGGTCGGCAGCTCGAGGCCGGCGATCATGCGCAACGTGGTGGTCTTGCCGCAGCCGGAGGGGCCGAGCAGCGCGAAGAAGCTGCCGTCGTCGATGGTGAAGGTCGAGCCTTCCACCGCGGTGAACTGATCGAACGATTTGCGCAGGTTCTCGATGCGGATCTGTGCCATGGCCCTATTCCGGAAAATGGCTGACGATGACGTAGCCGACCGTGCCGGCAAGAATCGTCACGAAAGAATAGCTGTACAGATCGATCGACCAGGGCTGCACCAGCATGAAGATGCCGCCCCCGATCAGGGTCATCGCAACGGCCTCCCAGCGGCTCCGCTGGAAAAAGCGATGGAGTGCCCCTTTGCCTCCCCGGGCAACCGCAGAACCGCTCATTTGCGCACCGCTCCGAAGGTGATGCCGCGCAGCAGATGCTTGCGCAACAACACGGTGAACATGACAATCGGGACGACGAACAGCGTGGTCGCGGCGGCAACCGCCGGCCAATCCTGACCGCCCTCACCGATGATGAAGGGGATGAAGGGCGGCATGGTCTGCGCCTCGCCGCTGGTCAGCAGAACCGCGAACGCGTACTCGTTCCAGGAGAAGATCAGGCAGAAGATCGCGGTCGCCGCAATTCCGGTGACGGCCTGCGGCAGCACGACCTTGCGCAGTGCCTGCAGCCGCGTATAGCCGTCGACCAAAGCCGCCTCCTCGTACTCCCGCGGGATCTCGTCAATGAAGCCCTTGAGCAGCCAGACCGCGAGCGAGACGTTCACGGCGGTGTAGAGCAGGATCATGCCGAGCCTGGTGTCGGTCAGATTGAGCTGCCGGTACATCAAATAGATCGGGATCGCGACTGCGACCGGCGGCATCATCCGCGTCGACAGGATGAAGAACAAGAGATCGTCGGCCAGCGGAATGCGGAAGCGGGAGAACGCGTAGGCCGCGAGCGTGCCGAGGAAGACGGCGAGGAAGGTCGAACCGAAGCCGATGATCAGCGAGTTGACGAAGCGCGGCACGACCTTGGACGGTCCGGCAATCACCATATCATGCTTGCGCACGAGCTTGTCATACCAGGTCTCCGGCGCCGGCAACTTGGCGATGAAATCAGGTGTCTGGCGGGTGCGCACGGTGAACAGGTTGACATAGCCTTCGAGTGTCGGCTCAAAGATCACCTTGGGCGGATAGGCGATGGCATCGCTTTGCGACTTGAAGGCGGTGGCGACGATCCAGAGCAGCGGCAGGATCGTGATCAGCGCATAGAGGATGACGAGGGTGCCGGCGAACGCCTTGGTGCGCGGCGAGGCCTCGACGATCGAGTGCGCGGTGGATTTGGCCAGGCCAGATTTGGCAACAGCAGCGGTCATCGTTGCTTCACCTTGTTGAGCGCTTTGACGTAGATGTTGGCGGCACCGAACACGGTCACGAACAGGATGATGGCGAGCGCGGAGGAATAGCCGGTGCGCCACTTCTCGAACGCCGCGCGCTTCAGCGTGATCGACACCAGTTCGGTGGTCGATCCTGGTCCTCCCGAGGTCAGCAGATTGACCATGTCGAACATCTTGAAGTTCTCGATCGCGCGGAACAGCACCGCAAGCATCAGGAACGGCACCGTCATCGGCAGCGTGATCGACCAGAACTGCCGCCAGGGCGAGGCACGATCGACTTCGGCGGCCTCATAGATGTAATCGGGAATCGAGCGCAGCCCGGCGAGGCAAATCAGCATCACGTAAGGCGCCCACATCCAGGTATCGACCAGCACGATGGTCCACGGTGCGAGCGATACCTGCCCGGTCATGCTGAACGAGCTCGGCGGCACGCCGGTGAACAGGCTGATCAGATAGTTGAACGGGCCGATCTGCGGCTGCAGCAGCAGCGTCCAGAAGTTGCCGACCACCGCCGGCGACAGCATCATCGGCAGCAGGATGATCGTGGTCCAGAAGCTGTGGCCGCGGAATTGGCGGTTGATCAGGAGCGCAAGGCCAAATCCGACCACCACCTGCAGCGCCACCGACGAGATCACGAACTGCGCCGTGGTCTGCAGCCGGGTCCAGACGTCCTCGTCGGTGAGGATATCGCTGAAATTGTCGAGGCCGACGAACCGCAGCGGCAGATAGGACATGCTGAGGTTGAGGCTGGTGAAGGATAGCCGGATCATCCAGATCAGCGGGAAAATGTTGATCGCAAGCAGCAGCGCGATCGTCGGCGCAACGAACAGCCACGCAATGGTGCGGTCCGACAGGCCACGGACACGCCGCGCGGCGCGGGATTTGGCGGGCTCGTTCACGCCCGGGATCATAGCATGATCGGGTTGCAGGATCGTGGTCATCTGTCCCATCGGCTGGCTGGATCGGCGTCCCCGAGGCGGCGCCCCGGGGAAGCCAGTTCGGTGAAGTCGCGTGGTCGCGGACCTATTGCGAGGCGACTTCCTTGCCCTGCTCCTTGAACACCTTGGTCCAGTCCTTGACCAGGAGATCGAGCGCCTGCTGCGACGTGCCCTTGTCGGCGACGACGTAGTCATGCACCCGCTTCTGCATGTCGAGCAGCAGTTGCGCGTAGGACGGCTCGGCCCAGAAGTCCTTGACGATGCCCATCGACTCCAGGAATTGCGGCGCGAACGCCGCGCTCTTCGGGAAGTCCGGCGCGTCGACCACCGCCTTCAGCGCCGAGTAGCCGCCGATCTGCCACCATTTCTGCTGCACGGCGCGCTGCGCAAACCACTTGATGTAGGCGAGCGCGTCGTCCTTGCGGTCGGAGGTCGCTACCACCGAGATGCCCTGCCCGCCGAGCTGGGTGAAGTGTCCCTTCGGACCGGCCGGATTGACGAAGAAGCCGATCTTGTCGCCGCCGACATTCGGATCCTTGTAGAGGCCGGGGAAGAAGGCGAACCAGTTCATCTGCATCGCCACCTGGCCGGACTTGAAGGCATCAAGCCCTTCCTGCATGTAGGCGTTGGTCATGCCCGGCGCGGTGCAGCACTTGTAGAGCTCCTTGTAGAATTCGAGCCCCTTGGCGGCGTCAGCTGAATTGACGATGCCCTGCATCTGGTACGGCTTCTTCGGATTGTCGTAGCCGAAGCCGTAATTGTAGAGCACGTTGGTCACGCCCATCGTGATGCCTTCCGAGCCGCGCTCGGTGAAGATGTAGGCGCCATAGACCTTCTTGCCGTCGATCTCGCGGCCCTGGAAGAACTCGGCAATCTGCTTCAGCTCGTCATAGGTCTTCGGCGGCGCCAGATCGCGGCCGTACTTGGCCTTGAACGCCGATTGAATCTCGGGACGCGAGAACCAGTCCTTGCGATAGGTCCAGCCCACCGCGTCGGCCATTGCCGGCAGCGCCCAGTAGTTCGGCGAATTCTTCGGCCATTGCGAGTAGCCGACAACGGTCGCCGGGACGAAGTCGTCCATCGAGATCTTCTCTTTGGCGAAGAAATCGTTGAGCTTGACGTACCACTTGTTCTCGGCGGCGCCGCCGATCCACTGGCTGTCGCCGATGATCAGGTCGCAGAGCTTGCCATGGGAGTTCAGCTCGTTGAGGAAGCGATCCGCATAGCTCGTCCAGGGGACGAACTCGTATTTCATCTCGATGCCGGATTGCTTGGTGAAGTCCTTGCCCAGTTCGACCAGCGCGTTGGCGGGATCCCATGCCGCCCAGCACAGCGTAAGCTGCTTGCCCTGCGCTGCAGCCTCGCCTCCACCGAATACCCCGAGCAGCGCTGCCCCGAGGACCGCCGTCGCCGCAGAGCTACCTAGCCATTTGAAGCTTCGCATGTCCGTTTCCTCTCTCGTTGATGCATCTAACCCACGCTGCGCGCCCCCTGCCGGAGCGACGCAAAGAACCTGAAGCCGAGTTGAGGAGCGATGGGTGAAGAACGAGACAGATCCATCCGAAACCTTTGTTCGGACGGGCAGGCTCCTCCCACACATCAGCTCGATGCGCGATGTTTAGTTTTTCTTAGTAACTAAACGTATTACTAAATTTCGACGGCCGTCAAGCGGGTTTCGCGCGAGCCCAAAGGGAATTGCGCGCCCGTCGACGCAGTACCGCGATGCAGCAAAAACAGCTTGTATGCTGGTCGACCGCGATCATCGGTCTGGTACGCGTGGACGTTTTCGCACCGGCTGGATCGAGGGAGCACCGGAAGCCGGACTATTTCCGATGTTTAGCAAAACGCTTTACTGAACGTTCAATGGAGCGAAGGCGCCGGCAAAGACCGATGCACAACGCCGGCACGTGTTGGAACTCGCTCGCCTGGCCGGTTCGTCAGGACACTGGAAATCTTTCGGCTCTAATGTGCTCCGCGTTTCACATTCGGCTCGCGGCAGAGGAGCCGCACCGGCGCGAATTCGAGACAGGGTTCATCGCACTCAACCGTCGCGGCTCCTGCCGCATCAGATTTCTCACAGGCTAACGATCTCCGTGTCCACGTTGCCCGCCACCAGGCCCGCCGCTCGCAAGAGGCGCGTTGGGCAACACTGGACCAAGACCATTCGGCTCGCTCGCGGCTGGCACGGCGCGCGCTGGATTTGGGCGAAGCTGGGTGCGATGCCGATCGCGATACGGGTTGCGATCGTCGGCGCAACGATCGTCGCACTCCTTCCGCTGGCTAACCTTGTTTTTCAGGTTGTCCGCAAACCGACCGAGCTGTTCTTCCTTGTTGGCACCGCGCTCGACAAGGAGCCGCCAGAGACCTGGCGGCAGTACGGAGCACATTTCCGCACCTACTCCACCGACACCGTCACGCCTGAGCTGCTCGCGGCGCTGGCGCAGACCGAGAGCTCGGGCAATCCGGTGGCGCGCACCTATTGGCGCTGGCGGCCGAGCTGGAATCCTCTCGCGATCTACAAGCCCGCCTCGAGTGCCGTCGGCCTTTATCAGATGATTGACGCTACGTTCGCGGAGGCGAACAGCTATTGCATCCGCCAGCACGCGGTCGTTGCGACGGACTGCTGGTTCAACAGCCTGTATGTTCGCACGCTACCGAGCCATGCCACGGAACTCACTGCGGTATCCCTGGATCGCGGCGTTGCCAGAGTTCTCGCGGCCGCGCCGAAGAGCACGGCAAATCCGCAACAGAAGCAAGACCTCGCTGCTCTCATCCATCTCTGCGGCACCGGTCCCGGACCGGCCTTCGTGCGCCGCGGCTTCCAACCGGCCGCCGGCGAACACTGCGGCGATCACCTCGTCGCGGCGTACCTTGCCAAGGTCAACCGGATGAGACGTCAATTTGTGAACCTTGCCGCGAACGACCGGAACTAAGCCCGCAGTAGTCTACCCCGGACAGCGCGCGACGGATTCAGCTAGCGAACGGCTTCGAATCCGCCGAGAACCGACGTCAGGTTCTTCCCAAGTATGTCGGACAGATATCCGCCCTCCTGCACCAACACGGTCGGAAGTCCAAGCCGTGCAATGGCGCTGCCGATGCGTCCAAATCCGCCGGTGGTGACGGCAAGACCCGCGAGAGGGTCGTGCTCGGACGCATCAAGGCCGAGCGCGACAACCAGCGCACCCGGCTCGAAGGCGCGGATCATCTTTTCCGCAGTGGCAAGCGCCTGGATATAGCCGTCATCCCCGGTGCCGATCGCGAGGGGAATGTTCAGATTGGTGCCAAGCCCCGATCCCGCGCCGCGCTCATGCGCGTAGCCCCAGACGAACGGGTTGAAGAAGGTCGGATCGGCATGGATCGAAACGGTCAGCACGTCGGACCGTTCGTAGAAGATGCCCTGCGTGCCGTTGCCGTGATGCACGTCGACATCGAGGATCGCGACGCGCTCGTGCTTGAGGCGGAGATGCGCGGCCGCGATCGCGCTGTTGTTGAGAAAGCAGAAGCCGCTGGCGAGATCGCGATAGGCATGATGGCCGGGCGGACGGCACAGCGCGTAAACCGCATCCTCGCCCTCCATCACCATCTGCGCGGCGGTCGTCGCAACGTCGGTTGCCGAGCATGCGGCGGCCCACGTGCCCGGCCCGATCGGGCATGAGGTGTCGATGGTGTGCCAGCCGAGCTTGCCGACGATGTGCGTCGGATAGGTACCGGCGTTACGAACCGGATGCATGTTCGCGATCATCTCCGGCCCGGAATCACCGAGCGCGGACCAGGCGTCCCAAGCTTCGGCAAGGAAGCTCAGATATTCGGGACTGTGCACGCGGGCGCGCGGCCCCTGTCCGAATGCGGTCGGCGCGACCAGCGTGTGCTCGCCTGCCCTCAATCCTGCCAGCAAACGATCGGCGCGTTCGGGCTGCTCCGTGGTGCGCGTGACCACACCGCGCACGAGGAAGAATTGCGGATCGTGGCTGCGGTGCAGTTCGGTATAGACGGCCTTCACAAGCTACTCCTGTTCGCTGAATCCGATTGCGCGAGGTGCGCAGTCACTTCGCCGCGGCGGGCCACGGCGGAATCTCGCGCACCAGCCGGCCGACTTCGCGCCAGGCATGGCCGAGGTGGTGATCGATATGGGCGACAATGCGCTCGGGATGACCGGCCTCGATCGCGGCGAGCACCGGCTCGTGGGTGCGCGCGATCTCGTGCGGATCGTCGTAGAGCCGACCGATCAGGCCGATCACCATGCGCAGCTCGGAGGCGAGATCATCGAACAGCCGCAGCATGCGCTTGTTGCCGGCGATCTCGCAGATCAGGCGGTGAAACCGGTAGTCTTCCTCGACCTGCCGCGCCGGATCGTCGAGATCGGCCATCTCGTGCAGCACCTCGATCTGCCGGCGGAGCATGTCGCGGGTCTCCGGCGTCAAATTGCGCGCGGCAAGCACTGCGGCGTGCCGTTCGACGCAGAGACGCAGATCGTAGATCTCGTCGATATCGTCGGCGGCAAACTGACGAACGAAGAAGCCGCGGCGCGGATGGGCGACGAGCAGCCCCTGCTGCTCCAGCAATCGCGCGGCCTCGCGCACCGGCGCCCGGCTCACACCCAGCTCGCGTGCCACTCCCGCTTCGACGACCTTTGACCCCGGCGGCAGCCGCCCCTGGACAATGGCTTCGGTCAGCCGACGTGCGACCTGGCCGACCAGATCGGTCTCATTGAGGGCCGGCAAGCCAACCGGAGGGGACATTGTGCGCATCAAAAGGGTCCGTTTTGACCCTTGTACATTATTTAATCGCCGATTGTCGACAGTTTAGACTTGATCAATTCTTAGATTGTCGACAGTTTAGTGGCGCGGGTATTGCAACGCAACAGAAACGGCCCGCGGACAGGGACTAGCCACAACGATGACGACGCATGTGCGGCCCGAGGCCGTGAAGGACCAGAACCAGCAATTCCGTATCGACCTCGCCGCGGCCTACCGGCTGATCCATCGGCTTGGGCTCGATGACAGCATCTACACGCACATCTCGGTGCGGCTGCCCGGCCGGCATGACCGCTTTTTGATCAATCCCTACGGCCTGCGCTTCGAGGAGGTCACGGCTTCCAAACTCGTCACTGTCGATCTCGACGGCGTCGTCATCGACGATCCGCTCGGGCTCGGCATCAATCCTGCCGGCTTCACCATCCATAGCGCCGTGCATGCGGCGCGGCCGGACGTCGCCTGCGTACTGCACACCCACACCGTGGCCGGTGTCGCGGTGTCCTGCCAAAAGCAGGGCCTGTTGCCGCTCAATCAATGGTCGATGCAGTTCACCGGCTGCCTCGCCTATCACGACTACGAGGGCATCGCGCTCGATCTCGACGAGCGTCAGCGCCTGATCGCCGATCTCGGCGACAAGTTCGTGATGGTGCTGCGCAATCACGGCATGCTGACCTGCGGCCGCTCGGTCGCCGAGGCGTTCAAGCTGATGCACAACCTCGAGCGCTCGTGCCGCGCGCAGCTCGCGATCCAGGCCGCCGGCGCCGCCATCGCGCCGCTGTCGGATGCGGTCGCGCACAAGACCGCCGGCCAATACGCAACCTTCTACGACAGCATCGAGACGAAGGGCGTGCCCGACACCGAGTGGGCAGCCTTCAAGCGCATGCTGGAGCGCACCGATCCCGATTTCATGAACTAGTCGTCAGCCCGCTTCCCGGAGCCGTGGCCGGGCGAAACGAACAACAAGAGAGATTGCACATGTTGAAGCGAGTATTGCTGAGCCTTCTGGTCGCGAGTGCCCTGAGCACCGCGGCATTCGCCCAGGAGCCGAAATCCGGCGGCGTGGTCAACGCGGTGATCCAGCCGGAGCCGCCCGGCCTGATGGTCGGCCTGGTGCAGAACGGCCCGACCCAGATGGTCGCCGGCAACATCTACGAAGGCCTGCTGCGCTACTCGCCGAAGCTCGAGCCCCTGCCCGGTCTCGCCGAAAGCTGGAGCGTCAGCGAGGATGGCAAGATCTATACGTTCAAGCTGCGCAAGGGCGTCACCTGGCATGACGGCAAGCCGTTCACCTCGGCCGACGTCGCGTTCTCGATCGACTTCCTCAAGCAGACCCATCCACGCGCCCGCGGCAACCTCGCCCAACTCGACAAGGTCGAGACGCCCGATGACTCGACCGTTGTGTTCACGCTGAAGCAGCCGTTCGGTCCGTTTCTCGGCATCTTCGAGGTCGGCTCGCTGCCGATGATCCCCAAGCACATCTACGAAGGCACCGACTACAAGACCAATCCGGCCAACAACACGCCGATTGGTACCGGCCCCTTCATGTTCAAGGAATGGCAGAAGGGCTCGTTCATTCGCCTGGTCAAGAACCCGAGCTACTACATCAAGGGCAAGCCCTATCTCGATGAGATCTACTGGCACGTTATTCCCGACGCTGCCGCGCGCGCGGTGGCGTTCGAGACCGGCAAGATCGACATCCTGCCTGGCGGCTCGGTGGAGAATTTCGACGTGCCGCGCCTGTCCAAGCTGAAGAATGTCTGCGTCACCGGCGCCGGCTGGGAATTCTTCAGCCCGCATTCCTGGCTGTGGCTCAACAACCGCCAGGGCCCGACCGCGAACAAGAAATTCCGCCAGGCGCTGATGTATGCGATCGACCGCAACTTCGCCAAGGACGTGATCTGGAACGGTCTCGCCAAGGTTGCGACCGGCCCGTCGGCGTCAACCATCAAGTACTACACCGACAAGGTGACCACCTATGACTACGATCCGGCCAAGGCGAAAGCACTGCTGAAGGAGGCCGGCTACAATGGCGAGAAGGTCCGCCTGCTGCCGCTGCCGTATGGCGAAACCTGGCAGCGCTGGGCCGAGGCCGTGAAGCAGAACCTGCAGGATGTCGGCATCAATGCCGAGATGATCGCAACCGACGTGCCCGGCTGGAATCAGAAGGTCTCCGACTGGGACTACGACATCGCCTTCACCTATCTCTATCAGTATGGCGATCCGGCGCTCGGCGTCGGCCGCAACTACGTCTCGAGCCAGATTGCCAAGGGCTCGCCGTTCAACAACGTCGAAGGTTACTCGAACCCCGAGATCGACCAGCTGTTCGCCGACGGCGCCACCGCCTTCCCGGATTCCAAGCGCGAAGAGATCTATCTCAAGGCGCAGAAGATCCTCACTGACGACGTGCCGGTGGCCTGGCAGCTCGAGCTTCAGTTCCCGACCATCACCCGCTGCAACGTCAAGAATCTGGTCACCACCGCGATCGGCGTCAACGACGGCTTCCGCGACGCCTGGCTCGACAAATAAGATTCATCACCGGGCCGCGGCGTGCACAAGACGCCGCGGCTACTTTTCGCTTCCTCCCCGAACGCAACCGAAGTCATCGATGCTCGCATTCATAGCCCAGAGACTTGCCAAGGCCGTTGTCGTCCTGCTCGCGATCGTCGTCCTCAACTTCATGCTGATCCGCATGGCGCCGGGCGATCCGGCGATGGTGATGGCAGGCGAGGCCGGCGCCAGCGACAAGATCTTCGTCACGCAATTGCGCGAGAAATTCGGACTCGACCAGCCGCTGCCGGTCCAGCTCTATCGCTACGTCAAGGGCATCGCGACGCTCGACCTCGGCTTCTCGTTCCGCCAGCAGATGCCGGTCGCCAAGCTGATCGCCGAGCGGCTGCCAGCGACGCTGCTGCTGACCGTCACGGCCTTCGTGATTTCGCTGCTGCTCGGCGTTCTGTTCGGCACGCTGGCCGCGCGCTTTGCCGGCACCTGGGCCGATACTGCGATCACGATACTGGCGCTGATCTTCTATGCCACGCCGCTGTTCTGGGTCGCGCTGATGGCGATCCTCTTTTTCTCGGTCGCGATGGATTGGCTGCCGAGCTTCGGCTACGAGACCGTCGGCGCGAATTACACCGGCCTCGCCCATGTGCTCGACGTCGGCGCGCATCTGATTTTGCCGGCGACGACGATGGGCCTGTTTTTCATGGCGACCTACGCCCGCATGACCCGCGCCTCGATGCTGGAGGTGAAGCGGCATGATTTCGTCAAAACGGCGCGCGCCAAGGGCCTGCGTGATGCCGTGATCCAGCGGCGCCACGTGCTGCGCAACGCGCTGCTGCCGGTGGTGACGCTGGCCGGCCTGCAGGCGGGCACGCTGGTCGGCGGCGCCGTGCTGACCGAGACCGTGTTCGCCTGGCCCGGCATCGGCCGCCTGATGTACGAGGCGCTGCTGCAGCGCGACTACAATCTGCTGCTCGGCGTGTTCGTGGTCTGCTCGGCGATGGTGCTCGCCTTCAACCTGATCACCGACCTGATCTACCGCGCGGTCGACCCGCGCATCGAGTTCGCCTCATGAGCAAATTCTCGCGAACGATGCTGCGCAACCCCGGCGGCGTGATCGGCCTCGTGATCCTGCTGCTTGCGATCGCAATTGCAGTGTTCGGCCCGCTGCTGTTCCCGACATCGCCCTGGCGCATGGTGCAGCGGCCTTTCGTGCCGCCGTTCACGATATCCGGCCTGCCGCTCGGCACCGACGCGCTCGGCCGCGACGTGCTCGCCGGCATCATCTACGGCGCCCGCGTCTCGCTGCTGGTCGGCCTGGTCTCGACCATGGCGGCGCTCGCGGTCGGCATACCCGTCGGCGCGCTCGCCGGCTATTTCGGCGGCAAGATCGGCGACGCTCTGATGCGTTTCACCGAGTTCTTCCAGACCGTGCCAAGCTTTGCGCTCGCGATCGTGCTGGTCGCGATCCTGCAGCCCTCGATCGTCTCGATCGTGCTGGCGATCGCGATCGTGAGCTGGCCGCCGGTGGCGCGGCTCGTCCGCGGCGAGGTGCTTTCGCTGCGCACCCGCGAATATGTCCAGGCCGCCGTCGTCACCGGGCAGTCGCACAGCTGGATCATCTGGCGCGAGATCCTGCCGAACGCGCTGTCGCCGGTGATCGTGCTGGCCTCGCTGATGGTCGCGACCGCGATCCTGCTGGAATCCTCGCTCTCCTTCCTCGGCCTCGGCGATCCCAATCTGATGTCCTGGGGGTACATGGTCGGCGCCGGCCGCACCGTGATCCGCCAGGCCTGGTGGATCACGCTGTTTCCCGGCATCGCGATCCTGCTCTCGGTCCTGGCGCTGAACCTGATCGGCGAAGGCCTCAACGACGCGCTCAATCCGCGCCTCAGCAAGGAAGGGCGCTAACCCATGCCTGCCGCACCTGTCGTCTCGATCAAAAACCTCAAGCTTGCGCTGCCGCCCGGCTCCGACCGCCCCTACGCCGTCGACGGCGTCTCGTTCGAGCTGACGCCCGGCAAGATCCTCTGCGTGGTGGGCGAGTCCGGCTCCGGCAAATCGATGTGTGCGCACGCGCTGCTGGGCCTGCTGCCCGACAGCATCGCCCGCGAGGCCGGCGAGATCGCCTATGACGGCCAGAACCTGCTCACCCTCGACGATACCGGATGGCTCGCGCTGCGCGGACGCCACATCGCCATGGTGTTTCAGGAACCGATGACGGCGCTCAATCCCCTGATGCGGATCGGCGAGCAGATTGCCGAAATGTTCGAGGCCCACAATCTGCTGACGCCGAAGGCGCGGAAGCAGAAGGCGCTGCAGCTGCTGCGCGAGGTCGGCCTGCCCGATCCCGAGCGCTCGATGCGGGCCTATCCACATCAACTCTCCGGCGGCCAGCGCCAGCGCGCCATGATCGCGATGGCGCTCGCGCTGGAGCCGGCCGTGCTGGTCGCCGACGAGCCGACCACGGCGCTCGACGTTACCACGCAGGCACAAATCCTCGAGCTGATCCGCGACCTGCAGCGCCGCCGCAACATGGCCGTCATGTTCATCACCCACGATTTTGGCGTCGTCGCCGACATCGCCGATCGCGTGGTCGTGCTTCAGCATGGCAAGGTGGTCGAACAGGGCGCAGCCGACGACGTCCTGCAGCGTCCGCAGCATTCCTACACCCGCGCGCTGCTGGCGGCTGTTCCCTCGATGCAGCCGCCACAGCGCGCGCCGCTCACCGGCCGCGCCAGAGCGGTCGAAATTGTCGGTCTCGACAAAACCTATGTCAGCGGCGGCGGCTGGTTCCAGCCGGAACGCCGCGTCGCGGCCGCGAGGCAGGTCAATTTCGACATCCTGCAGGGCGAGACCGTCGGCCTGGTCGGTGAATCCGGCTCCGGCAAATCTTCCGTCGCCCGGCTCGTGATGCGCCTGATCGAACCTGACCAGGGCACGGTCCGCCTCGGCGAAACCGATTTCACCCGCATCGCCGGCCGCGCACTGCGCAAGGAGCGCAGCCGCATCCAGATGATCTTCCAGGATCCGTTCGCTTCGCTCAATCCGCGCCGCAAGGTCGGCCACATCATTGCCGATGGGCCGATCGCCCACGGCACCGATCCCGCGGTCGCGCGCCAGCGCACCGCCGAACTGCTCGGCCTTGTCGGGCTCAACGCCAGCGCGATGGAACGCTATCCGCACGAATTCTCCGGCGGCCAGCGCCAGCGCATCGGCATTGCCCGCGCGCTTGCGCTCGAGCCGGAAATCATCGTCGCCGACGAAGCCGTCTCGGCGCTCGACGTCTCGGTGCAGGCCCAGGTGCTGAACCTGCTCGAGGACCTCAAGGCGCGGCTCGGCCTTTCGATGCTGTTCATCACCCATGATCTGCGGGTGGCGGCGCAAATCTGCGACCGGATCGCGGTGATGCAGCGCGGCGCCATCGTCGAGCTGAAGCCGACGGCAACCCTGTTCTCGGCGCCGGAGCACGCCTACACCCGTGAACTGCTCGCCGCGGTGCCCGGCCAGATCGCGTCATCGCGGGCGGCCTGATCGATGCGTTGCGTTCTCGTCAGCAAGACCCTCGATCTGCGCAGCTACATTGGCGCGGCGTTGGCGCGCACGGCGCCTCGCATCGAAGTCGTGGACCATACGGCCGATGCACCGGCCGAAGACGTCCGGCTCGCGCTGGCCTGGCATCCGCCCCCCGATGCGTTCGAGCGTTACCCGAACCTGGAAGCCGTGTGCTCGATCGCGGCCGGCGTCGACAACATCATCGCCTGCCCCAGCCTGCGCTCCGGCGTCGAGGTCGTGCGCGTGGTCGATCCCGGACAGGCGCAGTTGATGTCGGGCTTCATCGCCTGGCACGTGATCGGACATCAGCGCGGCTTTGCCGCCTTTCGCGCCCAGCAGCGCGACCGGATCTGGCAACGCCGCGACCAGCGGCGAGCGCAGGACGTCCCGGTGGGTATCCTCGGCAATGGCGAGATCGGCCAGCGCGTCGCCGCCGACCTCGTGCATCTCGGCTTCCCCGTGATGTCGTGGAGCCGCACCGCCAAGGCGATCTCGTCATCGAGCCGCAGCTTTCACGGGCCGGCGGGCCTCGTCGCCATGCTCGCCGAGACCGAGGTCCTGGTGAACCTGCTGCCCCTGACGTCGGAGACGCGCGGCATCCTCAACGGCGAGCTTTTCGCTCAAATGCGCCGCGGTGGCTATTTGATCCAGGTCGGTCGCGGCGAGCATCTGGTGGAAGACGATTTACTCGCGGCGATCGACCGCGGCCATTTGTCCGGTGCAGCGCTCGATGTGTTCACCGCCGAACCGCTGGCCCAGGCACACCCGTTCTGGCACCATCCACAGATCGCCATCACGCCGCATGATGCCAGCGACGTCAGCGTCCATGCCGTCGCGTCCACGCTGGCGGCAACGGCCGATGCCGTCAGCGCCGGGCGGCGCCCGCCGCACGCCATCGACCGTGCGCGCGGTTATTGATTGCGGGACAGGAACGCCAAGTGCCAAATTCCCCGCCGACCATCGCTGCCGCGCACCCGCTCGATGGGCTGCGGGCCGCCTCGCCGATCCCAGAGACGCGCGCGCAGGCGCTGGCCGAGGAATATTATGGCCTGCCGGCGGCAGTGCGCCGGCTCGACAGCGAACGCGACCAGAATTTCAGGCTGCGCACGCCCGACGGGCGCGACTATGTGTTGAAGATCGCCAATCCCGCGGAAGACCGCGCCGTCACCAATCTGCAGACCGAAGCGCTGCGTCATGCTGCCGCCAACGATTCGGCACTGCCGATCCCACGGGTTTTCCCTGCGCTGAATGGCGCGGTTGAGCTCGAGGTCACGTTCGACGACGGTTCGACCCGCGTGGTGCGCCTGTTGTCCTTCCTTGCCGGCACGCCGATGCACCAGGTGACGCCGCCGTCGACCGCCTTGCGCCGCGAGATCGGCCATTGGGCGGCGCGCCTCGCCCGGGCGTTGCACGACTTCCGCCACCCCGGGGCCGGCCACAAGCTGCTGTGGGACATCCAGCACGCAGCCGAATTGCGCCCGCTGCTCGACAGCGTTCCGATTGCCCAGCGCGACGTCGTGGAACGCTTCCTCGACGGCTTCGAGACCCACGCCCGGCCGCGCCTGTCGCAGCTTCCGGCGCAGCCCGTGCACAACGACCTCAACCCGCACAACATCGTCGTCGTCCCAACCGATCACGAACGCATCGCGGGCATCATCGATTTCGGCGACCTCACCTCCACGGCCCGCATCAATGACCTTGCAATCGCATGCGCCTACCAGGTCGCCGACAGCGACGATGCGCTGGCCCCAGCCTGCGAGCTGATCGCGGGCTACCACGCCGTGATGCCCCTCGCGCCGGATGAGCGCACGGTGCTGTTCGACCTGATCGCGACGCGCATGGTGATGACGGTCGTGATCAGCAACCTAAGGGCGGCTCGCTATCCGGAGAACCGGGAGTATATTCTGCGCAACAACAAGGCGGCTTCGGCACGGCTTGGGCGGATCGCTCGTCTTTCGCGCGACCAGGCCAGACAACAGATCGAACGCGCCTGCCAGGGAGAGTAAAGCGATGCCGGTGGAGAATGCCTCGACGCAAGACCTGATCGCGCGGCGCAATCGCCTGCTCGGCCCGGCCTACCGGTTGTTCTACGAACAGCCGGTGCAGATCGTGCGTGGCGACGGCGTCTGGCTGTACGATCAGGCCGGCGACCGCTATCTCGATGCCTACAACAACGTCGCCTGCGTCGGGCACTGCCATCCGCGCGTGGTCGAGGCGATCGCGCGGCAGGCGGCAGAGCTCAACACCCACACCCGCTATCTGCACGAGTCCATCCTCGACTATGCGGAACGGTTGCTCGCCAGCTTCCCGGCCGAGATCGGCCATGTGATGTTCACCTGCACCGGCAGCGAGGCCAACGACCTCGCGCTACGCGTGGCGCGGACCTGCACCGGCGGCACCGGCGTCATCGTGACCAGGACCGCCTATCATGGCGTCACCGGCGCACTGGCCGAATTGTCGCCGTCGCTCGGCCTGCCGGAGCCGACCGCGGCCCATGTCCGGCTCGTGCCGGCGCCGCAGTCTGCCGGAGATGCCACCGGCGAGATTTTTTCCGGCCATGTACGCGCCGCGTTCGACGACATGAAACGCAGCGGAATTCGCCCGGCCGCGCTCCTGGTCGACACCATCTTCTCCAGCGACGGCGTGTTCGCCGATCCGCCCAGCTTTCTGGCGCCGGCCGTAGAAGCAACACACGCCGCAGGCGCGCTGTTCATCGCCGACGAGGTGCAGCCTGGTTTCGGCCGCTGCGGCCACGGCCTGTGGGGCTTTGCCCGTCATGGCGTCATTCCCGACATGGTCACGATGGGCAAGCCGATGGGCAACGGCCACCCGGTTGCCGCAATGGCCGCGCGCCCGGCGCTGCTCAGGGAATTCGGCGCACGTTCGCGCTATTTCAACACCTTTGGCGGCAATCCCGTCTCCGCAGCGGCGGCGACCGCCGTGCTCGACATCATCCAACAGGAGGGCCTGGTCGAGAACGCGAGGCGCACCGGCGCTTATCTGCGCGAAAAGCTTGATGCGTTGCGCTCCCGGCATGATTTGGTCGCGGAGGTTCGCGGTGCCGGGCTGTTCCTCGGTGTTGAGCTTCGCCGTAATGGTGCACCCGCGGGCAAAGAAGCGGCGGAGCTCGTCAACGCGCTCCGCGCGCGGCACGTGCTGATCAGCGCCGCCGGTCCCGGCGCCAATGTGTTGAAGATCCGTCCGCCGCTGGTGTTCGGAACCGAGCATGCGGACCTGCTGGTCGACACGCTGAATCAAGCGCTCCTGCAGATCTCGCCTGCCTGACACTACAAACGTGCTGCCCTACGATTTCGCTTTCGCCTTCTTCGCCACGATCTGCTGAAGGGCCCAGCGCGCGTTCTTTCTGACATCGGGATCGGGATCGTCGGCAACGATCGCCAGGAACGCCTCGCCATCGGGATGAGCGATCTCGCCCAACGCCGCGGCGGCTTCCTTGCGCAGGTTGGCCTGATCGTGGTTGACACAATTGCCTATGGGGCGCACGGCGCCCTCCATCTTCATCTTGCCGAGGCTGCGGACCGCCTTGAGGCGCACTTGCCAAAACCCGTCCGCAAGCGACGCGATCAGCTGATCCGCCGCCAGCGCACCGTTGGCGTTGAGCCCGAGCGTTTCGGCCGCCATCTCGCGCACCATCCAGTCCTCGTCCTTGAGCGCACGCGTGATCGTCTCTGCCGCCGGCTTCATCTGCGAAAACGCGAGCGCGCTCACCGCCGCGCGCCGCACATGCGCGTCAGGGTCATGGATCAGCGCAGTCAGCGCCGGAATGGACTCCTCGAGCTTCAGGAAGCCGATGACGCCGATCGCCTGCACGCGCACGGCGGCGTCTTGGTCTTGCAACGCCTCCAGCGCCGGCTTCAGCGTGTCCTTGCGGCGTAGTTCCTTCAGCGCGCGCAATGCGCCCATACGGACGAAGGCATGGGCATGTTTGACCAGCGGCAGGATGACGTCCGCGCAGGCGGGATCCTTGAACTCCGCCATGCTGTCGGCTGCCGCCGACGCCACGACGCTCTCGGGGTCGACGAGCAATTTCGCCAGGGCATCAGCCGCGTCCGGCCCATCGAACTCTCCAAGCGCCATCGCGACCTGCTGGCGCACGCCGGCATCAGGATCGGACACCATCCTGGCGAGATGACCGACCGCGGCGGAATCACCGGAATGACCGAGCGCGATGATGGCGACGCGGCGTTCGGCGGGGTCTGCGGCTTGCAGCCGCTCGTCGGCGTCCTCGAGATCGTCGTAGGATTCGAACGGGCTCGACATGTTCACCTCAGCAGATAGGGAATATTGACGGTGACCGCACCGGTCGGGCAATCCGCCTCGCACGGCATGCAGTACCAGCACTCGTCATAGGCCATGTAGGCCTTGCCGGTCATGTCGCTGATCCGCAAGACATCGAGCGGGCAGACGTCGACGCACACCGTGCAGCCCTTGTCCGCGATGCATTTGGCTTCGTCGACCACCACCGGGACCGACGTCTGATAGGAAGCGAGAGGCATCGTCCAATCTCCTGTTGTTGTGCGGCGAAAGCGTTTTCGAGCGAAGTGGATACCGGTTCGCGCGAAGAAAACGCGTCAAACAAGAATCACGCGCTGGCGCGGATGCGCTGCTTGTCGTAGAGATCCTTCTCGTCGTCGGCGATCGGCACGACATAAGGTTCCACGGCGCGCTTCGTGCTCGTCATCCTGCCGTTCTGCTTGGACAACAGCGTGTGGCAGAACCAGTTCTCGTTGTCCTTCTCCGGAAAATCCGTGCGCCAATGATAGAGGCCCCAGCGGCTCTCTTCGCGGAACAGCGAGGCGTGGGCCGCCATGTCGGCGCAATCCATGATCGACTGCACTTCGAGCGCACGGAGCAGTTCGTGCGCGTTCCGCGCGATCATGCGCGTCTCCATGTCTTCACGGACCTCGGCGAGACGGCGCATGCCGAGCTCGTACTTGCGCGTGACCTTCGGGGGCTGGAGATAGTCGTTCACCAGGCGGCGGGTCTTGTACTCGATCTGGTTCGGCGGAATGCCGTCCTCACGCCTGGTCGGCGCCAGGATGCGCTCCCGTTCAAGCGCGACTGAAGCGGGGTCAAATTCCGCGAGATCGTGGCTCTCGGCGAACTCCATCGCGTCGGTGCCGGCAACGGAACCGTTAGTGAAGGCGCCCAGCATGTAATTATGCGGCACGCTCGCCATGTCGCCCGCGGCGTAAAGGCCCGGCACGGTGGTGCGCGCGTTGTCGTCGACGAATACGCCGGAAGCGCTGTGGCCAGAGCAGAGGCCGATCTCGGAGATGTGCATCTCGATCGAGTCCGTGCGATAATCGACCCCTCGCCCCTGCTGGAACAGGCCGCGCGTCGGCCGCTCCACCTTGTGCAGCGTCGACTCGATCTCCTCGATCGTCTTCTCGTGGAGGTGCTTGAGCTGGAGGAAGACCGGGCCCTTGCCCGAGAGCAGTTCATTGTAGAATTCGAGCATCATCTGGCCCGACCAGTAGTCGCATTCAATGAAGCGTGAGCCTTCGTTGTTCGCGGTATAGGCCCCGAAAGGCCCGGCCACATAGGCGCAGGCCGGACCGTTGTAGTCCTTGATCAGCGGATTGATCTGGTAGCACTCGAGGTTCGCGAGCGCAGCGCCGGCATGATAGGCCATGGCATAGCCGTCGCCGGAATTGGCGGCGTTCTCGTAGGTCCCGAACATGTAGCCCGAGGTCGGAAGTCCGAGCCGGCCGGCGGCGCCCATGCACAGGATCACGGCTTTCGCCTTGATCACCAGCAATTCGGCGGTGCGCGTATTGACGCTGATGACGCCGGCCACGCGCCCATCGGCGGACTTCAGCAACCGCGTCGCCATATAGCGGTTTGAGATCAGGATGCGGGCGCGGCGCAGCTGGCGATACAGCGCCTTCTTCACGGTCTCGCCATTCGGCATCGGGAGCACGTAGGTCCCGATATGGTGCACCTTCTTGACGGCGAAGTCGCCGTTCTCGTTCTTCAGAAAGCGGATTCCGAAACTGTCGAGCTCCTCGATGATCTTGTAGCAGTTCTGGGCGTATTTATAGACCGCCTTCTGATCGACGATACCGTCGTTGGCGATCGTGATCTCCTTGGTGTACTGCTCTGGCGTTGCATAACCCGGAATGACGGCGTTGTTGAGCCCGTCCATGCCCATCGAGATCGCGCCGGAACGCTTCACGTTGGCCTTTTCAAGCAGCACGACATCGGCCTTCGGATTTTTGAGCTTGGCCTTGAGCGCCGCCATCGGTCCGGCCGTGCCGCCACCGATCACCAGCACATCACAGGAAACCTCCGAAAGTCCGTCGACGATCTGATCTAGTGCCATTGTCTGTCCCTGTTTCGCCGGCGCGACCGGCGCCTTTACATGAGATTTGCCCGGGTGGTCCCACGGCGATAGCAATTAGTTGTCGCCGGAGAGCGATTTGCCCTTCACCGCTCCACGAAGGCCTTCTCGATCACGAAATGACCCGGCTCACTGTGGTTGCCCTCGACAAAGCCACGCGCCGTGAACAGCTCGCGGAGCTCTTCGAGCATCGCAGGGCTGCCGCAGAGCATGATGCGGTCGGACTCGCGGTCGAGAGCGGGCTGCCCGATGTCGTCGAAGAGCTGGTTGGAAGTGATCAGGTCGGTGATGCGGCCGCGGTTCCTGAAGGGCTCACGGGTGACAGTCGGGTAATAGATCAGCTTATCCTTGATCAGCGGACCAAGGAATTCGTGGTTGCACAGGCTCTCGACGAGGTGCTCTCCATAAGCCAGCTCCGAAACCTGGCGGCAGCCATGGGCGAGTACGATGGTCTCGTAGCTCTCATAGACATCCGGGTCCTTGATCAGGCTCGCGAACGGTGCGAGCCCCGTGCCGGTCGACAGCAGCAAGAGCCGCTTGCCCGGGATGAGATTGCCGGCGATCAACGTTCCCGTCGCCTTGCGGCCGACCAGGATGATGTCGCCCTCCCTGATCCTCTGCAGCCGCGAGGTCAAAGGACCATCCGGCACCTTGATGCTGAAGAACTCGAGCGCCTCCTCGTGATTGGCGCTCGCCAAACTGTAGGCGCGCATCAAGGGGCGGCCATCGACCTCGAGCCCGATCATGGCGAACTGGCCGTTCTGGAAGCGAAAGCCGGGATCGCGTGTCGCCGTGAAGCTGAACAGGGATTCGGTCCAGTGCCTGACCGAGAGGACCGTTTCCTTCTGAAAAGCGCTCACGCTCGTTTCTCCATGCTGCCCGATGTCGAGCAAGGTTTCGGAGAGAGGCAGATCCGGCAACGGCGAACTGCCGTTCCCGGTCGATTAGTTTCACATTTCGCGAGCGATGACCGCCAGGCAGGCACCCGCATCCGCGAGAACCGCGACGTCAGGCCGGATCCGGCAATTAGTTGCTATTGCGTCCGTAGCTTCGGTGTCAGACAAGACGGTGGAGGATCGTCATGACCATGACCGCACTGGTGGCGCCGACGGTGAGCGGCTACGAGGCCAGCGCCGATCTCGCGACACTTGTTGTGCGCACTGCGCGCGATGAAGAGGTGACGCTCAGCGCGGAGCAGCTTCGCCTCGCCTGCAAATGCGCCCACTGCACCCGCGCCCGTTTCGACGGCCGCTTCCCCGAACAATTTCCCGGCATCGCGATCACCGGGATCGGCGATTTGGGCTACGGGCTTAACATCTCATTCTCCGATGGGCACAATCGCGGAATCTACCCAAAAATTTATCTGTTGAGCCTGGCAGGGCACTAACCGACCTTCCCTTCTATCCGGGGCCCCGACGGGCGAACCCCTATTCCATATATCCCTCGTTTTCAGTGATGAACTTTCCGGGCCGGCACTCTCGGTGCTGTCTCAACATGACGCCGGCGTCAACGGCCGGCCGTCCCCCACTTGCCAACCTGCTCTGGCACGGACATTGCTCCTCTTTAGAACGGTTTGAACGGTTCGGAGGCGGCTCGATGTTGCTACTGGCGGCCAGTGCGGCTCGCGGGACCATTCCCGTCACAGTCCGGCCTGCGGGCGGGTCCTCGCTGCTGTTGACCGAGAACCAGCAATGGATCGGCGGGCCGCCGCCGCTGATGGACAAGCTCACGTCGCGCGAACGGGAACTGGTATTGAAGCAGGGCCGTCGGAAGGTGCTCAATCGCGGCCAGACGCTGTTCAGCCAGGGTGGCCGACACGACGGCATCTGGCTGATCGAGAGCGGCCGGATCCGCGTCTTCTACATCTCGCCCCTGGGGCGCGAGATCACGCTCGCCTACTGGCACGTCGGCAATTTCGTCGGCGGGCCCGAGGTGTTCGAAGGCACCGTTCATCAATGGTCGGGCGTCGCCTCCAGCAATTGCAGCGTCGTGCACCTGCCTGGAAAGGAGCTGCGCGCACTGGCGGCGGAGATCCCGAACCTCGCGATCGGACTGATCGAAGGCCTCACCTTCAAGGGCAAATGCTACTCCGCACTCGCCCAGATGCTGGGAACGCGGTCGATTACCCAGCGCCTGGCGCATCTGTTGCTGCACCTCGTCGAGCTCTACGGCGTGCAGGACGCCGACGGCACCGTGATTGCGGCGGCATTCACCCATGCGGACATCGCCCACATGGTCGGCGCCACCCGACAATGGGTGACGATCAGCCTGAAGCGCATGCAGGAGAAGGGAATCGTCGTGACCAAGCGTTCACAGATCGTGGTCTGCCGGTCCGAGGTCCTGGAGGAGATGCGGGGCCAGGCGTCCGATTAACACCGATGCACATGCAATTGGCTTTCACCGGCAAAACTGCACAAGGAGTGAGCAACCGGCATTTCCCGGCAACTAATCGACAGCGGCGATAAATCCGGATTTGCCGTGCCCGCCTCCCCATCCAATCATGGCAACCACAGCACATCCAACCGAAAGAGGATGAGAATGGTCCGCCATCTTCCCACGTTCTCGCTAGTGGTGTCGGTGACGTCGCTGGCGCTGTTTCTGGCGCACCCAGCTTCGGCGGAAACCGTCACGCTCGGCATCGGAACGCAGGACACGACGACCAACACCGTCACGGCCGGCGTCGTCATCCGGCAGCTGCATCTCCTCGAAAAGTACCTGCCGAAAGACGGCAAATACGCCAACATCAAGTTCGAGCTGGAGTGGCAGAATTTCACGTCCGGTCCGCCCGTCACCAATGCGATGATGGCAAACAAGCTTCAGATCGGCATAATGGGCGACTATCCGCTGATCGTGAACGGCTTCACCTTCGAGAGCAACCCCGAGAGCAAGAGCCGCCTGATCGGCGTTGCCGCCTACAGCCTGTCCGGCTCCGGCAATGGCATCGTCGTTCACAAGGACTCACCCTACTACGATCTCGCCGATCTCAAGGGCAAGCTCGTCAGCGTTCCCTTTGGCTCCGCCGCGCATGGCATGGTGCTGAAGGCAATGCAGGACCGCGGCTATGCACCGGGTTTCTTCCAGCTCGTCAGCCAGAGCCCCGAGGTTGGTTCGACCAACCTCCAGGAGAAGAAGATCGACGCCGATGCCGACTTCGTGCCCTTCGCGGAGCTGCTTCCCTTCCGCGGCTTCGCGCGAAAGATTTTCGACGGCGTCGAGACCAACCTGCCGACCTTCCACGGTATCGTGGTTCGCACCGATCTCGCGGAAAAATATCCGGAAGTCGTCGTCGCCTACATGAAGGCCGTGATCGCCGCCAATCAGTGGCTGCGCGACGATCCCAAGCTCGCCGCCGAGAAAATCCAGGAATGGACCGGGATCAGCAAGGAGGTCGTCTATATCTTCCTGGGCCCGAGTGGCAACATGACCACCGATCCCACGATCAAACCGGCGCTGATCGACGCGGCCACGGCCGACGTCAAGGTGCTGCAAAATCTCGGCCGCATGAAGGAGTTCGACCCGAAGAAATGGGTCGACGACAGCTACATCCGCAAGGCCTATGCCAAGATGAAGCTCGACTATGACGCCCAGCTTTCGAGCACGAAGAACTACGAGATTTCAGGCGAGGATACGTTCTGCAAGAAGCCGATCTCCGATCCGCGCAAGGCCGGCGAGGTTTGGGTCGACGGGATTGGCATCCTGCCGTTTGCATCCGCGGCGTGCACGCTCGGCGCCTATGCCGATTACAAGGCGAAGGGCAAGAAAATCAACGTCGCCTATGTCTTCGATACCACGCGCGGCATCAAGCTGTTCGCCGACCAGGCCTTCTTCGCAGTGGGTAACGGGGACGTGGCGCCCTTCCTGCTCAAGAAGGACGCCGAGACCTATGCCGCAACGATCGGCGGCAAGGTGCTCGGCTTCGATGATGCATTGAAGACGGCGGTCGGCGGAGGCAAGACGTGAGCACTCCCGCCCTCCTCAGACATCCCGAGGACAACGTGCCAGCGGTGCCTGCGGTCACGGAGACGGTCTCCCCACCCACCGCGGCGCCGCCCGCCTCCTCCGGCGCGCTGGCCGCGCGCTGGTACCGGCTCAACCAGGACCGGTTGCGCGCAACCGCGATCGGTGTCGTCTCGCTGGTCGCATTCCTCCTGGTCTGGCACCTGCTCACGACCTACCGTGTGGTGTTCTTCGTGCGCTTCACCAACGTGCCCTCGCCGCTTGCGGTCTATGCGAGCTTCACCAAGGCGATCCACGACCCCAAGTTCCTCGTGCACATCCTGCTGAGCTGCCGGCGCATCTTCATCGGCTTCTCGCTCGCCGCCATCGTCGGTGTGCCGCTTGGCCTCATCATGGGCCGCTTCAAGCTGATCCATGAGGTGATCTTTCCCGTGGCGGAGGTGCTACGGCCAATTCCGGCGATCGCGTGGGTCCCGATGGCGATCATGCTGTGGCCGACCAACGAACAGAGCATCGTCTTCATCACCTTCCTCGGCTCGTTCTTTCCGATCCTGGTCAACACACTGCACGGCATGTCGCTGGTCGATCCCGTACTCGTGCGCGCCGCGCAATGTCTCGGGGCGCGCGAGCGCTCGATCTTCCGCGAGGTGTATTTCCCGGCATCGCTGCCGCACATCTTTACCGGCCTTACGATCGGTATGGGCGTGGCCTGGGTATCGTTGATCGCAGCCGAGATGATCTCGGGTCAGTACGGCATCGGCTACTTCACCTGGGAAGCCTATTCGCTGGTCCAGTATGCCGACATCGCGCTCGGCATGATCGCGATCGGCGTCCTCGGCCTCGGGTCGAGCCTGTTGATCCGCGGCACGGGATACCTTGTGATGCCATGGAGATCAAAATGAGCGAGAACACGATCAGCTCGCCGAAGGGGCATATCGAGGTCAAGAACTTCTCGCTGAGCTATGAGACCATCGATGGGGCTGTCCAGGCCGTCACCGACACCTACATCCATGTGAAGCCGGGCGAGTTCGTCTCGATCGTCGGACCTTCGGGCTGCGGCAAGTCCACGTTCCTCAATGCGGTGGCGGGCTTTCTCAAGCCCACCACGGGCACTATCACGGTCGACGGCGAGCGCGTGAGCGGCCCCAGCGCCGAGCGCGGCATGGTGTTCCAGCAATACTCGCTGTTCCCCTGGAAGACGGTGCGGGAAAACGTCGAGTTCGGCCTGAAGATGCGCGGCATGCCGCGCTCACAGCGCGAGCGCGCCGCGCGCACCCTGCTCGGCCTCTCCGGGCTCGAGGCCTTCGAAAAGCACTATCCGGAAAAGCTCTCCGGCGGCATGAAGCAGCGCGTCGGCATCGTGCGCGCGCTCGCCACGGGCCCGAAGGTGCTGCTGCTGGATGAACCCTTCGGCGCGCTCGACGCGCAGACTCGCGTCATCATGCAGCAGATCCTCACCAACATGTGGCAGCGGCTGAAGATCTCGGTGCTGTTCGTGACGCACGACATTGATGAGGCAATCTTCCTTTCCGATCGCGTCTACTGCATGACCGCCCGCCCTGGTTCGATCAAGGCCGAAATCCCGATTCCGCTGGAGCGGCCGCGCCAGCAGTCGATGATGATGTCCTCGGAATTCCTGGCCCTGCGCCGTGGACTCATGTCACTGATCCGCGAGGAGAGCCTGAAGGCCATGGGCGGCGAGATCAATGATCTCGGCATGCAGGGCCTGAACATCGAACTGCACGGCCATTCGCTAGCCGAGATACTTTAAGCGCGAACATCCCTGCCGACCTTCGAAGCCCGAGCCGGCTGCGCATCCCGTCCTAGATAACGCTCTCAAACGCTATCCGCTGCGCGGGCGTCAAATGCAGGCCGTGCTTGGTACGCCGATCCAGGAAGTCGGCGGACCGTCTGGCCCACTCCTTCTCGCGAAGATACACCGCTTCGCGTTCATAGAAGTCACCGCCGAAATGGCGGCCCAGATCGCTGGAGATGCGAGCCGAACTCAAGAGCTCACGCGCGCGCGTGCCGTAAAGGCGCGCATAGTGCTGAACGAGCTTCTGCGGCAGATCGGGATAGTCGCGCGCCAGCCCATTTGAGAAATCATCGAAGCTGCCGCCGATATCGCCGCCCGGCAGCGGCCGATCCGCGGTCCAGGCCGACGACATCTTGGGAAACCACGGCGCGAGCCGCTGCAGCGCCTGCTCCGCCAGCCGGCGGTAGGTCGTGATCTTGCCGCCGAAGATCGAGAGCAGCGGCGGCGCACCCTCGGCGCCGTGAATCTCGAACACATAGTCGCGCGTCACGGCCGACGGATTGTCGGCATTGTCGTCATAGAGCGGTCGGACTCCGGAGAAGGCATGCACGATCTCGCCCGGTTGCGGCGGTGTCCGGAAATAGCGGCGTAGCACCTGCAACAGATAATCGGTCTCGTCCTGGTCGATCGCGACGTCCTCGGCGCGGCCTTGATAGGGAATGTCGGTGGTGCCGATCAGCGCCAGATCGCCCTCATAGGGGTTGACGAAGATCACCCGGCGGTCGCTGTTTTGCAGCAGATAGGCCTGCGGCCCATTCCAGAATTTCGGCACCACGATGTGGCTGCCCTTGACCAGCCGCACGCTCTGGGCGGAGTTCAGTCCCGCCACGCCCTGGATGACGTCCTGAACCCATGGTCCGGCGGCGTTGACCAGCGCGCGGGATCGTACAACCTGCGTCGCGCCGCCCTCGCTCTGCATCTCGAGCAGCCAGACTTCGCCGTCGCGGCGCGCGCGCACTGCCCGCGTGCGCGGCAGAATGCAGGCGCCGTTCTCTGCCGCATCGATCAGATTGAGGATCACCAGCCGGGCGTCGTCGACCCAGCAGTCGGAATATTCAAAGCCTTGGCGGAATTCCTCTTGCAGCGGCGCACCTTCCGGGGCCCGCGACAGATCCAGGCTGCGGCTCGCCGGAAGTTGCTTGCGGCCGCCGAGATGGTCGTAGAGCAACAGCCCGGTGCGGATCAGCCACGCCGGCCGCTGCTCCGGCGAATGCGGCAGCACGAAGCGCATCGGCCAGATGATGTGGGGCGCGGAGGCGAGCAGCACCTCGCGCTCGATCAATGCCTCGCGCACCAGGCGGAACTCGTAATATTCGAGATAGCGCAGCCCGCCATGGATCAGCTTGCCCGAGCGCGACGAGGTGCCCTCGGCGAAATCGTCCTTCTCGCAGAGCAGGACCTTCAGCCCGCGGCCGGCGGCGTCGCGGGCGATGCCGGCGCCGTTGATGCCGCCACCAACGATTGCGAGATCGACCAGTCCATAGTCCCCGCCGGCGACCGGCGCAGTCCCTGTCATCGCCTGCCGCTACGCCGCTTCTCGGCACGGCGCGGCGCGGCCTTTGCCGTCGCGCGGGCCTTATTTGGCTTTGGCGCCTGCAAGCCATAGGTGGAGAAGCCCTTCGCGGTGTCGGCAATCTCCTCGTCGCTCAGGATCACGCGCGACTCGAGCGCAAGCGAGAGGTAATACTGCCGCGCGATGGTCTCGAGCTCGACTGCGAGCCACATCGCCTTGTCAAGATTGGCGCCGAGCGCAATCATGCCGTGGTTGGCAAGTAGGCAGCCATTGCGGCCCTCCAGCGCGGCGATCGCATGGTCGGACAGTTCCTTGGTGCCGTAGCGCGCATAGCCGGCGCAGCGGATGTCGGTGCCGCCGAACGCCGCCATCATGTAGTGGCAGGCCGGGATCGGCTTGCGCGCGATCGCGAGCACGGTCGCGTAGGTCGAGTGGGTATGGACGATGGCGCCGACATCGGGCCGGGCGCGCGTGATGTCGAGATGGAAGCGCCATTCGGTAGACGGCTGCAGCGGCCCCTCCCACGCGCCGTGGTCGCCTTCGAGCGGCATCGACGCGATCATCTCCGGCTTCATCGAATCATAGGGGGTCGCCGACGGCGTGATCAGCATCCGGTCCTTGTAGCGGGCGGAGATGTTGCCAGATGTCCCCTGGTTGAGACCCGACGCATTCATCCATCGACACTTGGCAATGATCGCCTCGCGCAATTGTCGTTCCTCACGGGTCATACGGACTGCCTTTCCTCTTCAGCACGGATGGAGTGGCGGTTCGCCGGCCAGGAAGCGGCGAACCTCTTCGGCCGCCTGCTCGGCGGCCACGGTGACGGTACGCACGGAGGCTCCGGCGATATGCGGCGTCAGCGTGACGTTGGGAAGCTGCAGCAACGGCCAGTCCGCCGGGACCGGCTCGACCGCAAAGGTGTCGAGCATGGCGCCGCCGAGATGTCCCGATGCCAGCGCATCGTGCAGCGCCTCGTAATCGACCAGCGGACCGCGCGCGGTGTTGATCAGGAACGCGCCCTGTTTGATCCGCGCCAGCGCGTCGCGCCCGATAAAGCGGGTGGTCTCCGGCGTAACCCGCGCGTGCAACGTGATGATATCGGCGCGGCCGAGCAATTCGCCGAGCGCGACATGCTCGACGCCGTCGTTGCGGTCCTGGGCGCTGAGCTGGACATAGGGATCGGCGACCAGAATCTTGCAGCCGAAGGCTTTCAGCAGCTTCACGACGCGGCTACCGATCGCGCCATAACCGACAATGCCGACCGTCATCTCGCCGAGCTCGCGCCCGGTGCGGTCGGCGCGATAGAGATCGCCGCGCCATTCTCCGCCCCGCAGCGCCTCGTGGCCGCTGCGGATCAGGCGCGTCTCGGCGAGAATGGCGCCGATGGTGAACTCCGCCACTGCGCTCGCATTGCGGCCGGGCGTATTGACCACCAGCACATTGTGGTCTCGCGCCGCCTGCATGTCGATGTTCACCGGCCCACCCCGCGACACCGCGATAAACTTCAGCTTCGGCAGCCGTTCCAGCATCGCGCGTGAGATCGGCGCGAGGTGGGTGACGAGCAGCTCGGCATCGCCGACAAAGGCCATGATCTCGTCCGGCTGTCCCATGAACTCCTTCAGGCCATCGAGCTTCGAACCGGCATAACCGTGCTCCATCGGCTCATCCGGCCAGGGCTGCTCCAGGGTACGGATATCGACGCCATTGCCGCAGGCCGTCCGGATGTGATCGGCGAACACCGAGGGCAGCATGAATCGGTCGCCGACAATGGCGATGGGCTTAGACATGATCGCCTCCGGCGCGCAGCGCGGCGAGTTGCTTCCAGACCGGTCGCGACGCCAGCCTCGCATCGAGATAAGTCGGGAAGATGCTGGCGTAGCGCTTCGCCAGCGCAGCGTCGGGCGATTGCGGGGGACTGAGATGCGGCGCAACCCACTGCTGGGCGCAGGCGCGCATGTCGGGATAGGCATCGATCGCGACGGCGGCGGTCATCGCCGCACCTGCGGCGCCGGCCTCGCCGCGGCTGCAGACGCGGACGTCGCAGTCCAGTGCGGCGCCGAGGATCACGCCAAGCGCGCGGCTCTTCGCCGCGCCACCGGTGATCCTGACATCGCGCGGCAACGCGCCCATCGCGGCGTAGCAATCCCGTGCGGCGAAGGCCAAACCTTCCATCACGCCACGCATTAAATCTCCATAGCGGTGGCGCGAGCGCAGGCCGAAGAATTGCGCGCTGGCCTCATGCGAGACGAACGGACCACGCTCGCCGGCATCGGAGATGAACGGATGGAACAGCACCTCGCCGGGCTTGGCCTGCAGCACCTGATCGTCGAGCCGTCCGATCAGGTCGGCGCGCGTGCGCGTCACGCCTTCCGCCGCCAGCATGTCGCATGCGAGATCGAGCATCCAGTCGATGTTCAGCGTCGCCGCCATGTTCGACTGCATCTGGGCATAGTGACCGGGCACCGGGAACGGCATGGTGTAGCCAGTTGCCTCCCGGTTCAGCGTCACCGCGTCTGCGCTCCGGACCAGCCGCATATGCATGCCGGTCGAACCGATGATGGTGCAGCCGACATCCGGTGACGGATCGTAGAGCCCGGCACCGAGCGCGTTGCAGATCACGTCGACATAGCCAAGGCAGACCGGCACGCCTTCCGGCAGGCCGGTCTCGATCGCGGCCGCCGCGGTGAGCGGATGCGTTGCGACCGCACCGTCAACGACTTGCGGGAACAGGCGGGTCAGGTCGGCGATACCGATCAACCGCGCCGTCTCCGCATCAAAGCCGCGCTTGCGGTAATCGCCGCAGGAGAAGGTGGCTTCCGATGGATCGGTTGCGCGCTCGCCGGTGAGCAGGAAATAGAGCCAGTCCTTGCAATGGAAGGCAGTGGTCGCCCTCGCAATCGTGTCGGGCACGTGCGCCTGAAGCCACGCCAGTTGCGGCCCCTGCTGGCAGGCAATGAGCCCAGAGCCCGTACGCCGGTACAGCGGCGCGTTGCGCTCGCTGCCGCGGATCTCCTCGACCAGCCGCCCGGCGCGAGAGTCCAGCCACAGCAGCGCCGGCGCAACCGGCCGGCCATCGTCATCGATCAGCCAGGTGCCGTCGCCCTGCCCGGTCACCGCGACTGCCGCGATCCGCGCCGACAAGTCCGGCAAGGCGTTCGCGAGAGCGCGAATGACCACAACCGTGTCGCTCCAGGTCCGCGCCATGTCCTGCACGACATGGCCGCCGGCCGGACTGCTGTACACATTCGGCCGCGAAACATCAGCAAGCTGCTCGCCGGCCAGTGTGAACGCCACCGCCTTGATCAGCGAGGTGCCGGCATCAATGCCAATGATGACATCGCGGCTTGCCGAAACTGTCATCGTCAGGACCCCTCCGCATGGCGAATGCAGGTTCCGTCGCTTCCAAAGATGTGCAGGTGACGCGGCTCCAGCGCGAAGGAGACAATGTCGCCCGGCCGCGCGGCGACGCGGCCGGGGGTGACCGCGATCAGCATGCGACCACCGCAATCGCCTGCGACATGCGACTGATCGCCGAGCCACTGGTTGGAGACGACCTTGACCCTGACGTCGCCGGTCCCGACCACGATCTTCTGCGGACGAATGCCGATCCGGACCTCTCGCGTGCTGGTGAGCGCCTTCGCCGCCTCACTGTCGAGCCCGGCACCGCTGATTTCGAAACCCATGTCTGTTCCGACCGACAGGCGAAAGCCGCCATCCGAGCGCGTTACCTCGGCGTCGAGCAGATTCATCGGCGGCTCGCCGATGAAGCTCGCAACGAACAAATTGGCGGGCCGGCCCTTCAGCTCCCTCTCGCTGGCGAACTGCTGCAGCACGCCGCCCTCCATCACCGCGATACGGTCGGCCAGCGCACTCGCTTCGGTCTGGTCGTGGGTGACGAAGATCGCGGTCATGCCACGCTCGGCAAGCAGGCTCTTGATCCGGCCGCGCAGCACCGCGCGCAGCTGCGGTTCGAGCTGCCCCATCGGCTCATCGAGCAGATAGAGATCGGCGTCGCGCACCAACGCACGCGCCAGCGACACGCGCTGCTGCTGGCCGCCGGAGATCGCGCGCGGATAGCTGTCGAGGATGTCCTCGATTTCGACTAGGCGGGCAATCTCGTCGACGCGACGCGCCATCTCGCCGCGCGGCAGTTGAGCGGATTTCAGCGCGAACGCGATGTTCTCGCGGACTGTGAGCGGCGGATAGAGCGAATAGCCCTCGAAGGCCATCGCCACCTTGCGCCGCGCCGGCGGCAGCTCGTGGATCCGCCGCCCGCCGAGCGCGATCGATCCGGCCGAGACGTCCTCGAACCCCGCGATCATGCGCAGTGTCGAGGTCTTGCCGCAGCCCGACGATCCCAGCAGCGCGACGATCTCGCCCTTCTCGACCGCCATGTCGAGTGCCCGCACCGCGTGCACCGGAGGCTTGCCGCGGCTACGGTAGACCTTGTCGATGCCTTGAAGCTCGAGCATGTCCATGGCCATCTGCTCCTATGCCGCCTTGAGCCGCGGCGACGGCCCGATCCGGAGCCCGGTCGCGCGATCGAACAGCATCGCGGCATCGGGCGCGAAGCGGACGAAGACGGTATCGTCGGCCGCACCTTTCGACGCATCCGGCGGCAGCGCCGCCAGCCATTCGGTTCCGTCAGCGAGACGCAGCAGCAGCACCGCCTTCTCGTGCATCGGCGTGATCGCGAGAATGCGCGCCGGAATGGCGTCGTCCGTGGACACGGACGAGACCGCGAGATCCTCCGGCCGCACGCCAAGCCAGCACGGACCGGTGGGTGCCACGCCATCGGCAGCACCGAGCCGCATCCTGGCGCCAGCGACCGCGGCCGATAGCATGCCGTGCTCCGCGATCGGTGAAACCTCGGCGAGGTTGATGGTCGGGTCGCCGAACAGCCGCGCCACCGCAACTGACGCGGGCTGGGCATAGATATCGGCAGGCGTCGCGACCTGCGCGAGCCGGCCGTCGACCAGCACCGCGATGCGGTCGGCGATCGCCATCGCCTCGCGGTAGTCCTGGGTCACGTAGAGCACCGCGGCGGTTCCGCGCCGCAGCAGGTTCGGCAGCTCGAGCCGCATCTCGTAGCGCAGTTTGGCGTCGACGTTGCGCAGGGGATCATCCAGCAGCAGCACATCCGGATTGCCGATCAGCGCCCGCGCCAGCGCCGTCCTCTGCTTCTGTCCGTTCGACAATTCGCGTGGCGTGTGGCCGAGCACGTGCTCGATCTTGAGCAGCTTGCTGATCGCGGCAACACGGCCCGCGACATCGCTGCCGCCGGCCCTGGCGCGCAGCCCGCTTGCGATATTGTCGCGGGCGGTCATGTGCGGGAACAGGGCAAAGTTCTGGAACGCCATGCCGATACCGCGCCGCTCGGGCGGAGCACCGACGATCGAGCGGCCGCCGACCAGAATGTCGCCGTCGTCAGGCTCGAACATGCCCGCGATCATGCGCAACAGCACCGTCTTGCCGCTGCCGGACGGTCCGAACACCGCAACGATCTCGCCGGGCTCGACCGCCAACGACAGTCCGTCGGCGGGCCGTGCCGCACCGAAAGCCTTGCTCACCGAATTGATCTCGAGACGCGCCATCAGGTCAGCCTTTCACCGCGCCGAGCGAGAGACCTTCGACCAGATAGCGCTGCGCATAGAGCGCCAGCAACAGGGTCGGCGTCACCGATAGCACGATCGCCGACGCGATCTGGCCATACTGGATTCCGGAAGCGGTGACGAAGGCGAGCGCGCCGACCGTCACCGGCTGCTTGTCGGCGGAAGCCAGGATCAGGGCGAAGACGAAATTGTTCCAGCAGAAGATGAACGACAATAGCCCCGCCGCGGCAATTCCGGGTCCCGCCAGCGGCACCGCGATCTTGATGAAGGCCTCGCTCCAGGAATGCCCGGCCAGCCGGTAGGCATGCTCGATATCAGGACTGATATCCTCGAAATAGCCGCGCACGATCCACAGGATCAAAGGCAGCGCGATCAACTGATAGACCCAGACGATACCGATATAGGTGTCGTTGAGGCCGAGCTCCTGGTAGTACAGCGACAGCGGCAGCAGCACGAGCAGCGGCGGCGCGAAGCGGAACGACAGCAGCGTGAAGGCGATGGTCTCGCCGAGGCGGAACTTGAAGCGCGCAAAGGCATAGGCTGCCGGCACGCCGAGCAGCAGCGCCAGCAGCACCGCCGCGCTCGACAGCACGACGCTGTTGAAAAGATTGCGCATGAACGAGATTTGCAGATTGCCGGCCACGGTGCGCAGCTGGCCGGAGATCAGCGCCTCGTAGTTCGCAAGCGTCGGCTCGAACAGGATCCGCGGCGGAATCCGCAAGATCTGATCGTTGCTCTGGAACGACATCAGGAAGATCCAGACGATCGGAAACATGAAGAAGATCAGGATCAGCGTGAGCGCCACGCCGCGGAAGACGCGACCGGCAAGGCTGGAATGTTCCATCGTGCCCCTCCCCGTCACGCGTGGCCGTGCGCACGCGCGCGCAACCGCAGCCAGTTCTTGATGAAGATGTTCGAAAGGATATTGGTGATGAGCCACAGGATCATCAACAACGCCGCTGACCTGCCGACATTGGTGTACTGGAAAAATTCCAGATAGGCCTGCACCTGGAACACCATCAGCCGGTCGCCGGGGCCGCCCTGCGTCATCGCATAGATGATGTCGAACTGCTGGATCGAGTCGAGCAGGCGGAACAGCGACGCCGTGATGATGTAGGGCGCAAGCATCGGCAGCGTGATGCGGAAGAAGACAAAACTCGCCGGCACGCCGTCGAGCGCGGCGGCCTCGAACGGCTGCCGCGGCAGCGAGCGCAGCCCCGCCAGCAGCAGGATCATGATGAAGGGAGTGTAGACCCAGATGTCGACCAGCACGACCGTGAACAGCGCCGTCGACGGATCGGAGGCCCACTTGAAATCGGTGACGCCGAACAGGCTGACCAGATAGGACAGGATGCCGAAGCTCGGATTGGTCATCAGCTTCCACATCAGCGCGGCGATCGCTGGCGCCGTCATCAGCGGCAGCAGCAGCATGATCGAAACCGCATTGTGGAAGCGGGTCGGCCGGCGCAGCAGCAGCGCAATGCCAAGGCCCAGCAGCAGCTCGAGCACGACCGTCAACGCGGTGTAGGTGATCGAGACGCGAAACGTGTTCCAGAACGCGGGGTCGGAGAGAAAGTCGATATAGTTGTCCAGGCCGATGAAACCGCGCAGATAAGGCAGGTTCAGCCGGTAGCGCTGCAGCGAATAGATCGCCGCGGTCACGAACGGAACCAGGATCGCCACGCAGATCAGCAGCGCCGGCAGGCTCAGCAGGTATGGCAGCAGGCGGCCGCGCGGCCGTGGCTTGGCCGGCGCCGTCGGCGCGTTCGTTTGAAGAAGTTGGACCATGCTCATGATGATACGAGATCGCGTTCGGCTGGCAACGCCGCCGGCTCGGAATGGGGCTAGTCTCCGAGCCGGCGGAAGGGCGTGGTGCGGAGGAGGATCAGGCACCACGCAGTTGATGTGTCAGCCGAGACCGGCCTGCTTAAGCTGGCGGTTGATGCTGTCGGCGAGCTTGTCCAGCCCCTCGTCGACGCTGACCTCCTTCGCCACCATCTTCTGCAGCGAGGCGGCCCACTCGGTCGTCAGGTCGAAGAACAGCGGCTGCGCAGTGAAGTAGATCTTGGCGCCGGGCGCGGAGACGTCGTGCTGCTCGAGGTAGCCGGGATAGGATTTCGCGATGCGATCGCGGAACTCACTGTCCTTCCACACCGATGCGCGGACCGGATTGACGAAATCCATCTTGCGCGCACCGAACAGGTCGTGCTCGACGGAGGCGGCCCACTGCATGAACAGCCACGCCGCGTCCTTCTGCTTGGAGAAGGTCGACATCGCGAGCGACCAGATCCAAACGTTCGGGGTTGGCGCCTTGGCGGCCGGATTGGCGGCAAACGGCGCGTAGCCGAGATGCCCCTTCTCCTTGTTGTCGCCGCCATTCATGAAGTAGCCGAGGATATCGGCATCGAAGATCATGCCGGAGGCGCCGGCGCCGACGTCAGTGCCGACCTGGTACCAGGTGTAGGTCGACCAGTTCTTCGGTCCCGAGGTCTGGATCATCTTGACCCATTTCTCGTGGAAATCCTTCGAGGCCTTGGTGTTCATCGCGGCCTTCAGCTTGCCGCCCTCCATCACAAAATCCTTCTGGCCGAAGTTCGAATAGGCCGACAGGAAGCCGGGATGGATGCTCGCCCAGGAACGCGAGCCGCGCACACCGATGCCGTAGGGCCCGCCGGCGTCCTTGGTGATCTTGGCCGCGACCTCCAGCATCTCGTCGAGGTTCTTCGGCGGCTTGACCCCGACCTTGTCGAAGATGTTGCGGTTGTAGGTGATGTTGTTGAGCTCATAGCCCCAGGGGATGCACCACTGCTTGGCCTTGCCCGAGCCGAGTTCGGAGCCGGCGACGCCGTCCCATGCGGTTGAGGCACGCAGGCCGGGCAGGACGTCGTCCCAAGCGAAGGCCGGGTTGGTCTTGGCGGGATCCTTGATGTAGGTGTTGAGGTCCTCGATCCAGCCCGCCGGACCGTAGGTCCAGGTCATGTAGGCGCCGGTCATGAAGGCATCGTACTGGTCCGACTTCGACGACAGTGCCGCCGTCACCTTGTCGAAATAGACGTCCTCCGGGAAGATGTCGTAGGTGACATTCATGCCGGTCAGCGACTTGAACGCCTCAATGTCGCCGATCATTGCGTCGACGTAAGGGTGCTTGTTCAGCAGCAGCTTGACGCTCTTGCCGCTCTGGGCCTGCCAGTTGAAGTCCGCGGCCATTGCCTTCGACATCGAGGAGGCGAAGGTGGCGTTTGCAGCGATGCCCGCGATGCCGAGCTTGGCGGCGCCGTCGAGGAGATCGCGGCGGCTGATGCGTTTGGCAGCGTAGGAGTCGAACAGATTCTTCTCGCGATCGAACATGTATTTCCTCTCCTTGTTGACGCTTGTTATGTGTCCTTCCGGGTCTTGCTTCTTGTCTTGCCGGATGTGGTCTCCGGCTTGTCTGTTGCGAGTGCCTTTGCAGTCGCTTCGTCGATGATAAGGCCGTGCAGAACGCCGCTGCGCAGCACCCCGCGCAGCGCGGTCACCTTGGCCGGCCCGCCGCCGATGGCGACGATCCGGTGCTTCCTGAGATCGGGCATGCTCATGGAGGTGGCGCGGGCCGAGAGATCGGTGTCCAGCACGGTTCCGTCGGCGCTGAAGAAATGTCCGAGCAGATCGGCGCAGGCGCCGACACGCTTCAGCTCGACCAACTCGTCGGGCTTGATCATGCCGCTCGACACCAGAAAGCCGTCGCGGCTGATCTGGCCGATGCCGACGAACAGCAGCGAGGCCTTGCGCGCCAGTGCGAACACGTCGGCGATGCCGAATTGCTGCATCAGCACGGCGCGGTCGGCGACCGAATTGGCGAACACCGGCACCGGCAACAAATAGGCTTCCGCGCCGGTGCGCTCGGCGAGCTTGTGAATCACGTCGAACGGATTGGCGGCAAATTTTCGCGTCAGCCCGCCGAGCAGCGACACGAATTGCGCGTCGCGCGCCTGCGTTTGCGGCATCTGCTCGACCACGGCGGCGAGCGTGCGGCCATGGCCGACGCCGATCACCTTGTCGTCGCCGCGCTCGAGGATCTGGCGCAGGAAGCTCGCACCTTCCAGCGCCAGCGCCTTCAGGGGCAGATCGCCCTCACCAAGATCGGGCGCGACGCGGCAGAAGGAAAGACCAAAGCGCTGCGTGAGATCGTTCTCCAGCGCGACGCATTCGGCGACCGGCCCCTCGACGAAAACGCGAATCATGCCCTCGCGGCTGGCGCGCGCGATCAGGCGGTGCGCCTTGGTGCTCTGGATGTTGAGGCGGTCAGCGACCTCCGACTGCGTGAGCCCGGCCGCGAAATACAGCCACGCTGCACGCGTCGCGAGTGACGCCTCGCCGTCGGTCACCGGCAGCCTGTCGGGCGATGCAGCCATGTCCTGAAAAGTCCCCTTGCAAATTTCTTCACGTCCTGCAAAAAATTGCAGAGGCCGGACGGGGCGTCAATCCCCCAAACGTGCTGCAGCGCAACCAATGTTGAAGCGCGCGCACCAAACAGCGGTGAAGTCGGATGGGAGGTTTGTATCTCGGCATTGATGTCGGAACCGGAGGCGTCCGCGCCTGTGCAATCGACACCGAGGCCGGCATCCGCGGCTTTGCTTCGGTCGCACTGCCCGCACCGCGCGTCGACGGCAACGCGATCGACCAGACACCGGAGCTCTGGTGGCAGGCCGCGGTGGCCGCAATCCGCAAGCTTGGCGAGACCGTCAGTCTCGGCGACATCACGCGCATCGTCGTGGACGGCACATCGGGCACGCTATTGCTGGTCGATGCGGCCGGCCGCCCCTGCTCGCCGGGGCTGATGTACAATGACGCGCGCGCCACACGCGAGGCGATGCGCGTTGCGGCAATCGCACCGCTCGAAAGCGGCGCGCATGGCGCGAGCAGCGCACTCGCCAAGCTGCTCTATCTGCTGACCCACGGCTATATCGGCGATGCGCGCCACGCCGTGCACCAGGCGGACTGGATCGCGGGCCGGCTCACCAGCTGTCATGGCATCAGCGACGAGAACAACGCGCTGAAGCTCGGTTACGACCCGGTCGCGCGCGCCTGGCCACCCTGGCTTGACCAGCTCGGTGCGCGCGACGATCTGCTTCCCGAGGTGCTGGTGCCGGGCACGCCATTCGCCGAGATGGATCCGCAGATCGCGCGGTCGCTGGGGCTGCCCCCCACAGCACAGGTCGCGGCGGGCACCACCGATGGCGTTGCGGCCTTCATCGCGACGCGGGCCGACCAGCCGGGCGATGCCGTCACCTCGCTCGGCACCACGCTGGTGGTGAAGCAACTTGCGACCCAGCCGATCTTCGCGGCCGACCAGGGCGTCTATTCGCACCGGCTCGGGGAGCGCTGGCTCGCCGGCGGCGCCTCGAACTCCGGCGGCGCCGCGCTTCTGGCGCATTTCACCGCCGACGAGATGGAGCGGCTGACACCGCAGGTGACGCCCAACGAGCCGACCGGGCTCGACTACTATCCGCTTCCCAAGCCCGGCGAACGCTTTCCGATCGCCGATCCCGCGCTGGCCGCACGGATCACGCCGCGCCCGGCGGAAGATCATCGCTTCTTTCAGGGCCTGCTCGAGGGCATTGCCTCGGTGGAAGCCCTCGCCTATCGGCAGCTGGCGCGGCTCGGCGCACCGCGCCTGCGCCGCGTCATCGGGATCGGCGGCGGCGCGAAGAACGACGCATGGACCAGGATCAGACACCGCATTCTCGGCGTTCCTGTCTCGGTCGCCGAGCAGACCGAAGCAAGCTTCGGCGCCGCGCTGCTGGCGCTGAATGGCGGTCCGCCATGAAGGCCGATGCGACCGCGATCGCCGGCCTTCACGCCATCGTCGACCGCTTCGATCACGTGCTGCTCGACCAATGGGGCACGCTGCACGAGGGGCTGGCGGTGTTCCCTGCTGCGCTGGATTGCGTGGCAAGGCTGCGTGAGGCCGGCAAGCGCATCCTGATCCTCTCCAATTCCGGCAAACGCGCCAGCAGCAATCAGCGACGGCTCGCGGCGCTCGGCCTGCCGCCGGAAGCCTATGACGGCGTGTTGTCCTCGGGCGAGGTCACCTGGCGCGGCCTGCATGCACGCGAGCAGCCTCCCTTTGCAGGGCTCGGACGCGCATGCTTCCTGATCTCGCGCGACGGAGACCGCTCGATCGTCGACGGCACCGCTCTCGCGATGGCTTCGACCGTGTACGAGGCTGATTTCATCCTGCTCGGCGGGCTCGACGATGATACGGCCGAGCCCGAGCGCTGGCGTGCGCTGCTGACGGCGGCCGCCGCGCGGCGACTGTCGATGCTGTGCGCCAATCCTGACCTCGTGATGTTCGGCGCCGCCGGGCTGATCCCGGCACCTGGCGCGCTTGCCGCATTCTATCAATCACTCGGCGGTACCGTGCTGTTCGTGGGCAAACCGTATCCACCGATGTTTGCTGCCGCGCGCGACCAATTGGGACATCCGCCGCCGGACCGGATCCTCGTTATCGGCGACTCGCTCGATCACGACATCGCCGGTGGACGTGCCGCCGGCATGCTGACCCTGTTGATCGGCTCCGGCGCCCACCGGGCGACGCTGGCGCAGGCAAGCAATCTGCCGCAAGCGATCAGGATCGCAGCCGGCACGGCGGCACGGATGCCGCACTGGACGATGGACCATCTGATCTGGTGAGAACACCCCCGATGCGACAGCCTCAAATACTGAACGAATTGCGCCAGATGTCGGCTAGCGTCGGCGCCAATATCCTGCTGGTTCAGGGTGCCGGCGGCAATTCGTCGGTCAAGGATGGCGACGTGCTGTGGGTGAAGGCGTCGGGCACTTGGCTCGCCGATGCCGAGGACAAGGACATTTTCGTACCGGTCGCATTGTCGGCTGCGCGCGCCGCGCTTGCGCAAGGCGACGAACGGGTGCCGCTCGCTCCGAACGCCGGGACGACGCTGCGCGCTTCGATCGAGACCTCGCTCCATGCCCTGATGCCGCACCAGGTCGTGCTGCATGTCCATTCGGTCAACACCATCGCATGGGCGGTGCGAACCGATGCCCGCGACGAATTTGCCTGGCGATTGGACGGATTGGCTTGGCGTTACCTCGACTATCACCACCCGGGACTGCCGCTCGCACGCGCGGTCAGCGAGGCGATTGCACGGGATGCGGTCGACGTCCTGGTCCTCGGCAATCACGGCCTGGTGGTTGGCGCAGCCACCTGCGACGCGGCGGCGGCCATGGTGGCCGACGTCGAGGAGCGCCTCATGCTGGAGCCGCGCAGCGCGCCAACCGCGGATCACGACGCGCTCCGAACGATCTGCGCAGGCGCCGGCTATCGCCTGCCGCGGGATCCGCGCTGCCACGACATTGCCACCGACCGCTACAGCCGCGCGATCGCAACCAGCGGCTCGCTCTATCCTGATCACGTCGTCTTCCTTGGCCCGGGACTACCGGTCCTGGAACATCGCGAGAACCTGAGCGCCATGATCGCACGGACCATTGCGGACGGGCTGGCGCCACCGGTTGCCCTTCTCGTCCCGGACGTCGGCAGCCTCATCCGCGAGGACGCCAGCGACGGCGCGGAAGCCATGCTGACCTGTCTTGCACTGGTCACCTGTCGCCTCCCCCTGACTGCACGCCTCAACTATCTAGCGGCAGAGAGTGAGCATGCGTTGCTGAATTGGGATGCCGAGCGATATCGCCAACAACTGACTGCCGATCGCTGATCCGACCAGGACCGAACGATTTAAGGCGCTCAATCTTCGAAGCGCCATGTCCGCCTTACGTCGGAATGATCTTTCCCGACGATTTGTCGAACAGATGCACGCGATCGAGATCGATTCCTACGTCGAAGGGCCGATCCGGCTCCGCGGTGGTACCGACCTGCACCTGCGCAGTGAATGGAAAGTCGCTGACGGCGCCAATCACCAGCGTGTGCGGCCCCAACGGCTCCACATCCTTCACGATCATACGGATTGTGCTGCCGGCCGGAGCGCCCTGCGGAAGGACGTGGTCCGGCCGCACGCCAAGCACGACCGGCTTCTCGATGCTCCCCGCATAGGCAGCCTCGCGTGATTTCGGCAATCTCAGCGCTGTTCCCGACGGCTCGGTGAAGAGCAGCGCACCGTCGCGCGCGACGATCTCGCCATGAATGAAATTCATGCTGGGTGCGCCGATAAAGCCCGCCACAAAGAGATTGCTCGGCTTCTCGTACAGCGTGATCGGGTCGGCCGCCTGCTCGATCCGGCCGCGGTTCATCACGACGACACGATCGGCCATGGTCATGGCTTCGACCTGGTCATGGGTCACATAGACGATGGTCTTGGCGAGCCGGCGATGCAGCGCCTTGATCTCGGTCCGCATCTCGATCCGAAGTTTGGCATCGAGATTCGACAGCGGCTCGTCGAACAGAAAGACATCGGGGCTGCGCACGATGGCGCGGCCGATCGCCACGCGCTGGCGTTGGCCGCCCGAGAGCTGCTTGGGACGCCGGTCGAGATACTGTTCGAGGTCGAGTACCCGCGCCACATCCTTGACCGCCTTCTCGATGCCGGCGCGTGGTTCGCCCCGCACCTTCATGCCATAGGCAATGTTCTCGCCGACGGTCATATGCGGATAGAGCGCGTAGTTCTGAAACACCATGGCGCAATTGCGCAACCCCGGGCGCAACTGGGTGACGTCGCGGTTTCCGATGCGGATGGTGCCGCTGGTGACGGTCTCAAGTCCCGCGATCATGCGCAAAGTTGTCGTCTTGCCGCAGCCGGATGGGCCGACAAGCACGACAAACTCCTTGTCGGCCACGTTGAGATCAAGCCCTTCGATGATCTTGTAGGGCCCGTATGCCTTGCTGACGTTCTCGATCTCGACGTGCGCCATAAAGTCCTGTTTCCGTCTCCGAAGATCATTGAAGCCCCAGATGACGATCGCGCGTCATCCGGGGCCATCTCAATGGCATGCTAGTTCTTGGGCGGCAGGCCCATCGCCGCGCGATAGGCGGCGAGCTGCTTGGCACGGCCGAACTCGTCGGTCAGCCGATTCCACTCCTTCGCGATCGCGTCGAGCGCGGCCTTCGGCGTGGTCTGGCCCGCCAGCGCCTTGCCGAGCTCGATCTCCACGACCTCGGTGTAGGAGAAGTAGCCGGGCAGACGCATGTCGAGCGCGACATTCTTGGCGTTGATGGAGTCAGACTGCGCGCCGAGATATTCCTTGGCCTCCTCAGGCGAGAAGATCTTGCTCCAGAGCTGCAGATTGGCGGTGTGCGACTTGCGATACGGATTGACGCCGCTGCCGCCGGTGATCGCCGCCTGGCCGGACACATCCGGACTGGTCAGCGTCTTGACGAAGTCCCAGGCCGCCTGCTGGTTCTTGCCGGCCTTCGGCACCGCGACCTGCCAGCCGCCGAATGCCATGAACGGGCCCGGCACAACACTCGGGAACTTGTCCCAGGTCTTGGTCTTGGCGTTCCAGATCTCGTCCGAACCGGGCAGCATCGCCGAGCCGACCTTGCCGGAGATCTTCGATTGCTTGGGATCGGCGGCGATGACGCCGGTGTCGCCCCAGCCGATCGACTCGGCCACCTGACCGCCGGCCACCGCCGCGTTCACCTCGCCGAACGAGAAGTTCAGCGCGTTGGGCGGACCGAGTTTGGAGGCCCGGATATACTCCTCCAGTCCCTTCACCCAGCCCGGATTGTTGATCTGCGCATCCATCGTCTCGGGATCGAAGAACATCGCGCCCGGATAGTTCGGATTGTTGGTGTAGGCCGCAGCATGGCTGAAGAAGAACCAGAACTGCTGGCCACCGCGGCGGAATGCCTCCGCCGTTCCCCACAATCCCTTGTCCGGGCGCTGGAAGAACTCGGCGATGTCGAGATACTGTTTCCAGGTCTTTGGCGGCGCGAGGTCATAGCCGTATTTGGCCTTGAACGCCTCCTTCTCCTTGGGATCGCTGAACAGATCGGTGCGGTAGGTGTAGGTGTGGACGTCGCCGTCCATCGACTGCGAATAGATCTTGCCTTCCCACACCATCAGGCGCTCGCGGTAGGCCGGCTCGATGTCATCCCAGTCCTTGCCGGACTGCATCTCTTTCGGCATCTCGCTGAGATAGGGCACGAAATCCGGCAGCCAGGCCGGCGCGAAGCTGACGAGATCGAATGTCGCGTCCGATGCCGTGAGCGAGGTCGCGATCTTCGGATAGAGCTCCGACCATGGAAACTCGACGACGTTGACCTTGCCGCAAGTCTTCTTCGCCCATTCGTCGGCGCCGAGCTTGAGCGCGGACGCGATATAGGGGCCGGTCTGCGACGCCACCGTCAGGGTGACGCCGGTATAGTCCGGGCTGCAGGCAGCGCTCGCCTCGCCCACGCCGCAAACTGTCGCCAGCGAAGTGGCAAGCATCAGGAACGTTCGTCGCAACATTATTTTGTCCTCCCTAGGTTTTCTTACTTGATAGCTCCGAGCAGCAGGCCCGACCGCATCATCCGGCTGAGCAAACCTGCCATGATCATCATCGGAACGATGGCGACGAGCGCCGCCGCCGAGATCGCCCACCATTCGTCGCCGCGCTGGCTGTTCTGCCCCGCCACCAGGATCGGAAGCGTCTGCCATCGCGAATTGGTCAGGAACAGCGCAAACAGGAACTCGTTCCAGACAAAGGCCAGCGTGATCATGAACGTGGCGAGCAACCCGTTCATCGACATCGGCACCACGATGCCGACGAAGATGCGCCAGCTCGGCACGTTGTCGACCATCGCGGCTTCCTCGACCTCGATCGGGATCGCCTCGAAGAAGTCGCGCATCAGCCAGACCACGATCGGAAGCGAGAAGGCGACGTAACACAGCGTCAGGCCGATATAGCTGTCGATCAGCTGGAAGCCGAGCCGGCCGATCTCGCTGTAGAGCAGATAGAGTGCAAAGGCCGTGACGATCGGCGGGAACATGCGCTGGCTGACGAACCAGAACAGAATGTCCTCGTTACCGAGGATCGGCCCGGGCAGCGGCAGGCGGTTGGCAATGATCGCAACGGCCAGCGCGATCGGGAACGCGAGCAGCAGCGCCTGCGGTCGGGTGAATCCAAAATTATTATTGAAGACGAGGTAACCGCCGAGTGCGAGCAGGAAGAAGGCAAGGCCCGCACCGAGCCGGACCCTGAATTCGAACCGCACCAGCGCATAGGCGGCCATCGCGCCGATCGCGGTGGCGATCGCGGCTGCCGACAGGCCCACGATGGTCGAGTTCAGGAAGGTCCGGAAGAACTCGCCGCGGATGCCCTGATAGAGGTCGATGAAGGGCTGCAGGGTCGGCGTGAAGTCGATGAACGGCAGATAGGTCGGGCCGCCGACCACGCCGGGCGGCGTCTTGAACGCGGTCACGACCACCCAATAGAGCGGAAACACCGTGATCAGGCACCAGACGAGAACACCCGCGGCGACCAGCCGGCGGCTCCAAGGCGACAATCCGGTCAAGCCCTGCCCGCTCATCGGCGCTTCTCCAGATGCGGCCGGAGCAGCGCCAGATAGGTGACGCCGATGATCGTGATGGCGATCAAGAACAGGAAGCTGAGCGCCGACGTGTAGCCGAGATTGAACTTCTTGAAGCCCTCCTGATAGGCGAACAGGGTCAGGGTCTCGGTATCGACTCCAGGCCCGCCGCCCGTCATCACGAACACGGTGTCCATGATCTTGTAGCTCTCGATCAGGCGAATGAAGACCACCGCGGCCGAGATCGGCAGCAGCATCGGAAAGGTGATGCCCCAAAACTGCTGCCAGGCGCTGGCGTTCTCGAGCTCGGCGGCCTCGTAAACGTCCTCGGGCAGCGTCTGCAGGCCGGCCAGCATCATCAGGATGATAAAGGGCGTCCACTGCCAGACCTCGACCGCGATGATGCAGGCGAGCGCCCAGTGTCCATTGGTGAGGAACGGCAAATTGACCAGGCCGAACTTGCCCAAGAGCTGATTGAGCGGTCCCATGGTCGGGTTGAAGATCATGCGCGCGACCAGCGCAACCGCGACCGGCGCGAGCAGCATCGGCAGCAGCAACGCGACGCGAAACAGCCGTTCGCCCGGCACGCGCGCATTGAGCGCGAGCGCCACCCCAAATCCGATCGCATATTGCAGGCCCACGGCGATGAAGGCGATCAGCGTCGTGGTGAAGATCGCATTCCAGAACCGCGGCTCCTGCAGCAGCGCGGCATAATTGCCCAGCCAGACCACCCGCGGCGGGATCGGCGGAATCAGGCGGTAGCTGAGGAAGCTGGTGGTCAGCGAATAGATCAGCGGAAAGATCGAGATCGCCAGCACGACGAGCACCGCTGGCCAGATGAAGACGTGCTTGATCGGATCATTCCGCATCATCGGAGGATCAGCCCTTCAGCAGCGCTTCGATCTCCGCACGCCGCGGCATCGCCGGCGCCGTCCCCGGTCGCGTCACCGAGATTCCCGCCGTGGCCGAACCGAAGCGCGCAGCCTCCAGCGGATCGACGCCATCCGCGAGCGCCGCCGCGAAGCCGCCGACGAAGGCGTCGCCCGCGCCGGTGGTCTCAACCACCTTGCCGGCCGCGAAGGGCGGCACGTGCAACGAGCGGTCCCGCGCATGGAACAGGGCGCCGCGCTCGCCGAGCGTGATCAGCGCGGTCCCCGCCCCCTTGGCCAGCAGCGCGTCGCCGGCGCGGCGAGCGCCGTCGAGATCGCCCACCGCGATCCCGGTCAACGCTTCGGCCTCAGTCTCGTTGGGGACGACATAGTCGCACAGCGCAAACAGGCTGCTGTCGAACTTGATCGCCGGTGCCGGATTGAACACCGTGATGCTGCCGGCCGCGCGCGCAATTTCAAGCCCCCTGAACGCCGCGTCGACCGGCTGCTCGAGTTGCGTCACGAACACGCGGCTGTCGCGAATGGCACCCGCCACCGCGTCGATATCGGCTGGACTGATACCGCCCGCAGCACCCGGCACCACGATGATCGCGTTATCGCCGCGCGTCTCGTGGACATAAATGAACGCCGCGCCGGTCGGCGCTTCCGCCGTCCTGGCCACACGCGGCCGGATTCCCTCGGCCTCCCAGGTCTTGATCGCAAGTTCGCCGAAGGCGTCGCTGCCGATCCTGGAGATAAAGGTCACGGCAGCGCCCGCACGCGCGGCCGCGACCGCCTGATTGGAGCCCTTGCCGCCGGGTCCCATCGCAAATCCTGACCCGGCGATCGTCTCGCCGATCGCGGGCATATTGCCCGCACGGAACGCGAGATCAACGACGAACACGCCGAGGACGGCGACGCCATTCCTGCTCATGGGAATCATTCTCCGTCCGGGGCGACCACGCCCTTGCTGAACAGGAAGCAGCCGTAGAAGCGGCGCTCGCCGGTTGCGATCACGCAATAGGCGGACTTGGCTTTCTCATAGAAGGCGTGGCGCTCGACGCCGACCAGCGGCCAGGATCGCCCTTCCGCGCGATCGATCGCGGCCTGCACCTCGCGCTGCACAGGCGGCACCTCCTGCGGCTGGCCGACGATCTCCATCCGGATGGCCGCATCGTCGACGAAGGTATCGAGCGGCATGACGGAGAGAATGGCCTCGATCGCCCTCGCGGTGCTGACATTGTCGATACGCAGCAGCCGGCCGAACACCGTCTGGCGCGCGATGGAATCGGCTGGAAAGTTGGTATCGCAAACGACCAGACGGTCACCATGCCCCATGACGCGCAGCGCATAGAGCACATCGGCATTGAGCAATGGATCGATGCCCTTCAGCATGTTGCCTTCCCTCCTTGATCCTCGAAATCGTCCGAACTCTGGCGGTTCGGATCCCCTGTTCGCTACGGTGACGCGTCGCCCCTAGTCACCATAGGGGATCCAGATGTTCTTCACCTGCACGGCGTGGCGCAGCAGGATCGTGCCTTCACATGCAGCCCTGTCGTACCAATCGAGCAACAGACCGTGATCGACGAGCGTGCGCTTGAGATTGCCGATCGACAGCCGTTCCGCCGCCGCCGACGCCTCCTGCGATCCGAACGCCCAGAGCGCGTCGACATCATCGTGCTCGGCGAGGACCTTCACCAAACCGTCGCGATCGCCCGTGACGATATTGACGACGCCCGCCGGCACATCCGATGTCTCCAGGACCTGGTAGAAATCGGTCGCGGCGAGCGGATGCCGCTCGCTCGGCACGACGACGACGCGATTGCCCATTGCTATCAACGGCGCCACCAGACTGACGAAACCGAGCAGCGGCGCCTCGTCCGGGCAGGCCGCACCGACGACTCCGATCGGCTCATGCATCGCGAGCGCCACGCCGCGCAATGGCGGCGCGTGGACAGTTCCTTCGAATTTGTCGGCCCAGGCCCCATAGCTGAACAGCCGCTCGATGCTCGTGTTGACCTCGGCACGCGCCTTGGCGGCCGTTATGCCCGTCATGTCGGTGATACGCCTGGCGAATTCGTCACTGCGCGCGGACAGATTCTCGGCAAGGTAATAAAGGATTTGGGCGCGATTATGCGCCGTCGCCCGCGCCCAGGCTTCGGCGGAGCGCGCCGCGGCCACGGCATTGCGGATGTCCTTGCGGTTGCCCTCGCCGGCCTCGCCGAGATGCCGCCCCTTCGGCGAAAGCACCGCGCGCGAATAATTGCCGTCGGGACGAACCTGCTTGCCGCCGACAAACAGTTTTGCCGTGCGATCGATCGCCGGCACGCCATACCCGCCATCATCAGCGACAGGCGCCGGTGGCGGCAACGCCTCCACGCGCGCCTTGCGCCCGCTCCACGCCTTCGGCTTCAGATACTCGTACATGCCCTCGCGGCCGCCCTCGCGGCCGAAGCCGGACTCGCGGTAACCGCCAAAGCCGACGCTGGCATCGAACAAATTGGTCGCGTTGATCCAGACGACGCCGGCCAAAAGCTTCGGCGCGATATCCAGCGCCAGCCCGATCGTCTCGCTCCATATGCTTGCGGCAAGCCCATAGCGCGTGTTGTTGGCGAGCATCACCGCCTCGTCGGGCGTGCGGAATGTCATCGCCACCAGCACCGGCCCAAAAATCTCCTCGATCGCCACCGTCGAAGCCGGATGCACATTCCAGAGCAGGGTCGGCGGATAGAAGCAGCCCTCCGCCGGCAGCGCGCCCGGCGCCTGATATTTCTCGGCGCCCTCCTTCACCCCGGTCTCGACCAGCGACTTGATCCGCTCAAGCTGCACAGGCGCGACCACCGCCCCCATGTCGATCGCCTTGTCGAGCGGCGGGCCGACGCGAAGCGTCTCCATGCGCCGGATCAGCCGCCGGCGAAACGTCTCCGCGATACCTTCCTGCAGCAAGAGCCGCGAACCGGCGCAGCAGACCTGCCCCTGGTTGAACCAGATCGCATCGACCACGCCCTCGACGGCGCCGTCGATGTCGGCGTCATCGAAGACGATGAAGGGCGATTTGCCGCCGAGCTCGAGCGTCAGCGACTTCCCGGTGCCCGCGGTCGACTGGCGGATCAGCCGGCCGACCTCGGTCGATCCTGTGAATGCGATCTTGTCGACGCCCGGATTCTCGACAAGCAACGCACCCGTCGCGCCATCACCGGTCACGACGTTCAGCACGCCCGGCGGCAGACCGGCCTCCGCCGCAAGCTCGGCGAACAAAAGTGCCGTGAGCGAAGTAAATTCCGCGGGCTTGAGCACCACCGTATTGCCTGCGGCCAGCGCAGGCGCGATCTTCCACGCCAGCATCAGCAGCGGGAAATTCCAGGGAATGATTTGTCCGATCACGCCGATCGGCACCTGATCGGCGAACTCGCGCTCCTGCAGCTGGGCCCAGCCGGCGTGATACAAGAAATGGCGCGCGGCGAGCGGCAGGTCGAGATCGCGGGTTTCCCGGATCGGCTTGCCATTGTCGATCGCCTCCAGCACCGCGAACAACCGCGCGTGACGCTGCAGCATGCGCGCCAGTGCATAGAGATGGCGGGCGCGGCCGTGGCCGCCGAGCTTGGCCCAAAGTGGTTGCGCTGACCGCGCGGCGCCGACCGCAGCCTCGACATCGGCGGAAACGCCCTGCGCGATCTTCGCCAATGTCTTGCCGGTGGCCGGCTCGATCGTCGTGAGGTGCTTGCCGGATTGCGGCGCGACAAACTTGCCGCCGATGCAATGTCCGAAAGTCGCGTCGTGCCGCTTCAGCCAGGCGCGCGCCTCGCCGTCGGCCTCGGGCGCGGGACCATAGTCCATGGTCTCGTAGTATTGTGCGACGCTCATGCTCAGCCCACGGGATGACGGTTGAAGGCCGAGTAGCGGCCGGTGACGTGATGCTCGAGCTGGCGCTCGATGTCGGCGAGCAGGCTGGAGGCGCCGATGCGGAAAAGATCCGGCTCGAGCCAGTCGCGGCCCAATTCCTCCTTCATCAGGAATTGATAGTTGAGCACGTCCTTGGCGGTCGAAATTCCCCCGGCCGGCTTGAAGCCGATCCTGTAGCCGGTGCGCTCCTGGTAAAGGCGGATCATCCGCAGCATTGCGAGCGTCACGGGCAGCGTTGCATTGACGCCTTCCTTGCCGGTGGAGGTCTTGATGAAGTCCGCGCCGGCCATCATGCAAACCATCGAAGCCTTGGCGACGTTGCGCAATGTCTTGAGGTCGCCGGTGGCCAGGATCGTCTTCAGATGCGCCTCGCCGCAAGCCGCGCGAAAATCCCTGACCTCCGTATAAAGCGCACGCCAATCGCCGGTCAGCACATGCTCGCGGGTGATGACGATGTCGATCTCCTGCGCGCCGTCGCGGACCGACGCCTCGATTTCCTTGAGCTTAATGTCGTGCGGCACAAGGCCAGCCGGAAATCCGGTCGACACCGCGGCGACAGGGATACGGGATCCGTCGAGCGCCTCGACCGCCGTGGCGACGAAACGGTGATAGACGCAGATCGCGCCAGTGTGCAGATCGCGCCCGGCAAAGCCGAGCGCCTCGAGCAGGTCGCTGCGGACCGGCGCCTTCGCCTTGGCACAGAGTCGCTTCACCCGCTCCGCGGTGTCGTCGCCATTGAGCGTCGTCAGATCGATGCAGGTGATCGCCTTGAGCAGCCAGGCGGCCTGCGCGTCCTTCTTGACAGTACGCCGGCCCGGCAAGCTCGCCACGCGCCGCTCGGCGGCGGACAGATTGATCCTGATGTCGTCGACCCAATCCATCTCGAGCGGTCGGCCGCTGTTGCGCGCGACCGGATAGAGATCGCCATCGCCCTGCGCACGGGGCTGCACCGGCACCGCGGAAGGGTTTGGCATGAGCACGCTCTGCACCATCGCAACGCCCGCGGTTCTAGCGAATCGAGCAGATCGGCAGATAGACTGAATGTGTCCATTGCAACATGGGATCCTCCCAGACCTTGCCCGCCGGAGCCGCAGCCCGCCGATGCATGACATCGTCAGACCGCGGATTGGCCGCCAGCCCTCGATGTTATTATTGCAACATATTGTCGTTGCTAAACTCACATCATTGTAAGATCATTGTCAACCGGATAAGCAAGCTCGGTGAGCAAAATGGCTGAAACACCGAACGCACGACCCAGCGAGACACGCGTTCAGCGCCTGCAGCGGCTGCGCCGCGCTGTCGAAAGCAGCGGCGCGCTGCACCTGAAGGATGCCGCGGAGCTGCTCAAGGTGTCCGAGATGACGGTGCGGCGCGACCTCGCCGGACCGGAGGCTGCGCTCGCCCTGCTCGGCGGCTACGTCGTGAACGCGGCGTCTCCGACCGGCATCAAGTACACGTTCGAGCAGGAGATCGATCAGCACACCCAGGACAAGCTGCTCGCCTGCCGGTCGGCGGCGGCATCGATCAAGGAAGGCGACACGATCTTCATCGACTGCGGCACCACGATGCAGTCGCTGGCGGACTGCCTGCCCGAGGATCTGCCGCTCTCGGTGATCTGCTATTCGATGAATGTGGCGACGATCGTCACGCGGCGACCGGCCACGCAGGTGATGCTGATGGGCGGGCTCTATCATCCGTCATCGCAGTCGTTCTCGTCCGACGACGGGCTGTCCTATCTGCGGCGGCTCGGGATCAACAAGGCCTTCATCTCCGCCGGAGGCCTGCACTGGACCCGCGGCTCGAGCTGCTCCAATTTTCACGAGGTCGCGATCAAGCAGGCTGCGATCGCCACCGCGATGGAAAGCATTCTGGTCGTCGATGCCAGCAAGCTCGGCAGTCTCAAGCCCGCCTTCTTCTCGGACGTCAGCGCGTTTTCGCGGATCATCGTCGGCGGCTCGGTGCCGTCAGACATGCGCAAGCACTTCCGCAGCCTTCCTGTCGAGTATGTGACGAGCGCAACCTGATCCGAACGGGGGCTGGCTCGCCCGGATCAGGCTGGTCGGCGATGCGTGGCCTCGCAAAACCGCGCATCGCGGGTCAAGGCTCAGTTGCAGGCAGGCTTGGCCTTGTTGCAGGCATCCATCAGTTCGGGCGGCGGCTCCTTCTTGAACACCGTCTTGTAGGACTCCAGCACGTTCGACTGCGTCACCGGCAGCGACTGCACGCCGATCCAGCCGGGCGTTTCCTTGCCGAGCAGCGCATTCATCATCGCCAGTGCCTCGGCGACGCCCTGATCATAGGGACGCTGCGAGCCGGTCGCCTTCAACGGACCGCCCTTGGCGATCTCGATCGCCGATTGCAGGCCGAGGTCAACGGTCGTGACCGGGATGTTGATGCTCTGAGCGCGCATCGAACTCAGCGTATCCAGCGCCGGCTGATCCCAGACCGCGAACAGGCCCTTGATATCAGGGTTGCCGGTAAGGAAGTCGCCGGCGATCTGCGAGACCTTCGGCGGGTCGGTGAAATCGACCTGCTTCAGCTTGATGTCCGGCCGGTTCGCCTTCATCCACTCGCGCACGCCCTTGGTGCGCTCGTTGGTGCTGAAATAGTCGACACCGAAATTGACCAGGCCGATGGTGCCGCCCTGCGCAACGCAGGACGCAAGGATCTGGGCTGCGATCAGCCCGTTGCCCTGGCTGTCTGCCGAGACCATCGCGGCATATTCCTCGGGATGTTTCAGGCCGGTCGGGATGCTGTCCATCAACACCAGCTTGATGCCGGCCTTGGCGATCTTCTTGTAGGTCGGCGCGGTCGCGGTGAAGTCGACCGGGATCGAGATGATGCCGTCCGGATGCTGCTGGATCGTATTCTCGATATCGGCGATCTGCTTGTCGACCTGATATTCGGCGGAGGCGACGCCCGTCACCGTCACGCCGTATTTCTTCAGCGTGTCGGTGATGCCCTGAATCTGGAGCTGCGACCAGTCCAGGTTGACAGTCTGCATGGAGATGCCGACCTTGAAATGCTTCTCCTTGATCTTGGCAGCATCGGCGTCCGACAGCGCGAGCACTTCGGGTGAGGCGGCCTTCTCGCCATGCGGTCCCTGGCCGACGATCGATTTCGGCCCGAGCGTCGCGAGGTCAACACCCTTGACGCAGGTTGCGGGGACTTCGGCGCGGGCCGAGGAAGCGATCGAGATGGCCGTCGCAGCAATCAGCATGGTCAGCGGCACACTTTGTCGCAAGATTGGCTTCATTGTTTCCTCCCATTTTGGTCGCCGATTGACCGAGGGCCGGCGACCTTGCCCCTACCCGTGCATCGCGATGATTCCGAGCCTCATGCGCTGCGTTCGACCTCGACTAGCGTTTGGTGAAGGCCACCGCGGCCACGATGATTGCGCCCTTGATCACGAGCTGCATCGGCGAACTGACACCGAGCAGCACGAGACCGTTGTTGAGCGTGCCGATGATCAGGCTGCCGAACAGCGTCCCCAGGATGTAGCCGCGTCCGCCGAACAGGCTGCAGCCGCCGAGGATGACGGCTGCGATGACGTCGAGCTCCATGCCTTGCACGACATCGGGCCGCGCGGCATGCGAACGCGCGGAGAGCACCAGCGCTGCGAGGCCGGCCAGCGTGCCGGTGAGAACAAAGGCCGCCGTCGTCACCCATTTGGTGTTGATGCCGGAATACAATGCCGCGGTCGGGTTGCCGCCGACGGCGTAGATCCTCCGCCCGAACACGTTGTAGTGCAGCAGCAGGATGCCGACGATCATCGCCGCCAGCGTCCAGGCAATCGGCACGGGGATGCCGAGAAAAGACCCCTCGCCGAAGATCGCAAAATAGGTCTCGTTGGTGATGATGACCGGCTTGGTGTTGGTGACCATCATCGCCAGTCCGCGCGCCATGCTCAGGGTGCCAAGCGTCACCAGGAAGGACGGGATCTGAAGCTGCGTGGTCAGGATGCCGTTGAGCAACCCGACCAGCGCACCGGTGCCGAGCCCGGCGGCGGCGCCGACGATCCAGCTGTTGCTGATCTGGCTCATCGCGAGCGCAGCCGCCATCCCCGACAGGGCCAGCGTCGATGCCACCGACAGATCGATCTGGCGCGCGATGATGATGAAGGTCATGCCGACCGCGATAATCGACACCAGCGTCGTCTGCCGTCCGATATTCAGGAAATTCTGGACCGACAGGAACCAGGGCGATGACAGGCTGAACACGACCAGCAGGATCACGAAGGCGATGTAGAGCATGTAGGGCCGCTCGCCGCGCAACAGGTTCTGCAGCAGCTTGCGGCGGCGGTCGGATCTCGTCGGCGATGCGACGACGTTGGGGGCAGTCAGTTCGGTCATGCGGGCAACTCGTGCAATGCGGCTTTGTCAAAAACGCCTTGGCCGGACGCCTGGTACAGTTGAAGCAGATGGTGGAGCTCTTCGGCGTCGTCGATCTCGCCGCGTACAAGCGTGCGGGCGACGCAGCCGTCAACGATCACCGAGGTGCGGTCGCAGAGCTCGATCAATTCGACCAGATCGGACGACACGACCAGCACAGCGGTGCCGTCGCGAGCGGCGTGCCGGATCACGGCATAGATCTCCTCGCGCGCGCCGACGTCGACGCCGACCGTGGGTTCGTCCAGCAGCAGGATGCGCGGCCTCGGATCATTCCACTTGCCGAACACCACCTTCTGCTGATTGCCGCCGGAGAGCGTCCTGACCAGGCTCGACGCGCCCGGCGCCTTCACTGCAAGCCTGCTAATCGCGGTCTCCACGCGCCTGGAAGCTGCGGCCTGCTGCATCCAGCCCCAACGCGAGAAGTAAGGCAGCCGCGACAGGGTGACGTTGCGCTCGATCGAATGGTCGAGCACCAGGCCCTGGACGTGGCGATCCTCCGGCACCAGGGCTACTCCGCGATCGATCGCATCCGCCGGGTTCTTTGGCAGTCAATCGCGGCCGTCGATCTGCAACGTGCCATGCTCGACGGCACGGAGCCCAAAGATCGTCTCGAGAATCTCGGTACGCCCGCTGCCGATCAATCCGGCCAGCCCGTGAATTTCGCCTTTCAGGACCGACAGGTCGACAGCACGCATCCGGTCATTGGAGACATTCGACAGCGACAGAACCGGAGCCGCTTCGAAGGCGCGGGCAGCTTGCGGCTCGGTCCTCGTCGTCACCGGCAACGCCCGATCGATGCCGACGATGGCATTGACCAGCCGCTTCATGTCAGTATCGGCGGCGACGAAGGTGCCGGCATTGGCGCCGTCGCGCAGCACGGTCACGCGCTGCGAAATCTCGAAGACTTCATTCAGCCGGTGCGTCACATAGATCACGCCGACGCCGCGGCGCGTCACCTTGCCGATCGCTTCGAACAGGATGCGGACCTCGTCCGATGTCAGCGAGGACGTCGGCTCATCGAGAATGAGCAGCCGCACCTCGCCCATCAGCGCCTTCGCGATCTCCGTCATCTGGCGATAGGCAAACGGCAGCGAGCCGACGGTGGCCTTGATATCGAGGGGGATGCCAAGCTGCGTCAGGAACGCCTCGGCCTGTGCCATCAATTCGCGCTTCCTGACGAAGCCGAAACGGGTGCGTGGTTCACGACCGAGCAGCAGATTGTCGGCTACGCTCAAGGACTCAACAAGGCTGAGGTCCTGATAGACGACGGCGATCCCCGCCTCGCGCGACTTTGCTGGACTGTCGAATGCCACCCGCCGGCCCGCAATCTCGATTGAGCCGCTGTCGAAGGTATGAACACCGCTGAGAATCTTGATCAGCGTGGATTTTCCGGCGCCGTTCTCGCCCAGCAGCGCATGCACCTCGCCGGCCCGCACCTCGAGGCTGACGTCGCGCAGCGCGCGCACGCCGCCAAAGCGCTTGTTGATGCCGTTGACCAGCACAAGCGGCGGCGTCGGTTGTGCTGCAACCGAACCAGACGGCTCCACCTTCTCCTCCCACTCCGCCCATCGCTGCTACGATGGTGACATCGTGTTATTTTCCGAACTATTTATGTTATAATTCTACCATCCGGGTCGATTGTCAACGGATGGCTTCGCGGTTGGACGGGGGTTTTCAGCTCCGCAGGACGTGCCCCGCTCCTCGGAGACCCGATGGGGCTTGGGGCTGAGGCCGCGCAATGGAGCGGAATCCCGGGCAGTGCCACGCGCGACGCCTTGCTGCCGCGTGTCGTGGATCGTACGAGCCGGGCCGCTTGGCCTCACGGCGAGCGCCCCCCAAGGCAGGGCCATGGCCGGCGCGCGCTCGACATGCTGGTGCAGGTCACGCGATCATCCGGGAGCCGACGAATCCAGATGGGCCGGATGAACGACTGCTCGGCCGCCACGCCCGGCCAGCACAACGACGGCGCAGGCCAGGCGTGCCCGACGCTGAGCGCGATATCGATCGCTACAAGGCAGCACAACCGCGGGCCGCGACGAAAGCCGATCAGGTTCAGTCACCGCGTCGACATCAAGGTTGTAGACTGCTTGCGGCTAGCTAGATCAGTTTCTCGGCGGTGCGATCCCCTGCCCTTCGAGCTATTTCTCCGGACGGCCTGGCCGCGACCTGATCTCCTAGGTCAGCATCGAGATGATCGATTGCAGCTGATTGGACGCTGAGGTGACAAGTCCGTCGAACGACGTCTGGCCGTGAGCGGCGGCTCTCAGGATGCATTCAGCAACGGCCGCCTTGAGACCGAAAACGGATTGATCCGCAGGAACGCTGGCCATGACCGTGTCCAACGCATCGCGCATGGTCTGGATCAGTTCGGCGCTGTGCTTCATGGCTGTCCTCCGCATCCCCAGAATAGGCCGAGTGCGCGAGGTCACCACTCACAAGGGCGCGATTCCAAATTGCCTTTTGTTAATGGACTGACGAGAAAGTGAATCACGAATTCTAGAGGTCTTTCTCGGCAAGCTTGCGAAATTCATCGGGGACCGAACGAACAGCCTCCAGCGCCGCCGAACCGTATCCGATCGCGTCCCAGCCAAAGCGATCGCGGATCCTGTCGATGGCACAGTCTGCCGCCCAGCGGGCCATCCCCGGCGGACTTCCAGGGCGAAGTGCTTCATCGGCCAGTCCGAGCGGGAGGTCGAGAGCAAGATCCCAGTGTTCCTCGAGGTGCGACACCGAGATAGCCAGAAGCGAGATGATCTTCTCGCCCGGGTGGTCAGCAAGCGCAGCGCGTACCAGACTTCCGGCGAGGCGGGCGAGGATCATTGTCGTGCACACCGGCGCATCGAGCGTCATCGACCGTGTCACCGACTTCAGGTCGGCGAAACGAACGCGCACCGTCACGGTACGTCCAGGCCGGGATTTTGCCCGAAGCCGCGTGGCGACGCGGTCGGCGAGATGAAGCAGCGTTGGCCGAATGACTTGCTCGATCGCCGGCTTTCGGCCAAGCGCCGATTGTGCTCCTGCCGAGCGCGCACGGCGGTGCGGCTTGAGTTGTCGTGGATCGCGATTCCAGGCCAGGGCTGCGAGCTTCTCGCCCGCCGCGGGACCGAGCAACCTTGCCAACGACCGTTCGGACAATTTGGCAAGCTGTCCGATTGTCGAAACACCGATCGCCGCCAGCCGCGTCCGGGTGACCGGCCCCACACCCCACATCAGTTCAACCGGCAATTCGTGAAGGAATTTCAGCTCGGCGTCGGGATCAACCACGACAAGCCCGTCGGGTTTTGCGACTTGCGAGGCGACCTTTGCCAGATGCTTGGTGCGTGCGACGCCCACCGAGATCGGCAAACCGAGCTCAGTGCGTACGCGCCGCCGGATCGCCGCGGCGATCTCGGCGGGCGTTCCGAACAGGTGCGTGCAGCCGGCAACGTCGGCGAACGCCTCATCGATCGAAATGCGCTCGACGAGCGGTGTGAAATCGCCGATCACCTTGATGGCCGCATCACCCAGCCGCTGGTAGTCGCTGAAATGCCCGCCGACAAAAATGAGCTGCGGGCACAGTTCGCGCGCTTCCCGTCCCGACATGCCGCCACGCACGCCGAAGGCCTTGGCCTCGTAGGACGCGGCAAGCACAACCCCGCCCCCGACGGCGACCGGCCTGCCTCTCAGCATAGGCTCAAGCAGCTGCTCGACCGACGCGTAAAATGCATCGAGGTCGGCGTGAAGGATCGTCGCTGCCGTTGCCATCTCAAGCCGTTCACCCCGGCCCCCGACCGAAATTGGTCGACCCCAGATGCGAAGATTGACACCAGAACAAAACAAGAACAATATGTATCCGGAATTTATGATTGTGCTGGCGTGCGGCATGACGGATGTCAGTCCGTCAATGCGCCTTGTCGATCGTTCGCGTATCGGCGCGTCTGTCGGCCTCCGTTCATTGACGGACAAGCTCTTTGGGGTTGATATCCTCAAATGAACGATCACGCTCATCAGGTGGACTTTCAGGCCACGGCCTCGCTTTACAAGTGGCCGTCTCTCAACAATGCCAAGCGAGAGGATCGGGTACCCTATATGGTCGTCAACGGGACGCTCGACCAATGCATTCGCGATTTCATGGACAAGCCTGAGAAGACGCGACACCTCTATGAGATCCGGACCAAGTCGCAGCCTCCCCTCGTCCCCGAGGTGCTGTCGCCGGAGCATGTGCTCGAGCTCTCCAGGCTGCGCGAATTTCTCTGAGGCGTGCTTCGGCCACGCGAACCTGCCCCGCCCCTCCCTAGGCGGACTTATCCGTCTGTTGCATGCTTGACGGCGGATTGTTTGCCTATGCGCGAGCCGTTACACTCGCCCGACTCTCTGACTGATGGACGTCGATGCCGGCATTGACTATCCGCTTCGACGTTCGCTGGCGCTCGCAAATCGCCCGCACGGGAGAGCAACGGCTGCGCGACCGGTTGATGAGGCATCGAGAGGCGCCGCATGAAGTTCAATCTGGCGATCCTGAGCGTGCTGGCCGCAAGGCCCGAGCAACGGATCCCACTTGAGGAGGTCAGCCGCGAGGTCAAGCGCATGATCGCAGGCGGCGATGGAGCTGCGCAGGTGAGGCGATCGTCCGAGCTGGGCGACGCTGACGTCTTCGAAGCCGGATTGGCTTCGATCAATGACGCCGGTCTGCAGATCACCGACTCCGGCCTCTCGCTATGGCACTCGCTCGAAGCTTCACGTGGCGAACGGCAGCGCATCGAGCAAGAATCCAATGAACGGCAAGAGCGCCCGGACACCGTTGTTGCCGACACGCACGATGCGCTAAGCAGTGCTGTCGTCGACCGGACCGACGACATTGATCCCGCACCCGAACCACGCGCCGATGTTCCAATCGTATTCGAGCCGGCCTTTGGCTCGATTCACGAGACGACCCGAAGCGATTCCCGGCTATCGCGACTCGTCGGATTGCTCGCCAGCAGCATGCCGAAGTTCGCTCGCCGGCGGCGTCGGCGTTCCTCGGACGGCATGGCAGATCGCAAGGCCGGCGATCGGGTTGGCGTGACAGGGTTCGCCGTCGCCTGTCTCAGCGTAATCGCGGTCGTTGCCTGCGTTGCCGCAGCGATTGCGCTCGGTCAGAGCTCCACCCTGAAGTCGGACGTTGCCACGCTGCGCCGGGAATTGGTTCCGCTGCGGGAACGGCTCGCAAGACTCGAACAGATCGAAACCGCGAAGCGCGACGCCGCCCAGCAGGAAGCCGCGCAAGACAAGGCGGAGGCAGAAAGGAAGGCGCTTGACGCCGCCGCCCAACAGGCCGCGCTCAACCTCTCGCGGGAAGAGATTCAGTTGGTCAGGGAGTACATCAAGGCGGCGCCTTCGGCCAGCGCTGGCGGGCCGCCGGTCAACGTCGGCGATCCCATCACCGGCGGAATGATTCCGCTGCCGTCATCGCTGACGGAGAAAGTGCCGCGGCTCGTCGGTGCGAAATTTGCGACCCGCAACGGCGCGATCATCATCAGCGCACGAAACAGCCGCCGCGTCGATGCAGTGCTGACGGCGAACTAGAAGAATAGCTTAGGCACGCGCGGGCCGCGTCTATTCCTGCCGAAACGAGCGGTTAAATAATCTGATCAGAGTCGGGCAGCGTCCAAATGCGCCGCGCTGGGACGGTCGATATCACAACAATTTCAGTCGCTTGATATACTCATTTCGTCAAAACACCCTCATTCGTTGCAACTGGACAAAATGCAATTTGTTAGGTCCCTTTCGTGTTCTATCTTAGATTGTATTTCGCCTCGCGCCCTCATGTTCGAAAGTAGACTGCTTCAGGTGACCTTGGTGTTAGCGACCTTCGCCTTCGCCTTCGCTTCGCGATCAAGCTTTTTCTGCGCCTGCAGCGAAAACAAGCGACGCAAATTACGATCTATGAGGCCGTCCATTGGCAAAGAATGATGGTTTCCACGCAATCAATTTCGATCGGACCCTCTGGGCGCCATTCCTCCCAAGTAGCGCGGCGAAGCTCCCGGAATGCGTGGGCGGCTACGTCGTCTGCTGAACGGCCGGACGGTGTCCCGGTAAGGTACAAGGCACGCCGCTCGCCAGCATATTCGGTGACCGGCGTTGTGCCTCCTTTGGGTGTGAATGAGCTCACAACGGCGTCGCCAAGCGAAATGCTATGTTTCCAGCCGTTCAACTGCCGACTGATTTTTTGAAGAGTTTGTTTTTCGAACAGCCTCCGAGGAGAGGGTCATGTTCAAACAATTCCTCTTGGTCGCGGCGATAGCCTCCCTGTTAGCCACATCCTCTAGAGCCCATTGCGAATATGCTTTGGAGCGCAGCGCGCCCACCGAATCGCGTTCGGCTTCGTTGCATTCTGATGCAGCTCAACCTACGGAAGACTTGTTGGATGACATTGTGAGTTGGCTCTCATCGAATTTCGATCTGCCTGCCATCAAAGAACGTCCCGTTGTTGAATTTGCGTCGAAGATGGAACTTGCGAGGTTGCGTGCAACGGACCGTGCTTCTTCGCAACGCTTCATGAACGATGGGCAACTAACTCAGCGCGAGGTTGTCGCACTGTACGACAACCAAACGAGAACGATCCTGCTTCCTGATGATTGGGGCGGCACTTCGCCGGCGGACCAATCGGTCCTGGTACACGAAATGGTCCATCACCTTCAGAATCTTGGAAACCTCAAATTTGATTGCCCACAGGCCCGCGAGAAGTTGGCCTACCTGGCCCAGGATAAATGGCTAAGGCGGTTCGGAAAGAGTTTGGAGAACGAGTTCGACGTCGACATGTTCACAGTGCTGATTTCTTCAGCCTGTATGCATTGATTGGGACCGGTCGATCCTAGTCGCCATCGAACGATGGCCGTTCCAAAGGAGCGCAAAGCTACGATCATCTCGCACGTACCAACAAGATTTTCAGCGGATTTGATTGATGGCCAGACTCTTGGCGGTCCTCGCAATTGCATTGGCGATCCTGGCGGTGGCTCGGGCGCAGCAGAATCAGTTTGTACCGCAGCCAACAGGACCACTGCCAGCGGTGCTTGTTCCCTGAGTTCTCGCAAGGTGACGGATTCATCCACTCAGCCGATGGCGCCCAGGTCCGCTCGTGGCCCAGAGAGGACAAACGCGGCGCACGCCGATGTCGTCTTTTGACCACCCTTAGCCGACGCCAGAGCGGGCGTGAGCGCCCGCTCACCGAGGCTATTTCGCCGCCACCACGCTCGGCCTTAAACGCGCCTCTGACGAGACGCGGCAATTGGGCCGCGGTCAAGGCCGAGATCGCCGCGGACGCTGCCGTCCAGGAGGATGGGATCTCACGACCGAGATCCGGCGAGCTGATCCGCTGGTCGAGCACATGATCGCGGTCGTCGATCTCTTCGCGAGCAGGTCAACCAACTGCTGATATGCGCAAACGCCCTGGTCTAACCACGCGGCTTGCGGCCTCACGGGGGGAACACTCAATGGTGGGCGCTTACCTAAGAGGCGGACCCACGACTTTCATGTGGTGCATCGCCATCAGCTTTTGGTTCGTTTCGGCATCGACACCTTGCCGCTCCGCCAACATCTTCTCGAATCCACCGGGCGTCACACCAAACAGCAATACACCGGGCTCCGTCCCGACGTTTTGGAACGTGTGCGGAGTGTGATGAGGAATGAACACAAAGGCGCCGGCGGGCGCGCTCACAATGCGTTCGCCCAGTTTAAAGTTGAACTGACCGCTCACAACGTAACAAAACTCAGCTTCCATTTCGTGCAGGTGTGTAGGGGGACCGCTCTTGGGTGCGATGGTCTGACGAAAATAGCCGAGCTGCCCCCCAGTTTTATCAGCCGTGGCCAATAGTTCGGTGAAATCCCCCTCTCGACCTTGCTGTCCGCTATAGCGAGTCGGCTCGCCGGGCAGGACGATGAATGCCTCGTCACCCGCGGAGACTTGAGTTGAGGGCAGAACAACGGTGGCAATAAGGGAATAAAGAAGGCCGAAACGCGCTTTCAAGAGTTTGGCGTGCATGGCAACCTCACCTGGATATGTGACGGTGTACGAACGCAATCAGAACGCTCCCAAATCACGGAGCGATCCTCTAGTCTAGTTCATTAAGCACAACCTCATTTGTACTGGGCCACTGTTTACACCCGATGCGCAGTCCGTGCGACATTTTGTGCACTAAGTGGCAACGGTGTTGTCCTAACTGCTGATCTCGCTAAGCGGATTGGCGCACTTCGAAGGCCCTCCGACGACATGATCGGCTCACTGCTAATTCGCGCAAACGGGCTGGTCTGACCGGACCGATTTGCGATCCCAAGGCGCGCCTGGCAATCACCTGGGCAGATTCAGAACGGAATGTCGCGTTGTCCATCATTCGCGTCACGACGTGCAGCCGATGTAATTGACACACCGGGCTCCGAAGGCGGATCATCGGCCGATTGCCAGGGTTGACCTGACCCGATTGCTGCCGGTCCGACGGGAGCGCGCCGTTGAGTTTGAGAAACTCGCGGCCTCGGAGCACAACGAAGCGTTCAAAGCAGAGCTGCTAAAACAGGCCGCGGCATACAGGAAATTGGCAGAGGCACGCGCCGAGCAATATGGCCTGCCCTCCAGAGACGAAGTAAGCCGAGGCCGACAACCGACTTTCACACATGGCCAGTCCGGTTTGGGTCTGCAATACGCCGGATAGCGGACATGGGTTGAACGTGAGAACAGGCCGAACACTAAAAGCAGGCGTCGACGGACCTCAAATTACGCACCCGCGCCAGCCTCGCGGGCTTGGGCGCTGATTCCACGCCGCCGCGCGAGCGGGACGATATTGCGCATTGCTCTGATCACAATATCATTGTGTAATCAGCGCCAGGTGCTGAAGTTGTGATAGCCCGAAGGATAGTGCTCCATGTTTTCGACAGCCGATCATGGTGCAGGTGCAGGCCTCCGCGCCGCTCCAATCGAACTCGCGGGCGATTGGGGTCGCATGATCCCGCATGCGGCTCTGCAAGTTGTTGAGCGGATGCGTGCTGCTTGCCTTGATGGTTTTCGGCTTGTTTCAAACGACCAACCCGACCGCTTGCGCGTTGAGGAGCGCACCAGCGGCCCTCCCGCGATCTGGCTTCACAAGGACACAACCGACTTTGCCTGGATTGTCGTCGACATTGGGGAACGGGATTGGTCGAGGCTCGCCTATCAGTTTGGTCACGAGTTGGGACACGTTACATCCAACTCATGGCGACCGGATGCCAAACCTGCAGCACCCAGCCAATGGCTGGAGGAGTCGCTGGTAGAAGCCTTTACGCTCCGAGGACTCGCCCTGTTGGCGGATAACTGGTCGCGCGATCCTCCGTTCAGGGATGACAGCGGTTTTGGCGCCGCCGTCGCGGTCTATCGACAAAATGCTGTCGAGCGGTACGGAAAACTGGCGACTGAACAAGGTAATTCAAAGAACCCCAGCGCTTGGTTCAGGCAGCATCGTGCCGCGTTGGAGGCAGATCCCTGCCTGAACGCGTTTGCACAGGCGGCATCTCTCTTCATCCTCGAAGAATATGAACGCAACCCTGCCAGCATTGAAGCGCTTGGCGCGCTGAATCGATGGGGTGGCCGCAGCGCCATCCCGCTCGAGCAATATCTGGAGGCTTGGACGGATAGCTGCAAAAAACTGCAGGCTTCGCCGGCTTTGCCCCGTCGGCTTCAAGAGCTTCTAAGGTGACCTGGGCCAACGCGTGGAGCGAAGTTGTCTTTTTCGCCCATGCTTGTTTGCGGGATCTGCACAACGTTCTCGCTTGATGCTCCGTAGACATACCGGTGAGCAAGCGACTGCGCGCCCACGACAAACAGTAGCCCGATGCAGATCCGATCGCCCGCGATGATAGTCGCAATGCGCCCAACGAGCGCGGAATCAATCGTGCGTGCTCCGGCGCTGCAAATCTGCTCACTTCCTCCGCTACTGGCTGTGTTCCGCCGAAATGCCGGTGGAGGCCAAGGAAGCTCTAGACGCGGCAACCGCTTATTGCGAGTATCAAACTTTCATTTTGAGTTGGATGCTGAAAATGGAACCCATTACATATCGCGGACTGCAAAACGCTGCAGACCAAAACACGCCGCATCTTGGCGGAAGTATCAAGGCTGGCGATCCCTTCACCTACTGTCCCTTGGTATGGGACTACGTAATTTCCAGATTTTGTATTCAATCGGTATTGGACCTTGGCAGTGGATGTGGAAACGCTGCTCATTACTTTCACAAAGCCGGTCTCAGGGTGTTGGCGACCGATGGATTTCCAGAGAGCGTTGAAAAATCAACTTACCCGGCGTTTCAGCAGGATATTACCCAAGCCCCGATCGTCACTCGAACAGACTTGGTTCATTGCCAAGAGGTCGTCGAGCACATTGACGAAAGATACCTGGAGAATGTCCTCCTCAGTCTCACGTGTGGCAAATACATCCTGATGACCCATGCCGTTCCTGGGCAAATCGGGTATCACCACGTCAACTTGCAGACGTCAGAATACTGGATTGACCATCTGCACCGGAAAGGGTGCGAGTATCTTGAAGCTGACACACGTCGCATCAGGAATCTCGCTGAAAAGGACGGAGCTGCTTACATGCAGCAAAGCGGGTTGATGTTCGTCAATTCTGGCCGGCTTTGATAACATCACGGCGCCCGCCTCGAATATGGAATTGTGCGGAAGCACTGAAGATGCGTGAGCTTTCGTTTGAAGTGCGCGGCGTTCACTCGAAGTCCCAAGATCTCATCTATTTTCGGTGCCCACCGTTAGTCGGCATGGCTCGAAATCTCGGAGCCAGGACGGCCCGCCCGTTCGTAAGATTTATCGTGGTGAAGCTCTTGCCAGTTCCGCCAGTATAGCGCGACAATCAGGATGAGAGCGGCGCGTCAATCAAGATGAGACGAGGCGGCCGAGTCAGGAGATAATTGACGCTGGCCGCCTACTTGGCAAGCGTTGATTGACGCTGCGCGACAATCAAGCGGCGCTGCCAGCGTCAATCACAGTCTTGTCGAGTTCGTTGGGGGTCGTGTGAACAGGTGGCCGGCCTGGACCGCGCTTGCGATCGAGGGCAACTTTTCGACGGTAACTTTCGACGTTCATCTCGAGGATCGTGGCGTGGTGGACCAAACGATCGATGGCAGCCAACGTCATTGCCTGGTCCGGGAAGATACGCCCCCATTCGCCAAATGGCTGATTGGCCGTGATCAGCAGCGAGCGTCGTTCGTAGCGGGCGGCGATCAACTCGAACAGCACACTGGTTTCCGCCTGATCCTTGCTCACATATGTGATGTCGTCGAGGATCAGGAGGTCATAGCGATCGAGTTTGGCGATCGCGGACTCCAGCGCCAGCTCGCGCCGCGCGACCTGCAGCCGTTGCACCAGATCAGTGGTGCGCGCGAAGAGAACGCGCCAACCGTTCTCGACGAGAGCCAGGCCGATCGCCGTGCCGAGATGGGTCTTGCCGCCGCCCGGCGGGCCAGCGTCATAATGCCGGGTGTCTGGGATCTGAGGTTGAGATCCTCTACCCATTTCATCCGCGATGTGGAGCGTTAGTCGTCGTTGTCGCCCGCAAGCGGCTCGGGAGTGAGACGCATTTTGTTATCAGACAACCTGATGCGACGTTAACGCTTCTGCCGGCATGGATGACGGCCCCCGCCGCCGCTTCCTTCCGACTGACGGCTGATCCGCGGCTTCCGGTGGATCGTCTGCTGGAGGCGCGCGTTCTTGCCGACGCGGTCTTAGCCTCCTCTCCCAGGGAATCGTCCCAATCGCGAGGAGGCGGTCATGGCGGACGCATCACGTCGTCAGGGGGATCTTTTCGGGAGCCCTCCAAAATACAGCAGCATTCCAATCGAAGCCCACCAGCAAATGTTGGAGCTGTTGAAGGAGCTTCTGACCGAAGCACTCACCGACAGCGCGGTCGACGCAAACGACGTGAACCGGGAGGACAGCGGTGAGCAAGATCACGCCTGAGCACCTTGCTCGCCAGGCCGTCGTGTACGTTCGTCAGTCGACGGCCGACCAGGTTATCAACAACCGAGAGAGCCAGCGCCGCCAGTACGGCTTGGCCGACCGTGCGCGGCAGCTGGGCTGGAGCGAGGTGGTCGTGATCGACGATGATCTCGGTCGCTCTGGTGGCGGCACCACGCGTCCCGGGTTCGAGAAGCTGCTTGCCGCCATTTGCGAAGGGCGAGTTGGCGCTGTGGTCTCGATTGAGGCCTCTCGGCTGGCCCGCAACGGCAGGGATTGGCATACGCTCCTGGAGTTCTGCGGGCTCGTCGGAACACTGATCGCCGATGAGGACGGCGTCTATGATCCGCGCCACCCCAATGATCGCCTTCTGCTCGGCATGAAGGGCACAATGAGCGAGATGGAGCTGTCTATCTTTCGGCAGCGCTCGCTTGAAGCCTTGAAGCAGAAGGCCCGCAGGGGGGAGCTCTTCCTCAACGTTGCAATCGGTTATCTCAAAGTCTCCCACGATCGGATCGAGAAGGACCCTGATCGGCGCATTCAGGAGGCGCTCGCACTCGTGTTCACCAGGTTTGCTGAGATGCAGACACTTCGCCAGGTCCACCTGTGGTTACGGCAAGAACGAATCACTTTGCCCGCGGTCAGCCATGGCCCCGAGGGTCGCCACGTCGAGTGGAAGTTACCAGTCTACAATACGATCTATCACATCCTTACCAATCCCATCTATGCTGGCGCCTACGCCTTCGGGCGCTCGGGCAGTCGGGTGACGATCGAGGCCGGCCGCAAGAGGATCGTGCGGGGCTTCCGGCGGGAGCGCAGCGACTGGGAAGTTTTGATCAAGGATCACCATGAGGGCTACATTACGTGGGCGGAGTTCGAGAGGAATCAGCGCTTGATCACCGATAACGCCAATGGGAAGAGCTTCATGAGTCGTGGCTCGGTCCGCTGCGGCGAGGCCCTTCTTGCAGGGCTCCTTCGTTGCGGTCACTGCGGTCGCAAACTTCACGTTGCCTACAGTGGCACGCACGGCACTGTTGGGCGTTATCATTGCCGCGGTAGCCAGATCAACCATGGCGGAGATCCGTGCATCTCATTCGGCGGCCTGCGCGTGGATCGCGCAATCAGCGCGGAAGTCATCGCACGTTTGCAGCCGCTCGGTGTCAAGGCTGCGCTGGCTGCCATGGAGGCTCGCGGCCGTGAGCACGCCGAGAAGCTGCGCCAACTTGAACTGGCTCTGGAGCAAGCGCGCTATGAGGCCACTCGTGCTCGTCGGCACTATGAGGCCGTCGATCCCGACCATCGCTTGGTAGCTGGCGAGTTGGAGCGGCGTTGGAATGAACGCCTGCTGGCTGTCCGCGCGCTCGAGGATGAGCGCGGGGCGTTTTTAGCCAAGCCGGAGACGACTCTGAGCGAGGCGGATCGCGAGCGGTTACTCGCGCTTGGCTCCGATTTGGAGCGAGCCTGGAACAGCCCTGGGGCGACGCCTGCGACGCGCAAGCGGATCATCCGAACTGTGATCCGCGAGATCGTTGTGCGCGTCCACGATGAGGCGATCGAGCTTGTCATCCACTGGCAGGGCGGCGATCATACAGCACTGAAGACCAGGAAGAACCGTACGGGTCAACACCGCTGGAGGACGTCCGCGGATGCCATCGATCTCGTGCGTGTTCTGGCACGGCAGATGCCCGACAACACGATCGCGGCAGTCCTCAACCGGGCCGGCAAGTCGACGGGGCGGGGTAACAATTGGACCCGCGCCCGCGTTTGCCACTTGCGCAACCAGCAGGCTATCGCGCCCTACCGAGAGGGCGAACGCAAGGAGAGAGGAGAAATCACTCTGGATGAAGCCGCCGCAGCCTTGCAGGTCAGCCCATCGACGGTTCACCGTCTGATCGCGGAGCAGAGCTTACCTGCGCACCAGCTGTGCAAAGGCGCACCTTGGGTGATCAAAGCGCTTGATCTGGAGCAACCCGAGGTCAAGAAGGCCGCGCAGGCGCGACGCTTCCGGCGGCCGCCGTCCGACGATCTGCGCCAAAGAGAGCTTGAACTATAACGGCATAGCGAGGTGAGCAGTATGAATCGGACTCGGGTGGACCGAACAAGAGCAAATTGGCGCCGGCCTTCAACCAGGCGTCGCCAGCGGCGAGCGCCATCGCCTGTGCCTTTGATAGCATCGGCACGCTTTCGAAGTCGAAGGTGGCGAGCGTCTTGCCGGCGGGCAAACGCGCTTCCACCATGTGTCGCTCGATCCGACGGCGGGTGCGATCGGCCGCCTCGTGCTCGGCAAGGGCGGCGAGGAAGCGGGCGGCAGGCCACCCTTCCTTGTCCGACTGTGCGGCGAGCTTCGGCCAGATCGCCTTGACGCCCGGCAGGCGGAGCTCATTGAGAAGCAGCTCGACACGGGCAGCATCGACGGAGGTAGCGATACCGGTCATGCTGCCTCTCCCAGGTTCGAGCGGCCCGACATGACGCTGACGGAGGCGAGTTCATCGTAGACGTCGAGCGGCGCCAGCTTGACGGCGACACGCGGGATCGAGGCCGCCTCGGGTCGGAAGCGGTCGCGCAGCGCGGCAAGATCGGGTAACTGTCCGGCGTCCAGATCCATCGCGATCACCTCGGCGAGTTCTGCTTCGCAGGCGCGCTCGTGAGCCAGCGCCAGAAGCTCGACCGTCACCTTGCAGGCGCGCCGGTCATCACCATGCTCCCGCAAGGTCTCGAACAGACGTTTGTAAGCTGCACGCGGGAAGAGTTGGTCGCGATAAACGAGATTGAGGAGCGCCATCGGCTTGCGCCGCAGGGCATGGATGACGTGCCGGTAATCCACAACATGACCGCCCTGGCTCTCGGACACAGGCCGACCGCGCCGCAGCGTCACGACCGGCGTGACGCCAAGGAAGCATTCGAGCCGGTCGTCGAAGATGCGCACACGCAGGCGATGGCCGATCAATCTTGAAGGCACGGTGTAGAATACGCGCCGCAGGATGAAGCCGCCTGACGACGTCACCGGGATCACTTTCTCCTCGAAGTCGGTCGTGCGGCCTTTTGGCAGCGGCGCCAAGGCCTCCTTCTCGAGCGCGATCGGCTTGGCGAGGTTGGCGTTGCGCCGGCCGACAATCTCGTCGACAAAAGCCCGGTACGCATCGAGACTGGCGAACTCGCGCGTCCCCCGCAGCAACAGCGCATCTTCCAGTGCCCGCTTGAGATGGCCGTGCGCGCTCTCGATCGAGCCGTTCTCATGTGCGATGCCCGCATTGTTGCGCGTTGGCGCCATGCCATAGTGGCCCATCAGCCCGGCGTAGCGCTGCGTCAGATCCCCCCGTGCGTCGGCGGCCAGATTGCGGAATGCTGCCGACAGGCTGTCGCTGCGATGCTCCCGCGGCACGCCGCCAAGCGCCCACAGCGCGTTCTGCAAGCCCTCCGCCAGGGCGACGAAGCTTTCGCCGCCGAGCACGACATGGACATGCTCGAAGCCGGAGAACGCCAACCGGAAGTGATAGAGCCGGTGATCGAGCGGCTCACCCGCGATGGTAATACCGAGCGCGCTCACGTCGGTGAAGTCGGACAGACCCAGGCGGCCGGGCTCGTGCTGCTGGCGGAAGATCACGTCCTGTTCGGGGCCGTTGAGCGCCCGCCAGGCGTTGATGCGCCGCTCCAGCGTGCGGCGGATGTTCGGGTTCAAGTCATGATGCCGTCGGCGCAGCTCGTCCAGCACGCCGATCACGCGGATGCCGGGCGCAGCCTTCAGGATCGGAACGATCTCGGCGTCCCAATACTGCCCGAGCGGATCGGACCGGCGCCGGCCCCTCGGCGTCTTCTTCTGCGATGGCGGGCGACAATCGCCCTCGATTCGATACGCGCTTGCCTTCGAGAACCCCGCCTTGGCCGCGGCGGCCTCGGGGGACAGTGTCAGTCGGTACGTCATGTACAGCCTCATCTGGTGGTCGGTGATGTGGAGGCCAGGCAAGGCATCGATTCCCTCTTGTCGAGACGAACCAACAGCTTGCACCAGCCGCACGGTAAGCGTCGTTCTCAGGCCACAGCTTTGAGGTCTTGACGACAATAGGCCCACGGAAGCAGCTGATCGATGTCGCTGTTTGGATGGCCGTTGACGATCCTGGTGAGGGCGTCGGTCAGGTAAGCGAGCGGATCGACGTCGTTCAGCTTACAGGTTTCGACCAGGGAGGCGATGGTGGCCCAGTGCTCGGCGCCGCCGTCGGAGCCTGCGAACAGCGCATTTTTCCGGTTCAGCGTGATCGGACGGATCGAGCGCTCGACGACGTTGTTGTCGAGCTCGATGCGGCCGTCATTGATGAAGCGCGTCAGGCCCTCCCAGCGTGAGAGCGCATAGCGAATGGCGTCGGCCAACTTGCCCTTTTGGCTGATCAACGCGAGCTTTGCGCGGAGCCATCGCTCGAAGGCTTCCGCCAGCGGCCGGATTTTCTGCTGCCGAACGAGACGGCGCTCCTCGGCGCCGCGACCACGGATGTCCTTTTCGACGGCGTAGAACTCGGCGATATGCTTGAGCGCCTCGCTGGCAATGGGCGCGGGACCGGGTGTGGCAAGTTCGTAGAAGTTACGTCGCATGTGCGACCAGCAGAATGCAAGTTGGACATCGCCACGCTCGGCGAGCTTGCCATAGCCGGCATAGCCATCGACCTGCAGGATCCCTTCGAAGCCTGCGAGATGGGCGATCGGCCGATCGGCTTTGCGATCGGGGGCATAGACATAGGCAACGCCCGGCGGATCGGCACCGCCCCACGGCCGGTCGTCCGCTGCATAGGCCCAGAGCTGACCGGTCTTGGTGCGCCCGCGGCCGGGATCGAGCACCGGCATCGTCGTCTCGTCGGCGAACAGCTTTGGCCGTTGCCTGAGCTTGCCGAGCAGACGGTCATGCAGCGGACGCAGGTGGAAGGCAGCTTGTCCTACCCAGTCCGCCAGCGTCGAACGATCGAGCTCAATGCCCTGGCGGGCGTAAATCTGCGCCTGCCGGTAGAGCGGCAGGTGATCGGCATATTTGGAGACCAGGACGTGGGCGACGGTGGCCTCGGTCGGCAATCCGCCCTCGATCAGCCTAATCGGGGCCGGCGCCTGCATGACCCCGTCCTCGCAAGCCCGGCAGGCGTATTTGGGACGCCTGGTCACGAGGATCCGGAACTGCGCCGGGACCAGGTCCAGCCGCTCGCTTCTATCCTCGCCGATCCGGTGCAACTCGCCCTGGCAACAGGGACAGGTCTTGCCCTCGATGTCGACGACGACCTCGATCCGCGGCAGGTGCATCGGCAAGGCGCCACGGTTGCCGCGGCGCGTGCGAGCCCGCGCCTCACGGCCTTCAGGTGCGCTCACGTCCTGTGCCGTCTCGTTGTATGCGGCAACCTGCTCGACGTCTTCCAAGCCCAGCAGCATCTGATCTTCAGGCAGCGTCTCTGCCCGCCGGCCAAACCGATGCCGCTGCAATTCCTTGATGATCTGACGCAGCCGTTCGCTCTCGCATCGTTCGGCAAGCAGCATCGCTTTCAGCGTCTCGGGATCGTCAGGCAGGGCGTCGCTCACACCCAATTCAGAGCATATTCGCCGCCATCTGGCGACGCGTCCGACGCTCCTGATTCATTTCGCCGCAGCGCTGCCAACAGCTATCCGGCCTGCGTTGGCGTCGACGTCTCCCGCGCCTCATGCACAAGCCGCCAGTCGAGCCCTTCCAGCAGCGCCGACAATTGCGCCGCCGACAGGCGCATCACGCCGTCCTCGATCTTCGGCCAGCGGAAGATCCCATCCTCGAGCCTCTTGGCGAACAGGCACAGACCCGTTCCGTCCCAGAACACCAGCTTGATCCGATCCGCCCGCTTGGCCCGGAACACATAGACAGCTCCCGAGAATGGATCTGCCCGCATGCTCTCGCGCACCAGGGTCGCGAGCCCTTCCATCCCCTTACGGAAGTCCACCGGCTTGGTCGCCACCATCACCCGGACCGCACCCGACGGACCGATCACCGGCTCGCCTTCAGCGCCTGGACAATCGACGCAACCATCGTCGTATCCGCACCACGACCGGCCCGGATCATGATGCCGTCGACTTCGATCTCGATAATCCCGGCATCGCAACGGCGAGCCCGGGTATCCGCTTTGGCCTTGCAGCGCACCGCTTTGCGCTCCCGGTCAACAGCGGGCGCCGGCACCGCGGCATCCACCACCGCCGGCACAAACTGTACTTCTTCTATTGCGGAATGACCGCCTGCTGCTTCTCGCAACTGACGTCGCCAGCCAAACAACTGCTGCGGTGACAATCCATGCCGTCGGGCTACCGAACAGACCGAGTCGCCGCTCGCCACGATCTCCGCAACGATCCGCGCCTTGTCCCCATTGCTCCACTTCCGCCGACGGCCGGCTCCGGTGAAGACTTCAAGCCGCCGCACCGGCTCCGTGATAGCACTATGCTCTGTGTCCATTCTAAGCCTAACGGTCCAAACCGAACCGCAGACTCGCAGATCACCCCGTCATCCGGAAGGTGGCCGCTGAACAGCGCTTACGCCGCACCCGGCCGCCAGACGGGTCCAAAAACGCGCGACGCCGATGGGGACGGTCCTCCGGTCGGGCTGCGCCCTCCCTTCGGTCCGTCCCCATCGGCGCAGTCTCACCTTGATTGTCGCTGGAGTCTCACCCTGATCGCCGCCGCGCACGCCAGTTCTGAGTCTGCTTCGACAATGCCTTGGGCGGCAGCCATCTCCAACCAGTGACTCGCTTGCTTGAGGTCGCTGTGCCCCGCCGCACCGCTTCGCAGATAACGCCCAAGCATGAGTTGAGCTTGACCATGACCGCGTTCTGCGGCTGCTCGAAACCAATGCTCGGCTTTGGCTCGATCAACGGGAATGGCATGGCCGCCGCTATATATAGCGCCGAGTGCAAACATTGCTCCAGCGTGGCCGTGGGCGGCGGCCTGCTCGCACAATTTAAGCGCGGCGGGAGCATCCTGCGGGCCCCCGCGACCGTTCACGAGCATCTCGGCCAGGGCAACCTGCGCATCGGTGATCCCTCCCTGCGCCGCACGCGCGAACCAATCGCGCGCTGCTCTCGGATCGGCCGGCACACCACGCCCATCGGCAACAAGACGACCGATCATAAATTGCGCCTCCGGGACCCCTTCAGCCGCACGCCTCAGCCAGACCGCTGCTTGTTGTTCGTTGCGCTCAACGCCTATGCCCTGGAGAAGGCAAACGCCAAGATTGAACGCGGCGACAAGATTGCCGCGTTGCGCCGTCTGCATGAACCAATCCGCGACCGGCGGAGATTCCTCTCCACTGGCCGCTCGTTCCAGCAAGTCGTTTCCGACGTCGACCTGAGCATCCAAATTTCCGGCCTCGGCAGCGATGCGCAACCAGCGGGCCGCTTCATGGCTGTCCCGAGGTACTCCGGCTCCGGTCATGTAGAACGAACTCAACGACCGAGCAGCCGCCGCGTTTCCACCCTCTGCCGCACGACGATACCAGTTTGCCGCTTCCACATAGTTCGGCGGCAATGCTCCGCCCTTGGCATAAAGGTTGCCGACCAGTTCCGCGGCACGAGCGTCACCTGCCAAGGCAGCACGACGAAGCCAAGTCTCGCCCAACACCAGATCCCTGGCAACGACGGTACCTTCAATCAGCAGCGTCCCCCATTTAATCTGCGCACCGCGGTGTCCCAGCTCAGCAGCTTTGCGGTAGAGTTCAGCGGTTGCAGTCGGATCGTGTTTGCCGCTGATCCCTCCTTCCGTAAGCACACCCAGCATAAAGACGGCCGTCGGAATTTCAGCGGCCGCCGCTGCTTGCATGTGTTCGACGACCTCGTCCCTGTGAGCGGCCCGGTTCGGGTCTCCAGCGAGCGACAGCGCATATCCCAAGTGTCCTTGGGCGCAGCCTGCGGCGGCGGAGCGGCGATACCATTCTCTCGCCTGTATCTGGTCTCTGAGCGGTGACGGACCATAGGTTAGAATGTAAGCGAGCAGAGCCTGTCCGTCGGGAGACCCGGCGTCAGCCGCCATACGAGCCCATCTCAGGGCAGCGTCGAAATCTGGCTTTGCCGTGCTGTCCTGCGAAAATAGTCGCGCTGCGGCGCCGCTGCGGTCCTCTCGCGCCTGCGAGCCGAGCCCCTGGAGCAAGAGCGATGCCAGCATAGACTGCGCCTCGGCGTTGCCGTTCAACGCCGCGCGTTCCAACCAGCGCGCGCCCTCCGTCCGACTAAACGGTACGCCGGCGCCCTGAAGGTAAAGCCTTCCGATGTGATACGCAGCTTCCGCGCTGCCCGCTTCGGCCATTCGGGCCAGCTGCGGCAGCGCTTCAGCAAACCGCTCTTTCTCGATAAGAGCGATCGCCCGGCGCAGCCCCGTTTCGGGCGACGCCTTTCCGATCAAGCGATCAAAGAGCATTTCCCGAATCCATCCGACAGCAGAGCCAAATCGCTCACGGCTCGCGCAACGCCTCCTGCGTCACCGGAAGCATCAGGCCGAGTAGGTACGTTAGCACGGTCCGCTGACCAACCTTAATATCGGCGGTTACGGGCATACCTGGCGTGAGTTGGAAACCAGCCGGCACGCCGTGCAGGGCCACGCGATCAATACTGATCCGAGTGCGGTAAAACGGCTCCAGGTTCGTCGTCGGAACGGCACTGGTAGGATTGCGCGCCTCAACCTGAGCATTGAAGCTATCCGGACTTACGATGCGTACGACTCCTTCGGCCATCCCGTACTGCGAGAACGGAAACGTGTCGAACTTGACGGACACGGGATCCTTCACATGCACGAAGCCGTTATCTTTGCCCGCAATGTTGGCCTCGACCTCAAGTGGCGCGTCTGCCGGCACGAGCGTAATGAATTGCTGCCCCGACTGCATGACGGAACCCACCGAAACCTTTGCGACGGATTGCACGATCGCATCAAGCCCGGCGCGGATCTCGACCAACTTGCGTCGCAGGTTAGCCTTGGTCAGCAGCTCCCGTGTGTCGGCTGCCTTGACACTGATCTCCTGCAACTTTTGCGAAGCTTCCGCCTTCCAGCCGCGGACGTAGGCGTCGCGGTCCGAAGCAAGCGCCGATTGATCGCGCTTCGCGCCCTCGCCGGTCGCGACCGCGTTGGAGAGCGACCGCTGCATTTCAACGCGTGTATCCTTGGCGATCAGCGAGTTCAGCCGGCTTCCGGTTTGGGTCGCCTCCAGCTGCCTGCGCATATCCTCGATGCTCTGTGCCACACCGAGGCGCTCGCGATAGCCCACAGCATCGGATTCCGATCTCGCTATCACGGAATTCAGTTCCTGCAGTCGGTGCTCATAGTTTTCGATCTTGGAGTCGAACTGCGCTTTGCGATGACTGAAAATGGAAGCCTGCAAGACCCAGTTTGGATCACTGCCGGAGTATGTGAAGGGCTGGCCATCCGCCTCGGCATGCAGACGCGCGAGTTCGGGCTCAAGGCTGTTCAATTGCCCATCGAGGGCCACTCGATCTGCTTCGGCGAAGGTCGGATCGAGACGCGCCAGCACATCGCCCGCCCGCACATGCTGGCCCTCGCTCACGTCGATCGAACGCACGATTGCGGTTTCCAGCGGCTGCACGAGGATGGTGGAAGATTGCGAGACCACCAGGCCGCGCGCAGTGATGACCTGATCGACGGGCAATACCCCCGCAACCAGAACCAAGGCGGCGACCATGCTGGAGACGATCCAAATCGTGCCACGGGCCGCGCGCGGTACAGGAGCATTGATGATGGCCGTTGACGGTTGCTGGAACTCAAGGATGACCGGCAACGTCGGATCGCTCTTCCTCGACTTGAACGGTAGTGGCAGCAAATTGGCCTGGACTTCGCTCATGGTTCGTTCGCTCCGCCCGAGACCAGCTTCGGAGTAACGGACTGGCGCGTCGGTTCGCTATGGCGGTTTTGCTGGTTCCAAAGCTGTCGATAGATCGCGCAACGCTCGACCAAAACATTGTGCGCACCGCAATCGACGATCTTGCCCTGATCGAGTACCAGAATCTGATCGCAGCCAACCAACGACGATAGCCGGTGCGAAACGATGATCATCGTCCGTCCGCTCGCGATCCGTTCGAGGTTTCCTGTCACGACAGCTTCGCTTTCGGGATCGAGCGCACTGGTCGCTTCGTCCAGTACCAGGATGCGCGGATCCGTGATGAGCGCTCGTGCGATCGCCAGCCGTTGCCGTTGTCCGCCAGACAGGTTGGGAGATCCTTCTTCGATGTAAGTCTCGAAGCCATTGGGCATCCGCTCGATGAATTCCTCAGCGCCAGCTAGCCTTGCTGCATAGACAGCATCCGACAACGTCAGGCCCGGTCGACCGGAGATGATGTTATCTCTAATGGAGCCACGAAACAGGAAGTTCTCCTGCAAGACGACGCCGAGGCTTTGCCGAAGGTGACGCAGATCAACATCGCGTAGGTCGGCGCCATCGATCTTCACAAATCCCTTATAGTCACGATTGATTCCCTGCAGTAGGCGCGTAACCGTCGACTTGCCCGACCCGCTGCGACCGACGATCCCCAACGTCGAACCGGCCGGAACCGAGAAGCTGATCCGGTCGAGCGCTGGGACAGTCGTATTGAGGTACGTGAAGCTGACGTCCTGGAAAGCTATTTCGCCTGCGAACTTCGGTCTCAAGCCCGCCGCTCGCGCGCTGCTCTCAGCTGGCCGATTAAGTACGGAACTTGCCTCACCGATCGCCGCCGCGACCTCCTCATAGTCCTCGATCAATCGCGCCAGCCCAACGAGTGGCTGGGCGACCCGGGCGCTCAGCATCAGGAACGCGAACAATCCGCCCACCATGTAGCCTGACGAGTCGTTCATCGCGAGATACGCACCGAGCATGGTCGTGCCGAGCACCATAAAGCGCTCGATCGGAGTAACCAGAGTCTGCGGCCAGTTGGACAGACGGCCGAATTCCAGCCGCCATTTCCCGGCCTCTGCAATCCGCTCGTCCCAAAGAGCGCGACGTTGTGGCTCGAGAGCCAACGCCTTGACCGTCTTGATGCCCACGATCGTCTCGCCGAGCGTTGCCGACTTCCACGTCTCGGCCGTAGTGACCCGTCCGTACATCTCTCGCATCGGCTTCAGGAATGCGATGATGATCAACAGGATTGCGCCGGCGCAGCCGAGCACAATGCTCGCCAGGATCGGGCTGAGATAGAACAGGAACGGGAGCAGGACGCAAAGCGTCATCAAGTCGAGAAATGTCGTCAGGAGGCGGCCGGTCAGAAATTCGCGAACACGATAGACCTGCGCGATACGGTACATCGTTTCACCCGCAGGATGACGCTCGAAGTAATCGAGCGGCAGGCGAAGCAGCCGATTGAAGACGTGCAGATTGAGTTTTGCGTCGAGTCTGGCGCCAACGACCGCGATGATAAGACGTCGCGCATGGCCCAACAGGGCTTCGTAGACGACTACGACCGCCATGACGGCGGCAAGCATGACCAAGGTGGACGTACTGTGGAATTGCAGCACCTTGTTCACCATCGTCATCACCAGGAGCGGTGGGAAGATGGTCAGGAAGCTGATGGTGAGCGAGGCGATTCCGATGTCCCGTAACAAGCGCCTTTCGTGCAGAACGAGATCAAAGAGCCAGCGCAGGTCAAACGGCGCGTCGGCTGCAACGCGGCTTCGGCTCGCGCGCACCAGGATGGCCTCACCGTTCCACACCTGAGAAAGCCGCAGCTCGTCGACGGGCACGGCTCCGTCTGCGGAGGCGCCTGGATCCCTGAGCACGACGATATTCTGATCGGCGTTCGCACCAACCATGAGCGCGGCGCTACCGTCGGCAAACAGCAAGATGACGGGCCCGGCTTCGCTCATCCCGAGCAAGTGGCGCCAACTCGTTCGGACCGCGCGAGACCATAGGCCCGCATTCTGCGCCCAGGCCGAGAGCGCTGCAGCCGATGGATAGATTTCGGATTCACCGGTTCTCAACTCGGCGACGTCGAGCTCGACGCCGTGATGACGCGCGACCTGGACAACCGCTTGCAATCGCGCCTGGTATTGCGGGCTGCGTTGCGCCTCCAGGCGGTCGATCGAATGCCCCTGCTGCGAAGCTAGATCGCTTGACTTCCGCTCGGGTGAGATGACGTGCCGTTTTGATTGAGCCTTTGCGGCAAACTCAGTGCGGATTTGTTGCACGGAGAGACGTGCGCGGACACCGAGATCAGTCAATAACTCGGAGCCTCCACGGACGACGTCCATGGACGCGCGCAGCGCTTTCGCCGCCGGCCAGGAAGCACCTCGCGATTTGGTCGACCTTTTAGCAACACGCGGATGCACAACATCGGGCGATGTGACCAGCTGCGGTGTGTCGCTTTCCTGCGCAGGGATAATGTGCAGGTCGCCGTGCACACCATGCGACTGAGTCCTGGCCTGTTCCGTTGCGCAGAGGCGGACCTGCCCTTCGACGCGCCACATCGCCTCGTCGAAATCAAACTTCTCATTGTCGATTTCGGCCTGCGACAGATCTTTTCTGGCGGCTAGTCGGCTGTCCAATAAGGTGCGTGCCCGGCTGTAAAGCGCATTGCGCGACGCCTCATCGCTCGCATGAAGGTCGTCAATGGCCTTCTGCAGCAAGCGGACATACTTGTCGGGCCCAGGCTCCCCAAAGGCTCCCCTATGCGGGTCCACGGTCACCCTCCAAAATCGATTACGGAATAAAATTCTTCACTATGTCGCGGCAATCTAGACGAATTCGGCAGGGCGCGACACCGAAATCCCTGCACTTGGTTGATGCGATTACGGCCCTGGTCCCACATCTCACGCGATCGCGAACAGTTGCCGTAGACGGGACGGCAATTCACCGGTGGAACCAATCGCAACACAGCTTTCCGCCCACAAATCGAGATAGCGCTCGATCGGAACGGACGTCCGCTCCGGCCAGCGATTCAAGGCTCCCAAATCATCGAGACAGGTCGGTTTCCCTGCTTTGACGTCCTCGTAGATCTGGAGGATGCCGACCACCGCTGGTCCCCACGGAACGCCCTTTCCAGATCTGACTTCCAGCTTCGCCCGATTTGTACGGAACCACTCGGACGGTGAAAGATCGTCCGCTTTGAACTTGTCCAGCAGCGCTGAGCCATATTGACGAATGACGCGGGCAAAACCTGCGTCTCCCGCAAATGGCGGCGATCTCTCCCAACTGCCGGCAAGCAACCGCAGACCGCGAACCGAAAATGTCTCCACCAGCACCTCCTCGAGCCATTGTGTCGGAGGTTGCGGCTTGGCGGAAAACTGCCAGCTGTTGCTCAGGACATGCCCAAGCTCGTGACCGAATTGATAGGCAAGCCTGCACCAATCGGCATAGCCGACGTTCACGATGATCGCCGCCATGTCAGGTTGGTCGCTGTGCAACCAGATTGCCGGCGTGACTTCGTCGCGATTTTCGATACGGATCTTCTTGGGTTGCCGATCCGACAGCAATCGCAAACCTGACAGTTCGACCTCCCGGATCCGGGTGAGCACACGCATCACGGCATCGGTCGGTGCCGCATGCCAATCTCCCGATAATTCGATCGGAGAGCTCAGGAGGCCTTCTGTCGGCGCGATCTCGCGTCCGAGAGACCTTCCGCTCTCGACGAAAAGAGCCGCCGCGCTGCCCGCGAGAACGAGGAAGCGTCGGCGGTCGATCACGGGAGTGCCAGCCATCAGCTATTCCAGGCCTGGTCAGAGAGGAAGCCAGGGATGCGCGATCCCTGGCTTCCTTGTTCGTCACTTCTTCAGCCGCCGACCTTAATGGTCGTTTTTCGGCAGATTGAGGTTGGGCCGGTTTGATTGATCGAATTGACCCATCGATCCAGCACCTCCTGGACGTGTCTGATCGAAAGCTGAGCCGCCATCTGTGTTGCCGATACGGGACAACAGCATCTGGGCCAAGCCCTTGATCGTCGTGAGATCAGCTTGCAACTGCTGGCCGTTCATCGACCCTCCGGCCATTGCAAGCGCCAGGTCCGCAACTGCAGCCTCCAAACGCAGCAGCACCGGATTCAACGATCCAACGGTCGTGTCGGTGTCGATCTTCGTGGTCAGCGACGACTGATCTTGATGACCACCAGTCGTTCCGGTTGCACCTGCCGAGCCGGTCGAGCCCGTCGCACCGCCAGCACTCGTCGCCCCAGTGGCTCCGGTCGAACCGCTCGCAGCTGCTGCTCCAGTCGCACCAGTTGCTCCAGCCGTGCCGCCCGTTGCCCCCGTCGGGCCGGTGTGACCATGGTGACGGTGACTACCTGTCGGACCCGTCGGACCACGTGGACCAGTCGAGCCCGTTGCTCCGGTCGACCCGCTCGTGCCGGTTGCACCCGTCGAGCCTGTTGCTCCGGTCGAACCGGTGGCTCCAGTCGAGCCGGTACCGCCAGCACCAGTTGCTCCGGTGGCACCCGTTGCTCCCGTCGATCCGGTAGCACCTGTTGCACCGGTGGCGCCGGTACGACCGGTGTGACCTCGTGGGCCTGTCGGCCCGGTCGGTCCCCTTGGCCCAGTCGCGCCGGTGGCGCCTGTACGTCCGGTCGCTCCCGTCGATCCGGTTGAGCCGGTCGCACCTGTCGAACCGGTGGCACCCGTGGCTCCCGTTGCGCCAGTAGCTCCCGTTGCACCCGTCGAACCAGTTGCTCCGGTCGAGCCCGTTGCGCCGGTTGCACCAGGATCACCGGTCGCGCCAGTAGCTCCCGTTGCTCCCGTCGAGCCAGTAGCTCCGGTTGCTCCCGTCGAGCCGGTCGCACCTGTGGCTCCGGTCGAGCCCGTTGCTCCGGTCGCACCGGTCGAGCCGGTGGCACCCGTGGCTCCGGTCGCGCCAGTGGCTCCCGTTGCTCCCGTCGAGCCCGTGGCTCCCGTTGCACCCGTCGAGCCGGTCGCACCCGTGGCTCCGGTCGAGCCAGTAGCTCCGGTTGCTCCCGTCGAGCCGGTCGCACCCGTGGCTCCGGTTGCGCCAGTAGCTCCGGTTGCTCCCGTCGAGCCGGTCGCACCAGTGGCTCCGGTCGCGCCAGTAGCTCCCGTTGCACCCGTCGAACCGGTGGCACCCGTGGCTCCGGTCGAGCCCGTAGCTCCGGTTGCACCCGTCGAGCCGGTGGCACCCGTGGCTCCGGTCGAGCCAGTAGCTCCGGTTGCTCCCGTCGAGCCGGTCGCACCTGTGGCTCCGGTCGAGCCGGTCGCACCTGTGGCTCCGGTCGAGCCCGTTGCTCCGGTCGAGCCGGTGGCACCCGTGGCTCCGGTCGCGCCAGTAGCTCCCGTTGCACCCGTCGAACCAGTTGCTCCGGTCGAGCCCGTTGCGCCGGTTGCACCAGGATCACCGGTCGCGCCAGTAGCTCCCGTTGCTCCCGTCGAGCCAGTAGCTCCGGTTGCTCCCGTCGAGCCGGTCGCACCTGTGGCTCCGGTCGAGCCCGTTGCTCCGGTCGCACCGGTCGAGCCGGTGGCACCCGTGGCTCCGGTCGCGCCAGTGGCTCCCGTTGCTCCCGTCGAGCCCGTGGCTCCCGTTGCACCCGTCGAGCCGGTCGCACCCGTGGCTCCGGTCGAGCCAGTAGCTCCGGTTGCTCCCGTCGAGCCGGTCGCACCCGTGGCTCCGGTTGCGCCAGTAGCTCCGGTTGCTCCCGTCGAGCCGGTCGCACCAGTGGCTCCGGTCGCGCCAGTAGCTCCCGTTGCACCCGTCGAACCGGTGGCACCCGTGGCTCCGGTCGAGCCCGTAGCTCCGGTTGCACCCGTCGAGCCGGTGGCACCCGTGGCTCCGGTCGAGCCAGTAGCTCCGGTTGCTCCCGTCGAGCCGGTCGCACCTGTGGCTCCGGTCGAGCCCGTTGCTCCGGTCGAGCCGGTGGCACCCGTGGCTCCGGTCGCGCCAGTGGCTCCCGTTGCTCCCGTCGAGCCCGTGGCTCCCGTTGCACCCGTCGAGCCGGTCGCACCCGTGGCTCCGGTCGAGCCCGTTGCTCCGGTTGCACCCGTCGAGCCGGTCGCACCCGTGGCTCCGGTCGAGCCCGTTGCTCCGGTTGCACCCGTCGAACCGGTGGCACCCGTGGCTCCGGTCGAGCCCGTAGCTCCCGTTGCACCCGTCGAACCGGTGGCACCCGTGGCTCCGGTCGAGCCAGTAGCTCCGGTTGCTCCCGTCGAGCCGGTTGCACCTGTCGCTCCGGTGGCACCCGTGGCTCCGGTTGCTCCCGTCGAACCGGTGGCACCCGTAGCTCCGGTTGCTCCCGTCGAGCCGGTGGCACCCGTGGCTCCGGTCGCGCCAGTGGCTCCCGTTGCTCCCGTCGAGCCGGTTGCACCCGTCGCTCCGGTTGCGCCAGTAGCTCCCGTTGCACCCGTCGAGCCGGTTGCACCCGTCGCTCCGGTTGCGCCAGTAGCTCCCGTTGCTCCCGTCGAGCCGGTCGCACCTGTGGCTCCGGTCGCGCCAGTGGCTCCCGTTGCACCCGTCGAGCCGGTCGCACCTGTGGCTCCGGTCGCGCCAGTGGCTCCCGTTGCACCCGTCGAGCCGGTTGCACCCGTCGAGCCGGTTGCACCTGTCGCTCCGGTCGCACCCGTCGAGCCCGTGGCTCCGGTTGCTCCCGTCGAACCGGTGGCACCCGTGGCTCCGGTCGCACCCGTCGAGCCGGTCGCACCCGTGGCTCCGGTCGCGCCAGTAGCTCCGGTTGCACCCGTCGAGCCGGTCGCACCAGTAGCTCCGGTCGCGCCAGTGGCTCCCGTTGCACCCGTCGAGCCGGTGGCACCCGTGGCTCCGGTCGCGCCAGTGGCTCCCGTTGCACCCGTCGAGCCGGTGGCACCCGTGGCTCCGGTTGCACCAGTAGCTCCGGTTGCTCCCGTCGAGCCGGTGGCACCGGTTGCGCCAGTAGCACCCGTTGCACCCGTCGAGCCGGTCGCACCCGTGGCTCCGGTTGAGCCAGTAGCACCCGTTGCACCCGTCGAGCCGGTCGCACCCGTGGCTCCGGTTGAGCCAGTAGCTCCCGTTGCACCCGTCGAGCCGGTGGCACCCGTGGCTCCGGTTGCACCAGTAGCTCCGGTCGCACCCGTCGAGCCGGTTGCTCCGGTCGCGCCCGTTGCTCCGGTCGCACCCGTCGAGCCGGTTGCTCCGGTCGCGCCCGTTGCTCCGGTCGCACCCGTCGAGCCGGTCGCACCCGTGGCTCCGGTTGCGCCAGTAGCTCCGGTTGCTCCCGTCGAGCCGGTTGCTCCCGTCGAGCCGGTTGCTCCGGTTGCGCCAGTAGCTCCCGTCGAGCCGGTCGCACCCGTGGCTCCGGTCGAGCCCGTTGCTCCCGTTGCACCCGTCGAACCGGTTGCACCCGTGGCTCCGGTCGAACCTGTGGCGCCTGTTGCGCCCGTCGAGCCGGTCGCACCTGTGGCTCCGGTAGCTCCCGTTGAGCCGGTTGCACCCGTGGCGCCTGTTGCACCCGTCGAACCGGTTGCTCCGGTCGCGCCTGTAGCTCCCGTTGCACCCGTCGAACCGGTTGCACCCGTGGCTCCGGTTGCGCCGGTAGCTCCCGTCGAGCCGGTCGCACCTGTGGCTCCGGTCGAGCCGGTAGCTCCCGTTGCACCCGTCGAGCCGGTGGCACCCGTGGCTCCGGTTGCGCCGGTAGCTCCCGTTGCTCCCGTCGAGCCGGTAGCTCCCGTTGCACCCGTCGAGCCGGTCGCACCCGTGGCTCCGGTCGCGCCCGTAGCTCCCGTCGAGCCAGTCGAACCCGTGGCTCCGGTTGCGCCGGTCGCACCTGTCGCTCCGGTGTCGCCCGTCGCTCCCGTGGCGCCAGTCGAACCTGTGGCTCCGGTTGCGCCGGTGTCGCCCGTCGCCCCCGTCGCACCTGTGGCTCCGGTTGCGCCGGTATCGCCCGTCGCCCCCGTTGCGCCAGTCGAACCCGTGGCTCCGGTTGCGCCGGTGTCGCCCGTCGCACCCGTGGCGCCGGTATCACCAGTCGCACCTGTGGCTCCGGTCGCACCGGTGTCACCCGTTGCGCCAGTCGAACCCGTGGCTCCGGTTGCGCCGGTGTCGCCCGTCGCACCCGTGGCACCGGTCGCACCTGTGGCTCCGGTGTCGCCCGTCGCGCCAGTCGAACCCGTGGCTCCGGTTGCGCCGGTGTCGCCCGTCGCACCCGTAGCGCCAGTCGAACCTGTTGCGCCTGTGTCACCCGTCGTACCCGTGGCGCCGGTCGCGCCTGTGGCGCCAGTCGCGCCCGGATCGCCGGTCGCACCCGTGGCTCCCGTCGAACCTGTGTCGCCAGTCGCACCTGTGGCGCCAGTTGATCCTGTGGCGCCGGTGTCACCCGTCGTGCCCGTCGCACCCGTGGCTCCGGTAACACCCGTAGCACCAGTCGAACCTGTTGCACCGGTGTCACCCGTCGTACCCGTGGCGCCGGTCGCACCTGTGGCGCCAGTCGCGCCTGGATCGCCGGTCGCACCCGTGGCTCCCGTCGAACCTGTGTCGCCAGTCGCACCTGTGGCTCCGGTGGCCCCCGTCGAACCCGTGTCGCCGATCGCACCTGTGGCACCCGTACCGCCCGTCGTGCCAGTTGCACCCGTGGCACCCGTGGCACCCGTGCCGCCCGTCGTGCCGGTTGCACCGGTACCACCCGTTGCGCCGGTCGCGCCCGTCGGACCAGTCGCGCCCGTTGCACCTAGTGAGGTCGAAACGCTACCCGATGTGAACGTATCACCGTTCGCCGTACCACCTCCCGAGAACACCCCGTTTGTGATGGTTGCAACTGAAATGTAGGCGTTCCCGGTGGTGTTGTAGTAAACTCCGTAGGTGCCCGCCGCACTTGGGAGAACGGCCTCAATGCTGAACGCTTGGACGTTACCAGTGCCCGCGCCGAAGCCTTTCGATGGCAATTGGAACGAGGACACAATTGTAAAGGTGCTGAGATCAACCACGTAAAAGGTGTTGATGTCAGTCGGTCCCGCAGATCCGAGCGTGCCGTTGAGCGTCAAAACTGCGGCCAGTAACCCTCGATAGCTTTCTGCGCCAACCGCGGTCATCGGGGCTTCCGCTGTGAGATCGCTGCTCCTGGAGTCGAGCGTCCAGCGACCACCTAGCGTCTCGGCTCCGATAGAGCTGCTTGCGCCATGAACAACAGCGCCGGTTGCATCTTCGAGCGCATCTATAAAACGGTCGCCCTCGTCAGAAAGCGCTGTACGACAGCTCCACAGGCGCAAGTCACCGCCTCGCTTGAGCGCTCGGCCGATCGTAGCAAGCTCATTCTCCTCGCCCGCCAGCGTCGCCGCCGACCATTCTCCTGAACTGAAGACCACTCGGCCCGGTGCGCCATGTGCAACAACATGGATCGCGTCCAGTTGCTCAGCGCCACTCAGCGCTTCTGCCATCTGCGATGCGGCGGTCCGTTCGCAATCGAGCACGATCGCCCGAACCTCGGGGCGCAGATTTTTCAGCAGTGTATCTAGATCGGGGACGAATGGATCGACGAACAGAAGCTCTGAGTGGGCCATGAAATTGGTCCTTTTTTAGCTTGCAACAATTCGCGCCGAGCGCGGAGTGCCGCCTCGACCCAAAAATCAAACTGCAGACGCTCCCGTAGCGCGGTCAGATCATCCGCTGCTCGGTCCGCCAGGTGGTGATAGATTCAGAGAACTGCGTACGGACAGGAACGGGCAAACCGCAAACTCTCCGTTCGCATCAAAGGTGCCGATGTCGTAGGCGCTCGCATAGCGCCCGACCTTCACTCGCATCTCAACCGCGTTAAAGCGATCGGACGCGTCCGGCAGAATGACCTGGGAAACGATCGTCTTCGTAGCTTGGTCGACGACGAAGTAGGTGACGTTTTGGGTGGTCTCGCCTCGCGGCAACGATCCGGTCACCAGGATCTCGTTAGGGATGCCCGCAGAGAGAAGCCCTGCATACTTGGCAACGCCTAGCGCCGTTATCGGAGGTGCAATGGACGGAATGCTCTGGGAAATCGCCGACTTGTCGGCTCGACCTGACTTAACCATACGATACCACCCAACGTACGGACGAGGTCGACGCCCGGAGCACGTACGTCCGGAGATCGCCCTCGAACCAACTACAAAACAGTGATTCAACCTTGGGTAGTTGCTCGCTACACTCACTTAAGCCATCAGCAACGAGCCGACGACCACATTCCAAGATTGAACGTCATTCCAAATACCCCGCCTGAAGCGCAGACGGATCGCGAAAAATTAATTATTCTTTAAGCATAAGCAGATTGGGAAAAACAGCGCAAGAAAATTCAGAATCGAACACGACTTAAGTCAAATTATTTCCGTAACGAGTTCCATTAAGCAGCGAGTTGATGTCGCATCAAGGCGACAACCTGCTGAATTTGCTGCCCGAACATTTTCAGCTAAGTTGTTAGCGCTTTCAGTGAGGTCCGCTGATGGAACCAAAGATCCGCGCCACATCGCGCGTCCAGCAGATCAATTTCATCTAATTTGAGCTTCTCTCAATTGCTTGCAGCAACCAAAAAAGTTCGGCGGTGGTAGAAAACAAACGCATTTGCCTGAACATGATCGTCAAGAACGAGATGGCAAATCTCGAGCGCTGCCTGTCGGCGGTCGCTGATCACATCTCTTGCTGGGTCATTTGCGATACTGGCTCGTCCGACGGCACGCAGGACTTCATCAGAACATTCTTTGCCCGGCGCAATCTTCCGGGTGAACTCCATACGATTCCCTTCCACGATTTCGGGCAGGCCCGGAACGACGCGCTCGATCGTGCCTGCGCTTCAAAGCTCGATTTCGACTATGTCCTGTTCAACGACGCCGATATGGAGTTCATTGTCGACGACCCCAAGTTCCGGCAATCCCTTGCCGGTCCCGGCTACCGCCTCCTGCAACGCGCGTCGGGCGGGTTGAGCTATTGGAATACGCGATTGGTGCGGTGTGACAGCGGCTCGAGATACGTTGGTGTCACACACGAATATATCGACGTCCCCGGAGACGTCGTTGAACTGCGCGGCGCCTGGTATATCGATCACGCCAGCGGGGCGAACCGCGGAGATAAATCGGAGCGGGATATCCGACTGCTCAAAGCTGCGCTCGAGCGCGAGCCCGATAACGCCCGATACTGGTTTTATCTTGCGTGGTCGTATCGAGATGCCGGCCAGTATGCCGAAGCCGCGGCAGCCTTTGCCAGGCGAGAAGATATGGGAGGCTGGGACGAAGAGGCGTGGATGGCGCGGCTGCAGCACGCGCGCTGCCTGCGAGACCTAGGCGACGAAGACGGGTTCGTCGGCAAGGCGCTCGAAGCGTTCAAGCAACGGCCGGCACGCGCTGAGCCTCTGTACGATCTCGCACGGTACTATCGGGAACGCGGGATGCATGAGACGAGCCTGCTTTTTTCCGAGCGTGGACTTTCGATATCGGCGCCTGAGAACGACATCCTTTTCATCGAAACCGATGTCTATCAGACCGGTCTACGCGAGGAATTTTCGATTGCTGCAAACTACAGCCGGGACACGGCTCGCTGGGACCGCGGGTTCTCGATCTGCAACGGGCTAGCCGTCAACCGGGCAATTCCGGACGGCCCGCGTGAGCTGGCTCGGACAAACCTGTTTTATTACCTGCAGCCAGCCCAAAAGCTCTTTGCATCGTTTTCCGCCCGGCCGGTGGATTACGATGTGCCTCAAGGCTATTGGCCGACCAATCCCTCCGTTTCGCGTCATGGGGATGACCTCTATCTCGTGCAGCGCGCGGTGAATTTTCTTCTGCGCGAGGACGGCACATATGAGACGGACAACGATGCGCCCATTCGGACGCGCAACTTCCTGCTACGGCTCAATACCGATCTTGGAGTTCAAACGGCGGCCGAGATCCTGCCGCCCGCCGATTTCCCAAAAGCCCAATTCGCAGAAGTGCAAGGGCTTGAGGATATCCGTCTGTTCAGTTGGAATGGCTCATTGTGGGGCAGCGCATGCGTGCGCGAGCTGAATGCTGAAGGTTGGTGCGAGCAGTTAATCGCCCGGATTGAACAGCAAAGCAGCTCCGAAATCCGGCTCACTGAGTGGCGCGTGCTTCGCCCTGAAGGTCCACGACTGCACGAAAAGAACTGGATGCCACAGGCCAACGGCGCAAATCTGCGTTGCGTCTACTCGTGCGACCCGACCAGGATCGTAAACGACCGAGGCGACGTAATCTCAGACAGTGTTGCCAACTTCGCCGTCGAGCATTTCCGAGGCGGAACGCAACTCATTGAATTTGACGATGGCTGGCTCGCGCTCGTTCATGAAGTTCAGTGGCAAACCGGTCGAAGGTTCTATCAGCATCGCTTTGTCTGGTTCGATCGCGATAATGGTCTGCGCCGGCTTAGTCGCCCGTTCTATTTTAAGGACAAAGGGGTCGAGTTCGCGGCTGGTCTGGCTTGGCATCCGGACAGCCGTCGCTTGCTCGTATCCTACGGGGTCGCCGACAGCGAGTCCTGGATCGCCTCGATAGATGCGGCCGAGATCCGCGCCGCGCTTGAGAGTGATCCGGTGTCGCCGGCCGAGGTTTCTGCTGCGCCGCCTCCCCTACCATTCGAGAACGCGCGCAAAAGCAAAGAGCAGGTAACTAAGGAGTTTGGATTGTCGCAACGAAACGGAAAGTCGATCGGCTTATGCATGATCGTCAAGAATGAGGCGGCGGTCATCCTCCGTTGCCTCGACAGCGTTCGACCGATGATCGACTATATGCTGATCGAAGACACTGGATCAACCGACGGCACGCAGGCCGTCATACGACAGTGGCTCGACGAAAATGGACTGGCAGGCGAAGTCATCGACGAACCCTGGCGGGATTTCGCGTACAACCGATCGCATGCGCTCGCTTGCCTGCGCCGCAACCCGGACGTCGACTACGCCCTCATCATCGACGCCGACGACGTGCTCACCATCGAGCCGGGATTTGACGTCGCCGCCTTCAAGTCCGGCATGACCGCAGACCTCTATGACGTGACCATTAACCACAGCGGCATCCGTCACTATCGACCGCACATATGCAGCAACAGAAAGGAATTCTATTTTCGGGGCGTCCTGCACGAGTTCGTGGAGGCGCCGGCCGACGCGCACGGTCGGGAGACCGCCTCCGGCTTTGCGATCCAGATCGGTGGCGGCGGCGCGCGCAGCCAAGATCCCAAGAAGTACCGTAAAGATGCTGCGCTGTTAGAGGGCGCGCTGCAGACCGAGACGGACGCGTTCCTCCGCTCTCGTTATACCTTCTACCTTGCTCAGAGCTATCGTGACAGCAATGAGCCCGAGAAAGCACTCAACTACTACCTGGCCCGAGCTGAAATGGGCTTTTGGCAAGAAGAGGTCTTCATTTCCCTTTATGGTGCGGCGCGGCTTAAGGAAGCTCTTGCCCATCCTGAAGAGGACGTCATTGCGGCTTATCAGCGAGCCAGCGACTCCCAGCCCGCGAGAGCTGAAGCGTTACACGGAGCTAGCCGTTATTGTCGTCTAAAGGGCCGCAACAAGCAGGGAGCTGACTTCGCTCGCCGTGGCATCGATTTGCCGATGCCTATTGGAGCGCTATTCGTCGAAGAATGGATTTATGAGTTCGGGCTCCTCGACGAATTCGCGGTCAATGCCTATTGGTCTGGCGATTATCAAGGCTGCATCGACGCCTGCTGTCGCATCCTTCAAATTCCATCAATCGATGAAGGTCTGAGGAAACGCGTAGAGGACAATCTGCGTTTTGCGAAGGACCGGATTTCCGAAAAGGTCAAGCCTGCGGATGTGCCCAGGCAGCCCGGCGCAGCGCGTTTTCTTCCCAGGGTGCTGATTGCAATTCTCGCAAAAAACAAGGCTGGCCATCTGCCATTGTTCCTGGAATGCATTGAGGCGCTCGACTATCCGCCGGATCGAATTGCGATTCACATCCGGACCAACAACAATCAAGACGACTCCGGCCAAATTCTCCGAGACTGGCTCAAACGTGTCGGACCGCGGTACTCGCACGTAGAGTTCGACGACAGCGACGTATCGGAACGCGTCCAGGACTTTGCCGACCATGAGTGGAATGCCACTCGCTTCTCCGTGCTGGGTCGAATTCGCCAGCACAGCATGAACCGGACTTTGGCTCTCGGATGCGACTACTATTTCGTGGTCGACGTCGACAACTATCTGCGCCCCCTCACCCTGCGATGCCTCGTAGATGTGAATCGTCCGATTGTGGCGCCGCTGCTCAAATGCGCCGACGCCGACCGACCGCTGTATTCGAACTACCACCAGAAGATCGACGCGAACGGGTATTTTCTGCCCAGCGAGGAATACAACAATATCCTCAGCCGCTCGTCGCCAGGGCTCCACGAGGTGCCGGTGGTCCATTGCACATATCTGGTTCGCGCAGACGCCATACCGCAACTGACCTACGATGATGGTTCGGGCCGCTATGAATATGTCGTATTTTCGCATAGCGCGCGTCGCGCTGGCATTTCGCAAACGTTGGACACTCGCGAAATTTATGGCTGGCTGACGTTCGCACCTGACGGAGAGGCAATTCGACCGCTCATTGCTGGAGATCTTGCCGGAAAATCGGCACAGGAAGCATCGAGGAAGGACACCGCTTCGACTGTTAGTGGAAAAAGAACGATACGGCTGAAGGAGTATCCTGCGAACGTATCCTTGTCTCATACGCCTTCAGATGAATACGTCGAGAGTCGCAAGGGTGCCCTTGTCCAGAAGCCATATATCCTGGAGACTGACGCCCTCGGCTTCATTCGCGGGTCACAGTCTCCGGCTACGGCGGCTCGAACTGTGATCGTTCTCGGCGACAGCGTGGTCGAGGGCATGTATCTCGACCCCGATGACCGGTTTTGCGCCAAGCTGGAGACGATTCTGCGCAATGAGAGTGCTCTAGATGTCATTGTAAGAAACGGTGGCTACAGCGGAGCGACAACCCTCCACATGCTGAATCTGTTTCTTAACAAGATCATGCCGCTCAAGCCCGACCTCGTCATTCTGATGACGGGAATTGTCGATGTTGACGTGGCGAGCCTGGAGGCCAGCTTCTGGAGCCGTGACTGTTGGCTCGAGCCGATCGTTGACCTCAACACGAGCAACTCGTGGCGGGACCGTAACCTGCTTCCTACTCCGAAGTTCGATGATCGTCGTCGGCTGCTAGATCTCTTCTCGCTTGCCGCTCGATCGTTTGGCATCGAGCTATGGTTCGCGACCATTCCCCATTTGCAAGGCGAAGGGGTCGATCCAACCGTGACCCGCACTCGCATATCCATCAACGAGACGACGCGCGTGGCCGCTCGGGCGGGAGGGCACACCTTGTGCGATTTGGAAGCGAAGCTGGCTAGCCGCGCCGATATTTATCAGGATGCCTTTCACCTAAATTCGGTCGGCGCCGAGGTCGTGGCTCGCTCGATCGTGGCAGATGGCTTGGGTTCGTTCTTGCTCGCGAAGGAAGCAAGCGTTCCTGGCCGCCCCACGGAGAAGGACAGGCAGTCAAAGGATGAGATTTGTGTACTCAACTTGGACCAAAGCACCGGTCGCTGGGACAAGTTCAGAACCCGCAATGCCCACTTAGGCAGATTTGAACGAATCTCCGCGATTGACGGGAGCAAGCTGGATCGCTCGCAGCTCGAAAGACAGGGGCTAATAGCCCCCGGACTTGATTACAGTGCCGGAGCCTTGGGTTGCGCACTCTCTCACGTCCAACTTTGGCAAAAGGCTGCGTCCCAGGATCAACCTATGACGGTTTTCGAGGACGATGCGGTTAGCCATCCCGCGTTCGATGAGCATCGATCAGCTGTGTTGGCACAACTTCCCGCCGACTGGGACGTGATCTTATGGGGCTATGTTTACGATCCGCTTTTTCTTTGGATCGATCTCGGATTTTCAGCTGCGGAACTCCGATTTTACGATCGAACCGAACCTTTTGCCTGGAGCGATACCTCGGACGGCCGACCCATTTATCGTCCCCACCGGCTCAGACACGCCTTCGGAACGCAGGCATACTCGATTAGCCCACGCGGAGCGAGCCGCCTGCTTAGTGCCGTGTTGCCTCTCAAGAAGCAGTTCATACCGTTTCCTGGAACACCGATCGTAATCGAGGATCAGGGGATTGATGGTGCGATGAACACCGCTTACCAAGCTATGCGCAGTTTTGTTTGTGTGCCGCCCCTCGTCGTCCAGCGCGACGAAGGTATCAGCGACCGCTTGAGCAGATAGGCGCAGATCCTGTCGATGCGGCTCGGCCATTGAGCATAGCTGAAAACAGTTGCGAGTGGTGTCTCTAGAAACAAGGGGAGCGACTTGAGGCTGCAAAATGTTCCGCTGTTGGAAGTTCAAGCCCGATGGGGTTACAGCGAGTTGACCGATTCTCCGGCCGCCCGGCACTATTCGGATCTAGGCCATCTCGTCGCGAAGCGATCAAGCGGGACTTTATTCGAGCTGCTCTCTGAGGCCGAGCAGTATGAACTCGCCTTTGGTACCGCGTGCGCTCGACCCGTCCTACTCGCGTTCCTGACCGGAGTGATTTCGTTTGATGTCATTAAAGTCGGGCGAGCGAGATTGGGCTCGTTGCTCGTGCCACCAAATGTCTGGTATCCCGAAAGCGAGGGGCGTTTCGTTTCGTTTGAGGAATACATGACAACGACAGGCGTCAAACTCGACGATCCTCGAAGCGTCCTTCCCAAAGGACCGAGCTATGAATTTCCCACAGATCCGATCACGTTTGGTCGCTCGTTCAGCTTTCCGATATTGATCGACGGCTTTCACCGCGCTGCCCGCTTCTGGAAGTACGGTCCACCGGACGGAAAGTTGCTCGCTTACTTTCCGTCAGGTCTGGTGGTAGAGGACTGAATTTTGCTCGTGGGTGATATCTGCGTGTCGCGGTCGCCCAGTTGAGCTCTGAAAAGTAATGCTTCCGCAGCGTCGGCTGCGTGATGAAAAGCGCCGACGCGATGCGCGTTACTCCAGCCGAGCGCGACTAACAGATTGACACGATTCCGGCTTTGCTTCGTCGCGACAATGCTCCGGCCGGCCACGCTATCCCCAGTTGGACGGCACCGGATCGCCGAACACGTCCAAAACTTCAGCCATGATGAAAAAAAACCGTGAATGTAAGATGGGCCGGTCCGCGGAGAGGAACCCGCGAAGGAAATACCCCCTCCCTCAATCCCAGACGCCGCGCGTGTGTAGGCTCGCTTGCTCCTCGGCCTGCTTAACGCTGCCGTGGCACGGCTTGCATAGCGTCTGCAGATTGCCCTCGTCCCGGAACAGAAGTTCATCACCTCGATGTGGAGCGATGTGGTCGCGGACCGGGAGTGCCGTATTCAGTTCAATGCTGCCGCATGCCCTGTGCTGGCAGGTGTAGAGATCACGCAGGAAGATGCGTAGGCGCGACGCCCGCCATCGCGCGAGTTTGTACCAGACCTTCCACGGTTGCTGCGACATAAGGAACCCAAACAGAGAATATGCGTTGCCACTTTTTCCCGATAGGGGTGCCGGGTTGGATATCGGGTTTTGGGACGGCGCCTAGCCCGAAATGGTTTCAGCAGAAAGGAACGTATTCTATGCCTGCATTTTACGGCGATAGCACGGATAACAGCGTCCTCTCTTCCGCTGGTTTCGACGCGCTCTATGGCGGTCAGGGCAATGACACGCTGGCAAGCAGCATTGCCGGCAACGACTATTGGGACGGAGGCCAGGGCAACGATTTCCTGAGGGCGGAATGGACCAGCCTGGCCTTTGGCGAAATGTATGGCGGCGGCGGCAATGATTGGATTCAGGGTGGCAATTCGGTCAACACGTCATTCGAGTATGGCGGCAATGGCGACGACTATATTCAGGATGGCGGCGCGCTGACAACGCAGTCCCACTACATCGACGGTGGTGTCGGACGCGACGCGCTGTATGGCTCGGCCGGCGGCGATACGATTTATGGCGGCGACGGCAACGACAGCGGAACGAACATCTTGGTGGCCTCCGGCACCGCCATTGCGCCGGGCCTCTATGGCAACGGCGGCAACGACGTCCTGTCAGGTGGCAACGGCGATGACCTGCTCTTCGGTGGCGACGGCAATGACGTGCTGTTCGGAGGCGGCGGCAACGACACGTCGTACGGCGGCAACGGCAACGATACGCTGGTGGCGGACGACGGCGTCGATCTGCTCGAAGGCGATGCCGGCGACGACTGGATCTACATGGGCGCCGCAGACGGCGGCTCGGCGTACGGCGGAGCAGGTAATGATGTCATCGTCGCCAATGGCCGGGCAGTCGAGATCGGTGACGACGGCAACGACATCATGTACGGCGCCAATGGCAACGATTATTTCTATGGCGGCAATGGCGACGACGTCATGTATGGCGGCGACGGCGTCGACGTTCTGCTCGGCGGCGCCGGCAATGACTATTTCGACGGTGGCACCGGCGTGAACTACTATTTCGGCGGCGGCGGCAGCAACACGTTCGTCTCGCGCAGAGTGCCGGGCGTCGAGGTGGTTCAAGACTGGAACGCTGCTACGGATGTCGTTCAGTTCAACGGTAGCGGCTTCGGCTCGCTCAGCGATGTGCTGTCACACTCCTACCAGAACGGCGCGTACTTCGTCATTCAGGTCGACGGCGGCACCGCGGTCTGGCTGAACGGCGCGACCGCTGGCTCGGTCACTGCAGCGAATTTTAGCCTTCTGTCATAGTTGCGTTTCGGTCGAGCGGCGCAAAGGAAAGGCCGCCCGCGCGGATGCACAAGCGGCCCAAGTCTAGGGAGGAAACGCCCAAGGAGGGCGAGCGACAGCGCCAAGCGCTACCACGCGACCTATTTAGTAACGACAAAGCCCGGCGCAAGGCCGGGCTTTGTGAAGTTCGAAGCGCGCTGTCGCGCGGTCACCTGAATCAGGCTCTGCACTTTTAGTCGAGCTGCCGCGAATGCCCTGCACCGCGAATTAGACGATCAGTTCGACTGCGTCTCGTCGACGACCTGCCATGCCTCGCGACCGGCGCCGGCAAACGCAGAGCCATGCCCGTACCGCTTTGAGAAGGAGACCAAGAATCACTGAAGGTGCGCGATCGATCACAGTTAAAATAACTACTTATTCGTGTTTTCTTTGTCGGAGAGAGACACGGCCCGTAGCGCAGATTTCGCTTTGGGCGTCGGGGTGTCTACAACCAGGCTGTCAAATTCCATTTCGGGCGCCGCTTTTATGATCGGCTCTTTTGGCAGGCTTTCGGCTGGCGCATACCAAGGCATTTTTTCGATAGCTCCTCCCTCAAGGGCTTGCGCCATCAACTGCCCAATCTCGGCCCCAGTCAAAGGAACAAGCGTGCCACCCTCGTTCCTAAAGAGTTGGGGACAGAAATATAGCGCGTGTATTCGCGGATCATAGCCATCGACAATCAAATAGTACTCGGTCTTACCAAAAAACCTCCGCTTCTTTACGAGCTTACGCTCCTGCGTTGTAAGCGCAACTCGGAGCTTTTCGCGTTGATGACCGACGATAGTCGCCGCTTCCAACAAGATAAGCCAATCCCGTGTCTTTGCGTTATCAGCATGGATCGGAACAAGGTTTCCCTGCCTGTTGAAGATGCTCATTCCGCTAGATCTCCAAAGCCCCCGCCGCGACCACATGAGGACCAATTATGTTCCTGAGGATTTAAGCACCTCTACGCAGAGATTTGAAGCTGATGTCTTAGGGCTAACAGCGGCCCACGCACCCAAAGCAGTAACATATGCTAATGAGCTATGAATTCCTATTCTGGCTCAATTGGAGCGTGTGAAGGATCGCAAGCAAACGCGAGGCAGAACTCGTCGGTGCGAAATTGTGACCCGCAACGACGAGATCATCATCGGCACACGAAACAGCCGTCGCGTCGATGCAGTGCTGATGGATCAACCCTTGTGTCCTTCGAGTTACTCGACAGCTGCGCCCAGCGTAGATCTGACGCGTGGCCGGGATGGTGAGGTACTCTCGCCAATTGGGTTCGTTCTGCCAAATTTTGTAGTCCGGTGACAGGCTCTGTTTAGCTGGCCTCCTTTTTTAGCCAGGCGTACGCACGACGCTCGTACCATTCGAGGGCGCCAAGCCTCGTTATGGCAGCATGGACAGCATGAGGTTCGGCTTGGCGCAGCAAATCTTCAATTTCAGCAAGAATTTTGCTTCGCACGGACTCAATTTGACCCAACCTAGCGTGCGAGGTGGCAGCAGCGCCTGCGTATTCTGAGCTTGAATTTGCCTCCTCGGTTGCGGCGGTAAATTTCTCCCCTGTGGATGCCAATCCGTGGCGAAGCGCGTTCATTCGTGAACGCGCTTTGCCTTCTCTTGTGCGGGGCCCCGTACTCCTAAGCGCGTTGCGCCGGTTAGCTTCGATCTGTTTTTGGGTGGCCATAAGTCTTACCCGATCAGCTTGAGGGGCGCTGTTTGGCGCGTATCGAATACCGAGCCTCTAGTTCCTTGGAGATATTATGTAGACGCTTTTCCTTTGAAGCGATCATCTTCTCGAGCGTTGCCAACGGCGGCAAAGAAAGAAGGAACGCCTCTCCCTCGACTGCGCCCGACCCAAAGCCCGCCGATTCAAACGCTTTGGATGACTTCTCCTTCTGCTTCGGGTCCGCATAGTACTTGTCTGCGTCGAGGTGACACATCGCTTGCACACCCGCGGCCGCGTCGGCCATGGCGGCACCCGGATGGGTCTTCCGCAGCATCGATTCGACGGCCGGACGTTCCTTCAGACGCATGATTGCAACCTTCATGCGCTCGTAACGCATAATCTCTAACGTCAACGTCGTCGCCCGGCAGACCATCCAATATTCCGCATTTGTTTTTGCCTTGCCGGCGTGAGTCAGCTCATAAGAGCCAAAGATCTCGACTAAGTCGGACCGGCTTTCACCCGGCAACAGAGGTGGGTTTTTGAGCCAAGTCCGCACAAAGAGCGGAAGGCGTTCGACGGTGTCTTTTTGGCTTTCGGCGTTTTGCTGGTTGTCTTTGACGTCTGGCTTGTTCGGCTGATCGACTGACATATGCTTTCCCCTAAGCTGGGCCGGCACCGAATGTGCGGCACAGCTGAAATAGACAAGTCCGCAAATCATGGGGACTCGCGAAGAATTCGACGCTCATTGATTGGCGCCAACAATTCGAGTCTGCCTCGGAAACTCACCCCGAATAACCGTCTCACTTTGAAAGTGAGGCACTCGGCTAAGACTTGGAGATATATTCTTTGCGTGCCTTGCGGGACGACAGGAACTTGATCTGGCGTTCTGACAGGGGCCGCCTGATTAAGTAGCTCTTCTCGTTCCTGAGGTACGGTGGAATGCGCCACACCATCTCGGGTCGGAGCACTGGCTCAATCTGCCCATGAGGCTTTAAGGTGAGCCCAAATTCCTCAAACCCGTCGGCGATACCCATTACGGCATCTGGCGATAACCAACTCGCCAGGAACATGGAATGGTCTCCGTGCTCCCTGGCCAATTCGAGAGCGGCGGCGAGGATGTGAGCGACGTCGCGATATCGCATCCAGAGCTTTTGCAGTTGCGTCCGCCTGTAATTCCCGTGGGCTACGCAAAGATCGATCGCCTTCGCTAAGCTCGGACCCCGTCGAAGAACTATCTTATCGTCACTCAGCGCAACCAGCGTTGTGAAAATGTCAGCCACGACCCGCCATCCGGGTTCAATCGACACGATTGCGTTTGCTGCCACGTCGAATGCTGGCTCCGCGATCGAATTTAGTCCCCCAAAGCTACGGAAGACGGATCCGATTTTGTCGCTGGGCTCCTCGTCGCTCGCGATAGAGCGAGACATGATCGCGGCGATCCACTGATTTCGGATTTTTTCATCGTCCGGCCACCCCATGTACGCGATCAAAAAACGAGAGATTTCGTGCGGAGTCCCCAAGCCGGCGTGAGACTGGCCTTCACCCTTCTGAATATTGGCAAGACGTGACGCATGGAGACCGCGCGCAAATTCCAAACGGTCGACGCGTTGCAGGCCCGGCAAGTTCATAACTCTCATGTTTGAGTGCTCAAACCCTAGTTGGCGACAAACCGCTCGAGCCCAGGTCAGCGCCCTAAGCCGAACAGTTTCGGATCATCGGAGACTATCAATCACCACATAAGGCAGATGTGCGGCATTTTCGAAACTTGGCAATCTATCTGGCGCCCGCATGGAAAAGCCTCAGCGTCTTGCCACGGCAACCGATTTCAATGGAGGTGTAAGTCCCATAGCTGAGCGCGTTCCGCTTGCGTAGGCGCTTCGCTTTGCACCCTCTCATTGTTTTTCTCGGGCAGCATCGCCGGACGTCGTCAGTTGATTTGAGCACATGGGGTGTCCGCTCTATTCAGCTTTCCGGAGCGACAAAACGGAGCGCGAGAATGGAACGCGAGGAGACCAACCCAACCGTATCCGTAGGTTACTCGAGACCGACGCGCCGGCAGCAAGCACAAATCTATCCACAGCAATTTGATTTGAGGAGTGTCGTCGCCGGATATTCAAGCGCCAGCTAGCGTGCAACCACGCGACCGTGGCGGAAACTCGAGTCCCGCTTCTCGATCAACTGCGCGACGTCGGAATATCAGTCCAGAGTTGTAACCCTCACGGCACCCTGCCCGCTCTGACAGCCGCGCCTCCGGACAATCTAGCCTTTCCGTTCCTCGGGCTTTCGCTTTTGAAGGCGCACGCCTGGTCCGCCGCCGTTCTCGTCGATGAACTCGACCCCGCCAGCTTCTAATGCGTGGCGCAATGCCTCGATCGTGCGTTCCTTTAATTCGTCTCCACGCTCAAACCTAGCAACGGTATCGATCGACACCTTGGCCGCGGCGGCCAGTTCTCGAACGCCTAGTCCCAAAGCAGCCCGGGCCATACGGCATTGAACAGGCAAAAAAATCATAACAATGTATCGATTTCGGTTGCAATGTCTGCTTTTCCATCTATCGTATCTATGTACTGTTTTCGTATCAAAAACATGATTGTTCGATTTGGAGGAATGGACATGCAACCGCGAATGGTACCTGATTCAGCAGATAGACGCAGTTTTATAGGTGGGTCTGACGCACGCACCATTATGGGCGATGATCAAGCCGCCCTGCTTCGTCTCTGGCATGAGAAGCGGGGCGAAGCCGAGCCGGCGGATTTTTCAGCCAACTTGATCGTACAACTCGGCACCGTAACTGAGCAGCTTAACCGGCACTGGTACGAGAAGAATACGCCAGGCGATCTTCGCTGACTTGGCGCCGCGATCTGCCATCGAATGTCAGCTCTACCTCTTGATAATTTTCACCTGACCTAGCCGTTAACGACCTTCGCCTTCGCTTCGCGCTCAAGCTGTTTCTACGCCTTCAGCCAAAACAAGTGACGCAATGCACGATCCATGAGACCATCCAAGCGTTCCTCGACTGCAAGGTCTTCTATGGTCTTCTCGGGAGCGAGAATTCCAGCAGCCGCTGGAAGATATCGGTCGGGATTCCGGCGCTGGCGCCGTCTGCGGCCGGCTGGCCCGGTCGAAATTCGACTTGCCAACCATAGCACTTAATTCGATCATCAACTAGAGGCGAGCCTTGACCCGCCGGGACTTCCCACCGAGCTCCTACAGCGGCTCTTCGTCTGATTGGATAAGATTGTGCAATTGGCGGCTTCTAAATCTGTCGACGACATTATTGGACCCTACCCGACCCTGGCAGCGCTTTATTCGCGCCAGATTTCGCTTACGCCCCGACATCGGGCATCGCTCGACAAACGCCTTTCAACCAGCGGCCCGCTGGAGCTTGCGATGGTCGACAAGATCGCCGGCTGGGTGGCAACGCTCGCGGGCGACAATCTCGACGAGGTCGTGCGCGACTACGACTGGATTTGCAATCTCGTACTGGAGGAGGAACTGCATTTCCGCCGCAACGGGAGCTATCGCCTGAAGACGTTCGCCGACGCCGTGGCACAGGTCTATTCGAACGACAAATTGATGGAACACTACATGAATGGCCTGCTGATGACGCAGGTCTGGTGGTCCAACCATACCGAAGCGATGACGTTCTACATCGACAGGTTCCTTGGACAATTCGACCAGTCGTTCGACCATCTCGAGATCGGACCTGGCCACGGGCTTCTGCTCTATCTTGCAGCCAGCGAACCGCTGTGCCGTAGGATTGAGGCCTGGGACGTCTCCGCCGAGAGTATCGACAAGACGCGGCACGCGATGGCCCGACTAGGCGCGGTACGCGATGTCGCTCTACGGGTCCAGGACATCTTCGCTACACCGCCCGAGAGCTCCCGGTTCGACAGCATTGCCTTGAGCGAAGTACTCGAACATCTCGAGCATCCGCGCGATGCACTGGTCCAGCTCAGGAAGCTGCTGGCGCCCGGCGGGCGCCTATACGTCAATATGCCGATTAACAGCCCGGCACCCGACCATCTGTTCTTGCTGCCGACGCCGGAGGACGTGGTGGAATTCATCGCCGGTTGCGGTTATCGCGTTGTTGACACGCACTTCGCACCCCAGACTAACATGACGATCGAACGGGCTCGAAAGACCAAATCGACGATCACTACCGTGGTCGTCGCAACCCCGGCGGATTGAGATGGGCGCGCCGCAAGGAGTTCGATACCGCCGATGAAACTCGATCATATCGGTTTTCTGACTGAAGACGTCGAGCGGGAGATGGTCGCTTTCGAGCGACTGTTCGGCCGGATCGAGTGGAGTGTGCGGATCGTCGATCCGCTGCAGGATGTGACCGCCCGTTTTGGGCGCACCGTCGATGGTCTCGTCTACGAGCTTATCCAGCCCAACTCTGCCAGTTCGCCCATAGCCGCAAGCCTGAAGGCGCGAAAAAACATCATCAATCACGTCTGCTATCGTTGTGCCGATCTTAGCGAAAAGGCCAGGGAATTACGCGAGCAGGGCTTTTTTCCGGTCACCGAGCCGAAACCTGGCGTCGCCTTCGCCGGACACCTGGTGCAGTTCTTCTACCAGCCTAACGGCATGCTACTCGAAATCATCGAAGGCTCTGCGGGCCCTCTCGATCGACCTCAGCGCGAGCAGCCGCTGCCAGTGAGCAATCCATGAGATTTACCCGGCTGGCCAATGGACTTGAGATCGCCGAGATCAACGGCGACGAGACCAAGTTTCTCTACGACGAAATCTTCGTGCAGGAGGTTTATGCGGCCTACGATCTGCGCGTGCCGGCGGACGGGATCGTGCTGGACGTAGGTGCCAACATTGGCATGTTCAGCCTGTATGCTCTGCAAAAATTCCCCGGCATCCGGATTTACTGCTTCGAGCCGGCGCCGCATTGCCTGGAACGGTTGCGGATCAACACCGCGCCGTTTGGCGAAGCCGTCCGTATCTTTCCGACCGCGCTTGGCGACACCGAGGGCGAGGTGGAATTTTCCTACTATCCTCACTATTCCATCATCAGCGGCATGTTTGCGAACGAGCAGCAGGATCTCATGGTGTTGCGCGCTGGCGCGGCGACCCAGTACCGGGAGCGTTACGGAACCAGGCCCAGCGAACGCGAACTCGATCTGCTGGTTGGCTCCAAGCTCAAGGGAAAGCAGACTTTCCGCTGCCCGATCACAACGCTATCCCGCATCATGGCAGCCGAGGGCATCGGTCACGTCAGCCTCGCCAAGATCGACGTGGAGCGGGCGGAGAACGCCATCTTAGCCGGCATTGACGATGCCGACTGGCCGAAAATCGATCAGTTGGTCGTTGAGGTGCATGATCAGGGCAACCGCGAACACGAGTTGATGATCGACATGCTCAATCGCCGCGGTTACCAAACATCGCTGTTTACCGAACCGACGCTGAAAAACTCCGATATCTACGTCGCCTTGGCCAAACGCCAACTCATTCGCTGAAGCCCGCGGGCAGATTGAACCAAGCATAAGATACCCCGTCGCGCTCGCGCTGGCCGATCGGCGATATGCCTGCAATGGTGGGCTTGTTGGCTCGCTTAGGCGGAGCGAGGTCGCGAAATCCAACCGTCAGGCCGTCGACAGGCGCTTTGCTCGGATTGTGCAGATGGATAGTCCCGCCGCTGGTGAAATAGCTGATGCCGCGCACCTGCCAGATGTAACCGTTGAGCTTTCGGTTGGTCGCAAGATATAGATCCCCTTCCTTGCCTGCTGCGGCAAAGTTGCTGAGCTGGTCGTTGTACCAAGGGTTGTCCTTCAGATTGACGGTCCCCTCTGCACCGGGTTCGAACATCAGCGCCGCGTAGGGCAGGTAGGTGTGGACGTTGATCACGCCGCGAGCCCGAACGATATCGCGAATATGATCCTTAGTGAAATCACCCTTGCCAAAGGTAAACTGCGCCGTCGCGAAGAACAGAGGCTTCCAGTCATCGTCGAAGTCATCGTCCAAACCAGGACTGTAGAACAGAATGTTGGACGGCCCATCGTCTGCGATCATGTTCGTTCGGATGCTGTACTTATCGCCAAGAGAATTCAGATACTTGACGCCGTGCTTTTTCAACACAGGGACGATGTAATATTTCGAGTTGGAATCCCAGCCCGACTCCCAAAGACATTCAGGCCCACCATGATCAACCCAGGTAACGGGCTTGAATTCAGCGAACTCGGTCAACACCCGGTCCAGAGCCTCGGGCGTTCGCTGGTTGTTTGGCCACGAAGAAGAAATGCAGTGAATGCCAACCTCCACCTCATGTCCGGCCCCTTCGTACTCTCGCACCTGGGCAAGGAGTTCGGCAGACCCTTCGAGCGAAGATTGAACAAACATTCCTTGCGTCGGACTACTCTGCGTGCGGCCTGTAAACTTTATGTCCGGTCCAACCGGAAACATTGATTTGGTTACTGGAATGTGATTGCCGAGAATGCCGCGGCCTTCGACGAGCTTCGGCGCATCCATACCATACATCGTCAGCATATCCTGCGAAACGCCCGTATAATCGGCATGCTCGGTTATGGCCAAGGCCGCCATATTGCCATTCGGCTGCCAGAGCGGAAACGCCATGATCCTGCTGCGGGTATGTACGATGCCAAGTTTTGCGTCTGGAAGTTTGTTTACAACACCCAGATTGCGATGAACGCGCCGAAGATCTGCATCGCGATCTTCGGTGGAGACGCGGGTCGTCCTCTCCCTAAAATCATAGGAGTACGCGTTCACGTCCAACAATCCGCGAACTTGATCGAAATGCAATTCCACTAGATCAGCATTGGAAAAATAGAGCGTTCTGAACTCGCCATCGCTCGTTTGATAGCCGACCACCTGAGGCAGCATCGATCCAATCAAATATTCGGAAGCCACCCGCTCGATGTCGTGATTTCCTTTAAGGCAATAGACCGTCGAAACACCGCTTATCTGAAAATGGGCGCCCTGCCCGACGATGTCCTTGGCGGCGATCTTTCCAAAGACGACGTCCTGAGCAACATCGCCGGTTTGCAAACCTTGCTGCGTTGACTTCACGACCTCGGCACCCTCTGCCAGGTCCGAGCGGGCAATCTTTTGCCCAAACAGTGTTATTTGGGCTTCGGTGTTGTGACTGCCACCGCGTTGCAAGACATCCTGAACAAAGAATGCAACCTTCTGTGCGTTACGACGCGAGGGAATCCCAGAGTAAAGATCAATATAGGTCTTCTCGGAGGCCTGTTGCCCGCTCGGGTCGCCAACTGCCGGCGGCCGTAGGTCATCTTCGTCCGGAGGCGACCGCAGCATGTGATAGCTGTCGTGCGCCCCTCCCATCGTAGCACCACTTTTGTCCCACCAATGATAGAAGAAAATGATCTCGCGAGGCGGCCTCGGCCCGCGCGACTCGACCGAGAGCACGGGATAATCCTGAAGATCGAATCGCGGATTGGTCTCCTTGAAGTCGGGGGAAGCCGCAAGCCGAAAGTCGGTTAGCCGACCAAGCTCGACGCGATCAGGAACGATCGTTTCGATAAACGGCTTGATATCCAATTCGAGGCTACGAGACGCTGCCGGAGCGCCCGTAAGCGCTCGCCAAAGACTCGCCGCGTAGATCCGATTGCCATCAGCATCGACATGCACGTGATCCAAAAATTGGTCGTCGGTTAGTACCGGGTTCGCAGGCAGGTAAGAAACTATAGGAGCTCCCTCGCCGGCCGATCGTTCCAACTTTCCGGCCAGAAGATTATACTGCTCCGGCTCCATGAGACTGGGCAGCAGGCGGGGTGTTTCGGTGGCATAGAACACAATCGTCTTGAGTTTGGCCGCCTTCAGCTTGCGCAGTGTACGAAGCCAGGCTTCGAATTGCGGGTTCGCCGCCTCAAGATTCGCGGAGGCATATCGACCACGGACCTGGAGCAATAGTCGCATCTCTGCGGCCGGACCGGCGGTCTCTTGCTCCGCGCCGCTCTTCTCGATCCGGTTGCGCAACGCCCACGCCAGATCCTTCGGTTCCCCTTTCAGCCACCGCGCCTGCACGAAGTCGCGAATTCGATAGCTCGGCCATAACTCGATCAGCGCCCGATCGAAACTGCTTATGCCCGATGCATCCGACAGAGAAACCAGCCCCCCTGCCTGATCGAATTTCAAACCAGGTCTGAGCCATGGACGACTACACATCGCGTCCGCGGCAGCAAAGTCCATCGAGAACGATCGCAAGCTGATGTCCATGATCACGGCGTCGGGCCGTAGCTCGATCAGGGAGTCGGACAAGGTCTCGAGGTCGGCCGGCAGAATGCCGTTCATCCCCAAATTCATGACCATCGTGCTGCCGGGCTGAACGCCGTCATAGCGCTCTTGCAGCAGCTTCGAAATGGTGTGCTGCCGCCAATCCTTGTCGCCGTGCTCAGCCAGGACCTGCCCCGCGACCAGGGAATCGCCCAGCAGAACGACCTTCCGGCCCGGAAATGCGGCCAGCCGGCGAACCTTAAGCGCGAGCGTCGATGGCGACTGGATGTCGACGACGTCCAACACCTTCGACGAACGTTCGATGCGTCGGGCCAGGGTATCGAACAACACAAGAAATCCGGACACAACGACCGCTGCGACAAGCAGGCCGACTAGGACGCCGAATTTGGTACGCTTCCTCGCTTCTTCGCTCGACACCTGATGCATTTCCAGTCAGAAGTTTTGATAGATGAACGGCTTCCCGCCTCCGTTCATGAGATAAAGCACGATCAATATTTTGATCGACAGCCAGCCCAACGAGACAAGACTCCTCACAGAAAGACGCATATCATGCACCACCTAGCATTGCACGGAAATATTCCAACCACCTGCCGTTAGTCGCCATCCAGAGCACCAGGCTGATGCTAACAAACACATAGGTCAAAACCGCCCATGCGGCGTGCTGAACCACGCTCAGCGCCTGAACTGCTCCGCGCGGACGCCAATGCTGGCGGACCTGTATTGCCACCAACACCAGGCCATGAAGCAGGCCGAACACGAAAAATCCCAGGGCAGTGCCATGCCAAAGGGCGATCAGAATCATGATCATGCAATAGGCTGCGGTGATCAGCGGCCAATGCATCGTCCGTCGCGTCCTTGAAAGAATGACCTTGCAAATCGGAGTGAAAATGTAGTCCCGCATGAGCGAGCTCATCGATATGTGCCATCGTTCCCAGAACTCCTTTATGTTGACGCTGCTGAACGGCCGGTTGAAGTTCTCCCGAATACGGATTCCCATCAGGGAAGCAATGCCGATTGCGATGTCGCAGTAACCGCTGAAATCGAGCCAGATCAGGAACAGTTGCAACAGCGCGGCAATCCACAGGACGCTGGTCGCCGTATTCGCGGGATCGGTGACGCCAGCGACGCTGAACGCAGTGAGATTGTCGGCAATCACGAATTTCTTGATATATCCGTTCGCTATGCGGTGCAGCGCGGGTAGCACGATTCCCGGGCCGCCGAGCGGAACGCCATACTGTTCGACAAACGGCTTGTACCGCTCGATGGGACCGGCCAGCACCGTCGGAAAGAACAGCATGTAGTTCAGGTAGTCGAGAAAGCCCGATCGTTCGACGAGTTCAACCTCCATCAGATAGCTGATTGAACGAAACACTAGATACGAGATGCCGATGACGGTAATCGGAAAACGAAAAAACGGGTTGACCGGAGCGAGTAATGTCGGATCCTTCAGCAGAAAAAGGAACGCCCAAAGCGCCACGATGACGCCTGCCTGACTCCATCCCGACCAGCGAAGCGCGGTACGTACTTTGCGCAATCCCGCCAGGTAGACGACCACCAGCAGGCCTGCGAGCAAACCACAGGCGCCGATCGACGTGAGGTAGGTTGACAGAAAGACAACGTTCAAGGCCAGGATCAGCAGCCGGCGCTGGAACGGGCTCTGCAGCAGCCGCGCAAGAACGATTGCAGCCGCCGCCAAAAGCAGAAACGGCGCCGAATTCAACGTCACTGCTTCGTCCTCTTCTTGAGCGGTTGCAAACGCCGCACCGGGCCCTATTTCCCGAAGAAGCCCTTGATGCGATCAAGCCAGCCGACGCGCAGCACGGGCGATGGAGCTGCAGCCGGAGCTGGAGCGGCCGCAGTTGTCGCAGCACCGCGCTGTGGGAACTGGGCCTTGAGCCAGGCGTAGCTGGCGCCTGCAAACTGACGCGCACCGCGATTGTTGAAATGCGTTCCGCTGTTGTAGGGCATGCCATCGATTCCATCGACGACAAGGTTGCTTGGAATGATCTGCAGGTCGCTGCGCGATTTGGCGACTTCAGCCATCAGCTCGATATATCGATGGCGATTGCGAAGCTGACGCCAGCGCGTGTACGTGGGACCATAATTGACGATGAAGGACCGTTCCGAATAGTTGTAGCTGTTTGGCATCACCGCCCCAAAGATCGCCTTGGGCGCGATTTCACGCAAATGGTTGAGGAACTCATTCATGTTGGCGATGAACTGTCGTTCGACCGCCGAGTTGTCCGCATCGGGATCCAGGTTAAACGTGTCATTATCGCCGATATTCAGCAGCACAATATCTGGCACCTTGTCGTGCAGCGCCTCCTTGAGATAGCGGCGCATGTCGAGATGCGGGGGCCCGTTGCCATCCTTGAAGATAAACGGGCTCTTGCTCGGCATGTTCGGGTTCGCCGGCGGCTCGTCAGAGTACAAGGTGAGCATGGTCTGCACGCTGTAGCCAGGGCTTGCCTGGTGATACATCGAGTCCAGCGGCGGATGGTTCTGGAAATCGGGATAGTTTCCATACCAGTACTTGATGCCGCCGATGAATTCGACCTTGGGATTGCCCGGGCCGGACAGGTAGTCGGCGAAATAGGCCGGCCAATACATCGACGGCAGACTGTGTCCCACGATCAGGATCCGCAGCGGGTCAGCCTTCTCGCTTTCCTGCCCGGCATTTGCGGGGACGACAACGACTTTGGTCGAACCTTCGGCGATGATCTTGCCGTCCCAATCTGTGACCTTGATCTTCAAGACGTGGTCGCCGACATTCGCCTCTGTTGGAGCAAAGTCGAGGCTTCGGCGATTTTGCGCCGCGAATCCGAGGGCATCCCCTTCGGGCACGAACAGCACATCGTCGAACACTTTCACCAGGACGAGATCGTCATAGAACACCTGCTGGCTGGTCCCCGCCACCAGATAGATTTTTTCCGGCATCATAAACCCGACGGCATTGGGTGCCGCCGAGGTGCTCGTTTCCTGGAACGGGAAAGGAAGTGTCGGTAGCGGCGAAGGAAGCGCTCCATCGAGTTTGACATCCTTCAACTGGAGCGTGGTGTCTCTCTTGAGCAAGGTGGCCAAGCCAACCTGTGTCCAGCCCCCCTTGGCACCCCCATACTCGCTCATATCCTTCATGCTCACCAGCAGAACGCTGACCGAGCCGAGCTGTTTGTGTTCGGGGCGGGCGAACAAGCGCGCGCCTTCGACGAGCGCGGTATTCAGCAGCAGAACGTTCTGGTCGGTTTTTGGCAGAGCCTTGAGCTGAGCATCCTTGTCGAAGACATTCAGGATGAGATAGTTCTCGCCGCCCTTACCCTTCCAGAATACGCGATCAGTCGGCTTCAATTCCAGACGTTCTGGGCCGGCGGCATGCGCCACCCCGCTCGCTGCGATCGACACGAGCAAGGCCACGAGCCCCGCGATCCACAGCAATCGCCCCTCGATCGTCTTGGTAAGAGCAGCAGATTTCATCGCCGTTCCTTCGGTAAGTTAAAGTGTCGCGGTCGCTTCACGATGGAGCAACGGCAATCAAGCATGGCGTGCTGGCGGAATCCCGACATCTCACCCGAGGCTGCTAAGCACCACCATGGGCAGGTCGAGCGGATACTCCCGCGCCGTACCGGATCGCCACACCGTTCCGCTGTCACTCTCTTCGACCAAATCGAACCCAAGGCGTCTGTAAAAATCCTTCACCATCTCGTTCTTCTTGGTCGGCCGATAGCGGCCCATGACGGTATCTATTCCGGCCTTTCGCGCGTGCTCCAGGACCTGCTTCATGGTCGCCTCTTCCACCTGCCGGCTGAGCACACGGCAACTCATCAGCCAGGTGTCGATCTCCCAGGTCTTGGGGCCAGCGTCCCTGCAGATCACTACACTGATCATGCCGTTGTCGCCAAACTTGTCCGCCAGGCGCACCTGCAGTGTCCAGATGTCCGGATCACCTTCCATCGCCTCTACTTCAGCTTCCGTATAGCGACGGGTGGTCAAGTTGAACTGGTTCGTCTTGTTGATCAGCTGAACGATGCGGCTGCGGCTGATGCGGTCGAAATGCGCAAACGAGATATTCATCTCGAGCGCCTTCAGGAATTCGTGAGGGTCGCGCGATACCAGTTGCAGTTTCGAGCGGCTCGCATTGGCGCGATATTGATCGGCGCGCTTGGAATCCTCGCTGGTGAAACTCAACGCTTCGAAATAGCCCGCATTCAACATTGCCCGCGGATACAGGCTGGGATCGTCGGGAAGTTCGGGGACCGCTACGGCGTCGAGGGTTTCGCGAACCTGAATGCGTTCCGCCGGATTGTCGTCCAGCAACACAAGGCTATCGACGCCAATATCCAGCGCGCGGGCGATCTCCTCGAGATTGGTCGCTTTGTCAATCCAGTTGATCTGAAAAACGCTGATGTGCTCTTCCTTCAAAAGCATTTCGGGGTGCTTTCGGAAGGCCTCCAGCGCCGTGGCCTCGTTGTTCTTGGAGGACACCGCGAGAATGATACCGCGTTCGCGGAGCCGCAGCGCCATTCGCTGGACGTCGAGAAAGGCCTCTCCGGCCGCGCTGCCTTGACCGAGAACGATATCGTCGACCCCTAGGTCTCCGATTGCCCCACCCCACAGGGTGTTGTCGAGGTCCAGCACAAGACACTTCTTGCTCTTGCCCCGCATGGCTGCAAGCAGTCGGACCACATGATCGGCGTAAACCGGAAGGGCCTGCTGGGCGAATGCCAGCTTCGCCAAATTCCACTGGGTTTGCGCATGCCAGTTGAGCCCTCCAACAGCATTGGCAAGACTCTCGACGTCAAGCAGGAGATCGCCCGGGGATTGCGCAACGAGTTGGCGAAGAGCGGAATTCAGATCCTGGACGAAAGCCCGCACGTTGCCATTGAGCACGAGATCGGCATTGCCAAAGACAGGCTCTGGCGGAGACGAGACGGTCTGGAAAATAACGACGGTCGGTCTCGCGGCCTTGATTGCGTCCCGGGTCTGGACGAGAAAATCCACCGCGGTTTCGACTTGCTCCCGATGACTCACGCCGGCCTGGAGAGTTGCCGGAAAACCCCGATGGTCCAGCGCAAGCAGGACGGCGTCGCAGGGCGGATGATAGATGCGTGACGATGGATCGACCGCTTCGCTCAGTAGCCGACCATACTCCCCAACGGCGATATCCACGTCGAGTCCGTATCGCAAGCCGGTAGCGGCAAACGCTGCCGGCAAAAAATCGGTCGTCGAATTGGACAGGACACCGAGACGAAACCGATCCAGCGACATCCCGTCTTCAAGTCGCGATTTCGCGCGCGCAAGTTGTTCCAGCCGGGTACCGTCGAGCCTGTACCCGGCGAGGCGGACCAGGCTCCTTGCGTCCGTTGCTTCGCGGCAACGCTTACGAAAATCCTCAGGCGCTTCAGGTAGATGGGATAACAGGGTGAGCATCAGGTGACGGTCGTGTTTCCAGGTCAGTCAAGCAATGGCGTTTCTTCCGCTCTTCCGTCGGGTCTCGCTGGGCTCTACTTCTTCCCCTTACCGAGCTTGCGATCGATCAACCCGGCCAACTGGCCAACATTTTCCAGCCCCGTGATTTCGACCGTGGAAAGCGTGATGTCCAGCGCCTGCTCGATTGCCACGATCAATCGGACATGGCCCAGACTATCCCAACCCTCGACCTGACTTGCGGTCAATTCCGGTCCCAGCACGATCTCGTCATTATCGAACACGTCCCGAAAAATCGGCAACAGTCGATCCATCGTTGCTTCATACGTCATCCAGATACCTTGTCCTACCCCAAAACAGGCGCCTAGTTACCTTGCCGCGGCCATTATCTCAAGCGGCAAGGGTGCCATCCTGTCGGAACTAAGGCGATCTGCGAGGAGCAGCAATGGACCTCCGTGGAGCCTCCTTCGCGCGGTCTCGAGGTCCCGCAGCCTGCTGCAGGCTCGACCTGCCGACCCCTGCAGGGAACCAGCCGCCGGCCCGTGTACGGTCGGCTGGAGAGAGGCCCCGAAGCGCCAAAGAAATTGTCGGCAGCGATGCCGTCACTGTACTGCGGATGGATCGTCCGCCCTCGAACTGAATGCGGCTGCCGCCGCGGCACGAGCAGGCACTTGACCAGCGGTTACCTCAGTCCGGACGGCGGATCGGCGGCTGATCGAGGCGGTTATGTTCGAACGGCGACCACGGTTTCGAGCAGTGAGGAATTTCCAATGATGAAAGGGCCATTGCAAACCGCACATGCAGTTCTTTCAGATTGATATATTCTATCTAAGGTAGTGTAGCGGCTCGCGATCTCGCTAGTTGGCCTTGCCGTTAACGACCCTCGCCTTCGCCGCACGATCGAGCTGTTTCTGCGCCCTCACCCAAAGCAACCGACGCAATGCACGATCTATGGCAGCATCCAAGCGCTCCTCGACCGCGAGGTCGTCTATGGTCTTATCGGCGGCAAGAAACTCCGCGGCGGCCGGAAGATATCCATTGGGATCGGGGCGGCGCTCGCGGATACGAGGCATCAGAACGTTGTCGACTTCCTTTTTCAAAGCAATGATCCAGAGTTCCGTAGTCTCAAAGCTGTCTTCGCGCACGTTTGAGTTGAGATGGTCTCGGCATTCGGTTGACAAGAACGAAATTCCCAATCTCAAGAATCTTACGTCCGACTCGCGATGGAGGTTAGCGCTGAAGTGCAGCAGGCGCTCGTAGTCGTCGCGCGGATAGCTGCGCTTCTCTGTGAGAGCATCCTTTATAACCTCGAGGACTTGCGGCGGCCTTTCGTTGAATACCCGATTCTGCACCTTGTCGAGAGCGACTGCCGTATCCAGCTTCCGCTTTGCGCGTAGGCGCTGCTTGCGCCATTGGCAGATTAAGATGGTTTCCACACAATCAACTTCGATTGGTCCCTCGGGGCGCCATTCTTGCCAGATCGCGCGGCGGAGTTCCTGGAATGCGTCCGGATCCTCCCACGGCAAAAGCTGAACGGAAGAGTAAGCCCCATGCTTGAGTGCGTTCGGCTTGCGCAGGCGCCGCGCCGGCACGCTCTGATTGTTCTTCTTTTCGGGCAGCATCGCTCGGTATCCTCGGTCGACTTGAGAACATCGGGTGTCCGTTGCGATTCAATTTCCCGGAGCGATGTGACGCAGGGCGACAATAGAACGCGAGAAGACAAACCCAATCGAATTCGTAGGATACTCGAGATCAGATCGCCTAGGAGCCCGTCCAGATATGTTTTCGTGACGGGCATTTGTTGTAGAGTAGCAGGCTCAGGCTGCGTTTGCGAGGTTGAACAGCTTGAGGAGGTTATGGACGGTGCAGATCATTGTCCACTCGGCGCGCACTTTCTCGATGCCCCGCAACAGGAACTGGCGGAAGCCTCTTGCCTGTTTGATCTGCCCGAACACCGGGTCCACCACTTGCTTTCGCAATCGGTAGGGTGTTTCGAAGCCGCCATCGTCGATCTTCTTTCGCATGGCCTGTGTCAGCGGGCCGCCGACTTTTCCGTTCGCTACTGTCGGGTGCTTGGCGCGTCCGGGCGCGACATAGCCATCGATGCTGCGTGTGTCGAGCGCTTCGAGATTGGCTTCGCTGCAGTAGCCGGAATCCGCTGAGGCCTGCCGCGGCTTGCGGCCAAGATTGCTCTCGATGGCCTCGATCAGGGGCACCAACTGGCCCTGATCGCTGCCGTGCAGGGTCAGTTCTTGCGCGACAATGATCTGGGCATGTGCATCGACGGCCGCCTGGGCATTATAGGCCTGAACGAAGCCATCCTTCGACTTCATGATGCGGCTTTCCGGATCGGTGAAGTTGCGTTGCGCCTTGGGATTGGGTTCCTCCGATGGCAGCGCCGCCGGTTTGCCCGGCTTCTTGCGGCCTTCGGCCTGGCGCTGCTGTTCCTTTTCGGCCTCGATGCGGCGCTCTTCCTCCGCCGCCAGTTTGGCGTCCGCTTCCAGCGCCGCCATCGCTTGCTGGATCTTCGCCAGCCGTTTCTGCTTGTCGACGGTCCAGTCCGGCAGTTCGTCGCTGTTGCCGAAAGTCTCATCCTCCGAGGCATCCGCCGCCTCGGCGGCCGCCAGCATGCGAGCGACCTCGGCCTTCAATTCCGCCTCGCGCTTCTTCATGCGCTCATAACTCATCGCCTTGTGTTTCGACGCGTTCGCCTTGATCTTCGTACCATCCAGCGCGACATGACCGAGCTTGACCAGCCCGGCTGTCAATCGGCGTTCGACTGGGACCCCCTATCGGCATCCAAAAGGGACCCCTTTGATCGGCGTGCTCTGCTGGTAGCGCTCGGGTCGTCGGAGCTGGTCGGGGTTGCGGAGACGGCGCGAGCGCGGGTTGTTTGAACATCGTCGCGGCTTTTGAATCGCCAGCTGTCGTTGCCGGTCTCGACGATGTCGCAGTGATGGGTCAATCGGTCGAGTAGCGCGGTGGTCATTTTGGCATCACCGAACACACTGGGCCATTCGCCGAACGCAAGATTGGTGGTGACAATGATGGAGGTGCGCTCGTAGAGCCGGCTGATGAGATGGAACAGGAGCTGACCGCCGGATTGCGCGAACGGCAGATAGCCCAGCTCGTCGAGAACGATGAAGTCCATGCGGGTCAGATGCTCGGCGAGCCGTCCCTGCCGACCGTTGCGGGTCTCGGTCTCGAGCCGGTTGACGAGGTCGACTACGTTGTAGAAGCGTCCTCTGGCGCCATCGCGGATGCAACTTCTGGCGATGGCAATGGCCAAGTGGGTTTTGCCTGTACCGGTGCCGCCAACCAGCACGACGTTGCGTTGTTGGGCGATGAAGCCGCCGCCAGCGAGATCATTGACGAGAGTCTGATTGATCGGCGTGCCGTCGAACTGGAAGTCGGCGATGTCCTTGGCGAGCGGCAGCTTGGCAATGGTGAGCTGGTATTTGATCGACCTGGCTTGCTTCTCGTTGATCTCGGCGTTGAGCAGGTCGCCGACAATGCGTTGAGGCTCGTGCTGGCGCTTGACGGCAGTTGCCATGATCTCGTCGAAGGCAGCCTTCATGCCGTAGAGCTTAAGTTCGCCCATGAGGTCGAAGATTTGGGTTCGTTCCATCAGATGGTCCTCCGGAGGTTGTCGTAGCGGGCACAATCGGCGATCGGTGCATGACGGAGCGTCAGTGCGGCCGGCGTCATGATGTTGGCCGGTGGGGCGGGTTCACGTTGACGGGCCAGGATATTGAGAACGACATCGGCGGAATGGACGCTGTGACTGAGCGCTTCGGCACAAGCCGCTTCCACCGCGGACAGACCGTCAGTCAGCACCGCGGTGAGGATGTCGACCATCTGCCGATTGCCATCGTCGGTGCTGGCCAGCTTGCGCCGGATCCGCTCGATCGCGGCCGGCAGCACCCAGTCTTTGAAGGGAGCACCGTTGCGCAAGGCGCCGGGTTTGCGGGCGAGCACCGGCACATAATGCCAGGGGTCGTAGACGGTATCGCCGCGGCCAAAGGATCGCGGGTGCTCGGCAACGATACGTCCATCCTGACGGATCACGATGCGATCGGCATAGGCTTGAACCTCGACCGGTCGTCCGACTGCACTGGCTGCGACCGAGTACTTGTTGTTGTCGAAGCGCACCAGGCAGGTCTTCGAGACCGATGCTGTCACCGCATGGAAGCCGTCGAAGCGGCCGGCATAGGGAACGAGTTTGGGGCGTTCGGCTTCGAACACGTCCCAGATCGTCTGATCGACCAGCTCCGGATGGCGATGAGCCTTGGCGTAGGCGATGCACTTGTCGAGCAGCCAGGCGTTTAACTCGTCGAGGTTTTTGAACCGCAGCCGCGGCGTGAAGAAGCGCTCCCGGACCAGCCCGACCTGGTTCTCGACCTGCCCCTTCTCCCAGCCCGACGCTGGCGTACAGGCGACCGGATCGACCAGATAGTGGCTGCACATCTGCAGGAAGCGGCGATTGTAGAGACGGTATAGCGCGACAATCAGGATGAGAGCGGCGCGTCAATCAAGATGAGACGAGGCGGCCGAGTCAGGAGATAATTGACGCTGGCCGCCTACTTGGCAAGCGTTGATTGACGCTGCGCGACAATCAAGCGGCGCTGCCAGCGTCAATCACAGTCTTGTCGAGTTCGTTGGGGGTCGTGTGAACAGGTGGCCGGCCTGGACCGCGCTTGCGATCGAGGGCAACTTTTCGACGGTAACTTTCGACGTTCATCTCGAGGATCGTGGCGTGGTGGACCAAACGATCGATGGCAGCCAACGTCATTGCCTGGTCCGGGAAGATACGCCCCCATTCGCCAAATGGCTGATTGGCCGTGATCAGCAGCGAGCGTCGTTCGTAGCGGGCGGCGATCAACTCGAACAGCACACTGGTTTCCGCCTGATCCTTGCTCACATATGTGATGTCGTCGAGGATCAGGAGGTCATAGCGATCGAGTTTGGCGATCGCGGACTCCAGCGCCAGCTCGCGCCGCGCGACCTGCAGCCGTTGCACCAGATCAGTGGTGCGCGCGAAGAGAACGCGCCAACCGTTCTCGACGAGAGCCAGGCCGATCGCCGTGCCGAGATGGGTCTTGCCGCCGCCCGGTGGACCGAACAAGAGCAAATTGGCGCCGGCCTTCAACCAGGCGTCGCCAGCGGCGAGCGCCATCGCCTGTGCCTTTGATAGCATCGGCACGCTTTCGAAGTCGAAGGTGGCGAGCGTCTTGCCGGCGGGCAAACGCGCTTCCACCATGTGTCGCTCGATCCGACGGCGGGTGCGATCGGCCGCCTCGTGCTCGGCAAGGGCGGCGAGGAAGCGGGCGGCAGGCCACCCTTCCTTGTCCGACTGTGCGGCGAGCTTCGGCCAGATCGCCTTGACGCCCGGCAGGCGGAGCTCATTGAGAAGCAGCTCGACACGGGCAGCATCGACGGAGGTAGCGATACCGGTCATGCTGCCTCTCCCAGGTTCGAGCGGCCCGACATGACGCTGACGGAGGCGAGTTCATCGTAGACGTCGAGCGGCGCCAGCTTGACGGCGACACGCGGGATCGAGGCCGCCTCGGGTCGGAAGCGGTCGCGCAGCGCGGCAAGATCGGGTAACTGTCCGGCGTCCAGATCCATCGCGATCACCTCGGCGAGTTCTGCTTCGCAGGCGCGCTCGTGAGCCAGCGCCAGAAGCTCGACCGTCACCTTGCAGGCGCGCCGGTCATCACCATGCTCCCGCAAGGTCTCGAACAGACGTTTGTAAGCTGCACGCGGGAAGAGTTGGTCGCGATAAACGAGATTGAGGAGCGCCATCGGCTTGCGCCGCAGGGCATGGATGACGTGCCGGTAATCCACAACATGACCGCCCTGGCTCTCGGACACAGGCCGACCGCGCCGCAGCGTCACGACCGGCGTGACGCCAAGGAAGCATTCGAGCCGGTCGTCGAAGATGCGCACACGCAGGCGATGGCCGATCAATCTTGAAGGCACGGTGTAGAATACGCGCCGCAGGATGAAGCCGCCTGACGACGTCACCGGGATCACTTTCTCCTCGAAGTCGGTCGTGCGGCCTTTTGGCAGCGGCGCCAAGGCCTCCTTCTCGAGCGCGATCGGCTTGGCGAGGTTGGCGTTGCGCCGGCCGACAATCTCGTCGACAAAAGCCCGGTACGCATCGAGACTGGCGAACTCGCGCGTCCCCCGCAGCAACAGCGCATCTTCCAGTGCCCGCTTGAGATGGCCGTGCGCGCTCTCGATCGAGCCGTTCTCATGTGCGATGCCCGCATTGTTGCGCGTTGGCGCCATGCCATAGTGGCCCATCAGCCCGGCGTAGCGCTGCGTCAGATCCCCCCGTGCGTCGGCGGCCAGATTGCGGAATGCTGCCGACAGGCTGTCGCTGCGATGCTCCCGCGGCACGCCGCCAAGCGCCCACAGCGCGTTCTGCAAGCCCTCCGCCAGGGCGACGAAGCTTTCGCCGCCGAGCACGACATGGACATGCTCGAAGCCGGAGAACGCCAACCGGAAGTGATAGAGCCGGTGATCGAGCGGCTCACCCGCGATGGTAATACCGAGCGCGCTCACGTCGGTGAAGTCGGACAGACCCAGGCGGCCGGGCTCGTGCTGCTGGCGGAAGATCACGTCCTGTTCGGGGCCGTTGAGCGCCCGCCAGGCGTTGATGCGCCGCTCCAGCGTGCGGCGGATGTTCGGGTTCAAGTCATGATGCCGTCGGCGCAGCTCGTCCAGCACGCCGATCACGCGGATGCCGGGCGCAGCCTTCAGGATCGGAACGATCTCGGCGTCCCAATACTGCCCGAGCGGATCGGACCGGCGCCGGCCCCTCGGCGTCTTCTTCTGCGATGGCGGGCGACAATCGCCCTCGATTCGATACGCGCTTGCCTTCGAGAACCCCGCCTTGGCCGCGGCGGCCTCGGGGGACAGTGTCAGTCGGTACGTCATGTACAGCCTCATCTGGTGGTCGGTGATGTGGAGGCCAGGCAAGGCATCGATTCCCTCTTGTCGAGACGAACCAACAGCTTGCACCAGCCGCACCCGGCCGCCAGACGGGTCCAAAAACGCGCGACGCCGATGGGGACGGTCCTCCGGTCGGGCTGCGCCCTCCCTTCGGTCCGTCCCCATCGGCGCAGTCTCACCTTGATTGTCGCTGGAGTCTCACCCTGATCGCCGCCGCGCAAGACGGCCTTTACCGACAAAGATCGTCTCCACCGCGGTCTTCATGTTGTCGTAGATGCCGCGGGTGCAGGTGCCTTTGAACAGGGCGAATGCCCGGTCGTGGGCGTCGAACACCATCTCCTGCGTCTCCCGCGGATAGGCCCGCACGAACAGCATGCGACTGTGACAGAGCCGAACATGAGCAGCCTTCACCATCACCGTGGTGCCGCTCAGCAGGACCACCTCGTGGCTCCAGTCGAACTGGTAGGCTTCGCCTGGTGCAAAGCTCAGCGGCACATAAGCCGACGCTGTCGAGGTGCCGCGTTCCTTGGTCCACCGTCGGGCGTATCGACGAACCGCATCATAGCCGCCGGCATAACCCAGGCCGCGGAGTTCCTCGAATAGCCGGATCAGCGTCAGCCGTTCCCGCGCCGCCTTGCTCTCATTCCCTGCCAGCAACCGATCAAGCTCGGCACTCCAGGCACCCATCTTCGGGAGCGGCTGCGTCTCGCGCTCGTACCGGAACTCCGTCGCTTGAGAACGAATGACCTTGCGAACCACCTTCCGCGATACGCCAAGTTCTCGGCAGATCGCCTTGATCGGACGACCATCAACAAAGTAGGCGCGACGGATCTTACCAATCGTCTCCACCACCAGCATCCCAACCTCGGCTTCCATGACTCGATGGAAGCCACTGTGGACCCTTATCCCGGGGTCCCGATTGGATGCCGATCACCCCGAAACGGGGTCCTTATTCCATGCCGAAACACACCCGGCCGTCTCGCACAACTTCAGAACCTGCACGAATAGCGCGCCGAGCGCCTTCAAATGTCGCTTGCGAAAGTCGCTGATCGTCCGAAAATCCGGCGCATCCAGCGCCACGATCATCACAAAATCGTTCCGCTCCCGGCAGGCCTTGGCAATCCGACGCGACGAATACAGCCCACTCGCATAGCTATGCAGCAGCAGCGCCACCATCATCCGCGGATCAAACGGCGGCTGCCCAAGCCCGCTCACATAGCTGCCCATGATCTCCCTGAGATCGAGGCTCTCCCGCACCAGATCAACCATAAACCGCGAGACATGGCCTTTCGGCACGAAGTCCTGCACATTCGGCGGCAGAAGCAGCGTCTGATCGATGTTCCAAGGCCGAAAATACTTGCTCATCGCCCAATGTTGAATCAGACCCGACCAGATTTGAACAGCGACTATCCAGACAAGCTCCTAGCGGCGAGCAGAGGCCTATCCACTGCAATTTGCAATTCGAAGACTGCGGATATTTGGGCTCCGCGATTTGCGTACAGGTACCCAACCCTCGCGGAAATTCGAGTCCAGCTTCTCGATCAACTGCGAGAAACGGAATATCAGTCCTGAGCTGTAACCCTCTCGGCGCCTCTGCCCCGCTCTGACAGCCGCGCCACCAAGAATCTAGCGGTTCCGTTCTTCGGGCTTTCGCTTTTGAAGGCGCACTCCTGGTCCGCCGCCGTTCTCGTCGATGAACTCGACCCCCGCAGCTTGAAACGCGCGCTGGATTACCTCGAGGGTCGCGCGTCGCGGTGCGGCCGATCCAGCCTCCAGTTGATGAACAGTGACGACTCCGACCCCCGCCGCACGCGCAAGGTCCTGCTGACTCCAAGCTAGAAGTCCTCGAGCTGCCCGATACTGCGCTGGATTTATCATGCCATATGCGGGGCGCTTGAAAACCGATCGCACATCGTGCGCGCGATCCTTCAACCAACAGACTATCGAGCGATCGCAGAAGCTTCAGCTGACCCGGCTCTACTTGCCGCAATCGCGCCAGAGCTCGTTCAAAGGCGAGCTGGCCGCGCTCCCGGGCAAAATCGTTGTTGGGCTGCATGGCCGCGAGCCCGTGACGAAGTGCATTCATTCCGCGACCGCGCTTTGCCCTCAGGACTTCGTGGACCGGTACTTTTAATAGCATTTTTCCGGTTCGCGGCAACTTGCTTAGCAGAGGCCATATCGCTTCCTACGTCTATCATCTGCCCTGCGCGCCGCCATACTTCGTGGCATCGGCTGCTCCGGATCGCGACCGCGGTACGCTTCCTCCAATCGCTTTAGGCAGTCCGCAAGTCTTTTCTCAGCAGACTGGATTAGAAGATCGATCGCGGAGAGTGAATTTAGAGCCCTACCAAACGCTTCAGCGTCAACAGCGCTTCTGCCAAACCCATCGCATTCAAGCTTCTGCATAAACACTTTTTGATATTCCGGATCGACGAAATGCCTCATTGCGTCATTGCGAGCTGATAGCGTTGATTGATCAACTTCTGATTGAGCGACCTTGTCCACCGCATAACGTCTGTACAGTGCTTTGACTGCTCCGGGCCGCTCCTTCGCGATGATCGCAATCTTGAGGCCCTCATATCGCATGAGCTCCCATGCGGCGATCGTAGCTTGGAAAGTCAAAAGGTATTCGAAGTCTGTTTTGGGTCGCTGCTGGTTTTGCTCGAATGATTCGAACAGCTGGTTGAACTTGTCCTTATCCTCGTTTGGCAAAATCGGAGGATCGTCAAGCAAATCCTCAATAAAATCAGGAGTGTAGTCGGTATCGTCCCAACCTTCATCGGGATCTGCCAGCCGGCTGTCACCCTGGCTGACCAGGTCCCGATCCTCGGTCGTGCCCCTTCCAGTTGACTGCAAATTTTGTTCGCTGCTGCTCGGCGTAGCCTGGTTGTCGTCAGGTTGATTCTCTTCCGTAACCTCGATTTGCATTGTTCTACCTCGGTTTGTCGCGATTGCCGCGAGCAGGGCCTAGGTAAGTCAGCAAATGCTCCGCGGTGAAGCGTCCCGTGGTGGGAGAAATAGGGTGCCATCGCGTCTCGCCGGCACACGGACATTTTTCGATTGTGATCACATGGATAGTGCCCCTCGCAATGCGAGAGTTTCGCTGCCAGCGAGAGAGTTCACTGGCAGGAAGGTATTCAAGCTTGCCGAAGTGTAAGCTCGATATCGTGCTCGGCCTTCGCCACGCCGCGAACGGGCAATCTGAATAGAGCAGTTGGCTGAGAACTACTTAGGGGTCGACCGCCATGGCCGAGCTATTGGAGTTTTAGCGCCCCTTGCAGCCAGCCGGACTACCGAATCCACTGTAATTGGACTGAGACCTCGCACGCGAAGAAATTCTTGCAATGGGGGCAATACGAGTTCGATGAATTCCTTGAACGAGCCTCTCTCCGCGTACACGACCCTTCCCTTCGCCATTGCGACTGGCTCATGATGACGCCTGATCGTGCGACCGGTCGATCGGAAAATCGCTCCTAACCGCTCTGCGACGAGTTGGTTCGCGCAATTATGGGGGCGACCTCGCTTCTGGCTCAACTTAATGCGATGGAGCGACGCCAGTGCGGCCCGCGCAATGTTATAGTCGGTAGGCGTTTCGATCAGATAAGGACAGCGTGTTTGCTCGCTCCCCCAAATATCCAGCGAGAACGTCCTAGCGTTCTCGTTCCCACGCTTGTAGTCGCAAGCCATCTCCCATTGCACGGCCGCTGGAGTATCAGCCAAACAGAAGTGTGCGGGATCTCGCGCGATTTTTCGAAGAGTTGCGATGATGATTCGATCCGGCATAGCCTCACTGGCCATCGCTGCATCCATAAGCGCTCGAATGACTGGACCTAGCTCTTCTACTTCGTCCTTATCGAGTGGGCCGCACCAACCCGCACCGCGAGGTTCCAAATCACGCTCAGCGGAGTAATTCAACACTTCGAGAATAGTGGGAGCGCGGGAACGCAGCCCAGCTTCCATTAGGGCCCAGAGATACAGCATGGGCGTAGCCGTTTCGATGAGTTGAGCTTTGTGAGTCAGAGGCATGCTATTCGTCTCGTGATCGGCGCTCGGATTTCAGCAGCGCATTGCTTTTGTTTCAAACACAATGGTCAGGCGCCCCGCCGGCAAGCTTCGCTTGTTCTTCTCGGGCACCATCGCTCCTCGGTCGACCTTCCACATCGGGTGTTCGCCGCGCTCCAGTTCCGGAGCGACGAAACCCATGCGAGAATGGAACGCGAGAAGACAAACCCAATTGAATCCGCAGGGTACTCCAGGACCCGAGGAGCCGGCCGCCAGCACAAATCTATCCACAGCAATTTGTGATCGAGCACACGATCGCGGCGGAAACTCGAGTCCCGCTTCTCGACCAACTGCGAGACGTCGGAATCATCAATCCCGAGCTGCGGCCCCACACGGCACACCCCTACCGCCTCGCCGATGCCGCGCCACCAAAAGTCTAGCCTTTCCGTTCCTCGGGTTTTGGCTTTCGAAGGCGCACGCCTGGTCCGCCACCGTTTTCAGGGATGAATTGGACTCCGGCTTTTTCGAGCGCCTCCTGCATTTTCCGAACCGCCTCTTCCGACACAGTTCGCCGCTGCCGTTCAAAATCAACGACCGTCGAGAGGCCGAGGCTGGCGATCGACGCCAACTGAGGCTGGGTCATATCGAGCAGCGCCCTTCCTCCGCGGCATTGAGCAGGGGAAATGAATTTCAACATTTTATGTTGACTATCCTGATTCAATCGCATATCAACATTTTATGTTGATTGCTTTGATACAGTGGAGAATGCAATGATTCCCAATCAAAAATCTCACATTACTTTTAAGACGGATCGTCGTCGTTTTGTAGGCGGATCCGATGCCCGCATTATCATGGGGAGTGATGAAGCCGCTTTGGTCCGTCTCTGGCGAGAGAAGCGAGGCGAAATCGAGCCGGAGGACTTATCAAGCAACTTGATCGTACAGCTGGGCACAGCGACCGAGCCGCTGAATCGGCATTGGTACGAGAAGAATACTGGCCAAGTTGTAACTCACGTGCAGAAGCGGGTCTTTCATCCGGTCAAGCGCTGGATGGCGGCAACCCTCGACGGCATGGTGGAGGCCGCCAGCGCGGTATTCGAGGCGAAGTTCATGCTGCCATGGTCGTTCTCGGAAGAAACGGCCGCTGAAAAACACATGGCCCAACTGCAGCACAACATGTGGGTCACGGCTTCGAGGACCGCGGTGCTCTCGATCATCACCGGCGGCGGCAAATGGGTAGAGATCACCATTCCGGCCGATCCCTTGTATCAACACCTTCTGCTGACGGCGGAAAAGAAATTCTGGCGCTGCGCCGAGACCGGCGAGGCCCCTCGGCTGTTCGGCATTGAACCCCCGCGACCTCGGATTGAAGCGGTCCGAACGGTCGATATGAGCGCCTCCAATGCCTGGGCGGAGTTTGCCGGGGTCTTTCATCGGACGCGCTCCGCCCATCTCGAGCACGATACGGCAAAATCTGAGCTGAAGAAGTTGATGCCAGAAGACGCAAAAGAAGCGGCTGGCCACGGCCTTAGGGCCACCCGCTCGAAATCCGGTTCAATCAGCTTTCATGTTATTCAGGAGGCCGGTCATGCAGCAGTCTAGCGAAACGATCGGCGCGATCGCCGGCGCACTGGCCAAGGCCCAACTCGAACTTTCCAACCCCGAAAAGGCGCTGACCGCGACCATCCCTGCAGTCTTTCCGCGCGAGGAGGCTCGCAGCTTCAGATACGCCTCTCTAGCGAGCGGACTGGATCTGGTTCGCAAGTGCTTAGGGAACCATGAGATTGCAACGGTTCAAACGACAAGTATAGACCAAGCCACGAACCTTGTTCGTTTGACAACGGTCCTCGCGCATTCGTCCGGAGAATGGATGTCTTCGGAGTGGCCGGTGTGTGCCGTCAGCGAAATTAACGCTCCCCACCGAATGGGATCTGCCCTTACTTATGCCCGGCGATACGCTCTCTTTGCCCTTGTGGGTATCGCGGGCGAGGACGACTTGGATGCGCCGGACGCCACAGCGGCCCCGCCGCCCCCCGAGTTTCGGGCCGGCAATCGGCCCGACGTCAAAGGAAACAAAGGCGCCACGCAACGGCCTCCGCTACTCAGCCTGGATCGATCAGCCCAAACGAGGGAGCAGATGTTGGCGGAGCTCAACTGCTTAACGAGCGAGGACGACCTTCTCGCATGGGCCCAAGTCGGGCTGCCCAGAAAGAACACCCTCTTGGTGCCAGATGCCCGCGCCCTTGAGTCTGCCTATCTCGAGAAGCTGGCGGCCGTGCAGCAGGTGCTTCCTGACACAAGCGATAGCTTAAAACCGGATGCGTCCGTCGAGGACACCCCAAGCGATGCGACGGCTAATCTCGCATTTCCCAAAGAATCCGTGCGCAAGCGCAGCAAGGCTCACCTGCTTTTTGTCCGGGAACAGCCTTGTCTCGTTTGCCGGCAAAGTCCGTGCGATGCCCATCATTTGAAGTTCGCTCAATCCAGGGCTCTCGGCCGCAAGGTCAGCGACGAGTTCACCGTTCCGTTATGTCGCGCCCATCACCACGAGCTGCATCGACAGGGAAATGAAAGGGCCTGGTGGGCGAACCTGAAGATCGAGCCATTGCGGGTGGCGCATGACTTGTGGGCGACAAGTTCGATCCACAGTCCGCTCACCGCCGCCGTCGTCGGCGCGACTGCTCCCTCACGCCGGGGGTCGGAGACTTCCCCACGATGAACGGCTCGGCGAGGCCCTACTTTCGGCCGAGCCCCAGTTTCACATGATCGAAAGAAGAGCCCCTGCTCCAAGGGCGTGGAGCTGGGCGCAAGGGGTACTTGGAAGCAGCAGCAGCCGCGATGGTGGGCACAGGCACGCTATTGCCAGTTTGTCCTGCTCTATTGGTTTCGGATATAAAGTATGTGATCTGCAATTGCTGCGGCACCGCGAATTGGAGCCCCGGCGATACGCATCATCGCCGGGGCCCGCCCCATCACCCACTAAGCGCCCCCAGACGCCACCGCCGTTGCTTGAAAAAACTGGAGCAAACGGATTTCCGGATCAGTATGGGTTGACAGGTTGCCCAATCCGAGAGGAGTCAAAAAGCCGTCGCCCGAGCTCGGGGTTTGAGCTGGGGCTAATGGACCCGGTCCCGTTGTGCGCCCCCGCTCGCAGTGATACCTATCCTAGTCTCGGGCGGGGGCCGGCAGAGTGGACGTTCAGCATATTGGCCGCGGCAGCCCTAATCAAAATCCACATCAAGAGCTGAGAGCGCTAACAGGCCTTCGCGGCGTGGCCGCGACCGTCGTCGCCCTGGCGCACTTCCGGCCGCCCCTTCCCTACGACCTCGCTGTTTTCCTGTTGTGGCAGAATGCGGCCGTCGATCTATTCTTCTGCCTGAGCGGCTTCACTCTGTCCTACGTCTACAAGCGCAGGACATTTCGGTTTTCAGGCTACCTGACGGCTCGTATCGCCAGGGTCTACCCGCTTTATCTCGTCACCCTGATCGCTGCCGGCGCGCTCTATGTTTGGCCCTTGATGATCAATCCGCTAACCTATCCAGCCGGAACAGCACTATCCGATTTTTTTCGGCAAGCGCTCATGTTGAATGCGCGGCCGATCGTCGGTTCCGGCGTGCACTGGAATTTCCCAGCATGGTCGATCTCGATCGAGTGGTTTTGCTACCTCGTGCTATTTCCGCTGCTGCTCACGCAAAATGCCCCTCGCTCGACAGCAGCACGGCTGATCTGCATCATCGCGCTCTCGATTGTCTCCTATCGTCTGTTTATGGCCTACTTCGATGAGCACATTACGAGCCCGGAGCTCTACACGGCAAAAAGCCAATGGAGCTATTGGGTAAGTCTGATCCGTGGTATGTGCGGCTTCATTGCTGGATGGCTCGCCTTCGCCAGCTACGAGCAGCGCGACAAGGCATGCCACGCCGATCTGGCTGAGCTTCACTGCGATCTTGATCCTATGGTACGCCGGCTTCGTCCACTCGCAAGCGCTGGTGTTTCTTTTTCCTTTCGTGGTACTCGCCGCGACGAATTCGGCGGCGCCGACATCACGCCTGCTCGGATCGAAAGTGCCTCACTTCCTCGGCGTCATCTCTTATTCAATCTATCTGACACATTTCCTATGTCCTCACCCTGTTCTTGTGGACATGGCCAGCGATCGATAGCTGGCCGATATCGATTTACATCCTGCTGACTGGGTCAATACTGATCGTATCGACATGCACCTATTTTGCGATCGAGCGGCCGGCGCGCAGCGCGGTGCGACACTTCGGGCGCCTGAAGCTGCCTCGACAAAATCCGGCGCTCGGCACTGACGAAGGAACCTAGGCCAGAAACGGGCGGCCATCAGGCTGCTAGGACGACCTCACATCCCAATTTGCTCTGTAGGTGCGCGTGCGGCATCCATTCTTCCGGTGTGTGCGAGAGGATCTATGAGCGAACCGCTGCGTCCTCAGCCACGACACGGGCTGGATTTGCAAGAAGCAACCTCGATCAGCCGTAGACTAGCTGCCGCTCGGCGCTAAACTACGGTTAGCGAGGTGACGGAGCTGGTCGAGATGATGCGATGAAGGTCTGGATTTTCACTGATAAGAGCAAAGCCGTTGGCGACCCAGAGCACCTGAAGGTTTTCGCGACCAACGAGGCCGCTCGGGCTTGGTTTGACGAAACCGACCACGTAGGCGTCGCGTTTGCTTACGAGATCATTTTAGGGCGGCGTTATTTGGCTAAGACATTCCTGGTACTTTCCGTCCTGCTTCTCGGAGTCGCCGACCTCTACACCACGAACACGATCCTGAATCTCGGTCTCGGCGAGCTGAACCCGTTCATGCACGTCGCTCAGACGTGGCTCGGCCCCTGGTGGCTTATCCCGAAGCTAGGCCTGACTTATTTCATGATGTGGTTGCTTTGGCGCAGCAACAACCCTTACAACATCGCAATCGTGGTGGCATTCTGCTGTACGCCGGTATTAAACAATCTCGTTATCATCGCCAGCTCGCACTGAAGCGCTAGCAACAGTGCACTGAAGCCATCTCGTGTAACATCAAACGAACCAACGTTACTAAAATCGCGCGACTGCCGCGTTGCCACGTACGAAATGACGCGGCCGTCGTGGTCATAAAGAACCCCGGCTTCGAACGAGACTGCGGCGAAGACGGTCGTCGTATTCCGGCCCCAAACGCAAAGCCAGTCCGCCACAAAGCCTACTTCTTCTGCGAGCTGCATCATGCAGATAAAGTGATCAGCTGGAGCAAAGGCTCGGAATTAGCCCCCTGGTTTCAGCGCAATCTCTCCGGCTGTTCGGCCATCCGTGTAAATCGAACGATGACGGGAAGACGATTTTCACAATCCCACGCCAATAGCGAGTTGCCCATCGTGCGCCTGCGTTCTCATAGCGATGGGCAAGCGGATTCAAACTGCTCTCGATACGACCGCACCCGTTGCGGCCCGTAGGATCCAATGGACTAAGGTGTCACAGACAACGCTACGTGTTTCTCCCAACGAGGCGCACGCACGGGAGGCCCCGTATAGCGTTGCGCACCGGCATCTGGATCGCAAAATAGGTGCCGATTGAGACGACAAATGTTGTCGCGACCAGCAGAAGGTAAATTGACAATGGCCAAGTGCGCGGCGGCGATCAGGGTGAGACTCCAGCGACAATCAAGGTGAGACTGCGCCGATGGGGACGGACCGAAGGGAGGGCGCAGCCCGACCGGAGGACCGTCCCCATCGGCGTCGCGCGTTTTTGGACCCGTCTGGCGGCCGGGTGCGGCTGGTGCAAGCTGTTGGTTCGTCTCGACAAGAGGGAATCGATGCCTTGCCTGGCCTCCCACATCACCGACCACCAGATGAGGCTGTACATGACGTACCGACTGACACTGTCCCCCGAGGCCGCCGCGGCCAAGGCGGGGTTCTCGAAGGCAAGCGCGTATCGAATCGAGGGCGATTGTCGCCCGCCATCGCAGAAGAAGACGCCGAGGGGCCGGCGCCGGTCCGATCCGCTCGGGCAGTATTGGGACGCCGAGATCGTTCCGATCCTGAAGGCTGCGCCCGGCATCCGCGTGATCGGCGTGCTGGACGAGCTGCGCCGACGGCATCATGACTTGAACCCGAACATCCGCCGCACGCTGGAGCGGCGCATCAACGCCTGGCGGGCGCTCAACGGCCCCGAACAGGACGTGATCTTCCGCCAGCAGCACGAGCCCGGCCGCCTGGGTCTGTCCGACTTCACCGACGTGAGCGCGCTCGGTATTACCATCGCGGGTGAGCCGCTCGATCACCGGCTCTATCACTTCCGGTTGGCGTTCTCCGGCTTCGAGCATGTCCATGTCGTGCTCGGCGGCGAAAGCTTCGTCGCCCTGGCGGAGGGCTTGCAGAACGCGCTGTGGGCGCTTGGCGGCGTGCCGCGGGAGCATCGCAGCGACAGCCTGTCGGCAGCATTCCGCAATCTGGCCGCCGACGCACGGGGGGATCTGACGCAGCGCTACGCCGGGCTGATGGGCCACTATGGCATGGCGCCAACGCGCAACAATGCGGGCATCGCACATGAGAACGGCTCGATCGAGAGCGCGCACGGCCATCTCAAGCGGGCACTGGAAGATGCGCTGTTGCTGCGGGGGACGCGCGAGTTCGCCAGTCTCGATGCGTACCGGGCTTTTGTCGACGAGATTGTCGGCCGGCGCAACGCCAACCTCGCCAAGCCGATCGCGCTCGAGAAGGAGGCCTTGGCGCCGCTGCCAAAAGGCCGCACGACCGACTTCGAGGAGAAAGTGATCCCGGTGACGTCGTCAGGCGGCTTCATCCTGCGGCGCGTATTCTACACCGTGCCTTCAAGATTGATCGGCCATCGCCTGCGTGTGCGCATCTTCGACGACCGGCTCGAATGCTTCCTTGGCGTCACGCCGGTCGTGACGCTGCGGCGCGGTCGGCCTGTGTCCGAGAGCCAGGGCGGTCATGTTGTGGATTACCGGCACGTCATCCATGCCCTGCGGCGCAAGCCGATGGCGCTCCTCAATCTCGTTTATCGCGACCAACTCTTCCCGCGTGCAGCTTACAAACGTCTGTTCGAGACCTTGCGGGAGCATGGTGATGACCGGCGCGCCTGCAAGGTGACGGTCGAGCTTCTGGCGCTGGCTCACGAGCGCGCCTGCGAAGCAGAACTCGCCGAGGTGATCGCGATGGATCTGGACGCCGGACAGTTACCCGATCTTGCCGCGCTGCGCGACCGCTTCCGACCCGAGGCGGCCTCGATCCCGCGTGTCGCCGTCAAGCTGGCGCCGCTCGACGTCTACGATGAACTCGCCTCCGTCAGCGTCATGTCGGGCCGCTCGAACCTGGGAGAGGCAGCATGACCGGTATCGCTACCTCCGTCGATGCTGCCCGTGTCGAGCTGCTTCTCAATGAGCTCCGCCTGCCGGGCGTCAAGGCGATCTGGCCGAAGCTCGCCGCACAGTCGGACAAGGAAGGGTGGCCTGCCGCCCGCTTCCTCGCCGCCCTTGCCGAGCACGAGGCGGCCGATCGCACCCGCCGTCGGATCGAGCGACACATGGTGGAAGCGCGTTTGCCCGCCGGCAAGACGCTCGCCACCTTCGACTTCGAAAGCGTGCCGATGCTATCAAAGGCACAGGCGATGGCGCTCGCCGCTGGCGACGCCTGGTTGAAGGCCGGCGCCAATTTGCTCTTGTTCGGTCCACCGGGCGGCGGCAAGACCCATCTCGGCACGGCGATCGGCCTGGCTCTCGTCGAGAACGGTTGGCGCGTTCTCTTCGCGCGCACCACTGATCTGGTGCAACGGCTGCAGGTCGCGCGGCGCGAGCTGGCGCTGGAGTCCGCGATCGCCAAACTCGATCGCTATGACCTCCTGATCCTCGACGACATCACATATGTGAGCAAGGATCAGGCGGAAACCAGTGTGCTGTTCGAGTTGATCGCCGCCCGCTACGAACGACGCTCGCTGCTGATCACGGCCAATCAGCCATTTGGCGAATGGGGGCGTATCTTCCCGGACCAGGCAATGACGTTGGCTGCCATCGATCGTTTGGTCCACCACGCCACGATCCTCGAGATGAACGTCGAAAGTTACCGTCGAAAAGTTGCCCTCGATCGCAAGCGCGGTCCAGGCCGGCCACCTGTTCACACGACCCCCAACGAACTCGACAAGACTGTGATTGACGCTGGCAGCGCCGCTTGATTGTCGCGCAGCGTCAATCAACGCTTGCCAAGTAGGCGGCCAGCGTCAATTATCTCCTGACTCGGCCGCCTCGTCTCATCTTGATTGACGCGCCGCTCTCATCCTGATTGTCGCGCTATAGCCAAGCGTCCGGCGTTCGAAACGCACGGATGAACAGGACAAAAGGATGCCGTGCGTCATATAGATCGAGTAGGAAATGATGCCGAGAAAGTGCAGCCCCCTCGATCCCAGCAGGCGCGATGTCACCGAGGCTGATCTGTCGCAGCGAGGAGCACGAATGGAAAAAGGAACACCAGCGCCTGCGAGTAGATGAGATGACAACGAAGATCGTCGACCAGATCCGAACGACCGGCCGTTCCGTGAACTCGTCGTCGACGGCATCGTTCAAGGCATAAGGAATTTCCCGTCGGCGAGGCCGGCAACGTAGACCTCTTGCCATAGACCGTAGGATATTGAGCGTAGGTTATAGAGCCCGCCAATTGCGGCATCCCCTTCAACGGAGGAATGCTGATCCGATCACACAATCCGAGGCGACTATGCAGTCGTTGGACGAGACAGGACAGTTCGCAGCCAACCTGCCAAAGCGAATAATTCCTTGCGCACCGCGCTGAAATACAGCAGGTGCGTGACTGCAAAAGACAGTAGGCAAGTCCCGAAAATGGTCGCCATCACATACAGACCGGCACCCGACGGGACCGCAACGGGTACAAGCGAAGCCTGCTGTGAGAGTTCGGGCACGCCAGCCTGCCAGGAGATGACCAGAAAGCCGGCATAGGCAGCGCTCAAGTGGGTTGCGACCGTGAACGGCAACCTGGACTTCGCCACTAGCCCGAAGCAGGCCAGCGCGAAGATCGGAAGCGCAATCCCGAAGAGCTGAAATCCGTCAAACGCAACCAGGTCGCTCAGCTGCGCGTAGCTTCGCTGAAAGATGCCGAACATCCTTAGATTGATGAACCAGAGAAGCTCGGAACTGGGTGCATATTGAAGGGCGCGTGCAGCCAACTCGGCCCCAAGCGTGGCAACAAAAAGCGCTAGTGGTCCGAGGAACTGCAGCTTAAAAAAACGGTCCATGAGACGAAGCCATTGGTTAGGAAATGCCAGTTGGCTTACGTCAAAAACGTTGAACTTCCCTTAAGGGTTCCTCGCACTAAAGGGCGCCTTCCGGCGCCAATTAAAAGCCAAACAAAATCAGGTAGCTAGGCCTTTAATTCAAGGCTGATTATTCGGCGGCCTTTCGATGAACTGCCGGCTTCCATTGAGAAGCTCGAGGTTGTTCGCGATCACCGGGTTGCCCGGATCGAGCGAATAGGCCTTCTCGAACTTCCGCCGCGCCCCGCTTAGATTGCCGCGCAGCATGTACGAATAGCCCTGATCGTTGAGGATCTGAACGGTTTCGCCGCCCAGCCGAATCGCCTGCGCATAGGCTTGGTCGGCGAGATCGAAGCGGCGCAACCGGTCATAGCTCGCCGCCAGCCCGACCCAGGCCGTCACGTCCTTCGGCGATTTCTCGACCGCATTCTTGAAATAGCGCTGGGCTATTCCGTAGCTGCCGCGGTTGAATTGCTCCAGCCCCAGCCGCACAGACTCGTCCGACGGGTAATACTTGACGTCGGTCGGCTCCTGCACGGGGTCTCCGCCCGGCGGATCCACGGGGGCCACGATCGCGGCCTCCCTCGTCGTATAGTCACATGCCGCTAGGCCGGTCCCTAGCCAGCAATAGGTCAGCATCAGAATTGCACGCCGCATAATCTTTGCCCCCGTGCGGCCCAGCGGACTCACTGCAACCGTTCGTAAATATCATCGCTACTCTTACTAACCAAGAACCGCTACCTGCCCCCTATCCCGCCGACCGGCACCGATACTCCCGAAGACGTTCCAGGCGGCAATCCATTCACGTTGACGGTCGAGGTCTGAGGTGGCGGCTGGCCCATCGCTTCCGTCGGCTGGCCCATATTGGGAAGCTGGTCCAGCGGCCTTTGCTGAGTGCTGTAGCGTGTCACGGCACTACCGACACGCCGGGCATCGTAGGCGAGCCGGCGATCGCCGACGTATCGCGGCCATGGATGGATCGTATGGGTAACGGCGTTGACCTCTTTGGCGTTGCCCGCGCTCATTGTGATGGTGTCGGAGCGCTGGACATAGCGGTCCATTTCGTCATGCCCGTAGACGCCGTAGCAGCCGCCGAGCAGGACGGGTGCGAGCAGAGCCAGATACCTGATGGTCATCCTCGCCTCCTCTAGTTCAGGGTCTTCACGACCGGCTGGTTTGCACCAACGGCCGGTGGTGGGGCGGGCGCAATCGCGTCCGGCGCGATGATGTGACCATAGGGTCCCTTCACCTCGCCGCCGGAATTGACGTAATCGTTGTAACGCTTGCGAACTTCCATCTGGCCATTGAGGAAGAAGTCGACGTCGTTGGCCGGCAGGCGGGAATCGAGCGGCGATGCCAGTTGCTGGCCGGGTGCTGCCGGCGCAACCAGGCGCGGCGTTACGATAATGACGAGATCCGTTTCCTGCTGCTGGTACGACTTGCTGCTGAATAAGGTTCCAATCACAGGCACCGAGCCAATCCAGGGCAATTGCGAAATGTCCTGCTGGTTGCGGGTTTGCAGCAGGCCAGCGATGGCAAAGCTCTGGCCGTCGCGCAATTCGACCGTGGTGCGCGCGTCGCGGCGGGTCAGCGAGGGAACGCTCGTGCCCTGGATCGTGATCGCGTTGGCGAAGTCAAGCTCGCTGACCGAAGGCTCGACGCGGAGGTTGATTACGCCCCGCGAGAGCACGGTGGGAACAAAAGCCAGCTCAACACCGAACTTCTTGTATTCGATCGTCACGGTAGGAAAACCATTCGTCGTCGTGTTGGGGATCGGAACGGGAAATTCGCCGCCGGCCAGGAAGCGCGCGGCATCGCCGGAAAGCGTGGTCAAATTCGGCTCCGCCAGTCGACGGGCGAGTCCCTTCGTTTCCAGTGCAGTAATCAGCAGGTCCACCGAACTTCCGTTGCTGGTCCTCAAGATGCTGGTCAGCAGGCTGCCGAACGGGGTCGGAGATACGCCGCCGGCCGAACCGACAAGCGTCCCGATCGTTCCAAGCAGGGGAAGGCTGCCTGTGGGAGCCGCGCCGACGGATGCAGCAGTGGCAGGAGATCCTCCAGTACCAATGAGACCGGGAGTGGTATTGATACCACCAATCGGCGATCGACCAGCGATGGCTACACCGCCGGCTCCCGAATTCGCGACATTGGTCCCGTTGGCATTCGCCGCATAGAGGTTCACGCCGAGGTCGCGTCCCGCCGCCCGGTTGACCTCGAGGAAGCGCACCTCGAGCATGACCTGCTGCGGCGCCGCGACGTTCATCGCATTGACGACGACTGCGCCCTTCGCAACGGTGCTGGTGGCGATCGCCATGGCCCGCTCCGCCGCCACCGCGTCGGCGGCCGTTCCGCTGAGCACCACCTGCCCCTCGGAGGAAGAGACGCGAATCCCCTGCATGCCGGTGCTGGTACGGATATTCTGCTGCAAATTGCCGGTATCGATCGCAACCTCAACGTCGAGGATGCCGATCTGCTTCATCGAGGAATCGAACAGGATAACGTTGGTGGTGCCGGTCTGCTTGCCCTGGATGTAGATCAGGTGGTCACTCAGCGACTTCACATCGATGATCTCGGGGGAGCCCGCGACAATTGTCGCAAAAGCCTGATCGACCTTGAAAGTGCGCGACTTGTTGAGGGTCAACTTGACGCGCTGGACGTCGTTCATGTCGCTGACGAAGACGCCGCTCGATGTCCGCCGGTCAGCAGCGGCTGCGCGGTCGCCTGCCCCAAATGACGCGAGCGTCGCGCCAAGCGCTATCGCGCTGAAGGCGACAAGCTTTCCACTTCCCCTGCCCGAAACGCGACCGCCACTCATTCGCTTCCCCTCGCCGCGATCCAATTTCATCCCGTAAATTTACGGCCTCGGCACCCTGGCAACTCCCCTGCACGCACCACGCCGTCGAGATTACTATTGTCCCACTATAAAATCGTTACTTTGCAATTCCATATCCGGCGTGCGCTGATCTATCGCACAAAGTCAGCACGGGCTCCGCTGGGGACACCTCTCCCGCCGGCCGCAAAACGCGGTCCGGAGATCATCATCCGCTACGCGCCGCGTTGGCAAGGCGAGACCCTTGCCGGGAGGTCGCAAGCCCTCCGAAAATATGCGGATGTTGCTGACGAGCACCACTTTTTCCCGACTGCCCGGAAGACCGCAACGCGACCACCCTGGCGGTGGCTGCAACCGACAGATGACAAGCCCCGATCAACCACAGGATCGAATCGCGCCACCGGCTTGCATGGTCCAGCGCTCCTGCCAATTGGAGCCTGCATTGCCAATCCGCAGCCGGTTTGGGCCGCCTGCCCTCCGCTCTGCAGCCATGCGCTGGCAGAGACTGCATCACCGGTAGGACGATCGGTCTCGACGGCCGGCAACGGCTGTGCCCGCCGTCGCTCAAAGCGACCGGGATGATGTCAGCTAGTAGGGAATTTTGGTGGACGCGCTCGGCGCGTTCAATGTCGTGCCCCAGATCGGCATGATCATCGAGAAGCCGGATTGAGATGCGGTCACGGTGATAGGTGGGCCCGCTGTCGCATTCACCGACGGTGTGGAGCTGCCGTTGATATACAGGTAAGGGGCGGCATCTCGTTTCTGAGTATCGGACAGGGGGTCGCCGCTGCAGCTGGGAGTGGTCTTTTGGATTACGGCGGTGGCATAGCAGTTAATCATGATTGACCGGGCACCGGCGTCGGCAAGCCTCCGCAGCGATTGCATGGTGATCGCATATCGACCGAAGTCGAAAATGGCGAACATCAACATGAAAATCGGCACGGAGACGAGGCAGAACTCCAGCGCCGCCATGCCGCGCTGATCGAGCCGTCTCATCACTGCACCAATCTGACGTACTGGGTGCTAGGCAGCTTCGTAGCCGAAGAGCACCCCGTGCTGTCGAAGGTGGCATTGCCATTGAACGCGATCGATTTGGCGATCAATTCGCCACAGGCGCCGCCGCTCAAGGCAACTGTCGGATTGCCCTGGAATGTCACGTCCGCATTCGGCAAATACATATTGCCATTAAGCGTGATGTTGCTGTTACCTCCGATCTGGACGGCAGTGCTGCTCCGATAATAGAGCACCATGTTGGCGAACAGGTTGGCGTAGGGCTGAAGCACAGTTGGGAGCTGCGAGGTCGACACCGACGCGTTACCGGTGACGGTGATGTTGCCAGTGCCCTTCATGCTGAAGCTTGCCCCGGGCAACAGGATGAACAGCGCGGTTCCCGCGATTGCGGTGGTACCCTTGAGGCTCATCGTGCCGGAGATGAAGTAGACACCGCCCGTCAGCGTGATCGTGTTGTTTCCCTTCAGGTCCAGATTGTTGTTCGTGCATGGTCCCGTGGTCGCAGTTTTCGTTGCACTATAAGCGGTTAGGCTTCCATCGCTGAAGCCGAGGGTTGAGCAATTCGCTAGCGTCGGCAGCGTAACCGCATCCAGCACGGAGAACGGATTATTGACCGGCGGCATATAAGTGTACGCGGAATTACAGAATTGCGAGGCACCCGTGCAGCCGCCGGCAGCCGATAGCGACCCAAGGTTCATGGTCATCCCGCCGCCGGTGAAGTTCAGTGCGTTGGCGGCCGTGCCATTCGCGGCCATGCCGCAATTCGGCGCATTGATGTTCGGACTGCCCTGGAAGCTGATAGTTGTCAATGACAGGGCGCATGGCGACTTCGGAAGTCCTTGCACTGCGGCGACGGCTGTCGCGCCTATGTTGACATTGGACATACCAAGTACTGTTGCGAGGTATACCGGCTGTTGCTGTGTGATTGTGGCCTGAACGAAATTTGTTCCGCTGGCCCCGGGCCACGAGGTGAGCGATGCAATCGTGACGGTCTGCGTCGTCCCGCTCGGAAGGCTGCTAAGACACCGCGAGCCTGGATAGGCGGTGCCGTCGCCGGTGTTGCAGAAAGAGTGCTGTGCCGCAAACTGCTTGGCGCGATAGTCCACCGTATTCGTGACCAGACAAGGCGGCGAGTTCAGGCATGCCTGCTGGACAGCGCCCGAATAAGCGGCCGCATCGGCGGCGTTCTGCGCGTGTTGCTTGGTGACGTACCACGTCCCCGCCTCGCCTCCGAGTGCAAGCGCTCCGATCAGCGGCACCAGGGCGACGACGGTTGCGAATGCGACTGAACCTCGACGGCTGCGGAGGAAATTGCGCATGGAATACCCCTATTGAAACCGTTCCGAGTAAGGCAGCGTGTACGTACACGAGCCGCCCGTGCACAATATGGACGTCAGCACCATGGGATTCAGGGTGACCGATGTCGTGTACGAATAGTACCTGGGGGGAATATCATTGCCTGGGGCGCAGGCGGCGCCGCCCTCACCGCAAATGATCTGGAAATTGGAGATCGGATACTTGGAATCAGCCTTGGCGGCCGCGGCCGTCTTCCAAGTCGAGGCGCTGGTGACGTCCGGTGGCGGCGAGTACTGGATCGATTGCCCGAAGGCCCGCAACGCCTCCCACGCGGATATGTACTGAAAGCCGGCGATCGCAAGATCGGCCATCGGCAGGAGCAGGGTCATGATCAGAAAGAGATAGACAATGGGCATCTCGAACGCGACGGCGCCGCGCTGATCCCTGAGCAAAGACCCTTTGCGGTTGATTGGCCGACCTCGACAGGCGTGAACCCTGCTCATGGCTCCTATCCCCGTTACCTAGATGCCCTTGAACGAACGAATGAGATGCAGAAACGGACTTGCTCCCAAGATCACGAACATGGCTGGAAGTAGGAACAGAACCATCGGAATGGTCAGCTTGGCGCCGAGCTTGTGCGCTCTTTCTTCCAGCTTGGTGATGCGTTCCTGACGCAGGTCCACGGCAATACTGCGCAGTGCCTGGGCCAGCGGCGTGCCATATTGCAGGCTTTGGCTCACCATGGTGCCGAACCGGCGAAGTCCGTCGGACACGGATCCCAATCTCTCGAATGCCTCTGCACGATTCGGCGTTATCCGGAGATCGTCAAGAAGACCACGCAAGACCCGCGCCATTGCGGGATTGGACGTGCCCATCTCTTCCGCCACGCGTTGCAATCCGCTCTCAAGACCCATTCCGGCCTCGCTGCACACAACCAGCAAATCGATGGTATCCGGCGTGCCGAGCCGAACCGCCGCGTCAAACCGTCGCTTCAGCACCCACAAAATGAACCGAGGCCCCATAATTCCGAACACCACGCCGAACAGCCCGTAGATCAGCACATCCATCGGCTGCATCCCCGAAAGCTGCGCGAGAAGCATGGCAAGGATCGGAAACAAGAACATGCTGACGGTTTTGACGCCGATCCAGATCGGCAAGGTGCGACGATAATTGATGAAGCCCGACGACTGGAGGATGGTCCGAAGTTGCTCCAGGTTCTCCTCGGCATAAAAGCGCCGATACCGCGTGCCGATCGACGAAAACCAGCCGATCATGTCCTGCGACGATGCCGCCTCGCCAGGAAGGCCCAACACGGCTTTCGACACCCGCACGTCCAATGTACGAAGGTGTACTTCGCGGATGATCAACAGAAGGGTCGCGGTTGCAGCCGCGATCGCGAGGGTCACCAAACCGAGACCGGCACTCATAGCGCGGTTTCCCTTCTGATCATCCAGCGTATCACCAGGTGCCCGACGAGCACTGACCCTGCCGCGTAAGCCAGCAGCATGTTTCCGGTCGGATCGTGGAACAGCAGATCGACTGTTTTCGGATTGATCCAGTACAGCAACCCACCGATGATGAGGGGCGAGAGCGAAAGCGCGCGCGAAGAGAAGATTACCTCTCCTGCCAGAGCCTTGGCGCGCGCAGCCAGCGCAACACGCTGACTAACGGTCTCTCCAAGTGTCTGCAAGGTTTCGGCCAGGCTGCCGCCCGACTTCAACTGGACGGCCAGCGTCACCGCAAACATCGCGTACTCGGCGACCTGCGTCCGCCGATAGATGGCTTCCACCGCCTCTTCCGGAGGTCTCCCTAGATTCAATTCGCTGCATACCATCGCAAACTGTCCGGCGGTCGGCTGCGGCATCTCGCGCGCGATGGTGCGAAATGCCTCGTTCACGGGCAGCCCCGACCGGACGGTGCTCGTCACCAGTTGGATCGTGTCAGGCAACTGTCGGAAAAGCTGATTGGCGAACCGACGTTGCTGCCATCCAAACAGGCCGCGCACCATTAGGAAGGCCACGATTGCGGCCGCGATGGACACGTTGAGGGTCGGCAACTGCAGCAGCCGGTTATTAACATAAAAGATTGCCGCTGCTGCGAGGACACCGGCAAGCAGCGTGTAGACCGGCTGCCAGGCGTAAACGACCTCGGGGCTGTAATTGGCCAGCCGATGCAGCAGCTGCGAGCGGGACCCTGTCTCCGAGCGACGAATAGAAATCAGGCTGGCCGAGTGCGAGGCTGGCAAAGCTATCGTCAGATGACGATCCATGCGTCGTTCCCGGGCGTCGAGCCACAACGATATGCCCGATGCGCACAGCAGCAGTAACAGGACAGTGGCGATCACATACGACGGTATCATATCTGCCTCATGGCCTCGGCCCAGGCACGATCAAGCCCATAATAGACAAGACGGCTCTTGAATTTCGGGATTGCTTGGGTAGACCTGTAGGTGCCCGATATCCGGCCGTGAACATCCTCCTCCTGGTACTGGAACACGGCGATGTCATTGGTGGTGATCACCTCGCCTTCCAGACCGATCACCTCGGTGATCTGGATGATGCGACGCTGTCCGTCCCTCATGCGCTCGACTTGCACGATGATATCCAGCGCAGCGACCATCTGAGCTCGAATCGCCCGTGGTGGCAGGTTGACCTGTCCCATCTGCACCATGTTTTCGACGCGGGTCAGCGCATCGCGGGCGCTATTGGCATGCACCGTGGAGATCGAGCCGTCATGGCCGGTGTTCATCGCCTGCAGCATGTCAAACGCTTCAACGCTGCGTACTTCGCCTACGATAATGCGGTCAGGGCGCATGCGCAGGGCATTCCACAAGAGATCGCGTTGCGTCACCTGCCCCGTACCCTCGATGCTGGCAGGCCGCGTCTCCAGGCTGATCACATGCGGCTGCTGAAGTTGCAGCTCCGCCGCATCCTCGATCGTAACAATGCGTTCGCTGTGATCAATGAATTGGCTCAGCGCGTTCAGCAGCGTCGTCTTGCCCGAGCCGGTACCACCCGAGACCAGAACATTGAGCCGGGACCGAGCGGCAATTTCCAGCAACTGTCCCATCGCCGCGGTCATTGAGCCGTTTGCGATCATTCCGGCTATGTCCAAGCGGTGGCTCGGAAACTTGCGGATGGAGATGCAGGGACTGTGGATCGAAAGCGGCGGGAAGATGATATTGACGCGGCTGCCGTCCGGAAGGCGGCAATCCACCATCGGGCTGGACTCGTCGACGCGCCGGCCGACCTGCGCCGCAATCTTCTGTGCCACGGATGCAATATGTTCGTTGTCACGGAAACGAACCGCGACCCGCTCCAGCTTGCCGCGTCGCTCGACGTAAATATTGCTCGGTCCGTTGACCATGATGTCGTTGATCGTTTCATCCAGCAGAAGCGGACGGAGCGGCCCGTAGCCGGTCATGTCGTCGGCAATTTCTTCCGCCAGATAAAGCTGCTCGCGTCCTGACAGTTCGAGCCGCTCCTGGTTGGCTATTCCGTGGATGATCTCCTCGATCTGCCGTCGAAGCACGTCGCGTGAGACCGTTGCGGCTGCCGCGGGCTCGATCTGCTCGATGACGCGTTCGCGCAGCGAAGCCGCGAGAGCGGAGTGCTGGCTCGAGGGTTCGGGCCGCCTCATCGCAGGTGCGACCGGGCTCGGCTCGGGCGCAGGCGCGCTTGGCGCAGCTGTAATCAGGCTTGATGCAGCTGTGACCAAGCTTGGCGCAGCTGCAGGCAAGCTTGGCATCAATGCGGGTAAACGATCCGCGTCGTCTTCGCGCCTACCAAATTTCTTCATAGCCCGAGCAGCCTCCTCAACCGTCCCTTCGGCTCGGCGCCAACACCCGTGATCTCCCGTACAATCGGAGCGAGGTAACGCCGCAGTGCCGACACGTGCTTCAGCGCGGGAATTCCCAGATTGACCGCCTGGGTCATCCCCTTTCCGAGATCAGGGATCACCATGTCCGGCTCCGCGCCCAGGGCCTTGACGATCGTCGCCCTGGGAAGACCCCCGGCCCGATCGGCACGGTTGAGTAATGTAAAGACCCGATCCTTGCCGGCGATATTAGTGACGGCGGTGCGGAGTGCATGGGCGTTGCGAAGTCCGGTTACCTCGGCTTCCAGCAACACCAGCACGTGACGGGAAACAGTGAGTACCGGATGGATGGATGGCGGGAACGGGACCGGGACATCGACGACGATGTAATTGAACCGTTGCCGGAGCAGACTCAGAACGTGTCTCACGCCCGCTTCCGTGATGTCGAGTTGCGCATCCAGCTCCTCATCGGCGGAAACCAGGCAAACCCGCTCGTTGACATCGATTGCGGCGCGCTCGATGAACAAGGTGTCGGCGCGCATCGGGTTTTCCAGAGCGATGCGCAGCCCCGGCCCGGGCCGGACACCGAGCATGACGGCCGTCTCGCCGTTTTGGAGATGAAGGTCGAGAAGCGCGACCTTGGCTTTGGTGGTCTCGGCCAGTTGCAGCGCGAGATTGATGGCGATACTCGTTGCACCGGCCCCCCCCTGCGCACCGCAGATCGAGATCACATGGCCACCGCGGTCGGGCTGGCTGTGCGCCACATCGCCGATCAGCTTCGGACGCAGCTGGTCCAGCACCATGTCCCGCGTGAGCGGCCTGGGAAGGTACTCGGTCAGGCCGATATCCATCAACTCGCGGTAGAATGTGATCTCCCTGCTCTCGCCGATCAGAGCCACCCGGACATCGGGTGGGCAGACGCCGGCCAGTCTTTCGAGCTCGGCAAATGGATCTTCGATTCCACTGATATCAGTCACCAGCGCGGATAGATCGGTGTCGGTCTCGAGCATCCGGATGGCATTGCGGATCGTGCCGCGCCTGATCGATAGATTGCCACCTTCGAGGCCCTTGCGCAGAGCCGCAGCACTGAGCTCGTCATCTACGAAACAGACGATTCGGTCTCGCGTTACAACAGATGTCGCTTCAGGCGGACTGACCATGGCGATGTTCATCAACGCTTCTCCGATGCCTTGACTGCCTGAACCACCATTGTTGCGCCACGGCGGGCGGCCTCCGGCGAGCCGTCGCAGCTAACGGCAATGTCGCTCTCGTCCGCGTCTTGTTTCCTGACCTGGTATTGCTTGACTTCACCACCAGAATGAACCACCACCGCCGCACTCTGGCCGGCAATAGCGTTCTGACGGGCAAGTTCCGGCGACACATCGCAGCTCGACATCGCGCCGGCGTCTGCTTTCTCCCACTGATCGATTGCTGAACGAACGGCGAGAGAGAGCGTTCCGAGCTGTTTTGCGACCGTGACCTTCTTGACCTGCTCCGGCGAAAGCTCCAACGAAACAGTTTGGGCTATCTTGCCCACCGCGGCGCTAATGGCTCGCCCGCCTTGTGCAATCTCCTGGTCGATCGCAATGATCCGAACATTGCGCAGAACGGTCTCGCTCAGGGCGCGACGCGCGGGATCTGCCTTCTCGAAAACCTGGGTCAACACTACGTCGACATTGTCGCCCGGCCTGATCAGGCCCGAGACGCCAGTCTCCTCGTCAACCTTGATGCTGATGGCCCGGCTATCCGGGGCCAGGACGCTGGCGAGGAATCCCCGATCCTTCGGGCGCAGTATGTCGTGCAATGTGATGGGACTGCCGGCTTCAACGAATTTGCGAACCAGAGAACCGGGAAGCCCGGCCTTGGAGTCGGGCGTTTCAAGGATCGCCCCTGCTGGAACGCGTTCCGGCGGCGCCGAGCGTACCGTGAAGTCTTCGTCTCGCGCGAGCGTACCTCGCGGGAGGGGACGTGTCGCAACAAAGTACCCGACAGTCGCAGGCGCCGGCGTAGGCGTAGGCGCCGTCGCAGTGACGTCCACCGGAGCGTGCTTCGGTAAGTTCATGTTATAGGCAATAAGTCCGAGCGCAGTCGTTGCCAGCAATAGCACCATGATAATCGAAAGACGCAAGGCGGATGACATATCAAAATCCTTTGCTCAAAATGCTTTGCTCAAAATCGTCCAAATACCACCACACGCGATGGCGACCCCATAAGGCAACGGTGCGTGTCGCAAATGCCGCCAGCGCTCGACTGCATAAACCCGGCGCACGAGCGACGATCCGGCAGGCGCCAACCTGGGATATGGCAGGGCGCGCATCATTAGATGCACCAGGCCAAGAACGCCACCGGCCAGCGCGGTGATAGTCAACAGCTGCACCACGCCCGTCAGCGGTAGACCAACTGCCAGAGCTACCAGCAGCTTGACGTCGCCGCCGCCGATCTTTCCCCGCTGGTAGATGACGAGCAGCAGCAGCAACAGGATCGCAGCAATGATCAGCGACTGGGCAACTTGCATTGGATCGGCCAGTTGCCTAGCGATCCCGAGGATTACGAGCGCTAGACAAATTTCGTTTCGGATCAACCGTGCCGCGATATCGGTCGTTGCAACATATAGCAGCAACAGGATTTCCAGAAACCAGGTTATGGGAATAATCCAACTCATCAAATGCACGCCTTTAAAAAATCAAATGCACGCGTTTAAAAGGCAGATGGCAAATCCCCGTGCTCCCTAAATCAGCTGGCCGCAGGTTCTTCAGACTGCACTCGCCTCGACGGTGCCGATCCTGCTGTTCGCCGCAGTCGTCGACGTCTGCTTGTCGGGACCACCGGGCTCGGCATTGAATCCGGCGCCCGCTACAGTCACGCATTTCGGAGACACCGCGCCGACTTTATCGGAGCGCCGGAGCGGGGCACAGTTCGATGCCCCACCCGGAGCGAGACAGCCGTGTTACGCGACCGCTGCAGTGACCTTACTGGCGATACTCGAGATCGCACCGCTCAGAGCGTCGACAATCGGACCAGTACCACCAGTGCCGAACGCAGCGGCAACGGCAGCGACGATGCAGGCGGCAACAATCACGTACTCGAACGACACAACGCCATCCTGGTCCGCGCGCAGACGCGCAATAGCGTCCGTAGCCTTGATGAAATACTTCAACATAGGAATCCCTCTCGTTGAACTATGGAATGTTGTAAAATGAGGCGGGGGAGCACAGGCGAATGGCCCCCCTGCCCGAGTCAGGCGGCCGTGTTATGCGACGGCAGCAGTGACCTTGCTGGCGACACTCGAGATCGCACCACTCAGCGCGGTAAAGATCGGGCCGGTACCACCACTGCCGAACGCAGCGGCAACGGCGGCGACGATGCAAGCCGCAACGATGACGTACTCGAACGACACAACGCCGTCCTCATTGTTGCGCAGACGCTTCAGGGCTTCCGTGGTCGCGATGTAATACTTCAACATAGGAGAAAATCCCTTTTGATGATGAAATGGACTAAAAGGTTGGCGGACTAATCCGGTGCCAACTGAAAACGTTTATAATCTCGCCCCCGAAAGCTGTCACTCGGTAATCGTTTCTTAACCTTACCCGCAAAGTCGCGCTTCCCCCGTGGAAATACTGGAAAAATAAGCGGCGCGCGACGGCAAGTTGGGCCGTAAAAACCTGAGGGTTGAAACTGCCAGCATGCTTATGTGGCCGGTCCACAATTCCGGGAAGAAGCGGCAATATGTTTCATCAACCTTTGGGTGCACGACAGCGCGCGAGTCGGCCAGTGACTTGCAGGTCAAGTCGTGATATAAGCCACTGCGCCGCCGTATCTTTTTGGGCTAAGGACTACCTTTAATCTGCCGGACGCGGACGCTCTCTTTCGAAGCGACATCCCCCTCGACAAACACTGACACTCACGGGTTGCTTATCACGAAAGAACCGTCTCCCAGATTGGGTCAATGCAGACGCGCGAATGGCTATCAGGGATGCGGCACTGGGGGTAACTCGGAATTTCTAGCGACCTTCCGGACTTGAAGCTCATCCTCCCGTACAAATACGGAGCAACGATCCGGGAGTACGACAGCGACGCTGTCGGTAGTTTGCGTACCCGGTGCAGCGCTGCGAGCTAAGGGATCGAAAAGAACCCAGCTAATCGGGCGTCGCCCCGCGATGGTCGTGATCGTCGCGTGGAGGAGCTTGGCGTCGGTCGAAAGAACCTTGCTGAACGTCGGTCAACCCTCGCCCGCTTAAGCTCGCGCGTACGCCGCCGCTCGCAATCCGCCGGCAGCATGTCAGAAAACGTCGGACAAGCGGGCTAGTTCAGGGAATCCGCGCGTCCTGCACGCATTCTCCGAACGTGGACGACGGCTATGTCATCGGCATAGGTCCGCTCCCATTCTGGCATTCGGTCAAGCAGAGCTATGGCCGGAGTCGACGGAAACAGCAGCGTTGCGTCGATTTTGTACTCATCGAGCAATTTGACAAAATCGGCCAGATCATCGAGCGACACGGTACGCAAATAGCGATTGAGAAAAACTGGCCCATACAACTCGGCACGTGAATCGATGAACGTCGGACTGCCCTGGGAAATCAGATACCCTCCGAAAGAGTAGTCGTTCAATATTCGGCCTGCATTTAACTGCCTGAGTTTTTCCACGGCAACGCGCGGAGCACGTGGTGGCGTGTGGTCCCCCGTCCCCAAGATCACGCCGGTCACGATCGCCAGGCCAGCGATCGCGATGACAAGCGCTGTCCGTGACACGGGGACGATTTTGCGGTTGTGCTGCAATTGCGGCCAGCCGAGATGCTGCGCTAAGGGACCTGCAGTAAAGAACGGCGCAACCAGCGCGCAAACGTCAACATAACGCACGTGGGCAAGCGTCTGGGAAACCACGGCCAGCAGCGCAGCAATCCTGATCGGAGGCAACTTAAGGCCGCTGTACAGCACATAGGCCATCCCGGCGATGAAGCATATCGTAATGGGATTAAGCGTGCCGAAGTCCAGCGCCGGCTTCCATTCGCCGATCGTAGAAAGAATTGGGCCAAGGTCCAAAATGCGGAATGTAACCAGGATCGACTCCGGTCCATACGGAGTGATGCAGGCGGCGACGAGTGCCAGTGCGCCAAATCCAAGCCAGCGCAGTGCGATCGCCACACGGGCAGACTTGTCTGCAGTCCAAATCGCTTCCAGGGCGAATGGCGCAATCAACGCCAGGCCCAGCGTAAAACTTCCGTGTAGGTTCGCCCACAGCGTGATGAGCGGGAGATAGACGAACGAAGGTGCACGTCGCTCTTCGCTCGCCTGAACCAGCGCATTAGCCCACACCACCATGAGGGGAAAGATCAGGACATGCGGCCGGGCTAGCATGTGGAACGCCGTCATGACGAGTCCGCCGCCAACGAGGATCATGACCGGTGTGTTCGGCAGCCGTTTCAGCAACAGGTGTGTCAGCAGGAAGAACGCGACCGACGCCGACAGTGCGGCAAGGAACGCAGCTCCCGGCCACCCGGCCAGTTTGAACGCTGCGAAATACAGCACTTCCGATAACCACCCACTGGTTATCCAAGGCGCATCGCGCATCGTGAAGGAGAAAGGATCGACGTGAGGCACGGCACGATGATCAATAATCCACTGGCCGACCGCGATGTGCCAATAGATGTCCGTATCCCTCAACAGGCTGTCGATCCTGCCGATGAGCGTCAGATAGGCCGTGGCCCCGAATATGAGTGGTAGCCAAGCCCGAAGATGATCGCTGCGCATAGGCGACACGCCGAGCCTGGTTTCCGAACTTGCTTGAAACGAATTATTGCCTGAGGGCATGGCCTCTGTCCCGGGATGCCCACCATTGTCAATTTCGGCCTATCTGCGCAACGGAAAGTTCTCAAGCTGCTTAATGCCGACGCCAGCATTAACGATAGCGGCGGTGGCTTCTCATTGGCTCTGGCGGTGGCTGACTGAACCGCGGTGGAGGCTTTCTCCTGCAGAACATCACCGCGTGAGCGCCAAACAGATCAGCGGCAGCTCCTGACCCGAGCTATGCGCGAAAGTGGCTGATGATAGACAGGCGGCGCACCGGAGGCGAGGTCGAGGCCATGGATCGAAAATGTCCAAGATTCTTGATGCTTCTTTCTGCGAATTCTGGACACTTCTTTCTGCGCCCCTTATTGCTTGGCGCGTGCGCTTTCCAACAGGAAGCGTTTCCGAGCAAGGATCTCGCATGGCCGCCTCCCGCGCTCCCGTAGAAATTGCCCCAGGCCAAATCGAAATTCCCGCGCGGCTGCGGAAGGCATGTTTTGCACTTTGCGCGATGAACTTGACGCTTTGCCTAATGGCGTATCTCTCGCGGGCGTGGATTTACGATAAGAACGGTCTCGGCATCCCGACGGACTTTGTCAGCTTCTGGGCTGCTGGGCGTCTCGCACTCGATGGCTTTCCGGCACAGGCCTTTGACTGGGACATCCTGAAGCGGATCGAGGTCACCAAGCTCGGTCAGGACTTTAGCGGCGATTTTCCCTGGCATTACCCGCCGCCATTCCTCTTCGTCGCGTCCGTGCTGGCGCTGTTGCCTTATTCGGTGGCGCATCTCGGCTGGATTCTCGCCAGCATCGTGCCTTATCTTGCCGTCGTGCGCGCGATCGTCGGCCACAACTTCGGTGTTCTGCTCGCACTCGCCGCTCCATTTGTTTCCATCAATGCGCTGGTCGGGCAGACGGGCTTCCTCACTGCAGCGCTGATCGGCGGCACTCTCTATCTGATTCCGATCCGCCCGGTGCTTGCCGGCATCTGCCTAGGACTATTGACGTACAAGCCGCAATACGGGCTGCTGTTTCCGCTTGTCCTGATTGCGGATGGACAATGGCGCGTATTCGTCAGCGCCACCGTCACCGCGATCGCGATGTTCGCCCTTTCGTGGCTCGCCTTCGGCAGTGAGAGCTGGCTCGCGTTCTTCCAATGGATGACCAAATCCTCGCAAGCGATATTGACCGAGGGCAAGGCGACATGGTGGAAGTTGCAGAGCGTCTACTCGATGGTGCGTTATTTCGGCGGCCCTGAGCAACTGGCTTGGGCATTCCAGTTTGTCCTCACCGCGGTACTTGCGGTGGGGCTGGCGCTGATGTGGCGGAGCCGCGTGCCCTATACCTTGAAGGCCGCCGCTCTTGCCACAGGGACGTTGCTGGCCACACCCTATGTCGCCATCTACGACATGGTGGTGCTCGCCATTCCCGTCGCCTTCCTGGTTCGCATCGGATTAAGGACCGGCTTTTACAGCTACGAACTTCCGGCACTGGGCGGCGTGCTCGTTCTCATTGCCTGCTACTTCGCCGCCATACCGACGGGGCTCGGCGTCACGTTGATCGTTTCAATCCTCGTACTCAGTCGCGCCGGTTCGTGGTGGCGGCGTGAGCCAGTCGGAGCTGCGGCAAGCGCGGGAGCCAGCCGGTCATGAAGATAAGAACAAGGCTCTTGGCTTATGCCAGAACCGCTCGGTGCGGATGCGTGCTTTGATCCCGATCCCATAGTCCTACGGACGGGAATCAAAGCTTCGGCCGCGAACGTTGCGAAAACACCAAGCTAACTCTAGACGTCAAATATGACTTGCATCCTGTCTGTCATCAGGATGACTAGGTTATCGATATTCCCGTACCCTCGATTCACTGGCCCCATCGCCCTTGCTCCGGGTCTCGGAGATCGATGTCGAGAACGGCAGCGGCGCAATCTCCGGATTGGCGCGGCTGCAACCGCCGGGAATGCTGCAATAATAGGTGGAGTAGCCCCCTACGGCGGTCTTGTCGCCGAAGATTTTGATGACGGTCGAGTTTGCCGAGACAGCGATATTCGATCGGTGGATGACCTTGCCGTCTGGGGCATAGGCCGTCATCATAACCTGGCCGGGCGCCAATCCCTTGATGGTGAACGTACGATCGGTGTCCGGGATGACTTCCGCAACGCCCTCGGCGCCGGTGGTTATCTTGCCAACCGCCTGGTCGAAACTGAAGGACCGCGCTTGGCCGGCCTTAAGTTCAATCGTGTCGACCGCAATAATCTCCTGCGGGGGCTGCGCATTCGAACTGCCAATGAGAAGAGCGGCGCTGATGGCCCAGCCGAGCACCAAACTACGCATTTTGGTCTATCCAAAATTATAGCAATTTACGAATCTTAGGACGGTACTTGAGGACGGGTCCAAATTCAATCCCCGAAAGAACTCCGCCCCATGCCGACTTGCAGCAGGCTGCAGCGGCCCCACGGAGTTCGCCAAAGCTTTCCTGTCGATCCAGCACACCGCTTGGTTCTTGGGGCGGCCTCAAGCTTCTTCGTCAGGGCCAAGACGTCACGGGGCCCAGATCGAACCGGGCGACCGCCACCTTTGAGATAATCGGACAAAGCATTGAGGACGCCGAACGCGCTGGTTTCCGCAGTTCCTGAGCGGAGCGCCAATTGGAGGCAATCATTTCTGCCGGAACGCGTGATTGAACGACATGACCAGCGGTCCCACGATGTAATCAAACGCGGTTCGCTGAATCGTCGGGATCATCACAGTTGCCGGCATTCCCGGATAAAGGTGGATGTTGGGCATGGTCGCCAGTTCGTCCTGGTCGATCCGAACGTAGGCCGTGTAATAGGGATTGTTGGTCTTGGGATCCGTCAAGCGGTCCGCCGAGACCTGAATGACGTCGCCGTGAATGATCGGAACGATCCGCTGCTTGTAGGCCGTCAGGTGAACTTCGGCACGTGTGTTCGGGTGCACGTCGCTGATGTCCTCGACCGCGACCTGGGCTTCGATTGTCAGCGAATCTTCGTCAGGCACGATGTCCAAAATCTTGTCGCCGCGCTGAATCACGCCTCCCATCGAAAACACGCTAAGGCCAACCACCCGCCCGGTATAGGGAGCGCGAATTTCCATCCGGCCCAGCACCGCTTTGGCGTTCATCGCCTTCGGGATGACCTCCAGGAGTCTGGCTTGGGTGTCGCGCAAGTCCTTGGTGACGTCGGTCATCCGGTCGTTATCGAATTGGGCGATCTGCTGCTCCTGTTCCGCGATCGCCTGGCGGGCCTTGGCGATGTTGGCGTTTGCATCAGCGATCTGGCCCTCGAGACCGTACGCCGTCCGCTCCAGCTGCAGGATGCGGGGACGGGCGATCAACCCTCGCTCCACGAGCGGAGCGACGTCCTTGGCCTCCTTGCGAACTGAGTCGATCTGGTTGGTGAAGGACTTCACCTGCGCTTCCGCACCAACGATCTGCGATCCCAGTTGGTTGATCTTTTCGCGGACGACGCTTCTTTGCCCTTCGAGCGACGCCCTGCGGGTGTCAAACTGGCTGAGCTGTCCGTTCCAGACGCTCTTGAAATACGGATCGTCGGAGCGCGCCTTCAGATCCGGCGGCATGACAAGCTGGGAGCCATGGTCAAGTTCGGTCAGCAGCCGGACTTCCGACGCACGAAGCACGGCATATTGCTGCGTTAGCACCTCGTGCTCTGCGCGAGCCTGGGTCTCGTCCAGCACGATCAGCAGATCACCGGCGAGCACCCTGTCACCTTCCCTGACGTGCAATTCCTTGACGATACCGCCGTCGAGGTGCTGGAGGCTCTTGCGGTTGCCATCGACCTTCACGACCGCATTGGCGACCACCGCCCCGTTGAGCGGCGCCGTCACCGCCCAGGCGCCGATGCCGCCGAAGAAGATGGCAATGATCAACCACCCCGCTCCGGCGACATTGCGAATGGAGTCGTTTGGCATGCCAGCATTGTTCGTGCCCTTTGTCCCGCGCGGCGCGGCTCCGGGGCGCATCGACAGGTCTGTGACATCAAGCAACGTCATGATTTCTCCTAACCGGTCGCTCCCCGAACTGCAGGAACCGGCACAGGCCGCGTGAGGCGCGCCAGGATTTCGCTCCGCGGTCCGAACATCTCGGCCACGCCTTCGCGCAACACCAATATCTTGTCGACCACGCCGATTGTGGCCGGCCGATGGGAAATGATCACCACCGTGGTCCCGCGCTTCTTCAGCTGCGTGATGCAGTCGGCCAGCGCTGCGTCGCCCTCGGCATCAAGGTTCGAGCTCGGCTCATCCAGCACAACCAGGCTCGGATGGCCGTAGACCGCGCGTGCGAGACCGATGCGTTGACGGTAGCCGCCTGACAGGATCGCGCCCCCCTCCCCGACCTGGGTATCGTAGCCGTCAGCGAGCCGCAGGATCATCTCGTGCACATCGGCCATTTGCGCAGCCAGAATGATGGCCTTGTCGTCTCCGTCCTTGAACCGGCAGATATTGGCGGCCACCGTATCGGAAAATAGCTCGATATCCTGCGGAAGATAGCCGAGATGCTCGCCGAGTGACGATCTGATCCAGGTCGAAACATCAGATCCGTCGAGGCGAACGGCACCTGCGGACGGCGCCTGAACGCCGACGATATGGCGCGCCAGCGTGGATTTGCCGGCTCCGGAGGGGCCGATGATCCCGAGGACCTCACCCGGTTCGACCTGGAAGGTAACCCCGCGCAGAATGGGCCTCGATGTTCCGGGCGCGGCAAAGGACAGCCCTTCGACCGACACGCGGCCCTCGGGCCGCGGCAGGATCAGTCCCGATTGACGCGGTGGATTGGCGGCCAACAGCTCGCGCACCCGCAGGAATGCACCGCGGGCGGAGTTGAGGCTGCGCCATGACCCAACGATCTGTTCGACCGGCTGCAGGGCGCGGCCAAGCAAGATGCTGGCGGCAAACATGGCGCCAGCGGTGGTGAGCCGCTCGATCACGAGATAGGCGCCGAGACCGAGAATCAGGGATTGCATCGAAAGACGCAGGAAGCGAATGAAGCTCTGCATCGTGGCCGCGCGATCGCTTGCGGCGACCTGGCGCTCGAGCATACGGTCGCGGTCCCGGCCCCAGCGCTTGAGGAGGCCGGCGGTCATCCCCATTGCGCGCACCACTTCGGTGTTGCGCAGGCTCATCTCGGTGAAACTGTAATTTCGATTTGCCGCCTCGCTGGATTCGGAAAGCGGAGGCTTGACGATCCATTCGCTAAAAAGGGCCATCAGCACCAGGATGATCGTGCACCCCAGCGCAAATGCGCCCAGGAACGGGTGCAGAGCGAAAATCACCGCGATATAGATCGGCGCCCAGGGCAGGTCGAAGATCGCGTGAATTCCGGACCCGGTGATGAACTGCCGGAAAGTATCGAAATCGCGCAGCAGCTGGCTGCGGGCACCGCCGATCTTTGTCGAATGGTCGATGATGGCGGTCATCACCCGCGGCGCGATCTTCCGATCGAGCCGGATGCTGGTGCGCGTCAGCACACGAGCGCGTACCGCATCGAGACCCGCGAGCGCCATGAACGCCAGCAACAGCGCCAGCGTCAGCATCAGCAGCGTGATCTCGCTGGCGCTCGAGATCACGCGGTCGTAGACCTGCAGCATGTACAGCGGGCCGGCCAGATAGAGCAGGTTGATGGCCAGGCTGAATATGGCTGCAGTCACAAAATAGCCCTGGCAGGCCCGCAGCGCCTGCCGGAATTCGTCCGCTCTTTTACGTAGGGTACTCACGCGGAACCTGGCCGAAGCCATCCCCTAAAAATGATGAGCGGCAGCCATTAGGCGGCAGCCAAAAGGTCCAAGTAAATCAATCATCCAATCTATCCTGCTTAGCATAGCCGGCGGCCGCGCCAAAGCCGCTGCCGGCGCAAAAACGGCAGGAGGGTAAACTTACGGGGTTCGGCTTCTCCCCCGATCATTTCTCTTGCCCCGTGAAGTTCACGTCTCTCAGGCGATGTGGTGCGGATCATAGGTGATCACCGTGCCGTTCGTGGCGTCGGCCTTCTCGGCAAAGCCGGTCGGATCGTATTGACCGAGCAGGACGATGTTGGCCGTGTGGACGCCATCCGACACCGTCAGAGTGCCGCCGGTCCCCGCCTGGTTCTCCGTGAAGCTCAACGTCGTGCCAGCACCGAAGCTGATGCCCTTGATGTCGATGTCGTCATTGCCATCGAGGCCGCTCACCGTGCCGGAGAAGTGGAACGCATCATCCAGGATCAGGTGGCCAGCGGCGGTCGTGTCGAAGGTGACGCCTGCCGCCGAGGCTGACCCGAACTCGATGGTGCCAGCCCCGCTGATCAAAGCGTTGCCAATCCCGGTAACCTCGCCCTCTGCTGTGACCGTGCCGCCATTGGCCCAGATCAGTCCGCTGTTGGCCACCGCGCTGGCGAGCACCAGCCCACCCGTACCGGTCGCCTCCAGCGTACCGGCGTTTGCGATCACGTTGGTACCGGTATCGATCACCAGGGCATGGCTGCCCGTGGCATCGATGATGCCCTCGTTGCTCAGCGTCAGGCTGCCCTGCCCGATCTGGCCTGCGCCGGAGATCACGTTGTCGACGTTGTCGAGCGTAACGTTCGAGACCGTTCCGGCGATGACGTTGTGGTCATCGTCGGACAGGACCACATGACCGCCGCCGTTGAGCGTGATCCCGGTCTGGATCAGTTGCAGCAGCGTGTCGTCGCCGGAGGCCTGCAGGTCGATCTCGCCGGTGTTGTGGATGACGCCCGACAGCGGCAGCATCGCGCCGTCGCCGATCGTCATCGCGCCCGGATTTTCGACCGTCGGCGTCACGTCGAATTCGAAGTTTGCTGCGGTCAGGTCTGCCGTGTGGACCCCGTCCAGGGTGATTGTCTGGCCATCAGCAAGCGTAACCACGGCGTTTCCGTTGGCGTCGTCGGCGGTATGGGCCTGAACGTCGCTGAAGCTCTGCCAACCGTAGCTGATCAGGTCGATGACGTCCGATGACACTTCGAAGTTGTGCACGACGTCATTGCCGATCGGTTGCGAGAACACGAACGTGTCGTGGCCGCTCGAACCGGTTAGCGTGTCGTCGCCGGACCATGCGAAGATGGGTGAACCGGGATTAAATGTCTCAAGATTACTGGCGATGAATTGCGTGACTGCCGCACCAGTGGGATCGGTCCAATTAACAGTCACATGCAACAGCTCGGCTCCAACCGCCTGCGAAGTCACTGCTACAGAAGCTAGATCGACGTCTTGCAAGGTCCACGTTGATGCGTCCAACTGGGTCCCGCCATTAAGGGATATCGTAGTCGGGACATCAGTTATTGTTACGGAGGCAAGGCCATTCGGATTAATTGTCGTGGTCAGCCCCAAGTTCATCGGACTGCCGACAACCCCCGCAGGGAAACCGGAAAGAACAACGTCCTGGGTAACCAGCCCTGTCGTACCTGCAAGTTCCACGACGATTACGTGAGAATCATTGTCGTTCACCTTATGACTGGAGGTGTCCGTGTTTGCGTAGACAAACGTATTTCCGCCAGACACATGGAACACAACGTTCTTTGCTGCGATCGTGAAATTCCCATTACCAGCGTCTGACGTTTGGAAGGTTGTTAGCCCCAATGCCGAAGCGAAACTTAGAAAATCATGTGTAGCGCCGGTGCCGGTAGTGAAGTTATTGATGATATCGAGCGAACCAGCACTTGAATCGTTTGCGGAGGCATAACGGAACGTATCCTGCCCCGATCCGCCATCAAGAGTGTCGGCACCCGCGCCACCGGTCAGCGTGTCGTTGCCGGCTCCACCGGTCAGCGTGTCGGCGCCAGAGCCACCGATGATGGTGTCGGCCTGGCCCGATCCGATGAGCGTTACCCCGGTCGCATTGCCAGCGTTGGTCAGAGTCCACCCGTTGGCTCCGGTGGCCGCTGACACATTGATGTTGAAGCCCGATGCCGTGATCGACGCCGTACCTGCATTGCTGGTCGCTGCACTCGCTGTCCAGGCTGCCGCTGCCGTCGCATTCGCCGTCGCACCCGACGACACCACCAGGATGTCGGTGCCGCCGGCGCCGAGGTCGGTAATGGTGTCGGTGCCCGCATCCACATTGAACGTGTCTGCACCAGACCCGCCGGTCAGCGTGTCGTTGCCGCCACCGCCAGTCAGCGTGTCGGCACCAGAGCCGCCAATGATGGTGTCGGCCTGAGCCGAGCCGGTGAGCGTCACCGCAGTCGCATTGCCGGCATTGGTCACAGTCCACCCGTTGGCCCCGGTGGCCGCTGACACATTGATGTTGAAGCCCGATGCCGTGATCGAAGCTGTACCCGCATTGCTGGTCGCTGCGCTCGCCGTCCAGGCCGCCGCTGCCGTCGCATTCGCCGTCGCACCCGACGACACCACCAGGATGTCGGTGCCACCGGCGCCGAGGTCAGTAATGGTGTCGGTGCCCGCATCGACATTGAACGTGTCAGCACCCGCGCCGCCGGTCAGCGTGTCGTTGCCGGCTCCGCCAGTCAGCGTGTCGGCACCAGAGCCACCACTGAGCGTATCGGAACCAGAGCCGCCCGAAATCGTGTCAGCAAAATTCGAGCCGGTAAGGATTACGCCAGTTGCGTTGCCGGCATTGGTTAGATTCCAGCCGTTGGTGCCTAGGGCACCCGAGACGTCAATGTTGAAGCCTGATGCCGTGACCACCGCGGTGCCTTGATTGATAGTGGCTGCTGCAGTCCAATTGGCTGCTGCCGTGGCGTTCGCCGTAGCGCCTGACGACACCTGCAACGAATCAGAGCCGCCGGCGCCAAGGTCCGTGATGGTGTCGGTGCCCGCGTCGACGACGAACGAGTCGATATTGGCCCCCCCGGTCATTGTGTCGTTGCCCGCCCCCCCGGTCAGAACGTCGTTCCCAACGCCCCCAATCAGAGTGTCGTTGCCCGTTCCACCTGTCAGTAGATCGGCCCCAGCTGAGCCCGTCAGTGTCACGCCAGTTGAATTGCCGGCATTTGTCAAAGTCCAGCCAAATATGCCTGCAGTCGCTGCCGATACATTGAGGTTGAAGCCTCCTGCGTTTACCGTCGCACTTCCGGCATTAGCGCCACCGTTGCTACTGGCTGACGTCGCCGTCCAGGCGGCCGCTGCCGTCGCATTCGCCGTCGCACCTGATGACACCACCAGGATGTCGGTGCCGCCGGCGCCGAGGTCGGTAATGATGTCGGTGCCCGAATTGACATTGAATGTGTCAGCACCCGCGCCGCCGGTCAGCGTGTCGTTGCCGGCTCCGCCGGTCAGCGTGTCGGCGCCAGAGCCACCGATGATGGTGTCGGCCTGGCCCGATCCGATGAGCGTTACCCCGGTCGCATTGCCGGCGTTGGTCAGAGTCCACCCGTTGGCTCCGGTGGCCGCTGACACATTGATGTTGAAGCCCGATGCCGTGATCGACGCCGTACCTGCATTGCTGGTCGCTGCACTCGCTGTCCAGGCTGCCGCTGCCGTCGCATTCGCCGTCGCACCCGACGACACCACCAGGATGTCGGTGCCGCCGGCGCCGAGGTCGGTAATGGTGTCGGTGCCCGCATCCACATTGAACGTGTCTGCACCAGACCCGCCGGTCAGCGTGTCGTTGCCGCCACCGCCAGTCAGCGTGTCGGCACCAGAGCCGCCAATGATGGTGTCGGCCTGAGCCGAGCCGGTGAGCGTCACCGCAGTCGCATTGCCGGCATTGGTCACAGTCCACCCGTTGGCCCCGGTGGCCGCTGACACATTGATGTTGAAGCCCGATGCCGTGATCGAAGCTGTACCCGCATTGCTGGTCGCTGCGCTCGCCGTCCAGGCCGCCGCTGCCGTCGCATTCGCCGTCGCACCCGACGACACCACCAGGATGTCGGTGCCACCGGCGCCGAGGTCAGTAATGGTGTCGGTGCCCGCATCGACATTGAACGTGTCAGCACCCGCGCCGCCGGTCAGCGTGTCGTTGCCGGCTCCGCCAGTCAGCGTGTCGGCACCAGAGCCACCGATGATGGTATCCGCTCCCGTTGATCCGGTTATCGTGAAACCTTCTGATTGGTTGGCTAGATTGAGCGTCGCAGCCGATGTCAGCGTTACGTTCTCAATGTTCACGATTTGCGAATCGCTGGTGCTGGTGAAGTTCGCTCCTACCTGCAAGGTGTCAGTGCCGGCGCCGCCATCGAGCAGCGTATCGTTCTGTGCCCCCACGATCGTGTCATTACCGGAACCAGCGGTAATGCTATCCGCGCCGGTCGACCCAGTTATCGTGAAGCCCTCGGTTTGGTTTGAAAGATTTATTGTCACCGGATTCGTGAGCAGGACCTTCTCTATGTTCACGATCTGAGCATCGCTCGCGCTGGTGAAATTTTGATCTTCCTGCAGCGTGTCGGTACCGGCGCCACCATCGAGCAGATGATCGTTTGACCCGCCGATAATGGTGTCGTTACCATTACCACCGAAGATCCAGTCGGCACCTACTCCACCTCTCAAGACGTCATTTCCGTCGAGACCATAGATCGCGGTGTCCGAACCGCCCGCGGTGAAACCATCGTCTCCGCTCGTGCCTAGGAAGAGACCGGTGACAGAGGCCGAAAGCACACCGTCGGTGACCTGCAGTATTCCCGAAACCGCCGTAGTTTGAGCCGTTGGCGTCAGGGTAGTTGTACTGCCACCCGTGATCGTCGGGTTTCCGAATGCCGCCGCGAAGGGAGTGGCCAACGAAAGTGTCGGATTGTCTACGTCGCTGGCAACAAAACTGATCGAGTTTGCACTAATCGTGACGTTGCTGACCACGGGCGCGTCATCAACTGGTGTTACTGTGATGGTCGTATTTGCGACGTTGCTGGCATGGTTCGACGCCGAACCGTCATCGACCTGGTAGCTGATGGTGCGGGTCGCGCCCGACGGATTGTCGCTCGAGTTGAAATAGGTCACCGACTCCAGCGCGGCCTGATACTGGGCAACCGTCGCCGCGCCGCTCAGCGTCAAGACGCCGGTCGAGGCGTTGTAGCTGCCGGTGATGCCGTTCTGGCTGGTGAAGCCAAGGACATCTTGGCCAGCGGTGAAATTGGTCGTAATCGATATCGTCGCGCCGGTCAGATTCGTGCTGTCGACGTCGGATACCAGCAGGGCCGTGTCGATCGCGGTCGCCGCCTGGTTCTCGGTGTAGGACAGCGAGCCGCCATTGGCGTTGACGACCGGCGCGTCGTTCGAGCCGGTGATGTTGACGACGATGTCCTGCGAGGCGGTGCCGTCGAACGAGCTCACGGTGAGCGTGTCGGTGACGTGCTGGCCGTCGGTCAGGTGGTCGGCGAGACCCTGGTCGAGCGTGTAGGTCCAGGCCCCCGTGGTGGGGTTGAAGGTGAAGGTGCCGTAGGTGCCGGCGAGCGAGGCCGGGGTTGCGAAATGATCCTCGCCGGTGTCGACGTCGTGCACGGTCAGCTGACCCGATGCGCTCGGATCGCCGGCGCTGGCATTGGCCAGGCCGCCGGCTTCGGTGACCGAGGTGTCCTCGGCCGCCGAGGCGGTGATGGTGGCGTTGTCGTTCGAGCCGGTGATGTTGACGACGATGTCCTGCGAGGCGGTGCCGTCGAACGAGCTCACGGTGAGCGTGTCGGTGACGTGCTGGCCGTCGGTCAGGTGGTCGGCGAGACCCTGGTCGAGCGTGTAGGTCCAGGCCCCCGTGGTGGGGTTGAAGGTGAAGGTGCCGTAGGTGCCGGCGAGCGAGGCCGGGGTTGCGAAATGATCCTCGCCGGTGTCGACGTCGTGCACGGTCAGCTGACCCGATGCGCTCGGATCGCCGGCGCTGGCATTGGCCAGGCCGCCGGCTTCGGTGACCGAGGTGTCCTCGGCCGCCGAGGCGGTGATGGTGGCGTTGTCGTTCGAGCCGGTGATGTTGACGACGATGTCCTGCGAGGCGGTGCCGTCGAACGAGCTCACGGTGAGCGTGTCGGTGACGTGCTGGCCGTCGGTCAGGTGGTCGGCGAGACCCTGGTCGAGCGTGTAGGTCCAGGCCCCCGTGGTGGGGTTGAAGGTGAAGGTGCCGTAGGTGCCGGCGAGCGAGGCCGGGGTTGCGAAATGATCCTCGCCGGTGTCGACGTCGTGCACGGTCAGCTGACCCGATGCGCTCGGATCGCCGGCGCTGGCATTGGCCAGGCCGCCGGCTTCGGTGACCGAGGTGTCCTCGGCCGCCGAGGCGGTGATGGTGGCGTTGTCGTTCGAGCCGGTGATAGTAAAGGTCAGGTCCTGCGTCGCGGAATCGCCGACCTTGACCGCATACGTCACCGTGAGCTGGTCGCCGGCCTTTAGGAAGTCGAGGTTGGCTGCAGTCGGATCCCAGGTCCAGGAGATGTTCTGGGTGCCACCGCCGTTCGACGTGACGCCCGCGCCGAAGCTCAGGTGGTCGAGCGCCGCCTTTAACGCGCTTGCCGCAGAGGCACTGAGCTCGCTGCTCAGTGCATTGCCATTGATCAGCACGGTCGGGCTGACGGCCGACGCCGTCAGGCTGTCGCCGATGTCCTTGTCGCTGAAGGCCAGGCTGCCGGCGATCGGGGCGACGTCCTGCGCCGAGGAATCACCGGTCGATTCCGCAATCGTCGTCGACACCGCCGTGCTGTTCACTGACGTCAGCGTCGTCTGGTCGTTGGTGCCGGTAATGGTGAAGGTCAGGTTCTGGGTCGTGGAGTCCCCGACCTTGATCGCATACGTCACGGTGAGCTGGTCGCCGGCCTTGAGGAAGTCGAGGTTGGCTGCAGTCGGATCCCAGGTCCAGGATATGTTCTGGGTGCCCCCGCCGTTCGAGGTTACGCCGGCGCCGAAACTCAGGTGATCGAGCGCTGACTTAAGCGCTGTCGCATCGACCCCTGCCGGCAACGCGCCGCCATTGAGCGCGATCGTCGGCGCGCCCGCCGATGCCGTCAGGCTGTCGCCGACATCCTTGTCGCTGAAGGCCAGGCTGCCGGCGATCGGGGCGATATCCTGCGTTGAGGAATCACCGGTCGACTCTCCAACTGCAGTTGACACCAAGCCGGTGTTCACGGAGGTCAGCACCGTCTGATCGTTGGTGCCGGTGATCGTGATGATGATGTGCTGCGTGCCGCTGTCGGCGAAGCCGTCATTGACCTTTACGGTATAATCCACCGTGAGCGTCTGGCCCGCTTTCAGGAAGTCGAGGTTGGCCGTCGCGGCGTCATAGGTCCAGGCGATGGTCTTGGTGCCGCCGTCGGCAACCACCGATCCGAGCGACAGCGCGCCCGAGGTCAAGGCGGTCACGACCGCTGCGGGTGCCGTGCCACCGCCACTAACCGTGACGGACGGCGAGCCAACTACGGATGCAGTCAGCGTGTTGCCGGCATCCAGATCGGTCACCGTCAACGTGCCGTGAATGGGCGCAAGGTTCTGGGCGGATGCGTCGGTGAGTTCGGCAACCGTGGTCGGATCGGTTGCGGTAACGCCCGAAAGGACAGGCGCGTGGTTGGGCACCCCGAAAGTCAGCGTCGTCGTGGTAACGAAGCCGTTCTGGTCGAGCGTCGTCAGCGTGAACGTGTCAGTGAGAGAGACGTGGGACGTCACCGTGTAGCTGTAAGTGCCATTGGCATTGACAGTTAGCGTTCCGTCCGCACCGGTCACCGTATAGGAGGTCGGCAGGGTCGCGGTGCCGTCGAGGTACTGCGCGACGGTGAGCGACGGGTCTAGCGTCGTGGCGCCCGAGCCGCTGTTGCCGGCAGCGAGGCCGACGATTTTGAACGTGTCGGTGAAGTTGGTCGAGCTCGTGCCGACCGTGTTGCTGAAGAGATTGAGGCTGTTGAGCGACCCGCTGCTCGAAGTCGCATTCAGCGCCAGGTTGACCGTGCCGGTGTTGACGACCTGAACCTGGAGCGCCTCAAAGCCGTTGACGGATAGGCCGCCTGCGGCAGCGAAGTTGAACGAATAGCTCGCACTGCTCCCCTTATGCGTGGAGAGCCAGGTGGCATAGGCGGTAAGCTGGGACTGTATTACCGCGTATTCATCGGCGGTTACGACGATGCGAAGCGTATCGGTGCCGCCGCCGGCGACATAGGTGTCAACGTCGTTGGCGATGCTATGCAGCGTCGCGGTCGCGCCGCTGCCGGTGACCGTGTAATGGTCCGAGAGCGCATAAATAAAGAGGTCGTTGCCGTTGCCAGAGGTGACGGTGTCGCTGCCGGCTCCCGCCATGATGACGTCGCTGCCGTTGCCGACATTGATGGTGTCGTTCCCGGCGCCGCCATAGATGATATTGCTGCCGTTGCCCGCATTGATGGTATCGGTCCCGTTGCCACCAACGATGACGTTGCTGCCGTTGCCGTCGCTGATGCTGTTGGTGCCGGTGGTGTTGGCCGCATAGATCAGGTTGCCGCCATTGCCATCGCTGATGGTCGCGTTGCTGCCACTGACGATGATGGTGTTGGAGCCGTTGCCGTCGCTGACGGTGTTGTTGTTGCCCGAGACCGTGATGGTATTGGTGCCGTTGCCATCGCTAACGGTATTATTGTTTCCGCTTACCGTAACGGTGTTAGTGCCGTTTCCGTCAGAGACGGTGTTGTTGTTTCCGGTGACCGTGACCGAGTTGGTTCCGTTGCCATCGCTGACCCTATCGTTGCTTCCGGTCACAGTCAGCGTGTTGGTGCTGTTGTTGCCGGAGATCGTGGTGTTGTTGGTGTCCAGCACGCCCGCATAGGCCCTCAACCCGGTGGTCGTAATCGGCGGCGGAGCAAGAGTTGAGCCGTCGAGCGACGAAAGGGCCCAGCTGCCGCCACGTACGGCGGCACCGACGCGCTGGGCCGACGCCACCACCTTGGCGGCGGTTGCGGCCGCGATCGCGTCGATGAAGGCCGCGCCGTACTCACCCTGCGCGACTGCGCAGCTCCACAACCGTAGTTCGCCGCCCTGTGTGATCGCGCTGCCCAGATGCGCCAGATCACGCTCGACACGATCCATGGTGTCAAGCGATAGCAGCCCTGCTGAAAAAGCTATCTCTCCCGGTTGTCCGTGGGCGACAATGTGGATTGCTTCCAGTCCGCTCCTGCCTTTGACCGCCCGCGCCATCTGGCGGACAGCCGGTTCATCATCAGAGAGCAGGATTGCTTCAACATCTGGCCGGATGCCCGCAAGTAGAGTTTCGAGGTCATCGATGCCGCGATCGATGAAGGCGACCTCGCGTTTAAAGCTTACACCCGTGAACACTCCCCATTGGCAATGATTGAGCCGGAACCCCGCGATGGCCGAAATGTTCGAAGAGGTCGACGCAACTTTGGATTGAGCGAGCATGATGCTGTCCTGCAATCGGCTGGTGCTAAAAAAAACGTCTATACGGATGAGATTGCTGCCGGAACGACAGCGCTTTAAACGGGTCGCGCGCGGCGATTGGCGGCGCTCTGTCAGGGCGATGGACCCCCTCGACGCCGGCTGATCAATCAGCACTGGCGGATCGTTCGCTGTGGAAAGCAAGGGCTCGATCGGAAGATCGATTGACGTCGAAGAGTTTGAGCTCGAACGCTCGTGGAAATGCGCTTCAACCTCGGCCCACTTGATCGATGGCTTAGCATTCGGGATGCAATTTACGCGACGCAATACACACACTCCTAATAACTCTGCCGACGCAGAGCAGGTGTGATTGCAGCCGAAAATCAATTCATCAAACTACCCAAACGCTCGTCTAAAAAAAACTGCGAGCGTTTCGACCGACAAGCAATTGCCAGGCTTTTTTATGTTATTTGCTCGTCCGCCGCGCTGTGAAAGACCTCGAACGCACTACCCTGCCCGCTTCGGTGCGGCTCGGAACTCCGCACGCATGAAAATTTCTTGTCTTTAAATTCGTTCGTCGTGGGAAGGCTTGCACTCTGTGTCCGCAAAAAATGCGAGCAAGCATCCCAAAACCTAATTTAAATGCAATTTGCCGCAAATCTGCGCGGCCGTCTAGCGCCGCACAAAATCCCCGCCTTTAAGATTAATGTCGAACCGATAAGGGGTTCCCTCGCACCACACGTGGTATCCGTGGCTTTACGGGGAAGCCACGACAAGCGGTGGTCGTACGCGCGCCCGTGAAACTACGGTCATTCTGTCGAACCATCCATCTGTAAAGAACGGCCAGAAGGCAGCGCCGGACTTCCAGGCGCGATCGGCGCCGCTGCATGACAACGACGATGGCGATCCAGATCTGACCGCTCGTTTTGAAGAAGCCAGGCCCTTGACGGACTTTGCGTCCGTCTTGAAAGCAGCCCCCAAACTCCCCTCCGAGCCGCCCGCAACTCTCCGGGTTCGATTGTCGCCACTGCGCGACCGCCAGCGGCGGCTTGCCGGCGTCGGCCGGCGCTGCCGATTGCCTGCTGCGCTCTTCCTCGAGGAGCTGCGAATGAAGCTTCTGGATCTGCACGTTTCGCTCGAGCAGGGACATTGTCTTTGCCTGAACCTGCCCTGCCAACGCCTTGCGCAGGGCATTCTCCCGATCGAGCAATTCGGGAAACGGAAGCAGCGCCCGTGCGAGGTCCGTCGCCTTGATCACGCAGGACGCCCTCGCCTCCGCCTGTGCGATCTGATCCGGGAAGGCGCTGCGGCAATCCGCGAGCGCGCCATTCAGGCTGACCGGCGTCGGGTTGATCGCTGCCGGCTCAGCCTCCTCCTCAATGGCCGGGCGCGCCGCCCCGCAACAGGCTAGCAGGATGCAGAGCGAAAAGACGACGAGGCATCTCACACGCTTCGGCCAAGTCCCGCGACCCCGGTCCTCGATCGGTCGTCCGGTTGGCGAGGTCACGGCGGGCTCGCCCTTGCGAGCCCACTTCCTCTGCCTGCCCGTCGAGCCATGCCGCTCCGTCGGTCCTCGCTGCTGCTGTCAGCGCGACAAGACTTATCGACGCGGCGCAGCAGACACGCCGCCGCCACACCGCCAGCAAAACAAACTGTCAGTGCAATAAAACCGTCCTCTCCCCGAGAGGCGAGAAAACTTGTGTCTGCAAAAAGGTGGTATCTCGAAATATCGCACCGGCGCGAAACGGCGCCGCTACACGTGATCAATTTTAAATGTAATCTTGCATCTGACGCAATCGTCACCTTGTGCACACGGGCTCGTCGGCACCGGTGCGCTGCACCATTGGCTGGCGTCGACGGCGGCGCTCGCCCGACGACGTAAGCACTCATTTGTTTTGATAGTCCACGGATATCAGGATTGGAATTGGAATTGCGCGCGCGGTTATTGCGGCCGATGCCAACGAAGCGCCACAAACGAAGCGCCATAGCTGACAATTCTTCGTCGCTGCCCGAGCGCCTTCGTCCAAGCGCGGGTGCGAACGTTGGCGTCCTTTCAACGACGACCGTTTCATTTGTCGCTACGGCCGGCCGTGTCGCGTCGATTGCAATCTTATCAATAAGCGCACGATCAACATGACACCCGCCGTGTCGAAAATTTCAGCTTTTTCCCGACCGAGTCATTGCTCTAGGATCGGTCATTTCAATCAGGACGCCCGCCACGCACCCGAGGCATTTCCAGAACCAAAAGCATACAGCGACAGATCCGGGCGTCATGGGGATTTGAGATGACCGATCGCATTGCACTTTTTATCGACGGCGCGAATCTCCACACCACCGTCAAGCACCTCGGTTTTGAGATTGATTTCCGGCGACTGCTTGCGGAATTCAGCAAGCATGGGCAGCTCGTCCGTGCATATTTCTACACCGTCGTGCGAGACGATGACGAGTTCAGCAGCCTTCGGCCGCTGGTGGATTGGCTCGACTACAACGGCTATTCGGTCCGAAGAAAGGCAGCCAAGCAGCACGACGACGGCGAGGGACGGCGACGGATGAAGCGCAGCATCGGCATCGACCTCGCGGTCGACGCAATGGAAATTGCGCACCGCATCGACCACGCATTCCTGTTCTCCGGTGATGGTGATTTGCGGGCCGTTGTCGAAGCCGTCAGGCGGAAGGGCGTGCGTGTCACGGTCGTTTCCAGCATTCGAACGAAACCTCCCATGATCGCCGACGAGCTTCGCAGGCAAGCTGATGTCTTCGTCGAACTCGAGGGCCTCAGGGCATCGATCGAACGTCCGCCGCATCCGATTGCGCCAGAGTGAAGTCGCGGCCCCCTCCCGACATTGTCTACCGAGACCGGATCGATGACCAAACCTTCTCGGTCACGGGAGGAACGTCGGTTGCGATGAAGGGCAAGGGAACCGAGCTGACGACAGATGTCTTTGCGGCCCGGAAGGGGCAGCTCCGTCGATCCTTGCGACCCGAGTAAACGAGCCGCTTGGCGGCCTTTGTCAGATTCCAGCGCTCCGCCCTCGTTGCAGCCGATCTGGCGGCCTGTCGCGAACAGAAGCAGGGTCTGGCGCCCAGTAAGAGAAACTTAACTGACCTTCCTGTTCAGGGACCCTGGTGTTGCTGGTTAGTACCAGTCCGGATCCCAGCGCAATGGCAGCAAAACATTGGATTTTAATCAAAATCTTAGATTTTTGTTTGCCCGCGCCCGATGGCTCCGCTCCACATAGGGCCGTTGTGTGGCCGAAATGTCATAGGTTACGGAACCGCCGTACGTTACGCTTCGCAGATTCTACGTAATATTTTTGTGAGTTGGGGGCGGAATTGATGAGGTCGGCATACACGGTCGTCGCGTGCCTTTGCCTGGCGGCAACGCCAGCATGTGCCGAGGTTTTCTCCATTAACGATGCATTGCGCCAGGCGATGCAGACCAACCCGGGCGTTGGCGAGGCTTCGGCAAATCGTCGAGCGACGGAAAGCGAACTGAGGCAAACCCAGAGCACGCTGCTGCCGCAGGTGCGGATTGACGCCAGCTACGGACCGGAAAAGTTCGATCAGCCGCCGGGCTTCATCAGCCCGAACATTCAGGCGGCACCGGTTGTGGGTGCAGGACCGTGGCGCAATGGCAGCCAGGAATCGGTGGTGGTGCGCCAGCTGCTGTGGGATGGCTTTTCGTCGATCTATGACGTCTGGCGCCAGACGGCGCGCGTGAATGCCGCGGCCTCCCGCGTCAAGGAAAGAACCGAGCTGCTGGCCCTCGACGCCGCCGAAGGTTACATGGACGTCGTGCGCTACATCCGGCTGGTCAGCCTTGCCCAGCAGAACGTCGCCAATCACGAGAAGATCTTTGCAAACGTGAATTCCCGCTTCTCGGGTGGCCGCGCCGGCGAAGGCGACCTCGAGCAAGCCCGGGAGCGCGTCGAAGCCGCCCGTGCGGCACTCGCCGAATTCCAGCGCAGCCTCGAGGATGCCAGGGCGAAGTACCGCAAGACGGTCGGCCTCGAGCCAATCAATGTTCGCTTCCCCGCTCCTCTCGCGGGATTGCCGAACAGCCGCGACGAGGCGCTCGCGACCACCCTGCGGTTCAATTCGACGATTGCGGCAGCACAGTCCGACGCCGACGCCGCCAAGCATGCGTTCAAGGCCACGGACGGAACGTTCGGCCCGAAGTTTTATCTCGAGGGACGGGCAACCCACTACGACAACTCGTACCCCTACGTGGCGGCCACCGGAACTCCCGCCATTACGCATGAGGACTATAGTGGCAAGGTGGTGATGTCCTGGGACATCTTCCGCGGCGGCCAGGATGCCTGGAACAGGTCGGAGAAGGCCGAGCGCTTTACCGAAGCCACCATGCGCCACGCGCGCCTGCAGCGCGACGCGTATGAGTCGATCGACAAGGCGTGGAATGCCCGTACGATTACGGCCACGCGCATCGCGGCCTTGGCGCGCCAGCTGGAAGCGGACCGCAAGACCATCGCGGCCTTCCAGAAGGAGTACGAGCTCGGCCAGCGTTCGCTGATCGACCTCCTGAACGCGCAGAACCAGTTCTTCAACGCGTCGGTCTCGCTCACCTCTGCCCGCAGCGTCGTCGTGTTCGCCGACTATCAGCTGCTGGCCGCGATGGGGACCCTGATCGAGTATCTGAAGGCTCCCCCGCCGGTCGATGCTGCCCCCACGGACATGCTTTCGATTGGCCTGCCCCGCTACTCGTTTCCCACACTGCGCGTGAACGCGCCGCAAACGGGGTCCGAACCGCTGCACGTCGGCGTTCCGGCCCCCGTAGCCCGTCCCGGCAAGACCTATGCGGCGGCCCAGCCCAAGGAGGTCGGCAAAGATGTCGGTTTTGCCGACCGTTGGACCGGCTCGACGACGACCGCGGCCGTGCCCGGTTCCTCGGAATGGATGCAGCAGCAGAAGAGTGCGAGCGACGGCCCGAACGTCATCTACGCGGATCCATCGGTCTCGGCGAATGCGAGTTCCTATGCCTCGACCAAGCCCCACTGGCTGCTGTCGGCCTTCCCGAGCTCCGCTCGGTAGAAGGCCCGCCAACCAAAATCAGGACTGCCGGAAGGGCCCCAAACGGGGCCCTTTCGATTCCGTATTAATACTTAAAGCAAGTTTCGCTGATTTTGTTCGCCGTTTGTTGTAGCCTGCGCGAAATCTTTGAATGCGCGATTTCTGCATTTCCATTTTGGTTGTCGAGGTTTCGAATTGTTATTGCGAACTCCCAGCCCGGCGGCTGACGCCGGCCGCCTCTCGCCGGATGAATCAACTTCAAAGCCTGCCGCGATAGGTCGGCCGAGCGCATTGGGCGACGATCCCCTCAGCGCGTCGTTGACCTATCTTGCGGCCTATCACGGCCGCGCGGTGAGCCGCGAAGCTCTGCTCGGCGGACTGCCGATCACGGACGGACGCCTGTCCGTCTCGCTCTACGACCGTGCGGCCAGACGCGCGGGCCTGGAGACCGAGGCCGTCAAGCGCGACATTTCGGAAATTCCCGCGCTTGTCTTGCCGGCTGTCCTCATCATGAAGAACGGAACGGCGCTCATCCTTCTGGGCGTGGACACGGCGAACAAGACCATCAAGATCGTCGATCCTGAGACGCCGAACAGCCCGCGCATCGTCGAACTCGCCTCGCTCGCCGCCGACTACACCGGCTACGCGTTCCTGGTGAGAAGTGCTGCGCACGCCGATGCGCGCACCGTCGCCGCCGGCGACATCCCGAGGAGCCACTGGTTCTGGTCGGTGGTCAAGACGCATTGGCCCAGTTACGGCCACATCGCGATCGCCGCGTTTCTGACCAACATCCTCGCGCTGGCGACGCCGCTGTTCACGATGAGCGTCTATGACCGCGTCATCCCCAACGGCGCGATCCCCTCCCTGATCGCGCTGTCGATCGGCATGGGGCTCGGTATCCTGTTCGATTTCATCTTCCGCATGGTCCGCAGTCGCATGATCGACGTGACCGGCAAGACCATCGACGTCGTGCTGGCCGCCAACATCTTCGAGCATGTGATGGCGGTGAAGATGGCGCAACGGCCGACCTCCGTCGGCATCCTCGCCAACCAGCTCCGGGACTTTGACTCGGTGCGTGAATTCTTCACGTCCGGAAGCGTGGTTTCCGCGACCGACCTGCTGTTTGCTGTGCTCTTTGTCGGGGTGCTGTTCCTCATTGCCGGGCCGTTGGCGTGGATCCCGCTGCTCATGCTCCCGCTCGTCATGCTGATCGGCTTCCTGCTGCAACGCCCGCTCGATCGCGCCATGAAGCGCCTGCAGGCCGAATCCGCCGCGCGTCACGGCGTGCTCGTCGAGTCCCTGTCGGGTCTCGAAACCGTCCGCGCGACCGGCGCCGAGGCGCGCATGCAGACCCTGTGGGAGCGTTCGGTTGCAGCGACCGCCCGATCCGGTGAGGACGTTCACTTCTGGTCGTCGCTGTCGCTGACGAGTGCGAGCACCGCCCAGCAGATCACCAGCCTGCTGCTCGTCATCGTCGGCATCTTCCTGATCCTCGACGGCAAGCTCAGCGTCGGCGCGCTGGTCGCAGCGAACATGCTCGCCGCCCGCGTCCTGGCGCCGATCGCCGGGATCGCCTCCGTGATCACCAAGGGAACGCAGACGATATCGGCCCTCAAGGCGATCGACCGCATCATGTCGATCGAGCGGGAACGTTCGCCGACCCGATCCTATGTCGCGAGACGGATCGAAGACGGCAAGGTCGCCTTCGAGAACGTGTCGTTCGCCTACCCCAACGCGCCGGGCAACGCGCTCGAAAAGGTCAGCTTCAAGATCGAGGGCGGCGAAAGGGTCGGCATCATCGGCCGGGTGGGATCGGGCAAGACCACGGTCGGCAGATTGCTGCTCGGATTCTACGAGCCGAAGGAAGGCCGTATCCTGGTCGACGGCGTCGACTCCCGGCAATACGATCCTTCGGACCTGCGCGCCGGCATCGGCTTTGCGATGCAGGATACCGACCTGTTCTTCGGCAAGCTGCGCGACAACATCGCCCTCGGCAAACCGGAAGCGACCGACGAGGAAGTCCTGATTGCCGCGCGGCTCTCCGGCGTCGAGAGCTTCATCGCCGGCCATCCGATGGGCTATGACATGCCGATCTCGGAAGGTGGCCGCAGCCTGTCGGGCGGCCAGAAGCAGGCCATCGGGCTCGCGCGCGTCTTGATCCGCAAGCCTCGCGTGCTCTTCCTCGACGAGCCGACCGCGCATTTCGACATTCGCAGCGAACAGGAATTCCTTGAGCGGCTCAAAGGGCTCCAGGACGATCGCATGACCATCATCATCTCGACCCATCGTTTGTCATTGCTGAACATGGTCGATCGGCTGCTGCTGTTTGACAATGGCCATTTGGTTGCCGACGGCCCGCGCGACAAGGTGCTCGCCCTGCTGCAGGGAAGGCCTGCGTCCGCGGCTCCGTCGCCGGAGAATACGATCCAGCCGAAATCTGCATAACGAGCAAATATTATGGCGTCTTCCGATTTTGCGTTTGCAAATGATATCCGGTCCGCGGCGTTGCTGCGCACGCCCCGCACCTCCCGCATGCTGCTGTGGACGTCCTGCGCGCTGCTTGTGACGTTCCTGACCTGGGCGCACTTTGCCGTGCTCGACGAGGTCAAGCGCGGCAGCGGGCGCGTCGTGCCGTCGCGGCAGATGCAGGTGGTGCAGTCGCTCGAAGGTGGCATCGTCGGCGATATCCTGGTGCGGGAAGGCGACATCGTTCAGCAGGGCCAGTCCCTGATGCGCATCGACGACACGAAGTTCGCTTCCGAGTTCGGCGAAATCCGCGAGCGCCGCGCGGCGATGGCGGCGCGGGTGGCCCGGCTCGAAACCGAGGCGCGCGGGCGAAGCGAGATCACCTTTCCGGATCAAGTCGACACGGTGGCTCCGGCCGCCGTTGCGACCGAGGCCAGCGTGTTCAAGATGCGGGCCCAGAAGGTCGCGCAGGACATCGATGTCCTCAATCAGCAGGTCACCCGCCTCTCCGGCTCCCTCAAGCTTCTGGAACGCGAGCAGAGCCTGACGCGCAAGCTCTATGAGCAGAAGGTCGTGCCCGAGATCGAGATGCTGCGGCTGGACCGGCAGGCCACCGAGATGAAGGGACAGCTCGCCGAAGCGCAATCGAAGATCGCGAACATCACCGCCTCCTTCCGCTCGCAGGCCGACGAGGATCTGGCCAAATCGCGCGGCGATCTCGCCGTGCTCGACGAGAACATCAAGTCCGCCCAGGACCGGGTGCGCCGCACCGACCTGAAGGCACCGGTCCACGGCATCGTCAACAAACTGAACGTCAGCACGGTCGGTGCCGTCGTGCAGCCGGGCGCCAATCTGATGGATATCGTGCCGCTGGACGACACGCTCCTGGTCGAGGGGCGGATTCGTCCCCAGGACATCGCGTTCATTCGCCCCAACCAGGACGCGGTGGTGAAGATCAGCGCCTATGATTCCTCGGTCTACGGATCGCTGAAGGGCAAGGTTGAACGCATCAGCGCCGACACCATCGTCGACGACAAGGCGGAAAAGACCGAACGTCCGGAGACCTTCTATCGGGTCATGGTGCGCACCGACAAAAACCATCTCGGCACCGAGCAGAATCCGCATCCGATCATTCCGGGAATGGTGGCCACGGTCGAGGTGCTGACCGGCGAGAAGTCGGTGCTGGACTACATCGTGAAGCCCGCGCGCCTGCTGCGTGACGAGGCCCTGCGCGAACGCTGATCGGCCTTGCGGCTTGCGTGGTTAACCGATCGTGACTTTCGATCGTTCAATTTCGAACGAACGGGCAAACCCTGGATTGACCGCTTTTCCGACATTCCCGGCACCGGCCCCCTCCACTTAACCCCGCTTAAGCGGCGCGCGCGCCAGTCTACGTCCCGATAACAGCGGGGACGCAGATCGACGCATAGACGTTGACGGTCCCCGATAGTGGGGACGTCATATGAAGTCGCTGAAGTCTGCCGCGTCGGCGGTCATCGCCGTGGCTGCACTGTCGATAGGTCTTTGCGCGGCGCCATCAGCGTTTGCTGCGGACGAGCTCACGCTCGGCAACGGCGCCGGCGAGCCCCCGCCGGCTTCGGACGCAGCATCAAACCGCCCACCGGCCACCTTCTTCACCATCAGCGACGTTCTGGCCAAGCTCGACCGGCAGCGCGGCCGTGGTCCGAACGCGATCCGCACCGCTTCGCTCACCCCGCTGGATACCGCGACCGACGCAATGCCTGCGGCGAAGCCGCTTCCGCCTGTTGGCACCGAGCCGTTCGGCCTGTTCACCTTCCGCGCACCGGAGAACAGTCTCTGGCACAAATGGCGCGGCCTCGAATCCGATCTCGCCAGGGAGCGGACCATCCTCGAGCAGTGCCGCGAGAACGCCGCCGGCTGCCCGTCGCATGCCGCGCAATTCCTCCGCCTGATCGGCGCGGTCAAATCCAAGTCCGGACGCGACGGGCTGGATGAGGCCAACCGCGCCGTCAACCAGACGATCCGCTATGTCAGCGACTTCGCCCAGCACGGCGAGGCCGACCGCTGGACCGCCCCGCTTGCCACCTTTGCAACCGGCAAGGGCGATTGCGAGGACTACGCGATCGCAAAATTGATCGCGCTCAGCGAAGCCGGCTTCCCGCGCGAGGATCTGCGCCTGGTGCTGGGCCGCGATCGCGCCATCCGCCAGGATCATGCCGTGCTGGCGGCGCGCCTGGATGGCCATTGGCTGATCCTCGACAGCCGCCGCTCCGAGCTGATCGACGACGGCGAGCTCGGCAACTTCACGCCGATGTTTGCGATCAACGACCGCGGCGTGCAGCTGTTTGCGGCGCCCTACGCCAAGCGTCTCCCGCTCGATGGCGAGGCCGACGCGGCGCCGGCGGCCGCCAATGCGGCGGACGCCGAGTGGACCGGGGTGGAGCCGCTAGATGCAGCGAGCCCCCTCGCAGGCTTCCTGCCCGTGCTGATGTGATCGCGCCCGAGTAAGGGCGCGTTCAATCGAGAAAGAATCCCAGACGAAATCCAAAGAAAAAATCCGCGGAGCGGTCTCCGCGGATTTTCGCTTTTGCTGCAAGCCAGGCCTAGAAAAGATGAACGTTCGCGGCCGCCGGAACGCCGGTGCTCACGTGAGCAAGATCCACCTTGTCGGTGCCCGTGCCATTTGCCGAGTACCAGAGCTCATGCGTCGTATTGTTGAAGAAGAACTTGTTCGTGCTTCCGCTCTCGTTCCAGGCGCTCGCGTTGTTCTCGGTCCCGCCGGTGGCTGCCGATGACGTGAACTGACTGGCTGTGACGGCGTTTGAAGCGCCCGTCGGGAGACTCAGGCCGGCCACGTCGAGAAGGACCAAATCATTGCTGCTAAAATCACTGATGATGTCGTGGGCGCTGAGATTGAGAACGAACTTGTCGCTCCCGCCGGCACCAGTGAGCGTTTCACTGGTTGATCCGGCGACAATGACATCATTACCAGCGGTCCCTAAAAGCGTCGTTCCGCCGTTCACGTTCACAGCGAACGACCCCGTAGCGGCGTCTCCGTCACCGTCCTTGACGCCTACGGTAAAGGGTACGTCGGTGGCGCCATCGTTGACGAGTTCGGATATTCCAGCCAGCAGGATCTTCGACTTGCCGGAAACGTCATACAACTCAACATAGTCGATATTCCCATGCCCGGTGGCCGTAATGGTGGTCCCATCGGTAGCCGAATTATAGACATGGGAGGTCACCGTGCCATCGACGCTGTGCACGACATAGTCGATAATTGTCGAACCACCGATGGCGTTGACGGTGAATGAAATCTGATTTCCCGTCCCCACGGCCGATGCACCCGGCGCCTGGCCGTACGTCCAGGTATCGCCATTGCTGTTATCGCCGACACTCCCAAGATCAAAGCGCATGAAATCGCCCTGATTGAAGTTGTTGCTGTGGACGCCCTCGCCTGACGAACTTGCGTTGATGGTGTCCTGGGTCAGCGCCGCACTCGTCAACGTATCGTGCGTTTCACCAAACCAGCTCCCTACATTGAATGCCCCGGTTGTGTGGTAGCCCGTCAATATGGTTACAGGATTGGCGCTGGTGTCTGACAATACGGCGTACGAAGCCGGACCAGAACCGTGCACGGCACCAGAGGTGTTGATGGACTGCTGTGTATATGAATCGAGGGTATGGAACAGGTTGAACACGTAAGTCGATGTGGTCGGATCGAGCGATACGGTGAAGGCGTCCGCCCCATTGGCAACACCGTGGAGGACGCCACTTGCATCCACATATTCCGAGACCGCAAATCCGCCCGCCTGGAGCGTCGTGGCTGTGGGATGTAGCGGATCGGTGGATACGCCCGCGAAATAGAGCGACCCCAAGCCATCCGCGCCAAGCGTGTATTGCAGATCTCCAACGAGGCTAAAGCCTGCCTGATTGGCAATCACACCGTGTTCTGCCGACACCCAGGCCGGGCCATCGTCGAGGAAGCTGATGTGCGTGCTGATGTCGGCGGTGGCTACCGCATGATCACCATCCGAGTCGGTCACCGTGACCGTCGCACCCACCTTTCCAGCCGCCAGCGCGACGATGTCGTTGGGGTTGGTGGTGTCGTTCTGGTGGAGCGAGAGGTACTCCGCCACATAGAGCCGACCGGTTGCCGGGTCGATGGCGATGGCAAACGCCACCATGCCGGTCAGGCTCGGGTTGGCGACGTCGGTGCCGACTGTGCCGATGATCCGGCCGCTGCCATCGAGTGACAGCGTGATGGCGGTGCCGTCCGTCAACGTCAGACCAGACGCAGCATTGAGCACGGACAGCCCGTAGGTTGTCGTTCCGGCGCCGTCGGCGCCGTAGCTGCCTCCGGTCACCGTCAGGATGCTGCTGACCCCCGTGGAGGCAAAGCTGAGCGCACCGTTGTCCAGCGAAGCCGCCGGCACATCGGTGTCATTGCCCTTGCTCGCGACGGTCGTAAACAGTCCGGCAACCGTGTTCGCCGCACCGTTGAACGTGATCGCGGTCGAGCCAAGGACGTCGCTTGCACCGCCGGTGGTCTGAACGCCGGGCGTTTCGTCGACACCGACTGTCGCTGCGCTCACCGCTACCGTCGGCGCCTTCGGGCCGTCGTCGCCAAACTCGATCTGGTGGCCGATGTCGATCTTGGCCGAGGCCGTGACCGTCTTGTCGCCTTCATGATCCGTCGTGAACGCACTCGCCGTCAGATCGATCAGGTTCGCCGCAAGCTGCTTCACATCGTTGATGTACGAGCCGCTGTAGGTATCGATCTGCGAGTGATCGATCGTCTCGAACTGCGTCAGCGTCACGATGCCGGTGGTCAGACCGACGCTCAGCGTGAACACCGTGTTGCCCGCGTTGATGCCGCCGACCGTCCCCGAGGTCGAGCCGGTCACCACGCCGGACACGCTGTCGAAATACAGGAAGATCGTGCTGCCCGCATGGGTCAGCCCGCTGGCGCTGCCATTGGCCACGCCGGCGTGCAGGCCGAGCGCATAGTTGATCGTGGTCGCGCCGGCGCCATCGGCACCGTACAAATTGGTATTGCCGATGGTGAACGCGCCGGAGAAGTTCTCCGTTGCGATCGTCGCCGACGCATTGGTGTCGTGCGAGTCCTGGGTGCCGGTGAAGTTGCCGCCGGCTAGGCCGCCGTCGAACGTCAGCAGCGCCGGCGCGGTGAACGCGGCCAGCGTCACCGTCGGGGTCTGCGGGCCGTCGTCGCCGAACTGGATCTGGTGGCCGACGTCGACCAAGGCCGAGGCCGTCACCGTCTTGTCGCCCTCGCTGTCGGTGGTGAAGGCGCTCGCCTTCAAGTCGATCAGGTTCGCGGCCAGCTGCTTGACATCATTGATGTACGAGCCGCTGTAAGTGTTGGTCTGCGAGTGGTCGATCGACTCGAGCTGCGTCAGCGTCACGATGCCGGTGGTCAGACCGACGCTCAGCGTGAACACCGTGTTGCCCGCGTTGATGCCGACCTGCGTCGCCGAGGTCGAGCCGGTCACCACACCGGTCACGCTGTCGAGATAGAGGAAGATCGTGCTGCCGGCATGGGTCAGACCGCTTGCGCTGCCATTGGCCACACCGCTGTGCAGACCAAGCGTGTAGTTGATCGTCGTCGCGCCGGCGCCGTCGGCGCCGTACAGGTTGGCATTGCTGATCGTGAACGCGCCGGAGAAGTCCTCCGTCGCGACCGTCGCCGACGCATTGGTGTCGTGCGAGTCCTGGATACCGGTGAAGTTGCCGCCGGCCAGGCCGCCGTCGAACGTCAGCAGCACCGGTGCGGTGAACGCGGCCAGCGTCACCGTCGGCGTCTTCGGGCCGTCATCGCCGAACTGGATCTGGTGGCCGACGTCGATCGAGGCCGAAGCCGTGACCGTCTTGTCGCCTTCATGATCGGTCGTGAACGCACTTGCCTTCAGATCGATCAGGTTCGCCGCCAGCTGCTTGATGTCGTTGATGTACGAGCCGCTGTAGGTGTTGGTCTGCGTATGATCGATCGACTCGAGCTGTGTCAGCGTCACGATGCCGGTGGTCAGACCGACGCTCAGCGTGAACACTGTGTTGCCCGCGTTGATGCCGACCTGCGTCGCCGAGGTCGAGCCGGTCACCACGCCGGTCACGCTGTCGAGATACAGGAAGATCGCGCTGCCGGCATGGGTCAGCCCGCTGGCGCTGCCATTGGCCACACCGCTGTGCAGGCCGAGCGTGTAGTTGACCGTTGTCGCACCGGCGCCGTCGGCGCCGTACAGATTGGTATTGCCGATCGTGAACGCACCGGAGAAATCCTCCGTTGCGATCGTCTTTGACGGGTTTGTGTCCTGCGAGTCCTGGACGCCGGTGAAGTTACCGCCGGCCAGGCCGCCGTCGAACGTCAGCAGCACTGGCTCCGGACACCCCGAGAGCGTCACCGTCGGCGCCTTCGGGCCGTCGTCGCCAAACTCGATCTGGTGGCCGATGTCGATCGAGGCCGAGGCAGTGACCGTCTTGTCGCCTTCATGATCCGTCGTGAACGCACTCGCCGTCAGATCGATCAGGTTCGCCGCCAGCTGCTTGACGTCGTTGATATACGAGCCGCTGTAGGTGTCGGTCTGCGAGTGATCGATCGTCTCGAACTGCGTCAGCGTCACGATGCCGGTGGTCAGACCGACGCTCAGCGTGAACACCGTGTTGCCCGCGTTGATGCCGCCGACCGTCCCCGAGGTCGAGCCGGTCACCACGCCGGACACGCTGTCGAAATACAGGAAGATCGTGCTGCCCGCATGGGTCAGCCCGCTGGCGCTGCCATTGGCCACGCCGGCGTGCAGGCCGAGCGCATAGTTGATCGTGGTCGCGCCGGCGCCATCGGCACCGTACAAATTGGTATTGCCGATGGTGAACGCGCCGGAGAAGTTCTCCGTTGCGATCGTCGCCGACGCATTGGTGTCGTGCGAGTCCTGGGTGCCGGTGAAGTTGCCGCCGGCTAGGCCGCCGTCGAACGTCAGCAGCGCCGGCGCGGTGAACGCGGCCAGCGTCACCGTCGGGGTCTGCGGGCCGTCGTCGCCGAACTGGATCTGGTGGCCGACGTCGACCAAGGCCGAGGCCGTCACCGTCTTGTCGCCCTCGCTGTCGGTGGTGAAGGCGCTCGCCTTCAAGTCGATCAGGTTCGCCGCCAGCTGCTTGACATCATTGATGTACGAGCCGCTGTAGGTATCGGTCTGCGCATGGTCGATCGTCTCGAACTGCGTCAGCGTCACGATGCCGGTGGTCAGACCGACGCTCAGCGTGAACACCGTGTTGCCCGCGTTGATGCCGCCGACCGTCGCCGAGGTCGAGCCGGTCACCACACCGGTCACGCTGTCGAGATAGAGGAAGATCGTGCCGCCGGCATGGGTCAGACCGCTGGCGCTGCCATTGGCCACGCCGGCATGCAGGCCGAGCGTGTAGTTGATGGTGGTCGCACCGGCGCTGTCGGCGCCGTACAGATTGGCATTGCTGATGGTGAAGGCGCCGGAGAAATTCTCCGTCGCAATCTTCGCCGACGGGTTGGTGTCGTGCGAGTCCTGGGAGCCGGTGAAGTTGCCGCCGGCCAGGCCGCCGTCGAACGTCAGCAGCACCGGCGCCGTGAACGCCGCCAGCGTCACCGTCGGGGTCTGCGGGCCGTCATCGCCGAACTGGATCTGGTGGCCGACATCGATCGTGGCCGAAGCCGTGACAGACTTGTCGCCCTCGCTGTCTGTGGTGAATCCGCTCGCCGTGAGGTCGACGAGGTTCGCCGCCAGCTGCTTCACATCATTGATGTAGGAGCCGTTGTAGGTATCGGTCTGCGAATGATCGATCGACTCGAGCTGCGTCAGGGTCACGATGCCGGTGGTCAGACCGACACTCAGCGTGAACACCGTGTTGCCGGCGTTGATGCCGCCTACCGTCGCCGAAGTCGAGCCGGTGATCACACCGCCGACGTCGTACAGGAAGATCGTGCTGCCGGCATGGGTCAGCCCGCTGGCGCTGCCGTCGGCAACGCCGGCGTGCAGGCCGAGCGTGTAACTGATGGTCGTGGACCCGGCACCGTCAGCACCGTACAGACTGCCGTTGCCGATCGTGAATGCGGCGGAGAAGTCCTCGGTCGCGACGGTCGCCGACGGGTTGGTGTCGTGCGAGTCCTGGGTGCCTGTGAAGTTGCCGCCGGCCAGGCCGCCGTCGAACGTCAGCAGCACCGGCGCGGTGAACGCGACAAGCGTCACCGTCGGGGTCTGCGGGCCGTCGTCGCCGAACTGGATCTGGTGGCCGACATCGACCGCGGCCGAGGCCGTCACCGTCGTGTCGCCCTCGCTGTCGGTCGTGAACGCGCTCGCCGTCAGGTCGACGAGGTTCGCCGCCAGCTGCTTGACATCATTGATGTAGGAGCCGCTGTAGGTATCGATCTGCGAGTGGTCGATCGTCTCGAACTGGGTCAGCGTCACGATGCCGGTCGTCAGACCGACGCTCAGCGTGAACACCGTGTTGCCCGCGTTGATGCCGCCCGCCGTCGCCGACGTCGAACCGGTGATCACACCGCCGACGTCGTACAGGAAGATCGTGCTGCCGGCATGGATCAGACCGCTGTCGACGCCGTCGGCAACGCCAGAGTGGAAGCCCAGCGTGTAGTTGATCGTGGTCGCGCCGGCACCGTCGGCACCGTAGAGATTCGTGTTGCTGATGGTGAAGGCGCCGGAGAAGTCCTCCGTCGCTATCGTTGCCGACGCATTGGTGTCGTGCGAGTCCTGGGTACCGGTGAAGTTGCCGCCGGCCAGGCCGCCGTCGAACGTCAGCAGCACCGGTGCGGTGAACGCGGCAAGCGTCACCGTCGGGGTCTGCGGACCGTCATCGCCGAACTGGATCTGGTGGCCGACATCGACAGAAGCCGAGGCCGTCACCGTCGTGTCGCCCTCGCTGTCGGTCGTGAAAGCACTTGCCGTCAGGTCGACGAGGTTCGCCGCCAGCTGCTTGATGTCGTTGATGTACGAGCCGCTGTAGGTGTCGGTCTGCGAGTGGTCGATCGACTCGAGCTGCGTCAGCGTCACGACGCCGGTCGTCAGACCGACGCTCAGCGTGAACACCGTGTTGCCGGCGTTGATGCCGCCCGCCGTCGCCGACGTCGAACCGGTGATCACACCGCCGACGTCGTACAGGAAGATCGTGCTGCCGGCATGGGTCAGCCCACTTGCGCTGCCGTCGGCCACGCCGCTGTGCAAACCAAGCGCGTAGTTGATCGTGGTCGCCCCGGCGCCGTCGGCGCCGTACAGGTTGGTGTTGCCGATCGTGAACGCGCCGGAGAAGTCCTCCGTCGCGACCGTCGCCGACGCATTGGTGTCGTGCGAGTCCTGGGTGCCGGTGAAGTTGCCGCCGGCCAGGCCGCCGTCGAACGTCAGCAGCACCGGTGCCGTGAACGCGGCCAGCGTCACCGTCGGGGTCTGCGGGCCGTCATCGCCGAACTGGATCTGGTGGCCGACATCGACCGAGGCCGAAGCCGTCACCGTCTTGTCGCCCTCGCTGTCGGTGGTAAACGCGCTCGCCGTTAGATCGACGAGGTTTGCCGCCAGCTGCTTCACATCATTGATATAGGAGCCGTTGTAGGTGTCGATCTGCGAGTGATCGATCGACTCGAGCTGTGTCAGCGTTACGATGCCGGTGGTCAGACCGACGCTCAGCGTGAACACCGTGTTGCCGGCGTTGATGCCGCCTGCCGTCGCCGAGGTCGAGCCGGTGATCACACCGCCGACGTCGTACAGGAAGATCGCGCTGCCGGCATGGGTCAGCCCGCTGTCGACGCCGTCGGCAACGCCGCTGTGCAGGCCGAGCGCGTAATTGATCGTGGTCGCACCGGCACCGTCGGCGCCGTACAAATTGGTATTGCTGATGGTGAACGCGCCGGAGAAGTCCTCCGTCGCGACCGTCGCCGACGCATTGGTGTCGTGCGAGTCCTGGGTGCCGGTGAAGTTGCCGCCGGCCAGGCCGCCGTCGAACGTCAGCAGCACCGGTGCGGTGAACGCGGCAAGCGTCACCGTCGGGGTCTGCGGGCCATCGTCGCCGAACTGGATCTGGTGGCCGACGTCGATCGAAGCCGAGACCGGGACCGTCTTGTCGCCTTCGCTGTCGGTCGTGAACGCACTCGCCTTCAGGTCGATCAGGTTCGCAGCCAGCTGCTTGACATCGTAAAGATACGAGCCGTTGTAGGTATCGGTCTGCGAATGGTCGATCGACTCGAGCTGCGTCAGCGTCACGATGCCGGTGGTCAGACCGACGCTCAGCGTGAACACCGTGTTGCCGGCGTTGATGCCGCCTGCCGTCGCCGAGGTCGAGCCGGTGATCACACCGCCGACGTCGTACAGGAAGATCGTGCTGCCGGCATGGGTCAGACCGCTGGCGCTGCCGTCGGCAACGCCAGTGTGGAAGCCCAGCGTGTAGTTGACGATGGTCGCGCCGGCGCCGTCGGCACCGTACAGATTGGTATTGCTGACGGTGAACACACCGGAGAAGTCCTCCGTCGCGATCGTCGCCGACGGGTTGGTGTCGTGCCAGTCCTGGAAGCCGGTGAAGTTGCCGCCGGCCAGGCCGCCGTCGAACGTCAGCAGTTCTCCCGATGACATCGACTCCGAGTCCGTCGGCGTCACCGTCACCGTCGGGGCTCGCGGACCGTCGTCGCCGAATTGGATATTGCCACCCAGATCAAGCAGCGCCGTGACTGTGGGGGACGAATCGCCGTCGCCGTCGGTGGTGACCGCACTTGCCTTCAGATCGATCAGGTTCGCGGCGAGCTGCTTGATGTCGTTGATGTAGGAGCCGCTGTAGGTGTCCGTCTGCGTATGATCGATCGCATGCGTCTGCGTCAGCGTCACATCGCCCGCAGCGTCTACGCTCAACGTGAACACCGTGTTGGCCGCCGTGATTCCGCCTTCCGTGAGCGCCGTCGAGCCGGTGATGACACCGCCGTTCTCGTACAGATGGATCGCCAGGCCGCCGGACGTCAGGCCGGAAGCGCCGCCTTCGCTGAACCCGGCATGGAACTGCAGCGCATATGTGATCGTCGTTGCGCCGCCGTCGGCACCGGCCTCGTTCAGATTGCCGAATGTGAATGCGCCGGCAAAGCTCACGGAAGCAACGGTCGGAGAAGCGTTGGTGTCGTGCGAATCCTGGGGGCCGACGAAGTTGCCGCCGGCCAGGCCGCCATCGAACGTCAGCAGCACCGGCTCGACGCCAGACACAACCACCGTCGGGTTGACCGGACCATCGTCAAGGATCGTCAGATGCGAACCGATGTCGACGCTCGCGCTTGCCGTCTGGTTGTTGTTGTCAGTCACGGTGGCGGTCAGCGTGATCAGGCCCGACGCCAGCGTAATCCCTTCATTGAAGTCGCCCGGTGTTCCCTCATGAACAGCGCGCAGATCGGTCAGCGTCACGTGGCCTGTTGCGTCGACCGAGACCGTGAGGACAAGATCGCCACCAACCGCCGTGCGCCCTTCCACGACGCCGGCCGCGTTCACCGTCAGCAGGACGTGCTGACCGGTCGCGGTATCGATCAGACCGGAATCTTCGTTCGGCGACGTGACCGACAGCGCGTAGGTCAGCGACTGCTGGCCGCCGGGCGTCGTGACGTCAAACGACACCTGCACAGTCGCGACCGTTGCCCCTGCGGGGCCCAATCCCGAACCGGCAACGCCATGATTGGTCGCCGCGGCCAGGAAGCTCTCATCGACGGTCAGCGACGGTACGGAGCCGCCGGAAATGGTCGGAGGCGAAATGGTGGAAGGCGTAGTGGGTTCATTAGGCTGGAAGCTGGCCTGCTGCGTGCCCGTCGGCTGCCCGCCGGGCGCCGACGGCGGCAGTTCTTCCTGCGGCGCCAATACATTGAGAGGCGGGGGAGCCAGCGGATCAACCGCGAACGGCCTGAAGTCCGCACCGCTCGCCTGCGCGTTGCCATTCGAGTTGCCGCCATTGTCGGCCGCCGGCAACACGGAGGTGTCCGTGCTGATCGGAAACAGATTGGCGAATTCCTGGACCGAGATGTCGCGGCCGGGCGCCGTCTCGATCGTGATGTTGCCCTGGCCATCGGCACGGGAGTCGAAGAACGGCTCGACCGTGACCGTCGACTGGTTGTCGAACAGAATGATCAGCTTTTCGCCGACATGGATCAGTGTGATCTTTTCGTTGGCGATCGATGTGAAATCGACCTTCGCCTTCTGGTCGTATCCAAGGTTGATGACGACGGCCTGATCCGTCAGTGGCTTCGTCAGCTTGTAAATACGGATGGGAGCCGAATTGGTGGAATTGCCGGTGCCGGTAGCCTGAGCGACCTGAAACGAACCCTGCATTATCAACCCCGCAAAAATGCGATTAGTGGAAAAATTGTAGAAAAATTGAGTTTTAGGCTATTGTTAACCCTCCCCCCGGTCAAGAAATGTATTTGGTTAATCAATGCTTTCCGTTCAGGTGTGGTAAAGATCGAACAGGTCGAAGCTGGAAGAACAACGGCTTAGCCGTTTTGACTTGGCCGAAAGGCAGTATTTGCCCGGCCCTGTTCGTCCTTGCCGGCGATGTGGAGCGGTCGATGCGGGTGATTCTTCTTCAGGCTTGTGTCGCTGTCTTGATTTGGGGCTGTTTCGGCGCGGCGGCCGCGCAAGCCCCGGCACAACCGGTCCCGCAGGAGAGCACGGTCGAACGCCAGGTTCGGGCCCTGGCCAACCGGGACACCCAGATTGGCCTCTATCTTAACGTGTTACCTGATTGCACGTCGGGGCCGCTGCCGACCATCCGCCTGGTCACTCCGCCGGCTGCCGGAAAGGTTGTGGTGAAGTCGGCGAAGGCGAAAGCCACGAACTACAAGGCCTGCCTGGCGCTCGAGGTGCCCGCCTATGTCGCCTTCTACAAGGCGCCGCCGGAATTCCTCGGCGATGACGCCCTGACCATCGAGGTCAAGTATCAGGGCGGCCGAACCGAAATTCAGAAGATCACCGTCAAGGTCAGTGCACCAGGCGGGCAGCAGAAGATCTGATGGTGCAGCGGGCGATCGGATCCTGCTCGCGCAGACCAATTGCGTTAGAGCGGCTCGCCTTCGCCTGAGTCCTGCTGCAGCACCTCGCCCGGTTCGGCGGCCGGCTGGCCGAGCGAAGCCCGGTCCTCGTGGCAATCGCTGATCCGGCGGGCAACCACCCGGTCGGTCCGCGGCGCCTGACCAACGTTGGTCTGGTTGACCTCGGTATAGGCCTCGTCGCTGAGAACCGTGATGACGGTGCTGACCGGCCCCAGATAGTCGCATCTGTTGGAGAAGACGTATTTGTTGTTGATCTTCTCCGGCCGCGAAGAGTGGCAATTTCCAACTGATGGAGATGAGAAGGTCGCCTTCATCGCCTGGGTTGGATCGACACAGCGCGTCATTTCGCGCTCGAGCAGCTTTTGCCGGACGTTCGAGGACGTGGCGATCTCCAGCGTCCGCACGAAGCGCCACATCCCTTTTCGGAAGGTCGGTCCGCTGAATCCCTCCTCCGCCACGGCGCCCGAGGGCGCGAGCAAGGACACGGAAAGCGCGGTCACGACGCCAAGCGTGGATGCGAAGACCTTCGACGGCCCGAAGCCCTCACGCGATGTCATTTGTTGAGTCCCTATCGGCCGCACGATGCGGATCGCGTGACTTCACTTGAAGCGGCACGCCCAACCTCACATCATTCAGGAGCATCTCGTGTTAAGACCCCGTAAATGCTTAGCCTTTGCTCAAAGCTCTCCCGAGCTCTTGCACCAAATACGGTGAATGCCGGGTTGCTTTCAGGCCGAGGCAGCTTCGGCTCGAAAAGAATCGCCGCGTCTGCGCCGTAGTGGACGAACGGACGCCTCGTCCGCCACCACCTGCCGTCTGATTGCCAGCTAGTGCTGCAAAGCCGCCGCAGCGGATTTTTCAGGCTTGGCTGCGCTCCCGTCATCGCAATCGCCAATCCTCGTCGCGACCACCGTGTCGGTCCTGGGGTGCTCGCCGGTGCTGACCTCGTTCAGCTCGATATAGGCCTCGTCGCTACGCACGGTGATGACCGTGCTGACCGTGCCCATGTAATCGCAGCGGTGCCCGAAGGTGTATTGATTGCCGACCTTCTCCGGCTTGTCCGAAACGCAGCTTCCGACCGGTCCCGACGCAAAGGTCGCCTTCATGGCGTGGGTCGGGTCGACACAGCGCGTCGTTTCCGCGTTGACCACCCGATACTTGAAGTTCTTGTTGGCGGTCCTGGCGACATCGAGCGTTCGCACGAAGCGCCACAGGCCCTTGCGGAAGCTCGGGCCGGAAAAGGATTGATCGCCCTCGCCGGGCTGCACCGCCGCTGCCCGGCTGTTCGCCGGTTGAGGCGACGGCGTCTGTGCGTGCGCCATCAGGGATGGCAGCGAGGCGATCATCGCGATGAGGAGCGAACGTGCAATGCCACCACGGAAGTTCATTCCCACCCCCGATGTTCGTCCGAATGCATTCGTGATGCGGTCCGGTCAGCGCGTTCGACGCAGCCCCCGGAACACGGCTCAATACGTCACATCACTTGCAGACCAATTGTGGCCAGTAAAAGCACGTTAACGCTTCCCGACAGCTTCCAGCCGAATTCAGACTCACTGCAGCAAACCTGCAACACCTGACGCTCCGATCCCGCTGCAACGTGCCTTGGCGCGCCGCTTCGGGCGCAACACCAGGCCGCAAAGCGCACGGGCAGTCGACGGATGGGGCCGGACGAGCGCGGGACCGGTTTGACCTCTGAGGGTTTTTTTGCTCATTTGGCGTCAGATATTTTCTCAATTTACTTAGCCTATCGCTGGACGAGGGGGCACTGATGCGTATTCGGTTTTGCTACGCGGTCGCAGGCATCTTGGCTTTGAGTGCAGCGCTATCAGGCAATTCGGGGCCTGCGGCGGCTGCGGATCTCGGCTTGATCACGAAGGCACCGGTCGGCAGCTGCACCGAGATCGTGTTCACCTGCGAGAACGGCCATCAATATCCGCTGTGCCCACGCGCCGTGTCGGTCGAGGGCGAAGTGGTCACGGCCTCCCTGCTCACCGGCCGTGGCGGCGTCCATGTGCGGCACGTTCCGATGGGGGTCGGTTATCGATATGCCGGTCGCGGCATCTGGCTGGACGGCTTCCGGGAAAACGCGCTGCTCAACTTCGGCAAGCACCACCAGGTGGCCTGCACCATCGCGCACTCGTAAGTGCACGTGCTCCGCGTTGCACCTCATGGCGTGACGCGGCGCGCTTCAGGCGGCCGAGCTGCTCCTCACCCCTTGGTGCGGAGCACGGCGCGCGACGATCGCGAGAACATGTAAGCCTTGGGATAGATGTAGACCGGGCAGCGATCCTGCCACTGGTACAGCTGCCAATTCCATTTCCAGCAGCCCGATTCGATCTGAGGCTCCTGCACGTAATCCAGCCGGTACGGCGGATCGCCAAACGGATAGTCGCCGGATCGCGCCGCCGTCGAGGACAGAACGACGATTGAAGCGGCTGCGGCAATGATCACGGAAAATGACTTTTGCATAACGCCCTCGATCGAATGACGTGACGGCGCGAGACTGCCAAATCCGCCGATTCATAGCAAGGTGCCGCCTGCCCGCGACAAGCCGCGCGACGTTCTAGACTGCGCGGTTCTGCGTCGGCGAGCGGCCGCCGCCATCGGCGACCAGCACCGCCCCGGTCACGAACGACGCCTCGTCGGAGGCGAGGAACAGGCAGCACGCGGCGATCTCGGCGGGCTCGGCCATCCGTCCCAGCGCGATCCGTCGTTCGACGCCGCGAAACTCGGCATCGGCGGTGGTGCCGTTCTGGTCCGCGAGCAGCTGCATCTCATAGGCGCTCATCGGCGTTCGCACCCAGCCCGGCGCCACGGCATTGGCGCGGATGCCGTCGGCACCGTGCGCGTAGGCCAGCGAGCGCGTATAGGCGACGACCGCCGCCTTGCTGGCCGCGTAGCTTGCGCTATCCGGGCTGGCATTGAACGCAGCAACCGAGGCGATGTTGACGATCGCGCCGCCGCGCTGCCGCAGCAGCGGCAGCGATGCGCGGCAGACCCGCATGGTCCCCGTGAGGTTGACGTCGAGCGTCCTCGCCCACACCTCGTCGGAGACGCTCGAGGGGCTATCCGGCACGATCAGGCCGGCGGCATTGACGACGATGTCGAGCCACGCGCCGCAGGCGGCGACGGCTTTGGCAATGTCGTCCGGCCGGGTGACGTCGCCATGGATCGCCTGCCCTCCGCATTCGGCCGCAGCGGCCTGAAGCTCGGCGTCGCCGAGGCCGAACAACACGACGCGCGCGCCGCTCAGTGCCAGCAGCACCGCCGTGGCCCGGCCGATCCCCGTGGCTGCGCCCGTCACCAGCGCCGTCTTTCCTTCCAGCCGCGGCATCAGAGCATGATCCGGAAAAGTGGAAGCCGGTTTTCCGAAAAGATCATGCTCATCTAGAGTCCCCACTGCCGTTCGACAGCAAATCCGGTCTCCGGCAGCGTCGAGCCGCCGTCGACGACGATGGTCTGCCCGGTGACGTATCTGGCCTCAGCGGAAGCGAGATAGAGCATCGCGCAGGCGATGTCGTCGGCGCTGCCCATGTGTCCCATCGGAATGAAGCGTTCGAGCTTCGCCTTGTTCTCCGGCACGCTCATGGTGCCGCGGCCCGGCTTTTCGATGAAGCCGGCCTCGACGCCATTGACGGTGATGCCGTCGCGCGCCAGCTCGAACGCGGCGCCTCGGATGAACGCGTTGACGCCGGCCTTCGCCGCCGAGTAATGCGCACCGCCGCCCATCGCAACGCGCGCCGACACTGACGATGTCACGAGGATGCGCCCGAAGCCGATCGCGCGCATATGTCGAATCGCGGCCTGTGCGAGCCAGATGCTGGCGTTCAGATTCAGCGCCAGCGTCTCGTCGAGCTTCGCTTCATCGAGCTCCTCAAGCGAGGCCCATGGGCAGCCGCCGGCATTGTGCACGACGATGTCGAGCCGGCCATGCTGGGCAGCGACGCCGTCGACCATCGTGCGCAAGCTGCTCCGGTCGAGCCTGTCGAACGGGACGCAATGCGCCGCCCGTCCATCAGCCGCCAGCTCGCGTGCCAGCGCCTCGGCCACCTCACGCGTCCGGTTGGCGATCACCACGGTCGCACCGGCCTGCGCGAGCCGCGTCACGATGGCGGCGCCGATCCCGCGGCCGCCGCCGGTGACGACGGCGACCCGGCCGTCGAGATTGAACGGAAGCGCCTGCATCAGATTGCTCCCGCCCCTCGCAGCAGATCGATGAACCGCGCGAAGGCCGCCGTGTGCCTGTCGACATCCCGCGCCGACGTCGCCGGACACATCAGCAACATGGTGTGGAACGGGGTGACCAGAATGCCCTCGTTCATGTAGAACGCATGCAGCAAGGTCTCGAGATCGGGCTGCCGGCTCGCAATGACGTCGGCGCCGCTGCGCGGCGGCCGTGGCATGAACATGATCTCGGCGCGCGCGCCGATCTGGGTAACGTGCCAGGGCAGACCGGCCGCGTCGATCAGCCCGCGGGCTTCCTGCGCAAGCCAGGTCGCGGTTCCGATCATCCGCTCGTAATTCGCAGGCGTCAGCACCTTCTCCAGCACCGCGCGCATGGTCGCAACCGTCAGCGCGTTGCCGGCGAGCGTGCCGCCGAACCCAAGATGCGCGGACTGCCGCTCGCGCGGATTGACGTGGGGGACGATTGTCCAGAGCCGCTCGGCTATGTCCTCGCTGAGACCGAACACGCCGGCGGGGATGCCCCCCGCGATCGCCTTGCCCGCGACGAAGATGTCGGGCTCGAGCCCGTGGCTCTCGGTATAGCCGCCCGGTCCGCACGACAATGTGTGGGTCTCGTCGATGATCAGGACGGTGCCGGCGCGGCGGGTCAGGTCGCGCAATGCGCTGTGGAAGCCGGGGTCGACCGGGATCATGCCGAAATTCGTCATCAGCGGCTCGGTCAGCACGCAGGCGATATCGCCTTGCGCAAGCGCCGCCTCCAGCGCAGCGACATCGTTGAACTCGACGACCCGGCTCACGGCGTCATGATCGATGCCGTTGGGGTGGATCATGTTGCGCAAGCCGACGCGGCCGTCGCGGATCTCGACATGCGCCTCCTCGACGCCGCCATGGTAGCAGCCGGAGAACACCAGCACCTTGCGCCAGCCGGTGATCATGCGCGAGATGCGGATCGCGGCGCGGTTGGCATCAGTCGCCGACGTCGTCAATGTCCAGTATTTCGGACCGAAGCGGCGCGACAGCTCCGCCCCGACCCAGAGGCTGTCCTCCGTCGGCAGCATCATGGTCGCGCCGCGCTTGAGCTGAGCCAGAGCGGCCTCCGTCACCGCCTCCGGCGCGTGTCCGCACATGCCGCCGGTGTCGCCGAGGCAGAAATCGACGTAGTCGCGTCCGTCGATATCCCTGATATGCGCGCCCTGCGCTTCCTCTGCATAGATCGGAAAACCGCCGGCCCAGCGCCGCATCCAGTGCGACGGGCCACCATAAAGATAGTGCTCCCTGCCTTGCTGCCAGGCCGCCGCCGATCGCGGATGCAGCGCCCGGAAGCGCTCCTGCTCGGCATCGAGCAATCGGTTCAGAACGCCGCTGCGCTCAGTCGTTGCAGTTGTCATAGCGCGATCCAGGCGGTCTTGAGGTCGGTATAGGCGTCGAGCGCGTGCAGCGACTTGTCACGTCCGAAGCCGGATTGCTTGAAGCCACCGAGCGGCACCGTGATGTCGGCGCCGCCATAGGTGTTGACGTGCACGACGCCGGCCTTGATGGCGCGCACCATGCGATGCGCCGTTGCCAGGCGGCTGGTCCACACCGCCGATGCAAGTCCATACGGCGTCGCATTGGCGAGCGTGATGGCATCTTCCTCGCCGTCGAACCGCGTGACTGACAGCACCGGGCCGAACACCTCCTCGCGCCAGACCTCCATCGACGGCGTCACCTCAGTGAGGATCGCGGGCGCCATAAAATTGCCGCCGCTCTCGGCGCGGATCTGCTCGCCGCCAATCAGCCGCTTCGCGCCCTGCTGTTCCGCGCGGGCAACGGCGTCCAGGTTCTTGCGCAGCTGCACCTTGCTCGCGACAGCACCGATATCCGAGGTCAGTTCGAGGGGATCGCCGACCCTGAGCTTTGTGGTGGCGGCGAGCAGCTCGTCCATGAAACGATCGTAGATCGAGGACTGCACCAGCAGCCGCGAGCCGGCCACGCAGACCTGGCCCGAGTTGCGGAAGATACCGTTCGCCGAGACCTTGGCCGCCAGCTTGATGTCGGGCACATCGGCAAAGACAATGTTGGGCGACTTGCCGCCGAGCTCGAGGTGGACGCGCTTGAGATTTGATCGCGCCGAGCATTCCAGCAGCCGCCGGCCAACCGCCCCCGAGCCGGTGAAGGCGAGCGCGTCGACATCCATATGCAGCGCGAGCGCCTCGCCGGCCGATGCGCCGCGGCCGGTGACGACGTTGAGCACGCCGTCCGGCAGACCCGCCTCCGTGGCGCGCTCGGCAAGCCGCAACAGCGTGAGCGACGCAAGCTCAGGCGGTTTGACCACGACCGAGTTTCCGGCGGCGAGCGCCGGGCCGATCTTCCATGCGCCGATCATCAGCGGGAAATTCCAGGGCACGATCACGCTGACGACACCAAGCGGCTCGCGATGCACCAGCCCGAGGACGTCACCTGAGGTCGGTGCGATCTCGCCATAGACCTTGTCGATCGCTTCGGCGTAGTAGCGGATGGTGCCCGCCGCCGACAGCGGTTCGGCCTTGTAGGCCATGCCGATCTCGGTGCCGTTGTCGCGCACGCCGAGCACCGCGATCTCGAGCGCGTGCTGTTCGATCAGATCGGCGAAGCGCAGCAGCACTTTCTTGCGTTGCGCCGGCGCCGCGCGCGACCATGCTCCGTGCTCGAACGCATCTCGGGCGCGTTTCACCGCACGGTCGATATCGGCTGCATCGCCATCGGCGATCGTGGTCAGCACCTGGCCGTCGATCGGCGACACGACGTCGAGCCGTGCCTCGCTGAGCGACGGCATCGGCCGGCCGCCGATAAAGAGGTGCTGGGCCGGAATGGCGGCCGACCGTAGTCGATCGATCTGGGCTTGCTGCATGCTAACCATTTGTGGTGACGGAGCGGCCCCTCGGCGGACCTGCTCACATGACGCAATCCTCGCCAAATCAAGGCTTTGCCAGCAATCAACCGATAGGTGGATGTCACGGCAGGCGCCGTCCCCATAGCGTGATCGCACGATGGCCGAGCGCTCCGCCTGCGCTATGCAAACCGGTTGTCACCCTCCCTTACGCCCGCCGGCGAGCCGAAGGTCATGTCCGAGATTACGCAGCCCCGCATTCTCCTGATCGGTACTGGAGACACCAAGGCCGACGAACTGCTGTTCATGAGCGAGTGCATCGCGCGTGCCGGCGGCCAAACCATCATGATGGACATCAGCGTGCTCGGCGATCCGCCGTACGAGGTGGCGCATGACAAGCATGCGGTGGCCGCCGCCGCAGAGACCACGATCGCGGCGATTGCCTCCAGCGGCGACGAGAACTCCGCGATGTCCCTGATGGCGGTTGGCGCCGCCAATCTGGCCCGCGAGCTCGCAGAGCGCGATTCCATCGACGGCGTGATCGCAATCGGCGGCACGATGGGAACCGACCTTGCGCTCGACGTCGCGCAGGCGCTGCCGCTCGGCCTACCGAAGCTGATCGTCTCGACCGTCGCCTTCTCGCATCTGATCCCGCCCGAGCGCGTCGCCGCCGATCTGATGATGATCCTGTGGGCCGGCGGCCTCTATGGCCTCAACGGCACCTGCACCGCCGTGCTGTCGCAGGCCTGCGGCGCGATCGTCGGCGCGGCGAAAAGCGCGATCAGGCCTGGCCGGGACCGGCCGGTCGTTGCGATCACCTCGCTTGGCAAGAGCTGCCTGCGCTACATGGTCGAGCTCAAGCCGCAGCTCGAACGGCGCGGTTACGAGGTCGTCGTCTTCCACACCACAGGCATGGGCGGTCGCGCCATGGAATCGATCGCCGCGCAAGGCGGCTTCGCCGCGGTGCTGGACCTCAGTCTGCAGGAGGTCGCCAACCAGCTCACCGGCTCGGTGGTCAATTCCGGCGCTGACAGGCTGGAGAATGCGGGCAGAGCCGGCATTCCGCAGATTGTCGCGCCCGGGGCGATCGACATGGTGGATTTCCCGGCATGGCTTGGCGTTCCGGACGAGCTGTCAGATCGTCCGTTCCACGCCCATAACCGGCTGCTTGCGTCGGCGACGTCGGGGTCCGCCGATCGCCGCCGGATCGCACAGGCGATTGCGGAGAAACTGTCCCGCGCCAGCGCACCGGTCGCCTTCGTGCTGCCGGCCGGCGGCATCCAGCAATGGGACCGCGAAGGCGAAGCCCTGCACGATCCGGATGCCCTCTCTGCCTTTGTCGAGGCGATGCGCTCGGCGGTCGAACCGCCGGTCGAGCTGCACGAGATCAAGGACCACATCAACAGCGCGGCGTTCAATGAAACCGTGCTCGGCATCTTCGACCGCTGGGTCGCGACCGGCATTGTCCCACCCGGCCGCACCACGGTTGCCGCATGAGGCGGCCGCTCGCCCAGGCGCTGGTGCTCGACTTCGGCGGGGTGATCTCAAAAACCCTGTTCGAGACTCATGACCTGACCGAGCGCGCGCTCGGGCTCGCCCCCTGCACGCTGAAATGGCTCGGGCCGTTCGCGCCCGACAGCGATCCGCTCTGGACTTCCATGCAGCATGGCGAGATTTCGGAGCGCGACTATTGGCTGACCCGCAGCCGCGAGGTCGGGTGCATGCTCGGCGAAGACTGGCGCGACATGGAAACCTTCGTGAAACGTGCGCGCGGCGCCGATCCCGGCACCGTGATCCGCCCCGAGGCGGCGCGTGCGATCGACATCGCCGCCGACGCCGGATTCCGGCTCGCCATCCTCTCGAACGAGCTCGACCTGTTCTATGGCGAAGATTTTCGCAGCCGCCTTCCCATCCTCAAGCGTTTCGACACCATCGTCGACGCCACCCATACCGGGATCCTGAAACCCGACCCCCGCGCCTACCAAAGCGTGCTGGACGAATTGGCGCTGCAGGCGGAAGATTGCGTCTTCGTCGACGATCAGCGCCGCAACATCACGGGCGCCGCCGCATGCAACATGCGCACCGTGCTGTTCGACGTGCGCAGCCCGGCCGCGTCCTACAGCGAGGCGCTGCGGCATTTCGGGCTGCAATTCGACTAAAGCGTTTTCGAGCGAAGTGGGTACCGGTTCGCGTGAAGAAAACGCGTCAAGACTAGAGTCTGGAGCCCCGTTCCGATTCCATCGGAACGGAAACGGCTCCAGCCGGACAGAGAGCGATCATGCGCGACAGAAACTTCCTGGTTGAGAACAACGCTAAGCCGATCTGGCACCCGATGGCCCATCCCGCCGAGATGCGGGCGCAGCCGCCGCGGATCGTGATGAAGGGCGAAGACGTTGAAGTCACCGATATCGACGGCAAGACCGTGATCGATGCAGTCGGCGGCCTGTGGAACGTCAATCTCGGCTACAGCTGCGATCCGATCAAGCAGGCGATCGCGGACCAGCTCAGCGCCCTGCCGTATTATTCGGGCTTCCGCGGCACCTCGAGCGGTCCCGCGATCGAGCTCGCCTACGAGCTCACCGAATGGTTCAAGCCGGAGGGCATGGTGCGCGCCTTCTTCACCTCGGGCGGATCGGACTCGGTCGAGACGGCGCTGCGGCTGGCGCGGCAATACTGGAAGATCAAGGGCCAGGCCGACCGCAGCAAGTTCCTGGCGCTGAAGAAGGGCTATCACGGCACCCATTTCGGCGGCGCCTCCGTCAACGGCAATACCAATTTCCGCCGCAACTATGAGCCGATGCTGCCGGGCGTGTTCCACATTCCCGCGCCGTCGACCTATCGCAATCCCTTCAACGAGACCGATCCCGCAAAACTCGCGCAGCTCTGCGCGGCGGCGATGGAGGAGGAGATCACATTCCAGAGCGCCGACACCATCGCTGCCTTTATCATGGAGCCGGTGCTCGGCGCCGGCGGCGTGATCGTGCCGCCGGACAGTTTTATGAAGCTGGCGCGCGAGATCTGCGACCGTCACGGCATCCTGATGATCGCGGACGAGGTCGTCACCGGCTTCGGCCGCACCGGCGCGTGGTCGGGCTCGCGACTGTGGGGCGTGAAGCCCGACATGATGACGATGGCCAAGGCGATCACCTCGGGCTATTTCCCGCTCGGCGCGACGCTGATCGGCGAACAGATCGCGGAGACCTTCGAGGCCGACACAAGCACGTTCGGCTCGATCGGCCATGGCTACACCTATTCGGGCCATCCGGTCGGCTGCGCCGCGGGCCTTGCGGCGCTGGCCGAGACGCGCCGTCTCAGGCTCGACGAGAATGCCGCGGCGCGCGGCAAGGAACTCGCCTCCGCGCTGGCGCAGCTCAAGGCCAAACATCCCCTGGTCGGCGACGTCAGGGGCAAGGGCCTGATGGCCGCGCTCGAATTGGTGGCCGATCGCGCCAGCAAGAAGCCCGCGGACAAGAAGACGATGGCGAAGGTCGCCGACAGTGCCTACGAGGCCGGCGTGATGCTGCGCGTCTCCGGCAACAACCTGATCCTGTCGCCGCCCCTCATTCTCACCACAGCCGACGTGTCCCGGATCGCCGAGGGGATCGACGCCGGCCTCTCAGCGGCCGGCTGACAGCGCACTGACACAGGCCATGGCGCGCTCGAACGGCGCGCCGTCCTTCTCATTGTGATCAAGGCAATCGGCCAGCGATGCCGCGGACATGCGCTGGTCGGTGCAGAAGATCCGCATGAAGTCGGCCGCCAGCGCGACCTTGCGCGGGGCGGATTGCCGCTCCCAGTCGTTGCTGCTCAGATAGAGCAAGGATGCATCATCAGCGCTGCTTTCGGCCGCTGCGCCGCGCGCGGCCGACTGTGCCGCCAACAACGCCAGCACGGCGCCGGCGACCACAGCGATGCGATCCACACGCCCGCTCATTTCGTACCTTTGGTCGTGTCCTTGGCCTCGACCGCCGGCGGCACGTCGAGCGCCGGATTGCGATCGAAGAAGTTGAACGGACGCAGCCGGAAGCCGTGCCACAGGCCGGGCATCACGGGCCAATCCTCGGCGCGCGGCACGTGGCGGAAGCCGACCGTGTACCACAGCACGAGGTCGCGGTCCTCGATCGGCCGCTTCGCCGCGGTCCATTTCGGCAGGCCATCGACATCCGCATTTCCGTTCGGATACATGCCCGCCGCGTATCGCTCGTCCTTGGCGTAGGCCGAACTCCACAGCGTGTAGGCGCTGAAGCCTGCGCGGAGCTGGATCGGATCGTCATTGGCGAGCAATGAGACGTCGGAGTGACCGGGCATCAGCTGATAGCTGGTGCGATATCCCTGTTTGTTGGTCTTGCCCGTGCTCTCGACCCTGAACTGCGCCGCGTTCAGCGGCATCGTGATCGGCCCCTCGGTCGCGACCGGCTTGCTCTCGACCTGCCAGAGGCTCTTGCGCTGGCCCTGCTCCAGCCGCCGGACGCTGAAGCGATCCTCGACCAGCCGGTTCGGGGTGCCGTCGACGTCCATGTCGATCCGGAACGTCATGTAGTGATCGTGATTGACCGCAAGCAGCCGCTCGTCGATCAGCGTTCCATAGGCTGTATCCTGCGCGGCCGTCGGGTCGCTCAGGTTGCGGCTCGCCACGCCCTTGGTTGCATCGATGCCGTAAGCACCGAGTCTCACGTCGATGTTGCCGGCGCGGTCGAACACATAATCCACCAGATAATCGTAGTTCCCGACCACCGGCGCCATCCGCACCACCAGCTCGTTGTTCGGCCGCACCTCGGCGGTATTGTTGATCAGCTCGCTGTGGCGCCAAATCGGATCGCCGGTCGGGCGCTCGAAGATGCAGACCGCTCCCTTGGAGACCACAGGCATGCCCTTGGTGTCCGAGATCGTCAGGTCGAGGAAATGCGCGCCTTCGGGGCAGTCGGCACCGGGCTGCAATTCGCTGGAGAGCACGCCAAAACCGTATTCGCCGATATCCATGTAGGCGCGGAACGACCAGGTCTCGGCCGGATCCATGTAGGGCACGAACATCTCGCTCGCCGAGATCTGGTAGGCGATGTCGCGCAACGTGCCGTGATCGTCGTAGCGGATCAGCGACAGCACCGCGCCGACGCGCGGCTCGAGCCGGACATGGAACGACCAGTTGTCCCAGCGCACCTGGCCGCTCTCCACTTTCACGTTGCTGCCCTGGGGCGCTGTGATTTCGATCGGCTTCGGCGGCTTGCGATATTTTCCGGAGTCGGCATAGGCGTGCGACGGCGTCTGCGGCGGCGGTGGCACCACGCCGAGATCGGTCACCGACAGAACCGTCTTGCTCTTGAGATCGACCTGGGCGAACAGGTTCTCGATCGGCTTGCCCCAGAGATTGTTGGCGGCGCCCGAGGTATCGACGCAGGGAACGTTGAGCAGGCGGCGGCCTTTCATGGCGGGATCGGTCACCGGACCGACCGTCAGCGGCAGGCACAGCACGTTGCGGAAATCGGTGATGCCGCGCTTCGCCATCGCGGCGACCCAGCGCGGGTCCTGCTTCGGCAAATCGCCGGCGGACATCAGTTCGTCGATCGTCAGCGCGGCCTCATGATCCCTGACCTCGTCCCAGCCGAGCAGGCTCCGCGCGGCGAGATCGATGTGCGCTTCATAGAGATGCCCGCCGCTCAGCAGCGTCGCGACGGCACGGCGCGCGAACGGCTGTCCGGGCCGCCACGCCCGCACCTCGTCCTTGGGATCCTCCTCAATCGTCATCGAGACGACGCGGGTGGCGTCGTCGAACTTGCCGGCAGCGCGGAGGATGTCGGAGACGGAGCGGATCTCGTCCGTGGTGAGCCCGTCCATCGGGTGCATGGCGGCGACCTGCGGCCACATTCGGCGCTCGGCCCGCGCGGGCGGCGGCGCCGCCAGCGTCACCGCAACCAGACCGGCCAATGCCCATCCGCCAACCCGCGATATCAGCGCCATTGCGCCCTCTCCTCAAAACTGGAGCCGCCAGAATACAAGCAACGGCGACGGCGTGAAGCCTTATCCAGCCACCTGCTCCGAAGGCCCCGGCTCGATCGCGGCCCCGGCGGGGCGCGGCGAGGTGCGGTGCACGTCCAGCAACCGCACGCCGAGGCGGTCGCGCAGGACCGGCCAGATGCCGCGCGGCGCCACCATCATCACGACAACGGCGATGATGCCGAGCCCGACCAGATACCAGCCGCCGGACAGTCCGAGCGGTCCGGTCATCAATTCGCGCAGGCCGAAGAAGATGATGACGCCCAGGATCGGCCCTTCCAGGGTTCCGATGCCGCCGATGATCACGATGAACATCATGTAGACCGACCAGTTGACGTCGAATGCCGCGAGCGGCGCGATGAACAGATTGCCCATGAAGCTCAACGCACCGGCCAGTCCGCATCCGGCCGCCGAGAGCACGAAGGCAACGAAGCGGTTGTGCCGGACGTCGACGCCGACGCTCATCGCCGCGAGATCATTGTCGCGCACGCTCATCAGCCCGAGCCCGAAGCTCGAGGTCATCAACCGGTACAGCGCTCCGATGGTCAGAAGCGTCAGACCGCCCGCGAGCCAGAACAGGGTCGGCTCGAACCAGTCGAAATCGATCAGCTTGCTGGTGGCGAGCGGCAGCCCGGAGGTGCCGCCGACCGCCTGCGATTTCATGGTGAAGGCGCCGATGATCTCGGCGAACACCCACATCGCGATCGAGAAATAGGCGTCGCGCAGCCGGAACAGCGGAAAGGCGATGATGGCGGAGACCGCAGCGGCGACCAGCGGCGCGATCGGCAGGACCCAGATCGGCGTCACCCCGAGCCAGCTAGATGTCAGGAACAGCGCGTAGGCGCCGAAGGCGATGAAGACTTGGTGGCCGAGCGACACCAGCCCGGCATAGCCCGCCAGCAGGTTCCACATCTGCGCCATGGTCAGCAGCAGCAGGCACTCGGTCGCGAGCCGCAGAACGCCTTCGTTCAGCACGAAGGGGGCACCAGCGATCACCGCGACGAGAGCGACGGCGCTGGCCAGCAGAATGGTCCGTGTCGGCATCGGGATCATACCCTGCTCGACACCAGGCCCGACGGCCGGATCAGCAGCATGATGAAGAACAACAGATGCGCATAGAGCAGCCCCGCATTTGGATCGATCTTCAGCCCGATCAATTGCGCCATGCCGAGCGCGACGCCGCCCAGCAGCGCGCCCCAGAACGAGCCGAGCCCGCCGAGCACCACGACCTCGAACGCGATCAGGAGGCGTTCGGCGCCGGAGAACGGCGTGAAGCTCGAACGCACCGCGAGCAGCACGCCACCGATCGCGCCGAGCGCCAGCGACAGGCCCATCACATAATTGTAGACCCGGTCGGGCTTCACCCCGGACAGCCGGACGATGTCGCGGCGGTCGGCGGTGGCGCGCACGATCCGCCCGAACTCGGTATGGCGCAGGATGAGCTGCAGCGTCATGAACAGCAGTGCGGCGAGCACCAGCGTCAGCAGCGGCATGATTCCGATATTGAGGCCGGCGATTTCGAGGCTGGCGCGGGAGAGTTCGCCGACCTGCAGGCTGCGCACGTCGGCGCCGAACACCTCGACCATCACGTTGCGAAGGATCACCGAGACGCCGAAGGTCAGGAGCAACGGCGACAGCGGATCGGGCGAGGTCACGACGCGGTTGACGATGACAGCCTGGTAGAGCCATCCAACGCCGAACGACAGCGCGATCACCGGGATCAGCATCAACAGCGGCGGGACCTGCGGAAACAGATTGGCGAGCAGCACGGCGCAGAACGCACTCAGCACCATGAACTCGCCGTGCGCGATGTTGACGACACGCATCACGCCGAACACCAAGGCGAGGCCGATGCCGAGCAGCGCGTAGAGCCCGCCCAGCAAGGCACCGTTGATCAATGTCTCAACCCAGATCATGTTTCATCAGTCTTCTAGTTGCCGAAATAGGCATGCGTCAGCTGTTCGGGCTGCAGTCCCTGCGCCGGGCCGGTCAGCGACACCCGCCCCTTCAACAGGCAATAGATCCGTTCCGACGCCGCGAGCGCGCGGTTGACGTCCTGCTCGACGAGCACGACGGCAGTGCCCTCGCCGCGAATGTCGGCAAACGAGCGATAGATCTGCTCGACCATCACAGGCGCGAGCCCGAGCGAAATCTCGTCGCACAACAGCAGCCGCGGGTTCGACATCAGCGCGCGGCCGATCGCGGCCATCTGCTGCTGGCCGCCGGAGAGCTGGCCGGGAAACATCCGCCGCCGCTCCTCTAGGATCGGGAACAGGTCGAACACCCGCCGCAGCGTCCAGCTGCCCTTGCGCCGGTTCACCGTGCCCATCAGGAGGTTCTCCTCGATGGTCAGCGAGTCGAACAAGAGCCGGCCCTCGGGCACCATGATGAGCCCGAGCCGCGAGACGTCCTCGGCCGGCATCTGCGAGATATCGACGCCGTCGAAATGCACCGAGCCCTTGCGTTCGTCATTCAAGCCGACCAGCGCCTTCAGGAACGTCGACTTGCCGGCGCCATTGGCGCCGACCAGCGCCACCGCCTCGCCGTCGGCGACGGTGAAGTTCATGTCGAACACAGCCTGGAGATCGCCGTAGAAGATCTGCAGGCCGTCCACGTCAAGCAACGCCATCAGCCTTCAATCCCATGTAGATTTCGCGCACCACCGCACTGTCCATGACATCGGCCGGCCGGCCCTCCAGAACCTTGCGGCCGAAATCGAGCACCAGGATGCGATCCGACACCGCGCGCAAGGCGTGCGGAATGTGCTCGATCCAGATCATGGCATGATCTGCTTTCACCGATTGGATGATCGCGACAAGGCGCTCGACCTCGGGCTCGGTCAAGCCGGCGGCGATCTCGTCGAGCAGGATCAGCTTCGGCTTCGAGGCCAGCGCCTTGGCAAATTCCAGCCGCTTGCGGTCGATCAGCGGCAGCGCGCCCGCAAGCTTGTCCGCCTTGGCGTCGAGCCCGGTCCGCTGCAACACCTGCATCGTCCAGGCGCAGGCTGCATCGCCATGCAGGCCGGCGCCGTAGGACGCAGCCACCAGCGCGTTCTCATAGACCGACAGATGCGGAAACGGCTGCGGGATCTGGAACGCCCGCCCGAGCCCCATCCGCGCCCTCCGGTGCGGCGGCAGCCCGGTGATGTCAGCGCCATCGAGCATGATCGAGCCGCCGTCGGCCGCAAGCAGGCCGACGATCAGGTTGAGCAGCGAGCTCTTGCCGGCGCCGTTCGGGCCGATCACGCCGAGACATTCGCCGCGCGCCAGCTCGAAGCTGACCCCGTCGGCGACCACGATCTCGCCGAAGCGCTTCGACAGCCCGCTGACGCGCAGAAGCGGTGCCATCTCAGGCCAGCTTGGAGAGCAGCGCGAGATCGGCCTGCTTCGGGATGAACGGCGCGGTGCCGTTGTGCACGATCAGCAGTTCGTATTTCGATTTGCCGCCCTTGGTCTTGCGCCACTGCCCGCCCGACAGCGAGGTCACCGCGACGCTCTTGATCGGGCTGTCCTTGAACTTGACCCGGCCGACGACGGTCTCCATGTCGAGGCCGGCGATCGCATCGCGCAGCGAGTTCTTGTCCTTGGGATCGCTGTTCTGCAGCGCCGCCAGCGCGACCTCCCAGAGCGCGTGGGCATAGCCGATCGGCTGGGTCCATTGCTTGCCGGTGGTCTTCTCCCACTCCGCGGCGAGATCGCCGGCGCTCTGCCCGGTCAGCGACGACTTGAACGGATAGGCCGGCGTCCACCACACTTCGGTCGACATGCCGTCGCCGCGATCGCCGAGCGCATTCACCGCGCTCGGGAACAAAAAGGCCGCCGCCACCGTGCAGATCTGCGGCTTGAAGCCGGCCTGGGCCGCCTGATTCCACAGCGTCACCCAGTGATTGCCGTAGGTGAAGCCGGAGACGATATCGACGCCGTTGTTCTTGAACGCCGAGACCTGATTGGTGAAGTCGTCGGTCGCGATCTGGAATTTGCCGGCAGAGAATTCCTGATAGCCGGCCTGCGCGATGCCGCCGGGCAACCCGACCTTCGGATCGGAGAACGCCTGTCCGGCCGGGTTGTCGATATAGAGCGTGCCGACCTTCTTGTTGGTGTCGACCGATTGCCACATGCCGAGGAAGTTCTTGACGACGTCGTCGGCGCCCCAGAAGAAATGGAAGCTGTAGGGAAAGCCCTTGTCCGGCGTCGACTTGCGCGGGAACATCCAGCCCTGCCACGGCACCATGGTCGAGATCGAGGGGATCGACCGGGCGTCCGACAGCTCCTGCACCGGCGCCTGGGCGTCGCCGTCCTCGACCAGGATGAGATCGCATTTTTCGCGCAACACCAGTTCGCTCGCGACCACCGACGAACGGTTCGGATCGGACTGGTTGTCCTTGAACACGAATTCGATTTGATAGGTCTTGCCGCCGATCTTCAGGCCGTCCTTCACGCGCGCCTTGATGCGCTCGTGGATCCAGGTGTCGGGCTCGGCGAACGGCGCGCGGACGCCGGACAGGCATCCGACCCAGCCGATCTTGATCGTATTGCTCGCGGCGCGCGCGATATTGACCAGCGGCACGTTCATGGCAGACACGAGTCCGGAGGCGCCGGCCGCCTTCAACAATGTCCGCCGGTTGAGCCGGCCGGACGAGTTCGTCTTTGAATTCTCGGTCATGTCCCTCTCCCTGAAACAAACTCTGAAGTAAGCTGGCTTTCTTTGAGCATGATCTTTTCGGAAAACCGCTTCACACTTTTCCGGATCATGCTCTAGGCCGCCGATCGCTGGATCGCCGCGCGGCTCACGGCTGCGAATTTGCACAATGTGTTTTCGATGATCTGGCGCGGGATGCCGCGCACGATGAAGACGAGCCGCGAGCGCCGGTCGGCCGACGGCCAGCCGCCCAGCGTGATCGGCGGATGGAAGACATGCTGCACGCCATGCACCACAACAGGCGCATCGGGCTGTTCGGCGATATGCACGATGGCCTTGAAGCGCAGCAGGTCCTCACCTTTGAGCGCCGCGACATAGTCGAGCCAGCGCGCGAACGCGTCGCGCTGGATCGGCTCGTCGATAACAAGGCTGTAGGACGACACGCCTGCGTCGTGCGTGTGGTGGCTATGGTGGCCGCATTCATCGCCATCACAATGGTGATCTGCATGGTCGTGCGGCGCGTTGGCCGCCTGCGAGGCCAGATCGAACCAGCGCACGACATCGGCTGAGCGGGCCGACGGATCGAACAGCCCGGCATCGAGAACCTTTGCCGGATCGACGGTCCCGTTCCGGACGCGATGGCGCGTCGCCACCGGGTTGAGCGCCGCTATCAGCGCGTCGAGCCGCGCCAGCGCATCATCGGCAGCGAGATCGGTCTTGGTGACCAGCAGCCGGTCGGCAACCGCGATCTGCCTGACGGCCTCGCTGTGCGACTCGAGCGTGTGCGCGCCATTGACCGCATCGACGGTCGCGACCACGCCGTCGATCCGGTAGCGACCAATGACATCGGGCGCCGTCATCAGCGTGTGCAGCACGGGCACGGGATCGGCGAGCCCGGTGGTCTCGACCAGCACGCGGTGGAACGGCGGGATTGTCCCGGCGGCACGACGCGCTGCGAGATCGGCCAGCGTCTCGATCAGATCCTCGCGCACCGAGCAGCAGATGCAGCCATTGTCGAGCAGCGCCAGGCGGTCCTCGCTGCTTTCGACCAGCAGATGATCCAGCGCCACCTCGCCGAACTCATTGATGATGGCGACAACGCCGCCAAGCTCCGGCTGGCGCAGCAAATGGTTCAGCACCGTGGTCTTGCCGCTGCCGAGGAAGCCGGTCAGCACCGTGACCGGGATCTGATCCACTGCTCCCATCACGTACCCCGCTCGAAGACCTTGCGGCCCTCGAAGAAGGTCATCTCGACGCGCGTGTCGGCCAGCTGATCCGGCGGGATGTCGAAGATCATCTGGTCGAGCACGATCAGGTCGGCCGATTTGCCCACCTCGATCGAGCCGATTGACTGGCCGAGCCCGGCCGCGCGCGCGGCATCGATGGTGTAGATGTCGATCACGGTGGCGAGATCGAGCGCCTGCTCGGCCCACAGCGACTTGCCGGGAAAATCCCCGGTCGGATTTTGCCGGGTCACCATGCCCTCGATGCCCTGCCAGGGATCCGGGATCGGGATCACCGGCCAGTCCGAGCCGCCGGCCATCAGCGCGCCGGCCTCTTTCAAATCCTTGTTCGGCCAGAAGCGCTGCGCCCGCTCCTCACCCATCGCGGCCTTGTGCGCCTCGAGGAAGATGGTCGGATACCAGATGATCGGCGACAGATCGGCCGCGACGCCGAGCTCGGCGAAGCGCGGGATGTCGTCGGGCGCGATGTAGCTCGCATGCGCGATCTGGTGCACCAGATGGGTCGGACCGTTGAAGCTGCGCACGACGTCGATCGCATCGAGCGCCTGCGTCACGGCGGCATCGCCGGCGCAATGGATCTTTGCGGCGAGCCCGAGCTTCTCGCAGCGTCCGAGCCAGCGGATCAGGTCCGGCACCGTCAGCATCGTCGAGCCGCGGAAGCAGCAGCCGCGCACGGGATCGGCGATGTAAGGCTCGTGGAACGCCGCGGTCTTGGCGCCGGGCACGCCGTCGAGGAACACCTTGACATAATCGGGCTTCACATGCGCGCCGCGATATTGTTCGCGCAGCGCGAACAGCTCCTCGCCGGCCTTGCCGAACATGAAGCCCGGCTCGACCACCGGCATCGCGCAGACCGCCCAGGCGGTGAGCTCCCCGCGGTCGTCGAGCCCCTTCAGCGCGGCCATGATCGGCTGCATGCTGGCGGCGTCGATGAAGGCGGTGACGCCATAGGTGTTGAGGACTCCGATCGAGCGCGCCACCGCCGCGCGGTCCATCTCGGCTGTGTAGTGCCCGGAGGCGGCGAGCGCCCGCTCGACCAGGCCCGAGGCGGCCTCGATCATGATCCCGGTGAGCGTCCCGCTTTTGAGGTCGCGGCCGATCTCGCCGTCGGTCGGGTTAGGGGAATCGGCCTGCACGCCGGCAAGCCGCAACGCCGCCGAGCTCGCCCAGCGATTGTGATAGCTGTCGTCGCGTAGCACCACGGGATGCCCGAGGCATGCCGCATCCAGCAGCGCGCAGGACTCCGCGGTGTTCATCTCGTTCAGCAGATTGTTGCCGAACTGCCCGCCGACGATCCAGGCGCCGGGCGCCGCCGCCGACGCCGCCTTGTGCAGGGTCTCGGCGATCCTTGGAATGCTGTCGGCGTTGGAGAAGCGCAGCTCGTAGAGATCGGCGTGCCCGCCCATCATGATGTGATTGTGGATGTCCACGATGCCCGGCATCGCCATCCGGCCGCCGAGATCGACGGTCGCGGTCCCCTCGCCGACCAGCTCCGCAACATCGCATTCGTCGCCCACGGCGATGAACCGGCCGGCCTTGACCGCCGCGCAGGTCGCCCAGGGCAGCTCACGGTTCGACGTGTAGATCCGGCCGTTGCGGAAGACCGTGTCGGCGAATGTCCTGCTCATACGGATCAACTTCTCGGTTGGGAAAGCCTGTAGCGATCAGCCTTTCGCCGCGCGGTGCGTAGGGCTGAACCGCGCACGACGCCGGCATGATGGCCGAAGGTTCGGCATGTCGGCGTCTGGAACAATCCACCGTCCGGTGGATGCTACGGGCCTGCCGGGCTCAGGTGATGAAAACGGGCAGCCATCGGGGAGCCGCGCGATCAACGCGGCTCCTTTTGATCTGCCTGGCGGGATACGTCGGCGCTTTCGCTACTTGGTGAACATCGGCCGCTTCGGCGGCCCCTCCGGGGCATCCGGTGCCCAGAGACGGAAGCTCAGATTGGCGAACACCGAGTTGCCCTTGGTGATCGACGCCGTATCAATTCCGGGCGGGCCGGCGGTGCCGCCGGAGGCGTTCGAGGAGAACTCGTGCGTTGCCCAGACGGTCAGCGCTGCCGGTCCGAAATTGTAGCCAACGAGGCCGCCGCCGGCCCAGATGTTATACCGGTTGACGTTGATCGCGCCGTTATAGAACGCGCTCGACGTGTCGTTGGTCACCTGCCCGGCGTAATAGGCGATGGGACCGACGGTCCAGTTGCCGATCGTCTTGGTGGCCGTGAACTCGGCGTGGAGGACGTCGCCGGAGCGATAACCGGTGATCGAATTGCTGGTATTGATCTCCTGAAACAGGTTCGCCGTCAGATTCCAGCCATCCTTCAGGTAGGACACCACGAACTCGGGCTGAAACGTCCACCAGGGATTGCCGACGTTGCTCAAGCCGGCCGGCCCGCTGATCGAGCCATTCGGCACATAGATGCCGAGTCCCGTCTTGATGAAGAAGCCGCTATCGCCGAGCTTCCAGCTCAGTTCGGCCGGCACAATGTAGGTGTTGTGCATGCCGGCCTGCTGGATGTTCACCGGCGAGCCGACGTCGGCCATGATCCAGGGCTGCACGATGACCGCATCGTAGGTTGCACCGAGGAACGTCCAGCCTGGCACCCACAGCAAGCCCGACGCCTCGACCGCCGCATGCACCGGCGTCGCCGCCCCACCGATATTCGGCGCGCCCGGCCCGACAATGTTCGATTGATAGGTGAAGACCTGATCGAAGCTATAAAGCCCGGGCGGCGGCGCGCCGGCCGTTCCGCCGCCGAGTGTGATGCCCGGCTTCTGCGCCCAACCCGCGTAACCGAACTCGAATGCGTTGGCTGATGTCATGCTCGCCGCTGTCACGGCAAGCGCCGCGGCCGTAAGTCGTCCGTTGAAGTTCATGTTGCCCCTCCGTCCCCGATATCGCTGCGCCGCGACGCGGCGCTGCAAATCCGGGCAAGCCTAGGAAAGCATCTCCGGCATGCGTTATCCGGAATCGGCAGGCCCGCCGAAGTGGCAATGAAAAAGTCCTAGCGTGGGGCGGAAAGCACGTTCTGAACGGTGCGCGAGGGCAATTCGCCAAACAGCAGCCGATAGTTTTCGGTGAAGCGGCTCCAGTGCCAGAAACCCCACCGCGCCGCCACATCGCCGATCGAGATCGGCCGGCCCGCCGCAGCAAGCGCACGCAACTCGCGGCGCACGGCGTTCAGCCGCAGCGTCCGCAGATATTGCGACGGCGTGAGACCGAGCGCATCCCGAAAGCAGGCCTGCAACGTCCTGCGGCTTACACCGGCGATGCGGCACAAATCGGCGATGTTGGGCGGATCGTCGACATGCGCGAACATGTAGTCGCTGACGCGATCGACCAGTCTCTTTTGGGCGGTCGCCGCCCTGACCTCGGCCCGCGACGTCTTCGACAGGATTTCGGCGAGCGCGCCGACCACCATATCCTGGAGTGATGCGCGCGTGCGACAAAACCCGATCGTCGTCTCAAGCTGATGACCTGGATCGCAGATTTCGCGAAAACCCTGTTGGAGCGCCGGCAATCCCGGCCCACCGAATGAATGGTGCGGTTGCCGATAGCCGGAAACGAGGTCCGCGGACTGCGTCTCGCCGAGCGCGTCCAGCGATGACGCAAGATGATCGCGCGCGATCGCAATCGATACGACGTCCAGCAGGGTCGGCGTCACCAGCGGCGGCAGATCGACGCCATCGTTGAGCAATACATCGGGAAACGCCAAGGAGCGGCCGTTGAAATGTCCGTCGCTTGACGCCGCCAGCGGCAGGCTGAACACCAGAGCATCCGGCCACGCCTTACCTTGCTTGATCAGCGCTTGCGTCGTGGTCTCCCTGACGATCTCAAGGCTCTCGAGCCGGATCCTCACCAGACGTCCGGCGAACCGTCCCGACGACACCTGATCCATGCGCAACTTCCAGCCACCGAACCGGCCGGCATGCTCCGCCGCGTCGGCGGACTCCCCCACCGACACGCCGATCACCCTGCCAGACTCTGCTTCGGAAATCGCTGCCATGAAGCGCTCCCCGACGCCGAGCTTCGGCGAACGCGGGGTGCAGCTACAATCAACCCTTGGATGGACGATTAATATCTTTCCAGAAATAATTCACGGCCACGGCCGAACTTGGTCAGAAGCCCAGCGCCAGACCGTCCTTGCGGTGATCGGAGGCACCAAACAGCACCCCGCGCGCATGGTCGATGCGGATCGCCTGGCAGCCGCCGATCGGCTCCTCGGAGAAGCGCGCATCGTGGCCGCGGGCGCGCAGCTCGTCGCGGATCGCGGGCGATATCGTCGTCTCCAGCGACAGCACGCCATCGAAGGCAAAGGTGCGCGGCGCCTCGGCCGCCGCCTGGATGTCCATCTTCATGTCAAAAATGTTCGAGAGCAGATTGGCATGACCCGCCGCCTGGTAGTGCCCGCCCATCACGCCGAACGACATCACGGTCTTGCCGTCCTTGCGGAGGAGGCCGGGGATGATCGTGTGCATCGGCCGCTTGCGCGGCCCGAGCGAATTCGGATGCCCGGGCCTGGCGCGGAAGCTCCAGCCGCGGTTGTGCAGCAGGACGCCCGACTTCGGCGCGTAGATGCCGCTGCCGAACGGATAGAACAGCGAGTTGATCAGCGAGACGGCATTGAGGTCGCGGTCGACCACGGTGACATAGACGGTGTCGCGGTGCTCGATATCATCCCAGGCGGCAGGTGTGGAGGCCCGCTTCATGTCGATCTTGCTGCGGATCGTCTCGATATAGTCATCGGCAAGAAATGCGGCCGGATCGACGTTGCTGACGGCGGGATCGCAGAAGAAGGCGTCGCGCGCCCGGTAGGCGGCCTTGGTCGCTTCGGCGAGCAGATGGATGCGATCGGCCTGCGCGAGCGCTGCGACGTCGAAGCCCGCGAGCGTCCGCAGGATCATCAGCGCCGCGAGCCCCTGCCCGTTCGGCGGACACTCGACCACGTCATGGTCATGATAGCGCGCCGAGATCGGGCGCACATAGTCCGAGGTCTGTGCGGCAAAATCCTTAGTGCTGTGGGCCCCGCCCAGCCCGCGCAAGATGCCGGCCATCTCGTCGGCGGCCTCGCCGGCGTAAAAGGCGTCGCGCCCGTGTTGCGCGATCTGGCGCAGGGTAAGGCCGAGCGCCGGTTGCGTACGGATGTCGCCAACATCTGGCGCCTTGCCACCCGGGAGGAACTGCGCCGCCGCATTGGCGTCGATCTCGATCCGGGCCCGAAAGCGGCGCCAGTCCTCGGCGACGCGCGGCGTGACACAAAAGCCTTGCTCGGCGGCTGTGATCGCCGGCCGGAAGATTTCTTCCAGCGACCTGCTGCCGTGGTCGGCGACCAGCCTGCACCACGCATCGATCGCGCCGGGTACGGTCACCGCTTCAGGCGCGGTCGGCGGAATGTCGCGCGCGCCGCTCGCGGCAAATTTCTCTGCATCGGTGCCTTCAGGCGTGCGGCCCGAGCCGTTCAGCGCGATCGCCGGCCCTCGGCGAAACCAGCGCAAAGCAATCGCCGCCGATCCCGGTCATCTGCGGCTCGACCACGCCCTGCACCGCGACCGCCGCGACCGCGGCATCGACCGCGTTGCCACCGGCCTTCAGCATCTCGACCGCGGCGAGCGTCGCCTGCGGGTGCGAGGTTGCGGCCATGCCACGCTCGGCAACCGCCACCGAGCGACCGATGGCCATGAAATCACGCATGTCGGATCCTCTGATGTTGCGAGCGGCAGCCGCTCGCCAACATTGTCGAAAACGACACCGGTCCTTGGGGAACTTTCGGCCTGCGCGGGCGGGTGCAGCAATCAACCGTACGGTGGATCGGGTGACGCGGACGAGGCCGGCCTGCGGCTGCGCGCTTGCCGCGTGCGACAAAACAACCCGACGGGCAACTCAGCAAAACGCGTCAAGCCCTCGCAGCAAAAATATTTCGGTTTATCGGAATTGCAACTCAGTGTATGGTTCGCCCGTCTCACCCGATCGAGGGGCGCTTCGCGGTCGTCACGAACGCGGTGTGGGATGCGGTGGACGCTGAGATCACGACGGACGAAGCGTGATTGAGGCGGACGGTGAAGTCGTGTGGTCCTGACGCCCTAGCGGCCGGTGTCCCCTTGCGAAACGCGAATGCGTTTCTGCGAAGGCGGTGACAAACAAGCCCAGTCTCGCCGGGGAGAGCACGAAGTAAGCCGTAACCCATCGCGCAGGGAAAGCCGGAGTTCCTGGTTACACCTGTGGTCCTACCCCCGAGCTTTCTACCCTTTGCTCGGGGCCCATGGGTGCGATCGGCACCCGGCTTTCCCTGCGCCCTCTGCGAGAGGAGGGCGGAACGAGAAGCAAAGCTCGGACGATTCATGTCGCGAGAATGCGAAGCTGTGTCCCCACCCACACTGTCATCGCCCGGCTCGACCGGGCGATCCAGTACGCCGCGGCCTCTCGGCTCAAGCACCGGCGTCTCTGGAATACTGGATCACCCGCTTGCGCGGGTGATGACACCGAACTAGCTGTTTGGCAGTTGAATCACAGCGCCCGCGGCCTAATGCGGCCGCGACATCAGCGCGACAACCGCCGAGCGGGTCTCGACGCCGAGCTTCTCGAAGATATGGATCAAATGCGTCTTCACCGTCGCGAGACCGATGCTCAGGCACTCGCCGATCTCGCGATTGGTTCGGCCGCAGCACAGCAGCTCGACGACCTCCATCTCGCGCGAGGTCAGTCCGTAGCGCGGCGGCTCGTCGGCATTGGACGACAGGCGGCTGGTCAGGTTGAACTCGAGATAGTCGTGGATCTTCTCGGCGATGTGCATGCTGCCGTCCGGAATCGCGCAGCCCGGCGCCCAGAGCACGCTCATTCCGGCCACGATCCGGTCGTTGCGGCGGAAGAAGAACTCGATCATGTCGGCGACGCCGCATTGGCCGGCGAAGGCGCGGTAGGTCGCCGCCTCCTGGGTCGCGCATTGATCGAGGGCTGTGCTCAGCCGCGCAATCGGCCGGTTGCTCGCCGAGCGCGGATGCAGCGGATCGAGCCGGTTCATGCCGGCAAGATACTGATCGTGGAAGCTCGGCGGCACGTTGCTGCTGAGCACGAAGCGGTTGAGGGTGAGGTTGCCGTCGACCTCGTAGAACGCGGTCGCGGACCCCTCGAGAATGCCGCGCGCGAACTGAATGGCCTGCGTGGTCGCCGGATCCGGTCGGCCCAGAAGCGCGATCATGACCTACCTCCCGATGTTTCCCGATGGCGGACGTCTGCGCGTCGCATGCTCGGCACGCTGGGACAGACGCAGGGCTTAGTCAAGCAATTTGCGGGCCAAGCCCGCGCCACGCACATCCTTGAAACGGTTACACCGGGGTAACCCGGCGGCCACCTCCACCATCCGGTTGATTGCGAGCGGCGCGGCGCATGCGGAACTTTCGTGAAACTTCCAATGGCATTGCTGGATCAACAATGAATTCGCGTCGCATCATGGCCGCCTTCCCTCCGGCGGCCGACGAACAAGTCACGCTGGCCAATTGGCGTCAGCATCCCTACAGCGAATGGGCGTTCCGCAACGTGCGCGAGCTCTTGCCCACCGCAAACATCGCGCGCGCCTCAGTGCCGGCGCCGCTGTCCTTTGCGCCGCGCTATCTCGACGACGTCAGCTTCGCAAACCCGCGCGGCGAGGCGGTCGGCGTCGGCCAGGCATTGCGCGCGAGCCACACCGACGGCATCGTGGTGTCGCATCGCGGCGAGATCGCGTTCGAATGGTATGCCCACGGCCTGACACCGGGCACCCCGCATTTGATCTTCTCGGTCAGCAAGTCGGTCGCCGGCACACTTGGCGGCATCCTGGCCGATCGCGGCAAGCTCGACCCCGACGCGCCGGTGACGCGCTACATCCCGGAGATGGAGGGATCGGTCTATGGCGACGGCTGCACGGTGCGGCATCTGCTCGACATGAGCGTCGGCATCTGCTTCGACGAGGATTACATGGCGCGCGACGGCGACGTCATCAACTACCGCCGCTCGACCGGCTGGGAGCCACCGGATCCAGCCATTCCGCCGAGCAATCTGCGCGACTACCTGCGCACGCTGCGGCCGAACGGCGCGCCGCATGGCCAGACCTTCCACTACGTCTCGACCAACACCGACGTGCTGGGCTGGGTCTACGAGCGCGCCTGCGGCATGTCCTATGCGAAAATCCTCTCCCACTATCTGTGGCAGCCGATGGGCGCCGAGCACGACGCCTACATCACGGTCGATTCCCGCGGTGCGGCCCGCGTCGCCGGCGGCGTCTGCGCGACATTGCGCGACCTCGCCCGTTTCGGCGAGATGATGCGCAATCACGGCATCAGCAACGGCCGACAGGTCGTGCCGGGATGGTGGATCGACGACATCAGGCACAACGGCAATGCCGAGGCGTGGTCGCGCGGCGACCTGACGAAGGTGTTTCCAAACGGCAACTACCGCAACAAGTGGTACACGCTCGACCGGCGCGAAGCCCCGTTTGCCGCAGTCGGCATTCATGGCCAGTGGATCTACATCGATCCGGTCAATGAAACCGTGATCGCGCGCGTCTCCTCGCAGCCGCTGCCGATGGATCTCGATCTCGATCACATGTGGATGCGCGGCTACCGCGCGATCGCGGCCAGGCTCAGCGGCCAGGCCTGACAGGTTTGCGACAGGGGGACATCATGGGACCATCGATCAACCGGCGCACCCTCCTGCAGATCGGCGCCGGCGCGAGCCTGGGCGTTGCGATGCCGCGCATCGCGCGGGCCAGCTCGAAAACCATCACTGCGGTGATGCATGCACCGCTGCGCGCCACCGACCCGATCATGACGACGGCGTGGACGGCGCGCAACCATGGCTACATGATCTATGACACGCTGTTCTCGACCAATTCGAAACTCGAGATCGAGCCGCAGATGGTCGAGGCCTGGGAGGTCTCGGCCGACAATCTGACTTACACGTTCCGTCTGCGCCCCGGCCTCAAATTCCATGACGGCAGCGCGGTGACGTCGGCCGACGTGATCCCCTCGCTGCAGCGCTGGGCCAAACGCGACACGATGGGCCAGAAACTGTTCGAGTTCGTCGTCGAGCTGAAACCGGTCGACGAGCGCACCTTCCGCATGGTGCTGAAGGAGCCGTGCGGCTTCGTGCTGGCGGCGCTCGGCAAGCCGACCGCCAACGTGCCCTTCATCGTGCCGGCGCGGATTGCCGCGACACCCGCCGACCAGGCCATCACGGATCATCTCGGCTCCGGGCCATTCCGCTTCGTGACGGCGGAATTCCAGCCCGGCGTCAAGGCCGCTTACGAGAAGAATCCCGACTACATTTCGCGCGACGAGCCATCCGACGGGACCGGCGGCGGCAAGGTCGTGAAAATCGGCCGCTACGAATGGATCAGCGTGCCGGATTTCCAGATCGCGACCAACGCGCTGATGAACGACGAGATCGACTATTTCGAAGTGCCGCCGCACGACCATCATGCGATGCTGGCGCGCGCCGCGAATGTCGAGCTGACCGATTACAATACGCTTGGATTTTCCGGCATGTGCCGGATGAACTGGCTGGTGCCGCCGTTCGACCGGCCGGAGATCCGCCAGGCCGTGCTGCACGCCGTGAACCAGAAGGACTGGCTCGACACCCAGATCGGCAATCCCGACTATTACAAGATCACGCCCGCGATCTTCATCGCCGGCACGCCGTTCGAAAGCGCGGTCGGCTGGTCGACCAAAGCCGATACGGCCAAGGCGAAGGAGCTGCTGAAGCAAGGCGGCTACAAGGGCGAGCCGATCACGATCCTGCACGCGACCGACGCGCCGATCATCACGGCGCTCGGCACCGTCACCGCCGAAGCGCTGCGCGCGATCGGCATGAACGTCAACCTGCTGGCGATGGACTGGGGGTCGGTGGTGGCGCGGCGCGCCAAGCAGTCGATGCCGGCCGAGGGCGGCTGGTCGCTCTACCACTCGACCTGGGCCAGCGCCGATTTGATCAATCCGATCGGCAACGCCTGCGTCAACGGCAAGGGCAAGAACGGCGGCTTCTTCGGCTGGGTCGAGGACGCCGAGCTCGAGCGGCTGCGCGACGGCTTTGCCCGCACCGCGGCGCCATCCGACCAGAAGGCGCTCGCCGACAAGATCCAGGCGCGCGCCTATGAGGTGGTCACCCACGTGCCCACCGGGCAATACAATCAGCCGGCCGCGACGCGGAAGGCGCTGAAGGACATCGTCCGCGCGCCGGTGCCGCTGTTCTGGAACGTCGACAAGACCGGTTGACGGCGCTTTATTCGACGGGCGGCCGCCGCGTGTGCCAATCCGTCACCGACTGGAACGCGCAACCGGCGCGGACCAGCAAATCTTCGGAGAGATGCGGACCGACCAGCTGCATGCTGAGCGGCATCTTGTCCGACGCCATGCCCATCGGCAGCGTGATGGTCGGGCTGCCCGAGAAGTCGAACACCGCGGTGAAACGCAGGATGCTCAACAACACCGTGGGATCGGCGCCGTATTCGCTCATCTTGGTGAGCGTCGGGATCGGCACCGGCATCGTCGGGATCAGCAGCAGATCGATATCCTCGAACATCGCAGCGAGGCTGCCGCTGAACTTGAGCCGTTCGTGATGGATCGCGGCAATATCGACGCCACTCACCGACCTGCCCTGCTCGATGACCTGGGCGAGATCCGGTCCGTATTCCGACTTCCGCGACGGGTAGGTGTCCAGATGCGCCTCAGCCGTCTCCACCGAGCACATCGGGATCCACTGGCTGACGAGCCTTTGATAAGGCGGGAAATGCACCTCACGGATGTCGGCACCGAGAGCGGCGAGCGTGCGCTCGGCTTCCAGCAAGGCGACCACGACCTGCCGATCGATGCCCTCCTGGGTGTACCTGCGATCGACGCCGATCCTCAAGCCCCTTATGCCGTCGCCTGCGCCGGCCAGATAGTTCGGCACCGGCGCCCGCAACGCAGTCGGGTCGTTGACGTCAGCGCCCGCGATGACGCCGAGCATCGCGCCGGCATCCGCAGCGCTGCGGCACATCGGTCCGACGTGATCGAGCGAATCCGCCAACGGGAAGATGCCGTGCCGGCTGACGCGGCCCCAGGTCGGCTTGATTCCGGTCAACCCGCAGGTTGCCGACGGAAACCTGATCGAGCCGCCGGTATCGCTGCCGATCGAGCCGTAGCAGAGGCCGGCCGACGTCGCGACACCGGATCCGGTCGACGAAGAACCGACCCAATAGTCCACATTCCACGGATTGAGTGGCGCCTGGTGGTCGGCGGGATGGTGGCTGGTATAGGCCCCCTCCGTCATCTTGAGCTTGCCGAGCGTCACCGCGCCGGCAAGCTCGAGCCGGTCCACGATCGTGGCATTGAAGGACGGCACGAACCTGGCGTGGATCGTCGTGCCGGCCGCCGTCGGCGCAAAATTCGTGTAGCAGAGGTCCTTCAACCCGATCGGAACGCCATGCAGCGGGCCGCGCCAGATGCCCTTGGCGATCTCTGCATCGTATTGCTTGGCCTGGGCCATCGCCCGCTCCGCGAGCACGAGCGCGTAGCCATGAAACTGGCCATCCAGCTTCGCGATCCGGCCCAGGATCGCCTCCGTGACCTCCGAAGGCTTCGCCTCCTTGCTGCGGAACAGCTCGGAGATCTCGGTGATGGATTTGTAGTGCAATGGATCCGCTGACATGTCGTTGTGGCCCCGGCTAGAACTGGACACCGCGCGTCAAGGCGCCGTCGACGACGAGGTTGGTCCCGGTGATGAAGCTCGCCGCCTTGCTCGCCAGGAACACAGCGGCGTTCGCCATCTCCTGCGGCGTACCCATCCGGCCGGTCGGGTTGAGCGCCAGCGCGGTCTTGTACAGTTCGGGATTACCGTCCTTGATCATGTTCCAGACGCCGCCCTCGAAATAGGTGTTGCCCGGCGACACCGAATTGGCCCGGATGCCCTTCGCGGCAAGCTGGTAGGCGAGGCCCTGCGTGTAGTGAATGATCGCGGCCTTGAACGTCCCGTAAGGACCGCTGGCAAAATCGACCTCGCGCCCCGAGACGCTGGAGATGGTGACGATCGCAGCGGCCGCGCTCTTCTCGAGATACGGCATCGCGGCGTTGACGAGCCGCACCGTCCCCATCATGTCGGTGGAGAATTCCTTCTCCCAGCTCCCCTCGTCCTGGCCGATCGAGAGCGCGCTGACATTGGCGACCACGACGTCGATGCCGCCGAGCTTGGACGCCATGTCAGCGACCCAGGCCTTCAGCGCCGGCCCGTTCGAGACGTCGACGGCACCGCCGAACGCGGCAACGCCCTTGGCCTTGATCGCAGTGACCGCGGCGTCGACGTCGCCCTGATTGCGCGCGCAGATTCCAACATTGGCGCCTTCGGCCGCGAACGTGTCGGCGATCGCCCTGCCGATGCCCTTGGTGCTGCCGGTGACGAGAACCTTTGCTCCCTTGAGTCCGAGATCCATGTTCATTCCCTCCATTTATTATCGATTGTCGAACGTGCGGTATCAAAGCAGCAGTTGTGCGCGAACAGTATCCGCGTTGACCTCCTCACCGGCCAGCGATCGGGTGATCTTGCCCTTTTCCATGATGTAGCAGCGCTGGGCGATCGCCAGGATGGTGTCGAGATTCTGCTCGACGAAGATGATCGTCGTCCCAAGCTCGTCCCGGAACGATTTCAGCGCCTCGCAAATGTGCTGCACGATCGACGGCTGGATGCCCTCGGAGGGCTCGTCGAGAATCATCAGCGACGGGTTGCCGATCAGCGCGCGGCCGATCGCAAGCTGCTGCTGTTCGCCGCCCGACATGGTGCCGGCGATCTGCCGCCGGCGCTCCTTGAGGCGCGGAAAATACGTATAGACGAGTTCCGGCAGCTTCTTGCCGTCGGGTCCGCCGATCAGCTCGCCGACCTGCAAATTCTCCTCGACGCTCATTTGCGGAAACACGTCGCGGCCCTGCGGGATGTAGCCGAAGCCGGCGCGCGCCCGCGCGTCTGCCTCGAGCTGCGTCACGTCCTGCTCCATGAAGGTGATGGTGCCGCGCCAGGTCTGCAGCAGGCCGATCAGGCACCGCATCAGGGTCGACTTGCCGACGCCGTTGCGGCCGATCACGCCGACGATCTCGCCGCGCGAGACCGACATGCTGACACCCTGCAGGATCGGCGTCGCGCCGTAGCCCGCCCAAAGTCCCGACACGTCCAGAATGCGATCAGTGGGCATGGGTCTTACCCAAATAGATTTCCGCGACCTTCTCATCTTCCAGGATGGCTTCCAGACTGCCGCGCGCAAAGATCTTGCCAAGATGCAGAACAGTGACGCGCTGCGCGACCTGACGTACGAACGCCATGTCGTGCTCGACGACCAGCACCGTCATGCCCTCGGCATTGAACGACTTGATCAGTTCACCGGTCTTGTAGGTTTCCTCCGGCGACATGCCGGCGGTCGGCTCGTCCAGCAGCAGGAGTTGCGGCTGCAACGCCAGCGCCATGCCGATCTCGAGCCATTGCTGCTGGCCGTGCGACAGCGCCCCCGCGAGCTTGCCGCTGTCGTCGGCCAGATTGAGCAGCGACAACAGCCGCTCCTCCTCGGCGCTGCGTTCAGCGCCCGAAAGCCGTTCCTGAAGCGCGATCTGGATGTTCTGCCGCACCGGCAGTTCCTTGAACACGCTCGGCGCCTGCATCTTGATGCTCATGCCGCGTTGCACCCGCGCGTAGGGACGCTCATTGGTGATATCGACGGAGTCGAAGAAGATGCTGCCCGCGGTCGGCGGGTAGAGGCCGACGATCAGCTTGAACAGCGTGCTCTTCCCGGCCCCGTTGGGCCCGATCAGGCAATGCACCTCGCCGACATTGACCGTCAGGTCGACGTCGGAGACGGCGGTCAATCCACCGAACCGCTTGGATATGCCTTTCACATCGACCAGTGCCATGATTCAGGTCTCATCCGATTGCAGACGGCCGGCCTCCGCCAGCGCGGGGCCATCGTCGCGTCGCCGACGGCGGGACCACCAATCGACGACGAGCTTGCCGATACCGAGCACAAATCCCTGCGGCGCCAACATCACGGTAGCGAGCAGGAGCACGCCCATCAGCACCAGCGCCGCCTGCTGACTGTAGACCGTGATGGTCTGGAAGCCGAACAGCAGCAGGAACGAACCAACCAGCGTCGCGGTCAAATCGTTGCGTCCGGAGAATGCCACCCACACGATCGGCATCGCCGCCGCCGGCAGGCCGATGCTGGACGGCGTGATGAACTGGCCCCAGGACGTGTACAGCGCACCGCTGAGCCCTGCGAGGCCGCTGCCGATCACGAATGTCAGCAGCTGATACTTGCGGACGTCATAGCCGAGCATCTCGGCGCGCTGCGGATTTTCGCGCGTCGCCACGATCACGTTGCCGATGCTCGAGTTCACCAGCATGCGCAGCGCGATGTAGACGATCACGATCAGCGCGATCATGACGTAATAGAGTGCCGATCCTTCGATGGTGAAGTCACGGACGGTGAGCGGGTCCATTCCCTTCATGCCGTTGAAGCCGTTCAGCCGGGCCGGACCGATATGCCATTCCGGTCCGGCCGTCTGCCCGAGGAAGAACGCAAGCACCAGCGTCGCCGACAGCGTCACGATGCCGAAGAAGATCCCGCTAATGCCGCCCCAGATCATGAAATAGCCGAGGATCCCGGCCGCGATCATCGCGATCAGGACGGAGAGAACCAGCGCTGCGATCGTCGCCGTTCCCCCGCCCATGTTGATGGCGAGCACGCCATAGCCGTAGCCGGCGATGCCGAAGAAGAAGGTCTGGCCGAACGACAGCATGCCGCCGTACCCCCACATCAGGCAGAGGCCGAGCGCCATGAAGATCCAGATCAGGAAGTAGGCAAAATTGCCGACATCATAGGAATCAGCGAACAACGGATAGATCAGCGCGCCCGCCAGCACAGCCAGGAAACAGGACCAGAAGATCTTGCCTCGTCCGAGCGTCTGCGGACCGTCGAGCAGCTTGAACATCCAAAATTCCCGTCTAGCGGCCACGGCGAACCAGCACGCTGGATAGTCCCTCAGGCAGGACACGTATGATCAGGATGACGGCAAACAGCATGCCGATCTGCCCGATGATTTGGCCATAACTCGCATTCAGCGCCATCCTGATCATCGCCAGGAACACCGCGGCCGGCGCGGTTCCGAGCAAGACGTTGGCGCCGCCGATCACGACGGTGACAAAACTCTCGACCACGAAGGTCGCGCCCATGGTCGGGATCAGCGTCATGGTCGGCGCGTAAAGCGCGCCGCAAAGTCCCGCAAGCGCCGTGCCGATCCCGAAGCTGATGGAATAGATCCGCCCGGTGCGCGCGCCAAGCGCCTTCGCCATGGCCGCGTTCTGCATAGTCGCGCGCGCGATCACACCGAAGCGGGTCTTCATGAAGATGATGTAGAGGCCGGCCAGCACCGCCACTGCACAACCGAACAGCACAAGACGGTAGGTCGAGAACGTGTAGCCCCCGATCGCAAAGCTTCCTTCGGGCGTGCCGATGCCGCGCACCGCGGATCCAACGATCAGCAGCATCGACTGCGTCACGATCAGGCTGAGGCCCCAGGTGGCAAGCAGGGAATCGAGCGGACGCTTGTAGAAGCGCCGGACGATCAGGAACTCGACGATCATGCCGATAATCCCAGCGGTCAGCGCGGCCAGGATCTGGGCGATCGGAAGCGGTACGCCGAGATTCACGAGCCCAACGGTCACATAGGCGCCGCACATGATGAACTCGCCATGCGCCATATTGATGACGCCCATCATGCCGAACACAATGGCAAGCCCCGCCGCCGACAGGATCAGGAACGCGAAGACGTCGGCGAACTGATAGAATAACGAGAAGAGTTCAGCCGACATTCCGGTCTCCGTGATCACGGCGCCGCATCATTGCGGCGCCGGCTCGGTTCGAAGTCGTGATGCACAACACGAGCAAGAATCGTGCCCGTTCGCGTCACGATTTGTTGGGAAGATGACTCGGCGTGTACTGGTCCTTGTCGTTCTTCTTGGTGAGATCGCAGCCGATCTCGCCCAACCAGTACGGCTGGATCGTCCCGTAGTCCTTCTCGACGGTCACCTCATGCTTGGGCCCGACCGAGATCAGGCGCATGCGGTGCGACGTATGCTGGCTCTTCGGATCGATGCAGACCTTGCCCTCGGGGGCGTCGATGCAGGCATCGCCTGTTGCGATCACCTTGCGCATATCCTCGAGCTTGGTCGACTTCGCCTTCTCGACCAGCGTCTTGTACATGTAGAGCGCATTGTAGGCGTTGTAGCCCATGTCGTTGATGTAGAGCTCATCGGGGAACTTGGCGTGCCAGCGTTTTTTGAAGTCGTTGGCTTCGGGGGTGTCGATCTCCTCGAACCAGTTGGCGGTCGCATGCATGTTGTTGAGCGCTGGCGGCTTGAACCGCTTGTGCTCGAAACCGAGCATGACCTTGATCGAAGACCCCATCGGCAGATTGAGGTTGGCGGCAGCCGCCTGCTCGAAGAACGAGTCCTGCGCGGCGCCGACATTGATCGTCAGCAACCAGTCCGGCTTTGCCTTCTGGATGTTCTGGATCGTCTGCGCGAACTGCGACACGCCGAGCGGAATGAATTCCTCGCCCACGACCTCGCCGCCGAGATCCTTCATGATCTTGCGGTTCCACTCCGCGGAGATCTGGCCGAAATTGTAGTCCGCGGCGATGACGTAGACTTTCTTGCCGAACTTCTCGACCATCCAGGGGATCAGGGTCGAGAACTGCTGCTCCGGCACCGCGCCCATGCTGATCATGCTGGCATCGCAGACGCCGCCTTCATACTGGTTGGTATAGAAGTATGGCGTCGTGGTGCGATCGACGATCGGACGCAATGCCTCGCGCGAGGCCGACGTGATACCGCCGATCAGAACGTCGACCTTATCGCGATTGAGCAAGCGCCTGCCGAACTCCTGGTAGCGGGCATTGTCGCCCTGCGGATCGAGATGGATCAACTCGATCTGCCGCCCAAGAATGCCGCCGCTCTTGTTGATCTCCTCGACCGCCAGCTGCGATCCGTGCAGCTTTGGCATACCCATGAATGCAAGGTCGCCGGAGACGTCCTCCAGCAAGCCGATCTTCAACGGCGGCTGGGCTGCCCGGGCGCTACCTATTGCTGCCGTCGCCATCACGGCACCAAGCAAAGCTATTCCGACTACACGCCCCGAAATCATCGCGATGTCCTCTCTTTAAAGAATGTTGGAAGTCACGCCTTGAGGTAATTCTTCAGGATCGACGCCCCCATCGTGTATTTGGGGTCGACCATGTTGCCGAGCCGCATGCGGCCGGCCTGGCTGAGCAGCATGTAGGCGTCGATCTCTTCGAAGCCGTAGTCCGCACTCATCCACCGCACCAGCTCGCGATAGGCGATACGCGCCGCATCTTCGAGCGGCCGTGCGCTGCCGATCGTCATGATGAAGTCGCGCGTCTCGAGCCGCGGCCAGGCAAAGCTCCAGTTCTTGATCAGATCGACCTGCAGCGTGACGGTCGCGCGCTGCTCGAGCGCGACACCTGAGAGCTCGCCATCGCCTTGCGTGGCGTGGCAGTCACCGACATAGAGCAGCCCGCCCTCGGTATGCACCGGCAAATAAATGATCGCACCCGGCGCGACGTCGGGCAGGTCCATGTTGCCGCCGTGATAGTCGGGCTGCAGCGAGGAGATCGCCTCGATCTCGGGCGACACGCCGATGGTGCCGATGAACGGCTCGTAGGGCAGCGTGATCTTATCGCTCCAGCGCACCCCGTTGCGGTCGACATGCAGTTTCTTGACGCGCTCGGGCAGCGGCGGATTGAGCAACGCCGTGGATGCGGTCCCGACCAGACCGCCGAACTCCGGAATGATGCAGGTGGTGCCTGCCGGCTGTGCGCCGCGGGTCTCGACGTCGCGGATATAGACAGCGAGGCAATCGCCCTTTTTGGCGCCCTTGACCGCGATCGGCCCGCATTGCGGGTTCAGGTAAGGAAAGTTCAGCTTCGCCGTCGGGCTGTCGGTCTCGCTGGTGAGCACGCCGCCAAAGGCGTCTTCGGTCTCGACGACGACCACCCCGCCCGGATCGATCGACAGCGTCGGCTTGGCATAGGGTCCATAGACGTAATGGAAGCCGCCCTGTTGCTCGATCGTCAAACTATGGGTCGTGTCGGTCGCGCCCTTGGCGACGGCCCGCTTTGCCATGATGGAACTCTTCAACCAGTCTTCGGTCATGCCAACGGCTCCTCAACTCAGATCGCGGGATGGCGCTTGTGCCAGTCGGTGACGCGCTGGAAGGCATCGCCTGCGCGGACGAGACTTGCCTCGTCGAAGTGACGGCCGACGAACTGGAAGGCGACAGGGCCGCCGCTCGGCGCAAAGCCGCCGGGGAGCGTCACAGTCGGACTTCCGGTCATGTCGAACGGACAGGTGAAGCGAAGCAGCCCGGCAATCAGCGACGCGTCCTCGCCGAGCGCCGCCATCTTGGCCAGCGTCGGCGCCGCGAATGCCTGGGCCGGGACGGCGATCAGATCGACGGTCTCGAACAGCAGCCGCACCGCGCCGCGGAACGCTTCACGCCGCAGCACGATCTTCTGATAGTCCATGCCGGATTGCGCCCGGCCGAGATCGAGCAGGCCTGCCAGCCCCGGACCGTACTCGTCCTTGCGCGCCGGATAGGTCTCTTCGTGCGCCACAGCCACTTCGATGCCGCACAGCGGGAACCAGTCCTCGATCACGGCCTTGGGATCGGGGAACGTGATCTCCTTGATCTTGGCGCCGAGATCGGCCGCAACCCGCAGACCTTCGGCGAGCACCTTACCGGCGGCATCGTCGGTGCCTTCGCTGGTCCAGCGTCGATCGACGCCGATCGTCACGCCGCGCAGGTCTCCGGTGAGACCGGCGAGATAGTCCGGCACGGCCAGCGGCACCGACGTGGTGTCCTTGGGGTCCTGGCCGGCGATCACGGCGAGGATGGCGCCACAATCGGCCGCGCTGCGCGCCATCGGACCGATGTGATCCAGCGTGGCCGCAAGTTCGAAGGCGCCGTAACGGCTGACGCGTCCCCAGGTCGGCTTCAGCCCCGTGATGCCGTTGGCGGCGGAGGGAAAGCGGATCGAGCCGCCGGTGTCGGTTCCAAGCGAACCGAAGCAAAGTCCCGCTGCGGTGGCGACGCCGGAACCGCTCGAGGATGCGCCCGACCACAGATCGGCGCTCCACGGGTTCTTCGGCGGATCGATCTTCGGGTGATGATCGGCATAGGCGCCCTCGGTCTGCTGCAGCTTGCCGAGGATGACAGCGCCGGCATCCTTCAGACGCACGACCACCGTGGCATCCTCGCTCGGCCGGAAATCACGATGGATGGTCATGCCGTGCGCGGCGGGAGCGCCCTTGACCCAGCACAGGTCCTTGATCGCGATCGGTACGCCGTGCAACGGACCCTTGACCTTGCCGGACGCGATGTCCTTTTCGGCCGCCGCCGCTTCCGCAAGCGCCGCATCGGCCATCACATAGGCGTAGCTCTTAAGCTTGCCGTCGAGCTGCTCGATCCGCCCGAGCATCGCCTTGGTCACTTCGACCGGCGAGAGCTTCTTGGCCTGGATTTGCTGCCCGACCTCAATCAGCCCGAGATAGTGAAGTTCCGTCATCGTCTCGCATCCCCGCACTTGACATGACGCAAGCGCAGGCACTGCCCATCACCGCGCATGCGCCTCCGGCTTGGCGACACGGACGTGTCGCCAATTTGTTTAGCGGCAAAAGCAAAAAGCCACCCGCCCCTCCGAAACGAAGGTGACGAATGGCTCAAATGCCGCGGCTATGAACTATCGCATCGGGCCCGGGATCGAACGGAGCACTCTGCACGGCGACCGGGACGTCATCGGCCAAATCGACGCACGCAAGTTCGACAGGAAGCCCTGTAGGAGAAAATTCTAAGGAAGTGTGCAGCGCGTTGTCAACGAGGCTGGCTGCACAAATTTCGCGAGGTGCATGCGCAGCAAAACGGCATGACCTCTTGCCCCGACCTCTGCGAAGATGGTTTGCTTCGTGAATTCAGTGAAAGTCGTCGATGACAAAGCCGTCCATACCAGTTGGCATCATCTGCTCGCAGCACGGGCCCTATCAGGCCATGGGGCGCGAGATCCTCAAGAGCGCGATGATGGCGGTCGACGAGATCAACGAGCAGGATGGCTTCGATTTCTCGATGTCAGCGCATGTCCGCGATCCCCGCGGGGTGATTGCGGAATACCATACGGTCTGCGACGACCTCATTCGCAATGTCGGGGTCGAGCACATCATCGGCTGCTACACATCGGCCTCGCGCAAACAGGTGCTTCCGATCGTCGAGCGCACCGACCGACTGCTCTGGTATCCTGCTCGCTACGAGGGCTTCGAATGCTCCGACAACGTCATCTATGTCGGCGCCTCGCCCAATCACAACGTGCTGCCGCTGGTGCGTTACGTGCTCGACAATCTGTCGCGCGAGATCTTCTGCGTCGGCTCCAACTATGTCTGGACCTGGGAAACCAATCGCGTCACCCGCGAGCTGGTGACGGCGGCGGGAGGTCGCATTCTCGCCGAACGCCTGCTCGAACTCGGTGAAAGCGCGGTCACGCACATCGTCGACGAGATCGTGCGGCGCCGGCCGCCGGTTGTCTTCAACACGCTGGTCGGCAGTTCGAGCTATGATTTCATCCGTGCCTTTCATGCCGCAACCACTGCGGCCAACCTCAGCATTCCCATGCTGAGCTGCAGCCTGTGCGAGCCGGAGCTCAAGATCGCAGGCCCTGCATCGGCCGGATGCATCACATCATCGGCCTATTTCGAAAGCATTCGCCTGCCTGAGAACAAGGCTTTCGTCGCACGCTGGAAGGCCCGTTACGGCGAACACAGCAGCCCCTCGGTGGACGGACAATCCGCCTATGTCGCGGTCTATCTCTTGGCCCGCGCGCTGCAGCGCGCCGGCACCTCTGATATCGGCGAGGTGCGGCGCGCTGCTGCCGGCCATCGCTACAATTCGCCACAGGGTCCGGTCTGGATCGATGATAGCAACAACCACTGCGTCCTGACGCCGCGGCTGGCCGTCTCCAACGCCGAGGGACAGTTTGACATCTTCTGGGAAGCTGAGGCTCCGGTTAAGCCTGATCCTTATCTGACGCAGCTCGACGTCGCCGCCAGCCCCGCAAGGGATGCAGCGTCGCCGAATGCGCCGCATTTGCGGGTTGTGAAATGAGCAAACCGTCGTCATTTTCGCTGCGCGGACGCAAGGCGCTGGTCGCCATCAAGGACGAGCGCGATGCCTCGATCGTCAGGCGCCAGTTCGAGCGTCTCGGGATCGAGATTGTCACATGGGAGCCCGGCGCCAAGATCGACTGCCGACCGGACGTGACGCTGGTCGACGACGAGTTCCTGCCGCTCACCTCACCGGCGCAGCGTGCGTCGCTTGGGCGGAGCCCGGTCATCGCCCTGATCGGCACTGAGACGCCGAGCCGGCTGAAGCTGGTGCTCGACCTCGACCCGGTATCGTTCCTGGTCAAGCCGCTGCGCTCGGCGGGCATCTATGCCGCGCTCGTGATGGCCTTCGAACGGAACGAGCGCACCAACGAGTTGAAGCAGCAGGTGCTCAAGCTCGAGCAGCGGCTTCGATCCCGTCGCATCGTGCTCGCCGCCGTGCTTCAGGTCATGCACACGCATGCGCTGGCCGAGCCGGCCGCCTTTGCGCTGATCCGGCAGGCCGCCATGGAACAGCGCAAGACAATCGAGGACATTTCTGCGGAGATTACGGCAAAGGGCTCCCTGCCGCGGGCAATAGGCTAGCTGCCAGGACTACTTCTTCAGTTCCGCATAAAGCTGCATCACCCGTTGCGGCAGCACCTCGATGCGCGGCACGCGAAGCGCATAGCGCTCGCCGAAAATGCGATCGAGCTGGGGAAATCTGCCTTCACCGATGCCGAACGCAAAGATATCGGTGCTGCGCCGCCGCAGCTGCTGCGCGGCACGACGCGCGTCCTCCACGAGATATTGCGGATCGGGCACGTCGATGTCGGAGGGCTCGCCATCGGTCAGGAGCAGCAGCACCTTGCGGAACGCACGTCGTCCCGCGAGGTAGCCGCCCGCATGGCGCAAGGCCGCACCAAGCCGGGTGGAATGGCTGCTGGCAATGCCCGCGAGGCGCGACCGTACCACAGCGTCCATCGGCTCCTCGAAGTCCTTGATGCGCAGATAACGCACGCGTTCGCGGCCGTCGGAGCTGAAGCCATGCACTGCGATCGCGTCATTGGCGGCCTCGACCGCCGTCGCCATGATCGCGGCTGCCTTACGCTCGACGTCGAGAACGGTCCGGCCGCGGCGATCGCGGTCGGCGGTCGATTGCGACAGATCCATCAGCAGCAGGATGGCGAGATCGCGCGGTCCCGGCGCATCGCGCTGATAGACCCTGGGCTCGCCAGTGTTGCCGGCACGCCGCTCGATCGTCACGGCGACTGCCGCATCGATGTCGAGCGCCTCGCCGTCGCGCTGGCCCTTGTGGCGGATGCGGCGGCCAATCGACGCATCGCGGGTCAAGCGTGTGACCCAGCGCATCGTGTCCGTGTCCGCCGGCAGATCGAACGGCTTCGCGGAAACGGCGGCATCGGCCTCCAGAATGGTGGTCCAGTCCGCCCGCTCGGCGCGCGCGGCATAGTCCCATTCCGGATAGGTTGCGGCTGGAAATCCGTCCAGCAGCGTGACTGCGCGGGCCTTCGCACGCAGCGTCTCGTCCGGCTTGGCGTCGTCATCGGCCGACTGTGCGGCTGGATCATCGCGCCGCTCGATCCGCACGGAATCGACCGCGAGCTCGATCGTCTCGGCCGGGCTGTCCGGCTGATCGCCGAAATCCCACAGTGCCAGATTGTCGTCGCGATAGGCGGGTTCGACGACATAGCTCTTGGCGTTGAACTGCAGCCGCATCTGCCCGATGTCATTGCCGAGCAGCCCGCCGATCTCGCGGCTGATGGCGGGATCGGTCCAGCGGTCGGCGGCGGCAGCAAACAGCTGCTGTCCCTTGGTGACCCACGCATCCGGGTCCTGATAATCCGGGTCGATCAGCGCCCGCGCCAGCCGCGTCATCAGCCCGGCCGCCGTCGCCTGGCCGGATGGCGTCGCGGTGTGAAATGGCAGCCACAGCCGGCGCAGGCCGGGCAGTTCACGAAGCGCCAGCGTCTCGACCCGGGCATCCTCGATCAGCGAGACCAGCGCGATCTGCAGCGCCTTCAATCGCCCGACCGGAAAGCGGACGGTGGAATGCACGAGATGCGCCCCGGCGTGCGCGACCGCTGCGAGATAGATCGCGTCCGCCCCCTCGCCTTCGAAGCCGGGAAACGTCTCCGGCAGGCCGATGAAGCCGGCCGCGAGCGAGGTCCGCCGCGGCACCGGCGTCGGTGCAACGGCCAGTTTGCGGAGACGCGGCTTTCTGTTCCACAACGCAACGGTCGTTGCGGCGAGACGCGTCTCCAGCCGCGCAAAATCATCCGCTGTCCGCCCGGCTGCGAACAGACGCGCCGACAGCGGATCGTCGAGCGCGAAATAGGCCCGCCGACGCGCCGCGCGGCCTCCGCTCGCGCGCAAGCCGGCGGAGACCCAGGCGGAGAACGCCTCGCCGCCGGACTGTGCCAGAAACGGCTCCAGCCGAACGATCGCAAGGCCGGCCGACTCCGGCCCCATGTCTGCGAGTTGGCCGAACGCGGCGAGAACCGCGGTGAGCTCTCCAGCACCCGCAAGCCGCGGCAGCACCTTGGACAGCTCAGTCAGCAGTGCGTGAGCGACGCGGCTTCCGGCGCTGCGGCCGATGTCGCTGACCGCACGGCCGATCGCGACCAGGTCGTCGGCCGGTCGCTGCGCCGGCCAGCGTTCCGATAGCCTGAGATAGCCGAGCACCATGGCTGCGCCGAGATTGGCCGCGAACAGGCCGTGCACAGCCTCGTCCCAGGCCGCGAGATGATCGAACGAGACGACGGGCTGCAATGTGGCGCGCGCCGCCTGCACTGCCGCGGCGATCTCGTCGTGACCGCGCAACAGTGCCGCAAGCCGGCGTCCGGACCGGAAGCCATCGAGCGAACTGATTTGCGCGACCGCCACCTCGAGGCTTCCATTCACGCGGAGGCCGAGATCACGTCGCGCAACGTGTTCCTGGTGTCCGCATCATCGGTCAGGGGAACGACGATCGTGGTCTCGCACGCCTTTTCGAGGCTGATGCCGCATCCGATCAATCGGCCGGCATTGACCAGCATCCGGGTCGAGGCGCCCTCGTCGAGACCCTGGCCCTTCAGGTTGCGGCTGTGCTGCGCGATCTTCACCAGGAGATCAGCGAGGTTGGGCTCGATGCCGGCCTCGCGCGACACCACCTCGGTCTCCGCCGACCGGTCCGGATACCCGAAATCCAGCGCCGCAAAACGTTGCTTGGTGGATTCCTTGAGGTCCTTGATCGCGCTCTGGTAGCCCGGATTGTAGGAGATCACAAGCTGGAAGTCGGAATGAGCGTGGATGAGTTCGCCACGCTTTTCCAGCGGCAGGACACGACGATCATCGGTCAGGGGATGAATCACGACGGTGGTATCTTGGCGCGCCTCGACGATCTCGTCCAGATAGCAGATCGCGCCAAGGCGCACGGCGGTGGTGAGCGGCCCGTCGCTCCACACCGTACCCTGTGCATCGAGCAGCCAGCGCCCCACCAGATCGGCCGCCGTCATGTCCTCGTGACAGGCGACCGTAATGAGCGGGCGGCCGAGCCGCCACGCCATGTATTCGATGAACCGCGTCTTGCCGCAGCCGGTGGGCCCTTTCAGCATCACCGGCATGCGGTTCGCATAGGCTGCGCCGAACAGTTCGACCTCATCCTTGAGCGGCCGGTAATACGGCTCCTCGCGGATACGGTACTGGTCAAGCAGCAGAGCGGGATTGGACAAGCTCACGCCTCCCATGATCGCGCACGCAACCGTTCGATCTCACGATGCGAGCAATTCCTTGAGCTTGGTGACGATGAAGGCGACATCGACCGGATTGGTTCCCGGCCCGCCCGCGAAGTGGCCCCATATCGAGGGCACCGGCACGAACTTGGCGTTCGGCATGTTCGCCACTTCGATCTCGCTATCCTCCGGCGGGAAATAAAGGTCGGTCTGGCCCGGCATGACATAAGCCTTGGCCTTGATGGCCCTGAGCGCAGCCTTGAAGTCGCCATTGTAGATCTCATTGGCACTGATGTCGCCGTTCTGCCAGGTCCACAGCATGGTGAGCAGGTTGTTGGGATCCTTCGGCAGGAAGAAGCCTTCCCAGAACGCCACCAAAAAATCCTCCAGCGACGAATAGCCCAGCGTCTTGATGTCGAGCTGCTCGCGATAGAAGGCCTGCGAAAAGCCCCAGCCGGCATAGACCCGCGCGGCGGCGCGCAGGCCGCGGGCCGGCTTGTCGGTGTACCAGCCCTCCTTCCACGCGGCATCCGCTGTGAGCGCGGCCTTGACGCCCTCGAGGAACACGTAGTTGTGGCGCGAGCATTTGGCTGAGCCGCAGAACGGCGCCAGCAAGTCCATCATGTCGGGATAAAGCGCACCCCAATGGAAGGTCTGCAACGCGCCCATCGACCAGCCGACCACCAGGCGAATGTGCTTGATGCCGAATTGCTCGGTGACCAGCCGGTGCTGGGCGCGCACATTGTCATAGGCCGTCACCTGCGGAAAACGCGGCCCGTTATACGGCTCCGGCGTGTTGCTCGGCGATGACGACAGGCCGTTGCCGAGCATGTTGGGTATGATGATGAAGTATTTTGCCGGATCGAGCGCCATGCCCGGCCCGATCAGCCATTCATTGTCGTAGTGCTGGCCGGAGTACCAGGTCGGATAGACGATCACGTTGTCCTTAGCCGCGTTGAGCTGGCCAAACGTCTTGTAGGCGAGCTTGCAGTCGCGGATGGTCGCGCCGCGCTGCAAGGTCAGATTGCCGAGATCGTAGATCTGATAGTCGACGCTCATTGATGCATCCTTTTTGCTTGATTGAGCCTGTCGCTTATGCGGGACGCGCCACCTTTTCGGCGGACGGCTCCACCCGTGCGATCGCCCCGTACACGATGCCGGCGACCAGCGCGGCCGAGATCGCAGTGGACAGCCCCGGCATCAGGTTTTCAACTGCAAAGGCGCACAGCGACCCGATGCCCCAGGCAATGAACGGCTTCGCACGCCAGTCCACGTCCGCCCGCGCACCGGCGCGCAGCAGGTACTGATCGACCAGGATGATCGCACCGATCGGCGGCACGAGGATGCCGAGCAGCGACAACCACTGGATGAAGAACGCCCAGACGTTGCCCGCCGCAACGACGATGCCGATGGCGCCGAGGATCACGGCCATCAAGCGCATGTTGGTGCCCAGAATGCGCGACCAGCCGGTGGCCGCATTATACAGGCAGTGCGAGCAGACCGAGCCGAGATTGGCGTAGAGGAAGATGAACGCAAGAATGCTGAGCCAGGTCAGCTGCTTGCCGTTCATGTAGCCGAACATGTTGTCGACGCCGAACGGATTGGCGTTCGGCACGGCGAGCGCCGCGGTCATCACGCCGCCGACGAGCATCGCCACCAGATTGGCAAACGGAAACGCGCTGAAGGTGGCAAACAGTGATGATCGCGCACTCGGGGCCCAGCGGTTGAAGTCGGCGGTCACCGTGCCTGCGTCGATGAACAGCGCGAGCACCACCGTGAGACCGACGCCCATCGACATGCTGGCCACGCCATTATTGCCGGCATAGCCAAAGATCGCCGCTGCTGTCGTGGTCGAGGCGGCGTCGGCCGCGACCCAAAGGCCGAGCACGACGAACAGCGGCACCGACGCCAGCCCGATATAGTGCAGGCCCTTTACGCCGACGAAGGTGATGCCGATATAGAGCACGCCGGCCACGATGGTCATCGCCACGTAATTGAGGCCGTAGGTCGAGGAGATCAAGGCGCCCGTGATGCCGGTCTGCACGGCGTACCAGCCGAGCAGCAGCGTCGACAGCAGGCCCGACGCTAGCACATAGCCCTTCTTGCCGAACACAATGCTCGCGATCAGCGCGAAGTTCATGCCGCGCCTGGTACCGATCAGGCCGAGCGCGCCCACATAGGCGAACATAATCAAATTGCCGACGATCATCGCTACCAGCGCATTCTTGAACCCCATGCCCAGCACGAGCAGCGATCCGGTCATCGCGCCGGTGATGATCATCGGAAAGCCCAGCCACACCATGGTGACCGAGAAGGCGCTGCGCCGGGCGTTCATCGGCACCGGCTCGTGCTCGAACTCATGACCGAGAAGGTCGTCGATCTGGCCCTCGGTCTGATGAACCAGCCCGCTATTCGATTGACTGCTCATGATATCGCCCCTGCTTCCCCTGTGTGGAAATGCCCGCCGTTGCCTCGAACCACGCCGGCGCGCAAACGTCGCGCCGGCGCCGATCGTCGATGTCGCCTAGCGATGCGCGACTTTCTGGTTCGGAATGCCCTCGATCGGACATTCGTCGGTCCCAACGGTCGGACGGGTCATGGCCTCGACCATTTCCCGCGTCCCCTCGGGGTCCGTGATCCAGTTCTTGTAGAAGGTGTAGGGGCAGACGGCGTGGCCGCGGTCACCGTCACCGGAGTTGATCAGGCCGGTATAGCCGCGGTGCATCAGCTTGAAGAGATGGTTCTGCGACTGCATGTTGCGGCGGGCGTCGCGGATCAGCGACACCGAGAGCTGGGCGTACTGGATGCCGTTGTCCTCGGTGCCGCACTCGCCGAGCGTGCGGCCGTCGAAACCGATGATCGCGGAATGGCCGAAGTAGGAATAGACGCCGTCGAAGCCCGAGGCGTTGGCGACCGCGACGTAGCAATTGTTGGCCCAGGCCATCGACTTCGAGATCTGGATCTGCTGCTCCTTGGCCGGATACATGTAGCCCTGGCAGCGGACAATCAGTTCGGCGCCGCGCATCGCGCAATCACGCCAGATCTCCGGATAGTTGCCGTCGTCGCAGATGATCAGACTGATCTTCAGCCCCTTCGGCCCTTCCGAGACGTAGGTGCAATCGCCGGGATACCAGCCCTCGATCGGCACCCATGGCATGATCTTGCGATATTTCTGGACGATCTCGCCCTTGTCGTTCATCAGGATCAGGGTGTTGTACGGCGCCTTGTTGGGATGCTCCTCGTGGCGCTCGCCGGTCAGCGAGAACACGCCCCAGACCTTGGCCTTGCGGCAGGCGTCGGCGAAGATGCGGGTTTCCTCGCCCGGCACCGACGACGCCGTCTCGTACATCTCCTTGGAGTCGTACATGATGCCGTGGGTCGAGTATTCCGGGAAGATCACCAGGTCCATGCCCGGCAGGCCGAGCTTCATGCCCTCGACCATGTTGGCGATGTTGCGCGCGTTATCCAGCACCTGCGCCTTGGTGTGCAGGCGTGGCATCTTGTAATTGACCACGGCGACGCCGACCGTGTCCTTGCTGCTCGATATGTCTCCATGCAACATGTCTCGACTCCCTTTCTTGAACGATAGTTCCCGCTACACAGCCATGTGCAGCTGGATGAGATCATCGGTGAGCTCACCGATCGCGCCCTTGGCGACGACGCGTCCCTTTTCGAGCAGCGCGAAGCGGTGAGACGCACGCCGCGCGAACGCGACATTCTGTTCGACCAGCACGACCGTGATGTCGCGCTCGCGGTTGAGGCGGACGATCACGTCCTCGATCTGCTCGACGATGTTCGGCTGGATGCCCTCGGTCGGCTCGTCCAGCAGGATGACCTTGGGCTGGGCGAGCAGCGCACGCGCGATCGCGAGCTGCTGCTGCTGGCCGCCGGAGAGATTGCCGCCGTAGCGATTGAGAAAATCCTTGAGCACCGGAAACAGCTCGAGCACCCACTCCTCGATGCCGTTGGTCGATTTCGCGGCGAAGGTGCCGAGCGTCAGGTTCTCCCGCACGGTGAAGCGCGGCAGGATGCCGCGGCCCTGCGGCACATAGGCGATGCCGGCCTTGGCGCGCTGATAGGTCCGCAACGGCGAGATGTCGGCGCCGTCGAGCGACAGCCGTCCGGTGACGCGGTCCATCAGGCCGAGGATGCTGCGCATCAGCGTGGTCTTGCCGACGCCGTTGCGGCCGAGCACCGAGAGGAACTCGCCATTGCCGACCATCAGGTTGATGCCCTGCAGGGCGCGGCTGTTGCCGTAGAAGGCATCGACGTCGGTCAGCTCAAGCATGGCTGATGCCTCCCGATCCGAGGTAGGCGCGGCGGACTTCGGGATGCGCCTCGACCTCCGCCGCGGTGCCCTCGGCCAGCATCTGGCCCATATGCATCACCGAGATGATGTCGCCGATCGCCTTCACAAAACCCATGTCGTGCTCGACCACGATCAGCGTGTGCTTGCCTTTCAGCCGCGCGAACAGTTCGGCGGTCTTGCGGGTTTCCTGCGCCGTCATGCCCGCGGTGGGCTCGTCCATCAGGATCAGCTCGGCGTCCTGGGCGACCAGCATGCCGATCTCGAGCCATTGGGTCTGGCCGTGCGACAGATAGGCGGCGGGCCGATCGAGCTGCTCGGTGAGCCCGACCAGTTCGGCAAGACGTTCAACGTCCGGGCGCCCGGAATTGCCGACATTCCAGCGAAGGTTGCCGAACACGGAGGTGCGGCGCGCCCGGGCCACTTCAAGATTCTCGGAGACCGAGAGCTCGCGGAACACGCTCGGCACCTGGAACTTGCGGCCAACGCCGGCGCGGGCGATCTCGTATTCCTCGAGATCCCGCAACGCGGTGCCGTCAAAGCTGACGGTGCCGCCGCTCGGCTTGACCTTGCCGCAGATGATGTCCAGCGCCGTGGTCTTACCCGCGCCGTTCGGCCCAATCAGGCAGCGCAGCTCGCCCTTGCGGACGCTCATGTTGAGGCCATTGATCGCCTTGAAGCCGTTGAAGCTGACCGAGATGTCGCGGAGTTCGAGGTGGGAGGTCATGTGCTGCCCTCCGTCTGGCCGACGCCTTGCGCAACACCACGGCCGGTGGCCTGCCGGCGTTGCACGATCCAGCGCACGACGACCTGGGCGAGGCCGGCGAGCCCCTTCGGCAGGAACAGCACCACGAGCACGAACAACGCGCCCATCACCAGCGTCCAGGTTTCCAGGAACGCCGCGGATTCCGACAGCGCACCCTGCATGCCCGCCACCAGCACCGCGCCGAGGAACGCACCGACCAGGCTCTGCCGGCCGCCGACCGCGCACCACACCACCACCGACAGCGAAATCTGCACGCCAAGGAAGGTCGGCGAGGCAAACTCCATCACCACGGTGTAGAGCATGCCGGCAAGCCCCGCGATCGCAGCCGACAGTGCGAACACGAAGATCTGGTAGCGCGCGACGTCGTAACCGAAGTAGCGCACCCGGCTCTCATGGTCGCGGATCGCCTGCACGATCAGACCGGCCCTGGACTTCGTGAAGGCAAAGGCGACCAGCAGGCTGAGCAGCACGCAGCAGGCGACGAGATAATAGGTCGCGCGGCCATAGGCATCGAACGCGACGCCGAAGATCTCGAGCTGGGCGAGATCGGTGATGCCGTTGAAGCCGCCGGTGTAGCTCTGCTGGTCGATGATCACGAGGTTGATCACCACCATGGTGGCGAGCGTGATGATCGAGACATAGACGCCGGTCACCCGTCCGCGGAACATGAACCAGCCGAGTGCCGCCGCAACCAGCGCCGGCACGAGCAGGCCCGCCGCGATAGCGAAGGTCAACGAGCGGAATGGCTCCCAGAACCATGGCAGGTGCGCGACATTGTTCCAGACCATGAAGTCCGGCAGCCCGCTCGCCCCCGTATGCACCGGCACGGTCTTGAGCTTCAGCGCCATCGCCATGGCGTAGGAGCCGAGCCCGAAGCTCATCGCCTGGCCGAGGTTCAGGATGCCGCCGAAGCCCCAGGACAGCCCGAGCGACACCGTAAGGATGCCAAGCACCAGATAGCGCGCGACCTTGTTGAGCAGGAAGTCATTGTTGAGCAGCACCGGCAGCGCGAACACGAGCGCGCAGACGATGAGCAGCGGGGCAAGCTGCGCGATCAGGCGCTGCAATCCGCTGGAGGTAGTCACATTCGACGGCATGAATGAGCGATCTGTCTCAGGCCCGCACGCGAGCGGTGAAAAGCCCTTCGGGGCGGAAACGGATGAGCACGACGATGGCGAGCAGCACGATTGCCTTCGCCACCGTGTCGTTCTGCAGGAAGGCAATGCCGCCGGAGAGCTCGCCGAGAATGAAGGCGCTCGCCACGGTGCCGGCGAGGCTCTGCACGCCGCCGAGCACGACCACCATGAAGGCGTCGACCACATAGCCGGTGCCCATATCGGGCGACACGCTCTTGAGCGGCGACACCAGTGCGCCGGCAAGGCCCGCAAGTCCGGCGCCATAAGCAAACGTCAGCGCATAGACCCGCTTGGCGTTGATGCCGAACGAGGCGGCGACCGAACGGTCCTGGATGATGGCACGCAGCTTCATCCCGACCGTGGTGCGATTCATGAGCAACCAGGTCGCCATGAACAGCGCGATCGACACCACGAACAGGAACACACGATACGACGATATCGGGATGCCGAACACGTTCATGCTGTCGGACAGCGCCGGCGGCAGCTGCACGTAGCGCAATTCGCTGCCGACCATCAGCCGCACCGCCTGCTGCAGCATGATGCCGACACCCCAGGTCGCAAGAATCGTATCCAGCGGCCGGTTGTTGAGCAGGCTCAGGACGTAGCGCTCGATGACCCAGCCGAACGCGGCAACCACGAGGAAGATCGGAACCAGGCTCGTCAGCAGACTCCACCCGAAATAGGTGTGAAACACCCAGGCGGCGTAAGCACCGAGCATCACGAACTCGCCATGGGCGAGATTGATGATGCCCATCGAACCGTAGATGATCGACAGTCCCAGCGCGACCAGCAGCAGGATCGACCCGATGCTGAGGCCCGTGACGATTTGTTCGATGAATTGGTCCACGTCGGGATCCGCTCTTCAATGTTGGTGCGCCTGCCCCTCGCACGCATGCATGCGAGAGGCACATTTGCTGCGGGACGCCGGCCGCCGGCGCCGCACGCCAACGGCCTTGGTCAGCCCCGGTCGTCAGCTCTTCTCGACCAGGCCCTTCTCGGTGCAGGACTGCCCGGGATAGGCCGCGTAAGGTACGGGCTTCAGCCATTCCTTGGATTCGACGAGAATCTCGAACTGGCCGTTCGACTTCGCTTGGGCGATCTTCGGCCATAGCCAGGTGTGCAGGTTCTCCGACTCGATCTGGACCTTGCCCTGCGGCGCAATCATTCCCTCGCCCTTGACTGCGTCGCGAATGTTCGGCGGCGTCAGGTCGCTGGTCGCAAGCTTCTCGACCGCCTGCTTGAACAAATAGGTCTGGAAGTAGCAGGCCTCCGACACGAAATGCGTCACCTTGTCGGCGCCCCAGCGCTTCTTGTAGGCCGCGACGAACTTCTCGTTCTCCGGCGATTTGTGCACCATGAAGTACGGCGCCGAAGTGAAGTGGCCGGCGGCGGCCTCGCCGCCCATCGCCGCGACCTCATTCTCGGACGTGGTGAGGCTCGCCATCGGCATCTTCTCGGGATCGAGGCCGGCAGCTCGATACTGGCGATGCAGCGCGACCACGGAATCGCCGACCACGGTGGAGAAGATCACATTCGGCTGGGTCGAGCGGATCTTGTTGATGACGGAAGAGAATTCGGAATGGCCGAGCGGCACATATTCTTCCGCGACGACCTCGCCACCGAGTTTCTCGAGCAGCTTCTTGCAGTAGTTGTTCTCTTCCTTCGGATAGATGTAGTTGGAGCCGATCAGGTAGAACTTCTTGCCGAACTTCTTGACCAGCCAGGGCACGAACTCGTCCTGCTGCTGGTTCGGCACGGCGCCGGTGTAGATCACGTTCTTCGAGCACTCGCGGCCTTCATAGAGCGTCGGATACCAATAGAGATTGTTCTGCCGCTCGAACACCGGGAGCACCGCCTTGCGGCTCGCCGAGGTGTAGGAGCCGAACACGCTGACGCATTTGTCGCCGACGACAAGCTTGCGGGCCTTCTCCGAGAAGGTCGCGGGATCGGACGCAGGATCCTCGACGATCGGCACGATCTTGCTGCCCTTGATGCCGCCCGCGGCGTTGATTTCCTCGATGGCGAGCAGCGTCGCCTTGTTGAGCGATTCCTCGATGATCGCGGTCGTTCCCGTCAGCGAGAACAGCACGCCGACCTTGATTTCGCCGCCCGCGGCGTAAGCGAGGTCGGCGTTCTTGATCCAGATGTGCGGCAGTCCGGCGCCGGCAAACGCGCCAAGCGCCGCGGTATTCCTCAGCAAAGTCCGCCGTGAAATGCTCATCCCTAGCTCCCTTCAGGACTGAAAAAACAAAAAGCCCTCCCGATGCGCGCTTACGCGAGCATTGGGAGGGCTTTGTTGCCGGTTGTGTCGAAGGCGGCGCTGTCGCCGCCGGCCCCGCTATTGGGGCTTACTGTTGATGATCGTAGCCAAGCAGTTCGAACGAGTCAACAATCGCCGCGGCTACGGCGCTTGCCGACACGCGACGATCCATCGCCTGTCGTCTTATGAAGCCATAGGCTTCGGTTTCCGGCATCTGCCGCGTCGCCATCAGAATGGCCTTGGCGCGTTCCACCGTGCGCATCGAACGCAGATTGTCGTCAAGCTTCTCGATCTTGCTGCGGAGCCGCCGCTCATAACCAAATTGGCTGCGCGCCAGCACAAGGCTCGACAACACCGCATTCTGCGTGAACGGCCGCGGCAGAATGGCGTTCGGCGTCGCATGACACAGCGCGTCGGCATGAACGGTCTCCGTCGCCGGCAGGATCACGACCAGCGCCGATCGCGCATCGCCCGGAATCCATGGCAGACGCCGCGCCAGATCAGGTGAATATTCGCAGTAAACCACGTCGGCATCGGCGGGCACGCTCTCCGGCATCGGCCAGACCTGACGCACCCGCATCCGGAACCGCTGCAACTCGCGCAGCAACATGCCGACCTGATCGTCGACCGGCGCGACCACCACCGCCGACAGATCGGCAAGTTCCTGAACCATGGTCTTGCGCCCGCCGACGTCTCGGCTCAGCGTCGGCTTACGCGACATTTCGTTCATTGGACGCTTCCTGTTTGCGTTGCACGACCGTATCCGATCAGGAACGGATCGGCATGCACCGGCTCCTTCGACTGGCTGACGATATCGAACTGCCCAGTGCGATTGGCACGCCCGATCCGGGTCCACAGATCAGTATGCCCCGACATCGGGTTGACTGTCACCGCCCCTTGCGGCGCATCAAAGCTGGTGCCGAACACCATGGAGCGCAGCACTTCCGTGTCGAGCGAATTGACCTGTTCGAGCGCCTTCGCGAACAGATGCAGCTGGAAATAGGACGATTCGGCGCACATGTTGGTCGAGACGTCGGCGCCGAACCGCTTCTTGAAGCGCTGCACAAATGCGTTGTTGGCACTGCCCTCGACGCCTTGGAAATAAGATGCCGCCGTGACGTGCCCCGCGCCGACGTCGAAGCCCATGGCCGCAATTTCGGCTTCCGTCGTGGTCAGGCTGGCGATCGGCACCCGCTTCGGATCGAGCCCGACATTGGCGTAGGCTTGATAGAGAAACACGGTGCCTTCGCCGACGACAGTCGAGAAGATCACGTCGGGCCTGACGCGCTTGATGTCCTGGATGATCGGCACAAAGTCCTGCCAGCGCGCATAGACATTGACATAGCGCTCGCCGACCACCGATCCGCCATTGGCCTTGAGCAATTCGCGCATCACGCGGTTGGATTCGCGCGGATAGATGTAATCCGAGCCCACGAAGTAGAACCGCGTTCCGAACGTATCCATCAGATAGCGGCACAGCGCGAGGCTGTTCTGGTTCGGCGAGGCGCCGGTGTAGATGACGTTCGGCGATGCCTCGAAGCCTTCGTAAAGCGTCGGATACCAGAGCAGGCCGTTGAGCCGTTCGACCACCGGCAGAACAGCCTTGCGGCTCGACGAGGTGTAGCAGCCGAAGATCGTGCTGACCTGGTCCTCGACCATCAGCCGCTTGGCGTAATGGCCATAAGCGGCGGAATCCGAGCCCGGATCGTAGGCAACGGGAACCAGCTCACGGCCGCAGACCCCGCCCGCCTCATTCACTTCCTCGATCGCGAGTTGCGTGCCCTGATACTGGGTCTCCTCGATCACCGACATGAAACCGGTTCGCGAGAACAGCACTCCTATCCGCCACGGGGCGGACGTCGTTTGGGTAAGGTTCGACATGATCAGGCCCTCAACAGAGTTGGAGGGACGAGAGGGATTATTGTTCTTGTTGCTCTCGAACAGCTTTGCCGGCGGCGCAAGATTGCATGACATCTGCCGCGAGACAAGGACCCCGGCCGCTCATCCTGTCAGCGGAGCTGACGCGAAACCGGGCAAGTGGATGTCTTAATGCCTGATCATAGGTGCAACGGTTCGCGAACCATCTATCTCCGGTAGACCTGCGATCGATTTCCCGTATCGAGGGCAGTCGCGAACGGTCACTTCGAGGAAACCTGCTGCTGGCGCCATTGCAGCAAGGCGTACGGTGGATTCGACTCCGGATGATGTTCGAAGACTCCCTCCACGTCAGCGCCGATCGTGACCTTCTGCGCGGGATCGCCGAGCAGATTGCCGACCATGCGGATTCCCCCGGCGTGAGGCAGATCGACAAGCACCGCAATATAAGGTCCATGCCCTTTCAGCGCCGCGTGCGAGGGATGCCACACGCGCTCCCAGCTGAAGATCCGGCCGCGCGGGGCGACCTCCGTCCATTCCGGATCGAAAGTGTGGCAGCGGTGGCAGAGCCATTCGGGTCCGAATTGCCAACTGTTGCAATGGCTGCAGCGCTGCACCAGCAGCCTGCCCTGTCGCAATCCTTCCCAATAAGGCGCTGACAGACCATCAGGCTCTGCGACCGGGATTGGCAGGCCCGCCGGAAGATAGCCTGCGCTCGGATTGGTCATAAGGTGGCCTCCGAACCCAAAATGAGGTTGCTCGCGGGTGACACCATCGGACCTCCAATGACCATTGCGACATCGCTGCGGCGGGCCTGGCTTGTCGATGTGCCGCGCACCTGACGAACGGCCTCCAGCACGAGCTCAAAGCCGTGCATGTAGCATTCGGCGAGATTGCCGCCGCTGGTGTTGAGCGGCAGCCGCCCGGACGGCGCGATCAGGTTGTCGAATGTCAGAAAGTCGTTGGCGTCCTCCGGCTTGAAGAAGCCATGCTCCGCCAGCGCCATCACGACGCCGCCGGTGAAATTCTCATACGCCTGGACCACACCGACGTCGGACGGCCCTACCCCGGCCATCCGGTAAAGATCAGGCGCCACTGTGTCGAAACTCGCAGTGGCATAGAGCGGCGCGTTGTGCGCCGTCGCGGCCGCACGATGTCCGGAGCCAAAGGCCGCACCGAGCAGATAGGCCGGCTTGCGCCTGAAGTCGCCGGCGCGATCGGCCGGCACCAGCACCAGGGCCGCCGCGCCGTCATTCTCCATGCAACAGTCGTAGAGATGGAACGGCTCCACGATCCAGCGCGAAGCATCGTATTTCCCGGGATCGAGCGGCCTGCCGTGCATCACGGCACGGGGGTTGGCCTGGGCATGATGATAGGAAGCGAGCGCAATCGCGCGCAAGGCGTCCTGCCGGACGCCTTGCTCGTGCATGTAGCGCTGCACGCGCATCGCAAAGCGCTGCGGCGGCGCCAGCACGCCGTAAGGCATCAAATAGGACCGTTCGCCCGACACGGTGTGGATCCCGGCCGCCTGCCCGAAGCGGCCATATTGGCCCTGCGCCAAAGATCGGAAGACCACGACGCAATCGGCCAGACCCGCGACAATCGCGGCCGCCGCATTGGCAACGGCCGCGCAGCAGCCGCCACCTCCTCCGCCCCATTGCATGGTCGCTGTGCGCAATCGATGTGTGCCGAGCGCCGCCGCCAGCCGCGACGCCTCGCTGCGATCGTCGCTGTAGGAGGAAAAGCCATCGATGTCGCGGGGATCGAGCCCGGCGTCCTCGCACGCCGCCAGAATGGCTTTCAGCGCGAGCTTGAATTCCGGGTCGGGAGACGCGCCATGGCGATAATATTCGGTTTCGCCGATCCCGATCACGGCGACACGGCCCCGCAGCGTCCGCTCGTCTCGCGCTCGCGCCGTCACGCCTTGACGTCCTCTTTGGCATCCTTCCGTGACGGCTGGCTGCCGAAAGCGCCGCCCGCGGCAAGACGCGCGATCTGTGCCTCGTCATAGCCGAGCAGCTCGCGCAGCACGCCTTCGGTATGCTGGCCGATCGCCGGCGCCGCGACCGGATCGACGATCGGCGTCCGCGAGTAGCGGATCGGCAGGTTCACATTCGGCACCCAGCCGACCGTCTCGTGCGGAATCCGGGTGACGATGGCGCGCTCCCTCGCCTCGGGTGAGCGGATCGCTTCGCCGACAGTGCGCAGCTGGCCGCAGGGCACACCGGCCGCCCGCATCCGTCTCTGCCAGTGTGACCAGGGCTGCTTGCCAAATGCGTCACCGAGGATCGCGAACAATTCCTCACGCCGGCGGATCCGGTCCGGGCCTGTCGCATAAATCTCGGCCGCGGCGAGGTCTTCGCGCCCGAGCACCTGCGACATCAAGCGCTGGAAGATCTTGTCATTGCCGCAATTGATGTAGAACGAGCAATCGCTGGCCAGGAACACGCCCGACGGGCAGGTGTCGGGACTGGTGTTGCCGCTTCGCTTCGGATCGGCATCGTTGAAGAGCGACTGCATGGTCGCGTATCCCGTCATCAGCACGGCATTCTCGAACAACGATACCTCGATGGCCTGTCCCTGCCCACTGCGCTCGCGTGCGAACAGAGCCCCGAGGATTGCATTGCTCGCCATCATCGCGGTGCTGATATCCATCACCGGCGACAATGCCCGCACGCCCTCGCGATCGGCATAGCCGTTCATCGACACGAAGCCGCTTTCGACCTGCGCGATCGGGTCGAAACCGAGCCGATCCGAAAATGCCCCATCGCGTCCATAGGCTGATACCGCACAATAAATGATCTCGGGTTTGATCTTGCGGCAGCTCTCGTAGTCGAGCCCCAGCCGCGCCATGACGCCGGCGGAGAAATTCTCGACGACGACGTCGGCCGTGGCGATCAGCTCACGCGCAACCTTCAGGCCCTCGGGGGATTTGAGATCGAGCGCAACGCTGCGCTTGTTGCGGTTGGTCCAGAGAAACGGCGCGCCGTGCTTGAGATCGGGATGCACAGGAGGATAGCGACGCAAATCGTCGCCGCGGCCGGGCGCCTCGACCTTGATCACCTCGGCGCCCATGTCGGCCAGGATCATGGTGGCAAACGGTCCCGCGATGAAATGGGAAAAATCGACCACCCGAATCCCCTGAAGCGCCCTTGGCGCATTGGAGGCGCGAGGCGTGTGCTCCGGGAATTCGGCTTCAAGCTGATCCAACATCAGGACATCCGTCGGTTTGAGAAGTGTTGATCCACGTTTGCCGCAAACGTTCAATTGCTCTTCGATGACTCGACGGGCGAGCAGCCGCCCTGATCGAGCGGCCGAAACGCCTCCGGCCCGGACAGCACGCCGACCTGCTCCAGCAGATCCCACTTGCTCTTCGAGGCAGTCGGGCTCTTCACCTTGAAGATGTACATATTGTGAATGGCGCGGCCATCCGCGCGAACGACAACTGGCCCGAACAAGACGTCATCGATCTGCGTCTCCTTCAGCTTGCGGATCACGACCTGGGCATCGTTGCTGCCTGCCACCAGCGCCGCGTTGAGATAGGCCAGCACCGAAGAGTACACGCCGGCGTGGAACGCGGTCGGTGACTGCCCATGTTGCCGCTCGCTGAACCTGGCCGACCAGGCGCGGCTGGCCTCGTTGAGGTTCCAGTAGAACGGCTGGGTGATGATCAGCCCCTCGCCGACCGCAAGCCCGCTGGATTCGACATCGTTGGTGGTGGTCAGCAGCGCCGCGAAGGTCCGCCCGCTCTGCTTCAGCCCGAATTCTGCGGATTGCTTGATCAGGCTGACCGTGTCGCCGCCTGCCGTTGCGAACGCGATCACGTCCGCGCCCGAGCCCTCGGCCTGCAGAATGAACGAGGCATAGTCCGCATTGTTGATGGGCACATTGACCGACCCGAGCACGGAGCCGCCGCCGGCACCTATCACCGCCGTCCCGTCGCGCACCATCGACTTGCCGAGCGCATTGTCGGTCGCGATGAAGTACCACCTCTTGCCGCCGTGACGGACGAGGTAGGCGCCGATCGTGTGCGAGGCTGCCCAGGTGTCGAACGTCCACTGGATCGTGTTGGGCGAGCAATGTTTCCCGGTCAGGTCCGACGACGCCGCGCTCGATGCAATCAGCGCCGCCCTAGTGCCGCGCACGACCTCGTTGACGGCGAGCCCAACGGCCGAGTTCGGCACGTCGGCGACCGCATCGACCTTCTCCTGATCGATCCAGCGGCGCGCGATTGCAGCGCCGACGTCGGCCTTGTTCTGGTGGTCGGCCGAGACGATCTCGACCTTGAAATCGGGATGAAGCCGCATGAAATCCTCGGCGGCCATCCTGGCTGCCGTCACCGACCCTTCGCCGGCATTGTCCGAGTAGGGACCGGATGCGTCATTGAGCACGCCGATCTTGATGGTGCGCGCAGCGTCCGCCGATGCGGGAGAACTGGCCCAAACGGCCAGCAGCGATATTCTGACTATACGCGAAAGATATTTCACTGTTACCACCCTTAATATGTTGTTGTCTTAGAGATCGAGCACCAGCGTCCGCGATTTGGCGCCCGAGCAGCAGATCATGACGCTCTGGTTCGCCGCCTGCTCGTCCTGGCTCAGGAACTGATCGCGATGATCGGGAATGCCCTCGAGCACGCGCGTCTCGCAGGTGCCGCAGACCCCCTCAGCGCAGGCGTAGTTCACCGCAACTCCGGCATCGAGCAGCGCATCGAGGATCGTCTTGCCGGCATCGACCGCAATCGTGCGGTTGCTCCGCGCGAGCCTGACGTCGAAGCCACCCTCGGTGGCCGGTGCTTCGCGCGCCTTGAAATACTCGACATGGACGTGATCGGCCGGACGATCGGCGGTCGTCGCCTCGAATGCTTCGAGCATCGGCACCGGGCCGCAGCAGTAGAGATGCGCGTGAGCCGGTGCGTTCCTGACGATAGCCGGGATATCGAAGACACGTCCCGATCGCTCGTCGTCGAAATCGACATGCATGTTCAAATGGACATCCGGTCGGAATGCAGCAAACTCGTCGAGAAAGGCGGCGGCGGCGCGGCTCCTCGCGGCATAGAACAGCTCCCAGCGGCGTCCCAACGTCTCGAGCTGGCGGATCATCGACAGCAGCGGCGTGATACCGATGCCCCCCGCGATCAGGATCGAGTGCTCGGCCTCTTCGTGGAGCGCGAAGTTGTTTCGTGGTCGAGATATCGTGAGGATATCTCCCGCCTTGATGCAGTCGTGGACAAAGCTGGAGCCACCCCGGCTCTCGCCATCCCGATTGACCGCTATCACATAGCGATGCCGTTCGCGCTGGTCGTTGACCAGCGAGTAACTGCGGATCATGCCGTTCGGCAATTGCAGATCGATGTGGCTGCCGGCGGTAAACGGCGCCAGCTCGCCGCCGGCGCGGGCGATCAGCTCGTAGGAATTGATCCGCTCGGCCTCATAGCCGATGCGCTTGACCAGCACGTCCTGCGTCACGTCAGCCATGGCGGGATGCGCTCACAGCTCGTACCCGAAATCGGCACCGAGCTTCGCCCGCATGAACGGCGCGCCGACATCGACCCAGGATTCCTCCGGCGGCAGCCGCAACGACACCGCCCGCACCATGAACACGTCGGGGTCCGAGACGCCCTTGGGCTTGATCGCGTGATCGCGATAGGCACCAAGCGCTTCGAGAATGAAGCGCCGCGTCATCGCTATGCCGGTGTCGCTCGAGCAGAGCGTCTCCTTGGAGCGATCGAAGATCGGCGAGACGCCGCTCTGGCAGGCGCCGTCCTGCACCCACAGACCCGGCAGGCCCGAGAACCAGGTGGTCCGCTGCGCCTCATAGTCGAAATGAAAACCGTTCTGCGGATTGTATTTGGTCCAGTAGCCCGCGTATGGGACCGTCACCGGGTGCTGCACCAGGGCGTGGCGGCTGGCGTGGCCGCTTTCGCGGCCCTTGTGTCCTTCGGCAAAGACCTGCCGCGTCTTCTCCAGCAGCGGCTCCGACGGATGATAGGAGAACATGATGCAGAGCGTGTTCTCGTCATCGATCGGCACCCAGGCGTGCCCGCTCAGATCCGGGAAGGGCGACAGCGGCGGCACCAGCGTATAGAACGGCAGCAGGAACTGGTTGACGCGCCAATACAGCGTATTGGCATCGTAGTTGCGCCGCGCCGCGATGCTCATGCCAAAGTCCTGCTTGATGCATTCGAAGGTCGGCCGCAGGTCGCGCTTCTGGATCCAGGCGCTGGTCGTGCCCTGGGCATCCAGCCGTCCATGCAGCAGCGGTGCATGCGCCGAGTCGATCTCGCCTTCGACCGCCTGCAGCCAGTTGCACTCCTGGACGCGAACCGAGATGTGCACCTGCTCAGCCGGCACCAGATTCCATTCGAGATTCGGCAGCGGCGGAAGCTCGGTCTGGTCGGGACCCATATAGGTCCAGATCATCCCGTTGCGTTCCTTGCAGGGATAGGCCTTGATCCGTACGCGCTCCTTGAGGCGACTGCGCACCGGCTCCGCCGGCATGTCCGTCACCGCGCCGGTGACGTCGAACTTCCAGCCGTGATAGACGCAGCGCAGCCCGCAATCCTCGTTTCGTCCAAAGATCAGCGGCGCACCGCGATGCGGGCACGCCTGGTCGACCAGCCCGACGCGTCCTTCGGTGTCGCGGAAGGCGACCAGATCCTCACCGAGCAGCCGGATGCGCTTCGGCTGCCCGTCCTTGGCGAGGTCCGCCGACGGCAGGAAGGGAATCCAGTAAAGGCGGAAGAGATCGCCGAGCGGCGTGCCCTTGCCGACCCTCACCAGACGTTCATTGTCTTCGCGCGAGAGCATGCGTGTGCCTCCATCAATTGCGGGTGGTCGGACTTGCCGCTCCGCCGAGAAGCGCGGCGACGCGGTCAGACTGTCCGAGATCCTGAGCGGTCCAAAGCGGATCGGATGCGGTGAGCGGTTTTCGTGGAACGGGAGGCTGCTTGCCCTCCTCGACCAGGGTGACGATCAGCTCGATGCGGCGCCGTTCCAGTTCCCTCAATGCGTCCTCGACGACGACCGCTTCGGCCGTGCATCCCGGGAGCTCCGGATAGGCGAGACGAACCCGCCACTGCCCCGGCTCGGTTTCGACCGCCTCAGCCTCCAGCAGATAGGGAATAGAGAGCAGCTCACGCAGGTCCAAAACCGACCTCCCCAGACGATGTCTCCGCATCGCATTTGATACGTATACGTACTACATTGCCGGATGGCTGACAAGGGCCGAGAGCCATTGCATCGCCTGCGAACAGACTCGGGCGGCGGTTCACCGCAGGGTTGAGGACGTCAGGCCAAGCTGCTAACGGCTAACGCGAATTCGCAAAATCAGGGTCCAACGACGGCATGGCAGCCGACAAGGCAATGAAGACGAGCTCGGCCGCAGACATTGCGCGCAACTGGCAACTGGAAGGCGGCGTCGGATTTCTGCTGCGGCTGCTGGAGGCCCGCTACGACGGGCTTTACCAAAGCATGACGCGCCAGAGCGACATCACGCCGCGGCAGTTCGGCGTCCTGATGGCGCTTTACCAATTGGGCCCGCTTACCCCCTCCGTGCTGGCGGACCGGATCAGCTGCGACCGCAACACGCTCAGCGAAATGCTGAAACGGATGGTCGCGCGCCGGCTGGTGGCAAAGAAGGACAATCCGGACGACCGCCGTTCACTCCAGGTGCAGATCACCGCCAAGGGCGAGGAAGCGCTTCTCGCCGTCATTCCGGCCGCCGCCGAGCTGCAAGACATCATGCTGGCTCCCTTGCGTAAGGAAGACCGCGCCCATTTCCTGAAATGCCTGCTGGCGATCGCGAAGGCTCCGCCGCCGGACGCGCCGTCGGATGCTTGAGATCGTCGGCGCCCGGGCCGCCTAAAGCGCGATGAGATTCGGCTGAACCGTCATCGCGCTTTAGCCCGTTGTTTGAGCATGATCTTTTCGGAAAACCGCTTCGCACTTTTCCGGATCATGCTAGACCGGCGCCGTTCCAAACGTGCCGGCGGCAGCGAGTGCCGCGATTGCGTCGGGCGATAATCCAAGAAGCCGCGACAGCACATCGTCCCGCTGCGCACCGATACCGGGAACCTGACGCCCGATCGGCGTATCAGCCCCCGACATCTGCCACGGCGCATTGACGCCGACGAATTCGCCGGCGCCGTCCCCAACCGTCCCGAACACACCGCGCTGGCGCAAATGAGGATCGCTCAGCGCCGCGCCAGGTGCGCGATATTCGGCGCAGGGAACGCCGGCGCGGTCCAGCGCCGCGATGCTTTCGGCGACGGTGTGGCGCTCGGTCCATTGCTCGATCACCTGCATCATGGCGGTCCAGTTGGCGCCGCGCGCCGGAATAGTCGCAAAGCGCGGGTCGTTCGCCAGCTCATCCTGCCCTGTCACCTCGCACAGCGCCGCAAAGTTGCGCGGCGTGACCGGGGCGATCAGGATATCGCCATCGCGCGTGCGCACGGGGCCATAGGTCGGCCGCGGCGAGTGGATCGGGAATTGCGCCTCCTGAAGCTCGTAGACCAAGAGGTTCAGCATGCAATCCATCAACGCCACGTCGACGCGCTGACCTTTGCCGGTGCGCGCACGCTGGACCATCGCGGTCTGGATCGCGGAATAGCCGAAAATGCCGCCGAGGATATCGGCGACAAAGATCGCCCCGGCAGCCGGTCGCTCCCGGTCACCGGCGTAGCGCATCAGCGAGGTATCAAATCCGCTTTCGGCATGCACGATCATGGCGTAGGCCGCACGCTCGGCAGCGGGGCCTGTCTGGCCATATCCCGAGATCGAGCAATAGATCAGCCGCGGGTTGATCTCGCAAAGCGCCTCGTAGCCAAGACCGAGGCGGTCCATGACCCCCGGACGGAAATTCTCGACGACGATGTCCATCTCCGCGACCATGCGATGCACGAGCTTGATCGCATCGGCGTTCTTCAAGTCCAGTGCCAGGCTGCGCTTGCCGGCATTGAGCTGGCCGAAATAGGTGCTGTGGCCTTCGCGCAGCGGCGTCCGCAACCGCATGTCGTCGCCTTCCGGCGGCTCGATCTTGATGACTTCGGCGCCGACGTCGGCCAGCAGCCGCGCGCAATAGGGCCCCGCCACCATGATGGAAAAATCCAGCACCCGCACACCGGCAAGCGGCGCCCTGTCGCCATCCTTCTGCATCCGACTTCTCCTACCTCGGCAGTCCGAGCGCGCGCTGCGCGATCAGGCTGCGCTGAATTTCGTTGGTCCCGATGCTGATCACCCACATCAGCGAATGCCGCAGGTTTTGCTCGAAGCGGCCATTGTCGATCGCACCCGGCATCTGCTCGGACAGCGCGGCGCGCATGCCGAGAATGTCGAGCGCGGCCTCGCCGAAGCGTTCCATCAGCTCACCGGAGAACACCTTGCTAATCGCGCCATATTCCGGTGGCGTCACGCCGTCGGCGGCGAGCTCGGCGCAATGCATCATCAAGAGACGACCGATCTCGATTTCGGACGCCAAAGTCGCGATCCTGTCGCGGACGATCGGGTCATCAGCCAGGGACCGATCGCCGATGACATGCGCACGCAGCTGCTCGAAGGCATGCGCGACCTTCAGCACAATGCCGCCACCGACCAGCCCCCGCTCGAAGGCCAGCGCGCCGGTCAGCACCTTCCAGCCGCCATTGACCTCGCCAACCAGGTTCTCGGCGGGAATGCGAACATCGTCGTAGAAGATGTTGGCGAACGTGCCGTCATACATCGTAACCGACGGACGGATCGTGATGCCCGGCGCATCCATCGGAACGATGAACATGCTGATCCCGGCGTGCGGCGGTTTGGCGTCCTTGTCGGTGCGCGCGGCGAGGAACATGTATTTTCCCCACCAGGTGGTGGTCCAGATCTTCTGGCCGTTGATCACCCACTGGCCGCCGTCCCTGACAGCGCTGGTACGCAGCGCGGCAAGATCGGAACCAGCCTGCGGCTCGCTGTAACCCATGCCGTGCATGGCTTCGCCGCGCAGGATTTCCGGAAGGTATTGTTGCTGCTGCTCCGGCGTGCCGAACATCATCAGCGCGTTGGCCTGGATCGCCGCGCCGATCCGCGGTGCCTCGCCTCGCTCCATCGTCTCCATGAAGGCGATCTGCTCCAGCGGAGAGCGCGCTTGGCCGCCGAATTCTTGCGGCCATCCGAGGCCGATCCACCCGGTCTCACCGATGTCGCGGGTGAAGCTTGCATCGAACTCGCGCTTGGCGAATGGCCTCTGGTCGAACGCGTCCTTCCGGCTTCCGGACCAGTTCTGCTCGAGCCAAAGCCGGACTTGCTCGCGCAACGCATTGCCGGCCGGCCTGAGGTCGTATTGCGGCAGCCCCGCGCCGCCCGCGTCCAGCAGCCGCGCCGCCAGTCGGCGTTTCGCATCCGTCGCGCCGCCAAGCGCGATCGTATCGAGGTGCACCCGCTTGAAATGGGCCGGCGCCTCGTGCTCCTCGGCATAGCCGATCGCACCGAAAATATGCTGGGTCTCCAGCGAAACCCGCCGCAGCGCATCGGCCGAGAATGCCGATGCGCAGTCGGCGAAGTAACGCCAGTCGTCGTCGCGATTGTCATGCAACCGGCCGGTATGCTCCAGGATCAACCTGACGCCCTCGAGCGCGATCAGGCAGTTTGCAAGCTTGTGCTGAATGGCCTGGAATTTTCCGATCGGCTGCCCGAACTGATGCCTCTCCTTGGCATAGTCCACCGCCAGGTCGAACGCGCGCCGGGCGGCACCACAGGCGCGCGCGATCAACGCCGTCTTGCCCTTGCGGCGGAGATCGCCGACATCGACCGATCCCACGGGAATCAGCGTGGCCGGCACCGCGTTCAGCCTGATCTCGTAGAGCGCTGACGCGCCCATCGCGCGGGTCGCGACGTATTCGACACCGGGACCGCCGAGGTCGATCAGCGCAAGGTGATACTGATCGAGCGCGACCAGGAGATGCGTCGCGCTTGCCACAGTCTCGACGAAGCGGAGCACGCCCGTTGCCTTGAGGCCCGCAACCTGGATCGAGCCCGCGCCGGGATCGGGATCCAGCGCGGCGAATGAGAAGGCAACAATCGCCTTGCCGGAATGCAGCCGCTTCAGCAAATCAGCGGCAGCAGCGATCTGCGACCCGGAGACCGCAAGATTGGCCAACGCCACGGACCACATCGGCGCCGGACATCCGGCGCGGCCGAGCTCCGCCATGACAACGAGAATTTCGGCGAGCCCGCCTTCGCCACCCTCCGTACCGAGCGTGGCTACCCCCTGCCCGACGAGCCTGCGCCAGATCGCCGCGACTTCCTCCGGTGAGACAGAGGCAGCCTGGCCACGTGTGCGCCAATGCTCATCGAGGAAGCCACGCAAGGAGTCACGCAGCATCCCTGTGACGTCGTCTCCCGACAGTTCGGTCGCGACCATCGCCCGGCCTATGCCTGGCCGTACCTGGGCTTGCGCTTCTCCTTGAACGACATGGTCGCTTCCTTGTGGTCCGCGGTCTCGAATGTCACCTGCTCGAGCGCCATCGAGGCCTCCAGCAGCATATTGACGCGCTCCTTGACGATCTGGTTGATCGACAGCTTGGTCCAGCGGATGGCCCAGGTCGGGCCGTTCGCAAGCTCGACCGCGATCTCGCGAGCCTTGGCCAACACCTCGGCGCGCGGCGCGACGTGATTGACGAGCCCGATCCGCTCCGCCTCCTTGCCCTTCAGCAGCGTGCCGCGGATCAAAAATTCCTTGGCCTTGTTGATGCCGATCAGCAGCGGCCAGATCACGGTGCCGCCGTCGCCCGCGACCAGGCCGACGCGGGACACGTGGGTGTCGCCGATCCGGGCGTCCTCGGCCATTACGGTGATGTCGCAGAGCAGCGCGTGGGTCGCCGCGAGTCCGATGGCGTCGCCGTTGATCGCGGCGATGATCGGCTTGTCGAGCTCGAGCTGACGGGTGACGCCGCGCCGGCTGATCATGGGATCGTGCACCTCGCCTTCTTCCAGCACGTCGCCGCCCGGACGCTCCGACATCGCCTTCACGTCGCCGCCGACGCTGAAGAAGTCGCCGGCGCCGGTCAGCACCACGGCATTGACGGCATGGTCGTCGGCGAGATCATCCCAGATCGTCCGCAATTCGCGGATCAGCTTCTGATTGATGGCATTGCGCGCCTGCGGACGGTTCAAGGTCACGGTCGCGACCTTGTGCGAAACCTCGACCGTCAGACATTCATATTTGGCGTAATTGGACACGTTTGCCTCCCTTGTATTGCTGTTTGAGCGTTGATTTGTTCTGCCGGCCCGGCGCGCTACCGGCGCATCCCCGGCTGCACGTCAGCCAATGCGACGTGAAGCGACATGGCCCCGGGATCCTGCTCCAGCATGCGCTGCACGGATTCCAGGTGCGACCGCAGCAGCCGGCTTGCCAGCGCCACGTCGCGCTCGCTCAGCGCCGCCAGGAATTGCCGCCGCTTCTCTGCCAGCCGCGCCATCGCAACCCCGCTCGAGGCGACCTTGGCATAGACGAAGCGCATGTGGATCTCGGTAACGGAATCCACGATCATCGCGATCACCTTGTTGCCGGTCGACGCCGCGAGCAGCTTGTAGAACTCGCGCGAGCACTCGACCCGATCGAGCAGCCGGCCCTCCTTCGTAGCGAGCTCCGTCCGCTCAATATTGGCTTCGAGCGCATCGAGGTCGGCGCGCCGCGCATTGGCGCAGGCCAGCTGCACCACGAGGTCGAGCACATGGACCCGCGCCTCCGATAATTCCCGCACCGAGATCGTACCGAGGCTCAGCATGTCCCGCATGACCTCGTTCATGCGGCGGGTATCGCCCTGCTGGATAAAGGCGCCGCCCTTGACGCCCTTCTGCAGCCGCAGCACGCCGGCCATCTCGAGGCTGCGCAGCGCTTCGCGCAGCACATTCCGGCTGACGCCGAGCTGTTGCGCCAACTCACGCTCGGCCGGCAGCTTGTCGCCGGGCTTCAGCACGCCGAGTGCCAGCTGCTCGCGGATGCGCTCGCAGATTTCCTCGAACGTCCGCCTTGTGTGGATCGGCTTGAAGGTCGGCGCGGCCGCGGAACCGGCCGCACGAAGATCTGTGGCCCGCTCCCGCCGGTTCGGCGAGGCGGCACGAGGGCGCTGCGGAGCGCGAGGGCTTGACTTGGTGCTCATGCGGTGAATTATTAAATGGATCACCCATTCAATGGAAGCCCCTTTTTGGCTTCCGGCAAAGAAAACAGACGGGGAGCCGCATGAGTTTTTCCGAGGAGCAGGTCGCATTCCGCGACAACGTGCGCAGGATGGTCGCCAGGCATGTGGCGCCGATCGCCGCCGAGATCGACGAGACCGACCGCTTCCCGCTCGAGCTGGTCAAGCTGTTCGGCGAGATGGGACTGATGCAGCTCTGGGTGCCGGAGCGCTACGGCGGCCCGAACGGCAATTTGACCATGGCCTGCATCGCGCGGGAGGAGATCTCGAAGGTCTCCCCTGCCTGCGCATCGATCGCGGCACTCAACACCATGTTCATCATGCCGCTGCTGCATTTCGGCTCGGAGGAGCAGCGCCGGAAATATCTGCCCATCATCGCCGAGGGCGGCGTCGTCACGGCGATTGCAATCTCCGAGCCGCAGGCCGGCTCCGATGTCGCCGCACTCAGCACCCGCGCCCGGAAGGACGGCGACAGCTATGTCCTGAACGGCCGCAAGCAATGGTGCAGCTACGGCGTCGTCGCCGACTATATCGTGGTGATGGCGCGGACCAGTGACGGCGCCGGCGCTGATGGCATCAGTGCCTTCATCGTCGAACCGAAAAAGATGCCGGGCATCTCGTTCGGACGGCACGAGCGCAAGATGGGCTTTCGCGGCGCCCCCAACACGCCGATCTTCTTCGACAATGTCCGGGTTCCCGCCGAGAATCTCGTCGGCGAGGAAGGCAAGGGTTTTCGCGCGTCGATGCGCGCGCTCGACCTCAACCGACCAACCATCGGCGCCCAGTCGGTCGGCCTTGCGCAGGGCGCGCTCGATGCCTGCATCGCCTACGCCAAGGAGCGCAAGCAGTTCAAGAAGCCAATCTCCGAATTCCAGGGCGTGCAGTTCATGCTCGCCGACATGGCGATGCAGATCGAGGCTGCCCGCGCGCTGGTCTATGAATGCGCCCGCGCCGGCGATGCCGGCGACTGGAAGCGCCTCAATGTGCTCGCCAGCATGGCCAAATGCGTCGGCAGCGACATGGCCATGAAGGTGACGACCGACGCCGTCCAAATCTTCGGCGGCTACGGCTACACGATGGACTACCCGGTCGAGCGCATGATGCGCGACGCCAAGCTCACCCAGATTTTTGAAGGCACCAACCAGATCCAGCGCGTGGTGATCGCCCGCGAGTTGCTGCGCTAGCGATTTCAACAAGAAACGAATTACAGGGAGGAACGACCTTGAACCCCATCATCAACCGGGCGCTGGCGGCCGTGGCGCTGTGCGCCCTGCTGGCGGCGCCTGCCGACGCGCAGAAGGCCTATGGTCCCGGCGCCAGCGACACCGAGATCAAGCTTGGTCAGTCGACGCCGCTGAGCGGCCCCGCCTCTGCTTTCGGCGCAGGCGCCGGGCGCGCGGTGGTCGGCTATTTCGAAATGCTGAACGCACAAGGCGGCATCAATGGCCGCAAGATCAACTTCACGCAGCTCGACAACGCCTACAGCGCGCCGAAGGCGGTCGAGCAATCACGCAAGCTGATCGAGGACGTCGGCATACTGGCCGAGGTCGGCACGATCGGCACGGCGCCCAACGTCGCGATCCAGAAATATCTGAACGCCAAGCAGGTGCCGCAGCTCTTCATCACCGCCGGCGGACGCCGCTTCAACGATCCCAAGGCGTTCCCCTGGACCATCCCGCTTTATCCGGACTTCGAAACCGAAGGCCGCGTCGTCGCCAAGTATATCCTGGCCGCAAAGCCGGACGCCAGGATCGGCGTGCTTTACCAGAATGACGACTATGGCAAGGATTACCTCAAGGGCCTCCGCGCCGGCCTCGGCTCCAAGGCGGAGTTGATCGTCGCCCAGGCCTCCTACGAACTCGCTGACCCGACGATCGACTCGCAGATCGTCCAGCTCAAGGCCGCCGGCGTCGACACCCTGATCGAGCAGTCGTCGTCGAAAGCCGCCGCGCAATCGATCCGCAAGGTCTATGAGCTCGGCTGGAAACCCCTGCACGTGATCGGCGGCTCGACGGCATCGGTCGACACCATCCTGAAGCCGGCAGGCCTCGAAGCGTCGAAGGGGCTGGTCACCACGCAGTTCCTCAAGCAACCCGGCGATCCGGCCTGGGCCAAGGACGACGAGGTCAACGCCTACAAGGATTTCTTGAAGAAATACGCCCCCTCGGCCAATCCGGACGATTATTCCGTGCTGGTCGCCTACATGAACGTGCATGCCGTGGAGTTGGCATTGCGCAAGTGCGGCGATCAATTGACCCGCGAGAACCTGATCAAGGAGGCGACGTCGCTGAACGGGGAACGACTGCCGATGATGCTGCCGGGCATCTCGATCAGCACCCGGCCCGGCGACTACACGCCGTTCCGAACGCTGCGGATTGCGACATTCGACGGCGAAAGCTGGTCGCTGACCGGCGAGCCGCTCTCGGCGGATTGAAACGCTTGGCGAGAAACCCCGCTTCTCGCCAACGTCACCTCAGGCGCCCAAGCTCGGCAGATCAAGCCCATTGGCACGGGCGCATTCGACTGCGGTCTCATAACCGGCGTCGGCGTGACGCATGACGCCCGTGGCCGGATCGTTCCACAGTACGCGTTCGAGCCGGCGCGCCGCCTCCGGCGTGCCGTCGGCAACGATCACCATGCCGGCGTGCTGCGAATAGCCGATGCCGACGCCGCCGCCATGATGCAGCGACACCCAGGTGGCGCCGCTCGCACAGTTGAGCAGCGCATTGAGCAGCGGCCAATCGGACACTGCGTCGGAGCCATCGCGCATCGCCTCGGTCTCGCGGTTTGGGCTCGCCACCGATCCGCTGTCGAGATGATCGCGGCCGATCACGATCGGCGCCTTGAGCTCGCCGCGCGCCACCATCTCGTTGAAGGCAAGGCCGAGACGATGGCGGTCGCCGAGACCGACCCAGCAAATCCGCGCCGGTAGCCCCTGAAACTTGATGCGCGCCTTTGCCATGTCGAGCCAGTTGTGCAGATGGCTGTCGTTGGGCATCAGCTCCTTGACCTTGGCATCGGTCTTGAAGATGTCCTCGGGATCGCCCGATAGCGCCGCCCAGCGGAACGGTCCCACGCCACGGCAAAACAGCGGACGGATATAGGCGGGAACGAAGCCCGGAAAATCGAACGCCGCCTTCAGGCCCATGTCCTTCGCCATCTGGCGGATGTTGTTGCCGTAGTCGAGCGTCGGGATTCCCTGCGCGTGGAAATCCAGCATGGCCTGGACGTGATCGACCATCGAGGCCTTGGCTGCGCTTTCCACCGCCTTCGGGTCAGCCGCGCGCCTGGCTTCCCACTCGGCGAGCGTCCACCCCTTCGGCAAGTAGCCGTTGATCGGATCATGCGCGCTGGTCTGGTCGGTCACGATGTCCGGACGCACGCCGCGGCGCACCAGTTCCGGAAAGATCTCGGCCGCATTGCCGAGCAGGCCGACCGAAACCGGCCTTTGGCTCTTGGCCGCCTCGGCGATGATCGCCAGCGCTTCATCGAGCGTCGTCGCCTGGCGGTCGAGGTAACCCGTGCGCAGCCGCATCTCAATGCGGCTCGGCTGGCATTCCACCGCCAGCATCGAGGCGCCCGCCATCGTCGCGGCCAGCGGCTGCGCGCCGCCCATGCCGCCGAGGCCCGCCGTGAGGATCCATTTGCCGGCGAGACTGCCGCCATAATGCCGGCGCCCCACCTCGACGAACGTCTCATAGGTCCCCTGCACGATGCCCTGGCTGCCGATATAGATCCACGAGCCCGCCGTCATCTGGCCGAACATCATCAGGCCTTGCCGGTCGAGCTCGTTGAAATGATCGAGCGTTGCCCAATGCGGCACCAGGTTCGAGTTCGCGATCAGGACGCGCGGCGCATCCGCATGGGTGCGGAAAATCCCGACCGGCTTACCGGATTGCACAAGGAGCGTCTGGTCGCCTTCGAGCTTGCGCAACGAGGCGGCAATCCGATCAAAACTCTCCCAGTCGCGCGCCGCACGCCCGATGCCGCCATAGACCACAAGCTCGCTCGGACGCTCGGCGACATCTGGATCCAGATTGTTCATCAGCATGCGCAGCGGTGCTTCCGTCAGCCAGCTCTTGGCGCTGATGTCGGTGCCACGGGGAGCACGGATGATGCGTTCGTTGTCCAATCGGCGGTTCATGACGGATGTTCCTGTCGGCTAAGCAAGTCTTCTAAGCGAGTCTTGGAAACGGATCGGCTGAAAGGGCGGCGATCGCGGCAGCCGGTAGTGTGTCGGCCTCGATCAGCGCCGCAGCCTTGGCGAGATCGTCGGCCATGTAGCGATCAGCAGCGAGCGCCGGAACGTGCTCGCGCAACGCGGCGATGACGGCCGCGAGCGGCGCGCTTGTCGAATGTGGCGCGCGTAGCGTGATGCCTTGCGCGGCGACCAAGAGCTCGATGCCGAGGATGGCGGCAAGGTTGTCAGCCATGTCGGACAGCCGGCGCGCGGCATGCGCGGCCATCGAGACGTGATCCTCCTGATTGGCACTGGTCGGCGTGGAGTCGATCGAGCATGGCAATGCGCGCTGCTTGTTCTCGGCATAGAGCGCGGCCGCCGTCACCTCGGCGATCATGAACCCGGAATTGATGCCGGGTTCGGGCGTCAGGAACGGCGGCAGGCCAAAGTTCAGGGCGGGGTCGACGAGGGTCGCGATCCGGCGCTCGCTGGTCGCGCCGATCTCCGCCAGCGCGAGCGCAATCTGGTCGGCGGCGAACGCCACAGGCTCGGCGTGGAAATTGCCGCCCGAGACGATCTCGCCGGTCTCAACCAGGACCAGCGGGTTGTCCGTCACGGCATTGGCTTCAACGGCCAGCCCGCGCGCGGCTTGCGCGAGCAGATCGAGCACGGCGCCCGCGACCTGCGGCTGGCAGCGCAGGCAGTAAGGGTCCTGCACCCGTTCGTCGCCTTCGAGATGCGATTGCCTGATGTCGCTGCCGTCGAGCAATGCGGTCAAGGTCGCAGCGGCGGCGATCTGCCCGTCATGGCCGCGCAATGCCTGGATTTCGGGGCGGAACGGCACCGTGGAGGCCATCGCCGCATCAACCGACAGCGCACCGGTCACCAGCGCAGCACACGCCAGACGATGCGCGCGCAGCACTCCGGAAATGGCATAGGCGGTCGAAAACTGCGTGCCGTTGATCAGCGCGAGCCCCTCCTTGGGGCCGAGCGTCAACGGCGCGAGGTCGGCAGCCGCGAGCGCTTCGCCGCCCGGCACGACCTTGCCGTCAAGAATTGCCTGTCCCTCGCCGATCATGACGGCGGTCATATGGGCGAGCGGCGCCAGATCCCCGGAGGCGCCGACCGAGCCCTGCTGCGGCACCAGCGGATCAACGCCGCGCGCCAGCATGCCCTGCAACTGCTCGATGACATCGCGGCGCACGCCGGACGCACCGCGGCCGAGCGAGATCACTTTGAGCGCCATCATCAGGCGCACGATCGGCTCGGGCGTGGCTGGCCCTACCCCGCAGCAATGCGACAGGATGAGGTTGCGCTGTAGCAGCGCAGTCTGGTCGGGCGCGATACGCGTCGATGCCAGTTTCCCGAAGCCGGTATTGATGCCGTAGACGGGAACGTCGATACGCGCGGCCTTCGCCACGATCTCCGCGGCCGCTTCGACGCGCGGCCAACATGATGGATCGAGCACGATGGTCGCGCCTGCAAGCACCCGCGCCAGCACGTCCAGGCCGACGGTTCCGGGGGTCACGACGACAGGCGCATCGCGATCGTTCATTGCCCCCTCCACACCCGGCTGTGCAGCGGGTTGAAGCCAATGCGGTAGACCAGTTCAGCCGGGCGCTCGATGTCCCAGATGGCGAGATCGCACCATTTGCCAGCTTCGAGCGTGCCGGTCTCGGCGAGCATGCCGAGCGCGCGCGCCCCTTCCCGCGTCACCCCCGTGAGGCATTCGGCGACCGTCATTCGGAACAGCGTTGCGCCCATGTTCATCGCGAGCAAGAGCGAGGTGAGCGGCGAGCTGCCGGGATTGCAGTCGGTCGCCAGCGCCATCTGCACGCCGTGGGCGCGGAACAGCTCGACCGGCGGCTTCTGCGTCTCACGAATGAAGTAGAACGCGCCGGGCAGCAGGACCGCGACGGTCCTCGCCTTTGCCATCGCGGCGACGCCGGCTTCATCGGTGTGCTCCAGATGGTCGGCTGACAGCGCGGAGAACTTTGCGGCGAGTGCTGCACCGCCAAGATTTGACAGCTGATCCGCATGCAGCTTCACGGGTAGTCCGAGCGCACGCGCCGCCTGGAACACTCGCGCCGTTTGCTCTCCGGAAAATGCGATGCCCTCCATGAAAGCATCGACCGCATCGGCAAGACCGGCCTTGGCCAAGGCCGGCAGCATCTCGTTGCAGACCAGATCGATGTAGCGATCCTTGTCGCCATCGGCTTCGGGCGGCAGCGCATGCGCACCGAGAAAGGACGCGCGGATCGCAACCTGCCGCAACTCGCCGAGGCTGCGTGCGGCGGCCAACTGCCGCATCTCGGTCTCGGCATCGAGGCCATAGCCGGACTTGATCTCGACGGTGGTTGCGCCCTCGCCGATCAGCGCGTCGAGCCGCGGCAGTGCGCCGGCGACAAGCTCCGCCTCGGTCGCCTTGCGCGTCGCCGCCACGGTCGAGACGATGCCGCCGCCCGCGCGCGCGATCTCCTCATAGCTCGCGCCCTTTAGGCGAAGCTCGAACTCATGCGCGCGGTTGCCGCCAAAAACGAGATGGGTGTGGCAATCGACCAGCCCGGGCGTGATCCAGCGGCCGCCGCAATCGATCCGTTGAATGGCGTCCGCATCCACAGGAAAATCCGATTGCGCGCCCGCATAGACGATGCGGCCGTCACGCGCCGCGATCAGGCCCCGCTCGATCTCGCCGAGATCGGCGCGATCGCCGCGCATCGTGGCGAGCCGGGCGTTGTGCCAGATGCGGTCGAAACGCTCTGCCATGCGATCGTCCCCTCGAGGTGGGATGCTTGACTTATATGTCTAGACATATAATCGTGTGCCGGTTCTGTCCAGCCGGCGTGGAAAATGACACGACTGCATTTCGCATTCGCGCTGCTGCCTTCGGGCTGGGCCAGTGACGTGCAGGTCGCCGTCGCCAGCGGCACGATCGCTTCGGTGACGCCGGGCGTGGCGGCGACCGCCGGCGACGAACGTCACCAACTGGCGGTTCCGGGATTGGCGAGCCTGCACAGCCACGCCTTTCAGCGCGGCATGGCCGGCCTCGCCGAGCTGCGCGGCGACACCACCGATACGTTCTGGACCTGGCGTGAGACGATGTATCGCTTTGCGTTGGAAATGACGCCGGACGACGTCGCGGCCGTAGCGACCCTGCTCTATGTCGAGATGCTCGAGCGGGGCTTTACCCGCGTCGGCGAGTTTCACTATCTGCATCATGATCGCGACGGCGCGCCCTACGCCAATCCCGCGGAGATGGCGGTGCGCATTGCGGAAGCGACTGAGGCTTCCGGCATCGGGCTGACGCTGCTGCCGAGCTTCTATGCCCACAGCACTTTTGGCGGGGTAGCGCCGCATGCGGGGCAGCGTCGCTTCATCTGCTCGGTCGATCAGTTCGCCGCGCTGATGGCTGCGTCGCGCGAGGCGATCCGAAAATTGCCTGGCGCCAATATCGGCATCGCGCCGCATAGCCTGCGCGCAGTGGCGCCGGATGAACTCGCAGCGATCATCCCGCTTGCCGAGGCGGATCCAATCCATATCCACGCTGCCGAGCAGGTGCGTGAGGTCGAGGATTGCCTCGCCTGGTCCGGGCGGCGGCCGGTGGAATGGCTGCTCGAACATGCGCCCGTCAATCAGCGCTGGTGCCTGATTCACGCGACCCACATGGGCGATCAGGAAGTCGTTGCGCTCGCCCGCAGCGGCGCAGTGGCCGGCCTCTGCCCGGTCACCGAAGCGAGCCTCGGCGACGGCATCTTTTCGGCGCGCGAATTCCTTGCCGCAGGCGGCCGGTTCGGTATCGGAACCGATTCCAACGTGCTGGTCGGTGTCGCCGACGAGCTGCGCCAGCTCGAGTACGGCCAGCGGCTGAAGCACCGGGAGCGCAATGTGCTCTCCGGGCGTCCCGGCGCATCCACCGGCCGCGCGCTGCTCGATCACGCGCTCGCGGGCGGCGCGCAGGCTCTGGCACAAACCAGTGCAGGACTAATGCCCGGCGCACGGGCCGACATCGTCAGCCTCGACACCGCGCATCCGTCGCTCGCCGCACGATCGGGCGACGCCATTCTCGACGGCTGGCTGTTTGCGGCCGGAGCCGACGCGATCGACTGCGTCTGGGCCGGTGGCGACAAGTTGGTCGCGGGCGGACGGCACCGGCTGCGTGCCAGGGCGTGCGAGCAATTCAATGCAAGCGTCCGGAGGCTCGTCGCATGAGTCTCGCCTCCGATCGGGCCCGCCTCGATGCAGCCAGCAAGCCGACGCTCTACAAGCGGATCCGGCTCGACATTGAGACCCGGATCCTGACCGGCGAATGGCCGCCGGGTCACCGCATCCCCTTCGAGCACCAGTTGATGGCGCGCTATCACTGCTCGCGCATGACGGTGAACAAGGCGCTGTCGGAGCTGGCACAGGCCGACCTGATCGAGCGGCGGCGCCGTGCCGGTTCCTTCGTGCGCCGTCCGCAGCATCTGTCGGCGGTGCTGAAGATCGCGGACATCCGCGCCGAGATCACCGCGCTCGGGCGCAGCTATGGCTATCAGCTGATCGATTGCCGGCGGCGCACCGCCACATCAGCCGATCGCGCCCGGCTCGGCGCAAGCAAGGCCGGCAAGGTGATCGCGATCGCCTGCCGGCACAGCGCCGACAATGTGCCGTTCGCCGTCGAGGACAGGCTGATCGATCTCACCACCGTGCCGGAGGCCGCGACGGCCGACTTTGCACGCGAACCGCCGGGATCGTGGCTACTGCATCATGTGCCGTGGACCGAGGCTGAACATACAATCAGCGCCGTCGTTGCTGACGATCGCACCGCCGAGGCACTCGACATCGCGGTCGGCGCGCCCTGTCTCGTCATCGACCGCTACACCTGGCGTAGCACGCGGACGCTGACCGCGGTGCGGCTGCATTATCCGGGCGAGACGCACCGCCTGGTGGCTCGCTTCAAGGGAGGCTGAGGACGCCTTGCGCGGCATAATTCATGCAATGCATCATGGGCCACCATTCACAGACGCGTCTCATGCGGCAATCCGCCGCGACTGACGTGAAGAGATCACTGACGTGAAGAGATCAACAGGGTTCAATCCATCGTCCAAGGGGTCGACAATCATGCGTTCCTTCAAGCTATTGCCCGCAGTCGCAGCTTTGCTCGCGTCCACCGCCGCATTCGCTGATGAGGTCAAGGTCGGCGTCGGCATCTCCGGATGGACCGGCTTCGCACCGCTGACGCTCGCCAAGGAGGCCGGCATTTTCAAGAAGAACGGCCTCGACGTGACGCTGAAGAAGATCCCGCAGAAGGACCGGCATCTCGCGATTGCCTCGGGCGACATCCAGTGCGCCGCCACGACGGTCGAGACCTGGATCTCCTGGAATGCCAACGGCGTCGCGACCAAGCAGATCTTCCAGCTCGACAAGAGCTATGGCGCCGACGGCATGGCGGTGCGCAGCGACGTCGCCGCGATCAAGGACCTGAAGGGCAAGACCGTCGCCGCGTCCGCGCCGGGCACCTCGCCCTATTTCGCGCTAGCCTGGATGCTGAAGAAGAATGGCCTCACGGTGAAGGACGTCACCGTGGTGAATCTGGAGCCCGCTGCCGCCGCGCAGGCCTTCGTCTCCGGTCAGAACGATGCCGCGATGACCTACGAGCCTTATCTATCGACGGTGCGCGCGGCGCCCGACAAGGGCAAGATCATCGCGACCACGCTCGACTATCCGATGGTGATGGATACGTTCGGCTGCACGCCGAAATTCCTCAGCGAGAATCCGAAGGCCGCCCAGGCGCTCGCCGACAGCTATTTCGAGGCGCTCGACATGATCGCCAAGGATCAGGCCAAGGCCTACGAGATCATGGGCGCGGACGTGAAGCAGTCCGGCGAGCAGTTCGGCAACTCGGCAAAATACCTGCGCTGGCAGGACAAGGCCGCCAACCAGAAGTTCTTCGCCGGCGACTTCCTCAGCTTCAACAAGGACGCCGCCGAGCTGCTGCTTGAGGTCGGCATCATCAAGGCTGCGCCGAAGGTCGAGGACATCTACGACGCAAGCTTCATCAAGTAACGCAACAATCATTTCGGCCGGCCCCGCCTCGCGACACTGCGCGCGGGACCGGCGCGTGAGATACGCCTGGATACCGTGATGCGTCCCCTCGAGCCCACGACATCGACGCAGCGCGTGGCCTATGGCCTCGCCTTCTTCGTGCTGTTCGTCGCCCTCTGGTCCTGGGCCACGTTCGGCGGCCATGTGTCGAAGACATTCCTCGCCAACCCGCTGACCATGGTGCAGGAGGGCTATGAGCTGATCGCCAAGCAAGGCTTTCTGTTCGACATCGGGATGACGGTCTGGCGGGTCGTCGGCGGCTTTGCCCTTGCCGCCGTGATTGCGGTGCCGATCGGCGTGCTGATGGGCGCCTACAAGCCGATCGAAGCCTTCCTCGAACCCTTCGTGTCCTTTGCGCGCTATCTGCCGGCGTCGGCCTTCATCCCGCTGTTGATCCTGTGGGCGGGCATCGGCGAGCTGCAAAAGCTGCTCGTGATCTTCATCGGCGCGGTGTTTCAGATCATCCTGATGGTGGCGGTGACCGTCGGCGCCACGCGGCGCGACCTGGTCGAAGCCGCCTACACGCTCGGCGCGCGCGACCGCGGCATCATCCGCCGCGTGCTACTGCCGTCCGCAGCCCCCGAGATTGCCGAAATCCTCAGGCTGGTGCTGGGCTGGGCCTGGACCTACGTCATCGTCGCCGAGTTGATCGGCTCGTCGTCGGGCATCGGGCATATGATCACCGACAGCCAGGCGCTGCTCAACACCGGCCAGATCATCTTCGGCATCATCGTCATCGGGTTGATCGGCCTGATCTCCGACTTCCTGTTCAAGGCCTTCAACGCCTGGCTGTTCCCGTGGAAGCTCGCATGACCGCGCTCAGGATCGATCAGGTCTCGCGAACCTTCCCCGCCCGCGCCGGCCACGCGCCGACCCGGGCGCTCGAGCCGACGACGCTCGATGTCGGCGACAACGATTTCGTCACCATCCTCGGCCCCTCCGGCTGCGGAAAGTCCACCTTGCTCCGGATCATTGCCGGGCTCGACCGGCCGACCAGCGGGCGGGTCACGCTCGATGGCCGCGAGGTCACAGGCCCCGGCGCCGATCGCGGCATGGTATTTCAGTCCTACACACTGTTTCCATGGCTGACCGTGCGCGAGAACATCGCCTTCGGCCTGCGCGAGCGCGGCGTTGGACAGGCGGAGCGCCACGAGATCGCCGACGCCTTCATTCGCCGGGTCGGACTATCCGGCTTCGAAAATCACTGGCCCAAACAGCTGTCGGGCGGCATGCAGCAGCGCACCGCGATCGCCCGGGCGCTGGCCAATGATCCGAAGATCCTGCTGCTCGACGAGCCGTTCGGCGCGCTCGACAACCAGACGCGGGCATTGATGCAGGAGATGCTGCTCGGCATCTGGGAGCGCGACCAGAAGACGGTGCTGTTCGTCACCCACGATATCGAGGAAGCGATCTTCCTCGGCAGCCGCGTCATCGTCATGAGCGCGCGTCCCGGCCGTATCAAGGCCGAGATTACGGTCGACCTGCCGCATCCCCGCTCCTACAAGATCAAGACCACGCCAGAATTCGTCACCCTGAAGGAACGGCTGGTCGAGGAGATCCGCACCGAGGCCTTGAAGGTCGCCGAGCAGGCCTGACGGCCCGCCCCGTCGTCAGTGGCTGATCATCCAGGGACGCGCGGTCGGAAAGCCTTTTGCCCCGCTCTTGGTCTTGGTCATCAGCCGAGCCGGCTTCTTCTTTCCCGTGGTCGAGCAGCAGCCGCAGCCCAGGCCGTGCGCGGCCTTGTACTGATCGAGCGTCTTCGGCGCGTGCCGACTCTGCTCATTGGTGGCGTGAGCTTTGCGCTTGTCCGAGGACATGCAGAAGAACGCCGGCGCGGTCAGGATCACGCGCGGCGACGTCGTCTCGCATTGCGGACAGTCCTGCGGCAGGTCGCATTCGGCCATCGGCCGCATGTCGGTGAAGGGACCGCAGTCGTTGCAGAGATATTCGTAGATCGGCATTTCCGTATCCTCGCGCAATCGTGTGAGGTCTCCCGCGGCGGATGCGGGGCGGCCAATACGCAGCCGTCCCGCATCCTTCGCGCAGGGATCACTTGAAGGATTACTTGTCGGGCGAGATCGGCATCTGGATGTCGCCCTTGATGTGCTTGATCGGTCCCGCCGACGACGGCATCACGTCGAAGTCGAAGATTTCCGTCGGCAGCCACAGCGTGGCGCAGGCATTGGGCACGTCAACCACGCCGGAGATGTGGCCCTGACACGGTGCGGTGCCGAGGATCGAATAGGCCTGGGCGCCGGAGTAGCCGAACTTCTTCAGGTATTCGATCGCGTTCAGGCAGGCCTGGCGATAGGCGATGTGGACGTCGAGATAGTGCTGCTTGCCGGCCTCATCGACCGAGATGCCCTCGAAGATCAGGTAGTCCTTGTAGTTCGGCGTGATTGGCGACGGCTTGAACACGGGGTTCTTGATGCCGTACTTCGCCACCCCGTCCTTGATGACATCGACCTTGATGTGCAGCCAGCCGGCCATTTCAATGGCGCCGCAGAAGGTGATCTCGCCGTCGCCCTGGCTGAAATGCAGATCGCCCATCGAGAGCCCGCCGCCCGGCACATAGACCGGGAAATAGATCTTCGAGCCGCGCGACAGATCCTTGATGTCGCAATTGCCGCCATGCTCGCGCGGCGGCACGGTGCGGGCGCCCTCAAGACCGATCTTGGCCTTCGCATCGCCCTTGGCCTGGCCGGCATGTGCGGTCGGCGCGAACGGCGGATTGGCGAGGCCCGGCACCCGGGTCGGATTGGTCGCGATCAGCTCGGCCTCGCGCTTGTTCCAGGCCGCCAGCATCTTGGCATCAGGCAGACAGCCGATCAGGCCGGGATGGATCAGGCCGGCGAAGTTCACGCCGGGGACGTGACGCGACGAGGTGTAGAGGCCCTTGATGTCCCAGATCGACTTCTGCGCCAGCGGGAAATGGTCGGTGAGGAAGCCGCCGCCGTTCTGCTTGGAGAAGAAGCCGTTGAAGCCCCACAGGCTCTCCTTGAGCGGACCGACGTCGAGCAGGTCAACAACCAGGAGGTCGCCGGGCTCGGCACCCTTGACGCCGATCGGGCCCGACAGGAAGTGCACGATCGACAGGTCGATGTCGCGAACGTCGTCGGCCGAGTCGTTATTCTTGATGAAGCCGCCGGTCCAGTCGACGGTCTCGATGATGAAATCGTCGCCCGGGCTGACCCACTCGACGATCGGAACCTCCGGATGCCAGCGGTTGTGGATCTTGTCGTTTTCATAGGCGGACTTGCTGAGATCAACCTTGATCAGTGTATCTGGCATCGCTTGCTCCCCTTGGGTTACTGGTTAGACAGACAGATATTTCGAGATCTGCGAGGCATCGACGCCGTCGCGTGGATCGTCGCGGACGATCTCGCCGTTCTCGATGACGAGCACACGGTCGGCGATGTCGAGCGCGAAGCTCAGGACCTGCTCGGAGACGACGATCGACAGTCCCCGCTCGTCGCGGATCCGCTTCAAGGTCCGCGCCATGTCCTTGATGATTGATGGCTGGATGCCCTCGGTCGGCTCGTCCAGCAGCAGCACCTTCGGCTTGGTCGCAAGCGCCCGGGCGATCGCGAGCTGCTGCTGCTGCCCGCCCGAGAGATTGCCGCCGCGGCGGCCCTTCATCTCGAGCAGCACCGGGAACAGCTCGTAGATATCGCCGGGAACCTCGGAACCGCCTGACACCACGAGCCCGGTCTCGATGTTCTCCTTCACCGTCATGGTGGAGAAGATCATGCGGCCCTGCGGCACATAGGCCAGGCCCTTGGCGACCCGCTCATAGCTCTTCATGGCGCCGAGTTCGGTGCCGTCCATGGTCACCTTGCCGCTCTTGGTCGGCAGGATGCCCATCAGGGACTTCATCAGCGTGGTCTTGCCCATGCCGTTGCGGCCCATGATCGCAACGATCTCGTTGGGCGCGACGGAGACGTTGAGGCCGTGCAGCACCTCGCTCTGGCCATAGGCGACGTGAAGATCATTGATTGCCAGCATCGACGCGCTCCTTGGTGACCCAGGTACACTTCAATAACCTTGGGATCGTTCTTGACGTGCTCCATCGTCCCCTCGGACAGGATCTGCCCCTGGTGCAGCACCGTGACCTTGTGCGCGATGTCCTCGACGAATTTCATGTCGTGCTCGATCACCAGCACCGAGCGATCCTTGATGATGCGGTTGAGCAGCTCGGCGGTCTTGGCGCGTTCGGACACGCTCATGCCGGCGACCGGCTCGTCGAGCATCAGCAAGTCCGGGTCCTGGATCAGCAGCATGCCGATCTCGAGCCATTGCTTCTGACCATGGCTGAGCTGGTCGGCATAGGTGTTGAGGCGATCCTTCAGGAAGATCATCTCGGCGACCTCCTCGACCCGCTGCTTGACCGCGTCGTCGCGCTGGAAGGCCAGTGAGCCGAACACGGTGCGGCCACGCGGGTAGGAGATTTCGAGGTTCTCGAACACGGTGAGGTCCTCGAACACCGACGGCGTCTGGAACTTGCGGCCGACGCCGGCCTGCACGATCTCGTTCTCGCGCAGCCTGGTCAGCTCCTGGCCGCGGAACTGGATCGAGCCCGATGTGGCCCGAGTCTTGCCGCAGATCAGGTCGAGCACCGTGGTCTTTCCGGCGCCGTTCGGGCCGATGATGACGCGGATCTCGTTCTCCTCGACATAGAAGGAGAGATCGTTGACGGCCTTGAAGCCGTCAAAGGACACGGTGAGTCCGGAGACGGCGAGCAGAAAATCCTTGGGCTGATGGCCGACGAGCATGTTGGTTCCTCCTCACTCGGCCGGGGCGCCGTCGGCGACAAGGCCCGCCGATTTTGATCTTCGCGATGCCAAGAGGCGATCGATGCGCGGCTGGACGTGGTCCGCCCAGATGCCGGAGAGCCCGTTCGGGAAGGCCAGCACGACCGCGATGAACAGTGCGCCGAGGCCGAACAGCCAGAGCTGCGGGAAGGATTCCGAAAGGCTGGTCTTGGCGAAATTGACCAGCAGCGCGCCCCAGACCGCGCCGAAGATCGACATCCGGCCGCCGACCGCGGTGTAGATCACCATCTCGATCGACGGCACGATGCCGACGAAGGACGGCGACATGAAGCCGACCTCGAGCGTGAACATCGCGCCGCCGATCGCGGCGAACACCGCCGCGGCGCAGAACGCGAAGATCTTGAAGTTGGCGACGCTGTATCCGGAGAAGCGCACGCGGTCCTCCTGCTCCCTCATCGCCACCAGGATGCGCCCGAGTTTTGTCAGGCGGATGAACTGCGCGGCGACGATGCAACCGAACAGCAACACAACCTCGACGAAGTACAGAATGAATTTGGCGTGATCGGTGCGGATGTCCCAGCCGTGCAGCGTACGCAAGTCGGTGATGCCGTTGATGCCGCCGGTGTAGCCCTGCTGTCCCACGATCAGAATGGTGAGGATCGCGGCGATCGCTTGCGTGATGATCGCAAAGTAGACGCCGCCGACCCGGCGCTTGAACATCGCCGCTCCGATGATCAGCGCGAAGAAGGCGGGAACCAGCAAGATCGCCAGTACCGTGACCGGAAAACTGTGGAACGGCTTCCAGAACAGCGGAAGCTGCGTGATCTGGTTCCAGTCCATGAAGTCAGGAATGCCCGGCGTCGACTGGATCTTGGTGTTCGCAACCGAGGACGCCTCGAGCTTGAGATACATCGCCATGCAGTAGCCGCCGAGGCCGAAAAACACGCCCTGCCCCAGGCTCAAGATGCCGCCATAGCCCCAGCACAGCACGAGGCCGATGCCGACAAAGGCGTAGGTCAGGTATTTCGCGACTAGGTTGAGGCGGAAGATATCCAGCGACAGCGGCAGGATGACAAACAACAGCACCGCGAGCGCAAAAAAGCCGATCAGTTCGGAGCGATTGAAAAAGCGCGAGTTGATGATCATGACCTGCCTGTTGTTCTCATTTGCGGACCTTGAGCGCGAAGAGCCCCTGCGGACGCACCATCAGGATCGCGACGATCGTGAGCAGCGTGATCACCTTTGCCATCGATCCCGACAGGAAGAATTCCAGCGTCGACTGGGTCTGCGAGATCGAGAAGGCCGAGGCGATGGTGCCGAACAGGGACGCGGCGCCGCCGAACACCACCACCAGGAAGGTATCGACGATGTAGAGCTGGCCGGCGGTCGGCCCGGTCGACCCGATCATGGTGAAGGCCGAGCCCGCGACGCCGGCGATGCCGCAACCGAGGGCAAAGGTGTAGCGGTCGACCTTCTCGGTGTTGATGCCGACGGCGCCGGCCATCACACGGTTCTGCACCACGGCGCGCACCTGCTTGCCCCAGCTCGACCAGAACAGCACGTAAGCGACCGCAATCGTGATCAGGATGGTCAGCGCCATCACGAACATGCCGTTGATCGGGATCTGGATCGAGTCGGTCGCCTGCCAGGAGCCCATCATCCATTCCGGCAGCTCGACGCCGACCTCGCGCGCGCCGAAGATCGAGCGATAGGCCTGCTGCAAGATCAAGCTCAGGCCCCAGGTCGCGAGCAGCGTATCGAGCGGACGCTTGTAGAGATGGCGTATCAGCGCCCACTCGACCAGCATGCCGAGCGCGCCTGAGGCGATGAACGCCAGGATCATTGCGATGAAGAAGTAGCCGGGAAACAGCCAGGGCGCGATGTGCTGCACGGTGTTCGACGTCATCCAGGTGACGTAGGCGCCGAGGATCATGAACTCGCCGTGGGCCATGTTGATGACGCCCATCTGGCCGAAGATGATGGCAAGCCCCAGCGCCATCAGCACATAGACGGAGAACAGGATGAGCCCGGCGAATCCCTGCATCGCAAGGATGGCGCCGAGATCACCGATCGAATAGTCGCCGAACATCTGATCCTCCAGTCCAAGGAGCATACGCCGCCGCGCAGCGGCGCCCGATCGGCGGCGTGGGCGGTGACGTCCACGCCGCGATGCGTTGAGGTTGAGGGTGGCGCGCTAAGCGCGCCGCCTCACTGGTAGCCCTTGGGGAACGGATCCGGCTCGACGAGATCGGCGGTCTCGTAGATCAGTTCATACTGGCCATCGGCCTTGGCGCGTCCGACGCGGGTCTTCGACCACAGATGATGGTTCTCGTGGATCCGGACGTAACCTTCCGGCGCGCCCTTGAACTCGACGCCGGGAGATGCCGCCGCGATCTTGTCGATGTCGAAGGAGCCCGCCTTCTCCACCGTCAACTTCCACAACCACGGGCCGAGATAGGCGGCCTGCGTGACGTCTCCGATCACGGTCTTCTCACCCCACATCTTCTTGAAGGCGGGCACGAACGCCTTGTTGTTGGGATTGTCGAGCGACTGGAAGTACTTCATGCAGGCGTAGGCGCCCGCGATGTTCTCACCGCCGATGCCGTCGATCTCGTCCTCGGTGACCGAGATCGTCAGCAGCGTCTGCTTCGACAGGTCGATGCCGGCCGCCTTGAGCTGCTTGTAGAACGCAACGTTGGAGCCGCCGACGATGATCGCGTAGATCACGTCCGGCTTGGTCAGCTTGATCTTGTTGATGACCGAGTTGAACTGGGTCGAGCCGAGCGGGAAGTACTCTTCGCCGACCACCTTGCAGCCCTGCAGGTGGTTCTCGATGTGCTTGCGCGCGATCTTGTTCGAGGTGCGCGGCCAGATGTAGTCCGAGCCGAGCAGATAGAAGCTCTTGGCGCCCTTGGTCTTGTTGACCCAGTCGAGGCCGGCGATGATCTGCTGCGTCGCCTCCTGGCCGGTGTAGATGACGTTCTTGGACTGCTCGAGGCCTTCATAGAAGGTCGGGTAATACAGCATGCCGTTGTACTGCTCGAACACCGGCAGCACCGCCTTGCGCGAGGCCGAGGTCCAGCAGCCCATCACGGCCGCGCATTTGTCGTTGACCAGGAGCTTCTTCGCCTTTTCCGCGAAGGTCGGCCAGTCGCTCGCGCCGTCTTCCTGGATGAACTTGATCTTGCGGCCGAGCACGCCGCCGGCGGCGTTGATCTGCTCGATCGCGAGCTTCTCGGCCTCGACCGATCCGGTCTCGGAGATCGCCATGGTGCCGGTCACCGAGTGCAGGATACCGACCGTGACTTCGCTATCGGTGACTGCAAGACCCGTGGTGTTGACCGCGGAGGTTGCAGGAACATCGGCAAATGCCGGACGGCCCAGCATCGAAACGGCCGGCAAAGCGGCCATTCCCATCAAGAGCTTGCGCCGAAGCGGAGACTGCAGGCCTGGTTTTGTTTCGTCTGACATGAGCACCCCATCTGGTTCGAGAACGCTTATTGATGAGGCGAGGATTGCTTACTTTTGTGCACCGCACTGATACGTGAGATCGCGTATACTGCACCGCAAAATAGCGACGTAGGTTTTTTTACGGGATTTGCCCGCGATCAGAGCATCGTGGACCAGGAGTAAGAACGAGTGGCAGGGCGGCAGCGGATAGACCGCGTCAGGCGCCAATACAATCAATGGGTCGCCAACCAGACGCTGGAAGACTACGCGCTGCGCTTCACCGCCAAGAGCGCCAGGCGCTGGTCCGCCGCCCGCGTCGCCAACACCGCGCTTGGCGCGATCTCCTTCCTTGCGCTGGAGGCGATCGGGGGCACCATCACGCTGAACTATGGCGCGATGAACGCCTCCGCCGCGATCCTGGTCGTCAGCGTCATCATCTTTCTCTGCGGGCTGCCGATCGCCTACCACGCGGCGAAATGCGGCATCGATATCGATCTGCTGACCCGCGGCGCCGGCTTCGGCTATATCGGCTCGACCATCACCTCGCTGATCTACGCCTCCTTCACCTTCATCTTCTTCGCGATCGAGGCCGTGATCCTGGCCAGCGCACTCGACATGTGCTTCGGCATTCCGCGACCGATCGGCTATTTGATCAGCGCGGTCGTGATCATTCCGCTTGTGATCTACGGCATCACGCTGATCAGCCGCTTCCAGCTCTGGACCCAGCCGTTGTGGATCATCCTCCACATCATGCCGTTCGCGGCGATCGCCTGGGCCAACCCGCATTCGTTCACCGAGTGGCGCAAATTCGCTGGCGATCACGGCGATCCCGCAGGCAACCTCGATCTCCTGCTGTTCGGCACCGCGGCCTCCGTCGTGTTCGCGCTGGTGGCGCAAATCGGCGAGCAAGTCGACTTCCTGCGCTTCCTGCCGCGTGACCGCCGCACCTCGCGAAAGGCCTGGTGGATCGCCCTGCTCAGCGCCGGTCCGGGCTGGATCGTGCTCGGCGCGCTGAAGCTGCTGGCCGGCTCGTTCCTGGCCTTCTTCGCGCTCAGCCACGGCGTCTCGGCCGAGCACGCGGCCGAGCCCGCCAACATGTATCTCGAAGCCTTCCGTTACGTGCTGTCGCAGCCGGATCTCGCAATGGCGCTGACGGGGACCTTCGTGATCCTGTCGCAGGTCAAGATCAACGTCACCAACGCCTATGCCGGCTCGATCGCCTGGTCGAACTTCTTCTCCCGCCTCACCCACTCGCATCCCGGCCGCGTGGTGTGGCTGGTGTTCAACGTCGTCGTCGCGCTGCTGTTGATGGAGATCGGCGTCTACAAGGCGCTGGAGCAGACGCTCGCGCTCTACTCGAATGTCGCGATCGCCTGGGTCGGCGCGCTGGTGGCCGATCTCGTCATCAACAAGCCGCTCGGCTTGCGGCCGCAGCATATCGAGTTCAAGCGCGCCCATCTCTGCGACATCAATCCGGTCGGCGTCGGCGCGATGACGATTGCGACGGTGGTCTCGATCAGCGCGTTCTACGGCCTGTTCGGCCCGACGGCGAAGGCGCTGTCCGCCTTCGTTGCGCTGGCCGTCGCGTTCATCGCGGCCCCCCTGATTGCCTGGGCGACCGACGGCAAATACTACATCGCACGCAAGCCGAAGCGCAGCTGGCAGAACCTGGAATCGATCCAGTGCTGTATCTGCGACCATGCATTCGAGCCCGAGGACATGGCCTCATGCCCGGCCTATGCCGGCCCGATCTGCTCATTGTGCTGCTCGCTCGACGCGCGCTGCCACGATCTCTGCAAGCCACACGCGCGGATCGGCGCGCAGGTCTCGGACGCCCTCGGCAAGGTGATGCCGCAGCCGATCTATGCGCGCCTCAACTCGCAGCTCGGACATTACCTCGGCGTGTTCGCAGTCTCGGCCGGTCTGGTGGCACTGGTGCTCGGCCTGATCTATTTGCAGACCACGGCGGCCGTGCATGCCAACGAATTGCTGGCCGACGTGTTGTGGAAGGTATTCTTTGCGCTGCCCCTCATCATCGGCGTCGTCGCCTGGCTGTTCGTGCTGGCGCAACAGAGCCGGCGCGCCGCCGAAGAAGAAACGCGCCGCCAGACCACCCTCCTCATCCAGGAGATCGACGCCCACAAGCGCACCGATGCCGAACTGCAGCGCGCCAAGGAAGTCGCGGAATCAGCCAATCTCGCCAAAAGCCGATACGTCGTGGGCCTCAGCCACGAGCTCCGCTCGCCGCTGAATGCGATCTCCGGCTACGCGCAACTGCTGGAGCAAGACAACAGCCTGCAGACTCGGCCGCGCGACCAGGTGCGCGTGGTCCGCCGCAGCGCCGATCATTTGTCGGGACTGATCGACGGCATTCTGGATATCTCCAAGATCGAGGCCGGCCGGCTCTATCTCTCGCGCGACGAGGTGCGGCTGAACGATTTCCTCGAGCAGCTGGTCGGCATGTTCCGCCTGCAGGCCGCCGCCAAGGGCATCGACTTCGTGTTCAGGCGGCCGGCCGTGCTGCCCGTCGTGGTCTATGCCGACGAGAAGCGGCTGCGGCAGATCCTGATCAACCTGCTCTCGAACGCGATCAAATTCACCCAAACCGGACGGGTGCAGTTCGTCGTGCACTACCGCAGCCCGGTCGCCGAGTTCGAGGTGATCGATACCGGGCCAGGCATCCAGCCCGACGACCTCGAGCGGATCTTCGCGCCCTTCGAGCGCGGCGCGCTCGGCGTCACCCAACCGCAGACCGGCACCGGGCTTGGCCTGACCATCAGCCGCCTGCTCGCCGGCGTGATGGGCGGCGACATCAAGGTCTTGAGCACGGTCGGCACCGGCAGCACGTTCCGCGTCAAGCTGCTGCTCTCCGAAGTCACCAATCCGCGTCGCGATGCACCGGTCGATGCTCCCGTCTACGGCTATCATGGCCCGCGCAAGACGATCCTGATCACCGACGACGACCCGACCCACCGCGACCTTTTGCGCGAGATCCTGGCGCCGCTTGGCTTCATCCTGCTCAGCGCACCGGACGGACCCGGCTGCCTTGCACTCGCACAGCATTGCCGGCCGGACATGTTCCTGCTCGACATCTCGATGGCGGGCATGGACGGCTGGACGGTCGCCGAGACCCTGCGTTCCGAAGGTCATCACCAGGCCCGCATCCTGATGATCTCGGCAAGCGCGCTGGAGGCTCACGGCGCACCGCTGGCGCAGCCGTTCCACGACGGCTATTTGATGAAGCCGATCGACATCCCGCGACTGTTAGAGACCATCCGCCTGCTGCTCAAGATCGAGTGGCAGTATGAGGCCGAGCAGGCTCCGGCCCCGCAATGGAAACCCGATGGTGGCTCTCGTCCGCCCGTGAAATATGTCGAAGAGCTGATCAGCCTCGGCCAGCTCGGTTATATCAGGGCGATCCAGCTCAAGCTCGACGAAATCGGCAACGAACATCCCGAACACGCCGATTTCGTCGGCCAGATGCGCACGCTGATCGACCGGTTCGATCTCGATCAGTATATGGCGACATTGAAGATATTGCACAGCTATGACCATTGAACAAAGAAAGCGCGACGTAGCGCTCGTCGTCGACGACTCCCCGGAGACGTTGCGCCTCCTCACCGACGCGCTCGATGGCGCCGGCATGACCGTGATGGTCGCACTCGACGGGGCCTCCGCGATGCGCATCGTCGACCAGATCACGCCGGATATCGTGCTGCTCGATGCCGTGATGCCCGGCATGGACGGCTTCGAGACCTGCAGGCGGCTGAAGCGCGACGCCGGGCTCGACGGCGTCCCGATCATCTTCATGACGGGACTGGCCGAAACCGAGCACATCGTGCGTGGGCTCGAGGCCGGCGGCGTCGACTATGTCACCAAACCGATCGTGGTCGAGGAGATGTTGGCCCGCATTCGCGTCCATCTCGCCAATGCGCGGATGACGCAAAGCGCCCGTGCGGCGCTCGACGTCTCCGGCCGCTATCTGCTCGCGGTCAACAGCGCGGGCGCGCTGCTGTGGGCGACGCCGCAGGCACAGAAACTGCTGTCCGACACGCTGGCCGACGCCGCCGACAATTTCGCGTTGCCCGAGCCGATGCCGCAATGGCTCGAGCAGGCGCAAAAAGGCGGTGCCGGAAAGAAGACCGCGACGGTGGCGTCGTTTCCAGGCAACGAGCAGCTTCGGCTCCAATTCATGGGCAAGCTCGGCCCCAACGAATTCCTGCTGCGGCTGGCCAAGGACACCAGCGGCGACATGCCGGCCGAATTCTCCAGCGAGCTCGGCCTGACCACCCGCGAGGGCGAGGTGCTGTCGTGGCTTTCCAAGGGCAAGACCAACCGCGACATTGCGCAGATCCTGGGCTTGAGCCCGCGCACCGTCGACAAGCATCTCGAGCAGATTTACGCCAAGCTCGGGGTCGAGAACCGCACCGCCGCGGCCGCGATCGCGGTCAACGCGAGGCACCGCAAGTCCTGAGGCGGTCCCCCGCTTGAGCTGAGCTATTCGTCCCAACCGGCTAGACGTCGAAGAACACCGTCTCGTTGTCGCCCTGCAGATGGACGTCGAAACTGTAGGTATTGCCCGCACCGGCGTTGCGCTTGGCGATCAAGGTGGCGCGGCGATCAGCCGGCACCAGCGCCAGCACGGAATCGCCGGCGTTGCCGGCCTCATCGTCAAAATAGATCCGCGTGTAGAGATGCAACAGCATGCCGCGCGCGAACACCGCGAGCGCGACGTGCGGCGCCTGCGGCTTGCCGTCGGCATCCGGCACCACACCCGGCTTGAAGGTGTCGAAGGCGTAGCTGCCGCTCTTGTCGGTGCCGCAGCGGCCAAAACCCTTGAAGGACGAATTCGGCAGTGCGCGCGCATCCTGCGGATCGGAGAAGCGGCCCTGGCCATCGGCCTGCCAGATCTCCAGCATGCAATCCGGGATCAAAGCGCCGTCGCCGTCATAGACCTTGCCCTCGACGCGGATGCGCTCGCCCGAGACATCGCCCGTCAAGAGGTTGCTGGTGAAGGCGTCGTTCCATTCGTATTCGCCGTTCGGCGTCAGGCCGTATTTGAAATAGGGACCGACGGTCTGCGAGGGCGTGATTCCATCAGGACGCGGGTTCGACACTTACCTGGTCTCCATCGGCGTGGCGTTGCGGCCGCGCAGCACGATATCGAAGCGGTAGCAAAGCGCCCATTCCGGCTTGGTGTTGTCGAGATCGAACGACGAGATCATCCGCGCCCGCGCCTTCTCGTCGGTCACCGAGTTGAAGATCGGATCGTACGGAAACAGGGGATCGCCGGGGAAATACATCTGCGTCACCAGACGCGAGACGAAGGCGTGGCCGAACACCGAGAAGTGGATGTGGGCGGGCCGCCAGGCGTTGTGGTGATTGCCCCAGGGATAGGCACCGGGCTTGATGGTGATGAACTTGTAATAGCCGGCTGCATCGGATTGCGTGCGGCCGGCGCCGGTGAAATTCGGATCGAGCGGCGCCGGATGCTGGTCGACGACATGGATGTAGCGGCCGCAGGCATTGGCCTGCCACAGCTCGACCAGCGTGTTAGGCACGCCGCGGCCGTCCTCGTCCAGCACATGGCCGTGCACGATGATGCGTTCGCCGAGCGGCTCACCCCTCGCCTGGATGGTGAGATCATTGTCGTGCTCGCGCACGGTCTCATGACCGTAGACCGGCCCGGTCAGCTCCGAGAGCGTGTGCCGCATCGGGATCAGCGGCTTTTGCGGCGCGCGTTTGATCGCGCTCCGGTACGCAGGGGACAGCCGCGCGGGATGGACGCTGTTCGAAGCGACCGGATAGATCAACGTCATGGGTTTGCTCCAGACCGAGTTGCTGCCGATGCCACCGGCGCCGGACGTCAGGCCGGCACCTTGAAATCGTAGGAGATGCGCCCGGCCGGCAAATAGAACAGGGCGATCACCGCGCCGCCCCTGACCTCGGGATAGTGTCGGCTGCCCGGATCCGGCGCCGTCCAGCCCGGCCCCTGCCAGCCCTGCAAGCCCTTCAACTGCGCGCCCTTGTCGAGGGGAACGACGAGGTTGAGCTCGCCGTAGGGATGACCGTGATACTGCCCGCGCAGCACGTCATGATCGTCGTCGTCCTTGAAGCGGCGCGGATCGGCGCTGTTCATGTAAACCGCGGTGATGCTGAACTGGAACGTCTCGGGGACCGGCTCAAGGATGCGGCTGCGCCGATAGTTCGGACCCTCCACTTCCTGGTTCGCCGCCCAGCCTTCCTCGACGCCCAATTTGATGAGGCGTGCCAGATCCTGGTAAAGCGCACTCTCTTCCCCGTAGGTCTCGTTGAGCCATCGCTCCATCGCCGCGCTCGGCGTCATGTCCTTGACTTCGCGCAGAAACGGAATGCTGCGTTCGATAAGCTGTTCCCGGCTTCCCATGACTTACTCCTGTTCTAGTTCTCAAAACCCTCAAAGGAGGCGAACGCCTCCAAATCCGCGCGCGGCATCAGCCGCGCTCTCGCCTGCTCCCTCGGATGGCCCATCGAGATGCCACAGGCCACCATCTGCTCCGCGGGGATCGACAGCATCGAACGCAAAATCCGGTGGTACTTGGCGAGCGTTTCCTGCGGGCAGGATTGCAGTCCGCGTCCCACCGCAGCCAGCATCATGGTCTGGATGAACATGCCGAGATCGAGCCAGCTTCCCATGGCGAGGCGGCGATCGATGGTCACGATCAATCCGACCGGCGCACCGAAGAAGGCAAAATTCTTGGCGGTCTGCCTGCTCCGCGCCGCGGCATCGCTCTGCTCTATCCCGAGCGAGCCATAGAACAATCGGCCGAACTCCTGGCGACGGCTGAGATACGGCTCGGGGAACTCGGTGGCGTAGTATTGATACTCGGAGACGTGCTCGCTCGGCTCCCGCTCATAGGCGTGCAGGAGGGCCGCCGACACCTCGGTCTTGGCAGCGCCCGCGAGCACGTAGACGTGCCAGGGCTGGATGTTTGCGCCACTCGGCGCAAACCGCGCCACATGCAGGATTTGCTCAATGGTCGACCGCGCGACCGGACTGTCGGAGAACTGACGGCACGAAAGGCGGCTCGCGATCACGTCGTCGATTGGATTGCGCGCAGCTCCGCACGCGCCGACCCCATCAATCACGACTTCTTCACGAACGGGCATCCGCCGTCCTCCATCGGTCTGAAAGCTTCGTCCCCCGGGATCGTCGCCAACAGCTGGTAGTAATCGAACTGGTACTTCGACTCTTCCGGAGCCTTGACGCGGAACAGATACATGTCGCGGACCAGCCTTCCGTCCTGTCGGATCTTGCCGTTACGGGTCATGAAATCGTTCACCGGCAATTCGCGCATCTTGGCGGCGACGGTCGGCCCATCGAGCGTACCGGTGGCTTCGACCGCCTTGAGATAGTGCATGACAGCGCCATAGGTGCCGGCATGGATCATGGTGGGCACTTTCTTCGTCTTCTCGATGAAGCGCTTCGACCACGCCCGCGTCTCATCGTTGAGGTCCCAGTAGTAGGCTGAGCTGAGCATCAGGCCTTGCGCGCTTTGCAGGCCGAGGCTGTGGATGTCGGCGATGAAGACGATCAGGCCGGCCAGCTTTTGCCCGCGCGTCACGCCGAACTCGCCCGCCTGCTTCACGGCGTTGATGAAATCGCCGCCGGCGTCGGCGAGCGCGATCACGTCGGCCTTGGAGGCCTGCGCCTGCAGCAGGAAGGACGAGAAATCGGGCGTGTTGATCGGGTGCTTCACCGCGCCGACCACCTTGCCGCCGGTGGCATCGATCACCTTGCGGCTGTCGGCCTCGAGCTGCGCTCCGAGCGAATAGTCGGCCGACAGGAAGAACCAGGACCTGGCGCCGAGACGCGAGATCGCGCGCGTCGTCCCCTGCGACAGCGCATAGGTGTCGTAGGTCCAGTGGATGCCGGTCGGCGAGCACTCGTCGCCGGTCAGCCGGGACGTCGCTGCGCCGGTAGCAAGGAAGAGCTTCTTCTTGTCGCGCGTGATGCCTTGCACCGCCAGCGCGACCGCGGAATTCGGAACATCGAGGATCGCCTCGACGTTCTCGTTTTCCAGCCAGCGCCGGGTAATCACCGAGCCGATATCCGCCTTGTTCTGGTGATCCCCCGCGACGATCTCGATCGGCCGCCCGAGCACCTTGCCCTTGAAATCATCCACCGCCATTTGCGCGGCGACGACTGAGCCCTGGCCGCCATTGTCCGCGTAGAGCGACGACATGTCGGTCAGCACGCCGAGCCTGACCGGCCCGTTCTGTGCAACCGCGGACGGCGCCACAGCCAGGAGCGTCAGCGCCAGTCCAACTGATTTGCGCACACCACTTCGGGCCGATCTCACCCAGGGCTTCATCGTTTTTCTCCTCCAAACCCGGTGGCGGCAATCTTGGCCAGAACGTCGCGTTGCGGAAGTGAAAGTCTTGCAGCTTGATCCTGAACCGGCTTCAGATCGCCAATGGCAGCGATACTGCGATGCGCTCCCGGACGATCCGGTCGGTTGCATCCACCGTACGCCTGGCCTTAACTGCACACGATCGTAACGATTTGCCGGAGCGAGCGATCCGCTACAGACGGGACTGCCATCGTGTCCGTTTCCTTCAAGACACTGGACCTGAACCTGCTCAAGGTGTTCGACGCCGTCATGGAGGAGCGCAGCGTGCTGCGCGCCAGCCAGAAGGTCGCGCTGAGCCAGTCTGCCGTGAGCCATTCGCTGGCGCGGCTGCGCGAGATGCTGGATGACGACCTGTTCGTGCGCACGGCGACCGGCATGCAGCCGACGGCCCGCGCGTTGACGATGGCCCCGCAGGTCCGCCAGGCGCTGCGGTCGCTGGAGGCCGCGGTCGAGCTGCCGACCTTCGTTCCGGCGGTCTCGACCAAGCCGTTCACGCTCGCCGCCAACGACTTCACGACGATGGTGCTGGCGCCGCCGCTCTTGAAGATCTTGAGCCGGGAGGCTCCCGCGATCGACCTCACCATCAAGCCGGTGACGCGGATCGATCTTGCCGAGCAGATCGACCTCGGCCGCATCGATGTCGCGATCGGCGTGTTCTCGTCGCCGCCGAGCCGCTTCCGCACCGCCCTGCTGTTCGAATATGACGACGTGCTGATCGTCGGCAAAAAACGCAAGCTTGGCCGGCTCGACAAGGCAAAGCTCGCGACCCTGCCGCTGGTCGTCGTGTCCTTTGGCGGCGAGCAGGAAGGCGCGATCGGTGGTTACATCTCCGAGCGCGGGCTTGCCAGACGTTCGGAGATGTATGACCGCCCCGCGCTTGAACGGGCGCTGTCCGACAGTGACCACCCGCCACGGATCGCGGTCTCGCTGCCACATTTCCTTGCTTTGCCCGCGCTGCTGGTCGAGTCCGAACTGGCGGCGATCGTTCCGCGGCCGCTGGCGCGGGCGCTCGAGCAGGCGCATGCGATCACGACCCATGAGCTGCCTTACACCACGACGCCCGTTGAGGTTCGGCTGCTCTGGCACGAACGCGTCGAGGACGAACCATCGCACGAATGGCTTCACGAGGTGCTCCGCCGCGCCACCGAAGAGCTCAGGCGTGGGCGTTAGCGGCAATCACCGGCGCACACCTCACTGCGCGGCCATGGCCCCGGACATCGGAACCCAACGCTCACCATCGAAACGCTGCGGCCGCAGCGACGCGATCAGACGATAATCGTCCGGACTGGTGTTGACGGTGATGCCCGGAATCAGCCCCGGAAGCGCAACGTTCTTCAGCGCGGTGGCATGCTTCATGAGGTTCTGCCGGGACAGATCATCGCCGCAGGCCTCGATGACCTTGGTCATGAGGACAGCGATGTTCCATCCGGTGAAGTTGAGCTGATCCTCGATGTCGCCCTCGGGATAGTACTTTTTCATAAAGGCCAGCCACTCGAGATAGGCGGGATCGTTGGCCCATTCCGGATCGCCGACCGACTTGGTCGGTGTCGCCGAGATCGCCCCCTTGGCGTTGTCGAGCCCGGCCGGCTTGAGGATCGTCGGCACGAAGTTGCTGCCGATCGGCAGGAACTGCTGCGCACGCCAGCCGAGCTCACCTGCCTTGCGGATCGCCTGCGAGGTGAACTTGCCGGTCGACGCATTGAGAAAGACGTTGGCATTGGTACTGGCCAGCGAGACCACCTGCGAATCGACCGTCGGCGACGTGACCTCGTAAGGCGACGCCGCGACGATCTCGGCCTTGGGATCGAGCCGGGCCAGTTCGACCTTGAAGCTGCGGAGATATTCGCGGCCGTAGTCGTCGTTCTGGTACAGCACGGCGACGCGCGACGCCGGAATGTGCTCGGCCACCAGCCGCGCATAGATCGCAGCCTCGGTGCTGAACAGCGTCATCCCCGAGATCGTGTAGGGGCTCGTCTTCGGATCGGCGAAGCGCTCGCTGGCCGCGAACACGAACAGCTGAGGGATCTTCTTGGCGTTGAGATATTTCTGGACCGCCGCATTCTGCGCGGTTCCCATGCTGCCGAAGATCGCGACCGCCTCGTCATTCTCGATCAACCGGCGCGTCTGCTCCACGGCCTTCGGCGGGCTATAGCCATCGTCGAGCGAGATCAGCCTGACCTTGTGGCCATTGATGCCGCCGCGGTCGTTGATCATCTGGAAATAGCGGGTCTGCACCTTGCCGACGGCACTCAGCGCCGACGCAGGGCCGCTGTAGGGCATGGTCTGTCCAAGGATCAACTCGGTCTCGGCCGCCCTGGCCGAACCGCAAGCAGCCAGCAAGGCTGCGAACCAGAATGTCGCGCGAAGTCCGCGCATGCGCGCCTCCCTCTGTTTTCTTACCCGGAATATTCTTCCTAGGAAGATAATTGTCAACCCAAACCTCAAGCGGCAAATGGCCGCTCCGGAGAGCGATGTGCAGCGCCTGGAGCGAGTCCAGGAACTTGCGGGGCGACACATCAATTCGACGGTGTTAGATTATCGTACGGATGATGCCGCGCCGCTGGCGCGGGACGAAGGGGACTGGAAGGGAATGAAGAAGAGCAGCGTGTCACGCCGCGCCGAACCTGCGATCAAGCAGCCGCCTGCACCCGACAGCACCCTTTACGACGACATCGAGGCCGCCTGGCTCGAACAGCGCCCCGACCTCGACCTCGCCGCCGCCTGCACCTTGTTGCGGCTCGAGCGCGTCAACCAGCTTCATGAGATGCGCCTGCAGGACATAGCGAAGGCCGTCGGCCTGCAGACCGGTGAGCTCTATGTCCTGCTCGCGCTCAGGCGCTCGGGAAAGCCGTACGAGTTGCGTCCGACCGACCTGTTCCGCGCCCTCCTCGTCACATCGGGCGCCATGACCAAGCGCGTGGCCCGGCTCCAGGAAGGCGGCTTCGTGCTGCGCGTCTCGGCCAGCGATGACGGCCGCTCGGAGCTGGTCCGCCTCACCGCCAAGGGCCTTGCGACCGCCGACCGCGGCATTGCCGAGGTGGCGAGGGTCGTTGAGGGCGTGACGGAGGCAAGCGGGCTGACCAAGGCGGAGCTCGCCATGCTCGACCGATGCCTGCGCAAGCTGCTCGCCGTCCGAACCGTGAAGGCGCCGAAGAAGTCCGGCCGGCTTGCCGCAGCCGATTGACCGCCTCCGCCGACACACTACGCAACAGCCTTGTTGCCCGGCTTCAACAGCGATTTGAGATCACATGAGCTGTCTTCGGCCTGGTCCGGTGTCGGCGAAATGCCGGCAGCGATCAGGCGCCGCGCCACCATCTGGTCGGCCGGATTGTTGATGCTGTCGACCGCCACCAGCCTGCCATGTCGGTAATTGAACACGGAGAACCGTCCGGCGTCGATCGCGCCGCGGATCACTGTCCGGTCGCTGCGCCCGGCGCAGCCGACGATCTGAAGCTTGAGATCGTGCTGATCCGACCAGAACCGCGGCACACTGCAGTACGGCTCGTGGCGATCCGCGATCGCAAGCCCTGCGGCCGCTCCCTGATCCTGCGCATGCTGAACCGACTCCAGCCTGATCCAGCCCTCCGCGAACCGGCTGTAGTGATTGGCGCAGTCGCCGGCGGCGTAGATGCCCGGGCGTGCCGTCCGGCCATGCTCATCCACCACAATGCCATTGGCGCATTCGAGCCCCGCGGCAATCGCGAGCTCATCATTGGCGATGCCGCCAATGCCGACGACGACAAGGTCGGCGCCGAGACGAACACCACCGTTCAGTTCGACCGCCACGACCCGTCCGCCCTCTCCGATCATGGCCGAAACGGCTGTGCCGAACTTCACCGTAACGCCCGCCCGGACGTGACGATCGAGCAGGAAGCGCGACACCACCGGAGATACCGCCCGCTCGAGCAATCGGGACGCGGCCTCGATCACCCTCACCCGCTTGCCGAGCCTGGCCGCGGAGGACGCCACCTCGAGCCCGATGAAGCCGCCGCCGACGATGACGATCTCGCTGGCCTGCCCGAGCCGCGCCTTGAGATCGACGGCATCGGCGATTGATCGCAGACAGCAGACGCCGTCGAGTTCAGCGCCGCTGATAGCGATCCTTCGCGCACGCGAGCCGGTGGCGATGACGAGGCTGTCGAAGGCGAGTACCGCGCCATCCGCCGACGTGACCCGGCCAGCACTGCGATCGATCTCAACGACGCGATGGCCCAGAAGCAGCTCGATTCGCTTGCCCGCGAAAATGGCCTCGTCGTGCATGAGGAGCTCCTGTGCGCCGATCTCGCCGAGCAGAAAGTCCTTGGAAAGCGGCGGCCGTTGATACGGCAGCGCGCTCTCGTCGGCGATCACGGTCACCGGTTCGGCATAGCCGGCATCACGCGCCGCAAGCGCCGCCTGAATGCCGGCATAGGATGCGCCGATGACGACAAGGCCGCTCACGATTTGACGCTCACGCCGCCGTCACGCGCAGTTTCGAGCGCAGCACCGCCGTCGAGCTGCACATAGACCTCGCCATCGCGGATCTCGACCTTGAACGCCTCGATATCCTTGTAGGCGCTCGACCGGCATTTGCCATCACGGACATCGAACATCGCGCCATGCAGCGGGCACTCGATCACATGCCCTTCGAGAAACCCGGTGGACAGCAGCGCAAACGCGTGCGAGCAGACATCGTCCGTTGCGAAGATGTCGTCGTCGACCTTGTAGAGCGCGACACGCCGGGCGCCCACCTTGAAGCCGAGCGGCTCGCCTTCCGACAGTTTCGCGGCGGCACATAGATGATGCCAGGTCGATTTTTGCAATGTCATGAGATGGCGTCTCCTGGGCCAGGGCCGGGACATGGGCGCGGACGCACCGTCCGCGCCCTCGACTTCCCTTGGGGGTCCAATCCGATCAGCGGGGAATCTGCCGCCAATCCTCCGAGGCGGAGGCGAGCCGGCCGCCGACCGCGCGAATTTCCTTGTAGGACATGGTCTCGCTCTGGCCGCTCCTCGGCGCCTTGCCCTCCATGAAGCCGCGCACCTCGTCGAGCAGCTGGCGACGCACCCTGACAATCGCCTGGTCCGCCGAGCAGAGATATTCCTGCGAACGGTCGACGATCGGCCCCATGCTGACCATCACCACGAAATCCTCGATGACGATCTCGTGGAAACCGGTGCTGTTGCCGGCATCCATGATCTGGCGGTTCTGTCCCCAATTGTTGGTTTGGTCACCCGGCAGGCCGCCGGCCATCGGCCACTGGTTGGCGCGCTGCACCTTGCGCCAGGAATCCACCGGCTTCTCGGGATTGTAGAAGATGTACCACTGGATCAGGTTCTCGTCGTCGATCGGCACCGCAATGATCGCAGTGCGATCCTGCTGCGGTCCGGAGAAGATCGGCGCGATCAGGCCATAGTAGGGCATCACGAACTCGGTGACGCGGGCGAGGCACGATCCATCCGGCGCGGTGCGCAGCGCCGCGGCGCGGAAGCCGTAGGACTTCTTCTCGAATTCGTAGCCGACTTCGGTATTGACGCGGGTCGCGCCGAAGTCGCTCGACGATGTTGCGGTCCAGCTCTGGTGCAGCAGCGCGACATGCGAGGAATCGATGGTGGCCTCGACGCCCTGCAGCCAGTTGGCATTGAGCTCGATGCCGGCCGTGTAAACCTGATCCGGCGGCAGATCCATCCACTCGAAGTCGGGCGCGGGCGGCGCGGTGCCCTCCCCGAGCCAGACCCAGATCAGCCCGGCGCCTTCCCGCACCAGATAGGATTTCGCCTTCACGGTCTTGGCGAATTCCCTGGGGTTGTTCGGCTCGTTCGGAACGTCCAGTACCTCGCCGCTGGCGTTGATCTTCCAGCCGTGAAACAGGCAGGTCAGCGAGCAATCATCGACCCGCGCCAGCGCAAGCGAGGCGCCGCGATGCGGACAGGCCTCATCGAGGAAGCCGACGGTGCCGTCCTTGCCCCTGAACGCCACGAAGTTGCGGCCGAACAGCTTGACCCGGACCGGCGCCTCTCCCTTGCGCACGCGCACCGAGAGAACGGCCGGCAGCCAGTAATGCTGCCGCAGCATCCGTCCCATCGGCGCGTCACCCGTGACGCGGCACAGCAATTCATTCTCTTCCCTCGTGACCATCGCAAAACCTCCCTGGTTGACGCCTTCGACGTTCTGAGCCTAATATCTTCCCAGGAAGATTATTGTCAAGTTATCTTCCGAAGAAGCCATATCGGGAGATCGCATGACCAAGGGACGCCTCAAGGATCGCATCGCGCTGGTGACGGGAGGAAGCCGCGGCGTCGGAAAGGGCGTGGCCATCGGCCTCGCCGAAGCCGGCGCGACCGTCATTGTCACGGCGCGCACACGCAACCGCGGCGGATCGGAATGGCCGGGATCGCTGGATGAAACCATCGCCGCGATCGATGAGGCCGGCGGCCGCGGCATCGGCCTGCTGTGCGATCATTCGGACGACGGTTCGGTGCAGGAGATCTTCGACCTGATCCGGCGCGACCATGGCCGCCTCGACGTGCTCGTCAACAATGTGTTTGCGGCACCGAACGTGATGCCGGTCAATGTCCCGTTCTGGCAGGTGCCGGCCTCGCTGTGGGACACCCTGCATCGTGTCGGCCTGCGCTCGCATTTCGTCGCCAGCCAGCTCGCGGTCCCGCTGATGCTGCCGCAAGCGCGCGGCCTGATCGTCAACACCTCGTCGGGCGGCGGCGTCAGATACACCTTCAATGTCCCGTTCGGCGTTCAGAAATCAGGCGTCGACCGGATGGCGCGCGACATGGCGCATGAGCTGCAGCCTTTCGGCATTGCCGCGGTCTCGATCTGGCCCGGTTACATCAAGAGCGAGAAGCTTGCGGCGCAGCCCGACCGCGTGCCGCCGGCGCTCGCTAGGCTGATTGCCGAGCGCGGCGAGACGCCGGTGTTCGCCGGCCGCGCGGTCGCCGCCCTTGCCGCCGATCCCGACGTGATGGCCAAGAGCGGCCAGATCCTGCTCGCCTCGGAGCTGGCAGCCGAATACGGCTTCACCGATATCGACGGAAAGGTCCCGCCGCCGCCGAGCCGCGATCCCGCGCCGCTCTCCGTGTTCAAGCCAACCCTGTTCGACCGTTAGCGACGCCATCGAGCGGCCGAGGGCGCGCACCGGCGGACGCGTGGTCAACCTTCGCAGGGCATGGCAGAAAGGATGGACCTGCTCATTCCTGCGGAGAATATCATGGACCGCCTGGCGGCAATGGAGACCTTCGTTCGGGTGATCGAAACCGGATCCTTCTCCGGCGCCGCGCGGCAGCTTCGGATCGGCCAGCCGGCGGTCTCGAAGTCCATCGCGCAGCTCGAGGAATTCCTCGGGGTCAAACTGCTCACCCGTTCGACCCGTGGCCTCACCCCGACGGAAGCGGGGTTGGGCTATCTCGAGCGCGCTAGGCGCGCGCTGGAAGAGGCCGCCGAAGCAGAGCTCGCCGCGCGCGGCGCCGGCGCCGGCCTCAAGGGCCGATTGCGGATCTGCGCCGCCGTCACCTTCGCCCGCATCCACCTCATTCCGATGCTGCCGAAGTTTCTGGCGCTGAACCCGGAGCTCGAACTCGAAGTCGTGCTCGACGACCGTCAGATCGACCTCGTGCAGGAGGGCATCGACGTAGCGCTGCGAATGGGCAAGATGACTGACTCGACGCTGACCGCACGCCGTGTCGCCAGATGCAAACGCCTGGTGCTGGGTACGCCGGCCTATTTCAAGCGCGCCGGCACGCCGTCCACGCCGAGCGAGCTGAGCCGGCATCAGGCCGTCGTGTATCTCCGTGAGGGCAGCGTGTGGTCGTTCCGGCGCGACAGCACCGAGCTCGCCGTCACCGTGCAGAGCCGGCTGCGGGTGACCGCCGCCGAAGGCGTCAGGGCCGCAGTGCTTGCCGATGCAGGCATCGCCGTCGCATCGGAATGGATGTTCAGCCCCGAACTCCGGTCGGGCGCCGTGCGGGCGGTGTTGCCGGAATGGGGTCTGCCCGCGCTCGATCTCTGGGCCGTGCTTCCGGGCGGGCGCGCGGCGACCGCCAAGGCGCGGACGTTCGTGACGTTCTTCGAGCGCACGTTCAACGAATGACGACGTCCCCCGGCCCGCGTCGGCGGCCGGTGAGACGAATGAGCATGTCTTCGATCCCCGATGGCATTCAGCGCGGCGCACCGCGGCGTAGGGTGGCGGCAATGGAGTTGCTCATCCCGAGCCTCCCGCCAAGGAGTGTCGCCATGTCCCGCATCTCGATCGTGAAGCGCGCTGCCCATACCGCCGCCGCGGCCTTCGTCTTCGCCAGCCTGCTTTCACCTGCGAACGCCAACCAGTCCGATACGATCCGCGTGTTTCCCGATTTGCAGATCAGCGCGATGGCGGATCATGCCGACGTCAAGGCGGCTGCGCTGACCTCGCGCCGGCCCTGGCTGGCACCGGTCGGCCACCGGCAGCCGCAGCGCGCCGACGCTCCCAGGCCCGAGACCGTGTCGGCATGGGAGCGACAGCAACAGCAGTTCGACCAGGACCTCGACCACAGGCTGGTCATCTGCCGCGGCTGCTGACCACTCGATTTATTCCCGACGGGAATAAGGACTAGTCGGACGGCAGCGCTACCCGGCCCCGCGATCTCCTTTAGCTTGCTGCGTGTGAGTTCAACAACACGGACGGCGCCGCCGTCCACCACTCAGCAGCCAAGCATGTCGCTTCAAGCCAAGCTCGACGCTTTCAAAGCCGATTTCGAAGCCGGAAAGCCGCCCTACAGCGTTCCCCGGCCGGTCATCGAGATCATGCACCGCGCCACCGCGGAGCTGATCGAGTCCGGCGCCGCGCAGCGCGCCAGGCGGGCCGGCGATGTCGCCCCGTCGTTCTCGCTCAGGGATCCCGACGGCAACGTCGTCAATTCGGCCGATCTGCTGCAGCGCGGCCCGCTGGTGCTCAGTTTCTACCGCGGCGTCTGGTGTCCGTATTGCAACATGGAGCTGCAGGCGCTCGAAGCCGCCAAAGCGGAGTTCGACAAATACGGTGCCTCACTGGTCGCGATCTCGCCGCAGACCGCGCCGAACAGCCGCAAATCGGTGCGCCAGAACAAGCTCTCCTTCCCGATCCTGTCCGACGTGAAGGGTGAGGTCAGCGAGGCCTTCGGACTGCGCTTCCATCTGCCCGATGATCTGGTCGCGCTCTACAAGCAGCTGAAGAACGATCTGCCGAGCTTCAACGACGATCCGAGCTGGACGCTGCCGATGCCGGGGCGCTACGTGATCGGACAGAACGGCGTGATCCTCTACTCCGAGGTCAACCCGGATTACACAAGCCGCCCGGAGCCGGAAGACATGATCCCGGTTCTGCAGCAGGCCGCCGCCGTGCGGGCGTGATGGCACACGAAGCGGCCGGTGGCGATCGCCCATCGGCCGCCTCTCTTTCGCAGGCTATCGATCAACAGCAGCGGACATCGCCTTCGGATCGGCCGATGCGACCCGGTCCGCCAGCACGTCCTGTCCGGAATGCTGCGCTTTTCGCCACTGCGCCGGCGTGACGCCCATGTGGCTCTTGAAGGCGCGCTGGAATGCGGCCTCCGACTGATAGCCGACCATTTCCGCAACGCCGCCGGTCGAGAGCGACGATCGCCTCAACTCGTTCGCCGCCAGCGTCATCCTGATATCGGTGAGCAGATCGCTGGCCGATCGCCCGAGCTTCTCCTGGAACTGCCGTGCCAGCGTTGCGCGCGACATGTTGCAGAGACGCGCAAGCTCCGGCAGCGACCATGCGCGCGCAGGCTCGTTGAACATGGCGGCCACCGCCGGCGCAAGACGAAGATCACCGGCCAGCGCAAGCAGACCGCGTGACTTTGCGTCGGTCTCGCTCGCAAGCCGCAGCACAAGCGCAAACATCGCCGTGGACAGCGCGTTCAGCATGGCGCGGCCGCCCAGATGATCGTCCGCCGTTTCGCTGCGCATCAGCGAGACAAGTCCGGCGAGTTGTGCGGCCGTCCCCTCTCCCACCTGCGGTCCGGCATGCACGACAAGCCGCGGCGGGAGATAGGTGCGCAACAGGCGGTCGTGCGGAGGTGCGATAGCGAAGTGTCCGCACAGCAGGTCGAGCCGCTCGTCCGAACCCAGGTTTTCGCTGATCGTGAAATTCTGCGCCGCCCGGTTGCGCGCCGGCAGCGGTGGTGTCCCGCCGCCGTCATGCATCACGTGTCGCGGGTTGCCGGGAAGCAGAAGAATGTCGCCCGCCTTCAGCTGCAACGGCCGGCCGCCCGCTGGGTCGTCCAGGATCGCCGAGCCGGCGAGCACCGCATGATAGGGGATCTCGTTGCTCACCCCCGGTCCCTGGTCGATGCGCCAGGGCACGCCGTAGCTGCAGCGCAGGTCGAGCCAGCCGCGCACCGGCATCATCTCGAACAGCCGGCTGAGCCAATCCATGGGCGATCTCCTGAAGCGGCCAGATTGAGACGATAGAGCATATATGTGAGCTTTGACGACATTCAATGTCTCATATCGCAATTCTATTGTCACTCCGTAATCGATCACCAACCCCAACACGGAGTGCCACCATGTCCCGTCTTTCAGTCCCCAATCTCGAAACCGACACCGGCCCGTCGGGCCAGATCTACGCCCAGATCAAGAAGGCGATCGGCAGCGTCCCGAACACCTACGCGGCAATCGCCGCCCACGGTCCGGCCGCGCTGAAGGCGATCCTCGCCGCCGATGCGGTGCTGGCCGGCAGCAGCCTGCCCAAGCGCGATCAGGAGGTCATCAAGCTCGTGATCAGCGCCGCGGGCGGCTGCGATTACTGTGTCGCCGCGCATTCGCACCTCGCGAGACTCGCCGGCGTGAAGGCCGACGCGCTGAAGCAGATCCGCGACGGCGAGCCGAGCGGCGATGCCAAGCGCGATGCGCTGGTCAATTTCGTTCGCAAGCTTGCGCAGTCGAGCGGCACCGTCAGCGCCGAGGACTTCGCCGCGATCCAGGCGGCCGGTTACAGCGACGCGCAACTGGTCGAGATCAGCCTGGCGTTCGCGACCACCGTCTTCACCAACGTCTTCAACCGCATCAACGACACCGACATCGACTTCCCCGCCGTCGCGTGAAGCGACCGCGCGATGTCACGTCAAAGGATCACGACCATGACCACGCTTTCCAACACCACGCTTGCCAACACCACGCAAAATCCGCTTGTTCGCGCGCTGTATCGGTCCGGCCTGCTCGCGGAGGATCTCGACTACCATATCGTCCGGGCCTCGATGGTGATCATGTTCCTGTTCTTCGGTTACCAGAAGTGGTTCCCGTATGAATTCGAACGGCTGGTCCCGTTCATCAGCAACGGGCCGTTGATCTGGTGGCTGTATCCCGTCTTCGGCCATGCCGGCGCCAGCTATTTCCTCGGCGCCTCGGAATGGACCTTCGGATCCCTGCTGCTCGCAGGCTTCTGGGACAAGCGGCTCGGCGTTCTCGGCGCGCTCGGCTCAACCGGCACGTTCATCGCGACGGTCACCATCATCCCGTTCATGCCGGAAGGCTGGGACGTTGCGGCCGGAGGTTTCCCTGCGATGACCGGCAACGTGCCCTTCCTGATGAAGGATGTCGTCCTGCTCGCCGTCTGGCTCTACCTGCTGAGACAGGACGTGGTTCGCTTGACGCGGCAATAGGTGGCATCCGCTGATGGCGACGGATCGCCGGCGAACCCAGCGTTCGCCGGCGATCGCGTGTTGACGGGGGGCGGGGCGGACTGGGAAACCGACGGGCATCGCGACGCGGCGGCGATTGTTGCGGTGCAGGTAAGGTTCAGAACGTGCTTCGATGTCACGCCATAACCCGTTGCCGAATTTGCAGAATACGTTGAAATTGCCGATCCGTTTCCCGTGCGAGATCGAATTATCGGCTCGGTTGTTCGATCCAAGTCGCGTCGGCGTTGCCATGCACGAATGATCCGGTAGCTCTCCGGCCATGACCATAGTTCAGCCGCGCGGTCTGGGTTACAAAATACCGCCGGTGTTGTTCTGGGGTGAGCCGATGAAGAAGGACGACGTCACGTGCCCGCGCTGCGGGGCTGGATTCCGACGCCTCGAGTTGACGTCCGGCTCAGGAAACAAGGGCGAGTATCGCTGCCCGGTCTGCGAGACGACGCTCGAGCTGTTCGATGGCGACAAGCTCGTCGCCTACCGTCTGACCATCCAGCCGTCGATTCGCGCGTTCAAGGATTAGCGGCCCCCGCACGCTGGCGCCGCCCGTGGATCACGATTGCCGCTTGAGGATGTAGCAATCCATGATCCAGCCGTGTCGCTCGCGCGCCTCACGCCGCGCGGCGACGATGCGAGGGCCGACCTCGGCCAACTCACCGGCCATGATGATCTGATCCGCCATGCCGAGATAGGCGCCCCACCAGATCCGCAGCCCCGCCGGATCCAGCGTCTGGAAGGCAGCACCCCCGTCGAGCATCACGACCACCGTGTCGGTGCTGGACGGCCATCCGCCCTCGCGCAGCCGCCGGCCTGTGGTGACCAGGAACGGCTCGCCGATCTCGTTGAGCGGCAGCGAATGCGCCGCGCACAGCGCCTGGATCGACGTGATGCCGGGGATGACTTCGATCGATGGCAGCGGATCGAGCCGTCGCACAATCCGCAGGCTTGAATCATAGAGCGACGGATCGCCCCAGATCAGCAGGGCAACCCGGCCCTCGCCGCCGAGATGGCGCGCGATTTCCTGCGACCAAGTCGCGGCCACCGCATCATGCCAATCGTCCACGCCCCGGCGATAATCCTCCTCGCCGGCATCGCGCACCGGCAGGTCGAACTCCGCAATGCGTGTCCGGTCGTTGCTCAACGCCTCCGCGCAAATCGTTCGCCGCAATTCGGCAAGATCCGACTTCGCGGTCCCCTTGCGCGGGATCAGGATCAGATCGGCGGCATTGATCGCGGCGATCGCAGCACGCGTGAGCTGCTGGGGATCGCCGCAACCGATGCCGATGAGAGAAAGCGTCAGCATGACCGCGTCACCCTTGGTCCGGCGCCAAAGCACCGAACAGAATAATTGCGGCCGCCGTTGCGGCACCCGCATGCGTGAGCCGTTCGGCAAGGTCCACGATCGTGGTGCGAACAATCCGCTCGTCGGCATGGCCGAGCGATTCCGCCAGCAACGCCGGCGTCTCGGGCGCAAGGCCGTGCGCGATCAGCCTTGCCGCCAGCGCCGGGAAGGTGCGCCGCCCCATATAGACGACGGTGGTCGCTTCCGGATCGGCCAGCGCCGCCCAATTCAGGTCCGCAGGCAATTCACCGGTGACGTCGGCGCCGGTCACGAACTGGACCCGGCGCGAGGTCAGCCGTCGCGTCAGCGGAATGCCGGCCTGTGCGGCGGCGACCGAGGCCGAAGTCACGCCGGGAACGATCTCGTACCCGATGCCTGCCGCGCGCAGCGCCTCGATCTCCTCTTCGAGCCGTCCGAAGATGCCGGCGTCGCCCGGTTTCAGGCGCACCACGCGCACGCCGGTCGCGGCATAATCGACCAGCAGCCGGCTGACATGATGCTGCCTGGCCGACAGCCGGCCGGCGCGCTTGCCGACCGCGACAAGATTGGCGCCGCTGCGCGCGAGATCGAGGATCGCGCCCGAGGCAAGGTCATCGTAGAGCACCACGTCGGCCTCGCGCAGCCGCGCCGCCCCTTTCACCGTCAGGAGCTCGGGGTCACCGGGGCCGGCCGAGACGAAGGAGACGAATCCGCTCACCGGTCCTCCGCAATCAGATGGAAGAATGTCCCCGTTGCACGGCCGCGCCGCGATCCGGTTTCGGCCACGATCGCGCCGGTCGCATCGCGCACCGCCGCGAGCGGCGTATCCGGCTGCGCGATGATCGTCGAGTAGTGAAACTCGTGGCCGCGCAGGCGTGCGCCCGGCTCGTGCCCGGGCATCGGTGCAACGAGCTCGGCAAGCCGGTAGCCCAGATGCATGCGGCGTTTGGCATAGCTCGTCTCAAGGCCGAGCAACCCCGCCATCTCGTGGCGCACATCATCGGCGTCGGTCAGCGCGCGGCCCAGCACCATGTAGCCCCCGCATTCGCCATGCACCGGCTTTGTCGCGGCGAAGCCACGCAATTGCCCGAGAAATCGCCCGTTGGCGGCAAGCCGGCCGGCATGCAGTTCGGGATAGCCGCCGGGCAGCCAACACACATCGGCGTCGGCGTCGGGGCCTTCGTCGGCAAGCGGCGAGAACGTCACGATGTCTGCGCCGGCCGCGCGCCACGCTTCGAGCATGTGCGGATAGACAAACGAGAATGCGGCGTCGCGGGCGAGCGCGATGCGCTGGCCGGGCGGCGTGACGCCGAAGCGGCGCGTGGACGATTGCACCGGCGAGACGCGGGCCGATCGCAGCACGGCGTCCAGGTCGACATGCTCGGCGACGAAGCGCGCGGCTTCCTCGATCAGGCCGTCGATCTCGGCCTGCTCTTCGGCCTGCACCAGGCCAAGATGCCGCTTCGGCAAGGCAATCTCGGCATGGCGAGGCAGCGCACCCAACACAGCAATGCCCGCGCCTGCCATGGCGCCGCGCACCAGATCCTCATGCCGCTTGCTTGCAACGCGGTTGAGAACGACGCCGGCCAACCGCACGCCGGTGCGGAAATCGCGTAGTCCTGCCGCGACCGCGGCCGCCGTCTGCGCCTGGCCGGAAGGATCGATCACCAGCAACACCGGCCACCCCATCATCTCGGCGACATCTGCGGTGGCGCCGGTGCCGGACACGCCGCGCGCGGCAACGCCGTCGAACAGGCCCATCGAGCCCTCGGCCAGCACCAGGTCGGCGTCCGCGCCGCGGCTCGCCAGGCACTCGATCGCCTCGAGCTCCATCGCCCAGCTATCGAGATTGACCGACGCGCGTCCGGTAGCCACCGCATGAAAGGCGGGATCGATGTAGTCAGGCCCGCTCTTCAGGCACTGCACTTTCAGCCCGCGATTGCGATAGGCGCGGGCCAGCGCCAAGGTCAGCGTCGTCTTGCCGACGCCGGATGCCGGCGCCGAGATCACAAGTCCCGCGCTCATCGCGATGGTTCCGGAAAGCGTGGCTCGGCTCCCACAGGCCGGTAGCGGCGGTCGTAGTCAGCCGCATAGAGGCGGCTTTCGGCGAACTCATCGGCACCCAGCGTCTTGCCGACCAGGATCAGCGCGGTGCGTTCGAGTTCCGGGCCAACGGCGGCGTCGAGGGTCGAAAGCGTCGCGCGCACGATGCGCTGGTCCGGCCAGCTCGCACGCCAGACGATCGCCACCGGGCAGTCGGCTCCGTAATGCGGCGTGAGCTCGGCAATGACCCTGTCCAGCAGATGGATCGAGAGATGGATCGCGAGCACCGCGCCGGTTGCGGCAAAGGCCGCGAGCGTTTCACCGTCTGGCATCGCGCTCGCCCTGCCCGGCGTGCGCGTCAGTACCACCGATTGCGCAAGGCCCGGCAGCGTCAGCTCGGACTGCAGTGCCGCCGCGGCCGCCGAAAAAGCCGGAACGCCTGGTGTCACCGAATAGGGAATCTGTAACGCGCGCAGCCGGCGCAACTGTTCGCCCATCGCCGACCAGATCGAGAGATCGCCCGAATGCAGCCGCGCGACGTCCTTGCCCTCCGCATGCGCGGAGGCGATCTCGGCGACGATCTCGTCGAGCGACAGCGGCGCCGTGTTGACGATACGCGCATCTTTTGGGCAATGCGCCAGGACCCCTTCCGGCACGAGCGATCCGGCATAAAGACAGACCGGGCAAGAGGCGATGAGATCGCGCCCGCGCAAGGTCAGGAGATCGGCAGCGCCTGGCCCTGCGCCGATGAAATGCACCGTCATTCGCCGTCTCCTTCCGCGATCGCCGCAGTGGCCATCCGATCCTGTGACGTCGCCCTGACCGAAATCAGGCGCGCACCGCGTCCTGCCGCAGCGATTGCCGCGGCTTCGGCGACCGAGCCCGTTTCAAACCTCGCCTTGATGAACCCGGATTGCGTTACGGTCTCTATCTCAGCCAATTTCTCTGCCGAAATCCCCCGGATCGGCAAATCCAGTTCCTGCGCCAGCAGTTTCAACGCCACCGCATCGGCCTTGTCACTCACCGTTGCAACGGCCGCAAGGCCATCGGAACCGCCGGCCGCGTCGAGCGCCTCGCGCAAGGACGCGGCACTGGCGTCACGCCTGAATCCGAAACCTGCGACCTTCATCGGATAACGCTCCATTGCACGATCGGCCGCGTAGCCTTCCAGGAGCGATACCGCCCCAACGGCTCGGCATGGGCGATCTCGACGCGCATCAGGTCGCCGCCATGGCGTTGATGCAGATCGGAGAGCAGCGCGTCGGTTTCCAGGGTCACCGCATGCGCAACCAGTCGCGCTCCCGTCGCGATACGCGACCAGATCGCGTCGAACATCGCCGCATCGAGGCCACCACCGATGAACACCGCATCGGGCGCTTCGAGATTCGATAGAATGCCGGGCGCCTCGCCGTCGATCACGGTGATCCGGTGGGCCAAGCCGAAGCTCGCAGCATTGCTGCGGATGTTCGCGGCACGTTCGCCACGGGCCTCGACCGCGATCGCCGTCCCGCCGCACAGCGCCCATTCGATCGAGATCGAACCCGAGCCGGCGCCGATGTCCCACAGCCGCTCGCCAGGCCGCGGCGAAAGCGCCGACAATGCAAGCGCGCGGATCGGCTGTTTTGTCAGTTGCCCGTCATGCACAAAGAGTGCGTCGGGAAGACCTGAGCTGCGCGCGATCCCTAGCGTTCCCCTCGCCTCCAACGCGACCGCGACCAGGCTGTCGCTTGCGTCGCCGGCGTAGCCGTCCGCGCGATGCTGCGTGACGGACTCACGGGGTCCGCCAAGCGCGGAAAGCGTCCACATCGATGACGGCCCCCAGCCGCGGCCCGTGAGCCATTGCGCGAGATCGGAAGCTGCCTTGCCATCGCGCACCAAGCAGATGATCCGTGCACCGCGCACGAGATGCGGCAACAGACGCTCGAACGGTGCCGCATGAAGGCCAAGGCAGATGACGGTCTCTAAGCGCCAGCCCAAGCGTGCCGCCGCAAGCGAGAACGTCGATGGTCCGGAGTATGCGACCCACTCGCCGGCCTGCAGCGTCTCGACAAGGCTCCCACCGACGCCATGCCAGAACGGATCGCCCGAGGCGAGCACTGCCGTCGGACGGCCGCGGCATTCAAGCACGATGCCCGCATCGAACGGCACCGGCCAGGCACGGCCACGGTCGGTGATGCCGGCCAGCGCGAGGTGGCGTTCACCGCCGAAAACTGTTTCGGCTTCGCGAAGCGCCTTTCGGCTTGCGTCGGAGAGGCCGTCAAGGCCATCTTCGCCGATGCCGATGATGGTCAACCAGGGATTATTCATGATGCGCGCCCTGATCCTGGGCGGAACCGCCGACGCCAATCTGCTCGCCGCTGCAATCGCGCGCGCGGGGATCGACGCGGTCTATTCCTATGGCGGCCGCACGCGTGCGCCGGCCGACCAGCCGCTGCCGACCCGGATCGGCGGCTTCGGCGGCGTCAGCGGTCTTGCCGACTATCTGCGTCGCGAAGCCATTACCCATGTGATCGACGCGACGCATCCCTTCGCGGTCGAGATGAGCCGCAACGCGATCGCCGCCTGCGCGCAAACCGAAACGCCGCTGGTCGCGCTCGAGCGCGCGCCGTGGGACAAAACATCCGGCGACCGCTGGATCGAGGTCGCGGACGTCACCTCCGCCGTCGCCGCGCTGCCGGACAGCCGCGCCAACGTATTCCTCGCGATCGGCCGCCAGCACATCGCGCCGTTCGGCAGCCGGCCGCAACACGCCTATACGTTGCGATTTGTCGACCCGCCCGAGCAAGCGCTGCCATTGCCCGATGCCGACGTCATCGTGTCGCGCGGACCGTTCACGCTCGACGGCGAGCTCGAGATGATGCGCGAGCGTCGCATCGATTGGATCGTTGCCCGCAACTCCGGCGGAACCGGCGCGCGCGCCAAGATCGACGCCGCCCGTGCGCTTGGCCTTCCCGTCATCATGATCACCCGGCCACCTCTGCCCGACCGACCACGGCTGGAAAGCGTCGGCGATGTGATGCAATGGCTCGGTCATCGGACCTGCCTCGGCGCGTAGACCCAGCGCCCGACCCGCCGCGTCGCCGAATTGCCGACGATCACCAGTGTCCGCATGTCCGCCATTTCCGGCTTCGCGTCGCGCAGCTCGACCGTCTCGATCCGCTGATCGGGCGTGCTGACGGCACGCGCGAACACCACGATCCGCTCGTCGCAACCCGCCTCGCGCAGGATTTCGAGCGCGCGACCAAAACCTTCCGGCCGGCTCGCCGAGCGCGGATTGTACATCGCGATGGCAAAATCGGCTTCGGCCGCAAGCCGCAGGCGCTTCTCGATCAGCGGCCACGGCTTGAGATTGTCGGAGAGGTTGATCGCGCAGAAATCATGACCGAGTGGCGCACCGGCGCTCGCGGCCGCCGCCAGCATCGCGGTCACGCCGGGCAGCACGCGAATCGAGAGGTCGCGCCATTGCGGCGCGTCCTCGAGCGCCTCGAACACGGCGGACGCCATCGCAAAGACGCCGGGATCGCCCGAAGACACCACTACGACGTGGCGCCCTTCGGATGCAAGCCGCAACGCGTCGGCGGCGCGCTGCAGCTCGACGCGATTATCCGAGGAATGCAGCGTGAGCCCGGCGCGCGGCGGCACGCGCGTCACATAGGGCGCATAGCCTACGATGTCGGTCGCAGCCGCAAGCGCGGATGTGACTTCCGGCGTGATCAGCGCCTCGTCGCCCGGTCCCAATCCCGCGATGGTCAGCGTTCCCGTCATTCGGCCGCCTCCCTGCGCCGTCCCTGCCCGTGCACCAGCACGATCGCAAAATACGGACAGTCGGCCTCGCCGATCTCGGCGAGCCGGGCGACACGCTGATCCGGCATGGTGCCGCGTTCGACCAGCCACGCATCGTCGAGACGCCCCGCCGAGGCGAGCGCGCGTCGGATCTTCCTGAGATTGCGGCCGGTCTTCATGACGACGAGCGCGTCGGAACTCCGCATCCTCAGTTCGAGCTCCGCCTCCGGCAGCGTGCCCATCAGCACGGTGGTCACGTCGTCGGCAAGCGCGATCGGCTGGCCGACCGAATTCCAGCAACCCGCCATGCCGGGAATGCCGGCGATCACCTCGATCTCGACACGCGCCTGCAGGCGCGAATGCAGGTGCATGAACGAGCCGTAGAAGTAGGGATCGCCCTCGCAAAGCACGACGACATCGATCGCGCGCGCAAGCCGCGCCAGGCGCTCGGCCCATTCGTCATAGAATCCCGCGAGCAGCCGCGCATAGTCCGGACTGTCGAAAGCGATCTCAGTGGTGACGGGATATTCCATCGGATATTCGCTAACGTCGGCGACGAGCAACCCCTCCACGATGCGGCGGGCCTGACCCAGCTGGCCCTTCTTGCGGAAATAGGCGACGTGCTTTGCGGCACGCACAGTGCGATCAGCGCGTACGCTCATCAGGTCCGGATCGCCTGGGCCGAGGCCGCAGCAGATGATGCGTCCCATCTACTCGCTCCGGCTCGCCAGTGCGTTGACGGCGGCGACCGTGATCGCCGAACCACCGAGACGTCCCTCGACCGTCAGCGCCGGCGCGTGCGGTGCGGCCATCAATGCCGTCTTGGACTCAGCCGCGCCGACAAAGCCGACCGGACAGCCGATGATCGCCGCCGGCCTTGGGCAATCGGGGTCCTCCAGCATGTTGAGGAGATGGAACAGCGCAGTCGGCGCATTGCCGATCGCGACGATTGCGCCGACCAGATGCGGCCGCCACAGCTCGAGCGCAGCAGCGGAGCGCGTATTGCGCATCGATTGCGCGAGTGCGGGAACCTCGGGATCACCAAGCGTGCAGATGACAGCATTGCCGGCCGGCAGCCGCGCGCGCGTAATTCCTTCAGACACCATGCGCGCGTCGCAAAGGATCGGCGCCCCGTTCTGCAAGGCGGCACGCGCGCTCGCGGCCATGCCGGGCGTGAAGCGGACATGCGCTTCCAGCCCCACCATGCCGGCGGCATGGATCATGCGCACGACCACCGGTTCTTCGTCCGGCGTAAAGCGGCCAAGGTCGGCCTCGGACCGGATGGTGGCAAAGGACTGCCGATAGATCGCAGCACCGTCGGTCTCATAGATGTGCGGCATCAGCGGCCTCCCAGCAGCACGGAGGGATTTGCGACGATGCCGGCGCCGGTCAGCCCACGCATGACGGGCTCATCCCGGGTCGAGCCACGACGGATCAGATCGAAGCCTTGGTTCGTAGCCACGAGGGTGACATCCGCAGAGCCGGAATGCGCACATCCCTTGGCGCAACCGGACACGTGAAGCCGGGCATCGGCCGGAATATGCCGCACCAGCGCCGACGCCAGCGCGCGCGTGTCGGCATGCGCCTCGCCGCAGCGCGGCGCACCGCTACAGGCGATCGCGCGGAGCGCCGGATCGTCGACCTCGGTGACGATGTCGGCCCCACCGGGCATCTCGCGCATCCCCTCCGCCAGCAGCATCCGCCACGGCGTCACGCGGAGAGCCTGCGCGCAGCCGGCGAGATGGCGCAGCGTCTGCTGCGGCATGAGCCCGAACGCAACGCCGACCATCGCACCGGACGAATAGAGTCCGGGAACGGCGTCTATCGATCGCGGCGCCGGCTCGACATCGCCGCGCAAGGATTCGGGCAGGCTCGCGCCGCCGGCGAGATAGGCCGCCATCCGTCGCCTCTCACCTTTCGCTCCGCCGGAAGCGATGAACCACTCGGCCAGCGCCAACGCGACCTGCACGGCCTCGCTCCGCGTGACGGAAAGCCCGAGCTCGGCGCCATCGGCGCGCACCAGCAGGCCGCCATTGCGATCGCGCTCGATCCTGATATCCGCAGACGCGCCAGCCAGCACCCGCTCGCTGCCATCATCGATTGCGAAACCGAACTTGGTCGGAAGATCGAGCAAAGAACCGGCGAGCACCCGCTCAAGCTCGGCGGCGAGCGCGCGCGTATCGTCGCCGGTGGCCCAGAATGGCGTCACCAGAATGTTGCGCTGCGCCTCGATGTCGGCATCCGTATCCAGCAACCCGAGCTCGCCAATTCCTTCGATCAAGCGCGGATAACCTTCATCGCTGACGCCGCGGATCTGCAGATTGGCGCGGCTGGTCAGATCGATCAGGCCGTTGCCGTGTCGTGCGGCCAGATCGGCGATTCCCGTTGCTTGCGTTGCCTCGAGCCGTCCGCCACGCGGGCGAATCCGCACCACGAGGCCGTCGCCTGATAGCATCGGCCGCAGCGCGCCGGGACACCAGCCCTTGATCGCAACAGCGCTCATGAGGCCTCCTGCAATGCCGCCGCAATCGAATTGCGCCGCGTCTGCCAGAGCGACGCCTCGTGCAACCGGGTAAAGCAGGTTTCCATCGCAGCCAGGGCAGCCGGGTTCTCGCGCGCCATGAAGCCGCGAACGTCGTCATTGCCGAGCGTCGCGTCGTAGTAGAGGTCGAACAGATGCGGCGGCACCGCGTCGGCCAGATGGGCGAACGCCGCCATGTGCTCCAGCGTCGCCGTGATCTCGGCGGCACCTCGGAAGCCATGGCGCATCATGCCGGCGATCCATGCGGGATTGGCGGCGCGCGCACGCACCACGCGCGAGATTTCCTCGGTCAACGAGCGCGCATGCGGCTGATCCGGCCGCGTCGCGTCGAGATGATAGAGCGCCGGGACCTCTGCGCCAATGCGCCGGGCTGCCGCCGCGATGCCGGCTTCATGCGCGGCATAGTCCGCCGCCAGCAGCAGGTCGGTCTCGGGCAAGTCCTGGGTATGGACAAAACTGTCGGCCGCCGCGAGCCGCCCCTCGATGCCGGCGCGATCGGGCCGCATCTCGCCGTCGGATGCAAACGCCCAGGACGACGCCGACAGCCAGGCTTCGCCGGCCGCATCGCGCGCTTCCTGGGTGAAGACGTCCGGAACCGACGCGATGCCGGCGCCATAGTGTCCCGGACGAGGCCCGAACACGCGCGACATGCGTTCGCTGTAGGGATTCTCCTCCCCCTCATCGCTGCGTTCGGACAATGCTTCCGTGGCCGCCTCGAACAACTGGGCAAGCCCCGAAAAGACGTCGCGGAACAACCCCGACACGCGCAGCGTGACGTCGATGCGGGGACGACCGAGCTCTGCCGGCGCGATGATGTCGTAGCCAACCACGCGGCCCGATCCGTGATCCCAGCGCGGCGCAATGCCGGCGAGATGCAGGGCCATCGCAAAATCCTCGCCGGCCGTGCGCATCGTCGAGGAACCCCAGAGGTCGACGACGAGCCCTTTCGGCCAGTCGCCGTGATCCTGCAGGTGACGGCGCAGCAGCTCTTCGGCGAGCTTCACGCCCTGCGCATGCGCCGACGGCGTCGGAACCCCGCGGGGATCAACGGCAAACAGATTGCGTCCGGTCGGCAGCACGTCGCGGCGCCCGCGATAGGGTGACCCCGAAGGTCCCGGCGCGACGCGCCGGCCAGAGAGCGCATCGCGTAACGCAGCCTTCTCCTTCGCACCGCAAGCGCCCTGCCCGAATATGTGCAGGCCGTCACCGAACTGGCTCTCCTTGAGATCGCAGACGAAGCGGTCGATCTGCGGAATCGCCTCGGCCGCGGAGACCGACGCAGCGAGACCAAGATCGTCCTCCAGCCCGGCCAGCCGCGCTTCCTCGCGGATATCGGCAATCAGGCGCTGCCGCCGTGCCGGATCGAGACCGTCCGCAGTCGAATATTCATCGAGTAAGCGCTCGAGCCTGCGCAAGCCTTCCGGCACCGCCGCCAGCGCGAGCGGCGGCGGCAGATGACCGATCGTCAAGGCGCCGATCCGCCGCTTGGCCTGCGCCGCCTCGCCGGGATCGTTGACGATGAAGGGATAGATGACGGGCAGATCACCGATCAGCGCCTCGGGCCAGCACGCGGACGACAGCGCGACCGACTTGCCGGGCAACCATTCCAGTGTGCCGTGCGCGCCCATGTGCACGACGGCATCGATGCCCTGCTGCCTGAGCCACAGATAGAACGCGACATAGGCATGACGCGGCGTGCGCGACAGATCGTGATAGTCGGCATCGCGATGGCCGATATCACCGCGCTCCGGCTGAACGGCGATGATCGACTTGCCGCACTGGATTGCCGCGAATTGAAATTCGCCGTCACGACAATCGGGATCGTCCTCCGGCGCGCCCCATGCACGCGCGAGGTCGTCCTGGAGCTGTGACGGAAGGCCGGAGATGGCCGCGCGATACCCGGCCACGTCCCATGTCAGTTTCCGGTGCAAGAGCGCATCGCCCAGCAACGCCACCGGCTCGAGATCAAAGCCCGCGGCCGCGAGATCGGCCCGCAACGCCTCGACCGAGGCAAGCGCATCGAGGCCGACGGCATGCGCGATCTGGTGCGGACGGCCCGGATAGTTCGACAGCACGAGCGCGAGTTGCTTCTCCTGCGCGGGCTTGTCGGCAAGCCGATGCCAGGCTGCCACGCGGGCGGCAATTGCTGCGACGCGCCCGGCATCCGGCCGATGCGCAAGATGCGCGAATTGCAGATCGGGATCGCGCTCGCTCGCCGACTTGAAGCTCACCACGCCCGCAAACAGGCGGCCGTCAACCTCCGGCAACACCACATGCATCGCGAGATCGCCGGGCGACAGACCGCGGAGCGACTCGGCCCAATCCTCGCGCCGCGCCGTCGACAAGGCGACCTGGAACACCGGACATGAAGCGGCATCGAACGGCGTGGTGCCGTCATCGCCGGCCGCGGAGAATGCGGTCGCATTGACGATGGCGGCTGGAGGGCATTGCGCGAACTGAGCGCGCAGCCAATCGGCCACGCCTGCGGCCTTCAACGAGGCGACGAACACGCCGTAGGCGTCAAAACCTTTCTCGCGTAGCGCCTCGACCAAGGCATCGACCGGCGCGGTGTCGCCGGCCGCGAGATAGGAGCGATAGAAGGTCACGAGTGCCCGCGGCCGGCCACCCGATGCCGGCAACGCTGCGACAACACCGCGCCGCGGATCGTAGACGCCGATCTCCGGCAGATCGATCTCGCCGACGACAGGCCCGGCATAGAGCCCTGACGCCAGCGCCACTTGCGCGATCACGGCCTGGGCGGCGACAGGCCCCCCCTTGTCGCACAGCACCTTAAGTCGCCGCAGCGTCGAGACCGGCAGCGTGGAAAATTCGTCCAGCCGCAGATCGTCGCGGCCATCCGCCGGCAACACCACCAGGGCGATATCGCGCTCCTTTGCCAGGCGATGCACCGCGGCCAGCCCGTAGGACCAATAGGGCTCACCGCCGATCAGCCGCACCAGGATGCCGCGCGCGTGCGACAGCGTCCGCTCGATATAGGTATCGACCGACAGCGGGTGGCGCAGCTCCGCGAGATTGGCGAGCCGCAGCGACGGCAGCGCGGCGCGGCCCCGCCGCCAGCCGGCCGCGAAGGCAGCGAGATCGCTGTCGGAAAACGACAACACCACGAGATCGGCCGGATCCTGGCCGAGGTCCCTTGGTGTCGCGGTCTCCTCAAGGCCGCGGCTCTCGCGGAAGACGACGTGCATCAGACACCTAGTCGCGCCCTGATCGCAGCTTCACTGATGTCGCCGTGCTCGCCGATCACGACCAGCTTCGACTGCCGCGGCCGTGTGCCCCAGGGCATGTCGAACTGATGCCGCACGCGTTCGCCGACGGACTGCACGAGCAGCCGCATTGGCTTGCCTTCGACTGCGATATAGCCCTTGGCGCGCAGCACGTTCTGCTCGCGGGCCAGCCCCTTGATCGAAGCCACGAGTGCCTCGACATCCGAAACCTCGGGAAGATCGATCACCACGGAGTTGAAATCATTGTGCTCGTGCTCGTCCTCGCCATCGTGGTGCGACGGCCGCGACGCGAGATCATCCTCTGCCGCGGCCTCGAGCCCCAGGATCACGCGCGCATCGACGGCGCCGTCGACGATCGGCAACATCGGAACCTCGCGCGGCATTTCAGCGGCAATCACCGCTTTGGCCGCCTTGATCCCTTCCGCTCCGGCGAGATCGGCCTTGGTCAGCAGCACGATATCGGCACAGGCGATCTGGTCCTCGAACACTTCGGACAGCGGCGTCTCGTGGTCGAGATTGTCGTCGGCCGCACGCTGTGCATCGACTGCTGCGGGATCCGGCGCAAAGCGGCCGGCCGCGACCGCTTCCGCATCGGCCAGCGCGATCACGCCATCGACCGTGATCCGCGAGCGGATTTCCGGCCAGTCGAACGCCTTCAGCAGCGGCTTCGGCAGCGCCAAACCTGACGTCTCGATCACGATGTGATCGGGCCTCACGCGTCGCGCCAGCAGTTGCTCCATCGCCGGGATGAAATCGTCGGCGACGGTGCAGCAGATGCAGCCATTGGCGAGTTCGACGATGTTCTCGGTCGGGCAATTGGCGTCGGCGCACGACTTCAGAATCTCGCCGTCGACGCCTTCGCTGCCGAATTCGTTGACCAGCACCGCGAGCTTCTTGCCATTGGCATTGCGGATCAGATGCTGGATCAGCGTCGTCTTGCCGGACCCGAGAAATCCGGTCACGACCGTGACCGGAATTTTGGCGAGCGTGTTCATTCTGCGGCCTCCGGGACGACGGCAAGGGGTGGAATGCGGGCGAGCGATTGCTTGCGGAAGATTTCCGGACGGCTGCGCCACGGCACGATGCCGTCAGGCGCGGCCGCATAGGCGGAGGCACCGGCGATCACATCCCTGGCATTATCAGCGGACAGGCGGCCGTAGACATAGGACCACCGCCCCGGCGCGCTGAGCGCGACCGAGCAGCCCTGGCTGCAAGCCGAGAGGCATTCGACGGGAACAAGATTGACGTCATCGGGCACGCCGGCCTCAACAAGCGCGGCATGCAGGCGCGCACCGGGCGCGATCTCACCTTCCGCCAGCGTCTGGCCGGCGCGGCAGGTGATGCAGACATGAAGTGTAACGCTCATCGCCCATCCTGGATTGACAGCGGGAGGCGAAGAGGCACACGAACCGATGTGAATGGGTTCGTTCCCCGTCGCGGAACACCCCGTCCGCCGGTCTCACTACACGTTGCGTTGGCAGGTCTCCCGGCTTGCGGAGCAGGATTTCTCCCTCGATGCCCACCTTCCCGATTCTCGACAAGGAATCAGTGGCTTTTGGGCATCTCTCCGGTCACGGTCGCGGGGGCGGCTGCTTTTCAGGCCCACCTTGAGCCCTATCGCATTCCCTCTTCGCCTGTCGTAGGACAGGAACCAACGCGGGCCCACCATTCGTCCGTGGCTCGAACTTGTCAAGCCGAAGGAATGTCATGATTTCTGAAGAAAACGGCGCCGAAGACGAGGTCGGCAGCAGCGAGGTTTCGCTGGATGCGCGCCACGCGACCAAGATGGCGAAGAAAAAGGTCGCGCGCGACAAGATCATGGCGACCAAGAGCGGTGAAAGGGGTCTGATCATCGTTCATACCGGCGCCGGCAAGGGAAAATCCTCTTCGGCCTTCGGCATGATCGTGCGCTGTGTGGCGCATGGCTTTCCCTGCGCGGTGGTGCAGTTCATCAAGGGCGCCTGGGATACCGGCGAGCGCCGCCTGCTCACCGGGCATTTCGGCGAACTCTGCCAATTCCACGCGATGGGCGAAGGCTTTACCTGGGAGACGCAGGATCGCGCGCGCGACATCGCGGCGGCCCAGGCCGGCTGGGAAAAGGCCAAGCAGCTGATCGCAGACCCGAGCTTGCGCATGGTTGTGCTCGACGAGATCAACATCGCGCTGCGCTATGACTATCTCGCCATCGCCGATGTCGTCGAGTTCCTGACCACGTCAAAGCCGCCGATGACGCATGTCGTGCTCACCGGGCGCAACGCCAAGGAGGAGCTGATCGAGATCGCCGATCTCGTCACCGAGATGACGCTGGTGAAACATCCGTTCCGCTCCGGCATCAAGGCCCAGCCGGGCGTCGAGTTCTGACTGTTATCGCCATGGCGCGTGCATTGATGATCCAGGGAGCCGGTTCGGACGTGGGCAAGTCGCTCATCGTCGCGGGCCTGGCGCGCGCTGCCAGTCGGCGCGGCCTGCGCGTGCTGCCTTTCAAACCGCAGAACATGTCCAACAACGCGGCTGTGACCATCGACGGCGGCGAGATCGGACGTGCGCAGGCCCTGCAGGCGCTCGCCGCCGGTGTCGAGCCGCACACCGACATGAACCCGGTGCTGCTGAAGCCGGAGAGCGATGTCGGCGCCCAGATCATCGTGCACGGCAAACGGATCGCGACCGCACGCGCGCGCGAATATTCCGCTATGAAACCGTCGCTGATGGGCGCGGTGCTGGAGAGTTTTGGGCGGTTGAAGGATCGCGCCGATCTGGTGCTGGTCGAAGGCGCCGGCAGCCCCGCCGAGGTCAATCTGCGTAAGTCCGATATCGCCAATATGGGCTTTGCACGCAAAGCTGACGTCCCCGTGGTGCTGGTCGGCGACATCGACCGCGGCGGCGTCATCGCACAGCTCGTCGGTATCCAGGCGGTGATCGATCCCGAGGATGCCGCGATGATCCAGGGCTTTGTCATCAACAAGTTCCGAGGCGATCCGACGCTGTTCGACGACGGCTACCGCCTGATCGAATCCCGCACCGCATGGCGCGGCTTTGGCGTGCTGCCCTGGTTCGTCCGCGCCGGCGAGCTTCCGGCCGAAGACGCGCTCGGGCTCGGCGAGGCGCGCAAGCCCGGCCAGTGCAAGATCGCCTTCCTTGCGCTGTCGCGGATCGCCAATTTCGACGATCTCGATCCGCTGAAGCTCGAGCCCGGCGTCGATCTCGTGATGGTACGGCCGGGCGAAGCCATCCCGGGTGATGCGAAGCTCGTCATCCTGCCCGGCTCGAAATCGACCCGCGGCGACCTCGCCTTCCTGCGCGCGCAGGGCTGGGACATCGATCTCGTGGCGCATCATCGCCGCGGCGGTCATGTCCTTGGCCTCTGCGGCGGATATCAGATGCTCGGCGAGAGCGTCGCCGATCCCGACGGGATCGAAGGTCCCGCCGGCGAAACGCGCGGCCTCGGACTTCTTGATATCACAACTGTCATGACCGAGCAGAAGACGCTGACACGCGTCAGCGCGGTGCATGCCGCTACCAGTCAGCCGATCAGCGCCTATGAAATCCATATCGGGCGCACCGACGGTCCGGATCGTATCAGGCCATTTGCGTCGCTCGACGGCGCCGCTGAAGGTGCCGTTTCCGCCGATGGTCGCGTTCACGGCAGCTATCTGCACGGCCTGTTCACGTCTGACGAGTTTCGCAAGGCCTTCCTTGCAAGGCTCGATATTCCCGCGGCCGACCAGCCGTACGGCGCCCGGGTCGAGAGCGCGCTCGACGCGCTCGCCGAACACATCGAGACCCATCTCGATGTCGAAGGCCTGCTCGCGCTGGCGCGCTAGCGCGTGATGAGATGAGTTTGAGTTGGAACGGCGTCGAAGGTTCACCTCTCCCTTGGGAGAGGTCGATTTGCGCAGCAAATCGGGTGAGGGGCTACGGACTATCGAGAGAGCGAGAGCCCTCACCCGGATTGCTTCGCAATCCGACCTCTCCCCGATGGGGAGAGGTGGACCGAAATCGCGGCGAGCTGATTCCACCCAATCGTATCGCGCGTTAGACGATCAGCGCGACAGCACGGCAGACAGCCGAGCCCATTCGGCTTCGCTGCCGGGCAGACCGAGGCGCAACCATCCCGGCCGCTGCTGAAACACGCGCGACCAGATCAGCCCATGGGCAAGCTCGTCCTGGGCGACCAACGCATCGCCGGTTTCGTAGAGACGGAACAGCGGCGTGCCACCGACCAGGGTCCAGCCCTGCGATCGCACCGCTGCATCGAGCCTGACGCAGTCGGCCGCCAGCCGTGCGGCCGTCGCCTTTGCCCAGTCGTAATCGAGCAATGCACGCCGCCCGATCGCAATCGCGGCCCCCGAAACCGGCCATGGGCCCGCCATCGCCGCAAGCGCGCCGATGTCCGGCTCACTGCCGATCGCGAAGCCGAGCCGCAAGCCGGCAAGCCCGTAGAATTTGCCGAATGAGCGCAGGATCACGAGCCCCGCTCGTCCGGCTTCCGGTGTGAGCGACAGGTCCGGCACGGCATCCGCAAAACTCTCGTCTATGACGAGCCGGTCGACGCGTGGCAAAAGCGCGAGCAGCTCGCGCCGGTCGTGGTGCCGCCCATCGGGATTGTTCGGATTGACGACGACGGCAAGATCGGCGCCCGCAAGCGCTGCGAGATCGGACACCTCGGCGACGTCCCAACCGGCGGCCGACAACACCGCGGCATACTCATTGTAGGTCGGCGCAAGAATCCGCGCCCGCCCTCGGGACGCCAGCTGCGGCAGCAGCTGAATGGCGGCCTGCACACCGCCCATCGCCACGATCGGCGCGTCGGTCGCATAAGCCTGCCGCGCGGCGGCGTGGAGGGATTCGATCTCGGATCGCGACGGCAAGGCGCTCCACTGCCGCGGCTCCACATCGACCAGGGGATAAGGCACCCGATTGATCCCCGTCGACAGGTCGATCCAGTCGTCCGCGGCGCCGCCGAAGCGTTGCTGGGCGACATCGAGATTTCCGCCGTGCTCACGCATGCGCCGCTCCTTCACGCCAGCGCCAGAGCGACGAACGCCGCAGCCAGCAGCATCATGGCGTAGCGATAGAGTTTCAGCCCGGCGTGGATGTCGGCGGCAGCCGGATCGCGCGCGCCTTCATTCAGCCAGGGCTCATCGGCGATGCTGCCGTGATAGATGCGGGGACCGCTGAGCCGCACGCCGAGCGCACCGGCCATCGCCGCTTCCGGCCAGCCGGCATTCGGCGAGCGATGGCGGCGCGCGTCACGCAACATGCATGACCACGCCTGCGAAGGCCGCGCGGCGAGCACCACGAACAAAAGCCCGGTCAGCCGCGCCGGAACGAGATTGGCGAGATCGTCGATCCGGGCGGCCGCCCAGCCAAAGGCCTCGTGCCGCTCGGTGCGATGCCCGATCATGGAGTCCAGCGTGTTGATCGCCTTGTAGCCGAGGATTCCCGGCAGGCCGAACAGCGCGCCCCAGAACACCGGCGCGACGATGCCGTCGGATGCATTCTCGGCGAGGCTCTCGATGGTCGCGCGCGCGACGCCGGCATCGTCGAGCGTCAAGGGATCGCGTCCGACGATTTGCGCGACCGCGGAGCCCGCGGCCGCGATGTCGCCGGACGCCAGCGGATTGGCCACCGCCGCGACATGGTCATGCAGCGAGCGCAAGGCCACCAGCGGCCACGCCAGGATGCCCACAAGGACGACACGCATCCATCCGGATCCGAGCACGGACTGAACCGCCCAACCGAGAGCCATCGCCAGCGCGATCACCAGGATAGCAGCCGCGACACCGGCGACGCGGCGAAACGCCGGCGGGTCAGTGTCCCGGTTCCAGGCGCTGTCGACAAGCTGGATCAGCCGGCCGAGCCAGGTCACGGGATGGCCGATGCGCGCAAACAGCGGCGACGGCCAGCCAATCAGGGCATCCACCGCCATCGCCACCGCCATCGCTCCCGCAAAGCCCACTTAACCCTCTCCTCGCCGCGATCCCCCTGATGCGCAAGACATTGGCCGAGTGCAAGCCCTCCGTGGCGGATTTCGGCTTTGTGTTTCACCGCGATTGGTGGTTAGAGCGACGTAAACAGGAGATCCCATGGCCGTCATTCTGATCACGGGCGGAGCCCGGTCCGGGAAAAGCCGGCGCGCCGAATTGCGCGCACGCAGCTTTCCGGAGCGGCCGGCCTATATCGCGACCGCCGAGGCGCTCGATGCGGAAATGGACGAGCGGATCGCCAAACATCGCGCGCGGCGCGGCAGCGACTGGATCGAACGCGAGGTGCCGCTCGACCTCGTCGCGGCGCTGTCCGAGACCGACGGCGGCGGCGCAAGGCTGATCGATTGCCTGACGCTCTGGCTGTCCAACCTGCTGCATGCGGAGCGCGATTGGTCCGAGGAAGTGACGCGCCTGGCGGACGCGCTGCCGCGTCAGCACAGCCCGGTTGTCCTGGTCACCAACGAGGTTGGCCTCGGCATCGTGCCCGACAACGCACTGGCGCGCAGCTTCCGCGATGCCGCCGGTCTGATGAACCAGACCATCGCCGGCGTGGCAGACGAGGTCGAGTTCGTCGTTGCGGGCCTGCCGATGAAGCTTAAGTGACGTCCGCGATGGATTCAGCCAAAGGCCCCGCGATGGTCTCATTCGACGATGGGTTTCGCCGGCAACTGCAGGAGCTGTTCGTGTGGCGGCGCGACGTGCGGCGCTTCCGAACCGATCCGCTGCCGGATGGCACGATCGAGCAGCTGATCGAGGTCGCCTGCCTTTCGCCTTCGGTTGGCCTGAGCCAGCCCTGGCGGTTCGTGATTGTCGACGATGCGGCACGCCGCCGCGCGGTGATCGAAGACTTCAAGACTTGCAACGCCGATGCGCTGCGGTCTTACTCGGGCGAGCGTGCAGCAAAATATGCCGCTTTGAAGTTATCGGGCCTCGAGGAGGCGCCCGGCCATCTCGCCGTATTCGCCGACAAGACCGACCACATCGGCTCCGGCCTCGGGCGGGCGACGATGCCGGAGACAACAGAATATTCCGTGGTGGCCGCGATCTGCTCGATGTGGCTTGCCGCGCGCGCCGAAGGCATCGGGCTCGGCTGGGTGTCGATCCTCAACCCAGCCCGCATTCAGGAGATCCTGGAAATTCCGGACGCCTGGAAATTCATCGGCTACCTCTGCATCGGCACCCCCCAGGCGGAATGCGACCGTCCGGAGCTCGAGCAGGCCAAATGGGAAGCGCGGCGAGGTCCGGATGAATTCACCATCCGACGCTGACGGAGCTCCGGCCGGCAGCGGCGCCCCAAGCGGCCACGCTCACTGGCGCGCCGACATCGCCTCCCTGGTCTTTGGCCTCCCGGAGCACAGCGCGATCTGCGCGGTGCATCAGGGCGCATTCCGGACGTTGCTCGGCACGGACCCGACGCCGGACGCCTGTCTCGGCTATTTCTGCCAGTTTGAAGAAGCGTTTAGAGCAGCGGCGCACGCGAAAATCCTGCGCAAGCGCATCCCTGTTGCAACAAATTTGCATCTTACCAGTCGCGACATCGCGCGAAAGCTGCTAGAAGCCGACCAAATCGAACGTGGAGAACGACCATGAGCCAACCCCAGGTCACGCAAGCTCAAGTCACGCATCTGCCGGTTGCCACCGGACAGGTCGGACGGCTTGCCCAGTCCCTGATGGCGATGACGCTCGGTCTGTTCATCGTCGGCGTCGTCGGCTTCTCGCACATCGACGTGATCCACAACGCGGCGCACGACGTGCGCCACTCCAACGCGTTCCCCTGCCACTGACCGCCTTGACATGAGCACGTTTCGCTCGATCGTCTTCTCGTCGGTCATTGCCGGTTTCATCGTTGGCCTGATCGTCACGGCGGTCCAGCAGTTCGGCACCGTCCCCCTGATCCTCAAGGCCGAGGTCTACGAGAAGGCGGCCGAGCACAAGCACGAAGCCTCCGCGCAGCCGCGCGCCATCCTCGTGCACGATCAAGCAGCGCATGATCATGGTGCGGAAGCCTGGGAGCCACGGGACGGGTTGGAGCGCACCCTCTATACGGCGGGGGCCAACATCCTGACCGGGATCGGCTTTGCGCTTTTGCTCTGCGGCTTCTTTTCGGTTCGCAGCGGCGCGCCCGGCGAACCGGTCTCGTGGCATGAAGGCTTGATGTGGGGTCTCGCAGGTTTTGCCGTCTTCACGATCGCGCCGGGTCTTGGGCTGCCGCCTGAACTGCCGGGTGTCCCCGCCGCACCACTGATGTCGCGTCAGATCTGGTGGGTGACGGCGGTGCTGGCGACTTCGGCCGGCCTCGGGCTGATCGTTTTCCGGCGTTCGGCGCCAGCCGCGATCGCCGGTGTGGTCCTGATCATGCTGCCGCATTTGATCGGCGCGCCCGAGCTCGAGCATGTCGAGACCAATGTGCCGTCGTCATTGTCGCATCAGTTCGTGGTCGCGGTCACGCTGACCAGCCTGGTGTTCTGGTCCCTGCTCGGCAGCCTGACGAGCGCCGCATTCGCGTATTTCGATCGCCCCACTTCGGCCTAACGGCTTGATGACGTCGCGGCTCAGCTCGCCTTCCTGAGCCGCTTCCCGGCCCGCAACTCCCTGTCCTGCACCAGCACCTTCTCGGCATAGAGCTGGTCGATCTCCTGCTCCGACAGCCCGAGCTCACCCAGGATCGCCTCATTGTGCTCGCCGAGCAGGTCGGCCCTCAGGTCGGCTTGCTGCGGCCATTCCGAGAAACGCATCGGCGCACCCGGGATCGCAAACTTGCCAATCTGCGGATCGCTGACATGGCGGACCGTGCCGCGCTCGATCAGATGCGGCTGCGCCATGGCATCATTCAGGGTCAGCACCGGCGCGCAGGGAATCCGCTCTTTCTCCAGCGCAGCAATCGCCGCATCGCGCGACGGAAACGTCTTGAGCCAGGCTTCCACGATCTCCCCCACCAGCACCCTGTTGTCGGCGCGGGCGCGCGCCGACTCGAACCGCGGGTCCTTTTCGAACTCCGGCCGCCCCAGCGCCCTAACCATTTGCGGCCATTGATGCGCCAGCGCGCAGATCACAATAAACTCGTCCCGGCCGCAATCGAACACGCCGACCGGGCCGCCGTTCGGGTGTAGCGAGCCTTCCCGCTGCGGCACAAAGCTGTCGCCGCGCAGCGAGACCTTCGGCACATTGGCCTCATGCATATGGAAATAGGTATCGAGCAGCGTCGACTCGATGAACTGCCCTTCGCCGGTACGCTCGCGATGCAGCAGCGCAAACCCCACGGCCATCGCCGCGGCAACGCCGGTCGAGGCGTCTCCAATCGCAACGGGCACCTGCGCCGGTTTCCCGTCGGGGTCGCCGATCACCCCGGTGATGCCGGCGAAGGCCTGCGCGATATAGTCGAAGCCGGGCTTGTCGCTGAGCGGACCGCTCTGTCCGGCAAAGGAGATCGAGCACATGATCAGCCGCGGATTGATCTTTTTGAGCGTCTCGTAGCCAAGTCCGGCGCGCTCCATCACGCCGGGCGTAAAGTTCTCCACCAGAACGTCGGCCTTGGCCGCGAGCCGGGTCAGGATCTCGCGGCTCTTCTCGTGCTTGAAGTCGAGCGCGAGGCTGCGCTTCGAATGGTTCTGCTGGAAGAAGTAGGTGCTCTGCGAGGTGTTCTTGTAGGCGGGATCGCGCGGCTTGAGGCCCTGGAAGCGCGATCGGTCGCCAAACGGCGCGAGCTCGATCTTGATCACGTCGGCGCCGGCCTCGGCCAGCAGACGCGTGCAGGTCGGGCCCGCGACGAACTGGGTGATATCGAGCACGCGATAGCCGGTCAGCATTTTCGAAGGCAAGGTCATCTCAATGGTCCAATTGTTGTGATTGAAGCGCTCCGCCGGGCGCATCTCCACCCGCCGGCCTTGTGCCAAACAGATTGCTCCGCGCCTGCGCGTCGAGCGTCTTGCGAATGCCACGCCGGCCGACCGCGAGCCCCTTCTGGAGCTTCGGCCGCGCGCGCAACTCGGCGTACCAGCGCCTGACGTGCGGGAAATCGTCGAGGGTGACGCCTTGCGCCTTGTGGGTCATCACCCAGGGAAAGCAGGCGATGTCGGCGACCGAATAGTCGTTACCCGCAACATAAGTGCTCTCGCCGAGCCGATCGTTGAGCACGCCGTAGAGGCGGCGTGCCTCGTTGCCGTAGCGCTCGACCGCGTAGGGAATTTTGGCCGGCGCGTAGAGCGAGAAGTGCCCGTTCTGGCCCAGCATCGGTCCGAGCGCGCTCATCTGCCACATCAGCCATTGCTGCACGCGGGTGCGGCCACGCATGTCACGCGGAAAAAAGGAGCCAGTCTTCTCCGCGAGATAGAGCAGGATCGCGCCGGACTCGAAGATGGTCACCGGCTCTCCTCCGCCGGGCGGATCCCTGTCGACGATGACAGGGATCCGGCCATTCGGATTGAGTGCGCGAAACTCCGGCCGGGACTGGTCGCCGCGCGTGATGTTGACGGGCACCACGGTGTACGGCAGCTCGCATTCCTCAAGCATGATCGAGATCTTCCAGCCATTCGGTGTCGGCGCGAAATGAAGATCGATCATCGGAGCCTCCATCCTGCCGTTCAAGCCGGCTGCTTTTCGCGGGCGAGCAAAAGGCCAACCTCCTGCAGCCGGCGCTCCAGCATCGGCACCCGGTCGTTGCCCCAGAACTGCTCGCCGCGGAACACGCAGATCGGCACGCCGAAAATATGGTCGCCCTGGCTCTCCTGTTGCGCCTCCTCATATTCCCGACGGCCGTCGCCCTCGAGATAGGCGCGATAGTCGGCACCGGACATGCCGAGCGAGACGATGAAGCGCTCCACCGCATCGACCTCGTCGACGGCGAGCTCGCGACGAAAGAACAGCTCGTAGACCAGGCGGCTGTACTCGATCAGACGTCCCTGCTTCTCCGCGAACAGCCCGCCGATCAGCGCCGGCGCGGTGTCAAAGATCTTCAGCGGGCCGCGGATGATCTTCTTGTCGCCGCGCTCGTTGGCGGACCGCCGTGCATCCATGTAGGAATACTTGACCTTGTATTCCGAATAGACGCTGCGCTGGCCGGAGCCCTTGATCCGCAGCTGGAACGGCCGCCATTGCACCTTGATGTCGTATCTCTTCTCCAGCTCGAACACCGGATCGAACGCCAGCCAGGCATAGGGGCTCTTGTAGTCCGAATACATCTTGAGGATTTCGCGCGACATGGTCTCTCCTTTGTGTCGATGTCATTGTGATTGAGCGACGAGCGGGCACTGGCTTTCCGACAGCGGCTGCGCCGCCTCGGCTGCCGGAATGACCTTCTCGATGTTGTAATAGTCCCAGGGCTTCTTGACCTCACCGGGGGCCTTGATGCTCGCCATGTAGAACGGATGCATCAGCCAGCCGTCGGCGCGCACAAAGCCGTTCTCGACATACATGTCGTTGACCGGCAGCTTCCTGATCTCATCGGCGACCTTCGGACCATCGAGCGTCCTGGCCGCGGCGACGGCCTGCAGATAGTGCAGCGTTCCCGAGTAAACCGCGGCCTGATCCATCGTCGGCATCGCGTGATGCTGCCTGAAGAAGCGCTCGGACCAGGCGCGGGTCTTGTCGGTGCGGTCCCAGTAGAACGGTGTCGCGAAGGTCAGCCCCTGCACATTTGCAATTCCGAGCGCGTGCACATTGGTGATGTAGGTCAGCGGCACCACGATGTGCTGACCGCCCTCGGCGATGCCGAACTCCTTGGCCTGCTTCAGGGCATTGGTGGTGTCCTCGGCCGCGGAGATCAGCCAGATCACCTTGGCCTTTGACGACACCGCCTGCAGCAGGAACGAGCTGAAGTCGGGATTGTTCTGCGGGAAGCGCACCGAGCCCAGCACCTTGCCCCCGGCCGCCTTGATCGCGTTGGTAGCGGCGTCCTCCATTGCCTTGCCGAATGAGTAGTCGGCGGACAGGAAGAAGAAGCTGTCGAGCCCGCGCTCGATCAGCGGCTTCGGCAGCGGCGCCGAAATCGCGTAGGCATTGAGCGACCACGAGAAGGCGGTCGGCGCGCAAGCCTGCTGGGTGATCGCCGGACTTCCGGTCACGCCATGGATGACGATCTTGTTGCGCGCCCGCGCCAGTTCCTGCACGGCGAGCGCCACCGCCGACTGCGCCACATCGACGATGACGTCGGCACCGCCATTGTCGAACCAGTTGCGGGCGATCGCCGCGCCCACATCGGCCTTGGCCTGGTGATCGCCTGAGATCACTTCGATCGGACGACCCAGCACTCTGCCGCCGAACTCCTCGACCGCCATTTTGGCGGCGAGCACCGAGCCCGGCCCCATGATGTCGCGATACATCCCCGACATGTCGGTGAGCACACCGATCCTGACCGGCTGCACATCCTCAGCCCGAACCGGCGCCAGCATCGCGCTGCCGACCAGCAACGCGATCGCCGCACCTGTGATCCATCGTGTCTTCGCCATCACTGTCCTCGACGCTCCCCGCTTGGGACGGCATGCATGTGCCGGCCTCTCTGCTTCAGATGATCCGCCTTGACGTCAGATCGTCGATCCTCTCCCCGGAAAGACCGAGCAGACCGCCATAGATCTCCTGATTGTTCTGCCCGAGCGTCGGCGCCGGCGCGGTGTATCCCTTGTGGGTCCGCCCCATCTTGATCGGGAAACCGGCGCCGATGACACGCTGCTCCAGCATCTCGGTCGGATGTTCAACCGCCTGCAGCATGTCGCGCGCATCGAGATGTTCCCAGGCCAGGATGTCGTCGATATCGCGGATCGGGCTTGCCGCGACGTCACCGCGATTGAGTGCCTCGATCGCCTCTGCCGTGGTGCGGCCCAGCGTCCATTCGCTGACGATCGCGTCGACGAGCGCATTGTTGCTGACGCGCCAGCCGGTGTTCATGAATTTTTCGTCTTGCGCGAGGTCGAGCCGGTCCATCACGCGCAGCAGCGCGAGCCAGTCCTCGTTGGTAGCGGCGCCGAGCGCGATCGCACCATCGCGCGTGGCATAGGTGTTGAACGGCGAGAACCTCATGATGCGATTGCCCTGCCGCGGCGCCATCCCCATCTGCTCGTAGCAATCCAGGGGCTCGTCGAGCACCAGCGACAGCAGGCAGTCGGCCATCGCGACGTCGACGAACTGGCCTTGCCCCGAAATGCGCTGCTCGGTCAGCGCCGCGAGGATGCCGGAGACGGCGAAGGCGCCGGTGATGCCATCCGCGAGCGCGGTGCCTGCCTTGCTGGGGCCGCTGTCCGGCGCACCGGTGATCGACATCAACCCGGACGCCGCCTGGATCATCAAATCGTAGGCCTTGAGACGCCGATCGGCGCCGGTGGAGCCGTAGCCGGTCAGCGCACAGTGCACGATCGCGGGGTTGACCTGTCGGTTCGCCTCATAGTCGATCCCGAGCCGCTCGGCCGCGCCGGGACGCAAATTCTCGACCAGGATGTCCGACTTGCGCAGCAGCGCGTGGAACAACTCCATGCCCTCCGCCGAGCGCATGTTCAGCGTGATCGACTTCTTGTCGCGGCAGCGCTTCAGATAGGCGAGGCCGAGATCGCTGTCGTGCTTGCGGTCGAGCGCGACGCCGTCCTTGCCTAGGAACGGCGGCCCCGTCATGGTCGGGTCGCCCTGCTCCGGGGTGTCGATGCGGATGACTTCCGCACCGAAGCCCGCCAGCATCAAGGTGGCGAACGGACCTGAATAGAACCGCGTCAGATCGAGAACGCGGACACCCCTGAGCGCGCCGTTTGCCGTCATATTCAGGCTCGCCGTCATCCGGAATTCCCTTCCCGCTCACCGCCCTGCCGTTGTCTTCATCGTTGACGCCGCGGCGATATAGGTCAAATATTTTCCGATCCGGATTATTGATGCTAAAATGGAATGAATGATGCGCCAGCGTCGCCCACGCCAGTTCGAGGTCAGCCTCAAACATCTGCGCGCCGCCAACTCGGTTGCGGTGTATGGCAGCTTCACCGCGGCTGCCGCCGACCTCGGCATGACGCAATCGGCGGTCAGCCGTCTGGTGCTTCAGCTCGAGCGGCAACTCGGCGTTTCGCTGTTCCTGCGCTCGACGCGCAACGTCATCCTGACCGCACCGGGCCGCGAATTCACCGCATCGACGCAGCGCCTACTCGCCGATCTCGGCGCCCAGGTCGACAATGCCCGTGCGCTCGGCGATCAGATCAAGGGACGCCTGATCATCTCGTGCCTGCTGTCGTTGACCCACCACGTGGTGCCGGAGGCCGTGCTGAAATACAGGAAGGCGCATCCGGGCGTCGAAATCCACCTGCGCGAGGGCCTCGGCAGCGAGGTCTATGAGGATGTCCGCAGCGGCCTTGCCGATTTCGGCGTCGGCAACGTCACCGCGCTCGGCCAGGAGGTGGTCAGCGATGACGCAGTGGAAGAGTCCTGCTTCGCGATCCTGCCTTCGCGCCATCCGCTGCGACACAAGAGCACGCTGAGCCTGCGCGAGTTGCGCAATGAAGCCTTCGTCTCGCTGCCGACCGGCTCAGGCCTGCGCAAGCAGATCGACAGCGTCGCGACCGCGAACGGCATCGTGCTTAATCACAGCACAATCGTCGAGCAGTTCGGCACGCTCTATGATTTTGTCGGCGCCAATGTCGGCATCTCGATCGTTCCGGCATCGGCATTGCCGCCGCGTGCCCCGCGCGGTGTCGTGGTCAAGCGCCTGGTCTCGCCGCCGCTGGTCCGCAAGATCGGCATCCTGCGGCTGAAGAACCGCCCGCTGACTCCGGCCGCGACCGGATTTCTCGATATCTTCCGGCCGCTGTTTCTGAGCGCATCGCGGCGGTGAAATCCGTCACCCCGTCAGCCAGGCGAACGCGCGGCGCAGGAATCCCGGCGCATCCTGCTCGACCGGAGTTCCGTGAGCCATCAGCACCTTTTCGACGGGCCACGCCAGAATCCGTTGCAGCGCCTCGCGCGCCGCGCGGCGGTTGGTGAAGGCTGTGCGGAACTTGCGCGGCACCGACGGCTCCGGCCCGACCATCAGGTCGAGCCTTGCAATCGCCGCACGCCAGCCGGAGACCAGGTCGGCAGGGATCTGTTGCACCAGGTCGGTGAACAGCACGGTCCCGCTCGCGAGATGAAAAAATACCACCTCTGACGTGATCAAATTGCCGCGCATCACCACCTGGTCGATCTGCCCTGCCCAACCGGCGCTCGGTCCATCTGCGAGATCGGCATCGAAGGCGAGATCGCGCCGCCGCTTGCGCAGGCCCGGCGGGGCATGGAGCACGGCGGCCGGATAGGCCTGCTTCCACTCGCCGAGGAACAGGTGGTGCAGCGAGTTGGGGGCCACGATGTGCCTGATCGGGCCGATCGCGTCCACTTCGGTCCGCAGTTCCGCCGTCAACCGGACCGGTGACCAGATGAAGAGACCGCCGTCCGACAGCCTGATGACGGCCATCCGGGTCGGATAGTGAAACCCGGCGACCGCGACGTTGGGTCCTCCGGCGATCCAGATGTCGGGGCCGAAGTCCTGCAATACCGCCATTTCCGATGAACCATGACCGTCGAGCGCCGCGCACCGTCGGCAGGCTGCCGCCGGCGTTGCCGGTTCCTTTACCATGCCCGGCGTGACAGGCCGCGGACAAGGTCAATGTCGCGCGACGGGTTCCGATCCTGCCGCGGCCAATTGCAGCGACCGGGTTTACGCAACCTTAGACGATTTGATCCAAACCTTGCGCGTGCATGACGCGATTGGGATGAAGCGGCCGATGTCGCAAAAGTCGGACCTCGAGGGACACGGGCTGGCCTTCGCTGACGATGCTACGCGTCACCTCGCGACGCCGTCGGATGCCGCAGGTTCGGGCGCCGTCACGCTGCGCGCGACCAACAGCCAGACGTCCGGTCCAGGCACGCTGGTCTCCGCGCTGCGCGAGGCCGAATGGCTCACGGCCGATCGCGTCACGGCGTTCACCCGCGTCTTTCTCCTGCTGTTCATCGGCTGCATCGCGATCATCCCGTGGGCTGCGCCGACAATGGATGTCGGCCCTGACTTCGCGGCATTCTGGACCGCGGCAAAGCTCGCGCTCGAGGGCCGCGCCGGTGACGCCTATGGCGACGCGGGCCGCGCCGCGGTCGCGGCCCTGTTCGGTCAGAAGACCTACGCACCGTTTTTCTATCCGCCGACGTCACTGCTGTTCTGGCTGCCCTTCGCGCTGGTGTCCTTTGCGACCGCCGCCGTCATCTGGATCGTCGCGACCGGCGCCGCCTATGCAGCCGCGGTGAGAGCCTTGCTCAAGGGCGAGTCGGTCGTTCCCATTCTCGCCTTTCCCGGCGTGTGGGTGTGCGCATTGTTCGGACAGAACTCGCTGTTCTCGGCAGCCCTTCTCGGCGGATCGGCCGTGACGCTGGACCGCTATCCGGTGATCGCGGGCATGCTGCTCGGGTGCTTCAGCTACAAGCCGCAGGTCGCCCTGCTTGCGCCGCTCGTGCTGATCCTGACGCGGCGCTGGCGCGCGCTCGCAGCGGCTGCTGCAACAACGCTCGTGCTTGTCGTTGCGGCCACCGCCTGCTTCGGGATTGAGCCGTGGATCAAATTCATTGCCGTGCTGCCGGAGGCAAGCGCCTGGAGCCTCGGCGGTGAGCCCGGCTTCGAGAAGTTCGCGAGCCCCTACGCCGCGATCAGGCTGGCCGGCGGATCGAGCAACACCGCCTGGCTCGTCCAGGTGGCCGCGACCGCGGTCGCGATATCAGTTCTGATCCTGGTGCTGCGGAAGCGGCCCGGCGGCGCCGCCGAGATCGCGCTGATGGTCGCGGCGACCGCCCTGTGCGTGCCATCCCTGGGCAGCTACGAGGTGGTGATCCTGGCGATCCCGGGCGCGTGGCTGATTGCGCAGGCGCTCGCGCACGGCTGGCTGCCGTATGAACGCATCGCGCTCGCCGCGCTTTACATGACGCCTTTCGCCATGGTGCCTGCGGGCGCCAACGGCCAGCAACTGGCGCCGATCGCCGCCGCCGCGCTCATGGCACTTGTCGTGCGACGCATCAGGCAACAGGCAATTTTTGACGCCTCGGCCGAAATTGCCAATCACTGAGTTGCCCGACGGCGCAAGCCCTCTCAGCAAAAATATTTCGGTTTATCAAAATACCCAACTCAGTGTATGAATTCCCCGTCTCACCCGATCGAGGGGCGCTTGCGCATCGTCACGGGTGTTGCGGTGAGATGCGGTGGACGCTGACGTCACAACTGACGAACGTGACTGATGCGGACGGTGAAGTCGTGTGGTCCTGACGCCCTAGTGGCCGGTGTCCCCTTGTAAGCGCAATTGCGTCTTGCGAAGGCGGTGACAAACAAGCCAAGTCTCGCCGGGGAGAGCACGAAGTAAGCCGTAAAACCATCGCGCAGGGAAAGCCGGGATGTTCCCGGTTACACCTGTGGTCCTACCTCCGGTGCTTTTTGTTGCACCGGACCCATGGGTGCAATCGGCACCCGGCTTTCCCTGCGCCCTCTGATCTCAGAGCGGCGAAATGAGACGCAAAGCTCGGACAAATCATGTCGCGAGAATGCGAAGCTGCGTCCTCAACCTACACCTGTCATCGCCCGGCTCGACCGGGCGATCCAGTACGCCGCGGCCTCTCGGCTCACGCACAGGCGTCTCTGGAATACTGGATCACCCGCATGCGCGGGTGATGACACCGAACAAGCTGTTTGACAGTTGAATCAGACCAATATCGTCAACACGAACGCACGTCCCGCCTCTACCCGGCTGGCGTCAGGATCGCCTGCCGTGCAGCATGCCAGCTCGCCTCGTCGGGCGCACAGAGCAGGCCGCCCGTCAGGTTGACCGGCTTGTACGGAGATCCGTCGAAATGCGCGCTGTAGCCGCCGGCCTCGCGATGCAACAGCCAGCCGGCGGCATGATCCCACGGCATCAGCTTGTTGTAGAACAGCAGGTGACAATGGCCGGAGGCCGCCATGCGATACTCGTGCGCGGCGCATCGGAGCCAGGCACTGGCGCCAAGCCTGGAAAGATTGCCGGCGACAATCGTGCGCAGCGGCTCAGGCAGGAAGTTGACACCGACCACCGCGTCCATCTGCTTGACCGGCACGGCCGGCGCCACTTTCAGATCATGCCGCCTGCCATCCGGCATCTCGAGCCACGCGCCCTCGCCGCGCAGCGCGAATGCCGTGTCGTTGCTCACGGGATCATGGATCGCGCCGAACACGATCTCGCCGCGCATGGTGGCGGCCACCATGGTGCAGAACAGTGGCAGGCTCGAGGTGAAGTTCCGCGTGCCGTCGATCGGATCGATGATGAAGGCGAGCTCCGCGGTTCCAACCTGATCGAGCGCGGCCGGATCGCGCGACGTCGCTTCCTCGCCGATCACGACCGCATTCGGGAAAGCCCGGAGCAGCGCCGCCGATATCGCCTGCTCGGCAAGTTCATCGGCTTCGGTGACCACGTCGAATGCCGATGTCTTGGTACGGACCTCGATCTCCCGCACGCGGCGGAACCGCGGCATGATCTCGCTGCGGCCGACCTCGGAGAGGATGTTTCCGATGTTCAGCGCATCGGCATGAGACAGTTTCACGCGGCGTCCTCCTGTGTTGCGCCAGCATCGTATCGTGAAATTGTGACTGCGTGGCCGTCACCGGCGCTGGTTGTAGACATCGATGCAGACGGCGCCGAGCAGGACGAGGCCTTTGATCACTTGCTGATAATCGATGCCGATACCGAGGATCGACATGCCGTTGTTCATCACCCCCATGATCATGGCACCGACCACCGCGCCGCCGACCCGGCCGACGCCGCCATAGGCCGAGGCGCCGCCGATGAAGCAGGCGGCGATCACGTCGAGCTCGAAGCCGAGCCCGGCCTTCGGCGTCGCGGTGTTGAGTCGGGCTGCGAACACCAGCCCGGCCAGCGCCGCCAGCACGCCCATGTTGACGAAGGTGAAGAAAGTGAGCCGCTCGGTCTTGACGCCCGAGAGCTTCGCGGCCTTTGCGTTGCCGCCGACGGCATAGATCTGCCGGCCGATCACCGTCCGCCGCGCCACAAAACCGTAGAGCGCGATCAGGACCGTGATGATGACGAGCACGTTCGGCAGGCCGCGATACGAGGCGATCAGATAGGTGAAATAGAGCACCGCGCCGGCCAGCGCGATGCTCTTGGCGATGAAGAACGCGTAGGGCTCGACCTCGATGCCGTGCGACTGCTCGCGCGCACGGCTCTTGGCGCTCGCCAGCACCAGCGCGAACGCCAGCACGACACCGATCAGCAGCGAGGTCGGATAGAGCGTGCCGGCGCTCGGAAACAGCTCGGGGATGAAGCCGGACGACAGCTTCTGGAAGGTGGGCGGGAACGGCCCGACCGACCGGCCCTGCAGCACCGCGAGCGCAAGGCCCTTGAACACCAGCATGCCCGCCAGCGTCACGATGAAGGACGGAATCTTGAAATAGGCCACCCAGTAGCCCTGCGCCGCGCCGATCGCGGCACCGACCAGCAAACATGCGATGAAGGCGGTCGGGTAGTCGACATGGTAGCTCACCATCAGCACCGCCGCGACCGCGCCGACGAACCCCGCGACCGAGCCGACCGACAGGTCGATATGCCCGGTGACGATCACGAGCAGCATGCCGAGCGCCATGATCACGATGTAGCTGTTCTGCAGCACGAGATTGGTGAGATTGACCGGCTGCAACAGCGTGCCGTCGGTCACGATCTCGAAGAACAGCATGATCGCGAGCAGCGACAGCAGCATGCCGTAGTTGCGCAGATTGTTCTTGATGAAGCCGGAATGCTTGGGGGTCTCGGGAAGTGACACCGTCTTGTCGGTCATTGTGCTCCGCCTCCCGCCCGCACCTCACTGGCAGGAGCGCTGTTCCCGGACATCCTGACATTGCGCATGATGGCGCGCATGATCTTCTCCTGCGTCGCGTCGTCCTTCGCGAACTCCCCGACGAAGGCGCCGTCATTCATCACACAGATCCGGTCGCAGATGCCGAGCAATTCCGGCATCTCCGACGAGATCACCACGACCCCCTTGCCGGCCTCCGCGAGCTCGTTGATGATACAATAGATCTCGTACTTTGCCCCGACGTCGATGCCGCGGGTCGGCTCGTCCAGCAGCAGCACCTGCGGATCGGTCATCAGCCATTTCGACAGCACCACCTTCTGCTGGTTGCCGCCCGAGAGCTGTCCGGCCTCCTGATAGACGTCGGAGCAGCGGATCCGCATCCGGTTGCGGTAGTCGCTGGCGGCCTTCAGCTCGACCACATCGTCGATCACGCCACGATCCGACACCTGGCGAAGGCTCGCCAGCGTCACGTTCTTGCGGACGTCGTCGGCGAGGAGCAACCCGAGCTGCTTGCGGTCCTCGGTGACATAGGCGAGGCCGGCATGGATCGCCGCCGGCACGCTGGCAAGGTTCGCCTCTCGTCCGTCAAGGCTGATCCGGCCGGAGATGTTGTAGCCCCAGGCCCGGCCGAACAGGCTCATGGCGAACTCGGTGCGGCCGGCGCCCATCAGGCCGGCGATGCCGACCACCTCGCCGCGGCGCACCTTGAAATCGACGTTCTTGATCACCTGCCTCCCGGTATGCAGCGGGTGATACACCGACCAGTTCTCCACCGTCAGCACGGGATCGCCGATCGCAACCTTCCGCTCGGGGAAGCGGTGCGCGAGATCGCGGTTGACCATGCTGCGGATGATCCGGTCCTCGTCGACCTGCTCTATCCGGCAATCGAGGCTGTCGACGGTGCGGCCGTCGCGCAGCACCGTGATCCGGTCGGCGACGCGGGCGACCTCGTTCAGCTTGTGCGAGATCAGGATCGAGGCGATGCCTTGCGCGCGGAACGCCAGCAACCGGTCGAGCAGCGCGGCGCTGTCGGCCTCGTTGAGGCTCGCGGTCGGCTCGTCCAGGATCAGGAGGCGCACCTGCTTCGACAGCGCCTTGGCGATCTCCACAAGCTGCTGCTTGCCGACGCCGAGATCGGTGACCAGGGTATCAGGCGATTCCCGCAGGCCGACCTGGGTCAGCAGCTCCGCGGTCCTCCGGTACACCGCATCGCGGTCGATCACCCCGAACCGCGACGGCGCCCGCGACAGGAAGATGTTCTCGGCGATCGACATCAGCGGGATCAGCGCCAGCTCCTGGTGGATGATGATGATCCCCAGTGCCTCGGAGTCGTTGATGTCGCGGAACCGGCGCTCCTCGCCGTCGAACAGGATCGACCCTTCATAGCTGCCGGCGGGATAGACCCCGCTCAGCACCTTCATCAGGGTCGACTTGCCGGCCCCGTTCTCGCCGACCAGGGCATGGATCTGTCCGGCCTCCACGGTGAAGTTGACGTCGCGCAATGCCTGCACGCCGGCAAAGCTCTTGCTGACGTCACGCATCTCAAGCATCGCCGTCATCAGATCATGTCCCGCAGCGTCGACCGGCCTCGGCGCTATCAGCCACCGCTCACCCGCCTCTCAAGCTTAGTCGAATTGCGAGCGCTTGTAGTAGCCGCTGTCAATCAGGACTTTCTCCCAATTGGTCTTATCCACCACGACCGGCTTGAGCAGATAGGACGGAACCACCTTGACCCCGTTGTTGTAGGTCTTGGTGTCGTTGACGCTGACCTCCTTCTTGCTCAGCACGGCATCGACCATGTCGGCCGTGACCTTGGCAAGATCGCGGGTGTCCTTGAAGATGGTCGAGTATTGCTCGCCGCGCAGCATCGCCTTGATCGAGGGCACCTCGGCATCCTGGCCGCTGACGAACGGCATCGGCTGGTCCTTGCTGCCGTAGCCGACGCCCTTCAGCGAGGAGATGATGCCGATCGACAGGCCGTCATAGGGCGACAGCACCGCATCGACGCGCTTCTTGCCGTAGAAGGCGCTGAGCAGATTGTCCATGCGGGCCTGCGCGGTGGCGCCGTCCCAGCGCAAGGTCGCGACCTTGCCCATGCCCGTCTGGCCGCTCGCAACCACAAGCTTGCCGCTGTCGATATAGGGCTTCAGCACCGACATCGCGCCGTCGTAGAAGAAATAGGCGTTGTTGTCGTCGGGCGAGCCGCCGAACAGCTCGATGTTGAAGGGCCCCTTGCCGTCCTTCAGCCCGAGCGCATTCTCGATCGACTGCGCCTGCAGCACGCCGACCTGGAAATTGTCGAAGGTCGCGTAGTAGTCCACATTCGGCGTATCCCGGATCAGGCGGTCATAGGCGATCACCGTGATGCCCTGAGCCTTGGCCTGCTTCAGCACGTCGGACAGCGTGGTGCCGTCGATCGCCGCGATGACCAGCACCTTGGCGCCCTTGGTCACCATGTTCTCGACCTGGGAGAGCTGGTTCGGGATGTCGTCGTCGGCATATTGCAGGTCGGTCCCGTAGCCGCGTTCCTTCAGCACCTTGACCATGTTGTTGCCGTCGTCGATCCAGCGTGCCGAGGATTTGGTCGGCATTGCGATGCCGATGGTCGGCTTGCTCTGGGCGCCCGCGTCCGGCGCGGCCGCGGTGAGACCTGCCAGCGCCAGCGCGATCAACGAGACCTTCAATCTGAACATGCGTCACTCCCCTTCTTCCTGGATTGGTTTCCGCGCTGCGGCCGCTGGCGTGTCAACCATGACGAGCATGGCATATGTAATACCACCTCGCGACGACCGAACCTGCGCCGCTGTCAGGGTGATTTGTTGCGAAAAGTCGATGCAGCCCATGACTGGCACCACCATCCCTCGCGTCGCGTCGATCGCCAGTCCACGCGGCACCGGCCGGCTTCACTCGCCTGCGAGGGAAGGGATTGAAGGGGGCGCAACGGTGGATTCGGGCATCATGGGGCGCGGTCTCCCAAGCTCATTCGTGTGCGCCCCCCACCAGCGTTCAAGGTGGTGTGGCAGCGCAGGGCGACCCTCTTGCGGGGTACTTCGGTACTATTCCACGGAAGAAATGCGCCGACTAGTCACATTGTTTGTGACCTGTACCGGGCAGACCGATCCGAACGACAGGGCGCCGACCTTACTTGTCGATCACCGAGAGGTCGTCGACGACGAGCAGCGCCTCGGCGAAATCGTCATCACCGAAATACGCGCTTCGGGTGATGACCACAGGGATGCCTGCGTGCGACGCGGCAACGAGGCCATTGCCGGAATCCTCGATGGCGATGCAGTCCGACGGCGCCAGTCCAAGCCGGGCCAGGACCTCGACATAAACGTCGGGCGCGGGCTTCTTGCGCGGAACGTCATCGCCGGCAACGATCGCCTCGAACAAATCGGCCCAGTCGAGCCCCAGCGCAACCGAGAGCAGCGCATCGATGTTGCCATGCGAGGTCGTGGTCGCAATCGCAAGACGCTGGCCGCGGCGGCGCGCATTGCCGAGGAATGCTCTCACGCCCGGCCGCAGCGGGCAGCCGCCCGCCGCAATCAGCGCGGCATAGCGCGCGGTCTTGATCCGGTGCAGGTCCGCGATATCGGCGAATGTCAGCGACGGCACCGCGTTGCGCTGGTCGAACGCGTGGATGCGCTCCTTGCCTCCGGCGACGCGCAGCAGCCGCGCGTAGGTGACCCGATCCCAGAACCAGTCGAGGCCTGCCTCGGCAAACGCCTCGTTGAAGGCGCGACGGTGCACCTCCTCGGTTTCGGCCAGCGTGCCGTCGACGTCGAAGATCAGCGCACGGGCGCCCGCAATGATGTCGCGCATCCCGGTCTTTCGGATCACCGCGAGCGCCTGGTTCATCGTCCCTCGCCCGCTGCACCGGCGCCTTTGCTGAACACCCGGCTGGCCAGCACGTCGCCGGCCTCGATCGACATCACGTCGTCGGCCGTCAGCGTGCGGTCGAGCTTCGCGACGATCCGGTTGGCCTGGCGCAGCCGGATGCGGTCGAGCGCGTTGCGGATCGAGCGTGCATTGGAGAACAGCGGCTGTTCCTTGCGCACGGCGATGTAGCGGATGAGTGCCTCGCGTGCTTCCGGAGACAGGCGATAATTCTGCTGCTGCAACATCAACTCGGCGATCCAGAGCAGCTCGCCGTCCGAATAATCCGGAAAGTCGATGTGATGCGCGATGCGGGAGCGGAAGCCCGGATTGCTCTGGAAGAACTTCTCCATGCGGTCACCGTAGCCGGCCAGGATCACCACCAGATCCTCACGCTGCTGTTCCATGATCTGCAGCAGGATCTCGATCGCCTCCTGGCCGTAGTCGCGCTCGTTCTCGGGGCGATAGAGATAATAGGCCTCGTCGATGAACAGCACGCCGCCCATCGCCTTCTTCAATATTTCTTTGGTCTTCGGCGCGGTGTGGCCGATATATTGCCCGACCAGGTCGTCGCGCGTGACGCTGATGACGTGGCCGCGGCGCACGAAGCCGAGCTTGTGCAGGATGCCGGCCATCCTGAGCGCAACCGTGGTCTTGCCGGTGCCGGGATTGCCGGTGAACGACATGTGCAGGGTCGGAAATGTCGTCGCCAGCGCCATCTTCTGCCTGATACGTTCGACCAGCAGCAGCGAGGCGATCTCGCGAATGCGGGTCTTCACCGGCTTGAGGCCGATCAGTTCGGAATCGAGCTGGTCGAGCACGTCGCCGATGCCGAGGTCGGCGAACTCATGCCGGAGGTCGATGGTTGCGAGCGGCGTCTCGCGGATTTGTTCGCTGAGTTGTTCTTGCGCTTGGGTCATCATCCTCTCGCTTCGAAAAAGGCTCCGTCGCCGCGGCGGCGACGACGGAGAAGTGCATCCGGACCAGGACGGTCGAGGGAGCAATCCGCCTGGTTTACTGGCCGGACGCGGTCACTGGTCGGTGTAGCGTTCGCCCTCGGGGCGCGTCGCCGCATAGGAACGTGTCGCGTAACGGAGGTTGCGTCCGGCGGCTTCCTGGCGGTCGAGCCGGAAGCCCGGCTCCTCGCGCGGCCGGTTGACGATGAAGGAGATGCGAACGGACTCCCAGCCGTGGCCGGAATCGAAACCGGAGATCCGGATATAGCGGTCGCCATAGACCCGCCGGCAGTCGGCGAGCTCCTTCATGATGCCGGCCGCATCGCGCAGGTCGAACATCGGCAGGCCCCACATCTCCCAATAGGTGTTGCGGGGATGCGGATCGTCGGTGAACTCGATGTTCACCGCCCAGCCCTTGTCGAGGCAGTATTGCACCTGTGCGGCGATCTGCTCGTCGGTGAGATCGGGCAGGAAGGAAAAGCAGCCTTGGGTAACGCGCATGAGAACCTCCTGTCAGACCGCCATGCTCGGCGTGGGAACGAAATCGGGGGCATCCGTCGACTCGTAGTTGAAGGTGACGTCCTTCCAGACGTCCAGCGCCTCGCGCAGCGGCGTGCAGGTCTGCGCCGCCTTGGCCAGGATCTCCGGTCCTTCATGGACGTAGTCGCGCCCCTCGTTGCGGGCGAGGACCATCGCTTCCAGCGCGACGCGGTTGGCGATCGCGCCGGCCTGGATGCCGCGAGGATGCCCGATCGTGCCGCCGCCGAACTGCAGCACGACGTCCTCCCCGAGCAGATCGAGCAGCTGGTGCATCTGGCCGGCATGAATGCCGCCGGAGGCCACCGGCATCAGCTTGTTGAGGCTCGCCCAGTTCTGGTCGAAGAACACGCCGTGCTCCAGCTGCATCGGGTTGAAGTCCTCGCGGCAGATGTCGTAGTAGCCCCGCGTGGTGTTCGGATCGCCTTCGAGCTTGCCGACCACTGTGCCGGCATGGATGTGATCGACACCGGCCAGCCGCATCCATTTCGCGATCACCCGGAACGAGACGCCGTGGCTGCGCTGCCTGGTATAGGTGGAATGGCCGGCGCGGTGCAGATGCAGGATCATGTTGTTCCTGCGCGCCCACTTCGCCATCGACTGGATCGCGGTGTAGCCGATCACCAGATCGATCATGACGATGTTGGAGCCGAGCTCATGGGCATATTCGGCGCGCTCGTACATATCCTCCATGGTCGCCGCGGTGACGTTGAGATAAGTGCCCTTGATCTCGCCGGTCGCGGCCTGCGCGCGGTTGACCGCCTCCATGCAGTACAGGAAGCGCTCGCGCCAGTGCATGAAGGGCTGCGAGTTGATGTTCTCGTCGTCCTTGGTGAAGTCGAGCCCGCCTTTCAAGGCTTCATAGACAACACGGCCGTAGTTGCGGCCGGACAGGCCGAGTTTCGGCTTCACGGTGGCGCCGAGCAACGGACGGCCGAACTTGTCGAGCCGCTCGCGCTCCACCACGATGCCGGTTGCCGGGCCCTGGAACGTCTTCACATAGGCGATCGGCAGCCGCATGTCCTCGAGCCGCAACGCCTTCAGCGGCTTGAAGCCGAACACGTTGCCGATGATCGACGCCGTCAGGTTCGAGATCGAACCCGGCTCGAACAAATCGAGGTCGTAGGCGATATAGGCGAAGTAGCTGCCGGGCGAATTCGGCACCGGATCGACGCGATAGCACTTCGCCCGATATTTCTCCGCGGCCGTCAGCCGGTCGGTCCACACCACGGTCCAGGTCGCGGTCGAGGATTCGCCCGCCACCGCCGCGCAGGCTTCGGTCGGATCGACGCCGTCCTGCGGCGTGACGCGGAACAGCGCGATGACGTCGGTGTCCTTGGGCTCGTAGTTCGGCTCCCAATAGCCCATCCGCTTGTATTCCATCACGCCGGACTTGTAGCGATCCTTGCCGCGCACCGTGATCGACTGCTGAATATTCATCAAAATCTCCTGTCGTTCGCCGCCATTTGCTCAGGCGGCCTGGGTTATCTTTCCAATCTGCGGATCGAGCGCGCCGGCGCGGTAGCGCCGGGCCATCTCCGGCAGTGCAACCACCTTGATCCTGGCGGCATTGCCGGCCGTGCCGAATTGCTCGAAGCGGTCACGGCAGAGTTCGCGCAGCGCATCCATCGCGGGCTTCAGGAATTTGCGCGGATCGAACTCGCTCTTCGACTGCAACGCGACCTTGCGGAAGGCCGCAGCCATCGCCAGCCGGCAATCGGTGTCGATATTGACCTTGCGCACGCCGTGCTTGATGCCGCGGACGATCTCCTCGACCGGCACGCCCCAGGTCTGCGGCATCTCGCCGCCGAACTGGTTGAACATGTCCTGCAGCGGCTGCGGCACCGAGGACGAGCCATGCATGACCAGATGCGTGTTCGGCAGCCGCGTGTGGATCTCCTCGACCACGCGCATCGCCAGGATCTCGCCGTCGGGGCGGCGCGTGAACTTGTAGGCGCCGTGCGAGGTGCCCATCGCGATCGCGAGCGCATCGACCTTGGTGGCGCGGACGAAATCGACGGCCTGGTCGGGATCGGTGAGCAGCTGATCATGGCTCAGCTTGCCTTCGACGCCGTGACCGTCCTCCTGCTCGCCGCCGCCATGTTCGAGCGAGCCGAGCACGCCGAGCTCGCCCTCCACCGACGCACCGACCCAGTGCGCCATCTCGACGACCCGGCGGGTGATATCGACATTGTAGTCGTAGTCGGCCGCGGTCTTGGCGTCGGCCTTGAGTGAGCCGTCCATCATGACCGAGGTGAAGCCGTAGCGGATCGCGGTGGCGCAGGTCGCCTCCTCGTTGCCGTGATCGAGATGCAGGCAGAGCGGGATCTGCGGATACATCTCCTCCAGCGCGTCGATCATCTTCGCCAGCATGATGTCGTTGGCATAGGACCGCGCGCCGCGCGAGGCCTGGATGATGACAGGCGCATCGCAGGCCGCAGCCGCCTCCATGATGGCGAGGCCCTGCTCCATGTTGTTGATGTTGAAGGCCGGCACGCCATAGCCGCGTTCGGCGGCGTGGTCCAGCAATTGCCTCAGTGTGATCCGCGCCATAATCGCGTCCTCCTTTCAATTCGCTCGTTGCATGAGCTGTTTTGCTGCGGCTGCGACCGCCGCAGGCGTGATGCCGAATTCGCGGTACAGCACGTCGGCCGGCGCGGAGGCGCCGAAGCCGGTCATGCCGACGAACGCGCCGTCGTCGCCGAGCCAGCGCGCCCAGTCGCCCTCGACTGCAGCTTCCACGCCGACGCGCGGGGCGCTGCCCAGCACCTTTGCGCGGTAGTCGCGCGGCTGCTGGCGGAACAGGTCGAGGCACGGGGCCGAGACGACCGCGGCCTGCACCCCTCCTTCCGCCAGCAGCTTTGCGGCTTCGAGCGCGATCGCCACCTCCGAACCCGTTGCAATCAGGGTGACGTCACGCCCGAAGGCCGGCTCGACGAGAACGTAGGCGCCGAGCGCGACCTGGTTATCCTTGATATCGTCGCGGACCGTCGGCAGTGCCTGCCGCGACAGGCAGAGGATCGACGGCGAGGTCTCCGCCTTCAGCGCGCAGTCCCAGGCTTCAGCCGTCTCCACTGCATCGGCCGGGCGGAACACCAGCAGGTTCGGGATCGCCCGCAGCGCCGCCAGGTGCTCGACGGGCTGATGCGTCGGCCCGTCCTCGCCAAGCCCGATCGAATCGTGGGTCATCACATGGATGACGCGGATCCCCATCAGCGCGGCGAGACGGATGGCCGGCCGGCTGTAATCGGCGAAGCTGAGGAAGGTGCCGCCATAGGGAATGAACCCGCCGTGCAGGGCGATGCCGTTCATCGCCGCGGCCATGCCGTGCTCGCGGATGCCATAATGGATATAGCTGCCGTCGAGCGTCTCCGGCCGCACCGAAACCTGCGACTTCGCCAGCGTCAGATTGGAATGCGTGAGGTCGGCCGAGCCGCCCAGCAGGTTCGGCAACGCCTCGGCGATCACGTCGATGACCTGCTGCGAGGCCTGCCGCGTGGCGAGTTTCGGCCGCTCGGTCGCAAACCGCGCCACGAGCTTGGCCATCGCTTCGGCATAGGCGCAGGGCAGTCTCCGGTTCAGCGCGTCGTGGAACGCAGACCGCTCGCCCTTGTCGGCCTTGCAGGCGCTGCGCGAACGCTCGATCCAGGCCCGCCGCGCGTCGCGGCCGCGGCCGCCGAGCTCACGCCACTCGGCCAGCACCGCGTCGGGAATCTCGAACGCCGGATACGGCCAGCACAGCGCGCTCCGGGTCTTCGCCACCTCATCGGTGCCGAGCGGCGCGCCATGCACTTTCTCGCTGCCCTGCCGGTTCGGCGCACCGAACCCGATCACGGTGCGGCAGGCGATCAGCGACGGACGATCGCTCGACCGCGCCTGCCTGATCGCTGCAGAGATGGCCTGCGGATCGTGGCCGTCGATGCGGCAGACGTTCCAGCCGCTGGCCCCAAACCGCGACGTCTGGTCGTCCGAGCAGGACAGCGAGGTGGCGCCGTCGATCGAGATGTGGTTGTCGTCGAACAGCACGATCAGCCGGTTCAGCCGCAAATGGCCGGCGAGCGAGATCGCCTCATGGCTGAGGCCCTCCATCAGGCAGCCATCGCCGGCGATCACATAGGTGTAATGGTCGACCAGCTCGTCGCCGAAGCGGGCGTTCATCAAGCGCTCGGCGAGCGCCATGCCGACCGCGGTCGCAATCCCCTGCCCGAGCGGCCCGGTCGTGGTCTCGACCCCCGGCGTGTGCCCGTATTCGGGATGGCCCGGGGTTTTCGATCCCCACTGCCTGAAGGCCTTGAGCTGATCGAGCGTCATGCTCTCGTAGCCCGTCAAATAGAGCAGCGCGTAGAGCAGCATCGAGCCGTGACCTGCCGACAGCACGAAGCGGTCGCGGTCGGGCCAGGCCGGATCGGCCGGGTCGAACTTCAGGAAGTCGGTGAACAGCACGGTCGCGACATCGGCCATACCCATCGGCATGCCGGGATGGCCGGATTTCGCCTGCTCGACCGCGTCGATGGCCAAGAAGCGGATGGCGTTGGCCATCTCGTCATGGCTGACGTCGGGCCGGCTGGCAACGGACGCAAGTGCGGTCATATCGTTCGCCTCTTTCGTTCGATCAGTTGCAGGATCAGCGGGGTGAGGATGAGCTGCATCGCGAGGTCGAGCTTGGCGCCGTGGATCACGATCGAGTTGGCGCGCGACATGAAGCTGTTCGGGATCATCGAGAGCAGATAGGGAAAATCGATGCCGCGCGGGTTCTTCAGCCGGATCACGACCATCGATTCATCCGGCGTCGGGATCCAGCGCGCGATGAAGGGGTTCGACGTGTCGACCGTCGGCACACGCTGGAAGTTGATGTCGGTTTCGCTGAACTGCGGGCAGATGTAGTTCACATAGTCAGGCATGCGGCGCAGGATGGTGTCGGTCACGGCCTCAGTGGAGTAGCCGCGATGGCTGCGATCGCGATGCAGCTTCTGGATCCATTCGAGGTTGATGACCGGCACGACGCCGATCTTGAGGTCAGCGTGCTGCGCGACGTTCACCTTGTCGGTGACCACGGCGCCATGCAGGCCCTCGTAGAACAGCAGGTCGGAATTCTCCGGCAGCGGCTCCCACTTGGTGAAGGTGCCGGGCTTGGCGCCGTAGAGCCGGGATTCCTCTTCATCGTGGACATAGTGCCGCGTCGTTCCGGTGCCGGTCTCGGCATAGTCGCTGAACAGCTTCTCCAGTTCCTCGAACAAATTGGTCTCGGGGCTGAAATGGCTGAAATGCTTGTCGCCGCGCTCGGCCTTCTCCAGCATCTGGCTGCGCATCTCGGCGCGGTCGTAGCGGTGGAAGGCGTCGCCCTCGATATAGGCCGCGACCACGTTCTCGCGGCGGAAGATGTTCTCGAACGTCTTCTTCACCGAGGTGGTGCCGGCGCCGGAGGAGCCGGTGATCGAGATGATGGGATGTCGACGAGACATGCGCTCCCCCTCAGCGGAACAGGCCGCGCCGCGCGAACAGCGGGGCATCGCTGCTCTCGAACAACGGCTCGACGGTCAGGTGGATCGCATCGACGTCGCGCACGGCGCGCGCCGATCCCATGATCAGCGGCACGCGTTGATGCGGCGTACGTGCCGAGAGTTCGAGAATGCGCGAGCGGCCGTTCGACGCGGCGCCACCCGCCCATTCCATGATCAGCGCGATCGGATGCGCCTCATACAGCAGGCGCAGCCGGCCTTCGCGGTAGCCCTGGCGCGCATCCGCCGGGTATAGGAACACGCCGCCGCGCATCAGGATGCGGTAGGCTTCCGCCACCAGCGAGCCGATCCAGCGCATGTTGTAGTCCCGCCCGCGCTCGCCGTTCACGCCGGCGAGGCACTCGTCGATATAGCTGCGCACCGGTCCACTCCAGTGCCGCCGGTTCGAGGCATTGATGGCGAATTCCGACCCGTCCTGCGGCACCCGCAGATCACGCGCGGTCAGCACGAACTCGCCGGTTCGCGGGTCCAGCGTGAAGCAGTCGACGCACTGGTCGAGCGCCAGCACCAGCACGGTCTGCGGACCGTAGATGAAGCAGCCGGCGGCACATTGCGCCGTGCCAGGCTCGAAGAAGGTCGAGATGATGTCGTTTCCCTTCGGCCGGATCGAGAAGATCGTGCCGATCGAGATATTGTTCTCGAGGTTGGCGGATCCATCGAGCGGATCGATCGCGACACAGAGCGGCGCATCGGGATCGAGCGTCTCCGGCAGTTCGACCTCCTCCGACAGCACCGCGGCGACCGGCGCGGTGCGCAGCGCGTCGCGCATCAGGCGGTCGGCGACGATGTCGATGGTCTTCTGGTGATCGCCGTCGGGATTGACGCCGCCGCTCTCGCCGCCGATCCCGGCGAGCGGGCCGGAGGCGATGAGCCGCGAGAGGACGATCGCCGCACCGGCAAGGGCTTCGATCACCGCAACGGTCGCGGCGCGCAACGGGTTGTGTTGCGTCGGCCACTCCAGATGGGCATGCAATGCAGGACGAATCTCCACCGGCCTCTCCCTTTGATCGCCCTCTGTCCCGAGGTGTCGAGAGGCGACCGCAGGGAGTCGCCTTGGCCACATCAACGCGCGATTTGCCGAATTAGGGAAATTTTATTATCTTTGGTCCGGGCAAAGTATTTCTTATGGAGCTTGTCGTGGCCGGGAACTTCTCGCGGGACCTCACCATCCGCCAGCTGCGTGCGCTGTCCACCGTGCACCACGCCGGCTCGATCACGTCGGCGGCCAACCAGCTGAACCTGACGCAGCCAGCAGTGACGCTGCAGCTCCGCAACCTGCAGGCGCTCGCCGGATTGCCGCTGATCCAGCGCACCGGCGACGGCATGGCGCTGACCGATGCCGGCGCGCATGTGCTGACGCTGGTCGAGCGGATCGAGGCGGCGCTCAAGGACTGCGAGCAGTCGCTCGACATGATCGCAGGCCGCAGCGGCGGCCGCGTCGCGATGGGCGCGGTCTCGACCGCGAAATACTTCGTGCCTTTCGCGATCGCGGCGTTCTCGCGCCGCTTTCCCAAGATCGAGGTCACGCTCAGGATCGGCAACCGCGAGGAGATCCGCGACGCGCTGCGCGGCTACGATCTCGACATCGCGGTGATGGGCCGGCCGCCGGCCGATGTCGAGGTCGAGATGAAGCCGCTCGGCCGGCATCCGCACTTCATCATCGCTGCGCCCGATCATCGGCTGGCGCGGCGGCGGCACGTCGCCACATCGGAGCTCACCAATGAGACCTTCATCACCCGCGAGCAGGGATCAGGCACGCGGATGCTGATGCAGCAATATTTCGAGCGGGTCGGGCTGGAGCCGAAGCTCGGCATGGCGATGGACAGCAACGAGACCATCAAGCAGGCGGTGATGGCCGGACTCGGCATCGCCTTCATCTCCCAACACACGGTGTTTCACGAGCTGGAGGACGGCCGGCTGGTGGTGCTCAAGGTGAAGGGCCTGCCGATCGTCCGGCAGTGGCACGCGATCAGGCGCATCGACAAGATCCTGCTGCCGCCCGCGCAGGCCATGCTGGACTTCCTCGGCAAGGAGGGCTGGCGCTATCTGCCGAATTCGCGCTAGCGCCGCGCACTGCCGCGATGCACGCGCGATCGAGAAAAACGAAGTGGCGCCGTATGTTAGGCATTGAAGTTCCGCGAAACGCATGTCACATCTTGAGTGCGGCCACCTGGCGGACCGTATCCCCCAAGGGAGGATGAACTGCAGAACCAGTCCCCGCCGATGCCTGACTTCAAGGCGGTATTCGAGGCGGCGCCCGGCCTCTATCTGGTGCTGACCCAGCCCGACTTCCGCATCGTGGCAGTAAGCGACGCCTATCTGCGTGCCACCAAGACCGAGCGCGCCGCGATCCTTGGGCGCGGGCTGTTCGAAGTCTTTCCCGACAATCCCGACGATCCGGCCGCCGACGGGGTACGGAACCTGCGCGCCTCGCTCGAGCGGGTGGTCCAGTTCCGCCGTCCCGACACCATGTCGGTGCAGAAGTACGATATCCGCAAGCCCGACTCGGAGGGCGGCGGCTTCGAGGAACGTTACTGGAGCCCGCGCAATTCGCCGGTACTCGGGCCGAGCGGCCAGTTCACCTACATCATCCATCGGGTCGAAGACGTCACCAGCTTCATCCAACTGAAGCAGCGCGGCGCCGAGCAGGACAAGCTGACGGACCTGCTGCGCGAGCGCACCGAGCAGATGGAAGCCGAAATCTTCATGCGCGCCCGCGAGGTCGAAGCCGCCCGCGAACAGCTCGAAGCCGAGCAGAAGCTGCGCCAGGTGCAGAAGATGGAGGCTGTCGGTCACCTCACCGGCGGCATCGCGCACGACTTCAACAACATCCTGACCGTCATCACTGGCCTGATCGACATCCTCGCCGAGGCCGTGGAGCACGATGCCGCGCTGTCATCAGTGACGAAAATGATCAGCGACGCGGCATTTCGCGGCGCCGAGGTGACCAAGCATTTGCTGGCCTTCTCGCGGCAACAGCCGCTGCAACCGCGTGAAGCAGACCTCAACACGCTGGTGCAGGACACCGCGCGGCTGCTGCGCCCCTCGCTCGGCGAGCAGATCGAAATCGATACCGCGCTCGAGCCCGACGCCTGGCCGGCCTTCATCGACCCCAACCACATGTCGACCGCGCTGCTCAATCTCGCCCTCAATGCCCGCGATGCGATGCCCGATGGCGGCAAGCTGATGCTGGAGACCAGCAACGTCATCCTCGACGAGGTTTATGCCGCCGCCAATCTCGATGCGCGGGCGGGCGAATATGTGATGGTCGCAGTCAGCGACACCGGCGCCGGCATTCCGGAGGGGATCCGCGAAAAGGTGTTCGAACCGTTCTTCACCACCAAGGACACCGGCAAGGGCACCGGCCTTGGGCTCAGCATGGTCTACGGCTTCATCAAGCAGTCCGACGGCCACCTCAAGATCTATTCCGAAGAGGGCCACGGCACCTCGATCAAGCTCTATTTGCCGCGCAGCAGCGGCGACATGGTCGACGTCGAGCCGCCTCCTCTGGTCGACACGCGTGGCGGCAATGAGTCCATCCTGGTCGTCGAGGACGATCCGCTGGTCCGCAACTATGTCAGCGCCCAGCTCGAGCAGCTTGGCTACCACACGATGGTCACCGCCAACGGCCCCGAGGCATTGGCTGCCGTCGAAAACGGGTTCGTCTGCGACGTGCTGTTCACCGATGTCATCATGTCCGGCGGCATGAACGGCCGGCAGGTGGCCGATGCGGTGATCGCGAAGCTGCCGTCGGTGCGCGTGCTCTTCACCTCAGGCTATACCGAGGACGCGATCATCCACCACGGCCGTCTCGACCCCGATGTGACGCTATTGCCGAAGCCCTATCGCAAATCCGATCTGGCACGGATGATCCGCCAGGTGCTGGCCCAACCGCCGGCATCAGCGGTGGCAGCCAAGTAGCAGGGCACGCTTAGGGTCCGAAACTCGAGCGGCTCTGGATCTTCCAGGCGCCGTCGAGCAGGCTCAGCACGTAAAGCGAATCGTAGATCCCGATGATCGATCCGTCCTCGCGATAGCGCGTGTAGCGAACGGCGTAATGCGCTTTCGCCGGCGATGACTGCACGAGCGTCGTCTCGTTCCAGGCGCTGCGGTGCCAGCCGTCCTGCTTGCGCAGCCGCTCGAACAGGTCCATCGGATTGTTGCCGCTCTGCTGATAGACGGTAACTGCGCCGCCCGCGATCCGCACATGCGGGAAGTGCATCAGCGCATCCATCGCCGCGGCGTCATAACGATTGAGCGCCGCCATCCAGCGCGTCAGAACGTCCTGGCATTTGGCTTGGTCGTCGCGCGAAATCTGCGCCTCGACGGTGTAGGTCGGCCCCGGCTCAGGCATCACGCGTCTCCACTCTGCTTGCTGGTCTGGCCGGCCGGCACCGCGCATCCGGACAGGAAGAGGGCCGCGCAGGCCTTTGCGCGTGCCTCGATCTCGCTGCGTGCCGGCGGCGGCTTGTGCCCGAACATGACGTCGCGTTGCGGCTTGAACACGAGCATGCCGAGCAGCATGCCTGCGGCAGTCTCCGCATCGTCGAGCACGATCCGCCCCCGCCTCTGCTGCACGCCGAGCCAATTCGCCAGCGCGGCGATGGTGCGCTGCATGGCCTTTTCATAGAAGGTCTCGGCAATGTCGGGGAATTTGTCGCTCTCGGCCAGGATGATCCGTTGCAGCGCGATCACCTCGCCATCGAGGATGAGCTCGGCGCAGCTCAGCAAGGCGGCCTCCAGCGCCGCCGCAATATTGCGGCCGTCGCAGGCGCCGAGATTCACGATGGACACGAACCGGTCCACCCGGTCCGTCACCATGCCTTCGAACAGCGCGAGCTTGGTCGGGATCAGCCGGTAGAGTGTCTTGGTGGAGACGCCGGCGCGGCAGGCCACGTCGGCGATGTTGGCCGCAGCGAAGCCGCGTTCCGAGAACTCACGCCGCGCGGCCTCATAGATCAGCGCGCGCGTCTCGTCGTCGGAGCGCAGCTGCGGCCGCCCGCGGCCGCGCCGCTCCGGTGCCGGCGCGCTTTGTCCTGCCTGACCTTTGCCCTTTCCGTTCATCGGTCGATCCGAGCCATGCTTTTGGATGATGCCTGTCATTCTATTGACAGTCCCAATTTGGACTCTATTTTGGAAAACATCAAGTTTCCTAATTAATCCCGCCAGCCGACACCGGAATAGGCAAGATTTTACAACGGGATAGAACGGATCAGGAGCGCCGCCATGAGCCAGCATGAGACATCATTCAAGGCCGAGAGCCAGGTTCCGGCCGAGACCGCCAAGCAATTGATCGCCGCTCCGGAGGCCTCAAGGGCGCCCGCCGCCAAGGGCAAGCTTCGCCGCCTGCTGCTGACTGGCGCAGCTCTCGCCCTCCTCTCCGGTGGCGCCTGGTACGGCTGGGATTACTGGACGGTCGGCCGCTTTCAGGTCTCGACCGACGACGCCTATGTGAAGGCCGACAACACGACCATCGCACCCAAGGTCTCCGGCTATCTCAGCGCGGTGCTGGTCGGCGACAACGAGCATATACGCGCCGGCCAGGTCCTGGCGCGGATCGACGACCGCGATTTCAGGGTCGCGCTGGATCAATCGAAAGCCGACGTCGCCGCCGCCGAAGCCGCGATCACAAGCAAGCGCGCGCAGCTCGACGTGCAGCATTCCGTGATCGAAGCTGCCCGTGCGACGCTCGATGTCGACACCGCAACGCAGACTTTCGCTGAGCAGGAGAACAAGCGCTACACCGACCTCGCCGGCACCGGCTACGGCAGCGTGCAGAACGCGCAGCAGGCGCAGTCGCGCTACGCCAGCGCGCAGGCTGCGATCGCCCGCGACACCGCGAACCTCGCCTCCGCCCAGCGCCAGGTGGAGCTGCTCAAGGCTGAGATCGCCCAGGCGGTCGCGGCGTTGGGACGGGCCACTGCCCTGCAGCGCCAGGCCGAGCTCAATCTCAGCTACACCACCATCACTGCCCCGATCGACGGCGTCGTCGGCAACCGCACGCTGCGCACCGGCCAGTACGTCCAGGCCGGCACGCAGTTGATGTCGCTGGTGCCGGCCAGCGGCGCCTATGTGATCGCGAACTACAAGGAGACCCAGCTCACCAATGTTCGCAAGGGACAGCCGGTCGAGATCGAGGTCGACATGTTCCCCGGTCAGGTCGTACGCGGCCATGTCGACAGCCTCGCGCCGGCGAGCGGTCAGGAATTCGCGCTGCTGCCGCCTGACAACGCCACCGGCAACTTCACCAAGGTGGTGCAGCGCATCCCGGTGAAGATCGTGCTTGACGCAACTTCCGTCGAGCTGCGGCCGGGCATGTCCGTGATCCCGTCCATCGCGACGCTTTCACATCCTGCCGAGGACGCCCCGCACGCCAAGGCCACCCCGAAACTCGCTGTCGCCTCGTTCAAATAGGTGATGTCATGTCCGACCTCACGCTCTCCTCCCCGGCCGCCGCGCCCCCTCGTGCCGCGGCCACCGCAGCCGGTCCCAACCGCGCCAGCCTCGCCGTCTGGGTCTCCATCGTCGCCGCCATGATTGGCGCGTTCATGGCAATCCTGAACATCCAGATCACCAATGCCTCGCTGCTCAACATCGAGGGCGGCATCGGCACCGGCGTCGACAACGGCTCCTGGATCTCGACGTCCTATCTGATCGGCGAGATCGTGGTGATCCCACTGACCGACTATCTCAGCCGCGTGTTCTCGTTCCGCAAGATCATGATCGTACACGCCACGCTGTTCGCGATCTTCTCGGTCGCCTGTGCCTTCACCCACGACCTGCCGTCGATGATCGCGATGCGCGGCCTGCAGGGCTACTTCGGCGGCGTGCTGATCCCGATGGCGTTCACGCTGGTGTTCACCAAGCTGCCGAAGCCGCAGCAGCCGATTGGGCTGGCGATGTTCGCGCTCGCCGTGACCTTTGCCCCGGCGATCGGCCCGACCATCGGCGGCTACCTCACCGAGAACTATGGCTGGCAGACCATCTTCTTCGTCAACGTGATCCCGACCGCGGTGATGGTCATCACGCTCTATTTCACGCTCGAACGCCAGCCGATGCAGCTGCATCTGCTCCGCGAGGGCGACTGGCTCGGCATCATCACGATGGCGATCGGCCTGTCGTCGCTGCAGGCCGTGCTCGAGGAAGGCAACAAGGACGACTGGTTCGGCTCGCCCTTCATCGTCAAGCTCGCGGTGATCGCAGCCGTCAGCCTGACCTTGTTCGTCTGGATCGAGCTTGTGGTCGAGAAGCCGCTGCTCCGGCTGCGGCTCCTGACCCAGCGCAGCTTCGGCTTTGGCACAATCTCGTCAGTGTTCGTCGGCTTCGCGCTGTTCGGCTCGGTCTATTTGCTGCCCGCCTATCTCGGCCAGGTGCAGCGCTACAATGCCGAGCAGATCGGCCAGGTGCTGGCCTGGACCGGCCTGCCGCAGCTGATCCTGATTCCGCTGGTGCCGAAGCTGATGCAGCGCTTCGATCCCCGCCTGATCGCGTTCACCGGCATGGCGCTGTTCGCGGTCTCCTCCTTCATGAACATCCAGATGTCGCTCGACTATTCCGGCGACCAGTTCTTCTATCCGAACATCGTCCGCGCGATCGGCCAGGCGATTACGCTGGCCCCGTTGTCCGCGATCAGCCTCGGCAGCGTCGCGCCGCAGGATGCGCCGGCGGCCTCCGGCATCTCCAACATGATGCGCAACCTCGGCGGCGCGATCGGCACCGCGCTGCTCGCGACCATCGTCACCAAGCGCGAGCAGTTCCACTCCAACATCATCGGCCAGTCCGTCCATCTCGGCCGCGAGGAGGTGCGCACCCGAATCGCCGAGGTCACCAACTACTTCCTCAGCCACGGCATCTCGGACCCCGCCACCGCACACAGCCAGGCGATCGTGGCGATCGGCAATATCGTGAAGCGCCAGGCGCTGGTGCTCGGCTTCAGCGATGCGTTTGCGGTGATCGGCGTCGTGCTGGTGCTTGCCGCAATCGCGATCGTGCTGACCGGCAAGCCGAAGAGCGCGGCGGGCGGCGCCGGCGCGCATTGAACTCTCGAGGGCGGCGGCCGCGGGCCGCCGCCCTTCGCTCAGCTTGCCTCGCGCAGCTTGAAGCGCTGGATCTTTCCGGTCTGGGTCTTCGGCAGCGCCTCGACGAAGGCGATCGCGCGGGGATATTTGTATGGCGCGATCGTCGCCTTGACGTGATCCTGCAACAGCTTGACCTCGACATCGTCGTTGCGCGCACCCTGCTTCAGCACCACGAACGCTGAGACGATCTGTCCCCGCTCCTCGTCGGGCGCGCCGACCACGGCACACTCCGCGACATCGGGATGCCCGAGCAGCGCGGCCTCGACCTCGGGGCCGGCGATGTTGTAGCCCGCCGAGATGATCATGTCGTCGGCACGCGCCACGAACGACAGCCGGCCGTTCTCGTCGCTGACGAAGGCGTCGCCGGTGATGTTCCAGCCGTCGCGGACATATTTGGTTTGCCTGGAGTCCGCGAGATAGCGGCAACCGGTCGGGCCGCGAACCGCCAGTTTGCCGACCTGGCCCGGCGGCAGCTCGTTCATGTCTTCGTCGACAATCCTGGCCTGGTAGCCCGTAACGGGCGTGCCCGTGGTGCCGCCGACCGCGCTGCCTGCACGGTTGGTGATGAAGATGTGCAGCAGCTCGGTGCTGCCGATGCCGTCGAGGATCGGCTTGCCGGTCTTGCTCGTCCAGCTCTCGAACACCGGCGCCGGCAGCGTTTCGCCGGCCGAGACCGCGAGTCGCAGCGACGACAAATCGGCGCCCTTGTCCATCGCGGCCATCATCGCCCGATAGGCGGTCGGCGCGGTGAAGCAGATCGTCGCCTTGTAGGTTTCGATGATCCTGACCATCTCGCTCGGCGCCGCGTTCTCCAGCAGTGTCGCGGTGGCGCCAAAGCGCAGCGGGAAAATCGCGAGTCCGCCGAGGCCGAAGGTAAAAGCGAGCGGCGGCGATCCGACAAACACATCATCCGGCGTCACCTTGAGCACTTCCCTGGCATAACCGTCCGCCACGATCAGGAGATCGCGGTGGAAATGCATGGTCGCCTTGGGTTCACCCGTGGTGCCCGACGTGAAGCCGAGCAGTGCGACATCGTCGCGGCCGGTCTTCACCGCATCGAACTTCACCGGCTTGTTCAGCGCGATCCGGTCGAGTTCGGCATCGTGGTTCTGGGTGCCGTCGAAATTGACGACCTGCTTGAGGAATTTGCTGGTCTTGGCGCAGGCCACCAGCTCATCCGCGATGCGGCTGTCGGTCAGCGCCAGCGCGATCTCGGCCTTGTCGACGATCTTGGCCAATTCGCCGGCGCGTAACATCGGCATCGTGTTGACGACGACCGCGCCCGCCTTGGTCGCTGCGAGCCAGGCCGCAACCAGCGCCGGGTTGTTGCCCGAGCGGATCAGGACGCGATTGCCCGGCTTGACGCCGTAATTTTCCACCAGCGCATGCGCCAGGCGGTTCGACCAATCTGTCAATTCCTTGTAGGTGCGCTGGCGTCCGTTGCCGATCAGCGCGATGCGATCGCCCATGCCCTGCTCGACGATGCGGTCGGTCAGTTCGACCGCGGCGTTGAGATAGACGGGATACTGGAATTCAGGCCGGTCGAGCAGCAGCTGCGGCCATTGCTGGATTGGCGGCAGGTTGCGCCGCGCGAAATCGTCAATATGCCCGGATGGGCCGAGCCCGGGAAATTCACCTGACATTCGATTGCCCCTCGCTTTCCATCCAGAAAGGCCAAGATCTTGTCCACCAAGACCAATATCGAGAAGATCGAGGACGCCCGGCAGCGTTCCAATCGCCAATCATTTTATACTTAAAATAATTTGGCGCAAGGGTGGAAATTGCGTGGAAATGGCCGCACCTCCCGAACCTCAGATCTGCGTGAGCTGCTTCAGCCGCGCGACCATCGCCGATCCCGGGTCGGCAAGCGGTGCGATCGCGGTGAAATGATTGGCATCGGGCACGACGCCGAACTGCGTTGCCACGTCCGCCTTGCTCCAGGCATCGACAATGGTCCGGCTCTGCCGATGATATTCACTGCTCTCATTGCCGCCGACGACGGCATCGAGCGTCGCGCCCGCGGGCGCTTTCCAGAACAGCGGGCTCGCCGCCCTTGCCGCGGCGCGGTCGAGGCCGAGCGCCTTGTTGACGGAGGTGCCGACCAGCGGCTCGAGCTCGAACAAGCCGGAGATCGCGTAAGCAGCCCTGACCAGGTTCTTCGGCAGCGTCGCGTCGTAGGCCGGCCAATCGGTCGCGAGCATGCATGCGGCAAGATGTCCGCCCGCCGAATGCCCCGACACGATCAGCGGCCGGCCGAGCTTCGCCAGTTCGCGTGACGCCGCGCGCATCTCCTCGATGATATCGCCGACCGAGACGTTGGGGCAGAGATCGTAGCTCGGCACCGCGACGCTGATGCCGTGGCCATTGAGGCCGCGCGCGCAGTGGCTCGATGACGAACCGTCGAGCGCCTGCCAGTAGCCGCCATGGATGAAGACGACGAGTGGCCCGTCACGATCGGCTTCGAACAAGTCGATGACGTTGCGGCTGCCCGGACCATAGCTCAGCCGCCGCGGCGGGTGATGCTCGCGATAGGCCGCGGAGTCCCTCGCCCAGCCGGCCATCAGCGCCGGATTTTCCGGCACCCGCGCCCGATTGTTGTACTCGACCTCGTAATCGATGTCGGTCACGGCGCTACGCCGTCCTTGCCTTGGCGGCGCGCTGCGCCGAGCCCTTGGCCTTGGCGAGCAGCCGCATCAGTTCGCGGATGTCCTTCGGCGAGAGGTCGCCGAAGATGTCGGCGATCCATTTCTCGTGCTCGGCTGCCATCTTGCGGAATTCGGCGCGGCCGAGCTTGGTCAGCCGGATGAACTGGACGCGGCGGTCCGTCTCCGAGGTGCGGCGATCGAGATGGCCCGATTCGACCAGGCGCTCGACCAGTCCGGTGACGTTGCCGTTCGACACCATCATCCGCTTCGACAGGTCCGACAGCGTCATGCCGTCGGATACCTTGTCGAGCTGGGCCATCAGGTCGAAGCGCGGCAGCGTGACGTCGAACTTCTCGCGCAGCCGGCTGCGCACCTCGCCTTCGATCAGCGTGGTGCAGGTCAGCAGCCGCAGCCACAGCCTGAGCTCGGTGCCGTGATCGTCGGGCAGTTCGACGGCTTTGGTTTCGGAATCAAGGATCATGCGGCGATCGCGCCTCTACAGCGGGTTCCGGTCGGACCGATTGCTTTGAGCTTCAAGCAATTCGCCTCGCCCCGCAAGGACAAATGCGAATCTTGCCTGCTACATCAGGCCGATCTTGCAATTTCTTTAAACTTCAAGCAATTGGCGCGGCGCTTGCATGTGCGGCGCGTGCACGCTGCGCGACGATCGCCCTGACGCGATGCCACATCGCTTGCAGCGGTCGCGCGCGTCGGACTAAGCTGAGGCCAGATAAATTGAGGCCAATTGAGCTGAGGCAACGGCACCAAGCCAGTGGTTGGGGGAGTGAGATGAAGCAATTGACGAGGCTCGCGGGATTGGCGGCGCTGCTGGGTATCGCAGTCACCCCGGCGGCCGCGCAGGAGAAGATCAAGATCGGCGTGCTGGTGACGACTTCGGGGCCGGCCGCCGCGCTGGGCCAGCAAGTCCGCGACGGCTTTGCGCTCGCGATCAAGGACCTCGGCGGCAAGATGGCCGGCCGCGATGTCGAGATCGTCAACGCCGACGACGAGCTCAAGCCCGACGGCGCCGTGGTCAAGGTGCGCGGCCTGCTCGAGCGCGACAAGGTTGATTTCGTGGTCGGCCCGATTTTCTCCAATATCCTGCAGGCGATCCACCGACCGGTCACCGACAGCAAGACCTTCCTGATCAGCCCGAATGCCGGCCCTTCCAGCTACGCCGGCAAGGAGTGCAACCCGTTCTTCTATGTGACGTCGTACCAGAACGATCAGGTGCACGAGATCCTCGGCAAGGTGGCGCAGGACCGCGGCTACAAGCGGGTCTATTTGCTGGTGCCGAACTATCAGGCCGGCCGCGACTCCGTCGCCGGCTTCAAGCTCGACTACAAGGGCGAGATCGTCGAGGAATCCTACACGCCGCTCAACACGCTGGATTTCCAGCCCGAGCTCTCCAAGATCGCCTCGCTGAAGCCGGACGCGCTGTTCACCTTCATGCCGGGCGGCATGGGCGTGAACCTCGTGAAGCAGTACAAGCAGGCCGGCGCGACGGTGCCGGTGCTCTCGGCCTTCACCGTCGACGAATCCACTCTCCCTGCGCAGCAGGACGCCGCGGTCGGCATGTTCGGCGGCGCGAACTGGGCGCCCAACCTCGACAATCCTCAGAGCAAGAAGTTCGTCGCGGCCTATGAGGCGGCCTACAACGGCGTGCCCGGCACCTATGCGATGCAGGCCTATGACGCGGCGCTGTTGATCGACAGCGCGGTCAAGGCGGTGAAGGGCGATCTCTCCAACAAGGACGCGGTTGCGGCCGCGCTGAAGAAGGCCGACTTCACCTCGTTGCGCGGTAACTTCAAGTTCAACACCAACGGCTATCCGATCCAGGATTTCTACCTCACCAAGGTCGCGAAGCGGCCGGACGGCAAATTCCAGACCGAGATCGTCGAAAACGTGTTCTCGAACTATGGCGATCGCTACGCCAAGGACTGCGCCGCCAAGTAAATCACTCAAAGCGTTTTTAAGCGAAGTGGACACCGGTTCGCGTGAAGAAAACGCGCCAAACAAAGCGAGGGAAACATGACGATGAAAGACGAGATCGCCGGCATCACCCGCGCCAATGAGGGCATCCAGGGCATTTCCTGGAGCATCCTTGGCCAGACCTACGTGCCGAAGAGCCGCACCGAGCATTCGTTCTCCTGGCACGCCACTTTTCCGCCGGGCACCTTCGTGCCTCCGCATATCCATCCCGACCAGGACGAGTACCTCTATATCCTCGAGGGCAAGCTCGACTTCATGCTCGACGGCGCCGACGAATCCGCCACCCCTGGTGATCTGGTGCGCCTGCCCATGGGCAAGCCGCACGGCATCTTCAACAAGTCGCAGCAGCCGGCCAAGACGCTGTTCTTGGTGTCGCCGACGCGGAGGCTCTACGACCTGTTCTGGGCGATCCACAACATGAAAGAACAGAACCCGGATGACGTGGTCCGGCTCGCCGCCGAACACAACATCCACTTCCTGCCGCCGCCTCCGGCGTAGCATCGCCTCCCTTGGCTACTGCCACGCCACCACGCGCGCGGCGAAGCCGGCCTCTCTCCGTCATCCTGAGGAGCCGCGAAGCGGCGTCTCGAAGGATGCACGGCCCGGCTGGTGGCCGTCGACCCTTCGAGACGGCCGCGTTGCGGCCTCCTCCAGCGACAACGGCGAAGCCGTTGCGCGGGGGTGACGGATTGGAAGTTGCCGCCTCACCATGAGGAGCAATCGTCTCGCCTCGACCTACTGCCGCGCCACCACGCGCGCGGCGAAGCCGGCCTTCGCCGCATAGCCGCGGACGATCGCCTCGCGCGCCTCGTAATTGAGGATGGTGTCAACGTCGGTAAATCCCTGCGGCGCGAGTTGCTCGACGGCGTCGATCACGCCCTCGGGCCCGCCGCGGCGGTTGGAGGCGACGATGTCGGCGGTCATCGGCAGCCGCTGCCGCTCGTAGGCCGCCAGCGCCTGGCGCGGATGTTCGGCCCGCGCCAGCATATCGGCGAGGCAGCGCGCATCGAGAATGGCCTGCGAGGCGCCGTTCGAGCCGACCGGATACATCGGATGCGCGGCGTCGCCGAGCAGCGTGACGCGGCCGCTCGACCAGTACGGTAGCGGATCGCGGTCGCAGCACGGATACTCCCAGAACTCCGGCGTGGCGTTGATCAGGCCGGCGAAGTCGACCTGCGGGATCGTGAAACCAGTGACATAGGGCATCATCTCGTCGCGCCGGCCGAGATTGGACCAGCCCTCGCGGCGCGGCGGCGGCGAGGAGCCGTCGCCGATCCGCACCAGCACCGCCCAGTTGGTGAGGCGGCTTGCCGGGCTCGAGCCCGGCGCGATCGGATAGATCACGGCCTTGGCGTTCAGCCCGCCGGCGATGATCATCGAGCGTCCGGTCAGGAAGGCCGGCCAATCGGTGGCGCCGCGCCACAGCATCAGTCCGTTCCAGCACGGCCCGCCTTCATCCGGAAACAGCATCTCGCGCACCTTGGAGTGGATGCCGTCGGCGCCGATCAGAATGTCGCCGCGCGCGGTGTGCACATGGCTGCCGGCGCGGTCGAAGAAATGGGCCGAGACGCCGCCCTCGTCCTGCGTGAACGAGCCGAGCCGGCAGCCGGTGCGGATCGCGTCCGCGCCAAGACGGTCGATCACGGCCTGATGGATGACGCCCTGCAGGCGGCCGCGATGAACAGAGAATTGCGGCACGTCGTGGCCGGCATCGAGCCCGCGCTTCTCATGCCAGACCTGCTGCCCATGCCGCGTCAGATAGAACAGCTCAAAGGTGCGGATCGCGACGTCGTCGAGCTTGTCGAGCAAGCCAAGCCCCGCCAGTTCGCGGATCGCATGCGGCAGCGTGTTGATGCCGACGCCGAGCTCGCGGATCGTCTCCGACTGCTCATACAGCTCGCAACTGATGCCGCGCGAGCGCAGCATCAACGCAGTGGTGAGGCCTCCGATTCCACCTCCGACGATAATCGCCTTCATCGTCCTTTACTCCACTCACAACAGGACGTTTTTACGCTTGCGCCTAGGGTCGCACGGCCGCTTGGCTGGCCGCAAGCAGGTTTGCCGCCCCGAACTCGGGCTGGCCCGCGATGATTGGGCTTAGGCTTAACATTGCTTCAGCGTACTCCAATCTATTCCCGTCACCCTGAGGTGCGAGCACAGCGAGCCTCGAAGGGTCGACGGCCACCAGCGGGGCCGTGCATCCTTCGAGACGCGGCCAAGAGGCCGCTCCTCAGGATGACGGATTACTCTGAGGCCCATTCCCCTCAATCCGGCAGCACCGCTATCGCCTGGATCTCCACTTTGGCGCGATCCTCGATCAGGCCGGCAACCTGGACGGCGGTCATCGCCGGAAAGCTCCGACCGATCACATCGCGATAGACCACGCCGATCTCCTTCAGCCGCGCGGAATATTCCTTGCGGTCGACGAGGTACCAGGTCATCGACACGATGTGCTCGGGCCCGGCCCCGCCGGCGGCGGCGACCGCGACGATGTTGCGCAGGGTCTGCGCGATCTGCGCCACCAGATCGTCGGTCTCGAACACGCATTGCCCGTTCCAGCCGATCTGGCCCGCAATGAATATCTGCTTGCCGCGCGCGGCCATGCCGTTGGCGTAGCCGATCGGCTTCGCCCATCCGTCCGGTTGCAGGATCTCGATCATCTCAATTGCCCTCGAAGGCGGGTTTCTGCTTGGCGGCGAAGGCCTCGAAGGCGCGGCGGAAATCGCCGGTCACCATGCAGATCGCCTGCGCCTGCGCCTCCGACTCGATCATCTCGTCGACGCCCATCGCCCATTCCTGGTTGAACATCGTCTTCGTCACGCCATGCGCGAACCACGGTCCATCGGCGAGCGAGCGCGCCAGCTCCTGCGCGGCGGCAGCGAGTTCGGCCGGTGGCACCAGGCGGTTGTGAAAGCCCCACGCAAACCCCTCCTCGGCGCTCATCGCCCGGCCGGTGTAGAGCAGATCGGCAGCATGGCCCTGCCCGATCACCCGCGGCAACAGCCCGCAGGCGCCCATGTCGGCGCCGGCCAGGCCGACGCGGGTGAACAGGAATGCGGTCTTGGCCTGCGGCGTCGCCAGCCGCAGGTCGGACGCCAGCGCCAGCATCGCGCCGGCGCCGGCGCAGATGCCGTCGATCGCGGCGACGATGATCTGCGGGCATTTGCGCATCGCCCGCACCACCTCGCCGGTCATCCGGGTGAAGGCGAGCAGATCCGGCATCGCCATCCGCGTCAACGGCTCGATGATCTCGAACACGTCGCCGCCGGAGCAGAAATTGCCCTCGGCGCCGGTCAGCACGATGGTCCGGACATCGGAGGCATATTTGAGATTGGTGAAGAGATCGCGCAGCTCCTCGTAGGACTCGAAGGTCAGCGGGTTCTTCTTGTCCGGCCGGTTCAGCGTGATGGTGGCGACACGGCCGCTCGCATCGGTGGACCAGCGGAAGTGCTTCGCGGGATAATCCTTGAACGGCCGGAGCTTTGCTTTCATCTCGGACATGATGTGTTCCTTCACCCGGTAAGGACTTCGCCGCCGGCGACCGCCACGGCTTGTCCGTTGATTGACGATGCAGCCTCGGATGCCAGCCAGAGGATGGTGTCGGCGACCTCCTCCGGCGTGACCAGCCGCTGCATCGGATTGACTTTGGCCAGCGCAGCGCGCGCCTCCTGCTCGCTGCGGCCGGTCTTGGCGACGATGTTGGCGGCGGCATCCGCCACCAGCGGCGTGTCGGTATAGCCGGGGCAGACCGCATTCACGGTGACGCCGCGCCGGGCATATTCCAGCGCCAGCGAGCGCGTCAGGCCGACGACGCCGTGCTTGGCCGCGACGTAGGCCGAGACATAGGCGTAGCCGGTAAGACCTGCGGTCGAGGCCACGTTGATCACCCGCCCGCGGCAGCGCTGCGCCATCCCCGGCAGCACCGCCTGTGTCACCAGGAACACGCTGGAGAGATTGCTCGCCAGCATCTCGGCCCACAGCGCCGCGTTGGTCTTGTCGAACGGCGCGCTGGCGGCCTTGCCGGCATTGTTGACGAGGATATCGATCGGGCCGGCCGCGGCTTCGATCTGCGCGACACCCTTGGTCACCGCCGCTTCATCGGTCACGTCGATCGCAACAACAGCGCCGGTGTTCTTGCCGAGCAACGCCGCCGTCGCCTTCAGCGCGTCGATCCGGCGTCCGGCGATGCTGACGCGCACGCCGGCTGTTGCGAGCGCGACCGCTGTTGCGGCGCCGATGCCGGAACCGGCACCGGTGACTAGCGCATGCGCATTGGGCCAGAACCGTGTCATGGCTTCCCTCCTGCGGCTGCGCGTTCGAGATTGGCTTCGTATTGCGACTTGCCCGACTGATACTGCTTCGGCCAGGCGATCTGCTTGACGCCGATCTTCGCGGCCTCGTGCAGCGTCCAGGCCGGATCGGCGAGATGCGGCCGCGCAATGGCGCAGAGATCGGCGCGGCCGGCGGCGATGATCGAATTGGCATGGTCCGCTTCCGAGATCGCACCGACCGCGATGGTGGCGATGCCGACCTCGTTGCGGATCTTGTCGGCGAACGGCGTCTGGTAGAGCCGGCCATAGATAGGATGGTCGTCGGCCCAGACCTGGCCCGACGAACAATCGATCAGATCCGCGCCCGCTTCCTTGAACAGTTTTGCGAATTCGAGCGCATCCTCGGGCGTGTTGCCGCCCTCGGCCCAGTCGTGACAGGACAGGCGGACCGACATCGGCTTGTCCTCCGGCCACACCGCGCGGATGGCGCGGAACAGCTCCAGCGGATAACGCGCGCGGTTCTCGATCGATCCGCCGTAGCCGTCGGTGCGGCGGTTGGTCAGCGGCGAGAGGAAGCTCGACAGCAGATAGCCGTGGGCGCAGTGCAGCTCCAGAATATCGAAGCCCGCGCTCGCGGCGCGCCTGGCCGCTGCGATGAACTGCTCGCGCACCTCGTCCATCTCGGCGCGGCTCATCGGCTCCGGCACCTGCCCGTCGGGCAGATAAGGTACCGACGAGGCCGACACCAGCGGCCAATTGTGGTCAGGCAGCGGCTCGTCCATGCCCTCCCAGGCAACCCGGGTCGAGCCCTTGCGGCCGGCATGGCCGAGCTGGATGCCGATCTTGGCCCCCGAATTGCGATGCACGAAATCGACGATACGCTTGTAGGCCGCTGCCTGTTCGTCATTCCACAGGCCGCAGCAGCCGGGCGTGATCCGCGCCTCGGGCGAGACGCAGGTCATCTCGGTGAACAGCAGGCCGGCGCCGCCGAGCGCGCGGGAGCCGAAATGCACCAGATGAAAATCGTTCGGGACGCCCTCCTCGGCCGAATACATCGCCATCGGCGAGACGATGATCCGGTTGGTAAGCGAAAGCCCGCGAATCTGGAACGGCGTCAGCATCGGCGGCGTGACGCGCTCGTTGGTGGCAGGCACGCCGCTCCGCTCCGCGAACCAGCGCTCATAGCCTTCTAGCCACGCTTTGTCGCGCAGCCTTAAGTTCTCGTGGCTGATGCGCTGCGAGCGGGTCAGCAGCGAATACATGAACTGCTCCGGCTCCAGCGTATCGGCATAGCGCGAGCCGACCACCTCGAACCATTCCATCGCGTTGCGCGCGGCGTTCTGGATCCGCGCCACGTCGACCCGGCGCAGCTCTTCATACGCATGCAGCACCGCCGGAATCCTGTCCCTGACAGCGCCGTGGTTCTTGAACTGATTGGTGAGCTCGATCGCGTCTTCCAGCGCGAGCTTGGTTCCCGAGCCGATCGCGAAATGCGCGGTGTGGGCGGCATCGCCCATCAGCACGACGTGGCTGTTCCCATTGAACGCGGTCCACTTGCCGCAGATCAGCCGCGGGAACGACAGCCAGGCCGAGCCGCGCAGATGCCGCGCGTTGGAGACCAGATGATGCCCCTCGAGGATTTCCGCGAACACGTTCTCGCAGAACGCGATGGAGTCGCCCTGCTCCATCTTGTCGAGGCCGTGGGCGAGATACGCCTCCTCGGTGGTCTCGACGATGAAGGTCGCCGCGCCGTCCTCGAATTTGTAGATGTGCGCCTGGAACCAGCCGTGATCGGTCTTCCGGAAGTCGAAGGTGAAGGCGTCGAACGGCCTGACAGTGCCGAGCCAGATATAGCGGTTCGGCCGCATCAGCATGTCGGGCTGGAAGGTCTCGGTGTACTTGGTGCGGACCTTTGAGTTCACGCCGTCGCACGCCACGATCAGATCGGCGTCGGGAAACTCGAGATCGGAATTGACCTCGCGCTCGAAGATCAGCTCGACGCCGAGTTCCTCGGCCCGCGCCTGCAGGATGTTGAGCAGCCGCTTGCGGCCGATGCCGACGAAGCCGTGGCCGGTGGTGCGCATCCGCCGGCCCTTGATCAGGACCTCGATGTCGTCCCAATGGTTGAAGGCCTGCTCGATCGTATCGGCGGTGACCGGATCCCATTTGCGCATGTTGTCCATGGTCGCATCCGAGAACACCACGCCGAACCCGAAGGTGTCGTAGGGGCGGTTGCGCTCGATCACGGAAATGACGTGCGCGGGATCCAGCATCTTCATCAGGATGCCGAAGTAGAGCCCGGCCGGCCCGCCTCCAATGCAAACGATGCGCATGGCGTTCTCCCGTTGGGTTCGGCGGGCTGGGGGCATTTCTCCAGCGAGCCGATGCCGGATATTATTTTATACTTAAAATAATTGTCAAGGGCGGGTTCGCCACCCATTCCACCCGTCATCGCCCGGCTTGACCGGGCGACCCAGTATTCCAGAGACGGTCGTGCTTGAGCGGAAGGGCCGCGGCGTACTGGATCGCCCGCCTTCGCGGGCGATGACAGAATGTGATACGGCTTCCTGTTCTCGCGGCATGAAACGCCCGAGCTAACGCCTCGTTCCGCCCTCTCGCAGAGGGCGCAGGCCGTCGGACAAATCAGCGCTAGGAGCGCGCGCCTGTCCGTTCGTCATTCCCCGGTGCACAATTGCGCACCTGATGGCGACGCTTCAGCGCCGAACCCGGAATCTCGAGATTCCGGGTTCGGTGCTTCGCACCGCCCCGGAATGACAGGGAGAGATTGGGCCGTGCGACCTCAATGCACCGCCGCGTACAAAATCTTATCCTGCGTCGCGTCGGCGGCGTCGAATTCGGCGGCGATGCGGCCGGTGCGGGCGACCAGGATGCGGTCGGACACCGCGAGAATCTCCGGCAGATACGACGAGATCACCACCACCGCCTTGCCCTCGTCGGCGAGACGGCGGATTTCGCCGTGGATGTGCGGGATGGTGCCGACGTCGACGCCGCGGGTCGGCTCGTCGAAGAAGATGATCGAGGGCTCCTGCACCAGCGTCTTGGCCAGCACCACCTTCTGCTGGTTGCCGCCGGACAGCTCGACGATCCGCGCCTTACGCTGCAACGCGCTGATCTTGAGCCGTTCGACCCAATAGTTCGCAAGCTTGCTGCGTTTGGCGCGCGACAGCAGGAAGCTCCAGCCCTTCCGTGTGGCGAGGCTGCCGATATAGACGTTGTCGTCGACCACCATGGTCTCGAAGAAGCCGTTGGCCTTGCGGTCCTCGGTGATGTAGGCGATGCCGTCATTGATCGCCTGCCGCGGCACGCGGTAGCGGATCGGCTTGCCGCGCAGCCGGATGGTGCCGCCATTGACCAGATTGCGCTTCAGCGCGCCGTAGATGATTTTGGCGATCTCGGTGCGGCCGGAGCCGATCAGGCCGGCGATGCCGACCACCTCGCCGGCATAGACCGAGAACGACATGTTCTTGACCGCCATGCCCATGGTGACGTTCTCGACCGTCAGCACCTTCTCGCGGCGCTGATGGGTCTTCTCCTTGCGGCCGTAGACCGCCTGCGCCACCTCGCGCCCGACCATGTGCTGCACCAGCGCGTCGCGGGTGAGCTGCTTGGCGGGCGCCGTGATCACCAGCTTGCCGTCGCGCAGCACGGTGATGCGGTCGGCGATCTGCAGCGATTCCTCCAGCGCATGCGAGATGTAGATGATCGAGACGCCGCGGGCGCGCAGGTCGCGCACCAGATGGAAGAAGTGGACGATCTCCTCCGGCGTCAGCGACGCGGTCGGCTCGTCGAAGATGATGATGCGCGCCTTGTTGTAGATCGCGCGCGCGATCTCCACCATCTGCTTCTTGGCGGTGCCGAGCAGCGCCACCGGCGTTGCCGGATCGACGTGGAAGTTGAGCGACTGCAGCAGCTGCTGGGCCTGGATGTTCAGGGTGCGGAAGCGCGTCAGCAGCTTTTCGTTGCCGAGCTCGATGTTCTGCGCCGCCGTCATGGTCGGCACCAGGCTGGTCTCCTGATAGACCATGCAGATGCCGGCATCGAGCGCGTCGCGCGGCTGCTCGAAATTGGCAGGCTTGCCGTCGAGCAGATAGTCGCCGGAGGTGAGATTGATCGCGCCCGCGATCGCCTTGCATAGCGTCGACTTGCCGGCGCCGTTCTCGCCAACCAGCGCGTGCACCTCGCCGGGATAGAGATCGAAATTGACGCCCTCGATGGCGTGAACGCCGCCATAGATTTTCGAGCCGCTAGTGATCCGCAGCACCGGCTCGCGGGTTGCGGACTGGGGCGCGGTCGTGGCCTGCATCACGCCGTCATTCATCGCAGCTCTCCCGTATAGCGCAGCAGCCGTCCGGCGCCGCGCGCGGCGATCACGACGCCCGAGGGCGTGGCGCAGGCGGCAGTGATGCCGTGGAAGCGGCCGCCGGCGCGGCTGTGCAGGCTGTCGCTGGCCTCGCCATCGGCGTCGAGATGCACCAGCAGGCCATAGGAGCGCGGCGGCGCCCAGGGCTTCTGGATGCCGAGCGCCTTGACGCTGCCGATCTGCATCGGCTCCAGGCAATCGCTGCCGCCGGTGAGCGCCGGCGCCACCCAGTAATCCGGCGGCATCGTCGCCATCATCTCCTCGCGGAAATCGTCTTCCTTGAGCACGAACTCGATCAGATGCGTGCGGCGCGCGAACATGCCGAGCAGCAGGCCACCATGGCCATCCGGATGCAGCCGCGCCGGATAGCCCGGCATATTGGCGGCGACGGTCTCGCGCGGGCCAAGTCCGTCACCGGCAAGCGCGAAGCGGCTGAGCCGATGCGCCCAGCTCTCCGTGAGCCACAGGCTCTTGCCGTCGTCCGAAACGCTGACGCCATAGGGATACGCCAGGTCGCGCAGCAGCACCTGCGGATTGTCGAGGCCGGCACCGCAGCTCACGAGGCGGCCATTGGCGCGCTTTTCCATCAAATCATGCCGCCACTCGCCTGGGCGGCGGCCGGCGCTGCCTTCGACGGCATAGATGCGGCCATCGGGCGCCGCCGTCACCGACAACAGCCCGGTCAGCGCGCTGCCGCCGGCAGCCTCCAGCCAGCGCGGATCGGGCTTTGCCGGATCGATCGCGGCTAGCCCCCTGCCCGCGACGCAGACCAGCAGGCGGCCGTCCGGATGCAGCGCCAGCCCGCCGGCATCGTCCTCGAACTCGGCGACAACAGTGCGGGTCGAGAGATCGTTGCCACTGAGCTTCAGCACCTGCCTTCCGGCGGAGACATAGACCGCGCCGTCGCCGGTCGCGATAACGTCGTCGATGCCGGGCAGCGGCTCGCCAATCGGCACGGCGGCGTCGAGCCGGTCGTTCGGGCTCATCGCGCCGTCGAGCGGCGGGATCGCGTTCTGGCCACCGTCGCGGTCGATGACGCTTCTGATGTCGCGCAGCAGATGATCGAAAAATCCCATTATTTCGCCACCCTGCTCTTTGCGCCCCAATACGCATCGTAGCCGGTCCAGCTGTCGTCGACGCCGTCGAGCTTGATGCGGCCGATCCGGTTGTTCTCGAGCCCGCCGAGATAGAGATAGCCCTCGTGCTCGCGCATCGAGGTCAACGTTGAATGCGAGATGCCGGTCGGGTCCCACCACGACTCCAGCGCCTCGCCCTGCTCGTTGAACTTCAGCACACAGCCATGGTTGAGCGCCGGCGCCAGCCACTCGTCGGTCGGCACCTGCTTGACCATGCGCAGCCGGAAGCCGGGTTTTCGCGCGGCGAGATCGAAGGTCGGCGTGCGAATACCGACCAGTGCCAGCCAATAGGTGCCGTCGGAGGCGCGGTTGATGTTGTCGGGGTTGCCCGGCAGTTCGTCCATCAGCACTTCGGTCTTGCCATTGTTCGGCCCCTCGATCCAGTGGCGGAACACCTTGCACAGCGAGGTCGACGCGATCAGGATCGACTTGCCGTCATGCGAGACGCAGATCCCGTTCGGAAAATAGAAGTGGTTGATCACGGTGCGCGTGGTCTTGGTCGCCGGGTCGTAGCAGACCACGCGACCGTTCGGCCGGCCCTCGAGAATGTCGAGGGTGTTGGTGGTCATCTCGTAGCGCGTGGTGCAGTCGCTGAAATAGATCTTGCCGTCGGGCGCGATGTCGAGGTCGTCGGCCATGCGCAGCCGGGAATCGTCGTTCAGCTTGTACCAGGTACGGTTGGTCTCGTCGGTGACCTTGAAGATGCCGCCATCGGGCGCGACGCCGTAGACGCCCATGCCGGCGACCGCGACGATCAGATTCTCGTCGCGATCGAACTGCATGCCGAGCGGCCGCCCGCCGATATGGGCGAACACCTCGCGGGTCTTGAAGTCGGGCCCGGAGAAGCGGATCACGTTGCCGTCGCGGGTCGAGCCGTAGAGCCGGCCCTGGCGGTCGAGGATGACATCCTCGGGCCCCTCGACCTGGTCGACGCCGATCGCCTGCGCGTTGATCAGCCGGTCGTTCTGCGCGTAGGGCGATGTCGCGCCGGGCTGCACCGCCGGCGCCGAGGCCAGCGGCACGAAGGCCGGGTTGACATAAATCTTCTGGATCGCCTTGCCGCGGTTCTTCGACCATTTGACGTCGATGCCAACGGCGGCGAGCAGGATCATGCCGGTCACTGCCGAGGTGACGTAGCCCGGGATGCCCATGCGCACGAGGCCGTTGATCAGAAGGAAGATGATCAGCGCACCGATCATGGCCCGCCACACCGTGCCCTTGCCGCCGGCCAGCGAGACGCCGCCGAGCACCACGGCGGTGAGCGCCTGGAACTCCCAGCCGACGCCGGTGGTGGAATCTGTCGAGGCCTGACGTGCAGCGTAGAAGATGCCGCTCGCCGCGCACAGCGTGCCCGACAGCACATAGGTCATGAACAGCATCAGGCGGACACGGATGCCGGCGTGGCGCGCCGCCTTGCGGCTGGCGCCGATCGCGGTGAGATGCCAGCCATAGCGCGAGCGCGACAGGAAGATGTGGCAGATCAGGAGCACCACGAACAGCGTCGCCGCATTGATGGGAATGCCGAGCACGCTGCCGCCGCCGACGAAGTCCCACGCGTCGCTCTCGACCGAGTTGGTCGCGAACACCTGAGCATAGCTGGTGTTGAGCAGATTGACCGAGGCGCGCAGGATGATCAGCGTCACCAGCGTGGTCAGGAACGGCCGCGTCTTCAGGAAGCCGATCAGGAAGCCGTTGATGCTGCCGAGCAGCGCGCCGACCGCCAGCGTCGCCGGAATAGCCAGACCGACCGGCCATTCGCGCACCAGCAGGAAATACAGTGCTGCAAAATTGCACAGCGCGAAGATCGCGCCGACGGAGAGATCGATGCCCCCGGTGACGAGGCAGAAGCCCATCGCGAGCGCGACAAAGCCGAATTCGGCGAACAGCCGCAGCAGCGATACCGAGTTCTGCACCGAGGCGTAGTCGGGAATGGTGAGCGCGAAATAGGTCCACAGCCCGACCATCACGGTGAAGGGAACCACCGGCTCGAACCACTGCTTGAGCAACAGCTCGGACAGCAAAAGCCGGGGCGAGAACCGCCGCACCGATGCGGCAAAGGAATCGACAGCCATCGACATCGTCAAAGCACTCCCTCGATCATGATGTGAGAACTCCCATCGTGATCTCGTTCTCTTATTGAGCATGATCTTTCGGAAAACCGGCTTCCACTTTTCCGGATCATGCTTGTGATACAGCCGGCGCGGGAATGCCCCCCGCGCCGGCTGTCTCGCGCCTTGTTAGTTTTTCTTGGGTAGCGCGAAGCAGTTGGCGCCCGAGGCGTTCGACTTGTCGAGCCAGATCGGCCGCGTGTAGTAGACGAGATTGCGCCCGCCCGGCTTCTCGCCGGATACCAGCAGGGTTTCGGCGGCGAACATCAGGTCATGGCCCTGCTCGGTCGCCTTGTAGCTCAGGAACTTGTAGAAATTGCCCGAATTGACCTGGTCGCAATCGAGCTGCGAGCCTTCACCCGAGGCGAACACCTTGACGTCGTCGATCTTGCCGGCGTTGCGGATCGCCTGCGCCGCGCCCGACTCCATGATGCCCCAGAAGCCGATCGAGGCGCACAGGTCAGGATGCTGCTGGATCACGGTTGCGGTGACATTGAGCGCGGTGTTGGCGTCCCAGTTGGCGGCCTGGTTCGAGACCACCTTGATGTTGGGATCCTTGTTCAAGACCTCCATGATGCCGCCCACCTGGTCGACGCTGGCGGCCGCGGTCAGTTCCCCCTGCACGATCTGGACCTTGCCCGACTTGCCGGAGCCGGTGCCGCAGGCCTTCACGGTTTCGCTCGCGAGCATCTTGCCGATCTCGCGCCAGTCGGCGCCGACAAAGGCACCGGACTTGTAGTTCGAGGACATGTTGATCTGGATCACATGCGTGCCCTGGCTTTCGGCGCGCTTGAGGTCCTTCATCAACAGCGTGACGCTCGGATTCTGCACGATCAGCACGTCGGGCTTCTGGTCGACCAGCGCGGTCAGCGCCTGCTGCATCGCCGAGGGGTTGTTGTTGGGATCGCGCACGACGTATTTCATGCCGCGCCACTCGGCCTCTTCCTGCACCACCCGGCCCCATTCGTCGGACAGCGGCACGCCGAGCGCGATCGGCAGATAGGCGATCGTCTTGCCCTGCAGCGCCTTGTCGTAGACGGCGCGCAGCTCGCGCGCGGTCTTGGTGCCTTCCTCCTGCGCGGATGCCGCAAACGGCATCGTGGCCAGCGTCGCGCCGGCGAGCAGGATCGTCCAGAACTTGGTCGTCTTCATCGTCTCCTCCACACAAAATTCTTTTGATTGATTGGGAATTGTTCTGATTGATTGGCGCGAGGGGCGCGCTCAGTCGTCTTGCTTCAGTCGCCTTCCTTTAGTCGCCCTGCCGCGCGGTCTCCTCGTCGCGGGGATGCAGCCAGTTGTCGAGCACGATGGCGGCCAGCAGCACCACGCCCTTGACGATGTTCTGCACCTCGCTGTTGACGTCCATGATGGTGAAGGCGTTGAGCAGCGTGCCAATCAGGACGCAGCCGACCACGACGCTGAACACGCTGCCGCGGCCGCCGATCAGGCTGATGCCGCCGATCACGACGACCAGCACGACGTCGAAGATCATGGTGCCCTGGGTGATCGCCATCTGCATGCTGCCTGTGGTGCCGACCCAGACCAGGCCTGCAATCCAGGCGAGCAGTGCAACCAGCACGTGCTCGAGCACGATCAGCGGCCGCAGCGGGACACCGGTCAGCCGTGCGGCCTCCGGATTGTCGCCCTGCGCATAGATGAAGCGGCCGATCGAGGTGCGAGACAGGAACAGGTGCATCGCGATCGCGCAGACCGCGAACACCAGGATCGGAACCGGGATGCCGAACAGCCGTCCGGCGCCGAGATACATCAGGCCCGGCGCATCCTTCGGCGCGTAGACCACCCAGGCCGGCGCGATCCAGAACGCAAGGCCATAGATCACGAAGCCCGCCGCCAGCGTCACGAACAGCGCCGGCGCCTCGACGAAGGCGACCATCACGCCGTTGACGACGCCGATCAGGACCGCAATCGCCAACGCCAGCAGCACTGCCGTGAAAACAGGCATGCCGTTCTGCATCTCGATCAGCGCGATCGCCCAGGAACCCGCCATGATCGCGACCTCGGAGAGGTCGATGCCGCGGCTGATCACGATCAGCCCCATGCCGAGGCCGAGCACGCCGAGGATGGAGATACTCCGCAACAGATTCAGGAGGTTGGAGACGGTGGCAAAGCCGTTCAGCGTCAGGCCGAACACGACCAGAAGCGCGATCGTGATCAGGAGCACGATCTGCTCCTGGCTCGGCTTTGCGAACATTGTGCCCGAGCGAGATGATGCCGCAGGGACAGCAACGCCGCGCGATGGCGATTGCACGCTCATCGTTTCCTCCAGGTATTATTTTGCTTGAGACTTTAAGAGTGCCGACTAGTATTCGTCAAATGCATTCGACGGATACGGGTAGATCATTTCCATGCATGTACGCGACGTCGACCTGAACCTGTTCGTCGTGTTCGACGCGATCTATTCCGAGGGCGGCGTCAGCCGGGCCTGCTTTCGCCTCAATCTGACGCAGCCCGCGGTGAGCCATGCGCTGGGCCGGCTGCGCGCGATGTTCAACGATCCGCTGTTCGTGCGCCGCAACCACGTGATGACGCCGACGCCGCTTGCACGCCAGATCATCACCACGGTGCGCCAGGCACTCAACGGCCTTGAGACGACGCTGACCCACACCCACCGCTTCGATCCGGCGAAGACGCCGAAGCGGTTCGTGATCGGTCTGCGCAACAATCTCGAGGCGCCGATGCTGAGCGCGCTGATCAACCGGATCAGCACGGTGGCGCCGCTGGTCGAGATCGCGACCGTGCGCAGCGAGCGCAACAATCTGGAGCGCGAGCTTGCCGCCGGCACGCTGGATGTCGCGATCGATACGCTGCTGCCGCTCTCGACGGAGGTGCGGCGCGAGCAGATCCTGACCGAACATATCGCGGTGTTCGCGCGGCGCGGCCACCCCGAACTCGGCACAAGGCTCGACAAGAAGGCGTATCTGCGCATGGAGCATGTTTGCGTGACGTCGCGGCGCAGCGGCCTGTCGTTCGAGGATTTCCAGTTCCAGCGCCTCGGCCTGACGCGTACCGTTCGCCTGACCTGCCAGAATTTCGCGACCGCCTGCCATGTCGTGAGCCGCAGCAACATGCTGCTGACCGCGTCGGAAAGCGCCGCCTCCGTGCTGGAGGATCCCGGGCTGTTGCAGTGCTTCCCCTGCCCGTTCCCGATCAGCCCGCACGTCAATTATCTGTATTGGCATGCCACCGCCGAGGGCGACACCACCAATCAATGGCTGCGCGAGCAACTTCGCGCCGCCGCTTCGCTGCTGGCCGGCAGCCGTTTCAGCAAGAAGAACCGGCGCGCGGCCAAAACGCGCCCCAGGGTCGGCATCCCGGTGCCGACCAGCCTCGCCGCGGAATAGCCGCGTCAGCCCACCACGCGGATCGGGTCCGAGCCGTCCCAAGTCGCGGCCACGGTCCTGATCTTCTCGAAGAACCGCCCCTTCGATCCCGAGATGTCTGAGATCTCGATCACGGTGCCGGCGTGGCCGGCGGTGTCGAAATAGGCGAAGCGTCCGTTGGGGCCGCCGATCTGGCCTTCATGACCGATCGTGAAGCCTGCCGCGATGGCGCGATTGTAGAGCGACTGGTAGTCCGTGCTCCAGTACGACATGTGCTGCAGGCCCTCGCCGTGGCGCGCCAGAAAATCCAGATACATCGACGGCGCGTCGTTGCGCTGTTGGATCAGCTCGATCTGCAGGTCGCCGGAATTGGCCAGCGCGATCGACATCTCGACCGCGGAGTCCACGCCGCGATAGCGGAACCAGTCGACCTTGACCGAGGGGATCAGGAAGAATGGCCCGACCCGCAGCGTCTCGGTCCAGAACTCCAGCGCCGCATCGATGTCGCGAACGACGTAGCCGTTCTGACAGACCTTGCCGAACAATGCACTCATGCGCCCTCCCCGCCGCTCACAAACCGCTGAGCCCGCTGTCCACCGCCAGCGTCTGCGCGGTGACGTAGACGCTTTCATCCGACATGAAGAACAGCACGGCGTAGGCGATCTCCCACGCCGTGGCCTGACGGCCGAACGGGACATGCCCCTTGCCGCGCGATGGCCGGCCGGCGCCGGCGTCGCGGCCGTTCGGGGTGTCGACCAGCCCGGGATAGACCAGATTGGCGCGGATGCCGCGCCGCGCACCGGCATGCGCGATGTTGCGCATCAGACCGCCGAGCGCAGCCTTGGAGGAATCATAGACCGCCATCTGCGATCCCGCCTTCAGTGCCGCGATCGAGGAGATGAAGACGATCGCGCCGCCGTCCGCGAATTTCGGCAAGGCAGCGCGGCAGCACAGCATCGGGCCGCGGACGTTGACGTCGTAGATCCTGTTCCACTCCTCGGCGCTGACATTGTCGAGCCCGGTCTTGCCGAAAGTGCCGATGTTCAGCACCATGCCGTCGAGCCCGCCCATGGCGCGGTGCGCCTCGTCGATCATCCTGATGACATCGGCCTCGTTGGTGACGTCGGCGGCGATCGCGAACGCGCGGCCGCCGTCATCGGCAATACGCGCGACCGTATCCTCGGCGGAGGCGCGATTGAGGTCGGCGACCGCGACATGCGCGCCCTCGCGCGCGAACAGCAGGCTCATGGCGCGGCCGTTGCCGATCGGATCGGTCGCGGCATCGAACACGCGTTGGCCGCCGCCGACCACCAGAATGCGGCGTCCGTTGAGACGTCCCCTGCCCGGCGCGATGCCTGACGATTCCGCGCTCAGGGGACGGACATAGCGCTCCGGCTTGGAGTCTTGTGACGTGTCCGACATCTCATCAGCTCCGCTTCTTGCCGCCCTCGTAGACGGCCATGCCGGCGGCCGGATCGAGATCGGTCTCGGTCGCCTCCGTCAGCCGCGCCATCATCATGTAGAAGCCGACCGCGACGATCGCCTCGACGATTTCCTGGTCGCTGAAGTGTTTGCGCACAGCGGTAAAGGCGGCATCGCTGACGCGCACCTTCTCGACCACCTCGCGGCCGAAGCCGAGCAGCGCGCGCTCGGCCGCATCAAGTGCAGCATCGTCGTAATTGCCGCGCTCCACCGCATCGATCTGCGCCTGCGTCACGCCGACGCCGAGCGCGATCGGCACATGCTGGCGCCACTCATAGGCGCCGCCCTCGAGCTGCGCGGCCTGCAGGATCAGAAGCTCGCGGTTGACCGCCGACAGCTTCTGCTTGTGCAGGATCGAATTGCCGAGCCGCATCACGGGAATCGCATTGGCCTCGGCATGGGCCATCATGCGGAAGATGTTGAGCTTGACCGGCATTCGGTCGAACGCGGCGCGGATGTCTCCGCCGGTCGCCTCCGAATCAATCAGGGGCAGCCTTGCCACGCGTCTCTCCCTTTTGGTTGTTCTTGTTCATTGTCTTGCTGTCCGGCTTCCCGGTCCGTCCAGCTAATGCGCGGGGCCGGCTGAGATCAAGCTGGCCCGTCGGAATGGTCCGAATAGCGGGGTTCTGCCATGCGGTTCAGCGCTTGAATCCGCAGGCCCGGGCAGGCATAAGGACCCCATCTCCCCTAAAAAATGCCCATAGCCCAAGGATTTACGATGCCCGCCTATCGCTCCCGCACCACCACCCACGGCCGCAACATGGCGGGTGCTCGCGGCCTCTGGCGCGCCACCGGCATGAAGAACGAGGATTTCGGCAAGCCGATCATCGCGGTGGTCAACTCCTTCACCCAGTTCGTGCCGGGACACGTGCATCTGCAGAACCTCGGCCAGCTCGTCGCGCGCGAGATCGAGAAGGCCGGCGGCGTGGCAAAAGAGTTCAACACCATCGCGGTCGATGACGGCATCGCGATGGGCCATGACGGCATGCTCTACAGCCTGCCCTCGCGTGAACTGATCGCCGACAGCGTCGAATACATGGTCAATGCGCATTGCGCCGACGCGATGGTCTGCATCTCGAACTGCGACAAGATCACGCCCGGCATGCTGATGGCGACGCTGCGGCTCAACATCCCGACCGTGTTCGTCTCGGGCGGCCCGATGGAATCGGGCAAGATCCTGCTCAAGGGCAAGAAGCGCGCGGTCGACCTGATCGACGCGATGGTGGCGGCCGCCGACTCCAACGTGTCGGACGAAGAGGTCGAGGTGATCGAGCGCTCGGCCTGCCCGACCTGCGGCTCCTGCTCCGGCATGTTCACCGCAAACTCGATGAACTGCCTGACCGAGGCGCTCGGCCTCGCGCTGCCCGGCAACGGCTCGGTGCTGGCGACCCATGCCGACCGCAAGAGCCTGTTCGTCGAGGCCGGCCATCTGATCGTCGATCTCGCCCGCCGCTATTACGAGCAGGACGACGCCAAGGTGCTGCCGCGCAATATCGCGAACTTCAAGTCGTTCGAGAACGCGATGACGCTCGACATCGCGATGGGCGGCTCGACCAACACCGTGCTGCATCTGCTCGCCGCCGCGCGCGAGGGCGAGGTGCCGTTCACGATGACCGACATCGATCGTCTGTCGCGCAAGGTGCCGGTGCTCTGCAAGGTCGCGCCGTCGGTGCAGGACGTCCACATGGAGGATGTGCATCACGCCGGCGGCATCATGGCGATCCTCGGTGAGCTCGACCGTGCCAGGCTGCTCACCACCGACGGCCCGACCGTGCACGCCGCGACGCTCGACGACGCGCTGAACCGCTGGGACGTGGTGCGGACCTCAAGCGACAAGGTGCGCAACTTCTACCGCGCCGCGCCGGGCGGCGTGCCGACCCAGGAGGCGTTCAGCCAGGATCGCCGCTTCGACGAGGTCGATCTCGACCGCGCCAAGGGTGTCATCCGCAACGCCGAGCACGCCTATTCCAGGGATGGCGGTCTCGCCGTGCTGTTCGGCAATCTGGCGGAAGATGGCTGCATCGTGAAGACCGCCGGCGTCGACGAGAGCATCCTGAAGTTCTCCGGTCCGGCCCGCATCTTCGAGAGCCAGGACGCATCGGTCGACGCCATCCTGGGCAACAAGGTGAAGGCCGGCGATGTCGTGCTGATCCGCTATGAAGGTCCGCGCGGCGGTCCGGGCATGCAGGAGATGCTGTACCCGACCAGCTATCTGAAGTCGAAGGGACTTGGAAAGGCCTGCGCGCTGATCACCGACGGCCGCTTCTCCGGCGGATCGTCCGGCCTGTCGATCGGCCACGTCTCGCCGGAAGCCGCCGAGGGCGGCCTGATCGGCCTGGTCGAGGAAGGCGACATCATCGAGTTCGACATCCCGAACCGCAAGGTCAACCTCAGGGTCGACGACGCCGAACTGAAGCGCCGTCGTGCGGCGATGGAAGCCAAGGGCAAAGCTGCGTGGAAGCCGGCCGCACCGCGCAAGCGCGCCGTCTCGACCGCGCTGAAGGCCTATGCGGCGTTCGCGAGCAGCGCGGCCAAGGGTGCCGTGCGCGTCCTGCCGGAGTAACAAGCGACGAGCTTGGCCGCGTTTGGCTCCGGTCTCGCGGCAGACCAGCTGCACCTCTCCCGCTTGCGGGAGAGGTCGTCGCAGGGTTGCACTGCCAAAATATCGAAAACAACCCCATGCAAAGTAGCCGGCGGACACGGCAACTTGACTCGACGGGCAACTCAGCGGTATTCTTCGATTATCCAGAAATCGTGCAGACGCCCTCCCCCCGGGACTATCGCATCGGCATTTCCGGACTTCTGCAACAGACGCATATGCGATTGCCCTCCCCCGCAAGCGGGAGAGGGAGCGCAGAGCGGATGCGGCTGATCTCGACCTAGCGTCAGGTCACTTGCAAGTCGGCGGCTTCGATCCGGATGCGGTCGGCGTGCAGCGACCAGTCGCACAGCGCCTGCTCCTGACAGAATTTGAGCTTGGCCATCTCGGTGGCCTGGCCTTCGCTCGAGGCGTCGATCTCGAGCGCGCCCTGACAGACCTCGCGCTGGCGGCCATTGCCGCCGAGCACGTCCTTCATGAAATGAACGACGAAGCGTGACATGGAACCCTCCCTGCTGCGGGGGCAGAGCCCGGGGTTCACGTGCTAGCACTGACGCGAGGCGATGTTGAGTTAATTCGCCGCGCGGTTGCGGCGCACGGTGGAAAACTTACGCGCCGGCCTGCGGCAGGCTGGCGGCAGCGATCGCGACGATCTGCGCAATGCGGCGGCCGATCCTGGCCGGAGCTGCACGGAGGTATGACTGGACCTGTCGCATGGCACATTTTCCTTCCACGCCCGGAATGGTCGGGCACACCTGGAAAATGGCGATTTCGCCCTAAGCCGTCGATATCTCAGGGAAAATAACAACGGACGCGTTGCGGAGCGGTGGTTTGACAGTGGGTTTGTTGTCCCGATCGAGGTTCCGGCGAAGGAGATTTTCTCCGACGGTTTTTTGGCCGCACGGCACGCTCCACCTCTCCCGCTTGCGGGGGAGGTCGGATCGCATCGCAGATGCGATCCGGGTGGGGGCTCTCTCCACGATGCGACTCGCGGAGAGAGCCCCCACCCCCCTCCCCCGCAGGCGGGAGAGGGAGCCCACGGCCGGTGGACGTGGAGACATCAAGCGCCGATGCCGCGGATCACCTACCCCGGCATAAACCCGAACGCCTTCTCGAACCGTCTCGCGTAGACCGGCCAGACCTCGGGGTTGATGATGCGTGGCGGGCGCTTGCCGTCGAGTGCGTCGAGGATCTGCTCGGCCGCGATGCGGCCCATGTTCATCCGCGCCTCGCGGGTGACGCCGGCGGTGTGCGGGCTCGCCAGCACATTGTCAAACTGCAGCAGCGGATGATCCGGTGGCGGCGGTTCCTTGGACCAGACGTCGAGGCCGGCACCGGCGATGCGTTTTTCGCGCAGCGCGTCTTCCAAGGCCTTCTCGTCATGGATGAAGCCGCGCGCGGTGGTGACGAAATAGGCGTGCGGCTGCATCAGCGCGAATTCGCGCGCGCCGATCATGCTTCTGCTCTTGCTGTCCAGCGGGCAGGAGATCGAGACGAAATCGGCGCGGCGCAAGAGATCGTCGAGCTCGACCTTCTCGCCGCCCCGCTTCGCCATCTCTTCCGCCGTGAGATACGGATCGTAGGCGATCACCTTCATGTGCAGCAGGCCCTTGCACAGCTCGGCGATGCGGCGGCCGACATTGCCGAGGCCGACGATGCCGACGGTCTTGTCCTTCAGCTCGTTGCCGATCAGGTCGTTGCGGTTGACATTGGCCTCGCGGCGCAGCCGGCGGTCGGACTGGATGATCCGTTTCGACAGCGTCAGCATCATGCCGAGCGCGTGCTCGGCGACCGAATTGGCATTGCCGCCGGACTGATTGACCACCAGCACGCCCGCCGCCGTGCAGGCATCGACATCGACGGGATCGAACCCGGCGCCGTTCGACGACACGATCAAAAGGTTCGGCGCGCGCTTCAACAGCTCGGCATGGGCATGGAAATGCGGTGCCAGCTCATCGCGCGCCGCGCCGATCTGATAGGCATGCGCGTCGGCGAGAACCGGCGCGAACTGCGTCTCCGGTGTGTCGTTCTCGAGACGGTCGAGCCGGACGTCCGGCCGCTTCTTCAGGATCTCGACGTAGATCTCGTGGGCGAGGTATTTGACGTAGAACACGCGCTTGTTGTTGACGGTCATGTCTTCGGACAGCTCTCAGTTTGGGAAGCCATAGAGTTTTGCGGGATTGTCGACGAGGATGCGGTGCCGGGCCGCCGCATCCGGCGTCCACTCCTGGAACAGCGTGAGCAGATGGCCGGCGTCGGGCATCTCACCCTCGACCCGCGGATGCGGCCAGTCGCCGCCCCACACCAGCCGCTCGGAGTTGGCCGCGACCAGCGCCTCGTGGAACGGCCGCGCATCCGGATAATCCGGCGCTTGCTGGCTCAGGCGATGCGCGCCGGAAAGCTTGGCCCAGCACCAGCCCTCGCCGACCGCACGCAGCAGGCTCTGGAAACCTTCGGTGTTGGTGCCGGCGCGCGCGTCGGTGCGGCCCATGTGATCGACCACGACCGGCAGGCCCAGCGCCTTCAGCGTCGGGATCGTGTCAGGCAAGTCCTTCACATCGATCCAGAGCTGCAGATGCCAGCCGAGCTCGGCCATCACGGGCGCATGCGTCTCGGCGACGCCGAGCGGAATGCCGCCGCGATAGTGCAGCTGCCCGCCGCGGAAGAAATGATTGAAGCGCAGGCCGCGGACGCCGAGCACGTGCCATTGCCGCAGCGTGCCCGCCGCGACATCGGCATCGGCCACCGCGACGCCGCGCAGCCGCGCCGGCTCGCGCTGCAGCGCGTCCAGCATCGCCGAGTTGTCGTGGCCGTGCGCGCTGCCCTGCACCAGCACGCCGCGGGTGAAACCGAGCGCATCGAGCATGCCGAGATAGGTCGCAAGCGGCGCATCCGGCGGCGTGTAGCTGCGATCAGTGGCATAGGGAAAGCGGTCCGCCGGGCCGAACACATGCGCATGGGTATCGCAGGCCTTCGGCGGCAACTTCTCTCTGGGCGGCGTCACCGGACGCGGCGGCAGGCAGGCGGGAATCTCTGACGCAGCCATCGGCTCACTCCGCCTTCATGCCGGCGGCCTTGATGATCGGCCCCCATTTGTCGTAGTCGGCCTTGATCTTGGCTGCGAATGTCTCCGGCGTCGAGCCGATCGGGATCGCGCCAAGCTTGCCGAGACGCTCCTTCACGGCCTCGGTGTTCACTGCCGCGACGAAATCGTGCGAGATTCTTGCGACGAGATCGGCGGGCATGCCGCCAGGGCCGATCAGGCCCCACCACACCTCGGTGTCGTAGCCCGGCACGGTCTCCGACATGCTCGGCACGTCTGGCAGGAACGGCGCACGCGACGCCGTCGTCACCGCCAGCGCGCGAACCGTGCCGGCCTGCAATTGCCCGACCGATTCCGGCCCGTTGTTGAACGACATCGGGATTTGTCCGCCAAGCAGATCGTTGATCGCGGGCGCGCCGCCCTTGTAGGGGATCGCGTTGAGATCGATCTTCGCAAGGCTCTTGAGCAGCTCGCCGGCCAGATGGGTCGAGGTGCCGTTGCCGGCATGGGCGAAGGACAGGCTACCCGGTTTTGCCTTCGCCGCAGCGATGACGTCGCCGACCGACTTGAACGGCGAGTCCGCGCGCACCAGCAGCACGTTCGGCGATGACGCGAGCAGCGAGATCGGCGAAAAGTCCTTGAAGGTGTCGTAGGGCAGTTTTGGATAAAGGAACGGATTGGTGGCGTGGCCGCTCGCCACCATGATCAGGTTGTAACCATCTGGTGCGGAGGTCGCGATCGCCTGCGAGGCGATCACCCCGCCGGCGCCCGGCCGATTCTCGACTACGATCGACTGCGTCCAGGATTTTGACACCGCTTCGGCCAGCGTCCGCGTCAGCACATCGACGCCGCCGCCAGGCGGATATGGGACGAGAATGTGAACGGCCTTGGTCGGGAACGGCTGCGCAGACGCAAGGCCGGCCATCACCATGGCCGCTGCCGCAATGGCGATCCGCCAGACCCATCCGGCCATCGACGCCTCCCGTCCCTTTATCGTTCCGTCCCTTTATCGTTAAGCCTCTATCGCACGTTGGTTCGGCGCTGGGATGGCCGAATTCCGCAGATCGCGTTGCGGCCGCGGCATGTTGACAATCGCATGCACCGCGTCAAGTTGCGTGTCGCAAGCGGCCTTAAGCGTCGCGCGCGAACAGGGAGAATGGGATGGCGGCCGCGGAACAAGCCTCGCCTCAGGACAAGGCTACCTGGCACGGCATCGTGCTGCAGACGCTGAAGCGGAACGAGATCAAGCTGGTGCCCTATGTGCCCGACCGGGTGCTGACCACGCTGATCAAGAACCTGCACGCCGATCCCTATTTCACGACGTTTCCGACCGCGCGCGAGGAAGAGGCCGTCGGCATCGTCTCCGGCGCCTGGATGGCGGGCATGCGCGGCGCGGTGCTGATGCAGACCTCGGGCTTTGCGACGCTCGCCAACGTGCTGGCCTCGCTCGCGGTGCCCTACCAGATCCCGCTGATCATGTTTGTCTCCGAGCGCGGCACGCTCGGCGAGTTCAATTACGGCCAGGCGCTGGTCTGCCGCACCATGCGCCCGGTGCTGGATTCGCTGGCTATGGAACATCACACCATCACCCGGCTCGACGAGCTCGAATTCATCGCCGACCGCTCGATCAAGCAGGCCGTCGCCACCCAGGCGCCGGTGGCGCTGATCCTCTCGCCGCTGTTGACCGGCGGCAAAACCTTCGACAAGTGAGCGCCGCAATGACCAACGCCCACGCGCGCAACACCAAGGTGATGAACCGCTTCGACCTCACCCAGCGCCTCGTCGCCAAATTGAAGGACGAGGCCGTGATCGGCGGCATCGGCAACACCAATTTCGACCTGTGGGCCGCCGGCCACCGCCCGCAGAACTTTTACATGCTGGGCAGCATGGGACTTGCGTTCCCGATCGCGCTCGGCGTCGCGCTGGCGCAGCCGAAGCGGCTGGTGTTTGCGCTTGAAGGCGACGGTTCGCTGTTGATGCAGCTCGGCTGCCTCTCGACGATCGCAACGCTGGCGCCGAAGAACTTGACAATGGTGGTGATGGACAACGGCATCTACCAGATCACGGGCGCGCAGCCGACGCCTGCAGCCGGCCATGCCGACGTCGTCGCGCTTGCGCTCGCCAGCGGCCTTGCCAACAGCTCCTGGGCCGCCGACGAGGACGATTTCGAGCGCCTGATCGAGCAGTCGAAACAGGCCTCGGGGCCGTCGCTGATCGGCGTCCGCATCGACGACAAACCCGGCACCGGCACCACCCGCCGCGACCCCGTGCAGATCCGCGAGCGGTTCATGAACGGCATGGGGGTGAGGCAGCTGCTGTAGGCAATCTGCCACGATATCTCCCCCGACATTGCGAGCGACGCGAAGCAATCCATCTCTCCGCACACATGGGGAGATGGATTGCTTCGTCGCTTCGCTCCTCGCAATGACGGCAGTCAGCGCTGAGGCATGGAGCCCATCTCTCAATTCATCCGCAGCTCCGTGATGTGCCGCGGATCCGGCGCGAGTTCACCGCGTTCGACGCGCTTGACGATATCGGTCAGCGCGGCGTTGGCCGTGCAGGTGATGCCGAGCCTCTCGCCCTCGCGCACCACAAAACCGTTGAGGAACTCGATCTCGGTGCGGCGGCCCTTCTGCATGTCCTGGCCCATCGAGGGGCGCTGCGCCGATGACGTGCGCTTGGCATCCTTGAAGCGCTGCTCGTCGCAGGCGCGGGTCGCGGCCTCATCGCCCTCGCCGGCCCGCGCGATCGTCTCGGGCGGCAGATGCAGGATTTCTTCCAGCTGATAGCCCTGCGCCTGCCCGACCCGGATCGCCTCGCTGCCGAGCCGCGTTGAGAAGCGGCGCAGCGGTTCGCTTTGCAGCACCTCACCGCCCGGCAGGCCGGTGCAGGCCGACAGCCCGTTGCCCATCACATTGGCGACCAGTTTCGACCAGCGCTCGCCCCACAGATTGCCCGTGACTTTTGCGCTGTCGGAATAGCCGACGAGACGGCAAACCTCTTCCGCCCGAGCGGTGATGCGGCCATGCACCTCGCCGGCGCGAAACACGGTGTGCGCAGCCCCGCCCTTCCCCGCGCCGCGGTGGATATGGCCGGGCTCGGGCAGATTGACGGTGATGCTGCTCGCGATGCAGCCGAGCGTCTTGCCCCAGCCGACAATGCCGGCGATCGTCTCCTCGTTCATGCAGTTCTGCAGCGACACGACGTAACCATCCGCCGCCAGATATTGCCGGATCAGCATTGTCGCCCAGGCCGTGTCGTATGACTTCATGCAGACGAAGGCGATGTCGACCGGCTTTTCCTTCGCCAGTTGCTGCGCGTCGGTGACGTGCAGCGCGCGCACCGGCACCGAGAATTCCGCAACGTCCATCGCGTGCGTGACGCGCAGCCCGTGCTTGCGCATGTGCTCGACATGCTCGGGCCAGGGATCGATGAAGGTGACGTCCTCACCCGCCTGCACCATATGCGCACCGGCGTAGCCGCCGACCGCACCCGCGCCGACGATCGCGATCTTCCGACCCATGTTTCCATCCCCTGCTCTTGGCGGACGCTGGCCGCGCCCGCTCGTTGGGGCCAGTCTAGGGGATCGCGCCGTCAGGCCAACCGCTCGGTGCATGCCAAAAGCGGACCTGTGCCATGCCCGTATTCATGGGACAAACGAATCCCCGCGGGCGATATGCCCGCGAGGATGTCGACGGTCAGAAATCCGCGCGCGATCAGTCGATAACCCTCACCACCCTGCGGGTGCGGGAATCCACGATCACGCGGTGATCGTTGACGATCGCATAGTGATATTCGGCGTAGCGCGGCACGGGGTGCAGCACGACCGTATCCGGCAGCGGCTCGCCGACCACGACGCGTTCGCGCACCACCACCGACGGCTCGCCGCGCGGGATCGATCCGATCACCGCATTCGGAATCTCGAGGCCGGCGCCGACCGCAGCACCAACTGTGCCGCCGACGATCTCGCCGACGGGACCTGCGATTTCACCACCGGTCCGCGCACCGTTGGCGGCGCCCGCTGCGGTCGTGGACTGCGCGAAGGCCGAACCGGACGCAAGCAGCGACGCAGCAGCGACAAGGGAAACGGCAAAACGCTTGTTCATCATTCTCCTCCTCCGAGTTGTGAGCTGCCCTTCAACATCGCAAGCAATGAGAACGTTCCAGTTCCAACAGCGCAACTTGCGCGCAGACTGCGGTTCCGCGCGCAATTCCCTTCAGTTCCTGCGCACATGAAAATGCCGCTTCGGATGATGTCCGAGCGGCATTCATGATCGGTTCAGATTGAAGCGGATCAGAGCAGGCGCGGGCCGCTCATTCCGCAGGTTTTCGCGGCGCTCGCCGTCTTGGCGGCCTTGGCGGCGGTGCAGCCGCCGGCTTGACGCGGATTCGCATCGTCCCACCCTTGGACTCGATCTCGAAGGCGTTTGTCCTGCGCACCAGCTCACCCAGGGTGCGGAAGCCGTAGGTCCTCTGATCGAAATCGGACGCCAGATTGGCGAGCTGCCGTCCGACCTCGCCGAGCGTCACCCAGCCGTCCTCGCTCGCCATCTGGCCGATGACCTTCTTGAGGATGGGCGTCGCGGCGTCAGGCGGCTGCAACGGCTGGGCACGCACCGCCGCATCCTGATTGCTCGTCACCCCGCCGCGCAAATTCTCGGTATAGACGAACCTGCGGCAGGCCTGCCGAAAGCTCTCCGGCGTCTTCTGCTCGCCGAACCCGAACACGTCGATGCCATGCTCGCGGATGCGGGCGGCAAGGCGCGTGAAATCGCTGTCGGAGGACACCAGGCAGAAGCCATCGAACCGGCCGCTGTGCAGCAGGTCCATGGCGTCGATGACCAGCGTGATATCGGACGCATTCTTTCCGGTCGTATAGGCGAACTGCTGCTGGGGGATGATGGCGTGCTTCGACAGCACGTCGGCCCAGCCCTTGGATCGCGGATTGGAGAAGTCGCCGTAGATGCGGCGAACGCTGGCCTCGCCGATCTTGGCGATCTCCTCGAACAGCGCGTCGGCGATCCTTGCAGATGCATTGTCGGCGTCGATCAGGACGGCGAGTCGGGGCGAACGCAGTTCGGAAGGCATGGCTTTTCTCGGCTGGGAAGCGATGGATCGGCGTCTCCGCAAACGGCAGCGGAACCGGCGCGGCGCCGCATCGGAGCACATCGCGCGTCCCAAGCATAGGCTTGGCGGCCGTCGGGTAGATTTTCGCGACGACGGCAGCCTTCAGGCGGTGCGGATCAGATTACTTCGCCCATGTCGATCGCCCGCCTGGCGAATTCGATGGCCTTCTCGGCGGTGATCGCATCCGCCGTCGTCGTTGCGTCGTCGCGCACCGAGGGCGGAAAGGCGATCCGGATCTTCTTGCCGTTCGACCGGCGGATAGTGGCGCGCCAGCGATCGACATCGCGCCGGTAGGCATCGATCACATAGTCCTTGTAGGCGACGCCGCTCATGAGCGGCTGCCGCGATGCCATGTCGAGACCGGGCGGCCGGCTTGCGATATCGCGAACCAGTTCGACGATGGCCTCGACGGCATGGTCGCGCGCCACGCCGGTCGCGTCCCTGAGCAGATAGCTCACCGCCGCGTCGATCTGCGCCCTCGCGCGATCGTCGTTCTCAAAATCCGAATCGAGCTGAATTGACATGGTAGGGAAAACGCCTCCTCCGGACGCGCCATCGGATACCTGCCGGGTTCCAGCGCGTGCAATCACGAGACGTTTAGTCCGCCCCCCGTTAAAGCCGGATTATCTGTTAACCCCCGATTTCTCGGATGCCGTTAACCGGGTGGCGATGCCGCTCCGGAGGACCTCCGAAGCGACACCGATTGTCGACCAGATCACAGCAGGCCCGCGCCACGCGCCGGTTTATCCGCGGCCGCATCCGGCGCCGCAGCCGGGTTCGCATCGCCAATTCCGCACTGATCACCAATTGACATATCACTGCTATCCGTGTGACATTTCATGGACGGGCCGACAAGAGCCCAGCAACGTCCACCTGGGGAGGACAGCCATGACCATTTCCGACGTCACCACATCGGCCGGTAGCCGGGCTCCGGCCGCCGTCGCGCGCACCGCGCAAGCGCAGCAGGTCGCCGACATCGCGGCACGGCTCGAGCGCCTGCCGCTGACCTCCTATCAACGCTGGATCTTCGGAATCATCGCAACCGCATGGTTCTTCGACAGCATGGACCTGGCCGCGCTGACTTTCGTGCTCGGCTCGATCCGACAGACCTTCGGCCTGTCGACGGCGGAAACCGGGCTGCTGTCCAGCATGAGCTTCCTCGGCATGTTCGTAGGTGCTGCGTCCGCCGGCCTGCTTGCCGACCGTTTCGGCCGCGCCCGCGTCTTCCAGGTCAGCATGATCTTCTGGGGATTGGGCAGCCTGTGCTGCGGCCTGTCCACGACGGCGACCGCGCTCGGCGCATCCCGCCTGCTGCTCGGCTTCGGAATGGGCATGGAGTTTCCGGTCGCGCAGTCGATGGTCTCGGAGATCATGCCGGCCAAGAACCGCGGCCGCTACATCGCTTTCCTCGAAGGGTTTTGGCCGCTCGGCTTCATCGCGTCGGGCCTGCTGACCTACTTCGTGCTGCAGGCCGCCGACTGGCGCTGGGTCTTCATCTTGCAGGCGGTCCCGGCCGTCTTCGTGCTTGTGGTGCGACGCTACGTTCCGGAATCGCCGCGCTGGCTCGCGTCCCACGGCCATTCCGAGCGGGCCGAAGCGACCGTGCGCGACATTGAAAGCAGGGTCCGCGATCGTCTCGGCAGCAAGGAACTGCCGCCGGTCGTGCGCCAGGCCGCCGCTCCCGCGTCCGAAGTGACGGGCCTGAGGACGCTGTTTTCAGGCATCTACGCCAAGCGGACCACGATGTTGTGGACCTTGTGGTTCTTCGCGCTGCTCGGCTTCTACGGTCTGACCACGTGGCTCGGCGCGTTGCTGCAGGCTAAGGGATTCCCGATCACCAAATCGGTGTTCTACACGATCCTGATTTCGCTCGCCGGCATCCCCGGCTTCCTGGTCTCGGCGTGGCTCGTCGAATCCTGGGGCCGAAAGGCGACGCTGGTGATGAACCTGCTCTGCGGCGCGATCGCCTGCCACTTCTACGGCTCGGCGGCGGACCAGACCCAGCTCATCATTGCCGGCCTCTGCATGCAGTTCTTCCTGTTCGGCATGTGGTCGGCGCTCTACGCCTATACGCCTGAACTGTACCCGACCCATGTTCGTGCCACCGGAACCGGTTTTGCCTCCGCGGTCGGCCGAATCGGTTCACTGATCGGCCCTTATGTGATCGGCGTGATCCTGCCTGCGGCGGGACAGAGCGGCGTGTTCGCACTGGGCGCCGGCGCGTTCGTGGTGGCGGCGCTGGCGGTGCTGTTGCTCGGCGAGGAAACCCGCGGCCGGACGCTGGAGAGCATTTCGCACTGATGATGCGCTGCTGTTCGCTGCATACGGCCGGATTCGGCGTAGCGCTGATCGACTGGCCTTGTCAGTGCCATCGGGGCATGTGAGATATCTGCTGTACAGCAGCACGCGTGACCCCGATGGCCGATTCGAACAAGCGATCCAGCACGGTGCGCGCGCGCGCAGCCGGAAGCCGCCGGCCGGCGCGGCGATCGTCCGCCGCCGCCGATAAGCCGCGCGCTGCCGCGCAGGCCCCGCTCCCGCAAGGCGACGTCACCCTCACCGATCGCGCCTATGCCGAGCTGGAAGAGCTGATCGTGACCCTGCAACTGCCGCCCGGCACCGCGCTCTCCGAGCTCGTGCTCGCCAAGCGGCTCGACATCGGCCGTACCCCGATTCGCGAGGCGTTGCAGCGGCTGTCGCGCGACGGCCTCGTCAACATCCTGGCCCGTCGCGGCGTGCTGGTGTCCGAGATCGACCTGCGGGCCCAGCTCCGCCTGCTCGAGGTCCGGCGCGAGTTGGAACGGCTGATGGCGCGCGGCGCCGCCGAGCGCGCCACCAGCGAGCAGCGCGCGCAGTTCACCGAGATCGCCGCCGGCATGCGGCGCGCGGCGGAAAAATCCGACGATCTGCTGTTCATGCGGCTGGATCACCAGTTCAACACACTGATCTCCGCGGCATCACGCAACGAGTTCGCCACCCGCGCCATGGGCCTGATGCACGGCCTGTCGCGCCGATTCTGGTACCAGCATTACAAGGAAGCGGCCGATCTGCCGCTCGCGGCGCGGCTGCATGCCGACGTCGCCGAAGCCGTCGCCGAGCGCCGCGTCGATGCCGCTGGCGCGGCGTCCGACAACCTGATCGACTACATCGAAAGTTTTGCACGTTCGACGCTGTGAGAGCTTGGATCATGATGCGATTGCATGGAATCGCATCATGATCTCATCTCTCTGTTTGAGCATGATCTCTTCGGAAAACCGGATTCCACTTTTCCGGATCGTGCTCTAGAACTCGACGACCGTGCGGATCGAGCGGCCGCGCCGCAACGCCTCGAAGCCATCATTGATGCCGTCGAGGGTGCAGCGGCCGGTGATCAGTTCGTCGAGCTTGAGCCGGCCGTCGAGATAGGCCTGCGCCAGCAAAGGGAAGTCGCGCCGTGGCCGCGCCCCGCCGTAGCTCGAGCGGCGAAATCGCTTCTCGCCCATCAACGCCCCCCAGCGGAAACTCACATCTTGCGTGACGTCGATCTTGCCGAGCCAGATCACCTCACCCCCCGGCCGCACCGCCTCCGCGGTCTGCCGAAACGCCAGCGGATGGCCCGCCGCCTCGAGAATGACGTCAGCGCCCCGCCCGCGCGTCGCCTCCTTTGCGAACTGGACCGGGTCCTGGCGCGCCGCGTTGACGACCTGCGTCGCGCCGAGCGTTCGCGCCAGCGCAAGCTTTGCATCATCGAGGTCGACCGCGATGATCGCACCGGCGCCGGCGAGCCGGGCGCCCTGCACCGCTGCCAGCCCGACCGCGCCGCAGCCGGTGACCATCACGGTATCGCCATAGCCGATGTCGGCGACGTTCAGCGCGGCGCCAACGCCGGTCATGACGCCGCAGCCGATCAGGCACGCACGATCGAACGGAATGTCCTTCGGCACGACGATCGCCTGCTGCGCCGGCAGCACGACATATTCCGAGAACGCGCCGAGGAACATCAGATGCGCCAGGCCGCTGCCGCCCGCGAGCTGCGCCTTCGACGCGCCGTCGAAATGCACGCCTTCCGCGCCCCTGGCGAGATAGGTCTCGCACAGGATCGGCTGCCCACGGTCGCAGTGAAAGCAGTGCCCGCAATGCGGATTCCAGGACAGGATCACGTGATCGCCGGCGCGCACGTCACGCACCGCGCTGCCGACCTCCTCGACCACGCCGGCCGCCTCGTGCCCGAGGATCATCGGCAAGGGATAGCGCAGCGATCCGTCGATCACCTCCAGATCGGTGTGGCAGAGCCCCGCGGCACGCACCTTCACCACGACGTCGGTCGGCATGGGTGGTGCAAGCGAAACGCGCTCGACCGAAAGCGGCGTTCCGCTTTGATGCAGCACCGCCGCGCGACAGGTCAGGGTCATCTCGAAAGGCTCTCTGTCGGAAAAATCAGCGTGGGGTTAGGCCGTCCGCCCGGACCGCAGCGCCGCGACCGCCTCGTCGAGATCGGCGGAGGAAAGTTCCCATTCATTGTCGAAATTGGCGACGACGCGCCGCATGAACGCTTCGTGCAGCGCCTTCGCAGCGGCGGCGTCGTGCAGATGATCATAGAGCAGCGCGAAGGCCAGTTGTGCCGGCTCCGGCCCCTCATAGCTCCATTCAAAACCGTGTTCGGTGAGCCGAAGCTGGTCGTAATGCGCAGACAGCGGCGCGCCGTCGACCAGCACGGAAATGCCGTCGATGGTGCGGTCCCCGGTATAGCTCGCCATCGGCTCCTCCCTGTGCTGCCGCATCATATCAGGATCCCGGCGGACGCATCTTGAGGTCCTTCTTGACAACCTCGGGGAAGATCCACATCGCGACCGTGGCAAACACGCCGAGGAAAGCAACGGCGAAGCTCGGTCCCCGCTGTCCCAGATAGACCATGAAAAAGTATCCACCGGCCGCCGTGGCAAGGCACGCCAGCGACAGCATGAGCTTGATGTGGCTTGGCATCGAGACCTCCCTCTAGGTCATCCAGATGTGAAAAGACGGTGCAGCCACGCCGACGAGCAGCGCAAGCGCCGCAATCATGGCGCAGCAGGACAGGCGCAATCCCGCCCGTCCGTTACGCCACCATTCCGGCAGCGCCTGAAACAGCCCGGGCAGGAACAGGAACAGCACGCCGCCTACGACAACGACCGTGGTCCAGCGCAGCTCGACCAGGGCGAATGCCAGCGTGCCGGCGAGCAGCGTCACCCACAATATCGTCGTCACCGTCACCGGCAGAACGGCGCGTCCGCGCAGTGGATACATCCCGGCCAGTTGCAGGAAGCCGATGCAGCACACGCTCCACAGCAGACCGAACCAGGCGAGGCCGGCGAGGTTGGGTTCAAGCTGCGGCATGCGGCACCGATCGCTCCTTCGCCACGACCCGCGGCGTCCTCGCCGTCCGTCGCATGTCGGTCTTCACGTAGCGCGTGCTGTAGCCGTTGAAGATGTGGCCGAGCAGGCCGCGATTGAGATCGGAGGTGCCCAACAGGCAATCCATCACCGGGAAGGTCAGGTTCATGTTCCGCTCCATCATGATCGACTGGTTGTGATGCGCGGTGTGATGCCGGCGGATGGTGTTGACGAAAGGCATGTTGCGCACGAAGGCATTTTCCTCGACGTGGCAGCAGAAGTGCATGAATTCGTAGATCAGGTACATCGAGGTCGTCGTGGTGATCAGCAGCCAGCCGGTATTGGCCGAGATCACGAGGCCGGCGACGATCGCCGGCGGGATCGACATCAGGGTAAACACCACGAGCGCATAGGGAGGGAAGAAGGTGACGCGCCAGTCGTGATGATCGGCAAAGCGCATTTCCTCTTCGGTGAAGAACTGATGGTGCATCAGCGTGTGGCGGCTGTAGATCGCGCGCAGCAGCGGCACGTTCGACGGCCGGTGCATGACGAAGCGATGCACCGCCCATTCGAAGAAGTTTGCAATCAGGAAGACCGCCGGAATGGTGAGGTATTCCCACCACTTCACGTCATGCACATTGGCCAGGTAGACGTACAGCGCCGTGAAGCCGATCGTGTAGATCAGCACGACGTGCAGCCAGCCATTGTACCAGCCCACCACGCGCTCGCGGTAGGTCGCGCGATATTTGCGCTGGCGGTCGGTCATCCCTGTTGCAGCCAACTCCATCGCGGCTCCCTCCATCATCCTTCATCTGACATATCAGTAGCACATCAGATGCGAAAGGCAAGCTGCCTTGCTGGGCCGAACGCGATCGGGAAAAAGGAATGGCGCGCGGAACCCGCGCAAGACGCAGCAGGAAGCCTGGGCAGGTTTTCGAACGATCGGGCCGATGCCGCCCTTTCCCGCTCACCTCGGCGGCAAGGCTCAGACGGGGCGACCCAATAAAAAGGGCCGCCCCGGACGATGTCCGAGGCGGCCTGTGGTCTTCGATGGATCAGACGATCACAGCAGGCCCGCGCCACGCGCCCACTTGTATTTGGCGCCCAGCACCTCGACCGGCAGTTCGGTCGAATAGGCGTAGGCCGGAATGCCGTTCTGGTAGAGATATTCGGCAGCTTCCTCGACCTCGACGTCGCCGGCGAGCGAGGCGACGATCGGCTTGACGAAGCCCTTCGCCTCCATCTCCTTCTTCACCTCAACCATGTTGCGCGCGAACACCATCGGCGGTGTCACGATCGTGTGCCAGTAGCCGAGGATCAGCGCGTGGATGCGCTCATCCGACAGGCCGAGCTTCACCGTGTTGACATAGGTGATCGGCGGCTCGCCGCCGGTGATATCCACAGGATTGCCGGCCGCGCCGAACGGCGGGATGAACTTGCGGAACGCCGCATCGAGATCCGGCGGCATCGACATCAGCGACAGGCCGTTGTCGACCACGGAGTCGGAAAGGAGCACGCCGGAGCCGCCGGCGCCGGTGATGATCAGGATGTTCTCGCCCTTCGGCGTCGGCAGCACCGGCACGCCGCGGGCGAATTCCAGCAATTGCCGCAGGCTGCGGGCGCGGATCACGCCCGACTGCTTGAACACGTCCTCATAGATCTTGTCGTTACCGGCCAGCGCGCCGGTGTGCGACGAGGCAGCCTTGGCGCCGGCCGAGGTGCGGCCGGCCTTGAGCACCACCACCGGCTTCTTCTTGGAGACGCGCTTGGCGGCCTCCGCAAAGGCGCGACCGTCCTTCAGGTCCTCGCAGTGCTGCGCGATCAGGTTGGTGTTGGGATCCTGCTCGAAGAAGGCGAGCAGATCGTCCTCGTCGATGTCGGACTTGTTGCCGAGGCCGACGATCGCCGACACGCCCATCTTGGCCGAACGCGAGAAGCCGATGATCGCCATGCCGATGCCGCCCGACTGCGACGACAGCGCGGCGTGGCCCTTGACGTCGTAGGCGGTGCAGAACGTCGCGCAGAGATTGGCCGGGGTATAATAGAAGCCGTAGATGTTCGGCCCCATCAGGCGGATGTCGTACTTCTTGCCGACCTCGACGATCTCGGCTTGCAGCTCGGGCGCACCGGCCTCGGCAAAGCCCGACGGAATCAGCACCGCACCGGGGATTTTCTTCTCGCCGCATTCGGCGAGCGCGCCGGCGACGAATTTCGCGGGGATCGCGAACACCGCCGTGTCGATCACGCCTGATACGTCCTTGACGCTCTTGTAGGCCTTGTAGCCGAGAATTTCCTCGGCCTTGGGGTGGATCGGGTAGATCTCGCCCTTGTAGCCGCCGTTGATGAGGTTCTTCATCACCGAGTTGCCGATCTTGCCGTCCTCGGCGGAGGCGCCGATCACGGCAACGCCCTTCGGCTGCATGATGCGGCTCATCGCCGCGACGATCTCCTCGGTCGGGCGCGGCGCCGGGCGCGGCTTGTAGTCGAAGTCGACGACGATGCGGACGTCGGCCGCGATCGCGTTCTTGCTGGTGGCGAACACCGGATTGAGGTCGAGCTCGACGATCTCGGGGAAATCGCTGACCAGCTGCGACACCTTGACGATGACGTCGGCCAGCGCCTCGCGATTGACCGGCTCGCCGCCGCGCACGCCCTTCAGCATCTCATGGGCCTGGATGCCGTCGAGCATCGACAGCGCATCGTCCTTGGTCGCGGGCGCGAGGCGGAAGGTGATGTCCTTGAGGATTTCGACCAGCACGCCGCCGAGGCCGAAGGCGACCAGCTTGCCGAACGAGCCGTCGGTGATCGAGCCGACGATCACCTCGGTGCCGCCGCCCAGCATCTGCTGCACCTGGATGCCCTCGATCTTGGCATCGGCCTTATACTTCCTGGCGTTGGCGAGAATGGTCTCGTAGCTCTTCTCGGCGTCCGCGGCGCTCTTGACGCCGACCACCACGCCGCCCGCCTCGGTCTTGTGGAGGATGTCGGGCGAGACGATCTTCATCACGACCGGGAAACCCATGTCGGAAGCGATCCGGGCGGCCTCGGCCGCCGACTTGGCAACGCCCTCCTTCGGCACCGGAATGCCGTAGGCATCGCACACCACCTTGCCTTCGGGCGCGGTGAGACTCGTGCGCTTGTCGGCCTTGACCGCATCGAGAATTTTGCGGACCGCATCCTTAGAATTTGACATTGGCTTCCTCCTGGGACAGATTTCGTGGCATTTGGTATGCCAAAAACGCAATTGTCAAGGTCGCTTGATGTCGAAAAATATCGAAAAATATAGGCAGCTTGACATTCTGGTATTTGGCATGCCAAAAATCTAGGGTAGTTTCTTCTGCTAAGAAGACGTCTCCAAGAGGAGGAGACGAGTCGTGCCTGAACCGAAACAGACCAAGGCGTCACCCAACATGGCTGACACAGATATCGCCATCGTCCGGATCGCGCCGGAGACGAGCTTCAAGAACAAGGCCTATGAGGCCTTGAAGGAAGCGATCCTGAAGATGGACATCTACGCGACGCCGGAGCCGGTGATGCTCGACGAGCGCGCATTGTCCGAGCGCCTCGGCGTCAGCCGCACGCCGATCCGCGAAGCGATCGCGATGCTCGAGCAGGACGGCTTCGTGAAGACCGTGCCGCGCCGCGGCATCGTCGTGGTCCGCCGCACCAAGGCGGAGATCGTCGACATGATCCGCGCCTGGGCGGCGCTGGAGAGCATGGCGGCGCGCTTGATCACGACCACCGCGCGCAAGAAGGACATCTCGGCGCTGCGCGACTTCTTCAAGGACTTCAGCGACGATCGCCTGCCGCAGGATCACGTCGAGGAATATTCCAAGGCCAACATCGCCTTCCATCAGGCGCTGATCTCGCTGTCGGAATCACCTGTGCTGGTCGACCTCACCAACGACCTGCTGCTGCATGTGCGCGGCTATCGCCAGCTCACGATCGGCCGCAAGGACCGCACTGCGACCTCGCTGCCCGAGCATCTCGGGATCATCGAGGCACTTGAGGCGCGCGACACCGAACTCGCGGAAAAGCGCGCCCGCGATCACACGCTTGGCTTGGCGGCTTACGTCGAGGCGCACGGCCAGGAACTATTCACCTAAGACTTAGAGTTCACACACGCTTCAGACGACATTCAGATCGTCCGAACAAGAACGACCAGGGAGACGATGCCGATGCTGAATACCGCTACGAAGTCCGAGGCACCGGGCACCGAGCAAGAGCTGACTGATGGCTTCCATCTCGTCATCGACGCGCTCAAGCTCAACGGCATCGACACCGTCTATGGTGTGCCGGGTATCCCGATCACGGACCTGGGCCGCATGGCCCAGGCGGCGGGCATTCGCGTGCTGTCGTTCCGCCACGAGCAGAACGCCGGCTATGCGGCCTCGATCGCCGGCTTCCTGACCAAGCGTCCCGGCGTCTGCCTGACGGTGTCGGCGCCCGGCTTCCTCAACGGTCTTACGGCACTCGCCCACGCCACCACCAACTGCTTCCCGATGATTCTGGTCTCCGGCTCGTCCGAGCGCGAGATCGTCGACCTGCAGCAGGGCGACTATGAGGAGATGGACCAGCTCGCGATCGCCAAGCCGCTGTGCAAGGCGGCGTTCCGCGTGCTGCACGCCCAGGACATCGGCATTGGGCTGGCGCGCGCGATCCGCGCCGCGGTGTCGGGCCGCCCGGGCGGCGTCTATCTCGACCTCCCCGCAAAACTGTTCTCGCAGGTGATGAACGCCGACGCCGGCCAGAAATCGCTGGTCAAGGTGATCGATGCGGCGCCGGAGCAGATCCCCTCCCCGTCATCCGTCAAGCGCGCGCTCGACGTTTTGAAGAACGCAAAACGTCCGCTAATCATCCTCGGCAAGGGCGCGGCCTACGCGCAGGCCGATGAGGCGATCAAGAATTTCGTCGAGAAGAGCGGCGTGCCGTTCCTGCCGATGAGCATGGCCAAGGGCCTGCTGCCCGATCTGCATCCGCAATGCGCAGGTGCTGCGCGCTCGACGGTGTTGAAGGACGCCGACGTCGTGATGCTGATCGGCGCCCGACTCAACTGGCTGCTCTCGCACGGCAAGGGCAAGACCTGGGGCGAAGCCCCGAAGAAGTTCATCCAGGTCGATATCGAGCCGAAGGAAATGGATTCCAACGTCGAGATCGTGGCCCCCGTGGTCGGCGATATCGGCTCCTGCGTGTCCGCGTTCCTCGACGCCATGGGCGCGAACTGGTCGGCCGCACCGAGCGACTGGCTCGCCACGGTCGCGAAGAAGCGTGACGACAACGTCGCCAAGATGGCGCCGAAGCTGATGAGCAACGCGTCGCCGATGGATTATCACGGCGCGCTCGGCGCGCTGCGCGCCATCATCGCGGAACGTCCGGACACCATCTTCGTCAACGAGGGCGCCAACACGCTCGACCTCGCCCGCGGCGTCGTCGACATGCACAAGCCGCGCAAGCGGCTCGACGTCGGCACCTGGGGCGTGATGGGCATCGGCATGGGCTATTCGATCGCGGCTGCGGTCGAGACCGGCCTGCCCGTGCTCGCGGTCGAAGGCGACAGCGCGTTCGGTTTCTCCGGCATGGAGGTCGAGACCATCTGCCGCTACAAGCTGCCGATCTGCGTCGTGATCTTCAACAATGACGGCATCTATCGCGGCACCGACGTCAACGTTGCCGGTGACGATCCGGCGACCACCGTGTTCGTCAAGGGCTCACGCTACGACAAGATGATGGAAGCCTTCGGCGGTGTCGGCGTCAACGCCACCTCCCCCGACGAGCTGAAGCGCGCGGTCAATGCGGCGCTGGATTCCGGCAAGCCGACGCTGATCAACGCGGTGATCGATCCGGCGGCGGGCTCGGAGAGCGGTCGCATCGGCAACCTCAATCCGCAAAGCGTGCTGCAGAAGAAGAAGTAGAGCATGATCCGGAAAAGTGTGAAGCGGTTTTCCGAAAAGATCATGCTCAAACAAAGAGCTAAAGCACGACACGCGCTTTAGTCCCCTTCAACCCATTTTCCCTGCGGGTGCAGGGGTAGACCAGAGTACACGGAGCAAAAGATATGACCAAGGCGCTCAAGGGCGTTCGCATTCTCGATTTCACCCACGTCCAGTCGGGTCCGACCTGCACGCAGTTGCTGGCCTGGTTCGGCGCCGACGTGATCAAGGTCGAGCGTCCCGGCGTCGGCGACATCACGCGCGGCCAGCTGCAGGACATCCCGAACGTGGACAGCTTGTATTTCACCATGCTGAACCACAACAAGCGCTCGATCACGCTCGACACCAAGAACCCGAAGGGCAAGGAAGTGTTGACCGCGCTGATCAAGCAGTGCGACGTGCTGGTCGAGAATTTCGGCCCCGGCGTGCTCGATCGCATGGGCTTCCCCTGGGAGAAGATCCACGCCATCAACCCCAAGATGATCGTCGCCTCGATCAAGGGTTTCGGCCCCGGCCCGTATGAGGACTGCAAGGTCTACGAGAACGTCGCGCAGTGCACCGGCGGCGCCGCCTCGACCACCGGCTTCCGCGACGGCCTGCCGCTGGTCACCGGCGCGCAGATCGGCGACAGCGGCACCGGGCTGCATCTCGCGCTCGGCATCGTCACCGCACTCTATCAGCGCACCCATTCCGGCCAGGGCCAGCGCGTCACTGCGGCGATGCAGGACGGCGTGCTCAACCTCGCCCGCGTCAAGCTGCGCGACCAGCAGCGTCTCGCTCATGGCCCGCTCAAGGAATACAGCCAGTTCGGCGAAGGCATTCCATTCGGCGACGCGGTGCCGCGCGCCGGCAACGATTCCGGCGGCGGCCAGCCCGGCCGCATCCTGAAGTGCAAGGGCTGGGAGACCGACCCGAACGCCTACATCTACTTCATCACCCAGGCCCCGGTCTGGGAGAAGATCTGCGACGTGATCGGCGAGCCGACCTGGAAGACCGATCCGAACTACGCCAAGCCGCCGGCCCGCCTGCCCCGCCTGAACGAGATCTTCGGTCGCATCGAACAGTGGACGATGACGAAGACAAAATTCGAGGCGATGGAGATCCTCAACAAGGACGATATCCCCTGCGGCCCGATCCTCTCGATGAAGGAGATCGCGGAAGACCAGTCGCTGCGCGCGACCGGCACCGTGGTCGAGGTCGACCACCCGACCCGCGGCAAGTACATCTCGGTCGGCAACCCGATCAAGCTGTCGGATTCGCCGAGCGAGGTCGCCCGTTCGCCGCTGCTGGGCGAGCACACCGACGAGATCCTGCGCGAGGTGCTCGGCTTCACCGATCACCAGGTCGCCGAGATCCACGATTCCGGCGCGCTCGATCCGCCGCGCAAGCAGGCCGCAGAGTAACGGCTGCACTCGATCAAACGACAAATGGCCGCGGGCAACCGCGGCCATTTTTGTTTGGGGTGGTCGTCGGCTCTCCGCGTCGATAGCGGACCTCAATGAGATCCGCCCGCGATGGTGCGACCGGTCAACTTCTGCGCACAGCGTCAGTCGTGCCTGACGCCAAGGGTATGCCGGACGATCGCGCTGATCTCGGCGGCGCAAGATCCTGGATAAAATCTCTCAGTGCCTCGGTATCGAACGGCTTGCGAAGTATTCTTAGACTCGACGGAGCTGCTTTCGCGGCATCGCTATAACCGGTTGTAAGGGCTATCGGCAAACCCGGATATCGCGACCGAACTTCTCTCGCGAGCCCGACGCCATCGATGGTCCCCGGCATGACGATATCGCTGAAGACGAGATCGATCTTTGTACCGGTATCGAGCAGTTTCAATGCCGCTTCGGCTGAATCTCGATAGATGGTTTCATAACCCAGATGCTCGAACAGCGAGGATGTCACATCCGCCACTTCGGGGCTGTCGTCGACAACGAGAACCGTCTGCCGCTGCGGCTGCCTCGGCTTTGCCCGGGCAGCGGCGAGCTCTTTGCTGGTGATTTGCTCGTCTGCACAGGACGGCAAATAGATTGTAATCGTTGTTCCCTGTCCAACCTTGCTGTCTGCCGTCACCGTTCCGCCCGCCTGGTGCGCAAAACCATAAACCTGGGACAAACCGAGCCCGGTCCCCTTGCCGACCTCTTTGGTCGTGAAAAATGGATCGAACATCTTGGACAGAAGATTCGGCGGAATACCGGTGCCCGTATCGCCCAGTGTTATCGCAAAGAAGGCCTTGCCACGGCGATCGCCGCCGGTGTCCTGATCTGCGGTCACCGCGTGGACGGATAACGTGAATGTGCCGCCGCTTGTCATTGCGTCTCGCGCATTGACGGCGATGTTGACGATCGCAAGTTCCAGTTCGGCGAGGTCAACCTTGACCGGCGCAACACCGTCGCCAACATTCTCGTTGTACACGATGTTGCCACGCAACGAGCTCTCGATCATGGTCCTCATGTTCTTGATGGACGCATTCAGATCAACGACCGTCGGGCTGAGATGCTGGTGACGAGAGAATGTCAACAATTGACGCGTGAGACTTTCGCCGCGTTTGGCTGCGGTTTGTATGGCTTCGATTGCTTTTGGCAGTTTTGGATCGAGCAGGCGTTGAAATATCTGGGCACTGCCTCCGATGATCATCAATAGATTGTTGAAGTCGTGTGCAATCCCGCCAGTCAGCTTGCCGATTGCCTCCATTTTCTGGGACATCGCGAGCTGTTCGCGCGCCTGGACCAGCTTCTCCTCCGCGTCGCGTCGCTCGGTCGCGTCGCGCAGGATACTGATGAAACCGATCAGATTTCCTGCGTCATCACGGCTCGAGGAGACCGAGCCCGTGATGAAAAACGGCGTGCCATTCTTTCTGATACGCCAACCCTCTACGTCGTACTTGCCTCCTTGGATTGCCGACTCCAGCGCGTGTGTCGGTGAACCCGCGCGGCGTTCATCCGGCCGATAAAATATCCCGAAATGCTTGCCGATGATTTCTTCCGAGGTGTAACCGGTGATCTTTTGAGCGGTGCTATTCCAGCTCGTAACGTGTCCTTCCCTATCAAGCGCAAAAATTGCATAGTCGACAACGCCCTCGATAAGGGTTTGGAAGTGCCGTCTGATGTTGTCGAGCGCCAAGGCCTTCCGTTCAAGCTGACTGGTCAGTTCGTCCTGGACGGAAAGCAAATGGGCTTCCCTGGTCTGGCGCGTCGCGATTGCCGCGGCCAGGGCTAGAGGAGGCGCCGATACGCTGATCGAAAGCACGAGCAAGGATAGCAGCGCTCCATTCGGATCCATTTTCGGAAAGGGATCATTCCCCGCCGAGAATCCCCACACTGCCACTCCGATGAAAATCAACGCAGCCGTCGCCACGGTGCATCGGCCGCCGCGCAGGCCGGCCCAGATCAAGGGCAGTAAGACCAGAAAGCCCAGAAGGCTCCGATGCGGCAGCAACACCTCGAGGTCGTTGCTGACGAGGTCGCTCCCGATGAGCGGGCTGTAAGCAACGAGCCCGATGATACCCGCGAGCGCAGCGACCGTGATCGATGCCAACAGGTTCCATTTGGAAAAACTCCCTAAGGGCATCGTCGCCCAGAGCACGATGACCGGAGCAATCACCAGGGCCGCGGCAGCGTCCGCAAGCCACCAGGTCAACCCGGCAACGACAGAATCGGACAAGCTCGATTCGTTGGCGAGCGTGACGCCGGCCAAGGCGATGGTTGAACTGATTATCGTGGTCGGCGCAAAGGAAATGATCGCAAACTTTGCGACACCCGACGGTGTGGCAAACGTCTGGCCCCCGTTCGACCAGCGGCCGATCAGCCATGTCCCGGCAAATGCAGCAAGCAGGCTGCCGATCCCGGCGGCGCCGAACTCCAGGAGCGATCGGTCGGCCATGAGGCAGGGAGAAACGGCCCCCACCAGGATCGCGGGCCAAATCCGGTAGCCGCGCAGCAGGACCAGCGCGAGCGCAAGCCCGGTTGGTGGCCATAGCGGTGTCGCGGTTGGATTGATCGCCGGAAGCAATCGCGCGGATTCGGCAAGGCCACCATAAATCGCGGCAACTATCAGGATTTCGGCCGCGTAGGTGGCAACGCTCCGCGCGTCGCCAAAAGCGAAAATCTTGGCCTTGGCGAACCCTGCCCTTTCCATCGCGAGCCTTTGCAGTGGGCATCTCAAGAATGCGGATGCAGTTTTGACCAAAACATGGCCGCACGATCGTGCGTAGACAGGCGCCAGGCAATTTCGGAACGAGGGGCCATCGGGCAGCACCATTGACCTAACAGCGGCGGTACGCAAGGCACAGCGGCATCCGGAATACGAATCGGCCCGATCCCGCTGCGTGTCGGTGAGATCATCAGCAATCATTTTCCCGGTTGGCGCAAGAACTCTCGCTGCCGCTTTAATGACCGCTTCGGATCAGAAGCGGCGGCAGCGCGCTGTGCGGCCGGGTCGTCTTGCTGAAGGAGCCGACCGACAAGGCCACCGGCAAGCCGCAGCCCGACGACAAGAATGCCGATCCGGCACAGCGGTCCCGGCCGGGATGTCGCTCTTCATCAAACTGGAGCCCGCAGGCCCGAACAAATGGGCCGGCAGGATCTACAACGCCGATGACGGCAAGACCAATGAGAGCTCGGTGACGATGGTCTCGTCGGGCACGCTGAATGTTCGCGGCTGCATGGGAACGCTGTGCGCCGGCGAAGACTGGACGCGGTGAAGGGAATTGGCCCCGCCCCTTCATCGGCCAAGAAGAAAAGCAAACCCAGTCACTCGAGGCCGCCGCATCCGGCGGCCTTCTTTATGACGGCAGTGCTGCCGCGCCGTCAGGCGAATGCGCGCAACGAGCCGGCTCACGTCCCGGCTCGTTCGGCACCGGCGAAGCACCGTGTGCGGCGTCGCCTGGACGCCTGGCCGCCGCTTGAAGGGATCTTTATGGAATAAGCGACGGCTTGCCAGAGCAAGCCGTCGCAACGTTTTTAGCGCAGTGACCCACCGTAGCGCTGCCGCTCCTCGCGAATCTCTTTGGCGCCGTAGGGCTGGCTGGCAGGATCGAACGATTTCCACCCGGCCTTTTGCCAGGCGGCACTCCGGTCACGCAAGTTGACGGACGACTCGTCGAGTATCGTCTCAAGGCGAGACCGCTCCGCGTCCGCTACGCGCGCCGACACGAGCGTACCTCCGCGACGGACTCCTTCCGCGTAGGTGCCCGCGTCCTCTCTTGAAACGCCGGCCTCCGTGAGCGCTCCGACAATTCCGCCCGTAGCTGCTCCCGCGGCAGCTCCAACAGCAGTCGCGGCCAGCCAGCCGGCTGCGACAACGGGCCCAAGACCAGGGATCGCGAGCAAGCCGAGGCCGGCAAGAAGACCGGCGGCGCCACCCAGGCCCGCACCGATGCCAGCGCCCTTGCCGGCACCTTCGGCGCGATCGTCGACACCATCGCGGTCACGATCGACCTTCTTGTCGGTGCTGCTGAACCAGCTATCCGAATTGTTGGCAACGATGCTGATGTCCGAATGCGGCACGCCGGCAGCCTCGAGGCGTCGAACAGCCTGCTGGGCGTCATTGTATTTGTCGTAAAGACGAGAAATCGTAATGGTCATTTTGTACCCTTCTTACTTGGCCGAATTACTTGGCTGAATTGACGTTGCCTTGAAAGTCGACGCTTACCGCAGTGGCCGATCCGCCTTTGCTGGCCTGGCCGCGCCAAACGCCGTTGTCGTCCTTCTTCAGTTCGGTGACGTTGGCGTAGCCAGCATCCTCGATCTTCGATTTGGCTTGTCCTTCGGTGAAACTGTTGCGACCCGCGACAGGAGCGTCGGAGTTGTTCTGACCGGCACTGTTGACCGCGTTGTTGTTCGGTCCGGACTGCGCCGGTGGATTTTGCGCTGAGGCCGGCAACGCCGTGGCAGCCGCCAATAAAGAAATGCAAACGAAAAGGAACGGGCGTTTCATAGTTATCTCCAAGGTGTGAGGAGTGAGCCAAGCCCGCATCGGCGCTTTAGTTCCTCCATCGCCGCGCTGCTTGCCTGCGATCAAGCTCCGAAAAATATCAACCACGTGCCCGCCATGATGAGCCCTGCGAGCGCCAGGCTTACGGCCAGCAGCATCAACATGCCGCGACCGAGCTCGCCCTGGCGCGCTTCGAGTGAAGTCTCAACGATACGTCCGCTCTTGTCTCGATCCATGACATTGAATCCCGCGTTCGAAGGGATGGGCTTGACCGTTAGCTCGCGCGAACAGGAAGCGAAGGAAGAGCCGCAGCGAGCCTTCCGTTGTGCTCAGAGAAGGCTCGTGCCAGCCCGCGGCGTTGGAACTTTGGCTAAGTCCGGTTGAGCATCAGTTAGGCCGACGTTGCCGCGCGAAAGCCGCACGCGGATTGATGCCACATCCGGCATCGCGGCCGGACGCCGATGCCATGCATTGTGCCCGCGTCTGATAGTTGCAGTCGCCCGGATCGGTCTGCTTTCCCTGAAGACACCAGCGATATTCCTGGGCATCCGCAGGTCCCGCGCCATCGAGCACGCCCGCGCCGGCCGTAAGTAACATCAAGACTACAAGCTTGCGCACGGCCGTCTCCCGTTGCTCAGTCAAATCGTCCTATGGAATCCCAATCGGGCCTTGCGAGGTTCGTTCCTAATCCTGCCGTGCCGCAGCTCTTCGCAGTGCTAGGAACATATGGTTGCGCCTCCTGTTGCGTCTGCACGACATGACCGCCATGGCACCGCCGGAACTGTCCTCGATGAGTTCAAGGCCGCAACGTTGTTGGCTACGAGATCGTTGAGGACCAAATCGATCCCAGCTTTGTGGGTGCCCCATCCGGCCGGCCTCGAAACGCCTCCGGGATGCACATGAAACTCCGGGACAAAGAAGCCGGCGTCATCAAGGTCGTGATCAGACCAGGACGTTAATCCGGCGACGCCCCCTCCCCGTCTCGAACGGCTGGCTCCGTCCAGCGGAAGTATCACATGCGCATACTGAAAAAACGTTCGCCATCGCTAGCAACCAGCACCTTTCGTGCTCTGAAGGAATATCCGATCGCGTCCACCGTAGTCGCCACGATCGGCTTGATGGCTGCCGCTGCGGTCGTCAATCAACGACTTGCCGACAAGGCGCAACGCGATCATCCGCCACAAGGACGTTTCATCGAAATCGACGGTGTCCGCCTGCACTATGTCGAACGCGGGTCCGGCCGGCCTCTGGTCCTGCTTCATGGCAATGGCAGCATGATCCAGGATTTTGAGACAAGTGGTCTCATAGATCTCGCAGCCAAGCACTATCGCGTTATCGTGTTCGATCGCCCGGGCTTCGGCTACAGCCTGAGGCCCCGAAATGTCGTATGGACCCCCGCCGCTCAGGCTGATCTCTTCAGGGACGCGCTTGCGCACCTTGGCGTCGAAAAGGCGATCGTGCTCGGACATTCCTGGGGAGCTTCCGTTGCAGTCGTCTTGGCAAGCAAGCATCCCTCAATGGTCGAAGCCCTCATACTGGCATCGGGATACTATTTCCCGACGGCGCGCACCGACGCGATCATGGCGATGACCGGGCCGGCGATACCTGGTTTCGGTGATATCCTCAGTCACACAATTTCCCCGATCCTCAGCCGTATCATGTGGCCTGCCATGCTACGGCAGCTTTTCGGACCGAAATCCGTCCCTCAAAAATTCGACGGCTTTCCAAAATCATTGGCCGTGCGCCCATCGCAACTTCGCGCCAGTGCCGCCGAGGCTGCGCTAATGGTTCCTGCGGCGATCCTGTCCGCGAAGACCTACGGTGAACTGGCCATGCCGGTCGTCATCCTGGCAGGCGAGGATGATCGCCTCATCGACATCGACGAGCAGTCCGGCAGGCTGCATGACGAGATCAAGCACAGCAAAATGCACCGCCTCCCGAGAGCCGGCCATATGATCCAGCAGTCGGATACGGCCGACTTGATGGCTGCGGTCGACGAAGCCGCAGCGGAAACGCTGCATTGAAAACGTTCTGAGCAGAACTGATTGCGGCGCGAGTGGAATTAGGAACGTTCAACACAGCGTCCAGTTGGCCTCGAGCTTTCCCTGCCAATCAAAGGTCTTTCAATGTACCATCACGTCAAAAAGCTCATGTTCACGGTCCGGGTCGATGAACCCGATCCTCGGTTCGGCAATATGCTGCTGGAACAGTTCGGCGGCGCCAACGGCGAGCTGGCGGCCGCCATGCAATACTCCATTCAGGGCCTCAATTGCGAAGATCCGGATCGCAAGGATCTCTTGATGGATATTGGAACCGAGGAATTGAGCCACCTCGAAGTCGTCGGCTCCCTCGCACGCCTGCATCTGAAGCCCTCGAAGTTCGATCGCGAAGCGGCGGAAGCCGATCCCTTGATCGCGATTGCCGGCGGGGGCGGCGTCAATCTGTTCAACTCGCAAGGCAACGCCTGGACGGCCGACTACCTCAAGATCACGGGCGAGCTTGACGTTGATCTGCGCAGCAACATCGCTGCAGAAGCGCGCGCCAAGATCGTCTATGAACGACTGATCAATTTCTGTGATGACGCCGGCACCAAGGATGCGTTGCAGTTCTTGATGACGCGGGAAATCACTCATATGAAGGCGTTCGCGCTTGCGCTTGAGAGTATGGGCAAGCCCACGTTCAGCATCGGCCGTATCGCTCCTACGCCAGGCCTTGTCGACCAGTTCTTCAACGATTCGACCGGTTCCGGCGACAACGGTGAAATCGACACCCGAGGTCCCTGGAACGAGGGTGATGCTTGGGTTTTCATGGAATCACCGGCCCTCCAGAGCGGCGATCCCGGCGCGACACCTTCCATCGTTGCCGAGAGTTCCCCGTCCGAAGCTTTCGTTGGCTTCGACGATCTGTTGATCGATCAGCTGCGGGATCTCCTGCATGCCGAGAAACAACTGACAAAGGCGTTGCCTGAGATGATCGAGGCGGCACGCTATGACCAGCTCCGCGAGCTCTTCACAATTCATCTGGCCGAAACCGAAGCGCAGGTCGACCGTCTCGACGAGTGCTTCGGGTTGCTAGGCAAGAAGCCGCGCGCCAAGCCCTGCAAGGGTATGCAGGGACTTGTCGAAGAGGGCGGCGAAGTGATCAAGGAGAGCGCCAAAAAGGACGATGCAGCCGCGGATCTTGCGCTGATCGGCGCGGCACAGCGTGTCGAGCACTACGAAATCGCGGGTTACACGACTGCCCGCAACCTCGCGCAGCAATTGCGGTACGGTGCTGTCGTCGCGCTGCTCTCGAAGACGTTGGCGGAAGAGGAGAACGCGGATCAGCTGCTCAATCAGGTCGCGCGCTCACTGATGTCGGTTGCGAAAATGCCCGCCGCTATTGAGCAGACCTTGTCCGAAGATGAGCCCACCGCGGGCTAGATCATCTTCAGAGTATTGATATTGAAGCAAGGTGGCCCCACGGCGCCACCTTGCTTCGTTCGCCGTCGTCGACACGCCATGGAAAAACGACCTGTTCGCCCCGCTTCAGCCGTCGAGGCCGAGCTTGCACAGCGGCGGAATCGTATTCCCGCGAGCTTTGCCAGCAATCTCGCGCTCGCCCCCGGCATGCAGCTGACGCCGCGGGCCTCGGTGGCCTGGCAATACGCCTTCGGCGACGTGACCCCGACGGCGGCGCTCGCGTTCCAGAACCTGGGAACCGGTTTCAGCGTGGCCGGTGTGCCGCTGGCGCGCAATGCGGCGCTGGTCGAAGGCGGGCTCGACCTCAAGGTCACGCCGCAGGCCAGCCTCGGCATCGCCTATGTCGGTCAGCTCGCCGGCCGGGTGCAGGATCAGTTGGTAAAGGCCAATTTTAGCTGGAGATTCTGACCCTTAGGGGTCCGGATTCGGTCCGCGGCCTCCTCAACCTGGGATGCCAATCAGCCGGTTTTGCTGCAATGCACAGTCACGAATGCTGCTATGCAAACAAGGCCGTTGCGTCTGGCATCTGGTATACATAATTTGGCTGCAGATGATGAGCCGGCCCGTTGCTGGCTTCCAGCCAAAGGGGACACCAATGTCCAAGACCACCGCTTTCGCGCTCGCGCCCTCCTCCACCCTGTTCAGCCGCCTGCTGGCCTCGATCGACCGCCTGCTGATGAAGAGCGCGGAGATCTCCAACCGCAATGGCGACCTGCCGCGCTTCGGCCTCTAGGCAAGGGTTTTCCGGCACTCTCCACCGGATGCGGCTTTCGTCGCGAAACCCGACCTGACATTCAACCTTCGACCAATGGCCCCGATTTCCGGGGCCATTTTCTTTGCGCGCTGAATTACTGTCCCGCGATGCCCACTGAGTCCCGTGCGGCATAAGCGCGCGTTACCGCTGCGACAGCTTGAACCTTGGCATATCAGATACCAAGATGCCGGTCGCGCGCCATAAGCAACGACAAGGGCGCACTGGGAGGATCAATTGGCGGACATGGTTCAGGCAACTGCGGCTCCGACGGCCGCGCGTGTCAGCGACACATATCGTTGGACGCAACTTGCGATCGGCGTCGCCGCGATGGTGATGATCGCAAACTATCAATACGGGTGGACGTTCTTCGTCCCCGACATCCAGAAGAAGTTTGGATGGGATCGCGCATCGATCCAGTGGGCCTTTACGCTCTTTGTGCTGTTCGAGACCTGGCTGGTGCCGGTCGAGGGCTGGTTCGTCGATAAATACGGTCCGCGCATCGTCGTCCTGGTCGGCGGCATCCTCTGCGCGATCGGATGGGCGATCAATGCGCAGGCGACCACGCTGAACGGCTACTATCTTGGCATGATCGTCGCTGGCATCGGCGCCGGCGGTGTCTACGGCACCTGCGTCGGCAATGCGCTGAAATGGTTTCCCGACAAGCGCGGACTTGCCGCCGGCATCACCGCCGCCGGCTTCGGCGCGGGCTCGGCGCTGACGGTCGCGCCGATCCAGGCGATGATCAAGGATTCCGGCTTCCAGACCACCTTCCTCTATTTCGGTCTCGGCCAGGGCATCATTATCGTGCTGCTCTCCTTCTTCCTGCTGGCGCCAAAGGCCGGACAGGTGCCGGCGGTCGTGGCCAATGCCAACATCATCCAGACCCGGCGCAACTATCAGCCGACCGAAGTGCTGCGGCAGCCGATTTTCTGGCTGATGTACTTCATGTTCGTGATCGTCGGCGCCGGCGGGTTGATGGTGACGGCGAACCTGAAGCCGATCGCGGTCGACTGGAAGGTCGACAGCGTGCCGGTGACGCTGATGGCGGTGACGATGACGGCCGTGACCTTCGCGGCGACCATCGACCGCGTCCTCAACGGCCTGACGCGTCCGTTCTTCGGCTGGATCTCCGACATGATCGGCCGCGAGAACACGATGTTCATCGCCTTCGGCATGGAAGGCTTCGGCATCTGGATGCTCTACCTCTGGGGACACGATCCGGTGTGGTTCGTGCTGCTCTCGGGCTTCGTGTTCTTTGCCTGGGGCGAGATCTACTCGCTGTTCCCCTCGACCTGCACCGACACGTTCGGCAGCAAGTTCGCCACTACCAATGCGGGGCTGCTCTACACCGCGAAAGGCACCGCGGCGCTGCTGGTGCCGATCGCCAACTACATGCAGCAGTCGTCGGGCAGTTGGGACAGCGTGTTCATCATCGCGGCAGGCGCCAACATCCTCGCCTCGCTGCTGGCGATCGCGCTGCTCAAACCGTGGCGAAAGATCGTGGTCGCGAAATCGGCTATGGCCTGAACAACGACCTCACTCCTGCTGACGAAAGCGCCCGGCCAAAAGCCGGGCGTTTTCATTTCTTCCAGAGCATTTTCGAGCGAAATGGATGCCGGTTCCGGCTCCGCGCGCCAGATTTGCTGCGACGCAGCAGAAAGATGGGCTTGCTTTCTGGAATATAGTATACCAACTTCCGCCGAGCGCTTGCGACGATACGCCACAATAATTGCGACACTCGGTCACAAGACCAGCGCGCTCGGGAGGACTTGATGGTTTCCAGCAATACTGCCGTCACACAAGATCAACCTTCGTCCAGTGGCTTCCGCTGGCTGCAGCTCGTCATGGGCATCGTCTGCATGGCGATGATCGCGAACCTGCAATACGGCTGGACGCTGTTCGTCGACCCGATCGACGGCACGCATCATTGGGGCCGCGCGGCGATCCAGTTCGCCTTCACGATCTTCGTGGTGACCGAGACCTGGCTGGTGCCGGTCGAGGCCTGGTTCGTCGACAAATACGGCCCGCGGATCGTCATCATGTTCGGCGGCGTCATGATCACGCTGTCCTGGGTGCTGAACTCGTACGCTGATTCACTCACCATGCTCTACGCCGCGGCGGTGATCGGCGGCATCGGCGCCGGCTCGGTGTACGGCACCTGCGTCGGCAATGCGCTGAAATGGTTTCCCGATCGCCGCGGCCTTGCCGCGGGCGCAACGGCCGCAGGGTTCGGCGCCGGCGCGGCGCTGACCGTGGTGCCGATCGCCAACATGATCGCCTCGAGCGGCTATCAGGCCGCGTTCTTCGATTTCGGCATCGGGCAAGGCCTGATCGTGTTCCTGCTCGCCTTCTTCATCCAGAAGCCTGCGGTCACGATCCCGCCGAAGAAGAAGCAGCTCAATCTGCCGCAGACCAAGATCGACTTCACGCCGCCGCAAGTGCTGCGCAGCCCGATCTTCTGGGTGATGTATCTGGTGTTCGTGATGGTCGCCTCCGGCGGCCTGATGGCGGCGGCGCAGATCGCGCCGATCGCGCACGACTACAAGATCGCCAACACGCCGGTGACGCTCGCCGGCTTCCAGATGGCGGCGCTGACCTTTGCGATCTCGCTCGACCGCATCTTCGACGGTTTCGGACGGCCGTTCTTCGGTTGGGTCTCCGACAATATCGGCCGCGAGCACACCATGTTCATCGCGTTCGGTACCGGCGCGCTGATGCTGCTGACGCTCTCCACCTGGGGCCACAACCCGCTGGTGTTCGTGCTGGCAACCGCGGTCTATTTCGGGGTGTTCGGCGAGATCTACTCGCTATTCCCGGCGACCTGCGGCGACACCTTCGGCTCGAAGTTCGCGACCACCAACAACGGCATGCTGTACACGGCAAAGGGCACCGCCGCGCTGCTGGTGCCGGCCGCCAGCATCGTCGCCGCCAGCTATGGTTGGCAGGCGGTGTTCGTGATCGCGGTCGCGCTCAATGCCACCGCGGCGCTGATGGCGCTGTTCGTGGTCAAGCCGATGCGCCGCGCCTTCATCCACGGCAACGAGGCTGCCGCCGCAACGGAAACCGCGACGAGCGCCAAGACCGCTTGATGTGACGGCCTGATTTGACGGGCCTGATTTCGAGACCTCCTCCCGAACTGACAGAGGCGCACTTCGGTGCGCCTCTTTCTTTTGGCGCACGTAGGCATGCCAGATACCAATGAGTCGGGGCGGCCGGAGATCCGGTCGCTCATCTCAGCTCACAATCGTCCGAAATGTCAGCGTCCCTGCCTATTTCAGCGGTTTCCTGGTGGTAGATTTCTGCAATGGCTGCGTTGACAATTGGTATTTTGTATACCAGAATCCTGTCAACGATAACCCAAGGAGGTTGCCATGCAAGTCGGAGATATCCTGCGCAAGAAAACCCCTCGCGTCGCCACGGTTCGCATGAACGAGACGGTCGCGATCGCCGCGCAACTGATGCGCGCCAGCAATATCAGCGCGCTGGTGGTTAAGGATGTCGTTCGCACCGAAGGCAACACCGCGGTCGGCATGTTCACCGAGCGCGACGTGGTGCGCGCGGTCGCCGAGCACGGCGCAGCCGGCGCCAGCATGAAGGTGTCGCAGTTCGTCTCGGTGCAGCAGCTGGTGTCGTGCACCTCGACCGACACGCTCGAGCACATCCGTCATCTCATGACCAAGCACCACATCCGCCACGTGCCGGTGATCGACAATTACAGCCTGATCGGCGTCGTCAGCATGCGCGACATCGCAGCCGCGTTCGACGAGGAAACCGCCGCGTCGATGAAACAGGCTGTGCCAGCGTAACGCGCATCATCTTGCCTTGCTCTCAACAGAGCGTTTTCGAGCGAAGTGGATACCGGTTCGCGTGAAGAAAACGCGTCAAGATGAATCGAGAGCTCCGTTCCGATTCAATCGGAACGGAAATAGCTTGAGGCGCTGCGTGTCGAACACCAGCGCCTGAGCAATTGACCGAAAGCTTCGAGCCCGCCCTCACCTGACCGCCGCGCGCCCCTTCATTTCCGCATGGGCGCGCCGCCGGCGGCCGGTAGACATTTGCCTGTCAGGACTGCATCCTTCCGCTCGAGATCAAAAACAAACCGTGCGCGGCCGTCCACGTCGCGGAAAATTCCAGCGGAAACCGAGGGCAGAATGATCAAGACACGTTTCACCGAGATGTTCGGCGTCGACCACCCGATCGTGCAGGGCGGCATGCAATGGGTCGGGCGCGCGGAGCTGGTTGCTGCCGTCGCCAATGCCGGCGCCCTCGGCATGATCACCGCGCTGACCCAGCCGACGCCGGACGATCTGCGCAAGGAGATCGCGCGCTGCCGCGAGCTGACCGACAAGCCGTTCGGCGTCAACCTGACCATCCTGCCCGCGATCAAGCCGCCGCCCTACGCCGAGTATCGCCAGGCCATCATCGAGAGCGGCATCAAGATCGTCGAGACCGCCGGCAACAAGCCGCAGGAACATGTCGACGAGTTCAAGAGGCACGGCGTCAAGGTGCTGCACAAATGCACCAGCGTCCGCCACGCGCTGTCCGCCGAGCGGATGGGCGCCGACGCGATCTCGATCGACGGCTTTGAATGCGCCGGACATCCCGGCGAGGACGACACCCCCGGCCTGATCCTGATTCCTGCCGCCGCCGACAAGGTGAAGATCCCGATGATCGCCTCCGGCGGCTTCGGTGACGCGCGCGGCCTCGTGGCTGCGCTGGCGCTCGGCGCCGAAGGCATCAACATGGGCACGCGCTTCATGTGCACCAAGGAGAGCCCGATCCATCAGCTCGTCAAGGAACGCATCGTCGCCAATGACGAGCGCGAGACCGAGCTGATCTTCCGCACCATGCGCAACACCTCGCGCGTCGCCAGGAATGCGATCTCGACCAAGGTCGTGCAGATGGAGAAGGAAGGCGCCAAGTTCGAGGACGTCCGCGAGCTGGTCGCCGGCGCCCGCGGCAAGATGGTCTATTCGACCGGCGATGCCGACGAAGGCATCTGGTCGGCCGGCCAGGTGCAGGGCCTGATCCACGACATCCCGTCCTGCGGCGAACTGATCTCGCGCATCGTCCACGAGGCGGAAGCGATCATCCGCGAGCGGCTGGAAGTCATGATGTCCGGCAGCAAGCGCCAGGCCGCGGAATAGGCGTCCAGTAGTGATCCGTCACCCTGAGGAGCGCGAAGCGCGTCTCGAAGGGTCGACGGCCACCGGCCGGGCCGTGCATCCTTCGAGACGCCGCTTCGCGGCTCCTCAGGATGACGGAATTAATCTCACGCAAGCCAGGAACAATCCCATGAAAGCCTACGTGTACGGCGCAAACGGCCCCGAGATATCAGACGTCGCAAAACCCGTGCCGAAGGGCACCCAGGTGCTGGTGAAAGTCCACGCCTGCGGGCTGAACCGCGCCGACCTCGGCATGACCAAGGGCCACGTCCATGGCGCGGCCGGCGGCGTCGGCACCGTGCTCGGCATGGAATGGGCCGGCGAGGTCGCCGAGCTCGGCCCCGACGCCAAAGGCGTCAAGGTCGGCGACAAGATCATGGGCTCCGGCGGCGCGGCGTTCGCCGAGTACACGCTCGCCGATCACGGCAGGCTGTTCCGCAGCCCCTCGAACATGAATTTCGACGAGGCCGCCACCCTGCCCGTCGCGCTCGCCACCATGCACAATGCGGTGGTCACCAACGGCGCGCTGCAGCCGGGCCAGACCGTGCTGATCCAGGGCGCGAGCTCAGGCGTCGGCCTGATGGCGATGCAGATCGCCAAGCTGAAGGGCGCCAAGCTCGTGGTCGGATCCTCGACCGATCCGATGCGCCGCGGGCGCCTAAAGGAATTCGGCGCCGATCTCGCGGTCGATTCCAAGGATCCCGGCTGGGTCGATCAGGTGTTGCAGGCGACCTCCGGCGAAGGCGTCGATTTGATCGTCGACCAGATCTCAGGACCCGTCGCGAACCAGAATCTCAAGGCGACCAAGGTCAAGGGCCGCATCGTCAATGTCGGCCGGCTCGGCGGCACCCATGGCGACTTCAACTTCGACCTGCATGCGGCGCGCCGCATCCAGTATATCGGCGTCACCTTCCGCACCCGCTCGATCGAGGAGATCCGCGAGATCTTCGACGAGGTGCGCAAGGACATCTGGCCCGCGGTCGAGTCGCGAAAACTGCAGCTGCCGATCGACCAGGTCTACAAATTCGCCGACATCGGCAAGGCGTTCGCGCACATGGAAGCGAACAACCACCTCGGCAAGATCGTGGTGACGCTGTAGCGAAGGCACCAGTGCGTAGGATGGGTGGAGCGCAGCGATACCCATCAATTATATCCGCGCGGTGAGATGATGGGTTTCGCTGCGCTCTACCCATCCTACGGTCCTGTTCCTTATGCGAAAGGAAGAGACGCCCGCGTCTCGCTCAGGATTTCCTTTGAGAGTTTCTCATCGTCGACCAAACGGGCAAGCACCATCGCGCCGACCATGGCCGACCATGCGGCAATTGCCGCGCGCCGTTTCTCCTTCGGCACGTCGCCTTCGACATCAACAGTGAGATGATCGATCCGGCTGCGGACGGCTGCCGTCATTTTCTGCCGGAGACCGGCGGACCCTCGCGCGGCTTCCGTTCCCAGACTTGAGAACAGGCAAGAGGTGGCCCGGTTGTCGCGGTGCTTGACGCTGAGATAGCCGTTGGCGAATTCCGCCGCCGAGCGGCGCGGCCTGGCCGTATCCGGAGCCGGTGGCAGCGCTTGCCCAACCGCTTCCGCGACCAGCGCCTCCTTGGATGGAAAGTGTCCGTAAAAGGCGCCGTGCGTCAGGCCCGCCTCCTTCATGACATCAGCTACGGTGACATCGTCGAAGCCTCGCTGCCGAAACAGGCTGGCGGCGACGGCCAAAATCCGTGCGCGGTGCTCTGCGACCTGTTGCTTGCTCACTTTCATGTGCGCGTCTCCGAACCCGCTTGACTCTATACATGACACTCATCATGAATACAATCATGATGTTCGTCATGAATAAGAGCCCGCACACCATGCCTCACAACCTCTCGGCCATCCTGCGCCGCCGCTCGGTCAGCGCCGCGCTTCTCCTCATCGCATTGGCGACCATCCCGGGCGGACGTGTATCCGCCGCCGCCGGTGAAGCCGAGGCACGCGCGTTCTTTGCCAAATTCGTCGCTGCGCAAAATGCCCATGACGTCAGCGACGTGAAGGCCATGCTGTGGAATTCGCCCGACATGCTTTGGTACGGGCGAGGCGTCGAGACCAGAGGGCCCGACGCCGTCGCCGATCGCTTCAGGGAATACTACCAGGGCACATGGCATCTCGAGCCCGACATGTCGCAATTTCGCGCCACCGCGATCTCGGACGACGTCATGCAGATCCTCGTTCCGATCGTTTTCACGCGGGGCCTCCCAGGCCAGCCGTCGCAAGACAACAAGTTTCTGATCAGCCAGACGCTGATTCACGATGCAAACGGCTGGCACGTCGCCTCGATCATGCCGATCGCAAACACGCAGTTGAAGTAGTCGCGCAGGATGGGTGGAGCGACTTGTCCGCCGTAGCTCGAAGAGCGAAGGCGGAAGCGATACCGATCAAGCGGCGCGCGGTGAGATGATGAGTTTCGCTCCGCTCTATCCATCCTTGCACCGTGACGGCACGTCGCGGGCCGGCCTATGCGAGCGGCAACGCGATTTCGCACCTGAGCCCGTTTGCGCGCCAATCAAACCGCACCTCACCCTTGAGTTGCCCGATCATGTTTTCCACAATGCGTGTGCCGAACCCGCGGTGCGTCGGCGGCGTGACGGTTGGCCCACCCGATTCGACCCAGCGCAGGCTGAGCCTTCCGCCTGCCGTAAGGGACCACGTGATTTCAACGTAACCAGCCGCCGCCGATAGCGATCCGTATTTTGCCGAGTTGGTCGCGAGCTCGTGCAAGGAAATTGCAGCAGTCTGAGCCGTACTCGGCTCCAGCATGACGGCTGGGCCGTCAATTCGCACACGCGCCCCTCTCTCCCCGCTGTAAGCCAGAAGCTCTTGCGTGACCAGGCGGTGAAGCTCGGCTCCCGCCCAGCGGGATTCCACGAACAGCGTATGGACCTTTGCCAACGCTCCAATGCGCCCCTCGATCAGTTCCTTGAGATCGTCAGACGTAGCTGAATGGGAAAGTCGCACCGTCGCCAACACGGTGGCTAGGATGTTCTTCGTTCGATGCTCGGCCTCGTGCGCGAGATTGACGACCTGCGCCTGGCTTCGCTTGTGCTCGGTGATGTTGCGCGCGATTTTCGATGCGCCGACGACCGCGCCTTGAGCATTTCTGACCGGCGAAACGCTCAGGGAAATGTCGATCAAGCGCCCATGCTTGCATTGCCGAACAGTTTCATAGTGTTCGACGCGCTGACCGCGCCGGACTCGCCCCATGATCACTGTTTCCTCTTCCTGGCGATCTGGCGGAATCAGAATCGTAATCGGCTGGCCGATGATTTCCTCGGCGAGGTAGCCAAAAATGCGTTCCGCGCCGCCGTTCCAGCTCGTGATGGTGCCATTGAGGTCCTTGCCGACGATCGCATCGTTGCTTGATTCGATGATGGCGGCGAGCCTTAGCGCGGCCTCCTCGCCGCGTTTGCGCTCCGTTATGTCCTGGAAGCAGTTGATGGCGCCGGCAATGTTCCCCTCACGGTCCTTGACTGCCTCGATGTCAACGAGCGCGATGCCGCGAGAACCGTCAGGTCGCTCCATGTGAACTTCCTGCTGGCGCACGGATACACCGGTGCGCAGAACATCGGCCATGGGGCATTGATGGTGCAGGAGCAGACTGCCGTCGGGGCGAAACATTCGATACGATCCACAGAACCGTTCCTCGGGATCGCCGAGTTTCGGCAATCGGCCCCATAGTTCCGCAGCACGGCGGTTGTATCGAACGACAAGACCATCCCGGTCACAAACATAAACGGCAAACGGCAGTTGCTCGAACAACCGCCCGGGCAATTCGAAGGCCGGTTCCTCATCGCGCACACCAAGGACGACGCCGGCAGCGTTCGCAATTGCATCGACCTCGTTGGAGGTTCTCACGGCTTTGCGCCGAAGGAAGCGTCGCGCGTCGGAAGGTACATTGCTCATTGTGGTGTAATCCAAGTCGGATTGGTGATTTGGTTTATCCCGGAGCCGGAACCCGACATGCCGCAACTCTCCCGATCCGCATCTGTTACTTCGATTTGACGGCTTGTGGTGCAAGCGCGCGCTTCATGAAAGCATACACCCTCAACTGTGCGGCGTTACGAAGCGCATTCTGTCTCGCCTCGCCTTCCGGCAATTGCTTCGCCTCACTGGCGCGCGCATCTGCCTGCTCGTCCAGATGGTCGGCCGTCAGAAATGTGGTCTTCGTCCTGTTACGCCTTTTGAGGTTCATGTCGGTGATCCCGAATTTCCCTCAAACCAGTCGAGCGGTTCGGGTTGGGACGGGCCCGATACAACCTGCATTTGATGGACGTGGCCGCAGCTTTTGCAGCGCAGCGTCCAATGCTCATGCCCAGGTCGCGAAGGCATAATGCGCTGCACCACGGTAGCGCCCGCACATCGCTGGCATCGTGGGTTCGACTGGAACCGGGGTGGCGATGGAGCTGTTTGATCGGCCATTTCTAATCTCCCATTGAGATTGCCAAAATCTAGTCCGGGGATTTAAGGTGGCCGCTAAGCCACCCTCGGCCGTCGCCGCTCAAGGGGTCGCTGACCACCAAGGTTCGCTGGGCACGATCACACCTGGGGCACTCGAAAGTGCGGACTTGGTAACCCACTGCGCCCGACGCAATGCAGGCCAGCCGCGTGCGGGTCTGGCAGAGCGGACAGCGCGGGCGCTCGATGGCGCTCAGCGGCGGACCGGTTGGAAACGTGCGAAGGCCGAGCATGCGGGCACCATCTCTGGATCGGGCGGGCGCCCACCACATTGCCGGACACCGGCCACCGACCGGGTGATTTTCTCCCCTTGGAAACTGGCCCGCTGGTCAATATTGACCACAACACACCAGTTTTAATATTTAGAGATCGCTGGTCCGAAGGAGGGGCTTGTGAAGCCTGCAAAGCGAGCGTTCGATCCCCAGGCTTTTCTCGCCAAAGTCGGGACCGGCAAGACGATATTGAAGTACCGTAAAGGCCGGATCATCTACGCCCAGGGCGAAGAGGCCGATAAGGTCTTTTACGTCCAATCGGGCAAGGTCAAGGTGACCGTCGTTTCCGAGCAAGGCAAGGAAGCCGTCGTCGGCATATTGGATGCTGCGCAGTTTTTTGGCGAGGGCTGCCTGAACGGTCAGGCGGTCCGCGTGGGAACCGCAAGGGCGATGGAGGAGTGCCTTATCACCTCAATCACGCGGAAGGCGATGATGGCGGCGCTCCGCAAGGAGCCACGATTTTCAGAACTTTTCGTGACCTACCTGGTGACCAGGAGCAATCGCATTGAAGAAGACTTGATCGACCAGCTGTTCAATTCGAGCGAGAAGCGGCTCGCACGCCTTCTTCTTCTGCTGGCCAATTTCGGAAAAGATGGAAAGCCAACACCAATCGATGCTTCGATCAATCAAGCAACCTTGGCGGAGATGATCGGAACGACCCGATCCCGGGTGAGCTACTTCCTGAACAAATTTCGCAAGCTGGGATTGATCAGCTACAACGGAAAGATCGAGGTGCATCGTTCCTTGTTGAACGCGGTCCTGTATGAAAAACCTCAGCTGGAAAGAGACGAAGAACCCGCCCAATAGATCGCACGATTGCGCGAGCCTGAGCGGACTCGATCCGGCCGGTCCGGCTTTTCCGTAAAGGACAAGAGAAGGTCATTCGCTAAGGGAGCCGTTCGACCTTCGCCGCCATGTCAGGGGCACGCGTAATCCTGTACTTGGCATTGCTGCATTTGAGAACCCAGACGTCGCGATCTGGTCGAGACAATCTCGTATTCTTCTTTGCACCGAGCGGCTTCTCGCAGGTGAAGCCTTGTGTGCGAATCTGGGCCGCCAGCATTCCCTGAGGCGTTTCGGCCGGAATCTGCTGCGCCCGCGCCTGGGGACTAAAAAGAACAAGACCGATGGCCAACAGTAGTGATCCAGGTGCTTTGTGCATGATTTCAACCCTTAAAGCAGACACCCGCCGCCCGTTCGAATGTCGAACTATAGCAGAAACACCCGTGTTGCCTTCCTGCCAAACCTGAACTTTGGACATACCGATCCATCGACGCCAAGGACGCGGTTTGCCAACAAGACCGGCCATCAGCCGACCTTCCAAATTGCAAATAGCGTCGCGCACGCTCGATCGACTAGACCGCTACCCGTTGCGAGCGACCGTGAGTCCATTCGCGAGAATCTGCCGGCGATCGTGAATCAGGTTCTCCAGACGGTGCGCTGCGACATTCAGGGTTGCGGCATCCACGGCACTCTCGTCGCCAGCCGCAGCCTTGGCGCGTTGCGCCCGCAAGATATCGTCAATCTCGTCTTCGATCGTACCGAGTTCGGCCTCGCTATCTGCACTCCGTATCCGCCGAACCAAGGCATACAACGCGTCGAGCGGACCATCATTTGCGAATGGCCCGATTCCCAGAAATTTCCAGGCCGCCGCGAGCACCGTGGCCATGCCGCCCAAGATCATCGGCGTCAGATAGATCCAGTTGCCGTATTCATCCATGAAGCTCTGCTGGGTCCCGTTGTAGAAGGCGGCGGCTCCCGGATGGAGCGCGAGGTAGGCATCCGCATCTGTGCTGGGAGCCGCAATTTGCGCAAAGATCGGCTGCTCGACCATGAGGTCCCTGCGCACGTTCATGATCGTCTGGGTCAGGCTGGTGACCAGATCAGAACCGAGCTTCTTGTTTGCAACCAGATATAATGCGGTTCTCAGCGTCGTCAGATCGTCGTCAGGAACCGGCGGGGCTCCGCGCAACGTGCCCTTTGGCACGTCAAAGCTCTCGTAGGCGCGGTCGGCTTCCGCGATCGCCCCGGCGGATCCGATTGATATGAGCACCGGCAACGTTTTGGGACCCTGCTGGAAGAATCCTCGCACCAGCGACAAATACTTTTGTGACAGTGGAATGACGACGAGGAGAGCGCTGATCTCCTTCGATTGAAGCGCGCGCCGGGCGTCTGCCAGTGCAACGTCCTTGAACACCTTGGCACGAACCAGGCCATATTCATTGCTCAAGACATCCACGAGCTTGGAGTTTGTTTCTGCTGAAATCACACCGACACTATGGCCCTTGAGCCCGGCCATGTCCTCGATTGACGAGCCCGGCGGCGCAATCACCAGCGCTACGACGTGGCTGACGACAACAACGGCCTGCGCTTGCGACAAATCACCGACATCGCCGCGAACGACAGCGAGATCGGCCTTGCCCGAAGCGAATGTCTTGGCCGCTGCCAGCGCCGTCCCGGTGTCGATGACTGTCAGCCGCACCGGCGCGTTGATCGTGACCAGCCGGCTCGCGATCGTCGACATTGCCTTGGCAGCTTCACCGTCGATCGAGCCGACCGCCACAGTCAGGGTTACGGGACGCGTATAGTACCGGTAGCCAAAGAGACCTGCACCGGCAGCAAGGATGACAACCCCCGCAATCAGGACGAAACGAAGCCAGAGCGGCAATCTGATCGACGTTAGATTCACTGTTGCCTCTCCGTTTGGTCGAGCGATGTGCAATCGATCCCGCCTCAAAGATACGCTGTATACGAGCTGACCCACACAAGAATCGAAGCGAGAAGGCCAATCACGCGTGTACGGGCAATCTGACCGTCGGCGAGAACGCCGACGGCACGTTCTCGATTTCGCCAACGGCGCCCGCCAGCACGGTGACGCCGACACGCAGGATGGTGACGAAGTAAAGCTTATCGTGCCGGGCCTGAACCGGTGAACGCCAGTGGCGAGGCGACCTTCGGCGCGCTATGCAGTTTGTGCCAACGTTGACGACATGTGAAATCATCAGCAAATTAGCACGATCGCAAGCCAGCAGCAGCGCTGCGTGGCTGGTCTTTGAGTTTTGTGCTAAGCTTCGCGCTCGTGGAAGTAGTCAAGGTCTCCTCTGCCAATTGTCTTAATTGCATCTAATTCCAAAGATCCCGCTTCTATCTTCGCGTCGTGCGCCATGAGATGGAATGCCGGCCGCGGCGATCCATCGCTTTAGAATTCAATTGAGCTGACAGGGAGCGCCGACATGAACCGCAGTGGCCGGATTGCGTCGTTGGGTAGCGCAGCTATCGCTTTCGTGTCGCCGGCGAAGGGCGCAAAGCGCGGCCAATCCCGAGCGCATCGCCTATTTCGGCCAAACGCATCAGCACACAAGCCGGTCGCTGGACGCGTACATCATCGGCAATACCCTGGCCGGGCCGGACGACGCCTACAAATATTCGATGGGCCAGCCGATCAAGCACCCGGCGGCAAACTACATGATGAAGATCACTCGTCCGCTCGATTTCCAGGGCGTGACCGATCACTCCGAATATGCCGGCATGCTGAGGCTGGCGAACGACCCAACCTCTCCCATCAGCAAGCTTCCGATCGCCGCGAAGCTCAAGGCGAAGACGCCGGAAGAAGTCAACAAGGTCTTCCAGTTCCTTGCGCGCTCCATTGCCAAGCAGCAGCGGCTCAAGGAGCTCACCGACCCGAAGGTCGCCGGGTCGGTCTGGTCGCAGAACAATGCCATCGCCGACAAGTACTATAAGCCGGGAAAGTTCACGACGTTCTGCTCGTATGAGTGGACCTCGATGCCGAACAATCAGAACATGCATCGCAACGTCTTCTTGCGGGATGTCCTTCGGCAGCGTCTTCGGAGGCCGTCATGACACTCGTCGATGCGACCTCGTCATCGAGCCGCGAACAACTGCCAGAGCATGGGGCCGATGCTGGCATGCTCTACGTTCCGGGCGGCACGTTCCGCATGGGTTCGGATCGACACTATCCCGAGGAAGCGCCCGTCCATCGCGTGACCGTCAACGGCTTCTGGATGGACCGTACGCCGGTGACCAATCGGCAATTCCGACAGTTCGTTGAAGCGACGGGTCATGTCACTTTTGCCGAAACAGCCCCGGACCCGAAGGACTATCCGGGCGCGCTGCCACATATGCTCAAAGCGGGTTCTCTCGCCTTTGCGCCGCCCAAACGGCGCGTCGATCTGTCCCACTGGGGCGAGTGGTGGACGTTCAAGTTTGGCGCCAACTGGCGGCGACCTTACGGACCCGGCAGCTCGATCCGCGGACTGGACGAGCACCCGGTCGTGCATGTGGCCTTTAGGGACGCCGAGGCTTTTGCCAAGTGGGCGGGCAAGGATCTACCGACCGAGGCGGAGTGGGAATTCGCGGCACGCGGCGGCCTCGAAGACGCCGAGTACGCCTGGGGCGACGAGCTCACGCCCAGCGGGCGTCAGATGTCCAACACCTGGCAGGGCGAGTTTCCGAACGAGAATCTGGCGACCGACGGCTATGAGCGGACATCGCCGGTGACCGCGTTTCCGCCGAACGGCCATGGCCTCTACGACATGATCGGCAACGTCTGGGAATGGACGCTCGATTGGTACGCGGCCAAGCATGAGGCCGATGCACCGAAAGCCTGCTGTATCCCGGAAAACCCGCGCGGCGGTCGCGAAGACCAGAGCTACGACCCGTGCGCGCCCAACATCAAGATTCCACGCAAGGTGCTCAAAGGTGGATCGCATCTGTGCGCGCCCAATTATTGCCGCCGCTACCGGCCGGCGGCGCGCCATCCCGAACCGGTCGACACGTCGGCCAGTCACGTTGGGTTCCGTTGCATCAAGCGAGAGGAGAAATCCCATGATCGATGAACAAGACAGGCCTCGACTGAAGCAAAGGCTGTTGTTGGCCACCGGTCTTGCGACCTTGCTCGTCACGTTGCCGGGCCTGCTTGCTGCGCCGGCGACGGCCCAACAAATCACGGGCACGCCGGGTACGCCCAGCGCCACGATGACACTTGATGGCAAGCAGCTTCCGGCCGAGCCTCCGAAGTTCGGCGGCGATATCAAGGAAACCGCGAAAGACTCCAAGCCCTACTGGCCACCGTCCGTCGTGCCGCCCAAAGGCGCACCAAACGTGTTGCTGATCATGACCGATGATCAAGGTTATGGCGTGACCGGCACCTTCGGTGGCGTCATCCCAACCCCGAACATGGATCGTATCGCGAAGGCAGGATTGCGTTATACGCAGTTTCACTCGACCGCGCTTTGCTCGCCTACGCGCGCAGCGCTGATCACCGGCCGCAACCACCATTCCGTCGGGTTCGGCGTGATCGGTGAATTGTCCACTGGCTACCCGGGCTACGATTCCGTCATTGGTCCGGAGAGTGCGACGATCGGGACTATTCTGCGAGATAACGGATTTGCCACCTCATGGTTCGGCAAGAACCATAATACCCCGACCTATCTGTACAGCGCGGCTGGTCCTTTCGACCAGTGGCCGGTTGGAATGGGATTTCAATACTTCTACGGGTTCATGGGCGGCGAGACCGACCAGTGGACACCTTATCTTTATAAGAACACGACCCAGATTTTTCCGTGGATCGGCAAGTCCGGCTACAACCTCACCACCGATATGGCGGACGAAGCCATCAACTATATGAACAGCCTGAACGCAGCCGCACCCGACAAGCCGTTCTTCCTCTACTACGTGCCCGGCGGCACGCATTCGCCGCATCAGCCCAAGAAGGAATGGATCGACAAGTTCAAGGGCAAGTTCGACATGGGCTGGGAGAAGCTGCGCGAGCAAATCTTCGCCAACCAGAAGAAGCTCGGGGTGATCCCCGCGAATACCCAGCTCACTGCCTGGCCTGATACCCTCCCGAAGTGGGACTCGTTCTCGTTGATCCAAAAGAAGCTCTACGCGCGGGAGGCCGAGGTGTTTGCCGGCTACGCGGCCTATACCGACAATGAAATCGGCCGCGTCATCCAGGCGGTGGAGGACATGGGCAAGCTCGACAACACGCTGATCATCTATATCAGCGGCGACAACGGCACCAGCGCAGAAGGCACGCTCGAGGGCACCCCGAACCAGATGACCGCCTACAACGGCGTGCTGAAGCTTCCCGAAGCCGAGCTGATGCTGCACTATGAGAATTGGGGCTCCGACAAAACCTATCCGCATATGTCGGTAGCCTGGTCGTGGGCGTTCGATACCCCGTTCAAGTGGACCAAGCAGGTGGCATCGCACTTCGGCGGGACCCGGCAAGGCATGGTCATCTCATGGCCCGGTCACATCAAGGACGTCGGCGGCATTCGCTCCCAGTTCCACCACATCATCGATATCGTGCCGACGATCCTGGGGGCCACGGGTATCCCGGCGCCTGCGACGGTGAATGGAATTGCGCAAAAGCCGATCGAGGGTGTGAGCATGGCCTATACGTTCGACCGGGCTAACGCCAACGCACCATCAAAGCGCGACACGCAGTATTTCGAGATGTTCGCCAACCGCGGCATCTACCACGATGGCTGGTATGCGTGCACGACACCGCCCGAAGCACCTTGGCTTATGGGCACGGCAAAGATGCCGGACATCAACGAATACAAGTGGGAACTCTACAACATCGCTGAGGACTTCTCGCAAAACAACGACGTCGCAGCCAAGAATCCTGACAAACTGCGAGAGCTGAAGGAATTGTTCCTGGCGGAGGCGGCAAAGTACCAGGTCCTGCCGCTCGACAATTCCGTCTTGCCGCGCCTCGTGACGCCGCGGCCGAGCGCGACCGCTGGACGAACTGAATTCATATACAAGGGAGCGAACCCCGGCATTCCCGCCGAGAATGCGCCCAACATCATGAACAAGGACTACAAGATCACCGCCGAGATAACGGTCCCGCCCGGCGGGGCTGAGGGAATGATCGCCACTCTCGGCGGCAGGTTCAGCGGCTATGGCCTCTATTTGCTGAAGGGTAAGCCGGTCTTCGTCTACAACATGCTGGATTTGAAACGATACCGCTGGGAAGCCGGCGTGGGCGCGCGCGACTGGTTGGGCTCTGCGCTCAAGCCGGGCAAGCATACCATCGTGTTCGATTTCAAATATGATGGACCCGGCCCGGCCAAGGGCGGCACCGGAGTGCTCTCGGTGGACGGCAAGGAGTACGCCCGCCGGTCGATCCCGCACTCGATTGGGTTCCTGATGGCCATCGACGAATCCTTCGACGTCGGCGTCGATAGCCGCACCGGGGTGGATGACAGCTACAAGCTGCCGTTCGAGTTCACCGGGAAGATCGACAAGCTGACTTTCAAGCTCGGGCCGACGCAGTTGACGAGCAGCGAACAGAAGTCGATGCGGCACGCGCTTGAACGAGCGAGGGACTAGCCCGAATACGCTCTGATTTGCGGACATCCTCCACAGGATGTTTTCGGAAATTGGAGTGAATAGCAGGCGATTTTTCGCGACTTTGGCGCAACAGTCGCGATGGAATTTCGATTTGGATCGATTCGTATAGCGATCGCTTGCGACGAGGCGTTCAATCTAGGTCAAGCTCGGGTTGATCACTGTGATCTCAGGGACATGCAGGGATACCTCAATCCGAAGGGCTATGGTGAATTCGACGCCGTCAACCGACCGTCGGGAAGGAATACGTGGCTGACGTTCTCGATCTCGCCAATGGCACCCACCAGCACAGTCACGCCAACGTGTCGAATGGTGACGAGGTAAGGTTTCCATGCTGCCAGATACACCGACCGTCAGCCAGCTCTCGCATGTGATCTCGCAATCGGCAGCGCCCGCTTTTCTGCTGGGAGCAATTGCGGCATTTATTGCGATCCTGATCTCGCGACTGAACAGGATCATAGACAGAACGATTGTGTTGAACGGGATATCGGAAGTCGACACCACCAAAGTTCGGCTCAGGGCCGATCTTCCCCGCCTGATGCGGCGCACCGCAATGTTGAACCGCGCAATCTTCTGGGCTGTCATCAGCAGTATAACGATAGCGGTGCTTGTGATCGTCGCATTCGTGAGTGCGTTCTTTGCAATTCAGCACGAGCGCGGGGTTGCCATCCTGTTCATCGCTTCCCTCGCCGCCTTCACTGTATCGCTGGTTGATTTTGCCCGCGAGGTGCGAATTGCTTTGAGCGAGTTCGATCACTATGCCTGACGTTGGCTTCGAGTTTACTGAAGTCGGCCATGGGTCAAAGACAGAAGTCGGTTCCCTTGAGGAGCATATCCCCTTTCGTACCTGGGAGTGGCCCTTGGCGCTCCGCTCCGGCATGACTGTCAGGGTGCCCTCCTCATTCTGCCCGACGGGCAACTCAGCCAAACCTGTCAATCCCACGCACTAAAAATATTTCGGTTTATCGGAATGACAACTCGGTGTATGGTTCGCCCGTCTCACCCGATCGAGGGGCGCTTCGCGATCGTCACGGGTGTTGCGGTGAGATGCGGTGGCCGCCGCATGTGTGACTGACGAGCATGCATGAGGCGGACGGTGAAGTCGTGTGGTCCTGACGCCCCAGTGGCAGGTGTCCTCTTGCAAAACGCGCAAGCGTTTTTGCGAAAGCGGTGACAAGCAAGCCCGGTCTCGCCGGGGAGAGCACGAAATAAGCCGTCAACCCATCGCGCAGGGAATGCCGGAGTGTCTCCCGCTGAACCTGTATGCTCGTGTGCGTTTCCCTTTCTACTCATGCACGCGAGACCGCGGGTGCAGCGCGCACCCGGCATTCCCTGCGCCCTCTTGTTTCCAGGGCGAACGATTTGGCAAAGCTCGGGCGAAACACGCCGCGAGAACGTGGATCCGCATCTCGGGCAAACGATGAGTCAAACCGCTTCCGACTTCAGAACAGTTCGCAACAATCCTGCTCCTGCAAGTGAGTTGCGATTGCGAGATATCGACGACACTTGATGTTCACAGATTGGCTGCTAAACCGCCGCCCATGAGCGCACCCAGTACCAAGACATCCGTCGCCGCGATCTCGATCCTTGCCAGTGGCACCATGGCGCTGGCAAAGTTCGTCGTCGGCATTGCCATCGGATCGCTGGCGCTGATCTCCGAGGCGCTGCACTCGACGATCGACCTGGTCGCCACCATCATCACCTGGGCGGTGGTGCGGGTATCGGACCAGCCGGCCGACGCCGAGCATCATTACGGCCATGGCAAGTTCGAGAGCGTCTCGGCGCTCTTCATCATCGCCCTGCTCTACGTGCTGGCCGGCGGCATCCTGGTCCAGGCCTACAGCCATTTGCGCGAGGGCGCGCCGCCGCCGTCGATTTCCGCCATCCCCTTCATCGTCCTGGTCATCGATATCGGCGTCAATCTGTGGCGCGCCCGCGCGCTGCACCGCGCGGCGCGCGACACCAAGAGCCAGGCGCTGGCCGCCGACGCGCTGCATTTCGCCTCCGACGTGATGGGCTCGACCGCCGTCATCGTCGGCCTGGTGCTGGCGGGCTTCGGCTTCTGGTGGGGCGACGCTGCGGCAGCCATCGCGGTCGCCGTGATGATCGCCCTATTGGGCCTGCGCATGGCGCGGGAGACGGTCGAGACCCTGCTCGACCGCGCGCCCGAAGGCGCGCTGGAAAAGGCGACGACCGCCATCAAGGCGGTGCCTGGCGTCGTCGACGTCGACCGCCTGCGGGTCCGCATGGTCGGCGCCACCCATTTCATCGATGCCATCGCCAAGGTGCCGCGCACCTATCCGATCGACCGCGTCGAGGACATCAAGCGCAGGGCGCAGCAGGCGATGACCAAGGCGTTCGGCGACGCCGACCTCACCTTCACCGCGGTGCCGGTGGCGCGCGACAATGAGAGCGTGCGCGAGCGCATCATGGTGATCGCGCGCAATTCCGGCCTCGCCATCCACCATGTCACCGTGCACAATATCGGCGGCAGGTTGATCGTCGGCATCGACCTCGAGGTCGACAGCGACATGACGCTGGTCGCCGCGCACGACATCGCCCACGAGCTCGAGCGCGCGATCCGCGAGGATTTTGGCGAGGACGTCGAGGTCGACACCCATATCGAGCCGCTCGAGCCGGAACTGCCGTGGGGAACCGACGCCGCACCCGACCGCGTCGAAGCCATCAAGGCCGCGCTGACCGGATATGCCGCTGGCGGCGCGATCCATGACATCCATAATGTGCGGGTCCGCAACACCGACGCCGGCGAGATCGTCAACTTCCATTGCCGCGCCGCGCCCGCGATGAGTGTGATCAAGGTGCACGAAAGCGTCGACGAGATCGAACGCAAACTGCGCCGCGCGTTCCCCACCGTGAAGCGTGTGATCAGTCACGCAGAACCGTCACGCGCGTAATTCTACGGAGCCGTTCCTGTTTCGGACTCACTTTGCGCCAACCGATTCTGTCTTGGACAAGAATTTTTTCGTATTAACGAATCGTTGACTCTCGACAGTCCGGGAAATCTGGATTCAAATCATCATGATTCGGATGCCTCGTGGGGAGCATCCGAACCGGGTAAAAAATCAGCTTAGAGCGGGGGTCTAGGGCATGGCGCGCGCGCATGCAGCGAACGCGTGCGTCCAATCCGATTCGATCAAGGGATTGGCGCAATCGATCGCAAAACCGGCCTATCACAGGCTCTTGACGGCCGAGCCTGCACTGCGCCGCGCTGTGCCTACCCTGATCATCGCCTTCCTCATCACCATCTGCCTCGGCGCCTTCGTCCAGGTGATCGACCAGACCCGGCAGAAGCGCGGCGCGATGAAACGCGACCTCGCCGCGCTGTCCGACATCCTCGCCGAACGTCTCGATCGACTGACCTCGGTGCGCCGCGAGCGGCTCGTCAACATCGAGCGGATGCAGGAGCTGCTGCCGGACCTGATTCCGTCCTGGGGCATCGCCTACGGCCGCCACGTCATCATCACCGGCGCCGATCACCGCGTGCTGGCGCGCGTGCCGATCGATAGCGCCGGCGAGAACGACCGCATCCTCGACATCGTCTCCACCGCGCAGTTGATGATCGCGCCGGGCCAGCAGGGTACGGTCAATGACATGACGTTGCCGGGCGGTACCGGCGCGCTCGCGATCTCGCAGCTCGTCAAGTCGCTGCCCGGCCAGGTCGTCGTCATCCAGGAGATGAACGAGCCGATCTGGGGATCGGACGCAGCGCTCTCGATAACGTTGTCGGCGACCACGAGCTTCGTGGTGCTGATCCTCGGCTTCGCCTTCCACTGGCAATCGACCCGCGCCCGCGAGGGCGATCTGATCAACGACGCCGTGCGCGGCCGGATCGACACCGCGCTCAATCGCGGCCGCTGCGGATTGTGGGACTGGGACCTGTCGCGCGGCAGGATCTTCTGGTCGCAGTCGATGTTCACCCTGCTCGGGCTCGACACCCGCAACGATCTCCTCACCTTCGGCGAAGTCAACGCGCTGGTGAATTCCGACGACATCAACCTGTTCGACATCGCCGAGCAGCTGATCTCGGGCAAGATCGATCACATCGACCAGAGCTTCCGCATGCGGCATGTCGGCGGCCACTGGATCTGGCTGCGCGTGCGCTGCGAGCTCAGCCACGCCGCGGCGGACAGCGGCCTGCATCTGATCGGCATCGCCATCGACGTCACCGAGCAGAAGAGCCTCGCGGAGAAGTCGGTCGAAGCCGACTTGCGGCTGCGCGACGCGATCGAGACCATCCCGGAGGCCTTCGTGCTCTGGGACGCCGAGGACCGCCTCGTGCTCTGCAACTCGCACTTCCAGCGGCTGCACAAGCTGCCGGACTCCGCCGTCAGCCCCGGCACCTCCTACGAGACCGTGATCGAGGTCGGCAGCATGCCCGAGGTGCGCACCCGGCTGCACGAGAGCGGCGTGCCGGCGCCCGGCGCGCGCACCTTCGAGGCCCAGCTCGACGACGGCAGCTGGCTGCACATCAGCGAACGCCGCACCAAGGACGGCGGCTACGTCTCGGTCGGCACCGACATCACCCGGATCAAGGCGCACGAGCACAAGCTGGTCGACAACGATCTGCGCCTGCGCGCCACCGTGATCGACCTGCAGCGCTCGCAATCCGAGCTGGAGCGGCAGGCGGTCGAGCTCGCTGACCTCGCGGAGAAATATTCGCAGGAAAAGACCCGCGCCGAGGACGCCAACGCCGCGAAGTCGAAGTTCCTCGCCAATATGAGCCATGAGCTGCGCACGCCACTCAACGCCATCATCGGCTTCTCCGAGATCATGGGCAGCGGACTGTTCGGCACGCTCGGCTCGGACAAATACCAGGAATACTGCCACGACATCCTGACATCGGGGAAATACCTGCTCGAGGTCATCAACGACATCCTCGACATGTCGAGGATCGAGGCCGGCCGCATGAAGTTCGACATGGAGCCGCTCGACCTCTCCGGCATCCTCGCGGAATCCCTGCGGGTGGTCTCCGGTCGCGCCGAGCACAAGGGATTGTCGCTGGAATCAGAGATCGAAAGCACGATCTCGGTTGTCGCCGACCGCCGCGCGGTCAAGCAGATCATCGTCAACCTGCTCTCCAACGCGGTGAAGTTCACGCCGGATCACGGCCGCGTGCTGGTGCGCGGCCAGATGCTGGACGACTCGATCGTGCTCCTGATCGCCGACAGCGGCATCGGCATCGCGCCGGAATCGCTGCGCCGGCTCGGCAAGCCGTTCGAGCAGGTCGAGAGCCAGCTCACCAAGAGCTACCAGGGCTCGGGCCTCGGGCTTGCGATCGCGCGCTCGCTCACCAACCTGCACGGCGGCTCGATGAAGCTGCGCTCCAAGCTCGGCGTCGGCACCGTCGTCCGTATCACACTGCCGCGCGATCCGCGCACCCTGCAGAGCAAGCTGCCGGAAGCGGCGTAGCTGCGCTACGACGTCTCCAGTGTCGGCGCGACCTCGCGCGCGACCTGCACCAGGGCGGCGATCAAGGGCGTCATCGGATCGCGCTGCGGGATCACCAGGCCGATGCTGTAGTCCACCACCGGATCGACGATCGGAATGCTGCGCACGGCATCCGCAAGGCCGAGCGTCTCGGCGAGCTTGGCCGGCATCACGCTGGCCCAGCGCCCGGTCTTCACATGGGTGTACAACACCAGCAACGAATTCGAGGTCAGCGTCGGCGTCGCCTCCGCGCCGACCGAGGTCAGCGCACGGTCGATGATGCGGCGGTTCTGCATGTCGGGCGTCAGCAGGCAGAGCGGCACGGTGCCGACTTCCTTCCACGTCACCTGCTTGCGGTCACCGAACATCGCGTCGGGCGCCGTCAGCAGCCGATAGCTCTCGTTATAGAGCGGGATGGTGCGAACCTTGCCGATCGGCTCGTTCTCGATATAGGTCAGCCCGGCATCGACCTCGAGATTTTCCAAGAGGCCGAGCACGTCGGCCGACGTGCAGGACTGGATGCGGAAACGCACATCGGGATGGCGCGCCCGGAACGGCGTGGTGAGCGCGGCCACCATGCCGAGCACGGTCGGGATCGCCGCGATCCGGATCTCGCCCGACAGCTTGTCCTTGAGGCTGTTGATCTCCTGCTTCATCGCCCGGGTATCGCCGACGATGCGCCGGGCCCAGTCGAGCGTCCGCTCCCCCTCAGGGGTGAAACCCTGGAAGCGAGAGCCGCGCTGCACCAGCATCACGCCGAGGATTTCCTCGAGCTGCTTGAGGCTGGTCGACATGGTCGGCTGGGTGACGCCGCAGGCCTCCGCGGCCCGGCCAAAATGCCGCTCCTTGGCCAGTGCCAACAGAAGTTCCAGCTTGTCGATCAAGGATCAAACCCCATCGGAAAAACGGTGTCCCAACACTGCCACACGTACCACGACCGCCGCGCGATCCCCAATCCCAATACGCGATGGAAGTGCGTGATTCCAGACCATTATTGCGATCCCAAATCACCCAATTGCGCAACGCTATTAATCGCGTTTCGCAATCGCCGCATGAGACAGCTTTATTGATGTTTCGAAGGATTCCAATGCAGATGTGCAAAGCAAAAAACTGGATCGTGAGAAGCGCGAATGACGGTGGGATACGAACCCTGGGACGCGGCGCGCGGCGCTGACATCATCGCCGAGCACGCCAAGCTCGAAGGCGCCACGCTGGTGATCCTGCACGCGTTGCAGGAGGCGTTCGGCTACGTGCCGGAGCCGGCGATCCCGATGGTCGCCGAAGCGCTCAATTTGTCCCGCGCCGAGGTGCACGGCGTGTTCACCTTCTACCACGACTTCCGCAAGCAACCGGCCGGGCGCCATGTCCTGAAGCTCTGCCGCGCCGAGGCCTGCCAGGCTGCCGGCGGCGATGCGCTGGCGGCGCGCGCGGAGGCCAAGCTCGGCGTTTCGCTGGGACATACCACGGCGGACGAGCGCGTGACGCTGGAGCCGATCTACTGCCTCGGGCTGTGCGCCACCGCGCCGTCGGCGATGCTGGATGGCCGCGTGGTCGGCCGGCTCGACGAAGCGCGAATCGACGCCCTGGTCGCGGAGGCACAGCGATGACGATGCGGATCTACATCCCCCGCGATGCCGCGGCGGTCGCCGTCGGCGCCGACGATGTCGCCCTCGCCTTCGAGCAGGCTGCCACCGCGCGTGGCGCAACGGTCGAGATCGTCAGGACCGGCTCGCGCGGGCTGTGCTGGCTGGAGCCGATGGTCGAGCTTGCGACCGCCCAGGGCCGCGTCGCGTTCGGCCCGGTGACCACGTCTGACGTCCCTGCGCTGCTCAATGCGATGGCCGGCAACGGCCAGCATGTGCTGCGGCTTGGTGTCACGGACGAGATTCCCTGGTTGAAGCGCCAGACCCGCCTGACCTTCGTGCGCTGCGGCGTGGTCGATCCGCGCTCGGTCGACGACTACCGCGCCCATGGCGGCTACAAGGGCCTGGAGCGGGCGCTGACGCTGACCTCCGACCAGATCCTGGCCGACGTCACCACCTCGGGCCTGCGCGGCCGCGGCGGCGCCGGCTTCCCGACCGGCATCAAATGGAAGACGGTGGCGCAGGCCAGCGCCGACCGCAAATACATCGTCTGCAACGCCGACGAAGGCGACAGCGGCACCTTTGCCGACCGCATGATCATGGAAGGCGACCCCTTCGTCGTGATCGAGGGCATGACGATCGCGGCCATCACGGTCGGCGCCACCAAGGGCTACATCTACATCCGCTCGGAATATCCGCACGCAGTCGCGGCGATGAACGCGGCGATCGCAGCCGCCCGGCGCGCCGGCTTGCTCGGCAAGCGCATCGGCGGCTCGGTGCATGAGTTCGATCTCGAGGTGCGGGTCGGCGCCGGCGCCTATGTCTGCGGCGAAGAGACTTCACTCTTGGAAAGCCTCGAGGGCCGCCGCGGCATCGTGCGGGCGAAGCCGCCGCTGCCGGCGCATAAGGGCCTGTTCGGCCGCCCGAGCGTGATCAACAACGTGCTGTCGTTCGCGGCGATCCCCTTCATCCTCGACAACGGCGCCAGGGCCTATGCCGATTTCGGCATGGGCCGCTCGCGCGGCACGATGCCGATCCAGCTCGCCGGCAACATCAGATATGGCGGGCTGTTCGAGACCGGGTTCGGCGTCTCGCTTGGCGAGCTCGTCGACGAGATCGGCGGCGGCACGTTCACCGGACGCGAGGTGCGCGCGGTGCAGGTCGGCGGTCCGCTCGGCGCCTACTTCCCCCGCGCGCTGTTCGACACGCCGTTCGACTACGAGGCGTTTGCTGCGCGCGACGGCCTGATCGGCCATGGCGGCATCGTGGTGTTCGACGACAGCGTCGACATGGCCAAGCAGGCGCGCTTCGCGATGGAGTTCTGCGCGGTCGAATCCTGCGGCAAGTGCACGCCGTGCCGGATCGGCTCGACGCGCGGCGTCGAGACCATCAACAAGATTATCAACGGCGAGCGCGTGGCGGAAAACCTCGCGGTGGTCGAAGACCTCTGCAACACCATGAAATTCGGCTCGCTCTGCGCACTCGGCGGCTTCACGCCCTACCCCGTGCTCAGCGCATTGAAACACTTCCGGGAAGATTTTGGCCCGGCACCGGCCCGGCTGCAGGCCGCGGAATAACAGGAGATCACGATGTCGCTGATCCAGGAAACCGATTTCGGTACGCCCAAGTCGAAATCCGAGACGATGGTCACGCTGACCATCGACGGCAATCAGGTCACGGTGCCCGAGGGCACCTCGATCATGCGCGCGGCGATGGAAGCCGGCACCCAGATTCCAAAGCTCTGCGCGACCGACATGGTCGACGCGTTCGGCTCCTGTCGGCTCTGCCTGATCGAGATCGAGGGCCGCGTCGGCACGCCGGCCTCCTGCACCACGCCGGCGATGAACGGCCTCGTCGTGCACACTCAGAGCGAGCGGCTGAAGAAGCTGCGCAAGGGCGTGATGGAGCTCTACATCTCCGACCATCCGCTGGACTGCCTGACCTGCGCAGCGAACGGCGACTGCGAATTGCAGGACATGGCGGGCGCCGTCGGCCTGCGCGACGTGCGCTACGGCTATGAGGGCGAGAACCACGTCTTCGCCAAATCGCACGGCTGCGAAAACGACAACTGGATGCCGAAGGACGAATCCAATCCGTACTTCACCTACGATCCGTCGAAGTGCATCGTCTGCTCGCGCTGCGTCCGCGCCTGCGAGGAGGTGCAAGGCACCTTCGCGCTGACGATCTCCGGCCGCGGCTTCGACAGCCGCGTCTCGCCCGGCATGGGCGAGAGCTTCCTCGGCTCCGAATGCGTGTCCTGCGGCGCCTGCGTGCAGGCGTGCCCGACCGCGACGCTGACCGAGAAATCCGTGATCGAGATCGGCCAGCCCGAGCATTCGGTCGTCACCACCTGCGCCTATTGCGGCGTCGGCTGCGCCTTCAAGGCCGAGATGCGCGGCGAGGAAGTGGTGCGCATGGTGCCGTGGAAGGACGGCAAGGCCAACCGCGGCCATTCCTGCGTCAAGGGCCGCTTCGCCTGGGGCTACACCACCCACAAGGAGCGCATCCTGAAGCCGATGATCCGCGAACGGATCGAGGACCCCTGGCAGGAAGTGTCGTGGGAGGAAGCGTTCAACTTCGCCGCCGCGAAGTTCAAGGGCATCCAGCAGAAATACGGCAGCGACTCGGTCGGCGGCATCACCTCGTCACGCTGCACCAATGAAGAGACCTATCTGGTGCAGAAGCTGATCCGCGGCGGCTTCGGCAACAACAATGTCGACACCTGCGCCCGCGTCTGCCACTCGCCGACCGGGTACGGCCTGTCGCAAACCTTCGGCACCTCGGCCGGCACGCAGGATTTCGACTCGGTGGAGGACACCGACGTCGTGATGATCATCGGCGCCAACCCGGCCTCCGCCCACCCGGTGTTCGCCTCGCGATTGAAGAAGCGGCTGCGCCAGGGCGCCAAGCTGATCGTGCTCGATCCGCGCCGCACCGAGATGGTGGAATCGCCGCATGTGAAGGCGCTGCATCTGCCGCTGATGCCCGGCACCAACGTCGCGGTGGTCACGGCGCTCGCCCACGTCATCGTCACCGAAGGGCTCGTCAACGAGAGCTTCGTGCGCGAGCGCTGCGACTGGAGCGAGTTCGAGGAATGGGCGGCCTTCGTCGCCCAGGAGAAAAACAGCCCCGAAGCGACCGCGATCATGACCGGCGTCGATCCCAAGGATCTGCGCGAGGCGGCGCGGATCTACGCCACCGGCGGCAACGGCGCGATCTATTACGGGCTCGGCGTCACCGAGCACAGCCAGGGTTCGACCACGGTGATCGCCATCGCCAACTTCGCGATGGTCACCGGCAATATCGGCCGGCCCGGCGTCGGCGTGAACCCGCTGCGCGGTCAGAACAACGTGCAGGGCTCCTGCGACATGGGCTCGTTCCCGCACGAGCTGCCGGGCTATCGCCATATCTCGGGCGACGCCGTGCGCGAGCAGTTCGAGGCGATGTGGAACGTCAAGCTCAACAAGGAGCCGGGCCTGCGCATCCCCAACATGTTCGACGCTGCGATCGAAGGCAGCTTCATGGGCCTCTATGTGCAGGGCGAGGACATCCTGCAATCCGATCCGAACACCAAGCATGTCGTGGCGGCGCTGTCGGCGATGGAATGCGTGATCGTCCATGATCTGTTCCTGAACGAGACCGCGAACTACGCCCACGTCTTCCTGCCCGGCTCAACCTTCCTGGAAAAGGACGGTACCTTCACCAATGCCGAGCGCCGCATCCAGCGGGTCCGCAGGGTGATGACGCCGCGCAACGGCTATGCCGACTGGGAAGTGACGATCCTGCTTGCCAAGGCGATGGGTTTCGAGATGCACTACAACCATCCGTCGGAGATCATGGACGAGATCGCGGCGCTGACGCCGACCTTCACCGGCGTCTCCTACGCCAAGCTCGACGAGCTCGGCTCGGTGCAGTGGCCTTGCAACGAGAAGGCGCCGGAGGGCACGCCGATCATGCATATCGGCGGCTTCGTCCGCGGCAAGGGCAAGTTCATCGTCACCGAATATGTCGCGACCGACGAACGCACCGGCCCCCGCTACCCGCTGCTGCTGACCACCGGCCGCATCCTCAGCCAGTACAATGTCGGCGCGCAGACCCGGCGCACCGAAAACGTGGTCTGGCACGCCGAGGACCGCCTCGAGATCCATCCGCACGATGCCGAGCTGCGCGGCGTGCGCGACGGCGACTGGGTGCGGCTGGCGAGCCGCGCCGGCGAAACGACGCTGCGCGCCGAGATCACCGACCGCGTGGCGCCGGGCGTGGTCTACACCACGTTCCACCACCCGGACACCCAGGCCAACGTCATCACGACCGACTTCTCCGACTGGGCGACCAACTGTCCGGAGTATAAGGTCACTGCCGTGCAGATCTCGCCGTCGAACGGTCCGTCCGACTGGCAGAAGGCCTATGACGAACAGGCCCGCCACTCCCGCCGCATCGCGCCGGTGGTGGAAGCCGCGGAGTGACGATGCGCGAGCCCGTCCACCAGGCGAACCGGAAGGTCTGGCGCAACGGCGTCTTCAGCGACGGCGCGCGCCTGATCCCGGAAGAGACGCCGCTCGCGCTGACCTATAATGGCGGCACCTACGCCGTGATGATGGGCTCGCCCGAGGACCTCGGCGACTTCGCTGTCGGCTTCAGCCTCAGCGAAGGCATCGTGCAATCGGCCGACGAGATCGAGACGCTCGACATCATCGAGCTCGATGACGGCATCGAGCTTCGGATGTGGCTCAAGCCTGACAAGGCCGCGCAGATCGCCCAGCGCCGCAGAAATATCGCGGGCCCCACCGGCTGCGGCCTCTGCGGCATCGATTCCATCGCCGAGGCCGTCCGGCCGGCGGCGGTCGTCCCCGCAGGCCGCGTCTTCTCACCGCGCGAGATCATGACCGCGGTGGCGGCGGTCGCGCCGCTGCAGGAGATCAATCACCAGACCCGCGCCGTGCACGCCGCCGCGTTCTGGACCGCGACACGCGGCATCGTCGCGCTGCGCGAAGATGCCGGCCGCCACAATGCGCTCGACAAGCTCGCCGGCGCGCTGGCCCGCGACAGGGTCGTCGCCAGCGATGGCATGGTGCTGCTGACCAGCCGCGTCTCAGTCGAAATGGTGCAGAAAACCGCTGCAATCGGTGCGCCGCTGATCGCAGCGGTATCGGCCCCGACCGCGCTTGCGGTGCGGATGGCGGACGCCGCCGGCATCACGCTCGCCGCGATTGCGCGCGCGGATGGATTTGAAATTTTTACGCATCCGGAACGCGTCACTGGCGCGGTGGCCGGCAAGGAGTCCGCTTATGTCGTCGTCGCCTGAAAAACTGATCTACATGGCGAACCAGATCGGGAAGTTCTTCCACCGCCAGGGCCACGACCGCGCCGTACAGGGCATCTCCGAGCACATCTGGAAGTTCTGGGACCCGCGGATGCGCAAGCAGATCTTCGCCCATCTCGACGCCGGCGGCGCCGGTCTCGACCCTGACGTGCTCGACGCACTGCAGAAGCTGAAGCAGCAGGCGTAGCGGCGAACTGAGGCGCGCGGTCTTCTCTCACCGTCACCCTGAGGAGGCCGCAACGCGGCCGTCTCGAAGGGTCGACGGCCCGAGTGTGGCCGATTCATCCTTCGAGGCTCGCTTCGCTCGCACCTCAGGATGACGGGTCGAGAAGCCCTGGCGGATTATCCGCCGCCGACGATCGCGTTGAAGACGCGGCGTACCTCGCTTTGGGTCTCGCGCAGGCGCGCTTCGAGTGCTGAGAAATCCGGCGCGTCGCCGGCCCGTGCCATCACGCGCCGCAGGTCCTCGCCCGCGGTCTCCGGATTGAACTTGCCGGTGACGCAAAGCCGCAGGATCTGCGTCAGATCGTGATAGAGCCGCGCCGCCGAGCGCAATATCTCGGCCTCGGACTGGCCAAGCAGGCCGAGCCTCGCGGCATGCTCGAGCACCTGCAGCGTCGAGACGCTGAGGATTTCCGGCTTCACCGAAGCATGCGCTAGCTGGAGATATTGCGCGATGAAATCGATGTCGACGAGCCCGCCGGCGGCGAGCTTGAGGTCCCAGACATCGTCCTCGCCCTTCTCCAGCGCGATCGCCCGCCGCATGTCGGCAACGTCGGCCGCGGTCGACGCCGCATCGCGCGGACGGGTCAGGACGCGGCGGATGATCGCCTCGATCTGCCCGCGGAATGCAGGCGACGACGAGATCACGCGTGCGCGGGTCAGCGCCATGTGCTCCCAGGTCCAGGCCTCGCGCTCCTGGTAGTCGGCGAAGGCATCGATCCGCGAAGCGACCGGACCGGCGCGGCCGGACGGGCGCAGCCGCATGTCGACCTCGTAGAGCACGCCGTAATTGGTGCGGGTCGTGAAGGCGCTGATCAGGCGCTGGGTGAAGCGGGCAAAATACTGCGCGCCGTGCAGCGAACGCTCGCCGTCGGAATCCGGCGCTTCGCTGTCGAAATCGTAGAGCAGAATCAAATCGAGGTCGGAAGACGCCGTCATCTCGCGGCTGCCGAGCCGGCCCATCGCGATGATCGCGGTCTCCTGCCGCTTGATCCGACCATATTGCGCGGCGAACTGATCGATGACGAGGCCGTGCACGGTGTGCACGATGCCCTCGGCGACGTCGGCAAAGGCTGTGCTGGCGTGCTGCGCCGACACCGTGCCTGACAGGATCCGCGTGCCGATCAGGAACAGGCTCTCCTGGCCGAACAGGCGGAGGCGGTCGAGGAAATCCTCGTAGGACGACGCATCCTGCAGCGTGGCGGCAAGCCGTTCCGACAGCTCCTTCTTGTCCGGCATCGCACCGAAAAAGCGCGGGTCGACCAGGCCGTCCATGATCTGCGGCTGCCGCGCCAGCATGTCGCCGAGCCGCGGCGCAGCACCAAGGATCAGCGCCACCAGCGCGACGAAGTCGCGGTTCTGGCTGAGCAGCGAGATCAGCCGCCCGCCCCGCTGCAGCGCGCCGAGGAAGCGGTCGAACGCCGCCACGGCATCGTCTGGCTCCTCGGCATCGGCGAGACCGTCGATCAGGCCCGGAATGAACTCGAGGAACGCGGCGCGCGTCGCCTCCACGCGCAGCGCGCGATAATCGCCCGCGATCCACTGCCGCAGTGTTGCGGCGACGGCAATTGGCTTCTTGAACCCAAGATGGGCGAGATGTTCGATCAGGCGGGCGTCTTCGGGGCCAGCACCGTAGTCGATATCCGGCAGCTTCGCGGTGCCGGTCGGATCGTCACCCTCGAACAGCTTGCCGTAGTGGTTCTGCACGATCTTGAGCTGGCCGAGCAGGTCCTTGGCAAAAGCCTCGCGATTCTCGTAACCGAAGAAATTCGCGAAGCGCTCGACGGCTTCCGGCTCCTCGGGCAGCGAGTGGGTCTGCTCGTCGGCGATCATCTGCAGCCGGTGCTCGACCCGGCGCAGGAATTCGTAGGCCGTCGTCAGCTCGTCGCGCGCCTCGAAGGTGATCCAGTTGCTGTCGGCGAGCACGTTGAGCGCCTCCAGCGTCGGCCGCACCCGCAACTCCGGATGGCGGCCGCCGGCGATCAGCTGCTGGGTCTGGGCGAAGAACTCGATCTCGCGGATGCCGCCGCGGCCGACCTTGACGTTGTGGCCCTCGACCGAGATCTCGCTCTGGCCGCGATAGGTCTGCATTTGCCGCTTCATGTCGTGGACATCGGTCAGCGCAGCAAAATCCAGATGCTTGCGCCAGACGAAGGGCGCGAGCTCGGCGATCAGCGCGTCGCCGGCCTTGGGATCGCCGGCGCAGGGCCGCGCCTTGATCATCGCGGCGCGCTCCCAGGTGCGTCCCTCGCGCTCGTAGTAATGCAGCGCTGCGTCGGTGGAGATCGCGACCTGGGTCGAGGCCGGGTCCGGGCGCAGCCTGAGATCGACGCGGAAGACGTAGCCTTCGCCCGAGCGCTGCTGCAGCATCCGCGCCATCGCCTGGGTGACGCGCACATAGAACGGCTGCGGCTCGATATCCTCGGCAAGCGAGGTAGCGACGGCGCGATCGAAGAACACGATCAGGTCGATATCGCTGGAATAGTTCAGTTCGCCCGCGCCCATCTTGCCCATCGCGAGCACGATCAGGCCCGAACCCGCTTCAGGATGCTCAGGATCGACGGCGGTCATCCGGCCGCGGGCGATTTCCTGGCGGAACAAATATCGCAGCGCCGATTGCACCGAAGTCACCGCGATGTCGGTCAGCGCCGCGGTCACCCGCATCACCGGCCAGACGCCGCCGATGTCGCACAGCGCGATCATCAACGCGGCCTCCGCCTTCATGCGGCGAAGCAGATGCATCACGTCGGCCTCGCTGCCGGCGGCGAGCACCTCGCGCGACGTGGTCTCGATCAGGTCGGCAAGATGCGACTCGGGGTCGCATGACAGGATCCTGATCAGCCGCGCGGCGTCCGAGCGCGCGAGCTCGAACAGGTATGGCGAGAATTCGGCGATACCGCGCAGGATGTCCCGCGCGAACGGCTGCTCCAGCAGCGCCGCAAGCGCAGCCGATTGCGCCGGTTCGAGCTCGGCGAACCAGTCGGTCAGGCGCTGATCGGCGGATACGGAAACGGCGACATGCGGTCCGTCCGCGAACCGCGCGGCCAGACGATGTCGATCCGCGTTTCCCGGCGCGGCGGCATTCATGCCGCCTTCTGTGGCACATCCTGCGTTTGAGCCGCAAGCCTGTCACTGCCGCCCGCCCGCGCCGGCAGCACCAGGGTCGCCACCAGCCCAGGATGGGCGTCGCTCAGCCGCAGCTCGCCACCATGGAGCGTGGCAACCGCCGAGGCCAGGCTGAGGCCGAGGCCGGAACCGGGCAAGGTACGGCTCGCCTCGAGCCGGACGAAGCGCTCCACCGCGTGCTTGCGGTCGCCCTCGGGGATGCCCGGACCATGGTCGGTGACGCTGAGCAGGACCTGGTCGCCCTCGCGCCGCGCCTCGATCAGGATCTCGCGCGCATCCGCCTTCAGCGGCTCGACGCCCGCGTCCGGCTTGCCGTACTTGATGGCGTTCTCGACCAAATTGGCGACCGCCTGGCTGATCAATTCGCGGTTGCCGTGAATCGGCACCGGCATGGTCTTGACCTGCAGCGTCATGCCGTCGTCCTCGGCCAGCGGCTCGTACAATTCGTGGATGCCGTTGGCGACATCGGCGCCGTCGAAATCGTCCATGTTGCCGCGCGCCTGGCCGGACTCGGCACGCGCGATCATCAACAGCGCGTTGAAGGTGCGGATCAGCCCGTCGGACTCCTCGATCGTCCGCTCCAGCGCAGCGCGATAGTCGGCCTCGCTCCCCGACCGCGCCAGCGCCTCCTCGGCGCGGTTGCGCAGCCGCGTCAGCGGCGTCTTGAGGTCATGGGCGATGTTGTCGGAGACCTCCTTCAGGCCCGTCATCAGCGCCTCGATACGCTCCAGCATGGCGTTGAGATTTTCCGCCAGGCGGTCGAGCTCGTCGCCGCTGCGGCCGACCGGCAGCCGGCCGGACAGATCGCCCGCCATGATGCGTTTGGTGGTGCCGGTCATGGCGTCGATCCGGCGCAGCACGCGGCGGGCGACGAAGATGCCGCCGCCGATACCGAGCACGACAACGACGAGGATCGACCATTGCGCGGCCTTGGCGACGATGCCGAACATCCGCCGCCGCTCCTCAAGGTCGCGTCCGACCAGGAGACGGAAACCGTTGTCCATCTCGGTGACCCGAACCAGCGCGCGGTGATCTGTGTTGTCCTGGTCGTCGAACCGGCGATAGGCGGTCTCGCTCCAGCCCTGGAGGCTCATTACGCCCGGCGCCAGCGAGCCGACATTGCCGGCCAGCGCCTGCCCGTTCGGCGCCGTCAAGAGATAGAGATTGGCGCCCGGCCGCAGCGCGCGATTGCCCATGGTGGTCAGCAGGCCGTGCAGGCCGCGACGGTTATAGATGGCAGTGATCTCGCCGATCTCGACGTTGACGGTCGTGGTGATCTGCTCGGTGATCAGCCGCCGCGTGTTCCAGGCGAAATACGCCAGCAGCGAGGCAGCGAACAGCGCAAACAGGAACAGATAGACCAGCGTCAGCCGAAACGCCGTGGTCCGGATCAGTTTACCGAATGCCGTCACGATCTACCTGATGCCATCTCTGATCATATACCCCGCGCCGCGGATCGTGTGCAGCAGCGGCCGCTCAAAACCCTTGTCGATCTTGGAGCGCAGCCGGGAAATGTGCACGTCGATGACGTTGGTCTGCGGATCGAAATGATAATCCCAGACGTTCTCGAGCAGCATCGTGCGCGTCACCACCTGCCCCGCGTGCTTCATCAGATATTCGAGCAGGCGGAATTCGCGCGGCTGCAAGGTCAGCTCATCCTTGCCGCGGGCGACGCGATGCGACAGCCGATCGAGCTCGAGATCGCCGACCTTATAGGTGGTCTCCTCGGCCGGCCCGACATTGCGCCGCGACAGCACCTCGACGCGCGCCAGCAGCTCAGCGAAGGAATAGGGCTTTGGCAGATAGTCGTCGCCGCCGGCGCGCAGGCCCTTGATGCGGTCATCGACCTGGCCGAGCGCCGAGAGGATCAGGACCGGCGTCCGGTTGCCCTTGTCGCGCAGAATGCCGATCAGCGACAGGCCGTCCCGCTTCGGCAGCATGCGGTCCACAACCAGCACGTCGTAATCACCGGTGTCGGCCATCGACAGCCCTTCCTCGCCGTCGGCGGCGAGATCGGCGATATAGCCGACTTCGCGGAATGCCTTGACCAGATAGTCGGCTGACTCGCGGTCGTCTTCGATGATCAGGATGCGCATTTGCGGAGCGGTTGCAGTCACGGGAATTGGCCCTCTGTCAGCATGGCGCGGCCGGCCTGCACATGCAAGACGACCGCGCATAATCTCGAATTGTTAGAGAAAAGTGGGCGGTGAAGCTGGGGGACCTCACCGCCCTGAGACCTTCCGACAGAGGGGGGCATATTCCATCGAAAGGCAACATAGGGAGCGAGCAAGGGGCCCGCCCCCCGGAAAGCGCCGTCGGCGGGGGCGACTGATGCCGGCGACACTTTCCAACTCATAGATAGTTATCCCTTGGCCAATGGCACTGCCACAAAGCGCGACGAACCGCCGCTCTTCACGCGCATGAGAACGCTGTTCTTGTTGTCGCTGCGCGCCGCGGTGATCGCATCACGCACCTCACCGGCAGTGCCGACCGACTTGCCGGCGACCTCGAGGATCACGTCGCCTTCCTTGAAGCCCCGCTCGGCGGCAGCACTCTTGGGATCGACTTCGGTCACGACCACGCCTTCCTTGCCGGCACCGGCCACGCTGTTGGCGGGCGCCACGGTGAGGCCCAGCTTCGGCACGTCGGTGCCGCGGGACGAGTTGCCCTTGTCGCTGTTGTCGGTGTCAGCCTTGGCTTCCAGGGTGTTCGGCAACTGGCCGAGCGTGAGGTTGATGGTCTTGTCCTGGCCCTTGTGCAGCACGTTCAGCTTCACGGCATTGCCGGGCGCGAGGCCGCCGATGGTGCGGGCGAGCTCGCGCGCATCCTTCACCGGCTCGCCATTGACGGCGGTGATGACGTCACCGGACTCGATGCCGGCCTTGGCCGCGGGGCCGTTGGCCTGCGGTTCGGCAACCAGCGCGCCTTCGGCCTTCTTCATGCCGAGGCTATCGGCGATGTCGGAGGTCACCGGCTGGATCTGGACGCCGATCCAGCCACGGCTGACCGAGCCCTTGTCCTTCAGCTGGGCGACGACGCTCTTCACGGTCGCCGCCGGGATCGAGAACGCGATGCCGACGCTGCCGCCGGACGGCGAGTAGATCGCCGTGTTGACGCCCATCACCTCACCGGACACGTCGAACGCCGGGCCACCCGAATTGCCCTTGTTCACGGGCGCATCGATCTGGATGAAATCGTCATACGGGCCGTTGCCGATGTCGCGGCCGGAGGCGGAGACGATGCCCGCGGTCACGGTGCCGCCGAGACCGAAGGGATTGCCGACCGCCAGCACCCAATCGCCGATGCGCGGCTTGGAGTCGGAAAGCTTGGCAAACTGGAAGTTCGAGCCGCCCTCGACCTTGATCAGCGCGAGGTCGGTGCGCGGATCGGTGCCGATCACCTTGGCGGAATAGGTCTTGCCGTCGTCGGTCGTGACTTCGACCTTGTCGGCGCCGTCGACGACGTGATTGTTGGTCACGGCAAAGCCGTCAGCCGAGATGAAGAAGCCGGAGCCCTGGCCGGTCACGGCCCGGCCGCCGCCGCGCGGTCCACCGCGCAGGCCCGGGGGCAAGCCATCCGGACCGCCGAAGCGGCGGAAGAAGCGCTCCATCGGCGAACCGGGCTGGAACGGCGAGTCGTCATTGTTGCTGCTGTCGTCCTTGGCGACCTTCTCGTTGATGTTGACCTTGACCGAGATCACCGACGGCTTGACGCGCTCGACAATGTCGGCAAACCCGACCGGCTGCTGGACCTTGCGGACCTCGTTGTTGACCTGGGCGTGCGCAGGCGTCGTGAACAGGTCGGCAGGATTGTGCGAGGGGCTGAGGCCATAGGTGGCGGCACCGAGGCCGGCCACGACCGACGCCATCAGCGCGAGTTTGCGAGCAGAAAACAGCGAGCGCTTCGGCGTCTTGTAGGACGGAAGGGTCGAGAGGTCGGGACGTTCGGTCATTGGCTGAAATCTCCAGGGCCAGGATCATTGGTGCGGGGGCGAGCACCTGATGCGTCTGAACATGGGGTCATCAGCCTTACGGCGCGCTGGCTGCGGAATTAAACTTTTGTAATTGAGCGGGCCGATGCTGCGGCAGAATAGCGCAGGCAAATAAAGGGCTTAAAAGAGGGAACTAAACCGGTCTGTCCGGCCCGGATTCCGCCGCCAAGAGCCGTTCTAGGCGGGCCTGCTCGTCCGACGTCAATTGGGGGGTGGAATCGCCCTCGCCCGCAGCCGGATTTGCCTTGCGCCGGCCGAGCCGCCAGAGCGCAAAACCGCCCAGCAACAGCGCCAGCGGCGGGGTCAGCCACAGCAAAAGCGTATGCTCATTGAGGCGCGGCTTCAGCAGCACGAATTCGCCGTAACGGGCGACCAGGAAATCGATCACCTGGCGGTCGCTGTCGCCGGCCGCGATGCGTTCGCGGACCAAGAGGCGGAGGTCGCGCGCCAGCGGCGCCTCCGAATCGTCGATCGACTGGTTCTGGCAAACCATGCAGCGCAGTTCCCTGGAGAGCTCGCGCGCCCGCGCCTCCTTGGCCGGATCCGCCATGATCTCGTCGGGCAGCACCGCCCGGGCGGGCATCGCACCGAGCATCAGGGTCGCCGCAAGCACGGCGGCTGCAAGACCGCGCGGCCGCATCACTCGGCCGCCTGCAATGCGCGCGCCGCCGCCTTGGCCGGTTTCGGCGCACCGACCCGCAAGCGGCGGTCGGACAGCGACAGCATGCCGCCGAACGCCATCAGCACCGGCCCCCACCAGATCATCAGCACCAGCGGCTTGTGATAGATGCGCACCGCGATCGCGCCGTCGGCCGAGGTATCGCCGAGCGAGATGTAGAGCTGGCTGGCGCCGCGGGTCAGCAGCGCGGCCTCCGTGGTCGAGGCGCCGCGGGTCGTGAAGTTGCGCTTCGACGGGGTCATCACGCTGACCTTGTCGCCGTCACGGGTCACGGTGAATTGCGCGACCATCTCGCGGTAGTTCGGCCCCTGCCGTGCGTTCACGCCGTCGAGCCGCAACTCGTAGCCGGCGACCCGGGCGACATCGTCCGGCTTCATCGCGCCGATATATTCGCTGTTCCAGGTGGTCTCGCAGACGATCCCGATCAGCGCGACGCCGAGGCCGGCATGGGCGAAGGCCGTCCCCCAGGTCGCACGCGGCAGGCCGCGCGCGCGCCGCAGCGAGAGCGACAGCGGAATCCGGAACAGCGCGACGCGTTCGGCGAGATCACACAGCGCGCCTGATATCACGAACACCGCAAGCCCGATCGCGAGCGGCGCCAGCGTCGCACCGCCATAGGTCCAGGCCCAGACCAAGGCGATCGCAACCAGCGCTGCGATGCCGGCGACCATCAGCCGCTGCGCCGCGCCGAGCAGGTCGCCGCGCTTCCAGGCCAGCAGCGGCCCGAACGGCACCGCGAGCAGCAGCGGCACGAACAGCGGCGCAAAGGTGAAATTGAAGAACGGCGCGCCGACCGAGATCTTCTCGCCGGTCAAAACCTCGAGCGCCAGCGGATACAGCGTGCCGATGAACACCGTCGCGCACGCCGTGGTGAGCAGCAGATTGTTGAGCACCAGCGCGCCCTCGCGCGAGATCGGCGCGAACAGTCCGCCCTGCTTCAGCGCCGGCGCGCGCCAGGCATAGAGCGAGAGGCTGCCGCCGATGAAGACGAACAGGATCAGCAGGATGAAGACGCCGCGCGTCGGATCGGTGGCGAAGGCGTGAACCGAGGTCAGCACGCCGGAGCGCACCAGGAAAGTGCCGAGCAGCGACAGCGAGAAGGTCAGGATCGACAGCAGCACGGTCCAGACCTTCAGCGCGTTGCGCTTCTCCATCACCAGCGCCGAATGCAACAGCGCAGTGCCGGCAAGCCACGGCATTAGCGAGGCGTTCTCGACCGGATCCCAGAACCACCACCCGCCCCAGCCGAGCTCGTAATAGGCCCAGTAAGAGCCCATCGCGATGCCGAGCGTCAGGAAGATCCACGCCATCAGCGTCCACGGCCGCACCCAGCGCGCCCAGGCGGCGTCGATCCGCCCCTCCAGCAGCGCCGCCACCGCGAACGAGAACGAGATCGAGAAACCGACATAGCCGAGATAGAGCATCGGCGGATGCACCGCGAGGCCGATGTCCTGCAGCACCGGATTGAGGTCGCGCCCCTCGAGCGGCGGATTGGCGATGCGCAGGAACGGGTTCGAGGTGATCAGGATGAACAGATAGAACGCGCTGGCGACCCAGGCCTGCACCGCCAGCACATGCGCCCGCAGCGACAGCGGCAGATTGTTGCCGAAGGCTGCGACGAGGCCGCCGAACAGCGCCAGGATCGACACCCACAGCAGCATCGATCCTTCATGGTTTCCCCACACGCCGGTGATCTTGTAGAGCAGCGGCTTCAGCGAATGCGAATTCTCGTAGACATTGGCGACCGAGAAATCGGAGCTGACGTGCAACGTCACCAGCGCTGCGAACGACGCCGTGACGAACAGCAATTGGGCGAGCGCGGTCGAGCGCGCCACGTTCATCAGCGCGGCATCGCGCCAGCGCGCGCCGACGATCGGCACGATCGACTGGATCAGCGCCAGCCCGAGCGCGAGCACCAGGGCATAATGTCCGCTTTCGGCGATCACCGCATGGCTCCCTGGGTCGGCGCCGCGGAGGCGCTCGGCATATTACTTGGTTTCGCGCCGTAATCGTCCTTCCAGTGGCCCTGCTTCTTCAGCGCGTCGGCGACGTCCTTCGGCATGTAGGTCTCGTCATGCTTGGCGAGCACGATGTCGGCGCGGAACACGCCGTTGTCATCGAGCGCGCCTTCGGCAACCACGCCCTGCCCTTCGCGGAACAGATCCGGCAGGATGCCCTTGTAGGCGACCGGCAGCGTGGCGCCGCCGTCGGCAACGGTGAAGGTCACGGCGAGATTGTCGCCGCGCTTGAGCGAGCCCTGCTCGACCAGGCCGCCGAGGCGGAAACGCTTGCCCGGCCCGAGATGCTTCTCGGCGACCATCGACGGCGTCGAGAAGAACACGATGGAATCGCGCAGCGCGTTCAGCACCAGGCCTGCGGCGATCGCCAGCACGACGAGCGCGCAGCCGATCAATGTCAAACGCCGTTGCTTCCTGGTCATGGTTTTTCCTTGCGCATGACGTTCTCCGAAAACCGCTGTGCACTTTTCGGCGTCATGATTTATCCATCCAACCCGAGATTCTTCAGCCCCTCATTGAGCTGACGCAACCGATCGGCATCGTTGGCCACCGCCTGACGGGCATCCGCAAGCGCACTCATCGCCTTGTCGCGCTCCCCCATCACGAGATAGGCGCGGACCAGCCGCAGCCAGCCCTCGACATCGTCGCCATTGGTCTTCAGCCGCGTTGCCAGCCGATCGACCATACCCTGGATCATGGTGCCGCGATCGGCCTCGCTCATATCCTTGGCCGCGGCCATTGCGCCGTCGGGCAAGGCGGGTGCGCTGACGCCGCCGACCCGGACCAGCGCGGCCTGCACCAGCGGCCGCCACGGCGCATCCTGTGGCGCCTTCGCCAGCATCTTCTGCCAGAGCGCGGCGGCATCGGCCTTGCGGCCGTCCTGCTCGGCGGCGAGACCGAGGAAGTAGTTGGCCTTGGCATCGTCGCCATTCAGCGCGACGGCGCGCTCGAACTCCGCCTTGGCTTCCGCGGTGACGACGCCGCCGGCGGTCCCGATCATTGCCTCGCCGAGATCGGCGCGGCGATCGGCGCTGTCGCCGGCGTAGGTGATGGCGTTGCGATAGGCGCGGACGGCGTCATCGTAGCGGCCGAGGCGCGACAGCACCGGCGCCAGCACGGTCCAGCCGCGGCCGTCGGTCGGATTCTTCTCCAGATGGGTCTCGACCTGCGCCACCAGATTGGCGAGCGGCTGGTTGGCGTCGGCAACCCGGCTGCGTTCGGCGAGCGGGAAGTCGCCAAGCCGCGGCGAACCGAGCGCGAGATAGAAGCCTGAGGCAATGACCGGCAAACCGACCAGCGCCACGATCGCAGCCGCGCGCCGCAGCGTGAGACTGCCTTGCACCGGGGTTTCGCGTCCGCTCTGGTCGGCGGCGGCCAGCAGCCGGCGGCTGATCTCGACCCGCGCGGCATCGGCCTCGGCGGCGCCGATGATGCCGGAGGCCATGTCGCGGTCGATTTCTGCGAGCTGGTCGCGGTAGACCACGACCTCACTGCCGCCGGTATCCACCCGCCCGCGCCGGCTGAGCGGCCAAAGCACGGCAAAGATCGCCGCGACCGTCATCAGCGCGAACACAAACCACAGCGTCATCAAACGGTTCCCGGATGGAACGGCGGCTTCCGGCAAGCCGCCTTAGAATCGCTTTACACTACCGGCGCCAAGCCCGGCAATTGACAATTGCTGGATCGGCGGAAGGTCGAGATCAGGCGGTTTCTGGCGGCCGTTCCGGCGGTATTGCAACGGCGTCTCCGGGGCGAAGGCGCGCACGACCAAAATATCGAAAACAACCCCATGCAAAGTAGCCGGCGGGCCGCCGGCACTCGAATGACGACTTGACATGTCGGGCAACTCAGCGCCACACTTCCATTATTCCGAAATCGTGCAAACGGTGATCGTCCCGCCCTTCGGGCTCGTCGGTTTTCCGTCGAGCTACGGCGGATTTGATTGTTTGGCCTATAAGGTTGTCCGGCAGTGCTTCCCCTCAGGGCGCGACTTTGCAACTAGTCGCGGGGGTATCTTACGTTGGAGTTTCTTTCGGTGGATCGGTTGCTGCCTAGTTCGGTCGGGTCAGCTTGGCCAGCAAGGCCCGGGAGAAAAGCGTGCAGTTCTAATGGTAGACGACAATAACTGAAGACGTAGCCGATGAAATCGAGAGTCGTTGAATTTCGGACCGCGTTCGAGGCCCTTGGATATCGGAGGACGCTTGAGTACGAGGTCTTTGGCAAAGGCGATCTTTGGTACATTTTTGACGGAAGCACGCCGGCGGTTACCCATGTCGCGTACTTGGTCTACAAGCCTGCACTGCGTGCTTATGCTCCCCAGTTCGGGGTGTTCAACGCTGCTTCGCGGACGAAAGTCATAGCTGCATTGCCGTCGATTTTTCCGTATCTGCACCCTGCATTTAGAAATGATATTTGGCCCTTAAGTCGGCGGCCGTGCTGGACCCTTTTTGACGCGGCACGCCAACTTGGCTGGGAGAGAATGTGTGTGCCAGACCCTCAGGCTCCGGACAATTGGTCGACCCGTCTGAACGAAACAGCGGAGGAGCTTCTTAAGCCGACATTCTGGTCTATCGAAACCCCATCCGGAATCAAAGCTTTACTCCTAAAGGGAGAAAAGAAGTTCGAATGGGCCGTTAGCTACTCAGTGTTGCGCGTTGCAGAAATTGTTGCACTCGCCAAGTATTTGTCGTGCGATGAGCGCTCTATCAGAGAGAAGCTGGCGGAGCACGAGTCGGATATCGTACGGGATATGTACGGGTCGAAAGACTTTAATGAAATGCTAGGTACGTTCCTGCGGGCGATATAGAGAGACTTGAACTCTGAACCGATCCCGGATTCTGCACAGGACGATAATCGGGAATTACGGTGACAGGCGATAACCGCAATCCCGAGCTCTTTCTCGCCTGTTACTGTCCGCGGTATCGCTACCCCGCGCGGGACGACTTCCGCTCGCCGGTGACGGCGTTTTCGGCCGCCCGGTTCATCAGGGAGGCGTAGTCGTGGCCGAACAGCACCTCGCAGAAGCGGATCGCGGCCTTGACCTGCTGCTGCCGAAAGGCCCGGACCCGGGCATCGCCGCCGCGCAGTGACTGCACCAGCCCTTCGGTCGATTGCTCGACATAGTGCTGCAGGTCGGAGAAAGTCCGCAGCGTCACCTCGTTGATGGCGAGTTCGCTGGCATAGGTGCGGCACACCGCGACGAAATCGATCAGGGCGGCGGCGTCCTCGACCTCGGACATGTCGATCTTGGCGCCGGCGGCAATATCCTTGTCGGCGCGCTGGCGCAGGATGCGGCGGACCCGGCCCGGCACGCTGTCGATCTCCGATTGCAGCGCGTTGGAAGTATCGGCACGAACCGACGTGAGCTGGCGGCCCCAAGTGGAATCGTTGCGCAAATCAAGCTCGGTGCGCAGGCCGCGGACACCGTCATGCAGGGTCTTGAGCTGCTCGCCGACATAGTCGAAATGCCCGCGCCTGATGTCGGTGCGCAGACAGGCCGCGACAAATGACAGGTCGTGCAGCGCGATGGTGACGGCGACGCCGTAGGGCGTTGCCGCAACCCGCAATTCGTCGTCGGAGCCCGCCATCTTGATGGCGAGGCGGATGATCTGCCATGGCGCAGCGAGCCGCTGCGCAATCAATGACAACGCGAAGGGCAACAGCTGCGGCGTCTGCAGCGACGGCAGCTTGAGCGCCTCGGTGGCGGAGGCGATCTGGGAATCGGCGAACACCCGGATCTGGCTCGGCAGCCGGCTTCCCAGGGTCTCCAGCGCTTCGCGGGCCTGCAGGACCAGGCCGATCGGCAGCAAATCCTCGACCACGCTGGTCGGACCGACGCGCAACAACGCACGCTGGCGATCGTCGCCCTGAGCCGGCGCCGCAATCTTGAGAATGGCTTCCGCGGCAGCCAGCTGGAACCTGCGCGCGGCGATCTCCATCGGACCGCTCTCCGTGGCCGCGGCGAGCGCCGCTTCGAATTCGCGGGCCGCCTCCGGCGCGCCCTCACGGGCCAGCCACTGCCAGATCGGCAGCAGTGAGGCGCGCCGCAGCTGGCCCGCTCGCGTCGGGAAATTGGTCTCGGCAAGGAACGGTTCGAGCGGCCGGAACAGCAGCCGCGCCGGATCGTCGCTGCGCGGCTCGATCTGCTCGTCCTCCTCGGCTCCGCGCACGATCTTGCGCAGCTGCTCCAGGACCAGATTGGCAACAGTGACGTCGTCACCGCGTTCGACGGCGCGCTCCAGCTCGCGCATCAGCAGTGCCTGCGATTGCGGCGGAAGCTGTGCGAGATAATCCCTCAGCCGCTCGGTCGATTTCTGGCTCATGCGCCCGGTCGTGAAAGCTTGGTGCCCGGCGCAACCGCCGCAGCCCGTCCGCCCGCGATGATAGAGGTGGGCGCGTTAAGAAGCCGTTTAGGAATAATGACGGTTCCGTGCCGGGGGGCTCGGCCGGGTTGATCACGGACTCTGCTCACCTCTCCCCGACGGGGAGAGGTCGATTTGCGCAGCAAATCGGGTGAGGGGCCGCGGATCTAACGAGAGACCGTAATCCCTCACCCGGCGCTACGCGCCGACCTCTCCCAAGGGAGAGGTGAGACTTCGCTGCCTCTCCAGCTCAACCCAATCCCACCACGGCTTAGACCGCCGGCAGCACGAGCTCGGCCCGCAAACCGCCGATCGGCGCGTTATTCAGGGTGAGATTGCCGCCATAGAGGCCGGCCAGATCGGTGACGATCGACAGGCCAAGCCCCGAGCCGGGCTTTGATTCATCGAGCCGCTGGCCGCGCCGCGCCACCTGGGCGCGCTCGTCCTCGGACAGGCCGCGTCCGTCGTCATCGACCACGATGCGGAGCTTCGGCCCGGCACCCTGCGCCTCCGGCGGCACGAGTGTGACCTCGATGAACACCTGCGAGGCCGCCCATTTGCAGGCGTTGTCGACGAGATTGCCGACCATCTCCTCGAGGTCCTGCCGCTCGCCGCGAAACCGTGCCGCCGGATCGGCCTGCGCCTCGATGGCGAGGTCGCGGTCGCGATGGATCTTCTCCATAGTCCGGCGCAGCGCCTCGATCGCGGGTGCGACGTCGGTGACGGTGCTGACGATGGTGGCCCGGGCGGCGATCCGCGCACGCTCAAGGTGGTGCGCGACCTGGTCCCGCATCACGTCGGCCTGCTCCAGCACCTTGCTGGCGAAGGGATCGGCGGCATGCGCGGCCGCCTCGTTCACGATCACCGACAACGGCGTCTTGATCGCATGGGCGAGGTTGCCGACATGGGTCCGAGACCGCTCGACGATTTCCCGGTTGGCATCGATCAGCGCATTGGTCTCGCGCGCCAGCGGCGCGATCTCGACCGGAAACCGGCCTTCCAGTCGCTCGGCGCGGCCGGAGCGGATATCGGCAATCGCGTCCGAAATGCGCTTGAGCGGTGCGAGGCCGTAGCGCACCTGAAAGATCGTGGTCAGCAGCAGCACGATGCCGAGGGCGGCAAAGGTGCCGAACAGATAATAGTCGAAGCTGCGCGTCTCATCGAAGATCTCGGTGGCGTCGCCGGCGACGCTGACCAGGAACTTGCCGTCGGCGCCGAGATCGACCGGACGCTCCACCACGCGCAGGCTCTGGCCTTCGGGTCCGTCGACATAGCCGAGGCGGACGCCCGCTGCGGTCAGCTCGGCGCCGTGCTCCTCGAGCTTCGGCAGCTTCTTGTCCCACAGCGAGCGCGAGGCGCGGGTCTCGCCCTTTTCGGTATCGGTGCGGGTGATCTGCCAGTACCAACCCGACAGCGGCAGGTCGAACAGCGGCTCGCCGAGCGACTGAAACTGGCGGTCCGCCGGCTCGTCCGGCGTCGCCACCTCGGCGATCAGGGTACGCAGATAGAGATTGAGCCGCCGGTCGAAGGCGCGCTCGGTCGCGTCGCGATAGACCGACGACAGGATGACGCCGGTGATCGCCAGGATCACCACCACCCAGGCAGTCGCCGAGACGAACAGGCGGGTGGCAAGCGAGCTGCCGCCCATCAGGGCACGGGCCCGAACATCGTGTCAGCGGCAACAGATTCAGCGGCAAAAGACATTGGCGAATCCAGTCCTCCCGAATCGGATCATGCCGATGCCCGCATGGCGATCAAGCGCCTTAAGAGCATGATCCGATTGAACAGGATATGCTCTTATCCCTTTGGTTGGTCGCGTTTTCTTCACGCGAGCGAACCGGTATCCATCCCGCATCAAGTGCGGGACAGGCTTCGCTCGAAAACGCGCTAGAGCGCGATCAGATCAGATCGTGATCGCGCCTTAGCTTCTTGTTTAAGCATGATAAACCGCTTCACACTTTTCCGGATCATGCCTTAGATCGGCGGCGACAGCATGTAGCCGAGGCCGCGCACGGTCTGGATGATATCGACTTCCAGCTTCTTGCGGATGCGGCCGACGAACACCTCGATGGTGTTGGAGTCGCGGTCGAAGTCCTGGTCGTAGAGATGCTCGACCAGCTCGGTGCGCGAGACCACCCGCCCGGTGTGGTGCATCAAATAGTCGAGCAGATTGTACTCGTGCGAGGTCAGCTTGATCGGGTTGCCGTTGACGGTGACCCGCTTGGTGCGGGTATTGAGCGCCACCGGCCCGCAGACCAGCTCGACCTGGGCATGCCCGGTCGCCCGGCGCAGCAGGGCGCGAATCCGCGCCAGCACCTCCTCGAGATGGAAAGGCTTGGCGACGTAATCGTCGGCGCCGGCATCGAAGCCCTGAACCTTGTCGCTCCAGCGGTCGCGTGCGGTCAGAATCAGCACCGGCATCACCCGCTTGTTCCGCCGCCAAGCCTCAAGCACCGAGATACCGTCCATCTTCGGCAGGCCGATATCCAGCACGACCGCGTCGTAGGGCTCGCTGTCGCCGAGGAAATGCCCCTCCTCGCCGTCGAAAGCGCGATCGACCACATAGCCGGCATCCGTCAGCGCGGTGGTGAGCTGGCGGTTCAGATCCGGGTCATCCTCAACGACGAGCAGACGCACATTGGCCTCCGAGAGTGAGCATTGCGATATCCGGCATCAAATGAGGCTTCCCGCCGTGAACGGCCTATGAATGGAACAGCCAGCCGAACCTAAATATTTCGTCAGGTGCACCATCCCCAAGACGCGCGCAAGCCTCGCGGGTTCCATCAATCAGATGCGGACGGAGCGCGTTCGGGTTTCAATTGTGTGTATTATAATACCTATGACTTGAACGTGTGGCCGGCCGTCCCTTCGTCGCCGAACCACTGCCGTCAACGCTGTGACCATTTGCACAGACAGCGGGCAGTTAACCTTCGGCGGCCATTTCCATGTCGCCGACCCGAGCGATGGGCTAATCCAGCGACGGTGCGGCGGGGGCACAGGGATCGGAAAAGATCATTGCTTGTTTCAAAGATCAGGACGTTCGCAGTGGTTGTCGGCTGGCTCGCGCTGGCCTTCATCGCATTCGTCACACTGTCCTCAATCCAGGACCGGCCCTCGTTTGCCCATCCGCAGGCCGAGCGTTTCGCGGCGTATGCGGTGATGGCACTGGCCTTCGTGCTGGGTTATCCGCGGCGCACCGCGCTGATCGTGCTCTTTGTCGTCTTCAGCGCCTTCACGCTCGAGGCGATGCAATTGCTGACGCCGGACCGGCACGGCCGGCTGCTTGATGCGGTCGTCAAGGTGGCGGGAGGTCTCGCCGGCATCGGCGCCGGTCGTCTGGTGCTGCTTGTGCTGCGCAGCCAGTTCGGCAGGTTGAGATCGCGCGCGGAACATCCCGCGAGCTGAGCCGCCGGTGCGCTGCGCCCTTCGCCACGCTTGCGGCTGCGCAGGGCATCATTCCGGCTCAATCGGTTTTGGGGACTTCCGCGGACGTGCTGCCGCCCTGCGCCATGCATTGCTGGAAGAAGTGCAGCCGGTCGCCGTTCATCGGCGCGGCCCCCGGTCGCTTGTACGGGTAGACCATATAGGCTGCGCGCAAGCACCGTTTCGCCGTCTCGGCATCGGGTGCTGCGACGGCGGCGTTCGACGCCACCAACAGCGCCAGCACGGCACTGAACCGGAGCCAAGCGCCGCTCACGGTTTCTCACATTCCGAATAGAACACGCCGTTTGCGGCCGCCAGCCGCTGCAGGCAATGCCGCTTGTCGGTCACCCCGCCCTCGACGGTGAAATCGTAGGCCTGCGCCTTCAGGATCAGCGCGTAGCGTCCCGGCGACAGCGGCGCGTCGTCGCGCGGCTGGACCTCGAACATCTGCGGATCCTCGCTCAGCGGCGCGGCGCGGAACGGGATCGAGATGTTGCGGATCACCCAGGTGTCGTCACCCGGCGAGACCACCGGCTTGCCGGTCGCATCGAACGTGGTCTGCTGGGTCACGCGCGCGATCAGGCGCACATCGATCGGGTCGGAGGCGCCGCTACTGCCTTCGCGCCGGAACACGATGAAGCGGAGATGGCCGTCAGGCAATGCGGTCTCACTTGGCCTCGTGATCGCAGCCGATATCGCTATCCGCGGATCCGGCGCCCGCCCCTGGATCATCTGCAGTTCGTACAGCCTGCCGCCGCTCTCGGCGTAGACGCCGTAGGCGGTCGGCAACGGCCGTTTCGGCGCCGGCGGCGCGGCGGCAACGACCGGTGCAGGCACGGCCGCGACGGCGGCCGGCTTTTGGGTTTCAACCGGCGCCGGCGTGGGCGCGCCCGCAATCATCGCGCGCGCAGCTCCCAAGGACACACCGCGTTGCTGCAGCAGGACAACGGCCGCGATCAGTCCAAAGAAGCCCAGCATGGCAACATAACGCAGCGGCGCCGACGACGACCATTTCGGACGGCGCAACAGCTCGACCGGCTCGGCGCGATCGACCGTCGTGACAAATGCGTCCTCGGCATCGATCCGGGGCGGCCCCTCGATCCTCCGCGCAGCGCCCGCCGCCTCCAGAAATGCCGGCAGCGCCCGCGCCGGCGGCACCGAGAATTTCTCGACCGGATGGTTCCTGGTGTGCGCTTCAACGCCTTCGATCGCCGCTTCCAGCGCCTGCAGCAGCCGCTGCTTTTCGTTCGGATCCTCATGGGCGAGCTGCTGCAGCTTCTGCCGCGCGAGCTCGTAGACCGCGCTGCGCAACTGCTGCGGATCTGAACTCACGGAGTCGATGGTTCGCGCCAGCACCAGCGCGAACTCCACCTCGGGGTGCGCAGGGCTGATGTCCCTGACCGTCCTCTGGGCCGGCGTCGACGTCATAAATGTTAGTCTGGTTTGATCATAACGTTAATGTATTCTAGGTGGCTTTTATCGTTAACACAAATGACGCAGCTCGCGGATGACGCCGTGCTCCAACCCTATCGTACCGAACCGCAGCGTGGTTCATTGATCCGTCCCTGGCAGATCCTGGACGACTGGTTGTTCGCGCCGAAGCGGGACCGCCGATCCTGGCGCGACGTCCTGCTGCTTGCGGGATGGATGGCGCTGGTGGGCTTCCAGATCGCCCGTCACGTGATGTGGCGCGACGAAGTCCGGGCGCTCACCATTGCGCTGAACGGCGACGATCTGATCGCCATGCTGAGAGGGCTGCACGGCGAAGGCCACCCTGCCCTTTGGTACCTGCTGCTGCGCGGTGCGCATGCCGTGTTCGGCCGCGTCGAGGTGCTGTCAGGCGTCGCCTTCGTGGCCGGGCTCGTCACGGTCGCGCTGCTGATCTTCCGGTCGCCGTTCCCGCGGCCGCTGGTCCTGCTCCTGATCACCGGCCATGCGCTGCTGTTCGAATATGTCGTGATGGCGAGGAATTACGGCATCTCGGCCCTGTTCCTGTTTGCGATCGCGGCCTGCTATCCGGCCCACCGCGACCGCGGCGTCCTGCTCGGCGCACTCTTGTTCCTGCTCGCCAACACCAACGTCGTCGGCGCGATCATGGCCGGCGCGTTCCTGCTGTTCTGGCTGCTCGACCTGCTTGAGGCTCATGGCTGGCGCTGGTCGCCGCAACTGACCAATTTCATGATCAATGCCATCATCGCGACGATCGGCGTCGTGATCTGCGCGGTGACGATGCTGCCGACCTATAATGACGCGGCGGCCCGCGACTGGTCGCACTCGTCACCGCTGACGGCTGCAATGCTGTCCCTGGTGAACCCGGGCGCGACGTCACTGGGAGCGCTGTTTGCCAATCTGCTGCCGGGGATCGTGGGATCGGTCCTGCTGTTTGCCGCGACGGTCGGGCTGCTGCCGCGGCGGCCGGCTTTTCTTGCTGCTATCAGCTCGCTTCTGCTGACGTCGCTGTTCTTCGCCGTCGCTGCCAACGGCGCCTACCGCCACGCCGCGGTCTGGCTGTGCTTCCTGATCGCGCTCTACTGGATCAGTTGGCGCCAAGTCGCCGCGGCATCGACCTCTCGAACTTGGCACGGCCGGCTCCTGCCGGCGATCGGACGCGTCTCACTCCTGCTGGTGCTCGCGATCCAGACCGCCGCAGGCATCAACGACCTGCGCAATGCGGCGGCCGGTGTCGTCGCGAGCCGCAGCGCCGATCTCGGCCGCCTGATCGCCTCACGCGCCGATCTCGCCAACGCGGTTATCCTCAGCGAGCCGGAATACCTGGTCGAGGCGCTGCCTTATTACGTCAAGAACCGGGTCTATCTCGCACGCGACCGCAAGTTCGGCAGCGTCGTGATCTTTTCGCGCAAGGGCAGGATGGACAGCGATCTCGGCGAGACCCTCCGCCTGGCGCGCGAGCTCCGCGACACAACCGGCGCGCCCGTCATCATCCTGCTGGCGTATCGGCTCGACGAGATCACGCCAGACCGGACCTACGACGAGGGCAAGGACTGGCGGACATTCCGCGCCTCGGCCGCGCAGATCCGCGATTTCCGCGAAGCGGCCACGATGATCCGCCGCTTCGGCCCCGCCAGGACCGACGAAAGCTTCGATGTCTACCTCCTCAACTAGGCGATCGCCGAGATCGAGGATAACTGGAAAGGATCGCGCGATGGCGCTGATGGACAGCAAGCTCGAAGCCGGCAAGCCGCCTGCCGCGGGCATCCGGCAGTACCTCACCATCCTGCGGCTCGATCACAGCACCAAGCACATCTTCATCGTTCCCGGGATCATCCTCGCCTGCCTGCTGCGCGGCGTACGAGGCGATCATGTTGCCGCCTCGATCGTCCTTGGCCTTGTGGCCGCGGTCTGCATCGCGTCGGCCAACTACGTCATCAACGAATGGTTCGACCGCGACTTCGACCGGCATCACCCGACCAAGTCGCAGCGCTCCGCGGTGCAGAGCGCGATGGACGGCAAGATCATCGGCATCGAATGGCTGCTGCTGGTCGCGCTTGGCCTGGTCTGCGCATCTGCGAGCAGCCGGCTCATGCTGTTCGCAACCAGCATCTTTGCCCTGCAGGGCATTGTCTACAATGTCCCGCCGCTCCGCAGCAAGGACAAGGCCTATTTCGACGTCATCTCGGAGTCCGTCAACAATCCGCTGCGGCTGTTGATCGGCTGGGCGATGATCGACCCGACGTCGCTGCCGCCGGGCTCGGTGATCCTGTGCTACTGGTTCGGAGGCGCATTCCTGATGGCCGCCAAGCGGCTGTCCGAATATCGCGAGATCGCCGCGTCTCACGGCAGGGAGCTATTGGCGCGTTACCGCGCGAGCTTTTCAGACTATAGCGAGGTGTCGCTGACCGCCTCCTGCCTCAGCTACTCGCTGTTCTCGGTGTTCTTCCTCTCGGTGTTCCTGGTGAAGTACCGCATCGAATACATTCTCGCGATGCCGCTGGTGGTGATGCTGTTCACCACCTATTTTTCGATGTCGACATCGCCGGGATCATCGGCGCAGAAGCCCGAGAAGCTCTATGGCGAGCGCGGCCTGATGCTGATCGTGCTGGCGCTGGTCGCCGTCTTCCTGGTGGCAAGCTTCGTCGATATGCCGTTCCTCGCCCGGCTAGCGGAGCAGCACTACATCACCCTGGATTGAAGTCTCGCGGCCGCGGGTTTATCGCCGGCGCGGATGCGCCTTCTGGTGCCACGCCCAGGCCGAGCGAATGATGTAGCCGAGATCGGATCGCTTCGCCTTGAAGCCGAGGCCGCTCTCCGACTTGGAGGGATCCGCCACCAGGATCGGCGGATCGCCGGCCCGACGCTCGCGCACCACGCTCGGAACGGCTTCACCGGTCTCGGCGCGGATCGCGTCGAGCACCTCGCGCACCGAATAGCCGGTGCCGGTGCCGAGATTGAACACACCGCCGGCGCCGCCGTTCAACAGCAGCTCGAGCGCCGCGATATGGGCGGCAGCGAGGTCGTCGACATGGATGTAGTCGCGCACCGCGGTGCCGTCAGGCGTCTCATAATCCTCGCCGAAGATCGCGAAATCAGGCACATGCCCGAGCAACGCCATCAGCGCGCGCGGAATCAAGTGCGTCTCGGGATCGCGGAGCTCGCCGATGGTGGCGGAGGCATCGGCGCCGCAGGCGTTGAAATAGCGCAGGCAGACCGATTTGAACTGATAGGCCGCGCGATAGTCAGTCAGCATCTGCTCGATCATGAATTTGGACCGGCCATAGGGATTGACGGTCGGACCTGCGGCGCTCTCGGGAATCGGATCGCGTCCGGCGTTGCCGTAGACGGCACCGGTGCTGGAGAACACCAGGCGGTCGCAGCCCGCCTCCCGCATGCCGCGCAGCAGGCCGAGCGTGCCGGTCACATTGTTGGTGAAGTACTTCTGCGGATCCGCGACGGACTCGCCGACGGCGCTGAACGCGGCGAAATGCATCACGGCGAGCGCATCGTGCTCGCGGATGGTGGCGGCGATCCTGCCGTGATCGGCGACATCGCCGATCACCAGCGATCCCCATTGCACGAAATTGCGGTGGCCGGTGGACAAATTGTCGTAAACCACGGGGACAAATCCCGCCTCGGCAATAGCCTTGGCGCAGTGGGACCCAATGTATCCCGCGCCGCCCGTGATGAGTATCGAACCCCTGCTTGCCATTGAAAATGTCGTCCCTGCGCGGACCAATCCTGCATCTCAACAGACGCAGCGACTGAATGGGTACGACATTCTGTCTGACGCGGCAAAACGACGATGGGATTAGCGTTAAGACCGAACGGATTTGCCGCTGACGTGACGGTTAACGCGACCCGAGCGGGACGTTGGTCCGTTGCCCGGCCGGCGGCGCGTGTCGCGACGGCCTCCCATAAGGGTAAACCGGCGTTGCCGGCGGCACCGGCTGGGTCGCCTGCGGCCGCGATGTCGGAACGCCGCCGCCCGGTCCATCGATCGAATAGCGGGGGGTTGCCGCGCCTTGCGTGGTCTGCCCGGTGCCCTGCGCAAGCACCGGAGCGCCGGAGGCTGCGACCAGCGCCGCAGTTGTGACAAGACAGGCCAGCTTCATGTCGATGCCTCGATGGGTTGGACCGACATCAACCGGTCACGCCGCCAATCGTTCCGGCAAGTGGTGGCAGCCGTCCAGCAATCGCGGGTCCCTCATATGAAAAGTGGCGCGGCGAAATGTCTCGCCGCGCCACTTTCGATCGATGGAGCTAACTGAAAAACTCAGGCGCCGAGCTGCGCGACGGCGGCCCAGTGATCGGGGTTCGCCGGGGTCTGCATCCTGACCCAGCGATAATGCGCCTGCGACCAGTTGCGGATCTGCGCGTTCAAATTGTCGAGCACGATGTCGCCGCCCTTGGCGCGGACCACCAGCACCAGATGATGCTCGCCCCAGGACGTCACCACCTCGCTCAGCAGCAGATTGCGCATCGGCCAGCCGCGCGCCAAGAGCTCATGGCGCTTGCTGACGGCGTAGTCGTTGCAATCGCCGCGCGCCGGATTGATCAGCCATTCCTCGCCGGCAAGGCCGCGTTCATTGCGCTGCGGAGTGATCTGGCGATTGACCGAAGCATTGACCTCGATCAGGTCGGCAATGCGCTGCTTGGTCAAGCGCATCGCACCACCGCGGAACACCATGCGGGCGCGCGGCTTCTGCTTGCATTCGTCGGAATAGCGCATGCAGAACATCGTGTAGGCCATCGGCGCCAGCGTCGGCTCGCTGAAGCGGATCTTCTCGATCACGCCGCGCAGCGGCAACGGAAAGCCGATCATGCCGGCCTGCGTATCCCGTGCGCTTGTCCCGAGCGCAACGATGGCCAGAACCAGGGCCACCACTCTCTTGACGTTGTACATTCTTCACTCCCCACCGTGCCGGGAAGCATGTACGGGAAATGTCTTGAGCCTAGCCTCAAGCGCGCGGCGGCATTTGCCTCAAATGCTCAGCTCTGCGCGAGCAATGCATTAACCAAGCAAGGGTTCCTCCCGATGGCGGGCATTTCGGCTTACCGCGATGGCACGCGCGCCGATCTGCGACCATCAACAAACCCTAACGTTATGGGCTTTTGCGGCCTTATTCCGCGGTTTCTGCCAACGCGGCCGCCCGATGAAGGCGCCGATGGCACTGCAGAATTTTTTGCTCCCACGCCGGCATGGTTAGCCACGCGTGAAGCGGCCGGCGCGATTTGTTAAATCGTCACGCGCTGTCGCGGCGCGATCCCGCTCCAGCTCATGACGAGATCGGCAAGCGTCTTGATCTCGATATCCGCGGGCGTACCGCCGGCGAAATCGGCAACCGATTGCCCCAACGCGAAGGCGCGAACATAGGCCGAGCGGCTTCCGATCGTCGGCCCGATCGCTTCCTCGAATGTATCGAGCTCCTCGATGAATTGCTGGCCTTCGAGGGTGCGGTGGTCGACGCGGTTCGGCACGATCATGGCGCGGAGCGCCGTTCGCCGCGAGGCGCGCACCTCCCGCACGATGTCGAGCGTCCTTGCGGTCGCCTCGATGTCGAGGCCGGAGGGCGTACATGGCATCAGCACGATATTGGCGACTGCGAGCACGGCACCCAGCGCCCGATCGTTCGGTGCGGAGTCCACGACGATGATCTGATGCGGAACCTGGCGCATCAGCGTGGCCCATTCGGCGACCGGCCTGGTTTCAGGATCGAGCTGGTAGACCGGAAACGACAGATTGCCGGGCTCGGCCCAGTGACACGCCGACGCCTGGGAGTCGGCGTCGACCAGTCCCACCGCGCGCGTACGCCGATCCAGTTCTGCGGCCAGCAAGACCGCAAGGGTCGTCTTTCCGACCCCGCCCTTGCGCTGGGCAACTGAGATCACAAGCGGCATCGCAAACTCCTGGCATTCTTCCCATGGGTGCGCGGGAGGACGCCGTCATCCAACGAGCGTCAGCATCCGGGGCAAGCAGACCCGCTTTGCGTCGTAATTGTCTCTCACAAAGCTCCTCGCCTTCATCCGCATCTTCTTGAAGGCCCTGGGCCGTGACAGCACCGAGATTACCTGATCCGACAGCGCATCAATATCAAAAAACGGCGCGAGGAGACCGTTGCCATCCGAGATGATGTCGCGCAGCGGGGCGGTGTCGGACGCCACCACCGCGCATCCGGCGCTCATGGCCTCCAGCAGCGACCATGACAGCACGAAAGGATAGGTCAGATAGACGTGCACCGAGGAAATCTGCAGCAGCTCGAGATACTGTTCCCGGGGAACCCGGCCGAGGAAATGCACGCGGCGCAGGTCGATGTCCGACCTGATCTCGTCCAGGAACGTCGACTTCCAGCTCGCTCCCTTGGGCGGATGCGCGCCATAGGATGTGCCGCTGCCGCCGACGATCACGACCTGCGCATTCGGCCGCGCGGCCATGATCCTGGGCAGCGATCGCATGAAGACGTGGAAGCCGCGCACCGGCTCCAGGTTGCGCGAGACGTAGGTGATCACTTCGTCGTCTGCCGAGAGTGTCGCACCGTTCGGAAGCTGATGCCTCGCGACGGGATTGGGCTTCACCTCGTCGGTGTCCACGCCCTCGTGGATGACCTCTATCTTGCTGCGAAACTCGGCGGGAAAGGTCGACCGCTGCCATGGCGTCGGTGAAACGCCCACGTCGCATTCGGTGAGCGCCAGCAGCGTGGTCGCGTTTTTCAGGTGGAGCGCGACATTGCCATCAAGGCCGGTCATGGGAAATTCCGGATCGAAGCCGACGTCCCTGCCTTCGGCCCCATAGTAGAATTCGCAATACAGGATGATCCTCGCCCTCGGAAACATCGTGCGCAGCGGCAACGTCTCGCCCCATCCGGGATGGGCGAAGATCAGATCCGGGACAAAGCCCTGCCCCGACAGCGATGACAGCGCATACAGAACCTCTTCCGCGCGCCGCGCTTCGGTATCGAAACGGCGGGCAAAGGGATGCACCGCGGCAGCGTCCGCCTTTGTGGTCGAGTATTTGATCAGCCGGATGTCAGGCGAAGTGACTGCAGTCGACGAACCGACCGCAACGATCCTGTTTCCGGGCTGATCCGCAAGCGCACGCGCGATGTGGCGATACTGGGCTGGAAAGTTATTGTGGACGAAGAGGACGTTCATCGGCGGGCGAGCGCGCCCCCCGGCCGCGCGATCTTCCATGGAGGTCAGGGTCGGCACCATGACCGGGCGTGTGTCATCGATCTGCACGGGTGAAACAATCTTACCAGATTAACATTAAGACCCCTTCTATCACATCAATTTTTGGGGCACACTGTGTGAGAGATATATCGACACATTCGGTTAGGTTCACAGGCGGCGATGAACGAACAGATCCAGCAGAAAACCGTTGACCTGGCACGAGGTCTCTTCCTGGTCCGGTACAACGGCGCAGATGATAAGACGTCCCCCCCGGTGGTGCGCGTATATGCAGATCGCGCCAGTCTTAACAATTGTAATATCATTACCGGGCCGGACGTGGTCAATGGAACCCTGTTCGCGCCCGAGAGCGCGCTGGTCGTATCGGTCGCCCGGCCAAGCCGCCTGATCGTGGAGGTCACGGCAGGACGTGCCGGCGGGTCGACCGCCGCCAATATCAAGATCGAGCCGCTGACCCAGGGACAGCAGGTTGGGCAGCCGGCCGGACAGCCGGTCAGCCAGCCGGTCGACACCTACGAGCCCGAGCCCAATGCCGGCGCCGGCGAGCTGGACGACCTCAAGCTGCTCGCACATGTTGCGGGTTTGGGCGACGTGACGGTCGGTGCCAACGCCTGGATTGCCGGACCGTCGGCTCCGGCCCGGATCGAGGGAATTTGCCTCGAATGGCCGAACAAGCCGCACGATCTCAACCTGCAATATGCCGTCAAATTCGCCAGGCCGCAGCGGGGCGACAATCAGTTCGTTCCCATTGGAACCTTTGCCGGAACCCGGGGACGCGCGTTGGCCATCACCGGATTCTCGCTCGAAGCCACCGGCCCCGGCGTCGATCGCTACGCCATTTCGGCCGAGACCATCTTCCTGGGGGCTCCGGCCCTGCGGGTGTCCGGGAACCGGATCGTGGTGTCGGGCCCTTCAGGCCGGGAACCGCTGGTCGGCCTCAAGCTCAACCTCGAAGAGCGCCGCGTGCAGGCAGCACCGCTTGCGCCCCAGCAGCCGAGGCGCGTTGAGCCCGTCAATCAAATACCGCGCCTGGAGGGACGGGTGCGCGTGTTCCGGAGCCGGCAGAGCGCCGCAAAGACGGCCGGCTGACCATGCGGGCGCATGAGGGCGAGATTTGACCGCCGACGCGCGCAGGATCGCCTTCACGTCCAGAACGCTCCACCACATCGATCTCGAGCGGGCCGCCGTCAGGGCGCTCGAGGCACGCGACTTCCGCCTGGCGTTCGCGCTCGCCGATCGCCGCTGCCGGATTCTGCCGCATGCGGACGCCCGCGCCCATTTGCTGCGCGCGGAAGCGCTGTTTCATCTCGATCTCCTGGATGCGGCTGTCGCCAGCGTGGCAAGGGCGCTCGAGCTCGAGCCGGACGATCTGGTCGCCGCGCGGCGCATGATGGCATGGGGCGACGGCGCCGATCAGATCGACGCCGCACGAAGCGTCGCGCGGCGCGACGACGATCCGGATTCGGTCAGGGGCGCCCTCCTGCTCCTCGAACAGGCCGGTCAGGACAGCTACGCCCGCGTCGACTTCCTCGATGAGGAAGTGAAGGGATGGGTGACATGGCGAGGAGCGGACGCCCCGCATCTTTCACTGGCGCAGGCGGGCCAATCGAGCTCCGTCACGCTTCCCGCCGATTCCCGCCACAGATTCGCGCTCAACGGGCGACGCGCCGCGAGTTTCCGCCTGATGCGGCCGGCGTCCACGACCTCGCAGCTGCTCGAGATCGCACAGGCGGACCGGGTCATCGCAAGTGTCCAACTCCCGGCCAACCGCGCCCCGGATCGCCGGATCGCGCCGCATAGGCCCGCTCGCACCGGGCACGGCGAAACACCGCCGCTCACCATCATCATCCCGGTGTATCGGGATCTGACCGCAACGCGCGCCTGCATCGAGAGCGCATTGACCGCGATAGCCTGCACGCCGGATTCGACCATCGTCGTCGTCGACGACGCATCGCCTGAACCCGACATCAAGCATTTGCTCGGCGAGCTGGCTGCGGACTCCCGCATACGGCTCCTGACCAATGCGCACAATCTTGGATTCGTCGGAGCCGTCAACCGGGCCCTTGCCGAGACGACGGCGGGCGATGTCGTGCTGCTGAATTCGGATGCGATCGTGCCGCAACACGCGCTGCAGCGCCTGCGCAGCGCCGTGCGATCGATGCCGGGGATAGGTACCGCGACGCCGCTATCGAACAATGGCGAATACACCAGCTTTCCGGTCGCAAACAGATCGAACCCCCTGCCCTCGCCCGCCGAACTGGAATTGCTGGATGAATTTGCCGGCGCAGCGAATTCCGGCATCGCCATCGACATCCCCAACGGCATCGGGTTCTGCCTCTACATCACCCGCGAATGCCTCGAGGCCGTGCGTCAGTTGTCCGACGACTTCTATCGCGGCTATCTCGAAGACGTCGACTTCTGCCTGCGCGCCGCAGAGACCGGATTCCGAAACGTATGCATCCCCTCGGTGTTTGTCGGACATGAGGGCTCGCGCTCGTTTCTTGGCGAGAAGCGCTCGCTGGTGATGCGTAACCTTCGCGTTCTCGAGCACCGCTACCGGCGCTACGCGACCGAGTGCGCGGCGTTCCTGCTTGCCGATCCGCTGCGCGATTGCCGCGCGGCGCTTGAGCTCAAGCTGCTTGCGAACGAAGCGCGCGCCACGGGCCCGCACGTCGTCCTCTGCGGCTCCGCCGCCGGCCGCGCGATCGCCATCAGGCGATGCCGGCAGCTCGCGGCGGAGGGCGAGCGCAGCCTGATCGTGCATTTCCGCTCCGAGGGACAACGCCAGCTGGCTGCAGCGTTCGACCCCGACGGCGGAACACCTCAGTCGATCGCATTCGACGTCGCGACGCATCAGGGCGGCGAGGCCTTTCTGAAGTTTCTCACCGGTCTCGACATCCGCTCGCTTACGATCGCAGAGCCGAACCGCATCCCCAACGCATGCCTGGCACAGCTCACCCAGCGCTTCGTCTACGACCTCCTGATCACCGACACCGCGCTTGCAACGCGCCCCGCGATTGGGGCTGGTGTTGATCCCGACTGGTCAAGCCTGATCGCTGTGGCGCGACGCGTGACTGCGATCGGCCAGAGCGGCGCCGACTTTTCGGACGCGGTGCTCGACCTGCGAGTGGTCAGGTTCGGCGAACCGTCTGCATCGCCAGCGCCTCCTCACGCCGCGAGCGGCCCGGCGCGTCTCGGCCTGCTTGCCCTCCACGCCAGCGCTGCGGAATTTCGCTTCATCCGCGCGTTGAGCGACCAAATGGCCGACGCCGACGACGAGATCGAGATCATCGTGCTGGGCACCACCCTCGACGATCTCAAGCTGATGCAGCGGACCAATGTCATGGTCACCGGCGAGATCGCCACGGCCGACGTTGCCACACTGATCGCGGGTCACGGCATCACGAAACTGGTTCTCGACATCGGCCCGCCGGCGTTTGGACATTCACTGGTGGACGCGCTGCTGGCAACCGGGCTGCCGGCCGCTGCCACGGAGTGGCTTCCGACACCAGGGCGCGGCCGAAAAATCGACCTGAAGCTGCGGCCTGGCTTGGATGCCGACGCGACGATCGCTGCCGTATGCGACTGGCTGATCGACGATGTCGCGCTACATCCCGATCGGCGGAACGGTCGGAACGGGCGGCAAATTGGCACGCGCCTTCCATGACCGGGGCGGCCATGCAAGTGCAGAGAACGGCGCCGAATCCAGCCCCAGCAGCGGGCTGTAATAGGGATCGTCGATCAGCACCGCTCCCCATTTCGCGCGCAGCATCGCCAGCTCGCGATTGAAGCGGGCCTTGCGATCCGGCGTGGAATCACGGCCCCGGCTCGCCGACTCCAGGTGAACGAGTTTCGCGTCGGGCGTGAATACGATCCGCTTTCCGAGCTGGCGCAGCTTCAGGCACAGATCGATATCGTTGAAATTGATCGGAAAGCGAATCGCGTCCATGCCGCCGACGGCGAGGAAGTCGCGCTTACGCATCAGCAGGCACGCCGCGGTCACCGCCGAGCATTCGTGCGCCACCTGGAGCAGATCGCCGTAGCCGGGATCGCCATCCATCCGGTCATTGAAGGCGTGCGCGGCGAAGAAGTTGGTGCCCAGCACCACTCCGCCATGCTGCACGACGCTGTTCGGCCAGAGCAGCTTCGCACCGACAGCTCCGACATCGGGAGCAGCCAGCCGCCACAACAGTTCCGCCAGCCAGCCGTCGTCGAGCGCCTGAACGTCGTTGTTGAGAAAGCAGATATTCTCCGTGTCGACGCAATCGACGGCGGCGTTGTTGATCGCTGCGAAGTTGAAGGGCCCCTCGACCGAAATGACGTCGATCTCCTCCGCAGACAGGCTCTCCAGATAGTCCAGCGTTTCAGGCTCGGTCGAGCCGTTATCGACGACAAGAATCCGGGCGTTGGTCTCATGTACCGCCGGCGTCACCGTCTCGATGCACCGCTTGAGAAGGTCGGCGCGATTCCTGTTCGGAATAATGATGGTGGTGCGCTCGTTCCAATCGACCGCGCGCTTGACCCGAACGGCCGGCAGGAGGCCAGCCTTTCGCGGCTCGACATTCGCCTCGATGCCGGCTCTGGCGAAATGCGCTTCGCTTGCGGCGATCAGTTCGGCGGTCGCAGCCGACGCATCGATCCGCGGCAATGCCGCAACCGATCCCGGCAGATGAAACGTGCGATCAGGCTCCACGCAGGACAGGAAGATATCGTAGAGCGACGTCGCCGATCGCAGCGCTTCCAACGCACGTTCCCGGCGCACAGCGAAACAATACGCGCCATAGGCCTGCTCGAGCGCACGTTCGAGGTCGAAGGCCGAAAACGCCAGCGGCCAGACGGCGCCGCCCTGGACCTCGACATCGCCGTAGACAAGATCGCAGTCGACTTCTGAAGCGAACACATCGGCGAAGCGCTGCAGGGCGTCTTCCGCGAGGATGGTCCCGCTCAGGCAGAACACGAAGAACTCGCTGTTGGCCGCATCGCCGTCGACAAATTCGCGCGCAGCTCTCGGATCGAACTGGCTGAATCCCTGGGCTGGCAGGCTCGCCGCCGTCCAGGCCGCGTGCCGCTGGGCTTCGAGGCTCTCGATGCTTTCGTCCACCCTGACGTCGCCGATCAGCACGACCGCGGCCTCGGACGACACGTCGGACTGAGTGGCCGGCCAGAAGCGCGCTTTCCAGCCTTGATAGGTGTGGAACGGCACCGAGGCCGGCAGCAGCTGGTCGAACAGCTGTCCGCGCAACCGCTCGCTGTCCCAGCGCCCGAGATCGGCGAGGGTTTGCTCCAGACCGCGATCGAACGCGACAAATGCAAGCGGCTCGGAGACTAGGCTCCGCCCCGACATTGTCCGCGCCGACAGTCCACGCACGCGACCATCCGCGAAATGCTCGGGCAGATGAAAATCAATCCGGCGGCCGACCCCGAACTCGCTTCCTCGCGCGATGTTGGTCCACCCGATCGGCCTCACGGTCATCACCGGCCGTTGCGCGATCAGGATTTCGATGTCTTCGTCGACGTCTTGAGCAAGCCAGCCTTCGAAGCGCAAACCTCCGGCCCATTTGATATCGCCGATCCGGTGCCACTGCGCCTCTGGTGCGGCGACATCGCAACGAATCGGAGCACCGACGGGACTTCCGATATTTGCCAGCCTGGCTTCAACGATCCCCGCGTTCGAGCCGACCTGATCCTGCACGTGGAAGGTAAAGCCAAATCGGCCATCGCCAATCCCGGCGTCGGCTAGCTCTGTTACAAACTCGTCACACAATGATGACATGTATGGCTCGCCGTCGACGAGCAGTTCGACGGTGTAGCGTCGGCCGAGATCGGCGCGGTCATAAACAAACCCAGAAAACGTGGTGCGATCGTATCTGGAGAATTGCGTTTGCAACGACGCGTATTCAGTTCCTGAGGGCTTGTGCTTGCTGATCGTCTTCATCCTCATGTCAACCCTCAAACGGCAGCTCGGTTGTCAATCGATTGCAAACTGAGAATGACCTCCATGGCGCGCCCTGGGTGACTAGCGAGCACTCAACTGCACTCAGGCAATCACCGTTTGCACAAAAAGCCGCCGACCTTCAACACAAACTATACGTTATAAAACTTGGCGTTATCGGTGCCAATTGTGCTAGTGCTAACTCCTCTTCTCCACACACTGATCGACGAGCGGATTCATGAAGATTGCAATGGTTGGAACGGGATATGTAGGTCTCGTGTCAGGAGCGTGTTTTGCCGACTTCGGCCATCAGGTCGTTTGTGTCGACAAGGACGCCGACAAGATCGAAGCCCTGAAGCGCGGCAAGATCCCGATCTACGAAACTGACCTCGATCAGCTCGTCAAGACCAACACCGGCGCCGGGCGGTTGACCTTCACGACCGAGCTCGCGGGAGCCGTCGGGGAAGCCGATGCCGTGTTCATCGCGGTCGGAACTCCGTCGCGGCGCGGCGATGGCCATGCGGATTTGAGCTACGTCTATGCGGCCGCCCGCGAGATCGGTGCGGCGCTCAAGAAGTTCACCGTGGTGGTGACGAAGTCGACCGTGCCCGTGGGCACCGGCGACGAGGTCGAACGCCTGATCCGCGAGACCAATCCCAGCGCTGATTTCGCCGTGGCGTCGAACCCCGAATTCCTGCGCGAAGGCGCCGCGATCCAGGATTTCCGCCATCCGGACCGGATCGTCGTCGGCACCGAGGACGATCGCGCCAAGAAGGTGATGGGTGATGTCTATCGCCCGCTCTACCTGAACCAGGCGCCGATCCTCTATACCGCACGGCGCACGGCGGAATTGATCAAATATGCCGCAAATGCCTTCCTTGCCACCAAGATCACCTTCATCAACGAGATCGCCGATCTCTCCGAAAGGGTCGGGGCGAACGTGCAGGAGGTTGCGCGCGGCATCGGGCTCGACAACCGGATCGGAACCAAGTTCCTGCACGCCGGCGCAGGCTATGGCGGCTCCTGCTTCCCGAAGGACACCCGCGCGCTGTTCAAGACGGCGCTCGACCACGACGTGCAGCTGAAAATCGTCGAAGCTACGCTGACCGCGAACGACAACCGCAAGCGCGCGATGGCGCGCAAGGTCGCCAACGTGCTCGGCGGCGAGCTGCGCGGCAAGACGATCGGCGTGCTTGGCCTGACCTTCAAGCCCGATACCGATGACATGCGCGAGGCGCCCTCGATCCCGCTCATCAACGGCCTGATCGACTTCGGCGCCAAGGTTCGCGCCTACGATCCGGTCGGCATGGAGCAGGCGCGCAAGGAATTGCCTGAAATCGAGTACTGCAAGGATGCCTATGAATGCGCGCGCCAGGCCGATGCGCTGGTGATCGTGACCGAGTGGCGCCAGTTCCGCGCCCTCGATCTCAACCGCATCAAGCAGGAGATGAGGCATCCGGTCGTCGTCGACCTGCGCAACATCTACCGTCCGGACGAGATGGCCGCGCACGGCTTCACCTACGACAGCATCGGCCGGCCGCGCTGAGCGGCCGGGCCTGACGGACGACGATCACCGCGGGCCGGCTCAATCACGCAGCCTCGGTTCTGATGGACTCAGAACCGAGGCTTTTTGTTTGACGCGCTTTATTCGCGCGAACCGGCGTCCACGTCGCGCGAAGACGCGCTAGGCGTGGGCGGGCGCGCCGAGTTGGACAAATGCATCCAGCTCGGGTTCGAGCGCTTCCTGCCAGGTCGGCATCGTCACCCCGAACTGCGCCTTCAGCCGCGACAGATCCAGCCGCGAATTGCCCGGGCGCACCGCCTTGGTCGGGAAATCGGCCGCGGCGATCGGAACGACGTTCTCGACAGCCAGCGTGACGCCGCGCGACCTCAGTCCGTCAACGATCGCACGCGCAAAACCGTGCCAGCTGGTTTCGCCGGCGCAAACAAGATTGACGACACCGCCCCGGCGCACGAGCTGATCGTGCAACGTGGTGATGTTCGGCAGCACGATGCCGGCAACCGCGCCGGCGATCGCGCGTGCCGTCGTCGGCGCACCGATCTGATCGGCCACGATCCGCAGCTCCTTACGCTCGCCGGCGAGCCGCGCGATGGTCCGCAGGAAATTGGTGCCCGTTGCGGCATAGACCCATGAGGTGCGCGCGATCAGATGCGCGCCGCCCGCCGCCTGGATCGCAACATCGCCGGCAAGCTTGCTCGCGCCGTAGACCGACAGCGGCTCGGTCGGACTATCCTCGCGCCACGGCCTGTCGCCCGAACCATTGAAGACGTAGTCCGTGGAGAAATGCACCAGCGGCACGCGGTTCGCCGCAGCCCATTTGGCGATCGCTTCGGGTCCCTTCGCGTTGACCAGGAACGCCAGCTCGCGCTCGTCCTCGGCGCGGTCGACCGCGGTATAGGCCGCCGGATTGATGATGAGATCGGGCTTCAAGCTTTCAAGCTGGCCCGCCAGCTTTTCCGGCTTCGACAGATCGAACTCCGCGGTCGGCGGCGCGATGATCGTGCCGTGGCCTTCCAGCAGCGGCTTGAGCGCACTGCCAACCTGGCCGCGTGTTCCCGTCAACAAGATCCGCATCAGATTTGTCCATAGGTCGGAAGATTGCTGGCGTCGGCCAACAGCGGCGCGTCGGCATCCTTGGCCGACAGCTGCGGCTTGTCGACGCCCCATTTGATCCCGATCGCGGGATCGTTCCACCGGATCGAGAGCTCGTCCTTGGGGCTGTAGAAATCGTCGCACTTGTAGAAGAAGTCGGCGGTTTCCGAGAGCACCACGAAGCCATGGGCAAAGCCGCGCGGCACCCACAATTGCCGGCGGTTCTCCTCGCTCAATTCGACCGCGACATGCTTGCCGAAATTCGGGCTGCCGACGCGCACGTCGACGGCAACGTCCAGCACCTTGCCGCGCAGCACGGAGACGAGCTTGCCCTGGGTGACGGGGTTTTGCAGATGCAGCCCGCGCAGCACGCCATAGGCCGAGCGGGACATGTTGTCCTGCACGAAGGGCCGCGTGATGCCGTGCTCGACATAGCGGGGGAACTGGTAGGTCTCCAGGAAGAAGCCGCGCTGGTCGCCGAACAGCTTCGGCTCGACGATCAGGACTTCAGGAAGCTCGGTCTTGATGACGTTCATTTAACAAAGGTTCCGATCTGCGCAGGCCCGAAATGTTAATTCGCTCTCATAACAAACTTGTGCGGCGCACGCTATATGTTATGTTTTGATAATCAAACTGTGAGGGACCATGAAGGGCATTATCCTCGCCGGTGGAACCGGCTCGCGCCTCTACCCCGTGACTACCGTCGTTTCCAAACAGCTGCTGCCGGTGTTCGACAAGCCGATGATCTACTATCCGCTGTCGACGCTGATGCTGGGCGGAATTCGCGACATTTTGATCATTTCGACGCCGCAAGACAAGCCGTTGTTCCAGCGCCTGCTCGGCGATGGCCACGAGATCGGCATCAGGTTCTCCTATGCCACGCAGGAGACCCCGCGGGGTCTCGCCGACGCCTTCATCGTCGGGCGCGACTTCATCGGCGATGACTCCGTCGCTCTTGTGTTAGGAGATAACATTTTCTACGGCCACGGCCTGCCGAGCATGCTGTCGGCCGCCTCGGTCCGCAAGAAGGGCGCCACCGTGTTCGGCTACGTCGTGAACGCGCCGGAGCAGTATGGCGTGGTGGAACTGGACAGCACCAACCGGGCGCTGTCGATCGAGGAGAAGCCGAAGCGGCCGAAGTCCAACGTCGCCGTCACCGGCCTCTACTTCTACGACAATGACGTGGTCGACATCGCGGCCGGCATCAAGCCGTCGCCGCGCGGCGAGATCGAGATCACCGACGTCAACAAGGCTTATCTCGAGCGCGGCGACCTCTATGTCGAGGTGCTCGGCCGCGGGTTTGCCTGGCTCGACACCGGCACCCATTCCTCGCTGGTCGAGGCCAGCCACTTCGTTCAGATCCTGGAGCAGCGCCAGGGCTTGCGCATCGCTTGCCCCGAGGAGATCGCGCTGCGCCAGGGCTACATCTCGCTCGAAGCCTTCGCGAAGGTGGCACAGAAGACCGCCAAGAGCAGCTACGGCGAGTATCTGCTGTCGGTCTATCGCTCCTTCCAGGGCCAACCCCGCACTGCCGAGGTATTGAAACATGCGGTTTAAGGGATCGACGATTTTCGTCACCGGCGGAGCGGGTTTCATCGGCTCCGCCGTGGTCCGTCACCTGCTGCGAGACACCCACGCCCGCGTCGTCAACATCGACAAGCTGACCTATGCGGCAAACCTGGCTTCGCTGCCCCGCGCCACCGAAAGCCTGAACTACAGCTTCGAAAAGGCCTGCATCTGCGAGGCGCAGAACCTGCGCCGGCTGTTTGAGAAATATCAGCCCGACGCGGTGATGAACCTTGCCGCGGAAAGCCATGTCGACCGCTCGATCGACGGCCCCGGCGAATTCATCCAGACCAATATCGTCGGCACCTTCACGATCCTGCAGGAAACGCTGCGCCACTGGCGCACGCTCTCGCCGGAGAAGCGCGACCAGTTCCGCTTCCTGCATATCTCGACCGACGAGGTGTTCGGTTCGCTCGGCGACGAAGGCCTGTTCACCGAGACCACGGCCTATGCGCCGAACTCGCCCTATTCCGCCAGCAAGGCATCATCAGATCATCTGGTGCGCGCCTGGCGCGAGACCTACGACCTGCCGACCCTGGTGACCAACTGCTCCAACAATTACGGCCCCTATCACTTCCCGGAGAAGCTGATCCCGCACATGATCATCAAGGGGCTCGCCGGCGAACCGCTGCCGGTCTATGGCGACGGCCAGAACATCCGCGACTGGCTGTTCGTCGAGGACCACGCCAAGGCGCTGACGCTGGTGCTGGAACGCGGCGAGGTCGGCGAGACCTACAATGTCGGCGGCCGCAACGAGCGCACCAATCTGCACGTGGTCGAGAGCATCTGCGACCTGCTCGACGAAGTCGTGCCGGCTGCGGCAGGCCCGCGGCGTCAACTGATAAATTTCGTCAAAGACCGGCCCGGCCATGACCGCCGCTACGCCATCGACGCCACCAAGCTCGAAACCGAGCTCGGCTGGCGCGCCGAGGAGAATTTCGAAACCGGCATCGCCAAGACCGTGCGCTGGTACGTCGACGAGCAGCCATGGTGGCGCGCGATCCTGGAGCGCGGCTACAAGGTCGAGCGCGTCGGGCTGAACCAGTAATTGCCGATCTCTCGCGAGCGCCCGGGTTCAGGGATGTGAACATCAGGCGCTTGCTCGAAATGCCAGAGGCGGTCTTGCGGAGGGACGTTGTCCAAGCAGGAAGCCGGGAAGCGCGATGACGATTCAATCTCATCGCCGTTTGACGAGCCGCATCCGCCTTCCGCCAATGGTGGGCGCCACCCACCAGAGCAATCAAGAAACGACAGGATTCGCCATGAATGTCGCAATGGACGGTCAGGAACTGACACTGTTCAAGAGTTTCGTGGATCTCTCGACGCGCTATCTGGAATTTGGTTCGGGAGGAAGCACCTGGCTAGCCTGCCAAACCAGGAAGGAGTGGGTCATCTCCATTGATTCCTCCGAGGAATGGCTCTCCAACGTCGGCGACGCCACAAAAGGCGCAAGCACAAAACCGCTGCTGCTGCACGTCGATATCGGCAAGCTGCGCGAATGGGGTCATCCGGCGGATCGGGAGCGAGAGAGCTCGTGGCCCGACTATCACGAACTGGTCTGGGAGCGTCCGGAAAGCAAGACTGCCGACCTGTATTTCATCGATGGCCGGTTTCGCGTGGCCTGCTTCGTGCAGTGCGTGCTTCACGCCGCACCGGGCGCCTTCATCGCAATTCACGACTTCGAGAACCGCCCCCACTACCATCCGGTGCGGACGGTCGCCCGGGAAATCGCGCGTGCCAACAACATGTCGATCTTCCAGAGGCCGCCGAGGATCGACGTCGACGCCGCGCAAGCGCTGCTGCAGAAATACCGGCTGGAGCCCCTGTAGCCGACCGCTGCGATCAGGGATCGCTTCAAGCACCCACGATTTATCGGGGCCCTCGCCTGCCGCCCTCTACCAGGCGAGCGGGGCTAACGTATTTGGAAAATCCGGTGCGCCGCGTCTTTGCGGCCATCCTTCGCGACGCCGCCCATGGCAGGCACCTCCAGCGACAAAGGCAAACCTTTGCGCGGAGATGAGGTGTTGTTTTTGTGGCAGAGCTGTAGACCCTCATGGCGAGGAGCGCCGCTTGCGGCGCGTCTCGAGCCACGAGGCCAGGCGCTTGCACGGTCGCCGAAGGGAAGCCTGGGGGATCGCCTTCCCCCAGCGAGGAACATCGCTGTTCCCCAGACTCAGCCCGGGATCAGTTTCTTCAGCTCAGGAAGAAATCGTTGAATCGTTGCGTCTTCAACGTCATTGCGATCCCGCAAGGTGAAGAACTCCATCGCGCGGATCTTTTCAGGATCGCCATCGGCCAACGGCCTGCCGCGCTCGCGCTTCTTCAGCAATTGCTGCCGTGACTTCGTGTAGTAGTGGTTGATCACGAGCTTGTTCCGCTTGGGAGCGGTAATGCGCCCACCGATCGGAAACACAGGCGTGCCGTCTTCCTGGACGTAGCAACCCAAAATCAGGGATTGGTGGGGATGCAGGTAGGCCACGATGGTGTCGGGCCTCAGGATTGACTTCATGATGAAATGATCCGGGAAGTCGTCCGGAGCGCGACGCGTGAAGGACTCGATGCACAAGCCGGCCGGCCTCGCGTCGTGACCGTTCGATCCGAAATTCAACCACTGCACCGCCACGGCCGGCGCCGGCCCGACCTCCGCCAGGACGTCCTTGATGTTGCCGGCCTCGGTCGGAAACAGATACTCATCCGCATCAATGAAGGCGCACCATTCCGAACAATTGCGATAGCTGTCGATCGCATGCGAGAATGCGCGCATCTGACCGAATTCCCCCGCGACGAAATGATACGTGATCATTTCGGGCCACGGGAAGGACTCGATGACGGCATGCGTATTATCGGTGCTGCCGTTGTCGTAAAGGTAGAAGTGATCGACCCCTACCAGTTTGTGGAAGTGCAGCCATTCCAGCAGATCGTCGCCCTCATTCTTGATGGCGCACACCACTGCCAGGCCGTGCTTCTTGCGATCGATCCCGGCATAGAGCTTCCTCGCCTCCATCACGCGCAGGAGGCCGGCAAACTCTCGCCGCAGATTTTCACTTTTCGGGGCAGCAGCGAGCGCGGAAAGATAGACGTCCTGCGCTTCGGAGGCGGCTCCCATGTTGAGATCCGCGATCGCGAGGCGATGCAACACCCGCGAGTCGGACGGCAGCTGCTTGACGAGGTCGAGAAGGATGCCGCGCGCTCCAGCGAAATCACATGCCTGCACAAGCGCCGCCGCCTTTGCAAACTGGAATTCCCTGTAATCACCGAACTGCTGCTCCAACTGCTTGACCGATTGGATCAGTTCGTCGGGATTCGGATTTGCGATCCGCCCGGAAAAGAATTCTCTAAGCCTTGTCTCGATCTCACTTGCTGGAAGCGTATCGAGATTCACGCCTGAGCTGAAACTAGACAATGCTGGAATTTCCATGTCCAACCTGCGCCGCTCCCCACGAGATCAACAAGCAATTAACATTGGCTCGCACCACGAATTCCCTACTAGCGCACTTATTTTGCGAGATTAAGGCTATAACACGAAGTGCTCACACTTAACTGTTGTAAGGTTATTTCGAGGGAAATCAATACAATAGAGCAGAGAGGCTTGGTGTCGTTTGCACGAAAATCGTGTCACGGGACGGAACGATCGGAGATCGGCAATGGACAATAGGAACGAAGCAGCTCGGAAGCCGTTCGCGCTCACGCGCAGGATGTTTTTGGCATCACTATCCGCAAGCTTCCTGCCTGGCGCGCTCAGCGTCTTGGGTTCCGGCCAGTCTGCCGCGGCCCCGGTCCCTCACAGGCCGCTCGTGGGCGCAATTCGATGGGACGCCTGGTATTCACCGGGCTCGCAGCCAACCGAGGCCGTCAAGCAATCACTCGCCCCTGAAAGATATCGTTGGCGGACTCCCTTCTTCGGGACGCAGGTGAACCGCGCGCCCAACACGCTTGATTTCCCGACCTCGATCGAGACCGAGATGGATAAGGAGATCGACCAGGCGATCTTTGCCGGACTGGATTATTGGGCATTCGCCGCCTACGGGGCCAACCATCCGATGTCGAAAGCCCTTTACAAGTTCAGGGCCCGTCCCAAGGCCGCCAATCTCCGATACTGCATGTTCACCGAGCTCGGCCGGTGGGGATCGCTGGCCAAGCTGTCCTCGCTCCCCCAGGAGCACATCGGCCTGATGGCGGACAAGAACTATCTGAAGGTGGAGAACGATCGGCCGCTCTACTTCCTGGGCTTTATCAAGGGTGCGGACGTGCAGCGAAGCTGGGGAGGTGTGGAAGGCCTCCGGAGCGCGTTGAGCAAGTTCAAATCCGACGCGAACGGAGCTGGTCTCGCGGATCCCTACATCGTGCTGGCAGGAGACATGAAATTCCTGAGCCAGGAGGCCGCCAATGTGGGTGCCGACGCAGTTGGGTCGTATGCGCTGACAACGGGTAACGGCCGGGGAAGCTTTGCCGATCTCGCGAAATATGCCGAAAAAGGCTGGAATGATCTGGCCGCCAGCCAGCTCCCCGTCGTGCCCACGGTGATGACGGGATGGGACAGGCGCCCTCGCATCGAACACCCCGTGCCCTGGGAGACAAAGCAGCGTCCCGGCGACGGGATCACCAATTTCTATACGGCTCCGACCAAGAAGGAATTGGCCGGCCATCTGGCGCAATCAATCAGCTGGGTGAACAGCCGCGCACCCGATCGCCGGGCGCCCGCAGTGCTGATCTATGCCTGGAACGAAAATGACGAGGGCGGCTGGCTGGTCCCCACCATGCCTTGCCAAACCGATCGCCTCGAAGCGCTACGCGAAGTGCTGAAAGCGACCGCGCAGTCGCCGTCCAAGAACCTGTGTTAGATCGCCTCCGCACGAACCGCGCGCCGGCATGCGTGAAGCAGGTGCGCCGGACCTGAAGCCCCGCTCCGTTCCGATTCGATCGGAACGGACAGAGCCGGCCTTACGCGCCTCGATCAGCGCCAGCGAAGCGGCCTGGTCCGATCGTTCGACTCCACGGTCCGATGCTCTACATGATAGGGCGCGTAGATTTGCTTCACCCAATAGTTGAAATTGGGATGCAGCTTCACGAAGTCATAGAATGAATCGCCGAAATTCGACGGACTGAGGCAGGTCTTGTTCTGAGGCCTCGACGTGATCGCATTCAGACAATACGACTCCATGCAGGCCTTGGTCTCGCTCTCCGCCACCTTGCTAAGACTTCGGAAACTGTTGGTTGAATGAAGCCGATACAGATAGCGGTCGGTCTCGAGGTAGGTCGGCTCGACTTTCGTTACGGCGCGCAGGGCGAAATCCCAGTCATGGCAGTATTTGAGATCGGCGAGCCAGCCGACCTGCCGCAGCAGCTCACGGCTGAAGACAAAGTTTCCGGTTGAGGCCGCGATCTGGGAATCCAGGAACGTCCATGACAATGGCGTGCTGGCGATCTGAGCGCGGTCGATTGCATAACGCAGGCGCGTCGGAAACTGATAGTTGGCGATCGACTTGCCATGTTCGTCGATCGGCTCGACGGCCGAGAAGCCGAAAAACAGCCGCTCCTTGCCACACTTGTCTGCGAACTGCCGAACCCGATCCTTGGAAAAGGCGTCGTCCGAGTTCAAAAGGAAAATCAGGTCGCCGCCGGTCAGCGACAATGCTCTGTTCCAGGTGTAGTGGGCGCCCAGATTTTGCGGGTTCTTGAGCAGCTTGCAGGAAACAAAGCGCTTCCCAAACGACTTCTTCTTGATGACCTTCTGCGCGACCTCAAAACTCTTGTCCGGCGAATTGTCGTCCACGATGACGAGTTCGAGGTCGGCAAAGGTCTGTTGATAGACGGTCTCGAGGCATTCCTCGAGGTACTGTTCGTGCTTGTAGCAGGCGATGACGACACTTGCGAGCATAGCCGGCCTCAACGTCTCACGATGATCGAGTGACGCGACCTCACGAGGAGGCTGGCTCCGTCGCCGACCTCCAGGACGGCGAGTTGATACTCACCATCCGCCAGATCCCGAATCGAGAAGGACACCTGAAAACCGAAATAAGAGTCCTTGCTTTCGGCCTTCATGTATTCCTTCACGTCGACGCGCTCGTGCCAGTCGACGATCAGACAGTACCCGCTGTTCGCTGCATTCTCCGCGGCAAGCGACGACAGGACCAGGAATCCTGTTCTTTGCCTGCTTGCTTCGAAAGCAGTGCCCGCGCAGATCCATCCGCGCACCACTATCTCGTATCGCGGATCGGCGATCACCCGCTCGCTCGTTTGGGAATTGATGTTTTCAATGACCAGCAACGAGCCCACCGGACCATCGGACGCGCCTTCTGCCTCGACCGGGACGCCGCTTCTGACGCGCTGCACCCCCGACTGACCGAGACCCGATCGATGCAGGTTTGCCAACACCTCGACATGCGCAGATGATTCCTTCACCGCCCATTCGAGCTCCTGCCTGCTCAGGCAATCCAGAAGGTCCGGAGTATTTCGAATCTGGACCGAAATAGGCTCCGCCGAAGCGACCCGCCTCACGACCTCCAGAAACGCGCGTCCATAGCGCGAGTCCGGCTCGAGATGAGCACCCTCCGCCCACTCGTTCCAGGAATTGATGAAGACCAGTGACTCGGTAAAGCTGTTGCCCTTGGCCCGCAGGGTCGCGTCGCGAAGCCAGACCTCGAACGCTTCCGGGCTCGACCTGGTAAAGACGTGACCGCGCGCGCCCTTGCGCGGCGTATTGTCCCAGCGCGGCATCACGGCAGGAAAAAACGGGAAATCGTAGCTCTTGCCGAGAGACGACCGCATGGCGTCGACATAGTCGTACACCTTCCCGGCGAAGGTCGCCGGTGCATCGACGTCGGTCGGCGGCACCTCTCTCGTCGAGACCGTATGCGGCGGAAATTCGATGGCGGCATCACAGTTGACGTCTCGCGGGTCGAACTCTCCGAACGTCATCGCGTTGCAGATCAGAAGCTCGCCGATTCCGAGCTCCCTGGCTCGCTTGCGCCAGATCTCGAACAAGTGCTGCTTGTCCGGCAACAATGACGGCCGGTAGATGACGATGATCTTTCGACCATCGACGGTTATGTAGCGCTCATCGAGCAGCAGATCGGCCATGTCGTCGATAAAGCGAACATCATCGTCCAGCGAGTGATTCTGCCCCAGCAAAAGCTCGGCATCCGAACCGTCCCACCGGCGGGACCAGTTCTCGTTTGCCCAGCAGATGCAGAACGGCAGGTTCGGCTCTCCGTCCTCAAGCATGAGCTGGAGCGGCTTCTCCAATAGCCTCCGCCCCTGAAACCAGTAGACATAGTAGCAGAACCCGTCGATGCCGTATTTGCGCGCCAGTTCACCCTGCTGACGACGCGTTTCCGGCAACCGGACATCATAGAAGCCGAGATCAGCCGGCAGCCATGGCGATTCGTGCGTGGGGAATTGCGCGCGCATGCGCGCGACGTTGGTCCACTCGGTGAACCCCGGTCCCCACCACCTGTCATTTTCTTCAAATGAATGGAATTGCGGCAGGTAGAAACAGATGTAGCGCACCTCCTTGCTGGTGCCCTCCGCAAGTCCGGTAACGATCCTGCCGTCGTTGTTCGGAAACAGAAGATCGTCGTAGTCTTCGGTCGAGAAGCCGAGCGCAACAACCACCTCGCTTGGGGCGAAGTTTTCGAACAGGGGTATCTCGTAGTACTCGCCGTCGTTCAGGCTGACTCGGAGATAGATCTGCGCATGCTTGGGTTCGATTAGCGCGTTTCTCAGCGCGCGTGCGAGGCGACGGCGCACGCCCCGCGTCGATAGATTGATCCGAAATCCGGGACGCCCGATCGCGCTCTGCTTGCCGATGCTGGCCGGCGCCGGTCGGCCCGTCCGTCCCTCTTCGACACAATGTGAAGCGACAAAGAGCGCGATCGAAACGGTCGCAGCAGGCGACTGAGCATCCACGATCCAGCCGGAAATCGCCCGCCCCGAATACTCGAGGATCGCACCGCGCAATCTTGGTCCGGATTGAAGATCGCTTACATCCGGATCCAGGAACACGCTCTGCGAATGATCGTCCTGCTGAACCGGACTGGCAACGGGCTGAATGTCCCTTGTGTCCCTGACGCTCCGTTCAACAATCTTGTTCATTGCCACTCAATCTCCTGCCAACGTTTAACGTTGGTCCCAGTTCTTTCTCGGTGAAGCAAAAGTTCGATTCCGAGATCACGTTGTTGTTCAAGCGCATCCAGGATCGATGACCTCCCGGTGCTATCGGCCATCTTCACACAACCAATGATACATGGAAGGTTTGCTCCGCGACCGCAACATTAACGCAATCTCTCTGTCGTCGATATGAAAGTCATCGTTCGTCTTGCCCAGATTGTCATCCAGACGTGCCCGCTTCCGTGCGTTCGCGCCCAACAACAAAGCCGCCGATCGTCTCTGCTTTGGCTGCGCACGACGAGAAGCACGCATCCAGCAACATCAGCCGACGCTCTCGCCCATCGCCTGCAGGCGACGCAGCGCCCCTTCGTTGTTCTGCTGTGCCGCTTGCCGATACCAGCGCAGCGCAGAATCGCGGTCCTGCTCGACGCCGCTGCCGGCGCGCAGCGCATCGCCAAGCGCGAGCTGGGCTTCCACCATGCCCTGCTCCGCAGCTGCCTTGAACCATTCGGCCGCCTTCGCCGGATCGGCCTCGCAGCCCTGTCCGCGCCCGAGCATCGCGGCAAGGTTGTATTGCGCCGTCGTGTGTCCCTGGCGCGCCGCCGCCTCGTACCACGTGACGCCCTGGGCAAGGTCCTGCTCGACGCCCTGCCCGGTGCAATACATCACCGCCAGCTTGAACTGCGCTGCGGCGTTGCCGCCTTCTGCAGCCTTGACGATCCAGTTCGTGGCGGCCTGCGCATCCTTGATGCTGCTCTTGGGATCGGAATACAGCAGCGCCAGGCTGTGCTGGGCCTCGACATGGCCGGCACTTGCCGCACGCTTGAACCATTGGGCGGCCGCCGGTAGATCGACGGGACCACCTGATCTCCCCATGTGAAGCCCGCCCAGCTGGAATGCCGCGGCGGAATGTCCGACCTCAGCGGCGTCGGTCAACAGCGTGCGTGCCTGCGCAAGACGCGCTTCGGATGGGTCATCCTGGATCAGAAACACGGCATAGGCCGTCTTCGCATCGGCGTCGCCGCCGTCGGCCGCCTTGCTAAGCCATTCGGCTGCCCGCGCCTGGTCGCGCGGCACGCCGTTGCCCGCCGAGTAGAGCCGGCCGAGCTGCACGCCCGCAGCGCTGATGCCGCCTTCGGACGCGCGCTCGAACCACTTGATCGCGGTCGCGACGTCGCGCGTCACGCCGTTGCCGTTGCCGTTGAGATAGAACACCGCGATGTTGTGGGCAGCCGTGGCGTGGCCGTTCTCGGCCGCGCGTTCGAACCACTTCGCGGCCTGGCGGATGCTGGGCGCAACGCCGGTGCCGGTGGCATAGAAGCGCCCCGTAAAGAACTGCGCCTGCGCGTCGCCGCGCTCGGCCGCCTTCTCGTACCAATACGCCGCCTCGCGCAGATCCGGCTCCGCAGCAGTGCCGAGTGCATAGAATTCGGCCAACGCCTGGATCGCCGGCAGGTAATCCTTCCGCGCCGCCTTGCGCAACGCGGTCTCGGCCTTGTCGACGTCCTTGACGGCCCCTTTGCCGCTCAGCCGCAGCAGCGCGATGTTGTACAGCGCGATCGTATCGTCATGGGCAGCCGCACTCTGGAACAGCCGCGCGGCTTCTTCGGCGTTCACCGGGAGGCCGGTGCCCTTGAGGCTCATGAAGGCGAGCGCAACCTGTGCGCGGACATGCCCCTGCTCCGCAGCTTTCTGATACCAGGCCGCGGCCTGCGCGAAATCAACGCCAACGCCGCGCCCTTGATAATGCACGTCACCGAGTGCGAATTGACCTGACGCCGCGTTCTGCTCGGCCGCGGCCTGGTACCAACGCAGGGCAGTCGCGTGATCCCGCGCGCAGCCTTGCCCGTTGGCGTACATGTCACCAAGGATCGCTTGCGCCTCCGCCTTGCCGGCTTCTGCCGCCACCGACATCCAGAGGAAGGCGATGTCGAGATCCCTGGGCACGCCGGTCCCGTTCGGGAACACCAGATCGTGGACGCTGGCGGCCTTGTCACCCAGACGCGCCGCAGTGGATTGCCGCCACATCTCGGGCCTGTTCGGCCCGACGGCAGCCTGGACGCCGTGGAAGTAGATCAAGCCAAGCTGGAATTGCGCATCAGTGTGTCCGCTCAGGGCGGCGCGGTCATACCACGCGACCGCGTCCGGAAGGCTGCCGATAACACCTTCGTTCTTCGCATAGAGCAGTCCGATCCGGTAATCCGCCTCCGGATTGCCCGCTTCCGACGCAAGCCTCCAAAGGCGGAACGCCTCGAGATATTGCCGGTTCTCGTAAGCCGCCAATCCCCGTTCAAACGGCTGCGACTCTGAACGGGACGAACCGGATCGGAACAAGTCAAGCAGGGATCGCGCCGATACCGTCATGGCTCACGCATAGCTTCTTTGGCACTGCGCAGCATGCCGCCGAGCAGATACATCGCCACCGAGCGGGTGCCGACATTAACATCGCCCTGCAGCGTCATGCCGGGGATGAGGCGGAAGTTCTTCGGAACATCCTTGAAGTTGGTCTCGTCGACCGAGCACCGCGCCTTGTAGAAGGCATCGACAACCTTTCCGTCATCATCGGTCGTGAAGGCGCCTTCGCTGATCCAGCGAATCTTGCCTTGTGCCGTACCGTGCTCGGCCGCGTTGAAGGCATCGACCTTCATCGTGCAGGGGTCGTTCGGCCGAACGAAGCCGACGTCGCGCGACAGGATCTGGATCTCGGCCTCGAGCCGCGTCTTCAGCGGCATCAGCGTGATGAAAGGATCGCCCGGCTTCAGCACGGATCCAACCGAGAGCTTGGCGAGCGTCAGCACGACCGACGGCTCTGCAGCCGTCCACCGGACGAGGTCCTGGTGCTTGGTGGCCTTGTCAAAGGATGCGCGGGCCGTATCGAGGCTGTTGCGCGTCGTGACCAGATCCTGGCTCAGCTGCGCGTTCCACTGCTCGATGAAGGCCTTGCGGTCCGCCTTCAGCGATTCCAGCTGGTGTTGCGCTTCCAGCAAGGTGTTGTGGGTGTTGTCGATCTGACGCAACAGCTCCAGCCGACTGTCCTGCGAGAGATACAGGTTCAGCTTGGAGCCGCTGCCGCTTTCGGCAAGCGTCGAGCGCATGTCCTCGATCTTGCCGGCGATCTCGGCGCGTTGACCATACCGCTCGTCGTCCTTTTTCGCCTTCTGGATCGTCGCTTCGGTCTGACTGATCTTGGAATCGTAGCTCGTCACCTGCGCGTTGTACTGGGCAACGCGCTGGTCGTAGAGCGCCTTTTGCAAGGCGTTGTACTTGGTGGCCTCCGGATCCTTGGTCCCACCAAATGACAACGGTTTTCCGGACAGTTCGGCCTCATCGCGGGCGACCTGCGCGTCAAGGCTCGCAACCTGCGACTTGTACTGCGTGACGTCGGCCGCGGTGAAGGTCGAGTCGAGGGTCGCAAGCAGCTGCCCCTTCTCAACCTGCTGACCGTCCCGAACATCGATCGTCTTGATGATCGACGCGTCGAGCGCCTGCAGCACGTTGATCGAATCGACGGGAACGATCCTGCCGCCCACGCTCGTGATCACCCGATCGAGGCGCGTGAGACACATGATCGCCACAAGCGATACCAGGAACGCCGACAGCACGAACAGCGTCGCGCGGGCCAGTAGCGGCTCGGCGGCCTCGCGGATCGCGTCGGTCTCGGACTGGAACTGGCGAACGGTCGCGAGCGAAGCTTGGTTAGGAGACAAGGGTCGGGCTCCTGAAGTTCTTGTCGCTGCGGCCCGTCGGAACAAGGTGTGTATTCTGCTGGTACCAGAGCGAGCTATAGATGTCGTTTCGTTCCAGAAGTTCATCATGACGTCCGATATCGTTGACCACGCCGCGATTGAGCACGAGGATCGCATCGGCCTTGGTGAGCGACGACAGGCGGTGCGAGATGATGATCAGCGTGCGGCCGTGCGCAATCCGCGAAATGTTCGCGTTTACGATGGTCTCGCTCTCCGCATCGAGCGCGCTGGTCGCTTCGTCCAGGATCAGGATCGGGGGATTGACGATCAGCGCACGCGCGATCGCGAGGCGCTGACGCTGGCCGCCGGAGAGGTTGGTGGAACCCTCGTAGATATAGGTCTCGTAGCCTCGCGGCAGCTTGTCGATGAATTCCTCGGCGCCGGCCATTCGCGCCGCCCTGACAACGTCGTCGAAGGTCGCATCCGGCTTTGCGGCGGAAATATTCTCGCGGATGGTGCCGCTGAACAGGAAGTTCTCCTGCAGCACGACGCCCACGTTGCGCCGGAGATGGTCGACATCGTATTCGCGGACATCGATACCGTCGACCTTGATCAAGCCACCATAATCGGAGTGCAGCCGCTGCAACAGCCGCGTGATCGTGGTCTTGCCCGAGCCGCTCTTGCCCATCACGCCGAGCGTGGTGCCGAGCGGAATCTCGAAGGAGACATTGTTCAACGCCGGCGACACCGCGCCCTTGTACTTGAAGGTAACGCCGGAGAACTCGATCAAACCCTTCAGCGGGTCCCTCACGCCATGGCCGGAACGTCCCTCTTCCGCCGGCTGATTCACCAGCCTGCCGACGATCGTGACTGCGGTGCGCGCCTCGTCATACTGGTTGATGAGCTGGGCCATCTGCATCAGCGGGCCGGCAACACGTTGCGACAGCATCAAAAAGGCAAACAGCGCCCCGACATAGACCGGATCGCCGCTGCTCACCGCCAGGTAGACACCGAGCGCATAGGGAGCGCTCACCGCCAGCCGTTCCAAGGGACGCACCAGCGTCTGGATCGCAGTTCCGGTCAGGCCTTCCGCAAGACGCGCCTTGGCGACGCGCGCCACCAGCACATCCCACATGTGCCGTTGCCGCGTATCGAGCGCCAGCGACTTGATGGTCCTCATGCCGTTCAGGCTCTGGATCAGAAACGCCCCCTGCGCGCCTTCAGCCGCCAGAGTTGCCGAGGACTTCTTTCGGTAGGCCGGCAGCATCAAGACGAGCCAGGTCACGATCGCTCCAGCAAAGGCCAGAACCATCAGCGTCATGGTCGGACTGAAGAAGAACATGACGGGCAGGAAGAAGAAGAGCGTTGTCGAGTCGAGAACGGTACCGAACAATTGCCCGGTCAGAAAGCCGCGAATCCGGAACACTTCGCGGATGTCCCGGGAAATCAGGCCGACAGGGTTCTGTTCGAAGTAATCAATCGGCAGATTGAGCACCTTCTCGAACACGTAGGTCGACAGCTTGACGTCGAGGCGTGCCGTCAGGCGCTGCACCAGATACTGCCGCAGGAACGTGAATGCCGCCTCGAACAGGATGACGACGAACATCGCAACACACAGCACGTAGAACGTGTTGTAGGCCTTGTAGAAAATGACCTTGTCCGAGAGCAGCCGCCAGAACATGATCGGCGCCAGGCCCATGAAGCCCAGGATCAGCGCCGCGATCGCGACGTCGCGCAGGATGCGCCGTTCACGGAACAGCAAGGCGACGACAAAGCCGAAGCTGAACGGCTGGGTCTCGTCGGAAATCTCGTAATCGCGCTTGGCCATGACGACATCGCCCGACCAGATGTCCTCGAAGCGCGGCTGGTCGATCACGAGCAGGGCATCCTCGCTCGCGTTCGGATCCCGCAACACCACCCGGGTGTTGTTCTCATCGCCCTCGAGGCGCAGCAACACCATGTGGCTGCCGTCGCGCAGGCGAACGATTGCCGGCAGCGCCCGCTTGAGATGGCTCAGGCCCTTCCAGTCCAGCTTGACGGCCTTTGCCGTCATGCCCGACGAATTCGCACACTTCAGGAGCTCGGGGAGCGTGACTTCCTGATCGCGCAGGAGATTGTCATGGATGAGCTGGGATGTGGTGAGGTGCAAACCATGCTGTCTTGCCACGATGACGAGACAGGCGAGGCCCGTGGGAGGCAGGTCGTCCACCGAAGCAGCGCCGACGAGCGAGAGGTGTGTGGTCATGGATGCCTCGAAGTTTCGACTGCGCAGATCCGGTTCTCAGCGAACTATAACTTATCATTGTTAGTTCGCTAACGCAGCATTTTCAGCAAGCCAGCCAAAAATATATGTATCGAGAAGGTTTGAGAAGCCTGTCTCGACACTGCTGCGGACCGGGTTTAACCACGGAACCTTATAACATTGTTTAACATCGACAACCGTCAAGCGGCGCTGACGGTCTCCCGGAAGTCGAACCCGCAGGCCTCCAGGAGCGGCCGGATCCGCCCATCATCGGCCTCCGGCATCAGCGCCAATGCGCAGATCTCGAAATTCCCGCTGCGCACGGAGACGGTCGGAAACCCGGCGCCGAGCAGCAGGTTCCCCATCCGGTCGCTCGAAAAGCCGGTCTTGTGCGCCATATGATGGCGCCCCTGCTCGATTGCGCCGGAATGTCCGTAGATCATGTCCAATGGCCGGATCGGACCGGCCGCCGAGACATAGGCGATCGCACCGAGACCTTGAGTCAACATGTGCTGGGCCACCGCCTCGAGATCGGGCGACATGATCAGCGCGAATCCGTCCGGCTTGAGGACCTCGCGGAACTGGACAAAGGTCGGGTGAATCTCATGGGCATAGAGGTGCTCCATCAGGTGGGAACACCAGATCGCGTCGAACGAGGCCGGCGGGAACAGTTCGGAGAGATCGGTGATCGATCCGACGATGTCCGGATCGACGTCTGCGTCGACATCCAATCGAATCTCTTCCCATTCAGGCGATGTCAGGAGCGGCTGGATCCGCTTGGCAACCGTCAATCCAGCACCGGCATTCAGCATCTTCTTCTTGGCCAATTCGAGAGCTCCAGGCGTTGGTCCGTTAAGCGGCTGATTTCTACAGCAATCGCTTATCTTGACTGATGTTACCAAGGCCGCGGAAAGCTATTGGCCATAGTTCCATCGGGTCAAGCAAGCTTTCCGGCTTTACAAAAGCTACGTGGTCCGAATGTGACAAAGTAACTTCTAACATCCGTCGACGGGAAATGCCTGGCGCGGGACTTGTAATGCAGATCGGCCATTCGAGCGGGTCGATCGACAAAGCTCAGCATGCTCGGATGCAAAAGAAAGGCGCCGCCTCGGCCAGGGTTGAGGCGCCGTCGTCGTTTGGTGCAGGCCCAGGATCTTACAGCTTGGTCCAGTGACCATCGTTGAAGATCAGGTATTCGATGTTGCTGATCTGGGTCACCTGGCCATTGCTGAAGGTGACGTCCAGAGAGCCGTTCGATCCGGAGCTGATGTCGGTCACGTCGGTCGAGGCCTGATCCAGGAAGGTCAGCGAGTCCTTGCTGCCCCCACCGCCGTCGATGCTGTCGCTGCTGGTGGCGTTCTTCAGGTAGAAGTAGTCCTGACCACTGCCGCCGACCATCGAGGCCGTACCGGTGGCGGAGCCGACGAACGAGTCATTGCCGTTGCCGCCGATTAGCGTCTGCGTGCCCGAACCGGCGACCAGCGTGTCGCTGCCGGAGCCGCCATACAGCGTATCGTTGCCCGCGCCGCCGTAGAGCGAATCGTTGCCATCGCCGGCATAGAGCGAGGTCGCATGCGACGCGTCGCTGCCGGAGTAAAGCACGTCCTTGCCGTCGCCACCGTACTCCGCGACAGTCCTGGCGCCGCCGACCAGGAGGTCGTTGCCGGCACCGCCGTAGAGCGTGTCGGCACCCGCACCGCCATACACCGAGTCGCTGCCGGCACCACCGTCGAGAAGCGAACCGTGCGATGCATCCGAGTGCGAGTAGAGCGCATCGTTACCGCGACCACCATACTCCGCAACAGTCCCGGCAGCGCCGATCAGCAGGTCGTTGCCGGCACCGCCGTCCAGCGTGTCGGAACCGATATTAGCGGGGTTATACCCCACACCGGCAACCAGCGTGTCGTCGCCCGCACCGCCATCGAGCAACGTCCCGAGCGAATAGCCGGCGCCTGACTTGAGAACGTCGTCACCGTTGCCACCGTACTCCGCAACAGTGCTGACGCCGCCCTGCAGCAAGTCGTCGCCGGCGCCGCCATCCAGCGTGTCGGCGACGCCACTGGCACCGCCCTCCAGCGTGTCGTTGCCGTCACCGCCCGACAGCATCGAGCCCTGGGACGCAAACAGGTCCGCATAGAGTATGTCGTCGCCGGCGCCACCGTAGAGCTGACAGCTCTCCATGCCTGCGACCAGCGTGTCATTGCCCGCGCCGCCGTCGAGAATCTCGTTGCTGAAACCTGCGCTCAACCAGTCGTCACCGGCGCCTCCAAACAGTTGATCGTTGCCCCAGCCACCGAACAGCACATCGTTGCCGGTACCGCCGTAAAGCGTACTGGAAATGCTCGTATCGAACACCGGGCCGCCGGACAGCAGCGTGTCGTCGCCGCTACCGCCAAACAGTTGCGCTGAGCTACCGCCCCAAAGCCAGTCGTTGCCGGCGCCACCGTCCATCGTTTCGTGACCCACGCCACCGCCGTACACCGTGTCGTTGCCGGCACCGACGAGGACCGTCGTCCCGCGGTTGTTGTTGAAGGTGACAACGTCGTTGCCGTCGCCGGTCGCGACCAGCACCGGGGCGGCGCCGTTCACCGTCAGCGTCACGTCGCTCTTGGTGGCTTCGATGATCGCCTTCAGCTTGGCGTCAAGCTTGATCGTATTGTTGGCGTTGGTTTCGATCAGAACATTGGCGTCCGGATCCGGGCTGCTGATCCCAGCGCCCTCCTGCACCGGGATCGTGCTGCCGTCATCCGGCGAGGTGTACCCGATCCCCGCCGTGATCAGATAGTCGAGGATCTGTTGCCGGGTTGCGTGATCGATCGTGGAGCCGATCGCGGCGTTGAGCCCCGTCTGGTTCAGGTTTTGCGTCACCATCGATGGAGCTCCTGCTTCGACGCGCTACATCATCGCTAAGCAAACGCTTAAATTATCTCGATGACTCACAATTGGAGCAGGCTGCAACACTCCGAGATTATCAGACAGCATTTCAGAACACCACCTGCAATCGCAAAAAAGCGCCGCCTCAACCAGGGTTGAGGCGGCGCCTTCGTTTAGTGAAGACCTAGTTTGTGAAGACCTGGGATCTTACAGCTTGGTCGAGTGACCATCGTTGAAGATCAGGTATTCGATGTTGCTGATCTGGGTCACCTGGCCGCTGCTGAAGGTGATGTCCAGAGAGCCGTTCGATCCGGCGCTGATGTCGGTCACGTCGGTCGAGGCGTGATCGAGGAAGGTCAGGGAGTCCTTGTTGCTGGCGCCGCCGTCGATGGTGTCGCTGCTGGTGGCGTTGGACAGGTAGAAGTAGTCCTGACCATTGCCGCCGACCATCGAGGCCGTGCCGGTGGCGGAGCCGACGAACGAGTCGCTGCCGTTGCCGCCGATCAGCGTCTGCGTGCCCGAACCGGCGACCAGCGTGTCGCTGCCATTGCCGCCATACAGCGTGTCGTTGCCCGCGCCGCCGTAGAGCGAGTCGTTGCCGTTGCCGCCGTAGAGCGAGGTCGCGTGCGAAGCATCGCTACCGGAGTAGAGGATGTCTTTACCGTTGCCGCCGTACTCCGCGACGGTCCCGGTGCCGCCAACGAACAGGTCGTTGCCGTTGCCGCCATACAGCGTATCGGCGCCGGCGCCACCGTAGAGCGAGTCGGCACCGTCACCACCCCTCAGGACCGAGCCGTGCGACGCATCCGAGTTCGAGTAGAGCGCGTCGTTGCCGGCGCCGCCGGAGAGCAGATTGTTGCCCGTGCCGCCGACCAGCACGTCGTTGCCGCGACCGCCGACCAGATCAGACGAGGTACCGCCGTAGAGCGTGTCGTTGCCGGAGCCGCCGAGCAGCGTATCGGAACCAGAGCCGAACAGCAGATCGTTGCCGGTGCCGCCGTCCAGCGTGCTGTGACCGGAGGCATTATCGACGAGCACGTCATTGCCGGCGCCACCGCTGATTGAATCGTGCCCCGACCCGCCGAAGACGGTGTCATTGCCGGCGCCGGTGAGAACCGTCGTATCGCCGGTGTTGCTGATGAAGACCTGATCGTTGCCGTCGCCGGTCGCGACCAGCACCGGGGTGCTGCCGTTGACCGTCAGCGTGACATCCTGGCTGGTGGCCTCGATGATCGCCTTCAGGTTGGCGTCAGTGTTAACAACGTTATTGGCGTTGGTCTCGATGAGAACATTGGCAGCCGGATCCGGGTTGGAGATTCCGGCGCCGACCTGGACCGGGATCTCCGTTCCGTCATCGGGGCTGGTGTAGCCGACCCCTGCATTGATCAAATAGTCAATGATCTGTTGCTGGGTCGCGTGATCGATCGTCGAGTTGATCGCGTGTTTGAGGTCGGTTTGGTCGAGATTGTAAGTCGCCATCGAGGTAGCCCCTGCTGGGATACGAGGATTCAAGCCGCTCGCCCACACGTAAGCTGTTGAATCACAACCCGTTTGTTGCGACGCAGCTCAAATGTGGACACACGTTACGAACTTGTTAAGTCCATTGTTAAGTCCGCGGTATCCGAGAGTCAATCAGCAATGTGCTATTAACGTCTGGTTCCATGAGGCTTTTTGCGAGACTTAACGCAATTTCAGGCACGCACTAACATTCAGCGCAGGCAAGCCGCCAATGTTAGCCGCGGCGCAAAAAAGGGTAGCGATTATACGGGGTTTCACGGGGCTCGCGTTGGCGCGAGCGCACCGAATTTCGCAGATGTTGTGTGCGCTTCGACGCGATTTTCTGTTCTGAAAAAATATTTCTGCACCGCGTGAGAGCTTTTCCAAAAAAGCGTCAAACTTCACAACCGGCGGGCCTCCGACCAAGTGTTATGACGCTCCTTGGTTGCAGATTGTGAGCTTCAATCGGGCGAAATTCGCGGAATCAGCCGCAGAATCAGGGCCGCTCGACCACCAGGCCAAACCTGGCGCGTCGCCCGCCGGACGCCGCGATATAACAAATTAACACCAGATTTGCCGCAATGTGTTAGCGACGCCGGCGTGGAAACGGAGCGACGATGCCCGATCACGGGCGGAGCACCGACCCGCGGCGGTCATCCGCCGACGGTACGCGCGTAGATCGCCTCGAGCAGCCGGCGGTTCTCGTCCGGCGCATAGAGTTCGAGATAGGCGGCCCGTGCGGCCCGTCCCCATGCAGCCGCCAGATCGGGGGCGCTGACAACGTCAGCGATCCGCTGCCGGAGCGCGGCCGCGTCGCCCGGCGGGACCAGCGCGCCCGTTCCGCCGTCGCTCACCACCTCGGCAAGCCCGCCGATCTCGGACGCAATTACCGGCGTCCCGCGCGCGAAGGCCTCGAGCACGACCATGGGAAATCCCTCGTACCAGAGCGACGGCACGACCAGCGCCCGCGCTTTGGCCATTTCCGCAAACACCTCCTCGCGCGAGATGGCGCCGAGGAACGTGACGTTGCCGCTCGCCCGGGCCTTCAGCGCAGTCGCCTCCGGCCCCTCCCCCGCAATCCGCAACGGCACAGCCGTGCCCGCAACGGCTTCGAGCAGCACGCCGATGCCCTTCTCGCGGCTCAGCCGCCCGACATAGAGCAGCCCGTCGCGCGGCGTCGCCGGATCAGGTGCCCCCGGATCGGCCATGAAGTTCGGCTTCACGTCGATCCGGCCAGCGTCGAAGCCGGCCTGCGTGAACAGATTTCGGGCAAACTGCGTCAGCGCGATCAGGCGCAGGCCGGGACGCGTCCAGGTGCCGCGGCGCTGATGCTGCGCGATCATGTAGGCGGAGGCCAGCGAACCCGGCAGCGATCCGCGGTAGCAGCGATGCACAACGCCCCACAGATGACCGCCGTCCAGGCACTTGTGGCAGATGCGGCCGTCGCGCAGCAGCATGCCGCCGGTGCAGATGGTGCGATAATTGTGCAGTGTGACCACGGCCGGCACGCGCTTTTGCCGGCACAGATCGAACACCGCCGGCGAGAGCAGCGGGAAGAAATTGTGGATGTGGACGATGTCGGGGCGGAAGCGATCGATCGCCTCCGCCACGACCCGCTTTCCCTGCGCATTATCGGCGATCGACAGCGTCGTCGCGATGCGCGCGGCCAGCGAATTGATCGCCTCGTTGCTCACGGTGAGCGTTTCGACGCTGTGTCCTGCATTGCGCAGCAGGTCGACTTCCGCTTCGAAGACGACGTCCTCGCCGCCGCGTCCCTGATACCTGTTGTGCGCGACGAGAATCTTCATGACCGGCGTGCCGGGTCTGAGAACCAGCGCAACTCCGTCACCAGATTTTGCCTGGCGGCGAGCGTACCGGCGCCGATCAAGGTCGTCGCCGGCACCTTGAGATCGAACGACGGCGAATACCAGCCGGCAGGCAGGGTCTCGTCGCCGCGATACGACATCCAGCTGAGTTCTGCCGGCAGATCCAGCTCGCCGCGCCCGCCAGGCCACGACAGCAGCGCCGTGCGCCCGTCGAGCGTGCATTCCACCTCGGGACCGAGATGCCAGCTGAGGCTCGCCGGAGCGGTAAGCCCTTCATTGCCAAGCACAATATCGGTGACCACGAGCCGCGCTGCCTGACGCTGCAACTGCACCGAACGGCGATGCACGAGGCCTGCGCCGCCCTGATATCCCGCGTGCTCAGCGACCCAGTCTGCGTCCGCATCACGCTCGTCGAGGCCGCTGGATGCGACGAGCCGGCTCTGCGCATGCCGGGTCCAGAGGAAAGGCCCGCCCGACACCGACTGATCGCGCGCGAACAGGCAGAGCGTGTTGTGGGCCAGCGTGGAGCGGAAGTAGGCGCGCCATCGCGGATCGCCATGATAGCAATAGGTGCCGGGGTCGGCAAAGATCTCGACGCCGGCAATCCGGCATTCGATCGACAGCGCATCCGCATGGGCATGCGCCGCAATGCGGCCGAAGCCGTGCGGGCCATGGTCGCAGCGGCACCACACTGCTCGCTCAGTATCGACGAGAAAAGTCTGCCCCGCCCTGTCAAGCAAATGCGGGCGGCGGGCGGGCCGCGCGGCGATCGCACGCGGCTTGATGCCGTCGGTCAGAACAAACGTGCGCAGATCAGGCTCCGGCAAGCTGGGCCACCAGGGCAGACCGCCGAACAGGCGCGCGCCCGTGCTGAGCAGGCCAAGCCAGCGATTGCCGCCGTGATCGTCGAGCAAGAGGCCAATGCCGTCATCGCCATCGCCCTGACGCGGCGGACGAGCGCGATCGTCGAGCATCGCGGCAATGACATCGCTCATGCGGCACATTGTGGTCCAGACCGCGTCGTCGAGCGGGTGCCCGGACGCTTCGCCCTGTACCGCCGCCGCCAGCAGGAGTTCGAGGACAAAGCCGTGATAATCGGTCGCGAGCTCGCCGTTGCTGCCGCAGGCGAGGGTTTGCGCGATGGCTTCGTGTGCCAGCGTGGCGGCTGCATCCCGGCGCCATCGCGCGCTGTCGCGGAAGAAAGGAAACGCACAGGCCGCGACGAACTGCCCGGTGGCCTCAGCGATGACGTGGTTGTTGGCGGACGAGCCGCGGCTCGGAAACCGCGACAGCCAGTATTGATGGGCATGGAGCTGTGTCACGAACAGCTCATTATCCTCGAACAATGCGGGCGCGCCGGGCCAGTTCTGCAGCAGCTGGCGCACCCAGGTCCATGAGATCAGTCGCACGCCAAGCTCGATGCCGCTGATCCAGTGCGGGCCGCACGGGAATGGATTTTCGCGCCACCAGCTCGTGAAATGCTCGGCCACGCGCCGGGCGTAAATTTCGTCCGAGGTCAGGTAATAGGCCGATGCGAGCACCGTGAGATGGTGGTGACGCGACGGCTCCCAGATGTATTTGATGTTTCCGACCGCCGCTTCGTCGCGATAGGGAACCGCAAACGCGTATGTGTCGCCCGGCGCCCGCTTGCCACTGCGGACATCGACGAACCAGTCGGGCTGTTCGCCCAGCGCCTCATGATCTCTGGCGAAAACCCGCCAGCGTCCGGAGAGAATCTGATCGGCGCTATGGATCAGCCGCTCGGCAGCGTGCTGCGGGGCATTGGCGGCCAAGGGCAGCGGCTTCAGGCGCGGCTGCCGCGCGCCCGCCATCAGCCTGGCGCCCGCGCGCCGCGCGATGTCGGGCGGAGCGATCCGCCAGAGCAGGCGCAGCGCCTGGTCGTTCACCCGTCCGGCAAGCTCGGACGGCTCCATGCGCTGCAGTCTGCGCAGATACCAGGCCGGATTCATCTCGCGCCGGTCGCGGCGCGCACAGCGCCCTGCCCCGCGGCGCCAATCGTCAGATCGACCGGCGTCCCGGAGGCGGCGCTTTCCTGCACGGCAAGCGTTGCGCGGGTGGTTGCAAGCAGCGAGTCGAGCGCAATCGGCATCGCGGCCCCCGATGCGACCGCCGCAATGAAGGCATCCAGCATCGGCCGCTGGCCCTTGTCGAGCCGGGCTTTCTGCGCTGTCCGCTGTCCGGCGTGCCAGATCTCGAAGCGCGAGAAATTGTCAAAGGCGGCAAAGCCTGTGCTTGCCGATACTTCAAGCGCCTCCTTCGGCACGCGCGGATCGCCGCCGGTAAGATAGCTGAGGCTCGCGACCGAGCCGTCGGCAAAGTCGAAGGTCGCGACCAGATTGTCGACGTCCTTGCCCGCGGTACTGGCGGAGACACGCACGGGCTCCGCGCCCAGCCACCAGGACAACACGTCGATGAAATGCCCGCCCTCGCCGACGAAGCGGCTGCCTTCGGTCTCCGCCTGCAGATACCAGGATGATTTGTCCAGCGGGCCGGCGATCACCCGATATTGCAGGGTCTGCGGCCCGGGCGGCGCGAACGCCGTGCGCATGCCTTGCAGCAGCGGCGAGAAGCGGCGGTTGAAGCCAACCATCAGCCTGTTGTTGCCGGTCTCGCGGATGGTCTGTTCCAGCTGATCGAGCGCATCAGTGTCGATCGCCAGGGGCTTTTCGACGAACACCGCCTTGCCGGCGCGCAGCGCGCGCGCCGCAAGGTCGGCGTGGGAAGCATGGCGTGTCGCGATCAGCACGGCATCGATATCGTCGGCCTCGAGCACCGAGGCAGCTTCCGTCGAGGCGCGCGCGAAGCCGAACTTGCGCACGGCGTTCGCGCCGCTCAGGCCGGTATTGGTGGCGACCTCGACGAGATCGACGCGCTGGTTATTCGCAAGCTGCGGCAAAAGCATGCTGGAGGCATAATTGCCGGCGCCGATGACGCCGAGCCGCACCCGGCCGCTGCGCAGGGCCGCGACCGGGCGATACGTCATCTGCAGCGCGCGGGGGGCGGCATCCGGATAGGCGAACACCATGCCGAGGCCGACTTCGCCGCGGCTCATGCGCTCGAAGGCCGACGTCGCCTGTTCCAGCGGCACCACTTCGGAGATCAGCGACGAAAAATCGAGCCGTCCGTCGGCAAGCAGCGCGACGATGGCCTCCATGTTGCGCTTCTCGGTCCAGCGCACATGACCGATCGGATAATCGATACCGCCCTCCTCGTAGAGCGGATCGTAGCGGCCGGGGCCGTAGGAGCGCGAGAAGCGAACGTCGAGCTCCTTGTCATAGAATTCGTTCCACGGCAGGTTCAGCGTGCATTTGCCGATGTCGACGATGCGGCCGCGGTCGCGCAGCAACGCGGCCGAACGCGATGCGAGATCGGGATCGTCGCTGCCCGCCGTGATGAACACGCAATCGACGCCGCTGCCTGCGGTCAACTGGTCGATCCGGGCGCGAAATTCGGCCGCGGCATCGTCCGATGCGACCGCGCAGACTGCGGCGCCCGCAGCCTCGGCCTGGCGGCAGCGTGCTTCAAGCCGATCAAGCCCTACCACCACGACGCCGGCGCTGCGCAGCAGGCGCACCATGATCTGCCCGATCAGGCCGAGGCCGATCACGCAGGCGGTCTCACCGAAACGGATCTCCGACTGACGCATCGCCTGCAACGCGATCGAGGCGATCGTGGTGAAGGCGGCCTGGTCGAGTGCCGCACTGTCCGGCACCGGCACGCAGAGATTCACCGGCACCCAATTATATTCGGCGTGGGTCGCATATTGATTGCCGCCGCAGCAGACGCGCTGCCCGACCGAGAAGCCGCCGACGCCCTCACCCACTTCCACGACGGTGCCCGACAGCGAGTAACCGAGCGGCGTGTAGGAATCGAGGCGGTTCATCACCTTCTGATAGGTCGCAAGCAATCCCTGCTGACGGACCGAGCGCACCACCTTGGCGACCTGGTCGGGTCGCGCGCGCGCCTTGCCAAGCAGCGACAGGCGCCCTTCGGTGAACTTCATCATCTCGGTGCCGGTCGACACCGCCGAGAACGCCGTGCGCACCAAAACCCCGCCGGGGCGGCAGCGTGGCGACGGCACATCGATCAGCTTGAGCTCGCCGCTCTTATAGTTCTGCGCGATCTGCTTCACAGTCGGTCAATCGCCTCACGTTAACAGCGCTCCTTGTATCGCGCCTGCCGCCCGCAATGAAGCCAGGAACATCATCATAGTTATCCTGTTGTTCGTGAATTAACATCGTATCATTCGAGCAACAGGATCGGTTTTGGCGAGATCTCGACCTCGCCGTTGGCGACAGGTCCTTCGCCGCCATCCAGGCCCTGATAGCGGCTAAAGCGCGGGTCGACCCGGTAAACGGACCGCCCCTTGGTGGTCCACAGGATCAAGCCGTCGCGGCCATCCTGCATATGAAGCGCAACGCGCCAGGTCGACGGCGAGGTCCGGATGGCGGTCACGATGCGTGCGCCGACCAGCCATGACTGGACCGTGCGGTAGGCCACGCCACCCGGAAGCAGCCCGCGCGCCGGGTCCCATAATTTTCCAAAATCGCTGCCCCCGCCGGCAAATTCATACCAATAGAAGCGGTCGACACCATTGATCCATTTCAGGATATAGGCCCGCGCCAGACACCCATCCGGATTGTCCTCGTAGGACGACCAGCCGGCCTCGGTGTCCCAGATCGGCTTTGCGGAAAGATCGTGCGCGGCGAGGATCTGCCTGAAGCGCGCAATGATGCCGATCACGGCTTCCGGTTCGCTCGTGTAGCCGTGGAAGGCGAAGATATCGGCATACTGTCCGCCGCCCTGCGCCATGAAGGCCTGTTGCCAGCGATAGCCGTCCGGCGTGCCGTTGGACGGCGGCGTCAGCACCATCAGGCCGGGATCGCTGGCCTTGATGATCCGATAGGCCCGCTTCTGCATCTGGACCATGGTGGCGATATCGCCCGAGTAATATTTGGGATCCTCGGGCTCGTTCCAGATCTCCCAATATTTGATGCGCCCGGCAGCGCGCGCCACCGCTGCGCGCACCCAGTCATCCCATGACGCGAGATCACCGGGCGGCGAGCTTGCGCCCGGCGTGAACGCCGGCGGCGCATCCTTCACCGACGCGGCCCATCGCGGCGTGTAGGCGAGATTGAGCACGATATCGACATGCTCGCGCTCGGCCGCCGCGAGGATGGCGTCGAAGCGGGCCCAATTGTAGATGCCGGGCGCCGGATTGACCTGCGCCCAATAGATCGCGCCCCACAGCCGAACGCCGTCGAATTTGAGCTCGGGCCAAGGTGGCGACTGCGGCTGCGACTGCCCGATCGCGTTGATCGTCATGCCGAACAGCGTCGGCGGGATCACTACATTCTCGCGGCTCGCATTCAGCGCATCGTTTGCCGATGCACCGCCCCACTGCAGCGGCCATTTGTGGGCCAGCGGCACCACTGCGCTCAAAATCAGGGCAATCAATGCCCTGTGGCCCCAATCCCTCGCTTTGCCTGCCATGTCCGCGTCTCGTCGCCGTCACATCGGTGCCGGGATTGCATAGTGCAAGCCGCGCATGTTAATGCCGATGTTAGTCAGATTGTGATGTTGTTAGGTCAATGGTATAGATCATCGCAGATGTCGAGAGCTGAACCATCCCCGCGGCGGATCCTGATCATCGTCGAGAACCTTCCGGTTCCTTTCGATCGCAGGGTGTGGTGCGAAGCAACGTCGCTGCGCAAGGCAGGCTATGCGGTCTCGGTGATCTGCCCGAAGGGCCGCGGCCATGACGCGTCTTACGAATGCCTCGAGGGCATTCACATCTACCGCCATCCGATGCCGGTGGAAGCACGCGGGATCGCCGCCTACCTCATCGAATATCCGGTCGCGCTGTTCTGGGAGATGTGGCTTTCGATCAAGGTGGCGTGGAAGCACGGCTTCGACGTGATCCAGGGCTGCAATCCACCCGATCTGATCTTCCTGATCGGCCTCTTGTTCAAGCTCGGCGGCAAGCGCTTCGTGTTCGATCATCACGACGTCAATCCCGAGCTCTACGAGGCGAAGTTCGGCCGCCGCGACATGTTCTGGCATCTGCTGCGGCTGGTCGAATATCTCACCTTCAAGACCGCAAGCATCTCGATCGCGACCAACGAATCCTATCGTGAGATCGCGATCACGCGCGGCCGCATGCCGGCCAACCGTGTCTTCGTGGTGCGCTCCGGCCCCAATCTCGACCGGGTGCGCTCCCGCCCTGCCGATCCGGCCTGGCGCCGTGGCCGGCGCTACAGCGTCGGCTATGTCGGCGTGATCGGCCAGTCGGAAGGCATAGATCTCCTGCTGCAATCGATCGGCCACATCGTGCACGATCTCGGACGCACCGACATCCAGTTCAACATCGCCGGCACCGGGCCGGAATGGAACGCAGTCGTCAAGCTTTGCGAGGAGATGCGGCTCTCCGACTACGTCAACTTCACCGGCGCTGTCGCCGATGAGCCGCTGTTCACGATGCTCTCGACCGCTGACGTCTGCGTCAATCCGGACCGCGTCACGCCGATGAACGACATCTCCACCATGAACAAGATCATGGAGTATATGGCGCTGGGACGGCCGATCGTTCAGTTCGACGTCCGCGAAGGCCGCCGCTCGGCGCTCGACGCCTCGCTCTATGCGGCGAAGAACGACCCGAAGGATTTTGCCAGCAAAATCATTACCTTGATCGACGATCCGTCGCAGCGTGAGACGATGGGGGCATTCGGCCGCAGCCGCGTCGAGCGCGCGCTGTCCTGGACGCATGAGGAGCCGAAGCTGCTTGCGGCCTATGAGGCGCTGTTCGCCGCGAAAGCCCCCGCGCAAAGCCTTGCGCCGCGCGCAAATGCGACCGCCGAGCGGTCAACCTCGCATTCCAGCGCTAACGCTGCCGCCGGGCGGGCATCGTCTTGAACGGCCTGCCGCTCCATTCACGTCAACCGCGACACCGCCGCGGTCACGCGCAGGTCCCAGGGTTATTGAAGGTCGAAGCATGAATGTGAGCATTTTCGGCCTCGGCTATGTCGGAACGGTCTGCGCCGCCTGCTTCACCGAACTCGGCCACCAGATCATCGGCGTCGACAAGAGCGTCGCCAAGGTCGACCTGATCCGCGAAGGCAGATCGCCCGTGATCGAACCTGGTATCTCGGACAAGGTGGCGCGCGCGGTTGCCACGGGTCAGCTGACCGCGACCACCGACGCCACCGAGGCGATCGTCAACAGCGACATATCGATGGTCTGCGTCGGCACGCCCTCGTCCGGCAACGGCAATCTCGACCTGACCGCGATCCGACAGGTCGCGATCGAGATCGGCCGCGGACTGCGCGCGAAGAACGCACCGCATACCGTGACGATCCGCTCCACCGTACTGCCTGGCACCACCCGCGGCACCGTCGGACCGCTGATCGAGGAAGCCTCCGGCAACAGGATCGGCCGCGATTTCGACCTCGCCTTCAATCCGGAATTCCTGCGCGAAGGCAGCGCCATTGCGGATTTCAACGCACCCTCCAAGACCGTGGTCGGCGCCTTCAACCAGGAGACCGCCGACCGCGTCATGGCGCTCTACAAGGATCTGCCGGGCGCCAAGATCACGCCGCCGGTCGAGACCGCCGAACTGGTCAAATATGTCGACAACAGCTGGCATGCGCTGAAGGTGAGCTTCGCCAACGAGATCGGGACGATCGCAAAGACGCTCGGCATCGACGGCCGCGATGTCATGAACATCTTCCTGCAGGACACAAGGCTCAACATCTCGCCGGCTTATCTGCGGCCGGGCTTTGCCTTCGGCGGCTCCTGCCTGCCCAAGGACGTCAAGGCGCTGAAACATCTGGCGCACAGCCGCGGGCTGTCGACGCCGGTGCTCGAAAGCATCCTGCCCAGCAACGATATGATCATGTCGCGCGGCGCCGACTGGATCCTGTCGCATGACGGTCGCCGTATTGCCTTCCTCGGCATCAGCTTCAAGGCCGGCACCGACGATGTCCGCGACAGCCCGTTCGTGGAGCTGGTCAAAAGCCTGCGCGGCGAGCAGCGCGACATCCGGATCTACGACCCCAACGTGCGGCTGTCGCAGCTGATCGGCGCCAACCGGGACTTCCTGATGCGCAACCCGGAGCTGGTCGGCCTGCTGCATGATGATGTCACCGCGACCATCGAATGGGCCGATATCATCGTGCTGACGACGCCTGATCCGCGCTTCGTCGCGGCGCTGAAGGCAACCCGCTCCGACCAGGTCGTGCTAGAACTGTCTGATATCGGATTGCCGGACGAGGTGCGCGCCAGAGTGAGCGGCTTCCACTGGTAGGGAACAGCATGGCCACCATGGCCCAGATCGACCGCCCTGAAATCCGCTTTCACGACGAGATTTCGTCCGGGTGGGAGGCGCTGCATCAGAGCCGCACCTTCAAGGCGCGCACCGCTGCGATGTTCGATCTGCTTGGGAAGATGGACCTCGCCGGCCAGCACTGGCTGGACGCCGGCTGCGGCACCGGGACGCTGTCCCGCGTGCTCGCCGCGCGCGGCTGCGACGTCACCGGGGTCGACGCGTCGTCGGAGATGATCGCGGCGGCACGCGGCGGCTCGGCCGATGATACGCCGGCCGGACGGCTCGCGTTCCAGCAGATCCCGACGATCGCAAGCCTGCCGTTTGCCGATCGATCCTTCGACGGCGTGCTCTGCGCGAGCGTGCTGGAATATGTCCCCGACGTCGCGCAGTGCCTCGCCCAGATCCATCGCGTGCTCAGGCCCGGCGGGCTGTTGCTGGTCTCGATCCCCAACCGCGGATCGCTGCTGCGCCAGAGCTACAAGCTCGCGCACGCGGCGTCCTCGCGGCTGTCGGCGCGGCCGCTGTTCCGCTACCTCGCCTTTTCCAAATTCGACGCCTCGCCGGCCGCCATGCAGGGCCTGCTGCGGCAACATGGCCTCACAATGCTGCGAACGAGCTTTGCCGGCTCCCCGCTGCCGCCGGCACTCGATCGCCGGCCTGCGCTTGGCACACTGATCAATATCCTGGCGCGGCGCGACGATTGATGCGGCCGGCGGACACCCGCCTCATGTCTTGACCGCCATCAGCGACTTGGTCATGCCGAGATATCGTTCGCGATAGATTGTCGCGTCCGGAAACGTCTCCGTCATCTCGCGCCAGTCGAACAGGTGCCAGTCGGGCGCGGTCCGCTTGAACCAGAAGCGGTTGAACACCCCGATCAGCGCGATCTGCAGCCGCCTCGGCAGCAACACGATGATGCCGGGCAGCCAGGTATGGCTCTCGATCGGAAAGTAACGGTACGGCGTCTGCACGTAAAACGACTTCGCGACCCGCGAGATTTCGCCGGCAAAGCGGTTCTGGTGCTGACGCGCGATACTCAGGAATGCCGCCCCGTCCTCGATCGTCACGACCTCCTGCTTCGGCCCGGTGACGTGCTCGATCACCGACGAGCAGAAGCAGAAGTCGAACGCCTGATCGTCGAACGGCAGGCGCTCGGTTTCCTGCAGCAGCACGGTCTTGAAGTCAAAACGCTCGCGCGCGGCCTTGAGGTCGTCGGCCGAGATGTCGCACACCGTGATGTCGCGATGTCGGGGCAGGATCGCGCGAATATGCCGGCCGGTCCCGCCGCCGAGATCGAGGATTTTCGCATCCAGCGGCAGATTCACGGTGCGAACGAGGAACTCGCCGCGCCGCTTGCGCGCTGCACTGGAAAATCGAGCTTGAATTGCGCCCAGCAATGTCAGTCTCCTGCCTTACTTGATCGCCTCGAAGAAGATCGACTCGTCCGGCCGGTTGTCGAGCCGGTCGATATCGGGACAGACGCCCTCCCGGTAGGCCCGGGTGTGGGTCTCAGAACAGCCGGCGTCGCGGAACAGCGTTGCGAGCGACGCGCGGGTATAACCCCAGTGATGCGCGAACGCGACCTCCTTGCGCCGCTCGATCTCGAACACGCCCTTGAGGAAGGCCTGCGGCGCGGCCGGATCGTAGAGTGCCACGATCCTTTCCATGTCGGGGACGACGATGCGGCACACCCCGCCCGGTGCCAGCACCCGCGCGATCTCGCGCGCCAGTCGCTCGACCTCATCGGGAAACAGATGCTCGAAGACGTGTGCGCTGAACACCGCCGAGAGACTGCCGTCCGCGAATGGCAGCGGTTTTGTCAGATCCATGTAGCGCAGCCCGGCAAACTTGCCCTGGCGGTGCTCGGCATAGCGGGCATCGCTGAGCAGGCCGGCAAGATGCAGCGCCCTCGCCGCAAACGGCACCCGCGCGATCCACAGATGCGTGGTGATGTCGGTGTTGATCCAGCCCTCGATGCCGCAATTGAAGGCACCGATATGCAGCCTCGGGAGCGCGCGGCCGGCTATGTCGTCGGTCATGTCCGCTCCCGCGCCGAATTGGTCAGCACCACTGTGACCACCGACGCCGCGCTGGAGGCGACCATCGCCGCAACCGCGCCCATCATTTGCCAGGCATGGGCCGCAAACGGCAGGACGCAGCACAGCGCGGCGAGGCCCGCGATCCGGCTCAGCATGAACCGCTGCGGCTTGCCGGTCGCAAACAGCGGCAGCGCGAGGCCGAGCCACACCGCATCGAGCGCCATCGCCCCCGCCATCAGGCCGAGGCTGCCGGCACCGATTTCGTAACTCTGTCCATGGATGACAAGCGCGAGAATGCGCTGGCCAAGCAACACGATCACCGCACCATAAGCGACTGCGATCGACCCGAGCAGCAGCGCATTTTCGCGCGCGGCAGCGGCGACTGCGCTACGCCTTCCCGCGCGCAGCTCGGCCGCGATTACCGGCAGGCGGACCGAGAACATCGTCGCGCAGAACTGGCTGAGCGGCGCGAACACCAGGAGCAGGATGCGCAGCGACGCACTCGCCTCCAGCCCGATCAGCAGGCCGCACACCGGGATCAACCCGATACTGCCGATCCAATAGGTGAGCGAGGTCGCGACGAACCAGCGGCCGTTGCGGAACAGCCGCCGCAGCGAGCCGCGGAAGATTCTGGCTTGCGGCCGGGCGAGCTCGCTGGTGTGGGCAAGCAAAAGGCTGGCGGCAAACGCAGCCGAGATCGCGATGCACGCCATCGCCGCCGCAGCGCCGGCGAGCTTGAAGGCGATCATCAGCCCGGCCGAGGCGACCAGAGCCACGCAGTAGGTCAGCGATGACGCCACCGCGCGCGGCAGCCGGCCGTCGAGATAGCAAATGCGGCGGAACATGCTTTGCAAACGCACCGCCGGGATCGCGAGCCCGGTTGCGATCACGAGCCCGCCGGCACCCCCGCCGAACGCAACGATCACAAGGCCCGCCATCACGAGCAGCAGGCCAAGCGCACCCGAGACCAGCAGCGATGATAGATAGAGGCCGAGCCGCAGCTGCGGCCACAAAGATTTGGGAATCCGATGCGCGGCCGCCGGCAGCCCGTCGTCGAACAGGCCGCGCAAAAACACCGCCTCGATCAGGATCGAGAACGACCAGGCGACGCTGAAGCTACCGAACGAGCTGACATCGAGCACATTGGCGAGCACGATCGTCAGCACGAAGGCCGAACCGCTGAGCAGCGCCTGATCGACCAGGCCGAGCGCGACATTGCCTCCGGCGCGCCGCAGCCGGCGGAGCGATCCGCGCACGGCACCCGCGAGCCGCCTTGGGGCCGCCACGCGGTCCAGCCTGTCGGTCAATGCACTCACGCCTCACTCGCACGCAGTCTGGTGAACGCCCGCCGCGGCGCCACTTGCAGCCTGGCCTCCGGGCCGAAATAGCACCAGAACACCAGCACGCAGCCGAAATAATTGTGCAGCAGCTGGCTGGAGTCGTTAGCGGATGCGATCACGACGAACAGCAGCATCGCGAACGGCGCCAGCCAATACATCCCGCGCCGCTCGAATGTGAAGACAATGCTGTTCCACAACGCCCGTGCCAGCAGCAGCACATAGAGCGCGCCGCCGAGCAGACCGAATTGGAGAAAGGCGTCGAGATAGGAATTCTCGAACGAGCCGAACTCCGTGTTCCATGGCGCCATGCTCGTCAGCTCGTTGGCGGGCGAGTTCGGCAGCTCGTTGAAGAATCCGGAAAACCCGTAGCCGAGCCAGGGATGCTGCCAGAAGAAGTGCGGCCATACCGACCAGAGGAACGAGCGTCCGGTCAGGTTTCCGCTGCGGCCGACCAGCGCATACAGATAGTCGCTGGGCACGACGAGCACGACCAGCGCAAAGGACGCGAGCCAAAGCCAGTAGATCGACGCGGCCCCGCGGCGCCCGAGCACCACCAGCAAAAGCCCGAAGGTGACAGCGACCGTCGTCAACATGCTGATCAGCGGCCCTGCGGAGCCGGCCGCGGCGAGCGCGACAAAATGGCATCCCATCAGCAGCAGCGACCAGCCGAATTGCCGCCGTGGTCCGGCCAGCATGCGCACGAAGCAGATCAGCACCATCAGCCCGAAGAAGGCGCCCGCGAGATTCTTGTGGCCGAACACGCCGGCATAGGCCTGGGTTCCGAGCACCGTCGGCCGATTCAGCGCATCGTAGTTCCATTCCGAGCCGATCACCGGAAACAGCAGGACGTGGACGATCAGCACCACGATCCCGATCCGGAACAGCGTGTCGACGAGGCGATCGACCGGGCAGCTGATCACGACCCACGCCGAGAACATCGTGGTCAGCACATACATCGCGAACTTGATCGACGAGCCCGCGGGGTCGGCGCTCAAAGCGAGCGAGACGGCGGCGAAGGCCACGAATGCCAGATAGAGATGCGAATGCAGCAGCAGCAGGCCGAAGCGCTTCCGATCGACCGCGATATGCAGCATCAGGAGGATGTAGAGCAACAGCCACGCGCCGCGGAACAGGGTGGATTCGCCGGCCCGTTCCGCAAACGAGATCCCCTCGACGAAATTGAACAGGAAATAGATGCAGCCGAGCACCATCACCAGATAGGCGTGCAGGAAGACGTCGGTTCGCGACCACCATCTGCCGATCATTGCACGGCTTCCTGTCGGGCTGGTGCGTCCACAAGATGATCGACCGCGGCCATGAAGCGCGAAGCCGCGTCCGGAAGCGCATCACCTCGCACGCTCTGCCGGGCCTGCCGCGACATCATCCGCCAGCGCGCGGGCTGTTCCAGCAAGGCGCGCGCCGCATCGACCCACACCGGTTCATCGAGCGCGCAAACAAGGCCATTGTCGTGGTCGCGCACCAGCTCGCCGCCGGCCCCGACATGGGGCGATACCAGGCAGGGAACCCCGCACTGCAAGGCCTCGTTGCACACCAGCCCCCACGGTTCCAGCAGCGAGGGCAGCAGCAGCAGGCGTGATTGCAGATAGACCTCCGAGATCGACGGCCACGGCACATAGGCGTCGTGACGGACCTCGATCGCGGCGGCGGCAAGCCGCGCCAGCATGCGCTGTTCGGCGACGCCGGACCCGACCACGCGGACCTTCAGCCCCGGCAGGATGCGGCCGAGCGCGATCGCGACGTTCTCGAAGAAGATCGCGTTCTTGGCGTCATCGTTGATGCGGGCGCACCACAGCAGATGAAACGGACGTTCCTGAAAATCAGGCACAGTTTTCGGCGGATCCCATGCCGGCACCAGCGGCACCACGAACAGATCCGCGTCGCGGACGCCCTCGCCGCGGAAATAATCCCTGCCCTTGTCGCTGCAGCATACCACCGCGTCGCACTGCCGCAGCAGCCAGGGCCGCGCCAGACGATGATAGGCGGTATTGGGCATCGTCTCACGCCAGCCGTCGATCGTCAGCGCAAGCGGCTTGCCGTTGGCGCGCGCCCACGCGGCGCCGGCCAGCATGGACGGATAGAGGCCGTTGACGAACAGCAGGTCGGGCGCGAGGTTCTTCAAGGCGCGCGCGATCCCGACATTGACATGGGTGTGACGCGACCGCGACAGCGGGATCGAAATGCCGGGCACCGTCCGCGTCGTGTAACGCGGCGTGAAGGAGCCGGCCCAGGAGCGGTCGGCCTCCTGCGCGGTGCAGGACAGCACGGCGAGATCCAATCCACGACAGACCAGCTCGTTGTAGAGACGGTCGGTGTAGGGTGTGATCATGTTGTTGAAGACGACCACGCGCGGGGCCATGGCTCAGCGGTCCTGCGGCAGCGGCGGCGCCTCGTCGCGCCGGCAGAGCGCCCCGCAATGATAGGTCGCAAGCCTCGTCGCGAATGCCGGGCTGGCCCACAACAACGACTTTCGCACGATGCTCTTCGCAAGCCCCTTCACCCGCGACGCATGAAACGCGTGCACCGGCAGGCTATGGTCATAGGTGCCGAAGCCCATGACCTTGAGTCCCGCGGTCTCCAGCACCAGGCGAAACGTGGCGGGTGTGTAGAAATTGATATGGCCGATATCGAGCGTCGATTGCAGCGCCCGGCGGCTGGTGCGCGCGTGCAGCTCGCAGGGGACCTCGACATAGATGAACCCCTGCGCGACGCGGGCAAGCTCGTGCAGGAATGCGCGCGGCTCAGGCACATGCTCCAGGACATGGCTGGCGTAGACCAGATCGAACGATCCGTCCGCAAACGGGATCGTCACACCGTCATAGCTCAACCAGTGGAACGGGACCGCCGCCGCGCCGTCGGTTTCCAGATTGGTCGCGGGATCGATGACGTCGATCCCGGTGAAATCGCGGCCGATGCCGATCGCCGACAGCCGCGCCAGCACGGCGCCGGTGCCACAGCCGACGTCGAGCACGTTGCCGATCGCGGCGGCGGAGCTGCCCAGCGAGCCCGCGATATGATCGGCCTTGTCGACCGCACAGACCCGCCGCCAGTCGCGCTCGCGTGCCGAATAGACACCCTCATAATGCGCGTTGTGCTGTCCGACGCTGAATTCCATCGTCATGGTCTGGCCACAGCTCCTGATGGCATTCGGGCAAGCTCGTCACGGCGGGAATCCGGTTCACGCTCCAGGCTGCGCCGTTCCGCCGGCGAGCGGCGATCGAGATCGTATCCGATGTCAGCCATTGTGCGGGTCAGGATGTCGACGTTCCGTTTGGGGACAGTTGCGAGGCCGGCCAGCAACTTCTCCCGGTGCGCCCATCCTGGTCCCTTCAGGAGATCGATCGCCTCGGTGTACAGCTCCGTCTTCACCAGACGCGCGAACTCGGCAACGACCGTATCAGACAGGTCGGCCGGCAGGGCATCGAACATGGCGAGCGCCATGGCGCTGCGCTTGACCACGATCCAGCCCTCATTGGGGCCGAGCCGGTATGACATGCGCAGCAGGTCGAAATTGGCGTCGGTCAGGCCCTGCCTGATATTGCGCAGCCAGAACAGCACGAGCCAGAGGTAAGGGTCAGCTGGCGCGCAGCCGAGCGACTTGTGAATGGCCGCGTCGAGCTCGCCCATCCGGGCGTCCACCCGATCGCCGGATGCGAGCGCATTCTCGGCAAGCCGCAACCGGATCACCGCCGTGCTGCGATCGATCGCCGGCATGCAGTCCGCTCGCGCTACGGCACGCGCGAGGGCCGGACCCAGCGCATCGAGCTCGGCATCGCTAATCGGCACGTTGCGCAGGATCACGTCCCTGGCGCCATCAAGCCGGGTCTGGTCGACAAAGTCAGGCAAGGTGGTCGCGCCCCAGGCGACCGACGAGCATGCGGCCGCGGCCAGCAAGCCGCGCGCCAGCCAGACGGCGGCACGCTTGATCGCCTCACCACGCGGCTCACTCGGTGTAGCCATAGCGTCCATAGTGAGAGTTGTAATAGTAGTTCTTGCCGCCATAGCCGCTGTAGCGGCTCATCGCGGCGATATCGGCCTTGTTCAGCACGACGCCGAGCAGGTTCTCGTTGACGGCACGGGCGCTGCGCAGCGCCCGTTCGACCACCTGCACCTGGGTCTTGCCCCACTCCACGATGAACACGAAGGAGTCAACGAAGTGCGCGGTGATGCGGACGTCGACCACCGGCGTCAGCGGCGGGAAATCGACGATCACGTAGTCATACTGGCTGCGGGCTGCGTCGATAAAGTCCTTCATCTGGTCGGAGGCCAGCACCTCGTGCGAATGCGCGATGCGCGATCGTGTGGCGCCCGGCAGGAAGGCAAGCCCGGTCTCGGGATCGCGCCATATCGTGTCCTGCAATGTCGCATTGTTCGACAGCACGTCGAGGATGCCGCGCTCGGCATTGGCCGCGACCTTGCGGCTGAGCGAGGGATTGCGCAGGTCGCAATCGATCAGCAGCACGCGCGCACCGCTCTGCGCCACCAGCTGCGCGAACACGAAGGCCAGCGTCGACTTGCCCTCGTTGGGCAGCGCCGAGGTCAGGCCAAGGATCTTTGACGGCTTGGTGACGTTGAGGTCGGCATTGACCTTGATCGAGCGGATCGCTTCCGAGAACCGCGAGAATGGCGAGTCGATCGCCGCCCACAGCACCGGTTCGTCGCCGCGCCGGATGGTCCGCGGACCGGCCGGCAGATTGGGACGAACGGCCACCGCGGCCTTGATCTGGCCCGCCGGCACGCGGGGAACGATGGCGACGCAATCCGTGTCGAGGATCGTCTCGACCATCTCGGCGGTGCGGAACACCCGGTCATAGAGGTCGCGCAACACGCCGAGCCCGAGCCCGGCAATCAGGCCGCCGAGCATCGAGAGCGCCAGCACGACGAAGGTCTGAGGGTGGCTCTTGCTGAGCGGACGCGAGGCACGGGTAATCACCCGCGCCTCGCTGACCGGGAACGACTGCTGCTGCACATTCTCCATGTAGCGCTGCAGGAAATTGTCGTACAGCGAGCGATAGGTCTGCGCGGAGCTCTCGAGCTCGCGCAGCGTCACCTGCGCCTGGTTGGTGGACTGCGACTGCGACACCGAATCGTTCACGGCGCGCTCGATCTCGCTCTGGCGCTGCAGGGCGATCGCATAGTCGCTCTTGTAGCTTTCGGCGAGCCGCTTCAGCTCATCCATGATCGACGACTGGATCTCGCGCATCTGGTTGCGCAGATTGACGGCGGCCAGATGATTGTAGCCATAGCGCGACGACCAGTCGGCCTCGCGGTTGGCAAGCTCGAGATATTGCGAGCGCAGCTTGGTGATGACCTGGTTGTTCAGGGTATCGGCGACCGTCGCATCGGGGACGCCGCTCTTCACCACCGCCTCGATGCGGTCGAGCTTGGCCTTGGCGTCGGTGACCTGCGACTTCACGTGAAGCAGCTGCGTGTTGAGCTCGCCGAGCTGCTGCTCGTTCATCAACTTGCCGCTGGAAGTGACGATGTTGTTGGTCTTCTTGTAGTCGAGCACCGCACGCTCGGCACTGGATGCCTGCGAGCGCAGCTCCTGGATGCGGTCCTGCAGCCAGACGCTGGCGCGGCGCGTCGCCTGGAACTTGGAATCGAGCTGATCGACGATGTAGGCGTCGGCGACGGCGTTGGCGATCTGCGCGGCGCGCTCGGGATCGAGCGAGCGGAAGGAGACCTCGATCACATAGGTCAGGCCGCGGCGGCGGACCTCGAGCTGCTTCTGCAAGGTACGGACCGCGCGCCGGGTCCGGTCGAACTCGTTGGGCGGCCCGCTGCCGGCGAACAGGCCGGTCACGAAATCCAGCACCGCTCCCGCCGCGCCGGCCTTGGAGCCGACGAATTCCGGATCGTCGGTGAGCTTGAGGTCCCGGATCACCGCGAGCGCCACGTTCTCCGACTTCAGGATCTCGACCTGGCTCTCGACCGCGGAGGAATCCACCGGGACGTCACTGACCGGCGATTCCTGCTGGAAGACTTGGAATTTGCGCGTGTCGATGATCATCGTGGCAAGCGCGGTATAGCTCGGCGCCGCCGTCGCCAAGTAGCAGATGCCGCCGAACAGGCAGAGCGCGGCGGTGCCGAGGATGACCCAATACTGCCGCAGCAGATAGGTGACGAACGCGTCGAACGTTTCCGCCAGCGACGGCAGTTCGGCCGGACGATTTCTCAGATCGACGGACGGCGAAATCTGGTTGCGCTGAAGCATCTCGTCCTATCGCCGCGCCGGCAGGCCGGAGCCTGCCCTCGCGCCCTCCAATGAAACTGGGAAGCGTCCCGCCGCCGACACCGAAGCGCATTGCTGCAGAGAGTTCGCCATTGACGATCGGAAGCCGGCTCAGGGAGTAACTGTTGTCAGAAGCGTGGTGCCGGTGGTCGTACCTGTCGTTCCGTTGCCCGATCCGGTAACCGATGACGTGAAGCTGAAAATGCCGGTGTTGACGCTGTTGCCGTTGATGGCCTCGAGCGTGCCGCCGCCTCCCGCACCGCCGGCACCGAGCGCGCCGGTCTGGCCGCCGGATGCGCCGGCGCTGCCCGCGCCGCCGCCACCCGTCGCAGCGGTGCCGCTGTCACCCGACGCCGCGGCGAACGCCATCACGGTGTCGAGGTCTTTGGTGTCGGCAATCGCCTGCTGGATGCGCGTCGCGTAGGGCTGGTTGCTGCGCACCACGATGCGCGCGGCCTGGGCGAGACCGGCGGCGATCGCCGTCTTCTGGTCCTTGCTCGCCTTGGCGAGCAGCCCGATGATCGTATCCAGCGTGGTCGGATCGTCGATGGCGAAATCGCGCGCCCGTGAGGTCAATTCCACCCCCGCGTTCGGATACTGGGTCAGCAGCAGCTCCGGAGAGCCCTTGAAATTCGTGATCGCCTGGGAGAGCTGGCTCTGCCCGCCGGCGGCTTGCGCCAGTGCGTCACCGCCGGACGCCGTGAACGCCAAGATCATCAACACCGCCACGCGCGAGGCGGAAAAGCCGCCCGATCGCTCAAATGTGAACACCGCTATCTCCCTAACGAATACTAACAGTTCGTTAGCATAATCGGAGTTATCGCGCCAATTAAATAGCCTCGCCGGCCGCGGCCCCGGCACGCCCGGCGAAATCAACGTTAACCGGCGGCCCCGCCATAACATTGGCACCGCCGCGGCCATTGCCCGCTCTGGAGCGGAAGGATTGTGACAGTCCCGCCCCGAGTAAGGCCGCGATGACGACCGCGTAGCCGGTGATCTGGAGCGAGAAATCGATCATCGAATGGATGGCGCCGGCGGCCGACGCGCACAGCGCCGCAAGCGGCACGATGACGTCGCGGCGGCGGCTCCGCACGCCATGCGTGAGCACAGCGAACGCTGCGAGCAGCGCGACAATCACGGCGCCGACCATTAACATTCCGCCGTCGGACGCAAGTTCGAGCCAGCTGTTGTGCGCCCGGTTCCAGGTCCCGCGCAGCGAGATGTCATCGGTCCGATAGGCCGGATAGACCCATTCGAAGCTCCCGAAACCATCGCCGAGCCAGGGATGGTCAAAGATCATCCGCAGCGTCGCGCGATAGGTCGAGAACCGACCCTCATCCGACAGCCCCATGGTGCTGAAGCGCGCGCCGACGCCGCCGCCGAGAAGCTGCAGCAGGGCGAGCGCGACCAGGCTGCCGACGCAAAGTGCCATGATCAGGCCGTAGCGCGGCGGCATCCGCTTGCGGAAGAAGATCGCGACCGCGACGACCGCGGCGAGCAGCGAAATCCCGACGCCGCCGCGCGATCCGGTCAGAAACATGGCCAGCAGGCAGACCAGCCAGCCCAGCGCATGGCCGGCGAGCCGGCGCCGTGCCGGCCGATCGAGGCGCGCCAACAGGCGCGACGGGCTGAAACGCCGCGGCGGCCAGTTGCGCTCGATCAGTTCGCAGCCAAACAGAAGCCAGATCAGGGCGCAGCAGCCGTAGTAGATGCCCGCGGTGTTGCGGTTGACGAAGGGCGACGTCAGCCACGTCAGATGCGCCTCCTTCTCATGGAGCAGGAAAATCCGGGTCGGATCGATCGCGAACGTGACGATACCGGCGATCGCATAGACGAGGCCGGCCGCGGCCACGGTCCGCAACAGCCCGCGAGCTATGGCGCGATCGGCGCCGAGCACGACACCGACGGAAAAGGAGAGCAGGCAGACGATCCCAAGGCCGGCGGAATAAAACGGCTGATGGCGTGCGATCGACGCGATCGGCGGCAGCTCGGCGGGCAACAATTTTCCGGCCTCCGCCCACAGCGCGTTCGGCGCCACACCGAGCCAGGGGTGGACCGCCGACTGCTCGTGCAGCACCAGCAGGGCGAGCGCCGTCAGCAGCGCCGTCGCCGCGAGGATGGCGAGCTGGCCGTCGCGCAGGCGCATCGGCAACGCCCCGAGCAGCGCGACGGCGAGCAGGATCGACCAGATCGCGGGCGCGACAGCACCGACCGAGCCGAGCGGCAATGGCGCCAAGGCGACAACGGCGCAGAACAGCCACGACGACCATCGGACCGGCCAAGGCAATGCCGTCGCCTCGCGCGAGCCGGAAGGTAATCGTGAATTTGTCATGAAGCCGGCCGGGCCGGCTCACGCCCCGAAATCAGGGCGCAAGCTTGATCGAATTGCGAAGTAAGGTTGCGTTGTAGGCGGCCACGATCGGATCGTTCACCGTTGCGGTCACGAGGCGGATCTGCTGCATGACCTTGGCATCTTCGACCGACGCCGCATTCGACGCATACAGTACGTCCTTGTTGCGCAACTGGAAACGCGTGGCCAGGAAATAGCCGGCCGGATCGCGGAAATTGATGTTGTAGACGACCGGGATGATCGGCCCTGAATATTTGCTGACGTCGACGCCGAGCTTGGCGGCGACTTCCGGCAGCTCGCCGCGATAGACGAACACCGAGGCCGGATCGGCCGATGAATCGTTCAGGCCGCCGGCCTTGGCGACCGCTTCGGCGAGCGAGATGCGCCAGGCCTCGAAGTTGAACTGGCCCTGTGCGCCCGAGGCGCCGAAGGCAACGAAGGTCTGCGGTTCGCGGTAGACATAGATGGTGTCGCCCGGATGCGCGTAGATATTGCTCTTGGGCTCGTAGACCAGCTGACCGAACGGCACCGTGGTGCGCTTGCCGTCGCGCTCGAGCATCACCCAGGTATCGAAGCCCTGCCCTTTCGGGCCGCCGGCGCGCGTGATCGAGTCGAGCACGCGCTCGCCTGCGGCATTGGCGGGGAAGCGGTTCGGCGTATTGACCTCGCCGAGCACAGAGATCAGCGAGGTGCGCTGCTCGATCAGGGCGACCACGGCCTGCGGCTCGATCGCGCGGTTCTTCAGCGCATCGACGATCGAGCGCTGCACTTCGGTCGGGGTGCGGTTCTTGGCGCGGATCGCGCCGGCATAGGGCACCGAGATATTGCCGTCGGTATCGACGTTCTGGTTCGGCAGTGTGATATAATTGCCGGGGCGCACGCCGGCCTCGACCGGAATGAACAGTCCGCCGGCGGCGGCCTCGAAGATCGTGACGCTGACGACGTCGCCGATGCCGAAGTGGATGTCCTTGGGCGGCGGGCCCTGAATGCCTCCGGCGAGCTGCGGCGCGAACGACGCCAGCACGTTCTCGACCTGCGGCGTGATCTTGACCATCGCATAGGGCAGGCTTTCCGGATCCTTCTGCCCGGCCACGACATCAGAACTCGTCGGACCGTTGGTCGGCATGTAATGGCAACCGCTGACCGATCCGGCGGCCGCAAGCAATAACAATGCTCGAATGAAATTCGCACGCGACATCTAAATACTCCGACCGTGCCGTAACATGTCGACTATCAAAATCACAAGGTTCCGTGATATATTGCGATGCAATTGATAGAGAATGTTAGCAAGGTGAGGCAATTCGGCGACACCGGCAACATCATCGCGGGACAAAGCTCCGCATGACGCCACTCCGGCTTTGCTTTCGTGTGATGTCCCCGTTATCTCTGAATGAGATGGTTTGAGTTAACTGATTGAGGGTGTGATGACCCGCCTGAAGCCCCTGGCGATCGCGCTGGCAACCTCTGTGGTTTTGCTTGGCGGATCGGGCGCAAATGCCGCTGAATTGAGCATTATCAAAGCCCCGCGCGTCGCCGAGCGCGTCGGCGGCCACTGCCAGCGGCTGCAATATTGCCACGGCGACGTCTGCCAGTGGAAACGGGTTTGCTGGCACGGCTGTCCCGACCGCTACTCCTGCGCCCCGCTCTACGGCGCCTACGGACCCTATGGCGGCCGCGACTATTGGGCCGCCTACAGTTACGGCGACTTGCGCCCGTTCTGAATGTTAATCGACTAACATAACAGCCCGTCATGCGAGCGTCGGCCGTCATGCCGGCGGTTTGCGGCGATCGGGTTAACCCCGACTTAGGACCCGGCCCGATATGATGCGGGCACAGGGTTTGGTTATGTTATTTGTCTTCCTTGGCAATTTGATCGGCGGCGGCGTTCTCGGGCTGCGCCAGCACTGTCTGGTGCTGGTGCCGGTGGCGCTTGCGGAACTGGCGCTGCTGGCCGCCATCGGAGGCCCGTGGTCGGAGATCATGCTGCTCATGGTCATCGCCATCGTATCGCTGCAGGGCGGATATCTCGCGAGCACGCTCGCCCCGCTGCTCTGGTCCCGCCCGCGTATCCCTGTCCTCGCCCTGCGCCGACCGCATTAGAGCGTTTTCGAGCGACGTGGACCCCGGTTCGCGCGAAGAAAATGCGTCAAAACAATAAGCTCGAGCTTCGGTTCTGATTCAATCAGAACCGAAAATCTCTAACGCGGCATAACGCTGCCTCAGTTGGCGCGCCTGATTTCCGTTGACCTCGCGACGAGCCCGGGGCATCCCGCTGCCTTGCGTTGTCATCTTCCGCAGGATCTGCCCCTCTCGTGTGGAACGTCACGGCTTTCATCTGCATCTTGATCGGGGCATCGATTCCCCTGGGTCTGCTCGACGCTTCGCTCGCCACTGGCCTCGTCGGCGCCGCAACGTCGCTTGGCCTGCTGGCAAGCCTGACCGCGATCCGTCCGGGTGAACTGTCCTTCCTGAAACAAATTGCCGGCCCTGCGGTTGCGGCGGCGCTGGTGCCGGCGGCCTGGATCATCCTGCAGATGCTTCCGCTATCGTTCTGGGCGCACCCGGTGTGGAAGTTCGCCGGCGAAACACTGGGCGCGCCGTTCAGCGGCAGCATCACGATCGATACCGGCGCAAGCATTGGCGTGCTGCTGCTCTGGCTGTCGCTGCTGTCGGTGATGATCGCCGCCGCCGCGATCGCGATCGATGCCCGCCGCGCCGATATGATGAGCCGCAGCATTGCGGCAACGGCCGTGGTCGCCGCACTGATCCTCGTGCTGCACAGCGATCCGCTCAAGGCCTGGCTTGGCGCAGCCGGAGCTGCGCGTGATGAGACAGCAAACGGATTTCTGATGCTCGTTCTCGTGGGCGCTCCGCTCGGCCTCGCACGCGCGCTCGACGTCGGCGGTCACGCCGATGGCCGCAGCGCGGCCCAGCGCGCGCTGTTCGCCGCAAGCGCGCTGTTCTGCGCCGCCAGCGCCTGCTGGTACGGGCATCGCGGCGCCGCGATCGCACTCGCTGCGGGCATCGCGCTCGTCCTGATGACCTTCGCCGCGCGAAAGCTTCATCTGCATCGCTGGAGCAGCGCCGGCGCGGCCACGGCGGTCGCGCTGATCGCGCTGGCGACGGCGGTCGCCAACCGCCATCCCGACGTGGCCTTTGCCGTCGCCTTCGCGGGTGCCCCGGCCGACCTCGTGCAGTCGACCCACACTCTGCTCGCCGACCTGCCCGCGCTCGGCAGCGGCGCCGGTACCACCGCAACGCTGGCGTCGACCTATATGGACTGGCAAGGCGCAGCCACGCGCCCCGTGGTGGCGACCAGCGCCGCCGCCTTGATCGCCCAGTTCGGTTCCGCCATGTTCTGGACCTTACTCGCGGTTACGGTCGCTTGCATCGCTGCCTTCACGGCCGGTGCGCGCAATCGCGGCCGCGACTGGTCCTATCCCGCATCCGCTGCAGCCGTCCTGCTGACGCTGCTGCTCGCCGCCTTCACCTTGCCGGAATTACCGGCGCTGCCCGGAGTGATCGTGTTGGGAGCCGTGATCGGAACAGGATTGGCACAGCGGATCAGCCGTTCACGGTTGCAGGCGGGCTAGACCAAAGATGCGCAGCCTCCTCCGGCGCCTTGTCGGCCAGCCCGGCGACCTCGAACATGAGGGCGACGAGACCTGCATCTACGCCGTCGGCGACATCCACGGACACGCCGAGCTGCTGCACGAGATCTGCGCACGTATCGATGCCGATATCCGCAAGTTCCGGCCGGCACGGCCGATCCAGGTGTTCCTCGGCGACTACATCGATCGCGGACCGGATTCGCGCGATGTGATCGCGATGCTCGATCAACGCCGCCGAACCCACAGCGTGGTCTGCCTGCTCGGCAATCACGAGGCCTGCCTGCTGGAGTTTCTGGTCAATCCCGACATGCTCGCGCAATGGCGGCAGTTCGGCGGTCTGCAAACGCTGATGTCCTACGGCTTGTCGCCCTCGCCCAATCCCGACGCCGCCGAACGCAGGGCGCTGGCGCAGCAATTGATCCGTCAGATGCCGCCGGCGCATCTCGCTTTCCTACGCGCGCTGCCGATCACCTTTTCCTACGGCCGTTACTTCTTCGTGCATGCCGGCGTCCGGCCCGGCATCGCGCTCAAGCAACAGCGCAAGGAGGACCTGCTGTGGATCCGCGACGATTTCCTGGTGTCGGAAGATGATTTCGGCAAGGTCGTCGTCCACGGCCATACGCCGGTGCGCGAGGCCGAGTTGCTGCGCAACCGCATCAATGTCGACACCGGCGCCTACGCCACCGGCCGCCTGACCTGCGTCAAGCTGGAGGGACCGCGCCGAACCCTGCTGATGACCGGCAACCGGGCAGCGCGCCATGGCCAATACGATGGCTAACACAATGGCTGACGCGGTCGGCCGGCACGCGCGGCGCCTGTCGCCGGCTTTCCTGCCGGCCGCAGTGGCAATCGGTGCCGCGGCGCTGGCGCTGTCGGCTTGGTGGCTCGCCGCCGATGCGTTGCGCGGCAAGCCTGGGCTCGCTGCCGAGATCGGTGTGGTCAGGAGCGAGCTGTGGCTCGCCGACGGCTGGAGCGAATTGCCGGCATCGCCGGAGGCGGCCGAAGCCGCCTTCACCCGCGCGCTTCGGCTCTCGCCGATGGACGCCGGCGCCTGGTTCGGCCTCGCCTCGGCGACCGGCCGGTTCGACTGGCTGAATCCGACCGCGTCGCGGGCGCTGAAGATGTCCTACTATACCGGCTTCAACCGCAGCGATCTGATCGGCCCGCGCCTGATCCTGCTGGCGCAGGTCGACACGACGCGCGATGTCGAGCTGGTCGATCTGTTGCGGCGGCAGATCCGCCTGATCCTCACCCGCGCGCCGGAGCTCAAGGGCGCGATCGACCAGGCCTATCGCGTGGCTGATGACGCCAACCGGCGCATCATCGAGCAGGAATTCAGGGACGCCAATCAAAGCATTCCGCAGTAGCGCGCAAGCGCAAGCACCCGGCAGACGCCCGACCTTCAAACACCCAACCTTCAAACGCCCTTGTGCCGCAGCACTGCGCCGATCGTGCGCAACAAGATGCGCAGGTCCAGCATGAAGCTCCAGCTCTTGATGTAGACGAGGTCGTGGGCGACGCGCAGCTGCATGTCCTCGATCGCGGGCGTCGCGCCGCGCAGGCCCTGCACCTGCGCGAGACCAGTGATGCCCGGCTTGACGTGCTGGCGTTGCGCATAGCTCGCGATCAGCTTGGAATATTTGTCGTCATGCGCCAGCGCGTGCGGCCGCGGCCCGACCAGCGACATGTCGCCGCGCAGCACGTTCACCAGCTGCGGCAGCTCGTCGATGCTGCGGCGGCGCAGCGTCGCGCCGATCCCGGTCAGCCGCGGATCGTTCGGACGGGCCTGCGTGATGACATCGCCATCCTCGAGCACATGCATGGAGCGGAATTTGAGGATGTGGAATTGCTTGCCGTCAAACCCGTTGCGGCGCTGCCGAAACAGCACCGGCCCTCGGGAGTCGAGCTTGATCGCAATCGCCGTCCCGATCAGCAGCGGCGCGAACAGCAGCAGCAGGCCGCTGGACGCCACGATGTCGAACAGCCGCTTGCCGGCGCGCTCGAACGAGGTGAGCGGCGAGCGCTGCATTTCCAGCGTCGGGATCGGGCCAGACGCCACCATCCGCAGCGCCAGGAACCGTTCAGCCGTCCGGTCGGGCAAGAGCCGCACCGGCAGCGGCGACGCCCGCAGCAGGTCGCACACAAGCTGGATGCGCGGCTCCTGCTGCCATGGCATCGCCAGGACGATCTCGTCGGCGCCGCACTCCCGCGCGGCGCGAATGGCTGACGCGACCGCCGCCCGGTCGCCGTCGTCGTCCGACGTGCCGGAAAGCTGCGCCCGTCGCACCTCGCTGAGACCGAAATCGCGTAGCAGGCTCGATTGCCGCACCCGGGACAATTCGTCCGCCATCCCGACCACGACGGCGCGGCGCGTCGCCAGCATGCCGCGGTCGATCGCCCGTTGCAGCGGCGCCTGCAGCAGCACCCGTCCGGTCACCAGCCCGAGGCCGCCGATCAGCCCGAACGACATCACCGAACCGCGCGAGACGCCGGAACCCACCTTCAAGAGGAAGATGATCAGGGTCATCAGCAGGACGACCAGCAGCCACCCGCCAAGCAGGCTGCTCCAGCGCCGGTCGAGGCCGGCCAGCACCTGCGCATTGTAGAGGCCCTGCGACTTGGCGACGAACATGTGAAGGATCGCGGCGAGGACGCCGATCCCTAGAAAACCCTCGAAGCTGTTGCTATAAACCGTGTGGTAGTAAAACAGATGATAGGCCGCGCCGCCGATGATGCTGGACAGCACGACGATGATCATCTCGAAGGTGACGGCGAACGCCTCGAGAGAGGCAAAAGCGAATGAAAAGGCGCCGAAGCTAACCGGTGCCTTCGCTAATCGAGCGTCCGAAAGGTCGGTCATCGGGAATTAACATTTGTGTTAACAATTCATATCTCTATTATCAGGCAGGTGATAAGCTCGCAAGACCTGCCGCACATATCGGGCAGAGAACGACCATGAGTTCGTCAGCTGGCGAAACCGAGGCCGCGCTGGTGGCCCTCCTCCATTTGATCCGCCTGATGGGCGCCGAGCTGGTCGCAGGTCAGCATCGCGACGATGTCGAGGTGCTGGTCAAGGCGATCGAAACAAAGCTGAGAGCGGCCCGATTCCCGGCAGAAATGCCGAATCAGGACATTGTCGGAGGTCTGGACCTGGCGCAGGCCAGACTACGTCCGATCTTCGAGGAGCTGCGCGCACGATCTGAGAAAGCACATCTGAGCGACCAGCTGCTGCTGGCGCCCAGGCCCTCACGTATCCATTAACGGATCAGCTTACGTTAGCTTTGGACTTCACCACGGCGGGGCAAACCGCTGCCGCCGCTGGACCTGAGCGCAAGCTTCTCCTCAATCTTCATTTTCTCGAGGAGCAGGTCGGTTACGATCCGACGCAGCCGTTCATTTTCCAGCCGCAATTCGTCAATACGGTTGCGGACAGGGGGGATTCCATCTCGATCATCGGTACGAGCGACGAGCTCGGTAACAGTACCATTCCCATGGTGACCGCGCGCGGCCTCCTGCTTGCGCCAGCGGTGAAACGTCATCACGCTCACGCCCAGCACCTTGCACGCTTGGGCCTGTGATTGCCCCCGCGCCATGAGTTCCTCGGCCTGTTTGACCTTGGAAGTGATCTCCTCAGTAGAATGACGCCTCATTGGTCATCTCGTTGCCCCCTAGATTAGCAATAATCGCATGGCCTATAAGCTATGTAAATGCAACAGGAAATTCAAATTGAGGATATCCCGGGGGGCCTTCGGGAGCCTCGAACTTGCCGTCGGCAGCGACGCATTGTGCGAAGAAACGCCGAAGCTGCAAGGTATTTACCCGGAATATGTACGCAATATTCCCCCGCAGAAGGCATCAGGGAGAAAAAGTTATACGACTTTCTACGTATGAGAATTTGAGCTGGATAACTGGCGCACCGTTTGCATTCCCGAGTGAGAAGCAAATGAGAAATACTCAATCAGTCCGTTGACAGATTGTGAGTGCCCCATGTCTCACTGTGTTACCCGGCCAGCCAATCAAGCAAGACTTTCACAAAATCCTAACAAATTAATCTCTCGACCTTCGCGTCCGGCGGCTTGCGGGCACGCACGCGCAGCGGTACGTACGAAGACACTGGGTGTCATGAGGGTTTCAACATATTTGAGGATTATTTTCACGAAACCTAACGTTGATCGCTCGACCCACAAATTAACGATTAAGCGATTTCCCACCCTTGGCGATCAGGCGGAACCACGGCCGCCTGAGAGTCTGCGAACTATTCTGTGCTGACGCTTGTCAGAGCCCGTCTCTGATCAACATTTTTGCGAGGATCGACACTATGGCGCGTCTCAAGGTCTTCGAGGGGAACCAGTCCGCTTCCAGCGATGCGACCGACGCCCTGGAACGGCTCGTCGCGGAGAATTTCGAACTCCGACATACCGCCGTCGAGCTGGTCTTGCAGACCTGGATCCTGCGCGAGCGTCTGTCCGATGTCGGGGCGCACAAGTCCGTGCCGCAAGAGCACTGACCGCTCCAGCTGCCCTCCCTCATACGCGGACTTGCCGGGAAAAGCCGTCAGGGGCCCCGGCCGCATTGCGGAGAGGGCCGAATACTCTTCAACTCTAGATTGAAAAACCAGCAACCACATGCGAGCCGGCGGCCTTCGCTAGCGCCGGCGCAGACTAGACACAACTGCTCAGGGAGGAATTCGCGGACGAATGTCAGCGATGAACCCGGCGCAGCGCGACGCGCGGGCGGGGCTGCTCACAGGATGCACCGAACGAACGAGACGCAACCGGCCCTTCGTGCAGCTCACGCAACTCAGCGATATCCAGCATCAGCGCAACGACCTCGTCGCGCAGCGATCGATTGGTCGCGAGCAACGCCTCTTCGATCGGCCGATGCAAATGTTGAATCTTGTGCTGCTTCATGGCGCGCCCTCGCTCTGCGGTTACGGGTATGAGCGATGTGATTGAAGTTTGAATGACAGAGCTGATCACGCACATCGAAGGAAATTAATGGGGCAGGTTTGCGACCAACATGGCTCTGACAGAAATTTTCCCACTCGGGTTCCACAACCAGATCGCGAAACATTTAATCGATGGCCGTATTGTGTCGTCACGATGGGAAATAGCGGCAAGGGATGAGACGCGCGGCGAAACGGCGCAAGTGGCGCCGAGCGTTGAACGCAACCAAGCGCATGAAATCATTCGGCGATCGTTGATTGCAGCGATCGCTATTGAAACCGGAGGCGCGCGTTCGAGCGATCAAAATGTCGCCGCGTCAAAGGCTCGCGCGTTGAAGAGGAGTTCCGACGCCGAACCAGACATTCCACCAAAGGCAGCGCGCACACACTAAATCTGCTGCTGCCGATTGATGGGACTCGCTCTGCGCATAACAGGTTGAACCGAGCAGCATGGATGTGGGCACCGAACGCCGCCATCTGCACGGATCGCAGAATGTTTCGATCCATTACGGATAGTGAGACATCGTCTGATTTGATCCGTTCTGATCGGCTCTGACGATGCACCGGAAGCTTTCAACGCGCGACGTCCGGCCACGCACAATATTCGCCTCGAACCGGAGCCGAATGCGACAATGCTATTCCAATTCGAGAGATGGCATCGATGCGTTTTCGGCCTGGACGGATGGGCCGAACGCCTTCGCGCTTCGTCCCCGCATTGGCGCATGGCGCGATCATCGCTATGAGCGGCAATTCGAGCGCCAACTGCCATAAGCATCGCTAATTCGCAACGCGTCGCGATCGCACGCTATTTCGATTTGGCAGCGGTGTCGTCGTCCATCTTGCCGCCATTGGCGACGCACTTGTTGAAGTAGTCGCGCTGGACCTTCGCATTGCCGTTCGCGCTGCTGGATGCCGGATTGCCCGGCTGCCGGGGCGGAAATGCCTTCGCCACCAGCGCATCGCAGGCGCGTGCCACCTTGACGTCGATCGCGCGCGCCGGAACGATTACGCTGGAGACGATGGTCGCGGCCGAAACGACGGCAAAACCGATGATAACTCTCATTGTGAAACTCCGTTCCACGCCGAACCAGCTTTTCTCGCGCCCGGATTCGCAAGCAGCGCACTACGTCCGATCGACGTTGTGATAAGCCCGATACCAATCGACAAATCTGGCGATGCCGTCCTCGATCCGCGTCTGCGGCCGAAAGCCGATTTCGCGCTCGAGATCGGAGACATCGGCTGCCGTCTCCAGAACATCCCCAGGTTGCATCGGCAGCAACTGCTTTTCCGCCTGCCGGCCGAAGCCCTGCTCCAGCAGCCCCACCACATGCATCAGTTCTTCCGGCCTGGAGTTGCCGATATTATAGACCCGCCAGGGCGCCCTGCTCGACCCTGGATCGGGATGCCCGCCCGACCAGTTGGCATCGCCCTCAGGCGCGCGGCCGATCAGCCGCACCATCGCCTCGACCACGTCATCGACATAGGTGAAGTCGCGCCGCATCTGGCCGTTGTTGAACAATTGGATCGGCTTCCCCTTGGTGATCGCGTCCGCGAAGGCATAGAGCGCCATGTCCGGCCGATACCACGTCCCATACACGGTGAAGAAGCGCAGCCCGGTCGTCGGGATGCGATAGAGGTGGCTATAGGAATGGGCGAGCAGCTCGTTGGCCTTCTTGGTCGCGGCGTACAGGCTCACCGGATGATCGACATTGTCGTGGATAGAAAACGGCAGCTTGGTATTGGCGCCGTAGACCGACGATGAGGAGGCAAACAGCAGGTGCCGGCACGCGGTATGCCGGCAGCCCTCCAGCACATTGATGAACCCTTCCAGATTGGAATCCGCGTAGGCATGGGGGTTCTGCAGCGAGTAGCGCACGCCGGCCTGGGCGGCGAGATGCACCACGACCTCGAAGCGATAACGCTCGAACAGTGCCTTCATCCCGGCGCGGTCGGCGAGGTCGAGTTGCTGGAAGGTGAAGCCACGGTGCTGCTTGAGCAGGTCGAGCCGCGCACGCTTCAGCGCCGGGTCATAATAATCGTTCAGATTGTCGATGCCGATGACCGGCTGCCCTGCCCTCAGCAGGTGCTCTGCCAGATGGAAGCCGATAAAGCCGGCGCAGCCCGTGACGAGTAGATTGCCTGCGATCACCACGTCCTGCCTGTGCCTTTCGCCTTGCGCCGGAGCCGGCCGGATGCGCCGTCAAACGCGGCCGCAACGGCTGGCTGTGCATTCCGGCCGCAAGGCGCCTCGGATGGCGCGTCAGTTGCTGGCGGCCGGAGCCTTGTAGTCCGGAAAGCGGCTCAGGACTGCGGCCTTCACGAACTTGAAGTGCGCAATCTCGGTCGCCAATTCCTTCAGCCGGCGCTGGCCGTTCAAGATCTCGGCGTCAAACAGGTCTTGATGATGGTTGTCAAGCGCCTCGCGTTCCAGATATTCGTCGGTGCCGTTACCAAGCGTCACTGCGGCACGGGCCAGCACATCATCGACACGGCGGCCAAGGCCGGATTGCTCGCTTTCGGCGGCCTGCAGCGCGGCCTCGATTGCGGCCATGATCGATCCGATCCGGGCGCGATCGGTCTCGGCATCCCGCTCGGCCGAGCGTGCCTTGAAGCCTTCCTCGCCACGCCGCGACCGGGTCAGGTCGTGCGCGCGAGCCCGCAAAAACAGCTGAAACATCTGTCAGTATCCGGTTCGGGCCCATTCAGGCGGCATAGATCAAAATCGCCCGGTCTTAGTTAAAAAAGGGTGAATTGACCTGCTGCCCGGCCCTCAGGTCGGCCTTCCACTTGATCCAGGCCTTGTCGTGCTTGTCGTAGAGCTCGAGCCACCGTCCCTCGACGTCCGATGCACCCGGCTCCGCATCTCGCTCTCCGAGGTCCGGCAGCTGCGGCAGGGAGGTGTCCAACCCCTCGAATTCCGACGTCTCTTCGAGCGTAAGACCAACCAGCACGCGCCGGCCACTGACATCGACGACATACCGCCTCGGCGAATGACCCCTGAGATCACTCATGCTGTGCAAGTTCCCTCACGATGCGCAGGGCCAACGGCGACAAGAGGCCGGCACGCGAACCCAGCCCGGCTGCCGCAACGAAGACAGGATGACCGATTGCATGTCGCCCGCCAACCCCAACTCACCACAACGTCGCGCTACCTCGATCGAACTAGCCCGTTCTTAGGCATATCTCTTCGGAAAACCGCTCCGCACTTTTCCGGATCATGCCTTAGAACGCGCGACGCATGTGCCCGAACGCCGTGACCGGCTGTTTCGGTCTCGACGATCTGGCGGCTGACGGCGCCACATACGGCGCATAGATCCGGTACCGCGCGCGGCGCTTGTGCGATCGCCACGAACGCGCGGCGAAACCGGCGAAAAAGCCTGCGACGAACACCGCCGCGAGAATAACAACAGAAGAAAGCATCACAGTCGTCCACATCAGCCTCGATGTTATTAACATTCCGAGTTGTGACGACATCATGATTGAGCGCGCCGAAAGATTGTTCAGCGGCCGAAATTTTTGTGCAACGGAACGGCGCGACAATAATCAGGCGCCGACGCCAGGTGTTCTCGCGCGACAAGTGTTGGCGAGAGACAAGTGTTCTCTCGAGAGAGAAGCGTTCTCGGCAGCGACGTCTCAGGAAAACCACCAGAGCATGAATTTCAGGAACATCGAGCTGAGAAGATAAATCCACCCCGCCATCGCCAGAACCGTCAATCCGACGAACGCGCCTGAAACGCTTTTCTCCTTGAAGCGCGCCAGCAGCGAGGTTTTTTCTTCTTGTTGATAGAACATCTCAAGCTCGAGGCAGATCTGATTCAAATCAGCTAGCAGTCAATTTCGATGATCTCGTGACGCGGCGCGAGGCAGCTATTCGCCCCGCGCATCACTGATCGTCATTTGTGGAATTTTGTGAGACTGCGAGCCGCGAGCGATCGCTCAAGAAAAAATGTGCTTGGCTCAAGAAAATTCTACTCGACATGATCCGCGGTCGGACTGCAGCGGCGGCGACGGCGCGCACGCCGGAACTTTTCGCGTGCATCATCGTAACATCGGCGTCGACCGCAACCTGTCTTGAGTCAAGGCGATCGAACACGAGAACGCCATTGCGGATCGGGGCGGCTGCACACCTCACGTCTCCTCGCGGCGACTTTTGCGCATGGACGATTCGTGAGGGGTCCGCGAGTTGTCGGTGGAGTGTTCCGCCACATCTCGATGAGCAATGAGCCTCACATGCGCAGTTAACGATAGGGGCTTCAGACGCGGAAGGAGACGAACCAGACAATGCCGAGGATCAGGACCGCGAGCCCTGTCGAGGCCGTGAGCAGCGCGAGAACCGAAGGTCCGGGCTCGGCCTGGCGCGCCTCGGTCGGGGTTTCGATGATCTGACCGTGTCGTTCCGTTGCCATGCCGACCTCATTGCTTAAGTGCCTGTAATTCCGGCGCTTGCCGCTCCCCTTCGAAAATCCAACGCCTGATCGGGAGCGATGTTCCGGGCCGTCCATGGGCGGGCGGCCGGCGATCCCGCCGCGGACCGCGTCAAACCGGCGCAGGCTCGAGGCCACGGTTAACGCCGTTGCGAGATTCACCAAGCCGTGTTGTTTCAAACTGGGGTTCCCGGTGTTATCCTCGACCGTTCCGTCGGTTGCGTTATCGGAGTTTTGCCTATGGCCCCCCGCGCCAACTGGAAGGGCTTTTTGCGCCTTTCGCTCGTGACCTGCCCCGTTGCCCTGTACCCGGCGACGTCGGATACCGAAAAGGTCTCCTTCAACCAGATCAACCGCAAGACCGGCCACCGGATCAAATACGCCAAGGTCGACGCGGAGACCGGCGAGGAAGTGGCCACCGACGACATCATGAAGGGCTACAAGGTCGACACCGACACCTATATCGAGGTCACCAAGGAAGAGCTTGACGATATCGCGCTGGATTCGACCCGCACCATCGAGATCGACGAATTCGTGCCGCGCACCGAGATCGACAGCCGCTATCTGATCCGCCCCTATTACCTCGTTCCCGACGGCAAGGTCGGCCACGACGCCTTTGCGGTGATCCGCGAGACCATCCGCAGCCTGAACAAGGTCGCGATCGGCCGCGTGGTGCTGACCAACCGCGAGCACATCATCGCGCTCGAGCCGCTCGACAACGGGCTGATGGGCACGCTGCTGCGCTACCCCTATGAGGTGCGCAGCGAGAAGGAGTATTTTGACGACATCCAGGATGTGAAGATCACCAAGGACATGCTCGATCTTGCCAAGCACATCGTCGAGCAGAAGTCCGCCGAGTTCGATCCGGAGGATTTCGAGGACCGCTACGAGCAGGCGCTGATCGATCTGATCAACCAGAAGCGCAACGGCATCAAGATCGCCAAGCCCGCGGCGAAGACCAGCGGCAACGTCATCAACCTGATGGACGCGCTGAAGAAGAGCCTCGCCAACGAGAAGCAGGCGGCTCCTGCCAAGGCTGAGGCCAAGGCGGCGAAGGGCAAGAAGCCGAAGAAGCGCATCGAGGGCCAGCGCGAGATGCTGCTGCCGATCTCGGGCAGCGGCAAGCGCGAGCCGAAGGAGGCGGTCAAGCCCGAGCCGAAGAAGGCCGAGAAGCCGGCGCGCGCGCAAGGCACCACGGCGCGCAAGAAGGCGGGCTGAGCGGGCGTCACCCGGCGATAGCAACAGGCCGCCGGCTACATCATAAGATTATTTGAAGACGCCCAGCAGGAGGCACGCTGGTCGATCGCGGTCGAGCATCTGATCAACCCTGCGCAACGAGGGGCTGGCTGATGTTTGTGCACATCGCGATGTTGCGCGCGTTGAACGGGGACGATTGAATCCGGAAGAATGCGAAGCGTTTCCGACCGCGCTTACTTGAAGGCCGAACTGACGGCGTTGAACTGACCGCTCACACTGGTGCCGATGCCCCTGACGCCGGCGACGATCACGATGCTGATGCCGCCAGCAATGATGGCGTATTCGATCGCCGTCGCGCCGACCTCATCACCCAGAAATCTTGCAAGCAACGCGCGCATGAAAAGCTCCTGTCCGACGCTCGCGGCTTTTTCTCCCGCGCCGTAGCAATATGCCAGCAAAACTAGGTCACATTGGTTGACGGCCCGTTGAGGGACAGGATGAACGGTCGCTTAAAGGTTGCACAGAAACTGGATGCTAGTTCTGCCTGCAGCTTCCCGCCAGCCGGCAAGGCGCCAAGCCGCGATTGGGCGTAAACGCATATCAGGACTACCTGATCCGGCCCCGGCCGCGCTTTACCGGTCGACGGAATCCTGTTCCTTTATCGGACAGGACGACAACGAGGCCGGACCAAACCGGCCGCATCCAGAGGGAGTGACCGTCATGAAGCTCGGCACCGCGATCGCGGAAATCATGAAGCGCGAGGGCATCGAGATCCTCACGGGCTACCCGGTCAACCACCTGATCGAATACGCCGCCAGTGCCGACATCCGCCCGGTGATGGTGCGCCAGGAGCGCATCGGCGTGCACATGGCAGACGCGATCTCCCGCGTCACCTCGGGTGAGAAGATCGGCGCCTTCTGCATGCAGCACGGCCCGGGCGCTGAGAACGCGATGGGCGGCGTCGCGCAGTGCTATGGCGAATCCGTGCCGGTGCTGGTGCTGCCGATGGGCTATGCGCGCAGGCTTGCCAACATCGATCCGAATTTTAATTCCAGCCAGGCGATGAAGGCGTTCTCGAAGTCGTCCGAGCCGATCAACATCGCCGCGGAGGTCTGCAACATCTTCCGCCGCGCCTTCACCAAATTGAAGAACGGCCGTGGCGGGCCGGTGATCGTCGAAATCCCGGCCGACATGTGGAACGAGGAGGTGCCGGAGCCCTTGAACTACACGCCGGTGCTGCGCACCCGCTATGGCGCCGACCCCGTGCATGTGAAAGAGGCCGCGGCGCTGCTCGTGAATGCAAAACGTCCGGTGATCTATGCCGGCCAGGGCGTGCATTATGCAAAGGCCTGGCCGCAGCTGAAGCGCCTCGCCGAACGGCTCGCGATCCCCGTCACCACGAGCCTCGGCGGCAAGTCGTCCTTCCCGGAGACGCATCCGCTGTCGCTCGGCTCCGGCGGCCTTGCGGTGCCGCGCGCGGTGCCGAAATTCCTCGCCGAAGCCGACGTGATCTTCGGCATCGGCTGCTCCTTCACCGAGACGTCGTTCGGCATCGCGATGCCGAAGGGCAAGACCATCATCCATTCGACGCTCGATCCGAACCACATCAACAAGGATGTCGAGGTCAGGATTGGCCTCGTCGGCGATGCCGGGCTCGTGCTCGATGCGCTGCTGGAGGAGATCGGCAAGACCGTGACCGCGGACCGCAACGCGAACGCCGTCGCCGAGGAGATCGCCGCGTCCCACAAGGAGTGGCTCGCCAAATGGATGCCGAAGCTGACGCACAACGACGCGCCGCTCAATCCCTACCGCGTGCTGTGGGACCTGCAACACACCGTCGACATTCACAACACCATCATCACCCACGACGCCGGCAGCCCGCGCGACCAGCTCTCGCCGTTCTGGAAATCGGTCGAGCCGCTGTCCTATATCGGCTGGGGCAAGACCACGCAGCTCGGCTACGGCCTCGGCCTCGCGATGGGCGCCAAACTGGCAAAACCGGACAAGCTCTGCATCAATGTCTGGGGCGATGCCGCGATCGGCTTCACGGGGATGGATTTCGAGACCGCGGTGCGCGAGCGGATTCCGATCATGTCGATCCTGCTCAACAATTTCTCGATGGCGATCGAACTGAAGGTGATGCCGATCTCGACCGAGAAATACCGCTCGACCGACATCTCCGGCGATTACGCGGCGATGGCGCGTGCCTTCGGCGGCTATGGCGAGCGGGTGACCAGGCCCGAAGACATCATCCCCGCGATCAAGCGCGGCATCCAGAAGACCAAAGAAGGCGTGCCGGTGCTCTTGGAATTCATCACCAGCAAGGAGACCGAGGTGTCGCGGCCGGGGACGTGAGCAGCATCAGAATGTGACCCACCTTCCGTCATGGCCGGGCATAGCCGTCCGAAGGACGGCGTCGCTTCCGCTCGCCTATGTCCCGGCCATCCACGTCTTTCTTGACCGACTGAAGCAAAGACGTGGATGCCCGGCACGAGGCCGGGCATGACGAGTTTCAAATGTCCAATTTCACAGCCCACTTGATTTGACCTTGCTTAGGCAGGCAAGCTCCCTCCGACAGAAGATCGGAGGGAAAGATGGCGCGCATCCTGGTGCTGGGGGCCGGCTTTGCCGGGCTGTGGGCTGCGCTCGGCGCGGCCCGCAAACGCGACGAGATCGGCGCGCGGGCGGCGGACACCGAGATTCTCGTCGTCGATCGCAACGCCTATCACAACATCCGGGTGCGCAATTACGAGGTCGATCTCGGCGATGTCGCGCTGCCGCTCAAGGACCTGCTCGATCCGGTCGGCGTCAGCCATAGGGTGGCCGATGTCGCGGCGATCGATCCGGCGAAGCGCGAGGTCACGGTCAGGACGGGCGCAGGCGCCGAGCAGCTGAGCTACGACCGGCTGGTCCTAACCACCGGCAGCGAACTGGTCCGGCCCGCAATATCAGGCCTTGCCGCCCATGGCTTCGACGTCGACACGTACGAGGCTGCCACCAAGCTCGATACGCATCTGGCGGCGCTCGGCAAGCAGCCGCCGTCGCAGGCGTGCGCAACGGTCGTTGTCGTCGGTGCCGGCTTCACCGGGATCGAGGTCGCAGCCGAGATGCCGGCCAAGCTCGCGCGCTCGGGCATCACCGGCGATCACCGCATCATCCTGATCGATCCCAATCCCGTGGTCGGCGCGACCTTCGGCGCGCAGGGACGCCCGGTCATCAACGAGGCACTGTCCGCGCTCGGCGTCGAAACGCGGCTGAATGTCAGGGTCAGCGCCGTCGATGCCACGAGCATCACACTCAGCTCGGGCGAGATCATTCCGGCGGAGACCGTGGTGTGGTGCGGCGGCATGCGCGCCAGCCACCTCGCCGCAACGCTGCCGGTCAAGCGCGACGCGCTCGGCCGCCTCGCCGTAGACCACTTCATGCGCGCCGAGGGCATGGCGGACGTGTTCGCCGCCGGCGATGTCGCGGCCTGCCTGATCGACGGCGAGCATCCGACCGTGATGTCCTGCCAGTTCGCGCGGCCGATGGGCCGCTTTGCCGGCCACAATGTGATGGCGGATCTGTTCGGTGAAAAGCTATTGCCGCTCACCATCGACTGGTATGTGACGGTGCTCGATCTCGGCGCCTGGGGCGCGCTCTACACCACCGGCTGGGACCGCGAGGTGCACACCTCGGGCGCCGCCGCAAAACTCACCAAGCAGACCATCAACCAGCGGCGCATCTATCCGCCGCGCAACGGCGATCGCGCCGCACTGCTTGCGGCCGCGGCGCCGACGATCCAGGCGGCCCCGCCGACGCGCAAGTAAGAAGGGCGGCCACCGTGTGACCGCCCCTCGTTTCTCTTGATGCTCGCGCGATTACTGCGACAGCTTCACAAAGTTCGGAAACTTCAGCTTGCCCTCGGCGATCGCCTTCGGCCACACCGTGATCTGCTTGCCGCTTTGCCACTGGAACACGAGGCCAGTGACGGCGCCCGGGCCGGACTTGATGCCGTGGGTGAACTCGTCGTTCTTGCCGTAGAACTGGATCTTGCCGATGGTGCCGTCGAAGTCGGTCTTCTCGAGCTCGGCGACCATCTTGTCCGGATCGGTCGAGCCGGCGCGCTGGATCGCCTCGGCGATGATGTAGACCTCGTCATAGGCGGTGTAGCCGGTATAGGCCGGCGGCGTGCCGAACTTGGCCTTGAACGCCGCCGCGAACGGCTTCGTCTTGGGCGTCACCGCGACGTCGGGCGTCGCCACCGCGAGCGAGGGCACGCCTTCGGCGGCGCCGTTGGTGTCGCCCCAGAACGACGGGCTCAGCGCCTGCGCGCTGATGCCGAACATCGGGATCGGCACCTGCTGGTTCTTCCACTGCACGGTCGGCTGCACGCCGACATGGGAGATGCCGGTCACGATCACGTCGGGTTTTGCGCTCTCCATCTTGTTGAAGATCGGCGTGAAGTCGGTGGTATCGGGCGAGAAGCGGATGTGCTCGACCACCTTCAATCCAGCCTTCGGCAGGCAGGCCTCATAGCCGACATCGAGCGGCTTGGTCCAAGCCGCGTCCTCGCTCATGATCGCCGCCGACTTGAACTTGAGCTGGTCGACCAGCAGCTCCTTGGCGGCGTCGCAGACCAGCTGCGCCTGCGCCGCCGAGGTCAGATAGCCGTGGAACGTGTACTTGTTCTTCTCATAGTCGCTATGAACAGCCTTGGTGATCTCGTTCGAGGCGGCGCCCGGCGTGATCAGCGGCATCTTCAGCCGCGACGCCCACGGCTCCAGCGCCAGCACGACCTCGCTGATGTAGCTTGCGATCACGGCGGAAACCTTGTCCTCGCTCACCGCGCGCTGGAAGGCCCGCACCGAGTCGGCCGACGAGCTCTTGTTGTCGTAGGTGACGATCTCGATCTTGCGGCCCATCACGCCGCCCTTGGCGTTGATCTCGTCGGCCGCGATCTGCGCGCCGCCCGGCGTTGCCGCACCTGCGATCGACTGCACCTCGGCGATGACACCGATCTTGATCGGATCGTTGGACTGCGCATAGGCCGGCGCCGCGAGGCAGAGCGCGAGCGCGGAAGCCAAAAAGCTCACGCGGGTGGCGGTTGAATATCCTGTCATCATGATCTCCCTTGCTTTGCTTTCTTGCTTGAAATTTTCGAACGTCAGAGAAAGTCTTTGCCGGCCTCCGCGGCGAACCGGCCGGGGTCGCCCTCCCAGACGATCCGCGCGTGCTCCAGCACATAGACGCGGTCGGCATGCGGAAGCGCAAACGTCACGTTCTGCTCGCCGAGCAGCACCGTGATCTTGGTGGTTTGGCGCAGCTTCTCCAGCGCCTTCGACAGCAGTTCGAGGATGACGGGCGCAAGTCCAAGCGTCGGCTCGTCCAGGATCAGGATCTGCGGCTGCATCATCAGCGCGCGGCCGATCGCCAGCATCTGCTGCTCGCCGCCGGACAGCGTCTGCGCCATCTGGCCCTGACGCTCCTTCAGGATCGGAAACAGTTCGAACAGCCAGGCGAGCTGTTTCGCCCGCGCCGCGTCGTCGAGATGCTGGCCGCCGAGATCGAGATTTTCCCGCACCGTCATCTCGCCGAACAGCTCGCGCGATTCCGGGCACTGCACGAGGCCCGAGCGGGCGATCTTGGCCGGCCCCGTGCCGCGCAACTTCTCGCCGCCGCGCAGGATCTCGCCGGTATAGGGCAGGAAGCCCGAGATGGTGTTGAACAGCGTGGTCTTGCCGGCGCCGTTCAACCCGACGATGGAGACGAACTCGCCCTCATGGACGTGGATCGAGACGTTCTCCAGCGCCTGCGCCTTGCCGTAATGCACGCTGACATTCTCGACCTGCAGCAGCGGCACCTTGTCCTTGAACGAGGTCTCGGGCCGCGCATGGGTTTCGATCGCGCCGCCGAGATAGACCCGCCGCACGGTCTCGTTCTTCATCACCTCATCGGCGCGGCCGGTCGTGATCTCCTCGCCGAGATACATCGCAAGCACGCGGTCGACCAGCGCCGCGACGCTCTTGACGTTGTGATCGACCAGCATCACCGCGCGGCCCTCGTCGCGGAAGCTGCGGATCAATTGCGAGAACGTTCCGACCTCGGTGCTGGTGAGGCCGGCGAAGGGCTCGTCGACCAGCACGACTCTTGGATCGCGCGCGATTGCCTTGGCCAATTCGAGCCGGCGCAGATCCGCGAATGGCAGCGTCGGTGGACGACGGTTCATCACCGCGCCAAGGCCGACGCGGTCGGCGATCCATTTGGCGCGCTCGGTCAGCGCCTTGTCGGGAAACAGCATGAACAGGCTGTCGGGCAATAGCGCGACCATGATGTTCTCCAGCACAGTCTGCCGGTTCAACGGCCGCGAGTGCTGGAACACCATGCCAAAGCCCTTGCGCGCGATCTTGTGCGCAGGCAGCCCGGCCACGTTCTCGCCTTCGAACAGCACCTCGCCCGCGGTCGGGCGCTCGATGCCCATCACGCTCTTCATCGCGGTCGACTTGCCCGAGCCGTTCGGCCCGATCAGGCCGAGGATCTCGCCGGGGCGCAGCTCGAAACTCAGATTCTTCACCGCGGTCAGGCCGCCGAACCGCTTGGTCAGGCCGCGCACCGCGAGCGTCGGGGTGCTGATCACAGTCTGGTCCATCAGGAGCGCGCCTCGCGTGACAGGGCCGCTCCGAGGAAACCGCCGGGGAAGAACAGCACGACGAGCAGCGCCACCGCCGAGACGATGAAGGTCGCAAGCTCGCCGGTCGGGCGCAGGAATTCGCCGGCCACGATCAGGAAGATCGCACCTAACGCAGCCCCCAGCACGGTGCGCCGGCCGCCAAGCACGGCGGAGACGATCACGTTCACGCCGACCGCGACGTCGACCACGGTGCCGACCGAGGCGGTGCCGAAGTAGAACACCAAAAGCGCCCCCGACAGGCCTGAGAAGAACGCGCTGACGATGAACGCCGCGAGCTTGTGCTTGACGATGTTGAAGCCGAGCGCGCCGGCCTGCACCGGGTCCTGCCCGCTCGCCTGCAGCACGAGGCCGACGGGCGATTGCGACAGGCCATAGAGGATGGCCGCGCTGATGGTCATGAAGCCGAGCGCGATCCAGTAATTGGCGCCGGCATTGATGGTGATGACATCTGGGATGGTGAGCCCGATCTCGCCACCGGTCAGGTCAGCAAACACCACGATGAAATTCTGCAGCATCAGCACCGCAACCAGCGTGGTCAGGCCGAAATACGGCCCCCTCACCCGCAGCGCCGGCAGTGCCAGCACGAAGCCCGCGACAACCGACGCCAGCGCGCCGAGCAGGATGCAGAGATAGACCGACCAGCCGAACTGGTTGTTAAGGATGCCCGCCGTGTAGGCGCCGGTGCCGATCAGGAAGGTCGGGCCGAAATTGACCTCGCCGGCAAAGCCGAACAGCAGGTCCCAGGCCATCGCGAACACGCCGAAATAAAACGCAACGGTGAGCAGGCCAAGGATGTAGCCCGAGACGTAGAACGGCAGCGTCGCGGCGACCACTACGCTAACCAGCGAAATGAAGAACAGGCGCGAGGTGAAGAAGTTGGCCATGTCAGCGCCTCCCCAAGAGGCCCTGGGGCCGGATATACATCACGAACACGAGCAGCAGCAGAGCGGGGATGGTGCGATAGGCCGGCGAGATCATGTAGGCCGTGATGGTCTCGAGATAGCCGACGACGAAGGCCGCGATCAGCGAGCCCGAGACGCTGCCGAGGCCGCCAAGCACCACGATCGAGAACGCGCTCGCGGTCAGCGGCCCGACGCTGTAGGAGCTGACGCCGAGGAACATGCCGAGCAGCACGCCGGCGATGCCGGCGAGAATGCCGTAGATGCCCCACACCACGATATAGATCTGCGTGAGTTCGAGCCCGAGCAAGGTGACGCCGCGCGGGTTCATCGAGGCCGCCAGCACCGCTTTGCCGGTCCGGGTGCGGTTCACCAGAAGCCAGAGCAGACCGATCACGAGGCAGCACACCAGCGCGGTGAAGATATTGTTGCGTGGCGTGCGGTTGCCGAAGATATCGACGACGCCCTCGACGATCGGCAGCACCGTCTTGGCGTTGTTGGTGAAGAAATAGGCGATCAGCTCCTGGATCATGATGCCCCACAGCAAGGTGCCGGTGAGGACGAAGATTTCCTTCTCCTCGTTGGGGATCCGCCTGGAGTTCTGGATCGGTTTCACGACCGCGAAATAGGTCGCGAACGACACGATCAGCGCGACGCCGACACCGAACAACGCGCCGGTGTAGATGTCGAGGTGCAGCACGCTGGCCGCGGCCCAGGCCGCGACCGCTGCGGCCACCATGATGGCGCCGTGGGAGAGGTTGAGAACGCCGGAGACACCGAAGATCAGGGTGAAGCCGGTCGCGCCGAGCGCATAGAGCGCACTGATGGCAAAGCCATCGATCAGGATTTGTAAGGCGAGCATCTCAGATTGGCCGCGGCAGCAAGGCTGCCTGTTGTGGAGGACGCGAAACCAAAGACGAATGCTCCCGGGAGGGACCCGGGAGCACGATGACCGGTCAGTTCGTGGGGACCTTGACGAAGCTCGGGAACTTGAGATCGCTCTTGGCGACCTCCTTCGGCCAGACCGCGACCTGCTTGCCGCCCTGCCACTGCAGCATCAGTCCGGTGATCAGGCCCTTGCCGTACTTGATCGAATGGGTGAACGGGTCGTCCTTGCCGTAGAACTGGACGCGTCCGATGGTGCCTTCCCAGTCGGTCTTCTCCAGCGCATCGACCATCTTGTCGGCCTCGACCGAGCCGGCGCGCTTCACCGCATCGGCGATGTAGTAGACCTCGTCATAGGCGGTGTAGCCGGCGTAGGACGGATAGTTGCCGTAGCGCTTCTTGAAGTCCTCCGCGAACGGCACCGACTTCGGCGTCACGGCGACGTTCGGGCCCGACACGCCCTGATACAGCACGCCTTCCGCCGCATCGTTGGTGTCCTTGCCGAAGGTCTCGTTGGTCGCCTGCGAGGAAATGCCGAACATCGGGATCGGCACCTGCTGGTTCTTCCACTGCACCGTCGGCTGGACGCCGACATGGGAGATGCCGGTGATGATCACGTCGGGCTTCGCGGCTTCGACCTTGTTGAAGATCGGCGTGAAGTCGGTGGTATCGGGCGAGAAGCGGATATGGTCGACGACCCTGAGCCCGATCTTCGGCAGGCACTCTTCATAGCCGACATCGAGCGGCTTGGTCCACGCCGCGTCCTCGCTCATGATGACCGCGGTCTTCATGTGCTTCTGATCGACCAGCAGGTCCTTGGCGGCATCGCACACCGACAGCGCCAGCGCCGCCGAGGTCAGGTAGCCGTGGAAGGTGTACTTGTTCTTCTCGTAATCGGCGTGAACGCTCTTGCTGATCTCGTTGGAGGCGGCGCCCGGCGTGACGAACGGCGTCTTCAGGCGCGAGGCCCACGGCTCCAACGCCAGCACGACTTCGCTGATATAGCTCGATATGACGACGTTGACCTTGTCCTCGTTGACCGCGCGCTGGAATGCGCGCACCGAATCCGCCGAGGATGAGTGATTGTCGTAAGAGACGATTTCGATCTTGCGGCCGTCGATGCCGCCCTTGGCGTTGATCTCGTCGGCAGCGAGCTGCGCTGCCTGCGGGATCGACGCCCCGGCGATCGCCTGCGCCTCGGCGATCACGCCGATCTTGAGGGTATCGGCGGCCTGCGCTCCGCTCGGCGCCGCGGCCAGCAGGCCCAACACGGCCACTCCGGCAAGTTGCTGCATCGCATGAAAAGGCAGTCGCGATGTTGTTTTCACCCTGTTTCACTCCTCTTGTTCTTCTTCGGCCGCTTCCAGCTCTTGGGGCGGGACTATAGCTGCGACAAAATGCGCAGCAAGTGAAACTGCGCGCAGATCGCCATGCATGGACGGCAACTAAAGTAGTGGGTCGGCGCTTTCAGGCTGAACAAAGATGAGGCAGTGGGGGAATATGAGCGCGGGACGCCGATCACTGAGTTGCCCGACGGCGCAAGCCCCTCGCGCAAAAATATTTCGCTTTATCAGAAGTACAGCTCAGTGTATAAATCCGCCCGTCTCACCCGATCGAGGGGCGCTTCGCGATCGTCACGAACGCGGTGTGAGATGCGGTGGACGCTGAGATCACGACGGACGAAGCGTGATTGAGGCGGACGGTGAAGTCGTGTGGTCCTGACGCCCTAGCGGCCGGTGTCCCCTTGTAAGACGCAATTGCGTCTTGCGAAGGCGGTGACAAACAAGCCCAGTCTCGCCGGGGAGAGCACGAAATAAGCCGTAACCCATCGCGCAGGGAAAGCCGGAGTTTCCGGTTACACCTGTGGTCCTACCTCCGGTGCTTTTTGTTGCACCGGACCCATGGGTGCGATCGGCACCCGGCTTTCCCTGCGCCCTCTGCGAGGAGGGCGGAACGAAGAGCAAACCTCGGACGGTTCATGTCGCGAGAACGCGAAGCTGTATCCCCACCCACACTGTCATCGCCCGGCTTGACCGGGCGATCCAGTACGCCGCGGCCTCTCTGCTCAAGCACTGGCGTCTCTGGAATACTGGATCACCCGCATGCGCGGGTGATGACACCGCGATGTTTGATAGTGAATCGAGCACCGTCCGCGTCGTCGTCCTGGCAAAAGCCAGGACCCATTACCCCAAATGTTGATTGGTTGCGCGACGCTGCGGCCACGATCCCTACGGCAACCAACATTGGTGGTTATGGGTCCCGGCCTTCGCCGGGACGACAGCGGTGGACTTGGCGTGGTCACAGGATCATCCCTGCGTTCGTTCAGCGGGACGACAGCGGTAAGCTTGGCTCCCGCCCTACTCCGCCATCTCCGCCGGCGGCCGCGCGGCGGGGCCGGCGAGCGGGCGCTCTTCCATCGTGATCATGCAGATCGAAGCCGTGGTCAGCAGCACGGCGGCGGCGCCGAATACGTAGCGGAACGCCGTGATCATGTCGGCCATCGGGATCGCGCTCACGGCGCCTGCGGCCGCAGCATGATGCTCGCCGTTGAGCGAAATATCGGGGCCCAAGGTCATCAGCAGGATCGTGGTGAAGGCGGCGACCGTGAAGGAAGCCATCATCGCGCGGAAGAAGTTCATCGCGCCGGTCACGGTGCCGACCTGCGGGCGCGCCACCGCGTTCTGCAGCGACACCACGCTGATCGGGAACGTAGTGCCGAGCCCGAGCGCGAACACGCTCATCAACAGCAGCAATCCCCACAGCGGCAGCGTCGTCACCGCCACGCCGACGGCGCAGATCGCGGCGACCGAGGTGCCGACGATCGCGACGCGCTTGTAGTGCCTAGCCTTCGCCATCGTCCGTCCGGCGATCGCCGCACCGAAGGTCGAGATCGCCGCGAGCGGGATCAGCGCAAGGCCGGCCTCGCTGGCGGTGAGGTGATAGACCACCTCGTAGTACAGCGGCAGGTGCACGGTCAGCCCGACCATTGCGCCGAGCGCACAGCCGCCCGCGCCCATTGCGAACGGCACCACCGAGCCGCCGAGCAGCGACAGCGGCAGGAACGGCTCGTCGGCGCGGCGCGCATGCCAGACGAAGGCGCCGGCGAGCGCGATCGAGGCGCCGATCATGGCCGTGATGGTCGGCGACAGCCAGGACAGACGGGTGCCGCCCCAGGTCAGCACCAGCATCAGCACGACGGCCGAAGCCATCAGCAGCACGCCGCCGAGCCAGTCGACCTTGCGCTTGCGGTGGAACACCGGGATCTTGCTCATCTTCGGCAGCAGCAGCGCCAGCGCCGCCGCCGCGAGCGGCAAGTTGATCCAGAAGATCATCGACCAGTGCAGATGCTCGGCGAACACGCCGCCGACGACGGGGCCGAGAATGCCGCCGGCCATCCAGACGCTGGAGAAATAGGCCTGATAGCGGCCACGCTCGCGCGGGGTCACCACGTCGGAGATCACGGTCTGCACAACAGGCATGATGCCGCCGCCGCCAAGCCCCTGCAGGCCGCGGGCAACGATCAGCATGGTCATGCTGGGGGCGATCGCGCACAGCACCGAGCCGACCACGAACAGGCTGAGCGAGGTGATGATCATGACGCGGCGGCCGTAGATGTCGCTCAGCGTCCCGAACACCGGCGCCACCGCGGTGGAGGCGAGCAGATAGGCCGTGATCACCCAGGACAGATTGGTGACGTCGTGAAACTGGCGTCCGATCGTCGGCAGCGCAGTCGCGACGATGGTCTGGTCGAGCGCGGCCAGGAACATCGTCAGCATCAGGCTGATCACGATGGTGCGGACTTCATCCGGATTGAGCGGTGCCGGCGGCGCCAGCGGCGGCGCGTCGCTAAGTTCGATCACCTCGCTCGGGAGGCGGGACAACTCTTCGGCAATGTCGTCGGGCAATGTCTCTTGGTCGGCAGGAATCCGGCTCTGCCGTTCATACTTGTTCATTTGAGGCGTAATGCTGCTGCGCGGGCTGATCCCGCGATGGAATCATTCTCTGCTTCGCAATTTATGCAGCAAATCGATGCTGAGGCAGGCCCCCCAGCGCATGGGTGCATCCCGCCGCGACCTTCTCGCGATGACGTGATCGCAGCGCTCGTTGCGACGTCACGCCTTGGTCGTCTTGCCCAGCGCTTTCGGCCGCTTCTTCAACCGTGCTTGCTTCGGCAACAAGCCCGGCCAGCGCACGATGTGATCCTCGAGATCGGCGTCGTTGACGTCGATCTCGGTGCCCTGCACCCGCCCGCGCACCGAGACCCCGGCTTCATGAACGGTGTTGGGATCGCCCGAAATCAAAGGATGCCACCAATAGAGGTCCCGCCCCTCGGCCACGAGCCGGTAGCCGCAGCTCGGCGGCAGCCAGTTCAGGGTCCGGACGTTTTCGGGCGTCAGGCGGACGCAATCCGGAACCTGGTCGGAGCGGTTCGGATAGTCCTTGCAGGTGCACAGGCCGGCATCGAGCAGCTTGCAGGAGATATGGGTGAAATAGATCTTGCCGGTGTCCTCGTCCTCGAGCTTCTCCAGGCAGCAACGTGCGCAGCCGTCACACAGGCTCTCCCATTCGTCGCCAGACATCTCTTCCAACGTCTTGGTTTTCCAGAAGAATCCATCCTGGTCCGACGGGCGCTTGGGCGGTGCGGTCATGATATCCCTGACATGGCGGTACAGCTCTTCTTGGGACGCCGGCGCCGGCTCCGCAAGGGGGAGCACCTGCGGGGTCGCAAAAGCCGGTGGGCAGCGTTAGGGCTTTCATTAAATTCGCCAGCCGCGCCATTGGTTTATGGCAGCCGCTCGGATAGAACAACGAACGAGTCCCCAACGACGCAAAAGCGCCTTGGGATTGCCGCAACATCGAAGCAAGACGCTGGCCTGTGCCCGTTTTGGGCAGGCGCAGCGCTGTCGAACTGATCAAGGGTCCGGTCCGCCAGATCATGCCGTCGCATTGGAAACAGAAGGTCCGGAACTTCTTCCTGGACCTCGATGCGCGTATCGACTCGACGCTGTTCTCGTCGGGCAAGGGCCTGCGCGAGCTCTACGAGCGCTATTCCACCTTCATGGACCGCTTCTATGTCGGCCGCTGGAAGCGCTGGGTGTTCATCGAGCCGCTGTCGGAAGCCGCGACCATCGGGCTCGGCGGCATGATCCTGATGCTGACGCTCGCGATCCCCGCCTTCCGCGAGACCGCCGACGAGGACTGGCTGAAGAAGTCCGATCTCGCGGTGACCTTCCTCGACCGCTACGGCAACCCGATCGGCAGCCGCGGCATCAAGCACAACGACTCGATCCCGCTGGAAGATTTTCCGGACAATCTGATCAAGGCGACGCTGGCAACCGAAGACCGCCGCTTCTACGACCATTTCGGCATCGACTTTCCGGGCCTCGCGCGCGCGCTCGTCACCAACGCGCAGGCCGGCGGCGTCCGCCAGGGCGGCTCGTCGATCACCCAGCAGCTCGCCAAGAACCTGTTCCTGAACAACGAGCGCACCATCGAGCGCAAGGTGAAGGAAGCCTTCCTCGCGGTCTGGCTGGAGACGCGCCTCACCAAGAACGAGATCCTGAAACTCTATCTCGACCGCGCCTATATGGGCGGCGGCACTTTCGGCGTCGACGGCGCAGCGCATTTCTACTTCAACAAGTCGGTGCGCGACGTGAACCTCGCGGAAGCCGCGATGCTCGCCGGCCTGTTCAAGGCGCCGACCAAATACGCTCCGCACATCAACCTGCCCGCGGCGCGCGCCCGCGCCAACGTCGTGCTCGACAACCTCGTCGATGCCGGCTTCATGACCGAGGGCCAGGTGTTCGGCGCCCGCCGCAATCCGGCGGTCGCGGTCGACCGGCGCGACGAGAACTCGCCGAACTACTATCTCGACTACGCCTTCGACGAGATGCGCAAGCTAGTCGACACCTTCCCGAAATCCTACACCGAGCGTGTCTTCGTGGTCCGTACCGCGATCGACATGAACGTGCAGAAGGCGGCCGAGGAAGCGATCGAGAACCAGCTCCGGCAGTTCGGGCGCGATTATCACGCGACGCAGGCGGCGACCGTGGTGTCCGATCTCGACGGCGGCATCCGCGCCATGGTCGGCGGACGCGACTACGGCGCGAGCCAGTTCAACCGCGCCGTCGACGCCTATCGCCAGCCCGGCTCGTCGTTCAAGCCTTACGTCTACACCACGGCGCTATTGAACGGCTACACGCCGAACTCGAAGATCGTCGACGGCCCGGTCTGCATCGGCAACTGGTGCCCGCAGAACTATGGCCACTCCTATTCCGGCTCGGTGACGCTGACGCAGGCGATCACCCGGTCGATCAACGTGGTGCCGGTAAAGCTTTCGATCGAGCTCGGCAAAAACATTGGTGGCCCGAAGGCCGGCCGCGCCAAGATCGTCGAGGTCGCGCGCCGCTTCGGCCTCAAGGCGCCGCTGCCCGATACGCCGTCGCTGCCGATCGGCTCCGACGAAGTCACGGTGATCGAGCACGCGGTGGCGTATGCGACCTTCCCGAACCGCGGCAAGGCGGTGACGCCGCATTCGGTGCTCGAGGTGCGCACCGGCGCCGGCGACCTGGTGTGGCGCTGGGACCGCGACGGGCCGAAGCCGCGGCAGGCCATTCCGCCGAACATCGCCGCCGACATGGCCGGCATGATGAGCCACGTGGTGAGCGAAGGCACCGCGCGGCGCGCCGCGCTCGACGGTATTCCGACCGCGGGCAAGACCGGCACCACCAACGCCTATCGCGACGCCTGGTTCGTCGGCTACACCGGCAACTTCACCTGCGCGGTCTGGTACGGCAATGACGACTATTCGCCGACCAACCGCATGACCGGCGGCTCGCTGCCGGCGCAGACCTGGCACGACATCATGGTCGCCGCGCATCAGGGTGTTGAGGTGAAAGAACTCAACGGCGTCGGCATGGGCCAGAAACTGCCGCCGCAGCCGGCGCAGGCCAATGCCCAGGCCAACGCAGCGCCGCGCATATTGGAGACCAAGCCGGGTCCGCCGCCGGTGCTGACCAAGCGCGGTGCCGATATCCTGGTGCGGGTCGAGAAGCTGCTCGATGACGCCGCCAAGACCGCCAACAAAACCACGCTGAACGAGCCCTCGAAGGCCGGCAAGCCGGAATCCTCGAGCGCGCTGGCGTTCCCCGAAAATTACATTGCCGCGGCCGGGCCGGACGGCGCGACAACAACTCCTGCGCCACGCAAGAACTGACGTGCGGCTCCTCCTCACCACCCTGCTGGCACTCGTCATCGCCACCGCGGTCGGCCTCGGCCTGACCTACGCGACGGCGACGCGCGGCACCGATCTCGGCACCTTGAAGATCGGCGCCTGGACCGCGCGGCCGAAAAACGGCACCTCCGACGTCGACCCCTATTCGCGCGCCACCATCGCGCGCAGCGGCGAATTGCCGATCGGCACCGGCGACGGCATCGCCTTCTCGGCGACATCAGACGACAAGAACAAGCCGCTCGACGGCCGCTGCGACATCGTGGTCAGCGGCGTGACGCCGGCGGCGCGGTTCTGGACGCTGACGCTGTTCGACCGCAAGGGCCATCTGGTCGCCAACTCGCTGCAGCGCTACGGCTTCACCAGCCAGGAGATCATGCGCGCCTCCGACGGCACGTTCGAGATCCACATCGCCTCGCGCTCGCGCGCCGGCAACTGGCTGCCGACCGGCGGCATCGAACGTTACGCGCTGATGCTGCGCCTCTACGACACGCCGGTCGGGGTCGCGACCCGCACCCAGCGCGACGCGCCGATGCCCTCGATCGCAACGACGGGCTGCCCATGATCCGGCTGCTGTTCACCATCCTCGCAGGCGTGCTGCTCGGCGGCGTGGTGCATCTCGTCAGCGTGCTGGCGCTGCCGCGCATCGCCTCGCAGGACGCCTATTCGCGGCTGACGCCGATGACCAAGCTCAACGAAGTGACGCAGCTGCCGCTGGCCGACCCGACCCACTCGCCGATGCCGCTGATGGATCCGGCGTTCGCGATGGCGATCTGCCGCTACGATCTCTCGAGCGCGCCGCTCAAGCTCACCGTGCCGGTCAGCCAGGCCTACACGTCGGTGTCGTTCTACACCCGCAACGAGGTCGCCTATTACGCGATCAACGACCGCTCCGCCGGCAAGAAGGTGATCGAGCTCTATTTGATGACCGAAGCGCAGCACAATGAGCTGCCGGAGGACGAGGAAGTCACCGCCGCCGACCGGCTGATCATCGACTCGCCGACATCAACCGGGCTGATCCTGCTGAAAGCGCTGGCGCCGGAGCCCGGCCTGATGCCGCAGGCGCAGGCCTCGCTCGCGGCCTCCTCCTGCAAGCCGCAGACCGAGCCGGTGGCAGCCAAGCAGGAGGCGCCGCCGCCGCTGCCCGCGCCGGCACCGCCGCCCGCGGCGCGCAAGCGCTAGCTCGCTGCCAGCGCGTGCCGGCCGCAGCGGCAGGTCTCGTAGTCGACGGGATCGTGGCTGTTGACGATCGTGACGCTAGCGCCATGCGCCGCATTCAATTGGCGCAGCCGCTCCTGGTTCTGGATGCGCCTCGCGCGATCCATATCCGCGCGGCGCTGGAACATGCCGAGCACCAGCGGGATCCGCGGCCTGGCGTGGAGCTGCGCGTGATGGAAATAGGCATCACCGGCGTGCAGCAGCCATCTGTCTTTGTCGCGCACCGCGATCCCGCAATGGCCAAGCGTGTGCCCCGGCAGCGGGATCATCAGGATATCCGGCTCGCGGTCGCCGAGCGGGCGCACGCCCTTGAAGCCGAACCAGTCTTCACCATCGGCGCCGTAGAACGCCCAGTCCGGCCCGTGCTGCCACTGCGCCGTGATGTAGCGTCCCACCGGCGGCGCGACCTGGTGGGTCACCGCCATCTCGTATTCGTTGCGATGGACGTGCACCTTGGCCTTCGGAAAGTCCGGCACGCCGCCGGCATGGTCGCGATCGAGATGCGTCAGCAGCAGATGGCGCACGTCGTCCGGCGAGAAGCCGAGCGCGTTCACCTGCCGGACGGCGGTCTCGGCCGGATCGAGCCGCGGCGTGGTCTGCCGCACCCATTTGCGTCCGAGCCGCGGCGGGTCAGCGATATCGCCGAGCCCGATCCCGGTATCGACCAGCACGAGGCCGTCGTTGCTCTCGACCAGCAGGCAGTGACAGACCATCCGCGCCCGCTGGAAGATGCTGCCGCTGCCGTTCACGAGCCGCTTGCCGATCGGGCACATGGTGCCGGTGTTGAGATGGTGGATGCGCATGACCAGTCCTCCGCTGAAGTCAGCGCAGGCTTGCCACCCGCCTTTCCATAGGTAAAATATTGTCTATCTATCTATACGATAGGATGTACCTATGGATATCCGCGAACTCCGCTACTTCGCCGCGGTCTACCGCGAGCGCAATCTGACCGCCGCGGCGAAGCTCTGCTTCATTTCGCAGCCGTCGATCTCGGCGGCGATCACCAATCTCGAGGCCGAGCTCGGCACCACGCTGTTCATCCGGCACAAGAAGGGCATGGCCCCGACGGAGTCAGCCGCGCAGTTTCACGGCATCGCCCGCAAGATCATTGACGAGGCGGACGCGGCGCGAAACCTGTTTCGCAAGCCCGCGACCAGGCAGGCGCTGACGCTCGGCCTGTTGCGGACGCTCGATCAGGCCCGGACCATCGCGCTGCTGAAGCCGCTGACGGGCCATGCCGACCTCGCGCTCCGGCTGGTCGGCGCCAATGAGAAGGCCGACGCGCGGATCGTCGCCAAGACCATGATCACCGCCGGCGCGCACTTCATCCCGCTCTGGAGCGAGCGCTATGTAGCGGCATTGCCGCCGTCGCATCCCCTGACCCTGAAGGAGACGCTCCGGACCACCGACTTCGCTGGCGTTCCGATGATCGATCGCTGCCATTGCGAGCAGCAGGAATTCTTCAAGCGCACGTCACCGCCGCGCAGACCGGTGGCGATCGCGGAATCCGAGGAATGGGCGATGGCGCTGGTGGCGGCCGGGGTCGGGGTTGCGATCGTCCCCGAAGGCGTCGCGCGCGGCAATCCTGATGTCGCGGTGCGGGCGATCGATATCGACGTGACGCGCCAGGTCGGCCTCGCCTATCCCGCGGCTAACCCGCCATCCGATGCGCTGAGGGCGTTCATCGCGAGCCTGCCGCGGCAACCGAACAGTCGCCGCGTCAGATCGACCGCGACGAAAGCGAGGCGGGCCTAGCCCTTCGTCACCACGGCCTGGCCGGCAACCGGCGCGGAGACCAGCGGCGCATTGGCGGTGAGCCGGGCGAGCTCGTTGATCTGGCGTTCGGCGTCCGCGGCCATGCCGTCGGGCGCCTGGATCACCAGCCGCTCCAGCGCCCAGCGATAGGACGCGATCCGCCGCTCCAGGCTCTGCCCGACCCACTGCACGATCAACGCATTCTCTTCCATCCGTGCGACCGCATCGGCCTTCTCGCGCAGCGACAGGTCCGCGATCATCTTGAGGCTGGCATTGCGCTTGCGGTCGAGCTCGATCACCTGGATCGCGACGGCGAAGAACGGCTCGAACCGGGTGATGTCGTCGCGGACCTCGTCGATCAAGAGCGAATAGCGCGAGGCGAACGAGCGATGCGGCTCGTCGATCAGATTGCGGCCATACGCCGTGCGGTCGAACACGACCCTCTGCCGCCAGGGCGAGGGCAGCGGCTGATAGTCGCCGAACACGCTCTTCCACGCCGGACGCGACAACGGCGGCTCGATGAATTGGTAGGCGAGATCGCGCAGCTGACGTTCGTGTTCGGTGAGCTGGAACTGCGAGGCGTTTTTGCCGACGCTGCCGGTCGCCTCCGCACCCATCCAGCGATGCATGTCGTCGTTGCGGAAGTCGGCGCGGGTACGGCCGAAATCGCCGCCGCTGCAGCCCGCGAGCGCCGAGCCCGCCAGCAGCAGGATCAGCGCCGGGAATGGCCGCCACGCGGCGATCCGCTGCACAAGCTCCGGCATTGCACGATGTCCGCGATCAGGAGCGGCGTCGGCGACGGCGGCCCTGCGCAGTGCCCTGCTCCGGTCCGCGATCGCCACCGGTCTCCTCCGTCGTTCGCTCGATCCGGACGACGGGTAGGATCAGCACGGTCCCCATGCCTTCGCCGGCAGCACCGGCCATGCTCGGCCGCCGCGCAGCCGCATCCGCCGGAAACTCAACGATGGTGCCCATGTTCCGTTCTCTCTGGCCCCGCACGGACATGATTTGCCCGCGCCTGCCGAGTTAAGAACGCGCATGGTTAATGACATCTTAAGCCGCCGATACGGACGGTTACGGATATGGCGCTGTGCCTTAATGGACACGCGCAAATGCGAGCATTCGCCTTCACGGCTTGTTTTCCTTAACCGGCTCTTAAAGCAGCCTGCGTAGGCTCGCTGCCACAAGGTTTTCAAACCGATTCCTTACTGGCAAGTGCGTACGCCCGAGATGAGCGCAGCTCCGTTATTTCCTGGTTTCGATGGGCTGATGACGCTCTCCCGCCGCGAGGGCGTCGACATCCGCCCCACCTTGCTGCGCGTCCTGACGGACCTCTATGTGCAGGCCAGCGCACACTCGGCGGACGAAGAGCGCCAGTTCGTCGAGCTGACCTCGCGCCTGATCGACGAGGTCGACGACGCGACACGCGCCGCCGTCCGCGCACGGCTTGCGATCTATCCGGCAACGCCCGCTGGGATCATGGACAAGCTCGGGCTGCGGCGCGGCGGTCCAGACCAGCCGATGCCGGCTGCCGGTCCAATTCCCGCGCCGTCACCGTCCGCGCTGCCCGCCAAGATTCCGACCGAAGCCGAGCTGCGGATGGCGGCGAGCCTCGCGATGCGGCCGAACGATGCCGCCGAGATCTCCGACATGTTCTTTGCCGCCAACGCGAAGGAACGCGCGCAGATCCTGCACAATCTGCAGGAGACGCCGCTGAAGGCGGCGGCGCGGATTCCGGCCGCCCGCGCCGCGCGGGCGATCCATATCCTGGAGATGGCGGCGTTTGCCGAAGACATCGATAACTTCACGCTCGAGCTCGGCGAGGCGCTGATCCTGCCGTCGCGGATCGCCGCCGACGTGGTGAATGATCCCGGCGGCGAGCCGCTCGCCTGCGCGATGCGGGCGCTTGATGTGTCGAGCGCCGCGTTCCAGCGCATCCTGATGTTCCTCAATCCGGAAGCCGGCTCGTCGGTCAACTATGTCTACCGCCTGTCGCGGCTGTACGATCATCTGAGCGAGCGCTCGGCGCTGGTGATGCTGGCGGCGTGGCGCGGCTCGACCATGGCGGTGGCGCGCGCCAAGTATCGCTCGTCGCTCTATGACGATGAGCGTCACCGCGTGCGTGCAGCAGCCTCGCAGACGCGATCCGTGGTGCAGCCCGGCAGCGCACCGGCCATCCGCAACCAGAAATCCGGAAGCTAGTTTTTCGCTAGATCGAGAAAATGCCGCCCGGCGCGGTCCTCGGTCTCGACGATCCAGGCGTCGGGATCGAAGCGAAGTTCCTTGGTCAAGCGCTCCTCGACCGAAGGCTCGGGCACCGGCTGCAACGCCGACGGCACGAACAACCGCTCGGCCGGACGGCTGTCGTCATAGACCGTCTGCGGCGCCGGCGCGTACAGCATCGCGTTGCCGTCCATCAGCGTCACCTTGACGAAGACGGCACCGGCCTCCTCCGCGCCCTTCTTGCGGATCGCGCCGAACACGCCCTCGGTCTGGCAGCGGCGCAGATAGGCCGCGACCCAAATACTTGTTTTCAATCGCATGCGCAGACCTATAGGCCAGCGGCGTGACGCCGTCCAATCGCCGCACGCCAAACGGCGGGTTGACCGGCGCGCCGGCCGCTCATATCCTCAGCTTGCGTGCAAGCCGCGCCCGGGTCCACGGGAAGGGTTGAACCCACTTGCAACATTGAAGTGGCAAATCAAGCCTTTGTGCAGCCGGTTTTGTGGACCATCGGCGATTGATGCACGGAGGTTTCCATGGACCGATCGCGCGCGCGATTGAATCTCGAACATCTGAAGAAGCAGGCCAAGGAGCTGATCCGCCTTTACCGGCGGCAGGCGCCGGAAGCTTACGCCCGTTTCCGCCACGCGCTTCCGGCCGCGGCCGGCCGCAGCGACGCCGACATCGCCGCGCTCGATCTGCGGCTCCACGACGCGCAGTCCTGCGTGGCACGCGATCTTGGCTTTGCCTCATGGCCGGATTTGCGGCGTTACGTCGAGGCGCAATTGCCGCCCGGCAAAAGCAAGGACGATCGCGTGCGGCGGTGGCTGCAGCTGGTCTATGCCGCCGACGTCGACGGCACCACCGATCGCGCCAATCCGCGCGTTGCGGTACGGATGCTCAAAGAGGATCCCGGCCTTGTGGCCGATGATCCCTATCTTGCCTGCGCCATTGGCGACGAGGAAACGATACGGCGCACCGCAACCAACGATCCCGCATGGGTCAACCGTCCCGGTGGTCCGCTCAAGCTGCCGCCGCTGGTCGCGGTCACGCATTCCAGCCTGCTGCAGATTCCGGAATTTCAGCCGCGGCTACATCGCTGCGCGCGCCTGCTGCTGCAGGCCGGTGCCGATCCCGACCAGCACATCGGTAGCCGCTGGCCGCCGGGATCGCTCGATGCGCCCGACGACGGCAATCCGCTGTCGGCCCTGTATGGCGCCGCGGGGCGCAATCACGATCTCGAGCTGACCAGGCTTTTGCTCGAAGCGGGCGCCAATCCGAACGACAATGAATCGCTGTACCACTCGCTGGAAGGCTTCGTGACGACCGCCGTGTTGCTCGCGCATGGCGCGCGGATCGCCGGCACCAACGCGATGTACAAGGTGCTCGATGACGAGAACGTGGCGGCACTCGAATTGCTGCTGCGGCATGGTGGAAATCCGAACGAGCCCGCCCGCAATGCGCCGTTGACCGATTGCGGCTCGCCGCTGATGTGGGCGATCCGGCGGCGGCGGTCGCGGACGTGCATCGCGGCCTTGCTCGACGCCGGCGCCGACCCGCACATCACGACACCGGACGGTCTCAGCGCCTACCGTTACGCGCTGCAATTCGGACTGACCGAGGTCGCCGAGCTGCTGCGGGAGCGCACCGGTGCCGAGACGCTGGCCGATGACGAACGCTTCGTCGCAGCGTGCAGCAGCGGCGACGCGCGCGAGGCACGGCGGATGCAGGCCAGCCGGCCCGACCTTCCCGGCGCGCTTTCACCACAGCAATTGCGCCTGCTTCCGGAACTCGCCGCGGCGGGTGGCGATGACGCGGTGCGGCTGATGGTCGAGCTGGGCTGGCCCATCGCGGTACGCGGCGGCGACTGGGATGGCTCGGCGCTCAATCACGCCGTATTCCGCGGCAACGCCGCCCTGACGCGCTTCCTGCTCGAGCACGGTGCAGAGTGGACCGAGCAGCACGGCTTTGGCGACAATGCCTCCGGCAGCTTGTCGTGGGCCTCCTGCAATGAGCCGGTCAGTGGCGGCGATTGGGTGGGCTGCGCGCACGCCCTGCTCGATCACGGCATGCCGCGCGCCGTTCCGGATCGCGACGATCCGGAATGGGTGCTGCTGGCCGGCCGCAAGAAGCTGTTCTCCGACGAGGTCAGGGACGTTCTGCTGGGCGAAAAACCCTAGCTCGTCATGGCCGGGCTTGACCCGGCCATCCACGTCTTCGCTTCAACAACTCTCAAAGACGTGGATGCCCGGGACAAGCCCGGGCATGACGAACACATTCTCAATGCCGTCGCGGAGAACTACTCGATCGAATGCCCGATCATCACGCTGAGTTCGTGCACCAGGCGATCGGACATCTGCCCGGTCACCGGCAGCTTGCGGGCGCGCTCGAACTTCGCGATTGCAGTCTGCGTGTCCGCACCGATCGTGCCGCTCGGCTTGAGCTGGCCGTAGCCATATTCGGTCAGCGTACGCTGGACCGCGGCGATGCGTTTTCCGGCAGGGCTCAGATGCGCCGTCGGGATCGGTGCCGGCGGACGAATGACGCTCGACGGTGCGGCGGCCGGCGGCGCGGCGGTCGACTTCATCACCAGGCTCGCCATCGGATCGACCGGCTTCGCTTCAACCGACTTGGGTTCGGCGGATCTTGCTTCAACGGGTTTGGATTCGACGGGCCTTGCTTCAACCGCTTTGGTCTCCACCGGCTTCACCTCGACCGGCCTGGGTGGCTCCATGGCAGCGGCGGCCTCGGCCGGGCGCGGACGCGGCAACGGACTGGCGGCCGCTACAGGCGGTGCCGGCGGCGGCAGCGTCACGACCGAACCGCCGAACATCGGCGACGGATGGCGGCCGGCCTGCAGGAACAGCGCATTGATCAGGATCGCAACGATGGCGGAAACGGCCAGCACGCCCGCGACGAGATCCTTCGGACTGTGCAGCAGCAGACGCAGCACGAGGCCACGTTCTTCCTCGGCCGCGATGGCCACTGCCTTGGCGCCGCGGCGACGGCGCGGCGTTTCATCGTCATCCAAAGTCTGTCTAGGCACTCTTCTTCACCTGATGGGTTTGCTCTTGTAATCCGGACCGCAGCGCGGGCTTCAGGGTCGAGACATTGCTGGACGGCTCGACCGCGGCCGGCGGGGTGAACGCCAGCGGCAGCGCGACCGACACGATGGTGCCCTCGCCGACCTTGCTCTCCACGTTCATTTCGCCGTTATGCAGGCCGACCAGTCCCTTGACGATGGACAGGCCAAGGCCGGTGCCTTCGTGGCGGCGCTGATAGGTCTTGCCGGCCTGGAAGAACGGATCGCCGATCCGCTTGAGATCGTCGGCGGCGATGCCGACGCCGGTGTCCGAGACGCGCAGCAGCAGGCGCGCCCCCTCGACGCTGGCCGATACGGTCACCTTGCCGCCGCGCTCGGTGAACTTGATGGCGTTGGAAACCAGATTGAGGACGATCTGCTTGAACGCGCGCGGATCGCCATTCACGATCGGCAGATCGTCGGGCACGCGGGTGACGAGCTCCACACCGCTCTCGCGCGCCTTCAGCGCCACCAGATTGCAGCAATTGATTAGCGCCGGCCGCGGCGCAAACGGCTCCGGCGAAATCTCGAAATTGCCGGACTCCATCTTCGACATGTCGAGGATGCCGTTGACGACGGACAACAGATGCTGGCCGGAGTCGTTGATCAGCTGCGCGTATTCCTTCCGGCGCGCCGCGTCGAGCCCGAGCACGTCTTCCTGCGCGATCATCTCGGAGAAGCCGATGATGGCATTGAGCGGGGTCCGCAGCTCGTGGCTCATGGTGGCGAGGAAGCGCGTCTTCGAGGCATCGGCCTGCTCGGCCGCGTTGCGCGCCTGTTCCAGCGCCTGCTCCTGCACCTTGCGATCGGTGACATCGCGGATCACCGCGACGACCTCGGCATCGGCGGCGGTCTGCTCCAGCGGACGGCAGCGCATCTCGGCCCAGATGAATTCGGCGGTCTCGCCGCGCGCGGCGTCGCGGCGCACCCGGAACTCGACGCTGCGGGACTCGCCGCGTGCCGCGTCCGACAGCGCGGTGAGATAGGCCGGGCGATCGGCGACATGAACGCGGTCGAACAGGCCGTGGCCCAACAGCCGCGATGCCGGCACGCCGAGCATGATCTCGACCCCAGGCGAAATGAAGCGTACCGCGCCGTTGCGGCTGTGCCGCGACAGCACGTCGCTCATGTTGTGCGCGAGCAGGCGGTAACGCTCCTCCTCGACATAGAGCAGCGCCACGCTGGTGCGCGCCAGCGATTCCGCGCCGAAGGCGAGCCCGGCCGCATAGAAGATCGCCGACACGACGCCGAACCCGATCAGCGTGCTGTTGGTCGCGACCGCGGGATCGGCGAACGGCAGCAGGTGATAATGGCCGAGCACGCTGAGCAACGCCGCGCAGATCATCGCCAACGCGAACGCAAAGGCGACCACGCGCCGCGAGGCCGACAATGCGGCCTCGATCGGAATCACGACGAGCCAAACCGTGGCGAACGACGCGATGCCGCCGGTGGACGCCGCGATCATCATCACGAGACCCGCGAGCGCCAGCGACGACAGCACATGCGCGCCTTCATAGCGGCCGGTGCGCGACAGGAACCATGACAGCAGGATCGGCGCGATCAGCCAGGCAAATGCCGCGACCTCGATCGCTGTGGGCGCACCGCGCATCGCCAGGAAGGCCGGAAAGGAAGCGAGCGCCGCCAGGCTGCCGAGCAGCCGCGGCGCCATGAAGGCACGATGGCGCGCACGCGTCAGCGCATCATATTGCGCCGACGGATGCAGCAGCGCATCCAGGCAATCGCGGATCAGACTCAAACTACTCACAGCACTCGCGCTTCGGCTTAGTCGTCAGACAGACGCGCCGGAACGCCTCCTTGGTGATTGCAGGTCAACGTGTCAGAGCGAACTTAAGCGAACGCTAAGGCAATGCGGCCTGCTGCCAAACACCGTGCATTGGCGAGGCTTTGACGCAGCCATTCACCGCCCATTTGTCGGGGATGGTGAACGACTGGTTTCCGGATGCGACAATCTATGGTTTCGAAAGGGTGGACGCGGCGCAATCTGCGCATTCGGCGCGCACATGCAGCCATCAATCGAAAATTTACGGCGAATCAATTCAGGCGGATTTTCCGCGATTTTTGGGCGGATTTACTTCAATGCGGATACTTCCGGTTTATCGACCGCTGCTAAGCCTGAGGGCAATAGCGGCATCGACCGCGCAAGAAGCAAAAGACAAGATAGACGACCGGGATCGCGCCATGTTCTTCCTGCTGCGTTTGGCATTCTGGCTCGGGCTTGTGCTCGTGCTGCTGCCGAGAGACAAAACACCCGAAGCGGACAAGGTGCCGCAGATCAACGCGTCGGACGCGGTGTCGGCCGCGACGGCGACGATCAACGACATGGGTCAGTTCTGCAAGCGCCAGCCTTCCGCCTGCGAAGTCGGCGGCCAGGCCGCGACCGCGATCGGTCAGCGCGCAACCGACGGCGCGCGCAAGCTCTACCAGATCATCACCGACAAGAAGCCGCCGGACCACACCGGCTCGATCGGCGGCGACGATACCGCGTCAGCCCTTGCCGCATCCCGCGACACGCTGACCGCGGACGATCAGACGATCGAATTCCGCCTGCCGCCGACGCCGTAGGCGCAAAATGAGAGCGTTTTCGAGCGAAGTGAGTGCCGGTTCGCGTGAAGAAAACGCGTCGAAACAATAATAGCCGCGGAACCGGTTCCATTTTCGTCGCTTTCGCGGCCCGCCTTCCCTATATAAGCCGTTAAGCATAGGACGCGGGCCACGATGACGACGATCGACGAAATCAGGGACAATTTTGCGCTGCTGGACGAGTGGGACGACCGCTACCGCTACGTCATCGAGCTCGGCCGCACGCTCGAGCCATTGTCGGAAGCGGAGCACTCGGCCGAGAACAAGGTGCAGGGCTGCGTCAGCCAGGTCTGGCTGTCGAAACGGGTCGAGGGCGATGCCCATGGCGAACCCCGCCTGATCTATGTCGGCGACAGCGATGCCCACATCGTGCGCGGCCTGGTCGCGATCGTGCTGACGCTGTTTTCCGGGCAGACGCCGAAGGACATCCTCGCCACCGATGCGCTCGCGCTGTTCGACGAGTTCGGCTTCCGCGACCATCTGACGCCGCAGCGTTCCAACGGTCTCCGCTCGATGGTCGATCGCATCCGCAACGATGCGCGCGAGGCGCTGGCGTCCGCCGCGTAAACCCCTACTTCCGCTTCCGGGTCTGCTGGCCCAGTCCCATCTTCTTGGCGAGTTGCGATCGCGCCACCGCGTAGTTCGGCGCCACCATCGGATAATCCGCCGGCAGCCCCCATTTGTCGCGATATTGCTCCGGCGTCATGTTGTACTGGGTGCGCAGATGGCGCTTGAGCGACTTGAAGCGCTTGCCGTCTTCGAGACACACCAGATATTCCGGCGTGATCGACTTCTTCATCGACACCGCAGGCCTGGCCGGCTCGCTCGGCGTGTCGCTGCGCCCGCTCGACACCCGCAGCAAGGCGGCGTGGACCTGGCTGATCAGGTTCGGAATATCCGAGGCCGGCGTCGGATTGTTGCTGAGATAGGCCGAAACGATGTTTGCGGTCAGCTCGACCGGCGTTTTGCCTGAGATATCGGACATGGCTCAATCTTCCCCGTGCTAGCGACGGCCCGGCGCCCACCGGACAGTATCCATGTGCAGCAATACATAAATGGAATCGCGTACTACTTGGCGAATATGAGCGGATTGCAGCAAGCCTGACAAGAACGGCCGAATTTTAGGCTTCGCGCCGGCGGCTCGCAAGTATTGGCGCGGATCTACGGCCGCTGCTCGAGATGCGACCTGAGCTCGTCGATCGAGGCGAACCGCATCATGCCCTCGGGCATCTGCGCTTCGATCGATCCGTCCGAATAGAGCGAATAGGCCATGCCGTCGACGACGCCCGATTTGAGCACGGTGACCGGGGGCTGCTCCTGCGGCGCCGGCGGATGGCCTGATGACGGCGACGGCGACGGCGCGGCGGCGGCCGACTGGGTCTCGCCGAAGGTTGACGGCCGGGGCGTACGCCGCGGGGCGACATCGACCGATCTCGGTCGCTCGGCCTTCGGCCAGGCATCGTCGAAGGTTGCCGGCGCAGCTCGGCCGCAGCGGAAGGATTTGGACGCAGTTCCGGCGACAACAGATCCGGCGTGAGCGGCTCGGCAGCGCGCCCCTGGGTCCTGTCGCGCTCCTTCCGCGAGGACGAGAACAGCAGGTTGCGCCGCTTGGGCGGCCCTTCGCCGTCGGTGGGCGTTGCGCCCGGCGGCGGCAGCTCGCCAGACGCGCCACGCTGGGGGATTTCGTCGTGCCAGGGCGGTGGCGCCGCGGGCGCGGATGGCTGGACCGATGGAGCGAGCGGCGGAGGCGCCGCGACCTTTGGCTCACGCGGCGGCGGGAACACCGGATCGTCGGGAGCGTTGCGCGGGGAAGTTGCAGACGGCGACGGGCCCCCGGACCGGATACCCGTGGCAACAACCGCGTCGAGCCGTCCGCCCATGGCCTGGAGCTCGCGTACGACCGCGGCGAGGCCCAGGACGATCGCGCCCGAGCATACACCGGTCACGCCGACCAGGATCATGGTGCTGCCGAAGCTGAACTCCTTGTCCTGGATTCCCAAGCCGACCGCCGCCAAGCCTGCCAAAACCAGGCCCGCACCGACGACCAACAGACCAACCTTCATCGAACTAACCCCCGGGAGACCCGACCGAAAATCGGCGCGAGCCACCGACGCCACGATACCGTCATAGTGCCCACACCGCCAACCGCCAATTGTAGGCAGAGTTCCCTAACATCCCGCTTAACCGGCGCTCCGCGCGGCAAATCGCGCTCCCAACGACTGCGCCGCAGCACAGCTCCCGTAAATTTACTGACGACGAATTGCTGCCAATATATTGCAATGCATCTGGGAAATTACGCCACAATTACCAATTACTTGGAAACGGAACTGCGCTATGGATGCCGGGGAATGAGGCCCTAAAGCGCCAAACAGGGCCACAGGCACGCCGGTACCACTAGCTATGTCATCGATTACGACGTCTGCATTCGAGGCGCCTGCGCGGCGCTCGATGGAGAAGACCTGCGACGATCTCGCATTCCTCGTCCTCGGCGTGGTCGCCGTGGTCGCCGGTCTCACATTCCGCGATTACGGCCTGGGCTGGGACGATTACACCCACGCTGAATACGCCGACCTGCTGCTGCGCATGTACGGGTCCGGGTTCAAGGACACCGGCGCGCTGTCGTTTGCCAACCTCTATATGTACGGCGGCGGCTTCGATATGGCAGCTGCCCTGCTGCACAAGATCATCCCGCTCGAACTGTTCGAGACACGCCGCCTGCTCGGCGCGATCGTCGGCGTGATCGGCCTTGCGGTCACCTGGCGCCTGGCGCGCCGCGTCGGTGGTCCGCTGGCGGGACTGGCGGCGCTCTTGCTGCTGGCGCTGTGCCCGACCTTCTACGGCCACATGTTCATGAATCCGAAGGATGCGCCGTTCGCCGTGGCGATGGTGATCCTGATCATGGGCCTCGTCCGCCTGATGGAAGAATATCCGGCGCCCTCGCCGCGCACGATCCTGATCGTGGGCTTAGGGGCCGGCCTGTCGATCGGCTGCCGCGTCCTCGGCGGGCTCGCATTGATCTACGCCGTCGTCGGCTTCGCTCCGCTGTGGATCGAGGAACTCCGCAAGCAGGGCGCGCGCGAGGCCACCCATCGCTTTGCCCATGTCATCTATGTGCTGCTGCCGGGGCTTGTGTTCGGCTATCTCGTGATGGGCCTGATCTGGCCGTGGTCGATCATGGAGCCCGGGCATCCGTTCGAAGCGGTGACCTATTTCTCGCACTTCTTCGAGAAGCCGTGGAAGGAGATGTTCGACGGCGCGCTGGTGTCGGTGCCGGACATGCCGTGGTCCTATCTGCCCACCCTGTTCGCGCTGCAACTGCCCGAAGTGCTGCTGGTGCTGCTGACCGCAGCCATCGTCATCACCTTCATGTCACTGTCGCGCACCGAGGTGCCGGCGAAGCGCAAGTCGATCATGCTGATGCTGACGCTGGCGGCGACGCTGCCGCTGGTGATCGCGATGGTGAAGCGGCCGGCGCTCTACAACGGCATCCGCCATTTCATCTTCGTGATCCCGCCGATGGCGGTGCTCGCCGGCGTCGCATTCGCCCGCGGCATGGACTGGCTCGGCGAGAACCGCCGCGCCTGGCAGCCTGCGGCGCTCGCCGTGTTCGCGTTCGGCCTGCTGCTGCCGTTCAGCGAAATGATCCGCCTGCATCCCTATCAGTACACGCACTTCAACCACATCGCCGGCACGGTGCGGACCGCGGACAACTTCTTCATGCTGGACTATTGGGGCCTGGCGCTGAAGCAGGCGTCCGACGGGCTGCGTGAGCAGTTGGCGGAGCGGCAGGAAGTGCCGCCGCAGCATCGCAAGTGGAAGGTCGCGGTGTGCGGACCGCAGCGCCCCGCGCAGGTCGCGCTCGGGCCCGACTTCACGATCGGCTGGGACAGCAATGCCGCCGACTTCGCCATGACGCTCGGCGAATTCTACTGCAAGGGCCTCACCGCCCCTGTGATGGTCGAGATCAAGCGCGACGACGTCGTGTTCGCCCGCGTCTACGACATCCGCGGCCGCAGCATCTCGAGCCTGCTGGCGATCCCGGCGCCGTAGCGCGCGATACCAGGACCGCCTGGAGCGTCTTCGAGCGAAGTGGACGCCGGTTCGTGTGAAGAGAACGCGTCAAGACAAAAAGCTAGAGCTTCGGTTCTGATTCAATCGCAACCAAAAATGCTCTAGCCTCGCGTGGCACGTTTTGTCGTGCCCGCCTTCGAAGCCGTCGCCTTCCGCGCCTGCTCGATCAGCAGCTGCGCAGCCGGATGAAGCAGCCGGCGCTTCAACGTGACAATGGCGACCGGCAAAGGCTTTCCGAGCGACACCGGCAAGTCCGTTAGCGACCAGCGTTCGGCATTGAACTGCAGCAATGAAGCCGGCACCGGTGTAAGATACTGACCGGTCGCCATCAGTTGCATGCGCAACTGCATCGAATAGGTCGTGACGCCCAATCGCGGCACCGGAAGTCCCTGCGCGCTGAACGCACCGCTCACGAGGTCGCGCACCGCCGTACCCGGCGGCGCAAGAATCCAGGATTCATCGGTCAGATCCCCGAGGGTGAGCTGCCTGCGCCGGGCGAGACGATGATTCGTGCCGGCGGCAACCACGATTGGCTCGTCATAGAGAACGTCGACCTTCAGATCGTCGTCGCGCACCGGGCCGGAGATACGACCAAGCATCATGTCGACCTTGCGCTCGCGCAACTCGCGAAATTCCATCGCAGCCGTATTCGCCTCGAGGACGTGAACGACAATGCGTGGATATTGCGCGGCGAGTCCGGCAATGACGGCCGAAAGAAGCCCGCCGGAGATATAGGATTCCGACGTTCCGACCCATACCTCGCCCTTGCCGGGATCGGACAGAAACTCGATGTCCTTGATGCCCTGCGCCAGCGCGTCGAACGCCTCGGTGCCGCGCCGGAGCAGCGCCTCGCCATAGGCGGTCGGCGACACACCGCGCGGTGAACGGTCGAGCAAGCGGACACCGAGCGCGGCTTCGAGATCCGCGATGGCCTGCGATATCGCCGGCTGGGTGAGCCGAAGCTCCGCAGCCGCCTTCGCCATGCTGCCAAGCTTGGTGACCGACGCCAGCACATGCAGGTCGCGCAGCCGAAGCCGGCGGCCGATACGCTGTTCCCAATCCGTGAGTTTCCCAACCATCAGATATTATTATACCCCTATGCGATATTTCGCCATTCTGATTATAGCCCGGTCGCACCAAGGTGACGGCCGTTGAGCACCAACATGCTCGCCCCTCTCGACGGAGACCGCCATGACACCGACTTCGAAATTCGCGTGCGTCACTTCCGCGGCCGTGAGCCTCGGCGTCCTCGCGTTGTCCGGCCTGCACGCACAAGGCACGGCTTCTGCGCCCGCCTATGTCGTCAACGAGGTCGACGTGACCGATCAGGCGGGCTTTGCCACTTACGCCAAGCGGCAGGGCGAACTGATCGACAAATTCGGCGGCCGCTTCCTGGCGCGCGGCGGGAAGGCCGAAGCCGTCGCCGGAACTCCGCTGCCGCATCGTATTACGATCTATCTCTTCGACAGCCTGGCGAAGGCGCAGGCCTGGCACGATGCGCCCGAGCAAGCGGAGCTCGCGGCGATCCGCGACAAAGCCTCGAACTTCCGGTCCTTCATTGTCGAGGGCTGCTCGGCCTTCAAGCCGCCGGCCAGCTGACGATGATCCGGGGGCCGTCGACCAGACGGCCCCGTTGCGCGGGAGCAGCACAATGTCTGATCTGAAGCCCCTCGCTATCGAGAGACTGACGGGCGACAGCGCAATATCCATTGCGGCGATCGAGCGGGAGTTGGGTTTCGTGCCTGACCTGATGCGCCTGCTCTCGCATTCGCGGGCGGCCCTGCACGGCTACCTCGCACTGCGCGCCGCCTTGAAGGGCGGAGCGCTGCCGGCAGCCTTGCGCGAACGGATCGCCATTGCGGTCGCCAACACAAACGGTTGCAACTCCTGCCTTGTCAACCACCGCCACCTTGCGCGTTGCGCCGACGTCAGCGATCAGGAGCTCGATGCGGCAACAGCATTCGGCTCGCGGGACCGGGCTGCGGCCGCGGTCTTGCGGTTCACCAAGGCTGTGATTGCTGCGCGCGGTGGTGTCGATGCCGTGGAGTTCGCGGCCGTCCGCGACGCGGGATTCGGCGACGCCGAGATCGTCGAGATCGCTACGGTGATCGGCGCGAACATGCTGGCGAACTTCGTCAACAATCTCGCACATTCCGCGCGAAACGCCGCCGACGCATGACTGCCACCCCGCCCGTGCCTTGCTGGGGGAAGCACACGGGGCTATCCTTCCCAGACAACCAATATTCACGGGAGACCCCACCCATGTCGCCGGCCGAAGCACGCTTGAAGGAAATTCCGTCCGGCATGACGGACGCGGAGTGGCAACAGCGGATCAATCTCGCCGCCTGCTACCGGCTGGTCGCGCTCTACGGCTGGGATGATCTGGTCGATACCCACATTTCGGCCCGCGTGCCCGGGCCGGAGCATCACTTCCTGATCAACCCCTACGGGCTGATGTTCGACGAGATCACCGCCTCCAGCCTGGTCAAGGTCGACCTCGATGGCAACCAGCTCTCGCAGAGCGACTACAGCATCAACCCGGCCGGCTTCACCATCCATTCGGCGATCCACGAGGTGCGCGAGGACGCCGGCTGCGTGCTCCATCTGCACACCGTCGACGGCACCGCCGTGTCGTCGAGCCCGGAGGGACTGCTGCCGCTGAACCAGACCGCGCAGCTCGTCACCCACGACCTCGCCTATCACGACTATGAAGGCATCGCGCTCGATCACGACGAGCGCCCGCGCCTGCAGCGCGATCTCGGCGGCAAGAACCACATGCTGTTGCGCAATCACGGCACGCTGACGGTCGGCCGCTCGGTCGCATCCGCCTTCGAGCGGATGTACCATCTGGAGCGCGCCTGCTCGATGCAGGTGTGGCGACCCGCGCACTCGGCCCGATCGCCTATCCGGTCGAGGCCGAGGCGATCGACAAGAACACCGAGCTCTTGTCCAACCCGGACCGTGCCGAACTGCGCTCGACCCAGTTGGTCTGGCCGCCGCTGCTGCGCAAGCTCGACCGGGTGAACCCCGGCTACCGCGATTGAAATTTCACAATCTTCGGGTAGAATATTCGGCAACACCCTCTGCACGTTCAGAATCAAAACGCCGCCCAATTCCGGGCGGCGTTTTTACGTTCAGGGTGCCTCGCGCTATTTGGCGTCGGCGAACGCCGCCAGAATCCGCGCCCAGGAGCGGATGCCCTTGTGGTAGCTCTTGAGGTCGTACTTCTCGTTCGGCGAATGGATGTTGTCGTCGTCGAGCCCGAAGCCGACCAGCACGCTGTCGAGACCGAGCGTGCGCTTGAAGTCTGCGACGATCGGGATCGAGGCGCCGGAGCCGACCAGCAGCGCCTCCTTGCCCCATTCATCGGTCAGCGCGCGGCGGGCGGCCGCGAGCGGCTTCATGTTCCAGTCGAGCGCGATCGCCGGCGCAGAGGAATGATCGGTGAACTCGGCCTTGCAGTCCGCCGGCACGCGCGCCTTCACGTTATTGCGGAATGCCTGGCGGATCTTCTCGGGATTCTGTCCCTCGACCAGGCGGAACGAGACCTTCGCCGACGCCTCGGCCGGGATCACCGTCTTCGAGCCCTCGCCGGTGTAACCGCCGACGATGCCGTTGATGTCGCAGGTCGGCCGCGAGGACACCTGCTCGATCAGGAGCCGGTCCTTTTCGCCGGCCGGCAGCGAGAGGCCGATCGGCTTGAGGAAGCTGTCCGGCGTCAGATTGAGCTGCTTCCACTGCGCCAGAATGTCCGGCGGCAGATCCTTCACCCCATCATAGAAGCCGGGGATGGTGATGTGGCCGTTCTCGTCATGCAGGCCGCCGAGGATCCGCGTCAGCACGCGGATCGGGTTCTGCGCACCGCCGCCGAACACGCCGGAATGCAGGTCGCGATTGGCGGCCTTGATCTTGACCTCGTCATAGACCAGGCCGCGCAGCGACGTCGTGATCGCCGGCGTGTTGGGGTCCCACATGCCGGTGTCGCAGACCAGTGCGAAGTCGGCCTTCAGGTCATCCTTGTTGGCCTCCAGGAACGGCACGAAATTCTTCGAGCCGATCTCCTCCTCGCCCTCGATGACGATGGTGATGTCGACCGGCAGCGATCCCGTCACGTTCTTCCAGGCGCGGCAGGCCTCGACGAAGGTCATCAGCTGTCCCTTGTCGTCCTCAGCACCGCGCGCAACGATGATCTTGCGCCCGTCGGCATGGTCGGTCACCACAGGCTCGAACGGCGGACGGTGCCAGAGATTCAAGGGATCGACCGGCTGCACGTCGTAATGGCCGTAGAACAGCACATGCGGACGGCCGTCGGTCGAACCGTTCAGCTTCCCGACCACGGCCGGATGGCCCGCCGTCGGCCGCACCTCGGTCTTGAAGCCGAGGGTTGCGATATCCTTGGCGAGATGATCGGCGGCCGCCTTGCAGTCATTGGCGAAGGCCGGATCGGCCGAGATCGATTTGATCCGCAGGAGCATGAACAGCCGCTCCAGACTGTTGTCGAAATCGGCGTCGATGCGGTCGAGGACGGGCTGCAGCTTGGCATTGGACATCGCGGATATCCTATTGGTTGGACGTTGCGCCAACTTGTAGCGCGCCGGCCGGCGGAGGCAAAGCCGCTCGCCCGCCCCACGCGGAGCGGCGCGACGCTATCGGCGCAGAATTCCGCCGAGCGCGCCGCGCACCAGGGCACGGCCGATCGAGCCGCCAACCGAACCGCCGACCGATTTGCCGAGATCGGCAACCACACCGCCGATCACCTTGTCGGTCACCGAGCGCGTGACGTTGCGCGCGATCACCTGCCCGGTCGAGAGCCGGCCGCGCTTGACGTTGGTGCCGAAGATCGTGGCCGCGATCGAGCCGATCTGGCCGAGGATGCCGCCACCCTCGCCGCCGCCATCCGCCGGCGCTGCCGCCGCCCCGGACAGCCGCTTCTGGATGATCTCGTAGGCGGATTCGGCGTCAACAGCGGTGTCGTATTTGCCCTTGACCGGGCTCGCATCCATGATCGCCTTGCGCTCCTCGGGCGTGATCGGCCCGATCCGCGCCGACGGCGGCCGCACCATGATGCGCTCGACCATCGACGGCGTGCCGCCGCCTTCGAGGAACGACACCAGCGCCTCGCCCTTGGCGAGCTCCATGATCACCCGCGCGGTGTCGAGCTTCGGATTGGGCCGGAAGGTCTGGGCGGCCGCGGCGACCGCCTTCTGGTCGCGCGGCGTGAAGGCCCGCAGCGCGTGCTGCACACGGTTGCCGAGCTGCGCCAGCACCTTGTCCGGCACGTCGATCGGATTCTGCGTGACGAAATAGACGCCGACCCCCTTGGAGCGGATCAGCCGCACCACCTGCTCGATCTTGTCCATCAGCGCCTTCGGCGCGTCGGTGAACAACAGATGCGCCTCGTCGAAGAAGAACACCAGCTTCGGCTTCGGCAGGTCGCCCGCCTCCGGCAATTCCTCGAACAATTCCGACAGCATCCAGAGCAGGAACGTGGCGTAAAGCCGCGGGCTCTGCATCAGCTTGTCGGCAACGAGAATGTTAACCATGCCGCGGCCGTCGCGGTCGGTGCGCATGAAATCCTTCAGCGTCAGCGCCGGCTCGCCGAAGAACTTCGCGCCGCCCTGGTTCTCGAGCACCAGGAGCTGACGCTGGATCGTTCCGACCGTCGCCTTGGAGACGTTGCCGTAGCCCTGGGCCGCCTTGCGGATCGGCGCCAGCGGATCTTCCTCGTCGTCGGCCGCTTTCTTGCTGCCGTTGGGCGCGATCGCATCCAGAAGCGCACGCAGATCCTTCATGTCTATCAACGTGAGGCCGTTCTCATCGGCGACACGGAAGGCGACATTGAGCACGCCCTCCTGCACGTCGTTCAGGTCGAGCATCCGCGACAGCAACAGCGGCCCCATTTCGGTGACGGTGGCGCGCACCGGATGGCCCTGCTCGCCGAACACGTCCCAGAACACGGTCGAGAACTGATCCGGCTGGAACGTCAGCCCCATGTCCTTGGCGCGTTTGACGATGAAGTCCTTGGCCTCGCCGATTTCGGAGATACCGGAGAGATCGCCCTTGATGTCGGCTGCGAAAACCGGAACGCCGGCGCGTGCAAATCCTTCGGCCATGACTTGCAGCGAGACGGTCTTGCCGGTTCCGGTTGCGCCGGTGACAAGGCCATGCCGGTTGGCCAGCGCCAGCGTCAGCCATGCCGTCTCCTCGCCCTTGCCGATAAAAATCTTCTCGTCCGTATCGGCCAGTGTGTTGTCGGAGGTCGCCATCGCTTCGCCTCTTCGCGCAGATTAGATTGGTTCGATGTCGAACCCGGTTCGGTGTCGAACCCGGTTCGATGTGTCGAACCTATGCCATCATATTGCATCTTGCAGGTCGATTGAAACCATCGACGCGTGCCGACGTAGATTGTCACTTCACCAGTTCCTCATACTTTATTCCCGGCCAAGTGACGAAAGGCATTGCGCATTGCGACAAGATAGTGTGAATCCGCCGCTCACTCTTGCAGCGAGGCAACAGTCACGGCGCGATCGAAAAAGAAAACGAACTGAAATGCGCGGATCGCTTGAATTTCGTGACACAGGCGCTCAAGATAAATCCTCAAGAACGATCCGGCTAAAGCCGGTTGAGGCGGGGCAATATGGACGAATTGGTTGGACGGCTGGCCGCGAAGGCCGGCATCGATGGTGCTGTCGCTGAAAAAACCATCGGCATCGTTCTGGGTTTCCTCCGTAACGAGGGACCTTCCGACAAGGTCCAGGCTCTGATCGACCAAATCCCCGGCGCCGAAGCGGCAATCGCCAGCGCTAACACCAGCGGTGGTCTATCGCGGTTGATGGGTGGCGGGCTGATGGCCGTCGGCACCCGGCTGATGGCGCTCGGATTGAGCATGAGTGAGATACAGAACGTCGCGCGTGAACTTTTTAGGTTTGGCCGCGACAAAATCGGAGCGGATCAAATGGGCGAGATCATCTCGGGGACGCCGGGCCTCAGCCAGTTCGCCTGAAGCATTTTCCCAACGCCTTTTGCGCGTGCGCTCCCTTCTACCTGCATACGAGTATCATGACATACCCCCTCTCCGAGATCGAAGGCCTGTCCGCCTATTGCGCCAACAAATTGAAATCGCAGGGTATCCGCACGACCGAAGCGCTGCTTGAAGCCGCCCGCACCGTCAAGGGACGCAAGGAGCTGTCCGCCAAGACCGGGATCAGCGAACAGCAACTGCTCGAGTGGGCCAACATCTCCGACTACATGCGGATTCCCGGCATGGGCAAGGCGAAGGTCGGGCTGGTCCGCGCCGCCGGCGTCACCACGGTGCGCGAGCTCGCCCACCGCAACCCGTCGCGGCTGGCGCAGAGCATGAAGGACGCCAATGTGCGGCGGAAGCTCGTCCGCGTGATGCCGTCGGAGAAATCGGTCGAGTTGCTGATCGAGCAGGCACGCAAGCTGCCTCCCAAAATCACCTATTAGGGTGATCTATTAGCCTTCCTTAAAGGCACTCAGCGGCCGCCGGCGCCCACGCATCCCTGCGACATCTTGACTTGCCGCTGTCGTCAGCGCAAAGCCACCGCATGATGGCGACCAAGCCCATAGCATCGGCGGGGGCCGGCACGGCCGTATCAGCGGTGCTGCCGGCGCTATTGTCGATGCCCTATCCGGCCGTGATGGGCATCCTGAACGTGACGCCGGATTCATTCTCCGATGGCGGACAGTTCGTCGCACCCGAGCAGGCGCTGGCGCAGGCCCGCAGGCTGGTCACCGAGGGCGCCGACATCATCGACATCGGCGCGGAATCCACCCGTCCCTACGGCTCGCAGCCGGTCTCCGCCGATGCCGAGATGGCGCGGCTGAAGCCGGTGCTGGCCGAGGTGATCGCGCTCGGCGTGCCGGTCTCGATCGACAGCATGAAATCGGAGGTCGTGGCCTGGGCGCTCGATCAGGGCGCTGCGATCGCCAACGACGTCTGGGGCCTGCAGCGCGATGCCGGCATGGCGTCAATGGTCGCCGCGCGCGGCGTGCCCGTGATCATCATGCACAATCGCGAGCAGGCCGATCCGGCGATCGACATCATGCGCGATATCACCGCCTTCTTCGAGCGCTCGCTCGAGATTGCCGCGCGCACCGGCATTGCCGACGACCGGATCGTGCTCGATCCCGGGATCGGCTTCGGCAAGACGCCGGAGCAGAGCATGATGGCGCTGGCGCGGCTCGCCGAGCTCGACTGCTTCGGCCTGCCGGTGCTGGTCGGCGCCTCGCGCAAGCGCTTCATCAGCACGGTCGTGCCTGCGGAGCCGCAACAGCGCATCGGCGGCTCGATCGCCGCGCACCTGATCGCCGTGCAGAATGGCGCCCGCATCATCCGCGCGCATGACGTCGCGGAAACCGTTCAGGCGCTGCGGGTGGCCGCAGCAATCAAGGGACAGCAATGACCGACACGATCTTCATTACCGGGATCGTCATCCATGCCCGCCATGGCGTGATGGAACATGAGACCGAGGTCGGGCAGCGCTTCGTGATCGATCTCGAGCTCTACACCGACCTCTCGGAATCCTCGCGCACCGACCGCCTCTCCGACACGGTCTCCTATTCCAACGTGGTGGCGACCGCGACGTCGGCATTCAAGAACACCAACTACAAGCTGCTCGAGCGCGCCGCCGGCGCGGTGGCCGACGACATCCTGGTCACCTTCCCGCGCGTCAGGGCGGTCAAGGTCACCGTGCACAAGCCGCATGCGCCGATCGCCGCGATCTTCGACGATGTCGGCGTGGTGCTGACCCGCTCGCGCCATCCAGCGCCGCATTCACCGCCCCATGGGTGACCCCCGATGGCTGATGTCCTGATCGCACTCGGCGGCAATGTCGGCGACGTCCGCACCACGTTTCGCAAGGCGATCGCAAATATCTGCGGCATGACGCAGGCGGCGCTGTTGGCGCGCTCGTCGGATTATTCGACGCCGCCCTGGGGCGAGCAGCAGCAGGACAGCTTCATCAATGCCTGCATCGAGATCGAGACCAGCCTCGATCCGCATGCGCTGCTGTTCACGCTGCACAAGATCGAAACCAAGTTCGGCCGCGACCGCAAGAACGAGCAGCGCTGGGGCCCGCGCACCCTCGACCTCGACCTGATCGCCTATGACGACGTCACACTGAACAAGCCGGAACTGACGCTGCCGCACCCGCGCCTGTTCGAGCGCGCCTTCGTGCTGGTGCCGCTGGCCGAGATCGTTCCCGACCGCATCATCGCCGGCCGCCGCGTCGCGGACGCGCTGGCCGAGGTCTCCGCCGACGGTATTTTCCGTCTAGCGGACCTCGATTAAAGCCAAACCACCTCAAACAACCGTTTGGCTTGGCCGCCCGCCCGTGGCAATTTCCGGCCAAATCAAGGGACCCCCTCGCGGGGGCCGGTGAAGGATATTCTGGGCGGATGACGACCTCGACTGACGACTTGCCTCTGGCTTCGGATTTTGCATCGGCGACCTACGACGACTGGCGCAAGCTGGTCGACGGCGTGCTGAAGGGCGCCCCGTTCGAGAAGCTGGTCGGCAAGACCTATGATGGCCTCAAGATCGATCCGATCTACCGCCGCGCCACCAACTTAAGCCCGCTTCCCGGCCGCGCCGCTGCGGCCCCCTGGCAGATCCTGCAGCGGGTCGACCATCCCGATGCCGCGCAGGCCAATGCGCAGGCACTGGAGGATCTCGAGAACGGGGCGACCGGCCTGGAATTCGAGTTCGCCGGCGGTCCCGGCACGCGCGGCTTCGGTCTTGCCGATGCCAGCAAGAAGACGCTGGCGCGGGCCTGCGGCGGCATCCATCTCGACGCCGGCATCATGATCGCGCTCAACCCGGTGCTCGGGCGCGAGAACGCCGGCGAGACCTTTGCCGACATGGTCGAGGCCCGCAAGCTCGATCCGGCCAAGCTCGATCTTCATTTCAATTACCAGGCGCTCAGCACGGTTGCGGTGCGCGGTGCCGCGCCCGGCGCCTGGGCCGACTACGAAAAGCCGTTCGGTCAGGTGGTCAACGGGCTGATCAAGCGCGGCTTCAAGGGACCGTTCGTGGTGGCCGACGGCCGGCCGGTGCATGATGCCGGCGGCTCGGAGGTGCAGGAACTGGCCTTCACGCTCGCGCTGGGCCTCGCCTATCTGCGCATGCTGGAGGCCGCCGGGATCGATCTCGATGCGGCGCGCGCGGGCGTCTCGTTCCGCCTCAGCGCCGACGCCGACCAGTTCCTGACCATGGCGAAATTCCGCGCGCTGCGACGCCTTTGGGCAAGGATCGAAGAGGCCTGCGGCCTTAAGCCGAAGCCGATCTTCGTCAACGCGCAGACGGCCTGGCGGATGCTGACCCAGCGCGACCCCAATGTGAACCTGCTGCGCGCCACCATGGCGACCTTTGCCGCTGGCCTCGGCGGCGCCAACGCGATCACCGTGCTGCCGCATACGCTGGCGCTCGGCCTGCCGGATGATTTCGCCCGGCGCGTGGCGCGCAACACGCAGCTCGTGCTGCTCGAGGAATCCAACCTTGCAAAAGTCTCCGACCCCGCGGCGGGTTCGGGCAGCATCGAGACGCTGACCGCGCAGCTTTGCGAGGCGGCGTGGACGCTGTTCCAGGAGATCGAAAAGGCCGGCGGCATCTTCCCGGCACTCCAGCAGGGGCTGCTGCAGAACAAGGTCGCCGCGACGCGGGCCCAGCGCGAAGCCAATGTGGCGAAGCGCCGCGACGTGCTGACCGGCGCCAGCGAATTCCCCAACCTGCACGAGGCCGACATCGCGGTGCTGGATGTGAAACCGGCAGCGCTGGCTGCCAAGGTCGATGCCAAGATCAAGTTCGATGCGCTCGCGCCGATGCGGCTTGCCGAACCGTTCGAGGCGCTGCGCGACAAGTCGGACGCCGCACTGAAGGGGCGCGGCGCCCGGCCGAAGGTCTTTCTCGGCAATCTCGGCACAGCAGCTGATTTCACCGCGCGCGCGACGTTCGCAAAAAACTTCTTCGAGACCGGCGGGATCGAGGCCGTCGACAGCGAGGGCTTTGCCGATGCAGCGGCGCTTGCCGCGGCCTTCAAGGCCTCGGGCGCCGCGATGGCGTGCATTTGTTCCTCGGACAAGGTCTATGCCACGAGCGCCGCTGACGCCGCCAAGGCCCTTCACGGCGCCGGAGCAAGGCATATCTATCTGGCAGGGCGGCCCGGCGACCAGGAAGCGGCGCTGCGGGCCGCCGGCATCGGCGAGTTCGTGTTCGCCGGCGGTGATGCGCTGGCGACGTTGCGCGAGGCCTATCGGCGGATGGAGCAGGCATGACGGCAGAAGCACCATCGACACACGTCCTGACCGGCGGTTGCCAGTGCGGCGCCGTCCGCTTTGCGGTAACGGGCGTCCCGGCCAAGATCAGCATCTGTCACTGCCGGATGTGCCAAAAGGCTTCCGGCGCGCCGTTCGCCTCCTTCGCCGATATCGAGCGTGAGAACTTCACCTGGACCCGCGGCAAGCCGGCGGCGTTCAAATCCTCCTCGATCGCCGAGCGCGATTTCTGCGCCGCCTGCGGCACGCCGCTCAGCTTCCGCCGGATCGACGGCCCCCGCATCGAGATCATGACCGGCACCTTCGACCGGCCCGACCGGGTGATGCCGACGCAGCAATTCGGAACCGAGTCCCGCCACGGCTGGGTGGTCGGTATCGCCAATCTGCCGAGCCAGACCACGATGCAGAACTATGGACCGGAGAAAATGGCGACCATCACCAGCCACCAGCATCCGGACCATGATTGAGAGGCAGGTTGCGCGTGAGCAAACGATGATAGACTCTGCCTTAGAACTTGTCGGGTTGATATTGGGGTCTTTCTTGCGGTTCGATAGCAAGATCAGACCTCCGACGAAATTGAGCGAAGATGTGACCGACGAAGAGAGGTTCAAGGACGAAGAGAGGTTCAAGGACAGGGTTGAACGGAATCCAGGATTCCGCGATCCCGTCTACAAGCAGAACCTGCAAAGGTTGATCGAGCGAAGCCGAGAGTTTGAGGACTGCAAGGAATGACCCGGATTCCCAATTTCGCTGATGTCGCGTTCCAGCCCGTCGCCGCAGGTGCACCGGCCGGAAACGCCGAGCCGTGGCTGACGCCGGAGGGCATTCCGGTGAAATCCGCCTACAGCGAGGCCGACCTCGAAGGCATCGATTTCCTCGAGACCTGGCCCGGCATCGCGCCCTATCTGCGCGGCCCCTACCCGACCATGTATGTCAACCAGCCCTGGACCATCAGGCAATATGCCGGCTTCTCCACGGCGGAGGATTCCAACGCCTTCTATCGCCGCAACCTTGCCGCGGGACAGAAGGGCCTGTCGGTCGCGTTCGACCTCGCCACCCACCGCGGCTACGATTCCGATCATCCGCGCGTTTCCGGCGACGTCGGCATGGCCGGGGTCGCGATCGATTCCATCTACGACATGCGCACGCTGTTCGCCGGCATTCCGCTCGACCAGATGAGCGTGTCGATGACCATGAACGGCGCGGTGCTGCCGATCCTCGCGCTGTTCGTTGCGGCTGCCGAGGAACAGGGCGTGCCGCCGGAAAAACTGTCGGGCACCATTCAGAACGACATTCTGAAAGAGTTCATGGTGCGCAACACCTATATCTATCCGCCCGCGCCCTCGATGCGGATCATCTCCGACATCTTCGCCTACACCTCGCAGCGGATGCCGAAGTACAATTCGATTTCGATCTCCGGCTATCACATGCAGGAAGCCGGCGCGACGCAAGACCTCGAGCTCGCCTATACGCTGGCCGACGGCGTCGAATATCTGCGCGCCGGGCTTGCCGCGGGTCTCGACGTCGACCGCTTCGCGCCGCGGCTGTCGTTCTTCTGGGCGATCGGCATGAACTTCTTCATGGAAGTCGCCAAGATGCGCGCGGCGCGGCTGTTGTGGGCCAAGCTGCTCAAGCAGTTCAACCCGAAGGACCCGCGCTCGCTCAGCTTGCGCACGCACTGCCAGACCTCGGGCTGGTCGCTGACCGCGCAGGATGTGTTCAACAATGTGATGCGCACCACGATCGAGGCGATGGCGGCAACGCAAGGCCACACCCAGTCGCTGCACACCAATGCGCTCGACGAGGCCTTAGCGCTGCCGACCGATTTCTCGGCGCGCATCGCCCGCAACACCCAGCTGTTCCTGCAGCAGGAAAGCGGCACCAACCGCATCATCGATCCCTGGGGCGGCTCCTACTATGTCGAGCGGCTGACCCGCGATCTCGCGCAGAAGGCCTGGGGCCACATCCAGGAGGTCGAGGAACTCGGCGGCATGGCCAAGGCGATCGAGGCCGGTGTGCCGAAACTGCGGATCGAGGAAGCCTCCGCCAAGACCCAGGCCCGGATCGATGCCGGCCGCCAAGCTGTTATCGGCGTCAACAAGTTCAAGCCGGAGAACGAGAAGCCGATCGACGTGCTCAAGGTGGAGAACTCCACCGTGCGCCGTTTGCAGATCGACAAGCTCGGCCGGCTTAAGAAGGAGCGCAACCAGAAGGACGTCGATGCGGCGCTCGCCGCGCTCACCCGCTCGGCCGGCGAAGGCAACGGCAATCTGCTGGCGCTGGCGATCGACGCCGCGCGCGCCAAGGCCACCGTCGGCGAGATTTCGGACGCAATGGAAAAGGTGTTCGGCCGCCACCGCGCCGAGATCAAGTCCATCACCGGCGTCTACAAGCGAGAGGCAGCGGCGATGTCCAACAAGGTCGAAAAAGTGCAGGCCCTGATCGACGCTTTCGAGGAGGCCGAAGGGCGGCATCCCCGCATCCTGGTGGCAAAAATCGGCCAGGACGGTCATGACCGCGGCCAGAAGGTGATCGCATCCGCCTTTGCCGATGTCGGCTTCGACGTCGATATCGGGCCGCTGTTCGCAACCGCCGACGAAGCCGCCCGCCAGGCGGTCGAGAACGACGTCCACATCCTCGGCGTCTCCTCGCTCGCCGCGGCGCATCTCACCGCGGTGCCGGAATTGAAGGCCGCGCTGAAGAAGCACGGCCGCGAGGACATCATGATCATCATCGGCGGCGTGGTGCCGCCGCAGGATTACGACGCGCTCTACGCCGCCGGGGCTGAAGCAATCTTCCCGCCGGGCACCGTGATCTCCGATGCCGCAGAGGAGCTGATCCGCAAGCTCAACGCGCGGCTCGGCCACAGCGAGGCGGCGGAGTAGCGCTGCCGCGTCCCCGTCCACAGGACTCGTCATGCCCGGGCTTGTCCCGGGCATCCACGTCTTTGGTTCTAACGGAAGAAAGACGTGGATGGCCGGGCCAAGCCCGGCCATGACGATGTCTCTCTCAACCGTTGGCTGTGGACGAGCTGCCTAGTCGACAAATCCATGCTACGGTCGGTACGCGATCTGCAGCGCGTGCCCGGACTGAAGCCACGCAAGGGTACGGCTCAGAGCCGCGGTTGTGACGGGACTGCCCCTGACATGCACTACTGGAATAGGGCGAATTTCGAAGGTCTCCTTGAGCTTTCCAAGCAGCTCGATGTTCACCCCAATCTGACATCACTTGCGAGCTATTGCCGCCTACGCGAGAAGGGAATGCGTCGCGAAGCATTCTCGGCCCTCGAGCAATTTCTTGCTTTGACCCAATCAATTGACAGCGCCTCGGCCCGTTCGGCGGCAGTCGCAATCCTGGAGTTGAACGCGCGGACAAGGGATGCTCATCAATTCCTCACGCAGCCGCTGATTACTCGTTTTCTAGTTCCGACGTTACAGGCGTGGATCGACGACGAGCCGGCCGCGAGCACACCGATCCGATGGCTCGGTATCGTGTCGCGCGACAACAGACTCTTGGAGAGAGCCCTCTCCATGTGCCCCGAAGATATTCCGGTTCGACTGATGTTGATCGACGCTGAGCTCTCCGTCGCCGACTATGCGACGCATCATCTTGATGAATCCCTATTCCTCGGCAGCGTTGACGAGGTCATTGCGGCCTTGGCCCACGCTCGAGATCTCATAGCCAGTGCCCCCGAAGCTCCGCCGTTTGCGGATCGCGCGTCCGAGGTACGCTACTTCGACGCTCAGCTCGCCGACTGGATCGCTTTTTCCAAACATCGGGCGGGGACCTTTCCAGAGTGGTGCGCCGCGCAAGGGAGGGAATACAGGTATCCTATCAAGGTATATTACAGGCGGTGAGTTTGCGGCACGATCGGCGTCGATCCCTGGGCTTCATCAACAAGGCGCTCCGGCGCCACTCCGCGTTCCCCTCGCCTGCAATGGCCAGCCGTTGTAAACCAGTGCCATGACCGCGTCGAAGCCCGCCTCCCCCGACATCCGCGCCCTCGCCAAAGACCTTCGCGCCGGCCACCGCGCCGCGCTGGCGCGGGCGATCACGCTGGTCGAGAGCCGGCGCAGCGATCACCAGGCGGCGGCGCGCGAGCTGGTGCAGGCGCTGCTGCCCGACACCGGCAAGGCGGTGCGGGTCGGCATCACCGGCTCGCCCGGCGTCGGCAAGTCGACCACCATCGATGCGCTCGGCATGTTCCTGATCGAGCGCGGCCACAAGGTCGCGGTGCTGGCGGTCGATCCCTCCTCGGCGCGCACCGGCGGCTCGATCCTCGGCGACAAAACCCGGATGGCGCGGCTCGCCGTCTCCGACCAGGCCTTCATCCGCCCCTCGCCCTCGTCGGGTACGCTCGGCGGCGTCGCGGCAAAAACCCGCGAGGCGATGCTGTTGTGCGAAGCAGCCGGCTTCGACGTCGTGCTGGTCGAGACCGTCGGCATCGGCCAGTCCGAGACCGCGGTCTGCGACATGACCGACTTCTTCCTGGCGCTGATGCTGCCGGGCGCCGGCGACGAGCTGCAGGGCATCAAGAAGGGCCTGGTCGAGCTCGCCGACATGATCGCGATCAACAAGGCCGATGGCGACAACCTCAAGCGCGCCAACCTTGCCGCCGCCGACTATCGCAGCGCGCTGCACATCCTGGCGCCGCGCTCCAAGCACTGGCATCCGCCGGTGGAGACCTATTCCGCGCTGACCGGCGCCGGGCTCGACCGGCTCTGGCAGAAGATCCTCGATCACCGCACCGCGATGAACGCCTCCGGCGAATTCGAGGCCCGCCGCCGCGAGCAGCAGGTGAAGTGGATGTGGTCGATGCTGGAGGGCCGCATGATGGCGCGGCTGCGCGCGGACGCTGCGATCCGCGCCAGGGTGAAGAAGATGGAAGCCGAGGTCGCCGCCGGCCGCATCTCGCCCGCGGTCGCCGCCGAACAGATCGCGGAGATGCTGCATTGAGCGAGAAGCTGCGCATCCTCCTCACCGGCTTCGGGCCGTTCCCGGGTGCGCCGCTCAACCCGACCATGCCGCTGGTCAAGCGGCTGACCACGCTGCGCCGGCCGGCGTTCGACGATGTCGCGCTGACCAGCCACATCTTCCACGTCACTTATGCTGCCGTCGATCGCGAATTGCCGGAGCTGATCGCAACGCACCGCCCGCAGGCGCTCCTGATGTTCGGCCTCGCCGGCCGCACCGAATACCTGCGGATCGAAAGCCGCGCCCGCAACGCGGTGACGACCAGATTTCCCGATGCCGGCCGCCAGCATGCCCGCAAGGGATCGATCGAGGGCGGCGCCGATGCGCAAATGTTCGGGCCGCACAGCGAAAAGCTGCTGCGTGCTGCGCTGGCCACCGGCATCGATGCACGGCTGTCGCGCGACGCCGGCAGCTATCTCTGCAACTATCTGAGCTGGCGCGCGATCGAGGCCGTGAACGGCAACAATGGCCTGTACCTCGCGCAATTCATCCATGTTCCGCCGCTTGCGCATGACGGAACGGCTGCATCAGGCAGATCACAGATCACGCTGGAGCAACTCGTCGATGCCGGCGAAGCCATGCTGCTGGAGCTGGTGAAACTGACGCGGCAGGCCGTGCGCGCGTGAGCGCGAACAGGTCTCGAACCGAGTGCGGGCGCGGGGTCCGCATCCTCTCCGTTTTGGCTCGATCGTGCCGCACTTCTTGCAGGTGTAAAGGTCTCGCAGGTGGGCGTGCAGTCGTTACCCGCGCTAATGCGCCAGCTTGCACCGAGCTTTTCGTGGCGGACCTCGCAAAGGAACGGCTAACCACGTTGCGACGGCTGCATATGTGAGGCATGGGAAGGTCAATCAACCAATGGTAGCATAGCGTTTCTTTGGATCAATCAAAGAGAGACGACCGTGACTGGAATGACCAAGCCTCGCTTTCGATTTCTGTTAGGTGCTCTGTGGATCATTCTCGTCGGTGCTCTCGTCGTATGGTTCACGCTCGTCAATGCACCGGGCGGTGGTTCGCCGTCCTGGGTGGTTAGTCTGATTGTGTCCTGGTTACCGTTCTTGGTGCTGATCGGCGTCTGGTTGTGGCTCTCGCGCAGGAATTGGCGCGGGTCATCCGGGACGAGTTGGGTTGATCTCTGTGAGCAACAGGTCGCCGAATCCCGGCGCACGAATGCTTTGTTGGAGAGGATCGCAGCGGCTCTGGAAAAACTGTCTCCGTCTCCGGGTTAGCTCAAACACTGGCGCATCGGGGGAGGAAGGGTATGCGCTCGAGGATTTCCGCGCATGTCTGGATAGTTGCCTTGGCATTGGCAACAGCCGCAGCCGTCAGCCGGGCAGCCGCGGCCGACGATCAACAAGAGTGCTTGAAAGGATCGAAGGAAACCGCTGCCGCGACTATCGCCGCCTGTACACGCGCGATCCAGAGCGGAGACTACAATGACCGCGACTTGTCCAGCTTGTATCATCAGCGCGGTTACTCTTGGTCGTGGACAAGCTTCGCAGATCGTGTCGACCGGGCCTTCAAAGACTACACTGAGGCGATCCGGCTTGATCCGAAAGCTGCTGGCACACTGCTCAACCGGTCGCATATCTACAACCAATGGCACGACTACGACCGCGCGATAACGGACGCCAACCAGGCGTTCGAAAGCGGTCTGTCGGACTATGGAAAGCGGGTCGGATACGGCGAGCGCGGCTACGCCTATCAAGCCAAGGGTGACAACGACCGTGCCATCGCGGACTATACTAGCAGTATCCGACTGGATTCGAACAACAATGCCGCCCTCACGGCACGAGGCAACGCCTACTGGGCCAAAGGCGACTTTGATCGCGCCATCGCCGACTACGACCAGGTGATCCAACTCGATCCGACATATGTGCTCGCCTACTACAACCGCTCCCTTGCGTACAGGGCGAAGGGTGACCTCGATCGCGTCATCGCCGACTGTAGTCAGGCGATCGCGCTCTATCCAAAATATAGGGATGCTTACTTCAACCGCGGCTACGCTTACCAAACCAAGGGCGACTTCGACCGCGCCATCGCCGACTACGACCAGATGATCGCGCTCGATCCGACGGATAAGGACGCCTACAGCAATCGCGCCAGTGCGTACCTATCCAAGGGCGACTTCCGTCGGGCTATCGCGGACTCCGGTCTGGGTCGGGCACTGTCATGGCTCGCTGCTGTTGTCTTTCTGGCGGTAGGGGTATGGCTTTGTTGCCGAACAAGCACGCGTGCGCGCGGACGGTTGTCCGGGCGGACAGTCATTGAGATTTGCGAAGAACAGGTCGCCGAAATGCAGCGCAGGAACGCGGTCCTGGAGAAGATTGCTGTGGCCCTGGAGAAGCATTCGTTGCGTTAGCTCGGATTCCCAACAGGACGGTCAGGCGCGACGTGTTGCGGATTAATAACCGGCGGTCCATCCTGTGTGCTCGCCCCGCGAGTGACCGCCGCCCAACCTTCCAATTTCCGATTATCATAAATCTTCTTGACACACACCCCAACTCACGGCTATGAATCCGCCGTCCCGCCCGACATGAGGGGCGTATCGCGATCGTCACGAACGTGCGGCGGGATGCGGTGGACGCCGAACGCGCAACTGACGAGTGCGCATCAGGCGGACGGTGAAGTCGTGTGGTCCTGACGCCCTAGCGGCAGGTGTCTCGTCGCAATACGCGAAGGCGTGATGCGAAGGCGGTGACAAACAAGCCCAGTCTCGCCGGGGAGAGCACGTATAAGCCGTAGCCCATCGCGCAGGGAAAGCCGGATTGCTCCGGTTACACCTGTGGTCCTACCCCCGAGCTTTCTAACTTTTGCTCGGGGCCCATGGGTGCGATCGGCACCCGGCTTTCCCTGCGCCCTCTGTTCAAGAGAGGGTGAAACGAAATCCAAAGCTCGGACGATTCATGTCGCGAGAATGCGAAGCTGCGTCCCCACCCACACTGTCATCGCCCGGCTCGACCGGGCGATCCAGTACGCCGCGGCCTCTTGGTTCAAGCACCGGCGTCTCTGGAATACTGGATCACCCGCATACGCGGGTGATGACACCGAGTGCTGGGCTGTTTGACAATGTGAATCGGCTGCACCGGCGATTAACCCTACCGCCAACAATCGCCCTGCTGCGTCGGCGTGTTCACCATGCGGCGCCGCATTTCGCGCTACCACTCGGGCGCGAACGCCACCGCTCGCGTCTTCCTGCGAGGGCATGCACCATGGACGTCAACCGCCGCCATCTGATCGGAGCATCCGCCGCCGGCGCAGCCGGCGCGCTTGCGATGTCGCCGGATGCTGCGCGCGCCGCGGCTTCTACCGGCTCGCTCGGCCGCGAGGTCACGCAATATGGCGTCCGCCCCGGCAGTCCCGACGACCAGACCCGCAATCTGCAGCGCGCGATCGATGATGCCGCGCGCGCGCAGGTGCCGCTGGCCTTCCCGCCCGGCGTCTACCGCACCGGGCTGTTGCGGCTTGCGCCCGGCAGCCAGCTGATCGGCGTGCGCGGCGCCAGCCGCCTGGTGTTCAACGGCGGCGCCTCGCTGCTGGAAGGCGAAGGCGCCGGCGGCATCGTCCTGATGGGCCTCAGCTTCGACGGCGGCAACGTCCCGCTGCCGACGCGGCGCGGCCTCGTGCATTGCCTGTCCGGCCGCGACATCCGCATCACCGATTGCCAGTTCACCGGCAGCGGCGGCAACGGCATCTGGTTCGAGCAGATGTCGGGCGACGTCAGCAACAACATCTTCACCGACATCGCGACTACGGCGCTGGTGTCGTTCGACGCGCTCGGCCTGATGGTCGCGCGCAACACCATCAAGGGCACCAACGACAACGGCATCGAGATCCTGCGCAGCGCGATCGGCGATGACGGCTCGATCGTCGCCGACAACCGGATCGAGGACATCAAGGCCGGCCCCGGCGGCTCCGGGCAGTACGGCAACGCCATCAACGCGTTCCGCGCCGGCAACGTGATCGTGCGTGGCAACCGCATCAGGAACTGCGACTTCTCGGCGGTGCGCGGCAACTCCGCCTCCAACATCCACATCACGGACAACAGCGTCAGCAATGTCCGCGAGGTCGCGCTCTACTCGGAGTTCGCGTTCGAGGCCGCGGTGATCGCCAACAACACGGTCGACGGCGCCGCGATCGGCGTCTCCGTGTGCAATTTCAACGAGGGCGGCCGCATCGCGGTGGTCCAGGGCAACATCATCCGCAATTTGCTGCCGAAGCGCCCTGTCGGCACCGACCCGAACGACGGGGCCGGCATCGGCATCTATGTCGAGGCGGACAGCGCCGTCACCGGCAACGTGATCGAGAACGCGCCGACCTTCGGCATCGTCGCCGGCTGGGGCAAATATCTGCGCGACGTCGCGATTTCAGGCAACGTCGTCCGCAACGCCTTTGTCGGCATCGGTGTCTCGGTGGTGCCGGGCGCCGGCACCGCACTGATCAACAACAACATGATCTCGGAAACCCCGCGCGGCGCGGTGGTCGGGCTCGACCATGCCCGCCCTGTTACCACTGACCTGTCAGTAGGTGGCGCCCAGCAATTTGCGCAGCTGGTGGTCGGCGCCAACGCGGTGCGGCGCTAGAGCATTTCGAGCGAATTGGCCGGCCGTTCGGCTACAGCGCGTTGCGCAGCAAGGGATAGCGCCGCTGGATGGTGTCGAGGTCGAGCACCGGCGGCCGCATCATCGGCTGCGGCGCGTCGGCCATGGTGGGCGGCTCCTCCAGGACTTCGGTCGCCGTCTCCAGCGCGGCCGCGACCGCATTCATCGCGGCCTCCGCCAATGTCGCAGCCTCCGACCGGCGCTCCGGCGCCGGCGAGACGTAGGGCGCCGACGAGATGTAAGGCGGCGGCAATGTCGACTTGCCGCGGCCAAGCCAGGACAGATCGATCGGCGAATTGTCGAGCGAGGCCTCGCGCGACAGCAATTACCGCCAGATCTCGACCGCGGCCCGTGCTTCCCTGATGTTCTCGAGAAAGGCCTGCTCGCTATGGTAGCGGCGCCAGCGTCCGGTTTCGAACAGTTCGGTAAGGTGTTCCAGCCTTTGCTCGGCCAGGTTGCACCAGCGTGCAACGATCTGCTGGCCCCTGGCCACGTCGGTCCGATGTGTCATTCAACTTGCCCGTAGAGAAAGAAACGGACGCAGACGCAACCGAACCGAATCAACTGGACGCGACGCTGATATTCTGTGGAAAAGGTAAATAAAGTCTAACTAAATTCTTAATCGCGAACGGTCGATGAGAGAAGTCCGCTCGACTACGGAGTTTCTCGCGCGCCCCCCGTCAAGTCATCGACTTGCATCGTGGTGATGCGAAGCGCGTCCGGACACCGCGCAGCCGAATGATCCACAGCAATCCGTCGCATGCGCTCGCCCGCGGCAGCCATCGCGTCGCGACCGCGCTGCGCGCCGTTGAATGATCGGCCGCGTTCGGCGAGCCCGTCATGCAGGGGTGCCCCAAAAGCAAAGACCCGTCCGGGGGGACAACCGGACGGGTCAAAGCCATATGGGCGCTTGGGGTGGATGGGCGCTCGCGCCTGATATAGCCGGGGAGGGATAAACCGCTCCCACACACATAAGTCGTGACAGGATGGCGGACGTTCAAATCCTCAGCGATTTTTTTAACCTTTGGCGACCCGGTTCCATCGCACCATTGCCGGCCTTCGACGCCGAAAATCACTGTGATTTACAGCGGAATCATCGCTGCGATCGACGGCGCGGGTTCATGCAGCGCGCGGCTCACGGAAGTGTTATTGCCGGCAGGCGTCTGCGAGGGCTGCGGCGGTTTGTCCACGGGTGCTGCAACGAAGCGCCCTGGTCCAGTCGTCGGCGGTGATGGCAACGTCCCGCCGTCGGCGGTCGTGGCGAGGTCAACCAGGCGCAGAGCGGCCCGACGCCGGCTACGGCGTTTCGACCGCGAGGTTGACGATCTTCTCTTTCTGCAAACGGGCAATCAGCGCGGCGACGCCGCTCTTGTCCATTGCACGGAATTGCAGGCGGAACATGCCGCCCTTACCGTCGACGATCGAGGCCTGGTAATTATCGAGCAGCGTCGAGATGTCGGCGATCCTGGCATCGGGCGCAAAGCGCACCAGGAGCCGCGTCGGCGCCGCCGCGACGCCGGCGCCGAGGTCACGGGTGATCGGTGCCGCCGCACTGGGCGCACTCGGTGCCGGCGCGCTGCGTTCGGCGACATCCAGCGACGCGGTCTGGATCGAAGCCGGCTGGTCGCGCATCAGCACCGCGCCGATCACACCCGCCTGCAGCAACACCACGACCGCACCAAGGCTGGACGACCAGGCCAGCGTCCGCGGCGACAATTTTGCGAAGAACTCGGAGACCCCGGACGACATCCGCGCCCCCACCGACGGCTTGCGCTCTGGCTCGGCATCGATCGCGGCAAACAGCTTCTGCATGGCGCGCGCCGAGGGCGCACCGAGGCTCTCGTTGAGGCCGATGGTCTCGGCATATTCCTCGCGGATGACGGCATACTGCCGCGCCAGCTCCGGATCGGACGCCAACGCGTCCTCGACGCGGCGCGCATCGCGCGCGTTCAGCGTGCCGGCCGCGTGCCAGGGCAGCAGCATCTCGACATCATCGGGTTCTTGACCCAGCATCTTCTTGCTCGCAGCCATCATGGCCAACCTCGCTCGACACCGGCTGCCTTCAGCAACTCGGCAAGTTTCTTGCGCGCATAGAACAAGCGCGTCTTCACGGTATTCTCCGGAATCCCCACGATCTCAGCGACATCTTCCACGGATTTCTCGTGATAGTAGACAAGATCGACGATCTCCCGGTGTTCCGCCGATAGCCCCCTCAGGCATTTACGCAGCGTATCGCCGGTGTCCTTCTTCTGCACTACCGTTTCCGGATCGTCGGACGTGTCCTCGATCGCGTTCGCGGCCTCATCGTCCAGTTCGGCGTCTTTCCTCCGCCGTAGCGAAGACAAAGCCTTGAACCGGGTAATCGCCAATAGCCAGGTCGAAACGGCGGATCGTCCCTCGAATTTGCCCGCCTGACGCCACACGTCCAGAAAGACCTCGCTGATGAGGTCCTCCGCCACCTGTTCGTCCCGCACGAGCCGAAGCCCGAAGCGGTACACCCTGACATGATGCCGTCCGTACAGCACCTGCATGGCGAGCCGGTCGCCTTGAGCGATCCGAGCGATCAGAACCTCGTCTGAAGCCGCCTGTGTCGCGCTCAATGGCCGTCTCGCAAAGTTGGTCTGAGGGGGATGGTGCGTGGTTCGACGCGAGAGGCAAGATTCTTCACAATACGGCAATGTCCAGACCGCATGTGTGATCTATGACACAGTCGGCGATCACAATAAGGAAAAATCGCCCGAGACTCAGGAAGAGGTATCATAATACTTAGCACTCTCGCGGACGCCCACCGTCCGGCGCGACCATATCAAGGCTTTGCCGGCAAGCCAGCGCCCTCGCGACGTCAGCACCGGCACCGGCCCTTCGCAGGATCGCTCACAGCCAGCCCCGGGACACGGATTCCCCTTACGAAACAAGGGTGATGCCCGCATTTCACCGGAGCAGATTCGGTTCCCAAAGATACCAAACCTAAAGGCTTTCCCACTTAGATTTTCGCCGGATTTCACCAACGGCGAGACCATGGGCAGCGCTGCGTCGTCACTTCCCGGCCCGATCACGGGCGCATCGGAAAGCGGCCGTCCCAGGCTGACGGTCGACCGCCTCGCGCGCCGCGCCCGGCAGCGCCGCCAGATCCAATCGATGATCGCCGCCTGCTTCGTGCTCGATGCCGTGGTGCTGCTGATCTACGCGCATGCCGGCACCACATCCGTTTTGGTCGCGACCAGTTACGCCTTGACCGGCCTCTCGCTGGTCGCCGTCTATGTGCTGCTGTCGGAGCGCGGCTTCCACGAGCGCTTCAGCGACCACTATCTGGTCGCGCCGCAATCGGCGATCAACATGGTGAACCTGCTGGTATTCACCTACATCGCGCCGGAAGTCGGCGTGCTGTTCCTCTGCAACCTGTTCGTGGTGTTCGGCTTCGGCGCGCTGCGCACCTCGGCACGGCAGACCGCGATCGTCTGGACCATCATGGTGCTGGGCCTCGCTGCACTCTTTCTCGGAACCGACAAGGCGATCGGGATGCCGACCGGCACGCGGATCGACCGCCTCGCCACCATGCTGGTGTTCGCGCTGACGATCGGGCGCTGCATGTATCTCGGCATCTTCTCCAGCTCGATGCAGCAATCGCTGTATCAGAGCGGACTGAAGCTGAAGGAGGCCTACCGGCGCATCGAGGAGCTCGCCGAGATTGATGAACTGACCGGCACCTCCAATCGCCGCAGCATCATGCGCACGCTCGAAGAGGAGATCGCGCGCTGCGCCCGCAACGGCAGCTCCTGCGCGGTCGCGCTGATCGACCTCGACCATTTCAAGCGGATCAACGACGTCTACGGCCATCCGATCGGCGACGAGGCGCTGCGCACCTTCGCCATCGGCATGTTCGCCAATCTCCGCAGCATCGATCGCTTCGGCCGTTACGGCGGCGAGGAATTCCTGCTCGTACTGCCCGACCTGTCGCAGGATCAGGCGATGCGCGCGCTCGAACGGCTGCGCAAGATCATCGCCGATCTCGACTGGAGCGCGTTCTCGCCGGGCATGCAGGTGACGATCTCCGCCGGCGTCACGACGCTGAAGCCGCGCGAAAACTCCGACACATTACTCGCCCGCGCCGATGGCGCGCTTTACGCAGCCAAGGCCCGGGGACGCAACCGCATCGCCAGCGCCTGAACCCTTTCATTTCCCTATTCGGCGCCGGAGAAGCCGTCGCCACCGCTCCAGGACAGAGTCATGAGTTCGAAGCCCGCGACCGCCCCCGAAAGTCTGCTCGATGAGCTGCAGACAACCCTCGCCCACGGCACCGTCGCCCGCCGTGTCGAGACGCTGCGTCGCGTCACCGACCTCTTCATCAACGGCTCCGTGAACTATTCGGACGAGCAGATCGTGCTGTTCGACGACGTCTTCCAATGCCTGCTCGAGCACATCGAGAACTCGGCCAAGGCGCTGCTCGCCAACCGCCTCGCCCCGATCGACACCGCACCGCCGCAGACCATCCGCACCCTGGCGTTCGACGACCTGATCGAGGTCGCCGGCCCGGTGCTGACGCTGTCGCCGCGGCTTGACGACGACACCCTGATCGAGACCGCGCGCAGCAAGAGCCAGGCGCATCTGCTCGCGATCTCGAACCGCAAGTCGCTGAGCGGCGCCGTCACCGATGTGCTGGTGCTGCGTGGCAATGACGAGGTGATCCAGAGCGCGGTCAACAATCCGGGCGCCGAATTCACCGAGCGCGGCTTCACCCGCCTGGTCAGCCGCGCCGAGGGCGACGACAATCTGTCGACCTGCGTCGGCCTGCGGCCGAACATCCCGCGGCATCTCTATCTCAAGCTGGTCGCCAAGGCCTCGGACGCGGTCAGGCAGCGGCTCGAAGCTGCCATCCCGCAGCAGGCCAAGGAGATTCCGATCGCGGTGAAGGAAGCCACGCGACGCGCGCGCTCGGCGTCGGCAGCCGTGACGCCCGACACCGCGATCGCGCATGCGCTGGTCAAGTCGCTTTACCAGGACGGCCGGCTCGACGAATTCCAGCTCGCAGCCTTCGCCGAGGCCGGCAAGTTCGACGAAACCAACGCCTCGCTCGCCGCGCTCGCCAATGTCTCGGTCAGCGTCGCCGAGAACATGATGATCGAAACCCGCGCCGAGGGCGTGATGATCCTGGCCAAGGTCTCGAGCCTGTCATGGTCGACGGTGCGGGCGATCATCAATCTGCGCGACGAAATCTCGGGCGGCGAGCCGACCGACCTGCAGGCCTGCAAGGACACCTATGAGCGGCTGCGGCCATCCACCGCGCAGCAGGTGCTCCGCTTCCATCGCATGCAGCAGTCCGCGCCCGCGGCCTAGAGCCCTTGCCGTTCCGATTGAATCGGAACGGGAGCTCTAGACTCTAGTTTTGACGCGTTTTCTTCACGCGAACCGGTACCCGCTTCGCTCGAAAACGCTCTAGTATCGCAGCGCCCGCTGTCCCATCAGGGCGCCGACGCTCGCGACGATCGCGGTCGCCAGCGTGTACCAGGTGGCGACGAACAGCGGCGAGTCATCGGTGCAATGCGACGCATAGATCGTCGCCGCCAGTCCGGCCGAGAGCAGGCCTGCGATTGCACCGGCGACCGCGGGCCGCGCCGGGGCGCCCTGCCGGAGCCCGTACAGCGCGCCGACCAACAGCGGCAGCGACATCGCCGGGATCGCAGTCATGCACGCCATCGAGTTCCTGCCGATCAGCCGCGTCATCATCGGCGTACGCTGCGGCATCATCATCTCGCCGCTGATCGCAGCAACGAGGATGCCGGCCGGAATCAGCAGCCACCAGCCGAAGCCGCGCAGCGAGGCTTCCGGCCGTGACAGATGCAGGCTGACCGCGATCGCCGAGGCGGCGAGCGCCAGCGTGACCGCGAACTTCAGGTCGAAGAACGGATTGCGCATTGCGGTCATCACGTCGGGCCGCACGCCGAGCTCGGCGAAGAAGATCAGGAGCGAGACCGGCGCCGCCGCCAGCAGCGCCAGCATCAGCGCAAGACCGACCGGCCGCGCACGATAGGCATTGTCGGCGGCAAGGGTTCGAATGAGTTGATCCGTATCCATGCTCATCGGTCCCGTAATTTCGCGGTCAGGCTCGCAAGCCCGCGGTGCAGCGCGACCCGCACCGCGCCCTCGCTCATCGAGAACTTCGCCGCGGTATCCTTGATCGAGGCACTGTCGACCGCAATCGACTGCAGCACGTCGCGCTGCCGTGCCGGCAACGCCTGCAGCTGGGCGGTCACCTCGCTCGGCGACGCCGTCGGCTCCGGCGTTTCCCCCGGCAGCGTCTCGGCGAAATCGTCGATGTTGACGAAGATGCGCCTGCCGCGGCGGCGTAGTGCGTCGATCAGCTTGTTGCGCGCGATCGCGAACAGCCACGGCGCGAACGGCGCGTTGGTGTCCCAAGTCTGCCGCTTCAAATGTACCGCCAGCAAGATGTCCTGCACGATGTCCTCGGACTGATCGACCGGTTGTCCCGCGCGCGCCAAGCCACGGCGCGTCGCGGCACGGAGTACCGGCGTGATGGCCTTGAGCAGGCGGTGATACGCCGCGTCATCGCCTGAAATGGCCGACCGCATCAGGTCGGTCCATTCATCCTCACGTTCGCGCACGCAGGCTCCTGAATTGCAATTCGGCCGATCTTTCAGTTCGTTACGCGGCAAGCCAAGAGATCACGAGTTCGTGATCATCATCCTCCGACAAGACCGCGCCGAGGATCAGCTCCAAAGAATCGCTCCGGCGGGTTTCCAGACGTCACGGCTCATAACATTGATCGCTTCGACAAGCATCGGTGCTGCTGCCGTCGATCACGCACTGGGACGAAATTGCCCAGCTTTTGCCCCCGGAAGCCCGAAGATTCCCTTTTTCTGCCCCGGTGTGGACACGCAGCGGGGTCTTTTTTCGCCCTCGGGCGGGCGAAATGGGGAGATCACCAAAATGAAGATCAAAGCCAGCGGGTGCTTGGCCTTGATGGTAGCGACAGGGCTTACCGGGCTTTTCATGGGTCTTGCCGGTCCGTTGCCGGCGCATGCGGCCGGTTCGGACGCATCGGCGGCGAAATCCGACACCGCGACCACCGACAAGTCCGCGCCGCAGAGTTCGCGGCATGGCCGGCGCCATGCGCGTCACCAGTCTTCCGACAAATCCGAGAGCAAGAAGACCGCCGGTAACGACGCCGGCAGCGTCACCTCGACAGGCATGCCTGCCACGGTCGCCAATGCCAATGCGGAGCTGACCTCGGGCGACGACAACGCGGCCGCGACGACGGTGAAGGCCAACGCGTTGATTGCCGCGGCCGACAAGCCCGCCGACGCGCAGCCTGACAGCAACGTGGTCGCATCCGACCAGCTCAACGATGTCGACCGGGCCCTGCAGCAGGAGCAGCCGGCGGAACAGCCGCAGGCTCAACCGCAGACCGCCCAGCAGGAGGCGCCGCCGGCGGTCGCCGTAGCTGCACCCAAGCCGGCGCCGGTTCTGGCGAGCAGCGACAGCTCGAGCCTGGACCAGACGTCGCTGATCGGGAAGATCTTCATCGGCTTCGGCGCCCTGCTCACGGTGGCCTCCGCCGCGCGCATGTTCATGGCCTAGCCAGAGTGCTTGCGGCTGCGGCGCGGGGTGCGCCGCACCGCGGCCCGGTGCCTCGTTTCAGCCACTTGAAGCGCATCCCGCCAGCGGGCACATTGCCCGCCAAATCAGCATGGGGTTTGCGTCTATGGCTACGTTCGAATTCATCATCGTCGAAAGCAAGGGACCGGTCGGCGTCATCACGCTGAACCGGCCGAAAATGTTGAATGCGCTGTCGTTCGGCGTGTTCCGCGAGATCGCCGCGGCGATCGACGATCTCGAGGCCGACGACAAGATCGGCTGCATCCTGATCACCGGCAGCGAGAAGGCCTTCGCGGCCGGCGCCGACATCAAGGAGATGCAACCGAAGGGCTTCATCGACATGTTCAACAGCGACTTCACCGCGATCGGCGGCGACCGCGTGGCCCGTTGCCGCAAGCCGACCATCGCGGCGGTCGCGGGCTATGCGCTGGGCGGCGGCTGCGAGCTGGCGATGATGTGCGACATCATCATCGCCGCCGACACCGCCAAGTTCGGCCAGCCGGAAATCACCCTCGGCACCATTCCCGGCATCGGCGGCACGCAGCGCCTGACCCGCGCGATCGGCAAGTCGAAGGCGATGGACCTCTGCCTCACCGGGCGGATGATGGATGCCGCGGAAGCCGAGCGCTCGGGCCTCGTGTCGCGGATCGTTCCGGCCGACAAGCTGATGGAAGAGGCGCTCGCCGCAGCGGAGAAGATCGCCTCGATGTCGCGTCCGGCCGTCGCGATGGCCAAGGAAGCCATCAACCGCGCGTTCGAGACGCCGCTCGCGGAAGGTATGAATGTCGAGCGCAACCTGTTCCACTCGACCTTCGCGCTCGAGGATCGCGCCGAGGGCATGGCGGCCTTCATCGAGAAGCGCAAGCCGGTCAACAAGAACCGCTAACCCGTTCGGCTTCGCTGCAATGCTGCGGTGACGAGCGCGCGATAGGCGCGCTCGGCAAAATGCGTCGGCTTGTCGAGACCAAGCCGCGCCAGGCATTCGCGGTCGGCAGAATTGGGCGGGTGCCGTATGCCCTGCCACAGCAGGCCCGCGAGTTGCAGCGGCGTACGCTGTGCCTGCTGCAATATCTGCAAAGCCGGAATCAGCCGCTGCTCGACGTCGGTGAAATCGCTGCCGAACGGGAATGACGGCAGAAGCCCAGCGTCGCGCGCGGGCTTCAGCGCGTCGCTGATCCGCTCTGGATAGTTTTCGCGATGCGCGGCCGGGATCTCGTGATTGCGCGGCAGCTTGCCGGCATCCTTGGCCTGCCGCATCAGCTCGCTTTGGAAGCGGGAATCCGTCACCTGCAGCATCGCTGCAATGACATCGGCGTCGGACTTCCCTCTGACATCGGCGACGCCGTATTCGGTGACGAAGATATCACGCAGGTGCCGCGGAATGGTTTCGTGGCCGTAGGACCAGCGGATGTTCGACTGCGCTTGTTTCCCGGACTGGCGGGTCGCCTCCAGCGCCAGCACCGAACGCGCGCCCTCGAGCGCGAACGCCTGCGCGACGAAATTGTACTGACCACCGACGCCGCTGACGACCTGGCCATTCTCCAGACCATCCGAGATCGCAGCGCCGAGAAGCGTCGCCATCATCGCGTTGTTGACGAAGCGCGCATCGACGCGGGCGCGGCGCTTGCCGTCCTCGTCGCCGAATATCTCGTTGGTAAAGGACACCGGCATCATCTGGATGCGCGCCAATTGCTCCGGCGGCATCTCGCGCAGCGCCCGGTAGAACGACTGCGGGCCGAGGAAGAATGCGCCGTGCAGGGTCACGCCGCCAATGTCGCGCTTGAGGATGCCGGCGTCGATCAGCCCGAGGAACGCCTCGAACAACATCTCGCTGACACCATAGAGGCCCTTCTCGAACGGCGCGGTCTCGGCCGCCCCGAGCTGTGCGCGACCGGGCGCAAGGCGCTGCATGATGTCGTGGAATTGCGCATTGTCGTGGTGGCGGACCACGAGCCCCTGCGCCAGCGCATCACCGACTTGCCCGATCCCGATCTGCAGCGTGCCGCCGTCGCGGACCAGACCGGCGGCATGCAACCCGATCGCATATTTGGTGTCGCTGATCGGCTCCGACGGCGGCGCGAACAGCGGGAAGTCTGTGTCGGGACTGTCGAGCACCGCCGCAAACTCATCCGCCGGCAAATCGCCGGGCCCGGGCATGAACGGCAGCTCGGAATTGACCTGGCCGATCAGCTTGAATGACGCCCGCCCCTGCGCGCGCGCACGCAGCACGTCGAGGGTCGTGTCGGTGTTGCAGCTCAAACTGTAGCGCGGCACGCCGTCGACCACGCGCTTGGCGACCAGCTGGGGCACGACATTCAGTCCGCGCGACAGCAGATATGACGCCGCATGGGTGTAGTTGGCGGAAATGTAGTGCTGCTGGGCGAATGGCTGATGCAGCCACTGCCCCGCGAGGAAGAAGAACTCGATCACCTTGATGTTGGGCGGCAGCGCGCCGCGATGCAGCGCCTCCGCATAGGCGAGATCCGGATAACCGCCGAACAGGCGATCGATCACCGGACCGATGAAGCGCTGTTCGAGCAGGCTCTTCGGCTTCGGCTTTTCCAGCGTCAGCGCGGAGAACAGCGTCAGATTGATCGAGCGGTCGGCCACCGCGCGCGCGTACAGCGCGTTGACGATGTGGTTGGCCTTGCCGAGGCCGAGCGGCAGCCCGACCACCAGCTCGGTTCCGACGTCACGAACGATGTGCTCCGCGATCGCCTCGGGGTCGGAGAAGAATGTGGGCATCAGCAATGAACCCGGAGCAGGCAGCGGATAACCGGCGCCACAGAATCGGCGGCGGACGGTTCGAGCTTATACTTCATATGACCGTTGCGTTCGCCTGTGACGAACCGGCAACAGACAAGAACTGAAATGATGTGCAGATGTCGCGTGGCGGTTTGCCTGTGGCGGCACGGCCCCCTAAACAGGTAGATGTGTCGGCGGCGTCGGCGGAGGCGGATTGCCGGGGTTTTGGTTTGCGGGATCACATGGTTGAGCGTGCCGCGAGGGTTGGCGATGTAGCGAGGCGCGTGCTTTTGTCGGGCATCGGCCTCGGCGCCCTGGCATGTGCGCTGCTGGCTGATACCGCGGCCCGTGCCGAGAGCCTGCCCGAAGCCCTGGTCAAGGCGTATCAGACCAATCCGCAGCTCAATGCCGAGCGGGCGCGGCAGCGTGCCACCGACGAGAACGTGCCGCAGGCGCTGGCCGCCTACCGCCCGCAGATCATCGCCGGCCTCTCGGTCGGCCTTCAGGCGGTGCGCGACCAGCTGCCCGGCAACGTCATCCAGACCGCGACGCTGAAGCCGTGGCAGATCGGGGTCACGGTGACCCAGACCCTGTTCAACGGCTTCAAGACCGCCAACAGCGTCCGCGTCGCCGAACTGCAGGTGCAGTCCGGCCGCGAGGCCCTGCGCAATGTCGGCCAGGGCGTGCTGCTCGACGCCGTCACCGCCTACACCAACGTGCTGGCCAACCAGACGCTGGTCGAGGCGCAGCGCGCCAATGTCGCCTTCCTGAAGGAGACCCAGGCGATCACGCAGCGCCGCCTCAATGCCGGCGACGTCACGCCGACCGATACGGCCCAGGCCGAGGCCCGGCTCAACCGCGGCCTCGCCGATCTCAACGCCGCCGAGGTCAACTTCGCGATCAGCCAGGCCACCTATGCCCAGGTGGTCGGCAACCCGCCCTCCCAATTGCGTCCCGCTGAGACCATCGACCGGCTGCTGCCGCGCAACCGTGAAGATGCGATAGTGCTCTCGTTGCGCGAACACCCCGCCGTGACCGCGGCCGGCTTTGACGTCGACATCGCCTCGACCTCGATCCGCGTCGCCGAGAGCAGCCTGATGCCGAATGTCTCGGTGCAGGGCAGCGTCAGCCGCAGCCGCGACAGCGACCCCACGCTCGGCACCTTCGGCACCGATCAAGCCTCGGTGATCGGCCAGCTCACGCAGCCGATCTACGACGGCGGCACCGCGGCGTCGCAGACCCGGCAGGCCAAGGAAGTGGCGGCGCAGAGCCGGCTCGTGCTGGATCAGGTCCGCAATCAGGCCAAGACCGCCGTGGTCAGCGCGTGGGTCGCCAATGAAGGGGCCAAGATCGCGGTGTCGGCCTCCGAGTCCGAGGTGAAGGCTGCGGAGGTTGCGCTGGCCGGCGTGCAGAAGGAAGCCGCCGGCGGCCAGCGCACCACCGTCGACGTGCTCAACGCCCAGCAGGATTTGATCACGGCCCGGGCACGGCTGATCGGTGCGCAGCGCGACCGCGTGATCGCCTCCTACACGCTGCTCAGCGCGACCGGACGGCTCGACGTCAAGACGCTCAATCTCAAGACGCCGGACTATCTGCCCGAGGTGCACTACCATCAAGTCCGCGACGCCTGGCACGGCCTGCGCACGCCGTCGGGACAATAGGCGTTGCGGAACCGTTCGCACATCGAACCGGCCCTTCCCGCCCGCGCTCTCCGCCGATAACCTCCGCCCCCGCCGGCAACCGATAATGCCGGCGCGCGGTTCACGCGCATAACAGCCGAGCACGCAGGGAGACGTCCAATGCTGACGCGACGCGATATGATGCTGGCTTCCATCGCAGCCGGAGTGACCATGACCAGCAGCAACGCTTTTTCCAAGCCATCGCAACCATCCACCCCGGTGAACTTCGACGTGCCTGCCGGTGCGTGCGACTGCCACACCCACATCCATGGCGATCCCGACAAGTTCCCGTTCTTCGCCGGCCGCGTCTATACGCCGGAGCCGGCCTCGCCGGAGGAGATGAGCGCGCTGCACAAGGCGCTGCATGTCGAGCGCGTGGTGATCGTGACGCCGAGCGTCTACGGCCCCGATAATTCGTCGTCGCTGTTCGGCATGACGGCCCGCGGGCCGACGGCGCGCGGCGTCGCGGTGATCGACGACAAGACCAGCGAGGGCGATCTCGACGCCATGCACAAGGCCGGCTTCCGCGGCATCCGCCTCAACCTCGCGACCGGCGGCGTCAATGATCCCAATGTCGGCCGGCAGCGCTTCACGGCAGCGATCGAGCGGATGAAGGCGCGCGGCTGGCACGTGCAGCTGTTCACCAGCCTCGCCATGATCTCCGCGATCAAGGATCTGGTCGCGACAGCGCCGGTGCCGGTCGTGTTCGACCATTTCGGCGGCGCCGAGGCCGCGCTCGGCACCGGCCAGCCGGGATTTGCCGACCTGCTCGCGCTCGTCAAGTCGGGCAAGGCCTACGTCAAGATTTCCGGCGCCTACCGCGCCTCCAAGCTCGCGCCCGACTATGCCGACGCCACGCCGCTGGCGCAGGCACTGATCGCGGCCAATGCCGAGCGCGTCGTCTGGGGCACCGACTGGCCGCACCCGGATTCGGTGACGCCGCAAGGCAAGAATGTCACCGACGTGACGCCGCTGTACCAGATCGACGACGGCCGCCTCCTCAACCAGCTGCCGGTCTGGGCGCCGGACGCCGCAGTCCGCAAGACCATCCTGGTCGACAATCCGGCACGGCTCTACGGCTTCACCTGACGTTGTCCTTCGGCCGGCGTGAGAAATAGGAGATCAGGACCGGCAGCGTGATCAGGATAACGAGCGGCGCCAGCATCATGCCGGTGACGACGACGATGGCGAGCGGCTTCTGCACCTGGGAGCCGATCCCCTCCGACACCGCCGCCGGCAGCAGGCCGACGCCGGCCACGACGCAGGTCATCAGCACCGGACGCAGCTGCAACTCGCCGGTGCGGATCACCGCGCGCATCCGGTCATAGCCTTCGTCGATCAGCTGGTTGAACTGCGACAGGATGATGATGCCGTCCATCACGGCGATGCCGAACAGCGCGATGAAGCCTATCGCCGCCGACACGCTGAACGGAATCCCCGAGATCAGCAGCCCGAGCACGCCGCCGAAGATCGCCATCGGGATCACGCTCATCGCCAGCAGAGTGTCGACCATCGAGCCGAAGTTGAAGAACAGCAGCACTGCGATCAGCGCCAGGCTGATCGGCACCACGATCGACAGCCGCTTGATCGCATCCTGCAGATTGCCGAACTCGCCGACCCACTCGACACGCGAACCCGGCGGCAGCTGCACCTGCTCCTCGATCTTCTGCTGCGCCTCCCGGATCGCGCTGCCGAGGTCGCGCTCGCGCACCGAGAACTTGATCGGCAGATAGCGCTCCTGCTGCTCGCGGTAGATATAGGCCGCGCCGGAGATCAGCTTGATCGAGGCAACTTCGCTGAGCGGGATCTGGGTGATGCCGCCATTGGCGTTCGCCACCCCGATCCGCAGGTTCTGGATCGCCTCCGCGCTCTTGCGATATTCCGGCGCAAGCCGGACGATGATCGGGAAGTGCCGGTCGCTGCCGGGCTCATAGAGGTCGCCGGCGCTGTCGCCGCCGACCGCGACCCTGATCGTGGCGTTGATGTCGCCCGGCGACAGGCCATAGCGCGCGGCACGCGCCCGATCGACGTCGATCTGGATCGTCGGCTGCCCGAGCGAGGTGAACACCGCAAGGTCGGTGACTCCCTGAACGGTCGACAGCACCGACTTGATCTTGTTGGCGGTGTCGGTCAGCGCCTGCAGATCGTTGCCGTAGAGCTTGATCGAGTTCTCGCCCTTCACGCCGGACACCGCTTCCGAGACGTTGTCCTGCAGATATTGCGAGAAGTTGAATTCGACGCCCGGGAACTTCTCCTGCAGTTGCGTCAGCAATTGCGCGGTGAGCACGTCCTTGTCGTGGGTATCGGGCCATTCGCCGGCGGGCTTCAGCGGCGCGAAGAATTCGGCGTTGAACAGCCCGGCCGCGTCGGTGCCGTCGTCGGGTCGGCCGTGCTGCGACACCACCGAGACCACCTCCGGGCGGCTGCGGATCAGTTTCCGCATCTCGTTGACGTAGGCGTTGCCTTCCTGCAGCGAGATCGTCGGCGGCAGCGTGGCGCGGATCCACAGATTGCCCTCTTCCAGCTTGGGCAGGAATTCGAGGCCGAGGAAGCGCGCGAAGATGATGGTCATGACCACGAGGCCGGCGGCGCCGGCCATCACGATCTTGCGGTTGGCGATCGCCCAGTTCAGGACCGGCACGTAGATCGCATCGAGCTTCTTGACGATCCAGGTCTCGGTCTCGTGGATATGCGCCGGCAGGATGATCGCGCTCAGCGCCGGCGTCACCGTGAAGGTCGCAAGCAGGCCGCCGGCCAGCGCGTAGGCATAGGTGCGCGCCATCGGACCGAAGATGTTGCCTTCGACGCCGCTCAGCGTGAACAGCGGCAGGAACGCGGCGATGATGATCGCGGCTGCAAAGAAGATTGAGCGCGACACGTCGGCGGCCGCCGACAGGATCGCGTGGCTCTTCATCCCCATCATCGTGTCGTCGGAGATATGCGCCTGCTCGGCGTCCGACAGCGCCGTTGTCTGCGACAACCGGCGGAAGATCGCCTCCACCATGATCACGGTGGCGTCGACGATCAGGCCGAAATCGATCGCGCCGACCGACAGCAGATTGGCGGACTCGCCGCGCAGCACCAGGATGATCACGGCAAAGAACAGCGCGAACGGGATCGTCGCGCCGACGATCAGCGCGCTGCGCAGATCGCCGAGGAAGATCCACTGTAGCAGCACGATCAGGAGGATGCCGACCACCATGTTGTGCAGCACCGTGTGGGTGGTGAGCTCGATCAGGTCCTTGCGGTCGTAGATGCGCTCGATCTTCACGCCCGGCGGCAGGATCGAGGAATGGTTGATCTCGTGGACGAGTTGCTCGACGCGGGTGATGGTCGGCGAGCTCTGCTCGCCACGCCGCATCAGCACGATGCCCTGCACGATGTCGTCGTCATTGTCGAGGCCGGCGATACCGAGCCGCGGCTTCTCGCCGATCGTGACATGGGCGATGTCGCGGACCAGCACCGGGTTGCCGCCGGACTGCGAGACCATGGTGTTCGCGAGGTCGTCGATCGAGCGGATCAGCCCGACGCCGCGCACCACGGCCGATTGCGAGCCGATGTTCACGGTGTTGCCGCCGACATTGATGTTGGCGTTGGAAACCGCCTGCAAGACCTGCGGCAGCGTCAGGCCGTTGGCGACCAGCTTGTTGAAGTCGACCTGGATCTCGTAGGTCTTGGTCTTGCCGCCCCAGCCGGTGACGTCGATCACGCCGGGCACCGCGCGGAAGCGGCGCTGCAGCACCCAGTCCTGCAGCGTCTTGAGGTCGAGCACGCTGTAGTTCGGCGGCCCCTTCAGCCGGTAGCGGAAGATTTCGCCGATCGGGCTGAGCGGCGAGATGCCCGGCAGCACGTTGCCCGGCAGCGGCGCGAGCTGCGAGAGGCGGTTGAGCACTTGCTGCAGCGCTTCGTCATAGGTGTAGTCGAAGGAGAACTGCAGCTTGACGTCGGAGAGACCGTACAGCGAGATGGTCCGGATGGTCTTGAGGTTCTTGATGCCGGCGACCTGGGTTTCGATCGGGATCGTGATGTAGCGCTCGATCTCCTCGGCCGAGAGACCCGGGCTCTGCGTCACGATGTCGACCATCGGCGGGGTCGGATCGGGATAGGCCTCGATGTTGAGCTGCTTGAACGCAAGCAGGCCGCCGATGAAGACGGCGACGAACATGGCCACCATCAAATAGCGGCGATTGGCGGCAAGGGCGACGAGGCGATCCATTCAGATCGGCGCTTTCAACTGGAAGGGACTTTTCTTGTTGAGCATGATCTATTCGGAAAACCGGTTCCCACTTTTCCGGATCATGCTCTTACGTGCCTGACGCGGCGCGGTCGATGAAGAGGCTTCCCTTCGTCACGATCTGCTCGCCCGGCTTGAGATTGCCGGCCACCTCGACGAGGTCGCCATTGATGAGCCCGGGCTTGATCTGGCGCAGCTCGATCGTCTTGTCGTCGGCTCTCGCGACCCAGACCCGCACCTGGTCGCCCTCGTAGATCAGCGCCTGCTTCGGCACGCCGACCGCCGGATGGTCGCCCTTCGAATAAAGCGTCACATTGGCAAACATCTCGGGCTTCAGCCGATTGTCGGCGTTGTCGATGGTGGCGCGGACCAGAAGCCGGCGCGAGGTCGCGTCGATCGCGGCGGCGACATAGTTGACGCGAGCGGTCAGCACCTTGCCCGGCAGCGCCATCACGCTGAAGGAGAGGTCCTGCCCGACCGCAACGCTGTCGGCGTCGGATTCGCGGACAAAGGCGATCAGCCAGACCGTCGAGAGATCGCCGATCACGTAGACCGGGTCGCTGGCGCCGGTCGAGACATACTGGCCGGGGCCGGCCTTGCGCTGGACCACGGTGCCGCCGATCGGCGCGAACACCGTCGTCTCCGGATTGAGGCGGCCCTTCTGCTGCAGCGTCACGATCGCATCGTCGCCGAAGCCGAGGATGTGCAGCTTGTTCTGCGCCGCTTCCAACAGCGTCTGCGCCGAGCGCGCATCGTTCTGCGCCTGCACCAGCGCCGTCTGCGCCTGCTGATAGTCCTTCAGCGGGATCGCCTTGCCCTCGGACAGGTCCTTGGCGCGCTTCTCCTGGATCTGCGCGAGGTCGAGCGCCGACTGTGCCTTGTTGAGGCCGGTCATCGCCGCGACGTAATCGTTCTGCGCCTGCACAGTGTCGGCCGCCTCGATCACGAACAGCGGCTGCCCCTTCACCACAGAATCGCCCGGCCGCACCAGCAGGCGGGTGACGCGCCCGGTGTAGGGCGAGTAGACCGGGGTGGAGCGGTCCTCATCGATCCCGATCTTGCCCTCCGTCACCAGTTCGGAGCGGAAGGTGTGCTCAGTCACGTTCTGGAAGGTCAGGCTGGCCCACTCGGCCGGCGACGGCGCATAACGCGTCCCCCCCTTGCGGGACTGGCTGGAGACTTCTGACGATGTCTGCTTGTCCGAGCCGAAACGCGTATAGCCATAGGCGCCCGCGCAGGCAGCCGCCAGCACCGCCGCGGCCACGAGCAGGCGCGGACGGCTAAAGCTCTGCATTCTCTTGGTAAACTCTTTCAGCATGCGGTCCGCGGGGTCGATCGTTGCAGCTTCCGGCGGGACAGCCCCAGCGGTGCGCTAATAGTGCCGAATTGGCGTTTCAAACAACCTAAAAATCGCACTTCGGCAGTGCCTGTCGTTAAAGTTTGGATACCCTGAATGGCTGCTGAATGTCTCATCCGGGAAACTCCGGGGCAGGAAACTCCGGAGGATGGCTGCCGAGCGGCATGGCCGGACGGGACCAACGGGCCGGGGTCCTCGACAGGACGGCCGCGTGCCGGACCGAGCTCAGCGTGCCAAAGCCTGATGGCAGCTGCTCGATGAAGGGCTGCACCGCATCCGCGGTCAGATCCGCGGTCGCAAGGCCCGCTTCGAGGCGGCCGAGATTCCACAGCCAGCGCCCGGTCTGCGCCAGCGACACCCGAACGTGCCAGCTGCCGCCCTCGCGCGCCTGGCGTGCCCTGGCCATCATGGCGCCGAAGGCCATGAAGTATCCGGTGGCGTGATCGAGCATCTGGGCCGGCAATTCCTTCGGGCCGTCGATGCCGGCCGCCTGTCCCTCGGCATGATTGAAGCCGGTCGTGGTCTGCACCAGCGAATCGAAGCCGCGGCGCTCCGCCCATGGGCCAGCATGGCCATAAGCCGAGAGTGTCACATAGACGATCCCGGGGTTGATGCGCGCGGCGTCCTCCGGCGAGAAGCCGAGGCGCGCGATCGCCTGCGGACGATAGCCCTGGGAGAGAATATCGGCCTGCGCCACCAGACCGCGCATCACCCGCCGTCCCTCCTCGCTCTTCAGCTCGACGAAGCTCGCGAGCTTGCCGCGGCCGGTGTCGATGGTGAGCCAGGGGATATCAGGCAGATCGGGGCCCGAAATCAGCAGCACGTCGGCGCCATGCGCGGCGAGCGTGCGGCCGGCAACGGGACCTGCGATCACGCGCGACAGATCGAGCACACGGATGCCGGCCAGCGGGCGGTCGCCGGCAGGCCACGGCTTTGGCGCGGCCTCGCCGATCTTCTCGATCGAGATCAGCGGCAGTTTTGCAAGCTCCTTGGCATGCGGCGTCGCCGACCATTCGTCGTGCGAGCGCATCAGGGCGACGACGCCGCCGGCGGCATAGGCCGCGGTCTCGAACGCCTCGCCATCCCACTGCATCAGCGCCGCCTGGACGTCGTCACGCTCGGCGTTGCAGCCCAGCACCTTGCAGACGGCGTCGCGGTGATGCGGGAAATTGGTGTGGAGGCGGACGAAGCGCCCGTCTTTGACACGGTAGACGCCGGCGATCTTGTCCCAGGCCGGCGGCGGCGGCTTGTCGTCGACGCGCAGATAACGCTCGCTGCGGCATTCGACGACGGCGTGGCGCATGTCGACCGCGACCTCCTGCCGCTCGCCGCAGCGCGCCTTCCAGATCTCGGCCGCGCCAAGCCCGGCTGCGGCGATCGGAGCCTGCGCCGCGGCTGCGACCCGGAACGACGACGGCAGCTGCGGCTCGCTGCCGGTCAGCCGGACCGCGTCGAGCGCGGACGGCGCGCCGCCGGCGCCGGTCCACATATCGGCGAGGATTTCACGGATGCCCTGCATGCGCATTCCTCTTTGCGATTATTCTATGCCTGCGCATGATGACAATAAGGCGGTGCCCGAACCCGACCGTCATACTTAGCTCTGCAGGAGTTGCAATGGCTGCCATCGATCCCCTCACCGCCGGCGCGGTCTTCATCGCGACCGCGGCCACCGACGCGGTCTATGTCATGTTCACCTCGGCGGTCGTGGCGCGCAAGCGCGTGCCGGCGGCGACCTGGAGCAGCATCTGGTATCTGCTCTCCTCCTATGCGGTGATCAGTTACACCGAAAACTGGGTGTATGTCGCCTTCGCCGCACTTGGCTCGTGGGTCGGCGCCTATGCATCGATCACCTTCCTGCACCGTCCGCCGGGCGGACCGCCGGTCGGTGCGGCGGTGGAGTAGCTGCGGCTGCAAGACCGCATTCAACCGTCGTCCCTGCCTAGTGCGCAATTGCGCACGGGAGCAAGGATCCATAACCACAGGTGATCATCGTTATACGACGCTGTGGCCCCAGCGTCTCGAGACAATCAACATTTGTGGTTATGGGACGACACCGAATTTGAGCCACTTGTAAGCCCCACGTCAGCATTCTCGTGTAAGGCACACTTCAGCACTCTCGCGACATGATCTGTCCGAGCGTTGCGTTTTGTCGTGCCCTCTTGCGATCAGAGGGCGCAGGGAAAGCCGGGTGCCGATTGCACCCATGGGTCCCGTGCAACAAAAAGCACGGGAGGTAGGACCACAGGTGTAACCGGAGCAATCCGGCTTTCCCTGCGCGATGGCTTTACGGCTTATTTCGTGCTCTCCCCGGCGAGACTGGGCTTGTTTGTCACCGCCTTCGCAAAACGCTGTCACGCCTTGCTTGGGGACACCTGCCACTAGGGCGTCAGGACCACACGACTTCGCCGTCCGCCTCATGCGCACTCGTCAGTTGCGCATTCCGCGTCCACCGCATCTCGACCCACGTTCGTGACGACCGCGAAGCGCCCCTCATCGGGTGAGACGGACGCATTGAACATCTGAGTTGGGTCAGGCGTCAAGTTAAATTCTGAAAAGCCGAACAAAATAATTGACGGCCTTGTAGGATGGATGGAGCGAAGCGATACCCATTTGCGCCGCGGATACGGGGTGATGGGTTTCGCTTCGCTCTACCCATCTTTCATTCCCGCTCAATTCATGCGCCGGAGGACTTCGGCCGGACCGAAGCCCGGCAGAAGCATCACGTCGTTGCCCCTACTCCAGCGCGGCCTGGCCGGCGAGCGAGATCACGTTGTCCTGCGAGCCCGAACCGCCGCTGACGCCGATGGCGCCGACGACCTTGCCGCCGACGATAAGAAGATTCCCGCCGCGCGAGGCGACCACATCGTCGAGCGTCGCGAGATAGGAAAAGTATGCTCCCTTGCCCATCAGGTTTTCGAACGCCAGCGTGGGCCGGCGATAGCGCGTCGTGGTGCGCGCCTTATGCTGCGAAACACCGATCGAGGCATATTGGCAGTTGTCCTGCTTCTCGAAATAGACCAGCTCGCCGGCCGGATTGACGATCGCGATGCAGAACGCATTCCAGTGTCGCTTCTGGGTCTCGGCGACCGCCGCGGCGGCGACCTTCTTGGCGGTCTCCAGATTGATCGGCTCGCCATAGGGCGGCGGCGCGAGCGCATCGGCGACGACGTCGTTCGGATTGTCGGGATTGGGCGCCACCTGGGCAAACGCGCCGGTGGCGGTAGCGAACGCGACGCAGGCCGCGCCGATGAGCGCAGTGAAATAACGCATGGAGTGCTCCCGAATGGTTGTTATTCAGATCCCGGATCGATCGTCCGGGCGGCGGGACGATAGCAATTGAGTTGTGGCGTACAAGGCGGGATTGGATTGGGTGCACCGCGATATTCGCCTGGCTACAATGAAAATCGCGTGACGCGAGGGAATATCGAGGTCGCGCAGTGCTGCGATGGACGCTACAGTCCGCGCGCATCAGCAAAGGACATGCGAATGGATCTGGGTTTGAAGGGACGAAACGCCGTCGTGCTCGGCGGCACGCGCGGCATCGGGCGGGCGATCGCGGCGACGCTGGCCGGCGAAGGCGCAGGCGTGGCGGTGTGCGCCCGCAATGCCGAGCAGGTTGCGGCCAGCGTGGCCGAGCTGAAGGCTGCCGGCGTGCGCGCCACCGGCAGCGCCGTCGACATCACCGACGGCGCGGCGCTGAAATCGTGGATTGCGGATGCCGCGGCCGAACTGGGCAGCATCGACATGCTGTTCTCCAACGCCGGCGCCATGGCGCAAGGCGGCGATCCGGAATCGTGGGAGCAGAATTTCCGGCTCGACGTGCTCGGCGCGGTGAACGCCTTCGAGGCAGCGCGTCCGTTCCTCGAAGCAAGCGGCGAAAAGACCGGCGATGCGGCCTTCGTCCTCATCTCGTCGATCTCGGCAGCGCAAGCCGATCGCGCCGGCTCCTACGGCCCGATCAAGGCGGCGCTGGTGCACATGGCAAAGGGACTGGCGCGGCAATACGCGGCGAAGAAAGTCCGCGTCAACGTGGTGTCGCCGGGCACCGTGTATTTCAAGGGCGGCGTCTGGAACATGGTCGAGCAGAACGCGCCCAAGATGTACCAGGACGCACTGGCGCGCAATCCGACCGGCCGCATGGCGACGCCGCAGGAGATCGCGAGCGCAGCGGTGTTCCTGGCGAGCCCGATCTCCTCGTTCACAACAGGTTCGAACCTCGTCGTCGACGGCGCGATCTCGAACCGGGTGAATTTTTAGAGGAACACGACATTCATGGTCGCCCCGTCATCCTGAGGTGCGCGCACTTGCGCGCCTCGAAGGATGCACGGCCCCGCTGGCAGCCGCACGGAGAAAGCCGGGCCGTTCGCCCTTCGAGACGGCCGCTCCGCGGCCTCCTCAGGGTGACGGTGAGAGAGCGTCGCCGTAGCACGACCCTCAATGAAAATCCCGTGACGGCGGCAGGATGCGGACGTTGCGGGGGTGGCGGATCTTTTGCGGTGAGTTGTCGCCGTGGTCGCGTCGGTCGTCGTTCAGCGGCTCGATCAGCGCGGGGCCTGCCGGCACCGGATGCTTGCGACTGAGGGATTCGTTGGCGAGGCCGATCAGATCGTGGGAGCGGTCGGTCATGCGCTGCGCCACCAGATGCGTGACGCCCTCGGGGCTGCTCTGGATATAGCCCTCGACCAAGATCAAGCGCGCGCCCATCACCTCCTTGCGGTACTGCTCCATCACCTTCGGCCACACCACGATGTTGGCGATGCCGGTCTCGTCCTCCAGCGTCATGAACACGACGCCCTTGGCGCTGCCCGGCCGCTGCCGCACCAGCACGACGCCGGCGCAGCTGACGCGGCGTCGGTCGTTGCTTTGGTTGATGGTGTGGCAGGCGACCACGCGCTCCCTGGTGAACATCTCGCGCAAAAATTCCATCGGATGGCCCTTCAGCGACAGGCGGATGGTCTGATAGTCGGCGACCACCTGCTCGGGACGCGGCATCTCCGGCAGCGGCTTTGCGCCCTCATCCGGCTGCTCGCGCGCCGTGGCGGCCTCGAACAGCGGCAGCGGCACGTCATCCGGCAGCCGCCGCACCGCCCACAGCGCCTCGCGGCGGTCGAGCCCGAGCGAACGGAACGCATCGGCGTCGGCGAGCAGGATCAGCGCGCGCTTGGGCAGAGCCGTGTCGCGGGCGAAGTCTTCCAGCGACGTGAAGGGTTTTCGGTTACGCGCGGCGACGATGCGGTCGGCCCAGTCTTTCTCTTGCTTCGCCTCTCCCGCTTGCGGGGGAGGCCGGATCGCATCGACAGATGCGATCCGGGTGGGGGCTCTCTCCTCACAAAGAGTGTCGCTTGCGGAGACACCCCCACCCCAGCCCTCCCCCGCAAGCGGGAGAGGGAGCACAGGCGCGCCCCGGAATGACAGTTGTAGCTGCTTCAACCTCTCCTCATCCTCATCGAGCCAATGAAACCCGTCGATCTGGCGGAAGCCGAGCCGCACCGCGCAATAGTCCCCGTCGCGCTCCTCCAGCGTGTTCTGCGCAAAGCTGAAGGAGACGTCGACCTCGCGCACCGTGACGCCGTTGTTGCGGGCGTCGCCGACGATCTGCGCCGGGGCGTAGAAGCCCATCGGCTGCGAGTTGAGCAGGCCGCAGCAGAACGCATCGGGATGATGGTGTTTTAGCCATGAGGAGATGTAGACCAGTTGCGCAAAGCTCGCGGCATGGCTTTCCGGGAAGCCGTAGGAGCCAAAACCCTTGATCTGGTCGAAGCAGCTGCGGGCGAAGTCCGGATCGTAGCCGCGCGCCACCATGTTGCCGACCAGCTTCTCCTCATAGCTGCCGATGGTGCCGAGGTTGCGGAAGGTCGCCATCGAGCGGCGCAGGCCGTTGGCTTCCTCCGAGGTGAACTTTGCCGCCTCGATCGCGATCCGCATCGCCTGCTCCTGGAACAGCGGCACGCCGAGCGTCTTGTGCAGCACATTGTAAAGTTCGTTCTTGTCGCCCTGGTCCGGCGCCGGCGATGGATAGGTCACCTGCTCCTGCTTGTTTCTCCGCCGCAAATAAGGATGCACCATGTCGCCCTGGATCGGACCGGGGCGCACGATCGCGACCTCGATGACGAGGTCGTAGAAGGTGCGCGGCCTCAAGCGCGGCAGCATGTTCATCTGGGCCCGGCTCTCGACCTGGAACACGCCGAGCGACTCGCCGCGGCACAGCATGTCGTAAACTTCTTCCTCGTCCTGCGGGACCGAGGCGAGCTCCCAGCGCTCGCCCTTGTGGTCATCGATCAGGTCGAAACATTTGCGGATGCAGGTCAGCATGCCCAGCGCCAGCACGTCGACCTTCATCATGTGAAGCGCGTCGACGTCGTCCTTGTCCCATTCGATGAAGGTGCGGTCGTCCATCGCGGCGTTGCCGATCGGCACATAGGTGTCGAGCCGGTCCTGGGTCAGCACGTAGCCGCCGACATGCTGCGAGAGATGGCGCGGAAACTCGATCAGCTCGGTGGCGAACTCGACCGCGAGGTTGATCATCGCATTTTTCGGGTCGAGCCCGGCCTGGCGCACCTGCATGTCGTTGAGGCCCTTGCCCCAGCTGCCCCACACGGTGTCGGCGAGCGCCGCGGTGACGTCCTCGGTCAGCCCGAGCGCCTTGCCGACATCGCGGATCGCGCTGCGCGGACGATAATGGATGATGGTGGCGATGATGGCGGCGCGGTGCCGGCCGTAGCGGCGATAGACATACTGCATCACCTCCTCGCGCCGCGAATGCTCGAAATCGACGTCGATGTCGGGCGGTTCCAGCCGCTCCTTGGAGATGAAGCGCTCGAACAGCAGATCGACCTTGGTCGGATCGACCGAGGTGACGCCAAGCACGTAGCAGACCGCCGAATTCGCCGCCGAGCCCCGCCCCTGGCACAGGATGTTCTGGCTGCGCGCATAGTGCACGATGTCATGCACGGTGAGGAAGTAATGCGCGTATTTCAGCTCGGCGATCAGCGCGAGCTCCTTGTTCAGGGTGGTGCGAAGTTTTTCGTCGATCTCGCCGCCGAAATATTTGTCGACGCCGGCCCAGGTCAGGTCCTCCAGATGCTGCTGCGCGGTCTTGCCCGGCGGCACCGGCTCGTCGGGATACTGGTATTTGAGCTGGTCGAGCGCGAAGGAGATGCGCGCAGCGAAGCGCATGGTTTCCGCGATCGCATCAGGGAGATCGCGGAACAGCCTGATCATTTCATGCGCCGGCTTGAGATGCCGCTCGGCATTGGCCTCGAGCCTGCGGCCAACAGCCTCGATCGTGGTCTTTTCGCGGATGCAGGTCAGCACGTCCTGCAGCGGGCGGCGCGCGGGATGGTGATAGAGCACCTCGTTGGTGGCGAGCAGCGGCACGCCGGCATCAGTGGCGAGACCATGCAGCCGCGCGAGGCGGCGCCTGTCGTCGCCACGATAGAGCAGGCTTGCGGCGAGCCAGACACCATCGGCCGCACTTGCCTTGAGTTGCGCGAGCAGATCGAGCGCGTCGGCCACCTCGAAACGATGCGGCAGCGCCAGCACCAGCAGCTGGCCTTCGACGAAGTCGAGCAGATCGGACAGAATGAGCCGGCAGTCGCCCTTCTCGATGCGCTCGATGCCGCCGCCGCGCTTGCCGCGGGTCAGCAGCTGGCACAGCCGGCCATAGGCGGCGCGGTCGCGCGGATAGACCAGGATGTCGGGCGTGCCGTCGATGAAGACGATGCGGGCGCCGATCAAAAGTTTTGGCGGATGAGCGACCTTCTCGCTGTCGAGCTCCTTCCAGGCGCGCACCACGCCGGCCAGCGTGTTGTGATCGGCGAGCCCGATCACGGGGATCCCGAGTTCGCTCGCCTGATGCACATAGGCGCGCGGATCGGAACCGCCGCGCAGGAAGGAGAAATTGCTGGTGATGCCGATCTCGGCATAATCAGGCGTTGGCGTATTCATGCGAACAGCCCATGCACATACCAGTTAGCGGGGACCGGCTTGCCCTGCTCGTCGCGCAGCTCGCTCTCATAGAGACCGTCGCGGAAGATCCAGAAGCGCTGGCCCTCGGCGTCCTCGACGCGGAAGTAATCGCGGGTCAGCGATGCGCCGTCCTGCTTCCACCATTCCATCGCGATGCGCTCGGGGCCCTCGACCCGCACCACGTCGTGCTGCGCGCGCCGCCAGGTGAATTGATGCGGCGGACCGTCGGGCACGCTCGCGAACGGCACCTTGATCGGCTCGGGCCGATCGAACAGCCGCAAGGGACGCAGCGGCGGCTCGCCGGCGACGCGTTCCGGCCAGGCGGCGGCGCTGGCAGCAGTCAGATGATGCTGCGCCGGTAGCGCGAGCGCCGATCGTTCGGGGATGTGGCTCTCCAGCGGCAGATGCACGACGACGCGTTTGCCGCCGATGCGGGCGGCGATGCGGTCGATCAGCGCCGAGAGCTCGTCATTGTCGTGCACTGACGTGTCGAGATCGCGCTGTTGCTGCACCACGATCTCGGTACGCCCGGCGGCAAGGCGAATGAGGTCGAAACCGAAGCCGGGATCAAGGGGATCATTGAGCGCATCGAGCCGCTCGCGGAACAGGCGGTCGATCATCTCGGGCCGCGTCACCGGACGGCCGGTCTCGACCATGATCGCGCGCACCGCGCCGTCGGTGCGGAAGAAGCTCGCCTCCAGCTGCCGGGCGCCCTTGCCCTGCTTGTCCATCGCCGTCACCAGCATCTTGGCGAGGCTTTGTAACGTCAGCGCGATCACGGTGTCGGTGGAGACCGGTTCGGGGAAACGCTTCTCGACGATGTAATCGGGCAGCGGCTTGCGCGGGCTGATCGGGGCATCGCCCTGACCGAGCGCGTGGCTGAGCAGGGTGGTGAAGGCGGCGCCGAACCGTGCCGAGATTTCATGCGGGGCGCGTGAGGCGACGTCGCCGATGGTCTTCAAGCCCGCGCGGCGCAGGCCGGTGGTCACGGCAGGATCGGCGCCGAGCGCCGACACCGGCAGCGGGCCGACCGCCTCTGCTTCCGCGCCGCTGGCGACGATCTGCCCGGAAGTGTAACGCGTCAGCGTGCGGGCCGCGATCGAGGTGCCTGATATCGCAGCGCTGACCGCAAAGCCGCGCCGGCTCAGCGCATTGGTCACGATCTGCAGCAACGCGCGCTCGCCGCCGAACAGATGTGCGCAGCCGGTGATGTCGAGGAACAGCCCGTAAGGCGGATCAAGCGCGACCAGCGGCGTGAAGCGGTCGCACCAGTCGGCGATGTCGTTCAGCGTCTTCAGATCGGCGGCCGGATCGGCGTCGTAGACCGTGAGCTCCGGACAGATCGCCCGCGCATTGGCGAGCGGCAGCCCGATCGACAGCCCGGCGCGCACCGCCGCCTCGTCGATCGCGTGCAGCAGGATCGCGTTGTGGTCCTTTGCGACGACGACGCTGGGGGCCTCAGTCGATTGCTGCGGAAAGCGAGATTCTTTCTTCGCCTCTCCCGCTTGCGGGGGAGGCCGGATCGCATCGTTAGATGCGATCCGGGTGGGGGCTCTCTCCCCACGAAGAGCGTCGTTCGTGGCGAGACCCCCACCCCAACCCTCCCCCGCAAGCGGGAGAGGGAGCCCTACCACCTGCCGAATGTCCCGCGCATCAGCTTGCGAGACGATGTCCTGCGCGAGCTTGCGCTTGATGCGGTCGATGGGCAGACGTGGCAGCCACAGGCTGAGGATACGCCGACGGTTCACTGAATTGGCACTCATCACATTTCCATTCCATGATCCATCGCCCGACCGGGCCATGACGATTGCGCACGAGTTCGGCGTCGAAGCGCGGCGCGCCCCAGGCGCTTGCGGCATTGCCGGGCGGCGAATGCGCCGCGCGCACGATCCAGCGCGTCTCCGCGGTCGAGGGGATCGCCGTTGCCGCGATCCGCAGCACCAGCGCGGTGACGCCGGAGGCTTGCGCGGCCAGGGTCAATTTGCGGCTGGCGACGAGGTCGAGCTGGCGCGCATGGCCCCAGACCTCGAGCACGACGGCGCCGAGCGCATCGCAGGCGAGCGCGTCGGCCGCGGTGCGGAGGCCATTGTCGATATCGGCGGCGCGCACCGTGACCAGCAGGCGCGGATCGAGGCCGAGCTCGGCGAGCCCGCGCATCGACAGCGCGCCGTTTTCGCGATCGGAAAAATCCTGCCGCACCCAGACCAGCGGCTTGCGCGCAGACAGCCGTCCGGCAAGCCCCGCGATGAAGCCGGTCGCCGCCCCGCCTTGATGGCCGGCCGCGAACACCTCGTGCAGCGTTGCCGCCGCAAGCCCGCCGCGCAGCATCGCGTCCGCGCTGGCGTGTCCAAGCGCGATGCGGTTCGGCATCGCCGCCTCCGATGGCGCCTCGATGCGCGCGATGCTGCCGCGCAGAGACGCAAGCGTACCCGTGCGTGCGCCGTTCATATGCGCCGCTCCTTCCCAACCAAAATTTGAGGCCGTCACTGATCCGAACCAGGGACTGGCTCATTTGTTCATGATATGTTCTAATATAAAGCTAACAGGGCCGGCAGAGTCAATCGGATTGGTGAGCTCCGTGATTCATGAGCGGAATCAATGGGATTCAGGAGCGGCCGAACTGCACGCCGCCGGTTCGCCCGCGGCGTCCGGCGCGCCGGCCCGGAAAATGGCGGCGTGACGGAAACGGAGCAATCGCATGCGTATCATCGTGCTCGACAACGTCACCGATTTCGAAGGCTGGCGCAAGGCCGCGCGGCGATTGGTGCTGAATGACGTGAAGCCGTCGGACGTCACGTGGACGGTGCGCAGCGACGACGAACTGGTGTCGGCATCCTGCGTGAATGAATTGCCTGATACGCCGCAGGCGCAGTTCAACGTCACAGCCAAATTTATCGAGCTGGCAAGGACCGCGATCCTGCATCGCAATGACGAGCGCTTCGCCCTGCTCTATCGCCTGCTGTGGCGGCTGCGCAGCCATCATGATCTGCTCAGCGCGACTGATGATCCCGATGTCGCCGAGGTCCACGCGATGGCGCGCGCGGTCTATCGCGATATCGACAGGATGCACACGCATCTGCGCTTCCGCGAGATCGGCCGCGAGCAGAAGGCGCATTACGTCGCCTGGTTCGAGCCGGAGCATCGCATCGTCGAGCATGCCGCACCGTTCTTCGCCGGCCGCTTCGCCGACATGCCGTGGTCGATCCTGACCCCCGACGCCTGCGCACATTGGGACGGGCACGCGATCTCGATCACGCCGGGCGTCGCCAAATCCGAGGTTCCGAGCGAGGACCGGCTCGAGGAGGTCTGGCGGCGGCATGACAACGGCCGCTTCAATCCGGCGCGGCTGAAAGTGATGGAGATGCCGCAGGCCTATTGGAGGAACCTGCCCGAGGACTCGATCATTAAACCTCTGATCGAAGACGCCATGCGCATGACCAGCGGCCCCTTCATCGCACGCAAGGCCGCCGAGCCGCAGCAGCGGCAGGATATGCCGATGCCCCGCAAGCAAGCTCGCGACACGCATACCCAGGACAAGCAAACCCAAGACAAGCAAACTCAAGACAAGCAAACTCGTGACGCGATCGCAGCCTTGCGCGACGAGGCCGCCGCTTGCCGCGCCTGCCCGCTGTGGAAGGACGCGACGCAAACCGTGTTCGGCGAAGGGCCGCAAGGCGCGACGCTGATGCTGGTCGGGGAGCAGCCCGGCGACAAGGAAGATCTCGCCGGCCATCCCTTCGTCGGTCCCGCCGGGCAGATGCTCGATCGCGCGCTTGAGGAAGCCGGCATCGCGCGCGCCAAGGTCTACATCACCAATGCGGTGAAACACTTCAAGTTCGTGCCGCGCGGCAAGATCCGGCTGCACCAGAAGCCGGGCACACCGGAGATCCGCGCCTGCCGGCAGTGGTATGAGCGCGAGCTCGCCGCCATCAAGCCGGAGCTCGTGGTGGCGCTCGGCGCCACGGCCGCGCAGAGCGTGCTCGGCAAGATCACACCTATCCACAGGAACCGCGGCCAGCTGATCGAGCATGACGGAACCAGGGTGCTGGTCACCGTACACCCGTCCTATCTGTTGCGGCTGCCCGACGAGAAAGCCAAGGCGCTGGAATATCAACGCTTTATCGACGATCTGAAAATCGCCGCAAATCAGCTGCGCAATTCAGCCCACGCGGCTTGAGTTCCGGGGGAACTGCAGGATCACACTTCAACGTGAAATTGTTCAAAACGCTGATAAATCCCTACAACCTTGAATTGATCCGTGATACCCTCACGTGTCTACGGGCATCGGGCGTCATGTTCACGCCATGACGTACCCTGAGGCGGGCGCGCTGCGCGGTTTGCTAGCCCCGATCGTGCGGCGCGCCACCTCATCCTCACTCCCGAAACAGCCGTCCTGGACCGACGATGCGCACGAATGATCGTGCGATATCCACCGCGCGCGCCAGTCCCGTCGTGTCCGTATTCGCGGGACTGTTCAAACGATTTCAAGGAGAAGCAGCAAGATTCAGCGCATGACGCATGGCGCGGATTCAAGCACCTGCTTGCGCTGCGCAAAACAACGTTGAGCTTGTCATCTAACCTTCAACTCCATCAGTCAAAAATGCCCCTCCAACTACGAGGGGCGTCAGAATGACCGACATTACACTCAATTCATCGCTGGCCGATGGAGCGCCGATACAGCCGGCGTCGCGGCCCAATCTCGACAAGGGTTTTAACCCGCTCACGATGATCATCTTCTTCGGCATCCTTGCCGCGGGACTTTTGTACGTTGCCTACAGCATCTATTCGGACGTCGACGCCACCGGCACCAGGGTCACCTCCTACCTGCCCTACTTGCTGCTGCTGGTCGCGTTGTTGATCGCGCTCGGCTTCGAGTTCGTGAATGGCTTCCACGACACCGCCAACGCGGTGGCCACCGTGATCTACACCCACTCGCTGCCGGCGGAAGCTGCGGTGATGTGGTCCGGCCTGTTCAACTTCCTCGGCGTCTTGACCTCGACCGGCGCGGTGGCGTTCGGCATCGTCTCGCTGCTGCCGGTGGAATTGATCCTGCAGGTTGGCTCCAGCGCCGGCTTTGCCATGGTGTTCGCGCTGTTGATCGCCGCGATCCTGTGGAATCTCGGCACCTGGTATTTCGGCCTGCCCGCCTCCTCCTCGCACACGCTGATCGGCTCGATCATCGGCGTCGGCGTCGCCAACGCGCTGTTGCGCGGCCGTGACGGCACCTCGGGCGTGGATTGGGGCAAGGCCACCGAGATCGGCTACGCGCTTCTGCTGTCGCCGCTGGTCGGCTTTATCTGCGCCGCCGGGCTGCTGCTGCTGCTGAAGGTGATCGTCCGGAACCCGGCGCTCTACGCCGCGCCGGAAGGCAACAAGGCGCCCCCGCTCTGGATCCGCGGCCTGCTGATCCTGACCTGTACCGGCGTCAGCTTCGCCCACGGCTCGAACGACGGCCAGAAGGGCATGGGCCTGATCATGCTGATCCTGATCGGTACCGTGCCGACCGCCTACGCTCTGAACCGCGCGCTGCCGGAGAGCCAGGTGGCCCAGTTCCAGAAGACCTCGGAGGCCGCCTCCAAGGTGGTCGCGGCCAAGGGCGCCGGCCACAGCATCATCGGCGATCCCCGCCCGGCGGTGACCCAATACGTCTCGTCGCACCACATCAGCGAAGGCACCTATCCCTCGCTGTCGGTGCTGGTGAAGGACGTCGGCGACCAGGTGCAGAAGTACGGTTCGCTGAACAAGGTGCCGGCGGAAGTCGTCGGCAACACCCGTAACGACATGTACCTGACCTCGGAGGCGATCCGCTTCCTGATGAAGGACAAGGAAAACGACCTCAGCAAGGAAGAGGTCGCGACCCTGAACGCCTACAAGGCCTCGCTCGACAGCGCCACCAAATTCATCCCAACCTGGGTGAAGGTTGCGGTCGCGATCGCGCTCGGCCTCGGCACCATGATCGGCTGGAAGCGCATCGTCGTCACGGTCGGTGAGAAGATCGGCAAGACCCATCTCACCTACGCACAGGGTGCATCGGCCGAACTCGTTGCCGCCGCCACCATCGGCGCCGCCGACATGTTCGGCCTGCCGGTCTCGACCACACACGTGCTGTCGTCAGGCGTCGCCGGCGCGATGGCGGCCAACGGCTCCGGCCTCCAGGTCGCCACCATCAGAAACATGGTGATGGCCTGGGTGCTGACGCTCCCCGCCGCGATCCTGCTGTCGGGCTGCCTCTACGTGATCTTCTCGCGGGTGTTCTGACCCGCGAGAGCCGCGGCGGCTCTCGCAAGACACGCAAGAAACACGCAAGGCCCGCGCCGCCAGCGCGGGCCTTGCTGCGTGATGGAGGACGTTTCGCGACGGCCGTCTTCAAAGACTGCGGCTCAGGCAGCATAAGCCCGGGCTTCCTCGGCGAGCAGGCCGCGCGCCCATTTGTGCAGGCCGGATTTGGCCGTCCTTGCGCTCCAGTACATGTCGATCGAGACCGGCACGCGGAACGGCAGCGCACCGACATGCAGGCCGCCGCGCATCGCCCGCGCCAGATGATGCGGGATGGTCCGACCAGCCTTGTGCCGGCGATGATGCGCTCCAGACTGTCGTGGTTCGGAAGGCTGACCACCGGCTCGATCTCGATCTGCTTCGCCCTCAGCGCCTCGAGATAAAGCGGCTGCCACTCGCCGCTGTGGGTGATGAAGACATGCTCGGCCTTCGCATAGGCCGACAGCGCGACCCGGCCGCGCGCCAGCGGATGGGCCGGATCCATCACGCAGACATAGTGATCGGTGAGGATGTGGCGTCTAAAGAAGTTGTCGCCGACGATGCCGACCGGACCGAGCACGATGTCGCATTGGTTCTGCTTGAGATGGACGTCGCCGTGGCCGGCGGCGTCGAGCAGGACAAGACGAACCTGCGGCGCGCCGGCCCGCAGCCGCGCAGTGAATTGCGGGATCAGGGTCTGGCGTTCGTGATAGTTGCAGGAGATCGTCACGCTGCCCCGCGCCGTCGCCGGATCGAATTCCGCCGGTGCGGCGAGCCCGTCGATCTCGCCGATCATGTCTCGCGCCCAGCCGACCAGTGCCGCGCAGCGCTCCGTGGCGGTCACGCCGTTGCCGTTGCGGACGAACAGCGGGTCACGGAGCGCGCCGCGCAGCCGCTCGATCGCATAGCTGATCGTGGACTGGTTGACGTCGAGCCGCTTGGCTGCCGCCGAGAACGATTGCAGGTCGTACACCAGCACCAGCGTCCGCAAGGTCCCGATGTCGATCGGATCGATCGAGGAATTGACCGCCACGCTGCACCTCCCCCATTGCTGGCGGCCCAGCCTATCACAAGGTCATGCGAGATTTCGATGTAGCAGATCGGCCCCATCGAATTGAGCGATTGCGCACCCGGCGCTAGATTTGGCGAAAAGACGCTCCCGGGAGGATTAATGACCAGCACCGTGCCTGTCGTCACCGACATCGCGTATCAGGACCTGCTCGACGACCCCTACCCGGTCTTCCGCCGCCTGCGCGAGATGGCGCCGGCGGTTTTCGTCGAACCCGCCAAGCTGACGCTGGTGACGCGCTTCGACGACATCACGCGGATCGAGCGCGATCCCGCGACCTACTCGGCCGACAATCCAACCTCGCTGGTCAACAGAGTGATGGGGCCGACCTTCATGCGCAAGGACGGCGCCGAGCACGCGATCGGCCGCAAGGCGATCGAGCCCTCGTTCCGCCCCACCACGATCAAGGAGCATTGGGCGCCCAAATTCACCGCGATCGCGCAAGAGCTGATCGATGATCTGTCCGCGACTGGCGAAGCCGATCTGTTCGCCGCGCTGGCGGCGCCGGTGGACTGATGGCGATGATCGGTTTTCGCGAGATGCCGTGGCAGATCCTGGCCGAGTGGTCACAGGCGCTGATCGACGGCGCGGGCAATTATGCCGCCGATGCCGAGATCGAGCGCAAGGCGATGCAGGCGAGCGCCGATGTCGATACCGCGATCGACGTGGTGCTCGAACTTCACCGCAGCAATCCAAATCCCTCGATCCTGTCCTCGATGGTCAATGCCGATCCGCAGATGCCGATCGAAGCCATCCGCGCCAACATCAAGGTGATCATCGGCGGCGGACTGAACGAGCCGCGCGACGCGATCCTGACCCTCGTGCTCGGCCTGCTGGAAAATCCCGTGCAGAAGGACAGCGTGCTGGCGAAGCCGGAGCTATGGCCGTCAGCGCTCGAGGAGGCGGTGCGCTGGATCTCGCCGATCGGCATGTATCCGCGCCGCGTCACCTGCAGCGTCGATCTCTCCGGCGCCGCGCTGCCCGAGGGCCTTCAGATCGGCCTCTGCGTCGGCGCCGCGAACCGCGACGGCAGCCGCTTCGCCAATCCCGATCGTTTCGACGTGATGCGGCCAAAGCAATCGCATCTGGCGTTCGGCGCCGGACCGCATTTCTGCGCCGGCACCTGGGTGTCGCGGCTCACCGTCGGCAAGATCGTGGCGCCGATGCTGTTCGAACGCCTGCGCAATCTGCGCCTCCGCGAGGAGGCTCCGCCGGTTGTCCGCGGCTGGGTGTTCCGCGGTCCGGTGTCGTTGCCAGTGCGGTGGGATTCGTGACGAACGCGTCTGCGTCAGCGTAGCGCTGCGAACGCGCTCTTGCGGTCGCCTCAACTCCCGATGCTGCCGACCAGACGAGGGCGGCGGTGGTTTGCGAGCCCCTTCTCGGCCGCCAGGGCGCGCAGCCACTGGCGGAAGCTTATGACCTCGGGACAATCCGCGGTACCTTCGGGCGCAATCAGCCAATCACCCAAACCGGATCCCTCATTGACCCGGTCGGAGCGATAGCCCGGATGGTGGCCAAGACCGCGGGCTATCAGCAGGTCGACCTTGCCCTCGACCAACTCATGCAAGCCGGCGGGCTGCAGCACCCGCAAACCGATGTCCGCATGCGCGCTGCGAAACTCCGCCAGTTCGAGGGGACGCAGGTCGAAGCTGCCATGGACCCCCAACTGCAGCAGCACTGCACCTGCCGGTTTCATTTGCGAGGTCGCTTCCGCAATGCGACGGAAACCATCGGATATCCCGGGCAGGTAGGCCTGGCCGGCCGCCGTCAGGATGAGCTGCTTATGCAGCCGCTCGAACAAACGCACACCAAGGCGCGCCTCCAGCGCTTTCACCTGCTGCCCCACGGCGGCGGGCGTCACGTGCAGCTCGTGCGCGGCCAGCTTGAAGCTGAGATGCCGCGCGGCGGCTTCGAATGCGCGGAGCGCGTTGAGTGGTGGAAGGGCGTAGGTCATCGCACTGCAGTTTGACACCGATGGGCCGTGACCTTGCAATAGATTTTCTTGTGCTGGACCGAAGGAAACATGGTTTGCGCCGGCTTGGTGGCCGCAGCTACGGTTGGGTCGCAGCATTTGCGGAGATCCCATGCCTCACCGCCTCGATCATCTGGTTATCTGTGTCCACGATTTGGCGCAGGCCGCGCTGGACTGGCAGACGCTCGGCTTCAGCCTGACGCCAACTGGTGTCCATCCCTTCGGAACCAGCAACCGCCTGGCGATGTTCGGGAACAATTTTCTGGAATTGCTGGCCGTTACCAATGTCGCAGCGATACCGCCGGCCGAGAGCGGCCACTTCAACTTTGCCGCACATCAGCAGGATTTTCTCAGGAACGCTGAAGGGATGTCGATGCTGGCCTTGCACAGCACCGACGCACACGCCGACGCAGCACGCTTCCGCGCGATGCGCATCGGCGCTTATGCACCATTCGATTTCGGCCGTGACGCGGTGCTGCCGGGCGGCGGCACTGCCCGTGTCGCATTCTCACTGGCCTTTGCCACCGATGCCGCGATGCCCGGGATCGCCTTCTTTACCTGCCAGCAACGCCATCCGCCAGAACTGTTCTGGAAGGCGGAATACCAGCACCATCCCAACGGCGCTTTGCGCGTGATCGAGGTCGTCATGTCGGCGCCGGAGCCTGAGCAACATCGCGCGTTCCTCGAAAGCCTGACGGAGAGTGCGGCCGAGCACGCGCCCGGACAACTGACGGTCGGCGAGAGGGGCAATCGGATCACCGTGCTCGGTCCCTCTGAGATCGCGCGCCGGCTACCTGACGTCGTCGCCGATGGCTCGCCGCGCTTTTGCGCGGCGCGCGTGGCGGTCACCGATCTGGATGCGACCAGGCGGCTCTTGAAGAATAACGGCGTCGCGTTCCAGCTGATCGACAATGCGTTACTGATTGCACCCGCCGCGTCGCATGGCCTGGCTCTGGAATTCGTCGAACATGAGGAAATCTGACATGGCTCATCTCGTCCGTCACAATCCCGCTGCCGTCCACGCTCCCTCCAGCGGTTACAGCATGGGGCTGGAAGTTGGCCAGCACCGCCGGCTGCTGTTCATCAGCGGCCAGGTGCCGGAGAATTCCGACGGCAGCGTGCCCGAAGGGTTCGAGGCGCAATGCGAGCAGTCCTGGCGCAATGTCATCGAAGTGCTCACCTCCGCCGGCCTCGGCGTCGAGCATTTGGTCAAGATCAACACGTTCCTGACTGACAAGAGCCAGCTGGTCCCCAACCGCGCCATTCGCCGCAAGATGCTCGAAGGAAACGAACCTGCATCGACGGTCATGATTGCCGAAACCGTCGACAGCAAATGGTTGCTGGAGATCGAGGCGATCGCTGCCGAGTGAAGCGTGGATGCCGCGCCGGGGTTTGATGAGAGAGGATGTCCAATGGCTGAGATCATCCATCCCTTTTACGAGTCGCATCGCGGTGCCATGGAGGCCGCAATGTGCCATCGCCTCGACCTTGCGGAAGCGATGTTGCGCGAGTGCGCGCATCTGTCCGATATTGCCGGGATCAGGCAGGAGGTGATGGACGAATTCGAAATCGTGCTCACCCAAATGCCCTATGTCGGAGGCGCGGCTAGTCGCATGAGCGATTTCTTCATGCGTCTGATCGGATTTATGGCTATCAGCCGCGTACTCCGGCGGCACGGCGTGTCGCTCTCGGTGATCGGCGAAATCGAGCGAGAAACCTACAAGGCGCAACTGCTCACGGTGCCCGAAGCGGAACGTCTCGCCTCGGGGCGTCAGTTCATGTCATCGGAGAATCAGGCTTTGCTGCGCGAGCAGGCGACACAAAGCGCTACAAAAAGCCATCAGAAAGAATTTCCGGAAGATTTCGTCTACGATTTCGTCGAGCCGGGTCCGGGTGACAGCTTTGAATTCGGCATCGACTACAAGGCTTGCGGCTTTTGCAAATTCGCGGCTCGCCATGGCGATAAAGACATCCTGCCGAACATTTGCGGGCTCGATTTCGACGCCTATGCAACCCGAGGCATCCACCTGCAAAGGACCCAAACGCTGGCTGGCGGCGCGAGCCACTGCAATTTCCGATTCTCGCGGCTCCCGACGGACTAGGACCGCACACGTGTGCGCTTCGCATCCACCTCTTCGGTTCGAGTAAGGAAACCCGTGGATGGCCGGGACATCCGGCGCGAAGACGCGCTTCGCGCTTTCGCCCGGCCATGAGGCGTTCGTTGAACCAAGGTGACGCGGACCGCGACATCACGCCGCCAGCGCGTTCTCCACGATCTTCACGAAATACGAGGTGCCGTAGACGATCGCCTCGTCGTTGAAATTGTAGGCGGGGTGATGCAGGCCGGCGCTGTCGCCGTTGCCGCAAAAGATGAAGGCGCCGGGCCGCGCCTCCAGCATGTAGGAAAAATCCTCGGCGCCCATCAACGGCGGCATCTCGTGCACATTGGCCGCGCCCGCGACCTCGCGCGCGACGCGGGTCGCAAATTCGGTCTGCGGCCCGTGATTGACGGTGACGGGATAGCCGTGCTCATAGTTGAGCTCAATCCTGGCGCCGGTCATCTTGGCGACGCCATCCACGACTTCGCGCACGCGCTTCTCGACGAGCTGGCGAACCTCATTGGTCAGCGTGCGCACGGTGCCGCGCAATTCCGCAGTCTGCGGGATCACATTGTGGGCGTTGCCGGCGTGGAATTCGCAGATCGAGATCACAGCGGAGTCCAGCGGATCGACGGTGCGCGAGACGATCTGCTGCAGCGCCGTGATCAGCTGCGCACCGACCAGCACGGTATCGATGCATTTGTGCGGCCGGGCGGCATGCCCGCCAAGGCCCTCGATCTTGATGTCGATCGCGTTGGTTGCGGCCATGATCGGGCCGGAGCGGATCGCGAACGAGCCGATCGGTATCCCCGGGCCATTGTGCATGCCGTAGACCTGCTCGACCCCGAAGCGATCCATCAGGCCGTCCTTGATCATCGCGGCGGCGCCGGCCCCGCCCTCCTCGGCCGGCTGGAAGATCACGACCGCATCGCCGGCGAAATTGCGCGTCTCGGCCAGATAGCGCGCCGCGCCGAGCAGCATCGCGGTGTGACCGTCATGGCCGCAGGCGTGCATCTTGCCAGGCGTCTTCGAGGCGTAAGGCAGGTTGGTCTGTTCATGGATCGGCAGCGCGTCCATGTCGGCACGCAAGCCTATCACCTTGACGTCGCCCTTGGCCGGCCCCTTCTTGCCCTTGATGACCCCAACCACGCCGGTCTTGCCGAGGCCGGTGGCGACCTCGTCGCAGCCGAACTCCCTGAGACGATCGGCCACGAATGATGCGGTGCGATGCACATCATAGAGCAGCTCGGGGTTTTCATGGATGTTGCGGCGCCAAGCCTGGATATCGGGTTGCAGATCGGCGACGCGGTTGACGATGGGCATGAGAATTCTGGCCTCAGAGGGTTGGACGACTTGTGCCTGTTTAGCATGCAAGAGCCGGTCCACCCAACAGATGTGGCATGCCTGCGGCTGGGGCCTGCATTCGCAAACGGGAGGCAGAATGCTTCTCGCGGCACTTTGCACCGACGTCAGGCCTGATACGATCGCATCCGACCAAAGCCTAATAGTGCCGGAGATATCCCGCGCGGATACTACCTCAGGTTTCCGCACCGAGAATCCTCAGGCCTTCAAAAAAGGGGCGGCTGCATGACGCCGGATCAGGCGGTCTTGTTCTCCACCATCATCCTGCTGGTGCCGATGGGCTATTTCCTACTGGCGGCGCCGGCGTTCCTGCTTGTGAAGCTCGACGTCCCACCGGTGACCCGCCTGCTGCGCGGCATGTTCAATGCCTACTTCCTCGTGCTCACGGTCTCCGGTGTGATCGGAACACTGGCCTTTGCCGCGGCTGGCCGGCCAGCCGTCGCGCTTGGCATCGCCTTGATCGCGGGATTTGCGGTGCTGGCGCGCCGCTGGTTTCTGCAGCGGCTCGATGCCGAGGCGAACGCGCGAGACTCAGGCGATCCCACCGCGGTGCGGCGGCTGCGCCGGTTGCATTGGGGCGGCATGCTGTGCAACGCGGTTCAGGTGTTCGCGCTGGTCGCCAGCATTCCCTACATGGCGCCGCTGCCCTGATCGCAGGTTGCTTCCCTATTCACGTTTCCGGTGCGGATCGTATTTCGAAAGGACGTCTTTGAGGTAATCCCGGCTTTTCCATTCCGGTGCGGGCGGCTCGTAGCCTGGCCGAGGAACGAACAGATTCGCCGGCACATCAGCTGAAGCGCTCATGATGTCCGGAACGTAGCGCGGGCAATTTGGAAAGATTTCGCATGTGACGCGCACGACAACCTTCGCGCCATGATGCCCGGCAAGCGCTTCAGCGCTGTCGTGGATCGTTGCCTTGCCTCGGATGCGCGTACGAAACGTCTTGCCGTCGAGGCGTACAAACAGCAAGCCGATGTTCGGATTGCGGTGGATATTGCCGAGCGTGCGGTACATGTTGTTGCCGTCGTACTCAGGGAATTCAAGCGTGTCGGGCCCAGTGATCTTCACGAAGCCGGGATCGCCGGAACGCATCGAACAATCGACGTTGTCCTGATAGCTCGTCGCAATGAAAAAGAACCGCGACTCTTCGATGAGCTTGCGGTCCTGTTCCCAGAATTCGAAGTGGAGGCGATGCTTCTCGAGGCCGTCGGCGACACGACGACCGTCGAAGCGGTCCTGCAACTCACGCATTCCGTCGTGGTAGAAAGGGGCGCGGACCGGGTCTGCCACGGGAATCCTCCAGCAAGTTGAGCAACGTTTGACGCGGCCGGAATTTTTCCTGGCAATTCAGCCGGCCAACAAAGAGAAAGCCTATTCATTCGGCACGGGCGTGAAAAGCCATCCCGGTCCGAATCGGGTGAAAAGGCGTCGATGACGGCCGTGCCCTAGGTGGTGTGGACTCTAAGGATTCCCTTTTAGGAGCAAATCAGATTCAAGGCTGCTTTTGGGGAGGCCGCCTTGGGTGTGATGGACCGTTTGGTATTGAGCGACGCGGCGTGGGAGCGGATAGCGCCGCTGATCATAGGGCGCCCCGATCAGAAGGGCTCCACCGGGCGCGACAACCGGATGTTCGTGGAAGGTGTGCTGTGGATCGTGCGTACGGGGTCTCCCTGGCGCGATCTTCCGGAGGTGTTTGGGGACTGGAACAGCGTGTTCCGGCGCTTCAGTCGATGGAGCATCAAGGGTGTTTGGTGGCGGATCTTCGAGGCGATGTCCGATGATCCGGACTTCGAATATCTGATCGTCGATTCCACCATTGTTCGGGCGCATCAGCACGCCGCCGGCGCCAAAAAGGGGGGTCTGAAGATCAAGCGGAAGATCAAGCGATCGGCCGCTCGCGCGGCGGCCTGAGCACCAAGATACATATGGCCGTTCGAGGCTTGGGATGTCCGGTGCGGTTCACGCTTACCGCAGGTCAGAAGGGCGATGCACCGCAAGCCGCCGCATTGATCGAAGGCTTATCCGCCGAGGTCGTCATGGCCGATACGGCCTATGACGCCGATCACTTGCGCCAAGCCATCGCCGCCAAAGGCGCGCTCGCCGTGATCCCCAACAACCCGTCACGTGCGCTCAAATATCCACTCGACAAGCATTTCTATGCCCAGCGTCATCTCGTCGAATGCTGCTTCTCAAAGCTCAAGCAGTTCCGCCGCGTCGCAACCCGCTTCGAAAAAACGGCCCGGAACTACCGGGCCGTCGTCACTCTCGCAGCCATCGTTCTATGGATGCGCTAGTGTCCACACCACCTAGCCCGACGTCAGCATCTGGCTGCGAATCTCCTGCGCGGTGCGCCGCAGCGGCAGCAGGAATTTCTTGCGCGCGCCGGCTTCGCTCACGGTCCCCGAGATCGTGTTGACGCTGAGCGCCGCGACCACGGAGCCTGCCGGATCGCGCAGCGGCACCGCGATGCCGCAGATCGCGGGATCAAGCTCGCCATCGACCCAGGCATAACCCTCGCTCTCGACCCGCGCGAGCAGTTCCCCGAGGCGCTCGGGATCTGTGACCGTGCGCGGCGTGACCTGCCTGAAGGCGTTGCCTGAGAGATAGGCCTCGCGGGTAACAGGCGGCAGCGCCGCGAGCATGACGCGGCCGAGCGACACCAGATGCGCGGGCAGCCGGCTGCCGACGCCGAGATTGGCCGACAGGATGCGCCGCGCCGGCAGACGCAGCGCATAGACGATCTCGTCTTCGTCGAGCACCGCCATCGCGCAGGATTCGCCGATCTCGTTGCGCAGGTTTTCCAGCGCGCGCTGCGCATGCGCCCAGTAGGGCAATGCGTTCAGATAGGACAGGCCGAGCCCGAGCGCGCGCGGCCGCAAGCTGAAATAGCGTCCGTCGGACGCGCAATATTTCAGCGCCACCAATGTCGCGAGGATGCGGCGCGCAGTGGCGCGGTTCAGATCAGCGGTGTCCGCGGCCTCCGCCAGCGTGTGCCGGCCCGGCGGCTTGCCGAGCGCCTCGATGATCGAGAAGCCGCGCGCGATCGCGCGCACGAAGCCGTCACTCTCTTTGCTCATCCCGTCACTCTGGCTTTTCGATTGAGCATGATCCTTTTCGGAAGACCGCTTCGCACTTTTCCGGGTCATGCTCGGGCGTTGGTATTGCTCATGACATCGCAGCCCGCATGGCTGCCTGCACATGACGCGGCGCTGCGCGCTTGTCAGGGGCCCCCGACCTCGCTAGCGTCAGTTCATACAGCGAATAAATTGTTCGCCTGGCGAACTGAATAGCAGGAGGATGCCCGATGGCGCAAGCGGAAAGTTCTGCGACCACCCCGTTCGAAACCGATTTCTGGAAGGACGCGAAGCTGCGCAAGGTCTGGGACGAGATCGTCCCCGGCGAACCGCGCAAGACGCTACCCTACACGCTGACGCTAGAAGCAATCGCGCTGTACTGCCGCGCGGTCGGCGAGACCAATCCGCTGTATCTGCACGAAGCCGCCGCCAAGGCCGGCCCCTATGGCGGGCTGATCGCGCCGCCCGCGATCCACATCCTCTTGATGTTCGCCTGCACACCGGCCGACGACTGGATGCGCTCGCCGGGCACCGTCAATGCCGGGCAGTCCTGGAGCTACAACGTCCCTGCCCGCCCCGGCGACACCATCACCTTGCAGGCCCGCGCGCTCGACAAATTCATCAAGCGCGAGCGGCTGTTCGTGGTGCACGACAACGTCTTCTTCAACCAGCATGGCGACGTGATCTGCTCGGGTCGCGGCCAGACCATCCGTCCGATCTAAGGGGGATCACGATGACCACAGCGAATTTCGATACTCTCAAGGCCGGCGACAGCATCGACGGCCCCGCATTCGCGGTCTCGCGCGAATCGATCCGCCTGTTCTGCGATGCATCGCTCGACCACAACCCGCTGCATCTCGATGACAACTACATGAAGGGCGATTTTGGCAAGACCAATTTCGGCGGCATCATCATGCATGGCATGAACAATTTCGGCCTGATCTCGCGCATGCTGACCGACTGGGCTCTTCCCGCGGGCGCGATCCATCGCAGGCTCGAGACGCGCTGGCTGAAGCCGGTGAAGCCCGGCGACACCATCCGCCCCGCCGGCACCATCAAGGCCAAGCAGATATCAGCCAGATCGCGCTGGGTGCTGGTCGACGTCGCCGTGCAGAACCAGCGTGGCGAGACGGTCGCGGCCGGCGAAGCGATGCTGGAGTTTCCGGCGAACTAGCGAAGTGCGCTCAGGTCGAGCAGCGCGCTCCGCCTCGCCCCGCCTGCGGGGAGAGGCCGGAACGCATCGCCAGATGCATTCCGGGTGAGGGGGAGCCTCCGCGGGCGTAACTCTCTCCGAGTATGCGGAGACAGCCCCTCACCCCAACCCTCTGCCCGTAAGAACGGGGCGAGGGAGCGCACCGCCGTCGCCGCGCCAACAAACAATCAAAATAATCACTGAGGAGGTTTCGATGCAGGATGCAGCCCATTCGCGGCTCTATCGCCGGATCGCCTGGCGCCTGATCCCGTTCCTGCTGGCATGCTACACGGTGGCGATCATCGATCGCTTCAACATCGGCTTCGCCAAGCTGCAATTCCTGCACGACTTGAACATCGACGACGCGGTGTTCGGGCTTGCCGCCGGCATCTTCTCGGTCGGCTACGTCGCGCTCGAAGTGCCGAGCAATCTGCTGCTGGTCAAGATCGGCGTCCGCAAGACGCTGCTGCGGATCATGGTGCTGTGGGGCGCCGTCACCGTGCTGCTCGCGCTGGTGCAGAACCAGTATCATCTCTATTTGCTGCGCTTCCTGCTCGGCGCCGCCGAAGGCGGATTCTTTCCCGGTATCCTGTATTATCTGACGCTGTGGTTTCCGGACCGCGTGCGCGGCCGCATGACCAGCCTGTTCGTGATGGCGGTGCCGCTCGGCGGCGTGATCGCCGGACCGCTGTCGGGCCTAATCATGGATCGCATGCAGGGCGTCCATGGCCTGCATGGCTGGCAGTGGCTGTTCATCCTCGAAGGTGTTCCCGCCGTGCTGCTCGGTATCGCCGCCTATCTTTATCTCGCCGACGGGCCGCAGGCCGCGAGCTGGCTCAGCACTGACGAGCGGCGGCAGGTCGCAAGCGATCTCGCCCGCGACCGCGCCGCCACGCCCAGCACCACGCGGAGCTTCGCGGCGGCGCTGCGCGAGCCGCGCGTCTATTTGCTGTCCTTCATCTATTTCGCGTTCTTCTGCTCGCTCAACACCATCCTGTTGTGGACGCCGACGCTGCTGAAACGCGTCGGCGTCGCGACCACCACCGAGATCGGCTGGCTGAGCGGAGTGATCTCGGTGGCGTCGGCGATCGGCATGGTCGTGATCGGCACCAGTTCCGATCGCACCAGGGAGCGGCGCTGGCACGTGGTCTGCTGCGGCCTCGTCGCGGCAGCGTGCTTCATCGCCTTGCAGGCCGCGCAGGGCAGCATCCTCCTGACCGTAACGCTGCTTGCGATCGCATCGATTGGCATCTTCGCGATCCTCTCGCTGTTCTGGACCATCCCGAACGCGATGCTGGAAGGCAGCGCCGCGGCCGGCGGTATCGCGCTGATCAGCGCGATCGGCTCGTTCGGCGGCGCGGTGTGCCCTGCCCTGATCGGATGGATGAATGTCGCGACCGAGAGCATCTACGCACCGCTCGCGCTCGTCGGCGCGCTGCTCGCGATCGGCATGCTGACCCTCATCCTCTGTGTGCCACGGCCGGGCCCCGAGGTCACACTCGCCGAACCCAGCCGTCCCTGATCACCCAGCGCACGCCCGGCGTCCTCCGTCGGGCTTGTCTCGACCGGCTGCGTCTGACTAATAGGGACCAACAATAGACGCTTGCCGGGAACGAGGACATGCCGCGAAGGCTCGAGGGTGATTACGACTACATTATCGTCGGCGCAGGCACGGCGGGCTGCATCATGGCCAACCGCCTGTCGGCCGATCCGAACAAGCGCGTGCTGCTGCTGGAAGCCGGCGGCAAGGACAACTGGATCTGGTTTCACATCCCGGTCGGCTATCTCTTCGCGATCGGCAATCCGCGCTCGGACTGGATGTTCAAGACCGAGGCAGAGCCCGGCCTCAACGGGCGCGCACTCGCCTATCCGCGCGGCAAGGTGATCGGCGGGTCCTCGGCGATCAACGCCATGATCTCGATGCGCGGCCAGGCCGCGGATTACGATCACTGGCGGCAGCTCGGCCTCACCGGCTGGAGCTACAGCGACGTGCTGCCGGCGTTCAAGCGGCTGGAGGATCATTTTCTCGGTGAGAGCGAGCATCACGGTGTCGGCGGCGGCTGGCGCATCGAGGCGCCGCGCCTGTCATGGCAGATCCTCGACGCGGTCGGCGATGCCGCGGAAGAGATGGGGATCAAGCGCATTCCCGATTTCAACACCGGCGACAATGAGGGCACCAGCTATTTCCACGTCAACCAGAAGCGCGGCCGGCGCTGGTCGTCGGCGCGCGGCTTCCTCAAGCCGGTGCTGAACCGCAGCAATCTGCGGCTCGAGACCAACGTGCTGGTCGATCGCCTGATCATCGAGAGCGGCCGCGCCGCCGGCGTGCTGTTCCGCCAAGGCAACGAGCAAGGCAATGAGGTGGTGGAAGCGCGCGCCAAGGGCGAAGTGATTCTCTGCGCCGGCTCGATCGGCACCACGCAGGTGCTGCAGCGCTCCGGCATCGGCCCGGCCGAATGGCTGTCGCCGCTCGGCGTCGACATCGTCGCCGATGTGCAGGGCATCGGCCGCAATCTGCAGGACCATCTGCAGCAGCGCGCGATCTACAAGGTGTCGGGCGTGCGGACGCTGAACGAGACCTATTACAACCTGGTCCGCCGCGGCCTGATGGGCCTCGACTACGCATTCCGCCGCCGCGGGCCGCTGACCATGGCGCCGTCGCAGCTCGGCATCTTCACCCGCTCGGATGCGACGCGCTCGCGCGCCAACATCCAATTCCACGTGCAGCCGCTGTCGCTCGACAAGTTCGGCGATCCCTTGCACCGCTTCCCGGCGATCACGGTGAGCGCCTGCAATCTGCAGCCGACCTCGCGCGGCACCGTGCGGATCAAATCGACCGCGCCCGACGACAAGCCGTCAATCGCGCCGAACTATCTGTCGACCGAAGACGACCGCCAGGTCGCAGCCGATGCGATCCGCACCACGCGCAAATTGATGAAGCAGGCGGCGCTTGCGAAATATCACCCCGAGGAATTCCTGCCCGGCCCCGCGGTCGGCGACGACGATGCCTCGCTCGCCAAGGCCGCCGGCGACATCGGCACCACGATCTTCCACCCCGTCGGCACCGCGAAGATGGGAATGGCCAACGATCCGATGGCTGTCGTCGACGAGCGGCTGCGCTTCTACGGGCTGCACGGCCTGCGCATCGCGGATGCTTCCGTGATGCCGACCATCACCTCGGGCAACACCAACACGCCGACCGCGATGATCGCCGAGAAGGCCGCGGCGATGATTTTGCAGGACGCGCGATAGAGCGACGATGACGCAGCCGCAGCGAATTCTCGTTGGCGATGCCGGCACCGCGATCGCGGTGGCGCGATGGGGCGAGCCCGCTTCCGGCAAGCCGCCCGCGCTGCTGCTGCACGGCACCGGCTTTGTCGCCGAGGTCTGGAGCGAGGTCGCCGAGGCGCTGGCCGCCGACCATACCGTCTATGCGCTCGACCGCCGCGGCCATGGCCTGAGCCACAAACCGGCGGCCGATTGCTACCACTTCCAGGATTTCGCCGAAGACATCTGCATGGTGGTCGAACGCCTCGGCCTGCATAACATCTACGGCATCGGCCACAGCGCCGGCGCGACCGACCTGCTGCTCGCAACGAAGCTGATGCCGGACCGCTTCGCGCGGCTGTTCGTGACGGAGCCGACCGTGATGGACCCGCACGCGCCACGGACCGGTGGCTTGAGCGAGATGTCGAGCGCGTCCGTGCAGGGCGCGCTGCGCCGCCGGGCCGAGTTCGACAGCGCGGATGCGCTGTTCCAGCGGCTGCGCACCGCGCCCGCGTTCGCGCCATGGACCGAGCGATCGCTTTGGGCCTATGTCCATCACGGGTTTGCAAAACTCGACGACGGCCGCGTGCGGCTGCGCTGCACGCCCGAGATCGAGTCCGCGCTGCTGCTGCCGATCGTCCAGGCGATGGAACAGATCTACACCGGCGATGCCCGCGGCAATCCATTCCCGTGGCTCTCCGAGATCACCTGCCCGGTCTGCATCGCCACCACCGAGCAGTCAGGATCGGTCTACAAGCTGATGGCCGACCGAGCCGCGGCGCTGCTCCCGCACGCGAGCCGCTGGACGTTCGACGGCGTCGGGCATTGCGTCGCGCAGGAAGCGCCGGCGCTGAAGGTTGCGGCGGTCAGAACGTTTGCAAGACGCGCGGAGTAGGTCAAAAAGAAAAACGCCGTCCCCTGGCGGGGACGGCGGAAGCCAACTCACGCAGTACTGGAACGGTTACTAGTGCTTGCCGTGGTGCTCGGCGTGATGCCGGCTCGCCTCGGTGTGGTGATGCTGGGCATGGCTGGCGTGACCATGGGCGCTGTGGGCGTGATGCGCCGCCTTGTGGTGGTCGCCGGCCTCGTGGTGCTTGGCTGCCTCGCGGTGATGACGCGCCGCGTGCTCGTGATGCTCAGCTGCCTTGTGGTGATGCTCAACGCCTGCGTGGTCGCTCATGGTGATCTCCCGGTGTGGCGAATGAAGTCCGCCATTCTTATGCAGGAGCGCTGACATTATGCTGACGGCTGCAAGACAGCTTTGTTGCGGCCGTTCATCTATGTTGCGCAGCGTTTCCATGTTGCGGCGCGCATCATCGCCGGTCGCCGGTCATGCCGGCGGCGGAAAGCGGTCGAAGGTCGGCAGCTCATGCGCATCTTCCATCCAGCGCAGCCGCTCGGCGACCTGGATATGCACGACGGCCGGCACCGCGCCGGGGTCATCATAGGTGCCGCTTTGAATGTCGATGAACCCGGGCAACATGTTGCCATTGGTGTAGAAAAGCCCGGTACCGCAATCCGCGCAGAAGTGCCGCCGGCCATGCTCCGAGGATTGGTAGATCCTGGGCTGCCCCTTGGTCAGCTTGACCATGTCCTCGGCGACCATCACCCAGCCGACCATCGGCGCGCCGGCATGACGCCGGCAATCGCTGCAATGACACAGCGCATGGACGATCGGTTCCCCGGTCACCTCATAACGAATCGCGCCGCAGTGACAGCCGCCGGTCACGTCGCCCATGGTTTCCTCCGGCCGATCAGTGGTTTGATGGGTCGATAGCGCCGCAAGCCGTTGGGCGGCAATGACGCATCTTGCCCTTGCGTCCACCTGTCGCGCGGGCCCTCACGAAATCGTCATCGCGTCCCGACGCACCGCCGCAGCCCCGGGAATAAAGCCCCGGCACCGCTGATCACCTACCCGGAAACCCAATCCCTGGGGCCCACGGGAGACAATGTCATGAGCGGACACGATCACGATCATCACGATGAGGAAAAGGGCGTCAGCCGACGCAAGGTGCTGGAATGCATGACCTGGGCCGGCACCGGCGTGCTGTGGACCGTCACCGGCGGCGTGCCGCATTCGCTCGGCATCATCGGCTCGGCGCAGGCTGCAGAGCCCACCGGCATGACCTTCATGCAGATCAGCGACAGCCATGTCGGCTTCGACAAGCCGGCCAACCCGAACGCGATCGGCACCTTGGAAGAGGCCATCAACAAGGTCCGGGCGATGCAGGTCAAGCCGTCCTTCATGATCCACACCGGCGACATCACCCATCTGTCGAAGGCGTCCGAATTCGATGACGCCGATCGCATCATCTCGCAGGCCAAGCTCGACGTGCATTACGTGCCGGGCGAGCACGACTTCATCGACGAGGAGGTCAAGCTCTACAAGGAGCGCTACGGCCGCGGCACCAAGGGTCCGGGCTACTATTCGTTCGATGCCGGCGGCGTGCATTTCATCGGCCTTGTCAACGTCGTCGACCTCAAGGGCGGCGGCCTCGGCAATCTCGGCAACGAGCAGCTGGAATGGCTGGAGAACGACCTCAAGGGCCGTTCGAAGTCGACGCCAATCGTGCTGTTCGCCCACATCCCGCTGTGGACGGTCTATCCGCAATGGGGCTGGGGCACCGAGGATGGCGCCCGCGCGCTCGAATACGTCAAGGGCTTCGGCTCGGTCACCGTGCTCAACGGCCACATCCACCAGGTGATGCAGAAGGTCGAGGGCAACGTCACCTTCCACACCGCGCGCTCGACCGCCTTCCCGCAGCCGGCGCCCGGTTCCGCGCCCTCGCCCGGCCCGATGAAGGTCGAGGATGCCAAGCTGCGCAGCATGCTCGGCGTCGCCAGCATCAACTTCAAGCAGAACAGCCAGCCGCTGGCCATCATCGACACGCCGCTGCAGGGTTGAGGGAAGAGAGCGATGAGTTCGATCAATCGACGCGACTTCGGTATAGCCGTGGTCGCGACCATGCTGCTGCCGGTCACGGCGGCCCGCGCCGAAGACACCGCGGTCCACATCGACAATTTTTCGTTCACGCCGAACCCGCTCGACGTGAAGGTCGGCACCACCGTGACCTGGACCAACCGCGACGACATCCCGCACACCGTGGTGTGTGCGGGCAAATTCCGCTCCAAGACCATGGATACCGACGGCACCTTCTCGTTCACCTTCACGGAAGCCGGCGAGTACAAGTATTTCTGTTCGCTGCATCCGCACATGACAGGCAGTATCAAGGTTGGGTAACGTGACCACCCATACAATCACAGCCATGCCTGGCCGGTGGCCCTCCGCCCCCGGCCGGGCACAAGCCGTCTCTCGACCAGCCGGACAGGACACGATGGTTGTCAAAGCGTCGCAAGACGATCCCGAGAAGGCGCGGCGCTTCCGCGAGGCAGCGCTGCCGTATCTCGACGACGCCTACACGCTGGCGCGCTACCTGCTGCGCGATGCCGCCGACGCCGAGGATGCGGTGCAGGAATGCTATCTGCGCGCCTACAAGCATTTCGACAGCTACCGGGGACCTGCCATGAAGCCGTGGCTGTTCGCGATCCTGCGTAATGTCTGCCGCGCCGAATATGCAAGGCGCAAGACCGCCCCCACCGCGGTCGAGGAGCTGCCCGAAGGCGGCGAGCAGACCCCGCTGTGGAGCGAAGCTCCGGAGACACCGGAAAAGCAGCTGCTGCGCCGTTTCGACGGCGATACCGTGCGCAAGCTGGTCGCGGCGCTCGCCGAGCCGTTTCGCGAGACCTTTGTGCTGAGGGAAATCCAGAATCTTTCATACCGCGAGATCGCCGATGTCGCCGCGGTGCCGGTCGGCACCGTGATGTCGCGCCTCGCGCGCGCCCGCGCCATGCTGCGATCGGCCTGGCTTGCGGAACAGGAGCAAGTGAAATGACCTGCGAGGAAGCCGAAGTGCTGGTCCACGCGCTGATCGACGGCGAACTCGACGCTGGCCATGCACGCGAAGTGGAAGCCCATATCGAAGGTTGCGCGCATTGCGCCGCCCTGATGAAGGAGTGTCAGGAGATCCGCCAGGCGATCGCCGAGAGCGACGTGCGCTACAAGGCGCCGCTCGAGCTGCGCCGCAAGATCGAGAAGGCACTGCCGCAGGTGCAGGTGCAGGCTGCGCCGAGCCGGCGCTCGGTGCTGCGTGGCTTCGCGCTCGGCTCCGCGGTATCGGCGATGGCCGCGACCGGCCTTGTCGCGGTCGTGCTGCGCAATGACGACGAGCAGCGCATCGAGAGCGAGGTGGTGTCGGCGCATCTGCGTTCGCTGCAGGCCGGCCACCTCACCGACGTGATCTCGACCGATCAGCACACGGTCAAGCCCTGGTTCAATGGCAAGCTCGACGTCTCGCCACCGGTGATCGACCTCACCGCGCAGGGCTTCACCCTGATCGGCGGCCGGCTCGACTACGTCAACACCCGCGAGATCGGCGCCGTGGTCTACAAGCGGCGCCAGCACGTCATCAACCTGTTCGTGGCGCAGACCGCGAACACCGAACGGCACCCGGCGAAGATCTCGACGTTGCAAGGCTTCAACATCCGCCGCTGGAGCGACCGCGGCCTGAACTACTGGGCGGTCAGCGACCTCGGCGCCGACGAGCTGACCGAATTCGGCGACAAGTTCGAGAGCGCGATGCGCGCCAACAAGGAGGGGTGATTTGTAGATGGGCGGATTAGCCGAAGGCATAATCCACCAAATTTCTCGCGCGCTGTCGGCGGGTTACGGCTTGGCCTACTCTAAGGCTCTAAATGTCGTCGCTGGGCGAAAAAGTGTGTACGTTATTCCAAATGCCGCGCCGCTTGATGTCAGTGGTCGATGGCGGTCTTGGAACCAATCAGCCATGACGTTGCGCTACACGAGAGTGACGTGGCGGCACCAGAACAGCCACGACCCCGTCCGGATCTACAGCGAACTGGATGACGCACGGTGGGAAGTCCGCAGAGTGGAAGTGTTTTCCGACGACTCCTTGGGCTACGCAAGTCGCTCGAGATCTCGAGGACGCACCTTTCTCAGCCCCGAAACGTTTTCGTCGCTTGCCGAGATTGCGGCGAATCCAGAATTTGAAGCGGCCGAGATTGAGAAGGACGAATTCGACGAGATGTGGTCAAAGGCCACGCGCGCAGATATCCATCCCGAAGAAGGTTAGGTAGCGCGCGCCGCAGGCCTGTCGGCGGATTACGCCGAAGCCTGTCATCGGGCCGCGCTTCGCGCGGACCCGGTGGGCTAATCCGCTCAACGCAGCTTACGAATTGTGGGAATCCCGGGTTTCGCTTCGCTGCATCCGGCTACAGATTTGCGCTTACGCCGACTTGCGCACCGCGTTGTCGACCAGCGTCTTGCCGAGCGACCAGATCGCGCCGGGCACCTTGTGGCTGCCGGCGATCACCTCGTCGAACGACTTCTCGATCCAGGCGCAATCCTGTTCGGTGATGACGAGCGGCGGCAACAGCTTGATGGTGTGGAGGCCGTGGCCCGCGACCTGGGTCAGGATCTTGTGATCCTTGAACAGCGGCACCGTGATGAGCTGGCAGAACAGACCCTTGTTGGCGGTCTCCAGCAGGTTCCACGACGCCTTCAGGCGCAGCGATTTCGGCGGCCCGAACTCGACGCCGATCATCAGGCCCTTGCCGCGGACTTCCTTCATCAATTCGTATCCCGGCACCATGCGGGTCAGCGCCAGGCGGAGCTCGGCGCCGCGCTTGGCGGCGTTCTCGACGAGCTTCTCGGCCTTGATGACGTCGAGCGTGGCAATGCCGGCGGCCATCGCCAGATCGTTCTTGGCGAAGGTCGAACCGTGCACGACCGCGCGGTCCATCTGGTTGAAGATCTTGTCGAAGATGTTCTTGCGCGTCAGCAGCGCGCCGATCGGCACGTGACCACCGGAGAGCGCCTTCGCCAGCAACACCATGTCGGGCTCGATGCCCCAGTGCTCGACCGCGAGGAACTTTCCGGTGCGGCCGATGCCGGTCTGGATCTCGTCGGCGATGAACAGCGTGCCGTATTTGCGGCACAGCGCCAGCGCGCCGGGCAGGAACTCGTCAGTGGGCATGTTGACGCCCTTGCCCTGGATCGGCTCGACGATGAATGCGCCGACCTGGCGCGATGACAGCGCTTTCTCCAGCGCCTCGAGATCGTTGTAGGGTATCGGGGTGCAGCCCGGCAGCAGCGGCTCGAAGCCGCTGCGGAAATTCGAATCATCGGTCAGCGACAGCGCGCCGTAGGACAGGCCATGGAACGAATGCCCGCAATAGACGATGCCGGGACGGCCGGTGGCGCCGCGCGCGAACTTGATCGCGGCTTCGACGGTTTCGGCGCCGGAATTAGCAAAAAACACCTTGTCCAGATATGGAACATATTCCAGAAGCCGTTCCGCGAGCACGCCGGCGAGCGTGGAGACGTCGAGCTGCACCAGATTCGGCAGATCGGCGTCGAGCACGCTCTTCAGCGCCTTGCGCAGGTCCGGATGATTACGACCGACCGCAAAAACGCCAAATCCGCTCAATAGATCTAGGTAGCGAGCCCCCTGACGATCGAAGAGGTATTGGCCTTGCCCCTTCTGGAAGCCGACGTCGTAGCCGATGGTCTTGAGGACGCGAACGAGCTGCTCGTTGAGGTGACGCGTGTGCATGGCACCGCGCTGCCCCTCCCGCTCCACAAAAATCTCGGAAACGTCTAAATTGGAACTTACCATTCGTTACATACGTCGGTTGATGGCCATCTCGTCAACTTAAAACGCTCGCTCGCGGCGTTTTGACCCCCGCTCGGATCGTCCAATTAAGCACAGGTTTGGACCATGTTGCACTGCCCAAGAACTTTCGCGCGTACAATAGCCTTTTCAGGTTTATTTTTGGCCACCGTATTATCACCGGCACTTGCTGCGGACCCAACCGGCGACTGGAAGGTCGCAGACGGTGTCGCAACCATCCGCGTCGCCCAGTGTAATGGCAACATGTGGGGTGCGGTGTCCTGGGAAAAAACCCCCGGCGGCAAGGATAAGAACAATCCTGATCCCGCGAAGCAGAGCCGGCCGACACTCGGCATGCCGATCCTGATCGACATGAAGAAGAAGGCCGGCGTCGATGCGTGGGAAGGTCAGGTCTACAACGCCAAGGATGGCCAGCTCTACAGCTCGACCATCAAGCCCGTCGGCACCGATCAGCTCGAGATCCAGGGCTGCGTGCTCGGCTTCCTGTGCGGCGGCGAGACCTGGACCCGCGTCAGTCCGCCGATCCCGGTCAGCGTCGCCGGCAACCCTGCTGCGAAGGGCGCCCTGCCCAAATCGGCAGCTCCTCAAGCGCCAAAAACCACCGGCGTCGTGGCGCCTGCCACCAAGCCGGCTCAAAAGCAGGCGGTCAACCCGCCAGCCAACGCCAATGCGTCGGCCGACCTCGTGGGCGATATCTGCCTGCTCCCGGACATCGCAAAGCCGACGCGTTAGCGGCAGCGAGCTGACCGCACCGTCAAGCGGAGAAGTCGCGCGCGCCAGCATCACTGGCGCGCTCAACTCTAAAATCGCGGGCCGCCAGGGCGTCAGGCGCCGAAGACGTCAGGTGACGTCGTTGGCTATATCTTCCTCCTTGCCGACCTCGCGCGGCTTGCCCATCAGCGCCGGCTGGAACAGCAACACCGCCGCGAGCGTCGTGACCAGCGACAGCGCAAGCAGCTTGCCCATGCTCGCAGTGCCGGGATGGCTGGACAGCCACAGGCTGCCGAACGCGGTTGCCGTGGTCAGCGCGCTGAAAAAGATCGCGCGCGTCAGGCTCGACTGCAGCAGATTCGTTCTGCCCTGGCGCCACGCCGTGACATAGTAGATCTTGAACGCCACGCCGACGCCGAGCAGCAGCGGCAGCGCGACGATGTTGGCGAAGTTGAGCGGCAGCCCGATCAGCACGCAGATCTCCAGCGTGACGATGCCGGCGACCAGGAGCGGCACCAGCGTCAGCAGCACGTCGACGACACGGCGCAATGCCAGCCACAGCAGCACGCTGATCGCCACAAGCGCCAGAATGCCGGCGTGAATGAAGGCGTCCACGACGACATCGCCAGATTTCAGAATTGAAATCGGTCCACCGATCGCGGTCGGCTCGGCAACGAGCACAGCGTCGGCAAAGCGGCGCAGATTGTCGTTGTCGTTTGGATCGCCCTTCGGCTCCGCCTCGACGCGCATCAGGCCATCCTTGGTCTTCCAGCTCGCGACCAGTTCCGGCGGCAGGTTCTGCAGCGTGACGGTCTGGGCCTGCAACGTGTTCTTGAGCTGGTCGAACACGATCTTCATCGGCGCGACGAACACCTCCTGCGCCTTGTCGCGGGTCGCCTGGTTCGAATCGGCAAGCTTCTGCAGCGCGTCGGCCAGCCGGCGCGCGGCAACCGCACCCGGCCCCTTGTTGTCGCCGGCGGTCCTGCGCAGGCTGTCGACCGAGCTCTTCAGCGACTCGACATTCTCCTGATCCGACGGCGCCGGATCGACCGAGTCGGGGTTGAGCGCGGGGCCGAGCGTCTTGGCCGCCTGCGCGATCAGCTTCAGCTTGGCCGGCTGGTCGTCCGGCACGAAGCTGTCGAGCGACATCACGCGCGACACTTCCGGCAGCTTCTCGAGCTTGGCCTCGATCTTTTTGGCGTCGGCTTCCGAGCGCGTCATCACATTGATGGCGTTGGCGCCGGTGTTTGGGTCCTTGCGCAGGTCGAGGAAGGTCGCGATCGATTCCACCTTCGCACTGCGCAGGTTGATCGGATTGAAGTCGAACTTCATCCAGTGGAGCAGCGGCAGACCAGCGACGGAGATCAAGATCGTGCCGACGATGATCGGGATGCGGTGCTTCTCCAGGAAGTGGTCGAGGGGCGCCAGGAAGGCATAGCCAACCGGCTCCTTCTCGCCGGGCGGGTTGAGCAGATCGAGCAGCGCCGGCAGCACCGTGATACTGGTGAGGAATGCGATCAGCATGCCGGCGCCGGCGATCTTGCCGAGCTCGGAGATGCCCCTGTAGTCGGTCGGCAGGAAACAGAGGAAGCCGGCGGCGGTGGCCATCGCCGCAAGCGACAGCGGCACCGCCGAGCGGCGCGCCGCGTTCTCAAGTGCCAGCGTGAGATTATCGTTCTTGAAGCGCTCGGAGCGGTAGCGAACACTGAACTGGATGCCGAAGTCGACGCCGAGACCGATGAACAGAACCGCGAAGGCAATCGAGAGCAGGTTCAGCGATCCGACCATCATCAAGCCGACCGCCGTGGTGAGCGCAAGGCCGATGAACAGGTTCACGAACACGGCGAAGATGATCTTGCCGGAATGCAGCGCCAGCCAGAGGATGACGAGCACGATCACCACGGTGCCGATGCCGTTGGTGATCGCGCCGTCCTGCACGGTGGCGTATTCCTCGTTGGCGATCGGCACGGGTCCGGTCAGGCGGACGCGCGCGTGATATTCGGTCGGGAATTTCAGATCGGCCGCCGCCTGCCGGATCGCGTCGGTTGCGGCCTTGCCCGGCTCCAGCGCCGAATAGTCGATGATCGGCTTGACCTCGATGAAGGCGCGCTTGTCCGAATCGGTCAGCGGCGTGTCGCTGGTGAGTTCGCGCCAGGAGAAGGTCGCGTTGCCCTTGGCGAGGACGGTCTCGATGGTCTGGGAGATCAGGTTGAAGGACGGAGCGGCATTGTCGAGCTTGACCTGCCCGCGCTTGACGCCGGCAAGGCCGGTCTCGAGCGCGCCGGTCAGCCCGCGAATCGAAGGATCGCCCGCCATGATCTCGATCAGCGGCGCGGCCGATCCGAGCTGTCCGGTGACCTTGCCGACCTCTTCGGTGGGCAGGAACAGCAAGCCGTTCTTCTCGAAGAACTCGCCGGAGCCGAGCGCGGTGATCGCCTCGAAGTTCTTCTTGTCGGCCTGCAGCTTCGCGGTGAGCGCCTTCGCGGCCGAGCTGGTCAGCTCCGGCGTCGCGGCCTCGACCACGGCCAGGATCAGCCGCTCGCGATCAAACGCCTCCTCGAACTGGTTGTCGCGCTTGCGCCAATCCAGATCGGGCGAGATCAGCTTGTTGATGTCGGTGTTGATCGAGAAGTTGCGGGCCGTATAGAAGCCGGCGCCGATCGACAGCAGCACAGCAAGGATCACAACCGGAAGGGCAAAACGCGTACAGGTTCGAACAACGGAGACGACAATATTTGTCAGCACTTCGTTTCTTTCTAATCTCGGGGAAGCATGGCCGAAAACGCCCGCTCTGTAGCGGAGTTCCCGGGACCGATCTAATGTTGTTTTGGTTACCTTCCTCGACGCGATGGCGAGGAGGTTCCAAACGACAGGGAACGGCCACGAGTGGCCGGTATAAACCGCATCAGAGGGCGATAAAGTGACGAACAAGTGAGGGGGACGGAGGGTCGCAGGGGCCGGAATCCACACCATATTACCTCATACACCCCTCCTGGTTGACCGCCCACCCGCGCGAGGCGCTACCTTTTTGCCACAAAAGCCTGTATTTCCATGCGCTTGGGGCACGGATCCCGTGCAGGACCTGTGATGGTGCGGACATTGCAACTGACGTTGCGGCGTCCGACGTGTGGAGTGCGTTGCCGAAACGGCCGCAGGGCATTGAATGAGATTGGTGCAATTTGCGTAGCGAAAGTCCGATGGAAGTTTTTCTTGCTCAGCCGCGCGGCTTCTGTGCGGGCGTGGTGCGCGCGATCGAGATCGTCGAACGCGCGCTGCAGAAGTATGGCCCGCCGGTCTATGTCCGTCACGAGATCGTTCACAACAAATACGTGGTCGAAAGCCTGAAGAAGAAGGGCGCGATCTTCGTCGAGGACCTGTCGGAAGTGCCGGCCAAAGCCGTGACCGTCTTCAGCGCCCATGGCGTGGCGAGGAGCGTCGAGCAGGAGGCCGCCGAGCGCGACCTGCCCGTGCTCAATGCCACCTGCCCGCTTGTGACGAAGGTCCACAACCAGGGCAAACGCTATATCTCGAAGGGCCGCGCCCTGATCCTGATCGGGCATGCCGGCCACCCCGAGGTCGAGGGCACCATGGGGCAGGTTCCAGGGCCGGTCCTGCTGGTCCAGAGCGTCCAGGATGTGGCAGAACTGAGGCTACCGACCGACGCCCCGGTCGCCTACATCACCCAGACCACGTTGTCCGTGGACGACACCAGGGACATAATCGCGGCCCTTCAGGCAAAATTTACAGATATTCAAGGCCCGGACATCAGGGATATCTGCTATGCGACACAGAACCGCCAATCTGCGGTAAGGGACCTAAGCAAGCTGGTGGACGTCATTTTGGTGGTGGGGGCCGCCAATAGTTCCAACTCGAACAGGCTTCGCGAAATCGGCACCGAGGTCGGCGTCGCGAGTTATCTGATTGCCGATGGGAGCGAGCTCAACCCGGATTGGCTGAAGGATGCGAAGGCCGTCGGCATCACCGCGGGCGCTTCAGCGCCCGAAGTTTTGGTCGACGATGTGATCGAGGCCCTGCGGCGCATCGGACCGGTGTCGGTCTCGGTCGTTCCGGGCCGCGAAGAGAATATCGAATTCCGGCTGCCGGCCGAACTGACTGCGGGCTGATCTGAACCCACTTCCCTTTGATAAGTGCAGAAAGAAAATCGTCTAATGGCTATACCGTTCTTCAAGGAAATGCGTATCGGCGGTTATCTGATCAAGCAGAAGCTGCTTGGCCGCAAACGCTATCCGCTCGTGCTGATGCTGGAACCCCTGTTCCGTTGCAACCTCGCCTGCGTCGGCTGTGGCAAGATCGACTATCCGGATGCGATCCTCAATCGCCGCATGACTGCGCAGGAATGCTGGGACGCAGCCGATGAATGCGGCGCGCCGATGGTGGCAATTCCCGGCGGCGAGCCGCTGATCCACAAGGAGATCGGCGAGATCGTGCGCGGCCTCGTCGCGCGCAAGAAGTTCGTCTCGCTGTGCACCAACGCGCTGCTGCTCGAGAAGAAGCTCGATCTGTTCGAGCCGTCGCCCTACCTGTTCTTCTCGGTGCATCTCGACGGCCTGAAGGATCATCACGACAAGGCGGTGTCGCAGAAGGGCGTGTTCGATCGCGCCGTCTCCGCGATCAAGGCGGCGAAGGCGCGCGGCTTCACGGTCAACGTCAACGCCACCATCTTCGACGGCCATCCGGCCGAGGAGATCGCAAAGTTCCTCGACTTCACCACCGAGCTCGGCGTCGGCGTCTCGATGTCGCCGGGTTACGCCTATGAGCGTGCGCCCGACCAGGAGCACTTCCTGAACCGCACCAAGACCAAGAAGCTGTTCCGCGACGTCTTTGCGCTCGGCAAGGGCAAGAAGTGGAACTTCATGCATTCCGGTCTGTTCCTCGACTTCCTCGCCGGCAACCAGGAATACGAGTGCACGCCTTGGGGTATGCCGGCGCGCAATATCTTCGGCTGGCAGAAGCCCTGCTATCTGCTCGGTGAAGGCTACGCCAAGACCTTCAAGGAGCTGATGGACACCACCGATTGGGAGACCTACGGCACCGGCAAGTATGAGAAGTGCGCCGACTGCATGGCGCATTGCGGCTACGAGCCGACCGCGGCGACCGCTGCGATCAACAATCCGCTGAAGGCGATGTGGGTGGCACTGCGCGGCATCAGGACGACCGGCCCGATGGCGCCCGAGATCGACATGTCGAAGCAGCGTCCGGCGCAGTACATCTTCGCCGAGCAGGTCCAGAAGAAGCTCTCGGATATCCGCCGCGACGAGGCCGCGGCTGCCGCCGCCAAGCAGCAGCAGAAGGCTTCCACCGCCGCCTAAGGCTTTGTGTGAGCAGAATGATAAAAGGCCTCGGTTCAGCGAACCGGGGCCTTTTTTCGATCAGGAGACCGCCTGCTCTTCCCGGCTACTCCGTCGAAGCACCTTCTCGATCTCTGCCGCGCGCGGTGCGCTGAGTGTGCCGCGCTCGATCCCGAGCGGGACATTGCGCAGGGCCAGTTCGCGATACAGCGCGCCCGAGGGAGGAAAGCGCTCGTCCAGGGCTCGGAGGTGCTTGAGGATCGTTCCAACGTCGCCGCGCGCCACGCAGCCGCCCATGCCGTTGGCTAGGCCACCGTCGAGAACCGCCGCGACCGTCCCGCGCAACAGCGGCATCATCGCACGCAGCGCGTCGGCCTCGCTGGCGCCAAAGCTCTTCCAGAGCTCGACGCCCTCCTTGAGCAGCGCGATCAGGAACGGACCGACATAATAGGCCGAAGCATGATAGAGCGCCCGCACGCCGGCCGGCAGCGCCAACGGTTCGCAGCCGATGCTGACAGCGAGATGTTCGAGGTCGCGCCTGAAGTCGGGTTCTGCCTCGATGCCGACGGTGCATCCGCGCAATCCCTCGAGCGCGACGTCGGGATTTGCAAACATCTGCATTGGATGAAATCCGCCGGTTGCTGCGCCCGCGGCTTTCGCATGATCGAGCGCCGCCAGCTCGGTCGCGCCGCTGCAATGGACCACGCGGTGACGCGGCTCCCAGCGCAAATCGCGGCAGACCGGCAGGATCGCGTCATCGCTCACCGTCAGGAAAACCATATCGCAGCTGTCCACGACCTGCTGCGCGTGCGTCATCGACCGCGCCGACGGCACGCGGGATCCGAGCTGCTGCGCGGCATCACGGCCGCGGTTGTAGAAGGCCGCAACGTTCAGATCCGCGCCGGCGAACGCCGGCGCGAGCGTTTGCGCGACGCGGCCGGCGCCGATGAAGCCGATCCGCAGCGCTGCCAGCGACGTGCTCATTGCGCATAGCTCCCGTCGATGCGGTCGAGCCGGCGCCGCAACGCCGGCCATTCCAGCAGGCCGTAACCGGCCTGCTGATTTTGCGCTGTTTCATTCAACACCGGATTGGTGTCGCGCTCGTTGTCGAGCGTGATCTCGGTGCCGGCGAAGCAGGTCACCGTGTTGTCGATCGCGAGTTCGGTCGGCGCGTGCAGCGGCCGGCCGCAGCCAAGCGCATCGACCTGGATCCGGCACGCCTGCTCCAGCCAGTAGATCGCGTTGAACGCCTGCTGAATCGTGTTGCCGCAGACCAAGAGGCCATGATTGCGCAACACCAGTACGTTGTTGCGGCCGAGATCGGCGACGACCCGATCGCATTCGTCGCGATCGATCGCCGGCCCCTCAAAATCGTGATAGCCGATCCGCCCGTGAAACCGCATCGCCGTCTGCGACAGTGGAAGCAGCCCCTCGGCCAACGCGCTGACCGCCGTGCCCGCCCTGGTGTGGGTATGCAGGACGCACTTCACGTCGGGCCGCGCGCGATGGATCGGGGCATGCAGATAGAAACCGGCGACGTTGACGTTGTAGCGGTGGTCGGGCTGCAGCAGGGTGCGGCCCTCGATGTCGATCTTGACGAGGCTCGACGCCGTGATTTCCTCGTACAGCATGCCGTAGGGATTGATCAGGTACTGATCGTCATGCCCCGGGATTTGCGCGCTGAGGTGGTTGTAGATCAGGTCGGTCATTCCATAGAGTGCGACCAGACGGTAGCACGCCGCGAGATCGACCCGTGTCGCCCATTCCTCTTCGCCCACAACGGCCCTGATGTCGTTGACGGCACAAACTTCGCTCTGACGCATGTGACTGGGCTTCCCTAGTGACGGATGACGGAGGCGCGCGCGACGATACGGCTGAGGCCGTCCGACGATGGCAGCGTGCCGAACACGTGCATGCCGTCCGCGCCAAGCCTGGATTGCACGAACAGATCGGCGGCAGCCGCGTCGCCATGCCGCAACATCTCGGCAGCCTGCAACGCATGCGCCATGCGGGTGACCAGCGCCCGCGCATGCCCGTCGTCCGGATAGCGCGCACACAGTCGATCGGCGAGATCGTCCGTGCTCCTGTCATAGGTCGGGTTGAGGCCCCTGCTGGCGCGCAGTTCGTCGACGAATGCATCGCGGCAGTTTGCATCGCGTTGCATGGCCCGCAGCACGTCCATGCACATCATGTTCGAGGTGCCTTCCCAGATCGAGTTCAGCGGCGCCTCGCGATAGAGCCGCGCCATCGGGTTCTCCATGATGAAGCCGTTGCCGCCATGCACCTGCAAGCACTCGTAGGTGAACGAAGGGGCGCGCTGGCAATTCCAGAACTTCATCACTGGAGTGGCGACCCGCGCCAGCAGCCGTTCGTGCTCGCTGGTTTGCAGGCCATCGGTCGCACGCGCGACCCGGAATGCGCCAAGCATCGCCGCCTCGCTCTCGAGCGCGAGGTCGGCGAGCACGTTGCGCTGCATCGGAAGCTCGGCCATCGGCTTGCCGAACGCCGTTCGCGTTTGCGCGTGGTTCAAGGCCAGGCTCAACGCCTGCCGCATCAGGCCGGCGGAGCCGACCGCGAAATCCAGCCTGGTCAGATGCGCATGCGAAAGGATTTCCCGGATGCCGCGCCCTTCTTCACCGACCAGGATCGACCAGGTGTCGTGATATTCGATCTCGCTCGAGGCGTTGGAACGGTTGCCGCACTTGTCCTTCAGACGCTGTATGTGGACGCGGTTGGCGCTGCCGTCCGGCAGCAGGCGCGGTACGAACAGGCAGCTGACACCGGATTGGGTCTGCGCCAGCGTGTAGAACCCATCGGCGACCGGCACCGAGAAGAACCATTTGTGGCCGGTGATCGCATAGATCTCGCCATGCGCGCCGCGCTCGACGAAGCGTGCGGTGGTCTGGGTCTCGCGCAGGTCGGAGCCGCCCTGCTTCTCGGTCATCGCGTAGCCGATGACCGCCGCACGCTTGTCCTCGATCGGGAGCCGCCGCGGATCGTAGTCCGAAGCGAGCGTTCGCTCCCGCCACAGACTGAATTGCGGCTTGCCGGAAAATCCGGCGATCGCGGCGTAAGCCATTCCCGTGGGGCAACCGACGCCGTTCTCGATCTGATTCCAGAGATAGCTCAGCGCCGCGCGGGCCAAATGTCCATGCGGTTCGCGCGTCGACCAGGCGAGGCTATGGACCTCGCTCTGGAACGCCAGCGCCATCAATTGATGCCAGGCCGGATGAAATTCGACCCAGTCGTTTCGGTTGCCATACCGGTCATGGGTCAAGAGTTTTGGTTCGTGCTCGTTGGCAAGCCTCGCCGCTTCCTGCACGGGTTCGCAGCCGGCATGGGCTCCGAGCGTAGAGAGCTTATCCTTTGCCCACGGCGTGAACTTTGCGATCAGGCCGCTCAACGCAGGATCATCGTCGAACGCGTTGAAGCCTGTCGCCGGCCGCGCCTGATTGCGGACTTCGTGGGTTGCAAACGAACTGGCTTTCGTTGCCGCGACGGCAACCGGCTGGACACGCGCATTCATGCGGAGACTCTCGATCCAGGGGTCAATTCAGGCGTGGCGTGGCGAAACAGCATGCGGGCGGAAAGCCCTGCGATCGATTGTGCGATCGCCTTGGCCGCGTCGGAATCGGGAGCCGCTTCGGGCGCCAGAGGACCAACCAGCGCCTCCATGAAAGCGCCGGTCACGCAGGACGCCGCGACGTTGGCGTCGATCTCGACGAATTCACCGCTGGCGATGCCGCGCCGGACCAGCCGTGCGATCTGATCGGCCAGTGCCGCGCGGTATTTCAGGCGCGCCGCGTCGATCTCGGGTTCACAGGGTTCGGCGATCAGCGCGTAGGCCAGACGGCGGCCGCGCATCGCGCGGACCGAGAAGGTGTAGATCGCGTCCACCAGACACTGCGACGCAGATCCTTCGGCCTCGACGATGGCGGCGACCACGGCCACCTCGCGCTCCGAAACGAGCCCCAGCACCTGCGCGTAGAGGTCCGCCTTGGAGTCGAAGTAGCGGTACACGCTGCCGGTGGCCACGCCGGCCCGTGAGGCGATCAGGGCGATCTGGGCATCCTTCCAGCCACTCAACGCCACCGCCTCCTTGGCGGCATCCAGGATGCGCGCCTTGGTTTCGACGAGTTGATTGAGGCGAACCGCAGCGATTGCCATAATGAACCTTAATTCATGAATAGAGGATCATAATTCATAGTCGATCGAATGCCAGTGCTTGTCAAGCATTCGGCGGAGCCTTGAGGTCGCAGCACAGCACCAGGCGCCCCGGAGGCCGCCGGGCGTGGCCGGTGGAGACCAGCGCCACGCCCTGAGGCGGCGGGAACGGGAACAGCGGGATCCCTACCCGGCTGGACAAGTCCGCGCCGAGCACGCGCGGAGCCGGACGGCGCGGCATCAAGCCGGCTCATGAGCGACCAAAACAAAAGGCCCGATCGCGATGCGACCGGGCCTTTTTTTGAGGGTGTATCTCGGCGTCAGCGCCTCGCCGGTGGCCTGTCAGGCCTCCACCGGCACCAGCACGTCGTTGCCGAGCAGGAAGCCGCGGCAGCTGCGCAGCGAGCGCAGCGCGCGGTTGAAGTCGATACCGGTCGACACCAACGCCCGCAGCGTGCGCGGATTGCGCGCAATGCCGCTCAGCACCTTGCGCAGGTCGATGTCGCCGTTCGGCTTCACCGCGGATTTCGCAAGCTCGGGCAGCGCCCGGTGCGCGGGATCGCTGATCACACGCAGCGCGGCGAACGGAATGCCTGCCTTTGCGGCATAGGCTGCCGCGATATGGCTCTCCATATCGACCGCAGCCGCGCCCGTGATCGAGCGCAGGGCCGCCTTGCAGGCCTTCGCCGCAATCACCTCTTCCACGCCGGCAAGTCCACCACGGACGATCCTGCGGCGCTTCAGCGCGGCGCTGGCGATCATCTCCTCGTTCAGCGCGGATGCCGCCAGGAAACGGGTATCGCCGGCCATCACTTCGGTCGCGACCACGACATCGCCGGATTTCAGCGACGGGTCGAGCCCGCCGGCCACGCCGAACGAGATCACGCCGCGGAACGTCATGGGATCCAGCGTCGCCAGCAATGCACGCAGCTGCTGCGGATCGCTTGAACTGCAGATCACGATCATGCCGGGCCCTGCCGCGATGCGGGCCTCCTGCACCAATCCAGTCACAATCAATACCGGCCGAGGATCAATTCTATTGCCCACGGTCTCGGCGGCCCCCGCCTCAACAATCACATCCCGACCCCTACCACCCTGCTATTGGTGCTTCTCAAATTCCGATACCGCGCCAGCGCCCAGAGCGGAAAGAACTTCGAGTAGCCATGATATCGCAAGTAAAATACCCGCGGAAACCCCGTAGCGGTGTATCGCTGCTCGTCCCACAGCCCTTTTTCCGTCTGTGTTGCCTTTAGGTACTCCACCCCCCGCGCAATTGCGGGATTTTCGACCTCTCCGGCTGCCATCAATCCAAGCAAAGCCCATGCCGTTTGCGAGGAAGTCGATGGCGCAGCTTCATAACCCTTGTAATCCAGCCGGTAACTGACGGCGTCCTCGCCCCAGCCGCCGTCCTGATTCTGGACCGACGCCAGCCAGTCGACCGCGTTGCGAATCATCGGGTCGTTGCGATCGATCCCTGCGACATTTAGCGCTGAGAGCACCGACCAGGTGCCGTAGACGTAATTCAGGCCCCAGCGGCCGTACCAGGAGCCCTCAGGCAGCTGGGTGCGGCGCAGATAGGCGATGCCGTCGGCCATCGCCTTGCTGCTCTTGGCGGTCTCGCCGAGCTGGCCCAGCATCGAGATGCAGCGCGCGGTGACATCTTCGGTCGGCGGATCGAGCAACGCGCCGTGATCGGAGAACGGGATGTTGTTGAGGTAATATTCGAGGTTGTTGGCATCGAACGCGGCCCAGCCGCCGTCGCGGCTCTGCAGCCCTTCGATCCACTCGCGGCCGCGCGCGATCGCCTCGTCATATTCCCTGGTCCCGCTGTGCCGCCGCACGCGATCCATCGCCATCACGACCACGGCGGTATCGTCGAGATCGGGATAGTGGTCGTTGTTGTACTGGAACGCCCAGCCGCCGGGACGGACGTCCGGCGCCTTGACCGCCCAATCGCCCTTCAGCTCCAGCACTTGGCGCGGCTTCAGCCAGTCGAGGCCCTGCTTGGCCTTGGCAAGGGTGTCCTCGCCGCCGGCCTCCTGCAGCGCGTGGCAGGCCAGCGCGGTGTCCCACACCGGCGAGACGCAGGGCTGGCAATAGGCCTCGTCGTCGCCGATCACGAGCAGCTTGTCGATGCCACGGCGGGTGATGGCGCGCGGCGGGAAATTCTCGTCCTCGCCGAGCGCCTCATACATCATGACGATGTTGGCCATCGGCGGATAGATCGCGCCCATGCCGTCTTCGCCGTTCAACCGCTCTTCGGTGAAGGCGAGCGCGGCGTCGATGGCGCGCTGGCGCAGGCGCTTCGGAAACATCGGCTCGATCGCGCGCAGCACGGCGTCGAGCGAGCGGAACAGATAGAACCAGCCCGCGCTCTGATGCGGCGCCTTTGGCGCCATCCGGACCGACTTCGGATCTTCCAGGAACAGTTCGTCGATGCCGACGCCCTTCGGATTCTTCGCACGCGGCTTCAACGCAGCGAGCACCATCAGCGGCACCATGGTGGTGCGCGCCCAGTAGGAGATCTTGTTGATGTGGAACGGCGACCACATCGGCAGCAGCATGATCTCGATCGGCAGCACCGGCGTTGCGCGCCAGGTCACGACGCCATAGAGCGCGAGCAGGAAGCGCGTGAACACGTTGCTGCCCGAAGCCCCGCCGCGCGAACGGATCGCCTCGCGCGCCCGCACCATGTGCGGCGCGTCAATGGAATCGCCGATCATCTTCAGCGCGAAGTACGACTTCACGCTGGCGCTCATGTCGAACGGGCCGTCGTGCACCAGCGGCCAGCCGCCATGCGCACCCTGGGTGCGGCGCAGATAGTTGGCGATCTTGGCCTCGAGCCCGGCGTCGACCGGCTCGGCAAGGTAGTGACGCAGCAGAACGTACTCGGCCGGAATGGTGCTGTCGGCCTCGAGCTCGAATACCCAGTGTCCGTCGGACTGGCGATAGCCGAGCAGCGCTTCGGTTGCCTTGGAGATGCTCTTCTCCAGCGCGACCGGATCGACTGCGACGCTGTGATCTCTCGAAAGCATTTCGCTCGATATCCTCTTCATCGCGGGCCGGCCCACGCTGGCCGGCGTCGCTCCAATAGGTCGAATCTAGCGCCTGGCCAAAACCAGATCGGCGGCGCGATCCCCCGACCGCACCGATCCCTCGATGGTTGCCGGCAACCCGGTAGCAGTCCAGTCGCCGGCAAGGAACAGGTTTCTTTGCGCCGTCGCAGGCCCGGGACGCAGGGCATTCTGCTCCGGCGTCGCCTCGAATGTAGCGCGGCGCTCGCGCACGATCTGCCAGGGCGGCAGGTCACCGGACACGCCCGATGCCTTGCAGATATCCCGCCAGATCGCCTGCGCGAGCTCCTCGCGCGGCATGTCGACAAGGCGATCGCCATTGCTGATCGTCACCGACAGCCGTTGCGGGAAGGCGAACAGCCATTCCACGAGCCCGCCGACCACGCCAAGAATGGGCGCGGCATCGCGCGGCGGATCGATGCGGAAGTGCGCGTTCACGATGGCGCGGAATTTGGTCGGCGTTTTCAGGCCGGGCAGCAGCGTGGCCGCAGCGCGCGGCGGCACCGCCAGCACGACGGCATCGCCGGCCGCCAGCGCGATCCTGTCGCCGCCGCCGAAGTCGAGCTCGCCGACGCGATCACCCGACATGACGAGTGCACGCAATTCGTGACTGAACTGGACGCTGTTGCCCCGCTCCTGCAGCAACTTCACGGCCGGCTCGATCAGGACCGAGCTCAGGCCGTCGCGCGCGATCAGCGGACGGCAGGCCTGCCCGCCCGCGAGCAGCGTCTCGCGCACGATGGCGCCGGCAAGCCCGGCCGAGCCCTCCGGCGGATCGACGTTCAGCGCAGCCAGCAGCAGCGGCTGCACCAGGCGATCGTACAGCGTGCCCTTGCAGGGAATGGTGTTGCCGACCAGCGCCCCGGTGCCGGCCCAGGCCAGCGGCGCCAATGCGAGATAATCGCGCAGGGTAGTGTCAGGGACGCGGCGCGCCTCGTCGAACACCCACAGCGGCAAGCGGGAGTCGCCAAGGTCGAGCTGCCAGCGCTGGCCGCCGGCAAGATCGACGAACGGAAACTGCGCGCGCGCGGGTCCCACGAGACCGGCCTCGGTGCCGATCGAGCGTGCGTAGCTCAACGCATGGCGGTTGCCCGACAGCAAGAGATGGTTGCCGTTGTCGATAGTCAGATTGGTAGCGGCGTCGAAATAGGAACGGCAGCGGCCACCGGCCTGCTGCGTCGCCTCGTGGACGCACACTTTGTAGCCGCCATTGGCAAGTCGCATGGCCGCGGAGAGGCCGGAAATGCCGGCACCGATGATATGAACGGTCTTTTGCATCAGATGATCGCGTAACGAAGAAGAATGCCGATCTTGGCCGCCTTGGACACACGCACCGGCGCACGCGGGGCAGTGAAGCCGCGCGCGATCAGGAGATCGAGGATCGCGCGGTAGTATTTTGACATGATCCGCGGCGCGCGCACCGCGCGGCGCGAATTGCGCTTCATGATCTCGTCGGACTTCTGGAAATGCATCTTGGCGCGCTCGGCGAGCGGCGCACACACTTTCGGCAGCGCGCGGTCGGCGGTGACGCGGGCCGGGTCGTTATTGGTGATGCCGGCGTGCCAGAGCCATTCGCGCGGCAGATAGAGGCGGCCGAGGCCGGCGTCCTCGTCGATGTCGCGCAGGATGTTGGTGAGCTGCAGCGCGCGGCCGAGGTGATAAGCGAGTTCGATGCCGTCGTCCTCGGGCAGGCCGAACACGCGCACCGACAGCCGGCCGACCGCGCTCGCGACGCGATCGCAATACAGGTCGAGCATCGCGAGATCCGGCGCGCGGATATCCTGCGGCACGTCCATCTCCATGCCGTCGACGATCGCGACGAAATCCTCGCGCTTGAGCCCGAAGGTCTTCACCGACGCGACATAGTCCCTCAGGCGCTCCGGCGGATGCCCCGCATAGAGCGCGTCGATGTCGTCGCGCCACTGCTGCAGCGCGGCCAGCCGCTCCGGCCGCGGGCCGTCGGAATCGGCGATGTCGTCGACCTGCCGGCAGAAGCTGTAGATCTGGAACATCGCCTCGCGCTGCGCGCGCGGCAGGACGCGCATCGCGGCATAGAACGAGCTGCCCGATGCCGTGCTTCCGTAATTTGCGTTGGCCGCCGCCTCGACACTCATGCGCCCGCCGCCGTCCTGGAGACCGCACGCCGTCCGGTCGCGCGCCGCGCGGTCTCGCCGGCGACGCCGCCAAGGCTCTGCAGCAGCAGTTCGACCGGGCCGAGATGCACGCGCTCGCTGAGCGGATCGCGCACCTTCAGCATGTTGACGATCTTGTCGGCGAAGGCCTGGATCACCGAGATCTCGAGCCCGAGCCTGAAGTCCTTCACCTCGGCGGCGAGCGACTTGCTCTCGTCGAGCAGCGCCGCGGTGCGCACCGCGAGCGCCTGCAGGCATCCGAGCAAGGCCGGCGGTGATTTCGCCTCGCCGAGCATCTCGACGGTCGCGTCCGCCGCGGCCAGCGCGTCGCGCGGCAGATAGACGCGGTTCAGATTCCTGTAGTCCTTGCCGCAGTCCTGCAGATGATTGTTGATCTGCAGACCGGCGCAGAGCGCGTCCGACGCCGCCCAGGTCGAAATGTCCTCGCCGTGCACGTCGAGCATGAATCGCCCGACCGGCATCGCCGAGTAGCGGCAATAGTCGATCACATCATCCCAGTTTTCGTAGCGCAGCTTGGTGACATCGAGGCGAAACGCCACCAGCACGTCGAGCGCATGCCGCGGCGGCATGCCGCGCTCGGCAAGCGCCCGGCGCAGATTGACCGCCTCCTTCTGAGTAGCGCCATTGCCAAGCAGCTCGGCCTCCATGAGGTCGAGATAGCGCAGCTTCTCCTCGGCCGGCAGCGTCGCGTGATCGGCGATATCGTCGGCGGTGCGGACGAAGTTATAGAAGGCCAGGATCAGGGCGCGATGCCGCGGATGAATGATCCACGACGCGACCGGGAAATTCTCGTCGCGGTGGGTCTTTCCGGATCGCAGGTCGCTCGCGGTGGTCATGGGAAATTTGGGCTACACTGGTCATGGCACGACGCAGGCGCGAATGGTCAGGCGCATGCGGGGATTTGCGAGCCCCATATAGGGGAATACGCCACCAAAACCAATGCTATCTGTGACCGCCAGCATATCCGGCCCGTGGCCGGCAGGAATGCCGTTCACGGGCCTTGCGGCGGTCCAAGAGACCTGAAGCGGCCTTGAGGGCCTTATTGGCCGTGGGTCTTCAGCACCTGGTCGCAGGCCGCGCTGATCTTGGTGCGGTTCTGCTGCAGGCAGGCGAGAATGGTGAAATCGCCCTGATCGATCACGGAGCGGCAGTGACGCTGCACGTCGCGCGTGCAGGCCTTCTGCTCGTCGGGCGTACCGCGCTGCTGCTGCTGGGCGGAGGCGCCGGATGAGAGCGGGATCGACAACAGGGCAAGTGCCAGGAGAAATTTACGCATCGTATTCCTTCATTTCCGACAGCAGAAAATCTGTTCCCGAAAAGCGGTTCGGCATGGCCGGGACGGATTTTGGGGATTGCAGACGCCACGTAACGCGGCAACGGATTGACGACAAGCACTGTTAAATGCGGCTAAATTTGCGGCGCTGTAAACCCCCGCATAAACTATTGATTCCAAACGACGATTTGTGCCATCACTTTGTCGCGTTTGGCAATTGCGGATCGCGCTTGCGCGTAGCTAGATGCCACACGAGCCGGAGGCTTCTGATTCTGTTCGATGACAATATCGGCGTCGCGCACGCCGTTCTGTCGTTTGAACCTAACATTCTTCGGTGACACTAAACTTTCGATGCGGCGAGACGCTTTCTTGCGAAGGAAGCGCTGATTTTGATGGGAAAATTCACAATGACACTGTTTGGTTCCAGCCTTTCCGGGCAGGCTCTCAGGGCTGTGGGCGTCGGCGCCGCACTCATGCTGTCCGCCTCCGCAGTCCATGCCCAGGCCAGCGGCCCGTTCGCCGGTTTTGCCGGCTCCTGGAGCGGAACCGGCACGGTGGCGTTGTCCAACGGCACCACCGAACGCATTCGTTGCAAGGCGGATTACAAGGTCGCGCCCTCGGGCCTGAGCCTGAAGCAGAGCCTGCATTGCGCGAGCGACAGCTACAAGTTCGACCTTTCCAGCGACGTCACCAGCCAGGGCGACCGGATCTCCGGCAATTGGAGCGAGGCCAGCCGCAATATCTTCGGCAATTTGCAGGGCACCGCCGGCGGCGGGCGGATCGACGTGTTCGTCGAGGCGTCCGGCTTTGCCGCAAACCTGAACCTGCAGACCAACGGCTTCAAGCAGGTACAGATCGACTCCAAGGGTGAGATCCGCGGCGTCTCGATCACGATGACGAAGAGCTGACGCTCCCCGACCGATTTCTCCGGCGAACAAAAATGGCCCGGTTCCGACCACTTCGGAACCGGGCCTTTTTTTATCGGCCGATCAGGCCTTTTCGATCGGCGCTGGCTGCCCGCCCTTGCCGCGGAGCTTCTGCGACAGGTTGATCAGGAACATCGAGGTCGGCCGCAGGATGAAGAGGTCCGCGACCAGCGCTGCGACCATCGAGAATGCGCTGAGCCAGCCGAACAGGCGCAGCGACGGCAGGTCGGAGAACACGGTGACGACGAGGCCGCAGGCCAGCACCACCGTGGTGAGGATCAGTGCGGGGCCGACCAGCACGGTGGCGCGCTCCACCGCGAGCTCCGGCGAGACCCCCGGCTTGGTCTCGAGCCGCAACCGGTTGAGGAAGTGGATGGTGGCGCTGAGGCCGAGGCCGAACGACACCGTCAATGCCACCACGCTGGCGAATTGCAGCCCCTCCCCGAGCAGCCACAGCACGGTGCCTGACAGCACCACAGGGAAGATGCCGGGCAGGATGCAGGAGAACATCACCACGACCGAGCGGAATGCCAGCCCGATGAAAACCGCCACCAGCAGAAATTCGACGGTCAGGCCACGGTTCAATTTTTCGATCATGTTGGCGCTGTTGCGCGCGGCGATCACCGACAGGCCGGTGACTGCGATCTCGTAACCGGGATGCTCGGCGCGCACCTTGTCCAGCGAGCTATCAAGCTTGTTCACCACCGGAAGCAGCTCGCTCGAGTCAAGATCCGGGACCCGGCCGGACACCACGACCGCATCCTGATCCGCCGAGATGAAGCGGCGCACCAGATGCTCGGGAATCACGCCGACATATTCCTTCAGCGTCGCGACGTCATTGCTGCCTGCCTTTTCGGCGAGCCAGCGCCGCAAGGTTTCCAGCGACCAGACGTTGCCGACGCCCGCCGCAGTTTCGACCATCGCGTGGACGTCGGCGATCGTCTTCAAGGTCTCCGGCGAGTACAGCGATTGGCCCTTGGGGAATTCGATCAGCACATCGACCGGATTGGCGCCGGTCAGCTTGGCGTCGAGCCGGCTTGACGCCGCCACCGCCTGCCGCTTGTCCGGCACCTGATCGGCGAGCCGGTAGCGCGGTTCGAGATTGGCGTAGATGATGCCGAGGCCGCCGACGACGATCAGCGCGAGCAGGCTGAACAGCCCGGGACGGCCCACCATGCGTACCGCGATCCAGTAGCAGAAATTGCGCAGCGCCTGGACACCGGCGTCGGCGCCCTGGAATTTGACCGCAAACACTTTTTCGTTGCGTACCAGAAGCACTCCGAACGCAGGCACCAGCGAGAGCACCGCGATCAGCGCGATGATGGTAGCGGCGAGCCCGGCCTCGCCGAATTTGCGGATCAGTTCGGAATTCGAGAATTGCAGCGCGATGAACGAGATGCCGGCGGTGCCATGAGTAAGCACGCAAGCCGGACCGACCACCATCACCGCGTTCTTGAACGCGGTGTACTTGTCCTGGCCGGCGATCAGGCGGTCGCGTGCCGCAAACGTCAGCTGCATCGAGTCGGAGAAGCTGATCACCATGATGAGCGGCGTCATCACGTTCAGGAACATGTTGAGATTGAAGCCGGCCCAGCCGAGGCCGCCGAGCGCGAGCAGGATCGCAATGATCGGCGGGAACGCGGCGATCACCATGAACGATATCTTGCGGAAGAAGATGATGGCGATGATGCAGCCAGCCAGAATGCCGAGGATATTGTAGGTCAGCCCGTCGCGCTTGACCGCGTTGCGGATTTCGAGCTGCATGACTGGAACGCCGGAGAGCTGGGCGTTGAGCCCGCTACCGCTGAGATCATCGGCCATGATCTTTCTCATGTCCGCGACGACCTTGGAGAGCTTGTTGCTGCCGACAACCTCAGGCTCGAGCGACAACACGATCAGTGCGAGCGTTCCATCCTCGGACAGCAGCTTGCCGCGAATGATCTCGTTGGATTTGACGGTCTCGACGAATTTGTCGTAGGCGGCGCCTTGCGGCAGCTCGGACGGGAACAGGGCGGCCGGCAATTTGCCGGGCTCGGGCGCCTGGCGCGCCGAAAAAAGCGAGACCAGGCCGCGCACGCCCTCGACCAGCTGCAGGTCGGTGACCATGTCGCGGATCTTTTCGAGGTTCTCGCGCGCGAGGAGCGTCTTGCCCTCGACCACGACCAGCACGTCGAACTCGGTTGCCGGGAAGCGTTTGGTGACCGCTTCGTACTGCTTGTAGTCCTTGGAATTGGAACGGAACAACTGGCTGAGCGAGTCGTCGATCTTGATGCGCTCGATGCCGAAAACGGCCGCGACCATCAGCGCCAGCAGAATGATGACAGACAGGACCGGCGCCTTGATCGCGATCAGGCCGATACGCTCCAACCCGAATGCGATGCTAGTCCCCGGCCGCGGCTCCTCGATCTTCTCGACGTGGACCCGACTTTCGGAATTCTTTTCGAGCATGCCCTGTCCAGTTCTGAAGCGGCGCGATCTGTCTAGCTTGGGTTATAGGGCGCGAATGAGGCTCGCGAGCGCGACTGATCGGCGCTAGTCCTTGAAAACACGCAAATATTGACCGGCGCGGTTTTACAGGTCCGCCCCCTTGCTCGCAAGCGCGAGCGACATGTTAAATCGGCCGGGAACTGCCGAAAACCGCCGCTAAGTATCGGATTTGTCACACCCCGGTAGCGTATTCCTGGACAATCCTGCGCCGCTTTCATCCTTCAACGCGACCCCCGTGATCTGGCGTGCCAGGCCCTCACGCACAAGCCAAGAGATCCTGAATGCGGCTTCCGCATAACTCAGCCCGGCGCGGTGGATGTTGGAGATGCAGTTGCGGTCGGCATCGGTGAGGCCGATTCGCGGCGCGAAGGTGAGATAGGCGCCCAGACTGTCCGGCGCCGACAGGCCGGGCCGTTCGCCGATCAGCAGCACCAGCATGCGCGCGCCGAGGATCGTGCCGATCTCGTCCCCCAGCGCGACCCGCGCGCCCGATGCTGCGATCACCGCGCCGGCGTCGATCCCGTCGGCCTTAAGCCGCGGCACGAGATGCCGGATCAATTCGACGGCGTGCACATTGACCGCGGTCGGCGACAGGCCGTCACCGATCACGATGGCACAGGGGCACGCGGTGACGCCGCTGCTCTCGAGCGACCGCCTCGATGCGGAATCCAGCATGCGCCCGAGATCGGGCCGGCGCAGATAGTCGCGCCGGCTGCGCGCCTGGCTCGACACTTCGAGCGGCGTGATGCCGAGGCCGGCAAGACCGGCGGCAATCCCGCCGAGATCGAACGCCGCGTGGACGGCATCGCGGGCGCGGGCGTGATCGAGCGTAAATGCGAGCAGCGCACTGGTCGGCAGGCTTGCCCCGGACCGGCCGAGACCGACGCGCGCCGGCGTGAGCTCGCGCAGATCGGCAAGCGAAGCGGACATTGGCGAAGGGGACGATGGCGCCGGCGGTGTTGTCATGCTGCTATTCGGCGGGAACGGAAGCCTCGCGCAGCCGGAGCGAGTAGTTCGAGGCGTTCTGCCGGCCGCTGGAGGCTGCACGCGCAAACGTGATCAAGTGATGTGCCACCAGGGTCGCCGAGATCAGCCCCTCGATGTCGCCGCGCTTGAGCCGGCCGAGCGCAAACTTCCAGAACACGCGCTTGTAGTCGCCGAGCACGCCGACCTTCCAGAAGATGTTGCGCAGCATGATCAGGCCGCGCCGGATGTTGGCCCAGCTCTTCATCTCCGGGCTGACCGGCACCTTGATGCGGTTGGCATAGGTGTAGTCGCATTGATGCTGGTAGCGCCTAAACAGCGTCTCGGGCTCGTAGGCGAGCTCCATGCATTTGCGCCAGGAACTGACCACGTCCTCGTAAGGCAGCAGGAATTGCACGTTGGAGTCGCGGCTGTCGTCATCGATCAGCCGTCCCGCTTTTTCGAGGCGATCCCACAGCGGCGTCTTCGGCAGCGCCTGCAGCAGGTTGATGGTCAGGAGCGGAATCCGGGACTCCTCGACGAAGGAGAGCAGCGCATCACCGGTCTGCGGCTTGTCGGTGTCGAGCCCCATGATGATGCCGGAGACAACTTCCATGCCGAAGGAATTGATGGTGCGCACGCCCTCCAGGATCGGAACCATCATGTTCTGATCCTTGTGCATCGCCTTCAGCGCGTCAGGATCCGGCGTCTCGATGCCGACGAAGATCGTCACGAAGAAGGCTTCGCGCATCTTCTCCAGGATCTCGGGCCGCTTGGCGATGTTGAGCGTCGCCTCGCAGGCCAGTCGGGTGACATAGCCGGTCCGCTTCTGCCACTCGATCAGATGCGGCAGCAATTCGCTGGCAGCCTTGCGGTTGCCGATGAAATTGTCGTCGACGAAATAGACGGTGTCGGTCGCGCCGCAGGCGCGCAGCTTGTCGAGCTCGGCGATGATCTGCTGCGGCGATTTCAGGCGCGGATTGCGGCCATAGAGCCCGGGGATGTCACAGAACTCGCACTGATAGGGGCAGCCCGAGGAGAACTGGATGCTGCCGAGAAAATACTTCTTGGTCTCGGCGAGCTCGTAGGCCGGCAGCGGGAATTCCGTCATCGGCAGGCGATCGAGGGTCTTGAGCACCACCTGCTCGGCAGGACGGCTGGTGTCCTCCGCGAGGCGCTTGATCAGTTCGTTGGTCGCGTCACCGAGTTCGCCGACATGAAGGTAGTCGAATGAGGGATAGTAGTCCGGACAGGCACTGACCGACGGCCCCCCGATCGCGACCGCCAGGTCATAGTCATGCGCGCGATGGCAGATGTCGTTCATCTGCTGGCGCTGGATGTGCATACCGCTGACGAACACGGCTTCTGCCCACTCGAAATCCTCCGCCGTCGCCGGCCGCAGGTTCTCGTCGACGAAGCGGACCAGCCAGGTCTCGGGGAGGTATGCCGCGATCAGCAGCAGTCCCTGCGGCGGCATGAACGCCTTGACGCCCTCCGTGAGGGGATAGGAGTGCTCGAAGGTCCCGAACGACGACGTATAGCGCGGAAAGACGCAGAGGATACGCCGTGCTGTCTTTATGCCCTCAGCTCTCATCGAATGACCCCGAAGCACCCTCAAATCTAACCATAGCGCGGAACGCTGGGCCAGAAATTCTTCAACATTGTGGCACTTACCAACGTCACACTGCCGAGATAGTTGCTCTGCAGAATTGCGCTATCCCCTCAGGTCAAGAGCCTGGCAGCGAGATCGGGCAGCCGCTCCGCATCGGCAACGAGGCGAAAGTCCGGCCCGGCAAGGCCTGCGCGCAGCAGCCAATCGTCGAATTCGGGCGCCCGCCTCAGGCCGAACAGGTCGCGGATGTAGAGCGCATCGTGAAACGATGTCGACTGATAGTTCAGCATAACGTCATCCGCGCCCGGCACGCCCATGATGAAGTTCACACCGGCGGCCGCCAGCAGCGTCAGGAGATTGTCCATGTCGTCCTGATCGGCCTCGGCGTGGTTGGTGTAACAGACGTCGATGCCGAGCGGCAGGCCGAGCAGCTTGCCGCAGAAATGATCCTCGAGCCCGGCGCGGATGATTTCCTTGCCGTCGTAGAGGTATTCGGGACCGATGAAGCCGACCACGCTGTTGACGAGCAGCGGATCGAACGCGCGCGCCACCGCATAGGCCCGTGCCTCGCAGGTTTGCTGGTCGACCTGGTGATGGGCGTTGGCCGACAGCGCCGAGCCCTGCCCGGTCTCGAAATACATCACATTGTCGCCGACCGTGCCGCGGCGCAGCGACAGCCCGGCTTCGCGGGCCTCCCGCAGCAGCGACAGGTCGACGCCGAAGCTGCGGTTGGCTGCCTCGGTGCCGGCGATCGACTGGAATACGAGATCGACCGGCAGCCCCTGCCCGATCAATCCGAGCGTGGTCGTGACATGGGTCAGCACGCAACCCTGCGTCGGAATCTCCAGCCGCGTGATGATGTCGTCCAAGAGCCGCAGCAGGGTGCCGATGACATTCGGATCGTCGCTCGCCGGATTGATGCCGATGCAGGCATCGCCCGATCCCAGCAGCAGGCCGTCCAGGATCGAGGCGGTGATGCCCCTGGCGTCGTCGAACGGATGGTTCGGCTGCAGCCGCGTGCTCATTCGCCCGCGCAAACCGATGGTGTTGCGGAAGCGGGTCGTCACCTCGCATTTGTTCGCGACCAGGATCAGGTCCTGGTTGCGCATCAGCTTCGACACCGCCGCCACCATCTCCGGCGTGATGCCGCGCGAGATCTTCTTGATCAAATCACGGGTGGCGGCATCCGACAGCAGCCAGTCGCGGAAGCCGCCGACGGTGAGCGACGACACCGGCAGGAAGCCGGCCACGTCGTGGCTGTCGAGGATCAACCGGGTGACTTCGTCGTCCTCATAGGGGATCACAGGCTCATCGAGGAATTGCTTGAGCGGAACGTTGGCAAGCGCAAGCCGCGCGGCGATCATCTCCTCCGCACTGTCGGCCGCAATGCCGGCCAATCGGTCGCCGGAACGCGGCGGCGAGGCCTTGGCAAGCAGGATGCGCAGATCGTCGAATGCATAGTTGGTGGCATCGATTGTGTGACGATAGAGCATGGGGAGTTCGCGTCGCGGGCTGGGGACGGCATAGCCTAGCACCTCTTTGCGAAAGTCGTGCCACCAGCTTCGCCCTCCGCGCCGGAGGTGTTGATGGTGATGGCGGCGCATCATCGTCGCCGCCGCAAGCCGCCGGCCCCCGGCGGACTCAGAACGCCTTATAAGACATTGGTATTATTTAGAGATTTTAAGGGTTGCGGCCACAAAAAACGCACGCGTTAAGAAATTGTCCATGAAGGTTTTGCATAAGCTTTAATCGGCCGAAGGTGCTCCCCGGCCTCTTGGAGTGCCCGCAATGCCCGCCCCCATCACATCTCCCGTCTCCACATCCGGGCCTCCAATGGCTTCCCGATTCTCGCTTGCTGCCAGGCTGTACTCGACGTTTGCGCTGATCGCGGCGCTGACCGCGGCCATCACCGTGCTGTCCGACTACAACGCGCGGCGCAACGCCGAGCTGACCGAGGCCGTCGACCTCGCCAGCCGTGCCGCGCTCAATGTCGAGCGGGTCAATTCGCTGGTCTATGCCGTGGTGATGGAATCCCGCGGCATCTACATGTCGACCGATCCGGCGGCGGTGAAGAAATACGGCGACGGGCTGCTGGCGTTCAACGAGCGCATCCTCGGCGTGGTGAAGAACTGGGAAACCCTGGTGCAGGCCGACGACACCAGCCAGTTCGCGGTGTTCAAGCAGCGCATCGAGCAGTTCGTCGAGTTTCGCAAGGAGCTGGTTCGCCGCGGCATCGAGATCGGCGCCGCAGCCGGGCGTGAATGGGGCGACAACGACGCCAACCGCAACGTGCGCACAGCGCTGAACAAGGATCTCGAGGCGCTTTCCAAGGTCTACGCCGAGCGCAGCAAGAAGCTGGCGCAGCAGACCGACACCAACCGCGCAATGGCGCTGCTGCTGACCGGGCTCGGCGCGGCGGCCCTGATCGTGGTCGTGCTGGGCGTGCTGATCATCGCCCGCTCGGTGGCCCGCCCGCTGTCGCAAATCACCACGACCATCAAGCGTGTCGCCGAGGGCGCCGACCATGTTGAAGTGCCGCATGTCGGCCGCCGCGACGAGATCGGCGCGCTGGCCGGCGCCATCAAGGTCTTCCAGGAGGCGATGGACCGCAACCGCAGCCTGAACGCCCAGGTCGCGCAGGACTCCGAGGCGCGCGATGCACGCGGCCGGCATATCGAGACGTCGCTCGAGACGTTCCGCAGCACCATCGGATCGGTGCTCCGCGCGGTGCACGACAACGCAACCACGATGCGCGACACTGCGCAGACCATCGCAAACGTCGCGGCAGGCGCCAGCGGCCGCGCGGCGGCGGCGGCAGGCGCGACCGAACAGGCCTCGAGCAACGTTGCCGCGGTGGCGGGCGCGGCCGAAGAACTCTCCGCCTCGGTCGAGGAGATCGGCCGTCAGGTCAAGCAGTCGTCCGGCGCGGTCGATCAGGCTGGTGCGCGCACCGACCGCTCGATCACCGAGATCGAGGGGCTTGCCGCCACCACCCAGCGCATCGACGGCGTGCTGAACCTGATCCAGGCGATCGCCGAGCAGACCAACCTGCTCGCGCTGAACGCCACCATCGAGGCCGCCCGCGCCGGCGATGCCGGCCGCGGCTTCGCCGTCGTCGCGCACGAGGTCAAGGCGCTGGCCGGGCAGACCGCGAAGGCAACCGCCGAGATCAGCGAGAATGTCGGCCTGATCCAGGCCTCGACCCGCAACTCGGTGGCCGCCGTGCGCGACATCGGCCAGGCGGTGCGCGAGATCAGCAACGTCACCGCCAACATCGCAAGCGCGATCGGCCAGCAGGACGCCGCCACGCGCGAAATCTCCGCCAACGCGCACATGGCCGCGCAGGGCAATGAAACCCTGGTGACCAACGTCGGCTCGCTCCGCGACGATATGGACCGGACCAGCAAGGCGGCGGAATCGGTGCTCGCGGCATCGAACGATCTGACCGCAACCGCCGAGACGCTGTCGCGCGAGGTCGAGCAGTTCTTCCGCAACCTGCGCAGCGACGCCGCCTAGACCTGTGGCGGACCGGAACCTGAACGAATCAGCGATGCGCCGAGACCGTGCGGCAGATCCTGGCCAATCTAGATGGTAAAGACTCTCCCAACGCACGGGCCCAAATTACACACGCTTCAGGCCGCCTTTCTCAATTTGATCCCCCTATAAAAAGTCCCGGAGCGCGGGGGCGCGGGGAAGTGGAAGCGAGCAATGAACGGGCTTGTACAAAAGCCGAAGGCGGTGCCGACCAAACGGCTGCTCGCGCTCGGAATCGGCCTCATCCTGTGCTTTTCAGCGATCTGTGCCGCCATTCTCTGGGAGATGGCGGACAAGGACTACCGGCATGCGAAGGAAGGCGCGACCAACCTCATCGCCTCCATCGCCAGCGAGATCGACCGCACCATCGAGCTTTATGACCTCTCGCTGCAAGCCGTCGCCGACGGCGTCAAGCTGCCGGAGCTCGGCAAGATCAGCCCGGAGCTTCGCCAGATCGTGCTGTTCGACCGCGCCGCCACGGCCAAGGATCTCGGCTCGATCCTCGTGCTGAATGCAGCAGGAGACGTCACGCGCGATTCCAGAACATTGACGCCGCGGGCCGCAAATTTCGCAGATCGGGACTTCTTCCGGGCACATCGGACGCGAGCGGACAGCGGACTGTTCATCAGTCCTCCGTGGGTCACTTCGGACGGCGAATATTTGATCAGCCTGAGCCGCCGCATCAGCAATGACGACGGGTCTTTCGCCGGCGTGGTCGCCGGCAGCATGCGGCTCAGCTATTTCCACAATCTGTTTCGCAAACTGAATTTCGGCGCCGGCGATAGCATGGCGTTGTTCAACACTGATGGCGTCATGGTGATGCGGGCACCGTTCGACATCAGCAAGATCGGGCAAAGCATCAAGGACTCCCTGGTCTTCAAACAGTATCCGGCACGGCAGTCCGGCTCCTACATGACGAAATCGGTCGTCGACCATGTCAACCGGCTCTATATCTTTCAGGAGGTCGGACACCGCCGCCTGATCATCGCCGAGGGTCTCTCACTCGACGGCATCTATGCCGACTGGTGGCAGCAGCTGTGGCTGATCGGCGGCGTGGTGGCCGCGCTCGGCGGCTTCGCGATCATCCTGATGTTCTATCTGCTGGCCGCGCTCAAACGACGCGCCGCCGCGGAAGACCGGCTCGCACACCTCGCGAGCACCGATGCACTGACCGGTCTCGCCAACCGCCGCCGCCTCGACGATACCCTTGACGTCGAATGGCGTCGCGGCATGCGCGCAAAGGCGCCGGTCTCGCTTCTGATGATCGACGTCGATCATTTCAAGGCGTTCAACAACACCTACGGACATCAGGCCGGCGACGCCGTGCTCGCCACCGTAGGGCGCTGCATCGCAGCCAGCACAAAGCGCGCAACCGATCTCGGCGCGCGTTATGGCGGTGAGGAGTTCTCGGTGCTGCTGCCTGGCATCGGCAAGGCGGGCGCATTGGAAGTTGCCGAAAAGATTCGCGCAAAGCTGACGGCTGCGCGCGAATCCGAGCATGAGTTACCGACCGTCAGCATCGGATTGTCTTGCCTCGTCCCTGATCACGAGCGCACATCGCGCGATCTGCTCAAGGCCGCGGACCTCGCGCTCTATCAGGCCAAGCATGAAGGCCGCGACCGCGTCGTCGTCAGTCCCATCGGGTGGGATAAATCGGGCAAGCGGCACGTCGCCTGATCGAGATCACGCTAGAGCGTTTTCGAGCGAAGTGGATACCGGTTCGCGTTAAGAAAACGCGTCAAAACAAGAATCTAGAGCCCCGTTCCGATTCCATCGGAACGGAAAAGGCTCTAGCGCGGTCGAACGCGCGACCGCCCCCCGCTCACTCCACCGGCAGCACGTCGACCGCGACGCTGAGCTTTTGCTTGCGCGCGCCGACGATGACGCCGTCGACCGGCGAGACGTCGGCGAAGTCGCGGCCGATGGCGAGAATAATGTGGTCGTTGGCGACCATGAGATCGTTGGTCGGATCGAACCCGATCCAGCCGAGCTCGCTGCCGCACCAGACCGACACCCAGGCATGGGTTGCGTCCGCGCCCTGCAGCCGCGGCTGGCCCGGCGGCGGAATGGTGCGCAGATAGCCTGAGACATAGGCCGCGGGCAGGCCGAGGCCGCGCAGGCCTGCGATCATCACATGGGCAAAATCCTGGCAGACGCCATGGCGCTTCTCGAACACGTCGCGAAGCGGTGTCGAGATCACGGTCGCCTTGGGATCGTATTTGAAGTCGCTGCGGATGCGGCGCATCAGGTCGGCCGCGCCGGCGAGGATGCCGCCACCGGGCAAGAAGCTCGCGGAGGCGTAGGCCGTCACCGGCCGCAGCACCGGCACCAGCGCGCTGGCAAAGACGTAGCCGACCGGCGAGGCCGCACCGAGGCTCACCCCTTCGAACGCGTGATCGCGCACGCTCTCCCAGGGCGGGCTCGCGGCGCCACGCGCCGGCGGCTGCCGCGCCACCGAGACCCGCGAGCGGGAATCGATGCGAAGGCTGCGATGCGCGGCCTCGATCAGGACGCTTTCGGTCAGCGTGCCGAAGAAGTCGCGCCGCACGGTGCGCTCCGCGGGCTTGGGGCGGATATCGACCGAATGCGAGATCAGCTGTTGCCCGTCGCCGCTGACCGGCTCCAGCCGCAGCGAGCAGCGCGCGAAGCTGACCTGGGTCTCATAGCTGTAGGTCGTGACGTGACGGATGTCGTAGATCACGCCAGCCCCGTGAGCTTCTCCGGCCGGCTGGCGTTCGGTCCATGCGGGAAATAATGCAGCCCGACCGCATCGGCGATGTTGAGCAGGTCCTGCTCCAGCGCGAACAGCGTCTTGACGTCGAGGCTGGCCGCTTCCGCCGTCGTCAACATCGCCTCCACGGCGACTGCGAGCCGCTGCGGCCGCTCGATCAGGCCGTGCTCCTTCAGGCTCGGCAGCGCCGCGATATGCTCGTTCAGCGCGGCGACCTGGAATGCGACCGAGCGCGGGTTGTAGGGGTCGAGCACCGCGAGATCCCGCACCGGCGTGAGCAGCGGCTGCACCAGATAGCGCGAGCGGTAGGTGATCTGGCAGTCGACCAGCGTGAGCAGGACGTCGAGATCCTCGTCGCCGGCTTCGTCATAGGCGAACTGGCGGGCAAAGCGCGTGGTGTTGATGGCGCGCTCGGCGCGGCGGCCCATCTCGAGGAAGCGCCAGCCGGCGGCGCGGTTCATGTTCTCCTGCGCGAGGCCGGCGAAGCTTGCGAGCTCCTGCAAGGTCAGCTCGGCGGCGCTGACGACGCCGTCGTCGTCATGCACCTCGATCGCGAGCCGCTCGGCCATCTCGGTGATGACCTGCCAGGCATCCGGCGACAGCCGCTCGCGGAGCGAGGTCGCGGTGCGTTGCGCCGATCGCACCAGCGACAGCGCCGAGCCGAACTTCTCCTCGTTCTGCAACGCCTCGAGCGCGACCTTGGCGGGATTGGCGCGCGCGGTCTGCGAGGCCGCGCCCCAGGCGACCAGCATGCGCTGGATGCGCTCGGTCGAATGCATCGCCGGCGCGGCGCCGGTCGAATTCGCTCGCGCGGGATCGCGCAGCGGCGTGCACAGCGCGCGGATCAGCCGGATGGTGGCCTCGGCACGCTCCAGATAGCGGCCGAGCCAGAACAGATTGTCGGCGGCGCGGCTCGGCAGCACGCCGGCAATGCGGCGGATACGCACGGTGTCGACCGCCGGCAGCAAGGTCGAGGTCGCGACCGCCTTGTCGGAGACCACCCAGACGTCGGCGGACACCGCGCCATCGCCCATCGACACCGCGCGCGCATCCGCCCGATCGGCAATCCGGCAGAAGCCACCGGGCAACACGGTCCAGCCGTTCGGCGTCGCCGCCGCGAACACCCGCAGCACGAACGGGCGCGGCGCGATGCGGCCGTTTTCCCACACCGGCGTGGTCGACAGCCGCACCAGTTCCTGGCCGGCATAGTCGATGCCGCGATGGCTGATCGCGTCCTTCAGGCGATCGCGGTCCGCCGCCGACAATTCGCCGGGGAGCACCGGCCCGTGGCCGGGAAAATCCGGAACGCCGCGGCCATAGGCGCCCTCGATCGCGAACTCGTCGAGCCGCGACAGCACCTCTTCGCGGGCGGACTTCTGGCCGCACCACCAGGTCGCGATGTGCGGCATCATCAGGTCTTCGGAGAGCAGACGGCGGCAGAGATTGGGCAGGAAGCCGAGCAGCGCCCGCGCTTCCAGCACGCCCGAGCCCGGCGTGTTGGCGACCACGACACCGCCCTTGCGCAGGACCTCGACGAGGCCGGGCACACCGAGATAGGAGGACGCGTCGAGCTCGAGCGGATCGAGCATGTTGGAATCGACCCGGCGCAGCAGCACGTCGAGCCGCTTCAGCCCGGCGACGGTGCGGATGTGGATGCGGTCGCCGGAGACCGCGAGATCGTCACCCTCGACCAGCAGGAAGCCGAGATAGCGCGCGAGCGTGGCATGCTCGAAATAGGTCTCGCTGAAGGCGCCCGGCGTCAGCAGGCCGATCCGCGGTTCGTCGCGGTCGGCGCTGGCGCGAAGCGAATCGCGGAAGGCCTCGAAGAACGGCGCGACGCGCTCGACATTCATCGACTTGTAGAGATTGGAAAAGGCGCGCGACAGCACCAGGCGGTTTTCCAGCGCATAGCCGGCGCCCGACGGCGCCTGGGTGCGATCGCCGAGCACCCACCAGCGGCCGTCAGGCCCGCGGCCGATGTCGGCGGCATAAAGATGCAGATAGCGGCCACCCGGCGGCTTGACGCCGCTGACCGCGCGCAGATACTCGCTGCTGCCGGCGATCGCCGCCGCAGGAATCGCGCCATCGGCGACGAGGCGGCCCTCGCCGTAGAGATCCCGCAGCACCATTTCCAGAAGCTGTGCGCGTTGCGCGACGCCGGCGGCGAGCTGCCGCCAGTCGGCCGCGTCGATGATCAGCGGCAGATGACTGAGCGGCCAGATCCGGTCGGAAGTGTCGCCGGGCGCGCGATAGGTGACGCCGGCCTCGCGCAGATGACGGTCGGCGGAGGCAAAGCGGCGCTCGATATCGGCCGGCGACAGCGCGGCAAAGGCGTCGAAGAAGCGGGCCCAGACCGGCCGCGGTGCGCCGTTCTCGGCAATATATTCGTCGGGAATGCCGGGCAGCCGGACATAGTCGCGGGTCCACTGCGCCATCCGGCGCTGACCGGGACGGGCCCTGCTCTCCTGACTGCTGCCTTGCCCACCCGATGCGGTCATTCCACTTCCCCTTGACACAATTAGTGCAGGAGCGGCGACCGCAAGTCGAGGGTCAAGGGAAACTCAATTGTGCGCTCTTCCGACGGTGTCTCGATCCTGCCGGGGGTATGGCCATAATCCTGGAAGCGCGCCAGCCGCCGCGCCTCGGCCTCGTAGGAATTGACCGGCTTGGTCTCATAGTTGCGGCCGCCGGGGTGGGCGACGTGATAGACGCAGCCGCCGAGCGAGCGGCCGTTCCAGGTATCGATCAGATCAAACGTCAGCGGCGCGTGCACGGGAATGGTCGGATGCAGCCCGGAGGCCGGCTGCCAGGCCTTGAAGCGGACGCCGGCGACCGCCTCGCCGGCGCGGCCGGTCTCGGTCATCGGCATCCGCCTTCCATTGCAGGTGATGACGTGGCGGCCCTCGACGAATCCGGTCGCCTTCACCTGCAGCCGCTCGACCGAGGAATCGACGTAACGCACGGTGCCGCCCGCGGTGCCCTCCTCGCCCAGCACGTGCCAGGGCTCGAGCGCCTGCCGCAACTCCAGGCCGACGCCGCCGTGATGGACGCGACCGAAGGCGGGGAAACGGAATTCGAGCTGGGCCTGATACCATTCCGGCTCGACGTCGTAGCCGGACTGCTTGAGCTCGGCGAGTACGCCGAGGAAATCCTCCCAGAGAAAATGCGGCAGCATGAAGCGGTCATGCAGCGCGGTGCCCCAGCGCACGAATTTGCCCTGCTGCGGCTCGCGCCACAGCTTGGCGATCAGCGCGCGGATCAGAAGCTGCTGCGCCAGCGACATCCGCGGATCGGGCGGCATTTCAAGCGCGCGGAATTCGACCAGGCCGAGCCGGCCGGTCGGGCCGTCGGGCGAGTAGAGCTTGTCGATGCAGATTTCCGCGCGATGGGTGTTGCCGGTGATATCGACCAGGATATGCCGGAACAGCCGGTCGACCAGCCACAGCGGCGCGTCCATGCCCGCCGGCGGCACGTGCGACAGCGCGATCTCGAGCTCATAGAGCCCATCATGCCGCGCCTCGTCGATGCGCGGCGCCTGACTGGTCGGGCCGATGAACATGCCGGAGAACAAATAGGACAGCGACGGATGCCGCTGCCAGTACAGCACGAGGCTCTTCAGCAGATCGGGCCGGCGCAGGAACGGCGAGTCCTCAGGCTTGCTGCCGCCGACCACGATGTGGTTGCCGCCGCCGGTGCCGGTGTGACGGCCATCGATCAGGAAACGGTTGGCCCCTAGCCGCGTCTTCGCGGAATCCTCATAAAGGCCTAGGGTGATATCGACAGCCTCGCGCCAGCTTTGCGCCGGCTGCACGTTGATCTCGATCACGCCGGGGTCCGGCGTCACCTTGATCACCTCGATGCGCGGATCGAACGGCGGTGCGTAGCCCTCGACGTGGACTTGCAGTTGCAGTTCCTCGGCGGCGGCTTCGATCGCGGCGATCAGCTCGAGATAATCCTCGACCTTCTCGACCGGCGGCATGAAGGCGCACAGCACGCCGTCGCGCACCTCGATCGACATCGCGGTGCGCACCGGCAGCGGCTCTTCAATGTCCTTGAGTGCCTGCTTCAGCTCCGGATCGATCTCCCCCAGTGCATCGCGTGGTGCCATCGGGTCCTGCTCGACGATAAAGGGAAAATCATCGGGCGGGACGTGTTCGAGCGAGCCGATCGGAAGGCGCAAGCCCAGGGGGGAATCGCCCGGAAAGAGGAACAAATGGCTGCGCCGGATCTTCCAGCGCTCGCTACGCCAGCGCGCCGGCACGCGGTCGCCGAGCGGAGACCAGCGCTGGATCGGCAGCGCAAAGCCCTTCGGTGACGTCAGCCCCTCGTCAAACACCCGCGCGATCCGTGCGCGCTCTTCCGGATCGGCCAATTTGGAGTTGGCCGGGCTCACATTGGCCGGCAGGCCTGCCTCGCGCTCGAGCCAGAACGCAGTGTCCTCAAAGGCCGGCATGACGTAGTCCGCCTTCAGGCCAAGCCGCGCGGCGATGCCGATTGCGAAGCGCTCTGCGTCTGCGATCTCAGCTTTGCGCGGATTTTCGACTGAAGCGATCAGGTCGGCATTGTTCCAGATCGGCTTGCCGTCCTTGCGCCAATAGAGGCCGAACGCCCAGCGCGGCAGGCTTTCGCCGGGATACCATTTGCCCTGGCCGTAATGCAGCAGGCCGCCGGGCGCGAACCGGGTGCGCAGCTTACGGATCAATTCGTCGGCGAGTGCGCGCTTGGTCGGGCCAACCGCGGCGACGTTCCACTCCGGAGATTCCAGATCGTCGACCGAAACAAAAGTCGGCTCGCCGCCCATGGTCAGCCGCACATCGTCCTTCGTCAGGTCGGCATCGACCTCCTCGCCGAGCCGGTCGAGCCGCGCCCAGGAATCATCCGAAAACGGCCTCGTGATCCGCGGCGCCTCGCGGATCCGCTTGACGGTCATCTCGAAGCCGAACTCGGTATTGGCGAAGCCTGCGGTGCCGGTCACCGGCGCGGCCGAGCGGTAGTGCGGCGTGGCACAGACCGGAATGTGCCCCTCGCCTGTCAGCATGCCGGAGGTGACGTCGAAGCCGATCCAGCCCGCGCCCGGCAGATAGACTTCGGCCCAGGCGTGCAGGTCGGTGAAATCGCTCTCGACCTCGCGCGGCCCTTCGATCGGATCGATGTCCGGCCGGATCTGGATGAGATAGCCGGAGACGAAACGCGCGGCGAGCCCGAGATGGCGCAGCGCCTGGATGAAGAGCCACGCCGAATCGCGGCAGGAGCCGGAGCCGGCGGCAAGCGTCTCCTCGGGCGTCTGGATGCCGGCCTCCATCCGGATGACGTAGCTGATTTTCTTCTGCAGCTGCGCGTTCAGCTCGACCAGGAAATTGACCGTGCTGTCGGCGTTGCGCGGAATGTCCTTCAGGTAAGCGGCGAGCAACGGCCCGGGCTCGTCCGTTTCCAGATAGGGCGCGAGCTCGATCTTGAGATCGCTGTCGTATTCGAACGGAAAGCTGCTGGCATAGGGCTCGACGAAGAAGTCGAACGGATTGACCACCGTCATCTGGGCGGTGAAGTCGACCTCGACCTTGAGCTCGGTTGTCTTCTCCGGAAAGACGTAGCGCGCCAGCCAGTTGCCCTGCGGATCCTGCTGCCAGTTCACGAAGTGATTGGCGGGCGTGACCTTGAGTGAGTAGCTCAGGATCGGCGTGCGGGTATGCGGCGCGGGCCGGAGCCGAATGGTCTGGGGCCCGAGATCGATCGGCCGGTCGTATTTGTAGTGCGTGACGTGATGCAGTGCGACGAAGATCGACACGGACCGAGGACTCCAGCAGCTTTTTTGAGCAGAACACTGCTGCCGGTCGACATCAAGCACTAACAACGGGCAGCGATTGCCCAGGAAATATCCGCGCGTTGTCCCGATGTCAGCAATTGGCGCGGCCGGAGACCCTCACCGGCTAGCGGCCGATCGCCCCAGACACCTGCGAAGCCAGCGACTGGGCGAGCATATGATAGCCCTCGGGGGTCAAATGCTGGCCGTCGGGCTGATGGGGGAGACCGCTCAACATCCCGTTGGAGAGCATGATCACCGCGATGCCACGTGCACTGAGGCGACTTTGAATATCGGCTGTCCGGTCAGGGCTGCCCTTGCGCCGATCATTGCCGCCCGGCTGCAAGATAACCGCACTGGTGCCGTTCGGGACGGCCCGGTCCAGGCGTTGCAGCATCCCTTCCGTGGTGTCGCCATTGATGCCGGCGTTCACGACACGGACGTTCAATCCCTTCGCCCGCAAGATCGCTTCGAGCTGCGCGGGATAGGCCTGGTTGCGCGCCACGCCCTTTCCGTAGGTGTTGCTCGCGCCAAGCGCCACAATGTTTGCGGCGTCAGCCGAACCGACGCCAACACTCAAGGCGGCCAGAAATGCGAGGCATCCAATTGTTCCGAACCGACGCCCGCGCATGTGTCCTCCGCGCCTACATCGTCGCGCCGAGTACCCAGGGCGCGAACTCGGCGCCGCCGAAATCAAAACTCTCGCTCTTGGTCGGCTGGCCCGAGGCGGTCTTGAGGATGAGGTCGAAGATGCGCTGGCCGCATTCCTGCACGCTCTCCTCGCCGTCGAGGATGGTGCCGCAATTGACGTCCATGTCGTCTTCCATCCGCTTGTACATCGGCGTGTTGGTCGCAAGCTTGATCGACGGCGCGGGCTTGCAGCCGAACACGCTGCCGCGGCCGGTGGTGAAACAGACGAGGTTGGCGCCACCGGCGACCTGCCCGGTCGCGGCGACCGGGTCGTAACCGGGCGTGTCCATGAACACAAAACCCTTCTTGGTAACGGGCTCGGCATAGTGCAGCACGTCGACGAGGTTGGTGCTGCCGGCCTTCGCCATCGCGCCGAGCGACTTCTCAAGGATCGTGGTGAGGCCGCCGGCCTTGTTGCCCGGGCTCGGATTGGCATTCATCTCGGCACCCTCGCGCTGGGTGTATTCCTCCCACCAGCGCATCAGGCCGACCAGCTTCTCGCCGACCTCGCGGCTGACGGCGCGGCGGGTCAACAGATGCTCGGCGCCGTAGGTCTCGGGCGTTTCCGAGAGGATCACGGTGCCGCCGTGACGGACCAGCAGATCGCTCGCGGCGCCGAGCGCCGGATTGGCCGACACACCGGAGTAACCATCCGAGCCGCCGCATTGCAGCGCTACGGTGAGCTCACTCGCCGGCACCGCCTCGCGCTTGACCTTGTTGGCATCGGTGAGTGCTTCCTTCACGAAGGCAACGCCGGCTTCCACGGTCTTGCGCGTGCCGCCGACCTCCTGGATGTCCATCGCGCGCAGCCGGCCGGCGAGCTTCTGCTCCTGCATCAACCCGCCGATCTGGTTCACCTCGCAGCCGAGGCCGAGCACGATGACGTTGGAGAAATTGACGTGCCGCGCATAGCCGCCGAGCGTGCGGCGGAGCAGCGCCAGGGGCTCGTCCTGGGTCATGCCGCAACCGGTCTTGTGGGTCAGCGCGACGACGCCATCGACATTCGGGAAATCGGCGAGCGGGTTGTCGCCGGTGAATGGATTCTTCTTGAACATGTCGGCGACGATGCCGGCGACATGGGCGCTGCAATTCACCGAGGTGAGGATGCCGATATAGTTGCGGGTGGCGACGCGGCCGTCGGCACGGCGAATGCCCTCGAAGGTCGCCGGCAGATCGAAATTCGGCACCGGCTTGACGTCGACGCCATAGGCATAGTCCTTGGCGAAGTCGCCCATGCCGCAGTTCTGCGTATGCACGTGCTGGCCGGGTGCGATCGGCTGCGTCGCAAAGCCGATGATCTGGCCGTAGCGCCTGATCGGCTCACCTGACGCGATCGGCTTGATCGCGACCTTGTGGCCGGCCGGAATGCGGTCGACCGTGGTGACACCGTCGGCCACCTCGAGCCCCGGCGGCAGGCTCGCGCGTGCGATCAGGACGCTGTCGTCGGCGTGCAGGCGGATCACTTGTGCCGAGGCCATGGGAGTTCTCCTTCGGAGTTCTTCAGCTCTCTCCGCCCTTTTGCGGGGAGAGGTCGGATCGCGTCAGCGATCCGGGTGAGGGGCAAGGCACAATGTCAATTCCAACGATGGTGCTCGCCGGATAGAGGCTCCTCACCCCAACCCTCTCCCCGCAAGAGCGGGGCGAGGGAGAAGTGACAATCAGGCTTTGCCGCCGGACTTCTCGCGGGTCGCGTTGACCTGCATCTTGGCGTAGGTCTGCATCAGGCCGACTTCGTTCGACAGCGTCACGAGCTTGAAGCCCATGTTGATCGCGCGCACTGCGCCATCGGCGCCGGAGCAGTGGATGCCGGGGTTGAGGCCACGCTTGCCGCATTCCTTGATGATCTTCTCGTAGATCTTGAGGATCTCGGGCTCGTCGCGATCGAGCTTCGGCACCAGACCATAGGAGAAGCCGAGATCGGACGGGCCGATATAGACGCCGTCGATGCCTTCGACATCGAGGATCGCTTCCATGTTCTCGACCGCGGTCTTGGTCTCCATCATCGGCAGCAGCACGATCTCGTCATTCGCCGTCTGCTGATAGGTGCCGGCGGAACCATACATGCCGGCGCGGATCGGGCCATTGGAGCGCACGCCCTTCGGCGGATACTTCGCATAAGAGACGAGGTTCTTGGCTTCCTGCGGCGTGTTGACCATCGGGCAGATCACGCCATAGGCGCCGCCGTCCAGCACCTTGCCGATGATGCCCGGCTCGTTCCAGGGCACGCGGACCATCGGCGTCACCGGATGTGCATGCATCGACTGGAAGCACTGCACCATCGACAGATAATCCTGCACGCCGTGCTGCATGTCGACGGTGACGCTGTCGAAGCCGCATTGCGCGATTACTTCGGCCGAAAACCCGGAGGGGATCGCGAGCCACGCGTTCACCACCGCCTTGCCCGATGCCCAGACCTGCTTGACCTTGTTTGCCATTGATCACGTTTCCTTTTGTTTCTTGAAGAGCAGATGTGTTTCTTGGAGGGCGGACCTCAGCTGGTCGCCCGCTGGATCGAGACTTCGCTGACGCCGACTTCGCGCGCGGTGTTCACTATCGCCGCCCAGGTGTCGTCAGGCAAGGGGATGCCGTTTTTGGTGCGGTCGGCACGGGTTTTCCGCTCGGGATCGCCCGGAACCAGCACGGACTCTGTACCCGCGATCGGCTTGGTGGCGCGGATGAAATCGGTGTAGCGGGTGATCTCGCCGTCGAAGAAGTTGCTGGTGTCGATCACCTTGGGATCGATGTAGAACGCCATCATGCCGTTGGCGAAGCGCCGGTCCGACGACGTCGCGCCGGTGCCGGTCAGCGCGCCACCGAGCAGCTCGCAGATGAAGGCAAGGCCCGAGCCCTTGTGATCGCCGAAGGCGCGGATCGCGCCGGTTCCCTTGGTGTGGTCGCGCGGCCCGTCCGGTGTGTACGGGCCATATAGCACGTGCGGATCTTCGCTCAGCGTGCCGTCGGCATCGACCAGCGCGCCATGTGGCAGCTTCTTGCCGCCGCGGCTTGCCACCAGCACCTTGCCTTCCGCAACAACGGAGGTGGCGAAATCGAGCACGATCGGATCCTGGCCCTCGCGCGGAATGCCGACGCAATATGGCGCGGTCGACAGCCGCTTCTCGACGCCACCGTAAGGCGCGACCAGCAGCGAGCCGGCCGCAGTCACGAAATGGATCGAGACGAGACCTTCGGCGGCGGCCATTTCGGCCCAGTCGCCGACGCGGCCGAGATGGCCGGAGTTGCGCAGCGCGACTGCAGCAAGGCCTGCCTTCTTGCACTTTTCGATGCCGAGCTTGACCGCAATCGGCGTGACGGTCTGGCCATAGCCGAACTTGCCGTCGACCACCGCGAGCGACGGCGTGTCGACCACGACCTCGGGGGTCTGGTTCGGCACGATCGAGCCCATCTTCTTCCACCTGACATAGACCGGCACGCGGATCACGCCGTGGCTGTCGTGGCCGGTGAGGTTTGCCGTCGTCAGGTAGGTCGCGATGCGCTTCGCCTCGTCCGGAGCGGACTCCGAATGGGAAAACACCTCGGAGACGAAGTTGATGAGGTTATCGACCTTGATGGTGACCATGAAAGACTAGCTCGCTTGATAAAGCACGGTGCGTTGTTAGGCGTGGGTTTTGGCGTGGCCGCCGAGATAGGCCGCGGCGATGGCTTCGTTGCCCCACAATTCGTCAGGCTTGCCGCCCAGCACGATCCGCCCGGTCTCGAGGACAAAACCGTGATCGGCGACTGAAAGTCCCATGCGCGCATTTTGCTCGACGAGCAAGACCGTGGTGTCCTTCCTGATCTGCGAAATGATGCGGAACACCGCCTGCACGATGACAGGCGCCAGCCCGAGCGAGGGCTCGTCCAGTAGCAACAATCGCGGCTTGGCCATCAGGCCGCGCGCCACCGCGACCATCTGCAGCTGGCCGCCGGACAATGTCCAGCCGAGCGCGTTGGAAAAGGCACGGATGTCCGGAAACAGGTCGAACATCGCGTCGGCCTCGCGCGAGATCTGCGACGCCGATACCTTCCGGTTCGACGCGCCGAGCATGATGTTCTCTTTCACGGTGAGGCCCGGGAACACGCGGCGACCTTCCGGCACATGCGAGATGCCGAGCCGCACGATCGCCTCCGGCCCGAGGCCGGCGATCGAGTGACCGTCGAACATGATGTCGCCGGAGGCGGGCTTGGCGAGGCCTGAGATCGCACGCAGCGTGGTCGACTTGCCGGCGCCGTTGGCGCCGAGCAGCGTGACCACCTGCCCCTGCTCCACGGCGATGGTGACGCCGCGCAGCGCCTCGATCTCGCCGTAGCGGACCACGAGATTGCGGATTTCGAGCAGCGGCATCATTCGCTTCCGAGATAGGCGGAGACGACGTCGGGATGGCGCAGCACCGCCATGGACTCGCCGTCCGCGATGCGGCGTCCGAAGTTCAGCACGGTGATGTGCTGGGCGGCTTCCGAGACCAGCGTCATGTCGTGATCGATGATCAGGATGGTGAGGCCTTGCGCTGCGATCCGCTTCAATAGCTCATGCAGCTCGAGCTTCTCGGTCGAGTTGAGGCCGGCGGCCGGCTCGTCGAGCAGCAGCAGCGTCGGGTTCGACGCCAGCGCCCGCGCGATCTCGATCAGGCGCTGGTGGCCGTAGGAGAAACTCGAGATCAGCTCGTTGGCGCGATTGCCGAGGCCGACAAAGGTCAGCGCCTCCATCGCGCGCTCGGTCAACGCGTCCTCGCCCTTCCCGATCATGGTGTTGCCGGGCCGCTCGGCGCCGATCTCGACATTCTCCAGCGCCGTCATCGAGCGGAACAGGCGGATGTTCTGGAAGGTGCGGCCGAGACCCGCCGCCGTGCGCTGATGCGGCGCCATATTGGTGATGTCGGTGCCGTCGAGCACGATCTTGCCGGCAGTTGCCTTGTAGAGGCCGGACAACACGTTCAGCGTCGTGGTCTTGCCGGAGCCGTTGGGTCCGATCAGCGCATGCACGCCGCCGCGCTTCACCGCGATGTCGACGCCGTCGACCGCTTTCAGGCCGCCGAAATGCTTCGAGAGCCCGGTCACTTCGAGCACGATGTCGCCGCCGGTGGTCGCCGGCCTGAGCTGCAAGGCAGCCGCAGCCGGCGGCGCCTTGGCATGCGCCCGCAAGCGCGTGAATGCATCAGACACAAAGCCCCAGATGCCGTCGGGCATGAAGCGGATGATCAGGATCACCGACAGGCCGTAGATCGCCAGATAAAGTCCCGGCACGCTCTTCAGGAAGCGCAGCCATTCCGGGATCAGGATCAACAGCCCGGTGCCGATCACCGAGCCGATCGGCGAGGCCACGCCGCCGAGCAGCGACATGGTCAGGAACACGATCGATTCCGCGAACGAGAACTGATCCGGGCTGACATAGGCAAAGCCGCCGGCGAACAGGCCGCCGGCCAGACCGCCGAGCAGCGCGCAGAGCCCGAACGCGTAGATCTTGGTGCGGAACACGTCGATGCCGTTGACGCCAGCCGCGAGCTCATTGTCGCGCACCGCGCGCATGGCGCGGCCGAGCTTGGTGTCAGGCAGATGCCAGACCAGATAGCCGACGATCGCGAGCATCGCGACGCAGAAGGCGAGATAGCTCTGCGACGACTGGAACAGTTCGGGCCGGCGAATATTGGCGACGCCGTCCGGCCCGTGGGTCAGGCCGATGGCATTGATCATCACCAGCGTCACGATCTGTTGGAACGAGATCGTCACCATGGCCAAGTAATGCCCGCCCAGCCTCAGCGTCGACATGCCGAGGAACGCGCCCGCCACCGGCGTGATGACGCAGGCCGCAACCAGGCAGAGCCAGAAGTTCAAATGCAGGTCGGCGGTCCCGAGACCGACCGCATAAGCGCCGAAGCCGAAGAATGCGGCCTGCGCCAGGTTGATCTGGCCGCACAGGCCGAGCACGACCGAAAGCCCGAACACCGCGATCGAGAAGGTCGTGGCCTGCAGCAGGATGTTGAGGATGTAGCCATCGAACCGCATGCCGGCAGCCAGCGCCACCAGCACCGCAGCGCCGACGAAATACGGCAGATGACGGACGATCAGCGGCTTGGAGCGCACGGCCGGCGCCGGGATCATGTTGTCGCTGGCGCTCATGCTTTCTCCGCGACACGTTCGCCGAAGATGCCCTGCGGTCGGAACACCAGGAAGGCGATCAGCACCAGGAAGGCAAAGCCGTCCTTGTAGGGAACCGAGATGTAGGCCGCACCGAAGGTCTCGATGACGCCGAGCGCAAGCCCGCCGACGATGGCACCGGCGACGTCGCCGAAGCCGCCGATGATGGTCGCGGCAAACGCCTTCAGTGCAATCGTCGAGCCCATCTGGATCGAGACGAACAGCACGGGCGCCACCAGGATGCCGGCGAGACCGCCGAGCACAGCCGAATAGATGAAGGTGATCATGATCATGGTGGAGACGGAAATGCCGAGCAGCGAGGCCATCTCCTTGTCCTGCGAGGTCGCCTGCAGCTTCTTGCCGAGCAGCGTCTTCTCGAAGAACCAGAAATTGAACAGCACCAGCAGGATGGTGACGCCGATGATCAACAGGTACTGGCTGTCCAGATAGACCGGGCCGAGCTGGATGCCGGGCGTATCGAACCAGCCCTGCAGCACCTGCGGCTGCGGGCCGTAGATCGCGAGCACCGAGTTCGACAGCAGGATCGAGGCGCCGATGGTGGCGATGATGACAGGCAGATAGGTGCGGTGGCGCAGCGGATAGTAGACGCCGAGATTGAAGATGACGCCGAACAGCGCCATGCCGGCTAGCGCGATCAGAAACGACAGCCAGTAAGGCCAGCCGAGATCGACCGAGAACACCACCATCAGATAGGCGGCGACCATCGAGAATTCGCCTTGCGCAAAGTTCACCACATTGGTGGCGCGGAAGATCAGCACGAAGCCGAGCGCGACCAGCGCGTAGACCGCGCCGATGCCGATGCCCGTGAACAGAAGTTGTAGGACCAGATCCATGACAGCGCCCGATCAGAACAGTGTGCGCGGGGGAAGCGGCCTCGCCGGGTTCAACGGCGAGGCCGATCCGCAATCAATCGTTGAAGTCGATGTGCTTGTCGTAGACGATCGTGCCCTTCTCGTTCTTCACGACGTTGTAGCCGTGCAGGCCGTCGCCGTTCTTGTCGAAATTGTACTCGCCTTCGGCACCGGCGAATTTCTGCGTCGCCAGGATGGCGTCGCGGATCTTGTTCGAATCGGTCGAGCCCGCCTTGTTGATCGCCGCCGACAGGATGGTGATCGCGTCGTATGGCCAGGCGCTCTGATTGTCGGGCGCGGTCTTGTAGGCATCGCGATAGGCCTTGCCGAACGTCTTTGCGGCGTCGCTTGAGTCTTCGGCGAAGTCGGCGACCCCGAAGGTACCGAACAGCGCGGGGCCGGCGAGCTTGGTCGAGGAGACCGCCACCACCGAGGGCGAGCCGACCCAGGGGATGTTGACGCCGAGCTGACGCAGCTGCCGGGCAAAGATGCCGAGGTCGTTCTCGAAGGTGAAGTAGGTGCCGAGCACATCTGCGCCGGACTGCTTCACCGCCAGCACCACAGGGGTGAAGTCCTGGCTCTGGTTGGCATAGCCCTGGTCGAGCACCGGCGGCGCGCCGAGCTTGGTCAGCGCTTCTGACAGCGCCTTGCCGCCCGCGGTGCCGAAGGCATCGGTGGAATGGACGATCGCCCATTTCTTCTTGCCCAGCGTGTTGACGCCGAAATCGGCGATCACGCGGCCGGAATAATTGTCATTCGGACGGAAGCGGAACAGCCACGGATTGCCGGAATGGGTAAGGTCGGGATTGGTGCCGCCGATCATCACCGGCTTGCCGACCTTGATCACGTCGGGCGCCATCGCCTGCACTTGGGTCGAGCGGATCGAGCCGAGGAAGGCGACGATGTCGGATTGCGCGGCGAGCTTGGAGAAGGCCAGCACGATGCCCGGATTGGTGGTCTGGTCGTCCTCGATGACGAGTTCGACCTGCTTGCCGAGCACGCCACCGGCCTTGTTGACCGCGGCCAGCGCCAGCTTGGCGCCGTTCTGCGCCCACAGCCCCTGCTCCGCGGCCGGTCCGGTCACCGGCACGCACATGCCGATCTTGATGGTCGCGCCTTGCGCCCAAGCGCTCCGCATCAGCGCGGGAGCAGCGAGACCTGCCGCCAAACCGGCGGAAAACTCACGCCTCGTCAGTTTCATTCAATCCTCCCTGTATTGCGCCGAACTTGCTTGTCGGCTGCGTTGAGACGAGCTGGACGCGTAGACTCGTTGCCCTGTCCACAGCAATCGCAGCGTGACGAACAAACATCAGCGCCGCTGCAGCGCACCCGACGTGCAACGGCGACCATCAAATCCAAGCGTATGGGCCAGCTAACCATGATTGTACATTGCACGCAATAGTCAAAAGTTCGGCACAGGCGGTGCGTAAATGCCTGTTGCGAGCGACCGCGACGCGATCACGTGTTAGTGTGGCGGCCGAGCACCCATCCATGTCGATGCCAAGAGCGAAATCGCAGACCAGACGGAAACAACCGGCCTATGCGCTGATCAAGGCCGCATTGGCCAAGCGTATCCGGACCGGTGACGTGCCGCCCGGCACGGTTCTCTCCGAATCGGCGATTGCGACCATGTTCGGCTCCAGCCGCTCCCCGGTGCGGCAGGCCTTCGAGCAGTTGGAGCTTATCGGCCTGGTGCGCCGGTTCGACGGCCGCGGCGTCATCGCCGGCAAGCGCCAGGTCGAACCGCGTCGCGTCCCGATCACGCCGGAGATGCTGGGGCTGACCGACGGACCGGTCGAGGCGGTGCGCAGCGACGCCTGGGACGCCCTCTATTACAAGCTCGAACGCGAGATCATCTACAGGTCGCTGTTCGGACGCTTCCGCGTCAGCGAGCTCGCACTGGCGCGGCATTTCCGGGTCGGGCGCACCGTTGCGCGCAATTTGCTGCTGCGTGCGCAGGCGATCGGAATCCTGGAGAAAGGCGCCAAGGCCCACTGGTACGTGGTGCCGCTGGACGAGGACCGCGTTCGCGACATCTTCGAGATGCGCGCGACGCTGGAACCGCTGCTGCTGAAATCCGCTGCCGCAAAGATACCGGCGGCGCTGCTCGACCGGATGGCCGAGCGGCTGCGCGAGGGCATCCAATATCGCGACCGGGTCGGCGTCGGCGAACTCGACGAGATCGAGGGGGACCTCCATATCCAGTGCCTGGGTTACGGCGTCAATCGCGAGATGCTCGAAGCCCTCAAGCGCACCCACTGCGCTTTCGTGATCGGCAAGCACATTCAGGTCGCCCTGACCGCGCCGCAGATCGATTCCTTCATGGACGAGCATCTGGTGATCATTGAAGCCTTGCGCGCCCGCGACGGCGATGCGGCGGCCGCGACCCTGCGCCGGCATATCGAGTGGTCCCACTCGAAGGTCGCCGGCTGGATCGCCGAATTCCGTGCCATCAACGTGATTTCGCGCGTTCCCTACATGGCCTGACCGGCACTGCTGCGCGCCCTCGCGCAAATTGCCGGCTACTCGTCCGCATCGAGCTCGACATCATCCGTGGAGCTCATTCCGGCAAGGCTGGCTTCCAACGCGCCCAGCATCTCCTGCAGTTCCGCGAGCTTGCGCGCGCCATAGCGCCTGGTGATGGCGGCGTAGATCACCTCCGAGGTCGGCGCCACCGCCTCGATCAGCTTCAACCCCTTGGTGGAGATCGAAACCACCGCACGTCGCGCGTCTGTCGCCGCCGCCTTGCGCTCGATCAACTGGCGCGCCTCGAGATCGCGCAGGATGCGCGACAGGCTCGGGCCGAGCAGAAACGCCATGCGGGCGAGCTCGGTGACCTCGATCTCGTCGACCGCGGTGAGCGCACGCAGGATCCGCCATTGCTGCTCGGTCAGCCCGTGATTGCGCAGCGACGGACGGAATTGCCGCATCACCGCTTCGCGGGCGCGGAGCAGCGACATCGGCAGCGAGCGCGAAAACTCGCGCATCGGCGTGCGGCGCGGCGATCCTTCATCACCCTGCCCCGACCGCGTGTCGTTATTTTTTCGCGCCATCGCTCAATCCACCACAACGATCTTTTGCGTTGCAGCATGCCCCGATTCAGTTTGCGGGAATTCACTTAACATGTTAATCATCTCCCCAGCATCCACTTTTGTGTATCACGCATGGCCCTCTCCAAGGACGATATCCGCGCTGCCGCCGAACGGCTCGACACTGCGGAAAAGACCCGCAAGCAAATCCGCCAGCTGTCGCTGGAATACCCCCGTATCACCCTCGAAGAGGCCTACGCGATTCAGAAGGCCTGGGTCGAGATGAAGGTGGCGCAGGGCCGCGTCGTCAAGGGCCACAAGATCGGCCTGACGTCGAAGGCGATGCAAAGCGCGCTCAATATCGACGAGCCCGATTCCGGCATCCTGCTCGACGACATGTTCTTTGCCGATGGCGGCTTGGTGCCGACCGACCGCTTCATCGCAACCCGCGTCGAGGCCGAGCTCGCCTTCGTGATGAAGCATCGCCTGGCTGGGCCGAACTGCACGCTGTTCGACGTGCTCAACGCCACCGACTTCGTGGTGCCGGCACTGGAAATCCTGGATACACGGGTCGAACGCGTCGACCCCGAGACCAAGGCAACGCGAAAAATCTTCGACACCATCGCCGACAATGCCGCCAATGCCGGCATCGTGCTCGGCGGCCGGCCGATCCGTCCGCTGGAAACCGATCTGCGCTGGATCGGCGCGCTCTGCTACCGAAATGGCCAGCTCGAGGAAACCGGACTCGCCGCCGGCGTGTTGAATCATCCGGCGACCGCGGTGGCGTGGCTCGCCAATAAGATCGCCCCGAACGGGCTGGCGCTGGAGGCCGGACAGGTCGTGCTGGCAGGCTCCTTCATCCGCCCGACCGAGACCCGCAAGGGTGACACCATTCAGGCCGATTACGGACCGTACGGTTCCGTGAGCTGCTACTTCGCCTGACGCACTCAGCAGGAGCGCTGCATGCCGCATTTCACGCTTGAATATTCCGCCAACCTCGACGGCCTCGTCGACATCGGCGTAACAGTCGAACTGGTCCGCAAGGCTGCGGTCGAGACCGGCATCTTCCCGCTCGGCGGCATCCGCGTCCGCGCCGTCAGATGCGAGCATTACGCGATCGCCGACGGTCGCGCGAATTACGGCTTCCTCGACATGGTACTGCGGCTTGGCGAAGGCCGCGACCTCGCCACCCGCAAGAAGGCCGGCGAGCACATCTTCAAGGCGCTGTCGGCGCATCTTGATCCGGTATTTGCAAAGAGCAAATTCGCCTTGTCGTTCGACATGCAGATCAACGACAAGGAAACCAGCTGGAAACGCAACAACATCCACGAGGCACTGAAGGTGGAGACGGTCAATGGATAAAGCCACCTCGAAATCCGCCGCCGACGTATTCCAGGCCAATCGCGATCGCGCCGGCCCCCTGCTCGCCAAGTTGAAGGCAGAGGGCATCGGCAATGTGATCGACGGCAAGGTCGTCCCGGCGGCCTCCGGCCAGACTTTTGAGACGAAATCGCCGATCGACGGCACCGTGCTGGCAACCGTCGCGCGCGGCAATGCCGAGGATATCGACCGCGCCGCGACCGCTGCTTCCAAGGCGTTCAAGGCCTGGCGCGACATGCCGGCGGCGCAGCGCCGCAAGCTGCTGCATCGCGTCGCCGACGCGATCGAGGAGCGCGCCGACGACATCGCCGTGCTCGAATGCATCGACACCGGTCAGGCGCACCGCTTCATGGCCAAGGGCGCGATCCGCGCCGCGGAGAATTTCCGCTTCTTCGCCGACAAATGCACTGAGGCGCGCGACGGCCTCAACACGCCGTCGGACGAACACTGGAACATCTCGACCCGCGTACCGATCGGTCCGGTCGGCGTGATCACGCCGTGGAACACGCCGTTCATGCTCTCGACCTGGAAGATCGCACCTGCGCTTGCCGCCGGCTGCACCGTGGTGCACAAGCCGGCGGAATGGTCGCCGGTCACGGCCGACCTGCTGGTGAAACTTGCAAAACAGGCCGGCCTCCCCGACGGCGTGCTCAACACCGTGCACGGTTTCGGCGAAGAGGCCGGCAAGGCGCTGACCGAACACCCCGCCATCAAGGCGATCGGCTTTGTCGGCGAGAGCACGACGGGCTCGGCGATCATGGCGCAGGGTGCCCCGACCCTGAAGCGCGTGCATTTCGAGCTCGGCGGCAAGAATCCGGTGATCGTGTTCGACGACGCCGATCTCGACCGCGCGCTCGATGCCGTCGTGTTCATGATCTACTCGCTCAACGGCGAGCGCTGCACGTCGTCGAGCCGACTCCTCGTCCAGCAGAGCATCGCCGACAAGTTCATCGAGAAGCTGACCGCGCGCGTCAAGGCACTCAAGGTCGGTCATCCCCTCGATCCCACAACCGAGATCGGGCCGTTGATCCATGAACGGCATCTGGCCAAGGTCTGCAGCTATTTCGACGTCGCAAAGAAGGACGGCGCCACGATCGCGGTCGGCGGCAAGCCGCATGACGGCCCCGGCGGCGGACACTATGTGCAGCCGACGCTGGTGACCGGCGCCAACCCGACCATGCGCGTCGCGCAGGAAGAGGTGTTCGGCCCGTTCCTGACCGTGATCCCGTTCAAGGACGAGGCTGACGCCATCGAGATCGCCAACGGCGTGCAATACGGCCTGACCGGCTATGTCTGGACCGGCGACATGGGCCGCGCGTTGCGCGTGGCGGATGCGCTGGAAGCCGGCATGATCTGGCTCAACTCGGAAAACGTCCGCCATCTGCCGACCCCGTTCGGCGGCATGAAATCGTCGGGCATCGGCCGCGACGGCGGCGATTACTCGTTCGACTTCTACATGGAAACCAAGCACGTCTCGCTCGCGCGCGGGACGCACAAGATTCAGAAACTGGGAATTTGATTGCACGTCGTTCCGGGGCGCGAAGCGAACCCGGAACCTCGAGATTCCCCGATGCGCAATCGCGCATCTGAGGTTCGGTCCTGCGGACCGCCCCGGAATGACGAACAAAATTGAGGAAACACCATGCCCGTTCCGACGCACGTCTTCGATCCGCCCTTCAACATCATCCGCTGCAGCCATGCCGTGCTCGACGTCACGGACCTGGAGAAGAGCGCCGCGTTCTATTCGAACACAGTTGGCCTCCATATCGAGGATCGCGACAACAAGGCGGTGTATCTGCGCGCCAGCGAGGAGCACCAGCATCACTCGGTGGTGCTGCGCAAGGCGCCGAAGGCCGCCTGCAACCGGCTCGGCTTCAAGGTCGGTAATGACGGCGATCTCGACAAGGCGGCCGCCTTCTTCTCCGAAAATGGCGTTGCCTATGCTTTCGTCGACCAGCCGTTCCAGGGCCGCACCCTGCAATTCACCGATCCGTTCGGCTTCCAGATCGAACTCTATGCCACGATGGAGAAGCGCCCGCATCTCTTGCGGCGCTACGATCTCTACAAGGGCTGCCATCCGCAGCGGCTCGACCATTTCAACGTGTTCGCCGCCGAAGTGCAGGACACTGTCGATTTCTATGCGCGGCTCGGCTTCCGCCTCACCGAATATGCCGAGGAGGACGGCGACAATGGCCGCATCGCAGCCGCCTGGATGCATCGCAAGGGCAACGTCCACGACTTCGCCATCACCAACGGCAAGGGACCGCGCCTGCACCACATCGCCTATTGGGTACCGACCGCGATGAACATCGTGCATCTCTGCGACGTGATGGCCTCCTCCGGCTTCCTTGCGAATATCGAGCGCGGCCCGGGCCGGCACGGCATCTCCAACGCGTTCTTCCTGTATATCCGCGATCCCGATGGCCACCGCATCGAGCTCTACACCAGCGACTATTTCACCGGCGATCATGACCATGAGCCGCTGCGCTGGTCGCTACGCGATCCGCGCCGCCAGACGCTGTGGGGCGCGCCGGCGCCGCGCTCCTGGTTCGAGGAGGGCTCGACCTTCGCAGGGCAAACCGTGCGCGAGCCGCGCTTCGTCGCCGACGTGCTGGTTGCGGATTAAACACGAATGCAACGAACACCATCCACGTCGTCCCGGCGAAGGCCGGGACCCATAACCACCGAATAGGGTTGCCGAAAGAATGTCTAGCCGCGTACCCATTCCGATGGCCGCGGCGTATGGGTCCCGGCCTTCGCCGGGACGACACCAATGAATGGATTGCCGATGCCCGCCCCTCGCCTCGCCACCTACTCCATCAACGGCGCCACGAAATATGGCGCCGTCACCGACACCGGCATCGTCGACTTCTCGTCGCGCTTCGCCAAAGAGTATCCAACGCTGCGTGAGGCGATCGCCGCCGGCGCGCTGACGAGGCTCGTGGAGGATGCCGCCAAGCGCGCGCCCGACCATGCGCTGGACGCAGTCGCCTGGCAGCCGCCGATCCCGGCGCCGGACAAGATCATCTGCATCGGCGTCAACTATCCGGACCGCAACGCAGAGTACAAGGACGGCTCGGACGCGCCGAAATATCCCAGCATGTTCCTGCGGGTGCCGCGCTCCTTCGTCGGCCACAACACGCCGGTGGTGCGCCCCCGCATCTCGCCGCAGCTCGACTATGAAGGCGAGTTGGTGCTCGTGGTCGGCAAGGCCGGCCGGCACATTGCCGAGAGCGCCGCGCTCGATCACATCGCCGCGATCACGCTGTGCAATGAAGGCACCATCCGCGACTGGGTGCGCCACGCCAAATTCAACGTCACCCAGGGCAAGAACTTCGATTCCACCGGTAGTCTCGGCCCGTGGATCGTGCCCTACACCGGCGAAGCGCAGATCGCCGATATCCGCCTGACCACGCGGGTCAACGGCGAAGTCAGGCAGGACGACCGCACCTCGCGCTTGATCTTCGGCTTCCGCTACCTCATCAACTACATCTCGACCTTCACGACGCTGGTTCCCGGCGACATCATCGTCACGGGGACGCCAACCGGCGCAGGTGCACGGTTCGATCCGCCGCGCTATCTGAGGCCCGGTGACGTCGTCGAGGTCGAGGCTGAAGGCGTCGGCATTTTGCGCAACGGCGTCGTCGACGAAGCGATCTAACCCGAGAAGCAAGTGGACAGTGCCATGACCTCAACATCCGGCGGCGAAGCGATCGTCAACGGCCTCGTCGCCCACGGCGTCGACACCGTGTTCGGCCTGCCCGGCGCCCAGATCTATGGCCTGTTCGATGCGTTCCACCAGGCGCAGCTCAAGGTGATCGGCGCCCGGCACGAGCAGGCCTGCGGCTACATGGCGTTCGGCTACGCCCGCTCCAGTGGCAAGCCCGGCGTGTTCAGCGTGGTGCCCGGCCCCGGCGTGCTCAACGCCTCGGCGGCGCTGCTCACCGCCTTCGGCTGCAACGAGCCGGTGCTGTGCCTGACCGGACAGGTGCCGACGCAATTCCTGGGCAAGGGCCGCGGCCATCTGCACGAGATGCCGGACCAACTCGCAACGCTGCGCAGCTTCGTAAAATGGGCTGACAGGATCGAATACCCCGACAACGCGCCCGCGATGGTGTCGCGTGCGTTCCAGGAGATGCTGTCGGGCCGGCGCGGCCCGGCCTCGCTGGAAATGCCCTGGGACGTGTTCACCCAGCGCACCCAGGTCGCGGCCGTCAAGCCGTTCGACCCGCTGCCGGCGCCGCAGCCCGATCCGGACCGTATCAAGGCGGCCGCCGATCTGATCGTCGGCAGCAAGGCGCCGATGATCTTCGTCGGCAGCGGCGCCATCGAGGCGCGCGAGGAAATCCTCGAGCTCGCCGAGATGATCGACGCGCCGGTGGTCGCGTTCCGCAGCGGCCGCGGCATCGTCTCCAACGCGCATGAGCTCGGACTCACGATGGCTTCGGCCTACAAACTGTGGCCAAAGTCCGACCTGATGATCGGCATCGGCACCCGCATGGAGCTGCCGACGATGTCGCGTTGGCCCTATCAGCCGGCCGGCCTGAAATGCGTACGGATCGACATCGATCCGGTCGAGCTGCGCCGCTGGCCCGCTGACGCCGGCGTGATCGCGGACGCCAAGGCCGGCACCGCCGATCTCGTCGCCGCGGTCCGCAAGGCCGGCTACAGCAAGACCTCAGGCCGCCGCACGGCAATCCGCGAGGCCACCGCTGCCACCGAGCATGAGATCCAGCGCGTCCAGCCGCAGATGGCCTATCTGAAGATCCTGCGCGAGGTGCTGCCGGCAAACGCGATCGTCACCGACGAGCTGTCGCAGGTCGGCTTCGCCTCCTGGTACGGCTTTCCGATCTACGAGCCTCGGACTTTCGTCACCTCGGGCTATCAGGGCACGCTCGGCTCGGGCTTCCCGACCGCGCTCGGCGCCAAGGTCGCCAACCCGAACAAGCCGGTGGTCGCGATCACCGGCGATGGCGGCTTCATGTTCGGCGTGCAGGAACTCGCCACCGCCGTGCAGTTCAGGATCGGCGTGGTGACCTTGGTGTTCAACAACAATGCCTACGGCAATGTCCGCCGCGACCAGCGCGAGCGTTTCGACGGCCGCGTCGTCGCCTCCGATTTGGTCAACCCCGATTTCGTCAAGCTCGCGGAATCCTTCGGCGTCGGCGCCGCGCGCGTCACCTCGCCCGATCACTTCCGCCCAGTGCTGGAGAAGGCGCTGGCCGACGGCGGCCCTTACGTGATCTCGGTGGAGGTGCCGACAGATTCCGAGGTTTCGCCCTGGGCGTTTATCCATCCGGCGCGGAATAACTAAGCCAAACGCTCGTCATTCCGGGGCGATGCGAAGCATCGAACCCGGAAATCTCGAGATTCCGGGTTCGCTTCGCGCCCCGGAATGACGATGCTAATCAAGTTTGCTTGACGCCGCGTTGCAGCCGCGACGCGGCGATCACGAGCAGGCCGGCGCCGGCGACCGACCAGCAGGCGACCGGCGCCCAGTGCACCAGCGGCGCATAGTCCGGTATCTTCTGCAAGCCGCCGGCGACCGCCGCCATCCGCGCAAAGGTGGCAAGCGCCAGCGCCGAGAACACGAGGCCGGTGACCTTGCCTTCCGCGCCGGTCTCCCCGATCGCAAGGGCTGCGGACACCGCGCTCATCAGCATGCAGCCCCAGGCGGCCCCCGCCAGGAATTGCGCCACGATCAGGGCGTTGAGGCTTCCGGCAATCTCGGCGGCAATGATGGCGAATGCGCCGAGCAGCCCCGCCGCGCCCATCACGATCAGGCCGCCGCGATGCCTGACGACGATGCTCGCCGGAAACATCGCGATATTGAAGCCGATCCAGAACACCGGCATCAGCCATTGCAGATTGTCCGCCGTGGCGAAGCGCAGGTAGAACGGGGCGCTGTTGATGTTGAAGTGCAGCTGATAGCCGAGCGAAAGCAGCACCATCGACGCGATCAGGAACATCGGCACCGCGCCGAGCCGCTTGGCCGGTGGCGCAAGCCGCTCCGGCTGCGCCTCCTCGGCGATGCGGCGCTCGATCCCTGAGAACGCCAGCGCGGTCAGCAGCAGCACCGCACCGGACAACACGAACGGCAGACGCGCATCGTGATCGCGCAGCACAACGGCGAGATAGGGCGACACCGCACCGGCGATGCCATAGCCCAGCATCGCCAGCGCGGCGAGAAACGGGACCGACGGCTCGGCCCGATACTTGCCGAGCAGCGTCAGCGGCGGCGCGCGCAACGCCGACGACGTCACCGCCCAGATTACGATCAGCGCGATCAGCCAGATCTTGGCGCCCGGCCCGGTGCCCGCCACGTAAGGCAGCGCGATGAAGGCGGCGCAGGAGATCGCGGCGAGGATGCCGACGAACACGCCGAGGCGGCCGACCAGTCTCGAGATCCGGTCGGCGGCCATGCCCATGGCGGTGTCGGTAATGGTGAAGATGCCCTGATCCATCATCAGGATCAGGATGACGGTGGTCGGCGCAATGCCGACATCGGCGCACAGCTTTGGCAGATGGATCACGTATGTGGTCCAGCCCAGCGTGAAGACGAGCTGCAGCACGGCGAGATAGACGCCGGTACGGTTGACGGCGCGGTCGGCCTTGGTGGTCATGTCATGAGTTTAGACCACCCGCCACGTTTGCGGGAGGGGCGCTAGCGCACCTTGCGGAAGGTCAAATTGATGCGCTGGCGGCCGAGCACGCTGTGCTCGCCATCAGCGAGCGCCGCGACGCCGTGATAAAATAGCCGTGACGGTCCGCCCCATACCGCAACATCGCCATGTTCGAGCCGGTAGCGGCGCGGCGTGTCGCTGCGCTTCAGGCCGCCGAACAGGAAGATTGCCGGCAGCCCGAGCGAGATCGAGACGATCGGTGCCGCGTAGTCGAGCTCGTCCCTGTCCTGATGCAGCGACAGCTTTGCGCCGGGGACGTAGCGATTGATCAGACAGGCCTCCGGCGCAAAGCCGGTGAAGCCGGCCTCATCCGCCGCGTCGGCAGCGAGCCTGCGCAACACCTCCGGCATCGCCGGCCAGGGTTGTCCGGTGTCGGGATCGATCGGATCATAGCGATAGCCGCTTGCGTCGGATACCCAGCCGAGGTTGCCGCAATTGGTCATTGCGACCGACATCCGGTGGCCGCCCGGCGTGATCAGATGGCGGAACGGCGCCTGCTTGACGATGACGCGCAATGCCGGGATCAGCTCGACCTCGAACGGCCGGACAAAGCCGCGCAACAGCACCGCGCCGTCCGCAATCGTCTCGCGCGGCGGCCTTGCATCACCAATGGTCTCGAACAGATCAGCAGCCAAGCTTCTGCGCACTCACTTTGCGTCGTGGAAGATCACGCCAACGGTATGGCGATGGCCGGCGCGAATCCGGCTGACGCCATGGCGCAGATTGACACGATAGGGACCGCGCGTCCCCTGCACCGGACGGTGATGCACGGCAAAGGCCACCGCATCGCCCTTGGTCAGCGGCACCACTTCGGGCCGCGACTGCATCCGCGGCCGCTGCTCGGTCAGCACGAATTCGCCGCCGGTGAAATCGCGCCCCGGCTCGGACAGCAGGATCGCGACCTGGATCGGGAACACGTGCTCGCCATAGAGGTCCTGGTGCAGGCAGTTGTAGTCGCCCTCGCCATATTGCAGCAGCAGCGGCGTCGGCCGGGTCTGCCCGGCATCGTGGCAGCGCTTCAGGAACGCCGCGTGCGATGTCGGATAGCTGATCTCGATCCCCATCGTCTCGTTCCAGCGATTGGCCGTGGCGGTCAGCCGCGCATACAGCGCCGGCCGCAGCTCCGCGATCAGGTCCGGCAGCGGATAGGAGAAGTATTTGTACTCGCCGCGGCCAAAACCGTGGCGGCCCATCACGACCCGGCTGCGGAACCGGCCGTCATCGGGATAGAGCGCGGCGATGCCATCGCATTCCCCGGGCGTCAGCAGGCCGTTGAGGACGGCGCAGCCCTGGGTGTCGAGGTCGGCGGTGATCTGGTCCCAGTCGAGCGCGTCGATGCGGGCGGGAATGCCGGTGGCTGGGCGAGCGATGGCTTTGGCTGTTGCTGTCATGCGGCGGAATCTGGCCCATGAGCGCGGCCGGCGCCACCCGATTTCCGAAATATGCCGAGAACGACGCCACAATCACGGCGTCGTCCCGGCGAAAGCCGGGACCCATAACCACAGGGCATTGTGGTTGGCACGCTGTGGCCCCAGCGATCTCAACAACTGACGACGGTGGTTATGGGTCCCAGCTTTCGCCGGGACGACGCGTGGAGGCAGTGTTAGCCGACTTTTTCTGGCCCGACTTGCGGGAAGAAGTCAGCCTCTTACCGGCAGCGTGATCACGTCGTAGCCATGGCTGATCTTCCGCTTCAACACCGGGTCTTCCAGCTCGAACTCGAAGCGGCTGGCCGGGCGGATGCCGCCCTTGGCCGCGAAGGTGCCGCCGAACATGGCGCAGCCGTCGGGCAGCGCGCCCTTCTCGAAGCCGCCGGCGATCAGGTCCTTGACCGGCAGCATGTGGTCGAGCGTGCCTTCCTGGTAGAGCACGCGCTGGCCGCCGATTGTGGCCCAGGAGCGCAGGATCAGCCGGTCCCAGTGACCGATGACGTTCTCGAGCTCCCAGAGCTCAGAGGCCATCGGCTTGTCGCATATCTGCTTCGACACCGTGACGCTGTAGCTCTCGACCTTGCGGTCGGTATGGTCCGAGCCGCAGCCGACGAAGATGCGGCCCTGCCAGCCGATCAGCACGAATTCGACCTCGCCGCTGGAGTCCTCGCCGCAGACCTCGATGGCGTCGGCGAAGGTGAGCCGGCGCGCCGAGCAACGGTAATAGATCGGCGTGGTCGCGGGCCGCGCGATGCCGAGCGCCTCGAGCTCCGCGATATGCTTGTCGCGCGCCACCGGATCGCGGCCGGTCCAGCCGGCGATCACGGCCTGTTTGATTTCCAGCGTGAGCGGCGTGGCGACGCCCTTGTCGTCGACATTGAAGGTGAGATCAAACACGGATGACGGTCTCCATTCCGGCCGCAAGCTCGAAGATGCGGCGATCCGAACCGCCTGCGGCTGCAAGCATCAGGCCGACCGGGGCCTCGCCCTCGCGATGCGCGGGCAGCGAGATGGCGCAGCCGTCGAGCACATTGATCAGCGTGCAGTTGCGCAGCGCGCGCAGGTTCTCGGTGCCGAATGCCTTGTCGTCGGCGAGGCTGGCGATCGTCGGCGGCAGGTTCGCCGTAGTCGGCAGCACCATCGCGTCATAGGGCGCGATCCGCTGTTCGGTGCGGGCGATGAAGGAGCGCCGCGCGTTGAGCAGATCGATATAGTCGGCGGCCGGAAAGCCCTCGCCGCGCTGGATGCGCACGGCGACGCGGGGGTCGTAGATGTCGCCCTTGCTGGCGAGCAGGAAGCGGTGCCAGGCATAGCTCTCGGCGGCGGCAAAGCCGCCCTTGGCATTCATGACGCCGACATCGAGCAGTTCGGGCACCTCGATCCGCTCGATCAGCGCGCCGGCGCGCGACAGCGCGGCGAGCGAACGCTCGAAGGTTTTTGCGACGGCATCATCGAGGTCGTCGAGTGCAACGGTGGTCGGCACCGCGAGCCGCATACCCTTGACAGGGCGCGGGGTCAGCGGCGTCACCGGCTGATCGGCCAGCACGGCATCGAGCGCGGCGCAGCAGGCGACTGAATTCGCCAGCGGGCCATAGCTGTCGAGGGTGAACGACAGCGGCACGCCGCCATCGAGCGGAATCCGGCGCTGCGTCGGCTTGTAGCCGACGATGCCGTTGAACGCCGCCGGGATCCGGCAGGAGCCGCCGGTATCGGTGCCGAGCGCGCCGAACGCCATGCCGTCGGCAATCGAGACCGCCGCCCCCGAGGACGAGCCGCCGGGCACGTGGCCGACGCTGCGATTCCAGGCGCTCTTCGGCGTGCCGTAATGCGGATTGATGCCGATGCCGGAATAGGCGAACTCGGTCATGTTGGTGCGGCCGATCACGATGAAGCCGGCGCGCTTGAGCCGCGCCACCACAGTCGCATCGGCATCCGCTGGCGCCGAATCGTCCAGCGCCCGCGAGCCCGCGCGCGTCACCTGCCCCTTGATGTCGAACAGGTCCTTGATCGAGACCGGAATGCCGGCAAACGGCGACGGCGCGGCATTGGCCTTGCGCAGCCGGTCCATGGCATCGGCGGCTTCCAGCGCGGCGTCGCGGTCGACATGGATGAAGGTGCGCTGGCCCTCGCCGGCCGGATCGGCAATCCTGGCGATGCATTGCTCGACGAGCTTGCGGGCAGAGGTCGCGCCGCTTTCGAGATCGGCGGCAAGGGAGGCGAGTGTCGGATTTTTGGGCATGGTTTTCACTTCACAGTTGGACCTTGTTGTCGCCCGAATAGCCGCACCGATCCGGATCACTTCAACCCGAAGTAGGCGCGGTGCAGGTCTTCATTGCCGCTCATCTCGGCAACCGTGCCGGAGAAACGGATGCGCCCGCCTTCCAGCACGAATACGCGGGTGGCAATCTCAAGGAAACCGATATTTTGCTCTGCGATCAAGAGTGCCAATCCGTGGCCCTGCAGGCTCGACAAGGCGCGGAGCACCTCCTTGACGAACAGCGGCGACAGCCCGGCCGAGGGCTCGTCCATCACCAGGAGCTTCGGCTCGGCCGAGAGCGCCTTGGCGATGCCCAGCATCTTGCGCTGGCCGCCGGACAGACTGGAGGCCGGTCGCGGCGCTTGTCGCGCAGCACCGGGAACAGGCCGTAGAGTTCGTCGACCCGCCCGCCCGGATTGACATGGCCGAGCGCCTGCGCGCCGACCCGGATGTTCTCCTCGATCGACAGATCGGGAAACACCGCAAGCTCCGACATGTAGGTCATGCCGCGCTTCATGCGGTCCGAAGATCGCATTTTGGTGATGTCCTCGCCGCCGAGCCTGATATGGCCGCTGCGGGCCTCGATCAGGCCGACCAGCGATTTCAGGAAGGTGGTCTTGCCGGCGCCATTGGCGCCAAGCAGCAGCACGGTCTCGCCGGGGCGGACGTCGAGATCGACGCCCCACAAGACCTGCATGGTGCCGTAGCCGGCATCGACGCCTTTGGCGTCCAGAAGCGGCGCTGCATCAGTGGGCATGCTCGCCTCCCAGAAATACCTCGATCACCTGCGGCTCGCGCACCGCGGTCGCAAGCGTGCCTTCGAAGATCTCCTTGCCCGCATTGAGCACGATGACGCGGTCGGTGATCTGCTCGATGAAGCCCATCAGGTGCTCGACCACGATAACAGCCATGCCGGTTGCGGCCAGCGCCTTGATGCGGCCGGCGATCCAGTCGAGCTCGGCCGGGTTGAGACCGGCCGCGAGTTCGTCGAGCAGCAACAGCCGGGGCCGCGTCGCGAGCGCGCGGGTCAGATCGAGCATCTTCTGCTGCGCGCTGTTGAGATCGGCGGCGGGGCGGTCGGCGACCTCCTTCAACCTGAAATCCTCGAGCAGCTCGGGGATCGACGGTGCGCCGGTCGCACCGCCATAGGCCAGCGCGACCTGGATGTTCTCGCGCACCGTGAGCGACAGGAACGGCTTTGGCACCTGGAAGGTGCGGTTGATGCCGCGATGAACCAGTCTGTGCGAGGCGACGCCGCCAGAGGACGTGCCGTCGAACACGACCTCGCCGCCGTCGGGCGCATAGAGGCCGGAGATCACGTTGATCGCCGTGGTCTTGCCCGAACCATTGGGGCCGACCAGCCCGAGGATCTCGCCCGGCACGACATGAAAGCTCAAGCCGTCGAGCGCGTGGAAGCCGCCGAAGCGCTTGACCAGCTTGGAGACCTTGAGGATGGGGGTTTTCTCAGGGGACATGCCACCCCCTGCGCGTTGCCAGCGACACCAGCCCTGCGGGAAGGAACAGCACCAGGCCCATGATCAACAGGCCATAGATCAGCTGGAAATATTGCGGCGTGGTGAAGCCGATCAGATTGTAGATGCCGTAGAGGATCAGCACGCCGACGATCGGTCCGGTGATGGTGGCGACGCCGCCGAACAGCGCGAACACGATCGCGAAAATGCTGAACTCGCCGGAGAACACATTGTCGGGATAGAACACCGAGACGTACCAGGCGTAGATGCCGCCGGCGAGGCCCGCGACCAGCGCCGAGGCGAGCCAGGCGATCACCCGCATCTTGATGATGTTGACGCCGGCCATTGAGGCCGACACCGCATCCTCGCGCACGGCTTGCAGCGCGAGGCCGAACGCCGAGTTCTTGAGATAGACCACGGCGCCGACGGTCAGCGCCATCACGACGACGGCCGCATAGTACGCGTGGGTCGGGTTGAACGTGCCGGTCAGCGACACGCCATACGGGCCCTTGGTGATCCCCTCCAGCGCCGGGTTGGCGACGAAGTGCAGCACCGCGAGCGAGGCCGCGAGATTGGCGATCGCAAAATAGGCGCCCGACAGCCGCAGCAGCGGTGTCAGCAACAGGCCGAGCGCCACCGCAACGAGGCCGCCGACCACCACCGCCAACGGCGCCGGCGTCTGCAGGTGCATCACCATGATGGCAAAGCCATAGGCGCCGGCGCCGAAGAAGCCGACATAGCCGAACGGCAGATAGCCGGTGAAGCCATAGATGATGTTCACGCCCTGCGCGAGGATCAGGAAGATCACGAAGTTGAACAGCAAGAGATGGTTTTGATAGACGCCGGGCAGCAGTGCGAACACCACGACCAGCGGCGCCAGGATGAACAGCAGGTGCTTCGATACGCTAGGCAACGCGCACCCGCCTTCCGAGCAGACCGCTCGGGCGCAACAACAGGATCACGATCAGCAACACATAGGGCAACAGGTCGGCCCAGGAACTGAGATAGGTCTGCACCAGCATGTAGCAGAGGCCATAGACGACACCGCCGAGCGCGGTGCCGAGCGGATTGCCGAGCGAGCCGAGCACGACGATCGCAAACGACGTCACCGTCGCATCGGCGCCGAAGGCCGGCGTCACCGAGCCGAACATGAAGGGCGCGAACACGCCGGCGACAGCGGCGATGCCGAGCCCGATGCCGAACGCCGCCGCCGAGACGCGATCGACGTCGATGCCGGTCGCCAGCGCCTCGTCGCGGCGCGACATCACCGCGCGCGTCAGGGTGCCGAGCCTTGTGTGGTAGAGATAGAGATAGACCAGCGCGATCGCGATCAGGCTGGTGCAGGCCGCGATCACCCAGGGCGCGGGAAAACCCTGGCCGAAGATCTGGATCGGCCCTGCCCCGCCGGCCTTGCCGCCGAACCACTTCACCTTGATGGTCGTGAACACGGTGCCGAGCAGCCGGCTCTGGATCGACCGCTCGCTGGTGCCGGCGAAGATCGTGGTGACGGCCTCGATCACCTGCGACAAGCCGAAGAACAGGATGATCGACAGCATTTCCGGATTGGCCGAGCCCTGCAGCCGCGGCACCAGCACCCAGTACAGCAGCACGCCCGCCAGCACGAACACCACGAAGGCCAGCGGCACCGCGAACAGCGGATCGATGCCGGCGATGCCGACCACGCCGAGCGCGATGAAGGCGCCCAGCATCAGGATGTCGCCATGCGCAAGATTGACGATGCGCATGACGCCGAACACGAGATTGAGGCCGATGCCGACCAGGCTGAAATACAGCCCGAACAGCACGCCGGCAACGAGCGCATAGGTCATGCTACCGCTCGCCGCCGAAGGTTACGCCTCCCGCCGAAAATCGCATCACGGCGCCGGATAGATCGGCTTGCCGTTGGCGGTCTCGTGCGGATAGATCGAGACGAACTTGATGTGATCGTGCTCGTCGACCGTGAGCTGGCCGAGCGGCGTCAGCTCGCCGATCTGGCCGCCGGTCTCGTCCAGCGCGAAGGTGCCGTCCAGCGTCTTGAGCTGGCCGCTGAGCGAGAACACGGCGCGACGCAGCTCCATCTGATCGAGGCTGGTCGCAACCGACAGCGTCTTCTCGACCACCAGCGCGGTGGTGTAGCCGGCCACCGCGTTGAAGCCGAACTCCATCTTGCCGTCGTTGTACTTCTTCAGCCAGGCGTCGCGGAAATCCTTCATGGTCATCCCGAAATTGACGGGATAATCCAGCTCGGACGGCGGCACATAGGTCCAGATGTGCTCCAGCCCCTTGGCGCCGACGTTCTTCTCGAGCAGCTCGGTCTCGAGACCGGCATAGATCGCGAACAGCATCTTGAACTTGGTGCCGACGTCCTGGACGTTGCGCAGGAAAGCGATGTCGTTCGGCGCATAGCCGAAATGGATCACCGCGTCGGGATTGGTCTTGCTGATGTTGTTGATGATCACGTTGTAGTTGGTGGTCTCGGTCGGAACGCCCTGGTCGTAGACGATCTCGATCGGCGCGCCGGAATCCTTGACGAACTTGCGGAACGCGTTGGCCTGGGTGCCGGTGAATTCGTTGGTGGCGTAGAGGATCGCGACCTTCTTGATGCCGAGGCCAGGGCCGTCCTGGCTGATGAAGTCAGCGACCGGCTTCGGCCAGACGGTCGACACCGGATCGGCCATCAGCGCGATGTAGGGATTGTCCTTGGAGAAGAAGCTCGCGCCGGTGCCGGTCTGGTCGAACAGGAACATCTTGTGATCGCGCGCGATCGCAACCGCGGGCGCCGTCAACACCGATCCGGAATCGGCGACCAGGAGATCGACCTTATCCTGGGTGACGAGCTGGTTATAAAGCGTAGACGCAGTCGCGGTGTTGCTCTGGTCGTCATAGGAGACGAGCTTGATCGGGATCTTCTTGTCGAACGCCTTCACGAACACGCCGCCCTCGGCATTCTTCTGCTCGACCCACAATTTCAGCGAGCTGTAGACCGGCATCGAGATCGAGGCGTAGCGTCCGGAGGACGCGTAGAGCGTGCCGATCTTGATTTCCGACGGTGCGTCGGCGGCCGTGGCTTGTGTGGCGAATGCGAGGCTGGCAGCGAGTGCCGCGCCGATGATCCTCAGCATCATATTATTCCTCCCGGGTATCTTGAACGTGCCCTTGACGTATCTTGGACCGCGGCCCTTCTACGCGCCGGATCGGAGCGACACAAGCATCGCGGCCTTAGCAATTGTGCGAGGGGCGGAATATGCGGCATGCGCGAAACACAGGCCGCTGCGCGGGGCACGGATGGACCGTTGACGGGGCTCGGTCCAATGGCGCATCAAGTCTGTAACGATTTCGGGAGGAAACATCAGACATGGCCGAGCCCGCGCGCGCAAAACCAAAACCGACGCCTGAGACCCAGCATTTCTGGGATGGGACCAAGGCCGGCGAGCTGCGCCTGCAGCGCTGCGACGCCTGCGCCAATGTCTATTTTCCGCCGCGGCCGTTCTGCCCCTCCTGCGCCTCGCGCAAGGTCTCGGTCTTCAAGGCCAGCGGCAAGGGCAAGCTCTACAGCTATGTCATCAATCATCGTCCTGCGGCGCCCGGCTTCACGCCGCCTTATGCGATCGCTATCGTCGAGCTCGACGAGGGCCCGCGCCTGATGAGCAACATCATCGATTGTCCGCAGACGCCGGAAGCGCTCGAGCTCGACATGCCGCTCGAGGTCGCCTTCGAGGCACTCGACGACAAGATCACCCTTCCCTTGTTCCGTCCGGCGAAGGGGTAACGCGATGCGCAGAAACCAGGTTGCCGTCGTCGGTGCGGCAGAGACCACCGAACTCGGCGTCATCCCGAACATGTCGCAGATCCAGCTGCACGCGGATGCCGCACTGAACGCGATCGCGGATGCTGGCCTAAAGCTGTCCGACATCGACGGCTTCGCCACCGCGGTCGAGACCCCGCAGCAGATGGCCCACTATCTCGGCATCACGCCGACCTGGGTCGACGGCACCTCGGTCGGCGGCTGCTCCTTCATGCTGCATGTCCGCCACGCCGCGGCGGCGATCGAGGCCGGCCTCTGCAAGATCGTGCTGATCACCCATGCCGAGAGCGGCAAGTCGATGATCGGCAAGCAGCCGCGCTTCACTGCAGCCGACAGCCTCAACGGCCAGTTCGAGTCACCGTTCGGCGTCTATGGACCACCGAGCATGTTTCCGATTCCCGTGCTGCGCTTCATGAAAACGCACGGCATCACCCATGAGCAGCTTGCGATGGTCGCGGTCGTGCAGCGCGAATGGGCGGCGAAGAATCCGCGGGCGACCATGAAGGACCCGATCACGGTTGCCGACGTGCTGAACTCACGGATGATCGCCTATCCGTTCCGGCTGCTGCAATGCTGCCTCGTCACCGACGGCGGCGGCGCCTTGATCCTCACCTCGGCCGACCGCGCCAAGGATTTCCCGCAGAAGCCGGTCTATATCCTCGGCACCGGCGAGAGCGTGGAAACGCCGATGGTCAGCCAGATGAAGACGTTTGACTCATCGCGCGCCTTCAAGGTGGCGGGTCCGCTCGCCTTCAAGGAGGCCGGCATCGCGCACAAGGACGTCGACCATCTGATGATCTACGACGCCTTCGCGCATCTGCCGCTCTACGGCCTCGGCGACCTCGGCTTCATGCCCCATGAGGAAACCGGCAAGTTCATCGCCGACGGCAACACCCGACCCGGCGGCAAGCTGCCGCTCAACACCAATGGCGGCGGGCTGAGCTACATGCACTCCGGCATGTACGGCATGTACGCGCTGCAGGAGAGCGTGCGGCAGATGCGCGGCATCGCGCCGGCGCAGGTGCCGAACGCGAAGATCTCGGTCTGCCACGGCGTCGGCGGCATGTTCGCGGCGTCAGGCACGATCATCTTTACGAACGAGAAGTAACGCCCGTCATTCCGGGGCGCGCAAAGCGCGAACCCGGAATCTCGAGATTCCCCGATGCGCAATTGCGCATCTGAGGTCTGGTGTTTCGCACCATCCCGGAATAACGGACAGCAACAAGGAGAACCCACATGGCAAAATCACTGCAGGATAAAGTCATCATCGTCACCGGCGCGGGCCGCGGCATCGGCCGCGAGATCGCGCTGCTCTGCGCGGCTGAGGGCGCCAAGGTCGTGGTCAACGATCCCGGCGGCGCCGCCGACGGTGGCGGCTCGAGCGCCGCGCCTGCCGAGGAAGTGGTCGAGGAGATCAAGAAGCGCGGCGGAACGGCTGTTGCCAATTTCGAGTCGGTGGCGGAAGCGATTCCCGCCAGCAAGATCGTGAAGACCGCGACCGACCACTTCGGCCGGCTCGACGGCGTCGTCAACAATGCCGGCATCCTGCGCGACATGATCTTCCACAAGATGAGCGTGGAAGCCTTCGAGGCCGTCATCAAGGTGCATCTGATGGGCTCGTTCTATGTCAGCCACGCCGCGGCGCGGATCTACCGCGAGCAGGAGTCGGGCTCGTTCGTGCACTTCACCTCAACCTCCGGCCTGATCGGCAATTACGGCCAGGCCAACTACGCCGCCGCCAAGCTCGGCATCGTCGGCCTGTCGAAGTCGATCGCGCTCGACATGGGCCGCTTCAACGTGCGCTCGAACTGCGTCTCGCCGTTCGCCTGGACCCGCATGATCGGCACCATCCCGACCGAGACCGATGCCGAGAAGGCGCGGGTCGAGAAGATCAAGCAAATGGGCCCGGAGAAGATCGCGCCGGTCTGCGCCTATCTACTGTCGGACGCTGCCAAGGACGTCACCGGGCAGATCTTCGGCGTGCGCATGAACGAGATCTTCCTGTTCGGCCAGCATCGTCCGGTGCGCTCGGTTCATCGCGGCGAAGGCTGGACGCCCGAGACCATTGCCGAACACGGCATGCCCGCGCTGAAGGGATCGTTCGCCAAGCTCGACCGTTCGGCCGACGTCTTCACCTGGGATCCGATCTGAACTGATCTGATCTTGGGATCCGATCTGACAGTTTTATGAAAAGGTCGCCTCGGTGAACTCTGCGCGCAATCGCGCACGAGGCCGGGGCGACACACTCTTTGGTTGTTTCATCATCGCGTGCCCGCATTGTGCCAGAATTGCGGGTGCATGATCGCCCTCCCGATAACAAAAAACCTGGGAGGACTTTCGTGGCAAATCCAAGCAACATTCAGAAACACGAGGGCGACGGCGCGAAGGCGTTCGACCGTCGAACCATTTTGCGCGGCGCAACCGCGCTTGCTGCAACTGCGATGGTTGCATCCGATGCTGCCGCGCGCGACTTCGGCCGCAACGCGGAGCCGCAGCGTTATCCCGACCCGGATATCGTCGTGATCGACGACAAGCGCTTCAAGGCCAAGGTTGGCAACACCGCGATCAAGCGGCTCTACACCGGCTGTCTGTGGGCGGAAGGCCCGGCCTGGAACGCACAGGGCCAGTATCTGGTGTGGAGCGACATCCCGGCCAACCGGCAGTTGCGCTATCTCGACGACGACGGCCACATCTCCGAGCAGTTCCACAAGCCGTCGAACGAGGCCAATGGCTCGACCTTCGATTTCGAGGGCCGGCAGATCACGGCCGAGCGAACGCGCCTCGTGCGCTACGAGCACGATGGAACCGTCACGTCATTGGCGGAGCAGGCCAATGGCAAGCAGCTCAACGGGCCGAACGACATGGTCGTGCATCCAAACGACAAGTCGATCTGGTTCACCGATCCCGGCTATGGCGCGATCTCGATCTATGAAGGCCAACTGGCCAACACCGGATCGAAACAGCCCTACCAGAAGGAAGCGGTCTATCGCCTGGACACATCGACCGGCCAGGTCACCAAGGTCGCCGACGAACCGTTCAAGCCGAACGGCATCGCCTTCAGCCACGACTACAAGAAGGTCTATGTCTGCGACACCGGCATCACGCATTATCCGAACGCCAAGAACATTGTCTGGCAGTACGACCTCAACGGCGACAAGCTCTCCAACCCGCGCACGCTGATCGACATGACGCTGGACGGCAAGTCGGGCTTCCCGGACGGCATGCGCGTCGACATCGACGGCAACATCTGGGTCGGCGCCGGCTGGGTCGGACCCGGCTATGACGGCGTGCAGGTGTTCGCGCCCGACGGCCAGCGCATCGGCCAGATCCTGCTGCCGGAGACCTGCGCCAACCTCACCTTCGGCGGCAGGAAGCGCAACCGCCTGTTCATGACGGCGAGCCAATCGCTCTATGCGGTCTATGTCGAGACCAGAGGCGCGCATAACTGCTGACGCTTGTTTAACCTCCCCCTGCAAGGGGGAGGTCGGCGCCGTGAGGCGCCGGGTGGGGGTCTCTCTCCGCAAACGCGCTCGTGGAGAGAGACCCCCACCCTGCCCTCCCCCTTTCAGGGGGAGGGAGATCACCCGCTATTCCTCAACCCCGCCGAAATCCCGTTGATCGTGATCTGAATCCCGCGCAACACCTGCTCGTCCGGGTTCTGCGCGCGATGCTCCTTCAAGAGCTCGACCTGCACGTGATTGAGCGGATCGAGATAGGGGAAACGGTTGCGGATGCCGCGGTCCAGCAGCGGGTTGCCTTGCAGCAGCCGGTCGTGGCCCATGATGTCGAGCAGCGTCTCGATCGACAGATGCCACTCGCGGCGGATCTGGCCGAAGATCTTCTCGCGCAACGCGACGTCGGGCACCAGCTCGGCATAACGCGAGGCGATCGCGATCGAACTCTTCGCCAGCACCATGTCCATGTTGGACAGCAGCGTGCGGAAGAACGGCCATTCCCGGTAGAGTTCCTGCAGGAACGGCATGCCCTGCTCCGGATGCTCCGCGATCCAGGTCTCCACCGCCGCGCCAAAACCGTACCAACCCGGCAGCATCAGCCGGCATTGCGCCCAGGAGAACACCCAGGGGATGGCACGCAGGTCCTCGATCTCGCGGGTCTTCTTGCGCGAGGCCGGACGGCTGCCGATGTTCAAGGTCGCGATCTCGCTGATGACGGTGGAGCCCCAGAAATAGTCGGCAAAGCCTTCGGTTTCATAGACGAGGCCACGATAAGCCTTGAAGGCGAGCGCGGAGAGCTGCTCCATCGCCTTGAGATATTCGGTACGCGGCGCGCTCTGCCGCGGCTGCAGCAGGCTGGTCTCCAGCGTCGCCGCGGCGAGAATTTCCAGATTGCTGCGGCCGACCTCGGCATTGGAATATTTCGAGGAGATGATCTCGCCCTGTTCGGTGATGCGGATCTGGCCGTTCACCGCGCCGCCGGGCTGCGCGATGATCGCATCATAGCTCGGGCCGCCGCCGCGGCCGACCGAGCCGCCGCGGCCGTGGAACAGGCGCAGCCGCACGCCGTGGCGCTCGAACACCTCGACGAGTCCGATCTCGGCCTTGTAGAGCTCCCAGCCCGAGGTGACGAAGCCGCCATCCTTGTTGCTGTCGGAATAGCCGAGCATCACCTCCTGCACGCTGCCGAGACTGTCGACCAGTTTGCGATAGTCGTGCAGCACCAGCATGCGGTCCATGATCCCGCTCGAGGCCTGTAGATCCTCGATGGTCTCGAACAGCGGCACGACGTTGATCGCGCTGCGGCCGGACGGATTGACCAGCCCCACCTCCTTCAGAAGCACCGCGACCTCGAGCATGTCGGACATGCCCTTGCACATCGAGATGATGCACTGGGGGATCACCTCGGGGCCGAATTTGGCATGTGCCTCCGCCGCGGCACGGAATACGGCGAGCTCGCTTTGGGTCTCTTCGGAATATTTGACGAAGGGCGAGACGAGCGGCCGCGCGCTGCGCAACTCGCCGAGCAGCAGGCTGACGCGGGCGTCCTCGCCGAGCGCCAGATAGGACATGCCGGAATTCGCGGTATCGAGCAGCTCGGCGATGGTGCGCTCATGCACCGCCGAGTTCTGGCGGATGTCGAGCCGCGCCAGATGGAAGCCGAAGCAATCCACCGCGCGCCGCAACAGCCGCAGCCGGCCGCGCGCGATCACGCCGGAATTGTTCGCGATCAGCGAGCGATTGAGCACGTCGAGATCGGCCTGGAATTCCTTGACGCTGGCATAGGGCTCGGCCTTGCCGACCGGCGGCCGCGTGGTCTCGACCTCGAGCCTCCTGGCGGTCGCCGCGAGCCGCGCGTAGATGCCCGAGACGGCCAGCCGATAAGGCTCGCCGCTTCGATGCGGTGAGGTATCGGGCGAGCGCTCGGCAAGGGTCCGCAGTTCGTCCGACACGTCGGCGAGAAACGCCGCCAGCGACAGCTCGGCACCGAGCGCGTGCAGCTCCTCGAGATAGAAGCTGAGCACCCGGCTCGACTGCAGCCGCAGCGTGCCGCGCATCACCTCGGCGGTGACGAACGGATTGCCGTCGCGATCGCCGCCGATCCAGCTTCCCATCCTGAGGAACGAGGCGAGCTCGCCCGCTTCGCCACCCTCCTTGTTGAGCCGGTCCTCCAGCGCGCAATGCACGCGCGGGACCTCCTGCAGGAAGGTGTAGTCGTAGAACGACAGGCCGTTGGCGACCTCGTCGAGCACGGTCAGCTTGGTCCGGCGCAAGAGATTGGTCTGCCACAGCGTCACGACCGCGCGGCGGAGCTGCTCGTCGCTGGCCTCGCTCTCCTCCGGGGTCATCTGCAGCCGCTCGCGGCGGTCGAGCAGGTCAGCGATCTCCATCTCGCGGTCCATCGTGCTCTTGCGGCGGACCTCGGTCGGATGCGCCGTCAGCACCGGGCTGACCAGCGCGCTCCTGAAGAAATCGCGCAGGTCGGCCGGGCTGATGCCGGCCTGACGGGCATGGACCAGCGTCTGCTCCAGCGTGCTCGGCCGCGGCGCCCCGCTCGGGCCGCGGCTGCGCATCTGGCGGATGTTGTTCTGGTCCTCGGCGATGTTGGCGAGGTGGGAGAAATAGCTGAAGGCGCGGACGATCTGGAGCGTCTCGGCGATCGACATGCCGTCTAGGATGCCCTCCAGCTCCCGCCGCGCCAGCTTGTCCTCGTCGCGATGGAACCGGACCGAGGTCTGGCGGATGTGTTCGACCAGGTCGAACACGTCGGCCCCCTCCTGGTCGCGCACGGTGTCGCCGAGGACGCGGCCGAGCAGGCGGATGTCGTTCCGGAGCCGTGCATCCTCCTCCTGCGCCTGCACTTCTGCCGCGCGCCTGGCCTGGAGATCGGTCTCGGAAGGCATGGTCTGGGGAGGCAAGATCTGGGGAGACATGGCTGGCTACTCCAGAGGCTGCCGGGCTCGCTCCAAATGTGCGCATTTTTTGCCGCAGCGCAAGATGAACTTGGGGGCGGTGCACCACTGCCCGTCGTCCAAGCAGGGACCCATAACCACCGATGCCCGAGGTTGGCATCCGATGGGGCCACGGCTCGTGCAAGCAGAGGCATCCGTGGTTATAGGTCCCGGCCTTCGCCGGGACGACAGCGAGTTTGTGCTCCTAAATCCTCCGCCCCGCCCGCTCCCAATATGGATCGCGCAGCCGGCGCTTGAAGATTTTTCCGGAATCCTCCCGCGGCAGGTTGGTCTGGATCTCGATGTGCTTGGGCACCTTGTAGTCGGCCAGCGCGGACTTCAGCTGGGCGCGGACCCCTGCGATGTCCAGCGTGACGCCCGGCTGCGGCTCGACCACCGCCATCAGCGCCTCGCCGAACTCGGCATCGGGAATGCCGAACACCGCGCAATCATGCACGCCGGGGACCGCGTGCAGCACCGCCTCGATCTCCGCCGGGTAGATGTTGACGCCGCCTGAGATCACCATGTCGCGCTTGCGGTCGCAGATGAAGACATAGCCGTCGGCGTCGATATAGCCGACATCGCCCGAGGTGATGAATCCCTCGCGGTCGATCTCGGCCCGCTTCTCGGACTTGTTGTGATAGGTGAAATCGGGATTGCCCTTGATCCGCGAATAGATCTCGCCGATCTGCCCCTGCGCCACCTCCTGGCCATCGTCGCCGATGAAGCGCAGCTCGGCGCCGGGCGAAATCTTTCCGACCGTGCCCGGCTTCTTCAGCGCGTCCTCCGAGGTTGCAAACGTCACCGCGCCCGACTCGGTCGAACCGTAGAATTCGTAGATCACCGGTCCCCACCAGTCGATCATGGCGCGCTTGACGTCGGCAGGGCACGGCGCCGCGGCGTGGATGATGTGGCGCAGCGACGACATGTCGTACTTGCTGCGCACCTCCTCCGGCAGCTTCATCAGGCGGATGAACATCGTCGGCACCATGAAGATGGTGTCGATCCGCTCGCGCTCGATCAGCGCCAAAAATTGCTCCGCGTCGAAGCGCGGCATCAGCACCAGCGCGCCGCCGAGCTTGCCCGAGCGCAGCCCGAAGGAATTCGGCGCGGAATGATACAACGGCCCCGGCAGGATCGCGCGTGCCCCCGGCTTCAGGCCGTAGATCATCCCCCGCATCGCTTCCGCATTGGCGGTCTGCTCGGGCGTCGGCGCGAAGCGGCGCACGCCCTTCGGGTGGCCTGTCGTCCCCGAGGTGTAGATCATGTTCTGCGGCTGCGGCACCACCGGGCCGTCATAGCGCGGGAACTGGGCGAGCCAGGCTTCGAAATCGATCGCGAAATCCGGCGTCGTCAGATGATCGGGATTGATCTTGTAGTTGGCGAGGATTTCCGGCGGCGTCGGCACGCTGAGCACGGTGACGTCAGGCGGGATCGCGCCGCGCAGCGAATGCAGCATGTCGGCATGGCCGATCAGCACGCGCGTGCCGGAATCCCTCAGCACGTAGTTGATCTCCTCCGGCTTGAAGTGCCAGTTGATCGGCACGCCATAGGCGCCGAGCCGCATCGCCGCATAGGCGGCTTCGATGAAGGCGATGTCGTTGCGCATCAGCATGCAGACGCTGTCGCCCGGCTTGACGCCGAGCTTGTTCAGGCCGCTGGCAATGCGCTCAGTGCGCTCGGCCACCCCCGCGTGATCGCGCCGGCGCTCGCCGCTGATAATGCCGAGGAAGGGATGGGACGTTTCGCTCATCTGTTGTTCTTGTTCTTCGTTGATGGTTAGCGACGCTGGAAGTTGTCGTCATCACCGGGCTTGTCCCGGTGATCCACGTGTTCACCGCCGCAACGAAGACGTGGATGGCCGGGACATCTGCGCGAAGACGCGCTTCGCGCTTTTTGCCCGGCCATGACGGCGAAGAGATTCACGCATCCGCAAACCTTGGCGCGCGCTTCTCCAGATTGGCGCGCACGGATTCAGTCTGGTTCGGGCTGCCGAGCAGCTTCTGCTGCTCGACGGATTCCGCCAGCAGCGCGGCCGCCGGATCGACCGACAGATTGTTCAGCATCCGCTTGGCGGCGCGGATGGCATCCGGGCTCTTGCCGGCGATCTCGCGCGCGACCTCGAGCGCCGCGGCGCGCGGGTCGTCGCAGATGCGAGTGGCGAGGCCGTAGCTCACTGCTTCCTGCGCCGAGAAGATGCGACCGGTGTAGGTAAGCTCACGCAGGATGTCGTCGCGCACCAGGCTCGCGAGGATCGGCGTGCCCGCCATGTCGGGCACCAGGCCCCATTTGATCTCCATGATCGACATCCGCGCATCAATCGAAAGGAAGCGCATGTCGGCGCCGAGCGCGAGCTGGAAGCCGCCGCCGAACGCGACGCCATGGACCGCGGCGATCACGGGCACCGGAAGCTGGCGCCAGCCCCAGACCGCCTGCTGCGCGAAATTGGCCTTGCCGTGGGTGCGGATCGTCAGGTCACGGTTCTCGCCACCCGGCACCCCGTTACCGCCGTCCTTCATGGCAGCGAACCGCCCCATGTCGAGCCCGGCGCAAAACGCCCGGCCCTCGCCTGATAGCACCACCACCCGAACGGCTTTTTCCTTTGAAAGCCGGTCGGTTGCGGCGACCAATGCCTCGAACATCGCGGCATCGAGCGCGTTCATCTTGTCGGCCCGCACCAGGCGGACATCGGCGATACCGTCCGAAATCGATATCGAAACGCGATCTTCCATTGAAATCTCCTCCGCTGTTCCTTGATGGCGCTTTACACAAAGGCCGTTGTCCGCTTTTAGTCAATCGACCAATTAACTGACAACCCCCGTGGAGGAAACGATGTTCTCTGATCAGCTTCTTACCGGGCGGCGCATCCTGGTCACCGGCGGCGGCACCGGCCTCGGCAAGGCCATGGCCTCGCGGTTCCTGCAACTCGGGGCCGAGGTGCACATTTGCGGCCGCCGCAAGAGCGTCTGCGACGAAACCGCCACCGAGCTGATGGCCGAGCATGGTGGACGCGTGGTCAGCCATGGCGTCGACATCCGCAATGCCATGGCGGTCGACGAGATGATCGAGGCGATCTGGACCACCAGCGGTCCGCTCACCGATCTGATCAACAACGCCGCCGGCAATTTCATCTCGCGCTCGGAAGAGCTCTCCGCGCGAGGATTTGACGCAGTGGCCAACATCGTGATGCACGGCACCTTCTACGTCACGCACGCGGTGGGCCGGCGCTGGATCGCCGGCGGCCATCGCGGCAATGTGGTGTCGATCACGGTGACCTGGGTGCGCAACGGCTCGCCCTATGTGGTGCCGTCGGCGATGAGCAAGTCGGCGATCCACGCGATGACCATGTCGCTTGCGATCGAATGGGGCCGCCACGGCATCCGCCTCAACACCATCGCGCCCGGCGAGATCCCGACCGAAGGCATGAGCAAGCGTATCAAGCCCGGCGACGAGGCCGGCGCGCGCACCAAGGCGATGAACCCGATGGGCCGCGTCGGCACCATGGAGGAGTTGCAGAACCTCGCGGTGTTCCTGATCTCGGGCGGCTGCGACTGGATCAACGGCGAGACCATCGCGATGGACGGCGCCCAGGCGCTCGCGATGGGCGGCAATTTCTACCAGCTGCGCGACTGGAGCGACGACGACTGGACCAAGGCGCGCGAGTCGATCAAGGCGCAGAACGAGAAGGACCGCGCGGCGCGCGGCTGACGCGACAGCTCGCGCCTCAACCTCAACTGTCGTCCCTGCGAAAGCAGGGACCCATAACCACCGCTGCGCGTCGTTGAGCTCGCTGGGGCCCCAGCATCGCACCACACTCGCATTTGTGGTAATGGGTCCCGGCCTCCGCCGGGACGACGATGTTGAAACATCGCAGCCACTTCCCCCGTATTGTCTTTGCTGCCGGATGCCGCCACACTCCGCGCAACCAGAACAAGACGTCACGGGGAAACATGTCCGCTGCGCCGAAACTGACCAACCTTGCCGACATGGTGCGCGACCGCGCCAGCAGTCTCGGCGATGCGCTGGCCTATGAGTTCGAGGGACGGCAAACCAGCTTCGCCGAATTCGACATCAAGACCAACCGTGTCGCCAACGCGCTGATCGCGATGGGCGTGAAGAAGGGCGAGCGCATCGCCTATCTCGGCAAGAACAGCGACTTCTATTTCGAGCTGTTGATGGGCGCGATGAAGGCCGGCGTGGTGATGGCGCCGGTGAACTGGCGGCTGGCGGGCCCCGAGGTCGCCTTCATCGTCGAGGACTGCAAGGCACCGATCCTGTTTGTCGGCCCCGAATTCATCACGCAAGCGCGCAACATCAGGGACAAGCTGCCCAGCGTTCGCACCGTCATCACGACTGAGAGCGGCGCGCCGGAATGGCCCGATTATCGCGCCTGGCGCGACGCGCAGAGCGGCGATGATCCGCGCGTCCCGCTCGAGCCGAAGGACATCGCGATCCAGCTCTACACCTCGGGCACCACGGGCAAGCCGAAGGGCGCGATGCTGTCGCACGCCAACTTCCTCAACCTCGTGCAGAGCGGCAACGAGGCCGAGAAGCCGGAATGGAACCGCTGGACCACCGACGACGTCTCGCTGGTGGCAATGCCGATCTTCCACATCGGCGGCTCCGGCTGGGGCGTGATGGGGCTCTATCACGGCGCCCGTGGCGTGATCGCGCGCGAATTCGACCCGACCAAGGTGCTCGATTTCTTCGAGCAGTCCGGCATCACCAAATTGTTCATGGTGCCGGCCGCAATGCAGTTCGTGGTGCGGCAGCCGCGCGCGCGGCAGGTCGACTTCTCCCGTTTGAAGTACATGCTGTATGGCGCCTCGCCGATCCCGGCGGCGCTGCTCAAGGAATGCATCGAGGTCTTCAAATGCGGCTTCGTGCAGATGTACGGCATGACCGAGACCACCGGCACCATTGTGGCACTGCCGCCGGAAGACCACATCGAGGGGCTCGAGCGGATGCGCTCGGCCGGCAAGGCGCTGCCCGGTATCGAGCTTGCGATCCTTGATCCGGACGGCAAGCCGCTGCCGCCGGGCGAAGTCGGCGAGATCGCCACCCGTTCCGGCTCCAACATGGTCGGCTACTGGAATCTGCCCGAGGCCACCGCGCGCACCATCGACAATGACGGCTGGCTGCGCACCGGCGATGCCGGCTACATGGACAGTGACGGCTATCTCTACATCCACGACCGCATCAAGGACATGATCATCTCCGGCGGCGAGAACATCTATCCGGCCGAGGTCGAGAGCGCGCTGTGCGACCACCCCGACGTGGCCGAAGCCGCCGTGATCGGCATCCCCGACGACAAATGGGGCGAGGCGGTGAAGGCCGTGGTGGTGGTGAAGCCGGGCAAGAGTGCGACGGCCACCGACATCATCAACTTCACCCGCGAGCGGATCGCGGGCTACAAGACGCCGAAATCGGTCGACTTCATCGCCGCGCTACCGCGCGATCCGTCGGGCAAGATCCTGCGGCGGAATTTGCGTGATCCGTATTGGACGGGCAAGGACCGGCAGGTGAATTAGCCTCCTCTGTCGTCCCGGCCAAGCGAAGCGCGAGCCGGGACCCATAACCACCGTTGTTTGTGGTGGTGAGACGCTGGGGCCACATCTCGTTCAACCAATAGCCTGTCGTGGCTATGGGTCCCGGCCCTCGCCGGGACGACGATGGAGAGAGAGAGAGAGAGAGAGAGAGAGAGAGAGAGAGAGGCTCCCCTCACGCCTTCTTCATCCTCTCCCGCAAGACGCGCCAGCGTTCTTGCGCTTCCTCCGGCCAGACCGCTTTCCGATCGTAATACTCGGCGAACACCTTTGCGCCGGGCGAGAACGTCACCCAGGGCTGCCTGGACGACGTGAAGATGTGCGCATCGGGCGGGAACTGGCTCGGATCATCCAGCGTGCCGACGCGGACGAAGCGTACCGCCGGTCCCGAGCCCGGATAATTGCTCCACACCGCGACTTTGCAGATCGGGCAGCGCGCGATCTTCTGCCCCTTGCCGCTCGCCGACGGCGTGTCGACGATCTCGGGCTCGGCCGCGATGTGCTCGACCCGCTCGGCCTCGTACATCGCGTTGAGCGCATGCACGGTGCCGGTCTCGCGCTGGCACCACGTGCAGTGGCAGGCATGCACGATCAGCGGCCTGCCGGTCAGGCGGTAGCGGACGTTTCTGCAGGTGCATCCACCTTCCATGTCGACCCGCTCCCTCGTTTATCCCTCAGTGCTTGCCGGCTCCCATATAGCCGAACAGGAAGCCCGCCACCTTGCGCTTCTGGATCTCCTCGCTGCCTTCGGTGATGCGATAACGGCGGTGGTGGCGATAGATGTGCTCGAACGGCTTGTGGCGCGAATAGCCCATGCCGCCATGCACCTGCATCGCGCGGTCGGCGGCCTCGCAACACAGACGGTTTGCCCAGAAGTTGCACATCGAGACCCGGTCCGACAGCGTGTGCTCGACCTGCGCCTGAGTCAGCTGATCCATCTCCCAGGCGGTCTTGCGGATCAACAGCCGCAGCATCTCGGCCTGGGTCGCAAGCTCGACCAGCGGCCACTGGATCGCCTGGTTCTCGGCCAGCGCCTTGCCGAACGGTTTTCGCTCGCGCGCATATTTCACACTTTCGTTGATGCAATACACGGCAGCGCCGAGCGAGCTTGCGGCCTGACGGATCCGGTTCTCATGGACAAAACATTGCGCCAGCGACAGGCCGCGACCGACCTCGCCGAACTGCGCATCTTCAGGCACGAACACGTCGGTGAAGCTGACGCGGGGATGATCGGTCGGCATGTTGAAGGTCCACATATACTCTTCGACCTTCACCCCCGCCGATTTCGCCGGCACCAGGAAGCAGGTGATGCCGCGCGCATCGCCGTCATTGCCCGAGGTACGGGCAAACAGCGCGCAATGGGTCGCGACATGCATGCCTGTCGTCCACATCTTCTCGCCGTTGATGATCCAGCCCTTGACGTTGTCGCGGGTCGCCTGCACCGCCCTGGTTTCCATATGCGTGGCATCCGAGCCGTGCTCGGGCTCGGTCAGGCCGAACGTGATGCGGTACTTGCCGGTGATCGAGCCGTCGATCATCGCCTTCTGCTCGTCGGTTCCATAGCGGTCGAGCATGGTCACGATCGGAAGGTTGCCGACGATGGAGTGTTCGTTCTGCAAGTCGTTGTGCAGGCCGAGCCCCTTCGAGGCAAAATGTTCGCGGATCACGGCCATCCAGAGATTGGAGCCGTCCTTGCCGCCATAGCGCTTCGGGATCGCGAAGCGCAGATGGCCGGCGGCGTCGGCCAAGTTCTTGACCTTGCGCAGCAACAGCTCCCATTCATGGCGCGGCAGGCCGCCCTTGTCGAAATCGGTACGCGCCCATTCGCGGCGATGATCGAAGAAGCGGATGTTGTCATCAGCCGCTTCCAGTGGCTTGATCTCGCGTTCGATGAAGCGGTCGAGCTCGGCGAGATAGGCTGTCAGGTCAGCCGGCAGATTGAAATCCAAGGTCGTCTCTCCCGGAAAATTCGTTGATTTTGATTTTGCGTCTAGGCGCTATCGCAAACACGCGTTCGGATCGATTAAGGTGAGAAGCGACAGGCCAAGTCAAGCAGGCCGATGGCGCCTGCGCGCGCGGTCGCGTTGCGTAATTGGATGGCACGGGACGGCGCGCAGGCGTTAGGATAGCCAACATATTCTTCGCCACAGAAAATCGACGGGAGCCAACATGGATCTGAAATTCTCCAAGGTGACACGCAAGGGTCCCATCACCACCGTGACGCTGTCGCGGCCCGAGGTTTACAACGCGCTGCATATCGACGCGCATTTCGAGCTCAACAAGGTGTTCGACGATTTCTCCGCCGATCCCGAGCAGTGGATCGCGATCGTCACCGGCGCCGGCGACAAGGCGTTCTGCGCCGGCAACGACCTGAAATGGCAGGCCGCCGGCGGCAAGCGCGGCTGGGACAAGGGCGGCTTCGCCGGCCTCACCAGCCGCTTCGACTGCGACAAGCCGATCATCGCCGCCGTCAACGGCGTCGCGATGGGCGGCGGGTTTGAGATCGCGCTGGCCTGCGACCTGATCATCGCCTCCGAGAATGCGACCTTCGCCCTGCCCGAGCCGCGCGTCGGCCTTGCCGCGCTCGCCGGCGGCGTGCACCGGCTGCCACGGCAGATCGGGCTGAAGCGCGCCATGGGCATGATCCTGACCGCGCGCCATGTCAGCGCCAAGGAAGGCCTCGAGCTTGGCTTCGTCAACGAGGTGGTGCCGCAGGGCGAGGCGCTTTCTGCCGCCGAGCGCTGGGCCGAGACCATCGCCAAGAACTCGCCGATGTCGATCCGCGCCTCCAAGCAGGCAATCCAGCGCGGTCTCGAAGTATCGCTGGAACGGGCGACCGCCGAGCAGCGCGAGTATCCGGCGGTGAAGGCGATGGCCGCCTCGCAGGATTACATCGAGGGACCGAAGGCGTTTTCGGAGAAGCGGCCGCCGAAGTGGCTGGGGCGGTAACGGACTGTCGCGTCCCGGACGCGGTGCAGCGTGCAACGCTGCGCCGCAGAGCCGGGACCTGCGGCTGATGGACCCCGGATCAGCAGCGCACCGCTTCGCGCTGCGCAGCGTCCGGGGAACGTACCCAAAGCTACTTATTCCCCAACTCCCTCTTGTAGGACGCATAGTTCGGCTGATCGACGGCGAGCTTGTCCATCGTGGTCTGCCAGAGATGCTCCGATAGCCCCGGCGTGTTCAGATCGACCTCGCCGCTTGCGATCTTCGCCGACAGCGCGCCGTTGAGCTCCATCAGCGTACCATCCGCACCAAGGAGCTGCTTCAGCCGCGCGGCCTCGGTCGTATCGCCCGCCTCGGCAAGCGCAAGCTGCCGCGTCACCAGATCGAGAGCGTTGATGCCGACGCGCAGCTTGAAGCTGTTGTGCCCCTTGATCGCAGGCGCGATCTCGGTGCGCAGGAAATCGGCGACGGCCTTGATCAGTTCGGTGGGTGTCGGTTCGTCCTGCATCTTACTTGCCTCGCGGCGCTAGCAGTCTGAGTAGGTCAATTTCGGTTTCGGACGCCCGCCGTCCAATCATCGCCCGCTCCATCGAATGATCGGGGCCGGAGCGGAAGCGCTGCATCATGCCGCAGCACATCACGCCCCAGCGCAGCGTGCCCATCACTTCCCACAACATCACGCGATCGGGGTCAGCCTCGCGGCCGGCTTCTTCATAGCCTGCGAACAGGTCTTCGCGGGTGCCAAAACCGCCGACCGGCTTGTCGATCTCACCGAAGCGCCACGAGTTGACGCAGATCCATCCCAGGTCCTCCATGGGATCGCCGGTATGCGCGAGCTCCCAGTCGAGCACCGCGCGCACCCCGTCGGGGCCGATGATCAGATTGCCGTGGCGAAAATCGCCATGCACCAGCGTCACCTCAGACGACGGACCGGGATCGTGATCGCGCAGCCAGCACAGCGCGAGCTCGAACACCGGGCGGGGCCAGTTGAAGCTGTGATACTCACGGGCGAGATCCTCGATCTCCTTGGTCGCGGTCAGGCTGCGCAGCTGCGGCAGTTTTGCCTGCGGCAGGCCGTGGATGCCGGCGATGACGCGGCCGAGCTGGCGCGCCAGGATCGGCCGCGCATTGGCAAATTCCTCGTCGCGCAAAATTTTCCGCGCGATGGTCTCGCCCTCGACCCGCGCCATGATGAAGCCGCGGCCGAGACCGTCCTCAGGCGTCAGCACGTGCATCACCTTGGGCGACGGCAGGCCCGCGTCATGCGCGAGCTGCATCAGCGTGGCCTCGGCATCGAGGCCGGCGGCGCGGCCGGGCGCCGCACCGTAGCCCGGCGGCGCGCGGCGCAGGATCGCGCCGACATTGCCGTTCGGATGGACGATGTCGAACGTCCAGGTCTCCTGGCTGGCACCGCCGGAGAGCTTTGCGGCGCCCGTGATGCCGGTCGCGCCGGGATGAAAGGAGGCGACGCAGCGGGTGAGCTCGGTCTCGATCATTTGCCCTTGAACTTCGCCGGACGCTTCTCGAGGAATGCGGCGACGCCTTCCTTGAAATCCTCGGCGCTGCCCGCGATGCGCTGCGACTCGAATTCCAGATTGAGCTGCTCCTCGAACGAATTCTCCGGGCTGTCCCAGTAAAGCTTGCGGATCAGCGACAGCGCGACCGTCGGGCCATTGGCGAGCTCATGCGCGAGCTTCATGGTTTCCTCCATCAGCGCGCCGTCGTCATAGACGCGGTTGACGAGACCCCATTCCAGCGCCTTCTCGGCCGGCAGCCGCTCACCGAGCAGCGACAGCTCGACCGAGCGCGCCTTGCCGATCAGCCGCGGCAGCAGCCAGGTCGAGCCGCAATCCGGCACCAGGCCGATGCGGCGGAACGCCTGCAGGAAATACGACGAGCGCGCGCACAGCACCAAATCGCCCATCAATGCAAAACTCATCCCGGCGCCGGCGGCCGGACCGTTCACCGCGGTCACGATCGGACAGTGCAGCTTACGCAATCGGCGCAGGAACGGATGGAATGCGGTCTCCAGCGCGGCGCCGGCGTTGCTCTTGCCCGGCTTCGCTTGCGTGTTGCGGCCCTGCAGATTGGCGCCGGTGCAGAAGGCGCGGCCGGCACCGGTGATGACCAGGCAGCGCACCTCGTCGCGCTTGTCGTCGATCGCATCCATTGCCTCGGCAAGCCCGCCCAGCATGTCGAGCGAGACCGCGTTCATGACTTCCTGATGGTCGAGCTTGAGGATCGCGACCGATCCGTCGAAGTCGAGCGTGACGTGTTTGAACTGCATGGTTTCCTCTTTACGTTGCTTCGGCGGTTGGTACCGCGGTAGGTCGATGCTTCGACCCATATTTGATTTTTGTGCCGGGCTTGTCCATGGTTGCCGCCAAGCTCGTCCCGAGGCGCACGATTAACGCGCGCCAAACCAAATGGAAACCCCAATGAGTGGCATCTTCGATCTCACCGGCCGCGTCGCCGTCATCACCGGCGGCAATGGCGGCATCGGCCTTGGCATCGCGCAGGCGCTGAACGCCGCCGGCTGCAACGTCGCGATCTGGGGCCGCAACGCCGAGAAAAATGCCAACGCGGCGGCTTCGATGAAGGCCGGGCCCGGCAAGGTCGCAACGCAATTCTGCGACGTCACCGATCCCGGCTCGGTCAAGACCGCGATGAAGGCGACGCTCGACACCTTCGGCCGCGTCGACGGCTGCTTCGCCAATGCCGGCATCGGCGGCGGCGGACGCCGCTCCTTCATCGACCGCACCGAGGAAGAATGGCGAAAAATGTTCGCGACCAATCTCGACGGCGTGTTTCATGTGTTCCAGGCCGCGGCGCGCCACATGACCGAGCGCGCCGAGGCGGGCGACAGATTCGGCCGGCTGGTGGCGACCTCGAGCCTCGCCTCGCTGTTCGGCACCGCGCGCAACGAGCACTATGCCGGCACCAAGGCCGCGCTGAACGCGCTGTGCCGCGCGCTCGGCGTCGAGCTCGCCCGCCACGGCGTCACCGCGAACGCGATCCTGCCCGGCTGGATCAAGAGCGACATGACCGCGGGCATCATGGCCAACGACAAATTCTTCGCCAACGTGATGCCGCGCATCCCGCTGCGCCGCTTCGGCGAGCCGAGCGATTTCGGCGGCATCGCCGTCTACATCATGAGCAAGGCATCGTCCTATCATACGGCGGATTGTTTTGTGATCGATGGCGGGTACACGGCGTTCTGACGACGTTGCTGCCGCCACGTCCGCAACTGTCGTCCTGGCGAAAGCCAGGACCCAGAACCCACTGCATTTGGTTATGAGCGGGATCGTGGCTCCAGCGTCGCGCAGCAACACATGCGTGGGGTAATGGGTCCCGGCCTTCGCCGGGACGACACTGAGTGTGTTGCACGGTTTGTGGGTCATACATCCGCATCCTCGCGGCGCTGAAGCGTCCGAGTCTTGCGTTAACTTGCTCCCTCATCAAGCAGAGGGCGCAGGGAAAGCCCGGGGCTACCTCTCCCCACCCTCTCCCGCAAGGGGAGAGGGAGCCTAAGCGGCGTGCTCACCTCGCCGTCATTCCGGGTTCTCACTTCGCGAGCCCTCAGGTGCGCAATTGCGCACCGGGGAATGACGAAGCTTCAGCACTGCCGCGCGACGTGAGGCCGCTTCCGCCGCGGCAAATCTGCTGCTAGCGTTCGACCGGCATGCACGCGGCGTGCGGGACATCGCGCAGCATTGCGGCGCGCCAAGACAAGCAGGGAGGATATTTCAGATGTTTTCACACGTGATGGTTGGCACCAACGATCTGGACAAGGCCAAGGCGTTCTATGACGCGTTGCTGGCCACGCTCGATGTCCGGCCGGCCCGGGTCGACGGTCACCGCATTATGTACCTCACCAGGGCCGGCATTTTCATGGTTTCCAAGCCGATCAACGGCGAACCGGCGACGCACGCCAATGGCGGCACGATCGGCTTTGCCTGCAATTCGCCCGAACAGGTCGACGCCTGGCACGCGGCCGGCGTCGCCAATGGCGGCAAGCCCTGCGAGGACCCGCCCGGCGTGCGGGAAGGTTCTGGCGTCAAGCTCTACCTCGCCTATCTGCGCGATCTCGACGGCAACAAGATCTGCGCGATGCACCGGATAGCCTGAGCGCCTGCCGCCAAATTCGATCTTGAGACCGACGGCGTTTAAACAACGTTTTAAACGCTGTCGCGATATTCCGCGATGCGGCAGGGATCACGCCGAAAAGCATGCTCGCGCTTCGCAAATCCTAAGTCTATTGTCGGCCGCAACGCGAAATCTCGCTGATGGGAGGACCAAGAATGAAACACGCCTATATCCCGCGAACCACGACCTACAATCTCAATCCTGGAGAAGAACTCAACGATCTCAGGATGTCGGATGAGGTTCGTCCGCTTTACGAGCACGTCAAGAAGTTCATCCGTGAGACCGTCGATCCGATGTCGGTCGAGTTCATGCGACTCGCCGAGGGCAAGAAGGACCGTTGGAGCTTCACGCCGGAGCAGCTCGCGGTACTACAGAAGGCCAAGGACAAGGCCAAGGAGGAAGGGCTGTGGAACTTCTTCCTGCCCGATGACGAGACCGGCCAGGGCCTGAAGAACCTCGACTATGCCTATATCGCCGTCGAGCTTGCGAAGAATCCGCTGGCGTCGGAGACCATGAACTGCTCCGCGCCCGACACCGGCAACATGGAAGTGCTGGAGCGCGTCGGCACCAAGGAGCAGAAGGAGAAGTGGCTGAAGCCGCTGCTCGCCGGTGAAATCCGCTCGGCTTACGCGATGACCGAGCCGAACGTCGCCTCCTCCGACGCCAAGAACATCTCGACCACCGCCAAGCTGGTCGGCGACGAGTGGGTGATCAACGGCGAGAAGTATTACATCTCCGGTGCCGGCGATCCGCGCTGCAAAATCATGATCGTGATGGTGAAGACCAATCCGGACGCCGCGCCAAGCAAGCAGCAGTCGCAGATCCTGGTCCCGATCGACACCCCCGGCGTCGAGATCCTCGGCCCGATGCACGTGTTCGGCCACGACCATGCGCCGCGCGGCCACATGCATCTGCGCTTCAACAATTGCCGGGTGCCGAAGGAGAACATGCTGCTCGGCGAAGGCCGCGGCTTCGAGATCTCGCAGGTTCGCCTCGGCCCGGGCCGCATCCATCACTGCATGCGCACGATCGGGAAGGCCGAAAAGGCGCTCGACCTGATGGTGTCGCGTGGCCTGACCCGCGAAGCCTTCGGTAAGAAGATCGCTCATCTTGGCGGCAATTTGCAGATCATCGCGCAGGCGCGCTGCGAGATCGAAGCGATGCGGCTGATGGTGCTCAAGGCTGCCAAGGCGATGGACGTGCTCGGCAACAAGGAAGCGCGGATCTGGGTCAGCATGGTCAAGGCCATGGTGCCGGAGCGCACCTGCAAGATCATCGACCAGGCGATCCAGATGCACGGCGCCACCGGCATCTCGCAGTGGTCACCGCTCGGCGAGATGTACCAGGACGTCCGCCATCTGCGCTTCGCCGACGGTCCGGACGAGGTGCACTGGATGGTGGTCGGCCGCCACGAGCTGAGCATGCCGTAGTCTATCCTCTCCCTCTCCCCGCTCTTCGCGGGGAGAGGGTTGGGGTGAGGGGCTGCCTCCGCGAGCGAGCCGAACGTTGAGACCTGTACCCCCTCACCCGGATTGCTGCGCAATCCGACCTCTCCCCGCAAGCGGGGCGAGGTAAGCAAGAGAGCAAGTTTGCAAGGCGGGTGCGCGCAAGCGTAACCCGCCTTTTGCTTTCTTGCCGGCTGGCGGCGGGTTACGCTTCCGCCTTCGCTCTTCGAGCTACGGCGGACAGGTCGCTAACCCCTACACATTGTCGGATCACCCCATGGAATATTCCCCTAGCGACCTCACCCAGCGCGAACGCTACAAGGTGCTGACCTCCTTCGTGCTGCCGCGGCCGATCGCCTGGGTGACCAGCATCGGGCCGGATGGCGTGGTCAATGCGGCGCCGTTTTCGTTCTTCAACGTGTTCTGCGAAGACCCGCCGCTCTGCATGTTCGCGGTCAACCGAAGGCCCGACGGCCGCGAGAAGGACACCTTCATCAACATCCAGCGCACAGGTGAGTTCGTGGTCAATCTCACCGACGAGCCGCTGGCGCGCGCGATGCACGAGACGAGCGGCGACTTCCCGCCCGAGATCGGCGAGCCCGATTATCTCGGCCTCAAGCTCGCGCCATCGCGCAGGATCGCAGTGCCCCGGCTTGCCGACGCGCCGTTCGCGATGGAGTGCAAGACCTGGAAGCTGATCGACGTCAACGGCGACCGCCAGCTGATCATGGGCGAAGGCATCCACTTCCACATCCGCGACGAATTGTGGGATCGCGAGGCGATGCGCGTGCACATGGAGCGCTACCACCCGATCGGCCGCATGTTCGCCGACCGCTATTGCCGCACCGACGACCGCGTGGTGTTTCCCGCGGCCGAGGGCGCGCAGACAAAATAACCAAGGACGATAAATGAGCGAAGCATTCCACGACAACGAAGCCCAGAGCCGGTTCGAGCTCAAAGTCGACGGCGCCACCGCCTTCGTGGTCTATCGCAAGACGCCGGATACGATCACGCTGGTGCATACCGAGGTACCGCCGGAGCTCGGCGGTCGCGGCATCGGCTCAAAGCTCGCCCGCGCCACGCTGGACGCGGTGCGCGCGCAGGGCCGCAAGCTCGTCGTGAAGTGCGAGTTCATCCAGGGCTTCATGAAGAAGCACCCGGAGTACGACGATCTGCTGGGGTGAAGCATCGGGTGGGCTAGCAAGGCGTTACCCACCATCTTCGTCATGGCCGGGCTTGTCCCGGCCATCCACGTCTTTCAGGCCGCAGTGAAGCAAAGACGTGGATGCCCGGCACAAGGCCGGGCATGACGAGTTCTCATCGGCCACAGATCTGATTCAGACACTCATGATGACGGGCAGATTTATGCGGCATGTCACGACGCCGCCAGCTCGCCGATCTTGTCCTGCGTCCTGGTCTCGAAATCGCTGGCCTCATGCCGCTCGTGCAGCTGGCTCGACGGCTCACCCCAGGTGCGATTGACCATGCGGCCGCGCTTCACCGCAGGCCTCGCCGCGATCGCATCGGTCCAGCGCTGCACGTTCTTGTAGTCCTGCACCGAGAGGAATTCACCGCCACCGTAGAGCAGGCCTTTTGCAAGGCCGCCGTACCACGGCCAAACCGCCATGTCGGCGATAGTATAGACATCGCCCCCGAGATATTCGTTGTCGGCGAGACGGCGGTCGAGCACGTCGAGCTGGCGCTTCACCTCCATCGCAAAGCGATCGATGGCGTATTCGATCTTGGTCGGGGCGTAGGCATAGAAATGCCCGAAGCCGCCACCGAGATAGGGCGCGGCACCCATCTGCCAGAACAGCCAGGAGAAGGTTTCGGCACGGGCCTTGGCGTCGGTCGGCAGGAACGCGCCGAACTTTTCCGCCAGATAAACCAGGATCGAGCCCGACTCGAACACCCTGATCGGCTCCGGAGAGCTGCGGTCCATCAGCGCCGGGATCTTCGAGTTCGGATTGACCGCGACAAAGCCGCTGCCGAACTGGTTGCCGTCGATCTTGATCAGCCAGGCGTCGTATTCCGCGCCCTTGTGGCCCGCGGCGAGCAACTCCTCCAGCATCACCGTGACCTTCACGCCGTTCGGTGTCGCCAGCGAGTAGAGTTGCAGCGGATGGCGGCCGACCGGCAGTTCCTTGTCATGGGTCGGGCCGGCGATTGGCCGGTTGATGCTGGCGAAACGCCCGCCGCTCTCCTTGTTCCAGGTCCAGACTTTCGGCGGCTCGTAGGCAGGGGTGTCAGTCACGTCATTGGCTCCCGATTTACGTTTTTCCAAGGTGGCGCGGCGACCGCCGTGCATGCCCGCACTAGATGGTGGGCACAGCTGGCTTTGCCCACCCCGCTCTCTCGCATTTTCTACCTTGCGGAATGCGCCGCGAGGGATGCAGCCAGAGCAGCGCTTGCACGCAAGATCGCCGTAGCCGAAACCGGCTTGGCTTAGCCATCCATGATGCGCTAGCGTCGCGGAAGCCTGATGCCAACAAGCACAAAAACGGCTGCCGGGAGAACCGCTCCATGAAATCACCGATCTGCGACATGCTGGGAATCGATTTCCCCCTGCTCGCTTTCAGCCATTGCCGCGACGTGGTGGCAGCGGTCAGCCGCGCCGGCGGCTTCGGCGTGTTCGGCGCGACCGCGCATACGCCGGACACGCTGGAGCAGGAGCTGAAGTGGATCGATGCGCATGTCGACGGCAAGCCCTATGGCATCGACGTGCTGATCCCGGAAAACATCTCGACCGCGGGTGAGAAGAACGTCACCTGGAAGAGCCTGGAGGCGCGCGTCTCGCAGGAGCACCGCGACTTCACCCGCAATCTGCTGAAGAAGTACGACATCGAGCTGACGAGCCGGAATGTCGCCGACAACCAGCCGCAGCCGTTCGATGCCGAGACCGCGCTGCAACTGCTCGAGGTCTCGTTCCGGCATCCGATCAGGCTGATTGCGAACGCGCTCGGCGTGCCGCCGAAGGCGATGATCGAGATGGGCCGCAAGCACGGCGTGCCGGTCGCAGCCCTGGTCGGCTCCAAGGAGCACGCGCTGCGCCAGGTAGCGGCCGGCGTCGACATCCTGGTCGCACAGGGCACCGAGGCCGGCGGCCATTGCGGCGAGGTCTCGACCATGGTGCTGGTGCCCGAGGTGATCAAGGCGGTCCGGAAGATCCGCGACGTGCCGGTGCTCGCGGCCGGCGGCATCATGACCGGCAGCCAGATGGCGGCCTGCATGGCGATGGGCGCGGCCGGCGCCTGGACCGGCTCGGTGTGGCTTGCCACCGTGGAGTCGGAGACCTCAGAGATCTTCCGCGAGAAGATGATCGCGGCGTCCTCGCGCGATGCGATCCGCTCCAAGGGCCGCACCGGCAAGCCGGCGCGGCAGCTCCGCTCGGTCTGGACCGACGCCTGGGACCGCTCGCCGGACAGCCCCGGCGCGCTGCCGATGCCGCTGCAAAGCATCATCAGCCGCGACGCCTTCAACGCCATCGACCGCGCCGCCGCGGCCGGCAACGAGAAGGCGCGCGATCTCGTCACCTACTTCGTCGGCCAGGGCGTCGGCCTGATCGACAGCGTGAAGTCGGCCGGCGCCGTGGTGCAGGAGTTCAAGGAAGACTTTGTTGAAGCCGTCGAGCACATGAACGCGCTGGTGGCGGAGTAGAGTACGTGGCCCATCCTTCGAGGCTCGCTACGCTCGCACCTCAGGATGACGCGTACCCCGTAGCCGTCACCCCCGCGCAACGGCGAAGCCGTTGTCGCTGGAGGTGCGCGCCCTTGCGCGCCTCGAAGGGCGACGGCGTGGCGAAGACCTAGAAAGTAAAGCAAGAAGAAATGACCACATCCTCTATCCCCGAAGACCGCATTCCCGTCATCGTCGGCGTCGGCGAGATCGTCGATCGTCCGAGGGACATCGCCGCCGGCCTCGAGCCGCTCACGCTGCTGGAACAGGCGCTGAAGCGCGCCGAAGCCGACAGCGGGGCCAAGCTGCTCTCCGAGTTGCAGTCACTCGACGTCGTCAACTTCCTGAGCTGGCGCTATCGCGATCCCGAGAAGCAGCTCGCGCAGCGGCTCGGCGTTGCGCCGGCGCATCTCTATTACGGGCCGGTCGGCGGCGAGAGCCCGATCCGCTATCTGCACGAGGCAGCCCAGCGCATCGCGCGCGGCGAATGCAGCGTTGCCGCGGTGTGCGGTGCGGAGGCGCAGTCGACCGCGACCAAGGCGCAGCGCGCCGGCGTCGAATTGCCGTGGACGCCGTTCGCGCACGACGTCGAGGAGCCGAAGCGCGGCGCCGCGTTCCAGAAGCCGCTGGCCGTGGCGCTTGGCGTCTTCAGGCCGATCACGGTCTATCCGCTCTATGAGTCCGCAACCTCGGCGCATTGGGGCCAGACGCCGCGCGAGGCGCTGAAGGAATCCGGCGACCTGTGGTCGACCTATGCGCGGGTTGCGGCCGACAATCCGAACTCCTGGCTGAAGAAGCGCTTCACCGGCGACGAGATTACCACCGTAACGCCTGATAATCGGATGATCGCGTGGCCGTATACAAAACTGATGGTGGCGAACCCGACGGTGAACATGGGCGGCGCGCTGATGCTGACCAGCCTTGCGAAAGCGCGCGCCGCAGGCGTGCCGGAAGAGAAGCTGATCTATCCGCTCGGCGGCGCCTCGGCGGAAGAGCCGCGCGACTATCTGATCCGCGACCAGTTCGTCGAGAGCCACGCCCAGAATGCGGTGCTGAAGGCGGTGATGGACCTCGTCGGCGGCGACGGCAGGAAGTTCGACGCGATCGAGCTCTATAGCTGTTTCCCCTGCGTGCCGAAGATGGCGCGCCGCACGCTGGGCCTCGGAGCCGACGTGCAGCCGACCGTGACCGGCGGGCTGACGTTCTTCGGCGCGCCGCTCAACACCTACATGACGCATTCGGCCTGCGCGATGGTGCGCAAGCTCCGCAGCGGCGGCACGCTCGGCCTGCTCTACGGCCAGGGCGGCTTCGTCACCAAACATCACGGCCTGGTGCTGTCGCGCGCGGCGCCGACGGCCGCACTCAAGCAGGACACCTCCGTGCAGGCGGAAGCCGACCGCAACAGGCGCGACGTGCCCGACTTCGCCGCGGAGGCCGCGGGCAAGGGCAAGGTCGAGGCCTTCACCGTGATCTATCGCGCCAATGGCGAGGTCGAGCACGGCGTCACCATGCTGCGCACCGAGGACGGCCGCCGCACGCTCGGCCGCATCCCGGCAAGCGATACCGCGACCCTGGCGTATCTGCAGGATATGGATCGCACGCCGGTCGGCACGCTCGGCGACATCGTCACGGCGGCTGACGGCGTGCTGGAATGGCGGGTGAGGTAGGAACTCTCGCCGCAGGCGCGGTGTAAGGCTCCCTCGCCCCGCTCTTGCGGGGAGAGGGTTGGGGTGAGGGGCTCTCTCCGCGAGACGTGAGCGCAGTTAGACCTGTACCCCCTCACAGGGATTGCATCTCACGATGCAACGTAGCTGAAGCTTCGCTTCAGCGTTCTTAAGAGACGGCCGCCGGAGGCGGCCTACGCCTCTCCCCGCAAGCGGGGCGAGGTCAGGGCTGCCTACGCATCAGCCAAAAACGAAAATGCCCGGGACAAGCCCGGGCATGACGAAGTAAGGGCGACGAACGCCCTACCCCTTCGCGTCCTGCTTCTCGGACGCCGTGGTCGGCTTGCCCTTGGCGCCGGCGCCGGTCACGCGCACGTGGTCGCCGTCGGCGAGGCCGTCCGGCGGGGCGGTGATGATGCGGTCGTCGGGGGCGAGGCCCGAGGCGATCTCGATCTCCTTGCCGAGGTCGCGGCCGATCTTCACGGTCTTGAACAGCACCTTGTCGTCAGGGCCGACGGTCGCGACCCGCAGGCCGTTGCTGTTGAAGATCAGCGCGCTGGCGGGAATGCTGAGCGGCGTGGAGTCGCGCTGCAGATTGAGCTTCACGCTGGCGTAGCTGCCCGGCATCAGTTCGCCGGAGGAGTTGTCGAGCCCGAGCTGCATCCGCGTCGTGCCCGAGGCGACATCGACCGCCTGCGAGGAAGCTTCCACCGTCGCCTGGAAGGTGCGGTTCGGGTAATCCGGCAACACCAGCGCGGCCTTGGCGCCCATCTTGATCGCCGGGACGTAATTCTGCGGCACGTTGACGTAGACGCGCAGCTTGGTGATGTCGGAGACCGTGAACATCGCCGGGCCCGAGTTGCCGCCGGCATTGATCAGCGCGCCGACGTCGGTGTCGCGCGAGGTCACCACGCCGTCGAACGGCGCCGTGATCTTCTTGTAACCGGCGAGCGCTTCGAGCCGCTCGACATTGGCCTGGCCGGCCTTGACCGCACCGTTCTTGTTGGAGAGGTCGGCGGTGCGCTCGTCGATCTCCTGGGCGGAGACGAAGTTCGAGGCGACCAGCGTCTTGCGCCGGTTCAGCGTCGCTTCGGAGAGCTTGGCTGAGGCCTGGGCGCTGGCAAGATCGGCGCGCGCCTGCAGCAATTGCTGGTCGAGGTCGGGCGCCTCGATTTCGGCAATCACCTGGCCGGCCTTGACGCGGGCTCCGATGTCGACGTCCCAGGTCTTCAGGTAGCCGGAAACCCGGGCGAAGATCGGGGCGCGGGAATAGGCCTCAAGCCGGCCCGGCAGGTCGATGGTGGGGGTGAGCGCCTTGGCGATCGGCAGTGCCACCGCGACGGTCGGAACGGCCTGGTCGTCGGTCCATTCCTTTAAGCGTGAGTCCTGCTCCTCGCGGGCACGGATCCCGGTGCCGACGATCAGGCCGGCGCCGACCAGCGCCACCACGCCGAAGATGCCCAGTTTCCGGCGCGAAACCGGCGGGCGCTGTTCAGTGGGCGGCATGCGGAATCTCCGATGAGGCGGCGGCTTTGGCGCCTTGCTTCTTGTGTACCATACTGAATACCACGGGAACAAACATCAGCGTCGCGAAGGTTGCAAAGATCAGGCCGCCGATCACGGCCCGGCCCAGCGGCGCATTCTGCTCGCCGCCCTCGCCCAGCCCCAGCGCCATCGGCGCCATGCCGATGATCATGGCGAGCGCGGTCATCAGCACCGGGCGGAACCGGACGAACCCGGCCTCCAGCGCCGCCGCGACGGGATCGCCGAGCTCCTCATAGCGCTCGCGCGCGAAGCTGATCACCAGCACACTGTTGGCGGTCGCCACGCCCATGCACATGATGGCCCCGGTGAGCGCCGGAACCGACAGCGTGGTCTCGGTCGTGAACAGCATCCAGACGATGCCGGCAAGTGCTGCGGGCAGCGCCGTGATGATCACGAACGGGTCCGACCAGGACTGGAAGTTCACCACGATCAGGAAGTAGATCAGCACGACCGCGCCGAGCAGGCCGAACAGCAGACCGGTGAAGGCCGAGTTCATGGTCTGCACCTGGCCGAGCAGCACCACCGAGGAGCCCTTCGGCACTTCCTTGGCGGTGTCTGATATCAGCTGGCGCACGTCGGTGGCGACGCCGCCGAGATCGCGGCCCTGCGTCGTCGCGTAGATCTGCACCAGCGACTGGATGTCATATTGCGAGACCACCGCGCTCGAGGTGGCGCGCTTGATGTCGGCGATGCCGCCGAGGATCGGCGCCTGGGTGTTGCCGCTCGCGGTGATCGGCAGCGTCTGCAGCGCGCTCAGCGAGTCGATCTGGTATTGCGGCGTCTGCATCACGATCGAATACGACACGCCGTTGTCCGGGTTGAGGTAATAGGTCGGCGCGATCTGCGACGAGCCGGCGAGGTTCACCACCAGCGAGTTGGTGACGTCGCGTTCGGTCAGGCCGACATATTGCGCGCGGGTGCGGTCGACATCGATGTTGAAGGTCGGGTTGTTCGGCGACTGCTGGATCCGCGCATCGGCAATGCCGGGGATGCGCTTGATCCTGGCGAGCAGCTTGTTGGCATAGGCGAAGTTGGCGTCGAGATTGGCGCCGCGGATCTGCAGGTCGATCGGCGCTGGCGCGCCGAAGTTCAGGATCTGGCTGACGATGTCGGCCGGCAGGAACGCGAAACTGGTGCCCGGGAACAGCCGCGGCAATTGCTCACGCAGCGCGCGGACATGCTCCTCGGTCGGCTTGTGGCCTTCCTTCAGGCGGATCTGGATGTCGCCGTCCTGCGGGCCGATCACGCCGGTGTTGTTGTAAGTCATGTTGATGCCGGAGATCGGCATGCCGATGTTGTCGGTCATGGTCTCGATCTCGCCGGGGACCAGCTTGCGGATCGCCTTCTGGATGTCGGCGAGCTGATTGGCGGTCTCCTCGACGCGGGTGCCGACTTGGGTGCGGACATGCATCAGGATGTTGCCGGCATCGACCGACGGGAAGAAGTTGCGCCCGAGGAACGGCACCAGCAGGAACGAGGCGGCGACGACCGCAAGGAAGCCGGTCACGAACACCGTGCGATGACCGAGCGCCATCGCGAGCAGGCCACGATAGCCGCTGCGGATGCGCTCGAACCGCGCCTCGAAGCCGCGCTGGAACCAGACCAAAGGATTGCGCGATTTCGGCGGCGCGCCTTCGTGATGCACATGCGGCTGCAGCAGATAGTTCGCCATCGTCGGCACCAAAGTGCGCGACAGGATGAACGACCAGATCATCGCGAACATCACCGCTTCGGCCATCGGCACGAACAGGAAGCGCGCCACGCCTGACAGGAAGAACATCGGCACGAACACGATGCAGATACAGAGCAGCGAGACGAAGGCCGGCGTCACGATCTGGTTGGCGCCGTCGAGGATCGACTGCTCGACCGGCTTGCCCTGCTCGAGGTGGTAGTTGATGTTCTCGATCGTCACCGTGGCGTCGTCGACCAGGATGCCGACCGCGAGCGCGAGGCCGCCGAGCGTCATGATGTTCAGCGTCTCGCCGATCAGGGACAGCATGATGATGGCGCCCAGCACCGACAGCGGGATCGACACCGCGATGATGACGGTCGAGCGCCAGCTGCCGAGGAACAGCAGGATCATCACGCTGGTCAGGAGCGCTGCGATCACGCCCTCGAAGGCGACGCCGGTAATCGCACCGCGGACGAACACCGACTGGTCGCCGATGAAGCCGATCTTGAGCGCGTCGGGCATCTGGTCCTTGACGTCGATCACCTTCTGCTTGATGCCGGAGATGATATCGAGCGTCGAGGTGGCGCCGGCCTTCAGCACCATCATCAACACCGAACGGTTGCCATCGACATGAACGATGTTGGTCTGCGGCGGGTTGCCGTCGCGGACGGTGGCGACGTCGCGCACATAGACCATTGCGCCGTTGACCTGCTTGACCGGCAGGTCGCCGAGCTCCTCCATCCGGAGCGGCGAGTTGTTGAGGTTGATGGTGTATTCGAAATTGCCGATCTTCTGGGTGCCGACCGGCGTGATCAGGTTCTGCGCGGCGAGCGCGTTGGCGACGTCCTGGCCCGACAGGCCGCGGGCCTGCAGCGCCGTCGAATTGAGATCGATCTGAACCTGGCGCTGCTTGCCGCCGAACGGATAAGGGATCGCGGCGCCGGGCACCGTGACCAGCGGCGTGCGCAGCTGGTTGATGCCGATATCGGCGAGGTTCTGCTCGGTGAGGCCTTCGCCCGACAGCGCGACCTGGATGATCGGAACCGTCGAGGCGCTGTAGTTCAGGATCAGCGGCGGCGTCGCGCCCGGCGGCATCTGCTTGAGCAGGGTCTGCGAGATCGCAGTGACCTGCGCGTTGGCGGTGCGGATGTCGACACTGGGCTGGAAGAAGATCTTGATGATACCGAACCCGTTATACGAGTTGGCGGTGATGTGCTCGATGTCGTTGACGGTCGTGGTCAGCGCGCGCTGAAACGGCGTGGTGATGCGGCCGGACATCTGGTCGGGCGGCAGGCCGGTGTACTGCCACACCACGCCGATCACGGGGATGCGGATATCCGGAAAGATGTCGGTCGGCGTGCGCAGCGCCGCCAACGGTCCGATAATCAGCAGCAGAATCGCGAGCACGACGAAAGTATATGGCCGGCTCAGCGCGATACGGACCAGTGCGATCATAAAAGAGATATTCCCGAAATAGAGCCCGCCCAGGCAGAGGAATCGGCGTTCCAAATGCCGTTCCGCAAAGGCCGATTTACCCGAAGCATGGCAAAAAGGCCAACGCGGGAAACGCAGTTGGCCTTCACTTCCTTGGCATAGCTCCAGAAATGGGCGCGCCTGGTCGCCCCTTGTGCGCTAGGCCGCGCGTATCGTGCCCAGGAACCTGCCGACCTCGATCTTGAGGCGCGCGCTGTCACTTGAAAGTGACTGCGCTGCCGAAAGAACCTGCGAGGAGGCCGAGCCGGTCTCGGTGGCGCCACGCTGCACGTCCGTGATGTTGGCCGAGACGTGCTGGGTACCCTGCGCGGCCTGCAGAACGTTGCGGGAAATCTCCTGGGTCGCGGCGCCCTGCTCTTCCACGGCGGCAGCGATCGTCGAGGATATCTCCGACAGCCGCTCGATGGTCGACGAGATTTCCTTGATCGCGCCGACCGACTCCTGCGTCGCGGCCTGGATGCCGGAAATCTGCTGGCCGATCTCGCCGGTCGCCTTCGCGGTCTGCTCGGCCAGCGCCTTGACCTCGGACGCGACGACCGCGAAGCCGCGGCCGGCATCGCCGGCCCGCGCCGCCTCGATGGTGGCGTTCAGCGCCAACAAGTTGGTCTGGCCGGCGATGGTGTTGATCAGCTCGACGACGTCGCCGATGCGCGCGGCGGCCTTCGACAGCTCGCTGACCCGATCGTTGGTGGTACGGGCCTGGTCGACCGCGTCGTTGGCCATCCGGGCCGATTCCTGGACCTGCCGGCTGATCTCGTTGACGGATGACGACAACTCTTCGGTGGCCGAAGATACCGACTGGACATTGGCGGACGCCTGTCCGGAAGCCGCCGCCACCACGGTCGCCAGCTGTTGCGAGCGTTCGGCCGTGGCGGTCAGGGTGTTGGCGGAGGCCTCCAGTTCGGTCGAAGCGGACGACACCGTCTCGACGATATGGCCGATCGCGCTTTCGAAGCCATCAGCAAGTTGCATCATGTCGGCCTTGCGCCGCACGGCGGCCTGCTGGTCGGCTTCCTGCTGCTCACGTTTCAGACGCTCGACTTCGAGCCCGTTCGCCTTGAACACCTCGACGCTGCGGGCCATCTCGCCAATCTCGTCGCGGCGCTGCTTGCCCGGGACATCGGCAGTGAGATCGTTGCGAGCGAGCGCCTCCATCGCCGCCTTCAGGCGGGCGATGGGCCGCGACATTCCCGCGATCCCAATCCACATCGCGACCGCGAGGCCCAGCAAGAGACCGGCTGCAGCCGTCATCTGCACGGTACTGATCGAAGAATCGGCCTCCGCCGTCATCGCATCGGATATCCTGTGCGCATCCGCCAGCAGATCGTCGACGAGTTTGACCTGGTCGGTAATCGCGGCCTCCATCAGCGGAACGCACTCCGCCTTGAGACGCGCGGCGGCCTTCATGTTCTCTTCGGGAGAGGTGGTCGTCGCCGCGTATTCGATTCCGGGATCGCAGACCACGAAAGCCTTCTCGAAACCGGCAAGGATGGGTTTGATGGCCGTCCCCTTCTCCGGCATGTGGTTGAGCACGTCCGACATGCCTGCTTTATAGGCCTTTTCGCTGGACTTGGTCTTGGCGAGATATTTGACGTTGCCTTCGTCGGTGGTTTCCACGGCGAGCTGAAACGCCGCGGAAAGATAGGCTTCGGCATGACGCGTCATGCGCGTGGCCAGCGTCGTGTACTTGTCGACGCGTGTCACGACATCGGTGTTGGCATCGTCCATCGCCCTCATGCGGCGCGCCGCAAACAGGGTTTCTCCGATCATGACGACGCCGAGAATGCCAACGATCAGACCAACCTTCACGACGATCTTGAAATTATCCAGCCAGGACATCTCTCATCTTCCGATGCTGTTAATGACTTAAGGAATTCCGGACGTGCTTCGCGATCGCTCCGCCTTCAAAAAGCGAATCGACATGACGCAGGGCCTGATCGCAGGCCCACTCAAGCGGCATAAGGGCGGAGGAAACGCGACAACGGCATGTTCTCAACCGAACTGCCGGCAGGTTTTCGAAAACGCTACACGTACCCCGCTAGAACAAGGTTAACGTGAATTTCAGTATGACTACGGACGACGCAACCCTCGGACACCTCTGAATAATTGCAGCGCTCGCCCCGACACAACTTTTCGTCGCTGTGCAGTCGATCCATGCGCAAAAGACGGAGCAAGCTTCAATCGCGGAGATAAAAAAAGCCCGGCTATCACGGCCGGGCTTTTGATCAACGTGCCAAAGCAGTGTTCAGGCGGCGCGGACGGCGTCGAGGAACTTGCCAACCTCGAGCTTGAGACGGCTGCTGTCGCCGGACAGCGATTGCGCCGCCGACAGCACCCGACTTGAGGCCGAGCCGGTTTCGCTGGCGCCGTGCTGCACGTCGGTGATGTTGGCCGAGACCTGTTGGGTGCCCTGCGCCGCCTGCTGCACGTTGCGGGAAATCTCCTGCGTCGCCGCGCCCTGCTGTTCGACTGCGGCGGCAATGGTGGACGAGATCTCCGACAGCCGCTCGATGGTCGACGAAATTTCCTTGATCGCGCCGACCGACTCCTGGGTCGCAGCCTGGATGCCGGCGATCTGCTGGCCGATCTCACCGGTCGCCTTTGCGGTTTGCTCGGCCAGGGCCTTCACTTCGGAAGCCACCACCGCGAAGCCGCGGCCGGCCTCGCCGGCGCGCGCCGCCTCGATGGTGGCGTTCAGCGCAAGGAGGTTGGTCTGGCCGGCGATGGTGTTGATCAATTCGAGACGTCGCCGATGCGCGCGGCGGCCTTCGACAGCTCGCTGACGCGATCGTTGGTGGTGCGCGCCTGACCGACGGCGTCGCCGGCCATCCGCGCCGATTCCTGCACCTGACGGCTGATCTCGGTCACCGACGACGACAGCTCTTCGGTCGCGGATGCCACCGACTGTACATTGGTCGAGGCCTCCTCGGACGCCGCGGCAACCGAGGTGGTCAATTCCTGCGAACGCCGCGCGGTCGACGACAGCGTGCCCGCCGAGGCTTCGAGCTCCGTCGAGGCCGACGACACCGTCTGCACGATCTCGCCGATCATCTGTTCGAAATTGCGGGTGATGGTGTCGACCCGGCGGCCGCGCTCGATCTTGGCTTCGGCATCGGCAGAAGCGGCTTCATCGGCCGCCTTCTTGGCGACCAGGGCTTCCTTGAACACCTGCAGCGTATCGGCCATGGCGCCGATCTCGGTCTTCTCGCCCTGATGCGGCACGACGGCGGTGAGGTCGCCTCGGCCCAGCGCCTGCATCGGGCTCACGATCGAGGCGATGCCGGCCGAGACGTCGCGGATCATCAGGAAGCTGACGCCGACGCCGACGACGATGGCGGCACCCAGGATGATCGCAAGCAGCATGAAGCCCCAATCGTAGCTGCTGGCCGCATCCTGCGCCGCCTTGTCGGCACCGGCGTTGTTGAGGTCGATGTCCTTGCGCAGGATCTCGTCTGCCTCGAGCCCGATCTTGTTGACCGTCTTGGCATTCAGCTCATGCGCCTCGTGCGGGATCTTGCCGGCTTCCTTGCGCGACAATTCCATCACCTGCTCGGTACCCTTCTTGTAGCGCGTCCAGCTATCGACCCACTGATTGTAAAGCGCCCGCTCCTCGGGGGACGTGATCAGCGGTTCATAGACCGCGCGGACCTTCGTGTTGGCTTCGACCACGGTTGCCAGGGTCTTTTCCGCAGCCAGCTTCTCCTCCAGCGTCTCGGCCAGCATGTGCTCGCGGATCACGTTGCGGTAAGTGATGACGCCGGCGCGCAGGTCGCCAAGCGCCCGTACGCTCGGCAGCCAGCTCGTCATGATGTCGACGGTGTTGGCATTGATCGCCCGCATGTTCTTGACCGCGAGCAAGCCCATTCCCGTTATCGCGACAAGCAGGAACGCAACCACGGCAATGATCTTGGCGCGGATCGAGAATTTGGCGAACATCGTGAGGTCTCTTGGATATCGGGCTCGCGAGGCCCGATCGAATGGCTGGGGGCGCTGCGGGACGCCGCGGATATCAAAGCCAGCCCCCCTCCTTCGGCAGGGTTAATTTGGTTCCCCGTTCAACTACGGAGACGTCCCTCGCCGCCGCAACACGCGGCGCGTTGCGCGCATCAGGGCATCAATGCCAGCGCATCCCAGAAGAACTCAGGCCCGCCGAAATTGCCCGACTTCAGGGCAAGTACCATCTCGCCATTTCCGGCGCCGACGGCGCGCAGAACCGGCACGCCTGCAGCGATTTCCGCACCGACCAGGAATCCCGGGATGCGCAGGCGGTCGACCACGGCGCCTGAAGTTTCACCACCGGCGACCACCAGCCTGCGCACACCCGACTGCACCAACCCCTCCGCGATATCGGCCATCGCCTGCTCGATGGCATGTCCGGCTGCATCGCGGCCATGACGGGATTGCAGAGCTGCCACCTCCTCGGGGGTCGAGCTGCTGGCGATCAGGATCGGCCCGGCGCCGAACCGGTCTCGGGCCCAGGCGAGCGCGCGCTGCGCCTCCTCCCGTCCGGCGATCACCCGCTCGGGGTCGAGGTGCAGCACCGGCATCACCTTCCCGGCGTTGGCGATCTGGCGCAGGGTCGCCTGCGAGCAGCTGCCGGCGAGGCAGGCGGCCGGGCCGCCGATCGCACTCTCATGCATCGCAGTCGCGGCGTCCGATTTGGCCTTGCCCGCAGCGACCAGCGCCCGCGCCAGACCAAGCCCGATGCCGGAGGCGCCGACCGACAGGCGATGATCCAGCGCCACCTGCCCGATGGTCTCGAGGTCGCGATCGAACACCGCGTCGACGATGGCAGCGCCGATGCCGCCGCGCGCGAGCTCGGCCAGCCTAGCGCGCACCGCCTCAGCGCCGCGGCTCAGCGTCGCCAGATCGACCAGGCCGACCTTGGTCTTGCTCTGGCGCGCCAACACACGCACCAGATTGGAATCATGCATCGGGTTGAGCGGGTGATCCTTCAGCGGGCTCTCGTTCAGCGGCACGGAGCCTACGAACAGATTGCCCTGGTAGACGGTGCGGCCGGTCTCTGGGAACGCCGGAGTCACCAGCACGATGCTGTCAGAGGAATCGGCGCGCAGCGCGTCCATCACCGGGCCGATATTGCCGGCATCGGTGGAATCGAAGGTCGAGCAGATCTTGAACAGGATGTGGGAAGCGCCGCGGCCGCGCAGCCAGCTTTCCGCCGCGCGTGAGCGCGTCACGGCGAGGCCGGGTTCGATCGAGCGGCTCTTCAGCGACACCACGACGGCGTCGACCTCGGGCAGCGCCAGATCGTCGGCGGGCACGCCGATGGTCTGCACCGTGCGTAGACCCGCACGGGTCAGCGTGTTGGCGAGGTCCGAGGCGCCGGTGTAGTCGTCGGCGACACAGCCAAGCGACAGTTTCGTTGCTGATGTCACGGCTTCACTCCGGCATAGGGCTTGAACCAGGCGAGGCCGTCGGTGGTCTTGGCCCGCGGATTGTATTCGCAGCCGACGAAGCCGCCATAGCCGAGCCGGTCGAGCTCATTGAACAGGAACGGATAGTTCAGCTCCTCGCCGTCGGGCTCGTTGCGTGACGGGACCGAGGCGATCTGAATGTGGCCGACGACAGGCATCATCTCGCGCAGCCGCATCGTGACGTCGCCATGGATGATCTGGCAGTGATAGATGTCGAACTGCAGCTTCAGGTTCGCGAGGCCAAGCTCGTTGATCAGGTCGCGCGCGAAAATGAAATCGTTGAGGAAGTAGCCGGGCACGTTGCGCGGATTGATCGGCTCGATCACGACGTCGAGGCCATGCGGCGCGAAGAACTCGGCCGCGTATGCGACCGATTTGCGAAACGCCGCGACCGCCGTGGCATCGCTGCGACTGGCGATGCCGGCCATCAGATGCACCCGCTTGACGCCGGTCGCCGCTGCATAGGGCAGCGCGGTCTTCAGGCTCTGCTGCAGATCGGCGAAGCGATCCGGCAGCGCCGCAAATCCCTTTTCGCCGGCGGCCCAGTCGCCCGGCGGCAGGTTGAACAGCGCCTGCGTCAGCCCGGCGGCCTTCAGCCGTTTGCCGACCTCCTCGGCCGGATGGTCATAGGGAAACAGGAACTCAACCGCGGTGAAGCCCGCTTTCGCCGCCGCCTCGAAGCGGTCGAGGAACGGGACCTCGTTGAACATCATGGTGAGGTTGGCGGCAAAACGGGGCATTGCAAACTCCTGTTATTTCGCGCCGGGAAGCTTGGTGCCGGTGACCTGCGCATACATCCGCGCCACCGACGCATCGTCGTCACGGCCCATGCCAGCGGCCGATGTCATCAAAAACATCTGCAAGGCCGCGGCCGAGACCGGCACCGGGAAGCGCGCAGTGCGCGCCATGTCCTGGATGATGCCGAGGTCTTTGACGAAAATCTCCACCGCGCTGCGCGGCGCATAATCGCCGTCGAGCACGTGCGGGATGCGGTTCTCGAACATCCAGGAATTGCCGGCGGAGGCGGTGATCACCTCATAGACCTTGCGGATGTCGAGTCCCTGCTTGGCGGCAAACGCGATCGCCTCCGACGCCGCCGCGATGTGCACGCCGGCCAGCAGCTGGTTGATCATCTTGAACGCCGCGCCCTGGCCAGCCGCATCGCCGAGCTCGTAGAGCTTTGCCGCCATCGCATCCAGCGCCGGCCGCGCCTTGGCGAACGCCGCCGCGCTGCCGGAAGCGAGAATGGTCAGTTCGCCCTGCGCCGCGCGCTGCGCGCCGCCGGAGATCGGGGCATCGAGATAGTGCCGGCCGGTCGCCTCGAGCTGTTTTGCCAGCCGCCGCGCGATATCGGGGTCCATGGTCGCCGAGGAGATGAAGACCGCATCCCTGGCCATGGTCTCGGCGCCGCCGCCCTTGCCGAACAGGATGGCCTCGGTCTGCGCCGCATTGACGACGACGCTGACGACGATATCGGCATCCTTGGCCGCCTCGGCCGGAGAGCTGGCGCCCTTGCCGCCATCGGCCACGAAGCGTGCGACGGCATCGGACGAGACGTCGCAGCCGGTCACCTCGAGACCGGCCCGCCTGAGCGAGGTCGCCATGCCGTATCCCATCGACCCCAGCCCGATGACGGCGACGCGTGGTGTTGCGGAACTGGACATGCGGCGATCCTCAAATTTTTACTTGTTAGAGCATGATTGCCGTTTTCCGGATCATGCTCGTTACTGCTTGCGTAACACGGCTTGGCCGCGCTGCCAAAGCATGAGACAAAGCGGAAAACGGATGGCGCCATGAGCGAGCCGGAACAGGCGAAACCGGATGAGCGAGACAAAGCTTCGTGAGGACATTTGCCGCTTCGGCCGCTCGCTGTTCGAGCGCGGGCTGACGCCGGGCTCCTCGGGCAATATCAGCGTCCGGCTCGACGACGGCGGCTGGCTGGTGACACCGACCAACGCCTCGCTCGGCTTCCTCGATCCGGCGAAAATGTCGCGGCTCGACGGCAACGGCCGGCTGGTCTCCGGCGATGCCCCGACCAAGGAAGTGCCGCTGCACACCGCGCTCTACCAGACCCGCACGAGCGCCGGCGCCGTGGTGCACCTGCACTCGACCCATTCGGTCGCGCTCTCGATGCTGCCCGAGATCGACCCGCGCGCCGCACTGCCGGCGATGACGGCCTATTACGTGATGAAATGCGGCCAGACCGCGCTGGTGCCCTATTATCGCCCCGGCGATCCCGTCGTTGCCGACGCGATCAGGGGGCTGGCCGGGAAATATTCATCGGTGCTGCTCGCCAATCACGGCCCCGTCGTGTCGGGCGACACGCTGGAGGCCGCGGTGTTCGCAACCGAGGAGCTGGAAGAAACCGCAAAGCTTTATCTGCTGCTGCGCGGGCTGAACCCGCGGTATCTGTCGCCGGAACAGGTCAAGGAGTTGACCAAGGTGTTCGGGTTGACGTTGCCGGAACACGGGCATGATTGAACATTTGATCGGACAACCGAAAGCAACGATCGAATATCTGGCTGACCATCCAGCACTCGTGCCAACGATCGCGGCATGGCAGCACGCGCAATTCGGCTACCTCACGCCGGCGGCCACGCTCGAAGATCGAACCGAGAGGCTCCGTCGATCGCTCCAGAAAGACGCGCTGCCGATGGCGATTGTGGCATTGAGCGAGGACGGGACGCCGTTGGGATCGGCCGGCATCCTTGCGGCGAGCATCATCCACAAGCATCTGACGCCGTGGCTGTCCTCGGTATACGTGCCCCGGGAACATCGCGGACAGGGAATCGCCTCCGCATTGAGTCTGCGCGCCATCGATGAAAGCGCCAAACTGGGATTCGACCGGCTGTACTTGTTCACCCCGCACAGCGAAGCGATGTATGCGCGGCTGGGCTGGAAGACCTTCGAACGGATCGAATACAACGGAACGCCCCTCACCCTCATGGAAAGAAGCGCGTCACTGCAACAGGTGTAGGGATCTACTGACTAGACCTAGCAGAGGTGAGACATGCGGAGGACAGTCATGACGAAGTTCACAGGCTTGGCATTCGCGGCTCTGTTCGTCGGCGGCCTGGCGGGATCCACTGCGCAGGCCGAGGAGACCTTGCAGGACCTGCTTGCGGTCCAGCTGCGCGCGCAGGGCTATGCCTGCGACAAGCCGCTCAAGGCCGAACGGGACGACAAGCTCTCCAAGCCCGACAACGAGGCCTGGACCCTGACCTGCAGCAACGCGACCTACCGCGTCAGCCGCGTGCCCGACCTCGCGGCCAAAGTCGAAAAGGTCGAACAGGGCAAGTAGGATGCGTGGGCTGGATTCGTAGCCCGCATGAGCGCAGCAATATGCGGGACGCCCCGGATGTCGCTTCCGCCTTCGCTCTTCGAGCTACGGCGGACAAGTCGCTCATCCGGGCTACGAGCCGAACACCGCGCCACAAATTCCGGCGTCATCCTGAGGTGCGCGCCTCTTCGGCGCGCCTCGAAGGATAGCCGCGGACGCACTTGTGGCCATCCTTCGAGGCTCGCCCAGCGGCGCAATTGCGCCGCAAGGCTCGCACCTCCAGCGACAAAGGCTTCGCCTTTGCGCGGGGATGACGTCGGAGTGCGCGGAGATATTTTTCCGCTACAATCCCAGATACGCCTTGCGCACGTCGGGATTGCCGCTGATCTCGGCGGCGGTGCCCTGCATCAGCACGCGGCCGGTCTGCAGGATGTAGGCGCGGTCGGCGATCTCCAAACACTCGGCCATGCGCTGCTCGACGATCAGAACCGTCATGCCGGCGTCGCGGATGCGCTTCACGGCCTGGAAGATCTCGTCGACCAGCTTCGGCATGATGCCCTGCGACGGCTCGTCGAGCATCAGAAGCCGCGGCCGCGTCATCAGCGCCCGGCCGATCGCGAGCATCTGCTGCTCGCCGCCGGACAAAGTCTCGGCGCGCTGGTCGAGCCGCTCGGCGAGCCGCGGGAACAGCTGGAACACCAGATCGAGCGGCGCGTCGCGATTGGCCTCGCTGCGATAGAGGTAGCTGCCGAGCCGCAGATTGTCGTGCACCGAGAGCCGCGGAAACAGCCGGCGGTTTTCCGGCACGAAGGCGATGCCGCTTGACGTGATGACGTGCTGCGGCTGGCCGTCGATGCGCTTGCCGTCGAAGGTGACGGTCCCTGCGCGCGGCCGCTCGGCACCGGCGATCGATTTGAGCAGCGTCGACTTGCCTGCACCGTTGGCGCCGGCGACGCAGACGATCTCACCCTTGGTGACGTCGATCGACACCGAAGAGATCGCAACCAGGCCCTGATAGGCGGTGGTGACTTCACGCACCGACAGCATGACGATCCCCGAGATAGGCAGAAATGACCTCTGGATTGCGGACGACCTCGGCGGGCTTGCCCTCGACGAGCACCTTGCCGAGATTGAGCACGATGGCGCGGTCGACCAGCGGCATCACGATCTCCATCACATGCTCGACCATCAGCACAGTGACGCCGGTGGCGCGGACCTTGCGCACCAGTTCGACGCCGGTCTGCGCCTCGACCGGGGTCAGACCGGTCAAAACTTCGTCGAGCAGCAGGAGTTTCGGCTCGGTCGCCAGCGCACGCGCGACTTCGAGACGGCGCTTCTCCGACGGGACGAGGTCGGCGGCAAGCTTTTCGGCGCGCGCCGCAAGGCCGCAGAACTCCAGCACCTCGTAGGCCTTCTGCCGCGCAACGCGCATCTTCGTGTTGCGGATCAGCGCGCCGACGATGACATTGTCGATCACGGTCATGGTCTCGAAGCTCTTGACCACCTGGAAGGTGCGTCCGACGCCGCGCTGGCAGCGTTCCGCTGCCGGCAGCCGGGTGACGTCCTCGCCGTCGAAGATGATCGAACCTTGGGTCGGCGGCAGTACGCCCGCGATCAGATTGAACAGCGTCGACTTGCCGGCGCCGTTCGGGCCGATCAGGCCGACGATCTCGCCGCGCCCGACCGAGATCGAGACATCGCTGTTGGCGACGAGGCCGCCGAAGCGCTGCCAGACGCCGCGGGTTTCCAACAATGCCGTCATCGCGCGGCCTCCTTGCGCCAAGGGACCTTGCCGAACACGCTGACCAGACCGCGCGGCAGCGCGAGCGAGATCAAGACGATCAGCGTGCCGTAGACGATCAGGTCGACGCCGCGCCCCGAACCGCCGACGAACGAGCGCGTCAGCTCGGTGAGCGGGATCAGGATGACGGCGCCGAGCACCGGCCCCCACAGCGTGCCGATGCCGCCGAGCACCGCGGGCAGTGCCATCAGCAGCGAGAACTGGAAGCCCATCACGCTTTCAGGATCGATATAGGAGACGAACTGGGCGTAGAAGCCGCCGCCGACCGCGACCAGGAATGCCGAGACCGCCGCGGCGCCCATCTTGGAATTGAACACGACCACGCCGAGGCTTTCGGCGGCATCGGGATTGTCCTTTACCGCGCGCCACCAATAGCCCCATTTGGAGTCCTCCAGCCACCAGGTGACGAACCAGGCGACGCAGGCGAGCGCCAGCGCGAAGTAGAAATATGGCAGCTTGGATCGGGCGAACTGGAATTTCAGCCAGCTGTCGCCGCGCATCGGAATCGTGATGCCGAGCGCGGCACCTGCCCAATCCCAGTTCTGGATCAACAACAGCGCGATCTCGGCGATCACGATGGTCGCGATCACGAAATAATGCCCGCGCAGCCGGAAGCAGGGATAGCCGAGCGCCATCGCGATCAAGGCGGAGATCACCCCGCCCGCCAGCATGCCGAACCACGGCAGCACGCCGAACTTGGTGAACAGCAGCGCGGTGGTATAGGCGCCGAGCCCGAAATACAGCGCATGGCCGAGCGAGATCTGCCCGCAATAGCCGGACAATATGTTCCAGCTCTGCGACAGCGCGGCATACATCAGGGTCAGCACCATGATGTTCTGGACGTAGACGTCCTTGACGAACAGCGGCACCAGCGCGGCGATCACCGCCAGGCAAAGCGCCACGATCAGGTCACGCCTGCGGCGTTGGGCGAAGTGGGTGTCCATCACATCGATCCGAACAGGCCACGCGGGCGGATGAAGACGACCAGCAGATAGACGGCGTAGATGCCGACCGACTTCAGCGACGGCGGCAGGATCAGCGCAGTGCTCGCCTCCACCAGTCCGACGATGATGCCACCGGCAAAGGCGCCGAACACGCTGCCGAAGCCGCCGAGCGCCACGGTGACATATGCGATCAGGGCAAAGGAAGCGCCGACGTCAGGATAGATGTAGAAGAAGGTCGCCATGATCGCGCCGGCAAGCCCGACCAGCGCCGCACCAAGGCCCCAGCCCAGCGCGAACACGCGGTTCTTGTCGATGCCGACCAGGGCCACCGCCCCGGCATCCTCGCGTGTCGCTTCCAGCGCACGGCCGAAATCGGTACGGTTGATGAAGAAATAGAGCGCAACGAAGGCCGCGATCGAGACCAGCGCGCCGACCAATTGCGGCACGGGCAGGTAGATGCCGGCAACCGAGATCGTCTTGCCGCCGAGCCAGGAGTGGGTGACGCTGCGATAATCGGGCGTGAAGAAGAACTGCGCCAGACCCCGCATCACGATGGCAAGGCCGAAGGTCGAGAAGATCTGCACCATGCCGGCATTGGCCTTCGCCCGCACCGCGAAGCGAACGATCAGGAGATAAACCACCGCGCCGAACACGAACAAGGCGGCGGCGACCAGCGGCGCCGACAGCAACGGGTCAATCGCAAAGAACGCGAACAGGAAGAAGGTCGCGTACATCGCGATCATCAGGAATTCGCCGTGCGCGAAATTCACGACGTCCATCAGCCCGAAGATCAATGCGAGGCCGGCTGCGATCAGTCCATAGAGCAGCCCCATCAGAAGGCCGCTCGCCAGACTCTGGATAATGGCTTGGGCGGTCACGGCTGACGCCTCGCGACGCCTGCCATGCCATCACGTGTTGTTGCCGGCGAAGCGGAGCAAGCCATCGCCCCGCGAGCAAGACTGCGTTGCGCCGCCGCTTCGCTCCTCGCAATGACGAAATGCGCGGTGCGCTGAATGATCTCTTTCGCTGTCATAGTGCTTGCTCCCCCCGCCCCTTGCGCCATCCCGGCCTATTTCATCGGCCAGACCGCGTCGGCGATCGCGGCCTGCGGCGGGAAGATGGTGACAAACTTGCCGCCGACATATTGCAGCAGCACCGGATCGGCGTCGTTGTTCTGGCCCATGTCGTCGAACTTGACCCGCTTCCAGGGCATGATGGTCTGCTCGCCCGGAATGTCGGTCGCGACCAGCGCTTCGCGGATCTTCTCGCCATCGGTCGACTTGGCGCGGTTGATGGCGTCGGCCATCACGATCAGGCCCATGAACTGGCGCGAGGTGAGATCGTTGAAGTCCTTGCCCGAACGTTCCTTGAACATGGCGTTGAGCTTGCCGACCATCGGACGCTTGGTGGCGAGGTCGAGCGAGAAGGTGCCGCGCGAGATCACGCCTTCCAGCTTGTCGCCGACCGCGTCATACAGCGCCTTTTCGGAAAAGCCCGCATCCTGAGCGACGATCGCATTCGGCTTGTAGCCGAGTTCGGCCATGGTCTTGACCAGCAGGATGCCGTCCGTCGTATAGCTCGACGGCATCAGCACGTCGGCATTCGCGGTTTTCAACTGCTGCACCTCGGCCGACAGCGACGGCGAATTGGCGCGGTACTTGATATCGGCGACGATCTTGTAGCCGCGTTCGCCGGCGATCTTGGTCTGGGCGTTGCCGGAGTCGGTGCCGAAGATGGTATCCTCGTGGAACAGCGACAGCGTCTCGATCTTGGTGCCCTTCTTCTTCATCGCATCGTAGAAATCGAACATCGCGGCCGAGTACATCTCGTCATGCGGCGCCGCGCGGAAATAGAACTTCAAGCCGCGGCGATGCAGGCTCGGCGAGGAATTGTCGGCCGAGAGGAACGGGACGCCGTAGCGTTCGCAGATCTGGCTGACGGTGACCGCGACCGCGCTCTGATAGGTGCCGATCACGGCGCAGACCTTCTCCTGCGTGATCAGGCGCTCGGCTTCGGCACGGCCCTTCTGCGGATCGGCCTGGTGGTCGGCAAACACGAGACGGATCTTGGCGCCGCCGAGGCCCGGCAGGCCCGCGCCCTTGGCGAGCGGCAGGTCGAAATCATGGTCCTTGTTGATGACGTCGAGCGCGGTCTCATAGGCCTTCTGCGCATCGACGCCCTGCTGCGCGCTGCCGCCGGAGAACGGATAGATGATGCCAATGACGACTTCGGAGGTTTGCGCGCGGGCCACGATCGGTGCCAGCGCGGCGGCGGAGGCGCCAAGCAATACGTTACGGCGAGAGATCATCATTCGAAATTCCCCTTGATCAGCTTTGTTCTTAATCGATGTGATGCTTGTAGCGCGCAGTAAAGCCTCAATGAATTGCACGAATTGCCTATTCAGAGCACAGCGAGCTGCTTGTTCCTGAGATCGGTCACCAGCATCAGGCCGGGCGAATGCGTGATCGCGAACGGCAGCTTCGCACTTGCGATCACCGATTGCGGGGTCACGCCGCAGGCCCAGAACACCGGGATCTCGTCGTCGGCCACCGGCACCGCATCGCCATAGTCGGGCTTGGCGATATCCTTGATGCCGATCGCATGCGGATGGCCGAGATGGACCGGCGCGCCATGCACCGACGGGAAGCGCGAGGTGATCTGCACCGCGCGGATCGCATCTGCCGGCTTGAACGGGCGCATCGACACCACCATGGGTCCCGCGAACGGCCCCGACGGGCTGCAGGCGATGTTGGTGCGGTACATTGGCACACGCAGATTGCGTTCGATATGACGGATCGGCAGTCCCTCATCGAGCAGCGCCTCTTCGAACGAGTACGAGCAGCCGAGCACGAAGGTGACGAGATCGTCGCGCCAGTATTTCGTGATGTCGGTGGGCTCGTCGGCCACCTCGCCGTCGCGCCAGACCCGGTAGCGCGGCACGTCGGTGCGGATGTCGAGGTCGAGGCCGAGCGCGGGGATACGGGGATCGCCGACATCGGACATGCCGATGATCGGGCACGGTTTCGGATTGAGCTGGCAGAACCGGTGGAAGGCGCCGGCAAGCTTTTCCGGCAGGATCGCGAGATTGCCCTGGACGAACCCGTTGGCGAGACCGGCTGTCGTGGCCGAGGCCACACCGTCGCGGCAGGCGCGCCGCGCCTCGACGCTCGCCGGCACAGGTTCACCCTGAGATCGCTGCACTGCCGCAAAAACAGTCATGGGAGGCTCCTGCCCATAATCTCGACAAGGACAAACCAACACCAAGCGTGATATAATGTCTAATCGTCCTTTCTAATCAAAATCGATAAATGGAATTTATCGATCGGGGATATGCTTCCGATGACGGACTTCCGCTCGATCGAAACCTTCCTCTGGGTCGTCAAGCTCGGCAGCTTCCGCGGCGCCGCCCAGCGGCTCAACACCACCCAGCCGGCGATCTCCCAGCGCATTGCCCAGCTCGAGCGCGAGATGGGCGTCAAGCTGTTGAACCGCGACCATCGCGTGGCCTCGCCGACGCCGAGCGGCCGGCTGATGATGACCTATGCCGAGAAGCTGATCGGCCTGCGCTCGGAGATGATGGCCGAGGTCGGCGACCGTTCGGCGATGCGCGGTGCGCTGCGGCTCGGTGTCGCGGAGACCATCGTGCACACCTGGCTGCCGCGGCTGGTCAAGAGCGTCAACGAAATCTATCCGAACCTGTCGCTCGAGATCGAGGTCGACATCACGCCGAACCTGACCCCGCGGCTGCTGGCGCAGGAGATCGAGCTCGCCTTCGTGCTCGGACCGGTCTCGGCCTCCGGCGTGCATAACCATGTGCTGTGCGATTATCCGATCGGCTTCCTGGCCAGCCCGGCGCTCGGCCTCGGCGACGGCCCGGTGGCGCGGCAGGATCTGGCGCGGTTTCCGATCATCACCTTTCCGCGCAAGACCCAGCCCTATGAGACCGTGCGCGCATTGTTCAACGCCCCCGATCTGCCGCCGATCCGGCTGCATGCCTCGACCTCGCTCGCAACCGTGATCCATATGGCCAATGAAGGCCTTGGCATTGCGGTGATTCCATCGGCGATCGTCGAGAACGAGCTTGCCGACGGGCGGTTGCAACTGCTCGATACCGACCTCAAGCTGCCGCCCCTCACCTTCACCGCAAGCTGGCTCGCCTCCCCCGATGCGGTCGCCATCGAGCGCGTCGCTCATCTCGCGAGGCAGATCGCGCAGGCGAGCGTGGCGGTTGACGCGGTGGAAGCGGCGCGTCATTGAACAAGTGCCGGATAATCAAACGTCATTCCGGGGATGCGTCAGCATCGAACCCGGAATCTCGAGATTCCGGGTTCGGCTCTTCGAGCCACCCCGGAATGACAGCTGAAATGGACTGACGACATGAGCCGAGCCGCGACCAACCTGCAGATCGATTCCGCCCGCCTCTGGGGCAGCATCCACGAAACCGCGCAGTTCGGCGCAACAGCGAAGGGCGGGGTGCGGAGGCTGACGCTGAGCGCCGAGGACAAGCAGGTGCGCGACTGGTTCCGCAAGGCGTGCGAGAACGCCGGCCTCGAAGTGCAGGTCGATGCGCTCGGCTCGATGTTCGGGTTGAGGAAAGGACGGGATATGTCGAAGCCGCCGATCGGCGTCGGCTCGCATCTCGACACCCAGCCGACCGGCGGGAAATATGACGGCATCCTCGGCACGCTGGCCGGGCTCGAACTGGTGCGCACGCTCAACGATGCCGGCATCGAGACTGAGCTGCCGATCTGCATCTGCAACTGGACCAATGAGGAAGGCTCGCGCTTTGCGCCGGCGATGATGGCCTCGGCCGCCTATGTCGGCGATTTCACCACCGACGACATCCTGTCGCGCAAGGACGCCGAAGGCGTCACGGTGGCGCAGGCACTCGACTCGATTGGTTATCGCGGCGATGCCCCGGTCGGCCGCCAGAAATTCACCAGCTTCGTCGAGCTGCATATCGAGCAGGGCCCGATCCTGGAGGCCGAGGGCAAGACCATCGGCGTGGTCGATTCCGGCCAGGGCGTGTTGTGGTACGACGGCAAGATCACCGGCTTCGAGAGCCATGCCGGCTCGACCCCGATGCCGCTGCGCCGCGATGCGCTGGCGACGCTGTCGGAGATCGTGCTGGCGATGGAAAGCATCGCCAAAAAGCATGGCCCGAAGGCGGTTGGCACCATCGGCGAGGCGGTGATCGCTGCGCCCTCGCGCAACGTCATCCCCGGCGAGATCGCCTTCACGGTGGATTGCCGCAGCGCCGATGCCGCGATCATGGATGCGCTGGATCGCGACCTGCGGGCAGCGGTCACCGAGATCGCCGCGCGGCGCAAGGTCGAGGTTCAGCTCGATCTGGTCTGGCGCAAGGCGCCGACGCATTTCGATCCGAAGCTGGTCGACGCCGTGGAGAACGCGGCCAAGCAGCTCGGCTATTCGCATCGCCGCATCACCTCCGGCGCCGGCCACGACGCCTGCAACCTCAACACGGTGATGCCGGCAGCGATGGTGTTCGTGGCCTGCAAGGACGGCATCAGCCATAACGAGCTGGAAGACGCGACACAGACCGATTGCGCCGCCGGCGCCAACGTCCTGATGCATACGGTGCTGGCGCTCGCCGGCGTCGCGTCGTGATCCTCTGATCCCCTTTACCTGGAGGTGCGCATGCGCGCAGTTTTCGTCGACGCCAATGAATCGCTTGCGGTGATCACGGAGCGGCTGGAGAAACCAGGCGATCCCAAGATGCGGATCAACCGCAACCCCGACATCAAGCCGGAAGACTATCCGGCGGTGCTCGACGGCGCCGAGATCGCGGTGGTCGATCACACCGCGTTGCCGACCGACATTGCCAAGAAGTGCGCCGGCCTGAAGCACGTCGTGTTCCTCGGCACCGGCGCGCGCAGCTACATGAACCCCGAAGAACTTGCCGAGCTCGGCATCGCCGTGCACCTGATCAAGGGATATGGCGACACCGCGGTCGCGGAGTCCGCGATCGCGCTGATGTGGTCGTCGGCGCGCGTGATCGCACAGATGGACCGCGAGATGCGCGCCGGCAACTGGCTGCGCGAGGACGGCATGCAGCTGACCGGCAAAACGCTCGGCCTGGTCGGCTTCGGCGGCATCGCCGCCGAAGTCGCGCGCATCGCGCTCGGCAGCGGCATGAAGGTGATCGCCTGGAACCGGTCGCCCAAGAGCCATCCGGGCATCGAATTCGTCGATCTCGACGCGGTGCTGGCAAAGAGCGACGTGGTCTCGATCCATTTGTTGCTGAACGACGAGACCCGCGGGATGATCACGCGCGACAAGATCGCAAAGATGAAGAAGGGCGTGGTGCTGATCAACACCGCGCGCGGCGCCATCGTCGACGAGCAGGCCATGATCGATGCGCTCAACTCGAGCCACATCCGCCACGCCGGCCTCGACGTCTACAACATCGAGCCGCTGCCGAAGGATCATCCGCTGACGAAAATCCCCAACGTGACGCTGTCGGCGCACTCCGCGTTCCGCACGCCCGAAGCGAGCGAGAATTTGATCCATGCGGCGTGGGAGCATTGCCGAAGGATCGTGAAGTAATTTAATTATCGACGTCGTCCTGGACAAGCGAGCGTAGCGAGCGCGATCCAGGACCTATTACCACCGGCCTGTGTCATCGCGCAGGGCGGTGGTCAGGCCTATCAAGACAACAAGCACTCGGGGTAATGGGTCCTGGCTTCCGCCAGGACGACCCCGTGATTGACAGCGCAGCTTAATCCACCATCTCCGCGACGGCCTTGCCGCAGGCCGTGGTGTCGGCGTTGCCGCCGAGATCGCGGGTGCGCAGCGTGCGTTCGCCGAGGGTGCGCTCGATCGCGCCGACGATGGCGTCCGCCGCCTGCTTCTCGCCGAGATGCTCCAGCATCATCGCGCCCGACCAGATCATGCCGATCGGGTTGGCGATGCCTTGGCCCGCAATATCAGGCGCCGAGCCGTGCACCGGCTCGAACACCGAGGGAAAATCGCCTTCAGGATTGATGTTGCCCGACGGCGCGATGCCGATCGTGCCGGTGCAGGCCGGGCCGAGGTCGGAGAGGATGTCCCCGAACAGATTGGAGCCGACCACGACGTCGAACCAGTCCGGATGCAGCACGAAGTTCGCGGTGAGGATGTCGATGTGGTACTTGTCCCACTTCACACCCGGATATGTCTTGGCCATCGCCTCCACGCGCTCGTCCCAATAGGGCATCGTGATGGAGATGCCGTTCGACTTGGTCGCCGAGGTCAGATGCTTCTTCGGCCGCGACCGCGCCAGATCGAACGCGAATTTCAGGATGCGGTCGACGCCGATGCGGGTCATTACCGTCTGCTGTGTCACGAATTCGCGGTCGGTGTCCGGGAACATGCGGCCTCCGACCGAGGAATACTCACCCTCGGTGTTCTCGCGCACCACCCAGAAATCGATGTCGCCGGGCTTGCGGTTCGCCAGCGGCGACGGCACGCCGGGCATCAGCCGCACCGGGCGCAGATTGACGTACTGGTCGAATTCGCGGCGGAATTTGATCAGCGAACCCCACAACGAAATATGGTCAGGTATTTTCGCCGGCCAGCCGACCGCGCCGAAATAGATCGCGTCATGCTTGCCGATCTTGTCCTTCCAGTCGGCCGGCATCATCTCGCCGTGCTTCTCGTAATAGTCGTAGGAGGCGAAGTCGAAATGGTCGAACTTCACGTCGACGCCGTGCTTCTTCGCCGCCGCTTCGATGACGCGCAGGCCTTCCGGCATCACTTCCTTGCCGATGCCGTCGCCGGGAATGACCGCAATCCGATACTGCTTCTTGCTGCTCATCGAGAACACCCTTGTGATTTGCCCGGCCGGCAATGCCGCCTATTCTGATGGCCCTGCAATGGACCAAACTTCGCGCCAGCGCAACGCTGCAGTGCAGTGTTGACCGCGGCGCGACCCTGCCCCACCAAATTCGCCGATATCCGTTCCTCATAACAAGCGAGACATCCCATGGATCTGCATCTGCGCGGCAAACGTGTCCTGATCACCGGCGCCTCCAAGGGCATTGGCGCGGCCGCCGCCGAAGCCTTTGCCGAGGAAGGCGCCAACCTGCTGCTCGCCGCCCGCAACCGCGACCAGCTCAAGGCGCTGGCCGAGCGGCTGCGCTCCGCGCACCAGATCGATGCCGCGATCAGCGTGGTCGATCTGCGCAAGTCCGAGGATCTTGCCCGGCTGGCCAAGGAGGCTGCCGACATCGATATCCTGGTCAACAATGCCGGCGACATCCCCGGCGGCTCGATCGACAAGATCGATGAGGCGACCTGGCGGCACGCCTGGGAACTCAAGGTGTTCGGCTACGTCAATTTGACGCGCGCGATCTATGCCCAGATGAAGGCGCGCGGCGGCGGCGTTGTTGTCAACGACATCGGCGCGGCCGGCGAGAGGTTCGACGCCAACTATATCTGCGGCAGCGCCGGCAACGCGGCGCTGATGGCGTTCACCCGCGCGCTCGGCGGCAAGAGTCTCGCCGACAACATCCGCGTCGTCGGCATCAACCCCGGCCCTGTCGGCACCGACCGTCACGTCACCCTGCTCAAGACCCGCGCCAAGCACCAGTTCGGCGACGAGAACCGCTACAAGGAATTCCAGAAAGGCATGCCGCTCGGCCGTCCCGCGCATGCGCGCGAGATCGGCGACCTGATGGCGTTTTTGGCGTCCGACCGCGCGGGGTATACGTCGGGCGTGATCTACACGGTCGATGGGGGGCTGACGTCGGGGTGGGGCTAGTCCGAGATCGTGCCACTTGTTCCACCGTCATCCCCGCGCAATGGCTTCGCCATTGTCGCTGGAGGAGCCGCGAAGCGGCGTCTCGAAGGATGGGCCACGGGCTGCGTCATCCTTCGAGGCGCGCCGAAGAGGCTCGCACCTCAGGATGACGCGGTCCGCTCGAACAATTGCCGGATCAGCGTCGTGATCCGGCCCTGCGGCGCCTGCATCTGGTGCATGATCGAGAAATGATCGGCGCCGGGGATCTCTTCATAGGTCACCGGCAAGCCGTAGTGGGCGCGATGGCCGGCGAAATCGGCGGTCTGCTTGCGCAGCAGCGACAGCTCGGCGCTGCCGACCACCAGCGACAGCGGCTTTGACGTACCGCCCTGCTGCATCATCGGCGAATTGCGCCGCGATGCGGCTTCGTCGAGCTTGAGCTTTTCGTTGAGGTAGGAGTGCCTGATCGGCTCGAGGTCGTAGATGCCTGAGATCGCCATGCCGGCCCGAACATGGGCGTTCGACAGCGCCATCGATGTCAAATGTCCACCCGCCGACCAGCCCGACACGACCATGCCATCGGCAGCGGCACCGAGGCCCGGCAATTGCTGCGCAAGAAAATCGATCCCGGCATGAATCTCGGCGACGATCTCATCGAGCGTCGCATCCGGCGCCAGCGTGTAGCCAATCAGCGCGACATTGATGCCGTGCGCCATCGGCCCCTCGGCGAAGATCGTGAACACTTCCTTGGCGCGGGTCTGCCAGTAGCCGCCGTGGATGAACAGCAGCGTCGGCGCGCCGTCGTGCGCCTTGAGGAAATCGATCCGGTTGCGCTCACGCGGGCCGTATCTGAGATCGAGATGATCGGAATGCTGCTGCCGCAGCGCCGCCGAGCGCTGCTCCCAGCCGGCGGCGATCTCGGCACTGCCCTTGACGGCGACGCCGTTGTTCAGGCCGAGGTCGCGCTCCTGCTGGCTCATCGCGCGCCAGTCCAGCGCGGAAAACAACTCTGCCATCCCTGCTCCCTCGGTTCTCGTCGCATTGCCACAACGGCAGGAAATGTTCTACAGCACAAGCAAACAGAACACATAGGAGCAACGGTGCATGGCTGATCAGGGCTTGGTGAAGGAAACGGCGTGTGCCGTCGTCGGGAAACTGAAGGCCGGTGACGTCACGCCGCTCGATCTGCTCGATGTGCTGGAAAAGCGCATCGCCGAGGTCGACGGCAAGGTCAACGCCCTGCCCACACTCTGCTTCGATCGCGCCCGCAGCCACGCCAAGGCCCTGATGCAGAAGCCGGTCGGCGAGCGCGGCCTGCTCGCCGGCCTTCCCGTTCCGATCAAGGATCTCACCGCCGTGTCAGGCGTGCTGACCACGCTGGGCTCGCCGATCTTCAAGGACAACATCCCGGCGAAGTCCGACATCCTGGTCGAGCGCCTCGAAGAGAATGGCGGCGTGATCTACGCCAAGTCGAACACGCCGGAATTCGGCGCCGGCGCCAACACCTTCAACGAGGTGTTCGGCCCGACCCGCAATCCCTGGGATACGTCGCGCTCGGCCGCAGGCTCCTCCGGCGGCGCCGCGGCGGCACTGGCGAGCGGCACCGCGTGGCTCGCCCACGGCTCCGACATGGGCGGCAGCTTGCGCAACCCCGCAAGCTTCTGCGGCATCGTGGGCTTGCGGCCGTCAATCGGCCGCGTCGCGCACACGCCGAAATTCGGCGTCGACCGCACGCTCGGCGTGCAGGGACCGATGGCGCGCAATGTCGAAGACCTCGCGTTGCTGCTGGACGCAATGAGCGGCGAGCATGCCGCCGATCCGCTGTCGCTGCCCGCGCTGCCGACATCGTTCCTCTCGGCGACACGCTCCGGCAGCAAGCCGAAGCGCATTGCCTATTCGCCCGATCTCGGCATCACGCCCGTTGATCCCGAGGTCAAGGCGGTGACCCGCAAGGCGGCGGAGCGTTTTGCGGAAGCCGGCGCGATCGTCGAGGAAGCCCATCCCGATTTGCGCGAGGCCCATGAATGCTTCCACGTGCTGCGCGCGTTCGATTTCGCGATCAGCAAGGCCGAACTGCTGCGCACCAAGCGCGACCTGCTCAAGCCCGAGGTGATCTGGAACATCGAGGAAGGCCTCAAGCTCACGGTCGAGAAGCTCGAGCGCGCTGAAGCGCAGCGCGTCGCGATGACCGCACGTGCGCTCGAATTCTTCGAGACCTACGATCTGCTGCTGGCGCCCGCGACCATCGTGCCGCCATTCCCGATCGAGAACCGCTATGTCGCCGAATGCGACGGCAAGGCGTTCGACAATTACGTCGAATGGCTCGGCATCGTCTATGCGATCACGCTGGCCTGCTGCCCGGCGCTGTCGCTGCCCTGCGGCTTCACCGCGTCGGGCCTGCCGGTCGGCCTGCAGGTGGTCGCCAAACCGCGCGCCGAGGCGCAGCTTCTGGCTGGTGCGAAGGTGCTGGAGGATGTTCTGGGCGTGCGCGGCACCACTCCGATCGATCCGCGGCCGCCGAGATAAAGCAGCCTAAAGCGCGATGAGATTGGGTTGAATCATCATCGCGCTTTAGCTCTTTGTTTGAGCATGATCTTCTCGGAAAACCGCTTCGCACTTTTCCGGATCATGCTCTACGCCTTGTCTTCCGTCGCCTTGAGCGCGACGGTGAGTGCGTGCTTGGTCTGCTCGACGATCTCGTCCAACAGCTCCTCGCGGCTGATCTGGGCGGACTCGCCGGTGAGCAGGCCCTGCTCGGCGAGCATTACGATACCGTGCAGCCCGGCCCAGATCTTCAGCGCCTGGCGCTCGCGCAACAGCCCGACGGCCGGCGCCTCGAACGACTCGATCAGCAGCGCCAGCGTGTCCATCGCCGCGGTGTGCAGCTCACTGCCAACAGGCGCGCAGGCCATGGTGCGCGATGCGAACATCAGCCGGTAGATGCCGTGGCGCTGGAGCCCGAAGGCCAGCGCGGCCTGGGCAAACCGCGACAGTTTCGATCCCTTGCCCGGCTGCTCGATCGCCTCGCGCATGATCACGTTGAACTGCCGGAACGCTTCCGCGGTCACCGCCTCGAGCAGCGCCTCGCGGTCGGCGAAATGCCGGTACGGCGCCGGCTGCGAGACGCCGAGCTGCTTGGCCAGCGCCTTGATGCTGATTGCTTCGGGACCACCAAGCTCGACCTCGCGCAACGCGGCCTGAATCAGGGCTTCGCGGAGGTCGCCATGGTGGTAGGTTTTGAACGGCTTACGAATGATTTGTCCCATTGCGGCAATGATCGCTGAATTTTTGCTTGACGCGCAAGCGCGACGATAATGTAATATGCTATAACTTGGTGGTCAGGTTAAGAGCCCGGCCGCCCAAGCAAGCTAGAACTTGCGTAATCAAGACATGAGGAACCCGGCGCGCCCTGCGGTGCGCCAGAGCCGAGGGAGAGTGCTTGCATGTCCAAGCTCAGAATCCGCGTCGACCAGGACAAATGCCAGGGTCACGCCCGCTGCAAATCACTCGCCCCCGAACTGTTCGAGCTCGACGAATACGGCAATGCCCATGAGGCCGGCGACGGGACCGTTCCGGCCGGGCTCGAGGACAAGGCCTGGCTCGCGCAGACCAATTGCCCGGAAATCGCGATCGAAGTCACCGAGGAATGACGGCCAAAAGGGGCGGCCGCGCGCCTCCCGTTGAGCCCAAGCGTTTGATCGAACGAGAAGGAACGAGCTGATGTCCGATTCCCCGTCCGCAACCTATCTGCCCGAACATCCCCCGGTCACCGACTGGGTCCATGATTTCGACCACACCGACCCGGTCTGGACCGACGATCCGTTCCCGATCTGGGAGGCGCTGCGCTCAGCCTCGCCGGTCGTGCATACCGAGCGCTTCCTCGGCTGCTACATGCCGACCACCTATCAGGCGGTGAAGGAAATCGCCTACGACACCGAACATTTCTCCTCGCGCCGCGTCATCGTGCGCGACGTCCGCCCCGAGATCACCGCCCGCGCGCCGCCGATCACCTCGGATCCGCCGGAGCACAAGCCCGCCAAGCAGGTGCTGCTGCCGCCGTTCACGCCGGACGCGATGGCGCGGCTGGAGCCGCGGGTGCGCGCGATCTGCAACGAGCTGATCGACGAATTCATCGCCGATGGCCATTGCGACGCCGCGGCGCGCTACACCAAGCACATCCCGGTGCGCGCCATCGCCCACATGCTCGGCATCCCCGAGAAGGACGGCGACCTCTTCATCAAATGGATCCACCAGATCCTCGAGCTCGGCATCAAGAACGAAGACGAGCTGATGAACGGCGTGCGCGAGATGACCGGCTATTTCATGGCCCATCTCGAGCAGCGCAAGGTTGCGCCGGGCGACGACCTGATCTCGCAGCTGCTGCGGGCCAAGGGCCCCGGCGGCCAGCCGCTCACCGACGAGCACGTGCTCGGCTCGCTGCGGCTGCTTTTGATCGCCGGCATCGACACCACCTGGAGCGCGATCGGCTCCTCGCTCTGGCACCTCGCCAGGACGCCGGCCGATCGCGAGCGGCTGATTGCGGAGCCGGCACTGATCCCGACTGCGATCGAGGAATTCCTGCGCGCCTATGCGCCGGTGACGATGGCGCGCGAGGTGATGAAGGAGACCACGATCTCCGGTTGCCCGGTGAAGGCCGGCAACATGGTGCTGCTGTCGTTCCCGGCGGCGAATCGCGACCCCGCCATGTTCCCCAACGCGGACAAGGTGGTGATCGACCGCAAGGAGAACCGCCACGCCGCCTTCGGCCTCGGCATTCACCGCTGCGTCGGTTCCAATCTGGCGCGGATGGAGATGCAGGTCGCGATCGAGGAATGGCTGAAGCGGATTCCGGATTTCCGGCTCGATCCAGCCGGCAAGGTCACCTGGTCCGAAGGCACGGTGCGCGGGCCGCGTCAACTGCCTGTTCTGTTCGGCAAGACCGCCTGAGCGGCCGGACACAGCAGTTACATCGCACCATTCAATGAGGTAGCTTGCCCCGGAATCGAACCGACGAGTCCGGGAGGCTAGCTTATGACCGATCAAACCGCTCAATCCGCGAGCGATCATCTCGACATCCACGACGTCGAGCGGCGGGTGAAGGCGATCTTCATCGGCTCGGTCGGCAATCTCGTCGAGTGGTATGATTTCTACGCCTATACCGCCTTCGCGCTCTATTTCGCACCGGCGTTCTTCCCGCACAGCGATCCGGTGGTGCAGCAGCTCAATGCCGCCGTGCTGTTTGCCGCGACCTTCCTGATGCGCCCGCTCGGCGGCTGGCTGTTCGGCTACGTCGCCGACCGCTACGGCCGCCGGCTGTCGCTGACGTTATCCGTGGTCTGCATGTGCTTCGGCTCGCTGATCATCGCAGTGACGCCGACCTATGCCAGCATCGGCATTGCCGCGCCGGCGATCCTGGCGCTGGCCCGCATCATCGAGGGGTTGAGCCTCGGCGGCGAATATGGCGCCAGCGCCACCTATCTCAGCGAGGTCGCCGACCCCAAGCACCGCGGCTTCTATTCGAGCTTCCAATACGTCACCCTGATCGGCGGCCAGCTCACCGCGATCATCGTGCTCTTGCTGCTGCAGAAGGTATTCCTGACTTCGGACGAGCTGAAGGCCTGGGGCTGGCGGATTCCGTTCGTGATCGGCGCCGGGCTTGCGATCTTCGCAGCGGTGATGCGGCGCGGCCTGCACGAGACCGAGGCGTTCGAGGAGGCCAAGAAGGTCTCCAAGCCGACCGGCTCGATCATCGGCCTGTTGAACTACCCGCGCGAATTGCTGCTGGTGGTCGGCCTCACCGCCGGCGGCACCGCGGCGTTCTACACCTTCACCACCTACATGCAGACCTTCGTCAAACTGTCGGTCGGGCTGACCGAGGACCAGACCACCTTCGTGATCTTCGGCTCGCTGATCTTCGCGACCATCCTGCAGCCAATCTATGGCGGCCTCTCCGACCGCATCGGCCGCAAGCCGCTTTTGATCTTCTTCGGTGTCGTCGGCACGATCTCGACAGTGCCGATTCTGACCGCGCTGAAGGACACCAAGTCGCCCTTCATCGCCTTCCTCCTGATCTGCGGCGCCTGGATCTTCGTCGCCGGCTAAACCTCGATCAATGCAATCGTGAAGGCCGAGCTGTTCCCGACCAACGTCCGCGCACTCGGCGTCGGCCTACCCTATGCCATCACGGTATCGATCTTCGGCGGCACCGCGCCCGCGGTCGCGCTGTATTTCAAGAGCGTCGGACACGAGGACTGGTTCTATTATTACCTCAGCGGCATGATCTTCCTGTCGCTCTTGATCTATTCGACGATGCGCGACACCAAGCACGAATCCGCGATGCATCGCCACGAATGATGACACGACGCCAATGACCGACGACCAGGAACCGCCCGAGAGCAAGCTGACGCGCAGCAAGCAACGCTGGGCGCGCGAAGGCAAGTTCCTCACCGGCGAGATCACCCGGCCGGAGGAGCAGCGCCTGCCGCCGGGCCAGCATTTGACGGCAGACTGGCCGGTGCTCGATCTCGGGCTGATGCCCAACGTCACGCAGGAGCGCTGGCGGCTCGACGTCTACGGTGCGGTGGAGCAGACGATCTACTGGAGCTGGCCGCAATTCATGGCGCAGCCGCAGACGCAATTCGTCTCCGACATCCACTGCGTCACCACCTGGTCGCGCTACGACAATCAGTGGGAGGGGCTCGCAACACGCGACTTGCTCGCCGCCTGCCAGCCGCGCGAGGACGCGCGCTTCGTCGCGCTGCATTCCTATGACGGTTATACGACAAACCTGCCGCTCGAGGACTTTGCCGCCGAGGACGCGCTGCTCGCCCATAGCTGGTCGGGCAAGCCGCTCGAGCAGGAGCATGGCGGCCCGGTGCGGCTCGTGGTGCCGCATCTCTATTTCTGGAAGAGCGCCAAATGGCTGCAGCGCATCGAATTCCTGACCGAAGATGCGCCGGGCTTCTGGGAGGTGCGCGGCTATCACAATCGCGGTGATCCCTGGGCCGAACAGCGCTATTCTGGCGACTGACAACCACCAAGAAAAATGGAGCCTGCCCGTGCCGCACGAACGCTTTCAATTCACCGGTGTGGACGGCCATCAGCTGGCCGCAGCACTTGATGCGCCCGACGGGCCGATCAAGGCCTATGCGCTGTTCGCGCACTGCTTCACCTGCGGCAAGGACGTGCTGGCGGCAAAGCGCATCGCGGTCGCGCTCGCCGCCAAGGGCATCGCCACGTTGCGGTTCGATTTCACCGGCCTCGGCTCCAGCGAGGGCGATTTCGCCAACTCGACCTTCTCGTCGAACGTCGCCGACCTCGTCCGCGCCGCCGACCATTTGCGCGAGACGCGCAAGGCGCCCGCGATCCTGATTGGCCACAGCCTGGGCGGCGCCGCGATCCTCGCAGCCGCAGGCCGGATCCCCGAGGCGAAGGCGGTCGCAACCATCGCCGCGCCCTCCGATCCCGCCCATGTCACGCATTTTTTCAAGGACCGCCTCGAGGACATCCGCACGCAGGGTGAAGGCGAAGTGTCGCTCGCCGGCCGTCCCTTCCGCATCAAGCGCAAATTCCTCGACGACGTCGCCGAGCAAAATCTGATGGCACAGGTCAAAACGCTGCACAAGGCGCTGCTGGTCATGCACTCGCCGACCGACGACACCGTCGGCATCGACAACGCCACCAATATCTTCATCGCCGCCAAACACCCCAAGAGCTTCGTCTCGCTTGCGGGTGCGGACCATCTCCTCAGCGGCAAGCAGGATGCCGCCTATGTCGCCGACCTGATCGGCGCCTGGGCGGAACGCTACGTCGATCTCGCGCCCCAGCCGGCAGCAGACACCGGCGCCGCACCGCGCAACGTCGTGGTGCAGGAGACCCGCGCCAGCAAGTTCCAGCAGATCGTCACCACGGGGCCGCACCGCATGCTGGCCGACGAGCCGGCCGCCGTCGGCGGTCAGGATACCGGTCCCGGCCCTTACGATTTCCTGCTCACCGGGCTCGGGGCCTGCACCTCGATGACGATGCGGATGTATGCCGACCGCAAGTCGCTGCCCGTCGATCGCATCACCGTGACGCTCCAACACAACAAGATCTACCCAAAGGATTGCGAGGAGTGCGAGACGCGCGAGGGCATGCTCGACCAGATCGACCGTGTCATCCGGATTGAGGGCGAGCTCGACGTCGATCAGCGCAAGCGGCTGATGGAGATCGCCGACAAATGCCCGGTGCACAAGACGCTGACATCGGAGGTACGGATCGTCACCAAGGCGGCGGAGTAGAACCTGCGACGCAGCGAGATGGGCCGAGCCGAAGCAGCATGTCAGCTGTATCCGCTCTCCACTTGAAATATCGAAAACAACCCCATGCAAAGTAGCCGGCGGCCGCCGGTGTTCGACAAGGCAACTTGACGCGTCGGGCAACTCAGGGATATTCTTCCATTATTCCGAAATCGTGCGAGCGCCCTTCTACCCACGCGCCGCGCGCTTGCCGGCCAGGCAGTTCGCCATGATCCGGACCGCCGCGCCGATCTCGTTCTCGCGCCAGGCGGCGAAGCCGAGCAACAAGCCATGGTCGCGCGGCCGTTCCAGCGCGAGGCTCGACAGCGCGCGCACCTCGACGCCGGCGGCAACCAGCCGCGCCACGGCGCTCTGGTCGGCGCCGCCGTCCTTGAAGCGGGCGATCAATTGCATGCCGCCGGGCGGGACCTCGGCCGCGAGCACCTCGCCGAGCTGCCGCGCCAGCGCGGCGGCGAGGTGGTCCCGGCGCGCGCGATAGATGCGCCGCATCCGCCTGACATGGGCCAGGAAATGCCCGTCCGCTATGAAGCCGGCCAGCGCCTCCTGGACATGCACGGAGGCGATCAGCCCGAGATGCCGCTGCGCGATCTCCATCGTCCGCGCCAGCTGTGGCGGCACCACCAGATAGCCGATGCGGATATCGGCGGTCATCGCCTTGGGGAAGGTGCCGAGATAGAGCACGCGCCCCTCGCGGTCGAGCCCTTGCAGGGCCGGCATCGGGCGGCTGTCATAGTGAAATTCGCCGTCGTAATCGTCCTCGACGATCCAGGTCTTGCCGGGCTCGGCCGTCGCCAGCAGCTCGGTGCGGCGCGCAACCGGCATCACTCGTCCGGTCGGGTGCTGATGCGACGGCGTCGTGAAGATCAGCTTCGGCGCGCGCACCGCGCGCACCCGCATCATGCCCCATTGATCCAGCCTGACGCCGACGACGTCGGCGCCGGCCGCGCGAAACGCCGCTGCGGCGCCGGGATATCCGGGATCCTCGGTCCACACCGCATCACCGGCGACGATGGTGGTCGCCGCGATCAGCGTCAGCGCCGCCTGCGCGGTCGGCAGGAATCAGGATCTGGTCGGCCTCGGCGTGCACGCCGCGGTTGATTTCGAGGTAGTCGCGCAAGGCTTCGCGCAGCGCTGGCCGGTTGACCATGGTCTGGTCGTTGAAACGGCGGCGCAGCGCGCTGCGGCGCAGGCAGCGCGCCCAGAGCTCGTGCGGAAACTCGCGCGCGTCCGCAAACCCGGGACGCAGCGGCCGGAATTCGGCCTGGTACGACAGCGGCCAATCCGTCTCGGAGAGCTGCAAGGCCCAGGGCGACAGCAGCGGCTTGCGGGCGGCGTCTCGCCGTGGCGCCGGCATAGCCTTGGCAAAGCGCGCCTCGATATCGTCGGTGACCACCGGCCGGCGCCGCGCGGCGACGCGCAGATATCCCTCGGCCGCGAGCTGCTCATAGGCATGCGTCACCGTGTTGCGCGACACGTCGAGCTCGGCCGAGAGACTGCGGCTCGACGGCAGCACGGCGCCGCTCCTGATCCGGCCGCTTGCCATCAGCGCGCGCAGCTGCCCCGTCAGCTGCGCGGCCAGGCCGGCATCATCCGACCGCTTCAGCACGAGCAATTCGGCGAGGATCAATCTGGCTCCTTCAGTCTATCAAATCTGGCCCTTTCGAGAGAGCCAGCATGATCCTATTCACAAGCGGTATCGCCTGCAAGGACGCTGCCGTGAATCAATCGCTGTCGCCGGCCAAAGCCGCCGCTTTGTTCATCGTCGTGGTGCTGGCCTGGGGCATCAACTGGTCGGTGACGAAATCGCTGGTCCAGGCGGTGCCGCTGCTATGGACCGCGTCGATCCGCAGCTGGATCGCGCTGATCGCCCTGCTGGTGATCCTGCGCGCCAGCGGCAATCTGATCATTCCGCGGATCGCCGATGTCCCTGTCGTGCTCAGCGTCGCGCTGCTGCACATGACGTTCTTCTCGACACTGACCGCCGCCGGCCTGCGCTATCTGCCGGCGAGCAAGGGCGTGGTGCTCGGCTACACCACGCCGCTCTGGGTCGCTCTTGCCGCCGGTGCCGCGCGCACCGAACGGCTCGGTACATTGAAGCTGGTCGGGGTCGCGTCGGGGCTCGCCGGCCTCTGCGTGATCCTCAACCCGGCGTCGCTGGACTGGAGCAATCTGCACATCATCGCCGGCGCCGGCATGATCATCGTCGCTGCGATCTGCTGGGCCGCCAACATCATCTATATCCGCTCGCACCGCTGGATCGCGACGCCGCTGCAGCTCCTGCTGTGGCAGGTGCTGGTGCTGACGACGACGGCGCTGGTCACCGAGGGCGTGCCCGAGGTGAATTGGTCGCCGCACCTCGTGCTGCTGTTCCTCTATTCCGGCTTCATCGGCACGGCGCTCGCCTATTGGGCGATGTCGATGGTCAACAAGAGCCTGCCGGCGCTCACGACCTCACTCGGCACGACGGGGACGCCGATCGTCGGGATCGTCACCGCGGCGCTGCTGCTCGGCGAACCGATAGATCTGTCGCTCGCGATTGCCGCGGCCCTGATCGTCGGCGGCATCGCGCTGAGCTCGCTCGCGGATGCACCGGCGCGTGCGTAATTAGGGCCTGTACTCATGGATTCGTCACGTCCGCTTCGGTCTCGGAAGCTGACGTCGAAACCGACGTCGCTGCATGTCGGCCTTGGGCCAGAAGCGGCAGCCGCCAGGAGGCCTATTTCTTCTTCTTCATCGCCGCCGTGACGTACGGTTTCTTGGCGGCCTGAGCCATCCACGAAAGCACCTGGTCGTCGTCGAACTCGTCCATGGCGGTCAACTCGACGCCGCGGGTGGCCTTGCCCATTCTGAACGGTGTCACTGGGGGTTCCGGTTGTAGTTCGTTGCCTCGGATGAACATCAGCTTCAGGTGACCGACGAAGGCGCCGGAAGAGAAGCACCACCCATCGGGAACGCCATAGTAAGCCATTCCCCATTTCACCGCGCGTTTGAGGTCGGGGATTGCCTTGGCGGCCAAGGCATCGACATGTTTGGCGATGCTCTTCTGCGGTTCGGGAAGGCTCTCGATATAGGCAAATACCGGCTTGTCGCCTTCGGCCGCTTTCGCAGGACTCGCCTTGCCGGTCATCGCTACCAGAAGCTCGACGCTTTTTGCCTGTGGCGTTCCCGTGTCTTTTTTTACTGCCATGGCCCCACCGATCTAATTCGTGATGCGGCAGCGGATATACGGCCCACAACCGACCTCGTTTCGACGCTAAGCCTATCCTTTTCTACCGGCGGCACAATGACAGCTCTGGGTCATAAGCCGCCGATAACTACCGAACCGGGCAACTTCCGCTTTATGACCGGAAGCCGCCGGTTATGAGTAAGCGCCCTAGGCCGTCGCAAGCGGCCTGACCCGCAAGGCCCCGCGCAGACCTGCGCCGGTGCCGAGCAGGATGCCGGCGATAGCGATGAACGACGACAGCGACAGCGTCGACAGCCCGGTCAGCCCCTGCCCGACCGAGCAGCCGAAGGCCATCACGCCGCCCGCCCCCATCAGCGCGGCGCCGCCGGCCGAGCGCAGCATGTGCTGCGGCGACCGATAGCCTTCGAGCTCGAAGCGTCCGGTGGCAAGCGCCGTAATCAGGCTGCCGGCAAACACGCCGAACACGGTGACGATGCCGAAATTGAGCGTCGAGCCGGTCGACAGCATCACATATTGCAGCGCGTCGGCGATCGGCGCGATGAAGGTCAGCGACGTCACCGGCACCGGATTGAAATCATCGGCGCCGAGATAGCCGGTCGCGTACCAGCCTGCCGCCACCAGCAGGCCGACGATCAGGCCGGCCGCGATCTGGCCGGGCGATTTTCGGAACGGCGCATAAGCGAAGGCGAAGATGATCAGCACGGCCGCGAGCACCGAGGCCGCGATCATCCGCGCCGGCACCGCACCAAGGCCGGCGCTTGCCAGCAAGGCCGGCACCGAATTGGCGGCGACCGTGGCCTGAGACGTCTGCACCATCGCGATCCGCATAGGCGCGATCAGTCCCTTCAGCGTCATCTCGGCAAAAATGCCGAGCACGATGACGACCACGAACGAGCGCAGATTGCCGCGACCGAGCAGCACCAGCGCGCGCGAGCCACAGCCATTCGACAGCACCATGCCGTAACCGAACAGCAGGCCGCCGAGGAACATCACCGGCGCCGAGAATGACGGTTGCAGATAGATCGACTTGCCGAGATCGACGAGGCCCGCCGCCGCCAGCAGCTGCGAGGCCGCGATCGCAACGCCCATCGCCAACGCGTAGGTACGCCCCAGCCGGCCGTCGCCCTCCGCCCACAAGCCGCGCAGCCCGCTCATCATGCAGAAGCCGCTGACGAGTCCGACCGAGCCGTAGATCAGGCCGATGATCAGGGCGGCGAGGATGACGATCGTGGCGGAGTCCATGCAAGGGTCCTCAAGAGTTCGTCATTGCGAGCGAAGCGAAGCAATCCATACCACCACAACGGGAGAGAATGGATTGCTTCGTCGCTTCGCTCCTCGCAATGACGGTGAATTACGGTCGCAGGATCACGCGGTCGCGCGACGAGCCGGCGACGGCAACGAACGCCGCCTTGGCCTGTTCCAACGGATAGATCGCGTTCTGCCTGATCGGAAACGGCTTCAGATGCCCGCTGGCAAAGCCCGGCGCGAGCTCGCGCAGCACCTCGCCGGTCGCAACCGACGACAGCGCGAGCGTGTCGATGCCGACATAGGTGTGCTGTCCGCGGTAGAATTCGAGGATGTTGAACTGCACGATGCGGTCGACCGCGGCGATCAGGATCTGCCGGCCGCGCAGCGCCAGCGACTTGTGCGCGGCCTGGAAATAGGGATCGCCGACCGTGTTGTAGACGATGTCGGCGCCCTTGCCGCCGGTCAGCTCACGCACCCGCGCGGCGACATCGGTGGTGGAGGCATCGATCACCTCGACCGGCGAATTCGTGTGGCCCTCATAGGGCTCGCTCTTGCGCACCACGCCGATCGCGCGCGCACCGTGCCAGCTTGCGATCTGCACGGCGGCCTGGCCGACCTTGCCGTTGACGCCCATCACGAGCACGGTCTCGCCCGCCTTCGGCAGTCCGGCGCGGCGCAGGCCTTCCATCGCGGTGACAAAGGGCACGCCGATCCCGGCGGCTTCGTCCCAGGAAATGCCGGCGGGTTTTTCCACCACGGCATCGCGCTCGACCACGAGATGCGTGGCGTGGGTGCCGTCGCGGCGGATGCCGAGATCGCCTGATGAGCCGAACACCTCGCGCCCGATCAAGCCCGACGGACCGTCAATCACGACGCCGGCATAGTCGCGGCCGGAGGTGCGCGGGAACACGGCATAGGGCATCAGCCCGGTCGCGGCCTTCACGTCGGACGGATTGACTGCCGCCGCCTTCACCTCGATCAGGACGTCGTTGCCCCCGCACGAAAGTGCATGGGTCTCGACCACCGGCGCCACGGCCGCTGCATTCTCCGCCTTGGTCAACAGGCGCACGCAACGCGCTTCGACCTGATCAGGATTGGGATGGAGAGCCGACGGCATGGAGATTCCAGTCTTGGTCGTTTTGCGTGACGCGAGGCCACGCTCCAACGCCATGACTAATCGACTGACCGACCAATTCAAGGGACTTGTTGCGGCCGGTGGACTCAGAGCTTCGGCGGCGGGGCCGTGCCCAGGATCGCCTCGATCGACAAGCCGAGCCCGAGCAGTCTGGCATCGCTGCCGACCGCACCATCGATCTCGAGCCCGACCGGCAATCCGCCCGGCGTCATTCCGGCATAGAGCGACAAGCCGGGAAGGCCGGCGTTGCTGCCGGGATCGGTGTTGCGGATCATGGTGCCGAAAGTCGGCGCCGGCTCGCCGCCATTGACCGACATGTCGCCGGACCCGTTCTTTTCATCGATGACCGACGCAGGCGCGATCGTGGTCGGAAACAGGATGGCATCCAGTTTGTTGTCCCTGATATAGGCGGCATAGATCGCCTGCAGCGCCGGCCGCTGCACCTTGATCGCATCATCATAGGCGGCGCCGAAGGCGTCCGTGGTGATGGCCCCGAACGCGCCGATGACGTCGGGGCTGGCGACCTTCGCGGCGATATCGGCAAGCGTGATTCCCTCGATCCCGGAGGCGGCGAGCCAGGCCGGGATATCGGCGATCGGTTCATGCAGCGCGACCACGAAGGACACCTTGCCGTTCTGCTCGAACAGGTCAGGCATATCGACATCGACCAGCACCACGCCAGCCGCCGTGAGCCGTGCGCAGGCTGCGCGGGTAACCGCCTCGACGTCGCGATCGAGGCCGCTCCAGAAGCAGGCGGGAATGCCGAGACGCACGCCGCGCAACGGAATGCTAGTGGCGAGCGGCGTGCCTGTAATCACGGCATCGAGCAGCGCGACATCGGCGACCGTGCGGCCCATCGGGCCGATGGTGTCGCGGGTATGGCTGATCGGAACCACCTGATTGTCATCGTGGTAGCGCCGCTCGGCGCCGCCATTGCCGACCGACGGCCGTAAGCCGACGGTGCCGGTCAGCGCCGCGGGCACGCGGGTCGAGCCGCCGGTGTCGGATCCGAGGCCACAGGTGGCGATACGCGCGGCGATCGCCGCGGACGTTCCGCCCGACGACCCGCCCGGAATCCGGCTGGTGTCGTACGGATTCCTCACAGGTCCCGCGAACGGCGCAAGATTGGTGCTGGTGATGCCGAAGGCGAGCTCGTGCAAATTGGTCTTGCCGATGACGATAGCACCGGCGTCGAGCAGCTTTTGCAGCGACGGCGCATTGCGCGCAGGTCGCGCGTGTTGCAGCGCCGCCGTGCCGCCCGATGTCGGCAGATCTGATGTGTTGATGTTGTCCTTGACGACGATCGGAAGCCCGGCCAGCACGCCGGTCCGCGTCCCGGCATCGACCTGGCGCGCGGCGGCAAGTGCGCCGTCGCGGTTCAGCACGATGAATGCGTTGAGGTCCTTGAGCCGCTCGGCGCGATCGAGCGCCGCCTCGACGACGCTGACCGCCGTCACCTTCCCGTCGCGGATCGCCGCCACGATCTCAGCGGCGGTGGTTTCAGTCGAATTTGCCATCGAACCCTGCGCCCTCTTGCTGTGGGCGCAAGGCTAGGCCTTCGGCCGCTTGTCGTAAACACGTTTCGCCTTGCCGAGCGACCGTTCTAGCGTCTCGGGGGCGACGACGCGGATGCGGGTGGAGATGCCGATCGTGTTCTTGATGAAGGCGGAGAGCTTCTCGGCGTGCGCGGTCAGCCCTTCGCCGTCCGAGCTTTCGGGACGGGCTTCGGCTAGCACCGTCATCTCGTCCATCCGGCCCTCGCGGGTCAATTCAATCACAAAATGGCCGCCGCACCAGTCGGTCGCCAGCAGGGCCTCCTCGATCTGGGTCGGGAACACGTTGACGCCGCGCAGGATGATCATATCGTCGGAACGGCCGGTCACCTTCTCCATCCGCCGCATGCCGGGCCGCGCCGTGCCCGGCAACAGCCGCGTCAGGTCGCGGGTGCGGTAGCGGATGATCGGAAAGCCTTCCTTGGTCAGCGAGGTGAACACCAGCTCGCCCTTCTCGCCGTCAGCAAGCACCTTGCCGGTCAGGGGGTCGATCACCTCGGGGTAGAAGTGGTCTTCCCAGATGTGCAGGCCGTCCTTGGTCTCCACGCATTCCTGCGCGACGCCGGGCCCCATCACCTCCGACAGACCATAGATGTCGGTGGCGTCCATGTCGAAGGCGTGCTCGATCTCGACGCGCATCGCGTTGGTCCATGGCTCGGCGCCGAAGATGCCGAACTTCAGCGATGATTTTCGCGGATCGAGCCCCTGCCGTTTGAACTCGTCGAGGATCGCCAGCATGTAGCTTGGCGTCACCGTGATGATGTCGGGCTTGAAATCGTTGATCAGCTGCACCTGCCGTTCGGTCATGCCGCCGGAGATCGGGATCACCGTACAGCCGAGCCGCTCGGCGCCGTAATGCGCGCCGAGGCCGCCGGTGAACAGGCCATAGCCATAGGCATTGTGCATCAGCATCCCGGTGCGGCCGCCGGCGGCGCGGATCGAGCGCGCCATCACATCCGCCCAGGTGTCGATGTCCGCCCTGGTGTAGCCGACCACGATCGGCTTGCCGGTCGTGCCAGACGACGCGTGGACCCGCACCAGCTGCTCGCGCGGCACTGCGAACATGTTGAACGGATAATTGTCGCGCAGATCCGTCTTCACCGTGAACGGAAATTTTTCGAGATCGGAAAGCTGCCTGAAATCGGACGGATGGACGCCGGCGGCATCAAAACTCTTCTTGTAATGCGCGACATTGTCATAGGCGTGCTTGAGCGACCAGGCGAGCCGCCTGGTCTGCAGCGCCATGATCTCGTCGCGCGAGGCGCGTTCGGCGGCGTCGAGCTCGGCGTGATAGCCGCCATCCCTGACCTTGAGCTTTGCCGTCACCATCACATGTCTCCCGAAATCATGATGCCTTGATGTCCGTGTCCGGCAGCCAGTTGCCTTGGATCACCCGCGAATGTCCGCGGAATTCGGCGATCACGCTGTCGCCGGCAGTGACGCGCACGTCGTAAATTCCCGAATGGCCGCCGCGCGAGATCTCGTGCGCGCTCGCCACCAGACGGTCGCCGAGCTTGCCGGGCCGGATGAAGGTGATGTCGCCCTGCGCCGCCACCGCGCGATCGTTGCGGCTGTTGCAGGCAAAGGCGAAGGCGGAATCCGCCAGCGTGAAGATGTAGCCGCCATGGCAGATGCGCTGGCCGTTGACCATGTGCGGCTGCACCGTCATCGCCATCACGGCCCGCCCCGGCCTGATCTCAACAAGCTCCATGCCGAGGCCCTTGCTGGCGTCGTCTTCCTTCCACATCGCATCCGCGCAGGCGCGGGCGACGTCCTCGGGCGATAGCGTGGCCTTCACGTTCACATCGAACTCCCTGTGCGCGGGCCCGTTGCAAGGGCCTCTTGGTGTCACATCAGTGTTGGGCGCGACGCGTGAGGCGTCAACGCTTCTTCCGTCATTCCGGGATGGTCCGAAGGACCAGACCCGGAATCTCGAGATTCCCCGATGCGCCATTGCGCATCTGCGGTTCGACGCTGCGCATCGCCCCGGAATGACGATCAACAATCAGACGTGGTCGTAGTCGACCACGACCTTGCCGGAGCACGGCTTGGCCTGGCAGGTGAGGATGAACCCCGCCTTCAGCTCCCACGGCTCCAGCGAATAGTTCAGATCCATCGGGGCCTCGCCTTCGACCAGCTTGGCGCGGCAGGTCGAGCACATGCCGCCCTTGCAGGCGAACGGCAGGTCCATGCCGGCACGCAGCGCGGCGTCGAGGATCGACTCGCCGTCGGCCACCGGGACCTCGCGGCGCTTGCCGTCGATGATCAATCCGGCGATTGCCTTCGGCGGCGCGCCGGCGGGAACGACCACTTTCGGACGCGGCTTGCCGCCGAATTCCGACACGAAGCGTTCGACATGGATGCGCTCGTCGGCGATGCCGATCTCGCGGCAGGTCGCCTCGATGGTCTCGCTCATCGCGGCCGGGCCGCAGACGAAGACGTGATCGACGGTCGCAGCCGGCACCAGCGAGCGCAGCAGTACCCGCACCTTCTCGCCGTCGAGCCGGCCGTGCAGGATCGGAATGTCCTGCTCCTCGCCCGAGATCACGTGGAACACCGACAGCCGCTGCATGAAGCGGTCCTTCAGCTCCTCCAGCGCCTCGCGGAACATGACGCCTTCGGTCGAGCGATTGCCGTAGAACAGGAAGAACCGGCTGTCCGGCTCGCGCGCCAGCACGCCCTTGATGATCGAGAGGATCGGCGTGATGCCGCTGCCAGCAGCGAAGCCGACATAGGTCCGCGCTTCACCCGGCGCATGCGCGACGCCGAAACGGCCGGTCGGCGTCATCACGTCGAGCTCGTCGCCGGCCTTGATCTCATCGGCGGCCCAGTTCGAGAAGGCGCCGCCGTCGACCTTCTTCACCGCGATGCGCAGCTCGCCATCGTCGGGACCCGAGCAGATCGAATAGGAGCGGCGGACTTCCTCGCCGTCCATCGTGGTGCGCAGCGTCAGATATTGTCCCGGCGTGAAGCGGTAGTCGCCTTGCAGATCGTCGGGGATCGCAAAAGTCATCGAGATGGCGTCCGACGCCTCGCGGCGCAGATCGCTGACGGACAGACGGTGAAAGCGCGGGGTCGACATGGTCAATGACACTTGAAGTAGTCGAAGGGTTCACGGCAGCTCTTGCAACGCCACAGCGCCTTGCAGGAGGTCGAGCCGAATTCGGACAGCAGTTCGGTATCGCCCGATCCGCATTGCGGGCACGGCACCTGCTGCTCGCCGAACAGCGCGCGGCGCGAGGAGCCCGGCAGCGGCGGCGCGATGCCGTATTCCCTGAGCTTGCGCCGGCCGTCCTCGCTCATCCAGTCGGTGGTCCAGGCCGGCGACAGCACGGTGCGCACCTTCGGCCGGTGAATGCCTTCGCGCTCCAGTGCGAGCTCGATCTCGAGCGCGATCATGTTCATCGCCGGACAGCCGGAATAGGTCGGCGTGATCGCGACCTCGACATGGCCGTCGTGGACGGCGACATCGCGCAGCACGCCGAGATCGGCAATGGTCAGCACCGGAATCTCGGGATCGACCACCTGCGCGGCCGCGCTCCAGGCGCGCCGGCGCAGATCGGCATCGCTGAGTGCCGCCGTCACCATGTTGCCCCCGGGAAGGTCCGCTGCATCGACTGCAGCTCGCTGAGGAGATGGCCGAGATGCTCGCTGTGCCGGCCGCTGCGGCCGCCCTGCTGCATCCAGTTGCCGGATGGCAGCGCCAGCGTCGCCTCGTTGACGATGCCTGTAACCGTCTTCAGCCAGCGCGGCTGCAGCGCCGCCGGGTCGATTGCGATGCCGGCATCGATCAGGCTGCGCTCGCCGTCGTCGACCGCGAACATCTCGCCGGTATAGGCCCAGAGGTCGTCGATCGCATCCTGCGCGCGGCGATGGCTCTCCTCGGTGCCGTCACCGAGGCGGACGATCCATTCCGACGAATGCCGCAGGTGATAGGCACTCTCCTTCTCCGACTTCGCCGCGATCGCGGCGAAGGTCGGATCTGACGACGCCATCATCGCGCGCCAGTAGAGATCGGCGAACGCCGCGTGGAAGAACTGCCGCACCATGGTGCGGGCGAAGTCGCCATTCGGCTGCTCGACCAGCAGGAGATTGCGATACTGCCTGACGTCGCGCAGATAGGCGAACTTGTCTTCGTCATTGCCGCGGCCTTCGACCTTGGCAGCATAAGTGTAGAGCTCGCGGGCCTGGCCGAGCAGGTCGAGACCCATATTGGCGAGCGCCATGTCCTCTTCCATCGCGGGCGCATGGCCGCACCATTCGGAGAGGCGATGGCCGAGGATCAGCGCATCGTCGGCGCGGCGCAGCGCGTAGAGCACCAGCGGCGTTTCGGAGACTTCGATATTGGCGGTTGCCATGTTCTCTATTCCACCTGCATCCACTTGCTCGACGTCATCCTGAGGAGCCTGCGCAGCAGGCGTCTCGAAGGATGGCCGCGATTGCGATCGGGGCGTCATGGTTCGAGACGGCGCTACGCGCCTCCTCACCATGACGGATGAGAGTCACATATGCCCGACTTCGTCGGGGACGTCGTAGAAGGTCGGGTGACGGTAGATCTTGGATTCTGCCGGCTCGAACATCATGCCCTTCTCGGACGGATCGGACGCGGTGATCGCGTTCGAGGGCACCACCCAGATCGACAGCCCCTCGCCGCGCCGGGTGTAGATGTCGCGCGCGGCCTGCAGCGCCAGCGTGGCGTCGGCCGCGTGCAGCGAGCCGACATGCTTGTGCGCAAGCCCGTTGCGGCTGCGGATGAAGACTTCCCAGAGCGGAACGTTCGGCGTGGCCATGGCGGCGCTCCCTATTCTGCGGCTTGCGCGAGCTGGCGGCTCTTGCGCTTCTCGGCATAGGCCATCGCGGCTTCACGCACCCAGGCGCCTTCTTCATGCGCCTTGCGGCGGGCGGCAAGGCGATCGCGGTTGCAGGGACCGTTGCCTGCCAGCACCTGCTTGAACTCGTCCCAGTCGATCGGGCTGTGTTCCCAATTGCCGTTTTCGTTCTGCTTCATGCCGGGATCGGGAATCGTCAGCCCGAGGAACTCGGCTTGCGGTACGGTGGCGTCGATGAATTTCTGGCGCAGCTCGTCATTGGAGAAGCGCTTGATCTTCCATTTGGTCGAGGTGTCGCTGTGCTGGCTCACCTGGTCCGGTGGGCCGAACATCATCAGCACCGGCCACCACCAGCGATCGAGCGCGTTCTGCGCCATCGCCTTCTGCTCCGCGGTGCCGCGGCACAACGTCACCATGATCTCGAAGCCCTGGCGCTGATGGAACGACTCCTCCTTGCAGACGCGGATCATCGCGCGCGCATAGGGCCCGTAGGAACAGCGGCAGAGCGGGATCTGGTTCATGATCGCCGCGCCGTCGACCAGCCAGCCGACGGTGCCGATGTCAGCCCAGGTCAGCGTCGGATAATTGAAGATCGAGGAATATTTCGCCTTGCCCGACAGCATCGCGTCGACGAGCTCTTCGCGCGAGGTGCCGAGCGTCTCGGCGGCGGCGTAGAGATAGAGCCCGTGGCCGCATTCGTCCTGCACCTTGGCCAGCAGCGCGGCCTTGCGACGCAGCGACGGCGCGCGGGTGATCCAGTTGCCCTCGGGAAGCATGCCGACGATTTCGGAGTGGGCGTGCTGGGAAATCTGCCGGGTCAGCGTCTTGCGGTACGCTGCCGGCATCCAGTCATTCGGCTCGATGCGCTCGTCGGCATCGATGCGGGCCTGGAACTGACTGGCACGGGCGACATCCTCGACGCCGCGATCGTCGCCGTCGGATGAGTTGAGCGCCTGCGTATACATGGCCGACCTCCCAGTGTGTTGTTGGGCAGGAATATATAACACAAATTTTAAAATGCAAGAATTTTTTGTAATATGTTCAGGTGCCCTCGAAACGGCGCGCCACGGCCCCGTTGGGCTTCGGCAGCGGCCCGGCCTCGTTGGTGGCGTGGTCGTCAAGCCATTGTTCCGACGGCGAAAGCAGCCCGCGATAGATCTCGCCGCAGAGTTTCCGCGCGGCCCTGCCCGGCCAATCCTTCGGCAGCAATTGATACGGCAGCAGCGGATCGCGCAGCACGACCCGGCGGTAGTGGTGGATCAGAAGAATGCGTGCGGTGAAGGCGTCGGCGTCGCTCAGCCTCTCGCCTCGGATGATCCAGCCGTGCAGCGGCTCGAACGTCTTCATGAACTTCAGATAGGCGTCCGCGGTGCGATCGAGCGGCCAGCTTTCGCTGAGCAGCCGGCGCCCGCTGTCATCCTCCGCGGAGACTTCGAGACGGATCGCGCGCGACGCTTCATCGGGGATCGGCACGCCCGAGGGTGCGACCCACACGCCGGGCACCGGGCTGCCGAAGCCGGCATTCTTCAGCGCCTCGCGCGCGGCGTCGCGGTCCTCGGCATTGCCGATCAACAGCAGCTCAAAGCGGCCGGTCCAGTCCGACGGCGGCGGATCGTAGATGTGCCGCGTCGCGGTGTCGAAGGTCTGCCGTCCCCTGGCGTTCAACCGATAGAAGCTGTTGCGGCCGACCTTGTTGCGCTCGAGCCAGCCGTCGGCGGCGAGCCGCGACATTGCGGTGCGCACCACATTGCCGTCGATGTCGAGCGACTTGAAGAATTCGAGCAGCGTGCCGAGCCACACCGAGCCGCCGCGCGGCACGATGGAATCGCCGAACACGGTGATGATGATTGAGCCCGTGCGTGACGGCTCGCGCTTCAGCTGGTCGACGATGCGGGCAAGCGGCTGCGGCATGTGTCAACGCATAGCGCGTTTTGTCGATTCACAGAAATACCGACACGCGGGAAGCGCCGCTGCCCCCCTCGCCCCGCTCTTGCGGGGAGAGGGTTGGGGTGAGGGGCTGCCTTCGCGAGAATGGTGAGAGACGAGACGTGGAGAGTCCCCCTCACCCGGATTGCTGCGCAATCCGACCTCTCCCCGCAAGCGGGGCGAGGTGAAGAGAGACCTTCACAACGCTTATCGATTCGGATCCGGATAGACGACGCTGCGCCAGCCGCTGCGATCGAACGGCGCCCACTCGCCTTCCTTCTGCGCGAGGCGATCGGCGACCGCGTAGACCACGGCCGGATGATGGCCCATGCCGCAATGGCTGCTCTCGACCTCGATGCTTTCGGTCATCGACGAACTCTGCTCACGGCAGCCCTGCCAGGCGCACACGCCGTCGGTGCGGCTGAAGATTGCGGTGGTCGGCACCGGCGGCGTGCTGGCGAGCGAGCCGCCGAAACGCTGGTCCTCTTGCTCGGCGCGGCGGCCGCTGGCCATCTCGTAGACGCGCCAGGCGTTGGTCGATTTCGGGCCGGCGGCAAACGGGCTGCCGAGTGTGATCACCTGCCGCACGCGCTCCGGCATCATCTTGGCGAGCTGGCGCGCATAGAGGCCGCCGAGGCTCCAGCCGATCACCGAGACCTTGCGGCCGCTGGTTTCATTCATCTCCTGCAGCAGCTCGACCATCCCGTCCTGCACGCCAGAACGAAGCCCGAGGTTGCGACCCTGGCGCCAGCCACTGACGGCGTAGCCCTTGCTCCTGAGGAAGGAGCGCAGCGGCCGGGTCGACGTGTCAGAGGCGATCAGCCCAGGCAGCACCAGCACCGGATGCGCATCGCCGCGCGGCGCGAGGCTCAACAGCGGCAATGCACCAAGGAAGGCACCGAGCTCATGAATGGCGCGGCCTTCCAGAAACATCAGCGTCCTGGACGGCGGGCGTAGCGTCTGCGCAGCAACGGACATTTCAACTCCTCTTTGGCACGGCCCCTGACGTCGCGGCGGCCGGCAATGGGATCAGCGGGAATGGGTCAACAGGATTGACGCAAACCCGGCGGAATCGTTCCGCAACGCAACAATCAACCTTGAAAAGCTAGGGAACCGATCACTTCCGTGCAAGCGGTCCGGGTCACACTTGCCACAACTTAAGTGACCTCCGTGCCCAATCGGTCACAGCAGCCGAAGCACATATTCCAGGGTGTAAAGTGCGAGACCGGCAAGTCCGCCGATCAGCGAGCCGTTGAAGCGGATGTATTGCAGATCCTTGCCGACATTGACCTCGATCAGCTGCAGCAATTGCTCCATGTCCCAGCTCTTCATCTGGTCGGCGATGAAGGTCGAGACGCCGCTCTTCTGCTCGGCCACGACCGTGCGCAGGATCGCGACCAGACCCTGGTTGATTTCGCCGCGCATGTCGGCGTCGCCGCCGAGCGCCTCGCCGGCCTCGCTGAACATTCTTGCCAGCTGATGCTGCAGCACCTGCGACTCGCCCGAAGCGCTGCGCTCGATGAAGTCCTTGACGTTGGCCCAGATGGTGCGTCCGAGATTGGCGAGCTCCGGCCGCGCCAAGAGGTCGCGCTTGAGCCCCTCGATGCGATCGGCAAATGCCTTGTCGCTGCCGAGCCGGTCGACAAACGACAGCAGCATGCGGTCGAACTCGCCGCGGAACGGATGCTCGGGGTCGTTGCGCACTTCCTCGAAGAATTTCGTGGCCGAGGCGATGATGCGGTTCACCACGAATTTGTCGGCGCGATAAAGTCTCAGCAGCGTCGGCATCTCGGCGCGGACCTTGTCGCGGATCACGGCCATGGTCTCCTGCTGCGTCAGCGTCTGATGCAGCACGCGCAGGATGTCGTCGAGCAGGCCGGCATGCTTGCCCTCCTGCACGAAGCCGCGCAACGCGCCGGCGGCAAGCGGCGCGAGATCAATCGAGAGCACCTGCGTCGTGATGCGACGGCTGATGAATTGCATCAAGCCTGAGCTCTCGGTCGCCGCGAACGCCTCGGGCAGCATCCGCAGCACGAAGCGGGCAAGATCCTCGGATCGTTTGCGGTCGCGCAGCCAGTCGGCGATGAACGAACCGAAGTCGATCTCGCGCAGCTTGGCCTCGACCGGACCGGATTCAAGGAAATTGTTCTCGATGAATTCGCCGAGCTTCTCGGCGATGCGTTTCTGATTGCTCTGGATGATCGCGGTGTGCGGGATCGGCAGCCCCAGCGGCCGCTTGAAGAGCGCAACGACGGCATACCAGTCGGCGAGCCCGCCGATCGTCGCGGCCTCGGCAAATGCCGCGATGAAGCCGAACACCGGATGCGTCGACAACAGCGCCTTCGACGCGATGAAAATGATGAAGGTTGCCGCCAGCACGCCGGTCGCCAGCCACTTCACGCGCCGCAGCTCGGCCGCGCGTTCGGCGTCGACGGGCGTTGCGATGAGGGCGGCGGGAAGGGTCATCGGGACTTTCGAGTGAACGCTAGTTTACCTAGGTGCCACACGCCCGGGCGTCATCCTGAGGTGCGCGCACTTTGCGCGCCTCGAAGGATGGCCACAAGCACCGTCGCTAGCTCCCATCCTTCGAGGCTCGCTCCGCTCGCACCTCCAGCGACAACGGCAAAGCCGTTGCGCAAGGATGACGTCGGAGGGGGCAAAAAAGAAGGCCCGCAAAATGGCGGGCCTTCGAAAAGGGCAGTGGTCGGTGCAAGCGCGATCAGGCGGTCTTGCTGTAGACCTTGGCGAAGTTGTCCTGCGCGGTCTTCGCACCGTCGGTGACGAGCTTGCCGAGATACTCTGACGTGGCCTTCGCCCGCGAGACGAACAGTTCGCCACGCGCACGGACCATGTCCGACTGGATCTGGGCGGCTTCGCTCAGCGACTTGGCCGACGCGAGCTTGTCGATGCCGGCGAAGAACGCCTCGGCGTCCTGGTAGAGCGCCTGCTGGATGTTGCGGCTGATCTTGGCGGCTTCGGTCACCGAACCGGCAACAGCGGTCTCGATCACGTTGGTCACCTTCTCGGAGCCGGCATACGCGTCGGCGGCACGGGTCTTGGCGGCCTCGGCCTGCTTCTTCACGAACTCACGGGCGGCTTCCGGAACTTCCAGGTTCTGGAGCTTGGTGAACGCCTCGGTGACGGGCGCGAAGGCTTCCTTGACGCTGTTCAGCACGGAATTGGTTTCGGTGGTCATTGGGGTCTCTCCATCCTCAGGTTTGAGCTATGGGCTCACCCCGTCCGGATTGGCCCGGGGCAAAAGTGTTATGACACATCCCATGGTGCGCCGCAACATAGATGTTGCATCGCGATATCACGAACGCGTGAGCAGCGTAAATATCGGGCAAACTGCCTGTGGAACCGGCAGATTGAGGTATTTAGCCACCCCCAACTGCGCCGGGCAGCCCATAAGCCTCCATCTGGGCCCGGACCTGCGCCACATTGTGCCCAAGCACGACGATGTCGTGGGTCTTGCCCTCGACATCGCGGACATGGTCGCGCAGCAGTGCCTCCGCCTTGAAGCCGAGGCTCTCGAACAGCGCGATCGCCGCCCGCTGGTCGACTGTCATCTGCACCGAGAACTTCTCTAAGCCGGCGCCGAGCGCGATGGCGAAGGTCTCTTGCGACAGCGCCCGGCCGACCCCCTGCCCACGGACATCGAGCGACACCACCATGCGGATCTCGCCGACATGCGGCGACCAGGAGTGCGGATCGCGCACCAGCGTGCCGCAGCCGACCACCTTGCCGTCCTTGATCGCGAGCAGGCTCGTGATGTCGCCGCGATCGATCTCGTTGACCCAGGCCGACAGCACCTTCGGCTGGCTGATGTTGCGCGGCAGGAACAGCAAGTCGTGCGTCGGCAGCTTTTGCGCGAAGGCCAGCACCGCGGCCTCGTCGGCCCTCGCCATCAGGCGGAACTCGATGTCGCCGGCCTCGGTCTTGACGTGGCGCGGATAGGAACGTTGTTCGGTCATGTCGATCTCTTGCCCAACCAGGAGTCCAGTTTCGGCCACAGCCGCTTGATTGCATTGGCGCCGGCGACCAGCGAGACGTGACCGCCTTTCAGCATCACCTCCTCCTTGTCCTCGGAGCCGATCTTGGGGATGAGGTGCTTTGCCGCGTCATACGGCACGATGTGGTCGTGCTCGGCGACCGCGTGCAGGATCGGCACCTTGATGTTGGCAAGCTTCGCCTCGCGGCCACCGACCGTCATGCTGTCGTTGTAGAGCTTGTTGTCCCACATCAGGTTCTTGACGGTCTGGCGAAAATACTCGCCGGCCAGCGGCAGGGTGTCCGTGCCCCAGCGATCCATCATCCGGTAGCCCTTGACGTACTCGTCGTTCCAGATGTTGTCCCACAACTGCACCTGGCTGAATACGCGCGACGCCGGCCGCAGCATATCGAACGACGTCATGATCATGTCGCCCGGCACGTTGCCGACGCTGTCGACCAGCTTGTCGACGTCGAAATATCGACGGTCGGAGAAATTCTGGAACAGCTTCATCTCGCGGAAATCGATCGGCGTGGTGAAGCAGATCAGGTTCTTCATCGGCCCGTCGTTGAAGATCGAGCCGTAGAGGAGCGACAGCACGCCGCCGAAGCAATAGCCGATCACCGAGACGTCCTGCTCGCCGGAGTCCTGCTGCACGCGGCGGACCGACTCCGGGATGAAATCCAGGACGTAGTCCTCCATGCTCAGCGTTTTCTCCTCCGGCTTCGGCGCGGTCCAGTCCAGCATGTAGACGTCGTAGCCGCGCTTGAGCATGAATTCGACGAAGCTTTGGCCCGGCACCAGATCGAGGATGTAGCCGCGGTTGGTGGTCGCCATCACGATCAGGATCGGCACGCGATAGACTTCGCTCGCCATCGGCCGGTAGTGATAGAGATTCATCGTGCCGCGCGAATACAGCACGTCCTTCGGCGTCGAGCCGAGCGCGGGACCGGAGCTCGAGATGTACTCGACGCCCTTGATGCTGCGCTGGATCGCACGCTGCACCTCGGACTGCACCCGCTCCGCGATCGAGGCGACGTCAAACCCCGTGGAAGCGTTCATTTGGGCTCTCCCTCGGATGGCGGGCGTTTGGTGCGCGGCGGCCGTGGCGTTGCGCCGAAGCCATCCCCCGGCGCCAGCGAATTGTGGTGCACCTGCTGCAGCAGCGTCTTGATCTCGTTGAGCTGGTTCTCCATCGACTGCAGGCGCTCGGCCATGCCGACGAGCTGGGCGCGGCTCGGCAGGTTCATCGCCAGAAGATACTTCTCCATCAGCTCGCCGAGCTGCCGCTGCGCGCCCGCCGCGGCACCGCCGGCCTGATTCATCAACTTGGAGAATTCCGGCGATGCCATTAACTGGTTGCCGAAGGAGTTGAACCCCTTCTCCATCTCACCCATCATCGTCTGCCAGATCACGGCAGGGTCGTTGCCCTTGTCGGCCATGCGGCGCTCCTCCACACCAAATCCGAGCGCTTGCCGCGCTTCCGCTTGTTTCCGCCATACGACACTGTTGCCGTGGATCGGTCAACAGCACGGCACGACCCACGGCGTCGAAGCCCTTCTGCGCCGCATCAAAGCGTGGCATAGAGGTTCCTGACCGCGATACCAGCAGGGGATGCCCGTGACCACGCTCGCCCATCAGCCGCCGCAGCTCGCCCGCGCCAATGGCATCGACATCTGCTACGAGATTTTTGGCGATGCGAATGCCGAGCCGCTGCTGCTGATCATGGGGCTCGGCGCCCAGATGATCCATTGGGACGACGAATTCTGCCGCCAGCTCGCCGCGCGCGGCTTTCGCGTGATCCGATTCGACAACAGGGATATCGGCAAGTCCTCCCGCCTGAGCGGCGGCAAGCGGCTGTCCGCGCTCGAACTGCTCAAGCTGCGTTTCCTGAAAATCCCGGTCGCAGCGCCCTACCGGCTGATCGACATGGCGCGGGACACCGTCGGCTTGATGGACGCACTCGGCATCCGCACCGCGCATCTGGTCGGCGCCTCAATGGGCGGCATGATCGCGCAGGAGGTTGCGATCACCTTCCCCGAGCGCGTGCGCTCGCTGACCTCGATTATGTCGACTACGGGCAACCCGAAGATACCTGGGCCGACCCGCGAGGCGACCGCGGTGCTGATGGCGCCGCCGCCTAAGAGCAAGGAGGAATACTTCGCGCGCTTCGGTCAGACCTGGAAGGTGCTGCGCAACGGCTCGTTCCCCGAGGATGAGGCGCTCGACCCCGAGCGCGCGCGGCGCACCTTTGAGCGCGGCCTCAATCCGGAAGGCGTCGGCCGCCAGCTGCGCGCCATCCTCGCCTCCGGCAGCCGCAAGGAACGGCTGCGCGGCGTCAAGGCGCCGACGCTGGTGATCCACGGCACCGTCGATCCGCTGGTGCATCCCGAAGGCGGCAAGGACACTGCGGTCTCGATCCCGGGCGCAAAGCTCGTGATGGTCGAGGGCATGGGCCATGCGCTGCCGATCCCGATGTGGCCGCAGATCATCGACGCCATCGACAAGCACGCGCATGGCGCGGCGGCCAAGGCCGCGTGAGGCCGGAGCGTTTTCGAGCGAAGTGGATACCGGTTCGCGTGACAAAGCCCCGTTCCGATTCAATCGGAACGGAAAGGGCTCTGGTATCTCCCGGTAACCATGTGAGCCAGGGGTGCGTTCTTCCGGGCGCCGCGTAGAGGCTGTAGAGAACGCAGTGCAGCGTGCGGGTCGCGCGCCATCAGCCTCGGGAGTCCCCAGATGAACACCATCCTCCGGCCGCGGACAGCGGTCGCCGCTCTCCTCCTCGCGCTCGCGTCATCCACCGCGATGGCCGCCACCAGCGAAGCGCAGCAGGAAGCCAACCGCAAGGCGGTGCTGGCCTTCTACGAGAAGGGGCTGAACCAGAAGGACGCCGACGCGGCGCTCGCCTATGTCGGCAACCGCTATGTGCAGCACAATCCCGGCGCTGCCGACGGCCCCGACGGCTTCCGCAAGTTCATCGGCTTCCTGCGCGAGAAGTTTCCCAACTCGCACAGCGAGATCAAGCGTTCGTTCGTCGACGGCGACTACGTGATCCTGCACGTCCATGCCGTGCGCGAGCCCGGCACGCGCGGCAATGCGATCATCGACATCTTCAAGCTCGAGGACGGCAAGATCGTCGAGCATTGGGACGTGGTGCAGCCGATCCCGGAGACTCCCGCCAACAACAACACGATGTTCTGAGAATTTCCGTCATGCCCGGCCTTAGCCGTCCGAAGGACGGCGTCGCTTCCGCTCGCCTATGCGCCGGGCATGACGATATTGAACGTCGCTACCGGCTGCGACCAAGCCAGCGCTGCGTCGGGAACAGCTGCAGCTGCCAGCGCCGGGCGGCCTCGCCCCACACACCCCTCGGCATGAACAGCATGATCAGGATGGCGAGCGTCCCCAGCACGACCAGATACAGACTGCCATACTGGGCGAGATAGGTCAGGAGCCCCCAGAGCAGGAGCACACCGACCATCGGGCCTTCGATGGTGCGTACGCCCCCGATCACGACGATGAAGATCACGTACGCGGTCCAGTCGGTGACGCTGAACGCGGCGTCGGGCGATATCCGCGCCTTCTGCAGATAGACCAGCGCGCCGACCATGCCGGTCGCGAACGCAACCGCGATCCACAGCACCTGGCGGATCCGCGCGGTGCGGACGCCGACGCTGCGCGCCGCCGCCGCATTGTCGCGGCTTGCCGCCAGCGCGAGGCCAAGCCGCGAGCGCATGAAGGCGTAGATGCCGAGCGTCACCAGCACGGCGATTAGCAGCGCAAGCCAGTAGACCAGCACGTCGCGCGCCGCCGCAGGGCGCAAACCGAGCAGCGCCTGCACCGCCTTTAGCCCGACGATCTGCGACAGCTCGCTGGGCGAGATCGACATCCCGGTGCCCCCGCCGAGCGACTTGAACTGCGCGCAGATCAGCCGCAGCGCTTCGGCGGCAACCCAGCTGCCGATCGCGAAGTATGGCCCTTCCAGCCGGAACAGCAGCGGCCCGAGCACCGCCGCGACCAGCGCCGCGAACAGACCAGCCAGCGGGATCGCCGCAACGGGATCGAGGCCGGCCATCACGATGCCGGCAAACAGCGCATAGGCGCCGAGCCCGACAAACGCCTGCTGCCCGACCGACACCAGCCCGCCCCACCCGGCCAGCACGTTCCAGAGCTGCGCCAGCGTCAGCATGGTGAAGACGAAGATCAGGTCCTGGATCAGGTTGCGCGATGCGATCGCAGGCAGCGCGGCCAGCACCACGACCAGCGCGATGCCGGCCACAGCCGCAATGCGCGACAGCCGTGTGCCGACCCGAACCTGCCACACCGGCGCATCCGCCGGGCGCTCCTCGCGGCTTGCCGGGATACGGATGCTTTCCACGCTCATGTCCGCCTCGCCGGGAACAGACCGCGCGGCCGCACCATCAGCACGGCTAGGAAGGCGAGATGGCCGGCCAGTATCTGCCATTCCGGATTGATCCGCGCCCCGATCGCCTGGGCGAGCCCGAGCACGATGCCGCCTGCCAGCGTCCCCCACAGGCTGCCGAGGCCGCCGATGATCACCGCCTCGAACGCGTAGAGCAGCCGCGCCGGACCGATCGACGGATCGAAGCTGGCGCGGATGCCGAACACGATCGCGGCGATCACCGACACCGCGAGCGATAGTCCCACCGCGATGGCGTAGACATTGCGCTCATTGACGCCCATCAATTGCGCGATCGCGGGATTGTCGGCGGTGGCGCGGAAGGCGCGGCCGAGCGAGGTGCGATAGAAGATCAGCTGCAGCAGCGCGACGGCGGCGATCGCCGTCACCAGCGCGGTCAGCGGCGCCAGTCCGACGCTCAGGCCCGGGGCCAGCGTCACCGATGAGGATTCGAAGGCTCCTGCCTGCAGCCGGCGGCTGTCGGCGCCGTAGCCGAGCAGCAGCCCGTTCTGGATCACGATCGACAGGCCGAAGGTGACGAGCAGCGGCGGCAGGATGTCGTCGCCGAGCACCCGCTCCAGCACGAGCCGCTGCAGCACGAAGCCGAGCGCGAACATCGCCACGACGACCAGCAGGGATGCCGCCGCAAGCGGCAGGCCGAGCGCGGTGGTGGCGCTGAGCACCAGATAGGCCGCAAGCAGGATTAGATCGCCATGCGCCAGATTGACAAGGCGCATGATGCCGAAGATCAGCGACAGGCCGAGCGCGAACAGCGCATAGACGCCGCCGAGCAGCACGCCTTCGATGATGGTGTCGAACCCGCTCATCGCTCCCTCACGTTCCGAAATAGGCCGCGCGGATCGTGTCCTGACCCACATCCTTTGGCCGTCCGCTCAGCGTCACCCGTCCCTCCTGCAGACAGTAGAAGCGATCCGCCGCCCGCAGCGCGCGGGCAATGTCCTGCTCGACCAGCACGACCGCGGTGCCGCCGGCGCGGATCTGCGGCAGCATGCGGTAAATGTCCTCCACTACGATCGGCGCGAGGCCGAGGCTGATCTCGTCGCACAGCAGGACCGACGGGTTGGACATCAGCGCACGGCCGATCGCCACCATCTGCTGCTGGCCGCCCGACAGCGCAGTCACGGCGCCGCGCCGTCGCTCCTTCAGCACCGGGAACATGCGGTAGACCGCGGCGAGATCCCACGGCGCGGTGCGCTCGCCGCCGTAGGCGCCGATCAGAAGGTTCTCCTCGACGCTGAGCGAGGGAAAGAGCTGGCGCCCCTCAGGGACCAGCGCGAGACCGAGCCGCACGATGCGCGCGGCCGACGCATCGCCGATCGCCCGCCCACTCAGGCGGATGGAATCCGGGCGGCTCTTCACGAGCCCGGCCAGCGACTTCAGCATGGTCGACTTGCCGGCGCCGTTGGCGCCGATCACCGCGACCGCCTCGCCCTCTTGCAGTTCGAAGTCGATGCCGAACAGCGCCTGGAAGTCGCCGTAGAAGGCATCGAGCGCGGTGACGTTGAGCAGCGCGGTCATGCCGGCACGCCCATATAGATGGTCTCGACCTCGCGCGAGCGCATCACCTCGACCGGCACGCCCTCGGCGACGACCTTGCCGAAGTTCAAGACAACCAGCCGCTGCACCACCGCGAGCAGCGCGTGCACCACGTGCTCGATCCAGATGATGGCGACGCCTTCGGCGTGGATGGTGCGGATGGTCTCGACCAGTTCGTGGCATTCGGCATCGGTGAGCCCGCCCGCGATCTCGTCGAGCAGCAGCGTGCGCGGTCGGGTAGCGAGCGCCCGCGCCAGTTCGAGCCGCTTGCGATCGAGCAGCGGCAGGCTGCCGGCAAGCCGGTTGGCCTTGGCCTCGAGGCCGGTCAGATCGAGCATGCGGCCGCAATGCTGGACCGCATCCGCCTCCGACAGGCCGCCGCCAAACAACGCGGCGACCGCAAGATTCTCAAACACCGAGAGATGGTCGAACGGTTGCGGGATCTGGAACGAGCGCCCTATGCCAGCGCGACAGCGCGCCTCGGGCGAGAGACCCGTGATGTCGACGCCATCGAGGACGATGCGGCCGGCATCGGGCCGCAGCAGCCCGGTGATCAAATTGAACAGCGACGACTTGCCGGCGCCGTTCGGCCCGATCACACCCAGCGCCTCGCCGGACACAAGCGTCAGGTCGATCGCGTCGGCAACGACGATGGCGCCGAACCTTTTCGAGATGGCATGGAGTTCGAGCATGGTCGCCCACTGTATGGTTTCGGCGGAGAGGAGATGCGCAGCACTGCCGCGCATCTCCTGCCTTCGATGAAGCAGCTGGCTCGCGCTAGCTCAGCGCCTGCATGTCGCCGCCAAGCGGAATCTGCGGCGCCAGCCTGTTGTCCGTGATCACCATGTTGTACTTGTCGCCATTGAGCCGCCACTGGCCGCCGACCAGTGGTGTCTTGGCGATGTTCTTCGCCGCGAACGGCGGCACCGCGCTGGAGCCGAACGCGACCTGGCCCACGATCGTATCGAGCTTGGTGGCGCCGATGGCCTTCGCGAGCGCCGCGCCGTCGGCCGGGTCGCCGGAGCGCTTGATCGCGTCGATCGCGACCTCGAACAGCGAATGCACGAAGCCGATCGGCTGGGTCCATTGCTTGCCCGACGCCTGCTCATATCCCTTGGCGAGGTCGGCCGCGCTGACGCCGCTGAGGCTCGATTTGTAGGGATGCGTCGGCGTCCACCACACCTCGGTGGAGATATTGTTGCCGCCCTTGCCCAGCGCCTGCACCGACGCGGGGAACAGCAGCGCCTTGGCCACCGACACGACCTTCGGCTTCAGCCCCTTCTGCCGCGCCTGGTTCCAGAACGTGGTGAAGTCGGGCGGGATGATCACGCCGGTGATGATCTCGGCATCGGCACCGCGGAACGCGGCGATCTGCGAGCTGAAATCGTCGGTCAGATTCTGGAAGCGGCCGGGATCGGTGAGCTTGAAACCCTGCTTGGCCATCACAGGCGGGAAGCCGATCGTGGTGTCGCCCCAAGCGTTGCCGTCGGCATCGTTGGGGAACAGCGCGCCGACCGATTTGTTGGTCGCGACCTGACTCCACATGCTGGTGAAGACGCCGATCACGTCCTCGAGCCCCCAGAAATAGTGGAAGGTGTATTCGAACGGCTTCCAGCTCTTGGGATCGCCCGGATTGGCCTGCCGGCCGATGAAGTTGGTCTGCCACGGCGCGACGGAAGAGATGCACGGCACCTGCTCGAGCTCGCACTGCGTCGCCACTGGATTATTGGTTTCGGGCGTGGCGCCGACCACGATCAGGCTGACATTGTCGCGGGTGATCAGCTCCTTGGCGACCTCTGCGGCGCGGTTCGGATTCGACTGGCTGTCCTTGGTCACCACCTCGACCGAGTAGGTCTGCGATCCGACCTTGACGCCATCCTTGATGAACTTTCTGAACTCGCCGAGCACGAAATCGTCGGCTTCGGCGAACGCGGCCAATGGACCGCTCTTCGGCGAGACATAGCCGATCTTGATCGGCTTGTTGGCCGCCCGCACCGCCGGCGCAAACAATGTCGTCGTACCTGCGGCCGCGAAACCACCGGCGATGCCCTGCAGCACGCGGCGGCGATCGAAAGACATTACGTTCAAGTGATCCTTGGCGTTCAAGTGGTCCTTGGCGCTCAAATGGTCCTTGGTCATTTTCCCCTCCCTTGAGGCGAGCCGGTTTTCACACCGGCTGCCGTTCATTCCGTTCTGAGAAATTACCGGCGTCGCGCCGCATCACGCGGCGGCGATGGACTTCGTCTGCGCCTTCGCGCTGCGGCCAAGGATCTGGCCGAACACGTCGAGCAGCACATCGGAGGCGTCAGCCGCCGCCTCCCTGGCGCGCCAGGCGACATACGTGTCGGGACGCACCAGCACGCAGCCGTCCTCGTCGACCTCGCTCTGGCGATACCAGTCCGCATAGATGTCGAGTGCGTCGCAGCCCTGCGGGCCGATGGTGACGACATCGACCGGCAGGCCGTAGGCCTTCTCGACCGCGGCAGCGGCCGTCTTCCAGCCGTCGCCGCCGATCCCGGTGAGCAGCGTGAAGCGGCCCTTGCCGGCGAGATCGAGCGTCGACTTGCGCTGGCCCTGATGCTCGATCCAGACATGCGGCAAATGCGCGCCGGGCCACGTGGTGGCCTGATAATAGAGTTCGTGATCGCGAGTGAAGGCCGGCATCGGCGTGCCGTCGGACACCACGGCGGTCGACCCGTAACGCTGGTTCATCTCGACGCCGTGGCAGTTGAACTCGTAGCTCTTGTTGGCGATGGCCTCATAGAGCTTCTTGCGGCGCGCTTTGCCCTCGGCGGTCGGGGCCTTGCGCGCGGCGATCGCCTTGCGCGCTTCGGCCGGATCGGTCGAGGCGACCAGCCCCACCGCCTCGAAGATCGGCGGGAAGTCGCCGATGCTCTTGTTGGCGCGGGTCACGATCTGCTTGCCGACCGGCTGGCGCTCGGCCGAATAGGTCTCGAGCAACGATGGCGCGGCGTGACCCTCCAGCACCAGCTTGAGCTTCCAGCAGAGATTGTAGGCATCCTGGATCGAGGTGTTGGAGCCGAGCCCGTTGGTCGGCGGATGCCGGTGCACGGCATCGCCGACGCAGAACACGCGACCGGACGTGTAGTGGCCGGCATACATCTCGTTCACGGTCCAGGTCGAGGTCGAGGTCACCTTGACCTCGAGCGTCTCGTCGCCGACGAGATTGCGCACGATCGAGATCGCCTCGTCATTGCTGAGCTTGCGCTCGCCCTGCTCGATGTCGTAGCCCCAGATGATCAGCCATTCGTTCCACGGCCGCACCATGCGGATCAGGCCGGCGCCGATTCCGCCGATCTCGGCGCCGGGCTGCAGCACCCAGTACAGCACGCTCGGCCGGTGCGCGACGTACTTGCTCAGATCTGCCTGCACGATGATGTTCATGCTGCCGGCGCGGCCCATCTGGCCCTCCATCGGCAGCCCGATCACCTCAGCGACGCGGCTGCGGCCGCCATCGGCGCCGATCAGATATTTGGCGCGGATCTGGTAGGTCTCGCCGGATAGCCGATCCTTCACCGTCGCGGTCACACCGTCGGCATCCTGCACCAGGTCGACGAACTCGGTGTTGAAGCACAGCGAGGTGCCGCGCTGGCCGGCGGCCTCGATCAGGATCGGCTCGAGGAAATTCTGCGGCAGGTCGCAGATCCGGGTCGGGCTGGCGAGATCGTAATCCGCCTTGCGCGAGGGATGATTGCCCCAGGAATAGAGTCGGCCGAACTCCTCGCCGGCGAGGCTCTCGCAGAACACGTTGTTGGCCATCAGATGCTGTGGCACCGCCTGCGCGACCGCCTTGTCCTCGAGACCGAGATCGCGCAGCACCTCCATCGCACGCTGGTTGGTGATGTGGGCGCGCGGGGTATCGGCCAGCCAACCGTATTTGGTCACCATGATGTGCTTGACGCCGTACATGCCGAGCAGCGCCGCCGCCGTCGCGCCGGCCGGGCCGCTGCCGACGACAAGCACGTCGGTCTCGATCGGTTTGCTGGTCATGTTGCTCTCCCTGGTCGTCTTGTTGGTTGCGATCGTCATTCCGCGGCCATCATCGGCTTCGGCACCAGCCCAGCTCCGGGCCTCATCTGGAAGTCGTAGGTCATCAGGTGCCACGGTGCGGACACGCGGTCGCCATTCGGCAACGCCGGTTCGCTGCGGGGCTCGACGCGCGCGATGAGCTCGTCCTTGACGCCGAACACCACGTCGCTGCGCAGATATTGGTCGCCATCGAGGAAGACGTGGGTAATCAGCGGCTCGTAGCCCTCGGCCTTGACCAGGAAGTGGACGTGCGCGGGCCGCATCGGATGACGCTGCGTGGCGGTGATGAGATCGCCGACCGGGCCATCGGTCGGGATCGGATAGCTGCACGGCAGGATGGTGCGGAACGAGAAACGGCCGTCGGCATCGGTGACGAAGCGCGCGCGCAGCGATGGGCCGTGGGTCGCGTAATCGGCCTTCTGCGAATCGTAGAAGCCGTCATCGTCGGCGTGCCAGACATCGATCTCGGCATCGGCGAGCGGCTTGCCGGCGAGGTCGGTGACGCGGCTCAGCACGAACATCACTTCGCCGTCGATGCCTTCGGAGATGTTGGCGCCGTGCGGCGTGACGCGGTGCTCGCCGACATAGAACGGGCCAAGCACCGTGGTCTCGGTCGCGCCTTCGCGCTCGCGGTGATTGACGGCGTCGACCAGCATCGAAACGCCGAGCACGTCGGAGAGCAGGATGAACTCCTGGCGCAGCGGCGTGCAGGTCTGGCCGGTGCGGGTCAGGAACTCGATTGCCTGATTCCATTCCTCGAAGGTGAGTTCGGTGCGGCGCACCAGATCGTGCAGCGACTTGACCGTCTCCTCGATGATGAACTTGAGCCGCTTGTTCGGCGTGTTGGCGAAGCTGCGAAGCACCTCGTCGGTGAGATCATGCTCGTTGAAATTGGCCATCGTGTTTCCTTGATCTGATGAAGGTCAGTGCTGCACGGGCGCGTCGCCGCACCAGGCTGCCGCGATCAGTTGCTCGATCGGGGCGCGATCGACTGGTCTGGGGTTGGCATAGGGGTTGCGCACCGCCATCTCCGCGGCGCGAGCGATGCCGCCCTCGGGCATCCCGATGTCGGAGAGCGCGCGCGGCAGCGCGAGCTGCCGGGCAAGGTCAAACAGGCCCTGCGGTGCATTGACGCTGTGCAGCGCTCGCGCGACGCGGGTCATCGCCTCCGGCGCGGCGGCGGCGTTGTAGGCGGCGGCGTGGGGCAGCACGATCGAATGGGTTTCGGCGTGCGGCAGGTCGAACATGCCGCCCAGCACGTGGCAGAGCTTGTGATGCAGCGACATCCCGACCGCGCCGAGGCAGACGCCGCACAGCCAGGCGCCGTAGAGCGCATCGCGCCGCGCGCCGGGATCGGCGGGCGCAGTCATGATGCGCGGCAGCGCACGGGCGAGCGCGGCGATGCCTTCCTCCGCCATCAGCGAGGTCAGCGGATTGGCGTCGGGCGCATAAAGCGCCTCGACCGCGTGGGCAATCGCGTTCAAGCCGCTGGCGGCGGAGATGTGCGGCGGCAGGCTAACGGTGAGATCCACGTCGTAGATGACGGTGTCTGGCACCAGATCCTGGGAATGCTGTGTGGTCTTGATGCCGTTGGTGGTTTCACCAAGGATCGGCGTCATCTCCGAGCCGGCATAGGTGGTCGGCATCGCGATGTGCGGCAGCCCGGTGCGCAGCGACAGCGCCTTTCCGAGCCCGACCGTCGAACCGCCGCCGATTGCGACCAGCCCGTCGATGTCATGGGATTCGACGATGCCAAGCGCTTCGTTGGTGACCTCGACCGGCGTATGCATGCGCGCGCCGGCGAACAGGCCGGCCAGCTTGTCACCGAGGCCGGCACCCAACTGACGTCCGAGATCCTGCTGCTCGCTTGTGGTGAGCACCAGCGCCCGCTTGATGCCAAGGCGCTCCGTTTCCTCGCCAAGCCGCGCCGACGTGCCGGCGCCGAACACCACACGATATTGCTGCGAGCAATAGGCAAAGGTATCCCGGCCGGCATCACCGGCCGCCGCAACGGGCGCAATGGATGCGCCTCCGGCATCGGGCATTGCGACGCTCATGGCATTCCTCCCGGGCCGGCGAACCGGCGATCTCGTCTTGTTGGGAGAATGCTAGCGGCGGGCGGCCGCGGCGGGCCTGCATGAAACCGGAGAAAATCTGCACAAAACCGGAAAAATCATCCGTCGAGAGGGGGCCGGCTGTGCGCCCGCGCCTGACCCAGTCGCCAATCGCCGGGAGCTAGGGCGCGTACTCATTAATCCGGGATGTCCGCTTTCGAGAGGTAAAGCGGAGGGCGGCCCGACCGCAAGGATGTTGCCTTGTGACCCAGAACGGACATTGTCATCGATTGGTCTATCTCGACCTCAGCAATAGTCCGTAAATATCGACGCTCTAAAGTAGAACAGCCATGTGATGTAAAACCGTCGCTGCGAGGTTCGATCATGACGAGTAGTGTGCGAGCAATGATGCTTGCGGCGTGGTCAGCGTCAGCGGTCGGCGCGGCATCGTTGGCTACCCTGTTCACCCTCGCTAACTTGGCGTTCGGGATATACGAGGTCGCCGAAGGGCACACAAAAGTTGCGGACCTGCCGGGCGTCGTGGTGGGCGGGGCGACTACCTTTGTGCTCGCGCTACTTTTCAGCTTCGCTATTGCCGTTCCTGTAAGCTTGGTTATGGGCGCCTGCGCATATCCGTTCCTGAATACTATTCGGACTGCTAATCATTGGGCGTTCGGTGTCGTTGGTTTCGTGGTTGGTACGCTAATCTGGCTCGGGCTATCGTCGACCGGACCAGCCGGCAACTTGTACTTCAGGTCATGGATTTCCGTCTTTGTCATAGGGGGCCTTGCAGGATGCGCCGGCGGGCTTGCATTTTCCCGACAGCTTCACCAAAGGCATTAGCGGCGGATCACCCTTCGATCAGGCGGAACGAGATCGTGCTCTCTAAGCTTGTTTGATGAACTAACGGATCAGTACGACTTCCGCTGTTGGCCCGTTTGAGACGTGCCGACCCGGCCACGAGAATGTCCGTTGATTAGGGGGAGATCGGAAGTCAACGCCAAAGGGGAAAACCGGCGCTTTGACCCAAACCGGACGTCGTTGATCTGAATCAATGGGCTTTCATCGGCGCTGTTGTTCGAATGAATTTGCTTCAGGCTGTCAGCGGAGCCGATTACCGCCACCGACCTTCGCATCGGACAAAAAGCAAAGAGGTAGATTTTATGAACGCAATTAATCGACGTTCTCTTCTCGCCATCACCCTTGCCGTATCGACGTGCTTCACAGCGGCTGTACCGGCAAACGCGCAATCCCTATCGCCCGCGGATGCCCAGCAGATTGCCGTCGATGCTTATGTCTACGGTTATTCGTTGATTACGACTGAAGTAACCCGCGTGCAGATGAGCAACGTGCCCAAGGTCGAGGGGTTCAACAGTCCCACCGGTCAGTTCGTCAACGTTCCCCGCTATCCGCCTGCGGATTATCGCGGCGTTTCCGCGCCCAATGCCGATACGCTGTATTCCGTTGCCTGGCTCGACCTTACCGAGCCGCAGGTATTCAGTCATCCGGATATGGGCGATCGCTTCTATCTCTTTGAGATCACTGATCTGTGGATGTCGGATTCCGAGCACTCACCGAGCAAGCGGACGGCCAGCGGCAAGGCCACCAACTACCTCTTCACCGGCCCGGGCTGGAAGGGCGAAGTGCCAGCGGACATGAAACATTTCCCGATGGCGACGCGCAACATGGTCATTCTCGGTCGCACCTATGCGGACGGCACGGAGGCTGACTACAAGGCCGTCAACGCGCTGCAGGCACAATACAAGATCACGCCGCTTTTGGCGTGGGGCAAGCCATACACGCCGGTCACGCCCCCGGTGAATCCCAATCCGGGCTTCAGCATGACCGACAAGCCGCAGACGGTCATTCTCGCCATGGGAACGGAGGGGTACTTCAATCTGATGGCCAAGCTCATGGCTTCGACGGCACCTGCAGCCGCGGCAGATACACCGATGCTCGCAAGCATGGCGAAGATCGGCATCGTGCCCGGCAAGCCGTTCGAGATGAGCAAGCTCGATCCGGCAGTACAAGCAGCGCTGAAAGACATCCCCAATATCGCTCTTAAAAAAATCGAAGCCAACAAGGAGAACCTCGGCGGGATCGTCAACGGTTGGTCGATCACGAAGGGTCTCGGCACCTACGGCCCCTCCGATTACATGAAGCGCGCAGTGGTAGCGGCCTTCGGTTGGCCCGCAAATCAGGAGCGCGATGCGGTCTATCCGAATACCGAGAAGGACTCGACAGGACAGAAGCTGAGCGGTGCAAACAAATACACATTGACGTTTGCAAAAGATGCAACACCACCCGTCAACGGCTTCTGGTCGTTCACCATGTACATGATCGACCAGGGCTGGTGGTTCGTTCCCAATCCGCTGAACAGGTTCACCGTTAGCATGCGCGACAATCCGAAGTTCAATCCGGACGGCTCGCTGACCCTCTACTTTCAGAACGAGTCGCCGGGTCTTGACAAGGAGTCGAACTGGCTGCCGGCCCCCAAGGGCGATTTTGTCCTGATGCTGCGAATGTACTGGCCCAAGGACATTGCCCCTTCGATCATCGACGGAAGCTGGAAGGTGCCGCAGGTGGTCAAGGTCGGCTCATAGGCCGCGAGTAGGGATTTCCTATCTCACAAAATGACTCTGGTCGGCGGGAAGCTGCGCGCGTTAGCTTCTGGTCCATAGCCGAAAGCTGGCGTAGCCTACTCCGTTTTCCGGAGAACGCGGAAGGCCAATCAATGTCCGCTAAGGCCCTTAGCGGACATTCACTTGGCATCGTTCGACGTCTGCTTTCGAGGGCGATCCGGACCTCGCTATCACCGCACGCGCGTACCAAATTTATGAGTACACGCCTAGTGGCTGCGCCGGTATCGTCCCGGCGTCACGCCGGTGAAGCGGCGGAACATGCGCGTAAAATGCTCCTGGTGGGAGAAGCCGCAGGCCAGCGCGATGTCGGCCAGGCTCTGCGTCTCATCGACGAGCAACGCCCTGGCGCGCTCGATGCGCAGATTGAGCACGTATTGATAGGGTGAAATGCCGCTGGTCGCCTTGAACAGGCGCACGAAATATTCGGTGCTGCGGCCGCAAAGCTCCGCCAGCTGGTCGAGCCGGATATCGGTATCGAGATTGGTGTCGACGAATTCGCGGATGCGCGCCATCTGCCTGTTGCTGAGCAGGTTCGGGTGCTTGCCAGCCTCCACGCTCGGCTTGTGGAAATTGATCGCGACAAAGCGGTTGGCGATCGCCTGGGCGATCGGATCGACGAACAGCGACGAGGCCGGCAGGCTGCTGGTGATGGTGTCGCCGATCGCCGCAGCGAGATGCTCCAGCACGGCATCCTGATCGCCGAGCATCGGCGCGAGCCCGCCGATCAGGCTGGACGCCCCATCCCGGCCCGCGAACAGATCGGACCGCAGATAGATGTGGGTGGATTCAAGCGCTTCACGCAGGACGACGTTGCAGGCATGTCCCGCCGGCAGGAAGAACACGCCGCCGCGCGGAATCTGGCGGGCAACCGACTTGCCGTCCATCACATAGGTGATGTCGACGGGGCCACCCCGATGCAGCACCATCAGATTGTCGGAAAGGGCATGGAAGTGCCCGTCAAACGGCCGTTCACGCTGGACCGAGGCATACGCGGACGACCAGCCGAGCCCCTCGCTCGAGCCGCGGAATTCGGCCTGGAAGCGGTTCAGGATCCCGTGCGTCTCCTGCACCCCAAAATTCGACGTCGCCTGCATCCGACAGACCAAGGGCTCGAGGCTTCGGTGCCGTCGAGTGAAGCCCAACAGCCCTCGATTTTCAATACAATCGAACCGAACGGCAGCCCCCGCAGCCTTGCTGCGTCGCAATAGCGACGCCTGCTATTCCTTGACCGCGATCCAGATCACGTGGCGTACGCCGCGGCCTCGGCCGGTGGCGCGCACGGCAACTTCGTTGACGGCGAACCCGGCCCGCAACAGGGATTTCGGGAATTTGGCATTCGGCCCGGACGACCAGACCGCGAGCACGCCGCCGCGCCGCAACGCGGCGTGCGCGATCTTGAGTCCGGAGACATCATACAGCGCGTCATTGGCCTTGCGGGTCAGGCCTTCGGGGCCGTTATCGACATCGAGGAGAATGGCATCGAAGGTACGCGGATGGCGCTCGATCACGTCGGCAACGTCAACCTCCTGAATGCTGACGCGCGGATCGTTCAGGCTGTCGCCGAAAATCTCCGCCATCGGGCCCCTCGCCCAGGCAACGACTGCCGGCACCAGTTCGGCCACCATGATCTGCGCTTCGGGTCCGAGCACGGCGAGCGCCGCTCGCAGCGTAAAGCCCATGCCGAGGCCGCCAATGAGAAAATGTGGCTTCACGATCTTCTCGATCTTCTTCGCAGCAAGCGTCGCCAGTGCGGCTTCCGAGCCCGACAGGCGGCTGTTCATCAGCTCGTTGGTGCCGAGCATGATCGAGAATTCGCGGCCGCGCCGCATCAGACGCAATTCGCCTTCGGTGCCGGGAATGCGCGCGGTATCGATCTTTTCCCATGGAATCATGCGGCGGCTTGTAGCATGGCCAGTACCTTGCCCGAAGACGTCAGGCTACCCACCGGCCCAGACGTCGAGCACGTAGCGGTTCCTGGTGCCCATTTCCTCGATCCAGCGCGCGGCAGCATCCGCGTCCGCGCCGGAGCGCTCGCTATAGATCGACATCAGGGTCGCCTTGACGTCGGGCTCCATCTTGCTGCCGTCGCCGCAGACATAGACGATTGCGCCCTTCTCGATGAGCTCCCAGACCCGATCCTTCTGCGCAGCGACGAGATGCTGCACATAGGTCTTCGGCCCATCGGTACGCGAGAAGGCGGTGTAGAGTTCACTGACGCCGTCGGCTGCGAACGCCTTCAGCTCATCTCCATAGATGAAATCCTGCTCCGGATGGCGGCAGCCGAAGAACAGCATCGCAGGGCCCAGCGTCGCACCATGCGCCTTGCGCGCGGCGCGCTCCTGCAGGAAGCCGCGGAACGGGGCCAAGCCCGTCCCCGGCCCGACCATAATGATCGGCACGCCGTTGTCATCGGGCAGGCGGAAGCCCGCCTTGGTTTCCTTGATGGTGGCGTGGACGGTGTCGCCGGCGCGCCGGCGTGCCAGGTAGTTCGAGCACACGCCTTTGTAGATGCCGCGACCAGAGCTTGCGGGGGCTTCCACCACGCCGACCGTGACGCTGCAGCGCTGTGCCTCGCCGGCCGGAGACGACGAGATCGAGTAGTAGCGCGGAGCCAGCAGCGACAGCATTTCGAGATAGAGGTGGAACGGCAGTTCGCAGGCCGGATATTCCTCGAGCAGGTCGAACACCGATTTGCGCTTGGACAACACCTCGGTGCGGTAGCGCCCGGCCGAGGCCTCGTCGTCACCGATATAGGCCATCAGCTTCGGCTTGGTCACCGGGCAGCGGGTTTGCTCCGCCATGATCTGGATCTGCTTGCGGGTTGCGACCTGCTGCAGCTCGACGAACTCGGTGAGCAGCCGCCCAACCGACACCGCGTTGCCGACCGGCAGTTGCGCGCGGCGGCCTTCCGACACCTGCAGGCGGATCTGGTCGGCCGGCAGGAAGCCGAACCGGCGCGCCACGGAATCGACCAGGGTCGGGTCGTTGCGCGGCACCACGCTGAGATGATCGCCGACGCGATACTTCAGATTGGCCGGCAGTTCGACCTCGATGTGCCGGGTCGAGCGCTCCGACGGATGGGCACCCTCCTTGTTCTGCAACTCGTTGTTGGCGAACACCTTCATCGGCACCGCGCCGCCCTGCGTCACGATGGTGTTGACCGCGCCCTGCGCCACCGGCTCGATCGCATAAAGCGGCTCGTCCTCGGCGGTACGGGTGAAATTCCAGTCGATGCCGAATTCCTTGGTCGCGACCTTCGCCGCCTCCGGGAACCATTTCTGGAACTGGCCATCGAGATCGCTGCGCGCATCGCCCTCGCCGCGCGGATAGACGGCGCGCGCGCCATGCCTGGTCAATTGCTCGTCGATGAAGCGCGGCACCGACTGGTAGGTTGCGGCCCAATCGCTGTTGCCGCAGCCGAACACCGCATAGCGCACCTTGGCGAAGGCATCCTTCGGCAGATCGTTTTCGAGCCATTTGACGAATTGCGTGGCATTGTCGGGCGCCGCGCCATTGTAGGAGGCGCAGATGATCAGGACGCCGCCCTCCTCCGGCAGCTTGCCGACATAATCGTCCAGCGGCCCGAGACGCACTGCGAAACCATTGATCTCGGACAGATCCGCCATCCGGGTCGCCAGCTCCTCGGCGGAGCCGAGGTTAGAGCCGTAGAGCACCAGCATCGGCGTGTTGTGGCCGGGGCGCGTGGTCGGCGCGCGCGGCGCCTTTGGCGCAGCCGCAACCGCGCCCGTGCTGCCGGCGAACGCGCCGCGATCCTTGTCGTCGCGCGGCCGTACCTTGATCCTGAAGCCGTCGGGCTTGACGGTCAGCGTCTCCTTCAGATGCATCTGGTAGCGATGCACGTCGAGCAGCTTGAAGCGTTGCAGGATCATGCCGATTGCGAGCGCCGCCTCGTGCATGGCAAAGCCGCGGCCGATGCAGGCGCGCTGGCCGTTGCCGAACGGCTTCCAGGCGTTGATCGGGCGCTTTGCCTCCGCCTCGCGGCTGAAATTCTCCGGATCGAACACGTCGGGTTTCGGTCCCCAGACCGAGGGGTCGCGATGCAGCGCCATCACCAGCACGGTGATGAAGGTGTTCTTCTTTAATTTGTACTTTCCGCCGATGGTCTCGTCGCTGAGGGGCGCGATGCCGTAGGCCGGCGCCGGCGGCCACAGCCGCAGCGCCTCCTTCAGGCATTGCGTGATGTAGGTGAGCTGCGTCACCTGCTGATAGGTCGGCCTCGCATCGAGGTCGGGACCGAGGACGCGGTCGACCTCCTCATAGGCTTTCTTCAGCACCTCGGGATGCTTCAACAGCGCATAGATCGTGCACGACAACAGGCCGCTGGTGGTCTCGTGGCCGGCGATCAGAAAGGTGTTGATCTGGTAGCGGATGTTGACGTCGTCGAGCTGCTCGCCGGTCGCGCGGTCGACGCCGGTCATCATCGCGGCCAGCATGTCCTTCTTGTCGCTGGTCACGTCGGCATTGCCGCGCCGCTCCGCGATGATCTCGTCGACCATCTTGTTCATGAAGCCGACGTCGTCAGTGAGCGTCTTGCGCCGCTTCTGCATCCACAGACCCTCGAGCGGCAGGCCGCGGGTCATCATGATGGTCTCGAGCGAGCGCACCAGCGATTCCACGAAAGGGTGGTAGTCGCGGCGGTAGAACGAATTGAAGCGGTAGTCGAAGCCGCAGAGCCCGATCGTATCGAGGGTCAGCGCCGTCATGTCGTGGACGACCTCGATCTCCTCGTCGGCGTTGAGGCGCTCCCATTTCTTGACCAGCTGCTCGGCGATATCGACCATGCTCGGGTGGTACGACTGCATGGCGCGGTTGCCGAACGGCTGCATCAGGATGTTGTGCGCCTTGCTCCAGTTCGGCTCCTTGGTGTCGGCGGTGAACAGCCCGTCGCCGCCGACCGCGCGCACGCGGCGCAGCGAGCCGCGCACCGCCTTGTCGAAGCGCTTCTCGTCGGAGAGCTCGTCGACCAGATCATGGCCGGAGACGATCACGATCGGCGCGCCCATCATGTCGAGCCAGAAGATCGGCCCGAGCTCCTTGGAGAGCTTGACCAGATGCTGCACCGGCGCGGTCGAATCCAGCGACAGCATGTTGCCGACCACCGGTTTCGTCGGCGGATGCGGGATCGGACTCAGTCTGTTGCCGGACGCCATCTTCGGAAGTGCCCCCTCACTATGCGCGTCATCCTGAGGAGCGCGCAACGCGCGCGTCTCGAAGGATGGCCGCTTGCTCCTGTCCCTCTCATCCTTCGAGGCGCGCCGAGGCCGGCGCGCACCTCAGGATGACGCCTGTCCGAATTTTCGCTTACGCCACTCAATCAGCTTGGCGCTGACTTCGTCAGGCTTTTCCTGCTGCGTCCAATGGCCGCTGTCGTGGACCAGATACTTTTCGAGGTCCGGCACCAGCTTTTCCATGCCGTCGGCGGCCGACGGCGGCAGCACCGCGTCGTTCTCGGCCATGATCATCAGCGACGGCACCCGCACATGATGGTCCAGCCCGGCCGAGCGTTCCCAATTGCGGGTGAAATTGCGATACCAGTTGATGCCGCCGGTGAAGCCGGTCTTGGAGAACGTATCGACGAACACCTTCTTCTCATCCGCCGACAGGATCGGCGTGCGCGGGTCGTGCTTGGCGTCGTAGTTCGCGATCATCTGCGGAAACGCCAGATTAAGTCGGGCCGACGCCCCGACGCCGGCGATCGGCTGTTCCTCCGGCGTCCCGGGCGGGCGCGCCACCGGCTTGCGCATGAAGGCGTCGAAAGTCTGCTCGACGCGGCTGCCGAAGATACGGTCGGGCTCGCGCGCCGGATCCTGGAACTGGACGATGTACATATGGTCGCCGAAGCGCTGGCGGAACAGCGCGATCGGGTCCATCGGCGCACGGTCCCAATGCGGCGTGTTGACGCCGACGACACCGGCGACCCGCGAAGGATGCCTGAGCGGCATCTGCCAGACAACAAAGCCGCCCCAGTCGTGACCGACGAAGATCGCCTTGTCGATCTTGAGATGGTCGAGCAGGCCGACGAGATCGCCGGTCAGGTGCTCCATGTCGTAGGCTTCGACCGGCTCCGGCCGGTCGGTCGCGCCGTAGCCGCGCTGATCCGGCGCAATCACCCGGATGCCGGCCTCGCCGAGCGCCTTGATCTGGTGGCGCCAGGAGAACGCCAGTTCGGGCCAGCCATGGCACAGCACCACCGGCGGCGTGTCGGTCTTGGGGCCCGATTCGTAAAACCCCATGCGGATGCCGTTCGTCTCGGCGAACTGCAGCGGTGGCATCTCGATCATTGTGAAATTCCTATTCGGCCGCGCCCTTGATGTCAGCAGGCGGGGGCGCGAACGCCGCCTCGAGTGCATCGAATTCGAGCGGCAGCATGTCGCACATCACCTGCACATGGGGAATGATGTTGGCACCGACAATGAAGCCGAAATCAAGCTGATCGCGATAGCTCTGCACCGTGATGTTGAGCGCCACGCCATGGGTCGAGATCGAAACCGGGAAGATGTGCAGCAGCTCCGCACCCGCGGCGTAGAGCGTCTGCCGCGGCCCCGGCACGTTCGACACCGTGATGTTGGTCGCCGGCGGCAGCACGTTGGAGAGGTCGGAACGGCTGTAGAGCAGCGCCAAGACCTGCACCACGATCGGCGCACCCAGCAGCGAGATGTTGGAGACCTGCGGCACGAGGGCGCGCAGCGGATGCGACATCTCTTTGGACTTGGTGGATTGCGCGATGATGGTCTCGAGCCGCTTCTTGGGGTCCTCGACGTCGGTCGCGATCGAGCAGATCATGCCGAACACCTGGTTGTTGGATTCGGCATTGCCCTCCTCGCGCAGCGAGATCGGAACGCCGGCCGTCAACGACTTGTTCGGCAGCGCGCCCTGGCCGATCAGATAGCGGCGCACCACGCCGGAGGCGAGCGCCAGCACGACGTCGTTGAGCTTGCCGCCCGACGCCTTCGCCAGCGCCTTGGCGCGCGACAGCGAGATCGAGGTGCCGGCAAAGCTACGCTCCGACGAGATCGCCTTGTTGAGGATGGTCGGCGGCGAGGCCATGGCCTGCAGGCTCTCGCGCGACCTGGGGTCGGCGACCTTGGCGACGACGTCGGACAGGCTCTTGAGCACGGTCGGCATCGAGCCGGCAAACTTCACCGCGCTCTCGATCTGGAACATGGCATTGTCGAACAGGATCGAGCCGAGATCGCTCTTGCCCGAGCGCGGCAGCTCCAGGCTCTTCTGCGCGGCGGCGGCCGCCTCGAACGGCTGGGTCCAGAGCTGCTGATAGGCGTCGATCAGATTGGCCGCGATGTCGCGCGGCTCCTGAGCGACCTTTTTCGCGCTCGGCGGCTCGATTTGCCGCGGCACCGGCGTCAGGTCGTAGATCATGCTGGTCAGCGCCGCGCCGGCGCCGCCGTCGATGCAGGCATGGTGCATCTTGGAATAGAGCCCGATCTCGTTGTCCTTCATGCCCTCGAAGACGTAGAACTCCCAGAGCGGGCGGGCGCGGTTCAACAGCTTGGCGTGCATCCAGCCGACGATGCGCTCCAGCGTGGCGCGGTCGCGCGGCGCCGGCAGGCTGGCGCGGAAGATGTGGCGGTCGATGTCGAACTGGTCGTCCTCGACCCAGGACGGATGATCGATGTCGAGCGGCGCCTTCTGCAGGCGCGCCTTGAGGATCGGCGCAACGTGCAGCCGCGAGGCGATCATCGCCTTGAACTCCTCGAAGAAGTCGCCCTTGTAGCCGTCGGGCAGGCGGAAGATCGCCATGCTGCCGACATGCATCGGCATTTCCGGCGTTTCCAGATAGAGAAACGATGCGTCCAGCGAGGACAGCTTCTTGGCGTCGCTCATGATCTCCTCCCGAGAGCCAATTGACGCGGGCGCCTTGGCGGCGCTTCTCGTCGTCTGGTTTAGGATAGTGCCTGTTCTGCCGCCCCGTAGGCAATGGCAAAGGGGCCCGACCGGTCAAAATGCCGGAACTCCCCTTCCGGCTGCGCCAGCCGGTTCGCGATCGCCCACAAGGCTGCGGGATTGACGCCGAGGCCGAGATGGCTGGCGAAATGCACCTCGATGTTCTCGGCGGTGGCCGAAGGCCGCAGCCGCGAGGTCCGCCAGTTCACGATGCCGTCGGTGCGGGAATAGATCGAGGTGGTCGGCACCGGCATGTCGCCGGCGATCGCGGCGCGGATCTCGGGGATGTCGTCCACCCCCTCGCCGGACAACAGCTCATAGAGCCGTGTCGCATTGGTGGCGCGGATGTCGTCGGCGAACGGGCAGCCCAGCGTGATGATGGAACGCACCAGCTCCGGCATCTGCGACGCCAGGTCGCGCGCGTAGACGCCGCCGAGGCTCCAGCCGATGATCGAGACTTTGCGCCCGGAAGCCTCGTGTATCCGCTTCAGGAGGTCGCGCAGCGCATTGCGCCTGGAGGCGATGCCGCCGAAATTGCGGCCCATGTTCCAGGCGTAGGCGTCGTAGCCGAGCTCCTTCAAATAGCGCCGCATCGGCGCCATCGAAAGGTCGCTGGCGAGGAAGCCCGGCAGCGCCAGCACCGGATGACCGTCGCCCTTCGGCGCCTGCATCAGCAGCGGCGAGAGCAGCAGGCTCGAATTGAGCTCGAGCACGCCGCGCCCCTCCGCCAGCATCAGGAACAGGCTTGGCGCACGCAGCCGGCGTCCGGTCCCATCGACGCTCCTGTCCATGTCAGTCACGACTTCTTCTTGGCCGTGCCGCCGAAGCCGGCCATCGCCACGAACATATCCTGGAAGCGCTCAGCGAGCTTGGGATCGAAGGTGAACCAGCTCTGCATCAACGATTCCGGTGAAATCTTGTCGATGTTCGACAGCATCTGCTGCTGCAGCTTGTCCATCACGGCGTTCTGCATCGGCGCCACATCCGGCAGGCCGAAGAACTGCCGCGCTTCAAGGGGCGTACAATCTATCTCGACGTTGACTTTCATATCCGCCTCCTCAAATGCGCCTGGCCCGCCTCAGTATCACCGCGACCGGGGGAGTCACGCAAGCGAGCCGTATCTGCCCCGAGGTACAGTCGGCCTCAATCATCCGTTATGGTCAACTAAACCGTTCACCCGTTGCCGGCGCAAACGGCGCCCGCCGGTGATCGCCATTGCGGCCAATACGGCACTCCGAAAGTCGAATGTCACGCGTTCGCGCCGACCGCCTATTCTCACGATCCTGTTCATTGCGCTGCACCCGCGCAAACCGGTTAACCCTTTGGGAAATCGCGCTTGCGTGGCCTGCAAACTCTGGCAACATGGCCAATAATACCAGCCGGACAAAGCAGCCGGCGGACAAAAACGGGGACGCGGGATCACATGTCGGTACGTTGGAGTTTGTTTGCGGCGGCTGCCGTCGCACTCGTTGCCTTTGCTTTGCCGGCATCGGCCCAGACGTTGAAATATGCCAACCAGGGCGAGCTCAAGTCACTGGATCCCTACACACTGAAGGAAACCACGACGATCGCGCATCATGGCCATGTCTATGAGGGACTGGTTGCGCGCGACAAGGACCTGAAGATCATTCCGGCACTGGCGGAAAGCTGGGAGGCGCTGAGCCCGACTCAATGGCGCTTTCATCTGCGCAAGGGCGTGAAATTTCACAATGGCGACCCCTTCACCGCCGACGACGTGCTGTTCTCCGCCGAACGAGTCCGCGCCAAGGGCTCCAACTTCCTCAGCAACGTCCCGGCCGACGCCAAGTTCACCAAGGTCGACGACTACACGGTCGACGTGACGCTGGACTCGCCCAATCCCATCCTGACCGCGCAGTGGGATGGCTGGTACATCATGGACAAGAAATGGTGCGAGGAGAACAACGCCGTCGCACCGACGCCGGCCTCCGCGACCACGCCGAGCTACGCGACGCTGCACGAGAACGGTACTGGCCCCTTCACGATCGAGAGCCACCAGCCCGGCGTCAAGACCGTCTTCAAGGTCTACCCGGACTACTGGCGCAAGCCGGAGCACAATCTCAAGGAAATCATCTTCACCCCGATCGCCTCCGACGCCACCCGCGTCGCCGCGCTGCTCTCGGGCGAAGTCGACGTCATCGAGCCGGTTCCGATCCAGGACATCCAGCGGGTCAATTCGAGCGGCACCGCAACCGTCCTGACCGGGCCGGAGATCCGCACCATCTTCATCGGCATGGACATCGCGCGCGATGAGCTGCTGTTCTCCAATATCAAGGGCAAGAACCCGTTCAAGGACATCCGCGTCCGCGAAGCCTTCTACAAGACGATCGACGTCGATCTGATCAAGACCCGCGTCATGCGCGGCATGTCGACGCCCTCGACGCTGATGATCGCCCCCGAGCTCTATCCGCTGTCGAAGGAGTTCACCCGGCCCAAGCTCGATCCGGACGGCGCCAAGAAGCTGCTGGCCGACGCCGGCTATCCGAACGGCTTCGAAGTCACGATGGATTGCCCGAACGACCGTTACGTCAACGACGCCGCGATCTGCCAGGCGGTGGTCGGCATGCTGGCGCGCATCGGCATCAAGGTGAACCTGCTGGCGCAGCCGAAGGCGCAGTATTTCGCCAAGGTGCTGAAGCCCGGCGGCTACCAGACCTCGTTCTTCATGCTGGGCTGGACGCCGGCGACCTCGGATTCCCACAACGTGCTGCACGACATTTTCGGCTGCCGCCCCGACCCGAAGGATTCCACGAGGGGCGAAGCCAATCTGGGCGGCTATTGCAACAAGGAGGTCGACGCGCTGACCGACAAGGTTCTGGTCGAGCCCGACGATGCCAAGCGCAACCAGCTGATCAAGCAGGCCTACGAGATCGTCATCAAGGACTACGGCTACATCCCGCTGCACCAGCAGTCGCTGGCATGGGGCGTATCGAAGAAGGTCAAGCTGACCCAGCGTGCGGACAACCAGGTCCTGCTTTACTGGGCGACCAAACAGGGTGAATAGTAGTTTTGACGAATTGGGTCCCGGAAGCCCCTGCTTCCGGGACCTCTTGCTTTCCGGGCGCGCAATGCCGCGTGCCAAGTGTGCTGACAAGTGCTAAGAGCAGTGAAAGGTAGAGATGCTGGCTTTCACTCTTCGCCGCGTGCTGCAGGCGATCGGCGTCATGCTCGCCGTGGGCGTCATTGCGTTCTCGATGTTCCGCTTTGCCGGCGATCCGGTGAACCAGATCGTCTCGATCGACACCTCGGCCGCGCAGCGCGCCGAGATACGGCAATCGCTCGGCCTCGACGATCCCGTGCTGGTGCAGTTCGGCCGCTACTTCATCAATGCCGTGCAGTTCAAGTTCGGCGTGTCCTACCAGTTCCGCCTGCCGGTCTCCTCGCTGCTGGCGGAGCGGCTGCCGGCGACGCTGGAGCTTGCGATCTGCGCGACGCTGTTCGCCATGGTGGCCGGCATCCTGATGGGGGTCTATTCGGCGCTGCGCCGTGACACCGTGCTCGCCAAATTATTCCAGGCGATATCGCTGATCGGCATTTCGCTGCCGACCTTCCTGATCGGCATCCTGCTGATCTATCTGTTCGCGGTGACGCTGGGCTGGCTGCCCTCCTTCGGCCGCGGCGAGGTGGTGAAGCTCGGCTGGTGGACCACCGGACTGCTGACCGTTTCCGGCCTCAAAGCGCTGATCATGCCGTCGATCACGCTCGGGCTGTTCCAGATGACCCTGATCATGCGGCTGGTGCGCGCCGAAATGCTGGAAGTGCTGCGGACCGACTATATCCGCTTCGCCCGCGCCCGCGGGCTGACCACGCGCGCGATCCATTTCGGCCATGCGCTGAAGAATACCCTGGTCCCGGTAATCACGGTGGCTGGGCTGCAGTTTGGCTCGGTTATTGCTTTCTCGATCATCACGGAAACCGTGTTCCAATGGCCGGGCATGGGACTTCTGTTCGTACAGGCCGTGCAAAACGTCGATATCCCGATCATGGCTGCGTATCTGTTGATGGTCTCGCTGATCTTCGTCACCATCAATCTCGTGGTCGACATCCTCTACACCGTGGTCGACCCGCGCTTGCGGTCGACCGTCGGTCGTGCGGCGTGAGGGGCTGACCGATGTCCGACGCCGTCGTTCCCCATCGCTCCGACGACCAGGCGCATGTACCTGCCGGCTGGTTCAGGCGCGCGCTTGACAGCGATATCTTCTATTCGTTCCGCCGTTCCCGGCTGACGATGGTCGCCGCCTTGATCACGCTGCTGTTTTTCCTGCTGGCGGTCTTCGCGTCGTGGCTCGCGGTGCAGAACCCGTTCGATCCGGCACAGCTGCAGCTGATGAACTCGCGAATCGCGCCGCTGTGGACCGCCGACGGCCAAAGCCCCTTCCTGCTCGGCACCGACGAGCAGGGGCGTGATGTTCTCTCGGCGATCCTTTACGGCCTGCGCATCTCGCTTGCGGTCGGCGTCGCCGGCGTCATCTTCGCCGGCGCGCTCGGCATCGCGCTCGGGCTGGTCGCCGGATATTTCGGCGGCGCGGTCGACAGCGTCATCATGCGGATCGCCGACGTGCAGCTCACCTTCCCGGCGATCTTGATCGCGCTGTTGGTCAACGGCGTCGCCAAGTCGCTGCTCGGCAACCGGCTCGACGAGATGAGCACGCTCGGCGTACTGATCATCGCGATCGGCCTCAGTTTCTGGGTGCAATATGCCCGCACCGTCCGCGGTTCGGTGATGGTCGAGAAGAACAGGGATTATGTGGCGGCGGCGCAGCTGATCGGGCTGCCGGCGCCGACGATCATGCTGCGGCACGTGCTGCCGAACACGATGGGTCCCATCCTGGTCATCGCCACCATCAATCTGGCGCTCGCGATCATCACCGAGGCGACGCTGTCGTTCCTCGGCGCCGGCATGCCCGATACCATGCCCTCGCTCGGCACCCTGATCCGGATCGGCAATAACTATTTGTTTGCCGGCGAATGGTGGATCGTCGCCTTCCCGGGCATTGCGCTGGCAGGCCTGATCCTCTCCATCAACCTCGTCGGCGACTGGCTGCGCGACGCCCTCAATCCGAAGCTCCGATGAGCAAGCCCGTCCTCTCCGTACGCAACCTCGAGGTGGAATTCGTCACCCGCCGCGCGACGTTGCGCGCCATCAACGGCGTGTCGTTCGACATCGCCAAGGGCGAGGTGCTTGGCGTGGTCGGCGAATCCGGCGCCGGCAAATCGGTCACGGGCCTTGCGGTGATCGGGCTGATCGATCCGCCCGGCCGCATCTCCAGCGGCGAGATCGAGCTGTCGGGCACCCGCATCGACCATCTTCCACCGGAGGAGATCCGCCGCGTCAGGGGCAAGCGGATCGGCATGATCTTCCAGGATCCGCTGACCAGCCTCAATCCGCTCTACCGGATCGGCGACCAGATCATTGAGACCATCCGAACCCATACCAATCTCAGCGAAAGCGCCGCGCGCAAGCGCGCGATCGATCTATTGGCCGAGGTCGGAATCCCCGCGCCGGAGAAGCGCATCGACGGCTACCCGCACGAATTCTCCGGCGGCATGCGCCAGCGCGTCGTCATTGCGCTCGCGATCTGCGCCGAGCCCGAGCTGATCATCGCCGATGAGCCGACCACCGCGCTCGACGTCTCCGTGCAGGCGCAGATCATCGCGCTGATCAAGCGGCTCGGCCGCGACCATGGCACCGCCGTGATGTTGGTGACCCACGACATGGGCGTGATCGCCGAGACCTGCGACCGCGTCGCGGTGATGTATTCCGGCCGCATCGCCGAGATCGGCCCGGTGCAGGCAGTGGTACGCAATCCGCTGCATCCCTACGCCCGTGGCCTGATGGGCGCGATCCCGACGCTCGCGGGCGAGGACAAGCGCCTGGTGCAGATCCCCGGCGCGATGCCGCGGCTATCGGCGATCCCGCCGGGCTGCCCGTTCAATCCGCGCTGTGCGTTCGCCTTCGATCGCTGCCGCATCGAGCGGCCCGAGCCGATCCGGCAGGGCACACAATCCGTCGCCTGCCATCTGTTCGAGCCCGCAAAGGAGACGGCGGCATGAGCACGGCGCTGATCGAGGTCAAGAACCTGCGCCGTGTCTTCGACGTCTCGAAGCCGTGGCTCAATCGCGTGATCGAGGGTGGCCATCTCGAATTCCTGAAGGCCGTCGACGGCGTCAGCTTCGACATCAAGCGCGGCGAGACCTTTGCGCTGGTCGGCGAATCCGGCTCCGGCAAGACCACCGTTGCGCGCATGGTCGTCGGCCTGCTGCCGCCGAGTTCGGGCGAAGTCATTATCGACGGCGTCTCGATGACCGATCCGCGGCAGGCCCAGGCGCGCCGTCGGCTGCGCCGGCGCATCCAGATGGTTTTTCAGGATCCCTATGCGAGCCTCAATCCGCGTTACCGGGTTGCGGCCATCGTCGCCGAGCCGATCCGCGCCTTCGACCTGATCCAGGGCGAGCGCGATATCAAGGCCCGGGTCGGCGAATTGCTCTCGCTGGTCGGCCTGCACCCCGACGACGGCCAAAAATTCCCGCACGAATTTTCCGGCGGCCAGCGCCAGCGCATCGCGATCGCCCGCGCGCTGGCGTCGGAGGCCGAGTTCATCGTCTGCGACGAGCCGACCTCGGCGCTCGACGTCTCCGTGCAGGCGCAGATCCTCAATCTGATGCGCGATTTGCAGGACAAGTTCGGCCTGACCTATCTCTTCATCAGTCACAATCTCGCGGTGGTCCGTCATATGGCGAGCCGGATCGGCGTGATGTATCTCGGCCGCATCGTCGAGATCGCCGAGGGCCGAAAACTGTTCGAGACCCCGCGGATGCCCTACACTAGGATGCTGCTCGGCGCGGTTCCCGATCTTGCGATGTCCGGGCGCCAGCGCATCCCGGTCAAGGGCGAGATTCCCAACCCGATCGATCCGCCGCCGGGTTGCTCGTTCAACCCGCGCTGTCCGCTCGCCTTCGATCTCTGCCGTGAGAGGACGCCGGAACTGATCGATGGCGTCGCCTGCCACGCCGTCAACAATGCTGCCGCCGCCGTTCCGGCATGATCACGCGGATGGGAGCGGCCATGTCTACCAAGCGGTTGGCATACCAGCCCGCCTGTGATCAAGTGCGCGCGCACAAGAAACCCAACAAGCCGCCAAACGGTCAATCGTCATGAGCAACGTCAACCCCGATCCGTTCACCACAAGGCCCGAGATCGAAGGCACTTTCGGCGTCGTCACCTCGACGCACTGGATCGCCACCGCGGTCGGCATGGCGGCGCTGGAGAAAGGCGGCAACGCCTTTGATGCGGGGGTCGCCACCGCCTTCACGCTGCAGGTGGTCGAACCGCATCTGAACGGGCCCGGCGGCGACGTGCCTGTTATCGTGCACGACGTCAAGCGCGGCAAAAGCGAGGTGATCTGCGGCCAGGGCCCGGCGCCGGCGAAGGCAACCATCGCGCATTACCGCAGCGAGGGCCTCGATATGGTGCCCGGCACCGGCCTGCTCGCGGCCTGCGTGCCCGGCACGTTCGAAACCTGGATGCTGCTGCTGCGCGACTACGGCACGATGAAGCTGCGCGACGTGCTGGAGCCTGCAATCGCCTATGCCCGTGACGGCTATCCGCTGGTCGAGCGTGCGTCTGCGACCATCCAGACCGTCGAGCAGCTGTTCCGGAAATACTGGACCACGTCGGCCGACGTCTATCTGCCGAACGGCGAGGTGCCGAAGCCCGGCACCATCTTCACCAACAAGAAGCTCGCGGAGACTTACACCCGTATCCTGAGCGAGGCGGAGAGCGCAGGCCACGACCGCGTCGCGCAGATCGAGCGCGCGCGGCAGGCCTGGTCGAAAGGCTTCGTCGCCGAGGCGATCGATAAGTTCTGCCGCACCCAGGAGGTGATGGACGTCTCCGGCTCGCCGCATCGCGGCGTGCTGTCGGCCGACGACATGGCGCGCTGGCAACCGACCATCGAGGCGCCACTCACCTATGATTACGGCCGCTACACCGTGCAGAAGGCCGGCGTCTGGAGCCAGGGCCCGGTGATGCTGCAGCAGCTCGCGCTGCTCAAGGGTTTTGAACTCGACGGGCTCGATCCGGCTGGCGCCGACTTCATCCATCTGCAGATCGAAGCCGCCAAGCTCGCTTATGCCGATCGCGAAACGTTTTATGGCGATCCCAAGTTCACCAATATCCCGATCGAAACGCTGCTGTCCGATGCCTACAATAACGAACGGCGCAAGCTGATCTCGAAGGAGCATGCCTCGCTCGATTTCCGCCCCGGCTCGCTCGAAGGTTTCGGCGGCGTCGTGAAATTGCGACGCGCCGAAGGGCATCGCGAGGCGGTCGGCGCCATGGGCGCAGGCGAGCCGACGGTCGGCCGGTTCGGCGAGGTGCGCGGCGACACCGTGCATTTCGACATCATCGACAAGGCCGGCAACATGATCTCGGCGACACCGTCCGGCGGCTGGCTGCAATCCTCGCCGGTGATTCCCGAGATCGGCTTCTGCCTCGGCAGCCGCGCCCAGATGTTCTGGCTGGAGGAGAACCACCCTGCCGCGCTCGCACCGGGCAAGCGGCCGCGCACCACGCTGTCGCCGACCATGGCGCTGCGCGACGGCGAGCCGTATCTCTCCTGGGGCTCGCCCGGCGGCGACCAGCAGGACCAGTGGATCACGCAGTTCTTCCTGCGCCATGTCCACGCCCGGCTCAATCTGCAGGAGGCTATCGACGCGCCGGCGTGGCACTCCGAGCATTTCCCGATCTCGTTCTGGCCGCGCACTTCGCGGCCCGGCGTGCTGGTGCTGGAAAATCGCGTGCCGAAATCGACCATCGATGAATTGAAGCGCCGCGGCCATGTGGTGGAGATCGGCCCCGATTGGTCGGAGGGCCGCCTCACCGCCGCCTCCAAGGTTGGCCCCCGTCGCAGTGCCGCGGCCAACCCGCGCGGCATGCAGGGTTATGCCGCGGGCCGCTAGACGAGATGACCATCGTATCATGATGACGTCGGATCGAATTGCAGACCGAGCCTCAAACTCCACCTCGCCCCGCTTGCGGGGAGAGGTCGGATCGCATCGCAGATGCGATCCGGGTGAGGGGGAGCCTCCGCAAACTCGATATCTGCCGCTTTCGCGGAACGAGCCCCTCACCCCAGCCCTCTCCCCGCGAAGAGCGGGGAGAGGGAGAAGAGACACGAGATGACCTGGTCGATCATCGCCCGCGATAGCGCCACCGGCCAGCTCGGCATCGCGGTCGCGACGCGGTTCTTCGCAGTCGGTGCGCTGGTGCCCCACATCGCCCCCGGGATCGGCGCCGTCGCGACGCAGGCGCTGGTCAATCCCTATTACGGCATCGACGGCCTCGCGCTGCTGCGCGAGGGCAAGAGCCCGCATGAGGCGATCGCGGCGCTGCTTGCGACCGACAGCGGCCGCGAGAGTCGGCAGGTCCATGTCATGGACAGCACGGGTCACTTCGCTGCGCATTCCGGCAAGGACTGCATCGACTGGTTCGGCCATATCGCGGGCGATGGCTTCTCGATCGCCGGCAACATGCTGGCCGGCCCCGCTGTGCTTGACGAGACCGCGCGTGTGTATTCCGCAGGCGAAAAACTCCCGTTCGCCGAGCGGCTGATCAAGGCGATGTTCGCCGGCGAAGCGGCCGGCGGCGACAAGCGCGGCAAGCAATCGGCGGCACTCCTGATCCACGGCGCGGAGGAATGGCCGCTGCTCGACCTGCGGGTCGACGATCACGCCGATCCCTTGCGCGAGCTGGAGCGGCTGGAAGCCGTCAGCCGCGAGCACTGGGTGCCGTTCCGGAACTTCATGCCGACCCGAGGCAATCCGGCCGGAACCAGCGACCGCGCCAAGATCGATGCCGGCATCGCAGCGGCAACCACGAGCCGCGAATGACTGCAGGCGCGCTGATCGAGATCGAAGGCCTGCGCGTCACGTTCCACGGCGACGACGGCCGCATTACGCACGCGGTCGATAGCGTCGATCTGTCCGTCGCCAACGGCGCCACGCTCGGCCTGGTCGGCGAGTCCGGCTGCGGCAAGAGCGTGACCTCGCTCGCCATCATGGGGTTGTTGCCGAAGCAATCGGCTGAAGTCTCCGGCGCGATCCGCTTCGACGGCTTCGACCTGCTCGACGTGCCGGACGCGACGCTGCGCGACCTGCGCGGCAACCGTCTCGCCATGATCTTCCAGGAGCCGATGACCTCGCTCAACCCGAGCTTCACGATCGGCGACCAGATCACCGAGACCATCTTGCGTCACCGCGGCGGCTCCCGCCGCGCGGCGCGCGAGCGCACCATCGAGCTGCTCCGCCGCGTGCATATCCCCTCGCCCGAGAAGCGCATCGACGAGTTCCCGCACAAGCTGTCCGGCGGCATGCGCCAGCGCGTGATGATCGCGATGGCGCTGGCCTGCGATCCGCAGCTTCTGATCGCCGACGAGCCGACCACCGCGCTCGACGTCACGCTGCAGGCGCAGATCCTCGATCTAATGCGCGAGCTGAAGGCCGCTAGCCGAGCTGCGATCATCCTGATCACCCACGATCTCGGCGTTGTCGCTGAAGTCTGCGACGAGGTCGCGGTGATGTATGCCGGCGAGATCGTCGAGCGCGCGCCGGTCGACGAGCTGTTCGCCAATCCGCAGCATCCCTACACGGTCGGCCTGCTCGGCTCGATCCCGCGGCTCGACCGCCGCACCAGCCATCTCGCCACCATCGAGGGCATGGTGCCGAACATGGCGAACCCGCCCGCGGGCTGTCGCTTTGCCGCGCGTTGCCCGTTCGTGGAGAATGCCTGCACCAAAGCGCCGCCGCCGCTCGCGATGCTGAGCGCGACCCACGCCTCGCGCTGCATCAGGGCGCCGCTGGAGCAGCTGGTGTCATGACGGCTGGGCTCCTCACTCTCGTGCCCCGGGCGCAGTGCAGCACAAGCGCAGCGCGGTGGTGCACTGCTGGACCGGGGCCCACAGCGAGCGTCACGAGACATGGGTCCCGGTTCAGCAGCGCAACACTTCGCGTTGCACTGCGCCCGGGACACGGAGGGCAACACCGATGACCGTGCTGCTCGAGGTCGAAGGGCTGGTGAAGCATTTCGTCGCCGAACGGTCGATGTTCGGGCGGCCGACCGCCCATGTGAAAGCGGTCGACGGCGTCAGCTTCACGGTCGAGGCCGGCAAGACACTGGCACTGGTCGGCGAATCCGGCTGCGGCAAATCTACCGTCAGCCGCCTGGTGCTGCGGCTGATCGAGCCGGATGCCGGACGTGTCAGCTTCGAGGGCCGCGACCTCGGCGCGCTCAATGCCGAGCAGTTGCGCGCGTTCCGCCGCGACGCGCAGCTGATCTTCCAGGACCCCTACGCCTCGCTCAACCCGCGCATGACGGTGAGCCAGATCCTGACCGAGCCGCTGGCGCTGCACGACCTGGTACCGCCGGCACGCCGCCGCGAGCGGGTCGAGGAGCTTCTGCGCCTCGTCGGCCTCGAGCCGCGCTTTGCGCGCCGCTACCCGCACGAATTCTCCGGCGGCCAGCGCCAGCGCATCGCGATTGCGCGGGCGCTCGCGGTCGAGCCGAAGCTGATCATCTGCGACGAGCCGGTGTCGGCGCTCGACGTCTCGATCCGCTCGCAGATTCTCAATCTGCTGCGCGACCTGCAGGATCGCCTGAAGCTCGCCTACATCTTCGTGTCGCACGATCTCGCGGTCGTGAAACACATCGCCGATCGCGTCGCCGTGATGAATCTCGGCACCATCGTCGAGACGGCGGATGCGCAGGCGCTGTTCGCCGCCCCGCGCCATCCCTACAGCCGTGCGCTGTTGTCGGCGATCCCGGTGCCTAAACCGAAGGCAAAACGCAGCCGGATTGTGCTGCAGGGCGAACTGCCGAGTGCGCTGCATCCGCCCCGGGGCTGCCGATTCCACACAAGATGTCCCTATGCAATCGAGCGCTGCCGCAGCGAAGCGCCACAGCTCGTCGAAGATGGCACCGGACATGCAACGGCGTGTCACCGGACGGCGGAGCTGCCGCGGGACGATGCGATCGTCCCGTCTGACGGCGGCTTCTCGCCGACGCTGGAAAAACTGTTGGCGGCCTTTGGCGCGGCGGAAGGAGCCGGACGTCCCGGGGTTGGTACAGTCGGGACTTAAGGTCGGCGCGTGAACATGGGGAACGGTGTGATGAAGATGCTTCGTTTGGCGGCGGCAGCCGCGCTGTTGCTCGCGCTCGGCGCGGGCGCTCAAACCCGGGCTCAAGCCCAGACCACGCTGCGCATCGGCCTTGCCGAGGATCCCGACATCCTCGATCCCTCGACCGCACGCACCTATGTCGGCCGTATCGTGTTTGCCGCGTTCTGCGACAAGCTGTTCGACATCGACGAAAAGCTCAACATCGTGCCGCAGCTCGCGCTGTCGCACGAGACATCCGCCGACGGCAAGGAGGTCACGATCAAGCTCCGGCCCGGCGTCAAGTTCCAGGATGGCGAACCGTTCGATGCGGAAGCGGCCAAGTTCTCGCTCGACCGCCACATGACGCTGCCGACCTCGTTCCGCAAGTCGGAGCTTGCGAGCCTCGATCATGTCGAGGTGGTCGATCCGCTCACCATCAAGCTGGTGCTGAAGACGCCATACTCGCCCCTGATCGCCCAGCTCACCGACCGTGCCGGCATGATGGTGTCGCCGAAAGCGGCGAAAGAGGCCGGCGACAAGTTCGGCCTGCATCCGGTCTGCGCCGGACCGTACAAATTCGTCGAGCGCGTGCAGCAGGACCGCATCGTGTTCGAGAAATTCGCCGACTACTGGAACAAGGACAACGTCTTCATCGACCGCATCGTGTATCTGCCGATAGTGGATGCCACCGTGCGGCTGGCCAATCTGAAATCCGGCGGGCTCGATCTGATCGAGCGGGTGCTGGCGACCGATATCAAGGATGTTCGCGCCGACCCGAAGCTCGTGCTGTCGACGGCGCCCGAGCTCGGCTATCTCGGCCTCACCATCAACATTGCCAACGACAAGGCCAAGGGACCGCTCAGCCAGTCGGAGAAGGTGCGCCAGGCGCTGGATCTGGCGATCGATCGTGAGGCGCTCAACCAGGTCGTGTTCAACGGCGAGTTCACGCCGGGCAATCAATGGGTCTCTCCCACCCATCCCTATTACCAGAAGGCGTTTCCGGTTCGCGGCAGCGACGTCGCCAAGGCCAAGGCGCTGTTGAAGGAAGCCGGTGTCGCGCTGCCGGTTACCGTCGACTACATGGTGCCCAAGGGCACGGAGTATGAAGCGGTGGCACAGGTGGTCCAGTCGATGGCGGCCGAAGCCGGCTTTGACATCAAGATCCGTGTTGTCGAGTTTGCCACCACTTTCAAGCAGGCCCAGGCCGGCGAATTCCAAATATTCCAGATCAACTGGAGCGGCCGGATCGATCCCGACGGCAATTCCTACATCTTCATGCACTCAAAGGCCCCGCAGAACGACGGCGGCTATTCCAATCCGGAAGCCGACAGACTGATGGAGGACGCGCGGCTGACCGCTGATCCCGCGCAGCGCAAGGCGATCTACGAGAAGCTGACCAAGATCCTGCTCAATGACGAGCCCATCATCTACCTCTATCACCGCAAGCTGCTGATCGCGCACACCGCCAAGGTCGACGGTTACCGGCAGATGCCCGATGGCCTGGTGCGCGTGGTCGGGCTGAAGCTGAAATGACCGTCGCGCCACCAGAGACGCAGGGCTGGCAATGCTGAACTTCCTCGCCAAGCGGCTGGTTCAGCTCGTCCCGACGCTGTTCTTCGTGTCGATCTTGATCTTCTCGCTGCAACATTTGCTGCCGGGCGATCCCGCGCTGGTGATGGCCGGCGAGGAGCGCGATCCGGCCGTGATCGAGCAGATCCGCCAGCAGTATCACCTCGATCAGCCGATCCCGGTGCAATATGTCTACTGGATCAAGGGCGTGCTGTCGGGCGATTTCGGCGAGTCCTTGCGCAACAAGATGCCGGTGCTCAGCCTGATCGCGCAGAAGCTGCCGGTGACGCTGCAGATCGGCGGCATGGCGATCGTGATCGCCTTCCTGATCGGGGTTCCTGCCGGCATCGTCTCGGCCGTGAAGAAGGGCTCCGCCTGGGACTACGGCGCCAATTTGTTCGCGCTGTGGGGCATCTCAACGCCGAATTTCTGGCTCGGCATCATGCTGATCTTCCTGTTCTCGATCGAGCTTGGCTGGCTGCCGGCTTCCGGCTACGTGCCTTTGAGCGAGAACTGGCGCGCCAGTCTTGCGGCGTCGATCATGCCGGCCTTCGTGCTCGGCAATGCGATCGCGGCGATCCTGATGCGGCATACCCGCAGCGCCATGCTGCAGGTGCTGGAGAGCGACTATGTCCGCACCGCGCGCGCCAAGGGGCTCTCGGAGCGCACGGTGATCCTCAAGCATGCGATGCGCAACGCGCTGACGCCGATCATCACGCTCGGCGCGCTCGAGCTTGGCACGCTGCTATCAGGCGCGGTCCTCACCGAGCAGATCTTCTCGATCCCCGGCTTCGGCAAGCTGATCGTGGATGCGGTGTTCAACCGCGATTACGCGGTGGTGCAAGGCGTGGTGCTGACCACCGCGACGATCTACATCGCGCTCAATCTGATCGCCGACATCGCCTATATCCTCGTCAACCCGCGGCTGAGGGGCTGACCCTGTGACCGACACCGCTCTCAGCATGGTCCCGCTTGCTGCCTCCGAAGCACTGGAGAGCCCGTCGCGCCGCGCCTGGCGACGGCTGATGAAGCGCAAGGGCGCCGTCGCCGGCCTCGTCGTGATCGCGACCTTCATCCTGCTCGCGGTGTTCGCGCCGCTGATCGTGCCCTACGATCCGATCGCGACGAGCTGGTCGCTGGTGCGCAAGGCGCCGTCGGCGCAGCACTGGTTCGGCACCGACGAACTCGGTCGCGACGTGCTGGCGCGTGTCGTGTACGGCGCCCGCGCCTCGCTGCTGGCGGGCCTCATCTCGGTCAGCATCGCGCTTTCGATCGGCGTGCCGCTCGGCCTGCTCGCCGGCTATCGCGGCGGCTTCATCGACGCGCTGATCGGCCGTATCACTGATGCGATGCTGGCCTGCCCGTTCCTGATCCTGGCGATCGCGCTTTCCGCCTTCCTCGGCCCGAGCCTCGGCAATGCGATGATCGCGATCGGCATCTCGGCGACCCCGATCTTCGTTCGCCTGACCCGAGGCCAGGTGATGAGCGTCAAGGTCGAGGACTATGTCGAAGCCGCGCGCGCGATGGGCAATCCGCGCTGGCGGATCGCGCTGGTCCATATCCTGCCGAACATCCTGCCGGCGCTTTTGGTGCAGGCGACGCTGTCGATCGCGGCTGCGATCATTGCGGAAGCCGCACTCTCCTTCCTCGGCCTCGGCCAGCAGCCGCCGGCGCCGTCCTGGGGCAGCATGCTCAACGCCGCGCAGCGCTTCCTCACCAATGCGCCATGGATAGCGGTCTGGCCGGGACTTGCGATCTTCCTGGTCGTGCTGTCGTTCAATTTGATCGGCGACGGCCTGCGCGACGCGCTGGACCCGAAGGCGCGGTAATGTAGTTAGAAGCGGGCAACACTCCCTCCCCGTCACCCTGAGGAGCGCATCTTGCGCGTCTCGAAGGGTCGACGGCCACCAGCCGGGCCGTGCATCCTTCGAGGCTCGCTCCGCTCGCACCTCAGGATGACGGGGCCGGAAAAGCCGGATGTCTTCCGCCTAAATCACCACTTCCCTTAGCACCCTGCGGCAATCCATCTCGTATTCGAGATCGACCACCGGCGGGCGGCAGAAGTGCCAGGTCAGGCCCGAGCGGGTGGCGCCGCGGCGGACCAGCTCGTCGAGCATGACGGGATGGACATCGTGCACGGTGTAGGCCTGCACCGCCGTCGTCTCCGGCCAGCCAAAGCTGAACTCGGCAAGACGCCGCTCCATCTCGCCCGTGGTGAAACGGACCTTCTCCCGCCACGCGCCGGGACTGAGATCGCGATAGCAAACGATGCGCTCGGGATAGCTGCCGGCGCCGCCGCGTGCCTCGGCGCCACCCGCGATCACGAAGGACGGCGACGCGCTCGTGCTCGGCCGCGTGAACGAGAACGCATAGAACGACGGCTCGGCCGGCGGATCGATCTCGGGACAGACATTGCTGCGTGCCACCGGATTGATGGTGCCGTCGAACAGGCCCCATTCGGCGAGCGTCTTGACATAGTGCTGGTTGAAGGCGCGGAAACCGTCCTCGGTGAATGCGGCCGGCGAGCGCAACTCGCAGGCGCAGAACGAGGTCAGCGGCCGGCCGGCATCCCGGATGTAGGCCGCAATCTGCGCAAAACCTTCCGCAAGCGGCAGCAATCGATCGAAGCGGACCCGCTCGATCTCATAGCCCGCATTCGCCTGCGCGCCGCTTGAATACTGAAACACCGCCGGAATGAACCGGTAATTGCCCGCCGCAAACTCGCTCGCCATGCCTGTTTCCTCGCCTGTTTCCTCCAGATCTTGTGAGGAGCATAGCGCTTTCGAGCGAAGTGGTCTCCCGGTTCGCGTGAAGAAAACGCGTCAAACCAAAGAGTCCTCTGCGCCCCCGTCGGCAAGGCCCGTCACAGGACAAAGAAAAGGCGGCAGTGGCTTTCGCCAGTGCCGCCTCTCCTGCGAGCATGAACTTGGAGGGCTCAGGTCGGTTTGAGCGCACTGCCACCGCCGAGCTCGTAGTCGGCGATCTGCTTGGCGCGGTCGGAACGGGCCGCGGCCTGGTGGTCGGTCGCGATCACCGTGTAGACCATCGGCAGCACGAACAGGGTAAACAGCGTGCCAATCGTCATGCCGGTGACGACCACGAGCCCGATCGAGAAGCGGCTTGCAGCGCCGGCGCCCGATGCGGTGAGCAGCGGCAGCAGGCCGGTGACCATGGCCGCCGTCGTCATCAGGATCGGACGCAGACGAATCCGGGCCGCCATCTCGATCGCCGAGCGGCGGTCCAGTCCCTCGTTGAGCTGCAGTTCGTTGGCGAACTCCACCATCAGGATGCCGTGCTTGGTGATCAGTCCGACCAGCGTCAGCAGGCCCACCTGGGTGTAGATGTTCATGGTGGCGACGCCGAAGAACAGCGGGATCAAGGCGCCGACGATCGCCATCGGCACGGAGATCATGATCACGAACGGATCGCGCAGGCTCTCGAACTGCGCCGCCAGCACCAGGAAGATGATGATGATGGCGAACGCGAAGGTGACCAGCAGCTGGTTGCCTTCATGGACGTATTGCCGGGAGTCGGCCAGGAAGTCGTAGGTGAAGCCGGACGGCAGCTTCTTGGCTTCACCCTGCAGGAACTCCACCGCCTGCCCCATCGAGACGCCGGGCATCGGCACGGCCTGGAAGGTCGACGAGTTGAGCTGGTTGTAGTGGGTCAGCGCGTTCGGATCGACACCGGTCTCGACCGTAACCACGGTCGACAGCCGCACCAGCTGCCCGGTCGCGGTCGGGACATAGTAGTTGTCGAACGATTCCGGCGCGAGCCGGCTGGCGCGCGGCACCTGCGGGATCACCTGATAGGAGCGTCCTTCCAGGTTGAAGCGGTTGACGTAGTTGCCGCCGAGCAGCGTCGCCAGCGCGCCGCCGATCGACTGCATGGTGATGCCGAGGTCGCTCGCCTTGGAACGATCGACCTTCACCCGGACCACCGGCTGGTTGAAGTCGAGATCGCTGTCGGTGACGATGAACAGGCCGCTCTTGCGCGCCGCATCCTTCAGCTTGTTCATCTGGTCGAACACCTGCTGGAAGCCGGCCGTCGAGCTGATCACCATCTGCACCGGCAGACCGCCGGGTCCGCCGGGCAGCGGCGGCAGACTGAACGCGAACGCGCTGACACCCTCGATCTTGGACAGCTCGGCCTGCATTAACGGTTGTAGCGCCTGCGCACTCCGTTTGCGCTCGTCCCACGGCTTAAGCAGTGCGCCGGCGAAGCCGCCCTGCGGACCGGTGATACCGTTCAGGATGAACCGCAGGTCGGTCTCGGGGAACTTCTGGAACTCCTTGTCCATCTTGTCGCTATAGAAATCGATGTAGTCGATGTTAGCGTATTTCGGAGCCTTGGTGATCGCAAACACGATGCCCTGGTCTTCCTGCGGCGCCAGCTCCTTCTGGATGTGCATATAGAGGAAGCCGACCAGGCCGAGGATGGTGAGGGCGAACAGCGCCGTGATCGGGCGATAGTCGAGCGAGCGGTCGAGCAGACGGCCATAGCCGCGAGTGATCGCGCCGAACACGCGATTGACCAGCCTGGCGAAACGCCCCTCTTCCGCACTCTTGAGGAACACCGAGCACATCATCGGCGACAGCGTCAGCGCGATCACGCCCGACACGATCACGGAGCCCGCCAGCGTGAAGGCGAATTCGCGGAACAGCGTACCGGTCACGCCGCCAAGGAAGCCGATCGGCGCGTACACCGCCGCTAGCGTGATCGTCATCGAGACGACCGGGCCGACGATCTCGCGGGCACCTTTCAGCGATGCCTGCACCGGTGGCAGGCCCTCCTCGAGATGTCGATGGATGTTCTCCACCACCACGATGGCGTCGTCGACCACGAGGCCGATTGCCAGCACCATCGCCAGCAGCGTCAGCAGGTTGAAGCTGAAGCCTGCGGCCAGCATCAGGATGCAGACGCCGATCAGCGACAGCGGAATGGTGACGACGGGGATGATCACCGAGCGAAGCGACGCCAGGAACAGGAAGATCACGACGACGACGATCAGGACCGCTTCGGTGAGCGTCTTCTCGACCTCGTCGATCGACGATTGGATGAACTTGGTGGAGTCATAGGCCACCTTCATCTTCATCGACGGCGGCAGGTTGCGCTCGAGGCTGGGAAACAGCGCCCGCACGCCCTGCACCAGGGTCAGCGGGTTGCCCTGCGGCGTCGCCTTGATGCCGATGAAGATCGCATGCTCGCCGTTGAAGGCGACGCTGGCATCCGTGCTCTGCGCCGCGAGCTCCACCGTCGCGATGTCCTCGATACGCACGAACCCGCCGTCCTTCGACTTCACGATCATGCGCTTGAACTGATCGATGTTCTGAAGGTCGGTATTGGCCGAGACGTTGGAGACGATGAAGAAGCCCTTGGTCTGGCCGGCAGCCGCCTGGAAGTTGTTGGCGGCGATTGCGGCGGCAACGTCGTTGGGCGACACGCCGCGTCCGGCCATGCGGGTCGGATCGAGCCAGACGCGCATCGCGAAGGTCTGGCCGCCCAGGATGTCGGCCGAGGCGACGCCGTCGACCGTCGAGAGCACCGGCTGCACGACGCGGGTCAGATAGTCGGAGATCGCCGATCCGGTCAGCTCTTCGCTGGAGAAGCCGAGATACATCACCGCGATGGTGTCACCGGTCGCCTTGCTCACGACAGGATCGAACGCTTCCTTCGGGATCAAATATTTGACCGAGTTGACCTTGGCCAGCACTTCGGTCAGCGCCTGGTTCGGATCGTGGTTGAGCTTGACGTAGACCTGGATCGTCGAAGTGCCGAGCACCGAGTTCGACGTCATGTAGTCGACGCCTTCAGCCGAGGCGACCGCCTGCTCGATCGGCGTCGTGATGAAACCGTTGATCAGCTCGGGCGACGCGCCCGGATATGACGTGGTGATCGTCACCACGGTGTTCGAGAGATTCGGATATTGCCGGATCGGCAGCACCATCGCCGCGCGCAAGCCGATCAGCAGGATCAGCAGGCTGACGACGACCGACAGCACCGGGCGCTTGATGAAAATATCAGTGAAGGCCATCGCCAACTCGATTCGTGTTGTCTGCCGGTTTGCGGCAGGTGGCGGAGGGCCAATCGGCCCTCCGAGTTCAGATAATGGAGATCAGTAACGCGGCGCCTCGGCCGGAATCGGCGGCGGCGGATCGGTCGAGATCGCGACCGCCATGCCCGACTGCAGCTTGATCTGTCCGACGGCGACGACCTTGGCCCCGGGCTTGAGGCCCTTGAGGATCTCGACACGTCCCTCGACGCGATTGCCGGTCTTCACGAATGTGCGGTCCGCGGTCAGCGTGGTCTTGCCGTCGTCGCCCTTCTTCTCGGTGATCAGGAACACCGAGTCGCCGTACAGCGTGTAGTCGACCGCCGTCTCAGGGACGGTGACGACCGGCGGCTTCTCGGGCAACACGATCGTGGTGGTCGCGAACATGCCGGGCTTGAGGATGCTGTCCGGATTCTGGATCGTGGCCTGGACCCGGATGTTGCGGGTGTCGGTCGAGATCTGCGGCTCGATGGTGGTGAGCTTGCCCTCGAAGGTACGGCCCGGATAGGCATCGACCGCGATCCGCACGGTCTGGCCGACCTTGATCTGCGAGCTCTGCTTCTCGGTCACGGTCAGGTTGGCGTACAGCACCGACAGATCGGTGAGCGACACAATCTGCGTGCCGGCCGTCAGATACTGGCCGACTTCGACCTGGCGAACGCCGAGATCGCCTTCGAACGGCGCGCGCACCAGCTTCTGCGAGATCAGCGCTTCGGTCCTGGCGATGCCCGCCTTGGCCTGGTCGTAGGTCGCCTGCGCGGTGTCGACGGTCGACTGCGGTCCGAACTGGCGTGACGCGAGTTGCTTGGCGCGGTCGAGCTGCTGCTCGCCGACGGTCGCCTGCGCCTTGAAGCTGGCGAGGTCGCCCTGCTCAGGCGCATCGAACAGCTGCACCAGCGGCGTCCCCGCCTTCACATGGCTACCGGCGGTGAACAGAATCTCGGTGATGCGGCCCGACACGTCGGTGGTGACGTTGACCTGGTGCACGGCGACGAGATCGCCGACCGCACTCAACAGGTTCGGAATCACCTCGGACTTCGCCTCGACGGCGGTCACGTTCGACGGCGGCGGCTTATTGTTGGCGAAGAACTGCGCGATCATGTGGCTGCGGAAGGCGTTGAAGCCGACCAGTGCGCCGACCAGCAGAGCCAGCAACAGGCCTACGATGATGAACCAGCGCACCATGCGGACGGGGCGCTTGGCCTGTTTTTCCTTGAGCGGTTGTCCCGAGATGTGACTTTCGGTCTGGATATTCATGTCATGCACTTTCTGCAGTTACCGACGGTCCTGCGATCGGCGACGGCTGGCGGCCCAAATGAGTTGAGATTGCGGCCTCGGTAAGTCCGATGCCGCGAAGGATGAATTGGCAAAGCTGCCGCTCGGCCGCGGCGGCATCGCCGTAGGGGAGACACGGTGTCGCAGGCAGCTGCGTCAACGCGCTCATAAGCACGGTGTGGTGCGCAAACCAGAACAGGTTGAGCGGCTGGTCGCCGATCTGCGTGGCGTCGCCGGCAGCGATCGCCCGTTCGAGCGAGGCGGCGAAGGTCGGACCGATCAGCTTGCCGACCTTGTCGTAGAGCAGGCGCGCAAACTCGCCGTCATCGAGATGGCTCGTCACCATCAGCCGCATCCGCTGCGCCTCTTCCTGGTCCGGCGCATCCCGCAGTTGCATGAAGTGGCCGACCATGCCCTGCACCAGTTCGACCAGCGTCGCGGTCGACGGCTCCTGGCCGAGCAGATGCGCGAGGTCGGGATCGGCCTCGCACTCTTCGGCAAGGATTTCGGCGTAGAGCGCCGCCTTCGACGGGAAGTGCTTGAACAACAGCCCTTCCGAAATGGCAGCCGCAGCCGCCACGCTCTTTGTCGTGGTGCCGGCAAAGCCGTTCCGGGCGAAGCATCGCTTGGCAGCGCTCAGGATCAACTGACGCCGCAAGTCACTCGTCATGCGTAAGGTAGACATTTGGGTCGTGAGTAATCACTCACTTTACCAAAAGTCAAGGTTCTATTGCACCGCGAAAGCCACTTTAAATTGGAGTGTGGCCGACAGACCCGCGGATGCGGTTGACGATGTAGGTGCCGTCCCGGCTGGACAGCACGCGTTCCAGGTTGGCCCCGTCGATCTTCGCGCTGGCGAACCGCGGCCCCGCCGTAACATCTTGCAAAGTCGAAGCAAAAGCCTCGACCTCGGCCATCGTGCTGATCGCGCGGCTATCCCCGATTCCGCAGGCTTTGGCAACACCGACGAGGTCGGCGGGCCCGCCGGTATGGCTGGACTGGCCGCCGGTCTCGCCATAGGCCTCGTTGTCCAGCACGATGATCGAGAGGTTTTTGGGCTGTTGCAGGCCGACGGTCGCGAGGCTCCCCATCCCCATCAGCATCTCGCCATCGCCGGTGATCACGACGACCGGCAGCGTCGGCTGGGCCAGCGCCAGGCCGAGCCCGATCATCACGGCGCCACCCATGCCGCCCCAGAGATAGAAGTTGCGGTCATGGTCGCCGGCGGCGGCGATGTCATAGGTGGAAGCGCCGAGGCCGCCGACGGCGAACGCGCCGTTGCGATTCCTCAGCAGCTCGGAAACGACGGCGCGGCGGTCGAGGAGATTGGCTTTGCTCATTTGGTAAAGACCTTTGCCCCGATCAGGCGCTGCGACAGCAGCACGGCGGTTGGCGTGCAGGCGTTGTACGCTTGCGCGGCGCCGGCCTCGACGACTTCGCGCACCTCATCAGGATGCGAGGCGCGCAGCACCTTGATCCCCGACAATTCGAGAATGCCTTGGGTGTTCGAACCCATCGGCACCTGCCACGGATTGAACTCGCCCCATTCGCCGCGCATCGTCACCAGCGTGAGGAACGGCAAGCGGAAGATCTGCACCAGCGACAGCATGTTGATGCAATTGCCGACCCCGCTCGACTGCATCAGCAGCACGCCGCGCTGGCCGCCGGCCCAGGCGCCTGCGAGCAGCGCCACGCCCTCCTCCTCGGTGGTCAGCGCAATGCCGCGCATCGAGGACGAGCCCAGCACGCGCTCGATCAGCTCCGAATGCCCGGCGTCCGGCACGTAAGGCACCTGGCGCACCTCGAAGCGCTGCAATATCGAGAAGATCTCCTCGGGCCAGGAGGCCGCGGTCTCGGCACGGGCATGCATCGGCGTTTCCGGTCTCTATTGTTTGGCCGCGACTGTAGTGGGGCGCGCGCGCTTCATCAAAGCGCAAAACCGCATATGGCTCTGCGATTTACTCGCATCGGATCGCGCCCGCCGCGCTGTTCCCGCGGCCTGCAAATTGTGTTGCGCGGTCGCCGCCTGCGGCTTACGATAGTTGCAAGTGAAACTAATAAGGGTTGGATATCCGCCATGGACGGGCACGCGCGAGAGCTGGCTGACGGTTTCGACCTGGAGAAGCTGACGCCAGACTTCTACGCCAATCCCTACCCGACCTATCGGGCGCTGCGCGAGACTGCGCCGGTCAAGCGGCTGCCGAACGGCTGCTACTTTCTCACCCGCTACGACGACCTGATCGCCGCCTACAAGAACACCAAGGCGTTCTCCTCCGACAAGAAGAAGGAGTTCCTGCCGAAATACGGCAACTCGCTGCTCTACGAGCACCACACGACGAGCCTCGTCTTCAACGATCCGCCGGCGCACACCCGGGTGCGGCGGCTGATCATGGGCGCCTTGTCGCCGCGCGCCATCGCCGGCATGGAGCCGGACCTGATCGCGCTGGTCGACAGCCTGCTCGACCGGATCGCGACCAAGGACCGCTTCGAGCTGATCGGCGACTTCGCCTCCGCCATTCCCGTCGAAGTGATCGGCAATCTGCTCGACGTGCCGCACGACGAACGCGAGCCGCTGCGCGACTGGTCGCTGGCGATCTTGGGGGCGCTGGAGCCGGTGATCGGCAAGGAGGCGTTCGACCGCGGCAATAATGCAGTCAAGGATTTCCTCGCCTATCTCGAAACCCTGGTCGAACGCCGTCGCGCCAAACCGGGCAATCCCGAGCGCGATGTGCTGACCCGGCTGATCCAGGGTGAAGAGAATGGCGAGCGGCTGACCGCAAAGGAATTGCTGCACAATTGCATCTTCCTGCTCAACGCCGGCCACGAGACCACGACCAATCTGATCGGCAACGGACTGGTGACGCTGACCCAATACCCCGACGAGAAGCAGTGCCTGATCGCGCAGCCCGAGCTGATCAAGACCGCGGTCGAGGAGATGCTGCGCTACGAAAGCTCGAACCAGCTCGGCAACCGCATGATCGTGGAGGAGACCGAGCTCGGCGGCATCAAGCTGCCGGCCGGCACGCTGGTCACGCTGTGCATCGGCGCCGCCAACCGCGACCCCGCGCAATTCCCCGACCCAGAACGCTTCGACGTCGCGCGCACGCCGAACCGCCATCTCGCCTTCGGCACCGGCGCGCATCAATGCGCGGGCATGGCGCTGGCGCGCCTCGAAGGCGCCATCGCGATCTCGCGATTCCTCAAGCGCTTGCCGAATTATCTGCTCGACGGCGAGCCGGTGCGGGGCGGACGGGTGCGCTTCCGCGGCTTCCTCAGCGTGCCATGCCGGCGCCACGCGTGATCCGATGACGACAAGGCAAATCCGCGATCGCTGGGGCGATTCGCTGCTGACAGTGCTGACCGTCCTCCTGCTGGTCATGATGTTCGTGGTGGCGCCGTTGCAGGCGCTCGGCCTGTTCGAGTTTCAGGTGTTCGAGCTGCTGCTCGCCGTCTTCCTGGTCGGCGGCGTGTTCGTGATGTCGGGCAGCGCGCTTGCCGTCGTCACGATGCTGGTCGCGCTTGCGATGATCGTGACCGGCGCAATCCTCCGGCTTCGCTCGCTTCGATCCTCGACCTTAATCTGTTCGCCGGCTCCTGGCTTTTGGTCGGCATCACGATGGCGGTGACGGTCGCGCAAGCGACCTTCGCGCCGGGGCGCGTCACCTATCACCGGGTGATCGGCGCGGTGCTGCTCTATCTCACGGTCGCGGTGATCTTCTCGGCGCTCTTCACCTTCATCGGCACGCTGGTGCCGGATGCGTTTGCCGGCATGAAGGTCGAGGACCGCCCGTCGCTCGCGAGCCAGCTGATTTATTTCTCCTTCGCCACGCTGACGACGACCGGCTATGGCGACGTGGCGCCGCTGCACCCGATCGCGCGCAGCCTGTGCAATGTCGAGGCGATCTTCGGCCAGCTCTATCCCGCGACGCTGCTGGCGCGGCTCGTCACCCTCGAGATCGCGCACCGCGATCAGGACTGACGCGCAAGGGATGGACCGAATTTGGTCCACAGCAATCCTTTAAGCCGCACGGGCCGATACCCAAATCAGTGATAAGGTGCAGGACGGCACCTCCATGGCGCCGACTCAGCTGGAGTGACGAAACATGCGTCCGCCAGTCACCGATTTCATCGCAAGGGAAGCGCAGTTTGGCGCCCAGAACTATGCGCCGCTCGGCGTCGTGTTGTCGCGCGGCGAAGGCGTCTGGGTTTGGGATACCGACGGCAAGCGCTACCTCGATTGCCTGTCGGCCTATTCGGCAGTCAATCAAGGCCATTGCCATCCAAAAATCCTTGCCGCCATGGTGGAACAGGCCGGCCGGCTGACACTGACTTCGCGGGCCTTCCACAACGACCAGCTCGCCCCGTTCTACGAGGAACTCGCCGAGTTGACCGGCTCCCACAAGGTCCTGCCGATGAACAGCGGCGCCGAGGCCGTGGAGAGTGCGATCAAGTCGGTGCGCAAATGGGGCTACGAGGTCAAGGGCGTGCCTGATGGCCAGGCCGAGATCATCGTCTGCGCCGACAATTTCCACGGACGCACGCTTGCGATCGTCGGCTTCAGCACCGATCCGGACACACGCGCGCATTTCGGACCGTTTGCGCCGGGCTTCAAGATCATTCCCTTCGGCGATGCCGGGGCACTGGAGGATGCGATCACGCCGAACACGGTCGCGTTCCTGGTCGAGCCGATCCAGGGCGAAGCCGGCGTCATCATCCCGCCGTCAGGCTATTTCACCCGGGTCCGCGAACTCTGCACTGGCAATAACATCATGCTGATCCTCGACGAGATCCAGACCGGGCTCGGCCGCACCGGCAAACTGCTGGCGGAACAGCACGAGGGCGTCGAGGCCGACGTGACGCTGCTCGGCAAGGCGCTGTCCGGCGGCTTCTACCCGGTCTCCGCGGTGCTCTCCAACAACGAAGTCCTCGGCACACTGAAGCCCGGTCAGCACGGCTCGACCTTCGGCGGCAATCCGCTCGCCTGCGCGGTGGCACGCGCGGCGCTCCGCGTGCTGGTCGACGAAGGGATGATCGAGAACGCGGCCGCCCAGGGTGCGCGCTTCCTCGAAGGCCTGCGAAGCATCCGTGCCAACACCATCAGCGAGGTGCGCGGTCGCGGGCTGATGCTCGCGGTCGAGCTTCACCCCGAGGCCGGCCCTGCCCGGCGCTATTGCGAGGTGCTGCGCGAGAAAGGCATCCTTGCCAAGGACACCCATGACCACACCATCCGCATCGCCCCGCCGCTGGTGATTACCAGCGATCAGGTCGATTGGGCACTGGAGCAGATCGGCGCCGCGTTGACGCAGGACCTCTCGTGACCGCGAGGTCGGCAGGATCAGCGGCTATCTGAAGCGCAAGTTCGCACGGGAGAGCTGGCTGATCGAGGAACACCCCATCAGCCGCATGTCCCGCAACAGCTCCGCCTGCAGCAGGCCAAGCGCCCGCTCGACTCCGGCCTGGCCGGCCGATGCCAGCGGATAGAGATAGAAGCGTCCAAGGCCGACGGCCTTGGCACCCAGCGACAGTGCTTTCAGCACATGGCTGCCCCGCTTGATGCCGCCGTCCATCATCACATCGATCCGGTCGCCCACGGCATCGACGATCTCGGCCAGCTGATCGAACGCCGCCCGCGAGCCGTCGAGCTGCCGGCCGCCGTGGTTGGACAGAATGATGCCGGTGCAGCCGATCTCGACCGCGCGCTTGGCATCTTCAACCGACATGACGCCCTTCAGGCAAAACTGGCCATTCCACTGCCGGACCATTTGCGCGACGTCGTCCCATGTCATGGCCGGATCGAGCATCTCCGTGAAATAGCGCCCGATCGACATGGCACCGCCGCTCATGTCGACATGCTCGTCGAGTTGCGGCAGCTTGAAGCTTTCATGGGTGACGTAGTTGATGGCCCACGCCGGCTTGATGGCGAATTGCAGCATGCCGCCGAGCGTGAGCCTGAAAGGAATCGAAAATCCGGTGCGCAGATCGCGTTCGCGGTTGCCGCCGGTGATGCTGTCAACGGTCAACATCATCACGTCGACGCCGGCCTGCTTGGCGCGCTGCATCATCGCCGTGTTCAGGCTCCGATCCCGGTGGAAATAGAACTGATAGACCTGCGGCGTAGTGTAGGCCTTGCGCAATTCCTCCAGGCTCACGGTGCCGAGCGAGGACACGCCAAACATCGTACCGTATTTTGCCGCCGCGGCAGCGACGGCCCGTTCGCCCTGATGATGGAACAGACGCTGCAGCGCGGTTGGCGAACAATAGAACGGCGTTGCCAGCTTCTGTCCCATCACGGTGACCGAGAGATCGACGTTCTCCACGCCGCGCAGGACATTGGGCACCAGATCGCAACGCTCAAAGCTCGCGGTGTTCTGCCGAAGCGTCGCCTCATCGTCCGCCCCGCCGTCGATATAATCGAAGATCGGCCCCGGAAGCCTCCGCCTCGCCAGCTCGCGGAAGTCATGGAAATTGTGGCAATCGCTCAAACGCATGTCGTGCTCCGAAGGTCCGGACCGGGGAGTTCAACGGCCCCCAGTGCCGTTCACACCCGCAGCACCCGGAATAACGGGCACGCTTCGCCTTGTCCACCGAACCTCTCGTTGGGTCAAACCACCGAGCGGTGCCGCTCGATACATGTCGTCAAGACCTCATCCATCGGCTTCGTCCACCAGTCATTCGAAAAGATCTCGATCTCCGAATAGCCGGCGAAGCCCTGCGCCTCGACGGCCGCGCGCACTGATCTGATGTCGATCACGCCGTCGCCCATCATGCCGCGATCGTTGAGGATGTCCCTGGTCGGCACCAGCCAGTCGCAGACGTGGAACGCCAGCAGGCGGTCCTTGCCGCCGCGCGCGATCTGGCTCATCAGCTCCGGATCCCACCAGATGTGATAGACGTCGAGCGCGACACCAAGCGCGCCGGTTCTGTCAGGATCGAGCGCGTCGCAGATATCGAGTGCGTGCTTTGTGGTGTTCACGCAGGCCCGGTCGGCGGCATAGGCCGGATGCAGCGGCTCGATCGCAAGCGGCAGCTTTGCCTGTTTGGCATATTCCAGCATCTCGGCAATGCCGTCATGCACCAGGTTGCGTGCCGCCGCGATGTCCCTGGACGCGGTACTGCCCGGCCGTGAATATTGCGGCAGGCCGCCGGCGACGAGCACAATGCAGGGCGCGCCCAGCGCTATCGCCTCATCGACCGCGCGGCGGTTGTCGTCGCGCGCCTCGCTGCGATGCGCGCTATCCGCCGTGAACATGCCGCCGCGGCAATAGCCTGACAGATCGAGCCCGGCATCCCTGACCGCGCGCACGGCGCGATCGAGGCCGACAGCGGCGACCTGGTCGCGCCAGGGATCGATGGCGCGGATGCCATGCCGCGCGCAGGCCTCGATGATGGCTGTGAGATCGCCCTGCTTGCGGACCGTCGCCGTGTTCAGCGACAGCCAGCGGTGATCTCTGGAAAAATCGCGCATCAGGGCTCAACGCCGCGTGTGGCCAGGATCGTCACCATCCGGCGCGTCGCGGCTTCCGGATTGGCGAGCAGCCCCGCCTTGTCGGCGAGCCGGAACAGCTCGGCGAGATGCAAGGTCGAACGCGCGCTCTCCTGTCCGCCGACCATCGTGAAGTGATCCTGGTGGCCGTTGAGGTAAGCCATGAACACGATGCCGGTCTTGTAGAACCGCGTCGGCGCCTTGAAGATGTGGCGCGACAGCGGCACCGTGGGTCCCAGCACGTCGTGGAAGCCGGCCTCATCGCCCGCAGCCAGCCGCGACAGCGCGTAGGACGCAGCCGGTGCGATCGCATCGAAGATACCGAGCAGCGCGTGGGAAAATCCCCTGTCGTCGCCGGCGATCAGTTCGGCATAGTTGAAGTCGTCGCCGGTATACATCTTCACTTTGCTGTCGAGCCGCCGCCGCATGTCGATCTCGCGCTGCTTGTCGAGCAGCGAGACTTTCACGCCATCAACCTTGGCCGCGCTGGCGTTGATGATTTTGACCGCCGTATCCATCGCCTTGTCGAGATCGGCGGTGCCCCAATAGCCCGTCAGCGCCGGATCGAACATGTCGCCGAGCCAATGGATGATCACGGGCTCGCGGACCTGCGCCAGCACACGGTCATAGACCTTCGCGTAGTCGTCCGCGCTCTTCCCAAGCTTTGCCAGCGCCCGCGACGCCATCAGGATGATGCGGCCGCCGGCCTTTTCCACCGCCTCGATCTGCTCCTCATAGGCGCGGATCACATCGTCGATCGATTTTGCATTCTCCACCGCGAGGTGATCCGTGCCGGCGCCGGAAAACACCAGTGCGTTGCCTTTGGCCTTCGCCGCCTTCACCGAGCGCTGGATCAATTCGAGCGAGGTCGCCCAATCCAGCCCCATGCCGCGCTGCGCAGTGTCCATGGCTTCGGCGACGCCGAGGCCGAGATCCCAGACGTGCTCGCGGAACGCGATCGTCCTGTCCCAGTCGATCGCGGCCGACAGCCATGGATCGACGTCGGCGCGCGGATCGGCCACCACATGCGCCGCCGAGAATGCGACGCGGTTCAGCGTGCCCCCGAGCTTCGCCGGAAAGGTCCGCGACGCCGCCAGGCGATAAGTCTCGAGGCCTCCATCAGCGGTCGGCAGCTTCAGCGACAGCGATGACTTTGTCAGGGCAGGCTTGTGCAGGACTGGCTTGTTCATGGCAGGGTCCTTTCTCAGACCACGATCGGCGCGACGTCGATCCAGCGCCGCTCCTTCCAGCTCTTCAGCGCGCATTCGGCGAGCTGCACGCCCTTGGCGCCTTCGAGCAGGGTGTATTTGTAAGGCGCATCCTCGCAGACATGGCGGATGAACATCTCCCACTGCTCCTTGAAGCCGTTGTCGTAGACCACGTTCTCAGGGACCTTCTGCCAGTCGGCATAGAAATCGTGCAGCCGCTTCTCGTCCGGATTCCACACCGGCCGCGGCGTTGCCTGGCGCGCCTGGATCACGCAGTCGGTCAGGCCCGCGACCGCCGAGCCATGGGTGCCGTCGACCTGGAAGGTGACGAGATCGTCGCGATAGACCCGCGTCACCCAGCTCATGTTGATATGCGCGATCACGCCGCCCTTCAGGCGGAAGGTCGCGTAGGCCGAATCGTCGGCCGTCGCCTGATACTTCTTGCCCTTCTCGTCATAACGCTCGGGAATGTCGGTGGTGCCGATGCAGACCACGCTCTCGACCTCGCCGAACAGATTGTCGAGCACGTAGCGCCAGTGGCAGACCATGTCCAGAATGATGCCGCCGCCGTCCTCGGCGCGGTAGTTCCAGGACGGTCGCTGCGCTTCCTGCCAGCCGCCCTCGAACACCCAATAGCCGAACTCGCCGCGCACCGCGAGCATGCGGCCGAAGAAACCGGAGTCGCGCAGGAAGGCGAGCTTCTTCAGGCCCGGCAGGAACAGCTTGTCCTGCACCGTGCCGTGCTTGAGGCCTTTTGCGTTCGCAAGCTTCACGACCGCAACGGCTTCCTCGAGGTTGGTCGCGATCGGCTTCTCGCAATAGACATGCTTGCCGGCGTTGATTGCCTTGGTCAGCAGCGAGGGCCGCGCTTGCGTGGTCGCGGCGTCGAAGAACACGGTGTCGCCCTTGTCGGCCAGCGCGCGATCGAGGTCGGTGGTATGACGTTCGATGTTGAAGCGTTTGGCCAATGCGGCGACCTTCTCGGCGTCGCGGCCGACCAGGATCGGATCGGGCATGATGCGGTCGCCGTTCGCGAGTTGCACACCGCCCTGCTCGCGGATCGCGACGATCGAGCGGATCAGATGCTGGTTCAGCCCCATCCGGCCGGTGACGCCGTTCATGATCAGGCCGAGGCGTTTGGTCGTCATGCTGTCTGCTCCTGCGAAACGCGTGGTGTTGGCCGCTTGAGCGGCTGCATGATGGACCAGTCCGGATGGACCGAACTGGCAAAGCCCGGTGCGGCAGCGATCGATCCCGTCAGGAGATCGCCGTCATGGATCGCGAGGCGCACCTTGCCGCCCGCGCGGGTGTAGAGATCGGGATGCGCGGTGAGGAAGGCATCCGCTTCGTTCGCTGGCGTGTCGGCAAAGCCGTCGACATAGTGGTGTCCGTTGCGTTCGGCGTGGGTGACGCCGATCAGCGCGCCGAGCGCGAGGTCCTGCTGCACGCCAAGCCCGGCCTGGCAGGTCAAGTCCTCGCCGCTGATGAAATACCCGGCGTCGTCCGCGCTCCACGCAGCGGCGCGCGTGGCGTTGATGATCGACTTGTAGATGCCTTTGCACGATTTCGAGGAGATGCCGCGATAGCCGAGCGCGCGCGCCGCCGGAAACGCGTCATAGGAATCGTCGGCTTCGTCGATGATGAAGCTGCGCGTAGCCAGGTTCCCGAGCGGCGACGTCTTTGTGATATCGCGCGGCATCGGCTGCTCGATGTAGAGCAAGTTTGCGGCGATGGGCTGAAGCGCCACGTCATGGTCGAGCCGGTCGATCAGCGCGTTCAGCGCGGCGAGGTCGGCATACTGCTCGTTGGCGTCGAGCGTGACCTTGATACCGTAAGGCAGCCGTGCGAGCTCGTTGCCGATCCGAGCCAGCCGCGCCGCGTCGTGCGCGGGATCGCCGTTCAGCTTGAGCTTGAAATAGCGCGCGCCGGCATTCTCGTTGGGGTCGGCGACGCCGCCCTCGCCTTCAACCTTGTCGTCCATCCCAACGGTGTGCCTGACGGCGACGCGATCGAGCCGATTGCGCGCCGAGAGGAAGCCCGTGATTGCCCGATCATCGAGATCGGGCGTCAACCGCGCGTCGATGCCGGCGATGTTGCCGGCCATGCCGTCGAAGAAATTCACGCCGGCCGCGCGCAGCAGCCCATCCAGAATCGCCTTGTCGATCTCGGCCGCGCCGAAGCCGGCGGCGAGTTGCGGAATGTCTTCCGCGGCGCAGGCCGCAAGCTGCGGGCCGATACATCGGGCGTGCAGGCCGAACGCGGTATCAAAACCCTTGTTCGCCAGATAGAGCTCGCGCGCACTCGCAAGTGAGCGGCGAAGTCCGTCGAGCGACTGCGCTTCCGTCAAATGCGGCCGCTTGTCGAACCATTTCGGCGCCAGCATTTCGGCGCTGGCGCCGGTCGCCCGGCCCTTGCCCTCCACCTCGATCTCGACCCGCACGAACATTTGCGTCGACGCCGTGATCGTCACGGCACCAAAGCGGAACGGCCGCGCGAACACCAGCGGTCGTTCGAAGAAGGCGATATCGTTGACGGCGAGGCGAAGCGGCATCGATCGGTCTGGCCCTAGTCCAGCGTCCCTTGCGTGAAGAAATGCTTCCGGATCCGCTGCACCAGCTCGGTGAAAACAGGATCGGACATCGTGTCGAGCGAGCGCGGCCGCGGCATCGGCACGTCGTAGATCGCGGCGATCGCGCCGGGGCGCTCGGTCATCACGAGCACGCGGTCGGCGAGGAACACGGCCTCGGGAATCGAGTGCGTGATCAGGAGCACGGTCTTGCCGGTCTCGCGCTGGATCCGCATCAGCTCGACATTCATCCGCTCCCGCGTCATGGCATCGAGCGCCCCGAACGGCTCGTCCATCAGCATGATCTTGGGATCGTGCACCAGCGCGCGGCAGATCGAGGCGCGCTGCTGCATGCCGCCGGAGAGCTGCCAGGGCAGCTTCTTCTCAAAACCTTCGAGGCCGACCAGCTTCAGCAGTTGCCCGGCGCGAGCACGATATTTGTCCCGCGGCAGCTGCTTCATGTCGATCGGCAGCATCACGTTGGAGAGGATGTTGCGCCACGGCAGCAGCAGCGCGTTCTGGAACACGATGCCGACATTGCCGTGCGGCCTGGTCACGGGCTCGCCGTCGACCAGCACCTCGCCCGTCGTCGGCGGCAACAGGCCCGAGATCATCTTGAGCAGCGTGGACTTGCCGCAGCCGGACGGCCCGACCACGACAAAGAACTCACCGTCATTGATGGTGAAGTCGAGCGGCCGCAGCGACGGCACGTCGCCGTCGCGCGACCGGTACGTCTTCGACACTCCCGAGAGCTTGATGCCCGGCGCAGCGCCGGCCGCGCGGTCCGATACCAGGCGCAGATGCGCGGCGGGCTGCTCGGCAGCACTCTTGATCGCCGATTTCATGGCTTACGAGTCACCCTTCGGCAGATAGTCGTTGGTGTAAAACGCCTTCGGATTGGCCTTGGCCTTGGCGTCGAGGCCGCCATATTCGACCATCAGGTTGACCGACTCGGTCATGTTCTGGTCGGTGACATGGAACGGCCGCTTGGCCTTGGTCTCCGGCGTGCGATAGAGCGGGATCGTGAGCTCGAAACCTTGCGTCAACGTGTCGATCTTGCCGCCCTTCGGATTGGCGTCGAGGATCGACTGCGCGGCGGCCTTCGGCTCCTTCTCCGCGGCTTCCACCGCCTTTGTCGTCGCCGACATGAAGCGGCGGACCAGATCGGCATTGGCCTTCACATAGTCGGCGTTGGCGATGATGCCCGACGACACCATGTTGATGCCGTAGTCGGCGAACTTGATCGGGTAGACGTCCTTACCCGTGGCGTCCTTGATCTTCATCGACTGGTCCATGACGTAGCCGAGCAGCAGATCGGCTTGGCCGTTGATGACGGCGTTGAGCTTGGTCTGACCGTCGCCGGCGACGGTCTGGAAGTCGCTCTCCTTCAGACCGGTCTTCTTCAGGAACAGCGGCCAGATCTGCGTCATCGAATCCGCCGGCGTGATCGCAACCGTCTTGCCCTTGATGTCCTCGGGCTTCCGGATGTTCTTGTCGGCAAGGCTCATCGCCGACATCGGGCTGGTCTGCAGCAGCACGCCTGTTGCGATCACCGGCGCGCCCTTCACCGCCGCGCGCATCATCGTCGGCACATCGACATAGCCGAAATCCGCGGTCTTGGCCGCCACGGCTTGCGTGGTCGCAGCTGAGCCGCGGCCTTCCTGGATCTCGAGGTCGATGCCTTCGGCGGCATAGATGCCCTTGGCCTTGCCGTAGTAGAACGGCGCGTGCTCGCCATAGACGTACCAGTTCAGCATCAGCACGACCTTGTCGGCCGCGGATACCGGAGCCACCGCAAGCGCGGTCCAGGCCAGCGCGGCGCCGGCCACCGCAATCAATCGCTTCATGATTGTTCTCCCCTTATTGTGCCGCGGCCCTTGCGTGGGCCGCTTGTCCGGTTGCTGCGCTAGGAAGCGAAACTGATGTCGTCGCGCTGGCTGACGTGCCAAGGGATCACCAGCCGCTCGATGCGGTCGACGATCCAGAACAGGATGACGCCGAGCAGCGCCAGGATCACCAGCGCCGCAAACATCGTCGGCAGGTCGAAGGTACCGATAGAGCGCTGCATCACGTAGCCGATGCCGGAATTCGAGCCGACGAACTCGCCGACGACGGCGCCGACCACGGCGAGCGTCACCGAGACCTTCAGGCCGGAGAAGATCGCGGGCATCGCGTGCGGCAGGTTGACCGCGCGGAACACCTGGAAGCGGCTGCCCTGCATCGCGCGCGCCAGATCGACCATGTCGGGGTCGACCGACTTGAAGCCTTGCACCGCGGAGACCACGACCGGGAAGAAGCCGAGCAGGAAGGCGGAGATCACCTTGGGGATGATGCCGAAGCCGAACCACACCACGAACAGCGGCGCGATCGCGATCTTCGGTACCGATTGGGAGAACACCAGGAGCGGATAGACGTAGCTCTCGACCGTCTTCGAGCCCGCGATCAGCATCGCTGTGGGAATGCCGAACAGCGCCGAGAGCAGGAAGCCGCAGATCGTTGCGTAAGTGGTCGGCCAGGACTGCCGCAGCAACTCCGGCCAGTCGCTCCAGAGCACCGCGACGACGTCGCCGGGCGACGGGATCTGATAGGCCGGGATGTGGAACAGGCGGATCGCGAGGTCCCAGGCGGCCACGATGACGACCAGGAACAGGAACGGGCGCAGCCACGCCGCGTTCAGCACCTTCGATACGCCCGAAGGGCTTTTTGCCTCCGCCACGTCACGCTCCCTCACGGTCTTTCTTGCAGTCTTTCTGCTCGCGACGAAATTAACCCGTTGGATAAATACTGTCCAGCCCCTCGCGCGCGGCAAAATCGCGGCGAAGCACGCTACTTTCGTCAGGCGAGATTTTTTGGGCTTGAATGCTCTGTAGCCCGGATGAGCGAAGCGAAATCCGGGACCGGATTATCCCCGGATGCAGCTCCCCGGATGTCGCTTCGCTCATCCGGGCTGCGGGCTGCCAGCGTTCACACCACCCGGTGTTCCGCCGCGCGCAGCACTGGCATCGCGCCGCTAAAGGCGGCCGTGGACTTGCCGGTCAGCGCCGCCAGCACCAGCGCAGTCATGTGCTCGAGGCGCTCGTCGCGGGCGTCCTTCTTGAGCAGGTCGCGGCCGAAGATCACGCTCAAGGTGGCACTGTTGGAGAGATAGAAGAACGCCAACCCGGCGATCGAGATATAGAGCTGCACCGGATCGACCGCGACGCGGAAATCGCCGCTTTCGACCCCGCGCGTCACCACGGTGCGGATCATCTCGACAAACGGCGAGTGCATCGACTTGACCTTGGTCGAGCGCTTCAGGTGCTTTGCCTTGGCGAGGTTTTCCGTGTTCAGCAATGCCAGGAACTCGGGATTGCGCAGGAAGTAGTTCCACGTGAAGTCGATCAGGCGCCCGATCGCCTCGGGCGGATCGAGGTGTTCGAGATCGAGCGCACGCTCCTCGGCGCGGATCTTCTCATAGGCACCTTCCAGCACCTCGAGATAGAGGTCCTCCTTGTTGCCGACGTGGTAGTACAGCATGCGCTTGTTGGCGTCGGCATTGGCCGCGATGCGGTCGACCCGCGCGCCGGCGAGGCCATGGGCGGCGAATTCCTGCTTGGCCGCCTCGAGAATCCGCAGCCGCATCCCCGCAGGGTCGCGCTGCCATCGCTGTATTCGCTTTGCCTTGGCCAAATCGATCGCCCGTGATGCTGGGTTGATGAATGTAGCATGACACGCGACGTTTGAGAACGAATGTTGTTGTGATGGTCGCGCGGGAATATTTGTCGCAGCTGCCGCTTTCGTTATTCCCCGGTGCGCAATTGCGCACCTGAGGGCGCGCTATTTGGCGCGGGCCCGGAATCCATTCATCCACGGAACATGTTGCTCGATGGATTCCGGGTTCGTGCTGCGCACGCCCCGGAATGACAAATGAAATTCATTTGCCCGCCGCGCACGTTGCCGGGACGACGCGCGGATGAAATCCGACCTAGTCTGGTTTTCCCTGCGAAGGCTGCACCAGAAGCGTCGGCACGCCGCACGTGCCGTTGCGCACCGTCATCACGCGCGTGCCCGGCTTGCGGCCGGTGCGAATCTCGGAGACGTCGACGCCAGCGGCAATCAGTCGCGCACGGGTGGCATCGATGTCGGTAACGCGCCAGCAGATGCCGCGCAGCCGGTCCGGCGCGTCCGCCTCCGCTTTGCCCGGCCGGTGCGTGACCTCGACCACGAGGTCACCGCAGCGGAAGAACATCAGCCGGCCCCATTCGGGATGCGACCGGTCAAGCGCCATGTCGAGCCCGAGCCGCGCGCCATAGAGCGCGGCGGCGCGCTCGGGATCGGCGGTCGAGACCACCACATGATCCATCGCGGTGATCGAGCCGGGCGTGGTGCGCACCGACAGCGGCCGCTCCTGCTGGCGTTCCAGGAAGAACATACGCACGCCCCGCGCCGTATCGGTCGCAGCGCGCGTCCGCTTCCACGACAGCGTGGCGCCGGTGGTCTCGTCGCGGCTCTCGACCTCGGCGATCGGCTCGGGCTTCAGCGTCAGCCGCTCCAGCCGACGGTGTGTTTTCGCGATATCGCTGGTGCGGAAGCAGAGGCTCGCGAGCCCCTCGCCCTGGGTCACGAGCGCGCCGCGGACACGCTGCGCGGCGGCATCATCGCCACGCGGCGCCATCAATTCCAGCGTGGTGTTGTCGAGCGTGAACAGCACGCGGTCCGCGCCGTCGCCGCTGTTGCGCCAGGCCGGCGCCCGCGCGAACAGCGTCTGATAGGCGGCGCTGGCCGAGGTGATGTCGCCGGTCAGGACGACGACGTGATCGAGGCCGGTGATCATGGAAGCGGCCTCCCCGAATCTGCCGTCATTGTGCTCTCCCCTGTGCAACCAGGAACCGTGGACCGCGGCCGGCCGTTATGCCGCATGCCAGAGCGGCCCTCGATCCGCTCGCCCGCCACATCTCTACCCGCAAACCAAGCAGGGATGCGAATAATTTCAGTGATACCGGCCGACCAGCGGTGCCAAAACGTTTTCGAGCGAAGTGGACACCGGTTCGCGTGAAGAAAACGCGCAAATGCCTGAATCTAGAGCTTCGGTTCTGATTTCAATCAGAACCGAAAATGCTCTAGTCTGGATGGTGGCCGGGACCACAGCAAGCCACGACGGAAAGCGAATGCAGGCTCTCTTCATCGGACAGACCTATATCGACGTCACCTTCATCACCGACCACATGCCCGTTGGCGACGAAAAACACGTCGCCGACGCCTATGCGGTGTCGTTCGGCGGCAACGCGGTGACCGCGGCGTTCTGCTGCGCCAAGCTCGGCATCCAGCCGGACCTGATCGCCACCATGGCCAATGACTGGCTGGGGCGGATGTTCTGGGACATGGCCGACAGGTACGGCATCTCGTTCCATCCCCGTAAGGTCAACTCCTCCTCGTTGTCCTTCATCATGCCCAACGACGGCAAGCGCGCAATTGTCCGCTGCCGCGACGACCAGCACATCCATCCCTTTCCGCTGCTGAACATCAAGGGCTGCCGCGCGCTGCATATCGACGGCCATCAGCCGGACGCCGCGATCCACTACGCAAGGCTCTGCCGCGAGGACGGCATCATGACCTCGCTCGACGGCGGCGGCCTGCGCACCAACACCCATGAGCTGCTCGAGTTCATCGACGTTGCGATCGTCGCCGAGCGGCTGTGTGAGCAGATGGACAAGACACCGGAGCAGATGCTCGAGTATCTGAAGAGCCGCGGCTGCCGGGTCGGCGGCATCACCATGGGCGAGCGCGGCCTGCTCTGGTATGACGAGGCGGGCACGGTGCGCACGCTGCCGGCGTTTCCGATCCCGCGCGAGCGGGTGATCGACACCAACGGCGCGGGCGACGTTTTCCACGGCGCCTACATCTACTCTTACCTTTCGAACCCGAGCAAAGGCTGGCATGAGCATTTCAAGTTCGCGCGCGCCGCTTCGACCTTCAAGATCCAGAAGCTCGGCAACGAGGCCGGCCTGCCGACGCTCGCCGATATCGCGGCGGTCAAGCAGGAGTTTCGCACCGAGGCCTGACCGGGCCGATCGCATGATCCGGAAAAGTGTGAAGTGGTTTTTCCTCGCGACAAACGCGGAACGCGTTGGCGCGGAGATCATGCGCAAACAAGGGAGCCAAAGCGCGATCATCGCGCGTTGGCGAGGTTAGGCCATGGGGCGGGTCTTCGTCGCCGGCAGCATCAACATGGACGTGGTGGCGACCGCCGAGCGCCATCCGCGGGTCGGCGAAACCGTCGCCGGCGAGGCCGTACTTTATTTTCCCGGCGGCAAGGGCGCCAACCAGGCCGTGGCATCGGCCAAGCAGGGCATACCGACCACGCTGATCGGCCGGCTCGGCACCGATGCGTTCGGGAAGGAGCTGCGAACCTTCCTTGCCGCGCAAGGCGTCGATCTCAGCTTGGTCAAGGACACGGCCGGCACGCATTCGGGCACGGCGATCATCACGCTTGCCAATGCCGACAACATGATCGTCGTCGTTCCGGGCGCCAACGGGCTGGTCGATGCCGACGATGTCGCGGCACCCGTACTTGCCAAGGGTAACGTCGCGGTCAGCCAGTTCGAGATCCCGCTGCCGACGATCACGGCGTTCTTCAGGCGCGCCCGAGCCGCCGGCGCCACCACGATCCTCAATCCGGCCCCGGCGAAACAGGCCGACAGGGCGCTGCTCGATCTCGTCGACATCCTTGTTCTCAACGAGACCGAGCTTGGCTTCCTGACCGGAACGGAGCTGCGGGACAACGACGCGCCGGAGCGCTTCTCCGAGGCGGCGCGGACCCTGGGGCATGGCAAGATCGTCTGCGTCACGCTCGGCAAGCGCGGCGTGCTGGCGCTGGTCGAGGACCAACCGCTGCTGGTGCCGGGGCGCGAGGTCAAGGCCGTCGACACCACAGGCGCCGGCGACTGCTTCGTCGGTGCCCTCGCCTCCCAGCTCGCCATCGGCAAGCCGCTCGGCGACGCGCTGGCCTACGCCAACGCCGCCGCCTCGATTTGCGTGCAACGGATGGGGGCCGCGCCGTCGATGCCGACGGCACGGGAAGTGGAGGACGCTCTTTCCACACGTCGTCCCGGCCGAGTGCGCGATTGCGCACGGAACCGGGACCCATAACCACCGCATTCAGTGATGAACGGGATCGTCGCCCCAGCGTCGCGCAACAATTGAGATTTGAGGTAATGGGTCCCGGCCTTCGCCGGGACGACGAATCTGTTCGTCACGCCAGCGCACCCTTGAGATCAAAACCCGGGTCCGCCGCCTGCTCCGGCGTGATCGAACCGCCGGCGCCGAGCAGCCTGCGGCCGAACATGTGATCGCCGGCGCGATTGACCGACTCGATGCCGAGCAGCCTGTCGCCGCGATAGCAGAACGCCGAGAACGCCCCCTGCGCGCGGTCGCCACGCAGCACGACGCGATCGTAGCCGGTGGTGAGGCCCGCCATCTGCAGCTTGTCGGGGCCCTGGTCGCTCCAGAACCACGGCAGCCCGTCATAGACCTCGGTCTTGCCGGTCAGCCGCGCCGCCACGCAGCGCGCGTGATCGGTCGCATTCTGCACCGACTCCAGCCGCAGCGATCCGCCGAAGCGCTTGCTGGTGTAGAGCGCGCAATCGCCGATCGCGGAGACATTCGGATCGGCGGTCGACAGATGCTCATCGACGATAATGCCGGATGCGACCGGCAGCCCGGCCTCGCCCGCAAGCTCGACATTCGGCAGCACGCCGACGCCGACCACGACGAGATCGGCCGGGATATGCGTGCCGTTGCTCAGGCTGACGCCGGTGACCTTGGCGCCGTCGGCCTCGATCGCCGTGACCTGCACGCCGAGATGAATTCGGATGCCGGCCGCGCTGTGGCGGGACTGCGAGAACTCGGAGATCTCCGCGGTGACCGCCCGCGCCATCACCCGGGAGGCGAGCTCGACCACGTCGACCTCGAGGCCCTTGCCACGCGCGGTCGCCGCGAATTCGAGCCCGATGAAGCCGGCGCCGATCACGACGACGCGCATGCCGGGTGCGATCAAATGGCGCAGCGCCTCGCTCTCGTCGAGGATGCGCAGGTAGCGGACCGCGTCGAGCTTCGCGTTGGGGATATCGAGCAGCCGGTTCCGCGCGCCGGTCGCGAACACCAGATGGCTGTAGTCGAGCGATGCGCCGGAGCCGAGCGCCACTTTCCGCGCATGGCGGTCGATCGCGTGCGCCCGATCAGTGATCAGCTCGATCTTGTTGTCCTGGTAGAACTTCTCGGGCCGGAACATCAGGGTCTCCGGCCCGCCGGTCCCCTTCAGGTAAGCCTTCGACAAAGGCGGCCGCTGATACGGCAAATGGCCTTCGTCATTGATCAGCGCGATGCGCTCGGAAAATCCGGCCTGGCGCAGTGACGCCGCGAGCTGGAAGCCGGCATGTCCGGCGCCGACGATGATGACCCCACCTGTCATCGGAACAACCCAAATGCGAGCGAGCAGGAGTGACCCATGCCGTTTCCTCTTGTCGATGTTAGCTTGCTTGCCTCCGTCCCCACAGCGCTCGTGTCTGCGTACCGAAGGCGGCGCTATTTGGCCTCATGGCTCGCGCCGATGCAAGGGGGTCTCTGGGCGAATCCGGGGCGCAGAAACGTTCCTCGCGCCAGGGGATGGATTGCCACCTCTCCCGGCAGGGCCTTAAATGCCGGGAACAACAAGCCCAAGGTCTTCAATATGCCAGAACCCACCTCCCCCAACGACCCCGCCCTGCTCCAGATCAACGGCGCCATCGCAACCATCACGCTGAACCGGCCGGCCGCGTTCAATGCGATCGACATGGCGATTGCCAAAAAGCTCGAACAGCTCGGCGCCGAGGTCGAGGCCAACAAGGACGTCCGCGTGCTGGTCATCGAGGGCGAAGGCCGGGCCTTCTGCGCCGGCGGCGATTTGCAGACCATCGGCGCCGCGGCCGAAGCCAACAATATCGCCCCGGTGGTCGGCGAGATGCTCGCGCATTACCACGCCTTCATCACCGCGCTGCGGCGGATGCCGAAGCTGGTGCTGGCGAGCGTGCACGGCTCGGCGGCCGGCGCCGGCCTGTCACTGGCCTTCGTCGCCGATCTCTGCATCGCCGCCGAGGACGCCCGCTTCACGCCGGCTTACGCCAAGATCGGCGTGTCGCCCGACGGCGGCGGCACCGTCGGCCTCGCCGCCAGCGTCGGCCCGCGCCGCGCGCTGCAGATCTTCCTGGCCGAGGACGGCTTTACCGCGCAGCAGGCCCAGCAATGGGGTCTCGTCGCCAAGGTGGTGCCGGCGGCCGAGCTGAAGGCCGCGACCCGCGAATTCGCGCTGCGGCTGGCGCAGAACGCCCCGGCCGGGCTCGCCGCCACCAAGGCGCTGGTCCATCAGGCGCCGACCACGCCGATCGAGGCGCAACTCGACGCCGAGCGCGACGCGATCATCGGCTGCATGAACACGGACGAATTCCGCATCGCGGTGAAGAGGTTCACCAGCAAATCGAAATAGAGGTTGGTTAGTTCGGGCAGATGTAGCCGGTGCCGCCGGGTGCCTTGAAGCAGCCGACCGATTCCGGGATCACCTGCTTGGGCAGCCACAGCACGACCTTCGGGAAATAGATCGTGAAGCAGATCGTCACCAGGAACACGACGTAGATCGGCAGCGCCGCCCGCAGCGCTTTTGCGAAGCTGATGCCGACGAATTTCGAGGCCATCAGCAGCACGAGCCCATAGGGCGGCGTGATCAGGCCGAAGGCGAGGGTTGCGATCAGCACCACGCCCATGTGCACGCCGTTGATGTCGCCGGCCTGCGTCAGCGCGTTGACCAGCGGCATGAAGATGATGATGGTCGGCACCGGCTCGATGAAGTCGCCGACCACGGTGAACAGCAGCACCATCAAGAGCATGATGAGGTGCGGATCGTTGCCGGCGATGGAAGTAATCCAGTCAGCGATGTAGATCGCGCCGCGGAGATAGGCCAGCATCCAGCCAAATGCGTTCGCCGCCCCGATCGTGATCAGCGGCAGCGAGAAGATCAGGCCGGCGAGGCAGAAGTCATATGGGATCTTCTTCAAGTGCCCGCGGTTCAGCGCCGGGATCACGACCACGATGATGTAGACGACCGCGACCACGCCGGCCTCGGTCGGCGTGAACCAGCCGGTCAGGATGCCGCCCAGCAGGATCACCGGGATCATCAACGGCAGCGCGGCGTCGCCGGCGGCGAACGCGATCTGGCGCAGCGGCGCGCGCGGCTTGCGCAGGCCCGAGGGTCCGAAGAAATAGCAATAGATCATCAACCCGAAGCCGATCATCAGCCCCGGCACCACGCCCGCCATGAACAGGCCGGCGATCGAGACATTGCCGACCGCGCCATAGACCACCGCCGTGATGCTCGGCGGCACCAGCGCCGCGATGGTCGACGCCGAGGCGATGATCGCGGCGATGAACGCCGGCTCGTAGCCTTCCCGCTTCATCGGCCCGCCCAGCGCCCGGCTCATCACCGCGACGTCAGCGGTGGTCGAACCGGACATCTCCGAGAAGAACATGCTGAAGACGACGACGACCTGCGACAGCCCGCCCCTGATGTGGCCGACCAGCGAGACCGACAGGTTGGCGATGCGGACCACGACGTTGGCCGAACTCATGAGCTCGCCGACCAAAAGGAAGAACGGGATCGCAAGCAGCGCCTCGGAATCGACGCCGTCGAAGATCTTCTGGATGATCGCCGCCAGCGAGACGTCAGACAGCAGCGCGCCGACGAACACGCCGGCCATCAGCGAGAACGGCACCGGCACGCCGAGATAGCACAGGAAGCAGGACGACATCAGCACAAGCACGACCGGTGCGCTCACGGCTGCGCTCCCGTGGTCGCGCCGGTGTTGATCGCCGGAATCGGAAGGTCGTCATCGGGCGGTTCCGGATGATCGAAGCCGTTGCGGACGCCGTTGACGAGCTGCTCGATCGTGAACAGGCCGATCAGGATGCCGGAGAGCGGGATCACCGCATAGAGCGACGCGATCGGCGTGCCCGACGGCAGCCGGAAACTGCCGAAGCCGCGGAGGTAGTTCTGGTACCCATACCAGACCAGGCAGAAGGCGACGCCCAGAACGACAAGGCGGATGACGATCTCGACAATCAGCCGCGGCGTCCCGTGCATCGCCTCCGAGATCGCCGTCAGATACAGATGATCGTTGCGCCTTGTCGCGACCGCGGCACCGATGAAGATCGCATAGATGAACAGCGTCGAGGTCACCTCCTGCAGCCACAGCCAGGGGTGACCGATGGTGCGGGTAACGATATCGGCGGTCACCGAGAGCGAGAAGCCGAAGCACAACAGGCCGCACAGCATCATCAGGATCAGCTCGAGCCGATCCAGCGCCCGCCATTTCAGATGCCGCTGCCGTTGCAGCACCAGTCGGTCGGCAATCGCCATGGCTCGAAATTCCTCGTCGTCCCGGCCTAGTGCGCAATTGCGCACGGGGGGCCGGGACCCATAACCCCCGGCTCGAGTTGCGTGCAGAAAGTCGGCGACCTTAGTCGTTCAACTGAAAGGCCGCGGCGTATGGGTCCCGGCCCCCGTGCGCAATTGCGCACTAGGCCGGGACGACGCTTGTCTAGTTGATCGCGCGGATCAGATTCTTGATCTTCTCCGCATGCGGGCCGAGCTCCTTGGCGAGCTTGTCGAGATAGGGATCGGCGATCGCGGTGAAGCCCTTCTTGTCCACGTCCTCGACCACCTTGACGCCGAACGATTTCAGCTTGGTCAGCGCGTTGCGTTCCAGCTCGAAGGCCTTCTGCGGCTCCTTCGCACTCACCTCGTTCGCAGCGGCCTGCACCCACTGCTTCTGCTCGGCGGAGAGGCTCTGCCAGAGCTTGTCGGAGACGAACAGCAGGGCATTGTTGGCCTCGTGCTCGGTGATCGACAGCACGGGCGCGACCTCATAGTGCTTGTTGACGAGATAGACGTTGATGCTGTTCTCGGCGGCCTCGACCACGCCGGTTTGCAGCGAGGTATAGACGCTGCCGAACGGCATGTGCACGGTCTGCGCGCCATAGGCCGGGAACATGGTGTCCTCGGTCGCGGTGGCCTGCACCCGGACTTTCATGCCCTTGAGGTCGCCGACGTTGTGGATTTCCTTCTTGCTGTAGATGTGCCGCACGCCCTGCGAGCCGGTGCCGATCACATGCAGGCCCTGGGCGGTCTCATCGATCATCGTCCTGATGGCGTCGAACACCTGCGGGTCCGCCAGCGCCTTGATCACATGGGCGTCGTTGCGGAACAGGAAGTGCAGCGACATCACGCCGGCCTGCGGCGAGATCGTCGCGGTGTTGGCGGAGGAGATGATGGCAAACTCGATGTCGCCTGATTTCACGAGTTGCAGCAGCTGCGGCTCCTGGCCGAGCTGCGCGCCGGGATATTGATCGACGATCAGCGTCCCCTTGCTCAATTCCTTGAGCTTGTCGGCGAACAGATCGCCGGCGACCGAATAGCCGGTGTTGCGCGGCTGGTCATAGGCGAAGCGGAAGTGCTTGACCTCCTGCGCGCCCGCGCTTGCCGGCAGCAGCAACGCTGCCGCGGCCATGGCGATCCCGACGATCCTGGCTGGATAGCCCATCGTGACGTTCCCCCTGTTCTTGATTGACGCGATCATCCCACCAGTCCCGCGGGATTGTCAATAAAACAGGAGAAATCAGGCAGCTTCCGGCGCCATTGAGCGCCGCATCGCCGGAATTATCGACAATACGGCCGCTGTGACGAACAACGCCAGCTATTTGCCGGCTACTTCCCCTTGGCGCGCATGAAGTCGAAATCGCAGCCTTCGTCGGCCTGCAGGATCGTTTCATTGAACAGATGTGCGTAGCCGCGCTTGGCCCAATCTGGCGTGCCGGCCGGCGCCTGCGCCGTGCGACGCTTCTGCAGCTCGGCTTCGTCGACCAGGAGATCGATGCTGCGCTTGGCAACGTCGAGCCGGATCATGTCGCCGTTGCGCACCAGGCCAAGCGGGCCGCCGACGGCGGACTCCGGCGTGATGTGCAGCACGATGGTGCCGAACGCGGTGCCGCTCATCCGCGCATCGGAGATGCGCACCATGTCCTTCACGCCGGCGCGCGCGAGCTTCTTCGGGATCGGCAGGTAGCCCGCCTCGGGCATGCCCGGGGCGCCCTTCGGGCCGGCATTGCGCAACACCAGCACGTCGTCGGCGGTCACATCGAGCGCGGGATCGTCGACCCGCAGCGTCATATCCTCGACCGACTCGAACACCACGGCGCGACCGGTGTGCTGCAGCAGCTTTGGGCTTGCCGCGGACTGCTTGATCACGGCGCCACGCGGCGCGAGATTGCCGTGCAGGATCGCCATCGCGCCTTCGGCCTTGATCGGGTTCGCCTTGGAGCGGATCGCATCCTGCCCCGGGACCTCTTCCGCGCCGGCGACGACCTCACGCAAGGTCTGGCCGGTGATGGTCCTGGCGTCGAGGTCGATGAGGTCGCCGAGCTGCGCCATCAGCTTCGGCACCCCGCCGGCGTGATGGAAATGCTCCATGTAGTGCTCGCCCGACGGCTTGAGGTCGACCAGCACGGGCACTTCGCGGCCGAGCCTGTCGAACGCCTCGAGGTCGATCTTGTAGGGCGAGCGGTTGGCAATCGCGGTGAGGTGAATCAGCCCGTTGGTCGAGCCCCCGATCGCCTGCATGACGACCTGGGCGTTGCGCAACGACGACGGCGTCAGGATCTCGCTCGGCTTCGGTCCTTTGGTCTTCGCCATTTCGGCGGCGACGCGGCCGCTGGCTTCGGCGGAGCGGAAGCGTTCGGCATGCGGTGCCGGGATCGTCGCGCTCATCGGCAGCGACAGGCCGAGCGCCTCGGTGATGCAGGCCATGGTGGAAGCGGTGCCCATCACCATGCAGGTGCCGACCGACGGCGCGAGACGGCCGTTCACCGCCTCGATCTCGGCATCGTCGATCTCGCCGGCGCGATATTTGCCCCACAGCCTGCGGCAGTCGGTGCAGGCGCCGAGCACCTCGCCCTTGTGATGGCCGACCACCATCGGCCCGACCGGAATCACCACCGTCGGCAGATCAGCGCTGATGGCGGCCATGAGCTGCGCCGGCAAGGTCTTGTCGCAGCCGCCGATCACGATCACCGCATCCATCGGCTGGGCGCGGATCATCTCCTCGGTGTCCATCGCCATCAGATTGCGCAGATACATCGAGGTCGGATGCGCAAAGCTCTCGGCGATCGAGATGGTCGGGAACACGAACGGCATCGCGCCCGACAGCATCACGCCGCGTTTCACGGCCTCGATGATCTGCGGCACGTTGCCGTGGCAGGGATTGTAGTCGCTGTAGGTGTTGGTGATGCCGACGATCGGGCGGTTGAGCGCATCGTCCGAGTAGCCCATCGCCTTGATGAAGGCCTTGCGCAGGAACAGCGAGAAGCCGGCGTCACCATAGCTTGTCAGTCCCTTGCGAAGTCCGTCGGCCATTTTCTTGTGTCCCGTGGTTGTTCGCCCGCACTTAAGGAGCGGTGGGAATTATTGTCAATATGAGATAATCCGGCGCGACGGCGTAGCTGCTCTGCGGCAAAATTACCCCCATTATTGACAATAACCATTCCGCCATGCTGACCTCAGGCATCGATCCGAAGCCCAGAGCACATGAAAGCCCAGCCCACGTTGCCCGAAATCCAGGCCCCCTCGCGCGAGGAGGAGCAGGCGGAAGTGATCCGCCGGCTGGAGGAGGACATCATCTTCGGCCGCTTCGCGCCCGGCCTGCGGCTGGTCGAGGATACCCTGATGCAGCGCTACGGCGCGAGCCGGCATTTCGTCCGCCAGGCGCTGTTCCAGCTCGAGCGCCAGGGCATCGTGCTGCGCGAGAAGAATGTCGGCGCCACGGTGCGGTTCTATTCGGCCGAAGAAGTCCGGCAGATCTACCAGGTACGCGAGATGCTGACGCGCCAGGCCGCGCTGATGATCGCGCTGCCCGCACCGGAAGACCTGATCGACCAATTGAGCGAGCTGCAACGGCACTACTGCATCAAGGCCGACGCGCAGGACATGCGCGGCATCCATGAGACCAACGATGCGTTCCACCTCGCCCTGTTCTCCGCTTGCGGCAATCCCTACCTCGTGCGCTCATTGCAGGACTACATGAACCTGACGCTGCCGATGCGCGCGAAGAATCTTGCCGACAGCGAGGGCCTTGCGCTGTCGCGCCGCCAGCACGAATTGATGATCGAGCTGCTGAAGGGCCGCGACAGCTGGGCGCTGGCGCAGCTCTGCGTCGATCACATGCAGTACAGCAAGGCGGACTATCTCGTCCGCATCTCCAACGACAAAAAGCCGCAATAGCGCGATACCCGGCCTCCTCGTGAAGGAGACGGCGATGCGTCATGTGGCCTTGTTGATTGGATCGTTCGCCGCGCTGCTTGCGCTTGGCACTGTCGGTGAAGCGGCCGACCCGCGCGCGACGCAGCTCAGCTACGAGCCCTGGACCAAGACCTGCCTGACCCAGGCAAGCTGCTTCGTCGGCGCCGCCGCCCGCGGCCAGTGTTCGCCGTCGGGCGGCAGCATCAGCATTTCGCCGCAGACCAGCAAGCGCGCGATCGTCAGCGCGAATGTCGGAACGCGGACCATGCTGGAAGGAACGATCAGCCTGCGGATCGATCAGGACGAGCCGATCCGGATCGCCAGGCCGCATTGCTACACGCTCGGCTGCGGCGGCGCGCTCGAAGCCGACGGCGAGATGCTCGAGCGGCTGAAGCATGCGCAAACCATCGCCGTCGAGGCCAAGAGCCTGACCGGGCAGACCATCAGCCTCAACTTCCCCCTCACCCATTTCGCCGAGACTTTCGACGGGCCCGGGAGCCCGCCCAAGACGTCAGGGCAAGGCTCCAAGGAGCCGCAGCGGGAGCACACCGAAGCGGTGAAGCAGCTGCCGCAATGCGAGGACTGATCACTTCTTCCAGTCGATCACCCTGCTTTTGTCGCCGTCGAACTCCATGCTGCAGAACGCGCCGCCCTGGTAATAGTCGCCGACGGGATCCGGCGGCAGCTTGGCCTGCTCGGCCATCGCGTGCTCGCGAAAATCTTCACCACGACCGCTCGGGCGATAGCCGAGATCGTAAGCGCGGTGATTGTCCCACCACGAGCGCTCATTGTAGGACGCGCCGTAAAGCACCTCGAAATGGATGTCGGGATGCTCGAGCCCGATGCGGCAGAGCTGCACCAGATCTTCCGGCTTGAGCCAGATCGACAGCCTGCGGTGATCGAGCGGCGCCTCGCCGAAATTTCCGATCCGGATGCAGGTCACCTTGATGCCGTGCTTGTCGGCGTAGAGCGCACCGATGCCTTCGCCGAACACCTTGCTCACCCCGTAGCGGCTGTCCGGCCGCGCAGTGACGTCGGTGCCGATGCGGTGATGGCGCGGATAGAAGCCGACCGCGTGATTGGACGAGGCGAAGATCACCCGCTTGACGTCCTTCTTGCGCGCCGCCTCGAACAGATTGTAGCAGCCGATGATATTGGACTGCAGGATCGCATCCCAGGGGCCTTCGACCGAATAGCCGCCGAAATGCAGGATGCCGTCGACGCCCTCGCAGATCGCCTCGACCTCTGCGAGGTCGGCGAGATCGGCCGCCTTGAATTGTTCGTTGTTGCCGAGATCGGCCGGCGGCTTGATGTCGCTCAACAGCAGGTCCGGATAGATCGGCGGCAGCAGCCTGCGCAGGCTCGTGCCGATTCCACCGGATGCGCCGGTCATCAATATGCGTGCCATTCCGTCCCTCGTTTTTCCTGTTCGCCGCGACCGAATTGCGGTCGCAGGCCGACAATGATAGCAAACCATGCGCTCAAGGAAACACCATCGAAACACAACAACGAGAACAGCAAATGTCCGATGTCCATTCCGCCGGCTGGCGTCCCGCGACCTACTATCCCGATCCCGCGATCCATGCGCTCGATCCGCGCTTCGAGAAATACTGGCTGAAACTCTCCGCCGTCGAACGCATCGCCACCGGCCTGCGCTGGGCCGAAGGCCCGGTGTGGTTCGGCGACGGCCGCTATCTGTTGTGCAGCGACATCCCGAACCAGCGCATCCTCAAATGGGAGGAAGAGACCGGCGCGGTCAGCATCTACCGCAAGCCGTCGAACTTCGCCAACGGCAACACCCGCGACCGCCAGGGCCGTCTCATCACCTGCGAGCATGGCGGCCGCCGCGTGGTGCGCACCGAATATGACGGATCGATTACGGTGCTGATCGACTCGTTCGGCGGCAACCGGCTGAACTCGCCGAACGACGTCGTGGTGAAATCCGACGGTGCGATCTGGTTCACCGATCCGATCTTCGGCCTGCTCGGCAATTACGAGGGCTACAAGGCCGAGCCCGAGATCGCGCCCAACGTCTACCGGCTCGATCCCGCAACCGGCAAGGCGACGATCGTCGCCGAGGGCGTGCTCGGCCCGAACGGGCTGTGCTTCTCGCCGGACGAGAAGATCCTCTACGTCGTGGAATCCCGCGGCGAGCCGAACCGCAAGATCCTGGCCTATGACGTTTCCGCCGACGGCAACACGATCTCTAACAAGCGCGTGTTCATCGATGCCGGCCCCGGCACGCCCGACGGCATGCGCTGCGACATCGACGGCAATCTGTGGTGCGGCTGGGGCATGGGCGATCCCGAGCTCGACGGCGTCGTCGTGTTCGCGCCCGACGGCGTCATGATCGGCCGCATCGCGCTGCCGGAACGCTGCGCCAACCTCTGCTTCGGCGGCGTCAAGCGCAACCGCCTGTTCATGGCGGCGAGCCAGTCGATCTATGCGCTCTACGTCAACACCCAAGGCGCGCTCGGCGGTTAAGTCTCTTCGTCGTCCCGGCCCCCGATGGATCTTGGCTTGGTAGGCTGGGGCCGCATCATTCGCAAAACGCGGGCCTGTGGTAATGGGTCCCCTGAGTTCACAAACGAAGTGCAACACTTCCTTGAGGAGGTGTTGCGATGGGGCGGAGTTACGAGCAGCTATCCCTGGACGAGCGATGCGAGATTGCCCGGCTTTCGGCCAATGGCAGCTCGGTCCGGCAAATCGCGGCAGCTTTGGATCGCTCGCCATCAACGATCTCTCGGGAGCTGACCCGCAATCGAGGCGTCCAGGTCGGCTACAAACCCAGCTATGCCCAGCAACAGATGCGAGCACGGCGCTGGACGGGCGTACGCCTCGAACGGGAGCCCGGCCTGCGCCGTGCGGTGTTGGAACGCCTGGGTCGGGGCTGGTCGCCCGAGCAGGTCGCCGGCCGGCTGGCCCGCGAACACGGCCGCAAGGTGATCTCCCACGAGACCATCTACCGCTTCATCTACGCCCAGATCCGACGCACCTCGGACTTCAGCTGGCGGCGTTATCTGCCGCGCGGCAAGAGCAAGCGCGGTTACCGCGGCAAGAAGGGCGGCAGCCCCGCAAGCTTCATCGAAGGCCGTGTTTCCTTGGATCAACGGCCTATCGAGGCCGCCGATCGCAGCACTCCCGGTCATTGGGAAGCCGACCTGATGATGTTCTCCAAATACGGTCAGGCCGTCCTGACTGTGCATGAGCGCACCTCGCGCCTGCTGCTCGGCATCCGCCTCGCCAGCAAGGTTGCGCGCGGGGTCGCCCGTCATCTCGTTCGCTTGTTCGCATCCCTGCCACAGGACCTGTGCCAGACCGTCACCTTCGACAATGGCACCGAGTTCGCCTGCCACACGGCGCTGCACCGCCTCGCGATCGAGACCTTCTTCTGCGATCCGCACGCGCCCTGGCAGAAGGGCGGCATCGAGAATGCGATCGGTCGAATGCGGCGCTTCATCCCGCGCAAAACCGACCTCGCAACCCTCCCGACCCGCCGCTTCCATCAGTCCTTCAACGCCTACAACAACACCCCGCGCAAATCTCTTGACTTCCAAACTCCCGCCGAGGCCTTCTCCCAAGTGTTGCACTTCGAGTGTGAATCCACCTCCCGGCCTTCGCCGGGACGACGGTTAAAATTACACACTCTAAACATCTGACGCCGGAGCGGTGATCCGCCCCGGCGCCAGAAATCGTGTCTCTCGTGGATCGGCCTACGCGGCGTTGTAGCCGGCGACGGCCTTGGCCTCGAGATATTCTTCCAGACCGTAACGGCCCCACTCGCGGCCGTTGCCGGACTGCTTGTAGCCACCGAACGGCGCAGAGCGCTCGTTCGGCACGCCCTGCAGGTTGACGTTGCCGGCGCGGATCTGGCGGCCGACGCGGCGCGCGGTTTCCACGGAGTCGGCCGAGACGTAACCGGCGAGACCATAGGGCGTATCGTTGGCGATCTTCACCGCCTCAGCCTCGTCCTTGGCGCCGAGGATGGTCAGCACCGGCCCGAAGATCTCTTCGCGGGCGATCGTCATGTCGTTGGTGACGTCGGCGAAGATGGTCGGACGGACATAGAAGCCCTTGTTGACGCCCTCGGGCAGGCCCGGGCCGCCGGCGACGAGCGTTGCGCCCTCGTCGATGCCCTTCTGGATCAGCGCCTGGATCTTGTCCCACTGGCCGCGGTTGACCACCGGGCCGATCGTGGTGCCGTCAGCGCGCGGATCGCCGGCCTTGGTCTTGTCGGCGACGCCCTTCGCGATCGCGGCCACTTCCTTCATCTTGGAGAGCGGCACGATCATGCGCGACGGCGCGTTGCAGGACTGGCCCGAGTTGTTGAACATGTGCATCACGCCGCCGGTCACCGCCTTGGCAAGGTCGGCGCCTTCGAGGATCACGTTCGGCGACTTGCCGCCGAGCTCCTGGCTGACCCGCTTCACGGTCGGCGCTGCACGCTTGGCGACGTCGACGCCGGCGCGGGTCGAGCCGGTGAACGAGATCATGTCGATGTCCGGGTGCTCGCTCATCGCAGCACCAACCTCCGGGCCGAGGCCGTTGAGGAGGTTGAACACGCCCTTAGGCACGCCGGCTTCATGGAGGATTTCCGCGAAGATCAGCGCTGAGGTCGGGGTGAACTCCGACGGCTTCAGGATCATGGTGCAGCCGGCGGCGAGCGCGGGCGCGACCTTGCAGGCGATCTGGTTGAGCGGCCAGTTCCAGGGGGTGATCATGCCGATCACGCCGACCGGCTCGCGCACGATCACGGCGGTGCCCATGGTCTCCTCGAACTCGTACTTCTTGAGCACTTCGAGGGTGTTCATGAGATGGCCGAGGCCGGCGCCGGCCTGCAGCTTCTCCGCCATCGGCAGCGGCGCGCCCATTTCGTCGGAGACGGCGGCGCCGATCTCCTTCATGCGGCCCTTGTAGACCTCGATGATTTTGGTGAGCAGCGCGACGCGCTCCTCGCGGCTGGTCTGGGAAAACGTCTCAAACGCGCGCTTGGCGGCGGCGACTGCCTTGTCGACATCGGCCTTGGAGCCGAGCGCAATCTCGTACATCGCCTCTTCCGTCGCCGGATTGACGACAGGGGTGGACTTGCCTTTGACGACCGGATCGACCCAGGCGCCGTCGATGTAGAATTGCATGCGATTGACCATCGGAAACCTCTTGTACGGGGCGTATGGAATGGGGAACGGAAGCGTTCGGCAGGCATCCTTGCACGAAAGCAGGGCGAATTGAACCCGCCATATGCGGGGCGCGGCTCGTGCACGCCCACGGGATATAAGGTAGCCGCCCGAGTGGTGGCAAGGCATGCGCCAAATGGGTCCCGGCTCTGCGTCGCGTCACTCCGTGCCGCGACGCGTCCGGGACACAAACACCTCCCTGGCCGACCGCTTTGGTGCCCCGGATGCGGCGCAGCGCGAAGCGTTGCGACGCTGGTCCGGGGCCCATTGCAAATCACACCGCCATCTTGCGATGCCGCACCGGCGCGCCGACGGAGAGGCTTTCCGCCGCGTCGATGATGGCGTTGGCATCGATGCCGTAGTGGCGATAGAGGTCGCCGATCGTGCCGGTCTGGCCGAAATGCTCGACGCCGAGCGCCTCGAGGCGGTGGCCGCGCACGCTGCCGAGCCAGCCGAGCGAGGCCGGATGGCCGTCGATCACGGTCACAATGCCGCAGTCGCGGCCGAGCGGCGCCAGCATGCGCTCGATATGACTCAAATGCTGCACGCCGCGGCGGTCACGCCGCAAATTCCGTGCGGCGGACCATCCGGCATAGAGCCGGTCGGCCGAGGTTACCGCCAGGAGACCGACGTCGCGGTGGCTCTCGCCGATCAGGCCGACCGCCTCGATCGCCTCCGGCGCGACGGTGCCGGTATAGGCAATGACGATGTCGCAGTTCGGCCCCGGCTTGCGCATCCAGTAGGCGCCATCAGTGATGTCGCGCTGCAGGTCCGGCGTCATGATCCGTTGCGGCTGCTCCAGCGTTCGTGTCGAGAGTCGCAAGTAAACCGAACCGCCCTCGGCGCCCTCGCGCTGCATGTGGCCAAAACCCCAGCCCATGATCACGGCAAGTTCATCGACGAAGGCCGGATCGAACGAGGCGAGCCCGTCCTGCCCGAGACCGATCAGCGGCGTCTTGATCGACTGATGCGCGCCGCCTTCCGGCGCCAGCGAGATGCCCGACGGCGTCGCCGCCACCATGAAGCGGGCGTCCTGGTAGCAGGCATAGTTCAACGCATCGAGGCCGCGCTCGATGAAGGGATCGTACAGCGTGCCGACCGGCAATAGCCGCGCGCCGTTGATCTGGTGCGACAGGCCGAGCGCCGACAGCATGATGAACAAATTCATCTCGGCGATGCCGAGCTCGAGGTGCTGCCCCTTCGGCGAATATTCCCAGGTGAAGGCGGACGGGATCTTCTCCTGCCGGAACAGGTCGTGGTTCTCCGCCTTCGCGAACAGGCCGCGGCGGTTGACCCAGCCGCCGAGATTGGTCGACACCGTGACGTCGGGCGACGCGGTGACGATGCGCGAGGCCAGCTCGCTGTCGCCGCGGGCCAGCTCGTGCAGCACGAGGCCAAAGCCCTGTTGCGTCGACATCTGCGCCGAGGCCTTGAAGGCGAGCCGCTCTGGTACGTCGATTTCGGGCGCCGACAGCCGGCGGCGTCCCTCGCGGTTGAACGGCGCTTCCGCCAGGAACGCCTCGAGCTTCGCGGGCTCCTGCGACAGGCCCTCGAACTTGTCCCACTCATGGCCGGTGCGGATGTTCTGCGCGGCGCGCCACTTCTCCATCTGCGCGACCGTCATCAGGCCGGCGTGGTTGTCCTTGTGGCCCTGCATCGGCAGGCCGACGCCCTTGATGGTGTAGGCGATGAAGCAGACTGGGCGGTCGTGATCGACAGCCTCGAAGGCCTCGATCATGCTCGCCATGTCGTGCCCGCCGAGGTTCGACATCAGCGCCAGCAACTGGTCGTCGCTGCGGCGATCGATCAGGGCCGTCACCTCGCCCTGGTCGCCGATATCGTCGTGCAGGTGCTTGCGGAACGCCGCACCGCCCTGGAAGCAGAGCGCCGCGTACATCTGGTTCGGGCAATTGTCGATCCAGCGCCGCAAGGCCTCGCCGCCGGGCTCGGCGAACGCTTCCAGCATCAGCTTGCCGTACTTTACGATCACCACGTCCCAGCCGAAATTGCGGAACATGGTCTCGAACTTGGCCCACAGCCCTTCGCGCACCACGGCATCGAGCGACTGGCGGTTATAGTCGACCACCCACCAGGTGTTGCGCAGGCCGTGCTTCCAGCCTTCCAGCAGCGCCTCGAAGATATTGCCCTCGTCCATCTCGGCGTCGCCGACCAGCGCGATCATGCGGCCCTCAGGCCGGTCCTTCATCCAGCCATGCGCCTTGACGTAATCCTGCACCAGCGAGGCGAACAAAGTCTGCGCCACGCCGAGGCCGACCGAGCCGGTGGAGAAGTCGACATCGTCGACGTCCTTGGTGCGCGACGGATAGGACTGCGCGCCCTTGTAGCCGCGGAAATTCTCCAGCTTGTCGCGGGTCTGGTGGCCGAACAGATACTGGATGGCGTGGAACACCGGGCTCGCATGCGGCTTCACCGCGACGCGGTCCTGCGGCCGCAGCACCGAGAAATACAGCGCCGACATGATGTTGGCGAGCGAGGCCGACGAGGCCTGGTGGCCGCCGACCTTCAACCCGTCGCTATTTTGCCTGACATGGTTGGCGTGATGGATGGTCCACGACGACAGCCACAGCACCTTGCGGGCCAGGGCGGACAGCGTGTCGAGGCGTTCAGGCGCGATTCCCATGACGATGTTCCTGGCGATGCTCCGGACGATACCTGCGATGTTACTGCTGCGGGGGCCGACGAAAATCTCAATTCTACGCGACAGCACAGGGAAAATTGGGATAAATTCCCACGATCCGGCCGCAACCAACGAGTCCATCCCAATGCCTGCCCTCGACGCCATCGACCGCAAGATCCTGAGTCTGCTCCAGACCGACAGCCGCATGACCATGCAGGAATTGGCCGACAAGGTCGGGCTGTCGGTGTCGCCCTGCCATCGCCGGGTCAAGCTGCTCGAGCAACGCGGCGTGATCTCTCGCTACATCGCAACCGTCGATCAGAAATCGATCGGGCTGCATGTCTCCGTCTTCATCTCGATCAAGCTGGCGCGGCAGAAGGAGGAAGACCTCAACCGCTTCGCGCGCGCGATCTCGAAATGGGACGAGGTGCTCGAGTGCTATCTGATGACCGGCAACCGCGACTATCTGCTGCGCGTCGTCGCCGCCGACCTCTCCTCCTATGAAGCATTTCTGAAGAACAAGCTGACAAGGCTCGACGGCATCGCTTCGATCGAGTCGAGCTTTGCGCTGAGCCAGGTGAAGTACTCGACCGCACTGCCGGTGTAGGGCTGGCTTCCCACGCATCACAGTTAACCCGTCATCCTGAGGTGCGAGCGCAGCGAGCCTCGAAGGGTGCACGGCCCCGCTGGTGGCCGTCGATCCTTCGAGACGCGGCCAAGAGGCCGCTCCTCAGGATGACGGAGTGAGTTCTGATTCAACTGTCAAACAGCTTGTTCAGTGTCATCACCCGCGCTTGCAGGTGATCCAGTATTCCAGAGACGCCTGCGCTTAAGCCGAGGGGCCGCGGCGTACTGGATCGCCCGGTCGAGCCGGGCGATGACGGTGTAGGTGGGACGCAGCTTTGCATTCTCGCGACATGATCTGTCCGAGCTTTGCATCTCGTTCCGCCCTCTCTCGAAGAGGGCGCAGGGAAAGCCGGGTGCCGATTGCACCCATGGGCCCCGAGCAAAAGGTAGAAAGCTCGGGGGTAGGACCACAGGTGTAACCGGAGCAATCCGGCTTTCCCTGCGCGATGGGTTACGGCTTATACGTGCTCGCCCCGGCGAGACTTGGCTTGGTTGTCACCGTCATCAGCGAGAGACTTCGCTTCCCGCTAATAAGACACCTACCACTAGGGCGTCAGGCCTGCACGACTTCACCGTCCGCCTCACATGCGTTCGTCGCCTGCATGATCGGCGTCCACCGCATCCCACACCGCGTTCGTGACGATCGCGAAGCGCCCCTCGATCGGGTGAGACGAGGCAATCTATAACACCGAGTTGCGCTTCTGATAAAGCGAAATATTTTTGCAGTGGGGGCTTGCGCCGTCGGGCAACTCAGTGATTGGCATTCGGCAACACATCCGCTGCAGCATCGGCACGGGCGCAAGGCTCATTTGCTTGGCCGAAATCCAATCGCGTGCCGGGAATCCGATATTCAATCTCGCGGTCTCCACGGCAATTCATAAGCCGTTTTCATAAGTCCATACGAATTCACCCATCTAATCGCATGGCGGGCCGTTCCATATAACAGCTCCGACAGACAACGACCGCCTCGATCGGTTCGCAGGACAATTCCTCTCGCGACGGCGGGGACGTGGTTCGCCGAAAGTCCACCCGAGCTGACCGTTACCCGGGATGTCCATCACAGGAGATTCCCCGTGAAGCTTCACATCGCCGCCATCGCATTGCTGTCGCTGGCGTCAATGGCACCAGCGACCACAACGGAGACCGTCATGACCGGATCGAAGCCGATGCTGACCTCCGACGATGTGCGCAAGGTCGCTCCCGCGCTCGACGCTTACACTCATAACCGCGTGCTCGGCGATGTCTGGAAACGCCCCGGGCTCGCGCCGCGCGACCGCAGCATCGTCACGCTGGCGGCCCTGATCGCGCGCAACCAGACCATCGAGCTGCCGTATCATCTCAACTTGGCGCTCGATAACGGCGTCAAACCTCGCGAGATTTCGGAGATCATCACGCACCTCGCCTTCTATGCCGGTTGGGCGAATGCGATGTCGGCGGTCGCTGTTGCAAAGGACGTCTTCGCCGCCCGCAACATCGGCGCCGAAGAGCTGCCCGCCGTTGCCGTGACGCTGCTGCCGATCAACGAAGCGGCCGAAGCACAACGCGCCACATTCGTCGAGGAGCAGTTCGGCGCGACGTTTCCGGGAGTCGTGCAATGCACCACCGACGTACTGTTCCGCGATCTGTGGCTGCGACCGGATCTCGCACCGAGAGATCGCAGCCTGGTCACCGTCAGCGCCCTGATCGCCAACGGGCAGACCGCGCAGCTGACGCCGCACCTCAACCGTGCCTTGGACAACGGCCTGACCCAGACCGAGGCTTCGGAGGCGATCACGCAACTGGCGTTCTATGTCGGCTGGCCGAATGTGTTTTCGGCGATGCCCGTCGCGAAAGATGTGTTCGCAAAACGTCCCCGCTGAGGCCAAAGGAACCCGTCATGAACATATCGTTCGACAACCAGGTTGTCCTTGTCACCGGCGCGGGATCGGGGCTCGGCCTTGCGACGGCGAAGGCCTTTGCCGAGTCGGGCGCAGCGGTGGTGCTGGCCGACACCAACGAAATGGCGGTGGCGTCCGCCGCCGCGGAATTATCCGCCCGGGGGCACAAAACTCTCGCCATTCGATGCGACGTCGCCGACGATGCGGAGGTCGAAGCAACGGTGGAGCAGACGGTCGCCACCTTCGGGCGGCTCGATGCCGCCTACAACAACGCCGGCGTTCAAAACGTGATCGCGGAAGCCGCGGAGGCCTCGCGGGAGGATTTTGACCGCGTCGTGGGTGTCAATCTCCGCGGTGTCTGGAGCTGCATGAAGTTCGAGCTGCGCCAGATGCTGAGGCAAGGCAATGGCGCCATCGTCAACTGCTCGTCGATCGGAGGATTGGTCGGCGGCGCGAAACGCGGAAGCTACCAGGCCTCCAAGCACGGCGTGCTTGGCCTGACCAAGAGCGCGGCGCTGGACTATGCGGCAAGAGGCATCCGGATCAACGCCGTTTGCCCAGGCATCATCCATACCGCGATGCTCGACAGGATGATGCAAACCCAGGCCGACGCGCTTGGCGCGATGCTGAAGGACGTCCCGATCGGCCGGCTCGGCCGTCCCGAGGAGATCGCGAACGCCGTGCTCTGGCTGTGCAGCTCGGCCGCAAGCTTTATGGTCGGTCATGCGCTGACGGTGGATGGCGGGTATACGATCCGATGAGAGCAGCCATCGGAGCTTTACCTCTCCCTTGAGGTGAACCAAGCCCGCAGCGAGCGAATAACCATCGCGCTAGTCGCGATGTCGCAGCGCTTCGACGAGCAGCGCGAATGCCGCAGACGGCTGGCGCCTGCTCGGGTAATAGAGATGGTAGCCTGGATAGGGAGCGCACCAGTCCTCGAGCACCCGCTTGAGGCGGCCCTTGTTGATGTACGGTTGAACCAGGCCTTCCGGCAGGTAGGTCAAACCGAGACCCGCGAGCGCAGCTTCCAGCATCTGGCTCGTGGCGTTGAAGAACAGCTGGCCCTCGACCCGCACCTTGAGTTCCCGCGCCCCCTTCTCGAATTCCCAGGCGTAGAGCCCGCCATGGGTGGGCAGCCGCAGATTGACGCAATTGTGCTCGACCAGTTCCTGCGGCTTCTTCGGTTCGCGTCGAGACCGGAAATAGGACGGAGACCCGACCACCGCCATGCGTGCGTCGGGGCCGATGCGCACGGCAATCATGTCCTTGGCGACCTGCTCGCCATCGCGCACGCCGGCGTCAAAGCGCTCAGTGACGATGTCGGTCAGGCCGTAGTCGCAGATGATCTCGACCTTGATGTCCGGATACGAGCGCAGAAGCTTGGCAAGCTTCGGCAGCAGCACGGCGTTGGTGGCGTATTCGGTGGCGGTGATGCGGATGGTGCCGGAGGGCTTTTCGCTCAGTTCGCTCAGGGCCACGAGTTCGGCCTCGATTTCCGCGAGGCGCGGACCGATGCTGCGCAGCAGCCGCTCGCCTGCCGCAGTCGGCGAGACACTGCGCGTGGTGCGGGTCAGGAGACGCAGCTTCAGGCGCGCCTCGAGCTGCTTGATGGTGTAGCTGAGCGCGGATTGCGAAACGCCGAGCTTGGCGGCGGCCTTGGTGAAGCTGCGCTCGCGGGCGACGATCACGAAGGCCGAGAGATCATCGAGATGGCCGCGCTTCATTTATCTAGCCTGTTTCTAAGTCCATGCCGATTATAGCGGCTAGTCGCCATAGCCGCATGCATTAAATCCAGCGCAGGCGGCGACCTCGACAGTGTCGCCGCGTGAGCAGACGGAACCATGGTCCATGGATCGATCGGACGCGCGGCTCCCGCGCGGCAAAGGCGCTGCGGTGACGCGAAGGCACGTACTGGCGGTTGCGGGTGGCCTCCTGGTTGGGGCTTCACGCCGCGGCCTTGCCGCCACTGCGGCCGCACCGGACATGACAGAGAAAAGGATCGGAGTGATGGAAATCAAACGCAGCGGCTCACGCCCCTCAGGCAAGGGGCCTGAGGCCTGGTTCACCGGCGCGGTCCGCGTCGATCCGCTGTTCCAGGTCGGCGATCCCGCACGCATCAACGGCGGCCACGTCACCTTCGAGCCCGGCGCCCGCACCATGTGGCACACCCATCGCTCGGCCAGACCCTGATCGTCACGTCAGGTCTCGGTTGGGTGCAAAGCGCGGGCGGACCGGTCGAGGAGGTTCGTCCCGGCGACGTCGTCTGGTTTCCGCCCGGCGAGAAGCACTGGCATGGCGCGACCGCAACGACTGCAATGACGCATATCGCCATCACGGAATCGCGCGATGGCAAGAATGTCGACTGGCTGGAAAAGGTCAGCGACGAGCAATACGGCAAGTGATCCGGGCGCGACGGCATGAAAGGAAATCCACCATGAACCCCACCTACGACTTCGCCGGCCAAGTCGCCCTCGTCACCGGCGCGAGCTCCGGCATGGGTGCCGCCACCGCCAGGGCGTTCGCCGAGGCCGGGGCTGCCGTGGTCCTGGTCGACCGCAGCGAGGAGAAACTGAATGCCGTCGCAGGAGAGCTGACGTCCGCCGGTGCCAAAGCGATCGCCATCGTTGGTGACGTGTCGGACGAGAGGCTGGCCAAGACTGCGGTCGATCGCGCGGTCGCGCAGTTCGGCCGGCTCGACATGGCCTACAACAATGCCGGCATTCTCGGCCCAATGTGCCCGATGAGCGAGGAGACCGGCGACGGGTACGACGACGTGCAGCAAGTGAACCCGCGCGGCGTCTGGACCTTCATGAAGCACGAGTTGCTTCAGATGAAGAGGCAGCGCAGCGGCGCCATCGTGAACTGTTCGTCGCTCGGTGGGCTGGTGGGTTTGCCCGGCCGCGCGGCCTATCACGCCAGCAAACACGGTGTGATCGGCCTGACCAAGAGCGCCGCGCTTGATGTCGCCGCCGAAGGCATCCGGGTCAACGCGATTTGCCCAGGCTGCATCGAGACGCCGATGGGCGACGCCATCGATCCCGACGCGATGAAGGAATTTCTGAAGCAGCAGCCGATCGGCCGGATGGGCAAGCCCGACGAGGTTGCCGCCACCGTACTCTGGCTATGCAGTCCTGCCGCGAGCCTGATCCTTGGCGTTGCGCTACCCGTCGACGGCGGCTTCGTTGCGCACTGACCGGCCAACGCGGACGGACGCGGCCATGCGAGAGGCGCCCGATATCCCCTGCATCCGCCTCGCCGAGATCGAGATCGATCCTGTGCATCGCGACGCCTACATGGCGGCGCTCAGCCAGGAGATCGAAACCGCGCTGCGCATCGAGCCCGGCGTTCTGACACTGCATGCGGTGCCGGACAGGAACGATCCGGCCCGCATCGTCATCTTCGAGATGTACGCCAATGCCGAAGCCTACCAGGCGCATCTCGTGACGCCGCACTTCCTGACATACAAGGCCGCGACCGCGCACATGGTGCGGTCGCTCAAGCTGACCGAGCTTTCCCCGTCTCGCTGAGGGCGAAGGCAGCGCTAGCTAGAGCAGCTGCGCTACGCCATGGTCCTCATCAGCGCACCGGCGCCGAAGGTCCAGGGCTACGACTGAGCGGGCGTCCGAACGTCGGCATGAAGCTGGTCGCCAGATCGGCAGAACGACGGCGCAACAACCCAGCTACGGCGCGATCCACACGCCGGCCACGATGATTGCCAGTGCGACGGCAATCACCAGCATGTCCGTTGCGAGCCAATCGGGCATTCCCTTTGACCATTCGCGCATGTCCGCGACTCCTTCTGTTCGCGTCCCAGCCGATATGCTGACACGGATCATGCGCCGGCGAGCGTGAAGCAGATCACACAAATCGGGAAAACGTGGCAATCAAAATTCCGCTGCACGCGGCACGCTCAAGTTGCAGCACACGATCGACCTGCCGCGCAGGTTTCTGAACATGTTCGAGCTGCGCTTGCGCTGCGCGCGTCTCCGGAGACGCAGAAGCAATCCAAACTACCGTGCCGCTCGCGGCGAAGATGGTGGGTTACGCCTTCCGCCTTCGCTCGTTGAGCTACGGCGGACGTGGTCGGCTAACCCACCCTACGCTCTGCCCGCGCCCTCACAGCACCTTGCGCTGCGCCAAATTCTTCATCAGGGCACCGACGCCGAAGGTCCAGGGCTCGCATTCGTCGCTGCTGCGCATGCGGTTGACGAGCTTGCCGAGCTGGGGCGCGGCAATGGTGACGATGTCGTCGCGCTTGTGGGTGAAGCCCTCACCCTTGGCGTCGCGGTCCTTGACGGGTGCGAACATCGTGCCGAGGAACAGCGCAAACCCGTCGGGATATTGATGCACGGGGCCGATGGTCTGGGCGACCAGATCGGTCGGGTCGCGGCTGATCTTTGAGATCGAGGAATGGCCTTCGAGCACGAAACCGTCCGCGCCCTTCACGGTCAGGCCGACATCCATCTTCCTGACGTCGTCGAGCGAGAAGGTCTGGTCGAACAGGCGGAGCAGCGGGCCGATCGCGCAAGAGGCGTTGTTGTCCTTGGCCTTCGACAAGAGCAGCGCCGAGCGGCCCTCGAAATCGCGCAGATTGACGTCGTTGCCGAGCGCGGCACCGACAATCTTGCCGGCGCCGGAAACAATGAGCACGACCTCCGGCTCCGGATTGTTCCAGGTCGACTTCGGATGCAGCCCGGCATCCATGCCGGTGCCGACCGAGGACAGCGTCGGCGCCTTGGTGAACACTTCCGCGTCCGGGCCGATGCCGACCTCCAGATACTGGCTCCAGGCGTTCTGATCGATCAAGACCTGCTTCAGCTTCATCGCCTGCTCGGAGCCGGGCTTCAGCTTGGAGAGATCGTCACCAACCAGCCGCACCACCTCGGTGCGGATCGCTTCCGCCGAGGACGGATTGCCGCGCGCCCGCTCCTCGATCACGCGCTCCAGCATCGAGATCGCGAAAGTGACGCCGGCGGCCTTCAGCACCTGCAGATCGACCGGCGCGAGCAGATGCGGTTTTGTGCCGTCGCGGCGATCCGGCGGCGTGTTGGCGAGGATCGCGTCGAAATCGCCGAGCCGCTCGCCTTTGGTCGCGCGCACCGCCGCTGCAGGATCGCTCTCCTCGCACAGCGCGCTCACCGTCGGGAACCGCGCCGTGACATCGAACACGCCGTCCGCCCGCACCGCGACCACGGCCGGGCCGCCGGCCTGCGGCAACCAGACCCGTCCGACCAGCGTGCCGGCGGTCGCGTCCTCCGGCAGGACGTCTTTTGGCGTGAGCGAAATCATCGGCGTCTCCCATTTCGGTGTTGTTGGCGTTTGTTAGCACAGTCCCGCCGGCTGCGTGAAACAGCGGTCATGCCATTGTCATAGAGGGGTAACATCGCCCGTCAATGCTCCCGTCGATCCATCTAACACACTGAAAGACGGACCTGCATGACCGCGCCCCACCTCACCGACGAAGCCTCCCGAGATGAAGCCTTACGTGACGAGGCCTTGGGCGACGAAGCCTTGCGCGACGAAGCCTTGCGCGCCCGCATCCACCAGGAGATGGCCGACAGCCTCGATGAGGAACTCGAGCTTGAGCTCGACGACGACAGGCTCAACGGGCTCGACCATGACGGGTCCGCTGGACATCCGTCGATCGACCGCAAGATCTATTTCCGCGAATTGCTGCGGCTGCAGGGCGAGCTGGTGAAGCTGCAGGACTGGGTGCAGCACGAGAAGAAGAAGGTCGTGGTGCTGTTCGAGGGTCGCGATTCCGCCGGCAAGGGCGGCGTCATCAAGCGCATCACCCAGCGGCTCAACCCGCGCATCTGCCGCGTCGCGGCGCTGCCGGCACCGAACGAGCGCGAACGCACGCAATGGTATTTTCAGCGCTACGTGTCGCATCTGCCGGCCGGCGGCGAAATGGTGCTGTTCGACCGCAGCTGGTACAACCGCGCCGGCGTCGAGAAGGTGATGGGGTTCTGCACCGACGAGCAGTATGAGGAATTCTTCAATTCGGTGCCGGAATTCGAGCGCATGCTGATCCGCTCCGGCACCATCCTCCTGAAATACTGGTTCTCGATCACCGACGAGGAACAGGCGTTCCGCTTCTCGATGCGGATCCATGACCCGCTGAAGCAGTGGAAGCTGAGCCCGATGGACGTCGAGGCGCGCACCCGCTGGGAGCAGTACACCAAGGCCAAGGAGACGATGCTGGAACGCACCCATCTACAGGACTCGCCGTGGTGGATCGTCGACGCCGTCGACAAGAAGCGCGCCCGGCTCAACTGCATCTCGCATCTGCTCGGCCAGATCCCGTATCAGCAGGTCGCACACCAGCCGGTCGTGCTGCCGCCCCGGGTGCGCAACCCCGACTATCACCGCGGCCCGATCCCGCCGGAGATGTACGTGCCGGGACGGTATTGATCTAACCACATGCACGCTCCGCCCCCTGCTGCGGCGGAAGATCACTAAATCGCGATTGTAGATTGTGAGGCATCTCACTGGTCTTCTTGCACACCCCCCTTAAACCAGAGGTTGCCCGCAATTCGCGGGCTAAAAGGAGGCCTAGGCTATGTTGAAGGAACATCGCGAAAGCAAGAGTTCATCGACCGACCAGCCAGAAGCTCATAAGGGTGTTGCGACACATGCTGTCCAAACCCTTGACCTCAGTTGGAGCGCGCCTATCCGTTATGGCGATTGCAAGCTGTCCGGTTTCTTGAACGGCACCCTGAACAACGGCCCAACTCTCAGGCTTCGTTCTGACGGAACAGCGGAATTGTTGGCAAAATTTTTCTCAACTGACGACGGTGATGTTTGGGTTATCGATCGTCTCGTTCTTTTGGATATTCACGGGACGGTCCTTTTTCAGTTTCCACACCTTTCAAGCCCCGAAACCCAGACCGACAACCAAGTGCTCGATTGGGTCGCCGAACTAAGCTTCCCCGCCGTTTTCTTTTCTTCGGTCACAGGGGCGAACATGACCTATCGTTGCTAAGCCCTAAGGGCGCGGTTCGCGGCCTTATTCGACCTCCCCCACAAGCGGGAGAGGTGAAGTTCAGAACATAGGCAACCGCGCCCTCGCCTCGCCTACTATTGGCGCAGGCCCGCACTATTGCTGCGGCCAAATCCCGACGCTAGGCTTCCCCGATCTGGTGCAGGGAGGCTCGCTTGACTCAATCCGACGACATCACAATTTCCGAAGATCGCCGTGACGCGCTGCGCTATGCGCTCGGGATCGGCAGCGGCGCCGCGCTGGTCGCCGCGATGGCAACCCCGGCCGCGGCGCAGACGCCTGCCGACAACACGCTGGATCGTATCCGCGCCAACAAGGTGCTGCGGATCGCCGTGCTGCCGGGCGAGCTGCCTTATTTCAACAAGGATCTCGCCTCCGGCACCTGGTCCGGCTTCTCGATCGAGATGGCCAACGACCTGGCAAAGCTGCTTTACGTCAAGCTGGAGTATGTCGAATCGACCTATGGCAATTCGATTCTTGATTTGCAGGCCAACAAGATCGATCTCGGCTTCGCGCTCAACCCGACGCCGCAGAGGGCACTAGTGGTCGATTTCACCAATCTGGTGTTCCCGCATCCCTTCGGCGCGATGCTGAAGAAGGGGCTGGAGGCCAAGACCTGGGCCGACATCAACAAGCCGGAGGTGAAGATCGCGGTCGACGTCGGCTCGGCCAACGAGGCGGTGGCGCGGCGCTTCGCGCCGAACGCCACCATCAAGTCGCTGAAGTCGCGCGACGAGGTGATGCTGGAAATGTCGTCGGGCCGCGTCGATTGCGTGGTCAACGCGCTGGTGCTCGGGCTGACCGCGATCGCCAAGAACCCGAATCTCGGCAGCTACAAGATCCTGGCCTCGCCCTCGGTGACGATCGCGAGCGGCATGGCGGTGCGCCGCGAGGGCGACAAGCGCTGGCGCGACTTCCTCTCGGTGTGGGTCGACTACAACCGGGGCATCGGCCAGATGCGCGAATGGTTCGTCAAGGGCCTCGGGCTTGCCGGCGTCAAGCCGGAGGATGTGCCGGTGGAGTTGAGTATTTGAGGTAAGGCTGCGCCAACATCGGCACTGCGCTCCCTCTCCCGCTTGCGGGGGAGGGTCGGGGTGGGGGTATCGCCACAAGCGACGCTCTTTCCTTGGAGAGAGCCCCCACCCGCTGCGCTTCGCGCAGCGACCTCCCCCGCAAGCGGGAGAGGTAAACCGCCGATGCCGCATCAGCTACGAGCTACTCACACCTTGTCATAGGTCAGGCCGCGCTCCAGCCGCCGCGCCACCAGCGTCGATGGGAACAGGATCGCAAAATAGATCAGCGCCACGATGGTGTAGACCTCGAGCGGCCGGTAGGTGTCGGCGTTGATCAAGGTCGCGTTGTAGACGAGATCGGGCACCGCGATGATCGAGACCAGCGAGGTGTTCTTCAGTTGCGTCACCGACTGGTTGACGTAGGGCGCCATCATCGGCTTAAGCGCCTGCGGCAGGATCACGAGCCGCATCAGCCGCCAGCCGCGGAAGCCGAGCGCCTTCGCCGCGTCCCACTGTCCGACCGGCACGCTCTCGATCGAGCCGCGCACGATCTCGGCATAGAATGCGCCGCCATAGAGCGAGAGCACGCTGACGGCCGCGACATGCGCCGGGATGTTGACGCCGATCACGACCGGAAACGCGTAGTAGAACCAGATGATCTGCACCAGCAGCGGCGTGCAGCGAAACAATTCGATATAGGCGATCAGCAGCCAGTCGATCACGGGAATCCGCCGCAGCCGCAGCATGCCGACGATCAGGCCGATCAAGGTGCCTAAGATGATGGTGCCGATCGTGTAGGCCATGGTCCAGCCGAGCCCGAGCCAGAACAGGTGGCTGTACTTGCCAAGGATCGCGAAATCCCAAACGTAGTTCATCCTGCCCCTCGGTTGACTCTAGTTTTGACGCGTTTTCTTCACGCGAACCGGTGCCCACTTCGCTCGAAAACGCTTTGGACGCCTCAGCATCGCAGGCGGCCTCACGCGAGTCACGCGATATACCGGTCCGGCGAGAACGCCTTCACGTCGAATGGCGGCGCATCGCCCGCGATCATCGCCGCAACCGCGGCGCCTGTTCCCGGGCCGGTGGTGAAGCCGATATGCTGGTTGCCGAAGGCGAGCCAGAGGCCGCGATGCCGCGGCGCCGGGCCAATCATCGGCAGGCTGTCGGGCAATGTCGGCCGCGCGCCGCGCCAGCGCTCGCCGATGGCATCGCCGAATTCGGCCACGCTGCGCGCCATCGGCACCACCGCCTCGAGCTGCGCATAATTCGACGGCGCGTCGCGCGCGGTGAGCTCGACGCCGCTGGTCACGCGAATGCCCTGCTCCATCGGCGTCATCAGAAAACCGCCCTCCGCATCATGGATCGGCCGCAGCAATTTGCGTGCCTGGTTCGGCACGAAATGCTGGTGATAACCGCGCTCAAACGCCAGCGGCACCCGATAGCCGAGCGGCCGCAGCAATTCGGCCGACCACGGGCCGAGCGCGACCACGACATGGCGCGTGGCGATCTCGCCGTCGGCAAGCTGCACGCGCCAGCCGTCGCCTTGCTGCTCGATCCGCCGGATTTCGGATTGCCTGACTGTGCCGCCGTGACCGGCGAGCATCTGCGCATAGGCCTTCACCACCGCGCCGGGGGAATCCACCGATGCCGTCTGGGTGTGCAGCAGGCCGGTGCTGTAGGCAGGGATGATGCCCGGCTCGAGCGCCGAGATCGCCTGACGGTCGAGCACCTCGCTTTTGATGGCGAATTCGGCGAGCGCCGCCTGCTCGGCCCTGGCGGCCGCGAGCCGATCGCTGCGCCAGGCCTTGAGCCAGCCGGTCTCGCGGATGCGATGCCCAGCGCCGGCCTGCACGATCCAGTCGCGATGCAGTTGCAGCGAGGTGCCGATCAGGCCGTGCAGCGCGGCGGCGCGCGGTTTGGTCTGCGACGGCACGGCTGCGGCGAGGAAGCGGATCACCCAGCCCGCGTTGGCGAGCGCCCACGGCAGATTCCAGCGCAGCGCCGGATGCGTGTTGGTGAGATATTTCGGCAGGTTCTTCAGCAGCGACGGCGTGTTGAGCGGCAGGATCGAGCCGGACGAGATGATGCCGGCATTGCCGTAGGAGGTTTCGCTGCCCGGCTCGCGGCGGTCGACGATGATGACGGAGAGCCCGCGCTGCCGTGCGGCAAGGCCCGCCGAGACGCCGACCATGCCGGCGCCGAGCACGACGACGTCAGCTTGTTGCGCAGCAACGCCCTCGCTCATGCCGTCACATCAAGGTCAGGCCGCCATCGACCGGCAGCGTGGCGCCGGTGACGTGGCCCGCTTCCGGCGACAGCAGGAATGCGACGACGGCGGCAACCTCGTCGGGCTCGGCGAGGCGCTGCATCGGATTGGCTTTCGCCACGCGCTCCCAGGTCGCAGTGTCAAGCGCGCCGAACAGGCCGGGGTCCTTGCGGGTGTAGCCGGGCATCACGGCGTTGGCGGTGGCGCCGGATGCGGCGAGCTCGATGGCCAGCGATTTCACCAGTACCTCGAGCGCGGCCTTCGCCGCGGCCGATCCCGGATAGGTGGCGCCGGGCACGAAACGATGCGGCCCGAAGCTCGAGACCGCGACGACGCGGCCCGTTGCGCTGCGCGCGAGGTCGGCCAGCGCGGCCGCCGCGATTTCGTGGAACGCGGCCGCCATCACCGCAAACGCGCGCTCCAGCGCCTCGCGCGGCAGGCTGGCGAAGTCGCGCCGGTCGGCAAAGCCCGCAGCGTGCACGATCGCATCAATCGGCCCGAACGCTGTGCGCGCTGCCACGACCAGTGCCGCGCCCGCGCCGGCCCTGGCGAGATCGCCGGTGAGAAGCTCGACCCTGGCGCCCTTGCTGCGGCACTCTTCGGCAACCGAAGTCAGCCGCGCGAGCCCGGCGGCCTCGGCGCCCTGTCCGTGCAGCATCAGGCACTGATCGGGGCCGGCGAGCCGGCGTGCAATCGCGGCGCCGATGCCGGAGCCGCCTCCCGTGATGATTGAAACGCGCATGCGGTGCGTACTGTCAGTATTGCAAGGACAACGAACTATAGGTTCGGTGTCATGAAATGCAAACCGCGTGCCTGAGCAACGGTGTGTAGGGTGGGTTAGCCGAACGCGTAACCCACCGACTTCGTGCCGCGAAAAGATGGTGGGTTACGCTTCGCTAACCCACCCTACAAAATCGGGCTCACCGCCAAAGCTTACCGCCACGGCTCGACCAGGATCTTGGTGTGCGCCTCGGGATTGGCGAGATCGGCAAAGGCCTGCGCGACGCCGTCGATGCCGACGCGGCCGGTGACCAGCGAGGCGGCATCGACCTGGCCTTCCGCGATCAGGCGCAGCGAACAAGCAAACTCCTCCGGCGTATAGCCGAGCACATACTGGACGTTGAGCTCCTTGATGATGCCGAGCATCGGCTCGGACTTGTCGGTCTCCATGCAGACGCCGACCACGACGATGCGGGCGCTGCGTGGCGCGCCTTCGAACAGCTGTTGCAGCACGCCGGGCACGCCGACGCATTCGAAGATCAGCGCCGGCTTCAGCGGCGGCAATAGCGCCTGCATCGGCGGCCGCGCGGCCTTCTCCGCTTCCGTCATCTGGGCGTGCTCGGCCCAGCTCGCATAGGGCTGCGTCCTGGCCGGATCGACCACGACATCGGCGCCCATCTTCTCGGCGAGCAGGCGCCGCGCCGGCGAATAATCGGCGGCAACGATCGGGCCGATCCCCCTGATCTTCAGCGCCGCGATCACCGCAAGGCCGACCGGCCCGCAGCCGATCACCAGCGGCACCTCGCCACCTCTGATGTTGGCCATCGCCACAGCGTGCACGCCGACCGCAAGCGGCTCGGTCAACGCGGCATGCTCGGCGGCAAGCCCGTTCGGCACTTCGAGCAGCAGCGGCTCGCTGAGCAGCATCTGCTCGGCATAGGCGCCGACATAATCGTTGGAATAGCCGATGCCCTTGGGGCCCTCCGGCGTCAGCACCGCCGGCAGCGAGCACACGCGTGTGCCGGTCTTCAGCTTGCGCGTGGTGTCAGGGCCGTAATCGAGGATCTCGCAGCAGAACTCGTGGCCGAACACGACGTCGCGCGACAGATCCATCGGCGTACGTCCCGGAAGGAACTTGCTCAGCTCCACCATGCGGTGGGCGTGCTTGCGCGCGTGCAGATCGGAACCGCAGATGCCGCAGGCGAGCGATTTGACCAGCACTTGCCCGGCGCCCGGCTTCGGTTCCGGCATGGTGCCTACGACAATCTCGCCGTTCCTGAAGATCGCTGCGCGCATCGTACCTCCCGTGTGGGTTTGGCCCACTCATTGTTGCGTTTTCTTCAGAAAGGGATAGCCGCTTCGCCCGAAAACGCAAGTACGGGACACCAAAGCGCGGCGCGCTTTGGCTGACATCACCATGCGTAACGCACCACGCCCTTGCCGGCGTAGGACTGGGTAACGCTGGAGAATTCGCCTTCGAAGGTCGCGGCCGCCGACCAGCCGTTGCGCCACTTCAGCTCGGCCGAGGCCGTGGTCAGCGCGGAGTCGCTCGCCTGCGCCGCACCGTTGACCACGAAGGCCGCGCCCGGCAGCGTCTGGAACACGGCGCCAACATTGCGGTCCGGGTTGAAGTCATGCGCCCAGGCGAGGCGGCCGCGCAGCGTCACGATGCCTCCGTCGACCGCGAAGGATTTGTCGGAGCGCAGGCCTAGCTCGCTGCGGGTGTCGGTGACGCTCTTTGCGGCATAATTCAGCGCGAAGGCGCCGCCGCCGGAGACCATGGTCTCGGCATAGTTCGGCAGCTCGAAGCTGGTGAACTGCGCGGCGGCGTAAGGCGTGAGCCCAATCCATGGCGTCGCATATCGATAGCCGCCCTCGAGCCGGCCCGACCACGCATTGGCATTGAAGTTGGCGCGCAGGTGATCGGCGCCTGCGGCGGTGACGATGCGGTCCGTGGTGATGTCCTGCCAGCCATAGGCGAGCGCCGCACTCAAATACGCCGCGCCGACGCTGTGGCGGACGAAGCCGCCGGCCTGGAACAGATCCGAACGGCCCCAGCCGAGGCCGTTGACGCTGAAACTGGTGCCGCCACCGGCGAGCGCAAAGCCGGCAATGGTGTTCGGCGACAAGCGGTAGTCGGCGCCGACCGCGGTGCCTGAGAGGCTGCTCGTGGTGTTGTTAGAGCCGAGCACCGCGTTGCCGCTGGTCACCTGCGAGCCGCCATAGCCGGCCGCCCACACGCTCCAGCGCTGCGCGAAGTCGACCTGCTGCGGCGGCGCCTTGGCATAGATCGCGGCCAGCGCATCGCGCGGATAGGTCTTGCGCGCCGCGTAAGCCAGCGCCGCGCTCTCCTCGGCAAACGGCATGGCGCCCGCGCCACCACCGAAGCTACCGTCGCGTCCGGCGACGAACGGATCGGTCAACAGGCCGAGGAACTGGTTCATCGCATTGAACGTCGTCTGCTGCGATCCGGTCGCGCCCTCGCCCGAGGCCTGGGTCAGGCCGTTCGGCGAGAGCCCCGCGAGCACCGCACTGATGCCGCCATTGGCATTGAAGAAGTTCTGCAGCGTGGTGGCGACGTTCTGCTGATTGATGTTGAGCTTCGATGCCGCGCCGTAATCGAGCGCGAAATTGAGATAGGCGTTATTCGCGTCGTAGCCGAGCGTCGCCACGAGATTGGACGGCAGCCCGGTTGAATCGACGCCTGCAAACGTTCCGCTGCGGCCGCCGGCCGCCGACAGGATGGTGTATTGCTTGGCAACCGTGCTGCCGGCGGCGGCGCTGACGCCGACCGAACCGGCCAGCGTCGCGGTGCCCGTCACCTTGGCTGATGTCGATGCGGTCGAGCCGATGCTCACCAGGTACAGCGCACCGGACTGGAACGCGAGATTGCCTCCCACGGTCAGGTAAGTGCCTGGCGTCGCATTGCCGGGCAGCAGGATGCCGCCGCTTGCGATCGTCGTATTGTTGACGGTGCCGATGCCCGAGAGCGTGCCGCCGGCATTCACGGTGGTGAGGTACGATGAAGCGATCCCGCCGTCGACTTGCAGTATGCCGCCATTGACCGTGGTGGTGCCCGAATAGGTGTTGAAGCCGGACAAGGTCAGCGTGCCGCTGCCGGTCTTCTCCAGATTGCCTTGCCCGACCGTGAAGCAACAAAAACTGTGATCGGCGATCACGCCGCTGACAGTGGTCGACAGATTGTTGCCGCCGACGGTCAGCGTGTTGCCACCGCCGATGTAGTAGGTGCCCGACCCTGCGATCGAACCGGCCGTGACACGCCCGTCGCCATTCGGACCAAGGGTGCCGCCGAAGTCCACAGAGCCGGTTCCCTGGGTCATGAACTGCGCGGTACCGCCTGTCGAGTTGCCGAGGAAGGTGACCGTGCCGCCGCTCTCGGTCGTAATGGTGGCGTTACCGGCCGTCGCATAGGCCTCAAAGAGCAGCATGCCGCCGGAACGGTTGGTGATGTTCGCATTGCCGGCGGTCGGCGCATCCACACCAACGCTGAACCCACCGAAAATGGTAGTGCCGCTGTTGTCGATCGTGGCGTTCGCCGCAGTGCTGTGTTGGACAAAGCCGAGACCGCCATTGGCTTCCGTAATAATCGTTGCCGACGCAGCCGACGAGAATTCGAAGAACTCGGTCAAACCGCTATCGCGATTGATGATGGTCGCCTGTCCCGCATTGGTGTGGCCCAGGAACACGGCGCTGCCACCGCTATGGTTGTCGATCACGGCCTTGGCGGCCGTGCTGGTGTCGGTGCCACCAGGAGGACCAAGCGCGTCGCCGAACACCACGGCGCCGCCAGTGCTGTTGGTGAACGTGGCACTGCCGGCGGAGCTCGTGTCGCGGAAGATCGTGAGCGCACCGTTGGTGTTGCTCACGGTGGCATTGCCCGCGGTGCTGCTGTCGCGAAACTCCGTGACGCCGAAATTCTGGTTGACGATCGTCGCTGCCGACGCCGACGTCGCATTGTAGAACGTCGTGGTGGCAATTCCATTGAAACCGTCGTTGACGATCTTGGTGATTCCAGACGTGTTCGCGTTGACGATGTCGAACTTGCCGTCGACGGTGACCTCGCCGACGATCGAGGCGGTGTGGGTGGCGTCGCCGAGTTGCAGCGTCGCGCAATCGCAGATCGTGGTGCCGCCGGTATAGGTGTTGGTGCCTGATAGCACCACACGGCCGAGGCCGCCCGAGCTGTCCAGCACCGTCAGCTTGCCGGGGCCGTTGCCGTCGGCGATGTTGCCGGCGATCGTAAGGATCGCGCCGTTGGCGTCGATCGCGCTGCCGATCGGCGACGTGTTGATGTTGAAATTGTTGCTGAAGGTCAGGTTGCTCATGCCGTCGGCCTGGAACGCCGCATTGTCCAGCGTGACCGTGCCTGACCCGACCGACTTGTTGTTGGTGACGACGACGGTCGAATCGACCACCAGTGTGCCTCCGCTGTAGGTGTTCACACCGGAGAGCTGAATGTTGGAGAATCCTGACGCGGAGGAGTCGATCAGTCGCAGCACGCCGCCGCCGGCACCGTCGGCGATGACGCCCAGCAGATTGACCTGCGCGCCGTTCGCATCGACCGTGCCGCCGGTCGCGTTGACCGCAATGTTGTTGGAGAACGCGACGCTGGAGACGGTCGGCGACTGCATCTGGAAGGTGCCGCCGTTGAGCGTGATGGTGCCGGTGCCGACCGAATCCGCATTGGTCACCTGCACGGTGCCGGCCGAGATCAGCGTGCCGCCGGAGTAGCCGTTGGCGCCGGCGAGCACCAGCGTGCTGTTGCCGAGCTGCTGCACCATCACCCCGGGCGCAAATCCGTCATTGATGTTGGTGCTGATGGTGATGGTCTGGCCGCTGTTGGCCCGGTTGATCAGACCGCCGGTCGGCCCCGTCACAGCGAAACTAACTGGATTGCCGCTGATTGTGTACGACTGCGAATTGGCGGTGAAGGTCCAGGAGTCCGGCAGCATCAGACCGCCGCCGATGGCGACCGTCGCCGATCCCGTCGAATCGAAAATCGCGGACTGGGGCGGGAAGATCGGCGGCGCGCCGGGCGACGTCGTCGACCAGTTGGTCGGGAGCTGGTAGTCGGCGCTGCTCGTCGTGCTGCCGCTGCCGCCCCAGGTGAAGCTCTGGGCCTGTGCCGGGTTGACTGGAAACAGGCTGACGGCCGCCGAGACAAAGGCCGCCGAGGCTATCGCACGACGAGACGACCGACCCAACAAGAAAAAGAACAAACCAAAATGCACTGCACCGCCCCCAAGCGCTCTGCGGCGCTGTTGGGGTCAAGTTAGCATGCGGCGAATTGCGAGATTGCCGATTGTTTCCGAAACCCTTCGATTCAGCTTGCGGAGATCGAAGTTTCGGTCCGACTGTTGTACCCGCGCAACGTTAGCGGAGACTGCGTTCGCAACCAGCGCACGATTTTCGGTACCGCGGTCAGGCGTTGGGCGACGGCTCGCTCGCCACGGTTAACAATTGCGAGCGGCGGATTCGCTCGCGATGCGCGGTGTAGAGGCCCGAGGCGACGATGAAGCCGGCGCCGAGGATAGTCCAGCTGTCCGGCAGTTCGCCGAAGATCAGGAAGCCGAGGATGCTGACCCACAGCAGCTGCGTGTAGGAGAACGGCGCGAGCACCGAGGCATCGCCGTAGCGGAACGCCAGCACCACGATCCACTGTCCGACGGTGGACGCGACGCCGATCAGGATGCCGAACATGACGTCGTGCCAACTCGGCGTGACCCAGACGAACGGCACCAGCGCGCTGACGATGGCGACGCCGACAATCGACGAATAGGTCATCACGGTGAGGGGGCGTTCGCTGCCGCTCATCATGCGCGTCAGGATCAACGTGCCGGCCCAGGCCAGCGCGGAGACGATCGGAAAGATCGCGGCGGGATGGAAGGCGCTGGTGCCCGGCCGCAGGATGATGAACACGCCGGCGAGGCCAACCGCGGTCGCGATCCAGCGGCGCATGCCGACCCGCTCGCCAAGAAATGCGATCGACAACGCGGTGACGAACAGCGGCGAAACGAAGCTGGTGGCGGAGGCTTCGGCGATCGGCAGGAAGCTCAAGCCGGTGATGAAGATCAGGGACGAGCCGAGCAGCGCGGCGCCGCGCAACACATGCAGCCCGGGACGGCTGCTGCGCAGCGCGAACAACGGCGAGCCCGGCAGCATCGCCGGCACCATGATCAGCGCGAACACCACGAAGCGGATCCAGGTGATCTCGATCGGGGGGAGCGTCTTCGACAGATATTTCGCTGTCACGTCGGAGGTACCGAGAAACACCGTCGACAACAGGATCAGCGCAATGCCCTTGAACGGCCGGTCGGCGCGTGCAAGCGCCTTGCGCGCGATGCTTATCGTTGCAGGCGCCGTCTTCTCGGGCAATGGAAATGAAACGCTATCCAGCCTGGCGGCTGCTGCGGGAGGCGGAGTCACGGCAATCTCGAAAGCAACAAGGGGGAATCTGCTGCTGTCACAAAACGCCAATTCCGCCGCAAGGACAATGCCCGAAAACGGGGCTCCGATATGCATCGGGGTGCGCGACGGCCTGCCGCAGCCGGTGCGCGGCCGCAACTGCAACAGTTTGTTAAGAACTGTGTGGAGCGAAGCGGCGCAAACCTCTGATTTTGCGCATCCCGTTCAGAGCATCGGCAGCGAGCGCGGCTTTGGCCCGCGCGGGAACGCCTTGTCGAGCGCTGATATCTCGATGTCACTGAGCTTGAGCGTTCCTGCCGCTGCATTCTCCGCGGCATGCTCCGCATTCGACGCCTTCGGGATCGTGAGCACCGACGCCAACCGCGTCAGGAAGCTCAGTGCGACCTGGCGCGGCGTCGCCTGATGCGCCTCCGCGATCGATTGCAGAACCGTTCCACCCTTGCTCGACGGCGCGGGAAAATCATTGTGGCCGAACGGCGAGTAGGCGACGACGGCGACGCCATGCTGTTCGCACCACGGGATCACGGCGTGCTCGATGGCGCGCTCCCGCAGATGGTAGAGCACCTGGTTGCAGGCGATCTTGCCCTCGCCCGCGACATCGCGCAGTTCATCGAGATCGTCTGCGTCGAAATTGCTGACGCCCCAGGAACGGATCTTGCCGGCGGCGATCAATTCGTCGAAGGCGGCGACCGTCTCGGCAAATGGATAGGTTCCGCGCCAGTGCAGCAGATAGCAATCGAGCCGATCGGTCTTCAGCCGCTTCAGCGAGCGCTCGCAGGCGGTGATGGTGCCGCGCCGCGAGGCGTTGCTCGGCAAGACCTTCGAGACCAGGAACAGCTCATCACGCCGGCCAGCGATCGCGTCCGCGATCACGAGCTCGGCGTCACCATACATCTCGGCGGTGTCGATATGCGTCATGCCGGCATCGATGCCGCGCTTCAGCGCAGCGACGGCTGTCTTGCGGTCACCGCGATCGAGATACCAGGTGCCCTGCCCGATCACCGAGACCTGCGGGCCGTTGTTGCCGAATTTTTTTGTCTGCACGATCGCCTCGTCTTGCGTGGTTCGCTTTTGGCCCCGCGCAGGACGATAAAGCAAACGGGCGACAATGTCTCCACACCGTCGTCCCGGCGAAGGCCGGGACCCATAACCACAAAATGATATTGTTGAGCGTCGCAGGAACGACGAGTCCCGTTCACTACAACTGCTGCGGCGTATGGGTCCCGGCCTTCGCCGGGACGACAGCTGTTTTGTGGTGCGCCCTCGTACAATCTCATCAGCGCGGATCCTCCGATCCGCGCCCGTGATGCCCGCGTTACGCGCGGTCACACGTTAAGATTCATCCACACCGCCTTCGGCTCGGTGAAATTGTCGAGCGCTGCGGTGCCGTGCTCGCGGCCGAGGCCGGAGTCGCGCTCGCCGCCCCACGGCAACCGCACATCGGTGTAGCCGTAGGTGTTGATCCACACCGTGCCGGCGCGGGCCTTTTTGGCGAAGCGCTGCACGCGGCCCATATCCGCGCTCCAGACCCCGGCGGCGAGGCTGTAGGCGGTGCCGTTGGCGATGCGCAGCGCGTCGGCCTCGTCCTTGAACTTGATCACGCTGACGACGGGGCCAAAGATCTCGTCCTGCGAGATGCGCATTTCGTGCGCGACATTGGCGAACACCGCGGGGCTGATGAAATAGCCGCGGTCGCCGACCCGTTCGCCGCCGGTCGCGAGCTGCGCACCCTCATTCTTTCCGATCTCGACATAATCGAGGATCGAGCGCATCTGCTTCTCGGAGATGACAGGCCCGAGCACGGTGGCGCGATCCGCGGGATCGCCGATGCGCAGGCTTTCGGCGCAGGCGACCAGGCGTTCCACGACCTCGTCATAGGCCTTCTCCTGCACCAAGACGCGGGAGCCTGCCGAGCAGACCTGCCCGGCGTTGAAGAAGATGCCGGCGGCGGCGGCCTTGGCGGCGGCTTCGAGATTGGCATCGTCGAAGATCACATTGGCGGACTTGCCGCCGAGCTCGAGCGAGACACGTTTGAAATTGCCGGCGGCACCCTTCATGATGCCGCGGCCGACACCGGGCGAGCCGGTGAACGTCACCTTGTCGACGTCGGGATGATTGACCAACGCGTCGCCGACGACGCGGCCGGGGCCGGTCACGATGTTGAGCACGCCGTTCGGCAACCCGGCCTCGAGCGCGAGCTCGCCGATCCGCAGCGCCGACAGCGAGGTCAGCTCGGCCGGCTTCATCACCACCGTGCAGCCGCAGGCCAGCGCCGGCGCCAGCTTCCACATGCCGATCATCAGCGGGAAATTCCACGGCACGATCGCGGCGACCACGCCGACCGGCTCGCGCACAGTATAGGTCAGCGCGTCGTCACGCGTCGAGACGACGTCGCCGCTGATCTTGTCGGCCCAGCCGGCGTAATAGGTCAGCGTGTCGATGGCGGCCGGAAGATCCTGGCGCAGCACAGCTGAAATCGGCTTGCCGGCATCGAGGCTCTCGAGCGCTGCGATCTCGTCGGCGTGCTGCTTCAAGAGCTCGGCCCATCGCAGGAGAATATGGCCGCGCTCGGCGGCGCGCATGGTGCGCCAGGGTCCCTCGAAAGCGCGGCGGGCGGCGGCGACCGCGCGGTCGACATCGGCCTCATTGCCTTCGGCAATCGTTGCGATCACCTGCTCGGTGGCGGGATTGAGCGATTTGAAGGTTTTTCCTGAGAGCGAGCGGACGCGGGCGCCGTCGATCAGCAGCAACTCGTCCCGGACGGTCGGGGCGTGGCGGGCGTCGCGCTCATAGTCATATGCAACCGACATCATATTTCCTCCTGGTGTTGTGCTTCAATCTAGGGGGCTTTGCTCAGCAGTAAATATGATATCTTGTGCCTATTGGTATACCAGGACATGAAGTCAACTTCATAAGTGGTGACCGCGATGCTGCAGATCGAGATCGAGACCGTCTGGCGCTTTCGGAAAGAGAATTCACCACAGACCGCGGTGGTGATGCTCGGCATCCTCAACGAGATCAGGAAGACCGGGAAGATCACCAGCGCCGCCAGCGACGCGCATCTGTCCTATCGCCATGTCTGGAACCTGATCGAGCAGTGGACCGAATTCTTCGGCGTGCCGCTGGTGGAAACGCAGCGCGGCAAGGGCTCGAAGCTGACGCCGTTCGGCGAGAAGCTGGTGTGGGCCGGCGAGCGGATGCAGGCGCGGCTCGGGCTGCAGCTCGAGAACCTCGCGCAGGAACTGGTCACCGAGATCAAGCCGTTCCTGGAACAGCGGCCGTCGGTGATCCGGGTCCATGCCAGCCATGGCTTCGCGGTCTCCAAGCTGCGCGAATTCCTCGATCGCGAGGGCGGCGTCGGCGTCGATCTGCGTTACGTCAGCAACCAGAACTCGCTGGTCTCGCTGGCGCAGGGCGCCTGCGACCTCTCCGGCGTGCATCTGCCGCGCGGCGAGTTGCGGGCGCAGGGCATCAAGGCCTGCCGGGAATGGCTCGATCCGCGCGAGGACCGCGTGATCAATTTCGTCACGCGCGAGATGGGCCTGATGGTCAAGCGCGGCAATCCCTTGAAGATCACCTCGCTGAAGGACCTGGTCGACCGCAAGGCCCGCTTTGTCAACCGCGACCATGATTCCGGCACCAGGATGCTGTTCGATCAATTGCTGGCGCAGCACAAGATCCCGGAGAGCAAGATCAACGGCGCCCAGCATATGGAGTTCACCCATGCCGCGGTCGCCGCCTATGTCGCGAGCGGCATGGCGGATGCGAGTTTTGGCGTCGAGGCCGCCGCCCGGCAGTTCGGCCTCGATTTCATCCGCCTGCTCACGGAAGATTACTTCTTCGTCAGCAAGCGCGCGTTCCTCAAGACCGAGCCGATGCAGCGGGTGCTCGACATCATGAAGAGCAGCGAGTTTCACAAGGCGGTGGGCGCCCTACCCGGCTATGTCGCCTCGAATACCGGCGCCGTCAGCGGCGTGAAGGAGTTTCTCGAGAAGATGCATTCCGACCGCTGATCAGCCACGCGCGGTGGCGGCTGGACTCGGCGTGCCTCGAAAGCGGATCGTCTGGCGAAGCTAGGTGCACTTCACGCCGGTCCCCGCACCAACCGCATAGCTCCCGGGCCCGTAGACCGCGATCAACGCGAGCGCGCCGAGCAGGCCGAGATTCTTCAGGAAGTTGATGGTCTGGGTCACGACCTGCGCCTCCGGCGCGGCCCAGAAATTGTGAAACATCAGCGTCGCGGCGATCGTGAACAGAAACAGGACGATGGCCGCCTGACGTGCGAACAGGCCGAGCACGAGCGCGATGCCGCAGCCGAGCTCGACCGCCGTCGCGCCGGCCGCAAGAACCGCGCCGATGCCGTCGACGCCGCCGAGGCGTCCGGCGGTCGCCGAGAACGCCATCAGCTTGCCGATGCCGCTGTAGAGAAACAGCGGCGCGATGGCGAGCCGGGCAAACAGCAGGACCCAGGAAGTGGAAAGCCGCGCGGCTTTGTCATCGGCCGCAATGTGAGTTGTCGTGGACATGCGTTGTCTCCGTTGGTTCTAAACTTGCCTATGCGGCGTTTGATATGGATCCGTCGTCACTCCGCGGGCGCAGTATCGATGGCCGCGGGCCGGGGCGCGGCGGCGAGGCCAAGCGAGCCGATCGCAAACGCGCCGACGATCGCGGCACCGCCGATCACCCAGAACACGATGTCGGGCCCGCCGGTCATCTGTTGCAGCAGTCCGATCACATAAGGCCCGAGGATCGCGCCGACCCGGCCGACGCCCAATTCCATGCCGACGCCGCTGGCGCGCAGCAGCGTCTCGTACGAGCCCGCGGTGAAATTGTTGAGCACGTGCTGCGCGCCGATGATGCAGAAGCCGGCGATGGCGACGATCGCGAGATTGACGCCGTGACCGCTGACGAACACCAGCGCCAGCACGGCAGTGCCGCCGGCGAGCCACCATGTGGCGAGGTAGCGCGGCGTCAGCGACAGATTGCGGTCGGCCAGCATCGCAAGCGTGAGCCCGCCGACGAACGACATCGCCTGCATCAGCGCGCCGAAGCCGAACGACGCCGCAAAGGTCTCGCCGCGCTTCTGCATCACCGTCGGGATCCAGCCGGTGAGGCCGAAGATCGCGAACAGGCTCAGGAATGCGGTGATCCAGATCGTCAGCGAGACGCGGCGATAGCGCGGGCTCAGCAGCGCCGCGATCGGGTTCGACACGCTGGCGGCGCCGGCTGAGGCAAAGGTCGCGTTGCGATAGGCGGCGGCCCGCTCCGGGCGAAGCCGCGCGAGCAGCATGCGCAGTTCCTCGGTGCGGCGCCGCGCCGCCAGGAATTGCGGGCTTTCGGGCAGCACTGCGTGCGCCACAAACGTCAGCGGGATCGACAGCGCGCCGAGATAATACAGGATCTGCCAGCCATAATGCGGCGTCAGATAGACGCCGACGAGCCCGGCACAGACGCCGCCGAGCGACCAGCCAAGTGTGACGCCCCACAGCGAGAACGCGTTGCTGACGCGGCGCGGCGCCAGTTCGTTGACGAAGGTCGTGCCCAGCGGCAACAACACGCCTAGGCCGAGGCCGGTCGCGAAGCGCAGCGCGCAGAAGCTCCAGAAGTCGCTCGCGACCGTTGCAGTCAAGAGCGTGAAGAGGTTGACGACCCAGAGCCCGGCCAGCAGCGTGCCGCGCCGGCCGAGCCGGTCGGCGACCGTGCCGTGTCCGACCGCGCCGAACAGGAATCCGACGAGGCCCGAGCTCACCAGCAGCCCCGCCTGGCTCGGCGACAGTCCCCAGGGCTTGGCCACGTAGTGGATGACATAGGCGGGATTGAACGTGTCATAACCGTCGAACAGCGTGATCAGCGTGATCAGGATGCCGAGCACGATGTGCAGCCGACCGATGGCCGCACCGGACAATTCCTCGTGCACGTCGATATCGGGCGAAGTGCCCACGGTTTCCTCCCTTGTTGATGATGCGCCCTGCTCTGCGGCAGGTTGGCACAGCGTGTCGTTAGAGCTTGAACAGCCGGAGCGCGTTGTCGCGGCCGATCTTGAGACGGTCGCCTTCGGCGATGGTCGCGGTGTCGAACCATTCGGCGGCATGGTCGATGTTCTCGAACGGCCAGTCGGCCGAGAACAGGATGCGGTCGGCGCCGATCTCGAGTATCGCGTCGATCAGCGCCTGGGTGCGGAAATTGCCTGATGTCGTGATGTAGAAATTCTCCCGGAAGTAATCGGCGATCTTGCGCCTGGCGGGATAGACGTTCTGCGCGCGCATCCACTTGTTGTGGTTGTCGACGCGCCACATCGAATACGGCAGGCCTTCGCCCATGTGACCGAGGATGATCTGCAGCCGCGGATAAGCATCGAACAGCCCCGAGCCCATCAGGCGCAGCGCGTGCACCGCGGTTTCCTGGCCGAAGGCCCAGGTCGGCCCCATCAGCCAGCGATGGCCCTCGTAGATCGCGGCATCCTTCGCCAGCGGATTGCGCGGGTGCAGATAGAACGGCACGTCGAGGCGCTCGACGTCCGACCAGAACGGCCAGAACTCCTTGCGATCGTAGTAGACCGCGCCGTCGTGGCCTTCGACCTCGCTGAAGCCGTTGACCAGCGCGCCGCGGAATTTCAGCGCACTCACGCAGCGATCGAGCTCGCGCGCGGCGGCCTCCGGGTCCTGCATCGGCAGCGCAGCCAGGCCCTGGAAGCGCTGCGGCCGCCGCGCCACCTGCTCGGCGAGGAAATCATTGGCGCGGCGCGACAGCTCCAGCGCGCGGCTGCGGTCGGGGATAGCCTGGATCGCCGGCGCGTTGAGCGACAGCAGCATCAGCTCGATGCCGTGCGCGTCCATCTCGGCAAGGCGGCGGTCCTGGATGTCGAGCAGCCGGGCCTTGAGCTCGACCCAGTCATCGGCCGGCGAGAAGCCCGCGCTGTCGCGAACCGTTTCCTCGATGGCGAAGTGCTCTTCCAGCGCGATCTTTCCCTGCATTGGTTGCTCCCTTCGGGCTGGTGCCCTCGTTTCCGTGTTGACAGAGCAAACCATCCGGTCCAATTATTTGTCAATGATAAAATTGCAAATGCAAATGATTGAGATGCAACTGTTGTCGATGCGAGGACCGACGGCTATTCCGGGCGGACGTCTGCCACCAGGAATGAAGCCCGGACCTAAGCCCATGTACCGATTTTCGAATTCGCTGCCCTATCTGCTCGCCCGGCTCGGCGTGCGGATGGGCGATCTGTTCGTTCGCGTGATCCGTCACGAGAAGTTGACGCTGCCGATGTACCGCGTGCTTGCCGCGCTGTCGGAGCAGGGACAGCCGCTGCGGCTCGGTGAAATCGCCGAACTGACGTCGGCCGACGTCTCGACCCTGTCGCGCATCGTTGCCGAGATGAGCCGCGCCGGCCTCCTGACGCGCGACCGGCCGGAGAACGACCAGCGCAGCCTGCAGGTCGCGCTGACGCCGAAGGGCGCCGAGCTCGCCGGCCGGCTGATGCCGATCGCGCAATATTATGAAGAGGTCGCAACCGGCGCGATGTCGGCGAAGGAAGCTGCCGAGCTCAAGCAGGTGCTGGTCGAACTCTACAAGAATCTCGATCGGCTCGAGCAAGAGGTCGAGGCCGGTCTGATCGAGGTGCCCCACCCCGCGGCGTCGAAAGATGCCCACGAACAGAAGTCCGACGCCAAGGGGACGACCGGCCGTCGACGCAAGATACCGAGGAAATAGCACCAACTTCAGGGAGAGGACATGCGCAGGGATCCGATCATCATTGCAGGCGGCGGCATTGGCGGACTGGCCGCGGCGGTCGCGCTGGCCCGCAAGGGATTTCAGGTCACCGTGCTGGAACGCGCGCCGCGCTATCAGGAGATCGGCGCCGGCATCCAGCTCGGCCCGAACGCCTTCCATGCCTTCGACCATCTCGAGCTCGGCGATGCCGCCCGCGCGATCGCGGTGTTCATCGACCAGTTGCGGCTGATGGACGCGATCTCGGCGGAAGAGATCACCAGCATCGATCTGACCAGCTATTTCCGCCGGCGCTTCGGCAATCCCTATGCGGTGGTCCATCGCGGCGATCTGCACGGCATCTTCCTGCGCGCCTGCGAGGCGCATCCCGGCATCACGCTGCGCAGCGATTGCGATGTCGTTGGATATGACCAGGACGGCGCGGCCGTCGTCGCGCGGCTGAAATCCGGCGAGCGTGTCAAAGGCTGCCTCCTGATCGGCGCCGACGGGCTGAGGTCCCGGATCCGTCAGCAGATGGTCGATGACGGCCCGCCGCGGATCGCGGGCCATACCACCTATCGATCGGTGATTCCGACCGAGCAGATGCCGGAGGATCTGCGCTGGAACGCCGCGACCCTATGGGCCGGCGCCAAGTGCCATCTGGTGCACTACCCGCTCTCGGGCTGGAAGGTGTTCAACCTTGCCATCACCTGCCACAACGACCCGCCGGAAGCCTTTGCCGCCAGGCCGGTCACCCATGAGGAGGTGCTTGAGGGCTTTCGCGATGTCCATCCGCGCGCCAAGGCGATCATTCACCACGGCAAGGATTGGAAGGCGTGGGTGACCTGCGATCGCGATCCAACCGAACGCTGGGTCGACGGACGCGTGGTCCTGCTCGGCGACGCCGCGCATCCGATGCTGCAATATTTCGCGCAAGGCGCCTGCATGGCACTGGAGGACGCGGTCTGGCTCGCGGAGTTACTGGGCGCAACACCTGATGCCTTCGAACACGCGCTGGAGAAATACCGACAGGTTCGGCTGATGCGCACGGCGCGGGTTCAGCTGCAGGCGCGCGAACTCGGCACCCATGTCTATCATCCGGCCGGCGTGCACGCGTTGCTGCGCAATCAGCTGATCCGCGACACCAGCCTCGAGCAGTTCTGCGATAATCTGGCGTGGCTGTACGACTCGCCCTTTCCTGAGCGTCCGAACCTCGCTGCATAGGCGATGATTGCCGGATAGACGGATCAGCCGAGCCCGCTGATGTCGGCGACCAGCACCGACCCCGTCAGCGATTCCGTGATGTAGAGCCGGTCGCGGCTGGCGCCGCCGATCGCGACATTGGTGCAGCTTTGTCCGGCGCAGGACTTGATCCGGGCGACGCACTCGCCGTTCGGCGCAAACACGAAGACATGGCCGAGCGAGGCGTGCGCGACGAACAGCCGCCCGGCTCTGTCCATCGTCATACCGTCGGGACCGCTCGGGCCGAACAGCGAGCAGAAGCGGCCGACCTTGGACACGCTGCCGTCCTTCATGAACGGCGCGCGCCAGACCGCATTGTCCCGCGTCATCGCGACGAACAACACCGCTTCGTGCGGATCGAGCACCAGGCCGTTCGGGCTGATGCCGGTGTCGATCAGGCAGTCGAGCGCGCCGCTCGCGCGCAGGCGGTAGACGCGGCCGGTCGGATCGTGCAGGCCGGTCTGGCCCTGGTCGGTGAAATAGATGTCGCCGTTGGAGGCAATGTGCAGATCGTTGCAGCCGCGGAACGATTCCGAATTGCGCGAACGCAGCAGCGGCGTGACTTTGCCCGATCCGGCATCGAGCTCCATCAGCCCGTGCCGATAGTCGGCAATCAGGATGCGGCCCTTGGCGTCGATCTTCAGCCCGTTCGGCCAGCCGTCATATTCGGCGACCTGCGACCATGACTTGTCCGGCGCGATCCTGAAGATGCGGCCGAACGGAATGTCGACGATGTAGAGATTTCCCGCAGCATCGAACGACGGCCCCTCGATGAAGCAGTCGGTCACCGCGCCCGGCCGGTTGGCGTCGGCCCATTCGCTCGCCACCTTGCGGCGAAACTCGGCGGGAACTGCGGAGAAGATCTCGGTCGGGATCAGTTTCGGCGGCGTTTCCAGGAACATCATTTTTTTGGTTCACCCATTGGCGGAGCGGGCGAACCTTAGTTGCTTGCCTGCATCATTGCGAGCCACCCGGTCGGCGCAAAGCGCCGCCGGATGACAGGCTCCGCGAAGCAATCCACCTATCCGCTTGGGCGATGGCCGGACCGGACAGGTCCTCGCAGCGACGCGGAAGGCTTCAGTTCGCCGCCGCCAGCTGCGGCTTGGTCCGCAGCAGCCGGTGCCTATGCGGCCTCCCTACTCCGCCGCCTGCGCGCCGTAGGCTTCCGAAATCATGTAACCGGACAACGTGCCGTAGGCCGCGGTCCACGCGGCGGCGACGTCAGGCGTCCAGCCATCACCGAGGCCCTTCTCCAGCGTCCACAACAATGCGCCGCCGACCACCGGATAATGTTCGGGCCTGGCGCCATAGCCGACATGGCGTTTGGCGAGTGCACTCGCGGCGGGCAGGATCGCGTCGAGATTGCTCAGCCCGTTGACGACGACGGCGAGCGTCGTCATCAACTTCTTGCGCTGCTCTTTCATGTCTGCCGGAAACATCGCCTTCACGGCGGGCGCGACTTCGAACAGGCGATCGTAGAAAATGACCGCGGCTTGCTCCGCAATCGGGGCGACCCTGCCAAAGCTATCCTGAACCAGCTTGATTTGGGCCGGATTCATTTCAACTCTCCGTGGCTCTGAATGACTTTGCAAAATCCGAGCATTGGTCGTGGACCACGGCGTTTCGGTTCAAGACCGAAACGCCTGATGTCGACATGATCTTCAAGCCGCCTCGACGAAGCTGTGGCGCTCATAGAGGAATTCGAGCACGCGCTGCCGGCACTTCAGATAGCCGGGGTTGTTCGCGAGCTCGAGCCGCTTGCGCGGGCGCGCCAAGGGCACCTCGAGCACCTCGCCGATCCGTGCGCTCGGGCCGTTGGTCATCATGACGATACGGTCCGACAGCAGCACGGCTTCGTCGACGTCGTGGGTGATCATCAGGATGGTGTTGCCGAGCTTCTGATGCAGCGCCATCACCGAATCCTGCAGATGCGCCCGGGTCAGCGCGTCGAGCGCGCCGAACGGCTCGTCGAGCAGCAGAACCTTCGGCTCCATGGCGAGTGCACGCGCGATGCCGACGCGCTGCTTCATGCCGCCCGAAATCTCGCTCGGCCGCTTGTCCTTGGCGTGCGCCATCTGCACCAGGCTGAGATTGTGCATCACCCAGGCGTCGCGCTCCGCCCTGCTCTTGGTCTTGGCAAACACCTTGTCGACGCCGAGCTTGACGTTTTCGTAGACGGTCAGCCACGGCAGCAGGCTGTGGTTCTGGAACACCACGGCCCGGTCGGGCCCCGGCGAATTGACCTCGCGGTTCTCCAAGAGCACGCAGCCATTGGTGGTGCCGGTGAGGCCCGCGACGATGTTGAGCAAGGTCGACTTGCCGCAGCCGGAATGGCCGATGATCGAGACGTATTCACCCTTCTGGATCGTCAGGTTGATGTCCTTCAGAACCTCCGTGGTGGCGCTGCCGCGGGTAAAAATCTTGTCGATGTGGTCGAGCTTCAGATAGGCCTGCATGACTTGTCCCCTCAATTCGCAGCCGTGCCGCGGGTCACGATCTTGCCCAATCCCGCGATCAGGCGGTCGAGCACGAAGCCGATGATGCCGACATAGAACAGCGCCAGGATGATTTCGCTGATGTGCGAGGAATTCCACGCATCCCAGATGAAAAAGCCGATGCCGACGCCGCCGATCAGCATCTCAGCCGCGACGATCGCGAGCCAGGACAGGCCGATGCCGATACGCAGGCCGGTGAACATGTAGGGCGCGGCCGCCGGGATCATGATCTTGGCGAAGAACTCCAGCGGATTGAGCTGCACCACGGCGGCGACGTTGCGGTAATCCTGCGGGATGTTGCGGATGCCGACCGCGGTGTTGATGATGATCGGCCACACCGAGGTGATGAAGATGACGAAGATCGCCGAAGGCTGGCCGTCGCGGAATGCGGCGAGCGACAGCGGCAGCCAGGCAAGCGGCGGGATCGTGCGCAGCACCTGAAACAGCGGGTCGAGACCGCGCATCGCCCAGACCGACTGGCCGACCAGCGTGCCGAGCGCGATGCCCGCGATCGCCGCCAGCGAATAGCCCAACGCGACGCGCTGCAGGCTCGCCGACAGGTGCCAGAACAGGCCCTTGTCGATGCCACCGTGATCGAAGAACGGATCAAGGATCAGCTCCTTGGTGTCCTTGAACACGCGCGAAGGCGGCGGCAGGGCCGAGCCGGCGCGGCGGCACACCAGCTCCCAGACGAGCAGCAGCAGCGCGAGGACGATCAGCGGCGGCACGACGCGCACCGCCGCCTCCTTCGCCATCTTGGCGTATGTCTCGGCACGCGGCGGCCGCTTCGGAGTCATCGTCACGACCGGCGCCGCGGTTGCAGCAGCCGGAACGATCGCTGCGGTGACTTCGGTCTTCATGGCAGGCATTGACATCGACAAAGTATCTCCGTGGTCAAATGGGTGGGCCGCGCGCGACGAGCGCGCAGCCCTGCTCAAATCAGACGTCCACGCGCTTGATCGACAGCGACTTCAGGTATGCGGCCGGATTTTCTGGATCGAACACCTTGCCGTCGAAGAAGGTCTCCTTGCCGCGCGAGGTCGAGGTTGGAATCTCGGATGCGGGCACGCCGAGATCCTTGGCGGCCGCACGCCAGATATCCTCGCGGTTGACCTTGTCGATCAGGCCCTTGGTATCGAATCCCGCTTCGAACTTGCCCCAGCGGATATCTTCGGTGAGGAACCAGAGCTCGTGGCTCTGGAACGGATATGACGCGAAGTCGCGCCAGTACTTCATGATGTGCGGCGAATTCTCGACCACCTTGCCGGTGCCGTAGTCGAACTTGCCCGCGGTGCGGTCATAGACGTCCTCGACCGGACAGTTGATCCACTGCCGCTTGGCCATGATTGCCGCGAGCTCCTGCTTGTTCTCGGCCTTGTCGGCCCATTGCTGGGCTTCCATCACCGCCATCAGGATCGCCTTCGCCGCGTTCGGATATTTGTCGACCCAGGCGGCGCGCATCGCGAACGACTTCTCCGGATGCTTGTTCCAGATCTCGCCGGTGTTGACCGCGGTGTAGCCGATGTCCTGGTGGATCAGCTGCAGATTCCAGGGCTCGCCGACACAGAAGCAGTCCATCGTGCCGACCTTCATGTTGGCGACCATCTGCGGCGGCGGCACCACGATCGTCTCGATATCCTTGTCGGGATCGATGCCGCCGGCGGCGAGCCAATAGCGAATCCAGAGATCGTGGGTGCCGCCCGGGAAGGTCATCGCGGCCTTCACCGCCTTGCCCGACGCTTTCTTCTTTTCCAGCGCCGTCTTGAACGGCGATGCGTCGGTCGAGAGCTTGAGGTCGGCATATTCCTTTGCGACCGAGATGCACTGCGCATCGAGATTGAGCCGCGCCATGATGTACATCGGCGTCGGTTGGTTGTTCTGCGTCACCTTGCCGGCCGAGATCAGATACGGCATCGGGGTCAGGATATGCGCGCCGTCGATGCCGTTGCCTTCGGAGCCGAGCACGAGATTGTCGCGCGTGGTGCCCCATGAGGCCTGCTTCTGCACATCGACATCGGGCACGCCATATTTGGCGAACAAGCCCTTGTCCTTGGCGACGAACAGCGGACCGGCGTCGCTCAGGGCAATGAATCCGAGCTTGGCGCCCTTCACCTCGGGGCCTGCACCTTGCGCGAATGCACCGGCGGGAAAGTTGAGCTTGGCTGCGGCGAGCAGCGCGGCGGCGCCACTGCTTGCCTTCAGGAGCTGACGGCGGCTGAGGCCACGGCCTGAGGGCTTGTTGGTGGGCTTGGTCATCGGTCGTCCTTTGCGTCGTTGCGTTGCGGTGTTGCGTCTTTGCGTCGAGCGCCCTCCTTCGGGTGGCGACGCGCGCAGGGCGCAAAAGGGCATGCACCGGGGAGGCCCCGGTCTGGCGGCGTCAGAAATCCGATGGGGTGGCCTCGAGGGACGGCTTCAATGGCGTCGGCACCTGACTATTCAAGCCTTGTGCCAAGCTACCGCAGTGCAAAAATTGATTTTATTGCAAAGTCTTGCGCAACATGTCGCAGCGCGCGCAAACTTTCCGCGCGCTCCCAAAATTTGCGATTCGCTCAATTCTTGTGCGACGCACAAGAATTGAGCAGGCGACTTCGACGATAGCGATCAGGCGTCCTCGGCGACCTTGGTGCCGAGCGGCGCGGGCGCCATTCCGCCACCGGGTTTCACATGGAATTCGTAGCTCATCAGATGCCACGGACCATCCGAGCGCTGGCCATCGGGCATGTCAGGATCGGTGCGCCGTTCAACCTTGGCGATCAGCTCGTCCTTCACGCCGAACACGACGTCGGAGTCGATATATTTGTCGCCTTCCATGAAGACGTGCGTGATCAGCGGCTCATGGCCCTTGGCATTGACCAGGAAGTGCACATGCGCCGGCCGCATCGGGTGACGGTTGGTCTGCGTGATCATCTGCCCGACCGGACCGTCGGTCGGAATCGGATAGCTGCACGGCACGATGGTGCGGAAGAAGAAGCGGCCGTCGGCATCGGTGACGAAGCGCGCCCGCGACGACGGGCCTTCGGTGGCATAGCTCGGCTTCTGCGAGTCGTAGAATCCGTCGTCGTCCGCGTGCCAGACATCGACCGGCACATTGGCCAACGGCTTGCCCGTGAGATCGGTGACGCGACTCTGCACGAACATGCGCTCGCCGGGCAGGCTTGCCGAGATGTCGGTGCCGTGCGGCGTCACCTTGTGCTCGCCGACATAGAACGGGCCGAGCACGGTGGTCTCGGTCGCGCCGTCGCGATCGCGGTGGTTGACCGCATCGACCAGCATCGACACGCCGAGCACGTCTGAGAGCAGGATGAACTCCTGGCGGATATCGGTGCACTTCTGCCCGGTGCAGGTCAGGAAGCCGATCGCGTGGTCCCACTCCTCGAAGGTGAGATCGGTCCTGCGCACATAATCGTGCAGCGACTTCACCAATTCCTGCAACAGGAACTTGGCCCGCGGATCGGGTGTCTGGTCGAAGCTGCGGATCACGGCGGTGGTGAGCTCGGTTTCGTTGAACTGGGTCATCTCGGCGTTTCCCTGGAGCCCCTGAAGGGCGCGATTGCAACGGCGACCGTACACCACCGGCCCGTTGCCGGTAAGCGCCAGCCACTTGGTGCAGCGGACACTTTTCGGCTATCAAGACGGCCTTGCCAGCCGGAGAAACGCCCGATGTTAGCCCCCACGCCTGCCTCGCCCGAATCCGCGGGAATGTCGACCACTGCCCTCAACCGCCTCGAAGCGCATCTGAAGACCCGCTACATCGACGGCGGCCGCTTTCCCGGCACCCAGCTCCTGATCTACCGGCGCGGCAAGATCGTGCATTCCACGGTGCAGGGCTTTGCCGATCTCGAGCGCAAGGTGCCGGTCAAGGACGACACCATCTTCCGCATCTATTCGATGACCAAGCCGATCACGTCGGTCGCCTTCATGATGCTGGTCGAAGAAGGCAAGGTCGCGCTCGACGAGCCGGTCGCCAAATACATTCCGGAGTGGAAGAACCTCGGCGTGTTCGTCGCCGGCACCGCGCCCGCCTTCCTGACCCGCCCGCCGAGCCGGCCGATGCTGATCGTCGACCTGTTGCGGCACACCTCGGGCCTCACCTACGGCTTCCAGCAGCGCTCCAATGTGGATGCGGCCTATCGCGAGAACAAGATCGGCGAAGTCATCAAGGCCGGCACGCTCGACAGCATGATCGAGGATCTGGCGAAAATCCCGCTGGAGTTCTCGCCGGGTGAAGCTTGGAATTACTCGGTCGCCACCGACGTGCTCGGCTATCTCGTCGGCAAGATCTCAGGGATACCGTTCGAGCAGTTCCTGAAGGAGCGCATCTTCAAGCCGCTCGGCATGAACGACACCGACTTCTTCGTGCCGGCCGACAAGGTGCATCGCTTCGCCGCCTGCTACTCGGCCGACCCGCAGGGCGGCTTCAACCCGCTCGCCGCCGCCGAGCGCAAGGGCACGCTGACGCTGCAGGACGACCCGGCCACCAGCTCGTTCCTGTCACCGCCCTCGCTGATCTCGGGCGGCGGCGGTCTGTGCTCGACCGCCTCAGATTACCTCACCTTCTGCCGCGCCCTGCTCAACGGCGGCGAGCTCGGCGGCGTCAGGCTGCTCGGCCCGAAGACGCTGAAGCTGATGGCCTCCAACCATCTGCCCGGCGGCGTCGACCTGCCGGCGATGTCGCGCTCGTTGTTCTCCGAAGCCGCCTATAACGGCATCGGCTTCGGCCTCGGCTTCGCCGTCACGATGCATCCGGCGCAGACGCTGATCGCGGGCAGCCCGGGCGAATTCAACTGGGGCGGCGCCGCGACGACGTCGTTCTTCATCGACCCGGCCGAGGAGCTGATCACGATCTTCATGACCCAGGTGCTGCCATCGAGCGCCTATCCGCTGCGGCGCGAGCTGCGCACCATGGTCTACGCCGCGATCACCGAGAGCAATCTCTGACACGACGCCATTCCGCGGCGCACACCCCTCGTTTGAGCATGATCCTTTCGGAAAACCGCTTCACACTTTTCCGGATCATGCTCTAAGCGCCGCGGAACCTTTCCAATCACCAGCTATTTCGTTTGGCGGACTTTTCCCGCTTCCCCTAAGCTCCCAGCAGATGGGCACCGACCCGGGGATTTCGTGCCGAAACTGACATTGCCAGTGCGTCTCGCGCTCCTGGTCGCGGGAACGATGTTGCCGCTGATCGTTTTCGCGGTCGGCATAGTGTTCCACAATTACCAGCAGGACCGCCAGGCCGCCACGCAGCGCGTGCTCGAGACCGCGCGCAACATCCGCCTGCTGCTCGATGCGGAAATGCAGCGTATGACCGGCGGGCTGCAGGTGCTGGCGCTGACCAACTCGCTGCGCAACAGCGACTTCGACAATTTCCGCCGCGTCGCTGCCGGCTTCATCGACCAGTACGGCAAGGACGGCGTGGTGCTGGTGGCCGACCGCGGCGGACGCCAGGTGTTCTCCTCGCTGACGGCGGATACGGCGAGCCTGCCGCCGCGCAACAATCTCGAGATCCTGGGGAAGGTGTTTGCGACCAGGCAGCCGCAATATTCCAACCTGTTCTTCGGCGCGGTGAAGCAACGCCTGATCATCACCGTCGAGGTGCCGGTGATGCGCGACGGCGAGGTGCTCTACGACATCTCGTTCAGCCCGCCGATCGAGGTCTTCCAGGCCATCATCGAGAAGCAGCGCCTCAATCAGGACTGGACCATCTCGATCTTCGACAGCGACGGCGTCAACCTGGCCCGCGTGCCAAATCCGCAGGCGACCATCGGGCAGCGCGCCGCGCCGTCGCTGTTCGCCGAGATGTTCCGCCGCAGCGAGGCGACGCTGCCGACCGTCTCGCTCGAAGGCGTGGCGCTGATCACCGGCTTCACGCGGTCGCGCGTCACCGGCTGGACCGTCGCTGCGGGAATCGCCGAGAACTCGCTTGTAGCGCCGCTGTGGCGCTCGCTTGCGATCACCAGCGTGATCGGCGGCGTGCTGCTGCTGGTCGGCCTCGGCTTCGCGGTACGGATGGCGACCACGATCGCGCGCGCCGAGATGCTGCACGACCTCCTGATCGAGGAGCTCAACCACCGCGTCAAGAACACGCTGGCGATCCTGCAATCGATCGCCACGCAGACCTTTCGCACCGCGAGCCGCGCCGAGCGCGACAAGTTCGAGGGGCGGCTCGGCGCGCTTGCCGAGGCGCACAACCTGCTCTCTACCGACAAATGGCAGGGCTCCGACCTGCAGGAGGTGGTCAGCCGGGTGTTGCGGCCCTATCTGCTCAACGCCTCCGAGCGGGTCAAAATGTTCGGGCCGCGCGTGCCGCTGTCGCCGCGGCTTGCCCTGGTGCTGTCGATGCTGCTGCACGAAATGGCGACCAACGCCGCCAAATATGGCGCGCTGTCCAACGACACCGGCACGGTGACACTGGACTGGGAGATCCTGGAGGAAGGCGCCGGACCGAAGCTCCGGATGATCTGGACCGAGGCCGGCGGTCCGCCGGTCGCCGCGCCGGTGCAGCGCGGCTTTGGCTCCCGGCTGATCGAGCGCAGCGCCCGCGACCAGCTCGGCGGCGAAGCCACGGTGGATTTCCTGCCCCAGGGCGTCGTCTACACCGTGACCAGCTCCCTCGAACCCGGCGATTGACCTGATAATGGCGGCCGAACCTGCGACATCTTGGCACGCAAGTTGCTAAGATAGGGTGGGTTCGGCCGGCCAGAAACAGGGGGAAGTTCATGTCGACCATCGCAGCGGAAGCCAGTGTGGCACGAAAGCCGCTTTACACGTCACTGTTCGTGCAGGTGCTCGTCGCGCTGTTGCTCGGCATCATCATCGGCATGGCCGCGCCCGATTTCGCGATCGGGTTGAAGATCTTCAGCGATGCCTTCCTGAAGCTGATCTCGATGATCGTGGCGCCGATCGTGTTCTGCGTGGTGGTGCACGGCATCGCGGGCGCCGGCGACCTCAAGAAGGTCGGCCGCGTCGGCGTCAAGGCGCTGGTCTATTTCGAGGTGATGACGACGGTCGCGCTGGTGGTCGGGTTGATCCTGGCCTACCTGTTCGGGCCCGGTCACGGCATGAACATCGACACCTCGACGCTGGATCCCAAGGCGCTCGGCAACTATGCCAGCAACGCGCAGAAGCTGAAGGGCGAAGGCGTCGGCAGCTTCCTGCTCAACATCATCCCGACCACCTCGTTCGACGCGCTGTCGCGCAACGACGTGCTGCAGGTCTTGTTCTTCGCCATCATCTTCGGCGTCAGCCTGGCGCTGGTCGGCGGCGAGAAGGGCGAGAAGATCTCCTCTCTCATCGACGCGGTCTCGACCGTGCTGTTCCGCGCCATGGGCCTGATCGTGCGCATCGCGCCGATCGGCGTGCTCGGCGCCGTCGCCTACACGGTCGGCAAATACGGCGTCGGCTCGCTGAAGCAGCTGCTGTCGCTGGTGGCGCTGTTCTACGTTTCGGTCGCGATCTTCGTGCTCGGCGTGCTCGGCGGCGTCATGGCGCTCGCCGGCATCAACATCCTCAAATTCCTCGGCTACCTGCGCGAGGAGCTGACGATCGTGGTCGCCACCGCATCCTCCGACGCCGTGCTGCCGCAGATCATGCGCAAGCTGGAGCGCCTCGGCGTCAAGGACTCGGTGGTCGGCCTCGTGATCCCGACCGGCTATTCCTTCAACCTCGATGCGTTCTCGATCTATCTGACGCTTGCGGTGGTGTTCATCGCGCAGGCGACCAACACGCCGCTGTCGTTCGGCGACCTGCTCCTGGTGCTCGGCGTGTCGCTGATCACCTCGAAGGGCGCGCATGGCGTGCCGGGCTCGGCGATTGTTATCCTGGCGGCGACGCTCAATGCGGTGCCGAGCATCCCGGCGATCGGCCTCGTGCTGGTGCTCTCGGTCGACTGGTTCATCGGCATGGCGCGCGCGGTCGGCAATTTGATCGGCAACTGCGTCGCCACCGTCGTGGTCGCGGCATGGGAAGGTGACCTCGACCGTGACAAGGCCCGTCGCGTGCTTGAAGGCGCAGAGGCAGTCGACGTCACCGCCGGCTGAAGCGGCACGGCACAGGACCGGCAGCGTCCCGCGCGTGGCGCGGGGCGCTGACCTATTTGACCAGCCTCAGATACGGCGGCAATTGCCGGGTCGCCGGTTCCGGCGCCGGCCCGTCCGACGCGATCATGTCACACAGGGCCTTCAACTCGGAATCGGTCACCTTGTGGAGCTCCATCCGGAGCTCGAGGATGGCAAGGGACAAAAGCCGCGCCGTCTCCGTATTGGTCCGGTCGGTCAGGAAGGCCTGACACTCTTCCAGGGTTGCGAGCAGCGCCAGCAACCGTTCTTCCGTATTTGCGACCGGCATATCTTCCACTCCCGAAGCCGCGAGGTAGAGTCGAGGCGTTCCCCTCTTCCGCTTCATTGGCCTCTCCCGCCAGAGTTCGCCGGCTTGTCGTAGGCGCACATTGGTTCCCGATGATCGAGAACTTTCAGGCAATTGTCCAGCAACATTCCGAAAGCCCGACTTGGACTTAGGTCAAACTTTTCGCCTAGCGGGCCGTTCCGTCAAGCAACCGCCGACCCGTCTGCGCGACCTCAGGATGCACTAGCTGGGGTTGCATCCACGCAAAGACGCCCGTACAATATAGTTGCCCGTAGAACTACGGGCGCAGTGCACGGCCGCCCGGTAAGCATGCGTGCAAAATCTGTGGCGATCAAACTCGCGCTAGTTGTGGTTTGGTCAATATTTTGCCAAATGTAGAGGGCGGGGTGTCGAGAGACACCTAGGCGCGGTCGACTTCAGGTAGTTGGCTGTGTCGGTAAAGGGTGCTTCCAATACGCATGCTTCCAACAAGGATGTGCGTTTGGATACCATCCCGCGATCTTCTTGGATTTTCGTGGTTCACGACGAACTGACGATCCACTCGAGCTTAACGCGGTACATCATGAACGTGTCCCTGACCCAGCCGGGCCAGGGATTCCCGATTGAAGGACGGGTCACAAGAATGAACAGATCAGCAGCAAAGAAGATGAAGCAGCGCAGTGCCGGCAAGCCGGACATCGAGTTGGGCAAGCGGATCCGCCTGCGCCGTGTCGAGCAGAAGATCTCGCAGGCTGAACTCGGCGACAAGCTCGGCGTCAGCTTCCAGCAGGTGCAGAAGTACGAGAAGGGCGTCAACCGCGTCGGCGCCGCCCGTCTTCAGCAGATCGCGAGCGCGCTGGACGTGCCGGTCACCTTCTTCTACGACGGCGACAACAAGGCCCGCGAAGTCGAGAGCCTGCTGTTCCTCGACAGCGCGTTCAGCCTCCGGTTGCTGCGCGCCTACAGCAAGATCAAGGATCAGACCGTGCAGCGCCAGCTGGTGTCGCTGATGGAATCGATCGCCGCCAACGAAGACTGAGCCGCGGGTCGGGTCGCGACGCCGCGAACGCGATCCACCACGCCGCATCGGCCGGTTGCCGGTCACCGCGGCCGCCATACGCCGGTCGGGCCGGGAAATGACAAAGCGCTGCCATCGGCGATGGCGGCGCTTTTTCTTTTGCCGAGGCAGTTACTCAAGGATTTGTGATCGAGGCGAGCTTCTTCAGTCTCGCGTCCGAATGCGCGGTCATGAAGCGACGGCAAGCATGGCGTCATGATCTCGCGACTCGACAGCACAGTCTTCCTGCACACCGTTGCGTATCAGCGCAGGCCTTTCCAGCTCACGCTTTGACTGCACATCTCATGCGGCACATGCACGGAGGACGCGCCGCCATTCTGTCGCGCGGCCAATTGCCGCCCGAACATAGCGCGACCTCACAACTCCCGCATTCCCTGCGTTGAACCGGCGTCCCTTAGAACCAAGTGCAGCGTCTTTTTTGTCGCAGCAACGAAGTGGCCGCATGGACGTTTTCAGGCTTCAACCAAGGAGATCTCGATGAATATCAAGCTTGCTGTTATTGGACTGGCCGCGCTCGGAAGCGCAGCGCTGATGTCCGGCACGGCGTCAGCGATGCCGAACGGGCTGCCGCAGGCCGGCCACATCGCAGGCGAAACGTCCAATATCGACAAGGTCCGCCAGGTCTGCGATCGCTGGGGCCGCTGCACCTGGCAGCCGGGCGGTTACGGCTACTACGGACCGCGCCATCACGGATGGCATCATCGTCCGCACTACCACCATCGCCACCATCATCACGGGCCGCGGCATCATGGCGGCCATCACGGCGGCGGACACCATGGCGGCGGGCATCACGGCGGACACCGGCGCTGATCATCAACGAGGGGGCTCCGGCCCCCTCACCCTCCCGTCATCCTGAGGAGCCGCGAAGCGGCGTCTCGAAGGATCGACGGCCACCAGCCGGGCCGTGCATCCTTCGAGGCTCGCAAGAGCTCGCACCTCAGGATGACGGGTTGGGGATTGAGCGCGCCAGCGCGCTAAAGCGCCGCCAGCACTGCCTTCGCCACATCGGCCGTGCCATTGCTGCCGCCGAACTCGAACGGCTTGATGCCGTCGGCATAGACCTTGTCGACCGCGCGCTCGATCCGCTCTCCGGCTTCGGCAGCGCCTTCGAGACCGTGCTTGTCGGCGAGCCAGTCCAGCATCATCGCGACTGAGAGGATCATCGCGGTCGGGTTGGCCTTGCCCTGCCCCATGATGTCGGGCGCCGTGCCATGGCAAGGCTGAAACACCGCGTAGCGATCGCCGAAGTCGGCCGACGGCGCCATGCCCATGCCGCCGATCAGGCCGGCGGTGAGATCGGACAGGATGTCGCCGAACATGTTCTCGGTCACCATGACGTCGAAGTCCCAGGGATGCTTCACCAGCGCGGCCGCAGTCGCGTCGATGTAGAGGTGATCTGCCCTGACGTCGGGATGACGCTTCGCCGTCTCGTCGAAGATGTTGCGGAAGAACGCGAACGCCTTGAACACGTTTGCCTTGTCGACGCAAGTCAGCCCGCCACCGACGCGGCCGCGCGCCTTCCGGCGTTCGGCAAGCCTGAACGAGAACTCGAACAGCCGCTCGGAGGTGCGGCGCGTGATCACCATCGTCTCGCGCGCCTCGCTGTCGGTGACGACGCCCTTGCCCATCGAGGCGAACAGGCCCTCGGTCGATTCCCTGATCACGACAAGGTCGATGCCCTTCTGATCGGCGCCGACGATCGTGCTCGGCACGCCAGGGATCAATCGCGCCGGCCGCACACCGGCATAGAGATCGAAGATCATGCGCAGTTCGATCTGCGGCGCGATCTCGGTGTTGTCGGGGTAGCGCACCGACGGCAGGCCGCAGGCCCCGAGCAGGATCGCATCGGCCTCCTCGCACAGCCGGATCGTGCTCTCCGGCATCGACTTGCCGGTTTCCTTGTAATGACCGGCACCGGCCGGCGCCTCGGTGAAGCGGAATTTGAGGCCGGCCGACGCCTCGATGCTGCGCAGCACCTCGAGCGCCGGAGCCATCACTTCGGGGCCGATGCCGTCGCCACCGAGAACTGCGATGTGAAGGGCGTCGTTGGCGGACATGGAGATTCCCTGACAGCTTCAGTTGTGAAACTCGTCATGCCCGGGCAGAAGCGCGAAGCGCGTCTTCGCGCTAGATGTCCCGGGCATCCACGTCTTAACCGCGCATCAGCAAGCAAGACGTGGATGGCCGGGACAAGCCCGGCCATGACGCGAGATATGTCGTCTTACGGCGTCAGCACCGCGCGGCCGACGAGCTGGCCCTTCTGCAGATTGGTCAGCGCCTCGTTCGCCTTCGCCAGCGGCATCGGCGTGACCGGGATCGCCGGAATCTTCTTGGTCCGGACCAGATCGAGCAGCTCCTGCGTCTCGCGCAGATTGCCGACATAGCTGCCCTGGATGGTGACCGCCTTGATCGGGATCAGCGGCAGCGCCCAGGTCGCGCCGCCGCCGAACAGGCCGACGATCACGAGCTTGCCGCCCTTGGTCAGGCAGTCGAAGCCGAGCTGCGAGGTCTGGGCGTTACCGACCAGGTCGATCGCGGCGCGGATCGGCTGGCCGGCCTTCTTGACGAGCTGCTCCAGCGCGTCGGGCGCCTTGCCGTCGACCGTGGCAAGCGCGCCGGCGGCCTCGGCCGCCTCGCGCTTCCTGGCGTCGATATCGACCACGATCGCGCCCTTGCCGCCCATCGCCTTCAACAGCGAGAGCGCCATCAGACCAAGCCCGCCGGCACCGAAAATCACGATCGGCGTGTCGAGATCCTTCTCGACTTTCTTGAGAGCGCTGTAGGTCGTGACGCCGGAGCAGGCGTAAGGCGCAGCCGTGACCGGATCGAGTCCGTTGAGGTTGAGCAGATATTTCGGATGCGGCACCGTCATGTGGTCGGCGTAGCCGCCGTCGCAATAGACGCCGAGCGCATTCGGCTTGATCGCGCACATGTTCTCGTCGCCGCCGAGGCAGGTCGGGCATTTGCCGCAGCCGAGCCAGGGATAGGCCAGCGCGACATCGCCGAGCTTGAGACCGCCCTTGTCGGCATCCTTGACGTCGGGCCCGAAGGCGACGATTTCGCCGACTGTCTCGTGGCCCATCGTGCGCGGCAGCGAGACGCCGCGATCCTTCAGCGACAGCGGTTTGCGGCCATGGCCGAGATCATAGCCGCCTTCCCAGATATGCAGGTCGCTGTGGCAGACACCGGCGGCCTTGACCTTGATCAGCACCTGCGTGCCCGACGGCTGCGGCGTCGGCTGATCGACCTCTTTCAATGGGGCGTTGAAATCGACGACCTGGAAACTCTTCATCGCTGCTCTCCCGAAGCTTGTTCTTGCGGCGGACCTTGCCACGCCTGCCCGCCGGGGACAAACGCGGTGTTGGTCTCCCCATATTTAGATCAAGGGATGATGGCAAGCCGCGAACTGGCCGGGCGCAACCGTGCGCAGTTCCGGCACCTCGCTGGCGCAGCGCGCATCGGCCCGCGGGCAGCGGGTGCGGAAGCGACAGCCGGACGGCGGCGCGATCGGCGACGGCGGCTCGCCGACCGGCACGCTCTGGGTCGGGCGGACATCCGGATCGGGCACCGGGATCGCTTCGATGAGCAGCGCGGTATAGGGATGCGCCGGCTGTGCAAAAAGCTGCTCCGACGGGCCGACTTCGCAGAGCCGGCCGAGATACATCACCGCGACGCGATCGCTGACCGCCTTCACCACCGCGAGGTCGTGGGCGATGAACAGCAGGGTCAGGCCGTAGCGCGCCTTCATCTCCTCCAGCAGATTGAGGATCTGCGCGCGGATCGAGACGTCGAGCGCGGACACCGGCTCGTCGCAGATCACGAATTCGGGATTGAGCACCAGCGAGCGGGCAATGCAGATGCGCTGGCACTGTCCGCCGGAGAATTCATGCGGCAGGCGTCCGCTCACCAGCGCGGGATCGAGGCCGACCGCCGACAGCACCTCGTTGACGCGGCGCCCTCGTTCCTCGGGATCCTTGACGCCCGCGATCACCAGCGGCTCGGCGACGATATCGCCGATCCGCCGCCGCGGATTGAGGGAAGCGATCGGGTCCTGGAAGATCAGCTGCACGCGCCGGCGCATCATGCGCAGCGCCTCGCCGCGCAGGGCGGTGAGATCGTGGCCGTCGAACAGCACCTTGCCCGAAACGGCCTGGCGCAATTGCAGCACGGCGCGGCCGAGCGTGGACTTGCCGCAGCCGGATTCGCCGACCAGCCCCAGCGTCTCGCCACGGGCGATTTCGAGGCTGACGTCGGACACGGCATGGATGGTCTTGCCCCCCACCGAATACTCGACGACGAGATTCTCCACCTTCATCAGCGGATCGGATGCGGCCTGCTGCATCATGCGCCGACCCCCGCCGCGATCGGATGGAAGCAGGCATAGAGATGGTCTGATGTCTCCGCCGCGCAGAGCGGCGGCTTCTCGGTGCCGCAGCGCCCGGCGGAATAGCGGCAGCGCGGCGAGAACGAGCAACCTTTCAGCGGCCGGGTCGGATCGGGCGGTCGCCCCGAAATCGCCGGCAGCGGCGTATGCGGCGGGACGTCGAGCTTCGGCAGCGCGGCGAGCAGCGCCTCGGTGTAGGGCATCCGCATCTGCTTGAACAGAGCAGGTGTCGGCGCGCGCTCGACGACGCGCCCGGCATACATCACCGCGACCTCGTCGGTGCGACCGGCGACCACGCCGAGGTCATGCGTGATGATGATCATCGCCATATGACGGCGCTGCTGCTCGCGTGCCAGCAGGTCGAGGATCTGCGCCTGGATCGTGACGTCGAGCGCGGTGGTCGGCTCGTCGGCGATCAGGAGTTTTGGTTCGCAGGACAGCGCAACCGCGATCGCGACACGCTGGCGCATGCCGCCGGAGAGCTGATGCGGATATTGCGTCAGGCGTTGTTCGGGCGCGGGAATGCCGACGGCTGCGAGGAGCTCGACGCTGCGCTGCCTAGCCTCGGCAAAATCGAGCTCGAGATGTTCCACAATGGTCTCGATCAGCTGGGTGCCGATGGTCAGCACCGGATTGAGCGAGGTCATGGGATCCTGGAACACCACTGCGAGCGAGCGGCCGCGCAGCTTGCGCAGTTTCTCCGGCGGCAGTCTTGTCAGGTCCTGCCCGTCGAACATCACCCGGCCGGACAATTTCGCCTTCTTGGGCAGCAGTTGCAGGACAGCGCGCGACAGCATGGTCTTGCCGCAACCGGACTCGCCGACAATGCCGAGCGTCCTGCCCGCACCGACGGCGAGATCGACGTGATCGACCGCCCGCAGATTGCCGCGCGGCGTCGGCAGGTCGACCACCGCGTTCTCGACCGAAAGCAGCGTGCCGCTCATAGCGCACCCTGCCTGGGGTCGGTCAGCGCGCGAATAGTGTCGCCGATCAGGTTGAAGGAGAGCACGGTCAGGAACATCGCAATCGCCGGAATGAAGGCGAGCCGCGGCGCCACGTCGAGGCTTTCACGGCCCTCCCCGATCATGCTGCCCCAGCTCGAGATCGGCGGCGGCACGCCGAGGCCGAGGAAGGACAGCGCGCCCTCGACCACGATGGTGACGGCGACGCCGAGCAGGAAGAAGGCGAGCAGCGGCAGCAGCACATTCGGCAGCAATTCGCGTAGCAGGATGCGCGCATGCGAGGCGCCGAGCGCCTCCGCCGCGATGACGAATTCGCGCCGCGCCAGCGTCAGGGTCGATGCCCGCGCCACCCGCATGAAGGCGGGAATGCCGAGCACGCCGAGGATGCAGGTCAGGTTGAAGATCGACTGGCCGAGATAGGCGGTCACCGCCAGCGCCAGGATCAACGGCGGGAACGCCAGCAGCACGTCCATGCTGCCGACCACGATGGATTCGAAACGGCCGCGGAAATAGCCGGCGAGCATGCCGAGCGCGCCACCGATGGTGACCCCGATCACCGGCGCGCAAAGGCCGACAATCAGCGAGATCCGCGCGCCATGGATCAGCCGCGACAACTCGTCCCGACCGAGGCCGTCGGTGCCGAGCCAATGCTCGGCGGAAAACGGCGCCCGCCGCTCCAGCATGTCCATGTCGGTCGGGCTCGGCAGCGGCAACAGATCGGCAAGGATCGCGACCGCGAACACCAGCACCATCCAGCCGATCGCACACCAGAACAGCGTGCCGACCCGGCGCCTGCGCCGCACCGGCGTCGCTTCGGTCTCATCGAGGCTGAGCTCAAGCGTGGCCATGGCGGATCCTCGGGTCGAGCACGGCGTAGAGCAGGTCGACGATGAAGTTCATGATCACGAAGCCGGCGGCGACCAGCAACACCACGCCCTGCAGGATGATGAGGTCGCGGGTATAGATCGCGCCGACCAACAGGCGGCCGATCCCGGGCAAGGCGAAGATGGTCTCGACGATCACCGCGCCGCCGATCAGGCGGCCGATATTGATGCCGGTGATGGTGACGAGCGTCAGCGACGACGGCTTCAACGCATGCACGAACAGGATACGCGACGGCTTCAGGCCCTTCGCCTTGGCGAGCGCGATGTAGTCCTCCTGCAGCGCTGCGATCATGTCGGAGCGCAGCACGCGCATGATGCCCGGCCACTCCGCAAGCGCCAGCGTCAGCGCCGGCAGCACCATGAAGCGCAGATTGGCGATCGGATCCTCGCCGAGCGGCACGTAGCCGGTCGCGGGCAGCCAGCGCAGCTCGACCGCGAACAGATAGATCAGCAGGATCGCGGACAGGAAGGTCGGCACCGACAGCATGCCGAAGGCCGAGCCGGTCATCAGGCGGTCGAACGCGCTGCCGGCCTTGGCCGCGCAGGCGATCGCGAGCGGCACGCCGATCGCAAGCCCAATCAGTTCGGCAAGAATCATCAGCTCGATGGAAACCGGCAGCCGCTCGCTGACCGCCTGCAACACGGTCTGCCCGGTGCGGAACGAACGCCCGAAATCACCTTGCAGGATATGCCAGAGCCAGCCGAGATAGCGCAGCCAGATCGGCTGATCGAGCCCCATGTCGTGGCGCAGCGCCGCGACGTTTTCAGGCGTCGCCTGGTCGCCGAGGATCACGTAAGCGAGATCGCCCGGCAACAGCGACGCAATCACGAAGGTCAACACCGAGACGGCAATCAGCACCGGCACCAGGTAAAGGAGCCTTCGCGCGACGAAGAACAGCATGAAGCGCTATTCCTTCCAGGCCTCGGAGACGTCGAGCACGCCGTTGAACATCTTCAGTACGCCCTTCACCTTCGCGCTCGAGATCGAGTAGTAGGTGTTCTGGAAGGTCCAGAACCAGATCGCCTCCTTGTTGATAAGACGGCTGATCGCGCAATAGTCCTCGGTGCGCTGGGCGACGTCGGCCGTGGTTCGCGCATGCTCCAGCAGCCGATCCAGCTCCGGATTGGAGTAGTTCGCGAGCGCCACCGGGCTGCCGGTGCGGAAATTGGCATACATCTGCGGATCGGGATCGGCGAGATCGACGATGCGCCACGGCGTCAGCTGGAACTGGCGCATGAAGGCCCGCGGCACGATGGTCGCCTGGTCGACCTGCTCGATCTCCATGTTGGCGCCGACCCGCTTCCAGAGCTGCTGCAGCACCTGACCGACGGTGCGGCCGCGCGGCGTCGCCGACACGATCATCTTGAATTCGACCGGTTTGCCGTAGTCCGTGATCAGCTCCTTGGCCTTCGCGGCGTCTTCCGGCAGCGCGCCGTCGTCCTTGCACTTGACCCAGGAGCCGTCGCCATAGGGGTTGCTGGCTGGCCGCGCGAGACCGTTGGTGATCGCCTGCGATATCTTCTTGCGGTCGAGCGCCATCACCAGCGCCTGGCGCACGCGGATGTCGTCGAACGGCGGCGTCTTGGTATTGAACGCGTAGACCTGTGCGCCGGAGCCCGCATAGGAATTCACGAACAGGCTCGGATCCTTTTGCGCCTTGATGATATTGTCAGCGTCGTACTCGTCGTCCCAGATAATATCGGCCTCGCCGGATTGCAGCGAAGCAAAGCGCGATTGCGCGTCAGGCAGCGGCTTCAGGATGATGCGGTCGAGATAAGGCTTGCCCTTGTTCCAGTAGTCCGGGTTCCTTTCCAGCACCATACGGTCGCCGGCGGTCCAGGATTTCAGGATGTAGGGACCGGTGCCGACCGGATTGCGGTTGTAGTCGTCGCCCTTGGTCTTCCATGCGGTCGGCGACTGCATGACGTTGTTGGAGCTTTGAATGGTCTGCGTCGCCGGGAAGTTCACCGCCGGGTCGGTGAAATTGTAGACCACCGTCAGGTCGTCGACCGTGTTCACGCTGATGATGTTCGTGATGTAGAACGCGCAGCGGCATTTGTTGGCGGGGTCCTTCTGGCGGTCGAAATTCTCCTTCACCGCCTGCGCATTGAACGGCGTGCCGTCATGGAATTTGACGCCGGGGCGCAGCTTGATGGTCCAGGTCTTGAAGTCCTCGGAATGCGCCCACGATACGGCAAGCTTCGGCTGCACCTCACCCTTGGCGTCGAGCGAGGTCAGCGTATCGAAGATCGCGGCTGCTGCGGTGTTGGCCGATGTGTCGTAGACGCCGACCTTGAGCGGATCGAAGCCTGGAATGTCCAGCTCCTGGCCGACGGAGAGCGTGCCGCCCTGCTTCTGCGCGCTGGCGGGCACAGCGAACGCTGCTGCAGCTAATCCCGCCACAAGAAATATGCGCGCAACGGCGTGCGCGCGCCCGGCCAGCTTCATCGGTGCTCCCTCCCAGGTGGGCGACGTCCGGTGTTCCGGATCGTCGTGTGTTGGGCGGCAGCTTGTCCGGAATCGCCGCGCGCGACAAGACCGCAATACGGATGAAAAGCCGCAGGGAGATCACGATGCGATCACGCAAGACCGCATCATGATCTCATTGACTTGTTTGAGCATGACCTTTCGGAAAACCGGTATCCACTTTGCGCTAACGCGGCCCTCCGGGTCCGGATCATGCTCTAACTGCGCGCGGCTTTTGCCGGTTGCGCTGCGAAGCCCGCGATCTGATCGTCGGAGAGGCCGATCTCCTTCAAATAAGACAGCGTGTGCTCCCCGAGCGTCGACATCTGCTTGGCGGCGCCGACCGTCGCGCCCGACATGCGGAACGGCAGGTTGAGCACCTTGAAGGCGCCGCCGCCGTCCTCGACCTCGGCCAGCGCGCCGCGATGGGCGATTTGCGGATCGGCGAGCGCTTCGCGCACGGTGCGATAGGCCGACGACGGCACGCCATATTCATTGAGCTCGGCGAGGCAGGCCTGCGTGCTCACTGCGCGCGACCACGCTTCGACGCCCTCCATCAGGCCAGCCCAGTTCTCCCGCCGATCGGAATATCTGGCGAAGCGCGGATCGGAGACCCATTCGGGATGGCCGATCACCTGCATCAGGTTCTGGAACGTCTTCTCGCTGGCGATCGCCACCATCACATAGCCGTCGGTGGTTTCGATCGGGCCGAACATCGGGCGCTGCGTTTGCTTCACCTCGAATTGTGACCACTGCAACTCGTTCAGGGTCAGGCTCAGCATCGATTCCAGCATCGAGACGTCGATATGCTGGCCCTTGCCGCTGGTGCTGCGCTGATACAGCGCCGCCGAGATCGCGCCGAAGGCATAGACGCCGGTGAGCACATCGGCGTGATAGATGCCGCAATAGTCTGGCCGGCTGCGGCCCGGCTGATAGGCGAGATGCGCCATCTCATAACCCGAAGCCGCATGGATCACCGGCGCGTAGGCCGGCAATTCCGCCGACGGGCCGGTCTGGCCGTAGCCGGAGATCGAGCAGTAGATCAGCTTCGGGTTGATGTCCCTGATCGAGGCATGGTCGAGCTTCAGCCGCCGCATCACGCCGGGGCGGAAATTCTCCACCAGCACGTCTGCGGTCGCGATCAGCCGGCGCACGGCTTCGACGCCGGAGGGCGACTTCAGGTCGAGCACAAGACTGTTCTTGCCGACATTGAGCTGGCCGAACGCCGTCGAGCAATTGTTGCGCAGCGGCGGCCGCGTTCGCATCGTCTCGCCTTCGGCGGACTCGATCTTGATCACCTCCGCGCCCATGTCGGCGAGCATCCGCGTGCAATGAGGTCCGGCGATCGTGGTCGAAAAATCCAGCACCCGAAGGCCGTCGAAGCTCCGTGTCAAATTCCCCTCATCGTCAGCAGCTATTGTCGTGGCCAAGGCTTCCTCCACCGCGTGGTTCTCATTGTTCGGCGCCGCGCGACCCTAAAGTGAGCCGCCCTGACAGGAAAGCGTCTCGTCCAGACCGGACCCGCGGGCCGTCTTGCCTTTTACTCAAAGGCAGATTGGACCCGATCTTGCATAGCCCTGTCACGGGCTGGAACGAGGGCGCTTGTTGAAGGTCTTATTCGTCACGACGGAGATGGACGATTTCGTCCGCGTGGGCGGGCTTGCCGCCGTTTCCGCTGCACTTCCCCGGGCGCTCCGCCTATGGAGCGACGTCAGGATTATGCTTCCCGGCTACCGGGACGTGGTCGAGCAATTCACTCACATTGAAATCGTTGGACAATGCCCTGCGCTTGCCGAGATGCCCGCCTGCACGCTCGGGCGCTCATCGACCAAGGACGGCATGCCGGTCTACGTGCTGCTATGCCCGCAACTGTACGACCGGCCGGGCAATCCCTACGGCGATGAGTCCGGCCGCGACTGGCCGGACAACGACATCCGGTTCGGCCGCTTTGCCTCCGCCGCTGCCGAACTTGCAGCTGGAACGCTGGACAAGAATTGGGCAGCCGACCTCGTTCACGCCAACGACTGGCAGGCCGCGCTCACACCGGCCTACCTTGCATGGCGTCAGCTGCGGATTCCGTCGATCCTGACCATCCACAATCTCGCCTATCAGGGCCTGTTTCCGAAGGACTCGCTGCGGCGGATCGGCGCACCGGAAAGCTCCTTCCACATCGACGGGCTGGAGTTCTACGACAAGCTCTCCTTCCTCAAGGGCGGCCTCGTCTACGCCTCGCATTTGACCACGGTGAGCGCGACCTATGCGAAGGAGATCACGACCGCGGAGCTCGGCTGCGGGCTGGAGGGCGTGCTGCGCGTCCGCTCCGACGCCGACCAGCTGACCGGCATCCTGAACGGCATCGACGAGAGCTGGGACCCGCGTCATTGCGCGCAGCTGGCGCAGCCGTTCGGCGCCGGCGACTGGAAGGGCAAGCAGGCCAACGCCGATTATGTGCGCCGGCAGTTCGGGCTTGCGGTCTCACGCGGGCCGATCTTCGGCCTGGTTGCGCGGCTCGTGCATCAGAAGGGCGTCGACCTCGTGCTGTCGGCCGCCGATCAGATCATCAGGGATGGCGGCCAGATCGTGGTCACCGGCAGTGGCGAGCCCGCCCTCGAGGACGCGCTGGTTGCCGCACACCGGCGCCGCCCGGACGCGATCGGCGTCATCATCGGCTTCAACGACGCGCAGGCGCGCCGGATCTTCGCCGGCAGCGATTTCACCCTGATGCCGTCGCGCTTCGAGCCCTGCGGTCTCAGCCAGATGTATGCGCAGCGCTTCGGCTCGCTGCCGATCGGCCACCAGACCGGCGGCCTTGCCGAAACCATCGCCGACGGCGAGACCGGCTTCCTGTTCCCGCAGCCGTCGGCGGAATCCTTCCTCGGCGGGGTCAGGCGCGCCTTCGACGCCTATCGCGCCAAGGACCGCCTCAACGCCATGCGCTCCAGCGCGATGGCCAAGTCCTACAGCTGGGACCTGTCGGCCGCCTGCTACAGCGCGCTGTACAAGAGGCTGGTCATGCTGCGGGCGGCGGCTTAGGCCGCCCGCCTCGCAGGCTTGTGACATCAAGCCCATCTGGGATCCCAGCAGCCCAGTAACAATCGCTTCATTGCAGCGAACCTTTCATGCGATCACGTCGCCCTATGGCTGCCCGCCTTGGCGAAGGCGCGTGACGAAATTGCGAATGATGGACTTTTGGCCAAACGCGATTGCGATGGAGGAACATCATGGACGTCAACGAGGAGCGCCTCAATTTATTCATGGGAAAGATGATCGGCGATGTCGGCGCGGCGATGAACGCCTCGCTGATGCTGCTGGGAGACAAGCTCGGGCTCTACAAGGCTCTCGCGCAGCAAGGACCAATGAATGCCGCGGCGCTCGCCAAGGCAACCGGAACGGCCGAGCGCTACGTTCAGGAATGGCTCTCGGCGCAGGCCGCCTCCGGCTACATCGAATACGACAAGGCGTCCGGAAAATTCTCGATGCTGCCCGAGCAGGCGCTCGCGCTCGCCGACGAGGAGAGCCCGGTGTTCCTCGGTGCCGTCGGAAGCCTGGTCGGCGCGACCTTCCTCGACGAGCCGAAAATTACCGACGCGTTCAAGACCGGCAAGGGCGTCGGCTGGAACAAGCGCAGCGAGTGCCTGTTCTGCGGCACCGCCCGCTTCTTCCGCACCAGCTACAAGCACTATCTGGTCCAGGAATGGCTGCCGGCGCTCGAGGGCGTCGTCGACAAGCTGAAGAAAGGTGCCGTCGTCGCCGACGTCGGCTGCGGCCACGGCGTCTCGACGCGGTTGATGGCGGAGGCGTTTCCGAAGTCCACCTTCTACGGCTTCGACTATCACGACGGCTCGATCCAGGCAGCGCTGATGTCGGCGAAGGAGGCGGGATTGTCGGAGCGCGTCCATTTCGAAACGCATTCCGCCAAGACATTCCCGGCCAAGGGGTATGACCTGGTCTGCTTCTTCGACTGCCTGCACGACATGGGCGATCCGGTCGGCGCCCTCAAGCACACCCGCTCCACCCTCGCCAATGACGGCACCTGCCTTTTGATCGAGCCATTCGCCAACGACCGGCTGGAGGACAACCTCAATCCGATCGGACGCGTCTACTACGCCGCCTCGACGATGATCTGCACCCCTGCCTCGCTGGACCAGGAGGTCGGGCTTGCGCTCGGCGCCCAAGCCGGAGAGGCAAGACTGCGCGAGGTGGCGCGCCAGGGTGGCTTCTCCCGCTTCCGCCGCGCGGCGGAAACGCCGTTCAATTTGATCCTGGAAGCTCGCCCGTAACGCGGAGGCTATCCTACCGCGCAGTTGGACGGCGGCATCACGCCGCCGTCCCATGCACACAGGGTTAGTCGGATTCCTCGGCTGGCGTCCTACGCCGTCGGCGCCCTGCTACCAGTCCTGTTGCGATTGCCAGTAGGGCTGGCCGCCGCGCCGGCGCGGATTGGCGGCTTGAGGATTGCCATAAATCTGAGGATTGCCGTACTGCGGATTGCCGTACTGCGGATTGCTGTATTGGCGGCTGCCGTACTGGGGCACGCCGTATTGGGTGCCGGATTGGGGATTCCAGCTGCGCTGATAGAAGAAGCCGAAACCGTCCTCGTTGCTCGCAACCATGTCGTCGGGCATCATGGGCCGGGTGGGCTTGCGCGTGATGAAACCGCCCTGCGGCTGGTTGCTCAGCACGGCGACGAATTCGGTGCGGTAGTTGGTCTCGCTGCTCAGCGGCTCGTCCGAGATGATGATCGAAGACCGCGGCACCACGGTCGGCGCGATGCGATCCAGCACGTCCTGCGGGATGGTGACGCGGTCGAGCGCATCCTTGGCGTTGTCGCCCTCGTCGATCGTCACCTCGGTCCAGCGCAGGCCGGTGTCGTTACGCGCCATCGCCGTGAAGATATGCGTGCCGATCGGCCTGTCCGGATCGCGGATCGTGACGGGAACCTCGATGCTTGAATCGAACACCTCGCCGCCATCAGCCCACGGCTTGTGGGTGTTGCGGCGGACGTAGAGCTTCTGCGTCGCGCGGCTGATGTAGACCGAGACCGGCTCGAGTGCGAGCTTCGCCTCGGTCGCCGCCTTCGCGGTGTCGGCCTTCTTGGTCTCGGCCGCCTTGGCGGCGTCCTTTGCGGCTGCCGCGGCGTCGAGCTTCGGCTTGGCGTCGCCCTGGGCCGCTTCGAACTGCGTGGTCGCTTCCGCGGCCCTGGCGGCGGCCTTCTGTTTCAGATCCTCGGCGCGCGCCCGGGTCTGATCGGTCTTGGCATTAGCGAGCGTCTTGTCGGCGAACGCAACCTCGGCATCGGCACGAGTCTTGGCCTTTTCCAGTTTGCGCAGTGACGCAGGCGTGAACAGTGCAGCTTCCTTTGTCGCGGCCGTGGAGGCCTTCTTCGCCTCGTCGGCCGCCTTCGCGGCATCCGCGGCCTCGCGAGCAAGCGTCTGGGCGCGCGCCGGAGCAGCCGCGATGGCTTGCGCGTTCGGCACGAACAGCGCCGGGTGGGTGAAATCGACCGGCGCCGGATCGTTCGGCGCGATGATCACCCGCATCCCGATTCGCGTCCTGTCGAACAGCTTCTCGGCGAAATCGTAGGGCATCCGCACGCAGCCATGCGAGGCCGCATATCCCGGCAGCGGCCCGCCATGCAGCGCGATGCCGTTCCAGGTGATGCGCTGCATGTTCGGCATCCAGGCATCGTCATAGAGGGTCGAGTGGTGGTCCTTGTCCTTTTCAAGAAGCGCAAAGACGCCGGCCGGCGTCTCGCGGCCCTTGACGCCGCTCGACACCGGCGCGCGGTAGATCCAGCCGTCGGCGTCGTAGAAGGTGACCTTCTGGGCCTTGATCGACACGATCGCCATGATCGGCTCGCCCGCGGTGCGCGGCGCGGTTGCCTCGACGGTTGGCTCGGGACGCTGCTGCTTCGCAGCGGCGCCACCGGTCAGTGCCGCAAATGTGACCATCGCCGCGAAGGTCACAAAGGCGGGATGCCCCCAACGCCGCATCGCTCCGGTGGTCTGCGCCGTCGTCGTTCGATTTACCATGCCATTCCTCGGTCGAAATGCCTGCTCGCGCTGCGTCGATCCGTACCAGATCGCGATTTTGGATTGATTAATCCGGCGGAGCATCGGCGCGTTCCAGCAGCAAATCACTCATATATGACGGCGCATGCAGGAGGAAGGGTGCGGCACGGCAAAACCGCCCCATCGTCGCCGATATCCCTGGTCTGGAAGGTATCGGCGCATGGCGCCGCGGCCGCGCCCCACCGTCATGCCGTCCGCCGCGTCTCCGGCATCACCAGCCAGATCACGAACAGCCCGAACCCGGCAACGCCGGCCAGGCCCATGAAGGCCGTGCTGCTGCCGAGCTTGTCGCTGACATAGCCGGCCAGCACCGTGCTGAGCGAGGCGCCGATGCCGACCGCGGTGCCGACAATGCCCTGCGCCAGGTTGAAATGGCCGCTGCCGAACGCGACGTCGGCCACGATCAGCGGCACCATCACGCTGAAGATCGCCGCGGTGATGCCGTCGAAGATCTGCACCGCAACCAGCAGATAGGGATCGCGCACCGTCGCGAACAGCAGGCCGCGGATCACCAGCGAGGCGAACGCGATCAGGAGCAGCGGCCGGCGGCCCCAGGCCTGAGCCTTGCGGCCGACCGAGGGCGAGCACAACGCGACGATCGCCTGCGGCACAATGATGCAGGCGGCGATCAGGACCGGCGCCCATTGGCTCGACCGCGTCGTGACCACGCCCGCCATCAGCGGCAGCATCGCGGCATTGGCGAGCTGGAACAGCATCATCGCGCCGGCAAAGATCAGCAGCGACCGCTGCCGCACCAGGCCGACGACGCTGGTGGCGCGCTTGTCCGGAACCTCGCGCTTCACCTCACCATGGGCCTGCGCGATGTCGATCTCGCGCTCGCGGATCCGCACCAGCGACAACAGGGTCGGGATCACCAGGATGAAGGTGACGAGGAACACCGAGCGGCTCGACAGGAAGTAGCCGCAGGCGCCCATCAGCGCCGCGGCCGAGCCGCTGCCGAGCGAGGCGAAGCGTGCGTTGCGGCCGAGCCGCTCGCCGATCGCAAGCGGTCCGACCAGCCCGAGGCTGATCGCGGCGATCGCCGGACCGAGCACGCAGCTTGCGAGCGCGTGCAATGTCGCGGCGAGCGTCACCACGGGAAAGATCGGCCACAGCGCGTAGGCCAGCGCGCTGGCGCCGATCGCGGCCACCGCACAGCCGGCCACCACCCGCTCCGAGCGTGCCGCATCGACGATCGCTCCACCGGGCATCTGGCCGAGCAGGCCGATGATACCGCCGATCGAAAGCACGAACCCGATCTCGACCTGGGTCCATTTCTGCGTCGTCAGATAGACCGCGATGAACGGGCCGAAGCCGGTCTGCACGTCGGCCAGAAAGAAGATGAACCAGTCGAGCCCGCGTTGGCTTTCGCGCGACGGCGTGCGCGATTCCTCGGGACTGGGCTGATCGGGGACACGCGGCACAATTTTGGTGCCGCCGGCTGATCGCTCGCCACGACCGTCGCCAACCGTCTCGAAGGAAGAGTTCGGACGCGCGACCAGCTCGAGCCCCCTAATGTTCGTAATCCCATGGATGGAGACTGCCGGCCGCGCCCAGCACGATCAGCGGCGTATCTTCCTTGTATTCCGGCGCAGCGCTCACCTGCTGCTTGTTCAGGTCCAGCGTGATGCTGTCGCTCTTGCTGGAAACGCCGGCGAAACGCAGGGCGTTCCAGTCGACCACGATCTTGCGGCTGCCGACGCCGAGGAACCCGCCGAAATCGATCACGGCGGCCCGGACCTTGCCGTCGCGATCGACGATGACGTCGACGATGCGGCCCATGTCCTCATTGGCGGAGCTGCGCACATCGCGCCCGAGAATGCCGTGCGCATCGCGCGCGCCGATCACGGTGACCGACGGCGGCGGCGAAGGCTCCTTCGACGGCTCTTTGGCCTGCTCCTTCGGTACCACAGGAGCCGCTGGCGGCGTCTGGGCTGCCGGCGGCGTCTCATCGTCGGCGGCGCGGACACCAGCGAATGTCAGCAGCGCGGCTGCGACCAGCATGAGCATGAACCTCGGACCCATGTACCTCTCCCCGCGATTTCCTGGCGCGCGCGTGCCGTGTGACGACGCTCAATGCGTCAGCACGATCGACACCTGGATCTGGCCGCGCGTGCGCAACACTTCGAGTGACACTTCGTCGCCGTGGCGGCGCAGCCTCAAATCGACGCTGGACGCACCGAGCCTGAGGTCGCGCAACACCACGTCGTTGAGGAATTCCGGCAGCCGCGGATCGCGCAGGCGGATCTCGCCGCGCGTGGTATCGAATTCGAGGCCCAGCGCCGCCTCCAGCAGCGTGAACGGCGTCGCGCTCGCCCAGGCCTGCGGCGCGCAAGCCACCGGATAAAGCACCGGGCCGCGCCGGCGCTCGCGGCGGAAGCCGCAGAACAGCTCCGGCAGCCGCCGCAGCTCCATATAGCTCGCGGCGTCGAACAGGCCCTTGAACAGATGCGCGACCGAATGCTTGAGGCCGTATCGGGCCAATCCGAGCGCGATCAGCGCATTGTCATGCGGCCAGATCGAACCGTCGTGATAGGACATCGGGTTGTAGCGCGCTTCGCCCGCGGCAACGGTGCGGATGCCCCAGCCCGAGAAGAATTTCTGGCTCATCAGGTCGGCAGCGACCCGTCGCGCGCGGTCCTCGCGCACCATGCCGGAAAACAAGGTTTGTCCGGCATTGGACGTGCGCACCTTGCATTGCCGCTTGGCGCCGTCGAGCGCAAGCGCATAGGTACCGAGCTCCTCGCACCAGAACGCCGCCTCAAACCGCTCGCGCAGCCGCTCGGCCTCGGCTTCCAGCTTTGCGGCCTTGTCGGCAAAGCCAAGCTTGCGCGCCGCACGGGCGGCAAGCTGCTTGCCCGCGAACACATAGGCCTGCACTTCGCACAGCGCGATATTGCCTTCGGCAAGCGTTCCGTCGGCATGGAAGATGGCGTCGAAGGAATCCTTCCAGCCTTGGTTCCGAAGGCCATCGTCGGTCGCGCGCTGGTACTCGACGAAACCGTCGCGGTCGGGATCGCCCGGGCCGTCGATCCATTGCAAGCCGGCCTCGACTGCCGGCCACAGCTCGCGCAGCGTCTCCACATCGCCAGTGCGCTCCAGGTAGAGCCCGGCGAGCAGCACGAACAGCGGGGTCGAATCGACGCTGCCGTAATAATGCGCGAACGGCACCTCACGAAGCGCGGCCATCTCGCCGCCGCGCATCTCGTGCAGGATCTTGCCCGGCGCAGCATCGGCCAGCGGATCGACCGTCTTGGCCTGAAACAGCGCGAGCCGCTTCAGCACGCCTTTGGCGATCCTGGGATCGAGCCACAGCATCTGCAGCGCGGTGATCAGTCCGTCACGGCCGAATGTCGTCGAATACCAGGGAATGCCGGCATACGGGTAACGGCCCTGCGGCGTCTCCGTCATCAGCATGTTGAGGTCGGCCATCGCCTGGCAAAGCACCTCGTTGAAGATGTTGTTCGAGGTCTCGATGCTGGCCGCACCGGCCGTTGAATTCCGCATCTCGCGGCGGTGCGCCAGGAGCCCGCGGAAGAACGGCACCGGCTTCTGCATGATCGGCTTGTTGCAGGAGACCGCGACGAACAGCGAGGTGACGTGCCCGGGTTCGAGCTCGAAATGATAGGTCGCCGCATTGACCGACAGCCGCGTCGGCCGCGGATCGAAATGCAGTGCGGTGATCCGCGACTGCTCGTCGAGCCCGCAATATTCCAGCACGACGTCGGTCGGCCCCAATAGCTTGCTCGAGCCGATGCCACGCCTCGGCCGGCGCTCGCCACGCACCTCGAACAGATCGGCGAAATCATTGTCGAACAACAGGGTGAGATCGAAGCTCGCGGTATGATCGCCGTGGTTCTGCAGGCCGATGCGCTGATAGAACGTGCCGCGCCACAGGAAGATCGAGCGGACGATGTGCAGCGTGTCTTTCTGCAGCGTCAGGCGGTCGTCGCGATAGACGTCGGAATTGGTGAGGTCGACCGTCAGCGCCGAATTGTCGTCGCGCATGTTGGAGCCGAGCAGAAGCGGCTGCACGTCCTCCAGCACCATTTCCAGCCGCGCGAGGTAGCGCGTGTCGGCGTTGAACAGGCCGTCCGGCCCGCCGGCCGATGCGCCGATATCGCCATGGCTGTCGAGCACGATGAAGGTGTCGTCATGCTTGAGCGAGCGCCGCGGCCGCGCCGCGGGCCCGGTCATCGGAATGTAGAACGGCGATTCGGCGACGTGCTCAGTGATGCGAGCAGTGATGATCTGCGTAACGACGTCAGCTGCCATCTGAACCTCTGGCGACTTCTATTGCCGTTTTCCTGACTCGAACGAACGCACCGGAACGCAAGAACAGGCCTGATGACGCGGGGTCAGGCCGCGCTGGTGGACAGGCGGCCCATTTCGCGCGCGACCAGGTCGCGGTAGGGGCCCCTTCCCTTCACGAGGATATCGGGCGGACCATCCTCGACGATGCGGCCGCCCTGCAGCACGAGCACGCGGTCGAAGCTGCGCAGCGTCGCGAGGCGGTGCGCGATCGCCACCACCGTACGCCCGCGCATCAGCCGCGACAACGCCTCGCGGATCGCCTCCTCGGAATCCGCATCGAGCGCCGCGGTGGCTTCGTCGAGCAGCAGGATCGGCGCGTCCTTCAGGAAGGCGCGCGCGATCGCGATCCGCTGGCGCTGGCCGCCGGAGACCTTGACGCCGCGATCGCCGACGATGGTGTTCATGCCCTCGGGCAGGGTTTCGATGAAATCGCAGCGCGCCGCGATCGCCGCCCGCAGCACCTCGTCGTCGGTGGCATCGGGCCGGCCGTAGCGGATGTTCTCCAGGATCGAACGGTGGAACAGGGAGATGTCCTGCGGCACCACCGAGATCGCCGCGCGCAGGCTCTGCTGGGTGACGCGCGAGATGTCCTGGCCGTCGACCGTGATGTTGCCCTGCTCGACGTCGTAGAAGCGCTGCAGAAGGGTAAACAATGTTGACTTGCCACCACCGGACTGGCCGACCAGGCCGACGCGCTGGCCGGGCTGGATGCGCAGGCTGAAGCGATCGAACACCTGAAGTCCGCCGGGATAGCGGAACCCGACATTGTTGAAGGCGATCGCCGCGCCGCTCTTCACCAGCGCTTCGGCTTCCGGATGGTCCTTCAGCTCGTGCGGCTGCAGCAGCGTCGCCAGCGCCTCGGTGAGCCGGGCGACATGCTGGGTGACGTCGACCAGCGCAACGGCGAGATCGCGGGTGGCGCTGAGGATCGAGATGCCGAGCGTGCAGACCAGCACGACGTCGCCGGTGGTCGCCGCGCCCTGCTGCCAGAGCGAGAGGGCCCAGGCCAGCATCGCGATCGTCAGGATCACGGTCACGCCGGCGTGAAAAAGGCGAAGCTTCTCAAGGTAGCGCAGGGAACGGCCGCGCGCGACGAGTTCCCGATTGACGGTCGCGTCGAAGCGGTCGTGCTCGTAGCCGAGGCCGCAGAACGCGCGCACCAGCGGCAAATTGTTGATGACATCGACCATTTCGCCGTCGACGGCCGCGGCTCTGTTGGCGAAATCGTCATGCAGCGGCCGGCCGGCGGCCGCCAAGCGGAACATGATCGCCACCATGGTTCCTGCGATCAGGATCAGCACTGCTGACATTGTCACGCTGACGGTTCCAACCAGGGTGATGGCCGCGAAGGTCGCGATGCAAGGCGGCAACACGTTCCATACGAACATGTTCTCGACCGTGAACACCGCGTTCGACGTCGCCGTGATCCGGCTGGTCAGCATGCCCGGCAGCCGATCCGTGAAATAGCTCGGCGCGTGGCCGGTGAGATGGCGGAACATGTCGCGGCGAAGATCGCCGGTGACGCTGACAAAGGTGTAACTCGCGGTCCAGCTCGCGATCCGCCACATGAAGTTGTCGGCGGCGATCAGCGACATGAGCAAAGCGAATGCCAGCCATACGCCATTCGCGGCCGACGGCCCCGCCGACAAGGCGTCGACCAGGTTCTTGACGCCGTATTGCGTGCCTACCGAGCAGGCAACCGCCGCGACGACCGCCGACAGAATGACGACATGCGACGGGAGCCTTCGGCGCAGATAGCGCAGCACGAAGGGAAAGGGGCGATGCGCATAGCCTGACAGATGGTCCATGACGTCCTGCAAAACCTGTTGAGGGTGAACGAGAAATTTTTAGTCGAAACTCTCGTGCACGATGACGTGAAGAGCAGCGGCGGGGTTCCTTGATGCAGCCATCACTGCGCAACAATTTTGCAACGCTGGCGTCGGCAAAAACGTGTTGGAGCGTGATGGCATCAGCAAGACCACAGTGTGATGGAAGAAAGAAGCGGGAATTCACCCACCCATAAGGAACCTCGCACGTGCGAGAACGTTCCCGTCTTCGGCATGTCAGTGCCATCACAGGGCTGAGGGGTCTGGTTCATCCCACACTACAAAACAGGAGACGGAGAAATGCGCATCGCGCAGGTTGCCCCGCTGACGGAGGCTGTTCCCCCGAAACTCTACGGCGGCACCGAACGGGTCGTGCACTGGCTGACCGAAGAACTTGTAACACTTGGACATGACGTGACGTTGTTTGCCAGTGGGGATTCACAAACCTCCGCGAAGCTCGATGCGACCTGGCCGAAGGCACTGCGCCTCGACGGCTCCGTCCGCGATCCCAATGCGCTGCACATGGTGATGCTGGAACGCGTCCGGCAGAAAGCCGACGACGACGAGTTCGATTTTCTGCACTTCCATCTCGACTATTATCCGTGGTCGTTGTTCGCGCGGCAGCCAACGCCGTTCGTCACCACGCTGCACGGCCGGCTCGACCTGCCGGAACACCAGCCCGTCTTCAACACTTTCTCCAAAATCCCGGTGATCTCGATCTCCAACGCGCAGCGGCGGCCGGTGCCGCAGGCGCATTGGGTGCGCACCATCCATCACGGCCTGCCCGAAAATTTGCTGACGCCGCAACCGGTCAAGCCATCCTATCTCGCCGTGCTCGGGCGCATCGCGCCGGAGAAAGGCGTCGATCGCGCGATCAAGATCGCAACCCGCTGCGGCATTCCGCTGAAGATCGCGGCCAAGGTCGATCGCGCCGACCAGGAATATTATGACGAGCTGATCAAGCCTTTGATCACGAGCAATCCGCTGGTCGAGTTCATCGGCGAGATCAGCGATCGCGAGAAACCGGATTTTCTCAGCGGCGCGATCGGGCTCCTGGTTCCGATCGACTGGCCGGAACCGTTCGGCCTCGTGATGATCGAAGCCATGGCCTGCGGCACGCCGGTCATCGCCTATAACCGCGGCTCGGTGCCCGAGATTATCGAGGATGGCCTGACCGGCTTCATCGTCGAGGACGAGATCAGCGCGATCTCCTCCGTCGGCCGCCTTGCGACGCTCAATCGCGACGCGATCCGCAAGCAGTTCGAGACCCGCTTCACCGCGCGCCGGATGGCGCTGGACTATCTCGCCGCCTATCGCGGCCTGATGGAAGCCAAGGCGCGCTTCAAGCTGGTGTCGAGCGCGGAGTAGGAGTTGCAGCGGCCGATCGAATGATCCGGCGGGCCGGCCGGCACCACCGTGCCGGTCCGTCGGGTCATTCGATTGTCAATAATACCGCCGTAACCGGCGACAACTCCCGCGCAGCGAAGCCATCCACATGCGCGCGCCGCGCGATTGCTGCGACGCACCAGTCGTGACAGCTTTCCCCATGCGCTCGGCCGATATCGCCTTTGCGATTGCCGAATTACGTGCTCTTATGCGTCCTGCTTGAGCAAAAAATAATAAGCGAGCGGACGGGACAACCGTGCCGCGGTCGCGCAGGGGGAACGCCATGACAGGGGACCGCAAGCCGTCGGCCATTAATAATGCCGCGCCGGCCAAAGCCTCGCAGAACAAGCTGAACCGCCGCAAATTCCTGGTCAAAACCGGCGGCGTGCTCGCGGCCGGCGCGTTCGGCGCCGTTCCACTGCGGGGCTGGGCCGCCGACCCGATCAATATCGGGGCGCTCTATCCGACCACCGGCAGCATGGCGCAGATCGGCACTGGCTGCGTCGCCGCGGCCAAACTCGCGGTCGACATGGTCAACGAGGCCGGCGGCATCAGGTCGCTCGGCGGCGCCAAGCTCAACCTGATCGTCTCGGACGTGCAGAGCGACACCACGGTGACACGCACCGAGACCGACCGCCTGATATCAGGCAACAAGCTGTCGGCGATCCATGGCTGCTACGCCAGCGCGCTGACCTTGATCGCGAGCGAGGTCTGCGAGCGCGCCAAGGTTCCGATCATATCAGGATCGAGCTCCGACCAGCTCAACAAGGGCCGCACCTACACCTTCACGCCGTTCGCGCGCGCCTCGCAATTCGCCAAGGCACAGTTGCAGATGGCCAAGCTGGTCAGCGAGCAGGCCAAGGTCGCCGTCATCTTCGAGAACACCGCGTTCGGCACCTCGACCTCGAACGGGCTGAAGGAACTGGCGCCGGGCGAAGGCGTCGAGATCGTGATGTTCGAGCCCTACTCGGCCGGCTTCACCGATGCGAGCCCGCTGATCAACAAGGTCAAGGCCTCCGGCGCCAACACGCTGTTCTCGCTGTCCTATCTCAACGACCTTATCCTGATCGTCCGCACCGTGAAGCAGGTCGGGCTCAACATCGCGATCAATGGCGGCTCCGGCGGCTTCGTGATGCCGGACTTCTACAAGAATGTCGGCAAGGCAGCCGAAGGCCTGCAGGGCGTCGCGCACTGGAACCACGACGTCAACGACGACGCGCAAAAGGTCAACGCCGAATTCAAGAAGCGCACCGGCGAGTTCGCCTTCGAATATGCCGGCGGCCTCGTCGCGCAGACCTTCATGCTGGCCGACGCGCTGGAGCGCGCCGCCTCCGCCGATCCCAAGAAGGTGCGCGAGGCGCTCTCGACGCTCGACGTCTCCTCGGGCTTTGCCGCGATGGCGCCGGGCGGCAAGGTGAAGTTCGGCCCCGACGGCAAGAACGTCTATGGCCGTCCAGTCGGCGTGCAGTGGCAGAACGCCGACCTCGCCAGCATCTTCCCCAAGGAAGACGCCCGCGCCCCGCTGATCAAGACCTGAGCCGCGGTAGTATCGCATGTGGGAGACACTGGCCCAGGCCGTGATCAACGGCCTGCTCATCGGCGGCATCTACGCGCTTGTCAGCATCGGCGTCACGCTGATCTTCGGCGTGGTCAAGATCGTCAATTTCGCCCAGGGCGAGTTCGTGATGATCGGGATGTATATCTCGTTCTTCCTCGCCACCCAGTTCGGCATCGATCCGCTGGTTTCGCTTGTGGTCTCGATGCCGGTTCTGTTCCTCGCCGGCGTCCTGATCCAGCACTTCCTGATCCGCAGGGTGCTCGGACCGAACGACATGCCGCAGATCTTCCTGACCTTCGCGCTGTCGCTGCTGCTGCTCAATCTCTCGCTGATGCTCTTCACCGCGAATTACCGTACGGTCCATACGTCCTATTCGGATGAAGCGTTCCACATCGGCGGACTTTATATCCCGGTCGCAAAACTGATCGCCTTTGCGGTCGCGATGGCGCTGAGCGGCCTGCTCTGGGTCTTCCTGCACACCACCGACCTCGGCCGCGCGATGCGCGCGGCCTCGCAGAACCGCGACGTCGCGATGCTGATGGGGATCAACCCGAACCGCGTGTTCGCGGTCGCGTTCGGCACCGCACTTGCGCTCGCCGGTGCGGCCGGCTCGCTGCTGATGCCGTTCTATTCGGCCTATCCATTCGTCGGCCAGGTGTTCGTGCTGATGGCATTCGTCGCCGTCGTGATGGGCACGCTCGGCAATGTGATGGGCGCGCTGGTCGCGAGCCTGATGATGGGTGTCGCGGAATCGCTCGGCATCCAGTTCGTCGGCGCCGATTCCGGCCTGATCGTGGTGTTCGCGCTGCTGCTGCTGACGCTCGCCTTCAGGCCGAGCGGCCTTGGCGCCAGGAGGGGCCGCTGATGCAGACGTCCGGCAACATGAAATGGCTGTGGCTGGCGATCGGGGCCGTCGTCATGCTCGCTTTGCCCCAGTTCGTCACTTCGTCGTTCGCAATCGACATCTTCATCCGCATCCTGCTGTTCTCCTTCATCGGCGTCGCCTGGAATCTGATGGGCGGCTATGCCAAGCAGTTGTCGCTCGGGCACGCCGCCTATTTCGGGCTCGGCGCCTACACCTCGACGATCATGCAGGTGAACTACGGCATCTCGCCCTGGATCGGAATGATCGCGGGCGGCGTGGTGGCGATGCTGGCGAGCCTGCCGATCGGCTGGCTCTGCTTCCGCCTGCGCGGCCCCTATTTCACCATCGCGACGATCGCGACCGCCCAGGTGCTGATGTTGATCTTCCTGAAATTCCGCGATTTCGCCTGGGGCGCCGAAGGCACCACGATCCCGAACCTCGGCAGCGCGCCGCTGATGATGCAGTTCGAGGAGAAGTCGTCCTATTACTACGTCGTGCTCGGGCTGCTCGTCGTCGGCCTCTGGATCACCCACAGAATCGAGAAATCCTGGATCGGCTACTACCTCGTCGCAATCGGCGAGGACGAGGACGCGGCTGAGGCGATCGGCGTCAACGCGCCGAAGGTAAAGCGCGACATCTACATGATCAGCGCGTTCCTGACCGCGCTCGCCGGCACCTTCTACACCCAATACATCTACTTCATCGATCCCGCGACCGCGTTCTCCTTCAGCGTCTCGATCGAGGCGGCGCTGGTGTCGATCGTCGGCGGCATCGGCACGCTGTGGGGTCCGGTGATCGGCACCGTGCTGCTGGAGACCACCTCGGCGCTGCTGCAGAGCTGGCTCGGCAGCTCGGTGGGCGGCATCCAGCTCACGGTCTACAGCCTGATCCTGATGGCCGTGATCCTGTGGCGGCCGACCGGGCTGATCGGGTTTGCGACCGACATCTATCACCGCACCATCCGGCGCAAGCCGGCGCGGGCCTGAGGTCGTTGCGATGGCAGAAGCACTGGTCATCAAGGGTCTCAGCAAGCGCTTCGGCGGCCTGCGCGCGGTGCAGGACGTCAGCTTCACCGTGCAGGAGAACGAGACGGTCGCGCTGATCGGGCCGAACGGCGCCGGCAAGACCACGAGCTTTCATTTGATCACGGGATTTCACCGGCCGGACTCCGGCTCGGTGCTCGCCTTCGGCCAGGAGGTCGTGGGGCTCAAGCCGCATGACGTCTGCGCGCTCGGCCTCGCCCGCACATTCCAGGTGGCAAAGCCATTCGGTGCGATGACGGTGCTCGCCAATGTGATGACCGGCGCCTTCCTGCGCGATCGGCATGTCGCTGCCGCACGCACCAAGGCACTGGAGGCGATCGAGTTTGTCGGCCTCGGCGCCAGGGAGCAGACGCCGGCCAAGGACCTCACAACCATCGACCAGCGCCGGCTGGAGATGGCGCGCGCGCTGGCGACGCAGCCGAAGATCCTGCTGCTCGACGAGGTGATGGCCGGGCTCAACCCGGCCGAGATCGACCAGGCGGTGGCGCTGGTGAAAAAACTTTCCGCCAGCGGCCTGACCATCGTGATCGTCGAGCATGTGATGCGCGCGATCATGGCGGTCGCGCGCCACATCGTGGTGCTCGACCACGGCCAGAAGATCGCCGAGGGCGCGCCGAAGGAGATCGTGGAGAATCCCGAGGTGATCCGCGCCTATCTCGGCTCCTACGTGCATCCGCCGGCGCAGGGAGACGCCCATGCTTGAGCTCTCCCGCGTCAGCGCCAGCTATGGCTCCGTTCCCGCCATCACCGACGTCAGCATTTCCATTGGCGAGGGCGAAGCCGTCGGCCTGCTCGGCGCCAATGGCGCCGGCAAGAGCACAACGCTGCGCGCCGTCTCCGGCCTCGTCAAACTGTTCGCCGGCAAGGTCACGTTCGACGGCGTCGACCTCGCCACGCTGCCTCCCTACCGAATTCCCGAGCTCGGCATCGCGCATGTCCCGGAGGGACGCCAGGTGTTCCCGGAAATGACGGTGCAGGAAAACCTCGAGATCGGCGCCTGTACGCCCAAAGCCAAGGCGGACCGCGCGCGCACGATGGAGCTGGTCTACAGCATCTTCCCGCGCCTTGCCGACCGCAAGAAACAGCTCGCCGGCACCATGAGCGGCGGCGAGCAGCAGATGCTCGCGGTCGGCCGCGGCCTGATGCTCAAGCCGCGCCTGTTGATGCTCGACGAGCCCTCGCTCGGCCTGGCCCCCGTGATGACCGACGTCACCTTCGAGAAGATCGGCGAGATCCACAAGATGGGCACCGCGATCCTGCTGGTCGAACAGAATGTCAGCCGCGCACTGTCGCTGGTGCAGCGCGCCTATGTGCTGGAAAGCGGCAACGTGATCATGCAGGGCAGCAGCGCCGAGCTAGCCAACAACAAGCAGGTGCAGGCGGCGTATCTGGGGATTTGAGAGGACTCGAACCGTCATCCTGAGGTGCGAGCCTCGAAGGATGAACGGCCCGGCTGGTGGCCGTCGGCCCTTCGAGACGCGCGCGATGCGCGCTCCTCAGGGTGACGGTGACGGGAGTGCTCGACCCGGGGATAGTTGGATTGCTTCCTCGCTGCACTCCTCGCAATGACGCCTTGCCCACACGTGGTCATCCCGTCATCCTGAGGTGCGAGCGGAGCGAGCCTCGAAGGATGCACGGCCGGGCTGTCGCCCTTCGAGACGCCGCTGCGCGGCTCCTCAGGGTGACGGTCGACGTTCTGAGGACGCGGCTCTAGCTCACCACCGTCCGCTTCGGCTCGACGATCTCGAACATGCGCGGGAATTCGTCCATCAGCGCCATCAACTCATCGAGCCGCTGCGGCTCGCCTGATACCTTGATCCTGCCGGCGCCGACCGCTTCCGGAAACGTGATCAGCTTGGCGATCACCTCGTCCAGCACACCCCGCGCCAGGGTAAAGCTCGCGTGCGCATCGGCGGCCTGCGCACCCTTGACGTAGGTCAGCGCTGAATTCTCGAGGTTTAGCACAAACGTCTCGCCCGTATCCGTAAAACTCCAGTTCAGCACGATGCGCTTGCCTTCGGCCTGGGGGCCGTTGAGGCGGATGCCGAGCACGTCCCAGAGCTGCTCGGTGCGCAGCGCAGCCAATGTCTCGCGCGGCATCGGCGAGCGCGGCGGCGCCTTCGGCATGCCCTGCCGCAGCTCCTGCGCACCGAACAGATAGGCGTTGCGCCAGGTCGAGCTTTCCGCGGCGTAGCCGAGCTGCTCGAACGTATCGGCCAACAATGCGCGGGCCGCCTGATTATCCGGTTCGGCGAACACCAGATGGCTGACGGCCTGCGCCACGAAGCGGAATTCACCCTTGGCGAAATCGGCCGCGGCGCGCTTCAGGATCGCGTCGGCGCCGCCCATATACTCGACGTACTTCTTCCCGGCCTCGACCGGCGGCAAGGAATCGAGATTGACCGGATTGGCGTCGTACCAGCCGAGATATTTTTGGTAGATCGCCTTCACATTGTGCCTGATGTGGCCGTAATAGCCGCGGCCGTGCCAGGCACCTTCGAGGCTTTGCGGAAGCCGGATCGCCTCGGCAATCTCGGCTGCGTTGAGCCCGTGGTTCATCAGCCGGATGGTCTGGTCATGCGCGTATTTGTAGAGATCGCGCTGCTGCCGGATCATGGTGTCGATCCGCTCCCGCCCCCACACCGGCCAATGATGCTGGCCGCACATCGCTTCCGCCTTGCCGCCCCACATCTGCAGCGCCTCGCCGAGATATTTCGACCAGGCCAGCGCATCGCGCACATCGGCGCCGCGGAACGGCAGCAGATTGTGGAAATTGTGCGTGCAGTTCTCGGCGAGGTTCAGAAGCTTGTAGCGCGGAATGAAGAAATGCATCTCCGCCGGCGCCTCGCTGTTCGGCGCCATCTGGAATTCGAACGCGACGCCGTCGATGATGCGCGTATCGCCGGTCGCGATGATCAGGTCGGTCGGCCGCAGCAGCGCCACGCCGCCCGCCGCCATGGTCTTGCCGAGGCCGCAATCGACCTGGCCGCGGACGCCCTTGGCAAGGAACGGCCCGAACTGGTACTGCGCGCGGCGCAGCATTGCCGGACCCGCGATGATGTTCTCGGAGACCGCGTGCTCCATGAAGAAGTTCGGCGCGATAATCGGCACGCCCGCCGCCAGCATGGCGTCGTCGAGCACGCCGCGCGCGCCGCCCCAATGGTCGGTGTGGGTGTGGGTGAAGATCACGGCGGCGACCGGCCGTTTGCCGCGATGCTGGAAGTACAGCTCCATCGCGGCACGTGCGCCTTCGATCGAGGTCAGCGTATCGATCACGATCACGCCCTTGTCGCCTTCGATCAGCGTCATGTTGGCGATGTCGAGCCCGCGCACCTGGTAGACGCCGGGCACCACCTCGAACAGGCCGTGATGCATGTTGAGCCGCGACTGCCGCCACAGGCTCGGATCGACGGTCGCAGGCGCTTTCTCGTCGGAGAGGAAGCCGTAGGGCTCGAGGCTCCAGACCACCCTGCCCTGGGCCGAGGTGACGCGCGCGTTCTCGATGGTGCCGAGAAAGCCGCGCGCGGCATCGTCGAAATCCCTGGTGTCGGCGAATGGCAGCGCCTTCAGCGTCGCCTCGTGCTGCGCGATGACGGACGCGGAGGCCGCTTTTGGAAGTTGCTGCGACGTTTCAGCTGCGGTTGTCTGGGTCATCCTCAAGCACTCCTTATACTTACCGGAAATCGGTCTCGATCGCGCTTCACTCAGCGGAATTGCACGCCTTCGAACTGGCCGCTGGTGCGCCAGCCGTCGATGTACTTGAAATAGGCCAACGCGCCCGAGGGATGGCCGACATTGAGCTTGGCTGCGGGACCCGGCTCGCGGCCCTCATTGTTGTAGTAGCCGGGCGTGCAATCGGGTCCGCCGATCATCCGGCCGACGCTGGTCAACAGCAGCTCGACCCAGCGATCCTCAGCCTCCTTGCTGACTTCGATTTCCTTGAAGCCGTTATCTTTGGCATGGCCGACCATCAAGGCGATGGTGCGCGCCGCTTCGGTCAGATTGTGCGGCACGTTGGAAATGAGATTGGCGCCCTGCGTCGGCTGCACGAAGAACACGTTGGGGAAGCCGTGCACGTGGATGCCGTGCTTGGTGCGCATGCCCTCGGCCCAATGCTCCGACACCTTGACGCCGTCGCGGCCGGTCAGATCGAAGCCCGCACGCCTGCGATATTCGGTCCCGACCTCGAAGCCCGACGCGTAGATGATGCAGTCGAGCGCGTATTCCTTGCCCGCGACGACGATCCCGTTCTCGGTGATCTCCTCGACGCCCTTGCCGTCGGTATCGATCAGATGCGTGCCCGGCGTGTTGAAGGCCTGCAGATAGGCATCGTGGAAACATGGCCGCTTGCAGAGCTGGCCGTACCAGGCCTTGAGGTTCTTGGCCGTCTCCGAATCGCGGACGATGGTGTCGACCCGGTTGCGGATTTCCTCCATCTTCTCGAAGTCAGAATCCTCGAAGGCGGCGCGCATGTTTTCCAGGGTCCGCTGCTCGCGCGGCAGCAGCATGACCTTGGCGCGGATCCGCTTCGACAGGTCGGTCCAGCCGTCCTGCACCAGATCTTCCTCGGCCGATCCACCGGCCTGGTTGGCGGTGAAATTCTCCAGCCAGCGCTGTTGCCAGCCCGGCGTCGCGATATCGGCAAACCAGTCGGGATCGATCGGGCCGTTGCCGCGCACGTCGACCGACGACGGCGTGCGCTGGAACACGTAGAGCTCCTTGCAGGCGCGTGCGAGGTGCGGAATGCACTGCACCGACGTCGCGCCGGTGCCGATGATGCCGACGCGCTTGTCGGCGAGCTTCGTCATCGGTGCGCCCTTGGGATCGCCGCCGGTGTAATCGTAATCCCAGCGGCTGGTATGGAACGAGTGGCCCTTGAAGCGCTCGATGCCGGGAATGCCGGGCAGCTTCGGCACATGCAGCGGGCCGGTGCCGATGCCGACATATTGCGCGGTGAAAACGTCGCCTCTTGTGGTGCGGATGACCCAGCGCGATTGCGCCGCATCCCAATCGAGGCTCGTCACCTCGGTGTGAAACAGCGCATTGTCGTAGAGATTGAATTGCCGGCCGATGCGCTGGCAATGCGCGAGGATTTCAGACGCGTGCGCGTATTTCTCCGACGGCATATGGCCGGTCTCTTCGAGCAGCGGCATGTAGACCATCGACGCCGTGTCGCACTGCGCGCCGGGATAGCGGTTCCAGTACCAGGTGCCGCCGAAATCGCCGCCCTTCTCGACAATGCGGACATCCTTGACACCGGCCTCGGTCAGCCGCGCCGCGGTCGCGAGCCCGGCGAAGCCGCCGCCGATGAAGGCGAAGGTGACATGATCGGTCTTCGGCGCACGCTCGGTGACCGGCGTGTAGGGATCGTCCAGATAATGCGCGAGCCGGCCCTTGATCTGGAGATACTGGTCGTTGCCGTCGGGACGCAGCCGCTTGTTGCGCTCCTCCTGATATTTCAGGCGCAACCGTTCCTTGTCGATCGCGGAGGGCTTTGCGTCGCGGGCTTGCTCGGTCATCGTCATCGGAAGGCGCCTCGTTTCAGCCGTTTCTTATGTCTGTTCCGTGGCAGATTAACCGATGTCAATACGATTGCGGAAGGGGGCGGATTCCGCACAGCTAATCATGCGATGACTGCCCGTTGTCGCGATAGGCCCACAAGCATTCACGCGGCAGCGCGACCTGTGCCTCGACGCCGACCTGATGGCGCGCGGCGGTGCCGAGCTCGATCGCTTCCAGCCGTTTGCCGAACAGCTCGATGCCGTAGGCGGTCTGGGTGCCCTGATAGCGGCGGTCGAGCACTTTTGCCGAGAATGTGTTGGCGCCATCGGGTCGGCCGATCGCGATATTCTCCGGCCGCAGCGCGACGCGGACCTTCTCGTCGGGTTTCAGCGTCTGACACAGGGCGACTTCGCCTTGCCTGCCGTCGCCGAAATCGACCACGCCAAACCGGTCATTGCACGCGACCAGCGTGCCGGCGAGTTCGTTGGTCGCGCCGGTGAAATTGGCGACGAACAGATCGGCCGGGTGGTTGTAGATCATGTCGGGCGTGTCCATCTGCAGCAGCTTGCCGTCGCGCATCACGCCGATCCGGTCGCCAAGCACGACCGCCTCGGCCTGATCATGGGTGACATAGAGCGCCGTCATCCCGGTCTGCTTGAGAATGACGCGGAGGTCGTCGCGCAGCCGCAGGCGCAATTTGGCATCGAGGTTCGACAGCGGCTCGTCGAGCAGCAAGAGTTGCGGCCGGTACACCATGCTGCGCGCCAGCGCGACGCGCTGCATCTGGCCTCCCGACAGCGCCACCACCTGCCGGTCGGCATAGTCGGACAGTCCGACCAGCGCCAGCGCCTCGTCGACCATGCGGCCGGCATCAGCACGCCCGATCTTGCGGTGCTTCAGCGGATAGACCACGTTCTGCCGCACCGTCATATGCGGCCACACCGCATAGGACTGGAACACCATGCCGAGGTTGCGCGCGCGCGGCGGCACCAGGATGCCGCGCGCCGGCGACGACACCACCCGCCCGGAAATGCTGATCTCGCCACCGGTCGGATGCTCGAGCCCGGCGACGCAGCGCAGCGTCGTGGTCTTGCCGCAGCCGGAGGGGCCGAGCAGCACCACGATCTCGCCGGCCGGCACGGCAAAGCTGACGCCGTCGATCGCCGGGCGGCCGATCGCAAATTGCTTCCTGAGATCGGTGACCTCGAGCGTCGCAGTCATCGCTTCACCCGCACCTATTGCCGGTAACCGAACGTCTTGTCCCACTCCGCGACCCACGCCGCGTGCAGCTTCACATAGTCGTCGAACTTCGGATACCAGAGCTTGACCACCTTAGGATCGAATCCCTCCGGGAAGGCCGGCGGCTCCTTGAGCGAGGTGAGATTGCCGAGCTCCTTGATCATGAAGGTCTGCCCTTCCTTCGACAGGCACCAGTTCAGGAACAGCTTTGCCGCATTGGGATGAGCCGCCGTCTTCGGAATGCCACTCGCATAGGGATTGACCGGCGCTCCCTCCGGAGGGAAGAAGATCTCGATCGGCGCGCCGTCCTTCTTCTTTTGATAGATCACGTTGTAGAGCAGCGGCGCTATCGCGATCTCGCCGCGAACCAGGGCATCGGCCGTCGGCGCGCCGGAGGGATAAAGCACGGGATGGGTCGCGGCCTGCCTGGCCCAGTAACCCTCGCCGAGCACCTGGCGCTCGAACATGATCCGGGTCCAGGTGGTGCCGCCGGACTGCGCGAACACCTGCCCGATCAGCTTGTCATATTGCGGCTTGGTCAGATCCATCCAGGATTTCGGCGGATCCTTCACCAGCTCGGTGTTGTAGCCGATCGACCAGGCGATCGTGGCACGGGGCCACAATTTTGGCGAGATCAGCGCGTGCGGATCGTAGTCGGCCGCGTTCGGCGGCGCATAGTCCTGGAACAGGTCTTCCAGCGGCTGCATCAGCGCGCGATCGGAGTGGTCGACGACATCGGCGATCAGCTTGCCGGCGGCGGCCTCCGTCTTCACGCGGGTGATGAGCTGGCCGCCGGGCGCGCGCACCATCTCGACCTTGATCTCCGGAAAGCGCTTGTTGAAGGCCTTGATCACCTGCTGCTCGATCTCGGCGAAGTTGGCAGTGTAGAACACGAACTTGCCTTCGGCCTTCGCGGCGGCGATCAATTCCGGCGAGCCGAACTCCTGCGCCGATGCGGCCGGCGCCGGCGCGAATGCCGCGACGCCCGCCAAGGCGAGCATAGTGGCCAGTGTGGTGAAGGTCCGTCTATTCATCGCCAATCCTTCCCTCTTCTTGTTGTTATCCGGTCCGCGCCACATTGCCCTGCGCGGCGCCGCGCGACAGCCAGTTGGCGCCGCCGATCAGGACGCCGAGCAGCACCGTCTGCACCAGGCTGAAGGCCGCGGTCTTTCCGATATTGCCGCCCTCGTAATAGTCGAGCAGCAGCACCGACATCACCATGGTGTTGCTGGTGTAAAGGAACAGCGACGAGCCGAGCTCGCGGATCGCCAGCACGAACAGCAGCGTCATCGACGCCAGCACGCCCGGCCGCGCCAGCGGCAGCACGATCGTCCTGATGGTGCCGAGCATGCCCCGGCCGCAGACCCAGGCGGCCTCCTCGAGCTCGCGGTGAATCTGCAGGAACGAGGTCGACAGCGCCTTCACCGTGTCGGGCATGAAGCGCGCGATGAAGGCGAGCGCGAGAATCCAGATCGTGCCGTAGAGCCCGCCGGGCACGCCGATCCAGGCCCAGAGATAGGCGACGCCGACCACGAGCCCGGGGATCGCGACCGGCACCGTCGAGATCAGGTCGATGGCGCTGCGGCCGGTGACGCGAGTGCGATGGATGGTATAGCCGATCGCAAAGGCGAGCGCGCCGCCGACCACCGCCGTGATGACGCCGACCTCGACCGCGTTGTAGATCGACCGCATCGTCAGCGGATTGTCGAAGATGCTCTCGAAATGCACCAGCGAATACTGCCGCATGTCGAACAGGCTCGCGGCGTCGCGGATGAACATGAACTTGCGGAACGCCGCGACGATCAGCGCCAGCGACGGCAGCACCACGACGATGAGGAGATAACCCATCCCGAGCGCGAAGGTCAGCCAGCGCCACGGCCCGAGATCGAGGCTGCGCGGCCGGAACGCCTTGCCCGCCACGGTCGTGTAGCTGCGTCCGCTCAGCAATTTCTGCTGGAGATAGACCAGGAGGCCCGTGACCACCATCAGGATGATCGCCACGGCGGCTGCGGTGTTGTAGAGCGGCGGCGACCAGTTGGTGAGCTTGAAGATGTAGGTCGTGAGCACGTTCAGGTTGGTCGGCGCGCCGAGCACGGCCGGGATGCCGTAGATGCCGAGCATCACGATGAACGACAGCAGCATGCCCGAGACGATCGCCGGCATGATCAGCGGGAACGTCACCGTGAACAAAGTGGCGAACGCGCTGGCGCCGGAAATCTCCGCAGCCTCCTCCAGGCTCGGGTCCATGTTGCGCAGCGCCGAGGACGTGAACATGTAGACATAGGGCGCGTAGTAGATGCCGAACACGAACACCAGGCCCCACATCGAATAGAGATCGATGCGCAGGTCGGAGCCCATCCACTTGAACATCGTGTTGATCAGCCCGGTCTTCGGCGAGCCGAGGATGGCCCAGGCCACGCCGGCGACCAGCGGCGGCGCAAACAGCGGCAGGATGCTGGCCGCGGCGATGAAGCCCTTGAAAGGCGTGTTGGTGCGGACCACGATCCAGGAGAACAACAGCCCGATCGCGACCGCGATCACGGTGCCGCCGCCGCAGGCGATCAGCGTGTTGAGCAGCGCTTCGGCGACGTTCGGATTGGCCAGCACGGCGAGGAAATTGGCGATCGACAGATGGCTCAGGCTGAGCCGGATGCCGTCGACCACCGGATTGGTGTCGGTGAGCGCGCCGAGCAGCAGCATGAAAACGGGATAGATCACCAGGAAGGTGAGAATCGCCAGCAGTGTTGCGACCCAAAGGCCGGTGAATGCGCGGCGCCGAGTTCCCTCGCCGGCGCTTCGCATGGCATCGCTGCGCCCGTCGGCCTGTCCGTGCAATGCGCGCGTCCCCTCTTGCGGCGCGATCTGACGTCGCGCCTGCTTGCATACCAAGGGTAGTCGATCGCGACTGTGACGCAAGCTATCCGAAAGTCGTCTCGGCGCGATTCTGTGACGCAGCGGGGGCGCGGCCTTGCTTTCGCGGGGACGACACTGGCATGGTTATCGCCCAGCACACGCGACCATCGGACCCGTCATCCTGAGGTGGCCGCTTCTTCGGCGGCCCTCGAAGGATCGACGGCCACCGGCGGGGCCGTCCAGCCTTTTCTGATTCAAGTGTCAAACAGCTAGTTCGGTGTCATTACCCGCGAAAGCGGGTGATCCAGTATTCCAGAGACGTCGGTGATTGAGCCGATGGGCCGCGGCGTACTGGATCGCCCGGTCGAGCCGTGCGATGACAAGTGGGGGGACATAGCTTCGCATTCTCGCGACATGATTTGTCCGAGGTTTGCTTCTCGTTTCACCCTCTCTCGATCAGAGGGATAATTCTGAAAAAGCGAAGAAACTTCACCGCAAGACCGCCCTCGGCCGCACCCTGCCGACGCGCCGGCCCGAAACGATCCGGGCCGGCGTTCGGCTCTAGGCGAGATAATTGCCTTCGAGCGCCGGCATGATGTCGAGCACTTCGAAGTAATGGTCCCAAAACCTCGTCTCGCGCAAATGGTCGCAGAACCAGGCCCAGGCCGAGAGGTCGCTTGTTTCGCAGATCATGACGTCGGTCGCTCTGGTTGAGAAGGCCTCCGGCTCGAACCAGCGCACCCTCAGCTCGGGACGGCGCCGGAGCAGCGGAATGACCTCCTCGTGCAGGAAGGCGAGGCGCTGCTCGGTCTTCAGATCGAGCCAATGCCGCGTGGTCTTGACCATGACGAAGATGTGAAAATTGTGCGGATCGTCCTCGTGCTCGGGAAGCACGGGGGACGACGTCGTTTGCAGTGTAACCATTGATCGGTTCTCCTTTCGCGTCCATAATGTGAGCAATTACTCATATTCCACAACTCGCGTTCCAGGAGCGGCTCTCCATGCCGGCGAAGCGGCGCATGAAGGCTCGGAAACAGCCGCTGCAGCAGCGTTCGCGGGAAACCGTGGCGGTCATTCTGGAGGCGGCGGCTCGCGTTTTGGAGCAACGCGGGCTCGAGGGTTACAACACCAATGCGGTGGCCGAGCGCGGCGGCATCAGCGTCGGCTCGGTCTACCAGTACTTTCCCAACAAGGACGCGCTGACGCTGGCTTTGATCGGCCGGTTCGAGGACGCGCTGCTGGCCAAGGTGCGGGACGCGGTCGCAGCGTCCGAGGGCAAGAGCCTGACCGCGTCGCTCAACCTCATCATTCGCGCCCAGCTCGAGGCGCATGCCGAGCGAGCCGGGCTCAACCGCATCCTGGAGACCGAGGAGGATCGCCTGCGCCCGGCGTCATCAGACTCTTCGGCGGCCAGCGAACTGAAGGAGCTGGTCGCCGCCCTGCTCGCCCGGCACCGTCGCGAGATCGCAAGGCCAGTCGACGACGAAATCATCGAGGACCTGATCGTGATCAGCCGCGCCATGGTCGACCATGCGCTTCAAAAGGACCTCTCGCAGGCCGCCGCCAACCGCCGGGTACTGCGCGCCATCGAGGGATATCTGCTCGGGCCGCACGCGGACCTTTGAGCGCTCCCGGCAAGGCCGCTTCGCATACGCATCATGCAGCGGCGCGGCTGGGGAACGGGGTGCCGGCGTAGTACATGGCGGCCTGGAGACATTGTCAGGCATGCTCGAAAAGACCCCCACCACCGGCGCGGCTGCGGCGCCGATCACCGATGGATTGCCGTGGGAAACCCGGCGCTGGGCGGTGGCCGCGATCTTCACGGCGCTGGCGATGGCCTCGCTCGATACCGCGATCGCCAACATCGCGCTGCCCGCGATCGCCAACGATCTGCATGTCAGCCCCGCCGAAGTGGTATGGGTGGTCAACGTCTATCAGATCGCGCTGGTCGCGACGCTGCTGCCGCTCGGCGCGCTCGGCGAAATCGTCGGCCACCAGCGCATCTATCTCGGCGGCCTCCTGCTGTTCACATTGGCGTCGCTCGGCTGCGCGCTGGCGTGGTCGCTGCCGAGCCTGTTGGTCGCGCGCACCTTGCAGGGGCTCGGCGCCAGCGGCCTGATGAGCGTGAACACCGCGCTGGTGCGCTTCGTCTATCCGACCCGGATGCTCGGCCGCGGCTTCGGCCACAATGCGCTCGTGGTCGCGACCGCGTTCACGTTGGGACCAACGATCGCGTCGGGAATCCTCGCGCTCGGTCCATGGCCGTGGCTGTTCGCCGTCAACATTCCCTTCGGCATCACAGCGTTGCTGATCGGCATGAAGACGCTGCCGAAGACGCCGCGCGCCACCCACAGCTTCGACTTCGCCGGCGCCGCGCTGGCCTGCGCCTGCCTCGGCCTCTTCATCATCGGCATCGGCAGCGCCGCCCACAAGACGGCGCCTGCGCTTGTCATCGCCGAGCTTGTCGGCGCGATCCTGTTCGGCTGGATCCTGACCCGGCGGCATGCCGATCATCCGGCGCCGATGCTGCCGATCGACCTGTTTCGCCGGCCGATTTTCGCGCTGTCGGCCGCGACCGCCGTCTGCTCGTTTGCTGTGCAGGGACTCGCCTTTGTCTCGCTGCCGTTCTACTTCGAGGACATACTGCACCGCTCGCAGGTCGAGACCGGCTTCTTCATGACGCCGTGGCCGCTGGTGGTCGCCTTCATGGCGCCGATCGGGGGCCGGCTGTCCGACCGCTATCCGGCCGGCATCCTCGGCGGCATCGGCATGCTGCTGCTCGGGCTTGGCATGGTGCTGCTCGCGACCCTGCCGGCCGAGCCCAGCGTCGCCAACATCGTCTGGCGCACGATGATCTGCGGCATCGGCTTCGGTTTCTTCCAGACCCCGAACATGAAGGCGATCATGTCGAGCGCCCCGTCACATCGCAGCGGCAGCGCCAGCGGCATTGTCGCAACCGCGAGGCTGACCGGGCAGACCACGGGTGCCGCACTCGCCGCACTCTGCTTTGCGCTGGCCGACCGCGAGGGCGCCACCGTCGCGCTGGCACTAGGCGCGGGATTTGCCGCGCTCGGCAGTGTCATGAGTTTCCTGCGCCTGGCAGTCACCTCGTCGCAAAAGACATAACAGGCATGCAAAGCGCGATGCGCGACCAAACACCGCGCCATCAACTTTCTTCCGCGCTGCGAGCGCATTTTCTTGATTTGAACCGTTCCAGTTTCAAGGCCACCATCGCGCCGCAGTCCAATCGGTGGATTGGACTATTCAGGGAAAAGCGATGGCAAATCTCAAAATAAACGGCAAAACAATCAATGTAGACGTCGAGGACGACACGCCACTGCTGTGGGCGATTCGCGAGAATGTCGGACTGACAGGGACCAAATACGGCTGCGGCATCGCACAGTGCGGCGCCTGCACCGTTCATATCGACGGCGTCGCGATGCGCTCCTGCGGCGTCACGGTGAGCGAAGCCGCCGGCAAGGACATCACCACCATCGAGGGCCTCGCGGCGGGCGGCGTGATGCACAAGGTTCAGCTCGCCTGGATCGCCGACGACGTGCCGCAATGCGGCTATTGCCAGAGCGGCATGATCATGGCTGTGGCGGCGCTGCTGAAGGAGAACCCGAAGCCGACTGACGACGACATCAACGACGCCATCACCAATATCTGCCGCTGCGGCACCTTCCAGCAGGTGCGCGAGGCGATTCATGCTGCCGCGAACGCATGAGGAAGCAGCAATGAATCAGCACGTCATGCCAAAGCTCTCTTCAAGGCTCAATCGCCGCGCCTTCGTGATCGGCACGGCAACCGCCGGCGCCGGTCTCGCGCTCGGCCTCGATCTTCCGTTCGGCGGCCCCTCCGTGGTGCGCGCGGCCGACGGTGCACCGGAAGTCAACGCTTGGGTCGTGATCCGACCCGACGACACCGTGGTGATCCGCATCGCCCGCTCCGAGATGGGCCAGGGCACGCTCACCGGTCTTGCCCAGCTCGTCGCCGAGGAATTGGAGTGCGACTGGTCGAAGGTCACCACCGAATATCCGACGCCCGGCCAGAGCGTCGCCCGCAAGCGCGCCTGGGGCGATTTCTCGACCGGCGGCAGCCGCGGCATCCGCACCTCGCAGGACTATGTCCGCAAGGGCGGCGCCACGGCACGCGTGATGCTGATCCAGGCGGCGGCCAATGAGTGGAAGGTGCCGGCCTCGGAGTGCAAGGCGGCCAACAGCGTCATCACCCATACGCCGTCGGGCAAGACCACGACCTACGGCAAGGTTGCAGAAGCCGCGGCCAAGCTCGAGCCGCCGGCCGACGTCAAGCTGAAGGACCCGAAGGACTGGACCATCGCCGGCAAGGGTCTGAAGCGGCTCGACACCGTCGACAAGACCACCGGCAAGATGACCTACGGCATCGACGTCAAGCTGCCCGGCATGCTGAACGCCGCGATCAAGGACTGCCCGGTGTTCGGCGGCAAGGTGAAAAGCTTCGACGAAGCCAAGATCGCCGGCATGAAGGGCGTCAGGAAGGTGGTGCCGGTCGGCGACAGCGCCGTGGCCGTCGTCGCCGACACCTGGTGGCACGCCAAGACCGCGCTAGATGCGCTGCCGATCGTCTGGGACGAAGGCTCCAACGCAAAGGTCTCCAGCGAGACGATCGCAAAATGGCTCGCCGAGGGTCTCGACAATACCCAGCCGGCCTATGTCGGCAACCAGAACGGCGATGCCAAGGCGGCGATCGCCAGTGCGGCCAAGAAGGTCGAGGCGGTCTACAGCTATCCCTACCAGAACCACGCCACGATGGAGCCGATGAACGCCACCGTGCTCTACACGCCTGAGAAGTGCGAGGTGTGGTGCGGCACCCAGAATGGCGAGGCGGCGTTCGCCGCAGCGCTCGAGGCCTCGGGCCTGCCGGCGGACAAGGTCGACGTGCACAAGCTGATGCTCGGCGGCGGCTTCGGCCGGCGCGGCATGACCGACTATGTGCGGCAGGCGGTGGCGATCGCCAAGCAGATGCCGGGCACGCCAATCAAGCTGTTGTGGTCGCGCGAAGAAGACATGCAGCACGGCAAGTATCACCCGATCACGCAGTGCAAGCTGACCGGCGCGTTCGATGCCGACAACAACCTGGTCGCGCTGCACTACCGGCTGTCCGGCCAATCCATCCTGTTCTCCGTGCGCCCGGAAGCGCTGCAGAACGGCATGGACCCCGCCGCGTTCCAGGGCGTCGCGCAAGCCGGCGAGGCCGCGATCGGCTATTCGGTGCCGAACCTGCTGGTCGAGCATTCGATGCGCAACCCGCACGTCCCGCCGGGCTTCTGGCGCGGCGTCAACGTCAATCACAACGCGATCTACATGGAATGCTTCATGGATGAGCTGGCGCTGGCTGCCGGCCAGGACCCGCTCGAATTCCGCCGCAAGCTGATGGGCAAGAACCCCAAGCACCTCGCGGTGCTCAACGCCGTGGCCGAGAAGATCGGCTGGAGCACGCCGGCGCCGAAGGGCGTCTATCGCGGCATCGCGCAGGTGATGGGCTATGGCAGCTATGTTGCCGGCGCTGCCGAGATCTCGGTGACCGACGGCAGCAAGATCAAGGTGCATCGCATCGTCGCCTCCACCGATCCCGGCTATGTCGTCAATCCGGCGCAGGTGGAACGACAGATCGCGGGCTCCTTCGTCTATGGCCTCAGCGCGCTGTTCTACGGCGGCTGCACCGTGAAGGATGGCCGCATCGAGCAGACCAACTTCGACACCTACAACTCGATGCGCATCAACGAAATGCCGAAGGTGGAATCGGTGATGGTGCCGAGCGGCGGGTTCTGGGGCGGCGTCGGCGAGCCGACCATCGGCGTCGCGGCGCCGGCGGTGCTCAACGCCTATTTCGCGGCGACGGGAAAACGCATCCGCAACTTCCCGCTGCGCAACCAGAACATCAGCTTCGCCTGATCAAACCAGAAGCGGCGGCCCGAGCGGCCGCCGCCCCCTCCCCAGGATTATCGTGCATGGCCGTCTCGCGTCTTCAGACGCGCAGGGATGTCGTCCGTGGCGCCGCTACTATCGTAGCGGCGGCCGCGTTGGCGCATCCGTCGTTGGCGCAAGGCGCGCCGCGGATCGCGGTGATCGGCGGCGGCTTCGGCGGCGCGGCCTGTGCGCGGGCGCTGCGGCGACTCGACGCAAAACTTCAGGTTACGCTGGTCGAACCGAACAAGATTTTCACCGCCTGCCCGTTCAGCAACGAGGTGATCGCAGGCCTGCGCGAGCTTTCCGCGCAGCAATTCACCTACGACAAGGTCGCAGCCGACGGCATCGCGGTTGCCGCACAGGCAGCCACTAAAGTCGATGCGCAAGCGCGTAGCATCGTTCTCTCTGATGGCACAACGCTCCTCTATGACGGGCTCGTGCTCGCGCCCGGCATCGATATGCGCTTCGACGCGCTCTCCGGCTATGACGAGGCGGCGGCGGAGAAGATGCCGCACGCCTGGAAGGCCGGCGCGCAGACCATGCTGCTGCGCGGGCAGCTCGAAGCCATGGATGATGGCGGCCTCGTCGTGATCGCCGTCCCCGCCGCGCCGCTGCGCTGTCCGCCGGCACCCTACGAGCGCGCCAGCCTGATCGCGCATTATCTGAAAGCGAAGAAGCCCCGCTCAAAAATCCTGGTGCTCGACGCCAAGGACAATTACTCGCAGCAGAAGCTGTTCGAGAGAGCCTGGGCGGAACTCTATCCCGGCATGATTGAACGGATCGCGCTATCACAAGGCGGCCGGGTGACGTCGGTCAATCCGGCGACCAATGAGATCGTCACAGACTTCGGCAACTACACCGCCGCGGTCGCCAATGTGATCCCGCCGCAGCGAGCCGGCCGCATCGCCGAGATCGCCGGTGCCGCCGACCACACCGGCTGGTGCCCGATCGATCCGGTCAGCTTTGCCTCGAAGCTCGTGCCCAACATCCATGTCATCGGCGACGCCGCGATCGCCGGCGGGATTCCGAAATCCGCTTCCGCGGCGGCCGCGCAAGGCCGGGCCTGTGCGGCGGCGATCGTGAATTCACTTGCAGGCAAGGCGCCGGAGATGCCGCGGCTCGATGGCGCATGCTACAACACGGTCGCCCCGGGCTACGCCTTCTCCCTGAAGGGCATCTATCAGCCGAAGGAAGATCAATACGGCGAGGCCGAGGTGACCACGAGCCCGGTCGACGCGCCGCGCGAGGTGCGCCAACGCGAGGCTGATCAGGCGCTTGACTGGTTCAGGACCATCACGGGAGAGGCCTTTGGCTAGGCTCTCCCTCATGGCGTTGCTCGCAGTAGCCGCGTTCGCAGCTAACGTGCCTGCCGGCGCCGAAGCACTGCGCCCCTATACCGTGGTCGGCGAGGCGATCCCGCAACCGCTGACGGCAACAAAGGGCGACGCGACTCGTGGCCGTGCGCTGATCGTCGAGCGTTCCTCGACTTGCATCCTCTGCCACAGCGGCCCATTTCCGGAGCAGGCGTTCCAGGGCGACCTCGCGCCGAACCTCACTGGGAGCGGCGCCCGCTGGTCGGAAGGACAGTTGCGGCTCCGGCTGGTCGATGCGGCGCATCTCAACGCGGCGACGATCATGCCGTCCTACTATCGAGTCGATGGGCTCACGCGCGTCGGCACCTCATGGCGCGACAAGCCGATCCTGTCGGCGGAGCAGATCGAGGACATCGTGGCCTATCTGGTAACGCTACGGAACTAGGACCTAGGAATGACGAATTCGGACCACACCACACGTCGCACGTTCCTGAGCCTCACCGGCGGTGCCGCGGTGCTGGTGATCGTGCGGCCGGCCGACGCCACGCCCGCGATGCTGCAGTCCGCGATCCGCAATGTCGTCGGCGAAGCCGATGTGCGGACCGGCAAGGTGAAGCTCGACATCCCGCCGCTGGTCGAGAACGGCAACACCGTGCCGATGACGGTCAGCGTCGCGAGCCCGATGACGCCGGACGAGTATGTGAAGAGCATCCACATCTTCAACGAGAAGAACCCGCAGCCGAACATCGGCAATTTCTATCTCACACCGCGCGCCGGCCGCGCCCAGGTATCGACCCGCATCCGCCTCGCCGACAGCCAGAAGGTCACGGCGATTGCGCGGCTCTCCGACGACACGTTCTGGTCGGCGACCGCTGATGTCGTGGTGACGCTCGCCGCCTGCACCGAGGAGGCGATCTGATGCCATCGGCTTTGATCAACGTGCCGGCCAAGGCCAGGCGCGGCAGCATCATCGAGATCAAGACGCTGATGTCGCACACCATGGAGACCGGCTACCGCCACACCGCGTCGGGCGACGTGGTGCCGCGGGACATCATCACAAGCTTCACTTGTCGCTTCAACGGTACACAGATCTTCCGCGCCGACCTTTATCCGGCAATCGCCGCCAATCCGTTCATCACCTTCTTCACCACCGTGACCGAAAGCGGCAAGTTCGAATTCGAGTGGATCGGCGACAAGGGGTTTTCGGAGACCGCGCAGGCTTCGATCACGGTCGAATGAGGATTGCGGTCTGCATTGCGCTGCTGACGGCGATGGCGGGCGCAGCGCGCGCCACCGAGATCCCGCAGGCCGAGCGCCGCTCCGGCTATAGCTTCATGAGCGCGGACACCAGGGCGATGCAGGACGAGGACACCGCCAATCCCGGCATGCTGTTTGTGCTCGACGGCGAGGCTTTGTGGAAGCGCAAGGCCGGCAGCGCGGACAAGGCCTGCGCCGACTGCCACCATGATGCGCGCGTCAGCATGAAGGGCGTCGCGGCACACTATCCGGCGTTCGAGAAGGCCCTGGGAAAGCCGGTTGACCTCGAAGGGCGGATCAACCTCTGCCGCACCAACCACCAGCAGGCGTCACCATTCGCCTATGAAAGCCGCGAGCTGCTGGCGCTATCAGCCTATGTCGCACAGCAGTCGCGCGGGATGCCGATCGCAACCGGCGACGATCCGGAGCTCGCGCCCTTCGTCGAGAAGGGCCACGCACTGTTCATGCAGCGGCAGGGCCAGCTCAATCTCGGCTGCACTAACTGCCACGACGACAATTGGGACAAGAAGCTCGCGGGCAGCGCGATCACGCAGGCGCAGCCGACCGGCTATCCGCTCTATCGGCTGGAATGGCAGTCGCTCGGGTCGCTGCAGCGGCGGCTGCGCGCCTGCATCACCGGCATCCGCGCGCAGGCCTACGACTATGGTTCGCCGGAGCTCGTCGAGCTCGAGCTCTACCTGATGTCGCGGGCGCGCGGCATGCCGATCGAAGCGCCGGCGGTCCGGCCGTAAGCCGCATCAGCTTTGTCAAGCGGAGCGAAGCAATCCATTGCTTCCGGCTGTACCGGAAGATGGATTGCTTCGTCGCTTCAGCGCAAAATTGCATTGCAATTTTGTCGCGAACTCTTCGCAATGACGGGGCTGGAGATCAGTGCGAAGATCAGCGCTCGGCGAACGCTTTCTCGACCACGAACTGCGCGGGCTCGCCGTGATTGCCCTCGACGAAGCCGCGGCCATTCAGCAGCGTGCGGGTGCCGGCGACCAGCGCCGGCGAGCCGCAGATCATGACGCGGTCATGCGCGGGATCGAGCGCTGGCAGACCGATGTCGGCGAACAGCTTGCCCGAGGTGATGAGGTCGGTGATGCGGCCGCGGTTGCGGAACGGATCGCGCGTCACGGTCGGGTAGTAGATCAGCTGGTCGCGCACCAGATCGCCGATCAGTTCGTCCTGCGGCAGCCGCTCGGTGATCATCTCGCCATAGGCGAGCTCCTTGACACGGCGGCAGCCGTGCAGCAGCACGACCTTCTCGAAGCGGTCATAGGTCTCGGGATCCTTGATCACGCTGAGGAACGGGGCGAGGCCGGTGCCGGTGCCGACCAGATAGAGGTTGCGGCCGTCCTCAAGGTTGTCGATGACAAGCGTGCCGGTGGCCTTGCGGCTGACAATGATCTCGTCGCCTTCCTTGAGGTGCTGCAGGCGCGAGGTCAGCGGGCCGTCCGGAACCTTGATCGAGAAGAACTCGAGCGTGTCCTCGTAATTCGCGCTGGCGACGCTGTAGGCCCGCAGCAGCGGCTTCTCGCCGACCTTGAGACCGATCATGGTGAACTCGCCGTTGCGGAAGCGGAACGACGGGTTGCGGGTGGTGGTGAAGGAGAACAGCGTGTCGGTCCAGTGATGAACGCTGAGGACGCTTTCCTGGTTGAAATTGCTCATCGCACCAATCCCTGATCTGTGCTGCGGCGGGTCGAGGACTTGAACCCCGTTGACCGGCCGGATCGTTTGTATACGATCATTCGTATACAAACGAATAATCCGGCTTGATCCGAAAGTCAAGCCGGGCTCAAATTCCCGGGCAATTTCGGCAGAAACAGAAGGAAAACACCCATGGCTCACGACGCGCCCCAGGCCACCGGCCCCAGCAAGCTGGTGATCCGCAATATCGGGCTACTGCTGTCGGGAGCCCTGGAAAGGCCGATTCTGGACGCCGATACCATCGTCGCCGAGAACGGCAAGATCACCGCGATCGGCCGGTTCAAGGACGTCGACACCGAAGGCGCGACCACCATCGTCGATGCCAACGGCACCACGGTCGCGCCCGGCCTGATCGACAGCCACGTCCATCCCGTCGCCGGCGACTGGACGCCGCGGCAGAACCAGATCAACTGGATCGACAGCTATCTGCACGGCGGCGTCACCACCATGATCTCGGCCGGCGAGGTGCACATGCCCGGGCGTCCGCGCGACGTGGTCGGACTGAAGGCGATGGCGATCTTCGCGCAGCGCGCGTTCTGGACGCTGCGGCCGGGCGGCGTGAAAGTGCATGCCGGCGCGCCGGTGATCGAATGCGAGATGGTGGAGGACGATTTCAAGGAATTGGCCGCCGCCGGCGTCAAGCTGCTCGGCGAGGTCGGGCTCGGCGGCGTCAAGGACGGCCCCACCGCGCGGAAGATGGTCGGCTGGGCCCGCAAATACGGCATCCAGAGCACGATCCACACCGGTGGCCCCTCGATCCCCGGCTCCGGCCTGATCGACAAGGACGTGGTGCTGGAGGCCGACACCGACGTGGTCGGCCACATCAATGGCGGCCACACCGCGCTGCCGGACGACCAGATCCGCTGCATCTGCGAGGGCTGCAAGCGCGGGCTCGAGCTGGTGCATAACGGCAATGAGCGCTCGGCGCTGTTCACGCTGCGCATCGCGCGCGAGATGGGCGACCTGCACCGCGTCATCCTCGGCACCGATGCGCCGGCCGGCTCCGGCGTGCAGCCGCTCGGCATTTTGCGGATGGTCTCGCTGCTGTCCTCGCTGGGGGAACTGCCCGCCGAGCTGGCGTTCTGCCTCGCCACCGGCAACACCGCGCGGATGCGCGAGCTCGATTGCGGCCTGATCGAGGTCGGCCGCTCCGCCGATTTCGTGCTGATGGACAAGGCCCAGCACTCGCCGGGCAGGAACATCCTGGAGAGCGTTCAGCTCGGCGATCTCCCGGGCATCGGCATGACCATTATCGACGGCATCGTCCGTACCCAGCGCAGCCGCAACACCCCGCCCGCGGGCAAGGTGCCGGAGATCGTGGCGAAGTAATCGCGATAAGTGGCCTCGTCACCCCCGCGCAACGGCTTCGCCGTTGTGGCTGGAGGTACACGCGCAGCGTGCCTCGAAGGATGAACGGCCCGCGGCCAAGAACCGGGCCGTCGACCCTTCGAGACGCACTGCGCGCTCCTCAGGGTGACGGTGAAAGATTGGTCCGTAGAGGACAGCAAAGCGGCGCTTATCCAACCTCTTGAAGAAGCTGCTGGATCACGGGCACGGCGCCGCGCGTCTTTGCCGCGCCGCCTCCGAAGCTGAACCTTGTTTTCACCTGTCACCATTGGGGTGTATCGTGCCGCCACGCGAACCTAGCCGGCGGCACTCACAAGAGACACGCGACGATCCGGATTAGTTCCTGCCGCATGCCGCCGCGCCGTGTTGGTCCACAGCAGACAAACAGGAGGCAGCACGATGACGATCAGGCCAGATCCCACGTTTCACGCGTCGCCGAAGCTTGCGATGGAAGCTCCGGCAGAGAACTTCGCCTACACCGTGCTGCTCAGCCCGGACTTTTCAAAGCCCGACGCGCTCGCCGTCATCGACGTCAAGCCGGGCTCGCCGACCTACAGCAAGATCGTCCACACCGTGACGATGCCCAACAAGGGCGACGAGTTTCACCATTTCGGCTGGAACGCGTGTTCGTCGGCGTTGTCGCCGCTTGCGGGACATGCCTTTATCGAGCGTCGCTATCTCATCGTCCCCGGCATGCGGTCGTCGCGGATCTACATCATCGACACCAAGCCGGATCCGACGCAGGCCAAGATCCACAAGATCATCGAGCCCGAGGAGGTGTTCAGGAAGACCGGCTATTCGCGGCCGCATACGATCCACTGCGGACCGGACGGCATTTACGTCTCCACGCTCGGCGGCGGCGGCAAGGACGGCACCGATGGGCCGCCCGGCGTCTTCATCATGGACTGCGAGACATTCGAGGTGCTCGGACGCTGGGAGATCGATCGCGGTCCCCAGACCAAGCACTATGACTTCTGGTGGAACCTGCCGCGCGACTACATGGTGAGCAGCGAATGGGCGCTGCCGCCGCAATTCGAGAACGGGATCGTGCCGGAGGACCTGCTCTCGAACAAATACGGACATCGCCTCCACTTCTGGGATCTGCGCGCGCGGCGCAATGTCCAAACCATCGATCTCGGCGCCAACCATCAAATGGCGCTGGAGGTACGTCCCGCGCACGATCCGGTTCGCGAATACGGCTTCGTCGGGGTCGTGGTCGATACCACCAACCTCGAAGGTTCGATCTGGACCTGGTGGCGCGAGGGCGGCAAGTTTCATATCGAGAAGACGGTGACGATACCGCCCGAGCCCGCACCGAAGGAGCAACTGCCGCCGCTGCTGCAAGGCTTCGGCGCCGTGCCGCCGCTGGTGACCGACATCGATCTGTCGATGGACGACAAATTCCTTTATGTCGCCTGCTGGGCCACCGGCGAGATGCGCCAATACGATGTCAGCAATCCGCGCAAGCCAAAGCTCGCCGGATCGGTCCGCATCGGCGGTATCGTCAGCCGCACTCCTCACCCCAACGGCCAGCCATTTGCCGGCGGTCCGCAAATGGTCGAGATCAGCCGCGACGGCAAGCGGGTCTACTGGACCAATTCGCTCTACTCGACCTGGGACGACCAGTTCTATCCGCAAGGCATTCCCGGCGCCCAGGTGATGGCGAATGCGAGCCCGGGCGGCGGCCTTGAACTGGCAAAGAACTACTGGGTCACCTTCCCCGACGGCTACCGCGCCCACCAGATCCGGCTCGACGGCGGCGACTGCTCGACGGATTCGTTCTGCTATCCGTCGGCCTGAATGTGAGTGCAGCCCACTGGACACCGGCCTGGCTCTGGCTGGCGGTCATCGCGAGCGGCCTCTACCACGGGATCAACCCGGGCATGGGCTGGCCGCTCGCGGTTTCAGCGGGTTTGATGCAAAGGAGTTCGCGCGCGCTGCTCGCCGCGCTCGGCCCGCTGGCAATCGGCCACCTGCTGGCGATGCTGCTCGTGATCCTGCCCTTTGCATTGCTCGTCACTCTTGTCGAATGGCAGCGCACGATCCGGATCGGCGCCAGCCTGCTTGTGATCTTGTTCGGCCTCTATCGGCTGATCGACCGGCGCCATCCACGGGCCCTGGCGCGGATACCACCGACGCAACTCGCCTTGTGGTCCTTCGCGGTGGCGATCGCCCACGGCGCGGCGCTGATGCTGGTGCCGATCTATCTGGGGCTGTGCCGCGAGGCTGCGCCGGACCAGGGCCACGCCGCCGCCAACAGCCTGATCGACACCAGCCTCACGATGGCCGTGCTGGTCTCCCTCGTCCATGCCGGCGCGATGATCGCCGCCGGTGGATGTCTGGCGTGGCTGGTCTACCGCTATCTGGGTCTCAAATTCGTGGCGCGGAGCTGGTTCAATCTGGACGCGGTTTGGGCGCTCAGCCTGGTGCTGGTCGGCGCCGTCGCGCTGGCCCTTGGTGTTGCGACATAATTCGCGCGTGATGCGCCCGTCAGCAAGCAAGGTGGCGGAGGTCGTGGCGACGTAGGCGCGATAGATGACCCGTCATCCCCGCGCAACGGCTCTGCCGTTGTCGCTGGAGGTGCGAGCCTTGCGGCGCTGGGCGAGCCTCGAAGGATGCACGGCCCATGGCAGACAGCCGGGCCGTCGACCCTTCGAGACGCCGCGCTCCGCGCGGCTCCTCCAGCGACAAAGGCGAAGCCTTTGCGCGGGGGTGACGGTGATAGATAGATCACCGCAACTTACCGAGCAGCGCCATCAGCGTCTCGCGCTCCTTGGCGTCGAGCGGCGCCAGCGTCTCCTTCGAAATCACAAACGCGTTCGGCGCGGCCTTGTCGGCCATCTGCTGGCCGGCGCGCGTCAAACTGACCATCAGCCGGCGGCCATCGTCGGGATCGGGCGAGGTCTCGGTCAGGCCGCGCGCGGTCAGGCGATCGATCACGCCCTTGATGGTCGCAACGTCCATGGAGGTCAGCCGCCCCAATTGGTTCTGCGAGCAGGCGCCGACCTCCGACAGCTTCGAGAGCGCGGCCCATTGCGTCGGCGTCAGGTTGATGCCGATCTCGCGGGCGAAGATCGTGGCGTGGCGCTGCGACACCTGACGCAGGATGAAGCCGATCTGCTCGTCCAGCACGTAACCCGGCTTCGCCGCCTTCCCGTTTCGCTTCTGTGCAGCACTCCTCGCCATTGTTTTACCCCGCCCTTACAGCGACAGATGCGCGTCGCGGACATCCGGACGCGCATCGAGCTCCGCCATGGTGCCGCCGAAACAGATCCGGCCGCGCTCGATAATGTAGGCGCGATCCGAGATCAGCCGGGCGAAATGCAGATTCTGCTCGGAGACGACGATGCTGACGCCCTCTTTCTTCATCGCCAGGATCGCATCGACCATCTGCTCGACGATCTTCGGCGACAGGCCTTCCGAGGGCTCATCGAGCAGCACCAGCGACGGATTGCCCATCAGCGTGCGCGCAATCGTCAGCATCTGCTGCTCGCCGCCGCTCATGCGGCCGCCGGGCCGTCCCCGCATCTCGCCGAGGTTCGGAAACAGCTTGAACAGTTTGTCGCGATCCCATTGCGGCGCGCCGGCCCGCTTCGGCTGGCGGCCGACCTCGAGATTTTCCTCGACCGTCAGATCGGTGAAGATGCGCCGCTCTTCCGGCACATAGCCGAGGCCGCCGCGCACGATCGCGTGCGTCGGCAGCACCGAGACATCCCTGCCCTCGAACATGATGCGGCCGGAGCGGTTCTCGACCAGGCCGACGATGGAGCGGAACGTGGTCGACTTGCCGGCGCCGTTGCGCCCGAGCAATGCCACCACCTGGCCCTCGCCGACCTCGAGCGCGATGTCGAACAGGATGTGCGCCGGACCGTAGAAGCTGTTGAGGTCCTTCACCGTGAGCTTCATGCGGATGCTCCCTCGCGATGCCGCGCATCGTAAAGCAAGCCTTCGCCGAGATAGATCGCCCGCACCTGGGCATTACCGCGCACCTCTTCGGGTGAGCCTTCGGCGATCAGGCTGCCGCGGTTGAGCACCAGGATGCGGTCGGCATGCTCGAACACCACATCCATGTCGTGCTCGGTGAAGAGAACGCCAATCGACTGCTCGCGGGCGATCCGTGCGGTCAGCCGCATCAGCTCGACGCGCTCGCGCGGCGCCATGCCGGCGGTCGGCTCGTCCATCAGCAGCAGCTTCGGCTGGTTGGCGAGCGCGATCGCAAGCTCGAGCCGCTTGACGTCACCATAGGCGAGCTCGCCGCAGGGCCGCTCCGCATAGGCGCCCATGCCGACCAGATCGAGCAGCCGTCCGGCCTCGTCGCGGGCCTGGCCCGCGGTCGAGGCCCAGAGATTGAACAATTGCCCGCCATACGAGACCAGCGCAACCTGCACGTTCTCGCGCACCGTCATGGTCGGGAATGTCGCCGCGATCTGGAAGGTGCGGCCGACGCCCATGCGCCAGATCACGCGCGGCTTCTTGCCGGTGGTCTCCGCCCCCAGCACGCGGATGCGGCCGGAGTCCGGAATGTTCTGGCCGTTGAGCATGTCGAAGCAGGTGCTCTTGCCCGCGCCGTTCGGCCCGATCAGCGCCAGGATCTCGCCGGCGCGCAATTCAAAGGAGACGCCGCGCACCGCATGCACGCCGCCATAGGATTTGGTCAGCCCTTCGACCGACAGCAATGTGGGGGCCATGCTCATTCGGCGGTCTCGATGCGGGAGGTGAGCAGCGGTGACGACGACGATCCGGATTTGCGCCGGCGATGCAGCAACGCTTCCAGCGTGCCGACGATGCCTTTCGGGAAGGCGACCACGATCAGCACGACGAAGCCGCCGAGCACGAGCTTGGAGAGATCGGTCTGGCTGATCAGCCAGATGTTGAGCGCCTTGTAGACGATCGCCCCGACCACTGCGCCCGATACCGTCTCGACGCCGCCGAGCAGCACCATGACCAGCGCATCGACCGACAGCGAGATGCCCATGTTGTCGGGGAACACGCTGCCCTTGAGGTAGGCGAACAGCGCGCCGGCGAGCCCGGCGACCGTGCCCGCGATCACGAAGGCGGTCCACTGGATGCGCTTGCCGTTGATGCCGATCGCTTCGCTGCGCAGCGGAGAGTCGCGCGTGGCGCGCAGCGCGAAGCCGAACGGCGAGAACACGATGATGCGGAGGATCACGACCGCGAGCGCGGCGATGCCGAGCGACAGCCAGTAGAAGTGCGCCGGGCTCGCCGCCCAGCTCGAAGGCCAGACCCCGAGAATGCCATTGTCGCCGCCGGTCACCGACACCCACTGGAACGCGATCGACCACACGATCTGGGCAAAGGCCAGCGTCAGCATCGCGAAATAGACCCCGGAGAGCTGCACCGCGAAGAAGCCGAACACGGCCGCGCCGAGCAGCCCAAGGAGCGGGCCGAGCAGCAGGCAGGCGATCATCGGCAAGCCCACCATCTTGGCGAGCAGCGCCACGCCATAGGCGCCGAGGCCGAAATAAGCGGCATGGCCGAACGAGGCGAGCCCGCCGACCGACATCAGGAAATGCAGGCTGACCGCGAAGATCACGAAGATCGCGATCTCCGAGCCGACCGTGAGCACGTAATTGCCGGCAACGAACGGCAGCACTGCGGCGACGACGAGCACGGCGATCGCGGCAAGCCGCTCATTCGCCGTCAGCGGCCGCCACGGATTGACCGTGAGGCCCGGCGTGCGCCGCGCCGGCGCCTCCGGCTTGCCGAACAGGCCCCAGGGACGGACGATCAGCACCACCGCCATCACCAGGAACACCAGGATGATGGAGATCTTCGGGAAGATCAGGATGCCGAAGGCGTTGAGCTCCGACACCAGCACCGCCGCTACAAAGGCGCCGATGATGCTGCCGAGGCCGCCGATCACGACCACGACGAAGACCTCGACGATGATACGCAGGTCCATCGCGTGATGCACGGCATCGCGCGGAATCTGCAGTGCGCCGCCGAGCGCGGCGAGGAAGACGCCGACCGCGAACACGCTGGTGAACAGCCATTTCTGATTGACGCCGAGCGCTGCGACCATGTCGCGGTCCTGCGTTGCCGCGCGCACCAGGACGCCCCAGCGGGTGCGCTGGAACAGCAGCCAGAGGACGCCGAGCACGACGGGGCCGAGCACGATCAGGAACAGATCGTAGCTTGGAATGTTCTGGCCAAAGAAATCGACCGCGCCCTTGAAGCCCGGCGCGCGGCGCCCGACCAGATCGTCCGGGCCCCAGATCAACACCACGAGGTCTTCGACCATCAGCGTCAAGCCGAAGGTGGCCAACAGCTGGAACAGCTCGGGAGCATGATAGATCCGGCGCAGCAGCAGCATCTCCACCAGCACGCCGATCACGGCAACGATCAACGCCGCAACGACGATGCCGCCCCAGAAGCCGAGCGCGCCGGCGAAGCGCTCGGTCAGCGTGAAGGCAACATAGGCGCCGAGCATGTAGAACGCGCCATGCGCGAAATTCACGATCCGCGTCACGCCGAAGATGATCGACAGACCCGAAGCGACCAGGAACAGCGACGCCGCGCTGGCAAGACCGGTCAGGAACTGGACGATATAGAAGGCCATGGGCGGTCCGCGTTGGAGTTTCCGTTCACCTCGCCCCGCTTGCGGGGAGAGGTCGAATTCAAGCGTCAGCTTGAATTCGGGTGAGGGGGACTCTCCGCGAGCACGACTCGTGGAGAAAGCCCCTCACCAGAGCCGATGCTTCGCATCGGCGTTCATTCTAGACGGCGGCCGTAGGCCGCCTACGCCCTCTCCCCGCAAGAGCGGGGCGAGGGAGAAGAGAAATCAATCCTTCGGCCGCAGCTTCTCGATTTCGGCATCGCTGGGCAGATAGTCCGAGCCCTTGCGATAGGCGCTGTCGACCATGATGCCCTTGCCGTCCTTCAGCGCCGTCTTGCCGGTGAAGGCCCCGAGCGTCGACTGGTGATCGATCTTGCGGAAGGTGATCTCGCCGAACGGCGACGGCATCGAGATGCCCTCGGCCGCCGCGATCAGCTTCTCCGGATCGGTCGAGCCGGCTTTCGCAAGGATCGCCGCCGCCGCCTTGATGGTCTGGTAGCCGACGATCGAACCGAGCCGCGGATAGTCGTTGTACTTGGCCTGGTAAGCCTTCAGGAACGCGTCGTGCTCGGGTGTCTTGATCGAATACCAGGGATAGCCGGTGACGATCCAGCCCTCCGGCGTCTCGTCCTTCAGCGGATCGAGATATTCCGGCTCGCCGGTCAGGAAGCTCACCACCTTGCGGTCCTTGAACAGGCCGCGGGTGTTACCCTCGCGCACGAGCTTGACGAGGTCGGCGCCGAAGGTGACGTTGAGGATCGCCTCCGGATTCGCTGCGGCAACCGCCTGCACCACTGGGCCGGCGTCGATCTTGCCCTGCGGCGGCCATTGCTCGTCGACCCACTGGATGTCGGGCCGCTTCTCCGACATCAGCTTCTTGAACACCGCGACCGCCGACTGGCCGTATTCATAGTTCGGCGCGATCGTCGCCCAGCGTTTTGCGGGAAGCTTCGCCGCTTCTTCAACCAGCATCGCGGCCTGCATATAGTTGGAGGGACGCAGGCGGAACGTGTAGCGGTTGCCCTTCGACCAGGTGATGGCGTCGGTTAGCGGCTCTGCCGCCAGGAAAAACACCTTCTTCTGATTTGCAAAATCGCTGACGGCGAGGCCGATATTGGAAAGGAACGTGCCGGTGAGCATCGCGACGTTTTCGCTCGACACCAGTTCGTTCGCCGCGGTCTGCGCATCCGCCGGCTTGCCGCCGTCATCCTTGGAGATGACCACGAGCTTCTTGCCGTTGATGCCGCCGGCCGCGTTGATCTCTTCCACCGCCAGCTGCCAGCCCTTGCGATAGGGCTCGGTGAACGCCGGCAGCAGGGAATAAGAGTTGATCTCGCCGACCTTGATCTCGCTCTGCGCCAAGGCCTGCGTTGTCATGGCGCTCGTTGCCATGGTCGCGACCGCGATCGCCAATCTCGCCCCTACGAAATAACCACGCATCCCGTCCTCCAGTTGTTCTGCAAAAGATTATCGCAATCCGTCTTCGCCTTTGACCTCATCGACCGTCAGCCCGCCGACCCGCGGCAGCGGCCGGCCGCTGTCGGTCACCGCGACCGCGACCATGATCTCGTTGGCCCGCGGCGCGTCGTTGATCTGCACCTCCATGCCGTCGAAATGGCTGCGCACGAAGGCGGCGTCCTTGTGCCCGAGCGGAATATCCAGCGTGGTGCCGGGACCCGACCGCTTCTTCGACGACGGGATCAGCGCCGCGCCCTTCGACAGCACCTTGCGCACCGGCGCGCCCATCTTGGGATGCAGGATCGCGGCCGCGTGCTCGAGCTCGCCATTCTCGCCGACGGCGGCGGCCTTGCCGTAGCTGTGCGCCTTGGCGCCGTCGATGCCGAGCGCGGCCACCGCCCGCTTCGAGAGCAATTCGCCGAGCTCCTCGCCGATCGCGATCAGCGGCGACAGATCCTCGACATAGCGGCCGGCGAAGGGGTTTTCGATCACCGCGATCGTGGCGGCGCGCCGGGTCGGCGGTGCGATGGTCTTGCCCATCTCCAGATGGGTCTCCTCGACCACGGTGACGATCTTGCGAATGACGGCGCTCATCGTATCAGCCTCGCTCCCGGTCATGCCCGCAGCATGTTGTCTGTCGTTTGTCCCTGAAACGCGTGCGCAGCCGGCGCCCCGTCCCCAGTTGCACCGACAATTCGCGTTTCGCCCAGTAGACGCAATGCCGCGCCCTCGATCAATCCCGACATCAGGAGGTCGCGCGCCCGCGCCGCCCCCGCCTCGAGCGCCTGCTCGATCTCGTGTTCCGCCAGAGGCCCGACATCGCGCGTCACCAACCGTACGCCGAGATCGCTGTCCGGCTGCAATTCGCTCGCCTGAACGCGCAGGATCGCCGAATGACCCGGCAGATCGACCGCATTGGCGATCACGGTCGCCGCGGCATCGGCCTGCGACGCCGTCAGCGCCAGCACCGTGACGGCATCGGCAATGCCGAGCGAGAAGCTGCGGCCGTGGCGGCCGCTGGTCGCAATGCCGCGGACCGGCATGTCGGCATCGACGGTCATCGTGCGCATCACGCCATGGCGGTCCGGCCGGTCCATCAGGCCGACACTGAATTGTTCGCCATCGGCAAGATGCAGGGCGATGTCGCCGCCATTGTTGACATAGGCGCGATCGAGCGTTGCCGCCTCAAGCATCGCGCCAAGGATTTCCTCGGCGACCGAGCCCGCGACCGCCGCCATCGGCGTGATGAAGCAGTCGGCGGCAAACGTCGCGACCGCCGCATGCATCCGCCGCGCGACCACGCCTTTCAGCAAGCAGCGGTCGGGATCGGCCGCGCTGCGCAGCTCGGGAAGTTCCGCGCACAATTCGTCAAGCAAGCCCGTGAATCGCGCCGCCGCGGCCTGATAGGCGGCAGTCACGTCCACATCCCTGCCCTTGGCCTCGACGACCAGATCAATCGGGCCATCCTGCAAATGCAGCCGCTTGCCGTCAGGAAGAAGCGCGATTTGCGGGAGCCTGGTCATGCGCGCCGCCCGGGAAGATACGGCATCGGCCGGACCTCGGCGCTGTCCCGCAGCGAGGACAGCGGCCGGACATAATCCATGTGGCCGCCGAGCGCCGCATAGTCGGACAGCCGCATCGTGAACTCGATCGGCGCCACCAATGCCGGGGTCGGCACATAGCCGAAGGCGCCGGCCGGCATCTGCGTCACATCGACCATGAAGGTGATGCCGCCGCCGGGCCAGACATAGACCGGCGCGCCGCCGCTGGTCACCCGCGTCAGCGCGTCCTTGACCGAGCGGGTCAGCCGCACCGGATTGTCGGTGACGCCGGCGCGCAGCGATCCGCCCGCGCCGCCCATGAACAGCACGGTGCACAGTGCCGGCTCGCAATTCTCCTGGATGCGCTCGACCGAAAATTTGAGGTCCGTCGGCATCTCGGTCTCGACCGGCTTCAGCGCCTCGTCGAGCACGTAGTAGGACGCATGCTCGCCGGTGGTCGAGACCATCAGCATGGTGAGCCCGGGCCGCGCCTCCTTGGCATTGAAGGGACCGAGGATCGACAGCGGATCGGAGATGTTGGTGCCGCCCCATCCGGTGCCGGGATCGGCGACCTGGAAATAGCGGCCGGGCGTCGAGCGCCGGCCCTTCATCTTGATGCCTGTGTCGGCGATGTCGAGCAGTTTGCCGGCCTGATGCTCGCTCAGCACGCCGGTGATGTGGTCATCGACCACCACGACCTCATCGACCTTGCCGTGCCATTGCTTGGCGAACATGCCGATGGTGGCCGAGCCGCAGCCGACCCGCATGCGCTCTTCCGCCACACCATTGACGATCGGCGGCCGGCCGGCCTGCACCACGACGGTGGCGCCGCCATCGATCACAAGCTCCACGGCCTTGCAGTTGGAGAGATCCATCAGTGTGTCGCAGGTGACGCGGCCTTCCTTCTTGGAGCCGCCGGTCAGATGATGCACGCCGCCGAGCGAAAGCATCTGCGAGCCATATTCGCTGGTCGTGACATGGCCGACCGCCTCGCCCTCCGCGCGGACAATAGCGGTTTCCGGGCCGAGATAGCGGTCGGTGTCGATCTTCACCTTGACGCCGCAATAGGAGAAAATGCCTTCGGTCACGACTGTGACCATGTCGACGCCGTCAACCTCCGACGACACGATGAAAGGCGCCGGCTTGTAATCCGGATAGGTGGTTCCGGCGCCGATCGCAGTGACGAAGAGATCGGGCTGGCGGACGATCTTGCCGTCCCAGTCGCCGCTCACCTGGAACGGCACCAGCTTGCCGCCGTGCGAGACGGCGCGCTCCAGCACGACATGCGGGTCGACGCGCACCAGCGTGCCATCGTGGTTGGCGTAGCGATCGCAGGCGCCGGCCGCCCCCGGCTTGATGTAGCACATCACCGGACAGGCATCGCAGCGGATCTTGTCGCCGGCGGCGACGGTCATTGTGTCAGCCATCGTGACCAAGCCTGGACTTGCGGGGACGGTCGGTCATACTGCGCTTCCGCCTCCCGCCTATATCGTTCGTATACGAATGATCCTGCGCGCGAGCTTGAGACCTGTCAAGCGGCCTTTGCAATCAAACCTTGCCATTCGCTTGCGCACCCTGTTCATAAAGCGTGCACTCGCTGCAGCGCGGCATGCCGCCGCTTGCACGTTTGTATACAAACGTTATCCTCATGCGCGATTTGGACGCTGGCGCGTTGCAGCGCAAACATCAGGGGAGAACCGGGGCAATGCGCCTGACCGTGAACGGCAGGAATCATGATGTCGACGCCGCTCCCGACACCGCATTGCTTTACGTGCTGCGCAACGACCTCGCATTGAACGGACCGAAATACGGCTGCGGGCTCGGTGAGTGCGGCGCCTGCGCGGTGCTGATCGACGGCATCGCCGCGCGCGCCTGCGTGATTCCGATCGAAGGCTGCGCCGGACGCAACATCGTCACGCTGGAAGGTCTCGGCAGCCGCGAGCATCCCGATCCCGTGCAGGATGCATTCATCCGCGAGCAGGCCGCACAGTGCGGCTATTGTCTCAATGGCATGATCATCACCACCAAGGCGCTGCTGACGCGCAACCCGACCCCATCCGAGCATGAGGTGCTGGAAGCACTGCGCTACAATCTCTGCCGCTGCGGCGCGCATATCGAGATCGTCCGCGCGGCCATGCGTGCGGCCGGCCACGCGCTCGAGGCGCGCGATTGATGGCGGGATCGGAGCAACGCATGCGCGGCTCGCTGTCCGTCGTTCGCCCCGCGGTGCTCGGCGCGGAAGGCGCGTTCGAGACCTTCATCACCATCACGGCCGACGGCTCGGTCAACGCCTATAACGGCCATGTCGATCTCGGCACCGGCATCCGCACCGCGCTCGGGCAGATCGTCGCCGAAGAGCTCGACGTGTCGTTTGCCCGCGTCGTCGTGATCCTCGGTGACACCGCGGTGGTGCCGAACCAGGGCGCGACGATCGCAAGCGAAACCATCCAGATCACCGCCGTTCCCCTGCGCAAGGCCGCGGCGCAGGCGCGGCACTTTTTGCTTTCGCGCGCGGCGGAGCGGCTCGAACTGCCAGTCGACGACCTCACGATCGAGGACGGCCTGGTCCGCGGTCACGACAACCGCAGCGTCAGCTATGGCGAATTGATCGCTGACGAGACCATCCGGCTCGAGCTCGCCGACGACGTTCCGGTCAAGGCCGTCAGCGCCTATTCCGTCGTCGGCAAGTCGGTGCCGCGCGTCGACCTGCCGGCGAAAGCCACCGGCGAGCTCGTCTATGTCCACGACGTCCGCGTACCCGGCATGCTGCACGGCCGTGTCGTCCGCCCGCCTTACGCCGGCGTCGATGCCGGCCCGTTCGTCGGCACCAGCCTGATCGCGGTCGATGACGCCTCGGTGCGCGACATTCCCGGCCTTCTCGCGGTGGTGCGGATCGGCGATTTCGTCGGCGTCGTCGCCGAGCGCGAGGAGAACGCGATCAAGGCCGCCGCGCAGCTCAAGGTGAGCTGGAAGCCTGGACCGGCGCTGACCGATCTTGCCGACATCGAGAAGGCGCTGCGCGCCAATCCGTCGACGCCGCGCCAGTTGATCGACAAGGGCGATGTCGATGCCGCGATCAAGGCAGCGGCCACGCCGATGCAACGCACCTACCTCTGGCCCTACCAGATGCACGGCTCGATCGGCCCGTCCTGCGCGGTTGCCGACTATAGCGAGAGCGCGATCCGCGTCTGGTCCGGCACCCAGAACCCGCACATCCTGCGCAGCGATCTTGCGCTGCTGATCCAGCGCCCGGAATCCGAGATCGACGTGATCAGGATGGAGGCCGCCGGCTGCTACGGCCGCAACTGCGCCGACGACGTCTCCGCTGATGCGCTGCTGCTGTCGCGCGCGGTCGGCCGCCCGGTGCGCGTCCAGCTCACCCGCGAGCAGGAACATGCGTGGGAGCCGAAGGGCACCGCGCAGCTGATGGACGTCAATGGCGGCCTCAACGCCGACGGCAGCGTCGCCGGCTACGATTTTTCCACGCATTATCCTTCGAACGGCGCACCGACGCTCGCGCTCTTGCTCACCGGACGGATCGCACCTGAAGCCGCCGTGTTCGAGATGGGAGACCGTACCGCGATCCCGCCCTACGACTACGAGAATATGCGCGTGGTCGCCAACGACATGCCGCCGATCGTGCGCGCTTCCTGGTTTCGCGGCGTGTCGGCGCTGCCGAACACCTTCGCGCACGAGTCCTACATCGACGAGCTTGCCGCCGCAGCCGAGGTCGATCCAATCGAGTACCGGCTGCGCTATCTAAAGGACAAGCGCGCGATCGATCTCGTCAACGCGGTCGCCGAGCGCGCTGGCTGGACGCCGCGCCCGGTGCGCGAGGCGCCCGAGGCGGAAGGCGACATCGTTCGCGGCCGCGGCTTTGCCTATGCGCTCTACGTGCACAGCAAGTTTCCCGGCTACGGCGCGGCATGGTCGGCCTGGATTGCCGACGTCGCGGTCAACAAGGCGACCGGCGATGTCAGCGTGACCCGCGTCGTCGCCGGCCAGGACTCCGGGTTGATGATCAATCCGGAGGGCGTGCGGCACCAGATCGAAGGCAACGTCATCCAGTCGACCAGCCGCGCGCTGATGGAGGAAGTCTCCTTCGAGCGCGGCGCGGTGACGGCGCGGGAATGGGGCGCCTACCCCATCATCAAATTCCCCGATCTGCCGAAGATCGACGTGTTGATGCTGCCGCGGCAGGACCAGCCGCCGCTCGGCGTCGGCGAGTCCGCCTCGGTGCCGAGCGCCGCCGCGATCGCCAATGCGATCTATGACGCGACCGGCGTGCGTTTTCGCGAGCTGCCGTTCACACAGGATCGCATTTTGAAGGGATTGCGTGGCGAGCAACCCGTCGCGCCCGCGCCGCTTCCACCGCCCGCGCAGACGGCTGACCTGAACAGATGGCAGAATCCATTTGCGAAGCGCGGCGGCCTTCTGGCCGGCATTGCCGCGGTCTGCGCCGCAGCCATCGGTGTCGGCGCAGCCGTTCTGCCCTGGCGTGCGATCGCGCCGATTGCCCGGCCCGATGCCTCGGTCTATTCCGCCGCGACGATCGCTCGCGGCAAGGAGCTCGCAGGGCTGGGCGCCTGCGCCGTCTGTCACACATCAGAGCACGGCATCACCAACGCCGGCGGCCGGCCGCTCGAAACGCCGTTCGGCATCATCACCACGACCAACATCACGCCCGACGTCGACACCGGGATCGGCGCCTGGTCCTACCTCGCCTTCGAGCGCGCGATGCGCGAGGGCATTCATCGCGACGGACGCCATCTCTATCCGGCATTTCCGTACACGCATTTTGCCAGGACCAGTGATGCCGACCTGCAGGCGCTCTATGCCTATCTGATGGCGCAGGCGCCGGTGCGCGCCGAAACTCCTCGCAACGCGTTGGCCTTTCCGTTCAACCTGCGGCCGCTGCTCGCCGGATGGAATGCGCTGTTCCATCAGCCGGGTACGTTCCAGCCCGATCGATCGAAATCGGAGATCTGGAATCGCGGTGCCTATCTGATCGAAAGTCTGGGCCATTGCAGCGCCTGTCACTCGCCGCGCAATGCGCTCGGCGCCGAGCGGCAGCGCGCCTATCTCGCCGGCGGCTTCGCCGAGGGCTGGGAGGCGCCGGCGCTGACCTCGCTGTCGAAGGCGCCGGTGCCCTGGAGCGAGGATGAGCTTTACGCCTATCTGCGCACCGGCGAGTCCCGCTTCCACGGCGTTGCCGCAGGACCGATGGCGCCGGTCGTGCAGGAGCTCGCCGCGCTGCCCGATCAGGATATCCGCGCGATGGCGGTCTACCTCGCCTCGTTCAACGAGACCGCCGATCGGCCGGCTCACGATGCGCTCGCCGCGCGGCTCGAGACCACGACCGCTGTGACCACCTCAGCGTCCGCGGGCGGGCGGATCTATCAAGGCGCCTGCGCCGTCTGCCATGAGGTCGGCGGACCGCCGCTGTTCGGCAGCCGGCCGTCGCTGGCGCTCAACAGCAATCTGCACAGCGACGTCCCTGACAATCTGATCCAGGTGATCCTGCACGGCATCGCCAAGCCTGCCGTGACCGATCTCGGCTACATGCCGGCCTTCAGGGACAGCATGAGCGACGGCCAGATCGCCGAGCTCGTCACGTTCCTGCGGCGGCAATTTGCCCCGGGCAAACCGGCCTGGACCGATGTTGCCGCAACCGTGGGCCGTATACGGCGGACCATAGCGCGCTGACCTGCCATGTTCCGGGCAAAACCCACTGGGCGGGCGGCGCCCGGCAGGCTAAGGTTCCCGCATGACCGTGACAGATATCGCGACCCGGACCTACAACCATGGCTGGCGGCTCGACCCGATCGTGCGCAGCCTGCTGGACACCGATTTCTACAAGCTGTTGATGCTGCAGATGATCCGGGAGTGCTATCCGGACACCCGCACGACGTTTTCGGTGATCAACCGCTCGACCCATATCCGGCTCGCCGAGGTCATCGACGAGGGCGAGCTGCGCGCCCAGCTCGACCACGCCCGCACCATCCGCTTCGCCAAGAAGGAATTGATCTGGCTCGCCGGCAACACGTTCTACGGCAAGACCCAGATGTTCTCGCCCGACTTCATCAACTGGCTCTCGACCTTCCGCCTGCCCGAATATGAGCTGAACAAGGTCGACGGCCAGTATGAGCTGCATTTCCACGGGCCGTGGACCCACACCACGATGTGGGAGATCCCGGCGCTTGCGATCCTCAATGAGCTGCGCTCGCGCGCGGCGACCAAGACCTACGGCCGCTTCGCGCTCGATGTGCTCTACGCCCGCGCCAAGGCCAAGCTGTGGGCCAAGGTCGAGCGGCTGCGCAAGCTGGATGGCTTGCGGCTGTCCGATTTCGGCACGCGCCGCCGCCACGGTTTCCTCTGGCAGCGCTGGTGCGTCGAGGCGGTGAAGGAAGGCCTCGGTCCCTCCTTCACCGGAACGTCGAACGTGCTGCTCGCGATGGATAACGACCTCGAGGCGATCGGCACCAACGCGCATGAGCTGCCGATGGTGGCTGCGGCACTTGCCGACGACGACGAGGCGCTGCGCTGGGCGCCCTATCGCATCCTCGATCAGTGGCGCCACACCTATGGCGGCAACCTGCTGATCGCCCTGCCCGACGCGTTCGGCACCAAGCCGTTCCTGCGCGATGCGCCCGACTGGGTCGCCGACTGGACCGGCTTTCGTCCCGACAGCGCGCCGCCGATCACGGCCGGCGAAGACATCATCAAGTGGTGGAAGCAGAAGGGCCGCGATCCGAAGGAGAAGCTGTTGGTGTTCTCCGACGCGATGGATGTCGGCTCGATCGAGGAGACGTTCCATCACTTCAAGGGCCGCGTGCGCGTCAGCTTCGGCTGGGGCACCAACCTCACCAACGATTTCGTCGGCTGCGCGCCCGACGGCACCGCCGCGCTCGATCCGATCTCGATCGTCTGCAAGGTGACGTCGGTCGACGGACGCCCGGCCGTCAAACTCTCCGACAATCCGGAGAAGGCGACCGGCATTCCGTCCGAGGTCGAGCGCTATTTGCGCGTGTTCGGCAATGTCGGCCGTGTTCGCACCGCAGTTCACGTCTAAATCAACGCACCGATCACTCCGATCGACTGACCTGACGAGTTTCGCATGCCCGCACCCAAGCCGCCTGCCTTCGAAACCCTGAGCCTGCACGCCGGCCAGCGCCCCGATCCCGCGACCGGCGCGCGCGCGGTTCCGATCTATCAGACCACGTCCTACGTGTTCCAGGACGCCGACCACGCCGCAGCGCTGTTCAATCTTGAACGCGCCGGTCACATCTATACGCGCATCTCCAATCCGACGACCGCTGTGCTGGAGGAGCGCATCGCCGCGCTCGAATGCGGCGTCGGCGCGATCTGCACCGCCAGCGGCATGGCCGCAATGCATCTGGCGATCGCGACCCTGCTCAATGCCGGCGACCATATCGTCGCCTCCGCCTCGCTCTATGGCGGCACCATCAACATTTTGGCGCACACGCTGCCGCGCTTCGGCATCACCACGACGTTCGTGAAGCCGCGCGCGCTCGACGAATTCCGCGCCGCGATCAAGCCGAACACGCGGCTCGTGATCGGCGAGACCATCGGCAATCCCGGCCTCGAAGTGCTCGATATCCCCGCGGTGGCGCAAATCGCGCATGATGCAAAGATTCCGCTTCTGATCGACAACACCTTCGCGACGCCTTATCTGAGCCAGCCGATCGAGCTCGGCGCCGACGTCACGATGAATTCGGCGACCAAATGGATGGGCGGCCACGGCATTGCCATCGGCGGCGTCATTGTCGATGGCGGCCGGTTCGACTGGCGCGCCTCCGGCAAATTCCCGCAGCTGACCGAGCCCTATGCCGGCTATCACGGCATCGTCTTCGACGAGCAGTTCGGCAAGGCCGCCTTCATCATGCGCGCCCGCACCGAGGGCCTGCGCGATTTCGGCGCCTGCCTGTCGCCGACCAATGCGTTCCAGCTGTTGCAGGGCATCGAGACGCTCGGCGTCCGCATGGACCGCCACGTCAGCAACACCCATGCGGTACTGGACGCCCTCGCCGCCAACAAGGCGGTCGACTGGGTGCTGCATCCGTCGCTGGAGACGCATCCGGACTACGCGCTGGCGAAGAAGCTGTTGCCGCGCGGCGCCGGCTCGATCATCAGCTTCGGCATCAAGGGCGGCCGCGCCGCCGGCAAGAAGTTCATCGAATCCCTGAAGCTGATCAGCCATCTCGCCAATGTCGGCGACGCCAAGACGCTGGTGATCCACCCTGCGAGCACCACGCATCAGCAGATGGATGCCGAACAGCTCAAGGCCGCCGGGATCGGCGAGGAGCTGGTGCGGCTCTCGGTCGGCATCGAGACCGCGCAGGACATCATCGACGATCTCGGCCAGGCGCTGCGCGCCTCGCAAAGGACTTGAGCCATGCAGCTTTCCGTCAACGGGACAGACACCTTCATCGCGACCGGCGGCAAGCCGTTCGATGCATCGCTGCCGGCCGTGGTGATGATCCACGGCGCCGGCTTCGATTCCTCGACGTGGGCGCTGCACAGCCGCTGGTTCGCCCATCACGGCTATTCCGTGCTGGCGCCTGACCTGCCCGGCCACGGCCGCTCCTCCGGCAAGCCGCTGCCGACGATCGCCGAGATGGCCGACTGGATCGCGGCGCTGATTGCCGCGGCCGGCGCAGCGAAGGCCCGGCTGATCGGCCATTCGATGGGGTCGCTGATCGCGATCGAGACCTCGGCGCGGCATCCCGACAAGGTCTCCGGCCTTGCGCTGATCGGCACCGCCGCGACCATGACGGTCGGCCCCGACCTGCTGAAGGCCGCCGAGGCCAATGATGCTGACGCGATCGACATGGTCTCGATCTGGGGTCTCGGCTTCAAGGCCGAGCTCGGCGGCAGCCTCGCGCCGGGGATGTGGATGCACCAGGGCGCGCAGCGGGTGCTGCAGGAGGCGAAGCCGGGCGTGCTGTACAACGACCTCAACGCCTGCAACGCCTACCAGAACGCGCTGACCGCCGCGGCCGCGGTCAAGGTGCCCGCGACCTTCATCCTCGGCGAGCGCGACATGATGACCCCCGCCAAGGCCGGCAAGGCGCTGGCCGCCGCGACGCCGAACGCGCGGACCGTGGTGCTGCCGGGCGCCGGCCACATGATGATGGTCGAGCAGCCCGACGAACTGCTGGCGGCGCTGCAGTAACAGCCCTCTTCCCTTCTCCCCTTGTGGGAGAAGGTGGCGTAGGCGGCCTACGGCCGCCGTCAATTAAATGACGCCGACGCATAGCGTCGGCTACGACGCCGGATGGAGGGGTCTGTCTCCGCGGATAGAGACCCCTCAGCCGGCTCCGATGCTTTCGCATTCGAAGTGCCCTGCCGCCACTACTGATGGTGACGTTGGAGAACTCAAAAATATCGAAAACAACCCCATGCAAAGTAGCAGGGCGGCCGCCGGCAACCGGACAAGCAACTTGACGCGTCGGGCAAATCAGCGATATCTTCTATTATTCCGAAATTCCGCGGACATCCCGGCGCAAGAGCGTAGGCGTCCGTCGCGATTCTCACCCACCATGCCAGTGCAAGGGCGACTTGCCGGGTAAGCACTCGATTTCGTATCAATCACCAATGGCGGGTCGTATTCCGGTGAACCGACACCGGTCCGGCGGACGTGGAGATAATCGACTACCACTAGCTGGGGCGTGTACTCATAAATCGAGGCGGCTCGGATCATGCGTGTTGGACGTCTGCCATGGCCCTGACAGGAGCGCGACAGCGGGCATTGCCGCAAGTCCGAGAGGGGCCAGAAGCGGTGATTCAAGCCAGCCAAGAGCGAATTAGCTTGCCTTGCTTTGAGTCCTTTTGCACTCTCAGGTTAGGAGGCCGATGCATGAAGATGAAGATTATGACCGTCGTGTGCACTCTCGGAGCGGCCCTGGTGCTGTGTAACCTCGGGGCGTCCGGTGCTGAAGCCCGGGCGCGGAAGTCGCAAGTCGTTCATGAACGAACGAGGGTCGTTATCTCGACGCCCGTGATAAGGCCGACTCCGTGGGATTATTATATTGTTCCACGATATCGCTATCGCCCAGAAGACGACCGGGTCGATCCATACGGGCCGCCCGTGGTGTCATCTTGGCGCCTCTATGAGGGGTGGTGGTGGCCATACTGGTGGTGAACAGCGATCACGCCAAACAGATCGCATTCCGGGAAAAGTGGTGATCGTTCCCTGACGGACGCGGCGGTGGCGGCTTCGGGCCAACGGCCGAAGTTGCGAAACGCGCCGATTATTGTGGCTCTCTCAGATGCCAATCTCCCTTTCGACGCTCGATAGAGGTCGGAGACCTTCGTTGCGGCGCTCCCAACGACGACGCAAGAAGGCCGACCCGGGCATTCCCGTCCCAACCAATGAATTCGTAGAGCCATTGCCCGTCGTCGGGAGTGCGATAGTGCCATTGCTTGAAAGACGAACTGGGCTTGCTCGGAACGATATCCATTCCGTTGGGAGGTCCGGAAGGACCCTCCCCCGAGGCAACGGAGGCCAGCCAGCGTTTGTCGGGAGAATAGTGCGGAGGTGCAACGATGCTTGTACCGTCGCCCGTCTCCGCCCATACAAGCCGCCAACTCACACCTTCCCAATAATCGACTTCGATCAGCAACAGATCGTGCTCGGGAAAACAGCCGGTCAGTTGATATTTGACGCAGCCATCGGCGTCACTGCTCTGACACTTCGCTTCCTCGTTCAGATAAATTCGCGTCTTCCCGTTCCTGAACGTCAACTGCAAACCGGGACCTACGCGTCGGGCCAGTTCGCCAATCCGTTCCAGACAAGCTTTCTCTGAGCGATCAATATCGCCTGCGCCATAGTCGCCGATGCATCGGCCGTCCTGCGACGGATGATCAGAAAGGAATAGGGAACGGCTGCGGTTGCTGCTGCGTCGATGCAGAGACCTGCTGCCGCGCAGGCGATCACCAGCCGTGCGAGTAGAGCCCTCATTTGCCAAGCCCAGATCAGGAAACGCCGCTCCCGGCGTGATAAGAGAAAACCCTATTGGTCGGGTTAATGGCTTAGGTCAAAGTTGCCCGGTCATAAATGTGAGCTTCGGGTCAAAAGCCGCCGATAGCGATCGAACCTCGGGACTTCCGGTTCACTTCGCAGAGCCGACGTTTCTCGATGGTCATCCAGATCGTAAGCCATCGGCCAATCCCGACATTCGACAATGCTGCGTCAGGCTCACCGCTAGCATGGCAACACTATTTCGGATGAATGACAAAAGCGATGGCCGCGCCGAGCGAAAACCAGATCAACAAGGGCGTCTCTACGCGGATCACCCACTTGCGGTAGATACGGCCGGTTAAGTCAAAGTCCGTGGGATCGGTTAGAAACACGAAGCCATCAGCGCGAGGAAGATTCCACAACTCCCAAAACGTCAAGCTTCGGCGAGGAAACCGATGTTGGAGCATTTTGTAACGCAGCATGAGGCCGAGTAGATAAAGAATTCCCGATACTCCAGCCCAGATATAGAAGATTCTATAGAACCAGATATGGAAGACTGTTGCGCTCAAGCCTCTCGCCTTGTTTCTTTCCCGCCGGTTTTTTTTGGGGGGTAAGTGTCCGGTCAAGTTCACAAGGTTAGCCTATCGAGACCAGACACGCCACGGGTCAACAGAGACGGTACGTCCGCCTCGGGTCACAACCGGTGAAGCTCAGGATGAGCGCAAGATTTCCGCTTCGCCTCCAAGACCCGACATTTTGCAAGAGCACGACCACTCAGGCGGTCGGAAAGAATTTCCGAGCGGCCGCTTGCGGCACGCGTCGGACGGCGCAGGTGCAGTTTGGTGGACGATGCGGCGACGCCGGACGCCCGTATTGTGGTGCTACCGGGCGCGGGCCACATGATGATGGTCGAGCAGCCGGACGAACTGCTGGCGGCGCTGCAGTAATAGCGCTCGAGGCCCTGCACTTCCCTTCTCCCCTTGAGGGAGAAGGTGGCTCGCATCGACAGATGCGAGCCGGATGAGGGGTCTCTATCCGCGGAGACAGACCCCTCACCCCGCTTCGCTGCGCGAAGCGACCCTCTCCCACAAGGGGAGAGGGTGCATCTCACGCGTGGATAGCGTCGCAGTCACTGCTTCGCCGGCTTGCGCTCGATCGGATGGATGTCGATCGCGCGGAGGCGGCCGAGGCGCAGCACGTCCATCGAGAGCGAGCGGTCGATCCGGCTGTGATCGAGCGCACGGATCAGATCGTCGACACCGTGGATCTCGACGCCGTCGAGCCTGATCACGACGTCACCGGGCAACAGCGCCGCCCGCGCCGCCGGGCTGTCCGGCTCGATCTGCATCAGCAGCGCGCCCATCTTGTTATCGACACCGGCGAGCACCGCATGCCGCCGCGGCACCGGCGCGGTTTGCCCTGCGACGCCGATATAGGCACGGCGGACATAGCCGTGGCGGATGATCTCCGACAGCACGAACTGCGCGGTGTTGCTGGCGACCGCAAAGCAGATGCCCTGCGCGCCATTGATGATCGCGGTGTTGATCCCGATCACCTCGCCCTTCGACGACACCAGCGGCCCGCCGGAATTGCCGGGGTTGAGCGCGGCGTCGGTCTGGATCACGTCCTCGATGGTGCGCCCGCTGACCGAGCGGATCGAGCGTCCCAGCGCCGACACCACGCCGGCGGTCACCGTCGATTCAAACCCGAGCGGATTGCCGATCGCGACCACCAACTGGCCGCGCCGCAGCGTCTTGGAGTTGCCGAGCGAGGCATAGGCCAGATCGCGCGCGCCATCGGCCCGCAGTAGCGCGAGGTCGGTGTCGGGGTCGACGCCGAGCACATGGGCGTCGGTGTCGAAGCCCTCCGTGTCGCGCAGACGGATTTCCTTCGACGATCCGACCACATGGCTGTTGGTGACCACGAGCCCGTCGGGCGAGATCACGATCCCCGAACCGAGCCCGCCGCGCTCCCGCGCGTTGCGCAGCTTCGGCCCGGTTTCGACGCGGACCACGGCCGGGCCGACGCGTTCGGTCACGTCGATCACGGCATTGGAATAGGCATCCAGCAAAACCCGGTCATCATCACGGGCAGCGTCAGCCGCCCGCGATGACGGCGTGTCACCGGCGGCATCTGAGGTAAAATCCAGCATGGCGAGAGTCCTTTGGTCTCCTCAGATGGTGACCGGCTCCCACCGCCGCAAGTGGTTACGCCCCGCGCAGCCCTGCCCTGTTGGCTAGGGCGCCCGCCGCAGCGTCCCGCCACGCTCCCTGACCGGATCGAGCAGCGACCAGTCGCCATCCGGCAGCACATGCCCCTTGGGAAACGGCGCGCGCGGATCGAGCCCTAGCGATCGCAACACGCGGTCGTCGCGGTAGTAGCATTGCAGCACGACGCGAACGAGCGTCGCCGCGGCAGCGTCGCCGCGGGCACGAAACTCCTGCGCCACCGCGTCGCGCCTGGCATCGTCGAGCTCGGCGAGCGGCTTGCCGGCGAGATCAGCCAGATGATCCAGCGCCTGCGCGACCAGCGCAGTATCGCGGCCGAGCGTTGCCAGCATGTCGGCCTGGATCGCGGCATCGTCCGCGCCCGGTACCTTGTACTCTTCACTCGCGGGAACGATCATCGCGGCGACGGTGCGGAGATCGGCGCGCTGGGCTGCGGTCAGTTCTTTTGCATCGGACATGACGGTCTCAATCGAACAGATTGGCGAGGCGCTGCTTCACCTGGTCGGCGATGTAGAGCGCGAGGGCCTGGATGGTGGAGGTCGGGTTCACGCCACCCGAGGTGACGAAGATGCTGCCGTCGACGATGAAGAGGTTCTTCACGTCGTGCGAGCGGCCCCATTCGTTGACCACGGAGCGCGCGGGATCGGTGCCCATCCGCGCGGTGCCGAGCAGATGCCAGCCGCCCCACGGGATCGGCGCATTGATGCAGAAATCGGTTGCGCCGGCGGCTTCGAGGACTTCGCGGCCACGCGCCAGCGCATGGTCCATCATCTTCCGGCTGTTCTCGCTGATCGTGTAGTCGATCCTGGGCGCGGCAATGCCGTGGCTGTCCTTCAACACGGGATCGAGCGTGACGCGGTTGTGCTCCTCCGGAAGATCCTCACAGATCGCCGAGAATCCGAGCCGATGACCGTTGAGCTTGCGGAACGCGCGGTGATGATCCTTACCCCAGGGCAGAATGCCCTTCTGCTCGCTCGTCACGGCCTCGAATACCGGTCCCGCGCCGCGGACGAACTGGACGCCGTAGCCGCGGACGAAGCCGCGCGACAGATCCGTGTCATACCACTCCTTGCTCCACAGGCAGGTCGGCGGCGCCCGGTTGGAATCGGTCGGCTCTTCGACATAGCCGTAAATCTGCGCATAGGGGTGGAACATCAGGTTCTTGCCGACCAGGCCGGACGAGTTCGCCAGCCCGTTCGGAAATTTCCCTGACACCGAGTTCAGCAGCAGCCGCGGCGTGCCGACGCCGTTGCAGGCGATGATGACGACCTCGGCCGGCTGAAACTGCTCGACGCCGTCCTTGTCGTAGTACACGACGCCGGACGCCATGCCGTGCTCGTTGGTCAGGATCTCGCGTACCCGGCAATGAGTCTTGACCTCGACCCCGGCGCGGATCGCGTGCGGCCAGTAGGTGATGTCGGTCGAGGACTTGGCGCCCTGCGCGCAGGCCGGCGTACAATGGCCGAGATTGATACAGCGCGCCCTGCCCTCATAATCCATCGTCGCGACCGTGGTGTCCGACGGCCACCAGTGCCAGCCGAGCTTGTTCATGGCCTTGCCGATCAGCGGGCCTGACAGCCCGAGCGGCTGCGGCGGCATCGGCGGATGCGACAGCGGCGACAGCGGGTCGCCCGACAGGCCCGACGTGCCCATGATGCGATCGTTCTCCTCGAAGAACGGCGTCAGCGCGTCGTAATCGACCGGCCAGTCGTCGGCGACGCCGTCGAGCGTCTTCACCTTGAAGTCGGACGGATGCAGCCGCGGCCAATGCGCGGTGTACATCACGGTCGAGCCGCCGACCGCGTTGAAATTGACGACCTTGATCGGCGAATTGTCGTCGTTGATCGGATAGTCCTCGGGCCGCTTGCGGATGTTCGGGCTGGACGACCACTCGCCGTAGAATTTCGCCTCCCAGTCGCGCCCGGTGCTCGGATATTCGGCAGGGTTCATCCAGCCGCCCTGATCGAGGCAGAGGATATGCATCTTGGTATCGGCGAGGCTCCAGGCCACCGCGGCGCCGGAGGCGCCGGCGCCGATGATCAGGACGTCAACGGGATCGTTCATTCCGATTCCTTGTTCTTGATGATCCCGTCATTCCGGGGCGATGCGTAGCGTCGAACCCGGAATCTCGAGATTCCGGGTCTGGTCCTTCGGACCATCCCGGAATGACAAGCCACAACTTCAATTCACGATTCTCACCGGCAAGCTTCGTATACCGCGGATGAAATTGGAATAGAGCCTTTGTGGTGGGCCCATGATCTCAAAGCGCAGGTCGCGCGCCAAGACCTCCTCCCAGAGGATGCGGAGTTGCTGCTCGGCGAGGCGGTCGCCGACGCAGCGGTGGATACCGGCGCCGAAGGCAAGATGCTGGCGCGGCTTGGCGCGGTCGATGATGAATTCATCGGCACGCTCGATTCTCGCCTCGTCACGGTTGCCGGAGATGTACCACATCACCACCTTGTCGCCCTTCCTGATCCGGCGGCCGGCGAGCTCGACATCGTTGCGCGCAGTGCGGCGCATATGCAGCACCGGCGTGTGGTAGCGGATCGTCTCGGAGACGAGGTTCGGGATCAGCTCGCGGCGAGCGCGGACCAGCTCGAACTGCTCTGGGTTTTCCACCAGCGCTATCAACCCAGCGCTCATCGAATTTCGCGTGGTGTCGTTACCGCCGACGATCAGAAGCGCCAGCGTGCCGAGGAATTCGCGCGGTTGCAGGTTTCGCGTCGCCTCCGAATGCACCAGCATCGAGATCAGGTCGAAGGTCGGCGACGCGTCGGCGCGCGCATCCCATAATTTGCGAAAATACTCGCCCATCTTGACCATCTCCTCGAAACGCTCGTGCTCCGAATGCACGACAGCGTCGGGCGAATCAACGTTGGCGATCGCGACATCGGACCACCAGGTCAGCTTCATGCGATCTTCCCAGGGAAAATCGAACAAGGTTGCCAGCATCATGTTGGTGAGATTGGTCGAGACCCGCTCGACCCAGTCGAAGGTCTCGTTGCGCGGTAGCGCGTCGAGCACAGCAGAGGTGCGTTTGCGGATCAGCGGCTCGAAATTGGCGAGGTTGGACGGCGCCACGATGGGGGCCACCGTGCGGCGCTGCGCGGTATGGCCCGGCGGATCCATCCTGATGAAATTTGCGATTTCCTGGCCCTTGAGCTGATCGACCACCTGAATCCCGCCGATTTCCGACGAATAGTTGTCGTGATCCAGCTCGACCGCAAAAATGTCGTCGTAGCGCGTCACCGACCAGTACGGGCCGTAGGCCGACGCCTCGCAATAATGCACGGGATCATCGCGGCGGAGCTGCGCGAACAGCGGCCGCCAAATGTCGTCCTGATAAAGCCGGGGGTTGCTGACGTCTATCGACGTCGGCCTGCGCAGCGCCTCTCCCATCGCTTCACTCCCGCTGGTTCCGTCGCCGCTTGGCGAGCGATCGTGTTGCCGGGCCGACGATAGAGGCAATCCCGCGGCCGAGTAAAGCCGCGGGGCGGACAGTCCGCCGCGCGGAATGCGCGCAGGCCGACGCACCCGGCAAATCCCGATAGCTGCCCCGCTCTTCGATGTTTGTCGGCAGCGGTGAGACCGGCTAGCCTTGCCGGCAATCAACCGATCAGGGAGCAACGACAGGTGGCCGCATTGCGCCAGGACAACACCGCCCAGACGGCTGCGCTGGACTACGACGTCATCATCATCGGCGCCGGGCTGTCCGGCATGTACCAGCTGTACCGGCTGCGCGAGCTCGGCCTCAAAACGCGGGTGTTCGAGGCCGGCACCGGCGTCGGCGGCACCTGGTACTGGAACCGCTATCCCGGCGCGCGCTTCGATTCGGAGAGCTATTCCTACGGCTATTCGTTCTCGAAGGAGCTGCTGCAGGAATGGGAATGGTCGGAGCATTTCGCCGGCCAGCCCGAGACCCTGCGCTACTGCAACTACGTCGCCGACAAGTTCGATCTGCGCCGCGACATCCAGTTCGAGAGCCGCGTCGCGGCCGCGATCTACCAGGACGACACGCGGAGCTGGCAGGTCACGCTGGAGAACGGCGCACAACGGAGCTGCCGTTTCCTGATCACGGCGATCGGCCCGCTGTCGACGCCGACTTTGCCGCGCATCGAGGGCCGCGACGATTTCAAGGGCCAGTCCTTCCACACCGCGCGGTGGCCGAAACAGAAGGTGGATTTCGCCGGCAAGCGCGTCGCCGTGATCGGCACCGGCGCGACCGGCATCCAGACCATCCAGACCATCGCCGGCGAGGTCGGACACCTCACCGTGTTCCAGCGCACCGCCAACTGGGCGGCGCCGCTGCACAACGGCAAGATCGACGCCGAGACGCAAGCGAGGATCAAGGCCGGCTATCCCGAGATCTTTGCGCGCTGCAAGGAGACCTTTGCCTGCTTCGTGCATACGCCGGATCCGCGCGGCGCCTTCGAGGTCAGCGATGCCGAGCGCGAGGCGTTCTACGAAAAACTCTATGGCGAGCGCGGCTTCGGCATCTGGCAGGGCAATTTCAGGGATATCCTGATCGACCGCAAGGCGAATGCGACGATCGGCGAGTTCGTGGCGCGCAAGATCCGTGAGCGCGTCAAGAACCCTGAGGTCGCCGAGAAGCTGATCCCGAAGAACCACGGCTTCGGCACGCGGCGGCTGCCGCTCGAGACCTTCTATTACGAGGTCTACAACCGCGACAATGTCGAACTGGTCGACATCTCGGAGACGCCGATCGAAAAGATCACGCCCGAGGGCATCCGCACCAGCGACAACGACTACGCCTTCGACATCATCATCTACGCCACCGGCTTCGACGCCATCACCGGCAGTTTTGACAAGATCGATCTCCGCGGCGCGCACGGCGCGCGGCTGAAGGAGAAATGGACGCACGGCCCGGAAACCTATCTGGGGCTGATGGTCGACGGCTTCCCCAACATGATGATGCTGATGGGCCCGCACACCGCGCTCGGCAACATCCCGCGCAGCATCGAATACAGCGTCGACTGGGTCACCGGCCTGATCCGCTTCGCGAAAGCGAAGGGCCTGACCTTGCTCGACGCCACACCCGAGGGGACGCTCGCCTGGACCGATCATGTCAAGGCGCTCGGCACAGGCCTGCTGTCCAACGAGGTCGATTCCTGGATGACCGGCATCAACCGCAACGTCGAGGGCAAGCAGACCCGCATCGTCGCCCGCTACAGCGGCAGCGCGCCCGCTTATCGCGAACGCTGCGACGCGGTCGCGGCGCAGGGGTATGTCGAGTTGCGGCTGGGGTAGTTCGGAGCGCAGACCCGTCATCCTTGAGGAGCGCGTAGCGCGTCTCGAAGGATCGACGGCCACCAGTCGGGCCGTGCACCCTTCGAGGCTCGCTCCACTCGCACCTCCAGCGACAAAGGCAAAGCCTTTGCGCGGGCATGACAGAGCTTAGAGCTGATTTAACCGTCAAACAGCCAAGCATTCGGTGTCATCACCCGCGCACGCGGGTGATCCAGTATTCCAGAGGCAGCGGTGCTTCGACCGAGAGGCCGCGGCGTACTGGATCGCCCGGTCAAGCCAGGCGATGACAGATGAGGATGGGGACACAGCTTCGCATTCTCACCACATGATTATCCGTGCTTTGCCACGTCGGGCAACTCAGTGATTGGCGCGTGAGGGACGCACCGGCGGTAGGGTTCCCTCCCCCCCTTGCGGGGGAGGGTTAGGGAGAGGGGTGCCGCACGACGCGCGCTATCCGAATTCACCCCCGTAGGATGGGTGGAGCGAAGCGATACCCATCATTTGCGCCGCGGATGAAGAATTGATGGGTTTCGCTTCGCTCTACCCATCCTTGTATTAGCGCGCTGGGTTAGACTGGCCTCGTTCCGTGAGGAATGGCCCAGCTCGGGTGGCCGCCCGGGCTGGGCCGCTGATCGATCGGATCGTTACCCATCGAAGCCTTGAGGGCTGTTATTCGTAGCAAGATCGCGATCGGCACTTCATCGGGACCCGCATGGTTGAACGAACTTTAGGTTCGCATCACAAGGGAGGGTCGAGGAAGATGGCCAAGCGTACCACAATCTGTGCCGGGATCGATACCGGCAAGCGCAAGCTCGACGTGGCGCTCGACGGCAACTCGGAGCAGCTGCAGGTGGAGAACACGGCGGAAGGTCACAAGGCGCTGCTGGAGTGGCTTGGGCGGCGCAAGGTCAAGCGGGTTGGGATCGAGGCGAGCGGTGGCTATGAGCAAGCCGTCGTCGCCGAGTTACGGCGCATGCGGTTTGTCGTCGTGGTGTTCCAGCCGGCGCAGGTGCGTGCCTATGCCAAATACCGCGGGCAACGTGCCAAGAACGATCGGATCGATGCCGCGCTGATCGCCGCCTGCGCCGCTGCGGTCAACAAGATCCACCCGGCCCCTGACGCAAGGTTATCGCCCTTGGCCGGGCAGCTGACACTGATCGATCAGATCGGAGAGGATATCACGCGGTTCAAGAACCGGCTCGAGAGCTGTCGCGATGCGCGTATCCAAAAGCTCTGGAAGGAAGATATCGTCCGCCTGGCCAAGCGCGAACGCGTCGAGTTCAAGGCTTTGGTGGCAGCGATCCGCGAACAGCACGATCTCGCTGCCCGGCTCGATCTGATCTACAGCGTCGGCGGGGCCGGGCTGCCGACTGCGGTCGCCATTCTGGTGCGCATGCCGGAGATCGGCCAAATCAGCCGCGAGCAGGCCGCAGCTCTTGCGGGCCTTGCGCCTTATGATGACGACAGCGGAGAGCATATTGGCGCTCGTCACATCATCGGTGGACGCAAGCGCCTGCGAGAGGCGCTCTATGCTGCAGCGCTGGCGGCGTCGTTCCGCTGGAATCCGCAGCTCATCGCCCTTTACAAGCGACTGATCGCCGCCGGTAAGGGTCACAAGCGCGCGCTGATCGCCTGCGCCAGGAAGCTGCTTGTCTTCATCAACGCCGTGGTGGCCCGAGGCACCCCTTGGCAAGCTGACATGTCAGCTGTTCCAGCAGCCTGAAGCGTTTCTTTGTTCGACCGGGGCGCCGTTTCTTCGTCCCGACCTGCCGTCACCAGGACGTCGCGCACAGCGGCCGTCAAGGATGGCCGTCGCTCAAATGCCACCACATCCTCATCCTCAACAGGCCACGCCTTGATGGCCGCGAGCACGGCGTCAGTCTCAACGGCGATCGGACAATTCAATCGCACACAACCGAAAGAGCTAATGGTTGCTACGCATCCAGCTTCGCTACCACGCATCGATACACGGCCTTTTGCGGTGGGTCCGTGGCTCCGGCTTCGGCACCGAGCGCAGGCCGGCCATGATCCAGTGCCTGGTGTCGGCGGGGTCGATCACCTCGTCGATCTCCAAGACCGAGGCGATCGAGACCGCCTTGCCGTTGGCGTAGAGCTCGGCGACCTTGGTCTGGAAATACTTCTCGCGCTCGAGGGGATCCGCGATCGCTTCCATCTCCTTGCGGAAGCCGAGGCGGACATAGCCTTCGAGACCCATGCCGTCGAACTCGCCGGTCGGCCACGCCACCGTGAAGAACGAGGCGTGGAAGCCGCCGCCGATCATCGATTGCGCGCCGAGGCCATAGCCCTTGCGCAGCACCACGCCGAACAGCGGCACCGTGATGCTGGCGCCGGTGACGAACATCCGCGCGACATGGCGCACGATCGCGGTCTTCTCGGCCTCGGGCCCGACCATGAATCCCGGTGTGTCGCAGAGCGAGACGATCGGGATGTCGAAGGCGTCGCAGAGCTGCATGAAGCGCGCGGCCTTGTCGCCGGCCGCAGCATCGATGGCGCCGCCGAGATGTTTTGGATTGTTGGCGATCAGGCCGAACGGCTTGCCTTCGATGCGGATGAAGGCCGTGATCATGCCGACGCCGAAGTCGCGCCGGATCTCCAGCACCGAGCCTTCGTCGGCGATCAGATCGATCACGGTGCGGATGTCGTAGACCCGCAGCCGATTTTCCGGGATCGCCCGGCGCAGCAGCCGCTGGTCCGGCGCGGTCCAGTCTTTCACCGCGCCCTGGAAGTAGGACAGATATTTCTGCGCCACCGCCGTCGCCTCTTCCTCGTCCTCCACGAGGATGTCGATCACGCCGTTCGGCGACTGGAACGAGACAGGGCCGACCTCGGCCGGATGATAGACTCCGAGCCCGCCGCCCTCGATCATCGCGGGGCCGCCCATGCCGATCGAGGCATTCTTGGTGGCGATAATCACGTCGCAGACACCGAGCATCGCGGCATTGCCGGCAAAGCAATAGCCGGAGACCACGCCGACAACAGGCACGAGTCCGGACAACTTTGCGAACTGCACGAAGGACGGGCCATCGAGCCCGGTCATGCCGAGCCGGTCGGTATCGCCGGGGCGGCCGCCGCCGCCCTCGGCGTAGAACACCAGCGGAAGCCGCCACTGCTCGGTCAGCGAGAGCATGCGGTCGATCTTCTTGTGGTTCATATGGCCCTGGGTACCGGCCAGCACGGTGTAGTCGTAGGAGATCACCATGCAGCGCGCGCCTTCGGGACCGAAGTCTTTCGCGTTGACGGTGGCGACGCCTGAGATCAACCCGTCGGCCGGCGTGTTCTTGATGAGGTCCTCGACCTTGCGGCGGCGGCGCTGCGCCGCGATCGCGAGTGAGCCGTATTCGACGAACGAGCCCTCATCGACCAGCTGCGCGATGTTCTCGCGCGCGGTGCGCTGGTTGGTCTTGCGGCGGCGCTCGACCGAGGCCGGACGGTTCTCGTCCAGCGTGATCGCCTTGCGCGCGATCAGCTCGGCCAGATCAGGGCGGATGTGATCGAGATCGATCGCGGCCTCTTCCGCGGCGTGATGGCCGTCTACCTCGGCAGGCTCGAGGAACAGGATCGGCTCGCCATGCATCAAGGTGACGCCGGGACCGCCCGCGATCTTCGTGACGCGGCCGCCATGTGGCGCAGCAACGAGATGCTCCATCTTCATCGATTCCAGCACGGCGATCTGCTGGCCGGGACGGACCAGATCGCCTTCCGCAACCTCGATCGCCACGATCGTGCCCTGCAACGGCGCGGGCACCGGAAGCGATCCTTCGGGCGCCGCTTCGGTGGCAACGGACTTGGCCGTCGCCGCCTCGCTCACCTCGACCAATGGCGCCGCGAGATCCCTGGCCGTGCCGACCAGCGCCGCCACATGGGTATCGATGAAGTTGGTGCTGATCTTGTTCCGCGCAAAACTCTGATGCGCCAGGATTGCGCCGAGCAACGGGATGTTGGTGACGACGCCGCCGATCCGGAATTCGCGCAGAGTGCGCGACGCCTTGTGCACCACGTCCGACCATTTTTGGCTCGACGAGTGCACGATGACTTTTGCCAAGAGCGAGTCGAACGCGGCACTCGTGCGATAGCCGGAATAGCCGAACGTATCGACGCGGACGCCGGGGCCGGACGGCAGGTCGAACACACTGAGCGTGCCGCCGGTCGGCTTTGTCACGCCCTTCTCGTCCATCACCTCCATGTTGACACGGAGCTGCATGGCATAGCCGCGCGGCAGCGGCACCGCTGATTGCGCCAGCCCAAGCGAGGCCAGCGTGGCGCCGGCGGCGACCGCGAGCTGCGACCGCACGAGATCGACGCCGAGCACCGCCTCGGTGACGGTGTGCTCGACCTGCAGCCGCGGATTGGCCTCGATGAAGGCGAAGGCGCCCTCCCCCTCCCCCGGCCTCGTCATCGACCAGGAATTCGAAGGTGCCGAGATTGTCGTAGCGCGCGGCTGACGCAAGCTGCTTCGCCGCCTCGATGATGCGGGCGCGCAAGCCGTCGCTCAGCGACGGACTCGGCGCCACCTCGATGAGCTTCTGGTTGCGGCGCTGGATCGTGCATTCGCGCTCCCAGAGATGGCTGATCGCGCCGTGGCGGTCGCCGATGATCTGCACCTCGATGTGACGCGCTTTCCGGATCAGCCGTTCGACATAGACGGCATCGTTGCCGAACGCCGCCTTGGCCTCCGATTGGCAGCGCGCATAGGCCTCCTCGAGTTTTGCGGCGTCCTCGACCACGCGCATACCGCGCCCGCCGCCGCCGGCGATCGCCTTGATCATCACGGCGGCGTTCGCGCCGAGCGAGGTGAAGAAGGCTTTTGCCTCGTCGAGCGAGGTCGCGCCCGCGGTGCCGGCGATAACAGGCACGCCGCATTTTCTCGCGAGGTCCTTGGCCTTGTCGCCGAACAGGTCGAGCGCCTCCGGCGACGGGCCGACGAAAATGATCTTCTCCTCGGCGCAACGCCGTGCCAGCTGCGTATTCTCGCTGAGGAAGCCATAGCCCGGATGCAGCGCATCGCAGCCCGCAGCCCTGGCCGCCGCGATCACCGCCTCGATGTCCAGATAGGCGCGCGCGCCGCGGCCGGGGATCTCGCAGGCATCGTCGGCGGCGCGGACATGCAGCGAGGCCGCATCGTCGGCGGGATAGATGGCGACCGTGGCAAGGCCGCTCTCGGCCGCGGCACGGGCGATGCGGATGGCGATCTCACCGCGGTTGGCAATCAGCAATTTCTTGAAGGACATGATCGATTCCAGCCTTGCGCTTCTGTTTGAACTTGAAGCCGCGCGCCGAAAGTGTTGCAAGTGGAATTTTCTTCCGTTTGACGGAATTCGCGCGAGGCCGACCGCGCTTGCCGCGCGATGCGAGGCGAATGCTCTCAGCCTAGTTGCAGGTGAGTTGTGTCTCGAACCAGTTTTGCAACGATACTGAAAGACGCGGCCATGCGCGCAGCACATGCGCGTATGTAGCAGCGCTCGCGCGGTAGAGGCCGCGCAGTTCCTGCTCGATAGCAGGAAGGTCGACACCCACGCACCGACCATTGCTGACGATGGTGCGTCCGTCGGCGACCACGTCCCGGACCAGCGACGCATTGCCGCGCGCGAATAGCAAATCCAGCGGATCGGCCGGCAATATCTGATCGCCCTCGAGACGGTCGAGATCGATGCTGACGAAATCGGCCGGCGCACCGACGGCAAGCTCGCCGGTCCCCGGCCCGCCGGTGACACGGCGGCCGTTGCGGATCGCGAGCGCGAAGAATTCGTGCGGGGTCCAGGTGCGCTGAAAGCCGAGACCGCCATGCATCATCTGCACGAGGCGCATCTCGCGCAGCACATCGTCATCCTCATCGAGCGCCAGACCATCGACGCCGACCGCTATCGCGCAGCCGCAAGCGTGCGCCGCCGCGATCGGCGCCAGCCCGGAGCGCAGATGCAGGTTGGAGGAGAAATTGGTGACGATACGCGCGCCTGAGGCCGCGATCATCTCGATCTCGTCGGGCCGGGCATGGATGCAATGCGCAAGCGTCAGCCGCTCGGAGAGAAAGCCGATGTCGCGGAGATAGCGGACGATGCCATCAGGAAAATGCTCATCCGCCCAGGCGCGCTGATAGATCGTCTCGAGCAGATGCATGTGGATGCGGCGTCCGGTCTGCGCGGAATTGTCCGCGACCGCCTCCAGGAGCGGCTTCGAGCACCACTGCACGCCGGCGGGCCCAAGCTGCACATCGACCATCGGCCCGCCGATCGCCGCCGCGATGGCGTCGGTCAGCTCGATATAGGCCTTCGGCGACATCGGCGCGCGGACGAACAGTTTTTCGATCGTCTTGCGATCGTCGCTGTCGAGGGCCGACAGCACCGGCTCGCCGTCGCCATAGACGATCGGGTTCTGGTCGCGCACCGCGATCGCAAAGCCGATGCGGATGCCGACATCGCCGGCGGCCCACGCAATCGCCCTGGTCTCGTCGAGCAGCGGCATGATGCCGCTCGGCCGGGTGTAGTGCACCATCAGCGCCGCGCAGCCGGCCTGCGCCGCGCGCGCCAGCGCGGAGGCCGCGGCGAAATAAGGATCGACCGGCGTGCCCACCACCGTGCGCAGGATCCAGCTCTCCAGTGGCATGCCGACAGCGCCGAAGCTGGATGCCCGCGGGCGGGCGTGGTCGTGGGCGTTGACGAAGGCGGGGAGGATGAGAGAGCGCGGGGCGACCTCAGGAGCTGCGCCTTCCGAGATGCCGGTGATGATACCGCCATCGTGATGAAGTACGACGTCGTTGCGGGTGCCGCGATCAGGGCTGGAGAACAAGCGGGTTGCCGTGACTTCGTTGGTCATGATGCTCGCTTCCCCTTCACCTCTCCCGCTTGCGGGGGAGGTCGACGCGCGGAGCGCGGCGGGCGGTGGCTTTCTCCACGATGCGGCTCGTGGGGAGAGCCCCCACCCCGGCCCTCCCTCGCAAGCGGGAGAGGGAGCACAATTCCGATGCGACCGGAGCTTGGCTCACCTGCGTCAATTCGCAGTGTACACCAGCTCCCGCTCCGCGCGCGGCGGCAGAAATTCGCGTGAAAACACTTCCGCCGGGGTCGGCGCGCGGGCGAGCTGATAGCCCTCGACGATGAAGCCGATGTTGCGGACCATGCGGTCATCCTTGATGTCGCCGATGCCGATGTCCTTCATCTCCGGCGAGACGATCAGCTTCTCGAAGGAATATTGCAGCCGGCGCTTCTCGACATCGACATTGATCAGATTGTCATAGTTCAGCGCGGCCTTCATGCCGGCGTTCTGGTCCTTGGCGACCGCGATCGCGCCCTTGTTGATGGCGCGGACGAGACCCGCCACCGCCTTCGGGTTCGACGCGATCAGCTTGCGCGACACCATCACGCCGTTGGAATAGAGATCGAGCCCGTAGTCGCCGAACGAGAACCACTTAAAATCCTTGTCGGGATCCTGGCGGTTCAACACGAGATTAAAGTAACTCGTGATGTTGAAGACCAGCGCAGCGTCAATGTCGCCCTTGATCAGCATCGGCTCCTGCAGGTTCGGCGCCATGTTGGAGATCTTGATCTTCTCGCCGTCGAGCCCGTTCTTGTGCACGAACACCGGCAGCAGCCGCGTGGTCGGCGTGCCCTGCGCGCCGCCGAGCGTGTGGCCCTCGAAATCCTTGATCGACTTGATGCCGCTCGAATTCTTGGCGACGATCGCGAACGGCGGCTGGTTCCACATCATGTAGACCATCACAGGCGCATCCTGCGGCCTGGTCGAGGCATTCTGGATGATGGCGTTGACGTCGCCGAAGCCGGCGTCATAGGCGCCCGACATGATGCGCGTCACCGTCGCGCCGGAGCCCTCGCCCTGGTCAATCACGACGTTGAGGCCTTCCTCCTTGAAGTAGCCATTGTCCTTCGCATAGAAGAACGCCGCATCGCTGCCTTGCGTCTTCCAGCCCAGCGTGAACTTGATGGTGGTTTCCTCGGCACGCGCCGCTCCCGCGACCAGAGTCAATCCCACGAGCGCAGCGCCTATTGTCTTCAGCATGACGACCTCCTCAACTCCAGTGAACGGCGATGGACGAAACAATTTTCAGGTGGCGATGACATTATCCTTGCGCGTCGCCCAGCCCGTGACCCGGCCCTCGATCAGCGAGAACAGGACGTAGAGCGCGACGCCGAGGCCGGCGAGGACGAACAACCCGGCGAACACCAGCGGCACATTGAAATTGGAGGACGCCGTCATCATCACGTTGCCGATGCCGCGGTTCGAGGCGACGGTTTCCGACAGCACCGCGCCGACAAAGGCGTAGGAGACCGCGACCTTCAGCGAGGCAAAGAAGAACGGCATCGTCCGAGGCAGCCCGACATTCCAGAGGATGTCGAACTTGCTGGCGCCGAGCGCCTTCAACACGTCCTCGAGCTCGGGCTCGGTGGTGGCAAGGCCGGTGGCGATGTTGACGACGATCGGGAAGAAGCAGATCGACAGCGAGGTCAACACCGCCGGCACCGTGCCGGAGCCGAACCACAGCACGAAGATCGGCACCACGGCGACCTTCGGGATCGACGAGAAGCCGACCAGCAGCGGATAGCAGGTGTCGTAGGCGGTCTTTGACACCCCGATCACGGCGCCGAGTGCGACGCCCAGCGCCACGCCGAGCACGAAGCCGATCATGGTGGTGACCAATGTCTGGATGATGTGCGGCCAAAGGATCGGGAATTTCTCGAACAGCGTGACGAAGATCTGCGACGGCCGCGGCAGCACGAGATCCGACATCCCCGTCATCAGGCAGAACAGCTCCCAGGCGACGAAGAACAGCACGATCAGGGCCGCGGACCAGGCCTTCTGCCTGATATCTGACACGGACATGGTCAGGCTCCCTCTTGCGCAGCGGTGCGCGCATCGACGATGAAGGCGCGGAGTTTCTGGTTGAGCGCGACAAAATCGGGCTCAAAGGTCATCGCCACGGTGCGCGGGCGCGCGAAGTCGACGCTGGAGTCGTCGAGGATGCGGCCGGGCCGCGCGCTCATCACGCAGATGCGGCTGGCGAGGAAGCCGGCCTCGCGCAGGTCATGGGTGACCAGCAGCACGGTCGGCTTGTGCGTCATCCAGAGCTCTTGCAGGATTCCCCACAGCTCCTCGCGGGTGAACTGGTCGAGCGCGCCGAATGGCTCGTCGAGCAGCAGCATGCGCGGCTCGTGGATCAGCGCGCGGCACAGATTGGCGCGCTGGAGCATGCCGCCGGAGAGCTGCCAGGGATAGCGGCCGCCAAACCCTTTCAGCCCGACCTGCTCGAGCAGCGCATTGGCCTTGTCGCGGAACTCGGTCTTGCGCAGCCGGCGGAACTGCGAGCGGAACGGCTCGACGATCTTCAGCGGCAGCATGATATTCTTCTCGATCGTCATCCACGGCAGCATGGTCGGGTTCTGGAACGCCATGCCGACCCGCATCGCGCGCGCCGAGACCTCGCGGCCGCCGACGATGACGACGCCGGTGGTCGGCCGCACCAGGCCCGACACCAGCCGCAGGATGGTGGACTTGCCGCAGCCGGACGGCCCGACCAGTGCGACGAACTCGCCGTCGGCGATCCGCAGCGTGGTTGTCGACAGAGCCGGCACGGCGCGGGCGCCGCGGCCGAAGGTCACGGAGGCTTCCGACAGCTCGATCGCGGTCGGCGCGGATCCGGCGGCAACAGGCTCGCCGGCAAATTCGGTGTTTGGTTGCATACGCATCACGAGCAAAGTGCATGCAAGCTGGATGCCAGCGGCCGCCCCGTTGAAAATCAAGGGGATCGCGCGATTTCCAGGCGGAGCGCGGGATTCCTTTCAGGCAATCGGCGGCCCAAACTGCATGCAATTCGAGCGCCCGATTGTTTCGCCGGTATGATAAACAGGCGTTCGAAGCACCTTTGAAGAGGGATTCGCGGCAATGGCGGGACGCGCCGGCAGCAGCAAGACGGCTGAATCGTCAGACAAGGTCAGCGTGATCTGCCGCGCGCTGCGGCGGGCGATCATCGAGCAGGCGCTGGAGCCCGGCGCAAAGCTGCCCGAGGATTCGCTCGGCGAGCGTTTCGGCGTCAGCCGCACCATTGCGCGGCATGCGCTCGGGCAATTGGCCGCAGAGGGCCTCGTCGAGCTGCGCCGCAACCGCATCGCGGTGGTGGCGACGCCGAGCTGGCAGGAGGCGCGCGATGCCTTCGACATCCGCATCGAGCTGGAGCGGCTGGTGGTGCGGCAGCTCGCCGGCAAGCTAACCAAGGCACAGGTCGCGGAGCTCACCGCCCATGTCGACGCCGAGGATCACGCCCGCGACGGCACCGACGCGGTCTCGATCCGGCTCGCCACCGAATTCCACATCCTGCTCGCCCAGATGACGAACAGCCCGATCCTGGTGCGTTATGTCAGCGAAGTCGCCTATCGCTGCTGCCTGACGCTGTCGCTGTACAGCCGGCCGCATTCAACCGAATGCGCGATCACCGAGCACCGCGCGATCATCGCGGCGCTGGTGAAGGGCGACGTCGCCAAGGTGATGGAGCTGATGCACCACCATCTAGACTCCGTCGCCACCCGCGCGCTGGTCGCGCCGAGCCCGCAGCGCGGGCGGGACCTGCTGGATATTCTGGCGCCCTACGCGGATGAGGCGACCGGCGATCGGGTGGTGAGGCTGCCGAAGGCGGCGCGGCGCTGACGGTTGCGGCTACTCTATCCCCGTCATCCTGAGGAGCGCGTAGCGCGTCTCGAAGGATGCACGGCCCCGCCGGTGGCCGTCGATCCTTCGAGGGCCGCTGAAGAAGCGGCCACCTCAGGATGACGGGGAGAGAGTGGGCGCCTCCTACACCTCGATCGCCCGCTGCACCAAAATCCGCTCGGCGGTCGTCACCCGGAGGCCGCCTGCTCACTCCCGCAGCTTGCGGTCCAGGAAGCCGATATAGGAATTGTCCGGCTGCAGCTTGACGGCCAGGCGAAGCGCTGCACGGGCGGCGGATTTGTCGCCGTCAGCCGTGGCTCTGTGCTCATCCAGAATCGCATCGGCCACCGTGCGCGCGGTGTCGAGACGGGCCTCGTCGATGGAATGAGGGGCAAGATAGTCCTCGACGGGCTCGCGGAGGCGCTTCAATTCGTCCACGCTGATCGAACTCAGCGGATACCAGTTGTAATATTCGAGGCGCGGCTGATCGTCCGTGAGGCTCGGTACGTCCCCGACAAAGGCCGCGAGCTTTTCGTCAGCGGCGATGAATGTCGCCAGAAAATCTTCGGGCGAGCGCAAGCCGTTTGCCGTCAGGTCTTCAGCCACCGCGGGAGCGGACATCCGCGTGGCGAGCGCGCGAGGATCGATGTTCAAGGGTTCATCGGAGGCGATCGCCACGCCTTCCATTCTGGACGGCAGCCACAGCGAGACGTGCTTGAATTGGCCCATCATAGCCTTGAGGATCATCTTCGGAAGAATGCCGCGGTTGAAATCCAGCGGCACCCATTGGGCGAGGACGCCGCCGGAATGCATCTTCTGCTTTGCCAGCGCATAGAATTCCTCGGTGTAGAGGTTGATGACGCCGGCGTCATGGGGCGGCGGTGGCTCGAGGGTGATGACGTCAAATGTTTCCTTGGTCCCGAGCAGGAAGTGGCGCCCGTCCGCGACGATCTGATGCACTTTGGGATTCTGATAGAATTGCTTGTTGATCGGCACGAAATGCGGCGCGAATTCGAAAACCGTCGAGGCCAGGTCGACCGCGTCGATGGATTGTAATTCTTTGTGGGTGCTGACCGCACCGACCGTGGTTCCGGTCCCGATGCAGATCACGACAGCCGTTTCAACCGGGCCCTGGTGCAGCAGAATGGGATAGTGCCCCATCGCGGCCATGTAGCGCCTGCCCTCGGGACGGTTGTTGGCATAGCTTTTCGAGTTCACCACCAATTGCTGGTAAGTCCCCGCCGCCTTTTCGCGATACTCGACCACCGCAAATGTTGCCTGCCGGGTTTCTCGCAGCTCGAGCACATCTGCGCCTTCGATCGCGGTCAGGACCCGTTCCAGATAGTGTGGCGTGAGGAGCAGCAGCGCGACGGCGATGACGCTCGCGGCGATTGCTCCTTGCCGCCACAGGCTGCCTTCTCTCAGAAGACCCGGTTGCGATACGGTCGTCGCGGCGAACAGCAGGACGTTCAGGACAATCAGTGCGGTGAGCGCCCCCTGACTGCCCAGATAGGGAATCAGAAGGAATCCCGCCGCCAGCGAGCCGAGGACGCCGCCGATCGTGTTCAAGGCGTAGAGCGTGCCTACCCTGCGGCCCAGCGCGCTCATCTGCATCACGGTCAATTCGCTGGCCAGCGGAAAACTGATGCCGATCAGCGTGGTCGGCAGCAGCAGGGCAACGGCGCAGATCAGGAAGAATGAAACGTCACCGCCCAAAAGCTCCTGCACCGGGACCGGGAGCAGGCCCGACACGATGGGAGACAGCACTGCTCCCACAGTACGCGCCTTGCCGAGGATTGCGACGGTGAGCGTGGCCGCAACCGCGATCAGCAACTGCGTGACGGCGAAGTAGCGCAGCAATTGATCCTTGCGGGGTGCGAGCAGCCTGGCGCAGATCAGCGCACCGGTCACCAGGCCCAGCAGGTAAACGCCGAGCATGCCCGAGAAAGCGAAAACGCTCGAGGTGCTGACATTGGTCAGGAAGCGGAACCAGACGACTTCATAAGCGATCGACACAAAACCGGAGCACGCGAAGATCGCAATCAGGATGGACGTCCTGCCGTGCTCCCGCCCTTCGGTTTGCACCGGCGCTGCTGCCGTGACCGGCGACAGCGGGCTTGCGTTGCGCGCAACTACGAGGGCCACGCCGCCGACGCAGATGTACAGCGCCGCGGCAACCAGGCTCGATCCCGTGATCCCCCAGAGGCCCATCAGGACAAAGCCGACAACGAGCGTGCCGATAGCGGCGCCCAGGGTGTTGAACCCGTAGAGCAGGCCGATGCGATTGGCGAGGTCGGTTTGGGTGCGGGTCAGGAATTTCACCAGGAACGGCAGCGTCGCGCCCATCAACATCGTCGGCAACGACAGGATGGCGAGCGACAGCGCTACCATCAGCGGCAACCGGAATGGAGACTCCAGGTCCAGCATCGGCGACAGCCAGCCCACCCATGTCGACCAGTGCGACAGTAACGCGGTGACCGCCAGGGAAACGACTGCGAGGGCGAGTTCGAGAAACCCGTAGATTTTCAGGGGGCGGCTGACAGTGTCGGCGATCCGGCCACCGAGCGCGCGGCCGAGCGAGAGACCGAAAAAGAAGCTTGCCACCGTGACGCTGACGGAGACGGTCGCGCTTCCCAGCACGAATTGCAGTTGCTTGAACCAGAGAACCTGAAGGATCAGGGATGCCGCGCCCGATGCCAGAAAGATCGCCGTGACCAGAACCCGGTTCTTCAGGCTTATGGTGTCTCGAACACCATCACGATTGCGCACTGGACGGCTCTCCCGCTGAACGGGAGAACAGGTAAGGCAAATGCGGTTAATATTGCCCTTATGGGGCGGTGGACGAGGCGGGTGCAGAGCGGGTGGTGAAGCCGGCGAAGGTGGTGCGGCGCCAGCAGTTCCCACTACTCTATCCCCGTCATCCTGAGGTGCGAGCCTTGCGGTGCACTTGCACCGCTGGGCGAGCCTCGAAGGATGAACGGCCCCGCTGGTGGCCGTCGATCCTTCGAGGGCCGCTGAAGAAGCGGCCACCTCAGGATGACGGACCGAGATGAGGCGCGCTTGCCGCCTACCCCTCGATCCCCCGCTGCACTAGGATCCGCTCGGCGCTGTCGTTCCAGACGTCCATCTTGACGATCTGGCCACCCCTGACCACGAAGCGGTCGACATAGCGGTTGCCTTCGAACGGCGTGCCGTCGATCCATTCGCCGTAGAGCGTGCCGACGCTGTAGACCACGGTCTCGCCTGCGCCGGGGCAGACGTCGAAGCGGTCCATCCGCTTCTTCACCCAGCGATAGCGCTTGGCGTTGAAGCCGGTCGGCCCGCGCGGATGGTCGAATTCGCGCCCGCCGGTGAAGTTATCACCGTGCCAGGCTTCATATAGGCCGCCGCCGCATCGGGATCGGGGATCATCGACGCGGTCAGGTAGGCTTCGACGATCTCGGCATCGGACAGCGGGCGGACATCGGCTTTGGCGGTGACGGACATGGCGGGCCTCCAGGAATTCGCAAAACTCTACAATCCGGCCGGCAAAGTGTATGCACATTTCTTGGACAATCAGGCTCATAAACTGCACACAATCTGGTGCTGCCGTTTCCCTGCCCTTCCGCTAGGCTGCGACCAACCTGAAATCTGCTCTCGATGATTGCGAAACCTGCCTTCGACCTGGTCTTCCGTCATGCCGCGACGCGCACCTCCGCGTCGATGGTCGATATCGGCATCGCCGACGGCCGGATCGCGGCAATTGCGCCGCAGCTCTCCTGCGAGGCCGTCGAGATCGACCTCGCGGGACGGCTGGCGCTGCCCGGCTTCGTCGACACCCATATCCATCTCGACAAGGCCTGCCTGCTCGGCCGCTGCGGCCACGACCATGCCGGTGTCACTGAGGCCATCCGCGCGGTGGCGGCGATGAAGCGCGACTTCACGGTCGAGGACGTTTATGCCCGCGGCGCAAAAGTGATCGAGCGCGCGATCACCGCAGGCACCACGCGGATGCGGACCCATGTCGAGATCGACCCGCGGATCGGGCTGCGCGGCTTCGCGGCGGTCAACGCGCTGAAGCGCGACTATGCCTGGGCGCTCGACCTCTCGCTCTGCGTCTTCCCGCAGGAAGGCCTGACCAACGATCCCGGCACCGACGAGCTGTTGGTCGCGGCGCTCAACGACGGCGCCGAGGCGATCGGCGGCTGTCCCTATGTCGACACCGACCCGAACGCGCAGATCGCGCGCATCTTCGACCTGGCGCAGCAGTTCGACATCGACGTCGACCTGCATCTCGATTTCGACCTCGATCCCTCCTGGTGGCACATGGAGGAGGTCTGCCGGCAGACCGAGCGGCGCAACTATCACGGGCGGGTCGCGATCGGGCACGCGACAAAACTCTCCGCGTTGCCGCCCGAGCGGCTGAAGGCGGCGAGCGCGCGCCTCGCCGCGGCCGGTGTCGCGGTCACCGTACTGCCCGCGACCGACCTCTATCTGATGGGGCGCGACGCCACCCACAACGCGCCGCGCGGCCTCACCGCGGCGCACCGGCTGGTCGCCGATGGCGTGCTGTGCTCGGTCGCGACCAACAATGTGCAAAATCCCTTCACGCCGTTCGGCGACGCGTCGCTGCTGCGGATGGCCAATCTCTATGCCAATGCCGCGCATGCCGGGATCGGCGAGTTCGATGCCTGCCTCGATCTCGTCACCGAGCTGCCGGCGCGGCTGATGAATTTGAAGGATTACGGCATCGCAGTCGGCAACCCCGCCGACATCGTCGTGCTCGACACCGACAGCGCAACCAACGCGATCGCCGAGCTGCCCGACGTGCTCCTGGGCTTCAGGCGCGGCCGCAAGACGTTCGAACGGCAAAAGCCGACGCTGTTTCGGCCGGGCACCAAACTCTCCCCGTCATCCTGAGGCGCGAGCTCTTGCGAGCCTCGAAGGATGCACGGCCCCGCCCTATCCGTACTGCGAAAGCCGGGCCGTCGACCCTTCGAGACGGCCGCTGCGCGGCCTCCTCAGGGTGACGGATCGAGTGAGCTGGCTCGTGCAAGCGATCGTATGTCGCAGCACCAACCTATGCGCATTGTCGCCCTGCCCTGGCGCGAATTGACGCGTCCGCCGATCCGTTGTTGGTATCTCTCAACTCCAACAACATGCCGGGCAGGAAACCATGAGCATATCAGCCACAATCAAAAGCGTCGAAACGCTCGCCTGCGATGCCGGCTGGCGGAATTATCACTTCGTCAAGGTGACGACGTCAGACGGGCTGGTCGGCTGGAGCGAATATGACGAGGGTTTTGGCGCGCCCGGCGTCACGGCGGCTATCGAGCGGCTGTCGGCGCGCGTGATCGGCAAGAACGCGTTCGAGCACGAGCGTATCTATGTCGAGCTGTTTGCCGCGACGCGTCCCGCCGCCGGCGGCGTGGTGGCGCTGGCGCTCGGGGCCATCGAGAACGCGCTGCTCGACGTCAAGGCCAAGGCGCTCGGCGTGCCCTGCTACGATTTGCTCGGCGGCAAGATCCGCGACCGCGTGCGGGTTTACTGGTCGCATTGCGCGACCTGGCGCATCAATCATCCCGACTGGTACAAGCCGGCGATTACCGATCTCGACGGCGTCAAAGCGATCGGGGCCGAGGTGCGCGAGAAGAAATTCTCGGCGATGAAGACCAACATCTTCGTCTACACCGACGGCAAGCCGATAGGCTGGCGCCCCGGCTTCGGCGCGCCGTTCCAGCCCGAGATCAATGTCGACCGCAATGTGCTGCGCAATCTCTGCATGCATCTGGAGGCGATCCGCGACGGCGCGGGGCCGGATGTCGATCTCCTGCTCGACCTCAACTTCAACGCCAAGACCGAAGGCTATCTGAAGATCCTGCGCGCGATCGAGAAGATGGACATGTTCTGGGTCGAAATCGACACCTTCAACCCGCAGGCGCTCGGCTACATCCGCCGCCAGAGCCCGCACCCGATCTCGTCATGCGAGACGCTCTTGGGCTTACGCGAATTCCTGCCCTACTTCACCGAGCAGGCGATGGACGTCGCGATCATCGACACGCCGTGGAACGGAGTGTGGCAATCAATGAAGATCGCCGCGGCCGCCGAGCATTTCGAGGTCAACGTCGCGCCGCATAATTTCTACGGCCATCTCTGCACCATGATGAACGCGCATTTCTGCGCCGCGGTGCCGAACCTGCGGATCATGGAGACCGATATCGACCGCCTGGCCTGGGACCATGAGCTGTTCACCCACGTGCCGGAGTTTATCGACGGTCATCTCGTGATTCCGGATCGCCCGGGCTGGGGCACCGAGCCGAACGAGGAAGGCCTGCGCGCGCATCCGCCGAAGAACAAGGGCGGGCTGTTGAATTATGGGTTGAAGAAGTAACTCTCTCCACGCCGTCGTCCCGGCCTAGTGCGCAATTGCGCACGGGAGCCGGGACCCATAACCACAGGCGTTGGTTGTGAAAGGGATCGAGGCCCTAGCGTCGCCTAACAACGAGCACTTGGGGTAATGGGTCCCGGCCTTCGCCGGGACGACGCAACCCTCAATCACCGCGCCTCAATTATCATCCCTGACAGCCGTGAACGCGCTGTCGACCACGTCGCCGATCGGCTGCCAGGCGTTGCCGTCGAACTGCACCAGCCGCATCTGCTTGATCGGGCGGAAATCCTTCGGCCCGGTGTTGATCACGATCCCCGGCAGCGCGATCGGGCTTTGATAGTCCTTCAGCGAGGCTGCCTGCCGCATGATGTTCTCGCGGGAGAAATCATCGCCGCATTGGCGCAAGACCTGGTGCAGCGTATCGGCGGCGGCATAGCCGAACATGGCGTAGATGTCGTCCTTGCCACCGTCGGGGAAATATCTGTCCATGAAGTCGGACCACGCCTTGATATGCGGATCGTCCTTCCAGGAGGCGTCGCCGGCGTCCTTGAGGAACGAGGTCGAGATCACGCCGAGTGAATTCTGCAGGCCGGCCGGCTGCAAAGCGCTGGCGATCGAGGCCGACGCATTGTCGAGGATGAACACCGGATGCCAATCCATCCCGGCCACGATGCGGATCGCGCGCGCCGCGATCGCCGGCGCGCCGTCGAACACCAGGATGTCGGCGCCGGAGTCCTTCAATATCCCGAGCTGGTTCTCGATCCTGGTCTCCGACGCGTCGAAGGCAAGATCGGCGACGATCATGCCGGCGGTGTCGCCGAGGCCCTCCTGCAATCCCCTGAACAGATCGCGGCCGAACTGGTCGTTCTGCCACAGCACCGCGATCTTGCGTGACGGATAGGCGGCCTGGATGTAGTTGGCGTAGATCCGCCCCTCGGCGCGGAAGGTCGGCTGCCAGCCCATGGTCCAGGGAAACGTCCTCGGATGCGCCCATTCCTCGTCACCGGAGGCGACGAACAGCTGCGGGACCTTTTTCTCGTTGAGGTATTTTCGCACGGCGAGGTTGCTCGGCGTGCCGAACGAGCCGAACATCAAGAGCACATCCTGCTTCTCGACGAGATCGCGGGTCTGCTCCATCGCGGTCTTCGGATTGGAGCTGTCATCGACCGAGACGAACTTGACCTTGCGGCCGTTGATGCCGCCATGCTCGTTGACCATGTCGAAATAGGCCGCTTCCGCCCGTCCGATGGTGGCGAACGCAGCGAGCGGCCCGGTATACGGCATGACGTTGCCGACGCGGATCTCGCTGCCGGCTGCTTGCGGCGCCTGCTGCGCGGCGAGCGGCGCCGCCGCGAACATCGCGGCGAGGACGAGCAGTATCGAACGCGCGGTTTGTCTTTTTGTTTGCATCAACATCGCCATAAACGCCGGCCACGGACCGGCGCTCCCTTCCGAGGACGCGACCTTATCGCCCAAGGCGATGCCGGGAAAATGAAATGTTGATGGCGGAGCAAGCCAAGGGCGCGGTTCACCTCTCCCGCTTGCGGGGGAGGTCGGATCGCATCAAAGATGCGATCCGGGTGGGGGCTTTCTCCGCATAAAAACCGTCCGACTCGTGGCGAGACCCCCACCCCAACCCTCCCCCGCAAGCGGGAGAGGGAGCGCAGTTCCCGCATGGCGATCAGCGCAATGTTATGTCCAGCCATCCCAACGCATTGACGGTCACGCGGTCGCCATCGCCGACCAGAACCGTCGTGGTCTCGGCCTCGATGATCGCCGGACCGGCCAGCGAATGGCCGGGCTTGAGATCGTCGAGCGCATAGACCGGCACCTCGCGCCAGGCACTGAGCCAGGCCTGCCGCTTGCCGCGCGGCGCGCAGGGCACAGCTGACGCGGCCTGGCCGACATCGCCGCCGCCGCGCGCAACCTGGCCGACCGCGGCGACGCGGGCGTTGACGAACACCACCTCCTGCCCGCGCGAGGCATAGGTGTAGAGTTCCTCGTGGCGGCGATGGAAGCGGTCCTCGATCTGCGCCACAAGGTCGGCGGCGCCGAGATCGAGGTCGCTGAGCGGCACGTCGATCTCGAACACCTGCTCGCCGTAGCGCATCTCGGCCGAGCGCTCGATTGTCATATCGCCCTTGAACCAGTCGCGCAGCCGGCCGGCCGCCTGCTCCTCGAGTCCGGCGAACAGCGCCCGCACCTCATCGGCCGAAATCCGGCCCGTGCCGTAATGGGTGCGGCTGACCTCGTAACGCAAATCGCTGGTCAGCATGCCCCAGGCCGACAGCACGGAAGCAACCGTCGGCACGATGATGCGCTTGATCTCGAGCTCGCGCGCGACCTCGGCAGCATGCATCCCGGCCGCGCCGCCGAAGCTCAGCAGCGCGAAGCGCCTCGGATCGACGCCGCGGCGCAGCGTCATCAGGCGGATGCCGTCGGCCATCTTCAGATTGATCATCTTGTAGATGCCGGCGGCGGCCTCGATCCGCGACAGCTCCAGCGCTTCGGCGATCCGATCGACGGCCGCTTCCGACGCCGCACGATCGAGCGGCCGCGCGCCGCCCATGAAGGCGGCGGCATCGAGATAACCCAGCACGACATTGGCGTCGGTGACGGTGGCAGCTAGGCCGCCATTGCCGTAGCAGGCCGGGCCCGGCACCGAGCCTGCGCTCTCCGGGCCGACGCGCAGCGTGCGGCTACCGTCGACACCGGCGATCGAGCCGCCGCCGGCCGCGATGCTGGCGATATCGAGGCTGCGCAGCGCGATGCGCTGACCCGCCAGCATGCCGTCGGCCGACAGCGAGGCCTCGCCGTCTGCGATCAACGAAATGTCGGTCGAGGTGCCGCCCATGTCGAACGGCACGAGGTCGGGAATCCCAAGCATCTCCGCGCAGCGGCGGCTGCCGGAGATGCCGCCGGCCGGGCCCGACAGCACGGTGCCCGCAGCGAGCCGCGAGGCCTCTTCCACCGGCGCCATGCCGCCATGCGACAGCACTACGAACAGCGAGCCGGCAAAACCGGCCTCATGCAGGCTGCGCTCGAGATTGGTGAGATAGCGCCGTACCGTCGGCTCGACATAGGCATTCACGATCGTGGTCGAGACGCGCTCATATTCCTTGATCTGCGGCAGCACGTCGCTGGAGCGCGACACGCTGACATCGGGCAGCTCGCTGGCGAGCCGCTCGACCGCAGCGAGCTCATGCGCCGGGTTGAGATAAGCGTGCAGGAAGCAGACCGCGACCGAGTTCGCGCCCGATCGCTTCACCTCGGCGATGACATCGCCGAGGGCTGCGGCATCCAGCGCAACCGCGGCACTGCCGTCGGCCTTCAGCCGCTCGCGCACGCCAAAGCGGCGCTCGCGCGGCACCAGCGGCTCGGGCGGCGGCGTACGCAGATCATAGCGATCCGGCTTCAGCCCTTCGCGCATCTCGACGACGTCGCGATGGCCCTCGGTGGTCAACAGCGCAACCCTGGCGCCCTTGCGTTCCAGCAGCGCGTTGGTCGCAACCGTCGTGCCGTGCACCAGGCGATCGGTCGCAGCCAGCATCGCCGCGCGCGTCACGCCGAGGCGGCGCGCCAATTCTTCCAGTCCCGCCATGACACCGACCGACTGATCGGCCGGCGTGGACGGTGATTTCGCGAAAACGGTGCGTCCCGTTTGATCCGTGGCAACCAGGTCGGTGTAGGTGCCGCCGACGTCAACCCCAATCGTATACATCACTTGCCTATACCGCCTTCGAAACCAGACCCTGCGCGACGTCGCGCGCCCGCGCCTCCGCCGATCGCTTCTCTGATGGCCCCCAGCCGCCGCCACCGGACGAGCGGACCTCAAGGCAATCGCCGGGACGCAGCTCGATGCCGACCTCCTTGGTCTTCAGGACGCGCGGCGCGCGGCCATCCGACAAGAGACGATAATGATGCGGCTCGCCGTCCTTGCCGCCGAGCATGCCACAGGGACCGTGACGCGCGCCGTCGCCGGCGGTGTTGCCCTTGGCCGGCTTTGCCGTCTCCAGCACCATGTCGAGCGCGACGCCGAGCCCGCCGCGATGCTGGCCGTCGCCGCCGGAGTCCGGCCGGAATTCGTGCTGGCGGAAATGCAGGGGAAAGCGCACCTCGGCGACCTCGATGCTGCCGAACTTCAGGCCGCCGACCGAGTGCCACTCGCCGATCGAGGAATAGCCGTCGCCGCCGGGCGATGCGCCGCCGCCGGGCCGCGCCTGGAACATGTGCCAGATGAAGTTGCGCCCGTTACGCGGGTCTTCGCCCTGGATCGCGATGCGGAATCTCCGGCCCCAGCCGCCCATCACGCGGTCCGGACAGGAGGCCGACATCGCCTTGATGATCGCTTCGACGATCTCATTGGAGGGATGGCTGGTGCATAAGGTCACGGGACGGCCGGGATCGGCCCACACGATCGTGCCCTGCTTCGCCACCACCTTGAGCGGCCGCAGCGCGCCGGTGTTCTTGGGGATGTCGGCATCGATCAGATAGGCAAAGGCCATCGCGACCGCGGCCTGCATGTTGGCGTGCGAGGAGTTCACGAAACTGGTCGATTGCGGATCGGAGCCGGTGAGATCGACCTCGATGTCACTGCCCTTCTTGGTCACCTTGGCCGCGATCTTGATGTCGGTGCGGCCGTGGCCATCGTCGTCGAGCAGCGCCTCACCGTAGAACACGCCGTCCTTCCAGGAGGACACCACGGCGCGGGTCTGCTGCTCGGTGGCGTCGAGAATAGCCTCGATCGCGGCCTCGACCGTCTCGGCGCCGAACTCGCTGAACAGCTTTGACACGCGACGCTCGCCGAGATGCGCGGCACCCAGCATCGCGGCGAGGTCGCCGCGGAATTCCCGGGGGTTGCGGATGTTCAGCGCCAGCAGGTCGAGCAGATCCTCGCGCGGCTTGCCGGCCTCGTAGAGCTTGATCGGCGGAATGCGAATGCCTTCCTGATAGATCTCGGTGGCGGCCGGATTGTAGGCGCCGTGGGTGGCGCCGCCGATGTCGCTCTGATGCGCGCGCACGATGGTCCAGAGCAGCCGCTTACCGCCGTCGAACACCGGCACGAAGGCGGTGAGATCAGGCAGATGGTTGCCGCCCTGATAGGGATCGTTGAGCAGGATGACATCGCCCGGCGCGACGTCCTTGAAGCGTTCCTCGACCGCGAGTGTCGCCCACGGCAACGCGCCGACATGCACCGGGATGTGATCGGCCTGTGCGATCAGCCGACCGCCAGTGTCGCAGATCGCCAGCGAGAAATCGCGGCTGGAATTGAGGATCTGCGAATAGGAGGTGCGAAGCATGGCTTCGCCCATCTCCTTCACGATCGACGACAGGCGGTGCTGGACGACGGAGCGTGTGATTGGATCGATCTTGGCGGACATCTTGGCCCTTGTTGGCGCTGGGGGCTTGCGCAGGGAGGATCGGGGAACCCGGCCGGCCGGAACCGGAATTCCTTCTTATAGCCAGCGGCTTGCCGATCGCAAACCGGCCGGCTCGGTCGCAGCGGGTCAATCCGTCGATCAGCAAGTCGTGATCGAGAAGAAACCACCGGGCGACGGAATAGAACTCACGCTGCTGCGTCCCACCCATGCGAGCCGGCCCCGCGGCCGGACCGCTCGGGCTTCCCCGACAACCCCAGGGTAAACGTAGATGCTTCCTCGATCCTTCAGATCCGCTCTCGCGCCGCTCGGCGCGTCCGTCCTGCTCGCCTTTGTCGCCGCCGCGGCGTTCGCGCAAGACGCCCATCATCCGGCCCAGGCTGCGCAGTCGACTGAGGAGAGCGCCTTCCTCGCGGAAAACGATGCCGCGATGACCAAGATGATGAATGACATGGCCGCCAAGCCGAGCGGCGATATCGATCGCGACTTCGTTGCGATGATGACGCCGCATCATCAGGGCGCGATCGACATGGCCGTGATCGAGCTCCGCTACGGCAAGAACGAGCAACTGCGCCGGATCGCGCAGGAGATCATCGTCGAGCAGCAGCAGGAGATCGACGCCATGAAACTTGCGATCGGTGACCCGGTGACGGCATCCGCGCCCGCGCCGACACAACCGAGCCCGGCGCCCGCCGCGGCTCACGATCACATGAACATGTCCCACGGAATGAAGAACTAGGAGTTTTCGAACGATGAACCGTCAAGTCCTGAAGTGCCTGCTGGCCACGACCGTGCTGGCGATATCAAGCTCCGCCTTCGCCGGACAGGCGCCGGGCGCGGCATCCTCGCCCGACATTGCGATCAGCCATCACGACCGCGTCTATGCCGCCGAGCAGTTCTCGAACACGGTGTCGGTCACAGACCCGGTCGACAACAAGCTGCTCGGCGTGATCCGGCTCGGCGATCCGCAGCCCGGCAATTTCAGCCCGCTCTACAAAGGACAGGTGCTGGTTCACGGCATGGGCTACTCACCCGATCATCAAACCCTTGCGGTGGTGTCGATCGGCTCCAACTCGGTGACCTTCATCGACACAGCAACCAACACGGTCAAGCACACCACTTACGTCGGGCGCTCGCCGCACGAGGCCTTCTTCACGCCCGATGGCAACGAAGTCTGGGTCACGGTGCGCGGCGAGAACTACATCTCGGTGATCGACGCAAAGACGTTCAAGGAAACGATGCGGATCGAGGTGCCGGCCGGACCGGGCATGCAGATCTTCTCGCCGGACGGCAAGTACGGCTACATCTGCTCGTCGTTCAATCCGGAGACCGACGTGGTCTCGGTGGCCGATCACCAGATCGTGGCGAAGGTGAAGCAGGAAAGCCCGTTCTGCCCGAACATCGCGGCCACCCCGGATGGCGAGCAGGTGTGGTTCACGCTGAAGGATACCGGCAGGACGCAGGTGTTCAACGCCAAGCCGCCGTTCAATCCGATCAAGACCATCGAGACCGGCCCGATCACCAATCACGTCAATTTCGCGAAGACCTCCAAAGGCACCTTCGCCTATGTGACCATCGGCGGCACCAACCAGGTCAAGGTGTTTCGAACCGACGACTTCTCCGAGGTCGCGACCATTCCCGTGGGCAATCTCCCGCATGGCGTCTGGCCGTCCGGCGACGGCACAAGGATCTATGTTGGTCTCGAGAATGCCGATGCGTTGGCCGCGATCGACACCGCGACCAACAAGGTGATCGCCAACATCCCGATCGGCCAGGCACCCCAGGCGATCGCCTATGTGCCGAACGCCGCGCCGAATCCGGATGACCGCCAGAACCTGCAGGCGCTCGGCATCGCCGGCCAGGCCGCCCACCTCGCACTCGCGCCGAAGAAGAACGCCAAGGGCGACAAGCCACCGACCAGCGTCTCGCTGTTCGACCAGGGGCTGATCCAGGTGCTGCAGGCATCGGTCACCGGGCTCGAACCCAAGCAGCACTACGTGCTAGGATTGGCCGACCATGGCGATGGCACGGGATCGGTGGAGCCCCTGGCAGCCTTCATGACCAATCCCGCCGGCTCCGCCATCGTCAACGTCACCGGACCGATCCGCCAGATCGTGCAGAGCGCAGCCAAGGCCGAACGACGCTATCTCGTCATCACGTCAGGCGAACCGGCCAAGGTCGGCGCAGTCATCCAGGTGCAAACGCCATGAACGACATGCTGCGCCTGGTCGAGCCGCTGATACCCGCTTTGCGGCGGTATGCGCGGGCCCTGGTCCGCGATCACGCCGCGGCCGACGACCTCGTGCAGGACTGCCTCGAACGCGCCGTCATTCACTGGGAGCAGCGGCGGTCGGACAATCCGCGCCCGTGGCTGTTCGCGATCCTGCATAATCTCGCCATCAACCAGTTTCGCCGCGCAACGGGGCGCGGCGTCCATGTCGCGATCGACGAAACCAACGAGGATACATTCGGTCAGGAGGCGGAACAGGAGCATAAGGTGATGTATCGCGATGTCATGGCGAAGCTCGCGAGGCTTCCGCATGACCAGCGTGCAGTGCTGCTGCTCGTCGGCGTCGAGGACTTGTCCTATGCCGACGCCGCCAAGGTGCTGGGTGTGCCCATCGGCACGGTGATGTCGCGCCTGGCGCGCGCCCGCGAGCGGCTGCATCACGAGCTGGAGGGAACGTCAGGCCATCCGGAACATAATGTCGTGCAATTGCGGAACAGGACATGAGCAATCGACCCATTACCGAAGACGATCTGCACGCCTATGTGGATCGCGCGCTCGAACCGGAGCGCGAGGCCGAAGTCGGCGCCTATCTGGAGAAGCATCCTGATGTGGCCAGGCGAATAGAAGCCTACTCCGGTGAGCGTAACCTTTTGCGATCGGCATTGCTGCCGATTGCCGAGGAGCCGCTGCCGCCGCAGCTCAACCTCGCCAGGATGATCGAGAGCCGGCGCCGCCGTCCCTCGTCATGGCGCTGGGCCATCGCGGCCATGCTGATGATCTCGATCGGCGGCCTCGGCGGCTGGGTGATCCGTGGCGCGACACTGGCGCCAGCCGGCGGGATTGCAGCGCTCGCTGAGGAAGCGAGCGATTCCTACAAGGTGTACGCCTCCGATCGCACGCGGCCGGTCGAACTGCGCGACATCGCCGAGCTTGTGCAATGGGTCTCCAACCGGTTGCGTCAGCCGGTCAAGCTGCCGGACCTGACGAAGTCGGGCTATCGCTTCATGGGCGGACGCGTGGTGCCGACCGCGCACGGCCCTGCGGCGATGTTCATGTATGACGACGATCGGGGCGACCGGCTTGTGGTCCTGACCCGTCCGATGACGTCAGACAAGAACGCAGCGATGGCCCCGCATTCGGGCGGTGACGTGGCCGGCCTGTCCTGGGCTGACGATGGCACCGGCTACAGCCTCGTGGGGCCGCGCGGGCTCGATGCCTTGAAGCCGCTTGCCGACGAAATCCGCAAGCAGGCGCAGACGATCTAAAGCGTTTTCGAGCGAAGTGGACACCGGTTCGCGTGAAGAAAACGCGTCAAAACAAAAAACCAGAGCATCGGTCCTGATTCAATCAGAACCGATGCTCTAGGCCCTGGTGTAGATCAGGAACAACACGATCCCGATCACCAGCGCGCCCGCAATGAACAGCAGCACCGCCGGCAATCCGAACAGCGCCGCGACGCCGGCGGTGCTCGATTGCAGCAGCGCCGCGCCGAGGAAGAAGGCGAGATTGACCGACGACAGCGCCTTGCCGGTGTTCTGGGCGTCAACCAGTTGCCGCGTCATGCCGTAGATCAGCGGCTGCGCCGAGGTCGCGAGCCCGATCAGGATCAGCAGCACCAGATCATATTGCGACGGCATCACGGCAACGCCGAGCAGGTTGGAGAGCGGAAAATGCGGCGCGCCGGCCGCCATAAGCACGAGCAGCAGCGCGGCAACGGCATGCGTTGATGCCACCATGGCGCGGCGGTGCCCGAACTTGCGATCGAAGGCGCCGATGCAGACCGGTCCAACGATCATCGCCAGCGTGAACAGGCCGAGCACATTGCCGGCCTCGATGCGGCTCAACCCCTTCACATCCATCAGCCACGGCCCGCCCCACAAGCCGCGCAGCACCAGCGAGGCGCCGAGCGAGACCAGCGATAACGCGATCAATCCGCGCAGGCCGCGCGACAGGCCGAGCCGTAGCACCTCGGCCATCTGCTGCAGCGGCGAGGAATCGTCCGCATGCGCTGCCGGCTGCCGCGGCACCAGCGCGAACACCGCGATCAGCACCGCAATGCCGAAACCGGCCGAAACCCAGAAGCCGGCGCGCCAGCCGAACTGATCGACCACGAAGGCCAGCGGGCTCGCCGACAACAGCATGCCGATATTGCCGATCGAGAGGATCAGGCCGGACCACAGGCCGAACTTCGCCGCCGACATCTGCTTGGCCGCAAGCGTCATCGGGCAGATCAGCATGCCCGAGGTGGCGACGCCGAGCATCAGTTGTCCGAACACGAAGCTCGCGGGACCCATCGCAATCGCCGAGACCAGCGTTCCGACCACGGTACCGGCAAGCAGGCTGAGCGAGACCGGCCGCACGCCAAAACGGTCCATCGCGGCGCCGACCGGGATTTGCGAGGCAGCAAAGGAGAAATGATAGATCGAGGTGAGGCTCGCCAGCGCCTGCGGCGAGGTGCCGAAATCCCGTGCCATCAGATCGAGGCTGATCGCCGGGATCGTGCGCAGCAGCGTCGACAGCATGTGGCCGGAGGCCAACGCCAGAAGCGCAAGAACCAGGGCGCGGAAACCGATCCCCGCCTCTTCCTTCGTCACCACGCCATCCACGAATCGCCTCTTCCCCGAGCGCTTTCGGGAGGGCGTAACATTATTGGATGCAAGGTGCCAACTTTTGAGGCAGCGCAACTTTACCTCTCCCGCTTGCGGGGGAGGTCACATCGCATCGCCAGATGCGATGTGGGTGGGGGCTCTCTCCACCGAACGACTCGCGGAGAGAGCCCCCACCCCAACCCTCCCCCGCAAGCGGGAGAGGGAGCGCACCTAGCTCGCGGTTACACTTCGCCCTTACTGCTTATGGAACACCAGCGTGCGCAGCTCGATGCTCTCACGCGGCGCGGCATCCGCCGGCGTGGTCGGATCGACAAACGCCGTGTGCGGCCCAAAGCGGGTGCGGCCGTCGGTCGCCGAGTCGTAGCATTTCAGCAAGATCGCCTCGTCCGGCGTCATCTCGGGAATGTAGAACCAGCGATGGTTCGGATTGTACTTCACCGAATAGGTCTCGCCGCTGCGGTTCGGATAGATCAGGTCGGAGGCGATCAGATCCTCTGGCGCCACCGTGGCGCCGTCGGCCATCGCGAGCGGTGAATCGCGCAGCGGGCCACGGATCGGACGCCACAGATTGATCACCTGGACGCGGCCATTGACGAGCTCGTTGGCTTCATTGGGCAGATGCTCGAAGACGCGGTTGCGGCCGGAGATCGCGGTCTGGTCGACATGGACGCGGGTCGCGGGCTGGCGCGGTCCGCCGCCGCGGATATCAGCTGCACCCTCGACGCGCTTGCGCACAGTATGGTCGAAGATGAAGACGCGGTCCGCCTTCAGCGTCGCCTTCAGGAAGGCTTCGACGGCGGGGTAGTAGACGTTGCGGACTTCGTTGTCGTCGTAATAGTCCTTCACGCTGGTCGGATGCTTGACCAGCGCAAAGCCCTCGCGGTCGAGCGAGAAACTGTCGGCAATCAGGCGCCCGTCAAAGATCGGAACATTGTGGGCTTCGGGCAGCGCGGTGGATTTGGGCTCGCCGGGCGGCGGATCGAAAGCGTAGGTCCGGGGCTTGCCCGGCGTCGGCGCGAGATAGTTCAGTTCAGCGGTCACAAACGGCAGCGACTCGATGCGAGTTTGTTGAAGGCCCATGGTGATCTCCCGGACTCGATTGTTCGTCCGTTTGATCTTGGCAGCGCCGGTGGGTGCGGCAAGGCCGGCGCGAAAATAGCAATGTTGCGGTTTTGGAAGGCGCCGAATGGGGAAAATCCTTATCGGGCAGATGCCGCCCGACGAATGGATACTTTGGGATCACGGTTTCGTTAGCGGAGGTATCTGCTCACGGGGAGCGAGCGTGTAGCGAAACGGCGGCAGGCATCTCACCACGTCGTCCTGAGGTGCGAGCGCAGCGAGCCTCGAAGGATGCGTGGCCCCCGTCCGTGGCCGCCGACCCTTCGAGACGCCGCTTCGCGGCTCCTCAGGGTGACGGAACAGTCTGCGTCGCAAATTGTGCGTGATCACGCGTACCGCCTGTGCGGCCGCGCTACAACCCAGCGCCCTTCTCCACCGCCGCGGCGAAGGAGCGGTCGACGATGTCGGCGGCGTTGATCTTCTGCCGGATCAGGCCCCAGCGGTCGTAGAGATCGATGGTCTTCTGCTCGTCGGCCACCACGCCGTCGTCGATCGGCGCGATGCGGATCTTGGCCCGCGTCAGCCAGTTCAGCGGCACTGCGGGCGGAATGTTCATCAGCCTGCCCCAGGTCGCCGCGTACCCCTCGACATTGCTCTGCGACCAGGCGCGCGCGGCCGCCAGCCTGCGCACGAAATCCTCGAGCTGGGCGCGCTTGTCCTTGATCGCATCCGGCGTTGCGACCTGGAAGCCGAGGCCGGGCGTGATGCCGTCGGCCGTGATGACGCGGCGCGACTTGAACAGCACCTCCTCCTGGCTGACATAGGGCTCCCAGGTCGACCAGGCGTCGACCGAGCCTTGCGTGTAGGCGACCTTCGCATCCGACGGCGCGAGGAACACGATCTGCACGTCGGCCGCCTGCCATCCCTTCGCTTCCAGCGCCGCCAGGATCAGCTGATGGCCGATCGAGCCGCGGCCGGTCGCAATCTTCTTGCCGCGCAGATCGTCAAAGCTCTTGATCGAGGAGTTTTCAGGCACCACGACCGCAAGCCCGTCGCGCGACTGCCTGACAGCGGCGATCGCCTTGACCGGAATTTTGGCGGCGGCGGCAAAGGTGAATGGCGCGTCGCCGACCAGGCCGGTGTCGATCGCCCCCGCCCCGAGCGCCTCCAGCAGCGGCGCCGCCGCGGCGAACTCCTTCCATTCGATCTTGTAGGGAACATCCTTCAGCACGCCGGCTGCTTCCATCACGGCCTGCGAATTGCCCTTCTGGTCGCCGACGCGCAGCGTGGTCTGCGCGAAGGCCGCGTCGATGGCGGCGAGCGCAAGCGCTGCCGCGACAATGAGACGGATCATTCGGCCGCGATCCCCCGCTGCTGGTCGCGCGCTTCGATCAGCTTGCGGGTCAGCGGGATCAGCTCACGGCCGTAGTCGATGGCATCGACCAGCGGATCAAAGCCGCGGATCAGGAAGTGGCTGACGCCGAGGTCGTAATAGTCGGCGAACACCTCGGCGACCTGCTCGGGCGTGCCGACCAGCGCGGTGGTGTTGCTGTTGGCGCCGGTGAGCTTTGCGATCTCGGTCCACAGCCGCTTGTCGATCCGGGTGCCCTGATCGGCGAGCGCCAGCAACCGCTTGGCGCCATCGGTCGCGTGATTGGGGCGGCGGTAGCCGGTCTGGTCCTGCAGCGCGGTGGCGCGCTCGAGGATATGCTCCGCCTTCACCCACGCCTTCTCCTCGGTGTCGGCCAAGATCGGCCGCACCGACAGGCTGAAGCGCGGCGTCGGCCGGCCATGTCTAGCCGCAGCAGTGCGCACCCGCGCGGTGACGTCGCGCACCTGGGCGTAGGATTCACCCCACAGCGCGAAGGTATCCGCGTGCTTGCCGGCGACCTCGACCGCGGCGTCCGAGCCGCCGCCGACGAAGGTGTAGATGCCGCCCTTCTGCAACGGCTTCACCTGCGAGAAGCCGTTCTCGACGTTGTAATACTTGCCGCTGTAGTTGAACGGCTTCTCGCTGGTCCATTCCAGCCGCACCACGTCGAGGAATTCGCTGGTACGGGCGTAGCGCTCGTCCTTGTCGTCGAGCGTGTTGCCGTCCTGGCGCAGCTCGATCGCATTGCCGCCGGTGATGACGTGCAGCGAGACGCGGCCGCCATAGAATTGATCCAGCGTCGCCAACTGACGCGCCAACAGCGTCGGTGCGGTGAAGCCCGGGCGCTGCGCGATCATCACCTTCAGCTGCTTGGTGATGGTCAGGACATGCTGCGCGACCTGCAAGGCGTCCGGCGTCGTCGAGTGGAACGCCAGCAGCGCGCGATCGAAGCCGGCGAGCTCATGGGCCTTGGCGACCGTCTCGATATAGGGCGGATCGAGCACCGGGCCGGAGCGGACGATGGTCTCGGAGGCATTGTTGTTGGTGATGAAGCCGATGAACTCGACCGGCATGACGGGGAACTCCGTTGTTGTTGGCTGTTGTTTTCAGACGCCCAGCACGAAGCGTCCGGCGGAGACACGGGTGGCATCGTCTTGCGGGGTATGGACGCGGCCGCACAGCACGTCACGGCAATGCCGCTCCAGCGGATTGGTTCGCGACAGGCCGTGATTGCTGGTCAGCGACAAGGCATCCTCCACCACTGCTGCGGCGTTATTGGTCACCGTCAGCTTGATGATGTTAGACTCGATCGCGGAGAGCTGGAAGCCGTTATCGAAATCGGCGGCAAAGCTGTCGATCAGGCGGGCATTGACCGCAAGCCGCGCTTCAATCCCGCCGACGACCTCCTGCATGCGCGGCAATGTCGCCAGCGGCGCGCCGAGATTGGCGGGCACCCGCTCCTTCAGGAATTTGACCAGCCAGTCGCGGGCCGCACGGGCGATGCCGTCATAGATCGCGGCGACGAAGATCGCGTGCACGGTCGCATGAGTGACGTCAGGAACCTTCCAGTCGTCGGGCTTGCGGACGTCGATCTCGTAATCCAGCGGAAACACCACGTCGTCGAAGATCACGGTATGGCTGCCGCTGGCGCGCAGGCCGAGATGATCCCAGCTTTCCTCGATCCGCGTTCCGGGAAGCCCGGCGGGAACCAGAAACAGTCCGACACGGGTCTCCGGCTCGTCAGTCTTCGCCCAGACCGCGTACCATTTCAGGATCGGCGCACCGGTCGAATAGATCTTGCGGCCGGTCAGCCGCCAGCCGGTTTCGGTGCGACGCGCCGTGGTCGCCGGCAAGCCGCCGCGCGCCGGCGAGCCAAGCTCGGGCTCGACGCGCAACGCATTGATCAGCGCTACGCCCTCGACCGTCTCCTTGGCAAGCTTGCGCGACAGACGGGTAGGCCAGCGCGTGCTGCGCGCCATCACCAGATGCTGGATATAATGCATCGACAGCACAAGCGCGGTCGACGGATCGGCCTTGCCGATGATGCCGAGCACGCGGTTGGCGTCGCGGGCGCCCGCCCCGCCGCCGCCGAGCGCCGCGGGCACGGTCAGCGCCAGCAGGCCTTCGTGCGAAAGGTCAACGAAATTCTCGAACGGAAAGCTGGCGTCGCGATCGTGCGCCGGGGCACGCGCGGCAAACACCTCGGCGAGCCGCAACGCGCGCGCGATGTGCTCCGGCTCGTTCGCCGGCGGCAGCTCCCTCGCCGCTGTCGTCACCATGTCGCCTCCAGTCCGAGCAGGCCGAGGATCTGCTTGCGCAGCTCGGCCAGATAAGGATCGCCGCGATGCCGCGGGTATGGCCGGGCGACAGCGATGTCGGCCTTGATCCGCGCCGGCCGGTCGGAGAGCACGATGACGCGGTTGGCGAGCACCAGCGCTTCCTCGACATCATGGGTGACCAGCAGCGTGGTAAAGCCCTTGCGCTGCCACAGCGCCACAAGCTCGGACTGCATCGCGATCCGCGTCAACGAGTCGAGCTTGCCGAGCGGCTCGTCGAGCACGAGAATCTTCGGATCGTTGACCAGCGCGCGCGCCAGCGCCACACGTTGCGCCATACCGCCGGAAAGCTGGTGCGGATAGGCATTGCGGAACGACGACAGGCCGACCAGCTCGATCACGGCATCGACCCGATGCCGCTGCGCCTTCAGGATGCCCTGTGCCTCAAGCCCGAGCGCGACATTGTCCCAGACCGAGCGCCACGGAAACAGCGTCGGATCCTGGAACACGACGACGCGTGACGGATGCGGGCCGTTGATGCGAGCTTCATCCTCGCGCAGCGTGCCGCTGCGCGGCTTCTCGAGCCCTGCCACCAGCCGCAGCAAGGTCGACTTGCCGCAGCCCGACGGGCCGAGCAGCGCGACGAACTCGCCCGGCGCGATCGCGAGGTTGACATTGTCGAGCACGGGAAGCATCGCGCCATCGATGTCGAAGGCATGGCTGACGCTTTCGATGTCGAGTTCGGCGCCGACCGCCGGATAGGTGATCGCCTCGGTGGCGGATTGCATTACCATTTGACGACGCCCTTCTGCCAGACCAGCAGGCGGTCGCGGGTTCGGAACAGCAGCGTGATCGCGCCGGAGCAGAGCAGCGACATCACGATCAGCGCCGCATACATGTTGGCATAGGCCGCCCAGCCCTGCGCCCATTGCAGGTACCAGCCGAGCCCGGCCTTGACGCCGATCATCTCGGCGACAACGAGCACGGCAAAGGACGAGCCGAGCCCCATGAACAGGCCGACGAACACGTGCGGCAGCGCCGCAGGGATCGCGACCTTCAGCACCAGGAACGACGGCTTGGCGCCGAGCGTGCGCGCAACGTCGTAATACGCACTGCTGACGCTCGCCACGCCCGACCAGGTCAGCACCGTCACCGGGAAGCCTGTGGCAAGCGCGATCAGGAAGGTCGAGGCGCTCCAGCTCGACGGGAAGGTGAAGAAGGCGATCGGCAGCCAGGCGGTGGCCGGCAGCGGGCCGATGAAGCGCAGCACCGGATGCACCCAGTAACCGATCCTCTCGGACCAACCGATCGAGACGCCGGTGATGAAGCCGACGGTCGCGCCGATGACGTAGCCGCCGAGCTGCAGCTTGATCGAGGCGAACACGCTGTCCAGCAGTTTTGGCAGATCGTCGGTATAGACTTCCAGGATCGACTGCGGCGGCGGGAAGAACGGCAGCGGCAGCCAGGCGAATTTCGCGGTGGCGACCTCCCACAGCGTCACGAACGCGCCGAAGGCCACCAGCCAGGGCGCCCGCTTGCGCAGCGCCTGCCCGGCGCCGCCGAGATAATCGGCGGCAAATGTGCCGAACAGGATGAAGGCCGAGATGACGATCGCGCCGATGCCGAGCGACGAGGTCCGCGACCAGTCGCCGACATCCGGCCAATACAGGCACGACAGGCCGAAGGCGAGCCAGACGAGACTCGCCGCAAGGCCGACGCCATAGCTGCCGGAGAGGTTCGAGAACGTGACCGCGGCGCGCGGCGCGGCCGCGGCCGTCGCGTCAGACACTGAATACGTCGACATAGATCCGCTCCGCGAATTTGGCGGTGTCGGTGCTCTGCTTGAACACCTGCACCGATTTCAAATCGTCGGCGTAGCCCTTGAGCTCGCGCTTCAGCACCTCGCCGGTCGGGTGATGGTGATGGGTGTGGTAGCGCGCCATCGCCTCGAGATCGGCAAGGCTCGCCGCCTTCGGCGCGTAAGGCTGGAACGATTTCGCCGCCTTGTCCGGATTCTGCGAGGTGAACATCGCGGCATCGAGCAGCGCCTGGGTAATGGCGCGCGCGACGTGAGGCTCTTCCCGTACCAAACTGCCGCGCAGGCCGACGATGCAGCAGCTCTTGTCACGGTATTCGCCGTCGAGATTGGAGGCGACCTCCTTGTACTGCGCATCCTTCAGCCAGAGATAGGCCAGCGGGTCCGACGACAGGAAGGCCTGTACCTCGCCCTTCTCGACCGCGACATTGAGCAGGTTGCCGGGATAGGCGCGCCAGTCGACATCCTTGACCGGGTCGATGCCGAGCTTGGAAAGCTGGATCGAGAAGAAGTTCTTGTCGGGCCCGGCGAGATCGCCGACCGCGACGATCTTGCCCTTGAGGTCGGCGAGCTTGTCGACGCCGGAACTGGTGCGGGTCAGGACGCGCATGCAGCCGCCATGGGTGCCGGCGGCGATCTTGACGTCAAAGCCCTGCTCGAGCGGCTTCAGCCAGCGCAGCGCCATGCCGAGGCCGGCGTCGCTCTTGCCGGTGGCGATCGCCTCCAGCAGCTGGTCGGTCGAGCCGGAATAGTTGACGAGTTCGACGTCGAGATTCTGCCTCTGAAAGAAGCCATGGTCGATCGCGACCGGCAGCGGCGCGAGGCAGACCGCGCCGGCGTTCCAGGACAGCTTTAGCTTGCGTGGCGCGCCTGATAGCGGCGGCGCATCGGAGGCGGTCTTGCAGATCGGGAATTCCGAGAAGTCGATCGCCGACGCAATTGGTCGCGGCGCGAAGGCCTGCGCGCTATAGGCGCCGATCGGCGCGGCAAAGGCCGCGGCAGCACCTGCACGCAGCAATGTGCGGCGATCCATCACCGTCTTCTTGTTGTCGACAGACATGTTCACTCCTGCATTTCGGCAAGGCTCCGCCCCGCGCGCAAAACGTCGTCGTCTGCGCGCCCCGTCGTTCGAAGCTCATGGTTTTAGAAAAAGCGGATTTCTCCGGCGCTATTGCACTCAAAGCAACGCGCAAATGATGCGGCGCGACAAGTTCATCGTCAATGAAATGGAATTTCGAATGTTGTCGGCGCGGCAGCTGATATCTCCACGATCGCATCGCGCAACGATGAAAGGATTTTGCCGTTATCGCGACGCGCGACATGCGGCGTCGTCACCGCGACTGCACCAAATTTGAGCGTTTTGCGGGCGCATGCGCGATGTCTTCTACGCGCGGCACGCTTGACGAGATCATCCTTGTCGTGCGGGCGACGAATTCAGATTTCCGTTTCGTTGACGACGAACGGCTTGCTCATAGACTCGATCAAACGCTGCCGCGCGTTCCGCCGCGCAGCGAATGAATCGGAAAGAAAAGTCATATGCGCAAACTGACCCGCTCGGGCCCTCCTTCTACCTTCACCCGCCGCACCGCGGCCGCGCTGTTCGCGGCGGCGATCACGTTGTCCACATCGGCAGCGGCGTTCGCGACTGACGCGATCGTGGTGCGGGTCGGCGACCAGAAGGGTGGCAACCGCTCGCTGCTCGAGATCTCCGGCCTCGCCAAGGATTTGCCCTACAAGATCGAGTGGTCGGAATTTCCGGCAGCTGCCCCGATCCTGGAGGCGATCAATGCCGGCGCGCTCGACGTCGGCTACACCGGCGACCTGTCGTTCCTCACGGTCTATGCGTCGGGTGCGCCGATCAAGGCGATCGGCGGCACGCGCTCCGACGCGCGGACGCAGGCCATCCTGGTGCGCGGGGATTCGCCGATCAAGACGGCGGCCGATCTGAAGGGCAAGCGGCTCGCCGGCACGCGGGGCGGCTGGGGCCAGTTCCTGATCAATGCGACATTGGAAAAGGCCGGTAGCAGGATCGAGGACGCGACCTTCGCGCCGCTCGGGCCGGTCGACGCCAAGATCGCGCTGCTCGCCGGCTCGATCGATGCATGGGCGGTGTGGGAGCCCTACATCTCCTACGCGACGCTGAAGGACAACGCGCGGGTCGTCGCCGACGGCGAGGGACTGACGCCGACCATCACCTTCATCGTCGCCTCCGACAACGCGATCGCGACCAAGCGCGCGGCGGTGCAGGATCTGGTGCAGCGGCTCAACAAGGCGCGGCTGTGGTCGCTCGACCATGTCGCGGAATACGCAAAGAACACGGCCGAGCTGACCAAATTGCCGGAGGACGTGCTGCTCGCCGCCTACACCGCGCAGAAGACGTCGCCGATCGCAATCGACGAGGCCGTGGTGAAGGAAGTGCAGGCCGCATCCGATCGCGCCACACGCTACGGCATCATCGGCAAGACGCTCGACGTCAGCAAGGCCGTCGACCGCAGCTTCACGGCGGGCGCAAATTCGAACTAGCGCCTTCTTCACCTCCCCTTGAAAAGGGGAGGTCGGTTTGCGCAGCAAACCGGGTGGGGATCATGCCTCCGCAGACGCCGGCGTCCGTGGCGAGCAACCCCCACGCCGCCCTCCCCCTTTCAGGGGGAGGGAGTCTAGGCGGCGGTGCTCACCTCGCGGAGTGCCCCACCGCGCCCCACAATGGAGACCTCCGATGTCCGGCCCGCTCCATCTCGCACTAATCGTCACGGCACACCTGCTCTGCATGACCTTGTTGGTCGCATTGTCGGTTTGATAGCGTTCTCCCCGGGATCATGCCCAGGGAGAACAACAATGAACCTATCAATGAAACACCGCGTCGCCGTGGTCACCGGCGGCAGCAAGGGCATCGGCATCGCGGTGGCGCGGCGGTTTGCGGAATCCGGCGCCAAGGTCGCGATCCTCGCCCGCGGCGCCGCCGATCTCGCCGCGGCGCGCGAGGCTCTTGCCAAGGACGGCCTCGTGGTACGCGATTACGTCTGCGACGTCGCGAAGGCGGCCGACATCACCAAAGCCCATGACCAGATCGTCGCCGATCTCGGCAATATCGACGTGCTGGTCAACAACGCCGGCACGGCGCGCACGCTGGCCTTCGAGAGCATCAGCGACGAGGCCTGGCAGGAGGACCTCGACCTGAAACTGTTTGCCGCGATCCGATTCAGCCGGCTGGTGTGGGGCGGCATGAAGCAGCGCAAATGGGGCCGCATCATCAACGTGCTCAACACCTTCGCCAAGGCGCCGGCCGGCAATTCCGCGCCGACCTCGGTGTCGCGCGCCGCCGGCATGGCGCTGACCAAGGTGATGGCCAACGAAGGCGGCGAGCACAACATCCTGGTGAATGCGCTGCTGGTCGGCCTGATCATGAGCGATCAATGGGTCAAGCGGCATGCTGCCCAGGCGCCGGACACGGATTTCGGGGAGTTCGCCAAAGGCCTTGCCAAGGGCACGCCGCTCGGCCGCATCGGCACGGCGGAGGAGTTCGCCAACCTCGCCTGCTTCCTGGCCTCGGAGCAAGGCTCCTACATCACCGGTACCGCCATCAATGTCGATGGTGGCCGATCGCCGGTGGTCTAGAGCTCCGGTTCAGGTTCAACCAGAACCGAAGCTCCAGATTTTGCTTTGGCGCGTTTTCTTCACGCGAACCGGTGTCCACTTCGCTCGAAAACGCGGCTGGCAACCTACGGCAGGAAGCGACGGCTCAAAAGCAAAAGGCCTCCGTCACCGGAGGCCTTTCATCTTAAACCGCGTCCTTGGCGGCCTTGACCGGCCGTGCGCGGACGATCTTCCGGGCCGGCTTGGCCTTGAACATCATCTCTTCGCCGGTGAAGGGGTTGGTGCCCTTGCGCGCCTTGGTCGCAGGCTTCTTGACGACAACGAACTTCGCGAAGCCGGGGACGAGGAATACCCCGGCCTTCTTCAGCTCCTTGTGGCCGACATCGACAAGCGAGTCCAAGACGTTCTTGACGTCGCGCTTGGAGAGTTCGGTGGTGGTCGCGATCTTCTCGATCACTTGCGACTTCGACAATTGGGTAGCCATGGTTGCTCCATTGATTCTGGAATGGGCACGATATGGCGGAAAACGCCGAGAAAAACAGTGTTTTCTGCACTCCCCACAGCAATATCGCTGTGGACAGCCCCCGAATCAGGGATTTTTCCAGTGTTTTTTCAAGTCAAGGCGCTTCCGACCCCTAAAATTACAGGGTTTGCGCGGCTTCGGGGCTCCCGAAACAGGCCCCCGAGAGAATCACCGCACACATCTTGAAGCGTCCGGGAGCGACAATGCGGCGCGCAATTCGGGTTGCGACGCGCTGCGACACGCCACTTCAGGTTTCGGAAATGATCCTCCAAAAGGGCGAGGCATTAGAAAATGACTCGGGTTCCCATTCCATCGTAACATCGTCAAAGGCCGCCACGACCGACCAGCTGGCCGGCCGATGCAAGCCTTTATGTAAGCCTTGGAGACCCGCGTATGGATTTGACCCGCCTTGAGATCAACCGCCGCACGGCCCTGCTGACCTCGGCCGCGATTGCGGCCAATGTCATCAATCCGATGCGGGCATTCGCGCAGGAAACACCGCGCAAGGGCGGCGTGTTCAACGTCCATTACGGCGCCGAGCAGCGCCAGCTCAACCCGAGCATCCAGGCCTCGACCGGCGTCTACATCATCGGCGGCAAGATTCAGGAGAATCTGGTCGACCTCGACGCCCAGGGACAGCCGGTCGGCGTGCTCGCCGAGAGCTGGGAGGCGGCACCTGACGGCAAGACCGTCACCTTCAAGCTGCGCAAGGGCGTCACCTGGCACGACGGCAAGCCGTTCACCTCGGAAGACGTCGCCTTCACCGCGATGAACATGTGGAAGAAGATCCTCAACTACGGATCGACGCTGCAGCTCTTCCTCACCGCGGTCGATACGCCCGATCCGCAGACCGCGATCTTCCGCTACGAGCGGCCGATGCCGCTGAACCTCCTGCTGCGCGCCCTGCCCGACCTCGGCTATGTCTCCGCAAAACATCTCTATGAGAGCGGCGACATCAGGCAGAACCCGACCAATCTGGCGCCGGTCGGCACCGGCCCGTTCAAATTCGTCAAATATGAGCGCGGGCAATACATCATCGCCGACCGCAACCCGGACTATTGGCGGCCGAACGCGCCCTATCTCGACCGCATCGTCTGGAAGGTGATCACCGACCGCGCCGCCGCGGCCGCGCAGATGGAGGCCGGCGAGTTGCACTACAGCCCGTTCTCGGGGCTGACGATCTCGGACATGGCGCGGCTCGGCAAGGACAAGCGCTTCATCGTCGCGACCAAGGGCAATGAGGGCAACGCCCGCACCAACACCATCGAGTTCAACTTCCGCCGCAAGGAACTGTCCGACATCCGCGCCCGCCGCGCCATCGCGCACGCGATCAACGTGCCGTTCTTCATCGACAATTTCCTCGGCGATTTCGCCAAGCTCGGCACCGGCCCGATCCCCTCGACCTCGACCGACTTCTATCCCGGCCCCAACACGCCGCAATATCCATACGACAAGGCCAAGGCGATCACGCTGCTCGACGAGGCCGGCTTCAAGGCCTCCGGCGGCAACCGCTTCTCGCTCAAATTGCTGCCGGCGCCGTGGGGCGAGGACATCTCGCTGTGGTCGACCTTCATCCAGCAGTCGCTGGGAGAAGTCGGCATCCAGGTCGATATCGTGCGCAACGACGGCGGCGGTTTCCTCAAGCAAGTCTATGACGAGCACGCCTTCGATCTCGCGACCGGCTGGCACCAGTACCGCAACGACCCCGCGGTCTCCACCACGGTGTGGTACCGCTCCGGCCAGCCCAAGGGCGCGCCGTGGACCAACCAATGGGGCTGGGAGGACAAGACCGTCGACAAGACCATCGACGATGCCGCGACCGAAGTCGATCCGGCCAAGCGCAAGGCGCTCTATGCCGACTTCGTCAAGGAGGTGAACACCGAGCTGCCGGTCTGGATGCCGATCGAGCAGATCTTCGTCACCGTGATCACGGCAAAGGCGCGCAACCACTCCAACACGCCGCGCTGGGGCTCGGCGAGCTGGCACGATCTTTGGCTCAGTGCCTGAGGCCGCTTCCGGCCAAGGCGGTGTTGCCTTCTCCCTCGCCCCGCTCTTGCGGGGAGAGGGTTGGGGTGAGGGGCTCTCTCCGCCGGATTAATCTACGATAGACCTGTACCCCCTCACCCGGATCGCATTTCGCTTCGCTGCATGCGATCCGACCTCTCCCCGTAAGCGGGGCGAGGTAAGCGAGAGGCAGAGCCCAATCCGACGCGCCCCCGTGTCCACTTCGTTCGAAAGCGCTATAGATAACGCATGCGTATCCTGAGCCTTGCGGGGCGGCGGCTTGCCGCCTCGATCCCGACCTTGTTCCTGATCCTGATCGGCGTGTTCCTGCTGTTGCAGCTCGCGCCGGGCGACACCGTCGATGCGCTGATGGCGCAGATGGGCGGCGGCGATGCCGCGACTGCAAAGGAATTGCGCAAGTTCTACGGGCTCGACCTCTCGGTGCCGGCGCAGCTCGCCAACTATCTGTGGCGGCTGGTGCGGCTCGATCTCGGCTTCTCCTCGATCTACGGCAAGCCGGTGGCGACCGTGATCCTGGAACGGCTGCCGCCGACCATCCTGCTGATGACTGCGTCGCTGTCGTTCGCGTTCTTCTTCGGCCTGCTGTTCGGCGTGATCGCCGCGCGTGGCGTCAACCGCTGGCCGGATACCATGATCTCCACCCTCGGCCTGATCTTCTACGCCACCCCCTCGTTCTGGTTCGGGCTGATGGCGATCGTGGTGTTCTCGGTCTATCTGCAATGGCTGCCATCCGGCGGCTTCCAGGATATCGGCACGGTGCAGACCGGAATCCGGGGCGTGCTCGATATCGCGGCGCACCTCGTGCTGCCGACGCTGACGCTCGGGCTGATCTTCCTCGCGATCTATCTGCGCATCATGCGGGCCTCGATGCTGGAGGTGCTGAACCTCGATTTCGTCCGCACCGCCCGCGCCAAGGGGCTCGACGAGACACATGTCATCACCCGCCACGTGCTGCGCAACGCGCTGCTGCCGATGGTGACGCTGATCGGACTGCAGGCCGGCACCATGCTCGGCGGCTCGGTCGTGGTGGAGAGCGTGTTCTCTTTGCCCGGCCTTGGCCGGCTTGCCTATGAATCGGTGGTGCAGCGCGACCTGAACACCCTGCTCGGCATCGTCTTCGTGTCCGCGCTGCTCGTCATCGTCGTGAACTTCGTCGTCGACCTGCTCTACGCGCGGCTCGATCCGCGCATCGCGGCGGAGGGCTGACGATGGACGCGATGAAACGCTACTTCCGCAGCCCGGCCGCGGTGATCGGCCTGATCCTGCTGCTGCTCGTGATCGCGATGGCTGTTAGCGCGGGCATTCTCTATCCGCGGGATCCCCTCGCTTTGGCGGGCCGGCCGCTGGTCTGGCCGTTTTCCAACCCACGCTTCCTGCTCGGCACCGACAATTCCGGCCGCGACATCGCAGCTCAAATCTTTTACGGCGCGCGGATCTCGCTGCTGATCGGCGGGGTCGCCACCGTGATCGCGATCCTGATCGGCATCCTGGTCGGCGCCTTCGCCGGCTATTACGGCGGCTGGGTCGACAATGTGCTGATGCGGATCACCGAGGCATTCCAGACCCTGCCGAACTTCGTGCTGCTGCTGGTGCTGGTCGCGGTGTTCGGCTCGACGCTGACCACGGTGACAATTGCGGTCGGCGTGGTGTCGTGGCCGGCGCCGGCGCGGCTGACCCGCGCCGAATTCCTGTCACTGCGCAACCGCGAATTCGTGCAGGCGGGCAAGACGCTCGGCATGAAGGACGTCCAGCTGATCCTCGGCGAGATCCTGCCCAACGCACTGCCACCTGTGATCGTCTATGCCAGCGTGGTGATGGCGGTCGCGATCCTCTTGGAAAGCGCGCTGGCGTTCCTGCGGCTGTCCGACCCCAACGTCGCGTCCTGGGGCAATTTGATCGGGCTCGGCCGCGATGTGCTCCGGGTGCAATGGTACGTCTCGGCCATCCCGGGCATCGCGATCCTCGTCACCGTGCTGGCGGTGTCGCTGGTCGGCCAGGGCCTCAACGATGCGCTCAATCCGAGGCTGAAGAGCCGATGAGCGAGACGGTCCTTTCGCTCGACGGACTGACGGTGCGCCTGCCCAAAGGCGCCGACCGGCCGCAGGCGCTGTCCGACGTTTCCCTGTCGATTGCATCGAATGAGATCCTCTGCGTGGTCGGCGAGTCCGGCTCCGGCAAATCGATGATGGCGAACGCCATCATGCGGCTGCTGCCGAATGAGGTGACCATCGAACAGGGCCGGATGATGTTCGACGGCCGCGACCTCTGCGCGGCCGATGCCGCAGAGATGCGCGAGGTGCGCGGCGCCGGGATTGCGATGATCTTCCAGGAGCCGATGACGGCGCTCAATCCGCTGCGCACCATCGGCGACCAGATCGGCGAGATGTTTGCGATCCACACCGCCCTGTCCAAGGCCGAGATCGCTGCGCGGGTGCAAGCGCTGCTCGAGGACGTCCGCATCCCCGACCCCAAGGCTGCCGCAAAGGCCTATCCGCACGAGCTCTCCGGCGGCCAGCGCCAGCGCGCCATGATCGCGATGGCGCTGGCGCTCGACCCCAAGCTTTTGATCGCCGACGAGCCGACCACCGCGCTCGACGTCACGACGCAGGCGCAGATCCTGAAGCTGATCCGCGATCTGCAGCAGCGCAAGAAGACCGCGGTGCTGTTCATCACCCATGATTTCGGCGTGGTCGCCGAGATCGCCGACCGCGTCGTGGTGATGCAGCATGGCGCGATCGTCGAGCAAGGCACGGCCGACGAGGTGCTGAACGATCCGCAGCATGCCTACACGAAGCAATTGATATCCGCGGTCCCGCCGCTGAAGGCGCCGCCACCGCGCATCCTCTCCGGCAAGGACATCCTGACCATTGAGAGCGTCTCGAAAACCTACCGCACCGGCGGCCTCCTCGGCCGCGGCGCGCGGGTCACGGAAGCTGTGAAAAACGTCTCGCTGCATCTGCCGCGCGGCGCGACGCTCGGCATCGTCGGTGAGTCCGGCTCGGGCAAATCGACGCTCGCCCGCTGCATCGTGCGGCTGATCGATCCCGACACCGGATCGATCGTGCTCGACGGCAAGGATTGGGCGAAGCTGACGCGCGAGGAAGTACGCCGCGAGACCCGCCACATCCAGATGGTGTTCCAGGATCCCTTCGCCTCGCTCAACCCGCGCCGCAAGGCGGCCGAGCTGGTGGCGCAAGGACCGATCGTGCACGGCACCGACCGCACCACGGCGATCGCGGAAGCACGAAAGCTGTTCGAACTGGTCGGCCTCGACCCATCCGCCGGCGACCGCTTCCCGCACGAATTCTCCGGCGGGCAGCGGCAGCGCATCGGGCTTGCGCGGGCGCTGGCGCTGAAGCCGGACGTGCTGGTCGCCGACGAGCCGGTCTCGGCGCTCGACGTCTCGGTGCAGGCACAGGTGCTGAAGCTGCTTGCCGGGCTGCGCCAGCAGCTTGGCCTCTCCATCATCTTCATCACCCACGATTTGCGGGTTGCCGCGCAGATCTGCGATCTTGTCGCCGTGATGAAGGACGGCGCCGTGGTCGAGCAAGGGCTGACGGCCGAGGTGTTCGGCCAACCGCAGCATCCCTATACCCAGGCGCTGCTCGCGGCGATCCCCGGCGGCGCGTTCGCGCGCGAGCACGACACCGCAACCGTGTAGCCGGGCACGCGCGGCCCTACTCCGCCGCTTGTGGCTTGGACTCCTCGCGCAGCCGGAAGCGCTTCAGCAATCCGGATACCGTGTCGCGGAAGCCGCCATATTCCAACTCGGAATAGGGTAGCATCGCGGCACCGGACCAGCCCTGGCTGCGCATCTCGATCGCCTTGCGCTGGGCGCGCTGGCGGACCTCGTCCCACGCAAGGTTGTCAAAGAAATCGGTATAAGACTCCGAAAACTTCCCGTCCCGGTCGACCGAGAAGCCGACGCAGGAAACGATCGGCAGGCAGTACATCCCCGTCACCGGGGTGTTGAGCGGCACGGGCATGAGCGGCATCACATGCGAGCCGCGCGCATCGCCGCCCACGAAGTGCGCCTTGGCGAATGGCGAGATGATTTCTTCGGGCGCCGCGAAAATGCCCTGGTTCCTGACGATCGCGACCGGATCATCCTTGCCGGTGTACTTGCCCGCGATGGAGTGAAGGCGCTGTGCCGAAACGGCGACGGCGACCTCGCCATAGGTTTTCGAGACGATGCGATCAATGCCGAAGCGCTCGTTGTCGCGAAGCAGCGCCGCAATGTGGTAGCCGTCCGCGGGCGCATCGAGTTCGATCACGCTGTCGCCGGCCGTGTTGTCCATATCGATGATATGGAAACGGAAGCCCTTGATCATCGGGGGCAGCATTAGCCCGGCGCAATACATGGGATCGGCAAAGGCCAGATAGAGCGGCAGGTTGTAGGCGCCAGGGCCGCATTTGTCGGCGGCGAACACCATGAAGGACTCCGCGGGTCTCGCGCCCGAGAGGCTGTGGTCGAAGCTGAGTTCGGCGACGGCCGGACCCGCGCCGCGAACGTTTCCGGAAGGGGCGTCGACGAGAAGATCCTGGCCGGCGCCGTAGAGCCCGGAGGTCTTCGCAACCGCAGCGGCCGCGAGAAACGTCTTCCAGGCGAATTGATGGACCTCGGAGCTCCCTTCGCCCCGCGTGTGTGTCATGATAATCGCAATATCGTCGCCGGTATGGCGGACGAAACCGTCGATCAGGAGACCGTTGTCGATCGCTTTCGCGACCTCCCCTTCGACAGCCGCCATCATGCGCGCAGATGGTTTCGTATGGCCCCCAACGGAGCCAATGTCAGCCTTGATGACCGAAATTGTGAGTTTCATGAGCATCCCTCCGACCGCAGCTCAGCGCCTTCGCCTCGGCGCTCGCTGCGCCGGCGACGGCGCGCTCATTCGCAAAAAGAACGTTGTGTGGTGCGACAGGTTCCCTGTGCAGGATCCCACGCGGGATTATGGCCCCGCTGCCGGCTTGTGTCGATGCGCGCCAACGACACATTCGGAATGGCCAGCCATGCTCGATGGGGTTACCACCTGCCGCGCTAGAAAGCGCGGTTGAGAAAGATCGGCAAGCCCCGCTTGTTGGAATAGAGAGGACGGTAGCGCTCCGTGTTGTACGCGCTTGCGACGTCCAATTTGCGCGGCCCGAGCTTGGCGTCAGGGATCGGCACGAGGTCGTAGCGGCCCTCGACCAGCGCCGACATGAGGCCGGTCTTGCCTTCCAGGATTGCATCGTAAGCCATGTTGCCGAACGTCAGCGCCACAAGCTTGTCGATGAAGTCCGGATCGCCTGACCGCAGGTCGTAGGTGAGGTCAGAGACGATGGTCTCCTCGCCGGTGCGCCGCTTGATCTCGTCCGCGAACGCTTCGGCCACGCTCGCCTTCCTGCGGTGACCGTAGGCGTCAGGCTCGCCGAATTCCTGCACCTTGTAGCCCTCCCACTCGGCGCCCTCGCTGAGCACGATCAGCGCGTAGTTGCTTGGGTTGCGGTGCTTATCATCGAGGAGAAGCTGGATCAGTTTGTCGAGATTGACCTTGTACTCCGGTATGGCGCATCGGATCGAGGTTGCGTATGCGGTATAGAGTGCCGTAAAGCCGGCATCGCGACCAAAGACGCGGAAAATGCCAATTCGCTCGTGCGAGCCGACGGTGGTGCGCTGGCGCTGGATGGCATCGCTGGCACGGGTGATCGCGGTCGAGAAGCCGATGCAGTATTCGGTGTTGCGAACGTCGTTGTCCATCGTCTTCGGGATGGCAATGATCTTGACGCCTCGCCCGTTGAGCTTGTCCGCGTAGCTGAGAGTATCGTCGCCGCCGATGGCGATCAGATGTTCGATACCGAGCCCCGCGAGATTCGCCAGCACCTCACTGGTGAGGTCCCACGTCGTGGTTGCGATGCCACCCTTGGTGCTCCGGGAAACCGGAAAGTCGTGGCCCGCGAGATGATCGGGCAACTTCTTCATTTTGGAGGGATTGGTGCGGCTCGAGTGCAGCACGGTGCCGCCGCGCCGGTCGATGACGCGCGTGTTTTCGCGGTTCAGCGGGATGATGTAATGGGACTTGCTGGCCGGGTCGTCGAGGTTCAGGTGTGTGAGGGCTTCCCAGCCGCGGCGGAGACCGACAACCTCGATGTCGTCCTCGCTGCCGCGATAAGTCACGCTCTTGATCACCGCGTTAAGGCCGGGGACGTCTCCGCCGCCCGTGAGAATACCAATGCGCTTCCTCGCCATGCCCACCTCCCAGGAATCGGTATATGGCAATAATGCCTGCGTCGCGTCGGGGTTTCCACAACGCTATCCGCCAACGGCGGAATCCTCGTGATCGCGGCGTTCCACCGGACCAGTTTGGGCTCCCATTCTTTGGAGCACGGTGTTGCCTGACCAGTCCTCGCCTCGGGCGGCTGGCCCCTCCATGCTCTATATCTCGCGCGCTTGGCGCGGCGTTGATCCGCGTCACCGCGACCGGCGCGAGGCGAGGAAATACTCCGCCCAGCGCAGCAATTCGAAGCGATCGCCCTTGACCGGCTCCTGCGCATCGCGGAGCCGGTAGAGCACCAGCATCCAGGGCGCGAGCTTGCGCAGCAATCCGTGCGCCATGTACTGCACCGGCTCCGTGAACGGCAGCGCCAGCTCGCTTTCCGGCACGCCCTGCACCGCCCGCGCCAATTCGCGGCCGAGCGGAATCGTCAGCGCGACAGCGCGGCCGTTGCAGCCGGTCCAGCCATAGGCGTTCGGTCCCAGCCGGTGCATGCGCGGCAGGAAATCCGCCGTCATCCCGACATAGCCGTTCCAGACATAGTCGAAGGAGACGTCGCCGATCTGCGGCCATATCAGCTGCAACCGCTCGGCCACCCGCGCCTTGAGCCGCCCGGTCTTGTCTCCCGGGCCGAGCACGGCGCCGCCGGTGACCAGGCGATTGCGGGCGTCGTAGCGCGCGAAATACAGTTCGCCATGGGTGTCCGACATCGCCTGCCTGGCGGGGATGATGGTCTTGCGAACATTGTCCGACAGCGGCTGGGTCGCCATCTGCCAGGACAGCACCGGCATCACCTCGGTTGCGATCTCCGGCACCAGCGATTTCGTGAACTCGCCGCTATAGGCATTGGTCGCGACCACCAGCGCGCGGCCGGAGATTTCGCCCTGCTCGGTCTTCACCACCCAGCGATCGCCGCGGCGCTCGAAACTGAGCGCCGGCGAACGGGCGTAGATACGCGCACCGAGGCCGAGCACGGTGCGCGCAAGGCCGCGCGCCAGCGCCAGCGGATTGATGTGACCGCCGCTCCTGTTCCAGAAGCCGCCGTACCACGAATCCGAGCCGAGCATGTCCCTGGTCTGATCGCGCGACAGCAGTTCGACCGGCGCGCCGAATTTCGACCATTGCTGCACCCGCCGCTCCGCGATCTTGATGCGGCCGGGCGAATGCACCGGCTGCACCCAGCCGGCCTGCTCCTGCTCGGCCGCGATGCTGTAGCGCCTGACGACGTCGAACAGCATGGACGCACTGTCGCGCAGCATCGCGACGAAGCGCTCGCCGGCCGCGCCGTGCCTCGCAATGATGTCATCGGGATCTGGGCGCGACAGCGTCGGGATCACCTGGCCGTTGTTGCGGCCGGAGGCGCCCCAGCCCGGCTCGGCGGCCTCGACGATCGCGACGTCGACATTGGCCTCGCGCAGATGCAGCGCGGTCGATAGACCAGTGAAGCCCCCGCCGATGATGACGACATCGGCCTGCTGCGCGCCGGTCAGTTCGGGACAATCAGGGCCCGGCGGCGTCACCGCTGCCCAGAGCGAATTGGGCCAGCGCACGGCATTGCTGTTCATCATGATCCTTTCTTGCAGGGGCCTGCGCGTTCTGGTTAGATTTATAGCGTTTTCGAGCGAAGTGGATACCGGTTCGCGTGAAGAAAACGCGTCAAAACAAAAGCCAATCCCTCATTCCAGCCGGGAAGACAAGAAGTGGCACTCAAGAACGTCATCGGAATCGATCACGCCGTGGTCATGGTCAAGGACCTCGACAAGGCCGCCGAGAATTACAAGCGGCTCGGCTTCACCGTGTCGCCGCGCGGCACCCACAGCGCGCATATGGGATCGGGAAATTACACCATCATGTTCGATCCCGATTACATGGAATTGCTCGGCGTGCTGACGCCGACAGAACACAATGCTCCGGCGCGCGCCTTCCTCGAGAAGCGCGGCGAAGGCATCGAACGCATCGCATTCACCGCGGTGGATTCCGCCGCCGGTGCCGAGGAGATTCGCGCGCGCGGCTATGTGCCGGTCGGGCCGACCGATTTCGAACGGCCGGTGACGCTGCCGAACGGCACCGTCTCCGCCGCGAAATTCCGCACCTTCCAGTGGCCGACCGCGGAAGCGCCGGGCGGCGTCCGCATCTTCGCCTGCCAGCACAAGACGCGCGAGACGGTGTGGATTCCCGAATTGATGACGCACGCCAATGGGGCAAAACGCCTCAAGCAGGTGCTGATCGTCTCGCCCGATCCCGCGACCGATGCCGCGCATCTCTCCAAGATGATCGATATCGCAGTCGGGCACGATGCCGACGGCGCCGTTGCGGTGCCATCCGGCGGCGACCGCGCTGACTTCGTGTTCCTGACCAGGGATCAACTCGGCAAGCGCTACCCCGGCGTATCGCTGGATGGGCTGCCTGAGCGCGGCGGCGCCGGCCTCGTGATCGCGGCCGACCTGGCGGCGACCGAGAAAGCACTGGCCGCAACCGGCGTGAAGAGCGGCAGCAGCATCACCGTGCCGCCGGCTGCCGGCAACGGCACCCTGCTCGCCTTCGTCAAGGCATAGCTGCCATACCATGCGCGGCGCAGCGTTATGCAGCGGCGCCGCGCATGTGGGGGCTAGGCACAGCAAGTCGAGACGCTAGTATCCCTCCCAAACAAGAACCGTCCTGGGAGAGAAACATGTCGCATCACCTGATCTCGCGCCGGCAGATGCTGGCCGGCACCGCCGCCGCCGGCGCGGTTGGATTGACCGGATTTCCAGCCCGCGCCGAGGTCAACTGGAAGAAATATTCCGGCACCACGCTCGAGGTGATCCTCGCCAAGGGGCCGCGCGGCGACAATCTGCAGAAGTACATCAAGGAATTCACCGAGCTTTCCGGCATCAAGGTCGAGTCGGAGCAGATTCCCGAGCAGCAGCAGCGCCAGAAATGCGTCATCGAGCTGTCCTCGGGCAAGCCGAGCTTCGATGTCGTTCACCTGAGCTACCACGTGCAGAAGCGGCAATTCGAGAAGGGCGGCTGGCTCGCCGACATGAGCGGCTATCTCAAGGACCCGAGCCTCACGCCGCCTGACCTCATCGAAAGCGATTTCTCCGCGGCCGGCCTGCAATATGCGCGCAACGACAAGGGCCAGATGTTCTCGCTGCCGTGGTCGGTCGACTATTTCATCCTCTACTACAACAAGGAGTTGTTCCAGAAGAAGGGCGTCGAGGTCCCGAAGACGCTGGAGGAGATGGCGGTCGCCGCCGAAAAGCTGACCGATCCGAAGGAAGGCATCTACGGCTTCGTCGGCCGCGGCCTGCGCAACGCCAACATGGCGATGTGGACCAACTTCTACCTGAACTTTGGCGGCGAATTCCTCGATGCCAAGGGCAACATTTTGACCGATGGCCCCGAGGCGATCGAGGCGACAAAGCTCTATCAGCGGCTGCTGACGAAATCCGCGCCTCCCGGCGTCGCCGGCTTCAACTGGATGGAATCGATGGCCTCGTTCACACAGGGACGCTCGGCGATGTGGATCGACGCGGACGGCTGGGCGCCGCCGCTGGAAGACCCCGCCGCCTCGCGCGTCGTCGGCAAGGTCGGCTACACACTGGTGCCCGCCGGACCCAAGGGCAAGTTCTCCTCGACCTATGGCGACGGCATCGGCATCGCTGCGGCGAGCAAGAACAAGGAAGCCGCCTATCTGCTCTGCCAATGGGTGGTCTCGCGGGGACAAGGCGCCCGCCTGCTGCAAGCCGGCGGCGGCGTGCCGTTCCGCAACTCCATCGTCGACGATGCAGAGGTCGCCAAGGGCGTGAAGACCAAGGAATGGCTGCAATCGGTGATCGACTCCGCCAAGATCTCGAAGCTCGGCCTGCCCGTCATCATCCCGGTCGCCGAATTCCGCGACATCGTCGGTGCGGCGCTGACCGCGACGCTGTCGGGCGCCGATCCCGCCACCGAGCTGAAGAAGGCGCACGAGCAATTCCGCCCGATCCTGGAGCGCAGCGAAAAAGCGTGAGCGTGGTGACACAGGCTGAGTCGGCGGCGGAGGCCAAAGCGTTTTCAAGCGAAGTGGGTACCGGTTCGCGTGAAGAAAACGCGTCAAAGCAAGACTCCAGAGCCGGAGGCTCTGGAGATGCCGCGCCGGCGCGTGAATGGCGTCCGCCGTCCTACTGGCCGTTCGTGATTCCGGCGCTCGTCGTGGTGCTGGCGGTGATCATCTTTCCATGGGTGTTCACGATCTGGATGAGCATGCAGGAGTGGAAGGTCGGTTCGCCTACCATCTTCGTCGGTCTCGCCAATTATTTGCGGCTGCCGACCGATCCGCGCTTCGTCGAGGCGGTCGGGCACACGCTGTCCTACACGGCGCTGTCGGTGCTGCTGCCGCTGGTGTTCGGCACGCTGGCGGCGGTGGTGTTTCACCAGAAATTCGCCGCGCGCGGCTTCTGGCGCGGCATCTTCATCATGCCGATGATGGCGACACCGGTGGCGATCGCGCTGGTGTGGACCATGATGTTCCACCCGCAGCTTGGCGTGCTGAACTACCTGCTGTCGCTGGTCGGCCTGCCGCCGCAGCTCTGGGTGTTCAACCCGGCGACCGTGATCCCGTCGCTGGTGCTGGTCGAGACCTGGCAATGGACGCCGCTGGTGATGCTGATCGTGCTCGGCGGCCTCGCCGCGATCCCGACCGAGCCCTATGAGAGCGCGCAGATCGACGGCGCCAATTTCTGGCAGGTGTTCCGCTTCATCACGCTGCCTTTGATCATGCCGTTCCTGTTCATCGCCGGCATGATCCGCATGATCGATGCGGTGAAAAGCTTCGACATCATCTTCGCGATCACGCAGGGCGGCCCGGGCTCGGCGTCGGAAACCATCAACGTCTATCTCTACAGCGTCGCCTTCGTCTATTACGACCTCGGCTACGGCTCGGCGATTGCGGTGGTGTTCTTCCTTCTGATCGTCGCGCTGGCAGCGCTGCTGCTTTACTTACGCAAGCGCATGCTGTGGACATCAGAGCTCGGAGACGGCGCATGAACCCGCGTCAGATTCTGGGCCGGATCGGGCTGTGGCTGTCGGTGTTCGTCATCGTCTCGCCGGCGATCCTGTTCTTCCTCTGGATGGCCTCGCTGTCGCTGAAATTCGAGATCGACAACGCCTCCTATCCGCCGGTGTTCATCCCGGAGCATTTCGCCTGGAAGAACTACGCCGACGTGTTCGCCTCCAACCGCTTCCTGACCTATTTCACCAACAGCCTTGTTGTCACCGGCTGCGCCACGGGCCTTGCGATGCTGGTCGGCGTGCCCGCCGGCTACGGCATTGCGCGGATGGCCGCACATAAGTCGGCGATCGTGATCCTGATCGCGCGCATCACGCCGGGCCTGTCCTACCTGATCCCGCTGTTCCTGCTGTTCCAGTGGCTCGGCCTGCTCGGCACGCTGGTGCCGCAGATCATCATCCATCTCGTGGTCACGGTGCCGATCGTGATCTGGATCATGATCGGCTATTTCGAGACCACGCCGCTGGAGCTGGAGGAAGCCGCGCTGATCGACGGCGCCACGCGCTGGCAGGTGTTCCGCCATGTCGCGCTGCCGATCGCCAGGCCCGGGCTCGCGGTCGCCTTCATCCTCGCTGTGATCTTTTCCTGGAACAATTTTGTGTTCGGCATCGTGCTGGCCGGGCGCGAGACCCGCACGCTGCCGGTCGCGGTCTACAACATGATCTCGTTCGACCAGCTGAGCTGGGGCCCGCTCGCCGCCGCCGCGCTGATCGTGACCGCGCCGGTGCTGCTGCTCACCGTGCTGGCGCAACGGCAGATCGTCGCCGGGCTCACCGCGGGCGCGGTGAAAGGCGGCTAGAGCAATATGAGTTATGGGGCCGCCGCGGGGGGCGCTGGCAAAATATCGAAAACAACCCCATGCAAAGTAGCCGGCGGCGGCCAGCGTTCGACCAAGCAACTTGACAGGTCGGGCAACTCAGGGGCATTCTTCTAATATTCCGAAATTGCGCAAACGTCCCGTCGCCCCAAGGCTATCGCATATGGCATTTGGGGGCTTCTGCAACTGACGCTTCCACGCCGCAGGCGGGAGAGGGAACGCGCCTTATTCGCGGCCGCAGCCCAGGTCGTGTACTCATAAAATGGGAAGCCGAGAAAGGCGCAGTGTGATGTCCGCTCATCCTCCAACAGCTGCCCAAAGGCGCACATCGCGGAAGGTCCGAGCCGGGCCAAAACCCGAAGTGGCCATTGCGAGCTGGCTTTCGGACATCAACTTCTGAGCCGGATCGGGGCTCTTTCAGTTCGTAGCCGCTTCGAGATTATCTGACGACTCGACATCAGTTGCGCCCAGGGCGTATGAGCGAGCCTACGCGGCTCAACAATGGCATTCGGAGTATTTCCGATCGTGGGCACCAACGGTTTGATGTCGGTCGATCTAGGGTTACGGGGCGCCGTCGTCGCACTGTGTCTGCTGATCGCAGCCCTGGCGCTGCGCGATCGCCGTGACAGCACTGCCGCACTGCTGGGAGCCGCGCTCGCGATCGGCGCCGCGGCTTCGATGATCTGCTCGACGCCGACATTCCCGCGGCCGTTTGCGTGGTGGGGCCTATTGCTACTGGCGTTGTCCAGCGCGAACTGTGTTGTGTTCTGGCTATGGGCGCGTGCTGCCTTCGACGATGATTTCGTCCCGCGGTTCTGGCATGGCGTCTTGTGGGCAGCCGTCGTCGTCGCGCAATGGCTGGACGCCAGCGGCATCACACGATCGGCCGCGCTCGAGCTTGCGATCGAACGCACGCTGTCGTTCACCTCTCTCGGCCTAACGTTGTTGGCGGTAGCGCAGGCGCTTGTCACCTGGCCGGCGGACCTGATGCAGGGCCGGCGTGGGCTCCGGCTGGTCGTATTGATAGGGGCGTCGGCCCAAATCGTTCTCAACTCTTACTTGAGCTTCTTGCAGCAGCCCTCGAATCCCACTTTTTCCATGACTAGCGTCGCCAACGTTCTCGCTCTGTTCGTGTTGGTCGGCTTGAGCGCATGGAATCTGCTAGAAGCGGGGACGCGAGGAGGTTCGATCCTGCTGCCCGCGACAAATGTCCGCTTCGGCGCGCCAGCCAAGGCGTCTGACGATCAGAGCAAGCCTGCCACGATTGAACCGGCTCTCTTGCGCCGGTTGGAACAGCTGATGACCGTCGAGCGTATCTACCGGCGTGAGCGATTGACGATTGGATTGCTATCCGCCGAGTTGGGCGTGCCGGACTACCGGTTGCGGCAGCTCATCAATGAGGGCCTCGGCTACCGCAATTTCAATGCGTTTCTCAATCATTACCGGATCGGGGAAGCCAAGGCAGCGCTGGTCGACCCCGAACAAGTAGAAGTCCCGGTGCTGACAATTGCCATGGACACAGGTTTCCAGTCGATCGGGCCGTTCAACCGCGCCTTCAAGGCCGCGACAAATTTAACCCCAACTGAATTTCGCCGCCTCGCCATGGCGGGAAATGCGGCCCCGGTAAACGATCGATTGAAGATCGGCCAGTCGAGTTGAGGAATCGGCCAGCCGGTTTGCGGGATTCGGCGAGAAGGAATCGAAAACATTCGACAGACTGATGGCGATCCTTCCTCGCAGTAGTTGCGCCAACGGGGCTCCCCATGCGAAATCAGCGGTTTGTCGTTCTATTGGCCGTGCTGGCGGCGCTTACACTCTGTCCGGCAGGGGCGGCGCTTGCCGACGATTTGCAGACTGTCGGCGACCCGGGCGCGCTCGGCTTTTCGGCGCGGCGATTGGCGCGCATGACCTCCTGGTTCGAAGCGCAGAGCGAAAAAGGCGATCCTTCCGGTTTTGTCGTGGGGATCGCTCGGGGCGGCAAGCTCGCCTATTTGCAAGCCACCGGCTTCGAGGACCACGACAAGAAAATGCCGATGCGGCCGGATTCGATCTTTCGCATCGGATCGATGTCCAAGCAAATCACCAGCGTCGCCACCATGATACTGGTCGATGAAGGCAAGCTCGACCTTGATGCTCCCGTGGCCCAGTATCTGCCGGAGCTCAGGGATATGCAGGTCGTCAAAAAGGATCCGGTCACCGGGGATCCGATCCTCTCGGATGTTGCGCGGAATATTTTTGAACCGGCGAAGCGTGCGATGACGATCCGGGACCTGCTGCGCAATACGTCCGGCCTCGTTTATGCTTCGCCGGACTACGCCGATCCCGGATTTGAGAATGCCGCGATTCACGTACTGTACGGCGCCAGGGCGCCGTTCCGGCGCGACAAGCCTATCGCGGACTTCGTCGCGAGCCTCGGCGCCCTGCCGCTTCTGCACCAGCCGGGCGAAGTCTGGGAATATGCCATCGGCTACGACGTGCTCGGCCGCGTCATTGAAGTCGTGTCGGGACAGCCCTTCGATCAGTTTCTGCAAAGCCGCCTCTTCGCGCCGCTGCATATGGTCGATAGCGGCTTCTCGGTACCGCAGGACAAGCTTGCCCGTCTCGTCGCCGTGCCGGGGCCGCAGCCCCAACCCCCTTTCGCGAATAGCGACGTCGGCAAGCCGCAGACGTTCTTCTCGGGCGGCGGAGGCATCGTCTCCACGGTTCCTGATTTTCTGCGCTTCTGCCAGATGCTGCTCAACGGCGGCGAGCTTGACGGCGTGCGTATCTTGAAGCCCGAAACGGTCAGGCTGATGACGACGAATTCGCTGCCACCCAAAATGTACATTGCGGGGCATGAAGTCGGTCCGGCCTTCGGTACGGGCTGGGGGCTCGGTTTCGCAGTCCGCACCAGCCCCGATTTCAGCTACATTCCGGGCGCAGTCGGAAGCTTCAACTGGCAGGGAAGCTGGGGCACGTTCTTCTCGATCGATCCGGCACAGAAGCTGATCCTGATCATGATGATGCAGCGGAGCGAGCACAGTGAGAACGGCTTCTATTTCGACGCCATCCGTCGCCTACCCTATGCGGCGCTGAATGTGCCTGAAGCGCCGGCGCCGGTTGCCTCCGGGCAAGGAAATGCCGGCGCGCTCGCCGAATATGTCGGACGTTACGTTTTCGGCGGGTCTGCAAGTTCGCTGGACAGGCAGACCTCGGTCGCCGACGGCAATGGTTGGACCGGTCTTGAGTCCGTTATCGCGGGCACCGATGGCCTCAGGGTGATCAAATTGGCCGACACCGGCCCTGCCGCGAAAGCAGGCGTCATGGCGGGAGATCTCATCACAGCGATCGACAACAAGTCGATCAAGGGCCTGACCTTGGAGGCGGCCTTTCGTCGGATTTCAGGTCCGGTCAACGCCGCGATCAAGTTCGAGATCATCCGCGCGACGCAGAGCGGTCCGCTCGTTGTTGCCTTTGCCCGGGAGGCGGTTCCTGCGCAGAGTGTCGCGCTTCAAGTCAGTGTCGTAGACGGCAAGCTCGTCGTCGAGGCAACAGGCCAATGGTCAATCCTCGATTTCGACAAGGGTCAGCCGACGCCCGTGGCGGTCCGCTCAAAGGATGAACTCCAGGTCGAGAGTGGCGATCACACGCGGATCGCCTTCGTCAGAGACGCAGCCGGCAAAGTCAACGGCGCGGTTCTCAATCCGGGACCATGGGAGCAACGCGGCGTACTCGCACAATAAGGCACACTGACAGCTGATGAAATTGGCGGGAGCTTGCGTTGCTCGAACATCAGGTGTCCGGCGGCCCGAGATGGTGGCGGTCCCGACTTCCGCTCAGGGTCAAAAGCCGCCGATAGCGACCGAACCTAGGGACTTCCGGTTCTCTTCGGAGAGCCGACGTTCTCAGAGGTCATCCAGACCGTCATCTATGGGGCCATGAGCGGACATCCGGGCCAAAGTCATTCGGCAACTTCTGCTTCCTGAACGTCCCCTTGCCTTCCTCCGCCGTCAGATCGTCGAGCCGCTCGGTACCGGCCAGGCGATAGGCCGTGATGCCGGTGGAACAGCTTCGAAAACGCCGCCGCTGTCTCGTAACCGACCCGGCCCGCAATTCGTGCGATCGGCTCGTCGCTGGTTTCCAGCAGGAACGCTGCTTCCGCCATCCGGCGTTCGATCACATAGCGGTGCATGGACTGGCCGACGAGCCTGGTGAAGCGCGCGGAAAATACCGAGCGGCCGAGCCCCACGCGGTGGCCAAGGTCGCTCAGGTCCAGGGGCGCTCCGGGTTTTCGTGAATCAGCTTGAGCGCCGGTCCGATATGCGGATCAGATATGGCCCCGAGCCAGCCGCCTTGTCCGGGGCTGAGAGACGCGATCCAGTTTCGGAGCACCTCGACAAAGAGCACTTCCGTCAGTCGTGAAAGCGCGACGCGTTGGCCAGGACGCTCGAGTGCGGACTCGCTGACCATGCGGCGCAAGATTGCTTCAAGCCAACCACCGTCCGCCGTCGGCTTCAGCAGGAGCACGGGCGGAAGTAGCTCCAGCACGCTACCAAACAATGGCCGCGACACCGTGAAATTTCCGCAAATCATGGTCGAGAGCGGCTTTGCACGGCCGCCGTGACGAACGACGCCAAGACGCGGCGACGATCGATCGATATCCATAATCCGCAACGGCTCGGCCCGGCGATCCGAATAAAAGACGTGGGGCTCTCCGCGTGTGATGACGACAAAATCGCCCTCGGTCATCTGGATTTCCTCTCCCTGTTCGAGCGCGAAGGTCGCCGAGCCCTGGCTGAGATAGTGAAACAGGGCGTAGGGGCGCGCCGGCAACTCAAGATGCCAGGGATGGCCGAGCTCGAAGTGAAAGAGCAGCGTCCCGCTGAGACGAACGCGATCGAGCACTTGGGCGAGGATATCCATGTCGCCGAGATTAGACGGTGGACGATAGGACACAACATCCGGACGATTGATCTCTATCGTCCGAACGGCCGGCGGAATAGGTCACGTCGCGGCGGGCCGACATCACGTACGGCAACCATTTAGCCAACGGCAGATGGAAGAACCGCGACCTTGCTGGGAAACGCCTGTCCAGTCCCCCGGACAGTGTTCGTCCGACATGCCAACAGGAACAATCAATGCGAAATATCCTCCTCTCAGCCGCCACCGCACTCCTGGCCGGATCGACCTTGGTCGGCTCCGCCCATTCCGCCGAACTGCCCAAGGGAACAGCCCACAACATCGTGCTCGTGCACGGCGCCTTCGTGGACCAGACGAGCTGGCAGCCCGTTGCCGATATTCTCACGAAGAAGGGCTACAGCGTCACGCTCGTGGAAAATCCGCTCACCTCGCTCGCCGCCGATGTCGATGCCACCAAACAGGCGCTTGCGAAGCAGGACGGCAGGACCGTTCTCGTCGGCCATTCATGGGGCGGCGTGGTGATCACGGAAGCCGGCAACGATCCCAAGGTCTCGGCGCTGGTCTATGTTTCCGCCTTCGCGCCGGAGGTCGGCGAATCCCTGGCGTCGCTGGCAAAGGCCGGCCCGCCGACCGAAGGCGGCAATGCGATCCATCCCGACGCGAAGGGCAATTTGTACATCGATCCCAAGGTGTTTCCGTCAGCCGTCGCGGCCGACCTTCCTCCGGAAATCGCTGAGCACCTGGCCAACTCGCAGCTTCCGTTGAATCACGTTGCGTTCGAAGCCCCCGTCGACATTGCGGCCTGGCACGACAAGCCGACGTTCTATGTCATCAGCACGAAGGACAAAGTCCTCGCGCCCGAGGCCCAGAAGTCGTTCGCAGCCAGGATGAAGGCTCAGACCACGGAAGTCGCCGGCAGCCATGCCTCGCTCGTCGTCCATGCGAAGCAAGTTGCCGAGGTCATCGAAAAGGCCGCGCTCTCGAAGTGACGGTACCGCTCCCGGCGCTGTCGCGCCGGGAGTGCGCACGCTCGCTCAGAGAATTCAGTACTCATCGGACCGCGACGGCGAAAACCAGCCAAGGCCGCGGAAGCGCCAGCGACTCCCGAAGGAAGGTCTCGGTCGCTGCGTCGCACCGGTCCCCCACTCGAATATTTTATGCCAAGCATCCGGAGGATGACATGACTCAACCCGACATCGCGCGCCAGGACGCCGCCACGCTCGAAACGGCGCCGACCCTCTACATCGAAGGCCACGGAATCCGCTTCGCCTATCGCCGCCTCGGCCCCGCTACCGGAACGCCGCTTGTTCTCCTGCAGCACTTCTCGGGCAACATCGATGCATGGGATCCCGCTGTCGTCAACGCTCTCGCCACCGATCGCCCTGTAATCGCATTCGACAACGCCGGGGTCGGTCGCTCGACCGGCCAAACGCCCGACAATATCGCAGCGATGGCAAGAGATGCAGTCGCCTTCATCAATCTGCTCGGTCTTTCTGAGGTCGACCTGCTGGGCTTTTCCCTCGGCGGCTGCATCGCCCAGCAGATCGCCGCCGAGCACGGACGGCTCGTGCGCAAGCTCATCCTCGTCGGTACCGCGCCGAAAGGCGGAGAGGAACACCTGCTGGCGGTTCTGCGGGAAGCGTTTTCGCAAACCGATGCGCCGGACCCCCGTCTGCCGCTGTTCTTCACAAATTCGTCCGCCAGCCGGTCGTCCGGCTTGGCCTTCCTGAAGCGGACGAAGGTGCGTAAGGACGATCGGGACACCGATAACGGCAGCGCGGTCACCGATCCGCAGGCCAAGGCGCTGATCACGTGGTGCGCCACACCCGATCCCGAGCACGCCATTCTGCGCGCCATCCGTCAGCCCGCTCTTGTGGTCAGCGGCAGCCACGACACCATGCTGCCCGCGAACAACGCCTACGAAATGTTCAAGGAACTCAGCAACGCTCAGCTGGTCCTCTATCCCGATTCAGGGCACGGCGCCCTGTTTCAGCACCACGAGATGTTCGTCAGCCACGTCCGGACCTTCCTCGATGCACAGCCCGCGGCTGCATGACACCCGGCGCGTTCCGACGCGATCAGGCACTTTATCCATGAGCGTTGTTACGGAGGACAAATGACAATCGCCAAAGTCGAGGTGGAGCGTTTCAGCCTCACGAGCTCAAAACCATTCGACGCTGTTGTGGCCGCGCTCAAGTCGGCGGTCGGGCAACCCAATATGGTCGAATTTTTCAAGGAGACGAGGGCGACAAAATCCTTCCCGGATTTGGAGCGCGTTGTACAAAGCGGCCTCGGCCGAACGGACCTTATGCTCTTCATGGAATTTGACCTGGGCGACATTCTACGTCGCGAAACCGGATCCAAGACGCCCAAGATCATACGGCTTGTGATCGGCAATCCACTCATCATGAAAGAAATGGTCAAGCACGTGCCCGATGCTGGATCCTACGCTCCAGTCACAGTGCTCATTGATGAGCGTCCCGATGGCGTGCACGTCTCTTATGACAAAATGGAGAGTTATCTGCTGCGTTATGGCAGCTCGGAAGCCCTTGCCGTCGCCCGAAATCTCGATGCGAAAATCACAGCCTTGCTACGCGAATGTGCAAGCTAAAACGTCCTGATGACGTTTTCGGCCGGTGGAAGTGGGTAACTCATACCAACCTGCGGAACGCGGCGGGCGTCGTCATGACGCGAGCCAGACGTTCGAAGGGAAATTCCTGCATGTACAAGACACTTCTTGTCACTCTCGCTGCCTCGGCCCTTGCCACCGGGGCTGTCGCGTCTACTCCCGCCACCAGGAAAGAGCCGCTGGATGCTGCTACCCTCAGCGCGATAAAATCGAAGTTCGGCAGGCTGATGGAATTGGCCAACAACCACGATTTCAAGGCTCTGCATGGAATGTTCTGGCAATCGCCCTCGACCCTGTTGGTGGCCAAGAGCGCGATCCAGTCCGAGGGGAACTGGGCCGGCTTTTGGGGCAACGAGGCGGTTGATCAAAAGCTGCATGATATCGGTAGCTCCGGTCCGGTCGTGCTCGAGCCGGATTATTCGAAGCTCAAGGTTGTCGGCCTGACGCGCGACGTCGCCGAGTCCTACGTGCCGATGAACATCACGGTCTCTTATGCGGGGCAGGATGGAACAGCCAGGCCGTTTCTAATGATCATCAATTGGCTTCGCGTCGGGAAGGACTGGAAGGTCGCTTCCGAAATCATTCTGCCTGTGCCGCCCGTACCCGCCGCGAAGGGCTAGGCGCGAGGCCTCAACTGTTCGGCACAACGCCTCGCATTCTTCCGCACTGAACGCAACGACCCGGGACTGTCTTCACGCATTAATGAGTCCGCATCCCATCTCATCGTGCTCTAGGCAGCGAGCGCCTCCAGCACCGCGGCTGAATCGGCGACCCAGCCGAAAATGCCGCCCTGGGCCTTGATCATCTTCAGGCCCATCTCGTGGAATTCCGGGAAGTAGGACGCGCAGCCGTCGGAGACCACGACGCAGCGATAGCCGCGGTCATTGGCCTCGCGCACCGTGGTGTTGACGCAGACTTCGGTGGTGACGCCGCACACCAGCAGATTCTCGATGCCGTATTTCTGCAGGACGTCGCCGAACTCGGTGGCGTAGAACGCGCCCTTGCCGGGCTTGTCGATCACGATCTCGCTGTCGAGCGGATAGAGCTCAGGGATGATGTCGTGCCCCGCTTCGCCGCGGATCAGGATTCGTCCCATCGGCCCGGGATCGCCGATCCGGAGCGACGGCGCGCCGCGCTCGAGCTTCGCGGGCGGCGCGTCGGAGAGATCGGGAAGATGACCCTCGCGGGTGTGGACCACGAGCAAGCCGGCATCGCGCACCGCCGCAAGGACGGCGGCGATCGGCTTCACCGCGCGGGCAAGCTGGCCGACATCATTGCCGAGCGTCTCGCCGAAGCCGCCGGGCTCCATGAAGTCGCGCTGCATGTCGATGATGACGAGCGCGGTCTTGCTCCAGTCGATCGTGATCGGCTCCGGCTCTGCCGCGATTGTCCCGCTTGAATTCGCCATGACGCACGCCCCGAATGCGAGAAGATCCGCACCTGATTAAGCAAACCGCATGCCATTGCGCAATGACGCCGCGCTCGCCTTCTTGATTTGCGCATCGTTCGACCTTGCTGGCATGATCGTTGCTAGCTGGTTCGTTGCCAGGCGGGAGCCCGACCGGACGACGATCGTTCGCGACATGACAGCGCGTTTCAAATAAGCGGCAAAATGAGCGGGAGGACAGGCATGAATGGACTTGGCGGTCTCAACAAATCACCCAACGGCGTGGTGATCGGACTGGTGCAGCTGCAACTGCCCGTGGTGGCGACCAAGGCCGATCTGGCACGGCAGACCGAGCGCATCGTCTGGATGGTCGGCAAGGCGCGACGCAATCTCGGCACCATGGATCTAGTCGTGTTCCCCGAATATTCGCTGCACGGGCTCTCGATGGATACCAATCCGGAGACCATGTGCCGGCTCGACGGGCCTGAAGTCGCGGCCTTCAAGAAGGCCTGCATCGACAACAAGATCTGGGGCTGCTTCTCCATCATGGAGTTCAACCCGCACGGCAATCCCTACAATTCGGGGCTGATCATCGACGATCACGGCGAGATCAAGCTCTATTACCGCAAATTCCATCCGTGGATTCCGGTCGAGCCGTGGGAGCCGGGCGACCTCGGGATTCCCGTGATCGACGGACCGAAGGGCGCGAAGATCGCGCTGATCATCTGTCATGACGGCATGTTCCCGGAAATGGCGCGCGAATGCGCCTACAAGGGCGCGGAGATCATGATCCGCACGGCGGGCTACACCGCGCCGATCCGCGACAGCTGGCGCTTCACCAACCAGGCCAACGCGTTCCAGAACCTGATGGTGACGGCCAATGTCTGCATGTGCGGCTCGGATGGATCGTTCGATTCGATGGGCGAAGGCATGATCGTCAATTTCGACGGCAGCATCATCGCGCACGGCACCACGGGACGGGCCGACGAGATCATCACCGCCGAGGTGCGGCCTGACCTCGTACGCGAGGCGCGGATCAACTGGGGCGTCGAGAACAACATCTATCAGCTTTGGCACCGCGGCTATGTCGCGGTGAAGGGCGGCGCGATGGATTGCCCCTACACATTCATGCAGGACATGGTGTCCGGCCGCTTCCGCCTGCCCTGGGAAGATCAGGTCAAGATCACCGACGGCACCTCCTGCGGCTTTGCTGCGCCGACACGGATGTTCGGCAAGACCGCGAAGGCCGCTGAGTAGCCGGCCGGGCGGCACCTCTTTGATTTGAGCATGATCTTTTCGGAAAACCGCTACACACTTTTCCGGATCATGCTCTACTTGAAGAAGTGCACGAGGCCGATGCTGAGGCCCAGCAGCAGCAGCAGCGACAGCGTCACCGCCGCCGTCACCCGGCCGCCGACGGTCGAGAGCACGCGCACGTCGACGCCGAGCCCAAGCGCTGCCATCGAGACGACGGTGAGGATCGCCGCCGTCCTGGTGACCGGCACAATCGCGATATCGGGCACGAGCTGGAACGAGCGCAGCGCGGCCAGCACCAGGAAGCCGATGATGAACCAGGGCACCAGCTTGAACGGGCTGATCGACGCCGCCTTTGTGTTGCCGGCCTTGGCGGTACCGGCCTTGCGCCGCCGCGCCACGAACAGCGAGAGGCCGACCACGATCGGGCCCAGCATCAACACCCGTACCAGCTTCACCAGCGTGCCGATCTGGGTCGAGACGATGCCGGCCGGCACGGTCGCCGCCAGCACCTGCGGCACGGCATAGACCGTGAGCCCGGCGAGGATGCCGTATTGCGTGGCCGTCAGCTTCAACAGCGGGATCAGCAGCGGCAGGCCAAGCACCATCAGCACGCCGAGAATGGCGGTGAACGAGATCGACGAGGCGATGTCGTCGCCATCGGCCCCGATCACGGGCGCCACCGCCGCGATCGCGGAGTTGCCGCAGATCGAATTGCCGCAGGCGATCAGGATCGCAAGTTTGGTCTTGAGCCCGAGCAGGCGGCTGAGGCCATAGCTCACCGCCAGCATGATCACGACGGTCACGGCGATGGCGCCGATCAGAACATAACCCGACGCCACGATCGCGGCGAAGCTGATCGACGCGCCGAGCAGCATCACGGCGACCTCGAGCAGCTGCTTGGCGCTGAAGGCAATGCCCGAGCGCCATCGCTCCGAGGGCTCCCAGGCGGTGCGCACCGCCATGCCGAGCAGGATCGCGACCACCAGCGCCTCGATATAGGGATGGTCGAAAACGCGCTCCTCGGCGGCCTGGATGCCGAGCGAGATGACCGTAACCACCCCGCAGAGCAGAATGCCCGGAATGAGCCGGAAAATGCGCTTCAGCGCCCCCTGCTTCTGCCCCTGGTCTCGTTCTTGTTCCGGCACGGAATCCTCTTTTCGGAGAAGATTTTATGCGCCAGAGCCCGCCACTTGGCTAATATATTTTCGGACTGCCCCGATAGAGAGAAGTTATGTCCCTCAACCTGCATCTGCTCCGCCTGTTCGCGGCCGTGGCGAAAACGGGGAGTTTCTCCCGCGCCGCCGACCTCCTGCACATCAGTCAACCGGCGATCTCCAAGGGCGTGCGGGATTTCGAGCTGCAGGTCGGCTGCCGCCTGCTCGACCGCACCCCGAAGGGGGTGCGCCCGACCCGGGAGGGTGCGGCGCTGGCGCGGCATGCCGAGACGCTGTTCGCGGCCGAGCGCGCCGCCGAGGACGAGTTGCAGGCGCTGCGCAACCTCGACAGCGGCTCGCTGCGCATCGGCGCCAGCACGACGATCGCGACCTACATGATCCCGGAATATCTCGGCGTCTTCCACCGCGCCTTTCCCGGCATCGACCTGCATGTCGTGAGCGCCAACACCTCCGATATCGCCGCGCTGATGCTGGGGCATGAGATCGAAATCGCCCTGGTCGAGGGGCCGGTGGAGGACGAAAACCTGACCAGCGCAGCCTGGCGCACCGACGTGATGGCGCTGATCGCGGCTCCCGATCATCGCTTCGCAGCGGTTCAAGCGCCGATCGACATCCGCTCGCTGAACGATGAGATCCTGATCGTGCGCGAGCCGGGCTCGGGCACCCGCGAGGTGGTCGCGCAGGCGCTCGCCGCCCACCGCGTCGAGCCGCAGCGCACGCTCGAGATCGGCAGCACCGAGGCGATCAAGCAGGCGGTGGCATCAGGTGTCGGCGTCGCCATCGTGTCTGTTGCGACGATCGACGATCAGGTCAGGCTTGGGAAATTGCGGGTGATCCCGATCAAGGGCGTCCATATCGAGCGCACGCTCTGGCAATTGAAATCGCCCGGCCGGCTGGAGGTGCCGGCGGCGGTCGCGTTCGAGGGGATCATTCGGGAGACGCAAGCGGCCAAGACGGCGCCGCGGATGCCGGCGACTAAGGCGCGATGAGACCAGGGTGCGTACTCATAACTAATCTGGGACACCCGCTTTCGGGGGCGAAGCGGACACGCGATCCGACCCAAGCTATATGGTCTTGTGACCCATACCGGTCATGATCAGCGGGTCTCGAAATTGTTGCTCGCCCCCAAATTAGACATCAGTCGCTTTTTGTACTGGTTGACCTTGCTCTCAAACTCGTCGATCGACAGCGCATGGGCACATTCACGGTCAAGCTCTCGCGCTAAGGTCACCTCGGACATGATTTCGTTGCACTGCTTCAGTGTAGCCCCGTCATGGCCCCATAATATACCGGCTGGCCACTCATGGCTGGCATAATCAAAATAGTCCAGCAGACTTTTCAGCAATGCTTCACACACCTCGCTTGAGTTGCGCTCTATCGCATATGCGTCTTTGAGCAGATCAATCTTGTTTTTGAACTTGATCTGCTCATGCAGTCCGCGCGCTGTGTACAAATTCTCGCAGGTTCCAGCCAACCAGTAGAGACTCCAAGCATCGTTTCGTTTGTTTCCGGCCAACAGAACCGGGAATATGAGTTCGGCGTAGATTTCATGCCGAACTCTCGCCCCATAGGTATGGGTCTCCAAGAACGTACGGGTCCAGTCCTCTCGCTCCTCGGAAGAATTGAACGATCGGAGAAATGCGACGAGAATCAACCCCGCGTCCTTCCGTCGTCCCTCGGACAGCCGCGCCAAATAATCCTCGTACAGGGCTGAGTTCATCGAGTATCCGCAAATGTCCCATAAAAGAACTATGCCATTGTATCTCATTCTGAACTGACGTCTGCAATTGGCCCTTAGCCGAGGTGACCAAGCGCCCATTTTTGTCGGCTTCCGTTGGCAATGCGGACGTGCGTCCGGCGGACAGATTTATGGATACACGCCGTAGATTGAGCTGCAGCGGCGTCGAAAGCTCACCTCTCCCTTGGGAGAGGTCGATTTGCGCAGCAAATCGGATGAGGGGTTACGGTCTATCGGGAGAGCAAGAGCCCTCACCCGAGAGGTGAATCGAGACCAAGACTCATCCCGCCTCAGAGCGCGGCGAACAGACCCTGCGCCCAGGCAACGGCACGCTCGAAGCTGAACACGCCGGGCTCGAAATACACCGCGCGGGCAAGCACGATGCCGGCCACCAGCACCCAGAACACGCTGGTGCCAGCGGTCTTCAGCCATTTCGACACGCCCTCGCTCGCGATCGAAGGATCGACCGCGGGGACCGGCTCGCCGAAGGGATCGAATGCGGATTGGCTCATGTCGTGACCCATTGGAATATCAAGAGAATGTCGCGACGACGGGGCCGGAAGCAAGGGTAGTGGAATGCCTTTTGCGGCGGTTACTTGGAAGGACGTTTTCCGGTGCGGAGGCCGGGGAGCATTTCCTTCTCGACGCCCCCTTTGGGCGTCAATTGTCGGTCCCGCGCTGCGGCGCCACGCGTGGCAGCGTGATCCGCACGCTCGTCCCCCTGCCCGGGGCGCTGTCGAGATGCAGCTCTCCGCCCAACCGGTTGGTGACGATGTTGTGGACGATGTGGAGGCCGAGCCCGATACGGCCGATGTCGCGGCGCGTGGTGAAGAATGGATCGAAGGCCTGCCGCAGCACGTCGCAGTCCATCCCGCAGCCATCGTCGGCGAACAGGATTTTCACGTGGTCCGCGCCCGACGCACGCAGCCGGATCGCAATGGTGCCGCCCTTGCCATCCGGAAAGGCGTGCGCGACCGAATTGACGAACAGATTGGTCAGCACCTGGCCGTAAGGGCCGGGATAGCTGTTCATCGCAAGACCGGGCGGGCAATCGACCTCGAGCGCCAGATTGTTCTTCGGCAATGCCGGACGAAGATTGGAAAGCACCTGCTCGGTCGCCTTGCCGAGATCGAACCGGCTGCGGTCGAAATAGCTTCGATCGACCGCCACCTGCTTGAATGATTGCACCAGATCGGCCGCGCGCTTGAGATTGCCGACCAGCAGCGACGACGCGCTTTCGACGACCTCGATGAAATCGCTCAGGCTGGACCGCTTCAGCTTGCCGCGCGCAGCCTCGGCGGCGAAGTCGGCGCATTTCTGCTCCAGGACCGATGCGACGGTAAGGCTGGTGCCGACCGGGCTGTTGATCTCGTGCGCGACGCCGGCCACCAGCCGGCCCAGCGCCGCGAGCTTTTCCGCCTCGATCAGGGACGCCTGGGTCTCCTGCAGATGGTGCAAGGCCTTCTCGGCCGCGTCACGGGCGGCACGGATCTCGCGCTCACTGCGCTTGCGATCGGTGATCTCCTCGGCTGCGACGTTGACACCGACGATGCTGCCGTTCGGTTCGCGCTGCGGGTGCCAATGCGTGATCCAGCATCGCTCGTCATTGTGGCCGGGGCGCTGGCCGTAAACCTCCACGCCGGTCACGGGTTCTCCGGTCTCCATGATCGATCGGACGATACCCTCGACCGCCGTGGCCAGCGCGGGCACGCAATCGTGCACCGTACGTCCGAGATGACCTTCGACCGAGATGCCGCAAATCTCGGTGAGCCGCTGGTTGATCTGAAGGTAACGGCAATCGGGAGAGAGGTAGGCAAGACCGATCGGCGCAGTGTCATAGATCAGCTGCAACGCCGGTTGTTTTGGGAACTGAACGTCCTGGACGACGGACGACCTCATGTCCTTTCCCCCGTTGACGCAAGTCTAGCGCTTCACGGCGAGCCCGCAAAGAGCCTCAACCAGGCCGGGAGCGGCGGTCAGACCTGTCCAAATTCGGCACGGGCCTCAGAATGGCGAAATCAAGGCAGGGTACTGCGCATGCTGATGCGGCACTGGCAGCATATGGGACCGCCAAGCGCGCCAGCTTCAGCTGTTCGCCGCGTCGCGCGGCCGGAAATTCTCGATGACACGCAGCAGCACGCGCGCGCCGGTGTCGGCATCGGCGAGCTCGACGTGCTCGGCCGGATTGTGGCTGATACCGCCGCGGCAGCGCACGAAGATCATGCCGATATCGGCGACATCGACCATTGCCATGCCGTCATGGCCTGCCCCGCTCGGCAGCTCGAACACGGCATGGCCCTCGGCCGCGACGGCCTCGGCGATCTGCTTTTTCAGCCATGGCGCGCAGGGCACGCTGCGGTTCTCGTGGGTGACGTCGATCTGAAGTGCGAGCTCGCGGCGCTTTGCAATCGCCTCGATCTGCCGCACGATGTCGGCGACGGCGCGCTTGCGATGCATGTCGCTCTGCGAGCGGATATCCATCGTGAAGGACACCTTGCCTGATATCACGTTAGTGGCGCCGGGCATCGCGTTGATATAGCCGACGGTGCCGACCAGGCCGGCTTCGTCGCTCCGGCAAAACGCCTCGATCGCGACGATGCATTCGGCCGCGCCCGCCAGCGCGTCGCGCCGTAGCGGCATCGGCACGGTGCCGGCATGGCCGGCGACGCCGGTGAGATTGGCGGCGAGCCGGGTCGCGCCTGATATCGCGGTGACGACGCCGACCGGCAGCGCCTTCTCCTCCAGCACGGGGCCCTGCTCGATGTGCAGCTCGACATAGCCGAGCAGTTCGCGGCGGGCGCGCGCCGCCTTGCCGATATGATCGGGATCGAGCCCAAAGGCGATCAGCGCGTCGCGCATCGACGTTCCGGCGCGATCGCGCGTGTTGAGCACGCTCTCGTCGAACGTGCCGGCGACCGCGCGGCTGCCCAGCAAGGTCGAGGCGAAGCGTACGCCCTCCTCGTCGGCAAAACCCACGATCTCGATCGCGAACGGCAGCCGCTTGCCGCGCCGGTTCAGATCGGCGACGCAGGCGATCGCGGTGATGACGCCGAGCGGGCCGTCCCATCGGCCGGCGTCGCGCACGGTGTCGTAATGCGAGCCGAGCATCAGGGCCGGCAGGTGCGGCCGCTCACCCTCGTAGCGGCCGCAGACATTGCCGATGGCGTCGAGATGCGCGCTCATGCCGGCCTGACGCATCCAGGACAGGATGAGATCGGCCGCCTTGCGGTGTTCGTCGGTGAGGAAGACGCGCGCCAGATGCTCCGGCGTCTCGGAGATCGCGGCGAGCCGGTCGATCCGCGCCACGATCTCGTCGCCAAGGAAGGACGGTCTCGAGGACGGTTTCTTCTCGCTCATACTGTTTCCCATCAGTCCAACCCGGCACCGCAGCCGCTTCACTCGTAGCAGGCCCGGTCCGATTCACCAGCCGGCAAATCCGGCGCCACGAGCCGATCCCGACCGGGGGCGGAGCGGCCGCCCGGCGGTTAGCGACTGCTTAACGGCATTGCATACAACGGCGATTGATCGCTCATAAAATAGGCACCCCGACCCTGGTCGGCTTCCGATGCCGCTCACGTTGATCGCCATTTCTTTTCATATTCAATCGCTTACCGAATCATGATTGCCAAACATGCTCTGGCACGAAGCTTGCGACACTCCGTCTGAGCGCGGCCGTCATGGCGGCTGCGACAAGGACAGGCGGGCCGGACCCGCCGGAGGGAGCACGCGATGGATTTTGGCAGGATTTCAAGACGGAATTTATTGCAGGGAAGCGCCGCGGTGGCGCTCGGCAGCACGCTCGGCATTCGCGGCGCGGCGGCAGCGGAAACCACGATCGGCTTCATCTATGTCGGGTCGCGTGACGACTACGGCTACAACCAGGCCCACGCCCAGGGCGCGGCGGCGGTGAAGAAGCTGCCCGGCATCAAGGTGGTCGAGGAAGAGAAGGTGCCGGAGACCGATGCGGTCGAGAAGACCATCGAGTCCATGATCAACCTCGACGGCGCGACGCTGCTGTTTCCGACCTCGTTCGGCTACTACAACCCGCACGTTCTCAAGATGGCGGCCAAGTTTCCAAAGCTGCGTTTCGAGCATTGCGGCGGCCTGTGGTCCGACAAGGACCCGAAAAGCGCCGGCAGCTATTTCGGCTACATCGACGAAGCCCAATACATCTCCGGCATCGTCGCCGGCTACTCGACCAAGAGCGGCAAGCTCGGCTTTGTCGCGGCCAAGCCGATCCCGCAGGTGCTGCGCAACATCAACGCATTCACGCTCGGCGCCCGGCTCGCCAACCCGAAGGCAACCACGCAGGTGATCTTCACCGGCGACTGGTCGATGCCGGTCAAGGAAGCCGAGGCGACCAACAGCCTGATCGACCAGGGCGTCGACGTGCTGACCTGCCATGTCGACGGACCGAAGACGATGGTCGAGAACGCCGCGCGCCGCGGCGCCATGGTCTGCGGCTATCACGTCAACCAGTCGCCGCTGGCGCCGAAGGCCTATCTCACCGGCGCCGAATGGAATTGGGAGGCGCTCTATCCGAAATTCGTCAAGATGATCACGTCAGGCGAAGCGATCCCGAACTTCTATCGCGGCGGCCTGAAGGAAGAGATCGTCAAGGTGTCGCCCTATGGCGAGATGGTCTCGGCGGAAGCGCGCAAGCATGCCGACGACGTCAAGGCCAAGTTCATGGCCGGCGAGTTCACCATCTTCAAAGGCCCGATCACCGACAACAAGGGCAAGACCGTGATCGCCGGTGGCACCGACCGCGGCCAGCAGGACCCCGAACTCGAGAAGATGGATTATCTGGTCGAGGGCGTGATCGGAGCCACCGCGTGACGACCGAGGCGGCGGAATCGGTGGAGGCGGCCGGCGGCGTTGCTCCGGCCGCCGATCCCGGATTCCTCCAGCGCTACGGCGCGAGCATCGAATACATCCTGATCCCGGGCCCGGCGCTGGTCGGCGCGCTCGCGGTGTTCGGCGGCTTTGTCGCACTCTACGGCAAGAACCCGCTCGATCTCTATTTCTACATGTATTACGGCGCGTTCGGCACCTGGTTCTCGTGGCAGAACACGCTGACCCGCGCCGCACCGCTGATCCTGACCGCGCTGTGCACGGCGTTGCCGGCGCAACTCGGCATGGTGATCATCGGCGGCGAAGGCGCGCTCCTGATCGGCGCGCTGTCGGCGACCGCAGCCGCCCTGGCCGTGCAAGGCGCGGCGCCGATCGTGGTGCAGATCGCGATGGTGATCGCGGGCATGATCGGCGGCGGGCTCTGGATCACGCTATCAGGCGGCTTGCGGCAGTATCGCGGGGTCAACGAGACGATCTCGAGCCTGCTGCTGGTCTATATCGCGCTCGCTGTCCTGAACCATCTGGTCGAGGGACCGATGCGCGATCCGGCGAGCCTCAACAAGCCGTCGACGCGCGAGATCGGCGCCGCCAACATGATCGGCAGCATTCCGGGCACCGACGTGCATTGGGGCCTGGCGTTTGGGCTGGTCGCCGCCGTCGCCGCCTACATCCTGATCTATCACACCACCTTCGGCTTCGCTGCGCGCGTCGCCGGCGGCAACATCCGCGCAGCCAAGATCGTGGGCCTTTCCGTCGGCAAGCTGATCCTGACCGTCTGCTTCCTGGCCGGCAGCAGCGCCGGGCTTGCCGGCATGATCGAGGTCGCCGCCGTGCAAGGCCGCACCAATGCCAACCTCGCCGCGGGCTACGGCTTCACCGGCATTCTCGTCGCGTTCCTGGCGCGGCAGAATCCACTTGCGATCATTCCGGTCGCGATCCTGCTCGGTGGCATCTCGGCCTCCGGCGGCCTGTTGCAGCGGCGGCTCGGCCTGCCCGATGCGTCGGTGCTGGTGCTGCAGGGCATCATCTTCGTGTTCGTGCTGGCAAGCGATGCGCTCTACGGCCGCATCGGCTTCCTGAAGGGAAAGTCCTGACATGGCGGATGCATCGCTCGGGCTCTGGACCGTCCCGCTCGCCGTGTTCGGCGGCGCCATCCGTGTCTCGACGCCGTTCCTGTTCGTCAGCCTCGGCGAATGCATCACCGAGCGATCTGGCCGCATCAATCTCGGCCTCGAGGGCACGCTGGTGATGGGCGCGATGAGTGCCTACGGCATCTCCTATCTCTCCGGCTCGCCATGGCTTGGCGTGCTCGCCGCCGGAATCACCGGCGCCCTGTTCGGCGCGCTGCATGCCGGCATCTGCTCGCTGCCGCGGGTCAACGACATCGCGGTCGGCATCGCGCTGATGCTGCTCGGCACCGGCCTCGCCTTCTTCCTCGGCAAGCCGTTGATCGAGCCCACTGCCCCAAGATTGCCGGCGATCGATTTCGGCTGGTGGAGCGACGTGCCGCAAGTGCGCGCCGCGCTGCGCATCAACGTGCTGTTCCTGATCGGGGTTGCGATCGCGCCGCTGCTCTATTGGGCCTTCAAGACCACGCGCTGGGGCTTGTTGATCCGCACCGCCGGCGAAAGCGCCGATGCGGCTCGCGCGATGGGCCATTCCGTGCTGCTGATCCGGCTGCGCGCCACCATGGTCGGCGGCTTCCTCGCCGGCATCGGCGGCTCATTCCTGTCGCTGTTCTATCCGGGCAGCTGGAATGAAGGCCTCTCCTCGGGCCAGGGCATCACGGCAGTGGCGCTGGTGATCTTCGCCCGCTGGGACCCGATGCTGTGCCTGTGGGCCTCGCTCGCCTTCGGTGGCGCCGCCGCGCTGGGGCCCGCGCTGCAATCGGTCGGCATCACCTCCGGCTATCATTTGTTCAACGCCGCGCCCTACATCCTGACCCTAGCGATCATGATCATCACCTGCTCGCCGAAGCGCACGCTGACCGGCGCACCGGCCGAATTGTCCATCACCCGATAGCAACTCGCGAGATCATTCCATGTCCGAGCGCTTCATCAAGTCCGAGCCCTACGCCTGGCCCTACAATGGCGACCTGCGCCCGCAGAACACCGCGCTCATCATCATCGACATGCAGACCGATTTCTGCGGCGTCGGCGGTTATGTCGACAAGATGGGCTACGATCTTTCGCTGACCCGGGCGCCGATCGAGCCGATCAAGAGGCTGCTCGCGGTGATGCGCGCGCAGGGCTTTCACATCATCCACACCCGCGAGGGCCACCGGCCTGATCTGGCCGACCTGCCCGCCAACAAGCGCTGGCGCTCGCGGCAGATCGGCGCCGGCATCGGCGATCCCGGCCCCTGCGGCCGCATCCTGGTGCGCGGCGAGCCCGGCTGGGACATCATTCCAGATCTCGCGCCGCTGCCGGGCGAACCGATCATCGACAAGCCCGGCAAGGGCTCGTTCTGCGCCACCGATCTCGAGCTGATGCTGCGGCTGCGCGGCATCGAGAACATCGTGCTGACCGGCATCACCACCGACGTCTGCGTCCACACCACGATGCGCGAGGCCAATGACCGCGGCTTCGAATGCGTACTGGTCGAGGATTGCTGCGGCGCGACCGACAGGAGCAACCACGACCACGCGCTGAAGATGATCAAGATGCAGGGCGGCGTGTTCGGCGCGGTGGCGAAATCCGCCGACCTGATTGGGGCGCTGTCGTGATCATCGGCGAGCCGCCCGCACCTATAGGCGCATTCGGCGTCGACGCCATCGCCATGACGATGCGCTTCGGCGATTTCACAGCGCTCGACAATGTCGAGCTCAAGGTGCGTCCCGGCTCGTTCCACGCCTTGCTCGGCGAGAACGGCGCCGGGAAAAGCACGCTCGTGAAATGCATCATGGGCTATTACCACGCCACCGAAGGCGACATCATTGTCGGTGGCCGCCAGCAGAGCATCGCCAATCCCAAGAATGCGCATGCGCTCGGGCTCGGCATGGTCTACCAGCACTTCACGCTGGTGCCTGCGATGACGGTTGCGGAGAACCTGGTGCTGGCGCGCGACGACGTGCCGGCCGTCGTCGACTGGCGCAAGGAGAAGAAAGAGCTCGAGGCCTTCTTGGCGCGGATGCCGTTCAAGGTGCCGCTGGACGCCAAGGTTTCCGACATCTCTGCCGGCGAGCGGCAGAAGTGCGAGATCCTCAAGCAGCTCTATCTGAAGCGCCGCTTCCTGATCCTGGACGAACCGACCTCGGTGCTGACGCCGGGTGAAGCCGACGAAGTGCTCGGCATGCTGCGCGCGATGGTGGTCGCGGGCGAACTGACCATCCTGATGATCACGCACAAGTTCCGCGAGGTGATGGCGTTTGCCGACGACGTCACGATCCTGCGCCGCGGCAAGCTCGCCGGCACCGGCCGGGTCGCCGACCTGACGCCCGACGAGATGGCGCGCACCATGATCGGCGCCGAGCAGCTGACGGTGCAGCCGCCGCGCACCGGCGAGACCGGCGCGCCGCGGCTCGAGCTCGACAAGCTGACCGCGCGCGACGATGCCGGCGCGATCGCCGTGCGCGGCGTGTCGCTGACCGTGAAGAGCGGCGAGATCGTCGGCATCGCTGGCGTCTCCGGCAACGGCCAGCGCCAGCTGGTCGAGGTGCTGGCCGGCCAGCGCGAAGCCGAGAGCGGCGTGATCCGTGTCCAGGGCGAGAGTTACGCGGCGAGCCGCGAGGAGATGCGCCGCCACAAAATGTCGCTGCTGCCGGAGGAGCCGCTGAAGAACGCCTGTGTCGGCGGCATGAGCGTCGCCGACAACATCGCGCTCCGTGAATTCGACCGCGCCCCGTTCGCGCGCGGCGGCTGGTGGCTGAACCGCTCGGCGTTCCGCAGCGACGCCGAGCGCAAGATCAACCGCTACAAGATCAAGACCCGCACGCCTGATACGCCGATCGCGGCGTTGTCGGGCGGCAATGTGCAGCGCGCGGTGCTGGCGCGCGAGCTCTCGGGCGACGTCGAGGTGCTGATCGCCGCCAATCCGTGCTTCGGGCTCGACTTCGCGGCGGTGGCGCAGATCCACGCCGAGATCATGGCCGCCCGCAACCGCGGCGCGGCGGTGCTGCTGGTCAGCGAAGATCTCGACGAACTGCTGGAATTGTCGGACCGGCTGGTCGTGATGTTCCACGGCGCCTTCGTCCACGATATCAGTGCCAGCGAGGCCGACCTCACCGAGATCGGCCGCCACATGGCCGGGCATTGACGCGCGCTAAAGCATGATGACGTCAAGTTGAGCTGCCGGCCACAATGACGGTGCGCTCCCTCTCCCGCTTGCGGGGGAGGGTTGGGGTGGGGGCTCTCTCCGCGAGTCACATTGTGGAGAGAGCCCCCACCCGGATTGCATCTCCGATGCAATCCGACCTCCCCCGCAAGCGGGAGAGGTGCAGCCAGTTTGCCGCAAGACCGATTCAACGTGCCTTCATTTTGCGCTAGCCGATCTCGAACGCCTGCGCGGCGAGATGCTTCAGATTGGCGTGCCAGTGCTCGGCGATCGCAAGCCGGGTCGGCACCCAGACCCGCTCGTGCCTCTGGATGTAATCGAGGAAGCGCATCAGCGCGGCGGCACGGCCGGGACGGCCGACGACCCGGCAATGCAGGCCGATCGACATCATCTTCGGTCGCGTCGCGCCCTCGGCATAGAGCACGTCAAAACTGTCCTTCAGATAGGTGTAGAACTCGTCGCCGCCGCCAAAGCCCTGCGCGTTGATGAAGCGCATGTCGTTGGCATCGAGCGTGTAGGGGATCACGAGATGCGGCTCGGTGCCAGCAGACTTGATCCAGTACGGCAGATCGTCGGCATAGGAATCGCAGAGATAGCGCAGGCCGCCGGCCTCCATCAAAAGCCGCAGCGTGTTGATCGATGAGCGGCCGGTGTACCAGCCGAGCGGGCGTGCGCCGGTCGCCTCGGTGTGCACGGCGATGGCGCGCGCGATCTCCGCGCGCTCCTCGTCCTCCGACATGTCCTTGTGCTCGACCCAGCGCAGGCTGTGGCTGGCGATATCCCAGCCTGCCTCCTGCATCGCCGCAACCACATCCGGATTGCGCTTCAGCGCCATCGCGACGCCGAACACCGTGGCCGGCAGCTTGCGCTCGGTGAACATCCGCCACAGCCGCCAGAAGCCAGCGCGCGAGCCATATTCGAACATGGTCTCGATATTGGCGTGACGCTGGCCGACCCAGGGCTGCGCGCCCAAGACGTCGGACAGGAACGCTTCCGAGGCGCGATCACCATGCAGGATGTTGTTCTCGCCGCCTTCCTCGAAATTGACCACGAACTGCACGGCGACGCGCGCAGCGTCGGGCCATTTCGGATCGGGCGGATTGCGGCCGTAGCCGCGGAGATCGCGCGGGTAGCGGGCCTCGGTCACATCAGATTTCCTCGATGCGGATCTGCTGCGCGCCCTTCCACAACACCGTCTTGCCGAAGGTGGTGGTGAGGTTTTCCAGCCCCGAGGTCAGCGTGATGAAATGATTGCCGGCGAGCTGGCCCATCTTGCTGGCGAAGTGCACGCCGCCATAGGCGAGCAGGATCTCGGTCTCGCTGATGCCGCCGGGATAGAGGATGATCTGGCCCGGCGCCGGATAGCTGGTGTGGTTCTCGTAGGAGACGCCGAAATCGAGATCGCCGAGCGGCATCCAGACGCCCTCGCCGCTCCAGCGCACGTGGATCGCCTGGCTCTCGAACGGCATCGCCTTGCGGAAGGCGGCGACCGTCTTCGGCGCCAGCTGCTCCTCGAAACGGGCGTCAAAGGTGAACTCGCCGGCGCGGACAATCAGTTTGCTCATCGATCTCTCGTGGGTGGGCTGGAAGGAGTGACGCCCCAACCATTGCCGCCGCCCCGCGCCGGACGCAAGGCCGATTCCGGCCGGGAACGCCGGTTTTACGCCGCATGCGGCCCGCGGCAACGCAGATTTGAGAAGGGTTGCGTTGCGCCCCGCCTCCCTGTTTGCGAACCTGCCGGGGCACGTCAAACAGGGTGAGGCGATGTCAACAAACAGTCTGCACGGACATGTGGCGCTGGTGACCGGCGGCTCGCGCGGCATTGGTGCGGCGATCGTAAAGCAGCTGGCGGAAGCTGGCGCCGCCGTCGCGATCAATTATCGCGAACGCGCGGCCGAGGCGGAGACGCTGGCGAAGGGCATCATTGCCGCCGGCGGCCGGGCCGTCACGATCGCCGCCGACGTCTCGGAAGCTGGCGCTGTCACCCGCCTGGTCGAGCGCGCCAAATCCGAGCTCGGCCCGGTCGACATCCTCGTCAACAATGCCGGCATCGCCATCGTGCGGGGCGTCGACGATCTCACGGAAGAGGATTTCGACCGCACCATCACGGTCAATCTCAAATCGGCGTTTCTCTGCACGCAGGCCGTGCTGCCGATGATGCGCACCCGACAATGGGGCCGCATCGTCAACATCTCCTCCGGTGCTGCGCGCGGCGCAGGCTCCATCGGACCGCATTACAACGCATCCAAGGCGGCGATGGAGGGCCTGACCCGCGGCTATGCCGCGCGCCTCGTCAAGGAAGGCATCACCGTCAACGCCGTCGCGCCGTCGCTGATCGAGACCGACATGATGAAGGGACAGAGCGGCCTCGTCAGCCGGATCCCGATCGGTCGCTTCGGCACCGCCGAGGAGGTCGCGCAGGCGGTGATGCTGCTGGTCAACAATCCCTACATGACCGGACAGACCATTGCGATGAGCGGCGGCATGGCGTTCAACTAGCCCATGGTGACTTTTTTGAATCGAGCCGCGGACTCGGTATCACCTCGCCCCGCGTGCGGGGAGAGGTCGGAGCGCATCGTTAGATGCGCTCCGGGTGAGGGGGAGTCTCCGCGAATACAGCTATCACCGGATACGCGGAGGCGGCCCCTCACCCCAACCCTCTCCCCGTAAGGACGGGGAGAGGGAGCGCAGCGCCATCGCGACGACGGTTCAACCCAAACTCATCTCTAGGGCGCCCGCCATCTTGACCGCATCGCGCCTTTGCCCTACCGCTTGTGGCATGAACCGCTCGATCCTGATCGCCCATTTCTGGTGGCTCGCCGACTGACAGGCGGGCCGAAACGCGTTCATGCATTTTCGGGGCCGCCGCATGGGGCGGCCTTTTCATTTCATCTCATCCAGCCCGCATGCGGTGTCCCCATTCAACCGAATGGAGATAGCCATGACCAAGCCGATCATCCTCACCGGCGACCGCACCACCGGGCCGCTGCATCTCGGCCATTACGCCGGCTCGCTGCGCAGCCGCCTGAAATTTCAGGACACGCATCAGCAGTTCCTGCTGCTCGCCGACATGCAGGCTTTGACCGACAATGCGCACGACATCGGCAAGGTCAGCCGCAACGTCATCGAGGTCGCGCTGGACTATCTTGCCGTCGGGATCGATCCCGAGCGCACCTCGATCTGCCTGCAATCGCAGCTACCGGCGTTGGCGGAACTATCGATGCTCTATCTCAACCTCGTCACCGTGGCGCGGCTGGAACGCAATCCCACCATCAAGGACGAGATTCGCGCCCGCGGCTTCGGACGCGATATCCCGGCCGGCTTCCTGTGCTATCCGGTGGCGCAGGCCGCCGATATCACGGCGTTCCGGGCCACGGTCGTGCCGGTCGGGGAGGACCAGGCGCCGCTGATCGAGCAGACCAACGAGATTGTCAGGCGCGTCAATGCGCTGGCCGGCGGGCCATTGCTGCCCGAAGCCGAAGCCATCATCCCGCGCGCGGGACGGCTGCCCGGCGTCGACGGGCGCGCGAAGATGAGCAAATCCGCGGGCAATGCGATTCCGCTTTCGGCCGCGCCCGATGATATCTCGTCCGCGGTGCGCGCGATGTTCACCGATCCGGATCACCTGCGCGTCGCCGACCCCGGCAAGGTCGAGGGCAATGTCGTCTTCACCTATCTCGACGCATTCGACGACGATCATCATGCCGTCGAGGAACTGAAGGCGCGCTATCGACGCGGCGGACTCGGCGATGCAACCATCAAGCGGCGGCTGGAGGACATTCTGCAAGCCCTGATCGCACCAATCCGAACCCGACGCGCCGAGCTGGCGACCGATCGCGACTACGTCGCTGACGTGATCAGGCGCGGAACCCTGAGGGCGCGCGAGATCACTGAGCGCACCAAGCGCGATGTCATGGAAGGGCTTGGTTTGGAAGGACTTGGCTTGTTCCAGCTCTGAACGCCGCTGTCATCAAACCACGGCAGGAACTGTGCTTGGCTGTAACAGTTGCCCGCTTGGCGAAACCGGATTTGGAGCATGTCGTGATCGATCCGAAAGCGCTTCTCGAACGCGCCGCGCAGCTGGCCGATCAGGCCAAGGGCGAGGAAGATACCGGCATCCGCGACCGGTTGCTGCGCATGGCCGAGCATTACCGCGATCTCGCCGCGCACGAGGCTTGGGCTCACGAAAATCCGCCGTCGGTCGGCGCGCTCACGAGCGCGCTCGGCCCCCGCGCGCATTGAGCTGATCGCGAGAGCAGGCCGTCAGCTGACCCGAATGCGACAGCTCAGCGACTGACGCGCGCCCGGAGCAATCTGCATCAGGCCCGGCTTGTCCGCGAACTCGCCGTCGAAATCCGCGGGGCTGGCAAAGCCGTGCCACGGCTCGATGCAGAGGAACGGCGCGCCGCCAGGCTTCGACCAGATGCCGAGTTCGCGAAAGCCGCGCCAGGACATTTCGATCGCCGCGCCTTGCGTGGCTGCTGCCGGGCCTAGTGTCGCTGTGAAGAGGATCGATGTACTTGCGACCTGATCGAAGACCATCGCGTCGTCATCGAACAGATCCTCCGACAGCGCAAGCGTTCTGCCCTTGACCGGATTGGGTTCAGGCTGCCGCCGCATCAATCCATCCTTCAACCGCCGGATCGGCGCGGGTTCAGTCTTGCCGAAGGTCAGCGTGTAAGCCTCCTTCGGCAGCCCCGGCACCAGCGGCCAATTGAAAGCGGGATGACCGCCGAGCGAGGCCGGCAGCATCTCGGCGCCGGTGTTGATGATGTCGAACGCGACGTCGAGATCGGCGCCATCAACGGTGTAGGTGACCTCGAGCCTGAAGGCGAAGGGATAGCGTGCACGTGTGTCGGCATCGTCGGTCAGCGCGAGCTTGCAGGATCGCGGTCCCTGTTCCACCCAGGCAAAGCGGCGGTCCCGCGCAAAGCCGTGCTGCGTCATCGGATAGGTCTTGCCGTTGTGGCGCAGCGTGTCGTTCTTCAATCGGCCGACGATCGGGAACAGGATCGGCGCGTGGCGCGGCCATTGCGGGCCGGCCTGCCACAGTAGTTCGGTCCCTTCGGCATTGCTGAGCGACGACAGTTCGGCGCCCTGTGCCGAAATGGTCGCGGCGATCTTGTCGCCGCGCAACGTATGACTGTCGCTCATGCTCGCCTCGCCGGGTTGCGCTGTGCTGTGACACGAGATGTGCGATGGCGGCGAAGCCGTCAACCCCGAAGCGATGGGGCCGTCCATGCGGGGCGGCCCCAAGCTCTGGGCTAGCCAGCGATCTTGGAGAAATCAGGCTGGCGGCGCTCGGCAAAGGCGGCAAACGCCTCGCGCGCCTCCGCGCTCATCAGCCGTTCCTGGAAGATCTCGCCCTCGCGCGCCATTTGCGCGCTGATCCTGGCGGGGTCGCGCATCAGCGCCTTGGTGTGCTGGAGCGAGCCGAACGGCCGCTTCGCCAGTGCGTCGGCCGCCGCGCGGGCCTTGGCGCGGAGATCTTCGAGCGGCACGACCGCATTGGCAAGGCCGATCGCAACAGCCGTCTCCGCCTCGAGCGGCTCGCCGAGCGCGAACATCGCATAGGCCCGTGCGTAGCCGATCCGCTGAGGCAGCAGATAGGTCGACGCCGCCTCCGGCACCAGCGCGAGGTTGACGAACGGCGTGATCAGCCGCGCGGTCGGCGCGAGGTAAACGAGGTCGCAATGCAGCAGCATGGTGGTACCGACGCCGACCGCATTGCCCTGCACGGCGGCAACCAGCGGCCGCGTCGCCCTGGCGAGGCCGGCAAGGAAGCGCGTCACGTGACGCTCGCCCTGTACGCCACGCGACACCGCGGCGAAATCGGCGAGATCGTTGCCCGCGGTAAAGCTGTCGCCGTCGCCCTGCAACAGCACGGCGCGGATCGAGGAGTCGCCTTCCGCGCGCTCGAGCGCGTCCGCCATCGCGCCATACATCGCGTTGGTGATCGCGTTCTTCTTGTCCGGACGCGCCATCGTCACGGTGAGAACGCCATTGTCCAGCGCTACGACCACTTCACTCATGCCTCACTCCTGTTGCTTGCTTCTTGTTTGACGCGTTTTCTTCACGCGAACCGGTACCCACTTCGCTTGAAAACGCCCTAGCCGTCTTTGTCCTTCGGAAATTTCTCCTGCAGGCTGGTTAGCCAGCGCGACACCACGTCGATTTCCGCTTCCGAAAATCCGTCCATCAGGCGGTTGTTGATCACCCTGGTCCGGGTCGCGGCGCGCTTGCCGAGTTCCTGCCCCGCCACGGTCAGATACAGCCGCTGGCTGCGCCCATCCTCGCCGTCGCGCCGGCGCTTCACGAAGCCGGCGCGTTCCATCCGGTCGGCGAGCCCAGTCATCGCCGACGGCACGATGTCGAGCGCCTGCGAAACGTCGCCGATCAGCGCGCCGTCATTACGCCCGAGAAAGAACAGCACGCCGGCCTGGGCCGACGTCAGATCGTGCGCGGCCGTCTCCTGGTCGATGGCGCGCTGCAACCGCCGATAGGCCACGGTCAGAAGAAAGATCAGCCGGTGTTCCGCTTTCATGCCGTCGTTATATATTTCGCATGCGAAATATCAAGATACTTCGTGCGCGAAATATCTGGCGAATTTTCGCCCTCCAGCACAGCGCGCGCAGCATACCGGCCGGAACGGGCGCCTTCCACCGGGCGTATTGCGACATTTTGATCGCGTCGCCGGATCGTTGCGCTGCGGTTCAGCAGAAAACCCTTGATCGCGATCGATCAAACGGGAAATCTTTCCGTCCGGGAGCCGCCCGTTGCCTCGCGGTTCCGGCGGGGTCACGAGAGTGTCATGACGTTAGCGGCAAGTCCGGCCAGGGAGCGCGTTGTCCGCCCGAAGCGGCCGCGGCATCTCAGCGAAGCCATGCGTTGTGAGACCGCGTTTCGCCTGATCCTGTCCGAATGCCTCGAGGAAGTCGCGACCAACCACGAGGCCTTGAGCTCCGGCGATCCCACGGCCCTCCATCAGACCCGTATTGCGCTGACGCGGCTGAAGGCCGCGATCGCCTTCTACGGCCCGATGGTGGCGGACAGCGAATGGACGCGACTGAAATCCGAACTGAAATGGCTCAGCGCCTATCTCGGCGCCACGCGCGATCTCGACGTCGCGATCGAGAACAGCAAGGGCTTGCCCGAAGAGCGCATGCTGATGACGGCACGAACCGATGCGTTCGAAGCCCTCAGGGAGGCGCTGCAAAGCGACCGGTACTGGCAGTGGTTCGACGGCATGTGGGACTGGGTCGGCAGCGGCCCCTGGACCACGCGGCAGGATCCCCGCGCGGCGCAGCGGCGCGCCGTGCCGGTCTCGGTCTTTCACGCGCGACGGCTGGCGCGATGGCATGGCAAGCTGTGTCACAAGAGCCGCGGGCTGCAAGGCATGGGCAAGAACAAGCGCCACCGCGTCCGGCTCGCCAGCAAGCGGCTGCGTTACGCCATCGAGTTCTCGGAAGGCGGATTGCCTGCCGATGTCTATGCATCGTGGCGCAACGTGCTGAAGCATCTGCGCAAGGGACAGCAGCTGCTCGGCGAACTGAACGATGACGAGGTGCGCCGCAAGCTGTTCGAAAGTGCCGATGCACTGGATCAGGGCGCCGACGAACGCAAGGCCAGGCACCAGCGCGTGCACGAACGCAAACGCAAGAGCCAGCTGCTGCGCCGCGCCGCGGCGATCTACCGGAAGATTGCCGAATGAACGCAACTGCCCGCTCCCGCTCAGCCAATTTCCTTCATCCCCTTCCCTGCGGTCATCCCCATGCCTGACGGCTCCTCCACGGCACATCTCTATCGTCCCAAGCTCGTCACCACGCTGACCGAAGGGTACGGCGTTGCGGCCTTCCGGCATGATGTGATGGCCGGACTGACGGTGGCGGTGGTGGCATTGCCGCTCTCGATGGCGATCGCGGTGGCTTCGGGCGTGACGCCGGAGCGCGGGCTGTTCACCGCCATCGTCGGCGGCTTTTTGGTCTCCGCGCTGGGCGGCAGCCGCTTTCAGATCGGCGGACCGGCCGGTGCCTTCATCGTCCTCGTCGCCGCAACGGCCGCGCAGTTCGGCGTCGAGGGCCTCATGCTTACCGTGCTGGTGTCCGGCCTGATGTTGACCCTGATCGGCGCCTCGGGACTTGGATCGCTGATCCGCTACATCCCGCACCCCGTCACGGTCGGCTTCACCTGCGGAATCGCGGTCACCATTCTGGCGAGCCAGCTGCGCGATCTGGGCGGGCTGACGCTTGCCGGTGCCGAGCCCGGGCCGCTTCTGCCGAAGCTCGCAGCGCTCAGCCACGCGCTTCCGACCTTGAGCTGGTCCGCGCTCGCGATCGGCGCCGGCTCGGCGGCCGTGATCTTCGTGCTGCGCGCGGTGAAGCCAACCTGGCCGGCGATGCTGATCGCAATCGTGCTCGCGTCGATTGCGGTCCTGCTGCTGCATCTGCCGGTCGAAACCATCGGCAGCCGGTTCGGTGAAATCCCGCGCGGCCTGCCGGTGCCGCATATGCCGGAGTTCTCGTGGGCGCTGCTGCTGCAAATCCTGCCGGCGTCGCTCTCCTTCACGCTGCTCGGCGGCGTCGAGAGCCTGCTCTCGGCAAAGGTCGCCGACAGCATGACCGGCCGCAAGCACCGCTCCAACATGGAGCTGGTGGCGCAGGGCATCGCCAACATCGCCTCCGCCCTGTTCGGCGGCATCAGCGTCACCGGCACGATCGCGCGCACCGCGACCAATATCCGCGCCGGAGCACGCAGCCCGCTGTCCGGCATGATGCATTCGGCCTTTCTGCTGTCGTTCATGATGCTCGCCGCGCCGCTTGCCAGCTACATTCCGCTCTCTGCGCTGGCCGCGGTCCTGGTCGTGGTGTGCTGGTACATGGCAGAGAAGGAAGAATTCCTGCGCCTGATCAGGGATCGACGCAGCGCCGCGGTGCTGCTCACGACCTTCGCGCTGACGGTGTTCAAGGATCTGACCTTCGGCATCATCGCGGGGTGCCTGGTCGCGGCAATGTTCGCCGGCATCGACCGCTGGACCGCAGACAAGAAGGGCTAGGCCGCTCCAGCATCGTTAGAGCTTCGGTTCTGATTGAATCAGAACCAAAGCTCTAGATTCTTGTTTTGACGCGTTTTCTTCACGCGAACCCGTGTCCACTTCGCTCGAAAACGCCCTAGCCGCTGTCGCGCAGTACCAGCTCGAAGCCGAGATCGATACGGCGCTCGCCGCCACGCTCCAGCGTCAGCGTCGCCGCGGTGCGGCCGATCGCATCACCATGCACGCTGATCGTGCTCAGCGTCGGCGAGATCAGCTGACCTATTTCGAGATCGCCGAGCCCGATCACGGCGACCGGCTGCGCCGATGCTGGCCCCTCGCGCAGCACCCCGGCCTTGCGCAGCCCCGACATGAAGCCGATCGCATGCGCATCGTTGGCGGCAAACACCGCATCGACACCAGGCAGACGGGCATGCGCCGCCACGCTTCCCGAATCCTTGCGGTCCAGGATCAGCCGGCGCGGCTCGGCAAGGCCGCTTGCCAGGGCCTCATCCCTGAAGCCAAGCCAGCGGCGGGTGCCGCGCGGATCGTCGCCGCCGATGAAGGCAAGCTGCTTGCGTCCCTGCGCGACCAGATGTTTCGCGACGGCAACGCCAGCCTTGTAATTGTCGAAGCCCGCGACCGCGTCGATCGGGTTTGCCGGCAGATCCCAGGTCTCGACGATCGGGATGCGCGCATTGCGCAGCAGGCGGCTGCCCTCCTCCGTGGCGGGTGAGCCGACCATGATGATCGCCTCGGGCCGCCGTGACAGCAGCGCCGCCAGCACGCGGTCCTCGCGCACCGCGTCGTAGCGCGACTGCGCCAGGATCACCGAGAAGCCGAGCGGCTCGAGCTTGTCGGAGAGGCCCTGCACCGTGTCGGCGAAGATCGAGTTGGCGATGGTCGGCACCAGCACGCCGACCGAATTGGTCCGCGCGCTCGCCAGCGCGCCCGCCACCAGGTTCGGGACATAGCCGAGGTCGCGCATCGCCAGTTCGACCCGCGCCCGGGTCTCAGGGGCGACCAGGTCGGGCATCCGCACCACCCGGCTCACCGTGATCGAGGAGACGCCGACACGCTTGGCCACCTCCGAGAGGGTGGGCGCGGCGTCCGCTGGGCCAGTCCGGGGGGCAGTCACATCGGAGCTCATGGACCGACCCTGCACGATTCCGGATTGCCAAGCCATTATGTTAGCGCTAGCATCACCTCATGTTAGCGCTAACATGGAACAAAATCGGAGAAACAGCATGATTTCGGACGAGCAGGCCGAAGCCTACAAGCGCGACGGGGTGATCGTGGTCCCCGAGGTGCTCAACCAGGAGACCCTCGCCAAAGTGCGCACGGTGCTCGCAGAGCTGGTGGCCGGCGCCGCAAATGTGAGCGAGCATACCGACGTCTACGACCTCGAGCCGGGCCATACGCCGGAGACCCCGCGCGTCCGCCGCATCAAGGCGCCGCACAAGGTGCACCCGATCTTCGACGAGATCATCCGCAGCCCCGCCGTGATCTCGATCCTGACCAGACTGATCGGCCCCGGACTTCGCCTGCACGGCTCAAAGCTCAACATGAAGTCGGCGCAATACGGCTCGCCGGTCGAGTGGCATCAGGACTGGGCGTTCTATCCGCACACCAATGACGACATCCTTGCGATCGGCGTGCTGCTCGACGATTGTGATATCGAGAACGGCCCGATGCTGGTGACGCCGGGATCGCACACCGGCAGCACGATGTGGGATCACCACGGCGAGGACGGCCACTTCGCGGGCCTGATCGATCCGGACCAGATCGAGGGCGACATCAAGCGCGCGATGCCCTGCATGGGCAAGGCCGGCAGCATGTCGTTCCACCATGTGCGCGCGCTGCACGGCTCGGCGACCAACACATCGGACCGGCCGCGCAACCTCCTGCTCTATGAAGTGGCCGCGAGCGACGCTTGGCCGCTGATGGGCGTGAAGGATTTTGACGAGTTCAACAGCCGCCTGCTGGCCGGTCCTCCGGTGGTCGCACCGCGGCTCACCGACGTGCCGGTGCGGATGCCGCTGCCGCCGGCCAAACGGCAGGGATCGATCTACGAGACCCAGTCGGCGGCGAAGAAATCCTACTTCACGCGCGCCGCTTAAGACCGACGACAATGCCCGCGGGCCAAGCCGCGGGCATTGCTGCTTTCACGGGCATGATCCGGAACCACGCGACCGCGCTCGATCAAAACGACCATAAAAACAGACATAACGGGGAAACGAATGACCAAGATGGCAAGAGAGGGTGCCAGCACATCGCGCCTGCGTGTGATCCTGGCCGCAAGCATCGGCTCCGCGCTCGAATGGTACGACTTCTTCCTCTACGGTACCGCGGCCGCGCTGGTGTTTGGCGAGCTGTTCTTTCCGAAGAGCGATCCGGTCGTCGGTACGCTGCTGTCGTTCCTGACCTTCGGCGTCGGCTTCGTGGTGCGGCCGTTCGGCGGCCTGGTGTTCGGCATCCTCGGCGATCGCTATGGCCGCAAGCCGGTGCTGGTCGCGACGCTCCTGATGATCGGCATCGGCACCACCGCGATCGGCCTCCTGCCGACCTATGCGCAGATCGGCGTCTGGGCGCCGATCCTGCTGGTCGCGATGCGCGTCATCCAGGGTCTTGGCGCCGGCGCCGAGTATGGTGGTGCGGTGATCTACCTGGTCGAGAACGCGCCGCCGAAGCATCGCGGCTTCTGGGGCGGCTTCGCGCCACTCGGCGTCTCCGTCGGCAATCTGCTCGCCGCCGCCGCCTTCGCGCTGGTGACGATGCTGCCGCGCGAGGACCTGATGAGCTGGGGCTGGCGCCTGCCCTTCCTGGCGAGCTTCCTCTTGATCGTCGTCGGCATCTTCGTCCGCATGCGGATCACCGAGACGCCGGTCTATACCGAGGCGGTGGTCGCGCGCGGCAAGGTCGAGAGCAATCCGGCGATGGAGGCGCTGCGCCGGCATCCGCGCAACTTCTTCGTCGTGCTCGGCGCCCGCATGGCCGAGAACGGGCTCGGCTATTTCTTCCCGGTGTTTGGGCTGAGCTACGTCATCACCACGCTGGGCGTGCCGAAAGCCGATGCGCTCAGCGCCTTGATGCTGGCCTTCACTGTCGAGCTGTTTGCGATCCTCGGCTTTGCGGCCTTGTCGGACCGGATCGGACGGCGGCCGGTCTACATGTTCGGCGCGCTGGCCGGCGTCGCGCTCGCCTTCCCGTTCTTCTGGATGGTCGGCACCAAGCAGTGGATCATGATTGCGCTCGCCTTCATCCTGGCGCGCCGTGGTGACGGCGGCGATGTTCGGGCCGCAGGCGGCGTATTTCGCCGAACTGTTCCCGCCGCAACGCCGCTTCGCCGGCTTCGCCTTCGCGCGCGAGCTCGGTTCGCTGCTGTCGGGCGGCCCGGCACCGTTCGTCGCCACCGCGCTGGTGGCTGCCTACGGCACCTGGTGGCCGGTCGCCTGCTACGCGATGTTCCTGTCGGCCTGCACGGTGGTTGCGATCTGGATCGGGCCCGAGACCTATCAGGAGAACATTGCCGCCGACGCGAGCGAACAAGCCGAGCTGCCCGCGGCGCTCCCCGCGCGAGCCTGATCGGTGGCGCAGCAACTGCGTGTCCTGCAGTCGCTCTGGGCGATGGAGCGACGGCTGGCCGATGAGGGCGAATGGCCGCTGCAAACCCAGCTCGCGATGATCCGCGATGCCGGGTTTGACGGCGCCGGCGTGCGCTTCATCGATCCCGCCTTCGCCCGCGAGGTGACGGGCTTCCTTCGCGCGCACGGCATGATCTGGCAGGCGCAATGCTATCCGAAGGGCGTCGACGACCTGAAACGGGTGCTCGAGCTGGTGGCGCAGCTCGGCGCCGATCATGTCAACCTGCAGCCGGACATTCGTCTGCGCCGGCTCGCCGATTGCATTCCCCTGCTCGAAGGCTGGCGGCGGCTTGCCGCGGAAGCCGGCGTTGCCGTGCATGTCGAGACCCACCGCGACCGCATGACGACCGACCTGTTCTTTACGCTCGATTTGCTCGACTGCTTTCCCGATCTGCGGCTGACCGCCGATCTCTCGCACTATTTGGTCGGGCGTGAATTCGCCTGGCCGGTCGACGACGTCAACCACGGCATGATCCACCGCATCCTCGACAATGCCTGGGGCATCCACGGCCGCATCGCGAGCCGCGAGCAGGTCCAGATATCGCTCGGCTTTCCGCAGCACCGGGGCTGGGTGTCGCTGTTCATGGACTGGTGGGACTACGCCATCCGCTCCTGGCGCAAGCGTGCCGGCCCCGATGCGACCCTGACCTTCCTGTGCGAGCTCGGTCCCCCGCCCTACGCCATCACCGGACCCGACGGCAGGGAATTGTCCGACCGCTGGCAGGACGCGCTGGTCATGAAGGACATGATCCGCGCACTGTGGGAGCGCATCACGAACGAGCCGCAGGGCCCGTTGCCGCGTTGATTCGAACGGGCCGCGGCGGCATTCTGAACCGACCCAATCCGGAACGCCGCGAGGGCCCGTGCGCGACCACTGCGCCTACCCGCTTCGATGCCTCGCATCCGTTGCCGTCTCGGCCATGGCCGCCTTCGTCTGCACAACGGCGACCGCGGCGGAGCTGAGGCTCGACGTCGCGACCATGCCGCGCGTCGCGACGATCGACCCGCGCTTCCATTCCTACAATATCGAGATGGTGGAGGTGACCGGCGGACGATTTTGGAAGCCCTATGCAGCCGCCAGGACGCGTTCGCGTCCAGACGCGGAGCGGTTCGCGGCGCGTACGCCGATCGATCTGCATGATGCCAGGCTGCGAAAGCTCGCCGCGGCGCTCGCTCCGGCTTATCTCCGCATCAGCGGAACCTGGGCCAACAGCACGTTCGTTGCGGAGTCCGAGACGCCGCCATCCGCGCCACCGGCCGGCTTCAACGGCGTGCTGACAGGGCAACAATGGCGCGACGCGATCGATTTCTCGCACGCCGTCGACGCGCCCATCGTCACGTCCTTTGCGATCAGCGCCGGCACGCGCGACGCTGCGGGACAATGGCTTCCCGAGCAGGCCCGCCGCTTTCTCGACGTCACACGATCGGCCGGCGGCCACATCGCCGCAGCCGAGTTCATGAACGAGCCCGATCTGCCGGCCATCGGCGGCGCCCCCGAGGGTTACGACGCCGCGGCCTACGGCCGGGATTTTGCCGCGTTCCGCGCCTTCATGAAGGACACCGCGCCTGACGTGACGATCCTCGGCCCGGGCACGATCGGCACAGGTGCGGATGCTCAAGCGCTGTTCGCGGCAACGGCTGTGGGCATCGACACGGTCTCCTATCATCACTATGGCGCGCTCTCGGCCCGATGCGCCGGCGATCGCACGCCGAAGCGAGCATTGTCGGACGAATGGCTGGCACGCTCCGGCAAGACATTTGGCTTCTACCAGGCGCTGCGCGATGAGCTTGCACCGGGCAAGCCGATCTGGCTGACCGAGACCGCAGAGACTGCGTGCGGCGGCAACCGCTGGGCCGCGACGTTCATCGATACGTTCCGCTACCTCGATCAGCTCGGGCGCCTCGCCAAGGCCGGCGTTCAGGTGGTGATGCACAACACGCTTGCCGCGAGCGACTATGGGCTGCTCGACGAACGAACCCATCTGCCGCGGCCGAACTACTGGGCGGCGCTGCTATGGCGCCGGCTGATGGGAACCACCGTGCTGGATGCCGGCATCGCCGAGCGTCACGGCTTCCACGTCTATGCGCACTGCGCGCGCGACATGCCGGGCGGAATTGCCCTGCTCGTCATCAACAATGATCGGCGGATAAGGCGCAAGCTGACGCTGCCGGCCGCCTCGCAACGTTACACTCTGGCGAGCGCCACGCCCGCAGACGGCAACGTCCAGCTCAACGGCGCGACGCTTTTGCTTGGGACCGCGGACCGGATTCCCGCGCTGCACGGCGACGCGACCGCTCCCGGGACAATGGTCTTCGCACCCAGAACGATCACGTTTCTGACCGTCGCCGATGCCGGCAACACCAATTGCCCGTAGCCCCCGACGCCGTCTTACGCGGCGTCGCGGCCGGCGTCGGCGGATTCGAGCGGGCGTACCACAAGATGGCCGAGCATGATCGCGGTCATCAGCCGCTCCATCTCAAGCCATGCGGTGACATGCGACATGGTCGGCCGGCCACCACGCGCGAACTGATCGATGTCGTCGATCGCCGTCAGTCCGCGCGGATAGAATTCGCGGAAGATCACCCGTTCGGCCAATCCATCGACCAGGCGGAAATTCAGCGTCTTCGACAGCTCGCTCAGGGCCTCGCCGACCAGGCGCTTGTTGCGCGAGCCGAGCGTGGAGAGACGGTTGCGTAGCACCACCCATTCGAACGCCGGCAGCTCATGCGCGCTGCGCTCGCGCCGCGCTTCCTCCACCATCTTCGAATAGTGGCTGATGCCGGTCACCTTGAAGTCGTTCGGATCGACGGTGCCGAGCACGTCGAAATCGAGGAAGCTGTCGTTGAGCGGCGTGATCAGCGTATTCGCCAGCGAATGCGTGAACGTCGTCAGATAAGTGTCATGGCCGGGGCAGTCGATGACGACGAAGTCATGCGACCGGCTGAGCCGCTCGACGATCTCGGCAAGCGCGCTGCGGCCGAGCGTCTCGACCTCGCTGCTCCTGCCGCCGACCGTCTCGAAGCACATATGCGTCGGGATGCCGAGATCGAGCGAGGACTCCCGCGCCCAGTCGCGCCGGTTCTCGACATAGTGCGTCAGCGACTTCTGCTTGTTGTCGAGATCGATGGTGGCGACACGCTGACCCGCCTTGATCAGCGCGATGGCGACGTGCATGGCAATTGTCGACTTGCCCGAGCCGCCCTTGTTGTTCCCGACGACGATGACGCGTGCGCTTGTCATGAGATTCCTCACCCGACGCTGGAGTCAAAGCAGGACGCAATTGAATTTAAGTATGGAATCGAATCTCACTGATTCGACGAATCTCGACAAGAGTCGTCGCACGATCGTCGTGATCGAAATTGATGCGGCTGCGACATCATTGTCACAACCACAACCTTGTCAGAGCACGTACCGTGAACGCAATGAACGCGCCCGGGAATAGCATCCCTGCCGCTAACGTCCCTGAAACACCGCGGAGCGCCGTTCGACAAACGACTTGATGCCTTCGGCCGCATCGGCGGTGTTGAGCACGCGCTCGCGGATCTGCGGGATGATTGCGATCGCGGCCTGCTCGCCGGCTTCGATGAACTTGCGGCCCGCCTCCTTCGTCACCTGGATTCCGAGCGGCGCGTTGCGCGCGATGATCGCTGCCAGTTCCATCGCACGTTCGATCTGCTGACCGGCCGGCACGACTTCCTGCACGAGGCCGATCCGATGAGCCTCGGCAGCGGAGAACTCGTCGCACAGCAGCAAATGATACATCGCATCGCCCCACCCGGCGCGGCTGATGTAGCGGAAATGCGCGCCCGCCAGCGGCGCGATGCCGCGCTTCGCCTCCATCTGGCAGAAACGGCTGTCGTCCGCGGCGACGACGATATCGCCGGCAAGCATCATCTCGATGCCGACGGTGAACACGATGCCCTGCACCGCCGTGACGATCGGCTTCCGGCACCGCTTCGACAAGCCGAACGGATCGACATTGCCTTCCGGCAACGGCTTGCGCGATGCGCTCGGACCGAAGAATTTCGGCATGTCGAGGCCCGCGGTGAAACTGCCGCCGGCGGCGCAGAGCACGCCGACCCAGAGGCCGTCGTCATTGTCGAGCAGCGTCAGCGAGTCGGACAGCTCAGTCATCATCTCCGGGCTGAAGGCGTTCTTCTTCGCGGGATTGTCGATGATGATCTTCAGGATGCGGTCATGCCGCTCGTGACGGACCCGCCCTTCGCTCGCGCTGCCGGACATCTGCTCCTCCCTGCTTTGTGACTGATAAAATTCTGGATGATACTTGTCATTCAGATGTATGATGGCCATAATCCAGAAAGAGAGTCAAACGGGGGCTGCGAGATGGGCCATTCCCAGGCCGACAAGGCCAGGAGCCGCGAGCGCATTCTGAACGAGGCGGCGACGCAGATCCGCGACGCGGGGCTCGACGCGCTCAGCATCGGCAGCCTGATGCAGCAGGTGAAATTGACCCATGGCGGCTTCTACGGGCACTTCGCCTCGCGGTCGGACCTGATCGCCGCGGCGCTGGAACAGGCGCTGAATGCAGGCGAAGCGACGGCGCGCGCGTCGCGCGATCCCGACAAGCCGGTCAGCGTCAATTCACTGGCACGAAGCTATCTCAGCCGCACCCATCGCGACTCCCGCGAGACGGGTTGCGCGATCGGCGCGTTGATCTCGGATGTCGGCCGCGCCGACGAGCAATGCCGCGCGGTGATGGAACCGCACATCGAAGCCTTCATCGCCAAGGTCGCTGATGCGTTCGGCGATGATGACGATGCCCGCGCAATCGTGGCGGTGAGCGCAATGGTCGGTGCGCTCGCGGTCTCGCGCGTCCTCACCGATCAAAAGCGGTCCGACGCCATCCTGCGCACGGTGCGCGACCGCATCGTCGCGATGGCCTCGGACGAATGATTTCGCCCGCACCGCGGGCAGCATGATGGAGAGAGCCATGAACGACCGAACCGCGCTCGAGCCGACCGCCGTGCAGGGAAGCGTGCTGATTGCCGGCGTCGGCGCATCGCACGGCCTCGGCGCCGCGATCGCGCGGCGCTTTGCCGCCGGCGGCTATCCCGTCGCGATCGCCGGCCGCAATGCCGAGAAGCTCGCCGCGACCGCCGCCGAACTCGCAGCTGATGGCGCCAGGGTCGCCCATGTCGTGGGCGATGCTTCGATTGCCGCGGATGTGGCCCGCTTCGTCGAGGCTGCCGGGAAGCTCGCGCCGCTTGCGATGGCCGTGCACAATGCCGGCTCGAACCGGCCGGCACCGTTCCTCAAGGTCAGCGAACAGCGCTTCGAGGAGCACTGGCGCGAACATGCGCTCGGCGGTTTCCAACTGGCGCAGGCCGCGATCCCAGCTTTGCTGGCGCGCGGCGGCGGCACGCTGGTCTTCACCGGCGCCAGCGGCTCGCTGCGCGGCAAGGCCAATTACGCGCCGTTCGCTTCGGCGAAGGCCGCGCTGCGCGCGATGGCGCAGAGCGTGGCGCGCGAATTCGGGCCGCAGGGCATCCATGTCGGCCATGTCGTGGTCGACGGCGGCATCGAGGGCGATCGGCTGCTGAGCATGCGTCCGCAGTTGAAGGACGATCGCGGCCCGGATGGGCTGCTCAACATCGCGGCCATCGCGGAGGCCTATTGGGTGCTGCACCACCAGCATCGCAGCGCCTGGACACTGGAGCTCGACCTGCGGCCGTGGGCGGAGTCGTTCTGACGGCCCAGCGCCACCGTCGTTCTCCAAGGGAAATCGGTTGCGATCCGCCGAAATCTTGTCAGGCTATACGACAAGGTCCGGGGAGATCGCACCCATATCCCAGGAGGAGGCCATGTCGCAACCCACGCCAATCCTGCATCATTTCGATCAATCGCCGTTCTCCGAGAAGATTCGCGTCATCTTCGGATTCAAGAAGCTTGCCTGGAACTCGGTGCGGATTTCCCGGATCATGCCGAGGCCGGATCTGATGCCGATGACCGGTGGCTATCGCCGCACTCCGACGATGCAGATCGGTGCGGACATCTACTGCGACACCCAAATCATCATCCGCGAGCTGGAGCGGCGCTATCCAACGCCGACGCTGTTTCCCGCAGGCAATACCGGGATGCCATGGGCGCTCGGCATGTGGACCGACCGGCCGTTCTTCCAGAACACGGTGAACCTCGTGTTCGGCTTCATCGGCGACAAGGTGCCGCGGGATTTCATCGAGGATCGCGAGAAGCTGCGCGGCGCCAAGTTCGACGTTGCCGCCATGACCGCGGCGCTGCCGCAGATGCGCGACCAGTTCCGCGCCAATGTCGACTGGATCGAGGCGCAACTCGGTGACGGCCGACCGTGGCTATTCGGCGAGTTCAGCCTCGCTGACGTCAGCGCCTACATGAACGTGTGGTACGCGCGGCAGAGTGTCGCCACGATGGACGAGATCATGAAGCCCTTGCAGCGCGCTGCGGCCTGGGAGGCGCGCATCCGCGCCATCGGCCACGGCACGCGCACAGAGATGTCGTCGGGCGATGCGCTCGAGATCGCGGCGAAGGCGCGGCCGGAGTCGCCCGTTTTCGGCGACCCTGCGGATCCGAACGGTCGCAGGCCCGGCGACGTCGTCGACGTGACGCCGGATGACTACGGCAAAATCCCGGTGCGCGGCGAGATCGTTTCGCTGTCGGCGCAGCACATCGCGATCCGCCGGTCCGACGAACGCGTCGGCGAGGTCGTGGTGCATTTCCCGCGGGCCGGCTTCCTGGTTGTCCCGGGCTGATCGCCGCTGGCGAAGCCGCCGAGTGCACGGCCGCGCGCGGAAACGCTGCGTTTCGCAGCGTGACCCTTGTCGGGCCGTGGACAGGCATTAGGTGCGGAGTATCTCCAACCGAAGGCTCCACAGCGCGGGTTTGCGGACGCATCCGCAACGTTCCCAACCTGCGTGCGATGGGTGGCCCGCGGCGGATGCTCCGCCGCGCCGACAACCGGACTGACTGATGACCACCTCCCTCGAATTCGGGCTCGATACATTCGGCGACGTCACCAAGGACGCCGCCGGGGCACCGCTGCCGCATGCCCAGGTGATCCGCAACGTCGTCGACGAGGCGGTGCTGGCCGATCAACTCGGGATCGATTTCATCGGGCTCGGCGAGCACCACCGGGCCGACTTTGCGATCTCCACCCCCGAGACCGTGCTGGCGGCGATCGCCGCGCGCACGCAGAACATCCGCCTCGGCTCCGCGGTGACCGTGCTGAGCTCGGACGATCCGATCCGCGTGTTCCAGCGCTTCGCCACCGTCGACGCGCTCTCGAACGGCCGCGCCGAGGTGATCCTCGGCCGCGGCTCCTTCACCGAATGGTTCCCGCTGTTCGGCTTCGACCTCAAGCAATACAACGAGCTGTTCGAGGAAAAGCTCGACCTGTTCACCGAGCTCTTGAAGCAGGAGCCGGTGACCTGGCAGGGCAAGCTGCGGCCACCGCTCGGCAACCAGTCGGTCTATCCGCCGGTCGAGCACGGCCGGCTGAAGACCTGGATCGGCGTCGGCGGCAGCCCCGAATCGGTGGTGCGCGCGGCGCATTACGACCTGCCGCTGATGCTCGCCATCATCGGCGGCGATCCCAGGCGCTTTGCACCCTATGTCGACCTGCATCAGCGCGCCTACCAGCAGTTCGGCCGGGCGCCGCAGCCGATCGGCGTCCATTCGCCGGGCTACATCGCCGAGACGGACGCGCAGGCCAGGGAAGAGCTGTGGCCGGACTACAAGGTGATGCGCGACCGGATCGGCAAGGAGCGCGGCTGGCCGCCAATGGGCCGCGACGAGTTCGTGGCTGAAGCCGAGCAAGGCTCGCTCTATGTCGGCGCCCCCGAAACCGTGGCCCGCAAGATCGCGGCGACCGTGAAGGCGCTCGGCGCTGCGCGCTTCCAGCTGAAATACTCGGCCGGCCTGCTGCCGCACGAGAAGCTGATGAAGAGCATCGAGCTCTACGGCAGCAAGGTGGTGCCGATGGTGCGCGACCTGCTCGCGGCGTGACGCACGATCGCTAGCCCGAAAAGCAAAACCCCCGGCGTTTTGGCGCCGGGGGCTCTGTTAGATCGCAGTCAGATCAAGCGGTATTACCAGTTGCGCTGAGCGCAGAGCGGGGCGGCCTCGAGGCCGCCCCCACCATGCTGATCGTGAATACATGCTATTTTGCGATCGCCGTCCTGGCAGCCTCGATTTTCGCCTTCACGGCATCGAGGTTGAAGCTCGCGCCCTTCTGCATCGGCGGAAACTCGACCGCGGTCATGGCCAGTTGCTCGACCTGCTGCTGGACGAAGACGAAGCGCCAGAATTCATACTTGAACCAGTCGAAGTATTGTTGCGCGCCGTATTTGGTCCCGCTATCGGGCCAACCCGTTCGCTCGAACGGGTCCAGGCGAAGGTTGGTCAGGTAGGGCACGTCAACCTTGCTCTTTTCGCCCAGCCACCCCCCGGGCTGGTCGATGAAGCGATACTTGTAGTCGTCGATGCGCACGGCCCCCAGCTCGCTCTCGCCGAAGTACCAGATTTCGTGTCGGTTCGACGGCCCCTTGCCGGTGATCATGTCCATCTGATTATAACCGTCGAGATAGCACTTATAGGTGCGGTCCCCGATTTGCTTGCCCTTCTTCAGTTCCTCGACAATGTTCGGGTTGCCGGCAGCGGCCAGCAAGGTCGGGAACCAGTCCAGCCCCGAGATGATGCCGTTCTCGACCTTGCCGGCCGGCACCTTGCCCGGCCAGCGGATCATCGCCGGCGCGCGGAAGCCGCCTTCCATGACAGTACCTTTGCTCTGCGCGAAAGGCGTCTGTCCGCCATCCGGCCAAGTGAAGACCTCGGTGCCGTTATCGGTTGTGAAGATGACAATGGTGTTGTCATCCACGCCCATGTCCTTGAGCTTTTGCATCACTATGCCGACATCGTCGTCGAGCTGCGCCATGCCGGCTTCATGAATCGACCAGCCGTTCTTGGAGTTGCGCATCGCCTGGTACTTCGGCGACAAATGCGTGACGATGTGCATACGGGTTGGATTGAGCCACAAGAAGAACGGCTTGTTCTCGGCCTTGGCCTTTTCAATGAAACTCAAGGCCAGGTCTCGGATTTCATCGTCCACGGTTTCCATCCGCTTGGGATAGAGCGTTCCGGCGTCCTCAATCCTCTGCTTGCCGACCTTGCCCCAGCGCGGATCCACGGTGGCATCATCCACATTGGTCGCCCACGAATGGATCATGTTGCGCGGACCGACTTTGTTCAACAGCTCCTGCGGATAAGCGGGGTGGGCCGGATCTTCCATCGCGTCGAGGTGATACAGGTAGCCGAAGAACTCGTCGAAGCCGTGCACTGTCGGCAGAAACTCGTTCTTGTCGCCGAGGTGGTTCTTGCCGAATTGGCCGGTGGCATAGCCCATGCCTTTTAGCGCGGTGGCAACGGTCACGGCCTCCGCCGGCAAGCCTGTGGGGGCGCCGGCCTGACCGACCGTTGTCATGCCGGTGCGGATCGGTAGCTCGCCGGTGATGAAGTTGGCGCGGCCTGCGGTGCAGCTCGCCTCGGCGTAATAATCGGTAAACAGCATGCCTTCTGCGGCGATCTTGTCGAGGTTCGGCGTCCGGCCTGCCATCATGCCACGATGGTAAGCACCGATATTCCAGATGCCGATATCGTCCCCCATGATGACGACGATATTGGGCCGCTGTCCGGCCGGTGCGGGCACCGGGGCCGGCGTTGGTTGCTGCGCTTGCGCGAAGCTTGTCGCACCAACGGCAGAGAGTGCTGAAGCGGCGACGAGCGAACTACCGCTCAACAAGAGATCGCGGCGTTTCAATCCTGCACTGGTGGGTCCCGTACTCATCTCAGGCTTTTCCGGAATCGTATCGTTACTCATGACCTGATCCTCTTCCTGGTGATGCACCTGAAGCCGACATGGCTTGTTGAGGTGTCGATCGGCTCGGCATGACGCGCGGCCGGACGATAGCGGCGGCAGTAGCTGGGGGCGCAAAGATGCGAGCCGCCTTTAAGCACCTTGCGTGGAATCCTGAGGTTCGGCTGACGAGAGTCGTAGCTCGCGCCCTCGGACCCGCCGCGGGGATTTTGCGGGATGCAGCAGGCTTTCGGGGCGTCTGCGTCGTGCTTCTGTGAATACCAATCGGCCGTCCATTCCCAGACATTGCCGATCATGTCATGAAGGCCGTAGCCATTGACCGGGAATACGGTGACGGGCGAGGTGCGTTCGAAGCCATCAGCCACCAGATTCTGGTGCGGGAAATTGCCCTGCCAGGTATTCGCCATGTGCCTGCCGCCGGGAAGTTGCTCGTCACCCCAAGCGAATTCCGCGCCGTCGAGTCCGCCACGCGCGGCAAACTCCCATTCGGCTTCGGTCGGCAAGTCCTTTCCAGCCCACGCCGCGTAGGCCTCAGTATCGCGATAGGCAATGTGGACCACGGGATGATCGTCGAGGCCGCTGATCGAACTGCGGGGGCCGTATGGCCGGCGCCAGTTGGCGCCAAATTTGAAACTCCACCATTGCGACCAGCCGCTCAAATCGACCGGACACTTTGGTGGCATGAAAACCAGCGAGCCTGCCTTGAGCATGTGCGGCAGTGCGCCTGGATAATCCTTTTCGTCAGGCCGCGTCTCCGCGAATGTCACGTAGCCTGTTGCGTTGACGAACTTGCGAAAATCGCGATTGGTGACCGGCGTCCGGTCCATCCAGAAGCCGCTCACCGAGACGCGATGGACCGGCGCCTCTTCGGCATAGTGCCTGTCGGAGCCCATGCGGAACGTGCCGCCCGGAATCCAGATCATGCCCCTCTGGCTGGGCCCATCCGACAAAGGTACGCCTGCCGCAACGCCAACGTCGTGCATAGGCTACTCGCACTGAACGAGTTTCAAAGTTACGAACGCCGCCCCGAGCAAGAATCTCTCGGCAGCTTTCTAGCTCGCCGATTGCTTCGGGGGACGGTTTCACGCCTTGGTCAGTCAAAAGACGATCGAGTATCTGAAGTGCGAGGCCGACTACACAGCGTCTACGAACTAGACAAGATAAGATGCTTCCAGCAACGCATCCTCATATTGATCTGGATCAATCGAGCCTGGTCGCCTCTTCATTATCGAGAGCCCCTGACGACTATGCAAAAACTGCCAAGGCTGTAGCGTCATGGACACAGCCTTTCAATAAAAGGCCGGCTGAACGCAAGTATGCCGATTTCGCATGGACCAACGGCGGCGTCAGCTTATTATTTCCGAGAGTTTCTACCCCGCCGGAGTAATGGCGGGATCGCGAGAGTCGGGGGGATCGGCGATGCGGTACCTTGGACCTGGTTTGGGACGCAGATTTTTTTCGCAGTGGCATTTCAGTGTTGGGGCGCTTGCCGCTCTGCTGGTGCTTTCCACCCAAGCGGCTCGCGCCGATGAAAATGGCATCAGCTTTTGGGTACCCGGATTTTTTGGCAGCCTCGCGGCTGTTCCGCAGCAGGCGCCGGGCTGGTCGATGACCTCGATTTATTATCACACCTCTGTTTCCGCCGGCGGCGACGTGGCGCGGTCGCGCGAAATCACGATTGGTCGCTTTCCCGCCAACCTGACGGCCAACGTGAACGCGACCGTCAATGCGAATGTGAATGTTGGTTTTCTGGCCGGGACTTATACTTTTGCGACACCGGTGCTTGGCGGTCAGGCCTCTGCCACCCTGTTGGCGGCCTACGGATCCAACTCCACCTCGCTCGCTGGATCGCTTGTGGGGACATTGACGGGACCGGGCGGCGCCACGTCCCCCTTCTCCCGGTTTGACAGCATCGACAGCTCGCTCATTGCATTCGGCGACCTGATCCCGCAGTTCGCGCTGCGCTGGAATGCCGGCGTAAACAATTACATGACGTACGTTACCGCCGACCTCCCGGCTGGCGCCTACCAGTCGACCCGCCTGGCGAATATGGGGATTGGGCACTGGGCAATCGACGCGGGCGGCGGCTACACCTATTTCGATCCAAAGACCGGGCATGAATTTTCGACGGTGCTGGGATTCACCTACAACTTCGTCAATCCCTCCACTGACTATCAAAGCGGCGTCGACATGCACCTCGACTGGGGCGCGTCGCAATTCCTGACCAAGCAGTGGCAGGTCGGCCTCGTCGGTTACGTCTATCAGGGGCTCGGATGCGACAGCGGCTCCGGCGATCGCGTCGGCTGCTTTCGGTCGCGCGTGGTCGGCGTCGGCCCGCAGGTCGGCTACATTTTCCCGGTCGGCGACATGCAGGGATATCTGAACCTGAAGGGCTACGGCGAATTCGCCAATGAAAATCGGCCGGCAGGCTGGAACGTCTGGCTGACGTTCAATCTTCAGCCCGCGGCGCCAACGCCGCCGACATCCACAAGGCCCAGATTCACAAAGTAGCAGCGCCGGTGACGCTGCCACCGGCGCCGTGCTGAAGGATCAATCTGGCGCGGCGGCAGCAACGCAATCAGCCAATAGACACTCCGCAGGCGTGCGGACATCTCCGAGTTGGGTCACAAGGCGGCATTCCGGGGGCGCGGCCGAATGTCCGCCTTACCCGTCGAAAGCGGACATCCCGAGTGTATGAGTACAGGCCCCAGTAGGTCGTCGGTGCGCCTATGTCACCGGTGTAGGCATTCGTTGTGTTGTCTCCGTCGAGCGCTGCGATGGCCGCTTTGCGGACCTCCGTATGGAGTCCCTCGGCCACCCCTGACTCCTTGGGTATCGCTGCGCCATCCACGCGCGTCTCTTGGTGGTGAGAGAGGTCGGGCAGACAGAACCATCAAGGGACGACGGGTAGTTGCCGTAGTGGTGAGAAAGCTCAATGCCGAGATTGTCGACCGCGGCTTGCACGTCGGCGCGCGACAGGGTCCATAGCACCGCCACAGGCTCCAACCAGTCGTACTCCAACGGAGAGGGATCGCTTGAGGGCCAATCGCCTGCACGTTGCCCATGGATGACAACGCTGAGCCCGAACCGAGACATCGACATCGTACAAAAAAAATGGCTGTCTATGAGAGCTGCCGCATCGGCGAATAAAGCAAAACCCCCGGCGTTTTGGCGCCGGGGGCTCTGTTAGATCGCAGTCAGATCAACCGGTATTTACCAGTTGCGCTGAGCGCGGAGCAGCATGGTGTAGGTGTTCTGGTCCTTCAGCTCGTAGATCGCACCCGGCTTGCCGATCGTCGGGCTGCCGGGGAAAGCGACCGTACCAGCAAAGCTCTGGTCCAGACGGGTGTAGGTGAAGTCGGCCGAGAAGGTCAGGTTCTTGACCGGGGTCCACTGGGTCTGCGTGCCGATCTGCGCAATGCTGTAATCGGGGTTGCAGGACGTCAGGTTGGAACCAGCACCAAAGAAGTTGCTGAGCGAACCACCAACACCATTGCCGGCCGGGCCGCAGATGTAGCCCTTGGAAGTGCTGTTGTAGTTAACCTGGGCCCAGGCACCGTAGATGCTGGTGTTCCAGTTCGGGTTCCAGTTGTGCACGTAGGCACCGCGGAAGCCGTAGGTCGTGATCAGCTGTTGCGAACCACCAGTGACGAAGATGCTGTCCGGAGCGATGCCGAAGCCGATGCTCTGGTATGCACCGGGGATGTTGGTGCCGCCGAAGATGGTGTTGCCACCAGCCGAACCGGCGAGGTCCTGGATGTTATAGCGGGTCGCACCGTTGGTGTAGACGCCCTGCAAGTTGATGGTGTCGCCAGGTCCGGTCGGGATGTTCTTGATCGACAAGGCCAACTGACCCGCCCAGCCCCACTTGTCGTCAGGATGACCGGTCAACTCAGTGCCGCCGTAGTAGGCCACGTGGTTGTCATGCGCGGCGAACGACGCCTGGAACAGACCCCAAGCCTGGTCGACGCGCAGCATCGCGACGAGGTCCGGAGCGATCGTTCCAGCGTAGTCGCTGATGCCGAACACGTTGGTGTTGCCGGGAACGCCGAAGGTCACGGGAGCACCGAGGTTGACCACGCCAGCCTGATAGTAAGCCGACTGATCCTGAGCCGACAGGGACAGCGACACGCCGTTGCCGAACTGCGCGGTGTAGGTGAACTGGTTCACACCAGTGATCGTACCGCCGCCGCCGACGAGACCGTCGAAGTTGTTGCCCGGATAGTTGGCCCACGGAGCCGAGAACTGCGAGACCGCCTTACCGATGGTGAAGCCGGCGAACTGGATGAAGGCGTAGTAGACGCCGACCGTACCAGCAGCGACAGCACCGGAGTTGGCGTTGTTCGGAGCCGAAACCGCGCCGATCGGCGAGTAAACGGTCGCGCCGTTGCCCTGACCGGCGTAGGTGTCCGAGGTCCACGAGAACGTCGCATCGAAGAAGGTGCGGACCACGCCGTATTCGGTCGCGGTGCGCGTATCGATGTTCAGGTCTTCGCGCGAACGCCAAGTGTAACCGTTGGTGAAGCGGTTCTGTGCGCCAGCGGCACCCGAGGTGTTGCCGGTGTGATCCGAGTTCGTGTTGATGACGACGTCTGCGCGCAGGTAGCCGCCCAGCTTGATACAAGTGTCGGTGCCCGGGATGTAATAGAAACCGGGACCATACAGGGAGCAAATCTTCACGTACTCGACCGCTTTGGCCTTGACGGGAAGATCGGCCGCCTGAGCTCCGCCGACCGCGACGAGAGCCGCCGCCGAGCCGAGGATAAGGCTCTTAACCATCTTCATGTTAAACCTCCAAGTTGCTCTATCTCAGGGAAGGTTCCGGATCCGCCGGGTAAACACCCTAGGTTGGTTCCCTTTGTCCCTTAAATCCCCGCTCAGTCGCTTCGCGCCTTCGGACACACCCGCATGAACGCGAGGGACTTAAGCGATCCGAGGAACCGGGGCGCTGAGTTCTTGAAGATCAGTAACTTACTGATTGCCATCGCTATTTGGATGTCGATAGGTACAAGGCATCGTACAAAATGGCGTTGCGAATGACGAAGCTAAACCGGGCGACCAGAGGAGCGTACGTTGCTCGCAAGGTCCTCCCCAAGGACATCCGATCCGACTACGCTGCCCGCTATGGAATGGCTTGGGAAGAAAAGTTCTACCTCGGGCCATCTGTGTCTGAACACGAAGCCAAAGCGCGGTTTGGCGAATGGCTGGCCGACATTGAAACGCGGATCGGTCAGCTTAGAGCTGCAAAGCGGGCTACCCCTCAGCCGCTCACTCGACAGAACGCCTACGCATTGGCGGGCAGATGGTATGCGTGGTTCATCGCTCGACACGAGAAGGACATTCGTACCCCGGGACACTGGAAGGCTTTGGGGGATATACTGGTGTGGGACGTGATCCGCTTGCATGCACCGGACACGTACGAAGAGCATCCGGGCGATCATCCAGAGTGGGATTGGAAGGCTGATCCCGAGGTGCGCGCAGCTGTGCGACCGGCAATCGCCACCGAATCGCAGACAGCAACATTCCTGATTGAGCAGGGCATTACGCTTAGCCCTGACGCCACCAATCTATTCGTAGATGCGGTGAGCGACAACCTGTTGCCAGCCTTCAACCGATTGGAGGCCCTGGCCCGTGGTCACTACGCGCCGGATGAGCACACCGCTGTGTTCCCAGCGTATGAGGAGGCAAAGCTCTGCGCATCGCGGCTATCGGCGCGGGCACTCTTCGACTTGTGGATCAAGGCTGTTCAGCCAGCGTCGAGCACCGTTGACCGGTGGTCGGCCGTATTCAATGCCGCAGATCGGCGTTTTCCCGATGCTGTCGCAATCAGTTTTCTCGACGCAAAGAATTGGATGAACGGATTGATCAGCGAGGAGCGCACGGCACACACCGTGGCGAGCGTATGGCGCACTGCTTTGAAGACGGTGTTCGCGTGGGGCTTGAGAGAGAGACTGGTCACGCAGAACCCGTTCGCTGAGGTGCACATCAGCGTGCCGCGAAAGAACTTGGAGCGGGAGACGAAGGCTTTTACACAGGATGAAGCAAAGACCATTCTGAGAGCCGCCCTCCTTCTCGACGATTCTAAGTCATGGCACGAGCGCACTTGCCGTTGGGTTCCGTGGATTTGTGCATACACCGGCGCGCGTGCAGGTGAAATTACGCAGTTGCGAGCGGCGGATATTCAGCAGCGGGGCGACTTTTATTTCGCCCGTCTCACGCCATCTGCTGGCAAAATCAAAACGAGAAAGGCGCGAACCGTTCCCCTCCATGAGCACTTGATCGCACTGTTTGCCGTCAGGCCGTGTGAGACAAATTGAAGGATTTTGCGGAGGGAGGATTTCTGGTTCATCGTAGCCACCAGGAGCGAAGATGAAGCAGAAATCCGGACCGGGCAAAGCGCCGGCAGAACAGGTACTAAGGGACATTCGGCGCCAGACCCGCCGGCAGTATTCGGCGGAAGAGAAGATCCGCATCGTGCTGGAAGGACTGCGGGGCGAGGAGAACATCTCCGAGCTCTGCCGGCGTGAGGGCATTGCCGCCTCAATGTATTACGGCTGGTCGAAGGAGTTCCTCGAAGCCGGTAAGCGCCGCCTGGCGGGCGATACGGCGCGTGCGGCGACCTCCGGCGAGGTGACGGATCTCCGTCGTGAGACGGCCGCATTGAAGGAAGTCGTGGCCGACCTCACCCTTGAGAACCGCCTACTCAAAAAAAGCATGAACGGGGATGGGGAGGACGAGGCATGAGATATCCTGCGTCCGAGAAGGCCGAGATCATCCAGTTGGTCGAGCAGTCGCACCTGCCGGCCAAGCGCACGCTGGACAAGCTCGGGATCCCACGCGCCACGTTTTATAGATGGTATGATCGCTATCGTGATGGCGGCGTCGAGGCGCTGGCTGACCACCGGTCTCGACCTGACCGGATATGGAATCGCATCCCCGACGATGTGCGGGGCCAGATCATCGACCTGGCGCTGGAGCTGCCCGAGCTGTCGCCGCGCGAGCTGGCCGTGCGGTTCACCGACGAACGGAAGTATTTTGTCTCCGAGGCATCGGTCTATCGGCTGCTGAAGGCGCATGACCTCATCACCAGCCCCGCCTATGTGGTGATCAAGGCGGCGAACGAGTTCAAGGACAAGACCACCGCCATCAACCAGCTCTGGCAGACCGACTTTACCTACCTCAAGATCACCGGCTGGGGCTGGTACTACCTGTCGACCGTGCTCGATGACTTCTCGCGTTACATCGTCGCCTGGAGGCTTGGTCCCACGATGTGTGCCTCCGACGTCACGGCCACACTCGACCAGGCACTCGCGGCCTCCGGCCTTGACCACATCACCGTCGCGCACCGGCCGAGGCTTCTCAGCGACAATGGTTCGAGTTACGTCGCGGACGATCTGGCCAGGTGGCTCGAATACAAGGGCATGCAGCACGTGCGCGGCGCTCCGTATCATCCCCAAACCCAGGGAAAGATCGAGCGCTGGCATCAGACCCTGAAGAACCGCATTCTGCTCGAGAACTATTATCTACCTCACCACCTCGAACGGCGGATCGGCGCCTTCGTCGAGCATTACAACCACGTCCGCTATCATGAGAGCATCAAAAACCTGACCCCGGCTGACGTCTACTTCGGCAGAGCCGAGACCATCCTAACCGAACGACAGCGCATCAAGCGTGAGACCATCGCAAACCGCCGCTTGCAGCACCAACTGCAGGCCGCTTAAACTCCAACAACAGATGAGCCAGAGCCTCCCTTCTCGAAAAGCCTGATTAGTCTCAAATTATCTGACGACGGACAGGTCGTTAAGCTCTGGGTGGCCGCGACCTTCGGGAGCACAGAACCGCTGCGCAAGTGGCCTTCGGTCATTCTGAAGGATTACAAGGAAAAGCACGGCCATCCTCTAGACCGCAAGAAGTACCATGCGGGCCGGCTGGGCGAGCTGATAATCAAGCGCCAGCCGCTTCTCGGCCAATGGGGCCAGCCGCTAAAGGATGGCCGTGTGCGCACTTGGGCTGATCTTATGTTTGATGAGAGCCGCGTTATCGTCGCTGCGATCCAAGGGTTGATGCGGGATGACATCCCTAGTTTAGCGGTGCATGACAGCCTGATTGTGCCTGAACAACACGAGCGCCGAGGGGCGATGGCGTTGATGGGAGCTTTCAGTGGGTATTTCCGCGCGGGCCATATCCCCGTCAGCCCTAGCCTCAAAATCAACAGCAGGCAGGGAAGCCGCCGGTTCGTGCCGTGATGCCCTTACCGTACCACTAGAGCCTATACCCCCTAGTCTACCAGAGAGAGAGATAGAGGAGGAGGGAGGGAAAGGGAGGGAAGGAGGAGCAGTTGTACCCGTACCATAACGGAGAACGAATTTGACTGTTATCCGTCCCCCGGGCCGAACAATAGGTTGGATTAAAATAGGGCCGCTTCGCATATATCTGCACACGGCCGATGTTCTAACTTTGAGCGGACCAGGGGCATCCTGCAATGCCCCTGTGGGACTCTAGGAAGGCCGTGGGCGCCTTTGACGCTATGCCCGGGGAGACCGGCGGCTCGCTGTAGCGCCCACCAGAGGACTCCGCTGAGTCTCCTGGGGCATCGGCGCCATAGTGCCCCTTTTGGGCGTCGTGTTCATATTGAAGCCCGGCATTTTGGGCCCCACGGTACTTCTGGCGAAGCACACCGCCCGCTTGTGCCGAGCAGAGGCCGAGGACTTTAGCCCGAGCTTTGCGAAGGCGGGTCCCCGGCAACGATGGCCAAGAGGCCCCACCGGAAGCCGGAGTCCCTTAGCTGCGGATTAGCTGGGGGAGCCGATGATCTTCCGCATGGGCTCAGCCCTCTTTGCCTTCCAGAGCGCGATAGACCGACGCACGGCCTATACCAAGCTCCTTCGCGATGGCTGACGGTCCTTTGCCTTCCGCGTGCATCTCCTTCACCTTCGCAACATCCACTGTCAATCGGCGTTCGACTGGGACCCCCTATCGGCATCCAAAAGGGACCCCTTTGATCGGCGTGCTCTGCTGGTAGCGCTCGGGTCGTCGGAGCTGGTCGGGGTTGCGGAGACGGCGCGAGCGCGGGTTGTTTGAACATCGTCGCGGCTTTTGAATCGCCAGCTGTCGTTGCCGGTCTCGACGATGTCGCAGTGATGGGTCAATCGGTCGAGTAGCGCGGTGGTCATTTTGGCATCACCGAACACACTGGGCCATTCGCCGAACGCAAGATTGGTGGTGACAATGATGGAGGTGCGCTCGTAGAGCCGGCTGATGAGATGGAACAGGAGCTGACCGCCGGATTGCGCGAACGGCAGATAGCCCAGCTCGTCGAGAACGATGAAGTCCATGCGGGTCAGATGCTCGGCGAGCCGTCCCTGCCGACCGTTGCGGGTCTCGGTCTCGAGCCGGTTGACGAGGTCGACTACGTTGTAGAAGCGTCCTCTGGCGCCATCGCGGATGCAACTTCTGGCGATGGCAATGGCCAAGTGGGTTTTGCCTGTACCGGTGCCGCCAACCAGCACGACGTTGCGTTGTTGGGCGATGAAGCCGCCGCCAGCGAGATCATTGACGAGAGTCTGATTGATCGGCGTGCCGTCGAACTGGAAGTCGGCGATGTCCTTGGCGAGCGGCAGCTTGGCAATGGTGAGCTGGTATTTGATCGACCTGGCTTGCTTCTCGTTGATCTCGGCGTTGAGCAGGTCGCCGACAATGCGTTGAGTATAGCGCGACAATCAGGATGAGAGCGGCGCGTCAATCAAGATGAGACGAGGCGGCCGAGTCAGGAGATAATTGACGCTGGCCGCCTACTTGGCAAGCGTTGATTGACGCTGCGCGACAATCAAGCGGCGCTGCCAGCGTCAATCACAGTCTTGTCGAGTTCGTTGGGGGTCGTGTGAACAGGTGGCCGGCCTGGACCGCGCTTGCGATCGAGGGCAACTTTTCGACGGTAACTTTCGACGTTCATCTCGAGGATCGTGGCGTGGTGGACCAAACGATCGATGGCAGCCAACGTCATTGCCTGGTCCGGGAAGATACGCCCCCATTCGCCAAATGGCTGATTGGCCGTGATCAGCAGCGAGCGTCGTTCGTAGCGGGCGGCGATCAACTCGAACAGCACACTGGTTTCCGCCTGATCCTTGCTCACATATGTGATGTCGTCGAGGATCAGGAGGTCATAGCGATCGAGTTTGGCGATCGCGGACTCCAGCGCCAGCTCGCGCCGCGCGACCTGCAGCCGTTGCACCAGATCAGTGGTGCGCGCGAAGAGAACGCGCCAACCGTTCTCGACGAGAGCCAGGCCGATCGCCGTGCCGAGATGGGTCTTGCCGCCGCCCGGTGGACCGAACAAGAGCAAATTGGCGCCGGCCTTCAACCAGGCGTCGCCAGCGGCGAGCGCCATCGCCTGTGCCTTTGATAGCATCGGCACGCTTTCGAAGTCGAAGGTGGCGAGCGTCTTGCCGGCGGGCAAACGCGCTTCCACCATGTGTCGCTCGATCCGACGGCGGGTGCGATCGGCCGCCTCGTGCTCGGCAAGGGCGGCGAGGAAGCGGGCGGCAGGCCACCCTTCCTTGTCCGACTGTGCGGCGAGCTTCGGCCAGATCGCCTTGACGCCCGGCAGGCGGAGCTCATTGAGAAGCAGCTCGACACGGGCAGCATCGACGGAGGTAGCGATACCGGTCATGCTGCCTCTCCCAGGTTCGAGCGGCCCGACATGACGCTGACGGAGGCGAGTTCATCGTAGACGTCGAGCGGCGCCAGCTTGACGGCGACACGCGGGATCGAGGCCGCCTCGGGTCGGAAGCGGTCGCGCAGCGCGGCAAGATCGGGTAACTGTCCGGCGTCCAGATCCATCGCGATCACCTCGGCGAGTTCTGCTTCGCAGGCGCGCTCGTGAGCCAGCGCCAGAAGCTCGACCGTCACCTTGCAGGCGCGCCGGTCATCACCATGCTCCCGCAAGGTCTCGAACAGACGTTTGTAAGCTGCACGCGGGAAGAGTTGGTCGCGATAAACGAGATTGAGGAGCGCCATCGGCTTGCGCCGCAGGGCATGGATGACGTGCCGGTAATCCACAACATGACCGCCCTGGCTCTCGGACACAGGCCGACCGCGCCGCAGCGTCACGACCGGCGTGACGCCAAGGAAGCATTCGAGCCGGTCGTCGAAGATGCGCACACGCAGGCGATGGCCGATCAATCTTGAAGGCACGGTGTAGAATACGCGCCGCAGGATGAAGCCGCCTGACGACGTCACCGGGATCACTTTCTCCTCGAAGTCGGTCGTGCGGCCTTTTGGCAGCGGCGCCAAGGCCTCCTTCTCGAGCGCGATCGGCTTGGCGAGGTTGGCGTTGCGCCGGCCGACAATCTCGTCGACAAAAGCCCGGTACGCATCGAGACTGGCGAACTCGCGCGTCCCCCGCAGCAACAGCGCATCTTCCAGTGCCCGCTTGAGATGGCCGTGCGCGCTCTCGATCGAGCCGTTCTCATGTGCGATGCCCGCATTGTTGCGCGTTGGCGCCATGCCATAGTGGCCCATCAGCCCGGCGTAGCGCTGCGTCAGATCCCCCCGTGCGTCGGCGGCCAGATTGCGGAATGCTGCCGACAGGCTGTCGCTGCGATGCTCCCGCGGCACGCCGCCAAGCGCCCACAGCGCGTTCTGCAAGCCCTCCGCCAGGGCGACGAAGCTTTCGCCGCCGAGCACGACATGGACATGCTCGAAGCCGGAGAACGCCAACCGGAAGTGATAGAGCCGGTGATCGAGCGGCTCACCCGCGATGGTAATACCGAGCGCGCTCACGTCGGTGAAGTCGGACAGACCCAGGCTATAGCGCGACAATCAGGATGAGAGCGGCGCGTCAATCAAGATGAGACGAGGCGGCCGAGTCAGGAGATAATTGACGCTGGCCGCCTACTTGGCAAGCGTTGATTGACGCTGCGCGACAATCAAGCGGCGCTGCCAGCGTCAATCACAGTCTTGTCGAGTTCGTTGGGGGTCGTGTGAACAGGTGGCCGGCCTGGACCGCGCTTGCGATCGAGGGCAACTTTTCGACGGTAACTTTCGACGTTCATCTCGAGGATCGTGGCGTGGTGGACCAAACGATCGATGGCAGCCAACGTCATTGCCTGGTCCGGGAAGATACGCCCCCATTCGCCAAATGGCTGATTGGCCGTGATCAGCAGCGAGCGTCGTTCGTAGCGGGCGGCGATCAACTCGAACAGCACACTGGTTTCCGCCTGATCCTTGCTCACATATGTGATGTCGTCGAGGATCAGGAGGTCATAGCGATCGAGTTTGGCGATCGCGGACTCCAGCGCCAGCTCGCGCCGCGCGACCTGCAGCCGTTGCACCAGATCAGTGGTGCGCGCGAAGAGAACGCGCCAACCGTTCTCGACGAGAGCCAGGCCGATCGCCGTGCCGAGATGGGTCTTGCCGCCGCCCGGTGGACCGAACAAGAGCAAATTGGCGCCGGCCTTCAACCAGGCGTCGCCAGCGGCGAGCGCCATCGCCTGTGCCTTTGATAGCATCGGCACGCTTTCGAAGTCGAAGGTGGCGAGCGTCTTGCCGGCGGGCAAACGCGCTTCCACCATGTGTCGCTCGATCCGACGGCGGGTGCGATCGGCCGCCTCGTGCTCGGCAAGGGCGGCGAGGAAGCGGGCGGCAGGCCACCCTTCCTTGTCCGACTGTGCGGCGAGCTTCGGCCAGATCGCCTTGACGCCCGGCAGGCGGAGCTCATTGAGAAGCAGCTCGACACGGGCAGCATCGACGGAGGTAGCGATACCGGTCATGCTGCCTCTCCCAGGTTCGAGCGGCCCGACATGACGCTGACGGAGGCGAGTTCATCGTAGACGTCGAGCGGCGCCAGCTTGACGGCGACACGCGGGATCGAGGCCGCCTCGGGTCGGAAGCGGTCGCGCAGCGCGGCAAGATCGGGTAACTGTCCGGCGTCCAGATCCATCGCGATCACCTCGGCGAGTTCTGCTTCGCAGGCGCGCTCGTGAGCCAGCGCCAGAAGCTCGACCGTCACCTTGCAGGCGCGCCGGTCATCACCATGCTCCCGCAAGGTCTCGAACAGACGTTTGTAAGCTGCACGCGGGAAGAGTTGGTCGCGATAAACGAGATTGAGGAGCGCCATCGGCTTGCGCCGCAGGGCATGGATGACGTGCCGGTAATCCACAACATGACCGCCCTGGCTCTCGGACACAGGCCGACCGCGCCGCAGCGTCACGACCGGCGTGACGCCAAGGAAGCATTCGAGCCGGTCGTCGAAGATGCGCACACGCAGGCGATGGCCGATCAATCTTGAAGGCACGGTGTAGAATACGCGCCGCAGGATGAAGCCGCCTGACGACGTCACCGGGATCACTTTCTCCTCGAAGTCGGTCGTGCGGCCTTTTGGCAGCGGCGCCAAGGCCTCCTTCTCGAGCGCGATCGGCTTGGCGAGGTTGGCGTTGCGCCGGCCGACAATCTCGTCGACAAAAGCCCGGTACGCATCGAGACTGGCGAACTCGCGCGTCCCCCGCAGCAACAGCGCATCTTCCAGTGCCCGCTTGAGATGGCCGTGCGCGCTCTCGATCGAGCCGTTCTCATGTGCGATGCCCGCATTGTTGCGCGTTGGCGCCATGCCATAGTGGCCCATCAGCCCGGCGTAGCGCTGCGTCAGATCCCCCCGTGCGTCGGCGGCCAGATTGCGGAATGCTGCCGACAGGCTGTCGCTGCGATGCTCCCGCGGCACGCCGCCAAGCGCCCACAGCGCGTTCTGCAAGCCCTCCGCCAGGGCGACGAAGCTTTCGCCGCCGAGCACGACATGGACATGCTCGAAGCCGGAGAACGCCAACCGGAAGTGATAGAGCCGGTGATCGAGCGGCTCACCCGCGATGGTAATACCGAGCGCGCTCACGTCGGTGAAGTCGGACAGACCCAGGCGGCCGGGCTCGTGCTGCTGGCGGAAGATCACGTCCTGTTCGGGGCCGTTGAGCGCCCGCCAGGCGTTGATGCGCCGCTCCAGCGTGCGGCGGATGTTCGGGTTCAAGTCATGATGCCGTCGGCGCAGCTCGTCCAGCACGCCGATCACGCGGATGCCGGGCGCAGCCTTCAGGATCGGAACGATCTCGGCGTCCCAATACTGCCCGAGCGGATCGGACCGGCGCCGGCCCCTCGGCGTCTTCTTCTGCGATGGCGGGCGACAATCGCCCTCGATTCGATACGCGCTTGCCTTCGAGAACCCCGCCTTGGCCGCGGCGGCCTCGGGGGACAGTGTCAGTCGGTACGTCATGTACAGCCTCATCTGGTGGTCGGTGATGTGGAGGCCAGGCAAGGCATCGATTCCCTCTTGTCGAGACGAACCAACAGCTTGCACCAGCCGCACCCGGCCGCCAGACGGGTCCAAAAACGCGCGACGCCGATGGGGACGGTCCTCCGGTCGGGCTGCGCCCTCCCTTCGGTCCGTCCCCATCGGCGCAGTCTCACCTTGATTGTCGCTGGAGTCTCACCCTGATCGCCGCCGCGCACGTTGAGGCTCGTGCTGGCGCTTGACGGCAGTTGCCATGATCTCGTCGAAGGCAGCCTTCATGCCGTAGAGCTTAAGTTCGCCCATGAGGTCGAAGATTTGGGTTCGTTCCATCAGATGGTCCTCCGGAGGTTGTCGTAGCGGGCACAATCGGCGATCGGTGCATGACGGAGCGTCAGTGCGGCCGGCGTCATGATGTTGGCCGGTGGGGCGGGTTCACGTTGACGGGCCAGGATATTGAGAACGACATCGGCGGAATGGACGCTGTGACTGAGCGCTTCGGCACAAGCCGCTTCCACCGCGGACAGACCGTCAGTCAGCACCGCGGTGAGGATGTCGACCATCTGCCGATTGCCATCGTCGGTGCTGGCCAGCTTGCGCCGGATCCGCTCGATCGCGGCCGGCAGCACCCAGTCTTTGAAGGGAGCACCGTTGCGCAAGGCGCCGGGTTTGCGGGCGAGCACCGGCACATAATGCCAGGGGTCGTAGACGGTATCGCCGCGGCCAAAGGATCGCGGGTGCTCGGCAACGATACGTCCATCCTGACGGATCACGATGCGATCGGCATAGGCTTGAACCTCGACCGGTCGTCCGACTGCACTGGCTGCGACCGAGTACTTGTTGTTGTCGAAGCGCACCAGGCAGGTCTTCGAGACCGATGCTGTCACCGCATGGAAGCCGTCGAAGCGGCCGGCATAGGGAACGAGTTTGGGGCGTTCGGCTTCGAACACGTCCCAGATCGTCTGATCGACCAGCTCCGGATGGCGATGAGCCTTGGCGTAGGCGATGCACTTGTCGAGCAGCCAGGCGTTTAACTCGTCGAGGTTTTTGAACCGCAGCCGCGGCGTGAAGAAGCGCTCCCGGACCAGCCCGACCTGGTTCTCGACCTGCCCCTTCTCCCAGCCCGACGCTGGCGTACAGGCGACCGGATCGACCAGATAGTGGCTGCACATCTGCAGGAAGCGGCGATTGTAGAGACGGCCTTTACCGACAAAGATCGTCTCCACCGCGGTCTTCATGTTGTCGTAGATGCCGCGGGTGCAGGTGCCTTTGAACAGGGCGAATGCCCGGTCGTGGGCGTCGAACACCATCTCCTGCGTCTCCCGCGGATAGGCCCGCACGAACAGCATGCGACTGTGACAGAGCCGAACATGAGCAGCCTTCACCATCACCGTGGTGCCGCTCAGCAGGACCACCTCGTGGCTCCAGTCGAACTGGTAGGCTTCGCCTGGTGCAAAGCTCAGCGGCACATAAGCCGACGCTGTCGAGGTGCCGCGTTCCTTGGTCCACCGTCGGGCGTATCGACGAACCGCATCATAGCCGCCGGCATAACCCAGGCCGCGGAGTTCCTCGAATAGCCGGATCAGCGTCAGCCGTTCCCGCGCCGCCTTGCTCTCATTCCCTGCCAGCAACCGATCAAGCTCGGCACTCCAGGCACCCATCTTCGGGAGCGGCTGCGTCTCGCGCTCGTACCGGAACTCCGTCGCTTGAGAACGAATGACCTTGCGAACCACCTTCCGCGATACGCCAAGTTCTCGGCAGATCGCCTTGATCGGACGACCATCAACAAAGTAGGCGCGACGGATCTTACCAATCGTCTCCACCACCAGCATCCCAACCTCGGCTTCCATGACTCGATGGAAGCCACTGTGGACCCTTATCCCGGGGTCCCGATTGGATGCCGATCACCCCGAAACGGGGTCCTTATTCCATGCCGAAACACAGCAAAAAGGCCGCAGACGTGGCAGCTGCTTGGGGTCATCCGTCTTGACGAGATGAAGCAGGGTGACCTTTTCGGCTAAACCGGCCGCTCATCCAAGCCGGGCCATTGGTGGTGGTCACGGAAGATAGTACAACCGGCACGCAGCTACGCTGATTTGTGCTTATTTTTCAACGCGAACGCTCTGTGCCGGTCGCCTCGTTCCGGGCGCGCCCGCGCCGGTATGGACCAAGCCAATGTTGGCGGCTTCCAAAGCAAAACCCCCGGCGTTTCCACCGGGGGCTCTGTTAGCTTGCAATCAGATCAACCGGTATTACCAGTTGCGCTGAGCGCGGAACATCAGCTGGTGGGTGTTCTGGTCCTTCAGCTCGTACACAGCAGCCGGCTTGCCGATCGCTGCCGAGCCGGGGAAGTTGATCGTGCCGGCGAAGCTCTGATCCAGGTGTGTGTAGACGTAGTCTGCCGAGAAGGTCAGGTTCTTCACCGGGGTCCACTGGGTCTGCGTGCCGATCTGCGCGATGCTGTAGTCGGGGTTGCAGGAAGTCAGGTTCGCAGCACCACCAAGCAGCGGGGCGAAGGTACCACCGAAGCCGGTTCCGCCGGCACCGCAGATGTAGCTCTTGGACGTGCCGTTGTAGTTAACCTGGGCCCAAGCGCCGTAGATGCTGGTGTTCCAGTTCGGGTTCCAGTTGTGCACATAGGCACCCCGGAAGCCGTAGGTCGTGATCAGCTGCTGCGAGCCACCGGTCACGAACACACTGTCCGGAGCAAAGCCGAAGCCGATGCTCTGATAGGCGCCCGGGATACCGGTGCCACCGTAGATGGTGTTCGCACCAGCCGAACCGGCGAGGTCCTGGATGTTGTAGCGGGTCGCACCGTTGGTGTAGACACCCTGCAAGTTGATGGTGTCGCCAGGTCCGGTCGGGATGTTCTTGATCGACAAGGCCAACTGACCAGCCCAACCCCACTTGTCGTCCGGATGACCGGTCAACTCGCTGCCGCCATAGTAGGCCACGTGGTTGTCATGCGCCGCGAACGACGCCTGGAACAGACCCCAAGCCTGGTCGACGCGCAGCATCGCGACGAGGTCCGGAGCAATCGTGCCAGCGTAGTCGCTGACGCCGACGATACCAAGCGCGCCGGGAGGTGCAATCGTGACCGGAGCGCCGAGATTGAACACACCAGCCTGATAGTAAGCCGACTGATCCTGAGCCGACAGAGACAGCGACACGCCGTTGCCGAACTGCGCGGTGTAGGTGAACTGGTTCACACCAGTGATCGTACCGCCGCCGCCGACGAGACCGTCGTAGTTATTGCCCGGATAGTTGGCCCACGGAGCCGAGAACTGCGAGACCGCCTTACCCATGGTGAAGCCGGCGAACTGGATGAAGGCGTAGTAGACGCCGACCGTACCAGCAGCGACAGCACCGGAGTTGGCGTTGTTCGGAGCCGAAACCGTGCCGATCGGCGAGTAAACGGTCGAGCCGTTACCCTGCCCGGCGTAGGTGTCCGAGGTCCACGAGAAGGTCGCATCGAAGAAGGTGCGGACCACGCCGTACTCGGTCGCGGTGCGCGTATCGATGTTCAGGTCTTCACGCGAACGCCAGGTGTAGCCGTTGGTGAAGCGGTTGGCAGCACCACCGGCCCCCGAGGTGTTGCCGGTGTAGTCCGAGTTCGAGTTGATGATGACGTCTGCGCGCAGATAGCCGCCCAGCTTGATGCAAGTATCGGTGCCCGGGATGTAGTAGAAACCCGGACCATACAGGGAGCAAATCTTCACGTACTCGACCGCTTTGGCCTTAACGGGAAGGTCAGCTGCCTGTGCCCCTCCAACAGCGAGCAGAGCCGCCGCCGAGCCGAGGACAAGGCTCTTAACCATCTTCATGTTAACCTCCAAGTTGAGACCTCGTACAAAACGGCGTACAAAGTCGATTGAGCTGCCCGCGAAAAAACGTTGAAGATCAACGCATCCTCATTGCGATGGTGGACTTAAGCGAACCACCTAAAACGGGACGACCTCGGGATGCCCCCCTCCGTCGCAGTTCCATATGAGACAGAAGGCCCCCGATCACGCAACAAAAGACCGCTCGGTTTGGGGCGAGTTGCGGCTGTTTTCGGGCAAATGTTGCACAAATATCACGGGCATTTGAACTGCGATGCCTCCGCAAGCCTCTGAAATATAAGACGAATATTTATAATACCGTTAGCCGCCGTAACTTTGGGCAACACGGGGCGGAACGGTGTGCAAAACGCGTAATCCTACGAAGATGGTGGGAAGCGGGCCCCGTTTCAGCGAGGGCTGATTCCCGGGTCGGACCGCCCCTCACGCCTAAAACCAACGGTATCTGAACAACATAGCCGGGGTCTGGATACCGCCGATTCTCGCTCGGACAGGCGGTATCCGGGTCGGCGGGATAGGCCGACAATAGCCGGCGGATCGCCACAGATGCGCACTAGCGGTTTTCCATGTCAGCGAGACGTCAGCGCAAGCGACGATTGGTTTGTTCTCCGCAACCGGCGCGCGGCGAAAAATCTCCACTGCGCGATGCACTGGCAAGACGCACTGAAGTAACATCGCACTCACTCGTCCAGAATATCCAGCAGATGCTCGATCCGCTCGAAAGGCGGCTCGTGTGTCTTGTCTGAGTAGAATACGCGATCGCCGTCGCGCTGGAGCGATCGCGCTCTGGATTTCGGCAGCCTGCCGGGTAAGAACGTCGCCGCGACAGCCTCCGGCCCGACGTCGAGCCTCACGATACCTCGCCGCTTGCAATCGATCCTGAGGCGCGCCGCCGCGAAGAAATCCCGGCCGGCCGATGGCAGTCCGCCGAAGCGGCGCGAGGTCTCTTCCTCCAGATCTTCCAGATCGTCCTCGCTCCGGCACCTGGCGGCGCGGCCATAGATTTCAAGGCGCATCGTTTCCGATTGCACGTAGCTCTTGGGCAGCAGATCCGCGAGCGGAAGGTTGAGGTCGGGCACCCACAGATCGGCGGCCCGGTCGTTCGTCTTCTCCGAGGCCTGTTTCAGCAGGTGGCTATAAAGCACGGGGCCGAAAACCTGCACGTGGCCGGATTGCCGCTCGGAGAGCAGATCGCCTGCACCTCTGAGGTCCAGATCGCGCTCGCTGATGGCGAAGCCGGCACCCGGTTTGCTGAACTCCTCGAGAACAGCCAAGCGCTTGCCGGATTGCTCCGAACTGGATTCAGTCAGCATGGAGGCGAAGGCGCGCGTCCCGCCACGCCCGACCCGTCCTCGGAGCTGATGGAGCTGTGCCAGACCGAACTTTTCCGGCCAGCAGACCACGATGGTATTCGCCCGCGGAATGTCGAGACCGCTTTCGACGATATTGGTCGCCAGGAGAACGTCCGCCTCGCCTTCGACGAAACTCATCATTCGGTCGTCAATCTCGTCGGCGGGCAGCTTGCCGTGCAGGCAAACGATGCGGAGCTCCGGGGCGACCGCCTGCACGCGCGCCAATAGCGGCTCCAGATCCTGGATACGCGGACAGATCAAAAAGCTTTGCCCGTGACGGCGCTGCTCGCGCAGCAATGCAGCGGCAATGGCAGCGTCCGAAAGTGGCGCGATCTTGGTCACGATCGGCAGCCGATGCACAGGCGGGGATGCGATCACGCTGAGATCCCTGAAGCCCGCGAGACCCGCCGCAAGCGTGCGCGGGATCGGCGTGGCACTCATCCAGAGCGTATGGACGCCCTTCGCCAGGCCCGAGAGCTTTACCTTCTCCGCCGCCCCGAAGTGCTGCTCTTCGTCGACAATGACCAGACTGAGCTTGGCGAATTTCACGTCCCTGGATGCGATCGCCTGTGTGCCGACCACGACCTTCATTTTACCGCTTCGCAGGCCCTCCTTGGTCTCCCTCGTTTCCGGAGCCGACGTCGCGCGCGACAAGCTTCCCACTTCGATGCCGAGCGGGGCGAACCGTTTGCGGAAGGTTGCGACGTGCTGCCTTGCCAGAACGGTCGTCGGCACAACGACAGCAACTTGTCTGCCCGACAGCGCAACGCTCGCCGCCGCGCGCAGCGCAACCTCCGTCTTTCCGAACCCGACGTCGCCGCAGACCACCCGATCCATAGGGTGACCAGATGCGAGATCATCCAGCACGTCGCGAATTGCCTTCGCCTGGTCGACCGTCGTGAAATATGGAAAGCGCGCGACAAACCGCTCGTATGCGGGACCGGGAGCGACCAGCCTGGGAGCACGCCGGCGACGCCGTTGGGCGATATGTTTGGCAAGCTCCCTGCCGGCAATCTGAATGTCTTTCTCCGCCTCGGTACGCCGCGCCCACCAGGTACTTCCATCGGCCCGGTCCAATGTCAGCTTGCCGCGCTCCGCCGCATAAGGCCAGATCAGGGCGAGATCGGCCGGCGGAACGAGGACGGCGTCATCTCCCGCAAATGCCAGCCTGACCATCTCGCGCGATGACCCCTTCCCCATGTCGAGGGTCTGCAAGCCATCGAGCATGGCGAGCCCCCGGTGCAGATGAACGACGACCGCGCCTCGCTCCGGCACATCAGGATGATCGAAAGCCGCACTCCAGGCCCTTGCCATGGGTTGCGGATGATGGGCCCTGCTGCCGAGCACGTCGGTCGCCGTCACGACGATGAGCGGCTTGCGGCCAGAGCCGATGAAGCCGGTATCGAAGTCAGCCAGCAATGCGGCTTCGCCACCGCGTCCCTTCGCGGCCTCGTTCCAGTCGGCGAAGCGCTCCGTCTTGATCCCGCTCATTCGCTCCATCGCGCGCAAATCGTCCTCCACCGCCGCGACAAAAAGCAGCCGCGATCCGGCGCGCTGCGTGTCGGCGACGAATGCGCGGAGAGTTTTGCGCAACGACGCGACCGTCGAGAAATCGGGCGTGGGGGTGAACGCCGCCTTTCGAGGCAGCGCACTCATGCGCTTGGTCAGCCGCTTCCAGTCACCGGGCCCAAAGTACTCGCGCTCCGCCTCTCTGCGGCCGGCGGCCTCCTTGATCGTACTCAGCCAGCTGTCGGCGTGGCCCAAAACTCCTGCGTCCGCGATCCAGCGAGCGCGAGGGCAATAATCCGGCAGCGCCGCGCGCTGCGCCCGCTTGCCTCTCAACGCGATCCGTTCGGACATCGGATCGATAAGCAGTTCTTGCGTGTCGAAGACGACGTCATGTTCGACCGGATCGACGCCAGCGATTCTGCGGATCACTCCACCGGAATGCTCAATTCTGAACGGCCCAAGGGCGCCGGCGGGAAACACTTCGAACGTCATTCCGTGGAACAGCACGCTTCCGGGATAATCCGCCTCTTCGTCGAGATCGTACCCCAACGCTTCCAGACGATCCTTGAGATCCGGCTCGGAATAGCTCGCCCCCACCTTCAGGCTGATGCTGAGGCGGCCCCAGCTGGCGGGTAACGGCAGCCGTTCCATGATCGCCTCCGCCGTCGACACCAGGAAGACCGGCTTCTTGCTCCTGGCGAGACGCCTCAACACCGAACTCCGTCTGCCGGCGATCTCCGGAGACGGTTCCAGCCCGTCAAATGGCAAGGTATTCAGCCTCGGGAATACGAGCACCTCGAGCGAAGGGTCGATCGAATGGAGCACGCTGCCCAACCGCTCGGCCCTGTTCTCGCTTTCCGAAAGGAAAACGATGCCGTCACGGCGGGACTTCTTCCATTGCTCGAGGAGATGGAGGGCCAACATGCCGAGAGGCGAGGAAGACGAGATCCCGGAACGCGCCAATCCCTTGCTTTTCTTCTTCTTCGCGCCAGCAGCGGCACGGGCTTTCTTGGGTTTCGCCACGTCGGATCCATCGCTATTTCGTCAGTACGTCGGGGGCCGACTCGGCGCTTGTCGCCTACCGGCATGGAAACGAAACCGGCACAGATTTCCAGATAGCGGGGCAAATCGCTCGAAATGCCGGTGACGCCCCAGTCTGGGAGGTGTCTCAATTTCTTTGTTAAATCAATGATTCGCTTGCTGGCCGGGGCGGGAGGGATCGAACCTCCGAATAGCGGAATCAAAATCAGTTGGAATATGCAACGAAATCAAGGCGCGTTTGGAAAAAAGCACCAAAATGCGCTCTCATAACTTCGATAGCTTAGTTCTCAAAAAGAAATGGCAGGAAATGCCAACTCAAATGAAATAATGGCCGGCGCCTTTCGCAAGGTCACCTTGATTTCAGGTAAGACTGTCCTTGATGGTTTCGATATTCACGTCGACGCGCGCAGGCGATCACCTATCCAAAGGTACTAAGGTGCGTCAAAGGACGACAGCTTTGCGCCATGAGGTACCGTGGGACCGGTACCATCAGCCGCTCTTGCGCAGGAACACGTAGTCCGCGGAATAGGGCGCGCTGCGGTAATCCCCGGCTCTCTCGCACGATCCCCGCGCGACCCCGCCCTCGGTGTTGATGCGCTGGACAACGGTCGCGGCCGACAGCACACCGTTGCCGCGCTGGTCGACCACTTCGAGCTCGAGCGACGGAATGTCGTTCGAGGTTGCGCCGGGCGCGCTGGCGACGACCTTGCCCTTCACGGCGCTACCGTCCGTGAGCTCCCAACTCGGTCCGCCGTAATGCCGTCCAATCGACTTTCCGTCCAGCATGAGCGTCGCAATCGGCTCGCGCAATTGCCAAGTCAGCGCGCGAACTCGCGATTGGGATTTCCCGGCGTCGGGCTTGCATTCGTAGACCTGCGCGCCCTCGGCATGGAGGGTGGTGATGACGGTCCTGTCGCGCACCGCAATCGCCAACGGCTCTTGCGCGGCCGCCCTGCTGACGAGCCAGAGGGCGGCAAACGAAACGGCGCGAAGGAAAGCAGTCGGAATCTTCATCGGTTATTCCCGGTTTGGTTGCAGTTTGATCGTAACGGGTCGGCTGACGGCGGCGAAGCCGTAGTGCTCGCCGGCCTAGCGCTCGCGCAAAACTTCCTGGCGATAGCGCAGCAGCGGCGAAAGCAGATAGCTGAGGACCGTTCGCGATCCCGTCTTGATCTCCACGGTCACCGCCATGCCGGGCGACAGATTAACGACCCTGTCGTCGATCTGCATTTCGGTGCGATCGAGTGAAATGCGCGCGCTGTAGTTCAGTTCCTGTCCCTTCGGCTCGCTGGTTTCGCTCTGCGTCACCAGAGCGCGATCGTTGGCGCGATCGTGCTGGCGATCGCGGACGACAGCATCCTGCGAGACCGAAAGCACCTGACCATGCAGGAGCCCGTAGCGGGTAAAATTGAAGGTATCGATCTTGATCTCGGCCTGCTGCCCGGCATGGACAAAGCCGATGTCGTGATTCGACACCATGGCTTCGATTTCCAGCCGGCTGTCGCTCGGCACGACCACCAGCAGCGACTGCGCCGGCGTGACCACGCCGCCGACGGTGTGGATCGCGAGCTGCTGCACCACGCCGTCGACGGGAGCCGTCAGCTGCTGAAGCCTGGTCCTCTGCTCGGCCTTGATCAGGTCCTGCGCGAGCCCGTTCGCCTTCTGCTCGGACTTGGCCAGTTCGTCGGAGAGCGTATGCCGATACTCCGCCACCGCCTGCCCGCGGGTCTCGCGGATCGCTGCGATCGCCGCCTCGGTCTCATGCAGATGGCTGTTCTGCACGTTGAACTCCTCCTGTTGCTCGACCAGCAGCTGGAGCACCTCGAAATAGCCGAGCTTCGAGCCCAGTTCCTTCTCGACCAGCGTCTTACGAATGTCGACGCGCGACTGGATCACCGGAATGATCGTCTCGAGCTTGTGGATTGTCGCCGATGCGGTGGCTTGCTCGGCCTCCTTCTGCGCCTGCTGGCGCAGGAGTGCCGCGATCTTGGCGCGATGCTCGGTCACCTGGTTGAGCAACAACTGACGCTGGGTCGCAACCAGTTCCGGGTCGGCCCCGGTGGGCGGCGTGAAGTCGGCAGCGGGATCGTCGCTGCCGGCGAGCGCCGCGCGCACGCGCGCGATGTTGAGCCGCTCGGCCAGCAGATCATTGCGCAAATGATCGCGCTCCGCCGCGTTCACGGTCGGGTCGAGTTCGATCAGCACGTCGCCGGCCTTGACCGCCTGCCCGTCCTGTACCCTGATCGACCGCACGACGCCGGTCTCGAACGGCTGCACCACCTTGGTGCCGTCGCCCGGCAGGATTTTTCCGGTCGCCGAAGCCACGATGTCGATGGTGCCCCACCAGGCCCAGAGCAAGGCCGCGCAAAACATCAGGGCGATGCTGGCCGCGGTCGCGCGCCCCACCGGCGACGGTGGCGTCTCTACGATCTCGAGCGCCGCCGGCAGAAACGCCAGCTCCTCGCTGCTTTTGCGTTGTGCAGGGCGGAACGGGATCACGCGTGGCGCGGATCCGGCGGCAACCGCCGCTTCAGACGACTTCATGGAATCCTCCTTGCAACCGGTGCAGCGACGCGTAGCGGCCGCCGGTCTTGATCAGCGTGTCGTGGCTGCCGTCCTCGACCAGGCGACCGCGATCGAGCGTGACGATGCGGTCCGCCGCGCGGACGGTCGAGAGCCGGTGTGCGATCACCAGCACCGTCCGCCCCTTGGCGATGTCCTTCATGTTCTGCTGAACGATGCGCTCGCTCTCGTAGTCCAGCGCGCTGGTCGCCTCGTCGAAGATCAGGATGCGCGGATCGCCCACCAGCGCCCGCGCGATGGCGATGCGCTGCCGCTGACCGCCCGAAAGCGTCGAGCCGCGTTCGCCGACCACGGTGTCGTAGCCCTCGGCCAGTTCGAGGATGAAGTCGTGCGCCCCGGCGAGCCGCGCCGCCGCAACGATGCGTTCCATCGGCATCGCCGGATCGGCAAGCGCGATATTGTCGCGCACCGAACGGTTGAACAGCACGTTCTCCTGCAGCACGATGCCGATCTGGCGGCGCAGCCACGCTGGATCGGCCATGGCAAGGTCCATGCCGTCCACCAGCACCCGCCCACGCTCCGGGACATAGAGCCGCTGCACCAGCTTGGCGAACGTGCTCTTGCCCGAGCCCGAGGGTCCGACGATGCCGACGGTCTGGCCGGCCGGCACCTCGAACGAGACATCGTGCAGCACTTCCTGTCCGTCAACGCGGTAGCGAAACGAGACGTGCTCGAATTTGATGTCGCCGCGGATCGACGGCAGCCGCGCCCGCCCGGCCGAATAGGTCTGCTCGGCGGTGGTGTTGAGGATGTCGCCGAGCCGCGCGATCGACAACCGTGCCTGGTGGAAATCCTGCCAGATCTGCGCCAGGCGCAGCACCGGTGCACTCACCCTGCCGGCCAGGATGTTGAAGGCGACGAGTTCGCCGACCGAGAGATCGCCGCCGATGACGAGCTTGGCACCGCAATACAGGATGCTGGCCGTGACGATCTTGCTGACCAGCTGTACCGTCTGGCTCGCGCTGTTGCCGAGACTGAGGACCCGGAAGCTTGCCGCCACGTAGCCGGCCAGTTGCTCTTCCCAGCGGCGCTGCATCTGCGGCTCGACCGCCATCGCCTTGAGTGTTTCGATGCCGCTGACGCTCTCGACCAGAAAAGCCTGGTTCTCGGCACCACGCCGGAATTTCTCGTCGAGCCGCCGCCGGAACAGCGGCGTCGCCCCGGCCGATATCGCGATATAGAAGGGGAACGAGCCGATCACGATCCACGTCAGCAGCGGCGAATAGAAGTACATCACGCCCAGGAAGACGAACGTGAAGAACAGGTCGATCAGCAGGGTCAACGCCGAGCTGGTGAGAAAATTGCGGATGTTCTCCAGTTCGCGCACCCGTGCCACCGAATCCCCGACACGACGCGCCTGGAAATAGGCCATCGGCAAAGCCAGCAAATGGTGAAACAGGCGTGCGCCGAGTTCGACGTCGATCCGGTTGGTGGTGTGGGAAAACAGATAGGTGCGCAGGATCCCCAGCACGGTCTCGAACAGCGAAATCGACACCAGTCCGAGAACCAGGACGTCGAGGGTGGCTAGCGACCGGTGCACCAGCACCTTGTCGATCACCACCTGGAAGAACAGCGGCGAAACCAGGCCGAACAGTTGCAGGAAAAACGATCCGACCAGCACCTCACCGAGCAGATGACGATATTTGTGAATCGCGCCCAGAAACCAGGCGATGCCGAAGCGACGGGTGATATCCGACAGACCGGCGCGACGGGTCATCAGGATCAGCTGACCGTCCCAGACCGACACCAGTTCGTCCTGCGTCATCAGTGCGGGCCGGGACGCCGGCGCTTGCACCAGAACCTTGCCTTCGGCGGCCTTGGCGACCACCAGGAATCCGCCGTTGCGCAGGGCCGCGATGGCGGGCAAGGGCGTGCTGCCGAGCCGGGACCAGTCGGTCCGGCAGGCACGCGCCTTGAGCCCGAGGTCTTTGGCACACCGGAGCATCTCCGGTGTGCCGATCTTCTCCGTGCCCAGCCGATGCGCGATCTGTCCGGCATCGGCCGCAACCCCCTGGAGATGCAGCAGCGTCACAAGGGCTTCGAGACCTTGATCGACCGGTCCCGTGCTGTTGGTTTCGTTGCTCATGGATGCTCTCCAGGGTGATGTTGCGTCAGGCCGCGTGCGGCTGCGTCAGCAGCGGCTGCTGGTCAGGCGCAGGATCGGCAAGCGGCATGCCGCCGAGTGCGGCCCCCGTCGAGACCAGGCTTGAGGCCATGAACTGGCCCAGCAGGGCAGCGCTCGCCACAGACGAAGCGTTACTCATGGCACTGCCGGGATTCATCACCGCCTGGAATTGGAGGTTGTTGCCGGTGCCACCGTCGAGAACATCGGTCCCGCCATTGCCAATCAGGGTGTCATCCCCTGCGCCACCGCTCAGAGTGTCGCTGCCGCGGCTGCCGATCAGGATGTCGTTGCCGTCGCCGCCATTGGCGATGAACTGCATCGCCCCTCCGAGTCCGAACGCGTTGATGACGTCATCGCCACCGAGGCCGTTGATCACGATGCGATCGTTGGCCTCGAAGCCGGTGATCGTGACGTCGGTCGCCAGACCCGACACCGTGATCACGCCGTTGTTGTCGTTGATCGAGATCGCGTCGTCGCCATTGGTGGCGTTGATCACGACCGTGTCGACCTGACCGTCGCCCTGTCCGCTACCGAGAGGCGCGGACAAGTCGATCGCAACATGCTTCACGTCGGTCTTGGACAGGTCGCCCACCGTGATGGTGTCCGTACCACCCAGCGCGTTGACATCGATGGTCTCGATGTGATCGAGATCCATGGTGACGACGCCGACGTCGCGGCTGAAGATCGCATGGCTGCCACTGGCCGTGATATCCATGCTCTCGCTGACGTTGGCGCCGTTGAACAGCAGGGTGTCGTTGCCGGCTCCTCCGTCCACGGTGTCGCTGCCATCGCCCGGGTTCCAGACGAAGGTGTCGTCGCCGGCACCCATTTTCGCCACGTCATTGCCGCGCCCGCCAATGACGGTGTCGTTGCCCGCGCTGCCGGTGATGGTGTCGTTGCCATCGCCGCCATTGACGACAAGCCGATCGAGCCCGGCGTCCATACCACTGACCATCACTTGTGCCGCCAATCCGTTGACGACGTCCGACGAGCCCGTGCCGACGACGCTGATGCGGTCGTCGCCGGCGGTGCCATTGACGTTCACGGTGTCCGCCACGCCGTCGCCCTGACCGCTGCCCGGCGTCGCCGACAGGTCGATTGCGATCTGCTTGGCGTCGGTTCCGGAGAGGTCATTGACTGTGACCGTGTCGGCGCCGCCGAGCGTAGCGAGCTGGATGTGCTCGATGCCGCCAAGATCCATGGTCACGTTGCCGACATCGCGGAACAGCCTCACCCGCGAGCCATTGGCCGAGATGTCGATGTTCTCGCCGACATTGGCGCCGTTGAACACCAGCGTATCGGTGCCTGCCCCGCCATCGACCGTGTCGCTGCCGTCGCCCGGATTCCAGACGAAGGTGTCGTTGCCATTGCCAAGCGACGCGACATCATTGCCGCGACCACCGATCACGGTGTCGTTGCCGTCGCCGCCGATCAGCGTGTCGTTGCCCTGGCTTCCGGTGATGGTGTCGTTGCCGGCACCGCCATCGATGATGAGGCCGATGACACCGGCCGCAAGGCCGGCAGCGGTGATGACGTCGTTGCCAGCACCGCCCTCGACGATGAGCTGGTCGTTGGCCCCCTCTGATCCGGCAAGGGTAACCGTTGCGGGCAGGCCGGCGACCGTGACCGAGCCTCCCGCTCCCGCCACCTGAATGTTGTCGCTGCCGTTGGTGCCGTTGACGGTCACGGTATCGGCCGCGCCGTCGCCGACACCACTGCCAGGTGTCGACTCGAGATCAATCGCGACCTGGGTGACGCCGGTTCCGGTGAGGTCGCCGACATTGATGTTGTCGGCGCCGCCGAGCGCGTTGAAATCGATCTGCTCGATGCCGTTGAGATCCATCGTGATACTGGCGATGTCGCGGCTGAACTTCACCCGGCCGTGGTTGGCGGTGATATCGATGTTCTCGTTGACGTTGGCGCCGTTGAAGACGAGCGTATCGGTGCCGTCCTGGCCTTCGACGGTGTCGCTGCCGTCGCCCGGATTCCAGACGAAGGTGTCGTCGCCGGTGCCGCCGAGCAGGCTGTCGTTGCCGCGGCCGCCGATGATGACGTCGTTACCGGCTCCGCCGATCAGCGTGTCGCTGCCGTCACCGCCGGTAATGGTGTCGTTGCCATCGCCGCCGTCGATGGTGAGATGGATCAGGTTGGCAAGGCCGTTTCCGGCGGTGAAAACGTCGTCACCGCCGTTCATGTTAAGCACGAAGTTCTCTGTGGTTCCGATATCAAGCGAGAACGGCGCTGGGTTAATCCGATCGAAGCGCACGCGGGTGCCGTTGGCCGTGATCGAAAAGACTTCGGCGCCGTTGCCGCCATTGACCTCGGCGGTATCGATGCCGTCGCCGCCTTCCATCAGGTCGGTGCCCTCGCCCGGATTCCAGATCATGCGGTCGTTGCCGGCCCCGCCGAACATCTGGTCGCTGCCGGTGCCACCGGTCAGGGTGTCGCTACCGTCTCCGCCAAACAGGAGATCGTCCCCACCCTTGCCTTGCAGGACATCGTTGCCGGCGCCGCCGAACAGCAGATCAGTGCCCGAGCCCCCGATCAGGATGTCATTACCCGCGCCGCCAAACAGTTGCACCGCCGGCATCGCACCGTTGGCTTCGTCGACCGAGATCGTGTCGTTTCCGGCCTGACCGAACACCTGAATCGTCGCGGTGTTGGCAACCGTCGGTCGGCCGCCGAGGATGGTCACCGCGCCGCCGTTGATGAGAATGTTGCCGGCCGCATCGCGGCTGGCGACGATGGAGTTGTCGAGGGCGTCGTCGAACACCGTCAGCACGCCGGAGCCTGCCGAAAAACTGGCTGTGATTGCCATTGAAGCGGTCCTTTCGAGGATTGATGAATCAGCGCGAACGCTCATTCCTGGGGTGGTGGTTTCGTTGGTGCTAACGCTCGATCTGGTCGCCGTTGTCACCTCCGTCATCTTGACGCGCGCATGCACGGCTGCGGGCCACCAGAAATGGCGGCCCTGCGCTACGGAAGTATTTCAGGCAAGGGTAATCGTGTTACGGCTGTAACCTGGCCGGCGTTCGCAGGCAGCGGTCCAATGCCGCAGCAAGTTCTGCGTTATCCAGTGGCCAGTGCAGCACTTCAGAGATACCGGCGTCCGTCAGCAAATCGACGCTGACATCGGCGGCGGTCGCGACGGCAAGCAACACAGGCTGCAACGGCGACACCTCGTGCAGGGCTCGCGCCAATTCCACCCCGCCCGGGGGCCGCGAGGCGTGACCGACCAGGATGATATCGAATCGCGCAGAGTCGGAACGGCATGCAGCGAGGGCATCCGCCGCGACCTCAAACCCGACCGGCTCGTATCCCAGCGCCGCCAGCTTCTCTTCATCGCGCAGCAAGCGTTCTCGCTCGCTTTCGACGATCAGCACCGTCTCGCCGCGTCCAAGCGGAAGCGCCGACAATCCGTCGGCCGCGATGGAGTCCGCCGCCACAGCAGGCAGCCACACTTCGAACCGGCTTCCACAGCCAGGTTCGCTCTGAACGTTGATCGCTCCATCATGATCGCGGACGATCTCGCGAACCGTTGCGAGACCAAGGCCAGTTCCTGCCACGCGCGTCGTGAAGAACGGCTCGAACATCCGCCGCGCCACGCGTTCATCGATTCCGCTCCCGTTGTCGCTGACGGAAAGGCATACGTAGCGACCCGGGGAGAGCCCACCCTCGCTCATCTCCACGAAAGCGGCCATCTGTTCCTGTTTCACGGCCACGCGGACACAACCGCCATCGTTCGTTGCTTGCGCAGCGTTGGTGCAGAGATTGAGGATGACCTGCTGAAGCTGCGCCGGTTCGCCTGACACGGCGACGTCGGCCGGAACGTCTTCGAAGAGAAGCTCTACATCCGACGGCAACGAGGCACGCAACAACGAGGCCGCCTCGTTGAGCAAAGTGCGCACCTGAACCGGACGAGCACGCCCGTCGGTCCGCCGGCCGAAGGTGAGGATATTGTCGACGAGGTCGCGACCGCGCTCGGCGGCCCGGCGTATCTCGTCGATGTGCTGTGCCGGTTTGGAACCGCGGGCGATTTGCGGCTCCGCCATCTCCGAATAACCAAGGATGGCGCCGATGATATTGTTGAAGTTATGCGCGATCCCGCTGGCCAGCGATCCTATCATCTGCATGCGACGTGCCCGCTCCAGCCGCATGGCAAGCTTGGTCCTCTCGCGTTCCAGAAATTCGCGCTCGAGCGCATTAGCCACGGCGTCACTGGCAAGCCTCGCGAGCGGGATAGGAGAGATCTTGTTCCGTATCGGGCGGAAGCGGTCAAAACCCATGATGCCCTGGACCCGACCCGGCCGAACCAGCGGCAAACAGGCCCACGCGCGCACGCCAGTACCCGCCAATGCATCCCTGATAGCGCCGGGCGGCAATGCGCTCGCGTCGGCAATGGTGACGCCGTCCCCTGCGCCAAGCTGCTCGGCTACCGCCAACGCCCGTCGAGGCCAACCCGGCGGAAACGTCACTCCGTCCTTCGACCATGCGTGGACCCGGATCGGCCGCTCGTCCAACACCACATACGCGCGATCCGCGTCGATGATCCGACTGAATTCGCCCAGCACCTGCTTCAATCGCATTCCGGTCTCGGCCGGCGAGCAATTGATCAGACGCGTCGAATTCTCGGCAATGACGTGTTCGAATGCTGCCCGCCGACGCAACGCCACCGCCCGAGCTCGTAGCCGAAGGCCGAGAATGACGAGCAAGACGAGCAACAACAGGGAGACAACGTAGAGCAGCAGCCGATAGCGCTGCTCCCCGGCTTCGACCACGGACCGATGGCGGGAAAACAGTTCGCGGACCTCCTCCAGGGCATGCGTGCTGGCCGCGGCGATGAAGGCCTTCAGCGTTTCATCGACCGCAGGGAGCTGTTCATAGAGCAGCCGTGCATGCGCCAGCATCGCGCGCGCCGGTTCCGCGTCCGGTCCCGTGGTGGGCGTTTGCTGAGCAAACTGGTCGATCTTTTCCTGGAGCGCTCGCATCGCGCCGGATGAGGTGTCTCGCGACAAATAGAGGATCGCAGCCGCCAATGCGCCCGTTGCCGGCGCGAGTTGCACGTCGTTGGCAAGGAACGCCGGGCTCGTGCTGAGCAGGCCTACGTAGGAGAGTGAATTCTGCAGCAAGGCGTTGCTGGTCTTGAAACGCTCCAGCAGCTCTTCCTGCTCGACAACCGCCGCTGCCAGCTGGTCAATTGGCTTCGGATCGAGACCTTCGGCCCGTGCGTGAGATCGGAGCCGACTGACCGCATCGGCCATCGCTCGCGCATCAACAGCAAATGCATCGTAGTCACGAAGCAGGCCAGCTCGCGCCTGAAGCACGTCGCGGTGAAGCGAGGCCTCGGCAAGCGCATATTCGTCGAGCGTCTGGAGCGTCACCGCATAGGCGGACGCGTTGGTATCTATGCCGCGCAACAACAGCCAGGTCAGCAGCGCGAGCAGAAATGAAACCCCGAGAACAAACGGCAGATTCCTCATGGCATCGGCGAGCCAGTGCGTGGTGTGGCGGTGGCCGGCCTTACGGCTTGACCTCGATATGTCCCGGTCAGCGTGTTAAGGAAGGCGACGATGGCGGCTGTTTGCTGATCGGTTAAGACGCGGTCGAGTTGGGCGACACCCATCGCTTTGACCGCGTCCGGCAATGTGGCCGCGCTGCCATCATGAAAGTATGGCGCCGTTGTCGCCACATTTCGCAAGCTGGGCACGCGAACCAATGCCGGCTCCGGCGAGCCCAATGGATGGAAGATGCCGTGCCGTTGAAACAGATTGCCGCCCACGTTGACACCCTGATGGCAGGCGATGCAGCCGAGCGATCTGAAAACCTGGTAACCCGACAACTCGTCCGGCGTCATGGCGTTGGTTTCCCCGGCAAGCCATCGGTCGAAGCGGCTATCTGGCGTAACTAACGTCCGCTCGTATGTCGCGATCGCATCCAGCATGGCGGCGACATCAGGCTCCCTTCCATAGGCATCACGAAACTGCCCCACGATTTCGGGGTCAGCACGCAGTTTGCCGAGGGCTTCGTCAACGCTCGACGCCATAATCGCTGGATTGCGAAGACTGCCCTCGATTCCGTCTTCCAACGAGCGGAAATTGCCTTCCCAATTCAGGCGGAAGTTCAGACTCGCATTGAAGACCGTCGGCGTATTGAGGGCGATCGGTTGGCCCTCACGCGTATCGTGGATCCTGGCGCTGGCGCCATTGGTTGCTATATCGTGGCACGACGAACAACTGTGTGTATTATCGTGAGACAGACGTCGGTCGCCGAACAATCGTTCTCCGAGCAGGACACGCTGTGGGTCTTGGGCACGCGGCGCGGGAATTGGCGTGATAGGCTCGCGGTCGGCGCGCGCCTCGAAGCCCGGCGATTGAGCGTCTGCCGGCGAGAACGCGCTGAGACAAACGAGCGCGAGCAGCAGACACGCGAAACCGCAGCCGTACGCGGCCGCTGTCGCCACCGGCGGTGCCGTTGAAGGAACTGGATGCAATGAGCGGCTCATCACTGAATGACCCGGGTCCTCGCGGAAGCGTTGATCGCCAAGTGTGCGTCCTCGTCGTGGAAGATGATCCTGCCTTGCAGCGCATGATCCTAAACTATTTCGCGGAGAACAACATCCGGACCCTGGCAGCAAGCAATCGGCAGGAAATGGTCGGTCGGCTTGGCAGTGCCGAGGTCAATCTGGTGATCCTTGATCTCCGGCTTGGATTAGAAGACGGACTGGATCTTCTTCGGGAGATCCGCTTGAACTCCGAAGTGCCCGTGATCATCATCACGGGTCACCGCCGCGACGACATCGATCGAGTGGTCGGTCTCGAGCTTGGCGCCGACGATTATCTGACGAAGCCATTCAACCTGCGCGAATTGCTCGCGCGTGTTCGCGCGATCTTGCGCCGGTTCGATGCCGGTAGGGCCACGCCGGCGCGCGATCCAGAGCGTGGCCGATTTCGATTTTCCGGCTGGCAGCTCGACCGCAGGATCCGGCAGCTTACCGACCCGGCCGGTGCCCCGGTCGCATTGACAAAGGGCGAGTACGCGATGCTGCTGGCCTTTCTCGAAGCGCCACAACGTCCGCTTAGCCGCGAGCACCTATTGCAGGCGACCCGCGTTCACGAAGATGTCTTCGACCGCAGCATTGATGTGCAGATTCTCCGCCTGCGGCGCAAGCTTGAGCGCGATCCAAGCGCGCCACGCGTGATCCAGACCGAGCGCGGTGTCGGATATGTATTCGCCGTTCCGGTAGAGCGGGTTTGACGAGGCAATTGGCGGCCACCGCGGGAGCTTCACTCGCGGAACATCTCCACTTCCGCCACAGTTGGGGGCTCCTGCCAAAATGGGGCAGGCCTCCGAGGACGTGCACTGGTTACCCGGAGGCGAGCAGTTAGACATAACTTGGCACGTCGAGCGGCGCCTCGAACGGGAAATCGTGCGTCGCGGCACTCTTCAACCACGACAACGGATCGAAGAGACAAACCAACACCAGTCCAATGCACGCAAGATTCAACGTGCTGGGCTATCGCGGGTTTGCGGAAGGCCCGCTCTGCTATGATCGGACTCAATCAGGTCCAGATCGGTTTCGCCGCGTTCAGAAATGAAGAAGGAAGTCCGACGCGCTCATTGAGGTCACGCTCGTCAGATTGATCTGCATGTCTTCATGTCCAGTGCTGATCGATTCGCTGAAGCCGCTTGCGTTCGCATACAGGACTGCATTGCCGCCGTTGATCACCACATCGATCGTATGCGCAGCAATGCTGGCGGGCGCATTGCCGGTCAGGATGTTGATCGCAACGCTGTGATTGTTGCTGTTCAGGCCAGCGATGCCCGAGAAATCGAAGTGGTCGGACCCATGCGTAAAATCCTTGATGGTGTCGAAGTTGCCCATGCCAGGTTGGGAATCTGTAATGGCCTTGTAAACAAACGTATCGCTGCCGGCTCCGCCCGTCAGAACATCTCCCTTCGCGCCGCCGTACAGGAAATCGTTGCCGGACGTCCCGACGAGAGTGTCCGCCTTGGCGGTGCCGATGAACGTGCTGATGGTGGAAACATTGCCCGCGACGTCTTTCGCCGTGACGTCGATTTTATAGTCATTGCTGGATGAATAGGAAAATCCGGTACCCGTCGTGACGCTCCAGCCGCCGCTTGCAGATGCGGTCGCAAGGACCGTCGAACTACCGTTGCCGTCGGTGCCGACGACGCCGCCGCCGATCTGGTTCTCGACGATCTTGAGGATGGTACTGCCGGCTTCGGAGAGCCCGCCGAATGTCACCGTCGCCTTCGCTGCATTGCCGTTTTGAGCGATGCTGGTGACCTCGGATTGCGGCGCCTTCGTATCCAGCGTGAAGGTCAGCGAACTGCTTCCGGTGTTGCCGGCCAGATCCGTTTCGCTGGCAACGATGGTGTGGACGCCATCCAAAAGACCTGTCGGAGTAAACGACCAGGCACCGGTCCCGCTGGCCGTGGCCGTCGCGCCGATTGCGACGCCATCAACCGTGAAATGCACGACCGCATTCGGATCGCCCGATCCCGTCAGCGCGTCGTTGGACGTGATCTTGTCCGTCGACGAGGTACCGGTGTCGGTCAGCAGGTGCTCGCTCACCGTGGGCGCCTTGGTATCGACTGTCCAGTTGAAGCTCGCAGGCGTCGCGTCCAAATTGCCGGCGGCATCAAACGCCGCGACCTGGAAGACGTGACTGCCATCGGACAGGCCGGTCAACGCTATTGAGCTCGACGCCGTGGATGCCCAGCTGCCGTTGTCGATCTTGTACGCGAAGCCGGTCACACCGACGGCGTCGGTCCCCTTCACCGTGAAGGCGGCCTGATTGCTGTTGGAGAGCGAGGATGGTCCGGTCACAATCGACGTGTCAGGCGCCGTGGTGTCACGCACGGTGACGGTGAAAGTCTCGGAGGAGCTGTTGCCGGCTGCATCCGTGGAGCTGGCGGTGATGGTGTGCGTTCCGATTGCGAAGGTACCGCCCGAATGGACAACCGTGCTGCCCTCCTTGAACACCACCGTGTCGGGGCCGTCGACCAGATCGGTCGCGGTCGCGGAGAATGTTGCCACAGCGCCGGCTGCGCCGGTGGCCTCGTCGGTTTGATTGGCGACCGGCGTCAGCACCGGCGCCGTGGTGTCGCGCACGGTGACGGTAAAAGTCTCGGAGGAGCTGTTGCCGGCAGCATCGGTGGCGCTGGCGGTAATGGTGTGCGTTCCGATTGCGAAGGTGCCGCCCGAGTGGACGACCGTGCTGCCCTCCTTGAACACGACCGGATCGGTGCCGTCGACCAGATCGGTCGCCGTCGCGGAGAATACTGCCGCCGCCCCGGCTGCGCCGGTGGCCTCGTCGGTCTGATTGGCGACCGGCGTCAGCATCGGCGGCGTGGTGTCACGCACGGTGACGGTAAAAGTCTCGGAGGAGCTGTTGCCAGCCGTATCCGTTGCGCTGGCGGTGATGGTGTGGGCCCCGAGCGCGAAGGTGTCACCCGAGTGGACGACCGTGCTGCCCTCCTTGAACACCACCGGATCGGTGCCGTCGACCAGATCGGTCGCGATCGCAGAGAATATTGCCGTCGCCCCGGCTGCGCTGGTGGCCTCGTCGGTCTGATTGGCGACGGGCGTCAGCACCGGTGGCGTGGAGCCTTGCACGGTGACGGTGAAGGTTTCCGAGGTCGTGTTGCCGGCCGTGTCGGTGGCGCTCGCCGTGATGGTGTGGTTGCCAAAACTGAATGTGTCGCCCGAATGGACGACGTTCTGGCCTTCCGTGAACACCACGGGATCGCTGGTGCCGTCGAGGAAATCCGTCGTGGTCGCGGAAAACGTCACCGCGGCGCCCGCAGCGCTCGTCCCCTGGACGGGTTGGGTCGGATCGGTCAGCGCAATCGTCGGCGCTGTGGTCTCGATGTCGACGTTCGAGAAGTTCGACAGCGTGGCCGGGAAGACGCCCGGAAAGCCCGAGCTGTCGCTGATCGTCGTCGTGTTCAGATTGATGGAGGCGATCGAAAGTCCGGCCGCATCCTGGTCGGTCGAGGCCACCTTGTAGTCGAAGGCCACCACGCCGAGATGCTGCAGCGATGCCGTGCTCGCGGCGTCGAGCGTCGCGGTACCGCCGTTGCTGAGCGTGAGCGTCACGTCGGTTCCGGTCACCGTGACGGCCTCGTTCATCTCCAGCAGGATCGTGATGGTCTTGCCGGCATTGAACGCGCCGCTCGACGGCGTCGTGACCGCGCCGGTCAGCTGCGGTCCGAGGTTCAGCTCATTCCGATCCAGGCTGATGTCGAGTGTCGCGCCCCCGGAGTGGCCGTGCCCGTCGGTGACCATATAGGCGAAGGTGTCGGTCAAGGGTCCGGTCGCTGCCCGGATTGCGGCGAGCTCGGTTGCGTTGGCCGCGTCGACATAGTTGAACGAGCCGTCGGCGTTGAGCGTGAGGTCGCCATAGGTGCCGTGCACCACGGTGCCGAGCGTGCCGCCGGCAATGGCCGAGACGCTGTGGACGAGGCCGTCGTAATCGACGTCGCCGGCAACCGCGCCGGTGCCCGACGAGCCGGCGGTGCCGGACACGCTTCTGCCTGAAGTCACCGCCGCGTGCTCGGTCGTCACCCAGGGCGCAATCGTGGCGTCGAAGCCGACATTGCTCAGCTCGAACACGGTACCGGCGTTGTTCGCACCGCCCAGCGTTGTGGTGCCGAACAGGTTTCCGGCGGCATCGAAAGTGAGGCCGGTCTCCGGCATGGCGCCATTGGCGCCGTTGAAACTAACGAGCGTCGTCGGCGTTGAGGCGTAACCCGTGCTCGTATTGGCGATTTCGAACACCGTGCCGTCGCCGTTGGCGCCGCCGGCCTCGGTGGTGCCGAACAGGTTGCCGGCGCCGTCTTCGATGAGGGCGCCGAGCGGATTGGCGCCATTCGTGCCGTTAAAGCTCGCCAGCGTGTAGGAGCTGCCGCTCTTGACAAGCTCGAACACGGTGCCGTTGTTGAACGCACCGCCCGAGAACGTCGTGCCGAACAGGTCGCCGGCACTGTCCGCGATGAGGCCGGCTTCCGGATCGGCGCCGTTGAGCCCATTGAAGGTCGCAAGCGTGATGGGCGCACCGATCGTGCCGCCGTTGTTAGGCAGCTCGAATATCGAGCCCGCACCATTAGCCGTCGTGCCGAAGACATTCCCGGCGCCGTCCACCGCCATGGCGCCCTTCACGCCGGTGACGGGCAGGATGACGTCGGTTATATTGCCGAGGTTCACCTGCTCGAAAGCCGAGGCGTTGACGCCCTTGAACACGTCCAGACGACCGGTGAGCTCGTCTTCGACGAACATCTCGTTGCCGGTGACGAGGGCGATTTGCGGGGCCCATTGCCCGACCTTGGCGGCCAACACGTCCGGGGCGACGAAGTTCGCGCCGGCCGTCTGAACGCTTGCATCCTGCTGGGATGGGGTGAAGAGGCCGGCGCGCACCGTGTTCGAAAATAACACGCTTCCAGCCGCGTCGATGAGCAGGGCTGACTGGGGAACAACCCCCAAGGTCTGGGTAGCATTACCGACAAGGTGATCGTTCGGATCCACCACCATGAGACCCGTGTTGATCGGGCCGGGCGTGCCCGAGTAGAGGCCGCCGGTCTTCGCGATCTCGAAGATCGTCCCGGTGCTGCCTTGCGGTCCCGTCGTCTCCCCATACAGGTTGCCGGCCGCGTCGATGACGAGCGTTGTCTGCGGCAGCGAGCTGGCGCCGCCGGTGAACGTGACGAGCGTGCTCATGTCCGCCGGCGCTCCGCCGCCGCTGCCGATCTGCGGACCATGCTGGGTGAGGCCGGCAATCGACACCGCGCTCGTGGCGACAACGCCCGACGCATTGGCGACCGCGCCGTTGAGGTTGACGCTCGACACGGCGAGCGAGCCCACGTCGGTGTCGCCTGCGGAGACCGTATAGTCGAACACGAGCTCGCTCGAGCTCGACTTGGCGGCATCGAAGGTGGCGGTCCCACCATCATTGAGCGTGAGGGTCGGGATACCCTTGGTAGTGTCGATCGCGCCGACATTGCTCACGGCGAGCACGATGGTGCCGCTCTCGCCGGCGCCAAGCTGCGTGCTTGGGAATACGAATCCGATGCCGGTGACATCAGGCTTGCTGTCGTCGACGTTGACGGAAAGGGTTGCGGCCACGCTGCCGCCGTGGCCATCGCTCACCGTGAAGGTGAAGTTGTCGGTGACCTGGCCTGTGGCACCGGCGAGGTTGCCAAGCTCGGTCGCATTGGCGCCCGACACATAGGCGAACGAGCCGTCGGCGTTGAGCGTAAGATCGCCATAGGTGCCGTGCACCGCGCTACCGAGCGAACCACCGCTGACGGCGGAAACGCTCAGATCGTAACCATTGGCGTCGCTGTCGCCTGCGAGCGCGCCGCTGCCGGCGGTGCCGGCCGTGCCCGCGACGGAACCACCGGAGGTGACGCTCACGGTCCCCGCCTGGACCGAGGGCAGCGGCGTCAGGTTGATCGTGAAATACTGCGTCGGAGGCGTGATCGCGCCGTAATTATCGCCCGACTCCGGCGCCGTCGTGAATGAAACAGAAATCTGAACCGAGGACGGCGCAGAGCCCGACGTATTTTCGTATTGGATCGTATCCAGAATGTCGGTGACCCAATCGGTACTTAACACGGTCTCATCTGCCCGATGCGCGTTGATGGTGGTGCCCTGGCTTCCGATCTGGGCAGTGGCCGCTCCACTCAAGATCGAATATCGCCCATGAGCACTGTCAAATTGGATAGCGTTCGTCGGGCTGCTGATGAGCGCAGGATTGATCGGCAGTTGATCGCCCGTTTGGGGATTTACGATCGAAATGTCGACAGCCGTCACGTCCTGGTAGGAGTACGGGTGGGTGATGCCGGGGGCATTCGATGTCTACGAGCCATTGAGGCTCTGGACGTACGCCCCTGGCATAACGGTGGTCGGGACGTTGGCGTATCCGGTCAGCGTGTTGCCGGCCGGCGCGGTGAATGTGATTTGCGCGGGAATCACAACGTCCGGAACATTGCCGACGGCGATGTTGGCGGTGGGCGCACTCACGGTGCCGTTCGAGGTGCCGAACGTGAACGAGACCTGCTCGTTGAAGGCCGGACGATTTGTCGAAGTGTCCGCATAGGCCACGGACTGCAACAGGACCCCGAGGATGTCGGGGTTCGAGTTTGCGGAGGTGAAGCTGAAATTCAGGTCCTGGCCGGAAAAGCTAAAGCTGCCGACCAAAACATTGTTGACATAGACATTGCTGCCGGAGGTGGTGACGGTCTCCTGGACTCCGTCCCAGGTGGCGGAGTAGCCGCTGATGATCGTCAGATAGTCGGAGCCGGTCTGCGTTGACAGGTGAGCGTCAAAGGAGGTCACGCTTGCCGGACCAGATAGAAATCCGGTGGCCGTCGTGTAATTCATTGAACTCAGGACTTGGACCCAGCTGTTGTTGCCGGTGACGTCGTTCTCGAAGTCCTGGAATGTGCCGTTGCTTACGTTCGATCCGGGGTTCGCCGTGAAGTTGGTGAAATAACTCATTTCGTGCTCCAATTCGTTGATGCGGCGCGGCAATGCGTTGTCGTTCAAATGAGCGAGCGGAAGCGGCCGGCGGCCTCGCCGGGGCTGTTAGCGCGATCAAGGTTTGAGGGCCGAGCCTGATCCATTGCTGCCCCATCAACCGGGGGCACGGCACAGATTGGCGTGGCGCCACTGCGAAAAAATTGCCCGTATATCTCACCCGCCCAGGCCCGAAACGGACCATCACGACACGCTAGGTGCAATCGCGGCGTGGCTGGCGGAAAACATTGCGCGGATCGCAGCCGGCTAATAGGCTCCTAAGGGTTAAGCTGAGGGGCAGCCGTGGAGCAGGACGAACTTGAGCGCCTTGTCGGTGGCCCGTTGCGGCTGACATTCGACGAGATATTGAACCATCCCCGCCTGCCGGAAGCGCGTCGCGCCTATCTCGAGAGCTTCGTCCATCTGTACGAAGGCGATCCGTTTCTGGTTCGTTTGTTGCTTGAGGCGGGCCGATTCCTCGTCTTTCACTGCGTTGCGGTACTCGAGGCAGCGCAGGATCCGTCGAGACGCGAGACCTGGTTCACTGTGGCCGCCCTGAAACGGCAGCTCGCCATGTTCGGCTATGCGAGTGGCCGGCAAGTGGATCATCTCGTCGCGCGATTGCGCGAGGTTGGATTTATCGAGCAGCATCGAGCTCCCGGCGACGGGCGTCTCCGGCTGCTTGCGTCGACGAACAAGCTGCGCACGCATCACACCGAATGGCTCGCAACGCACTTCATCCCGCTTGCGGCGCTTTACCCCGATCATGATTACAGCCCGGTGCTGTCGCGCAATCGCGCATTTCACGTCCTGCACTGCGGCACGGGCTTTCCATTCAATCCCGTGGCTGCTCGCCTGATGATGACGCTGCCGGACACCCTGCTGTTTTTCACGCACGCCGCGGGACCACTGATCCAGAATGCGGTGCTGAAGGCTGCAATGGATGCCGCCGATCCGGCCGCTGCGGTACCCTACATCGACGCCGCCGATCGTTTCGGCGTCTCCCGGACCCATGTCCGCAACCTGATGGCCAGTGCGGAATCGGCGGGACTGGTCAAGATCACCGGGCACGGTGGCCACAGCATATTGATCCTGCCGCGCTTTTGGGCCAGCTACGATCGCGGCCTGACTGTAGGGATGTATCTACACGACGCGGTCAACCTCGTCGCGATGCGCCAGTGGACGAAGGGCGCCACGGATGGCGGCCCGACTGCCCCGTCTGATCGTACGGAGGCTGCCAGTTATTCGTCCTAGGGCCAAAACGCTAAGTTTGCCCCTCACTGCCGGCGCGCGGCGATCAGATCGATCACCGAGTTGGGCTTCGGCGACCACCTACCGCACAAAGGTCGGTGCGGTGAGGATCGCGGTCAGAACGGCCGCGTCACCGTGAGACTACGGGAGATCAGCGACTTGGATTTGCGCTGTTCGCCTTGATCCCATAGGTTCCCGTAAGGGGGCCGATCCTTGACTGGATCGGAAGATGGCTGGGGCAGCCTGATGGGGAAAGGCTTGAGTTCGGGCGCTTGTCAGGCCGTCCCGGATCGGCGTGACGCGCGCTTTTCTCGTCGTTTGGCGCGACGCGCGGCGCTCGCGGCCGTCATTGCGGTCGGGCAGTTCGGTGCGATCCGGGCGCAAGATGTGCCTGCCGATCACACAACACGTTCATCCGGCAGCCTTGAGCCGGCAGCGCGGCTGCCGCCCGTGACGGTCTACTCCAGCCGCAAGCGCATCGCCAATCCCAATCCCAAGCCCAAGCCCAAACCGAGGCCCGCCAAGCCGGCGGTTGCGGTCACACCTGCCACGCCCACGACGAGACGCACCAACGCGCCGGCGCTGCCCGACGGCGTCGTGCTGAACGGCGGGCCGCCCGTGACGCAGACCACCGCCGGGCCGGTGAGCGGCTATCGCGCCCTCACGTCGGTCTCGGCGACCAGGACCGAGACACCGATCGAGCGCATTCCGCAGGCGGTTGCCGTCGTACCGCGCGCCGTGCTCGATGACCAGCAACCGCTCGGGCTAATGGATGCGCTGCGCAACATCTCGGCCGTGACGCCGATGTCGGCCAACACCTTCATCGGCTATGCCTACAAGGTGCGCGGCTTTCCGGCCGACCGCTATGTCGACGGCCTGCCGAACTATTATGACGGCGGCGACAACACCTCGCTCGTCAACACCGAGCGGATCGAGGTGCTGAACGGCCCCGCTGGCATCCTTTACCAGGGCGGCATCGGTCCGGTCGGCGGCATCATCAACACGGTCTCGAAGCTGCCGACCGAGAATCGTTTCGCCGAGATCGGCGTCACGGCGGGCGGTTACCGGCTGTGGGACACCTGGTTCGACGTGAACCAGCCGATTGCGAGCGGGGGCACGGCGCTGTTCCGCATGACCGGCGATGTCGAGACATCCGGCGACTTCGTCGATGTGATCGAGCACCGCCGCTACGCGCTCAATCCGACGCTCCTCTTCAACGACAATGACGGCACACGCCTCACCATCCAGGGCAGCTTCTCGTCGCGCTCGTTCCAGAACTACACCGGGCTGCCCGGCGCCGGCACGGTCGACCGGTCGCTGTTCACGATTCCGCCGACGCTGTTTCCCGACCGGTCCGATCTCGGCCGCAGCTGGACGACCTACAACGGCGTGACGGCGCGCATCGATCACGAGTTCAATGCGGTCTGGTCGGCGAATACCACGGCCCGCGTCAGCGAGATGCGGCTCGAGCAGTTCGGGCATTTCCTCGGCACTGACACCCCGCTGTTCGGTTCGACGTTTCCGTTTCTCAGCTTCCACTTGCCGGTCGATACGCGCGAGATCGCGTCGAACGCCAACCTGGTTGCCAAATTCGCGATCGGACCGACCAGGAACACGGTTCTGTTCGGGGCGGACAGCGATCGTGTCGCCGACAAGATCCGCGACGATGTCGGCTTCGCCGGCCTCGTCGACTTCGCCAACCCGGTGTTTCCGGCATACACGCCGCCGACCGTGAGCGCGTTCAACTCGAACAACCTCTACGTCAACAGCGGGCTGACGACGCAGTGGCAGTCGGACATCTTTGAGCGGCTGCACCTGCTCGCGGGCGTGCGTCTCGCCAATGTCTATATCCACGGCACCGATGCGGTGGCGGGCAGCGATTTCATTACCGATGCGTGGAAGCCGCTGCCGCGGTTCGGCGCGGTGGTCGATCTCGTCAAAGGCGTATCGGCTTTCGCGGACTACTCGCAGGGCTACCGCGGCGTGCCATTCTTCAATGCCGCCGGCGCACCCAAGCCCGAGGAGGCCGAACAGACCGAAGCCGGATTGAAGCTCGCGCTGCCGTCCGGCTTTGCCGGCACCATCGCATGGTTCACCAACACGCGGCGCAATGTCACGAACCTGCTGCCGGGAAGCCTTTTCCTCGCCACGCAGGTCGGCGAACAGCGCGCAGAGGGGTTCGATGCGGACCTGACCTGGCAGCCGTCCGCAGGTCTTTCGATCCTTGCAAGCTACGCGCATGTGAACACCATTGTGGTTCAGGATCAGCTATTCGCGCCCGGCACCGTGCTCGAGCGCGTCCCGCGCGACTCCGGCCGGCTCTGGGTGAACTACAAGTTCCAGGATGGATGGCTGCGGAATGTTGCGGTCGGTGCCGGCCTTTACGCGGCTTCCGCGCAGGCGGTCGCGCTCGACAACCTCTATTTCACGCCGGGATATGTCACGTTCGACGGCAAGGTCGCTTACGAGACGGATCACTGGAGCCTGGGCGTGACCGGGAAAAATCTCGCCGATCACCGCTACTTCGTGCCGTACGCGAGCGGCTCCGGATACGTCATGCCGGCCGACGGACGCACCGTGCTGGCTTTCGGGAAGCTGAGATATTGAGCGGATCGTCCGCGTAAAGCCTGATGTCGGCGTCAACCACGGCGGCTGGCGACGGATCCGATTGATTCCACCTGCGTCTCGCGCGAGACGAGATCCGCGCAAAGTTTTCCGAACGCTCGTCGCTCTCCGAGGGTAATCCTACTCCCTCACTGGAGGCTGCCTGCTCGCGAACGGCATCCCCCAAGGCATTTTGATCGCTCAAGAGAGATTTTTATGGCCGAAGCCAAAACCAATACTCCCGATTCCGAACGCTTGCCGCTCCCTGCTCTCGGATATCCGCTGCTCCTTGCCGTACTGGCAGCCTGCGGCCTGTACGCAGTTTTCATCTCCGGCCCTGCCATGCGGATAGCCGCCCAGGAACAGCGTGAGCGCGCTATTGCCGATGAGGAACGCCAATCCTGTGAGATGTTCGGAATGCGCTCGGACAATGCCGCCTTCGCCGCGTGCAGCAGACAGCTGGCGATCATCCGCCAGAAGCAAGTCGACCGTGATAACGCGGCCGCTCAAGGCATTCTCTAGCAACGCTCGGTTCGAGACCAAGCGTCGTCGTTTTACTTCGCGTGTCGCAACTCACCCATCGTCAGGCGCAGGAGCCCTCGTCTGTGCCTGGTGTGCAGTTTTCTTTTCTCGATCCCCTCAAGAAGGAATTTGGTTATGATTCGACGCACAGTGCTTGGTTTGGGTGCAGCAATGGTCTGGATCGCTTCGGCCGCCGCACAGGAGTCCCCGCCCTCTTACCAGGCAGACCCGACGACCTACAAAGTCATCTTCGAGGATCAGAACTTCCGCGTGATCGCCGGCACCTGGAAGAAGGGCACCACTGACAAGCCACACTCCCACCCCGTCCCCTTCGTGGTCTACGCGCTTAGCGATTGCGTCCTGCGGCTTCACAATCCGGACGGCACAGTTCGCGAGAACAAGACCAAGGCCGGAACGGCCTTTGCGGGACCCATTACAGCCTCGCACACCGCTGAAAATGCCAGCGAGTCGGATTGTCAGGGCATTTTCGTTGAACGCAAGTAATTCACCCTGAGACGACCGGTGGTGCGGCAAACGACGCACCACCTCCTGGCATCTTGGTCGCATCGGGTGCCGTTCACAACGTCAAGCTCGTGCACGCACCTGGCTCCTAAATCCGAATTTCGAATCACGAACCCGTCCAAAGGCGGATGGAAGCCCTTTCGACTTACCGCCAACAGGACAACATTTCGCCACGCACCGCCATCTCATCACCCCTGCGGCCGGTTCTGGTCGTACAGCACCCGCACGCGGATCGTGCCGTGAATAGCCTTCAGCTCGGCCAACAGCTCCTCGCCTTCGCCGCCGACAACGTCGGTCTCGAGCACGACGTAGCCGACTTCCGGGTCGGTCTGCAGGTATTGCGCCAGGATGTTGATTCCGTGCCGAGACACTGCGTCGTTGACCTGACGCATCACGCCGGGAACGTTGCGGTGGACATGGATGAAGCGCGTACCGGTCGGCCGCGCCGGCAACTGCACCTGCGGAAAATTGACCGCGCCGAAGGTCGAGCCGACATCGGAATAATCAATCAGCTTGCGAGCAACCTCCCCGCCAATACGATCTTGCGCCTCCTCCGTCGAACCGCCGACATGCGGCGTGAGGATCACGTTGGACAAGCCTTGCAATGGCGAGACGAAGCGGTCGTTGTTCGACGCCGGTTCGACCGGAAACACGTCGACCGCAGCACCTGCCAGCCTGTCCTCACGCAGGGCGCCTGCCAGCGCATCGAGATCGACCACGGTGCCGCGCGAGTTGTTGATCAGATAGGCCCCCGGCTTCATCAGCCCAAGCTGGGCCGCGCCAATCATGTTGGCGGTGGCCGGCGTCTCCGGCACATGCAGTGAAACGACGTCGCTGGCCGCGAGCAGATCGTCCAGTGTCTCGACCGGCTCGGTATTGCCGTGACGCAATCTGTCGGTGTGATCGAAATAGATGACGCGCATGCCCATGGCTTCCGCGAGATTCGATAACTGCGAACCGATGTTGCCATAGCCAACGATGCCCAGCGTCTTGCCGCGCACCTCGCGGCTACCCTCGGCGGACTTGTCCCAGCCGCCAGAATGAGCGGAGATCGACCGTGGAAATATCCGGCGCAACAGCATCACGATCTCAGCGATGGTCAGCTCAGCCACGCTGCGGGTGTTGGAGTATGGAGCGTTGAATACCGGAATCCCAAAGCGTCGCGCGGCATCAAGATCGACCTGGTTGGTACCGACCGAAAAGCAGCCAATCACCATCAGCCGGTCGGCAGCCTCAAGGATCTCCGCGGTCAACTGTGTCCGCGAGCGGATCCCCAACATATGGACGCCGGAAAGTGCCTGCTTGAGCTCGCCAGCACCCAGCGCCTTCGGCAGACGTTGCAGCTCGGTATAGCCATTGCCTTCGAACATGCGTGCTGCCGAGTCGTTCACGCCCTCCAGCAGCAGGACGCGTATCTTGGTTTTAGGGAGAGACAACATCGTCGAGATTCGCCTTCGTCATTCCGGGCTCGCTCTGGAAGAGCTACCATGCACAACTTCGATCACTGCATCGCCGGTGGCAGGGTGAATAGCACAACGTGATCGTCCACATCAGAAACGCAGGCACCATCTGCGGGACGCGAAACCGGACGGTATCAAAATACCCAACAAATGACGGAGCCTGGAACAAGGCGGTCGGAGCCGATTTCCAAACGGGCCGCCAGCCAAGCTGGCCGCTTACATTTTAGTAATAAAATCAATGGCCTGAATATGGCTTGGGCGGGAGGGATCGAACCTCCGAATGGCGGAATCAAAACCTGTTTGATTATCCAATGATTTCAATGTGCATTTGGAAAAAATGCCGAAAACGGCCTCTAATGATATCAGTAGCTTGGCAGCCGTTTCCAAATGAAAAAGCTCCACCAATCACCGTGCAAGCGCAGTGTTTGGTCACGGTCCGTCCCTTTGCGGGCACATCGACAGGCGTAGTCGGCGCCACGTCGTACCGGCGGGTTTCCTTGATCACATCGTCAAGGTTTGGCTTCTTCCCGTTAATCGAAAGCGCGAGCTGCTGGTCGAAGCCGTCATAGAAGGCCGTATTGACGATGTCATAGGCCTGCGACAAGCGAAGGTCGCAGCTTCAGTCGAAGCGACGCGCTCTATTTTATGCGAGGTCAGCCGCTCATAACGGTCTGGTTGCAGGTTCGAGTCCTGTCGGGCCCACCAGCAAATCGATCACTTGTCGGGGTGGTGCTCCTTCATCGTCCATGAGGCACCGCACCCGAAACGCCTCACTCCTTCGCGGTGACCATGCCCCACAACACCTCGGTGAGCACGGCGTAGCCTTTGTCGAGCGCCGCGGGCGCCGTGAACTCACGCGGGTTGTGGCTGAGCCCGCCCTGGCTCGGGACGAAGATCAGCGAGGACGGGACACATTTCTGGATCGCCAGCGCGTCGTGGCCGGTGATGGTCTTGAACGTAATGGCCTTGAAACCGAGATCGGCGGCGGCAGAAAGAACCAGGGCCACTCCGGCCGGGTCGAGCAGGGTCCCCGCTCGCTTCTCGTCGGCAGCGATCGAGAGGCCGATGCCAATCTCGCCCGACTCGCGCTCTATACGCTTCAGAAAGCGGTCGCTGATCGCCGAGACCACGGCTTCGTCTTCATGCCGGATCTCGAACCAGACCCGAACACGGCCTGCCACGACATTCGGCGAGTTGGGGTAAACGCTGATGCGCGCCGCGGAGGCATGGGCGCCCGCATTCTCGCTCGCGACCTCCTGGTAGAGCGCCTCGATCGCCCGGGCCGCTGCGCGAAGGGCGTCGCGGCGGAGCGCCATCGGCATCGGTCCGGTGTGCGAGTAGTCGCCTTCGAACATCACCGATATCTTGCGCGTCATCCACGCGCCGGACACCGCGGCAATGTCGGCGGCCGCCTGCTCCAGGCGATCGCCCTGCTCCACGTGCAGCTCGACATAGCGCACCGGATTGTGTTCGAGCGGCGTCGTACCGCAATAGCCAATCGCTGACAGCGCCTCGCCCAGGGTGACGCCCTCTCCGTCGCTGCACGCGTATGCATCCTTCAAGCTCAGGGCGCCGGCGAAGACGGAGCTGCCCGTCAGGCTGGGCTGGAAACGGGCACCCTCCTCATTGGTCCAGTTTATGACGGCGAGGTTGCGTCGCGCGGCGCCGGGATTGGCAAGGCAACGCTCCCTGACTGCCTCGACCGCGAGGATCCCGGCAAGGACGCCGAAGGCCCCGTCGTATCGTCCTCCTGTCGGCTGGGAATCGAGGTGCGAGCCGGTCATGACGACATCGGCGGACGCAGGCGCCAGCATCGCGACGCCAAACAAGTTGCCGATCGCATCGATCCTGGGAACAAGACCGCGATCGACGATCTCGCGCAGGAAGAGGTCCCTCGCCTCCTTGTCGAGTGCCGTTCCGGCCAGCCGGCACACGCCGCCGTCGTCGGTCGCGCCGATCCTGGCAAAGCGCGCGATGAGGTCATGCAATGCGGTCATGTCTGCTCCAGCGATGCGATCCAGTTTCTCAGCTCGGTCTGCCGACAATCATGGCTCAGGATGTCGCGGTGAAGTGCAAATTTCCAGGCGAGATCGCCACGCCGCTCATCCGCGTCGAGCGCCGAGAGGTCGGCCGCATATCGCGCGAGCGCGTCCAGATCGGCAAAGAAGCCCTCGTCAACCAGGATCTGTCCGTAGCGCCGGATGACGGTCGCGACATCGTGCAGGCGATATTCGGGATGATATTGCACGCCCCAGAATAGCCCAAGACCGAAACGGATCTCCGCCGCCTGAACCTCGCACATGGCGTTCCAAGCGGTGACGGTTGCGGACTGCGGAAGGCGGGTGACAGTATCGCTGTGGATGGCCGGCGCGTCGAACATCGCCGCACGGCCAACGTGCATGGGATGAGCGCGGCCTTCAGGCGTCAGCGTGATCCTGCGCGCGAATCCGACCTCGCGACCCGCCGAGTTGGGACCGACCTCGCCACCCGCCGCGACCGTCGCGAGCTGCAGGCCCCAGCACGAGCCGAACATTGGCAGGCCGCGGACGAAGATCTCGCGCACGAGGTCGATCTGCCGCAGCGCCTCGACCTTCCGCTGGTGGATATTCAGGGCCGATCCCGTGATCGCGATGCCGTCGTAAGCGTCCAGCGGTTGCGGCAGAGTGAGGCTCGCATCGGCCGGCGTCGCGATATCAACGGCGGCGCGAGGTGCAAGCGACCGCAGGACCGCCGCATAGCTCTCCGCGGGCATCGCGCCCGCCGTCTCGGCGATCCGTCGCCGGTCGGCCACCGCGTTGCCCTCGAGGACGAGCAGGCTCAGCACGGTTCAGCTTCCAAGATCGCCTCGAATGGCGGCCAGCGTCAGCTGCTTGAACTCCATCTCGGTCAACAGCCGCGGATTGGCACCCGCCGTCGGATCCTTGACGGCATCGGCCGCGATCGTTCCGGCATCGACCTCCTTCACGCCGAGCTCGGCGAGCGTATGCGGCACGCCGAGCTTCTTGCGGAAGGCCAGCAGCCAGGACAGCACGGCGTCGAAGTCATGGCCCGGCAGGTTGAGCGCGCGGGCAATGTGCGGAATCTTGTCGGCGATCGCAGCCTTGTTGCAGACAAGGACGTAAGGGAAGACCACACCATTGGTCAGCCCGTGATGCGTATCGTATCGGGCGCCGACCGGATGGGATACGGAGTGGATCGCTCCCAACCCCTTCTGGAACGCGGTGGCTCCCATCGAGGCCGCGGCGAACATGTAGGCGCGAGCTTCGAGGTCGCGACCGTTCTCGACCGCGCGCGGCAGATAGGTATCGACGATCTTCATCCCCTCAAGCGCGACGCCGTCGGCGAGCGGGTGAAACGCCTTGACGCAGTAGGCCTCGAAGCAGTGCGAGAGCGCATCCATGCCGGTTGCCATGGTGAGAAACGGCGAGAGACCGACCGCGAGCTCGGGATCCTCGATTGCGATCCTCGGCATCATCATGGGATGGAAGATGATCTTCTTCTCATGAGTATCTTCACGGGTGATCACACCGGCGCGGCCGACCTCGGACCCCGTGCCTGCCGTCGTCGGCACCGCAATGATCGGCGCGATGCCCTTGGTGTTGGCGCGCGTCCACCAGTCGCCGATGTCCTCGAAGTCCCAGACCGGCCGCGACTGCGCCACCATGAACGCCACGCATTTGCCGACGTCCAGCGCCGAACCTCCGCCCACCGCGATCACGCCGTCATGGCCGCCGGCCTTGAAGGCATCGACGCCGGCCCTCAGGTTCGTTTCGGTCGGATTGGCCTTCACGTCGGAAAACACGGCGAGCGGAATGCCCGCCTCGCGCACGCGGTTGACAATGCCGACGATGAGATCGGTCTTGGCGAGCCCGTGGTCCGTGACCAGCAACGGCCTGGTGAGGCCGTTGGTCCGGCACGCCTCCGGAAGCTCGGCAATGCGGCCCGCGCCGGTGACGACGCGCGTCGGGAAATTCCAGGCGCCGGTGATCTGAACATCCATGTGCTGCTCTCAATGCTCGATGCGAAGGTGGAATGATTTGGGGCGGGTCAGCGCCTCGAAGCAGAGGCGCGACATGCCGGCACCACGTCCGGTGTCCTTGACGCCGGTCCACGCCAGGGCCGGATCGACATAATCGCAGCGGTTCATGAACACGGTGCCTGTCGCGATGCCGTCGCCGATGCGTTCGGCTGCGGCGGCGTCCTCGGTCCAGACCGATGCGGTCAGACCATAGGAGCTGTCGTTCATCAGGCCAACCGCCTCCTGATCGGAGGAGACCTTCATGAGGCCGACCGCGGGCCCGAAGCTCTCCTCCATCATCACCCGCATCGAGTGATCGACGCCGATCAGAACCTGAGGCATCAGATAGGCCGTACCGATCTTGTCCGCCGGGAACCGGGCCGGATCGATCAGAGGCCGCGCGCCCTTTGCCACGGCCTCGCCGATATGGGCGCGAACGGTATCGGCAAAGCGCGCCGCCGCCATGGGGCCGAGCGTCGTGTCCTGCGACAGCGGGTTGCCGAGCTGGTAGCGCGCGGTCAGGCCCGCAAAGGCGTCCACAAAGGAGTCATAGATCTGCTCATGCACATAAATCCGCTCGATGCCGCAGCAGCACTGGCCGGAATTGTAGAAGGCGCCGTCCACGAGCTGCTCGACCGCGAAATCGAAATCGGCGTCCGGCCGCACATAGGCCGGATCCTTGCCGCCGAGCTCCAGCCCAAGGCTTATGAATGTCCCGGCCGCCGCCCGCTCGACCGCCAGGCCGCCGGCGACCGAGCCGGTGAAGTTCACATGGTCGACCGAGCGCGATGAAATCAGCTCGCCGGTCGCGGCATGGTCGAGCGTGAGCGTCCTGAACAATCCCTTGGGCAGGCCGACCCGGTCCAGTGCCGCCTGGAAACGCTCGCCGACCAGCAGGGTCTGCGCGGCATGCTTCAGGATCACGGCGTTGCCGGCCAGCAGCGCCGGCACGATGGTGTTGGCCGCCGTGAGATAGGGATAGTTCCAGGGCGCGATCACCAGTACGATGCCCGCGGGGACGCGCTTGATCATGCGGCGGAAGCCGGGACGCTCAGTCGGCACGATCGGCGCCAGCGCCTCGTCGCTGAGCTCGACCAGTGCGCGGACGCGCTCCTCCAGGCTGCGCAGTTCGCCGCCATAGCGCACCGGCCGGCCCATCTGCATCGCAAGCTCTGGAACGACCTCGTCGTTCTGCGCCCGCATCTCGTGCAGGAAGGCGAGCATCATGGCCTTGCGCTCGGTGAGCGGCACTCGCGACCATTCTTGCTGCGCCTTCCGCGCTTGCGCGAGAGCCGCTGCGATCTCGGCATCTGTTGCGACGGGCCGCCGGGCAACGTCGCTGCCGTCGACTGGCGAAATGCAGACGATATCGTTCACGTGATGTCACTCGTTTCGAAAGGGAGGATCCGTCTCAGATAATCTCGAAGTAGCGTGCGAGCTCCCAGTCGGTGATGGCCTTGCGGAACTCGCGCTCCTCCCACTGCCGCGTCATCGCGTAGTGATCGACGAAGACGTCGCCGAACAGGTTGCGGGCCGCCTGCGAGGCGACCAGCCGGTCGGCGGCCTCCGACAGCGTGCGCGGAAACGCGCGCCCGGGCGGATGCTTGCGCTCATAGGCATTGCCGGTGATCGGCTCGTCCGGTTCGATCCTGTGCTCGATTCCCCAGAGGCCCGATCCGAGCGCAGCCGCGATTGCGAGATACGGATTGATGTCGGCGGCGGCGACGCGGTACTCGACGCGCTGGCTCGCCGGCTTGCCGGGAATCACGCGCAACGCGCAGGTACGGTTCTCGATCCCCCAGGTCGCATCGGTCGGCGCCCAGAAGCCGGGGATCAGGCGCGAGTAGCTGTTCACGGTCGAGGCAACCATCGCAAGCAGCTCCGGAAGCAGCGCCTGCTGGCCGCCGACGAACCAGCGCATGATGTCGGACATGTCGCCGGGCCTGCCGTTCTGGTGAAATACCGGATTGCCGTCCCGGTCGCGCAGCGACAGATGCAGATGCCCGGATTGTCCGGGATAGGCGTTCGACCATTTGGCCATGAAGGTGAGCATCTTGCCCTGACACTCGGCCCAGACCTTGGAGAAGGTCTTGAACAGCACTGCGCGGTCGGCGGCGGCAAGCGCATCGGTGTATTGGATCGCGGCCTCCAGCACGCCGGGTCCGGTCTCCGTGTGCAGGCCTTCGACCGGCATGTCCATCTCGTTGCAGAGCTTGAGCAGCGAGCGATGAAATTCGGACTCGACGGAGGCGCGCAGCATGGAATAGCCGAACCAGCCCGGCGTGAGATTCCTCAAGCCGCGAAAGCCCTTCTCGCGCACGCTGTGCGGCGTCTCGTCGAACACGAAGAACTCGAACTCCGCAGCCACGGACGGCGAGAACCCCATACCCTCGGCACGATCAATGACGCGGCGAAGCAGCCGGCGCGGACACAGCGCGGCCGCGGCGCCCTCGAACTCCCCGAGGAAGAACAGCATGTTCTCTTCCGTCGGCACATTGCGGCAGGTCGAAGGATCGATGCGCGCGGTCGCGTCGGGAAAGGCGGTATGCCAGCCGGTGAACGCACAATTGTCGTACATCTGGTCGCTGGAGTCCCAGCCGAACACGATGTCGCAGAAGCTGAAGCCGCCCTCCAGCGCGCCGACGAACTTGTCGCGCGCGAGATATTTTCCGCGAATGACGCCGTCGAGATCGACGATGCCGAGCTTGACGTGGGACAGGCCCCGCTCCTCGACAAGAGCCTTCGCCTCGGCGGCGGTTCTTACGCTTCTTGCATCCATGATCTTCAAATCTTCGGCTTCTGTGGCATCGCGGGCTATCGGCGATCGCTTCAGGACGCGGCGATCTCGCGCAACTCCTCGTCGCAGGCGGTGATGAATATGTCGGCGTGGTCCTTGCCGAAGCACAGCGGTGGACGAATCTTGAGCGTGCTGCCGAACGGACCGGCAGCACCGATCAGGATGCCGCGCTGGCGAAGGCGGTTGATCAGCAGGCCCGCGAGCTCCGCTGCGGGCTCCTTGCTGTCGCGGTCACGCACGAGCTCGAGCCCGATGAACAGGCCGGCACCACGAACGTCTCCGATGTTCATGTGGCGATTGCCGATCTCGCGCAATCCATCCATCAGGTGACGGCCGGCCTCGCGCGCATTCTGCATCAGGCCCTCGTCGTCGATGACGTCGAGCACGGCAAGGCCTGCGGCCGCGGCCACCGGGTTGCCGCCGAAGGTGTTGAAGTACTTCACCTCCGAGGCGAAGCGATCGAGCAGTGCGGCGCGCATGGCGACGCCGCCCATCGGAAAGCCGTTGCCCATGGGCTTACCCATCGTGACGATGTCGGGGACGACGCCATGGCGCGCGAAACCCCACATCGCCGCCCCGGTTCGTCCGAAGCCGGGCTGCACCTCGTCGGCGATGAACAGTCCCTGACGTTCGTGGACGAGCTTCACGGTGGGTGCCAGGAAGCCGGCAGGGTCGGGATAGATGCCGTCGCTCGAAAAAATCGTGTCCACCAGCAACGCGGCAAAGCCGAAGCCGCTTCGCTCGAGATCGGTGATCGCTGCGGCAACGCTGTCAGCAAAGCGCTGGCCAGGATCGCCGACCGGATTGCGATACATCTCCGGTGCGGGAACAGCCCGCACGTGGGGCGGCAGCGGCTGATCGGGACGCGAGGACGGCGAGACATCGGTCACGGCTGCGCTGTTGCCGTGATAGGCGGTCTCCGTGACGATGAAGCCCGTCCGCCCGGTTGCCACTTTCGCGACCCGCAGCGCAAGGTCATTCGCCTCGCTGCCGGTGCAAGTCAGCACCAGATGATCGATCCCGCGCGGAAACGTCGCCAGGAGACGCTCCGCGTAGCCATCGACGACGTCGTTGAGATAGCGTGTGTGCGTGCTGAGCAGGCCGGCCTGACGGCTGATCGCTTCGACAACGCGCGGATGCGAATGCCCGACCGACGGGACGTTGTTGTAGAGGTCGAGATAGCGCCGGCCATCGACGTCGAACATATAGACGCCTTCAGCGCGCGCCATCCGGATCGGCTCCTGATAGAACAGGACCGAGGCCTTTCCGAACGAACGCAGGCGCCGTTGCACCGCCTCGCCGAGCTCTGGGTCCATTGACGACACCCGGCTCTGATCGAAGGCGTTCAACGCCAGAATCTCTTTTTCCTGCTGCATCGCCTGCCTTCCTTTGGCCCGCGGCCTGCGCGGACCAAAGCCGTCCCTGCAGCGATCATGCCCCAGCCGTTCCACCGCGACCTTGGAGCTATGTGCGAATTCCCACAATTGAAAAGCGGATTGCAGGCAAGAGACACCAGAACGTCAGGCATGCGCTCCGCATTCCAAAAGCATACTCCATATGTTTCAGTGCCTTATGCGATCGCCGCGATTCCTATGCGAAGTCCATAGGCAGCGCGGCGCCCAAAAAATGGGGAATTTTCCACATAATTGGTGTGGACTCACAACATCGCTTGGGGAACGATCATGGGACGGACGCTGGTGAGGTTTGCAGCCGGAGAGACAGCGGAATGACGAGTGACGCCCCTGCTGCGGCCGACAAGCGGCCACGAAAGGCCGACGGCGACCGCCTCTCGAAGCTCGCGCGCCACAAGCACATCATCTCGCAGCTCACCGCCGCGCCGACGCTGCGGGCTTCCGAGCTCGCCGCCGTGCTCGGCGTCTCCGGCGAGACCATACGTCGCGATCTGATGGAGCTTCAGGAGCAAAAGCTCATCAACCGTACCTATGGCGGAGCGTCCCGTCCCTTCGCGCTTGAACCGGCGCTGACCGATCGCAAGGCGATCATGATCGCCGAGCGCGAGGCGATGGCCGCGGTGATCGCCGACCTCATCCTGCCGAACGAGGTGCTGATGCTCGGCGCCGGCGCGACCACGTTTCACATCGCGAGACGGCTGGCCTCACGCGCGCACGATATCACCGTAATCACCCATGATTATGCGATTGCGGCAGCGCTGGCGGTCAATCCGTCGATCCGTGTGCTCTGCTGTCCCGGCCGCTATCACCCCACCGAAGGCTATGTGTTCGGCACGCAGACGATCGCGAACATCAACAGCTATGAGGCCAACCGCGCCATCGTGAGCGCGACCGGCATCAGCGCGCGCGGTGCGAACGATGCCGACGATGAGGCCGGCGCCATCTATGGCGCGATGGCCAAGCGCGCCGCAGAGGCCATCCTGGTGGCCGATCACAGCAAATTCGACCAGCGTGCGCTCACCGTCTTCGCACATTGGACCGATATCGATCGTCTGGTTACCGATCGGCAACCAGAGGGAGCTCTGGCAACCGCTCTCCGTGCGGCCGGAACGGAGATCATCGTTGCGCAACCCTGAGAAAGGCCCAGCCATGGCACGCCTGACATCTGTTGCTTCCTGCGAGGAACACACCGGCCTTCATGTTGGCAACGACAAAGGCCCCGGTCCCACGCAGGATTGGCCGACCCGGATCGGGCGCCTCGATCTCGAGCTGATCGGGCCGGACCACGCCTTTGCCCGCAACTGGGAGCGCGTCGCCTGCATCCACGATGCCGCCTATGTGCTGGTGTTTCCCCTGACCGGATGCGTCGCATTCAGCCAAGACAGCCGCATCGGGATCGCACGTCCCGGCGAATATGTCCTGCTCAGCGAACTCGCCTTCTACGAACTGTCGTCCGACAAGACCGCGCGCTTCCTGATGCTGCGCATTCCGGCCGCCGAGCTGCGCGGCCGGCTTGTCTCGGTTGAAGATCACATCAGCCGGCGTTTCAAGCCGAACGAACAGATGACGCACCTGCTCGCAGGCATGATCCGCAGCGTGGCCGAGTTGTTCGTCGCCTCGCCGCCGCCGAACCCCCAGGCGCTCGCGACCGAAATGGTCAGCTTCGTCGCGTTGACGATCGGATCGGAGGATCGCGGCGCGGCAACCGATGTTCGCAACGCGCGCTATCACCTGCGCCGCCGGATCGTCGACTTCATCGAGAGCCATCTCGGCGACCAGTCGTTGTCACCGAAAAAGATCGCGGCTTCGAGCCGCATCTCGCTCAGCTATCTCTACAGCCTGTTCAACGACAACGAGACCACGGTCAGCCAGTTCGTCCAGACCAGGCGGCTGCAGCGGGCGTACGAGATTCTGGTCGCCGACCCCAAGGGCCGACGGACCGTCTCGGAGGTCGCCTACGAAGTCGGCTTCAAGAACGTGTCGCATTTCTCCCGCTGCTTCAGCCGGCACTTCAAGGTGGCGCCGCGCGACGTTCGCCAGACGCCGGTGTCGGCGCCGCAGCCGAAGAGCCCTCCCCGAGTGGCGCTGCGCAACGGATTCGGCTCTCCCTATTGGGAGATCGACAAGCAGCCGGTCCACGAGACCGCTTAGCGCCCCATCCCAAGGCAAGGCGTCGTGCGTCCCGCGACGCCGGCGCGCCTCCCGCCCGGAGCGATCATTGGACGACATTCAGGACAGATTATCTGCAAGCGAGCTCGCTTCGTTCTTCAACGAACTTGCCGACGTGGCCGGCCGGATCGCCGTGACGCACTTCCGTTCCAGCGTCGATTTCGAGCGCAAGCAGGACCTGACGCCGGTCACGATCGCCGATCGTGCGATCGAGATGGAACTGCGGCGGCTGATCGGCTCGCGCTTCCCCGATCACGGCATCCTCGGCGAGGAGATGGGATCGACGGCCGGGGATCGCTACACGTGGTATCTCGATCCGATCGACGGAACGAAGAGCTTTATCTCCGGCATGCCACTGTTCGGCACGCTCGTCGCGCTCGCCGACGAGAGAGATGGTTCGGTCGCCGCCGGCATGATCGATATGCCCGCGCTGGCGGAGCGGTGGTACGGCACCCGGCAAGGCACCACCTTCAACGGCAAGCTGGCAAGGGTGAGCCGCACCACGCGACTGGAAGATGCACAGATCTACACGTCATCGCCGGACTTCTTCACGCCGGGCGACTGGGCCCGCTACGACGCGCTCAGCCAGAAGGCCATGTTCCGCCGATTTGGCGGCGACTGCTATCAATATGGCCTTCTTGCATCCGGCCACTGTGATCTCGTCGTCGAAACCTCTCTCAAGTCGTTCGACTTCATGGCGCTGATTCCGGTGGTCGAGGGCGCTGGCGGCATCGTCCGCGACTGGCACGGGCGGCCGCTGTCGCCGGAATCCGATGGACGAATCATCGCGGCCGCGAACGACAGCCTGCTCGAGCAGGCGCTCGCGATCCTCAATCAATAGCTGCGGAAACCATCCGGCCGCGCGGCTCAGACGAGCCGCAACCAGCCATCCCAGCGGGGATCGTACATCACGTCGTGGGCGCGCATGTATTTCCAGACACCGTACTTCTGATAGTCGAAATCCCAGTCCTTGAGCTTTCGGTTCACGACCGCCCATGACGCCCATTTCATGTCGGCGAGCGCCCGGTTGAGGATGACGCGCGCGACCATCTGCGGCCGCACCTCGCCCAGATATTGCTCGATGAGAGCCTCCGTCAGCTGCTCGTCGAAGAACATCTCGGCAAAGAGGACGCCAAGCTCATAGCTGCGTTCGTTGTTGGATGCGAACTCGTAGTCGATCAGCTTCATCGGCTTGGGAGCGCCTGATTCCGCCGAGATCAGGAAATTACCCGGCATCGGATCGTTGAAGCACGGCACAAGATCGAGACCCGACGCCAGGAACGCCGACTTGGCCTGATTGTAGCGATGCATCAGCCAGGGCATGTCCTGTGGGAAATGGGCTCCCAGCTCCCTGCCCTGCTCAATATGTTCTTCGATCATGTCGAAGATGGTCTTGGTCTGGCCGAGCTTCGGGCCGGCATGCAGACGCCGATAAAGGTCGAGAACGTCGGCCTGGATGGCGGCATTGCCGAAATCGGCATTGGTGCAGGCGCGATAGCCTTCGAGGAATTCGCTGATCTCGAGCCCGTCCGCGGCATCGAAAAAGATCACTTCGGGCGCAACGCCCATGGCGTGGGCATTGCGCGCAGCCTCATTGGCAGTCACGCGATCGATGAACATCTCTGAGCCCTCGCCGGGGACCTTGACGAAGTAGCGCCGTCCATCGCCGGATATCTCGACCAGCCAGTTCTGATTCATGAGGCCGCCGACCAGCGGGGTATAGGCGGCCTCCTTGCCGTACCATTGCGGCACGCGGGCGATCGCCGCTTCGACATTGCGCTCGTGGACTGTCGTCCCCTCGCCCATCTTCCTACGGACAGTCATGCGATCCTCCGAAGCATCTCGCCAAAGCGCGGCTCCCGGACCATCATGCGGCAACGCACGAAACGCCAGCTGGCGAACTTATAGAACTCAAACGTGTTGCGCGGCGATCTCGCGGCGAGTACGGCGCCGATCAGGCCCCAGCGCAAATCATCCGCCACGCCGTAGATGCGGGCGCGGCAGAATGCGCTCTCGTCGAATCCGCCGGTGTTGCGGCTGAAGGCGTCGCGCGCCTCCGGCTCCTGCGCGAAGGCTTCCACAAGGAAGCTGCCGAGGTCCTCCAGCGCGTCGGCCGTCGTGGCGCGATCCCAATCGATCAGGCGAACCTCGCCGGTATCGCTGATCAGGATGTTCGAGACATTGCCATCGCCATGGATCGGCACCGGCGTGATGTCGAGATTCCTGAAGGCGTCGGCGGCAAAACGCAGCTCCTTGACCAGCCATTCCGCATCCGAGGGTAGTTGCGCCTTCGCGGCCTTCGCTGCTGCATAGAAATGCTCGATCTCGTCGAAGACTCCCATGCGCCGCGGCAATGGCGCACCTGTCTGGAACAGACGCCGCGCCGCGATAACCGCGTCGACGATCTTCGGCTCCAGCATCCTCTCCAACGTGCCGACCCGCCAGCCCCGGTTGAGGTCCTCCATGACCAGAAGTCCTGCGTCCGGATCCGCGGCAAGCACCTTGGGACCGATGCCGAGATCGGATGCGCGCCGGGCCGCCTCGAAGGCGCAGGCAACGTCGATATAGAGCTTGGCGTCAACATCCATGCTCTTGATGAAGATGCTTTCGCCGCTTCCGTTCCTGGTGGCGCGCCAGGGAGAGCCGTCGACCCCGCGCCAGCTTGGCGAGGCGAGGATCGGAATGGCTGGCTCGATCACGATATCGCCGGTCCCCCATCCCGGGAGCCCGGCAATGTAGTTCCGGACCGTGGCGACTTGCGTTCCAGATTGGTTCATGACGACTTCTATCTCTCGCGCGTGTCGTTCGGCCCGCTTTTTCGCAGGCCTCCCGGTTTGATGACAAATTCGATCAAGACAGATGCAAAAGGGATGCCTCGCGCTCCACCAAATCATGCCCTTGGGGCAGCGGCACTACCCCGATGGGGGCGACTTTGGCTATCCGGACATTGATCCAGAACGCCACTTATAGAGGCCAAGATGTCTGCTGCAGAACTGATCGGGATGGACCTTGCGGGGCTGACGGAGGCATACGCATCGCGCACATTGTCGCCGGTGGAGGTGTTGCGAACCGTGCTCGGCCATGCCGAGGCGGTCAATCCCGCGATCAATGCCCTGTTCTGCTTCCGTCCGGACGAAGCCATGGCGAGCGCGCAAGGCTCGGAAGCGCGATGGAAGGCGGGAGCCGCGCTGGGTCCGCTCGACGGCGTGCCCATGACGGTCAAGGACAGCGTGGCCATGATCGGCTGGCCCTATTTTCACGGCATCGGCGCCAATCGCGCTCTGCCGCCCTCAAACTACGACTCGCCGCCGGCGATTGCGCTCCGCGAGGCCGGCGCCGTGATCTTTGCCAAGACCACGATGCCGGATTGCGGCCTGATGGCGTCGGGCATCAGTTCGCTGCACGGCGTCACCCGCAACCCCTGGGGACTCGCGTGGAATACGGGCGGCTCGTCGGCCGGCGCGGGCGCCTCCGTGGCAGCCGGCGCCGGCTATGTTTCCGTCGGCACGGATATCGCGGGCTCGGTCCGCCTTCCGGCCGCCCATTGCGGACTAGTCGGACTGAAGCCGACCCACGGCCGTGTGCCGCATTTGCCCGCCGACACCATGCGCATGGCGGGCCCGATGGGCCGCGGCGTGGACGATGTCGCGCGCCTGCTGACCGTACTGACGCGGCAGGACGAGCGCGACACCTGGAGCCTGCCCGCCGATGGCGTGCGCTATCACGAGCGTCTGAAGCGCGACGTGAAGGGACTGAAGATCGGCGTCCTCACCGACATGGGCTTCGGCATGAAGGCGGAGGCGGCGGTTCGCAGCGCAGTCGAAGCAGCCGGAAAGCTGCTCACCGGCGCGGGCGCGATCGTCGAGCCGTTCACCTCGCCGCTCGCCGACGACGCCTATGCGCCGATCGACCTGTTCCTCCAGGTGCGCGGCTATCTCGAATATACGTCGCTGCCGTCGCATGGCGACACCGCACGCGATATCAATCCCTATGTTCGTACGTGGTGTCTCGGCGGGGCGAAGCATTCGGGCGCCGACCTCTACCGGGCGCTGGGCCAGATCGGCAAGATGAAGGCGGCGCTGCTTGCGGCCTTCGAGGGCTGGGACTATGTCATCGCCCCGACTCTGCCGGTGGTGAATTTCCCGGCCGAGGAGCCGGGTGTGTCGCGCGAAATGCCGCTCGAGCACACGCTGTTCACCGCCATGTTCAACCAGACCTGCCAGCCGGCCTCCACCATCTGCACGGCATTCGATTCCCGCCATCTGCCGATCGGCGTCCAGGTGATCGGACACCGCTTCGACGACCTCGGCGTGCTGCAGGTGACCAAGGCGCTGGAAGACATGCGCTCCTTCGGGATGGACTGGCCGTTCAAGCCGCGACCCTGAGCGCTCAGGCCGCAGCCTGCGCCTGCCCGCTGTCGAGAAGGTGACAGGCGGCGAAGCGCCCCGGCGTGTGTTCGACCAGCTTCGGCGTCTCCACCCGGCAGCGGCCGAACGCCTTCGGGCAGCGCGAGGCAAAGCTGCATCCTGCCGGGATATCAATCGGGCTCGGCGGCTCGCCCTCCAGCAGGAAATCGGCGGGGTTGAACGGTTTCTGCTCCAGCGTGGGGGCCGCCGAGAGCAATGCCTTGGTGTAGGGATGCTGGGGATCGAAGAACAGCTCGCGGTTGTCGGCGATCTCGACCATCTCGCCGAGATACATCACGGCAATGCGGGTGCAGACCTTGCGCACCATTGCGAGATCATGGGAGATGAAGACGTAGGTGAGGTCGTTCTTCTCCTGCAGCTTCGAGAACAGGTCGATCAGCCTGGACTGCTCGCGCTGATCCAGCGCGGTCAAAGTTTCGTCGAGGATCAGAAGCTTGGGATCGAGGATCAGCGCGCGCGCGATCGAGATGCGCTGGCGCTCGCCGGTGGAGAGCGCGTTCGGGAGCTGCTCGTAGAGCTCGGCGGCGAGACCGACCTCGGCCATCGCCGCGATGACCCGGTTGCGCAGGTCCGCGCGGGCGACATTGCCGCGGATCAGCAGGCTCTCCTCGATCATGCGGCCGACGGTGGTGCGCGGCGGCAGCGCGTTGTACGGATCCTGCAGCAGCAGCTGGAATTCGCCGCGCGCGCGGATCAGCTCGCGCGGCGACAACGTCTCGAGCGACGTGCCGTTGAGGACAATGCTGCCGTTGTCGGGAACCTCCAGCCAGGCCAACAGGCGCGTCAGGGTCGACTTGCCGCAGCCGGACTCCCCGACAATGCCGAAATTCTCGCGCGGCATGATGTCGAGCGTCACGCCGCGCACCGCCTGCACGTTGCTGTAGGTATTGAACGTCCCCCGCTTGCGCGCGCGATAAGTCCGGACAACGTGCTCCACCTTCATCAGGGGCACTTCATCCTGCGCCTTGCGGCGGGCCGGCGGGCCCTCCGCGGTCGCCCACATGCGCGGCACGCTGGCAATGGCCTTGCGCGTGTAGTCGGTCTGCGGCGAGGCGAGCAGGTCGGCGAACCCCTGCTGCTCGACGAAGCGGCCCTGATGGAGCACGGCCGTGCGCTCGCCGAACTGGCCGAGCGTCGGCAGGGAAGACGAAAGGTAGATCGTCGCCATCCTGTGGCGCAGGCACAGGTCGTGGAGCAGCGCCACGATCTGCGCCGCGATCGTGACATCGAGCGGCTGGGTGATGTTGTCGGCGATCAGGACGGCGGGCTCGGCGCAGATCGCATCCACGATCATCGCGCGCTGCATCATGCCGCCGGAGAATTTCGCGGGGTAATCCCAATAGCGCTCTTTCGGCGATGGAATCCGGACCTCGCCGAGCAGCTGCACGACCCGCTCGCGGCATTCCCGCGGATTCCATTCCGGCCTGACGCTGTGCAGCTTCTCCGCGATCTGGGTCCCGACCGGCACCGTCGGATCGAGCGAGCTTTGCGGCTTGGAGCCGATATAGGCGATGTCGCGGCCGATCCGCACCTCGCGCGCCCCGGCGCCGAGAATGTCATGGCCGGCAAACGTGACCCGTCCGGAGCGGTACTCCAGGCTTTCCGGCAGCCAGTTCGCCAATGCGCGGCTGAGCACGGTCTTTCCGGCGCCGCTTTCACCATAGATGCCGAAGATCTCCGACGTGTTGAGGCGGAAGGAAATGTGATCGAGGATCGGCGCGGCGCCCGGCGCCGCAGCGCCGACCGTGAGGTCGTCGACCTCCAGAATGAGCGAGAGCTCCATCTCAGAGACCTCCATAGATCCGGTTGCGCGCCTTCTCGAGCGCCGACCCCATCAGGTTGATCGAGGTCAGCGCGACGGCCAGGAACACGCCCGGCGCGGTCGCGATCCACCAGGCATTGATCAGATATTTGCGGGAATCGGCGATGATGCTGCCGAAGCTCGGCGTCGGCGGTTGAATGCCGAGCCCCAGGAAGCCGAGGATCGCCTCGAAGATCATCATGCGGGCGACGTCGAGCACGGCAACGAATGCGATCGGCGGCAAGATGTTCGGCGCGGCGAACAGAAGCAGGATCCGCCAGTCCCCGGCGCCGAGCACGCGCAGGCCGCGGACATATTCCTTGCCGCGCTCGGTGACCGCGGCGCTGCGCGCCACGCGCGCGTAGAGCGGCCAGCCGGACAGCGCCAGCACGATGATGATGGTCGGCACCGTCGGCCGGGATACGCCGAGAATGGTGATCGCCAGGATGATCATCGGGATCGACAATTGCGCGTCCGTGATCCGCATGATGATGGTGTCCCACCATTTGCCCTTGAAGCCCGCGAACAGGCCGAGACCGCAGCCGATGACGAAGATGAGCAGGACCGTGACGACGCCGACCAGCAGCGAATAGCGCAGGCCGATCAGGCAACGCATCAGCATGTCGCGGCCGAGCTGGTCCGTGCCCAACGGGTGATCCCAGGTCCATTTGTCGCCGAGAAAGACCGGCGACATGAACTTGTCCTTCACCACCATCTTGGTCGCACTGATCGAGGACACCTCGGGATAGATCGCCGAGACCAGCAGCAGCGCCATGAAGATGAAGAAGCCGATCCTGAAGCTCGGCATGCGCCAGGCCGCGAGCATGATGCGGCGGTTGACCGAACGGATCCGGGCCGCCGGCAAGCCAGGCTCCTCAGCGACGATCGTGGTGGCCGTCATGATCAGATCTCCACGCGGGGATCGATCATATAGGCGACCAAATCCACAATGATATTGATGAAGACGAAGACGGCGCTGGTCGTGATGGCGATGCCCTGGATGACCGGAAAGTCACGCCCGACGACCGAGACCACGGTCAGATTGCCGAGGCCCGGATAATCGAAGATGTATTCGATCACGAGAACGCCGCCGATCAGCGTCGAAAGCTGGATCCCGAGCAGGTTGACCAGCGGCACCGCGGCGTTGCGCAGGGCGTGCGAATAGACGATGCGGCGGCGAGACAGGCCACGCACCCGCGCCTCATCGATGAACGGCGCTTGCATCACTTCGCCGAGCGAGGTCGTCAGCGTACGGATGATGAAGGGGGCGATCTCCACCGCCAGCACGAGGGCCGGCAGGATGACATAGGAAAATCCCTGGTAGCCGAGCGCCGGCAACAGCTTCAGCTTCACCGACAGGAACAGGATCAGAACAATCGCGAGCCAGAAATTCGGAATCGAGACGAATAGCGACTGCACCCCGAACGCGAGCGCATTCTGCCAGCGATGCTGGTGCAGTCCGCCCGCGATGCCGATGGGGAACGACAGCAGCAGTGCGAACACGAGCGCCATGCCGCCCAGTTGCAGCGTGAACGGCAGGCGTTCGAGGATGAGATCGATCACCGGCGCCATGTCCGACTTGGTCGGGTCGACATATTGCCCGCCGGTCGCGATCATGCCGCTGCGCGGCCGCAAATAGGATTGCCCGAGGTCACCCTGGAGCAACCCGCGCATGTAGCGACCATATTGCACGATGATGGGGTCGCGCAGCCCCATCTTGGTCGCGACCTTCTCGACCACGTCGGCCGGCGCCATGCCGCCGACGATCAGGCGCACGGGATCGCCCGGCACCACGCGCAGCAGCGTGAAGATGATCAGCGAGGTGATGAAGACGATCAGGATGCCCTGCGCGATCCGCTTGGCCAGGAATTCCAAGATCAACATCGAGAAGAGCTACCTTGCAATTCGTGAGGACCAGACCCGACCAGTCCGGCCTGCGTTTGCGACCCGGAAGAACCGGCAGGCCGGGCATGCCCGGCCTGCCCAGCAATCATCATGCCAGTGTGGCCTTGGTCATGTCCTGCATGCCGTTCGGATAGATGTACAGACCATCGAGCTTCTTGCTATAGGCATGGATGAAGACCGAGGTGAACAGCGCGAGCGCCGGTGCCTTCCTGGCGATGGTCGGCAGCGTCTCGGTCTGCAGTATCTTCTTGCGCTCCTCGATTGTCGTGGCGTTGCGCTCCTTGTCCAGCACCGCGTCGATGTCCTTGTCGACGATGCCGGTGATGCGCTTGGAGGAGGAGTGGAAGTGGGTGCGCAGGACGAGATCCGGCTCGGGCGAACCGGTGCACCAGCCGCAGTCGATCATGTTGCCCTCACCGCCGCCAGGCTTGTCGTAAAGTAGGTTGCCCCACGCCGCGACTTCGAGAGTCTGGAGATTGACCTTGAACCCCTGCTCCTGGAGCATGCCGGTAATCAACTCGGCATATTCCTTCGTCTTCGGATAGAAGCCGACCGACGTATAATAGGTGAGCTCGGGCAGGCCCTGGCCTTTGGGGAACCCGGCCTGCGCAAGCAGCTTCTGCGCCTTGTCCGGATCAAATTCTGGATAGTCGGCCACCTCGGCGTAGCCGAACTTGACCGGCGAGATATGCGCCTTTGAATAGGTGCCGGAGACGCCGAGCACATCGAGCACCTGCTTGCGGTCGATCGAGTAGCAAGCGGCCAGGCGAATGCGCGGATCGTCGAACGGCTTCTTCGAGCAGCGGAAGAACAGGTACTTGTTCTCGACCGAAACCGCCTTGTGGATGCTGAAACGAGCATCCTTCGAAATGGTCTCGACCTGCTCCTGCTCGAGCCGCTCGATGATGTCGGCTTCGCCGTTCAACAATGACAGCGTGCGCGTCGTGGTGTCGCCGACGAAGTGATACTCGACACCCGGGATCCTCGGTGCGCCGAGGAAGAAATCGGGGTTGGCGGCGAGAACGGTGGTGTCGCCTTTCTGCTCGACATATTTATAAGGGCCCGTGCCGTTCATGCGCGCCGAGAGCTGCGCCTTGTTGGCAACGTCCTTGGCCGACATGATCGGCAGGAAGGACGACAGATAGTAGTAGAGCGTCGCCGGATAGCCCTGCGCTTTGGTGTTGATGTGGCAAGTGTAGTCGTCGACGACATCGACCGTGACGAGACCGGGGTACCACTGCGCCGGACGATCGGGCTGGCAGCCATATTCATAGGTCGCCTTGACGTCGGCGGCCGTGAACGGGGTGCCATCATGAAATTTGACGCCCTTCCTGAGCTTCACTTCCATCGTATAGGCGTCGATGGGCTTCATCGATTCGGCCAGCTCGAAGATCAGCTCGTCCGGCTTTTCCGGCCGCATCGGCGCCCGCGTCAGATAGCCGAACACGAAGCCCTCGACGATCAGCTGGCCGAGATTGGTATGCGTGGTTGGGTCCCAGTTGCCGGTCAGCGCTTCCGCGCCGAGAAAGCGCAGTGTCTTGCCTTCGGCGGCAAAGGCGGAATTCACAAGAAAGTCGGGATTGACCCGCCCGAAGCCGAATGCCGCGGCCCCGGCGAGTCCCCCTAACATCAAGTCTCTGCGGTTGATCATATCGTAATCCCTCGATGATTTCGGCAACGCTGAAACTGCTCTCGAGGCCGCAAGGCACTCAGCCGTTTCGATCGTCTTGCACAAATCGTGACTTGCGCAACGTGCAAAGCGTAGACCAAAGGTCGCTATCGCCCGACTCCTGCTGCTCCACGATTCCGTTGCTGACGCTCCCGGGGCGCCGCGGGTCGCGCATGGAGATTTCCGCTCCCGGAAGGATGGCGCACAACTGCAAGGCAAGGACGCCTCTCCAATGTGCAGCACACAAATCATGGATGCACAGAGCAGCAACGCTATGCTGGCAGCCATATGATCACGCTTGCGGAACTGAACGGAATCCCAGCATTGGAACAGCGTGTTTCTCCGGCCGACCATCCCATTCGCGGCATCATCTCGGATCTCGACGGCGTCGCCTATCGCGGCGACATCCCGATCGAAGACTCCGTGAAGGCATTTCGCGGATGGAGCGAGCGGGGCCTGCCCTATGCGTTCGTTACCAACAATTCGACGAAATCCGCCGCGCAGTTTGCGGCCAAGCTGAGCCGCATCGGCATTCCAGCCGAGCCGTCGCAGGTCTTCACGACGATTTCGGCGGTAACGTCCCTGCTTGAACGGCGCTGGCCACGTACCTCGCCCGTGTTTGCGATCGGCGAACGACCACTGCTCGAGGCGATCGAGGACAGCGGCTATCACCTGACCGAAGTCGAGCCCGAGATCGTCGTGCTCGGATTCGATGCCGCTCTCGACTACGCCAAGCTGCGCACGGCGATCAGGGCCGCACTCGCCGGCGCGGCCGTCATCGCGACCAATCCCGATGTACTGACGCCGGTTCATGACGGCTACGATCCCTGCGTCGGCATGATCACGGCAGCGGTCACGGCGGCCGTGCCCAATACCAAGCCGATCGTGGTCGGCAAGCCGCAGCCGTTCCTGATCGAACAGGCGCTTGCGCATCTCGGCACCGCCCGGCATGAGACCGTCATGGTCGGCGACCAGATCGGCACCGATATCGCGGCAGGGAAGGCTGCCGGCATGCGGTCGATCCTGCTCGCAAGCGACGTCCCATTCAATGCGGTTGCGGGCGTCTTGCCCGATCGCGTCATCGCGAGCCTTCTCGACCTCGCATTCCCCGAGACGGTCGGTTAGCTGCGATGATGACTCCCGGCCTCATCGAGAGCATGCAGGCCTCTCTCGCCGCGAGCCTGCCGCGCTGGGGACTTTCATCGCAATCGACGCTCGCCTTTCTCAGCCATTCCGAGAACACCACCTTTCTCGCGCAGGATCCGGCCTCGAGGCAAAAACTCGTCTTGCGCGTGCAGCGGACCGGCTATCACTCGCCCGCCGAGATTGCGTCGGAACTCGCCTGGATCGACGCGGTGATCGCGGACAACGTCGTGCTCACGCCGCGCCCCGTCGCCGATCGGGAGGGGCACCTGCTGTGCCCCATTCCCCTGAATGGCGTGACAAGGCACGTCGTTGCATTCGAATTCCTCAGCGGCGAGGAGCCGGACGCCTCGGACGACCTGGTCGCCTGGTTCGGCAAGCTCGGCGCGACCAGCGCGAGGCTTCACGCGCACAGCCGCCAATGGACGAGGCCATCGACTTTCCAGCGCAAGGTCTGGGATTTCGATGCCATGCTGGGCAGCCGGCCACTATGGGGTGACTGGCGCGCTGGTCTTGGCTTGCGCGACGATGGCCGCAGGCTGCTGCAAAGGGTCGCCGACGAACTTGAACGGCGCGTCGACGCCTATGGACGGGCAGAGCAGCGGTTCGGCCTCGTCCACGCCGACCTGCGCCTTGCCAACCTGCTCGTCGAGGGCGACAGGCTCGGCGTCATCGACTTCGACGATTGCGGCTTCTCGTGGTTCTTCTATGACTTTGCCGCGGCCGTCAGCTTCATGGAGCATGAGCCGGTCGTGGACCAGCTCCAGCAGGTGTGGCTTGCGGGATACCGAACCGTCGCACCGGTCTCGCGCGAGGACGAGGTCATGCTGCCTGCGTTCGTCATGCTCAGGCGCATGCTGCTGACGGCCTGGCTCGCTTCGCATTCGGACACCGAAACTGCACGACGTCTGGGTACGGGCTACACCGACGGAACGGTCGCGCTCGGCGACCGGTTCCTGTGCGGGCTGTGACGCGGACTTTCGGGACGAGCGGCGGCGCGCCTGTCCTTTGCTCCAGTGTTGCTGCTCTCGGACTCCAGAATGCCGCAACAGGTATTTCCCCGCCGGCATTGATCCCCGAATGATGGCGCGCGCTCGGACATCGAGCGTCTGAAGCGGACTTAACCAGCGAGCGTGGGCGGCGTCAGATGGATATCCAGGCTTATTTCGAGGAGTGGTCCTGCGAGCCCGGCGATGTCGTCCGGCTCGCGATCAGCACGCCGCACGACTCCGTCCACGCAAGTCTCGTGCGACTGGTCTCGGGTCCCCGGCGCGACGAAGCGATCGAGGGCAAGGTGGTCGATTTCTCGTCGGTGCTCGACCGCACTGTTTCCGGCGGTGTGCAATCCACGGTGGTCGGCTCGCACGCCGAATTTCTGCTTCCCTCGCCGATCAAGGATACGGCGGTCGCCGTCCATTGCTGGGCGTGGCCGACCGTCCCTGAGCGGAGCGCGCCCCAGACCATCTGGTCAATCGGCGACATCGCGCTCGTCATCATCTCAGGTGATCTTGCGCTCCGGACGGGCAACGCAACGCTCGCGGTCTTGCCGGATGCGATCGTCGCCAAGCACTGGTATTCGATCCTGACCACCATCGGCGACGGCGAGGTTTCCATCGACCTCAGGCGTCTAGATGCCAAGGTTGGTGCACAACGCGCGCTCCGCGCGGCGACCGGCGCGACGGCAAGTGCGGCCACGCTCCTGCTCGCGGCGTCCGGCATCGGCCCGTCCGGGTCGCCGCTGGAGCCATATAACGGCAAGATCGACTCGCCAACGCTGCACCTCGCCAAGCCATCCGTCGAGATGATCGCCGCATGGCACGCAGGGAAGACTCCCGCGCAACCGGCATGGGCTGCATGGAAACTCGGCAGGGACTTCGCGTCGGAGACGATTGAACCGGAGGTTGGCACCGCACAGGGGCGCCTTGTCAACGGCGTCGAGCGCGGTGTGACCGGACGCAACTGGGACGGGCGAAGCGATTCCTTCGTCGAAGTTCCCGAGCAGTACTGTGCGCTGCAATTCCACGACGACGACATGGTGGATGCGGGCTGGACGTACAATCTCGAATTCCGCCTGCCGGAGGACCTTCAGAGCGGGATCTACGCAGTTCGGCTGGCCGCAATCATTTTCCGCTGTTTGTCAGGCCGGTCCCGGGCGCCTCGGCATCCGTGCTGTTCCTGGTGCCGACCAACACCTATCTGGCCTATGCGAACGACCACCTGGCCTCGCTCGACTTCTCATCGGTGATGCCGCATGACAAGATCGTGCCGGAGGACGAGCAGTACCTGTTCTCGCATCCGGAGCCGGGCCGCTCCTGCTACGATACCCATGCCGACGGAACGCCGGTCCGCTATTCGAGCCGCAGACGGCCGCTGTTCAACGTCCGCCCTGGCTTTCCGAACTGGCTTACGGGCTCGTACCGTCACTTTCCCGTCGACATGTACATCATCGAATGGCTGGAGCATCTCGGCATCGAATATCATGTCGCAACCGACGAGGATTTTGAACGCGGGGGCCGCAACCTGACCGACCGGTACGCGGCGATCCTCACGGGCTCGCACCCGGAATACTGGACACGAGCCGGCCTCGATATCCTCGACGGATACCTGCATGACGGCGGACGGGTTATGTATCTTGGCGGCAATGGCTTCTACTGGGTCACGAGCCGGCTCGGTGCAAAGCCCTGGGTCATCGAAGTACGCCGCGACAACAGCGGCACGCGCTGTTGGGATGCCCCCTATGGCGAACGGACCCATGTCGCGACGACTGAGGCCGGCGGCATCTGGCGCACGCGCGGCCGTGCCCCGAACAAGATGCTGGGCGTGGGCTTCGCATCGGAGGGATGGTCGAAGGGCTGCGGCTATCGGCGTCTGGAGGCGAGCTACAATTCGCCCGCCGCGAAGCTGTTCGATGGCATCACCGAGGAAATCGTCGGCGATTACGGGTATGTGCTGGGCGGCGCAGTGGGAGACGAGGTCGACAGGTACGACGTTGCGCTCGGAAGTCCGGAGCATGCCTACGTGCTCGGGACTTCGACCGGGCTTGGCAACGAGTACCAACTCGTCATCGAGGATCTGACTCTCTCGCTTCCGGATCAGGGAGGCGAACAGCGGCCCGACGTGGTGCGATCGGACATGGTCCTGTTTCCGATCGATGGCGGCGGCTGGGTGTTTTCGGTCGGCTCCATCGCCTATGGCGGCACCCTGGCCTGGAACGGCTGCGACAACGGTCTTTCGCGCCTCACGGCAAATGTTCTCAAGGCCTTCACCGGCAAGGAGCCGGTGCTCGGTGCATGAGACCGTGAGGGCGACTTCGTCCCGAAACGAACGCAATTGATTTCGAATGAAAGCAAAGGAAAATCAACCACCGCATCCTTTGTTCGGCCGCTCATAACGGCCTGGTTGCAGGTTCGAGTCCTGCCGGGCCCACCAAGAAGATCAATATCTTACTGGGTCCTGGTTGTCCGCAGCGCGACGACCGCGCCAGAAACCGCACCAGATGCGCGCTCTTTTCGTTCTTGAGCGGTTCGCGCTCCGCCCGCGATTAGACAAACTGAGAGAGGATGAACGAGCTAATTGCTGGTGATCGCTCCGCGCTTCATCGCAGCGAAGAATCTCACCTCGGCAAGATTGCGGGGTTTCCTCATTCAGCGCGCAGGCCAACACCGCGATGTTGGCTTGCGGCAAGCGTGGGCGGGCCCGGCAGTTTCGATGCGCGGTCGGCAAGCCCCTCACCTTCCTGATCCCATCTATGGCAGACCTTTTGGGCGTGGCCACAGGCCTCCTTCGGACCATGATTCAGATTCATCTGGGGACATCGGATCGGCGCCGCCGCCGGTCCGGGCGGGATCGGAATTGAGCCAACGGTGCAACTCGAGCTTGCCTATCTGGTTGCGGTGGACCTCGTCGGGGCCATCGGCCAGTCGCAGCAAGCGGGTCGTAGCAAGCGCTGCCGAAAGGAAATGGTCGTTGTTGGTTCCACCTCCACCGAAAACCTGTATCGCCCAGTCAACGATTGTCTGCGCCATGTTTGGCGCGACGACCTTAATCATCGCGATTTCCTGCCGCGCGGCCTTGTTGCCGACCGTATCCATCATATAGGCCGCCCTGAGAGTCAGTAGCCGCGCCTGCTCGATCTTCATGCGCGATTCAGCCAACCGCTCAAGCGTCACCGTTTGCTCGGCGAGAGGCTTGCCGAAAGCGACACGTTTCAGCGCTCGCCGGCACATGCGCTCGAGCACGCGCTCGGAGAGGCCGATCAACCGCATGCAATGATGGATGCGCCCAGGTCCGAGCCGTCCCTGCGCGATCTCAAATCCACGTCCCTCGCCAAGCAGCATGTTGGTGGCCGGCACGCGCACATTTGTGAACATCACCTCGGATGCGCGATCCGGTACGCCGTAAAATCCGAGCACCGGCAGCGAGCGGACGACATGCACGCCGGGCGTATCCTTCGGCACCAGAATCATCGATTGGCGCTTGTGACGGTCCGGATGCGCTGGGTCGGTCTGCCCCATGAAAATGATGATCTTGCATCGCGGATCGGTGGCACCAGTCGTGTACCACTTGCGGCCGTTGATCACGTAATCGTCGCCGTCACGCACGATCACGCTGGCGACATTGGTCGCGTCGGATGAGGCAACGTCGGGTTCCGTCATCGCAAACGAAGAACGGATCTCGCCCGCCAGCAACGGCTTCAGCCAGCGTTCCTTCTGCGGCTCGGTACCGTAGCGGAGGATCGTCTCCATATTGCCGGTGTCCGGCGCACTGCAATTGAATACCTCGGGAGCAAGGTGCGAGCGTCCCATGATCTCGCACAGCGGCGCATATTCGAGATTGGTAAGCCCCTCCTTGTGAGCCGGCAGAAACAGATTCCACAGGCCGGCCTGTTGTGCGCGCGGTTTCAATTCCTCGACAACCGGATGCACAGCCCAGGGGCCAAGCCGCTCGGCCTCCTGATAGTACCGGTGCTCATTCGGGTAGATGTGCTCCGCCATGAAGCGCTGGATACGCGCAGCCAGTTCCTGGCTGCGTTCGCTTTGGGTGATATCCACGTAGGTTCTCCTTACCGACTGCGTAGGCCGTCCCTGAGCGTGTTTCGAGTGATCTTCCCGGATTCTGTCTTCGGCAGATCCTCCAACACGCGAATGTCGACGGGGCATTTGTAGGCCGCCAGCCGCTCGCGGCAGAAGCGGGAGAGCGCGGCGACATTGATTGCCGTGCCGGGTTGGGCTGAGACGAACGCCACCACCGTCTCGCCGCGATAAGGATCGGCAGCACCGACGACCGCTGCCTCGCGCACACCCGTAAAGCCGTAGATCACGTCTTCCACCTCGCGCGGCCAGACCTTGAAGCCAGACGCGGAGATCATGTCCTTCTTGCGGTCCACGAGATAGAACCAGCCGCTCTCGTCAAAGAAGCCGACGTCGCCGCTATGCAGCCAACCGTTGGTCAGAACCTCATCGGTTTCCGCGGGCTTTCTCCAGTAGCCAGCCATCACGCCTGAGCCACGCACAACCACCTCGCCGTGCTCGCCGGGCCCGAGCGGGCGACGCTCGTCGTCAACGACGATCGCATCGACGGCGGCGGTCGGCCTGCCGATGGAAAGCGCGCCGGATTCGGGATCGACGGGAATCGGACCTTCGTTGGGGGCAAGATGACTTGCAGAGGTCAGTTCGGTCATTCCATAGGAACTGCGGATCGCCCGTCCAAACCGTTTCGCAAACGCATCGATGACCGAGGGAGCAATCGGCGCGCCGCCGGAATAGAGATATACAAAGCTATCGAAATGGCGGCTCGTCGCCTCAGCCTGGTTCATCAGCGCGATGAATGCGGTGATCGCACCAACGATGAATGTCGGCCGCCATTCAAGGAAGGCATCAAGCGCGACCTGCGGTTGGAAGCGATAGGTCAGCACCATCGCCGCATGCGCGGCGAAGGCCGCAACCATCTGGATCTCGAACCCGGTGATGTGGAACAGCGGTGCGACGCCGAAGATTCGCGACGTGCCGTTCAGCTCGAAATGATCGCGGCAGATCAGCGCCGTCGCCACCAAATTGCGATGCGTGAGCATGGCGCCCTTGGGAACGCCGGTGGTCCCGGATGTGTAGAGCAGCAGGCCAATGTCATCGGAGACCAGAACTGGTGCCGGGGGTGCCGGTGTGTTTTCGGCGAAGATTGTGGCCAGCGCATGGGCCTGCGGCGCCGGGCCGGGCTCCGGCAGCACACGGGCATCGTTTCGCATCTGGAATTCACGAGCGGCGGTCCAGAGCACCAGTTCGGGATCGACCGAATTGGTCGCCGGGAAAACGTTGTCCCATTGATCATCGTGGCAGATCACCGCCTTGGGTTCGCAATCCTTGAACAGCTTCCGAAGCTCCGGCGTCCGGTACATCGGGTTGAGGCTGACCACGATGGCCCCGACTTTCCAGGCCGCCACGCTGACGATGACGAACTGCGGCACATTCTGAAGAATGACGGCAACCCGGTCGCCGCGCCCGACCCCTTTGCGCGCGAAGACGCCGGCGAGCCGGTCGCTGAACCGGTCAATATCGGCATAGGTCCGCGTCGCATCGAAATAGAACACCGCCGGCGCGTCGCGCGGTACAGCGCGAAACAGATCGAGTGCCGTCAGCCGTTCGAGGTCGGGAGAAGCGACAGACGTTTCTCCGAGACGCGCCCGCAGCCGACCTGCGGCCTCCTCATAGGCGCGCACAAGCGACGCGGTATCGGAGCCGGCACTCATTCTCGTTACCCGTTGCAGCCGCGGTCGCGACGATGCCAGCCGCATCCAGCCTTGCGACGCTGATACCCGGCAGCCGTCCTCATCCTGTCGCCGACAACACCGGTGTTCCGGAAGCTAGTCATTGGACTTTTTTCCTCGATAAACCGAGCCGAGACGTGCGTGCGGTAACGCGGCGCGGTTCGCAAGGGGCGGTTGGGCCGCCCCACTCTCTTTCGCCTGAATGACAACGCGCGTGCGCCGGATGTGGAGGCGCACCAACACCTGCGCGGCGTCGACGTCGCGCGCCCGGATCGCATCCATGATCAGGACGTGCTGAGGATCGGAGAACGGAAACCCATCCTTGGCATAGGTTTCGCTGACGAATTGCCGCCGGAAATGCTGCGTGCTGTTCCAGAAGCGCTCGACCATCGCCAGCAGCTGCGGCATCCGCGCGCGCGAATAGGTTCGCAGGTGAAACTCCCGATCAAGCTGGATGTATTCCTCGAGGGTGGCTACCTGCTCAAGTTCGTGCACAATGCGGTCAAGCGCCTCGATGTCCTCGTCGGTCAGGTTCGGAACGCTTTCGCCGATGGCAAGCGGTTCGACCGCTTCGCGGATCTTGTAGATCTCGATCGATTCTTCCGAGTTGACGTCGGCAATCCAGGCGCCACGGTTCGGCGCCATCACGACCAGCCCCTCGTTCTCGAGCTGCTTCAGCGCCTCGCGCACGGGAATGCGGCTTGCTCCGAAATGAGCCGCAAGAAGTTCCTGCCGAATTCGCGTACCTGGCCGCATCTCGCCGCTCAACACCGCGCTGCGGATCTCGTTTGCAATCCGCTCGCTCATCAGCCGACCGCCATCCGGATCGTCCTGATTGGCGGCGCGCGCCACGTCGGTCCAATTGGGAGGCCGCTGATAGGCACTCATGAAAGCCCTCCTTATCAATGAATGGCCGCGTACATGATCTTGTCTTCGGTCGCATCAGCCCGTGTCATTTCCTCGACGATACGCCCGCCACGAGCAACCAGGATCCGATCCGAGATAGCCATGATCTCCGGCAGATAGGAAGAAATCACCACGACTGCCTTGTTCTCGGCCGCCAGCTTGCGAATTGCCTGATGGATTTGTGGAATGGCGCTGACGTCGACCCCCCGCGTCGGCTCGTCGAAGATAACCACTGTCGGTTCCTGCGCGAGAGACTTTCCCACCACGACCTTCTGCTGATTGCCGCCGGAATATTCCACAATCTTCAGCGTTCGCTTCAGTGCCGAGATCGAGAGCGCCGAGATCCATTGATCGGCAATCCGCTTCATTTCGCGCGTGGAGTAGAGGAATCGTCTGATGCGCGGCGACGACAGATAACCAAGATAGATATTCTGATCCACCGTCATCGTCTCGAAGAATCCGTCGACCTTACGATCCTCGGTGATATAGGCGATTCCGTCGCGCACCGCCTGCCTGGGCACCCGATAGCGGACCGGCTTGTCCCGCAGATAGACCATCCCGCCGCGCAGGAAGTTGCGCTTGCGCGCGCCGCTGACGATCTGCGCGATCTCGGAACGTCCCGCGCCGACCAATCCGAAAATGCCGACGACCTCTCCGTTGAACACCGAGAACGACATATTCTTGACGATGCTGCCCATCGTCACGTTCTCGACCGAAAGCACCTTCTCGCCACGTGACGCATCGGGCTTCGGCGCATCTGGATCAGCGCCGTGGGTTGCGTACTGCGCCGCCGTTTCCTCGCGGCCAACCATCATCCGCACGAGCGAGTCGCGGGTGACGTCCTTCGCGGGCACCGTGGCGACCAGCTTGCCGTCGCGGAGTACGGTGATGCGATCGGCGATGTTGAGTGCCTCTTCCAGCGCGTGCGAGATGAAGATGATCCCGGCGCCCTTGTCTTTCAGGGTGTTGAGAAGATGGAACAGATGTTGCGTCTCCTCGGGCGTAAGCGACGCAGTCGGTTCATCGAAGATGAAGACCTGTGCATTGTGGCGCACAGCACGCACGATCTCGACCATCTGCCGTTTGGCCGTTCCCAGATTCTCGACCAGCACCAGCGGATCGACATTGAAGTTCATCGATTGTAGCGACTGCGTCGCCGCTATGTTGATCTTGCTGTAGACTGTGACCCACTTCTCCATGCCGAGTTCAAGGTTCTGCGCCACCGTCATCGACGGCACCAGACTGGACTCCTGATAGACCATCGCGACACCACCCTCGAGCGCCTCCTTTGGAGAGGCGAACGCGACCTTGCGTCCCCGGATCATGTAGTCTCCGGAGGTCAGCACGATTGCGCCTGCGATCGCCTTGCACAGCGTCGATTTTCCCGCACCGTTCTCACCTAGCAGCGCGTGTATTTCGCCAGGCCGCAGATCGAAATTGACGCCATCGATCGCATGCAGACCGCCATAGACCTTGCTGCCATTGACGACCTGAAGCAGCGGGGTTCCTGCCTGTTGTTCCGCCGGCATGGCGCTCATCCTTCTTGCACGCCGCGACCACGCGGCAGTTCAACGAGGCAATCGCGCCCCTTGGACACGGCCAGCACACGGGAGCCAATCGCGCGGACGGCGGTTATTCCATGGACCCGACCATCGACGCGGCTGTGCAACGTCTCCGTCGCCAAGCCCTTGGCGTCCAGCCGCGCAACGAGGCCATACGAGCGCGGCGGTGCCCACGGCTTCTGAATGCCGAGCTTCTTGATGCGGCCGATCTGGGTCGGTTCGCGCGGATTGAGGCGACCATCCAGCGCCGGGCCGATCCAAAGCTCTGGCGGCACCGTCCGCATCATTTCTTCGCAGAACGCCCGTTCGCGCAGGACGAATTCGGTCAGCTGCGTGCGAAGCGCGAGGAAGGCCATCCAGACCTCTCCGTCCGCGCCCCGGGCGAGACGCGCCGGATAGCCAGTGTAGTTCTTGACGATGACGCGCCTGTCGTCGCCTGCGCGTGAGAAGGCGGTCAAGCGGTGGGCCCAGGATTCGGCGACCCACACCTCCTGGCCGTCGCCAGACACGACCGCGCCTAGCGGCCATGCGAGCTTGTCCGCGCGCACGCTCGCACCACCGAGCGAGGGATTGCACGCGATGAGCCGGCCTGACGGAGCGCGGTTCTGCATCAGGTCAGTCAGCCAGAGTTCAGGCCGGTTGTTGCGCGAGCCTTCGGTCAAGTAGATCGCGCCATCCGGCGCGACCGTGACCGACAGCGGACAAGAAATCTTCTCGCCTCCGACGCTTTCGAGCTTACCGATGACCTCACCAGCTGGCGAAAGCGCCACCAAGCCCTCGCCGGAGACGCAAGCGAGCAGCCTGCCACCCGGGGTGCAGGCAAGTCCGCCGACCGGGCCATCAAGCATCGCGAACGGCGTGCGCGTGTTGAAATCGTCCCCCGTGCAACGCAGGATGCGATTGCCGGTCGAGACATAGAGCGCGCCGTCCTGCCCGAGCGCGATGTCGTCCGGCCGCTCGATCTCATCGCCGAGCTGGCGGGCCTGATCGAGCCGCTGGTTCGGAGAGAACGCGCCGTCGAGCACCGGAATGACGTGAATTTCCCGGTTCGGAGACAACACACGATCGATGATATCGCCAAGCAATGACATCGCTCAGGCCCCTCCCCAATAAGACTTGTGCGCTTCCCAGGTCGGGTCGGCGTCTTGCAGGCGGATACGGCCGATGCGGTTGTTCTCGAGACCGCCGATATAGAGATAGCCCTTGTGTTCGCGAACCGACGTGATGGTCGGATGCGAAAGCCCGCCCGGATCCCAGAGCGATTCGGTCACGACGCCGTTGTCGTCGAACTTGACCACGCAGCCGTAATTGATCCCCGGGCACAGCCACTCGTCCGGCGGGATCTGCTTGACCATGCGGGTGCGGAAAACGGGATTGCGCATGGCAAGGTCATAGACCGGCGTGCGCAAGCCGACGAAGGCGAGCCAGTACCTGCCGTCGGAGGCGCGGTTGATGTTGTCGCAATAGCCCGGAAGGTTGTCGATCAGGATCTCGCTGGTGCCTGCTTTCGGGCCCGCGATCCAGAAGCGGTTGATCTGGCACAGCCAGGTGCTGGCCCACAGCACCGACTGGCCGTCATGCGAAATACAGATGCCGTTTGGAAACGTCAGGTTCTTGAGGACCGTTCTGGTTATGCCGGTTTTCGGATCGTGGCAGATCAGCCGACCATTGCCGCGCCCCTCAAAGCCGTCGAGCGCCCAGTCGGTCAGTTCGTAGCGGGTCGAGGCCTCGCTGAAATAGATCTTGCCGTCGGGCGCGACGTCGAGATCGTCCGCGAGATAGAGCCGCGAGTCGTCCTTGAGGCGTGTGCGCGTTCGCGTGGTGCGGTCGGTGACCTTGAAGACAGAGCGATCGGGCTTCACGCCATACACGCCCATGCCGGCAATGCAGACCAAGAGGTTCTGATCCCGATCGAACGCCAGCCCGAGTGGCCGGCCACCGATGCGCGCGAACTCCTCGCGGACAGTGTAATCCGGTGCAAAAAAGCGGATGATCGAGCCGTTGCGGTTGACGGTGTAGAGGTTGTCCTTGCGGTCGAGGATGATGTCTTCCGGGCCTTCGATCATGTTGAGCGCGATGGCTTCGGCGTTCTTCAGCCGATCGTTCTCCGCAAACGGCGTGCCGCTGCCGCGCTCGACCGACGGCGGCGGCTCGAAATCGACCCAGCTTGGAGTGACATAGACCTTTTGCAGCACCTTGCCCTTGTTCTTGACCCACTTCACGTTGAAGCCAACCGCGAGCAGCAAGATGATGCCGATGATGGCGGTCGTCAGGTTACCGGAAATGCCCAGCCGCACCATGCCGCTGGTGAGCATGAAGATGATCGCCGCGCCCATGACGGCGCGCGCGATGGTGCCGCGGCCGCCGGCAAGGCTGATGCCGCCAAGGACCACCGCGGCCAGCGCGTTGATCTCCCAGCCGACACCGGTGTCGGTGCCCGAACTGCTCTGCCGCGCTGCATAAAGGATTCCCGCCAGTGCCGCGATCGACCCTGACATCACATAGGCCGAAAACAGCACGCGCTTGACGTTGACGCCGGCGTGGCGGGCGGCCTTGCGGCTCGACCCGACCGCCATGATGTGGACACCGGGCTTGATGCGGGTGAGAAAGAAGTGCGTTCCGACGGCAAGCAGGATCAACACCAGCATGTTGACAGGAATGCCGAGAACTCTGCCCGATCCCATGAAATCCCACGTACTGGACCCGCTATCGATGCTTGCGAGCTCGTTCGTGAACGCAACTGTCACCTTGTTATAGGCGGCGCGGACGATGATGAGGACGACCAGGGTCGTCAGGAACGGCCGGGTCTTGCCGTAAGCAATCAGGCCGCCGTTGATCGCGCCCATTGCCGCGCCGAACAGGATGACAAGGACGATCATCACCGGCAGCGGCAGCCCGACAATGAGATACAGATAGAGAGCGAGGAAGTTCGACATCGCGAACACCGCGCCGACCGACAGGTCGATGCCGCCCGACAGCACCGAGAAGGCCATCGCGACCGCAACCATCCCCTGCTCCGCGAAATTCCGCATCAGTTCCTGAAGGCTGCTCGCCGTCAGGTAACGCGGGATCATCACCGCGAATGCCAGGAACACCGCGATCGTGAGCGTGAATGGAATGATCGGCTCCATCCACCGCTTCTCAAGCAGCTCGCCCAGGAACAATTGGGGCGAATGGCGGTGCCAGGCTCGTTGCAGGCTTTTCATCAACAGACTCCGGCGGGTTCGGCGCGGGCGCGGCCGAACGGCGGGACGACGCAGGGAATGGGGATCGGCAACCCCGGCCTGCCCGCGCCGCAAGGGGGCGCGGGCGCCGGAACGTTTACTTCGCGCCCTTCGGGATGCTGAAGCAGTACATCCGATCGTCCTTCGACTTCACCCAGGCGGGGGTCGTGTAATAGGCGACGTTCTTCGAGCCCGGCTTGTCGCCGCTCTGCAAGAGCGCGATCACCGCGTCGGCAATGGTCTGCCCCTGCACGTCGGCGCGATACGACAGGTTCGCGGAGAACGCGCCCTGCTCCAGCAGATCGCAATCCGCGGGCTGTCCGTCGCTGGCGACGAACACCTTCACCTTGTCGCCCATGTTCGCCGCCTTGATCGCCTGCGCCGCGCCGGCAGTTTGCGGTCCCCAGACGCTGAGGATCCCGCACAGCTTGGGATGCTGCTGCAACACGGTGGTCGTGATATCGCCGGCCTTGTTGGCGTCCCAGCTTGTCGGCTGCGACGACACGACCTTGATCGACGGCTCGGTCTTGAACACTTCCATGGCGCCGTTCTTCATGTCGAGCGAATAGGCTGCGGTCGCTTCGCCCTCGAGGATCGCGACCTCCCCCGAGCCCTTGCCGCCGCCGCATTGGTTGATGACCTCGCGAGCGATCTTGGTGCCGAGATCCTTGGCATCGACGCCGACATAGGCGTCGCTCAGGGTATTCGACGCCATGTTGACCTGCACGACATAGATGCCTGCATCCATCGCACGCTTCAGCTCCTTGGCGAGCAGCGTGACGTTCGGATTCTGGACCACGAGCACGTCAGGCTTTTCGTTGATGTAGTCGCTAACGGTCTGAAGCTGGATATCGGACTTCATGTTGGCGTCACGGGTGATGAGCTTGATGCCGTAATCGTCGAAACGATCTTTCATCACACGCGTCCATTCGGATTCCAGAACGCCCATCCAGACTGGCGACCAGGCCACCGTCTTGCCTTTGAGCGCCTTGTCGAATTTGTCGCGCAACTGGTCGCGCGGCCCGGCCGCCTGCGATGGCGCCGCCACCAGCGCGGCGGTTGCCACCATCGCCGCCAGCCCGATGCCGGCAAGAGCCTTCCTGTGCAGTGCTTTCGTCATGTTTCTTCCTCCCCTTCTATGTCGGCCGATTGTTGCGGCCCGTTGATGGATGCAGAGCTTCAATCGCCCTGCTTCGACGTCTCCTCGTCACGCGGATGCAGCCGGGAATCGAGCAGGATCGCGATCAGCAGCACGACTCCCTTGACGATGTTCTGGGTCTGCACGTCCATGTCCATGATGGTCATGCCGTTCAGCAGCACGCCGATCAGCAGCGTTCCGGCGATGACGCTCATCACATTGCCGCGGCCGCCGACGAGGCTGACGCCGCCGAGCACCACAACCATGATGACATCGAAGATGATCGTCGATTCCGCGACCTGGAGATGCATCAGCGCCGTTTGCGCGATCATCACGACACCACCCACGTAACCGATCGCCGCGCACAGCGCGTATTCGATCATGGTCAGCGGACGGGTCGGCAGACCGGTCTGGCGCGCGGCGTCAGGGTTGTCGCCATGGGCATAGACGAAGCGGCCGATTACGGTGCGCGACAAGAAGAGATGCACGACGACCGCAGTGGCCGCGAAGATCAGGATCGAGATCGGGACGCCGCCCCAGATGTTTCCGCCCAGCCGCAGGAACTCGTCGTGCCCCTTCGAAAGATACACGACATAGTGCTGCACAAGATACACGACATAGTGCTGCACAGCAGTGGTGCGTACGATCCCCAATACCGCAAGGCTCGATGCTAGCGTCGTCAGCAGCGGCGGCATCTCGATCACCGAGATGAGAAACCCGTTCAGGATACCGATGGCGATCGCCATCACGAATCCGATGAGCAGCGCGACTGGCGTCGCAAAGCCCGAATTCATCAGAATGATCGCGATCGCGGTGGAGGCAGCGAAGGAGGCGACTTGCGACAGATCGAGTCCGCGCCCGATCACGACAACTGCCATGCCAAGCGCGAGAATGCCGAGTATCGAAATGTTACGGGCCAGCGCGAACAGATTGCCGAGTGTCAGGAAGCCCGTCAGGAAAATCGAGAAAACGACGATCAAGACCGCGCACATCGCCAGCACGGCCGTCGTCTGTGTCAATTTCGGCCCGCGCGCGCCCGAATTGCCGCTCACCGGGTCCTCCCCAAGTTTGATTTTATTCTGGGACGAAGCTGGACAAAATGTATCCAAAAGTCAACGTCAGTATCCAGACGGCAGATGAAAGGACCGTCTTCGGGCGAGAGAGCATCAGCATAGGCGAATATTATTATTTTATATCAGTATCTTAATTGTCCGCCGTTCAACCATTCGTGGTCGACCCACCTTACGCCCTTACAAACATGAAGCCGAAATAGAACGATTGGATACATTTCTCTGAAGCTGATCATGAGGCCTATCTCGACAAGGCGAAAACGGATGTCGGTTCGTGGCGGAGTAAGTATTCGGTGGAGCAGGAGCTGCGACGCAGCCAGTCAGGCAAGATTCCGTTGCACCTGATTATGGAAGGCGCACCGCTGCGGAGTTACCTCGCAACACGTCGCCGGGACCTACGTGAAGGTCCTGCAGGCCGGGAACGTGAAATGAAAAGGGGCCGTGTCGCGAGACGGCCCCTACCGGAATTCTGAACAATACTGATCTTGATAAAATCTAGCCCCGGTATTGGGATTATTACTGCCCTTCGCATTTGCAACAAAATCCGGGAAAGTACGGGCAAAAATTCTCACTCAGCGCACGGATTGTGTGCAGGGAGGCCGCCTCTTTGGCTGCATCGCACTTCTGGCTTGCCGAATCACTGAGCTCGCTGCGAGCCTCAGAATCTCTTGAAGGGGTGGAGGCACGTCATGCTGTACGCAGCAGCTGGTCCACTCGAAGGGCGTCAAATTTTCAGGATCTGCAAGACGGCTGAAGAGGCCGAAGCGGTGGCGGACGAGTTGCGGGCGGCGGGCTTCAGCAACGTCAGCGTTCGCAGCTCATCCGAGTTCAGCAGCAGGCCGGTTGCTCGTAAATGGCCGCTCGGGCAGATGCGCAATTGGTTGCTCCGGCGCTTATCTTTCTCGCATGCCCCTCACCCGGAAGCCCCTCGCGATCCCGCCTGAGGTCGCCCGCCAGTTCGCTGCCCGCGCCGCTATTGGTCTATTCACCATCCATAGGTCAAGGCAATCTGCGTGCAGCTATATCGCGCTAAAAAAGAAACCCATGAGCAACAGCGCCAGCAGAACAGTTGCTCCTGCTATCTTTAGCACTTTGCCTGGTACTCGCGGCTTTGCGAACTGGTTCATAGCTTGTCAGCCCGGGAACTGCGGCTGAATAAGCGATGCCATCATCATGGCCGCGATCAGAAACGCCGGTGCGCAGCTCACCACAGCGGCTAACCAAAGCTCCGCATCGCGAAAGGTCTCGTAGTTATCCTGCATGGACGGGCTCTCCATCCGTCTTGGTCCGAAAGAAACGGCCCCAGCGAGGGGGAATACGCCGGGGCCAAGTGTGCACTTTGGTCATCATCCCTCACCGCCTAGGACGGCACTGGATATGCAACAAGTGCCACCGAACGCGCTTCGTTCCTGCAAGCAATTGATGGCCCCGCAAACGTCCCTGATATCCGCAGAAAGTGCCGACGCAGAGAAACGGCCCCCACAAAGGGGGCCGTGTCCAAGTGCCGCCCGTCATATGCATCGGGACCACTCGACAACCGCGCCGGACTGCAGCGGTTCCTAATGCACGTTGCCGTGCACGTCCGCGTAGTCATCCGGACATGCTTTCTCGATTTGCATCGTGTTAGCACCGAACCCGGGTCGGCGATCTTCTAGCACGGGACGGTCGGCCCAAGCTCGCCGCCGGCCGTCTCCGCAAGGGGATGGCCGGCGCGGGTGGATGGGTCAAAGAAAACGGCCCCAGCGAGCGGACACAGGCTGGGGCCTAGTTTAGACTTTGAAACGTCGGGCGAGCGTGATGCGCCCTAGCGGCAACCACGCGAATGGACCGCATTAGCATGGTACCGGGCATAGTTGCCGCGACAACCCAAAGCAGCGCATGGCCCTATTCCATTCCCTGCGCAGCGCGCTTTCTGATAATCGTCAGCCGGGCGCTCACCGCAGCCTCAGTCCGCCCGATCTTCTGAGCGATCTCTCGTTGCGTCAGGCCGGTATCGCGAACCATCTGCAGCAGCCGCTCCTCATCCTCTTGGGACCACGCTGGCATCAAACTCTCCAAAATTGTTCCATCCTGAAATACCAGCGAGGATTGCAGATTTGGAGTTGGCCGTCTTTCCGGCGTTTTTCGGGCTGTCCTAATTTGTCGGAGCGAGTGTCCTAATTAGGACAGCGCCCACAATCGCACTTACCGTGCTGATCTTGGCTATCATGTTCATGTGAGGCGGATGGAGCGTCGGAACTATTTGTGCCCCTGTGTGCACTTGTGAACAGAACCAAGGGCGGCAAGGGTGTTTAATACTCCCGTCACCGCCCCGCCCGTGGCACCTATCGATGATGAGAACGCCCGGTTAGCGCTCCCGCCTTCCTCGAATGGAAAGGAGCGCGCCATGCAACGGCGTCGTTTCAAGCAAACACAATCACTGGAAGAACGCCTCTCTGACGAGGCGCAACGCCTTCGCCTGCAGGCTGACGTGCTCGCACCGGGGGCCGGTCGGGAAGCCCTTTTGAAGAAGGCCGGACAGGCTGAGACCGGCGCACATGTGAGCGAGTGGCAGGGATCCTCAGAACTTCAACCGCCGAGGTAAGGCGCCTCAATCGTCGTCCGCGACCCTGCCCTTGCCGTCGCACGTCTTGCAGTTGACCGGATAGATTCTGTGACCCAACTGAACAGGCTGCTCAACCGGCGGGAAGCCCGTTCCGTTGCAGGCCGGGTAGATATGCTCTTTGATCTTCGGCTGCATTGGAAGCCTCTCCGGCCGCCTCAGTTGGCGGCCTCCTGCAATAGAACAGCACTGCTGCAATTCAATTTGGTGGCGAGCCTCTGCTCTGCCGATCCAAGCCTCTGTTGGCCGCATTGCAGTTTCGTGTAAATATCCCCGATGTACACATACTCCGAATTTGACGGTCGCTGCGAAGTGACGGTCATCGTGGCGTCGATTCTTGCATGTAAGTGATGACGGTACCGGCGCGAAAGCGCCTCCGAGACACAGGGGGCGTACATGGAAGAACGAAGGATTGCGATGTTGCGCGTCCACGAGCAAAACATCGAGCGTTACCAAGGGTTGTTGCGCACCAAACTTAGCGACGTCGAGACTCACTTCATCGAACGGCGCTTGTCCGAAGAGCGTTTCGCAATCGAGATGCTGAAATTTATGACGCGTGGGGAAACATCACCCAGGACGGATCTGTTCGCATAAGGCGGCCCCATATACCCCCGCGGTAGTAATCCGTTTGAGACATGAACCATGGCACGGTCTATGCTGACTCCTCATATGTCGGGGATTTTGTACATCCTTCCCGGGGCTAGACCAACGCCGCCAGCGAGTATTTTAAGCTTGGCGGCGTTGTGCTGCTAGAACGAGCCGGCCCCAGCACTTCTGGGCCTTGAGGCCGGTGCTGGAGCCGTCGTCGCTTATCCGGGGGCTAGCACGAACAAGCAACCTCATCGTGCATCGACGATTCAATTCGCGCAATGGGAACTTGCGTTAACGCTTGTTGCCTAGGTTATGCCCGTCAAGCGAAAGCCGATCGAGATCCCGCCCGAGGTCGCCCAACGGTTCGCCGACGATATGCGCGCCTTCCACGCCGGGTCCGACCCGATCAAGCGTGACGGGATCGCAGCAAATATGCGGCACCTTCTCCTTGGAACACTTGCCGAAGGGCACGAAGCTTCGACTGGCAGACGTCCTCGAGTTGTTCGAGTTGTGAATGACTGAGCGCCCGGGCTGAAACAAAGTCGGCCAGAATATTGAGTCCCGCTGCAGACTTGGTCGTTCAGTTCGCGAATGAACACGACGCGCGCAGTCAACTCCAATTCCTTTGCCTGCAATGGCTTGTCGGCCTCACGCGCACGTTAGGCAACATATTTTGCAGCCATTCGTCAGGCCGGCGTCAGTTCTCCAGCTTAGAGAAATTGGTACGCCATGCCGACCAAGCGCTACCCGAATTACAGGGCGCGGCATGAATTGTGCTGATGATTGGCTGCTGGGAATTTCAATGTCCCGGTTCAGGAACAAACGGTCATCTGGTGTGTATTTTTGAGACCGGCGGACCGCCATTTGGGAGGTATCGTTGCATTACACAGCACTTCAACAAGCCAGGTTCCTCGTTCGGAGAGGAAGCGCAGACGACTGGATGGTTTATGATCGAGAACTCAGGGGGCCAGCGCAGCTAGAGAAAGACGGCCCATTCGCCGAGAGGCTAACAAAGGAGCGGGCCGAACAAGTAAAGCAGATGCTGATTGGCGACCTGTCATCGGACAGCGGTAAGCGCACAATAGGGGCGGTATAGTCATATTGGATACTGGTCTTACGCAACGAATAAAACAGACCGCGACCAGCCGCACCCACGGCCCCGACGAAGAGAGCTCCGCAGTCCCTGCGGCGTTCCCTCGGCATGGACTCTTCGTCACTGGTCCCCCAAACTACAACGTGCGATTGCGGGCGCCGCCGTAGCAGACTTGAAGGCTGAACAGTACTTGCTTCGGCCAGATCAGCGAGCAATGGTTCTGGGTGGAGATGCTGGACGCTACAAGAACTTCTCTCGGCCTTGCGCTTTGATCTGGACTTCCAACTGGTGGTCCAACTTGTCGAGGCTCCGCCGCAAGACGTCGATTTCATGCGCGTCAAGCGCCGCCATAAGCTCCCGCTCGACGCGAACGACAAACTTCTCGATATCCTTGTAGACCTTGCGGCCATCGGCCGACAACTTGAGGCTGGCGCGACGCCGATCGGCCTTGTCGACGTCGCGATGGATCAGCCCGCGGCGCACCAACAGATCAATCGCCCGTGCGACCTTGAAAGCATCCGATGAGGTCAACGTTGCAAGCTGTGCGGCGGTCAGCGGCTGATATCTGGCAATGACGGCAAGGCTGCGCCAGGCCGGCACCGTCAGCTTGTGACGGTCCTCGTACATGGGAGCGATGAAACTTCCCAACCGCGACGCAATCAGCCCAAACCGATAGCCCGTCCAGTTTTCAAGAGAAACGATGGTTTTGGTGTTCGTCATCGAAGCATTGTTGGCCATTTGAAGTGTCTGACAATAGCGATCGTGTCGTCGCTGCTCAACCCAAGCTCACTCCTATCGATAACCACGATTGACGCGCGCGGCGATTAGTTGCATTATGCAAATAATCGGCCCAACCTTATGCCGCAAGCAGCAAGAGCAACAAAAACAGACAGGGAGATTCAACATGTCGAAATCGACTGACGGCCGGGATCTGACGCTGGTTGGCCCAGGCACGGTCATGGGCGAGATGATGCGGCAATACTGGATTCCCGCCGCTCTCTCTTCGGAACTATCAGTCGATGGCGATCCAATGCGTTTGATGCTGCTCGGCGAGCAGCTCATTGCCTTCCGTGACAGCTCGGGCCGGGTTGGCGTGCTGGATCACCAATGTCCGCACCGCTGTGCCTCACTGTTTCTTGGCCGCAACGAGCACGACGGCATCCGATGCGTCTATCACGGCTGGAAATTCGACGTCGAGGGCCGCTGCCTCGAGATGCCGAACGTCCCGCCTCCACAGGATTTCAAAGAAAAGGTCCGTGCAAAAAGCTACAAGGTGCGCGAATGCGCAGGCCTCATCTGGGTTTACATGGGCGCACGCGCCGAGGCGCCACCGATGCCGATGCACGAAGCGCTGTTCGTTCCGGAGCAGGATCTGACCGTCACCATCCTCCAGCGCGAAGCCAACTGGCTCCAGGGCCTCGAAGGCGACATCGACACGTCGCATTTCGGCTTCCTGCATGCCGGGCACATCAACCCTGACGATTTCGAGGAAGGCCACCCGGCCCGTCACACGGTTTCCAACCGAGCGCCGGAATACAAGGTCACCGACACCGACTGGGGAACGATGTATGGCGCGTTTCGGCCGGAATCGGACGATCGAATGCACTGGCGCATGGCGCATTTCTCCCTGCCGTTCTGGACCCAGACCCCAAACGCCGACTTTGCCGACCACGTGGTCGCCAAAGCCTGGGTGCCCATGGACGACACCCACACGATGCTGATCTCGATCTATGGCGGCCGCGCCAAGGGGGCGACTTACTCGAGCTCCAAGCTGAAATCCGGTGGCGGCATCCCGGGGGCCGATGGCCTCGATTATCTGCCCAACACCACGGATTGGTATGGACGCTGGCGTCCCGTCCAGAACATCGGCAACGATTGGCAGATCGATCGCGAGGCTCAACGTACCAACAAAATCTACACGGGCATCCGCAACATCGTGATGCAGGACCAGGCCGTCACCGAAAGCATGGGACTGATCGTCGATCATACCAAGGAACATCTCGCGCCGAGCGACGTCATGATCTCGCGGACGAGACGGCGCCTGCTCAACGCGGCGCGGGCGCTCGCCAACAACGGCACGGTGCCACCCGGCGTCGACGATACCGAGGTGTTCTGGAATGCGCGCGCAGGCTCATTCTATGCAGACGCGAAGGTCGATTGGCTCGAGGCCTACCAGGAGAAGCTGAAGACCGCCATTCGCTGGCGTGCCCCGAGCCAGCAGGCGGCGGAGTAGCGTCGATGTCCGCGCCGGATTGGAAAGAGCGCGCACGCATCACGCGCCGCGCCGCGGTGTTTGGACTGACGGCCTCTTCAATGTTGCCATCGATCACGGCCCCGGCACGGGCGGAGGACGAATGGTCCACACTCGTCGCCGCGGCAAAGAAGGAAGGCCGTGTGGTGCTCTACAGTGCCTTCGTTGGCCTTGCCGCACACAAGGAACTCAAGAAGGACTTCGAGTCGACCTACGGAATCACCGTGGACATTCTCGAAGCGCGCGCGAGCGAGGTCCGGGAACGCATTCGCATCGAGCAGGCCGCAGGTCGAAACGCAGCCGACGTCTCCGAGAACGGGCGAACCACGACCACGCTGCAGATCAAGGAGGAGCATGTCTTCGAACCTCACGGTCCCCTCCCAAGCCTCGGCCGCCTGAAGCCCGACTTCCCAAGCGACGGCATGCGGCTCCCTGTCTTTGCCATCGTCTACGGCATCCTGGCGAACACCATGCTGGTCAAGCCGGCGGACGAACCGAAGAGCTGGCTCGACCTGACGGACCCGCGTTGGAAGGGCAAAATTCTCAGCGACGATCTGCGGACGCTGGGCGGCGGCGGCGTGCTTTTTTCGGTCCTGCAGGACCTCTACGGGCGCGGCTTCCACGAGAAGCTTGCTCAGCAGGACCTGAAGTTCAGTCGGGAGATCCCCGCCAACGAGCGGCGGGTGGCCCGCGGCGAGCTTCCGCTCTACATCCCCGACAGCCTGACGTCGCTGCTCGAGCTCAAGGGCCTGCCGGTGAAATTCATCGCGCCCAAGGAAGGGCTGCCCTATGTCGGCTACGATCTCGCGTTGCTGAAGAATGCGCCTAACCCCAATGCGGCGCGGCTGCTGATGGAGCATTATCTAGGCAAGCCTATGCAGCAGAACCTTGCGAGGCTGGGGCTGCTGCCGACCACGACTGACGCGCTAACCGGTGTCGATCCGGCGGTGGCGCAGATCGAGACGACGAAGCTTCTCGGCACCACGGATCCCGAACGCATGAACGCGATGCTGTCCTTGGCTCAGCAGATCTATCGCTGAGAGGCATCGCAGCGCAGCCCGGCTCAAGGGGCTGCGCCGGCCTGCTCCGGCACTGCCCAGGCTGACTGCTGCGGAACAACGACGGTCACATTGTCTCCGACGGAAAAGCCACCGAACGGCGGCGCATCGACATTGAGGCGGCTATCGTCGGTCTGCACCACGACCGACCGGATCGGACCGCGGAAGATCGTATGCGCAATCTGCCCAGACCACCGAAGTTCATGGTCTCTGCGGGCCGTGTCGGGCGGCGCGATGCGGGCGTCTTCGGGACGAACCATGACGGTCACGGCCTGCCCCGGCCTGACCTCGCTTGCCGACTCGCACGCACCACGCCAGCCTTTTCCGACGACGTCGAGCCGCACACGGCGATCGTCGATCCGCGTGCAGGCCTCCACACTGGCCTCGAGCAGGTTCGGTGTTCCGAAGAAGGCCGCCACGATCCGGTTTGCGGGGTAGCGATAAATCTCCTCGGGCGCTCCGATCTGCTGGATTCGGCCGCGATCCATCACGACCACGCGGTCGGACAACGCCATCGCTTCGGCCTGATCATGTGTCACGTACAGGCTCGTCATCCCGAGCCGTTTTTGGATTGAACGAAACTCATCGCCCATCTGCAGACGAAGCTTCGCGTCGAGATTGCTGAGCGGCTCGTCGAGCAGCAGCACCTTGGGTTCGAAGACGAGGGCCCGCGCGATCGCTACCCGCTGCTGCTGGCCGCCGGACAGCGCCGGTGCCGGCCGTTCGGCAAAATCCTGCATCTCGACGAGGCGGAGTGCCTTGCCGACAAGATCGCGTATCTCGGCCGCGGATTTGCGGCGCACCCTCAGCGGATAGGCGACGTTCTCGAAGACGGTCATGTGCGGCCAGATCGCGTAGGACTGGAAGACCATGCCGAGCCGCCGGCGCTCCGACGGAACGAAGACGCCGCGCCCCGCATCGCTGACCATCTCGTTGCCGATGCTGATGCGGCCGCCGGTATTCTGCTCAAGGCCTGCGACCATCCGCAACGTCGTGGTCTTGCCGCACCCCGACGGCCCCAGCAGGGTAACGAATTCGCCCTCGTTGACGCGCAGATCGACGCCGTTGACCGCAACGAAATCACCGAAGCTCCGGCTCACCTTCTCAAGAACGACATTCGACATGGCGCGATCCAAGCCCGGTCACATTCCACCGATGCGGCTGCTAATGAATTTGAGTTGAACCCACCGGAAGACGATCACGAGAACCATCATGATGAGCCCAATGACACTGACCTGCTCTGCATTGCCGTTCGCCCACAGCTTCAGCAAGACGACGGACAATACCTCGGAACCGACGGAATAGAGCAGAACCGATGCGCTCAGTTCGCGCATGATCCCGAAGAACACCAACACCCATCCGACGGCGAAGGACGGCCACGCCAACGCAAGGACTATGCGCCTCATGGTTTGCAGCCAGCTTGCGCCATGCACCCGGGAGCACTCCTCAAGGTCGAACGAAAGCTGCGCATATGCGCTCGACATGGCGCGGACCGAGAGCGGCGTGCCGAGCGAAATGTAAGCCAGCAACAGCGCCCAGATCGTGCCGTAGATCGGGATCCCGTGAGGCAGCAGAGCAACCCCCCAGAGAAACCCGACACCGAGGACGATGCCGGGCATCATCCAGGGCAGCCAGGCCATCGAATCGATCAGCAGCCGGCCGCGCCACCTCGTGCGGACCGAGACATAGGCGACGATTGTGCCGAGCAACATCGTCAATGTGGCGCCGACGAATCCCAGGAACATCGTGTTGCTGAACCCGCGCCAGAACTCGCTGCTGCCGAACACCGCTCGATAGTGCTCGAGCGTCCGCATGTCCCACTCGTAGAACCCGAAGAACTTGAAGAACGAGCCGATCACGAGTTGCCCGACCGGGAGAACCACCGTCACCACAAAGAACAGAACGCAGAAGGCAAAGGTTGCCCATCGCCATGCGCCGAGTTTCATCACCGAAGGCGAATAGCCCTTGCCAGTGATGGTTTGAAAACTCCGGCCGCGCAGCATCCGCCGCTGCAGGAGAACGATCAGGAATAACAGCGCCATGATGACGAAGCTGATCGCAGTTGCGTACTGATATTGCGGCGGCGACCGCTGGTTGATCGAATCATAGATGTCGGTGGTGATGACCCGAATTCCTGCCGGCGAACCGAAGAAGAGCGGTGACTCGAAATTCTCGATGCCGCGAATGAAGCTCAGGATCGCCGCACCCGTGAGCGCGGGCAGCATAAGCTGCAATGTGACAGTACGAAAAGCTCTCAGGCGCGACGCTCCGCACATGGTTGCGGCTTCTTCGAGACTCGGATCCATCGCGCGGAAAGCATCCACGATGAGCAGAAACAGGAACGGTACTGAATATTGCATCATGTGCCAGACCACGCCGCCATATGAATAGACGTTGATTGGCGCTGTCTCCGATCCCGTGATCCACTGATAGAGCTGATTGAGCAACCCGACCTGGGGGTTGCCGAGCAGACCCCATGCCATTGCGGTCAGAATTGGGGGAATGAAGAATGGAAGCGTGATCAGGACTTCCAGAGATCCCCGGAACGGCGTGTCGGTTCGTGCCAGAATCCAGGCAAGCAGGACGGCCAGAACAACGGAAGGAGTAGTCTTGGCCAGGGATATGCCGACGGTGTTGAGGAGTGTCACCGCGCTCTGCAGCGTGATGACGTCGCGATAGCCGTCCAGGTTGAACGTTCCGGCCATCCCCGGCGGCGTCGAATGCAGGCTTCCATAGAGCAGCATCGACAGAGGATAGACGGAAAGGAAGGCGAGAATGGCCACCAGCAGGGCGAGCGCCGCAAGGCGGCCTGCCGCTGTCGCCTGCAGCCATCGCCCGACCCGACCAAGACCCTTCGAGCGCCGCTCGACGAGATTGTTAACTCCCTCTCCGGCTGAAACGCTCATGGCCCTCTCAGGGATAAAGCTTCTTGGCGAGGTCCATCATCGTGGAGCGCTCAGCCAGCTTTGCGGGCCCGATGATCTTGGCATTCACGAACTGCTTCGCGTCCGGATTGGCGCGCTCGGCAGCCGCGGCGTTCACCGGCAGCATCCAGGCATTGGCGTAGAGCAATTGCGATTCGACGCTGAGGAAGTGCTCGATGAACAAGCGTGCCGCGTTGGGGTGCGGCGCGTTCTTAAGCACCGCGAGATCCATCTCCGCGTAAGGTGCACCCTCCTTCGGAATCACGACCTTCACCGGTAACCCCTTCAGATCGGACGTGAAGGCAAAGATCTGCGGGATATAGATGGCGTACTCGCCGCGAGCCACGCGTCGCGCGTCGTTTCGCATATCGCGGCTGAATACCGGCTTTTGCTCGGCGAGTTTCTGGTTGAAGTCGGCACCCATGGTCTTTTCCAGGATGGCGAACATGGTGTTCCCGCTGCCGAGCGGCCGCATGTCGTCTGAGAGGATCTTGCCCTTCCATTTGGGATCGTTGAGATCGTTCCAGCTCGTCGGAATGTCCTGCTCCTTGACCAGCCGCGTGTTGACGAGAATACCCATTGGCTGCATGAAGGCCGGCACGCTGTATTCATTGGCCTTGAACGGCGGTCGCAAATTGGCGGCATTCGGGATCGGTGGCAATTTCTGCACGAAATCGCCGTTCTTGAGCTGCTCCTCGATCATGGTCGTCGTGACCATTTCCGCGTCGCCCAGGAAGCGGCCAGCCGCCTGCTCAGTGCGGATGCGCTCGGCGAGCTCGCTGGCGCGCAGGTCGAGACTCTCGACCGAAATTCCGTACTTCGCTTCGAACGACTTGAGGACTTCCTTGAAGTAGGGGGCGCCCAAGGCCATGTTGTAGACTACGACCTTGCCTTCCTTCTTGGCGGCCTCGACGACCTTGTCCCAAGAACCGTCGTCGGCTTGCGCAGGGCTGAATAGACCCACAAGACAAGCGACAGCCGCCGGTATCCCTAGCTTGAACAACACGTTACTCCTCCCAAAGTCCTTTTATTTGCTATATTGGTTCGCCGGTCTTCAGGTCTCCAGGACCACATATTGCTTGTCGATCGTGACCTGAAACGTTTCGGCGCGCAGCTCGCCTTCGATCAGCGCCCCACCGGACTCAACCTTCAGCTCATAACTCCGCACCTTGGTGCGATCGGGCTCGCACCACGACCGCCCGGTTCGCAGATCGAATTCCCAGCCGTGCCATGGGCAGCGCAACAACTCACCACGGCGGCTGTATTGATAGTCGCCAGGCCCCGTTGCCTCGACGAGCCCGACGATGCGCCCCTTGCACAGGGATGCGCCTTCATGCGGACAACGATTGCCGACCGCGAAATACTCGCCCTCGACATTGAAGATGCCGATCTCGCGTCCATTGACCTGGACCAGCAGGCGCTGGCCTGGCGGGATCTGATCCACGGTCGCAACCACATGCCGCGCCATCAGTCCAACCTGTAGAACTTGCGGGCATTCTCATAGAGAAGTTGCTCGCGCTGGGCTTGCGTGAGGTTGGCGCGAAATGCGTAGCGCGGATCGTCGAAATCCCAATGTGGATAGTCGGTGGAGAACAGCAGCCGGTCCCATCCGATCCTGTCGAACAGATCGATCAATTCGGCTGATGTCGCCGGCTCTTCCATCGGCTGCGTGCTGAACCACACTTGCTCGCGCACGTAGTGCGACGGCGGCTTCTTGACATGGGGAACCTCGCTACGTAGGCGTGCCCAGTGCTTGTCCATGCGCGCATTAAGCGATGGGACCCAGCCCAACCCGCCCTCCATGATCACGACGCGCAGTTCAGGAAGGCGCTCCAGGACCCCTTCAAACACGAGACTGGCCACGACCGCCTGCATGGTCTGGGCGACCGAGTGATGTTCCTCCATATAGTAGGATGTCCATCCGCCGCCGGTCGACGGATGGCCATTCGTGCCGCCGACATGGATGGTGATCGGCAGGTTATTGCGCACCGCCGCCTCATAGATCGGCCAGTAGCGCCGGCGTCCGAGCGGCTCGTCCGTCTTGGGCAGGATCAGGATCTGGGTAAAGTTGGGATCGCCTCCCCTGGCGTCGATCTCGGCGACGGAGGCAACCGTATCCTCCTGGGCGACCAGTACCGAGGCCCGCAGCCGCGGCTCCTGCTTCACCCAGCGTTCGACCTGCCAGGTATTCATCGCACGGGTCAATGCGACGCCAAGATCGAGATTGCGCTGGCTTCCCGGATTCCAGCGCAGAGGTATCAACATGCCCACCTCGATTCCGTTCGGATCGAGGTGCTGCTTCCTCATCAATTCAAGGCTCGATCCCGGCGGTCCGCCCTCCTCCGGATAGGCATCGATCCTCGCAGCGTCGGGCGACATGCGCGGATGCGACAGCGCCTCGGAGAAAGCGTGGCGCAGGTGGCTGCCATAAACCGACAGATGCTCGATCCATCGTCTTTCCAGATAGGGATGCACCTCGGTCCACGACGTCATCGCCGGATGAATGTCGCAATCGATGACTTTCAGCTTGTAGTTCGAGGCCCGTGGCCGCTCGAGTTCAACGGTGCTCATGGCACAACCTCCATGATCTGATCGGCCTTGGCCGATCGCGAATAAGTCGCAAGCGCATTTTCACTGGCGATCTTGCGGAACAGCGCATCAGGGAGCCGGCCGGAGAGAACCGCATCCCCGTCGAAATGCCAATGCGGATAGTCCGTCGAGAACAGGAACAACTCATCCGACTTGATGTGATCTGCGAGCCGCATGATAGCCTCGCCGTCGTCCGCCGCATCGACCGGCTGGACGGTGAAGCGCACATTATTGCGGATGATCTCCGACGGCGTGCGCGTGACCCACGGAACTTCGGCTCGCACGCCTTTCCATGTCTTGTCGGCGCGCCAGATGAATCCGCTCAGCCATGTCAGCCCGGATTCGATTGCAACGACCTTGAGTCTCGGGAATTTCGCGAACACGCCTTCCGATATCAGGCTCTGGAGCTGGCTCTCGAATGCGGCGGATTGCGCCACATAGTCCTCGACATAGTGGGACGGCCACCCGACGGCGGTGGGCGCATATCGATAGGCGCTTCCTGCGTGAATTCCGATCGCCAGATCGAGGCGCTCGGCACGTTCATAGATGGGCCAGAGATGCCGCCGGCCCAGCGTCGTTTCACCGGACACCAGCATCAGCACCTGCACGAACCGGAAGTCATCGGCGCGGCGATCGATTTCGGCCACGGCGAGCTCTGCATTGTGCGACGTGATCACGATCGAGGCGCGCAGCCGCGGATCGTGGTTGAGCCAGTGATCCCTGATCCAGTCATTGGTCGCCCGGCAGAACGCAGCCGCCATGTCTTCGCTGTGAAGCACCTGCGCGCCGTAGAGGCAGTTTAGAATTCCATAGCGCGGTCGAAATCGATCGAGCACATGGTCTTGCATCGCCCTGAGCGAGGAGCCCGCCTTCGCGCCGCCATCGAGAGCCCAGTCTGGGCGACACGATAGCGGCGAGTTCTGCGGATAACTGGTCAGGCTCAGATTGAGACGATCAAGCGCGCGGACGGAGACCATCTCGCGCCAATAGTCGTTCAGATAAGGCAGGAGGACGCCCATTCCGGGCACCGCCGGATGAAGGTCGCAATCGATTGCCCCGGCATACGTCCTCGCCTGATCAAGACCGGCGACCAAGCCGTTTCCTTCCATGTCGCTCTCGCCACTTTTTTCTTGGAATTGGGAGATTGAGCTTTATGTTGATACATCAATAAATGTCCTGTCAAGAAATTTGATCTGGATCAATGCGCCTGCAAGAGTGAGACTTTGGGCGAAGATTTGCTGAGGGAGATCCCTGAAATGCCTGCGGCCAAGAAGCTCGAGGTTGAGGAAGCGTCGAACGACCGCTCGCGCACCGCCGGAACGCTGGCGCGCGAACATTTGGCCGTGCTGGTCTCGACCATCGGCATGCGTCTCAACAGAGGCGCGACCGCTTATTATCGCTCGGCCTGGAACATCGGCGCGGTCGAGTGGCGCCTGATCATGACGCTCAAGAGCATCAGTTCGCTCAATGTCAGCGAGTTGTCGGACGCTGCGGATATCGACAAGGCTGCCGCAAGTCGAAGCCTGGCGATCCTGGAGGAGCGTGGGCTCGTATCGGTCGAACAAACACGGTCGCGTGGCAGAGCTGCGATCGCCAAGCTGACCGCCGAAGGTCGAAAGTTCGCAGTCAAGTTGACGGAAGTTTCGCGCGAACGAGACGCGCGACTGTTCAAGGAATTCACCCCATCCGACAAGGAGAGATTACGCGAACTCCTGAACCAGCTGTCCCACTCGCTGGAAAAAGCCGATTGGGAGCATTGACCGCGGTCAATGCGCTCCTCGGCGGGGCGATCAGACGCTTCGTCGTTCGCCTCAGGAGCGGTCCCTGATCGAACTTCGCATCCGGGATTTCCCTCACTCCAGCCCCGCGGACGGCAGGCGTATCGCTACTCGAAGTCCTCCAAGTGCCGATCGGTCCAGAGTAAGGGATCCGGCGTAAAGTTCGGCGAGTTCGCGCGTGATCGACAGGCCGAAGCCAAATCCGGGAGAGCTTTCGTCGAGCCGTTGGCCGGCCTGCATCGCCTGCGACATCTGCTCCGGCGAAAGCCCCGGTCCGTCGTCCTCGACAACGAGGACGACACTTCGCGCCTCTTCGCGGGATCCGACCACGACCTTGCTGCGGCACCAGGAGAAGGCGTTCTCTAGTACGTTTCCCAGCATTTCGTCGACATCTTGCTGTTCGCAGGCGACTGCGAGGCCGGCCGGGATGTGACTGACAAAATCGATCGCCTTGTCGGCGTTCACCTTGCCGAGGACGAGGCCTAGATCCGCGACCCGCGGCAAAATCGCAGTTCTCGTCCGAACCGGACCGCCGAGCGTAGCCGACCGGGCGCGGCCCAGATAATGCCGGATGCGCCGGTCCATCAGCACGACGAGGTCGTGAAGATCATCGGATCCGGGCGTCTGCTTCTGCAGCGCAACGGCCAGCGTAGCGAGAGGTGTCTTCAAGCCATGCGCCAGATTCGAGACGTGCTTGCGCGCCCGATCGAGGTTTGCGGCATTTTGGACCAGCAGCGCGTTGAGTTCGGTCGCCAGCGGCTGTACCTCGCTTGGCTGAGCATCCGGTACACGTTCGCGAAGCCCTGATCGTATGTCGGCGACCGCGCGGCGAAGTCGGTCGAGCGGTCGCAGTCCCAGGCGAACCTGGATCAGCATGGCACCGATCAACGCGATGCCGAGCACGGCAAGCGACAGCGCCAATGTGCGCATCGCTTCCCATAATGGCCCAAGCACCGCGTCTCGCGGAGCGGAAGCCACGATCCTAGCGGGAACTCCGGATGCCGACACATTCAGGATGCGGAAGTGGAGCCTGCGGTCGTCGGGACCCATGCCATCAGCTGGCGCCGGACGGTCTCGCGGAGGCGGATCGTCGTCGGCCCGACGGGGCGGGGGCGGAGGCGGCGGGGGCCTGTCGCGGATGTTGGGAGGAGACAGGTCCGCTCCATCGAGCGACCGGGACCGCAGCACGTTTTTTGGTCCGGTGATCATCCAGTACCAGCCGTGTCGGCGCCGATCGAAAGGCGGGCCGTCGGCGGATCCTGCCAAGCGCAGGGTGCCGCTACCATCGACGTCGAGCATGGAAGACAGAAACTGGATCTGGGCATCGAGCCTCTGGTCGATCTGCCCTTGCACGAAACGGTGCAGAACGAACGAGATCAAGACCGCAGCGACGACGAGCGCGGCGGTGATGAATACGCCGGCCCCGATCATGAGGCGTCGGCCGAGCGATGTGCTCTGGCTCATCATCAAGATCCTGAGTTGAGCTTGTAGCCGCGGCCCCTTTCGGTCTCGATCAGCGTTTTCCCGATCTTGCGGCGCAGCCTGGCGACGATCACTTCGATCGAATTCGAGTCCGTCCCGATATCCCCTTCGTAGACCTTCTCCGACAGCAGGCCGCGCTCGACCACGGTATCCTTGCGGAGGATCAGGCATTCCAGAACGCGCCATTCCAGCGCAGTCAGCTTCAACGGAAGGCCGTTGAACTCGAACACCCCGGTCTGGGTTTCGAAGCTGAGAGGCCCACAGGAAATTCGCGGCGCGGCATGACCGGAGGCGCGACGGACCAGTGCACGGAGGCGCATGACCAATTCCTCGGTCCGAAACGGCTTCGTCAGATAGTCGTCGGCTCCTGCCTTGAAGCCCTCGACCTTTTCAGTCCAGCCGTCGCGCGCGGTCAAGATCAGCACCGGCAGATGCCGGTCGTGCTGTCGCCATCGACGCAGCACCTCGACCCCGGGCACCTTGGGCAATCCCAGATCGAGCACCGCGACGTCGTAGGATTCTGTCTCGCCGAGATGCTGTCCGTCCTCGCCGTTCGCGGCCACATCGACCGCGAAGTTTTCCTCGCGCAAGGCTCGGGCAATCTCTTGCGCGAGCAGGCGGTCATCTTCCACCAGAAGGATTTTCATTCCGCTTCCACCTCAGACGGGACCTATGCCCGGGAGCTTAACCCAACCTGAACGAAACGGTTCAGGCTGGATTGGGGGCGGTGTCCTAGGCTCCGGTCATCGCAATCGATGAAGGGACCGTCGGATGACCGAAAGCCATTCACATACAGATACCGACCCATCGCTCCCGGCGCGCCGACAACCGCGGCATCGAGCCCTGCTGGCAGGGGTAGCGCTTGCTGTACTCGCGGTCGGCGCTGCCGCCGGCGGCGGTGGAGTGAGACTCGCCCAGAATTGGCAGCCTCACAGCGTCATGCTGTTGCAGCCGACCGCCATCGATGCGCTGCAGCCTGGAGGTCCGTCCGCGGTGCGGGGCCGCGTCGCCGAGATTTTCGGCAACAAGTTCATCGTCGACGACGGCAGCGGCCGTGCGCTGGTCGACCTCGGGCCACGCGGCCAAGATGCTGATACGGTGACCAAAGGCGAGACCGTCACGGTTCAGGGCATATTCGAGCGGGGGATCGTCCACGCTCAGATCGTTTCGCATGCCGACGGCAGGGCGGAAGCCTTCGGTCCTCCGCCGCATCCGCCCCGCGGGGCGCCACCTCCGCCGTCCCGGGCGGACGCGCCGCCGCCACCGCCTCCTGGAGCGCCGCCGCCGCGGGCGGATGCACCCCCGCCACCGCCGCCTGCGGCTTCTCCGCCACCGCGGGCCGATGTACCGCCCCCGCCGCCACCTCCGGGGCCCAAAGCGCTGTGAGCGAATGATGAATAGATGAAAATCGGGAGACCAGGATGTCCGAAGACCAGATCAAGTTATCCGGCAAGATCGTGCACGTGTTCGCGCACCGCTTCGTGGTTCAGACCGCGAAGGGTGCGGTGCTTGCCGATCTCACGCCGCACGGAGCGGACCTCGTCAAGCTCCGGATCGGAGCCGACGTCGAGCTGGAAGGCGAACAGAAGCCCTCCGAGCTCAGGGTGACGCGTTTCGCTTGCGGCCGCGAGAGCGTGACGATCCAGCACAAGAGGAAGCCCGATCACGGCCATCACGAGTCCGCGGACCCCGCCACGGCGATCGAGGCCGCGCGTGCGGCCGGGTTCGAGCCGGTCGGCACGCCCCGTCGCAAGCCCAAGCACTTCGAAATCGAGGGCCGGCGAAACGGCGAGACCTACGAACTGCACGTCGAATTGGGCGGCCGGATTCGGAAGGCCAAGCTGGTCGGCAGCGGACACGAAGCTGCTTAACGCTCAAGGGGGGCGACTGATGCCGCTCTGACCAACCGTAGTCTGCAATGGTCGAAGGAAAAACGGACCCGAGCCGGAACTCAACCGGCTCGGGGGTCTATTGAGGGCCTCATCGAGCGGGCAGATCGTCAATCAAGCATCGGGATACAACGTGTCGATTCCACTGATAAAACTACAGTGCGGCTCGTGCAGGCCAGCATCTTCCTCCTTTCGCGTTTCTGAGGAGGAGCGCCGGTGACCACACACAAGGCAAATCGAGATGGCGCGCTGCGTCCGCTGCTCGCGCTGAACTTCTTCATGGCAGACATGCAGGCCGGCATCGGCCCATTCCTGGGCGTGTTTCTGCTCGCGCATGGCTGGCAGAGCGGCTGGATCGGAACGGTGATGACGGCGGGCGGCATCGCCGGGATGCTGATGACGACGCCGGCGGGGGCCCTGATCGACGCCACGCGCAGCAAGAAGCTGTTCGTCATCATCCCTGGCATCAGCACCGTCATTGCGTCCGGCATCGTGCTGCTGTCGCAGGAATTCTGGCTGGTGGCGGCCTCCCAGGTCGCGACCGCGATCGCGGGCGCCGCGATCGGCCCGGCCGTCGCCGGCATCACGCTGGGCATCGTCCGCCAGGCCGGCTTCAATCGGCAGAACGGGCGCAACCAGGCCTTCAACCACGCCGGCAACATGGTCGGTGCCGGGCTGTCCGGATTCACCGGCTGGCTGTACGGCTTCACGGCGGTGTTCTGGCTCGCCGCAGTCTTCGGCGTCCTCTCCATCATTTCCGTGCTGATGATCGCGAGCGCGTCCATCGACGACGACGCAGCGCGCGGGCTCGAACGCGAGGGCAACGACGACAGGCCCGCCAGCGGGCTGCAGGTTCTGGTGGAGTCGAAGCCGTTGCTGATCCTCGCCGCAGCGTTGCTGTTCTTTCACCTCGGCAATGCGGCGATGCTGCCGCTCTACGGCTTGGCGGTCGTCGCCAACAAGCAGGCCGATCCGGCGAGCTTTGTCGCCATAACAATCGTCATTGCCCAGGGCACTATGATCCTGACCTCGCTGGTTGCGATGCGGATGGCCGAAAAGGATGGTTACTGGCTGGTCTTGTTGGTGTCGTTCATGGCCTTGCCAATCCGGAGTATCGTCGCCGCCTGGCTCTTGAACAAATGGGGTGTTTATCCAGTGCAGATTCTCGATGGGGTTGGGGCAGGCTTGCAGAGCGTCGCAGTGCCAGGTCTCGTCGCGCGGATCCTCGATGGTACCGGGCGGATCAACGCTGGCCAGGGCGCGGTGATGACAGTGCAGGGCATCGGAGCTTCGCTGAGTCCGGCGATCGGCGGCTGGATCGCGCAAGAGCTCGGCTATGGGCCGATGTTCCTCATCCTCGGCGGTTTCGCGGTGATCTCGGTCGCGCTGTGGAGCGTCTTCGCTCCATTGCTGAAACCCGCCTGTGCGACGAAACCCGGGCGCGTATCGAACGGAATTGCCTCGCACGTCCCGGGTGTCGCCTGATGTTCGCTTCAAACGCCGCGACCTGGGGAATCGCGGGTCTTGCGACCCTGGGCGTCATCGCCCGTCCATGGAATCTGCCGGAATATATCTGGGCGGTGACCGGCGCCGTCTTGCTGATCGCCTTCGACCTGTTGCCATGGCGGGATGCCGTCACAGCCGCAGGGAAAGGCACCGACGTCTATTTTTTTTGATCGGCATGATGCTGCTGGCCGAGATCGCACGGAAGGAAGGCCTGTTCGACTGGCTCGCCGAACAGGCCGTCAGGCATTCGCGCAACTCGGCATCCCGGCTGTTCTCGATCGTCTATGCAGTCGGTACGCTGGTCACCATCTTTCTGTCGAACGATGCCACCGCGGTCGTGCTTACGCCTGCGGTCTATGCCGCGACCCGTACCGCGAAGGTCGAGCCGTTGCCGTATCTGTTCGTCTGCGCGTTCATCGCCAATGCCGCTAGCTTTGTGCTGCCGATCTCGAACCCGGCCAACCTCGTGCTGTTCGGCGCGCGGATGCCGACGCTGCCGGAGTGGTTGCATTACTTCCTGCTGCCATCGATCGTGGCGATCGCGATGACCTTCATCATGCTCCGGATCAGCTTGCGCAAGAGCCTGTTGGGCGGCGTTGATGAGCGCGACGGAGAGCCAGCCATTCTGACGAGGGGCGCTGCGATCGTCGCGGCCGGCATCGGCACGACGGCGGTGGTGCTGCTCGCCGCATCCGCCTTGGGCCGGGATCTTGGAGTTCCAACTTTCGCCTGCGGTGCAGTAGTAACCGCGATCGTTCTCCTGCATAGCCGCAAATCGCCGCTATCGATCGCGCGCGATATCTCGTGGTCGGTCCTGCTTCTCGTCGCCGGGCTGTTCATCCTGGTCGAAGGCCTCAATCGCACCGGCGTGCTGCCGGCGCTCGCCGAAGAGCTCAAGCGAACCGCCGCGCTGTCGCCCCACGTAACCTCATGGGGCGGCGGCATCATCACGGCGATCGCCTCCAACCTCATCAACAACCTGCCGATGGGACTGATCGCGGCGACCACGACGCAAGCCGCGCAGACGTCGCATCAGATCACCGGCGCCGTTCTGATTGGTGTCGATCTCGGACCCAATCTGTCGGTCACCGGCTCGCTCGCGACGATCCTGTGGCTGATCGCGCTGCGCCGCGAGGGCGAGCACGTCGGCGCGCTTCGCTTTCTGCGGCTCGGCGTCCTGGTCATGCCGCCGGCATTGGTACTGTCGCTGCTTGCACTCTCGCTGATTGCGCAATGAACGAGGTGGACCGAGGCGTCGCAGCTGAAACACAACGTCGTCGGAGTAACCCTTACCGAGATCGTCATCGGCGGCAAGATCCGCGCTCCGACGGTGAAGTGCTGCGCAGGAGCGATCTCATGTCAACCGGTTGTGCGATTGAGTTGAACAATCTCGGAAGCTATCGATATGGCCGACGACGATCATGTGGTGCGATCGCCCATGACGGTCCGAGCACCACGTCTCCCGGTGCGGAGGCGCTATCCTGGCCCCTCACATCGATCCAGAACGTCGTAGTGCCTTCCTCGTGTCCATCAGAGACTTGGAACAACAGCGAAGGCGCGACGGCGCTTATTCCTGGGACGTCTTCGAAGACGCCGCCGAGAGCGGACGCTTTCTGGAGACGTTCATGGTGACCTCACGGCTTGAGCACCTGCGGCAGCACCAGCGCGTAACAAACGCCGACATGGCCGTTCAGGATGCGATCCGCGCGTTCGGTGCCGCGGCTGAGCCAAGGGTCACCCGCTTCGTCGCCGCCAATTTTCGGTAGGGCGGTCCAGGCAGGCACAGCAACCAGCTGCCATAGACGCTGATACGCCTACGCCAAGCTCGCGGCCATCCGGCGCAAGAAATCGCACAAAATCGTAGTTTGGTGCAAAATTGTACGATTGGTAGCGGGGGAGCGACTCGAACCCCCGACATCCGCATTCTTCACTGTTGCGCAGAACAGTAGCCCGACTCGCGAAACGAAGGCAGGTCCGTTCGCCAAGCGACATACGAGATCAGCTTCTCGATCGTAGGTGGCCGCCCCTGCTCTCGTCAATTCGATCGCACCGAGCGATGTCCACAGCAAGCTGCGGAACGCCTGCTCTGATTTGCCGTCGATAGATTTTTCTTGACCTCTCGGTGCACACGCAGCCTTCTAACCAATTGAAAATCTTGAATTCTCGTTCCAATCCATCATCGGCCCATTTAAGCTAACTACAGCGAAGGAGATCGACGTCAATCAAGAGAGATGGACCATACGCCAGAGGCACTCCTGGTGAGGTCGCCTGACCAGCACCGACTGGTGGAGCTCGAATGCCCGATTTGCACTGTTCACTACCTTTCTCGCGGCTCTCCCCTTTTAGCACAATGTCGGTACCTCAAGTTACATAATTCCGCAAAAAGGTTCAGATCGACTTCACCTCGCCGCCATCCATGCGCAGCGTTGCGCCGGTCATCCAACGCGCGCCCGGCGATACCAGGAACGCCATCAGCTCGGCAATCTCCTCGGGCTCGCCATAGCGGGCGATACCGGCTTGCTTCGGAAAGCTGGCCGTCGCCTCCTCGACCGTCATGTTGTGCAATGACGCCCAATGCTGGAGATAGGATCGGCGGCGTCCCGTCATCACGGGACCCGGCAGCACGCTGTTGACCTGCACGCCCTCGGCGACGCCGCGGTCGGAGAACGCCTTTGCCAGCGCGACGATAGCGGCATTGATGGTGCCGACAGCGGCGTAAGGCGCCTTCGGAAACAGAGCCGAATTGCCGGACATCAGCACGACCGACCCCTTGGCAGCCTTCAGCGCCGGCCAGGCAGCGATCGTCAGCCGACGTGCGCCGTGAAGTTTCAGCGCCAGTCCCTCCTCCCATTGCGCGTCAGTCATGTCGAACAAATCGACCTGAGGCACCGCGCCTGCGATATTGAGCAGGGCGTCGATCCGGCCAAAGGCCGCGAGCGCCTGATCGACGATCGCCTTGGAAACCGAAGGCTCCGCCAGATCGGCATCGATGATCAAGACTTCGGCGCCTGCGGCCTTTACCGATTCCGCTGTCTGCTCGAGATTCGCCCGGTTGCGCGCGACCAGCAGCAGTGCCGAGAAATCACGGGCGAGACGAACGGCAGTTGCCCGGCCAATGCCTTGGCTCGCGCCGGTGACAACGGCGACTGACTTCAACATGAGCGTCCTCTTTGATGATGAAGCGGATGCCGATCGAGAACCGGAGCCATTCCAATGCGAGCTTGCACACTGCGGCAGCCGGCGGCGGTCGTTCCTCATTCGCGCCTAGGGCCATGGCGGGCGATGATCTGATCCGCCACCTCGACGAGATCCTTTCCGACATATTGGGGCTGCGCAGCGGTATCCAGGACGTCGTTGTTGACGCGCCTGATCAGTCCCGCTTCCCAGCCGGCCGCCCGGACGCCGATGGTGTCCCAAGTGTGACAGGCGATCATGCACATCTCCGAAGGTGACGCGCCAAGCCCCTGGATGACTTCGGCATAGGATTCCGGAGCCGGCTTGTGCCGCTTGGCGGTGTCATCGACGCTGAAGCGGCGGTCGAAGAGATCGACGATCCCGCCATGGGTGAGCTGGCGCCCGGAAATGGCGGCCGTGTTGTCCGTCAACGTGAAAAGATGAAAGCCCGCTGCCTTCAACTTCTTCAGGCCCACCGGCACATCGGGATGAGGCGGCATGGTAGCGAACCGATCGGTGAGCTCCTGACGATCACTCGCTGTGATCTTGATCCCACGCGGTTCTGCCAACTTGTCGAGGACTGCGCCGCCGATGTCCGTGAAGGGCACATAGACGTCCGCGATGGTCAGGGCCTGAGAATAGATGATGAGCTCCCGGAACCAGAGGCGCATAACGCCGGGCTCGCCGAACAAACGCTGAAAGACAGGCGTGACCGTCGAGAGGTCGAGCAGCGTTTCGTTGCAGTCGAAGACGATGTTGCGAAGCTGTGCCATGGAAAACTCCTCAAGGTCACAAGAAACTCAGGCGTGCCTTAGCTGGATGAGCTGCGTCGCGATCTCGACGAGGGTTGGCGCAATGATCTGGGGCTGCTTGAGCCCCGCAACAACCAGCGGCTCCACGCCAGGGCGTTTGATCAGGGCCGCCGAACAGCCTGCTGTCCGCGCCCCGATGAGATCCCACGGATGCGAGGCGATCATGCACAGCTCGGCAAGTTCCACTCCCGTCGCCTGCGCCACCATCTGGTACGTCTCGCGGGCCGGCTTGTAGCGACGGACCGTCTCGGCGGTGAATTGCTGCTCGAAGAGATCCGCCAGGCCGGCCGCCTGCAGCGGACCCCGACCGGGGATGACCGGCGAGTCGGTCAACGTGACCAGGCGATAACCTGCTGCTTTCAGGCTTCGCAGGCTGTCCGGAACATCCGGATGAGGCGGCAGCCTGGCGAGGCCGCTTCCGAGTTCGGCGACATCAGCTTCGCTGATCGGGACGTTGTGGATGCGGCCAAGCGTGCGCAGCACGCCGGCTCCCAACTGACCAAAGGGCACGAACGTGTTGGTGAGAGTGGCCGACTCCGAATAGAGAATGGTCTCGCCAAACCAGTCGTCGACGACGGCAGCGTTGCCGAACACCCGCTGGAACAAGGGCCGCATGACCTGGAGATCGAGGAGGCTCTCCGCCACGTCAAACACCAGTACGCTGGGCGGCCGATCCAACGCCCGCGCGCGGATGGATGTGGGACTGAGCAGAGCGGCAAGTGCCGTGGCGCCCAATCCTGCCACGACGGGACGGCGAGTGAGCTGATCAAGAAGGCTCATGAGATTGCTCCTTTCGAAGATGGGTGCGAGGCGCGCATTGGCGTCCGGCAGCAGCGCACACACGATCCTGTCCTCACTCGTTTCAACGCCCGGAGTCTCGCCTTTTGCGCTGGAGAAAATTGCGGATCAAAGCCGCAATCTCGTCGCCATGAGTCTCAAGCGCAAAATGACCGGTGTCGAAAAAGCGCACTTCCGCATCCGGAATGTCGCGCTTGAACGCCTCCGCGCCCTGGGGCAGGAAGAAGGGATCGTTCTTTCCCCAAACAGCCAGGAAAGGCGGCCTGTGCTTGCGGAAATAGGCCTGGAATTCCGGATACATCGCGACATTGTTCCTGTAGTCGCCAAACAGATCGAGTTGCACGTCGTCGGCGCCGGGGCGCGTCAGATAGAAGTTGTCGAGCGAATATCCGTCCGGAGAAACCACCGACGTATCGGTGACGCCGTGGGTGTACTGCCAAACCGTCGTCTCGGGCGAAAGAAAGGCTCGGAGCGCCGCCCTGTTCGCCGCGGACGGACTCTTCCAGTAGGCGCGGATCGGATTCCAGCCTTCGCTCAGCCCCTCCTCATAGGCGTTGCCGTTCTGCGAGATGATCGCCATGATGCGCTCGGGATGGCGAACCGCCATCCGCAGGCCCGTCGGCGCGCCATAGTCGAAGATATAGATCGCGAAACGCGCAAGACCGATTACCTCGGTGAAGCGCTCGGTCACTTCGGCCAGTCTTGCGAACGTGTAGGTAAACGTCTCGCGCGCTGGCATGTCGGTCCGACCGAAGCCGGGAAGGTCGGGCGCCACGACGCGGAAGGCGTCCGAGAGCGCGGGGATCAACCCGCGAAACATGTGGCCCGCGGTCGGAAATCCATGAAGCAACAACAGCACCGGCGCATCGGCCCGGCCGGCCTCCCGATAAAACACGTTCAGCCCATCCACATTGACGTTGCCGTATCGGATCTTCGTCATCCACGCTACCTCATCGTTGCGATCTGAGGCCGCTCGTCAGGCAGGCGGCCGCGTGCGTGCGTCGACATAGCTGCGTCGTCTCTCGCTCTGCTATTTCGGGGATTGGCCTGGTGCGGTTACAGGCACGCAAAGATATTGGTGCGCTGCAGGCCGGCGGGCCGTGGGCATACTTGCGGACGCGGCACCGAACGTGGCCGCCTCAGCTGCTGTTCCAGCCATGGAGTCCCGTCAGACAGATCAAGCCCATAACTTGTAACGACCGCCGATACAGGTTACATCCGCCCGGTCGGTGAGAAAATGAACCGCAAGATTGTTACGGTCCATGGAGGCCGTCTATGCGTGGAAGAAAATACGATGCATCGGGCGACACTGGCCTTCGTCCTCATGCCGTACCGGATGATGCGTACACTGGAAAGCAATCGGGCGTGACCGCCGCCGCCCTGGTTCACATCATCGACGACGACAGTGCGGTTCGCCAGTCCCTTGCGGATCTGCTTCAGTCGATGGGCTATCAGGTCGCCCAGTTTGGATCCGCCTCGGATTTTCTCCGCGTCAACTTGCCCGATGCGCCAGCCTGCCTGGTGCTTGACGTCAGGCTCCCGGGCACCAGCGGCCTGGAGCTTCAGGAGTATCTCGCGAGCATCAATGTCGGTCTGCCGGTCATTTTAATGACCGGCTATGCAGACATTCCGATGACCGTGAAAGGCATGAAGCTCGGCGCCGTCGATTTCCTCACCAAGCCGATCCGGGATCAGGACCTGCTGGAAGCCGTTTCGGCCGCGATCCGGATTGACCAAAAACGGCGCCGGCATTTCGCTGAGATCACGCAGCTCCGGGAGAAGTACGCGCTTCTTACGGCTCGCGAGCGGCAAGTGATGGCGCTTGTCGCGTCCGGCCTCATGAACAAGCAGGTCGCGAGCAAGCTCTCGATCAGCGAGGTCACCGTCAAGATGCATCGCGGCAGCGTCATGCGAAAGCTCGATGCCGGGTCCGTGGCGATGCTGGCCAGGATGGCCGAAGCTCTCGGTATCGACAAGTAGGGCAAGCGCCCGTCACTGCCCCGACCGCGAGCGATGCGAAACCCACGTCTGCGTTGCCGTCGAAAACCCATACCAAGGTATGGGCGAACGCATCACAACCGAGAGATTGCGGCAGCGCTCCGCGAACAGCAAGGTCTCGCCTGCGCATTGCGCGCCCCTTCAATGCCGAGTGACCCCTTCCAGCGGAGCGACAGTACCGTGCGTATCTGTCCACCATTGTCCATCGCCCGGCGGGATCTCGGCCGGTGACTGGCGCTCTGGTTTCCATGAGAGAGTGCTTCCCCGCCGAAGCGAGAGCTGGCGCAATCTGGTCGAGATCCCTCGACAGCGTCGAGCTGCAACCGGTCGTCGCGATCACTCCGGCAGAACCAGTCAGACGTCTCGGCACCGGCTGGCGCTGGTGGTTTTCGGAGAGCGTCCACGTTCCGATCGGAAGTCGTATCGAACTCCGTTTCCAGGGACCGGTGCACCTCCTTGCCCTCTACAATGAGGGCGTACGGAGGAGTGGAGAAACCTCAATCGACAATGCGCATTCATCGAGTCTTCGAAGCTTTGCGCACAAGCTCACCTTCGTGCCCGCTGGAAGCCTTTATCGCGAGACGCATGAGACCGTGGCTCCAACCCGCGTAACGTTTCTCTATCTGCATCCGGCCGCGTTCCGGAACTCCGACCGCGGTGATGGCGTTTGCCAACCGAGACTCTACTTCGCGGATTCGCTGGTCTGGGAGACGGCGTCCAAGCTCAAGAACACGATCGAGAGCGGCCAAGGTAGGTCGCTGCCCTACCTGGAGGCGCTTTCCGCGGTACTCGCCCACGAACTGTCCTGCGTCAACGCGGATGTCGCGGGTGAACCGGCAATCAGTCGCGGAGGCCTCGCCAGCTGGCAAAAGCGTGCCGTCGTCGACTACATCGAGCGGCACCTCGGAGAACACGTCTGTCTTCTGACACTTGCGGGATTGGCCGGCCTCAGCCTCCATCACTTCTGCAGGGCGTTCAAGCAATCGTTCGGCATACCGGCGCATCAATATCATGTGCAGCGGCGGATGGATGTCGCCAAGTTGCGTCTGGCGGATCGAACCAGCTCGATCACCGATATCGCGCTCAGCCTGGGCTACGCTCAAACAGGGTCATTCAGCACCGCCTTCCGCAAGGCAACGGGATGGACCCCCTCGGTCTATCGGAGGGAGTTCAAATGAGCCAGGTCCGCCCGCCACACGATCGAGGCGCGCCTTTCTTACACTGCCGCGAAGAACGCCGCTCCCCATTCAACAACGACGGAAGGCATGAATGTGATGAGTGCATCGAACACAAAGCCAACGATCGTGATGGTTCACGGCGCCTGGGCGGATGGATCGAGCTGGAAGGAGGTGATCCAGCTCTTGCAGGCCGACGGCGTGGCGGCGGTCGCGGCGCCGATTCCGCTGACTTCGCTTTCGGATGATACGCGTGCGCTCGATCGGAGCCTGGCGCGCATCAATGGGCCCGTCATCCTGGCAGCACATGCCTATGCCGGCGCCGTCATTGCCTCGAGCAGGAACGATCGCGTACGCGGCCTGGTGTTCATCTCGGCGCTGGCACCCGATGAGGGAGAGACCGTCGCGGACGTCTTCTATCGCGAGCCGCCGCATCCGCGGGCGCCGAAACTGGAACCGGATGCCGATGGCTTCATCTGGATGCCTGACTCGGGATTTGCGGCGGCTTTCGCACAGCACGCCTCCAAGCAGGAAAATGCGCTGTTCGCGGCCGTGCAACGCCCAATCCACGTGGCCTGCATCCAGGAAAAGGCGCTGAGGCCACGCTGGAAAAATCTACCGTCCTGGTATCTGCTGGCCGAGCAGGACCGCATGATCAATCCCGGGACACAGGAGTTCATGGCCTCGCGCATGAAGGCGGAGATCGAGCGCCTCGATGTCGATCACACGCCGATCGTGACGGCGCCCGAGAAGGTCACAGGCCTTCTCCGGCGCGCCCTGTCGGCGGCTGCCGGGTAGCGACGACGCGACGCCTCGAATCGCCTCGTCGCAAACGACGCGATCGATGCTCCGCATCGCGGCCCTTCCACGGGGACATCTCTCCCGCCTCCGGCCCCATCACTGCTGTGCGACGCGAGCGACGTCCTGCTTGAGAAGATAGAGCGATACCGCGAGCAGGACGACATCCTTCATCAGGAAGGGCACATTCCCCGTCATCGCGGGAAATCCGACCGCCGGATCCCAGCCGTCCGGCATGAAGGGGATAATAGTAACGGTTGCGAAGAACGTCGCCGTCGAACCGATAGCGCCCAGAACGCCGAGCCGCTTGTCCCAGTAACCCGCACAAAGCAGTGCACCGAATGTCCACTCCGAGACACCCAGAAACCAGCTCGCGCCCTGGTGCCCGAAGATCGGGTAAAGCCACCAGATCAGCGGGCCGTTGCTGATAAACGGATCGAGGCGATCCGCCTCATACGCCCACCATTTCTGGTAACCGAAGAAGAAGAACATGATCACCATCGAAGCACGGACGACGTGATAATCGAGGTCGGTGGCGAGCACACCGGACCAGCGAAAAACTCCGATGATCGGGTTCAGGGTGGTCTTGATAAGCGTGTTCATTGTCGCGATCTCCTCATGTCCTCGATCACCGCGGCCGCCCTCATGCGACCGCCGCGTATCAGCAGCCACGACAGATTCTCAGTTTTCGATCGAACGCAGCGTCCTGAAGTTCCTGTGTGCTGTTGAAGATCTTGAGACGCTCCTGGACGACGGCTTCGTCCCGGGAATTCGGCATGAAGTCCTTCCCACGCGGCTGCACACGCACGCTGTCCGCCGTGTCACCGGTCCCGGTTGTTCCGGGATCCTTCGGCGCCATCATCGACGACGGCTCGGCCGAGGCCACCGGCGATACAACGAGGACCGCGCACACGACCGCGGCACGTGACGTCAGGGATATGGTGGTGCATTGGGACATCGATCTGAAATCCTGGTCCAGTTGTGGATACCTGCCGCATCGATCACAAGCTCTTCCTGGCAGTTCCGAGCGCACGGACATTGTGAAGGCATTCGACGCGGCCTGCTTTCTCCGGATTGTTGCGGTTAAGGCGATCTTGTCGGATTGCAGCTCGATCCACGGCGCCGGCGCCGCGCGCGGGGATGACCTTCGACCGCAACTCCGCCATAGAGGACATCATGGCGAACTGCACCTCGGTCCGGGCCAGGTCGCGGGTCAAGAAACCAGTGCGGCCAGCTTTTTCAGGCCACGATGGATGTTGATCTTGACGAGAGAGGCGGATTGGCCGGTTTCACCCGAGGCACGCGCGATGCTGTGGCCCTTCAGCTTGACGAGCCGGATCACGCTCGCTTGCGCGGGTTTCAGCCGGCCCAGCAGGTTATCCAGGGCTGCAGCGCTTATCGCGGCGCCGCCGTGATCCTCCACGGCTATCTCGTCGTTGAGGGGCAGAGCCGAATATCGCGACGTTTCGCGGATGCGGTCGATCCATTTATAGCGCGCGATGGCCATGACCCAGACGCCGAAAGGCCGCGATGGCGCGTAGGTGTGGCGCTTGGCGTGGATTGCAAGCAGAGCATCCTGCCTCGCATCCTCCGCTGCAGGCCTGGGAAGCCGGCGCGCATAGTAGCGGCACAGCCATGCGTCCAACTCCCGCAACAGCTGCTCGTACGCCCGGCTGTCACCGGCCCGTGCGTCGGCCATGAGATGGCCCCATCGCTCCGAGCGACTGTTCCAGTTCTCCCAGTTGCGCGTCGCTTGTACGCTCTGCTGCGGACCGGTTTCGCACGCCGGCAACGATGCATCCTGGATCTCGCTGACGACAGGCGCGGACGGGTCCGACGACGGGCCGACGCTGCTGTTGTCCTGAAGCGGTTTCATTGCACGATGCTCCTCTCGATCCAATCAAGCAGCGACCTTGTTTCGAACGGCTTCCTGAGAAGACACAGCGCACCGCTCGAGACGGCTTCCTCGTCCAAATGAGCGTCGGAGAGTGCCGTGATAAGGATCACCGGAGTAGCAATGCCCTGTCCTTGCAGCTCCCGGATCAGGTCAAATCCTCCCATCCCCGGCATATGAACGTCGGCGACGATGCAGTGCAGGCTGAAGCGGATGGCGGATATCAGCAATGTCTCCGCAGAGGTGAAGGGCTCGGCGCGATAGCCGACCGAGCGGATCAAGTCCGCCAGGGCTGTACATAATGGCTCGTCGTCGTCGACGACTGCGACCAGGGGGATCGTCACCTGAGGCAACCTCGCAAGGTGGACAAGATCGCCGAACCCAGCGGAGGGAAAGCCGGCCTCCGTTGAACTTTGGCGCGCGGTCAGGCGCCGTTCGAGAGGCAGCGGGCCGCTATGCAAGGGAGCGGACATGCATGGCATCGCCTCCCTGGCCCGGACGTTCCACCTGTATCGAATGGCCGCGCAATGCGCCGCGGCACCATGCTTGCCGCGACGCCGCCAGACAATCTCTCGGTGGTGATGCACCGACCCATACCTTGGTATGGGTTTCGACCACATCCGCGCTGCCGGTCTACGAAAACGGGTTCGGCTCGAATGTCCGCAAGATTGAGCAATTTGCGATAAGGGACGCGCAGCGCCGCTCTGCAGGTTTTGATACTGCTTCGCCGGCGTGAAGGACACCGCCGGTAGCGACCTCATCGAAGGTGCGCGTGCGACAGCGGCGATGTCCGGCGACACCACAACGACATCGGAGCGATCAAATGGACGCCCTTATAGCGAAACTGTCAAAGCTCAACATCGTCCGAGGCGATTTTGACTACCATTTCATGCGCGCGATGATGATCGTCGTCTTCTTCGTCTTCAGTTGCCAGAAATGGTTCGACTACGAAGCTCACGCCTTGATCCCCTTCATCAGTCACGGGCCCCTGATTTTCTGGCTCTACCCCGTCTTCGGCATCCGCGGCGCCGCCTACTTTCTCGGCAGCGCGGAATTGCTGTTCGGCACCCTGCTGCTGCTGGGTTTCTGGAACAGGAGGCTGGCCGTTCTCGGTTCGCTGGGCTCCTGCGCGACCTATCTCGGGACCGTCACGATCATCCCCTTCTTCCCCGAGCCCTGGGCCGCGCCGGCCGGCGGCTTTCCGGCCGCGACGTTGCCATTTCTGTTCCTGATGAAGGACGTCGTGTTGCTTGCAGCGTCGGTTTATCTGCTCAAGCAGGACATCTTGCGCGCAAGCAGCAGCGAAGCCGCGCTCTTGATCGGGATCGCTCGCAGCGAACCAACACATTAGGCTCGCAGCGCAGGCAAGCCGGGTTTTTCCAGGCGTTCACAGCCAAACCCCGGCTGGTGCCGCTCCTTCGCACCAGCCGGGCCGTCAGTCAGCTGCGCCTGACATGCCGGGCGATCAATTGATCGGCGACGTCGTTCAGGTCATCGCCGATGATCTGCGGCTGTGGGCCGACCGGCAGAACGTCATTGCCGACCCGCCTGATCAATGCGGCCTCCCAACCGGCGGCCACCGCGCCGAGCGTATCCCAGGTATGGCAGGCGATCATGCAGAGCTGCGAGGGCGCGGCTCCGAGCTCCTGACCGACATGGGCATAGGTCCGCGGCGACGGCTTGTATTGCTTGACACTGTCCACGCTGAAGCATCGTTCGAAATAGCCGGCGATGCCACCGTGCTCGAGTTGGCGGGCCTGAACCTCGACCAAATTGTTGGTCAGTGTGAAGAGCCGGAATCCTGCGTCACGCAGTTTCCGCAACGCGCCCGGGACCTCCGGATATGGCGGCATCGTCGAGAACCTCTCCGTCAGCTCCTTCCTGTCCGCGTCATCGATCTTGATGCCTTGCGTATCCGCCAGCATCTTCATCACCGCGGAGCCGATATCCGTGAATGGCACGTAAGAGCCGGACACGCTCAGCGCCAGCGAATACATCACAAGGTTGGCGAACCAGAAGCGCATGACGATCCTGGCGCCGAAGATGCGCTCAAAGATGGGTTCGACCGTTCGAAGATCGAGCAGCGTCTCGTTGACATCAAAGACGATCAGCGGGAGGGAGGGCATTTCGGGGCTCCGATTCTGTTCGCCCGCTCTTGCGTTCGATCTCCGGCACGGGCTCATCCGGCAAAGTTCGACGATATGAGTTCGCGGAACTCCTTGGGTGGGTTACAGGCGAACGAGCGAAATCCCGGCCGCGGCCACCGAACCTGAGATGCAGCGCCAAGTTTGAGGCGCGGTTGAACGAAATTATCCCTGGCGTGTAACCAGCGCGGTGATCCGTCCGAATTCTGACTTGGCACGGCTGTCCCGATCGATGCGCCATGCTTCAGCTCGTTGAGGGAATGCCGATGAAGGATGGAAGCCGACTTGAGATTGGTCGGCGTGAATTGTTGGCCGGAGCAGCATATTTCGCTTTCGGAGCTTCACGCGCCGGCGCCACAGTGCTGTTCGAGCATCTTCCATGGACACCCAACGCGGGTCATCCGCCGGCCGCGGCGACCGCGGGACCGTGGCTGTTCTTCACCGGCGACGAAGGCAGAACCGTCGAGGCGCTCGCCGACCGCATCATTCCGCCGGACCCCGAGACTCCCGGCGGCAAGGAATCCGGATGCGCCGTCTTCCTGGATCGCCAACTCGCCGGCCCCTATGGACGCCAGGATGGACTTTATGTCAGGCCGCCCTTCCTGAAGGGCGCCAGGAACCAGGGTCGCCAATCCGAGAAAGGCCCCGCGCAGGACTACCGCGAGGGTCTCGCGGCGTTGGACAAGGCGTGCAGGACACAGCTCGGCAGCAAGGCCTTTGTCGAACTTTCCGACGCGGAAAAGGATCGTGTCCTGAACGAGCTGGAAAGCCGGGAATTCAAGCTCGAGGGCATCGATGGCAAGGCCTTCTTCGAGCAAATCGTCAAGGACGTCCAGACCGGCTTCTTTGCGGATCCCATCTATGGCGGCAATCGCGACATGGTCGCCTGGAAGATGATCGGCTACCCCGGCGCCCGCTACAACTACCTCGACTGGGTCAATCGACATAACGAGAAATTTCCATTGCCGCCGGTCAGCATCACCGGACGCGCCGAATGGACGCGGAGGTGACGCATGGCGGGTAGGCTTCCGAAAAAAGACGTCGTCATCATCGGCCTCGGCTGGACCGGATCGGTGATGGCCAACGAGCTCACCGATGAAGGTCTCGAGGTGATCGCGATCGAGCGCGGCCCCTGGCGCGACGCTCCAACCGATTTCCCGCCGACCTACATGCAGGACGAATTGCGCTATCGCGTCCGGCACGAGTTGTTCCTGCGCCCGGATCAATTGACCTTCACGTTCCGGAACAGGATCGATCAGACCGCGCTTCCGATCCGCAGCTGGGGCGCATTCATGCCGCCCAACGGGGTCGGCGGCGGCGGCGTCCACTGGAACGCCGAGATGTGGCGCTTCCTGCCGTCCGATTTCGTGCTCAAGACGCATCTGACGGAGCGATACGGCGCCGCGTTCCTTCCCGAGGACATGACCATCCAGAACTGGGGCATCACCTACAACGAGCTCGAGCCGTTCTATGACCGGTTCGAATATCTGTGCGGAACGTCAGGCACCGCCGGCAATCTGCGTGGCCAGATCATGGAAGGCGGCAATCCCTTCGAAGGACCGCGGTCCCGCCCCTATCCGACCCCGGCCCAGACGCAGCCGTTCAGCCACACGCTGTTCGGCAAGGCGGCACACGGGCTCGGCTACAAGCCGTTTCCGCAACCTTCCGGCAACCTGTCGCAGGCCTACACCAACCCGCTCGGGCTCAAGATGGGGCCATGCACCTATTGCGGCTTCTGCGAATGGTTCGGCTGCAGCAACTATTCGAAGGCGAGCCCGCAGACCACGATCCTGCCCTACCTCGTGCGCAAGCCCAACTTCAGCGCACGGGACAATTCGGAAGTGATCAGGATCAATGTCGACAAATCGGGCAAGCGGGCAACCGGCGTTACCTTCGTCGATTCGAGCGGCGAGATCTGGGAGCAGCCGGCCGACCTCGTGGTCCTCTCGGCCTTTGCCCTGTTCAATGTTCAGCTTCTGCTGCACTCGCAGATCGGCCGCCCCTACGATCCGGTGGCGGGGACCGGCACCGTGGGGCGCAACTACACGCACCAGACCGTCTCGACCGTGAACGGTTTCTTCGACCCGAAGAAATTCAACTTCAACCCGTTCATCGGGTCCGGCTCGATCGGCATGTGCATCGACGAGTTCAACGGCGACAATTTCGACCACGGACCGCACGGCTTCGTGGGCGGCGGATATATGGGGCAAGTGCAGACCGGCGCACGCCCGATCGAAAGCACCCTCGTCCCGCCCGGAACGCCGAAATGGGGCGCGGCGTGGAAGACGGCCGTGAAGGAGAATTACCTGTCGACGGTCAAGCCGGGCGCGGGCGTGCACGGCAGCTTCTACGCCTATCGGGACGTTTATCTCGACCTCGATCCGACCTACACTGACCGGTTCGGGCGGCCGCTGATGCGCATCACGATGGATCTCAAGGAAAACGAGATCAAGCAGAACAGGTTTCTGACCGACAAGTTCGCCGAGATCGTCAAGGCGATGGGCGCAAGCAAGCTCGACGTGCATTACCGCACGGGCCCATATGACATCACCACCTATCAGACCACCCATCTGAACGGGGGAGCGGTGATGGGCAGCGATCCCGCGACGAGTGTCATCAATCGCTACCTTCAAAGCTGGGACGTTCCCAACCTCTTCGTCCTCGGCGCCAGCGCATTTCCGCAAAACCCCGGGTACAACCCGACACTGACGGTCGGAGCTCTCGCTTTCTGGGCCGCTGCTGCGATCCGCAACAAATATCTGAAGAGCCCGGGGAGGCTGATCGATGCGTAAGCGATCATGCGGACTTCTCGCCGTAGCTGCTTTGCTCCTCGGCACGGCCTCAAGCCTCGCCGGCGACGCCGACCCGCAGGAGTTCACCCAGATCGAGCGCGGCCGATATCTGGCGATCCTGTCCGATTGCGCCAGCTGCCACACGGTGCCCGGCAGCAACCAGCCGTTCGCCGGCGGCCGGCCGATCGAAACTCCGTTCGGCAGCATCGTGGCGCCGAACATCACGCCCGACCTCGAGACCGGCATCGGCGCCTGGAGCGATGAACAGTTCGACGCGGCGATCCGCAAGGGAGTGGGCCGCAATGGCTCACGCCTTTACCCGGCGATGCCCTACAACGCCTACACCAAAATGTCCCGCGACGACGTCGTCGCGATCCGTGCCTATCTGAACACGGTGAAACCGGCCCGCAATGCCGTGGTCGCAAATACCCTCCCCTTCCCGTTCAACATACGTGCAACGATGCGGGTGTGGGACGCGCTTTATTTCACCGAGGGCGATTACCGGCCGGATCCAAAGCGGTCCGCCGAGTGGAATCGCGGCGCCTACCTGGTCGATGGCCCCGGTCATTGCGGAGCCTGCCATACGCCGAAGACGTTCCTCGGTGGCGACAAGACCGACCAATATCTCAGGGGCAGCTACCTTCAGGGCTGGTCGGCCCCCGACATCACCAACGATGCACGCCTTGGCCTCGGGCATTGGTCGGAAGCGGACCTCGTCTCTTACTTGAAGTCCGGCCACAATCGTGTCACAGCGGCGACTGGACCGATGGGCGAAGTCGTGACCTTGTCGACCGCGTATATGACCGATCCCGATCTCAGCGCCATCGCAACCTATCTGAAATCGCTGCCCGGCAAGACCGAAAGCGCATCCCCGCTTCCCGGCAACGATCCAGCGATGATCGCAGGCGCGGCGATCTACCGCGATCAATGCTCGGCCTGCCATGGACTGGACGGCAAGGGTGTCGCCGAACTCTTTCCCTCGGTCGCGGACTCCTCGATGCTCCGGTCGACCGATCCGACGACGTCGATCCGGATCATACTGAGGGGCGCCCGAAGTGTCGGCACCAAAGCGCAGCCCACCGCATCCGGCATGCCTTCCTATGGCCGGCAGCTTGACGACGGCGAAGTCGCGGCAGTGCTCACCTATATGAGGAACAGCTGGGGCGCGGCAGCGGGTCCCGTGGCGCCGGAACAGGTCTCGAAAGTACGGGCTGACACCGCGCTTCGGCAGGACTAGCGAACGGCGGAGCGCGCACGCAAGCGTGTCACGACAGTGATTGTAAGGTCTCCCTCAAGGGGGTAGCGTCGGGACCGCAAGATAGGCACTGAGCGCCGCCCCTTGGGCAGGTGGCCGGCAGGTTCCGGAGTCCGGCAGATGATCTTGGCCTCGGGAATCCTCACCAGGACAGACGACGGTCCCGAGCTCTGGTGGGAGGACGCCGAACGCATCTTCCGCCGTGAGCGGCGATTCACCTCCGACGGCAAGTTCGACAATGTCTTGATGGTGCGGCTCGCCGCCGAGCGTCCGACATCCGCGAGCCTCGCTCAGCTCGCTCACGAATATGCGCTGAGGGACGAGCTGGACGGGGCCTGGGCCGTGCGGCCGCTGGCGCTGATCCGCGAGCATGGCCGAACGATGCTGATGCTCGAAGATACCGGGAGCGAGCCACTCGAACGGCTGATTGGCGGTGCAATGGAGCTGGAGCGCTTTTTGCGCCTCGCCATTGCGATCGCTACCGCGCTCACGCAACTTCACCGGCGCGGCCTCATCCACAAGAACGTGAAGCCGGCAAATATCCTGGTGAACGCCGCCGGTGAGGTCAGACTGACCGGCTTCGGTATCGCCTCGCACCTTTCATGCGAGCGGCAGCAGCTCGAACCCGTCGAGACCATCGCCGGCACGCTGGCCTATATGGCGCCCGAACAAACCGGACGCATCAATCGTTCGATCGATCCCCGCAGCGACCTGTACGCACTGGGCGTCACATTTTATCAGATGCTCTCGGGGAGCCTCCCCTTCGCCGCGGCCGCCCCCATGGAATGGGTGCACTGCCACGTCGCAAGGCAAGCGGTACCACTCAGCGAACGGGTCAGCGAGGTGCCCGGCGCCGTCTCGGCGATCATCATGAAGCTCCTCGCCAAGACCGCCGAGGACCGCTATCAGACCGCAGCCGGCCTCAAGAGCGACCTCCAGCATTGCCTCAGTGCTTGGGAGGCACAAGGCCGGATCGGAGACTTCACCATCGGCGAAGCCGACACTCCGGACCGATTGCTGATTCCCGAGAAGCTGTACGGACGAGAACGCGAGATCGAAAGCCTGCTCGCCTCGTTCGATCGCATCGGCAAGAGCGGCGCGCCGGAAATGCTCTTGATCTCCGGATATTCCGGCGTCGGCAAATCCGCCCTGGTGCACGAGCTCCACAAGACGCTGGTCCCGATCGGTGGGCTGTTCGCCTCCGGCAAATTCGACCAGCACAATCGCGACATCCCCTATGCGACGCTCGCCCAGGCATTTCAGAGCCTGATCCGAAACCTTCTCGCGAAAAGCGAAGCCGACCTGGCGCCCTGGCGCGACGCCCTGCGCCGGGCGCTGTATCCGCTCGGGCAACTCATGGTCGACCTCGTTCCCGAACTGCGGCTGGTCATCGGCGACCAGCCGCAGGTCCCGACAGCCTCGCCTCAAGACGCGCAGCGGCGTTTTCAACTGGTCGTTCGACGCTTCATCGAGGTTTTCGCCCAGCCAGGCTGTCCTCTCGCACTCTTCCTTGACGACTTGCAGTGGCTGGATGTGGCCACGCTGGATCTGCTCGAGGACCTGTTGACCCGGTCCAATCTGCGGCATCTGCTGTTGATCGGCGCCTATCGTCACAATGAGGTCGAAGCCGGGCATCTCCTGACGCGAAAACTCGACGCAATTCGCAATGGCGGGGCGCAAGTGCGGGAGATCAGCCTGCCTCCCCTCACCCGCGACGCCGTGGAGCAATTCACCGCGGAGGCGCTTCGATGCGAACGGGTGCGCGCGGCGCCTTTTGCGCAGCTCATCCACGAGAAGACGGGCGGCAATCCGTTTTTCGTGATCCAGTTCCTGCACACGCTCGTCGAGGAGGAGCTGGTCGCATTCGATCATGACAAAGCCGAGTGGCGCTGGGATCTCGAGCGTATCCACGCCAAGAGTTACACCGAGAACGTCGCGGATCTCATGGTCGGCAAGCTGAGCGGCCTGCCAGACGAGACGCAGAGAGTCTTGCTGGAACTTGCCTGCTTCGGCGCCAGCGCCGAGGTGACGATGCTCTCCCTCGTGAATGGAGCAACAGAGCAGGAGGTTCATGCGAATTTGCGACGAGCGGCTCGTCTTGAACTGGTCCGGCGTCTCGACGGCTCCTACGCCTTCGTGCACGACCGGGTCCAGGAGGCCGCCTATGCGCTGCAGCCGGACCAGGCCGAGCGGGCCACTCTGCATCTTCGCATCGGCATGGCGCTGGCAACACGCCTGACGCCGGACAAGACCAGCGATAAGCTCTACGTCATCGCCAACCAACTCAACCGCGGCATCGCCGCCGCGACGACCGAGGAAGAGCGGAAACGGATCATTGCCGTCAATGTCGCAGCGGGCCGGCGCGCGCGCAGTGCGGCGGCCTACCACGCGGCCATCGTTTACCTCGATATCGCGCGCGAGCTGCTTGGAGCGAACGCAGAACCGCGCTCCAGCCGAACCGCCTTTGCCGTCGCCTTGCTGCATGCCGAGTGCGAATTCCTGGTCGGTCATCTGGACGTCGCGAAAACGGAATTGCTGGTCCTGTCGCAGAGCTGCCCGGACGTTCCATCAGCTGCAGAAGTCACCAGGCTCCGCGCGCAGCTCTACACGGCGACCGAGCAGCTCGAGCGCGCTGTCGACGTCTGTCTCGCGTTCTTGCGCGGGGTCGGGATCGACTGGTCGCCTCACCCCAGCCGCAGCCAGGTCGACGACGACCGCCAACGCCTGCGAAGTCTGGCGAGGAAATTGTCCGACGAACAGCTTCATGCATTACCTTCAATGACCGATCCCTGTCACCGTGCGACCATGGCGGTGCTGGCTGACCTGGTCACACCTGCCTTTCTTACTGATCGCAACCTGTCCGACATCATGCTCCTGGCGGCCACCCGGCTCACAATCGAGCACGGGATCTGTCCTGAATCCTGCTATCCATTGACCACCATATTCGGCGTTCTCGCGAGCAATCCGACTGATGCGGAACTTGGGTTCCGACTATCGCAGTTTGGGGCCGCACTCGCCGGCAAGCAGCCGCAAGTGGGGCTGAGCGGACGGGCGCTCCTGGTCTTTGGGCTCCACGTCACCCCATGGGTTTGTCCGATCCGGTCCGGACAACCATTCATGCAGCGCAGCCTCTCGATTTGCCTCGCAGCTGGAGACCTGGCTTTCGCCGGCTACGCGCATCGCGGACTGTTGTCCGTCGCTCTCTTCTGTGGGGATCCGCTCTCGGAGGTTTGCTCGCACGCCGAGCAAGCGCTCGCGTTTGCGGAAACGTCCGGCATCAGGCTAACCGTCAAATTTCTCGCGTTGCAGAGAAATCTGTCAATCGGCCTGCAAATTTGACCCCTCATCGGCGTCCAATTTTGACCCCTTCGTGCGGCGGGGTTTGCTGGTAGCGCTCGTCTCGTCGGAGCTGGCCGGGATAGCGGAGGCGAGACGAGCGCGGGTGGCGTGATCGTCGTCTCGGCTCTTGAATCGCCAGCTGTCGTTGCCGGTCTCGACGATGTCGCAGTGATGGGTCAATCGGTCGAGCAGCGCGGTGGTCATTTTGGCGTCGCCGAACACGCTCGGCCATTCGCCGAAGGCGAGATTGGTGGTCACGATGATGGAGGCCCGCTCATAGAGCCGGCTGACGAGGTGGAAGAGAAGCTGTCCACCGGACTGGGCGAAGGGCAAATAGCCGAGTTCATCCAGCACGATGAAGTCCATCCGGGTCAGATGCTCGGCGAGCCGTCCTTGCCGTCCGTTGCGGGTCTCGGTCTCGAGGCGATTGACGAGGTCGACTACGTTGAAGAAGCGGCCGCGGGCACCGGATCGGATGCAGCTTCTGGCGATGGCAATGGCCAGGTGGGTCTTGCCTGTGCCGGTTCCGCCAACCAGCACGACGTTGCGTTGTTGGGCGATGAAGCCGCCGCCAGCGAGATCATTGACGAGCGTCTGATTGATCGGCGTGCCGTCGAACTGGAAGTCGGCGATGTCCTTGGCAAGCGGCAGCTTGGCAATGGTGAGCTGGTATTTGATCGACCTTGCTTGCTTCTCGTTGATCTCGGCGTTGAGCAGGTCGCCGACAATGCGCTGAGGTTCGTGCTGGCGCTTGACGGCGGTTGCCATGATCTCGTCGAAGGCGGCCTTCATGCCGTAGAGCTTCAGTTCGCCCATGAGGTCGAAGATTTGGGTTCGTTCCATCAGATGGTCCTCCGGAGGTTGTCGTAGCGGGCACAATCGGCGATCGGTGCATGACGGAGCGTCAGTGCGGCCGGCGTCATGATGTTGGCCGGTGGGGCGGGTTCACGTTGACGGGCCAGGATATTGAGCACGACATCGGCGGAATGGACGCCATGACCGAGCGCTTCGGCACAGGCCGCTTCCACCGCGGGCAGACCGTCAGTCAGCACCGCGTTGAGGATGTCGACCATCTGCCGATTGCCATCGTCGGTGCTGGCAAGCTTGCGCCGGATCCGCTCGATCGCGGCCGGCAGCACCCAGTCTTTGAAGGGAGCACCGTTGCGCAAGGCGCCGGGTTTGCGGGCGAGCACCGGCACATAATGCCAGGGGTCGTAGACGGTATCGCCGCGGCCAAAGGATCGCGGGTGCTCGGCAACGATGCATCCATCCTGACGGATCACGATGCGATCGGCATAGGCTTGAACCTCGACCGGTCGTCCGACTGCGCTGGCTGCGACCGAGTACTTGTTGTTGTCGAAGCGCACCAGGCAGGTCTTCGAGACCGATGCCGTCACCGCATGGAAGCCGTCGAAGCGGCCGGCATAGGGAACGAGTTTGGGGCGTTCGGCTTCGAACACTTCCAGATCGTCTGATCGACCAGCTCCGGATGGCGATGAGCCTTGGCGTAGGCGATGCATTTGTCGAGCAGCCAGGCGTTTAACTCGTCGAGGTTTTTGAACCGCAGCCGCGGCGTGAAGAAGCGTTCCCTGACCAGCCCGACCTGGTTCTCGACCTGCCCCTTCTCCCAGCCCGACGCTGGCGTGCAGGCGACCGGATCGACCAGATAGTGGCTGCACATCTGCAGGAAGCGGCGATTGTAGAGACGCCCTTTACCGACGAAGATCGTCTCTACGGCAGTCTTCATGTTGTCGTAGATGCCGCGGGTGCAGGTACCTTTGAACAGGGCGAACGCCCGGTCGTGGGCGTCGAACACCATCTCCTGCGTCTCCCGCGGATAGGCCCGCACGAACAGCATGCGGCTGTGGCAGAGCCGGACATGGGCGGCCTTCACCATTACCGTGGTGCCGCTCAGCAAGACCACCTCGTGGCTCCAGTCGAACTGATAGGCTTCGCCTGGGGCAAAGCTCAGCGGGACATAAGCGGCCGCGGTCGATTGCCCGCGTTCTTTGCTCCACCGCCTGGCGTAACGCCGCACCGCATCGTAACCGCCGTCATAGCCGCGGCCGCGCAGCTCTTCGAAGATCCGGATCAACGTCAGCTGTTCACGAGCCGATTTGGCCGCGTTCGCCGCCAGCAATCCGTCAAGCTCTACTGCCCATCGTCCCAGCTTTGGCCGCGGCTGCACCTGCCGCTCGTACTCGAAGGAGGTCTCTCCCGACCTCAGCACCTTCCGGACCGTGTTCCGCGACACCTTCAGGTCACGGGCGATCTCCTTGATTGTCTTGCCCTTGATGAAGTGCTCGCGCCGGATCCGGGCAATCGTCTCCACGATCAGCATCCCCCACCACCTGCTTCGTTCCAAAGCAGGCAGCGCAACAGACCAATCTGTAGGGGGTCAATTTTGGACGCCGATCCCCCGGCTTAGGGGGTCAATATTGCAGGCCGAATGACACTCAACGGTAAACTCGATATCCACTGCATCCGCGTAGAGCTCTTCCAAGGTCTGGCTGTGCGTTTCGAACGCCTGGCGCAATTGCGGGTCAAGCGCATCAGGTTGGGACAAGTCGATCGGCGTGTGCGTACCGGAGACAAGGTCCTCCCCCTGCCGGCCGATCAAATACTCGCCGTATAGCGCCTTGCTGCCGTCGTTCGGATTGCGAGTGAACGCTACGCCTGAACCTGACCGGTCGTCCGCATTGCCGAAGACCATCGCTTGAATGGTGACCGCGGTCCCCAGCTCGTCTGAGATTCCATGATGCTTCCGGTACGCTTTCGCGCGTGCGCTGTCCCAGGATCGGAACACCGCTTCAGCCGCCTTCTCGAGCTGCCAAAACGGGTCGGCGCTCGCCGCCTCTCCGGCGGCCTCGATGTGATTGAGAATCGCGCGCTCAAGATTCTGGAAGGCCGACGCGGTGAGCTCCTTTCGCGCGATCGACTCCGCCTCCTTCACAGATTCCACCAGCTCGGGAGGATCGATCCCTAATACGATATCGGAAAACATGCGCCAAAAGCGCATCCACGTGTCGAGAGCAAAGTCGCTTCCGCCTGACCCTTGCGCGAGCGAAAGCGCGGAGGCTGACGTTAGCCCCAGATTGAGGATCGTATCCATCATGCCGGGCATGCTAACGGGAGCGCCGGAGCGCACCGAAACGAGAAGCGGACGATCTTTGTCTGCAAACGATCGCCCGGACTGATTTTCGAGATTGCGGATAGCGCCGTGGATCTGCGCGAGAAGGCCCTCGCCAAGCCCCGCGCGGCTGGCTCGAAATTGACGGAAGCCCTCGACGCCGATCACGAATGCCGGCGGAATAGGTATTCCGGCCCGCGCCATTTTGGCGAGGCCGCTCGCCTTACCGCCAAAGCGCAGCGCGTCCTCAACGTCGCGGTCAGTCACTTCACGAACGAAAATGGTATCCATCGCATCAGCCATCACACGCTTGTGCATTTCACGTATCCCTCGGACGCCCAATGACTGAGAGAATGTCCTCGTGAAATTCGAACCAGATATTGTGAACCGAATCGATCGTCGGCTTGCACACGAAATCCTTGTCGCCTTGGTCGATTCGCGCCACGCTTGCGTTGAAGCGATCTGTGTACGTCTCATACCTAGAAATCAGCGGAGTAAGCTCTTGCAGGTTCTTGGTCAGGCGTTCGACCGTCTTAATGAGGCGGGACTGAACCCGCACGTCGCCATCTGCCGACTGCCACTCGCTGACCTGCTTGATGAACTGCTCGTTGACGATCTCGAAACGATCGTACCATCCCAGCACCAGGTCATTTGAACGCAATGCTTCGTAGGCGCTCCGATAGTATTCTTGGACCGCGTTCGTCCCCTCAGACAGGAGGAGATGCCTGCCTTCGGCAGCCATCACGAGGCCGCTCGCGACCGCCTCACTGAGCGCCACCTCGACCTGCTCTACATCAAGGCCGATGGCGCTCGCCAATTCCTTCGCTGTCGCCATCTTCTTCAGATGGGCGCCATTGAGCACGAGAAACTCTTGTTCGCTCAACACTGTCATCGTCCGTCCAATCGATGCCCGAACCGAGCGCGACGTAGAGCCGCGCTCGGCGCTCTCATGTGCGCTATTTCCAGTAGTACTTCGACCTGGTGAGGCTCACGTCGTCCGGGAAAGGAAGGTACCCCTCGCCCGAGAAGATCTTCTGGGGCACCGTCGCCTGCGCAAAACCCCGCTTGACGATGTCGTAGTAGTAGTTCGATACGCGCTGGTCGATCTCCCAGAACTCATAGTCCTTGCATGCCTTCTCGTACGTTCCCGCCAGCCGCAGATGCGGCAGGATCATGTCGATATAGTACACGTACATACCGTTCGTGATAAGCGTGCGGCGCGACATGCGAGAGAACTTCGTATAGAGCTTGAAGGTCGCCTGCTGGATTCCTTCGAGCCGCTTGTCGAGCTCCGAGATCTTGATGGGGTAGACCTCGCCCATCGGCGTGTTCCACTTCTCCCGCACGAAGACCGCCCCGCCGACGATATGTTCGATATAATTCTTCGGACGCGTAAAGGTCGTTGAAATATCGTTCACGCGGATCTCATCGAGAGCCATCTTGTCGGGGTCGATGACGAGACAGAGCGTGTAGCAATGCGGAACCTTCTCATGATCGCAGACATCGCTCCAGTCGTAGGCCTCCTCGTTGGTGAAAAGGTCGCGGATGATCATGATCTTGCCGTCCGGCAGTTCGTACGGACCCGTATCACCCAACCCCAAGCGGCAGTCGTAGTGGTCTAGAAACGAAAGCAGTTCGGCGGCGGCATTGAAGCGCACAAAGCTGTCGTGCTTCTCACTGCCCGGCTCGAAGTATTCGATTTGACCGGCAAGATTTTGGATGACATCCTTTTCATGAATCCTGCAGCGGTAGCGATCTTGTGAATTGAGTATGTAGCCGTCCTGCCGTTTACCCCAGAGGATTCGCTGCATGAACTTCAAGATGGTATTGCTTTCGCGGACGTAATCCTGCGGCTGTATGGCCTCCAGCGCGAGCAGGCCGCAGCGTCCCATCCCGAAGCCGACGGCGCCGATACACCAGTCATGAACGCAATTAATTTTGGTGCCGATTTCGCGGCGCGCCGTCGCACCAATATCAATCACACCCTGGGCGCCGACCTCATTGGTCGTCATCTCCAAAATCTCGGGCCAGCGAAGGAACTCCTGCATGAAGGCAAGGATTTCGTATTCCTGCCGCGGGATCATACCTGAAACACCTTCGGTCGCGCGCATGACAAGCACGTCCCAAATATTCCAGGCGAGATAGTTGTTCAGATCGTTCAGTTCGTTAACCGTGAACTGGTCGCGAAGTACGTCTTCCTTGGTGACCTTCTCCAAAACCTTGCTTTTGGCACGCTGTCGCAAGACCTTGTCGCCCAGAATGCCATCTGGCACGGGATCCATGCCCTTGAAATTCCCCTGATACACGAGGTCCTGAAAGCGCAAGCCGTTATCGGCGTCCTTGTAGCGATCCTTATAGGTAGACATCTGTTTCCTCCTCGATTCAGATTTGTTTGGATAGATCAGCTCAGGAGAGCGACTCGGCCTGTCTCCCTGTCCTCGCAGTGCAACTGCACGTTCTTCCCATCGAGGGCCTTGATCATCGCCGCGAAGTGGGCTTCGTTGTTTCCGCCCGTGACGTACCGGGAATCGCTCTCGGTGAGGTACGCAGTCATGACGCAAGGCATTTGGAATTCGCGGGAGAGAATGCCGAGGTGGGACTCCGGCGCGCCGGACATCGTAATCACGCCGATGGCACCCATGCTCAACGCCGGCGCAAGGAAAGTTGTCGTGCCGCCCTGCACAAGGAGAATGTGCTCCTTCAGCTTCCCGCTCTGGATCAGAGCGATGACGGACTTCGGATCTGGAAGATACTTGACGATTCCCGATGGGGCCTTCTTGGTCTCGAAGCTATTGTATCCTTCTGCGACATAACTCATCTAGACTCCTCCCTGTGTGTTTGCGGTGGTTGGTAAATCGGTCAGCGTAACGATGGCGGATCGCTACTCTTCAAACGAAGAAGGCTCGCTAAAAGCACCTTGTCGACGCTACCGGCGCCTCCGGCAGGACCGTCCGCACCCGTGCCGGGCCAGTCGAGTCCGCGGGTTGCTCTCTGTTCGAGTGACGCGTTGGCAGCCATTCTCCGACGCCGGCGAACGCTTGCTGCGTCGGCTAGATCGCCATCCTGACAGCCACACGCACAGCCCGCGACACAACCGGCGGACATCGGCTCCTCGATTGCGCAGGAGCTGATCGAGCAACTCGAGGCGTACCCGTTGGGAAGCAGGCGCGCCACGAGCTCCTGCGGCCAAACGGCTACGAATTCCGCGCCGGCTGAAAGCAATTGCCGCTCAGTATGCATTCCCCAAGAAACGCCGATGGCTCGGACGCCGCATTCGACCGCGTGTTTGACGTCTCCTACCGTGTCAGTAATCAGCGCGATCTGGTCGGCGCGCGGAGCGTCCGGCTCGTGACCTTCGTGATAGGCCGGCGAGCAGTTTCTGCTGACGAGATATGATCGGTCCGCGAGAAAGCGTCGCACGCACGCGCGCTTGTCCTGCTCGACGTCACCGCCAAAGACATGAGAGAAGCAATGGGTAAGGCCTTCGCGCTCGAGTATGCGCCTGATGGTCGCGACCGAATTCGACGAGATGACCGCCAGTGAGCAGCTTCCCGCGAACGCCCGTACCACGTCGGCCATACCCGGGACGAAGTCCGGATTGTATTCGTTCTGCAATAGGTTGAGAAAGTGCTTGGCAGCTTCGTCGGCTTTGCGGGCGTCGCCGCAATGCTTCGACAGGCCGTGGAACATGTTGTCTTCGAGCAGGCGAAAGAACTCCGCCTGGCTGTTGATGCCAAGCCCCAGGGCCGCGTTGGTCTTCGCAAAGATGCGCCATGATGCTTCCCGTGTTTGTACCAGGGTTCCATCAAGATCAAAGAGGATGGCGCGCACGGGCTTCATCGCGACCCTACCGTTCCGGCAAGAACGCGCGTTTCCGGGCTCGCGTTCAAAGCCGTGAGCTGCGGCATCTCAAAGAAGTCCTGGATCTCTCCATAGCCCGTGAGGTTCTGGCAGGTCCAACGTGCCAGCGCATTGAACGACACCATGTTCGGCCAGCACTGCCAGGGAAAGCTTGTTAGTCCCTGGCCGCGAAGCTTCCACTCTCGATCGCTGCTGTCGGTGAGGACGAGATCGACCTCGTCGGCATATCGATCGCGCGACCGCTTCGTTGTGCCGTGGGCCGCCTTCAATCCGAAAATCTTGCCCTTCTCAACGACGTAACCATGGGCCAGCGACAACTCGCGACCGTTGGTCTTGGGGTCGAAGCTAAAGATGACGTGAAAGGCCAGGTCCTTGGAAAAGTGCGCGTGCAACCAGCTCATGTTGGGTGCGCCGCGTTCAGGACGCGGGCCCCAACTGTGATCCATCGTCGAGATGCAATCGATCGGGAACGCTTTGCCGCGAACTGCGACCTTTCCCTTGAAATGACCAGTTTGGTCGAAGTGGCCATTGTAGGCCGTACCCCAGGCAAACTTGCCGCCCTGCTCCGCTTCCTTGAGGGCTTTCGCCTTCATCGGATCCATAGAAGGGTCATGGATGTCGAACGGCAGCATGATCGAGCGGTACTCGACGTCGATCACGGTCCCCTCACCGTCGTCGTAACCGATGTGCCAATCCATGTTCGGGCGGAGGCACTTGATGCTCAGCGAGTTCTCGAGCGTGAATGCACTCAAGTCGCGCGGCTCGGGGATCGGCATCGAGGCTCGCAGATCGCAGAAGTCCGCCTCCCAAGGAGTGTTGGCGAACCCGGAATTCATGCAGATCGTGGAACTGACGATGCCCAGATTTGGCCGAAACAGGGCATAGACGCCGACATTCAACTTTGCGTCGGCATTGAAAAATCCGAAAAAGTTCGTCTCCGCCCAGTTCCGGACGGCCGCGTCCGCCTTATGAAAATGGACGTCCTCATCTTGGATCATTCTGTTTCTCTCCCCTAGCTGACGCTCTTGCGGCGCCCTCTTCGAGCACCGCCATCATCCGCATTTAGGATCGCCTCACTATGGCCGCGCAAGATAAATCGCCTGGCTTCTTTTTATCCCCGCGAGAGAATGACCACCCGCACCATGCCCCCCTAGAGTTCGGAAAACGGCGGTAATCGAACGCCGAAGATTGTGTAGGGAGTACGCTATGGAGATCGGGCGTGTGGTCGGGACCGTCGTTTCGACGGTCAAGTCGTCCGGCCTGAACTCTTTCAAATTGCTGGTCGTAACCCCCCTTGCAGTCGGTGAGGAGCTGACTGCCGTCGACCCCAAGAACACCTATGTCGCAATCGATCTCATCGGCGCCGGCGATGGCGACGTCGTTCTCGTGACCAAGGGAAGCGCGGCACGGCTCTCCGACGCGACAAATGTCCCGACCGATGCGGCCATCATCGCCGTGGTCGATACCGTTCAGCTCGGCAGTCAAAATGCCTACTCGAAAACCTGACCGGCAACGACGCCTGTCGAAACGTCAACTTCAACCCAAGCAAGGAGAAATACACATGAACAACACGCCAACCCCGGGTCAGCCGAGAGGTGCTCTTGGTCTGATCGAGACAAAAGGTCTCGTGGGCGCCATCGAGGCAGCCGATGCCATGGTGAAGGCCGCGAATGTGAGGCTGATCGGACGCGAACAGATTGGCGGCGGGCTCGTGACCGTGATGGTCCGGGGCGACGTCGGTGCGGTAAAGGCCGCAACAGATGCTGGCGCTGCGGCGGCCGGAAAGGTCGGCGAGGTCGTATCGGTGCACGTCATTCCGCGTCCGCATGAGGACGTCGAGGGAATTCTGGGCAAGGGTTAATCACAATCCTCTCAGTTAATTCTTGCAATCCGAAGGCATGAGTGAGCGCATGGGCGTGGCATTGGATCTTGATTCCGACTTGGCAGGTTTGGCGGACGCGCGCAGCAAGGCGCGTCAAGCCCGCTCGGCCTTTCAGGCATTTGTTGGTGCCGACCAGGAAAAGGTCGACAGCATCGTTCGAGCTATGGCGGATGCGGGCACCGCAGCCGCCCAAGAGCTCGCCCGAATGGCTGTCGATGAAACTGGGATCGGGGTGTACGAGGATAAGATTCTCAAGAACCTCTACAATACCAAGTTTGTTGCCGCATCGATGCTCCCGCTGCGGACCGTCGGCGTGTTGTGGGTGGACGAAGCCAATCGCATGACCGCGGTCGGCTCTCCGATGGGCGTGATTGCGGCTATTATCCCGGTAACCAATCCAACCTCGACGGTGCTCTTCAAGTGCCTCGCAGCCGTCAAGTCAGGCAACGCAATTGTATGCGCACCCCACCCTCGCGCTGTTCGATCCTGCATGCGAGCTGCCGAGATCATGGCTGAAGCTGCGGTCAAGGCCGGAGCGCCAAAGGGCCTGATTTCCTGTCTTTCGCTACCAACAATCCAATCGACTGGCGAATTGATGCGGCACCCCGACGTTTCGGTTGTGCTCGCGACGGGCGGGCCTGGAATGGTACGGGCCGCCTATTCGAGCGGCAAACCCACGTTCGCCGTCGGCGCTGGGAACGTGCCGGTCTACATCCACCATTCCGTCAAGGACGTGAGGGAAGCCGCGCTAATGGCCATCACGTCGAAATCCTTCGACAACGGCACGGCATGCGTCGCCGAGCAATCCATCGTACTTGACGAGCCAATCGCCGAGGCGGGTCTCGCGGCGTTTGCTGCCCAGGGGACGTTCTTTCTGAACCCCACCGATCAGAACCGGCTCGCCGAGATCATTTTCACCGACAAGGGCGAATTCAGGCCGGAAGCAGTGGGCCTTTCCGCGCGGGAGCTGGCTCGCCAGATCAACGTCAGCGTTCCCAGCGACTGCAAGGTGCTTGGCGCCCAATTGACCGAAGTGGGCCCGCAGGCGCCCCTCTCGCGCGAAATTCTCGGGCCCGTCCTGTCGTTTTACCGGACCGCGGACCTTTCATCTGGCTTTGAGCGGTGCCGGCAGATTCTCGCCTTTGGCGGCGAAGGCCACACGCTAGGTCTTCATTGCGAGGACGACCAAGTCATCGCGACGCTCGCGTCGCTTCCCGCTGGACGCATCGTAATCAACACCCCGACCCTGTTTGGCGGCATGGGGTATAGCTGCGCGACTGACCCATCCTTCATGCTCGGCACCGGGACCTGGAGCGGCTCGATTGTTTCAGACAACGTGACCCCGCTTCATCTCATCAACATCAAGCGCGTCGCTCACGAAATAAGGCCGTGGCGCTCGCTCTATCAGGCGAACATGGGACTTTGAGCATGCTCGCGCGCACGAGATCGCTTCAGCCCACCCCCAGTCAGGAAGCCACTGCGTTTCTCGAAGCGGCGGCCATCACGTATCGTGCCCCGGTTTGCTCGTCTGACGCCTTGTCCTTTGGCATCGATCTCGGAACAGCAACGATCGTTCTGACCGCCGTGGACGCACAAAGGCGTCCTGTCTACTGGGACAGCCTGCCCTGCCAAGCCGTGCGTGACGGCGTCGTTGTCAACTTCGCGGACGCGGTGGCCGCCGTCAAACAGCTCAGGAAAACCGCCACGTCAGCACTGGAGCGGGAAATTGCCGAAGCGGCGACTGCATTTCCTCCAGGCGTCCCCCAAGCGGAAGCTCGCGCTTGCCATTACGTTCTGGAGAACGCGGGCATTACCTGCCGCCACTTGGTTGATGAAGTGACTGCGGCGCAAGCCTTGCTTCGATTGAATGATGGGGTGATCGTCGATGTTGGCGGCGGATCGACGGGCGTTGGCATTGTATCTGACGGCGTCATCATCGCACTCGATGACGAACCGGGCGGCGGTCATCATCTGGATCTGATCCTGGCCGGCGCCTTGGGAATTCCCGTGGAGGACGCCGAGGAACGAAAACGCAAAGGCGAGCAGGACTACTCGCACATTCTCCGCCCCGGCATCGAGCGGATAGCAAGCTCGATCGCCCGCCAGATCGGAGGCCATATTGTCCGATCTATCCACCTCGTCGGTGGTGCGGTTAGGGTTCCTCATGCGGCATCGATTGTCGCTCGCTTTAGCGGAATTCAAACCACGTCATACCCTCACTCGGAACTCGTAACTCCCTTCGGAATCGCGATGAGCTGACCCATGGATTTCCAACTACGTACGTACGCCTTCATCGATAGCATGCAGCCTCAAGCGGCGGCGCATGTCGCCTCCACGTGTCAAGGAGACGTGCCTATTGCGGGGATGTCCGAGCTCTTTATCGAAGTCGCGCCCGGAAACGAGATCTTTCGCTGCGCAGACGTCGCCTTGAAGGCAGCCGATGTCCGCCCGGCGCTGCAGATTATCGAACGGGAGTTCGGTCTCCTGGAGATTCACTCCCACACGCTATCGGAGGTGCAGGCCGCAGGGCAAGCCGTGCTGGATTATCTCGGCCTCAAAGAGGAAGATCGGGTGCGACCGACGATCGCTTCGTCGCAATTCGTCACCAATGTTAATCCCTACCAAGCACAGCTCATCAATAAGTGGCGCAAGGGCAATCTGCTGCTGCCGAGGTCCAGCCTTTTCGTCCTCGAAGCGACACCGGCAGCGTACGTGACACTCGCCGGCAACGAGGCAGAAAAGGCCGCAAACATCAGCCTGATCGAAGTACGTGCGGTGGGCCGGTTTGGCCGCTTGTTTATCTCAGGGACCGAGAGCGAAGTCGAGACCGCAGCGAAAGCTGCTGTTGCGTCACTCGAGGAGCTGGGAGGCAAGAAATGAGCGTCGTCTCCGTAGCGGATGTAGAGAATGCAAATGGGGTACTCGTCGTCGGAGCGAGAGATATCCTCACGCCGCTTGCCGCCGATCGCGCCAAGGAGTTGAACGTCCGGATCGAGCGATCCGGCAGCCCCGCAAGAGAAGTGACAGCGCCTGTCGTGGCCCCTTCGCGGCCAACCGTCCAATTGTCAGCGAAGGCAGAGCCGGCGGCTAAACCGGCAGCTGGCGCCGGCACCGTGCAACCCGGAGCGCTGTCGGGCGCTCTCTATCGTCGTGGAGCTCCAGTCCCCGCCGCGATGCGGGTTCGAGGAGATACGACATCCGCTACTCGTGACGATCGGCCGCTGGCTGCGGTCATCGGCGCCGGTCACGTTGGCGCCATGACGGCGCTGCGCCTGGCAGAAGCATCTCTGTTCTCGCGGGTCACGCTTGTCGACATCGTCCCCGGACTTGCGGCTGGATTGGCCCTCGACATGTGGCACAGCGCCTCGCTGCGCGGATTTACGACCAGGATCGAGGGAAGCACCGACCTCTCGGCGCTTGAGGGAGCGCGCTACATCGTCATGACGGCCGGCCGGCCCCGTCAGCCGGGCATGAGCCGAACCGATCTCACGGGCGTGAACGCGGAAATAGTAGGAAACGTCGCCGACGGGATCCGGCGCTATGCTCCCGCTTCGGTTGTCGTCGTTGTGACCAATCCGCTTGAGGAAATGACCCACCTGATGGCGAAGCGGACGGGGTTTCCCTCGGCAAGAGTCATTGGAATGGCGGGCGTGCTCGACAGCGCACGCTTCTGCTCGCTTGTCGCACTGGAAGGTATCGCCCGGCCAGAGGACGTCGATGCAATCGCGCTCGGCAGTCACGGCGCCGAGATGGTAATTCCTTTGAGCCTCGCCAAGGTCCAAGGTCGGCCCCTGGAACAACTGATCCACAGGGACCGCCTGGCTGCGATCGTGGAGCGCGCGAGAGACTCCGGCGCCGAGGTCGTCAAACTTCTTCAGAAGGGCAGCGCCTATTTCTCTCCGGCCGAATCGGCAGCGTCCATGGTGGCAGCCATGGCGAAGGGCGGCAGCGACTTGATTGCCGCGTGCGTACAATCGGGAGGCGCCTATGGCGTCGACGATACGCGAATTGGGCTTCCGGTCCGACTGGGCACAGATGGAGTGAAGGAAGTCGTGGAACTGCCGCTGCGGCCCGACGAGCGGGTCGCGCTTGCGGCGGCCGCCGGAAGCATCGCCAAACGCATCTCCGAATTGGGCTGACATGCGCGCAATCGTCTACCAGGGACCGGGCACAATTGCGGTACAGGACGTACCGCCGCCCCGGCTCGAGGACCCCAGAGATGCTCTGGTTCGAGTGGAGTTAGCCGGCATTTGCGGTACCGATCTGCATGTGATCGCCGGCGATTTTGCGGGCATTCAGCCAGGAGCCGTCATCGGCCACGAGTTCGTGGGTAAGGTCATGGCTGTCGGGAGTGCCGTGACCCGATTTGCGGTCGGTGAAAGGGTTATGGCGTCCGACTTCACCGCCTGTGGCCGTTGCCGGTGTTGTGAGCGGGGCGACCATTGGGAATGCCCGGAGCGAGCCTTCTTCGGGACAGGCACTTCCTTCGGGCTGCCCCTGGCCGGTGCGCAGGCCGAAGTCGTGCGGGTCCCGCACGCCGACACGACGCTCGGACGTATGCCAAAGGGCTGTTCCGACGAAGCTGCAATCCTTCTCGGGGATAATCTAGCGACAGGATGGGCCGCCGTAGAGCGCAGCGGCCTCTTGCCGGGCGAGATCGTCGCAGTAATCGGCGGCGGAACGGTCGGTCAGCTTGCGAGTCTTTCGGCGCAGGCCGCTGGAGCAGGTGCAGTCATTGTAGTGGAGCCGAGCGAAGGACGCCGCGACTTCGCCCGCGCCAACGGGAGTCTTGCGGCGTCGCCGCAAGAGGCTCGCGAGTTGACGAGCCGCCTGACAGACGGAGGGGGCGTCGATGTGGTCATCGAGGCCGTAGGTGGCGCATCCGCTCTCACGGCGGCGTTTGACTTGGTGCGAAAGCGAGGGCGAATCATCTCGGTAGGTGCCCATTCAGCTGAGACGTGGCCGTTTCCGTTGGCTAGAAGCTTTGCCAACGAGTTGACCCTGGGCTTCGCGATCGGAGATTCGATCCGTCTTCGTCCCCGCCTCCTTTCGCTCATCACCACGGGTGCTCTCGATCCAACAGTGGTCATCGATCGTAAGATCGGGTTTGCGGCCGCTCCCCAGACGTATGCAGACCTTAAGGCCCAGCGGATCATGAAGGCGGTTATTGACCCCCGGCTCTAATAAGTCCGGTCCGCAGTTGCCAAATTAAGCTAAGCGGCGCAAGCTCTTACAGGAGCGGCAGTCATAATGCACCGCACAAGAACGCTCGCGAGAGACGAGCGCCACGGTGCCGAACTTGAAGCCGCACTGGAGGATGCTCAATGAGTGGGATCGCATTACTGGCTCAGCGAGGGACGTTTAGCGATGATCCGCACCAGGGGCTCGCGGTGCTGAGAGAAGCGATCATCTCTCTTTCGGAAGCAGCAGATCGCGGGCCTCAGGTGCTCTTCGCCGAAGCCCGCATATTGTTCCGTAATCTCCTTGCTGTCCGAGATGTCCGTCTCCTGGTCCGCTCGGCCGGCGCTTGGCGTGAATGGGAGAAACTCAACGATGGCGCTGATGAAGCGCTGATAGAGCGGCTTCCCGACTCCTTCATCGAAATGATGCGGTTCGAGGAAGCTATCTTGGTTCCAGTCCAGGTCGGAAGCGTCGCTCTCCTCGTCGAGGGCATGACCGATTCCGATGAACTGCGTGAGCGCGCCGCGACCCTGTCGCACGTGTTCAGGCTCGCGCTCGCATCCAGCGAGACCCGCAACGGCAATCCCGACAAGCTCGAAGCGATCCGCGTCTTCCAACGCGTCGCCAACAAGATCCTGAAAAGCCGCAACCTCCAAGAGATATTTCTCCAGATCACACACGAGGCGAAAGCGAGGCTTTCCGCCGATATATGCGGCATCATGCTTCTCGAAGAAGAAGCATTGGTCATGAAACGCTGCACGGGAAATCTGGCGGCGGAAACGGCCGCGCTTCGCATGAAGGCCGGACAGGGTGTCGGCGGACGCGTTCTCGAAACTCGCCAGCCTTGTTCCATCGAAGACTACGTACAAAGCGAGATCATCAGCCGCGACTTCATGAGCTTGGCGCGGGCCGAACGCGTTCGTTCTGCCCTCGCAGTACCGCTGATGTCCCAGGATCAGGTCATCGGCGTTCTCGAGGTCTGGCGTCGCAAGCCATCGACATTTACGCCGCAGCATACGGCGGAACTCGCTACGCTCGCCAATCTTGCGTCTCTTGCGATCGAGAATGCCGCCCTGCTCGACGCGCGCGAAGCGGCGGCTCGGGAGCTAGAGGATGCGCATGCCAAGCTCCAGCAGCGGTATAACGTCATCCGCAATTCCGCCGATCTTCAGGAAGGCCTTATCTCGACCCTACTCGATGGTGGCGGCCTCGGCGAAATTGCGCAACGCGCGCATCAGCATCTTCACAGCCCGCTGCTCATTCTGGACAAACATTTGGATGTTCAGGCCTGCCATCCTCAAACGGCAGCTACGGACGCAGTTCTCCACGCGGTTCGTATCGCAATCTCGCAAAATAGAGGCCCGGATACTCGATATAAGACGATATCAGCCGGAGCACTGCGGTTCGCCTTTCAAAGCATAACAGCAGGATCGGAACAGTTGGGTTGGGCCATCATGCTCGACCCGCAGATCGAAGATGAAAGCGCACAGCTGGCTATTACGGAACTATGCGTTACTGCTGCTCTTCATCAAACCAAAGAAAGAGCGGCAGCGCGTGCACTCAGCGACAAGCTCGCGACGCTGACGTGGGATCTTCTCGAAGGAACGGACCACCTGCGGCAGCTGGCGCTTCAACGCGCCAAAGAACTGGATGCTGAAATTCCGGCAGAGTACTGTGTGGCCGTGTGCTGCATCGATGGCCTGGACAAGCCAGACAAATCCGGAATCCTTACCGGTGGCGAAATTGAAGGCCGCCGCCGGTCAGTCGCCGACGCCCCTAACCATTTGCCAGGGCGTCACATCGCGAAATTGTCCGGACTGCGCGGCAATGAACTCGCACTCGTCATTTCGACCTGCGAGGGTGCCAGAGCTCGTGATTTTGCTCAGAGTCTCGTCGTCGAGATTGTGCGACGCGTTCCTGGATGTAGCGCTCGCGTCGGCCTAAGCCGAAGTTGCTCGGAACCGATGTCGATACCGTCAGCGTGGCGGGACGCACGCATAGCCCTGGATGTGGCCCGTCAAAGCCGCAGCGCAACAGTCATCGATTACAATGATGTTGGGGTTGCCGGCCTTCTCATGAGTATCCGGGAAGGCAGTGATTTTCAGGGGTTTGTCGGACAGTCGATAGGAGGGCTGTTAAAAGAGAAGAGCCCGCAACGCGAAACCCTATTGGAAACCTTGCGTGTTTTCTTCGCATGCAATTGTTCCCAGCAGGCGACGGCAAGAGAACTGCGAACTCACCAAAAGACGATCGCTTATCGACTCGATAAGATCGAGCGCATAACAGGCCTGAAGCTCGCAGCTCACGAGCAGCGCGTCCTAGTCTATCTTGCTCTCCAAATGAATGACCTGATTCGTTAGTGGAAGCGATAACGGCGGTTACCATAGCCTTCATAATCGATGGTGTTCTCTCGTCAGCTCGCCCTGTCATCTCAAGTAAGTGCCGGCACCATCTCTCGTCCCATCGACGCAGCCGCGCCATACCCCGCGAGATCAAAGGGCAGATGATCGAGTGATGGGGTCCGACGATTCCGGCCAAAGCGAAAGCGAAGAAATCCGTCTGCTTTGGTCCGCTTCTCTGACCTTCGCCTCCATCCACCGCGTCCAGCGCATGAGGAAGGAAATCGGCCTGCCAAAGGAGTTCACCTTGGACGCCTGCCGGCATGGCGGCATGACTGAGCTCGAGGAGGCGGAACTGACGGAAGGTCAGGGCCGCGCCCTATCAGCCCACCGGACCCGGGAAAGCTATGCCGGGTATGCCAAGCGGACCGAGGCTCGGATGTTGTCCGCGACTCGGAAGCGCCATGCGCACCTGCTGGCGAACCAAGCGGCAACAGACGTTCAGAACGCTGCGGTGGAGAGCGTTCAGAATACAGAACAAGAACAATCTAAAATCGCATGAAAAATCAATGCGATAGAGTGGCTGGGGCGGGAGGGATCGAACCTCCGAATGGCGGAATCAAAATCCGCTGCCTTACCGCTTGGCTACGCCCCAACGCGCCGATCGAAGGCCTCGCCGGTCTATAGAGTGAGGGCGCGCATTTCAACAGGGCGGCGATCGAAAAGGCAGGAAAGCCGCAGGATGGCGCTCTCGCCCTTATTATAGAGCGACACTGCGGTGGCCGGAACGGACCGCACGATGTCCGCTCGGACAGTTGAGAGGCCGCTGGTTTCATGGGAAGACAATTTCCAAACGCCTCGTCGGGAGTAACGCCATGACCTACCGCGCACCGATCAACGATATCCTGCTGTCCCTCAATCACGGCGCGGGGCTCGCTGCCGCCGTGGCGGCCGGCCACTACGGCGATTTCGACGGCGATATTACCGCCGCGGTGCTGGAAGAAGCCGGCAAGTTCGCCTCCGACGTGCTGGCGCCGCTCAACAAGGTCGGCGACGAGCACGGCATCAAGCTCGACAACGGCAAGGTGACCACCGCGCCCGGCTGGCCCGACGCCTATCAGCGCTGGGCCGCCGCAGGCTGGAACGCGGTGTCGGGGCCGGAAGCGTTCGGCGGCCAGGGCCTGCCGCTCGCGGTCAACGCCGCCTGCACCGAGATCTGGAGCGCATCGAACGTCGCCTTCGGCCTCTGCCCGCTGCTGACGCTGTCGGCGATCGAGGCGCTCGACGCCCATGGCAGCGAGGAATTGAAGACGATCTATCTCGAGAAGATGGTCACCGGCGAATGGACCGGCACCATGCAGCTCACCGAGCCGAATGCCGGCTCCGACGTCGGCGCGCTGCGCACCCGTGCCGAACGCGCGGGCGACGGCACCTACCGCATCAAGGGCACCAAGATCTTCATCACCTATGGTGAGCACGACATGACCGACAACATCGTGCACTTCGTGCTTGCGCGATTGCCCGATGCACCCGGCGGCACCAAGGGGATCTCGCTGTTCCTGGTTCCGAAATTCCTGGTCAATGCCGACGGCTCGCTCGGCGCGCGCAACGACATCCATGCGAGCGGCGTCGAGCACAAGCTCGGCATGCACGCCTCGCCGACCTGCACCATGACGATGGGCGATCAAGGCGGCGCGATCGGCTACCTGATCGGCGAGGAAAACCAGGGCATGCGCTGCATGTTCACGATGATGAACCAGGCGCGGCTCGGCGTCGGCCTCGAAGGCGTCGGCATCGCCGACCGCGCCTATCAGCAGGCGCTGGCCTACGCGCAGGAGCGCCGGCAAGGCAAGGCTATCGGCCACAAGGGCGACGGGATGGATCCGATCATCGTGCATCCCGACGTCAAGCGCATGCTGATGCAGATGCGCAGCATGACGGCGGCGGCGCGCACGATCTGCTACGCCACCGCGGTCGCGCTCGACGTCGCGGCGCGCGCCAAGGACGCCAAGGTCCGCGCCGAGGCCGCCGCGCGCGGCGCGCTGCTGACCCCGATCGCCAAGGCGTTCTCCACCGACGTCGGCAACGAGGTCGCCTATCTCGGCGTGCAGGTTCATGGCGGCATGGGCTTCATCGAGGAGACCGGCGCCGCGCAGCACTATCGCGACGCCCGCATCACCTCGATCTATGAAGGCACCAACGGCATCCAGTCGATCGACCTCGTCACCCGCAAGCTCGGCGCCAATGGCGGCGCCTCGGTGTGGGCGTTGCTCGACGAACTCGCGGCAACCATCAAGCAGGTCGAAACCTCCAACGACCCGGCGTTCGGCACCACCGGCGCCAAGCTGCGCGACGCGCACGCCGCGCTGGAGCGCACCAGCAAATGGTTGCTGGAGCGGCTCGCCTCCGCGCCGAACGATGCGCTGGCTGGTGCTACGCCCTATCTGCGGCTGTTCGCCGCGACGCTCGGCGGCTGCATGCTCGCCGGCGAGGCACTGGCCGCCAAAGCCAACGGCGAGGCCGAGCCGCAGCGCTACGTCGCGCTGGCGCGCTTCTTCGCCGAGAACATCTCTGTGCAGGCGCCGTCGCTGGAGAAGACCGTGACGGAGAGCGCCGAGGCCGTGACCGGCGCGGACGCCGTGTTGGCGGGTTAGGACACTTTCCGCCGTCCTCATCGCAACGTCGTCCCGGCGAAGGCCGGGACCCATACGCCGCAGCGGATGTTGTGAAAGGGACTGTCGTTCCAGCGACGCGCAACAATAAGCATTTGGGGTAATGGGTCCCGGCCTTCGCCGGGACGACGATGAATGTTTTGCGAGACTCTCGTCGCATGCCAACCTGTTTCGCGGTCACGGCAAAGCCGCCCAGCCGTCGCGCGACCGCTTGTCAGCGATCCCGGCGCAACGAACGAAACTCCCTGGGGCCGTCCAGCAGATCATGCTTGCGGGCAGACTGTTCGATCCGGCTGGCCGAATGATCTGCCATTGCGTTGATGGCCGTGCCGGCCAGGTTCTGCGCACGTTGCCGTCGCTCGTCCCTCGATCGAACATCCCGATCTTGGTCTCGCCGACGACAGATTTCATCGGAGAGACGTTCCTGGAGGCATCCGTTGCCTCGATAAGGTCGCTGCTTCATCGTGCACGCTCCCTCCAACAGGATTGCGGTACGGACTAACGCTCCGGCGCGCCGTTTGTTCGCGCTGGCGACTGGCCTGGTGCCGGGAATTTTGGCGCCGACAATCTGGGCTTCTTCGGCGGAGCTGCAATCAATCCCTCGCGGATCGCCTGCTTGCGGGCAAGCTTGCGCGCGCGCCGCACGGCCTCGGCCTTCTCTCGAATCCGTTTTTCCGAAGGCTTTTCGAACGATCGGCGGCGCTTCATCTCTCTGAAGACGCCCTCGCGCTGCAGCCTCTTCTTCAGAACGCGCAGCGCCTGGTCGATGTTGTTGTCCCTGACAAGAACCTGCAAATGGATCACCTCTCGCGTCACTAGAGCATTTCGGTTCCGATTGAATCAGAACCGAAGCTCTAGCTTCTTGTTCTGACGCGTTTTCTTCACGCGAACCGGTATCCATCCCGCATCAAGTGCGGGACAGGCTTCGCTCGAAAACGCTTTGGGCACGTTGACGAGCAAATACGAAAGCCCGCTCTATCGGTGACAGAGCGGGCCGCACTGCCATTCCAGTACATCCGTGAAACGGCAGCCGATCAACAGCATGACGAAAGCTTTAGCCGCAGTGCTGCAAGCACGCGTCCTCACTTTCATCCGACGATGTCTTTGGAAAAGGGTCCAGTGGGACCGATCTACAAGGCTCAAGGCCAGTCGATACACCACAAGTATACACTTATCCCAGCTATGCAAGGCGCAATTGCAAATCCCGGGAATTATCTCTGACGGATCAAGCGCGTTCGAGATCGTCGGCGAAGACGACAGCGCCTGGCCCGCGCGGTTCCCTGCATCAATGTCATTGTAGAGTGGCAAATTAGGACCGTCTGACGCAGACTACGGCGCTGCCGGGTGATTTCAGGGCGCCGGCACTCGAGAGCCTGGGCAGCTCCCGCGACAAAAGGGAGCCGCAAATGGCAACCCGCTATTATTTCGATATCCGCAACGGCGAGGAACTATATGCCGACAGGCAGGGCATCGAGCTGCGCGACGAGGAGACTGCCGCGCACGAAGCGATGCAGTCATTGCTCGGCATGGCGAAAGACAATCCGCCTCCAGACAAACACAAGCTGCTGGCGTTTGAGGTCCGCACCGACGAAGGGCCATTGTTTCAGGTCAGTCTCGATCTGGGCATAACGAGACGCTAGGCACGTCGGCGCCAAACTCAAGAATTCGACCGGCGAATGCGCCACGCGATGCCCACTTCAAGCACGAGCCCGTCGCCATCCCGGACTTCGATCGCAATCTGATCGAGACTGTGACCGCGGACGGAATCGCGCACCATGTCGGCCAAAGCGCGCGCGGCCTCTTCTTGAACCGCCGCGAGATCGGGCATCACCAGGCCCTCTTCGTCGATCGCCAAGCCACCGCCGTCACGAAGATCGAAATAGTAGCGTGTCATCACTGATAAGAGGCCGAACTGTCGATCGTTCCTGGCGAGGGCACAGAGCAGCGACCGGCCCGATGATGCGAGATGCCCGCTCTCACAGACCACGGAACGCCACACTTGGCGGGCGAATGTTCCTGAGAGGTCGGCACTCCGTCTTGTCGTGGCAGACGTCAATATCGAGGCTAGGCACCCTTCGACCCATCGAAAGCACAACGCCGCCCAAGCGGAATATGGATCGCTTGGCGGCGTTGGTTCGGCACCGGGCCCCTGAAATCCCCCGGCAAGCGCCAGATTGCCACGAAATATGCCTCAGCTTTGTGACACCCCAGGACGGCACCCCGCGCCGGTCGATCACGCCTTGTGGTCGGACAGGCTGCCGACGATCGATGCCCGGCGGGACAATTCGATCCAGTTGCCGTCGGGATCGAGGATCATGGAAATCCGCGCGACCTCGCCAAGCGTCACCGGCGCGAGGCCCTCGCGCACGCCTTTGGCGCGCAGCTCGTCATGCACGGCGTCGATGTCGGCGACCTGGAGCGTGATGTAGCGCCAGCCGCGCGCCTGCCTGATGGGATCGACGGTCGCGGTGCGATCTTCCGTGAGCAGGATCAGGCTGTCGCCAAGGCGAAAGGCCGGACCGCCCGACCAGGATTGCTCGGGGAAGCCGAGAATGTCGCCGTAGAACCTGCAATGCGCCGCGAGGTCGCGCACCGCCATCGCGACGGCGATCTGGGTGATGCCGTCATGTCCCGGCGCCACCAGGCAAACGCCGTTGCCGTCGGGATCGACCATGCGCCGCGGCGTCTCGATGCCCTCGCGCACGATGATCAGCTCGCGATAGCCGCTCGGCGCGGCGTCGCCCAGCGGCTCGAAATGATGGTTGAGCTTGATCACCGAACCACGCGCGTCGTGCCGGTACTGCTTCTGCCCGCGGCGGATCGGCTGCACATGATCGAAGCGAAGCCCGGCATCCTGCTGCCAGAACCGCAGCATCGGCTCGCGATTGTTCGTGGAGAGGCCGACGTCGATCACGTTCTTCGCAAGAAGCATGCCCGGTCTCCTCGGCCGCCCGGCGCGCTCGCTGGGCCCGCTCAGCCGGGAAAGCGATCGCCAAACATCGGCAGTCCGCTGCGCGACTGTTCGCGCGTCGCCTCGTCCTGGGTGACGTCCCAATGCTCGGCGAGCACGTCACCCTCCATGCGCACGATATCGGCGACGACCCATGCCGCCGGCAGGCCATGACCGCTGAACCGGCCGTGCAGAATGACGAAGTCGCCGCTCGCCGCGCCGACATGGTTCTCATAGCGCAGCGTCGCAGGCAAGCCCTTGACCAGATCGAACAGCCCGTCCCGGCCGGGTGCAATGTGCGCGCTGTGCTGGATGTAGTGCTGTGACCAGAGCCGCTCGGCGGCAGCATAGTCGCGCTTGTTGAAGAGCGTGTCGAACGCGTCCAGCACGAATTGGACGCGGCGGTCTTGGTTCGACGCGCTCATGGTTATGCTCCCTAGTGCGTTTTCGAGCGAAGTGGATACCGGTTCGCGTGAAGAAAACGCGTCAAAACAAGAATCCAGAGCCCCGTTCCGATTCAATCGGAACGGGGCTCTGGGTTCGGATTACTTCCGCACCAGCGGGATCTGCAGATTGGTCGGCCGGTTCTGCTCGGTGTCGAAGCCGCGGCCGTCGACATTGCGGGCGCCCCAGAACAAGAGGTCGCCCCTGAGATAGACCAGGTCGTACTCCATGAAGTGGGTCCCTTCCTTGAGGCCGAAGGGGAGGAACGACTTGCCGAAGATGCTCTGCGGTGCATCGACCGCCCACGGCGCGTAGCCGACCGCGGCGACCTTGTTGAGCACGTCGACAAAGCCCTGCGCCAACGGCGTCACCTCATAGGCCTCGTCGGCGACGAAATCGACCTTCTGCGCGCCCGGCGCGATCGGATGCGCGCCCTGCCACTGCATGTGCCCGACGATCCTGATCCGCGCCAGCGGCACCTTGCCATACGGATCGGCCGAGTTGACGACCACGAGCTCGAACCGGTCGGAGGATTGATAAATGAAGGCGCGCTTCAGATAGAACGGCTTGATCGAGCCGTCGGGATTCTTGCTCGGCCGGATCTCGGGCGCGATGCTCTCCCAGTTTCCGGCGAGGGCCTGCTTGATGGTCGCGACGTCCTGTTCCATGGCGCTTGCCTTCGGTTGATTGCCGGGAGATTGGGCCGCGGCGCCGCCGCATCCCGTCACCGCCGCCAGCAAGAACAGCGACGCTCCGATGCTTCTCCACATGCGCAGGCTCCGGCGGGCGACGCGCAGGCCTTCGTGCCGGGCAGAAGGAACGTCCTCTGCCTGCCAGGCAGACCCCGCGCAGAATGCGTACTGCTATAGAGAGCGCTGGCCGGCGCGAAAAAGACTTTGTAGGCTGGCCCCATGCCTGCCGGATATGACAGGCCGTGATCGGGAGACGGTGATGGAGCTCCGGCATCTGCGCTACTTCGTTGCCGTGGCCGATGCAGGCAGCCTGACGGTCGCCGCCGAGCAAAAACTCCACACCTCGCAACCTTCGCTGAGCCGGCAGATCCGCGATCTCGAACAGGAGGTCGGCGTTCAACTGTTGAACCGCGGCGCGCAGGGCATCGAGCTGACCGCGGCCGGCAAGGCCTTTCTGGATCACGCCAGAATGGCGCTGCTGCAGGCGGAGGCCGCCAAGGAGGCGGCGCTGCGCGCGGCGCAGCCACCGAAGCCGAGCTTCGCGCTCGGTTTCCTGTCCGGTGCCGAGATCGATCTGCTGCCCGAGGTGACCCGCGTGTTGCGCGACGAATTTCCCGGCATCGACATCCGCCTGTCGAGCGACTACTCGCCGGTGCTCGCCAAAGCACTGATGCGGCGCAAGCTCGATGCCGCCTTCATTCGCGCCGACGACAACACGGAGGATCTCGCCTGCAAGCGCGTGCGCACCGACCCGCTGGTGTTCGTGTTTCCGAGCAACCATCGCCTGGCCGCGCAGGCTGCCGTCGCCCCCGAAGACATCGTCAACGAGACCTTCTATCTGCCGTCCAAATCGGCGCCGGCGGTGCGCCGTGTCGTGCTGGAGTATTTCAGCCGCGCCGGCATCGATCTCAGGCCGGACCACGAGGTGCATAATGTCGTGCACGCGATATCGATGATCACCTCGACGCATGCGGTGATGCTGCTGCCGGCCTACACGGCGCGTTATCTACCTGACACCATCACCACACGGCCGGTGCAGGGAGAGGCGCCGACGCTCGACCTCGTGATCGCCTATCACAAGGCCAACAAATCCCCGATCCTGAAGCTGTTGCTGTCGCGGGTCGGCCGGCTGGCCGCAGCGCCTGCCTAGCTAATGAAAGGTCTGCGCCTGTACCTTGTCGTGGTCTACTGCGGCACGCCGTAGATCAGGACCTTACCGGACCTCGTCGCGAGAAAGACCCGATTGCCGGCGACGGTGGGCGGCACCAGCTTTGCGAACCAATACTTCTGCGCTTCACCGGTATCATTCCACACTTGTCGCATCGTAAAGGGATCGTAGGCCCTGAGCACACCGTTATCCTGGCTCTTGTTGCAGGCCGGGTATCCGGGTTCGTCGCAGATTTGGGCCGATGCGAACACGACGCCCAAACCGCTGCCGGTCGGATCGACGTTGACCGAGATGAAGCCGCCAGGCATCCCGTTCAATCCCATGTTCACATAAGGAGGCGCGATCGGCTCGCCTTCCAGGGGAGATAGCTCGAACTTGCCGTCACGCCAGCGAAACCGCTTCGGCTTGTCCTTCTCGCCCCACAGGAACATGAACTGGTCATTTCCGAAACTGGCGAACGCAGGTGTGCCGTGGATGTGCGGCCATTCCATCCAGCTGTTCAACAGGTAGTTTTGACCGCCCGGCCAACGAACCTCGGTCGCTTGAAATTTCTGATGCACATGATCGCGCGCCGGATCATCGAGAGAGTCCTTGTGCTTCACCCGCTCCTGAACGGTGGTTACGCTGTTGAAAATCCACAGCGGATCCGAAGTGTCCGGCCCGCCCATGTCGGCACGATCGAGAACATAGAAGATGCCCTCCTTTCCGCCCGCACCCAGATAGCGCGTGCCCGGAATAAGCAACACGCCTGCGGCCGACATGTCGAGATCAAAGCAATCCTCCATGGTTCGACGATAGGGCGTGAAGTAGTCGGCCGCCTCCATATTCAGATGATAGGGTTCGCTGCCGTGCGGCGCGGCGCGTTCGGTATGAACACGGATCACGCTATCGGCGAGACTAGCCTTGTCCGGGTGATCCAGTTCTCCCGGCGGAACACCGAAGCAGAGCCGGCGATTACCGGTCGTGAAATAGAGATTGCCCGCGGTATCGGCCGCGAGACCGGTTGATCCCTGCCAGATGCCACCGCCGTCGGTGTTGTCGTCCGTCACCTGGTAGCGGCCGACCGGCTCCAGCGTGGCGGCGTCGAATGCGCTGATCGAGCCGTGCATCCGGATCTGCGAGCCCTCGCACAGGCTCGAGAAACCAACGAAGACGACGCCATCGGCCAGCACCAGACTGGCGCGGTTGCGATGCAGCTTGTGCCACTCCTGATTTGGCGCCGGCACAACAACGGATTTGACCACTGTGCCGTCGTTCAGCGATATCGCCGCAATATGCTGCAGGCCCTCGAAGGTCTTGTGGCTCACGAAGACGCGGCCAAGCGCCGGATCGACCACCGGCGTCGACTCGACCCCGACCAGGCCAGTCTCGATCCCGTCAAGGGTTGCTCCCTCCTGCCAGGCAGCCAGGGCGTTTGGCGCACAAGCTGCTCCTTCGGCTGGGGGCGGCTCTTGGGGTGGAGGAGCAGTAGTCGTCTTGCTCACCACCGGCCGCCCCAGGAACGTATGCCACAGAAAGTCGGGTCGCGCTTCCGACGGCGAGAATGCGTAAACATCATTGTGAGATGTCGCGACGATCAGCACGGGCTGCCGCACGTTCCCGACCATGGCATTCTTCACAAAAAGTGGCTGTGAGAGCACGGTGCCATGGACCGCAAAGGACCCGAGCCGCTTGAACCTTTGAACCGTGTTCTGATTGATGCCCGGCACGTGCGAGGTGCCGGTGCGATTGTTGTCATTGCGTTGCGTCAGGACATCTTCCGACTGCGGGACTGGAAAGACGTAGTCCGACAGGATGGGAACGATGACCAACGGCAGCGCAGGTGCAGCCGTGGCCGCAACGGCGTCCGGCGTGGTGGACGTCACCACGTTAAGATCCGGCGCAGCTGGAAGAACCACAACGCCCTGAATGTCCTGCGCCCGGGCCGACGTTGCTATCGTCGGCGAGCAAGCGACAATCAACAACAGTAGCGCTAGTCTGGCGCACAATCGCGATGAATTGATCGGAGACACAAGCATGCTCCTTGAGGTCAATCGAGTTCAGATCGGAAGCGATGAACGGGGCTCGCCGAGTTTCAGGGCATGTTTATTCCGATGATCTTCGGAAATCCGCCGACGCACTCGGTGTTGTGGACAGTGACCGTGACCGGCTTTCGAGCAACGTATGCGGTGAGAGCCGCCGAATAATAGGTATGATATCCGGCGTTGTTGATCGTGCTGATATACCCCAAGGTATTTTCCGTGCAATGCGCCGGATTTATCTGCGGGACGTTGAGCATGATGCCGAAAGAGTCGTCGTTCCAGCCGGTCCGGACCTGGGTCAGCGTTCCGGAAACCGCTTGCTGGGCGTGGCACGGCAACACGGTTGCAAGCAAGAAGGCAGCTGCGAAAGTGGCGCGCATGAAATGACTCCCTAAAATGGCAGCTATTCAATGGAAGTTGTAAATCGACACAATGCTACCATCGAAGGACATGCGAGATTGTGAAGCTTTTCACAGACCAAGCACAGTGAGGACCGATATGCCGGCGAGCCTCGTTCAGACTCTTCGCGCTTTTGCCTACAACAACGCCTGGGCCAATCATCGCCTGCTCACGGCCTGCGCCGGTCTCAGCCAGGCGGAATTTGCCGCCGCGCGAACCGGGTTCTTTCCGAGCCTGCAGGCGACGCTGAACCACATCCATGTCATCGATCTCTTCTATGTCGACGCGCTCGAAGGCGGCTGGCTCGGGCCGAAAGCGTGGGCCGACGAGGTGCCCTACCCGGCGGTCGCCGCGCTGAAAGCTGCGCAGCGCGCGATCGACCAGCGCCTGATCGCTCACTGCGACGCGCTGACGCCTGCGCGGCTCGATGAAGACGTCAAGGTCAATCGCGACACCTCCGTGCAGACCGAGCGGCGCGACCGCTTGTTGATGCATCTGTTCCAGCACCAGATCCATCATCGCGGCCAGGCCCATGCGATGCTTTCCGAAACCACGGTCAAGCCGCCGCAGCTCGACGAATTCTTCGCCGCCGGCGAAGCCCCGCTCCGAGAAGCCGAGTTCAAGGAGCTCGGCTGGAGCGAAACCACCGTGTGGGGCGGCTGAGCCGAAGTTTCGCCCGCTGCCGGGCTGCACGAACCGGTTCCCGATTCGGAACAAGGGTCTTGAATACCGCCATCTCCGCGCTCACCTGTCGGTGAAACGTGGGGAATTCTATCAATGCCATTCGCCAATCATCGGGGCCAGCGCATCCATTACACTGTCGAGGGAACGGGGCCGCTGATCGTGCTGCAGCACGGCCTGCTGCTCGACGCGGCGAGCTGGAAGCAATGCGGCGTGGTCGATGCGCTCGCCGATCGCTTTCGCGTCGTCTGCGTCGATTCACTCGGGCATGGCTTGAGCGACAAGCCGGCCGATCCGGCGCTCTACAACCAGGCGCAGCGCGCCGGCGACATCGTTGCCGTGATCGACGATCTCGGCGGCGAGCGCGCCCATGTGGTGGGACATTCGATGGGCGGCTGGGTTGCGGTCGGCGTCGCCAGATTCTTCCCGGCGCGGCTGGCATCGCTGGCGATCGGCGGCTGGGACTTTCTGACCGGCTTGCCGCGCGGCAATGCCGGCCCGCTGACCTATGGCGCCTTCATCACCTTTGCCCGCCGCACCGCGCCGCAGCTCGCCGAATGGGTGACGCCCGATCTCGAAGGCGGCGTGCGCGCCTGCTTCGACGCGCTTGGCCAGCTCGATGGCGCAAAGGATGCCGTGCTCTCCTCGCGCGTGCCGGTGCTGCTGTGGAACGGACAGGACGACGGCCCGCATGCGCCGATGCAGCGCTTCGCCGCGGAGAACGGCCTGTACGCGATGTCGGTCCCCGGCGACCATCTCGGCGCGCTGCTGGAGCACGGCGCCGCAATCGGCCGCGGCATCCGCTCGTTCGTCGGTCGCGGCTAGAGCGATCTCGAGCGCGCGTATCTCCATCGCATCGAGCGCCGAACGAAAGCGCAATGCGCCGTGACGATCGACCGCATCCCCGAACCGGGCGCGCGATCACTGCGTGCCATCATCGCGCGGCCCTTTCCTACGACCAAGGTCCCCTGCGCAGGAAAGGTGAATTCCGGTTAACTGCATTGCGCCGTCCTCATGCTCGCAGAAGAGGAAAAGCCTCCGCGAACACTTGGGGCTTGCGCGGGATCATGTAGGATAGCGGCACGACCCCGCCGGCGACGATGCCGGCCGACCCTGGGACCGCTTGATGACCGCGCATGTCATAGTGACCGACGAAGCCGCCACACGCGTGATCCGGCTGCGCAGGCCCGAGAAGAAGAACGCGATCACCCAGGAGATGTTTCGCGCGATCAGCGACGCGATCGACAAGGCGCAGAACAATCCGAAGATCCGCTGCCTGATCATCACCGGCGGCTCCGGTGTGTTCACCGCGGGCAACGACGTCGAGGACCTGCTCGCACAGGGCACCTCAACCGGCGAGATGCCGCCCGCCTCCGACCTAGTCAAGTTCCTGTATTCGCTGGCCCACAATGTGAAGCCGATCATCGCCGCGGTCGACGGCGTCGCGATCGGCATCGGCACCACCATGCTGTTCCACTGCGACTATGTGCTGGCCAGCAAGGCCGCGTCGTTCTCGACGCCGTTCTCCAATTTCGGCCTGGTGCCGGAAGGCGCCTCCAGCCTGCTGATGCCGCGCACGATGGGCCACCAGCGCGCCTTCGCGATGCTGGTGATGGGCCGCACCATGTCGGCCGACGACGCCCGCGTCGCCGGCTTCGTCAACACCGTGGTGGCGCCGGGCCATGCCGAGGTCGAGGCGCACAAGGTGGCGCGCGAGATCTGCGCGCTGCCGGCCGAGGCGGTGGCGATCTCGCGGCGTCTGATCCGGCTGCCGCCGGAGGACGTCACCCGCCGCATCGAACAGGAGAACCATCTGTTCAGCGAACGGATGCGCTCCAGCGAAGCGGTCGACGCCTTCAGGGCCTTCATGGCGCGCACGAAGGATTGAAACGAAGCGTCGCAAAATTGTAGTGGCGCCGGGCCATGATCGTGTGTTCCATGATCGTGCACGCCATGATTATGCGCTCCACGGACAGGTCATGAGACAACCCCGCCCCCGCCTTAAGCCTCTTGCGCCTCTCGCCGCGCTTTGCGCACTCGGTCTGGTCGCGGCAAGCCCCGGTCGGGCACAGACCGCGGCGCCGGTGAACTTGCGCATCCTCGCGATCAACGACTTCCACGGCTATCTGCGGCCGCCGCCGGGCGGCATCCGCATCACCGATCCCGCCGACGCCAGCAAGAAGATCATGGTGCCGGCCGGCGGTGCCGAGCGGATGGCAACCGTCGTCAAGCAGCTGCGTGAAGGACACAAGAACAACATCTTCGTTGCGGCCGGCGACCTGATCGGCGCGAGCCCGTTCCTGTCGGCGATGTTTCATGACGAGCCGACCATCGAGTCGCTGTCGATGATGGGGCTTGCGATCTCCTCGGTCGGCAATCACGAATTCGACGAGGGCAAGGACGAACTGCTGCGGATGCAGAATGGCGGTTGCCACCCGGTCGACAAGTGCCAGGGGCCGCACCCGTTCCTGGGGGCCAAATTCCGCTATCTCGCCGCCTCCACGATCGACAGGGCCACCGGCAAGCCGGTGTTTCCGCCCTACGAGATCAAGGAATTCGACGGCATCCCGGTCGGCTTCATCGGGCTGACGCTGAAGAACACCCCGAATCTGGTGTCGCCGGCCGGCGTCGCGAGCCTCGACTTCCGCGACGAGGCCGAGACCGTCAATGCGCTGATCCCCGAGCTGAAGGCACGCGGCGTCGAGGCGATCGTGGTCTTGATCCACGAAGGCGGCTTTCCGACCGGCGACTATAATGAATGTCCCGGCATCTCCGGGCCGATCGTCGACATCGTGAAGAAGTTCGACAAGGCGGTCGACGTCGTGATCTCCGGCCACACCCACCAGGCCTATGTCTGCGAGATCGACAGACGTCTCGTCACCTCCGGCGACAAATACGGCACGCTGGTCACCGCGATCGATCTTGAGCTCGATCCGAAGACGCATGACGTGATCAGCGCCAGGGCCGACAACACCATCGTGAAGATCGCCGGCACGGCCAAGGATCCCGAGCAGAGTGCGCTGCTGGAATCCTACGACCGGCTGGCCGCGCCGATCGCCAACCGCCCGGCCGGCTCGGTCACCGAAACGCTGTCGCGCGTGCCCAATGATTCCGGCGAGAGCCCGCTCGGCGATATCGTCGCCGACGCGCAACTGCTTGCGACCAGTTCGGAGCCCAATGGAGGCGCGGTGATCGCCTTCACCAATCCCGGCGGCGTGCGTACCGATATCACCAAGCGCGAGGACGGCGCGGTCACCTATGCCGACATCTTCGCCAGCCAGCCGTTCCGCAACCAGCTCGTGACGATGACGCTGACCGGCAAGCAGCTCAAGGACGTGCTGGAGCAGCAATGGGCCGACCCGAAACGGCCGCGCGCCCTGCAGGTCTCGAAGGGCTTTGCGTATGCATGGGATGCGAGCAAGCCCGACGGCGCGCGCATCATCGCCGCGCGGATGTCGCTCGACGGCAGGCCGATCGACCCCGCCGCGAGCTATCGCGTCACCGTGAACAACTATCTCGCCGAAGGCGGCGACGGCTTCACGGTGTTCAAGGAGGGAACGGCGCAGCAGTTCGGCATCTACGACGTCGATGCGCTCTATGCCTATTTCAAGGCCAACAGCCCGGTCGGCCCGACCGCCGGAAAGCGGATCGAGCGGATCAATTGAGCGGGGTGAGTTCAGCCCTCGTCATGGCCGGGCATAGCCGTCCGAAGGACGGCGTCGCTTTCGCTCGCCTATGTCCCGGCCATCCACGTCTTTCTTGCGCACTCGGAGCAAAGACGTGGATGCCCGGCACAAGGCCGGGCATGACGAGTCCGGGGATCAGCCGAGCGGCCTCTAATACGAAGCCTTGGCAGGATTCTCGAAGAACGAGCAACGGAACCGCAAGATCAAACGCGGCCCTTTCCGGCGAGCCGGTAACCGCCTAAATTAGACCCTCCTCGCACGCGCCTCCATTGCGCCGGGAATTTGCATGACACTGCTTCTGACGCACACCGCCTGCCTCGACCATTTGACCCCTCCAGGACATCCCGAACGCCCCGACCGGCTGCGCGCGGTGGCCGAGGTGCTTGGCGAGGACCGCTTCAAGGCGCTGGTGCGCGATCTGGCGCCCGAAGGCGACCTCGACACCGTGCTGCTCTGTCATGGCGAGCATTATGTCGGCGAGCTGCGCCACATCGCGCCGACCTCGGGCATGATCTATATCGACGGCGACACCTCGATGTCGCCGGGCACCTGGGAAGCCGTGATGCGCGGCGTCGGCGGCGCGGTGGCCGCCACCGATGCGGTGATGACCGGCGCCCACCAGAACGCCTTCGTCGCGGTGCGCCCGCCCGGCCATCACGCCGAGAAATCGACGCCGATGGGCTTCTGCTTCTTCGACAATGTCGCGATCGCCGCGCGCCACGCGCAGCGCAAATACGGCATCAAGCGCGCCGCGATCATCGATTTCGACGTCCATCACGGCAACGGCACGCAGGACATCTTCTGGGCCGATCCCACCGTGATGTATTGCTCGACGCACCAGATGCCGCTGTTCCCCGGCACTGGCGCCGCCGGCGAGCGCGGCGAGCACGACACCGTTGTCAACGCGCCGCTGGCGCCCGGCGACGGCGGCGCCAGGTTCCGCGCAGCCTTCGAGAACCTGATCCTGCCGCAGCTCGAGAAGTTTTCCCCCGAACTCGTCGTCATCTCGGCGGGCTTCGACGCGCATCACCGCGATCCCTTGGCCTCGATCAACCTGACCGGCGAGGATTTCGGCTGGGTCACGCGCAAGCTGATGGATGTGGCCGACAAGAGCGCCGGCGGCCGTGTCGTCTCCGTGCTGGAGGGCGGCTACGACCTGCAGGGCCTGAAAGAGTCGGTGGCATCTCACGTCACCGCATTGATGGGCGCCTAAATACCCGCCACAATACGCCCGCAAAAATTCGATTGATTCTGCGCCGGGGCGAGCATGCCTGCGACAGGTCATGCCCGGACGAACAAGATCAGGTTGCGATCTGATCGGCGCAATCAGGAACGCAAAGAATGGCCGAAAACACCCAGGCGGACGTCAAGAAACTCTCCTTTGAGCGCGCGATCGAGGAACTCGAATCGATCGTCAAGCGGCTCGAGGACGGCAAGGTCCCGCTTGAGGAATCGGTCGCGATCTATGAGCGCGGCGAACAGCTGAAGCGGCGCTGCGAGGAGTTGCTGCGCCAGGCCGAAGCCCGCGTCGACAAGATCACCACCGACGCCTCGGGCCAGCCGACCGGCACCGAGCCGCTCGACGTGCAGTAGCGCCGCCCATCGCGATCCTGCGACAGGATGTCCGCGACAGCGGACAATTGTTGCTCCGTATTTCCGGCAATTGACCCCGCCGCGGGACGACCGCGGCGGTCCGGTGCTGTCACGGATCTGCCCGATCCGGGCCGGCCGGCTGCCGCAAAAATGGGCGGATTGGAACCCGCCTGCGGCCTCTAGCATTGAAAAGTCTGGCTTTTTCGGTAGAAGGCATAGGAACCCAGCGCCCCTAGCGGGTTGGCTTTGGCCGCGGCTTTGGTGTAATGCTTCCAGTTCTATGGGCATTTGAGGGTGGCGGGCGGCCCGAATTATTCGGGCGGCATGCAACTCAAATGGTTCGACAAAACTGAACCGGGACGGGTGAACAGCGACCAAGGTGATGCATATCACGTGGTCCAATCCGGAGTGAATCTAGGCTGACAACCAGGCACGGCCTGCCGGGGCGGCACCCAGTGTCTGGCATTCGCTGCGCGGTGAGCGCGCCAACCCATCTCGCGTCGGGCCGTTCGTTCCGACAGGCAAAAAATTGGAAATTCGCTGTGACCACATTTAGTAAAACGCCGCTTCTTGACACGATTCACACGCCGGATGACCTGCGCAAGCTGAAGGTCGAGCAGGTGCGGCAAGTTGCCGACGAGCTGCGCCAGGAAACCATCGACGCGGTGTCGGTGACCGGCGGCCATTTCGGCGCCGGCCTCGGCGTGGTCGAGCTGACCACCGCCATCCACTACATCTTCGACACCCCGCGCGACCGCCTGATCTGGGACGTCGGCCACCAGGCCTACCCGCACAAGATCCTGACCGGACGCCGCGACCGCATCCGCACGCTGCGCACCGGCGGCGGCCTCTCCGGCTTCACCAAGCGCACCGAGAGCGACTACGATCCGTTCGGCGCCGCGCACTCCTCGACCTCGATTTCGGCCGGCCTCGGCATGGCCGTGGCGCGCGATCTCTCCGGCGGCAAGAACAACGTCATCGCCGTGATCGGCGACGGCGCGATGTCGGCGGGCATGGCCTATGAAGCCATGAACAACGCCGGCGCGATGAATTCGCGCCTGATCGTGATCCTCAACGACAACGACATGTCGATCGCCCCGCCGGTCGGCGCGATGAGCGCCTATCTGTCGCGGCTCTATTCCGGCAAGACCTACCGCTCGCTGCGCGAGGCGGCCAAGCAGATCAACAAGCGCCTGCCCAAGATCCTCGCCAACCGCGCCAACCGCGTCGAGGAATATTCCCGCGGCTTCATGATGGACGGCGGCACGCTGTTCGAGGAGCTCGGCTTCTATTATGTCGGCCCGATCGACGGTCACAATCTCGACCATCTGCTGCCGGTTCTGAAGAACGTCCGCGACATGGAGACCGGGCCGATCCTGGTTCACGTCGTGACCCAGAAGGGCAAGGGCTACGGCCCGGCCGAGGCCTCCGCCGACAAGTACCACGCCGTCGTCAAGTTCGACGTCGCCACCGGCACCCAGGCCAAGGCCAAGCCGAATGCGCCGGCCTACCAGAACGTGTTCGGCCAGAGCCTCGTCAAGGAAGCCGAGAGGGACGACAAGATCGTCGCCATCACCGCGGCGATGCCGTCCGGCACCGGCGTCGACATCTTCAACAAGGCGTTCCCGGACCGCACCTTCGACGTCGGCATCGCCGAGCAGCACGCGGTGACCTTCGCCGCCGGCCTCGCCACCGAAGGCTACAAGCCGTTCTGCGCGATCTACTCGACCTTCCTGCAGCGCGGCTATGACCAGGTGGTCCACGACGTCGCGATCCAGAGCCTGCCGGTCCGCTTCGCGATCGACCGCGCCGGCCTGGTCGGCGCCGACGGCGCGACCCACGCCGGCTCGTTCGACAATGCCTATCTCGGCTGCCTTCCGAACTTCGTGATCATGGCCGCCTCCGACGAGGCGGAAATGGTCCACATGGTGGCGACGCAGGTTGCGATCAACGATCGTCCGAGCGCGCTGCGCTATCCGCGCGGCGAAGGCCGCGGCGTCGAGATGCCGGAAGTCGGCGTTCCCCTGCCGATCGGCAAGGGCCGCATCATCCGCGAAGGCAAGAAGGTCGCGCTGCTGTCGTTCGGCACCCGCCTCGCCGAGTGCGAGAAGGCGGCCGACGAGCTCGCCGCCCACGGCCTCTCCGCCACGATCGCGGACGCGCGCTTCATGAAGCCGCTCGATGAGGAGATGATCATGAAGCTCGCGCGCGAGCATGATATCCTGATCACCATCGAGGAAGGCTCGATCGGCGGCTTCGGCTCGCATGTCATGCAGTTCCTGTCTGACAACGCCATGCTCGATAGCGGCATGCTGAAGTTCCGCTCGATGATTTTGCCCGACGTGTTCCTCGATCACGACTCGCCGGCGGCGATGTATGCCCGCGCTGGGCTCGACGCCAAGAGCATCGTGGCCAAGGTGTTCGAAACCCTCGGCAAGGACTACAAGACCGAGACCGTCAAGCTCGCGTAATCGCTTCGGGCGGCGCCCACTGGAGCATTTTTCGGTTCTGATTGAATCAGAACCGAAGCTCCAGGTTCTTCTTTGGACGCGTTTTTCTTCACGCGAACCGGTGTCCACTTCGCTCGAAAAAGCTATAGCCCCGGCAAGTCCATGAACATCTATCTGGCGGGTCCTGACGTGTTCCTGCCGGATGCCGTGGAGATCGGCCGCCGCAAGGCGGAGGTTTGCGCCTATCACGGGCTGACCGGGCTGTATCCGCTCGACAACAGCATCGATCCCACTGCCGCCGGCGCCTCTCTCACCATCTTCAAGAGCAACGAGGCGATGATGGAGTCTGCCGACGCCATCATCGCCAATTTGACGCCGTTTCGCGGCCCCAGTGCCGACGCAGGCACCGTCTACGAACTCGGCTACATGGCGGGACGCGGCAAACTGTGTCTCGCCTATTCGAACGATCCCACGTCCTACGCCAATCGCGTGGCGCGGCTGAGCCAGGTCGTGCCGGCATCCGACGGACGCCTGATCGACGCGGAGGGGCTGACGGTGGAAGAGTTTGGATTGCCTGATAATCTGATGATGATGCACGCGCTCGATCTGCACGGCAGTCCGCTGGTGACGCCGCGCGAGCCGTCGGCCGATCTCTGGCACGACCTAACCTCCTTCGAGGCCTGCGTGCGGCTCGCCGCCGGGCGGCGCCAGCAGGGCGCCAAGTGACCAAGCCGGGCGACAACGACAACGACGCATCCGCCGGCAAGCGCATCGACGTGCTGCTGGTCGAACGCGGCCTGTTCGAAAGCCGGGCGCGGGCGCGCGCCGCGATCGACGCCGGCCTCGTGACCGCCGACGGCAAGCCGATTGCAAAAGCGTCCGAGATCGTCGCGCCCGGTGCCACACTCACGGCCGAGCCGGCGCATCCCTATGTCTCGCGCGGCGGCGTCAAGCTCGCAGACGCGCTCGAGCACTATCCGATCGATATCGAGGGCCATGTCTGCCTCGATGTCGGCGCCTCGACCGGCGGCTTCACCGAAGTGCTGCTCGCCAATGGCGCGAGCCTGGTGTTCGCCATCGACGTCGGCCACGGCCAGCTGCATCCCTCGCTGCAGGGCCATCCGAAGATCGTCTCCATGGAGGCGACCGACATCAGGAGCTTCGAGGGCAAGCGCCTGCCGGCGCGGCCCGACATCGTCGTGATCGATGTCAGCTTCATCTCGCTGAAGCTGGTGCTGCCGGTGGCGCTGTCGCTGGCGGCAGCACCAATGCATCTCCTGGCGCTGATCAAGCCGCAATTCGAGGCGGCGCGCAAACACGCCAAGCGCGGCGTCATCCGCAACGCGATGGTGCACCAGGAGATCTGCGACGATATCGCAGCCTTTGCCGGCTCGCTCGGCTGCACCGACATCCAGGTGTTCCCGTCCTCGATCACGGGTGGCGACGGCAATATCGAATTCTTCCTCGGCGCGCGCCGTGGCTGAGCTCCTCACCATCGACCATGTCGGCCACCGCGGCGACGGCGTCGCGATCGACGGGTCGCAGTCGATCTTCGTGCCCTACACGCTCGGCGGCGAAACGGTCGAAGTCGAGGACGTGCCGGGCAACCATCCCGACCGGCGTCGGCTGCTGCGGGTGGCGCAGGCAAGCCCAGAGCGCATCGCGCCGTTCTGCCCGCATTTCGGCGTCTGCGGCGGCTGCGCGATCCAGCACTGGAACGACGCGCCCTACCATGCCTGGAAGCGCAACATCGTGGTCGAGACGCTGGCGCAGGCGAGTGTTTCGGCCGAGGTCGCGCCGCTGCTCGATGCCCACGGCGCGGGCCGCCGCCGCATCACGCTGCACGGGCGCATGGGCACCCATGAGGTGCTGAAGGTCGGCTTCGCCGCTGCGGGGTCACATGACATCATCCCGGTCGACCGCTGTCCGATCCTCGATCCGGCGCTCGACGGCGCGCTTGAGGCCGCCTGGGCGGTCGCCGAGCCGCTGATCTCGATCGGCAAACCGCTCGACATCCAGGTCACCGCGACGCTGAACGGCCTCGACATCGACGTGCGCGGCTCCGGCGCGCTGCCGACGAGCCTGATCACCACGCTGTCGCGCGTCGCGGAGAAACATCGGCTGGCGCGGCTGACGCGGCATAGCGAGCTGGTGCTGCAGCGCGGCTCGCCGGAGGTTGCGATCGGCAAGGTGAAGGTGGTGCTGCCGCCGGGCTCGTTCCTGCAGGCGACCGTCAAGGGCGAGGAGACGCTTGCGGCGCTGGTTCGCGAGCATTGCGGACGCGCCAAGCACATCGCAGATCTGTTCTGCGGCGTCGGCCCGTTCGCGCTGCGCCTCGCGGAGAAGGCGCGGATCGCGGCGTTCGACAACGATGCCGGCGCGATCACCGCGCTGCAGAAGGCCGCGCAATCGACGCCGGGGCTGAAGCCGCTCAAGGCCGAAGCACGCGACCTGTTCCGCCGCCCCTTGATGCCGCAGGAGTTGCGCGACTTCGATGCCGTGGTGTTCGATCCGCCGCGGCAGGGCGCGCAGGCGCAGGTCACCCAGCTGGCGGCGAGCAAGGTGCCGGTGATCGTCGCGGTGTCCTGCAATGCCGCGACGTTTGCGCGCGACGCAAAAATCCTGATCGATGGCGGTTACGGGATCGAGCGCGTCACCCCGGTCGATCAGTTCCGCCACACCCCGCATGTGGAGCTGGTGGCGCGGTTTGCGCGCTGATCTGCGAACGAGAGGCGAGATATCGGCAGAACGGTAGCAACCATTAGCTCTTTCGGTTGTGTGCGATTGAATTGCCCGATCGCCGTTGAGACTGACGCCGTGCTCGCGGCCATCAAGGCGTGGCCTGTCGAGGGTGGGATGTGGCAGCATTTGAGCGACGGCCATCCTTGACGGCCGCTGTGCGCGGCGTCCTTGTGACGGCAGGTCGGGACGAAGAAACGGTGCCCCGATCGAACAAAGAAACGCTTCAGGTCGCCGGGGCGACGACTGGCAAGTGAGCTTGCCAAGGGGTCGCTCGGGCCACCACGGTGTTGATGAAGATGAGCAACTTCCTGGCGCAGGCGATCAGGGCACGCTTGTGGCCTTTGCCGGCGGCGATCAATCGTTTGTACAGGGCCATGAGCTGCGGATTCCAGCGGAAAGACGCCGCCAGCGCCGCAGCATAGAGCGCATGGCGCAGACGTTTGCGTCCACCGTCGATGTGACGAGCGCCGATGTGTTCGCCGCTGTCGTCGTCATAAGGCGCAAGGCCCGCAAGTGCTGCGGCCTGCTCGCGGCTGACCTGGCCGATCTCGGGCATCCGGACCAGGACGGAGACCGCAGTCGGCAGCCCGGCCCCACCGACGCTGTAGATCAGGTCGAGCCGAGCGGCGAGATCGTGCTGCTTGCGGATCGCTGCCACCAGAGCCTTGAACTCGACGCGTTCGCGCTTGGCCAGACGGGCGATGTCGTCCTTCCAGAGCTTTTGGATACGCGCGTCGCGGCAGCTCTCGAGCCGGTTCTTGAACCGCGCGATATCTTCTCCGATCTGATCGATCAGCGTCAGATGCCCGGCCAAGGGCGGCAATCTTGCATCGGGTGCCGGGTGGATCTTCTTGACCGCAGCGGTGCATGCGGCGATCAGCGCGGCATCGATCCGATCGTTCTTGGCACGCTGCCCGCGGTATTTGGCATAGGCACGCACCTGCGCCGGCTGGAACACCACGACGACAAACCGCTTGCGCCGCAGCTCGACGACGACCGGCTGCTCATAGCCACCGCTCGCCTCGATCCCAATTCGCCTGACCTTATGGCGCCCAAGCCACTCCAACAGCGTCTTGTAACCTTCCGCCGTGTTCTCCACCTGCAGCTGCTCCGAGCCGTCATCGAGCGCCACGTCGAGCTTCCGTTTGCCGGTATCGATCCCGGCACAGATTGTGGTACGCTTGGCCATCTTCCTCGACCCTCCCTTGTGATGCGAACCTAAAGTTCGTTCAACCATGCGGGTCCCGATGAAGTGCCGATCGCGATCTTGCTACGAATAACAGCCCTCAAGGCTTCGATGGGTAACGATCCGATCGATCAGCGGCCCAGCCCGGGCGGCCACCCGAGCTGGGCCATTCCTCACGGAACGAGGCCAGTCTAACCCAGCGCGCTAATACAAGGATGGGTAGAGCGCAGCGAAACCCATCGCGGCGAAAAAAATGATGGGTTTCGCTTCCGCCTTCGCTCTTCGAGCTTAGGCGGACAGGTCGCTAACTTCATCCTACGAGATCACAAAACGAGCCCTCACCGCCCCCAGCGGTCCTGCCAGATCTTCTCGCCGATCGTGCAACTGACCCGCGGCTCCTTCTCGGCGGTACGCACGATCGGTCGCTCGGGGGTGCGGCCGGCGACTTCGAGCAGCAGCTTGGTGCGGATCGCCTCCTTGAACTTCTCGCGATCCTTGATCGTCACCACGAAGGAGCCGGGCCCGCCGATGACGCAGTCCTCGTAGTACAGGTCGAGATTCTCGATATCCATCGTCGAGTAGGAGGGCTCCTTCACCATGATCGGCAACCCGTTGATGACGATGCCCTTGTCGAGCGCCGCATCGCGCGCGGGCGTGATCGGCGCGCCGTTGTTGTTGGGCCCGTCGCCGGAAATATCGATCACGCGGCGCAGGCCGCGATGCGGATTCTCGTCGAACATCGGGATTGCGAAATAGATCGCGCCCGAGATCGAGGTGCGCGAGGCGCGGCGCACCGGCGTCTTCATGATCTCGGCGGCGACCGCATCGGCGGATTCCGGGCCGTCGATCACCCGCCAGGGAATGATGACCTTCTGGTCATTGGAAGCGGCCCATTCGAAATAGGTGATCGAGATCTTGCCGTTCGGCCCGGCCTTCAGCGCCTGCAGGAAATCCTTGGAGACGATCGCCTGCGCATAGCCCTCGCGCTGGATCGCGAGTTCGTCCATGTCCATCGAATAGGAGACGTCGACCGCGATGATCAGCTCGATGTCGACGCTCGGTGTGGATTCCTTTTCGGCCAGCCGGCCGGTCTGTGGTCCCGGGCCCGGCGCGGCAACACCGGCCACATCGCCGCTGGCCAGCATGCCCGCGACAAGCACCGCTCCGATCGAGACATACCAGCGCATTGCGGCCCTCCCGTCGTATGGGTGTCATGGTGACACGCAAATCCGGCGGCGAAAAGCGCTGATATCATTTGTCCTTCACATTCAGGTTAGTCACTTGCAGGTTAGACATCACCTATCTCGAATGAGACAAAACGCGCCGTGCCGTTGCCGCAATGACGCCGTGCAATTCGACCGGTTCCAAGGCGCGCCGGAAGACGGTATTCTTACGGAGTAATCGCGAGGGAGTGCCGGGCGATGCCCGATACCGTCGTCAAGCCGAAAACCAGGACAAAGACCAAGGTCGAGCGGCCACGCCTGCACAAGGTGATCCTGGTCAACGACGACTACACGCCGCGCGAATTCGTCGTCACCATCCTGAAGGGCGAATTCCGCATGACCGACGACCAGGCCTACAAGGTGATGCTGACCGCGCATCAGCGCGGCGTCTGCGTGGTCGCTGTGTTCACCAGGGACGTCGCCGAGACCAAGGCGACGCGCGCCACCGACGCCGGCCGCGCCAAGGGCTATCCACTGCTATTCACCACCGAGCCGGAAGAGTAGCTGTAATCACCGTTCCGCCGGCCGCGCGAGCTACGTCCGCTGGCTGGCCACAATATCGGCGACGACGGCTCCCATCACCAGCGCGCCGCCAATGAAGGCGCGGAGCGACGGCACCTCGGCAAACGCCAGCCACACCCAGAACGGCATCAGCGGGGTTTCGAGGGTGGCGATCAGCGAGGCCTGCCCGGATGGCAGGAATCTGGAGCCGATCGTAAACAGGGTGAGACCGAGACCCACCTGGCATGCCCCGAACATCGCAAGCACGCCGAGATCGGCGCCGGTGACCGCGCCGATGCCCTGCGCAAATGGAAGGCTGACGACGCTACCGAGAACATTCGAGAGCGCCGCGGCGGCGACCATCGGGGTGCCCTTGTGCCGGCGGATCGTCACCGTCATCAGCGCGATCGCCAGCGCCATGATGCATGCAAGGCCGATGCCCCGGTAGTCCGTGATATCCCCGGCGCCGCTGACGGTGACGGCAACGCCCGCGAGGGCGACGAGGCTTGCCAGCAATGTGCCGGGGCGCGCCCGCTCGCCGAGCCACAGCCAGGCGATCGCGGCCGCCGCAAACGGCTGCATCGCGACAATGATCGCGACATTGGCGACGCTGGTCAGTTGCAGCGCCGGAATGAACGTCACCATGCCCAAGGTCGAGAGGCCGGCCACCAGCCATCCGCTCATGGGCATCACGACGAGATCGCGCGCGCCGCGCCAGCCCTGCGTGGCGAGCAGGAACAGCGCGATCGCGCCGCCGCCGAACAGTCCGCGCCAGAACAGGATGGTCCAGGAATCGAAGTGCAGCAGCCGGGTGAAGAACGGCGCGGTGCTCCAGGCCGCCGCGGCCGCAACGACCAGCGCAATCCCGGTGCGATGCTGCGCGTCGTTGTCAGTCACGTCGCGTAGCCGCTAAAGCGCGATGAGACAAGATTGAATCATCCTCGCGCCTTAGCTCCTTCTTTGCGCATGATCTCCGCGCAAACGCGTCCCGCGTTTGTCGCGAGGGAAAACCGCTTCGCACTTTTCCGGATCATGCATTAGCCGGCGGCCGCGCGCGGCGCCTCGTCGAACAGGCCGTAGACCCGCTCGGCCTTGGAAAATCCGGCGATCGGAAACTCGCCGAGATCGCTCCAGCCGCCGTCGCAGATGCCGGCGAAGCGCTCGGAGGCCACCACGGTACGGCCGAGGCGGCCGGCGATCTTCTCCAGCCGCGCGGCGAGATTGACCGCCGGACCGATGCAGGTGAAGTCGAGCCGGTTACCGCCGCCGATATTGCCGTAGAGCACGCGCCCGAGATGCAGCGCGACGCCGAAGCGAAAGCGCTCGACGGCATCGCCGTTGGCGAACTGCAACGCCTCGACGCCGGCGCGGGATGCGCGCGCGGCCTCCAGCACGCGCGAGCAGACCTGCACCTCGTCGCCGAGATATTCGTCGACCGGGAACACCGCGAGCAGGCCGTCGCCCATGAATTTGAGCACCTCGCCGCCATGGTCGCGGATCGCGGTGACCTGGCAGTCGAAGTAGAGGTTGAGGATCTCCACCACCGTCTCGGACGGCAAGCGGTCCGACAGCGCTGTGAAGCCGCGCAGGTCGGACAACCAGATCGCGGCGTCCATCGTATCGGCGTGGCCGCGCCGGATCTGGCCGCCCATGATGCGCTCGCCGGCCCGATTGCCGACATAGGTGTCGAGCAGCAGCGTGGCGGTGCGGCGCAGGGTCACGATCTCGATGTAGCGCGCCAGCGGCACGGTGATCGAGCGGATCGCATCGAGCTGCTCCTCAGTGAAGCCGCCCGGCTGCCTGGTGGTCCAGCTCGACGCATTGACGAAGCCGTCGGTGTAAACCAGCGGCATCGCGACATAGTCGGTGACGCCCTCCGCCTGCAAATCCGCGACGATCGGAAAACGTGAGCTGGCGGGGTCGTCGAGCCGCGCGCGCACTTCAAGTCCCTGCCTGAACACGATCGACAGCGGGCTCACGGCAAATTCCGGGGAGTCCAGAATGTTGTGATCGACGGTGCCGGTTTCGACCTCCGCGCCAGGCGTCCAGAAGAAATGGCGGCCGTAGATCTCGGGATGCAGCGTGCGCACGAAGACGCCGACCCGCCACAGCGGCAGGCCGGCGCGCACCAGGCGTTCGCAGCACTCCGCCATCATCTGCGGCGGGGTCGGCGCCGACCGCGCGCCACCGATCATCCATTCGATGATGTCCCGTAGCTCCGACGCATTCATTGGCAATTCCCCGGGCGATCTGGCGACCGCCACTATATAGGGGATCAGCGCCCGGTCTGCCCGCGGTCGCGCAGAAAATGATCGGCCAGCACGCAGGCCATCATGGCCTCGCCGACCGGCACCGCGCGGATCCCGACGCAGGGGTCGTGGCGGCCCTTGGTCAGGATGTCGGTATCGGCGCCCTTGCGGTCCACGGTGCGGCGCGTGGTCAGGATCGAGGAGGTCGGCTTGACCGCAAAGCGCACCACCACCGGCTGGCCGGTCGAGATGCCGCCGAGCACGCCGCCGGCGTGGTTGGACAGGAAACGCGTGCCGTTGTTGCCGGTCCGCATCTCGTCGGCGTTCTCTTCGCCGGTGAGTTCGGCGGCGCCGAAGCCGGCACCGATCTCGACGCCCTTGACCGCGTTGATGCTCATCATCGCGGATGCCAGATCGCTGTCGAGCTTGGCATAGACCGGCGCGCCGAGGCCCGCCGGCACGCCCTCGGCGACGACCTCGATGACGGCGCCGATCGAGGAGCCGCTTTTCCTGATGCCGTCGAGATAGCTTTCGAAGAACGCCGCCTTGTCCTTGTCGGGACAGAAGAACGGATTGTTGGCGATCTCGTCCCAGTCCCACTTCTCGCGGTCGATCTTGTGCGGGCCCATCTGCACCAGCGCGCCGCGCACCTTGACCTCGGGCAGGACTTTTCGCGCGATCGCGCCCGCGGCGACGCGGGTCGCGGTCTCGCGCGCGGAGGAGCGGCCGCCACCGCGATAGTCGCGCAGGCCGTATTTCGCTTCATAAGTGAAGTCGGCATGCCCGGGGCGGAACTTGTCCTTGATCTCGGAATAGTCCTTGGAGCGCTGGTCGGTGTTCTCGATCAACAGCGCGATCGGCGTGCCGGTCGTGACCTGCATCCCGCTTTCGGGATGCGCCATCACGCCGGACAGGATCTTCACCGCATCCGGCTCCTGACGCTGGGTGGTGAAGCGCGACTGGCCGGGGCGGCGGCGGTCGAGGTCGTGCTGGATCTCCTCCACCGTGAGAGGGATCAGCGGCGGGCAGCCATCCACCACGCAGCCGATCGCGACCCCATGGCTCTCGCCGAAGGTCGTGACGCGGAACATATGGCCGAACGTATTGAAGGACATGGCGTGTCGTAACGCGCGCAGGCAGCGGGGTCAAACAGCTAAGCCGTCATTCCGGGGCGATGCAAAGCATCGAACCCGGAATCTCGAGATTCCCCGATGCGCAATTGCGCATCTGAGGTTCGGTCCTGCGGACCGCCCCGGAATGACGGCGTACCTTAACTATACTTCTGCAGGCCCGCTGCGCCGAACACGTAGACCGCGCCCTGCTCTATCGTGAGGTCCGCGGCCGAAGCCGGGGTCTCGAAGCCGAGCGCCACCATCAGCGCCCGCGCCGTGCCGCCATGGGCAACCGCGACCGTGTCTGAGGTCACCGAGCGGTACCACTCGGTCATCCGCACCTGGACGTCGACATAGCTCTCGCCGCCGGATGGCGACACCGTCCACTTCTCGGCCAGGCGGCGGGCATACACGGCGGGGTCGGCGGCCTGCGCCTGCGCCAGCGTCGAGCCTTCCCATGTCCCGTAGCCAATCTCGCGCAGCCGCGCGTCGAGGGCGTAGTCGCCGGGCGGCAGGCCGAGCTCGGCGCGGACCAGCTCCATGGTCGCGCGCGCCCGGATCAGCGGGCTTGCGACGAACGGCAGCGTCGTCTTGTCACGGCCGTCGCGTGCCAGCAGATCGGCGAGGATGCGCCCGGCATGCGCCGCCTGGGCACGGCCGCGCTCGTTGAGGCCGATGTCCTGCACGCCCTGAAGCCGGCCTTCGGCATTCCATGCGGTCTCGCCGTGGCGGATGTAGTAGATCGTTGGCACCGGCATTCGCTTCAAATATTTCCGGCCCGGAGGTACACCAGCACTTCGGCTGGCGACAAGCCCAAATCGGCCGCAGCTGAGGCGCTATGCATGCAGATCGGCGCAACCGGAATAGCCGCGACGTTAGGGTGTTATGTTTGATGAGGCGGCTAGCGCCGCGACCATCGAAGACTGGATGCATGACCGCGTTTCGTCAAAGTGTCGAAGCCATGATCCCGGCGCTCCGCCGCTATGCGCGCGCGCTGGTGCGTGACTCGGATGTCGCCGACGATTTGGTGCAGGACACGCTGGTGCGGGCGCTGCGCTCGGAGCGGCTGTTTCTTGGCGGCGACGTCAGGAGCTGGCTCTACACGATCCTGACCAATTTGAACAAGAACCGCCGGCGCTCGCTCGCGCGGCGGCCGGCCTTCATGCCGCTGCTCGACAACAATGCCGACGCCAGCGGCACCGAGGCCGAGGGACGCGACATCGAGCGCGCGCTGTCGACGCTGGTCGAGGAGCAGCGCTCGGTACTGCTGCTCGTGATGCTGGAGGGGATGAGCTACCGGGAGGTCGCCGACATCCAGGGCGTGCCGATCGGCACGGTGATGTCCCGCCTCGCCCGCGCCCGCGCCCATGTCCGGGCATCGATCGAGGGCCAGCGCCCGACGCTCAGGCGGGTGAAATGATAGGCTGCGCAACAGCAGGTGTTACGATGAACGATTTTCGAACAAGATTTGGCAGAGACGAATGATATGACCGACCCGAACATCCCCGTCACCGAAGACGAGCTGCACGCTTACGTCGACAACGAGCTGCCGGCCGAACGCCGCGGGGATGTCGAGGCGTGGCTCGCCACGCATCCTGACGACGCGGCGCGGGTGCAGTCATGGCGCGCGATGGCCGAGAGGCTGCATGCGCGCTACGACACCGTGCTGGACGAGGCGGTGCCGAATCGGCTCGAGCTCGAGCGGCTGGTGCGCCAGCCGCGCCGCTGGGTCTATGGCGCGGTGGCGGCAACGCTGGCCGCCTTCATCGCCGGCGGCGGCGTCGGCTGGATCGCGCACGGCGCCGCGGCGACGCCGTCGGCCTTCCAGAGCTTCACGGTCGATGCGCTCGATGCGCACCGGCTCTACGTGGTCGAGGTCCGTCACCCGGTCGAGGTGCCCGGCAGCGAACGCGACCACCTGCAGCAATGGCTGACCAAGCGCTGCGGCTGGGACGTCCGCGCGCCGGAGCTCACTGGGCTGAAGCTGGTCGGCGGCCGCCTGCTGCCCGGGCCGAGCGGGCCGGCGTCGTTCCTGATGTACGAGAGCACGTCCGGCGAGCGCTTCACGGTCTACACCGCCAAGGCGAAGACCGATGCGACCCAGATGCGCTATGCCGTCCAGGGCAGCGACGGCGCGCTGTTCTGGGCCGATCGCGGCGTCGCCTATGTCGTCAGCGGCGGCACCGACCGCAGCCGCCTGACCCAGGTCGCGCAGGCCGTCTACGATCAGATGGAGAAGAGCGGCGGCTGATCTTCCGTAATTCTACGGAAGAAATTTCCGCGCAAACTGCGTCATGGCGGGAAAGTGAATCCGGCCTCACTCGGCGTCCCAATTCCGACATTGAAAATTTCGATTCGCGTCATTGCGGCGTCTCATTATCGCACCGGATATTCACGCGAAGATGATCTGCGCCCGATCCGCCGATCGGCGCACGCGGCCTCGATTGGGGTTTGGTACCGCGCTGGTCCCCCTCTCGAGGCCGCACTCCTTTTCCGCCATCCGGTCTGCACGCCGCAGAACCCGGACCTCCGGCGGCCGGTCATTGTTTGACCCGCTCGCAACGCCCGCGTCTACCCCGATAGAGTCCGGGGTAGGTGCAGTTTCGCGTCTTCGTCGCGTCGTTGGGGCGCGTTATCGGCGGTCAGCCGAGATCGCTGCGCGGATTATAGGGGTTTCGATCCCGCCACGTCTGCATCAATGCCTCAAGCTCGGCATCGTTCCCGTCGGGAAGTATGATCCGGGTCGTGACGTAGAGATCGCCTGATACACCCGCCTTCGACAGCCCCTTGCCCTTGAGGCGGAAGGTGCGGCCGCTGGAGGTGTTTTTCGGGATCGACAGTTCGACCGCGCTGCCGAGCGTCGGCACCCGGACCTTGCCGCCCAGCACCGCCTCGTAGAGCGTCACCGGCAGATCGATCCTGAGATCGTTGCCGTCGATCTTGAAGAACGGATGCGGCGCGATCGAGATCGTAATCAGCAGATCGCCGGGCGGGTGGCCCTGTGCGGTCTCGCCCTGGCCCTTCAGCCGGATCTGCTGCCCGGCGGTCACGCCCGGCGGAATCTTGACGTTGAGCTCACGGCCGGTCGGCAGGCGGACGCGCTTGTCGCCGCCCCTGACCGACTCCTCCAGCGACACCGTCATGGCGACCGAAAGATCGAGGTCGACCCCGACCCCGCCGCCCTCAAACTCGAACGGACTGGACCGCCCCGCACGGCCGCCGCCGCCACCGCCGCCGCGCGCGGCGTTGCCGAACATGCTGTTGAGGATGTCCTCGAAGCTGCCGCCACCCACGCCGCCGCCGGGTCCGCCGCGGAAGCTGTATTCGAAGCCGCCCGGACCGGTACGGCCACCGGCGCCGCCGCCTGGGAAACCCTGGAAGCGCGGCTTGCCTTCGGCATCGATCTCGCCGCGGTCGAACTGCTTGCGCTTGTCCTCGTCGCCGACGATCTCATTGGCCGTGTTGATCTCCGCAAAGCGGGCGGCCGCCTTCGGGTCGTTCTTGTTGTTGTCAGGGTGATGCTTCTTGGCGAGCTTGCGATAGGCGCTCTTGATCGTCGCAGCGCTGGCGCTCCGCTGCACCCCCAAGACCTCATAGGGGTCGCGCATCCGTCACGTCTCCTTCACGGGAAAAATCAGTCCTGGATGGAACCCATCGGGGCCCACTTTACCTTCATGTGGGGGCTCAGTGGCATTTTTGCAACTAGCGCCCGTCCATTATCGGCCGGCTTCTGCCGAAACTCTCAGGACTTTCTCCACGGCTTCAGGTTATGGATTTCCCACCGTCCTTGTCCACCCTTGCAGGCGGCACCCTGTAGCCAGCTCTCGGTGACTCCATTGACATAGCTCGCGAGGAAGTCCCGGCACGTCTTGCCGTCCTCGCCCGAATAGGCCTGGGCCAGCGGCGTCACCGAGCCGCGCGCACCCGTCTCAGGGTTTTCCCAGGACTGGCTGGAATCCTTGTCGCCCTTGGTCAGCACGTCGGAAGCCGCATTGCGGGCGAAGGCAAGATCGCCCTCGGTCGGCATCACCGCGCTGACCTGGGTCGGGTTGATCGAGCCAGTCACATCCTTGTCGTCCATCTTGGCGAAAGCATCGCTGCGCGACAGGCTGCAGCCGCTGGCGCCAACGCCGATCAGAATCAATGTCACCACCGCGCCCGCGGGGTGGATCGCCGATAGGCCAACGCGCCCCCATGCCCTATATAGGGCCAGTAGCGCGCTCTCGGACGCGGGCGGATGCAAATCGGGACTCCTGACATGACCGACACGACCTCCATCAAACACCCGACACCGTTAACATCGGGTGATTTCACCGCGGCGGAGGAGCCGTTTGCCCTGTTCGGCGAATGGTTTGCGGAAGCGGTCAAGTCCGAGCCGAACGATCCGAACGCGATGGCGCTCGCGACCGTCGATGCCGACGGGCTGCCTGATGTGCGGATGGTGCTGATGAAGGGCTTCGACGCCGACGGTTTCGTGTTCTACAGCCACATTGCGAGCGCCAAGGGCCGCGAATTGGCCGTAAATCCTAAGGCCGCTTTACTATTCCACTGGAAATCTTTGCGCCGTCAGGTGCGCATCCGGGGGCCGGTCGCGCCGGTGACCGATGCCGAGGCCGACGCCTATTTCGCCACAAGGCCGAAACAGGCGCAGATCGGCGCCTGGGCCAGCAAGCAGTCGCAGCCCCTGGAGAGCCGCTTCGCCTTCGAGCAGGCGATCGCCAAGACCGGCGCGAAATACGTGATCGGCGAGGTGCCGCGTCCGCCGGGCTGGAGCGGCTGGCGGATCACGCCGCAGCGCTTCGAGTTCTGGCACGACCGCCCTTTCCGCCTGCACGACCGCATCGAATTCCGCCGCGACGGCGCCGGCAGCGCCTGGTCGAAGGTGCGGCTCTATCCTTGATACGACAGCCTGAAAGACACCATGTCCCCTCCTTCCAACGCGCCGCGCCGTACCCTGCTCCTTACCGGTGCCAGCCGCGGCATCGGCCACGCCACCGCGATCCGGTTTGCTTCCGCCGGCTGGCGCGTCATCACCTGCTCACGGCATGCATTTCCGGAAGTCTGCCCCTGGGGCGCGGGACCGGAAGATCACATCGAGGTCGATTTCGGCGATCATGACGACACGGTTCGCGCCATCTCCGAGATCCGCAAGCGGTTGGTGAACGACGAGTTGCACGCGCTCGTCAACAACGCAGCGATCTCGCCGAAGGGGGCGGGCGGCGCGCGGCTCGGGACCATGGACACCGATATCGAGACATGGCTGCACGTGTTTCGCGTCAACTTCTTCGCGCCGATCATGCTGGCCCGTGGACTGATCGACGAGCTCAAGCACGCCAGGGGCGCGGTGGTGAACGTCACCTCGATCGCAGGCTCGCGCGTGCATCCGTTCGCCGGCGTTGCCTATGCGACCTCGAAAGCCGCACTGGCATCATTGACGCGGGAAATGGCATCCGATTTCGGCCGCGTCGGCGTCCGCGTCAATTCGATCGCACCAGGCGAGATCGACACCTCGATCCTGTCACCGGGCACCGAGAAGATCGTCGACCAGCAAATCCCGATGCATCGCCTCGGCACGCCGGACGAGGTCGCCAAGATCATTTACGTTCTCTGTACGGAGACCAGCTCTTACGTGAACGGTGCGGAAATCCACATTAACGGTGGTCAGCACGTCTGAGCTTGGGATGAGCCGTTATTTTGGCGAAGGAAGTTTCGAGGCGATCCCGGCCGCCGCCGCGGCCGTCACTTTGGGATAGCTTCACTTGCAGGCGTAACAAGGCAAACTAGGCTTCTGCCTCCGAGGCTTCGGCCTCTAGTCGGCGTAAAACCGACGCGACTTCTTCTCAGGCTGCAGCGCGATGTCGTTCAACGCGCTGGAGCAATCGTCTTCGTCCTCGCCATCAAGCAGCGCCGCGCCACAGTAACGGCAAAGTCTCGGCGAGATCGCCTGCACCTTGCCTGCTGCGCGGTCCTGTTGATAGCGCGCAAAGTCGATGACGTTACGCCGTGGCGTTATGATCTTCTCAACCATTGCTGTCCTCCGGCTTCGAGGCGGGCGTTATCGCAGACAAGTTTCGCCCAAACGTTCAGCGCAACACTCAAATTTTAGCAGAGGAAATAAGGCAGTTGCCCGAATCCCAAAATGCGACGCGTGCCCTGAAAAACAGGCCCTACAGCCACTTCTTCCACTTGAAGATCCAGTACGGCACGATCGCCGCAATCAGCATCAGCACCAGCGCGTACGGATAGCCGTGCGTCCACTCGAGTTCCGGCATCAGCTTGAAATTCATGCCGTAGATCGAGGCAATCAGCGTCGGCGGCATCAGGACAACAGCCATCACCGAGAACAACTTGATGATGTTGTTCTGTTCCAGATTGACCACGCCGAGCATGGCGTCGAGCACGAAGGTGATCTTGTTGGAAAGATAGGACGCGTGGTCGGTCAGTGAGGCGACGTCACGCTGCATGGTCTTGAGCTGCTCGCGCATGTCCTTGGACCATTTCACCCCTTCCACGATTGCGGAGAGGAAGGTGACGAGGCGGCCGATCGAGACCAGGCTTTCGCGGACCTTCGAGGTCAGGTCGCCCTTGCGGCCGATCGTGATGAGAATCTGCGAATATTGCTTGGCGTGGCCGTGGCGCTCGCTCTCCGGCTCGAAGATGTCGTGGGAGACCTGGTCGATGTCGGCCCCGCAACGCTCCAGGATGTCGGCGCAACGGTCGATCACCGCGTCCAAGAGTTCCATCAGCACCTGCTCGCCGGTGATGCCGGGGGAGCAGGCGCGCGCCAGCTTGTTCTCGACCAGCGCGAACGGCTTCGGCAGGTCGTAGCGCACGGTGACCAGGCGATGGCCGGTCAGGATGAAGGTGACCGCCGTGGTGCGCGGCATGTCGGTGTCGGATTGGCACATCAGCGTCGCGGTCATGTAGCGCGCGCTGTTCTCGATATAGAGACGGCTGGAGATCTCGATCTCCTGCATGTCTTCCCGGGTCGGAACCGCGATCCCCGCCAGCTTCTCGACGGCCCGATCCTCCTTGACGGTCGGATTCACCAGATCGACCCAGACCGCGCCCTCGGGCAGCGACGCCAGGTCGGTGATGGCGGCCTTCTTGAGGGAGAAATCCGAAGGAACGAACGCCGACAGCATCAGGAACTCCAAGAAACAGGGCCGACAAACAGGGCTGGCAGGACCCGCCGACTTAGCGCGATTCTGGCTGGCGCTTCATGACCGGGGCATTAACCGGGCGTCCATCTTTGTGGCAGCCAAGTGGCGGTGAATGTGACGCGACGCGGCTTCGACTCGGTGACCGTTGCCTGTTTGCACAAAAACCAGCCTCGCGCCAGAACACTTGCGGCAAAAAAGCCACAGACGACGTCCCGCGATGCGGGAAAGGCATCTAAAGTCTGGGAATAATGGCAGGTTTCGGCAATAATGCCCTTCATGGAATCGTGGCGTTTTGGGCGCACTTTTGACGCTTTGAGACGCGGGTTTTCGATTGGAATGTAATCATGTCGTTCAAAGTTACCTTTGGAATCCTGGCCGCGGGCCTGATGTTGTCGGGTTGCATGCAGGCCACGACCTTTGAGGCAACCAACACCGCGAACTTCAAACCGCGTGACAAGGAACTCCTGGCCAAGACCACCTACGTCAAGACCCCGGTGGCCGAGCCGTTCCGCCGCGCCATCGTCGAGTATCACCGCAAGGAAGCGCCCGGCTCCATCGTGGTCGATTCCGACAACCATTACCTCTACTACGTGATGAACGACGGCAAGGCGATCCGCTACGGCATCACCGTCGGCGAAGAGGCGATGGCCTGGTCCGGCATCGCCAAGGTCGGCAGCATGACCGAATGGCCGGCCTGGCACCCGACCCCCGGCGAAATCTCGCGCCTCGGCGTTCCGACCTTCGTGGCACCCGGCCCGGACAATCCGATGGGCTCGCGCGCGATGTATCTCTATTCGGGCGGCAAGGACACGCTGTTCCGCATCCACGGCACCAACCAGCCGGAATACATCGGCTCGTCGATCTCCTCGGGCTGCATCCGCATGACCAATGAGGACGTCATCGACCTCTACGGCCGGGTCAAACTCGGCACCATCGTCGTGGTGCTGGAGCCGAAGCACGGCGACTCGCCCTACAAGCCGCAGATGGCGCTGCAGGGCGGCGGCAACGTCCCCTACTGATCCCGATCACATCGCAATCGCGATCAAAGGCGCCGGCTTTGCCGGCGCTTTTTTGTTGGCTGCGGTTTGGTCTCGGCAGCGCCGTCGGGGGCGGCCGCATCATCTGATTTCGCGGCATCGGCCTTGGCGTCGTCAGTCTTGTCCGATTTGGACGCATCGGATTTGGACGCGACTTCGCGCGGCGGCGCCTCTTCGGGGCGCTCGGCCGGCAATAGCGGCGCTGTCTGAGGCAGCGGGTCGTACACATTCCACTGGCAGATCCGGTAATTGTTGCGACGCTCAATCAGGTCGAGATGGACATGGTCCTCGTGGTACCAGTCCGAGCCCGGACCGAGCACGGTGGAGAAGCGGGCGCAGACCGAATGCAGCACGGTCTCGCGCAGGTCGCGCGCAACGCTGCGGTCGGTCAGCGAGATCGACTTGCCGTTGGCGAGACCGAACGCGCGCACATCGAGCGCATTGGCGCGGCCGTGTTCGGAGAGCTGGGCACCGGCGATGCGATTGCGGCCGCGGCACTCGAACGAGTCGAAATTGTCGAGATTGCTGATCCCGCCGCCAAGGCTCTGCGCCAGCGGCGCGATATCGGTGCGGACCCAGTCGGCGACAGCGGCGGCCATCTTGCAGCGAAGGATCGCCGCGGGCTTGACCGCGACCTTGCGCCTGTCGGGCAGCACGATCGCCTCCAGCCGCACCAGATCCTCGCCGCCGCAGCCCCCGGCGCCGTGGATGTCGGGAATGCTCGGCGCGATCGCGATCTCCTCGGTGAGGGCCTGCCGGCAGGCCGACAGTTGCGGCGCGGCGGGCCCGGCCGGTTTTGCGACTTCGGCCGGCTTCGCCGTCTCGCTGGGCCTGGCGGCCTCGGCAGGCGCCGCTGGAGGCTGCGGCGCGGCGGCAGGCGGCTCGGCTGCCGCAGGCGTGTCAACTGCTGGCGCCTCGGCCGGGCGCGGCTTCGGCAGCGGCACTGCTGCGCGGCGGGCCGTCTTGTGCGGCCGCAGCGGCCTGGTGCCGAACAGATCGTCCCACGGAAAGCCTGGGGCGCGGCGGGCAGCTTCGGCGGATCCTGCTTGCATGCCAAGGCAAATTAGCGCAGCGGCAGCGGTAACCATTGCCGCGCTGGCGCGACGAAACGCACCATCAGGCCATTTTCGGCTTGCTTTCTCCGCGCTACAGTTCATGTCAATTCCATGATTTTACTGCCGGCCGCCCAAGATGCCGGTGGATCATGCGTGAGGATCGAGGAGGGATTTGCGTATGCTTGGTTTGATGCAAGATTGGCCCTTGCTGTGCCACAAGATTATTGAGCACGCCGCCAAATATCACGGCACGCAGGAAGTCGTGACGCGGTCGGTCGAAGGCCCGATTCATCGCACCACTTACGCCGAAATCCATGCCCGCGCGCTGAAAGTTTCGCAGAGCCTGGAGCGCGACGGCATCAAGCTCGGCGACCGCGTTGCCACCATCGCCTGGAACACCTGGCGCCACCTCGAGGTCTGGTACGGCGTCATGGGGATCGGCGCGATCTGCCACACGGTCAATCCGCGGCTGTTTCCGGAACAGATCGCCTGGATCGTCAACCACGCCCAGGACCGCATCGTCATCACCGACCTCACCTTTGTTCCGGTGCTGGAGAAGATCGCCGGCCAGCTGCCGAGCGTCGAACGCTACGTGGTGCTGACCGACAAGGCGCACATGCCGCAGACCACGCTGAAGAACGCGGTCGCCTATGAGGACTGGATCGCGGCGTCCGACGGCAAGTTCGAATGGAAGACCTTCGACGAGAACACCGCCGCGGCGATGTGCTACACCTCCGGCACGACGGGCGATCCCAAAGGTGTCCTTTATTCGCACCGCTCCAACGTGTTGCACGCGCTGATGGCCAACTCGAAGGACGCGCTCGGCACCTCCGCGTCGGACACAATGCTTCCGGTGGTCCCCTTGTTCCATGCCAACAGCTGGGGCATTGCCTTCTCCGCCCCGTCGATGGGCACCAAGCTCGTGATGCCCGGCCCGAAGCTCGACGGCGCCTCGGTCTACGAGTTGCTGTCGACCGAGAAGGTAACCCACACCGCGGGTGTGCCGACGGTGTGGCTGATGCTGCTGCAATACATGGCCGCCAACAATCTCAAGCTGCCCGATCTGCAGATGGTGATCTGCGGCGGTTCGGCGATGCCGCGCTCGATGATCAAGGCCTTCCTCGACATGGGCAGCCAGGTGCGCCACGCCTGGGGCATGACCGAGATGAGCCCGCTCGGCACGCTGGCCACACTGAAGCCGCCCTTCAACGATCGCGGCGGCGAGGAGCGGCTAGACATCCTGCAGACCCAGGGCTACCCGCCGTTCGGCGTCGAGATGAAGATCACCGACGATGCCGGCAAGGAGCTGCCGTGGGACGGCAAGACCTTCGGCCGCCTCAAGGTCTCCGGCCCCGCGATCGCGAAGGCCTATTTCCGGGTCGACAGCAACATCCTCGACGATGCGGGCTTTTTCGACACCGGCGACGTCTCGACGATGGACGAGCACGGCTATATGCGGATCACCGACCGCTCCAAGGACGTGATCAAGTCCGGCGGCGAATGGATCTCCTCGATCGATCTGGAAAACCTCGCGGTCGGCCATCCGGCGGTCGCGGAAGCCGCCGTGATCGGCGTCCATCACCCCAAATGGGATGAGCGGCCGCTGTTGATCGTGCAGCTCAAGCAGGGCGAGAGCGCCACGCGCGAGGACATCCTGAAGTTCATGGACGGCAAGATCGCCAAATGGTGGATGCCCGACGACGTCGCCTTCGTCGACGGCATTCCCCACACCGCGACCGGCAAGATCCTGAAGACGGCGCTGCGCGACCAGTTCAAGGACTACACCTTCCCCACCGCCGCGGCGTGACGATTCACCCTCTCCCCTTGTGGGAGAGGATGCGCTCGCACAGCGAGCGCGGGTGAGGGGTTCTCTCCGCGGAGACAACCCCTCACCCGTCGCGGACTTCGCATAGCCGATGCAAGGCATCGGCGTCCTCAACGGCGGCCGGAGGCCGCCTACGGCGACCTTCTCCCACAAGGGGACAAGGGAAGCACCGACCTAAATCCCGCCCAAATCCCTTGAATTCGCCGCAGGTCCGTGGTCTCACACGATCATTGGCGGCGGCTGAGGTCGCCCAAGGACATCTCAACCGGCAGATTTTTCGACGATGGCGCGCAGGTTTTCCGCTCCCTACCAGCAGGAGCCCGTGTCCGGTCTCGCCACCTGGTCGCGCAACCTCGCCATCTTTGCCGTCGTCGCGGTGGTGGTCTCGATCCTCATCGTCCGCTTCGGGTTCCTGGAGGTCAAACCGGCGCTTATGACCTTCTTCGGCGCGCTGGGCTTGGCTGGCCTGTCGATCCTGCTCGGGCTCGCCGCCTTCGCCGCGATCTGGCAGAACGGCACCCGCGGCATGGGCCGGATCCTGCTCGCGCTCGTGATCAACGCCGCGATCCTCGCCTACCCGGCCTACCTCACCTACCAGTACCGCAAGCTGCCGCGGATCTACGACATCACCACCGACGCGATCGACCCGCCGAAATTCGAGGCGCTGGCGCGGCTGCGCACTGGGGAAGGCACCAATCCGGCCGCCTATGCCGGTCTCTATTCGGCCGAGCAGCAGCGCGCGGCCTGGCCCGATATCGAAACCGTCGAGCTCGAAGCCCCGGTCGACCGCGCCTATGAGATGACCTTGCGGCTGGTGAACCGCCGCAAATGGCTCGTCATCGACGCCCGCGCGCCGCAGCCGCCGCGCCGCATCGGCCGGATCGAGGCGGTGGCGCGCACCCCGATCATGGGTTTCCGCGAGGACGTCTCGATCCGGGTCACGCCCGATGACGAAGACTCGCGCGTCGATATCCGCTCGGCATCACGCTATTTCGACGCCGATCTCGGCAGCAACGCTGCGCGGGTCAAGAGGCTGATCGAGGACCTCAACACCGCCGCCGACAACGACAACGCCAAACCGGCCAAGAAGGCGGTCCCTGCCGCGCCGCCGAAGACGCCGCCGGCGAAGACGGTGAAGAAGTAATCTTCTCGTCATTCCGGGGCGCGCCAACGGGTCCGCGCAAAGCGCGGCCCGATGACAGGCTCCGCGCGAGCCCGGAATCCATCAGGCCGCAGACTCCGTGGTGAAATGGATTCCGGGTTCGTGCTTCGCACGCCCCGGAATGACAGGCTAGGCCACTCTGTACGTGCCGCCGATCACCGGATCGCCATCGGTCGCCACGATGCCGCGCGCGACCAGATCCTCCAGATGCGCCAGCACCGAATAGCCGGCGGCGTTGGCGAGGCGCGGATCGAGCCCGATATAGATCGCCCGCACCATGGTCGGGATGTCGGCCTCGCCCTTGCCGAGGCGATGCAGGATCGACGCCTCACGGGCCCGGCGGTGCCGCGCCAGGAAGCGGACATAGCGCGGGCCTTCCGGAATCTCCGGGCCGTGGCCGGAGAAGTAGAGCTGCTCGGGCCGCTGCTCGAGCCGCTCCAGCGAGGCCATGTAGTCGATCATCGAGCCGTCGGGCGGCGCCACGATCGAGGTCGACCAACCCATCACATGGTCGCCGACGAAATTGATGCTGCGCTCGGCCCATGCGAACGCCAGATGGTTGGCGGTGTGGCCGGGGGTGGCGACCGCCTCCAGCGCAAAGCCTGTGCCCTCGATGACGTCGCCGTGCTTGACCTCGACATCGGGCCGGAAATCGCGGTCCGCGCCGGACTCCGGATTGTGCTTCTCGCTCTCGAAGCGCGGGCGCGAGGCGCGGTGCGGCCCCTCCGCGTAAACCGGTGCGCCGGTCGCAGCCTTGATCCGCGGCGTGTTCGGCGAATGGTCGCGATGGGTGTGGGTGACCAGGATGTGGGTCACGGTCTCGCCTTTGACCGCATCGAGCAGCGCCTTCGCATGCGCCTCGTCATCGGGACCGGGATCGATGATCGCGACCTTGCCCTGGCCTATGATGTAGCTGACCGTGCCGGTGAAGGTGAACGGGCTCGGATTGTTGCAGAGGACGCGGCGCACGCCGGGGCGGACCTGTTCGACCACGCCGGGCTGCAGCGGAAAATCGCGGTTGAACGGGATGTCGTCGTTGTCGGCCATGGCTCTTGTCCGTGATGTCCGGCTTCTCTTTGACCTCGTCATGCCCGGGCTTGTCCCGGGCATCCACGTCTTCCGTTGCGAGCCCCAAGACGTGGATGGCCGGGACAAGCCCGGCCATGACGACGTTTGGGTGAGCGCTCCTTACGAGAACGCCTGAATGCCGGTGATCGCGCGACCGAGGATCAGGGCGTGCACGTCGTGCGTGCCCTCATAGGTGTTCACGGTCTCGAGGTTCGCGGCGTGGCGCATCACGTGATACTCGATCTGGATGCCGTTGCCGCCGTGCATGTCGCGCGCCATGCGGGCGATGTCGAGCGCCTTGCCGCAATTGTTGCGCTTGACGATCGAGATCATCTCCGGGGCCATCTTGCCCTCGTCCATCAGGCGGCCGACGCGCAGAGAGGCCTGCAGGCCGAGAGCGATCTCGGTCTCCATGTCGGCGAGCTTCTTCTGCACCAGCTGCGTGGCAGCGAGCGGCCGGTTGAACTGCTTGCGGTCGAGCGTGTATTGCCGCGCGCGGTGCATGCAGTCCTCGGCGGCGCCCAGCGCGCCCCAGGAGATGCCGTAGCGGGCGCGGTTGAGACAGCCGAACGGGCCCTTGAGGCCGGAGACGTTGGGCAGCAGCGCGCTTTCCGGCACCACCACATTGTCGAGCACGATCTCGCCGGTGATCGAGGCGCGCAAGCTCAGCTTGCCGCCGATCTTCGGCGCCGACAGGCCCTTCATGCCCTTTTCGAGGATGAAGCCGCGGATCTGGTTGTCATGCGCGGCCGACTTGGCCCACACCACGAAGACGTCGGCGATCGGCGCGTTCGAGATCCACATCTTGGCGCCGTTGAGCTTGTAGCCGTCGGCCACCTTCTCGGCCCGGGTCTTCATGCCGCCGGGATCGGAACCGGCATCCGGCTCGGTCAGGCCGAAGCAGCCGACCCATTCGCCGGTCGCGAGCTTGGGCAGATATTTCTTGCGCTGGTTTTCGTCGCCATAGGCGTAGATCGGATACATCACCAGCGACGTCTGCACCGAGTTCATCGAGCGATAGCCGCTGTCGACGCGCTCGATCTCGCGCGCGACGAGGCCGTAGGCCACGTAGCTCGCATTGGCGCAGCCGTATTCCTCGGGCAGCGTGACGCCGATCAGGCCAAGCTCGCCCATCTCGTTGAAGATCTCGCGATCGGTCTTCTCTTCCAGATAGGCCTTGGTGACCCGTGGAGCCAGCTTGTCCTGCGCATAGGCCCGCGCGGTGTCGCGGATCAGGCGCTCGTCTTCGGTGAGCTGCTCGTCGAGCAGGAACGGATCATCCCACTGGAAGCTGGCGGCAGCCGGCTTGTCCTTGGCCTGGGGGCGCACGCTCATGAAACATCCTTTCGCATCGTCACTCGGAAATTGGCGGATAAATTAAAGCGCTATGCTGCGAAGCGCAATTGAATTGGGATCATTGTCATTCCGGGGCGATGCGTGAGCATCGAACCCGGAATCTCGAGATTCCCCGGGGCGCCGTTGCGCCCCTGCGGTCTGGTCCTTCGGACCATCCCGGAATGACGAACGTCAGGTCTCCAGCTTCTCGTTCGACACGATCTCGATGCCGAAACCGGACAGCCCCTTGTAGTCGTGGACCGACGAAGTCAGGTGCCGGATCGAGGTGACGCCGAGATCGCGCAGGATCTGCGCGCCGACGCCGACCTCGCGCCACTGCTTGTGGCGATCGGCCTCCGCGGTTTTCGACTCCTCGACCGGCTGCACCGGAACACCTGCAGCACCGTCGCGCAGATAGACCAGCACGCCGCGGCCGGCAGCCTTGAAGTGCCGCAGCACGGCTTCCATGCGCGCCGGCCCGGTGAAGAGGTCTTTGACGATGTTGGGCTTGTGCAGCCGCGTCAGCACGTCACGGCCGTCGCCGATGCCGTTATAGACGAAGGCGGCGTGCATGATCTCGTCGAACGGCGAGCGATAGGCATAGCCCTGGAGCGGCCCGATCGGGCTTTCGGTGGTGAAGGTCGCGACCCGCTCGATCAGCTTCTCGCGCGCCTGGCGATAGGCGATCATGTCCGCGATCGTGACATGCTTGAGCTTGTGGGCGGTTGCGAATTTCGCGACCTGCTCGCCCTTCATCACGGTTCCATCGTCGTTCATCAGTTCGCTGATGACGCCGACCGGCGGCAGGCCCGAGAGCCGGCACAGATCGACCGCGGCCTCGGTATGGCCGGAGCGCAGCAGCACGCCGCCGTCACGCGCGATCAGCGGGAAAATATGGCCCGGGCGGGCAAAGTCGTTGGCACCGGCATTGGGATTGGCGAGCGCGCGGCAGCAGGAGGCGCGTTCCTCGGCCGAGATGCCGGTGCCGCCGTCGGGCTTGTAGTCGATCGAGACGGTGAAGGCGGTGGTGTGGTTGGACTCGTTGTGTGCCACCATCGGGTCGAGCCGCAGCCTACGGGCGTCCTCGGTGGTGATCGGCGCGCAGACGATGCCGGAGGTGTGGCGGATGATGAAGGCCATCTTCTCCGCCGTGCAGAACGACGCCGCGACGATCAGATCGCCCTCGCCTTCCCGATCGTCATCGTCGGTGACGACGACAAGTTCGCCCTTCGCAAAGGCTTGCAGCACTTCCTGGATCGTATCGGCCATTGTCCTGACATCTCGTTATATGCAGGCAGTGGATTAGCCGGGTTCCGATGTCAGCGCCAGTATCATTATGCAACCCGCCATGCGTCCGGCAGGCATACCAGGACGGTGACGGGTACCGCATTCCCCGGATCATGCTCTCCTACGGCAACACCTCGCGCCGGTCGCTCAACTGGGCGTCCAGCTCGGCGCGCTTGTCGTCGAGCAGGCCGGCATCGGTGGCCTCGATCACCGCATAGAGCTCGCCGGCGTCGCTGAGGCGGGTCACCGTCACGTAATCGGCGCCGGCGGCGTAGAGGTCGTCGACGCCGGACAAGAGGTCCGCGGTGGCGACAACCTTCGCGGTCGGGTTCAGGGCGCGGACGTGACGCACCAGCTTCTCGTTGTCGGCGCCGACCAGCAGGAAATCCGGCACGCTCAGGATGATGATCTCGGCCTTGCCGATGCCGGCATGGACCAGGGTATCGACATTGCTGATATCGCCATAGATCACGTGCATGCCGCGATCGGTCAGCGTGCGGAACACCAGCGGATTGAAGTCGACGACGCTGATCTGCTCGAGCAGCGACTGGTTCTGCCGCTCGATCTGGCTGATCAGCGCGCTCGCGGCGCGGAAAAAACCGAGGATGACGATGCGGCGGATCTCGCCATGTTCGCCCTCCTGCCCGGCCTCGCCGCGGCCCTCGCCCTCCTGGTCGAGGTCGCGCAGCCCAATCCGCTTCAAGGGACCGATCAGGCCGCGCACGATCTGATCGCTGCGGCCCATCGCGAAGGTCGAGAGCACCGCCAGCACCACGAACGCGAACGAGACTGCATTCGCGGTCTGGGTCGCGATATGGTTGGCGGCGACGCCGGTCTGGATCACCACCAGAGAGAACTCGGATATCTGCGCCAAATTGATCGCCGGCAGCAGGCTGGCGCGCAGGCCCTGCTTCATCAGATAGAGCGGCGTGAACGTCGTGACCAGGCGGCTTGCCACCGTGAAGGCCGCGATCACCAGCGCCAGCCCGATCACCTGTAAGCCCGGAATCGGGATCGTCATGCCGAGCGCAACGAAGAACAGCGTGATGAAGAAATCCCGCAGCGTCGTGACCTTGGCGGTGACGTCGAGCGCGTAGGGAAAGGTCGAGATCGAGACGCCGGCGACCAGCGAACCCATCTCGCGCGACAGATGCAGCCGTTCGGCGATCTCGCCGATCAGGAAACACCAGGCGAGCGCGCCGAGCAGCACCAGCTCGGGCCGGCGCGCGATCTGGTGGAACAGTCGCGGCAGCACGTAACGGCTCAGCACCAGCGCGGTCGCGACCAGCACCGCAACGCGGGCGATCGACAGCAACACGACGCTGATCTGCAGATTGTCCAGGCTCGGCTGCACCGCCAGGAACAGGATCGCGAAGATGTCCTGCAACACCAGCACGCCCAGCGTAATCCGGCCCGGCAGCGTATCCAGCTCGCGCTTCTCGTAGAGCACCTTGACGATGATCACGGTCGAGGACAGCGCACAGGCGACGCAGAGATAGACCGCGTCGAACTTGCCGCCGCCGATCGCAAGCCCGATGGCTGCAAAGAACGCGACGCCGATCAGGCAGCCGCCCAGCAGCTCGCCGGCGCCGGCGAACAGGATGACCTTGCCGGCGCGGATGATCTTCTTGAGGTCGATTTCCAGCCCGATCATGAACAGCATGAAGATCAGGCCGAGCTCGGAGATGATGCTGATCGACTCCTGGGACTTGACCCAGCCCATGCCGAATGGACCAATGAAAAAGCCGGCGATAAGGTACGCCAGGATCAGCGGTTGCCGGGAGAAATGGGCGAGCAGCCCGAGCCCCCAGGCAAACAGGATACAGAGCGTGATGTCGGGAATCAGTTCATGCATGCATCAAAGACTTCCTGTTGCCGCAACCTAGAGGGCCGGGCGTGAGGATCAACCGAGCAATGTGTCACATCCGCGCAGGCGGCATTTTTCTGGCAGTTTTGGTCTGCCTCACCGTGCGCATGCCTGAGGCGCTAGCACAATCCCCCGGAAGTATTGAACAAAATTTTGCAAATTCGCTGACCGCGGTCCCGACGGAAGGGCTCACCGCCTCCGGTGCATTCTATGTGCCGGTCTATTCCAGCGTGTCGATGAGCCAGGGCAAGCTCAGGGCGGATTTCTCGGTGACGCTCAGCGTGCACAACGCCTCCGAAACGAGGCCGCTGGTGCTGAAGCGGATCGCCTATTTCGACACATCAGGCAAGATGGTGGAGAGCTACCTCAAATCGCCGATCGCGCTAAAACCGTTTGCCACCGTCGAGGTCGCTATCGCCACGACCGATACCCGCGGCGGCACCGGCGCGAACTTCGTGGTCGATTGGGCGGCCGCGGGCGAGATCGCGGAACCGGCGGTCGAGGCCCTGATGGTCGGCAGCGTCGGCCCCGGGCACTACGCCTTCATCAGCCAGGGCCGGCCGATCAGGCTGCCCGGCAAGAACTGACTGCATAGAGGGCCGCTTACGCGCGGCCTTCTCAACGACAACAACACGGAGCGAAACGTCCATGTCCACCTCAGCCCAGTTCGACTTTGCACCGCTGCTCCCGGCCGGCCTGCCTGCGCCGGCCGCGCGATGGACCGGGCTCGCCAAATACAGCTTCGTCGGCGGCAACAATGATCCCGATCAGGTGCCGGTCGACGGGCTGCTCGAGGCGGTCAACGCCGTGCTGAAGCGCGAAGGCAGAAATCTCGCGACCTACAACCTCGCGCACGGGCCGCAGGGCTATCTGCCCCTGCGCCAATTCCTGACCGAGAAGCTGAAGCGCGACGCGGGGATTGCCTGCACGCCGGATGAGATCATGATCGTCTCCGGCTCGCTGCAGGCGCTCGATCTGGTCAACCAGACCCTGCTCGCCAAGGGCGACACCGTGCTGATCGAGCAGGAAACCTATCAGGGCTCGCTGAACCGGCTGACGCGGCTCGGCGTCAACACGGTCGGCATTCCCCTCGATGGCGAGGGCATCAGGATCGATGCGCTGGCCGCAGCGCTCGCCGATCACAAGCGACGCGGCATCACGCCGAAATACATCTACACCATCCCGACCGTGCAGAATCCGACCGGCTCGATCCTTCCTGAGAGCCGCCGCGCCGAGATGCTGAAGCTGTCAAAAGAATACGGCGTGCCGATCTTCGAGGACGATTGCTATGCCGATCTGATCTGGAGCGGCGAACGGCCGCCCGCGATCTATGCGATGAGCAAGCATGGCGGCGTGATCCATATCGGCTCGTTCTCCAAGTCGATCGCACCGGCGTTGCGGGTCGGCTTCATCGTCGCGCCCTGGGAGATCATGTCGCGGATGCTGCCGCTGAAGACCGACGCCGGCTCCGGCGCGCTGGAACAGATGGTGCTATCAGAGTATTGCGCACAGCATTTCTCGACGCACGTGCCCAAACTGACGCGAGGACTGCGCGCAAAACTCGACACGCTGATGGAGGCGCTGAACGAGCAGTTCGGCACCGCGGCCGAATTCGAGGCCCCCAAGGGCGGCATCTTCCTCTGGGTCAAGCTGCCCGACAATGTCGACACGTTGAAGCTCTATCAGGCGGCGCTCGCCGCCAGCGTCTCGATCAATCCGGGACCGGAATGGTCGACCAGCAAGGCGCATTCCGGCAGCCGGCTCCGCCTCTGCTTCGCCAGCCCCTCGCACGCGCAGATCCGCGAGGGCGTCGCGGTGCTGGCCGAGGTGTGCCGCAAGGAGTTCGGCGTACCGGCACGGAGCAGCAATGTGGAGAAGCGCGGCTAATTGAACGCGTCAGGCTGCAGCCGCGCTATCGGTTCACCTCTCCCCAACGAGGAGAGGTGATCGAGAGACCGAGTCACCGCACCGAAAACGGCGCCTGATAGGGCCGGCCGAACGGCACGCCGTTGACCACGGTCTGCACCGGCTTCAACTGCAGATTGCCGTCGCGCTTGTTGTTGCGGGTGTCGACGAAGGTGACCGGGCCTTCGACGAGGTCCATGATGGCGACGTCGCCGGGCGCGCCGCGCTGCAGCGTGCCGATCTTGGGGGCGCGGTTGATGATCCGCGCCGGCACCGAGGTCGCCATCGCCACCACCTGATCCAGCGATGAACCCATCGCGAGGAACTTGCTCATCACGTTCGGCAGGAACGGGATGCCGGGCGAGTTGCCCGAGAAGACATGGATGTCGGAAGAGATCGTGTCGGCCGTGCAGCCCGCCGGAATCGCGATCTCCGCCACCGTGAAATCGAAGCTGCCGCCGCCATGGCCGACATCGAACAGCACGCCGCGCTGCTTAGCTTCGAGCGCTGCGGGCAGCAGCTTGCCGTCCTGCACGATGTTGGTGAAGGCGCCGGACATGTTCGGCGCGCCGGAATAGGCGTGGGTGAGGATATCACCCGGCCGCAGCAGATCGAGAATGTCGGACATTAGCTCCCTGGTCTCGACGCCGCCGATATGCACCATCATCCGCGCCGGCCAACCGCACGTCTCGCAGGCCTGGATGGCGCGCTTCAACGGCTCGATGCCGTGCTTGAAGATGACGTTCTCCGACATCCGCACCTTGACCCCGATCAGGAAGTCCGGGTTCTCGGCAAGCGCCATCGCGCAGGCTTCGACCTGGGCGTTGTCGATATTGTAGAGCTCGGCCACCGGGAACGCCGACAGGCCGTTGTTGGCGATATGGAGGAAGGCGTAGATCCGCGCCCGCGACTGCGCCACGATGAAGCGCCGCAGCGCCGCGAGGTTGTTGACGCCGGCATCGCCGGCCGACACGACGGTCGTGGTGCCCTGGAACTGCACCAGCTCGTCGGCGGGAATGCCGATCGCCGATCCGTACGGATAGACGTGACAGTGCAGGTCGACGAGGCCCGGCATCACGAGCTTGCCCGAGGCGTCGATGGTTTTGGCGGCGCGAGCGGCCGGGATCTCGTCCTCAACAGCCTCGATGATGCCCCAGCGGATGCCGATGTCGCGCTTGCCGCGCAGCGACTGGCTGGGATCAATCACGTCGCCGCTCTTGATCACGAGGTCGAACTTGTCGTCCGGCCCCATCGCCGCAACGGCTGGTCCCGCGATGACGGCGGCAGCGGCCGATCCTGAAACTTTCAAAAAATCCCGGCGCGAAAATCCGCTCACGGCGACGCCCCCCCAATATGATTTTTATGGCGCGATGATGCGTCGGACGCGGCCCTTAGGCAAGGCCATCGAAGCGACGTGCTGCGCTCATCCATCGATTGTGCGCGACAACACGCGACGCACAGCAGCAACTGCAATTGCCTGAACAACCGTTCAGAAAACTCCTCCGTTTCCTCAGGAACGTTTCGATGCCTGTACGGTTTCCTCCACGCATCATTGAGGAGGATGAAATGAAAAAATTTGGCTTTGTTCTTGCGGCTGTCGGTGCGCTTGCAGTGGCCGTTCCGTCGATCGCGAGCGCCGAGACCGTCGTGATCAAGCGCGGCGACCATCATCACTGGGATCGTGGCTGGGGCGCGCGCGCCGAGATGCGCCATGACCGCGGAATGCGCCATGACCGTGGCTGGCATCGCGGCTGGCACCACGACCATGACCGCACGGTGGTCATCAGGCGGGATCGCTACTAAATCGACAGACGGAAAATGGCTCCTCGCGGAGCCATTTTCTTTTTCTACGTTCTCATCAAATGCCCGCCGGGCTCAATCCCACGCCGGCGCAAATCCCGGATTGACGCAGCGCATGTCCTTGCGCAATGCAGCGATCGCCTTGCGGTCGTCGTCGTCGAGCCTGACCTTCAGCGCATCGAGATTGGCCTTTTGGCTTTCGGCGCGCGAGGCTTTCGGGATTGCCGCAACGCCGTCCTGGTCGAGCAGCCATTTCAGCGACACCTGCGCTGCGGTTGCATCATGCTTCTTGCCGATCTTGGCAAGCGTCTCGTCGGTCGCGAAACGGCCCTGGGCCAGCGGACAATAGGCCACCAGCGGGATCGATTTCGCGGCGAGATATTTGCGCACCGGCGTCTGGTCCAGCATCGCATGATATTCGATCTGGTTGCAGGCGATCGGCGCCTTGATGTCCTCGACCACGGTTTTCAGCAGCGCGGTGGTGAAATTGGCGACGCCGATGGCGCGGGTGCGGCCCTCTTCCTTCAGCGTCATCAGCGTCTCGAACACCGCCGGCAGCTTCATGCTCCGCGACGGCCAGTGCACCAGATAGAGATCGACATGATCGAGCCGCAGCTTCTTCAGGCTGGTGTCGAACGCCTTGCGGATCGCGTCCGGCGCCAAATTCTCGTGCCAGACCTTGGTGGTGACGTGCAGGTCATTGCGCGCGACATTCGCGGTCGCGATCGCCGCCCCGATCGCCTCTTCATTGGCGTACATTTCGGCGGTGTCGATGTGCCGGTAACCAAGCCCGAGCGCGCTCTCGACCGCTGCACGGCAGGCGTCGCCCTGCATGCGGAAGGTGCCGAGCCCGAGCTGCGGCAGGTGGATGCCCTGTGTCTGCAGATTTTCCATGGATAGCTCCTGACGCGTGGGGCGCCGATGCCATCGACGACGTCACGCCAGCAAATTGTCTGGAAGGAATGAAATTGGCAGAACTGCCAAGCCACAGTGTGCCCGCAAATTGCCCTCTCCGGCAAGGCATCCATCATCAAGATGTCGCGATGGGTCTAAATGTGTTCCGCCATGATCTGGCCGGGCCGCGCGTCCGGCCGTGGTTCGATGTCGACTGACCAGAGGTCGTGGTTGTCGACGTCCTTCAGCGTCACCGTCATCACAGAGGTCGTGCCGTCGATGTCGACGCGGCCGAAGAATTGCAGGCCGAAGCACGGCGCGAGATTGTCGCCCTGCTCGGCCGAGCAGCCCTTCTGGTACATCGCCTTGGGGCCAAAGGTGTTGTCGAGCTCGCCCGGCGACCAGGTGCCGGCATGCAGCGGACCGGAGACGAACTCCCAGAACGGCTCGAATTCCTGAAACACCGCGCGGTTCGGATCGTAGTGATGCGCGGCGGTGTAGTGCATGTCGGCGGTGAGCCACACCGTGTTGCGGACACCGGCGCGCTTCATGAATGACAACAAATCGGCGATCTCGTGCTCGCGCCGCGCGGGCGGGCCGTCGCCGAGCGCGACCGCATCCAGGCTGACCAGGCCGATCGGCAGATCCGCCGCGATCACCTTCCAGACAGCATCCGACGCCACCAGTTCGCGCTTCAGCCAGGCGAGCTGGCTCTCGCCGAGGATGAATGCCTGGTCCGGATCGCCCTGCCTGTTCCAGCTGGAATCGCGATAGGAGCGCATGTCGATGATGAAGACGTCGAGTAGCGGCCCATAGGGGATCTTGCGATAGACGCGGCCGTCGCGCTCCGGCATCAACCGCATCGGCATGAATTCATGGAAAGCGCGGCGCGCCCGCGCCACCAGACGCGAGGTACCGTCGGTATCATAGCCGGTGGCGTCGGCGGTGCCGACCGGCGACCAGTCGTCGGCCACCTCGTGGTCGTCCCACTGCGCGAACATCGGCACTTCGGCGTGGAATGCGCGAAAATTCTCGTCGAGCCAGTTGTATCTGTAGTTGCCGCGAAACTGGTCGAGGCTGTGCGCGACGACGGATTTCTCCTCAGTGACGATGTTGCGCCAGATCTCGCCGTTCGGCAGCGTCTGCTGCGGCGGCACCGTGCAATCCGCATAGATGTGGTCGCCGGAATGGATGAAGAAATCCGGGCGCTCGTTGAGCATGGTGCGGTAGCTGCGCAAGCCGCCGCGCGCGGGGTCGATGCCCCAGCCCTGCCCGACAACGTCGCCGGACCACACGAACGAGATCGAGCGCCGGTCGACCGGCGCGGTGCGGAAATGCCCGACACGGCTTTCGCCGGCGGTGCCGTCGCGATCCGCGAAGCTGATGCGATAGAACAGGTCCTGGCCCGGCGGCAGCCCGTCAAGCAGCAGCTTTGCGGTGAAGTCGCGCTCGGGCAGCGCATCGGCGGATGCGGTGCGCAGGATCGTGGCAAAGCTCTCGACGCTAGCGCATTCGATCTGCATCCGCGCGGCGCGATCGGCGCGGGCCCAGATGACAGCGGAATCGCTCGCCACATCGCCGGACTGGATACCCGCGATCGCGGGACGATCCGCAGCACGGCTCAGATAGGGTTTTGCGAGCGAGCCCAATCCCGCCAGCGCAGCCGTCGAGGCCGAGCGCACCAGAAGCTGACGCCTTGTAAGGCCTCGTCCCCTCGCGGAGATCGCTGTCGGCATCGAATAACCTTCGTCGAATCGCAACGAAGGTTTTGCCTGCGCCGTTTGACTCCGCCCTTACGGTTTCTTGACTCTCCGCCGACGGTTTTGCGACGGCGGGATGACTCGGGAAGGATGCCTATTGGATCAGCGTCGAACGCGAGATGCTCCGGATAAACCCGTCATCCTGAGGAGGCCGCAAAGCGGCCGTCTCGAAGGATGGACGGCCCGGCCTGTGGCCGATTCATCCTTCGAGGCTCGCTCCGCTCGCACCTCAGGATGACGGGTTTGCTGGCGTTGACGTGCTGATAAGAGCAAACGTACGGAGCGCCCCTCACCGCTGCCAGTTACAGATGCCGCCGGTGCGGCACGGCCAGGTCTGGATCCTGGTGTCGCGGGCTTCGGCATCGAGCGGGTTCGCGTGCCGCCTTGCAAGCTTGGCACGGGCCGGGACGCGCGCGACCGCGCGCGGCTTCTCGGGCTGCGCCGTTACCTTTGCCGTCCGGGCGGCCTTCTGTGATGCGACCTTCGGCTGCTCGACCATCGGCTCGACATTGGCACGCTGATCCGGACCGTGGTCGGTCTTCGCCTCGACCGGAACCGGCTCGAACTGCGCCGGCGGCCCGAGTCGCTTCGGCGACAGCACTGCCTGGGAAAGATCGAGGCTGAAGAACTCGCTGGGGCGGTACTCGTCAGCCAGCGCCACGCCACCCACAGCCAGGCACGCGGTACAAACGATTGCAACCAAAGCGCTTTTCAGGACCATCAAAGGGCCTCCTGAAATCACTCGAATAGAACAGCCATCATGTAGGAGCCCGGCCGCGCGAATCCACCCCGCTGTTGCGGGCAGGGTTACCGATCAACCGAGGCGGCCGTGGAAAGTTCCCGCGGCCCGCCGCCTGCCCTACTCGGCCGCCTGCGCCAGCGGCTGGCCGATCGCGCGCTCCAGCCGCGCGCATTCGGTGCGGTAGCGGGCGACGTTGCCCTCCTTGATGTGGCCGTAGCCGCGCACGAGGTCTGCAGCCTTGGCCAGCGCCACCAGCCGCGGCAGGTCGAGCGGCTTCGTGCCGTCGAGATGACGCAGGATCATCGCCGAATACTCGATCGGCAGGGCACGCTCCATCTTGCGCTCCGCGGTATAGCCGAAGATGTCGAACGCGGTGCCGCGCAGGCCCTTCAGCCCGGCCAGCAGGCCGAACGCCTTGAAGATCCACGGGCCGAACTCGCGCTTCTGCAAACGCCCGGTGACGGGATCGCGCTGCGCCAGCAGCGGCGGCGCCAGCAGGACCTTCAAACCGGAATTGCCCTCGAACTGCTCCTTCAAGGCCTTGCCGAACTCGCCGTCCGAATAGAGCCGCGCGACCTCGTATTCGTCCTTGTACGCCATCAGCTTGAACAGGCCCTTTGCAAAGGCCTCGGTCAGGTCCTGCGAGCCCGGCGCGGCCGCGGCCTCAGCGGTGCGGACGCGCGCGACGTCGTCGAGATAGCGTTTTGCATAGGCCGCGTCCTGATAGTCGGTGAGGAATTTGGCGCGGAACGCGATCGCTTCGTCGAGCGTCTTCTTTGCCGGCGCTGTGCCTGCGCTCTTGAAGCGCGCGGCGCTGACCACGCGTTGCAGATCATGCGCGGCAAGCCGACCCCAAGAGAACGCGGTCTTGTTCATCTCGATCGCGGCGCCGTTGAGCTCGATCGCCTTCAGGATCGCATCGAGCGACAGCGGGATCGCGCCGCGCTGGAACGCAAAACCGGGCATGAAGGCGTTGGTCGCGATGCTGTCGCCCATCAGGGCGGTCGCAAGCCCGGTGGCGTCGAGGATGTCGAGATCATCGGGCCGCACCGCGCCGTTCAGCGCGTCGCGCATCGCACCAGCCTCGAAATCAATATCGGGATCGATCACGAAGCTCGCGGTCGGCAACAGATCGGCGTTGACGACGGCCCGGGTGACGCCGCGCTCGGCGCGGCTCAGCGCCGGCACGCTGGTGGCCACGACAAGGTCGCAGCCGAGGATGAGATTGGCATTGCCGGGCGCGATGCGGACCGTGGTCAGCATGTCGGACGCCGGCGCGAGGCGGACGTGGCTCATGACCGCGCCGTTCTTCTGAGACAGGCCGGTGAAGTCGAGCGTCGAGCAGGCGAGACCCTCGACATGCGCGGCCATGCCGAGCAGCGCGCCGATGGTGATGACGCCGGTGCCGCCGATGCCGGTGATCAGGATGTTGTAGGGGGCGGCAAGCGCAGCCGCAGGCGGCGTCGGCAGGTCGGCGAACAGCGCCTTCGGATCGGCGGCGGTGCGGTCCGCCTTGCGCAGCTTGGGATCCTGCACCATCACGAAGCTCGGGCAAAATCCCTCGATGCAGGAGAAATCCTTATTGCAGTTCGACTGGTCGATGCGGCGCTTGCGGCCGAGCTCGGTCTCCAGCGGCTGCACCGAGACGCAGTTCGAGGCCACCGAGCAGTCGCCGCAGCCTTCGCAGACCCGCTCATTGATGAAGACGCGCTTGGCCGGATCAGGAAACAGCCCGCGCTTGCGGCGGCGGCGCTTCTCGGCGGCGCAGGTCTGGTCGTAGATCAGGACGGTGAGGCCTTCGATCTCGCGCAAGGTGCGCTGCACGGCATCGAGCTCGCGGCGATGGTGGATGGTGGCACCCGACGGGAAATAATTGGCGGGATATTTGTCCGGATCGTCGGAGACGATCGCAAGGCGCTTGGTGCCCTCGGCCGCGACCTGGTGCGCGATCTGCGACACGGTGAAACCGCCCTCGGCCGGCTGGCCGCCGGTCATCGCGACCGCGTCGTTGTAGAGGATCTTGTAGGTGATGTTGACGCCGGCCGCAGCCGCGGCCCGTAGAGCTAAAAGCCCGGAATGGGTGTAGGTGCCGTCGCCGAGGTTCTGGAATACGTGCTGTTCGCTGGTGAACGGCGCCTGCCCGATCCAGCTTACGCCCTCCGCGCCCATATGCGAGATGGTCTGGGTGTTGCGGTTCGGCACCGACAGCGCCATGCCGTGACAGCCGATGCCGGCCATGGCGCGGCTGCCCTCGGGAATCTTGGTCGACGAGTTGTGCGGGCACCCCGAGCAGAAATACGGCGTCCGCTGCAGCTTCGCCGTGCCCGTGCCTTCGGCCGGGCGATCGAACGCCTCGAGTTTCGCCAGGCGCTGCTCCAATAGCGGACTACGGTGGCCGAGCTTGCGCAGACGCGCGACGACGGCGGCCGCCACCATGGTCGGCGTCAGCTCGCCCTCGCTCGGCAGCAACGGCGCGCCGCTCTCGTCGCGCTTGCCGACCACTGAGGGACGCTTGGATGCGTCCATGTTGTAGAGGATGCGGACCAGCTGGTCCTCGATGAAGCCGCGCTTCTCCTCGACGACAAGCACGTCCTGCAAGCCTTCGGCGAAGGCGCGCGCGCCGCGTGCTTCGAGCGGCCAAGTCAGCGCCACCTTGTAGATGCGCAGTCCGAGCGCCTGCGCGTCGGCATCGGTGATGCCGAGATCGGCGAGCGCCTGGCGCAGATCGAGATAGGCCTTGCCGGTCGCCATGATGCCGAGCCGCGCCGGCTTCGAATCCAGCACGATGCGGTCGAACCGGTTGACGCGGGCGAAGGCCGCGACCGCCTCCATCTTGGGCCCGTGCAGCCGGCGCTCCGCCTCGAGCGGCGGATCCGGCCAGCGGATCGAAAGCCCGTCCGGCGGCATTTCGAAATCATCAGGTGTGATGATCCTGATGCGATCGGGATCGCTGACGATCGAGGCCGAGCTTTCGACGGTTTCCGAGATCGCCTTGAAGCCGACCCAGCAGCCGGAATAGCGCGACAGCGCAAAGCCGAGGATGCCGAGGTCGAGATAGTCCTGCAGCGTCGCCGGATTGACCACCGGCATCAGCGCCGAGGCGAACACCTGCTCGCTCTGGTGCGCGAGGGTGGAAGACTGGCAGCCATGATCATCGCCGGCCAGCGCGATCACGCCGCCATTTGGCGAGGTGCCGGCCGAATTGGCGTGCTTGAGCGCATCGAGCGAGCGGTCGACGCCGGGGCCCTTGCCGTACCAGATGCCGAACACGCCATCGACCTTGGCGCCCGGGAACATGCCGACCTGCTGGCTGCCCCACACCGCGGTCGCCGCCAGATCCTCGTTGAGGCCCGGAACGAAGGCGATGTCGTGCTCTCTGAGGAACGATTTCGCGCGCCATAGCGCGTGGTCGTACATGCCGAGCGGCGAGCCGCGATATCCGGAAATGAAACCCGCGGTGTTCAGCCCGTGCACGCGGTCGCGTTCGCGCTGCAACATGGGCAATCGGACCAGAGCCTGGGTACCGGAGAGGAAGATTCGTTTCGTGTCCAACCGGTACTTGTCGTCCAGTCCAACGTCCATCAACGCCATCAGTCTCAGGCTCCCCGCCGGTTAGTCGCGCCGGTCCGAACCGGTCTCATTATCTTCCGAATGATCATGCATCAGCATGCACCGGTTTTGTTATGCATGAACAGCCCCGTTCCATGGCCGCAGCACATAACTCGATGTTGCACATGCGAGGTCTTGCCGAACCCCGGCTTCTTTGAAACGGTGGCGCGCAAAGGGAGACCAAGGATGATTACAGTCGAATCCGCGTTCACGACGGAGATCGTGGAGAACGGCAATCTGCTGGTGGGTCCGTGGCGTAGCCCGAAGCAGATGCTGCAGGCCCAGACCTACGACTCGCACGCGTCGATCCACGACGACGCAACCGCGCAGAAGCTCGGCTTCCGCGGCGGCACGATCGAGGGACCGACCCATTTCAGCCAGTTCGCGCCATTATGCGAGCGGATCTGGGGCCGGGCCTGGTTCATGACCGGATGCCTGTCGGCGCATTACCGCAATCCGGTGTTCGAAGGCGAAGAGGTGCAGGCCCAGATCGAGAAGCCGAAGCCGGGCCAGACCGTTTGCACGATCGGGATGATCAAGCGCGACGGCACCGAGATCCTGCGCGGCACCGCCTCCATCGATGGCGACGGTAGCGAGACGGCGCTGAGCCACCGGCTCGGCGAATTGAAGCCGCTGACCGATCCCGTGATCCTTGCCGACATCAAGGTCGGCATGAAGACGCCGCGGCAGGCGATCAAGATGGATTTCGACCAGAACATGGGCGATCTCTATCCGTTTTCGCTGGCCGACAAGCTCAAGGTGATCACCGAACCTTCAGACTATTATTCGCTGGAGCATAATCCCTGGGGCCGCGCCATCATCCCGATGGAGATGCTGAGCGTGCTGTTCCAGTACCGCGCGCGCGAAGATCGCCTGCCGGTCCGCGGCCCGGCGGTCGGGCTGTTCGCCGACCAGGAGATTCGGCTGGTGCGCGGGCCGCTGTTCCCGGGCGAGACCTATTGGGTCGAGCGCGAGGTCGTCGCGCTCTCGGGCAGCAAGCGCACCGAGAGCATGTGGGTGCGCTCGACCGTGTTCGATGCCGACAATGCTGTGGTTGCGACCATGCTGCTCAACGGCGCCAGCATGAAGGACTCCTACGCCAACTACGAAAGCGAGCACAAAGCACTCTACGGCTGAAGCGACAGCCGCCTGTTCCGCAAGCCGCCAAACCAAGGACAACAACAATGGCCCGCCTGCCCTATCTCGAAGCCGATCAGGTCGCACCCGAATATCGCGACATGCTCAAGCGCAATACAAATTTGCACAAGCTCCTGGTCAACTCGCCGGAGATGGCGCGCGCCTTCAACGGCATCGGCGGCTACATCCGCTTCAAGAGCAAGCTCGATCCGCGGTTGCGCGAGCTCGCGATCCTGCAGGTCGGCTGGCTCGAGAAGTCGGAATACGAGTTCACCCACCATGTGAAGATCGGCAAGGAGTTCGGCGTCACCGACGAGGACATAAAGGGCCTGATCGCGGAAACCGGCGGCAGGCCGTCGAAGCTCGAGCCGCTGGCGAAAGCGATCCTCAGGGGCGCCCGCGAGATGGTGCGCGAGCTCGCGATGTCGGATGCGACCTTTGCCGAGATCAAGCGAGAGCTGTCCGACGAGCACATGACCGACCTGGTGCTGACCATTGCGTTCTACTGCGCCGTGGTGCGGGTGCTCGCCACCATGAAGATCGACAATGAACCAACTTACAAAGAGGTACTGCAACAGTACCCGATCCCGGGAGTGAAGTGAGATGCGCCTGCAAGATCGCGTCGCCATCGTCGTCGGCGCCGGCCAGAGCCCCGGCGAGGGCATCGGCAACGGCCGCGCCACCGCGTTGACCTTCGCCCGCGAAGGCGCCAAGGTGCTGTGCGTCGATCACAATCTGGCATCGGCGCAGGAAACCGTCGACCTGATCGCGGCTAAGGGCGGCACTGCGATAGCCTTCAAGGCCGACGTCACCAAAAGCGTCGACATCGAGAGAATGGTGGTCGCCGCGCACGCCCACTGGGGCAGCGTCGACATCCTGCACAACAATGTCGGCGTCAGCCTCTCCGGCGGCGACGCCGAACTGCTCGACATCACCGAGGAGGCATTCGACCGCTGCGTGGCGATCAATCTGAAGAGCTGCGTCCTGGCCGCCAAGCATGTGATCCCCATCATGCGGCGCCAGCGAGGCGGCGTGATCATCAACATCTCGTCGATGGCCGCAATCACGACCTATCCTTACGTCGCCTACAAGGCAACCAAGTCGGCAATGATCGCCTTCACCGAGCAGCTCGCCTACCAGAATGCGCAATATGGCATTCGCGCCAACGTGATCCTGCCCGGACTGATGAACACACCAATGGCGGTGGACACCCGAGCCCGCGAATTCAACAAGAGCCGCGCCGAGGTCGAGGCGGAACGCGACAGCAAGGTGCCGCTGCGTCACAAGATGGGGACCGGCTGGGATGTCGCCAATGCCGCGCTGTTTCTCGCATCGGATGAAGCCAATTTCATCACCGGTGTGACGTTGCCAGTCGATGGCGGCGCAAGCGTGCGGCGCGGCTAATCGAGATGATTAACCCGGTTAATCCAGGTGATTAACCTGTGTGACGGCGTGGGGTTAATCACTGTGACGAAATCACGCGTCAATGCGCCGCAATGATTCGAAAAACTTGAAGTATTCCAATGACACGGCGATGTGACGGCGCGTCCACATAAATCGAAATCCTGACTCGTTGTGGTCGCACGAAATTCATCTGCGCTCTGTATCTCGCACCCCAAGATTTCTGGAGTGCCAAGACCATGAGCGAAGAATTCGAACTCAGACCCGATCAGTGGGATGCGCTGAAAGCGTTGCGGGCTCCCGCAGCAAACCCTTCGAGGCTGAACCGGTTTGCCGTCGAAAGCCTGATCACGCTCGGTTATGTCGCAGTGCGTGGAGATGCGTTCGCCTTGACCCCCGCGGGCCGCAAGGTGCTGGTCCGCGGCTCGTCACTTCTGCTGCTCGATATCGCAGCCTGATCCTTTCGAAGCTGACAAGAAGTTTACACACGCGGCATCATGCCGCGTGTGCTTTTCCGGGAATGGTCGCCTCGCCGTGCTGCGTCAGCGGCTTCATGCCGGTGAGGCTCCGTAGCAGCACATAGAACACCGGCGTCAGGAACAGGCCGAAGATCGTGACGCCGATCATGCCGGAGAACACCGCGACGCCCATCGCGCGCCGCATCTCCGAGCCCGCGCCGGTCGACAGCACCAGCGGCAGCACGCCCATGATGAACGCCATCGACGTCATCAGGATCGGCCGCAGCCGCAACCGGCTCGCCTCGATCGCGGCGCGGATCGGCGAACGTCCGGCGAATTCGAGCTCGCGCGCGAATTCGACGATCAGGATGGCGTTCTTGGCCGACAATCCGACCAGCACGATCAGGCCGATCTGGGTGAAGACGTTGTTGTCGCCCTTCGACAGCCAGACGCCGAACATCGCTGCCAGCAGGCCCATCGGCACGATCATGATGATCGAGAGCGGCAGCGCCAGGCTCTCATAGAGCGCGGCGAGCACCAGGAACACCAGCAGGATCGCCAGCGGAAACACCCATAGCCCGGAATTGCCGGCGATGAACTCCTGATAGGTTAGGTCGGTCCATTCGAAGGCGAAGCCCGGCGGTAGCGTTTCGGCCGCGATCCGCGTTGCCACCTCCTGGGCCTGGCCGGAGGAATAACCGGGCGCCGCGGCGGCGTTGATGTCCGACGACAGAAAGCCGTTGTATCGGATCGCACGCTCCGGTCCCGCGCTCTGGCGGACCTTCAGCAAGGCCGACAGCGGCACCATGTCGCCGGACGACGAGCGCACTTTCAACTGCCTGATGTCGTCGGCGCGCGCGCGGAACGGCGCGTCCGCCTGCACATAAACCGAATAGGTGCGGCCGAATTTGTTGAAGTCGTTGACATAGTAGGAGCCGAGATAGATCTGCAGCGTGTTGAAGACTTCCGTCACCGGCACGCCGAGCTGCAACGCCTTGGTGCGGTCGATATCGGCGAACAGCTGCGGCACGTTGACCTGGAAGCTCGAGAACACGCCGGCGATCTCCGGCGCCTTCTGCATCGCGGCCATGAACGCCTTGGTCGCATCGTTCAGCGCCTCATAGCCGAGGCCCGCGCGGTCCTCGATCTGCAGCTTGAAGCCGCCGATGGTGCCGAGGCCGTTGACCGGCGGCGGCGGGAACATCGCGATGAAGGCATCCTGGATGCCGGCAAATTTCTTGTTCAGCGCCGCCGCGATCGCCGGGCCGCTGAGCGAGGGATCCTTGCGCTCGTCGAACGGCTTCAAGGTCGAGAACACGATGCCGGCGTTGGAGGAGTTGGTGAAGCCGGAGATCGACAGGCCGGGAAACGCCACCGAGCTCTCGACGCCCGGCTGGGTCAGCGCGATGTCGCTCATCTTGCGGATCACCTCCTCGGTGCGGTCGAGCGTCGCGCCATCGGGCAGCCGGGCAAAGCCGACCAGATACTGCTTGTCCTGGCCCGGCACGAAGCCGCTCGGGACCTGCTTGAACAGCACGCCGGTGAGACCGACCAGCAGCACATAGAGGCCGATCACCGCAGCCTTGCCGTAGATCACCTTGGTGACGGTGCGGCCGTAGTTCTCGGAGGATTTCGTGAAGACCTTGTTGAAGCCTCGGAAGAACCAGCCCAGCGACTTTTCCATGACCCGGGTCAGCCAGTCCTTCGGCTCGTGATGCCCCTTCAAGAGCAGTGCCGACAGCGCCGGCGACAGCGTCAGCGAGTTGATCGCTGATATCACGGTCGAGATCGCGATCGTCAACGCGAACTGCTTGTAGAACTGTCCGGTGAGGCCGGAGATGAAGGCGAGCGGCACGAACACTGCGATCAGCACCAGCGCGATCGCGATGATCGGGCCCGACACTTCGCGCATCGCCTGATTGGTGGCGTCGCGCGGCGACAGGCCGGATCCGATGTTGCGCTCGACATTCTCGACCACGACGATGGCGTCGTCGACCACGATGCCGATCGCCAGCACCAGGCCGAACAGGCTGAGCGCGTTGATCGAGAAGCCGAACACATGCATCACCGCGAAGGTGCCAACAATCGACACCGGAACCGCGATCAGCGGAATGATCGAAGCGCGCCAGGTCTGCAGGAACAGGATCACGACCAACACGACGAGCGCGATCGCCTCGAGCAGGGTGTGGATGACGGCCTCGATCGACGAGCGCACGAACTGGGTGGGATCGTAGACGATCTTGTACGACACGCCTTCCGGCATGTTCTTCTTGATCTCGGCCATGGTGGCGCGGACGTGGTCGGAGATCTCCAGCGCGTTCGATCCCGGCGCCTGGAAGATCGGGATCGCGACCGCCTGCTTGTTGTCGAGCAGCGAGCGCAGGCCGTATTCGGAGGCGCCGAGTTCGATCCGGGCAACGTCGCGCAGCCGCACCACCTCGCCATTCGCGCCGGTCTTGACCACGATGTCGCCGAACTGCTCTTCCGTCGACAGCCGTCCCTCGGCGTTGACCGAGAGCTGGAGGTCGAGGCCCTTGACGCTGGGCGATGATCCGACCACGCCGGCGGCGGCCTCGACGTTCTGTGCCTGGATCGCGCGGACGACGTCGCTTGCGGTCAGGGCGTGCTCGGCAGCCTTCTGCGGATCGACCCAGACCCGCATCGAATAGTCGCCGGCGCCATAGAGCTGGACGTCGCCGACGCCGTCGATCCGCGCCAGCCGGTCCTTGACGTTGAGCACCGCGTAGTTGCGCAGATACGTCATGTCGTAGCGGTTGTTCGGCGACAGCAGATGCACGACCATGGTGAGGTCGGGCGAGCTCTTCTTGGTGATGATGCCGAGCTGGCGCACCACGGCCGGCAGGCGCGGCTCGGCCTGCTGCACGCGGTTCTGCACCAGCTGCGTTGCCTTGTCGGGGTCGGTACCGAGCCGGAACGTCACCGTCAGCGTCATCGCGCCGTCGGTGGTCGCCTGGCTCGACATATAGAGCATGCCCTCGACGCCGTTGATCTGCTCCTCGATCGGCGTTGCCACCGTCTCGGCGATCACCTTCGGATTGGCGCCCGGATAGGTCGCGCGCACCACGACCGACGGCGGCACCACGTCGGGATATTCCGAGATCGGCATCGCCAGCAGCGAAATCAGGCCGGCCAGGAAGATCAGGATCGATAGCACGCCGGCGAAAATCGGCCGGTCGATGAAGAATTTTGAGAGATTCATGGCTCCGCCCCGCGCGCAGCGCCTAGCGCCGCACGACGTGCTGGTTGGTTTCAGTGGATGCCTGCTGCATGCCGCGCGCGCCCATTTCGGCGACTTCCATCTTCAGAAGCGCACCGGGACGCACGCGCTGCAGGCCGTTGACGACGATGCGGTCGCCGGATTTCAGGCCGGCGGTCACGATCCGCAGGCCGTCGACCGCACCGCCGAGCGTGACCGGGCGATAGACCGCGCGGCTGTCGTCGCCGACCAGCATGACGAACTTCTTGTCCTGGTCGGTACCGACGGCGCGCTCGTCGATCAGTACCATCGTCTGCTCTTTCGGCTGGCCCATGCGCACGCGGGCGAACTGTCCGGGGATCAGCCGGCCGTCGTCGTTCCGGAACACGGCGCGGACGCGGATGGTGCCGCTCTGCCCGTTGACCTGGTTGTCGATCAGCTGGATGTGGCCCTTGGCGCTGAGGCCGCCTGACGTCACCATGTCGACCGGGATCTGATCGAGATTGCCGCGCTTGCCTGAGGCGTCTGCGATCGAGTTCAGCGCACGCAGCACGACCTCCTCATCCGCATCGAAGCTCGCATAGATCGGATTGACCGAGACCAGCGAGGTCAGCACCGGCGACGAGGTGCCCGCCGCGACCAGGTTGCCGACCGTGATCTCGATCCTGCCGACCCGACCGTCGACCGGTGCGCGGACCTCGGTGTAATCGAGATTGAGTTTTGCGGTCTGCAGCGCGGCTTCAGCCGCCTTGACGTTGGCGATCGCCTCGCGATTGGTGTTGTCGCGCTGGTCGAAGTCGCGCTTGGTGACGATGTTGTTGCCGACCAGCTGGGCGCCGCGCTCGACTTCGCTCGCGGTGAAGACGGCGCGGGCCTTGGCGGCCTCGAGCTGCGCCTGGGCGCGGTCGACCTCGGCGGCGTAGGGCGCGGGGTCGATCTTGAACAGGATGTCGCCGGACTTCACCAGCGCGCCTTCGGTGAAGTTGGTCGCCAGGATCGCGCCCGCCACCCGCGGCCGGAGTTGGACGCGGTCGACCGCCTCGAGCCGGCCCGAAAAGTCATCAAACAGCGTGGTCGGGCGCGGCTGGATCACGGCCACGGTCACCGGCACCGCCGGTTCGGGCGCGGCCGCTGTGGCGGTCGCCTGGGCGGCATGAAAATAGTGGCCGGTCGCGATCGAACCGGCGACAGCGAGGGCGCCGAGGATCACAATACCGCCGACGACGCGTCGGAGGCGGCCGGAACGGGGATTTTGGGTTGACGAGGGCATTCACGCGCTCCAGATATCTGTAGTGTTCACTACAGATGTGGAGCTGGACGCCGGTTCGCAAGATACTTATGTATCGAGCACTATGATTTTCTTAGCGCATTCGTGGGGAAATGAGAAGCCGCGGAAAAACATCACGTGCAACAAGAGGATAAGCCAGGGACAATCCGTCACAGAAACGGCACCCGGCTTACGGAGTAACGAAAATGGGTATGGGACGCCCCCGCGCTTTCGACGCGGATGCCGCTTTGGACCAGGCGATGGACGTGTTCTGGCGCCATGGTTACGAGGGTGCGACGATTGCGCAGCTCACCGAGGCGATGAACATCAATCCGCCGAGCCTCTATGCCGCCTTCGGCAGCAAGGAAGGCCTGCTGAAGGCCGCCCTCGACCGCTACACCGAGCGCCGTGACGCCTGGATGGAAACGGTTTTGGGCGCCGCCACCGCCCGCGAGGTGGCCGAACGATTTCTGATGGAGCACGCGGACGCCCAGACCGATCCCGCCAACCCGCCCGGCTGTCTGCTGGTCCAGGGCGGCCTTGCCTGCGGCACCGGCTCGGAAAATGTTCCATTCGAACTGGCGGCGCGCCGCACCCACACCGAAGACCAGTTGCGCGAACGCTTTGTCCGGGCCAAGGCCGAACGCGACCTGGACGAAAGCGCCGATCCGGCCATGCTCGCCCGCTATCTCTCCGCGGTCACATCAGGCATGTGCGTGATGGCCTCCTCGGGCGCCGACCGCAACGCGCTGCGCGAGATTGCGGCGGTGTCGCTGAAGGCGTTTGATGAACAGGCGAAGGGCTAGAGCGGTTCAAGTCATGCGCACGCGAGCCCCAACGCAGTTGGGAGTGACCGGCAATGCATCACTGGACCAGCTGGCTGCCAGGTCTCAACACGCTCCGTCGATACCAAGCGGCGTGGTTTCCACACGACATCGTCGCGGGGCTTGTGCTCGCGACCATGCTGGTCCCGGTCGGCATCGCCTATGCGGAAGCGTCCGGCTTGCCGGGCATCTACGGACTTTACGCGACGATCATCCCGCTGCTCGTCTACGCGTTGTTCGGGCCGAGCCGCATCCTCGTCCTGGGACCGGACTCGGCGCTTGCAGCCATCATCCTCGGCGTTGTCGTTCCGCTGTCGGGCGGCGATCCCATGCGCGCGGTGGCCCTCGCCGCGATGATGGCTATCGTCTCCGGAACGATATGCATCGTGGCGGGCATCGCGCGGTTGGGATTCCTGACAGAGCTTCTCTCCAAGCCGATCCGCTACGGCTACATGAATGGAATTGCCCTGACCGTGCTGATCAGCCAGCTGCCAAAGCTGTTCGGCTTCTCCATCGAAAGCGATGGACCTCTGCGCAGCCTCTGGGCGGTCGTCGGAGCGGTTCTTGACGGAAAGACGAATTGGATCGCGCTCGGGATCGGCCTTGCCACATTGGCGGTGATCCTGCTGCTCGCGCGGAACAAGCGGCTTCCCAGCATCCTGATTGCCGTCGTTGCGGCGACGGTCGTCACCGGCGTGCTCGATCTTGGAGCGCGCTTTAACGTGACAGTTTTGGGTTCGCTTCCCCAGGGCCTGCCGGGATTCGCGATTCCCTGGATCGGCTATGGCGATATCGTGCAGGTGCTGATCGGCGGTTGCGCCGTCGCGCTGGTGTCATTCGCCGACACCAGCGTGCTCTCGCGGGCCTATGCGGGACGATTGGGCGATCGCGTTGATCCCAACCAGGAGATGGTGGGGCTCGGCGCGGCCAATCTGGCGGCCGGCTTCTTCCAGGGCTTTCCGATCAGCAGCAGCGGATCGCGCACGCCCGTTGCGGAAGCCGCCGGAGCGCGCACCCAACTCACCAGCGTCATCGGCGCGCTTGCCATTGCCCTTCTGCTGCTGATGGCGCCGAACCTGCTTCAGCACTTGCCCAACGCCGCATTGGCCGCCGTCGTCATCGCCGCCGCGCTCAGCCTGTTCGAGGTCGGCAATCTCAAGCGAATCTACGCCATTCAGCAGTGGGAGTTCTGGCTATCGGTGGTCTGCTTCGTCGGCGTTGCCGTACTCGGGGTGATTCCGGGAATCGGCCTCGCCATCGTGATCGCCATCATCGAGTTCCTGTGGGACGGATGGCGCCCGCATTCCGCCGTGCTGGGCCGCGCCTCCGGCGTGAAGGGCTATCACGACATCACGCGATATCCGGACGCGCGCCAAATCCCCGGGCTGGTGTTGTTCCGGTGGGATGCGCCGTTGTTCTTTGCCAATGCCGAGTTCTTCAAGGAACGCGCGCTGGATGCCGTGGCGAAATCTCCGACGCCGGTACGCTGGCTGGTCGTTGCGGCCGAGCCGGTCACCAGCGTGGACGTGACCGCCGGCGACATTCTCGCCGAGCTGGACGAGGCGTTGCAGGCGCGGGAGATCGAGCTGTGCTTTGCCGAGCTCAAGGATCCCGTCAGGGACAAGCTGAAGAAATTCGGCTTGTTGGCGCAGCTTGGCGAGAACAACTTCTTCCCGACCATCGGCGTCGCCGTTTCGCGTTACCTCGAGATCAATGCCGACGTGACTTGGGAGGACTGGGAAGACCGGGCTCAATCTTAAGTTCAATCCCAGCCGCCCTTTACATCACCACATCGTCTGCCGCGCGCGCTCCGGCCATTCGCGATCGTATTTTTCGCCGCCGACCGTGTGCTCGCTCATCTCGGCGAGGATCTGGCCCGGCGTCGGCAGGGCCTTCGGATCGACCCGCTTGTCCGGATTCCAGAGGTCGGAGCGCACGATCGCGCGGGCGCACTGGAAGTAGATCTCGTCCACATTCATCACGATCACCGTGCGCGGCGCCTTGCCTTCCATCTTGAAGGAGGCCAGGAGCTCCGGCTCGGCCGAGACATAGGCGCGGCCGTTGACGCGTAGCGTGCTGCCCGAGCCCGGGATCAGGAACAACAGCCCGACGCGGGGATCGCGAACGATGTTGCGCAGCGAATCGCAGCGATTGTTGCCGCGGCGATCCGGCATCATCAGCGTCTTCGCATCATGGATGCGCACGAAGCCCGGCAGGTCGCCGCGCGGCGAGCAGTCGAGGCCTTCGGGGCCCGAGGTCGCGAGCGACACGAACGGTGACTTCTCGATGAGCACACGATAGAGCGGCGTCACGTGATCGGCGACCTTCACGGTCGACGCTTCGTTCGGGAAGCCGTAGATCGCCTCAAGCTGCTCGATCGTAGAGATCACCGACATTCGTGCTGTTCTCCTCTTTCGTTAGTCGTCCCAGCGTTCGCCCTTGATGATGCGGACAAGCTGTCGCGCGTGATATTCGGCCGTGCCGGAATTGATGATGGTGAAATCAGGCATAGCCGTGCTCTCGTCGACGGTGCGCCCCAGCCGCTGCGCGAGCCCGCCGTCGCTGGCACGCCCCCGCGCCGCCAGTCGCGCAGCCAGCACGTCCGGCGGCGCCGTGACCGACACCACAATGGCATTGGCATAGTTGCGGCGGGCGGCTGCGATCACCGTGCGCGAGACGTTCGCGATCACGGTGTGCCCGGCCCTGATATCGTCGTCGATCGTCCGCGACAGCGCGTAGCGATGGCCGTGCGCATCCCAGTGCATGGCGTAGTCGCGGGCGGCAGCCGCGCGCTGGAAGGTGTCCGCGCTGACCTCCTCATTGTCTTCCGACACTGAGGCCTGGCGGGTGATCAGCCGGCGCGCAAAGACAATGTCGCGATCGTCGGCACAGGCCACCTTCGCCAGGCCAAGCAGCGTATCCTTGCCGGCGCCGCTCGGGCCGACCACCAGGATCAACCGGCCGGGACCGATCGTGGTGGCGTGTTGCGCGGCGACGGCAGGGAGTTCGTTCATGCGACCCTGGCTCCTTCGCGCCAGACGCTGCGCACCACCGGCAGGTCGCGGGCGACATGCACGCGGATCAGATCGGCCCGCCTGCCGACCGCGATCTCGCCGCGATCGGTGAGCCCGACCGCCTCGGCCGGCGTCTTGGTCACGGTGCGGACGGCCGAGGCGAGATCGATCGCCGGCACATGAAGCGGCAGCTGCAGCGCCGCCATCAGCAGGCTGGACGGGATGTAGTCCGACGACAGGATGTCGAGCATGCCCTCATTGGCGAGATCGACAGCGGCGATATTGCCGGAGTGCGAGCCGCCGCGCACCACGTTCGGCGCGCCCATCAGGATGTCGACGCCGGCGGCGTGCAGCCCGCGCGCGGCTTCCATCGTGGTGGGGAATTCCGCGACCGCGACCTTGTCGTTCACGGCGTCGACCACGTTTTCGTCGGTGGTGTCGTCATGGCTCGCCAAGGGAATCTTGTACGCATGCGCCAGCGCGACGATCGCGCGGGTGTTGGCGACGGCATATTCCTTCTGATAGGCGAAGCGCCGCGCAAACAGCACGTCGAGTTGGGCGTCGGTCATGCCGCCGCCCTTACCGCGATAGTAGTCGCGCAGCTTTACCTCGTCGCGGAACTGGCGCTGCCCCGGCGTGTGGTCCATCAGCGACATCAGCCGCACGTCCGGCCGGTCGATCAGCTCCTTGGCCTCGGCGACGACATCCGGCATCGGGACTTCGCAGCGCAGATGCAGGAAGTGATCGGCACGCAGCAGATTTTCCTCGCGCGCGGCCGAAATCGCCGCCGCCAGCACGCCGGCGCGGCCGTCGACATCCTCGGCGCCGTCCTCGCGCCAGACCCGCAGCGAATCCAGCACCGTGGTGATGCCCGAGGTCGCGAGCTGCCCGTCATAGGAGATCACGGCTGCGATCGGATTCCAGAACACTTTTGGCCGCGGCACGTAGTGCATTTCGAGGTGGTCGGTGTGCAGCTCGATCAGCCCGGGCATCAGGAGGTCGCCGCCGGCGTCCTCGGCTGCCTCGGGCGCCCTGCCCTCGCCGTATTCCGCGATCCTGCCGTCCGCTATCGCGACCCAGCCCTGCTCGATCACGCGGTCGGCGAGGACCAGCCGGGCGTTGCCGATGATGGTGTCTTGCTTGGCGGTCATTTCAAACGGTCCTTCAGGCAGCAGCGGCAAACGAGGTCACGTCGACGATGCGATCGGCAATCAGATGACGGATTTCGTCGTCATGGACAATCGCGACCATCGCGACGCCCCTGGTCTTTTTCTCCGCAATCAGCTCGACCACCACTGCGCGATTCGCCGCATCGAGCGAAGCGGTCGGCTCGTCGAGCAACAGGATCGGCAGGTCCGAGATGAAGCCGCGCGCGATATTGACGCGCTGCTGCTCGCCGCCAGAGAAGGTCGAGGGCGGCAAGGTCCAGAGACGCTCCGGGATATTCAGCCGGCGCAGCAGGCGGCCGGCACGCTCGCGGGCCTCCTCGCGCGCCACGCCGTTGACGATCAGCGGCTCGGCGACGACGTCGATCGTCGCCACCCGCGGCACCGCGCGCAGGAACTGGCTGACATAACCGATCGTCGAGCGGCGGATGCTCAGCACCTGGCGCGGCTCGGCGGTGGCGAGGTCGATCACCTTGCCGTGGTGGCGGATGCCGATCCGGCCGCTGTCGCAGCGATAATTGCCGAAGATCATCTTCAGGATCGAGGATTTGCCGGCGCCCGACGGGCCCGACAGGATCACGCATTCGCTGGGATCAACGTGGAACGAGACGCCGCGCACCACGGGCAGCTCGACGCCACCCTGCAGATGCATGGTGAAGGTCTTCTCGGCGTTGGCTAGTTCGATCATCGCGGTCATTGGCAAGCTCATGGCGGAAGAATCGAGGAGACGAGCAGCTGCGTATAGGGCTCGCGGGGATCGTCGAGCACCTGGTCGGTGAGGCCGGTCTCGATGACGCGGCCGCCCTTCGTCACCATCACGCGATGCGACAATAGCCGCGCCACCGCGAGATCATGGGTCACGACGATCGCGGCAAGGCCAAGCTCGCTGACGAGGTTGCGCATCAGGTCGAGCAGGCGCGCCTGCACCGAGACGTCGAGGCCGCCGGTCGGCTCATCCATGAACACCAGCCGCGGCTCGGTCACGAGGTTGCGCGCGATCTGCAGCCGCTGCCGCATGCCGCCCGAATAGGTTTTTGGCGCATCGTCGATGCGGCCGACATCGATCTCGACCCGCTCCAGCCAGGTCGAGGCGGTGTCGCGGATCCGGCCGTAGTGATTCCAGCCGACCGCCATCAGCCGCTCGCCGACATTGGCACCGGCCGAAACGCCCATGCGCAATCCCTGCGCCGGGTCCTGATGCACAAAGCCCCAGTCGGTGCGGAACAGGAAGCGCCGCTCGGCCTCGCCGAGTTCGGCGAGATCGCGCAGCACACCGTCGCGCATCCGGTAGGAGACCTGCCCCGCGCTGGGTGCGAGCTGCGCCGACAGCAGTTGCAGCAACGTCGACTTGCCAGAGCCGGACTCGCCGACGATCGCCAGCACCTCACCCGGATAAAGCGCGAACGAGACGTCGCGGCAGGCCGGAAGCCGGCCATAATTCTTGCCGAGCCCCTCGGCCACCAGCAACGGCTGGTCGGTGTCGAGGCTTGCGAGCTCAGACATGCGCCTTCTCCTTGTGCGGCGCTGCGCTCTCGGTGCCGTGATGGCCGGCGGCCTGGCGCTGCTCGCAGAAATCGGTGTCGGAGCAGACGAACATCCGCCCGCCTCTGTCGTCGGTGACGATCTCGTCGAGATAGGAGGAGTCGGCGCCGCACAGCGCGCAGGGCGCGTTGAAGCGGTAGCGCGTGAACGGATGATCCTCGAAATCCAGCGAGACCACGGTGGTGTAGGGCGGGATCGCGTAGATCCGCTTCTCGCGGCCGGCGCCGAACAGCTGCAGCGCCGCGCAATTGTCCATCTTCGGATTGTCGAATTTCGGCGTCGGCGACGGGTCCATCACGTAGCGCGCGTTCACCTTCACCGGATAGGCGTAGGCGGTCGCGATGTGGCCGAAGCGCGCGATGTCCTCGTACAGCTTGACATGCATCAGGCCATATTCCGCGAGCGCGTGCATCCGCCGCGTCTCGGTCTCGCGCGGCTCGAGGAAACGCAGCGGCTCGGGGATCGGCACCTGATAGACCAGCACCTGCCCGGCGTGCAGCGACGCTTCGGGGATGCGGTGCCGGGTCTGGATCACGGTCGCATCCGTCGTCGAGGTCGTGGTCGCGACGCCCGCGGTTTTGCCGAAGAATTTGCGGATCGAGATCGCGTTGGTGGTGTCGTCCGAGCCCTGGTCGATCACCTTCAGCACGTCGTCGGGACCGAGGATCGCGGCCGTCACCTGCACGCCGCCGGTGCCCCAGCCATAGGGCATCGGCATCTCGCGGCTTGCGAACGGCACCTGATAGCCGGGGATCGCGATCGCCTTCAGGATCGCGCGGCGGATCATCCGCTTGGTCTGCTCGTCGAGATAGGCAACGTTGTACGTCGGCGCGTTCATTCCGCGGCCTCCTGCAGTGCCGTCTCTTGATTGGCATCGGCGAATTCTTGCCGCAGCTTGCGCAGCAGGCCGAGCTCGGACTGGAAGTCGACATAATGCGGCAGCTTGAGATGCTCGACGAAGCCGGTCGACTGCACGTTGTCGGAGTGCGACATCACGAACTCCTCGTCCTGCGCCGGTGCAGCGGCTTCCTCGCCGAACTCGCGCGCGCGCAGCGCGCGGTCGACCAGCGCCATCGACATGGTCTTGCGTTCGCTCTGGCCGAAGGCCAACCCATAGCCGCGGGTGAAGCACGGCGCCTCGGTGGTCGAGCCCTTGAACTGGTTGACCATCTGGCATTCGGTCAATGCGATCGAACCCAGCGGCACGGCAAAGCCGACGTCCTCGGCTGAGAACTCGACCTCGACCTCGCCAAAGCGGATCTCGCCGGCGAAGGGATGGTTGCGGCCGTAGCCGCGCTGCGTCGAGTAGCCGAGCGCGAGCAGGAAACCCTCGTCGCCGCGCGCGAGATTCTGCAGCCGCAGATCGCGATCGGCCGGAAAGCTCAACGGCTCGCGCGTGAGGTCGCCGACCGGCGCGTCGGCCTCGGCTTGCGGCGAGGGCTCGATCAGGCCGTCGCGGCCGAGAATGTCGGTGACCCGCGGCGTCGCCGCCTGCGAGGCTTCCGACGTCGCCGGCCGCTCCGGCACAAAGCCTTCCGCGAGCTGCGGGTCGAGCAGGCGATGGGTGTAATCGAAGGTCGGGCCGAGTATCTGGCCACCCGGAACGTCCTTGAAGGTCGAGGAGATGCGCCGCCGCACCTGCATCTCGCCGGTGTTGACCGGCTCGGTGGCACCGAAGCGCGGCAGCGTGGCGCGGAACGCGCGGACCAGGAAGATCGCCTCGATCATGTCGCCGCGCGCCTGCTTGATCGCCAGCGCCGCGAGCTCGCGGTCATAGAGCGAGCCTTCGGTCATCACCCGATCGACGCCGAGCGCGAGCTGTTCGGAGATCTGCGCCAGCGTCACCTCGGGCACATCGCGATCGCCGCGCCGCTCATGCGCGAGCAGGCGATGGGCGTTCTCGATGGCGCGCTCGCCTCCCTTGACCGCTACATACATCGCTCACACTCCGCTTGCGATCAGCCGCGTGGTGCGCGGGATCGCGACAATGGCATCGTCATGGACCAGCACGACATCGATGCCGCGCGGGAACAGGACCTCGTTGATCGACAGCCGCTCGAACAGGTCGCTCGGCCTGATCATCGCCTGCAACAGCGCGCTGCCGTCGATGCCGGGCCCCTTCAGCTCGAAGGCCGGGCCCTGCGTCAGGCTGTCGACCTGCAGGATCAGCGTGGTCGAACGATCCGGATATTCGCTGCTGCCGAACGCGAAACGCTCGAGCGCCGGCAGATTCGCGGCATCGCCGATCAGCGCGAAGCTCGCGATCGAGGAGTCCGTGACAACCGGCGCGCTGGCGTGAAACTTCAGCCAGCGGGCGACATCCGGCGTCGCCGACGTCGCAGCATCGAGCCAGATCGGCGTGTCGTGATCGAACAGCGTCAGCGCGATCGCAGCCGCGCCGCGCATCATGCCGGCGGGCGTGCCTGCGCTCGCCGCAACGCGCTGCACGCTGCCCGGACGCGCCATCGCCTCCATCACGGAACGGAAGGTTGATTGCGCCGACAGCACCTTGTCGGCAAAGCCTGCGGGCATTTCGGCAATCGTCGTCATTGCATCACCCCTCACCGCGCACCATCGTGTAGAAATCGACCCGCGTCGCCGCGGTCTCGGCGGCCTTGCGGGCGCGTTTGGCGTTCATGACCACACGCAGCGGCGCGATCACCTTCGCCTCCACCTCGCCGGACAACTCCGTCGACTGCACCATGGCGTCACACAGCGCGATCATCTGCGCCTTCTGCGCATCGCGGCCGAGCGTGTAGCCGAAGCCGACCTCGCCGGTCGCAAGCCGCACCGCCGCGCGCGACACCGTCGCCTCGCCGAGATTGAACGGCGCGCCGTCGCCGCCGATCCGCCCGCGCAGCATCACAAGGCCGTTCTCCGGCTCGCGCAGGTTCTCATGCGCCGGCACCGCGATCGCCGCGAGCCGGCCTGCGATGTCGGCAGCGGCGGCATGCGCCAGCACCGACATCGCGGCCTTGCGCTGGGCCTGTTTGCTGTTTGGTCCGGTCGAACTCATGGGCAACCTTGCCTATATCAAGTTGTCTATGATACTAGACAACTTGATAGCCGAGCGCCATGACTGTTTCGTGACAAACCGACGATTTCTGGTATCACCGCGCCATGAGCATGCAGGAAAGTTCCGGCGTCGCCTTGTGGCGGCAGGTCGCCGACGGCATCGAGCGCGGCATCGCTGACGGCCGCTTTGCCGCGGGCGAAAAGCTGCCCGGCGAGATGGAGATCGCCGAGACTTACCGGGTCAACCGCCACACCGTGCGGCGGGCGCTCGCCGCATTGGCCGAGCGCGGCCTGGTGCGCGCCGAGCGCGGCAGCGGCACCTATGTCGAGGCCCAGCGCCTCGCCTATCCCCTGCGCTCACGCACAAGATTTTCGGAGATCGTCGGCGCCGGCGGCCACGAACCGCGCGGCCAGCTGATCGAGGCCGGCGAGGATATCGCCAACCGCGAGATCGCGCGTGAGCTCGGCCTGAAGATCGGTGCGCGGCTGATCCGGATCGAAGCGGTGCGCCTCGCCGACCGGACGCCGATCTGCGTCTCCACCACATGGCTGTCGGCCGAGCGGTTTCCCGATGCCGGCAGCGTGTTCGCCAACGTGCACTCGATGACGAAGCTGCTCGGGCATTACGGCGTCAGGGATTACCACCGCGCCTCGACCCGGATCACCGCGGCAATCGCCGATGCCACTGATGCCGCGCGACTCGATCTGCCGCTGGGACGGCCGGTGCTGGTGGTCGACGCAACCGACGTCGACATGCTGGACCAGCCGCTGGTGACCAAACGCTCGCGCTTTGCCGCCGAGCGCGTGGAGTTTCTGGTCGAGAACGGTTGAATGTGCCGCCACACTGGCGGTGCACCTCTCCCCTTGTCGGAGAGGTCGGATCGCATCGCCAGATGCGATCCGGGTGAGGGGTATCTCTCCGCGAACATATCGGCTTCTGATTTCGCTGAGAGATACCCCTCATCCGGCGCCGTAGCCGATGCCAAGGCATCGGCGTCCTTCTAGAAGACGGCGGCCAAAGGCCGCCTACGCCACCTTCTCCCACAAGGGGAGAAGGATGATTGAGCGCGCGGCGAGCTAGGCCACCGCCCTTTGACCAATAATCGCAAAGCGTAGCTTGCTCGAGATGAAGTCGATCGCCGCGACTGCGATCAGGATCATCAGGATCAGGAACGACACCTTCTGCCATTCCAGCACGCGGATCTGCTCGGCGAGTTGTAGGCCGATGCCGCCGGCGCCGACGATGCCGATGATGGTGGCCGAACGCGTGTTCGACTCGATGAAATAGAGCACTTGGCCGGCGATCACGGGCAGCACCTGCGGCAACAGGCCGAAGCGGATTTCATGCAAGCTATTGCCGCCGGAGGCGCGGATACCCTCGACCTGCTTGCGGTCAGCCGCCTCGATCGCCTCGGAGAATAGCTTTCCGAACGCACCGAAGTCGGAGACCATGATCGCGAGCACGCCGGCAAACGGGCCGAGTCCGACGACATTGATCCAGACCAGCGCCCAGATCAGCGTGTCGACGCCGCGGATCGAATCCAGGAAGCGGCGCACCGGAAAGCGGATCAGGTTCGAGGGGATGATGTTGCGCGCCGCCAGCAGGCTGACCGGCAGCGCCAGCAATGCCGCAAGCGTGGTGCCGAGCAGCGCGATCGACAGCGTCTCGCCAAGCGCCTGCATGTAGAGCGGGAATGACGCGCCGGGATTCGGCGGGATCATCAATATGGTGATCCAGCCGAGCTGGCTGAGGCCCGCGATCAGCCTGGACGGCGAGAAGTCGAGATCGACCAGGCCGTACACAAAGACCGCAAGCGCCGCCACGATCATGGCCGGCAACGCCAGCCGCGCCGCGGCGGGCCGGTCGAATGCCTCGGGATATTTGGTGCGCAGCGCGCCGGTGTCCGGCTTCGGCAGCTGGCTCATCGCCGCGTCTCCTTGCCGAACAGCCGGCCGCGCAGCCAGCCGGTCGAGATGTCGATGATGAAGACGGTGATGATGATGGTGACCAGGATGGCGCTGACGTCGGAATAGTAGAACTTGCGGATCGCGACCACGAGCTCCTGGCCGATGCCGCCGGCCCCGACAAAGCCCATCACCGAGGCTTCGCGGACGTTGATTTCGAAGCGCAGCAGCGCGTAGCTGGCGTAGCCCGCTGACACCTGCGGCAGGACGGCAAAGCGCATGCAGGACAGCCAGCTCGCGCCGGTGGAGCGGATGCCCTCGACCGGCTTCATGTCGGCATTCTCGACGATCTCGGCGAACAGTTTTCCGAGCGCGCCGGTCGAGTGGATCGCGATCGCCAGCACGCCGGCCATCGGCCCGAGGCCGAACGCGATCACGAAGATCAGCGCGAACACGATGCCGGGCACCGTGCGGGCGAATTCAAGCAGCCGGCGCACCGCAAAGCGCAGCCACGGCGCCGGCGAGGTGTTCTGGGCCGCGAAGAAATTCAGAGCGAAGGCAAACACCGCGCCGGTCAGCGTGCCGACATAGCTGATCAGCACGGTCTCTCCGAGCATCCTCAGCCATTTCTTCCAGCCCCAGAACCATTCGGGAAAATCGGTCCACACCCGTGCGCCCGATTCGAGCGTCAGGATGCGGTCGAAATAGCTGACGAAGTTGCCGAAATAAGTGAACAGCGTGCGCAGGTTCACTTCCGCGCCGAACGCGGCGATCACCAGGGCCGCGCAGAATACTGCCGCCGCCAGCGCGGCCTTCAGCCGCTTGCGCGAGACCGACCTGCGGTAGGCCTCTTCCAGCATTGCCAGTTGCTGCGCTGGAAGAATGGATACGGCGGTCGCCATCGACGCGTGCCAGTCCGGTTCGGAGTTGAGAACAAAGGCCGGGCTGTCAGACCCGGCCTCGTGACGTCAGGCGAACGATCAGCTCGCCTTCTTCTTGCGCAGAGCGTCGACGAACTTGATCAGCTCGATCGTGCCATCCCAGTCCTTGGTGGTGGCGGGATGGAAGCCCTTCTTCTGGCCGTCGGAGAGACGGTCGAACGCGGCCTTGTCCTTGGTCGGGGCTTCGAAGAAGGCCTTCGCGATCGCAGCCTTCAGGTCCTCGGGCAGATCGGCGTTGTACGCATAGGGTCCGTTGATGATCGGCGCCGACTTGTGGATGATGCGGAAATCGTCCTTCTTCATCGCCGAGCCGTCGGCGTTCTTCAGCATGCCCTTGGTCAGCATCTGCGCCAGCGTCGAATCGTCGTCGCTGGTCCACTGGTTGGCGGCCATGTCGACGGTGCCCTGCGCCAGCGCCAGAACCGCGTTCTCGTGGCTGCCGGTAAACACGACCTTGCCGAAATAGGTGTCGGCGTCGGCGATGCCCATCTTGTCGAGCTCGAAGCGCGGCACGTTGTTGCCCGAGGTCGAGTTCGGATCGACCAGGCCGAGGTTCTTGCCCTTCAGATCGTCGACGCTCTTGTAGGGGCTCGAGGCCTTGACGAAGAACACCGAGTAGTAGCCGGTCGAACCGTCGGCGTTGATGTCGTTGGCGAACGCGTCGGTCTTGACGCCGGTCAGGCGCGCGCGCGCGAACGAGGCCGAGCCGTAGCTGGCGATCTGGATGTTGCCGGCGCGCTGACCTTCGATGACGGCGGCGTAGTCATTGGCGATGCGCAGCGTGACCTTCACGCCGAGCTGCTTCGACAGATACGCAACGAACGGCGTCCAGCGCTCGGTGACGCCCGAGGCGTTCTCCGCCGGCACCACCGCGAAGGTGAGCTCCGGATATTTTGCCTTCCAGTCCTGCGCGGATGCGGAACCGGTGAGCGCCAGCGCGGCGACGCCGGCCAGAATGATGCGACGAGTGAACATGACTACCCCTCTTTGTTATGGTTGCACCTGTTGGCCGGGCAAAATGCTCGGCCATTCAGATCGGAAAACGCGCGACGCTCAGGCCGCGGCGGCGGTGCCGAGTGCCGGAACGGTCGCGCCGTCGGGCGCGGGCATTGGCGCGCCGCCCATGACGTCGTTGGCCTCGAGGTCGTAGAGCTCGCGGGCGATATGATCGGTCAGCGCCGCCGGGGCGCCGTCGAACACCACGCGACCCGCCGCCATCCCGACCAGGCGATCGCAATAGGTCCGCGCCAGGTCGAGCGAGTGCAGATTGCAGAGCACGGTGATGCCAAAATGCTTGTTGATGCGCAGCAACGCATCCATCACGATCTTGGTGTTGCGCGGATCGAGCGAGGCGATCGGCTCGTCGGCGAGGATGATGTCGGGCTCCTGCACCAGCGCGCGGGCGATCGCGACGCGCTGCTGCTGGCCGCCCGAAAGCTGGTCGGCGCGCTGCGCCGCGAGCTGGGCGATGTCGAACTGATCGAGCGCGGACATCGCGAGCGCCCTGTCCTGCTCCGGCCAGGCTTGCGCCAACGAACGCCAGGACGGGATCTGGGCCAGCCGGCCCATCAGCACGTTGGTCAGCACGTCGAGACGGCCGACAAGGTTGAACTGCTGGAAGATCATCGCCGAGCGCGCCCGCCACTGCCGCAGCGCCTTGCCGCGCAATGCAGTCACGTCGGTTCCTTCGAACAGGATGCGGCCGGAGGTCGGATCGGCGAGACGGTTGATCATCCGCAACAGGGTCGACTTGCCGGCACCGGAGCGGCCGATCACACCGACAAAGCTGCCCGGCGCGATCGAGAAGGATGCGTTGTCGACTGCGGCTTTTGTGCCGAACCGGCACGTCAAACCTTCCACCACCAGCATGTAATGCTCCAACCGCGCCGTGTTGGGCCATCGCTATCCCCGGTGTTTTACAGTTATGTGACGCGACGTTGCGGTGCGGCGATCGTCCACACCTGCTCTCTTGCCGTCATCGTGACGTCATGATGTTGTCATCAAGCATCCCGATGACGAGCGCGCATCTCCCGGAAGCCAAAGACTTACAAGATTTGCGGAAGCCCTGATGGCCGGAAAAACACTCTCGGTTGTGCCGACCGTCGACCCGACTGCGTCGGTCCGCGAGAGCAAGCTCGGCAAATATACCGAGGTCGGCGCGCGCACGATCCTGCTTGAAGTCAGCATGGATGACTATTCCTACGTCGTGAACGACAGCCAGATCACCTACACATCGATCGGCAAGTTCTGCTCGATCGCGGCGATGACCCGGATCAATCCCGGCAACCACCCGATGCATCGCGCGACACAGGCGCATTTCACCTACCGCGCCAGCGCTTATTTTCCCGGCGAGAGCGACGACACCGACTTCTTCAACTGGCGACGTGCGCATCACGTGCATATCGGCCATGACGTCTGGATCGGTCACGGCGCGATCCTGCTGCCGGGCCGCAACATTGGAACCGGCGCTGTTGTTGCCGCCGGCGCGATCGTGACCAAGGATGTGCCCGCCTACACCATCGTTGCCGGTAATCCGGCGCGCCCGGTGAAGCGGCGCTTCTCGGAAGCGGTCGCGGATCGTCTCGCTGCGCTGGCGTGGTGGGACTGGGATCACGAAACACTCCGCCGTGTCCTGCCCGACTTTCGCAAGCTCGCGGTGGAGGAATTCCTCGACAAGTATGAGGCCGAGGCCGTATCCCAAGCACAGGCCAAACAACGGAGTGCCGCATCGTGACGGACATTTTCATCGAGGGCGGACGCACGCTGGTTGACGGCGGATTGGTCGAAACCTCGCTGCGGACCGCAGGCCGCGATATCGGCGCGCTCGGCGCCGAGCAAGGCCGCGCCGCGCTTCACATCAATGCCGGCGGGCTCTTGGTATTGCCCGGCATCATCGATCTGCACGGCGATGCGTTCGAGCGGCAGATGATGCCGCGCCCGGGCGTCGACTTCCCGACCGACGTCGCGCTTGTTGACAGCGACCGGCAGGCGATCGCCAACGGCATCACCACCGTGTTCCACGGCACGACCTGGTCGTGGGAGCCCGGCCTGCGCAGCGCGGAGAACGCTCGCAAGCTGCTCGATGCGATCGAGGCGCTGCGGCCGCTTCTCGCCGCCGACACGCGCTTCCATTTGCGTCACGAGACCCACAATCTCGACGCCGAGGCCGAGATCATCCAATGGCTCACCGAAGGCCGCATCGACCTGTTCGCCTTCAACGACCACAGCAACGTCAAGCCGAAGAAGCGCAACCAGCTGGCCGAACGCACCGGGCTCTCCGTCGAGGCCGTCAACGACATGCTCGACCGGGTCGTGGCTCGCCGCCCCGAGGTGCCGGCCTCGATCGCGCGACTGGCTGCGGCTGCACGCGCGGCTGATATCCGCATGCTGTCGCACGACGACAACAGCCCGGCGATGCGTCAGGAGTTTCGCGCGCTGGGCGCGGCGATTGCCGAATTCCCCGTCAACGAGGAGACCGCGCGCGATGCCGCCGATGCTGATGACTTCATCGTGTTCGGCGCGCCCAATGTGGTGCGCGGCGGCAGCCACACCGGCTGGACCAAAGCGTCCGACATGATCGCCAAGGGCCTCTGCTCGGTGCTGGCGTCGGACTATTATTATCCGGCGCAGCTGCTCGCGGCGTTCCGCCTCGCAGCGGACGGCATCCTGCCGCTCGCCAGGGCCTGGGACCTGATCTCGTCGGCGCCGGCGCGCGCCGCAGGGCTCACCGATCGCGGCGTGCTCGCCGCAGGCCGCCGCGCCGACATCGTCATCGTCGACGACAAGGCGCCGGTGCGGCCGCGCATCGTCGCCGTGATATCAGCCGGACGGCTGGTGCATCTGGCGGATGCAAGCTGCCTCGTTCACTCGCTCGCGCCGCGCAAGACGGTTGCGGCGGCATAGTCAGGCTCTATTCTGCTGCCATGGCCCCCACTCCGCGCTACGCGATCTACTATGCGCCGTCACCCGACAGCGCCCTGCACCGCTTCGGCTCGAGGCTGCTCGGCTATGACGCCGTGTCTGGCGACGATCTGCCGTTTCCCGATGGCGTCACGCCCGATTGGCGCGAGGTCACGGAGGACCCGCGCAAATACGGCTTCCACGCCACGCTGAAGGCGCCGACCGCGCTTGCCGACGGCAGGAGCGAGGCCGAGCTTCTCGGCGCCTGCGCCGCCTTCGCAGGCCGCGCGCGGCGCATACCGGTGATCGAGCCTGTTGTCGATGCCATCAGCGGTTTCATCGCCGTGATCCCGGCGAAGCGCTCCGACGAACTCCAGCAGCTCGCCGCCGATTGCGTCACCGAGTTCGACGCCTTCCGCGCGCCGCTCACGCCGGACGATCGCGCGCGGCGCAAGCCCGAACGGCTCACGGAACGGCAGCGCGACTATCTCGACCGCTGGGGCTATCCCTACGTCATGGAGGAATTCCGCTTCCACATGACGTTGACCGGGCGGCTGAGCGACGAGCGGCGCGGCCCGATCGTGGCACGGCTGCGCGAGCAGTTCGCCGCGATCGAGCTTGCGACACTCGCAGTCGACCGCATCGCGCTGTTCAAGCAGGACGACAGCGCATCCCGCTTCCGCATCATCGGCAACTGGCCGCTGCGGGCATAGCGGCGGCGCTATTCCTCGACCCGGGTGCGGGCGATGATCTCGGCGGCGCCCTTGTCCAACAGCTCCATACCGACGGCGCGGCCGAGCTCGCGCGGGCGGTCCGCCGGTCCGCGCCGCGTTACCTCGATGAAGCCGGCGCCGGCCTCGTCGAGCACCGAGGCGCGCAGCGTCATCTCAGCCCCCGCAAGCGTGGCGTGGCCGGCGATCGGCGAATTGCAATGGCCGTTGAGCACCCACAGCACCTCGCGCTCGGCCTCGGCGGCGAGCCGCGACGGCGCGTTGTCGATCCGCCCGAGCCGCGCACGCGTCGCCCAGTCGGTCTCGACGCATTCGACCGCGACGACGCCCTGGCCGACCGCGGGCAGCATCTCATCGACCGAGAAGTCATGCGCGATGCGCGCGGTCATGCCGATGCGCTCGAGACCGGAGCGCGCCATCACCAGCGCGTCCGCCGGCCCCACCTCGCCGCCATCGGGCAGCCGCTGCTTGGCGCCGCGATCGAGTTTTGCAATTCGCGTGTCGGCGGCGCCGCGATAATGGATCACGGTCGCTTCCGGAAATAGTCGGCGCAGATAGGCGGCGCGGCGCACGGCGTTGGTGCCGATCATGAAGCCCTTGCCGCGCGAGGCGCGAAACGCATCCAGCGTCAGACCCGGCCGCAACACCAGCGAATCATTGGCCGCATCGCGCGCCAGCATCGCGGCGAGGACCAGACCCGGCGTCTCCTCATTGCCCGGCACGTCCTTCAGCGAATGCATCGCAGCCTGCAGCCTGCCGGCGCGCATGGCTTCGCGGATCTCGGCGACGAACGCGCCACCCTTGCCACCGTGACGCAGCAGCTTGCTGGTCTGGTCCTGGTCGCCGCGGGTCTCGAACTTGACGATGTCGACGGCAAGGTCCGGCGCCGAGGCGCGCAGCAGCCGCGCCACCTCGTCCGTCTGCGCGAGCGCCATCGCGCTCTTGCGCGTCCCTATCCGCAAAACCTGTCCCGACACGAAATCCCCGCTGCGCGTCAACATCAACGGCTGGGGATTAGAACAAAAGGCCAGTCAAAACAACGGTTTTTGCCCTTAGCCGGCTCCGCTCAGGCAATCTCCTCGACAAGCGTGACGCCGGCCTCGCGCATCGCCGCGGTGGCGGCGGCCAGCGAGCCGCCAAGATCGATGGCACGGCAGCCCGACAGCACGACCGCGGTCTCGAAACCGAGCCGCCGCGCATCGAGCGCCGAATATTGCACGCAAAAATCGGTCGCGAGCCCCGCCATCACGACGCGCTTGAGGCCACGCTCGCGCAGATAACCGGCGAGCCCAGTCGGGGTTATCAGGTCGTTCTCGAAGAACGCCGAATAGGAATCGATCGCGCCGCGGAAGCCCTTGCGGATCACGAGCTCGGCGCGGTCGGTCGCGAGCTCGGGGTGAAACCCGGCGCCAGTGGTGCCCTGGATACAATGATCCGGCCACAGCGTCTGCGGCCCGTACGGCATGGTGATGGAGGAAAACGGCGCCGCGCCCGGATGCGAGGTCGCAAACGAGCTGTGGCCCGCCGGGTGCCAGTCCTGGGTCAGCACCACATGGTCGAAGCGGCTGGCGAGCCGGTTGACCACCGGCACAACCGCATCGCCGTCGGCGACCGCCAGCGCGCCGCCCGGGCAGAAATCGTTCTGCACGTCGATGATCAGGAAGAGATCGTCGGATTGGATCTTCATCACGTCCCGATCCGCAATGACGCGCGCAGCTTGCGCAGGCAGGCGATCACGGAGAGTGCAGTGATGCGGCCGGTCCTCGGGTTCTCCGACGGGATGTTCTCGATCATCATCGAGAACCGCGCGGAGTCGGAATCGACCTCGATGCGATGGGTGTTGCGCGTCACCGTCGGATCCGCCCAAATCTCCACCCTTGTGCGATCGGGGCCGATGCCGGCCAGCGACAGCGCCACCGCGACGTTGAGATTGGCCGGAAAGCCCTTGGCGGCGTCGCGCGCGCTGCCCTCGAAGATGCGCAGCGGCTCGGTGATCCCTTCGATGTGAATGTTGTTCTCGACCAGATACGGCGCACCCAGGAGCCCCGCGACCGGCTTCCGCGTCACCAGCTTGGCCGAATGAATGGTCCCGATCGCCGCCGCAGTCACCGCATCGAGCCCGATCAGCGCACCGGTCGGCACGATGATCTGGCCGCCATGCGCGCGAGCGAGATCGACCAGGTCCTCGTTCTGCAACAGTGCGCCGACGCTGAGCACGACCGCGGTCTTGCCGCGCTCGACCACCGGTGCCACGATCGAGCGCACCAGCTTGCTCGGCGCGCACTCGACCACGATGTCCGCGACATCGGCGAGCGCATCGATCGGCACCAGCTTCGGCGCAGAGCTGAGCTCCGCAATCCAGCCGCGGTGCTTGTCCGGACTGTTCGCCGACGCTGCAACCAAGGTCAGGCCCTCGATGCCCTGATCGAGCGCCTTGACGATTTCGGTGCCGATCGCGCCGAGGCCGGCGACCGCCACTCGCAGCCTTGTCTTGCCGTCAGCCATCATTTTCCGCCGGCGAGCATCTTGACCAGGCGATAGAGATACTCCTCGCCCTCGTAGAACGACTTGACCAGCACGCGCTCGTCCTTGCCATGGTTCCGGTTGTCATCGACATCGGCGCCGAGCCCGGAATGACCATAGGTCGGAATCCCCGCATTGCGCAGATAGCTGCCGTCGGTCGCGCCGGTGCTCATGGTGGGGACGATTTCGGCGTTCGGCCAGAACTCCTTCGACAGCTTCTCGATCGATCCCATCACCTCCTCATTCAGCGGCGACGGCGGACTCAGTACGGCCTTGCCGGTCGGGGTCACCTCGATCTGCTTGTCGGCGAGCACGCGCTCGATCGTGGCCTGGACACCGTCGACCGGCTCGCCGGGCAGGATCCGGCAATTCACCTTGGCGGTCGCAAGCTGCGGCAGCGCGTTGATGGCGTGGCCGCCCTCGAGCATGGTCGCGACGCAGGTGGTGCGGAGCTGCGCATTATAGCCGGGATTTTCCGACAAGCGCGCCAGCGCCGCCGGGTCGGGCTGCGGCGCCAGGATCGCCTTGATGTCGTCGGCATGCGACTTGTCGACCTCGGCGACCTTCGCAAAATAGATTCGCGTGGTCTCGTTGAGATTCATCGGGAAGCTGTAATTGGAGAGCCGGACGAGGCCTTCGGCGAGGTGGTAGATCGCGTTGTCCTTGCGCGGCAGCGATGAGTGGCCGCCGCGATCCTTCACCGTGAGCTGGTAGCCGACCGAAACCTTTTCGCTGGTCTGCACGCTGTTGCGGATCGCCTTGCCGTTCTTGAGGCCGACGCCGCCGCCTTCGTTCAGCGCGAACTCGGCGTCGATCAGGTCACGGTGGTTCTTGATCAGCCACTGCATGCCGAGGCCGTTGGCATCGAGGATCTCCTCGTCGGTCTCGAGCGCGACGATGATGTCGCGGTCGGGCTTGTAGCCCTCCTTCTTGTAGCGGATCAGGTTGGTGATGAAGGCCGACGCCATGAACTTGTCGTCGCTGGAGCCGCGGCCGTAGAAATAGCCGTCCTGCTCGGTGAGCTTGAACGGATCGACCGTCCAGTCCTCACGGAGGGCGGGGACGACGTCGAGATGGGCAACCAGAAGGATCGGCTTGCGCGCGCCGGAGCCGGGCAGCCGCGCCACCAGATTGCCCTTGTGCGGCGCCGGCGAGAACACGTGCACGTCGGCCTCAGAGAAGCCCGCCGCGCGGAGCCGCGCGCCCATCGCCTCCGCCGCCTTCTGCGTATCGCCGGTCGCGGTGGTGGTGTTGATCTCGACCAGTTCCTGATAGATGCCGCGGGCAAACTGCTGCTGCTCGGTCAGCCCCTGCGCCGTGGCGCCGGTTGCGAGCAGGACCGGAGCAAGTGCCGCCGCGAGACGCAGCGATCGAACCATGTTTGGGGCCTTGTGCGACATCGTACTCTCCCGGAATTCCATCGCCTCACTGGAGACGAATTCAGACAGGCGACACGCGCTTTGGCAAGACGGCGAGCCCTTCAATTTCCGCGCGCATGCTCCGCAGTTTCGCGCACGCTGTTTGGAATCCTTATTTGGCATCCTTGGCCGCGATCACCTCGATCTCGACCAGGAAGCCGGGATTGGCGAGCGCGGCGACGCCGACCACCGAGCGCGCCGGCAGGTTCGGCTGGCTGCCGCCGAAGAACTGGGTGTAGCCCTCCATGAAGGCCTTGAAGTCCATCGGTGCGGACGCGTTGTGCACCAAGAACACCTGCATCTTGATGACGTCGCCCATACCAAGCCCCTGGCCTTCCAGGATGCCCTTGATGCGATTGAGCACGCCGACGGTCTGGGTCTTGGTATCGCCATAGGCCTGCGGGCTCGACGGATCGGCATCCTTGTTGGCGACCGGCGGAACCTGGCCGCTGACATAGACGGTCGTGGTGTTGCCGGTGACGGTGACCGCCTGCGCGATCGGGAATGTCGAATTGGGAATCGGATGCCTGATCACGTCAGCCGAGGCAGCGCTTGCCACCACCGACAGCGCGGCGCCCAGCACGATACCGATGAACTTCATCAAACTCTCCCCAGAATAACTCTTGTTTTGACGCGTTTTCTTCACGCGACCGGTACCCACTTCGCTCGAAAACGCTTCTAGCGGCGGGCGTCCTGGACGTCCTTGGCCGTCACCGCGTCCTGATAGGTGTTGCCGAAGTGCGTCCGCAAATAATTCACAACGGCAGCGACCTGACCATCGGTCATCATGTCGCCGAACCCCGGCATGCCGCGGCGGCCATTGATGACAAGGAAGATCGGATAGCTGGCGGATTCGAGATTCTTGTTGCTGGCGAGCGCCGGATAGGTGCCGGCGCCGCTCGCGCCTGTGGCATCCGGCATGTGGCAGCCCTGACAGACGTTGCCGAACAGCTCCTCGCCGGTCATCTCCACGAAGCGGTAGCCCGAGGAGAAGGTGCGCTTGCCGGTCGCGTTGTCCTGGCCGACCGCCGTGGTGGCGGACAGCAGCGTCAACGCTGCAACCGCTGATATGCTGGTACGCATCATCACGTCTTCACCACGCGTTCGTGCAGCCGAGAGATGGCGTCAAGCGCGGACAGGATCGCGCCCTCCTGCCAAGCCGGCAGTTGCGAGGCGTGCTCGCCCGCCAGCGCGATGCGGCCATCGATCTGGCAGAGATTTCGGTAATGCTGCGCGCGCCCGGCGTCGGTCCATTCGCCGGCGCAGCCGAGCGTGAACGGCACGCGATGCCAGGCCACCGCGACGCCGTTCTCGAATTCGCTTTTGTACTGCGGGTGGATCTTGGCGCCGAACTCGACGGCACTGGCGACCCGCTCGGCCGGCGTCATCGCCGTGAACTCGAAGGAATTGGCGCCCCCATACATGTAGCCGCCGAGCAGGACACCGCGTCCGCCGCGGTTGAAGCCATAGTTCGGATAGGCGATCTGCCGGATCGGCAGGTCAGTGTAGCTGATGCCGCCATAGATCGCCTCATCCTCCTCCCAGAACCGCCGCTTGAACTGCAGGCCGATCTTCACCGAGGCGGCATAGGGTACGGAATCGATCGCATTCTTCATCGGCCCGCTGACATCGAGGGGCAGCTGGCTCAGGATCGGCAGCGGGATGGTGCAGATGCACCAGTCGGCGGTCGCCTGCTGCACCGTGGATGGATTGGCCGTGTCGACATAGCTCACGGTGACGCCGGAGCCGTTCTGCTGGATCTGCGTGACCTTGGCGTTGTAGCGGATGAGATCGCCGACCTCGCGCGCGAACGCCTTGCCGATCATGTCCATGCCGCCGACCGGCTGGAACATGGTGGTCTGGAAGTCGTAGCGCGCATAGCTCTGCAGATAGCGCCACATCCGTGACCGCAAGAGCTCCTGCAGCGAGATCGGGTCGCTCGGCAGCGGATCGTCCATCAGGCCGCCGCCGGGATCGCGCGCATAGCCGCGGAACTCGGCGGAGACCAGGTTGGCGTTGTACTTGTAGTCGCGGTCCAGCGCGCCCCAGTCGCGCATCGCCTGCAGCAATATCTCCTGATCTTCCTTGGTGACGACCTCGTCGAGCCTGCCCTGCTGGGTGACTTTCGCGAGCAGCTCCGACACCTGGCCCTGGAAATCCGCCTTGATGCTGCGGAAGCGCTGCGGCTTGCCGTCGAATGCGCGCGTCGCGTGCAGATAGGCGTTGTGGTTGAGCTGGAGGAAAGGTTCCAGCGTCACGTTGAGCCGGCGGCAGTAATCGAGCAGCGCACGGTGATGATAGGGAATCCGCCACGGGCCGGGATTGAGATAGAGCCCCTGCTCGAACTGGCAGGTCTGCTTGAAGCCGCCGAGCTCGGTAAAGCTGTCGCCGCCGCGGATCGACCAGTTGCGGCCGCCGGGGCGGTTGTTGAATTCGAGGATCTGGACTTTGTAGCCGGCCTTGCGCAGTTCCAGCGCCGCCGTCATGCCGGCAAGCCCCGCGCCGAGGATCAGCACCGAGGTGCCCTTCACGTCGCCGGCGAGCTTGAGCGGCCCCTTGTAGGCGGACTCGGATGCAAAGCCGAGGCTCGTCATCGCGTGATACATCGCCGAACTGCCGGCGATGGTGCCGATCAGCGCGAGCAGATCCCGCCGCCTGATCACAGATTCGTTCTGCACCCGCGTTCACCCAGCCGCTGATTTCGATGGCGAAGGGAAACGGTTGACGCGATCCGTGTCAAGGAAAGCCACACGCTTCGCCATGCACCCACACGCGCTTTTGATGCGCCACCTGATCGATGCATCACACCACGCGCTCGCGATGCACGCGCCGGCAATCCATTTCAAAGTCAAGCCCAATCACCGGCGGCCGGTCGAAATGCCAGGTTAAGCCGTTGCGCAGCACGCCGCGGCGGCCGAGCTCGCTTTCGAGCACCGGATAGGCGTCGTGGACGGTGTAGAGCTGCACTGCGGTGGTGTCCTGCCAGGTGCCGCCGAACGCGCTCATCCGGCGTTCCATCTCGCTAGCCACGAATTTCGCCTTCGCCAGGATGCCGGCCGGACTGGTGTCGCCGAGGGCCACAGTGTGATCGCGATAATTGGCCTTGCCCTCGACCGACTCGCCGCTGCCGGCCACGACGAAGCTCGTCGCTGCGTTCTTGGCAGCCGGCACCGTGTAGGAGAAGGCGTGGAACGACGGCTCGCCGGGCGGATCGAGTTTTGCTGCGCGCCACCGGATTGACGCCGTCGCGCATCACGCCCCATTCGATCAAGGTCTTGATGTAGATCGCGTTGAAGGCCTTGAACCCGTCTTCGGTGAACGGCGCCGGCGAGCGCAGTTCGCAGGCGCCGAACGCGGTGAGCGGACGACCCGCGGCTTTGAGGATATCCGCGATCCTGTTAAAGCCCGCGCTTAACGGCACCGGCTCCGAGAACCTGACGCGCTCGATCGCAAAGCCGGGCAGCGCGCCGATGCCGCAGGAATACTGGCTGACGCCGGGCATGAAGCGGTAGCCGCCGTCGGGAGCCTCGATGGTGCTGGTCATGTTGCCTCGTGACGTGAGGTGGATGCGGTCGTCGCTGTGTCTCGCAATGGAGAATACTCTCGATTAAGGATGTCAAACAACACGGTGTCATCACCCGCGAAAGCGGGTGATCCAGTATTCCAGAGACGCCTGTGCTTGAGCCGAGAGGCCGCGGCGTACTGGATCGTCCGGTCGAGCCGGGCGATGACAGATGTGGTGAGGACGCAGCTCCGCATTCTCGCGACATGATTGCCCGAGCTTTGCTTCTCGTTCCGCCCTCTCCTCTAGCAGAGGGCGCAGGGAAAGCCGGGTGCCGATCGCACCCATGGGTCCGGTGCAACAAAAAGCACCGGAGGTAGGACCGCAGGTGTAACCGGAGCAATCCGGCTTTCCCTGCGCGATGGTTTTACGGCTTACTTCGTGCTCTCCCCGGCGAGACTGGGCTTGCTTGTCACCGCCTTCGCAAGACGCAACTGCGTCTTACAAGGGGACACCGGCCACTAGGGCGTCAGGACCACACGACTTCACCGTCCGCTTCATGCGCACTCGTCAGTTGCGCAATCAGCGTCCACCGCATCTCACACCGCGTTCGTGACGACCGCGAAGCGCCCCCGTATCGGGTGAGACGGGCGGACCATACACCGAGTTGCACTTCTGATAAAGCTTACTGCGGAGGCTTGCCGCGTCGGGCAACTCAGTGGCACGCGCGCGTAAGGGACGCACAGCGGCAGGGTTCCCTCTCCCCTAGCGGGAGAGGGTTAGGGAGAGGGGTGCCGCTTGCTCCGTTGCTGTTGAAGGGACTCTCTTCCCGCAAGCGCGCGGAGTTAATGCAACGACGCTGATCTCTTGCATCGCGCCCGGGGCCACCCCTCTCCCCAACCCTCCCCCGCAAGGGGGGAGGGAGCCGGGGGAGCGTGCTCACCTCACCCCCGCCCCGCGATTGCCGTACCGGAGCGCCCGCCCTGTCCTCGATCGCCCCGCCCTAATGCGCCTTGGCGACGTAGGGGCAGCCGCCTTCGTCGAGCGGACGGAAGGCCTGGTCGCCCGGCACCGTCGCGAGATATTCGTAGAGGTCCCACTTGCTCTTGGACTCTTCCGGCTTCTTGATACGCATCAGATACATGTCATGCACCATGCGGCCGTCCTCGCGCACGACGCCATTCTGGGCAAAGAAATCATTGACCGGGGTCTTCCGCATCTGCGCGATCACGGTCTCCGAATCCACCGAATTGGTGGCGGCGACCGCCTTGAAATAGTGCCGCAGCGCCGAGTTGACGCCGGTCTGGTAGGCGGTCGGCATCGCGCCGTGCCGCTTGAAGAATTCCTGGGCGAACACGCGCGTCTCCGGCGTACGGTCCCAATAGAAGGAATCGGTGAAGAGCAGATCGTGCGCATGGGCCAGCCCAAGCGCAGGCACGTCGGTGAGCGTCACCTGCAGCGCGACGAGCTGCATGCTTGCGCGGATGTTGAACTCGTCGGCCTGCGACCCCGCGTTGCGGAAGTCGGAGCCGGCATTGGCGAGGGCGAGAATCTTGGCACCGGAGGACTGCGCCTGCAGCAGGAACGACGAAAAATCGGCGGTGTCGAACGGATGGCGGACCGCGCCCAGCACCTTGCCGCCGGCTGATGTCACCGCCTTGCTGGCGTCGCGCTCCAGCGCCTGGCCGAAGGCATAATCCGCGGTCAGGAAGAACCAGGGCGTGCCGCCGCGCGCAACCACGGCCTTGGCCGTCGCGTTCGAGGAGGCGTAGGTGTCATAGGTCCACTGCACGCTGGTCGGCGAGCATTGCTTGCCGGTGAGATCGGACGAGCCGGAGCCCGAGATCAGAAACAGCTTCTTGCGTTCGCGCGTCACGGTCTGGATCGCGAGCGCCACCGCGGAGTTGACGCCTTCGGCGATCACGTCGACACCCTTGTTGTCGATCCAGTTGCGCACGATGCCGGTCGCGACATCAGGCTTGTTCTGGTGGTCGGCCGAAATGATCTCGATCTTGCGTCCGGCGACCGTGCCGCCGATTTCCTCCGCGGCCATTTGTGCAGATATCACCGATCCGGGGCCGTTGCCGTCGGAATATTGCCCGCTCATGTCGGTGATGATGCCGACGCGCAGGACGCCATCCTCCGCCCGGGCAGCGCCGGCCGCAAATGAGAGACACACGGCAGCAATTGCGACCAGGAAATGCGAGCGTTTGGTAATGGACATTTCTTTCCCAACGGTTCGGATGTTTCGGACGATCTCCTGAAGGAATCAGGGATCGCCGACAACCCCATCGCCGACATGGCGCTCTGCGATTCCGCGCAGAAATTCCGGGAGGAGGAACACGACCGCAGTTGCGCGCGTCGCCGATCATGCAAACGCCGCGACGAGATTTCGCCGCGGCGTGCCGTGAATCACACGATTGGATTATGCGAGGTGGCGTCGAGATCGCCTCATCGCCGCTCCCACAATTGCCGTGCGAGAATGCCGGCCTTGCGCTCGATCGCCTCGGCGGCGTCGAGACACATGTCCTCGCGATAGCGCGAGCCGACGATCTGGACGCCGACCGGCAATCCCTCATGCAGTCCGACCGGCACCACAGCCGCCGGCAGACCGAGCACGTTGATCGACGAGATGAAGCGGAGGTCGTTCCAGAACAGCTCCTTGACGCGCTGATCGCCACCGAGATCGGCATTGACCTCCGGCGTCTTGCGCACCGTGGTCGGCATCAGCAGCAGCGGATATTGTTCGAGGAACGTCATCCAGTTCCTGATGTGGCGCGAGCGCTCGGCGATCGCCTTCATGTAGCCGGCCTGGTCGAGCGGGTTGGCCATCGCGATGAAGCCGCGGAACGACTTCTGGAAGTCGGCGCTGGTGGTCGCCAGCATCTGGTCCTGCTGCAGCACGCGGACTTCGGTCATGATCAGATCGCACCAGAGCTGCCAGACCTTGTTGAGGTCGGGGAGCTCGACCTCGCTGACCGCATAGCCGGCATCGGCCAGATGATCGGCGGCCTTGCGCTGAAGCGCGATCACGCCGCGATCGGTCGCCATGTCTTCAGGGATCTTTGCGAGCGCGACCTTGACCGGCGCCGCAGGCTTCGGCCCCGTCAGCGGCGCCGGCACGAACCAGGGATCGCGCGGATCGCGCTGCGCCATCACCTCGAGGCCGAGTCGCACGTCCGCGACGTGGCGCGCCAAGGGTCCCTGCGACGACATGAACTGCGCCATCAGCGGCCGCTCCGCGGTCGCGCTCGGATTGAACGCCGGGATGCGGCCCTGGGTCGGCTTGATGGTGGCGATGCCGTTGCAATGCGCCGGCCAGCGCAACGAGCCGCCGATGTCGTTGCCATGCGCGATGGTGCCGATGCCGGCCGCAATCGAGGCGCCGGCGCCGCCCGAGGATCCGCCACAGGTCACATCCGCGTTCCAGGGATTGCGCGTCAGGCCGTGCAGTGGATTGTCGGTGAAGCCGCGCAGCGAGAATTCCGGCGTGTTGGTCAGGCCGATGATGACAGCGCCGGCCTTCTTGAGGTTGGCCGTCACCGGCGAGTCGCCCGGCGCGATATTGTCCTTGAACGCCACCACGCCGTTCGAATTGGCTTGACCCTCGACGTCGATATTGATCTTGATCGTGACCGGCACGCCGTGCAGCGGCCCGACGCTTCCACCCTGACGCTTGCTCGCGGCCAGCGTCGCGTCCGCGGCCTTCGCCGTCTCCAGCGCTGAAGCGCCGAGGTCGACGACGACGGCGTTGAGCGCCGGGTTGGCCTCGTGCATGCGGTCGAGGTGAGCGCGGACCACCTGCTCCGAGGTCGCCTCGCCGTTCCTGATCGCCGCAGCCGTCTCCACGGCGGACCATTGCCAAATGGGTGCGTTCGTCACGTGTCGTTCCTCCGCTTGTTTTTGCTGGTTGGTTCAGTCGAGCCGCAACGGCTCATAAAACACCGGCTGATCCGTGCGGTGGTCCTCCTTGGGGACGACCACCGCCTCGGCGCTCAGCACATGGTCGAGCATCACGCGCTTCGCGCGCGCGGCGTTGCCGGAGCGGAACGCAGCCATCAGGCGCTTGTGAAACTCGATGTTCTCGCAGGTGAAGCTCGATGCGAATTCCTGCACGCCGAGCCTGCCGATCAAATGGCGGATCGCCTCGTTGACGAACCGGGCCACCAGGCCGAGCAGCGGATTGGGGCAGGCCTCGATCAGGATGTCGTGGAAATCGATCTCGGCATGGCGGTGGTGCTCCCAATCCGCGATGCCGCCAGGATGATGCTCCTGAACCGCGATCGCCTTGTCGAGCGCTGTGAAATGCTCTGCGGTGAGGTGGCCGACCACGCTGAAGGCGAGCTCCGGCTCGATCAGCCGGCGGATCTGGTAGATCTGCGCGGTCGAGACCGACTGGAAATAGAAGTAGTTGCTGAGCAGGCCGACGATCCGGTTGATCGACACCGGCGCCACCCGCGCGCCGCCGCCGGGCCCGGTGGTGTTCTGCACCAGGCCCTGCACCTCGAGCGATTTGAGCGCCTCGCGGATGGTCGAGCGGCTGCAGCCGAACATCTCGACCAGCTCACCCTCCTGCGGCAGCCGGTCGTTGGGCTGCAACCCGGCCTGGAAGATGTGACTGCGGATCAGGTCGGCGACCGCGTCCGAGCGCTTGCGCTTGATCGAGGCGCGCCGGGAGGGGTCGAGGGAGGGTAAAGCCGATTTATCCATTTTATGATCATAAATAGGTCCGGGATGGCTTGGCAAGGCGTTTCGATCCTCTCCCCCTCACCTCGTCATGCCCGGGCTCGGCCCGGCATCCACGTCTTGGCGACCGCAGCGGAAAAAGACGTGCTTGGCCGGGATATAGGCGAGCGGAAGCGACGTCGTCCTTCGGACGGCTATGCCCGGCCATGACGGATACGGAACAGCACGCCAACGCTCCGATGTCTTGTGCGATCGCCCTGCATGGCGTGTCGATCAGCACGTGCTTCTCGCGGCAGGATAGCCTGAGCGCGTCTCCCGCCTCGTTTGGTACGCGCGGCACCGCCTGCAATCCGCCGCGCAGACTTCGGTGAGACAGGCGCCGGCATGGTTGCGGCAGGCGAGCGATGGGCCGCTATTGTGAAAACGCCCAGTAAAGGTGCGTCTGGTCTTCCGACAACAGTCTCACATGGTTGATAAAGTCCCAGACCATTTCTCCGAAGGCACTGCCGCCGCCTTGGCTCGACTTGGCGGATACCATATCGAGCTCGTGCCAGCCCCTGTACATTTCCTCGTCGATGCTTTCCAAGCGGTCCTTCATGGCCTGAGCATTGAAGGAGCCGCATGAGTCCGTGAACAAGCTTCTGACCGGATGGATTTGCCACATCCCGCGATGGCGCTCTTCGCTGCCCTGCTGCCCGTAGACACCCGACTCTCCACTGAAGGGAAACGCGCCGCGCGTCGCCTTGATCATCTCGCGGCGCTTGGCGTTGCCTTCCTTGATGTCGACATAAACCGATATGACCATATCGTTGTAGTACCAGAGGTCCAGGCACGCCGGATATCCAGCGTTCAGGATCACTTGCACGAGCTTCTTGATGCGCTGCCCCTTGTAGCCCTTCATGCCCTGCGCAAGCGCAAACAGGCGCATCAGAAACGTCTTCGCATCGTTTGGAGTCCAGACGCAGATATCCTCGGCCTCGAAATCGATTGGATCATGATCGACGGGCGGGATGTAGATGATGCCAGGATTGGCCGAATTGCTGAACATCCAGTTGTTGCCGCTGGGGCTGACCTTGACGCATCCCACATAGTGGCTGAGGTACCAGTTCACGACATCTGGGTCGTCGGTCATGAAGTTGAAATAGATCAGCTCCTTGACTCCGACACTGAACTTCTCAGCGACGGTGTACCAGTCTTCCTGAGGCCGGGTATCTCCCGGTCGGACAGGGCCGTGCGGCCGGTAGGGAATGCCGCCTTGCATCAATCCCCAATTGCGTGGGACGGGCATGCCCTTTGGCGGTCGCTCGATTGGATGAGGCGAGCGTTTCGGGGGCGCCATGGCATCGATCTCCTCATGAGCTGCGTGATCGCACCACATGAGTGCAAGTTGCCGCTGCCGGGGTTCACGCACTCACGGAGATGTTTTCCACTTTCTCAAGCTTATCCAAATGGGCATATCAGGTTCCGCGCAAGGCGGATCGATCCATCACGGCAGGCTCCACCTCAGCCGGACGTGCGCTGCGCCTCGAGGCCGCGGCTGTAGCGCGACATCGCAAAGCAGAACACGAAGTAGATCACGCCTACGAACACATAGACCTCGACGCTGAACGCTTGCCAGGCGGGATCGACGATCGCGGTCTTGGCGGTGGTCAGCAGGTCGAAGATGCCGATGATCAGGACCAGGCTGGTGTCCTTGAAGAAGGCGATGAAGGTGTTGACCAGCGGCGGGATGACGTGGCGGATCGCCTGCGGCAGCACGATCAGCGCGTTCTTCTCCCAATAGGACAGGCCGAGCGCATCAGCCGCCTCATACTGCCCGCGCGGCACCGCCTGCAATCCGCCGCGCACCACTTCGGCAAGATAGGCGCCGGCATAGAGGATGAAGGCGATCTGCGCGCGCAGCAATTTGTCGATGTTGACGCCGTCGGGCATGAACAGCGGGAACATCACGCTCGCCATGAACAACAGGCTGATCAACGGCACGCCGCGGATCAACTCGACATAGAGCACGCAGAGCGAACGGATCGCCGGCAGCTTCGAGCGGCGGCCGAGCGCGACGAGAATGCCGAGCGGGAAGCCGAAGGCGAGCCCGAAGGTCGCGAGAATCAGCGTCACCGGCAGCCCGCCCCAGCGGTCCTGCGTGACAAAGCTGAGACCAAGGAAGCCGCCCCACATCAGGCATCCGATCGCGATCAGCGCCGCGGCCCAGAGCAGGAACAGCTCCTTGCGCCAAAAACTGCGGCGGCTCGAGACCACGAACAGCGCGATGAAGATCAAAACCGCGAGCGCCGGCCGCCACTGCTCGTCGAACGGATAGGTGCCGAACAGGATGAAGCGGTATTTCTCGGGGATCACCGCCCAGCAGGCGCCGACGCCGCGCAGCGCGCGGCAGGCGCTGCTGTCGCTGCCGGGGACGATCCACACCGCGTTGGCGATGCCCCACTGCCAGAGGCTGATGCAAGCCTTGCCGAGCACGAGCAGCAGCAGCAAGGTCACGATACCAGACGGGATAGAGGGGAACAGATTGGCGCGCAGCCACGCGGTGAACTGACCGCCAAGCGCCCGTGGCGCGGGGCGCGGGCCGATCGGCAGTGGATCCTGCGGAAGGTGGGCGACCGAGCTCATGTCAGCGCTCCACCAGCGCGATCCGCGCATTGTACCAGTTCATGAACAGGCTGATGCCGAGGCTGATGGTGAGGAACACCATCATGATCAGCGCGATCGACTCGATCGCCTGCCCGGTCTGGTTCAGCGTGGTGTTGGCGATCGAGACGATGTCCTGGTAGCCGACCGCGACCGCCAGCGAGGAATTCTTGGTCAGGTTGAGATACTGGCTCGTCATCGGCGGGATGATGACGCGCAGCGCCTGCGGCAGCACGATGTGTTGCAAGACAAAACTGCGCTTCAGCCCGAGCGCCTTGGCGGCATCCGACTGCCCGCGCGGCACCGCCTGGATGCCGCTGCGCACGATCTCGGCGATGAAGGCCGAGGTGTAGGTGACGAGCGCGATCAGCAGCGCAAAATATTCCGGCGCCAGGGTCAGCCCGCCGACGAAGTTGAAGCCGCGCAGCTCGGGCAGCGTGATGCTCCAGCTCGCGCCCAGAAGCCACGACACCATCGCGGGCAGCGCAAAAACGAGGCCAAGCGCGTAAGGCCAGGCCGGCCGCGCCTTGCCGTCGAGCATCTGCTGCGCGATCAGGCGGCGCCTGACGAGATAGAACACGACCAGGCCGGCGACCACCGCGAGGATCGTCCACAGATTGGCCTCATGCAGCGGGATCGACGGCAGGATCAGTCCGCGATTGGAGAGATAGACGCCCTCGACCGGCTTCCACGCCTGGCGCGCCGCCGGCAGGCCCTGCATCAGCACGTACCAGAACAGCAGCTGCAGCAACAGTGGCAGGTCGCGCAGCACCTCGACATAGACGGCGGCGAGCCGCGCCAGCAGCCAGTTCGACGACAGCCGTGCGATGCCGACCAGCGTGCCGATCACGGTCGCCAGCACGATGCCGATCACGGCGACGCGCAGCGTGTTGACGACGCCGACGATGAAGGCGCGCAGATAATTGTTCTTCGGCGTGTAGTCGATCCAGCTGTCGGCGATCGGCATGCCGGCTTCGCGGCCGAGGAAGGCGAAGCCGGTCGAGATGCGGCGCACCGAGAGATTATGCAGCGCGTTCGACCACAGGAAGGCGACGATGGCGACCGCGATGGCGACCACCAGGATCTGCCAGAACAGGCCGGCGACGCGGGGATCGCCGAGCGAAAGCTGCCAGGGACGTGCGGGAGGGCGTTTCGGCGTCGATGTCGTCACAGCACAGGATCCTCTGAGAAGCGATCTTCTGCCATGCGCAAGAGCGTATTCGGGGCTGCGCACTTCATATGTTGCACCAAATTAATATTCGTGCAACATATGTTTCATGGCCCAGGCTCAGCCGAAACCATCGCCCCTGAACGAATTGTGCAGCGCGCTGCCATCGCTGCCAATGCGGTTGCAGGAGGTCGGGCGGTTTGTCGCAGCCAACGACTACGACGCCACCACCCGCTCGATGCGCGAGCTAGCCTCGGTCGCCGGCGCCGACCCCGCCTCCTTCACCCGTCTTGCCAAGGCGCTCGGCTATTCCGGCTGGGACGAATTGCGCGCCGCGCTCACCGAGGCGCGACGGCCGGCGCAGGGCTCGCCCTTTTCCGGCCGCGCCAAAAGTCGCCGCGCCGGGCCGAATGCCGATGTCAGGCTGGTGCACGACAAGTTGGAGGCGGAAGCTGCGGGACTTGCGCGCATTTCCGCGAGTGCGATTGCGGAGGCCGCGCGTGCGCTGCATGCGGCCAACCGGATCTGGATCACGGGCTTTCGCAGCTGCCGCAGCGTCGCGGAACTCCTGACCTATCAGCTTCGCCTGTTCCGCCCCGACGCCGTGCAGCTGGTCGGCGGTTCCGGCCCGTTCGATCTCGACCACGGCGCCTTCCGTGCCGATGACGCCGTGGTCGTGGTCGGCTTTGCGCCCTACACGCTGGTCAGCGTCGAGACCGCGCGCGCGGCGCATCAGGCGCGCGCCACGCTGATCGCGATCGCCGACACCATCAGCGCGCCGATGGCCGAGGGCGCCGATCATCTTTTGCTGTTCGAGGCCGCCGCCTCGCCCGGCTTCTTCCCGAGCCTCACCGGCGCGATCGCGGTGGCGCAGTCGCTCGCCGCGGTCAGCTTCACACTGGGCGGCGCGGGTGCAAAACGCAAGCTGGAGGAGACCGAGGGCCGGCTTGCCGAAATGTCGCAATATTTTTCCGAGAAAGGATGAGTGTCATGGCAGCCCCCAAGAGCCGCGTGATGCATCGCAGCCTGCGCGAAACTCCGCCGAAAGCAATCGGCGGCGACGGCGTGTTTCTGATCGCGGAGGATGGCCGCCGCATCCTGGATTCCTCCGGCGGCGCCGCGGTCTCCTGCCTCGGCCATCAGCATCCGCGGATTCTCGCCGCGATCGCCAAGCAGGCCTCGACCCTCGCCTATGCCCATACCGGCTTCTTCTCCTCCGCGCCGGCGGAAGAGCTCGCCGAGCGGCTGGTCGGCCATGAGCCCGGCGGTCTCTCTTACGTCTATTTCGTCAGCGGCGGATCGGAGGCGATCGAGGCCTCGATCAAGCTGGCGCGGCAATATTTCATCGAGCGCGGCGAGCCGAAGCGCGCGCGCTTCATCGCACGCCGCCAGAGCTATCACGGCAACACGCTGGGCGCGCTGTCGGCCGGCGGCAACGCCTGGCGCCGCGAGCCCTACGCGCCGCTGCTGTCGCCCTCGTTCAGCCATGTCACGCCCGCCTTCGCCTATCACGAGAAGCGCGACGATGAATCCGAGGCTGCGTTCGTCGGCCGCCTCGCCGCCGAGCTCGAAGCCGAATTCCAGCGGCTCGGCCCCGACACCGTCGCGGCCTTCATCGCCGAGCCCGTGGTCGGCGCCACCGCCGGCTGCGTGCCGGCGCCGGACGGCTACTTCAAGGCGGTGCGCGAGATCTGTAACCGCCACGGCGCGCTGTTGATCCTTGACGAGGTGATGTGCGGCATGGGCCGCACCGGCACGCTGCATGCGTGGGAGCAGGAAGCCATCGCGCCCGACATCCAGGCGGTCGCAAAGGGTCTCGGCGGCGGCTATCAGCCGATCGGCGCGATGCTCGCGAGCGGCACCATCGTCGACACCGTGCGCGACGGCTCCGGCGCGTTCCAGCACGGCCACACTTATCTGGCGCATCCGCTCGCCTGCGCCGCGGCGCTCGAGGTGCAGAAGACGATCGCTGAAGAAAAGCTGCTCGATCAGGTCAAGGAGCGCGGCCGGCAGCTCGAGCAGCGCCTCGTCGAACGCTTCGGCAATCACCGCCATGTCGGCGACATCAGGGGCCGCGGCCTGTTCTGGGCGATCGAGCTGGTCGCCGACCGCGGCGCGCGGCAGCCGTTCGACCCCAAGCTGAAGCTGCATCAGCGGATCAAGTCTGCGGCCTTCGCCGGCGGCCTCGGCTGCTATCCCTCGGGCGGCACCGCCGACGGCCAGCGCGGCGACCACGTGCTGCTCGCCCCGCCCTATATCGCAACGCCCGGCGACATCGACATGATCGTCGAAAGGCTCGGGGCTGCAGTGGACAGCGCCTTGAAAGATGTTGGTCACGGAGCATGATCCGGAAAAGTGGGCACCGGTTTTCCGCGACAAACGCGAAGCGTTTGCGCATGGATCATGCTCAAACAGGAGGGAGGAGTAATATGTACAGAGGATTGATCACTGCAACCGTTCTCGCCGCAAGCATCACGGCTGCAAGCGCGGCGACGCTCGACACCGTCAAGCAGCGCGGCGCGCTGGTGTGCGGCGTCTCGACCGGCTTTGCCGGTTTCTCGGCGCCGGACTCGCAGGGCAACTTCAAGGGCCTCGACGTCGACTATTGCCGCGCGCTTGCCGCCGGCGTGCTCGGCGATCCCACCAAGGTGCGCTTTGTGGCGCTGACCGCGCAGAACCGCTTCACCGCGCTGCAGTCCGGCGAGATCGACGTGCTCTACCGCAACTCGACGCAGACCTATCTGCGCGGCACCACGCTTGGGCTGCGCCAGGGCCCGGTCAATTTCTACGACGGCCAGGGTTTTGTGGTGAAGAAGGACCTCGGCGTCAAGGAAGTGAAGGATCTCAAGGGCGCCACGGTCTGCGTCGCGCAGGGCACCACGCATGAGGTGACGCTCGGCGACTATGGTCGCGCCAACAGCATCGACTGGAAGCCGCTGGTGTTCGACCGCCCCGACACCATGTACCAGGCCTTCTTCGGCGGCCGCTGCGATGCCATGACCCAGGACGCCTCCGCGCTCGCCGGCGCGGTCGCAACCGCCGCGCCGAAGGCCGACGATTACGTCGTGCTGCCGCAGACCATCAGCAAGGAGCCGCTCGGCCCGTTCACCCGCAACGGCGACGAGGTCTGGAGCGACGTCATCACCTGGCTGCATTACGGCCTGGTCGAGGCCGAGGAGCTCGGCGTCACCCAGGCCAATACCGACGAGATGACGAAGTCGCAGACCCCGGCGATCCAGCGCCTGCTCGGCGTCTCCGGCGATCTCGGCTCGCGGCTCGGCCTCGACAACAAATGGCTGGTCGCGGCGATCAAGGCCGGCGGCAATTACGGTGAGATTTTCGAGCGCAATGTCGGCAAGGCAAGTCCGCTGAAGCTCGAGCGTGGGCTGAACGCCACCTGGAGCAAGGGCGGATTGATGTACGCGATCCCGTTCAAATAGGAAGTCACCTCTCCCCGCTCGCGGGGAGAGGTCGGAATGCATCGCCAGATGCGTTCCGGGTGAGGGGGAGCCACCGCGTATCCTTCTCTCACCGATGACCTGGATAGAGCCCCTCACCCCTGCCCTCTCCCCGCGAAGGGCGGGGAGAGGGAGAAGAGAAGAGGCGGTCACAACCAGATGCGCATCACCCTGATTCACGCTTTGAAGCATTCGATCGTTCCGATCGAGGCGTCATTCGCAAAGCATTGGCCGGAGGCGCGGCTGATGAACCTGCTCGACGACAGCCTGTCGGCCGACCTCGCGCGCGACGGCAAGCTTAACGAGCGCATGACCGAGCGCTTCCTCACCATCGGCCGCTACGCCGTCAGCACCGGCGCCAACGGCATCCTGTTCACCTGCTCGGCGTTCGGGCCCTGCATCGAGGCGGTGGCGCGCGAGCACGCGCCGATCCCGGTGCTGAGGCCGAACGAGGCGATGATCGAGCAGGCGGTGGCGAAGGGACAACGCATCGGCCTGCTCTCGACCTTCCCGCCGACGCTGGTGTCGATGCCGCCGGAATTTCCCGCGTCGGTGACGCTGGTGCCAAAACTCGCCGAAGGCGCGCTGGCGGCGCTCGACCGCGGCGACCGCGCCGAGCACGACCGCATCGTGGTCGAGGCGTCCAAGGATTTGCGCGACTGCGATCTGATCGCGCTCGCGCAGTACAGCATGGCACCCGCGGCCGAACGCGTCGCTGAAGCCACCGGCCGCGAGGTGCTGACGACACCCGACAGTGCCGTGCTGAAGCTGAAGGCGATGCTGGGGATTAGCTAGGCCGGCACTCACAGACGTTCGCCGCGTGGACCACTTTCGCGCGACATCACCAGGAATGCTGTCCCGTCCACCGCGCAGGACCGTTGCTTTCCGGATCCCTGTGTTCGAGACGATCGGGACTAGTTGGCGACAGAGCCCTCGACAGCGAATGTGTGATACGTGGCGTATTTTTCGCCGACGGCTCGGACCTGCACGTAGGCCGGATCGTTTCGCCAAGCCCGAAGCGCCGCCATGCTTGGATACATGTAGATGACCACGCGTTTGGGTGGCTCTCCGTCAACGGCAACGACCTGCGAACCAGTCGCCGCCGCGCCTGCGGCCGCAACCAGCTTCCCGCCGTGCGCCTTGATAATCTCCCTCGCCTTGGGCAGATATTCCTTGGCATAGCCGTCGGGATTGATGACGTCGATTTGCCCGATCAGATAGGCGGGTGGCCCCGGTTCGCCATGGAGTGCTTCCCTGCCTAGAGCACCCAAAGTGGCGCATGTGAGCATGACGAGACCGATCTTGCTTCGAGCATTCATGCGGGCCTCCCTCGATGTCGCCGCCGCCACGAGCAGCAGCCGACAGGACTGTCCGCCCGGACCCAAAACGTGTCCAATGCATATATTCTCTGAAAGTTCATGCCGTAATGGTATAAGCGGGCATGAACCTTCGACAGGCCCTCACGTTCCTGACCGTGGCCGAGCTCGGCACCGTCTCGAAAGCTGCGTTGCGGTTGCGGGTCGCTCAGCCGGCCCTGTCCAGGCAAATCATCGGACTTGAGCAGGAGCTCGGCCTTCGGCTGTTCGATCGGGTCGGGCGCCGCCTTTTGCTGACCGGTGAAGGCGAGCAGTTGATTGCAGGCTGCCGACTGCTGCTCAACAGCGCCAGCTCACTGAAAGAGCAGGCTCAGTTGCTCCGCCAGGGAGACACGGGAGTTCTAAAGATAGCCGGGTCGCCGCAACACATCGAGAGTGTCCTATCGCAATTTCTGCACCGATATGCGAAGCGCTATCCCCGCGTTGAAGTAAGGATCAGGGAGGGGACGGGCAACGAAATATTGACGATGCTCGAACGCGGTGAAATTCATCTCGGCCAAAACCTGCTGCACGCAGTCAAGTTGAGCGAACAGCACTACGGCAGCCTTCCGCTTGGATCTGTAGAGCTGCTGGCTGCCTGCCATCCCTCGATGCCGCTTGGCCCTCAAACGACGATCGAGGTAGCCGACCTTGGCGAGTTTCCGCTGCTGCTGATGGACAGCGGATTCGGATTTCGGCGTGCTTTCGACGCGGCAGCCCGCATGGCGGGACTGAAGCCTGCGATCGCATTCGAGAGCCGGAACCCGCACAGCTTGCTGGCACTCGCCGAGGCAGGGCACGGCATAGCGATCGTTCCTTCCCAGCTGCAGTGCCAGCGCTACGAATTGAGGATTGTCGGTCTCACGCACAGGCGCCGGGTGTTGCAGGAGCCCCTGACCATCTCTTGGGACAAGCGGCGCCCCTTGCCTCGTTTCGCGACCGACTATTGTGCAATGCTCGCAGAGCATATGCGCGAGACGTTTCCGATCACGCGCCCGACGGAGCCGGCCTCAGCCAACACGAAAGGGAAGCATCGGCTCCCCGCACAGCGCGCGGCCCGCAAGACGAGAAGGCTACGTGATTGAAAGCTATGACTTTATCGCGGAGAACTCCAACACATAGTCGGCTTTCACCCTTCACCCACTCGGCCGGCTAATCCGCCCCTGAGCCACGGCGCCTACGTCCCTGCATCGTGGACGTTCAAATCGACGCCCTGCGGATCCTTGATCGTCGACACCGTGATCAGCGAGATCAGCGCCAGCACCCCGATATAGACGCCGACGCGCCAGGATTCGCCGTAGGTGCCGATGATCCATTGCGCGATCATCGGCGCGAAGGCGCCGCCGAAGATGGCGCCGAGCGCGTAGCCGATCGAGACGCCGGAATAGCGCACCTTGGCCGGAAACAGCTCGGCATAGAGCGCCGCCTGCGGACCATAGGACAGACCGAGCGCGATGGTGAGGCCGACCGCGCTGACGAAGAACAGCAGCAAATTCTTGCTGTCGATCAAGAACCACATCGGCACCGCCCACAGCACCATCAGGGTGTAGCCGATCTGGAAGCAGCGCACGCGGCCGATTTTGTCGCCGAGGATGCCGCCGAGCAGCGTGAAGACGAACCAGCTCACCGCGGCCAGCGTGCCGATCAGCAGCAACTGCTCCGACGGCATCTTCAGCGTGTTGGTGCCGTAGCTGATGATGAACGCGATCAGGATGTAGCCGGCCGCATTGTTGGCCATGAAGATCAACGCGGTGCGCAGGATTTCCCTGCTGTGATTGCGCATCAGCTCCTTGAGCGGCGCCGAGGATTCCTTGTGCCGGCGCTGCATCGCCTTGAACACCGGCGACTCCTCGACGGTGCGGCGGATCACGATGCCGACAACGATCAGCAGGATCGACAGCAGGAACGGAATCCGCCAGCCCCATTCGATCATCGCCTGCTTGCCGAGCGTCGCGGTCAGCACCCAGAGCACGCCGGTCGCCAGGATCATGCCGAGCGGCGTGCCGATCTGCGGGAACGAGCCGAAGAAGCTGCGCCGGTCGACGGGCGCGGATTCCACCGACATCAGCGCCGCGCCGCCCCACTCGCCGCCGGCCGAAAAGCCCTGCAGGATGCGCAGGAGAATAAGGAGTGCCGGCGCCCAGGCGCCGATCTGCGCATAGGTCGGCAACAGGCCGACCAGCGCGGTCGCCGCCCCCATCAACAGCAGCGTGACGACGAGCATGTTCTTGCGCCCGAAGCGATCGCCGAGATGGCCGCAGACGATGGCCCCTAACGGGCGGAACAGGAATGACAGACCGAGCGTCGCAAACGACACGATCTGCGCCAGCAGCGGATTGTTCGCGTTCATCGGCGCGAAGAACAGCGCGCCGAACACCAGGCCCGCCGCCTGAGCGTAGACGAAGAAGTCGTACCACTCGATGGTGGTGCCGACGAGCGTTGCGGTGAGGACCTTGCGCTCCTCCTCCGACAGTTCAGCGCCGCGCGAGCGCGCGGACAGTTCGATGGACATGTGGCCTCCCCAATACCGTTCTTGTCCGTGCGGCGAGCGTCATCGGCCGCGATGGCCCTGCCGGGCACGGTTGCTGGTCCCGGGATAGCAGAGCTTCTTGCCGGGGACAGCAAAATAGTTGCATTCGCAACGATATTCGACAACATTGCCGGTTCCCGGACCGGGCTACCTCACCCGCGATCGGCGGGCAGCCATCCCGAAACGCCGATTGTGCACCGCAACAAGACCGCTACGATGCGAGGATTCCCAAGAGGTTGCTAAGTGTCCGATATCAATGCCGATGCCTGGGTTTCTTCAGGCCACCGCCCGATGGGCTTTCCCGAATTCGTCGTCGTCATCGCATCCATCATGGCGCTGAACCCGCTGGCGATGGACATGATGCTGCCGGCGCTGCCGAACATCCGCTCCGCGTTCCAGATCGCCGACGCCAACCGGCCGCAGATGGTGCTGTCGATCTTCCTGGTCGGCTTCGGCGTCGGACAATTTGTGATGGGCCCGCTGTCGGACCGCTTCGGCCGCCGCCCGGTGCTGCTCGGCGGCATGACCGTCTACACCATCGCCGGCCTGCTCGCGATCATGGCGCCCTCGTTCGAGACGTTGCTGTTGGCGCGCGCGCTGCAAGGGCTCGGCACCGCGGCAACCCGCGTGATCGCGACCTCGATCGTGCGCGACTGCTACGCCGGACGGCGCATGGCGAGCGTGATGTCGCTGGCGATGATGGTGTTCATCGCGGTGCCCGTGATCGCGCCGTCATTCGGCCAGGCGGTGATGCTGCTGACGCACTGGCGCGGCATCTTCGTGCTGTTGATGATCTACGGCGTGATCGCGCTGGCCTGGAGCGCGCTGCGGATGCCGGAGACGCTACCGCTGGAGCTGCGCAAGTCGCTCGCGATCCCCGACGTGCTCGCAGCATTCCGCCAGACCATCACGAACCGCACCACGCTCGGCTATGCGCTCGCCGCCGGCGGCGTGCAGGGCTCGCTGTTTGCCTTCGTGTTCTCCTCGCAGCAGATCTTTACCGAGGTGTTCAAGCTCGGCCATTACTTCCCGGTCGCCTTCGCGGCTTGCGCGGTCGGCGTCGCGATCGCCGGCTTCCTCAATTCGCGCATCGTCGGCCGCATCGGCATGCGCGTGATCTCGCACGCCGCGCTGACCGGCTTTGCCGTCGTCGCCGGCGCGCTGCTGCTCGCGGTGAAGACCGACACGCTGTCGCTGCCGCTGTTCATGGTGCTGGCGGGCCTGATGATGTTCGCGTTCGGGCTGATGATGGCGAACTTCACCGCGCTCGCGATGGAGCCGCAGGGCAAGATCGCCGGCACCGCCTCCTCGCTCTACGGCACGATCACCACCCTGCTCGGGATCGGCATCGGCACCACGATCGGACAGGATTACGACGGCACCTTGCTGCCGTTCGCCACCGGCTTCTTCCTCTGCACGCTGGCCGCACTCGCCGTGGTGCTGGTGACGGAGAAGGGCCGGATGTTCCGGCCGCATCATCATCCGGTTTGACCTTCGTAGGGTGGGTTAGCCGAAGGCGTAACCCACCAATTCTGTCGCAAGCAGCGCGGCGGATTACGCTTCCGCCTTCGCTCGCTGAGCTACGGCGGACAAGTCGCTAATTGCCCTACTGCTCCTGATGGGGCTCATCCTGAATATTGATCCCTTCTCACTTCTGCCAGGAAGCTTTGCACTGCTTCGTGGTCTTCTGGAGTTTTCGCTGCCCGAGTCAGCACTGGCCCGGCATGATATTCAAGCAACTGCTTACGATCGTTGTTAGGTATATGCTTCCGCATGATATCGACCAGACGACGAGTTTGCATGAACGATGCAAACACCTCGTAAGGCCTGGCCGACGCGAACGGTATGCCGCTCAAATAGTATTCAGCCAACCGTGTCTGATCAGACTTCTTCCAGGAGAGGTGTTGGACGATGGTTATGGCTTCGCCAGCGCCGGTACTGCCAACCGGATAGTGTTTCATCAGCCAGTCAGCGGCCTCACTAGAACTCTTGCTACGCAAATCAGTAACGATTGATCTAACGCGCTCATCCATCTTTCAGCTACCTCGGAACGAACAAAATCTGGCGGAAGGTCCGTGTTGTCACTGAGCCAAGCAGGATGCGGATAGCTTCCCGCATCATTGGACCAAACCTTACCCCACTTCGCGTCGTCGCTCGACAGTGATCCACCGCTCAAGCCAAGGTGGTAACCCACCAACTCTCTCGCAGGCAGCGCGGCGGATTACGCTTCCGCATTCGCTCGCTGAGCTACGGCGGACAAGTCGCTAGATCCGCCCTACAGAACCGCGTTGCTCCGCGCCCGCACCGGTGCAGCCGCCCGCCGCGACGTCGCAAACCCCTCCATTCCGAGCTGCCACTGCAAACCGACGATCGCGCCCTTGGTGGGCTGCAGCAGCCCGAGCGCGCTGAACAGCGTGAACGGCAGCCAGATCGCAAGCTGCAGCCAGGCCGGCGGCGCGTAGTTCATCTCCAGCCACAGCAGCGCCGGCACCACGACGTGGCCGACCACGACGATGACGAGATAGGCCGGGAAGTCATCCGCGCGCTGCGGGGTGAAATCCTCGCCGCACACCTCGCAATGATCCGCCACCTTGAGGAAGCGGCCGAACAGATGGCCGCGCCCGCAGTTCGGGCACTTCATGGTGAAGCCGCGCCACATCGCCTTTGGCAGGGAAACCGTCTCGGTCATTGTCGTTGTCCTTGACCTGATCTGATGATCCATACAATATGAATTTGAAGGCATACAATCAAAGACAAAGTGTCGGATTGCATGGATTGGATCCCGACAGTTTCGGAATGGCACGGCCCGATGTTCCTGCGCATCGTCGATGCGCTGGCCGCCGATGTCGCCAGCGGCCGGCTGGTACGCGGTCAGCGGCTGCCGACCCACCGCGCGCTGGCGACCGCGCTCGACATCGACCTCACCACGGTGACGCGCGCCTATGGCGAGGCGCGGCGGCGCGGACTGCTCGACGCCCGCGTCGGCCAAGGCACCTTCGTCTCGGAGACCACCGCGCGCGCGGCGTCCGACCTGCCCGCACCCGTCAACATCGACCTGTCGATGAACCTGCCGCCGCAGCCGGTCGAGGCCAATCTCGACCTGCGCATCGCACAGGGACTTGCGACCATCCGCTCCGAGGCCGGGTTTTCCGCCTATCTCGGCTATACGCGTCCCGGCGGCACGACTGAGGAGCGCGACGCCGGCGCCGCGTGGCTGCAACCGCGGGTGCCGCAGGCATCAGCCGAGCGGATCGTGATCTATCCGGGATCGCAGGCCATCATCTTCAACGCCTTGCTGGCGCTGACCTCGCCTGGCGATATCGTGCTGACCGAGGCGTTGACGTTTCCCGGCATCAAGGCCGCGGCGGCGCGGCTCGATGTCCGCTTGGTCGGCGTTGCGATGGACGCGGAGGGCGCGAGGCCCGACGCGCTCGACGACGCCTGCCGCAAGCACAGACCGAAGGCGGTCTATCTGGTGCCGACGCAGCAGAACCCGACCACGGCGACGATGAGCGCGGCAAGACGCAAGGCGATCGCCGACATCATCAGCAAGCGCGGCTGCGTCCTGATCGAGGACGACGTCTACGGTCCACTAGAGCCGCAGGTCGCGCCGATCGCTACACTGATTCCGGAGCGCACCTACCTCGCCGCAAGCATCGCGAAATGCATCGCGCCCGCATTGCGCGTCGCCTATCTGCTGGCGCCCGATGCGAGCGCCGAGCAGCGCATGCGTGCCAGCATGCAGGCCACCATGCAGATGCCGCCATCGCTGATGGTCGCGCTGGTCACGCAATGGCTGCGCTCCGGCGTCGCCACTGACGTCATCCGCGCCATCCGCAACGAGGCGGCGGCGCGCCAGCAGCTTGCCGGCCGCTTCCTCAAGGGCGTCGCCTATGCGGCGCGGCCGGCGAGCCATCATCTCTGGATGCCGCGGTCAAAGCATTTCGACGGCACCGACCTGCTGTCGCATCTGATGCGCAACGGCCTCGCCGTGGTCGGCGAAGATGCCTTTGCGGTGGGCGATGCGGCGCCGCGCGGCCTGCGCGTGTCGCTGGGCGCCGCGCGTAACCGCGCCGAACTGAGCCAGGCGCTGCAGGTGCTGTCGAATGCGGTGCGCACGCCGGTCGGCGCCACGCAAATTGTGTAAATTTCGACCGTCGTCAGGGAATAATATCGCTCGAAAATGATTATGGTGCGCGGGAGCGCTCGTGCCAAAACGCGGGCGTTCCAGGCATCAGGCAGGGGGCAGGCTTTCAATGTCGTGCGGGTATGATCGGGCAGTCCACATTGCTGTACGGACCTTTCGTGAGGCAATGACCGCGATCTTGGGTCTTGCAATCGGGTGCCTTGCGCTTGTCACATCAGGCGCAGCGCGCGCCGCTGATGCCCCTGCCCCGTCGCCGGAGAGGCTCGAACGCATCACCGCGTTCTTCAACAACGAGGTTGCGACAGGAAAAATTCCCGGCGCGGTCATCCTGATCCAGCAGCACGGCAAGCAGGTCTATCTTAAGACCTTCGGCTATCGTGACGTCACGACCAAATCGCCGATGCGGCCGGATACGATGTTTGCACTGCATTCGATGACCAAGCCGATCACCAACACCGCCGCGATGATGCTGGTCGACGAAGGCAAATTGTCGCCGCAGGATCCCCTGTCGAAATACATTCCGGCGTTCGCCGATGTGAAGGTCGCCATCGAACCGGACGGCGGAAACGATCCGGCCAAGGTGGAGCTGGTACCGCCGATCCGCCCGGTCACGATCGAGGACCTGATGCGGCACACCTCGGGCATCACCTACGAATATATCGGCGCCGACTGGATCCAGAAAATCTACCACGAAGGACATCTGTTCGACGGAACATTCGACAACAAGGAATTCGTTGCGCGGCTGGCCAAGCTGCCGCTGTCGCGGCAGCCCGGCACGCTGTGGCGCTATGGTCATTCCACCGACGTGCTCGGCCGCGTCATCGAGATCGTCTCGGGCAAGACGCTCTACCAATTCGAGAAGGAGCGCATCTTCGATCCAATGAAGATGAACGACACCAGATACGTGCTCGATGCGGAGACCGAACGGACGCGGCTCGCCGAGCCGCTGCCGACGGATACGATCCTGATCGAGGGCGAGCGCGATCGGCGCGCGCATCCGGAGTGGGAATCCGGCGGCGGCGGCCTGGTCTCGACCATTCTCGACTATGCGCGTTTCGCGCAAATGCTGCTCAACGGCGGCGAGCTCGACGGCAAGCGCTATCTCAGCCCCACAGCCTTCAAGACCATGACGACGAACCATATCGGGCCGGGCTCCGGCGTCGGCCGCGATTACTGGTACTTTCCCGGCGACGGTTTTGGCTATGGCTACGGCATCGCCGTGCGCACCGATCCCGGCATCGCAAAACCGCCGCCGCCGGGCTCGATCGGCGAATTGAAATGGGACAGCGGCAGCGGCACCTATTTCGGCGTCGATCCAAAGCTCGACATGATCTACATCATGCTCGAGCAGACCCAGAACGAGCGCCAGCGCATCACGCCGGCGTTCCGGAAGCTGGTCTACGACGCGTTCGCCGCGGACTGAGTTCCCATTGTTGCTCCGTCATTGCGAGGGGTGAAACGACGAAGCAATCCACCTATCCACGCGCACGCGGAGAGATGGATTGCTTCGTGGAGCCTGTCATCGGGCGCGCATTCGCGCGACCCGGTGGCTCGCAATGACGGATTGGAAGTATCTCGCCTTACGTCTTGCGCCGAACCGCCTCCTGCCTGCGACGTGCTGCGGCCGCGATCAGGCTTGCGGTGCATTCGTCGCAGACGAACGCACACTCATCGGTGAACAGGCCGATCCGTGCATCGAATCCAACGGCGGCATCGTCGGCGAAACCGTCGATGACGCCGCCGCAACACAAGCACCGGTGCCGCGCTGCGAACTCTCGTTCCATGACGCGCCCTCCCGCCATCGCGGCTTCCCTCTCCGCAGCTTCCCTTTCGCTATATACTATCGTATATATCGATCGCGACAAGGCAGGCGAGTGAACAATCCGGTCGGGAACCCTGCAGACAATAAGCATCGACCGGAGACGATCGCCTAAAGAACTCCTGCTTGGTCCAACCAGGCTCATTGAGGAAACGCGATCATGATAAAGAACAATGGCGACGCGGCATGCCCGCGCGCGAAGGGAGACTCGCTCAATTTCCGCCGCGCATCGCTGAGCGCGACGGCCATCATCCTCGCGCTCGGCACGGCCGGCGCAGCCAGCGCCGAAACGGCTCCGGTCGGCGTTCCCGACAAGAGTTTCCCGGAGAGCGTGACCTCGACCTCCGACGGCACGCTTTACGTCGGCAGCTTCAATCAGGGCGGTGTGACGAAGATCGCGGGCGGCAAGGCCGAGCAGCTGGTCAAGCCCGGTGCCGGCGACAGCCGCTCGACGCTTGGCGTGCTCGCCGACGAGAAGAGCGGCACGCTCTATGTCTGCTCCAACGACATTTCTGGCTTCGGCGTCGCAGGTCCCAGCGAAACCAAGGGCGCCTGGCTGAAGACCTTCGACCTCAAGAGCGGTGCGCCGAAGGGCAGTTTCGCCCTGAGCGATCCGAAATCGCTTTGCAACGACATCGTGGTCGGCGCCGACGGCACCGCCTATGTCAGCGATTCCTTCACGCCGATCGTCTATAGCCTGAAGCCGGGCGGCACCGCGCTCGCGACCTTCGCCACCGACCCGCAGCTCGCGCCGGCCAAGGACGGCGTCGGGCTCGACGGCATCGCGATCGGCGCCGACGGCAACCTCTATGTCACGACCTTCATTCCGGCAAAACTGTTCAAGATCGAGATGAAGGACGGCAAGGCCGGCGCGGTGACCGAGCTGAAGCCGTCGCGGCCGCTCGACCATGCCGACGCGCTGCGCGCCCATGGCAGCAGCCTGCTGCTGATCGAGGGCAACGGCAAACTCGACAAGGTCACGGTCAAGGGCGACCAGGCCGAGATCGACACCATCAAGGACGGGCTTGCCGAGCCGGTCTCGGTGACCGCGGTCGGCGGCACTGGCTGGATCGCCGAGGGCAAGCTGTCCTACATCATCGGCGACAACAAGGGGAAGGACCCCGGCCCGTTCACGCTGACGCCGGTCGCGCTGCCGAAGTGACCACGTGACTCGTCATGGCCGGGCATAGCCGTTCGAAGAACGGCGTCGCTTCCGCTCGCCTGCGCCCGGCCATCCACGTCTTTCTTGTTCGGAAGCCAAGACCTGGATGCCCGGGCCAAGCCCGGGCATGACGGAAACTCTCTCAACCATGCGCTAGATCACATAAAACCCGTGCGTGCCGTCGCGGCGCAGCTGCTCGACCAGGCCGTACTCCCAATCGAGATAGGCCTGCATCGCCTTTTCAGCGACGTCGGTGCCTTCATAGGGGCGACGGTAGCGGTGCGCGGGATCGGGCCTTGGCACGACGCGCGGCGGTCCCTTTTCCAGCGGGCCGTCATAGCCGCCCTCGAGCGCGTAAACTTCCCAGCCCATCTGCGCGAGCCAGGACGCCGTCATGTCGGCGCGGATGCACTTGTCGTCGCTCAGCACGATGCGCGCGTCGCGCACCGGGGCGGCCATGTCGATCTCCTGCACCAGCTGACCGCCGGCATAATGGCGGAAGCCGGCCAAATGGCCGGCGGCATATTCCTCGGCGTCGCGCACATCGAAGCGGTACAGCGTGCGCTGCCTGTCGTTCTCCAGCGCGGCGAGTTCATGCGTGCCGATGTGACGGACGCCGGCGCGATAGGCGACGTCACGCGCGTTGTCGGCGGCCCCCTCGAACGGCCCGACGACGCCGCGCTTGCCGGCGCCGTGCTCGAGATCGTGCCTGGCGAGCGTCCAGCCGATCGTGCCGTTGCGCAGCGCCCGCACCTTGTTGGGCAGCCCGGCATTGATCAGCGACTGCGTCCCGATGATCGAGCGGGTGCGGCCGGCGCAGTTGACGATGATCGTGGTGTCGGGATCGGGCGCCGCGCCGCCGGCGCGCAGCACCAGCTCCGCACCGGGCACGCTGACCGAGCCCGGGATGTTCATGGTGGCATATTCGTCGAAGCGGCGGACGTCGAGGATCGCAATGTCGGCCTTGTCAGATATCAGCGCGGCGACTTCGTCGGCGCTCAGCGACGGCGTATGCCTGCGCGACTCGACCAGTTCGCCGAACGCCTTGGCGTAGGAATTGACGTCCTCGAACACCTCGTAGCCGGCCGCCTTCCAGGCCTCGAGGCCGCCCGCGAGCGCAGCGACGTTGCTGTAGCCCAACGCCCGCAACTGGTCGGCCGCGGTGGCGACCAGCCCCTCGCCGTCATCGTAGAGAATGATCGGCACATCCTTGCGCGGCAATCGCAGCTGGGCTTCGAGCGCGATCCGGCCGGCCGCCATGTTGGCGGCAAACAGTGGATGGCCGGTGGCGAATTGCGCTTCATGCCTGACGTCGAGCAGCGCAATCTCCTGGCGCAGCAGCAGTGTTGTGCGGATGGTCTGGGGCGTGACGGAAGCAAGGGTCATGGAATGCTGGCCTGGGCAGGAAAATCGGCAGGCCTGCTCTAGGCCGAATTCACGCGTCGTCAATAGGCTTAACCAAGTCGCAACCCCGCTGCCCGGGAGCCGAGTCCAAGGAACGAAAACCCGCCATCCCGCTTTGCTCAACCGGGGCGCCTTGCTACGTTCCCCATCGGCCCCGCTGGCGCCCGATCAGGCCTTCCGGACAAGAGAAGGCAACGGGGCCGCGCCTGAGGCCTTGACAGTCTGAAGCCTTGACAGCTGAAGCCTTGGCGGCGTGAAGTTCTGGGAGGATGTCCATGAGAGCAGTCGGAAATGAACCATTGTCGCGTCACGCCCTCGCCTATGTGCTGGCCGGCGGGCGCGGCAGCCGACTCCAGGAGCTGACCGACAGGCGCGCCAAGCCGGCGGTCTATTTCGGCGGCAAATCGCGCATCATCGATTTCGCGCTCTCGAACGCGGTGAATTCCGGCATCCGCCGCATCGCGGTGGCGACCCAGTACAAGGCGCACAGCCTGATCCGGCATCTGCAGATGGGCTGGAACTTCTTCCGCCCGGAACGCAACGAGAGTTTTGATATCCTGCCCGCGAGCCAGCGCGTTTCGGAGACCAACTGGTATCTCGGCACGGCCGATGCGGTCTACCAGAATATCGACATCCTCGAGGCGCACGGCACCAAGTACATTCTGGTGCTGGCCGGCGACCACATCTACAAGATGGACTACGAGGTGATGCTGAAGCAGCATGTCGAGAGCGGCGCCGACGTCACGGTCGGCTGCCTCGAGATGCCGCGCGCGGAATCCAGCGGCTTCGGCATCATGCATGTCGACGACAACGGCCTGATCCAGTCCTTCCTCGAGAAGCCGGCCGATCCGCCGCCGATGCCCGGCAAGCCCGACAAGTCGCTCGCCAGCATGGGCATCTACGTGTTCGACTCGCAATTCCTGTTCGACGAATTGCGCCGCGATGCCGCCGACCCGAATTCCAACCACGATTTCGGCAAGGACATCATTCCCTATATCGTCAAGCACGGCCGCGCCGTGGCGCATCAGTTCAACGATTCCTGCGTCCGCTCCGGCGACGATCCCCGCTCCTACTGGCGCGACGTCGGCACCGTCGATGCCTATTGGGGCGCCAACCTCGATCTCACCGATGTCGTGCCGGAGCTCGATCTGTACGACCGCACGTGGCCGATCTGGACCTATGCCGAGATCACCCCGCCCGCCAAGTTCGTGCATGACGAGGACGGACGGCGCGGACAGGCGGTGACCTCGCTCGTCTCGGGCGCCTGCATCATCTCCGGCGCGGCGCTACGCCGCTCGCTGCTGTTCACCGGCGTGCACGTCAATTCCTACGCCAGTATCGAGAACGCGGTGATCATGCCCTATGTGAATGTCGGCCGCGGCGCGCGGCTGAGGAACGTCGTGATCGATCGCGGGGTGCGGATTCCGGAGGGGCTTGTGGTCGGCGAGGATCCCGCGTTCGACGGCAAGCGCTTCCGCACCACCGAGCAGGGCGTTACCTTGATCACCCAGTCGATGATCGACAGGCTCGGGACATGACGCCCATCCGCGTCCTCGCGGTCGCCTCGGAAGTCTACCCAATCGTCAAGACCGGCGGCCTCGCCGACGTCGTCGGCGCGCTGCCGTCGGCGCTGAACGAGCACGGCGTCGCAACGCGAACGCTGGTGCCCGGCTATCCCGATGTGCTCAAGGCGCTGGCCTCGGCGGAGACGCTGCTGCACTGGGGAGAATTTTATGGCGGGCCGATCCGCGTGCTCGGCGGCACGCATGACGGCCTCGATCTCCTTGCGCTCGACGCACCGCATCTCTATGCCCGCCCCGGCAATCCCTATGTCGGTCCCGACGGACGCGACTGGCCGGACAACGGCATCCGCTTCGCGGCGCTGTCGCGGATGGCGGCAGAGATCGGCCAGGGCGCAATCGAGACCTTCGTCCCCGACATCGTGCATGCCCATGACTGGCAGGCGGGCCTCGCGCCGGCCTACCTGCACTATGGCGGACGACCGCGGCCGGGCACGGTGATGACGGTGCACAACCTCGCCTATCAGGGGCAGTTCTCGCCGGACATGCTGACGACGTTCGGCCTGCCGGGCGAGGCCTATACGCTGCACGGCGTCGAATATTACGGCACCATCAGCCTCCTGAAGGCCGGCCTGCAATTCGCCGACCGCATCACCACGGTGTCGCCGACCTATGCGCAGGAGATTCAGAGCGACGAGGGCGGCATGGGGTTCGGCGGCCTGTTGCGCGAACGCGCTGACGTGCTGAGCGGCATCCTCAACGGCATCGACATCACGGTGTGGAATCCGGCCACCGATCCGAACATCGTTGCGCGTTACAGCGCCGGGCAGCCGGCGGCGCGCGCGGCCAACAAGGCGGCGCTGCAGCAGCGCTTCGGGCTCGATCCGGCGCCGGATGCGATGCTGCTCGGCGTCGTCAGCCGGCTGTCGTGGCAGAAGGGCCTCGACCTGCTGCTCGAGAATATTCCAGCGCTGCTCGGCGAAGGCATCCAGCTCGCGCTGCTCGGCAGCGGCGACCGCGATCTGCAGGATCGCTACGCCGCGCTGGCGCAGGAAACTCACGGGCGGATCGGGGTCGTGATCGGCTATGACGAGACGCTGGCACATCTGATCCAGGCCGGCGCCGATGCGCTCGCGGTGCCGTCGCGCTTCGAGCCGTGCGGCCTCACCCAGCTGTGCGCGCTGCGGTACGGCGCGGTCCCGATCGTTGCCAATGTCGGCGGCCTTGCCGACACCGTGCTCGACTTCGACGAAGCCGCGGTCACCGGCGATGCGGCGACCGGCGTCAAGTTCGCGCCCGTCACCTCGGACGCGCTCGCGCGCGGCTTGCGCAAGGCAAACCTCTTGTTCAACGACAAGGTGACCTGGCGCCGACTGCAGCAGGCCGGCATGGCCACCGACGTCTCCTGGCACAACCGCGCCGGCCGCTACGCCGCGCTCTATCGCGAGCTCGCCGCGGCGCGGCGGTGAAGCGCCATCAATTGAGCAGATCGCACGCCGCAATGCGGTTGATGTCGGCCAGCCGCCGGTCGGAATTTCCCTTGAAATCAAGGCTTGCGACGAGGTCGAGCAGTCGGCCATAGGCGCGGTCGGCGACCGCCACCGGCAGCGGCTCCTCGTCGAAGGTTTCGACGTAATTGCCGACGAGACCGCTCAGCAGCCGGCAAACGCCGCGTTGCTGCGGGTCGTCCTTGCTCAGAGTCTCGAGTTTTTGCTGGAAGGTCCTGAAGGTTCGCAGGCCGTGCGGCTGCTGCGAAAGCCAACTATGCAGATCAGGATCTGTGTGCAGATCAGGATTCAGGTCGGTCATATCAGCCTCTTCAAATTGGAGAAGAAGCTACTGGCTTATACAGCCGATCAGGATGCCGCGCCATCACAATTTCGCATGCATCCTCTGCCGCGGCCGCGCGAGCCGTGTCACCGGATTGCTACGCAACGCGATTACAATCGCGCGAGCGCCGGAAGGATTTTGTAGCGCGCGATCTCGTGCGGGTAGTCGCCGCGATTGGCGAGCAGCACGATGCCGAGCCTGCGCGCGGGCACCAGGCCGATATAGGCCGAGGCATTGTTGAGCCCGCCGGGCTTGTCGATGACGGTGACGTCATCGAGGCGCACATGCTCCCACGCCATCGCCTGGCCGAACTTCGCATCGACGCGAAAGCTCTCGCGCTCGGTCATCTGCAATGCCGCACGCAGTTCGGGATCGATCACCGCGTTGTCGAGACAGGCGCGCAGCAGGATGCCGAGATCGCGCGCCGACGAGAACATCTGGCCGGTACCCGGGAAATCGTAATAGCTCTGCTGATTGCCTGGCGGACCGATCGGCGTGCCGTTATGGGCGTATCCCTGCACCATGCGCTGCATGATTTCGGGCGCCATCGACGCACGGTTGTCTTCGTCGCGATCCGGAACGAAGGTCGATGTCATGCCGAGCGGCTTGAGGATACGGCTCTCGATCAACGTCGCGATCGGCATGCGATAGCGCTGCTCCAGCACCAGCTGCAGCAGCACATAGCCGGCATGGCTGTAGATCCGCTGCTTGCCCGGCTGCTCCCCCGCCGGCGGCGTCCATGCGTTGAGCATCGCGATGAACTGATCGCGGTTGAAAGTCTCGTTCGGCCATGGCGGATGGTCGGTCGGCAGCAGCAGCCCGGACGTATGGGTGACGAGATCGCCGACCATGACGCGGCTGATGTAGTCGCCGTTGAGCTCGGGCAGATACTTCGCAACGGGATCGTCCAGCCGCAATTCGCCGCGCTCGGTGCCGAGCGCGACCAGCGTCGCCTCGAACAGCTTGCGCAGCGAGGCGAGGTTGAACAGCGTGTCCGGGGCGACCGGCCGCTTCGCCGCCGCGTCAGCGAAACCGTAGGTGAAGAACGTGACCTGGCCGCCGGCATAGACCGCCGCGGCGAGACCGCCCGGATCCGCCGCGGTCGCGGTCGGCGCAAGCTCTGAAGTGACGATGTCCGTGATCTGCGCATCCATGTCCGAATCCGCGCGCGCCGCCGCAAGCACGCCAGCAGCGACGGCGAAGAGGACGGCCGCGATCCGGACGGAGGGCGATGGTCTCATAAGGAACGAAGACGTCTCATGAAGAACGAAATCGGGACGATGTTGCGATTCGACCCGCGGGCGGATCTGTTCAGCCATCGCGAGATGGCGACATCGCGATCTTAAGCGATGGAACCTGTGCGTCCGAATTCACGATTGCGCGTGTTGTGCCGTGCCCCGCCCCGCCGGGGAAGGGGCGGCGCGATTGCAGTTCCGGCGATCAGTGCCGGAAACCGCGCCCGCGACCGCCCTCCCACTCGAGCCACGGCGCGGGAACTGCAATCGAACTAAAAAATGCGGGACGTTTGAAAATGTCGGGAACGTGATTCGACGGGAAGATGGAACCAGCGCGTGCCGGGCCGACCGTCGATATGTCTGACTTCGTCACATTCCGCTCCCAACCGGGACCGTTTCTTACTAGCAACAATTCGTCAATCAACGGTTGCATAGGCCTATTGGATTCGAGTGACAAGACATGGCGGCCTGCGGCGAATTGTCCGGTTCCAGATGCCGGATGCACGCGCTGCCTGATTAAGCATGGCTTAACCATTGATCGCGCGGCGCGAGACTATGCGGCGCGTGATCGGACGATCGACCGCGGCAACGACGCCAACAGCAGCACGAGGCAGACGCAGAGCAGCACGATGTCCTTGAACAGGACTCGCCGGCCAGGTTCCAGGCCATCGGGTCGGTCGACAGGCTCCATTTGACCACCCCCGGTGTCGTGAAGAAGAACGACCACGTGACGGCGAAGGTGATGACGCCCATCAGCGAACCGATCGCGGACAGGAGCGGGCTGAACGCACCGGCGGCAAGCAGCACAGCGATGCCGAACTCGGCCACGCCAAGCACATAGGCCTCGCCCCGAAGGCCGAACACCGAGAGCCACGAGATGAACGGGCTGTTGCTGATGAACTGCGCGATGCCCTGGGCGGACTGCAGCGTGAACTTCTGCATGCCGAACGACACGAAGATCACGACCATGACCCAGCGCAGGATCGCAAGCAGACGATAAGACCCCTCGCCTTGTTCGGCGATGTTGAACGACAGATTCATACGGATGTTTCTTCCCTCGCTGCGATGCCACCATCGGCCGCTGTTGCGGCGTTCGTGGCAAACTACGCAGCGCGTCGCGCGTGTGTTACGCGCGGGACAGGGGCGCGCCTTCACGATGATGTGCAGACGAGGTGATGAAGATCGTCGCCAGCCGCGACAAACTCAGGCGCGCTGGCGCAGCGCCCGCGCGGCGTCCTTGGCCGGCACCGGCATGGTGAAACCGTACAGGAACAGGTCCACCACCATGTCGGCGAATTCCGTAGGGTCGATCCCACCCTTCGGGTCGTACCAGGTGTGGCTGAAGTTCAGGATGCCGAACAGCATCATGCTGTAGATTTTCTTGGTCCGCTTGACGATCTTGCCTTCCTTGTCGAGCTTGACCAGAAGATCCGAGACAGTATCGACCAGCTGGCGCTCCAGCGCCTTGATCGCATCCTGCTCGGTCTCGCCGAGGAACGAGAGGTCGTTGAGGATCACGCGCTGCTCGTCGCTCGAGCGCGCGTTCAGCGCCACGATGGCCTGGATCGCGGCGCGGAACTGCTCCAGCGTCGTCGCCTTGCCGGCCATCGCAACCTCGACATCGGCAATCATCTCGCGAATATGCGCATCGAGGATCGCGAACAGGATCGCTTCCTTCGAGTCGAAATAATGGTACAGCGCGCCGCGCGACAGCTTGCAGGCATCCGCAAGGTCCGCGATCGAGGCACGCATGTAGCCCTGCCGCGCGAACAGGCCGCAGGCGGTGGTGAGGATGCCCTGCTGGATCTCGTCGTAATTTTCCGAGCGCGTCCGCGCCATTACATTCTCTCTCGTGCACCATCGACGCCGCCGGAATCGGGCGGCTGCCGTCCCTCTATACTACCGCCGCCCCGCGCGCTCCTCCCCCTTGCGGGCGCCATCCACCAGAACTCTTCCATCGCTCGCGGCATCGGCGACCTGCGTCAAAAAATAATTTGAACGACCGGTCGGATTATATTATCGTGCCCGTCATCAAGCAAGTAGATTGCGCACGCCGGGACCAACCCGGCGGCATCGAGGGAGGTTGCGCGTGGATTCTCAGAAGGTCGATGCTGTCGTGATCGGTGCCGGTGCCGGCGGGCTGTGCGCCGCGGCGCGGCTCGCCCATGGCGGGCTGCATACGCTCGTCGTCGACGACAAGGACCGGCTCGGCGGACGGGCCTCGACCGAGGAGATCGACGGCTTCAAGGTCAATATCGGCGCGATCGCGATCGAGTTCGGCGGCGTGTTCGAGGAAACTTTCCACACCGTCGGCGCGCCGCTCGACATCCGCGCGCCGGAGCCCGCGAGCTCGTTCTTCATCGACGGCAAGGTGATCGACGTCGGCCGCGGCGGCTGGTCGCTGCTGCTCGGTCAACTGACCAAACAGGCTTCGCGCATCCTGGAGAAATTCGCCGATGCCCGCTCCGGCAATCTGCCCGACGGCCGGCAATCGACCGAGGACTGGCTGAAGGGCTACACCAGCAACGCCACGGTGCACGCGCTGTTCCGCAACCTCTGTGCGGCGATCTTCGCCTGCAACGCCGCCGAGCTGCCGGCCCGCGCCTTCCTGACCTATTTCACCAGCAAGGGCGCCTTCAAGAAGTTCGGTTTCTGCCCGCAGGGCACGATCGGCGTCTGGAACAGCCTCGGCACCGCCATCAGGCGCAACGGCGACATCTGGCTCGGCACGCCCGCGACGTCGATCCACACATCCAATGGCAAGGTCGAAGGCGTCACTGTGCTCAGGAACGGCGAGAAGGTACGGATCGACACCGATCTCGTCATCAGCAACACCGGACCGAAGGCCACCGTCGCGCTGGCCGGCAAGGAGGCTTTTCCGGCGGATTACGTCTCCAGGGTGAAGAACGACCTCCGCCCGGCTGCCAACATCGTCATCAATGTCGCGAGCCGCGAGCCCCTGATCAACCATCCCGGCATCGTCACCTTCGGCAAGACGCGCCGGCTCTGCAACATGGCGAACCTTTCCGCCACTTGTCCGGAACTGGCTCCACCCGGCTGGCATCTCTATGTCGCCTATGCCGTGCCGGTGCCGGCGCTCGGCGATTTCGATTCCGATGCCGAGGTCGCGCTGGCGCTCGAGGATCTTCGCGAGCAGTTCGCGAATTTCGACCAGGCCAAAATCCTGTCGATCCGCGTGATGCGCGACGACTGGCCGGCGCAACGCAGCTGCGCCGGCTACGACCTGCCGCGCGAGACCGGCATCGAAGGCCTGTGGTGCGTCGGCGACGCGGTGAAGCAATATGGCAATGGCGGCACCCAGGCTTGCGCCGAGACCGCCAAGATCGTCACCGATGCGATCCTCGCCGCACGGCCGCATCTCGCGGCCGCCCGGGTCTGAGCAAGATGCCGACGACCATCCCGCATCCGACGCCGCAAGCAGCGCCGCTCACTGCGCCGGCGCGGGACGGCCTGCTCGAATTCCGCAACATCCGGATCGTCTACGACAACGCGATCGAGGCGATCCGCGACGTCTCGATCGCGGTGCCCGAGGGCAATATCGTCGCCCTGCTCGGCTCCAACGGTGCCGGCAAGTCGACGCTGCTAAAGGCGATGTCCGGCATCCTCTACACCGAGGAAGGCGTGATCGAGAACGGCAGCATCCGCTTCCGGGGCGACGAGGTGCATCATCTTGCGCCGGACGAGCTGGTCCGCCGCGGCATCGTGCAGGTGCCGGAGGGCCGCCGCGTGTTCGCGGCGCTGACCATCGACGAGAACCTGCAGATGGGCGGCTATACCAGGACCGGCGCCGAGGCACGCGAGCGGCGCGACAAGGTGTTTGCGCTGTTCCCGCGGCTGCATGAACGGCGCGACCAGATCGCGGGCTACATGTCCGGCGGCGAGCAGCAGATGCTCGCGATCGGTCGCGCATTGATGACCGATCCCGTGCTGCTGGCACTCGACGAACCGTCGCTCGGCCTCGCGCCGCTGATCATCGACCGCATCTATGAGGTGATCGTACGGCTGCGCGACGAGCTGAAGATGACGGTGCTGCTGGTCGAGCAGAACGCACAGCGCGCGCTCGATATCGCCGACTACGGCTACATCCTGGAGACCGGCCGCGTCGTGCTCGACGGTACGGCAAAAAAGCTCAGCGCCAATGAGGACGTCCAGGAGTTTTATCTCGGCGTCTCCTCCGCCGGCCGCAAGAGCCTGCGCGACGTCAAGCACTACAAGCGCCGCAAGCGGTGGCTGTCGTGACCGCGCTGCTTGCGATCGAGAACCTGTCAAAACGCTTCGGCGGCCTGCAGGCGGTCGCCGATGTCAGCCTTCAAGTCAGCTCGGGCGAGATCTGCAGCGTGATCGGCCCGAACGGCGCCGGCAAGACCACGCTGTTCAACATGATCTCAGGCGTATTGCGGCCGAGCGGCGGCCGCATCACCTTCGATCGCCTTGACCTCTCGACCATTTCGCCGTGGAAATTCGCGGCGGTCGGCATCGGCCGCACCTTCCAGAACCTTGCGCTGTTCAAGCACGGCACCGTGGTCGAGAACATCCTGACCGGCCGCCACACCCATCTGCGCTCGACCGTGCTCGATGCCGTGGTGTTCTTCGGCCGCACCCGCAAGGAGGAGATCGCGGCGCGGCAGCGGGTCGAGCACATCATCGAATTCCTCGAGATCGAGCATATCAGGGACGCCGTGGTCGGCACGCTGTCCTACGGCCAGCAGAAGCGCGTCGAGCTCGCCCGCGCGCTCGCCTGCGAGCCGAAACTGTTGCTGCTCGACGAGATGGTCTCCGGCATGAACCAGGAGGAGACCGAGGACATCGCGCGCTTCGTGCTCGACATCCGCGACGAGCTCGGCATCACCGTCGTGATGATCGAGCATGAGATGCGCATCGTGATGGACATCTCGGACCGCATCCATGTGCTGAATTTCGGCCGCAAGATCGCCGAAGGGACGCCCGACGAGGTCAGGCGTGATCCCGCGGTCGCAGAGGCCTATCTTGGCGGCCAGCGCACTGAGGCGATGAAGGTGGGCGCGTGATGTCGGCGATGGACAGCCTGCGCACCGCTCACCCGCCGATGCAGGCGAGCGCGCCGCGCAATCCGCCGGCAACGAACGCCGACGCGTTCCAGGCGGCGCTTGAGAATGCTTCCATCACCATCCCACAATTGCTGCGGCAGCGCGCCGCCATGCATGGCAAGGCGCTGGCGCTGCGCGAGAAGGATTTTGGGATCTGGAATCCCTATTCCTGGCGGCACTATTACGAGACCGCGCGCGCGGTCGCACTCGGCCTGCTGTCGCTCGGCATTAAGCCGGGCGACCGCGTCGCCATCGCCGGCGAGAACTCGCCGGAATGGTTTTACGCCGATCTCAGCATCCAGATGATCGGCGCGGTCGCGGTCGGAATCTACCCGACCAATCCCTGGGTCGAGCTGCAATATATCGTCAAGCATTCCGGCGCCCGGATCGTCGTCACCGGCGACCAGGAGCAGACCGACAAGGTGCTCGACGCGATGGCCAACAATGGCGGACTGCCGGGTCTCGAGGCCATCGTCTGCATCGACATGAAGGGCCTGCGGCACTACCGCCAAACGGAGTTGATGTCATTCACCGCATTGTGCGAGCGCGGCAAGGCCTACGCGTTGAAAAACCCGGAGGCCAACGCCACGCTCGATCGCCTGATCAGCCAAAGCGCGCCCGACGATGTCTGCATCCTCGTCTACACCTCGGGCACGACGGGTCCGCCCAAGGGCGCGATGCTGACCCACCGCAATCTGGTCTACGCCGCCTATGCCTATGCCAAAGCCGTCGGCATCGCCGACAAGCCGCTCGAGGCGGTCAGCTATCTGCCGCTCTGCCACGTCGCCGAGCGTTGCTACGGCACGGTGACCCATCTCGTGCTCGGCGGCACCGTCTCGTTTGCCGAATCGATCGACACCGTAGCGATCAACATCCGCGAGATCGCGCCGACCTTCTTCGTCGGCGTGCCCCGCATCTACGAAAAACTGCAGCAGGGCTTTCTGTTCCGGCTCGGCGAGAGCGGCCGGCTGCGACAGAGCTTTACCAGGGCCTGCCTCGCCTGGGGGCGCACACTGTCGGATCGCCGGCAGGCCGGGAAGGACAACTGGCTCGATCGCGCCGCCTACGGCCTGCTCTATCTCCTGATGTTCCGCAATCTGCAGCGCCATCTCGGCTTCGCGACCAGTCGTCACCGACTCTGTGCCGGCGCCTCGATCTCGCCGGAGACGCTGCGCTTCTTCGACATCATCGGCCGCCCGGTGTCACAGGGCTATGGCCTCACCGAAAGCGGCGGCGTCGCTTTCATCCAGATCGAAAGCCACCACCGGATCGGCGGCTGCGGCGTGCCCTTGCCGCAGACCGAATGGAAGTGTGACGCCGACGGCGAGATCCTGTTGCGCAATCCCGGCGTCTTCAAGGGCTACTTCCTCGACGAGAAGGCCTCGACGGCTTCGCTGGAACAAGGCGGCTGGCTGCGCACCGGCGACATCATTGACGTCCTCGACAATGGCGAGATCGCCGTGGTCGACCGCAAGAAGGCGATCATCATCACCGCCGGCGGCAAGAACATTGCGCCCTCGGAGATCGAGAACGCGCTGAAGGATTCCGAATTCATCAAGGAAGCGATCGTGGTCGGCGAGGCCAAGAGGTATCTCGGCGCCATCGTCCAGGTCGATTACGACAATGTCGGCCGCTGGGCGCGCGACCGCGCGCTGGCCTACACCAACTACAAGTCGCTGTCGCAGCTGCCGGAGGTGCACGAGCTGGTCGAGCGCATCGTCAATGAGACCAACAAGCGCTTCGCCCGGGTCGAGAACGTCAGGCGCTTCGCCATCCTCGAAAAGGAGCTCGACCACGACGACGGCGAGCTGACCGCCACGCAGAAAGTGCGCCGCGCCATGATCGAGAAGAAGTTCGCGCGCGAGCTCGCCATCATCTACCGGACGGAGGGCTGAATGCAGTATCTCATCCAGCTCCTGATCTCGGGGCTCGCGATCGGCGCGATTTACGGCCTGATCGCGATGGGCTTTGCGGTGATCTACAAGTCGACCGGGCTGGTCAATTTCGCCCAGGGTGAGATGACCATGATCACGGCCTATATCGCCTGGACCATCTCGACCACGGTCAGCGGCAATGTGTTCGTCGTCGCATTAGGAGCGATCCTCGCCGCGATCGTGCTCGGCCTCATCATCGAGCGCTTCGTGATGCGGCCGATGCTGGGCGAGCCGGTGTTCGCGACCGTGATGGTGACGATCGGGCTCGCGGTGATCTTGCGCTCGGCGATCAACTTCATCTGGGACGCCTATCCGCACGGGCTGGATATCGGCATGGGCCGCGGCATCGTGCATCTCGGCGGCATCGGCGTACGCACCGGCCAGCTTGCCGTCATCGCGACGCTGCTTTTGCTGCTCGCTGCGATCTGGGCGTTCTTCCGCTACAGCAAGGTCGGCGTGGCGATGCGCGCGGTCGCGGCCGACGACCGCACCGCGCTGTTGATGGGCATCAGCGCCACCCGCGTGCATGCGCTGGCCTGGGCCGCGTCCTCGGTGATCGCCGGGATCGGTGGTGTGTTCTTCGCACTGTCCTACGATCTGTCGCCGGCGATGTTTCAGCTCGGGCTGAAGGCGTTTCCGGCCACCATCCTGGGCGGCCTCGACGCCGTGCTCGGCTCCGGCCTCGGCGGCCTGCTGATCGGCATCACCGAAAATCTCGCCGGCGGCTATGTCGGCTCCGGCATGAAGGAGGTAGCGGGCTTTGCCATGATCATCGTCGTGCTGATGGTCCGCCCGTTCGGCATCTTCGGCGAACGCGATATCGAGAGGGTTTGATGCGCACCGGCGATTACAAGCAGAGCTATGGCGAACTGGTCGCGCTGATCGATTCCCCGCCGGTCTGGCTGTGGTCGGCGGTGCTGCTGCTGGCGTTGATCGCGGCCCCTCATTTGCTGAACTCCTACGCGCTGTCGTTCCTGATGATCATCCTGATCACAGTGACCGGCGCGCTCGGCCTCAACATCCTGACCGGCTATACCGGCCTGATCTCGCTCGGCCATGTCGGGTTCCTGGTCACCGGCGCCTATGCCTATGCGGTGCTGGTCTCGAGGTACCACATGCCGCCGCTGGTCGGCTTCCTCGGGGCTGGCGTGGTGCCGGCGCTGGCCAGCCTGATCGTCGGCGCGCCGTCGCTGCGGCTCAAGGGGCTCTATCTCGCCATCACCACGCTCGCCTTCTCCTTCATCATCAACACCGTGATCCTGGAGATGCGCTGGCTCACCAACGGCGCCCGCGGCATCCAGGTGCAGCGGCCGGAAATCTTCGGCATCAGCTTCGACAGCGATGCGGCCTTTACTTATCTCTGCCTCGGCATCGCCGTTCTGACTCTGCTCGCGACCCTCAACATCCGCCGCAGCCGGGTCGGCCGCGCCTTCGTCGCGATCCGCGACAACGACACCGCGGCCCGCGTCATGGGCATCAATCTGCATGCCTACAAGCTGTTCGCCTTCGTCACCTCGGCCTTCATCACCGGCATCGCCGGCGCGCTCTACGGCATCTATCTCTCCTTCGTCAGCGTCGAGGGCTTTCCGTTCCTGCTCTCGATCGAGGCGCTGGCGATCCTGATCGTCGGCGGACTGGGTTCGGCACTCGGCGCAGTGCTCGGCACCATCCTGATCGTGCTGCTGCCGGAGGCGACAAGGCTCATCTTCAGCCTGTTCAGCGCACAGTTGGACGCGAGCTTCACGACCGGCGCGCAGGAGCTGAAGAGCATGCTCTACGGCCTCGTCATCATCCTGTTCCTGCGCTTCCAGCCTCGCGGGCTGGTCGGCGCCTGGCACGACATCAGGCGGACCTGGGTGCACTGGCCGCTGCGCTACTAATCAAAAAAGACGCAACACCTGAGGAGGAGACAATGATCAAGCATCTGGCGGCGGCTGCGCTGCTGCTTTCCACCGCCTGTCTTGCTATCGGCCCGGCATGCGCCGCGGACCCCGGCATCACCGACACCGAGATCCTGATCGGCGACGTCGAGCCCTTGACCGGCCCGCCCGCCCTGCTCGGCGTCGCCGCCTCGATCGGCCACAGAATAGCGATCGCCGAGGCCAACGCCGCCGGCGGCATCAACGGCCGCAAGATCAAATATGTGCTGGAGGACGACGGCTACGTCACCGCGCGCACCATCCAGGGCGTCAAGAAGGTGATCGATGTCGACAAGGTGTTCGCGATGATCGGCATCTCGGGCTCGGGCCAGTCGATCGCGGTGATGCCGGTGCTGGAGAAATCCGGTATCCCGACCGTGATCGACGTCGCGCCGGTGAAATTCCTGTGGGAGCCGCCGCGCAAGAACGTGTTCGTGGTCGGCCAGTCCTACGAGGAAGGCATCATCCATCTCGTCAACTTCCTCGCCGACAAGAACCCCGGCAAGAAATGGGGCCTGATCACCCAGGACGACGATTACGGCATCACCGTGCGCGACGGCTTCGATTCCGTGGTGAAGGCCAAGAAGCTGAACGTCGTCTACAGCGGCAATTACAAGAAGGGCCAGCAGGACTTCTCGTCCGACATGCTGCAGCTGAAGGATTCCGGCGCCGAGGTATTCCTGGCCGGCGGCATCATCGCCGAGAACATCGCGATGATGAAGGAGCTGGAGAAGCTCAGCATCAAGCCGGTGACCGGCATCTTCTGGCCCGGCCGCATCGAACCGGTGCTGAAACTGATGGGCCCGGCGGGCGACGGCATCTACGCGGTCGACTATGTCGAGCCGTTCGCGGGCGCGGCCGGCAAGGCGTTCCTGGAGAAAGCCAAGCCGCTGGTCTCGGAAGCCGAGTTCAAGGGCATCAACCGCTACACGATGACCGGCTATGCCGCCGCCAAGGTGCTCATCGCAGCGATCGAGCGCTGCGGCAAGCAGCCGACCTGGGCCTGTACCATCTTGGAGCTGGAGAAGACCAAGAATGTCGAGACCGGCGTGATGGCGCCGATCAGCTTTGGCCCCGGCGTCCGCTTCTCCAACCAGAAGCTGCAGATCATGCAGGCCGATGCCGCGACGCTCAGCTTCAAGCCGGTGGACTAGGCCGCGATGAAAGTCCTGATCGTCTTTGCCCATCAGGAGGCGCAGTCCTTCAACGCGGCGCTGTTGGCGCGGTCGGTGGCGGAGCTGACCGCGCTCGGGCACACGGTCAGGATCTCCGATCTCTACGCCATGCGGTTCAACCCGGTGGCAACCGCCGACGATTTTGGCGAACGGCGGTTTCCCGACCGGCTGCAATATGACCGCGAGCAGAAATACAATTTGCAACAGGAGTCACTCAGCGGCGACATCACGGCCGAGATCGAGAAGCTGCTGTGGTGCGACCTCCTGATCCTGCAGTTTCCGCTGTGGTGGTTCTCCGTCCCCGCCATCATGAAGGGCTGGATCGACCGTGTGTTCGTCAACGGCGCGATCTATGGCGCCGGCCGCCGCTACGACACCGGCGGCCTGGCCGGCCGCCGCGCCATGGTCGTGACCTCGACCGCCGCCTATCCCGGCATGTGCTCGCATGACGGGCTCGTCGGCGCACTCGATGTTGTGCTATGGCCGATCCAGAACGGCACATTGGCCTATGCCGGCTGCAAGGTGCTGCCGCCCTTCGTGTCGTATTCAGTGAATTTCGTCGACGAGGCGACGCGGCACCGCTATCTCGATGACTACGCCGCGCGGCTGCGGCAGCTCGAGGCCACCGAGCCGCTGTTCTTCCATCCGCTGCAGGACTTTGGCCCGAATTGGCGCCTCAAGCCGGGCGTGATGGCGAAGGCGGTCGGCCAGGGCAAGCCTGCCAGCTAAGCGCGTACCCCGATTCTGTGACGCGCAAAAGCGCTGCGGCCTCCTCTTTCCACCCAACAGCAGCATATTGCAGCCATCAAGAGAGGCCCCGCTGGCTGACGGTGCGTCACATATATGCTTTCGAGACGGGTGTGACGGGAATATTATAGGAAAGTAATAGGCGTCGGGAGCGTTGACCTGAGCTCAGGCTGGAAGCAAGTCGACGCGAGGTGCTTGACGTCCGCTTGGATAACCCGCACACCCAGACGGACCAACCAACGCCTTCAATGCCCGCGATTTTGATTTTGCATTGCAAATCGGTCAGATAGTCATGGCCTCACGCTCGGGCACCCGGATCGCTCGAAAAGCCCGCTCCAAAGCCGAGGTGGATTTTGCCACCTGGCTTATGATGGCCAAGCTCGGCAGTTTCGATGACTTGCCGCCAAATGCGCAGGGGTTCTTGCTCAGCTATCGAGCCAGGCTCGAGCGGATGAGCGAGGCCGAGTCGAAGGTAGTGGCAATTCAAGAGGTCTACGTCAGTTATTATGGCGAGATGGGGGGCTGTGGCGCGGCGCCAGAACTGGATGCCCCCGCCAAATCCGTGGATAACGACACCGTGCAGTCCCAGAGACCGCGTAAGCCCCCGGCGGCTCGGCTGGCCGCAGGGGCTTCCGATAGACCGGCCGCCCGGGTATCCGTGCCGGCCCTGCTGATTTTCGCAGCCATGGTGGCCCTGATCGCCGCCTACACGTTTCTGGCGACTTGAGAAATCTAACATCAGCTTCGCAAAGAGATGATCCAATGGAGCTCAACAGCGCAGATCTTTCGACAATACTGAACCGCCTGCTGGATACGGCCGCGGACAATCTCAGGGTCGCAAAGATCTTGGTTCAACTGGGTCTCGATCCCAACAACATCACCTATGATGCGTTGTTCAATCGGCTGCTCGAAATTGTGCTGGCCAACATAACGCTTGCCAACATGTTTGCACTGGTCGGCGCCATCTTCTTTGTCGCCACCTTGCTGATGCAGACAATGGTGCCGCTGCGCATCGCGAATATGGCAGGCTGTTCATTCTTCGCGACCTTTGGCGCGCTCTCCGGAAACGTCGGCACTTTTCTCCTGTACCTGCTGATGGTGCCGATCAATGCCGTTCGCCTCCGTCAAATGCTCAGGCTCGTCAGAAAGGCACGTGACGCGGCGCAGGGTGACATGTCGATGGAATGGCTCAAACCGTTCATGACCGAACGCAAATACCGGCGGGGCGACAGATTATTCAAGAAGGGTGATGCGGCGACCGAAATGTTTCTCACCGTCACGGGGAGGTTTCTGGTCAAGGAGATCAACGTCGAGCTTCCGCCGGGACGTCTCATGGGAGAACTTGGCTTCCTTACGCCCAATAACCGACGGACCGGGACGGTCGAATGCATAGACGACGGACAAGTTCTCACTATCACCTATGACAGGCTGCTTGAACTCTACTTTCAGAATCCGCAATTCGGCTATTATTTCCTCATCCTGACCAGCCGGCGCCTGCTGGAAAATATCGAGCGGCTCGAAAAAGCCGTAGTCCAACAAAATGCCGGACCGCAGGTAACGGCTGCCAGCGATGTGCCTTGAGACTCGCGCTATCCACGCTTCGCAAGGATAGCGCGTCACACTGCCGTGCACGCATTTTAGGTACGCCTGCGCGCGCCCATTCACATCCGCTTCGCGACTTCCTCCAGCATCACCTCGGTGGCGCCGCCGCCGATGGTCAGCACGCGGGCGTCGCGCACCATGCGCTCGATCGGAGTGCCGCGCATGAAGCCTGAGCCGCCGTGCAGTTGCAGGCAGCCATGCACGACCTCGTGCAGCACCTCCGGCGACAGCGCCTTGACCATCGACACTTCGCGCAGACACTCCTGTCCGGCCGCAGCGAGTTCGGCGGCCTGATAGGCCAGCGCCCGCGCCGCCGCTGCCTTGGCGGCAAGCTGGGCGAGCTTCAATCGCACCGCCTGCTGATTCCAGAGCGGACCGCCGAACGCCTGCCGCGTCTTTACATAGTTCGCCGTCAGCTCGATCGCCTTGGCGGATTCGCCGGCGCAGATGCCGCCGATGCAAATGCGCTCGTTCTGGAAGGTCTCCATGATGCCATAGAAGCCCTTGTTCTCCTCGCCGAGCAGGTTTTCCGCCGGCACGCGCACGTCCTGGAACGCGATTTCGGCGGTGTCCGAGCAGAGCCAGCCATGCTTGTCGAGCTTGGTTGCCGTGATGCCCGGCGTGTTGCGCTCGACGATGAACAGCGAGATGCCGCGGCTGCCCTTGGCATGCGGATCGGTTCGCGCGGCGACGATCAGGATGTCGCCATAGACCGCGTTGGTGATGAACATCTTGGCGCCGTTGATCACCCAACTATCGCCATCGCGCCACGCACGCGTCTTCAGGCCGGCGACGTCGGAGCCGGCGTCCGGCTCGGTCACCGCGATCGAACAAACCGTCTCGCCGCGGATGATCGCCGGCAAACACTTCTGCTTCTGCTCCGGCGTGCCGCGCAAGGAGATGTGCACCGCCGACATGTCGGTGTGCACCAGGATCGAGGAGGTGAAGCCGCCAAAGCTCGAGCGTCCCAGCTCCTCGGCGAACACCATCGAGGCCAGCGGCCCCATGTCGGTGCCGCCATATTCGGCGGCGTGGCGCATGCCGAGAAAGCCGAGCGCGCCCATGCGGCGATAGATCTCGCGCGGGATCTTGCCGTCGCGCTCCCACGCCTCGGCATGCGGCACCACTTCCTTCTCGACAAACCGACGCACCTGCTCGCGCAGCATGCGCAGCTCCTCGGGCAGATTGGGCTGCTCCGAGAAATGGAACTCGGCTTCGGTGAGCTGGCGCGGGTCCGAGGTCATGACGTTCATTGTGGCGCCCTCTGATGGCCGATGTGAAGATGCTTGCGCAGAAATTTCGCGAGGGATGCGATCGCCTCGCCCGCCTGCGGAATCTCCGGGAACATCTGGAATACGTGGATCATGCCGTCCCAGATCTGCAGCTCGACGTCGACGCCGGCGGCCTTCGCTTTTGCGGCCTGTTCCGTTGCGTCGTCACGTACGGTCTCGCGGTCGCCGACTTGCACCAGCAACGGCGGCAGGCCGGCGAGATCGGCGTAAAGCGGCGAGGCCAGCGGATCACGGGGATCGCCGTCCTTGCCGAGATAGTTCTTCGCCAGCGCCAGGATCATCGCGCGCTGGTGGATCGGATCGACCTCGGCCCTGCTCTGATAGCTCGCGCCGGCAGCAGTGAGATCGGTCCAGGGCGACATCAGCGCGCCGGCGGCTGGTAGCGGCAAGCCTCGGTCGCGCGCCGCCAGCATCGCGGAAAGCACGAGATTGCCGCCGGCAGAGTCCCCGGCGAAGGCAATGTCCGCCGGACGCAATCCCTGATCTCGCAGATACCGATAGGCGATCAGCGCATCATCCAGCGCGGCCGGAAAGCGATGCTCCGGCGCAAGACGATAGTTGATGGTGAGTACCCGGCAGCCGGATGCATCGGCGATCCGCGCGGCGAGATCGCGATGCGAGGCGACCGAGCCGATCCGGAAACCGCCTCCGTGAAAATAGAGCATCGCCTTGTCACGCAGCGCATCGGCCGGCACGATCCATTCGCCGTCGACACCGCCGGCGGAGACCTGCCGGCAGGTCACCGGCACCGAGCAGCCGGCAAAGGCCAAGTCCCAATCGCTGCGCATCTGCGCCACTGATGTGTCGCGGGTCCAGTTGCGATAGATCGCACGCAAGCGCTCGATCGTACGATCGACCGGCGTGATTGCGATATCGTCGCCCGCGCCCTTCATCTCAGCCGCCGATGCCCATGCCGCCGGACACGCCGAGCGTCTCACCAGTAATATAGGCCGCCTGGTCGGAGGCCAGGAACAGCGCCGCAGCCGCAACCTCCTCCGGCTCGCCGAGCCGGCCGAGCAGCGTCGCGCCGGTCATCGCCTGCAGGATCTTGCCACCGCCCTTGGCGACCGCTTGTTCCAGCATCGGCGTGCGGATCGGCCCCGGCGCGATCGCGTTCGCGGTGATGCCATAGCGCGCATTCTCCCGCGCGATGCTCCTGGTGAAGGAGATCACGCCGCCCTTGGCCGCGGAATAGACCGCACCGCCCTTGGAGCCGAGCCGCGCCGCCTCCGAAGTGACATTGATGATGCGGCCGAACCGCGCCGCCTGCATCGCCGGCAACGCGGCGTGGGTGCAGGCCAGCACCGAGGTGAGATTGACCGCAATCAACCGCGCCCAATCCTCCGCCGTGGTATCGGTGAAGAAAGCGTGTTGATCGATGCCGGCGTTGTTGACGACAATGTCGAACGGACCGTCCTGCGCCATCACGGCCTGCACCGCCGTGGCATCGCTGACGTCAAGTCCTGCAACGTCAGCGCCGGTCTCGCGCGCGAGCTCCGAGGCCGCAGCGACGTCGAGATCGGCGATCACGACCCTGGCGCCGGCCCCGGCAAAACTGCGGACAATCGCCGCGCCAATGCCACGCGCGCCGCCGGAGACGAAGGCGCGGCGGCCATCGAGACGTCCGAATGGCAAGGTCGCCACCTCAGCGCCCCGTGAAGACAGGCTTGCGCCGCTCGATCACGGCGGCGAGCCCTTCGCGGGCATCGGCCATTCCCGAGAGCTCGGCAACCGTGCGCGCCTCTTCCGACAGGCACTGCTCGATGCTGGTGCCGGTGCCGGCCCAGACCAGCCGCTTGGTCGCCGCCAGCGCCTTCGGCGCGCCGGCCGCGAGCTCGCGTGCCAGCGCCAGCGATGCGTCGGCAAGCTCGGCATCGGGCACGACGTTGGTGACGATGCCCATCTGCAACGCTTCCGCCGCCGGGATCACAGGGTTGGTCAGCAGGATCGACATCGCCCGCCGCAGGCCGACCAGCCGCGACAGCGTCACGGAGACGCCCGCATCCGGCGCCATCGCCACCCGCGTGGCGCCCGCCAGGAATTTCGCCGATTCCGCCGCGATCACGATGTCAGACGCACAGACCAGGCCAAAGCCGCCGCCGCCCGCGGCAAAGCCCTGCACCGAGGCGATGACGGGCGCCTCCAGCCGCAGCAGGCCGGTCACCGCGTTCTGCAGATACGCGGTGGCCTGGCGGATATAGTCCGGCAGCTTCTCGCCCTTGGACGCAAAGGCGCGGACATCGCCGCCCGCGCAAAAGTTCGTGCCCTCGCCGCTCAGCAGCACGACGCGCAGATCCGGATGGCCGTGGCAGACCATGATGGCGTCGCACAGCGCGCTCAACAGCTCGGCGCTCATGCCGTTGGCCGCATCAGCACGGTTGAGCCGCAACCGCGCGATGCCGTCGGTGATGTCGAGCAGAACGGGGCCCTTGTCGATCATGGCGAGACCTTCCCTAGAGCGAGGTCAGATTGAGGCGAATTGCGCTGGTGTGCTCCCTCTCCCCGTTCTTACGGGGAGAGGGTTGGGGTGAGGGGCCGTCTCCGCATATGCGGCAATAGACGCGCCCGCGGAGACTCCCCCTCACCCGGAACGCATCTAACGATGCGTTCCGACCTCTGCCCGCACGCGGGGCGAGGTGGAGCGGAGCCTGCGGCTTAATTCGATCCAATCCCATCTTGCCCTAGACCAGGAACGAGAGCGTGTAGATCGCCTTGTCGTTGTTGACGAGGATGACCTTCTTGGCGGCCATCCGCAATTCGCCATCGACATGGCGCAGCCGGTATTCATTGCGCGCCGCCCACAGCGTGTCGTCGCGCAGGCTCGATTCGAAGATCAGGCTGTTGCTGGCGACCGCGATGTCGCCGTCGTCCGGCTGCTCGTCCATCAGTTCGATGTTGGAGATCAGCCGGCGCAGGTTCGACTGCGGCGTCTGGGTGAAGTGCTTGCCGGTCATCAGCTGGCGGACCCGCAGCGCGATCCGCGAGCGATTGTCGTAGATGATCGACATCTGCCGCTCCGGATCGATGTCGGCGCCGTTGGCCGGCACCCAATAGACGCCGTCGTCGGTCCAGAGCTTTTCCCAGGCCTCGTATTGATGCTCGTCCTGCAGCCGCGCCTCGCGATAGAGGAAGGCGGTGATGGCGCTCATCAAGGTGGCGCTGCTCTCGCGCGACAGCATCAGGCAGGCTCCATCAGCTTGCGATAGTGGGTCCAGATCCCGCGCGACGGTACCTCGTCGGTGACGTGGCCGACCGTGAAGCCGAGCTCATCCTGCCGCTGGCGCTTCTCGCCGCGGCCGAGGAAGATCCATTCCGGATTGAGCGCCAGCACACCGCGGTGACAGCGCTCGTACATCTCGGAGTCATCCGCGAGCAGGAACCCGGCCGGGCCGACCGAGCCCATGGTCTGCTGGCGCAGCCTTCGGTTCAGATCGGGCGCGCCCTTGAACTGCAGCGCGGTGACGTGCTGCACGCTGTCGTCGACGCCGAGCGGCTGGATCACGAACATCTGGATCTCGGCGATGAACAGGTTCGGGAAGATCATCACATGCGGCGTGCCGTCGATCATGATCTGGCGCGCCGACGTGTCGCCATAGGCGGCCTTCATCCGCGCCGTGTAATCGGGCAACCGTTCCTCGCTGGTGCCGAACCAGCTCATTGGCGCGTCGCGCTTGCGGAACTCGGGCCGCAGGTCGATCTCGGTGTGGCCATTGCCGTAGTCGCGCGTCAGCGCGATCGAGGCGCCGCCATAGAGCTTGCCGATCATGCTGTCGGCAACGCCGAAGATCGAGGTGTGCACGAAGGCCGGGTGATAGCCGTCGCACTCGTTCTCCAGGATGAACTTCCAGTTCGCCTTGACGCGATGCTTGAGGAAGCCCGCCGTGATTTCGACCTCGCCCTCCGGCGAGGTGCGCACCAGGCGATCGATGGTCTCGGCGGCGCCGCCGAGATGCTCCTTTAAAGTCGGCCCATCGGCCGCGAACGAGCCGAACACGAAGCCGCGATAGGATTCGACACGCGTCACCCGCCCGAGCGCGAGCTGCGACTTGTCCTGCCCCTCGTAACCATCCGGGAAGGCATAGCCGACCAAGCGGCCGTCATTGGCGAAGGTCCAGGAATGGAACGGACAGGTGAACGAACGCGCATTGCCGCGCTCAAAGGAACAGATCTGGTTGCCGCGATGCGAGCAGCGATTGAGCAGCAGATTGACCTTGCCCTGCTCGTCGCGCGTCATGATCACGGATTGCGGGCCGATCGACTTGACGACGTAGTCGTTGGCGTTCGGGACCTCGCTCTCGTGGCCGACATAGACCCAGGTCCGGTACCAGATGCTCTTGAGTTCGGCCTCGAAGATCTCGGGATCGGTGTAGAGCGATCCATGGACCCGGTCGGGCCGGATCAGCCGTTCCCACGGCGGGACGCCGGTCATCATGTTCATCGCTCCGTCTCCCTCGCCGGCCGCTTGCCGCGGATGCCTTCGCCGGCCGTCAATAATAATCCGAACGACCGTTCGGTCAATTAATAACACGGTCGCCGCGGGCCGGCAAGCGTCTTTGCGAACGCTGCCGCTTATCCCCGGGGCGGCACACAAAGAGCAATTCCCGGTAGCCAGCTGTGCGGCAGCGTCAGCCCTGCGCCGCGCCGCCGTCGCGTTCGCCGCCTGCGATCTGTTGCAGCATCGACTTCGGCGTCGTCGCGAGTTCGATCTTGAGCTGGTCGCAGATCGCACGCCGCAGCAGGCGTTCGATTTCCGTCGCGATGTCGCGGTCCGCCGCGCGCGCGTCCTCGCCGCTGGCCCAGAGCAGAAGCCGCCCGAGCCGCCGGTCGCCATCGTCGCGCAACGCCTCGATCGCGGCAGGATCGGACGTCTCGCCCGGGATGCGGGGCGTCGCCGGAATCTCCGGATGCGTCATGCCATCGGCCAATCGCCTGACCGCCGCGAAAGTATCGTCCTGCAGCCGCACCTGCTCGAGCAGCGGCGCGGCCTTCCAGTCGGCCGCGAGCTTGATGCCGTTCAGCGCGTAGATCGCGGAGAACACCTGCCCGCGGACGAAATCATCGCTGCTGTTCGGCACCACATGGCTTTGCAGGGCATCGATGATGCCGTCGATCAGCCGCTCGAAAGATGCGCTCATGCCGCGGCCTCCAATGCGCGCTCGAACGCCCGCACGATCGAGGGCATCTGGCTTGCCATCACGGCAAGCCGCATGTCGTTGAAGCGATCGACCTCGAAGGCGCGCACCGCGCACATCTGGATCGCTGCCGCCTGGTACAGCGCATAGGCCTCGTAGAAGGCAAGGCTCCTGTCCGAAACCGGAATGCCGGAGGCGCGCTGATAGAGATCGATCACCTCGGCGCGCTCGAGCACGCCATAGAGTTTTCGGCTCCTGGCGTTGAAGGTCGGCATCATCGCCCAGGCCAGATCCTCGTGGGGATCGCCGAGATGGGTCAGCTCCCAATCGAGAATGGCGGTAATCCGTCCATTATCCTCGATGAAATTCCCGATCCGGTAGTCGCCATGCACGATGGTGCGGCGCGGCGGCTGCGGACAGTTTTCCTGCAGCCAGCGTCCGCCCCAATCGAGCAGCGGATAATAGCGCGCGGTCGGACGCGCGAGCGAGGCACGCCAACCGGCGATCGCGCGCAACTCGGCGCGTTCCCCGCTCTGCTGCAGCGACGCGAAGGGCGTTGTGCTTGCGTCGATCCGGTGCAGCGAGGCGAGGATCTCGACGAACTGCCGGGCGATCGCGCGTTTGTGGTCGGGATCGAGCTTGCTCGCCGCCCAGGGCGCGGGAACGTCGCCCTCGACATGCGTGCAAATGAAGAAGGGAAAGCCGATCTCGGCGCCATCCTGCGCTGAGGACACCAGCGCCGGAACCGGAACGCTGGTGCCGGCCAGCGACTGCAGCGCAGTAACCTGCGGCAGCACCGAGTAAGGAGCAAACAGCCCGTTCGGCGGACCGACGCGCAGGATCAGCTTGCGGTCTCCTTCAGCAGAGGAACGAGCCATGAAAGCATATGTGATCCAGGAGAAGCCCGACGATTTGCGCCCGAAGCTCGTGATCTCCGTCTGCTGTCCGGATATCCGCGACAGATGCTGCGCAAGCGCCGACCGCACCGCGTCGTCATTCACCACGACCGGCCGAACATGCTCCGGCCCAGCACTGGACCCTTCGTCGAATCGTTTGGCGGCCTCCTGCTTCAATTGACCGACCTCGTGTAGCCCTGCCACTTCTCCTCGCGCAGCGCCGACTTCATGATCTTGCCGGAGCCGGTCAATGGCAATGGCTCAAGACGGATGTCGACCGAGCGCGGGCATTTGTAGCCCGCGATCAGGGTGCGGCAGTGCGCGATCACGGTCTCCGGATCGAGCCGCGCGCCGTCCTTCGGCACCACGATCGCGTGCACCGCCTCGCCCCATTGCGGATCGGGCACCGCGATCACGGCGCATTCCCTGACATGCTCATGCTGGAAGATGGCGTTCTCCACCTCGCCGGAATAGACGTTCTCGCCGCCGGAAACGATCATGTCCTTCAGGCGGTCGACGATATAGACAAAACCGTCTTCGTCCATCCAGGCGCCGTCGCCGGTGTGCAGCCAGCCGTTGCGCAGCACGCGCGCGCTTTCCTCGGGCTTGCGCCAATAGCCGAGCATCACGCCGGCGCCGCGGATCGCGATCTCGCCGACCGTGCCGCGCGGCACCTCGTTGCCCGCCGCATCGACGATGCGGATTTCGACACCCGGCGCCGCCCGGCCCGCCGATTTGCGCTTTGCCGCCAGCGGCCCTTCCAGCGCGTGATATTCCCAGGGCAGGATCGTCGCCAGCGCCGCGCTCTCGGTCATCCCGTAGCCCTGGTGAAAGCGCCAGCTCGGCAGCACGCGCATCAGCTTAACCAGCAGCGCGTCCGGCATCGGCGAGGCGCCATATTCGCAATCCCTGACGCTGCCCAGATCATAGCTGCCGAAGGACGGATGATTGAGCATCATGTTGAGCATGGTCGGCACGAACAGGCAGTAATCGACCTTGTGCTCGGCGATCGTCTTCATCGCGAGCTCGGGCTCGAACTTGGGGATCGTCACATGGGTGCCGCCGACCAAGGTCAGCGCGATCATCGGCGAGGTCCCGGCGAGATGGAACATACCGGCCGAGTGCAGATATCTGGTGTCTTCGCGGAAGCGGAGCGCGTAGATCCAGACCAGCGATTCATAGATGATGTTGGCGTGCGACAGCATCACGCCCTTGGGAAAGCCGGTGGTGCCGCCGGTGTAGAAGATTCCCGCAAGATCGTTGTAGGCGCCGGAAGCGTCCTCGACCGGCGCGTGCGCAATGAGCTCGTCAAAGCTCTGCATGCCGTCGGGAACCGGCCCCTCGTCGAGATAGATCATTGCGGTGAGTGATTTTGCGCCACGCAGGGCGGACGCGATGTCGGCGAACGCGTTGTCGACGAGCAGAAGTTTTGGCGTGGAATCGTCGATCGCATAGGCATTCTCGGCGACCGCCCAGCGCGTGTTGAGTGGCACCGCGACCGCGCCGGCCCAGGCGATGGCATAGAGCGCCTCGATGTAGAGATCGCTGTTGTGCGCGAGGATCGCGACGCGGTCGCCGGCCTCGATGCCGAGCCGCCGCAGCCCGCCCGCGGCACAGGCGACGCGCCGGCCGATCTCCTTCCAGCTCCGCGACCGTCCGGCATGGATGGTGCCGGGCGCATCCTTGCGCAACTGCACCGCCGAGATCAGCGCCTGCGTCAGCTTCATGTTTCCTCCTCGCCGTCATGCGGCCGCGTACGCGCGCGGATGTTTCTGTCGCACGTGAAGCCGATATGCCGCCCGGAGATTTAAGTTGATAATCCGGACAGACGGTCTATTATTACACAACCGACGCGACGGGTAAAGCCTTTGAAGGCTTCCACCGCCGGATCAACCAGCCCCGCAAAAGAGGGCGTCATGGGAGGGGAAGATGCGAAAGCCAGTGGTCACGCTTGCAGTGTGGGCGTTCGCGCTCACCGGTGCGCTCGGAACGGCCAATGCCCAGAAGGCCTATGGTCCGGGCGTCACCGACACCGAGATCATGCTCGGCGCCAATGCGCCCTACAGCGGCCCGGCGTCGATCTATGCGAGCTTCCCGAAAACCATGCTCGCCTATTTCGCGATGCTGAACGAGAAAGGCGGCATCAACGGCCGCCATATCAACTTCGTGACGCGCGACGACGCCTATAGCCCGCCCAAGACCGTCGAGGTGACGCGCGCGCTGGTCGAGAACGACAAGGTGCTCGCGATCATGGCGCCGTTCGGCACGCCGACCAACGCCGCGATTCAGAAATATCTCAACAGCAACGGCGTCCCGCATCTGCTGGTGCAGAGCGGCGGCACCCGCTGGAACGATCCGAAGCATTTTCCCTGGACGACACCCTACTCGCCGACCTACGTCAACGAATCCCGGATCATCGCGCGCTACGTGCTGCGCGAGAAGCCGGACGCAAAAATCGGCGTGCTGCTGCAGGCCGACGACATCGGCAAGGACTTTGTGCTCGGCCTCAAGGAGGGGCTCGGCGCGAAAGCTGACACGATGATCGTCAAGGAGGCGATGTATCAATCGACCGAGCCGACGATCGACTCGCAGATCGTCAACCTGAAGGCCTCCGGCGCCGATACCATCCTGATCGCCGCGCAGAACAAGTTCGCCTCGATGGCGATCCGCAAGATCCACGAGCTCGGCTGGAAGCCGCTGATCTTCCTCGCTCGACCGCGAATTCGATCGCCGGCGTGCTGGTGCCCGCCGGGATCGAGGCATCGACCGGCATCCTGACCACGACCTCCTACAAGACGCCGAACGATCCGGCCTGGGCCAGCGACAAGGGCATGATCGACTATCTCGCCTTCGCCGCGAAATATATGCCAGGCATCGATCCCAACGACGTGATCGCGGTGACCGGCTACACCACGGCGCAACTCGGCGCGATCATCCTGCAGCGCTGCGGCGACAACCTCACGCGGGAGGACGTGTTGAAGCAGGCTACCAATCTGAGCGGCATCGAGCTGCCGATGCTGCTGCCGGGCATCACCATCCAGACCACGCCGCAGGATTACGCGGCGATCACCGAACGCCGCTTCGCCCGGTTCGACGGCAAGACCTGGGTGCTGTTCGGCGACATCGTGGGCGCGAGCCCGGCCAAGGACTGACCCCGCGGCCTGCGCATCCGACTGACCGAACCGGCTCAAACACCAAGGACAAGAACAATGCTGACAGCCCAGGACGATCTCATCGGCCACCAGACGCCTCAGCCGTTTGCCAAGGCAGGCGGCGGCGATGCCAGGTTCACCGAGCGCTACTGGTACACCGCGCACCCGATCGACGGCTCTGAGCTGCTGATCGATATCGGGCTCGGCTATTATCCGAACCGCAACGTGATGGACGGCTTTGCCGGCATCACCGTCGGCCGCCGCCAGCACAATTTCCGCGCCTCGCGCCGGCTTGCGACGCGCCCGCTGGAGACGGAGGTCGGCGGGCTCAGAATCGAGATCGTCGAGGGCATGGGTCTGCACAGGATCTCGCTTGCCGAAAATCCGTCCGGGATCAGCTTCGCGCTCGAATTCAAGGCGAGCTTTCCGGCGGCGCAGGAGAAGCAGAATTTTCGCGAGCGCAACGGCGTCGTCGAGGAGGATCTCGCGCGCGTCTCGCAATTCGGCCGCTGGCGCGGCTGGATCGTGGTCGATGGCAAGCGCTATGACATCGAACCGGAACTGTGGTGGGGACAGCGCGACCGCTCCTGGGGCCTGCGCTCCGAGATGCGCACCGACGAGACCCGGCCACCGGTTGCGACCCATCGCAATTTCTTCTGGACCTGGTCGATGTTCCAGTTCGAGCAGTCCGCGCTGTCGATCTTCATCAAGGAGCGCACGCCGGGCAAGCCGCATTACCTCTCGGGCACCGAGTTCCGCCGCGAGACCGACGGATCGGTGTCGCATCGCGAGGTCACCTCGGTCGAGCACAGGATCGAATGGGCCGACGATCCGCTCGGCCAGACCATCGCGGTAGCAGACCTTACCTTCGCCTTCGAGCGCGGCGAGCCGCGCCGCGTCAGGATGCACGGACTGCCGACGCGATTCTATCTCAAGGCCGGCATGTATGGCGGGCTACAGGGCTGGACCCATGGCGATGACCGCGGCGAGACCCATGCCGCCCATGACGTCTGGAATCTCGACGATGCCGCAACCCGCGCCGTCGCGCGGACGCTGTCGGACCATGTCGTCCGGCTCGAAAGCGGCAACGAGACCGGCTACGGCATCAGCGAATACGGCGTCGCCGCCGGCTATCCGCTCTATCCGGGACCGCAGAAATTTCCGGCCATGTGATGGACGGGCAAGATGGACGGACAAGGCATCCGCGCCGCGGAGGAGAGTGAAGCCGCGTGCGATCCGTGGGACGGCAAGGCGGCCGAGGCGCTGGTCTCGCTCGAGACCGTTGCACCGCTGCGCTATCGCAGCCGCTTCGGCGACGGCAATCTCAACGGCCGCTCCTATGGCGGCCAGATCCTCGGGCAGGCGATGATGGCAGCGACCCTCAGCGCGCCGGAGGATCGCCCGGCGGCGATGCTGCAGCTGGTGTTCCTGCGCGGCGCCGATCCTATCAGGCGCATCACCTTTGACGCCGAAGTGCTGCAGGACGGCAAGCGGTTCTCCTCGCGCCATATCGTCGGCAGCCAGGGCGACGGACGGACGGTGCTGAGCGCACAGGCCACATTCTGTGCACCGCAGCCGGGTCCGCGGCACGCGATGCCGTTCGCACCATCGGAGGATCCGGAGAGCCTGCCCGATCTGACCATGATCCCCGACGCGCTGATGGAGCAGCTGCGGCCGCTCGGTCCCTACTCTCCGCACATCAAGCCCAGCATGGATTTCCGGATCCCCGAGATCGAACGTCAGCTCTCGGCTGCGACGGCTGAGCCGCGCCTGCGCTTCTGGATCAGATGCAGGCAGCCACTCACGGCAGGTTCCCGCGCCCAGGCCGCGGTGTTCGCCTATCTCTCGGACTGGTGGCTCAACTTCTCCAGCGTCGGCGGACATCTCCGCGATTTGCAGTCGCGCGCCCCGCTCTATTTGTCGAGCCTCAACCATTGCATCTGGTTTCATCGTGCATTTTCACCCGACGCCTGGATGCATGTCGAAACCGAGAGCCCCTGCGCCGATGGCGGCCGTGGACTGTCGATTGCGCGCGTCCATGACCGCGATGGATCGATGCTCGCGACCTCGATCCAGGAAACCCTGATGGTGTATCCGGACGGCGATGCGTAGGTCGCGCCGGGACAGTTGAGCGCACGCCGTGATCGCGGCCGGGTTGCAGCCGCCGCGCGTCATCGGTTCCATCGTCTGTTGAATCCCGGCAACACACGCAAACAAAATGCGCGATCGTGCAGATTGCACGTCTTGAATCACGACTGTGCCGCATCTCTGTCAAATCCTGCCTGCGGGTGGCGCAACAAAAACACTATCGGGGAAAACTGACATGCAGCAGGCACCGTCGGGCGCACGGAGCGCGGATTCGTCTGGATATGTTCTCTACTTCCAGCTTGCCAGCAACGGCACCAGACGCGCGTGCAGTCTGACGATCCAGGCGGAAAGCGCCAACGAGGCGGCGCGGATCTTTCGCGAGAACTGGAGCGCAATCGAATCGATGGCGCGCGACGGCGTGAGCACGGGAGTGGTCGGCTCGGCGCCCGTCAGCCTGGCGATGTCGTGAGGCGCATCGCGCGCTCCATCGCTTACGCTTGAGGTGTGACAGGACAACGACCGCGGCCTCAGCTCGCGCAACCATTTAACGCGCGGACGCGACAATCAAGACATGAGGTGCAAGGCTCGCGCAGACACGCGAGCCTTGCTGTTTCTTAGAACGATTCAAATCCAATCCAGTTAGAGAGATTCAAGTCTGCTCCGGTTCTTTTCGCGCGCGGCGACTGCTAGAGGCGCGGCGTGAATATGCTCGCGTGAATCGGAAGTACCAGAGTGCCTGTGAATGCTGATGGCCGCGTTGTCGACGACCGTCGAAATGCCGCCGACAAGGGCCGCACCCATCTGTTGATTGGGGCGGCATTCCTGCTCACCGATATCTCCGCCGTGGTGACGCCGGCAAACGCACAATCGAGCGTCCCGTTGCCGCCTGTTACGGTCGACCAGCCGACGCTGAAGCGCAAACCTGCGAGATCGGCGCAGCGGACGCAGGCAGCCGCCGCGGCACGCCAGCGCATGCGGAATGCCCAGCCAGCGCCACCGACGCCGTCGGAGCGGGCAGCGGCTGCCGCCGCAGTGCTCAACGAAGCCAAGCTGCACTATCGCGCGATGCCGAGCGCGACCACGCTCCGCAGCGGCGCCTCGCCGCTCGACACCTCGCAGACCGTCAACGTCGTGCCGGAGCAGGTGCTGAAGGACCAGCTGCCGCGCAACCTCGATGAGGCGCTTGCCAATGTCAGCGGCGTCACCCAGGCCAACACACTGGCCGGCACCCAGGACGCGGTGATGCGCCGCGGCTTCGGCGACAATCGCGACGGCTCGATCATGCGCAACGGCATGCCGCTGGTGCAGGGCCGCAGCCTCAACGCGTCGGTCGAGAGCGTCGAGGTGCTGAAGGGCCCGGCGTCGCTGCTTTACGGCATCATGGATCCCGGCGGCATCGTCAACACGATCAGCAAGCGCCCCGAGCTCTATCAGCACGGCTCGGTGACCCTGCTCGGCTCGACCTATGTCAACTCGAAGACCGGCGCCGACGGCACCATCGACGTCACCGGCCCGATCGGTAATGGCGGCCTCGCCTATCGCTTCATCGGCTATGGCGTGAGCGAGGACTATTGGCGCAATTTCGGCCGCCACCGCGAGATGCTGGTCGCACCGTCGCTGGCCTGGTACGGCGAGAACACCACGGTCCAGCTCAATTACGAGCACCGCGAATTCATCACGCCGTTCGACCGAGGCACGGCGTTCGTCAACAACGCCCCGCTGGCGATCCCCGCGACGCGCCGGCTCGACGAGCCCTTCAACAACATGTGGGGAACCTCCGACCTGATGCAGGCGTCGGTCGAGCACCGCCTGAACCGGGACTGGAAGCTGTTCGCCGCCTACAGCTACAACACCGAGACCTTCAGCGCCAACCAGCTCCGCATCACCGGCGTCAATGCCACGACCGGCGTCGAGACCCGCAGCAATGACGGCACGCAGGGCTCGCTCAGCAATGCGAGCTACGGCACCTCCTATTTGCAGGGCAATGTCTGGCTCGGCAATTTCCGCAACGAGATATTGTTCGGCGGCGACGGCCAGTACCGCACAATCTACCGCGACAATCTGATCCGGCAGGCGACGCCGAGCTTCAACTTCTACAATCCTGTCTACGGGCTGATCACGCCGGGCACCGCGGTGTCCGCCGTCGACAGCGCGCAAACCGACAAGCTCGGCCAGTGGTCGCTGTTCTTCCAGGACACGCTGCACCTGACAGAGCGCTTCGCGCTGGTCGGCGGCGTGCGCTACATGGATTACGACCAGCTCGCGGGCAAGGGCCGGCCCTTCATCACCAACACCAACGTCTCGCAGGACAAGGCACTGCCGCTCGGCGGCGCCATTCTCAAACTCACCGACGAGGTCTCGCTCTACGCGAGCTACACCCAATCGCTGAAGCCGACCTCGACCATCGCGCCGCTCATCGGCGGCGTCGTGATCGGCTCCAACATCGCCCCCGAAGAGGGCACCCAGTGGGAGACCGGCGTCAAGTTCGACTACAACAAGCGGATCTCCGGCACGCTCGCGCTCTACGACATCGACAAGAAGAACGTGCTGGTCTCGCAGCTCAATCCCGCGACTGGCATCGTCGAGTACCGCACGGCCGGCAAGGTCCGCTCGCGCGGCGTCGAGCTCGACGTCACCGGCCGGCTCACCGACAACTGGAGCATGATCGGCAGCTACGGCTACACCGATGCGCGCGTGACCGAAGATCCGACACTCGCCGGCAAGGCTCTGCAGAACGTTGCGCTCAACACCGCCTCGCTCTACCTCGTCTACGATTTCGGCACGGCGCTGCCCGGCCGGCTTCGTCTCGGCGGCGGTGCGCGTTATGTCGGCGACCGGCCGGGCGACGCCGCCAACAGCTCGTGCTGCCGGCCTACACGGTGGCGGACATCTTTGCGACCTACGAGACCAAGGTCGACACGTTCCCGGTGATCTACCAGTTCAACGTCAAGAACCTGTTCGACACCGTCTATTATCCCTCCGCCAACAGCATTCTCACGGTGGCGATGGGCGACGCGCGGCGCTTCTCGCTCTCGGCGACGGTGAAGTTCTGATGAGTGATGTCCGACGCCCGATCAAGGCCGCGCTGTTGCAGGTCCATTCCCTCGCCGGCCTCGCGCTGGCGCTGCTCTGGGCCGTGGTCGGCATCACCGGCGCGACGATGGCTTTCGAGGACGAGATCGAGGCCAGCCTGAACGGCCACATCATGCGCGTCAACGCCAGTGCGACGCGGCGGCTGACGCCGGATGAGCTGGTCGCACGGCTGCAGGCGGCCGGCGACTTCGGCCGGGCTTCCGCCGTGACGATGGCGAGCGCCCCGTCAGCGGCCGTACGCATCCGCTTCGCGCGCAGCGAAGGCGGCTCACGGCCGTCCTCGGTGTATGTCGACCCCTATGACGGACATTTGCTCGGCTCGCCGCGCGGCGAGGACTTCTTCGCCACCGTCCGCAAGCTGCATCGCTGGCTGCTGTTGCCGGGCGACGGCAATGGCATTGGCCGCAAGATCACCGGGTCCGCCGCGATCTGCCTGATCGTGATGCTGATATCAGGCCTCGTGCTGCGCTGGCCGCATCGTGCGCGCAGCGTGAAGCTGTGGCTGAAGCCAAACCTCGGACTGCGCGGACGCGGCCTGCACCGCTCGCTGCACGCCGTGATCGGCACCTGGGTGCTGCCGGTCTACCTGGTGATGACGCTGACCGGCCTGTGGTACTCGTTCGAATGGTACAAGGCCGGCGCCAACTGGCTGCTGGCGCGCACCGCAACGACGACGGCCGTGATGCAGCCCAAGCCGCTGCGCGGGGCCGCAGCCGACGGCAAGGCGGACGCAAACGCCGACGCGAAGCCGCTCACCTTCGATCATGTCTGGACGACATTTCTGGTGCAGGAGGGCGCCCAGTACGGCAGGGCCCTGCTCACGATGCCCGCCGGCGCGGGCACGGCGGTGCGCGTACGGTCATGGCTGCGGGATTCGTCGCTCGAGAGCGTGCGTGACGAATTCCGCATCGATGCCGTCACCGGACGCATGATCTCGTCGGATCGCTACGCCGACAAGACGTTCGGCGAGCGCATCCTCGCCAGCGTGCTCGACATCCACCGCGGCGCCATCCTGGGATGGCCCGGCAGGCTCGCCTTCATGCTGGCCGCCACCATGATGCCGCTATTCACCGTGACCGGTCTCCTGCTCTATCTGTCGCGTCGCAGGCACCGCCGCCTCGCGCGGCAGCCGGTCGGTCACCTCGTTCCGGGCGAATGAACCGCGATCAGCCGAGGCCGCACGTCGCGAGCCGGACGCGCAATTCGGCGTCCGTCTCGGCCGCGAGCTCGAGCAATCCGCGATAGGGATCGCCCGAGATCCCGAGCACGGCGGCAAAGGCAGGCTCAGTCTTGAGGCCATGTGCCCTCAACCTGCCGACGGCGCGCCGCAGCCGTCCATCATCGAGCGCAAGCAGCCGTCGTTCGACCTCGAAATGAATCCAGCCCGGCTGCTGCTCCACCGGACGCTGCTCACCGAACAGTTCGAACGGCCAGCCGTCCCACACAAAGCGGGCGATCACCGGCCGTGGTCTCGCGGTCCATCGGTAGACCACGAAATCATCGGCCAATTGATAGTGGGTCCAGACGATTTCCGCGAAAGCGTTCGGATCGGGCACATGGCAAACGATATCGATGTCGCTGCCCGGCACGGCAAGCCCGAGCGGCAGCGTTCCGACGATGCGCGGATCGAACGGCCTGAGCAGTTCCATCACAGCAGAGTTGGTGACGGCGGATGCGTAGTGCCCGACACTCATCGCGTGGCATGCCCTCGAGATCGCGGCAATGCAAATACCACGCTCGCGTGGAATGCGGGAGCTCCGCCTGGCGGGAAACGTCTTTGCAAAACGTTGCGGGGCGATCTCGACCGCGTCACCGTGGTCGAAAATCGCCCCGCCGCCGGCGGACAGGGAGGCTGCTCGCAAGCCAGCCCGTCCAGCCGATATTTTGAATGATCCGTTCGATCGATTAGCCGAACTGGTTCATCGTGTTGTGGGCGCCGCCCGCCTTGAGGGCAGCCTCACCGGCGAAGTACTCCTTGTGATCGTCGCCGATGTCGGAGCCCGCCATGTTCTGATGCTTCGCGCAGGCGATGCCCTGACGGATTTCCGCACGCTGCACGTTCTTGACGTATCCAAGCATACCCTGCTCGCCGAAATACTCCCTCGCGAGATTGTCGGTCGACAGCGCAGCCGTGTGATAGGTCGGCAGTGTGATCAGATGGTGGAAAATGCCGGCGCGCTTGGCTGAATCGGCCTGGAAGGTGCGGATACGTTCGTCCGCTTCGATCCCCAGCGGCGTGCCGTCGTATTCCGCCTTCATCAGTTCGGCGCGATTGTACTTGCTGACATCCTTGCCGGCTTCCTTCATGGCGTCGTAAACCTGCCAGCGGAAGTTGAGGGTCCAGTTGAAGGACGGCGAGTTGTTGTACGCCAGCTTCGCGTTCGGAATGACCTTGCGAATGCGATCGACCATGCTGGCGATCTGCTCGATATGCGGCTTCTCGGTCTCGATCCACAGCAGATCGGCGCCGTTCTGCAGCGAGGTGATGCTGTCGAGCACGCAGCGATCCGCACCAGTACCGGGACGGAACTGGTAGAGATTGCTGGGCAACCGCTTCGGACGCATCATCTTGCCGTTCTGGTTGATGATGACGTCGCCGTTGCGCGCATTGGCCGCCGTCACTTCCTCGCAATCAAGGAAGCTGTTGTACTGGTCGCCGAGGTCGCCGGGCTTGTGGCTAACGGCGATCTGCTGCGTCAGGCCGGCGCCGAGCGAGTCGGTGCGGGTCACGATGACGCCATCCTCGACGCCGAGTTCGAGGAACGCGTGGCGGCAGGCGCGGATCTTCGCGATGAACACCTCGTGCGGCACGGTCACCTTGCCGTCCTGGTGACCGCACTGCTTCTCGTCGGAAACCTGGTTCTCGATCTGCAGGGCGGAGGCACCCGCCTCGATCATCTTCTTGGCGAGCAGATAGGTCGCCTCGGCATTGCCGAAGCCGGCGTCGATGTCGGCGATCACAGGCACGACGTGGGTCTGGAAGTTGTCGATCTTCTCGATCAGCGCCTTTTCCTTCGCCTTGTCGCCTTCCTTGCGGGCGGCATCGAGGCTGCGGAAAATGTCGTTCAGCTCACGGGAGTCGGCCTGACGCAGGAAGGTGTAGAGCTCCTCGATCAGGGCCGGCACCGAGGTCTTCTCGTGCATCGACTGGTCGGGCAGCGGTCCGAACTCGGAGCGCAGCGCCGCGATCATCCAGCCGGAGAGGTACAGATAGCGGCGATCGGTATTGCCGAAGTGCTTCTTGACCGAGATCAGCTTCTGCTGGGCGATGAAGCCGTGCCAGCAGCCGAGCGACTGGGTGTACTTGGTGCTGTCGGCGTCATAGGCGGCCATGTCGGCGCGCATCAGCGCAGCCGTGTAGCGGGCGACGTCCAGACCAGTCTTGAAGCGGTTCTGCAAGCGCATGCGCGCCACGGCTTCGGCGGTCACGCCGTTCCAGGTGTCCTTGTCCTTGAGCAGCGCTTCGGCCGCCTCGATCTCGCTCTGATACGAAGCCGGTCCCTGGGTGGCCCGGTCGCTGATCCCGCGCGGTTGGAAGTTCATGTCCGTGATCCCTTCGGTGACGAAATAACTGGTCTCTTTGTAAGCCTGGCGTCACCGGGAGCTAGACCTGGCGCGGAAAACTTGTCATAACTTACAAGAAACCAATGTATTGTTGTAAGAATCTTACAATGGATTAGGCGATGGCAACGTCGAGCGCCCGTTCCGTTTTCATGGGACCACGACTGCGTCGGCTCCGGCGCGACCTGGGGCTGACCCAGGCCGACATGGCGGCCGATCTCGAAATCTCCGCCCCCTATGTCGCGCTTTTGGAGCGCAATCAGCGGCCGGTGACGGCGGACATGCTGCTTCGCCTGGCCCGCACCTACAAGATCGATCTGGCCGATCTGGCCGGCGACGGCGGCGCCGACCACACCGCGCGCATGCAGTCCGTCCTGAAGGAGCCGATGTTCGCCGACATCGACATCCCCACGCTCGAAGTCAGCGACCTCGCGGTCAGTTATCCCGGAATGACGGAAGCGTTCCTGCGTCTCTACACCGCCTATCGCGAGGAGCAGCTGGCGTTGGCGGAACGCAGCGCGCCGGACCTGGCAGGCGCCGCGTCATTTCCGGGTCAGGAGAACTTCGACGCCAACGATCCGGTCGCAGAGGTCAGGCGCTTTCTCGCTGCACGCCGCAACAATTTCGCCAGCCTCGACGACGCAGCCGAGCGCCTCGTCCATGAACCGGCCGGACCTGCCGGATTTATCGAGCGCCTCCGCCAGCGCCATAACCTCCAGGTCCGCTATCTGCCGCCCAATGTCATGCTCGGCTCGGTCAGGCGGCTGGACCTGCATCGCCGGCAATTGCTGATCGAGGACTCGCTCGATACCGCCGGCCTCAATTTTCAGCTGGCCAAGCAACTGGCCTATCTCGAACTGGAAGACGAGATCAGCGCCGCGGTGGAAGCCGGCAAGTTTACCTCCAAGAGCGCCGAGCTGCTGGCCCGCCGCGCGCTTGGAGCCTACGCTGCCGCCGCCCTCATCATGCCCTACTCGGTGTTTGCGAAGGCGGTCGAAACGCGCCGCTACGATCTGGAGGCGCTGGCGCGTCAGTTCGGCACCAGCTTCGAGCAGACCGCGCACCGCGCCACGACCTTGCAGCGGCCGGGGCTCGAGAAGGTTCCGTTCTTCCTGATCCGCGTCGATCCGGCCGGCAACATTTCCAAGCTGCTCGATGGCGCGGGCTTCCCGTTCGCAAAGCACGGCGGCGCGTGTCCGCTGTGGTCGGTCCACGGCATCTTCAAGACGCCACGCCAGATCGTCACGCAATGGCTGGAATTGCCCGATGGACAGCGGTTCTTTTCGATCGCCCGCACGGTGACCGCCGGCGGCGGCGCGTTCGGCGCAATCCGCGTCGAGCGCGCCATCGCGATCGGCTGCGCGGCCGAATATGCGGGCCAGCTGATCTACACGCGCGACGGACAGGGGCCGAATGCGGATGAGCCGACGCCGATCGGCGTCGCATGCCGTGTCTGCCATCGGCCGCGATGCGCGGCACGGTCGGCGCCGCCGATCGGACGCGAGATTCTTCCCGACGATTTCAGGACCTCGAGCGTCCCGTTCGGGTTCTCGGCGGATTGACGATACCCACGTCGCTCGGAAACGCGCTAGCTCCCGATCCTGAAATCGCTTGCCGTCACGGTCGCGGCGGTCGCTCCGTTCAGCCACACCGCCGTGTCGGCATCGACCTGAACCACGAAATAGGCGCCGTTCTGGTACGAATGCGACAGGACGTCGGAGAAGGAGTGAAAGCCCGAGCCGTTCAACTGCACGGTGTCCTTGCCTTCGGTCCAGTCCTGCACGACGTCGATGCCGCCCTGGCTGATGTTGAACGTGTCGACGCCGATGCCAGTGCCGGGACCACCGCCGGCGCCGCCGAAGTAATAGTTCACGCCGATGCCGCCATCGAAATAGTCCCGGCCGGAATCGCCGATCATGACGTCGACGCCGCTGCCGCCGAAGAACTCGCTATCGCCGGAACCGCCGTAGAAGTAGTTGTTGCCGCCCGCGGCGCCGTACATGAAGTTGGTGGCGCCTTCGCCGATCATCACCGAGCCGTTCGGGCCCGCGACGAAGACGTCTTCGCCGGCAGGCCCGCCGAAGGCCTCCGAACCCGCGGCGCTGGAAAGATAGAAATAGTCCAGCGATGTTGCGGTCCCGCGGCCGACCTCGAGACTCTCGCCGGTGCCACCGACATAGACGTCGTTGCCCGTCCCGCCATACATCGTCGAATTGCCGGAGCCGCCATAGAACGTGTCGTTGCCGTTGCCGGCCTCGATGAGGTCGCTGGCCGATCCTGCGTAGAAGACGTCGTTGGCGTTGCCGCCGGCCTGCGTCCACGGCCCCCAGACGGTGCCGTCATTGGCGCGCACCCACACGATGTCGCTGGATGAGTCCGCGACATAGCTCAGTTGCGAAAGCTGCGCCGGCGTGACGATGTTGTCCTGGTTCGCAGGCAGTGGTGTGCCATTGAGCTCGAACTCCCCGTCATTGGTCGCCGCGTTCCATACCTCATACTCGGTGGACGGGCTGCCGAACGGGTCGCTGTAGGAGAACAGCGATGTTGCGGCGAAGGTCTCGCCGGACGTCCAGGCCAGGTTCGAGACCGTCACCACCGGCCCGGTATCGACTGGAGCCGAGACCTGAAAGATCGTCCAAGGGCTCCACTCCGAGCCATTAGAAGCCTCGACCCAGATCACATCGGGGCCGGAGCCGGATCGGTACGTGGTCTGCGCGAGTTGCGCCGGTGTCAGATAGAGATCGGTCTGGCTCGGCTGCGCAATTCCGTTCACGAGAATCTGCGCGCCGCCGCTGCCAGTGTCGTACACCACATATTCCGTGATCCCCGCGCCGGTCGGATCGCTGGCGCTCAACAGGCTCGACATCGCAAACGTCTCGCCGTGGGTCGCGGTCACATTGGAGGCGACGACTTGCGGTCCTGGAATGCCGACGAAGCCGTGCTGACCGGTGGAATCATTGTAGTCGCCATAGATCTCGCCGGCGGCGTTGACCCCGAGGATTTCGGTGTCGGTGGCGCCCGGGACATCGACGGTCGTGAACACCCCGCCCTGATCCAGGAAACCATCCAGATGGCCGCTGGCTTCGGCGTAATAGCCGGCGATCTCGCCGTTGTCGCCGACATAGGAAATGGAAGTATAGGTCGAGCCGGGGCCGGCTATCGTTGTGTAAGCACCGTTATTGTAGACGAACCCGTATTGGGCGTTGGAGCTGGTCTCATAGGTGCCCACCACCTCGCCGGAGGCGGTGACGCCGACTGCGCTGCTCGAATAGGATCCGGGCGGATAGAGCGCGGTGAAGGTGCCGTTGTTGTTGAAGAAGGCATGCGTCCCGCTGGAATCCGTGATCGTTCCGACGATGACGCCTGATGCATTGACGCCGAATACCGACGTTGACGTTGCCAGGGGATCGTCGATCGTCTCGAACGAGCCGTTGTCGTCGAGGAATCCGTGAACGCCGGTGAACGTGCCGACATAGCTGCCGAATAGCTCGCCAGCTGCGGTGATGCCCGAGATAACGGTGGTGGCGGCAAAGGGAAAGTCGATCGTCGTCGTGACGCCGCCACTCTCGATAAAGCCGTGTTGTATGTTCGACCAGTCGGTGAAATCGCCATAAAGCTCGCCGGACGACGTGACACCGACAACATCCGTCTGGTTGCTCGATGCCGGGGGATCGTAGAGGGTGACCGAACCGTTATGGGCGGCGGTAATGCCGTGCCAATCGCCGTCCATATCGCCGACGTTACCGACCGCAAGCCCTGAGGCATCGACACCATCGATGCTGATATAGACAAAGCCGTTGCTGCCGTACCCGCCGGGAATATCGATCTTGTAGAAGTTGTAGTTTGTCATTGTCGTACGCTCGGAGCAGTTGCCGATGCAGGTGTGTTGGCATCGGCACGCGAGCGGTTCGATTCATTACGATCTTTACATCTAGGGCGACCCCGCAGGCGAACTCGGCGTGACTGTCAGTGTCTGGTTGATTTCGTGACTTGTCCGACGGGGATTGACGCCCATGGCAAGGGCCGATCGACCAACGTAAAGTGCGCGCGAGCCTTGGCAATCCCCCTGGCAATCAAAAGGGCTGCGGTTGTCACACCGCAGCCCCACAGCGGATACAGCCGCGGCTATATCCGAAACACTTACTGGCAGGGATACCGCCGGCCGTCCTTTGCCGCGAACGTGTTCGACGCCGGATCGTACGAGCGATAGCGCTGTGCGCAAGACGCCGCGTGCTGCTGCGCGGCGGCGGCTTCCTGCTGCGCGGCGGCGTTGGCTGCACCGGCCGCGATGACGCCGCCGATGAGGCCAGTTCGGCTTGAAGCGATCCATGATGAGCTGTCGCGACCGGAGAACCTGCTTCCGATCAGCGAGGTCGCACTGAAGTGGGGCTTTACCCACATGGGCCGCTTTGCAGCGTCGTACCGGTCCGCATTTGGCCAGTATCCATCCGATACGGTCCGGCGAGCACGAGGGTTCTGCGGCTAGAAGCGCTTCGGTTGCGCCCGGCAGTTCCGGTGGCGGTGCGGCCGACGCTAAAAATGGACTTGCTCGCCGGGCGGGGACAAACGCTTGAAGTTGAGCACTACTCGCCGCGAGGTATTCGTGCTTTGATGCCGGCCGAAAATCAGCTCAAGGTCCAAGGGAGGACGTGTGGTGCTTGGCGATGTCCCGCGCAACGTCGCGCCAGGGGCCGTTTCCCTCGCGCTCCCCAATCGTCCCGTCTCCGGTTCCGAGCGGCGCAAGATCGTAACGGCTCTGTCTTGCGACTCGCCGACCTCCAGGACTTGGGTTCGGAAATCGGCGGACATGGCTGCCGCGCCCGAAATCCTCGCGCATTTCGTTGCGCGCGAAAAACACAGAAACTATAAGTGCTTGGAAGAATGGTCGGAGTGGCAGGATTCGAACCTGCGACCCCTGCGTCCCGAACGCAGTGCTCTACCGGGCTGAGCCACACTCCGACTAAGAGGCCGGCTTATAGCGTCGGGCTTCAGGGACCGCAAGGGACGACAAGGCACCGAATTGAGGAATCTAGTCACAGTGGAAACAGGCCTGAAAACACACGTTCTGCCGGCCGGCGCAGCCGCCACGGCAACCGCTGCCGGGGTTTTGGCCGAGGGCGGTCTGGTGGCCTTTCCGACCGAGACGGTTTATGGCCTTGGCGCCGATGCCGGCAACGCCGCCGCGATCGCCCGGCTGTATGAGGCCAAGGGCCGGCCGGCCTTCAATCCGCTGATTGCCCATGTCGCCGATCTCGGCGCCGCCCGCCGGATCGCCCTGTTCGATGGCCAGGCCCTGCGGCTCGCGGAAGCGTTCTGGCCCGGTCCGCTGACCCTGGTGCTGCCGAAGGCCCTCTCCTGCCCGGTCGCGGAACTCGCGACCGCCGGGCTCGATACGGTCGCGATTCGCATCCCGGCCCACAAGGTGGCGCGCGACATCATCAAGGCGTTCGGCGGTGCCGTGGTAGCGCCGTCGGCCAATCTCTCCGGCCATGTCTCGCCAACCACCGCCGACCATGTGAGCGGCGATCTCGCAGGCCGCATCGACCTGATCGTCGACGGCGGGCCGGTCGAGGTCGGCGTCGAATCCACCATCGTCGGCTGCTTCTCCGATCCGGTGCTGCTGCGGCCGGGCGGGCTGACCCGCGCCGAGATTGAGCGCGTGCTCGGCCACCCGTTGCAGTCGCCGCCGCCGGACGCCGAGACCGACGCTCAGCCGATCGCCCCCGGCATGCTCGCCTCGCACTACGCGCCGCGGACGCCGGTCCGGCTCAATGCCAGCGACGTTCATGTCGGCGAAGCCCTGCTGGCGTTCGGGCCGGCCAAGGTCGCGCGGCGCGAATGCGCCTCGGTGGAGATGAACCTGTCCGAGCGCGGCGATCTCGCCGAGGCCGCCGCCAATCTGTTCGGTTACCTCCGCACCCTCGACAAGAGAAACGCGGACGCAATCGCGGTGATGCCCATTCCAGAGGACGGGCTGGGCGAAGCCATCAATGACCGGCTGCGCCGTGCAGCGGTTGGGCGGTAAATCCCGACACACGTGAAAGACCAAGAAAAAATGAACATCGTCCAATCCGCGGTGCCGCCGCTTCCGCCCGAATTGCTTGCAAAATTCCGCGCCATCGTCGGTGAGAAATATGCGGTGACCGACGCCGCCGACATCAAGCCTTACGTCACCGAGGAGCGCGACCTGTTCCAGGGCCGCTCACCGCTGGTTCTGCGCCCCGGCTCGACCGCCGAGGTCGCTGCGATCTGCAAGCTTGCGACCGAACACAAGATCGCGCTGGTGCCGCAGGGCGGCAACACCGGCCTGGTCGGCGGCCAGACACCGCATAATGGCGAGGTCGTGGTGTCGCTGCGGCGCCTCGACAAGATCCGCGACATCGACGTCGAATCCAACACCATGACCTGCGAGGCCGGCGTGGTGCTGCAAATCGCGCAGCAGAAAGCCAGCGAAGTCGATCGGCTGTTTCCGCTGTCGCTCGGCGCCGAAGGCAGCTGCACGATCGGCGGCAACCTCTCGACCAATGCCGGCGGCACCACGGCGCTCGCCTATGGCGTGGCCCGCGAAATGGCGCTCGGGCTCGAAGTCGTGCTGGCCGACGGCCGCGTGCTGAACGCTCTGTCGAAGCTGAAGAAGGACAACACCGGCTACGATTTGCGCAACCTGTTCATCGGCGCCGAGGGCACGCTCGGCATCATCACCGCGGCGACGCTGAAACTGTTTCCGCGGCCGCGCGCGATCGAGACCGCCTATGTCGGCCTGAAGTCGCCGGCGGCGGCGCTCAAATTGCTGTCGATCTCGCGCAACGAGGCGGCAGGCAGCCTGACGAGCTTCGAACTGCTCGCCGACGTCGCGGTCGATTTCTCGATCCGCCACGGCATCGATATCCGCGATCCGCTCGAGAGCAAGCACCCCTGGTACGTGCTGATGGAATTGTCGTCGTCGCGCGACGACGCGCGCGACACGCTGGAGGCGATCCTCGCCCAGGGCATGGAGGACGGCATCGTCGATGACGCCGTCATCGCGGCCAATTTGAGCCAGCGCCAGGCGTTCTGGAAACTGCGCGACGAGATGTCGGCGGCGCAGAAGCCGGAGGGCGGCTCGATCAAGCACGACATCTCGGTGCCGGTCGCAGCCGTGCCCGCCTTCATCGAGGAGGCCAATGCGGCGGTGGTGAAGCTGATCCCGGGCGCGCGGCCGGTGCCGTTCGGCCATCTCGGCGACGGCAACATCCACTACAATGTCAGCCAGCCGGTCGGCGCCAATACGGCCGACTTCCTGGCGCGCTGGCACGACGTCAACGCCGTGGTGTTCGAGATCGTGCTGCGGATGGGCGGCTCGATCTCGGCCGAGCACGGCATCGGCGTGCTCAAGCGCGACGAACTGCCCGACGTCAAGGACAAGGTCGCGATCGAGCTGATGCGGCAGGTCAAGGCGATGCTCGATCCTCTCGGCATCATGAATCCGGGCAAGGTGCTGTGACCGCGCAGGCGACGATGCCCTCCCTCACCATTGCTCCGATTGCCGATGCCGACGTCGCCGATGTCGTCGCACTGTGGCAGGCGTGCGGCCTGACGCGGCCGTGGAACGATCCCTCAGCCGACATCGCGCTGGCGCGCCGCGGACCGAGTTCGGCCGTGCTGGTCGGCCGCGACGCCGGCGCGATCGTCGCAACCGCGATGGTCGGCCATGACGGCCATCGCGGCTGGGTCTATTACGTCGCGGTCGACCCTCGCCGCCAGGGCAAGGGGCTTGGCCGCACCATGATGCAGGCGGTCGAGGACTGGCTACGCCAGGCCGGCGTGCCGAAGTTGCAATTGCTGATCCGCCGCGAGAACGCCAAAGCCAGCGCATTCTACCAGACGCTCGGCTACGAGGAGTCGACCTCGGTCATGCTGGCGAAATGGCTCGACGGCCGCGAAGCGACGCCGTGAGGGAGTTGAAGGGTTACGCATGAGCATCGCCGACCGCGTTCGCGTCAAGGACGTCCGCGTCCTCTCCAAAGCCCGTTACCTGCTCACCAGCACCACGTTCGACTATCGCCGCGGCAATGGCGAGTGGCAGACCCAGGTCCGCGAAAGCTATGACCGCGGCAACGGCGCGGTGCTATTGCCCTTCAATCTGAAGACCCGCAGCGTCGTGCTGGTGCGGCAGTTCCGCTACCCCGCCTTCGCCAACGGCTATGACGATCTCCTGATCGAGGCCGCCGCCGGCATGCTCGACGACGCCGCGCCGGAGGCGCGCATTCGCGCCGAGGCGGAGGAAGAGATCGGCTACCGGCTCGACCACGTGCGGAAGGTGTTAGAAGCCTTCATGACGCCGGGCGCAGTGACCGAGAAGCTGCATTTCTTCGTCGCCGAATACGACGCTGCGATGCGCACAGGCGAAGGCGGCGGGCTCGCCGACGAGGGCGAGGACATCGAGGTGCTCGAACTCTCGATCGACGAGGCGCTCGCCATGATCGGCGACGGCCGCATCGTCGATGCCAAGACCATCATGCTGCTGCAATACGCGGCGCTGCATCTGTTCAGGTAAACGCCCTCCGTCCCGGCCGGTGCCGGGACAGCATCGCACGCGCACTCAATGCTCTACCGCATCGTGATCGCAAGGCCGCTCAGATCGGCATTGGCCATCAGACCGACCTGGTGGCCGGTCAATTCGAGCACCGCGCCTTTCTGATTGGTCAGCACGATCGCGCGGGCGCCGCGGCCGACCGCAAGCCCCGCGCCCGCTGCGCCGTAGACGCCGGCAACGTCGGACGGACGGTTGATGTTGCTGACGCGGCCGCGCAGCACGGTCTTGGAGCCGCCGAACACCAGACCGTAGTCGAGACCGCCGGTCGAGAGCGCATAGGAGCGGCCGCGGAAGGTCAGGACACCACTGCCGCCGGAGCCGCCGATGATCCATCCCGCCTTGTAGATCGTCAGCGTCACGAAGCCGCTGTCGGCACGGGCCGCCGAAGAGAAGGCAAGGCCGATGAACGCCATCAGCGCGACCAGCGCGGCGCGAAGGGTGGATGAAAGTTTCATGTGCGGTCTCCCCAGGAGTTACTCAGTCGATTTGCTCACATCGATTTGCACGCGTCGCGACGACGGCGCGAATCGCAACGCGCCGACTGTAGCAAGCGCATCACCCGGCGCAATTTTTGGCACAGCGCCGGCCGTTTGCTGACGGATATTTCGGCGCAATCGACGTTGAACCTGTTCCCGGGATTGTAACACTCACTGCATGTCCGGGGCGATCGGCCCCAGAGCTCCACAATTGCCTTGCGGAGCGTGCATTTTTTCAAACCGGAGATTTCCCCATGCGTCGTCTCGCGATTGCCTGTGCCGCCATTGCCGCCACCGTGCTTGCCGCGGCAAGCCCGGCCAGCGCCAACCCCTATCACCTGATCCGCTGGCAGGACACCGGGTTCTGCCAGATCTGGGACCAGAGCATCCCGACCACGCCGTGGCCGGCGAACTTCTCGGTCGTCAGCGAGGAATTGCCGACCTTCGATGCCGCGTTCGTCTACAAGACCGGCCTCCTGAACAACGGCACCTGCGCGTTCTGAGCCGTATTCGAACTGCGGGGTGGGCAAAGGCGCGCTCGCGCCGTGCCCACCATTCCCGTTCGAACGTGAGATGGTAGGCACGCTGGCGATTTGCCCACACTGCGTTATCCTGTCGTAGAGCCCCCTGTTCAACCTTTGGGACGGTGCGACATGCTCACACTCTATTCCTACCCGCCGCTGTTCGGCGTCGCCGACAACAACGGCTACGGCTTGAAGGTGTTTGCCTTCCTAAGGCTCGCCGGCGTGCCGTTCCGCCACGAGCACATCTTCGACGCCTCGAAGGCGCCGCGCGGCCAGCTGCCCTATATCGTCGACGGCACTGACACGGTCGGCGACAGCGAGACCATCCTCGCCTGGCTCACCCGGAAATATCGCCTTTCGATTGATGCCTCGCTGACGCCGCAACAGCGAACGCAGAACTTGCTGATCACACGGATGCTCGACGACCTCTATTGGGTGATGTCGTATTCGCGCTGGAAGGACGAGCGCTACTGGCACTTGTTCCGCGATGCGTTGAAGCAAGAGCACCCGGCGCTGACGGACGAGGGTCTGCTCAAGGCGAAAGAATACAATGCCCAGCGCTACTACTACCAGGGCATCGGCCGCTTCGATCCCGATGCGGCGATGGCGCGCGGCCTTGCAGATCTTGCCGCGATCGCTGCGCTGATCCCGCAGCAAGGCTATGTGCACGGCGACACGCCGACCGCGATCGATGCCGGACTCTATGGTTTCATCGCTAACATCTATTTCTACGATATCGAGACGCCGCTGAAGCAGTTCGTCGTCGCCCACGACAACATCGTGCAGCATTGCCGCGCCATCCATTCCGCCGTGAGCGCCTGACGGCCAGAGCATTCTCTAGTGATGCTTGATCAAGGCGTCGCGGGCGGCGGCGAGTTCGAGGAATGCCGGACCGTTGCCGCCACCGTCGGGATGCACCGTCTTGGCGGCGCGCTTGAAAGCCTGATGGATTTCGTTCGCTGCAAGGTGGCGGCCAAACGGCAGGCCGAGCAATTGCCGGTACCGCTCTTCCTGAGTCAGCACCTTCGGTGTCAGGCCACGCCGGCCGAACCGCGGCGCGGACAGCGTGTGCAGCGCATCGCTGACGATGCCGAGACGGCGCAGCGCCATCGACCTGGTGCGGCGGTCGGCCGATTTCAGCGCCGCCTGGCGCAGGATCGGCAGCACCTGTGCGGCCGCATGCCGCAGCGTCTCGTCGATGTCGGTCGCGGCGATCTCGGCGATCATCCTGGCCATCTCGCGATAGTCGGGGTCCGGCGCCGCGCAGAAGCGCTCGATCGCAACTTTCCAGTGTCTGATATGCGGGTCCATCTCCGCCGTCCGTCCTGTCATCCGAATCCGGATAACAGCAACGCGCAAACGCGGCCTGGCGTTTCGCTTGGCGCAGTTTTGAATAGTGTTGTCGACAACGCTCAAAAATCAGAACGAGGAAACGCCATGGCCCTTCTCGACAATCACATCGCCGTCATCACCGGTGCAGGCTCGGGCATCGGACGCGCCATCGCGCTGGGCTACGGCCGCGAGGGTGCGCGGGTCGTGCTGCTCGACATGAACGGCGATGCGGCGGCGGAGGCGGCCAGGGAGATCCGCAGCGCCGGCGGTAAGGCGGAGAGCTTTGTGCTCGACGTGACCGATCGCGACGCCTGCATCGCGATGGCGAAGCAGGTGGCCGACAAGGTCGGAGCCGTCTCGATCCTGGTCAACAATGCCGGCATCGCGCGCCGCAACGGCATGCTCGGCACTGAGGAGGCCGTGATCAAGGATTGGGAAGACATCATCTCGATCAATCTCACCGGCGTCTTCAACGTGACGCATTCGTTCCTTGCGCCGCTGCGCAAGAACAAGGGACGCATCGTCAATATCGGTTCGATCCAGTCCTTCGTGCATCTGCGCACGCCGAGCTCGCCGGCCTATACCGCCTCCAAGCATGGCGTGCTCGGCTTCACCAAGGCGCTGGCCGCCGAGCTCGGCAAGGATGGCGTGCGCGTCAATGCGATCGGCCCCGGCTTCATCGAGACGCCGCTCAACGAGAAGGTGCGCGCCACCAATCCCGACCTGGTCAAGGTCTTCATGGACCACACCCCGCTCGGCCGCGCCGGCAAGCCGGAGGACATCGTCGGCCCAGCGATCTTCCTCGCCTCGGACCTGTCGGCCTACGTCTCGGGATCGATCGTGATGGTCGATGGCGGTTACCGGACATTGTGACGGATGGAACCGCAATCGTGGCGATTTCTAGGTATTTTGCTTACAGAGCAGGGAGTTAGGTGGATATTAAGGACTTGTTAACCAAACCGGCACACCGTGGATATACGGGGTAGTTGTTTCTCGATGTCTTCGCTTCACCGACGAAGCGGGCGTTGATCGGGAGGAGTACATGTCCTACGCGTCCACCGTGCCGTCGCCGGAAGTTATGCTGCCGTCGCTGGCTCCAAATGAAATCGTTCCACTTCTGATCGGCGCGACCGTCGATGAAGTCGAGCGGGAACTCGTGCTGCAGACGCTCGCGCGCTGCGACGGCAACCGCACCCGCGCCGCCCGCGTGCTCGGGCTATCGGTCCGGACCTTGCGGAACAAGATCCGCGAATATTCCGCCGAAGGCATCGACGTGCCGTTGAGCGAGCACGCCGCAGCCTGAGTGGACTTTAGATCAGGTCGATCACAAGGCGCCGCCAGCGCGACAACAGCTGGCGGTCATCGTCACCGAGACAGCGTGCGAGATGCACGTCGGTCGTCGCTGTCAGTTGCAGCGTCCGGGCGACCAGTGCGGTCGCATAGTCCCAATAGAAGCGGCGGCCGATCGGGTCCGCCGCGACCAGGGATTTTGCGAGGATCTCGACATAGATCGCGGTCGTGGCCTGGTGCCACAGCAGACCTGCGCGCATCTCCGCAGAGGGCGCGCCGGTCCGTGCCTGCCACATCAGCCAGTAGCTCTCCTCTCCTGCTGCCCAATCCGATGACGGCAGGGACGGATAGAGGCACGGCGAGCAGCATGCAAGCGGCCGCATCGTGCGCGCGTCGCAGAACACGGAATAGCCGAGCCTGTCATACCAGCTGACGCGTAGCAATCTGCGGAGCTCGGCCTGTTCATCCGCCTCGAGTTGCCGCCTGCCCGCTCGTTCGAGATCGGCGATGATCGTTTGCAGGCGGTCACGATCGAACGGCTCGACTTCGAGCACCACGCCGATGTTGCGCGGAAACAGCGCATCGAGCATGCCGACCATCTGGCGATAGAACGCGTGCGCCAGGCCGCCGCCGCGCCACGCCGTCCCGATGCCGACATGGTTGCAATAGATCAAATCGCTTGCATGATCATAAGTGAAGAAGCCGAGCCCGATCGCACGCCCGGCGGCGCGGAGGATGAAGCAGCGCGAGTCGAGCCGATAGGACATCTTGCGGCCGCCGACGCTGAAATGCCGCCGCTCGCCGACATCATCCGACAGCAGCCAGCGCACGATGTCGTCAGCGCTGTCGCGCTCACTTGCGGGAAACAGCTCCTCATAGAGATCGAGCACGCCCGTGCTGCGAAAGCTCGCTTCGTCAAGCACATCGCGTCGCGTTACGACAATGTCGAGCGGTTGCGGTCCTTCGCCCGCGGCCTCGCCGTGCCTGTCGTTCGGAAACCGCAACCCGCTCTCCATTGTCATATGCACATGGAATTATGACTGTTGATCGCTCGCATCCGTGCGGACGGGCAGAATTGAAGCCGTCGTCCAACCTCTGTTACAAGCGGCTTCACATCGCGACGGAGCATATCAGTGGCTGACGAAACAACTTCCCGCCAGGGGTCACGAGGAGCGCAGGGGCCGCAGGGTCGTCAGGGCGAGCCGGGACGGCCCGGTCCGCAAGGACATCCGGGCCGGCCGGGGCCGGAAGGTGTGCGCGGCAAGCCCGGTCCGCAGGGCAAGGCCGGAGCGGTCGGAAAGCCAGGCCCCCAGGGCAAGCCGGGGGCGCAGGGCAAGGCGGGCGTGCAGGGTCCGCGTGGCGAAGCCGGTCCGCAGGGGTCGCAGGGTCCGGCCGGCCCGCGTGGTGAAGCCGGCCCGCCCGGACAATTGCCGTCGATCGAGCAGGTGATGCCGTGGCTGCACATGATCTTCGACGCCTGGGAAGACTACAAGCGCACCAGGGAGCACGAAGCCGCTGAGCTCGCCGAGCGCGATGCCGCCGAGCGCGCCGCCGCGGAGGCGATCGCGCTCGATGTCGATGCGATCGACTTCGCGGAAGATGACGACGAAGACGACGATCACAAGAAAAAGAAGAAGCACCGCAAGAAGGACAAGAAGTAATCGTTCCTGTCTCTCTTATCCGCGCGGGCACTCCTTGTAACCGAAGCGGTCGATGATCATCGCGCCCGGGATCGCGTGGAATTCCAGCGTGTCCATGTAGTGGTGCGCGAGGACGTATTGCCGCAGCGCAGGCTTGTAGGCGTCCAGCATCCGCTGGGTCGACATCGCATTGATGTTGCGCTGACGGTCATGGCCGGCATGAAACAACAGCGTCGCGCTGCGCTCGACGCAGACGCTGCGCAGCCCCAGGAACAGCGTGCAGTTCGACTGGCAATGCCCCTTGATGCGGAATAGCTCGCCGGAGGCGTTGGCGCGATCGATCTCGGGCTGGAATTTCGCGATCCAGCCGCCCATGCCGTAGCCTTCGGACGTGCCGGCAAAAGCAGCTGACGACGTCAGCGCGACGACGAGCGCGATGATGATGCGCATGGTGCCCCCTCAGGTCGCAACAAACAACGCCCGTTGCAGCCGGTTTGCAAGGGTGACGCCCTGTGTGACGTCCTGTTTATCGCTCCGGGTCCGGATTGGCCGGAGGATCGGTGGGCCGGACGAGGTGCACGAGCTGGAAAACCCAGCGCATCGCGTAGTACCAGGCAACGCCGGCGAACGCCCCGCAGACCGACAGGATGATGACGTTGGCAAGGTCGATCGTCCCGCTCGACCACAGCATGCCGCTCGTCCACAGGACGGCGAACGCGATCGAGCAGAGGGCGAGCAGGACGGCAGGCTTCATCGTGTTGCTCCGGGGCCGGGATGAACGGCAAATCATGCCCCGGGGTAGGACGCCGTACCGTGACCTGCATCACGGACTGGCTGTGGCCTCAGCCGAACCGCAGGCGCGAACGCTCCCTCGCCTTCTCCGCCTCCACCTCGCGATCGCGGGTGGGCGCCGCGGTCTGCAACGAGATCAGGAGCTTGCGCGCGGCGTCCGAGACCTCGGTCACCGCAAGATTGAAGGCGGCTTCATTGGACTGCGACGGCCTGTTAAAGCCGGACAGCTTGCGCACGAACTGCAGCGCGGAAGCGCGGATCTCGTCCTCGGTGGCGGGCGGCTCGAAGTTGAACAGCGTCTTGATATTGCGGCACATGTCGGTCTCCCTCGCCCGCAGCAGCGGGGCGGCTCTCTCAAAGACGATCGGCTGCTGCAAAATACGACATCGTGGGCTATTCTGGCACCCTCATCGTCCCACGGCGCAGCGAGGTTCCGGATGAGCCACGTGATCTACAAGGTCGTCCAGCACGATGGCGGCTGGGCCTATACCGTCAACGGGGTGTTCTCGGAACCGTTTCCAACCCATGCCGCGGCGCTTGCCGCCGCCCGGCGCGCCGCCAATGAGCAACGTGTTCCCGGGCGCACCGAGGCGATTCAGTATGAGACGTCGGACGGCAAATGGCTGACCGAAACCGCCGCCGGCAACGACCGCCCGGAGACCGAGGTTGAAGACGGACGCTAATTTGCTTCCGCGGCTCAGAACGGAACCTGCACGCCAAGCCGATCGAAGAACGCCCGTCCCCGGTCGGTGATCCGCAACGCGCGCGGAATGCGATGCAACGCAACGCCGCGCATCTCGACCAGCCGCGTCAGCACGGCATTGGCGAAGGGACCGGCGAGATGCGGCACGCGCTCGGTCCAGTCGTTGCAGAGCCGCAAATGCGGCCGCCGCGCAGGATCGAAATCGATCTCTTCGGCCCGACACCAGGCCAGCCCCTGCTCCGTCACGCGACCATCGCGGCCGTCGATGACGACAAGCCGGCGGCGGATCAGCGCATTGGACAGCAGCACCCCGAGCTGGCCCGCAAGGTGATGGTAGCAGGTGCGCGATTGCCTGAGCTGCTCGGCCGGCATCGCACGCCGGCGCCCGGCGGAGGTCTTGGCAGCGCTCTTGGCGGCGAGATCGACCAGGCTCTCAATCAGCGCCGCGACATCGTCGTCCCTGATCCGGTAATATCTGAACCTGCCCTGTGCCCACACCGAGAGCACGCGCGCGTCCACCAGCTTCTGCAGATGCGCGCTGGCGCCTTGCGGCGAAATGCCGGCGACCGCAGCAAGCTCGCCCGCCGGCAGCGCCTTGCCGTCGGCCAGCGCGCTGACCATCGCCTCCCGCACCGGATCGCCCAGTGCCTCGGCGATCCGCGAAAATCCCGTCTGCACCGATTGGGATGATCCCACCGCGTCGTCCTCCGTATCGGACCGGAACGTCCTACAAGCATTCGCAAGGCCGCGAAACTCATTTCAGATTTTCCTGAAACGTCGCGGCCGCCTGATCCGGTCAGATCGGTGCCGTTCAACGAAGCGCAAGGGAACAATCATGACGGCCAACAGCACCGACGCGGAACGCATCTACAGGCTCTGGGATGAAGCCCTCGGCAACAAGGACCTCGAGGCGGCACTGGCGCTTTACGCATCCGACGCCTCGATCGAGAGCCCCTTGGTTCAGCACCTGATGCAGACCAGGGATGGGACCGTCCGCGGCCGTGACGCGCTGCGCGAGTTCATCACCCGCGTGTTCCGCACCAACCCGCCGCAGCGCCGCCGCTTCAAGCAGGGCTTCTTCAGCGACGGCCGGATCCTCACCTGGGAATATCCGCGGCAATCGCCCGACGGCGATCAGATGGATCTCGTCGAGATCATGGAAATCGAGAATGGCTTGATCCAGCGCCATCGTGTGTATTGGGGATGGTATGCGCTGAACGTGCTGAAGGCGAGTTAGCCGGACACATCTTCGCCAGTTCCGCGCCGCGCAGCTCTCGGACATCGCTTTCCGTCATGCTAGGCTTGCGGCCAAGCGGCTGGACAAACGTGCCGCGCGTGGGAAGAAGCATGATGTTCCGTTGGTGCGCGGCGCTTGTGGCCGCTTTCGTCTCGATGTCGGCAATGGCCATGGCTGCAGATTATCCCGCCCCGCAGGATGGCGAGTGGATCGCGAAGGACTTCAGGTTTCACAGCGGCGAAGTGATGCCGGAACTGCGGCTGCACTACACCACGCTCGGCGCACCGACCGGACAGCCGGTGCTGGTGCTGCACGGTTCCGGCGGCTCGGCCGCCAGCATGCTGACGCCGACCTTTGCCGGCCAGCTGTTCGGCCCGGGCCAGCCGCTCGATGCGTCGAAATACTACATCATCATTCCGGACGGCATCGGGCACGGCAAATCCTCGAAGCCGTCGGATGCGATGCGGACCAGCTTTCCGAAATACGACTACAACGACATGGTCGATGCGCAGTACCGGCTCGTCACCGAGGGGCTCGGCATCAAGCATCTGCGGCTCGTGATCGGCAACTCGATGGGCGGCATGCACACCTGGATCTGGGGCGTGCGCTATCCGCAGATGATGGACATTCTGGTACCGATGGCCTCGCAGCCATCAGCGATGGCCGCGCGCAACTGGATCCTGCGGCGGACCATGCTGGAAACAATCCGCAGCGATCCCGACTACAATGGCGGCAACTACACCAGCCAGCCGCGGATGATGAAATACGCCATCGCGGCCTATCGCTTCGCGAGCGCCGGCGGCACGCTCGGCTATCAGACGCTGGCGCCATCGGCACCGCAGGCCGACAAGATGGTCGATGACCAGTTGGCCCTGCCGGTCACCGCTGACGCCAACGACTACATCTACCAGTGGGAGGCCTCGCACGATTATGATCCGTCCACCGGGATGGAGAAGATCGATGCCACCCTGCTCGCGATCAACGCTGCCGACGATGAACGCAATCCACCGGAGACCGGCGTCACCGAGGCCGCGGTGAAGCGGATCGGGAACGGCAAGATCTATCTGATCCCGGCGAGCACCGAGACGCGCGGCCACCTCACGACCGGCGACGCCAAATTCTATTCCAGGCAATTGCAGGAATTGCTGCAGACCGCGCCGCAACACGCGACGTAGCGATCGAGGTCAGGCGATGTCGGCAAATGGCTTCCGTCGCGTTGCGCTGAGCCTGCCCGAGGTGGTCGAAGGCGCGCATCACGGCCACGCCGATTTCCGTGTCGGCAAACGCATCTTCGCAACGCTCGGCTATCCCGACCAGGATTGGGGCATGGTGAAGCTGACGCCGGAGCAACAAGCGATGGTGGTCGAGGCCGAGCCGGAGATCTTCCGGCCGGTGCCGGGCGGCTGGGGCAAAAGCGGCAGCACCAACGTCCGTCTGGCGAAAGCCGATCAGGTCACGCTGCGCAGCGCGCTCAGCATGGCCCGGGACAATATCGCGGTGAAGCCCGCGAAGAAGGCGCGCGCGAAGACAGCATCCTGAGCGCAGCGACCTCGCACCGCATCAAGCCGTGCCGCGTTGCTTCGCTCATTCTTTGAGCATGCATCTCGCGTGCGGTTCGTGCCTAATCGCGCAAGCATCGGATTCGCGCACGACCCGCGCGGGTGACGCAGAAGTTTTCGCCGGAGGAAGGCAATGCGAAGGCTCACGCATATCGCGGTGCTTGGGTGGCTCGCCATGATGGCGGGCGCTGCGCTGGCTTTCGACAACGGTCAATACGAGAACGTGCCGCCGGATATCCGCGCCTGGTTCAAGAGCGTGATCGCACCGAATGGCGTGCCGTGCTGCGACATCTCCGACGGCCATCGCACTAGTTACGACGTTCGGGGCGGCGCCTATTGGGTGCCGATCGAGGGCGAATGGATGATGGTGCCGGAACGCGCCGTGATCCGCGATCGCGGCAATCCGGTCGGCGAAGCCGTGGTGTGGTACGTGCATCACCGCGGCGGCATCATCATCAGCTGCTTGGTTCCTGCCGATGCGGTCTGACAGCCCCCGCCGGCTGCGCCGCGCGACGGCGCGATCAGATCGCGCCAATTTGAAACATTTACCTCCTGTTAACCTTACTTTTTAACCAATAATTAAGGATGAGTTTGCCGGCGCAATGCGGCCCGTCCTAGCGTCCGCACAATGCTCCGTAACCGATTGGTGCGTGCCATGGCTTATCGAACAATGGCGTATCGAACTTATGGGGCGCTGATTGCGTCCTTTGGCGTTGCAGCGCTGCTGCTTGCTTCCTCAACCGAGACCTATGCGAGATCCGGGACGGCGCCGCGCGGCACGTTTAGCTCGCACCATCCGGCCTTCCGCCATCACCTGCGCGTGCCCGGCATCGTCCTGCCGGATGCGGGCGGATATTATGATGGCGCCGCCGGCGTGCCCTTCGCCGCCGAGGTCCCCCCTCCGGTCTCGAACGACGTTCGCTACACCTACACCCAGGACGTGCCCTGGGATTGGGCGCATCGATATCCGCCCGCCGTGGTGCCGTCGGATCGCCCCTATGTGTCGAGCTGCCCGACGGAGAGCGTCACGGTGCCCGGGCGCGGTGGCGACCGTACCATCAACATCATCAGGTGCTACTGACCGGCGCCGCTGCAATCGGAAGCGCGAAAGCAAAAGACGCCGCCCGCAAGGACGGCCTCTCGCAGTTTAGGAGCCGCTCTCCGAGCGACGGAGGCGATCAGGACTCCTCGCCCTTCAGATGACCGACGTGCTTCTGGGTGTAGAGCTCAAGACCGATGCGCTTGATCAGGTCGAGCTGGGTCTCGAGGAAGTCGATGTGGTCTTCCTCGTCCTTCATCAGCTTCTCGAACAGGTCGCGGCTGACGTAATCCTTGACGCCGTGGCAGTAGGTCGCCGCCTCCTGATAGAGCGTACGGGCGCCGATCTCGGCGGCCAGATCGCACTCGATGATCTCCTTGACGTCCTGGCCGATCTTCAGGGGATCGAGCACCTGCAGGTTCGGGAAGCCGTCGAGGAACAGGATGCGATCGACGAACTTGTCGGCGTGCTCCATCTCCTCGATGGACTCCTTGCGCCAGACCTTGGCCATCTCCAGGAGGCCCCAATTGTTGAGCATCCGGTAGTGCAGCCAGTACTGATTGATGGCGGTCAGTTCGCTGCGCAGCCCCTTGTTCAGATAATCAATGACCTTCGGGTCGCCTTGCATGATCCACTCCACCTGTCGCGGCCAACGCTGGCCGGTATGAATTTAGAATGTTTCTAAATCAGATCGCCGGCAAGAGCAACCCTGCGCAGAAGCGGCGCGTGGATAACCGGATTCGGGTGGAATTGCCGTGCGCATTCGCGCGAAGCGGAAGCCGGCTCGCGCGAAGAAAACGCGTCGAAAAAAGGCAGCTTTAGCAGGCCGCGAGCGCGAATTCGGCCGGCTCGGCGTCGTCCTCGTTGGCAGCATGCGGATGGCCGGCGTGGGGGCAGCCGGCGCAGCAGGCCTTGGCGCAGGGACCGAGCGCCTCGTCGATGATCGCCTTGATGGTGCGCGCGCAGCGGCCGCATTCGGCACTGCAGCCGAGGCAGCCATAGACCTGCTTGGCATTTCGTGTCACGGGCCCGCCGGCGCTCACGGCATTGCGGACATCGTGGTCGCTGAGGACGTTACAGGAACAGACAATCATCGGAGAAGGCGGGTCCATCGGTGATGCTTGGCAATATGGATATTGTCGCCCCCGGCGGGATGCAAAAGGAAAAAGCAGTTCTTGTAGCAATTCCAAACTGATGCGGGATTCATATTGGAACGAGTCTAAATCGAAACTGGGGTCCGCAGCGGAATCGGGGCGGTTTGTGGCCCAATTCCCGCTCCAGCGCCTGGCTCGGTTTGTGCGCTGCAAGAAATTCAAATGACTGCAGGGATTCGGTCGCGATTGCGGCGGCCTCGTTCATTGATCATTCAAGCGGAATGTGGAACCCTTGAGCTCGACAGATTGCTTGCATACGCTGTCCTCGGCTCCCGTGAGAAAGGTCATGCCATGAAGAAGACATTGCTGGCGCTCGGCGCCGCCGCCACCCTGGCGATTTCGGCTGTGGCGATGCCCGCCCCGGCCCAGGCACAACGCGGTGTCGCCGCCGGCGTCGCCGCGGGATTGATCGGTGGCGCCATCGTCGGCGGCGCGATCGCATCGCAGAACGGCTACTACGGTCCGGGATATGCGCCCGGCTACTACGCGCCCGGTTACGCGCCCGGTCCGGCCTATGTCGCCGAGCCCGGCTACGGTCCCGATTGTGTCTGGCAGCGCCAGCGATTCTGGGACGGCTACAGCTGGCGCGTGCGCAGGGTCCGCGTTTGCGACTGATCGCCGTTCATCTCGATTAAATCGAACCAGATGTCCCGGAAAACCGACTGTTCTCCGGGACGCCTGCTGTTGAAGGCCAGAAAAAACCGCTTTTCTGCGCGATGAGCCTGCGGACGTTTACTTTCGGTTGACTGTTCTGCGCTGTTTAGCAAGACAGCAGTTCGAGATCAGCGTGCTGAGTCACCCAAGCCCGGCGTCGAACCAAGACGCCACCACCTTTCCAGGAGAGCCAAAGACATGAAGAAGACTTTAGCTGCCCTTGTTGCCGTTACCACGATTGCCGGTTCGCTGGCGGTTGCTCCGGCTGCCAAGGCTGGTGACGGCGGCGCCGTCGCGGCCGGCGTTGCCGGCGGCCTGATCGGCGGCGCCCTGCTGGGCGGCGCGATTGCAGGCGCCCGTCCGGCCCCGGTCTATGTTGCGCCGGCGCCGACTTACGTCGAAGAAGCTCCGTGCCGCTGGGTTCGCGAGCGGTTCTGGGACGGCTACGGCTGGCGCTTCCGTCGCATCCAGGTTTGCGACTGATCGATCGACGGGCTATCTGCATCATCCTCGGAAACCCGGCCTCACGGCCGGGTTTTTGTTTTCTGGAGCGTTTTCGAGCGAAGCCTGTCCCGCACTTGATGCGGGATGGACACCGGTTCGCGCGAAGAAAACGCGTCAAAACAAAAAGCTAGAGCCTCAGCGCGCTCCGTTCATCGCGCGCAGCACCGCCTCGCTCGGCCAGCAATCGACCTTCAGCCCGGCCTGCTTCTGATAGGCGCCGAGCGCCGCGCGGGTCTGCATCCCGGCTTTGCCGTCGAGCTTGTCCTTGTAGAGGCCGATCCGCGTCAGCTGCTGCTGCATCGCCTCGACATCGGCCGAGCGCAGCTGCTTCGAGGCCGCCCATGGCGTCGCGAAGGGCTGCGGGCTCGTCATGCGGTCGGCGAGATGACCGACGAACAGCACGTAGAGATCGGAGAAATTGTACTCCTTAATCACGAAGTAGTTCGGCGTGGTCAGGAAGGCCGGACCGTAGATACCCTCGGGCTGCAGCAGCGAGGCCGATTGCGCCTGCTCGGTAGCGTTGAGCTTCTGTCCGCGCACCGGCACGAAGCCTGCCCGCAGCCACTGGCTGATGGGCTTGGTCACCTCAGGCACGCCCATCGTGCAATCGGCACTGGCAGGCGGGGTCACCTCATAGGCCCAGCGCACGCCCGGTTGCCAACCCTTGTTGACGAGCTGCTGCGCGGCCGAGGCGAGCGCATCCGGCACTGAGTGCCAGATGTCGACCCGGCCGTCGCCGTCGAGATCGACGCCGTGCTCGTAATACTCCGACGGCAGGAACTGGGTGTAGCCGGTCGCACCCGCCCAGGACGAGCGCAGCTCCTTGCGCGTCGCCGCGCCCCTCGCCGAGGATCTTCAGCGCGAGGATGAACTCGGTGCGGTACTGATCCTTGCGGCGGCCGACATAGGCCTGCGTCGCCACCACGCGCAGCGTGTCGTAGGGCAGCGAATAGCGGCCGTAGTCGGTCTCGCGGCCCCAGATCGCCAGCACGATGGTGGAGGGAACGCCGAACCGCTTCTCGATCGCATCGAGCGACGGACGATACTTCTGCAACAGCCTCTGCCCCTCCGCCGCGAGCCGCGCGATCGAGGCCTCCTTGATGTAGTCGGCCGGCACCTGGACGAACTCGGCCTGCGCCGGCGCGCCGGTCTTCGGACGTCCGGGCAGGATCAGATCGGGCAGCTTGTAGTCGGGCTCCAGCGCGCGCGTCTCGCGATCAAAGGTTTCGCGCGACACGCCGGCCTCCCTGGCTTCCGGCCACAGTGAGGCGATGAACTGCGTGAAAGCAGCGTCGGCCGCGTGTGCGGGCCGCTGCAGCGGCGCACACAGCAGCAGCGCGAATGCGGCAATGGTTGCTGGCCATTTCATGATCGATCTCATCCCGCGGAAACAGGCATTGCAATGTGAACTCGGCAATTGTTAGAATTCAATTCTGGGTGGTAAGTTTTGCCATGCGCATATTTCTGTCGTTTCCCTCCGAATTGGAATCGCAGGCTGACAGCATCGCCCAGTCGCTGCGCAATTGCGATCATGACGTTTTCTTTTCGCACGACGATCTTCCGCCGGGCGACAGTTTCGATGCGCGCGTCGAGAAAGCCATCGAAAGCAGCGATTTTATGGTGTTCCTGATCAGTCCGGAATCGGTGACCAAGGGGCGCTACACGCTGAGCGAACTCGCCTTTGCCCGGACCAAATGGCCGAATCCCAGCAACCGCGTGCTGCCGGTGATGATGGCGCCGACCCCGCTCGACCAGGTTCCAACCTATCTCAAGGCGGTCACGATCCTCGAACCACAGGGGAGCGCCGCCGCCGAGACGCGGGCCGCGGTGGACCGGATGCTGGCGGCCGAAAGCGCGCAGTCGCGCGGCCGGCCCAGTCTGCCCTTCGTCGTGCTGGCGCTTGCATCCGCCGTCATGTGCAGCCTGATCGCAACCTATGCGCTCAACGTCATGCAATATTCGTTCGTGGTTTCCGACGCCGGCGGGATCACGATCCTGCCCGGCGTGGTCTTCGGCATGGCGGTTGCAACGTGCAACGTCATGTTTGGCGCCAGGGACCGGTTTCAGCTGGCGCTGGTGGTCGCAATCACGACGACGGCATGGATCGCGGCTTACGATGCCAGCGCCGTCACGCTTCAGGCGCTCGGCCAATATGCGAGGACCGTCCCGATCGACGGCAATGCCGCGAATTCGGCGCAGATCACCGAGACGCTCGGCAACAATCCCTACATGGGTTATCTGATCGGCGGCATCGGTGGCGCCGTCGGCGGAGCCATCACCATTCTCGGCGTGCTGCTGACCAACCCGGCGTTCAGGCGGATCGACAGCGTCGTGGTGACCTGGATCGCGGCCATCGCGGCAGGAATCATCTACGGCGCGATCGTCAGGCTGCCGACCTTGCTGGGTTGGCTGGTGCTGTTCGGCGTCTGGCAGACCGCGTTCATCCTCGCGATGGCCCGCGGATTTCCGCGCGGCGCGGCGCAGATCCCCGAATGGCTCGGCAGATCCGCGCCGGCATTGTTCGGCTCACGCGCGGCGCGGTGACGCCGCGCCGCCGTTAGCTAGAGCGTGACCTGCTGCTTGGCACCTTCGATCGAGTCGTTCGACAGCTTGTCGACGATTGCGATGCCGATGGCCGACAGGATGAAGACGCAGTGGATGATGGTCTGCCACATCACGCCGGTCTCGGTGTAGTTGCCCTTGCCCGACGACAACGCGCCGGCCTCGATGAAGGTGCGCAGCAGATGGATCGAGGAGATGCCGATGATCGCCATCGCCAGCTTGATCTTCAGCACGCTGGCGTTGACGTGGCTGAGCCATTCCGGCTCGTCGGGATGTCCCTGCAGATTGAGCCGCGACACGAAGGTCTCGTAGCCGCCGACAATCACCATCACCAACAGGTTCGAGATCATGACGACGTCGATCAGGCCGAGCACGGCCAGCATGATCTGCTGTTCGCTGAAATCGAAGGCATGGGCGAACAGGTGCCAGAGTTCCTTCAGGAACAGCACGACATAGACGCCCTGGGCGATGATCAGGCCGACATAGAGCGGCAATTGCAGCCAGCGCGATCCGAAGATCAGCATGGGAACGGGACGCAGCGACCGGCCCTTCGCGGGCGCGCGCGCGTCTGAAATGGCGGACATGTTGGATTGCTCGCGGGATTCGATTTGCGGAACGCTTTATCTACGCAATCCCGCGCCGTTGAAAAGCGACAACTGGCCGCAGATTGCGCCGCGATGCCGTCACGATCCTGCAAACGAAGAGCGGTCGAACGCGGCGCGATCGCCGCGCTCGACCGCTCGAACCGATCAGCGCGTCAGCTTCTTGTATTTCACGCGATGCGGAATGATGCTGTCCTGGCCGAGCCGGCGCATCTTGTCCTTTTCGTAATCCTGGAAATTGCCTTCGAACCATTCGACATGGCTGTCGCCTTCGAAGGCCAGGATGTGGGTCGCGATGCGGTCGAGGAACCAGCGATCATGGCTGATGATGACGGCGCAGCCGGCAAAATCCTCCAGCGCCTCTTCCAGCGCGCGCAGCGTGTCGACGTCGAGGTCGTTGGTCGGTTCGTCGAGCAGCAGCACGTTGGCGCCCGACTTCAGCATCTTGGCAAGATGCACGCGGTTGCGCTCACCGCCGGACAGCGCGCCGACCTTCTTCTGCTGGTCGGCGCCCTTGAAGTTGAACGACGAGCAATAGCCGCGCGAGTTGACTTCCTTCTTGCCGAGCAGGATCAGCTCGTTGTTGCCTGAAATCTCTTCCCACACCGTCTTCTTGCCGTCGAGCGCGTCGCGCGACTGGTCGACATAGCCGAGATGAACGCTTTCGCCGACCGTGATGGAGCCCTTGTCCGGCTCTTCCTGCTTGGTGATCATCCTGAACAGCGTGGTCTTGCCGGCGCCGTTGGCACCGATCACACCGACGATGCCGCCCGGCGGCAGCTTGAAGGTAAGGTCGTCGATCAGCATGCGGTCGCCAAAACCCTTGCTGAGGCCTTCGAAGTCGACGACGTTCTGGCCCAGCCGTTCGGCGACCGGGATCGTGATCTGCGCGGTCTGGGTCTGCTTTTCACTGGCCTGTTTCAGCAGCTCTTCGTAGCGCTGGTAGCGCGCCTTCGACTTGGCCTGACGCGCCTTTGGCGAGGACGCGATCCACTCCTGCTCGCGGGCCAGCGTCTTCTGGTGGGCGGCGTCTTCGCGGCCTTCCTGCTCGAGCCGCTTCTGCTTCTGCTGCAGCCAGGACGAATAGTTGCCCTCGTAGGGGATGCCGCGGCCGCGGTCGAGTTCGAGAATCCAGCCCGTGACGTTGTCGAGGAAGTAGCGATCGTGGGTCACGATCAGAATCGCGCCCGGATAATTCCGTAGATGGCCTTCCAGCCACGACACCGACTCGGCGTCGAGATGGTTGGTCGGTTCGTCGAGCAGCAGCAATTCCGGCTGGTCGAGCAGCAGGCGGCACAGCGCGACGCGGCGGCGCTCGCCGCCCGAGAGCTTGGTGACGTCGGCATCGTCGGGCGGGCAGCGCAGCGCGTCCATCGCTTGGTCGACCTTGCTGTCGAGATCCCACAGGCCCTGCGCCTCGATCTCGTCCTGCAGTTTGGTCATCTCATCGGCGGTCTCGTCCGAATAATTGACCGCGAGCTCGTTGTAGCGGTCGAGGATCGCCTTCTGCTTGGCAACGCCGAGCATGACGTTCTCACGGACGTTGAGCGCGGGATCGAGGTGCGGCTCCTGCTCGAGATAGCCGACGCGGGCGCCCTCGGCGACCCAGGCCTCGCCGTTATATTCCTTGTCGAGGCCGGCCATGATCTTGAGCAGCGTCGACTTGCCCGAGCCGTTGACGCCGAGCACGCCGATCTTGGCGTCCGGGTAGAACGACAGATGGACGTTATCGAGCACTTTTCGGGTCGGATATGCCTTGGTCAGACCCTGCATGAAATAGATGAACTGGCGAGCCATCCGCTGTCCCTGGAATTGATCCGATTTGTGGAAATTTTGCTGCCGCCGATGTAGCGGCCGGTCCCCGAAAGCGCAACCGCGGGTCCTCTGTTTTCCGTCCGTTCACCACGTTTCGTCTGTTCACCACGGGTGACTACGGGTTCGCCACCATGTGTGCGCCCGATCATGACAATTGAAACCATCTTTTAATAAATCAGGCGAAAACTCGTTCTCAACGCCGAAAAATGGCGTTTTTCGGGGCAGAACCGCGAGCAAGACAGCAGAGGCCGCGTCATGGCTACCATCATTTCAGCACCTCTTTCGCGTCCGGCGATCAAGGGCGAGGCGACGCCGTTCGCCGAATTCCGCGCCTTTTTGCGCGCCTTCGTCGCCAGGGCCTTCAACCCCTACCGGCCGGAACTGCACTATATGCGTGGTCCGGGTCCGGCCTGCCGCGCCAAGCAGATGGCATTGTCGCCGGTGGTCCGGACGATGCTGGCCGACATCCGCTCCACCAAGGCCGAGAGGCCGTCTCGGCCGGTGTGACAATCGCCGCTTTTTGAAACCGCACCCGCTTGCGCGCCTGCCGATTGCGCGCGACCATCAGGGATCCCCGGCGGTTAATGTCCTTGCCGTCGCCCTCACCCTGAATGGATCTTCCCGATGACGCGGCTGCGCTGTGCAATCCTCGACGACTATTTTGACATCGCGCTTTCGTTGGCCGACTGGCCGGCGGTCAAGGACCGGGTCGACGTGACAGTGTTCGACAAGCCGTTCACGAGCGAGGCGGATGCGGCAGCGAAGCTGAAGGATTTCGAGATCGTCTGCGCGATGCGCGAGCGCACGGCGTTCCCGCGCAGCCTGCTCGACGCGCTGCCCAAGCTCAAGCTCCTGATCACCTCGGGCATGCGCAACGCCGCAATCGACATGGAGGCCGCCAAGGACCGCAAGGTGGTGCTGTGCGGCACCCAATATAGCCGCGATCCCACCGCGCCGCTGACCATGGGCCTGATCCTGGAATTGACCCGCGGCATCGGTCGCGAGAATGCGCGCATGCACGCCGGCGAGCCCTGGCAGACCTTTGCCGGCACCGAGATCGAGGGCAAGACGCTTGGCGTCATCGGCCTCGGCAAGCTCGGCAGCAAGGTCGCCGGCATGGCCAAGGCGTTCGGCATGAACGTCATCGCCTGGAGCCCCAACCTCACGCCGGAGAAGTGCAAGGAGGCCGGCGTCGGCTACGCGAGCAAGGACGATCTGTTCGCGACCGCCGACATCATCACCATCCATGTCGTGCTGAGCCCGCGCTCGCGCGGACTGGTCGGCGCCGCCGATCTCGCGCGCATGAAGCCACAGGCCTATCTCGTCAACACCGCGCGCGGGCCAATCGTCGACGAAGACGCACTCCTTGTCGCTCTCCGTGACAAGAAGATCGCCGGCGCCGGCATCGACGTGTTCTCGGTCGAGCCGCTGCCGTCAGATCACCCGCTTCGCAAGCTCGACAACGTCGTGATCACGCCGCATCTCGGCTACGCGACGCGCGAGAGCCTGCAGACGCACTATCAGCAGATGGTCGAATACATCGACGCCTTCACCAAGGGCGCCGAGCCGCCGCGGCGACTGGGCTGAGACCAGGCGTTTATCAGCAACAAAAAAGGCGCGCTGTTCGCGCGCCTTTTTCATGATGAATTGCAGATGGGCCTAGCGCACCGTCACCGGCGCGGGCAGCGGCTGCACCGAAGTCGGCTGCGTGCCGGGCAGCGGCGCGGCCTGGGCCTGGGTCGGCGCCATCGGGTTGGCGGGCATCGGCGCGGCGGAGGCCGTCGCTGTTCCCGGGGCGGCACCGCCAGGCAGCACAACCACGCGGGTGCCGACCTTGGTGCGCTCGAACAGGTCCGAGACGTCCTCGTTCAGCATGCCGATGCAGCCCGACGAGACGAACTTGCCAATGGTCGACGGTTGGTTGGTGCCGTGGATGCGATACACCGTCGAGCCGAGATACATCGCGCGAGCGCCGAGCGGATTGCCGGGTCCACCGGCCATGAAGCGCGGCAGATAGGGCTGACGCTCGATCATCTCCGTCGGCGGATGCCAATCCGGCCATTCGGCCTTGCGGGTGATCTTCTGCACGCCGGTCCAGGTGAAACCGTCGCGGCCGACGCGGACGCCATAACGGATCGCCCGGCCATTGCCGAGGATGTAATAGAGGTAGGTGTTCGGCGTATCGACGACGATGGTGCCAGCCGGCTCCTTGGTCGCGAACGCCACTTCCTGCCGACGCAGGTTCGGCGCCAGTTGCGCCGGCCCGTCTTCCGGCTGCTCGTCCGCCGGCAGCGACGCGATCCGCAGCGGCTTGCCATTGGCATCGACCGGCGCCTGCTGCTGCGGCACCGTTCCGGTGACACCGGCGGCACCAACCGCCTCGGGCGGACGCATGCCGTTGCGGTCGTCGCCATAGGCAACGCCGGCGGCCGGAACGCCGTTGTCGCGATAGCCCTGCGGCGGCGCGTTTGGCGAGCGATCGCCATAGATCACCGGGGGCGGTCCCATCGGCCGGCCATAGCGCGGATCATCGGGCGACATCACCGGGCCAGTCGGCGCACCACGGTCGGAATAGACCGGAGCGTTCATCGGACGGCCGTAGCGCGGATCGTCAGGCGACATCACCGGACCGGTCGGTGCGCCACGGTCGGAATAAACCGGCGGAGCGTTCATCGGGCGGCCATAGCGCGGGTCGTCCGGCGAGATCACCGGGCCGGGCGGCGGCAGCCCAGCCGAATTGCGCGGCGCGTCTTCATCGTCGAGCCCATCGAAGTCCGGCATGCTGCCCTGCGAGTAGGGTTGCGGCGCGGCCGAATAGGCCGGGCCCTGGGGCGCCGGATAACCCTGCTGCGCATGCGCAAGCGAAGTTCCTGCCACGCCGAGAGCCGCGGCAGCGCAAATCGTCAGAATGCGGTTGATCATCATTGCTCTTGTATAGTCCCCAAGCCACACCGGACCGTTAACGGCCCAATGCAGGAAGATAGCGGCGCATTCAAGACAAATCCGCGAAACCCCGGGCTGTTTCGGGCCTTTTGTGATGTCGCGTTATCGTTGCGGCAAAGATGTCTCATGGGTCGGGAATGTTTGTCCACGTGCCCAAAGTCATCAATCACCCGCATTTTGTAACAAACAGTCTCCGGGCGTTGCGATATCCTCGAATCGGCCTGATTCGCGCCCGCGACGCCGGCTTTCTCGTGTGGTCACCGCGTTCCCTCGACATCAAAGACCCTCCCGCAGAAGGGGGAACCCGCGCCCATGCTCCCCGGCCTTCGTTTCCTGTTCGCTGCGATCGTGCTGGCGACGTCGCTTCTGGTGTTCGGGTTAGGTGCGGCCGCGCTGCTGCGCGCCGCACATGAGGAATTCGCCAGCATTCCGGCCCGCCGGGCGCCGCCCGAGCCGCAGTTCGCGCAGCAGCCGGAACCATCACCGGTGCTCGCCATGGTGCGCGTCGAGCCGCCCGCCGCCGAGAAGGTGACGGCCGATATTGCGCCCCCCGCGACCCCGGCCGCGTCCGAACCTGCCACTCCCGCCGAGACCGCGCCTCCGGCCGAGCCGGAGAAGCTCGCCGCCGTGAAAGCGGACGATCCGTCCCCGCCCGCCCCGCCCAAGCCGGAAGCGGCGGCGGTGGAGACGTCAGCGCCAGCGCAATCCGCCGAGACGGCCTCGCAAGCCCCTGCCGCGGATCCTTCGCCGACATCCCAGCCGGCACCCACCGAAGCGGCGCCGGCCAGCACCGAGACCAAGGTCGCCGCAGTGGCCGATCCGCCCGCTGCAACCAGCGAGCCCGCGCCTGCGACACCGACCCCGGCGATGGCTCAGCCCGAGCCGGCACCGCCGCCCTCACCCGAGGCGATCGCGGCCGCGACCAAGATCGCAACGCTGGGTGGACCGGAGGTCGTCGTCGCACAGCCGGCGGCGCCGAAGGCCATTGAGGCGAAGAAGCCGGAGCGCAGCGCGGCCAGCAAGCCGGAGCACCGGAAGCAGCGACGCCGGATTGTCCGCACGCCTCCCGCCCGGCAGGTCGTTCAGCAGCTCGATCCGTTCGGCCAGCCGGTGCCGCTCACCCGGCGTTAGGGATTGGCAATCAGGCAGGTCCGGTCGCGATCGGCGGGCCGCTGGCCTGTCCCCATTCCGACCACGAGCCGTCATAGAGCGCGGTGTCGGTGACGCCGATCCGGTAGAGCGCGAGCGTCAGCACGCCGGCCGAGACGCCCGAGCCGCAGCTCGTTACGATCGGCGCGTCGAGCTTCACGCCGGCGCCGGTGAACGACTTGCGCAGATCGTCGAGCGGCTTCATCTCGCCGGTCGCGGCATCGAACAGGTTGTTGTAGGGCACGTTGCGCGCGCCCGGGATGTGGCCGGCGCGGATGCCCGGCCGCGGCTCCGGCGCGCGGCCCTCGAACCGATCTGCAGCGCGCGCATCGATCACCTGCTCCTTGCGGCTTTCGACATTGGCGATCATCTGCTCGATACCGCGCACGCGCTTTGGATCATAGCTTGCTTTGAACGCCGCAGCCTTCGGCTTCACCTCGCCGCTCTCGACCGCCCTGCCCTCGGCGCGCCACTTCTTCAGACCGCCGTTGAGGATACGCACGTTGCGATGGCCATAGGACAGGAACATCCACCAGGCGCGCGGCGCCGCGACCCAGCCGCCGGCGTCGTAGATCACGACGGTGTCGGCATTGCCGATGCCGAGCCCGCCGATGTCGCGGCCGAACTGCTCGGCGCTCGGAAACATATGCGGCAGCGGATTCGAATGGTCGGACACCGCGTCGACGTCGAAGAACACCGCGCCCGGCAGATGCGCGGCGAGGTAATCGTCCTTCGGCAGCGGCAGCACGCCGGGCAGCTTGAAGCTCGCGTCGAGCACCTTGACGTTGGTGTCGCCAAGATGCGCAGCCAGCCATTCGGTCGAAACGAGCGGATCGTCGGTGGTGGTCATGCTGCATTTCCTTTGTCATTCCGGGGCTCGCGGAGCGAGAACCCGGAATCTCGCAAGACAACTTCTGGATTCCGGGTTCGCGACTTCGTCGCGCCCCGGAATGACGGCTGAGAGAAGGCCAGCGCCGCTCACCCCTTCTTCTTCGGTTCCCACGCCTCGATCGGCCCGCCGGCTTCGCGCCAGGCGGCGAAGCCGCCGCCCATATGCGCGACCGGCTTCAGACCCATGTCTTTCGCGGTCTTGGCGGCGAGCGCCGAGCGCAGGCCGCCGGCGCAATGGAAGATGAACTTCTTGTCTTCCTGGAAGATCGGTTTGGCGTAGGGGCTGTTCGGATCGATCCAGAATTCCAGCATGCCGCGGGTGCAGGAGAACGCGCCGGGGATCTTGCCGTCGCGTTCGATCTCGCGGGGATCGCGGATGTCGACAATCACGACGTCGTTCTTGCCGATCAGCGTGATCGCATCGGCCGCGCTGATGGTCTCGATCTCGGCATTGGCCTCGTCGATCATCACCTTGATGCCGCGGTGGATGTTCTGGGGCATGGCGCTCTCCCTGACGTTATTGGCGCGCCCACAGGCGCGCGACGCATTGCGCGTTTACCGCACCAGCTCCCGCATCGCATGCTCCAGACCCTCGATCGTGATCGGATACATGCGCTCGGAGAACAGGCGGCGGATGATGGTGGTCGATTCCGAATAGTCCCAGTGCTTCTGCGCCACCGGATTGAGCCACACCGCGTGCGGATAGGTGCGGGTGATGCGGTCGAGCCAGACCGAACCGGCCTCCTCGTTGACATGCTCGACCGAACCGCCGGGAACCATGATCTCGTACGGCGACATCGAGGCGTCGCCGACGAACACCACCTTATAGTCGTGCGGATATTTATGCAGCACGTCCCAGGTCGGCGTGCGATCGGTGAAGCGCCGCTTGTTCTGCTTCCAGACGCCTTCATAGAGGCAGTTGTGGAAGTAGAAATATTCCATGTGCTTGAATTCGCTCTTGGCGGCCGAGAACAGTTCCTCGACCTGCTCGATATGCGAATCCATCGAGCCGCCGATATCGAAGAACACCAGCACCTTGACCGCGTTGCGCCGCTCGGGCCGCATGTGCACGTCGAGGTAGCCGTGGTTGGCGGTCTCCTTGATCGTGGTGTCGAGGTCGAGCTCGTCGGGCGCGCCGGTGCGGGCGAACTTGCGTAAGCGCCGCAGCGCGACCTTGATGTTGCGGATGCCGAGCTCGACATTGCCGTCGAGATCCTTGAACTCGCGCTTGTCCCACACCTTCACGGCGCGGTTGTTGCGGTTCTTCTCCTGCCCGATGCGGACGCCTTCGGGATTGTAGCCATGGGCACCGAACGGCGAGGTGCCGGCGGTGCCGATCCACTTGCTGCCGCCCTGGTGGCGGCCCTTCTGTTCCTCGAGCCGCTTCTTCAAGGTCTCCATGAGCTTGTCCCAGCCCATGGCCTCGATCTGCTTCTTCTCTTCCTCGGTGAGATATTTCTCCGCGAGCTTCTTCAGCCACTCCTCGGGGATCTCCGCCTTGCCCATGGCGTCGAGCAGGCTCTCGAGCCCCGCGAACACGGTGCCGAACACGCGGTCGAACTTGTCGAGATTGCGCTCGTCCTTCACCAGGGCGGCGCGCGACAAATAGTAGAAGTTCTCGACCGTCTGTTCGGCGAGATCGGCGTCGAGCGCTTCCATCAAGGTCAGATATTCCCGTAGCGTCACGGGGACCTGGGCGTCGCGCAGCGATGTGAAGAACTGCAGGAACATACTTACCTAGATCGCCCGCTGGACCGGTGACGTCAAGGGGCACAGCCATGCCGGGACCGGCGATCCGCTTTGATCTGGCCGCCTGCAGCCATATCTTGCCGGCGGCACCCCAACGACGTCGCCGCCGCGCATCTGTGCCGCAGTCATTCCGCAGGGCGGAAACATGATGCCCGACATTCCATGCGCCCGGTGCCGTTCAGGGTACCGCTGCGCTGCGGAATCCGCCCTAGACCGTCCGGCTTTTTCAATTACAATTGCGCCTGACAAGACATTGGGCAGGACGTTTGAATGGGCATCATTGCGGCACTGGTGATCGGTGCGATTGCCGGCTGGCTCGCTGGGCTGATCGTGCGCGGCGCGGGCTTCGGGCTGATCGGCAACATCGTCGTCGGCATCGTCGGCGCGCTGGTGGCGAGCTGGCTGTTGCCGCAACTCGGCATCAGCCTCGGCGGCGGCGCGATCCGCGACATCGTGAACGCGACGATCGGCGCGGTGGTCGTGCTGGTGATCGTGTCGCTGATCAGACGCGCGTGACCAGAAGATTTGCATTCCCAACGACCGCTGCGAGAGCGGTCGTTTCATGTTGAGGCCCAAGTGGCGGCCCAAGCGGCCAACGAACCAAGCAAGGCAAAGAGATCGATGAAATTCACGGGTACCAAGGACTACGTCGCCACCGATGACCTCAAGGTCGCCGTCAATGCCGCCATCGTGCTCGAGCGCCCGCTGCTGGTGAAGGGCGAGCCCGGCACCGGCAAGACCGTGCTGGCCGAGGAAGTCGCCAAGGCGATCGACGCGCCGCTTTTGACCTGGCACATCAAGTCGACCACCAAGGCGCAGCAGGGCCTCTACGAATATGATGCAGTCTCGCGCCTGCGCGACAGCCAGCTCGGCGACGCCCGCGTGTCCGACATCAAGAACTACATCAAGCGCGGCAAATTGTGGGAGGCCTTCACCCACGGGAAGCGCCCGGTGCTCCTGATCGACGAGATCGACAAGGCCGACATCGAATTCCCCAACGACCTCTTGCTCGAGCTCGACCGGATGGAATTCCACGTCTATGAGACCGGCGAGACCATCAAGGCGAAGCTGCGCCCGATCGTGATGATCACGTCGAACAACGAGAAGGAACTGCCGGACGCCTTCCTGCGCCGCTGCTTCTTCCACTACATCAAGTTCCCCGACGCCGACACCATGGGCAGGATCGTCGACGTGCACTTCCCCAACATCAAGAAGCGGCTGGTGGAAGAGGCGCTGCGGATCTTCTTCGAGGTGCGCGAGGTGCCCGGCCTGAAGAAGAAGCCCTCGACCTCCGAGCTGCTCGACTGGCTCAAGCTGCTGCTGAACGAGGACATCACGCCGGAGATGCTGAGGGAGCGCGACCCGCGCAAGCTGATCCCGCCGCTGCACGGCGCGCTGCTCAAGAACGAGCAGGACGTCCATTTGTTCGAGCGGCTGGCGTTCCTCAGCCGCCGCGAAGTCTAGTTCCGATATCGGCAGCCGCCGGGGCATTCGCTCCGGCGTTTTGCTTCCACAGCTCAAACAAAAAGAAGACCAGGGAAGATGAACGTCCAGACCCAAATCCGCGCTGCCGAGCCTGTCACGACCGAGCATTTCGACGTCCTGATCGCAGGCGCCGGCATCTCCGGCGTCGGCGCCGCCTACCACCTCACCACGCAATGCAGGGGCACCAGCTTCGTGGTGCTGGAGACGCAGAAGACCTTCGGCGGCACCTGGTCGACCCACCGTTATCCCGGCATCCGCTCCGACAGCGATCTGCACACTTTCGGCTATCGCTTCAAGCCGTGGACCAGCGCACCGATCGCCAGCGCGGCCGAGATCCTGAAATACATGGGCGAGGTGATCGAGGAGAACGATCTCGCCCGCCACATCCGCTATCGCCACACCATCACGGCGGCGAAGTGGTCGAACGAGACCAATCTGTGGACCGTGGATGCGGTCCGCATCGACACCGGCGAGAGGCTGCGCTTCACCACCAACTTCTTCTGGATGTGCCAGGGCTATTACAGCCACACCGAGGGCTACACCCCCGAGTGGACCGACATGGCGAAGTTCAAGGGTCCGATCATCCATCCGCAGACCTGGCCCGATGACCTCGACTACAAGGGCAAGCGCGTGGTCGTGATCGGCTCTGGCGCTACGGCTGCGACCCTGATCCCGGCGATGGCCAAGGATGCCGGCCACGTCACCATGCTGCAGCGTTCGCCGACCTATTTCCGCACCGGCCGCAACGCGATCGAGATCGCCGAGGAACTGCGCAAGCTGCAGGTCGACGAGAGCTGGATCCACGAGATCACCCGCCGCAAGATCCTGCTCGACCAGGACACCTTTACCCGCAAGACCTTTGCGGAGCCCGAGGCTGCCAAGAAGGATCTGCTGTCGGCGGTCGAAGCCTATCTCGGCAAAGACTACGACATCGCCACCCACTTCACGCCGCGCTACCGTCCGTGGCGGCAGCGCATCGCCTTCATTCCGGACGGCGACCTGTTCCAGGCTATCAAGGGCGGCAAGGCCTCCGTCGTCACCGACGAGATCGACCGCTTCACCGAGAGGGGCATCCTGCTCAAGTCCGGCAAGGAGCTCGAGGCCGACATCATCATCACCGCGACCGGCTTCCACCTCTCCGCCAATGGCGGCATCGACTTCGAGATCGACGGCAAGCCGCTCGAGTTCAAGGACACCGTGACCTATCGCGGCATGATGTTCACCGGCGTGCCGAACCTGGTCTGGGTGTTCGGCTATTTCCGCGCCAGCTGGACCTTGCGCGTCGATCTGGTCGCCGACTTCGTGTGCCGCCTGCTGCAGCACATGAAGGCAACCGGCGCGAACAAGGTGACGCCGGCGCTGCGCCCCGAAGACCACAACATGCCGCTGCAGCCGTGGATCGATCCGGAGAACTTCAACCCCGGCTACATGATGCGCGGCATGCACCTGTTACCGAAGCGCGGCGACAAGCCGGAATGGCAGCACAACCAGGACTACTGGGCCGAGAAGGACGAATTCCCGGCGATCGATCTCAAGGACAAGGCGTTCGTCTACGGCTGAGCTCCCTCCTGCTTGTTCCGTCATCCTGAGGTGCCCGCGAAGCGGGCCTCGAAGGATGCACGGCCACCAGCGGGGCCGTCGACCCTTCGAGATGCCGCTTCGCGGCTCCTCAGGGTGACGATGTGAGAAGGAGCGCGCTGATCAAGAAAGATCATCGCACCTCTCCTTTCTCACGCATACTCCGGCAGTTTCGCCGCCACCTCGGGCGTGTTGCCGCGGATCATGTCGGAGGCCTTGTCGGCGATCATCAAGGTCGAGGCGTTGAGGTTGGCGGAGATCATCCGCGGCATGATCGAGGCGTCGATCACGCGCAGACCCTGCATGCCATGGACCCGGAGCTGGTCGTCGACCACGGCCCATGGCGCGTCGGCCGGTCCCATCCGGCAGGTGCAGCCGGGATGGAAGGTGGTGGTGCCGCGCTGGGTCGCGGCGGCGAGCAGCTCCTCGTCGCTCGTCACCTTCGGACCCGGAAAATCCTCGTAGGCGTAGTACGGCTTGAGCGGCTCGGAGGCGAGCAGCCGGCGCGCCAGCTTCATGCCGGCGACGACGACGCGGCGGTCGATCTCCTCGGCGAGATAGTTGGTCTGGATGATCGGCGGCGCGAACGGATCGGCCGAGCGGATCCGGACATAGCCGCGGCTCTCCGGCCGCTGCTGCCATGACGCCACCGTCATGCCGGGCTCGTCCTCGAGCTGGCCTTGCACGCCTTCCTTGTAGCTCGCCGGCGTGAAGGTGAGCTGCAAATCGGAGCTCTCGGTGGTCTCGCCGGAATGCCAGAAGCAGTAGACCATGGTCGGCGACAGCGACAGCAGACCGCGCCGCGTCGTTGCCCATTTGATTGCTTCGCCCCACAGGCGGAGGCCGCGGCGCATTTCGTTGATGGTCCGGATGTTCTTGACCCGCGCCACCGAGCGCGGCGCGTAGTGATCCTGCAGGCCTTCACCGACACCGGGCAGCGCGTGACGCACCTCGATGCCGTGCGCCTGCAACAGCTCGGGCGAGCCGACACCGGAGAGCTGCAGCAGTTGCGGCGAGTTGTAGGCGCCGCCGGAGAGGATGACCTCCTTGGTGGCGCGGATCTCGAGCGGATCGCCGTGTTTGCCGCCGCGGTTGTAGCGCACGCCGACCGCGCGCTTGCCCTCGAAGATGATGCCGGTGACATGGGCATGGGTGCGCACGTCGACATTCGGCCGCTTGCGCGCCGGATGCAGATAGGCGGTCGCCGCACTGACGCGCAGGCCGTTCAGGATGGTGCGCTGGCAGTACGACACGCCCTCCTGGATCTGGCCGTTGTAATCAGGGTTGCGCGGAATGCCGAGGCTGACCGCGCCCGCCATGAAGGCCTCGCAGAGCGGATCCTGCCAGTCCATCGTGGTGACGGTGAGGTTGCCGTCGCGACCGCGATAGGTGTCGTCGCCCTCGCCGATCCGCCGCTCCATGCGCCGGAAATAGGGCAGCACGTCGGGATAGCCCCAGCCGCGATTGCCGAGTTGCGCCCAGGTGTCGAAATCCTGGCGCTGGCCGCGGTTGTAGATGTGGCCGTTGATCGAGGACGAGCCGCCGAGCGTCTTGCCGCGCGGCGCATAGATGCTGCGGCCGCCGGTGTAGGGACCCACCTCCTGCTGATAGGCCCAGTTCACGCTCTTCATGTGGAAGGTCTTGATGAAGCCGGCCGGCAGATGGATGTAGGGATGCCAGTCGCTCGGCCCCGCCTCGAGCACGCAAACCCTCGTGCCCGCATCTTCACTCAGCCTATTGGTCAGCACGCTCCCGGCGGAGCCTGCGCCGATGATCACATAATCGAACGTTTCCATCGTCTCGTTTCTGGCGCCGACCAAACTGTCAGCGCGGCTTTTCGTTGAGTTGATAGTTGAGATGGGCCTTCACCGTCGGCCATTCGCTGGCGATGATGCTGTAAACCACGGTATCGCGCAACGTGCCGTTGGGCGCGATCTGATGGCTGCGCAGGATGCCGTCCTGCTTGGCGCCGAGACGCTCGATGCCGCGCCGGCTCTGGTGATTGAAGAAGTGCGTGCGGAACTCGACCGCGATGCAATCGAGCTTCTCGAAGGCATGCTGGAGCAGCAGCAGTTTGCACTGCGTGTTGACCGCGCTGCGCTGCACACGCTTGGCGTACCAGGTCGAGCCGATCTCGACGCGGCGGTTCGGCGTATCGACGTTCATGTAGGTCGTCATGCCGGAAATCTTGCCGTCGGCGTCGAACACCGTGAACGGCAGCATGGTGCCCGCGGTCTGCAGGCCGAGCCGGCGGTCGATCTCCTTCGTCATGTTCTCCGGCTGCGGAATCGCGGTGTACCAGAGGTTCGAGAGACCGCCGTCTTTCACGGCTTCCGTCAGTCCATCGACGTGAGCGTGCGACAGCGGTTCAAGCCGCGCATGCGTGCCGCGAAGGGTGACAGGTTCAAGCCAGGGCATATTAGCAACTCCATCCTTTGTCATTCCGGGGCGATGCGCAGCATCGAACCCGGAATCTCGAGATCCCCCGATGCGCAATTGCGCATCTGTGGTTCATCGCTGCGCGATGCCCCGGGATGACGATTGCGCTTTTGCGCAATCATCACTTGTTCAGAAAATTCAGCGGCAATCCCGGCCGCGGCCAGTCCATCGCGATCAGCTCGCCCTTGCCCGACAGCGTGATGTACGCGGTTTTCAGATCGGGGCCGCCGAAGGCGATGTTGGTGGTGACGCGATCGCCGGTCGGCACCTGCTCGACCACGGTGCCATCGGGCGCGATCACCGAGATGCAGCCCGAGACCAGCGTCGCGACACAGACATTGCCTGATGCTTCCACCGCGAGCGAGTCGAACATCTGATAGCCGCCGAGGCCCGCGATCGGCTTGCCGCGCTCGCCGCGATAGATGATGTCGCGCGGCTTGACGGTGCCGGGCTCGGACACCTCATAGGCCCACAGCCGCGCGGTCGGCGTCTCCGCGATGTAGACGGTCTTCTCGTCCGGCGACAGGCCGATGCCGTTGGCCGGCAGGATGCCGTGCACGGCCTCGACGATCTCGTTCATGCCCGGCTTCAGATAGTAGAACGCGCCGACATCCATGTCGCGGGCGCGGCGCTTGCCGAGATCGGAGAACCACAGGCCGCCCTGCCTGTCGAACACCAGATCGTTCGGCCCGCGCAGCTCATGCTCGCCGCATTTCGTCACCACGGTCTCGACCTTGCCGGATTGCAGATCGACGCGCTGGATCGAGCCGCCGAGATAATCCTCGGGCTGCGGACCCGGCATGATCATGTTCTTTGTCGGGATCCAGGAGAAGCCGCCATTGTTGCAGATGTACATCTTGCCGTCGGGACCGAGCGCGGCACCGTTCGGGCCGCCCGGCACCTTGGCGACGATCTCCTTGCGCCCGTCGGGATAGACTCGCGTCAGCCGCTGGCCGCGGATTTCGACCAGCACGACCGAACCGTCCGGCATGACGACCGGACCTTCGGGAAACTCCAGATCGGTGGCGAGAACTCGGATATTGGCCATGGCATCCTCCCGGCTCTTGGGCTGCAGGCGGACTCCGAACGGCCCCGCACGCGCAACGTTGTTGTTCATCCTGTTATGGCAAAGTGGGTTTGGCTTGCCAAGCAATCAGCGGCGCAACGCTGCCCGGCGTTGAGGTGGCGGGCTCCATCATAACCACACCAACGGCGTCGTCCTGGCGAAAGCCAGGACCCATACCAACCGAATTTGATGATGAACGGGATCGTTGCCCCGGCATCGCGCAGCAATTCTCATTTGGGGCAATGGGTCCTGGCTTTCGCCAGGACGACGATGAAGATGGTTCTCGATTCATCCTGCCAAACAGCTTGTTCGGCGTCATCACCCGCGCATGCGGGTGATCCAGTATTCCAGAGACGCCAGTGCTTGAGCCGAGAGGCCGCGGCGTACTGGATCGCCCGGTCGAGCCGGGCGATGACAGGGGCGGATGGGGACGCAGCTTCATATTCTCGCGACATGATTTGCCCGAGCTTTGCTCTTTCGTTCCACCCTCTCTCGATCAGAGGGCGCAGGGAAAGCCGGGTGCCGATTGCACCCATGGGTCCCGTGCAACAAAAAGCACGGGAGGTAGGACCACAGGTGTAACCGGAAACATCCCGGCTTTCCCTGCGCGATGGGTTACGGCTTACTTCGCGCTCTCCCCGGCGAGACTGGGCTTGTTTGTCACCGCCTTCCCTGAGAAGCGCTAGCTTCTTTAGGAGGGGACACCGGCCGCTAGGGCGTCAGGACCACGCGACTTCGCCGTCCGCATCCGTCACACTCGTCAGTCGTGACGTCAGCGTCCACCGCATCTCACACCGCGTTCGTGACGATCGCGAAGCGCCCCTTGATCGGGTGAGACGGGCAATTCATACATGGAGTTAAATTTCTGATAAAGCGAAATATTTTCGCGCGCGAGGATTGACAGGTTTTACTGAGTTGCCCGTCGGGTTGTTTTGTCGCACCCCAGCCGTCATTCCGGGGCTCGCGAAGCGAGAGCCCGGAATCCATCAGGCAACATCACGGGTGGCAAAATGGATTCCGGGCTCGCGCCAAGAGGCGCGCCCCGGAATGACGATGGAGAGACGGCGCGCGCTAGCTCAGCGTGCCCGCGTGCATCCACCAGCGGGGGTGATCGGCGCGGAGCTTTTCGCCGGCGGCCTCGGCGTCGGCGTCGGTTTCGAAGATCGCAAAGCAGGTCGCGCCGGAGCCCGACATGCGGGCGAGACGAACGGCCTTCGCCGCGCGCAAGGCGGACAGCACCTCGCTGATGACGGGCTCGATCCGCGCGGCGGGGGCTTCGAGATCGTTGGTGCCGCGCTTGAGCGCCGCGATCCAGTCGTCGACGGCGTGGCCCTCCGGCCAGGACGGCGCCTGCATCATGACGTCGGTGGCGCCGATCAGGAGTTCGCCGTGACGCAGGCCGAGCGCCTTGAAAACGTTCTTGGTCGCAACCGGCACGCGCGGATTGACCAGCACGCAGGGCATTTTCGGCAGGTCGAGCGGCAGCAGCCCTTCGCCGACGCCGGTCATGTCGCAGGCGCGCGAGGCGACGCAGACCGGCACGTCGGCGCCGGTCTGCAGCGCGACCGCCATGATCCTGCTATCGTCGAGCGAGAGCTCGTTGAGCCGCGCCAAGAGCCGCAGCGCGGCCGCGGCGTCCGCCGAACCGCCGCCGATGCCGGCCGCCACCGGCAACACCTTTTCCAGCGTGAAGTGGCCGACCTTGAGGTCGACGACCTGCTCGCCGAGCAGGCGCGCCGCCTTGAGCACCAGATTGTCTGACGTATCGCCGCAGGCATCGGCGAGCGGTCCTGACATCGCCAGCGACAGCGCCGAGCCCGGCTCGAGCGTGAGACGATCGGCGCAATCGGCAAATGCGACGACGCTCTCCAGGTCGTGAAACCCATCGACGCGCCGCCCGACAACCTTCAGCGTCAGGTTGACCTTGGCACGCCCTTCTTCAATCAGCGCCGGCACGGCGATAAACCCCTAAAGGAACAAACATCTTGATGCGATTAGCGTAAATCGCATCATGATCCTATCCCTTTGTTGGCACGGAAATTCCGGGTCTGGGACACGCCTGAGACACTCTTACCGTCATTCCGGGGCGATGCGCAGCATCGAACCCGGAATCTCGAGATTCCGGGCTCGCCCTTCGGGCGCCCCGGAATGACGGAGTGAAGAGGCGAAAATGCCCGGGACAAGCCCGGGCATGACGCTTCAACTGAAAATGCAACGCTGGCGACTTATGCGCCTAGCCGCCCTTGCCGTCGTCGTCCTTCTTCTTGTCGGCCGAAGCGGCGGAGGAGTTGGCATCGTCCGGCAGGCCGTTGTCGATCTTGGCCTGGATCTTCGGCAGCTCGTCCGGCTCGGGCTTGAGGTCACGCGCATGCGCCCACTGGAACTTGGCTTCCAGCGTGCGGCCGACGCGCCAATAGGCGTCGCCGAGATGGTCGTTGATGGTCGGATCTTCCGGCTTCAGATCGATCGCGCGCTCGAGGTTCTTCACCGCCTCCTCGAAATTGCCGATCCGGTAATAGGCCCAGCCGAGGGAGTCGACGATGTAGCCGTCGTCGGGGCGCTGATCGACGGCACGCTTGATCATCTTCATGCCTTCGTCGAGGTTGATGCCCTGGTCGATCCAGGAATAGCCGAGATAGTTCAGCACATGCGGCTGCTCGGGCTGCAGCTCGAGCGCCTTGCGCATGTCGGCCTCGGCCTTGTTCCACTGCTTGGAACGCTCCTCGCAGATGCCACGGTAGTAATAGGTGACCCAGGCATTCTTGTCGCCGCCGGCCGGCAGCGCGTCGATCGCCTGCGAATAGGTGGTGGCGCAGTCGCCGAACTTCTTGCGGCCACGCTCGATATTGCCGAGCGCCAGGATGGCCTCGATGTCCTTCGGCTGCTCAGCGGTGACTTCCTTCAGGATCTTGATCGCCTCGTCGCTGCGGTCGGCGGCGTCGAGATTGGTCGCGAGCTGAATCTGGGCGTTGCGCTTCAGCGGCGAGGACGCCGGCATCCGCTCATAGACCTTGATCGCCATCTGCGGCTTCTTCACCGATTCATAGAGATCGGCGAGCGACAGCAGTGCCAGCGGATGGTTCGGCTGCAGATAGAGCGCGAGCTGCAGATAGACCAGCGCGAGGTCCTCGCCGCCGCGGCGGGTCAGCGTGGCGCCGATGCCGTACAGCGCTTCGGCGGCGCCGGCCTGCGGTGAATCGACCAGCGGCGGCAGCTTCTTGCCGGCCTTGGTCTCCTTGATGCCTTCCAGCACCAGCGGATGGCGCGGCAGCTTTTTGTCGAAGGCCTCGTACATCGCAGTCGCAGCGGCCGCATCCTTGTTGCGCGAGGTCCAGCGCGCATATTCGTCGACCGTGCGCAGCATCGAATCGTCGAGCTTGTAGACGCGCTCGAAGCGGGCGCCGGCATCCTTGTCCTTGCCGGCGAGCTCGTAAATCATGCCGGCATGCAGGTCCTTGAAGATCGGATACCATTCGGGGCCGGTCAGCTTGTCGATCGAGGCGACCGCACCCTTGCTGTCGCCGCCGCCTTGGGCGGCCCAGGCCGACAGCAGCGTTGCGACCAGGTCGGTGATCGGGCCGCGGACCGACTGGTTGATGTTGGACTGCGCGGCGGCGTATTTCTTCTGCTTGAGGTCGCGCACGCCGACCACGAGGCGGGCGACGCGGTTGGCCTTGTCCTGGGTCAGGATGCGGTCGGCGAGCTTGACCGCCTCCTCGATGTCGCCGTCGGCGAGCGAGGAGATGAAGGCGCGGTCGAGCAGCTCGGAGTTCTTCGGATCGGTGCGCAGCGCCGAGCGGTAGAACGCCGCAGCCGAGGTCGCATCGCGTTCGACGCTGGCGTGGCGGGCCGCCAAATAGCTGCCGGCGGTGGTCAGCGACTTCAGGTCGGTCTTGCTCGGGAATTGCGCGGTATTGTCGGTCGGATGGTCCGGCGTTTGCGCCGACAGCTGCGCAGGAACGGCAAGCGCCGCCGCAGCAAGAAGGGCAATCGTCAGGCGGTTGAAACGGGTGGACAGCATCACGGTCGCCTTGCTCCAGCGGTTTAAGGCCACGAAGGATTTACGGCCAAGATCCTCGCGACAAGATCTTGCGATCAGTCTCAAAATGCGAACCCAAGCGGCGGCATCACGGCGAGCGGACAATGCCGCTTTTGGCGCTCTACCGCAAGGATAGCCCATGACGAATCAATTGGCAGATTAGGCCTTTACGCCCGCCGATCCAGCCAGCACCACCGCAAAAGCCTCCCACTATGGCGGTATCGTGACCGGGCCGGGCACATTCGCGTGCAGACGCAAAAAGCCGCGGGTCCGGACGCCGCAGGCCCCCGTTTCGCGGCTCTCGCCGGAGCTGACGATGCAATCCGGCCGCCCCCACCACAGGACAGGCTAGGCGCAGGTTGAGGCGACCTCACGCAAATGTGGCCGGCCGTCTCCCCCTGCGTCGCCTCGTAGTTACATGGCTTCGTAGTTCGGACCGCCGCCGCCCTCCGGAGGAACCCAGGTGATGTTGCCGTTGGGGTCCTTCACGTCGCAGGTTTTGCAGTGGACGCAGTTCTGGGCGTTGATCTGGTAGCGCGGTGTGGCGCCCTCCTCGACCCATTCATAGACGCCGGCCGGGCAATAGCGGTTGGAGGGACCGGCGAACACATCGTGCTCCGACGTCTTCTGCAGGTTCATGTCGGCGACCCTGAGATGGACCGGCTGGTCCTCCTCATGGTTGGTGTTGGACAGGAACACCGAGGACAGCTTGTCGAACGAGATCTTGCCGTCCGGCTTCGGATAGGCGATCGGCTGGTGCTGCTTGGACGGATCGAGCGTCTTGCGGTCCGGCTTGGCATGCGATTGGGTGCCGAACAGCGAGAAGCCGAGCGTATTGCACCACATGTCAAAGCCGGACAGCACCATTCCGAGCATGTTGCCGAACTTCGACAACAACGGCTTGGCGTTGCGGACCTTGAACAGGTCCTTGCCGATCGCAGACGAACGCCAGGCATTCTCGTAGTCGACGAGTTCGTCATTGGCGCGTCCGGCGCCGAGCGCGGCCGCGACGTGCTCGGCGGCGAGCATGCCGGAGCCCATCGCATTGTGGACGCCCTTGATGCGCGGGACGTTGACGAAGCCTGCCGCGCAGCCGATCAGCGCGCCGCCCGGGAAAGACAGCCGCGGCACCGACTGATAGCCGCCCTCGGTGATGGCGCGTGCACCATAGGCCAGCCGCTTGCCGCCCTCGAACAGCTCGCGGACATCAGGATGAGTCTTGAAGCGCTGGAATTCGTCGAACGGCGACAGATACGGGTCGGTGTAGTTCAGATGCACGACGAAGCCGACCGCGACGCGGTTGTCGTCGTAGTGATAGAGGAACGAGCCGCCGCCGGTCTTGTCGTTCAGCGGCCATCCCAGCGTATGCTGAACGCGTCCCTTGCGGTGCTTCGCCGGATCGATCTGCCAGACCTCCTTCAGCCCGATGCCGAATTTCGGCGGCTCACTGTTGGCGTCGAGCTTGAACTTCGCGATCAGCTGCTTCGACAACGAGCCACGCGCGCCTTCGGCGAACAGCGTGTACTTGCCGAGCAGCTCCATGCCGCGGGTGTAGGAATCCTTGTGGCTGCCGTCCCTGGCGATGCCCATGTCGCCGGTCGCGATGCCCCGCACCGCGCCCTTGTCGTCATAGAGCACCTCAGTGGCGGCAAAGCCCGGATAGATCTCGACGCCGAGCGCTTCCGCCTTCGGCGCCAGCCAGCGGCAGACATTGCCGAGCGAGCCGATGTAGCAATGATGATTGTACATCAACGGCGGCATGATGAAGTTCGGCAGGCGGAACCAGCCCTGCGACGTCGTCCAGTAGAAGCGGTCCTCCTTGACCTGCGTCTTCAGCGGACAATCGGCGTCGTCGCGCCAGTCCGGCACGAGCTTGTCGAGCGACACCGGATCGATCACCGCACCGGACAGGATGTGCGCGCCGACCTCGGAGCCCTTCTCCACCACGACGATCGAGAGCTCCGGATTGAGCTGCTTCAGCCGGATCGCGGCCGACAGGCCCGAGGGGCCGGCGCCGACGATGACGACATCGAATTCCATAGACTCGCGCGGAGGAAGGTCTTCAGCACTCATGATCCTGGTCTCAGCCCATTGAGAACGCTTCTAAGCTTTTCAAAAGTCGTTGTTTCCGATTTTTGACCGAAGAACAACCATGGAATCGCACTTCCATGGGGTTGCACGGCCCGGATACCTTAAGAGAATAATCTTTTCCAAAAACCGGCCTCCACTTTTCCCGATCATGCTCTAGATTGCAGCCATCATGGCCCTGACGCCCGAGCCCGCCCCTACACTGCAGCAATTGCTTGCCTTTTACCTCGAGGCCGGGGTCGATTGCGCGCTTGGCGATGCGCCGATCAACCGGCTGGAGGAGCCCGAGCCAGTTCCCGCGCCCGCCGCGCCGCGGCCGCTTGCTGCGCTCAATCCGCTACGTCCCCCGCCGCTGGCGATGCCTTCAGTTCCGCGCAGCGAAATCACCGTCGCGCCGGACGCCGCGATTGCATCGGCGCGCGAGGCCGCGCGCACCGCGCCGACGCTGGAAGCCTTGCGCGCGCTGATGGAGACATTCGACGGCTGCGCGCTGAAACACACCGCGACCCGGCTGGTGTTTGCCGACGGCAATCCAGAGGCACGGGTGATGTTCGTCGGCGAGGCACCGGGCCGCGACGAGGACATCGAGGGCCTGCCGTTCGTCGGCCGCTCGGGAAAACTGCTCGACCGCATGATCGCGGCGATCGGGCTCGATCGCAGCAAGGCCTATATCGCCAACGTCATTCCGTGGCGGCCGCCGGGCAACCGCACGCCGACGCCGCAGGAGACCCAGGTGTGCCTGCCCTTCATCCAGCGCCATATCGAGCTGGTGAATCCGGACGTGCTGGTGACGCTCGGCAATCCCTCGACCCAGGCGCTGCTCGGCACGCGCGAGGGCATCATGCGCACGCGCGGCAAATGGATCGACTACGACACCGGCACCCGCACGATCCGCGCCGTCGCCACGTTCCATCCGGCCTATCTGCTGCGCTCGCCGTCCTACAAAAGGCTGTCCTGGCAGGATTGCGCGCGATCGCGAAGGTGTTGCAGCCAGCGACGGCGTAGCGGCTTCGCAACTTCGTAGCTTCGTAGCAACCATTAGCTCTTTCGGTTGTGTGCGATTGAATTGCCCGATCGCCGTTGAGACTGACGCCGTGCTCGCGGCCATCAAGGCGTGGCCTGTCGAGGGTGGGATGTGGCAGCATTTGAGCGACGGCCATCCTTGACGGCCGCTGTGCGCGGCGTCCTTGTGACGGCAGGTCGGGACGAAGAAACGGTGCCCCGATCGAACAAAGAAACGCTTCAGGTCGCCGGGGCGACGACTGGCAAGTGAGCTTGCCAAGGGGTCGCTCGGGCCACCACGGTGTTGATGAAGATGAGCAACTTCCTGGCGCAGGCGATCAGGGCACGCTTGTGGCCTTTGCCGGCGGCGATCAATCGTTTGTACAGGGCCATGAGCTGCGGATTCCAGCGGAAAGACGCCGCCAGCGCCGCAGCATAGAGCGCATGGCGCAGACGTTTGCGTCCACCGTCGATGTGACGAGCGCCGATGTGTTCGCCGCTGTCGTCGTCATAAGGCGCAAGGCCCGCAAGTGCTGCGGCCTGCTCGCGGCTGACCTGGCCGATCTCGGGCATCCGGACCAGGACGGAGACCGCAGTCGGCAGCCCGGCCCCACCGACGCTGTAGATCAGGTCGAGCCGAGCGGCGAGATCGTGCTGCTTGCGGATCGCTGCCACCAGAGCCTTGAACTCGACGCGTTCGCGCTTGGCCAGACGGGCGATGTCGTCCTTCCAGAGCTTTTGGATACGCGCGTCGCGGCAGCTCTCGAGCCGGTTCTTGAACCGCGCGATATCTTCTCCGATCTGATCGATCAGCGTCAGATGCCCGGCCAAGGGCGGCAATCTTGCATCGGGTGCCGGGTGGATCTTCTTGACCGCAGCGGTGCATGCGGCGATCAGCGCGGCATCGATCCGATCGTTCTTGGCACGCTGCCCGCGGTATTTGGCATAGGCACGCACCTGCGCCGGCTGGAACACCACGACGACAAACCGCTTGCGCCGCAGCTCGACGACGACCGGCTGCTCATAGCCACCGCTCGCCTCGATCCCAATTCGCCTGACCTTATGGCGCCCAAGCCACTCCAACAGCGTCTTGTAACCTTCCGCCGTGTTCTCCACCTGCAGCTGCTCCGAGCCGTCATCGAGCGCCACGTCGAGCTTCCGTTTGCCGGTATCGATCCCGGCACAGATTGTGGTACGCTTGGCCATCTTCCTCGACCCTCCCTTGTGATGCGAACCTAAAGTTCGTTCAACCATGCGGGTCCCGATGAAGTGCCGATCGCGATCTTGCTACGAATAACAGCCCTCAAGGCTTCGATGGGTAACGATCCGATCGATCAGCGGCCCAGCCCGGGCGGCCACCCGAGCTGGGCCATTCCTCACGGAACGAGGCCAGTCTAACCCAGCGCGCTAATACAAGGATGGGTGGAGCGCAGCCAAACCCATCGCTTCTCCCGCCGCGGAGAGAATGGTGGGTTTCGCTTCGCTCTACCCACCTTACAGATCTCACACTACTTCGGCCGCACGATCGCCCAGCCGATCCGCAGCACCGGCTGCCGCCCATTGACCAGCCGGTCGAACGAGCGCGGCACTTCCGGCACCAGGCCGGGAAAGCGCTGCGCGAGTTCGGGCGGCGGCGTGCCGGCGGTGTCCTGCGCGCGCCAGACCACGACGCCGCCGGTCTCGTTGAACTTCGGGATCGACAGCCACGGCGTCCGCTGCGGCGCGGCGTCAAGCAGTAGATGCGGACGGCGGCCGTTCATCGCAACCAGGCTGGCGATTTCAGGGTCGCCGGCCACCGCGCGCAGGCGCTGGTTGGTGCGGCGCTCATAGCTGTCGTCGAAGAAGCGGCCCATCGCGGCTGCCGGCAGCGAGGTCGGCACCTCGGTGGTGCTGGTCCAGGGCAGGAACAGCGCCGCCGCCAGCGCCACGGCCGCCGGCGCCGCGACCGCGAACGCCCAGACCGAGCGCAACAGCCGTTGCCGCCTGAGCGGAATGAGATCACCGGTCGCGACGACGACGGCGAGCCCCGACATCAGCAGCGCGACGCCGGCGCCGCCGAAGGCGCGATCGAGATCGAACAGGCCTGAGACGAAGCTGCCCGCAATCGCCGGCGCGAAGGCGAAGAAATAGACGAACTGCTGCGCCAGCGGACTGACCGACGGACGATAGATGATCGGCGCGTCCTCGGCCTCGCGAGCGAACCAGCGCGAATTGAGGATCGCCAGCAGTGCGATTGCGGCGGTCGCCACGATCAGCCCGCCGAGCACGACGCCCCAGTGCAGCGCGCGCGCCTTGAGATCGGCGAGCGCGGGCAAGGCCGGCAGCGCCAGCACGTCGGCGCGGATCAGCCAGATCAGATAGGGCAGCGCCAGCACGATGATGACCAGCACCGCATAGAGCGGATCGACTGCCTTGAGCGTGCGCCGCCCGCGCTCGGTTGCAAGGGCGAAGCCGATCACGAGCAGGATCATGCCGAGGGCCGCCGGCGTCGTCAGCAGCAACAGGCCGCAATCGATCGACCAGGCGAACCAGGCGGCGCGCCGGTTCTGGCCGATCAGCTGCCAGGAGTGCAGCAGCAGCAGCGCCCAGAGCGGACGCGCCAGGATCAGCGGGCCGAACTCGACGCTCGGCGAGGAGAACACCACGACCGTCATCGACAGCAGCACCGCCAGCACGCCCTGCGGGCCACCGACGATGGCACGCGCCAGCTGGTAGAACGCGATGAAGGTGGCGATCTCGCAGGCCTGCGCCAGGAGATAGACGCCGAACACATGATTGCCGGCGGCACGGAAGGCGATGTCGGCGAGCCAGAACGCCAGCGGCGGCCCCATGTCGGTGCCGACCTGATATTCGCGGCCGAAGGCCAGGATGGCGGCGAGATTGCCGGGCGGGCTGCCGTAGAAGATCAGCGGCAGCAACAGCCAGATCGCGGCCTGCACCAGCACCACCACCCAGACCACGAGGCGCGGCCGGGCGCGGATCAGTTCGACAACCAGGGAGGTAAACCGCATGAAACGCCTGAAATGCCCCAGCCACCCTTCAGCGGCGCCATCTGATCCCGGTGGTTTTGATAACGGGCGGCGGCGGTGGAGGCAACCGGCGTTGGTGGGCCAGCGCTGCAAAGTCAAACTCAGGTGTCATGCCCCGCGAAGGCGGGGCATCCAGTACGCCGCGGCGGTTGGGCTCAAGCACAGCTGCCTCTGGAATACTGGATCGCCCGGTCGAGCCGGGCGATGACAGTGTTGGGTGGGTTGGCGCAGTCGCGCGCTAAGCAGCAGCTGACGCGGCTTCGCTTGTCGCGTCCACTGTGAACAGGTCGGGCTCGGCCGGGACCGGAAAATGCTTCAGCCGCGCGGCGACGACGGGGGCGAAGAAGCTGCGGTGATGGGTGGTGGGCCCGAGACGATCCAGGGCCTCGAGGTGCTCGGGCACGCCATAGCCCTTGTGCTGCTCGAACCCGTAGCCGGGACAATCCAGCGCCAACGCGCACATCAGGCGGTCGCGCGTCACCTTGGCGATGATCGAGGCCGCCGCGATCGAGGCCACGATGCCGTCGCCGCCGATCACGGCGTCGCAGTCGCAGGGCGTGGCCAGCTTGTCGCGGCCGTCGACGAAGACGTGTTTTGGCATTTCCGGCAGCGCATGCACCGCGCGCGCCAGCGCCCACAGCGAGGCGCGCAGGATATTGTCGCGGTCGATTCGCGCCGGCGACGCCACAGCGACCGAGAACGCTGATGTGGCGCAAATCTCCTCGAACAGCTCCTCGCGCCGCTCGGCGGTCAGCCGCTTCGAATCGTCGAGGCCTTTGGGAATCTTATTCGGGTTCAGCACCACAGCGGCGGCAACCACAGGCCCGGCCAGCGGCCCGCGCCCGGCCTCATCGCAGCCGGCGACCGGCCAGACACCGCGCTTGATCAGCGCCCGCTCGCGCCGGAAGCTCGGCCGCGTCACGATACGCTTCTCCGGCTTGGCTGACTTGGCCGGCGTCTTCTTCGGTGTGTTCTTGGACTTGTCCCGAATCATGCGGGGATGGTGATCAAGCCAGCCCCGCGGCGCAACCGGGAACCAGCCGCCCTTCCCCGCAATTCAATCAGGCCGCCTCTAATCGGGTATCGACACCCGCCTGTTATCGAGCACCTCAAACCCCGGCGCGCGGACCACTTCCCAGGCGTGGCCATCGGGATCGCCGAAATAGCCGCAGTAACCGCCATAGCTGGTGGGCTGGGCGGGCTTCAGCAGTTTGGCGCCTTTCGAGAGCGCGAACGCCATCACACGATCGACCTCGGCATCGTCGTTGCAGTTCCAGGCGATCGCAACGCCGCGGAACGCCTCCGGCCGCGGCTGATCCGGCAGCCCGGCATCGGCGGCGAGCAGATGCCACGGGAACAGCCCGAGCACGCTGCCGCCGGTGTCGAAGAAGGCGACCTCCTCGCCGGTCACGCGCATCTTCCTGGTAAAGCCGAGCTTCTCGTAAAAGGCGATGCTGGCGCGCATGTCGCTGACGCCGAGGGTGAGGACGGTGAAGCGTGCGGTCGGGGCGTTACTCATTGTTGCACTCACTGTTTTGACGTCATCGTAGCCCGGATTGAGCGAAGCGTAATCCGGGACCTCTATCCGCGGCCAAAGATTTCCCGGATTGCGCTACGCTTCATCCGGGCTACGGCTCCTTGCCTAGAACAAGCTCAACTGCTCGCCGCTACGCTTCGGCTTGGCAAAATGATCGGTGGTCAGCTTGGTGCGCCGCTTGTTGAGGCCGAGCTTTTCGCAGGCGATCTCGAAGCGACGGCCGATCATCCAGGCCATCGGGCCGGTGCCCTTCATCCGCGTTCCCCATTGCGAGTCGTAATCGCGGCCGCCGCGCATGTCGCGGATCAGCGTGAAGACGTGGCGGTAGCGGTCGGGATAGTTCGCCATCAGCCATTCGCGAAAGAGATCGCGGACCTCGAGCGGCAGCCGCAGCAACACGTAGCTCGCCTCCTTGGCGCCGGCATGCACGGCGGCATCGAGGATGCGCTCGATCTCGGAATCGTTCAGCGCCGGGATCACGGGCGCGACCATCACAGTGGTCGGGATGCCGGCGTCGGCAAGCCGCTTGATCGCTTCGAGCCGCTTCGGCGGCGTCGACGCGCGCGGCTCCATGGTGCGGGCGAGTTTTGGGTCGAGCGTCGTCACCGATAGCGCGACCTTGGCGAGATTGCGCTTAGCCATCCGCGCCAGGATATCGATGTCGCGGGTCACCAGCGCCGACTTGGTGACGATGCCGACCGGATGGCCGGCGCGTTCCAGCACCTCGAGAATGCCGCGCATGATTTTCCGCTCGCGCTCGATCGGCTGGTACGGATCGGTGTTGGTGCCGATCGCGATCATCCGCGCCTCGTAGTCGGGCGCCGCGAGCTCCTTCTCGAGCAGCGCGGGCGCGTCCGGCTTGGCGAACAGCTTGGATTCGAAGTCCAGCCCCGGCGAGAGGCCGAGATAGGCGTGGGTCGGCCGCGCGAAGCAATAGACACAACCATGCTCGCAGCCGCGATAGGGATTGATCGAGCGGTCGAAGCCGATGTCGGGCGAGTCGTTGCGGGTGATCACCTTGCGCGAGGTGTCGAGCGCCACGCTGGTCTGGAACGGCGGCAGGTCGTCGAGGCTCTGCCAGCCGTCGTCGAAGGCTGTCCGCGCCTCGGCCTCGTAGCGACCGCTCGCATTGGACTGTGCGCCGCGGCCGCGCCGCCGCTCGCGCTCGATCGCGACCGCAAGCTCGGGAAAAGGGGTGGGTGCACCCGCCGGGTTATCGGAGGGCGCCGTTACCGGCGGGTGCTTGAGGGCATGAGAGGATGCTCGGCTCATGCTCTGAAGCTAACACAACCTTAGAACAAATCAAGAACATCACTTGAGAAAATCCACAAAGTGATGGCGCAAAATTCTGCAGGCGAAAAGGCTGCTTTGAATATGACAAGGTGATAACACGGCCGGAGTTTTTCAACCGCTTGGGCCACCGAAGCCTCAAATCATGCTGAGCGTGATCATTCCAACCGACGGCGTCGAGCGCACCGCGGTCGCGACATTGGCGGCGCTGGTGCCCGGCGCAGCCGCCGGCGTCGTCCGCGAGGTGCTGCTGGTCGACCGCACCAGCAGCGATGTGATGGAGCGGGTTGCCGACGTCGCCGGCTGCGGTTTCCTGCGCTTCGAGGGCACGCGCGCCGCGGCACTTGCCGCCGGTGCAAAGCAGGCGCGCTCGCCGTGGCTGATGTTCCTGCATCCGGGCGCGGTGCTCGACGCCGGCTGGATCGAGGAAACCACCCAATTCATCCAGATGGTGGCGGCAAGCGGCAAGGACCGCGCCGGCATCTTCCGCTACGCCCGCGCGCCCTACACCGACCCCGGCCTGCGCGACGGCATCAAATTCGTCGCCCGGATGATCGCCGGCCCTTCGGCCGAACAGGGCCTTCTGATCGCGCGCGACCATTACGAGCGGATCGGCGGCTACCGGCCCGACGCCCGACGCTCCGAGGCACGGTTGCTGCGCCGGCTCGGCCGCTCCTCCCGCACCATGCTGCGCAGCCGGATCATGGTGGCGTAGGGTTTCCGACCCGCGGTGAGCTTCGAGATGCCCTGAAACCGGCCGTGCAAATCGGCCTTGCCATTTATTTGATTCCATCAAATAATATGTTTGATGAAATCAAATTCCCATGACACGACCCTCGAAAGCCAGGTCGCCGCGATCCGCGGCTTCAGCCGGTTCTACACCCGCAAGCTCGGCATCATCGAGCCGAAGCTGCTGCACTCCCCGTTCACGCTGCAGGAAGCGCGGATCATCTACGAGCTCGCGCATCGCGAGAACTGCACCGCGACCGATCTGGTGCGCGAGCTCGACCTCGATGCCGGCTTCGTCAGCCGCACGCTGGCTGCGCTGCAGCGCCGCCAGATCGTGACGCGCAAGCCGTCGAAGGCCGACAAGCGCGTCAATGAGGTGGCGCTGACCGCCAAGGGCCGCACTGCTGCCGCGGACCTCGACCGCCGCTCGCGCAACGAGGTCGGGGCGCTGCTGAAGCAGATCGACAGCGACCGCCGCGCCGCCGTGGTGCGCGCGATGGGCACGATCGAGCAGTCGCTGGAGCCGCCGGCCGAAAAGCCGGCCGGCTTCCTGCTGCGCAGCCATCGCGTCGGCGACATCGGCTGGGTGATCTCGCGACAGGGACGCGCCTACGCCGAGGAATATGGCTGGGACATCAGCTACGAGGCATTGGTAGCAGAGATCTGTGCGCAATTCCTGCGATCGTTCGATCCGGCTCGCGAGCATTGCTGGATCGCGGAGGTCGACGGCGAGCCGGTCGGCTCGGTCTTCCTGGTCAACGGCGGCGACGGCCTCGCCAAGCTGCGGCTGCTGCTGGTGGAGGAGAAAGCGCGCGGGCTCGGCGTCGGCCGCGCGCTGGTCGAGCAATGCATCCGCTCTGCACGCGAGATGGGCTACACAAGGATGACGCTGTGGACCCAGAGCATCCTGCTCGCCGCGCGCAGCATCTACGTCCGCGCCGGCTTCCAGCGGGTGAAGGAAGAGAAGCACCACAGCTTTGGCGTCGACCTGGTCGGCGAGACCTGGGAGCTGGATTTGTGACCCCGTCATTCCGGGGCATCGCGTCAGCGATGAACCCGGAATCTCGAAGATGCGGCGCGAGATTCCGGGTTCGCGCTTCGCGCGCCCTGGAATGACGAGGAGATTCGCTACGCGCTCGCCCCCTTCGCCTTCGGACGGCGCAGATGTTCGTCCAGCCGCGGCATGATCTCGACGAAATTGCAGGGCCGCGTGCGGTAGTCGAGCTGTGCGGACAGAATGCCGTCCCAGCCGTCGCGGCAGGCGCCGGGCGAGCCGGGCAAGCAGAAGATGAAGGTCGCGCCGGCCACGCCGGCGGTGGCGCGGCTCTGGATCGTCGATGCGCCGATCTTGGCGTGGCTCAGCATGTGGAAGGCGATCGAAAAACCGTCCATCCGCTTCTCGAACAGCGGCTCGACCGCCTCAGGCGTCACGTCGCGGCCGGTGAAGCCGGTGCCGCCGGTGGTGATGACGGCATCGACGCCGTCATCCGCGATCCAGCGCCGGATCACCGCCCTGATCGCTTCGACATCGTCGGTGACGATCTCGCGTGCCGCGAGCTTGTGGCCGGCCGCGGTCAACCGATCGGCGAGCGTGGTGCCCGACTTGTCATCCGCCAGCGTGCGGCTGTCGGAAATCGTCAGCACCGCGATGTTGAGCGGGATGAATGATTTGGATTCGTCGATTGAGGACATGTCGATCACCTTCGTGTCCCGGACGCGGTGCAGCATCAGCGCTGCACCGCAGAGCCGGAACCCATCTTGCTTTGCGGCAGGCCCCAGAACAGCAGCGCAGCATTTCATGCTGCACAGCATCCGGGGCACGAGAGCATCAAGGCTACCCGCCGCCAAACGTGTTGCAGGCCTGCACGGTGCCCTGCTGGTAGCCGGTCATGAACCATTGCTTGCGCTGCGCGGCGGAGCCGTGGGTGAAGGAGTCAGGCACCACCCTGCCCGTCGCCTGCCGTTGCAGCGTGTCGTCGCCGATCGCATTCGCGGTGGTCAGCGCGGCGTCGATGTCGCCGGCTTCAAGGAAGCCCGGCCGCTTCTTCTCCTCGCGATTGACCCAGACGCCGGCGAGACAATCGGCCTGCAACTCGACCTTGACCTGCAACGCGTTGGCCTCGGCCTTGCTGCCGGCCTGCTGCTGCAGCCGGTTCACGCGCGGGATAATGCCGAGCAGGTTCTGGATGTGGTGGCCGGCCTCATGCGCGATGATATAGGCCGCGGTGAACTTGCAGGCGTTGCCCGAGCAGCCGCGGAAGCGGGTCTCGACCTCGCGGAAGAAGCCGGTGTCGAGGAAGATGGTCTTGTCCGGCGGGCAGTAGAACGGCCCCATCGCCGACTGCGCCATGCCGCAGCGGCCGCCGTTGGTGGCGTTGCGGAACAGCACGATCTTCGGCCCGGTGTAGGTCTGGCCCGAGGCCTGGAAGATCTCGCTCCAGCGATCGTCGATTTCACCGAGGATGCCGGCGATCATGCTGCCCATCTCGTCGGTCGGCGCGCCGCGCTTGGTCTGCGCGCCGGACGACTGCCGGTCGGTCTGATAGGTCGGCGCCTGGCCGCCGCCGGTGAGAATCTCGGCGCCGCCGATCAGGATGCGCGGATCGATGCCGAAGGCATAGCCGAGCAGGCCGAGCACGATGACAGTGCCGATGCCGAGCCCGCCGCCGCCCATCGGAATCCCGAAGCCGCCACCACCGCCGCCTCCTCCGCTGTCGTCGCGACGGTCTTCGATGTCATCGCTGCGGCGGAAATCATCGTAGCGCATGGCGGTTTCCTTTATTCCGGTCGGCGCCCCAATGCGGGACACTCCAACCTAAAATTTCCATTCTGTTAATCAATATCCTGCCCGGCAAAAATTGCCTAGTCCAAGACGCACATCGTTTGCAGTGCGAATGGCCGCAAGCAGCGGGCAATTTACCGGTCGAATCGTGCCGGTTTGATGATCCGCAAAATTTTTCGCAGAACGCGCTGATGTTGCAGCACAACGCTGATGACATTGCGCCACAGCGTTCGAAAGATGCTGCAATCTTTTGCATGAAGAATTCCAATTAAGTCGATTTTTACTTTGCCGGGTCAATGTGGCGCCAGTCGGTTGTTTAGTCCCGCGTCGCCGACAGCGTCGCCTGAGTCAGAGTTCTTGAGTCATGGTAGTGTCGCGTCGCGGGGCGTCTGCAAGGGCGCCCCGCACTAAATTTGAGAATGCCCCGTCGAGTCGAATCGTCATTGGCGATTGCGTCGCCGAATTGTCGAAGCTTCCGTCCGGCTCGGTCGACCTGGTGTTCGCAGATCCTCCCTACAATCTGCAGCTCAAGGGCGATCTCAAGCGCCCCGATGAGTCGCATGTCGATGCCGTCAACGACGACTGGGACAAGTTCTCGTCGTTCGCCGCCTATGACGATTTCACCCGCGCCTGGCTCCTGGCCTGCCGCCGCGTGATGAAGCCGTCCGCGACGCTGTGGGTGATCGGCTCCTATCACAACATCTTCCGCGTCGGCGCCATCATGCAGGACCTCGGCTTCTGGCTGCTGAACGACATCGTGTGGCGCAAGTCGAATCCGATGCCGAACTTCCGCGGCCGCCGCTTCACCAATGCGCACGAGACCATGATCTGGGCCGCGCGCGACGAGAAGGCCAAGGGCTACACCTTCAACTATGAAGCGCTGAAGGCGTCCAACGAGGACGTGCAGGCGCGCTCCGACTGGCTGATCCCGCTGTGCACCGGCGAGGAGCGCCTCAAGGGCGATGACGGCAAGAAGGTTCACCCGACGCAGAAGCCCGAGCAGCTGCTCGCCCGCGTGCTGCTGTCGTCGTCGAAGCCTGGCGATCTCGTGATCGATCCGTTCAACGGCACCGGCACCACCGGCGCCGTCGCCAAGCGGCTCGGCCGCAGCTATATCGGCTTCGAGCGCGACAAGACCTATGCGGCCGCGGCCGAAGCGCGCATCGCCGCGATCGAACCGCTGCCGGAAGCAACGCTGGCGCCGTTCATGACCGCGCGCGAGGCGCCCCGCGTCGCGTTCTCCGAACTGATCGAGCGCGGCATGATCGTGCCCGGTGCCAGGCTCGTCGATGCCAAGAAGCGCCACGGCGCCCTGGTGCGCGCCGACGGCGCCATCATGCTCGGCGACAAGGTCGGCTCGATCCACCGCATCGGCGCGGTGGCGCAGGGCTCCGGCGCCTGCAACGGCTGGACCTTCTGGCACGTCGAGACCAAGACTGGGCTGCGGCTGATCGACGAGCTGCGCGCCGAGATCCGCTCCGGGATGGTGGCGGGCTGAGCGCGCGATCCTTCCGCGATTGCGGCGTCGTAGGATGCGTAGAGTGACTTGTCCGCCGTAGCTCGAAGAGCGAAGGCGGAAGCGAAACCCATCACCTCGGATCCGCGGCACGAATGATGGGTATCGCGTCGCTCCACCCATCCTACGGTTCCTATCTCCTTCGTCATTCCGGGGCTCGCGAAGCGAGAGCCCGGAATCCATCGGGCCGCATCAGCGGCGGCCTGATGGATTCTGGGCTCGCCGCGTTGCGGCGCCCCGGAATGACGAGTGGAGAAAGATGACGTCGTCTTGAACGCGGCCACCTTGTGACGCCGCAGTGGCGGGCCTACATTTGTGTGAGTCACTTGCCGTTTCGATTGGTCGTCCGATGCGAAGACAATCCGAGACATTGCTGCTGGTGCCGCTGCTGCCGGTCTTCCTGCTCGGCATGTTTCCGATGCTGCTGATCGGCCTGCTCGGATTTTTCGGCCTGATCATTTTCGGCATCCTGCTGGTCTCGGTCGGACTGACGCTCGGGCTCGAGGCGCATGGCGAGTTCAACCAGGAGATCATCGTCCACGGCCATGCTCGCGGCTCCGAGCGCGCGACCCAGCTCTCTCACCTGCACGCCGCGATGCGCTCCGCCGTCGTGCTGGAGATCGCGGGCGCAGCCCTGGTCGCAGCGGGCATCGTCGGCTTCTGCTGGTTCGGCTGACCGGCGCGCCGCGCGCAGCTGCCTCACAAACTCGTCGGTTGCGAAGCGCGGTGAAATTTGCGCATGAGGGGCCGTCCGCGGCCCTCGCAGGCCGCGCGCCGGTCACACCCCAAAGGAGACCCCTTTCATGCTCAAATTCTATTTCAACGGCTCGCCAAACCCGACCAAGGTCGCGCTCTTTCTCGAGGAGTCCGGACTGCCGTTCGAGCCGATCGCGGTCGACACCCGCAAGGGCGACCAGTTCACGCCGGACTATCTGAAGATCAACCCGAACGCCAAGGTGCCGGCGATCGACGACAACGGCACGACGGTGTTCGATTCCAATGCCATCCTGCTCTACCTCGCCGAGAAGACCGGCAAATTCCTGCCGACCAACCGCGCCGAATTGCTGTCCTGGCTGATGTTCATCGCAACCGGTGTCGGGCCGTATTCGGGACAGGCCGTGCACTTCAAGCATTTTGCGCCGAAGGACCAGAACCACGACTACGCCCATAACCGCTACCAGTACGAGACCGATCGCCACTACAAGATCCTCGACGGCCATCTCGCAGGCCGCCGCTACATGGCCGGCGACAGCTACTCGATCGTCGACATGGCGCTGTGGGGCTGGGCGCGGATGGTGCCGTTCAAGCTCGGCGACGACGCCTATGCACGGTACCCGCATGTGAAGCGCCTGGTCGACGAGATCTCGGCGCGTCCCGCCGCCGCCCGGGCGATCGCGCTGAAGGACAAATTCACCTTCAAGGCCGAGATGGACGACGAGGCCCGCCGCAACATGTTCAAGCACATGACGACCAAGGTGGCGTGAGCCGACCGGCCATCGACAACAGAACGGCGCCCTCGCGGGCGCCGTTCTCGTTTATGCCGCCCGTGGCTGTAGCTTCGGTTCTGATTGAATCAGAACCGAAGCTCCAGCTTTTTGTTTTGACGCGTTTTCTTCACGCGAACCGGCGTCCACTTCGCTCGAAAACGCTCTATGTCGGAAACGCGCCGAGCGCCTTCTCGGTCAGAACCGAGTCGCAATACTCCCGGATCTCCTTGATGCGGCCGTCGTCGAAGCGGAACACCAGGCAATAGTCATTGTCGTAGCGCTGCCCTTGCTTGGTGAGGTTGTTGCCCTTGGCCTCGACCACGACGATGTCGCCGTCGGCGATGATGCGATGGGCGACGGTGCGGCCGCGCTCGACCAGTTTCGAGCGGACATGGCCGTGCAGGTCATTCATGATCGATGGCTTGCCGGTGAAGGTGCGCGACCAGGAATATTGCCCGGTCACGGTCCAGATCGCGTCGTCGGCGAGCGTCGCCATGAACAGCGAATTCTCGCGCACCGCCGGATCTGGACTGCCCGCGATCACGAACATCTCCTGCACCAGTTTCTTGTTGTCGGCTGCGCTCATGGCGCGTCTCCTTGCGATGGGTTGCTCTGATTTGACGCGTTTTCTTCACGCGAACCGGTACCCACTTCGCTCGAAAACGCTTGCTTTCCATCCTGCGGCACCGGCGCGCATTCTTCCAATCGATAGCTGCTATGATGTATATTCACCTGATGAATTTGAATTCGCTGGACCTCAATCTCCTGGTCGCGCTCGACGCGCTGCTGCGCGAAGCCAATGTCAGCCGTGCAGCGATGCGGCTCAATTTGTCGCAGCCGGCGACCAGCCACGCGCTGCAGCGGCTGCGCGACCTGATCGGCGATCCGCTCCTGGTGCGCAACGGCGCGCGGATGGAGCTCACGCCGCGGGCGCAGGCGCTGCGTTCGCCGCTGGCACAGGCGCTCGACCAGGTGCGCACGCTGTTCGTCTCCGACGATTTCGACGCGGCGCGCAGCGAACGGCATTTCCGCCTGATGATGCCCGACCTCGCGGTCGAGCTCTTGATGCCGCCGCTGATGGAGAAGGTGACCCGGCTGGCGCCGAACGTCACGATCGATGTGGTGCCGTGGCGGGGACCTGCGATCTTCACGCCGGAGTTCGCCCGCACCATCGATCTCGTGATCTCGATCGGCGACGCCTTCAAAGGCTTTCACCGCCAGCGGCTCTACACCGACAGCGATGCGCTCGCGGTGCGGCGCGGCCATCCCGCCGGCACCAAATTGAATAAGCGCGAGACGTTTCTCGCCGCGCGGCATGTCGCCGTGATCATCCGCGGCCAGAATGAGGATCTGATCGACACCTGGCTGCGCGCCAAGGGCATCGAGCGGCGGATCGCACTGGTGGTGCCGGGCTATATCGAGGCGCTGCACGTCACCGCGCGCACCGACCTCGTCGCCTTCGTTCCGCGCCGGCTGATCGCCGCGCTGTCGAAACAATTGTCGCTGGTGACGGTGACGCCGCCGCTCGATCCCGGGATCGACGAGCAGCACATGTTCTATCCGACGCGGGCCCAAATGGACCCGGGCTCGCTGTGGCTGCGGAGGCTGATGCTGGAGACGGGACGGGAGTTGGAGAAAGGGAGGGCGGGGTAAGCGCCCGCTGTTTCCCCGCGTCGTCCCGGCGGAAGCCGGGACGACACCGAATTTTTGGCCCTATGCCTTCTGCTCGGCGAGCACCTTCTGCACCGCCGGGCGGCTCTCCATTGCGGCGCGATGCGCCTTCACCTTGGGCAGGGTCGCGATGTCGACGCCGTCGCCATCGAGCCAGAGGGTCAGCGTGTAGAGATAGGCGTCGCCGACACTGTAGTTCTCGCCCATCACCCACGGGCCCTTCAGCATGTCGCGCTCGATCAAATTGAAGCAGGCGCCCATGGTCTTCGGGATCATCGCCTTCATGTCGGTGAACGAAGTCTCCTGCGTCGCCCAGCGCGCACCGCGCATCTTGTGGGCGTGGCAGATATGCACCGTCGAGCAGAGATAGGAATTGAAGGACTGCAGCTTCGCGAACTCGAAGGCGTCGTCGAGCGGCGCGAGCTTCGCCTGCGGATAAGTCTGCGCGATGTAGGCGAGCATCGCCGGCGTCTCGGTCAACACGCCGCGCTCGGTGACGAGCGTCGGCACCCGGCCCTTCGGATTGATCTTGAGATACTCCGGGCTGTTCTGCTGGTTGATCTTGAAGTCGAGCTTCTCGGTCGTGTAGGGCGCGCCGGCCTCGGCCAGGGCGATGTGGGAGGCGAGCGCGCAGGTGCCGGGCGCGAAATAGAGCTTGAGCATGTCGATGTCCTCTCCGGGCCTTGTCGGTTCGCTCTGAACCCGGCCCTTTTTATCAGATGCGGCGGACGTTAGCGGCACCTCCCCCTGCCGTCCACCCCGCGGTACCGCGGAGCTTGCCCGCAGCGGGGCCGCCGTGCGATGACCATGCCGATCGAGAGGGGATTTTCATGACTGTCCTCATTGCAGGTGGCGGAATTGGCGGGCTGACCTTGGCGCTCAGCCTGCACCAGATCGGCGTTCCCTGTCGCGTGTTCGAGAGCGTGCCCGAACTGCGGCCGCTCGGCGTCGGCATCAACGTGCTGCCGCATGCGGTGCGCGAATTGATCGAGCTCGGCCTGCACGACGTGCTCGACGCATCGGCGGTGCGGACCCGCGAGCTCGCCTATTTCTCCAAGCACGGCAAGCCGATCTGGAGCGAGCCGCGCGGGCTCGAGGCCGGCTACAAATGGCCGCAATTCTCGATCCATCGCGGCCGGCTGCAACAGTTGCTGCTCGACGCCGCGACCGAACGGCTGGGACGTGAAAACATCCTGACCAGCCATCACCTCACCGGCTGGACCGAGACCGCGGATGGCGTGCGCGCCGATTTCATCGACCGCGCCACCGGCAAGCCCGCCGGCAGCTTCGACGGCGCGGTGCTGATCGCCGCCGACGGCATCCATTCGGCGGTGCGCGAAAAGCTCTATCCGCAGGAAGGACCGCCGATCTGGAACGGCCGCATCCTGTGGCGCGGCATCACCCGCGGCGACGCTTTCCTGACCGGCCGTACCATGATCATGGCCGGCCACGAGATCCTGAAATTCGTCTGCTACCCGATCTCGAAGCAGGCCGGCGCCGACGGCAAGTTCGACATCAACTGGGTCGCCGAGCGGCACATGCCGCCGACCTATCAGTGGCGCCGCGAGGATTATAACCGCACCGCCAAGCTCGATGAGTTCCTGCCGTGGTTCGAGAGCTGGAATTTCGACTGGCTCGACGTGCCGGGCCTGATCCGCAACTGCCCGCACGCCTATGAATATCCGCTGGTCGACCGCGATCCGATCGCGCAATGGACCTTCGGCCGCGTCACGCTGATGGGCGACGCCGCGCATCCGATGTACCCGATCGGCTCCAATGGCGCGTCGCAGGCGATTTTGGATGCGCGCGTGCTGACGCGCGAGATTTTGGCGCATGGCGCGACGCAGGCTGCGCTCAGTGCCTATGAGGCCGAGCGGCGGCCGGCGACAACGGATCTCGTAATGCTGAACCGCCGCAACGGGCCGGAGCAGGTGATGCAGCTGGTCGAGGAGCGCGCGCCCGATGGCTTCAAGGTCGTCACCGACGTGCTGTCGCAGCAGGAGCTGGAAGACATCGCCGCCAACTACAAGCGCGTCGCCGGCTTCCAGGTCGAAGGGCTGAACGCCAAGCTGCCGATCGTGCAGCGGACGGGCTGAACGCGAGGCCTATCCCCGTCATGCCCGCGCAACGGCTTTGCCGTTGTCGCTGGAGAGCGCGGAACGCCAGTGGCCGTCGACCCTTCGAGGCTCGCTCTGCTCGCACCTCAGGGTGACGGCTCCAACAGTGGTGCGCGCGGCGCTACCGCAGCGCCCGCGCCGCCTCCACCAGGCGGATGCTGCTCGTCGCCGTAGCGAGCAGCGTGCCGTCGGCGGCAGTCAGCCGGCCCTCGACGAAGGCGATGGTTTTGCCGAGCTGCGTCACGGTGGCCTCGCCGGTGATCGGCCCGGGCTTTGCGGGCGCCAGGAAATTCACATTCATCGTGATGGTGGTGGTGAACAGCCTGCCCTCGGTCATCACGAACACCGCAGGTCCCATCGTGTCGTCGAGCATCGCCGAGAGCATACCGCCCTGGATGAAGCCGGCCGGATTGCAGAACTCCTGCTTGCCGTCGAACACGATCCTGATCCAGCCCTCCTGCGGACGCGCGTCAACCACGCGCCACCCCAGCAGCTTTGCGACTGGCGGCATCGGGATGCGGTCGAGTGCGGTTGCGATCATGGCGGCCTCCGTGTGCCGGAGGTGATAGCGAAGCCCTGCTGCCAGCATGGTGTCAGCAGGCCGTCATCTTCTAGAGATCCAGCCCGTGCGTGATGACCTTGCGCATCACATTGGGGAACGCCTCGCCATCCAGGGTCGCGACCGGCACCCAGCGCATGCCCTCCGGCGCGCGGGTCCGCGGCGGAACGCTGGCGGTATAGACCACGAGCTCGAGCGGAAAGTGCGTGAAGACGTGGGTGACGACACCGGCCTTGCGGTGCCAGCGCGTGACGCCCTTGAGTTCCGGCGCCTGCGTGAGCGCGGCCGCATCCTCCTGCCCGGCAAGCCATTGCGACCCCGGCACTTCGGTCATGCCGCCGAGCAGGCCCTTCTCCGGGCGCGAGCGCACCAGGAGTTCGCCGCCCCGCGTCACCACGAAGGCGGCGCCGCGGCGCAAGGTGCCGCTCTTCTTCGGCGCCTTGCGCGGGAAGCTTTCCTGGTCGCCGCGGACGCGGGCCGCGCAATCGTCGTTCAGGGGACACAGCGCACAGGCCGGCTTCTTCGGCGTACAGATCGTGGCACCGAGGTCCATCAGGGCCTGCGCGCTGTCGCCGGCGCGAGACGGGCCGAGCAACGTCGCGGCCATTTGCTGGATCAGCGGCTTGGCCTGCGGCAGCGCCGCCTCGACGGCGTAGAGCCGCGACACCACCCGCTCGATATTGCCGTCCACCGGCATGGTGCGGCGGTCGAACGCGATCGCGGCGATCGCCGCGGCGGTGTAGGGCCCGACGCCGGGCAGCGCGCGCAGGCCGTCCTCGGTGTCCGGAAACACCCCACCATGGTCATTGAGCACCGCGACCGCGCAGGCATGCAGGTTGCGCGCGCGCGAATAATAGCCGAGCCCGGCCCACATCCTCAGGACGTCGTCGAGCGAGGCGCGGCCGAGCGCCGTCACATCAGGCCAGCGCGACAGGAACTTTTCGAAATAAGGTCCGACCGCCCGCACCGTGGTCTGCTGCAGCATGATCTCCGACAGCCACACACGGTATGGATCAGCCTGCTCCCCTGCCGCCGCGCGCCACGGCAGCTTGCGGCGATGCCGGTCATACCAGGCCAGCAGCCGTGCCGGGCGGTCGGCCTGCTGGTCGGTCAATTTGGTCTTGGCGGCCGCGCGAGAGCTCATGGCGTTACTTTAAGACAGATATCTCCAAGTCATGCCCGGGCTTGACCCGGGCATCCACGTCTTTCTTCCTCCGGGACGGAAACGCCGCCATAATGATGAACACGGTTTCAGCCGCATCGGCTCCACTGCTATAACCCCTCCCATGGCAAAACCCGGTCCGATCAGCGCAAAACCCCTGTCGATCCTGCTCAGCGACGTCTTCAACGACGCCTATGCCAAGCAGGGCTTCGCCGCGCGCGAACTGGTGACGCGCTGGACCGAAATCGCGGGCGAGCGGATCGCGGCCTATTGCGAGCCGCTGAAGATGCAGTGGCCGCGGCCGGTGGAGGGGCAGCCGCAGGAGCCGGCGACGCTGGTGCTGCGGGTCGAAGGGCCGATGGCGCTGGAGATCCAGCATTCCTCCGATGTCATCCTGGAACGGGTGAACCGCTTCTTCGGCTGGCATGCGGTCGGCCGCCTGACCATCCGGCAGGCGCCCCTCTCGCGTCGCAGCCGCCCGGCGCGGCTGCGCCCGCCCGACCCCAAAACCGTGGCCCGAGAGGCGGCAAACCTCGCCGCCGTCGAGGACGATGATCTGCGCGCGGCGCTGGCCCGGCTGGGTGCCACGATCAAGCGAAATTGACGCTTTTCGCGGGGTCGGCCGCGAGACCCCGGCATTGCCACAATGGTCGTTTCAAGCTAGCGAAGGCTTCTTTTCGGGACCCCTTCATGCTGGCGTGAATGCGCCAATCCGGGAGCTGACCTTGATCATCACGCGCCGCGCTTTCACCACCGCTCTCTCGCTGACCGGGCTCGCCGCCCTCGCCGGCCTGTCGCCGCTGCGCCTGATCACGGAGGCGTTCGCGCAGTCCGCTGCCGAGGTCGCCAAGCCGCAGTCGCTGCCGGACATGGGGCTGGGCCCGCAGGACGCCAAGGTCACGATCGTCGAATACGCCTCGATGACCTGCCCGCATTGCGCCAATTTCAACGAGACCGTGTTCCCGAAGATCAAGTCGACCTACATCGACTCCGGCAAAGTCCGCTACGTGTTCCGCGAATTCCCGCTCGACATCAAGGCCGCCGCCGGCTCGATGCTGGCGCGCTGCATCGCCAAGGATGACGCGCCGAAGTTCTTCGCCGTGATCGACCTGCTGTTCCGCCAACAGAACGACTGGGTGGTCAAGAACACCACCGAGACGCTGACGCGGATCGGCAAGCAGGCCGGCCTCAGCCAGCAGCAGGTCGAGGACTGCCTGAAGGATCAGAAGCTGCTCGACAAGATCGCCGCCGACCAGAAATACGCCAACGAAGTGCTGAAGGTGAACTCGACGCCGACCTTCTTCGTCAATGGCGAGATGGTGAAGGGCGAGACCTCGTTCGAGGAGTTCAGCAAGCGCATCGATCCGCTGCTGAAGAGCTGATCGCGAGTCGACAAACCTGACGTCGTTCGTGCCCGCATCACGCGCCGGGCACGATAATTGTGGATGATTTGCGATCACGGCGCGCAGCCGTCGCAATATTTGCTTGTTGAAAACCTGATTCGCGTGATGCGAATCTTCCAGGACATGCAGAGGTCATAAAACCCTGCAAATCCCTTGGGAAAAGCTAGGTCAAGCGGTTGCCCTGACGCGCGGGCATCGCCATTGTCGCCGCTCATGAGAGCTGCACGCAGCTATTCGCCCCAAACACGACATTGCCTTCCATGGTACTGTCACGGCAGGGAGATTCGCGCCCGGCCAAACGAGATTTGTGTACATGAAGCTCACGCGCCTCCGCCTGCACGGTTTCAAGTCGTTCGTTGAACCCACCGATTTCATGATCGAGCCGGGCCTGACCGGCGTCGTCGGACCGAACGGCTGCGGCAAATCCAATCTCGTCGAAGCGCTGCGCTGGGCGATGGGCGAGACCTCGCACAAGTCGCTGCGCGCGGCCGACATGGATGCGGTGATCTTCGCCGGTTCCGGCAACCGTCCGGCGCGCAATCACGCCGAAGTCGTGATGACGATCGACAATTCCGATCGCTCGGCGCCGGCCGCGGTGAACGACAGCCAGCTGCTCGAAATCTCCCGCCGCATCGAGCGCGAGGCCGGCTCGGTCTACCGCATCAACGGCCGCGACGTGCGTGCCCGCGACGTGCAGATCCTGTTCGCCGACGCCGCCACCGGCGCGCGTTCGCCGGCGCTGGTCCACCAGGGCAAGATCGGCGAGATCATCCAGGCCAAGCCCGAGCAGCGCCGCCGCGTGCTGGAAGACGCCGCGGGCGTTGCCGGCCTGCATGCCCGCCGTCACGAGGCGGAACTGCGGCTCAAGGCGGCCGAAACCAACCTCACCCGCGTCGAGGACGTGATCGGCCAGCTCAGCGGCCAGATGGAAGGCCTGAAGAAGCAGGCGCGCCAGGCGATCCGCTACCGCGAGGTCGCGGCCAAGGTGCGCAAGTCCGAGGCCATGCTGTTCCATCTGCGCTGGATCGAGGCCAATGCCGACGTCAACGACGCCGCGCATAACCATGATCTGTCCGTGCGCGAGATGGCCGAGCGCACCCGCGAGCAGGCCGAATCCGCCCGCATCCAGGCGATCCGCGCCGCCGAATTGCCGGCGCTGCGCGATGCCGAGGCTCGCGCCGCCGCCGGCCTGCAGCGCCTGACCAATGCGCGCGAGATGCTCGACCGCGAGGAGCAGCGCGCCAAGGAGCGCGTCGGCGAGCTCGATCGCCGCCTCACCCAGTTCGCCCAGGACATCGCGCGCGAGCAGCAGCAGACCTCGGATGCCGACGTCGCGCTGCAGCGGCTCGACACCGAAGACGCCGAGCTGAAGGAAGAGATCAAGTCGCGGGTCGAGAAGCGCTCTGGCGTCGACGAGCGCGTCTCCGAGGCCGAGGAGATCCTGGCCGCGACCGAGCGCCAGTTCTCCGAGCTGACCACGCAGCTCGCGGACCTGACCGCGAAGCGCAACCAGCTCGAGGCCGGCGTGCGCACGCATCGCGACCGGCTGGCGCGGCTCGATCAGGAAATCGCCAACGTTCAGGCCGAGGAAACCAAGCTCGCGCAGGAGACCGGCAATCTCGGCGATATCGACGCGCTCACCGCCGCCATGGAGATGGCGCAGCAGACGCTCGCCGAATCCGAGGCCGCCGTGCAATCCAGCGAGGCGCATCACGCTGCCGCGCGGCAAACGCTGGAAGCCTCCCGCAATCCGCTTGCCGAGGCCGAGAAGCGCGTGCAGCGGCTTGAGACCGAAGCCCGCACCATCTCCAAGCTCGTCACCAGCGAGACCAAGAATCTGTGGCCGCCGATCATCGACGGCATCACGGTCGCCAAGGGCTATGAGAAGGCGATCGGCGCCGTGCTTGGCGACGACCTCGACGCGCCCGTGGATTCGTCCGCGCCGATGCGCTGGACCAATGTCGGTGAAGCCGCCGGCGACCCTGCCCTGCCCGACGGCGTCGAGCGGCTGGCCGATCACGTGCAGGCGCCGCCGGAACTGGCGCGCCGTCTCGCCCAGATCGGCGTGGTGGCGAAGGACCGCGGCGCCGCACTGGTGTCGCAGCTCAAGACCGGCCAGCGGCTGGTGTCGCTCGAAGGCGACGTCTGGCGCTGGGACGGCTTCGTCGCCGACGCGCATGCCCCGACCGGCGCGGCGCGCCGTCTCGCCGAACGCGCCCGCTTGGTCGATATCGAGCACGAGCTGGAACAGGCCCGCATCGATGCCGCCGCCAAGCGCCAGGCGCTGGAGACTGCCGAAGAGGAACTGCGGTCGGCGTCCGCCGCCGAGGGTGCCTCCCGTGAAGCCGTGCGTGCCGCCCGCCGCGAGACTGATGCCGCGCGCGAACGCCATGCCGCGACCGAGCGCGAGATCAACCGCCATGCCGCCCGCAAATCGGCGCTGACCGAGGCGCACAGCCGCGTCGCCGCCGACCGCGCTGAGGCCGAAGCCGCGCATGAGAGCGCTGCTGCTGCGCTCGCCGAACTTCCGCCGGGCGTCGAGACCGAGGCCCAGCTCGCTGCGGTTCGTTCCGAGATCGACAATCAGCGCCGTGCCGCTGCACAGGTTCGCGCCGAGGCGCAGGCGCTCGCCCGTGAGGCCGAGCTCGCCGACCGCCGCGTGCAGGCGATCCTTGCCGAGCGCAACGAGTGGCAGAACCGCAAGACCAGCGCCTCTTCGCAGGTCGAGACCATCGAGGCGCGCATCGCCGAAGTGTCGATCGAGCGTGAGGAACTGGCCAACGCGCCGGAAGTCTTCGCCGAGAAGCGCAGCGCGCTGATCACGGAGATCGAGCACGCCGAGGGTGACCGCCGGATCGCCGCCGATGCGCTGGCGACCGCGGAGGCCGCGATGGCGGAAACCGATCGCCTCGCCAAGGCCTCGCTCGAAGCGCTGTCGTCATCCCGTGAAGCCACCGCGCGCGCCGAAGAGCGCATGGAAGGCACCCGCCGCCGCCTCGCCGACATCGAGCGCGAGATCCACGACATGCTCGAGGTCGAGCCGAGCGCGGTCGTCGGCATGGCCGAGATCGAGCCCGGCGCGGAGCTGCCGCCGGTCGCCCAGGTCGAGGAGGAGCTCGAAAAGCTGCGCCGCGACCGCGAGCGGCTCGGCGCCGTCAATTTGCGCGCCGAGGAAGAGCTGAAGGAAGTCGAGACCCAGCACACCGCGCTGACCACCGAGCGCGACGACCTGGTCGAGGCGATCAAGCGGCTGCGGCAGGGCATCCAGAGCCTCAACCGCGAAGCCCGCGAGCGCCTGCTGACCTCGTTCGAGACCGTCAACGCTCACTTCAAGCGGCTGTTCACCGAGCTGTTCGGCGGCGGCGAGGCGGCGCTGCATCTGATCGAGAGCGACGATCCGCTCGAAGCCGGTCTCGAGATCATCGCCAAGCCGCCCGGCAAGAAGCCGCAGACGCTGTCGCTGCTGTCGGGCGGCGAGCAGGCGCTGACGGCGCTCGCGCTGATCTTCGCTGTATTCCTCACCAACCCGTCGCCGATCTGCGTGCTGGACGAAGTCGACGCGCCGCTCGACGACCACAACGTCGAACGGTTCTGCACCCTGCTGAACGAGATGACCGCTTCGACCGAGACGCGCTTCATCATCATCACGCACAACCCGATCACGATGGCGCGGATGAACCGGCTGTTCGGCGTCACCATGGCCGAGCGCGGCGTCTCGCAGCTGGTCTCGGTCGACCTGCAGGGCGCGGTGGATATTCTCGACCAGAACGTGGCGTAGGGTATCTTGGCGTCATCCTGAGGAGCCGCGCGTTCGCGCGGCGTCTCGAAGGATGGGCCACAATATGCGATCGTCATCCTTCGAGGCTCGCAAACGCTCGCACCTCAGGATGACGGCAGACGATGACCTCGCACGACCTCCCCGCCGAGCTCAGAACGGCACTCAACGCCAAACTCGAAGGCCTGTCGCGCAACGAGGCGGCCGGCCGCGCCGCGGCAATCTCCGAGACCTATCGCGCCGGCGGCGGCTCCGGCGGCACAATCCGATCCGAGACCGATGCGCTGGCCTACGCGCTGGCGCGGATGCCGGCGACCTATGCGGCCGTGGTCGCGAGCCTCAACGCGCTGACCGAGATCCGACCGGACTTCGCGCCCACAAGCCTGCTCGATGTCGGCGCCGGGCCGGGTACGGCAAGCTGGGCCGCGGCGGAGGCTTTCCCGTCGCTCCAGGATTTCACCCTGCTGGATGCCAATGAAGCCCTGCGTACACTGGCACTGGACCTCACGCGCAAGAGCAGCCGGCTGCGCGGCGTCAGATACGAGCTTGGACAGGCGCGCACCTACGTCACACATGCCGATACAGCCGACCTCGTGATCGCAAGCTACGTGATCAATGAGATCGGCGAGACCGAGCGCGCCGCGCTCACCGATGCAATGTGGGCCAAGACCAGGGATACGCTGCTGGTCGTCGAGCCCGGCACGCCCGCGGGCTACGCGCGGATCATCGCACTGCGCGCACGACTGATCGCAGCTGGTGCCCATGTCGCGGCCCCCTGCCCGCATGACGGCGGCTGCCCGCTAGTGGCGCCGGACTGGTGCCACTTCTCGCAGCGCCTGCAGCGCTCGCGCGCGCACAAGCAGGTCAAGGGCGCCGAGTTGCCGTTCGAGGATGAGCGCTTCGCCTATGTCGCACTGAGCCGCACGCCGCTGGCGGCGCGCCCGCCCCGTGTGCTGGCGCAGCCTGACGTCGGCAAGGTCGAGATTGCGGCCAAGCTCTGCACGCCCGATGGCGTCGTGGTCGCAAAAGTCCCCCGCCGCGCCAAGGCCGATTACGCCCGCGCCAGGCGCTGGCGCTGGGGCGATGGCGTCGTCACCAACAGCCCACGTCGTCCCGGCGAAAGCCGGGACTCATAACCACCGATCTCAGTTGTAAAGCGAAGCCGACGCCGCTTGTGCCCCTTGCGCGGGCCGCGGCGTATGGGTCCCGGCTCCCGTGCGCAATTGCGCACTAGGCCGGGACGACGGCGTCGAACTAACGGGACGATGTTGAACCAATTCGCGTCCGCCACCGACCAACGCTTGCCCACCTTTCCGCGGCGGGCTGCCCTGCGCCCCGATCTTGGGCTACGGTGCCGCCGTTTCGTCCCATCAGGAGCCGCCTCGTCATGTCGACCAGCTGGATCGTTATCGGCGTCATCGTTCTTCTCGTGCTGTTTGCATTCGGCGCCTACAACCGCCTCGTTGCGCTCAGCCAGCGGGTCGGCCAGGCCTTTGCCGACATCGACGTGCAGCTCAAGCAGCGCCACGACCTGATCCCGAACCTGGTCGAGACCGTGAAGGGCTACGCCTCCCACGAGCGCGGCACGCTCGATGACGTCATCAAGGCGCGCAATTCGGCGATGTCGGCGCAGGGACCGTCCCAGGTGTCGGCGGCCGAGAACCAGCTTTCCGGCGCGCTCGGCCGGCTGATCGCGCTGTCGGAGGCCTATCCGGACCTCAAGGCCAACGCCAATTTCCAGCAGCTCGCCTCCGAGCTTTCCGATCTCGAGAACAAGATCGCCGCCAGCCGCCGCTTCTTCAACAACGCGGTCCAGGAATACAACACCGGCATCCAGCAGATGCCGGCCGCCTTGTTCGCCGGCATGTTCGGCTTCACCCGCAAGGATTTCTTCGACCTCGGCGCGAGCCGCACGGAGGTCGAGGCGGCACCGAGCGTGAAGTTCTGAGGCGCGACGAGCGCCGGCGAGAGCCCTCATGGCCGCCTACGGTCTCTACACGCACATCGCATCGAACAAGTTTCGTTCGATGCTGCTGCTTGGCGGGCTGTTCCTGCTGATCTACGTGCTGGTCTATGCCGGCGCGCTGGTTGCGGAAGTGATGATCGATAGCGGCCGCTCGGTCGACTATTACCTGACCCACGCCTCGCGCGATCTCGTCTCCGCCTTCCCATGGGCGACGATCGCTGCAGTGGCCTGGATCGTGATCGCCTATTTCTTCCACCAGAAGATGATCGACGCCGTCACCGGCGGCGAAAGCGTCACGCGGCAGCAACAGCCGCGGCTCTACAATCTCTTGGAAAATCTCTGCATCTCGCGCGGCATCCCGATGCCGAAGCTGAAGGTGATGGACAGCCCGGCGCTGAATGCGTTTGCGACCGGATTGAACCCGCGCCAATACGCCATCACCGTCACCACGGGTCTGCTGAACGCGCTTGATGACCAGGAGATCGAGGCCGTGCTCGGCCACGAGCTCACCCATATCAAGAACGGCGACGTGCAGCTGATGGTGGTCGCCGTGATCATCGCCGGCGCGGTCGGCTTCTTCGGCGAGCTGTTCTTCCGCCTGTTCACGAACCTGTCGTGGAACTCGAGCGGCGGCGGAGGCGGCTGGTCGTCCTCGTCATCCTCTCGATCTTCGTCATCCTCCTCGGACCGCGACAGCAAGGGCTCGGGCGGCGGCGCGATCGTCGTGATCATCATTGCGGTCGCGCTGATCGTGCTGGCCTGGCTGCTGTCGCAGGTGGTCAAGCTCGCGCTGTCGCGCTCGCGCGAATTCTTGGCCGATGCCGGATCGGTCGAGCTGACCAAGAATCCCGATGCGATGATCACCGCGCTGCGCAAGATCGAGAACCGCGGCGAGCTGCCGGATGCCACCTCGGCGGTGATGGAGCTCTGCATCGACAATCCGCGCGAGGGCTTTGCCGACCTGTTCGCCACCCACCCGTCGGTGAAGTCCCGGGTCGATGCGCTGGTGAAATATGCCGGCGGCCACGACCCCGGACCGCTGGCGCTGCCGGACGAGACATCGGACCAGACGGAGACGCAGGATGAGGCGCCTCTGGCGGGCGACCAGCCGCCGCCGGTCACCCACGGCCCGTGGGGTGATACGCCGCCTGCACCGGCGAACAACCCGCCGGCGCTGCCGGGCACCAGCCCCGCACAGGGACCGCTGGGCCCGCTCCAGGGACCTCTTCAGGGACCTTGGGGCCGTCACCGCTGATCCCGCCAGCTCTTTGATTTGGGCATGATCTCTTCGGAAAACCGCTTCGCACTTTTCCGGATCATGCCCCTAGCTTACTCAGTCCATTAAGGAAATCCCCACCAAACCGGTCGCGGGCACCTTAAGGAATTGAATTCTCCCTCGTTTCTGCCATGTTCGCGCCCAAAGCAGTGTGGGGACTTGCCGATCGCCATCGCGGTCGGGAGCGCGCTTCAAGGGATTTCCATGGCAAAGCCGGTTGTGATCGTGGTGGGCGCCGACAAGGGCGGGGTCGGCAAGACCACCGTCTCGCGGACGCTCCTGGACTATTTCAGCGCCAACAATGTGCAGACCCGGGCGTTCGACACCGAGTCGCCGCGCGGCACGCTGAAGCGCTTCCACCCCGACATCACCGAGATCGTCGACATGACGACGACCGCGGACCAGATGAAGATCTTCGATACGCTCAACGCCGGTTCCTCGGTCACCGTGATCGACGTCCGCGCCGGCCTGCTGTCGCCCGCGCTGGCCTCGCTGCGCGACATCGGCTTCCTCGACGCGGCGCGCTCCGGCCAGATCACCTTCGCCGTGTTCCATATCCTCGGCCCCTCGATCGCCTCGCTGGACGAGATCGCCGAGACCGCCAACTTCATGAGCGGCGCGAAATATTTCCTGGTGAAGAACTTCATCAACGACACCCAGTTCTTCCAGTGGGACCAGGCGACCTACAATTCCTACTTCCACCGCATCAAGGATGCCGTCGACCTCACCATCCCGAAGCTCAACGAAATGGCCTATGAGCAGGTCGAGGTCTCCTCGGTTCCGTTCCTGAAATTCGTCGCCAACAAGGGCATCAACGACGACGCCGCGAACTACTCCTTCGTGCTGCGCGGCTATGTCCGGCATTGGCTGGCCAATGTCTGGAGCGAGTTCGACCGGATCAAGCTGACCGACCTGGTCGGCGCCAAGTCGGGCAAGGGCGAAAAATAGTCGCGTCCAAGGCAGCGAAAGGTCGCGCCAGGGGCAGCGAAAGATCGCGCCCGGGGCAGCGAAAAAAGTCGCGCCCGGCAGCGAAAAAATCGCGCCTGGGGGCGGCGATGGGGCTGGATTAGGCGAAAATTTGGCCTGATATAGCGGGCGATGTCGTCCACGCCCGTTTACATCATCTGCTCGCCCCGCCCGCAGGTCGGCAAGACGCTGATCGCACGGCTGCTCGGCGAATTCCTGCTGCTCAAGAACGGCGACGTGGTCTGCTTCGACATCAATCTGAAGGAGCCGTCACTGCTCGATTATCTGCCGCGGATCACGGAAACCGCCGACGTGATCGACACCTACGGCAAGATGCAGCTGATGGACCGCGTCATCGTCAATGACGGCATCGCCAAGGTGATCGACCTCGGCTACCACGCCTTCGACGAATTCTTCAAAATGGCCGACCAGATCGGGCTGATGAAGGAGGCGCTGCGCCGCCGCGTCGCGCCCGTCATCCTCTACGTGGCGGATACCGACCGCGCCTCGGTGCGCGGCTACCAGATGCTCCAGGGCCAGATCCCGCCGAACGGGCTCGTCGTCATCGACAATGAGTTCGTGGTGCGTGGCGAGCTGCCGCCTGTGATGACCGCCAGCCGGGTGCTGCGCTTCCGTGCGCTGCCGGTGTTCCTGAAGACCTATATCGACCGGCTGAATTTCTCTTTCACCGGCTATCTGCGCCAGGAGAGGGACTCATCGACCGAGCTGCATCAGTGGATCCGGAAGAACTACACCACCTTCCGCGATCTCGAACTGAGCATGCTGCTGCAGCGGATGTAGCTGCCCCCCTCTCCCCGTTCTTACGGGGAGAGGGTTGGGGTGAGGGGCTTTCTCCGCAAATTCAATCGGGATTGGAGTGCGCGGAGACTCCCCTCACCCGGCGCTTCGCGCCGACCTCTCCCCGCGAAGAGCGGGGCGAGGTGACTCTTAATGCCCCTCGAACGCCATCAGCGTGCGCACCGGGACGTCCATCGCGCGCAGTTTTGCGGCGCCGCCGAGATCGGGCAGGTCGATGATGAAGCAGGCGGCGACCACATTGGCGCCGATCTGGCGCAGCAGCTTCACCGCGCCCTCCGCGGTGCCGCCGGTCGCGATCAGATCGTCGACCAGGATCACGCGCTCGCCGGGCAGCACGGCGTCGGCATGCATCTCCATCTCGTCGATGCCGTATTCCAGCGAATAGGCGATCCGCACCGTGGTGTGCGGCAGCTTGCCCTTCTTGCGGATCGGCACGAAGCCGGCCGAGAGCTGGTGCGCCACCGCGCCGCCGAGGATGAAGCCGCGGGCCTCGATGCCTGCGACCTTGTCGACCTTCGCCCCCGCCCAGGGATGCACCAGTTCATCGACCGCCCGGCGGAAGGCACGGGCATCCGCGAGCAGCGTCGTGATGTCGTGAAACAGGATGCCCTTCTTCGGGTAGTCCGGGATGTTGCGAACGGTCGCCTTGATGTCGTGGTCGAAGGTCATTGGTCTCGCAATCCTCATTTGGCCGGCGGATTAAGCCGGAATGCATTCTCGACGATGCGCAGGCCCACCTCATTGCCGAGCGACATCAGCGACTCCGGATGGAATTGCACGCCGCCGACCGGCAGGGTCTTGTGCTCGATCACCATCGCGACGCCGTCCTCGGTGGTCGCGGTCACCGCCAGCACCTCGGGCACGCTGTCGCGCTCGACATAGAGCGAGTGATAGCGGCCGATCACGATCTCATTGGGCAGGTTGTGCATCAGCCGGCCGCCGCGCACCTGGACGCGCGAGGGACGGCCGTGCGCAGGCTGACCGAGCTGACCGAGCTGGCCGCCGAAATATTCGCCGATCGCCTGCACGCCGAGGCAGACGCCGAAGATCGGCAGCTTCTTCTCGAGCGCAGTGTCGATGGTTTTCGCGATGCCGAAATCCTCAGGGCGACCCGGCCCGGGCGACAGCACCAGCAGGTCCCAGCCCCGCTGCTTCAGCATGTCCTGGGCATGGATGTGCCTGACCACGGTGACGTTGGCGCCGACCTGGCGGAAATAATCGGCCAGCATGTGCACGAAGCTGTCGTCGTGATCGATCAGCAGCACGTTCTTGCCGGAGCCGGTGGCATCAGGCGCGAAGTCGGACAGCGGCTTCGGCGGATCGCCGCGCAGCGCCTGGAACAGCGCCGCCGCCTTGACCTGGCACTCGCGGTCCTCGGCGGCCGGGTCCGAGTCGAACAGGCAGGTCGCACCGACCCGCACCTCGGCGAGACCATCCTTCATGCGGATGGTGCGGATCGTCAGCCCGGTGTTGATGCTGCCGTCGAAATTGACGCAGCCGATCGCGCCGGCATACCAGCGCCGCGGCGAGCGCTCGTGGTCCTCGACGAACTGCATCGCCCACAATTTCGGCGCGCCGGTCACCGTGACGGCCCAGGCGTGGGTCAGGAAGGCGTCGAGCGAGTCAAAGCCAGGCCGCAGCATGCCCTCGACGTGATCGACGGTGTGGAACAGCTTTGAGTAGGTCTCGATCTGACGCCGCGCCAGCACCTTGATGGTGCCGGGCACGCAGACGCGCGCCTTGTCGTTGCGGTCGACGTCGGTGCACATGTTGAGCTCGAACTCGTCCTTCTCCGAGTTCAGGAGCTTGCGGATCTGCTCGGCATCGCCGATCGAGTCCGAGCCGCGCGCGATGGTACCCGAGATCGGGCAGGTCTCGACCCGGCGGCCGTCGGAGCGCACGAACATCTCGGGCGAGGCGGAGACCAGGAATTCGCCGTCGCCGAGATTCATCAGCGCGCCATAGGGCGACGGGTTGATGCGGCAGAGCCGCTGGAACACCTCCGCCGGCGAACGCTCGCAGGGCTCGGCGAACAATTGCCCGGGCACCGCCTCGAACAGGTCACCGCGGGCGAACGCAGCACGCGCGACTTCGACCGTGGCCTGGTATTCGCCCGGGGCGTGATCGGCAAAGCCCTGCCGCCCGGCCTTGGCGTAAAGGCTCGGCGCGGTCTCGTGCGACTGGCCGGCGGTGGATTTGCCCTTCCAAGAGAATTCGTAATTCAGCGCCACGCCGCGGCCGGTGGCGCGGTCGTAGGCCAGCAGCCGGTCCGGCACGTAGAGCACGATGTCGCGCTGGTCGGCTTCGCGGGTGCGCTTCTGCACGATGTCCTCGATCTGGAACACGAGGTCGTAGGCGAAGGCGCCGAACAGACCGAGCAGCGGATCGGCATTGGAGGTGAACGCCGCCACCATGTCGCGCACCAGCGACATCACGCTGGCGCGGCGGGTGCGCTGGTCTTCCTCGACCGGCGCGGCGCCGCGGATGATATGGCCGGCGAGCTTCGTCGCGCTGCGCTCGGAGATCACGACGCAGGGCTCGCGCAGCACGTCGCCGAGGAAGGCGATCAAGACCTGACCGCGCGGGTTCAGCGCCTGCAATGAGAAATCGGTGCCCGACGTTTCCAGCACCAGCGGCGGGTCGGCGAAGCCGAGGTCAAAGCTCTCGTAGCGGCCCGGCACGGTTGTGCCCGAGGACAGCACCACGCCGCGGCGGCGGTCCAACAGCGCGATCAGATCGTCGAGACGGTTGGCGCCGCCGGTGAACTGCTCGACCACGCGTGCGACGGCAAGGCCGCCATTGGTCAGGTATTCGCTCTTGGCCGGCAGGGAGAAGACTGTCCTGTTCATGTGATCCTCTTACGAGACTTGGGAAGAGAGCGCCACACAGGACAAACGAAGGGCCGTCGCACTGCGATGGCGACCTTCGACGACTTTTGGAAATGAAATCGCACCGGCCACCTATGAGAAGGTGGGCCACCAACGACGGGATGGGCTGGCAACGGTGCGCATGGCCGTTACACACCACCCGGCGCGGGCCGTGTCAAGGGATGGCCGGTCCCCTTGCTCCTGCCCCTGCCCCAAGGCGGGACGGCCTTTTTCCAGTTCGCACGGCGGGGAATCCGCGTAGGATTTGTGGAAATGGCGGCCGATCGGCCGCCCAAAAAACAGACAGATGGCGGAGGCGCAGATGGCGATTTTGGGTCTCGGATATGCCGGCTTCGGCTCCAACGCGCTCGACGACTGGCGGCAATTCGGCACCGGCCTGGTCGGGCTGCAGGCAATCGAGCGCGGCAATTCGCTGCTCGCGTTCCGGATGGACGACCGCAAGCAACGCATTGTGATCGACCGCGCGCAGGGCGAAGGCACCAGGTTCTTCGGCTGGGAGGTGGCGGACGCCGCAACGCTCGACGCGCTGGCGGCGCGGCTCGAGCATGCCGGCGTTGCCGTGACCGCCGAGCCGCAGGCGCTCGCCGATGCCAGGCGGGTGCGCGGCCTGATCTCGTTCCAGGACCCGGCCGGCAACCGGCTCGAAGCGTTCCACGGCCCGGAGATCGACGACACGCCGTTCAAGCCGGGGCGCTCGATCTCCGGCTTCCGCACCGGCGCGCTCGGCCTCGGCCACGCGGTGCTGACCGTCGAGAACATCGCGCCGGTCATGAGCTTCTATGTCGACGTGCTCGGCTTCGCCCTGAGCGACTACATCGAAAAACCGTTCCGCGCGTATTTCTTCCACGTCAATGCTCGCCACCACTCGCTCGCGCTGATCGAGACCGGGACGAACGGCATGCACCATCTGATGGTCGAGCTGTTCTCGCTCGACGATGTCGGCCAGGCCTACGACGTCGCGATGAAGGAAGACCGCGTCAACGTCACGCTCGGCCGTCACACCAACGATTTGATGACGTCGTTCTACGCCAAGTCGCCGTCGGCCTTCATGGTCGAGTGCGGCTGGGGCGGCCGCGAGATCGACCCAGCAAACTGGACGCCGTTCGAGATGGTTGATGGTCCGAGCTTGTGGGGCCACGAGCGCGTCTGGCTGTCAGCCGAGGACCGCGCCGTTGCGCGCGAGATGCGCATGCGCGCCGCCGCCGAGGGCAAGCGCGCACCGGTGCAGGTGCTGGAAGGCAATTTCAAGCTGATGTCGGGGACCTGCCCGTGGTGGGACGGAGTGAAGGCGGAGAGTTAAGGCTCGCCGTCGTCCCGGCCTAGTGCGCAATTGCGCACGGGGGCCGGGACCCATAACCACAGAATGCAGTTGTCTGGTGAGATGTCCGCCAGCGTACCTCTTCCCTCGGCCGCGGCGTATGGGTCCCGGCCTTCGCCGGGACGACAGCGGTGGCCGCGGCAGGCAGCCTCTTACCCCAAATGCTTCCTGAAAAACTCCGTCGCCCGGCCCCAGGCCAGTTCTGCACACTGCCGGTCGTGCACCGACAAACGCTGCTCGTTGCCGAAACCGTGCTCGGCGTCATAGCGGAACAGCTCCAGCGATTTGCCGGCGGCCTTCATCGCTTTCTCAAAACCATCGACCAGCGCCGGCGTGCACCAGTCGTCCTTGGTCGCAAAGTGCCCCTGCAGCGGAATCTTGACGTCCGCCGGCTTGGCCGCCTGCTCCGGCGGAATGCCGTAGAACACCACACCGGCCGTCAGCTCCGGGATCTTGGTGGCGCCGATGATGGTCACCGCGCCGCCGAGGCAGAAGCCGGTCAGGCCGACCTTGGTGCCGCTCTTGGCAAGGTATTGCGCGGCGCCGCGCACGGTCTGCGTGGTGGCATCCATGAAGTCGAGCGAGTTCATCTCTTTGCCGGCCGCGTCGGTGTCGTGATACGGCACCACCTTGCCCTTGTAGAGATCGGGCGCCAGCGCATCGAAGCCGGCCAGCGCGAAGCGGTCGCACATGCCCTTGATCTGGTCCTGAAGGCCCCACCATTCCTGGATCACGACGACGCCCGGCGCGTTGCCGCGCGCGGCATTGGCGAGATAGCCCGACGCTTCCTTGCCGTCCGGACGCTTGAAGCTGACGCTGGTACCCATGAGTTCCTCCGCAATGTTTGCCGGCTGATTGACCGGCATCTTGTCCGCACTCGGTGACGGACGCAATCGCCCTGCGGCGGGCTCGCGCACTCGTCATCTCCGCGCATTGGCGCCGCGTGCGTCCCGCACAACAAAAAAGCCCCCGAAGGGGCTTCTTCAAACTCGCTGCCGTAGCCGCGATCAGTGGGCGTCGGCCCAGACCTTGCGCTTGGTGAAGTACATCAGGATCGCGAACACGATCAGGAAGAAGAACACCTGCATGCCGATCCGCTTGCGCTCCTCCATGTGCGGCTCGGCGGCCCACATCAGGAACGTGGTGACGTCGTGCGCATACTGCTTCACCGTCGCCGGCGAACCGTCATCGAAGGTCACCTGACCGTCGGACAGCGGCTTCGGCATCTTGATCGAGTGGCCCGGGAAATACTTGTTGTAGTACGAGCCTTCCGGGATCGTGACGCCGGCCGGGGCCTTGTCCTCGAAGCCCTGCAGGATGGCATCGACGTAGTCGGGGCCCTGCTCCTGGTACTGGCTGAAGAAGTCGATCACGAACTGCGGGAAGCCGCGCTTGTAGGACCGCGCCTTGGTGATCAGCGAGAGATCGGGCGGCGCCGCGCCGCCATTGGCCACGCGAGCGGCCTGCTCGTTCGGGAACGGCGACGGGAAGTAATCCGCCGGGCGGCCCGGACGTTCGAACATCTCGCCCTGATCGTTCGGGCCGTCCTTGATCTTGTACTCCGACGCGAACGCCGCCGCCTGCGCCACCGAATAGCCGGGGCCGCCGGCATCGGCGAGGTTGCGGAACGCGACATAGGACAGGCCGTGGCAGGCCGAGCAGACTTCCTTGTAGACCTTGAGGCCACGCTGCAGCGAGCCGCGGTCATACTTGCCGAAAGGGCCGGAGAACGACCAGCTCTGTGCCGGCGGCGCATTGCCACCCTCCTCGGCCCTGGCGTTCTGGGTGCTGCCGGCGAACAGGCCGCCAGCCACCACCAGCGCGAGCATCACGGAGGCTGCGGTCACGACCCTGCCCTTGCTCTTTGCCAGCACGTCGTCGGCGATCGAGTTCGGCACCGGACGCGGCGTCTCGATGCGGGAGAGCAGCGGCAGCACGATCAGGAAGTAGGCGAAGTAGCAAACCGTCAGGATGCGGCCGGCGATCACATAGATGCCTTCCGGCGGCTGCGAACCGAGATAGCCGAGCAGGATGCAGACCACCACGAAGATCCAGAAGAACTGCTTGGCCAGCGGACGATACTTCGACGAACGGGTCCGCGCGTTGTCGAGCCAGGGCAGGAACGCCAGGATGACGATCGCACCGAACATTGCCACCACGCCGGCGAGCTTGTTCGGGATCGAACGCAGGATCGCGTAGAACGGCAGGTAGTACCATTCAGGCACGATGTGCGCCGGGGTCACGCCGGGGTTCGCCGGAATGTAGTTGTCGGCGTCGCCGAGATAGTTCGGCATGTAGAAGATGAACCAGGCGAAGAAGATCAGGAAGCAGGACACGCCGAACGCGTCCTTGATCGTCGCATAGGGCGTGAACGGGACGGTGTCCTTCTCGGTCTTGGCCTCGACGCCGGCCGGGTTGTTCTGGCCCGCGACGTGCAACGCCCAGACGTGCAGCACGACCACGCCGGCGATCACGAACGGCAGCAGATAGTGCAGCGAGAAGAAGCGGTTCAGCGTCGGGTTGCCGACCGAATAGCCGCCCCACAGCAGGGTCACGATGCTCTCGCCGAAATAGGGCACGGCCGAGAACAAATTGGTGATGACGGTGGCGCCCCAGAAGCTCATCTGGCCCCACGGCAGCACGTAGCCCATGAAGCCGGTCGCCATCATCAAGAGGTAGATGATGACGCCGAGGATCCACAGCACCTCGCGCGGCTCCTTGTACGACCCGTAATAGAGACCGCGGAACATGTGGATGTAGACCGCGAAGAAGAACATCGACGCGCCGCAGGCATGCATGTTGCGCAGCAGCCAGCCGTAGTTGACGTCGCGGACGATCAGTTCAACCGATTTGAAGGCGAGGTCGGCGTGCGGCGTGTAGTGCATCGCCAGGATCACGCCGGTCAGGATCTGCAGACCCAGCATCAGCGAAAGGATGGCGCCGAAGGTCCACCAGTAGTTCAGGTTGCGCGGCGTCGGGTAGGCCACGAAGGAAGAGTGGACCAGGCCGAAGATCGGAAGGCGCCGTTCGATCCACTTCAAGGCGGGGTTGCTCGGTTGAAAATCAGATGGTCCGCTCATTGATGCGATCCTGAAGAAGAAAAACGACGCGATGGGTCCAAGGGGAAGCCGAAGTCCCGGAGGGTCCGGGACTTAGCCGATCTGGATTTTGGTGTCGGAAAGGAAGGCGTAGGGCGGCACCGCCAGGTTGGCGGGCGCCGGCCCCTGACGGATACGACCGGAGGAGTCGTACTGCGAGCCGTGGCAGGGGCAGAAGAAGCCATCGTAATTGCCCTCATGGGCGATCGGGATACAGCCGAGATGGGTGCAGATGCCGATCACAACCAGCCACTGGTCGTGGCCAGCCTTGACGCGGGCCGAGTCGGGCTGCGGATCGGGCAGGCTCGAGAGCGGCACGCTCTGGGCCTCCTGAATCTGCTTCTTGGTGCGGTGGCTGATGTAGATCGGCTTGCCGCGCCAGAACACCTTGATGTCCTGGCCCTCGGCGATCGGCGCCAGGTCGACCTGGATCGGCGCGCCGGCCGCGATCGTCGCGGCATCCGGGTTCATCTGGGCAACCATCGGCCACACGGTGGCGGCTGCGCCGACCACGGCGGCAGCTCCGGTTGCAACGAAGAGAAAATCACGGCGTGTCGGATGGTCCGCCGAAGACGCTGTCGTCACGATTCCTAGCCCTTTCTTTTCTGCAGCCGGTGGAACCGCCCCAAAGACGCGGAACGCGTCCCGAGAAAGGCTGCCGGCGCCCGCGGCCCCCGCGGCGGCAGAAAACCGCTATTCCCCACCCCAAATGGCGGAACAGCAGTCCAGAATCGTTCTATTGGCACCCTTGCCGGACGAGCGCAAGCCCGCTATCGGCTCGCAAACGTGCAATGCACGAAATCCGCGCCGGGCGATGTTTTATTGAGACAATTTCATCCGGTTTTCACAGGTCGTCAGCACCATGCAGATCGCGCTGTTCCAGCCCGACATTCCCCAGAACACGGGAACGATTCTGCGCCTCTGCGCCTGCCTGGACGTGGCAGCCCATATCATCGAACCGGCGGGATTCGACGCCTCGGACCGGAATTTCCGCCGGGCGGGTATGGACTATCTCGACCATGTGCGGTTGAAGCGTCACGACTCATGGTCGAAATTCGAGGAATGGCGGGCCGAGGCCGCCTGCCGGCTGGTCCTGTTCACGACCAGGGCAGCGAAATCCTATATTGATTTCGAGTATACGGCCTCCGATGTCCTGCTGTTCGGGCGCGAGACGGCGGGGGTGACCGACGCGGTGGTGGCCGCCGCGGACGCGCGGCTGGTGATTCCGATCAAGCCGACCCTGCGCTCGCTCAATGTGGCCGTCACGGCGGCCATGGCCCTCGGCGAGGCGCTGCGGCAGACCGGTTTTGTCACTGCCGGTTCGGTAACTTAAGGGATTTTTGGTGAGCTACGCGGTCAAGGAGATATTTCTCACCCTGCAGGGCGAAGGCGCCCATGCAGGCCGCGCCTCCGTGTTCTGCCGCTTCGCCGGCTGCAACCTCTGGAGCGGCCGCGAACAGGACCGCGCCGGCGCCGTCTGCCAATTCTGCGACACCGATTTCGTCGGTACCGACGGCACGCTCGGCGGCCGCTATGCCGACGCGGCCGAGCTCGCCGGCGCCATCGCCGCGCAATGGACCGCCGGCGCGGCCGACCGCTACGTGGTGCTGACCGGCGGCGAGCCGCTGCTGCAGGTCGACACCGCCCTGATCGAGGCCCTGCACGGGCACGGCTTTGCGATCGCGATCGAGACCAACGGCACCATCGCCCCGCCCGACGGGCTCGACTGGATCTGCGTCAGCCCGAAGGCCGCGGCCGAGCTCGTGGTGCGCAGGGGGCACGAGCTCAAGCTGGTCTATCCGCAGGTGGAGAACGCACCGGAGGATTTTGCCGGGCTCGCCTTCGAGCGCTTCTCGCTGCAGCCGATGGACGGCCCCGACGTGATCGCGAATACCGAGCGGGCGATCGACTACTGCCTGAAGCACCCGCAATGGCGCCTCAGCGTGCAGACGCACAAGACGCTCGGTATCAGATAACTACTCTGGCAGAACTGGATTGTTGAACGAGATGTGGGAATTGACGAAAGCGTTTCGGTTCGAGGCTGCGCATGCGCTTTCCGGAACGACGTTTGGTGTAAACAGCGAGGAGATTCACGGTCACTCCTTCCGCGCCGAAGTCACGGTGCGCGGCACGCCCGACCCGAAAACCGGGATGGTGATCGATCTCGGCCTGCTGGAGCGCGCCATGGCCGAGGTGCAGAAAACGCTCGACCACAAGTTCCTGAACAAGATCGAGGCCATCGGCGTGCCGACGCTGGAGAATCTCTCGCGCTTCATCTGGGAGCGGCTGCAACACACCGGCAAGCTGACGCGCGTCGCCGTCCATCGCGACAGCTGCAACGAGAGCTGCACCTATTTCGGACCGCAGGGATAGTCATGCTGCCCACAGACCCCGCCATCATCGAGGATCGCAAGGCGCGTGCGCGCGGCTGGTTCGAGGCGCTGCGCAACGACATCTGCGCGTCCTTCGAGACGCTCGAGGACGATGCCCCCGCAGCGCTCTATCCCGGCGACGCCGGCCGGTTCGTGCGCACCCCCTGGGACCGCACCGACCACACCGGCAATCCCGGCGGCGGAGGCGTGATGTCGATCATGAAGGGCCGACTGTTCGAGAAGGTCGGCGTGCACTGCTCGACCGTGCATGGTGAGTTCGCCCCCGAATTCCGCGCGCAGATTCCCGGTGCCGCCGATGATCCCAGGTTTTGGGCTTCGGGCATTTCGCTGATCGCACATTTGCGCAATCCGAACGTGCCCGCGGTGCATATGAACACCCGCTTCGTCGTCACCACCAAGGCCTGGTTCGGCGGCGGCGCCGATTTGACGCCGGTGCTGAACCGGCGGCGCACCCAGGAGGACCCCGACACGGTCGCCTTCCATACCGCGATGAAAGAGGCGTGCAGCGGGCCGAACGGCGTCGCCGACTACGACAAGTACAAGAAATGGTGCGACGACTATTTCTATCTGCCACACCGCAAGGAAGCCCGCGGCATCGGCGGCATCTTCTACGACTGGCACGACAGCGGCGACTGGGATGCCGACCTCGCCTTCACCCAGGACGTCGGGCGCAGCTTCCTGAAAATCTATCCCGACCTGGTGCGGCGTAATTTCGCGGCCGCCTGGAGCGCCGAGGATCGCGATGAGCAGCTGATCCGCCGCGGACGCTATGTCGAGTTCAACCTGCTCTACGATCGCGGCACCATCTTCGGCCTGAAGACCGGCGGCAATGTGGATTCGATCCTGTCGTCGCTGCCGCCGGAGGTGAAATGGCCGTGACCAAACTGCCGCGTGCAATGCTGATCGACATGGATGACACCATCCTGTCGGCCTATGGCCGCCCCGAGATCGCCTGGAACACGATCACCGCCGAATTCGCCGAGGAGCTGGCTCCCCTGCCCTCGGACATGGTCGCGACCGCGCTGTTGGCCTATGCACGGCAATTCTGGTCGACCGCCGAGCCGATCTGGCGGATCAAGCTCGGCGAGGCGCGGCGGCTGACCGTGAAGGGCGGCTTCGCGGCGCTCGCGGCGGCCGGCCACCGCGCGCTGCCGGACGATCTCGCGGACCGCATCGCAGATCGTTTCACCGCCTATCGCGAAGAGGAGATGTTCGTCTTCCCCGGCGCGCATGAGGCGATCGATGCGTTCAAGGCGCTCGGCATCAAGCTCGCGCTGGTCACCAACGGCGCCGCCGAGATGCAACGCGCCAAGGTCGAGCGCTTCGCGCTGGGCCATCGCTTCGATCACATCCAGATCGAGGGCGAGCACGGCTTCGGCAAACCAGAGGAGCGCGCCTATCTGCACGCGATGGAAGCGCTCGGCGTCAGCGCACCTGACACCTGGATGATCGGCGACAATCTCGAGTGGGAAGTCGTGGCGCCACAGCGGCTTGGCATCTATGCGATCTGGATGGACGTGCATGGTGTCGGACTGCCGCCGGGATCGACAATCAAGCCCGACCGCATCATCCGTTCGCTGACCGAACTGATTCCTGCAGCGCGCTAATAGCCGCAACGGCTGTTTTCACAGCAAATCCACAGCACCGAGCGTCGGCCGTGATTTGACTGTCATCACAGGTCGCTAGCCTGCCGTCCGCGTCATCAAGCGCGGAGGGAGAATCATGGAACTGAAGCCAGGCGATGTCGTCATGCTGAAATCCGGCGGCCATCCGATCACGGTCGTTGAAGTCGACGAGGACAAGGTCGAGTGCCTGTGGATGGGCACGGACGGCGATTTGTTTCGCGAAACCTTGCCGCTCGTCGCGCTCGAATCGACCGAAATCGATCCGGAAGATGACGAGGAAGACGACGACGAAGAAGAGGATGACGAGGAAGAAGAAGAGGACGACGACAAGGAGCACGGCAGCCGCAAGAAGCGCACGGCTGCGTAAGAAGAGGCTGCATAAGTTTTCTCAGGCGATGCTGCCCGGCGAGTCGCCGGCAGCATCGCCTCCGCGTCCCGTCAGAATGCGCGCAACGCGGTGACGATCATGACCGCGCCGCCGACGATCACGGCGGCATCGAGGATCGCGGTGTGGATATGCACCGGCATCCGCTCGACAAAGGCCTTGGCCAGGAACGCGCCGGGAATGGCGATCGGGCCGATCAAGAGCGCAAGGGCCAGCACCTGCGCGGTGATGACCCCGGCGAGACCGAACACCGAAATCTTGACCGCGGCACTCGTGAGCGAAATCACCGCATCGGTTGCGACCACCGCAGCGCCTTCGAGCCCCGCCGCCATCAACAGCGAGAGCAGGATGACGCCGGAGCCCGCGGTGCCGCCGACCAGCACGCCATAGCCGACAGCGCCTGCCGCGAGCCCGCGTTCACCGATCCTGACGCTGCGCTTGCGCAACAGCCGCCTGAGCGGCACGCTCAGGATCAGCATGCTTCCGATCACCAGCGAGGCGCCGGCGCTGGTCAGCCGCGTGTAGCCGTAGGCGCCGAGCGCGGTGGAGAGCAGCGCCGCCGCGATCACGATGATCGCCTTGCGGCGGTCGGCAAACCTGACAAAGGCGATGAAGCGGCTGGAATTGGTGAAGATCGACGAGATCGCGATGATCGGCACGACCGGCTCGGCGCCGACCATCGGCACCAGCACCAGCGGCATCAAGGCGCCGGTGCCATAGCCGGCAAGGCCGCCGATCACGGACGCAAACAGGGCAACGCCGACGACGAGACAAATTTGAAGGAGCGAGATGTCGGAGAAGCCGGAGAGAAAACTCACAGCCGATGGTCGCGGGTGAAACGGGAAACGGTCTGGTCGGCGATGCCAGACAACACCTGCGGATCGAGCGGAAAATCCGCGGCAAGCCAAGCATCCTCGGCCAGGGTCAGGACATGCCCCAACGCCGGTCCCTCGGCAATCCCGCGCGCGATGAAATCCGACGCCCTCAAGGGAAAGTGAGGCGCGCGCCAGCGTTGCGGCAGCGTGGCGAGTGCGCGCCACTGATCGACATCACGGTTCGCGCCGGTTCGCGCCCAGGCCAGCAGCAGCCGGTCGCGATAGGGCTCCTCATCGAGCCGGTAGAGCCTGCGCTTGGCACGAGCCTCGTCCATGCCGGGCAAGCGCCACCAGCGATGGCCCATCGAGTCGAGCGCCTTGGCCTCGGCATTGGAGAGCCGCAGCCGGCTCGCGATGCGCCGCGCATCCTCGGTCACGGCAACCGTCAACGCGGCGAGCCGGCGCGTCGCGCTCGCCTTAAGCTCCATCAGCCTCTCGATCTCGATCATCGCCGCGAACGGTCCGGTATAGGCGACGCCGCCGAACAACGGCAGCAGCAGTCCGCCCTCCCCCATCGCGACCACCGCGCCCGCGGCGCCGTTCGCGACCACGAGTTTAAGCATCTCCATGCGGATCCGCTCGGCCGACAGGCCGGCAAGTCCGGCGCGTCCGGAGATGCAAGCGAGATAGCCGGCGCGATCGACCTCGCCTGCGGCGTAGGCGGCGTGGAAACGGAAGAAGCGCAGGATGCGCAAATAATCCTCGGCAATCCGCTGCGCCGGATCGCCGATGAAGCGCACCCGCCGCGCCGCGATATCGGCGAGGCCGCCGACGTGATCATGCACGATGCCGTCGGCATCGACCGACAGGCCGTTGATGGTGAAGTCGCGCCGCTCGGCGTCGCGCACCCAGTCGCGCCCGAACGCGACCTTGGCCTTGCGGCCATAGGTCTCGGTGTCCTCGCGCAGCGTCGTCACCTCGATGGGCTGGCTGTCGACGACCAGGGTTACGGTGCCGTGTTCGATGCCGGTCGGCACGCTCTTGATGCCCGCGCGCCTGGCGCGCCGTACCACCTCGTCCGGCAATGCCGTCGTCGCGATGTCGATGTCGGCGAGCGGAATTTTCATCAGCGCGTTGCGCACCGCGCCGCCGATCGCCCGCGCTTCCTCGCCATCGGCATTGAGCAGGCCGAGCACCCGTGCCGCTGGCCCCTCAGTGAGCCATGGCGCGTCGGACAACAGGCGCACCTCGCTCATCTCTCAACTCCCGGCACCAGCCTGCCGTCCTCGATATGGGCGGGAACGTAGGTCGAGTTCGGCGGCGCGCCGGTCAGTTCGGCGAGCAGCACGAAGCTCACGATGACCAGCACCAGCGCCACCAGCGTCAGCTTCGCGAGCATGTCGAGCGGCCATGACGCCGGCAGCGTCACGCCGGACCGCGTCGCGATGAGGAAGATGGCATAGACCGCGAAAGGAACAAGAAAGATTCCGATCTCGGTCAACACCGTGCGGATCATGACAGATAGATCCGCTCATACAGCACACGCAGGATGCCCGCGGTCGCGCCCCAGATGTAGCGCTCGGCGAACGGCATCGCATAATAGTGCCGGTCGATGCCGCGGAATTCCTTGACGTGGATCTGATGATTCTCGGGATTCATCAGGAAAGCGAGCGGCACTTCGAACGCATCGACGACCTCGGCTTCATTGATCTCAAGTGTGAATCCCGGCTTCACCTTGGCGACCGTCGGCAGGATACGGAAGCCGAATGCGGTGCCATAGAGGTCGAGATAGCCGACCGGGTCGATGAATTCCCGCTTCAGCCCGACTTCTTCGCAGGCCTCGCGCAATGCGGCATCGAGCGGCGAGGCATCGGTGGCGTCGATCTTGCCGCCGGGGAACGAGATCTGACCGGCGTGGCTCGACAGATTGGGCGAACGCTGCGTCAAGAGCACGGTCGGCTCGGGATGATCGACCACCGGGATCAGCACCGCGGCCGGCCGCACCGGCTGCTCCTGCGCCACGATCTCCAGCATGCGATCGTTGCCGGAGTCTCCGGTGCGCGGAATGATATGCGGATCGACCAGCCCTGGCGGCACTTCGAAATCGAGCCGCGTGCGGGCCCGCGCGAAGAATTCCGTCGAACTGATCGTCGCCGGCCTCACCTTCAGCAACGGCTCGTTCAAAGTGCGTCCCTCACCTGGCTGGCGTCGGCCATCGCGAAGAACTCGCCGCCGGACTCGATGCCGAACATCTCCTGACCATCGACCATCCGCGCCTCGCCCATGTCAACCAGATCGTAGTAGAGCGCGCGGGTGACCTTGGCCCACAGGTCGGCGCGGACATGCAGATAGGGCGTCAATCCGCCGTCCTCGGCGGCCTCGAATCTGAGACCGTGGCCCTTCTCGCAATCGACCCAATCGTCGACATTGGTGCGGAACCTGAGCAAGCGGCCGCGCGCGTCTTCGTCGGTCTGCATTTCCACGGCAAGGAACGGCGCGTCATCGACGCGAATGCCGACCTTCTCCACCGGTGTCACGAGAAAGTGCTTGCCGTCCTCGCGCTTCAGGATGGTGGAGAACAGCCGCACCAGCGCGGGACGCCCGATCGGTGTTCCCATGTAGAACCAGGTGCCGTCGGGCGCGATTCGCATGTCGAGATCGCCGCAGAATGGCGGATTCCAGAGGTGAACCGGCGGCAGGCCCTTGCGTCCGGCCGGCCCTGATGTCGCAGCTCGATTGGCGGCGGTGGTCAGCCCTTCGAGGCCCTTGCTCCCTAGGCCCGTAGTTTCACTGCCGGATTCGCTCTGCCCTTGCTTCGCCATTGTTTACCTTAAAGCTTCCGACCCTCAATCTGGCACATTTGGTGCACGTATCCTGAGATGTGGTCGGGGTGTCTTTCTCGCCACATCGTGATGCCGTTCATACCCTGAAATACCGATAAGGTGGGGATAGTTTAATTCAACGAATACATGGCTTTCGCGCAGGTTTAGCATGAGGGCCAAGAGCTGACGACAGATGACGACGCGGGAATCACCGGGATCGTCGAGAAGGAGCGGACCGAATGGCTGGTGCAGACAGCGTCGAGAAAATGGAGGATGTGATCGTCCGCTCGGCCGAGCAGGTCGTGGGCCAGATCAAGGCCGCCAAGGAAGCGGTCTCCACTGTCATTTTCGGCCAGGACCAGGTGATCGAAAACACTTTGGTGACGATCCTGTCCGGCGGCCACGCGCTGTTGATCGGCGTGCCCGGCCTCGCCAAGACCAAGCTGGTCGAAACGCTCGGCGTCACGCTCGGGCTCGACGCCAAGCGCATCCAGTTCACACCCGATCTGATGCCGTCGGACATTCTCGGCGCCGAAGTGCTCGACGAGAGCTCGGCCGGCAAGCGCTCGTTCCGCTTCATCTCGGGTCCGGTGTTCGCGCAGCTCTTGATGGCCGACGAGATCAACCGCGCCAGCCCGCGCACCCAGTCGGCGCTGCTGCAAGCCATGCAGGAGCAGCACATCACCATTGCCGGCGCGCGGCATGACCTGCCGAAGCCGTTCCACGTGCTCGCGACGCAGAACCCGCTCGAGCAGGAAGGCACCTACCCGCTGCCCGAGGCGCAGCTCGACCGCTTCCTGATGGAAATCGACGTCGACTATCCCGATCGCGACGCCGAGCGGCGCATCCTGTTCGAAACCACCGGTGCCGAAGAGACGCTTGCCAAGGCGTCGATGGACGCAGAGACGCTGATCACCGCGCAACGGCTGGTGCGGCGGCTGCCGGTCGGCGATTCCGTGGTCGAGGCGATCCTGACGCTGGTGCGCGCCGCGCGTCCCGGCCCCGAGGGTGGCGAGGCCGGCAAGCTGATCGCCTGGGGACCGGGTCCCCGCGCCAGCCAGTCGCTGATGCTCGCGGTCCGCGCCCGCGCGCTGCTCGACGGAAGGCTGGCGCCGTCGATCGACGACGTGCTCGATCTCGCCGAGCCCGTGCTCAAGCACCGCATGGCGCTGACCTTCTCGGCACGCGCCGAGGGCCGCACCATTCCCGACGTGATCAAGCAACTGAAAACCCGGATCGGTTGATGGCGGCTGACAACAGGCACCAGAACGAGGAGCTCCTTGCGGTTCGACGTGCAGATGGCGAAAGCCGAACGCTCGCCGCATCGCTGCCGCGCCTGATGCTTGAGGCTCGCCGAATCGCTGCCAACGTCATCCATGGCATGCATGGTCGCCGTCGCGCCGGCACCGGCGAGAGCTTCTGGCAATATCGCCGCTTCGTGTCGGGCGAACCGTCGCAGCGCGTCGACTGGCGCCGCTCGGGACGCGACGACCATCTCTATGTCCGCGAGCAGGAGTGGGAGGCCGCGCACACCGTGTGGATATGGCCCGATCGCTCGCCGTCGATGGCCTTTGCCTCACGCGAGGCGCGCGACTCTAAGCTCGAGCGCGGACTGATCGTTGCCTTTGCGCTGGCCGAGCTGCTGGTTGCCGGCGGCGAGCGCGTCGGCGTTCCCGGCCTGATGAACCCGACCGGCAGCCGCGCCGTGATCGACAAGATGGCGCAGGCGATGCTGCATGACGAGGCGACGCGCGCCAGCCTGCCGCCCTCCTTCGTGCCGTCGTCGCTCGCCGAGATCGTGGTGCTGTCGGACTTCTGGTCGCCAATGGCCGAGATCACGACCATGCTGGCCGGGCTCGCCTCGTCGGGCGCGCACGGCACCATGATCCAGGTCGTCGATCCGGCCGAGGAGACTTTCCCCTATTCCGGCCGCGTCGAGTTCGTCGAGCCGGAGGCCGGCAGCGTCATCACCGCCGGCCGCGCCGAAAGCTGGGCCACCGATTACGTCGCCCGCGTCGCGTTGCATCGCGACCAGATCCGCGCCGAGACCAACCGGCTCGACTGGCTGTTCTCGACCCACACCACCAGCCGCTCCGCGGCCGAGCTGCTGCTGTACCTGCATGCCGGCATGATGGTGAGCAAGGGCGGCGGCCGCTCAACAGTCAAGGCGGGACGCAGCGCATGATCGCAGGCCTCCCGCTCTCCTTTGCCGAACCGCTGCTGCTGCTGGGGCTGGTCAGCCTGCCGGTGCTGTGGTGGCTGTTGCGCGTGATGCCGCCGCGGCCGCGGCGCATCGAATTCCCGCCGACGCGGTTGTTGTTCGACATTGCGCCCAAGGAAGAGACGCCGGCGCGCACGCCGTGGTGGCTGACGCTGCTGCGGCTCGCTGCCGCCGCGCTCGTCATCCTTGCCGCCGCCGGCCCGATCTGGAATCCGCAGACCGGCGTCGCCGCGGGCAAATTCCCGCTGGTGATCCTGCTCGACGACGGCTGGAGCGCGGCCTCGAGCTGGGATGCGCGGGTCAAGGCCGCGGACGAATTGATCGCCGATGCCGACAGCGACCGCCGCGGCGTCGCGCTGGTGCCGCTGTCCGAGCCCACGCGTGACATCACGCTGATGCCGGCCGGCACCGCGCGCGTCGCGTTGCGCCAGCTCGCGCCAAAACCCTACTCGATCGATCGCGTTGAAACCCTGACCTCGCTTGGACGTTTCCTCAAATCGACCGGCGACTGCGACATCGCCTGGCTGTCCGACGGCGTCGACACCGGCCGCGGCAGCGAGTTCACCGAAGGTCTCGGCAAGGTGATCGAGAGCCGCAATCTGACGATCTATTCGGGCGGCGCGCAGTCCGCGCAGGCGCTGGTCGCGGCCGAGAACGCCGCCGCCAAGATGACCGTGAAAGTGTTGCGCACCGAAAGCGGCCTCGCGGCCGGCACGGTGCGCGCGGTCGATGCCAAGGGCTCGCCGATCGGCGAGGCCCGCTACACGTTCGGCCCGCAGGAGCGCGAGACCGAAGCCGCCTTCGATCTTCCGGTCGAACTGCGCAACGACATCTCGCGGCTCGAAATCTCCGGCGAGCATTCGGCCGGCGCCGTGCAACTGCTCGACCGGCGCTGGCGCCGCCGCGCCATCGGTGTGGTCTCGGGTGCGAGCAACGACACCGCGCAGCCGCTCTTGGCATCGACCTTCTATCTGTCCCGCGCGCTGTCGCCGTTCGCCGATGTCCGGCTCGGCGATCGCGGCGCGCCGCAGCAGGTGATCGGGCAATTTCTCGACCAGCGGCTGCCGATGATCGTGATGGCCGATGTCGGCACGCTGTCGCCGGAGATCCGCGATCGGCTCAACGCCTGGATCGAGCAGGGTGGCGTGCTGGTGCGCTTCGCCGGCCCGCGCCTCGCGCAGGCCGACGACGACCTCGTTCCGGTCAAGCTGCGCCGCGGCGGCCGCACGCTCGGCGGCAGCCTGACCTGGGAGAAGCCGCAGCACATGGCCTCGTTCGCCGCCGACGGTCCGTTCGCAAGCCTCACCGTGCCAAAGGACATCACCGTCAGCCGCCAGGTGCTGGCCGAGCCCGACGCCGTGCTCGCGACCAAGAGCTGGGCATCTCTTGAAGACGGCACCCCGCTCGTCACCGGCGAGCATCGCGGCAAGGGCGTGGTCAGCCTGTTCCATGTCGGCGCCGACATGCGCTGGTCGGACCTGCCGATGTCCGGCACCTTCGTCGAGATGCTGCGCCGGCTGATCGACATGTCCGGCTACACCTCGAAGCCCGGCCCCGGCGTTGCCAGCGATCCCAACGCCGAGACGGTCGCGCCGCTGCGCACGCTCGACGGCTTCGGCGCCTTCGGCCCGCCGCCTGCGACCGCCAAGCCGATGTCGGCGGACTATCGCGACCGCGGCACCGCGGATCATCCGCCCGGGTTCTACGGCACCGCCGAGAGCCCGATCGCGGTCAACACGCTTGCCTCCGCCGACCGCATCGCGCCGCTCGACACTTCCGGCCTGCGCGCCAAGCATGCGAGCTTCACCAACACCGAACCGCGTGACCTGCGCGGCATCATGCTGTCGACGGCGCTGGCGCTGTTCCTGCTCGATGCGATCGTGGTCGCGATGCTCGGTGGCGGCCTCGCCGCGCTGATCCGGCGGCGCGCTGCGCCGGCCGTGCTCGCCTTCGCCTTCATCCTCCTGACGTTCGCGCCGTCATCGACACGCGCCGAAAGCAACGACGATTTCGCCATCAAGTCGGTGTCGCAGACGCGGCTGGCCTATGTCGTCACCGGCAATGCCGACGTCGATTCCATCGTCAAGGCCGGGATGTCCGGTCTGACGCTGTTCCTCGGGCAGCGCACTGCGCTCGAAGCCGGCGATCCCGTCGGCATCGACCCTGCGCGCGACGAGCTGGCGTTCTTCCCGCTGATCTACTGGCCGATCGTGCCGGGCGCGCCGAAGCCGCCGCAGGACGCCATCAACAAGATCGACGCCTACATGAAGCAGGGCGGCACCGTGATTTTCGACACCCGCGACGCCGTCGAGGCGCCGCCGGGCGACAATGGCGCCTCGCAGACGCCGGGCATGCAGACGCTGCGCGAATTGCTGTCGACCCTCGACGTGCCCGAGCTCGAGCCGGTGCCGCGCGAGCACGTGCTGACCAAGACGTTCTATCTGCTGCGCGACTTCCCCGGCCGCTTCAACTCCGGCCAGACCTGGGTCGAGACGTTGCCGCGCGAGGACGACGAGGAGACCGCACAGCGCCCGGCGCGCGGCGGCGACGGCGTCTCGCCGATCATCATCACGTCGAACGACCTTGCCGGCGCCTGGGCGATCCGCCCCGACGGCCAGCCAATGCTGCCGCTGACACCCGGCGAGCCGCGGCAGCGCGAATTCGCCTTCCGCGCCGGCGTCAACATCGTGATGTACACCCTGACCGGCAACTACAAGGCCGACCAGGTGCACGCGCCTGCTTTGATCGAGCGGCTGGGACAATGAGCATGAATATGGCGTCCGCCAGTGTTGCGCCCATTCTCTCCGTCATGGCCGGGCTTGGCCCGGCCATCCACGTCTTGACGCCCGGCACCAAAGACGTGGATGCCCGGCACAAGGCCGGGTATGACGACACGGATAGGTCTGCACCATGAACTACGGTATCGCGTTCACACCGCTGGTTCCTTCGCTCGTGCTGTGGATCGGGCTCGGCGCGATCGTCGTCATCGCCGCGCTGTTGTTGCTGTCGCGCGCGCGCGGCGCCGCGGTGCGCGTCGCCGCGCTGGCGCTGATCCTGCTCGCGCTGGCCAACCCCTCCTTCACCCGCGAGGACCGCGAGCCGTTGTCCTCGGTCGCCGCCGTCGTGGTCGACAAGAGCCCGAGCCAGAACTTTGGCACGCGCAACCAGGAGACCGACAAGGCGCGGCAGGCGCTGGTCGACAGCTTGAAGCAGGTCAAGGGCCTCGAGGTCCGCGTCGTCGAGGCCGGCCAGGCCGACGGCGAAACCGACGGCACAAAGCTGTTCGGCGCGCTGACATCGGCACTGTCGGACGTTCCGGTCGAGCGCGTCGCCGGCGCGTTCATGATCACCGACGGCCGGGTGCACGACATTCCCGCCAACGCCCAGGCGCTCGGCTTCCAGGCGCCGCTGCATGCGTTGATCACCGGCCGCAAGGACGAGCGCGACCGCCGCATCGCGATCACCGCCGCGCCGCGCTTCGGCATTGTCGGCCAGACCCAGACCATCACCTACCGGCTCGACGACCAGGGCGTCACCGGCGAGCGCGCCAAGGTCACGATCCGCCGCGACGGCGAGGTGATCAACGAGCGCATGCTGAGCAGCGGCCAGACCTCCAGCGTCGACATCGACATCAAGCATGCCGGGCCCAACATCGTCGAGATCGAGGCCTCGCCGCTCGAGAACGAGCTGACCCCGGTCAACAACCGCGCCGTGGTCGCGATCGACGGCGTGCGCGACAAGCTGCGCGTGCTGCTGGTGTCGGGCGAGCCGCATGCCGGCGAGCGCACCTGGCGCAACCTGTTGAAGTCAGACCCCAGCGTCGATCTGGTGCACTTCACCATCCTGCGTCCGCCGGAGAAGCAGGACGGCACGCCGATCAACGAGCTGTCGTTGATCGCGTTTCCGACCCGCGAGCTGTTCCAGCAGAAGATCAACGAATTCCAGCTGATCATCTTCGATCGCTACGCCCGCCAGGGCGTGCTGCCGATCGCCTATTTCGACAACATTGCGCGCTACGTCCGCTCCGGCGGCGCGGTGCTGGTCTCCGCCGGTCCCGACTACGCCTCGACCACCAGCATCTGGCGCACGCCGCTGGATTCGGTGCTGCCGGCCGAGCCGGTCGGCGTCACCGAGAAGCCGTTCTACGCGCATTTGAGCGACGCCGGGAAGCGCCACCCGGTGACGCGCGGACTGGAGGGCTCGAATGCCGAGCCGCCGCATTGGAGCCGGTTCTTCCGCACCGTCGATACCCGCAACGCGATCAACCCGCCGGTCATGACCGGCGCCGACGGCAAGCCGCTGCTGCTGCTGTCGCGCTTCGGCGAAGGCCGCGTCGCGCTCTTGCTCTCCGACCACATCTGGCTCTGGGCGCGCGGCTATGAAGGCGGCGGCCCGCATCTCGATTTGTTGCGGCGGGTGTCGCACTGGCTGATGAAGCAGCCCGACCTCGACGAAGAGGCGCTGCGCATGCAGGTGCAGGGCAAGGACCTGATCGTGGTGCGGCAGACCATGGCCGATACCGTCGCGCCTGTTACCGTGACGTCGCCGAGCGGCACCACGCGCGAACTGACGCTCGCCGCCGGCGATCCCGGCGAGTGGCGCGCCACGCTGCCCGCGAGCGAGCTCGGCCTGTGGCAGGCCACCGACGGCACGCTGAAGGCGCTGATCAATGTCGGCCCGACCAATCCGAAGGAATTCTCGGAGGTCACCTCGACCACCGACACGCTGAAGCCGCTGGCGCAGGCAACCGGCGGCGACGCGCGGCGCATCGTCGACGGATCGAGCCTCGACATGCCGCGCATCGTGCCGATACGCGCCTCCTCGATCTTCCGCGGCGACGGCTGGCTCGGCGTCAAGATGCGCGACGCCAGCGTCGTGAAGGGCGTCGGCGTGCTGCCGATGTTCGCCGGCCTGGTCGGCCTGCTGCTGCTGCTCGGCGCATTCGCGGCAACCTGGCTGCGCGAGGGACGCTGAGCCTGGTGGCTCGGCGCTCCGTTGCTTCAAACACACACCGGCAACGGATCGACACAGTTCGCCCCAACTGTGGTTGACACCGCGATTGCCGTCCGATGTTATAATGTAACATCGGGCCGCTGGGGTGATGGCGCGCTCCCGATGGGGTGGGCGTTATCGCATGAAGTGGTTCCGGAGACACATCAAGACTGGCTCGCGGCTGGCGCTGTTCGCGCTCGCCGTCCAGTTCGTGCTGTCGTTCGGGCACTTCCATCCGATAGCGGCCGCGCAAGCCGCGCCCGCGTCCCAGACCGGCCTGTCGCTGGTCGATCTCGCCTATATCGGGACCTCCGCAACCCCGGACCTCGCGGTCCAGGTGACCGGGACCGAGCCGCCCGCCAGGCACGACAACGACCGGCATCCGGCCGATAATTGCGCGATCTGCGCCGTCATCTCGCTCGCGAGCAGCATGCTGTTCACGGCCCCGCCGGTGCTGTTGCTGCCGGAAGCCGTCGAGCTTCTGTTCCGCACCACCAACGCCGAATTCGTCCATCTGAAGTCGGCGCCTGCCGCGTTTCACTCCCGCGCACCTCCCCTGTCCTGACATCGACTGATTGCCGCACGCCCTGAGCGGACAGCCGCGTCACATTTGCGGCTGCGCCAGCGGGGCAAATCGGAATCGATCCGTCATTTTCGACGGGGCTGGATCGGGACAATGACACTTCAGAAGAAACGAGCACTCCACATCGGGGGCGCGAGCTGGCTGTTGCTGGGCGCAATGAATAGCGGCGCGCTCGCCGATGACACGCCGACGCAACTCCCTGACATCACCGTGACGGCACCAAGCCCGATCCAGCGGCACCGCACAGCGCCAGCACGCACCCCGACACACGTTGTCCGGGCTGCGCCGAGCCGGAACCGCGAACGCGCCACAGCAGTGCAGCCGGCGCCCGCGGCGCCGGCACTGCAGCAAGGCGTGCTGCCCGTCGTCACCGACCAGTTCGCGACCGTCACCGTGATACCGAACGAGGAGCTGCGGCGCTCCGGCGGCGCCACGCTTGGCGATCTCTTGTTCTCGAAGCCCGGCATCACCGGTTCGAGCTTCGCGCCCGGCGCATCGAGCCGGCCGATCATCCGCGGCCTCGACGTCAACCGCGTCGGCATCGTCGAGAACGGTCTCGGCGGCGGCGGCGTGTCGGATCTCGGCGAGGATCATTTCGTGCCGATCGATCCGCTTTCGACCAACCAGATCGAGGTGGTGCGGGGACCTGCCGCGCTGCGCTACGGCTCGACCTCGATCGGTGGCGTCGTCAGCGCCAGCAACAATCGAATTCCCGACGCGATGCCGACCTGCGCGGCAGCGCCGTTCCAGACCTACGGTTTGCCGGTGAAGGCGCCGCTGGCCGATGCCGGTTCGCCGGGCTGCCTCAACGTCGAGACCCGCACATCGGTCAGTTCGGTCAATCGCGGCGTCGAGGGCGGCATGCTGCTGGACGCCGGCGGCAACAATGTCGCCGTGCATGCCGACGTCTATGGCCGCACCACCAGCGACTACAGCATCCCGAGCTATCCTTATCTGTTCGACCAGACGCGGCCGGTGGGCAGCCGCCAGCCGAACTCCGCGACGCAGTCGGACGGCGCCTCGGTCGGCGGCTCGTATTTCTTCCAGGGCGGCTATATCGGCGCGTCGATCACCCAGAACGACTCGCTCTATCATATTCCCGGCATCGACGGTGCCGATCATCAGACCCGGATCGACGCGCACCAGACCAAGATCGCCGTCAAGGGCGAGTACCGGCCCGATGCTGCGGCGATCGACGCGGTGCGGTTCTGGGTCGGCGCGACCGACTATCGCCACAACGAAATCGGTCTTGCCGATCCGGTTGATCTCTCAAGCGACGGCGTGCGGCAGACTTTTACCAACAAGGAGCAGGAAGCCCGGCTCGAAGTGCAAATGATGCCGTTCAACGCGCGCTTCGCGGCCGTGACGACGGCGTTCGGGCTGCAGGCCGGCCATCAGGAATTGACGGCCCCAAGTCCGGACGATCCAGGCAGCCCGCTCAACGGATTGTGGGACCCTAACAACAACAACAGGGTCGCCGGTTACGTCTTCAACGAGCTGAAATTCAGCGAGACCACCAAGGCGCAGATCGCCGGACGCATCGAACACATCAACCTCTCCGGGACAACGCCGGCATTCATACCTGACGTGTTCGACGTCAACATCAACCCTGCCAGTATTGGTCCCGCCACGCCGCGCAATCTGCACTTCACGCCGAAAAGTGCGAGCATTGGCCTGATCCAGAACCTGCCGTGGGATCTGGTTGCGAGCATTACCGGTCAATACGTCGAACGCGCGCCGAAACCGGCAGAGCTGTTTTCGCGCGGCGCCCATGATGCGACCGCCACCTTCGACATCGGCAATCCCAATCTCGGCATCGAGACGGCAAAATCGATCGAGGTGGGATTAAGGCGGGCAACGGGGCCGTTGCGATTCGAACTCACCGGCTACTACACGAAGTTCAACGGCTTTATCTACCGCCAATTGACTGGCAACACGTGCGACAGTGCGGCTTGCGTGGACATAGCCAATCCGGACCAGCTTGAGCTGAACCAGGCGAGATACGCGCAGCGCGACGCCACCTTCCGCGGCGCCGAGTTCCAGAGCCAGCTCGACATCGGCCCGCTCAACGGCGGCATCTGGGGTATCGAGGACCAGTTCGATGTGGTGCGCGCCACCTTCACCGACGGCACCAACGTGCCGCGGATTCCGCCGGTGCGGCTCGGCGGCGGCGTGTACTGGCGCGACAGCAACTGGTTCACCCGCATCAATCTGGTGCACGCCTTCGCGCAGAACGACATCGCTGTGGTCGGCGAGACCCCGACTGCGGGCTACAATCTCTTGAACGCGGAGATCACCTACAACACCAAGCTCACGCAATCATGGATCGGCGCGCGCGAGATGACGCTTGGTCTGGTCGGCAACAATCTGCTCAACCAGAACATCCGCAACTCCGTCTCCTACACCAAGGACGAGGTGCTGATGCCGGGCATCGGTGTGCGGGCGTTCGCCAATTTGAAGTTCTGAGACAAGCGTATCCCTCTGCCGCACGCGGCAGAGGGATCATGCCTCGAGAACCCGCGTCGTCAGTGGCCGACGACGACTTCGCTGATCTGGATCACCGGCTGCAGATCGGTGTAATTCGGAATGTCGCCCATGATCTCCTGAGCGTGCTTCCCCATGCCGGCCGCGAAGGCCTCAACCGAGTCGCAGAAGATGTGGCACATCCCGACATAGGTTGCCGGCGTCCCCGGTGCGCCGCCGGCGAGGCCCTTGTCGACGGTGTAATATTTGCAGGCGTCGCCCAGCCGCGCCTTCACCAGCGGCATGTGCTTGTCGCGATAGTAATCGTGATCAAAGCGCGCGCCTGGATTGTTCGGATACATCACACTGACCTTGATCATCGCGCGCACTCTCCCTGTTGATATGACATGCGCCGGTCTTGTCCCGGCGCTTGGCTCAACTGTGCTTCAGTTTCCGAAGGTGCGCAACCGTTCCGGCGTTGCTCGCGGGAATGTCAGATCGCCTTGCTCCAATCCGGCTGGATCGGCCCCGACACGCCCTCGAACGCGCCTTCGACCAGTTCCATGACAAGCACGCGACTGTAGTCGACCGGTCCGGGCATCGTCATCCGACCCTTCGGGACCGGCTTGAAGCCGACGCGCGCGTAGTACGGTTCGTCACCGACCAGCACGATGAGCCGGTGGCCCTTGGCGCGAGCATCGTTGATCGCACGCTCGAGCAGCGCGCGGCCGACGCCGCGGCTGCGGAACGGCGGCTCGACGGTCAACGGCCCGAGCATCAGGGCCGGGGTATCGCCGATAGTGACCGGTAACTGGCGCACCGAACCGACCAGCAGCGTGCCGATCCGCGCCGTGAAGGAGACGTCGAGCAGATGATCGACATGCTCGCGCAGCCGGTAGGCGCTGAGCACGAAGCGGCCGGGCCCGAAGGTGCGCTCGTGCAGGCGCTCGATCGCCTGGGCGTCTTTCGGGGTCTCGGGCAGGATGGTCAGGGACAGTTCAGTCATTGTGGGGCGCGGGATAGCATCTGGCGCGGGCGCGGTCCATCACCGCCATGTGGCCGTCGGCGGCTTGCCGTCGAGCACCTCCGCGATGCGCAGCCGCGTCCCGGGGGTAGCCTCCTCGGGCAGATCAGCCGGATCGAAGAAGCCGCAGGCGACGATCTCGCGATTCGGCTCCGGCAGCCGGTCCTGGCGGTAGTTCCTCACCACATAGACCGCGACATGATCGCGCGGCGAGACGTGGCTGTTGTGGAAGATGCCGTGCAGCACCGGCTCGCCCGCGAGCTCGATCCGGCCCTCCTCCTCCAGCTCGCGCCGCAGCGCCTCGAGAAAGCTCTCGCCGACCTCGACCCCGCCGCCCGGCAGATACCAACCATGGACGTAGCTGTGCTTGACCAGGAACACCTTGTTGTCGGCATTGAGCACGACGGCGCGGACGCCGAGCGTCATGCTGCGGGCCAACCGCCAGTAGAAATGAAACACCCACCTGATCTGCGGTTCGTAGCGCTTGCGTAAGCCCTCAAGGATCGTCACTGAACCCTCGACATCATGCTGTTTGATCCTTGCATTGATCCTTGCTTTGATCCTTGCGCGCCCGCGCAGCTCTTGCCAATACAGGGCAGGACGTTCGGGATAGCACGACATGACCGGTTGCCGGCCAGTTTTCACGGGCAATCCTTAGGGGAATCGCATGATGGCGGCATTCCGCCTCGCGCATCTGTCGGATCCGCATCTGCCGCCGCTGCCGGCGGCGCGGCTGCGCGATCTCGCCGGCAAGCGCGCCTTCGGCTATTTGAACTGGACGCGCAACCGTCACAAATATCATCGCCGCGACGTGCTCGATGCGCTGGTGTCGGACATGCAGGCGCAGCAGCCGGACCATGTCGCCGTGACCGGCGATCTCGTCAATCTGGCGCTGGATGCCGAGTTCAATCCGGCGCGGCAATGGCTGGAGGGCGTCGGCGATCCCTCCGGTGTGACCGTGGTCCCCGGCAATCACGACGCCTATGTGCGCGCGACGCGGCATCGCTTCGTTGGTCACTTCGGCGAATATCTGCGCGGCGACGCCGATGACGCAGCGACCCACTTTCCCTTCGTGCGCCGCCGCGGGCCGGTGGCGCTGATCGGGGTCTCCTCGGCGGTGCCGACGCCGCCGCTGATGGCAACCGGCTGGCTCGGCCACGCCCAGCTCGGCGCGCTGGAGACGATCCTTGCGCAGCTGTCGCGCGAGGACGCCTTCCGCGTGCTGCTGGTGCATCATCCGCTGCACTCCGACGGACGCGCCAAGCGGCTGACCGATTCGCATCAGCTGCTGGCGCTGCTCAAGCGGCACGGGGTCGAGCTGGTGCTGCATGGCCACGACCACATCCACTCGACGATGTGGTTCGACGGCCCCGAGCGCAAGATCCCCGCGATCGGCGTGCCGTCGGCATCGGCGCTGGCACGCAAGCATTATCCGGCGGCCGCCTACAATCTGTTCTCGATCGAGCGCGACGGCAACGCCTGGCGCTGCGAGCAGACCGTGCGCGGCTTCGGCAAGCACGATGGCATTCGCGAGTTGAAGCAAACGCGGCTGTCCTAGTCCCCACCCCCGCCGCCGCCACAACCACCACCGCAGCCACCTCCGCTGTCGCCACCACCCCCACCATCGCCGCCGCCATGGCCGCCAGCGTCGCCACCATCCCCGCCGCCACTTCCATCGCTGCCGGCATCGCCGAAGCCCGCCGACGATCCGTCGATCGACGAGTCGGAGAAATCGCCGCCGCAATAGGGGCTATCACCGGCAATGCCGCTGCGGCGCAGCGCCTCGCAATCGGTGTGATAGACGAAGCCGTTGGCAATGTTCAGCTTGGCGTCGAGCGCGAACAACAGCGGCAGCCGCGTCGGCCTGACCGGATCGATGTTCTCGTATTTGCAGCAATACCACCAGACCCGCCGCAGCCCCTCATTGCTCCGGCGCCGTTCCTTCACCAGCACGACGGCCGGCGTGTGATGCAGGAAGCCGCCGAAGGCGCGGCGGCAGAACGCATCATATTCGCGGGTGTAGAGAATGAATTCGTGCCAGAGGTCGTCGGCGGCCTGCGATGGCATCGAGACGTAGCGCTTGCCGCTCATCAGATAGGCGAGGAAAAACTGCCGCAGGCCGCGCGAAACCAGCGCGCTGTCCTTGCGCATGAAACCCGGGTGACGCTTCTCGAGCCGCCCCAGCAGACCCGCCGGCCATTTGAAGGTGCGGATATATTCGGCGCGCCGCAACCTCTGCCATTTGCCGAACAGCACGGCGCTGCCGACCACCGCGGCCGCCGCCAGCACGCCGAAAAATGCCGAGGCGGGTGTCACAACCACGATGCCCCCGCCCCTCAGCTGCTAGAAATTCTGCCAGCTCGCAAACAGCGCGTAGCCGAACAGCGCCAGCGCGCCCATGATGAAGCCGAGCACGAACATGCCGAACCCGCCGCGGCGCTTCGGCGCCACCACCGGCACGGGCGGCGGCGGCGCCGGCTCGGCAGCCGGAAGCGGCGTTGCCACCATCGCATGCTCGCGCTCGATCATGCGGCGCGCGACATAATCGGTGACGGCGTCGACGATCACGGGCACGTCGTGCGATTCGGCGAGCACGATGCGGCCGAAGCGGGTGTCCTGCACGAAGCGATAGATGCGCTTGTCGCGTCCCATCAGCACATGGGCGACGACGTCGATCCACAGCCGCGGCGTCTCGCCCTGGCTGATGCCGCGGTCGAACAGATCGACTTTCTCCGGCACCTGCGCGAACAAGGGATCGAGCGCGTCGTTGAGGATCTCGAGCCGTGCCACCTCGGCGTCGCGCAACTCGACGACGACGCCGGTGCGATCGGCCGCCTCGATCCGCGCCCGCCGCAGCGCCTCTCGCAGCGTCGGCCGCATCTCGCGCGCCTCGCTGCCGGTGTTGTGCGGATCGGACATGCCTTGCGGCCTCGTGGTGACGGGTTGCCTTGTCGATTAACCTATCAGCAACCATGCCGTCCGCAAAGCACGTTGGTTCCCAAGCACTTAGGGGGCCACTTATCCCCAGTTCAAAGACCGCGGCAGTGTTCCGAAAGCGGACAGCCCCACCCGGATGAACCGGATGGGGCTGCCGTCCTTGGACGTTTCTTAGCTCGTTGATAAGGGAAGCCGTCAGGCCGAAACCCGCGACGGCTCCTCGACGATGGAGAAGCGCACGCCGGCCTTGTGGCGGTTCTCTTCCGAGACCACGCGCCACGCATCCTCGGCTTCCTTGCGGGTCTTGAACGGACCCTGCACCTGGGCCGAGCCTTCGACGAGCTTGTGGAAGTTCATCGAGCCGAACTCGCCGCCGATCACCCAGAAATTGCTGCCCTTGCTCATCATCAGTCTCCTCTAAAAAATCGGCCTGCCTTTGCCGAGCCGCCGAAACCTTGATCGCCGCACCCTGCCGTCAGAGAGGTCGATCGTGGGCAGGCCGGCGTGCTGCCTGCTCTCCCTCCAATCGACATTCTTGACAGCGTGTTGCGAACCGCCTGCCAAGAGCTAAACGCGAAAACAGGAAGCTCGTATAGATGCCTTGTTTTTTATTGGTGATGTCATGTAACATCTGAACTTGTAATAAATGTCGATTTGTAAATTTTGTCACATAATAGGTCAGGAAGGCTGTCATGCTTACATCTCCCTCTCCCCGTTCTTACGGGGAGAGGGTTGGGGTGAGGGGCCTCTCTCCACAACAGGACTCGTGGAGGGCCCCTCACCCGCAGCACTCCGCGCGAAGCTTCGCATCGCTCGGTGCGCGTCGGCCTCTCCCCGCAGGCGGGGCGAGGCGAAGTAGCACCGCCTAGGAGCACCCCATGCCGTCTGAATCCGGAAAGAAACTGTTTGTCGGTCCGCGGTTCCGGCGGATCCGCCAGCAACTGGGACTGTCGCAGACCCAGATCGCCGAGGGGCTCGGCATCTCGCCCTCCTACATCAATCTGATCGAGCGCAATCAGCGCCCGGTGACGGCGCAGATCCTGCTGCGGCTGGCCGAGACCTACGATCTCGATCTGCGCGACCTCGCCACCGCCGACGAGGACCGCTTCTTCGCGGAGCTCAACGAGATCTTCTCCGATCCCTTGTTCCGCCAGATCGACCTGCCGAAGCAGGAGCTGCGCGACCTCGCCGAGCTCTGCCCCGGCGTGACCCATGCGCTGCAGCGGCTCTACGCCGCCTATACCGAGGCGCGCCGCGGCGAGACGCTGGTGGCGGCGCAGATGGCCGATCGCGAGGGCTCGCAGTTCGACGCCAACCCGATCGAGCGGGTGCGCGACCTGATCGAGGCCAACCGCAACTATTTTCCGGAGCTCGAGACCGCGGCGGAAAATCTGCGCGACGAGCTCAACGTGCCGACCGAAGGCCTGTTCACGGCACTCAGCGCGCGCTTGCGCGAAAAACATTCGACCGTCACCCGCGTGATGCCGGTCGACGTGATGCGCGAGACGCTGCGCCGCTTCGACCGGCATCGCCGGCAGCTCCTGATCTCCGAGCTGGTCGACAGTGCCGGCCGCAGCTTCCAGCTCGCGCTGCAGATCGGCTTTGTCGAATGCGGCACAGCGATCGACGCGATCGTCAGCCGCGCCGGTCCGCTCGACGACACCGCGCGCAGGCTCTACCGCATCACGCTCGCCAATTATTTCGCCGCGGCGGCGATGATGCCCTATCAGGCGTTTCATTCCGCCGCCGAAGCCTTGAGCTACGACGTCCACGTGCTGGCGCAGCGCTTCAACGCCGGCTTCGAGCAGGTCTGCCACCGTCTCACCACCTTGCAGCGGCCGAACGCACGGGGCGTGCCGTTCTTCCTGCTGCGCGTCGACAATGCCGGCAACGTGTCGAAGCGGTTTTCGTCCGGCACCTTTCCGTTCTCCAAATTCGGCGGCACCTGTCCGCTCTGGAACGTGCATTCGACCTTCGACATGCCGGACCGCCTGCTCAGCCAGGTGATCGAGCTGCCCGACGGCACGCGCTATTTCTCGATCGCGCAGACGGTGCGCCGGCCGGTGGCGCCCTATCCGCAGCCGCAGCCGCGGTTTGCGATCGGGCTCGGCTGCGAAATCCGTCATGCGGCCAAGCTCGTCTATGCGACCGGCATGGATCTGGAGAAGGTCGAGGGCACCCCGATCGGCGTCAACTGCCGGCTCTGCGAGCGCGAGAATTGCAGCCAGCGCGCCGAGCCGCCGATCACGCGGACCCTGATCCTGGACGAGACGACGCGGCGGGTGTCGTCGTTCGCGTTCTCGAATGCGCGGGAGCTGTGAGCTCAATCCACTGCCGCAAATGCCTTGCACCAGCCGTCCTTGCTGATGGCGCCCTCAACCACCTTGCAGCCGTCGGGTTCGACGAACAACGTGCACGCGCCGCAGGAGTAGATGCCGTTCGGCGTGTCCTGATACTCGGCTTGGGGTTTGGTCATCTTGTCGGACGCAGAGGCGGGCCGCAGGAGAAGTGAGGCGGGAATGACGAAAATGGCCGCAACGGCCCTGCGCCGCGAACAGCCACCTTGTTGCTCGACCATTGGAGTTGTTTCTCCATTTATATCCGGTCGCAATTGTAGCCGTCATTGCGAACGAAGCGAAGCGATCCATTTCGCCGCATGTAGAACAATGGATTGCTTCGTCGCTATCGCTCCTCGCAATGACAGGGACACATTCCAAATAACGCGGCGTCATCACCCGCGCATGCGGGTGATCCAGTATTCCAGAGACGCCAGTGCTTGAGCCGAGAGGCCGCGGCGTACTGGATCGCCCGGTCAAGCCGGGCGATGACAGTGTGGGTGGGCCACGATGCACTCGACAAGTTCGCCGGCGATCTCCGGGCGACGCATACGCACGTTGCTTACACGCCTCATGGCGCGCCGCAGGTCCTGCACAATTCGGGACGCCTGGCATGGGGCTCCGGGCCGCAAGGCGAGAAGCCTGCGTACACCGGCGTGGATTTCATCATCGTGCGGGACGGCAAGATCGCGGCGCTCTACGTCTACCTGGACACGCCGCCTGCTTGAGGGGCGGCTGCGACGCTGATGCCGAATGTTGAAACACGAGGCGGCGGACGTCAGGCGACGGCACAACCGGCCGGGGCTTGCGAACCGGCATGCACGTGCCCGCGACATCCGCCTGAGCGTGTTGCCCATCCGTTGACGCGCCCCGGATCAGCGACGCGCGCAACGGCCCTCGCCTTCGCGCGGAGCGCCGGGTAGCGCCGCCGCGCGAGAGGACACCGAACGTCAGACGATCAGCGGTGCTTGATCCTCCGGCCTGCTAGCCGCCGGGCGGGGTGTAGGCAGCCTTCAGCTTGCTCGCGTGCTGCCGCACCACCTTGATCTCGTCCTGGGTAAACAGCCGGGTCAGCTTCACATTCTGCATGGTGCCGGCTGCCACGACCACGCCGCTGATGGCAGGCGCGACGGTCGGATCCGGCACGTCGAAGATCACCATCACGCCGGGGCCATCGACCGACGTGCTGTACATCGAAATCAGTTTGCCGCCGGCCGCTTCGATCAACTTCCTGGCGGCCTCATAGCGATTGGTCGCCGGGTTCTCCATGATGTTGTTGAGAGCACGCGGGGTGTATTCACCTGAGAAGCAGAAATGCATGGCAATCGCTCCATTTGGCTGAAATGAGAAAAGCGTTTCACCCGGGCGTGACCCGGGCAGCAGCAGATTTCGTACTGAAATGAGAAGAGGTGGCCTGCCGATGGCCATGTGCGCTGCCGCTCATTCTCCGGAATTCGGCGCGACCGGTGGCAGCTCGCCGGGCAATCTACATCAAGCGCCCGACAAATGAAATCGCGTTCCTGCGCGTTGCGAAAGTCGCGCCGTGATCGACGCGGCGCCGAGGGGCAGCCTGCCTGACCTGACGCACGAACGAGCATGGCGCCTGTGATGCAACCAGAGCGGTGTGGGCGTCGCTCAGCGCCTTGCAAACAAAGGCGATCTGCCTCAGTGTCCGGTGCCTGCCCTCAAGAACAAGCGAAAGAAAACTCATGAAGCATCGCGCGCTCGGCCGCTCCGGCCTCACTGTCCCCTCCCTGTGCTTCGGCTGCAATGTGTTCGGCTGGACCGTCGACGAGACGTCGTCGTTCCGCCTGCTCGACACCGTGCTGGAGCACGGGCTGACGTTCCTGGATACGGCGGACGTCTATTCGCGCTGGGCGCCGGGCCATAGCGGCGGCGAATCCGAGACGATCATCGGCAAATGGATGAAGGCGCGCGGCAACCGCAACCGCGTCATCCTCGCCACCAAGGTCGGTATGGACATGGGCAACGACAATGTCGGGCTGAAGCCGGACTATATCGCGCGCGCCGTCGAGGACTCGCTACGGCGGCTGCAGACCGATTTCATCGATCTCTACCAGTCCCACAAGGACGATGAGACGACCCCGCAGGAAGAGACGCTGGCGGCCTACGACAAACTGATCAAGGCGGGCAAGGTCCAGGCGATCGGCGCCTCGAATTTCTCGGCGGAGCGGCTCAAGGACGCGCTCGATATCTCCAAAGCGAACGGGCTGCCGCGCTACGAGAGCATGCAGCCCGAATACAGCCTGATGGAGCGAACGAGCTACGAAGGCGCGCTGCAACGGGTCTGCGAGGCGAACGACGTCGGCGTGATCACGTTCTTCTCGCTTGCCGCGGGATTTTTGACCGGCAAGTACCGCTCGGAGAGCGACTTCGCCAAGAGCCCGCGCGGTTCGCGCAGCATTCCAAAATACATGAACCCGCGCGGCATGCGCATCCTGGCCGGCCTCGATGAGGTCGCCGCGGAAACCCGCGCCGAGCCGGCCGCGGTCGCGCTGGCCTGGCTGATGGCAAAGCCCTCGATCACCGCGCCGATTGCCAGCGCAACCAGGCCCGAGCAGGTCGCGACGCTGGTCGCTGCAACCAAACTCGAGCTGACCAAGGGCCAGGTCGAGCGGCTCGACGCAGCGAGCACATAGCGCGTTTTCAAGCGGCGCGAACTGCGGCTTTTGGTCTTCAGTGCGCAGCCTCGATACTGCCTTACTGTTCCGGACAGCTTGACTAGAGCCATTTCCGTTCCGATAAAATCGGAACGGGGCTCTAGATTTTTGTTTGACGCGTTTTCTTCACGCGAACCGGTATCCACTTCGCTCGAGAACGCTCTAGTCTGCTGTGACGGTCAGGCGTATGGGGGGACGCAGGTGAATATCCTTGGGATCAACTCGGTGTATCACGAGTCCGCCGCCGCGCTGCTGGTTGACGGCCGGCTCGTGGTGGCCGCCGAGGAGGAGCGGTTCAACCGCATCAAGCACGGCAAGCCAGCCGAGTTCGACAACCCGCATCAACTCCCCGAACGCGCAATCCGCTTTTGCCTGAACCATGCCGGGCTCACCGCGCACGATATCGATCACGTCGCATACTCGTTCGATCCGAGGCAGCGCCGCAAGCGATATCGCGCCGAGTGGTGGGATCCGCGGCTGGAGGAGACCTTTCGGCTCCGGCTTGGTCAGGTGCCCGGCGCCATCGACGACCTGCTCGGACGCTCACTGCGGCAGCGGCTGCATTTCGTGCCTCACCATATGGCGCACGCCGCATCCGCCTACTTCCCGTCGGGCTTCGATCACGCGGCCATCCTCACCATCGATGGAATCGGCGAGACCGCGGGCACCTCGCTGGCAAAGGCCGCCGGCACCCGCATCCAGACCGTCGAGACATTCGAATATCCGCATTCGATCGGTTTCCTGTGGGAGGTGTTCAGCGGCTATCTCGGCTTCTCGCATTACGACGCGTCGAAAGTCATGGGCCTCGCAGCTTACGGCGATCCCGAGGTTTTCCGTCAGCAGTTCGAGTCGATCATGCGTGCCGATGGGGTGAACTACGGGGTGTCGCCGGAGTATCTCGGCAACAGCCCGGAGCGTTACGCCAGAATGGAAGCAGTGTTCGGGCCGCCGCGCTACGAGGACGGCGAAATACTGCCGCGGCATGCCGACATGGCGGCCGCGTTGCAGGCGGCGACGGATGCCGCGGTCGTCGCGGCCGTCCGCCGCCTCAAGCGCAGGGTGCCATCGGACAATCTGTGTCTTGCCGGAGGCGTCGCGCTCAATTGCGTGACCAATGAACTGGTCCGGCGATCCGGCGAATTCACCAACGTGTTCATCCCTTCCGCGCCGCACGACGCGGGCACGGCGATCGGCGCCGCCTTCGCCGTGCATTGCGCAAAGCACAAGCGTTCCCCCGAGCGCGGCAACGACACGCCGTATCTCGGGCCCGCATTCAAGCGGCGCGAGATTCTGGCGGCGGTCAAGTCGGCCGGGCTCAAGGCACGGCGCAGCACATCGCCGGCGCGCGATGCCGCCGACATGATCGCCGGCGGCAAGATCGTCGCCTGGTTCCAGGGCCGCATGGAGTTCGGGCCGCGCGCGCTGGGCAACCGCTCCCTGCTCGCCGACCCGCGGCGGCCGGACATGCGCGATATCCTCAATCAAAAGGTCAAGCACCGGGAAGATTTCCGCCCCTTTGCGCCGAGCGTACTGGCCGAGCACGCCGAGGAATGGTTCGAGGTCGGCGCGCCGACGGCCAGTCACGCCTTCATGCTGTTTGCATGTCCCGTCAAGCCTGATCGGCGCGATCTCATCCCGGCGGTTTTGCACCGCGACGGCAGCGCCCGGGTCCAGATCGTCAGCCGCAGATCAAATCCGCGCTTTCACGAGCTGATCTCCTGCTTCTTTGCCAAGACCGGCGTGCCCCTTGTCGTCAACACGTCCTTCAATGACAGCGAGCCGATCGTCTGCGCCCCGACCGACGCAATCGTCACGTTCCGCAAGTCCGGCATCGACGCGCTGTTCATGGACGATGTGGTGCTGACGGCAAAGGCGTGACCTCGCCTGCCATCTTCAGCCCAGAATCTTCAGCGCCAGGATATTCAGCCCAGAACCTTCAGCCCCACGGGCCGCGCTGGCCCTGTGATCCGCCCCACGGGCTGCGCGGCGGATAGCTTGCGCCGGTGGAAAGCGGCGCGGTCTGGGTGCCGAGCTCGGCGGCGAGTTGCTGCAGCGCCGCGATGCGGTTCGCGGTCGAGGGGTGGGTGCTGAACAGATTGTCGACGCCGTGGCCCGACAGCGGGTTGATGATGAACATATGCGCGGTGGCCGGATTGCGCTCGGCCTCCATGTTTGGCATCTGATGCGCGGCGTTCTCGATCTTCGCAAGCGCGGACGCCAGCCACATCGGCTGCCCGACGATGCGCGCGCCATAATTGTCGGCGGCATATTCGCGGGTGCGGCTGATCGCCATCTGCACCAGCGCAGCGCCGAGCGGCGCCAGGATCATCATCGCGATCGAGCCGATGATGCCGGGGCCGTTGTTGTTGCGGTTGCCGCCGAAGAACATGCCGAACTGCGCCAGCATCGAGATCGCGCCGGCGATCGTCGCCGTGATGGTCATGGTCAGCGTGTCGTGATGCTTGATATGCGCAAGCTCGTGCGCGATCACGCCGGCGAGCTCCTCGCGGCTGAGCTGCTGCATCAGACCCGTGGTGACGGCGACGGCGGCGTTCTCCGGATTGCGGCCGGTCGCAAATGCATTGGGCTGCGCTTCGTCCATCAGGAACACGCGCGGCATCGGCAGGCTTGCGCGTTGCGCGAGCTCAGCGACGAGGTCATAGAGTTCGGGCGCGGAACGCGCATCGACCTGATGGGCGCCGTACATCGACAGCACCATGCGATCGGAATTCCAGTAGGCGAACAGGTTTGTCGCAGCCGCGACGATCAGCGCGATCACGGCGCCGGTGCCGCCGCCGATCAGATAGCCGACGCCCATGAACAGGGCGGTGAGGCCGGCAAGCAGGAGCGCGGTGCGGAAATAGTTCATCGTGGTTCCCTCACGGCGAGCGGAATGCTGCCACAACTGACGCCGCTGAGGTAGGGATTTTGCTGCGCGCGCCGCAAGGGGAACCAGTGCGTCGCAGCGACGCGGCGGGGATTAACGATCGGTCATCTGCGGCAGATTGTAGCCCGCATGAGCGAAAGCGACATGCGGGACCACCGCCGCGGATATCGCTTCGCTTCATCCGGGCTGCGGGATCGCGCCTACTCCGCCGGCTCCTGCCGCGCGAGCTGCCGCTCCCCCTCGCGCAGCGCCACCTGCAGCATGCGGGCGAGCTGGGCCCGGCTGTAGGGCTTTCCGAGGAACAGGATGCCCTGCTCGAGCTTGCCGTCCTGGTCGATGGCATTCTCGGTGTAGCCCGACGTGAACAGCACGCACAGGCCGGGCCGCCGCTTCTGCGCCTCGGTGGCGAGCTCGCGCCCGTTCATCGCGCCGGGCATGATGACGTCGGTGAACAGCAAATCGACCGGCGCGCCGCTGTCGAGCACGGCGAGCGCTTCAGAGCCACTGTTGGCCGACAGCGTGGTGTAGCCGAGGCTCTCGATCTGGGTCAGCACGTAGGAGCGCACCAGCTTGTCGTCCTCGACCACGAGCACGATTTCCTGCGCGCCGCGAACATCCGGCTGCCGCCGCTCCGGCGCCGCGGCCGGCGAGACCACTGCCGCACGCGGCAGATAGAGCATGACGCGGGTGCCGCGGCCGACCTCGCTGTCGAGCACGATGTGGCCGTTGGACTGCTTGACGAAGCCATAGACCATGGAAAGCCCGAGTCCGGTGCCCTTGCCGACATCCTTGGTGGTGAAGAACGGCTCGAACACTTTTGCCAGATCGGCTTCCGCGATGCCCTGGCCGTTGTCGGTCAGCGCGATCGCGACATAGTCGCCGGCGGCGAGCCCGTCATGGCCGTGCACGTCTGAAGGCTTGAGCTCGGCGGTGCGGGTCTCGATCGTGAGCCGGCCGCCCTTCGGCATCGCGTCGCGCGCGTTCAGCGCGAGGTTGATGATCGCGGTGACGAGCTGGTTGGAATCGACCAGCGCACGCGGCAGATCGAGTGCGGCGCGAAAATCGATGTCGACATGGTCGCCGATGGTCGGCTACAGCAGCTCGATGGTATCGACCATCAGCGCATTGACGTCGACGTCGCTCGGCTGCAGCGGCTGCTTGCGCGCAAACGCGAGCAGATGCCGCGTCAGCGAAGCACCGCGGTCTGCGGCGTCGCGGATCAGCGAGGTGATCTCGACCAGCTGCCGGTTATGGGTGACCGCTTCGGACAAAATGTCGATGGTGCCGGTGATGACGGTGAGGATGTTGTTGAAGTCGTGGGCGATGCCGCCGGTGAGCTGGCCGACCGCCTCCATCTTCTGCGCCTGGCGGATCTTGCTCTCATTGGCTTCGGCCTCGCGGAAGCGCTCAAGCAGGACTTCCGAGCGCTGGCGTTGCCGTCCCTCCTCGGCGAGCGCGACATGCGCCTCGCGCAGCTGCGCCTCGGTCGGGATCGCCAGGATTTTCGGGATCAGCGGCCAGAGCAGGACCGCGGTGAAGATCGAGGCAATCGCGGTCAGCGCCTTGAGCAGGCCTTCGAGACCGTAGATCGGCACCCACAGCGTGTAGATCGAGAACACATGGGTCAGCCCGCAGGCGAGGATGAAGGCGGCGAACGGCCAGGCCATCCAGCCGAACTGGAAATCGCGCCGCTTGGAGACCAGGATCGCCAGCGCAAACGGGATCGAGAAATACGAAGCGGCAATCAGTGCGTCGGAAATCACGTGGAGCCAGATCAGCTCCGGCTCCCACAGCAGGCAGATGCCGTGCGGCGAAAGCGTCGACGAATCCAAAAGACGCTCGAGAAAACTCCACATGGCTCCCTCCGGGCGTGATCGATCCGCCGACACCCCTGCCCGCGAATCACCGGCCGATCATAGCGGCGGCTATTCACACTGCCGAAGGCCAATTGGTCTAGCGGCGGCACCCCCGTTGTTGCCCGGTGTCGCCCTGGTGTATGCAGGGCGGGCCCTATCCCCGATCCAGCCGGTGACATCGATGCCAGCATCTTCCCTCCGCGCCCCGATCATGATCGCTGTAGCAGCGGCGGCGCTGGCGCTCTCGACGGCCGCCTCGGCGCAGCAGCCGCTGCCCAACCCTGCGGGTCCCGCGCCCGTCAGGCCGCGCCCGGTGGTCGCCGCCTCGCCGCGGGCTGCGTCCTGCCATGCCGGGCAGAGCTTCGATCGCTTCCTCACTGAGCTGAAGCAGAAGGCGATGGCCGCCGGCGTCTCGCAACGCACGATCGCGGAGAGCGCGCCGTACCTGATCTATGACCAGGGCATCGTCAACCGCGACCGCGGCCAGCGCGTGTTCGGGCAGATCTTCACCCAGTTCGCCGGCCGCATGGCCGCGAACTATCGGATGCAGCAGGGCCAGCAATACATCAAGACATATGCGGCCGCGTTCGCGCGCGCCGAGAAGGAGTATGGCGTGCCGCCGGCGGTGATCGCCGCGTTCTGGGGACTGGAGAGCGACTTCGGCGTCCAGATGGGCAATCTGCCGACGCTGAAATCGCTGGTGTCGCTGGCCTATGATTGCCGCCGCTCGGAGATGTTCCAGGGCGAGACCATCGCGGCGCTGAAGATCATCGAGCGCGGCGACCTGACGCCCGACGAGATGATCGGCTCGTGGGCCGGCGAGCTCGGCCAGACGCAATTCTTGCCGACGCACTATTTCAACTACGCCGTCGACTATGACGGCGACGGCCATCGCAATCTGCTTGCCAGCGGCCCCGACGTGATCGGCTCGACCGCGAACTACATCGCCAACGGATTGAAGTGGCGGCGCGGCGAGCCGTGGCTGCAGGAGGTGCGCGTGCCGCAGGCAACGAACTTCGCGAATTTCCCTTGGGACCAGGCCGACCTCACCATCAAGCTGCCGCGCTCGAAATGGGCTGCGCTCGGCGTCACCACGACCGACGGCAAGCCGCTCGCCAATGACGAGATGCCGGCCTCGCTGTTGCTGCCGATGGGCCGGATGGGCCCGGCATTCCTCGCCTACGCGAATTTCGCCGCCTACACCGAGTGGAACAACTCGCTGATCTATTCGACCACCGCCGGCTATCTCGCCGGCCGCATTGCCGGCGCGCCGCCGATGCAGCGCCCTCACGCGCCGGTCGCGCAGCTGCCGTTCAACGAGATCAAGGAGCTACAGTCGCTCTTGGCACGCGCCGGCTACGACGTCGGCAAGGTCGACGGCGTGCTCGGACAGGCGAGCCGCAGCGCGGTCAAGGCGATGCAGATGAAGTATGGCCTGCCCGCGGATTCCTGGCCGACCACGGAGCTCTTGGCCCGGATGCGCGGACCGCGGGCGCAGCCGGCGGAAGCCGCGATGCCGGGGATGCGGTAGGACGTCCTTGAGCTTTCTGCGTAGCGAGCAGTGCGCTTGAACCGTCACCCTGAGGAGCGCGCAGCGCGTCTCGAAGGGTCGACGGCCACCAGTGGGGCCGTGCATCCTTCGAGACGCCGCTTCGCGGCTCCTCAGGATGACGGATTACGAGGGCGCCCCTCGGGAAATATTTGACCAAGTGTTACAGCCTTCCGCGGTTGTATTCTTCCCTTCGCAGCCCCATTTGCAGCATCGCCGTTCGGCAGATTTGGATTTCATCAGAACCAAGAAGAGCAACACATGTCCTTTTATGACGCCGTCGTCCCCGCCTATCTGCAGATCCTCAACAGCCTTAGCGGCCTGCTCAGCAAGGCCGAGGCGCATTGCGATGCGAAGAAGATCGCGCCCGAGGTGCTGCTCGGATCGCGGCTCTATCCGGACATGCTGCCGCTGACCAAGCAGGTACAGCTGGTCTGCGATCACGCCGCGAGAGGCTGCGCGCGGCTGACGCATAGCGATGTGCCGTCGACACCCGACACCGAGACCACCTTCGCCGAATTGAAGCAGCGGCTCGCCAACACGATCGACTATGTGAAGTCGTTCAAGCCGGAGCAGTTCGACGGCGGCGATGCCAAGGACGTCACCTTCCCGGTCGGCCCCGGCCGCACCATGACCCTGAAGGGCCAGCAGTTCCTCAACGCGTTTTCGTTCCCGAACTTCTATTTCCACGCCGTCACCGCGCACGGCATCCTGCGCCACAACGGCGTCGAGATCGGCAAGCGCGATTTCCTCGGCGTGAGCTGACGCGATATTCCCCGCGGCGGGATTTTCTCACCTCTCGCCAACGCTACGGCGGACACGTCGCCTCGCACGCACGGCCGTGCTACTGCTCCCTGACAACAACAAGACGTCAGGGAGCGCGCCATGTCGACCACAACCCACGCACCGAAAGCCATCGATCCATCCGCGTCGCTGCATGCCGAAGCGCTGGGACTGGCAAAGAACCACGGCCGCCTCAACGGCCGGCGCATTATCGTGGTCGGCGCGGGACAGCGCACCACCGTGGACGCTGAGCCGCCGATCGGCAACGGCCGCGCGATGAGCGTGCTGTTCGCGCGCGAGGGCGCCTCGGTCGCCTGCCTCGACGTCAACAAGGAAGCCGCCGACGACACCGTCGCGCAGATCAGCAAGGAAGGCGGCAAGGCCTTCACCGATGTGGTCGATGTCTCCGACGTTGCAGCGATCGCGCCTTCGGTCGAGCGCTGCGCGCAAACGCTCGGCGGGCTCGACGGGCTGGCGCTGAATGTCGGCATTTCCTCCGGCCTGTCGCTGCCCAAAATGACGGCAGAAGCCTGGGACCGCGACTATGCGGTCAATGTGCGCAGCCACATGCTGTTCGCGCAGAAGGCGCTCGAGGTGATGGCGTTCGGTGGCGCGATCATCCTGATCTCCTCGATGGCAAGCCAGCGCGCCGGTGGCCGCAACCCGGCCTATGAATCCTCCAAGGCGGCGCAGATCGCGCTGGGACGGGCGATCGCGCGAGCCGGCGAGGACAAGGGCATTCGCTGCAATGTGATCGCGCCCGGCTTCATGGATACGCCGATGGGCCGCGACGCCAGCCGCAGGCGGACGGACCGCGCCGTGACAGTGCCTTTCGGCCGGCAGGGCACCGGCTGGGAGGTCGCCTATACTGCGCTGTTCCTGATTTCGAATGAATCCTCCTATGTGAACGCGCACACCCTGTTCCTCGATGCCGGCCACATGGGCGGGATTGTGCGCAGCTAACCTGCGGTCCGCGAATGCCTCGGCCATTGCGCTTGTCGCCGCAATGCACAACTCTTCTCCATTCGTCACTCCCTGGGACATATCCATGAGCCAACCGACCAAACTCCTTGAACCCTTCAAGCTCGGCGCGCTGACGCTGCCGAACCGCCTGGTGATGGCGCCGCTGACGCGCAACCGCGCGGTGCCGCCTGGCATGGTGCCGAGCCCGCTCGCGGTGGACTATTACGGCCAGCGCGCCTCCGCCGGCCTGCTGATATCCGAGGCGAGCCAGGTCTCGCAGCAGGGCCAGGGCTATCAGGACACGCCCGGCATCTATTCGAAGGAGCAGGTCGCGGCCTGGCGCAAGGTCACCGACCGCGTGCATGAGCGCGGCGGCCGCATCTTCATCCAGATCTGGCATGTCGGCCGCATCTCGCATGTCGCGTTGCAGCCGAACGGCGGTGCGCCGGTGGCGCCGAGCGCGCTCAAGGCCAAGACCAAGACCTTCGTCAATGGCACCTTTGCCGACGTCTCCGAACCGCGCGCGCTCGAGCTGTCGGAAATCCCCGGGATCATCGAGGACTTCAAGCGCGGCACCGCGAATGCGCTGGCTGCCGGCTTCGACGGCGTCGAGATCCACGGCGCCAATGGTTATCTGCTCGACCAGTTCGCGAGGGACAGCACCAACAAGCGCACCGACGCTTACGGCGGCTCTATCGAGAACCGCGCAAAGCTGATGCTTGAGGTTTCCAAGGTGGTCGCCGCCGAGGCCGGCGCCGATCGCACCGGCATCCGCATCTCGCCGGTGACGCCGGCCAATGACGTCTCCGACTCCAATCCGCAGCTGCTGTTCGACTACATTGTCGATCAGCTCAACGCGCTGAAGCTGACCTATATTCACGTCATCGAAGGCGCGACCGGCGGCCCGCGGGACATCGCGCCGTTCGACTACGCCTCGCTGCGCAAGCGCTTCAAGCAGGCTTACGTCGCCAACAACGGCTACGACTTCGCGCTGGCCGAGAAGGTGCTGGAGGCCGGCGCCGCCGACCTGATCGCGTTCGGCAAGCCGTTCATCTCCAACCCCGACCTGGTCGAGCGGCTCAAGGCCGGCGCTCCGCTCAACGAGTGGGACAAGACGACCTTCTATGGCGGCGGCGCCAAGGGCTACACGGACTATCCGACGCTGAAGGCGACCGAGGCGGCGGAGTAGAGTGGACCAAAGACTGTCATGCTTCGCGAAGGCGGGGCATGACAGTATTCCAGAGACGCCAGCGATTGATCGAGACGCCGCGGCGTACTGGATCGCCCGGTCAAGCCGGGCGATGACAATGGAGAAAACAAAAAAGGCCGGGATCGCTCCCGGCCTTTCGTCGTGTTCGGATGGCGTGGGCTGGTACGCCTGCCTTACTTGGCTTCGGCGCGCTTGGGCGGGGTGGCCGGCCACGACTTGATCAGCGCGTCGTAGTCGACGGTTTCGCCCTTCGGCTTCTCGTTCGCGAGCTTGCGCTGCGGAGCGATGGTGCCGTCCTTCTCGGCCTTCTTGAACCAGAACTCGGCGGATTCCTTCTTGTTCAGCTTCGGTCCGCAGGCACCCTGCACACCGGACTTCTCAAGACGTTCCATCACCGAATCCTGGGCCGCGGCGAGCGCGTCCATCGCCTGCTGCGGCGTCTTGGTACCGGACGACGCATCGCCGATGTTCTGCCACCACAGCTGCGCGAGCTTCGGATAGTCGGGCACGTTGTTGCCGGTCGGGGTCCACTGCACGCGCGCGGGCGAGCGGTAGAACTCGATCAGGCCGCCGAGCTTCGGCGCACGCTCGGTGAACGACTTGTCCCAGATATCGGACTCACGGATGAAGGTGAGACCGACATGGCTCTTCTTCAGCGACACCGACTTGGAAACGATGAACTGCAGATAGAGCCAGGCTGCCTTGCGGCGATCCGGCGGGGTCGACTTCAAGAGCGTGGCGGAACCGGCGTCCTGATAACCGAGCTTCATGCCTTCCTTCCAGTACGAGCCGTGCGGCGACGGAGCCATACGCCACTTCGGCGTACCGTCCGCGTTCATCACGGCGATGCCCGGCTTCACCATGTCGGCGGTGAAGGCGGTGTACCAGAAGATCTGCTGGGCGATGTTGCCCTGCGCAGGCACCGGGCCGGCTTCCGAGAACGTCATGCCCTGGGCTTGCGGCGGGGCATACTTCTTCAGCCAGTCGAGATACTTGGTGATCGAGTAGACCGCGGCCGGACCGTTGGTGTCGCCACCACGATCGACCGAGGAGCCGACCGGACGGCAGCCTTCCATCCGGATGCCCCACTCGTCGACCGGCAGGCCGTTCGGGATACCCTTGTCGCCGTTGCCGGCCATCGACAGCCAGGCGTCGGTGAACCGCCAGCCGAGCGAGGGATCCTTCTTGCCATAGTCCATGTGGCCATAGACCTTGACGCCGTTGATCTCCTTGATGTCGTTGGTGAAGAACTCGGCGATGTCTTCATAGGCCGACCAGTTCACGGGCACGCCGAGCTCGTAGCCATACTTGGCCTTGAACTTGGCCTTGTAGTCGGGGTTGGTGAACCAGTCGTAGCGGAACCAATAGAGGTTCGCGAACTGCTGGTCGGGAAGCTGATAGAGCTTGCCGTCCGGCGAGGTCGTGAACGACTTGCCGATGAAGTCGTCGACGTCGAGCATCGGGTCGGTGACGTCCTTGCCCTCACCCTTCATGTAGTCCGAGAGCACGATGGTCTGGCCGTAGCGGAAGTGCGTGCCGATCAGGTCGGAGTCGTTGATCCAGCCGTCATAGACATTCTTGCCGGACTGCATCTGGGTCTGCAGCTTCTCGACCACGTCACCTTCCTGGATGATGTCGTGCTTGAGCTTGATGCCGGTGAGTTCGGAGAACGCCTTGGCCAGCGTCTGCGATTCATATTCGTGCGTCGTGATCGTTTCCGACACGACGTTGATCTCCATGCCCTTGAAGGGTTCGGCGGCCTTGGCGAACCACTCGAGCTCCTTCTTCTGGTCTGCCTTCGACAGCGTCGAGGGCTGGAATTCCGCGATCCACTTCTGGATCACGGCTTCATCGGCCGCACGCGCCGGCGCGGCGACCGCGAGCGAAGCTGCGATCAGCGCGGCGGCGCTGGTCATAGTCAAAAGACTATCCTTTGTCGTTCTCAAATGTGGCATATAGTTTCCTCCGGTTGCAGCGACAAACCAAAACCTCAGGCCCGGGTAGACCCCGGATCTGCTCTTCTTCGCTTTCGTCAGACGGTGCGAAAAATCGCGACGGCTGAAAGAAGCGAAATCAGCGTTGCGAGCCACAGGCTCGAAATCTCCACGCCCTCCCCGATCGGCAGCGTGAAGATCGTATCGGTGCCGACGAGGCCGATCCACAAAAGGTGGATCACCGCCGCCAGCACCAGCGAAATGAACAAACGATCGCCGCGCGTGGTCGGGATGCGCAGCACGCCGACCCGCTCGGCCTCCGGATAGACCGCCGCGAGCCAGGTCATGGCGCCGAGCGTCGAGGCCAACAGCGCGAAGAAGATCGCGGTCGGCAGCGTCCAGGCCATCCATGCGATGGATTCCATGACTCAAATCCCTCCACACGATGCGCTGCGCCCGCTCTCCCATGGGGAGAGGGTTGGGGTGAGGGGGTACGGTCTATCGATCGAGCGAAACCCCTCACCCGGATTTGCCGCTCCGCGCCAAATCCGACCTCTCCCCATGGGAGAGGTGAAGTCCGGCGTTGAGATGCTGCCTGATTGCTTCATCATCATCCTAGACCCGGCCGAGCGCGAAGCCGCGCGCGATGTAGTTGCGGACGAACCAGATCACCAGCGCGCCCGGAATGATGGTGAGCACGCCGGCGGCGGCAAGCAGCCCCCAGTCCATGCCGGCGGCGGAGACCGTGCGCGTCATGATCGCCGCGATCGGCTTGGTCTGCACCGAGGTCAGCGTGCGCGCCAGCAGGAGCTCGACCCAGGAGAACATGAAGCAGAAGAAGGCGGCGACGCCGATGCCGCTCGCGATCAGCGGCACCAGGATCTTGATGAAGAAGCGCGGGAACGAATAGCCGTCGAGGAAGGCGGTCTCGTCGATCTCGCGCGGCACGCCGGAGACGAAGCCTTCGAGGATCCACACCGCCAGCGGCACGTTGAAGATGCAGTGCGCGAGCGCAACCGCCCACGGCGTATCGAACAGGCCTATCGCCGAATACAGGTTGAAGAACGGCAGCGCGTAGACCGCCGCCGGCGCCATGCGGTTCGACAGCAGCCAGAAGAACAAATGCTTGTCGCCGAGGAAGCGGTAGCGCGAGAACGCATAGGCCGCCGGCAATGCCACCGCGATCGAGATGATGGTGTTGAGCACGACATATTCGAGCGAATTGATATAGCCCGAATACCAGCTCTCGTCGGTGAAGATGCGCTTGTAGTGCTGCAGCGTCGGCGTATGCGGCCACAGCGTCATCGTCGAGACGATCTCGGCGTTGGTCTTGAAGCTCATGTTGACGAGCCAGTAGATCGGCAACAGCAGGAAGATCAGGAACAGCGCCATGATGAGGCGGCGGCCGGGGATCGAATGCATCATGCCGCTCCTCCCTTGACCGGACGCTCGGCGCCGGCATTGGTCATCACGGTGTAGAACACCCAGCACACGATCAGGATGATGAGATTGTAGGCCAGCGACAGCGCCGCGGCCTTGCCGAGGTCGAACTGGCCGAGCGCGATCTTGACGAGCTCGATCGAGACGAAGGTGGTGGAGTTGCCCGGGCCGCCGCCGGTGACCACGAACGGCTCGGTGTAGATCATGAAACTATCCATGAAGCGCAGCAGCACCGCGATCAGCAGCACGCGGTTCATCTTCGGCAGCTGGATCGCCTTGAACACCGCCCAGCGCGAGGCGCCGTCGATCTGCGCCGCCTGGTAATAGGCGTCGGGGATCGACTTCAGGCCGGCGTAGCACAGCAGCGCGACGAGGCTGGTCCAGTGCCAGACGTCCATCACGATCACCGTGACCCAGGCGTCGAGGTCATTGGAGACGTAATTGTAGTTGATACCGAGATGGTTCAGCGTATAGCCCAGCAGGCCGATGTCGGGCCGGCCGAAGATCTGCCAGATGGTGCCGACCACGTTCCACGGAATCAGCAGCGGCAGCGCGAGGATGACGAGACAGGCCGCGACGCTCCAGCCCTCGCGCGGCATCGACAGCGCGACGATGATGCCGAGCGGCACCTCGATCGCGAGGATGATCGCCGAGAACAACAAATTGCGACCGAGCGAGGCCAGGAAGCGGCCGCCGAGATCGGTCGAGGGATCGAGCAGCTCCTTGAACCAGCCGACGCCGTTCCAGAAGAACTGGTTGTTGCCGAAGGTGTCCTGCATCGAATAGTTCACGACGGTCATCAGCGGCAGCACCGCCGAGAACGCCACCACCAGGAACACCGGCAGCACCAGGAACCAGGCTTTTTGGTTGATCGTCTTGTCCATCAGGCGACCCCTTCCACCAAATGGCTGTCGGCATAGACGTGGACATGCGCGGGATTGAAGATCAGCCCGGCGGTATCGCCGGAGACCGAGAAGCCCGGCGGCACGCGCGCGGCGAATTTGGTGTTGCCGACGCGAACACGGGCAAACTGGATGCGGCCGAGATCGTCGATCCGCTCGATCGTGGCCGACAGCAGGCCAGGTGCCGGCGCCGCGACGTCGACGAATTCGGGCCGCACGCCGATCTCGATTTTCTTGCCCGCCGGCAGCACACCATAGTTTCGATTCAGGCCGATGACATGGCCGTCGACCCGCGCCTCGTGGCCACTGACCTCGGCGGGCACGATGTTCATGCCGGGTGAGCCGATGAAATAGCCGACGAAGGTATGCGCCGGCTTGTCGAACAATTCGGCCGGCGTGCCGCTCTGCACCACACGGCCGTCATGCATCACGACGACGGTGTCGGCAAAGGTCAGCGCCTCGGTCTGGTCGTGGGTGACGTAGATCATCGTGAGGTCGAGCTCGCGATGCAGCGCCTTCAGCTTCGAGCGCAGCTGCCACTTCAGCTCGGGATCGATCACGGTCAGCGGCTCGTCGAACAGCACCGCGGCGACGTCGGAGCGCACCAGCCCGCGGCCGAGCGAGATCTTCTGCTTGGCGTCGGCGGTGAGCCGGGTCGCCTTGCGGTTCAGGTACGGCGTGAGGTCGAGCAGATCGGCGATCTGCCTGACCCGCGTATCGACCTCGGCCTTGGCGACGCCGCGGTTCTTCAGCGGGAAGGCCAGGTTCTCGCCGACCGTCATGGTGTCGTAGATCACAGGGAACTGGAACACCTGCGCGATGTTGCGCTTCTGCGTCGACAGCGGCGTGATGTCCTGGCCGTCGAACAGGATCTTGCCGCGCGACGGGATCACGATGCCGGAGATCAGGTTGAGCAGCGTGGTCTTGCCGCAGCCGGACGGCCCGAGCAGCGCATAGGCGCCGCCCTGCCGCCAGGTCATCGTCACCGGCTTCAGCGCAAAGGATTCCGGCGGCGCATCATTGCCGCTGTAGGACTGCGCGAGATCGACGAGGTCAATGCGGGCCATCGGGCATCTCCCTCAATTGCTCTTGCTGGCCGACGCGCGTGCCGCAAGCGAATCGCCATACAATTCGCTTGCAAACGCGGTCGCGGGCGACGCGACCAGGCGGTCAGCGGCGTCAAACACAAAGATGTTTTCGGGATCGAGCGCGGCTTCAAGCACCTGCCCGGGTTCATATTCATGCACGCCGTGCAGCACCGCGACCCAGTTCGAATCGTGGACATGAACGTGCACAAAACTCTCCGAGCCGGTGATCTCGGTCACCGTCACGGTGGCGGAGAATTTGTGGCGGCCGGCTGCGGAGCTACCGACCTCGAGCTGGTGCGCACGGAAGCCGATCTTGTAGATGCCGTCGGGCAGCGTGGCGTAAAGGCCGGCCGCGGGCGCCTGCTCGCCGCCGGCATAGATCACCTGGGCGCCCTTCTTCTCGATGCCGATGATGTTGAGCGGCGGATCGGAGAACACCTGGGCGACGCGCAGCGTGTCGGGATGGCGGTAGACCTTCGGCGTCGCGCCGATTTGCAGCACCTCTCCTTCCCACATGCACACGGTGTCGCCGCCGAGCAGCAGCGCTTCCGACGGCTCGGTGGTGGCGTAGACGAAGATCGCGCCGGAGGCCTCGAAGATGCGCGGCAGCTCGGCGCGCAGCTCCTCGCGCAGCTTGTAATCGAGATTGGCCAAGGGCTCGTCGAGCAGCACGAGATCGGCGCCCTTGACCAGCGCGCGGGCAATCGCGGTGCGCTGCTGCTGGCCGCCGGAGAGCTGCAGCGGCGTGCGCTTTAGGAACGGCTCGAGCCGCAGCAGGCCGGCGGCTTCCGCCACCCGCTTCTCGATCTCGGCGCGCGGCTTGCCCTGCACCCGCAGCGGCGAGGCGATGTTCTCGTAAACCGTGAGCGAGGGATAGTTGATGAACTGCTGATAGACCATCGCGACCGAACGCTGGCGCACGTCCGCCCCGGTGACGTCCTTGCCGTCGACCAGCACGCGGCCGGTGGTCGGCTTGTCGAGGCCGGCGAGCAGCCGCATGATCGAGGTCTTGCCCGACAACGTCGGCCCGAGCAACACACTGAGCGTGCCGCGCTCCAGCGTCAGCGACACGTCGCGGATGGTCGCAATGCCATCCACGGTCCGCGTGACATTCTGCAGTGTGACGCTCATGCCCGTCCTCCCGCTTCGCGGAGGGGACGTTCACCGGACACGCGGTTGGCGAGCATCCACTCGTCGAGCGCGGCGATTTCACCCGCCGTCATCCGCAAGCCCAGCTTGGATCGTCGCCAGACGACATCGTCCGCAGTCCGAGCCCATTCGTTTGCCATCAGGTACCTGACTTCGCTCTCCGTCAAGGTGGCGCCGAACGAGCGGCCGAGATCTTCGGCCGATGCTGCATTGCCCAAGACTTTGCTGGCGCGCGTGCCGTAGGCATGCGCGAGACGATTGGCGTGCTGTTGCGTAAGGAACGGGTAGTTGCGAACCAATTCGGCCGATAGCGCCGCGACCGCGGAGACATCCATGTCGCCGCCGGGCAGCGGCGCCTTGCCGGTCCAACCCTCCTGCGCCTTTGTGCCGCGGAGGTAAGGCGACAGCCGCTCCAGCGCCTCCTCGGAGAGACGGCGATAGGTCGTGATCTTGCCGCCATAGATCGACAGTAGCGGCGCACCGCCGGGCGTATCGAGCTCGAACACGTAATCGCGGGTCGCCGCCTTGGCATCGCTGGCGCCGTCGTCATACAGCGGACGCACGCCGGAGTAATTCCAGACCACGTCCTCGGGCTTCACCGGCTTGGCAAGATAGGCGCTGGCGGAGGCGCAGAGATATTCGATCTCCTCCTGCGACGCCTTCACCTTGGCCGGATCGCCGTCATAGTCGCGATCGGTGGTGCCGATCAGCGAGAAATCGTCCTGATAGGGAATGACGAAGATGATGCGGCCGTCGGCGTTCTGGAAGATGTAGGCACGGTCGTGGTCGTAGAGCTTCGGCACCACGATGTGCGAGCCCTGCACCAGCCGCACCTTGGCGCGCGCGTTGACACCGGCGCCCGACGCCAGCACCTGCTCGACCCAGGGACCGCCGGCATTGACCAGCACGCGTGCCTTGATGGTGTTGCGCGCACCGCTGACGCTGTCCTCGACCGTGAGATGCCAGACGCCGTCGACCTGCCTGATCTCGACCGCGCGGGTGCGGGTGCGGATCTCGGCGCCGCGATCGGCGGCATCGCGCGCGGTCAGCGCAACCAGCCGCGCGTCGTCGACGAAGCAGTCGGAATATTCAAAGCCCTTGGTGTAGCGGCCCGGGATCAGCGGCTTGCCGACCACGTCGCGCGTCAGATCGACCGAGCGCGTCGCCGGCAGCAAGTGACGGCCGCCAATGTGGTCGTAAAGGAACAGGCCGAGCCGCAGTAGCCAGGCCGGGCGCAGGCCGGCGTGGTGCGGCAAAACGAAACGCAGCGGACGAATGATATGGGGCGCGATCTGCCAGAGAATCTCGCGCTCGATCAGCGCCTCGCGCACCAAACGAAACTCGTAATATTCGAGATAGCGCAGACCGCCATGCACGAGCTTGGTCGACCAGGACGACGTCCCGCTGGCCAAGTCATTCATTTCACAGAGGAAAACAGAGTTACCCCGGCCCGCCGCATCGCGCGCGATGCCGCAGCCATTAACGCCGCCTCCAATGATGGCGAGGTCGTAAATCTGGTCCAAAGAACGCTTCCCCCGGCAACCGTTTTCGCTTTGACGGTTTTACTTTCGGATTGGAGTAGATCACAACCAAAAACGAAAGCAAAGTGAAAACAGGGAACTTTGGCTGTGGATTTTTTGGGCGAGGTGATCGCGGCTGGGGCAGCGAGTCCACAAACCTCTCGCCGTTACCCCATGCGACGACAGCACCCCGTCACCCTGAGGTGCGAGCGGAGCGAGCCTCGAAGGGTGCACGGCCCCGCTGGTGGCCGTCGACCCTTCGAGACGCGCTACGCGCTCCTCAGGGTGACGGGATTAAAATAGAAGGCGCGGCTAATTCGCCTACGCGGAGAGGACGGCCTCGGCTTACGCGCTGCGCAGCGTCGCCGGTGCGGGCTCAGCATTGTCGTCGAGATCGCTCTGCGGCTTGTCCATCGCGACGACGACTTCGATGCCGCGGCTGTGGCAGATGTTGGCGAGGCCCGCGGGGAGCGGCGAGTCGGTCACGAAGGTCTGGATCTGGCTCATATGCGCGATGCGCACCGGCGCGCTGCGGCGAAGCTTGGTCGAATCCGAGACCAGCATGACGTTGCGCGCGTTGGCGATGATCGCCTGCGCGACCTGCACCTCGCGATAATCGAAGTCGAGCAGCGCGCCCTCCTCGTCGATCGCGGATGCGCCGATGATGGCGTAATCGACCTTGAACTGGCCGATCAGCTGCGTCGCGGTGGAGCCGACCACCGCGCCGTCGGCGCGGCGCACCGTGCCGCCGGCGACCACCACCTCGATGCGCGGATGGCGGTACAGCAGCATCGCGACGTTGAGGTTGTTGGTGATGACCAGGAGGTCCTCATGCGAGGTCAGCGCGCTCGCGACCTCCTCCGTCGTGGTGCCGATATTGATGAACAACGAGCAGCCGTTCGGAATCCGCGCGGCCGCGGCGGCGCCGATCGCCTTCTTCTCCTCGGCGGCGACGAAGCGGCGCGCCTCATAGGCGAGGTTCTCGACGCCGGAGGCGATGATCGCGCCGCCATGGATGCGGGTCAGCGAGCGCTGGTCGCAGAGGTCGTTGAGATCCTTGCGGATGGTCTGCGCCGACACCTCGAATCGCCTGGCGAGATCCTCGACCATGACCCGGCCGAATGCGCGCGCGATGTTGAGGATTTCAGTCTGGCGATGGGAGAGTCCGGCCACGGCGGCCCCCTTGAAACGGCGAGTCTCCCATGTTGCGACCGTTCGGCACCGAGGTCAACGAGCAAGCATCAGTGGGGTTAAGAACTGCGTTGCAGCAATGTCGAGGCGGTGGGTGCCTGCGCGATTCCTCACCACGCAGCCCCTACCAAGACATGGCCAATGCAACCCGGCGGATCAATTCGGGATCGTCGAACGCCGCCGCGCTCGCGACCGCGCCGGCCGCGAGCAGATCGGCATGACTGAGCCCGGTTCGCATCCCGATCGTCGCGATGCCTGCGGCCGTCGCGGACTGCACGCCGGACCGCGAATCCTCGAACGCCAGCGAGGCCGATGCCGACGCGCCTGCGAGGCGCAGTCCTTCGAGATAGGGCAATGGATGCGGCTTGCCGTGTGCCAATTCGTCACCGATCACGACAGCCTTGAAGCGATGCGCGATGCCCAGTCCCGAGAGCAGCAGCTCAGCATTCGGGCGCGGCGCATTGGTCACCGCTACCATGGGCACGCCGGCGTGATCAGCCCGGTCGAGCAGCGTCATCAATCCCGGCACCGGCACGATCTGGCCGCTGACCAGTTCGCGGAATGTCCGCTCCTTCTCGCCAAGGATGATTGCGCGGCGATCCGGCGGCTCATGTGCGAGGAAGCGATCGCCGATCGAGGCGTTGGAGAAGCCCTGCAGCTCCTTGCCGAAGCGCGCGTGATCGAACACATGCCCGTGAGGACCGAGCACGCGGTTGAACGCTGCCAGATGGAGCGGATCGGTATCGGCGAGCGTGCCGTCGATATCGAACAGCAGCGCCTTGCCTTGTGTCTGCGACGCTCTGCCATGTGCCTGCGACATCCGAGAGATGTTTCCGTGAGCCCGGATGCATCAATACAGGTAATTGCGGCACGCGCAAATGACGCGCCAAGGTCAGTTACGACGCCATCAGCACGGGCTGACCGCTGAGGAGCCGGCGCGCCGCGCGCTCAGCCTCGCGGGCGTTGCGGAAGATCTGGCCTTCCAAGCGCTGGAAAAGTTGCGACGCAGCAAAGAACTGATAACCACGCCTATCGCGCACCACGATACCCGCTGTCTGAGAACTCACTTCGATCACGTAACTGTCGGACATTGTCGGCCTCGATTTGACTCGGGCCGACAACGGAGTGACTGGCTGTTTGTTCCTCGGGTATTTTTGCGAGGCGAAGCGCCGCAGCTCCGGTCCTTTGCAATCAAACCACGCTCCGGACTCAGTTTCGTCGCGTTTGCTCTCGCGCCGAATCAGCGACACAGGCGCGCGTAGAGTTCAGGTCTCGATCGTCGCGCCGTCGCGCTGGATCGGTTGCGGATGGCCCTGCTCGTCGATCGAGACGTAGGTGAAATTGCCGTCGGTCACGAGGATCGACTGCTGCTCGCGGCGGCGCAGCACCCAGGCTTCGAGATGCACCGTGATCGAGGTGCGGCCGACGCGCACGAGGTTGGCGTGCACCGAGACGAGATCGCCGACATAGACCGCCTTGCGGAAATTCATCGCCTCGATCGCAACCGTCACGGTGCGCGACTTCGCCAGCTTGGAGGCGAACACGCCGCCGCCGACGTCCATCTGGCTGAGCAGCCAGCCGCCGAAGATATCGCCATTGGCGTTGGTGTCGGCCGGCATCGCCAGCGTGCGGATGCAGAGATCGCCCTGCGGCTCGTTGCCGTTGATCGGCGGCGCGTGGGCGTGAGTTTCGGGCGCTTGGGTCTCGGTCACTTGAAGGCCTCCCAGCCGGTATCCGGTGCAAACCGTCCGCCAAACTTACGCATCAGCGCCTGCATCGTCGACACCACATTGTCGACGCCGCGACTGCGCGCATAATTGAGCGGGCCGCCGCGGAACGGCGCATAGCCGGTGCCGAAGATCATCGCGCCGTCGACCATGTCGGCATTGTCGACAATGCCCTCGCGCAAGGCGGCGACGCAGACGTTCGAGATCGGCAGCACCAGGCGATCGATCATCTCGTCCGTCACCTTCGGACCGGTCTCCGGCAACGGCGCCTTCTCCGCCTTGCCGTCCTTCCAGGTGTAAAAACCCTTGCCGGTCTTGCGGCCGAGCTCGCCCTTGGCGACTTTTTCGCGCAGCCACGCGGGCGTCGGCGGCAGCGTATCGCCGAACTTCGAGCGCAGCATGTCGCCGACATCGAGGCAGATATCGAGGCCGACCTGGTCGGCGAGCTCGATCGGGCCCATCGGCATGCCGAACTCGACGGCCGCCGCATCGATCAGGCGCTGGTCGGTCTTCTCGTCCAGCATCATCATCGCTTCCAGCATGTATGGCGTCAGCGCGCGATTGACGAGGAAGCCCGGCGAACTCTTCACCGGCAGCGGCAGGCGGTCGATGGCGCCGACGAAGGCCAGCGCCTCCTTGAGCATGGCGGCATCGGTGCCGTCATGGCTGACGACCTCGACGAGTTGCAGCCGCGACACCGGATTGAAGAAGTGCAGGCCGAGCAGCCGCTCCGGCCGCGCCAGGGTGGTGCGCAGGTCCTGCAGCGGGATGCTCGACGTGTTGGTGGCGAGGATCGTGCCCGGCTTCATCTTCGGTTCGAGCAAGGCGTAGACCTTCTGCTTCAACTCGAGCTTTTCCGGCACCGCCTCGATGATCACATCGGCGTTACGGACGCCTTCGCCGTCCATGTCGGGGATCAGCCGGTCGAGCGCGTCGCGCTGGTCGATCTTCCTGCGCGTGATCTTGCCGAACAGCTCCGACGCGCGCTTCATCGCGCCCGCGATCGGTTCGGCCTTCATGTCGGCGAGCGTGACGCGCATGTCCTGGTTGGCGCACCAGGCCGCGATATCGCCGCCCATCGCGCCGGCGCCGATGACATGGACGTGCGCAACCTTGTTGCCGCCGCCCGCCGCCTTCTTCATCTGCTCGCGCAGGAAGAAGACGCGGATCAGATTCTGCGCGGTCGGCGTCACCATCAGATTGGCGAACGAGGCCTTCTCCGCATTCAGCATCGCCGCGCGGTTGCCGGCGTGCTTCTCCCAGAGATCGATCAGCGCTGAGGGCGCCGGATAGTGCTTGCGCGGCGCGGCCTTCTCGGCCTCGCTGCGCATTCGCGAGGCCAGGAAGCCCCTGACCGGACCGAAATTGAGGATGGTATTGAGCGCGCCCGGCTTGGCGCGCTTCAGCCGGCCGAACACCGCGTCCTTCACCGCGTTGCGGACATGGCGCTCCTGGGTGACGGCATCGACCAGACCGAGCGACTTGGCGCGGCGCGCGTCGATCGTCTTGCCGGTCAACATCAAGGTCATCGCCTGCATCGGATTGACCAGCTCGGTGAAGCGCACCGTGCCGCCGAGGCCGGGATGCAGCCCGAGCATCACCTCGGGGAAGCCGAACCGCGCATCATCGATCGCGATCCGCATCTGGCAGGCCAGCGCGACCTCGAGGCCGCCGCCGAGGCAGAAGCCGTGGATGACGGCGACCGACGGCACGCGCAGCGCCTCTAGCCGGTCGATCACGGCATGCGCCCGGCCGATCTCGGTCTCGACCGCGCGCGGGTCGCTGGCGCCGCGAAACTCGTTGACGTCGGCGCCGGCGATGAAGCCGCTCTTTTTCGCCGAGCGCACCACGAGGCCGGCCGGCCGCTGGCTCTCCAGCGCCGCAACGATGGCATCGAGCTCCTCGAGCAGATCGGCGGACAATGTGTTGGCGCTGGCGCCGGCGCGATCGAACAGCAGCCAGGCGATGCCGTCCTCGTCACGCGTCAGCTTGAAGTTCCTGTACGGGCTGTCGGCGGCCGGCGCCGGCCCGAGTTCGAGCACGCGGTCGGCGAGAACGTCCATGATCCGTGAATCCATGATCACACCGTCTCTATCAACATCGCGCCGCCCTGCCCGCCACCGATGCATTCGGTGGCGACGCCGCGCCTGGTGCCGAGCCGCTTCATCGCATTGACCAGATGCAGCACGATGCGGTTGCCGCTGCAGCCTACGGGATGGCCAAGGCTGATCGCGCCGCCATCGACGTTCAGCTTGGCGCGATCGATCTCGCCGGCCGCGCCGTCAAGTCCCAGAATCTCGCGGCAGAATTTGTCGTCATTCCAGGCGGCGAGGCAACCCAGCACCTGCGTCGCAAACGCCTCGTTCAACTCCCAGGTCTCGACGTCCTGCAACGTCAGCTCGTTGCGCTTGAGCAGCGCGCTTGCCGACAGCACCGGACCGAGGCCCATGATCGAGGGATCGAGCGCCGACCACTGGCTGTCGAGGATGACAGCCTTCGGCGTCAGCCCGTGCTTTGCAACGGCGGCTTCGGACGCCAGGATCACCCAGGAGGCGCCATCGGTGATCTGCGAGGAATTGCCGGCGGTGACCTGGCCCCACGGACGCTCGAACACCGGCTTCAGCTTCGCCAGCGTCTCCGCTGTCGAGTCCGGGCGGACGCCGTCGTCATGGTCGTAGAACTTGCCGTCGCGGGCGAATGCGGTCTCGACCTCGCCCTTGAGGAAGCCTTCCTTTTGCGCGTTGGCCAGCCGCTGGTGGCTCTCGGCGGCGTAGGCGTCGGACTGGGCGCGGGTGATGCCGAAGAGGTGCCCGACCTTCTCGGCGGTCTGCCCCATGTTGAGCTCGGTGATCGGGTCGGTCAGCCCGCGCTCGAGGCCGATGATCGGCTTGAAGTAGCTCGGCTTGACCTTCAGCGCGGCGGCGATCTTGGCACCTAGACCCTTGGCGCCGGCAAAGCCGGCAAACCAGCGCACGCCGGAATTGGGCCAGACCAGCGGTGCGTGGCTCAACGCCTCGGCGCCGCCGGCGAGGATCAGATCGGAGGTGCCCTCTCGGATATAGCGGTAGCCGGTGTCGATCGACTGCATGCCGGAGCCGCAATTGATCTGCACTGTGAAGGCGACCATCTTCTCGCCCATGCCAAGCCGGAGTGCTGCGACCCGCGCCGGGTTCATCTCGTCGGCGATCACGTTGACGCAGCCGAGGATCACCTGATCAAAGGCGGTGGGCGCAAACGGCTGTCGCGCCAACAGCGGCCGGCCGCATTGCACGGCGAGATCGACCGGGGTGAACGAGCCGGGACCGGAGCGCGCCTTCAGGAACGGCGTCCGGCTGCCGTCGACGATAAAGACTTGTCGCGCCATCAGCTCGCCGCCCTCTGCTCACCCAGTTCCTGGAAGAACTGATGCACGTCGGCGGTTTTCTTGTAAATCGGGGACAGCGCCTCCGGCGCAAAATCATCGACCTCGATGACTTTTGCGACGGCCTCGTGGGCGGCGGCAAGCTTCTCGCCGTCGGCCTCGGTGATGACGCCCTTCTTGACGCCCTCCTTCCAGTCATGCAGCCGCGCCGCGCGCAGCTGCTTGGCGGCATCGTCGGCCTCGGTGACGAGGCGGAAGGCCTTCTCCAGCCGCGCGATGCCGCCATCATCCTCGACAAAGGCGAGGTCCGGCGTCAGGCGGTCGCGTGCCGCCGACGGCGACAGCACGAGTTGCGCGCAGAGATGCACGACACGATCAGACGGACCGGTGACGCGAGCGCCGAACGGCTGGATCAGGAATTTCAGCATCCAGCCGACAAAGCGGTTCGGCAGATTGGCGAGGATTTCCGCAAAGCGGTTCTCGATGGTCTTGAAGCCCGACGCCATGCACCATTGCAGCGCCGGAAGATCTTCCTTCTGACGGCCCTCGTCCTGCCACCGCTTCAGCGCGGCCGACAGCAAATAGAGCTCGGAGAGGATATCGCCGAAGCGGGCGGAGAGCATCTCCTTGCGCTTCAGCGCGCCGCCGAGCGTCAGCAGCGCCATGTCGGCGCAGAGCGCGAACGCCGACGAATAGCGCGACAGCTGGCGATAGAATTCGGTGGCCTCGCCGGCGTCAGGCGCCGGTGCGAACAGACCAAAGCTCCAGCTGCGGCCCCAGGCGCGGAACATGGTCGCAAAGCTGTGGCCGACATGCTTCCAGAACGCGGTGTCGAACGCAGTCAGGCCCTTGTCGCGATCGGCCTCGCCGAGCGCATTCATCTCCTGCAACAGATAAGGATGCGCACGGATTGCGCCCTGCCCGAACACGATCAGATTGCGGGTCAGGATGTTGGCGCCCTCGACCGTGATGCCGACCGGCACCGAGCGATAGAGCCCACCGAGATAGTTTTGCGGCCCGTCGATCACGGCCTTGCCGCCATGGATGTCCATGGCGTCGTCGATCGCGGTCCGCATCCGCTCGGTGGCGTGCAGCTTCATGATGCCGGAGATGACGGCGGGATGATGCCCCTCGTTCAGCGCGGCGCAGGTCAGCCGCCGCGCGGCGTCGAGCAGATAAGCCGTACCGGCAATGCGTGCCAGCGGCTCCTCGATTCCCTCGAATTTCGAGATCGAGATGCCGAACTGCTCGCGGATGCGGGCATAGGCGCCGGTGGTGCGCGCGGCATAAGCGGCGCCGGCGGCCGACAGTGACGGCAGTGAGATGCCGCGGCCGGCGGCGAGCGCCGTCATCAGCATCTTCCAGCCCTGGCCGATCCGCTCTTGGCCGCCGATGATGTAGTCGAGCGGGATGAAGACATCGCGGCCCCAGTTCGGGCCGTTCTGGAACACCTGCATTGCCGGCAGATGGCGCTGGCCGATCGAGACGCCGGGCAGATGGGTCGGGATCAGCGCAACGGTGATGCCGAGCTCTTCCTCGCTGCCGACCAGGTGATCGGGATCATAGGCCTTGAAGGCGAGGCCGAGCAGCGTTGAGACCGGGCCGAGCGTAATGTAGCGCTTGTGCCAGTTCAGCTTGAGGCCAAGCACCTCGCGGCCTTCGAAATTGCCCTTGCAGATGATGCCGGTGTCGATCATCGAGGCGGCGTCCGAGCCGGCCTCCGGGCTGGTCAGGCCGAAGCACGGAATGTCCTGGCCGGCGGCCAGGCGCGGCAGCCATCTGTCCTGCTGCTCCCTGGTGCCGAAGCGCATCAACAACTCGCCCGGCCCGAGCGAGTTCGGCACCATCACGGTGACGGCCGCGGTCAGCGAGCGCGACGAAATCTTTCGCACCACTTCGGAATGCGCATAGGGCGAGAAGCCGAGCCCGCCGAATTCCTTCGGGATGATCATGCCGAAGAATTTCTTGGCCTTGATGAAGGCCCACACCTCGGGCGGCAGATCGCGCCATTCCCAGTTGATCTTCCACTCGTCGAGCATCTTGCAGAGCTCGTCGACCGGACCGTGCAGGAAGGCGTTCTCCTCGTCGGTCAGTTTGGCCGGCGCGAACGTCAGCAATTTCGACCAGTCGGGATTGCCGGTGAAGAGATCGGCGTCCCACCAGACGTCGCCGGCTTCCAGTGCCTCGCGCTCGGTGTCCGACATGGTCGGCAGCACGCCACGCGCCCAGGAGAAGATCGGCTTGGTGATGAAGTCGCGGCGGAAGCTCATGGTGGGGTCCTCATGGATCGGCGGCGCGGATAGGAGCTTTATGTTGGGAGCATGATCTTCTCGAAAAACCGGTCTCCACTTTTTCGGATCATGCTCCATGTTATCCGAAAGTGCCGGTCACGGGTGAACACTTCGCCTTGCAGATAAAGCGAAATTGACGCGGCAAGGCGCCGTTTTGTTAACGGCACGCCACGCGTTCAGTTCCGAAAGCTGAGGTACGACAATCAGGTAGCGGGAGATGGCGCCGGCGGGTGAAACCAAGTTCGATCGGTCTCGCGGCAGACTCCCTGCACCTCTCCCGCTTGCGGGGGAGGTCGCATCGCATCGAAGATGCGATGCGGGTGGGGGCTCTCTCCACAATGCGACTCGTGTGTTCAACCGGCATGATTCCCGACATTTTGGACCGGCATGATCCCCGACAGTTTGGGTTAAGCGGTCTGTTCGCCCGGTTCGCGCAGCCCCTCACGAGGCGGAGCGAACCGGGTGAACAGGCCGCGGCGGTCGATGAGACCGACGTCGAGGTCGCAGAAGCGGACGACGTGGTCACCGGTATCGAGTTCGGCGATGCCGACAAGTTCGTTCACCAGCGCCTGACCGATAAAGACGAACTTGCCTTTCCATTTAATCTCCCCATTGCCGCGAACACGGCGGGCCTGGTGATCGGCGTCATACCAGGGGTCTTGCTCGCGATCCGGCATGGTGCGTTGAGATGCTCGATAGGCGTCCTCCGGCGGCCGTTGGCCCAGCGCTTCGTGAGGACGTTCCTTATTGTAATGCTCTCGGAAGGCGTCAAAGCGGGCCTGTTGCTCGGACGCATTATCTGCCGGTGGGCTCGATGTTTGCGCCTTCAAGGTGCGATGCATGCGCTCATGGCGACCGTTCTCCTGCGGCGAGGCCGGACGGATGAAGTGCGGCGTAATGCCGAGCTTCAGCCACCAGACCGACAATGTGGTGAGACCGCCGGCGCCGCGCGAGCCGAACGGCGAACCATTGTCGCAGCGGATTGCCCGCGGCAGGCCATGCTCGCGGAAAGCCCTCTCGAAGCGGGGGCGGACGCCCTCGGTCGTCGGTGCGACGATCTGCAGTTCGATCAGGAAGCGACTGTGGCTGTCAGCCACCGTCAACGGATCAATCCGGCACTGGTCGCGGGTGCGGAACCAACCCTTGAAGTCCACGCTCCACTCGTCGTTCGGCTCCTGCACCGGCGTGCAGGGACGCCGCTGGTCGAGCGGACGGCGGCGGCGCTTCACCGGCGAGATCAGCCCCGCGCGCTTGAGAATGCTCCCAATCGTCGACGCCGCCGGCCAATCGATCTCCGGCGCCTGGCGGTCAAGCAGGGCGAGCAGCTTGCGCGGTCCCAGATAGGGAAAGCGCTGCCGAGCCGCGATCACCTTCTCTGCAATCGCCGCATCGGTCGTTTGTCGGCATTGCTGCGGCGCGTGCGAACGGTCCCTGAACCACTCCGGATCGCCGCTCTGCTTCCGCTGGCGCCATGCGTAAAACGTGTCGCGGCAGATACCGTGACGGCGGCACAACTCCGACACGCTCCAGTTCCCGCTCTCGTACTCCATAAGCATCCGGATACGCTCTTCCATCCGACTGGTCTCTCTGAACGGCATCGTCGGGCCCTCCCGCCGATGCTTCTAGAAACCTGTCGGCAATCATGCCGGTCTAAACTGTCGGGTATCTATCCGGTCTGTACCGTGGAAAGAGCCCCCACCCCAGCCCTCCCCCGCAAGCGGGAGAGGGAGCGCAGTTTCCTACGCGGATACTTTAGGCAGGCCCGGCGCCCTGGGTCGCGGTGTAGACCGCGTAGAGCGACTGGCTTGCGGCCATGAACAGGCGGTTGCGCTTGGGGCCGCCGAAGGTGATGTTGCCGCAGACCTCGGGCAGCCGGATGCGGCCGAGCAGCTTGCCTTCCGGCGACCACACCGTCACGCCGCTGTAGCCGACCGCGCGGCCGGCATTACTCGAGCACCAGACATTGCCGTTGACGTCGCAGCGGATGCCGTCGGGTCCGCACTTCACGCCGTCGATCGTGAAATCGCTGAAGCGCTTACCGTTGGCGAGCTTGTTGTCGGCGCCGACATCGAACACGAAGACGTCACCGTTGCCGCCGGGGCCGGTGTCGCCCGGTCCCTTGCCGGTCGAGACTACATAGAGCTTCTTGAAGTCCGGCGAGAAGCAGAGGCCGTTCGGGTCCGGCACCTGGTCCTCGCTGACCACGAGATCGATGCGCCCGGACGGATCGATGCGATAGCAATTGGTCGGCAACTCGCGCTTGGCCGGCACGAAGCCCGCCGGCTGGCCGATCCGGGGATTGAGCTTGCCGGCCGGATTGCCTGGTCCGCCGGCGGCATCAGGCTCGCCCTCATAGAGCTGGCCGCCATAGGGCGGATCGGTGAACCAGTAGCTGCCGTCGGGATGCGCGACCACGTCGTTCGGGGAGTTCAGCCGCTTGCCTTGATAGGAATCGGCGAGCACGGTCGCGGTGCCGTCGTTCTCGTAACGCGTCACGCGGCGGGTAAGATGTTCGCAGGACAGCTGGCGGCCCTGGAAGTCGAACGAATTGCCGTTCGAGTAGTTCGACGGCGTGCGGAAGACGCTGACATGGCCGTCATCCTCCGACCAGCGCATCTGCCGGTTGTTGGGGATGTCGCTCCACAAGAGATAGCGGCCCTGCGCGCTCCAGGCCGGACCTTCCGCCCACAACAGACCGGTATGAAGCCGCTTGATCGAGGTGTTGGGCTGGGCGAGATCGTTGAACGACGGATCGACCGCGATGATGTCGGGGTCCCAGAAATAGGTGGTCGGCGCACCGCGCGGACTGAAGTCGCGCGGCGGGCTGGTGATCGTGGTCGGCGGCCCGACCGGCGCGGGGGCGTTCTGGGCCAGGGCACTACTGACGCCGGTTGCGACGGCGGCTGCCCCAACCGCCAATCCCTGGACAAGCGTTCGACGTGACACGTTCGGATCGCGCCGTTCTTGATGTGTCATCACATCCTCCCACTCTGTTGGCCGGCCGTTGATCCGGCCTGGCGCGCGGGAGGTTAGACTGCTCGCTTGGAGGTTGCGAGTGACGGATTTTCATCACTGCACGCTGAAATTTCACATTGTTGTGGTGCGGGCCGTCGTCGCGGAGCGTGCAAATGCACCGCAGAGAGCGACGTTCCTTACCTCTCCCCGCTTGCGGGGAGAGGTAAGGAACGCATCGCCAGATGCGTTCCGGGTGAGGGGGTACAGGTCTCACGACGCTCACGGCTCGCGGAGACGGCCCCTCACCCCAGCCCTCTCCCCGTGAAGAACGGGGAGAGGGAGAGGATAGCAGCACTTAATCCGGCCGGATCATCTCGAACATGTTTTCCGGCTTGATCTCGAAATAGTCGCCGCGGCGGCCGGCGCGGACGATCGGGTGGGCCAATCCGGTCTGGTAGGCGCCGTCCTTGATGAAGGCCTTGTCGATATGGACGGCGACGACCTCGCCGAGCGTCAGCCACGCCTCGGCCTTCTTGCCGTCGGCGCCCTGCAGCTGGACGATCTGGCTGACCTTGCATTCGAACGACACCGGGCTTTCGGCGACGCGCGGCACGTTGACGAGCTTGCCGGCGACCGGCGTGAGGCCTGCGAGCTTGAACTCGTCGACATCGCGCGCGACATGCGCCGCCGTCGCGTTCATGTGCTTGGCCAGATCCATCGTCGCCAGATTCCACACGAACTCGCCGGTGTCCTGGATGTTGGCGACGCTGTCCTTCCAGTTGGTGGAGGAGAAGCCGATGATCGGCGGCACGTAGCAGAAGGCGTTGAAGAAGCTGTAGGGCGCGAGGTTGACGTTGCCGCCCTTGTCGCGCGAGGAGATCCAGCCGATCGGCCGCGGCGCCACGATGGCGTTGAACGGGTCGTGCTTCAGGCCGTGGCCGTTCTTCGGCTCGTAGAAGTGCAGGTCTTTTGCGGTCACGCCTCGTTCCTCTCCACGGTAACCCGGATGGAGCGCAGCGCAATCCGGGACAGTCTCACAAGCGGAAATGGCCCCGGATTACGCTGCGCTCCATCCGGGCTACAAACCCGATTTGCCTGCAATACGGGAAGAGTCAACTGACGAAAACGTCAGTGCTGGCGCTCAATTGGCGCGGATGCGCGGCGACAGGCCGGCGATCACGAAATCGATCATCTGGTCGATGGTCGGGCCCGGCTTGGTCGCACACTGGGCGATCATCTGGGGGTGGAAGAAGCGCATCATCGCGGTGCAGGCGCACAGCGAGGCGAGTTGCAGGTCCGGGGCCTCGAACTCGCCCGACGCGGCTCCTTGCGCGATCACCTCGCCGATAATAGCGGCGATACACTCCATATGGGCGACACAGACGTCCCAGTCCTCCTGCATCGCGACCTCGACCATCTCATGCAGCTTGGAATCACCGACATAACGTTCGGTGTTCATGCGATTGATGGTCGTCATCATCTGGCGCAAGCGCGGCGCGGCCGGCCCTTCCGAGCGCGCGATGCGCTGCGCCTCGATTTCGACCTCGCCCATCAGGCCGCGCGCCACGCCTTCGTGGATCGACTTCTTCGAATCGAAGAAGCGATACACGTTGGCGGGGCTCATCCGCAGCTCTTTGGCGATGTCAGCCACCGTGGTCTTCTGGTAGCCGATCTGCCGGAACAAACGCTCCGCCACCACGAGAATCCGTTCGCGGGTGTCGGTTTCGCTATGTTCCTGGATCAGCGTCATGTTGGCCTGCTCAATCTTCAATTATTCGGCAGCCTCAGCAAGCGGAAATGCGAGTTGTCCCTTTCCTGCATGCTGCGGCGCAGTATCGGTTTGCTCGGGGCCGCTCTCCTCGAGGGTCTTGCGGAACCAGAGGGCGTAAAGGCCCGGCAGATACAGCAAGGTCAGGAAAGTCGCAACAAACAAACCGCCCATGATGGTGATCGCCATCGGGCCCCAGAACGCCGAGCGCGACAGCGGGATCATGGCGAGGATCGCGGCGAGCGCGGTCAGCACCACCGGCCGGGCACGCCGGACGGTGGCCTCGACGATCGCCTCGCGCCGGGTCAGGCCGGAGGACACGTCGCTCTCGATCTGATCGACCAGGATCACCGCGTTGCGCATGATCATGCCGGCGAGCGCGATCAGGCCGAGCAGCGCCACGAAGCCGAACGGCTGGTTGGCGACGTTCAACCCGAGCGAGGCGCCGACGATGCCGAGCGGCGCGGTCAGAAACACCAGGAACAGGCGCGAGAAGCTCTGCAGCTGGATCATCAGGAGCGTCAGCATCACCATCACCATCACGGGGAAGAGGATGAAGATCGACGCATTGCCCTTGGCCGATTCCTCGAACGCGCCGCCGGGCTCGATCCGGTAGGCAGGCTCGAGATGGGCCTGGATGTCCTTCAGCTTCGGCGAGATCTGGTTGGTGACATCGGGCGCCTGCACGCCGTCGACGACGTCGGAGCGCACGGTGATCGCCATGTCGCGGTTGCGCCGCCACAGGATCGGCTCCTCATGCGCATATTCGATCTTCGCAATCTGCTGCAGCGGAACCGCCACACCATTACGTGACGTGATGGTGAGATCGCCGACCCGGCCGAGATCAAGCCGCTCCGACGGCACCGCGCGGGCGACCACGCCGACCTTCTCGATGCCGTCGCGGATCGTGGTGACCGGCGCGCCCGAGATCAGCATCGCCAGCGCCTGCGAGACCTCTTGCGGGGTCAAGCCGAGCGCCCGCGCCCGATCCTGGTCGACGGCGAGCTTCAGGTAGGGCGACTGCTCGTTCCAGTCGAGCTGGACGTCCTTGACGTTGGGGTTCTGGCGCATCACGTCGCGCACCTGGTAGGCGATGTCGCGCACCTTGTTGGCGTCGGGCCCGATCACGCGGAACTGAACCGGGAAGCCGACCGGCGGACCGAAGTTGAAGCGGTCGACCCGGACCCGCGCCTCGTTCAGCGCACCATCGGCGGCGGCCTGCTCGAGCTTCGCCTTGATGCGCTCGCGCGCGTCGACGTTCTTGGCGAGGATCACGATCTCGGCAAACGCCTCGTTCGGCAGCTGCGGGTTGAGGCCGAGCCAGAAGCGCGGCGAGCCCTGGCCGACATAGGCGGTGTAGGTCTCGATGTCCTTGTCGTCCTTCAGCAGGCTCTCGGCCTTCTTGACTGCCTTCTCGGTGGTGCCGAAGGCGGTGCCCTCGGGCAGGCGGAGCTGCAGGAACAGCTCGGGCCGTTCCGACAGCGGGAAGAACTGCTGCTGAACGTGGCCGAACGCGACGATCGAGGCGACGAAGACACCGACGGTCGCGACCACCACCTTGACGCGATGATCGACGCACCATTGCACCACGCTGCGCAGGCCGCGATACATCCGCGTCTCGTAGATCGCGTGCGGATCGTGGTTCTGGTGCACCTTAATGTTTGGCAGCAGCTTGACGCCGATATAGGGCGTGAAGATCACCGCGACGAACCAGGAGGCGACCAGCGAGATCGCCACGATCCAGAAGATGCCGCCGGCATATTCGCCGACCGCCGAATTGGCAAAGCCGATGGGGAGGAAGCCAGCGGCTGTGACCAGCGTCCCCGTGAGCATCGGAAACGCGGTAGATTCCCAGGCAAAGGATGCGGCCTTGAAGCGGTCCCAGCCCTGCTCCATTTTCACCACCATCATCTCGACCGCGATGATGGCGTCGTCGACCAGGAGGCCGAGCGCGATGATCAGCGCGCCGAGCGTGATGCGGTGCAAATCGAGCGACATGGCATTCATCACGATGAAGACGATGCCGAGCACCAGCGGCACCGACAGCGCCACCACGATGCCGGTGCGCCAGCCGAGCGCGACGAACGAGACGAACAGCACGATGGCGAGCGCCTCGACGAAGGAGTGCACGAACTCGCCGACGGCGTGCTCGACCACCTTGGGCTGATCGGCGATCTGCTCGACCTCGACGCCCTGCGGCACCGCCTTCATGAAGTCGGCGGTGGCCTTCTCGACCTCGTTGCCGAGCTCGAGGATGTTGGCGCCCTTGGCGGTGACGACGCCGATGCCGAGCGCGGGCTTGCCTTCCTGGCGCACGGTGAAGCTCGGCGGATCGACATAGCCGTGGCTGACGGTCGCGATATCGCCGAGCCGGAACACGCGGCCGTTGCTCTCGACCGGCGTCTCGGCAACCGCCTTGACGCCGTCAAGCGCGCCGGTGACGCGCAGCGGCACGCGCTGCGACGAGGTCTCGACGGTGCCGGCAGGCGTCACGTTGTTCTGCTTGGCGAGCGAGTCGAACAGCGCCTGGGGCGTGATGCCGAGCGTCGCAAGCTTGGCATGCGAGAACTCGACATAGATGCGCTCGTCCTGGGTGCCGTAGAGGTCGACCTTGGTCACGCCGGGCACCTTCAGCAAGCGCTGGCGGAAGCCTTCCGCGACCTTCTTGAGCTGCGCGTAGTCGGCGCCGTCGCCGGTCATCATGTAGAGGATCGAATCGACGTCGGAGAATTCGTCGTTGACCACGGGGCCGAGGATGCCCGACGGCAGCTGGCCCTGCACGTCGACCAGCTTCTTGCGCAGGAGATAGAACAGATAGGGCACGTCCTTCGGCGGGGTCGAGTCGCGGAAGGTGACCTGCATCGCCGTGAAGCCCGGCTTGGAATAGGTCTGCACCTTCTCGAAGAACGGCAGCTCCTGCAGCTTCTTCTCGATCGGATCGGCGACCTGCATCTGCATTTCCTGCGAGGTCGCGCCCGGCCACATCACCGAGACGTTCACCACCTTGACGGTGAAGAACGGGTCCTCGGCGCGGCCGAGCTTCTCGTAGGAGAAGAAACCGGCGACGCCGAGCACGAGCATCAGGAACAGGACCAGCGTCGGATGGCTGACCGCCCAGGCCGAAAGGTTGAAGCGCTTCATCGAACTCTCCAAGTTCTAGATCAAGTCCCAGAACCGTTTGCGCTGATATTGCGAGGGTTAGAACGACAGCGACGACACGACCCGCACCTTCTGGGTCGGATCGAGTTTCTGCACACCGAGGGCGACGACCTTGGCGCCCTCGTCGACGCCATCAGAGATGACGACGTTGTTGCTCTCATAGGCCGTCACCTTGACCGGCTTCAGTGCGACCTCGCCCTTGTCGTCGACGATGTAGAGCGAGGGATCGCCGCCCTGGCTGTACAGCGCCGACAGCGGCAGCTTCGCTACGCGCTCGCTCGCCTTGTCGGCCAAGGTCAGGGTTGCGGTCATGCCGAGCGAGACGGCCTCGTCGGCGTCCGGCAGCGAGAACTTTGCGAGGTAGGTGCGGGTGGCGGGATCAGCCTGCGGCGCGACCTCGCGCAGTTTTGCGGCATAGGTCTTCTTCGCATCCGACCACAGCGTCACCGTGGCAACGCCCGACCTGGCACGAGCAAGAAGCGTCTCTGGGATCGCGACGACAGCTTCCTTCTCGCCAAGTCGGGCGACACGGATCGAGGCCTGGCCCGCGGCAACCACCTGGCCGGGCTCGATCATGGTCGCTGTGACGACACCTCGGGTGTCGGCCACCAGCGTTGCATAAGAGAGGGAGTTTTTGGTCAGCTCGACCGAACGCTCGGCGCGGTTCAGCCGGGCGCGGGCCTCGTCGCCGGCAGCCTTGGCGGAATCGAGCTGCGCATCGGTGGTCCAGCCCTTGGCCTTGAGGTCCTTGGCACGCTGCTCGGCGGCCGCGGCCTGCGCCAGCACGCCGGTGGCGGCGCGGAACTCGGCCTCCGCCTGCTCGGCCTGCAGCTTCAGATCGACCTCGTCGAGGGTGGCCAAGGGCTGATCGACGTCGACTGTCTGTCCGACCTCGACCAGCCGCTTGGCCACCTTGCCGGCAACCCGAAAGCCCATATCGGCTTCGATACGGGGCTTCACGGTGCCGACAAAACTGCGCTCAGGGGTTTCGGCTTCGTAATGGACGGTCGCCACCAGAACGGGGCGTCCCGGATCGGCCTTTTCGGCCGCCTTTTCATTGCAGCCGGCCAGCGCGAACACCGCAAAAGCCAGCGCGGCTCCCGTCAAGAGCCTGTAATAGCTCGAGAAAATGGAACGGGCGAACATCGGGAAATCTCCATCGGGCTGACGACTGATGAAGAGTATCGATTTATCACTGACAAATGTCAATATTCGTCAGTGATAACCAATTCGTGAGGACGGGCCGGAGTCGGGCGCGGGATCGGCGATGTTCGAGTTGGAGTTGGAACGTGGAAGATGCGTAGATGGGGTAACGGGCCGGCCGCCCGCTCGCTACGGCGCGATTTGGAAGCGCGCTCGCGAGCGGCCTGTTGGTTGGAAGGCGGTCGTCCCTCAAACTGATGGTGTCAATAAACGGAGTCGGGCAAGCCCGCTCCAAGCATCATTAAGGGACGACCATGTACCACTATGCAGGAATCGACGTGTCTTTGGAATGCTCGAGCGTCTGCCTTGTCGATGGGACAGGTAAGATTTTGCGCGAGGCGAGGGTTGCGAGTGAGCCGGAGGCCTTGATCACCTGGTTGCGGTCGCTGGGGTTGGTGCTGGAACGGATCGGGCTGGAGGCTGGTCCGCTGTCGCAATGGCTCTACGCAGCGATGCGGGATGCGGGCCTGGCAGTCGAACTGTTGGAGACGCGGCACGTCCGCGATGCCTTCAAGGCGATGCCGGTGAAGTCGGACCGCAACGATGCCCGCGGGATCGCGCAACTGATGCGGCTGGGCTGGTTCCGGCCGGTGCACTGCAAGTCGATCGAAGCGCAGGAGACGCGGGCGGTTCTGACGGCACGCAAGCTGCTGCAGTCCAAGCTGCGCGACATCGAGAACAGCCTGCGCGGCGTGCTCCGCGGCTTCGGTCTGAAGGTCGGCACGACCACCGAGCGCACGTTCGCCGAACGCATCCGGGAGCTCGTAGCGGGCCATCCCGGACTTGAGATCGTGGCACAGGCGCTGCTCGAAGCCCACGCCGTGCTGCGGCGCGAGTTCAATGGCCTGGATAAGCACACCCAAAAGCTCGCCAGGTCGCACCCTCAAGCCCGCCTCCTGATGACGACACCGTCCGTCGGCCCGATCGTGGCGCTTACCTACGCCTCGGCGGTCGACGACCCGAAGCGCTTCCGGTCCTCGAAGGCGACGGGAGCGCATTTTGGCCTCACCCCGAAGAAGTACCAATCGGGCGAAACCGACTATACCGGCCGCATCAGCAAGATCGGCGATGCCTCCGTGCGCGAGGCGCTCTATCAGGCGGCTCACGTCATGCTGACCAAGCCGGTCAGGAACTGCTCGGCGCTGAAAGGCTGGGCGATGCGGATCGCCCGGCGCGCAGGCCTGCGCAAGGCCAAGGTGGCGCTCGCACGCAAGCTCGCCGTCGTTCTGCATCGCATGCTCGCCGACGCCAAACCGTTCAACCCGATGGCCAAGGCCTCGGCAACCTAAGCAAGGAGCAGCAATCGGTTCTGGGCGGGCCACGACACCAGGCTCTCCCTGAGCGAGGTCCCTGCGCCGGGACGATGGATCCGGTCAGGCCGCCATCCGGGAAGTGGCTCACAACCACGCTTCCGTAGATTGGCCGGCCGGCTCCTCAATGCACCCCATCAGGCGACGGCCTTCGCGCCGATCCCGTACAGAAGCAAGTGCCCGGCGAGTGGATCACGCAAAAAGGGATTGACTTACAAAGGCCCGTTACAGAAGCCCGGATGAAGCGAAGCGAAATCCGGGACCTCGCGAATCGAGGGACGGTCCCCGGATTGCGCTGCGCTCCATCCGGGCTACGGCGATCGCTGCGCCCAAAACTGTCATCGCCCGCGAAAGCGGGCGATCCAGTATTCCAGAGACAGTCGAAATTGAAACGAGACGCCGCGGCGTACTGGATCGCCCGGTCAAGCCGGGCGATGACAGCTATGTTTGCGGCGAAGGCTCGGCTACGCTGGCGTTATCCTTACTTCGCGTCGGCGAACTCGGTCTTGGTCTCGTGGTTGCCGAGGAAAACCAAGAGGCCCGCCGCGAGTGGCAACAGCGACAGCACCAGCAGGCCGGTCGATGTGCTGCCGGTGGCCTCCTTGACCCAGCCGATCAGATAGGGCCCGCCGAAACCGGCGAGGTTGCCGATCGAGTTGATCAGCGCGATCGCGCCGGCGGCGGCGGTGCCGGACAGCCAGGCGGTCGGCAGCGTCCAGAACACCGCGAAGGTGCAGAACACGCCGATCGCGGCGACGGTCAGCACCACCATGGTCATGGTCGGATCGGTGATGTAGCTGGAGACCCCGAGCGCCAGCGCCGTCAGCAACAGCGGCGCGCCGACATGGAACACACGCTCGCGCGTGGCATCCGAATGCCGCGCCCACAGGATCATCGCGGCGGCGCCGAATGCATAGGGGATCGCGGTGACGAAGCCGGTCTGCGCATTGGTCAGACCGAACGCCTTGACGATCTGCGGTAGCCAGAACTGCATGCCGTAGAGCGAGGCGACGAAGCCGAAATAGATCGCGCTGAGCGCCAGCACCCTCGGCGAAGACAGCGCCTCGCCGAGCCTGAAATGCTTCGCCGCCTGCTTGGCCGCGACCTCGGCGTCGAGCTTCGCCTTCAGCCACGCCTTCTGTTCGGCCGAGAGCCAATCGGCCTTCTCCGGCCGGTCGGTGAGATAGAACCAGGTGACGATGCCGAGCAGCACCGAGGGCACGCCCTCGATGATGAACAGCCACTGCCAGCCCTGCATCCCCATGACGCCGTCCAGCCCGAGCAGCAGGCCGGAGATTGGCGCGCCGATCACGGTGGAGATCGGAACTGCGAGCGCGAAGGCGGCGAGGAAGCGGGCACGGTATTCGGCCGGAAACCAGTAGGTGAGATAGAGGATGATGCCGGGGAAGAAGCCGGCCTCGGCAACGCCGAGGAAGAAGCGCAGCGCGTAGAAGCTGTGCTCGTCATAGACCGCCGCCATCAGGGCCGAGAGAATGCCCCAGCTCACCATGATGCGGGCGATCCACTTGCTGGCACCGAACCTCTCCAGCGCGAGGTTGCTCGGCACCTCGAAGATGAAATAGCCGATGAAGAAGATGCCGGCCCCGAACGAGAACACCACCGGCGAGAATTTCAGCTCCGCGTTCATGGTGAGCGCGGCGAAGCCGAGATTGACGCGGTCGAGATAGGAGAAGAAGTAGGCTAGGATCAGGAACGGAATCAGCCGCCAGGAAATCGCGCGGATCGTCGTCGTCTCGATCTCGCTGCGGGCGCCGGTGCTTGGCGCAATGGTTGCGGTCTGGCTCATCAGTTCCCCCAGGGTGTTGCTTGCCCAGAGGATTATTGGCTGGCTCCGCATTGAGCAATGGCAAAAACTCATAGCACACAGCGTCAAACGGGAACCGACGCGGCGGCCGGCGGCGGGTGACGACGGATCGAGCTGGACTTATTCGGCCAGCTGAAAGCGCTCGAAGCGGTCGAGCTCCTCCTCGATGCGGCGCTTGAGCTCCTTGCGCGACGCCTGTTTCTTGCCGTTGCCGACCCAGCTCCATTTCTGCATCAGGAGTTTCTTGTTCTGGCGGTCGGTCTTGAGGTCGAGGGCGGCGACGATGTCGTCGCCGACCAGCACGGGCAGCGCGAAATAGCCGAACAGGCGCTTCTGCTTCGGCACATAGGCCTCGAAGCGGTGGCCATAGCCGAAGAACAGCTCGGTGCGCTTGCGCTGGATGATCAGGGGATCGAACGGCGACAGGATGTGGACCAGCGCAGGATCCCCCTCGCCGCTCTGTTCCAGCACCTCGGGGGGCGCCCAATGCTCCTGCTTGCCGGCGCCGTCGAGCGCGACCCGGACCAACTCCTTGCGGCGCACCCTCGCCTCGATCAGGCTGCGCACCGCCTTCTTGCTCGGCGCGTCGAGATGGCAGATCGAATCCAGGCTGACGATGCCCTGCGAGCGCAGCGCGCGGTCGAGCAGATAGGCTGTTATGGCCGAGGCCGGGGCCGGCTTCGGCGGCTTGTCCCAGCCGAAGTGCCTGCTCATCAGCTCATAGGTCTTCAGCATGCCGGCGCGCTCGCTGATCGTGACCACGCCGCCATAGAAGGCGAGCTGCAGTGCGCGCTTGGAGGGCTTGCGGCTCTGCCAGAGATGCTCCTTCTCGGTCAGCACGTCGTCCTCGATGTCGCGGATGGTCAGCGGACCGGCCCGCAGCAGCCGCAGCACCTTGCGCGTATCGGCCGCCGTTACCGACGAGAACCATTTATGGCCCTCGCGCTTGTGCGCCTTCATCGCCGGCAGGAAGATGCCGATGTCCTTGGACGGAATGTAGGACAGCGCGTGCGTCCAGTATTCGAACACGCTCTTGTCGGTGCTCTGCGCCTGCTTGAGGTCGGCGCGGCGGTAGTCCGGAATCCGGGTGAACAGGATGTGGTGATGGCAGCGCTCGATCACGTTGATGGTGTCGATCTGCACATAGCCGAGATGGTCGACGGCGGCCGCCACGGCTGAAGCCCCCTGCCCGAACGGCGCTTGGGTATCGAGCCGCTGCGCGCGCAGCCAGATATGGCGGGCGGCGGCATTGTTCAGCGAAAGGGGTTCTTCGGCGCGGGGCATTGCGCCAGCAATGTAGTGAGATTCGCGCCGCTGTGGAGAGCCGGGCGACGGAAATCTGCTCGCGCACAATCATGCAGGCTTCGGTGTTTGCGGGCGAGCAGGACCGGCTACGCCGATCCGACGACCCGCCGCAACCAGGGAACGTCCCGCATCGCTGCCTCGAGTGCGGCGCTCTCCTCTTGAAACACCCGGGACGCATGACCGCCAACCGGAAACCAGCCGCTGATGTCTTCGACGTCCCGCCGGTATTCTTCGAAGCCGGTGGTCCCTTCAGGGCGAAGGAAGATATCGACGCAGCGCGCGGCATGCTCGTCATTGATCGAGCGGAGGACGCGATTGATTTGGGCCATGGTGCTCACCCTCTCCGCTGCCCTGGCTGGCACAAGCCAGGTCCTGCACATCCAACTGTGACTTATGTCACATACCGGGTTTTGAACCGGTCCTAGGTTCTCGGCATCAAAACGACAGCAAGCCAAACTTGGCTGGCCGCATATTTAAGGACGAAACCCATGACCCGCTCTCTTTCCTTGTCTCTTTCGGCAATCGCCGCTGCGCTGTCGATGACGGCGGGCGTGGCACTGGCCGGCAGCGACACCGTTCCGGCCGCCCAGATCCTCAATGCGCTGAAGCCGAAGTCGGCCACCCGCGGCCTCTCGGCCGATACGCAGGTCGACCCGGCCGCTTCGGCCAAGGAGGCGAGCTTCCTCAACACCGTTCGCAACCGGCAGACCCGCTCGCTGTCGCTCGGCGAACGCCAGGAAATCGCCGACATCGCCGCTACCAAGCCGAAGATCGATCTGGAAATTCACTTCGACTACAACTCGGCGGAGATTGCCAAGGGCTCGACCCAGGCGGTGCAGGAGCTCGGCAAGGCGCTGTCGGATGCCAGCATGAAGGGCTCGACCTTCGTCGTCGCCGGCCACACCGACGCGATCGGCGGCGAAGCCTATAACCAGGACCTGTCGGAACGCCGCGCCGACACCATCAAGAAGTATCTGGTCGAGCGTTACGGCCTCAACGGCTCGGACCTCGTGACCGTCGGCTACGGCAAGACCCGGCCGAAGGATCCGAACGCGCCGATGGACCCGACCAATCGCCGGGTGCAGGTCGTCAACATGGATACCAAGACCGCGTCGAAATAACCTCCCGCAGCCTCGATCCGCTTCCCCCTCGGCAGGCGGATCGCCTTATTCAAAGACCATCAGATCCAGCTCTGAAACAGCATCAGCCGGTTGAAGGTCGCCATCGACGTCCCGATCGCGGCGACCGTGACCGGCAGCATCGCGATGAAGCCGGCGCATCCGGCCGCCACGAAAGCCCACAACAGCCAGCGCGGCGCCCCCTTGCGCGTCAATGCGTAGACCAGCACGAAGCTCGCGGTACACGCCGCCGGCAGATAGTAATAGATGAAGCCGAGCGTGCGCGGCAGCAGCGCCCAGGCGAGATACGGGCCGAGGTAGAACGCAAGCACCAGAAACGCATCGCGGCGGCGCCTGACGATCCAGTCGCGCAGCGCCACGATCAGCGCGATCAAGGCCGGCCACAGCACCAGCGGGTTGCCGAGGAACACGATCGCCGCGAAGGCGTCGTCGCCGACCTTCTCGAACAGATACCAGACCGGACGCACCAGGAACGGCCAGGACGGCCACGAGCTCATATAGGTGTGGCCTGCAATCGCCGTTGTGGTGTTGTCGGCAAAGATGCGGCGCTGCGCCTCGATGAGGCCGGAGAACGAGAGGCCGGAGAGCGGCACGAAGGTCGCGAGATAGACGATCAACGGAATCAGCACGAAACAGACGATGAAGTGAGGGAGACGGAAATCCGGCCACAAATCGGGCCGGTACCAGTCTTCCGCATCGGCATCGGCAAAGCGCGTGCGCCAGCCCTGCATCAAGCGGATCACCGCGACGATCGCGATGCAGGTCGCGAGCACGAACAGCCCGCTCCACTTGCAGGCGCACGCAAGCCCCGCTGCTAACCCCGCCAGCGCGAAGGCAGACTGCGGCCGCTGCTGCCTGAAGCCGTGGACGAAAGCCGCGATCGCGAACAGACAGAAGGCGAGCGCGAAAATATCCAGCATCGCGATCCGCGACTGCACGAACAGCATCTGGTTGAAGAAGGCGAGCAGCACCGCCGCGATGGCGCGTTCCTGCGACGCGAACAGCGCGAGCCCGCCGAGATAGATGGCGACCAGCGCCAGCGCGCCGAACAGCGCCGCGGGATAGCGCCATCCGAGCGGCACGTCGCCGAACGCCTTGATCGAGAGGGCGATGATCTCCTTGGAGAGCGGCGGATGCATCGGGTTGAGCATCGGCTCCTGCGCTACCGGCAATAGCATCTGCCGCGCCGCCGGCACGTAGTGCACCTCATCGAAATAGAGCTTGTCCGGCGCCGTGATCCCGAGCAGCAGCACGACATGGGCGACGATGAAGATGATTGCCGCAACGATCGCCGTGCGCGCGGCGGGCCGCCACAGAACGGAAGAAGATTCGGATGCGATGTTCAAAACGTGAGCACGGTTCGGGGGGAACGAGTGTGAGCGAAGTGTGAGCTACGCCGGTGGGTGTGACGTATGTGACGAATGTGATCAGAACTCACTTTCATGCCCACTCCTTGAACGTCCTCGAATTCATCAGCACCGCTTCAACTCAGCAGAGCTTGTGACAATTATACAATATCAGCTGCATGGGCGATCCGATACGATGCCAGGGTTGGTCGATCGGTATTGCAATGAATTCACCTCACAGCATTTTCTCCATTCTTGCGCTCGGTCTTGCAGTCGCGCTGACGGCCCATCCCGCTCAGGCGCAGACGCGCGTCGGCGAAGCGGCCATGGTGAAGAACGAGGTCCTCCGCGTTGCGGCCGCGACCACGCCGATCAATGTCGGCGACGCACTGCTGCGCGACGAGACGGTGCGCACCGGTCTCGAGAGCGCCACGCGGCTGGTGATGGCTGACAGCACCAACCTCTCGCTCGGCCCGAATTCCTCGCTCAAGCTCGACCGCACCGTGTTCGACGACGAGCATCACTACCGCGATGTCGCGATCCGCCTCACCTCCGGCGCGTTCCGCTTCGTCACTGGCCACTCCGACAAGGCCGCCTACAAGATCACAACACCGCTTGCGACCATCGGCGTTCGTGGCACCGTGCTCGATATCCTGTCACAGCGCGGCAAGACCACCGTGGTGTTGCAGGAGGGCGCATCGACGGTGTGCACGTCGAACCGGCAGTGCCTCGATCTGACCCAGCCCGGCGACACCGCGATCATCACTTCGAGCGGCGGCCGCACCACGATCCAGAAGACCAACACTCCGCCCTGGACCTTTGCCGCGACCTGCAGCCAGGCGGCGGGGCTCTGCACCGTCACCCAGTTCGCCGATGCGACGCCCGTGACGCCGCCGGTCGACGACGACCCCACCGGCATGCTGTGCGGACGCTGAGCATGATACGGCGCATGCATCAGTTGATTCTGTGGGTCGCTCTGACGACGGCGCTGTCGCTTGCAATGCTGCAGGCACTGGCTGCGCCGGCCCAGGCGCAGACTCCAACGCCGAACTGTACTTCAATTCCCGAAGGCACGCTGTCGGCATCGCCGAACTGTAATTCGACCCCCACACCGACGCCTACTCCGACACCAACGCCGACGCCGTCGCCTACGCCCACACCAACGCCGTCACCGACGCCAACACCCACTCCGACTCCAACGCCGACACCAACCCCGACACCGATCACTGGCGCGCCGTCGAGCGGCGGTTCGATCAACGGCCTCGCCGACCAGCGCTTCAACCAGATGATCACCAACAGGGTGCTCGGCACGGTGCTGCTCGGCGTCAACGAGCAGGTCAATTGCAACGACTGCGTCAGCGCCTTCGGCTCGGCCGGCTCGTTCTCGGCCGGCATCCATGGCCGCAAGACCATCACGCCGAACCTGTCGCTGCTCGCCGGCATCGCCTACACGCAATATGGCGAAGGCGGCTACAACGTCACCAGCGCGCCGATTGGGGCCTTCGCGCTGCGCTACGACTTTGTCGACTGGGGTTCGTCGCGGCCGTTCTTCGACGTCGGCACCATCCTCTCGCCGTCCGAGAAGGTGCGCTACACCCGCAACTACGCGACGAGCCTCGGCCCGGTGTCCATCACCAGCCAGACCTCGAGTGAGAATTACGGCGTCTACGGCCGCGCAGGCTGGATCAACCGGCTGTCGGCGCGTGATGAGCTCGCGGCTTCGGTCGAGGTCTGGCAGTTGTGGCAGCGGGTCAAGGGCTACAGCGATCCCGCTGTCGCCTTCAATCCGTTCGATGCAACGATCGCCGACGGCACCGATCGCACCAGCCTGGTGAAGATCGGCGGCCAGTGGACGCATCTGTTCGGATCGAACATCGAAACCAACATCAATGGCGGCTGGGTGCAATCCTTCGCCACCCATTCGGGCATCGTCGCCACCGTCACCGGCGACGGCACCATCGTGCCAACGATGGGCAACCAGGGCTGGTTCGAATATGGCGGCCGCGTCGGCTTCCGCATCACCAAGGGCTGGATCGCCGACCTGTTCGTCAACGGCACCGCCGGGCCGCAGCCGGTCGGCAACACGGTTCACGGCGGCGTGGGACTGAGGATCAATTATTAGGGTGCGCGCCCACCTCGCCCCGCTTGCGGGGAGAGGTCGAAATTCGAGCGTCGCTCGAATTTCGGGTGAGGGGGAACCTCCGCGAACGCACTTGTCACCGTTATCGCGGATGGGCCCCTCACCCCAACCCTCTCCCCGCAAGAGCGGGGCGAGGGAGAAGGTTAAGCCGCCGCCTTGCCTTCATAGGCGCGGCGCAGGCCTTCGACGTCGAGCTTGATCATCCCGAGCATCGCCTGCATCGCGCGCGCGGCGCCGGCCGCATCGGCGCCGCCGATATAGCTGTGAAGCTGGCGCGGCACGATCTGCCAGGACACGCCGAAGCGGTCGCGCAGCCAGCCGCACTGATCCTCCTTGCCGCCACCAGCGAGCAACGCGGCCCAGAGCCGATCGACCTCGGCCTGATCGACACAGTCGATCGAGAACGAGATCGCATGGGTGTATTCCATCCGCATCCCGCCGTTCAGCGCCATGAAGCGCTGACCGGCCAGCGTGAACTCGACCACCAGCACGGTGCCGGCCTTTCCGGCCGGACCGTCGATGATGTTGTTCTGGATCTTGTCGATGCGGGAATCCGGCAACAGCGAGACGTAGAAGTTCGCGGCCTCCTCGGCCTCGCCGTCGAACCACAGGCAGGGTGACACTTTTGACATCGATGAGCTCCTTGTCGGCGCGCGCTCAGGCGGTGACCGCGGCGGACTGCGCCTTCATCGCGGCCTCGACGTCCATCCACATCACTTCCCAGATGTGACCGTCGGGATCCTCGAAGCTGCGACCGTACATGAAGCCGTAATCCTGCTGCGGCGACGGATCGGCAGTACCGCCGGCGCCCTTGGCTTTGGCGACATAGCCGTCGACTGCGTCGCGGCTCTCGGCGGACAGGCAGATCAGCACCTCGCTCGTGGTCCGGGCATCGGCGATTGTCTTCGGCGTGAACTGCCGGAACTTGTCGTGGGTCAGCAACATGACGTGGATGGTGTCGGAGATCACCATGCCGGAGGCGGTGTCGTCAGAGAATTGCGGATTTTTCGTCGCACCGATCGCCTCATAGAAGGCGGTCGCGCGAGCGAGGTTGCTGACCGGCAGGTTGACGAAGATCATTGTCGGCTTGGCCATGAACGGCTCCTTTTCTCGGGGTTGTGCCCCGAGGACGAACCGTATGGCCACCTCCCGACATCGCCGCGTAGTTTGTTGTTGCGGCGTCCTGCCGCAGGCCGACGTCAGGTCACGATCGGCGTCGGCATGGTCAGAAATGCCCGTGTCACATGCCAGAACAGCTCGCGATTGGTGGCCAGCGCCACCGAATGAGCGGTACCAGGCAGGATGATGAACTGCCGATCGCCGTTCGGCAGTCTGTTGAAGAACTCCTCGAGGTCGGGGACCGCCGCGATCCCGTCATATTCGCCGCGGACCAGCAGCACCGGCGCCGGCACCTTCTCCGGATGCACCACCGGCAGATTGGCGGTCATGTCGAGATAGGTGCCGGTCGGGATCTGGTCGCCGAACTGCATCTCGACATCGGCCAGCACCTCCATCACTGCGGGGTCCGATGTGCCGGGCCGGTCGCGGGTCGCGATCGAGCGGATCATGTCGCGGTCGCGCTTGCGCATGTTGTGGCTGCGGTAATAGGCGAGCTGCTCGGCGCGCTTTGCCAGCGTCGGCGAGCCCTCGCCCTTGTAGGTGAAGGCGGCGAACACCAGGCGGTCGATGCGCTCAGGCGCGGCCATCGCGAAGGCGCCGGCCCGCAGCGCGCCGGAGGATTCGCCGATGAAGTGATATCGCCTCTCGCCGGTCTCGCGGGCGATCACCTCGACCGCGGCCTTCAGATCCTCGACGCCGCTTGCGATATCCGCATTACCCGAGGTGCGGCCCGACTTGCCGTAATTCTCGTGGTCCATGGTCCAGCAATCGAAGCCGTAGCGCGCAAAGACATTGAGCAGCGAATACTCGCCTTTGCCCGGCACCGTGAGGTCGAACACCCTTGATGTCACCGACGAGCCGTGGACGAAGAACACCACTGGCCGCGGCGGCTCGCCTTGCTTCGGCGCACCGATCCGCTTGCGGAACATCCACAGGGGGATGTCGCCCTTCTTCGCCCAGTATTCGCTGCTCCAGATTTCACCTTCGGCCGGAACTGCGCTTGCGGCCCGCGCCGGCGCTTCGCCGAGCACACCGGCTGCCGTTGCAACGCCGATGCCCTTGATGATGGTGCGCCGCGAATGGTCGGAATTCGTCATGGTTCGCCTCCCCTTCTGAACGACGGGGCTTCGTTCGGCCCCTGGGTTGCACAATGCTAGCATCCACAACCGTCATTGCGAGCGCAAGCGACGTGTCCGCCGAAGCCTTGGCGAAGGCGGAAGCAATCCATGGCGCCGCTTGCTGCGGGAGTATGGATTGCTTCGTCGCGTACGCTCCCCGCAATGACGGCAAATGCGATGCACGATTTTGTGAATGCTGTTTCCGGCAATCGGCGCGGACGACGGATGGACTTGGTCCTAGTCTCCGCCCCGGTCCGACCGGAAATATCCGGCGAGAAGCGGGAGCGAAGAATGAGCAGCAATCTGACCGACGAAGAACTTGCCGCCTTGATGCCCTCCGAACTGTGCCAGTACCCAACGCCGATCCCGACCCAGATCGTCTCCAGCGACGAGTTCTATCCCGATCCGCAGAACGAACGGCAGCGCGAGGTCGAGGCGCGGCTGCTCGCGATGGCCGACGATCTCGGCGGCAAGCAGGGCCTCGACCGCCGCAGATTCTTCCAGACCGCGGCCGGCATGGCCGCCTCCTTTGTCGCGATGAACCAGGTCTACGGGGAGCTGTTCGACGTGACCCCGGCCGAGGCCGCGACGCCCGCGATGGCGCAAGAGCGCGCCAACGGCCTGAAGGACCAGTTCATCATGGACATGCACACGCATTTCCTGCGCGACGACACCCGGATCATGGGCTTCGTGGAAATGCGCAAGGCGGTCGGCAAGGCCGGCTGGAACAAGCAGCTCAGCGACCACGAGCAGACCATCGAGGATCTCAAGTTCAACAACTACAAGAAGGAGATGTTTCTCGATTCCGACACCAAGATTTCGCTGATCTCCTCGGCGCCGTCGGATATCGAGCAGGACTGGTTCCTGACCAACGAGCAGATGGCGGACGCGCGCAAGAAGATCAACGACGAGGCCGGCTCGCGCCGGGTGTTCTGCCACGCGATCTTCACCCCCGGCCAGCCCGGCTGGCTCGACAAGCTCGATGCCGCATTGGCGCTGAAGCCTGAATCCTGCAAGGGCTACACGATCGGCGACAACACCCACAAGGAGATCAGCCGCTATCCCTGGCGGCTGGACGACGAGAAAGTCGCCTACAAGGGCTATGAGAAGATGGTGAAGGCGGGCATCAAGAATGTCTGCGTCCACAAGGGCCTGTTCCCGCCCGGGATCGAGAAGCAATATCCGAACCTGCGCGGCTTTGCCGACGTCGCCGATGTCGGCCAGGCCGCCAAGGACTGGCCGCAGCTCAACTTCGTGATCTATCACTCGGCCTATCGCCATGTGGGCGGCGACCCAAGGGTCGCGCTCGCCGAATTCGAGCGCACCGGCCGGATCGCCTGGACCAGCGATCTCGCCGACATCCCGGCGCAGTATGGCGTCAGCAATGTCTATGGCGATGTCGGGCAATTGTTCGCGACCACCCTCGTCGCCGAGCCCAATGTCTGCGCCGCGCTGATGGGCACCCTGATCAAGGGGCTCGGCGTCGATCACGTGTGCTGGGGCACCGACGCGCTGTGGACCGGCGCGCCGCAATGGCAGATCGAGGGCCTGCGGCGGCTGGAAATCCCCGAAGTGATGCAGAAGAAGTTCGGCTACGCGCCGCTTGGGCCCGCCGACGGACCGGTGAAGGCGGCGATCTTCGGCGACAACAATGCGCGGCTCTACAACGTCCAGCCGAAGCGCGCGATGCTCGAGCTGAAAGGCGATCGCTTCGCGATGATGAAGGCGCAGTATGAGAAGGCAGGCGCGGAGCCGTCGAATACGCGCTACGGCTATGTGGTGCCGAACGGGGCGATCGATCACCGGGTGTTTGCGTAACTCTTACCCCTCGTCATTCCGGGGCTCGCGAAGCGAGAACCTCAGATGCGCAATTGCGCATCGGGGAATCTCGATATTGTGGCGCGAGATTCCGGGTTCGACGCTTCCGCGTCGCCCCGGAATGACTGCGTCACTTCCCCGTGAACCTCGGCTTGCGCTTTTCTGCGAAGGCCTTGACGCCTTCCTTGAGATCTTCGCTGTCTCTGACTTCATCGAGCAACCGCCGCGCATCGGCAACGGTTTCGAGAGGTCCCTTCGGCATGGCCTCGCGCGCCAGCTTCTTCAGCGCGCGGACCACCAGCGGCGCATTGCCGGCAATTTTCGCGGCCATCTCCTGCGCCATCACGACGTGCTGACCTTTCGGCGCGACCTTGTTGACGAAGCCGATCTGGAAGGCGCGCTCCGCCGACATTTCCTCGCCGACCAGCAGAAATTCCATCGCAATCTTGTGTGGCATCCGTGCCATCACCGATGACACGCCGCCCGCGGTGGTGCCGATCTTTCCCTCGGGATAGATGAAACGTGTCGTCTCCGACGCCACGCACAGGTCGGCCATCTGGACCAGCACGAAGGCGCCACCCACGACCCAGCCCGACGTCGCCGCGATCACGGGCTTGTCGAGTTCGACACCAAGGCCCGGCACGGCGTGCCACATGTTGGCGGGGAGATCACCGACATCAGCGCCGACGGAGAAATATTTCTCCTCGGCGGAGGCCAGCACCGCGACGCGGTCATCGCTGTCGCGAAAGCGCAGCCAGGCATCGCGCAACTCCGTACACAACGCGTCGTTGAGCGCGTTGTGCTTCTCGCTGCGCGCCATCGTGATGGTCGCGACGTAATCCGCGCTCTCGTAGCGAACGAGCGTCATGCTGGCCTCCCCTGGTTTTGTTATTATTGTCTTTCGTCGCGGCCGCGCCGCGACGTTATTTCTTCTCGTCGGGATGCCGGTGCACCGGATCGACCCACAGCACGGTCTCCGGCTTCTCGATCGGCTCGATGTCGAGATTGATCGCGACCGCCTCACCGTCGGAGCGCACCAGCACGCATTCCAGCACCTCATCGCGGCTGGCGTTGATCTCCTGGTGCGGCACGTAAGGCGGTACGAAGATGAAATCGCCGGGACCGGCTTCGGCGGTGAACTGCAGCTTCTCGCCCCAGCGCATCCGCGCCTTGCCCTTCACGACATAGATGATGCTTTCGAGATGGCCGTGATGATGTGCGCCGGTCTTGGCGTCCGGCTTGATGCTGACGGTGCCTGCCCACAGTTTCTGGGCGCCGACGCGGGCGAAATTGATCGCGGCCTTGCGGTCCATGCCGGCGGTCGACGGCACATTCGGGTCGAGCTGATTGCCGGGAATCACGCGGACGCCGTCGTGCTTCCAGCGCTCGTCGTCGTGATGGTGATGATCGTGGTCATGGGTGTGATCTTGGGGATGGGTGTGATCGTGGGAACCGCTCATCGTTCTTGCTCTCGTTGGTCAAGTTCGTGCAAGGAACGCTACCGAAAAGCGCGAGCGCAGGCGAGCGGAAAATCGGAACGTTCCGGCGCGGCCGCGCGTTGCCCTGCGAAGCTTTAGCCGCGCGGGCGCGGATGTGCCAGCACGCCCGGATGTGCCAGCACATCCGGATTGACCACATCGGTCGGCGCACCGGCGGCGTAGGCCAATATCTGATCGAAGATGTCGGTGAACTGGATCTGGTATTCGTCGCGTGAGACGTATCCGAGATGCGGCGTGCAGACCACATTATCCATATTGAGCAGCGGGTCTGCGGTGTCGCGCAGCGGCTCCTTTTCGTAGACGTCGATCGCGGCCATGCCGGGCCGGCCGGCGAGCAGCGCATCGACCAGCGCGCCGGGCGCGATCAGCGGCGCGCGGCTGGTGTTGACGATCAACGCGGTCTCTTTCATCCGCGCGAGGTCCTCCGCCTTGACGATGCCGCGCGTCGCGTCGACCAGCCGCATATGCAGCGACAGCACGTCGCAGCGGGCAAAGAAATCAGCCTTGCTGGCTGATGTCTCGTAACCGTCGGCGCGCGCCTTGGCCATCGCCGGCTCGCGGGCCCAGACCAGCACGTTCATGCCGAATGCCTTGCCGTAGCCCGCGACCACGGCGCCGATGCGGCCGTAGCCGTAGATGCCGAGCGTCTTGCCGCGCAGCGTGTGGCCGACGCCGATCTGCCACTTGCCGGCCTTCAGCGCCGCCATCTGCTGCGGGATCGCGCGCATCGCGGCGAGGATCAGGCCCCAGGTGAACTCGGCGGTGGCGTAGGACGGGGTGTCGGCATGCTGGCCCGACGACACGATGATGCCGAGCCGCGTGCAGGTGTCGATATCGATATGCGGATAGACGCTGCGCTGGCTGATCAGCTTCAGCTTCGGCAGCCGCTCGAGCAGCGGCGTGCGGATCTGGGTGCGTTCGCGGATCAGCACCAGCACGTCGGTGTCGCGCAGCCGTTCGGCGAGCGCATCGACGTCCTGGACGTGATCGTTCCAGATCGTGACGTCGTGGCCGTCAAGCTTGCGGAAACAATCGAGGGTGCGCAGCGTGTCGAAATAATCGTCGAGGATCGAGATCTTCATCGCTGCGCCCTCTCTTGTTGTGGGCCGTTACGTCACGCCCGATTATTTCACGCCAAGCAGCTCGACATCGAACATCAGCGTCGCATTCGGCGGGATCACGCCGCCGGCGCCGCGCGCGCCATAGCCGAGATCAGGCGGGATGATCAGCGTGCGCTTGCCGCCGACCTTCATGCTGGCGACGCCCTCGTCCCAGCCCTTGATCACATGACCCTGGCCGATCGGAAACTCGAACGGCTCGTTGCGATCGACCGAGGAGTCGAATTTCTTGCCCTTCTGGCCGTTGTCGTAGAGCCAGCCGGTGTAGTGCATGACGCAGGTCTGGCCGGGCTTCGGCGAGGCGCCGGTGCCGACCTTGCTGTCGATGATCTGGAGGCCTGAGGCTGTGGTCATGGGCTTTCCTGCAGTTTGGGCCGTTGCCGTCCCGCTGACAACGGACGTGGAGACCGCCGCCGCAAGTCCGGCGAACGCAGTCTTGATGATCGTGCGTCGGGAAGATCGCATCTTGCACCTCTCGTGAAGAACGGCCGTCTCTAGCCCAGCGCAGAGCAATTCCCTAGCCATTTTTCAGTGACCGGCTATGCCGCCATCGCGGTCCAGCGCGAAATCGTCGAGCAATGGCGAGGTGCCGCCCGCGACGAGATCACCGATCAATTGCGCGGCCAGATAACTGAAGGTAATGCCGTTGCCGCCATAGCCATACGCGGCATAGACACCCTTCGCGCCGGGGACCGGGCCGATCAGCGGCAGGCCGTCGCTGGTGGTGTCGAACGTCCCGGCCCAGCGGTATTCGATCTCCGTTGCCGCGAACGGCCAGAGCGCGGCGAGACGTTGCGCGAGCCGCCGCGACTTCTCCGGGATCAGGCGGTCGCGCGCATCGGGCGCGATGATCTCCTCACTGTCCTCGCCACCGATGATGATGCGCCCCGCCGGCGTCGTGCGTGCGTAGAGATAATCCTTCGCGTTCTCCCAGATCAGCGCGCCATCCTTCCAGATGTTCTGCGGCTGCGGCGTGGTCGCAATCGCCCAGCTCGAGGACACGGCCTGGACCTTCGACCGAACGATATCCGGCATCACGTAGCCGGTCGCCAGCACGACGGCCCTCGCGGCAATTTCGTGGCCATCCTCGAATCCCACCGTGACTGCGGCACCTGCCGGATCGAATACCACGGCCTCCGCATCGAACTGCCGCGCACCGCGCGTGACCGCGAGGTGGAGCAGACCGCGGGCAAGCTGGAGCGGATCGGCATCCGCCGCGCCAGGCGAGACGATCGCGCCGGCGCGCGCCATTCCGTAGGTCTCGAGCAGTTGTCCATGATCGAGGAAGTCGCCGGGCAGGCCGGCGCGGCGGCGGAGCCGATGCTCATCGAGCAATTCGGCTACGGAGCTGCCGGCCGCCAGATAGAGCGAGCGCTTGTTTCTGATCTCTCCCGGCAGCTTGTGGTCACGAACCAGCGAGATCAGGCCGGTCACGGCATCGAGGCTTGCCCGATAGGCACGCGCAGCCCGCTCGAAGCCGTACATCGCCGTCAGTTCGACAAGCGGACGGTCGATCTCCCACAACAGCATCGAGGTGCTTGCCGCAGTGCTGCCGCGGCCGGGGTGCTCACGGTCGACGATGACGACGTCGAGCCCCTGACGGGTCAGGCGCTCGGCGACCAGCGAGCCGGTGATGCCGGCGCCGACGATAAGCGCATCGCAGGTGAGATTTTCCGATAGCGCGGGACGCGGCGGTGGCGTTGCGGCGACAAACCACGGCGAGATGCCGCCGCGCAAATCGGCCTGGTCAGTATCATCTGAATCGAGGGAACGGATGACGGGCCTCGCGGGGAAGGGCTTCCAGCACCAACCCCCGCGACAACACCTTGTTCCGCCGGTCCAGCTTCGCCGGCCGCGACAATCAGTAGCCGAGCGCGCAGCCGTCCTTGCGTGGATCGGAGCCGCCGGTCAGCGTGCCCTTGTCCCAATCGATCCAGATCCCCTGGCCACCGCCGAGCGGCGCGACCACGCTGGTGGTCTTGTGGCCGATCTTCTTCAGGCCTTCGACGATCTCCGCCGGCACGCTATCCTCGAGCTGGTAGACGCCCTCGTAATGCAGGCCGCGCGGCATGTCGATCGCCTCCTGCACGTCACAGCCATAGTCGAGCATGTTGGTCAGCACATGGGTCTGGCCGACCGGCTGGTACTGGCCGCCCATCACGCCGAACGGCATCACGGCACGGCCGTTCCTGGTGGCCAGCGCCGGGATGATGGTGTGCAGCGGACGCTTGCCCGGCGCGATGCAATTCGGATGACCGGGCTGGATGCGGAAGCCGCCGGCGCGGTTCTGCAGCAGGACGCCGGTCTTGTTGGAGACGATCGCCGAGCCGAACGAATGCGCGATCGAGTTGATGAACGAGCAGACGTTGCGGTCCTTGTCGACCACCGTGATGTAGACGGTTGACGGATTCATCGGCGGCGCAACGTTGGGCAGATCGAGCAAGCCATCCATCCGGATGTTCTTGATGTGCTCGTCGGCGAACTCCCTGGAGAGAATGCCGGCGACGTCGACATGCGCGTGCTGGGGATCGCCGATGTACTGCTCGCGCATCATGTAGGCGATGCGGGCGGCTTCGGCCTCGAGGTGGAAGCGCTCGATGCTGAGCGGCTTGAACTTCGTCAGGTCGAAGCGCGACAGGATGTTGAGCATGACCAGCATGGTGATGCCCGGTCCGTTCGGCGGGCACTGCCAGACGTCGTGGCCCTTGTACATCGTGCCGATCGGCGAGGTCGCCTCGGTCGAATGCGCGGCAAAGTCCTCCAGCGTATGCAGGCCGCCGATGCCGCGCAGCGTGTCGACCATGTCGGCGGCAATCTCGCCGCTATAGAAGGCATCGCGGCCCTTTTGCGCAATCGCGCGCAGCGTCTTGCCGAGCTCGGGCTGCCGGATCACGTCGCCGGCGACCGCAGGCTTGCCATGCGGCAGCAGATAGCGCTCGGTATTGGTGCCGTTCTTCAGCTTCTCAAAACCGTTCTTCCAGTCGAAGGCGATGCGCGGCGCGACCACGTAGCCCTCTTCGGCGGCCTTGATCGCCGGCTGCAGCAGCCGGTCGAAGCCGAACTTGCCGTGATCCCTGAGGATGACGTCCCAGGCGTCGATTGCGCCGGGAATGCTGACGGCATGCGCCGAGGTCAGCGGCACCGAATGGATATTGCGTTCGAGGTACCAGTCGGCGGTGGCCGCCATCGGCGCCCGGCCGCTGCCATTATAGGCCGTGATCTTGCCCTCGCCCTTCGGCTGGATCAGCGCAAAGCAGTCGCCGCCGATGCCGGTCGATTGCGGCTCGATGACGCCGAGCAGCGCGCAGGCCGCGACCGCCGCATCGGCAGCCGTACCGCCCTCGCGCATCACCTCGATCGCCACGAGCGCCGCCTCCGGATGCGAGGTCGCGACCATCGCGTTCTGGGCGTGGACCGTGGAACGGCCGGCGAAATGGAAATTCCTCATGGCGGAGAGCTCGCTTGATCGTGATGTTCTGATGCTGCTGCGGCGGATGGATGCCAAGTACATGGCACATTCATCCCCGGCAGGGCAATGCCTGGCATGCCAGAGGAATTATCCCGATAACGCATGGCTTTGCGGGGTTTCGCGGACCTGACCGGCCTGATAAACCCCGGCCATGCCGTTCAAGGTCGCCGCCTTCTACCAGTTCGCCGCGCTGCCCGATTTCCGCGCACTGCGCGAGCCGCTGCGCGGGCTCTGCGCGGGGCTCCACATCAAGGGCAGCGTGCTGCTCGCCCATGAGGGTATCAACGGCACCATTGCCGGCACCGGCGACGGCATCGATGCCTTCGTCGCGGAGCTCGGGCACGGGCCGCTGTTCGGCGGCCGCCTCGACAATCTCGAGCTGAAATACTCCGAAGCCGCGCAGATGCCGTTCCAGCGGCTCAAGGTCCGGCTGAAGAAGGAGATCGTGACGCTCGGCGACACCACGATCGATCCGACGCGCCAGGTCGGCACCTATGTCGACGCCGCCGACTGGAATGCGCTGATCGCCTCGCCCGACATGCTGGTGCTCGACACCCGCAACGCGTTCGAGGTCGCGATGGGCAGCTTCGAAGGCGCGGTGGATCCCAGGATCGCGAGCTTCGGTCAGTTCAAGGAATTTGCCGCCCGTCATCTCGATCCCGGGAAGCACCGCAGGATTGCGATGTTCTGCACCGGCGGCATCCGCTGCGAGAAGGCCAGCGCCTATCTGCTCGCGCAGGGGTTTGCCGAGGTCTATCACCTCAAGGGCGGCATTCTGAAATATCTCGAGGAAACTCCACAGCAGGACAGTCGCTGGCGCGGCGACTGTTTCGTGTTCGACGAGCGCGTCGCGCTCGGCCACGGCCTGCGCGAGCGCGAGCGCGAACACGCGGGTGCCGTCGATGAATGATGCTGCAAGGCTGAGCGAACGGGTCGATGCGCTGGAGGTCCGCCTGACCTACCAGGACGAAGCCATCGAGACGCTGAACCAGACCATCACGGCGCAGTGGAAGCAGATCGACGCGCTGATGCGCCAGGTCGCCGAGTTGCGCGACCGGCTTCAGGAGGCCGAACGCCAAGGGCCCGGGCCCGCCAACGAGCGCCCACCGCATTATTGACCGATGCCGCCGCAATGCGGCGGCGGCGGATTACATGTTGTTCACCTGCCGGACCGGCTTCGCGCCGGCGAAGAACAGGCTCGACAACCGCTGCACCATCGCCGTCGCGCGACTTCCTTCGAGGCCCGGGCGGACACACAGCAGGCGCTTCTGCACCGGAAGCTCCGGCAGATAATAGTCCTTCGCCGAAACCAGGAAGGGCGGGATCATCCGCTCGGGGCACGCGGTCAGGCCATATCCGGCCCGTGCGGCTTCCAGTCGCAGCTGGTGGTTCGGGCTCCTGAACACGATCTTGTAGGAGATGTTGTGCTTGGTGAGCGTCCGGATCATCCAGTCGTCACCCGGCCACGCCAGGATCGGGATCGGCGCGCCGGGCCGCAGCACAAAATCGCGTGAACGCACCCACACCGAGCGTTCGTCGGCCTCGGCGGCGATCGTCACCTCGTCCTCGTTCTCGAGCGAAGGATTGCTATAGACGAAGGCGATATCGATGTAGCCGTCGATCAATCCTCTGATGACGGCCGGCGACATGTCCGCGTGAAGCAGGACGTCGGCGAGAGCCTCGGCCGGATGAAGCTTGAGGAATTCCTCGGCGAGCATCGTGCTGATTCCGAGCCGCAGCGGCTGCGGTCCCTCATGACTGCCGCCCAACCGAAGCAATTGATCGTTGGCTTCGAGTATACGCCTTGCCTGCTGCACGGCGACCTTGCCGAGCTCGGTGGTTGTGGTGCCGTTTGCCGTTCTGACGAAGAGTGCGCCGCCGATCAGGCTTTGCAGTCGCTTGACCTGGGAACTGATCGCCGGCTGGCTGAGGCCGAGACGTTCCCCAGCCTTCGACAGGCTTCCCGTCTCAGCGATCGCAACGACGGTGCGGACGATCTCAGTAGGAATATTCAGATGCTGGCGTGGTCTGTGCATCGCGAGCGCTCCAATCTCAGCACGGGACGCAATTCCGATCTCCATAGTATGTGATTCAGCTATACTAACATTTGGTTGCACTTTCGTTTAGCTACAATTTGCCGCGACGGCACTTCTATTGCAGGCCATATGTATTGTTACGTGCATTTCCACGTAGAGCTACGGTATCGGATAACTGCATCTGCACACGCACGCGCCACCGCAGCAGCATCGAACCCCGGATTTCTGCGGAGACAGCATCAAATATTGTGATCACCCCATAAGGCATCGCGCGCCCGATCAATCCTGGTGCTGCCATTCATCTGAATTGACGTCACTGATTCGCGGAAGCGTTTTCATAGTTTTCCTTAATCAAAGCCTCGCAACGTGACGCGGTAGTTTGCGTCTCGAGGTGTTCCATGCCCAGGTTTTTTCGCTGTCGAAGCGGCGCGTCTGCGGTCGAATTCGCGCTCATGCTGCCACTTTTTCTCGCCTTCATTTTTGGCATCATCGTTTTCGGCTCGTATCTCGCGATGGTGCATGGCGTTCAGCAACTCGCCGCCGAAGCGGCGCGGTCGTCTATCGCAGGAATGACCGACACCGAGCGCAACAGCCTCGCGACGAGCTACGTCACCGCCAACGCATCCACCTATCCGTTGCTCCTTCCCGCAAATCTCACGGTCAATGCCGCGCCGTCGCCGGCGAACGCGAACGTCTACGTGGTGACGGTCAACTACAACGCGGCCGGCAACTTCATCTACAGCCTGCCTTTCGTACCCAAGCCCGCGAGCACCATCGTCCGCTCCGCGGCGATTCAGTACGGAGGATTCTAGGATGACGGCCATGCTGATGCTGATGCGGCGCTTCGGCGCCGACGAACGCGGAAACTTCGCGATGATCAGCGCCGGCCTGATGACGCTCGTGATCGGATGCGCCGGGCTTGCAATCGACCTCGGCACGATCTTCGCCGACCGGCGCAAGACCCAGAGCACCGCCGATCTCGCCGCAATCGTCGCCGCCGCCAACCTGAACAATCCGGTCAACGCCGCCACCGCGACGGTGACACAGAACAACTATCCGGCCAGCGCGGTGGTCAAGGTTGAGACGGGGACCTACACCGCAAACAGCGCCGTCGCGCCACAGGCCCGTTTCGTGACCCCGGCGGTCGGCACTCCCAACGCCGCGCGCGTCACGCTGAATACCCAGACCCCGCTCTATTTCGCGCGCTACATCACCGGCGCGAGCAGCTTCACGATCAGGACCACCGCCACCGCGACGTCGACCGAAATGGCGTCGTTCGCGATCGGCTCGCGGCTGCTCTCGGTCAACGGCGGCGTGCTCAATGCGATGCTCGGTTCGATGCTCGGCACCACGCTGTCGCTCTCGGTGATGGACTACAATTCGCTGATCAGCGCGAAGATCGACGCGCTGGATTTCCTGTCGGCGCTGGCGACCCGGGTCAACCTGACCGGCGTCACCTATAGCGACCTGCTGAGCAGCAACATCAAGGTCGGCGACATCATGGCGGCCGCGCTGACCACGCAGCAGATCGCCAACGGCGCGGGCGCCGCGACGACCGCGCTGTCGACGATCTCCCAGGCCGTCACCGGCTCCTCAACCAAGATTACGCCTGGAACACTGGTCGACCTCGGCCCCTTTGCCAACCTGACGGTCGGGCAGAAACCCAAGGTTGGCGCCAGTATTTCGGTATTCGACCTCGTTAGCACCGTGGCGCAGATCGCGAACGGGAACCATCAGATCGCAACCTCGGTCAATCTCGGCCTGCCCGGCATCGCCAACGTTTCCGTGATCGCAACGATCGGCGAGCGCCCGGTCGGCTCGAGCTGGATCGCGATGGGCACCCAGGGCGTGAGCGTGCACACCGCGCAGACCAGGATCCTGGCGACGGTCAATGTTCTCGGCTCCGGCGCCGTTTCCGCGATCAACCTCCCGGTCTATGTCGAGGTCGCCTCGGGCACCGCGACGCTCAACGCGGTGTCCTGCGGCCATCCGAACATCAACACGTCGCAGGTGACGGTCGGCGTGACACCCGGGATCGTGGATGCATGGATCGGCAATGTCACGATGGCCGATATGACCAACTTCACGACCAAGCCAAACCCACCACCGGTGACGCTGGTCAATCTCGGTCTCGTCACCGTCACCGGCCTCGCCCATGCCGGCATGGGCAACACCACGCCGACCAACGTCAATTTCAGCTACAGTGACATCCAGTCGGGAACCAAGAAGACGGTGACGACGACCAACTTCCTTACATCGCTGACGAGCACGCTGCTCGGCAACCTCTCGCTCACGATCACCGTCGGCCCGCTCGGGCTTCCGATCCCGGGATTGGGCGCGCTGGTCATGAGCATCCTGAATGGCGTGACGAGTCCAATCGATCAGGTGCTGGCATCCCTGCTCGCGACGCTCGGCATCGGGCTCGGCCAGGTCGACGTTTGGGTGCTGGGCGTCCGCTGCGACGGCGCGGTGCTGGTGAACTAAAGCATGATCCGGAAAAGTGCCAAGAAAAGTACCAGGCGGTTTTCCGAAGAGACCATGCTCAAACAAGGGGCGAAAGCGCGATGACGATTCAACCAAATCTCATCGCGCTTTAGGGGAACGATCGCGACCGCATCGATCGGGGGGTAGGAGACTGCCGTGAGTACAACAATAAGAAGATACAAGACGGACAGCCAGCGTACGGTATTGATGAAGCGCGGAACCATCTTCTTCCGCAACACCAGCGTCGGATGCGTTGTGCTCAATCTCTCGACCGGCGGCGCGGGGCTCGCGGTGGAAAGCGACGATGCACTCCCGTTTGCGTTCGATCTCGAGATCGAGAGCGAGCCGATCCAGCGGCACTGCATTCTGGTCTGGCGTCTGGAGCGCCGGCTCGGCGTGACCTTCGAATATGACCGGATGCAGCGCCCCGAAGGCGGCCCCATCTAGTCTGTCCCGACGATCACAAGATCGGGGCGGCTTCGTGGTCCGCTTCGAGCCACCGCCGCGCCGCTACCCGTTCGCCGCGCGGTTGAACCCAACTCGCATCGTGGTTAGCAACCGCTGGCATATACCAGCTAATTGTCCCGATTGCCGTCGTGCTTCGACGGCGCCGGCTGCGTCGCGCTGACCGGATCGGAGGCCGGGAACGTATCCTCCAATCCCTCCTTGAGCCGGCTGCGGGCCTTGCGGTCGGCAGCCTGCGCCTCGTGCGGCTTCTCGGCATGCTTGTCATGTGCGGCAGGATCGAATTTCTCGGCCATGTCGTCCCTCCATTCTCCGGAACAACGCGCCCAAGCAAACCGGGGTTCCAGAACCGCCTTGGCCCATTGCGTCGCAGCGTGTATCAGGGGCGCAAATTTGACCTGATCAGGAACTTTCCGCGTGCCCCAGGATTCCGCAAAGAAGCCGCTCATCGACGTCCTGTCGGGCCACCGGCAGCCCGTGCCGCCGCTCTGGATGATGCGGCAGGCCGGCCGCTATCTGCCGGAATACCGCGAGTTGCGCGCCAAGGCCGGCGGCTTCCTTGATCTGTGCTTCACGCCCGAATTCGCGGCCGAGATCACCCTGCAGCCGATCCGCAGGTTCAATTTCGACGCCGCGATCATCTTCTCCGACATCCTGGTGATCCCCTATGCGCTCGGGCGTTCAGTGCGCTTCGAGGCCGGCGAGGGGCCGCGGCTCGATCCGCTGGCAACCCCCGGCGAGATCGCGGCGCTGGCGACCCAGGCCGATTTCGGCAAGCTCGAGCCGGTTTTCGAAGCGCTGCGCCGCGTCCGCCGCGAGCTTGCGCCTGACATCGCGCTGATCGGCTTCTGCGGCGCGCCATGGACGGTCGCGACCTACATGGTGGCCGGACAGGGCACGCCGGACCAGGCGCCCGCGCGGATGCTCGCCTACCGCCATCCGGAGGCATTCGCTCAAATCATCGACGTCCTGGTCGAGAACTCGATCCACTATCTCGTCGGCCAGCTGAAGGCCGGCGCCGATTGCCTGCAGATCTTCGACACCTGGGCCGGCGTGCTGCCGCCACGCGAGTTCGCCCGCTGGTCGGTCGAGCCGACCCGGCGCATCGTTGCCGGGGTGCGCAAGCAGGTCCCCGGTGCCAGGATCATCGGCTTTCCGCGCGGCGCCGGCGGCATGCTGCCGGCCTATATCGACCAAACCGGCGTCGATGCGGTCTCGATCGATTGGGCAACCGAGCCGTCGATGATCCGCGAGCGCGTGCAGAGCCGCGTCGCCGTGCAGGGCAATCTCGATCCGCTGGCGCTGATTACCGGCGGCGCCGCGCTCGACCGCGCGGTGGACGATGTGCTGGAGAATTTCGGCAAGGGGCGGCTGATCTTCAATCTCGGCCACGGCATCCTGCCGGAGACGCCGATCGCCCATGTCGAACAAATGGTCGCGCGGGTACGCGCGCATAAGGGCTGAGGCTCCTGTAGCCTACTCTATCACCGTCACCCTGAGGAGCGCGCCCTTGCGCGCGTCTCGAAGGGTCGACGGCCCCGGACCTCTCCGAGTTGATGGAGCGGGGCCGTTCATCCTTCGAGGCTCGCAAGTGCTCGCACCTCAGGATGACGGGTCGAGATATTACCTCGCATCCTCCAAAATCATATCCGAGGCCTTTTCCGCGATCATGATCGTCGGCGCGTTGGTATTGCCCGACATCAGGTCCGGCATGACCGACGCATCGACCACGCGCAGGCCATCGACGCCGCGCACCTTGAGCCGCTGGTCGACGACGGCGAGCGGATCGTTGCCCATCCGGCAGGTCGAGGTCGGGTGATAGACCGTGCTGCCGGTGCGGCGGCAGAAATCCAGCAGGTCGTCGTCGCTGACCACCTTGGCGCCGGGATCGACCTCTCCGACCGAGTATGACTTCAGCGCCGGCGCGGCCAAAATCTTGCGCAGGATGCGGATGCCGTCGATGAAGGCGCGGCGATCGGTCTCGGTCGCCAGATAGTTGATGCGGATTTCCGGCGGCACGCTCGGGTCCGCGCTCCTGATCTTCAGCGAGCCGCGGCTTTCCGGGCGCAGCTGGCAGACCGAGGCGGTGAAGCCCGAGAACGGATGCAGCTTCTCGCCCATCTTGTCGGTCGAGAACGGCAGGAAGTGGATCTGGATGTCGGGCGACGCCAGCCGCGGGCTGGTCTTGAAGAACGCGCCCGACGTGCCGGCGGCAATCGTCAGCGGCCCCTTGCGCAGCGCCGCGTAACGCAGCCCGGCCATGACGCGGCGCACCGGATGGTTGATAACATCGTTCAGCGTGACGGTCTGCGCGCAGCGCGTGACGATGCGCACCTGCATGTGGTCCTGCAGGTCGTTGCCGACACCGGGCGCATCGAGCACGATGTCGATGCCGTGCTGTTTCAAGAGATCGGCGGGGCCGACACCGGAGAGCTGCAGCAATTGCGGCGAGTTGTACGCGCCGCTCGACACCAGGATCTCCTTGCGCGCCTTGGCTCTTCGCAAGAGACCGTCCTGCTTGTACGCGACGGCGCTCGCGCGCTTGCCGTCGAACAGGATGCGCTGCGCCAGCGCCGAGGTCTCGACATGCAGATTGCCGCGCGTCAGTGCAGGCCGCAGATAGGACCGCGCCGTGCTGGCGCGCCGGCCGCGCCGCGTCGTGGTCTGGAAGAAGCCCGCGCCCTCCTGGGTCGCGCCGTTGAAATCCGGATTGGTCGGAATGCCGACCTCGGCCGCGGCATGAACGAAGGCTTCCGACAGCGGATCGTGATGCCGCCAGTCCGATACCGGCAGCGGTCCACCCGCGCCGTGGTACTTGTCGCCGCCGCGCTGTTGATCTTCCGCCTTCCTGAAATAGGGCAGGACGTCGTCATAGCCCCAGCCGGCATTGCCGCGCTGGCGCCAGCGGTCGTAGTCCTCGTGCTGGCCGCGGACATAGAGCAGGCCGTTGATCGAGCTGGAGCCGCCGAGCACCTTGCCGCGCGGCTGGAACACCTGCCGCCCGTTGAGACCCGGCTCGGGCTCGGTCTGGTACATCCAGTTGACGGATTTTTCCTTGAACAGCTTGCCGTAGCCGAGCGGGACATGGATCCAGATGTTGGTGTCCTTTGGCCCGGCCTCGAGCAGCAGCACCGAGTGCTTGCCGTCGGCGCTCAGGCGGCTGGCAAGCACGCAACCGGCCGAGCCGGCACCGACGATGACGTAGTCGAATTCGGCCGCATCATTCTTGTTGTTCACTGGTTTCCCCCGGCAATTCTTTTTCCCCGGAATCTCTTTCTTCCGGTGGTACAGAGAAAGCGCCGCCTTGAAAAGCCTAGCGCCCTGCGCTGAGGTTCTGGAGCAGTTGCTCGACAAGCATATTGAGCTCGCCGGCACCGCCGGCGGCACCGAAGACGTAGCGGTCGGGCCGGACGATCACCGCCGCGGCGCCATGTTGCCGCATCCAGTCTGCGAACAGGCCGTCGCGCTCGACCACGGTCAAAATACCGTTGGCATCGCTGCTGTCACCCGATGTGGTGATGACGACGCGCTCAGCTGAGAGACGCTGCCACCCGGCACAGGACGTCTCCGACAGCCATGCCATCGGCTCTGCCGCCGCCGTCACGATCGCAAACTCCGGCTTGAGCAGATCGTCGAGCCGGCAGGTCCGCCCGGCCGGCGCACGCACATGCGGCTGCACGAACAGCCGCCCGGCAAGATCGGCATCGCGCGCGATCAGACCGGAGACGAGATCGGGGATGAATTTCTGCCTGATGGTTTCGGCCTTGCCGGCCTTCAGGTCGGCACGCAGCCGCACGTCGCGCTCGGCGGCAGCCTCAGGATCGAGTTCGCCGATGATCTTGCCGAACTCCTTGGCGCTGGCGACGACGGCGCGGACATGCGGCTTGCGCTCGACCTCGTAGCTGTCGAGCAGCGCCTCGTCGGCATCGCCACGGAGAACCAGCCTCAGCTTCCAGGCAAGGTTCACGGCATCGCGGATGCCTGCGCACAGCCCTTGCCCGAGGAACGGCGGCGTCTGGTGCACGGCGTCCCCCATCAGCAGTACGCGGCGGTCGCGCCAGCGCTCGCCGAGCAGCGCGTGGAAACGATAGACCGCCGAGCGCCAGATCGTGAGGTCGGAGATGTCGGTGAAGCCTTTCAGCAGCTTCACGACGTTGTCGGGCATGCCGGCCAAATCGGGATCCTCGCCCGGCAACAGCTTGATCTCCCAGCGCCGCAGATTGCGCGGCCCCGGCACAAAGGTGCCGGGTCGCGACGGCCAGCAATACTGGAAACTCCGGGACGGCCGTTTGGCGGGCTCGCTGGTCAGCGTGTCCACCACCATCCACCATTCATCGAAGGCGAGGTCTTCCAGGCCGATGCCGAGCCGCTTGCGCACAAAACTGTTGGCGCCATCACAGCCGACCAGATAGCGCGCGCGGATCAAGAACTCCTCACCGGACTCGCGCCGCGCCGTCAGCGTCACCGCGTTCTCATCCTGCTGCAGCGCCACGCCGGCGGCCGCAAGGAGAACGTCGGCATGCGGATATTCGGCGAGCTTGTCGCGCAGCGCCTGCTCGACATCCGGCTGCACGAAGGTGACGTTCGGGATCCAGCCGAGCGGAAACGGCGGCGGCATCGGGTCGAAGATCTTGATGATCTCGCCGTCGACGCCGAGATAGTGCGAGCCGTTGTGCGGCGCGATCGCCTGCTCCATGAAATCGCCGAGCCCGATCGCCTGCAGCACGCGCAGTGCCTCATGATCGAGCGTGATCGCGCGCGGCTTGTCGTAGATGTCGGCGACGCGCTCGACGACGGCGATTCGCAAGCCGGCTTTCGCGAGCAGATTGGCGAAGATCGCACCGACCGGCCCGAGCCCGACGATGGCGACGTCATAGATGCGATTCGCGACTGAGAGTGCCATGCTACTTCGCGAGGTAACTCTCGAGCGTCAGCGGCTTCGGTTTCACCTCTGGCTCGCGGATCGCGACATCGGCGAACGGTGTCGCCTCCTCGAACCAGGCCTGCCGCGCCGGCAGTCCCCATGGAAACGAGATTTTGTGGTCGGAGGGATCCCAGCCGATCGGCTCGCTCTCGATGTCCATGATCTGGTAGTGCGTGTTGAACAGCTCGACGCGATGCCCGTCGGGATCGCGCATGTAGACATACATCGCGTGTCCCGGCCCGTGCCGCCCCGGGCCGCGTTCGACCGCAGCGCCATAGCCGAGCTCGCCGGCGATATCGCAGGCGTTGAGCAAATGATGAACCTCGGGCGCGAGATACGCGAAATGGTGCAGCCGCGGTCCCGCCCCATTGAAGAACACCATGTCGTGCGGATTGCCCTTGCGCTGCAGGAACACGCCGCGCAGATCGAACGTGCCGGCCGGCGCGATATATTCGCTGAGCCGAAAGCCTGCGGCGGTGTAGAACTCGCACGCCTTGCGCACCTCCGGCGTCAGCACCTGCGTGTGATCGAGCCGCAGCGCCGAGCCGCCGGCATGGCGGGTGAATCTGGTGATCATGCGCGGCACCACCGGCATCGTCGCGCAGAACTCCAGCGGCGTGCCGGCCGGATCGCTCGCCTGCAGGGTGCGGCCCTGATGCGGCACATCGACCCAGGCCGCGTAGCATCCATGCGCCTCGAAGAAGGCCTTGAGCCGGTCGAGGTCATCGTCCTGGAAGACCCGCAGGCCGAGCCGCGCGCAGACGGCGCCTTCGCCCTTGCGCAACACCAGGCTGTGATGACAGGCCTCCTCGACCCCGCGGAAATAGAGCGCATCGCCCTCCTCCGCGGTCAGGATCAGCCCGATCACCTTTTCGTAGAACTGCCGGCTCGCCACGAGATCACGCACGGTCAGGACGACATGGCTGGCCCGCGTGATACGGAACCCGGGATCGTGGTTCGTGGTCGGGAGGCTCATGCGCACCTTCTGGTTTGCCGTCGCGGGAACCAAAGACATTGCTCAAGTCATTGCGAAAAACCCGCGGGGGATCAAGCAGCGTGGCGCCCGGCAGGCTTGGCCGTCTCGTGACGTCGCGTCACGCATTTGTATCGATTTGTTAGCAATGCCCGCCGGTGGAACCAAAACGTGAGCCCGCGGTGGCTCGGTCCGGTCCAATAGTTCATAGTTTGTCAAAGGTTTGCAGAGAATTCTTCGCCACTGCGCGATGGCCAGACCGCGCAGCAATGTAGCGAGATGCGTACCCAGCTGAGATCATATTTCGCGACCTTGTTCGCAGGCGACCTTGCGGCCTTCGGTGCACCACCGACGGATGAAGCGCTTGCCGGTCACATCCGCGCCGAGCAGGTGTCGCTCGTCCTCGGCTATTCCTTCGGCATCATGCTGGCCAACGCCTGCAACGCGCTGGTGCTCGCCGTTGCATTGTGGCAATCGCCGGATTGGGCCTTCGCGCTGATCTGGGCCGCCGCCGTGAGCAGCGCAGCGCTGTTCTTCGGCCTGCAAGCGCGCGCAGCGCGCCGCATCGCCAAGCCGCAATTCGTGTCGCGCCGAACCATGTACCGGCTGGTGCGCAATGCGCTGGCGCTCGGAGCGGCCTGGGGCGTCGTCCCGGTCGCCTTCTTCGCCAACGCGTCGAGCGGCGCACAATTGGTCATCACCTGCCTGTGCGCCGGCATGCTGGCCGGCGGCGCCTTCGCCTTCTCCACCATCCCGATCGCCGCGATTGCATTCACCGCACCAATCTTCGTCGGCACCGCGATGTGCCTCGGCCGGGACGGCGACTTCGTCTATCTCCTGCTGGCCGTCCTCGTTCTGGTCTACGGCTCCGTGCTGCTGCGCGGCGTGTTCGTCAATGCGTTCGAGTTCAGGCGGCGGATCATCGCCCAGCACGAGGCCGAACGGACCGTGCGGCAGGATCCGCTGACGCATCTGCCAAACCGCGTCGCCTTCAACGAGGCGCTCAACGGCGCGTTGAACCGGCTGGCGCGCTCGGGCGAGGAATTCGCCGTGCTGCTGCTCGATCTCGATCGCTTCAAGGAGGTCAACGACAGGTTCGGCCATCCCGCGGGCGACGAATTCCTGGTGCAGGTTGCGGCCCGGTTGCAGCGCTGCACGCGCGCGGCCGAGCATGTCGCGCGGATCGGCGGCGATGAATTCGCGCTGATCATGTCCAACCTGACCAGGCCCGAGGATGCGCTCGCGATCGCCGAGCGGTTCGTCGCGGCCTTTGCCGATCCGTTTACGATCGACGGGTTCGAGATCAACGGAATGCTCAGCATCGGCATCGTGCTCGCGCCGCGGGACGGCAGCACGTCGCACGATCTGCTCAAGCACGTCGACATCGCGCTCTACCGGGGGAAGAAATCCGGTCCCGGCACCATCTGCTTCTTCGAGGCCAGCGACGACGAGTCGGCACGCGACCGCCGCGCCCTGCAGCGGGATCTGGAACATGCCATCGAGGCGGACCAGTTGTTCCTCGTCTACCAGCCGTTCCTCGACATCCGCAAAGGCCGCGTCACCGGCTTCGAGGCGCTGTTGCGCTGGCAGCATCCGACGCGTGGCCTGATCCCGCCGAGCGTCTTCATTCCGATTGCCGAGGAGAGCGGGCTGATCCACCAGCTCGGCGAATGGGTGATCCGCCGCGCCTGCGCGATGCTGGCGCGCTGGCCTGATGACATCAGGATCGCGGTCAACTTCTCCGCGGTCCAGTTTCAGAACGTCGGCATCCTGCAGACCATCGTCGACGCGCTTGCCCAGACCAACGTCGCGCCCCACCGGCTCGAGATCGAAATCACCGAATCGATGCTGATCTCGAAATACGGATCGGCGCCCGCGATCCTCAACGCGCTGCTCGAACTCGGCCTGACGGTCGCGCTCGACGATTTCGGCACCGGATTCTCGTCACTGACCTATCTGCGCAAGCTGCCGTTCAGCCGCATCAAGATCGATCAATCCTTCATCCGGGACATGCTGACCCAGCCGGATTGCGCCGCGATCGTCAAATCAGTGATCGGCCTCGCGCAGGACCTGCAGATCGGCGTGGTGGCCGAAGGCGTCGAGACCGCGGATCAGCTCGAATATCTGCGCCAGACCAGTTGCGACGAAGTTCAGGGCTATCTGATCGGCCGGCCGATGTCGGCCAGCGAGATCACGGCCCTGCTCGATCACGATCCGCAGCACTCGGTGCACGCGGCGTAGCCCTGATCGAATGCCGTGACCGGTCGAGCCTGTTAGAGCGCGTCGGCCCGATGCAGGGTGTCGACCGTGATGGTGCCGCGGGCACGCGAGACGCACGCGCAGATCTTGCGGCTCTCCTGCTTCTGGTGGTCGCTGAAGAAGACGTCGCGATGGTCGATTTCGCCGTCGACATCGACGACATCGATCGCGCAGACGCCGCATTCGCCGCGCCGGCAGTCGCTCATCACCTCATGGCCGGCCTCGTTGAGCACGTCCAGCAGCGAGCGGTCGCGCGGGACCACGAATTCGGTCCCCAGTTCGGTCCCTTGGCCCCTGAGCCGGACGCGGAACGCCTCGGTCGGCAGCAGCCCGCTCGATCCGAAGGTCTCGTAGCGCAAATCAGACAGCGGGCGACCGGACGCCTCCCAGGCGCGCCGCGCCGCATCCAGCATCCGCATCGGGCCGCAGAACAACGCCATCGTCTCCGGCGGCAACGCCGCGAACACACTGTCGAGGTCGAGCCGGCTGCCCTCGTCGCCGGCATGAACGACAAGGCGGTCACCGAGCAGCTGTTCGAGCAGGTCGAGGTACGCCGCATCGCTGCGCGTGCGTACGGCATAGTGCAGCGTCACGCCGGCGTCGTGGCGGGCCAGCGCCTGCGCCGCGCCGACGATCGGCGTGATGCCGATGCCACCCGCGATCAGGCAGAACTGTCGCCGCGTCCAGTCGAGCTGGACCAGCGAGGCCGGCAGCGTGATGGTGAGCCGCGCCCCCGGCGCGAGCGACCACATATAATGCGAGCCGCCGCGGGAATCCGGCGCTCGCCGCACCGCGATCCGATAGCCTTGCGGATCGACTTCGCCGACCAGCGAATAGGACCGTGTTTGCGGCTGGCCTTCGATGGTGACGCCGACATTGATATGGCTGCCGACGGGGTAAGGCGCGGCAGCAAAGCCGTCGGGGCGCAGCAGGAATTCGCGGATGCCGGGCGTGAGGTCGTGCGTCGCGAGCAGCGTGGCGGAGGTCCAGGTTTCGATGAATCGCATGGTACGCTCCGCTCAGCCGGCCGCCGAATTGATCAGCGCCAGCGCCGGCAGCAGATCGAGATGGGTGCGGTTGCGCAGCGCCAGCCGCAGATTGCGCGCCGCAAGCCGGGCATGCTCGCGCATGATCGCCTCGGCGCGCGCGCCCTCGCGGTTCTCGATGGCGTCGACCACCACGCGATGATGGTCCTGCGCAATCAGCAGGATCTGGCGCGCCTCGGGCAACGCCGATTGCGCCATCACGAAGCCGCTCGGCGAGGCGAACGGCAGCGCCGAGGCGCGGTCGATCTGCCGGATCAGCGGCGGACTGCGCGACAGCTCGGTGAGCAGCGCGTGGAAGCGCGCGTTGAGCGCGACATAGGACGAAAAGGCTTCCATCGAGATCGGATCCTGCCGCACCAGGCCGTCGATCTCGCTGAGGCATTGCTTCAGCGGCTCGAGATCGCGCGACGAGACGCCGCGCTCGGCGGCAAAGCGTGCAGCCAGCCCCTCGAGCGTGCCGCGCAGCTCGATCGAATCGAGAATGTCGCGCTCGGAGAATGCCTTGACCATGAAGCCGCCGGACGGGATCGCCTCCAGCAGGCCTTCCTCCTCCAGCCGGACCAGCGCCATCCGCACCGGCGTGCGCGACACCCCGGTGATCTCGACCGCCTGCAGTTCCGAGATGCGCTCGCCCGGTCGCAGCCGGCCGGAGAGAACCAGGTCGCGCAGCGCAAGCTGCGCCCGCACGGTCTGCGACACTGAGCGATCGGCTTCGCGTTCCGCCATGGCTTGGCCTACTCCGCCGCCTGCAGCTGCTGCGGCGGATTTTCCTTCGCCACCATGCGGTCGATGACCCGCCGCGCCCACATCGCGCCGGCATCGATGTTGAGATTGTAGAACACGCGGTCCGGATTCTCGTCCATCGCGCGCTGCTGCGCCTCCAGGATGATCTCGTCCTCGTGGAAGATGCCGGCGACGCCATCGCGGATTTCCGAGGTCAGGCGCTGCTCGGTGATGCGGTGATTGCGGACGAAGGCCCAGAAATAATGACAGGTCTTCTCGGTCTCCGGCGTGATGGTGTTGAGCACATAGCCGTTGACGCCCTGCGAGCGATCGCCCTCCGGCGCGCCCGATCCGGCCGGAGCAACGCCGACGTCGATATTGACGGTGCACGGCGCCTCGAAGCGGATGATCTGCCAGCGATCGACCGGGCCCGGCCTCTCGAGCTGCTTGGCCCAGAACGGCGGCGGCTCGATGCCCTGCATCCAGCGCGTCACGGTGACGGTCTTCTCGCCATGGGTGACGTCGAACGGCGCTTCGGCGACTGCCTCATTGCCGATGCTCGAACCATGCACGAAGGTCTCGTGCGTCAGGTCCATGAGATTGTCGACGACCAGGCGATAGTCGCATTTGACGTGAATGGTCTTGCCGTCGCCGGCCCAGGCCGGATCGTGGTTCCAGTGCATGTCGGGCACCAGCGCGGGATCGGCCAGCGCGGGATCGCCCATCCAGAGCCAGATGAAGCGGTGGCGCTCGACGACGGGATAGGCGCGCACGCAAGCCGACGGATTGATGGTCTCCTGCGAGGGCATGAAGGTGCAGCGGCCCTGCGCATTGTATTTCAGGCCGTGATAGCCGCAGACCACGGTATCGCCATCGAGCCGGCCCTTGGAGAGCGGCACCAGGCGATGCCAGCAGGCATCCTCAAGCGCCACGACCTCGCCGTCGCCCTTCCGGTACATCACGACATGCTTGCCGCAGATCGTCCGCGGCAACAACGCGTGCTTGATCTCGGCATCCCAGCCGGCCGCGTACCACGCGTTCATTGGAAAGGGCTTTTGCACGCTATCCTCCCTAATCTGAATTCTATCTGTATACATTATCTCCGATTGTCCGGCAAGTTTTGTGAAATCTTCACCGAAATCCATTATCTCAGTATACATAACTGCACTATTAGACCAATCCGGCACATAAAATCGATTTTCGATTGACGGCAAAAAGGCCGTCGGCCAGTCTGCCGGCCATGAACATAGGGTTGAGTTTTCGCGAGGGCTTGGCCGGCGACGGGCCGCGAAGCCTGACATCGGCGGTTCAGGAGCGGCTGCGGGCCGACATCCTGTCGACCCGGCTGCTTCCCGGCCAGAAGCTGCACATCGCCGGCCTCGCCAAGCAGTTCTCGGTCAGCCTCGCCGCGGTCCGCGAGGCGTTGTCACGATTGGTGGCCGACGGCCTGGTGCAGGCCTCCGACCAGCGCGGCTTCCGCGTCTGCCCGGTCTCGCTCGCCGATCTCGCCGACGTCACGCAGACCCGGATCGACATCGAGGGACTGGCGTTGCGGCGCTCGATCGAGCGCGGCGACCAGGCTTGGCTGCACTCGGTCTCGGCCGCCTGGGAGTCGCTGAAGGCCGTTCCCCATCGCTATCCCGACGATCCGACCGTGCACTATGAGGAATGGGTGGTCCGTCATCGCGTTTTCCATCGCGCGCTGGTCAATGCCTGCGGCTCGCAATGGCTGCTCGGCTTCCGCGATGTGCTGCATGAGCAGAGCGAGCGCTATCGGCGGCTTTCGATCCGCCGCGAGGTCGGCAGGACGCGCGACGTCGAAGCCGAGCACGCCGCGATCGTGGAGGCCGTCTTGGCACGCGATGCGGATGCGGCCGTTCGCGCATTGTCAAAGCATTTTGGCATCACCAGGGAATTCGTCGAGCTCGCCGCTCCGCGCATTGCGGAGGTCAACGGCACCACCTGATTCTGCGGAGCGCGACGCGACGAAAATAACAACAATCGATAATCCGGGAGAAACAGAACCATGAGCATCACGCGCCGCCGCGCGCTGGCAACCCTGATCGCCACCACTGTGCTGGCTGGCCCCGCCTATGCTGCCGAAACGATCCGCGTCGGCCTGCCCACCAAGACCTATTGGCCGACGACGATCGCCGAGACCGCGGTCCGGCAAAAACTGTTCGAGAAGGAAGGCATCAAGGCCGAGCTGACCGTCTACCGCAGCGGCGCCGAGACCTTCGAGGGCATGGCCGCCGGTGCTGCCGACATCATCCTCGATCCGCCGTCGCTGGTATCAGCCGGCCGCAAGAAGGGCGTGATGTCGCGGATCGTCGCCAATGCCGCGATGGGCAATTTCGGCTGGCAACTGATGGTGCCGGCCAAGTCGACGCTCGAGGTCAAGGATCTCAACGGCAAGAAGGTCGGGATCACCGCAGCAGGCTCCGGCTCCGACCTGCTCGCGCTCTGGACCATCCAGGACAGGAAGATCGATTTCACCCGCGTGCCGGTCGGCGGCGGCGGCCTGGTGCCGAACCTGCTCGCCGGCAATGTCGATGCCGCCGTCGTCTATTCGCCGCTGAGCTTCCAGGTCGCCAAGTCGGGCGAAGCCAAGACCATCCTCGACTATGCGACCGCGGCACCGCCGAACCTCACCGCGGGCTGGATCGTGCTCGACAAGTTCGCCGAGGCCAAGCCAGAGGTGGTCCAGAAGGCCGTCAATGCGCTCTATGGCGCCGTGCAGTTCATGCGCGCCAACCGCGACGTCACCGTGAAGCTGATCGCCGACCTCTACGAGATGCCGGCCGAGATCGCCGCGATGGAATACGACAACACCATCATGAAGCTGGAGACCGACGGCAACATGGGCGCGGCCAATGTGCCGGCGGCGGTGCAGCTCTCGCTCGATCTCGCCAAGCTCGGCGGACTGAAGGACATCGTTCCAGTCGGGGATGTGATCTCGACCAAGTTCAAGCCGGTGCCGACCAAGCCGTAACATGCAGGCCACCCTCGCCATCAAGCTCGCTCGGGTTGCGATCGTGATCGCGATCTTCGCGCTATGGGAGATGCTGTCGCGGACCGGCATCGTCAATCCGCGCCTGCTGCCGTCGGCATCGGACACGCTGATGACGCTCGGCGACCTCCTGCAACGGTCGAGCGTGCGGACCGATCTCCTGGTGACCGCGACCGAAGTGTTGACCGCCTTTGCGCTCGCGGTGCCGATGGGTGCGTTGATCGGTTTCCTGATCGCGGAGAACCGCTATTTTGCCGATGTGGCGAAGCCGCTGCTGTTCTTCGCCTTCAGCATTCCGAAATCGATCTTCCTGCCGATGTTCATCCTGGTGTTCGGCGTCGGCTTTGCGCAGAAGGTCGGGTTCGGATTCTTCTCGACGATCTTCATCGTGATCATGTCGACCACGACGGCGGTAGAATCGGTCAAGGTCGAGCATTTGACGGTGGCCCGCTCCTATGGCGCGACGCGCATCCAGACCGCATTCCGCGTCTATCTGCCGAGCATGCTGCCGGTGCTGCTGGAAGCGCTGCGGATTTCGATGATCTTCAACCTCACCGGCGTGATCCTCGCCGAGATGTACGCCTCGCGCGACGGCATCGGCCACCAGATCGCGACCTGGGGCGAGAATTTCCAGATGAAGCAGCTGCTCGCCGGCGTCGTGATGGTCGCCGCGATCGCCATGACCTTCAATGAACTGATCAGATGGGTGGAAACACGATGCAGCCATTGGCGAACGTGACACCATTGAAGCCGCCGCCGCGCGCCGGCGCGATCGAGGTGAGGAATGTCGGCCAGGTGTTCCGGACCAGGTCGCAGGACGTCGTCGCGCTGGAGGACGTCTCGCTCGACATCAAGCCGGGGCGCTTCGTCGTGCTGGTCGGCCCGAGCGGCTGCGGCAAGTCCACGCTCTTGATGATGATGGCCGGGCTGCGCGCGCAGACCTCAGGCACCATCACCATCAACGGCGCGCCGATCCCGCAGCCCGACCCGAACCGTGTCGGCGTCGTGTTCCAGGAAGCGAGCCTGTTTCCGTGGCTGAGCGCCGAAGACAATGTCGAGTTTCCGCTGGCGCTGCGCGGCGTCGCCAAGGCGGAGCGCCGGGCCAAGGCGCAGGACGCGCTCAAGCTGGTCGGCCTCGAAGGCTTCGGCAAGCGTCACCCGCACGAGCTTTCCGGCTGCATGAAGCAGCGCGTCTCGATCGCGCGCGGCCTGGTGCAGGACCCTCCGGTGCTGTTGATGGACGAGCCGTTCGCCGCGCTCGACGAGCAGACCCGCATGACGATGGGCGACGAGCTGCTGCGGATCTGGGCCGCGACCGGCAAGACCGTCGTGTTCGTGACTCACAGCCTGACCGAGGCGGTCTATCTCGCCGATGAGGTGATCGTGATGTCGCCGCGGCCCGGCCGCATCGTCGATCAGCTGCAGGTCAATTTGCCGCGGCCGCGAACCTACGAGATGCTGAGCGGCGACGCCTTCGGCGCGCTGCGCGACCGCATCTGGCGCCACATCCGCAAATCGGCGTGAGACAGCAATGAGCGCGAGAACACTTCGCCATCTGATCGTCATAGCGCTGATTGCGCTGTGGGAGCTGTTGCCGCGCACCGGGTTGATCCCCGAACTGTTCCTGCCGTCGCTGTCCTCCACCCTGCTCGCCGGCTGGAACGACGCCGCCGAATATGGCCATGCGCTCGCGGTGACGCTCTACGAGGTCGCGGTCTCGATGGCGTTCGCCTGCGGCGGCGGCATCCTGCTCGGCGCCATCGTCGGCAGCCTGCCGCGGCCGCGGCTTCTGATCATGCCGATGGTCTCGAGCCTCTATGCGGTCCCGCTCGTGATCCTCTATCCGGTGTTCACGGTGTGGCTCGGCATCGGCTCGGAGTCCAAGATCGCCTTCGCTTCGATCTACGGCTTCCTGCCGACCATGCTGGCGACCGCGGCCGGAATTCAGACCATCGACCCGCAACTGCTGCTCGCTGCCCGCAGCATGGGCGCGACGCTGGGCCAGCGCCTGGTCCGCGTCATCATCCCCGCGGCGATACCGACCGTGCTGTCGGGCCTGCGGGTCGGCGGCGCGCTCGTCATCGTCGGCGTGGTGGTTTCGGAGATGCTGATCTCCTCGGCCGGGATCGGCTATTTGATCTCGCGCTACCGCACCATTCTCGACAGCCCGCACGTGTTCGCCGGCGTGCTGCTGGTGCTGTTCATGGCGATCGCCTTCAACACCGCGATCCGCTGGGTCGAGCGCAAGGCCGCGATCTGGCAGACCGGCACGCGCGCCGGCCAGAGCGCCGCCGACGAAGTCGGCTCCGGCGCGATGCAGCCGGCGACGTAAGGGGATCGCGACGTGTTCGACCTGACCTTGACGTTCGACAATGGACCGGAGCCCGACGTGACGCCACGCGTGCTCGATATCCTGGGCGAGCGCGACATCAAGACCACATTCTTCGTGATCGGCGAGAAACTCGGCGACCCCGCGCGCCGCTGCCTCGCCGCCCGCGCGCGCGACGAAGGCCACTGGATCGGCAATCACACCTATACGCACAGCGTTCCGCTCGGCCAGCAGCCCGGCGCGGACACGGCCCAGCGCGAGATCGGCCGCACCCAGGCCGCGATCGGCGAGCTCTCTCACCCGAACCGCTGGTTCCGGCCGTTTGGCGGCGGCGGCAATCTCGACGATCGGCTGCTAAAACCCTCCGTGGTCGATTATCTCGTCCACAACAACTACAGCTGCGTGCTCTGGAACGCGATCCCGCGCGACTGGGACGATCCCGACGGCTGGACTGAGCGTGCACTCGAACAATGCCGCGCGCAGCCTTGGACGCTGCTGGTGCTGCACGATTTGCCGACCGGCGCGATGGCGCATCTCGACCGCTTCCTCGATCGCGCCGAGACCAGTGGCGCCCGCTTCCGTCAGGACTTTCCGCCGCAATGCGTCCCTATCCGCAACGGCGACATCGTACTTCCTATCCAGGACTATGTTTCCTCCATCGAAGAGAGTGAGAGACCATGAAGATCGCAAGTTTCAAGGCGGCGGGTACCGCAAGCTACGGCATCGTCACCGATGCAGGGGTGATCGACGCCGGCAAGCGGCTGACGGCGTACCCGACGCTGAAGGCGCTGCTGACGAGCGGCTCGCTCGATGAACTGAGGAAGCTGCAAAGCGAGCGCGCCGATCACGCGCTGAAGGACATCGAGCTGCTGCCGACGGTGCCCGATCCCGACAAGATCTTCTGCATCGGCGTCAACTATGCGACGCATCTCGCCGAGAGCGGCCATCCGACGCCGCCACATCCGATGATCTTCACCCGCTTCGCCAACAGCCAGGTCGGCGCCGGACAGCCGATGATCCGGCCGCTGGAGTCCGAGCGCTTCGACTATGAGGGCGAGATGGCGGTTATCATCGGCAAGGCCGGCCGGCGCATCAAGCGCGAGGCCGCGCTCGGCCATGTCGCCGGCTATGCCTGCTACAATGACGGCAGCATCCGCGACTGGCAGCGCCACACCTCGCAATTCGCGCCCGGCAAGAATTTCGTCGGCACAGGTGGCTTCGGGCCGTGGATGGTGACGACCGACGAACTTTCCGACATCAGCAAGCAGCACATCGCAACCCGTCTCAACGGCGTCGAGGTGCAGGCGGCGCCGATCTCCGACTTGGTGTTCGACGTCGCGACGCTGATCGCCTATTGCTCGACCTTCACCGAGCTCGTGCCCGGCGACGTCATCGTCACCGGCACCACCGGCGGCGTCGGCGCCTATCGCACGCCGCCGCTGTGGATGAAGGATGGCGACGTCGTCGAGGTCGAGGTTTCCGGCATCGGCGTGCTGCGCAACCCGGTGAAGAACGAAGTTGCGGCAACTGCAACGCGGGCGGCTTGAGCCGGCCACGCAACAAGAAGAAGGAGGACATCATGAACCTGCCCAGGCATCTGCTGCCCACCACCGTCGTCGGCAGCTACCCGCAGCCGGAATGGCTGGTCGATCGCGCCATGCTGTCGAAGTCGGTGCCGCGCACCCGCATGCACGCAATGTGGCGGCTGCCGGCCGAGCATCTCGAGGAAGCACAGGACGACGCGACCATCGTGGCGATCAGGGACATGGAGCGCGCCGGCATCGACATCGTGACCGATGGCGAGATCCGTCGCGAGAGCTACTCCAACCGGTTTGCCACCGCCCTTGACGGCATCGATGCCGACAACCCCGCGATGATCACGGCACGCACCGGCAACGCGCAGACGCCGGTGCCGCGCGTGGTCGGCCCTGTGAAGCGCAGGGGACCGGTCGAGCTGCACGACATGCAGTTCCTGCGCAACAACACCGACCGTGCCGCAAAGATCACCCTGCCCGGCCCGTTCACGATGAGTCAGCAGGCCAGGAACGAGTTCTACAAGGACGACGAGGAGCTCGCGATGGCCTTCGCCGCGGCCGTCAATGCCGAGGCACGCGACCTCGAGAATGCCGGCGCCGACGTCATCCAGCTCGACGAGCCCTGGGTGCGCAACAATCCGGATCTCGCCAAGCGCTATGCGGTGAAGGCGATCAATCGTGCGCTCGAGGGCATCACGATCCCGACCGTGGTGCATCTCTGCTTCGGCTATGCCGCGGTGGTGCCGGGCTCGACCAAGCCGGCCGGCTATTCCTTCCTTGCCGAGCTCGACGACACCATCGCCGATCAGATTTCGATCGAGGCGGCCCAACCGAAGCTCGATCTCGGCGTGCTCAGGGATCTCTCATCGAAGAAGATCATGCTCGGCGTACTCGACCTCGGCAATCCCGAGATCGAATCCGCCGCCGTCGTCGCCGATCGGATTCGCAACGGCCTGAAGCATGTGCCGGCGGAGCGGCTGGTGGTGGCACCGGACTGCGGCATGAAATACATGCCGCGCCACGTCGCGTTCGGAAAATTGAAGGCGATGTGCGACGCTGCCGCGACGGTCAGGAAAGAGATCGGCTAACCGCCGTCGCCGACCAAGCATGATAAGGCAAAAATCAGTCGCCAGCGACGCTGGCGACGCCATACTCGGCCTACGAGTTCGACGGCGCGCGCGTCGATGCCGACTTAACGTCCTTGATGCTGACGATGACGGCGATGCGCTTGACCGTACCGTTGCGGTAGGCCTGCAGGAACCTGTCGTAGTGCTTCACGGAGATGCAGCCGTTGGAATCGCCGTTCGGCCCGAGCATGTAGCTGTGGACCAGCAGGCCGACCCGTCCGAACGGGTCGCTGCCATCGACCGGGGTCATGCGCAGCGCAGGCACACCGTGGAACAGCTTCTCGCGCGGCTTCATCTCGTAGATGCCGGGCGGCGTCGCGCCCGCGTTACGGGCATTCACATGTGCCGGATCGTCGAGCAGATTGCCGAGGCCCGAATGCGCCTCGAATTTGGTGCCGTCGGGCATGTACACGATGCGGCCGGTGATGTCGTAGACCGCCGTGGTGCTGTCGTAGCCGAGCGCGCCGAGATCGGGGCTCGGACCGGACAACAATCCGTCGTTCGGATCGATCGAGGCAAGCTGCAGCTTGCCCGGCATCATGTCGGCGATCTTCTGCAGGAACGTGCGGTTGTCGCCCTGCGGCACCGGCGCCTGCGGGGGCTGATCGTTCCGCGCCAGCAGATTGGCTTCGGCCGGCCGTGACCGCGGCATCGGCACCGTGGACGTCGTCGTAGACATCGTAGCGGCGACGGACGCCGTCGCCGGCTGGCTGGGTTGTTCGGTCTGCGTGTCACGCAACTGGCCGGCCAGCGCATCCTCGATCTGATCGAACTCGGTGTTGAAATCGCCGCGGCTCGAACGGAACCCGCGGCGCAGTGGATAATAAAGCGAGGCCGAATTGAGCGTGGAGCGCGAGCCGAACCGGTCTTCGAAGCTCAGCGCGGCGCTGCTGTTGGCGAGCGCCGGTCCGTGCAGCCACGCGGTGGGATCGATGCCGACTGCCCAGGCGGCAAGGCCAGCCGACAGCGCAAGCGCGCTCACGGCAAACGCCGTGCTGCCCATCAGGGATATGCCGCGGCTCGACCTACGCCCGGCAGCTTTCGTCGTACGTTGACCCATCATCCCCAAGTACGGTGCTCTGGGGCCTGTTGCCCGGCCCACGTGGGATTCACCGATCACTCATCATATCAGGGAATTAGAGTAAGGCATAATCGAGACAGAGCGGGCAACGAGAGGTTTTTTAAACGTTTTTCGGATGGAAAGTGGCTGAGAATCAGCGCTCGGCGGGCCGAAATGGCCCAAAAAGTCCCGATTCGGGACAATTTCGGCGCCTCAGGCGATCTTTTCTTCCCAGAGGGTGAAGACCGGGACCGGCTTCCCGATGGCGTAGCCCTGGGCGTAGTCGACCCCGATCTGGCGCAGTTCGTCCAGGATCGCGAGGCTCTCGACGAATTCCGCGACCACCTGCTTCTGCATGATCTTCGCGGTCTTGGTGATCATCTCGACCATCGCGCGATCGACCTTGCTGTTTAATACAATTGCGTCAAACTTTACGCATCCCGGCAACCGGGTGCTCAGGGCCGCAATGTCGGCGACGTGTTCGGCGCCGGCGCCTGCTCCATTTCGGACTCTTCCGGCAGCTTGTCGGCGTGGACGGCAAGCGGCGTGCCGATCCAGAGCGGATCGTCGCGATGATCGCGGCGCGGATTGGTCGTGTTGGGATGGACCAGGATGCTGAGGCTGCCATGGTTCAACATCAGCCACGGCACCAGGGTCGGAAACAGCTCGGCCGCAAACGCCACCTGATACATCGCCTGATCGTGCGGACCGACCTTGACGTCGTGCCAGCGCCCGAGCGTGACCAGGAAGCGCTCACCGATCCAGTTGCGCAGCCGTTCCGCCTCGATCCGGCTGGTCGCGGGGTCGTAATAAACATGGGCGTGATAGCTCGCGATCTCGCGGATCGGGCGCGGCGCATCCGTCATCTCCGCTCTCCTTCTGGCCGGCAGCGACATCGAATTCGGCTGCCTCTACCTTCACCGACATATTGCACAGATTTGGCAAGTCGCGCCTCTTCGGCCGGTCACTTCCGCCGCAGCACACTGAACTGGAACGACTGCGCAGCTCCCCAGGGCGTGACGTGCCGATGCCGCTCCTCGGCGATCAGCTCGAAGGCCGGACCGATGGTCCGGCTGAGCGTTGCCGGATCATAGCGCTGCACCGGCAGGCCGCTGCACTTCTCCGGACCATCAGGCGCGAAGGTGCCGATCACGGCGTGGCCGCCTGCCCGGACGCCGCGATGCAGCCGGTCGAGATAGGCCGCGCGATCGTTTTCCTCGACGAGGAAATGAAACGCCGCACGATCGTGCCAGATGTCGAAGGCCCGCTGGGGCTGCCAGACCGTCGCATCATCGGCGACCCAACGTACCGCTTCGCCCGCCGTGCCGAGCCGCTGCCGCGCGCTCGCCAGCGCAGCTTCTGAGAGATCGAGCACCGTGACATCGTGAAAGCCGCTCGTCAGCAGCGCATCGACAAGCCGCGAGGCACCGCCGCCGACATCGATGATCGATGCGTCGCGCCCGGGCGCGACGGATTCGATCAGGCGCAGCGACGGCTGCGGATCGGCCTGCGACCAGCTCACCTGCTGCTCGCCCTTGGTCAGATAGACGGTCTGCCAATGCGATCGGCGGTCGGATGCAGTCATGGGCGATACGTTCCGAAAGCGGCGGCGGCAACCGCGTTGCGCACCGATTAACCATGAGCTAGGCGCGGCGGTTTCCCGCGTCAACCGGCAGCAGCGGGCGCGTTGCGGCAAATGCCGCAGTTGATTTGGCGCATTTTCCATTTAACCTGACGGACAGGTTGAGATCGGGGCGCCCGGGGATGGCCAATTTCGGCTGGACACGCGTCAACAAGCCTGCACCCGCGGAGGACGCCGCCGGCGACTTGCGCGGCCTCACCGATCCATTGGCGTTTCTCGCCGCACTCGACAAGGTCGTGCCGCGCTATCTCGATCTCGCCGACAACGGCGTGCTGGTCTATCCGGCCTGCAAGCGCAAGTCCGGCGACCTGCTCGGCGATACCAGAGCGATCTGGGAGCACACCCGGCTGGAAGCGATGCGCTATGTTCCGATGGTGCCGCGGCAGGACACCTCGCTGCTGGCCGATCCGTCCCGCCAGGCGGAGATGATCGACGCCTTCCTGCGCCAGCGCGCGCACGACAACACGGTCGTCGATTTCACGGGCACCCCGATCGAGGATTACGGGATTGCGATCTACGCCGGGCTGAACTGGTTGAACCATTGCGGCACCATCGTGGGTGCCGACCCGCAAAAGTTCTCCGGCACGCTGCGAAGCTTCCGCAAGGTCATGGTCGTCGCCCGGCAGTGGTGGGCGCTCGACGGTGCGGCGGAGCGCTGCCGGCGGATGCTGGAGGCGCGCGAACGGCCGCCGCTGGTGTTCTTCCTGCTGTGGGCCGAATGCACCAACCTCGCGCGGGAGATTGCGATCGCGGCGGCCGGTGCGAATGCGACCGAAGAGGGTATTGCGCGCGTACGCGCGGCCGATGATCCGGAACAGCTGGCGTAACGCGCGCAGCGGTTTATTTTACAGACCACACAACTATCGGGAGAGTTGCCGCACGCCGGTGCAATCGCGCCGTGCCCTAAAGCGCCTGCTCCGGCTTCCACCCAGGTGCTAGGTTTGGCCGAAATCAGACCGGACCCTCGGATACCAAACATGTCAGATCAATCGCTTGCCGACGGCAAGATCCTGCAAAGCGTGGTCGATGGCGTCGGCGTCATCACCTTCAACAATCCCGACAAGCGCAATGCGATGTCGCTGGAGATGTGGGAAGGGCTCGGCGAGGCGCTGATCGCCTTGCGCGACGATCCTGATGTCCGCGTCGTGATCCTGGTCGGCGCCGGCGACAAGGCCTTCGTGTCGGGCGCCGATATCAGCCAGTTCGAGAAGACCAGGCACAACGCCGAGGCTTCCGAGGAATATTCACGGCGCAGCGCGGCCCAGCGCGCTTTGCTCGCCGACTATCCGAAGCCGACCATCGCCTGCATCCGCGGCTTCTGCCTCGGCGGCGGCATGCAGGTCGCGATGCTGACCGACATCCGCATCTCCGGCGCCAGCGGCCAGTTCGGCATTCCCGCCGCCAAGCTCGGCATCGCCTATGGCTATGAGGGCTTACGCCATCTGGTGTCGCTGGTCGGCCCGTCGTGGGCGCGGCTGATCATGTATACCGGCATGCGGATCGACGCCACCGAAGCGCTGCGGATCGGCCTCGTCGATCGCGTGCTGCCGGATGCCGAGCTCTGGGACGCGACCATGGAGATCGCGCGCACCATCTCCGGCAACGCGCCGCTGGCGATCAAGGCCGCCAAGATCACCATCGCGCAGGTGCTGAAGGACCCCGCCGATCGCGACATGGCCGCGATCAAGCAGATCGGCATCGACTGCATGGACAGCGCGGATTTCCGCGAGGGCCGCAGCGCCTTCATGGAGAAGCGCAAGCCGCAGTTCAAGGGCCGCTAGCCATCCGGTGTCATCACCCGCGCATGCGGGTGATCCAGTATTCCAGAGGCGGTCGTGCCTGAGCCGATGGGCCGCGGCGTACTGGGTCGCCCGGTTAAACCGGGCGATGACAGGTGAGGATGAGGACGCCACTTGCGTGATTTCTGAATAACGGAATAATACCGCCGATTTGCCCGACATGTCAAGTTGCCGTGTCGAACGCCGGCCGCGGGCTACTTTGCATGGGGTTGTTTTCGATATTTTGGCATGCGCCCTTGCAACGGCAGGCCGAGGAGTTTCGCTGTGCTCGCGATTGAACCTGCCCTCTACTTCTTCTCGTTGACCGGCACCGTGTAGTTGAGGATCAACCGCCCGCCGTCGGGGTAAATGGTCTGGCCAGTGATGTAGGAGGCATCTTCGCTGGCGAGGAAGGCCACGACGGAAGCGACCTCGCTCGGCTCGCCGCAGCGGCCGGCCGGGGTGCGCGACAGCACGCTGCGCCGCGCATCCTCCGACGAGAAGATCGCCGTCGCCACCATCTCGGTCAGGATCGTGCCCGGCCCGACCGCCACGACGCGAATGCCGTGCGGCGCCAGTGCCACCGCGGCCACCGAGGTCAGCTGCTTCATGGCGCCCTTGGACATCGCATAGGTCGCAAGCGAGGGGATCGCAAGCAGCGCATTGACCGAGGACATGTTGACGACGACGCCGCCACCGCCCTGCGCGATCATCTGCCGCGCTGCGGCCTGGACGCCGAAGAACGCGCCCTTGAGGTTGATCCCCATGACGTCGTCGAATTCGGCTTCGCTGATCTCGAGGAAGTCGCGGTTGCGCGCCACGCCCGCATTGTTGACCATGACGTCGAGCCGGCCGAACTCCTTGACCGCCGTAGCGACGATGCGATCGACATCGGCGCGCTTGCTGACGTCGGCTTCGACGGCCCGCAACCGATCCTCATGTCCGAGTTCGTTGGCGGTGTGGACGAGCCCAGCAGCGTCGACATCCGAGATGACGACCCTGGCGCCATCGGACAGGAAACGCGCCGCGCAGGCCTTGCCGATGCCGCGCGCCGCCCCCGTGATGGCGACGACCTTGTCGGAATTCTTCATGGAAGTGCCTCCAGACCAAAACTGTTCAAGGAGCAATAGCGCATCGCGCGTCCGCAGGGAACGCGACGGATTCTCCGCAGCAGGTTTCAGGACTTGATGCGCGCGAGAATTCTATCGGCCTCGGTCCGCCAGTCTGCGCTGCGGGCGAAGTCCGGCGTTCCCTTACGCCCGAACACGCCCTCATCGGCAAGATCGGCGATCCAACCCTGCCGCTCGGCGGTAGCAGACGCAGACCATGGCGCAAGCCCGGCCTCGCGCACGGTCTCCGCCACCTCGCGCACCTCCTCGGCGCGCCGTCGGCCATGCTCGATCACCCGTTGGAAGAAATAGGCGCCCTGCTTCTCCCAATCGATGGCAGGGAAGGTCTCCTTGAGCGAGGCGAGCACCGCATCCTCGACGCCATAGGCGCGTGCGGTGGTAAAGCTCTCGATCACCAGCGCCTCCAGGCCCTTGATCATGATGCTGCGGCACATCTTGACCGCCGACGACACGCCGAGTTCGTCACTCGCGACCTTGGCCGCGAAGCCGAGCGCAACCAAAAGCGGCGCCAGCTCCCGCGCGCCCGAGCCGCCGAGCAGCAGCGGCACCTTGATCCGATACGGCGGCAGCGAGGTCATCACCGCGCCCTCGACGTAGCGGCCACCGGCGCCATCGATGTGAGCGGCGGCGCGCTGCTTGGCGCCGGGCGAGGCCGAGTTGAAATCGAGAAACCAGGCGCCCTTCCCGATCGCCGGCGCGCAGGCCTCGGCCACCGCCACCGCCTGGCTCGCCGTCACCGCCGAGATGATGAAATCGGCCCGCGCCGCGAGATCGGCGTGGGATTGCGCGAGCGCGACGCCGATCTCCGCCGCGTGTGCGCGCAGCGGCGCGCCCTGCCCGCGATCGAGCTTGATGTCATAGGCGGCGACCTTGACGTCCTGCTTGCGCAGATCCTCGGCAAGGATGCGGCCGACCTCGCCATAGCCGAGCATGCCGATCTGCCATTGCCGCGGATCGCTAGAGATTGTCATCAGTTCAAGTCCCGTATTGTGTCGTCAAACAGTTCGTCGACCGCGACGCGACGCGGGATCAATGCCTGCTGGACGCAATAGTCGATCATCAGTTCGAGCGGCCTGCGGTTCGCCTCGACGCCGAACGGCACCAGGTCCGGCACGCCGGACGGACCAGCCCTGGCCTTGCCGCGCTTGAGGAGCTCGTAGAGGCTGCGCACCACATCCGGCCGCGATGTCGCGAGCCGCTCTGTCACCACCACCAGATGATTGACCGGCACGACACCATGCCGCGCATACCACCGCGCCGCCTCGCCGGCCGGATCGGCGAACAGCGGCTTGAGCGCGGGATCGCTCGAGGTCTCGCCCAGCACGGCGTCGAGCTCGCCGTCCTTCAGCATCTGGATGATGGTGCTGCTCTTTGGCGCGCGTTCGGTGCGGTCGACATATTCGGCGATATGCGGGTCCTCGAAGGTCACCCAGTCGATGCTGTCGAGGTTGACGCCGTAGTCGTTGGCCAGGATGCCGCGCATCCATGCTCCCGTCGTGGTCGTGAACGAGCGGATGCCGACCCGCTTGCCCTCGAGGTCGGCAGGCGCGAGCGCGCCGCGATCGGCGCGATAGAGCGCGTGACCGTGCTGGAAGCGGCCGACCATCGCTGCCGGCAACAACACCAGCGGCTTGCCGTGCGCGCGGGCCATCAGATAGGTCACGATGGCCATCTCGCAGACGTCGAACGCCTGCTCGCGCACCATCGGCTTGAACGCGGCGTTGGTCGGCGTGAACTCGGTGAAGTCGAGGTCGAACAGCTCCGAGCGCAGCTCACCATCCTTCACGGCCTGGATGTGCGGGTGATTGCCGAGCACGGTGCGGAGCCGAAGTTTCTCCATGGCGATCGCCTCCGCGGGATCAGGTCAGCGCTCGTCCGGGAATTGCACCCGGTGCCTTGCGCGGGGCAGGCGTCACAGGATCGAGTGGAGGAGCCTGCAGCGCGGCCACCGTCGCGCGCACCAGTTCCTCGATGGCGTGGCCGGCGTCGGTGCCGTCGGCGCTGCCGCGCGACAGGCGCGAAACGCGCTCCGGCGTCACCAGCGTGTAGTAGAGCGCGCCGAGCAGGAAGTGACCGCGCCAGACCAGATCAGTGCGCGGAATATGCGGCAGGCTTTCATGGATCGCATCGATGAAGGCGTGGCTGGTGTCGTCAAAGGTCTGCGCGATGATCTTGCGCACGACCTCGTTCCCTTCGGCCGACATGATCGCGCGCAGCCGCGTGAACCGCGTCCCGCCACCGGCGAGGTCGCTGCCCGAGGTGAAGGCCGGCAGCACATAGGCGCGCACGATTGCCTCCAGCCGGTCCTGCAAATCGCGCACGCGTCGCGCCGCCGCCAAAAGCTCGGAGCGCCGCCGGTTCATCGGACCACAATGCCGCCGGTAGATTTCCAGCAGCAGGCCGTCCTTGGTTTTGAAGTGATAGGTCACGCTGCCGGGATTGGCGCCTGCCGCCTGCGCGATGTCGCGCACCGAGACGGCGTTGAAGCCGTAGGTCGAGAACAACTCCTCGGCGGCGGCGAGGATCGCCTCGCGCATGTTGGGCTTGCGTGAGCTTGCGGCCTTGACGTCGGCCTTAACGCCAGACTTGGCAGGTTTGCGGACCATATTTGTACTATCGTCCAAATAATCAGGTCGCGTCAACGAGGCGGCCGGCAAGCGCGCGGTCAGGACAGTTTGACGTCGGGCTCGGCTCGGCCGCGCGCGGCCGCATCGAGCAGGAAGGTCTTGCCATGCCCGGGATCGGCGGCGCGCTGCGCGTCATCCATGTCCTGCCAGGCCGAGGTCACCAGTACGCGTGAGAAGTCACGGCCGACAAAGGCCGGGCAACTCGATTGGCTTGCCGGCACGCGCAGCGAGCGTAGACGCTTGCCCAGTGGATCATAGATGTCGACGCAGCCGCCGCCCCAGCGCGCGTTCCAGATCAGCCCGTCGGCATCGACGATCGCGCCGTCGAGCCCGCCAGTGCCGTGATGCTGGATCAGGACGGCGGGTTGCCCCACCGGCAGTCCGGTCTCGGCATCGAGCGGCACCCGGTACAGCGCATTGCGCGCGGTATCGGCGAAATAGCCGATGTCACCGTGCGGCGAAAAGCAGATCGCGTTCGGGATCGTGATGTCAGGATAAAGCTGCGTGATGCGACCACGGTGCAGGGCGTAGATTGCGCCCGCTCCCTGCTCGGCCTGGCGCCCCATGGTGCCGAGCCAGAACGTGCCGGACGGATGCACGCGCGCATCGTTGGAGCGCGTCGCCGGGTTGTCGGCCTCGAGCGCAGCGAACAGCTCCATGCGGCCATTGGCGATCTGCCGCACATAGAGCCCGTCGTCGGTGAGAACAAGCTGCCGCTCACCGTCGATCCGCGCCAACGCGCTCGCCATGTTCGGCAGGTTGTGGATCACGGTCCGTCCGCTGGCAAAACGATGCTCGAACAGGCGACGCTCGCGGATGTCGAACCACCACGCGGTGTCGGTTGACGCATCGTAGGTCGGGCCTTCGCCGAGATGGCAACGTTCGGCCGACAACACGGATGTCGGCACCTCTTCCATGAGCGGCTCGGCGGCACGGTCAGTCATGGCATCACTCACACGGTCGAGAATCGATAGATGGCGGTGCGCCGGTAGGTCTGCCCGGGATCGAGCCGCGCCGAGGGAAAGTCGGGCCGGTTCGGCGCATCGGGCCAGGCATGCGGCTCGAGACACAGCGCATCGGATTGGCGGTACAGCCGGTCGCCCTTGCCGGCGGTCGAGCCGTCGAGAAAATTGCCGGAATAGAACTGCAGTCCCGGTTGATCGGTGAACAGCTCCATCACGCGGCCGCTGTACGGCGCCTCGAGGCGCGCGGCGAAACGGGGTCCGGTCCCCTCGGCCAGACAGAAATTGTGGTCATAGCCGCGCCCGAGTTGCAGCTGCTCGTCATTCATCCTGATCCGCGCGCCGATCGCGACCGGTTTGCGGAAGTCGAACGGCGTGCCGTCGACCGGCCGCGGCGGCCCCTGTAGCGGGATCGCCGTGGCATCCACCGCGAGAAAATGCTCGGAGGCGATCGTGAGCCGGTGATCGAGGATCTGCGTGCCTGAGCGCGCACCGTCGAGATTGAAGAAGCTGTGATTGGTGAGGTTGAGGCAGGTCGGCCGGTCGGTGGTCGCCTCATAGGTCACCGAAAGCTCCATCGGACTGCGCACGCGATAGGTCACCCGCGTCGCCAGATTGCCCGGGTAGCCCTCCTCGCCATGCGGGCTGTCGCGCTCCAGCACCAGCGTCGGCCCCGGATCGTCGCTGAGTTCGGCGATCCGCCACAGCTTGCGATCAAAACCCTGCAGCCCGCCATGCAGCGCGTTGGGGCCGTTGTTGGCGTCGAGCCGCACCGTTTCGCCATCGAGCATGAAGCGCGCGCCGGCGATCCGGTTGGCGTAGCGCCCGACGGTCGCGCCGAAGAATTTGCGCTGCGCGAGATAGCAGTCGAACGCGTCGTGACCGAGCACGATGTCGTCGCACTGTCCGTTGCGATCCGGCGTTACTAGCGCCTGCAGCGTCGCACCGAAGGGAAGGATGGCGGCCTCAAAGCCGTGCTCGCCGCGCAGCGTCACGCGCTCGACCACGGTACCATCGGGCAACATGCCGAAGGGCGCGCAACTAGTTCCGGCTGATGTCATCGTCAGTCCTCGAACGCCTCGACAAGGCGCCGCCGCCCCAGCATGAAGCTGTCGGCGACAAGCTGCAAGGGCACCAGATCGACGTCGGATTTGCCGTCCGACGTCAGTGCGACGAAGCGGCGATACAGCGCGGGATATTCCTCGTCGGCGGCATCGACGACGAGCATGCTGCCGTCGCGCAGCTGTCTGCCGCCCTTTGACAGCGTCACAAGCCCGGCATCGGTCTCGCAAAGAATGTCCCAGGTCTGCGGACCGGTCTGGCGGAAATCGAATTCGGCACGGATCGGCAAGCCGCTGTCGTCGGAGAGCTCGAGTTCCGCGGCAATCGGCGCTTCCCGATTGGAGGGAAAATCCAGCGTCGCACTCCTGACAAGAAGCGGGCGCGGCAGGATCTCGGTCAGGATCGAGAGCGCGTTGATGCCGGGATCGAACACGCCGAAACCTCCGGCTTCGAAGATCCAGGCCTGGCCCGGATGCCAGACGCGCACGTCCTCCTTCCAGATGATGGTCACCTTGTTGATGGTGCGGCCGGCGAGCAGCTTGCGCGCAGGCCCGACCGCGGGCGCATAACGCGAATGCCAGGTCGCAAACAATGTCCGGCCTGCTTGATGCGCTGCGGCGATCAACGGCGAGAGTTCGGCAACGGTCGCGCCCGGCGGCTTTTCCAGCAGCACGTGCTTGCCCGCGGCGAGTGCGGCGGCGGCCTGGGCGTGACGGATCTGCGGCGGCGTGCACAGCGCGACCGCATCGATCTCCGGCCCGTCGCGCAGCAGTTCGTGCAGGTCGCGGAAATGCGGCAGGCCCGCGGGCGATTTGGCGGGATCGGCGACCGCAACCAGGGCCGCACCCGAAATCTTCGCGATCGCCGGCACATGCTGCCGGCACGCGATCTCGCCGAAGCCGACAATAGCGATACGCAGCAAGTCGCTCATGCCCGTCCTCGTGTTGTCGGCTGCCCTGATCGGCAAACACTCTCAGCGCAAGACCACGGGTCAGCGCCCAACATTAACCGCACGCTCTTGGTTTGGTTGCAATCCGGAAAATCCGCCACGCCCCGTTGCAAGACCGTTTCTCAAGACCGCGTCTAGCGCGCGGCCTCGAACCCGCCCAGCACGGCCGTCAGATTGGCCCCGAGGATATCGGAGAGATAGCCGCCCTCCTGCACCAGCACCGTCGGCAGGCCGAACCGCGCCAGCCCCTCGCCGATGCGGCGGAAGCCGTCGGTGGTGACCGCGAGGCCGGCGAGCGGGTCCTTCTCGGACGCGTCGAGGCCGAGCGCGACCACCAGCGCGGTCGGTGCGAAGGAGCGGATCGCCCGCTCCGCCGCCGCCAGCGCCTTCATGTAGCCGTCGTCGCCGGTGCCCTTGGCCAGCGGAATGTTGAGATTGGTGCCGAGACCGCCTCCGGCGCCGCGCTCATGGGCGTACCCCCAGACGAAGGGGTAGAAGAACGACGGATCGGCGTGGATCGAGACGGTGAAGACATCCGGCCGCTCGTAGAAGATGCCCTGCGTGCCGTTGCCGTGATGCACGTCGACATCGAGGATCGCGACGCGCTCGTGCTTCTGGCGCAGATGCTCGGCCGCGATGGCGCTGTTGTTGAGGAAGCAGAAGCCGCCGGCGAGATCGCGGTAGGCATGGTGGCCGGGCGGACGGCACAGCGCGTAGACCGCGTCCTCGCCGTCAAGCACCATCTGCGCAGCGGTGACCGCGACGTCGCTCGAGGCGCAGGCGCCGGCCCAGGTGCCGGGGCCGATCGGGGCCGCGGTGTCGACCGTGTGCCAGCCAAGCTTGCCGACGATATGGCTCGGATAGGTGCCGGCGTTACGCACCGGATGCATGTTGGCGATCATCTCCGGCCCGGCATTGCCGAGCGCGGACCATTCATCCCAGGCATCCGCGAGAAAGCTCAGATATTCCGGGCTGTGCACCCGCGCCCGCGGCCCCTGCCCGAACTTTGTCGGCTCGATCAGCGTGTGCTTGCCGGCCCTCAGGCCCGCCAGCAGACGGTCGGCGCGCTCGGGCTGCTCGGTGGTGCGCTGGACCACACCGCGGACCAGGAAGAATTGCGGATCATGGCTGCGGTGCAGATCACTGTAGACGGCCTTCACGGGACACTCCTGTTCGATCAGCGGCGGGGCTAAGCCTTGGCTTGCGCGTTGTACACTACCAGCGGCGGCGATGATCTGAAACAGCGCGCGATTTCATGCTATGTCCGCATGCAGTGCAATGATTCAAAGGCGCAGGAAACCGAGCCTGGCCATGGCGAGCAGCAAGGCGGAGACGGAGGATGCGACAACGGGGCGGCGCGGCCGGCCGCGCTCCGCCGCGACCACGGCCGCGATCCTGCAAAGCGCCTATTCGCTGATGGCGACCACTGGCCTTGCCGCCACCACCATCGATGCGATCGCCAAACACTCCAACGTCTCGAAGATGACGATCTACAAATGGTGGCCGTCGCGCGAGGCGTTGCTGATCGATGCCTTCCTCGACCAGGCCTCGCGCGCCGTGCCGTTGCCCGAAACCGGCAATCCGGTCGCTCGCATCCGCCGCCATGTCGCGACCTATGTCGAGGCGCTGCAGGGCGAGTTCGGGCGGGTGCAACTCGCGGTGATCTCGGAATGCATCTCCAAGACCGGCGCAGCGGAGCTGTTCTACGAGCGCTATCTCGGTCTGCGTCGCAGCAGGATGCTGGAGATCATCACCGCCGGCCAGAAGGACGGCAGCATCGGCGCGCCGGGCGTGCCCGGCGATATCTATGACGCGATCTACGGCAGCCTGTTCTATCGCTACGTCTTCGGCATCAAGCCGTTGACCCCGGCCTATGCCCGCAATCTCGTCAATCTGGTGCTCCGGCCGAACGCAGACGCCTAACTTCATCAGGCAGAGCATGATCCGGAAAAGTGCGTCGCGGTTTTCCGACGAGATCATGCTCAAACTTCAAGAGTGCTGCCGCTGGCGGCGAAACCAGGCCCAGGTCTCGCGCGTCACGGCGCGGTAGTTGCTGCCGCGATACACGATATGGCCATCGACGATGGCGTTCAGCTTCGGCAGCGCATGGAACGGCACCGTCGGATAGGCATGGTGCTCGACATGGTAAGGCATGTTCCAGGCGAACCATTTCATGATCCGGCCTGTCATCGTGGTGCGCGTGTTCTCGAACGCACTCCGCGTCCGCTCGCACCCGGTGTGCTCGGCATAGAGATAGGGACGCAGGACGAACTGACCGGCCAGCAGCGGCACGATCCACACCCATAGCAGGATCGCGCTGTGCAGCGCGAGTGATGCCACCAGCAACAGCAGATAGCCCGCGAGATAGAGTCTCGCTTCCCGCACGATCGCCGCCCGCTTGTGCTCCGGAATCCACGGCACGGTCACCTTCCCGGTGAGCGCGTGCCGCAACATCAGGCGGATGCGCACCAATACCTGCAGCAGGCCGGAATAGGCGATCGCGAGCTGGGTGTCCGACGCGTGCTTGGGACCGACGATCAGCTCCGGGTCCTTCTCCGGATCCTGGGTGTAGCGATGATGGTCCCAGTGGAACAGGCAGTAATATTGGTAGGGCAATCCGATCATGAAGGCGGACAGATTGCCGACCGCCAGATTGAGGGCGTGACTGCGGAACGCCGTCTTGTGCGCGGTCTCATGCACCACCATGAACAGGAACGCGACGAAGTAGCCCTGCAATGCAATCAGCGGCACCGCCCACGGCAAACCGTAGCGCGACGAGAGCAAAGAGATCAGCGCGCCGACCACAACGATCATCCCGTAATGGCTCGCCGCGCGCACCGCGCCTGAAAGGTTCGACTTGGTCGACAGGTCGCGGAGGATCAGCGGGCTGAGCGGCTTCAGGCGAGGTCCGGCAGCACTGGTCTCTGCGGTGCTCATGGTCGGTCTCACATGTCAGCGTTGCAGCAACGCCGAGATCTCGGCGTTGATGAAGGCGCGGTCTACGGCGTTGTTGACCGGATTGCCGGCGCGGTGGCCGTGGATCGACGGAATGGCATGCAGCGCCGCGGAGCGCGCGTTGACCAGGCGGCCGAGTTCATCCTCATTGTCGCGCGGGTCGAAATAGCGGTCGGTGCGGCCAGGCATCAGCAGAATGTGCGCCTTGATCGCCGCCAGCGCCCGGTCGAAGTCGCCACCGAATTCATCGCAGCGGCTGATGTCACCGGCTTGCCAGATCGCGATCTGCGCCAGCAGATCATTGGCATCGCGCCGCGCGAATGCGCCGTCCCACGATCCCGCGAGGTAGTCCTCCAATGAGTTGAAGCCGGCCTCGCGCCAGACCTCCTCGCGATAGAATTCATGCGACATCGCCCAGCCGGCATAGACGCGCCCCATCGCGCGAAGACCTGCTGCAGGCTTGCTGACAAAGCGGCCATCCCGGTAGGCGGGATCGGCGGTCAGCGCGGCCTTCACCCCCTCGAGGAACACATGGTTATACGGCGAACACCGCGCGCTGCCGCAGACCACGGCTGCGCGCTCCACCATGTCGGGATAGCGCGCGGCCCAATGATAGACCTGCATGCCGCCCATCGACCAGCCGTACACCAGCGCGAGCTTCGTCACGCCAAACCGCTCGACCAGCAGCCGCCGCTGGACGGCGACCGCATCATGATAGGTGAAGGCTGGAAACGGCGCGCCGCCGAGCACCTCGCCCGAATTCGAGGGCGAGGACGACAGGCCATTGCCGAACAGATTCGCGATGACGATGAAGTAACGCTCGGGATCGAGCGCTCCGCCCGGCTGCACCAGCCATTCGATGTCGCAATGCTGGGCGGCGAACGACGTCGGATAGAGGATGACGTTGTCCTCGGCCGCGTTGAGCGTGCCGTAGGTCTTGTAGGCCAGCCTCAGCTGCGGAAACACGGCGCCGCCCTGCAGGGTCACGTCACCGGCCTCGAACACCTCATAGTCGCGTGGCGTGGTCATGCGCATTCGACCTCAAGTATGCAGGGCGCGACGCTGCGCTCACAATAACTGTACTTGTAGTACATTAATTCGGGAGCCGAGGCAACAGGGGCGAAGGTGGCATCGCACCGGGCCGATCCATTCAAAATCGGTATGGATCAATACCCGTTTCGGCTTGGACCCATTGTCGTCATCTCTCTAGGACTGCCCCCGAGGAAATTTTTTCAAGGAGGCGCTAATGAGCGCGATTGTGTCCGCTGCGGACGCGCGGCGATCCCGCGTCCGGCTTCTGATCGTGACGATGCTGTTTCTCGTCACCACCGTGAACTATGCCGATCGCGCCACGCTCTCGATCGCCGGCCCCGCGCTCTCCAAGGAACTGCATCTCGACCCCGTCGCGATGGGTTACGTATTCTCGGCCTTTGGCTGGTCCTATGTGATCGCCCAGGTGCCGTGCGGCTGGCTGCTCGACCGCTTCGGCTCGAAGTGGGTCTATGCGATCAGCATCATCGTCTGGTCGATCTTCACCGCGCTGCAGGGCCTGGTCGGGTTTCTCTCAGCGGGCGCGGCCGTGGGCCTGCTGTTCGCACTGCGCTTTCTGGTCGGCTTCGCCGAAGCGCCATCGTTCCCGGCCAATGCCCGCATCGTCGCGGCCTGGTTCCCCGGCAATGAGCGCGGCACCGCATCGGCCTTCTTCAACTCCGGGCAGTATTTCGCGACCGTGATCTTCGCGCCGCTGATGGGCTGGATCGCGCACGAATACGGCTGGCGCCACGTGTTCTACGTGATGGGCGGGCTCGGCATCGTCATGGGCATCGCCTGGATCAAGACGATCCACGAGCCGAAGGAGCATCCCGCGATCAACGAGGCCGAGTTCGACTACATCAAAGAGGGCGGCGCGCTGGTCGACATGGACGCGGCGAAGGACGGTAAAAAGCACGACAGCGGCCCGAGTTGGGACCACATCCGCCAGCTGCTCGCCAACCGCATGATGCTCGGCGTCTACATCGGTCAGTACTGCATCAACACCCTGACCTACTTCTTCCTGACCTGGTTCCCGGTCTATCTGGTCAAGGAGCGCGGGCTCTCGATCCTGCAGGCAGGCTTCGTCGCGACGTTGCCGGCGCTGTGCGGCTTCATCGGCGGCGTGCTCGGCGGCGTGATCTCGGACTACCTGCTGCGCCGCACCGGCTCACTGACCATCGCGCGCAAGATCCCGATCGTCGGCGGCATGCTGCTGTCGATGTCGATCATCGCCTGCAACTACGTCGACGGCCAGGTGCTGGTGGTCGGCTTCATGGCGCTGGCCTTCTTCGGCAAGGGCATCGGCGCGCTCGGCTGGGCCGTGGTCTCGGACACCTCGCCGAAGGAAGCCGGCGGCGTCTCCGGCGGCTTGTTCAACACCTTCGGGAACCTGTCCTCGATCACCACGCCGATCATCATCGGCTACATCCTGGCCGCCACCGGCTCGTTCAACGGCGCGCTGGTGTTCGTCGGCGCCAACGCGCTGGTCGCGGCGATCGCCTACCTCTTCATCGTCGGCGAGATCAAGCGGGTGCAGCTGAAGGCGGCGTGAGGCAAGTCCGGCGCAATAGGGCCGCCGCGAGAATAACGACACATCAACGGCGGCTTCGGCCGCCGTCTTTGTCTTCTTGGCCAGTGGGAGGCATCGATGCTAGAACGTACAAATCCTCGAACGATCCATTCCAGGCTAGCATCGATGTTCGACCTGAACCAGCTCCGCTGTTTCGTCACGGTGGCCGAGGAATTGCACTTCGGCCGCGCCGCCGCGCGGCTCAACATGACCCAACCGCCGCTGAGCCGGCAGATCCAGGTGCTCGAGCACATCATCGACGCGCCGCTGCTGGAGCGCACCAGCCGCTCGGTGCGGTTGACGCCGGCGGGACGCAGCTTCTTGCCGGAGGCGCGGCGTATCCTCAAGCTCGCGGAATCCGCTTCGCAGGTCGCCCGGCGCATCGCGCTCGGCAAGACCGGCTCGCTCAAGATCGGCTTTACGGCCGCGGCCGCCTATGGCTTCCTGCCCGACCTGATCGCGGCCGCCCGCTCCCGCCTGCCGGAGGTCGATTTTTCCCTTAAGGAAATGGTCTCCGGCGATCAGTTCGAGGCGCTGACCACCGGCCAGATCGATGCCGGCCTGCTGCGCCCGCCGATCGCGCGGCCGGAATTCGCCAGCCGGCGCGTCGTGGCCGAGCCGCTGCTTGCGGCGATCCCGAAAAAGCATCCGCTGGCCGCGGCCGAGACCGTCAGCATCAAGGATTTCGACGACCAGCCCTTCGTGATGTATTCGCCCTATGAAGCGCGCTACTTCCACGATCTGCTGGTCTCGATGTTCACCCGCGCCGACGTGCTGCCCCGCTATGTCCAGCATCTCAGCCAGATCCACTCGATCCTCGCCATGGTGCGCGCCGGGCTCGGCGTCGCGATCGTGCCGGAAGCGGCCGCGAGCCTAAAAATCGCGGATGTCCGGCTGAAGCCGCTGAAGCTGCGCACGCCGGTGCCGGTCGAGCTGTTCATGGTATGGCGGCGCGATCACGAGAACCAGCTGCTGCCGGCATTGATCGAGATCGCCACCGAAATCGCTGGCCCGCATCTGCGCGGCGATTGATGCAGATTGTGCATCGCTCGATACCGCGTTTGGCTTGGACGCGCATCGAACGATTTCCTAGAAATCTCGCCATGGACGCGCGCTGCTCGCGCATCCGTTCCCAACAGCATTTTAGGAGTGGTGCCATGAGCAAGATGACCCCTCAGGAGATGGCCGCGAGAATCGGTGGCGGCCTCCTGTCCTTCCCCGTGACCCCGTTCAACGCGGACCATTCGTTCGACGAGGCGACCTATCGCGCCAATATGGACTGGCTGTGCGGCTATGACGTCGCCGGCCTGTTCGCCGCCGGCGGCACCGGCGAGTTCTTCTCGCTGACGCCATCCGAAGTTCCGCAGGTCGTGAAGGTCGCGGTCGAGGAGACCAAGGGCCGCGTTCCCGTGCTGGCCGGCACCGGCTACGGCACCGCGATCGCGCGCGAGATCGCGATCGGCGCCGAGAAGGCGGGCGCCGACGGGTTGCTCCTGCTGCCGCCTTATTTGACACATGCCGAGCAGGACGGCCTCGCCGCGCATGTCGAGGCGGTGTGCGCGTCGGTCAAGATCGGCGTCATCGTCTACAACCGCGACAATGCGATCCTCCAGCCCGATACGCTGGCGCGCCTGTGCGAGCGCTGCCCGAACCTAGTCGGCTACAAGGATGGCATCGGCGACATCGAGCTGATGACCCGCGTCTACACCAAACTCGGCGACCGCCTGACCTATATCGGCGGGCTCCCCACGGCGGAAACCTTTGCGCTGCCCTATCTCGACATGGGCGTGACCACCTATTCGTCGGCGGTGTTCAACTTCGTGCCGGAATTCGCCACCAATTTCTATGCCGCGGTGCGCCGGCGCGATCATCAGACCATCCATGCAGGGTTGAAGGATTTCATCCTGCCGCTGATCGCGATACGCAACCGCAAGAAGGGCTATGCGGTCTCGATCATCAAGGCCGGCATGAAGGTGATCGGCCGCGATTCCGGCCCGGTGCGGCCGCCGCTCACCGATCTCACCGAGCAGGAGATCGCCGAGCTCGCGGCGCTGGTGGCCAAGCTGCCGCAGGCTGCGAGACAGCAAGCGGCAGAATAGGCCGAAGCGGCGCAAGAACGGAAAGAAGACCAAGGGAGGAGCAGATGATTCAAGACACGATCCGCACCGGCTTTACCGGCGCCCCCGTCGTCACGGCGATGGAGGTGATTCCGGTGGCCGGCCGCGACGGCATGCTCCTCAATCTGAGCGGCGCGCATGCGCCGTTCTTCACCCGCAACCTGGTCATCCTCACCGACAATTCCGGCCACACCGGCGTCGGCGAGGTGCCGGGCGGCGAGAAGATCCGCAAGACGCTCGAGGACGCAAGCGACCTCGTCGTCGGCCAGACCATTGGCGCCTGCAACAACATCCTGGCGTCGATGCGCCAGGCCTTTGCCGACCGCGACGCCGGCGGCCGCGGCAAGCAGACCTTTGATCTGCGCGTCACCATCCATGCGGTGACGGCCGTGGAATCCGCACTCCTCGATCTGCTCGGCCAGCATCTCAATCTCCCGGTCGCGGCGCTGCTCGGCGAAGGCCAGCAGCGCGCCAGCGTCGAGACGCTCGGCTATCTCTTCTTCGTCGGCGATCGCAGCAAGACCAGCCTGCCTTACGTCGAGGGCGAGACCGGCAAGCCGGACTGGTTCAACCTGCGCCATCAGGTCGCGATGACGCCGGACGCGATCGTGCGCCTCGCCGAAGCGACGCAGGCGCATTACGGCTTTGCCGATTTCAAGCTCAAGGGCGGCGTGCTCGCCGGCGAACAAGAGATCGAGGCCGTCACCGCGATCGCCAAGCGCTTCCCCAACGCCCGCGTCACGCTCGACCCGAACGGCGCCTGGTCGCTCGACGAGGCGATCCGGCTCTGCAGCAACATGGGTGGCGTGCTCGCCTACGCCGAGGATCCCTGCGGCGCCGAGGCCGGCTTCTCCGGCCGCGAGATCATGGCCGAGTTCCGCCGCGCTACGGGGCTGCCGACCGCAACCAACATGATCGCGACCGACTGGCGCCAGCTCTCCCACGCGCTGCGCCTCGGCGCGGTCGACATCCCGCTCGCCGATCCGCATTTCTGGACCATGCAGGGCTCGGTGCGGGTGGCGCAGACCTGCCGCGACAACGGCCTGACCTGGGGCTCGCACTCCAACAACCATTTCGATATTTCGCTGGCGATGTTCACCCATGTCGGCGCCGCCGCGCCCGGCAAGGTGACCGCGATCGACACCCACTGGATCTGGCAAGATGGCCAGGCGTTGACCAAAGAGCCCCTTCAGATCAAGGGCGGCAAGATCGCGATCCCGGATCGGCCGGGTCTCGGCATCGAGGTCGATCGCGGTGCCATTGAAGCTGCGAACGCGCTATACAAGCAGCATGGCCTCGGCGCCCGCGACGACGCGCTGGCCATGCAGTTCCTGATCCCCGGCTGGACCTTCGACGACAAGCGTCCCTGCCTCGTGCGCTAGAAAAGAAAGGTTGGAAACATGACCGCTCACCAGAAGAACTTCATCGCCGGCGAATGGGTCGACGGAACAAGCATTACGCGGGACATCAATCCCTCCAACACCAAGGACGTCGTCGGCGAATACGCCAAGGCCGACAAGGCGCAGACCGAAAAGGCGATCGCCGCGGCAAAGGCCGCCTTCCCGGCCTGGGCGCGCGCGACGCCGCAGGAGCGCTTTGACGCGCTGACCAGGATCTCGGTCGAAATCCTCGCCCGCAAGGAAGAGCTCGGCCGTCTGCTGGCGCGCGAGGAAGGCAAGACGCTGCCGGAAGGCATCGGCGAGGTGGCGCGCGCCGGGCAGATCTTTGCATTCTTTGCCGGCGAGGCGCTGCGGCTGATCGGCGAGAAGGGCGCATCGGTTCGTCCGGGTCTCGATGTCGAGATCACCCGCGAGCCGGTCGGCGTCGTCGGCATGATCACGCCGTGGAATTTCCCGATCGCGATCCCGGCCTGGAAGATCGCGCCCGCGCTCTGCTACGGCAATTCAGTGGTGTTCAAGCCGGCCGAGCTGGTGCCGGGCTCGGCGCATGCGCTGTCCGAGATCATCGCGCGCTCCGGCATTCCGGCAGGGGTCTTCAACCTCGTGGTCGGCTCGGGCTCGGTGGTCGGCCAGACCCTGCTCGAACATCCCGACGTCGCCGCGATCTCCTTCACCGGCTCGGTTCAGACCGGCCGCAAGATCGCGCAGGCCTGCGTGGTCTCCAACCCCATGAAGAAGTTCCAGCTCGAGATGGGCGGCAAGAACCCGCTGGTCGTGCTTGACGACGCCGACCTCAAGGTCGCGGTCGAGGTCGCCGTCAACGGCGCCTATTTCTCGACCGGCCAGCGCTGCACCGCGTCCTCGCGCCTGATCGTCACCGCAGGGATTCACGACCGCTTCGTCGCCGCGATGACCGAGCGGATGAAGGGGCTTTCGGTGGATGACGCGTTGAAGAGCGGCGTGCATGTCGGCCCTGTGGTCGACCAGAGCCAGCTCGACCAGGACCTCCGCTACATCAAGATCGGCCAGGATGAGGGCGCCCGTCTGCATTGGGGCGGCGAGCTGTTGAACCGCGAGACGCCCGGCTTCTACCTGCAGCCGGCGCTGTTCACCGAAGCCACCAACACCATGCGCATCGCCCGCGAGGAGATCTTCGGCCCGGTCGCCTGCGTGATCCGCGCCAAGGATTATGAGGAGGCGCTCGCGATCTCCAACGACACCGAGTTCGGCCTCGCCTCGGGCATCTGCACGTCAAGCCTGAAATACGCCTCGCATTACAAGCGCAACAGCGAGGCCGGCATGGTGATGGTCAATCTGCCGACCGCCGGCGTCGACTATCACGTGCCGTTCGGCGGCCGCAAAGGCTCGAGCTACGGCGCGCGCGAACAGGGCGCCTATGCCCGCGAGTTCTACACCACGGTGAAGACGGCTTATACGTTCCCGGGTTGAGACCCATTGCACGGGAAGTGCGCCCCCTCTCCCGCTTGCGGGGGAGGGTTGGGGTGGGGGCTCTCTCCACGAGTCATACCGCGGAGAGAGCCCCCACCCGTCACGCTACGCGTGCCGACCTCCCCCGCAAGCGGGAAGGGTAAAGCAAGAAAGCCGTTGGCGCCGAAACCTCAGGAGAGCCCTCATGGACCAGTCGATCGGCGCGAAGGAGCAGCCCCGCTACATCAAGCTCAACGAACGCGACAATGTCGCGATCGTCGTGAATGATTTCGGCCTGCCGGCGGGCTCCCGCTTCGCCTGCGGCCTGACCTTGCGCGCCTTCGTGCCGCAGGGCCACAAGACGGCGCTGGAAGACATCGCCGAGGGCGCGCCGATCATCCGCTATGGCGAGGTGATCGGCCATGCGCTTAAGCCGATCCTGGCCGGCGAATGGGTCGACGAGGCACGCATCCGCATGCCGGACGCGCCGCCGCTCGATCAGCTCGAGATCGCGACCGCGGTGCCGCCTGCCCTGCCGCCGCTCGAAGGTTTTACCTTCGAAGGCTATCGCAATCCCGACGGCTCGGTCGGCACCAAGAACATCCTCGGCATCTCCTCCTCCGTGCAATGCGTCAAGGGCACGATGGAATATGCGGTCAAGCGCATCCGTACTGAGCTCTTGCCGAAATATCCCAATGTCGACGACGTCGTGCCGCTGACCCATGCCTATGGCTGCGGCGTCGCGATCACCGCTCCCGATGCCGTGGTGCCGATCCGCACGTTGCAGAATCTCGCGCTCAACCCGAATTTCGGCGGCGAGATCCTCGTGGTCGGGCTCGGCTGCGAGAAGCTCGCGCCGGAACGGCTGGTGCCGGAAGGCATCAGCGACGCCATCGTACGGATGCAGGACGAGGCCTTTGACGGCTTCGGCGCCATCGTCGACGCGATCATGACCCAGGCCGAGGCGCGGCTGAAGGTCCTCAACGCCCGCACGCGCGAGACCTGCCCGGCCGCCGATCTCGTGATCGGCCTGCAATGCGGCGGCAGCGATGCGTTCTCCGGCGTCACCGCGAATCCCGCCGTCGGCTTCGCCGCGGACCTCTTGGTGCGTGCCGGCGCCACCGTGATGTTCTCTGAAGTCACCGAGGTGCGCGACGCGATCCAGCTTCTGACCCGCCGCGCCGTCAACGAGGATGTCGGCCGCGCGCTGATCCGCGAGATGGCATGGTACGACGCCTATCTCGCCCGCGGCGGCGCCGACCGCAGCGCCAATACCACGCCGGGCAACAAGAAGGGCGGGCTCGCCAATATCGTCGAGAAGTCACTGGGTTCGATCGTCAAGTCGGGCTCCGGCCCGATCGCGGGCGTGCTGTCGCCCGGCGAGAAGGCGCGGCAGAAGGGCATGCTGTTTGCGGCGACACCGGCGAGCGACTTCATCTGCGGCACGCTGCAGCTCGCCTCCGGCATGACCTTGCAGGTGTTCACCACCGGCCGCGGCACGCCCTATGGCCTCGCCGCCGCACCCGTCATCAAGGTCGCGACCCGCAGCGAGCTTGCGCGGCGCTGGAAGGATCTGATCGATTTCGACGCCGGCTGCATCGCGACCGGCGAGAAGACCATCGAGGAGACCGGCTGGGACCTGTTCCGGCTGATCCTCGACGTCGCGAGCGGGCGGACAAAACCGTGGTCGGATCGCTGGGGCATCCACAACGATCTGACGCTGTTCAACCCGGCGCCGGTGACCTAGGACCGGCGCCGATCATCAACGCGCATGGAACTCGCTGAACAGACATTCACCAGCGTGGCGAAATGCTCATGTTCCGCGCGTTGAATCGCCCGAATTGATGTCCCACGTCCTCAGCAACAGGAGGACGTTCCATGAAACAATCGCAGCACTTTCTCGACAATGCGGAGAACTGCGCGCAGCTTGCCGAGCGCGCCGACGACGAGCCGACCTATAATCGCTTCAAGCGCATGGAAGCGGCCTGGCGCGCGCTGGCCAAGGAGCAGGATTGGCTCGACGGCGAGAGCTCGCCGTCGGAAACGGCGGCCTAACACCCAAGGTGGCCCGTGCGCGATAAATCAAATGTCGCCGCGGGCCGCTTTCTATTCGGCGCTGCGCTGCCGCTGCCAGCGCAGCAGATAGGCCTGCAGCCGCCAGATGATCGCCGACAGCACGACACCAACCAGCATCAGCACCACGACCGCGACCATCATGCCCGAGGCCTCGCCGCGCGCCTCCGACTCGATGATGAGACGGCCGATGCCGCGCTCGGCGCCGATGAATTCGCCGACGATCACGCCGATCAACGCAAAGGAAATGGCGGGCGTCAGCGAGGCAAACACCCAGGCCATCGTCGAGGGGATCACCACGGTGCGGGTGATCTGCCACTCGCTGGCGCCGAGCAGACGCGCAGCATTGGTAAAACCCTCGTCGATCGAGCGCGCGCCCTCGAAGGTGTTGAAGAACACCAGGAACACCACGACGATCCAGGAGGTCACGATCTTCGACATGTCGCCGATCCCGAACGCCAGCACGATGATCGGCGCCAGCGCAATCCGCGGGATCGAATTCACCGCGGTGATGAAGGGCTGGAAAATCGCGCTGAGGCGGTCGGATCGCCCCAGGATCAGCCCGGCGACGAAACCGCTGACCACGCCGGTGACGAAGCCGAAGAAGGTGTTCTTCAGCGTGATGGCGGTCGCCGCCCAGAGATTGTTCTCGTTGCGCGCCAGGCACCTTGCGAAGTCGCCGTTGAACCAGCCGTTGAAGACGCCGAGCTTCGATTTGAGGCAGCTCTGGATCAGGAAATTCTCGTAGATCATCGACGGCTTCGAGATGAAGTAGGGATCGAGCAGATCCGGCACCAGCCACGGCAGTTTCGTACGCAGGTCATAGCCCCATTGCCACACCGACAGCACGATTGCGCAGATCAGGACCTGCCAGCCGATCGTGTTCATCATGCTGTACCGCTTCATGGGCTGCGGCCCTTGACGAATTCCTCGCCGAGCGAATGCCAGATGTGCTGGAACAGCTCGGCATAATGCGGGGTCTCGCGCACCTTCACCGCATCGCGCGGGCGGGCGAAGTCGACCTCGAACATGTCCTTGATCCGGCCCGGCCGCGCCGAGAACAGGATGATGCGGTCGGCGAGTGTCAGCGCCTCGCCGAGATCGTGGGTCACGAACAGCACGGTCTGCTGCTCGCGTTCCCAGATCCGGAGCAGCACCTCGTGCATGTCGATCTTGGTGTGGGTATCGAGCGCGCCGAACGGCTCGTCCATCAACAGGATCTGCGGCTCGACGATCAGGGTCCGCATCAACGCCGCGCGCTGCCGCATGCCGCCCGACAGCGCCGACGGATAGGCGTTCTCAAATCCCTTCAGCCCAGCCTGCGCGACGCATTCCGCGATGCGCGCTTTCCGTTCGCTCACGGCCACGCCCGCGAGCTCCAGCCCATAGCCGATATTGTCGGCCACCGTCCGCCAGGGGAACAGCGTGTCGCGCTGAAAGACGTAGCCGACATCGGGCGTCGCCTTGCCGGCGACGACGCGCTTGCCGTCGATCAGGATCTCGCCGCCGGTGGGGCGGATCAGCGAGGCGATCATGTTGAGCACGGTGCTCTTGCCCGAGCCCGACGGCCCGAGCAGCGCGACGAACTCGCCGCGCCGGACGTCGAAAGTGACGTCGCGCACCGCCTCGATCGTGGTTTTGGCAAGCTGGAACGACTTGCACAGGCCGTTGACCTCGACGCGGCGGTCGGCCGAGGCGCGCGGTGACAGAGTGACGCTCGTCTCGAGCGCGCTCAACCCGGATAGGCCTTTCGCGCCGCGTCGATCAGGTTGGAGTTGACCACGTCGGCGATCTTGAGCGGCTTGATGCCGGTCATCTCGCGGAACCAGACCTTCTCGCCGCGCGCAAAGCTTGCGGCGTCGATCGTGCCCTCATAGTCCGCGACCTTCTGGATCGCCGTGATCTCGAGCAGATTGGCGTCACGCGAGGTGCTGCCGACATAGGGCTCGATCGCGTCATAAACCTCCGTCGGCTTGTGCGTCTTGATCCACTGCGACGCACGCCACAGCGCGGTGACGAAGGCCTGCATTTTGGCAGGGTCCTTGTCGATGGTTGCCTGCAGCGTGAAATGCGCGGTCACCGGCACCTTGCCGCCAATATGCTTGTTCCAGATCGCCTCGTCGGTGCCGTCGAACAGCAGTTCACCCCAGCCCTGCTGCTGTGCCTCGTTGAGCAGCGACAGCGAGCTGACCAGGATATCGACCTGCTTCGATTTCAGCGACCCCAGCATGGTGTCGACATTGCCGGTGCCGATCCAGGTCACCTTGTCGTCGAGACCCATGGTTTCCATGTAGTAGGACGCCCAGACATGGTTGGTGCCGCCGAGCGAGGAGACCGAGACGATCGGCTTGCGGCCGTCGGGCCGCTTCCATTGGGTGAAGGCCTCCAGCGAGTTGATGCCCTGGTCCTTCAGATCCTTGCGGATGATGAACATCACCGAGTTCGACCGTGTGTCGACCGGCAGCAGCACGCGCGCGGCGCGGCCGTGATTGGTCAGCTGCATCGGATGGGTGACGTCGCCGATGCCGATATCGCCCTGCGACGAGGCGATGATCTCGCGGGTCTTCACGCCGCTGCCGCCCTGCAGCAGCTTGCAGTCGAGCCCGGCTTCCTTGAAGAAGCCGATGCGATCCGCAACAAATTGCGTCTGATAGACCGGCACCGCGACCGGATAGATCGCGCGGCCGGTGGCCGCCTGCGCCCACGCACGCCCCGTAGCCAGCGCCGCGCCGCTGGCGGCGATCACCGTCAGCGCCGATCGCCTCGAAATGTGGGGCATGGCGACATCAGCCATCACGCGTGCTCCTTGGCCGAAATCCTGTCCAGCGCGCCGAGCACAGCATCGCCCATCTGGACGGTCGAGAGTTTTTTCGCGCCGGCCTCGGCGATATCGGCCGTGCGCGCACCGGACGCCAGCGCGGTCTGCACCGCCTTTTCCAGGAGGTCGGCATCCTCGGGGCGGTTCAGCGTCAGGCGCAGCAGCATCGCGACGCTGAGGATCGAGCCGAGCGGATTGGCGATGCCCTTGCCCGCGATGTCGGGCGCGCTGCCATGCACCGGCTCATACAGCGCCTTGCGCCGGCCGAAGCGATCGACCGGCCCGAGCGAGGCCGACGGCAGCATGCCGAGCGAGCCCGAGGCCATCGCCGCACAGTCGGACAGGATGTCGCCGAAGATGTTGCCGGTCACCATCACGTCGAACTGCCGTGGCTCGCGCACGATCTGCATCGCGGCGTTGTCGACATAGAGGTGGGTCAGCTCGACGTCGGAGAACTCCTCCTTGTGCAGCCTGATCACCTCCTCGCGCCAGACCACGCTGGTCTCCAGCACATTGGCCTTGTCGACCGAGCAGACCTTGTTGCGCCGGGTCCGCGCCAGCTCGAACGCCGAGCGCGCCACGCGGCGGATCTGGTTGGTGGTGTATTGCTCGGTGTTGAAACCGCGGCGCTGGCCATCGGGCAATGTCTCAATGCCGCGCGGCTCGCCGAAATAAATGCCGCTGGTCAATTCGCGGATGATGACGAAATCGACGCCGTCGAGCACCTCGGCCTTGAGCGGCGCCGACGCCGACAGCGCCGGGCTCGCCACGATCGGCCGCAAATTGGCGTAGAGATCGTATTTGCTGCGCAGGCCCAGCAGACTGCCTGCCTTGCGCGCGGCCGCGGGCACTTCGGTCGTCTCCGGCCCGCCGGTCGCGCCCCACAGGATCGCGTCGGCCTCGTCCATCGCCTCGGCCGTGTCCTCGGGCAGCACCTTGCCGGTCGCCAGATACGGGATCAGGCCGTATTGCGCCTCGCGCAGCGTCATCGGCACGTTACGTTTGGCCGCGAACCAGTCGAGCACGCGGCGGGACTGCGCGGTGACCTCGGGGCCGATGCCCTCGCCGCCGACGACGGCGACCTTGACCATGTTGGATTGCGTGCTCATGCAGGTGTCCTTGAAGCGGGTGTCCTTGTAGAATGAATCCAGGGCCGCGCCGCGCGGTCGGCGGCCTGGAAGGCGTGGATCTCGTCGTCGCGCTGCAGCGTCAGCGCCACCTCGTCGAGCCCCTTCAGGAGCCCGTCGCGCCGCCGCGGGTCGATCTCGAACGAATGCCGCGCGCCCGACGGCGAGACGATGGTCTGGGCCTCCAGATCGATCGAGACCTTGCCTGCGCCCTGCGTCGCCTCGATGTCGGCGGCAAGCGAATCCACCACCGCCTTGTCGACGATGACGGGGAGGATTCCGTTCTGGAAGCAGTTGGCGAAGAAGATGTCGCCGAAGCCGGAGCCGATGATGGCGCGGATGCCGCGCTCCTGCAGCGACCACACCGCGCCTTCGCGCGACGAGCCGCAGCCGAAATTCGGCCCCGTCACCAGGATCTCGGCCTCGCGGTACGGCTCGCGGTTGAGAATGAAATCCGGATTCTCCGAGCCGTCGGCCAGATAGCGCAGCGAGCCGAACGCCCATTTGCCGAGCGTGCCGCGGATCGAATTGCCGACCAGGCGCTCGATGCGGATGATGACGTCGGTGTCGATATTGGCGCGCATGATCGGCGCAGCGGTTGCGGTGAGCTTGTCGAACGGTTTCGGCATCACTGGCGTCCCATCATCCTGACATCGGCGATCGCGCCGGCAATGGCTGAGGCCGCCGCGCTCGCGGGGCTCGCCAGATGCGTGCGGGCGCGCGGCCCCTGGCGGCCGACGAAATTGCGGTTCGAGGTCGAGACCGAGCGCTGCCCGGGCGCCACCACCTCGCCATTGGCGGCAAGGCACATCGAGCAGCCCGGCTCGCGCCACTCGAAGCCGGCGTCGATGAAGATCTTGTCGAGCCCCTCGGCCACCGCCTCGCGCTTGACGTTTTCCGAGCCCGGCACCACCCAGGCCCGCACGCCGGCCGCGACCTTGCGGCCACGCGCGACCTCGGCCGCGGCGCGCAGATCGCTCAGCCGGCTGTTGGTGCAGGAGCCGATGAACACCCAGTCGATCGGCGTGCCGGCAATCGGTGCGCCGCCTTGCAGGCCCATATAGTCGAGCGCGGTCTCGATCGCGGCGCGCCGCGCCGGATCGTCGACCGTCTTCGGATCGGGAATGACGCCATCGACGCCGACGACGTGCTCTGGGCTGATGCCCCACGTCACCTGCGGGATGATCTTTTCGACATCGATCACGACCTCGCGGTCGAACACCGCGTCCGGATCGCTCGGCAGCTCGCGCCACGCCTTCACCGCGAGATCCCACATCTCGCCCTGCGGCGCATAGGGGCGGCCGCGCAGGAATTCGAAGGTCTTTTCGTCGGGCGCCACCATGCCCATCTTGGCGCCGAGCTCGATCGAGAGGTTGCAGATCGTGAGCCGGCCCTCGATCGGCAGTGCCCGGATCGCGCTGCCGGCATATTCGACCGCGTAGCCGTTGCCGCCGGCGGCGCCGATATGCCCGATCAGCGCCAGGATCATGTCCTTGGCGGTGACGCCGAGCGGCAGCTTGCCTTCGAAGCGCGCGCGCATCGTTTTCGGACGCTTCTGGATCAGCGCCTGCGTCGCCAGCACATGGGTGAGCTCGCTCGATCCAATGCCGAAGGCGAGTGCGCCGAGGCCGCCATGGGTACAGGTGTGGCTGTCGCCGCAGACGATCGTCGCGCCCGGCAGGCTCAAGCCGAGTTCCGGCCCGATGACATGGACGATGCCCTGGCCGGGCTGGTCGACATCGAACAGCGTGATGCCGCTCGCCGCGGTCTCGAGGCGAAGCGCGGCCAGCAATTCCATGCCGATCTTGCTGGTCCCAGTGCGGCCGGGCGCCGTCGACAGCGCATGGTCCGGCGTCGCGAAGACCAGTTCGGGATTGTGAACCTTGAGCCCCCTGCTCTTCAGGTCGAGCAGGCCGCGCGAGCCGCCGAGATCGTGCAGCAGATGGCGGTCGATATGCAGGAGATCGGTGTCCTCGCTGAGGCGGGCAATGACATGCTGGTCCCAGATCTTCTCGAGCAAACTTCGTCCGGGCATCCGCCCTCCCCTGCTCTCTGCGTTTCCATACGGCTTGATCTTATTGGCGCCAATCTGTGCCAAAGTTGTCGTCAAGTGAAGCAGTTTCGTCCTAACATCACATATGTGATGGAGGTGCGGTCATTGACCCGCCGGGGAGACAGCCATGCCGAGCTCGAATAAGACGGCCATTGTCAAATCGGCCATGCGGACGTTTGCAGTTCTGGAATTCTTTCGGGAAACAAAGCGGGCTGCTTCCGTGACTGAAATATCTTCCGCGTTGGAGATGCCCCAATCGAGCACATCGGTACTGCTTAGCAGTCTCGTTGAATTGAACTACCTTGAATACGACCGACAGACCCGGCGTTTCATCCCTAGCTACCGGGTAAATCTGCTTGGTGATTGGATCCGTCGTTCTCCGTTCCGTGATACAAAGCTCACCGATCTGATGGAGGAACTCTGGACCGCGACTGGCGGCGAAACCGTGATGCTTGGACAACAGGCAGGCGCCGCCGGGATGCAGTATCTACACGTTGTACGCGGCGGCTATCAGCTTCAGTTCATTGCACATGCTGGTCAAATACGACCGATGGTTCGTACCGCGCTCGGACACGTGCTGCTGAGCCAAATGCCAAACACCAAAATTCGCGGCATCATCCGTCGCAATAACGCTGAGGAGCCGAGTCAGTCGGCGCGCGTTCGCGAATCGGCCTTTCTCGAAGAGGTCGAGCGCATTCGCCGCCGCGGCTTTTCCGAGTCCAGCGGCCGCACGACGCCGGGCGCAAACACAATAGGCATGCTTGTACCCCTACCCAGGAGACGCGCTCCGCTCGCGATCGGCATCGGCGGACCAATCGAACGAATTGCGGCGAAGCGCGCGCGCATCATTGAAGTCATGCAGATCCGGCTGAAGAAACTGGCAGATGAAGCCAGGCCAGGATTCGTTGAGAAATGACCTCTCAGGACGCTAAACGCATGCGGATGACGGAACCGTAGCCCGGATGCAGCGAAGCGCAATCCGGGGGCAGTTCCTCCGCGGAAAGACCAGCCCCGGATTTCGCTTCGCTGCATCCGGGCTACAGAGTTGACTTCATTTTGTCATGGCCGGGCTTGTCCCGGCCATCCACGTCTTCCCAACGCTGCGGAAGTAAAGACGTGGATGCCCGGCACAAGGCCGGGCATGACGGAGTTAGGTGAAAGGCTTAGGCCCAATATCCGCAGCGTGAGCCAGGCCTCACGACGCCAGCGCCTCCTCCGGCATCACGACCGCGAGATGCTGGCTCTCGGCCACGGCGCGGTTGGTGATGCGGCCGCGATGCACGTTGAGGCCGGCGCGCAGGTGCGGATCCTCGACCAGCGCGCGCAGTCCCTTCGATGCCAGCGCCAGGCCGAACGGCAAAGTGGCGTGGTTGAGCGCGTGGCTCGAGGTAACCGGCACCGCGCCCGGCATGTTGGCGACACAGTAATGCACGATGTCGTCGACCAGATAGGTCGGCGCCTGGTGCGTGGTCGGCTTCGAGGTCTCGAAGCAGCCGCCCTGGTCGATCGCGACGTCGACCAGCACCGCCCGGCGCTTCATGCTGGCGAGCTGCGCGCGCGAGACGAGCTTGGGCGCGCTGGCGCCAGGGACCAGCACCGCGCCGATCACGACGTCGGCGGCGATGATCTCCTGCTCGATCGCCTCCAGCGTGGCGTAGCGGGTGCGGACACGGCCGATGAAAAGATCGTCGAGCGCGCGGAGCCGCGGCAATGAGCGGTCGAGGATGGTGACGTCGCTGCCGAGCCCGGCGGCCATCCGCGCCGCATGGGTACCGACCACGCCGCCGCCGATGATCGCAACCCTTGCCGGCGGAACGCCCGGCACGCCGCCAAGCAGCTTACCCATGCCGTCGGCGGATTTGCGCAGCGCAGCGCCCGCGGCCTCGATCGCGAGCCGGCCGGCGACCTCGCTCATCGGCGCCAGCAGCGGCAGCCCGCCATGCGCATCCGTCACGGTCTCATAGGCGATCGCCGTGCAGCCGGAAGCGAGCAGGCCCTTGGTCTGCGGGACGTCGGGCGCAAGATGCAGATAGGTGAAGAGGATCTGTCCCTCGCGCAGCCGGGCCCATTCGGCCGGCTGCGGCTCCTTCACCTTCACGATCATGTCGGCGACGGCAAACACCTCGTCGGCGGTATCGGCGATCCGCGCGCCGGCCTGCGTGTAGACGTCGTCGCCGGCACCGATGCCGTCGCCGGCGCCGCGCTGCACCACCACCTCATGTCCATGCGCCGCATATTCCCGCACCGAGGCGGGCGTGAGCCCGACCCGATATTCCTCGACCTTGATCTCCTTGGGCACGCCGATGCGCATGGTCCGCTCCTTGAATGGTTCGCTTCCGCCAGCCTCGAGCGTATTCCCCGTCACACGGCGTTTCTCAGCGAATTCCGGCTTGTGCACATCCAGATACGCTCATATCCTTCGTCGTAGGCTCAGCTCTTGAAGGAAAACTGCGTGGACGGTCTCGATCGTATCGACCTCAGAATCCTCGGCGAGCTGGTCACTGATGCCCGCGCGAGCCAGATCGAGCTTGCGGAAAAGGTCGGGCTATCGCCGACCGCCTGCGCGCGGCGCATCCGCCATCTCGAGGAGATCGGCGTGATCCGCGGTTACCGCGTCGATCTCGAGCCGAGCGCGCTGGGACTTGTGACAACGGTCGTCGTGACCATCACGCTGGAGAGGCAGAGCGAGGACTATCTGGCGGCATTCGAGGCCGCGATCGCGCGGTGCCCCGACGTCGTGTCATGCCATCTGATGTCGGGCAGCGACGATTATCATCTGCAGGTCATCGCCCGCGACATCGCCGACTTCGAGCGCATCCACAAGCAGCATCTGTCGCGGATGCCCGGTGTGGCGCGCATCCATTCCAGCTTCGCGATGCGCGAAGTGGTCCGCCGCACCATTCCAGAGACCGCGCTGCGCGGTTGAGCGCTAGGCAAGGCAGCGAGCACTTTCTGCATCGTCATTCCGCGGCGCGCACCACGCCCCGCTGTCACAAATCTCACTGTCACAAATCGCGCTGTCACAATTGGAGCCTGCCCGCGCCACACGCATTTTTTAGTCGTGATTCCCGGCCGCCTGTGACAGAATTAATACATACAAATGTCAATTCGGTTAAACGCGGAGCGGTGAATGAGCATGGAGTGGCGGGCACGGCCGGTTTCGCTGGCTTGGTCGAATCCAGTGATCCGGTGGTGGGGCCTGTTGAGCCTCGTCAGCGCCGCCAACATCGCGGTGTGGTTCGCGCTTTACCGCCAGTTCCACGAGCAGGCCAATGGCAGCCTGAGCAACACCTCCGGCATCGGGTTGATGCTGCTGCTCTGCGCCGCCTACGTGTTCGGCTGCGCGTTCCGCTCGGTGCTGCCGCGCGCCGACGTGCAGCGCATCTGCCTGGTCGACACCTGGCTGTCGAGCGTCGTGGTCGGCCGCACCGTCGCCACCGTCGCCGAGGTCTGCTTCGCCGCGCAATGGGCGATCGTGCTGTATCAGCTCGGCACCATGACCGGCGCCGAGACCACCGTGACCATCGCCTGGATCATCGTGCCGCTGATCGTGATCGCGGAATGCTTCTCCTGGTATGCGGTGCTGACCACCCATTATCTCTGCAACGCGATCGAGAACTCGATCTGGGCCGTGGTGTTCTTCCTGGTCGGGATTGCGCTGTGCCTGCTGCCCGAGTTTCATGGCCCGGTGCGCTGGGCCTTCATCGTCGCGATCGTCGGCATCGCCGCCTTCCTCGCCTTCCTGATGACCGTCGACGTCCCGATGTATCTGAACCGCTGGCGCGCCAATCTCGCCGCCGGCGGCACGCTGCTGCACCCGCTCGAGGGGCTGCGCGACGTCAGCCGGCGCTGGGTCGTGACCCACGACATCGCCGAGTGGCGCGAGGAGATCGCCTGGATGTCGCTGTATTTCAGTATGGCGGTGTGGTCGAGCCTCGCGCTCTGCGTCGGCTATTCGCTCGAGGACCAGCTGCCGCGCTACCGCACCGAGCCCGTGATCGTCAGCACGAGTGTGACGCCGGCGACCGTGAGCACGACGCCGGCGGCGCAGCGCACCGCCACGATCGAAGCTGCGGCGACGCCCCGCAATTGATCGGTGGCCGCCGGCCGCAGCTTGTGGCCAACAGCGCTTTCGGAGTAAAGGCTGGGGCGTCCCCGCTTATTCATTCGCGCATCCCATGCCCCGCATCACCATCATCGAAACCGGGCTCGTCAGTCCGCAATTCCGCGAGCGCCACGGCAGCTATTCGCAGATGTTCCAGCGGATGGTCGCTGCCGCCGATCCCTCTGTTGCCTGCGACGTCGTGAGCGTCGCCAACGGCGAGGCGCTGCCGGAGCCGGCGGCGCTGGATGCGATCCTGATCACGGGATCGTCGGCCGGCGTCTATGACGATGTCGACTGGATCGCGCCGCTCGAATCCTTTGTGCGTGCGGCGCATGACAAGCGCATTCCGATGGTCGGCGTCTGCTTCGGCCATCAGCTCATCGCACAGGCGCTCGGCGGCACCGTGCGCAAGTCGGAGAAGGGCTGGGGCATCGGCCGCCACGTCTATCGGCTGGCACCGAACAACGGGCTGATCGCGGGCGAGACGATCGCCGCGGCCTGCTCGCATCAGGATCAGGTGATCACCCCGCCGGCCTCCGCACGCACCATCATGTCATCAGACTTCACGCCGCATGCCGGGCTGCTCTATGCCAACGGCACCACGCTGTCGGTGCAGCCGCATCCGGAATTCACCGCCGATTACGCCGACGCGCTGTGCGACCTGCGTCGCGGCCTCGCGCCGGACGCTGTGGTCGAAACCGCCAAGACATCGCTCGCCGGGCCGCTCGAGCACGCCAGGCTTGGCGGCGTGATCACGCGTTTTCTCACCGGCCGCGCGCCCGCGTGAGACGATCGCTCAGGTCATGCTGCCCGGCATGAAGCAGCGCACCCGCGGGTGGCCGTCGATATAGTGCTTCCACACCATGGTGCGCCCAATCTTGTTCGGCTCGGTGATCACGGCTTCGTTCGGCACCGCGACCCATTCATCGTCGATGTGGACGCGATAATGGCCGTGATCCGACTCCCAATCGGGATCGGCGACCACATAGCCGTCGGCATCCGAGCAGCATTGTCCGTAACCACTGTGCAGGCTTTCAAACCAGGGTTTTAATGGTGAATTGGCGTAGCGGCCATCGTCGCGCGCCAGGGACGGCGATGTCAGCCACATCGTCCCAAGCAGCAGTGCCGCACGCGTGATGGCGTGCATGGTGTCGTCTCCACAGATTTCGATCCCGCTGCGGGCGCGCATCACTCCAGTTCGCCCGCGACATTGCGGTCGCAGGCGAGAACGCGGCGAATCGGCGCCCCAGCTCCTACCATTCAGCTATGCAAGAGCAGCGCCAGACTGCATTCCGGCAGACTACTGCCGACGAAAGTATGGGGTGCGCGCGCCGCCGCAATCTCACGCGGGAAGCAGCGCGCGCGTGCTCGCTGGAGCGCGATCAACGGCCCGCCGCGGCGACCTCGGGGACGAGCGGCGGTGCACTGCGCGACGCCGCCTGCAATGCGCATTCGACGAAGCGGCGCGGCAGCAGCGAGGCGTTCGCGCGCATCGCCACCAGCATGCGGCTCTCCGCATCCGGCGTGTCCAGCGGCTTCGCCACCACATTCATGACGCCGGCCTGCTGGTAGCAGGACGGCAGGATCGAAAGCCCGATCCCGGCCGCGACCAGGCTCAGCACGGTACGCAGTTCATGCGCCTCCTGCACCACGCGCGGGGCAAAGCCCGCCCGCCGGCACAGCATCGCGGCCTGATCGCCGACGCCGCAGCCGCTCTCGGCCATTCCGACGAATTCGTGATCGGCGAGATCGGCCATCTCGAGCGCACCTTTGGCGCCGGCCAGCGGATGATCCAGCGGCAGGAACACCATCAGCCGGTCGCGCCACACCACATGGACCTGCAAATCGGCCGCCGGCCTGAAATCGAGCGGCGGCCGCATGATCGCGACATCGAGCTCGGCGTCGGCGAGCGCCCGCAGCTGCGTCGCCGTCGACATGTGCCGGAGCTCGATCTTCACCCGCGGATAGCTGGCGCGAAAGCTGCGGAACAGTTCGGCGAACATGTCGAGCATCGGCACCGAGCCGGTGAAGCCGACGCGGATCATGCCGGCCTCGCCGCGCGCTGCACGGCGAACCGTCTCTGACGCCAGATCGAGCTCGCTGACAGCGCGCCGCGCATGCTCCAGCAGCAATTGCCCGGCCTGCGTGAGTTCCACCGCGCGCCGCGTCCGCGCCAGCAGGCGCGTCCCGAGCTCCGCCTCCATTGCCTTGATCTGCGTGCTCAGCGGCGGCTGGCTGACATGCAAACGTTTGGCTGCGCGGCTGAAGCTGAGTTCTTCAGCCACCGCGATGAAGTAACGAAGCTGCCTGTAATCCATCGCTTATTCCGTTTCCCTATAAGTGGGGGGTCAACAAGGTATTTGACCTCACGGGGCCGTTTCCCGATCTTCGCGCGAAATCAGCAATGCTCCAAGGGAGAAGAAGGGAGAAGCGCGAAAAATGCGTCAGGTTCTTGCAGTATGGCGCGGCGCCCGCAGCGGGGCAGCCATGCAATATCGCAGCGGGCGATCGGCGCGGACGTCGTGCTGATGCGCGATGCGGTCACGCCTGAACGCCTCACGCACGAGATGGCAACAGCGCCGACGCAGGCGATCCTGATGCGCGGCAATCCGGTATTCTCCTCCACCGTCATCGCCAGCAATCCGCATCTGCGCGTGATCGCAAAGCACGGCGCCGGTGTCGACAGCGTGGATATCGATGCCGCAACCAAGCAGCGCGTGCTGGTGATGGTGGCGGGCGACGCCAACGCGCCCGCGGTCGCCGAGCACACCATCGCGCTGATCCTCGCGCTCGGGCGCGACGTCGTCAGCCTCAACGAACGAACCCATTCCGGCGCCTGGGACCGCGCCACCTATCGCGGCCGCGAAATCCGTGGGCGCACCCTCGGCCTTGTCGGCTTCGGCCGCATCGCCCGCCACGTCGCGCGTACAGCGGCGGCGCTCGGCATGACCGTCGTCGCGCTCGGCCGGAGCAAGGGCCGGGTCGACCCAGCGCTGGCGCGCGAGGCCGCCGATCTCACTGAGCTGCTCGCGGTCTCCGATATCGTGAGTCTGCACGCGCCGCTGACCGATGCGACCCGCGGCATGATCGATGCCGCGCGCCTCAACGCCATGAAGTCCGGCGCCATCCTGATCAACACCGCGCGCGGCGCGCTGGTCGACGAGGACGCACTATGCGCGGCACTCAGCAGCGGACATCTCGCCGGCGCCGGCCTCGACACGCTGGCGCAAGAGCCGCCGGCCAAGGACAGGCCGATCCTGCAGGCGCCGAACCTGATCGTGACGCCGCATATCGCAGCCCAAACCGGCGCGTCGATCACACGGACCGGCGTCGAGGCCGCGCGCAACATCGCAGCGGTGCTAACGCGCGGCGACATCGATCGCGCCAACGTCGTCAATCCGGCGGCGCTCGATCCGCCTTAAATCTCGCAGCAACGGCCCTACAACAAGAGGCCGAGATCATCAGGGGGAAGCGAACATGAATCTGGGGTGGCTGTCCAAGCTGTCCGCCGTCGAACGCAAGACATTCTTCGCCGCCTTCGGCGGACTTGCGCTCGATTCGATGGACACGACGATCTACGCGCTGGTGACGCCGGCACTGATCGCGACGCTGAGCCTGTCGCGGCCGGACGCCGGGATTCTTGCATCAAGCTCGCTGATCGGCACTGCCGCGGGCGGCTGGATCGCCGGCATTGCCGCCGACCGGTTCGGCCGGGTGCGGGTGCTGCAATTCACCATCCTGCTGGTCGCAATCTCGACATTTGCCGCCGCCTTCGCCGACGGCTTCTGGTATCTGCTGGTCGCGCGCGCCGTCCAGGGCATGGGCTATGGCGGCGAGGCCGCGGTCGGCGCTGTGCTGGTAGCCGAAGTGGTCTCGGCCGGGATGCGCGGCCGCGTCGCCGCCGCGATCCAGAGCGGATATGCCGTCGGCAACGCGCTGTCGGTAGCGGCATTTCCCGTCATCTTCGGCTGGCTGTCGCAGGACATGGCCTGGCGCGTGTTCTTCGCGATCGGAATCCTCCCCGCGTTGCTCGTCTTCTTCGTCCGCCGCTTCGTGCCGGAATCCGCAATCTTCGTCGAGGAGAAGGCGCAACGCGGCGCCTCGTCGACGCACAGCTTCTGGAGCATCTTCACCGGCGAGCATCTGTTCAAGACGCTGGTCGCGACCTTCTTCACCACCGGCACACTTGGCGCGGCCTATGTGATGATCACCTGGCTGCCGACATATCTGCAGACCGGCCTGCATCTGCCGGTCATGCACACCGCCGGCTATCTCGCCGTCAACATCTTCGGATCGTTCGTCGGACCGATCGCCTTCGGCCTGATTGCCGACCGCATCGGCCGCCGCAAAGGCTTCATGCTGTTCCTGCTCTGCCAGGCGCTGAACGTCGCGGTCTATACCCAGGCGCCGATCGGCCAGGGCATCACCATCATCCTCGGATTCTTCCTCGGCGCGTTGCAGGCCGGCCTCGCCTCGGGCCTGATGCCGACCTTTGCCGAGCTGTTTCCGACCAACATCCGCGCCAATGGCGCCGGCTTTGCGCTCAGCGCTGGACGCGGCCTCGGCTCGATCGTGCCGGCGACCGTCGGCATCCTGTCGACGCGGATGCATCTCGGCGACGCAATGGCGATCTGCGCCATCTGCGGCTACACGGCCGCCTTCTGCGCGGCATTGATGCTGCCCGAGCAGCAGGGCATCGACCTCCGGACGATGGCGGCAGGCCCGGCTCCGGACGGAGCCGAACGGCTGCCTCCCGAACGAGAGGCCGTCCCCAACAACATCCGAAATGGCGTCGCGACCCAATGAACGCCATCACAACGAACGGGAGGATTTTTATGGCCGGAGCATCCGTCAAAGAACTCGAACAGCAAACCATCCGCCGCGTCTACTGGCGGCTGATCCCGATCCTGTTCGCGATGATGTTCTTCAACTATCTCGACCGCATCAATCTCGGTTACGCCGGGCTGACGATGAACAAGGACCTCGGCCTCAGCCCCGCGATCTTCGGCTTTGCCGCCAGCATCTTCTTCCTCGGCTACATGGTGCTCGAGGTCCCGAGCAACCTGATGCTGCACTGGCTCGGGGCGCGGATCTGGCTGGCGCGCATCCTGATCAGCTGGGGCCTTGTTGCGACGCTGACCGCCTTTGTCTGGAATCCGCTCAGCCTCTATGTGATGCGGTTCGGCCTCGGCGTCGCGGAAGCCGGCTTCATGCCCGGCGTGGTGCTCTATCTGACCTACTGGTTCCCCCCGCGCTATCGCGCCCGCGCCGTGGCCGGATACATCATCGCCGGCTCGTTCTCGGCGGTCTTGGGCGGGCCGATCTCGACCAGCATCATGACCTTCTTCGACGGCGCCGCCGGCCTGCATGGCTGGCAATGGATGTTCATCGCCGAGGGCGTGCCGACCATTCTGCTCGGCCTCTTCACGCTCTATTATCTGACCGACCGCCCGGCCAAGGCGAGCTGGCTGAGCAAGGAGCAGGCCGCCTGGCTGGAGGGCGAGCTCGCCGCCGAGCGGGCCGAGATCGAACAACAAGGGCAGCACAGGTTGATCGAATGTATCATCGATATCAGGATCTGGCTGCTGGCGGCGCTGTTCGGCTGCGCGCTGGTCGGCATCTATGGCCTGTTGCTGTGGCTGCCGCAGATCATCAAGGGCATGGGCAATCTCAGCAACATTCAGGTCGGCTTTCTCTCGGCGATCCCGCCGCTGCTCGGCGTCATCGGCACCATCGTGGTCAGCCGCAGCTCGGACAAGACAGGCGATCGCAAGTTTCATCTCGCCGCCGTCTACCTGCTTGCCGCGGTCGCGATGCTCGGCAGCGCCTATGTCTCGAGCCCGGTGCTGGCCTTCGTATTCCTCTGCATCGTCGGCTTCAGCCTGAACGCCGGCAACCCGCTGTTCTGGAGCATCAACGCCTCGCTGCTGACGGGCGCCGCCGGCGCCGCCTCGATCGCCATGGTCAACACGCTGGCGCAGTTCGGCGGGCTGATCGGCCCCTGGTGCATCGGCCTGATCAAGGACTCCACCGGAAGCTTCTCCTGGGCATTGGTCGGCATCGCCGGCTTCCTGCTCATAGCCTCCGCCATCGCCGCCACCATGCGCGTCAAACCGCGCGAGGCGGAATTGACGGGAGCCATCCCGTCATCCGTCGCACACTGACAACCTTGTAAGGAAGCAACCATGATCATCGATTGTCACGGCCACTACACCACGGAGCCGGCCAAGCTGCAGATATTTCGCGACAAGCAGCTCGCCGGCCTCGCCGACAAGTCGCGCCGTCCGCTCACCACCAACCTCGGCATCACCGACGATGAGATCCGCGACAGCGTCGAGGGCGCGCAGCTCCGCTTGCAGAGGGAGCGCGGCACCGACGTCACCATCTTCTCACCGCGCGCCGCCGGCATGGCGCATCATGTCGGCAAGGAAGCAACCAGCCGGGAATGGACCACGATCTGCAACGACCTCGTGCATCGGGTCTGCACGCTGTTCCCGCAGAACTTCGTTCCCGTCTGCCAGCTGCCGCAGAGCCCGGGCGTGAAACCTGCGAACTGCATCGAGGAGCTGGAGCGCTGCGTGACGCAGCTCGGCTTCGTCGGCTGCAACCTCAATCCAGATCCCGCCGGCGGCTACTGGTGCGATCCGCCGCTATCAGACGAATGGTGGTATCCGCTGTATGAGAAGATGGTCGAGCTCGACGTGCCGGCCATGGTCCATGTCTCTTCGTCCTGCAATCCCTGCTTCCACGGCACCGGCGCGCATTACCTCAACGGCGACACCACCGCCTTCATGCAGTTCCTGACCTCGGACATCTTCAAGCGCTTCCCGACCCTGCGGTTCATCATCCCGCATGGCGGCGGCGCGGTGCCCTATCACTGGGGCCGCTACCGTGGCCTCGCGCAGGACATGAAGCTGCCGCCGCTGTCCGAGCATCTGTTGAAGAACGTGTTCTTCGACACCTGCGTCTATCACCTACCCGGCATCGAGCTGTTGACCCGGGTAATCCCGGCCGAGAACATCCTGTTCGCGTCGGAGATGGTCGGCGCGGTCCGCGGCATCGATCCCGAGACCGGGCATCACTTCGACGACACCCGCCGCTACATCGACGCGCTGCCGTTGAGCGCGGCGGACAAGGCCAAGATCTTTGAAGGCAATGCCCGCCGCGTCTATCCCCGCCTCAACGCCCATCTCGACCGCCGCGCGCATTAAGCGATCGCGCCGCCAACAAACCGGAGAAAACCGATGGCCATAGGATTTGCAATTCACAAGGCGAAGCGGAAAGTGTCGCCTGACCTCGTTGCGCGCTACCGCACGCTGCCGGTCGCCAATATCAGCGATGTGATGTCGCGGATCGCGGGCACCAACCGGCTGCGGCCGATGCATGCCGGCGGCTGGCTCGGCGGCCCGGCACTCACCGTCAAGACCCGGCCCGGCGACAATCTGATGGTGCACAAGGCGATCGACCTGGCCCAGCCGGGCGACGTCATCGTCGTCGACGCCGGCGGCGTCCTGGTCAACGCCATCATCGGCGAGATCATGTCGACCTTGGCCGAGAAGAAGGGCGTCGCGGGCTTCGTGATCGACGGCTCGGTCCGCGATGCCGGCGCGATCCGCGCCGGAGCCTTCCCGGTGTTCGCCGCCGGCGTCGCGCATCGCGGCCCCTACAAGGACGGCCCTGGCGAGATCAATTGCGCCATCTCGATCGACGGCATGATCGTCGAGCCCGGCGACCTCATCGTGGCCGACGACGACGGCGTGCTCTGCGTGCCCTATGACGACGCCGAGGCCATCTGCAAGCTGACCGAGGCCAAGAAGGCCACCGAGGAAAAAGCCATCCAGCAGATCCTGGCCGGCACCAGCGATCGCCGCTGGGTCGACGAGGCCTTGCAGCGCCTCGGCTGCGAGTTCAAGGACTAGACACGATACCGTTGCCTAAGAGGCGGGAATGCCCGTCTCTTAGGCACAAACCTGCGGAAAGCCGCCCAGTATCACCGCCCCGTATCGGATTCGCGCGGCCGTCCACCGGCATCGGGAATTTTTCCCGAACATATCTGGAAAAGAATCCCGGTCCTCCGGGACACATCTTGTTTGCCAAAGCCTTAGCGCTCCCGCAGTCTTAGAACCAAGGTTCGTCGGGGATAAAAGTCGAACCGCGACTTTGGGGTGGGGGTCATGGCTGGTGTGTTGTTGCGTACGGCAACACGATTTCTGTCTTCTTCGGTACACACACGTGGCGCCGCGGCCGTGCTCACGGCGATCGGCGCTGCGGCGCCGCTGACCGTTGTTTACGCCCAGACCCCCGCACCCGCCCCGACCGAGCTGCCACCAGTCACCGTAATTGCCCCCTCGCCGCTATCCGGCACGCGCAGCGCCAAGCCGGCGGCCCGGCCGGTGGTACGGACATCGCGAACCACGCGAACACGGGCCGCGCCGGTGCAGACCGCGGCGGCGCCCGAAGGCGGCGCCGGCGTTCCGGGCGCCTCCGACCGCGACGCGAGCCTGCTCGACCGCGACAAGATCCCGTCCAACACCGAGGTGCTGACCTCGGCGGATTTCAGCCACAACTATTCGACAAACTTTCTCGACTCGGTGAATCGCAAGCTGCCCGGCGTCACCCTGACCGACCAGACCGGCAATCCGTTCCAGCGCACTCTCGACTACCGCGGCTTCGTCGCCTCACCGGTTCAGGGAACGCCACAGGGCATCGCGGTCTATCAGAACGGCGTCCGCATCAACGAATCCTGGGGCGACGTGGTCAACTGGGATTTCATCCCGGAAAAGGCCATCGACCGGGTTTCGCTGGTTCCCAACAACCCCGTGTTCGGCCTGAACGCGATCGGTGGCGCACTCAGCATCCAGATGAAGAACGGCTTCACCTATCAGGGTGTCGAGGCCGAAGCGTTCGGCGGCTCCTACGGCCGCGTGCAGGGCAGCGTGCAGGCCGGCGGCCAGAAGGACAACATCTCCGCCTATGCGGCGTTCGAATCCGCCTATGACCGCGGCTGGCGCGACTACGCCAATTCGTCGCACGTCAACCGCATGTATGTCGACATCGGCGCGCGCAACGATGACACCGAATTCCACGTCAATTTCACCGGCGCCAGCAATCTGCTCGGCAACGTCGCGGCCACGCCGGTCGAGATGCTCAATCAGCGCTGGTCGAGCGTCTACACCTGGCCGCAGTCGACGAAGCTTCAGCTCGCCTTCATCAACGCGACGCTGAACCACAATTTTTCGGACACATGGTCATTCCAGGGCAACGCCTACTTCCGCGGCTTCCGGCAGTCCCATGTCGACGGCAATGGCACCGACGTCGCGCCGTGCGACGATCCCACCAATTTGTGCATCGGCGACGGCCTTCCGATTTTCGGCCCGGCGGACGGTACCGTTCCGAACACGCTGGGCACCGCTTTCCTTGGCGAGATCGACCGCAACCGGGTCGCCACCAACAGCTTCGGCGGTACAGCCCAGTTGACCAACACCGACAAGCTGTTCGGGCATGACAACCACGTCGTGATGGGCGTCAGCGTCGACCACGGCAACACAAAATTCACAGCGACCAGCGAACTCGGTACCGTCGACCAGAATCTGTTCGTGACGGGCACCGGTGTCTTCATCAACCAGCCCGACGCCGGTCTCAGCCCGGTCGACCTGCGCGCCACCAACACCTATACCGGCGTCTACCTCACCGACACGTTCGATGTGACGAACAAATTCTCGGTCACCGCCGGTGGACGATTCAACTATGCCCAGATCGACCTGCAGGACCAGACCGGGACAAATGATCTGCTCAACAGCAGCAACCGCTTCCAGCGCTTCAACCCGGTGATCGGCGGCACCTACAAGATCACCCCGAACCTCACCGCCTATGCCGGCTATTCGGAAGCCAATCGCGCGCCGACGCCGCTCGAGCTCGGCTGTTCCGATCCCAACCATCCCTGCATGATCGACACCTTCCTGGTGGCCGATCCGCCGCTCAAGCAGGTGGTGGCGCACACTGTCGAGGCCGGTCTGCGCGGCGGCTGGGGCCGCGACGCCAGGACCGGCGTGCTGAGCTGGGGCCTCGGCGTGTTCCGCACCTTGTCCGACGACGACATTATCCAGGTGGCAAGCCCGCTCGGCGTCAACAATTTCGGCTTCTTCCAGAATGCCGGCCAGACCCTGCGGCAGGGCATCGAGGCCAAGCTCGAATACCGCTACAACAGCTGGAACGCCTACGCCAACTACACCTATGTCGACGCGACCTATCGAAGCGCGATCACGCTGTTCTCGCCGAACAATCCGAACGCCCAGACCGACCCGAACAACGACGACGTCTCGTTTGTCAACGTCAAGCCGGGCGATCACATCCCGGGCATTCCCGCGCACCGCTTCAAGGCCGGCGTCGAGTACAACGTCACCGATGCGTGGAAGGTCGGCGCCGACCTCAACGTCGTAGGCAGCCAGTGGATCATTCATGATGACACCAACCAGAGCCCGAAGGTGCCGGCCTATTCGGTCGTCAATCTGCACACCTCATATCAGATCACAAAGAACATCGAGGTGTTCGGCCTGATCAACAACGTGTTCAACCAGCACTACTATCTGAGTGGCGCGTTCTATCAGACCGGCGGCTTTGCCAGCGCCACGCCTGGAGTCACCAACCTGATGGCGCAACTGAGCGATCCGCGCACCTTCGTGCCCGGCATGCCGCTCGCCGCCTATGCCGGCATCAGGGCGAAGTTCTGAGTATTATGAAAGTCTGGTCAAGCGGCGTGGCGACGCGAACTCGCTGCACCTCTCCCGCTTGCGGGGGAGGTCGGATCGCATCGACAGATGCGATCCGGGTGGGGGTTCTCTCCCCATAGAGAGCATCGATCGCGGAAACACCCCCACCCCCGCCCTCCCCCGCAAGCGGGAGAGGGAGCGCACTTCCTTCGCGGAAACTATTCAACCTATCGTGGCCCTGACGAGCGATGCGGGATCCTACGCCAGCGTCCCGCCGTCGACCGGCATCGCGATGCCGGTGACGAACGACGCCTTGTCCGACAGCAGGAACACCGCGACCTCCGCGATCTCCTCGGGACGCGCGGCGCGGCCCATCGGATTGCGGGTCACGGCGGCCTTGATCAGTTCCTCCGGATCGGCCTCGTTGTGCCCCGGCTGGTCGGGCCGGTTGACGAACACCCGCAGCATCGGCGTATCGATCGCACCGGGGCAGATCGCGTTGACGCGCACGCCGTCCTTGGCGTGGCGCTTGGCGAGCGCTCGCGCCAGACCGATCACGCCGGCCTTGGCCGCGGAATAGGTCGGGCTCCAGGGCGAGCCTGTCAGCCCCGAGGTCGATGCCGTGAACAGGATGCTGCCCTTGCGCCGCGCCGTCATCTGCGCGAGCGCCGCGTTGGTGGTGATCAGCTGCGAGCGCAGATTGAGATCGACGCTGAGATCCCAGCCCTCCATGTCGTCGATCACGGACGGACCGGGAATGCCGAGATGGTTCCAGACGCAGTCGAGCGCGCCGAATTCCTTCACCGTCGCAGCGACGATCTCGCGCGAAAAGCCGTCGTCGCGGAGATCGCCGGTCAGCGCCAGCGCACGCCCGCCGCTCTTTTTGATCTCGTCGACCACCGCCTTCGCGCCGGCCTCGTTCTGATCGACCACTGCGACCGCCGCGCCCTCGCGCGCAAGGATGCGCGCCCCGGCGCGGCCGGCGCCCGACGCTGCAGCGGTGACGAGCGCGATCTTGCCCTGCATGTCCATATTTTCGATCCCGGCTGTGCTCTTGATCTCGAGCCTTCTCGGCTCTGGTTGGATCAGGACCGCAGCGCTCCGGTCTTGCGCTGATGCGCTATCCGCCCGATCTGCGCGAGAATGCGCTAGCGGCCGCCGAACAGAACCGGCGACTGGCCAGGCAGCAGCTGCGAATGGATGTCGCTGTCCATCCGCTCCGTCCCTTGCTGGGTGAAACCGGCCCCGAACGACAGGGTGACATTTGAGCTGGGGCGGAACTCCAGGCCCGCGCGCGCCGAATAGCCGGCGTTGACGCCGGGATTGCCGCTGAACGGCGCCAACGGCCCGCCGGCGCCGGGCGGATTGTATTTCAACGTGTCGAAGCCGGCGAAGAACGTCACGGGTGTATTGCCGACGCCCTTGAAGTTGTAGCCGAACTGCGCGCCCTGATATTCGAGCGAGCCGAACGCCGCCGATTGGCCGAGCGCGCTCCAGCTGGCGCGGCCGCCTTCGCCGCCGATGAACCAGCCGTCCGGACGGCCGTTCAGATACGAGAAGTCACCGCCCTGCGCGCTGGCGGCGTCGAAGCCCGGAAAGTTGCCGTAGGTGTCCGCCTTCTGGCCGTCGGCCAGGCTGCCACCGAAGCCGAACAGCGACCCCGGCGTCCAATAGCGCACCGGGCCGGCCTGGGCATGCGCCTGCTGGCCGCCGAGACACAGCGCCGCCGCGATGATTGCGAGACCGGTTTTGCTTGCGAAGATCGACATTCCGGAGACCGTCATTTGTGCCCGCAAACTATACGCGCCGGAGGCCGACAATGCCAGCGTACCTCTCCCCGGCAACACGACCGCCTCTTGCCAATCGCGCGGCCACCCCTTATGTACACGCCTCCTTTTCTTGAGCGAGCGACCCAGGTTTCCACATGCGGCGATCACAGCAAGCATCGATGCTGATGACGGGAGGGCTATTGCCCTCAGCCGCCGCTATTCTGCTTTGGACCTGACCTCACGTCACACCTGACATTGGAAGGCAGCCCGGAGCGGAAGCGGCTCCGGGCGCCGAACGAGCTCTCGCGGTGCCTCGAGTCGTGCAAACCCAGCACGGGAGCTCGAACACCACAGGTGTCCCATGGCCAAAGAGAAGTTCATCCGCCTCAAGCCCAACTGCAATGTTGGCACGATCGGCCACGTGGATCATGGCAAGACGACGCTGACGGCAGCGATGACGAAGGTTTCAGCCGATCACGGCTGGGGCGCGTTCGTCTCCTATCAGGACGTTGCCAGGGCGTCGGCAGCGCAAGGTACGCGTGACGACACGAAGATCCTGACCATTGCGACGAGCCACGTCGAGTTCTCGACAGCGGCGCGTCACTACTCGCACGTCGACTGCCCGGGCCACGCCGATTATGTGAAGAACATGATCACGGGCGCAGCGCAGATGGACGGTGCGATCCTGGTCGTCTCCGCCGTCGACGGACCGATGCCGCAGACGCGCGAGCACATCCTGCTCGCGCGCCAGATCGGCGTGCCGCGCATCGTGGTGTTCCTGAACAAGTGCGATGTCGCTGACGATCCGGAGCTCGTCGATCTCGTCGAGATCGAGGTGCGCGATCTGCTGTCGAAGTACCAGTATGACGGCGACAACGCGCCGGTCGTGCGCGGTGCGGCGATGGCGGCGCTGCGCGGCGAGCGCGGTCCGCTGGCGGATCAGGCGATCCTGAAACTGTTCGAGGCGCTCGACAGCACTATCGAGCTGCCCGAGCGGCCGAAGGATCGTCCGTTCCTGATGCCGATCGAGGGCGTGCAGTCGATCGCAGGACGCGGCACTGTGGTGACCGGGCTGGTCGAGCGCGGCACGATCAGGCTCGGCGACGAGGTCGAGATCGTCGGCCTCGGCGAGACCCGCAAGTCGGTCGTGACCAGCATCGAGAGCTACCGGAAGATCCTCGACCAGGGGCAGGCCGGCGACAATGTCGGCTGCCTGCTGCGCGGGATCGACAAGGCTCTCGTGCAGCGCGGTCAGGTGCTGTCGCACCCGGGCGGTGCGTCGCCGCACCGGACCTTCCGCGCGGAAGTGTATGTGCTGACAAAGGACGAAGGCGGACGGCACACGCCGTTCTTCGCCAATTATCGTCCGCAGTTCTACTTCCGGACCGCCGACGTCACCGGCACCGTCCAGCTCGCCGATGGCGCCGAGATGGTGATGCCGGGCGACAGCGCCGAGTTCACGATCGAGCTCAACAAGCCGATCGCGCTCGAGGAGCGGTCGCGCTTTGCGATCCGGGAAGGCAACCGCACCGTCGGTGCCGGCGTCGTCACCGCGATCGTGGAGTGAGGGATGGGGGCCTGGCGCGAGCCGGGCCCCTATTTTCATAACGAGTGCTTCACGGCCACCACGAAAGAACGCCGCAAGTCGCGACGTTGCCCAATCGCCCCAGACGGCTGGAAATTGATCGCATTGCCCAGCAATGCGGATTGACAGGCTGACACGTTTTCGAAAATGTGCGACACCGCGTCGCAGGCACCGTCCATCGGTGTTGTGACCATCGACGCGGAATGGCGTCGTCATGAAGTGGTTTCGTTCGAACATCAGGCACGGGGCTGGGCTGGCGCTTTTGGCGCTGGCGATCCAGTTCGCGCTGTCGTTCGGGCATTTTCATGCCATCGCATCGGCACAGGCGACGGCGTCGTTCGCGGCGCATGTCGAGAACGCCTCGCGCGATGAACCTCGTTCTGCCCCTGATTCCGATCAGGCCGCGGACCTTTGCGCGGTCTGCGCCGTCGTGGCGATGGTCAATACGGCGACGCCGGCACCGGCGCTGCCGCCGCTGCAGTTGCCCGATGCCGTCGGTCTGCTGCGTTGGCGCATCGACAGTTATGCGGCCCCGGTCGAATTCGGCCGGCCGCACTTTCAGCCGCGCGCACCTCCGATCTCCTGACCTCCAGGCACAACTGAACTTCGAACGCGGCCACGCATCGGCTGCCGTTTGATCAATGGGGAATCTGGCCGTCGCGCATCGACGGCGGGCTCGACCGCGTCCTCATCGGAAGGATCCGGATCGCGGCCTGGTGAGATCGGAAACGAACATGTCAGGACATATCAGACGACACGCCGCCGCCGGCGCGGCATCGCTTTTGGTCTGCGGGATGAATGGCGCTGCATACGCGCAGACGACCGCGCCGACCACAGAACTTCCGGATATCACGGTGACGGCGCCGCTGCATCACAGCGCGCCGTCTGCGTCGAACAAGCCGAAGACACGCGTTGCGGCCGGCGGCGGTCGACGCGCGCGGCGAACCGGTGCGGTATCGGCTGCGCCCGAATCCGCCGAGCAGGTTCAGGCGCGAGGGATCGCTGGCCAGAACGCGCGGCTCGACCAGGCCCGCGCCGCGCTGCTGGCACCGACCGGCGCCAATACCTACGAGATGAGCCGGCAATTCCTGGAGTCGCTGCCGCAGGGCACCAACACCACCCTGGACAAGGCGCTGCTGCAGGCGCCCGGGGTCTCGCAGGACTCGGCCGCAAGCGGCGAGCTGCACGTGCGCAACGAGCACGCCGACCTGCAATACCGCATCAACGGGATCATGCTGCCGGACGGCGTCGGCGCCTTCGGCCAGATCATCGACACTGGCATCGTCGGCAGCATGGCGCTGTTCACCGGCGCCCTGCCCGCGCAATACGGCCTGCGCACCGCCGGCGTGCTCGACATCCAGACCAAGACCGATGCCTTCAACAATTCCGGCAGCGTCAGTGTCTATGGCGGCAGCCACGGCAATTTCACGACCAGCGTCGACTATGGCGGCACCATCGGACAGACGCAGTATTACGTCTCGGGACGCTATTTCGGCAGCGATGTCGGCATCGAGAATCCGACGCCGGCCTACAATGCGATCCACGACCGGACCGATCAGGAAAAGGGCTTTGCCTATGTCTCCACAGCGCTCGATCCGACCAGCCGGCTGACCTATATCGGCGGCGTCTCCAACGGCAATTATCAGATCCCCAACAATCCGGGCCAGTCGCCGGCCTTCACCGCCTTCGGCGTCTCCAATTTCGATTCCGCGCTGCTCAACGAGCGGCAGCGGGAGTTCAACCAGTTCAACGTCGTGGCCTATCAGAAATCGGCCGACGGCCTCGATTACCAAATCGCCTATTTCAACCGCTACAGCCAGTTGCATTTCACGCCGGATCCGGTCGGCGATCTCGTCTTCAACGGGGTCGCGTCCGACGTCTATCGGCAGAGCTTCATCAACGGCATCCAGGAAGACACGTCCTACCGAGTGGGCTTCGCGCACACGCTGAAGTTCGGCGTGTCGTTCAGCGCCGAGCGGTCGCTGGTCAACAACGGCTCGACCGTGCTGCCGCTGGACGATACCGGGAACCCCATCGACGCGCCGTTCTCGGTGTTCGATTCCAGCGCCAAGACCGGGTACCTGTTCTCCACCTACATCAGCGACGAGTGGAAGATCACCAATCAGCTGACGCTCAACGCCGGGCTGCGCTTCGACCAGATGTGGCAATATGTCGATGCCAACCAGCTCAGCCCCCGCATCAGCCTGACCTGGAAGCCTCTCGAAGGCACGACCTTCCATGCCGGCTATGCGCGCAACTTCACGCCGCCCGAGCAGGTGCTGGCGGCGCCGACCAATCTCTCGCTGGTGCAGAATACGACCGCGCAGCCCGCCGTCTCCGCCAACGATCCTGTCTTACCCGAGCGCTCGCACGTGTTCGACGTCGGCGTCACGCAGAAAGTCTATGCGATCCCGGGCCTCGAAGTCGGCATGGACGCCTATTACAAGATCGCGACCGATCTGCTCGACGACGGCCAGTTCGGCGCGGCCTACGTCCTGACCGCTTTCAACTACGCGAAAGGCACCAACGAAGGCGTCGAGCTGACGGCGAGATACGACCACGACAATTTGCACCTCTACGGCAACGTCGCCATCGCAAGACAGGTCGCGACCAACGTCGTCTCGAACCAGTATCTGTTCGATCCGGACGAGCTGGCCTACATCGCCAATAATTACGTCAACACCGATCATGCCCAGACCCTGACGGCATCGGTGGGCGGCTGGTATCAGTGGCACGACACCAAGTTCAGCGCCTCGCTGATCTACGGCTCAGGCCTGCGCGACGGCTTTGCCAACATCGGCACGGTGCCGCCCTACACCCAGGTCAATCTCGGCGTCTCGCACGATTTCTACCTTGTCGCACCGAACAAGCCCACCACGCTGCGTCTCGACGTCGTCAATCTGTTCGATACCGTCTACCAGATCCGCGACGGCTCCGGCATCGGCGTGTTCGCGCCGCAATACGGACCGCGGCGCGGCGTCTATGCCGGCATCACCCAGAAGTTCTGACGAAGGGCCGACGTCAACCAGGGGATGGCGATGCCCACGGCATCGTCATTGCTCCGGTCCGCGAATGTCCCGGGACCCGCGGGCTGGCACTATTTGACCGCCGGTTTGGCCGGCGATATCTTTCGACCGCTGGGCCCTTCGCAGTGACAGTCTATTCGAGGCGCACATGGAATGGTCGACCAGGCCGGCCCGTCCGGATCAGCCATTCGGCAGTTGGGCTGATGACCTCGCGGCTGCCTTCGTGCGGTTGGAGCCGCGCCGGATTGCCGAGGAGTCCTTTGTCGGCACGATCTGCAAGGTCGACGCCGCGCCGCTGCAGATCTCGCGGGTCACGGCGAGCGGGCACACCGTGCTGCGGCTGCCGTCGCACATCGTTGCGAGCACCGACGACCTTTGCTTCGTCAACCTCCAGCTCGAAGGGCTGGGACGTACCTCGCAGCGCGGCCACGAGCAGATCAGTGCGCCCGGCGACCTCGCGGTTGCCGATACGACGCAGCCGTTCGCGATCGCCCACCGCCACAACTTCAAGCTCTTTTGCTTTGCCGTGCCGCGACGTCTGTTGCCGGACGCGCTGTTCGATCGCCCGCGGCTCGGCCTGTCGGCGACCGAAACCGGCCGCGCGCTCTCGCGGACGCTGGCGAGCTATGCCGAGCTCTGCCTGAGCGGCCGTCAGCTCGCGACAACCTCGGCGATGCTCGGCGCGCATATCGCCGAGCTGATCGCGCACGCACCCGACATCCTCGCCGACATGTCGCCGGAGCGCGTGCATACGCCGGTGCTGCTGTCGATGATGCTTGACCACATCGCCCGTCACAGCGACGATCCCGAGCTCGGTGCCCCGGCGCTGGCCACGAAATTCCGCTGCTCCGAGCGCTATGTGCACCGCCTGTTTGCGACCACCGGCCGCTCGGTCGGCGAACACGTCAACGAGCAGCGGATCGCCGCGTGCACGCGCGCCCTGCTCGATCGCAACGCTGCCCACAGGACCATTGCCGAGATCGCCTTTGCCGCGGGCTTCCGCGACATCTCGCATTTCAACCGCCTGTTCAAGCGCCACAATGGCCTCGCCCCGCGCGAGTTCCGCCGCTCAGCCGCGCACTGAAAGCGCGACGAGACCAGAGCGTTTTCGAGCGAAGTGGGTACCGGTTCGCGTGAAGAAAACGCGTCAAAACAAGAATCAGGGCCCCGTTCCGATTCTACCGGAACGGCGGCTCCTGGTTCACTCCGCGCCAAGAAATCGGGCACTGCCGTCCAAGATTTCCTGACCACGCCGGGATAGCGATTGACCCAGGACACAAGGGTCAGAGGGCATTGGCATGGCGATCGATTTCACGCTCACGGCGCAGCAGCGCGAGTTGCAACTCGCCTCCCGCAAATTTGCCAGGGAGGTGCTGGCCGAGGCCAGGGCGGCCGAGAAACTGGCAACGCCGGAGCAGCGCTTTCTCGCGACCAAACCGACCTACGAGGCGATGGTGGCGGCCGGCTATATGCGCAAGTGCATTCCGGCGCCGGCAGGCGGCGACAATGCCGGCATGATCGACATGGCGATCCTGGCCGAGGAATTCTACAGCGTGAATCCCAGCGTGACGCTCACGATGCTCGGCAGCGTGCTCGGCCTGCTGCCGCTGCTGCTCGGCGGCACGCCGGAGCAATGCCAGCGGCTGCTCGCGCCGTTCCTGAAGACCAGCGGCGCGCCGCTGGCCGCCTTCTGCTCCAGCGAACCGGGCGGCAGCGCCAACGCCGCCTCGCCGCCGCCCGGCGAGGGCGTTCGCACCACGGCACGGCGCGAGGGCGACAATTGGGTGATCAACGGCCGCAAGAAATGGGTGTCCTCGGCCACCGGCTGGAATCGCGAGGGCGCCGATCTCCTGACCGTCGTGTGCCGAACCGATCCAGCGGCGGCACCCGACGCGGCCATCTCGATCATTGCCGTGCAAGGACCGGTGACCGGTCTGGTGTTCGAACGCGCGATCGACAGCATCGGCCATCGCGCGCACCTCGTCCCCCAGTTTGGCTTGCAGAATGTCACGGCGCCGCAGCGCAATCTGCTCGGACAGCAGGGCTCAGGTCTGGCGCTGACGGCGGCGGCGTTCACCGGCACCGCGGCGCTGGTCGGAATCTTCGGCGTCGCGCTGATGCGGGCGGCGTTCGCGTTCGCGCTTGATTTTGCCCGCACCGAAAAGCGCGGCGGCGTTCACCCCATCATCGAGCATCAGGCGGTTGGATACGCACTCGCCGATGCCAAGACCACGATCGAGGCGGCGCGCTATCTCAGCTGGCGCGCCTGCCATGCCCTGGACACCCAGTCGCCGGCGGCCGAGGAACTCGCGGTGCAGGCCAAGATCTTCGGCTCCGAAGCCGCCGTGCGCGTCATCACCGATCTGATGCGGGTGGTCGGCATCGACAGCTATGACCATGAAGCGCCATTCGGCGGCCTGCTGCAGGACGCGCTCGCGCTGCCGATCTTCGACGGCGGCAATCTGGGCATCCGCCGGCGGCAACTGCACACGATGTTCAAGAGCCGCGACTACAGCCCGCTTGCTGCAAGCGGCGCGGCGTAGGCCAGAGCGTTTTCGAGCGAAGCCTGCCCCGCACGTGATGCGGGGTGGATACCGGTTCGCGTAAAGAAAACGCGTCAAAACAAGAATCGAGTTTTGAAGGAGTGCGATCATGAGCACAGAGCGGAAAGTGGCTGTTGTCACCGGCGCATCGCAGGGCATCGGCGCCGGCATCGTTCAGGCCTTCAGGGATCGCAACTGCCGGGTCGTTGCGACGTCGCGCTCGATCAAGCCAGCTGCCGATGCGGATTTTTTCACGGTGCCAGGCGACGTCGGCGCAGCTGATACGGCTGCGAGCGTGTTCAAGGCGGCGATCGAGCGTTTCGGCCGCGTCGACACGCTGGTCAACAATGCCGGCATCTTCATGGCCAAACCGTTCGCGGCCTACACGCAGGATGACTACGCCACTTACATCTCCACCAACGTCACGGGCTTTTTTAACATGACCCGGCGCGCGCTGGAGCTGATGAGCAAACAGGGACACGGTCACGTCGTCACCATCACGACAAGTCTGGTCGACCAGCCGATGAGCAGCGTTCCGGCCGCCCTCGCCTCGCTGACAAAGGGCGCCCTGAACGCCGCAACCCGCGCACTCGCCATCGAATACGCAAGGACCGGAATCCGCGTCAACGCGGTGTCGCCCGGGATCATCAAGACCCCGATGCACCCGAGCGAGGCGCATCAGGCGCTGGCGGCGCTTCACCCGGTCGGCCGGATGGGAGAGATCTCCGATATCGTCGACGCAGTGCTCTATCTCGACGGCGCAGGCTTTGTGACCGGCGAAGTGCTCCACGTCGACGGCGGACAGGCGGCCGGCCACCACATGCCTGGCTGATGTATGCAAGAGGCACTGCGCGAGGAGCCGTCCGTCGTCGTTGAAGACGAGGACCAGGCACTCGCTCCGTAAAAACCCCGCTTGCGCTCCGCTGCCGGCTGCGGGAAGCTTCTCCCGTCAACTTTGGGGAAGGAGCGGAAAGCATGGTGTGCGCACGCAAACTTCTTTTGAGCTGCCTTGCAGTCGCGGCATTCGCCGCCGCCTTCAGTCCCCGAACCGCCAACGCGGTGTTTTGGCGCGGCGTCACCGCCCCGACGAACATCGACATCCACGGCTACCCGATCATCAAGGAGCCACCTCCGAGCCCGTGCCAGCTCATCCATGTGAATGGCTTCTGGGTCCGGCAGTGCCTGGATTTGTCGTATCGCCGATGGCGGTGAACGAGTAGCGCCGCGCTTGCGCTGCGATCTCCGCGATGCTCGCCTCGTCCGTCCACCGCGGGCATGAGCCTCCGCGCCGGCCCTGCATTGCGCTGACCCGGGTGGTGCGGCGGGCAAGCGCCAGACAGGCCCGAAAGTTGCCATCGTTGTTGTGAAAACTTGCTGTCGGATCCGCGTTATTGCTGTCGAATTCGCGTTCGGCGTAACAAATGCTCCGCGGATATCGTACCAGCCTCGATCGTCAAATCTTTGCGGGAGGCGGCAATGGGATTGTCCTGGCAACAAGGTCCGCTCTCGGCGGGCGCACTCGGCCGGTTCCTCGTGCCCGAACCGCTGCCCAAGCGGTTATTGTTCGTCGAGCGGCTGCGCCGGCGCATGCGCGTGCGCTTCGCCGAGCGCTGGATCGCCGACAGCGAGCAGGTCCTCCTGTTGTTCGAACCGGCTCGCTATCCCGTCGCCTACTTTCCGGAGGCCGATGTTGCTCCGGGTGTCCTGGAACCCACCGAGCACGTCACCGAGCACGTCGATCTCGGATCCACGTCCTGGTATAGCGTCCGCGCCGACGAGCAGCATATCGCAGCGCGGGGCGCGTGGCAGCACACCGGCCTGCCGGCCCACGCAAGCGAGCTGCAGGGCCGGGTCGCGTTCGCCTGGCGGGCGATGGATGCCTTCTACGAGGAGGACGAGCGGATCGTCGGCCACGCCGCCGACCCCTACCATCGCATCGACATCCGCCAGGCCTCTCGTCATCTCGTGGTCCGCCACGGCGAGCGCGTCGTCGCCGACACCAGGCGGCCGCTGGTGCTCTACGAGTCCGGCTTCGCGCCACGCTGGTACGTTCCGCGCGCCGATATCGACGAGTCCGCCCTCGCTCCGGTCAAGCTCCAGACCTTCTGCCCCTACAAGGGATTATGCAGCTATTACGCGATCGGTGAGGCACGCCAGGCGGCGTGGTCCTATCCGGACGCCTATCCCGAGGTGCGCCGCATCTCCGGCCTGGTGTCGTTCGAACCCGATATCGTCACCGTCCATCTCGACGGCGTCCAGCTGCATCTCGAGCCGGGCCAGACCGTCGTGCCGCACGGCCCGGATCGCAACCTCGACGTCGCCGAGATCGTCCGCGAGTAATCCTCCGGCGGCTTGCTGCCATTTTAGGCCGCGAGAACGGCCTCCGATTCTCATTCAAGGCGGAGCAGAACATGGCGCGACTGCTATCCGTGAACGTCGGGCTTCCGCGCGACATTGAGTGGAAGGGCCGGACCGTTCACACCGGGGTCTGGAAAAGCCCGGTGCCTGGCCGCTGCCGGGTCGGTCGGCTGAATCTGGATGGAGACGGCCAGGGCGACCTCGCAGGCCACGGCGGCGAGCATCGCGCCGTGTTCGTCTACCAGATCGAATCATATCGCCACTGGCAGGAACAGCTGAAGCGAACCGACTTCGTCCACGGCCAGTTCGGCGAAAACTTCACGATCGAGGGGTTGCCCGACGATGCCGTGTGCATCGGCGATCGTTACCAGATCGGCAGCGCGCTGTTCGAGATCACCCAGCCTCGCGTGACTTGCTACCGCGTCGGCATTCGCGTCAACGAGCCGCTGATGCCGGCGTTGCTGACCTCAAGCGGACGGCCGGGCTTCTACTTCCGCGTCCTCAGGGAAGGCGATGTCGGCGCCGGCGACGACATCGTGAAGGTGGGAGAGGCGAATGAGCGGATGACCGTTGCGGAGATCAACGCGCTGCTCTATTCGCCGAACCATCCGCGTGATCGGCTGGAGCGCGCCTTGCGCATCGAGCAACTCTCGCCGGGATGGCGGGCTTCGTTCCAGGCTTTGCTGCAGAACCAGGCGAGTGGCGCGGGCACCGGCAACGCGGGGCTCGCGCCGGAAGCGGCTGCGTATCCCGCTGCGCCGGGATTTCGTCCGCTCGTGGTCGCCGCGATCGATCACGAGGCCGCGGACGTCCTCTCGCTGTCGATGCAGGATCCGGACGGACAGCCGCTGCCTTCGGCCCTCCCCGGTCAGTATGTCGTGCTGCGCCTTCGACCCGCCGGCAACGGGCCGCAGCTGTTTCGCAGCTACTCGCTCTCGGGCCCCGCTTCGACGGAGCGCTACCGGATCAGCGTGAAGCTCGAGCCGAACGGTGCTGCCGGAACCTACCTGCGGGAGCAGGTCCGGCCCGGCGACCGTCTCGACGTCAGCTCGCCGCGCGGAAGCTTCGTGCTGCAGTCCGGGGAGCGGCCCGTCGTGCTGCTCAGCGCGGGAATTGGCGCAACGCCCGTGCTGGCGATGCTGCACGCCCTGGCGAAGACCGGCTCGACACGGCAGGTGTTGTGGCTGCACACGGCCCGCGACGGGCAACATCATCCGTTCGCAGCCGAAGTCCGCCGCCTGATGCCCGCTCTCACCCACGGTCGCAGCTATGTTTGTTACAGCAGGCCGGCCGCACGCGATCGGAAGGGCATAGATTTCGACGGCAGCGGTCATCTGTCGCGACAGGTGTTCGGCGAGGTCGGCATTCCCGGGGAGGCGGACGTCTACCTCTGCGGGCCCACGCGCTTCATGGCAGACATGAAAGACGCGCTGACGGCCTTCGGCGTGGCGCCGCAGCGAATTCATCTCGAAATCTTCAACGGCAGCGAATCGATGACGCCGGGTGTCGTCGGCGCCGCGGCCCGAGCTCCACATCCGCCGAGCGAGGATGCGGACACCGGTCCATTGATCTCCTTCGCCAGAAGCGGCGTTGCCGCACACTGGAAAGCGTCAGCCTACCAAAGCATCCTCGAACTCGCCGAGGCATGCGATGTCCCGGTGCGCTGGGCGTGCCGGAGTGGCGTTTGTCACAACTGCGAAAGCGGCCTGGTTTCAGGCACGGTCGCCTATGAGCCAAAGCCGCTCGACCGGCCCGCGGACGGCAATCTTCTGATTTGCTGCTCACGGCCGGTTGGTGATCTCGTCATCGATCTCTGAACGGCAAGCGCAACACGCATCAGACCGAACCGGCGCCATCCGCGCGCGGCTGTGAGATAGCTGATCCGAGAGTTCGCTACGACGACTGGTTCAAGCGCGACGCTGCGATGAAATCAACGAACAGGCGGACGCGTGGCGGCACGGGATGGCCCGGCTGAAACGTGGCGAACAGTTCGATTTCATCGCATGCATGATCGGCAAGACAGGCCACCAGACGCCCGGCCTGCAGGTCCTCGGACACGTCCCATAGCGCTTCCGACGACAGGCCCCGGCCTTCAAGGGCCCAGCCGTGGAGCACGTCGCCGCTGCTGCTGGAAAGGTGACCTTTCACGACGATCTCCTCGACGCCGTGCTCTGTCCGGAACCGCCAGCGATCGTGCAGATGATGCCGGCGCGCCAGACGCAGGCATTCGTGATCGATCAGATCGGCTGGCCGCTCGGGCATCCCGCGTTTGGCGAAATAGGATGGCGCAGCGCAGAGCACGCGCGGCGTGGTCGCGATCTTGCGCGTCATGACCGCCGGATCGTCGGGCCGGTCGACGCGCAGCGCAACGTCGATGCCGTCCTGTCCGACCTCGAGGCCGGCATCGGACAGCACCAGATGGACCTCCAGTCCCGGATGCTGGTCGGCGAATTCCGCCAGCAACGGCGCGATCCGCCGCCGGCCGAGCTCCATCGGCGCACCGACCTTCAACAGTCCGCGTGCCGTCGCGCCCCGGGCGGACACCTCCGCTTCGACGTCGCGCATCGCCGCAAGCAGCTTTCGGCAATGTTCGTAGAACAGCGCACCCTCTTCCGTCAGTCGAAACCGCCGCGCATTGCGCTCCGCAAGCTTGACGCCGAGCCGGGCCTCGAGAGCGGCAAGCCGCCGGCTGGTGGCGGGCGGCGACGAGCGCAGCGCTACGGCACCGGCGGAGATTCCGCCCGCTTCAACGACGCCGCAGAAGAGCTCGATATCCCCGATGCTGTCAGGCACGTCAGTCTCCCATGCTTTCACCTAGTGGAAGCATAGCATCCTTCTCGGCATCTTTCCGATCCTCGCAGGCCAGTCCATTTTCCTGCCTAGGAAAGATGAGGAGAAAGATTCATGCGCGCAATCCGGTTCGAGACCTTCGGAGACCCTTCGGTACTGAAACTGACCGAGGTCCCAGCGCCGACCGTGGACGCGGCGACGGCGCTGGTGCGCGTCGTCGCCGCCTCCATCAACCCCAGCGACGTCAAGAACGTGGCTGGCGCGATGAGCCAGACCACGCTGCCGCGCATCCCCGGCCGGGATTACGCCGGCATCGTCGAGGCGGGACCGGCCGAATGGCGCGGCGCCGCGGTCTGGGGCACCGGCGGCGATACCGGCTTCACCCGCGACGGCACCCATGCCGAACTGCTCGCGGTGCCGGTCACGAGCCTGCGGCGGAAGCCGGACAATCTCAGCTTCGAACAGGCGGCGTCGGTCGGCGTCAACTATGTGGCCGCCTGGTGCGGCATCGAGGCCGCCGGTCTCAAGGCTGGCGAGACCATGGTCCTGATCGGCGCCGGCGGCGGGGTCGGCGGCGCCGCGGCCCAGATCGCTCGCCGCATCGGCGCGCGGGTGATCGGCGTCGACCGCCACCCGCCGCATGCCGACGCGCCGATTCATGCGATCGCGGAGCATCTGATCATCGGAGCGGAGGACGTGCCGGCGGAAATCCGCGCGTTGACCCGCGGCAACGGCGCCGATGTCGTGTTCGACCTCGTTGGCGGCGTGATGTTCCGCAGCGCCGTCAACAGCCTCGCGCTGCGTGGACGGCTGGTGGAAATTTCCGCAACCGGCCAGCGCGAGGTGAGCTTCGATCTCGCCGATTTCTACCACAATGAAAGCCGGCTGCTCGGTGTCGATACCTTGAAGCGCGATCTTGCGGCCTCGGCGGATGTGCTTGACGCGCTCACGCCCGGCTTCATCGCCGGCGATTATCGCGCGGCCCCGATCGCGGAAACCTGCGGGCTGGCTGACGCCGAGCACGGCTATCGCAACGTCGCAGCCGGCACGGCCGGCCGCATCGTGATCAAGCCGCAGCAATAGGAGGACGACGATGATCGGCTATGTGCTGTCCCTGCTGATGGGCGTTGCCGCCGGGGTCGCTTACGGCCTCGTCCAGGTTCGCTCTCCAGCCCCGCCGCTGATCGCGCTCGTTGGCCTGTTGGGCATGGTGGTCGGAGAACAGATGATCAATACGGCGCGGCATCATTTCGCACCCGCTTCAGCACCGATCGCGCAGGCCGACGACGCACGTCCGGATCCGAACGGCCTTGTCGCGAAGCAAAGGCCGAACCGCATCGACGGTGCGGCACGGTCTCCGTGAGGGCGGAACGAAGAGCAAAAGCTCGGACGATTCATGTTGCGAGAATGCGGAAGTATGACTCACGGCTAATGCAACACATTCGGTGTCGTCCTGGCGAAAGCCAGGACCCATTACCCCAAATGAGACTTGTTTCGCGATGCCGGGGCCACGATCCCGTTCATCATCAAGTGCGCTGGCTATGGGTCCCGGCCTTCGCCGGGACGACGGTCGTGTGTGTGACACCCACACTGTCATCGCCCGGCTTGACCGGGCGATCCAGTACGCCGCGGCTTCTCGGCTCACACGCCGGCGTCTCTGGAATACTGGATCACCCGCATGCGCGGGTGATGACACCGAACACGCAACCGCGACATTGCGCCGCGAACCTCGTTGCGGCGCAACAATCAAAATGAGACTGCCCGTTAAGCGATTGCGCGGCGACGACATCCGCGCTGTGCCCGCCTTCGGCTAGCTTTATCCGCAACAACCGGACGCCCTCGCGCCATGTGGACGCCGGCGACGACACAGAGGGAGGTGAGCGATGTTGAAAGGCAGTTTGGGACTGATTGCGTTGAGCAGCCTGTTGCTTTCGGGCACGGCGTTCGCCCAGGAGAAGATCAAGGTCGGCGTCACCGCGACGCTGGAGGGCACCTATACCGTGCTCGGCGAGGATGGCATGCGCGGCCACCAGACCGCGCTCAACGTGCTCGGCAAGAAAATCGGCGACAAGGAGCTTGAATTCATCGTCGCCTCGACCGACGCGACGCCGGACTCCGCGGTGCGCGCGGTGCGCAAGCTGATCGAGCAGGACAAGGTGCAGATCCTGCTGTCGCCGCTGTCGGGCGACGAGGGCATTGCGGTGAAGAACTTTGCAAAGACCCATCCGGAGCTGACCTTCGTCAACGCCGCCTCCGGCGCGCAGGAGACGACCTATGTCGACCCGGCGCCGAACTTCTTCCGCTTCAACATGGACGGCGCGCAATGGCAGGTCGGTCTCGGCAAATACGCCTATGAGACCAAGGGCTATCGCAAGATCGCGACCGTCGGCGAGGATTATTCCTTCATCTACACCCAGGTGTTCGGCTTGGTGCTCGAATTCTGCGGCGCCGGCGGCCAGGTCACCAACCGGCAGTGGGTGCCGCTCGGCACCAAGGACTTTGCCTCGGTCATCGCAGCCCTGCCCGACGATGTCGACGCGATCTATCTCGGCCTTGGCGGCGCCGACGCGGTCAACTTCCTCAACCAGTATCAGCAGGCCGGCGGCAAGGCGCATCTGATGGGCGGCTCGATCATGATCGACCAGACCATCCTGTCGTCGAAGGGCAGCGCCAAGAACGCGCTGATCGGCACCATCGCCGCGAGCGGCCAGGCCGATACCTGGGAGGATCCGGGCTGGCAGAAATTCGTCAAGGCCTACCAGGACGCCTTCCCGCCGGCCAAACGTTTCCCGAGCCCGTCGCTGCTCGCCACCAATTATTACGGCTCGACCATGGCGCTGATCCTGGCGCTGCGCCAGGTCAACGGCGATCTCTCCAACAACCAGGCCAAGCTCAAGGAGGCGCTGGCCAAGATCGAGATCGACGCGCCGAACGGCAAGATCAAGCTCGATTCCAACCGCCAGGCGATCGGCACCAATTTCGTCACCGAGGTGGTCGATGACGGCAAGGGTGCGCTGTTCTCCAAGGTCGTGAAGGTGATCCCGAACGTCAACCAGACGCTGGGCTACGATCCGGCGGTGTTCGCCAAGATCGGCCTGCCCGGCCGCACGATCCCGGAGTGCAAGAAGTACTGACGCATTTGTTGCAGTGCAGGCAGAGCGGCCGCGGCATGGCGTGCGGTTGCACCAACAGCCCTGCTCGCCCTTGCTTTCCGCGGGCGGATGATGAACGCTTGTCGAAAAGACAAGAACATCCCGCGGGAGGGGAGGCATGAGCAGGGCGCTTGCCGTCTTCCACGGCCGGTTCGGTCGCGCGACGGTCTATCAGTTGAACCGTCCCTTCAACGTGCATGCGCACCGCGAAGGGCATCTGATCTTTCACGTCGGCGGGACGCCGGCGCAGATCGATGTCTCCGAGCAGCGCCTGCTGCTCAAGGACGACACCGTCGTCGCGGTCAACCCGTGGGAACCGCACAATTTTCTGCCGACCGACATGGACCACGGCGCGATCTTCTTCGTGCTCTATGTCAACGCCGAATGGTTCGCGCCGACGGCGAATGCGCAGGGCCTGCGGTTCGGCCGCACCTTCTTTCCCCGCACCGAGACGCTCGACCGGCTGATCCGCCGCACCGCAGCACTGGTGTGCGGCGCGCCGTCGCTGCGCACCCTCGATTGCGAACTCCGGCAATTGATCGATTCCTGCTACGAGGAGAGCTGGCAGGCGGCGCAGGACGCGCCCGCGGCGGCCGCGGTGACCGATTTCCGGGTCCGCAAATCGATCAAGCTGATGTCGGAAAGCCCCGGCGCCGAGATCGAGCTCGATGCGATCGCGCGCGAGGCGGGCCTGTCGCGGCCGCATTTCTACCGGCTGTTCCGGACGCAAACCGGCGTCACCCCTCACCTCTACATGAACACGCTGATCATGGAGCAGGCGCTGGACGCGCTGGTCGCGACCGAGACGCCGATCGCCGATATCGGCTTCGATCTCGGCTTCTCCTCGCAGAGCGGCTTCACCCGCTTCTTCGCCGCCAATGTCGGCATGGCCCCGACCGACTATCGCCGTGCCGCCAAGGTGTTGCGGCCGTAAGGGAGTTCCGCAACGATAAAAGATACTCTCGATCAAATCCGAAGCTTTCGCCCTCGATAGGATGACAGGACACGCGGCCCGGCAGACGGTCGCGGCCAGCTGAGGGAACGCGACGGAGATGGCCAGGTTCATCGAACGCCATCCGGCCTGGGCGCTGATCGTGATCATCGCGGTCGCGGTGCTGCTGTGGCTCGTGTTCGCGATCTGGCCGCCGGGACTAGAGGCCGCGATCGGCCGCAAGCGCGTGTTCCTCAATGCCGTGCTGAACGGCATCACGCTCGGCGGGCTATATTTCCTGGTGGCCAGCGGCTTCACGCTGATCTTCGGCCTGATGCGCAACGTCAACCTCGCGCACGGCTCGCTCTATCTGTTCGGCGGCTATATCGGCTACGCCGTCAGCACCTGGACGGGATCGTGGATCCTCAGCTTCATCGTGGCCTTCATCGCGGTGGCGCTGGTCGGGGTGATCCTGCAGCTCGCCGTGTTCCGCCGCATGGAGGGTCAGGACCTCAGGCAGACCATGGTGACGATCGGGCTCTCGATCGTGTTCGCCGATTTGATGCTCTGGGTGTTCGGCGGCGACTTCTATCAGGTCCAGACCCCGAGCTGGCTGATCGGCCCGGTGCAGCTGCCGCTGCTCACCGCGATCAAATCTTCGGGCGAGCCGGTCTATCTGCAATACCCGCTGGTGCGGCTCGTGATCTTCGCGGCGTCCGTCGTGATCGGGATCGCGATGTGGCTGGCGCTGAATCGTACGCGGATCGGCATGATCGTGCGTGCCGGAGTCGACGACCGCGACATCCTGGCCGCGACCGGCGTGCGGATCCAACTCGTGTTCGTGCTGGTGTTCGCGCTTGGCGCCGGGCTTGCCGGCATCGCCGGCGTCGTCGGCGGCACCTTCCAGTCGCTGTCGCCCGGCGAGGACACCCGCTTCCTGCTCGCCTCCCTCGTCGTCGTGATCGTCGGCGGCATGGGCTCGATCCCGGGAGCTGCGCTCGGCGCCGTCATCATCGGGCTCGCCGAGCAGCTCGGCTCGGTCTACATCCCGACCTACGCCATCGTCGTCACCTTCCTGATCATGGTCGTGGTGCTGGCGCTGCGGCCGCAGGGCCTGCTCGCGAGGCGATGAGATGTCGTTGCTCCAGAGCACCCAGTTCCGCCCCGACCCGTCCGCCAACGCGACGCGCCGCGCATTGATCCGCGCCTGGCCCGAACTGCAGAACCCGGCGGCGTGGCTGGTCGCGCTGATCCTCGTGATCATGCCGCTGATCGCCAACGGCTTCTTCCTGATCGAGATCTTCGCGACCACGCTGATCCTCGGCATCATCGCGCTCAGCCTGATGTTCCTGGCCGGCTATGGCGGCATGGTCAGCCTGATGCAGCTGATGATCGCGGGCTTCGCCGGCTACATGGTTGCGGTGTTCGGCATGAGCGGCAACGCCAATATCAGCCTGGGCTGGCCGTGGTGGCTCGCAACGCCGATGGCGCTGGCGCTGGCGACGCTGTTCGGCACGCTCGGCGGCGCGCTCGCGGTGCGCACCGAGGGCATCTACACCATCATGATCACGCTGGCGATCGGCGCGGCGTTCTACTACTTCACCAACCAGAACTGGGCGATCTTCAACGGCCACACCGGCATCAACACCGTCGCGACGCCGCATTTCTGGGGCGTCGACTGGCGCGCCGACATCGCCTTCTACTATGTGACGCTCGGCGTCGCCGCGATCTGCTACTTCGCCGTCCAGTATGTCTCGCGCGCGCCGTTCGGCCTCGCGCTGCAGGGCGTGCGCGACAATTCCCGCCGCATGGCCGCACTCGGCTTCAATCCCAATGCCCACCGCATCGCGGCCTACGCCTTCGCCGCCTTCATCGCGGCGCTCGGCGGCGTGCTGCAGGTCTGGAACTACCGGCAAATCTCACCCGGCTCAGTCAGCGTCGGCGCCTGCATCGACGTCTTGATCATCGCCATAGTCGGCGGCATCACCCGGCCGATCGGCCCGTTCATCGGTGCGCTGATCTTCGTGCTGCTGCGCACCTTCGCGCTCGACGTGCTGATCAAGTTCGGGCTCGACGGCAATCGCTTCCGGCTGCTGATCGGGCTCGGCTTCCTCGCCATCGTGTTCTGGTCGTCCGACGGCGTGATCGGCCTGTGGGACCGCTGGCGCCACCGCGCCACCTCCTCGACGCAACGTTCCGGCGGAGGCCGCCATGGATAGCGTCGCGCAGCGGCTGTCCGTGGTCGGCGCCGGTGCAGCGCTGGAGCTGCGTGGCGTGACGCGGCTGTTCGGCGCGCTGGCGGCGCTGACCGACGTCACCATCACCGTGCGGCCCGGCGAACGCCGCGCCGTGCTCGGCTCGAACGGCGCCGGCAAGACCACGCTGTTCAACTGCATCACCGGCGATTTCCCGCCCTCCTCCGGCACGATCCGCTTCTTCGGCGAGGACATCACCCAGTTCCCGCCCTATGAGCGCATCCGCCGCGGTTTGCGCCGCACCTACCAGATCTCGGCGCTGTTCCCCGGCCTCACCGTGCAGGACAACGTCTACCTCGCCTGCCGCGGCGTCTCACGCGGCCGCTTCTCGTTGCTGCGCCCGGGGCAGAACGATACGCTGATGCACGCGACCGAAACACTGGTGCAGGCGGTGCACCTCGCCGGCGTCAAGGACCAGCGCGTCGCCGAGCTCGCGCATGGCCAGCAGCGCCAGCTCGAGATTGCGCTGGCGCTGGCCGGCGCGCCGCGCTTCATCCTGTTCGATGAGCCGGCGGCGGGACTGTCCCCGACCGAGCGGCGCGAGCTGATCGAGATCCTGACCTCGCTGCCGGCCCATATCGGCTACATCATCATCGAGCACGACATGGACGTCGCGCTGCGCGTCGTCGAGAGCGTGACGATGATGCACAACGGCCGCATCTTCAAGGAAGGTCTGCCGCGCGAGATCGAATCCGATCCCGAGGTGCAGCAGCTTTACCTCGGAGGCGGCCATGAGTGACCGCCGCGCCGCTCCTGCCCTCGAGGTCAAGGGCCTCGACGTCTATTACGGCCATTCGCATGCGTTGCAGGGCGTCGATCTCACCCTCGATACCGGCGTGTTCTCGGTGGTCGGCCGCAACGGCATGGGCAAGACCACGCTGTGCAAGGCGATCATGGGCCTGGTGCGCGTTAGCGCCGGCTCGATCCGGATTCGCGGCGAGGAAGTCACGCGGCTCAACCCGGCGCGGATCGCCCGGCTCGGCGTCGGCTATGTGCCGCAAGGCCGCCGACTGTGGCGATCGCTGACCGTCGACGAACATCTCGCGCTCGCCGGCGGTCTGCGCCGCGGTGCCTGGACCGTCGAGCGCATCTACGACACCTTTCCGCGCCTCGCCGAGCGCAAGAACAATGGCGGCAACCAGCTCTCCGGCGGCGAGCAGCAGATGCTGGCGATTGCGCGCGCACTGCTGACCAACCCGCAACTCCTGATCATGGACGAGCCGACCGAGGGCCTTGCGCCTGTGATCGTCGCGCAGGTCGAGGAGATGCTGCTGCGGCTCGGCGACGAAGGCGACATCTCCGTCCTGGTCATCGAGCAGAACATCGGCGTCGCGACGGCGGTGTCGCGCAACGTCGCCATCATGGTCAACGGCCGGATCAACCGCATCATCGACTCCGCGCGCCTCGCGACCGATCGCGAGCTGCAGCAGCGGCTGCTCGGCGTCGGCACCCACGGCGCGGATGTGACTGAGGCCGAGGCCGCGCCAGCAAAGGCCGAAGCGGCCGGCGCACCGCTGCCGGAACGAAAGGGACCGGCTCGCATCTACGTCTCCAATCCCGTACTGCCGACGCGCTGGTCGCAGCCGGTGCCGATCGCCCGCATCGAGGCAGCGGCACGGACGCAGTCCGCCGCCGTCACGAGGCTTGAAGAGACAACCCGCACGCGGCGCGAGCCGGCAACATCCAGGACCTCGGGGCCACCGGTCGTGCTGGTCGTCGGCACGCTCGACACCAAGGGTGCGGAGCTGCGCTTCATTCGCGACATCATTGCTGGCAGCGGCCTGCGCACCCGTCTGGTCGACGTCTCGACTAGCGGCAAGGCGGCGAGCTGCGACGTCACCGCGCAGGAGATCGCACTGAACCACGGCCGCGGCGGCGCGGGCGTGTTCGGCGCCGATCGCGGCGCCTCGGTGACGGCGATGGCCGAGGCCTTCGAGCGCTGGCTGCGCCGCCAGGGCAATATCGCTGGCATCATTTCGGCCGGTGGCTCGGGCGGCGCGTCGCTGGTCGCACCGGGCATGCGCGCGCTTCCGATCGGGGTGCCCAAGCTCATCATCTCCTCGGTCGCCTCCGGCGACGTCGGCCCCTATGTCGGTCCTGCCGACATCACCATGATGTATTCGGTGACCGACGTGCAGGGCCTCAATTCGATCTCGCGCGCGGTACTCGGCAACGGCGCCAATGCGCTGGTCGGCATGGTCAAGGCGCGGCTCGACCAGCAGACCAGCAAGCAGCGCGACACCGCTGCCAGCCTTCCCGCGATCGGCATCACCATGTTCGGCGTGACCACGCCGGCGGTGCAGAAGATCGCGGCCGACCTGCGCGAGGATTTCGAGTGCCTGGTCTTCCACGCCACCGGCGTCGGCGGCCGCTCGATGGAGAAGCTGGTCGAGTCCGGCCAGCTCGCCGGGGTCATCGATCTCACCACGACCGAGGTCTGCGACCTCATGATGGGCGGCGTATTCCCGGCGACCGACGATCGCTTCGGCGCAATCATCCGCAGCCGCGTGCCCTATGTCGGTTCGGTCGGCGCGCTTGACATGGTGAACTTCGGCGCACCCGACACCATTCCGGAGCGCTACCGGCAGCGCAAGTTCCACATCCACAATCCGCAGGTCACCTTGATGCGGACCACGCCAGAAGAGAACGAGCGGATGGGCCGCTGGATCGGCGAACGTCTCAACCAGATGGATGGACCGGTGCGCTTCTTCCTGCCCGAAGGCGGCGTCTCCGCGCTCGATGCACCGGGCCAGCCGTTCTGGGACCCGGATGCGGACGCTGCGCTGTTTGGCGCGCTGGAGCGCACCGTGCGGCAGACCGGCAACCGCCAGATCATTCGCGTCAAGCGCAACATCAACGATCCCGAGTTCACCGCCGCCATCGTCAGCGCATTCCGACCGCTGCTCGGACGCGCCGGTAGCAGGCGGAGAGTGGCGAGGTGACCCATGCCCAGGTTTGAACGCAAGGCGCTGTTGAAGAAATTTCACGCCATGATCGCGCGCGGCGAGCCGATCGTCGGCGGCGGCGCCGGCACCGGACTGTCCGCGAAATGCGAGGAGGCCGGCGGCGTCGACCTGATCGTGATCTACAATTCCGGCCGCTATCGCATGGCGGGCCGCGGCTCGCTCGCCGGACTGATGCCCTATGGCGATGCCAACGCCATCGTCGTCGAGATGGCCGGCGAGGTGCTGCCGGTCGTGACAAGGACGCCGGTGCTCGCAGGCGTCAACGGCACCGATCCGTTCCGCGACATGGATGTGTTCCTTGACCAGCTCAAGGCGATCGGCTTTGCCGGCGTGCAGAATTTTCCGACCGTCGGCCTGATCGACGGCACCTTCCGCGCCAATCTCGAAGAGACCGGGATGTCCTACGCGCTCGAGATCGACATGATCTCGAAGGCGCATGAGAAGGACATGCTGACCACGCCCTATGTGTTCAGCGAGCAGGAGGCCGCCGCGATGGCGATTGCGGGCGCCGACATCATCGTCTGCCATATGGGCCTGACCACCGGCGGCACGATCGGCGCGCAGACCGCGCCAAAACTTGCCGACTGCCCTGCCCGCATCGAGGCCTGGGCGGAAGCCGCGCTCAGCGTCAATTCCGACATCATCGTGCTCGCGCATGGCGGTCCGATCGCCGACCCCGCGGATGCCGATTTCATCATGAAGAAGACCCGCAACTGTCATGGCTTCTATGGCGCCTCCTCGATGGAGCGCCTGCCGGTCGAGCGGGCGTTGACGGATCAGGTTCGCAAATTCAAGGCGATCGGCGCGCGCTAACGCGCCGTGACCAAGGGAGGAAGAGATGTCGGGGATGCTAGCAGGTGAATTGATCCTCTGGCTCATCGTCGCAATCGTCGCGATCGTCATCATCGTCTATGTGGTGAACTGGCTCTACCACCGCTCGTCGAAGGAAACCTCCTTCGTCCGCACCGGCTTCCTCGGCGAACGGGTGGTGATCAATGGCGGCGCCTTCGTGCTGCCGTTCATCCACGACTACACGCCAGTCAACATGAACGTGCTGCCGATGGGGATCGTGCGCTCCAAGCAGGACGCCGTGATCACCCGCGACCGCATGCGCGTCGATATCGAGGCCGACTTCTACGTCCGGGTGCAGGCGACCCGCGAAGCCGTCTCGATCGCCGCCGCCACCCTCGGCCGCCGCACCATGGAGCCGGAGCAGCTGCACACCCTGCTCTCCGGCAAGTTCATCTCGGCGATCCGCTCGGTCGCCTCCGAGATGACGATGGAGCAGATGCACGAGCAGCGCGGCGAATATGTCGCGCGCGTCAAGGCCAATGCCGCCGAGGCGCTGGCGCAGAACGGCCTCGAACTGGAGTCGGTCGCGATCACCGATCTCGACCAGACCGACCTCGAATATTTCAACCCCTCGAACCGCTTCGACGCCGAAGGCCTGACCCGCCTGATGGAGGACATCGAAGCCAAGCGCAAGCTGCGCAACGACATCGAGCAGGACTCGATGATCAAGATCCGCTCCCGCAACCTCGAGGCCGAGCGGCAGGCGCTGGACATCGAGCGCGAGAGCGAGACCGCCCGCCTCGAGCAGGAACGCGACATCGAGATGCGCCGCGCCCTGCAGCGCACCGAAGTCGCCCGCGAGCGCGCGCTGCGCGAGACCGAAGCCGAGCAGGCCCAGATCACCGCACGCGAAGCCATCGAAAAGGCGCGCATCGCCAATGAGCAGGCCATCACCGAAGCCCGCATCGCCTCCGAACGCGAGACCCGGCACCGCGAGATCGAGCGCACCCGCGCAGTTGAAGAACGGGAATTGCTGGCGCGCGAGGAGATCGAGAAGGCCAGGATCGCCAACCAGCGCTCCGTCGACACCACCCGCATCGCCTCCGAGCGTGAGGTGCGCCAGCGCGAGATCGAGCGGATGCGCACGGTCGAGGAAGCCGAGATCGCCGCCCGCGAGTCGATCGAAAAGGCCCGCATCCAGCAGGACCGCGTCGTCACCGACGCCCGCATCGCCAATGAGGAAGAAACCCGCCGCCGCGAGATCGAGCGGACCCGCGCGGTCGAGGAAGCTGAAATCGCAGCCCGCGAGGCCACCGAGAAGGCGCGCATCGCCCAGACCATGACGGTCAATGTCGAGCGCATCTCCTCCGACGAACGCACCCGCGCGCTGGAGATCCAGCAGGTGCGTACCATCCAGGAAGCGGAGATCGAGGCGCAAAAATCGGTCGAGGCCGCCCGCATCATCAGAGAGAAGACGCTGGCCGCCGAACGCATCGCCGCCGATCACACCACGCGCAAGCTCGAGATCGAGCGCAACCAGGCGATCGAAATCGCCGGGATCACGGCACGCGACGCCACCGAGGCGTCGCGGATCGCGCAGGAAGAACATGTCCGGGCACTCGAAATCGCGCGGACCCGTGCGATCGAGGAGGCCGACATCGCCTCGCGCGAATCGATCGAGGCTGCACGCATTTCGCAGGAGAAGTCGGTCGCTGCGCAGCGCATCCGCGCCGAACGCGAGACCCGCGCGCTCGAGATCGAGCGCACCGGGGCCATCGAGGCCGCCGAGCTGAAGCGCCGTGACGCGGTCGAGCGGCAGCGGATCGACGTCGAGCTGGCGCTGGAGAGCGAGCGGATCACCTCCTCCAGGACCCGCGAGGTGCTCAATATCGACCAGAAGCGGGCGATCGAGCTCGCCGACGAGGAACGCGTGATCGCGCTCGCCGCCAAGCGCTCCGAGCGCATCGATGCCGACCGGCTGGTCAAGCAGGCCGAGATCACGGCCCGCAAGGAGGTCGAGACCACCGATGTGACCCGCGAGCAGGCGCTGGAGGCCGCGCGGATCGCACGGCGCCGCTCCATCGAGCAGCTCGAGGTCGCCCGCAATCAATCACTGCAGGAAGCCGAGATTGCCGCCCGCGAGGAGGTCGAACGCGCGCGCATTGCGTCGGACCGCGGCCTCGACGAGGCCCGGATCGGCCGCGAACGCGAGCTGCGCAAGCTCGAGGTGAACCGTGAGAAGGACGTCGAGACCGCGCTGATGGAGAAGGCGATCGCGCTGCATCAGAAGTCGCTGGAGGAATCCGCGGCGCGCGCGGCGGCTGAAGACGCGAGGGTGCACGCCACCGAAGCGGCCGAGCGCGTGGTTACCGCGCGTGAGAGCGAAATCGCGAAGCGGCGCAAGACCGTCGAGGTTCTGCTCGCCGAGAAACAGGCCGAGGAAACCAGGATCGCGGCCGGAGCCGAACGGGTTCGCGCCACGGTCGAGGCCGAGGCGCAGCGCCTGCTCAACGAGGCTGAAAATGTGCTGACCGATCAGGCACGCTACTCGCTGTTCCGCCGCAAGCTGCTCGACCGGATCGAGGGCATCGTGCGCGAGAGCGTCAAGCCGATGGAGAAGATCGAGGGCATCCGCATCCTCCAGGTCGATGGCCTCAACGGCAACGGCCAGGGCGGCAGCGGTGGCCGCAGCGCCACCGACGAGGTGATCGATTCGGCGCTGCGCTATCGCGTGCAGGCGCCGCTGATCGACTCGATCCTGTCGGATATCGGCGTCGAGGGCGGCAGCCTGGCAAAAATGCCCGGCCTGATCCGCGAGGCGCGCGACATGCAGGGCATCAAGGACTCTGCACGCAAGAGCGGCGGCGAGGCCAAGCCGGCGGCGCCCGAGGGCGGCGGCGAACCACCGCGCCCTGAGCGCACGCCGCGCAAGAAGGACTGAGCTCACGCCATGGCACGGGTTTACGTCTCCACTGTCGTCAATGCCCGCAACGACCGGGTCTGGGCTCGTGTACGCGATTTCAACGGCTTGCCGAACTGGCACCCCGCGATTGCGGAGAGCCGGATCGAGGGCGGTGAGCCCGCCGACAAGATCGGCTGTATCAGGGATTTCCGGCTGCGCAACGGCGATCGCATCAGGGAGAAGCTGCTCGGGCTGTCCGACTACGACATGTTCTGCACCTATTCGATCCTGGAATCGCCGATGGGCGTCGAGAACTACGTGGCCACCCTGCGGCTCACGCCGGTCACCGATGGCGACCAGACCTTCCTGGAATGGACCGCCGAGTTCGACTGCGCGCCGGAGCGCGAGACCGAGCTCGTCAACAATATCGGCGGCGGCGTGTTCCAGGGCGGGTTCGACGCGCTGAAGCGGGCGTTCGGAGGATAGGCAGTGCCGCACATCGTCAAAAGCACGATCCTGGATGCACCGACCGATACGGTCTGGGCCGTGCTGCGCGATTTCAACGGCCATGACCGCTGGCACCCGGCGGTCGCGACCAGCGGCATCGAGCGCGCGCAGCCCTCCGACAAGATCGGCTGCGTCAGGCGCTTCAAGCTGAAGGACGGCGCCGAGCTGCGCGAACAGCTGCTGGCGCTGTCCGACCTCGAACAATCGTTCAGCTACTGCCTGCTCGATACGCCGATCCCGATGTTCAACTACGTGGCGCATGTCCGGCTGCTGCCGGTCACCGATGGCGACCGCACCTTCTGGCACTGGGAATCGCGCTTCACGACGCGGACCGACGACCGGGATCGCATCACGCAGATGGTTTCGGAAGACATCTACCAGGCCGGCTTCGAAGCCATCCGCCGGCACCTGAAGGAGGCCGCGTAAGCGGAGAGGGACATCATGCCAGTCACGGTGAAGACCTTCACCAGCACCAACGAGGCGGCGGCCGCGCTGTCGTCGGATCGCAGCGCGCGTTACCTCGGCGGCGGCACGCTGGTGATGCGGGCGCTGAACGAAGGTGACATCTCGATCTCGACCGTGGTGCGCGCCAGCGACCAGGCGATGACCCGGATTGATACGTCGGGCGCGCGGATCGTGCTCGGCGCCGGCGTCACCTTCGCGCGCATTCTGGCCGAGCGCGATCTCGCCTTCCTGCACGCCCCTGCCCGCTCGATCGGCGGACCGGCGGTGCGCAACATGGGCACGGTGGGCGGCAATCTGTTTGCGCCGGTGCCGTATGGCGACTTCACGGTCGCGATGCTCGCGCTCGACGCGGTGGTGTCGGTGCAGGGTGGCCTCGGCGGCCGCGAGATCGGAATCGAGGAATTCCTGCAGGCGCGCGACCGGCAGACCGGCACGCTGGTGCTGGCGATCTCCTTTGCCAAGCCGGGCAGCACTGAGGCCTTCCGCTACCGCAAGATCGCGCGCATCAAGCCCAAGGGGGGCGCGGTGATCACGCTCGCCGCGCATCTGCCGGTCAACGGCAGCCGGATCGTCGGTGCCCGCGTCGCGCTCGGCTCGATGGCGCCGACGCCGATCCGCGCCCGCGCCGCCGAGCGTGCGCTGGAAGGCCGCGCGCTCGATACGTCCACGATCAATGCGGCGGCCGCGGCAGCCGTCGAAGGAACTTCGCCCGGCGACAATGCGCTCGCCAGCGCCTGGTATCGCCGCGAGATTGTAGGCGTGCATCTCCGGCGCCTGCTGTCCGGTCAGGAATAGATCGTCATGGCCAAGACCCCTCTGCAATTTCAGCACAACGGCCGTGACGTCGCGATCTTTGTCGACGGCGGCACCAATTTGCTGGTGGCTTTGCGCGAGCTGATCGGCGACATGACGCCGAAATTCGGCTGCGGCCAGGGCGGCTGCGGCACCTGTAGCGTGCTGATCGACGGGGAACTGCACCTCTCCTGCCTGAAGCTCGCCGAGACCGTCGCCGGACGCTCCGTCGAGACGCTCGACGGCATCAAGGACGGCCCCAATCTGCACCCGCTGCAGCGCGCCTTCGCCGACAACTTCGCCGCGCAGTGCGGCTACTGCACACCGGGCATGCTGATGGCCGCCAAGGCGCTGCTCGACCGCAATCCGCAGCCGAGCCGCGCCGAGGTGGTCGAGGCGATCTCCGGCAACATCTGCCGCTGCACCGGCTATGAGCCGATCATCAACGCCGTGCTGGCCGCCGCCTCCGGCGGCCGCGCACGCGCGTAAGGGAACAGTGTCATGCTGGAATTGCGCAAGGACCTCTTCGCCGACGAGCGCGACGACAATCTGAAGGAAATCGGCAAGGGCACGCAGCGCCAGGACATGCTCGGCCATGTCACCGGCACCTCGCCCTATTTCGACGACCACAAGCTGCAGGGCATGCTGCATCTGAAGGTGGTTCGCAGCGAACATCCTCATGCAAGACTCCGCCGCATCGACACTACGGAGGCCGAGCGGTCGCAGGGGGTGCGGCGCGTGATCCGCGCCTCCGACGTGCCGCGCAATTTGAACACGCTGCTCAGCCTGATCAATTTCGGCAAGGATGACGAGCCGTCGCTCGCGGTCGACAAGGTGCGCTACAAGGGCGAGCCGATCGTCGCCATCGTCGCCGACAGCCCGCGCGAGGCCTATGAAGCCATTGCAAAAGTCAAGATCGACTATGAGCCGCTGCCGGCGGTGTTCGACGTCGAGGACGCGTTGAAGCCGGGCGCGCCGGTCGTGAACGAGGTCTATCCGAAGAACACCTTCACCTATCACGAGACATACGATCGCCAGCAGCTGCGCTTCGGCGATGCCGACCGCGCACTGGCCTCGGCCGATCATGTGCTGGAGCAGCGCTACCAGATGTCGCCGATCGAGCATGCGCCGACCGAGACCAACGGCTCGATCGCCGCGCCCGACACCAACGGCCGCTACATCGTCTACACCTCGACGCAGGCGCTGTTCTTCTCGGTCGACACCTGCGCCAAAATCCTCGACGTTCCCTCCAACACCTTCCACTTCATCGGCGGCACGGTCGGCGGCGGGTTCGGCGGCAAGGTCGATACGTTGACCGAGCCGCTCTGCATTCTCGGCGCGATGCTGACCGGACGCCCGGTGCGCTACGTGTTCGGGCGCGAGGAAGAGATGCAATACGGCCCGCCGCGCGGCGCCGAGCGCATCTACATCAAGGATGGCGTGATGCGGGACGGCCGCGTCGTCGCCCGCAAGGTGCGCGCCTATTTCGACAGCGGCGCCTATACACGGCTGTCGAGCTATGCGGCGGTGAAATGTGCGGCGCATCTGCCTGGTCCCTACACCATCCCGAACGTCCATGGCGACGTCTACTGCGTCTTCACCAACCGCACGCCGGCGACCGCGATGCGCGGCTTCGGCGTCACGGCGATGGATTTCGCCATCGAATGCCAGATGGACAAGCTCGCCCATCTCGTCGGCATGGATCCGATGGAGTTCCGGATCCTCAATGCGTATCGCGACGGCGACATGAAGGCGCACCGTCGCGAGGCCAAGAACACGACGCTGATCGAATGCGTGCAGGTTGCCGCGGAGAAGGCCAAATGGCCGCTCCGCGAGGAATTCAAGCGCATGTCGTCGCGCAAGGATGGTGGCGGTCTCCGTGCCGCCGTGACGCTGACGCCACGTGAAGCGCATCCGCCGGCGCCCGCACCGTCGCAGCAGCGCACGACGTATGATCGCGCCCCGGCTGCAACCCGCGAGCCGCCGCCTCCGCCTCCCTCTTCGACGCCACCATCACCTCCGTCACCGCGGCCGACCGCGCCGTCGCATGGCGCCACCCGCTTCTCATCCGTCTTCGGCACCAGGAGGCGCTGACCATGACCCGGCATCGCGGACGCGGCATCGCGTCGGTCAACTATCCCATCGGCATGAATCTCGGCGGCGATCCGAGCCAGGCGTTGGTGCACTCCAATCCGAGCGGCAAGTTCACCGTGGCGCTGTCCTCGATCGATCTCGGCCAGGGCATGAAGTCGGTGACGCGGCAGATCTGCGCCGAGACGCTGGGCGTGCCGGTCGAAGACGTCTATGTCGACACCGCGGATTCCGACACTGGTCCGCACTGCATGGGCTCGTTCGCCTCGCGCGGCACCCATCGGGTCGGCAACGCCGTGATGGCGGCGGCGCGCGAGGCGCGCGGCGTGATGATGGAGGCGGCGGCCGAGGAGCTGGAAGTCAATGCCGCCGACCTCGAGACCGACGGCCGCGGCAACATCCATGTCAAGGGCGCACCGCACCGCTCGATCTCGACCAAGGATGTCGCGATCGCCGCGCAGTTCAAGCAGGGCAAGACGATTTCCGGCCGCGGCATCTTCCTGGTGCCGCTGTCGGACGTCGACCCCGAGACCGGCGAGATGTCGCCCGCAACATGCTATGCGCACGCCTGCCTCGTCGCGGAGGTCGAGGTCGACGACGAGACCGGCGAGGTCGACATGGTCCGGATGGACAGTGCCTATGAGCTCGGCCGCGCGCTCAATCCGCGGCTGGTCGAGCAGCAGCTGGTCGGCGGCGCCTGGATGGGTGTCAGCCACGCGCTCTATGAAACGCCGGAACCCTATTATCCAGAGCCGGTGCACGGCCCGCGCGACTTCGTCGAATATCTGATGCCGGGACCGGGCGACATCTGCCCGCACGACATCGCGGTGCTGGAACGCCCGGCGCCCGACGGCCCGTTCGGTGCCAAGGGTCCGGGCGAGATGTGCGCCAATCCGGTGCTGCCGGCCGTCGCCAACGCGATCTTCAACGCCGTCGGCGTGCGGATCGACGATCTGCCGATCACACCCGAGAAGGTGCTGCGCGCGATCAAGGCGCAGGGCGGCGCGCGGCCGCAGCCGCGGCGCTGAGGTCGCTCCATGCCGGTCCGCAGCAACATCGTCGGCATCGACAGCCCCGAGGCGCTGGAGAAGGCGCTGCGCGCGGCCTATTACCTCGCAGACGACGGCATCGCGACCGCCTCCTATCTCTCGCTCGCGCTCGGCAAGCCGCTGCTGCTCGAGGGCGCGCCCGGTGTCGGCAAGACCGAGGCTGCGAAAGCGATCGCCGCCGTGCTCGGCCGCCGGCTGATCCGCCTGCAATGCTATGAGGGCATCGATGCCGCCGCCGCACTCTATGAGTGGAACTATCCGCGCCAGATGCTGGCGATCCGGCAGGCCGGCGAAGAGAGCATCGACATCTATGGCGACGCCTTCCTGATCGAGCGTCCGATGCTCGCCGCGCTGCGGGCGCCCGACGCGACCGTGCTGCTGATTGACGAGATCGACCGCGCCGACCAGGAGTTCGAGGCCTTCCTGCTCGAATTCCTCTCCGACTTCCAGATCTCGATCCCCGAGCGCGGCACCATCCGCGCCGCCGAGCATCCCGTCGTCGTGCTGACCTCGAACCGAACCCGCGACCTGCACGAGGCGCTGCGGCGGCGCTGCGTCTATCACTGGATCGACTATCCGAACGCCGAGCGCGAGGCGCGGATCGTGATGATGCGCGCCTCCAGCGTTGCCGAAGCTACCGCCCGCGCTGTGGTCGCCGCCGTCGGCCGGCTGCGCCGCGAGCCGCTGAGCAAGGCGCCGGGCATTGCCGAGGCGGTCGACTGGGCGGAGGCTGCGACCCTGCTGCACAAGGGCGGCGCGCGCTGGCCGGATGCCTTCAGGCGTTCGATCGGCGTTGCGCTGAAGGACGAGGAGGATCTTCATTTCATCTCACCGCGGCTCGATGCATTGATCGCGGAGGCAGCCGCGTGAGCGACGATCTCAGGCTGCCGCGCGCCGCGCAGATCTTCGTGTCCTTTGTCGCGTTGCTGCGCGCCAATGGCTTCCTGGTCGCGCCGGAGCAGACCACGAGTTTCCTCGCTGCGATCGAACTGCTCGGGCCAAGGAGCCTCGAGCACATCCGCCAGGCCGGGCTTGCGACGCTGGCGCCGCCGCCGGAGCGCCGCGCGACATACGACCGGCTGTTCGACATCCACTTCCGCGGCGCCGAGGCGATCGAGCAGGCCGAGGGCGAGGACGACGAAACCGTCCGCCTGCAGGAGGAAGGCCGCGGCGAGGACGAGCCGCCGCTCGCCGACGAGGCCAACGAATCCGGGCTTGCCGCCGCGCGCGCCGAGGCGCTGGTCGAACGCCGCTTTGCCCAGACCGCGACGAGCGATCCGCTGCGAAAGCTGTCGCGCGAGGCGGCAAAGCGGCTGCCGCGGCGGCGTGGCCACCGGCGGCGGCGCGCACGCAGCGGCCCGTTCGCCGATCTGCGCCGCACTCTACGTGAAAGCATCCGCAATGACGGCGAGGTGCTGCGGCTCGGCCGCATGCGCCGCCGCCAGCGCCCGCGCAAGATGCTGTTGCTGATCGACGTCTCCGGCTCGATGAAGGCGCGCACCGAAGAGAACATGAGGCTCGCGCATGCGCTGGTGCAATCGGCCGGCAATGTCGAGGTCTTCACCTTCGGCACAAGACTGACCCGCGTCACCCCGGCACTGCGGCTGAAGCGCCGCGAGCAGGCGCTGAATGCGGCCTCGTTCCTGGTCAGCGACTGGGACGGCGGCACCCGCATCGGCGACGCGCTGCAGGCCTTCCTCGCCGTGCCGCGGTTCGGCGGATATGCCCGCGGCGCGGCGGTCGTGATCGTCTCCGACGGCCTGGAGCGCGGCGATCCGGCCGCGCTCCGCGATGCGGTCGCAAAGCTGTCGCGCCGGGCCTGGCGCATCAGCTGGCTGACGCCGCTCGCGACCTCGCCCGGCTTCACGCCGCAAACCGAGGCGCTGATTGCGATCCAGCGCTTTGTCGATGATCTCGTGGACGGCGGATCGAGTGCGACGGTGGTCGCGCATCTGCTGTCGCTCGGAACAAGGAGAGCTGCGTGACTGGCATTGTCGACGGACATCATCACATCTGGCGCCAGGCCGATCTCGCCTGGCTGTCCGGCCCGATGCAGCCGCGCATCTTCGGCCCCTACGAGCCGATCCGCCGCGACTATCCGATCGAAGAATATCTCGACGATCTCAAAGACACCGGCGTCACCCGCTCGGTCTATGTCCAGACCAACTGGCCGAACGGAAAGTTCGAGGATGAGGCGGCCTGGGTGCAGCAGACCGCCGACCGGCACGGCTGGCCGCATGCCCTCGTCGCCTATGCCGATTTTTCCGTCGACGACGTCCGTCCGCAACTGGATCGCCTGAAGCGTTATCCGCTGGTGCGCGGCGTGCGCATGCAGCTGCACTGGCACCACAACCCGCTCTATCGCTTCGCCGCGCGCCCCGATCTCTGCACCGATCCCGTGATCCGGCGGAATGTCGGCCGCCTTGCCGACTATGGCTGGAGTTTTGACCTGCAAGTGTTCGCGCCACAGATGGCCGATGCGGCCGGCCTCGCAGCGGCCTGCCCTGACGTGACCTTCATCCTGCAACACGCCGGCATGCTCGAGGATCTGTCGCCGCAGGGCCGCGCCGCCTGGCGTGTCGGCATGGCGCGGCTGGCGCGCTGCCCGAACGTGGTTTCGAAATTGTCGGGGCTCGGCACCTTCATCCACCGCAACGATGCCGCGCATATAGCCGGCGTCGTGATCGACACCGTCGCGATCTTCGGCGCGGACCGCTGCCTGTTCGGCTCGAACTTTCCGATCGAGAAGCTGTGGACCAGCTACCGCGACCTCATCGACGCTTTCAAGGCGGCGGCCGAACGGCTCAGCGGCGAGCAACGCGAGGCGATCTTCAGCACGACGGCGGCGCGGGTCTATCGGCTGGGGCCGTAGGCGCCCCACGAGCACGGCCAAAACAACGAACACGAATTGGGAGAGGGACAGATGCCGTTGGAGATCAAGATCCTGGACTATGGCGATATCGAGCTGGAATCGAGCTTCCTTGTGCTCGGGCACAATTGCGGTCGCACCCGCCGCGTGCTGACGCTTGGCTTTTTGATCCTCGGCGGCCCCTACCCGGTGCTGGTCGATACCGGCTATCGCTCCAACCAGATCATGGAGACGCTCGGCATGCGCGGCCTCCAGTTCCACGAGAACATGATCGAGAACCAGCTCGCCCGCCACGGTGTGCGAATGGGCGACGTCCGCTTCGTCTGCCACACCCATCTGCACATCGATCACGCCGGCAAGGACGACCTGTTCCCGATGAACACCACTGTCGTCGTCAATCGCAAGGAGCTGGAATACTCCGTCTCCGGCCTGATGCATCCGCAGTATCCCGCGCCCGACATCAAGCACCTGATTGACCGCCTGCACACCAAGAGCGCGCTGCGCTTCCTCGACCTCGAGATCACCGGTCCGGTCGAGCTGATGCCGGGCGTCTATTGCGACGCCGCCAACGCCCACACCGAGGGCTCGATGAACATCCACGTTCACACCGCCGACGGCATCGCGACGATCTGCGGCGACGTGATCTACGACTTCAACGACCAGATCGTCACCCCCTTCAACGAGATCCACGACGCCGAGCCGCGCACCACCGGCAACCACGGCACCAGCAAGCGCGCCGAGAAGGCCGCGATCAAGAAGCTGCTGAGTAGCTCGCGCTATCTGCTGCCGGTGCATGATCGCCCGGCCAAGATCGAGGGCGGCGCGGTGGTCGGCCGGCTGCACGACCAGGTGCCCGGGCCTGTCGTGCAGAGCCTGCCGCAGCGCAACTGGTTCCCGGCATAGGCACAGAGGCCTGTCACGATGACGCATGTCACGCTGCGCGCCGAGTTCGACGACCTGATCGATCCCTATGCGCCGGTCGGCCAGGTCGGCACCGGATTCGATTTCACCGAGGGTCCGATCTGGCATCCGCTGGATCACTTCCTGCTGTTCTCCGACATGCCCGGCGACGTGCGCAGGCGCTGGGATGCGCGGCGCGGCGTGGTCGAGGTCAAACGTCCGTCGAACAAGTGCAACGGCATGACCTATGACGCGGAGCTCAACCTGATCGTCTGCGAGCATGCGACGTCGTCGCTGATCCGCGAGCGGCCCGACGGGCGGCGCGAGGTGCTGGCCTCGCATTTCGAGAACCAGGAGCTCAACAGCCCGAACGACGTCTGCGTTCACTCGAGCGGCGCGATCTACTTCTCCGATCCATGGTACGGCCGGATGCCGGTCTATGGCGTCGAACGGCCGCGCCAGCTCGGCTTCCAGGGCGTGTATCGCGTGCCGCCCGGCGGCGGCGCCCCGAAATTGCTGGTCGACCGCTACCTATTCGAGCAGCCGAACGGGCTGTGCTTCTCGCCCGACGAGCGCATCCTTTACGTCAATGACACCGTGCAAGCTGTGATCCGCGCCTTCGACGTCAGCGCCGACGGCTCGCTCGGCAATCCGCGCGTGTTTGCCTCTGGCATCCGCTCCGAGCTCGAGCCCGGCCTGCCCGACGGCATGAAGTGCGACCAGCGCGGCAATGTCTGGGTTACCGCGCCCGGCGGCGTCTGGGTCTATTCGGCCGACGGCAGCCTGCTCGGCAAGGTCCGCCTGCCTGAGCTCGTCGCCAATCTCGCCTGGGGCGGCGCCGATTTCCGCACGCTCTATCTGACCGCGACCCATTCGGTCTACGCGATCCCGACGAAGGTCGGCCCGCGCCATGAACCTTATATGAGCGGCAAGCGTGGCGGCGCCGGTGCGGCATCGTCCTCTACGCCCGCGCCCAATCTCGCGGCTGGCGACATGCAGCTCGATCCGAAGCGCTGCGCCATGATCATCCAGGACATGCAGAACGACGTCATCATGGACGGCGGCGCGTTCGCCGAGTCCGGCGCGCCCGTGCATGCGCGCCAACAGCATGTCGTCGAGAATGTCCGCCGCGTGGCCGAGGCCGCGCGGGCCCGCGGCGTCGCCATCATCCACGTCTGGTTCGTGGTCGAGCCGGGCGCGCCAGGTGTGACACTCAACGCGCCGCTGTTCGAGGGATTGGTCGACAGCAGGGCGATGGTGCGCGGCAGTTGGGGGGCGGCGCCGGTCTCCGGGCTCGAGCCTCGTCCCGGCGATTTCGTGGTCGAGAAGATGCGGATGAGCGCCTGGGAAGGCACGCGGCTCGAGACCATCCTGAAGGCCACCGGCCGCGACATGATCATCAACACCGGCGCCTGGACCAACATGTCGGTCGAGCACACCGCGCGCACCGGCGCCGACAAGGGCTATTTCATGATCGTGCCGGAGGATTGCTGCTCGACCATGAATGCCGACTGGCACAACGCCGCGATCAATTTTGCCTTGCAGAACGTCTCCGTCGTGACCAACGCCGACACCGTCATCAAGGCGCTCGGCTGAGGAGGCGCGGTGCCGAAACTGCTGCACCTCGCCTGCTCCCCCCGTGCCGATTCGGAATCGGCGGCCGGCGCGCGCGTCTTTCTCGATCGCTTCCGCCAGGCGCGGCCGGACTGGGAGATCGACGCGATGAACCTCTGGCGCGAGCCGTTGCCGGAGTTCGAGGGCTATCTGCTCGAGGCTAAGTACGCCCGGATCGGCGGCAAGAGCTTCACCAATTCGCAGCACGACGCTTTCGCAGTTGCCGAGCGCCTCGCGCTGCGGCTGTCGCTCGCCGATCGCGTGCTGATCTCGACGCCGATGTGGAATTTCGGCATTCCCTACAAGCTCAAGCAATGGCTCGATGTCATCATCCAGCCCGGGCTGACCTTTCGCTTCGATCCGGCGTTAGGTTATCTGCCACTGCTCAAGGACCGACCGACGGTCGTGATCATCGCCAGCGGCAGCGATTTCGTCACCGGCATGAACCGCGGCCGCATCGACATGGCGACGCCCTATCTGCGCGAGGCGCTGCGCTTCATCGGCGTCAGTGACGTGCGCTTCGTGCCGATCGGCCCGACCACCGGACCCGCCGATCCGACCCGCGTGGCGCGCGAAGCCGCGCACCGGAGGCTCGCGGAGATGGCGGGGCGGTTTTGATCAACGAGACCGATCGCAGCGTCAATCCGACGAATGCGGCAATGACGCCGGCGTGATTATCCGATTCACTATCAAGCATCGCGGTGTCATCACCCGCGAAAGCGGGTGATCCAGTATTCCAGAGACGCCGGTGCTTGAGCCGAATGGCCGCGGCGTACTGGATCGCCCGGTCAAGCCGGGCGATGACAGATGTCGTGGGGACGCGCCTTCGCATTCTCGCGACATGAATCGTCCGAGCTTTGCTCTTCGTCTCACCCTCTCTTGCAGAGGGCGCAGGGAAAGCCGGGTGCCGATTGCACCCATGGGCCCCGAGCAAAAGGTAGAAAGCTCGGGGGTAGGACCACAGGTGTAACCAGAGCAATCCGGCTTTCCCTGCGCGATGGGTTACGGCTTACTTCGTGCTCTCCCCGGCGAGACTTGGCTTGTTTGTCACCGCCTTCACAAGACGCAATTGCGTCTTGCAAGGGGACACCGGCCACTAGGGCGTCAGGACCACACGACTTCACCGTCCGCTTCGCGTGCTCTCGTCAGCACCACGCTCGGCGTCCACCGCATCCCACGCCGCGTTCGTGACGACCGCGAAGCGCCGCTCGATCGGGTGAGACGGGAGATCTATAACACTGAGTTATATTTCTGATAAAGCGAAATATTTTTGTTGTGAGGGCTTGCGCCGTCGGGCAACTCAGTGGCACGCGCGCGTGAGGGAGCCACCAACGGCAGGGTTCCCTCCCCCCTTGCGGGGGAGGGTTAGGGAGAGGGGTGCCACACGACGTGCTCTCTCCGTGTCCGTCACGGCAACAAGCGAACAGGTTACGAAAGCGTTGCACTCATCGATCAGTTCGCCCGGGGCCACCCCTCTCCCCACCCTCTCCCGCCGCAAGTCGCGGCCTGCCCGACTTGCGCAAATTTACAATGCGCAACCGGGGTAGACCCCGGTTGCGTGGAGAGGGAGCCTTGGGGCGTGCTCACCTCACGTACGATACTCCGCACTCACCCTACGTTTCTCCAGCGGCAAAACACAGCCTGCACAACAGTCCCGGTGCGTTGTCGCGCAATTCGATCCGCGCGCCGTGCAGGCTGGCGACCGCCGCGACCAGGCTTAGGCCGAGACCGTTGCCCGGCGTGTAGCGGCTCTGTTCGAGCCGGTAGAAGCGTTTGAAGACGCGGTCGTGCTGGCCGGGTGGAATGCCGGGGCCGTCATCGGCCACCGCAATCACCGCGCCGCCCTCGTCGTTGTCGCAGGTCACGGTCACCTGTCCGCCGGGGCGGCCATGCTTGATGGCGTTGTCGACGAGATTGGCGATCGCGTCGAACAAAAGGTCGCGGTCGCCGGTGACCAGCACCGCGGCATCGCCGGCAAGCTCGAGATGCGTGGTGACCTCCTCGGCCGCGGCATCGTAGAGCTCGACCACTTCGCCTGCGATCTCGACGAGATTGACGGTGCGGAAGGCGTCCTTGCGGGCCCGCGTCTCGATCTCGGAAATCCGCGTGATCGACGCGAACATTCCGAGCACCGCATCGAGATCGGCGATGGTGTCGCCGATCAGCGCCGCATCGCCTTCGCCGTTGCGCGGAGCGTGGTAGGCCTTCTCGAGCCGGCCGCGCATCCGGGTCAGCGGCGTGCGCAAATCGTGCGCAATGTTCTCGCCGACCTGCTTGACGTCTCCCATCAGGGTCTGGATCCGATCCAGCATCAGGTTGAGATTCTCGGCGACGCGATCCCATTCGTCGTGGCTGCCATGCAGCGGGATGCGCTGGTCGAGCCCGGAGAGCATGATGGCGCGGCTGGTCGCATTGATCGACTCGATCCGGCCGACGGTTCGCCGCGTCACCCCGATACTGGCGACGGCTGCAAGCACGATGATGAGCAGGACAACGGCGATGCCGGCGGCCCTGATCTGGGCCATGAAGCCGTCGAGATCACCGATGTCGCGGCCGACCAGCAGGCGATCGCCGTTTGGCAAGGTTTCCGTCACGGCTCGCACCAGCGTGGTTCCCGCAGCGAGCGACGGCGGCGGCGGCGCGCGAAATTCCACCCATCCCCGCTGCGCAGTGCCCTCGGGCCATTGGCTGAGATTTCCGGCGAGCACCGCGGAGCCGGGACCGGCCAGCAGGTAGACGTGATCGGCAAAACCCCTGTCCGCGATCCGCTGTGCGATCAACGCGGCCAGGCCGTCGCGCCCGGATCGCACATAGGCATCGTGCAGGCTGGCCCGTTCGACGGTGATGGCGCGATCGGCCCGATCGCGCGCATAGGACAGCGTCGACCAGTAGACATAGGCAAAGATCGCCGAGACGATCAGGCCGAACGCACCGATGGCGATCAACGCCAGGCGGAATGTCGAGGACTTGAGGGTCTTAGCCAGGAGCACGGAGGCAGTACCCGATGCCGCGGATCGTGTGAATCAGCGGATAGGCTTGCTGATCGTCGACCTTGCGGCGCACCCGTCCGACATAGACGTCGATGATGTTGGTCGATGGATCGAAGTGCAGGTCCCAGACATGCTGCAGCAGCATCGCGCGCGACACCACGCGGCCTTCGTTGCGCACGAGATATTCGAGCAGCTGGAATTCCTTCGGCAGCAGCGGAATCTTGCGGCCGCGCCGGCTCGCCGTCCGCGCGATCAGATCGACCGCGAGGTCGCCGACCCGCAGGATGGTCTCCTTGGCAACGGTCTCGCTGCGGCGGCCCAGCGCCTCCAGCCGTGCCAGCAACTCGACAAAGGAGAACGGCTTGACCAGATAGTCGTCGCCACCGGCGCGCAAGCCCCGCACGCGGTCGTCGACCTCGCCGAGCGCGCTGATGATCAGGAACGGCACCGCGATGCCGTCGTCGCGCATCTGGCGCATCACTGTGATGCCGTCGATGTCCGGCAGCATGCGATCGATCGTGATCACGGCATAATCGCGCGCCGCACCCTGGCTCAGCGCTTCGCGGCCGTTCGCCGCCAGGTCGACATCGTAGCCGCTGGTGGTGAGCTCCTCGACGAGCTGACCGGCGGTCTCAGGATCGTCCTCGACGACGAGAATGCGGCGGTGTGCTCCGGTCATTATCTTGAACTCCGAGTTGTCTTGAACTCCGATTCTTCTTGAACTCTTGGAGTTCTCAACTCTCCGGGCGCCCGCCCCGCGACGGCCGCCGCCAGACTATCCCATTCCGGGGCTGGATGGAACGCCTGGCGACGACCGCGACAACGGTGCGGTTGGTTGGGCGATCACCAATAGTCCCCGCACACATTGACCCATTGCAATCCGTACGGCGTCCACGACCTGCGCCAGCAGCCATCGTAATAGCCGCCGGCGTAAACGTAGGGCGCGCCGAAGACCGCGAAGCGATGGAAGCGGTGGTGGCGGAAGCCGCCATGATGGAAGAAGCGCGCGCCGTGGACTCCGGCGCCGGCAAATCGCGGGCCGATTGCGGGCGCACCGACGAAGCGGGGGCCACCAACGCGCCCGCCGGCAAAATGCCCGCCGCCGCCCATCGCGGCGAACGCCGCGCCGCTGCCACCACGCATACCGCCGCCGAAACCACCGCCACGCATTCCGCCCATTCCGCCGCCATGCATGCCGCCGCCCATGGCGCCAGCAAAGCCACCGCCATGCCCGCCACCGAAGCCACCGCCGTGACCACCGCCGCCACCGCCATGTCCACCGCCACCTCTGGCGAAGGCTACGGGTGCAAGCGCAACGCTGGCAGCGAGCGTCGCCGCCGTGAGAAACGTGAACAGCCTGTTCTTCATCAAATCCTCCCTGATTGGGACCGCGGCGAACCTCTCGTCGCCGCAAGCAGAGGACGCTCAGAAGACGCAAGCCGATGCCCGACTTCAACTGACAAATGCGCCAGATTCTGACGCCGGATTTAGGATTGGCGCGCGAGCTCTGTGCGCAAGGCGACCTTCAAGTGTCCGAATCAAACCACCAGACGATCTCGGAGCCAGGGCAGACTTCGCGTCACGTCACGAGCGCTCGCCTTGAGGATGCGCGCGGCACCGGCACACCCCTTGATCATGCGCGATCTCCGTGGTAACTGGGCTTCATGATCAACGTCGTGCGCATCGCGAACCGTAAAAACATGACCCACTCTCGCTGGGCCGTGGAAGGAGTCGTGCGTTAGGAATTCGACGACGCGATCTTTTCACCAGGCCCCGCCGGCATCGGACGGGGCCTTTTGTTTGGCCATGCTCCCTGCCGGCACAACAGCAGGAGCTTCCGATGCCACCCCAACAGACGAACCTCAGCCCCTCGACCGGGCGCGATGCCGCAGGGCTGCGCCTCGACCCCGCCATCGCACTGGTGAAAGGCACCACCGGCGATGCCTTGGCCGAGGCATGCCCGATGCCTCCATCGCAGCGCTAAGAGACGCTTTCTCGGAAAAGGAAGCGGCTGGACCACCAGTCGCATCGACGCGGAGCCTCCTGGGTTTGCTCCAGGGATATTGGCGCGCCTTCCGAAATTGGCGCCAACGCGCGAGGTCGCGAGTCAGTTTGCACGACCTCAGCGACAGGGAGCTGATGGATATCGGCCTGACACAAGGTGAGATCGACTGCCTCGTTGCCGGCCGAGCCATTGAAAGGCTCAGAGAAGGCGCGACGTATCTTTGGCTGTCTCGTGGTGTGATGTAACTGATGGCAAGTCACCACCAGCTCTGCACATTGAGTGGCTGGCCGCCGGGCGGATCAACGAAGCGTGATCCGCCCCTTTTCTATCGCCGTGACGTGGCGGATGACGCCAACGCGGCTCAGGTCGGCTTGCCGCGCCCGCTCTTCTCGGCGGCGCGGCGCAGCGCTTCGGCAAGCGCGCCGCCCCCGGACTGCTCGGCCGGCTTGCGCGGAGCCGCCGACGTCATCTTGGCCGAGCCGCGCGAAAAATCGCGGGACGGTCCCGCATTGTCTTTCTTCGGTCCGATCTCGTCGTCGAGCCGCAGCGTCAGCGCGATGCGCTTGCGCGCGACCTCGACGTCCAGGACCTTGACCTTGACGATGTCGCCGGGCTTCACCACCTCGCGCGGGTCCTTGATGAAGGTCTTCGACATCGCCGAGATGTGCACCAGCCCGTCCTGGTGGACGCCGATGTCGACGAAGGCGCCGAAGGCCGCGACGTTGGTCACAGTGCCTTCGAGGATCATGCCTTTCTTGAGGTCCTTGACCTCCTCGACGCCTTCCTTGAACACCGCCGCCTTGAACGCCGGACGCGGGTCGCGGCCGGGCTTCTCGAGTTCGCGCAGAATGTCGGTGACGGTCGGCAGACCAAACGTGTCGTCGACGAAGGATTGCGGCCTGAGCCCACGCATCATGTCGGCGTTGCCGATCAGCGCCTTGATGTCGCTCTTGGTCGCCTCGAGGATGCGGCGTACCACCGGATAGGCTTCCGGATGCACGCCGGAAGAATCGAGCGGGTCCTCGCCATTGCTGATGCGCAGGAAGCCCGCGCACTGCTCGAATGCCTTCGGCCCGAGCCGCGGCACGTCCTTCAGCGCCTTGCGCGACTTGAACGGACCGTTGGCGTCGCGGTGCTGCACGATGCTTTGCGCCAGCCCCGCGCCGATGCCCGACACCCGCGAGAGCAGCGGCACCGAGGCGGTGTTGGCATCGACGCCGACCGCGTTCACGCAGTCTTCCACCACGGCATCGAGCGAGCGCGCAAGCTTGGCTTCGCCGAGATCGTGCTGGTACTGGCCGACGCCGATCGCCTTCGGATCGATCTTGACGAGCTCGGCCAGCGGATCCTGCAGCCGCCGCGCGATCGAGACGGCGCCGCGAATGGTGACGTCGAGGTCGGGCAATTCGTTCGAGGCGAAGGCAGAGGCCGAGTAGACCGACGCGCCGGCCTCGGAGACCACGATCTTGGTCATCTTGCGCTCGGGCAGCCGCTTCACCAGCTCAGCGGCAAGCTTGTCGGTCTCGCGCGAGGCGGTGCCGTTGCCGATCGCGATCAGCTCGACGCCGTGCTCGATCGCGAGCTTGCCGAGAATGGCGAGCGCCTCGTCCCAGCGCCGCTGCGGCTCGTGCGGAAAGATCGCCGTATGCGCCACCACCTTGCCGGTCGCATCGATCACCGCGACCTTGACGCCGGTGCGATAGCCGGGGTCGAGGCCCATGGTGGCGCGCGCGCCGGCCGGCGCGGCGAGCAGCAGATCGCGCAAATTCGAGGCGAACACGCGCACCGCCTCGGTTTCGGCCGCGGCCCACAGCCGCATCCGCAGATCGATGTTGAGATGGATCTGGATCTTGGTGCGCCAGGCCCAGCGCACCGTCTCCGTCAACCACTTGTCGCCCTTGCGGCCCTGGTTGGAGACCGCAAAGCGGTTCATGATCTTCAGTTCATAGATGCCGGGCACGCCGACAGCCGGCGCCTCGGCCTCCGGCTTGATCGCGAGGTCGAGGATCTCTTCCTTCTCACCGCGGAACAGTGCCAGGATGCGGTGCGACGGCAGTTTTGGCAGCGGCTCGGAGAAATCGAAATAGTCCTTGAACTTCTCGCCTTCGGTCTTCTTGCCGGTGCGGACGGTCGAAGCCATGATGCCGTTCGACCACATCTCCTCGCGCAGCGCGCCGATCAGATCGGCGTCCTCGGCGAAGCGCTCGACCAGGATGGCGCGCGCGCCGTCCAGCGCGGCGGCGACGTCGGCGACCTGCTTCTCGGCATCGACGAAGGGAGAAGCGGCCTCGTTGGGATCGTTTTGCGGCCGCGTCAGCAGGAGATCGGCGAGCGGCTCGAGCCCGGCCTCCTTGGCGATCTCGGCCTTGGTGCGGCGCTTCGGCTTGTACGGCAGATAGATGTCTTCGAGGCGGCCCTTGCTGTCGGCGGCCATGATCTGGGCTTCGAGTGCGGCGTCGAGCTTGCCCTGCTCGCGGATCGAATTGAGCACCGCGGTGCGGCGCTCCTCGAGCTCGCGCAGATAGGTCAGCCGCTCTTCCAGCGTGCGCAGCTGCGCGTCATCGAGCGCGCCGGTAAGCTCCTTGCGGTATCGCGCGATGAACGGCACCGTGGCGCCGCCGTCGAGCAGCGTCACCGCCGCCTCGACCTGCTCGTCGCGAACCCCCAGCTCCTGCGCAATCTGATGATGAATCTTTGCCACGCTCGTCTCTCTGAATCGTCGCGCCGCTGATGGCGCGGACGCCGCTTATGAACCATCCCGGAATGATTCATCAAGGCGCGCTGTGGATCAAATTTGGCACCTCGCGCAATCTATTTCCGGGATGTGCGCCACCCGCGGCTTGACAAATAGACCCGCGCCGCATTGCCGCCGAAAATCGCAGCTCTTGCCTCACTTGACAAATCAGCCAGCAGGCTCTCCGCAGCAGCGAACCAGCGCGCATAGCCGCCGGCGAGATTGACGACTGGCCAGTCGCTGCCCCACAGCATGCGCTGCGGCCCGAAACATGCGAGCGCATGGTCCACGGCCTCGCGGAGATCGGCGACCTGCCAGTTCGGCGCCGCCTCGGTCGCGAGGCCCGACAGCTTGCAGACGACGTTGGCGCGCGCGGCAAGGCTTGCGATGTCGTCCTTCCAGGCCGCGATGTCGCCGGTTGCGAGATTTGGCTTGCCGAAATGATCGAGCACGAATTGCAGGTCCGGATGGCGATCGACCACCTGGACGAGCCTTGGCAGATGGCGCGGCAGCACCAGCGCGTCGAACACCAGGCCGTACTGCGCCATGGCCTCGAGCGGCGCGGCCAGTTCCGGGCGCAGCAGCCAGTCGTCATCGGCGATGTCCTGCACCATTGGCCGCAGGCCGACCAGCAACTCGCGCCCGGCAATCGCATCGATCCGCGTCGCCGCGTCGTCGGCATCGAAGTCGATCCAGCCGACCACGCCCCGCACCAGATCGGAGCCTTTGGCAACGTCGAGCATAAACGCAGTTTCCGCCTCGGTCGGCGCGGCCTGCACCAGGATGGTACCATCGATCTCGGCTGCGGCGAGATGCGGCATCAGATCTGATAGCCCGAAGTCGCGGTAAATCGGTCCGCGTTCGGGTGCCAGCCAGCCGTAGTCGGCGCGTGCCAGGGTCCAGACATGATGATGGGCGTCGATCCGGATCATGCCGGCACCGGCGCATTCGGATCGAGCAACCTCTCGGCTTTCAGGTCACGCCACAACGCGGTGGGGATGGAGGCCGACAGCGCGGCGACATTGCGCTCGACCTCCTGCGGTGTCTGCGCGCCGAGCACGAGGCTCGCGACCGCCGGATGACCCAGCGCGAAATGCAGCGCGGCGGTCGCCAGCGTTACGCCATGGGCGCGGCAGACGCGCTCGATTGCGGCGACCTTCTGCATCACGTCGGGTGGCGCGTCCTTGTAATTATACTTGGCGCCGGCGACCGCGCCGGTCGCCAGGATGCCGGAGTTGAACACGCCGCCGAGCATCACGCCGATGCCCTGTGCCTGCGCCAGCGGCAGGAATTCGGCGAGCGCCGGCTGCTCGAGCAGCGAGTAGCGGCCGGCGAGCAGCATGGTGTCGAAGGTACCCGCCTTGGCGAAGCGCACGCACATCTCGGCCTCGTTGACGCCGATCCCGATACCCTTGACCACGCGCTCGGCGCGCAATTTGTCGAGCGCGACATAGGCGCCGTCCATCGCCTCGCGAAACCGCGCCTCGATCGCGTCAGCGCCATGGGTCCAGACGTCGACGTCGTGGATCAAGAGCAGGTCGATGCGATCGGTCCCAAGCCGCAGCAACGATTGCTCGACCGAGCGCATCGTGCCGTCATAGGAATAATCGACCACCGCGCGATGCGGCTGGCCGCCGGCAAAATTCGAGCCGTCGCCGCGGCCGTGGAACGGGTCCATCCAGCGCCCGACCTTGGTGCAAACGACGACGTCGTCACGCGCCACCCGGCGCAGCGCGGTGCCGCAGCGATGCTCGGCGAGGCCATGCCCATACAGCGGCGAGGAATCCAGCAAATTAACGCCAAGCGCAAACGCCCGCTCCGCCGCTGCGATCGCGGTGGTGTCATCGAGCCGCGCAAAGAGATCGCCGAGCGGCGCGGTGCCGAAACCGAGGATGGAGACCTCGAGCCCAGTGCGGCCGAGCCTGCGGCGCGGCAGTGCTGACGCAGGGGCCGTATGTGAGGATTGAGGTTGGTTCATCGCGAGGGCTCCCTGCAGTCTTCTTGCTTGCAGGCAGACTAGCCCTGCGGCCGTGCTGAACACAAGCCGACGCGCATGGCGACTGGCACGCGGACAATGCGCAGCCGAGCGCACAATCCAGGGTTCCGATCAGCGGAGAGGCCGACGATTGTGGCGCCCTTCGCTACGCGTCGGAAAGCACCTGCTGCGCGACATTGTCGACCACGACGGGGCTCTCGAAATAGGTGACCGTCGGATCGGCGCCATATTTCTCGCGGGCGCGGGCGCGCCACGCATCGGTGTACAGCGCTTCCGCCTCTGCCCTCGAGTTCCAGAAATAGATGCCGCCGGCCGTCATCCCGTCCTCGGACAGCACATAGGTCTTTCGAAACAGCCCTGGTACGTCGCGATAGATCGGGGCCGTGCTCAGGAAGATGCTGCGCGCTTCCTCGCGCGTGACCGGGTTCGGCAATCTGAACGTCGTGACGGTGGTAATCATCCGGACCTCCTGGGCATCATTCTTGACACAATTGTCAAACTTGACGATAATGTCAAGAATGAATCAGCGGAGCGAACCGAATGGTCGGCATGCGTCAGTTTGACGAGGACGAGGTGATCGCGACCGCGCTCGACGTGTTCTGGCGCAAGGGCCTGCACGACGCGACCATGCAGGACCTCGCCGCCGCGACCGGCGTCCAGCGCGGCAGCCTGTACAACGCCTATGGCGACAAGGAAGCGATCTTCCTGCGCGCCTTCGATCGCTATGCCGAGGAATTCCTGGACGCGGCCGGCACCGCGCTGGCCCAGGGCGACGCCGCGGCGGGCTTCAGAAATTTCTTCGACATGATCATCGTCAACATGACGGACGGTTCGCCGCCGCGCGGCTGCCTGACCACGCGCACCGCGCTCGACGCGGCGATCTCCAGCACCGACGTCCGTCAGCGCGTGCAGGGCGTGCTCAACCGGCTCGAGCAGCTGATCGGCAAGGCCCTCAGTACGGCTCCGAACAAGCGGAGCGCGGCCGATGCCAACCGACTGGCCCGGGTCATCGTGACCTTCACGCGAGGATTGGCCGTGATGGAGCGCGCCGGATACAGCCGCAAGCAGCTGAAGGAGACCGCCGCGACCTTCATCGATGCGGTGGTCGACGATGTCTGAGGCGGCATCTCCGTCGTGGCGATCGATATCATATGGGAGACAACATGATGCAGGATCGGAAAGGTGGTTGCCTCTGCGGCGCGGTGCGCTACGCGCTGAAGAGCGAGCCGCGGAGCATCGCCCTATGCCATTGCACGCACTGCCAGCGGCAAAGCGGAAGCCTGTTCTCGTTCAACCTCGTCGTCCGCGAAACCGACTACCAGCAAACGGGCGAGACCGCGGTGTTCGTCGACCAGGGCGATAGCGGCCATCCGGTCTACCGCCATTTCTGCGGACGCTGCGGCTCCCCTCTCCTTGCAAAGACCGCATTGATGCCGGGGAAGTTCGTGGTGAAGGCCGGCACGCTCGACGAGCTGGAGGGGCTGCAGCCGCAAGTCGAGATCTATACCGATCATGCGATGACGTGGCTCACGCCGGTCCCGGGCGCGGCACGCTTTGCCCAGAACGTGTGACCGGCCGCGCCGGCCGCAGGCACTGCGCAAGCCGGCGCAGCCGGACAGGAGTTGCCGCGACATCGGTCAGGGACGAGTGCCGATGTCGCGGCTTGCGATCATTGACCAGCCGCCAGTTCGGCGTAGTTGCCGTCCTTGTCGCGGCGGTACACGACATAGTCGATCAGCGTGATGTCACCCTTCGGCGTGTAGCTGATGTTGCCGAGCACGGTGTCCCAGTTTCCCGCCTTGATGGTCGTGGCGACCTTCTTGGCATCCGTGGTCTGGGCGCGCGCCACGGCCTGGCTCCAGATCTGGAACGCGGCATAGCTGTAGAGGGTGTAACCGTCGGGATCGATGCCCTTGTCCTTGAACTTCTTCAGGGTCGCGGCCGCGGTCAGCTTCTTGCGCGGATCGGGCGAGAAGGTGAACAGCGAGCCCTCGGCAAGCGGGCCCGCGATCGCCGCGAACTGCTTGTCGACCAGGGCGTCGCCGCCCATCAGCACCGCATTGACGCCCTGCTCGCGCATCTGGCGCAGGATCAATGCAGCTTCCGCGTAGTAGCCGCCGACATAGACGAAATCGATTCCCTCCTTCTTGAAGCGGGACACCAGCGCGGCAAAGTCCTTGTCGCCCTTGGTGTAGGCCTCATAGAGCTTTTCCTTCACGCCCGCCGCGTTGATGGCGTTGCGCGTCTCGTCGGCCAGGCCTTTGCCGTAGGTCGTCTTGTCGTGGATGATCGCGACGTTCCTGGTCTTGTAGTTCTTGATGATATAGGCGGCCGCGACCATGCCCTGCTGGTCATCCCGGCCGCAGACGCGGAACGTGTTCCACAACCCGCGCTCGGTGAACAGCGGGTTGGTCGAGCCGGGCGTGATCTCCAGCACGTTGCCCTCGGCATAGGCAGCCGACGCGGGGATCGAGGTCGACGAGCAGAAGTGCCCAACGACGAACGGAATTTTCGCGCCTGCCATCCTCTCGGCAACCGACACCGCCTGCTTCGGATCGCAGGCGTCGTCGCCGACCTCCAGCTTCAGCTTCTTGCCGAGCACACCGCCCGCCGCATTGATGTCGGCAATGGCGAGATCAGCGCCGTTCTTGAACTGCTGGCCGAAGCTCGCCTCCGAACCGGTCATCGGGCCGACCACAGCAACACTGATATCCTGCGCCATGGCCGCGCCGGACAAAGCCAGGCTCGTGCCGAGCGCAAGAAAATATCCTCGAAGTGCAAACTTCATCACATTCTCCTCGATGGTGTTAAGTCGCCTCAATGCATCGCACTCGACGAATCTTGCCGGCTGCGACGATCACCGGGGGCTGCCTTTTAGGCGCGAGATGGTTGGCAGGCTCGGACTGGGGCGACGGGGGATTGGACATATGCGACATCGCGCAACAATGTGAAAACACGTTGCCGTGCATTGCTGCTAAAATCATCCGCGCAGCTGGCGCGATCGAACGCGATCTTGTGTGCGCGACAGCACATAGCCAATGCATCGGCGGTATTGCTCGGCACCGCGACAACGCAGCGCCTGCGATCCTGCGTGCTGGCGGGATAGGCGTCATCGCGACTGCCGCGACGACAGCATCAACGAACTCCATCCGTTGATGCCGCGAGGTATGCTTATCTCAAATGCGACGGCACCGTCGTCTGGCCCTCGGGACCGAAGACACTCGGTCAGGACCGCCGCGGTACCGCGCGGATGTTCGACGGCGTCGCGCCGTAGTGCCGGCGGAAGGTGCGATTGAAGTAGGAGAGATCGCCGAACCCGACCTCAAAGGCAATCGTGCCGATGGTGCTGCCGCTGTGGCGCGGATCGGTCAGCAAATGATGCGCGCGCGCCAGGCGCTGGCCGAGCACGAATTCCAAGCCGGCGCTTTCAAACACTGTTGCGCGGATAATTATAATTGACCAACCGGTTGGTCAATAGTAATCCGGTGGCAGGTCATGCGACCTTCGGCCGTAGAAGCCGCAACGGGAGGTAATCATGGTCAGCAATCTGGTGTTGACCGATATCCGCGCCGGATATCGCGTCCTGACGCTCAACAGGCCCGATCGCCTGAATTCATTCAGCGCCGATCTGCACTCCGCATTGATGGCCGGCCTGATTGCGGCAGAACAGGACAAGTCCTGCCGCGCTGTGATCCTGACCGGAGCGGGACGCGGGTTCTGCGCCGGCCAGGATCTTTCGGATGGCGTGTTCACGCCAGGCGAGACGCCGGATCTCTCCGTACCAATTGAAAAATTCTACAACCCGCTGGTGCGCAAGCTGCGCAGCATCCCGATGCCGGTCGTGTGCGCGGTCAATGGCGTGGCTGCAGGCGCCGGCGCCAACGTCGCCTTTGCCTGCGACATCGTGCTCGCCGCGCGCTCGGCCAAGTTCATCCAGGCCTTCGCGAAGCTGGGGCTGGTTCCGGACTCCGGTGGCACCTGGTTCCTGCCGCGGCTGGTAGGGCCCGCCCGGGCGCGCGCCTTGGCCCTGCTCGCTGAACCCGTCTCCGCGGAACGGGCGGAATCCTGGGGCATGATCTGGAAGATGGTCGAGGATGCGGAGCTGATGACCGAGGCACATGCGCTGGCCGCTAATCTCGCGACGCAGCCGACCGACGGCCTCGCGCTGATCAAGCAGGCACTTGATGCCTCCGAGACCAACACGCTCGACGCGCAACTCACGCTCGAGCGCGACCTGCAGGGACGCGCAGGCCGATCGGCGGACTATGCCGAAGGCGTCACTGCGTTCCTCGAGAAGCGCGCGCCGCGGTTCGCCGGCAGAGCCTAGAGCGGGATGAAGATTCTTCGAATCATCATCCCGCTCCAGCTCTTTGTTTTTGAGCATGATCCTTTCGGAAAACCGCTCCACACTTTTCCGGATCATGCTCTAGACGCAGATTGAACGTTCCGCCGGCAAGGCGAGACGCATCACTTGATCACAGTTCAGAGGAATCAACTTCGATGACACAGCCTCAATCCAGTGGCGCGCGGAGCGCGGATACCATCATGAAACTCGACAGCTTCGTCCGCGGAAAATGGACCGGCTCCGGCGAACCCGCGGCCGAGATTCACAGTGCCGTGACCGGCGATGTGGTGGCGTTCACGACCCGGAGCGATCTCGACATGCGGGAGATCCTCGCCTATGGCCGCACGGTCGGCGGCAACAATCTCCGCAAGCTGACGTTTCATCAGCGCGCGGGCCTGCTGAAGGCGCTGGCCGACTATCTGAGCCAGCACAAGGACCGGCTCTACAAATTGTCGTTCCAGGCGGGTTGCACGCGCACCGACGCGATGATTGACGTCGATGGCGGCATCGGCACGTTGTTCGCCTATGCCGGCAAGGGCCGCCGCGAGCTTCCGAACACCAAATTCCTGCTCGACGGCAATGTCGAGGGGCTCTCCAAGGGCGGCGCATTCGCCGGCCAGCACATCGTGACGTCCTTGCACGGAGTTGCCGTGCACATCAACGCGTTCAATTTCCCGTGCTGGGGCATGCTGGAGAAGCTGGCACCGGCGCTGCTCGCCGGCGTTCCCGTCGTCACCAAGCCGGCAACCGTCACCTCCTATGTCGCCTACGAACTGGCCCGGCTGATCGCCGAATCCAGGGCGCTGCCGGAAGGCGCGCTGCAGTTCATCGTCGGATCGACCGGCGACCTGTTCGATCACCTGACCTGCCAGGACGTGGTGTCCTTCACCGGCTTGGCCGACACGTCGCAAAAACTGCAGCGCCATCCGGTGATCGCGCGCGAAGCCGTCAGGTTCATCGCGGAACGCGATTCGCTGAACGCCGCGATCCTCGCGCCCGACGCCGCGCCGGGAAGCCCGGAGTTCGACCTCTTCATCAAGGAAGTGGCCAAGGAGATGACGGTCAAGGCCGGGCAGAAATGCACGGCAATCCGCCGCGCATTGGCGCCGTCGGCGCAGATCGACGCGGTCATCACGGCGCTGCGCGAGCGTCTCGCCAAAGTCACGATCGGCAATCCCGAAAACGAGAAGGTCAGGATGGGGCCGCTGGTTGGCCTCGGCCAGCGCAGCGATGTGCTTGCGCATGTGGCCAGGCTTCGCACTGAGACCGAGCTGGTGGCCGGCGATCCCGGCAATTTCCCGCTGGTCGACGCCGACGCCAGGCGCGGCGCCTTCGTCCCGCCGCTGCTGCTGCACTGCGCCAACCCGGTTGCCGCAACAGCGGTGCACGAGATCGAAGCGTTCGGGCCTGTCAGCACCGTGATGGGCTATGACGATCTCGACCAGGCCATCGCGCTCACCAACCGCGGCGGCGGCAGCCTCGTCGCATCGGTCTACACGCATGATATCCCGACCGCGACCGAGCTCGCCTTCGGCATCGGCAGTTTTCACGGCCGCGTTGCGATCATCGACCGCGACTGCGCGACGGAACATACCGGCCACGGCTCGCCGATGCCGCAGATGGTTCACGGCGGCCCGGGCCGCGCCGGCGGCGGCGAGGAACTCGGCGGCGTCCGCAGCCTGCAGCACTACATGCAGCGCACCGCGCTGCAGGGCTCGCCCGCGATGCTGTCAGGCGTCACCGGCCGCTGGTTCAAGGGCAGCCCAGTGCTCGAGGGTGACCTTCACCCGTTCCGCTATCACTATGACGATCTCGAGATCGGCCGCACGCTGGTCTCGAAGGCTCGGCAGATCACGCTCGACGACATCGAGCATTTCGCGCATTTCACCGGCGACACCTTCTACGCCCACGTGGATGAGGAAGCGACCAAGGGACATCCGTTCTTCCCCGGCCGCGTCGCGCATGGCTATCTGCTGCTGTCGTTCGCGGCCGGCCTGTTCGTCGATCCCGACTACGGCCCGGTGCTGGCGAATTACGGGCTGGACTCGCTGCGCTTCGTGAAACCCGTCCAACCGGGTGAACAGATCCAGGTGCGGCTGACCGCGAAGGAGAAAACGCCGCGCAATAAGCAATATGGCGAGGTGCGCTGGGACGTCGAGATCACGACCGGTACAGGTGAGACCGCGGCGACCTATGAACTGCTGACCATGAATGCGATGCGAACCTAGGATCCGCCGAGGGCCCGCTTCAGAGCAGCGCAGCCTGCCGGCTCCGGCCGGCGGGCTTCGCCTTGCTGCGCGGCCGGGCAACGGCGGCAGCCGCTTCCTCCGCACCGGCCAGCACCAACTGCACGACGAAGTCGGCATAATCGGCGCGGGTCATCGGCCCGCCCTCGCGAAACCACATATAGTGCCAGTTCAGCATGCCGAACACGCTCATCGTCAGCGGCTTGAGCACGCGCTTCTGCTTCGCCGCCGGCACGGCGGCGGCCAGCGCATCCGACATGATCCCGACCAGTATCCGCTCGCTTGCGAGCAGCGGCTGCTGCTTTTGCTCCGGCAGCAGCCTGAGGCTTGCGATCTGGACCTGATGCTCGGCGTCGGCATGCCGGTAGAGCTCGAGCAGGGTCGTGACGATCGTCCCGAGGCGCTCGACCGGATCGCCGGCCGAGGCGCTCGCCTTGCGAACCGACGCCACCAGCCGCTCGAGATGCGACGACAGGAGATCGAAGAGGATCGCCTCCTTGTCGGGATAATAGTGATAGAGCAGCGCTTTCGAGACACCGCACGCGTCGGCGATCGTATTCATCGACGTGCCGACATATCCCGATGCGGCAAACAGCTCGGCCGCACGATGCAGCATCGAGAGGCGCTTGTCGTCATAGTCCTTGGCGCGCGATCGGGCCATGTCTCGTCCGTTCCACCAGCCGGCCGTTCAGCCGTCGTCGTCAGACGTGAATCAACAACGGCAAATTTCTCAGACCAGTCCGGCCCTGTCCATTGCCAGGGCCGGTCTGAGCGCCATTTATTGACCATCCGGTCGGACAATTCCATGACCTATATGGAATGGACCCCTGCGTTGCAATGCTCAGCGCAGGGCGTCGGCCGGATCCGGCGCCAGCCGGGCCCCCATCGACGCCACCCATCGTCCGCCCAGCTGGCATAGCACCAACCGGGCCTGCGATGTCTCATCAACTCCTTCGCATGAAGCTCAGGCGGCTGCGACCTCGTGGCCGGCCATCACTTCCAGCGCTCTCAGGATGCCGGAATGGTCCCAGGCCTTGCCGCCGAGCGCGGTGCAGGCGTTGAACAGCTGCTGGGCTGCGGCAGTGCCCGGCAGCGACAGCCCAAGGGCCCGCGCGCCTTCCAGCGCGAGGTTGAGATCCTTCTGATGCAGCTCGATGCGGAAGCCCGGATCGAAATTGCGCTTCAGCATGCGCTCGCCGTGCACTTCAAGGATCCGGGACGACGCAAAGCCGCCCATCAGCGCCTGGCGCACCAGCGCAGGATCGGCGCCCGCCTTGGACGCGAACAGCAGCGCCTCGCTCACCGCCTCGATGGTCAGCGCCACGATGATCTGGTTGGCGACCTTGGTGGTCTGGCCGTCACCGTTGGCGCCGACATGCGTGACGTTCTTGCCCATGGTATCAAACACGGGCTTCATCGCGTTGAACGCCCGCTCCCGCCCGCCAACCATGATGGTCAGGCTTGCCGCCTTTGCGCCAACCTCGCCGCCGGAGACCGGCGCGTCGAGATAGTCGGCCCCGAGCGCATCGATCTTCCGCGCGAACTCCTTGGTCGCCAGCGGCGAAATCGAGCTCATATCCACCACGATCATGCCCTTGGAGACGCCCTCGGCGACGCCACCTTTGCCAAACAGCACGGCTTCGACATGCGGCGTGTCCGGCACCATGATGATGACGGCATCGGCTTCCTGCGCGACCTGCTTGCCGGACTCGCACGCGACGGCGCCGTTCGCGATCAGGTCGGGCGGCAGAGGCGCGACGTCGTGCAGGAACAGGCGATAGCCGGTAGCCAGGAGATGGCCGGCCATCGGACGTCCCATGGTGCCCAGCCCGATGAATCCAATGTCTTTCATTGTCGTCGCTCCTGTCAGCCCGATGAGGGCGTTTTCTAGCGAAACGGATACCGGTTCGCGTGAAGAAAACGCGTCAAAACATAAAATTGAGAGCTCCGTTCCGGTTCAATCGGAACGGAAACGCTCTAGGTCACGAAAGTCTGCGCGGCATGCCAGGCAAGGCTCTCGAGCGTGGTCGTCCGCGGCTTGTATTCGCATCCGATCCAGCCGCGATAGCCGATGCTGTCGAGATGCTTGAACAGATATGAATAGTTGATCTCGCCGGTCCCCGGCTCATGACGGCCCGGGTTGTCGGCGAGCTGGACATGCGCGATCCGGCCGAGATGCCTCTCGACGGTTCGCGCCAGATCGCCCTCCATGATCTGCATGTGATAGATATCGTATTGGATGAACAGGTTGGGCGACCGCACGTCGGAGATCAGCTGCACCGCCTGTTCCGTCCCGCTCAGGAAGAAGCCCGGAATATCCAGCGTGTTGATCGGCTCGACCAGAAGCTTGATGCCATGCTGGGCGAGCGCGCCGGCGGCGAAGCGCAGATTGGACACCAGGACTTCGTGCAGCTCTGCCGCATCCGCGCCAGTGGGGGCGATGCCGACCAGGCAGTTCAGCTGCCGGCAATCCAGTGCCTTCGCATAGTCGATCGCGCGCGCGACGCCGTCGCGAAATTCATCGGTTCGATCGCGCAGGATCGCAATGCCGCGCTCGCCCGCGGCCCAATTGCCGGCCGGAAGATTGTGCAGCACCTGGGTCAGCTCAGACCGCGCCAACTCCTCCCGCAATTCGCTCTTGTCGTAGTCATAGGGAAAAAGATACTCGACCGCGTTGAAGCCGGCGGCCTTGGCGGCCGCGAACCGATCGAGGAACGGCAACTCGTTGAAGAGCATGGTGAGGTTGGCAGCAAATTGAGGCACGGTTGGTATCTCCGCTTGAGGCAGCGCTAATGATGTCGTCAGGCCGGCAACAGCGTGCCGGATCGTGCTGCGCTCGGCACCTCATCGAGCGGAAGGTCGAGCACCTCTTCGAATTCGACGATGTTGTCGATCTCCGTTCCCATCGCGATGTTGGTGACCCGCTCGAGGATGAACTCCACCACCACGGGCACGCGGTGCTTGGCCATCAATTCGCGCGCGGTCGCGAACGCCGCCTGGGCGTCGTTCGGGTCGGTCACCCGGATCGCCTTGCAGCCCAGCCCCTCCGCGACGGTGACGTGGTCGACACCGTAGACGCCGATCTCGGGCGCGTTGATGTTCTCGAACGAGAGCTGCACGTGATAGTCCATGTCGAAGCCGCGCTGGGCCTGCCGGATCAAGCCGAGATATGAATTGTTCACGACGACGTGGATGTAGGGCAGATTGAACTGCGCCCCGACCGCGAGTTCCTCGATCAGGAACTGGAAGTCGTAGTCACCCGACAGCGCGACGATGTCGCGGTCGGGGTCGGCGGCGCGCACACCGAGGGCGGCCGGCAGGGTCCAGCCGAGCGGACCGGCTTGGCCAGCATTGATCCAGTTGCGCGGACGATAGACGTTGAGGAACTGGGCGCCCGCGATCTGCGACAATCCGATCACCGTCACGTAGCAGGTGTCGCGGCCGAAGGCCTTGTTCATCTCCTCGTAGACGCGCTGCGGCTTGATCGGGATGTTGTCGAAGTGGCTCTTGCGCAGCATCGAACGCTTGCGGTCGCGGCAGGCGGCAGGCCAGGCCTGCCGATCGCGGAGCTTCCCTGACTTGCGCCACTCCTTGGCGACGCTCACGAACATCTCCAGCGCGGCCTTGGCGTCCGACACGATGCCGAGATCCGGATTGAAGACACGACCGATCTGGGTCGGCTCGATGTCGACATGGACGAATTTGCGCCCCTTCGTGTAGGTCTCGATCGAACCGGTGTGCCGGTTGGCCCAGCGATTTCCGATGCCGAGCACGAAGTCGGATTCCAGCATCGTGGCGTTGGCGTAGCGATGGCTGGTCTGCAGGCCGACCATCCCCGCCATCAGCGCGTGATCGTCGGGAATGGCGCCCCACGCCATCAGCGTCGGAACCACCGGGACGTTGACCGCTTCCGCGAAGGCGACCAGCAGCTCGGATGCATCGGCGTTGATCACGCCGCCGCCGGCCACGATCAGCGGCCGCTCCGCGGCGTTGAGCATCTCGAGCGCCTTCTCGATCTGCTTGCGGGTCGCCGTCGGCTTGTAGACCGGCAGCGGCGAGTAGGTCTCGTCGTCGAACTCGATTTCGGCCAGTTGCACGTCGAGCGGAAGATCGATCAGCACCGGTCCGGGCCGTCCCGACCGCATGACATGGAAGGCCTGGCTGAACACGCGCGGCACCAGCGCCGGCTCGCGGACGGTGACGGCCCATTTCGTCACCGGCTTTGCGATCGCCTCGATGTCGACGGCCTGGAAATCTTCCTTGTAGAGCCGCGCCCGCGGCGCCTGACCGGTGATGCAGAGGATCGGGATCGAATCCGCGATCGCCGAGTAGAGGCCGGTGATCATGTCGGTTCCGGCGGGTCCCGATGTGCCGATGCAGACGCCGATATTGCCCGCCTCCGCCCTTGTATAGCCTTCCGCCATGTGCGAGGCGCCTTCGACGTGCCGCGCCAGAATATGCCGGATCGAACCGTTCCGCTTCAGCGCGGAGTAAAGCGGGTTGATCGCGGCGCCGGGAACGCCGAACGCGCACGTGATCCCTTCGCGTTCGAGAATGCGCACTGCTGCATCGATTGCTCGCATTTTCATCTGATGATCCCGCTTCGCTAGGAGTTGGCCTGAGCATGATCATCAGACCCGCGCGCATCGATCTCAACGCAATCGATGGGATTTTCCACGCTATGGCAGCGCCCACGATTTTGTGGGTGTCTTCAAGAGATTAGGGTCAGCGGAGAAATGGAAATCGTGATGGACGAAAATGCGAAAAGCCTCACGCCTGCCCTTGCTGCGTGCGGCTCCCGCGAAGCTCGGCCGTGAGTTCGGCTGCGATCTGGTGCACGATCGTACCGATGTCCGGCAAGCGTTCGTTCGTCAGCCGGTCCGCCGTGCCCGATACCGAAACCGCGGCAAATGGCTCGCTGCAGTCGTTGAAGACGACCGCAGCCACACAGCGCAGGCCGAGGCGGGCCTCTTCATCATCCACCGCATAGCCCTGGCGCCGCACGTTCTCCAGTTCCTTGAACAGCTCGCCGGGCCGCACGATCGACTTTTCCGTCAGCCGCGGCATGCCCTGACGGCGGATGATCGCGTTGACGTCGGCATCGGAATAGGTTGCCAGCACAGCTTTGCCAACGCCCGAGGCGATCATTGCGACGCGTCCACCCACCTTGGTCAGCGAACGCATGATCTCCCGGCTTTCAATGCGGGACACGACGATGATGGACTCATCATCGACCACGGCCAGGTTGGCGGTTTCCCTGGTCTGGTCGCGCAGCTTGCGCAGATAGGGCAAGGCCTGCGCGGCAAAATTCCGCCGGCGCATGAAGGTCGAGCCGACCACGAAGCTTTGCGCGCCGATGTGCCATTTGGATTCGTCGCGGTCGAACTGCACGAATCTGCGGTTCTCGAGCGTCGTCAGCAGCCGATGAACGGTCGACGGCGACAAGCCGGTGCGGATCGCGAGATCGGTCAGCCGATAGCCTTCGTCGTCCTCTGCAAGCGTCTCCAGGATCTGCAGCGCACGATTGACAGATTGAACGCCGCCGTCTCGTGCGTCCGGATCCGGCTGCGCGCGAAAATCGGGTTCGGTCGGCTTGCGCCGGATCGGCTCTCTTTTCATCACGACCCTGCCCCTAACCAGTTGCGATTCAGAACGGTATTGCGTCCGAAGGACGAGCGTCAGGATTGGTATATGGCATGCCAATTACATCAGGAGTCAAGCTACAGTAATCACCGGATAGGTCAGTATATTTGCCGTTTTCTTCAAAATCTTTCTGATTCTTTTGTTTGACATCTGGGATAATGTATACCACTATTACTTTACAACGACCTGATCAGACAAACGGGAGAACGCTGCCATGTACGTCGGGGACATCCTTCGCAACAGCCCGCACCTCGTGACGATCGGCTGGAACGAAACCGTGAGCATTGCGGCGAACCTGATGTACGCGAGCAATGTCGGCGCAGTCGTGGTCAGGAACGTCTCGCGCAGCAAGGACGCCGCGGTGATCGGAATGTTCAGCGAGCGCGACGTCGTCGCTGTGATCGCCGAACACGGCACCGGTGGGCTTGCCGTGAAAGTCGCGCAGTTCATCTCGCGGCCGCTGGTGTCCTGCAATTCGCAGGACACGCTCGCGGATGCCGAACATCTCATGGGCCGGCACGGCATCCGCCATGTCCCCGTCATCGACAACGGCCGGCTCGTCGGCGTCGTCAGCATGCGGGACATCACCACTGCTTACGACGAGGCCACCTGCGCAGTGCAGGCGGCCTGACAGAATTTTCCAAGACAACTGCCACGCAACCCAGTTCGAGCCGCAGCGGCTCGAACTGTGTCCCCACTCTGCTCGCGAGGATTTCATGAGGATCTGCATCTACGGCGCCGGCGCCATCGGCGGTTATCTCGGTGTCGAATTCATGCGCGCTGGCGCGGATGTCAGCCTGGTCGCGCGCGGCGCGCACCTTGCCGCGATGCGACAGAACGGTCTGAAGCTCCTGATCGGCGACGAGGAGCGCGTGGTGCATCCGCGCTGTACCGACGATCCCGCCGAGCTCGGCGAGCAGGATTTCGTCATCGTCTGCCTCAAGGCGCACTCGATCACCGGCGTCATTGAACGCATGCAGCCCCTGCTCGGTCAGCGCACCCGCATTGTCACCGCCGTCAACGGCATTCCCTATTGGTATTTCTACAAGCACGGCGGACGGCACGAAGGATCGGCGCTCGAGAGCATCGATCCCGGCGGACGGCAATGGAAGGAACTCGGCCCCGAGCGCGCGATCGGCTGCGTGGTGTATCCCGCCACCGGGATCGAAGCGCCCGGCGTGATCCGCCACGTCTACGGCAACAACTTTCCGCTGGGCGAACCCTCCGGCGAGATCACCCCCGAGGTCGAGAACCTTTCCGCCCTGTTCGCGGCAGCCGGCATGAAGGCGCCGGTTCTCGATCGCATCCGCGACGAGATCTGGCTCAAGCTGTGGGGCAATGTCTGCTTCAACCCGATCAGCGCCCTGACCCATGCGACCCTCGACGTGATCTGCAGCAACCCCGGCACGCGCGCGCTGTCGAAAGCGATCATGCTGGAAGCCCAGGCGATCGCGGAAAATCTTGGCGTCAAGTTCCGGGTCGATGTCGAACGCCGCATCGAAGGTGCGCGCAAGGTCGGCGCGCACAAGACCTCGATGCTGCAGGATCTCGAGCGCGGACGTCCGGTCGAAATCGATCCGCTGATCACCGTCGTCCAGGAGATGGGCCGGATGACGGGGATTGCAACGCCCGCCCTCGATGCGGTGCTGGCCCTGGTCGCGCAGCGTACCAGGCTGGCGGGCCTCTACGACGGGGCGGCCGGCGTTGCCGAAACAAAATCACTTGCGGTGGCGTGATCCTGATGAGCAACGTCACACGCTGGGTCCGCTTCCGCCACCATGCCGACATCGGCTTCGGGCAACTCACACCATCCGGCATCTCGGTGCACGTCGGCGACATGTTCGGCGACGCGCGGCCGACTGGACGAACGCTGGCACTCGACGCCGTCGAGCTGCTCGCACCGACGCAACCAAGCAAGATCATCGCGCTCTGGAACAATTTTCACGCACTTGCCGCCAAGCTGAAATCACCCGAGCCGGCCGAACCGTTGTACCTGCTGAAGGCGCCGACCAGCGTCACCGCGCCCGGCGCCGTGATCAGGCGTCCCGCGGGTTACGATGGCAAGACGACCTACGAGGGCGAGCTCGGCATTGTCATCGGCAAGACCTGCACCGCGGTCGCGCCCGAACAGGCCGACGCCTTCATCTTCGGGTACACCTGCACCAACGACGTCACTGCCGCAGACATTCTCAATCGCGATCCGACTTTCCCGCAATGGGCCCGGGCCAAGGGCTTCGATGGCTATGGCCCCTTCGGTCCCGTTGTTGCGTCGGGCGTCGATCCGGCAAGCCTTGTGGTGCGCACCATCCTCAACGGCGTAGAGCGCCAGAATTATCCGATTGCAGACATGATCTTCAGCGCGCAGGCGCTGGTCAGCAAGATTTCACACGACATGACGCTGTTGCCCGGCGACCTCATCTGCTGCGGGACATCGATCGGTGTCGGCGTGATGAAAGAGCCGGTCAATACGGTCACCGTCGCGATCGATGGAATCGGCGAACTGACCAACGAATTTTGCCAGTAAGCGGCCGCGGGACGAGAGCCCGACGCCGCCGGACTAGCAGCCATTAAAACCACAAACTCCTGCTTTGGGGGACTTGTGAACTCCAGCACGAAACCGGTATCATCGCCCGACGGCTTCCGCTGGCTTCAACTGGCGATCGGCATCGTCTGCATGGCGATGATCGCCAACCTGCAATATGGCTGGACGCTGTTCGTCGACCCGATCGACGCGCAATATCATTGGGGCCGCGCCGCCATCCAGCTTGCCTTCACGATTTTCGTGATGACGGAGACCTGGCTTGTGCCGGTGGAAGCCTGGTTTGTCGACAAATACGGCCCGCGTATCGTCATCATGTTCGGCGGGCTGATGATCGCCCTGGCCTGGGTGCTGAACGCATACGCCTCCTCGCTCGTCACGCTCTATGCGGCAGCTGTCGTCGCTGGCATCGGCGCCGGCGCCGTCTACGGCACGTGCGTCGGCAACGCGCTGAAATGGTTTCCGGACCGGCGCGGCCTGGCCGCCGGCGCAACCGCCGCCGGGTTTGGGGCAGGCGCGGCGCTGACCGTCGTGCCGATTGCCAACATGATTGCCGCGAGCGGCTACCAGAGCGCCTTCCTGACGTTCGGCATCGGGCAAGGCCTGACTGTTATCCTGCTCGCCACGTTCGTCCGTCCGCCTGATATCACCGTGTCCGCCAGAAGGAAGCAGCTCAATCTGCCGCAGACCGCCGTCGATTACACGCCGGTTCAGGTGTTGCGCGCCCCGATCTTCTGGATGATGTACCTGGTGTTCGTGATGGTGGCTTCCGGCGGGCTGATGACCGCCGCCCAGATCGGGCCAATCGCCCATGACTTCAAGATCGCCGATACTCCGGTTACGTTGGCCGGCTTCCAGATGGCGGCGTTGACGTTCGCCATCTCGCTCGATCGCGTGTTCGATGGTTTCGGTCGCCCGTTCTTCGGCTGGATCTCCGACAATATCGGCCGTGAGCACACCATGTTCATTGCGTTCGCGACGGCGGCGCTGATGTTGCTGACGCTGTCGGTCTACGGCCACATTCCGGTTGTCTTCGTGTTGGCGACGGCCGTCTATTTCGGCGTTTTCGGGGAAATCTACAGCCTGTTTCCGGCAACATCGGGCGACACGTTCGGCGCCAAATACGCGACCACCAACAACGGCATGCTCTATACCGCGAAGGGCACTGCGGCGCTGCTTGTGCCGCTGGCGAGCATCATCTCCTCCCGGTTTGGCTGGCAGGCCGTGTTCATCGTCGCAGTCGCGCTCAATGCCACCGCAGCCCTCATCGCCGTGTTCGTGATCAAGCCGCTGCGCCGCGCGTTCATTCTCGGCAGTGAAAGCACGGCACGTGCCGTGGTTGCTCGTGCGACGGCAGCTCACAGCGAAAGCGATCTGCCAAAGGGACAGCTATCGTACGACAGCCTCGAGAAGGCCCCCTGACGGAGGACTTCTCACGGCCCGAAGCTGCGCTCGATTTGAGACGGCTGCGTCGTTCGAGAGAGCCATTGACCGTTGGACCATATGGCCGGAGTGCAGCGATTGAACGCGAAATGGACTGACCTGCGAGCCCGCACTGCGCTACGACGAATCTTCGACGCCGCAATCGCCAGCGCCGATCCAAGGATCACGATCGCATCTGCCTTGCCGGCAAAGCCCAGGGGCAGATGCATCGTCATCGGCGCAGGCAAGGCTTCGGCGGCGATGGCAGCCGGCCTCGACGCGGCATGGCGTGACGTCGACCTTTCAGGCGTCGTGGTCACACGCCACGGCCATTCGGTTCCCGCGGGCCGGATCGAGGTGCTGGAGGCATCTCACCCCGTGCCGGACGATACGAGCAAAGTTGCCGCCCTTCGCATGCTGCGTGCCGTTGAAGGACTGTCGTCGGATGATCTTGTGGTCGTGCTGATGTCCGGCGGCGGCTCGGCGCTGATGACGCTTCCTGCATCCCCGATGACGCTCGCCGACAAGCAGGCGGTTAACCGGGCACTGCTTGCAAGCGGCGCGACGATTGCCGAGATGAATGTCGTCCGCAAGCATTTGTCCGCGATCAAGGGCGGGCGGCTGGCGCTGGCCGCGCGTCCCGCCCGCGTCGCGACCCTGGTGATATCGGACATTCCCGGCGACGATCCGGCGGCGATCGGTTCCGGCCCCTCACTCCCGGACAGCAGCACAAGAGCCGATGCGCAAGAGATCGTTGACCGGTTTGCAATCGACTTGCCGGAAGCGGCGCGGCTTGCACTCGAGCAGGCCGACGAGACACCCAAGCCGGGCGAGATCGACGCGGATGTCCGCATCCTTGCCGCGCCGTTCCGCGCGCTCGACGCTGCGGCCAATGTGGCCCGCGACGAGGGCCTCACGCCGATCCTCCTTGGAGATGCGATCGAGGGCGAGGCACGGGAACTCGGAACCGTGATGGCCGGCATCGCCCGGTCGGTCGCGATGCATGCTCAGCCAGGCCCCCGCGGTGCTGCTGTCGGGGGGAGAGACAACGGTCACGATCGGACGCGGGCCGGCGGGCCGCGGCGGCCGCAACACCGAATTCTTGCTAGGACTTGTCATCGCCCTGTCGGGCGCAGCCGATATCTGGGCCATCGCGGGAGACAGCGACGGCATCGATGGAACGGAAGATGCGGCTGGTGCTTTGATCGGTCCGGATACACTCTCGCGCGCCGCCGCGAAACTCCTCGACGCACGGGCTTGTCTGGCGGCCCATGACAGCTACACGTTCTTCGATCGCCTTGGAGACCTCGTGCGCACCGGGCCGACACTGACCAACGTCAACGATATCCGCGCCGTGCTGATCGGAGCCGGCAAGCCGGGAATCAAGTTAAGGATGAGGTGATCCATGCGTCGTCATCGACGGGCCAAGATCGTTGCAACCGTCGGCCCCGCCAGCAGTTCTCCCGAAATGCTCAAGGCGCTGCTGGAGGCGGGCGTCGATACGTTCCGCCTGAATTTCAGCCACGGAACCCAGAACGATCACGCCAGGATTCACGCCGCGATCCGAAAGCTGGAACAGGAAGTTAACCGGCCCATCGGCATTCTGCTGGACCTGCAGGGCCCGAAGATCCGCGTCGGCACCTTGCGCGATGGCAAGATTATCGTCGCGGCCGGAGAGACCATCCGCTTCGTGCTGTCCGGGTCGGATGGGGATCGTGGCGCGATTCCGCTCCCGCATCGGGAAATCTTTGCGGCCGTCGCTCCCGGTCACGATCTCTTGATCGACGACGGCAGGGTCCGCGTTCGCGTCACCGGGCTGGGTGACGATTTCATCGAAGCCAAGGTGATCGTCGGTGGCACGATCTCGAACCACAAGGGCGTCAATCTGCCGGGGACGGTGCTTGATCTTTCACCACTGACGACAAAGGACCGTCTCGATCTGGAGTTCGGCCTGAAACTCGGCGTCGACTGGGTCGCCTTGTCGTTCGTGCAAAAGCCCTCCGATATCATCGAGGCGAGAAGCCTGATCGGCGACCGCGCCGGTCTGATGGCCAAGATCGAGAAGCCAGCAGCGCTTGAGCGGATCGACGATATCATCCAGCTGTGCGACGCCATCATGGTTGCCCGGGGCGACCTTGGCGTCGAGATTCCACACGAAGACGTGCCGGGCCGTCAGAAGGAATTGGTGCGGGCCTGCCGGCTTGCCGTGAAGCCCGTGATCGTCGCCACGCAAATGCTGGACTCCATGGTCGCCGCCCCCACGCCGACTCGCGCCGAAGTCTCCGACGTTGCGACCGCCATCTATGATGGCGCCGATGCGGTGATGCTGTCGGCGGAATCTGCCACCGGCCGCTATCCGCAGGAGGCGGTCGAGATGATGGACCGCATCATTCGCAGCACCGAGCAGCACAAGATGTACCGCTCCATCGTCGAGGCGACCCAGCCGGGCGAAGAGCAGACCGCGCCCCATGCTGTGGCAACGGCCGCGGCCGACCTCGCTTCCGTCGTTCACGCCAAGGCCATCGTGGCCTATACGTCGAGCGGAACGACCGCCGCGCGCGTGGCGCGCAAGCGGCCGAGCTTGCCGATCCTCGTCATCACCCCGAGCCGCGAAGTGTCCCGCCGCCTGTGTCTGCTGTGGGGCGCGCACAGCGTGCTGTCCGACGACGTTCGCAGCTATGAGGAGATGGTCGAACGCGCGACTGCATTCGCGCTTGCGGAGCAATTCGCATCAAGCCGGGATCTGCTGGTTGTCGTCGCCGGCATTCCGTTTGGACAAGCGGGTACGACAAACAATCTGCGCGTCGTTTCGCTCCCGTGACAGAACCAGGATTGCGTCATCAGCGCATCGCCAAGGTCGTGGTTTGCCGGAGCAACGCGTGGGCCATGCTAGCGAGGAGGCGCTGCCGTTCTTCCCAAGATCAGCCGGTATCTCGTCCGTCAGGTAGAGGATGAGATCGCGAGCGTGGCAAGAACGGTCCTGTTGCTGATCTCGAGTTTGCGGAAGATGTGGTGGAGATGAACCTTGATGGTTCCGTCGGCCACCTTCAGACGGCGGCCAATCTCCTTGTTCGACAAGCCTTCCGACACCAAACGCATGATCTGACGCTCGCGCTCCGTCAGCACCGCAAGATACTTCTCCGGAATCGCCGTCGGTGCACGAGAGATGACTTCCTCGGACGCGGGCGGCGGCAACATTCGCTGGCCGTCGGCGACCTGCCGCAACATCTGAATAAGGGTTTCAGGCTCCTCCTCGCTCAGGATGACGCCGTAAGCCCCCGCTGCCGCCAACAGGGCGAGATCGCGATCCTCAACAGAGGTGGCGAGGAAAACGAGCCGCACACCAGGCGTCCCGGAATTTGCGATATCTGGCGTGGCCTGCGCAAAGATGTCAGGCATCGACATGTCCAAAATGGCGATGTCGGGCGCGAGGCTCCGGATTGCCTTGAAACAGCTCGCTCCATCATTGCAACGAGCAACAACTTTGAAATCACGCTCTGCTTCGAGCAGACAATTCAGACCCAATAAAACGACCGGATATCTGCTAGCAATTACCACACGACTGAAATTCATTTACGTCCAATCCCTCAGTCCCTCCAATTCAGCAACGCGCCCATTTCATTAAGAAGCTACTCCAATATGAGGCTTTTCAGTAAGCTTTTGTTGTTGCGGCGCCCCGTGAATCTACTGGCCGAGCGCCAAGCACATGCGATTTGCGCAACGTTTGATTGCAACGCGGACCCAACTAACCCCAAGCGAGCGTCCAAAATGCCTATAACCAACGGTATATAGGGATATTGGGGATTAGCATTTAAAATTCCTAAATATTGAGAGACTGGACTCGGGATTTTTCGTCCCAAATTTGTGTCCAAATCTACCAAGTCTGAAGAGTGGTTTTGTTGCGTTTTTTTAGCTGGGCGGTCCATCAAGAAGAATGAGCCGGATTCAACTGACCCGCCCCCTGTATCATTGTAGCGTCCGGGAGAGTTTCCATGAGACGGCGATATCCTTTTACTGCTGTGCTTGTTGGTGAAAATAGTCTTCGCAAAGAAGGTCTTGCCAGAATTCTGAATTCCGAGAATTTTCAAGTCCTTACTTCAATATCCGATGCCAACGATTTGCTAGGCGATGACGCGCTTCAGAAGGTGCCCGTTGCTTCAGCATTGTTTCTGATTGTTCACAATGGCGATGATTTTCGCCCGACAATCGAGCAAATCGACTCCCTCAAGCGCCGTCACGCCGACGGACGCGTGGCGGTCGTCGCAGATCAATATCGACTGAGCGATCTGGCGGCCGCATTCCGGGCCGGTGCCACCGGATACTTCATCGACGTGATGAACTGTGACGCGTTCATCAAGTCCATCGAGCTCGTCATGATGGGCGGGACGGCATTCCCGCCGGCATTCCTCACCTCCGCCCTCGACGCCGAGAAGCGCGACGTGGACGATGCTCCCGCACCCGCCGATGCCAATCATGTCGTCGCAAAGCCGGATGACAAGCTTGCCCAGCAACTTTCGCCGCGGGAAATTTCAATTCTGCAGTGCCTGATCGAAGGCGATTCCAACAAGTGCATCGCGCGCAAGATCAGCATTGCCGAAGCCACGGTGAAGGTTCACATCAAGGCGATCCTTCGGAAGATCCGGGTTCAGAACAGAACCCAGGCAGCGATCTGGGGGTTGAACCATCGGTCTGCGGCGTGGGCGAACAACAACAGGGCCACGCATCAGGCCGCTGATGGAGCTGAGCGGCCTCTCCCTCCTCAGAGAGAACTTCCCAAGATCGCGCTGGCGGGTCGACCGGCACCACTTGGCGCAATCGACCACGCGGCGAACTATTTTGACGTGTCGCTCGCAAACGGCCACGTCCGCAAGGACTCAAAAATCGACGGGGCGATCCGGCTACGTAAATAGCCGAAACCCGTCCAGTTCGGTATCCCGCCGGGTAACCTTCGGCGGGATGCTGGGCTTCGACTATATGCCGCACAGATCGATGCGATGCGCGACGGCCAACACGGCGGTTCGCGCAAACGTCGGCGGTTTGCTTATCGTTCCCGCAACGATTCCTGCTGGTGTCTTGCCAACGGCGAGAGCAGATAGCTGATGATCCTGCGGGTACCCGTCTTGATCTCAACCGTCACCGCCATGCCAGGACCGAGCTTGACTTGCTTGTCCTCGACCTGCATCTGCGTGCGGTCGAGGGAGACACGCGCAGCATATTCCAGCTCCTGGCCTCTCGACTCGCTGCTGCCACTCTGCACGCTCCCCTGCGCCCGATCATTCGACGCGCCCTGCGGTCTGTCGCGCGTGATCGCGTCCGACGATACGCTGAGGACTTCGCCGTGGAGGAGCCCGTAACGGGTGAAATTGAATGTATCGACCTTGATCTCCACCTGCTGTCCCGGATGAACAAATCCGATATCGCGATTGGAGAGCATGGCTTCGATCTCGAGATGGCTCTCGCTGGGAACCACCACGGCCAGCGCCTGCGCCTGCGCGACCACGCCTCCCACAGTGTGAACGGCAAGTTGCTGCACCACGCCATCGACCGGCGCCGTCAACTGCTGCAGCTTTGTACGCTGCTCCGCCTTCACCACCTCTTGCGCAACGCCCGCAGCCTTCTGCTCCGCTTTCGCAAGAGCATCATAGGTCGTACGCCGATATTCGGCGGCGGACCTTTCCCTCGTTTCCTTCAGCAAGGCAATGGCGGCGTCGGACTCGTGCAGCCGGCTCTGCTGCAGGATGAGATCCTGCTGAAGGCCGACCAGGTCCTGATACTCGGAGAGATAGGTAACCTTGGAGCCGAGCGCCTTGTCGAGCAGCGTTTTCCGGATTTCGACCCGCTCGGTGAGCACCGGTATCGTGGCCTGGATCTTCCCGACGTTCGCAGAAATGGTCGACCGTTCGGCGTCCTTCTGGCCTTGCTGCCGCTCGATCTCGGCAAGCTTGGCCTGCTGCTCCGCGCGCTGGCTGATCAGAAACTGACGATGCAGATCGATATCCGCGGCGCTTGCGCCGCGCGGCGGCTGGAAAGCCGCGAGCGGATCGTCCGCGAGCGCCGCGCGAAGCCGCGCAACTTCCAATTCGGCGGCCAGCAGATCGCTGCGGTAACGCTCCTGATCGGCTCCCGTCATCGTGGGATCCAACTCGATCAGGACATCACCAGCCTTTACGCGCTGTCCGTCTCGCACATGGATCGCACGCACGACGCCCGACTCGAACGGCTGAATGAGCTTGGTGCGCCCACCCGGCACGATCTTGCCGGTCGCCGTTGCGACGATATCGACGTGACCGAGCGATGCCCATAGCAGCGCGACGCAAAATGCCGCGATAATGCTCGCCCCAATCGCGCGCCCGATCGGTGACGGCGGCGATTCTGTGATCTCAAGGGCCGCCGGAAGAAACGCTATCTCCTGCTCGCGGCGGCGAACCTCGGCTTTTGGAAACGGAATGATGTTCCGGCTAGCGAGCGTCATTGGATACCTGCCTGCAGCTGGTGCAGTCTCGCGTAGCGTCCATTCGAGCGGATCAACTCATCATGGTTGCCGTCCTCGACGATGCGGCCATGTTCGACCGAGATGATCCGGTTTGCGTGACGTACGGTGGAAAGCCGATGCGCGATCACGAAGACGGTCCGACCGGCAGAAATCCGCTTCATGTTCTGCTGGATCGCGCGCTCGCTTTCGTAGTCCAGCGCACTGGTCGCCTCGTCAAAAATGAGGATGCGTGGATCGGTGACCAGCGCCCTGGCAATCGCGATGCGCTGCCGCTGTCCGCCGGAAAGACTGCTGCCGCGTTCACCCACGACAGTGTCATACCCCTCGGACAGCTCCAGGATGAAATCGTGGGCGCCGGCGAGCGAGGCCGCCGCGATGACACGCTCCATTGGCATGGCCGGGTCAGCGAGCGCGATGTTCTCGCGAATGGAGCGATTGAAAAGCACGTTCTCCTGCAGCACGACGCCGATCTGACGCCGAAGCCAGGCGAGATCGACCATCGCAAGATCGACGCCGTCGATAAGCACGCGCCCGCTTTCCGGCACGTAGAGGCGCTGGATCAGCTTCGCGATGGTGCTTTTACCCGAACCGGAAGACCCAACAATTCCAATAACTTGCCCGGGATCGACACTGAAGGATACGTTGTGCAGCACCTCGGGACCGTCGAGGCGATAGCGGAACGTGGCGTGCTCGAATGAGACCTGGCCACGGATCGCCGGCAGCGCAGCGCGGCCGGGACTGGAGCTCGGCTCGGGAATGGTGTTGAGGATGTCGCCAAGCCGATCGATCGACAGCCGCGCCTGATGGAAATCCTGCCAGATCTGCGAAAGCCGCAGCACCGGCATGCTCACGCGTGACGCCAGCATGTTGAATGCGACGAGTTCACCGACCGTCAGCGCGCCGTCGATCACGAGCCGGGCGCCGAAATACAGGGTTGCCGCCACGACCAGCTTGTTGATCATCTGGACCGACTGGCTCGCCGTATTGTTCAAGCTCAGCACGCGAAAGCTCGCGGCTACATAGGCGGCGAGCTGCTCCTCCCAGCGACGCTGCATTTGCGGCTCGACCGCCATGGCCTTCAGCGTTTCGACGCCGGAGACGCTCTCGACCAGGAAGGCCTGGTTCTCGGAACCGCGATCGAATTTCTCGTCGAGGCGCCGGCGAAACAGCGGCGCGGCGCCCGCCGAAATGCCAATATACAACGGGAACGACGCCAATACGATGAACGTCAGCGTCGTGGAGTAGTAGAACATCACTGCGAGGAACACGACGGTGAACAGCAGATCGATCACGAGCGTGAGCGCCGAGCTGGTCAGGAACTGACGGATATTCTCCAGCTCGCGGACGCGCGCCACGGAATCGCCGACACGGCGGGTCTGGAAATATGCAATCGGCAACGCCATCAAGTGATGGAACAGCCGGGCGCCAAGCTCCACGTCGATACGATTGGTCGTGTGCGCGAACAAATAGACGCGCAGCGTCCCGAGGATGGTCTCGAAGACCGTGAGCGCGACAAGGCCTGCGACCAGCACGTCGAGCGTGCTCATGCCGCGATGCACGAGCACCTTGTCGATGACCACCTGGAAGAACAGCGGCGAGACGACCGCGAAGACCTGGAGGAAGAACGATGCGACCAGGACCTCGCTAAGCAGGCGGCGATACTTGTGGATTGCGCCGAAGAACCAGCTGATGTCAAAGCGCCGGGAGGTATCCGTCAACGCCGCGCGCCGCGTCATCAAGATGACGTCGCCATTCCACACGGCCTCAAGCTCGGCCTGGGTCATCATCTGAGGCTGGGGATGCGATGGACGCTGAACGAGGAGCTTGTCGTCGACGACCTTGCCGAGAACCAGGAATCCGCCGTCGCGCAACACGGCGATCCCCGGGAGCGGCGTTACAGCAAGCCGATTCCAGCTGGTTTTCTGCAACCGGGCCTTCAGCCCGAAACTCCTGGCGCAGCGGACGATGTCGGTGACGCCGAGGCGGGCCGCACCGGTCCGGTGTCGAATCTGGTCCGGGTCGGCCGCGATCCCATGGCAACGCAGCATGACCGCCAGAGCCATCGGCCCCGAGTCGTCGCCGCTGTCAGGTTCGATTGCGCTGGTCTCAACCGCGACATCGCGGCGCGCGGACCACATTGGAAGCTCGCGGACGCGTCGCAGCAGGCTCTCGCGCAGCTGCCGCAGTCGCGGCAGGCTCTCGCCCAGCTGCCGCATCAGATTGCGCCCGCGCGCGCTCAAACCAGCGAGCAGATCAAGCGCCTGGTGCGCGACCGGACGCGAATCGGCCGAGATCAGACGGCCGTCCCAGATTTCCTCGAATTCGGCGCGCGTGACGCGCCGCGGATGCGACGACGACGGATGCAGCACAAGCGCTTCGTTGCCGTCGACTTTGCCGAGCAGCAGAAATCCACCATCCCGCAGCGCCGCGATTCCGGGCAACCGGATATTGGCAAGCCGCGTCCAATCCGTCGTCCACGAGCAGGCCTTGAGATCAAATTCGCCGGCGCAGCGGAGCATTGCGCGGATATCGATCGCCCGGCCTCCGCAAAGATCACGGATCTTGTCGAAGTCAGTGCTCACACCATGAAGTCGCAAGAACAGAACCAGGGCCCGGAGCCCAAGGTCTGCGGCATCGGCATTTCCATTCTGGATCGCCATTTATCAACTCGATTGTTCTGCGGTCACGCGACCGGCTTCAACAATTCCTTATTATGCATTCGCAAAAAACGAGGCAGTATCGAACGCAACTGCCGAACCGGTCAAATCTCGTTTCCGCGCCGCCGATCGACGGCGCGGAAACGCTGCCGGATAGGCCGCAGCATCAATGCTGCGGCTTGCTCAGATACGATTGTTCGTTCCAGCTCCCTCCCTGCGCAACGGCCGTGAGGAGCTGCCCCACACCACTGCTGCCGTGATGGGTTGCCAGATACTGGCTCAGCACCGCAAAGTTCAGATTCGCCGATGCGCTCATGGTGGAAGACGCTGGCGGCGGGTCCGTCACCGTGATGCTCTGCGACGCAGACCTCGTGACGGAGCCGGTCGACGGGTCCGTTGCAGTCGCCGTGATCGAGAGCGTAGCAACCGGATGGTCGCTGCCCCGGTAGTTCGACTGCAGCGTCAATCCACTTTCGACCTGCGCGGCGGTCAGCGTGATGTCTCTCCCGCCCTTGTAGGTGCGGCCATCGAGGTTGTCGGTGATGGTCTCGTACCTCGGCAACCCCTTGATGGTCACGGTCACAGCATCATTCGGGTCGGTGGTCGCCACCTTGACACCCAGGTCGACGGTCCCGCCTCTTCCGTCCACCGACAGCGAGGTATCCGCGATCATGAGCACCGGCGCGACGGACGACGTCGGCGTTGACGGCGCCGTGACGCTCGGAGAGATCTGCAGACCGGCGAACGTCTTCACTGCGCCGGCAAGATTCGCCGCGGCACCGCCGGCGTCGCTGATGCTCGCACCGCTGGGCAGGTTGACCCCGGTGATGGCAAGGGCGGACGTCTGAAGATCGGTCGACGCAACGGTCGTTCGGAAGGTGAGCGCGCTGGTCCCCGAACCGCTGACATAGGTAGCGGTGCTGCCATCATTGAGCGACAGCGTCGGTTTGCCGGCCACATTCACGGCCTCGTTGAACCCGAGCGTAAATGTCACGGCATCGCCAACATGCTCGACCCCCGTCCCCGGCGAGGCGACAACCTGCGTCACCGTCGGCGTAACCGCTGGCGTGGTCGGCTGAGACGGTAGCGTGGGGCTCGTCGGATCGATCTGGAGACCGGCGAACGTCTTCACCGCACCGGCAAGATTCGCGGCGACGCCGCTGGCGTCACGGATGCTCGCACCGCCCGCAAGGCTGACCCCGGTGACGGCAAGGGCCGACGTCGCTGTATTGGTCGACGCAACCGTCGTTCGGAAGGTGAGCGTGCTGGTCCCCGAACCGCCGACATAGGTAGCGGTGCTTCCGTCATTGAGCGTCAGCGTCGGCTTGCCAACCACGTTCACGGCCTCGTTGAAGGCGAGCGACAATGTAACGGAATCGCCAACATGCTCGACCCCCGTCCCCGGCGAGGCGACAACCTGCGTCACCGCCGGCGTAACCGCTGGCGTGGTCGGCTGAGACGGTAGCGTGGGGCTCGTCGGATCGATCTGGAGACCGGCGAACGTCTTCACCGCACCGGCAAGATTCGCGGCGACGCCGCTGGCATCACGGATGCTCGCACCGCCCGCAAGGCTGACCCCGGTGACGGCAAGGGCCGACGTCGCTGTATTGGTCGACGCAACGGTCGTTCGGAAGGTGAGCGCGCTGGTCCCCGAACCGCTGACATAGGTAGCGGTGCTTCCGTCATTGAGCGTCAGCGTCGGCTTGCCAACCACGTTCACGGCCTCGTTGAAGGCGAGCGTCAATGTAACGGAATCGCCAACATGCTCGATACCCGTCCCCGGTGAAGCAGCAACCGACGTCACCGTCGGCGTAACCGCTGGCGTGGTCGGCTGGGTCGGTGGCGGGGGGCTCGTCGAACTGACGTTCGCTCCGGTGACGGAGCCGGCGCTGCCGGGCAATCGATAGAGCTGGATCTCGTCGATCTGCATCTGCATCGTCGAGGGGGTAGAGCCATCAAGTGCAGTATGCCAGCCGGCCGCGTTTGAATTCGCGACCTGATTGCTCATGATCAGCTGCATCGGCTGGTTCGGAATCTGCGCCTGCGCGCTGGTCACCGTCGCGATCTGTCTTCCGTCGAGGTACCAGGTGATCGATTGGCCGGGCACCCAATTGATGCCGTAGGTATGGAAGCCGGCCGTGAGATCGACGCCGGTGTCGACAACACCGCCGACCGTCCCTGACGGCGAGTGAAGATGCCAGGAGAAGGCCTGGTTTGCCGGTCCCGAGCCGGTATATCCCCCCTCCTGGATATCGATCTCGAAATTGTCGCCGCTGTTCGAGCCTGCGCCGGGCATCAGCCAAAGCCCTGGCCATGCACCATTGCCGCTCGGCGCCTTCATGCTGATCTGAAGGTAACCGCCGTTAAACTCGAAGTTGCCGTAGCTGCTGACGGCGCCCGACGTAATCGGAAATGACTGCACCGAGCCCTGATTCATGCCGGTGACGGTCTGCTTGGCCGCCGTGAGATTCAGCAGACCGTTGCTCACGGTCACCTGGCTCGGCATGTCGTAATCGGCATCGTACGCGCCGCCCGGCCCGCTTCCACCCGATCCATAGCTGTTCCACGCCCAACCGTTGGCGGCGCGACTCGTGATGTAGGTGTGCCAGTCGCTGTCTAGCGAACTGGAAAAGCTGTCCTGATAGACGAGATTGCTTGACGTAAAGCCTGCTGGTGCGGCAAGGGCCATTCCATGTTCCTTCCAAGGATTGAACTAAGAATTCCACCGTCGCGAACCGCGCGACGTACCGCATGCTCGCAGCGCATGGCGCCGCGGGCAGATTTCAGTCCAGTAGCGATTCGGTAGTACGCCCCTTCGACTGCTAGGTCGGTTGGCTAAAGATCAAGTATGGCGAAAAATCGTTTCAAAATGATCTTCTCACAGGCGTTTTTTGCCGCAGCGCGCCCCATTCGGACGGTGCGTTGGCGCTCAATTTTAACATTGGCTAGGATTTAATTCTCTGCGGCGGCTATGCGAAAAAGCCGTTACGTGGAGGCCGCGTTGACAAAGTGGCAAGGGTGCCATCCGCCAAGACGTCGCGATCACGCAGGCGTGTGTGGACCACTCACGTGCTAGATGTGGCGGTAACCGTCGGGATTCTTCAGCTGCCAGTGCCAATGATCGGCGCACATCTGCGCCAGCGACCGCGCCGATTTCCAATCCAGCGTTCGTTTCGCAAAGCTCGGATCGGCACAGCAGATCGCGACATCGCCGGTGCGGCGATCTGCGATCTCGTACGGAATTGACCTGCCGCTCGCGGCCTCGAAAGCGCGAACGACCTCCAGGACGCTGCTGCCGCTTCCCGTTCCCAGATTGACCGTGAACACGCCGGGCTGCTCGAGGTGGCGCAAGACACTGAGATGGCCGGCAGCAAGGTCGACGACATGAATGAAATCCCGGATACCGGTGCCATCCGGAGTGTCGTAGTCGTTGCCCCAGATCCGCAGCTTCGCACGCCTTCCAATCGCCACCTGCGCCACGAGCGGCACCAGATTGTTCGGAACGCCGATCGGGTCTTCTCCGACAAGCCCGCTCTCGTGCGCGCCGGCCGGATTGAAATAGCGCAGGATGCCGATGCGCCAATCGTCCTCGGCGCGATAAAGATCCTTCAGCATTTCCTCGACGATCAGCTTGGTACGACCGTATGGGTTGGTCGGCGCGAGCGGATGCCTCTCGTCAAGCGGCAGATAGGTTGGCATGCCGTAAACGGTGGCGGACGAGCTGAAGACAAGCGTCTTGACCTTCGCCCGTTTCATTGCCGACACCAGCCGCATCGTCCCCACGACATTGTTGTCGTAATAGGTCATGGGATCAGCGCTGGACTCGCCAACGGCCTTCAGCCCCGCAAGGTGGATGACCGCGGTCACGCCACATGCACGAAGCACCTCAAAGACGGCCTCCTCATCCCGGATGTCGACGTGTCGGAAAACAGGCGCTCGCCCGCAGATCGCTTCGACCCGGTCGAGAGAGGCCCGGTTGCTGTTGCAGAGATTGTCGATCGCCACGACATCGAACCCCGCGTCCAGCAATGCGATGCAGACATGGGACCCGATATAGCCAGCGCCTCCCGTCAACAAGATCATGTCGATCACCGTGTCCGTCCAACAGGCCTTCCGTGCAACGCCGCTCTAGGACCGCCAGATCTGGGCCCGCGACGACAGATTCTGCGAGAAATCTTCGACCATTCCGCCGAGACGCGTCGTGGTGTAGGCAAAGGCGGTCAGGCAAAAGCCCGCTACAATCGCCCCGGCCCGCCGGGCGGAGCTGAATTTGCCAAGCATCGCGGCCTTGAGCTCGCTCGCCACGGCGCGCGGCAAGACTTCGCGAACATAGCGCTGTTCGGTCTTGAGTCCGTCGCCGGAGCCCGCGAGATTCCTCAAGACCGCCTTGGCGGTGCCCTCGATCAAGCAGCGATTGACGAAATACGCCCACGTCGCCCGCTGCGCCGGCACGACATGGTGCACCCGCGCTCGCTGGCGATAGGCAAAGTAGCCGCCGGGAAATAGACGAGAGGCGCGGATGCAGAGTTCGGTCTCTTCGCAGCTCTCGGCCTTGCCGCCGATCCGCGCGCGACCGCTGACGGAAAATCCGAGCTTGCGGCGGCCGAGCTCCGAGGCGAAGCCACCGGCGCGGCGCAACACATCGGCGCGCACTGACATGTTGGCGCCGATCGGGTTGCGAATGCGGCCGTCCTGCACATCCATGCCGGCATAGGTGCAGCCGACGACCCAAGCGAATTCGGCAGGAAACCAGGACGGCGGCGGCGCCTGCCACATTGGCACCACCGGTCCACCCGCTCCCAACACCGCCGGATCCCGATAGGCCTCCAGCAGATCCTCAAGCCAGCACGGGTCGGCAGCGGCATCGTCATCCAGGAAACAGATAACCGACGCCGTGGCGTGCTCCGTTCCTGTCATGCGGCCACCCGACAAGCCGGGTTTCCCGGCATTCGCGAGAACGGTGACGCCGGCGAATTCCTGCGCGGCCCGCGCTCGCAGGGCTTCGTTGTTGTCTATCACCACGATGATTTCCCGGGGCGCGCGGGTTTGGGCGCGGACTGACGCGACGGCGCGTTGCAGCTCGCCCCAGCGGTCGAGCGTGTGCGCGCAAATCACCACAGATGCGTCGATCATGGCAGCTTCCGTCCGTTGTCCGGGGCCCGGTTCGTTTCCTGGGACCGCGTCGCCCGCGCTGTCGCCGCTTTGAAGGCATTCCAGATCGCGCTTCCGTCATTGCGGATATCAAACTGATCATGCTCGTCGACGGGAAAGCGCCCGCTGTCCTGACGCGACACCAGCCGCCACACCAGCCACCCCGCGCAATCGGGGTCGCGGCCAAGCTTGTCGAGCCACATGGCGTAGGCAGCGGCAGCGTCCGGATTGGAGCGGGCGTAGCCGAACTCCTCGAGCAAAACGGGCTTGTTGGCGCGAACACCCAACTGGCAAAACTCGGTGATGGTGTCGCCGAACTGCTGAACCGTCTGGTTGAAAAAGAGCGGGTAACCGTGCCAGGTCCCGTAATCGAGGGTGGGAATCGTCAGGTCGGACAGCTTGTCGGAGGCGCTGATATTTCCGGCATTTCCTGAACTGACGAGATGATTGGGATCGAGGAACTTGACGTAGGCAGACATCTCTCTGGTCCAGGCCAATCGCAGGCTCTCCGGATTCGCATTGCCTTCGTTCATCAACTCCCAGGCCATGATGTTCGGATCGTCGCGGTAGGTGATCCCGGTGAAGGAGTTGACGCGCTCCACGACGTGGCGAACCCAGGTCATGTAATCGCGCCGGGTGCGCCGGTCGCGAAAGAAGAAGCCGGACTTGTCCTGGCTCCCGTACCAGGCCCGCATCTGCTGAGCGCCGCCCGTATAGTCCCAGAAGTCGAGGAAGGCGATGATCAGTCTCAGGTGTCGCTTGCTGGCTTCGGCGACCAGGAAATCAATCTTCTGCATTCCGTTCGCGCCATCATTGATGGCCATCCCGCCTTCGCGATCGTCCCAGTAGAGCAGGTACGTCCCCTTGACGCCGAGATCGCTCGCGTCGGCCTGCATCTTCCACTGCCAGACGGTCGCCATGCTGCCGTCAAGCGATCCGATGACCGGCTGAAGAAAGGTGCGAACCACGTTGGCGCCCATCGCCACCGCGTCGTCGAGAACGCGAGTGACTTCGTTCTCCGAACCGAAGGTGAGATAATGGTTGTTCACGCCAGTCACAAAGAACTGTCTGCCGTCAAGCGTAAAGCGCGTTCCCTGAGCTTTGACGAAGGGTGTTGCCGGCGGACCGTCTGCCGCTTGACCATCCGCTGCGCTGGCGATGGTTGGGGCAGATAGCAGCGCACACACCAGTACGCGCAGTCCGGTGTTGCGCAGCCTGTCTCCCGCCCATTTCCAGCCAACAATCATTCCTCCACGTGACTATTGCAGGCGGCCGAGCGCAACTTCCCCGAAGGGTTACTCCCTTCGGCGCCGCGCTCCGAAGGGCCGACTTCCGATCAAGTGAAGGTGATTAGCCGGCTGGCGAGGAAGGCATTGGCTGAAGTGTCCAGCGCAGGCTGCGCGTCTTCATCGGCGCGGCAAATCGCCGCCGTTTTGCGGATCGGCATGACCTTAGACGGAAATCAGTGTGTGTCTGAAGGATCGGCGCAGCGCCCGCGGGGTCGCCTTGTCACAAGGCAAGCACATGACAGTGATGCGGCCAGCATGTGACCAGGTTCGGAAACTGTGACGCGCTCTGCGCGCGCCTTACCCGGAATGCTGGATCGTGTGCCACATTCGGCTACGCTCGCCGCCAAATTGCAGACGGCCCTCGTGCTGCGCCACTTCCATCGCGAACGCCTGCGAGCTGCGCATATGAACATCGATCAGGGCATCGACCATGGTGCGTCGGCCGGTCCACAGCTGCGACATGATTCCATCCGCCAACGAACACGAGTCGATCGCGGCGATCTGACCGGATTCAAGCAGCTCGTCCGTAATCCTGCTGATCAGCAGAGCCCCTGGGGAAAAGCGCGCGAAGGACGCATCGAATGCGGTCTTCCACGTATAGGCCTGGCGGCCGCTGTAGATCAGGACTTGGCCAGCGATCGCAACGTCATCGACGCGCAGCAGGGCGACCGAGGCCAGGTTGTGCGCGGCGAGGTTTCGGATCAGCTGCCGGGCAAATTGTGCGTCGCCGGCGTCGCACAGCAGCGCTGTACCCTCCTCACCCTTCCAGCTCGCCGCCTCGAGCGCGAGAAAGACCTCGAACGCGGCTTCCGTTTCGGCCGGTGTCCGGCCGTTCACAATCTCCGCCTTTCCTGTCGCGGAGAGCCGATTCCAGTCCTGACGCAGCTTCTTGCGGGTCGATCCCGATTTCTTGGTCCCTGAGCACCGATCGGCAAACGGGCGTTCGACGCGCACAAGCTCGCGGTACCGGCCCACGCCCTCGAGCTGCCGGAGCATCGCCGGGTAGACAACGGGGTCAGCTTCGAACGACCGCAATCGGATGATCTTGGGCAGGCGGAGGTCGTGCCTGATCACGTCAAAAAACGCTGCCATCACCTCGTCAGCGCGAGCACGGTCGATCACGGCATTCGAGGTGGACGCGTAAATCGGGATCGCTTCCAAAAAAGCGGGCGTGGTCGGCAAATTGCGCCTTTCGCACAAGGCCCAGAAGCCAACCGGACAGCGAGGCTCCACCCCCTCGTCCCACGCGATCAGGACGTGGATCTCGGCAAAGCCGGTCTCGGCAGTGGCAAGCAGCGCCGCAGGATGCATGAACGCATTGCCGTCGACGCGCGCAACGAGATCGTTCCACGGTTCGCAGAGTTCTGCGCTCGGCGAGCAGCGGTACGCTGCAATCAATCCATTCTTGGCCCGTTGCCAGCCGACATTCATGCGTCCAAATGACCTTCCCGGCCGGCCGAGCGCAACCTCCCCGAGGGATTACCCCGTCTGACATCACGCATCCCAGCGCTGTTTGGGCCATAGTTTTGCAGCCGATCGCCCTGGCGTGACCGTGTGCCGTCAGACCGAAAAAGGTGCTGCCTTTCCTCATCGGCAAGGCACGCGGTCACGGCGGGCGAAGAAACCGAACGGGCTCGGGGAGTGAATGCGCGTTTGCCTGCATCTTGATCCGTCGCGGCTGCTGCGCTGGCATCTGTGGCTCGCGGAGGCGCTTGCCAAGAATCCTCGCAACGAGGTCTCGTGCACCTTCGGCTCCGATCGCCACCCGATGCCGCAGATTTGCCGCTGGCTGCTCGAGCTGGAGCGGCTCGTCTACGGCGTTCGCGGAGATTGTGCCACCGATTCCATCCCGGCCGCACTCCGAGCGCTGCCGCCCCCGACCACCACGCCGGATGTCGTGATCAATCTCAGCGGCGAGACACCCGTCACGCGCGCACGGCGCGTGCTGACACCACTCTTCAACGGCGTCCCCGGCGAAATCGGAGTGATGGCAGCGCTGACGAATGGTGAGGACCTGCTCGTCGAGCTGCACGATACGACTTGCCCCTGGGGTCCGTGGACGGCGCGCCCCGCCAGCGCAGACCGCGACGTGTTCGCGGTGAGCCTTGATGGCACCCTCTCATGCGCTATCCTTCTGATCCTCAAGGCGGTACGCGGGGACAAGCGGGCAGCTGCATCCGATGCCGCCCGTCCACGGATGACCAGCCCTCCAGGCAGCGCTGCGGCCCTCATTTGGGCGAGTCGCACGGTGGCATCGAAGGCTATTCGTCTCCTGAATATCATTGCAAAAGGCGGAAAGATGTGGGCCGTCGGCTGGCGCCGCAACGAAGGGACAAGCCTGCTCGACAAGGGCAAAGCCGTCTTCAAGGTGCTCGCTGCGGATGCCGACAGCTATCTTGCCGACCCGTTTCCGTTCAGCCACCACGGGCAGGATTTCATCTTTGTCGAGCAGTACTCCTACCGGAAAAAGCGGGGATGCATCGCGGTCGCGAGAGTGACCCCCGACGGCACTACCAGCGCGCCGCGGATCGTCCTGGAGGAGCCGCACCATCTCTCCTATCCGTTCGTGTTCGAGCGGGACGGACAGATCTGGATGATCCCGGAATCCGGGGAAGCGAGCAATGTCTGCCTCTATCGGGCCATCGAATTCCCCTACCGGTGGACCCGGGAAGCGTGCCCGATCGACCGCGTCGAGGCCTACGACTGCACGCCGCTGTTTCGCAACGGCCGCTCGTGGTTCTTTGTCACCCCGAGACGGTGGAGATCCTCGGCATGGGACGTGCTCGAGGTCTACCACGCGGAGGGCCTGACCGGGACCTGGGTACCTCATGCCGCAAACCCAATCCTGATCGACGCCTCGCTCAGCCGTCCTGCCGGCGCCTTCATCGAGCACGGCGGGCAAATCCTGCGCCCGGTCCAGAACTGCTCCCGCGGTTATGGCGATGCGATAACGCTATGCCGGATCGATGCGCTCGGACCGTCGGAATTTGCTCAAACCCCGGTTGGGGTCATCCGAGCGGCAAGCTTCGGCTGCCACACCTACAATCGCGGGTCTGGCCTCGAGGTGATCGACATGTTCGGTCGCGTCAGGCGATTGCGAGAGGTCACGGCCTCCTACGAGCCGCTGTCACCTGAGGTGTCGGCCGCGGTGAACCGACAATCCGTCCTGTCTTCAATTCCGGCTGATGTCGCTTGAAGAAGGACGGGCGGTTGCTCTCCCGCACGATAGAAATCATCACCGGCGAAGTGGTTGCTGATGCAGGACTATTTCGTCGGCATCGGAAGCGATCTGAACGGATAACTACAAAGAGCTAACCACCTATCGTGCTTCCACTGTGAAGCGGCATCAGCGATCCTTGGCGTCGAGGGTAGCCGGAAGAGGGCCGCAAGGAGAGACTTCAGCGTTGGTAATCTCCCGATCTCTTTTTCATTTCAACTTCTGTTTTTATTTAGTGCGGGAGGTGCACATATGGGCCGATTAAGCACATCCGTAGATGTGGCCGTCATAGGCGCCGGCCCCTACGGCTTGTCGCTGGCTGCGCATCTGCGCGCACGCGGTGTGGAGCACCGGATTTTCGGTGAACCCATGGGGCCCTGGAAGCACAACATGCCACGCGGCATGCTGCTGAAATCATATCCTTGGGCAACAAGTCTCTCCGATCCCGGATCGGAATTCACGGTGAAATCGTTCTGCACCGAACGCGCCATGCCGTATCATGACGTGCTGACGCCGCTGACGCTCGACCGATTCATCGAGTACGGCGAGGCGTTCCGGATGCGGTACGTGCCCGCCGTGGAAAGCAAGGTCCTCACCGCGTTGGAGACCGCCGATGGCGGCCTTCGCGCCAGTTTTGACGACGGCGAGACGATCAACGCGCGGCGCATCGTGGTGGCAGTCGGCCTGCAGCCCTTCGAGCACCTGCCGCAGGACGCCGCGCATTTGCCTGCCGAGTTGTGCTCGCACAGCGGCAAGTACGGTTCGCTCGAAGCATTGGACGGCAAGGAAGTCGTCGTGGTCGGATCCGGATCGTCCGCGACAGACCTCGCCGCGCTGCTCCATGAACGAGGGATTTCAGTTGCGCTCGTCGCGCGCGCACAGCAACTGCGTTTCGCCAACCGTCCCCATAACCGCTCTTCCATCGAGCGTGCGATGGCGCCGTTGAGCGGCATCGGCCCGGGTTGGACACTGGGGGCCTACGCAAAGTATCCTCAGCTCATCCGGCTGCTGTCGAAAGAGCGGCGTATCAAGATCGCCAACCACGAGGCGCTTGGCCCGCTGGGCGGCGCCTTCGTGAGGGACCGCGTTGTCGGAAAGGTGCCGACGCTACTCGCCACTTCCCTCCAGAGCACCGAGACCCGCAACGGCAAGGCCGTGCTCAATCTGGTCGACGCTGGCCATGCCAAGCAATCGCTGCAGGCCGATCATGTGATCTTCGCGACCGGGTACAAGATCGATGTCAGCCGGCTCGGCTTTGTGAACCAGGCGCTGCTTCGCAACATCCGTCTTGAAGAGGGTGCGCCGCAGCTTTCGTCGCATTACGAGACGTCGGTGCCAGGCTTGCATTTTATCGGTCCCGCCGCAGCAAACAGCTTCGGCCCGGTGTGTCGCTTCGTATACGGGACCTATCATCCTGCGCGGACTCTTGCCCAACACCTATCAAGTATCCTTGTCCGGTCGCGGCCTGCGGTGCAGGTCCGGCCATTTGATCGTACGGTGCTGCCATGAACGCTCCTGTCCCCAACAATCTCTCCTACGTCAGTACCGTATGGGTGCCTGACCCGGTCAATCTCGCGCTGGCACACTCGCTGGCGATGCCGCGGGTGAGCTTCGTGGTCCCGACACTCAATGAGGCCAAGAACCTGCCTTGGCTGCTGCCGCGTATCCCGGCATGGGCACACGAAGTGATCATCGTCGACGGACGTTCGACCGACGACACGGTTGCGGTGGCGCGCAGCCTGCGCGAGGACGTGAAGGTTGTGATGGAGCCACGGCGCGGCAAGGGCGCCGCCCTGCAGGCCGGATTCCGCGCCGCCACCGGTGATATCATCGTCATGATCGATGCCGACGGGTCGATGGTGCCGGAGGAAGCCATCGTCTTCGTCGGCGCGCTGATCGCGGGCGCGGATATGGTCAAGGGCTCGCGCTTTCTCCAGGGCGCAGGGACCGACGACATGTCGTTGTTCCGGATGCTCGGCAATTGGGGGCTCACCCTGATGGTGCGGCTGCTCTACGGCGGCTCGTTCTCCGACCTCTGCTACGGATATATGGCATTCTGGACCAAGCACGTCCCCACGCTCAACTGCGACTGCGACGGGTTCGAGATCGAGACCCTCATCAACGTACGGGCCTTGAAGAACCAGCTGAACATCGTTGAAGTCCCGAGCTTCGAGGCTCCACGCATCAGCGGCCTGAGCAATCTGCGCGCCATTCCGGACGGCTGGCGCGTCCTCAAGACGATCCTGCGCGAGCGGGTGCGTTCTCCGGCCTCTCTCGTTGCCTATGGTTATCCATAGGCGGCGCAGGCGGAACGCAAGTGCACGATGATGGCGAGTGAGTCGAATGCGTATCCTGATGGTTGCCGCTCGCTGCCACCCCTTCGTCGGCGGTATCGAAACCCACATTCAGGAGGTGGGTCCCCGCTTGGCGGCGCGCGGCTACTCGGTCGACGTGCTTACAACCGATCCGTCGGGAAAGTTGCCGATCGAGGAGAACGTCCGTGGCATGAGCGTGCGGCGCGTGCCGGCCTGGCCGAAGGAATTGGATCTCTATATCGCACCACAAATCTATAGCGCGATCCGGCGCGGCACATGGGACCTGATCCATTTCCAAGGCTACAGCACTTTTGTGGTGCCGATCGGATTGCTTGCCGCCGTCCGCACCCAAATCCCATTCGTCCTGACCTTCCATAGCGGCGGGCATTCCTCGCGGCTGCGCAATGCCGTGCGCGGCACCCAGCGCGCGGTGCTCCGTCCGCTGGTGGCGAAAGCCGCGCGGCTGATCGGGGTCTCCGAATTCGAGGCCAGTTTCTTCAGCACGAAGATGGGCATCCCGCGGGAGCGGTTTGTGGTCATCCCGAATGGCGCCGCGATGCCGGCCGCCAGCCCCGGCGTCAAGGTCGATCCCGGCCTGATCGTCTCGAGCGGCAGGCTTGAGCACTACAAGGGCCATCACCGGGTGATTGCGGCCATGCCGGAGTTGATCCGCAAGGTGCCGAACGCGCGCCTGCACATCGTCGGGACGGGGCCTCACGAGGGCGCGCTGCGCCGTCTCGTCAGTACGCTTGGTCTTGAAGATCGCGTCACCATCACCGCCATCCCGGGATCCGAGCGGCAGAGAATGACCGACCTGCTGGCGAGCGCCGGTCTGTTCGTGCTGCTCAGTGAATACGAAGCTCACCCCGTTGCCGTGATGGAAGCGTTGTCGCTGCGCCGGCCTGTCCTCGTCAGCGACACGTCAGGGCTGAGCGAGCTTGCGACCAACGGCCTGTGCCGCGCGCTTCCGCTCAACGCGAGCCCGGGCGAGACCGCCGCTGCGATGGCAGAAGAACTCGCGGCGCAGCGAGAGATCCCCGACCTGGCCTTGCCGGATTGGGACGCCTGCGCGCAAGCGTTGAGCGACGTCTATCGTGATGTGGCTGGCAACCGGTCAACGGTCAGTCTTCCGCTCGACGACGCACTGAGCTTGCGATCCGTCACGAGGGCACGGGGCGGATGATACGAGCCCATCTCAACGCCGAAATCGCGATCGCACCGGCGCGTGCCTGGATGCATTCCATCCTTGCCATTATCGGCCCTGACCTGCGCGGCGACGATACGACGTCGGAGCCTGCGAACGCGAACTGGATTGCGACGCTGTGCCTCATCGTCGCCACGGGCCTGCTGCTGGTTGTGGCCGGACAGGGAGCCGGTCGTCGCGGCGCTGAAATGGCATCGCTGCTGTTCTGGTCGGGCACCATCCTGGTGATCGCTCCGACCAGCTTTCGCATCGCTTGGCCGGGTGTGGCCCGCAGCGAGCGTCTCTTCCTCCTGGTTCTCCTTGCCGGAGCCCTGTTCTTCCACAAGAGCGTCTATTCGCCCACGGGTCTCGGGTACCACGACGAATTCCTGCATTGGGCCGCAGCTGACGACCTTGTGACCGCCCGCCGGCTCTTCCTGCCCAATCCATTGTTACCGATCGCGTCGGCGTATCCCGCCCTCGAGATCGTGACGACGGCGATCATGAATCTCACCGGCCTGCCTTTATTTGCGACTGCGACCCTGCTGTTGGCGGTCCTGAAAGGCACCCTCGTCGCAGCCATGTTTCTGTTCTACGAGAGGATTACCGGGTCTCCGCGCATCGCGGCCATCGGCTGCCTGACATACATGGGCTGCTCGACTTTCGTGGTGTTCGAGTCGATGTTCTCCTACGAGAGCCTCGGCTTCGTGCTGTGCATGTTGATCCTCGCGGTCGAGGCTGGATCGAAGGATCTTGCCGGGCGACCAAAATTAAGCGCGCTCGGTCTGATTGCTCTTCTGTTGGCGAGTCTGGCGGTCACCCATCATGTCACGGCGGCCTTTGTCGCTGTCTACCTTGGAATGGTGGCGGCCCTGGAGGCATTGCGGCGGGACGTCTCGCTCCGGTTCGAGGCAAGGATCGCCATGGGCGTCACTGCGGTGCTTGCCATCGTTATACCGCTCGTATGGGTGATGGCGCACGGCAATCCCTTCACTGGTTACGTCGGCCCCGTGGTCGAATCCGGCTTCAAGGCACTGCTGGCAAAGGTCCTGGGCACCAGCACCCCACAGTCAGAGCAGGTGGCCGCGCCGTCCCAGCCCCTCTTCATGCGCCTGACCACCTTGTTCGGTATCCTGTTCGTGGCCCTCGGGTTGGCGACGGGCTTCTTTCGATCGTTGGCCATGACAGCGCCGGGCAATCTGCGCTCAGGCTGGCTTGCAATCTACGGCATTCTGAAACGACGCTGGACCGACAGCCGCGTCGTACTGCTCACCGTGCTGGCCTGCGGCTTTCCTATCTCGGTTGCGTTCCGCTTGACCGTGAACGGATGGCAAATCGGCAACCGGATGGGAACGTTTGTCTTTATCGGCGTCGGACTGGTCGTCGGGGTGGGTATCGTCCATTTCTGGCAGGGTCGCGCCGCCCGCGGTTGGCGCCGGATCGTGCCATCCACTGCGCTGGCGGTGATCGTCATGAGCGGGGTCACTGCGGCATCGGTCGATCCGATCCGTGGCCGCTACAGGGTGGCTTCGGACGCGCAATCCATCGAGCACCTCGGAATCGAAACGGCGCTCTGGACCAAGGAGTGGCTTGGACCCGGCAACCGCTTCATCGGCGATCGGGTCAATCGTCTGCTGCTTGCCGGCTACGGCCGGCAGGACGTGAGAACCAAGCTCAATGATGCCGTCTATGCTGCCCGCGCGTTCAGGAACGAAAAACTCAGTTCAGACGATTTCTACGCTCTCGCCAGGAGCGAGCTTGATTTCCTGCTGGTGGATCTCCGCCTGACCACCGGGTCGCCGGTCCTAGGCTTCTACTTCGAGCCGTGGGAAACGCAGCAAGGAAAGCGGCTCTCGGCTGCCGAGTTGCTGAAGTTCAATGACGTCAAAGGTGTCACGCGCACTTACGACAACGGCTCGATCATCATCTATGACATAAGAGGACTGCATGCCGAGCCCTGACAAGCGCGACCTTTTCGGTGCCTGCTTGTGGGCAGGAGCCACGGTGGCCCTGGTCGCGGCCAGTGACAGCACGTTCCTCCGCTTCATCCTGGGCGTGCCGATGGTTCTCCTCATCTCCGGTCATGTCGTGCTGCGCGTTATCGGCGTAAGGAACTCGTCGCTGTCCGAACATCTTGTCTGTTCGATCGGTGCGAGTCTCGCCGTCACCATCGCCGGAGGCTTTGTGCTGAACGCGATCGGCTCGCTCACTCCGCTTGGCTGGGCGTTCTGGTACCTGGCGGTGACAACAGGAGCGATGCTGATACCTGCCAGCGGCAGCGATGTCTCGATTCCGAGTGCCTGGCCTGGTTCAGTGCGAATCCGCTCCAGGCAGGGAGCTGCGGTCGTATTGGCGATGCTTTTGGCAACGGGAGCCTACGCTCTCGCCGTCCGCGATGAGGCCAGCGACCGGCAGTTCAAATACACCGAGCTATGGATGTTGCCACCGGCCAAAGGAGTTCCGGGCCAACTCGTCGTCGGCGTTCGCAGTGCAGAGACCGAGGCTCGGCGATACGACCTGGAAATCACCCTCAACGGCCAACCGTTCGCCGTCTTCCGCTCGCTGACGATCGCGCCGGGCGACACCTGGGTACGGAAGTTCTTCGTGCCCGTCCTGGCCGCCCAGCAGAACGCCGAGGCCCGGCTCTACCGGCCGGACGACAACCGGCTTTATCGCAGGGTCTCGGCCTTGGTGCCGGGTACCTGAGGCGGAGGGCTCGGTCATGCGCATCTTGCTGCTGTCGCAATTCTATCCCCCGGTGATCGGGGGCGAGGAACGCCATGTCCGCAATCTCGGCGCGGCGCTGGCGCAGCGGGGCCACGACGTGAGCGTCGGGACATTGATGCGTCCGGGATCACCGGAGACCGAGCTGGACGGAGCGGTCCGCGTCCACCGGTTGCGCGGCACGCTGCAGCGCCTGTCGGGACTCCATGCCGATCCCGAGCGTCAGCACGCCCCGCCCTTCCCCGATCCCGAACTTGCGCTCGGCTTGAAGCGGCTGATTGACCGGGAAAGACCTGATGTCGTCCACGCCCACAACTGGATCTACGCATCCCTGCTGCCGCTCAGAGCCCTGAGTGGGGCCCGCTTCGTGGTTACCCAGCACGATTACGGGCTTGTCTGCGCCAAGAAGAACCTGATGCATCTCGGGACTCAATTGTGCAGCGGTCCGGCGCTGACGAAGTGCCTGCCGTGCGCGGCCCGGCATTATGGCGCAGCGAAGGCGACCGCGACCACCTTCGGCAACTGGGCCTCGAGCTTCGCTGCCCGACGCATCGTGGACCGGTTCATCGCGGTGAGCCACGCAGTGGCCCGTCACACCGGGCTCACCCACGGCAGCGCGCCCTACGAGGTGATCCCCAACTTCGTGCCCGACGATGTCGAGGTGCCTGGCCCGGAGGACCCTTGCCTGCACGAACTACCTGACGACGGCTTCATTCTTTTCGTCGGCGACATGATGCGTCTCAAGGGCATCGACGTCCTTCTCAAGGCCTATGCCAGGCTGGAACGGGCGCCGCCGCTTGTCCTGATCGGACGCCGGCTCGCCGATACGCCGACCGAGTTCCCGCCAAACGTGCACACCTTCAGCGCATGGCCGCATTCCGCCATCATGCACGCCTGGCGGCGGTCCCTGTTCGGGGTGTTGCCATCGACCGGCCCGGAGGCCTGTGCAACCGTCATCATGGAAGCGATGGCGTGCGGCAAGGCCATCGTCGCAACCGATATCGGCGGCATGCCGGATCTGGTCGATCACGGCGAGACAGGATTTCTCGTACCGCCCGGCGACACGCCGGCGCTCGCCGACGCCATGCAGGCGCTGCTGGACGACCGCGCCTTGCTGGGCCGTCTCGAGGCGACAGGCCTGGCCCGCGTGGGGCGCCTCAAGGCCAAAGCGGTCGTGGCCCGGATCGAACAGGTCTACCGGGATGTCCAGCTCGCGGCTCCCGCCGAGGTCGCGATGGCCGCATACCGGGACACGGGAGAACCATCGTGCCGATAGACTTCGCCCGAACGGCCATCATGCGGCTGCGCCAGGCACTGCAAAAGAGCGCCACCCTCGTCATGAATTCCGGCGCGCTGGCGACCGGAACGGTGGTAACGGCTGGTCTTGGCTTTGCCTATTGGTGGCTCGCAGCCCGGCTGTTTCCGCCTGATGTGATCGGCGTTGCTTCCGGCCTTCTGGCCATGATGAGCCTCGTCACCCTGCTCGGCGAGGGCGGGCTCACGACCTTGCTCACCGGCGAGCTGGTTCGGCATCCCGGCAAGGAACCCGGGCTCGTCGCGGCCGCAGCCTCCGCCGGCGTGGCACTGACGGTCGGATTGGCCCTGTTGTTTGTCGTCGGGGAGACGCTCTTCAACAGTTCGACCGGGCCGATCGACGGTTGGTTCCTGGCCCTCGTCTTCGTCATCGGCTGCGGCCTGAACAATCTGACAGTAGTAGGCGATCAGGCATTTGTCGGCATTCTGCGTAGCAGCAGCAAAATGATCCGACTGGTCCTGTTCTCTATATTCAAGTTGCTGCTGGTTGCTGCGGCGGCCGCCCTCGGGTTTACCTCTCCTACCGCGCTCCTTTTGACCTGGGTGGCGGGAATGCTCGTGTCCTGGATCGGCGTCGATCTTCTGACGAGGGGAGGCGCGCGTCGCCTCGTTGGGCCCCCGGATTTCCGACTGCTGCACGTCCATCGCCGCCGGGTCCTCGACCATTATGCACTCGATGTCGCATCAATGGCACCGGTCTTCGTCATGCCCTATCTCGTTCTGGTGCTCCTGACGCCGGCCCTCAACGCCACGTTTGTGGCGGTATGGATGATGGTCTCCGTCGCCTCCCTGATTCCGTCAGCCATGGCGATGGTCCTGTTCCCGGTTGTCCGAGCAAACCCGAAACAATCCCGACACAACATCCTGGTGTCGCTGACGGTATCACTGCTGTTCTCGCTGGCGTGCGCCGTCTTCATCTTCACCTACTCACAGCAGATCCTGGCAATCTTCAATCCGGCCTATCCCAAGATCGCCGGTTCGAGCCTGAGCTTGCTCGGCTTCAGCCTGCTCGGATCAACATTGAAATTCCATGCCTGCACGCTCGTGCGGGTGGCAGACAGGATGCTCAAGGCAGCGCCCTGGTTTGCGCTCGGCGGGCTGCTGGAGCTGTGCGGTGCGGTCCTGGGAGCGAAGCTCGACGGACTTCAGGGTCTGGTACTGTGCTGGACGCTCGCCGTCAGCATCGAGGGAGCATGCGCGGCTCTCTGGTTGGCATCGGCTACGAAGTTAGCTTCCGACACCGATCCCGTACTCCAAAGCCCGACCTCATCACCGGTCCAGACCTGAGAAAACGCTCCTGATGGTAACCGGCGCGCCGGCGACGGATTGAGCAGCAGCCCCTAGCGCAGCATCAACGGGAGTAAGGCCGGGATCGTCAGGCTGCAAGTTTGAGCCAAGCTGCGCACGACCGGCGAGGCCGTTCATGGCCCTTCGATGGCTTGAGGCGAACTGCCCTCGGCGTGTCCGGTCGGGGCCGTTCGCACGCTCATTTGCTTTCGCACGAACTGTCCCAGCGCTTGCCTGGCGCGCCGTAGCCTTGCCTCGACGCGGCGCTCCAGGGTGTCCCCGCCTATGATGCTCCACGTCATCGCGTGCTCGGCATTGGCAAGCTGGGACTTGTGGCGGGCGAAGCCGGCCAGGAAATCGTAGCCGCGCTCGCCGCGCGACATGCTGTCCTCGATCGACAGCACATGGCTGACCAGGCCAGGCTTCACCCGGCCATCCTGCTCGTAGAGAAGCCCGCTTTGGTAGTTCAGGACATGGCCGTCGTGCACGAAATTGTACAACACTCCGACCGTCTGCCCTCCAACCAGCGTCCGTGAGATACGGATGGCGCCGCTGGGGACCCCGCGTGCAATCAGGTCTTCATGAAAAGTGCGGAAGCCGGGGTTGGCAAAGGATCCCTTGGCTCCCCATCGCGATTGATGAAAGCCGGCCAGCACATCGAACGCGGCGAGCGCCTCCGACGTCGTCTCCATGATCCGGAACTCGACGGGGCCGCGTTCGGCATAGAGCCTGATGGCGCGGTTGATGGCCTGGCGGGTGTTGCGACCCAATGAGGCTCGGTAGTCCCCGCTCTTCTCACCGATCTTGGTGAAGTCGACCCACCGCGCAACGTCAGCTTCCCTCACTTCATTCAAAAGCCCAACCCGGTGAGCCGCGCGAGAGGCGAGCGCCCCAAAGTCCAGATCAATTCCGGAGAGGACAAGCTCGTCGGAGACACTTAGGCTGCCCGCAAGAGCGTCGAGGCATGCCGCCATGACGGGAGCAGCCGAAGCTTGCTCGGCAAGGATGCCGTTATATTCGATGAACAGCCGGTCGAAGCGAGCGTCTCCGGTTTCGTTGAGCAGCCAGCGCGCCCGCCCCTGCGGTCCGAAGCTCCACACCGTCCGCCGGCACACGATCGCCAGGCCGACGGTTCTCCCGGACATCCGCGCGACCAGCACATGTGGTCGTGCGCCGCGCGGGAGGTGCGCGAGCCACGTGCCGACCCAGAGCCAGGACAGATAGAACGAACCTGCCGCTCGCCGCTCCAGCTCCTTCCAGGAGACCTCAAGTTCTGCAATGTCCCCCAAGGGCTCAATGCGGACATCGATCGGCTCATGGCAACTGGCCTGCTCGACCGAAGCCGCGCGATCGACATCCGGCGAGGATTTCAGACGGGATGACGTCCTGCCGGGCATCATTTTGGAGCAGTCGTCTGATCCGCGACCGCTCGGCCAATCTCCTTTCGGTCGGAAGTTCGCCCAACGGGCGGTCGGTCGGTCGGTGACGCAGCAGGGGCCGGCGAACCGGCCTGGTTCGAATTGACCTGACTCGAATTGACTTGGCTCGGGTTAACTTGGCTCGAGTTAGCCTGGCTCGAATTGGCTTGGTTCGAATTGGCTTGGGTCTTCGCGTCGCCCTCGTTCACAATGATGTTCACGAGATCGCCCGGCTGCAACACGGTCATCCCGTTAGACTCGATAGCGACCGGCCCGGTCGCCGTTTGCCGCACCACCTGGTAGGTTGTCCGGTTTGCCTCTTTCTGGGCACGGACCGCAGGTAATGTGTTGAGGACCCCGTCACTGATATTGTACTCGCGCTCATTATCCGCGATTTGGCGTTCGATGGCCTCGATCTCGACCTCCAGGTCGTTCCTGATATCGGCCTGGATTCGAAATCCTTCGGCCTCGAGCGTGGCAAGGCGCTGTTTGGCCGTCGCGTACTGATTGAGCGCCTCTCGCTTACGCTGCTCGGCATCGGTCAACTCGATCTGAACCTGATTCATCACCGTTGCGCTGATGACATTGCGGTCCGCGAGCGCGCGCATGCTGTTGGCACGCTCCTGACGCAGCTTGACCAGGTCGTCGAGCGCTTCCGTGCGGCCATACACGGCAACATCCTGCTTGGCCGCTTCCAGCGAGCTCTGAAGCGTGCGCTCGCGGTTGATGCGGGCAGTGGCGATAACCTTACGCCGATCCGCCTGTTCGCGGACAAGGTTGGCCGCTTCAGCCGCTCCCGCCAGATCGATCAACCGGAGCGGAATCTTGGGCTCGGCGCCGTCCCGTTCGGCCTTCAGCACCGCTGCCCGTGCCAACAGCTTGAGCATGGCATCAGCCGAGCCGCTCCGCCTCAGGGATTCCCGCACCGCTTCGATCTTCTGCCACGGCTCAGAGGCGGCCCGGTCGAGCCCACCGGCAAGCGCCATCGCGTGCAGCACGGTCATGCCCGACACATACTTGAATGAGCCGGGGCTCTTGACCGGCCCCAGCACGTAGATGGGTGCGTGCTCCACCGACAGAATATTGACCACGCCCTTGTGGCCGAGCAACTGATCGAAGGCCTCTGCCAAATCGGTACGAACCTGCAGTGTTGACCGCTCGGCAACCCGAATGGCGCCAAGCAAGGGGACCGAAATCGTGCCGTCGTCCTGAACAGTGTATGGGCCGCTCAGTTCCGGACGCTGCACGAGACCGCGCAAGGCCGAGCCTGAGCCGCGCCCCCATTTGTCCTCTTCGAGTTCGACGCGCTCGTAGAAGGCGATCGTGAGTTTGTCGCCGATGCCGCACAACTCTCCGGCCGGCGCCGCCCGCGCCGGGCCGGCGATCTTGGAGCGTTCGGCGATTGCGGAGGCAGGCGTGCCGTTTGATACGACCGGCGTCATCGACGGCCCGCCCGACGAAGCCGGCTTTGCTGCAGCAGCGGCTTGTGGCACGGCCTGAGCCGGCCTGTCGTACTGGGCACCTAGCGTGGCAAACGCCTTTTCCACGACCGCGTGGGACAGTATCTCGACTGCACCCCAGTTCCAGACCGCTGCCACACCGACGACGGCAAGACTGGCGATTGCAAGGATAGTGCTCATTCCTCCGCGAGCTCGGAATGGATTAGGCCGAGCGGGCTTGGACTGATGTTCGACAACCATAGACGCGACTTTCGCGTTCGATGATGGCTACCACGTCGCCGAACGCGACCGTGGCTCCAAAAGCGGCACTACGACAAGCAGGGCTTAGCCATCGTGACCCCTGGGAGGAGGACGCACAACTATCCCATTGTGGGCACCCCTTTTGAGTAAACCGCGGCAGGCCCCGCGCATGCGGCTGTTGGTCGTTAAGTCAATGAGATCGCCCGGTTAATTTGCGCATGCGCTACTGGCGCAGCGCTTCCAGCCGCGATTTGGCCTCGCGGACTCCCGCGGCGTCGGCATTGACATAGAGGTCTTGCGCCCTGCGGGCGTCACCGCGCGTGCCGTAGGTCCCCCATTTTGCAAGAATCAGCGGATCGTAGGTCTCTGCCAGCGCGAAGCTCGCCTGGGCGCTGCCCATTTCGATGGCCCGCTCCAGTACGAGCCGCGCTGCGCCAATATCCCCCTGCCGGAGCAGCGAGCTCGCCCGCGCGACCAGCCCTGCAGCTTCCGCGGCTTGCTCGGGAGCAGGCGGAGCAGCGGCACGAGCAGGTGCTGGCAAGGTCTGCTGGGCGACTGGATGAGCGGTCACCTCGATGGACTTGGGCTTGTCCCGCGGGATCGAACCGGTCGTCAGGGCGTCCGGCGCAGCGCTACGCGCGTTGCGAACCTGGGCCTCATACGCATGGACCGTGCTCAGCCACAGGGAGGAGCTCTGTGCCTGATCCATCCTTGCGCGCAATTGCCTCAACTCGGAAGCACCGGCTTCCGCTGCCTGCCTCTGCAGCGAGACTTGCTCGCTTGCCTTTGCCGCCCGCGCCGTCTGGGCCTCACCATCGCGACGCGCTGCCGCCAGATCCTGCTCCAGCCGGGCAGACCGCTCACGCTCTTTTTGCAGATCCGCCGCGGCGCCCTTCCCCGCCGCTTGCAGCCGGGACGTTTCCTCGGCTTCTTTGGCGACCAGCGCCGTCTTGGCCTCAACATCACGCCGCGTCGCCGCCAGATCCTGTTCCAGCCGGGCCGACCGCTCACGCTCCTTTTGCAGGTCCGTCGCGCCGCTCTTCTCCCCCGCTTTCAGCCGGGAGAATTCCTCACTTGCCTTGGTCGCGAGCGCAGTCTTGCTCTCGACGTCGCGTCGCACCGTCGCCAGATCCTGCTCCAGCCGGGCGGACCGCTCTTGCTCCTTTTGAAGGTCCGTGGCGGCGCTCTTCCCCGCCGCTTGCAGCCGGGACGCTTCCTCCCCTGCCTTGGTCGCGAGTGCGGTCTTGCTCTCGATATCGCGTCGCGCCGCCGCCAGATCCTGCTCCAGCCGGGCGGACCGCTCTTGCTCCTTTTGGAGGTCCGTGGCGGTGCTCTTCCCCGCCGCTTGCAGCCGGGAGGATTCCTCCCCTGCCTTGGTCGCGAGCGCGGTCTTGCTCTCGATATCGCGTCGTGCCGCCGCCAGATCCTGCTCCAGCCGCGCGGACCGCTCACGCTCCTTTTGCAGGTCCGCGGCGGCGCTCTTCCCCGCCGCTTGCAGGCGGGATGTTTCCTCGCCTGCTTGCGTGACCAGCGCAGTCTTGGTCTCGACATCACGTCGCGCCGCCGCAAGGTCCTGCTCCAGCCGCGCTAATCGTCCAGAGTCGTCGGGCATGGATTTGCGAGGCGAAGCCGCGGCCTTTTCAGCCGCCTGCCTGAGCTCCGCCGCTTCTTCCGTAGCTTTGCGGGCCTGCGCCTCATAGGCGAAGATCGAACTGCGCGCCCGGGAGAGGTCCTGTGCGAGCATGTCCGCTTTCTCGCGCGATTGCTTCAGCTCGGCGGCCCCGGCTTCTACCACCCGCTTCTGGCGCAGGACATCCTCGCCCGCCTTTGCCGCCGCCGCCGTCTGGGCCTCGACATCACGCCGTGCCGCCGCAAGATCCTGCTCCAGCCGCGCGGACCGCTCACGTTCCTTTTGCAGGTCCGGCGCGCCACGCTCGCCTGCTTGCTTCAGCCGGGAAACCTCCTCGCCTGCCCGTGTCGCGCGCGCAGTCTGGTTCTCGACATCACGCCGCGCTGTCGCGAGATCCTGTTCCAGCTTCCCTGCCCGCTCGCGCGCCTGTTGCAGGGCGTCCTGCAACTCCGCGCCGCCCTGCGCGGTCTGCTTGGTCTGGGCAGCGCCTTCGGCCGCTTTCGCCGCCAGCGCAGCCTGGGTTTCGCGTCGGGCCGCCGCGAGATCCCGCTCCAGCCCTTCCGCCCGCACGTGCTCGTACTCGATACGCTGCATCAGGCTGATATCAAGCCTTGCACTGGAGAGTTCGCAGGACAGCTTCTCCCCCAATTGGGACTTCTGTTCCGGAGGTTGCTCAGTCTCGGTGGTCGCTCCCTGCGCAACCTGCACCGGTTTGCCGGTGTCCCCTGGGCCCTGTGGCACGACTTCGGATGCCGAGGAGCGCGCAGGATCGGGCGACGCCCGTGTCTCCGGCGCCCACGCCATCGCCAGCACGACCGCGGTCGTCCACAAGAGCGCGGGTCGTCCGAGCTTGAGCGCGTGCCGACGCGGCGAGCCCGCGATGTTGCAGAGAGTACCTACTTCATTGAGAAGAACCGTGCGACCCATCCGCAATCACCCGTCGCAAGGCGACACGATCTGTTGAGGTGCGGCATTATGCGCCCCAACTCCGCGCGAAGCCATCCACCCCTTTCGGGTTAGGCGGCGGTCACGGCTTCACATAGGACCAGCCCTTCTCCTGCAGTTCCATCACCCGCACGACGCCCGACTTCACCACCTCCGCCTGACGAATGATCGGGATGTCCTTTTTCTCTGCATTGTGCATTTTTTCCTGGGTGTTGCCGCAGGCCTTGAACGCGATCTCGGGCGTGCTCAGCGCCAACTCCTCGATACGGGACTTCACCGGCGAGGTGTCATCGCGCAGCATGTGCAGGCCGGGCCCGAACGTGACCACCTCGATTTTTACCTTCTCGCCGAGATCCTTGTAGTATTGCGCGACGTTGGTCGCATTGTTGAGCGCGAGATTCATCGCGGCGGGATCATTGGTGTTCACCTGCAGGATCAAGCGGTGCGGCTTGCTGTCGGGCTGCAACCGGGCATTCGCGGAAAGCGGCGACCGCTCCCTCTTCTGTTTGGCCGTCCTGTGCTTGAGCGTTTTGCTTTCTGCAATCTGCTTGCTGTCGACAGCGGGATTTGTCGTGCCCGGTGTCCAGTACCGTCCGCCACTTTGCTGCGCCGCTGCAAACGACGTGGCGAGCAAGACCGTTACGGCTCCGATGATGGCTACTCTCGCAGTATGTTGAAACACGCGCATAATGCCTCTCCTGTCGAACACACGTTGCTACTTGTTACCCATTGGGCTTGGCGACTGGCTGCGGCCACTTGCACGCGGCGGCGATCTTCACGCGCACCGCGTCCAACCCGCCGAGCGGAAACGCTGCATCCAGGGCTGGGCCTTTGCGGGATGTGAGGTGAATATTGAGGCCGCCGTTACCCGGAAGGGACTGCAGCAGGCGGACGACATCGCCGCCGAACGCAACGCCGATCCCCGACGCCGGCACGGCTGCCGCGATCTGCATCGTCTGGTCGTCGTTGACGCGATAGGAGATCGCATAATCATCGCCGCGACCGGATACGCCCGGCCCGGCGACGATCAGTTCGCTTCGTCCGCCGTGGCAGCGAATCGAAAGCGTCATCCCGGCCCCACCGGCAGCATCGCGCGACGATGTCGTGGCGGTGGCGACCGGTGAATAGTCGATCGGCGACGTCGTCAGGCTGACGATCCAGTTGCCCGTCGGGTTCGCCGGGCGAGGCGCTGATGCGCGCGGCGATTTCTCGGGGCACTCCATCCCTTCGGGACATGCGCGAAGCTGCGCGATCCGACGATCGTCTGCCGCCTGCGCCCAGGACATCCCGCCCAGAAGCATGATTCCAGCCACCACGCGGGTCGCCGCGCGTTTCATTGCGATCGATTTGCGGCGGCGCGCGGCTCGCGATCGAGCCACGCCTGCGCCGCAGGGAAGCGCGCCAGGCCGGGAACGGTCGCTGCGAGATTAATCGCCTTCCACTTCGGGTCGAAGCCTGGCTGCTGCAGCTTGTCAATGCGCGAGAACAGATACTCCACGAAGCGCGCAAGGCGTTCATAGCGGTTCGACTTGGCCGGGAAGTTGAAGGCCACCAGAGCGGTCGGTACCGCGATTGTCGTGACGCGCTCGCCCGGCTTGATGAGATTGGGATACTCCGATGCCTCGAGCGAGGCGGGAAGATAGAAGTCCTCGAACTTCTTGTCATAAGGCACCGGCAGGAACTTGAACCCCGGCTCCCAGCGGCCGCGCACGAAGGCGTCAATCGGCTTCGAGGTGATGAAGACGACCGCGGCCATTTCGCCCTTGCGCATCTGCTCAAGCGCGACCTGATGCGGAATGAAGGTTTTTTCCACATCGAGGCCGAGGCGGCTGAAGATCAGGGGCCCCGAATAGGCCGCGGCGGTCCCCAGATTGTTGAAGTTGACCTTCTTGCCGGCGAGATCGCTCAGGCTCTGAATCTCGGGACGAACGAATATATGCAGTTCGGACGGAAACAGGTTCAGCACGTAAGCCAGCCGTTGCTGGATGTCCGGCACCTGGCTCTTGTACTCCTCGAGCGCGTCGGAGTTGATGATGGCTGCATCGATGCCACGCAAATAGAGCAGTGAGTTCACGTTCTCGGTCGGTCCGCGCGTCACGACCGGCAAAACGTGCAGCTTGTCGCCATCGTCCACGACGCGGGCGATTTCGGACGCGAAGCGGATGGGCGCGCCTTCGAGCAGGCCTCCGGCGAGGCCGACCGTCCAGGCATTCATCGTCACCTGCGGCTTTTCCGGCGGTGGATCACGCCGCACTTGACGAGGTGCAGCACGTTGCGCCTGCGCATCCGTGCTGGACGGTGGAATGGTCGTGAGCAGCGGAACCAGCGCCGCCAGCACGAGCAACCGGAGCACTCCCCGCTTTGCGGTCGGCGCCCCACCTGAAATCACCTGTCTCATGGGGGGCTCCACCCTCGCCGATCCGATATTTTGCTGTAGTCTCATGCAGTTCGGCCGCGCGCGCCACTTCCCGCATGGAGTGCCCACCTACTCCTTCCGGATTATGCGCGTGCCTCCCCTAGCGCCGCGGCAGCGAGGGATCGATCGGTATCGGTCGAGGCCTCGGTTGCGCGGGCGGCGCGCGATCCGGCATCTCGAGACGCCAACGCCGATCGCGGCTGCTCAGGGAATGAACTTTCTTTGTCCGCGCGGCCGACCAAACGACCGTTCTGCAAGATCGCCTCAACCCTATCCATTGATTGCAAACTTGCGATACCGCCGGCGTGCGCGCTCAAGCCGGACAAGGACGTGTTATCGTGCAGTGAAACGACACTTCAGTGGAGGTTCTATGCATCCGGCGTCTTCTTGGCTCCACGCGCTTGGTCGTGTGGCCCGGCGCGTCCGGCGGTGGCGCAGGAGACTTGCGCGCGCCGCAAATCCCGACGGACAGCGCGACTCCCGTGAGATCTTCCTGTTCGGGCCGCACGGCTAGTCGAGCCCGTGCGCACAAGATGCCTGCATCTTCGGCTGACCCGCGACACCTGCGGCTGACATTCCAGGCTTCGGCCTACACCCAGCGGCTACGGCGCGAATTCCTTGCTGCCCTGCTCTCCCGTGCCGAAGAGACAGGGCAGCTCCCGCTCCGCCGTGAACTGACAAGTACTAGCTGCTGAAGCCGGCGGGAATGAACGCCGGCAGCTTGTTCTCGATGAATTTCTTCACCTCGGGCGAGTTGAAGACCTGGATAAAGGCCTTGAGGCGCGGATCGTCCTTCTTGTCTGGCCGCGCTGTGAAGCGCAACACCAATCCGTCGTCCACGGTACGATCGATGAGCAGTGCCGATTTCGGATCGCCGCCCGCGGGGATCAGATAGGTGATGTTGACGAGCGCGAGCGTGACGTCGTCGAGCGAGCGATAGGTCTGGGCCGGATCGAGTTCGACGATCTTCAGGTTCTTGGGGTTCTCGATGACGTCGAACCGGCTCACCGAGAAGCCCTTGCCCGGCGTCAGCTTGATCAGGCCGGCCCGCTCGAGCAGGATCAATCCCCGCGCGCCGTTGAGCGGCTCGTTCGGAATAGCAACGCTGTCGCCGGGCTTGATCTCGTCGAGCGACTTGATCTTCTTCGAGAACAGCCCGACCGGGGCGATCACGCCGACCTTGTCAACCTGGACCAGATTGAAGCCGCGCTGCTTGTTCTGGATCGCGAGATAGGTGGCGTGCTGGAACAGGTTCGCGTCAACGTCGCCGCTGTTGACCACCTCGTTCAAGGCGACCCAATCGGACAGCTCGACGATCTTGACGTCCTGTCCCTTGTCCTTGGCGAGCTTGGCGGCGAACGCCGCCAGCTGGCCAACCGGACCGGCGCTGGTCGCGATCTTGAGGGGCTCGTCGGCGACGGCGTTCGCCGTCAAGGCAAGGAGGACGCCTGCCGCTTGCGCCAGGCGCAACAATGTCTTCATCATCTCAATCCTGTTCCAATGTTGTCGAGTGCGATCACGCTGCCTTGCGGGCGCTGCCACCGGCCTCGGCCTGCGCCAGGGCCTGAACGAGGTCTGCGATGATGTCGTCGGCGTGCTCGATCCCGACCGAGAGCCGCACGTAGCCAGGCGTGACGCCGGCCGCGAGTTGCTCCTCAGCGGTGAGCTGCTGGTGGGTGGTCGAGGCCGGATGGATCGCCAGCGACCGCGCATCGCCGATATTGGCGACGTGATAGAACAGCCTCAGCGCGTCGATGAAGCGGCGGCCGGCCTCGACGCCGCCTTTCAGCTCGAAGCCGACAAGCGCGCCATAGCCCCCCTTCAGATAGGCGTCGGCGCGGCGCCGATTCTCCCCCTGCTGCAATCCCGGGAAGATCACATGCGAGACGGCGGGGTGCTTGGCCAGGAAATCCGCTACCTTGATCGCATTCTCGTTGTGCTGACGCAGCCGCAACGGCAGCGTCTCGAGCCCCTGGATGAACTGGAAGGCGTTCTGTGGCGCGATCGCGGCGCCGAGATCGCGCAACAACTTCACGCGCGCGCGCAGGATGTAGGCGATCGGACCGAGCGGTTTGGCCGCTTCCGTCCAAATCGCGCCGTGATAGGCGGCGTCCGGCTGGGTCAGCAGCGGAAAGCGCTCGGCATGCGCCGCCCAGTCGAAATTGCCGCCATCGATGATCGCACCACCGATCGACGTGCCGTGGCCGCCGATATATTTCGTCGTCGAATAGACCACGATCGCGGCGCCATGATCGAACGGGCGCGCAACCAGCGGCACCGCCGTGTTGTCGAGGATGAGCGGCACACCGAGCGAGCGTCCGATGTCAGCGACTTCCCTGATCGGGAACACGTTGAGCTTGGGATTCGGCAGGGTCTCGGCAAAATAGGCGCGGGTCTTCGCGTCGGTGGCGCGACGGAAATTCTCGGGGTCGGCCGGATCGACGAACCGGACCTCGATGCCGAACTGCTTCAAGGTCTGCGACAACAGCGTCCAGGTGCCGCCATAGAGATCGGTGGAGGAGACGATGTTGTCGCCGGCCTGGGCGATGTTGAAGATCGCAAAGGCCGATGCGGTCTGGCCCGACGCCACCGCGAGCGCGCCGACGCCGCCTTCCAGCGCGGCCAGCCGCTCCTCGAAGGCATCGGCCGTCGGGTTCTTGATCCTTGTGTAGATCTGCCCGATCGATTCCAGCGCGAACAGCCGCGACGCATGGTCGGTGGTCTCGAACTGGAACGAGGTCGTCTGATAGATCGGAACCGCTACTGCGCCGGTCGCAGGATCCGACCGGTAGGACCCGCCATGCAGGGCGAGCGTCTCGAGATTTTTCGTTTCGACCGGCATTTCGAAATCTCCTGGGATCGGTGAACCAAGCGTTGCAAGTCGCGAAATGATGCGCAGCGACTTTGCGGCTGTCGAGATGTCCAGGAAAATAGCGATGGACGTACTGGCGTCTCACGGAACGGCATCGTGAATTTTTCAGATGGCACATCCGTCGCGACGCATTTGTTTCGTGCGCGACCGCCATCGCCGGCGCGCGATATCGCGGGTCACACAGCGCGGATCGCGCAGTTGATCGCCCGCGCGCGCGGATTCCCGCAGACTTCCGACCGGACCGGAGGCGCCAATGAGCGTGACCCTGCTACCCGGGATTTCCGATACAGCAGGATTTTCACGCTTCCTCGCCGAATACAAAACAAAGTCGCGCAGGCAAGCTGTTACGTTGGTCCGACACGCTCCCTATCGGAACAGGTCGATGGCAAAATCAAAAGAGCTTCGCTTCAATGCGTTCAACATGATGGCGCCAAGCCACAACTGGGCCGGCCTGTGGTCGCATCCGCGCGACACCTCGCTCAACTACAACTCGCTCGACTATTGGGTCGAATATGCCAGGACAGCCGAGCGCGGACTGCTCGACGGCATCTTCCTGGCCGACGTGTTCGGCATTTATGACGTCTACGGCAACACCCCGGACACGGCGCTCAGTCAGGCCGTTCAATTGCCGAACGCCGAACCGACCCTGCTGGTCTCGGCCATGGCGCTGGTCACCAGGCATCTCGGCTTCGGCATCACGTCCAACCTCACCTACGAACATCCCTACCAGTTTGCCCGTCGCTTCTCGACGCTCGATCATCTGACCAACGGACGGATCGGCTGGAACATCGTCACCGGCTATCTCGACAGCGGCGCCCGCGGCATGGGGCTCGAGGCGAACCGCGCGCATGATGAGCGCTACGAGGCGGCCGAGGAATTCCTCGCCGCGAGCTACAAATTATGGGAGGGCAGTTGGGCGGACGGCGCAGTGCGCCGGGACCGTGCGGCGCGTATCTTCACCGATCCGGCGAAAATCCATCCCGTCCGTCATCAAGGGCCGCACTACAAGGTCGACGGCATCCATCTCGCGGAACCCTCTCCGCAACGCACGCCGCTGTTGTATCAGGCTGGCACTTCTAAACGCGGCCGCGCCTTTGCGGCACGGCATGCAGAGGCGATCTTCCTCAACGGCCAGACCAGGCCGATTCTCGCCCGCGCCGTCCGCGACATCAGGAGCGCGGCAAAGGAGTTTGGCCGCGATCCCTATGATATCCGCCTGTTTGCCGGCGCGACCGTGATCGTTGCGCCGACCCGTGCAGAGGCCGAGGATCTGCTCGCGGACTATGCCGCGCATGTCGACCAGACCGGTCAGCTGGCTCTGCTCTCGGGCTGGACCGGCATCGATTTCTCGACCTATCGCCCCGACCAGGCGGTGCAATATGTCGAGAGCAACGCGATCCAGTCGATGGTCGAGAACTTCACCTTGCGCAGCGATCGCCCGGTCAAGGTCGGCGATCTCGCGACGCTGAGCCGCGTCGGCGCGCGCTCGCCCTTCGTGGTCGGCTCGCCCCAGGATGTCGCGGACGAGCTGATCGCCTGGGCGGATGAAACCGATGTCGACGGCTTCAACTTGTTCCGCCTCGTCGCACCGGAATCGCTCGACGCATTCGTCGATCTCGTGGTGCCGGAGCTGCAGTCACGCGGGGTCTACAAGACGGCCTACCGCGAGGGTACGCTGCGGGAAAAGCTGTTCCCCGGCCGCGGGCCGCGGCTTCACGGCACGCATCCCGGCGCGAGCTATCGGCTCTCGCCGTCGAATGCGGTCCGTCCCGACGCTGCCGAATAGACGCGTTGCCGGTTGCGCCGCTCACCAAGTCGCGATGTAGGTGCCCTTGAACCGCGTGTCGAGGAACGCCTTCACCTCGTCCGAATGATAGGCCTCGATGAACTGCTTGACCCAAGGCTTGGCCTTGTCGTCCTCGCGCACCGCGAGGATGTTGACCCAGGGGCCGTCGGCCGCCTCACGGGCAATGGCATCGACGGCGGGATTGAGGCCGGCCTGCACCGCATAGTTGTTGTTGATCGACACCAGGTCGACGTCCTGCAACGAGCGCGGCAGCTGCGCGGCGTCCAGTTCGACGAAACGGAGCTTCCGGGGATTGTCGGTGATGTCGGCAATCGTGGACGCGACGTTGGCCGGGTCCTTCAGCTTGATAAGGCCGTGAAGCGCGAGGATCATCAGGCCACGCGCACCGTACGAGGGATCATTGGCGATCGCCACCCGCGCGCCCTCGGGCAAGTCAGCCAGCTTCTTGTACTTCAGCGAGTAGACGCCCTGCGGCGAGGGCGATGGTGTTGGCGACCTTGACGATCTTCCAGCTGGTCTTGGAGATCTGGTTCTTGAGGTAGGGCTCGTGCTGAAACGAGTTGGCCTCGAGATCCCCGAGCGCCAACGCCTGGTTCGGAATCACGTAGTCCGTGAACTCGACGACCTTGATGTCGAGCCCGCGGCCGGCGGCCACCTTTTTCACCACATCGAGGATCTCGGCATGGGGGCCTGCCGTGACTCCGACGCGGATGGTCTCGGCCTTGGCGCCGCCAATCAGAAGCACGGCGGCAACAACGGTCATCAGGATACGCATAAAATTCCCCCACATCGCGGCAAGCTGCGCTCCACGGTGGTCAAGCCCGTGGAAGCAACGCCTGCCCGCTCAACTTTCCTGGATTTGCGAGCTACCAGCTCGGCAGCACGGCGCCCTTGAACTTGGTCAGGACGAACTCCTTGACCTCGGGCGTGTGATAGCTGTCGACGAGGATCTTGACCCACGGCTTGTCCTTGTCCGCGGCGCGAACCGCGATCAAATTGACATAGGGCCCCTTCGGATCCTCGCGCAGGATCGGATCCTTGACCGGATCGAGGCCGGCCTGGGTGGCGTAGTTCGTGTTGATCACGGCCGCGTCGACATCGTCGAGCGCACGGGGCGCCTGCGCCGCATCGACCTCGACGAATTTGAACTTCTTGGGATTGTCCGCGACATCGAGGACCGTTGGCTTGAAGCCAACGCCGTCCTTCAGCTTGATCGCACCCTTGTCGCGCAAGAGCAGCAACGCCCGGCCGCCATTGGTGGGATCGTTCGGGATCGAGATCTTGCCGCCGTCCGGAATGTCGGCCCAGCTCTTGTGCTTCTTGGAATAGACGCCGATCGGAAAGTTGACCGTCAGGCCGACCGACTCGATCTTGTAGCCGCGATCGGTCTTCTGGTTGTCGAGATAGGGCTGGTTCTGAAACGAATTGGCCTGGATGTCGCCGGCATCGAGCGCCGCGTTCGGCACCACATAATCTGAGAATTCGACGAGCTGGATATCGAGCCCGTTCTTGGCCGCGATCGGCTTCACCGCCTCGAGGATTTGCGCATGCGGCCCGGGCGTCACGCCGATCTTGATCGTTTCCGCCGAGGCGGCGGCCGACCAGATCGCCAGCACGCCGGCAAGCACGATAATGGGACGAAAGGACATTTTGGTCTCCGTAGGAACTCGCAATATGACAAACAGCCCCGAAGGGCTCGTGACGGATTCCCGTCTCAGCGGTGGCGCAGGCGGCGGTTGACGCGGCGGGCGAGATAATCGCCGGCGGTCTGCACTGTCTGCACCAGCGCGATCAGGACGACGACGACCGCCAGCATCATTTCCGGCATGAAGCGCTGGTAGCCGTAGCGGATGCCGAGGTCTCCAAGCCCGCCGCCGCCGACCGCTCCCACCATCGCCGAATAGCCGAGCAGGCTGACCACCGCGAGCGTCAGAGCAAGCACCAGGCCGGGCAGCGCCTCGGGGATGAGCACCTTCAGCACGATCTGCAGCGGGCTGGCGCCGAACGACGATGCGGTCTCGATCAGTCCGGCATCGACCTCGCGGATCGCGGCCTCGACCAGTCGCGCGATGAACGGCGTTGCCGCGATGGTCAGCGGGACGATCGCTGCGCCCGAGCCGATCGAGGTGCCCGCGATCAGCCGCGTGAACGGGATGATGGCTACCACCAGGATGATGAACGGTGTCGAGCGCGTCGCATTCACGATGATGCCCAGCACGCTGTTGACCGCCGGTGCCGCGAACAGCTCCCCTTTGCGGCTGGTGGCCAGGAAAACGCCGATCGGAAGCCCGAACGCGGTGGCGATCAATGCAGCGACCGACACCATGAACAAGCTCTCGCCGGTGGCCTGAACGATCAGGTTGATGAGTTCACGCGACATAGCCGAGGCGCTCCACCGGAAGGTTATGCTGGGAGAGATAGGACGCTGCCTTGTCGGCCGCGGCCTCGCCGCCGGGAATGCCCAACGTCAATGAGCCGACATGCTGGCCTCCGATCTCGTCGATCCGGGCCGACAGCAACGCGACATCGATCGAGAGCTCGCGCGCCAGGCGGGCGACGATGGTGTCGCCGGCATCGGCGCCGCGAACCTGCACGCGGATAACGGCATGTCCGCCCGCGACCGGCTGCCGCTGCAGTCGGCTTGCCAGCGACACCGGAACGCTGTCGCCGACCACTTCCGACAGAAAGGCCTGCGTGACCGGATGGCCGGGATGCGTGAAGATATCCGCGACATGGCCGCGTTCGACGATGTGGCCGCTGTCGATCACCACGACTTCCTTGGCGAGCTGCCGGACCACCGACATTTCGTGGGTGATCAGGATGATGGTGACGCCAAGCTCGCGATTGATGTTGGCCAACAGGTCCAGGATCGAGCGGGTGGTTTGCGGATCGAGCGCCGAGGTCGCCTCGTCCGACAGCAGCACGTTCGGCCGCGTCGCCAGCGCGCGGGCGATGCCGATGCGCTGCTTCTGGCCGCCCGACAGCTCGGACGGGTAGCGATCGTATTTGTCGGCGATGCCGACGAGCTCGAGCAGCTCCGCGACACGAACCGCGATATCAGCTCGCGACCAACCCGCGATCTCGAGCGGCAGGGCGATATTGTCGGCGGCGGTGCGCGACGACAGCAGGTTGAAATGCTGGAAGATCATGCCGATCGAGCGCTGCGCCAGCCGCAGCTCGCGGCCCGCAAGTCCGGAGATATCGCGCCCATCGACAATGACACGGCCGCTCGATGGCTTCTCCAGCCCGTTGATCAGCCGCACCAGGCTGGATTTGCCGGCGCCGGAACGGCCGATCACCCCGGTGATCGAGCCGCGCGGAATCGCAAAGTCGATGCCTTGCAAGGCCTGCACGCTCGGCTTGTCGCGGTAGGCCGGATAGGCCTTCGAGACCTGCTCGAACCGGACCATCGTGTCAACCGCGCTCGGCGGATGCGCGGCGGGTAGCAGCGGCTCGACGGGCCGAACCGCCGTCAGGGATTGATGCACGTTCATTCAGTCAGTCCATTAGGTCGCTTTGGTCGCCGCCATCGCGGCCGGGGCTTCAATGACCAAAGAGCAGATAGCTGCGGTCGATGCCGCGGCGATCGCTGGTGTCGTCGGTCCAGCCCACCGCCCGGCGGTAGCTGCCCATCCTGTCCGTTTGCCTGAGCGCAACGAGGTCGATCGGTTGCACCTGATCCGCAAAGGGCGAGACATAGAGCGCATCCTCGGGACAATAGAGCTCGCAGAGGAAGCAGGTCTGGCAATCGCTTTGCCGGGCGATTACCGGAATTCCATCGGTCTTGTCAAATACGTTGGTCGGGCAGACGCTGACACAGATGTCACAGGACGTGCAGCGCTCGGCATCGATAATTTCGATCACTCCGCAGCCTCCGCATAGCTGGCCTCGGCATGGGGCCGGGTCGAGGTCCAGATCTCGTCGAGACCACCGGTCGTTACATAATGCCGCTGCCGGTCGTCCTGGTTGGGGAAGTCGTCGCGGCGATGCATGCCGCGGCTTTCCTGACGGGCGAGCGCGCTGCGGTACATCCACCGTGCAGTCGCCAGCATCGCCGCGGCCTCGCGGGCCCGCAAGATCTCGGACTTCCCGGCGGCGTCCGCTTCCGACACATCGCGCCATGCCGCGTCGAGACGTCCGAGCGCTCCCTGTAGTCGCGACGCTTCCCGGAAGTAGTTCAGCTCATAAGGGAAGACCTCGCCCTGAACGGCTCTCGCCAGCGCGGCCGGTTCGAACGCACGACGCTGCCGGCTTCGAAAGCCGACGGTTCCCGCGGACGATAACTTACGCCTGGCGATCGGCCCAACCTGCCTGGCGTAGTCGGCCGCGCCCTGCCCCGCCCAGGATCCCGACGACATTGCCCAGGCGGCGTTGTGGCTGCCGCCGCCGGTGAAGCCACCGCAGATCAATTCACGCGTCGCCGCGTCGCCCGCCGCATAGAGGCCGGGCACGCTGGTGGCGCAGCTGTCGTCGACGATACGAAGGCCGCCGGTGCCGCGAACCGTGCCCTCCAGCCGCAATGTCACCGGAAAGCGGTCCTTGAACGGATCGATCCCGGTGCGATCGAACGGCAGGAAGAAATTCGGCTGCGACGCGCGCATGTGACGCTGCACGTCGTCATCGGCCTTGTCGAGCCGGGCATAGACCGGCCCCTGGAGCAGTGCGCGCGCAATCGCCGATCGTCCGCCCTTCGACGCCGCGCCGGGCACCACGCTGCCGTCGTCATAGCTGAAGGTGGCCCAGCCGTAGAACAACGTCTTGGTCACCGACCCGAACGCCGGTGAGATCGCGTAAGCGTTGGAGAACTCCATGCTGCTGAACTCGGCGCCGACCTCCGCGGCCATCAGGTAGCCGTCGCCGGTCAGCACGTTCGATCCAAGCGTCTTGCTGAGGAAGGCACAGCCCCCGGTCGCGATCACGACCGCCCTGGCGCGCACCGTCCAGCGGTCCTGCTTTTGCCGGCGGATGCCGCTGGCGCCGGCGACAGCCCCGTCGTCGTCCATGAGCAATTCGAGCGCCGGGCTGTGGTCGAGAATGGTGACGCCGGCCTGCTTGGTGCGCTTGCGCATCAGCCGCATATACTCGGGCCCCTGCAGCGAGTTGCGCTGCGGCCTGCCGCGATCGTCGATCGGATAGGGATAACCCCAGTCGGCCAGGCGATTGCTCTGCTGATAGGTCCGGTCGAGCACGCGCGCCATCCAGCGGCGATCCTGCAGATAGCCGCCCATCTTCTCGCGGTTGGTCATCGCGGCCTCGCGCAAGGCGGGATCGGGATCGATGTACCAGACGCCGGTTCCGGCCGCAGCGGTCGCCCCCGAGGTGCCGCAGAAACCCTTGTCGGCGAGCACCACCCGCGCACCGCGCTCCGCCGCGTTGACCGCAGCCCAGGTCCCCGCGGGTCCGCCACCGATCACCAGAACGTCGGCCTCAAACGCGACCGAGCCGTCAGGCGCGGACACGCGCTCGGCGCGATGAGTTTGGTTCGGCATGATTCACGGCTCCAGGCAGGATCGATCGCGATGATGTGGCGCGTCACGATATCGTTGCCCGCGCAGGCCCGCCCTGGCAATTTCAGATATTCGCGGAGAGTTGGACGAAGCTTTCACCCGCTACACCGCACGAAGAAGATTCATGTTGCGGCGTGCCGGATGTTGCGTCACCGGACAGCAACGCGACATGGACTTGCGCACAGGATCGCTGCGGGGGGACGGATATTTCTTTTTGTCCGCACCCGCCCCCGACGCATTCTCGCGCACGCATCAGGCCGATATCTAGCGACAAGCATCATCGCAGATACGGCAGCCATGTCTCATCGTCAGCTTCATCTCAACGTCAATCTTCTGCATTCCGGCGTCTATGCGTCCGCCTGGCGACTACCGGACAGCGACCCGCGTGCCTGCTTCGACGTCGGCCATTACGTGCGCGTCGCAGCGATCGCGGAGCGTGGCAAGCTCGACGCGATCTTTCTCGCCGATACGCCGGCCATCACCGACCGCATCGACTACCGCTCGTTCATGTCGCTCGAGCCGACCATCGTGCTGGCGACCGTCGCCGCCGCGACCACCCATATCGGGCTGATCGCGACGGCCTCGACGACCTACAACGAGCCCTACAACATCGCACGCCGCTTCGCGACGCTGGACCTGGCGAGCGGTGGCCGCGTCGGCTGGAATGCCGTGACCACGGCCGACGCGTCAGCCGGCCGCAATTTCGGTCTCCCCAACGTGCTCGAGCACAAGGCGCGCTATGACCGTGCCAAGGAGTTCGCCGAGGTCGTGCATGCGCTGTGGGACAGCTGGGAAGATGATGCCTTCGTCGGCGACAAGACGAGCGCGCGGTTCGTCGACACGACGAAGGTCCACCCGATCGGACATCGCGGCACCCACTACAGCGTGGCCGGACCGCTCAACGTCCCGCGCTCGCCGCAGGGTCGTCCGGTCACCGTCCAGGCCGGCGGATCGAGCGACGGCCGCGACCTCGCCGCCGCGCAGGCCGAAGCGGTGTTCACGCTTGCACAGACGATCGACGAAGGCGTCGCCTATGCGCGCGATCTGCGTGCGCGCGCCGCAGCCTACGGCCGCGCAGGAGGGTCCATCGTGATCCTGCCGGGGCTGGCCACCGTCATCGGCAGCACGGAAGCGGAAGCCAAACGGCGCCAGGACGAGCTTTGGGAGTTGGTCCCGATCGAATACAGCCTTGCGCGGCTTGCCGGCACATTGCAGGTCGATCCTGATAGTCTCGATCTCGACAAGCCCCTGCCCGATCCGTTGCCGCTGCCGGCCAACGCCAACCACACCATGTTCCAGGGAACGGTGAACATCGCGCGCCGCGGCAATCTCACCGTCCGTGAGTTGCTGCGCGCCCTCGGCGGCGGCGTCGGCCACAGGATCATCGTCGGTACGCCCGAACAGATCGCCGACGACATCGAGGCCTGGTTCAAGGCGGGTGCGGCCGACGGCTTCAACCTGATGCCGGATGTGCTGCCCACCGGATTGGCGATCTTCGTCGACACGGTGGTGCCGATCCTGCAGCGCCGCGGCCTGTTCCGCACCGACTATGCCGACCACGCTGCGCGAGCACTTCGGATTGCCGCGGCCGGTCAGCCGGTTTGCGCAAGCGCCGGCGGCCGCGACAAGCGCCTGATCCGGTCACCGCGAGCCGGCCAGAAGGCCCGGCTTGCCATCGGCCGTGACTGGAGCCCGACGCACGCGCGGGATGATCTCCTTTGCAAAGCGCTCCATCTCGGCTTCGAACGGCTGGAACTGCAGCATGAACAGTTCAATGCCGGCGGCATGAAATGCCCGGATACGCGCAGCCACCTCGTCATAGCTTCCCACCAGCCCCGCAGCCGTTCCACCATTGCTGCCGACCCGCGCCGATTTCTGCATCGTCTGCATCATCACGACCTTGGGATCGGTGTTCTGCCTCTGGATCGCCTTGATCGGCGCATCCTTGCCTGAGAGATCGAGCAACCTTTCATAGGCCCCCTCTGCCTCAGCCTGCGTCTCGCGCGCGATCACAAAGGCGGACAGCCCAAACCGAAGTAGAGCCGCCGTTCTCGGCCGGGCCGCGACATCGGCGATCAGGCGGGCAACGTCGTCGAGCGGCTGCCCATTGATGAACCAGACGTCGCCATGATCGGCGACCAAGGCGCGCGCCGGTTCGGATTCACCCCCGACATAGATCAGCGGCCGTGGCCGGTAGAGACTCCCGGGCCGCAAGGCATAGTCCCTGATGTCGAAATGTTCGCCCTTGTAGGTCAGCCGCTCGCCCTGCATCAGGCGCGACACCACGGCGATCCACTCGCGGCCGTAGGCATAGCGGGCGTCATGCTCCGCAAAGCCGATGCCTGCCTTGTCGAGCTCGGGCCGGTTCCAGGCATTGACCAGATTGATCGCAAAACGGCCGCGGCTGATGTTCTCGATCCCGAGCGCAAGCTTCGCGAGCACGACCGGATGATAGAGATAGGGCTTGATCGCGGCGATGATCTCGATCCGGCTGGTCAGCGCGGCCAGTGCGGCCGCCGCGCTCCAGGCCTCGAGCTGATCGAGATCCTCCTGATGCGGATTGATCGTGTGCTGCGCAATCAGCGTGGAGTCGTAGCCCAGCGCCTCTGCCGCGAGCAGGAGATCGCGGTTGCGCTCCCATGACGCATCATAGGGCTCTTCGGGATCCTGATAGGCGGCGCGCGAACCGTGCACCAGCGCCCAGATGCCGAAGCGAAGCGGTCGTGTCGTCATTGGCGATCTCCGAATTGCGTTTGCCGCTCCGCTTGTGTGGAAATCGCGGCGCGAGATCAAGCAACGGCGCATCAAAAGATTTTCCTTGCTGCTCGGCGCGCGCGGACAAATCAGAAAACTCCGAATCCCGCGACAATTGAAAAACCGCTCTATTTCTGTCCGCAAAAAATCGTGGGACAGTTTGCAACATGTGCACGATGCCGGCACTCGACCTCCGGTCGAACAAGCAACCGAGCAAGATCACCAACCAACGCCATCCCAGGTCGACATCCATGAACAAGCCCGTGCCCGCCACCTCACTGCAACCGTCCGACCGTCTGGATAGCCATCCCCCCGACATCGACGCGCTGCTGAGCCGCATCGCCGAGGGTGCGAGCAAGCGCGAGCGCGAGCGTGTCCTGCCATTCACTGAAATTGATCTCATCCGCAAGGTACGTCTCGGCGCGCTACGGCTTCCGGTCGAGGCCGGTGGCGCGGGGGCGTCGATCCGCGCCCTGTTCGAGATCGTCATCCGGCTCGGCGCAGCCGACGCCAATGTCGCGCATATCCTGCGCAACCATTTCAGCGTGGTCGAGCGGCTGGTGCGCCGGCCGAAGGACGAGCAGCATCGGCAATGGCAAAAGGCCGTCGCCGATGGAGCGATCATCGGGCTCGCGGCCACCGAACTCGATACGCCGAAGGTCGGCAATGTCACGCCGAACACGACGCTGACAGCCGACGGCGACGACTATCTGCTCAACGGCACCAAATACTACAGCACCGGCACGCTCTATTCCGACTATGTTCTGGTGCGCACCGCCGACACGACAGGCGCCAATGCGGCCGTGCTGATCCCGGTTGCTCGCGAAGGCATCGAACTGATCGACGATTGGGACGGGCTCGGACAGCGCCTGACCGCGACCGGCACCACGCATTTCCGCAACGTGCGCGTCAAGCGTCAGGAGACGGTGTTCGATGCACCCGATACCGGATACGGCATTCCCTACTCCAACACATTCGCGCAATTGTTCCTGACCGCCATCAACGCCGGCATTGCGCGCGCCGTGTTGCAGGACGCCACCGAGCTGGTGCGATCGCGCAAGCGGACCTTCTACTATGCGCCGAGCGAAATTCCGGCGGATGACCCGTTGCTGCAACAGACCATCGGTCAGATCGCGAGCGGGGCGTTTGCGGCCGAGACCGTCGTGCTCGCGGCGGCGGAGGCGCTCGATGCCGCCACCGACGCGTTCGATGCCGGCGACGCCGGTGCTGTCGATGCCACTCACAAGGCGGCGCTGCTCTCGGCAAAGGCAAAGGTCGTCGCTGACGAGTTTGCGATCCGCAGCGGCAGCCTGCTGTTTGACGTCGGCGGCGCGTCCGCCACCAAGAAGGCGACCAACTTCGACCGCCACTGGCGCAACGCGCGGACACTGGCGTCGCACAATCCAAACAGCTTCAAGGCCCGTTCGATCGGGCAATATGAGATCAGCGGCACGCCGCTGCCTGCCAAGGGCTTCTTCTGATCGGAAACGATCCGGCGAAGCGAAGAGAGGGGAGAGACTCGATGAGCAAGCCGGACCTCCATTTGGTCGATGCCGACCATGAGATCGAGCAGCAGTTTCGGCTGGTGATGCGCCGCCTGGCCGGCGGAGTTGCCATCATCACCGCGGGGCAAGGCGACGACATCACCGGGATGACCGTCACCTCGCTGACGTCGCTCAGCGCCGCTCCGCCACGGCTGCTGGTCAGCATCAACCGGCAGGCCTCGTGCTTTGCCCCGATCGCACGTCATCGGCTGTTTGGCGTCAATATCCTCGGCTCCGACCAGCAGGCGCTGGCGGAGCGTTTCAGCGACGGCATCCTGAAAGGCAAGCAGCGCTTCGAGGGAACGGCCTGGACATATGGCCCTTCCGGCGTCCCGCTGCTGCAACACTCGCTGGCCATGGTCGAATGCCAGGTCGAGGAGATCATCGAGCGGCATTCGCACGGCATCATCGTGGGTCGCCTCTCCAGCATGGAACTATCGCATCGCCCGTCCGGCCTTACCTATTGGAATGGGCAATATGTGCAGATCGATCACGAAGCCGATCTCGATCTCCTGGCCGAGGTCAGCATTCCCCTGGCACATGTCCGTTAGGACAGGGAAAGGCAAAGCATGAAACGCGAAATGCCGCCACCGTCGCCTCCGGCATCGGCCGGCGCGGTCAGCAGAGCACCGGGCCGCTGGCAGCTGGACCGGATCGTGGCCGAGTTGCGCACGTCCCGCGAGGAGACCCATAGTATCCGGCGCGACGGCGAGGCGCATCGTGCCCCTTCTCGCGAGGCGCTGGAGGCGATCCTCGACGGCCTCACCGAGGCTCTATTCCCGCGACACTACGGCCAATCTGACCTCGACGGCGAGAACATCGACTATTTCGTCGGCAACACGCTAAGCACGGCACTGGATTCCCTCAGCGCGCAGATTCATCGCGGCGCATTGTTCGTTGGCGACGAGCTGGAGCCAGGCTTTGTGCACGAAGAGGCGATCGAGCTGACGCGGGCGTTCGCTACGCAGCTGCCGTCGGTCCGCGGACTTCTGATCAACGATCTGCGGGCGGCATTTGTTGGAGACCCGGCGGCGCGGAATTTTCCCGAGATCCTGATTGGCTATCCCGGGATGACCGCCATCATCCACCATCGCCTTGCCCACCTCCTCTACCAGGTCGGCGCACGGCTGGTGGCCCGCCTGATGTCGGAAATCGCACATACCCGGACCGGCATCGACATTCATCCCGGCGCCCAGATCGGCTCGGGCTTCTTCATCGATCACGGCACCGGCGTCGTGATCGGGGAGACTGCGATCATCGGCAACAACGTCCGTGTCTATCAGGCGGTCACGCTCGGCGCGCGGCATTTCCCGACCGACGACGAGGGACATGTGATCAAGGGCGACGCACGCCATCCAATCGTCGAAGACGATGTCGTCATTTACGCCGGCGCGACGATCCTCGGCCGGATCACGATCGGCCGCGGCTCCACCATCGGCGGCAATGTCTGGCTGACCAGGGATGTTCCGCCGAACAGCGTGGTGACCCAGGCCACGGCGCGCAATACGCCGGCGTCTGGCTAGAGCGTTTTCGAGCGAAGTGGACACCGGTTCGCGTGAAGAAAACGCGTCAAAACAAGAATCTAGAGCTTCGGTTCTGATTCAATCAGAACCGAAAATGCTCTAGACGTTCCTTGTCTCAGGCTGACACCGGCGCCTTCCAGCGCATGAAGTGCCGTTCGATCGCCTCGAGGACGGCATTGAACGCCAGGCCGATCACGGTGATTCCGAGAATGCCGAAATACATCTGCGGGATCAGGAAGCTGTACTGGCTGTTGATGATGAGATAGCCGAGACCGGCCTTGGCCCCGACCATTTCGGAAGCCACCAGCACCAGCATGGCCGATGCGCTGGCCAGGCGAATGCCGACGAAGATCGTGGGAAGCGCGGCCGGCAGGATCACCTTGCGGAACAGTTGCTGCGGGGTCGCTCCCATGGTCCGCGCCGATTTGATGAGCAAGGGGTCAACCTGCTTCACCGCGGCGATGGTGTTGAGCAACAACGGCCAGGCGCAGCTGTAGATCACCATCGTGACCTTCGACAGCTCACCGATCCCGAGCAGCAGAATGAACACCGGCAACAGCGCCAGCGGCGCGGTGTTGCGGCAAATCTCGATGAACTGGTTCAGGAGATCGCCGAGCCGGGCGTACCAGCCAACGACAAGGCCAAGCGGTACGATCAAGGCAACCGAGATCAGGAATCCGCTCAGGGCGCGCAGCAGGCTGGCAGAAACATCGTCATAGAGTTCGCCGGTTTGCGCGAGCTGCCAGCCGGCCGCGATCACCTCCGAGAACGGCGGCAGGAACACCGGATCGATCAGCCCAAGCCGCGGCGCGGCCTCCCAGGCGGCGAGCAGGACAATCAGTAACAACGAACGTCGCCCGCGCGCCGCCAGACCGCGGATGCCTGCGCGCAACCGACTCGTGATCGGCGGGAGTCGGCCTTCCACCGCCTGCTCGCGCCGCCCATGCGCCAGTTCCAGCAACGTCAGCATTTCGAGACTAGACATGAGCAACCTCCGCAGCTTCAGGGCCCGCACGGCGTGCGCCGGCACCATCCGCCAACTGGCCCTGCTGGGCCTTCCGCACTTCCTCGCGAAGCAGGCTCCAGACCTCGTGCCTCACGCGGCCGAACTCCGGCAGCGACCGCACATCCTCGGATTCGCCGCGCAAGCGCTCGGGGATATCAACCACCTGCTTGATCCGCCCCGGGCGCGAGGTCATCACCGCCACCCTTTGGCCGAGCACGACGGCCTCGTCGATGCCATGGGTGATGAAGACGATGGTCTTGCCGGTGGCACGCCATATCCGCAGCAGTTCACCCTGCAGCGTCTCGCGCGTCTGCGCGTCGAGCGCAGCGAACGGCTCGTCCATCAGCAGCACCTCCGGATCATACGCAAGGCTTCGCGCAATTGCGACACGCTGCTTCATACCGCCAGAAAGCTCGTGCGGATAGCGGTCGGCAAAGCTGGACAAGCCGACGAGATCGAGGAAATGCTCCGCGATCTCGCGCCGCTGCCTCGCCTTGAGGGCTGCGATGTCGAGCCCGAACTCGACGTTCTGCGCCGCAGTTCGCCACGGAAACAGGGCGTACTGCTGGAAAACGATACCGCGATCGCGTGCAGGTCCGGCGATCGGCCGGCCATCGAGCAGGATACGGCCGCTGGTCGGCGCGGTGAGCCCGCCCAGAAGGTCGAGCAATGTGGATTTGCCACAACCGCTCGGACCCACCAGCGCGAGGAATTCGCCCGCACGAACATCCAGCGTGATGTCCTCCAGCGCGGTGAAGCGACCTGCCGGCCGGCCGCCTTCGCCTCGCGTCACAAACTCCTTACGGACCTGCTCGATGCGGATCTTGACCGAGCTCATCGTGCCTCCGCGGTCTTGCCGGGACGGAAATAGTTGAACTCGTTGGTGTAGGTGTCGGACGCCTTGAGTTGCCCCGGCTTGAACAGCCCGTCCTTGACCAGCCAGTCGATCCACACCTGGATCTCACCGTCCGATATCAGGCCGCCTTTGGACGCAACCCCGGTGCTCTTCCAGTACTTGATCGAGGATGCATCCTCATTGCGCTTGCGCTCCGCGATGATCTTCTCGAACCGGGCCCGCACCTCTTCTGGCGGCGTTGTCTGCGCCCACTGGATCGCGCGCGAAATCCCTTCCACCAGCTTGCGGGCCGTGTTGGGATTGTCCTTGATGAACTTGTCGCGCAGCACATAGGCGCCGCCGGTGAACTGGCCGAACAGGTCGGTATCGGCGAACAGCGAGCGGATGCCGCCACGCTCCAATGCCTTGTCGCGCAGCACGCCGCTGAGCACGCTAACTTCGACCTGACCTTGCCGCAAGGCCTGCTCGCTGCTGACCGGCGGGATCGCCACCAGCGTCACCTGCTTGGCCTCGCCGGCGCTGAGGCCGTCACGGGCCAGATATTCGCGCAGCACGAATTCCAGATGCGCGCCCAGCGTGTTGACCGCAACCTTCTTGCCGATCAGGTCGCGCGCCGCCTTGATCGGGCTGTCCTCCTTCACGAAGTAGCCCTGATAGGTGTTGGCATCGGAGCCGTAGTAACCGACCACGGCCTTGATCGGCGCCCGCGCCGCGATCAGCTTGAGAATCGCGCCATAGAACGCACCACCGATGTCGATGTCGCCGGTGACGACGGTCTGGATGTCCTGCGGCCCGCTGATCGTGTTGCCGACCCATTTGAGCTTGAGCGGCGCGAGATAGCCGAGGTCTTCGGCGAGTTCGGTGAACGTCACCTGGCCGGCCCAACCCTGGTAGCGGATCTCGGTCTTTTCGAGCGGCGGCTCAGCGAAAGCCGAAGCCGCCAGCCCCAGTGCCACGGCACCGGCCAAAATGAGCCGCGCGGCAGCGCGCGCGGCGAAACGCCGGGCGCGAAGGATTCGGATCAATGCATTCATGTTCGCAACTCCGCTCGATCGGATCGGGATCACGCCGCCTTCGCGGCCTGCTGCTTCGGTGCCTTGATGCGCGTCACGCTGCGGCGGCCGTCGATCGACACCGGCACTTCGCCGTCGATCGTGGCACGGCGCACCACGCGGTGCTGATCGCCGTAATCATTGACCGCATAGTGCTGGGTGGCGCGGTTGTCCCAGATCGCGACGTCGCCGGCCTGCCAGCTCCAGCGCACGGTGTTCTCGGGCGCCGTGATGTGCGACTGGAACAGGTCGAACAGCTTCTGGCCGTCATATTTCGGCAAGCCGACGAAACGCTGGACGAAGTTGCCCAGCACCAGCGTCCGCTCACCGGTCTCGGGGTGAACGCGCACCACGGGGTGCTCGGTCTCGTAGACCGTGCCGGTGAACACTTCGTCGAAATGCTTGCGGTCGGCCTCGCTTGCGCGGGCCTTGACGGCATAATCATAGGCGTTGCTGTGAACCGCCCACAGCTCGTCGACGAGCCGTTGCAGCGGTGCCGGCAGGTCGAGGTAGGCCGCTGCCGTATTCGACCAGACGGTGTCGCCGCCGTAGGGCGGAATCACCACCCCGCGCAGGACCGAGATCTTCGGATAGGCGTCAACGAAGGTCACGTCGGTATGCCATTGATCGGCACGGCCGCCGCCGCGCCCCGAATCCAGCTCCAGGATCGACGACGTCCCCTTGATTGCCCCGACCGTCGGATGCGGCACGAGCTTGCCGAGCCGCACCGCAAAGCGCTCCTGCTCGGCGCCGTCGAGATGCCCCTGGTCGCGGAAGAAGATCACCTTGTGCTCGAGCAGCACCTGGTTGACGGCGCGGATGACCTCGTCGGACAGATCGCCCGACAGCCTGACGTTCCTGATCTCCGCTCCAAGCCTCGCCGCGCGCTTGACGATGTCCGCGCGCGGAATGACGTTATCAATAGTCGTCGTGCTGCTCATGATCGTGCTCTCACCACCGCGATCTCCCAGACTAGGCTCCGCTATGCGCCGGTCGCGGGAGCGACGGCGGAGACAAACGAATTCGATGCTGTGCTGCCATGCCCTACTCGGCCGCGACGTACTCCGGTGGCCGCCACACCGCCGGCGCATAAAGCTCGGCGCCGAAATCGTCGGCGATCGATCCGTTGATGCGCGCCTCATGCGCCGGCAGATCGTCCAGAAACAGATCGCGGCTGATCCGTGCCACAACGGCGGGAATGTCGCGCCTGAAGCTCGGGACATCGCCGACCGGCAGGCCGTAGCTGACGAAGGCGGCCGGGTTGAAGACGTGAATATTTTTCAGGAAGGGCGCACGGCCGGGCCGCCGCTCCAGATATTCATGCCCCGATCCCAGATAGGGATACGCCGCCAGCGTCTCGTCTCGATCATCGTCACGCGGAGCGAACCGGTCACGCCACAGCAGGATCTCGTCCGCGAAGTCGCGGAGCTCGGTCTGCGCGCCGAGGTCCACCGAATATCCGGTGCCGGCCATGGCAAAGTCGAACACAAATTCACCCTGCGGCGTCAACGCGACGGCACGCCCGCCCTCGAGCCGCACCGCCTGCCATGGCGCGCCCAAATGGAGATGAAAATTGGGAAACGCGACGGCGCGCGAGATCGCATCCGGTGGCGGCGTCGAGCCGGCGCGACGGAAGCGGATCGCCTGTTGCCAGCGCACCGCATCCGGCAAAGCTCCGTAATTGTCGTAGGCACCCGGATAGCCCCGGATCCGGATCACCGGGAGCGAAGCCAGTGTTTCGCGCCGCGCATAGAGATGGACGTCGCGCGCGCCGGCTTCGAGCGCGACGGCGGCGGCATCAAATGCCGACGCGGCGCTTCCGACCACCGCGACCGACCGACCCCGCAGGGTCCTGAAGTCGATCTTCTCCGAGGTATGCGCATGAAATTGCTTCGGCAGATTGCGCAGCACGTCTGGAACAAGGGCGCCACCACTGCCGGCAAAGCCGGTCGCGAGCACAAGCTTTCGCGTGGTTTCGACTGTCGTGCGATCGCCCTGCGCGAGATGCAGTCGCAGATGATCTCCCGCGGGCTCGATGCGAACCAGCCGCGTCCCGTAACGAACGCCGACGCCGGTGACCTTGCGATACCAGTCGAGATAGGCGGCCCAGTCGAGCCGCAGAATGCGATCGAGCGCGTCATACGCGGCTGCGCCGTAGCGCGCCTCGTACCAGGCCTGGAATCCGAGACCGGGCAGACCAAGCTCGGGGCCCGGCAAGCTCTTGGGCGTGCGCAGCTTGTGCATCCGCGCACTCGTCAGCCAGACGCCTGACGTACTGCCGTCGGCCGCGGCATCGATCACCGAGATCTTGCCGATGCCTGCCCGTCGCAGTGCAAACGCAAATGCCGAGCCGGATTGTCCGCCACCGACGACAACCACATTGTGATCGATCCCGTCGCGATCGGGCACCCAGTTTTGCGGATCGGGTCCGATCAGGCGCAGGGCTTCGCGGGCAACGCTGTCGGGATCGGATTGCGGCATCTTGATCGGCCTCGCTTTGACGCTGCAAATCGTAAAAGCGAACGATCGCCAGTCAATGAAACGAAACCAGCTTTGTTTTTGACGGCGCGCAACAATCGCTTCGCGGTCGACGCAGCAGTTGAAATATTTGCGGCGATCGTCGCCTTGCTTGCTCCGGCTGCGCGCAAAAACCGCAAGACTGCGCCGTCTCACGCGCTAGATCAGCGCAAATCGCCTGCCGATTTCATCATGACGGCTGCACTCGTCTAACATCGCCGATCAACTCACAAGGTTCATGCTTGCTTCCCACGCAACAATGCAAGTTCATTTCATCGACAGGCTTGCGATCACCGACGTAGAGTCAAAGTCCAGCTCGCACGCCGAAGCGCGCGCAGCGTCGCAATCATGGATCATCGGACATGCCGCAAACGACTGGCGCCATCAGTCTCGAACACGATACTCCGGAGCTGGCTCGCTCCTACGATGAAGCCGGGCTGGTCCAGTTCCGTCACGGCAAATTCCTGATCGGACCGTTGGCGATCAAATCCGGCGAGCATGTCCTCGACATCGGGACCGGCACCGGCCGCCTCGCCGAATTCGTGGCAAGTCTTGTCGGGCCGAACGGCCAGGTGATCGGCATCGATCCGCTCGCCGGCCGCATCGAGATCGCGCGGCTTCGCCAGTCGGACAATCTGCAATTCCAGACCGGCCGAGCCGAGGACCTCTCGCGCTTCGATGACCGCCAGTTCGATGCGGTCTATCTCAACAGCGTGTTCCATTGGATCGCCGACAAGAGCGGCGCCTTGCGGGAGATCCACCGGGTGCTGAAGCCGGGGGGCCGGCTTGGGCTGAACGTGCAGGACCCGTCGCGTCCGCATCAGTCCCGCGTACTGCTGCGCCAGGCCATCGCCGAGGCAGGGCTCGCCGATCATCGCCAGGATTCCAACCCGGTGCTGGGCCTGACCGATGGCGAGCTCAGGCCGCTGTTTGTCGCCGGCGGCTTCACCGATTACCGCAGCGAGTTGCGCGCGCTGACCGACGTCCATGCAGATGCAAATTCGCTGCTCCGTTGGTCGGAAGCGAGCGCCTTCGGTAACTTTCTGGAGGCATTCTCGCCGGCCGAACGTGAACAGGTCCGCAGCGCATTTGCCCGCCTGGTCGAAACCAAACGAACGCTGGAGGGGCTGATCCTGGAGCGTTATTTGCGTTTCGCGTTTGCGCGCAAGGCGCCGGCCGGCAACTGACACCACCAACATTCCCGAGTTTCAGGCATGAGCGATCGACGGCTTTCTCTCAATCTCTTCATCTATCCGGGCGGCCATCACGAGGCGGCGTGGCGCTACAAGGGCTCCGCCGCGGACCGCATCCTCGACGTCACCTTTTATCAGGAGCTGGCGCAGAAGGCCGAAGCGCACAAGTTCGACGCGATCTTCTTTGCCGACGGACCGGCCCTGGCCGACAATGTCCGCTACGCGCAGCGCTTCCGCTTCGAGCCGATCACCTGGCTCGCCGCAATCGCGGTCGCCACCAAGCGGATCGGCCTGATCGCAACCGCGTCGACGACCTACAGCGAACCTTATAACCTCGCCCGCCTGTTCGCCTCGCTCGACCATCTCAGCGGCGGCCGCGCCGGCTGGAACATCGTGACGACAAGCACGGCGCAGGCGGCGCAGAATTTCGGCCTGCCGGAGCATCCGCCGCATCACGAACGCTACGAGCGGGCACGGGAATATCTCGACGTCATCACCCGTCTCTGGGACAGCTGGGAAGACGATGCGCTGATCAACGATCCCGTCTCCGGGGTCTTTGCCGATACCGACAAGATCCACGCGATCGACCACGTCGGGAAGCATTTTCGGGTTCGCGGGCCGCTCAACATCTCGCGGACGCCGCAGGGACGGCCGGTCTACATCCAGGCGGGCTCGTCGGACGACGGCCGCGCCTTTGCCGCGCGCTTCGCGGAAGCGATCTTCACCGCGCATCAGACGCTGGCGAGCGCCCAGGAATTCTACGCCGACATCAAGCGTCAGGCGCGCCTCTTCGACCGCAGCCCCGATCAGATCAAGGTCCTGCCGGGCATCAGCCCGTTCATCGCCAGCACGCAAGCCGAGGCGGATCGGCTGCAGGACGAATTCAATGAGCTAATCCAGCCGGAATATTCGCTGACCCAGCTGCGCCAGATGATCGGGCTCGACCTCTCCGGTTTCGATCTCGACGGCCCGTTCCCGCGCCATCTGATCGACACCAACGGTGCACGCAGCGTGGCCAGCCGCTTCAAGCTCGTGGTCGACATCGTCGACCGCGAGAAGCCGACGATCCGCCAGCTCGTCCAGCGCCTCGCCGGCGCGCGCGGACACTGGGTGATTGCCGGCCCGCCGGAGAAGATCGCCGACAATATCCAGACCTGGTTCGAGAACGGCGCCGCCGACGGCTTCAACGTCATGCCGCCCTGGCTGCCCGGCGGATTCGATGTCTTTGCCGAGCAGGTCGTTCCGATCCTGCGCAAGCGCGGCCTGTTCCGCGACGACTACGCCGGCACGACATTGCGCGATCATTACGACCTGAATCGGCCGCCGAGCGTCTTTTCCGGCTCGATTCAGGCGATCGCCTGAACGCTTCCCATTCCCAAATCGTTCGGCCTTCCGCGGCAAGTGCTGCCGCACGGCTCCCATCAGGATGCAATAACGACCATGCAGACTGCGCGCTCCTCCTGGCTTTCCGCCCTCCTGCTTCTTGGCGCCGTGATCGGTGCCACCGTGCGCGCAGAGACGCCTGCCAAGCCCGAGTTGAAAGTCGGTTTTGTCCCGGGCCCCTATATCGACGAGTTCAAGGTCGGCGTGGCGCCGGAGCTGCAGAACAAGGGCTATCGCATCAGATATGTCGAGTTCTCCACCGGGCTCGAGGCCAACAACGCGGTGTTCAAGGGCGAGATCGATGCCAACGTGATGCAGCACACGATCTTCCTGAACTCCTATAACGAGCGGCAAAGCACCGATCTCGTCGGAATCGTCCACGTGCCGACGCCGCCGATGGGGCTCTATTCCAAGAAGCACCCGCCGGGCACGCCGATCAGGCCGGGCTCGACGATCGCGGTGCCCAACGACCCCGTCAATCTGCAGCGCGCATTGTGGATCCTGCGCGACCTCGGCCTCGTCGAGATCCGCGACTCAAAGCCGGTCGACGTCAGCGAGCTCGACGTCATCAAGAACCCCGGCGGCATCAAGATCGTGCCGCTGGAAGCAGCCCAGGCGCCGCGCGCGCTCGACGACGTCGACTTCGCCGCGATCCAGGGCAATTTCGCGATCTACAGCGGATTGAAGCTGACCAATGCGTTCGCGCTGGAAAGGATGACGACGCCCTACATCAACGTGGTCGCCGTCAAGAAGGCCAATGCGGATGCGGCGTGGGCGCAGGACATCGTTGCCGGCTACAAATCGCAGACCTTCAAGACCGCGATCTTCTCCGACCGCTTCTATGACGGGTTTACCTTGCCGGACTACCTGAAGTGATGGCCGAGCCGTCCAGAGCGCCGGAAATCATCCGAAGCAGCGCTCACACGGCTCGCTATCGCTGTCAGTTCGCTTTGGCCTTCACGTATCGGCCTGGCGCGGATTCCCCTGGAGGATAGAGATTGCTGCCGAGTTGCGGGCGGGCGGGCACCTGGTCTTCAGCCCACGGCTTGAGCCATGCGATCCAGTCGTTCCACCAGCTGCCCGGCTTTTCGGCCGCGCCCGCCAGCCATGCCGCCGGGTCGTCGCATCGCTCGTCCGACAGCCAATAGCTTCGCTTGTTCTTCGAGGCGGGGTTGATCACGCCGGCAATATGCCCGCTCGCGCCCAGCACAAAGCGGGTGTTGCCACTGAACAGGCCCGTGGTGCGATAGGCCGATCGCCAAGGCACGATGTGATCCTCAACGGTCGCAAGGACGTAGGCAGGCAGGTCGACCCGTCCGAGATCGATTGGCGTTCCGCACATCGTCAGGCGGTTCGGCTCCCGAAGGTTGTTCTCCAGGTACATGTTCCGGATGTACCAGCAATACATCGGCCCCGGCAGGTTCGTCACGTCGGCGTTCCAGAACAGAAGATCGAAACGCTCAGGCGATTTTCCCTTCAGATAGTTGTTGATCACGTTCGGCCAGATCAGCTCCTTCGAGCGCAGGGTCTGGAACACAAACCCGAGCTCCGAGCCGCGGTAGATGCCGCCATTGCCGATGGTCTGCTCCCGCTGCCGCACCCCCTCCTCGTCCACGAACACGCCGAGATCTCCCGGCTCGCGGAAATCGAGCATCGTCGTCAGCAATGTCACGCTGGCCACCGACTCGTCACGCCGCGTCCGCAGGATTGCCAGCGCAGACGACAGGATGGTTCCGCCGACGCACCAGCCGACCGCGTTGACCTTGTCGGCACCGGAGATCGACCGGGCCACCTCGATCGCGCGCATGGTGCCATGTTCGACGTAGTCGTCCCAGGCAAAGTGCCCGCATGAGACATCCGGATTGCGCCAGGAGACCATGAAAACGGTCAGACCATGCTCGACCGCAAAGCGGACGAAGGAATTGGCCGGCTGCAGGTCGAGAATGTAGAACTTGTTGATGCAGGGCGGCACGATCAGCAGCGGCCGCGCCGTCACCTGCGCGGTCGCCGGTTCATATTGAATGAGCTGAAGCAGCTCGTTCTCGAACACGACCGCGCCCCTTGATGTGGCGACGTCCTTTCCGACTTCGAAAGCTTCCTCGTCCGTGATCGTGAGGCTGCCTCTGCCCAGATCGGTCATCAAATTGTCGAGACCGGCCTTGAGACTCTGACCTTCGCTGTCCGTCGCAAGCTTGATGACGTCAGGATTGGTGGCGATGAAATTGGTCGGGCTCATCGCCTCGACAAGCTGGCGCGTGAAGAAGCGCAAGCGATGCTTTTCCTTCTCATCGAGATCGAGCGCTTCGACGAAGTCGACGCAATAGCGCGCGTTCAGCAAATAGCATTGCTTCAAAACGCTATAGGCCGCGTTGTCCCGCCATTCCTCGGCGTTGAACCTGCGATCGCCACGCGCAGGCTCAATGCCCGCTTCGCTCGGCACCCCGGATGCCGATCTGATGATGTGCTCGGTGAGCTGGTACAGGCGCCTGAGGTGATCCGCCTGCAATTCGGCGAAGCGTTCCGACGAATTCAGGGTTGAGCCGAGGTTCGCCCCCTCGCGATCGACGTTCGTCGCCCACCCGAGCGACCGCCACAGGCTTTCCCCCGCTTTCATGAAACCCTCGACAAATTCGTCGGGCATGTTGAATGGTCGATTCATGACGTCCCTCGCTAGCCAAGATTGACTGGTTCGCTTCCGATCTCGGGCAGCTTCTACCGGCGCCCTTTGCTCTCGCGTTCACCGAGAGCCTGCTATCTATCCGGGCGCCCGCGCGGTGCGGACTTCCGCTGCTCCCGGCGCCGCAATTGCTCACCGCAGTCTCAGGCCCCGGAGCGCACAGCGCCCTCCCTGATCCCGTCGACACTGACGGAAAGGCGCTTGATCTTGTCGTACAGCGTCTGCTTCGGGATGCTCAGAAGCGCGGCGGTCGCCTGGACGTCGCCTTGCTTGCGCCGTAGCGCGTCCTCGATGATCGATCGCTCGATGTTCTCCAATTGCCGCGGCAATGACACGTCCGACGTACCGAAGCCCGCCTTGTTGATCGTCTTGCGGTCGAGCACACCAAGCACGAAACGATCGGCGACGTTGCGAAGTTCCCGCACATTTCCCGGCCATGAATAGGCCAGCAAATGCGACGTGGTCTGCTCGTCCAGGATCGGCGCATCACGCTCGAACCGCCGCGCCGCGTCCAGGGTGAAATGCTCGAACAGCAGCGGGATATCCTCCCGCCGCTCGCGCAGCGGTGGCAGCTCGATGAATGCGACGCCGAGGCGATAGTAGAGATCGGCACGAAACAGCCGCTTTTCGCTCAGTTCGAACAAATTCGCCTTGCTCGCAGCCACGACGCGGCAGTCCACCGAGATCGGCTTGTTGGTTCCGACGCGCTCGATGGATCTGTCCTGCAGCGACCTTAGCAACTTGACCTGGACGCTCGGCGGCATGCTCTCGATCTCGTCGAGAAACAACGTCCCGCCATTGGCATATTCGATCTTTCCGATCCGTTGCCGGGTGGCACCAGTGAACGCGCCCACCTCGTGGCCGAACAGCTCGCTCTCGACCAGCGATTCCGGAAGGCCGCCGCAGTTCACCGCGACATAGTTGCCGCCGCGGCGACCGCTGTGATTGTGCAGACAGCGCGCGACCACGTCTTTGCCGGTTCCGGTTTCACCATAGATCGTGACGTCGACATTGGTCGTGGCCAGGGTAGAGACGAGCCGGCGCACTTCCTGGATCTGCGGCGATCGGCCTTGCAGGCTCGCCTCGATTCCCTGGCGATCCGCCAGGGCCGATCGCAGCGAACGAACCTCCAGGGTCAGCCGCCGCTTTTCCGCCGCCCGGCGCACCACCGAGATCAGCTGCTCCGAGGAGCACGGTTTCTCGATGAAGTCATAGGCGCCGCTCCGCATCGCCTGCACGGCCATTGAAATATCGCCGTGACCGGTGATCAGGATCACCGGGAGATCCTGGTCCAGCCGACGCAGATCGGACAGCCAGTCAAGGCCGCTCCGCCCGCGCAGGCGCACGTCGCAGACCACGACGAAGGGCATGTCGGCACGAACGGATCCGTTGGCGGTCTCGACCGAGGCAAATCCGGAGACGGAAAATCCTGCGAGCTCGAGCGCCTGGACGCCGCCGATCCGTACGTCGTCGTCGTCCTCGACATAGATCACGCCGATCGATTGGTCATCGCCCATGCGAAGCCGCCTCTGCTATCTCAGCCAATGGAAGGATCACGACAAACTCGGCACCATCAGGCATCAGGTTTCGCGCACGCAGTTCGCCGCCGAAGGAGCGCGCGATGTGATTAGAGAGCATCAGGCCGAGGCCTAACCCCTTGCCGGCGGGCTTGGTCGTCACGAATGGTTCGAACATGCGCTGCAGAACATCGGACGCGATCGCGGGCCCGCTGTTGCTGATCGCGATGCGGCAGCGCGCGGTCTGCGCCTCTTCCCTGCTCGCCCGGATCAGGATCGACTTCTGTTCGACGCTCTCCACCGCATCCAGCGCATTCGCCACGATGTTGCACAACAGCTGCTCCAATCGCGTTTGATCGGCGACGACGGCCAGCTTCGCGTCGATATCGGTCGCGACGGCGACCCCGCCGTCCTTGACGCGCCCGGCGAGTATCTTGAGCGCCTCGGCGACGGCCTGTTCGACGGAGACCGCATCAAGCGGGCTGCTCGACTTGTATGCGAAAACCCGCAATTGGCTGGTCAGGCGTCCGAGCCGGCGTACCAACTCGCCAATTCGGGTAAGGTTTCCACGGGCATCGCCGATCGACCCGCGGTCGACCAGCAGGACCGCATTGTCGGCAGCAGTCTGCAGCGCAGCCAGCGGCTGGTTCAGTTCGTGCACGATGCCGGCCGACATCTGGCCGAGCGCGGCCAGCTTGCCGGCGTGAACGAGTTCGTCTTGCGCGGCCCGCAATTCGGCAGTGCGCTCCTGCACCCTCGTTTCGAGCATGTCGTTGGCCGTCTGCAACGCGGCCTGGCTGGCCAGCCGGTGCTTGATCTCTCTCCGGCGTTGCTCGACAAGGCCGAGCGCCAGCAGCGCAACGATGGCGACGAGCCCGGATATGCCCCCGATGATGAGTGCGATCTGCCGTGTGGGCGCCTCGTCATCGAGAAGGACCAGGTTCCACAAGCCGCGGTTGATCGGAAGCTCGCTGACCGTGTAGGCGGTTCCGTTCTGCGTGGTGATCCGGGCGGCGTCGCTCTCGGACTGGGCAGCGAAGGTCCATCCGAGTGGCGCCAGGTCGTGGTTTCCGTAGGGTTTGGACCGTGCAATGTCATCGCGCGTCTGGACCGACAGCGGCGCCATCGGGCGATAGCGCCACTCGTCGCGCGAGGCAAGGATCGTCACCTTGCGCTCATCGACCAGAAGGATGTCGTTTTCGGTGTTGCGCCACGCACGCTCGAACGAATCCAGATTGACCTTGACCGTGGCGACCCCTTTCGTCGTGCCGCCCACCTTCAGCGCATAAGACAGATAGTAGCCGGCGCGCGCCGTCGTGATACCGATACCGAAGAACGCCCCGCGGCCGCTCGCGAGTGCTTCGCTCACATAGGGGCGATACGACAGGTTTTCGCCGAAGGGTGTCCCGGGCTGGTCGAAATCGGCTGCGGCCAGCGTCGCGCCGGAGACGCCCAGGACATAGAGGTTGTCGGCTCCCGCAAGCAGGTTGATCGACTTCAGATAAAGGCTGACGGTTTGCTGCAGTGCAGGATCGCTGGGGGCCTCGAGCAGCCGGAACACACTGGGCGACGTCTCCAGCAGGGACGGCAGATATTCGAATCTCGAGAGATAACCGTCGAGCCTGGCGGCCTCGACCGCCAGCCGCTGCTGCGCCGCGGCGTGCAAATGGTCGAGCCCGCGGCGAAACGTGATCGCATATCCGAGCCACGATGCCGCGGCGACCAGCGCAAGGGCAAGCGCGCCGCGAACCAGCCACCGCGTGGAAATGGGCATCACCAAACCGACTTTGGGAGGCCCCTTGATGTTCACCAGGGATGGAAGCTCCGTCATCTTGTGAACCAGCAAAAAGCGGGGCGCGCCGGCCACTGCGGACGACCACTCACGCATGGGCCAACTCTATGGTCTTGCCTGGGAATACGCGACAGGAAAATCCGGTGTGGGCGATGATGCCCGGCAGCGTCACGCACACCCCGATCAGGATGACCTTGAGCGTGGCAGGACTCTTGGCGGCCTGCCAGACGGTGAGCTGGTCCATCACGACATCGATCTCCTCCGCGACCGCAATCAATGCAGCTTGACGTGCGGCTCGGTCCGCCGGGTGATCAGGCGGGCCAGCGTGTCGAGCGCGACCTTCGCCGGACCGTGCAGGGCGTATTCGTGCATCTTGTACAGCGACAGGTACATCATCCGGGCGAACAGCCCCTCGAAGACAAGGCTGCCACCCACCGGCGCGCCCATCATCGAGCCGACCGTGCTGAATTCGCCGAGCGACACCAGCGACCCGAAGTCCCGGTAACGATAATCCTTGAGCGCCTCGCCCTGCAGAAGCCGCGGGATCTGGGAATAGAGGTGGGAGGCCTGCTGATGCGCCGCCTGGGCGCGGGGCGGCACATTGCCCCGTTCGCCCCATGAGCAGGCCGAACAGTCGCCGATCGCGAAGATGTTGTCGTCGCGCGTGGTCTGCAGGGTCGGCCGCACCACCAGCTGATTGATGCGGTTGGTTTCGAGGCCGGCAATATCCTTCAGGAAATCCGGTGACTCCGGCGGCCCAGACGATCAGCTCGGCAGGAATCGTCCGGCCGTCGGTCAGGCTGACATGGTCGCAACCGACCTCGGAAACCTTGGCGCCGACCAAGAGATCGACGCCAAGCCTGACGAGGAGTTTCTCCGTCTCTTGCGAAACCCGTTCCGGCAGCGCGGGAAGCACCCGGTCCGCGGCTTCAATCAGCGTGATCCTGATGTCCTTGTGCGGATCGACCTGATCGAGGCCATAGGCCACCACCTCCCGCGTCGTCCGGTGCAGCTCCGCCGCAAGCTCGACTCCGGTCGCGCCGGCGCCGATGATTGCGACTTTCAACTGGTGCTCCGCGAGAGCCGACGATTGGGCGTGGGCGCGGATGCACGCATTGACCATGCGTTCGTGGAAGCGCTTCGCATCGACCTGCGATTCGAGCTTGATCGCGTGATCCACGACACCAGGCGTGCCAAAGTCGTTGTTCTGGCTGCCGACGGCGATGACAAGGACGTCATAGTCGAAGCTGCGCTTCGGCGTCACCTCGCGACCTTCGGCATCGAGATGCGGCGCCACCTGCACCTGGCGCTGCTCCCGGTCGATCCCGATCATCTCGCCGATCCGGTAGCGAAAGCCGTGCCAGTAGGATTGCGCGAGATAGTCGACCTCGTGGGCGGCGATATCCATGCTGCCGGCCGCGATCTCGTGCAGCTTCGGCTTCCAGACATGGGTGCGGTTGCGCTCGATCAGCGTAACGTCGAGCTTTCCCTTGCGGCCGTATTTGTCGCCGAGCCGGGTCGCGAGCTCCAGTCCGCCCGCGCCGCCGCCGACGATCACGACCCGCCGCTTTCCCGATTGCACCTCACTCATGATGGCCTCGACCGATCGCGTTCACGTCCGCCCAATCATGTCCTTCCGGTCAGGCGCGCTCGGAAACCGCATCCGCGACGGCGACTGCAGCCATGTTCACGATACGGCGGACAGTGGATGATGGCGTGAGAATATGCGCCGGCTTTGCCGCGCCGAGCAAAATCCCGCCGACCGTCAGCCCCTGCCCCGCGGCCATCCGCAACAGATTGTAGGAGATGTTGGCGGCATCCAGGTTGGGCATCACCAGCACGTTGGCCGGACCGACAAAGCCGGAATCGGGGAATTCATGATCGAGCACGGACTGCGAAAGCGCCGCATCGCCGCGCATCTCGCCCTCCACGGCCAGATCGGGCGATCGCCCGCGAATGATCGCACGCGCCTCCCGCATCTTGTGCGCTTCCGGCACCGCCGAGCTCCCAAAACTCGAATGCGACAGCAGCGCCACCCTCGGCGTGATACCGAAGCGCTTGACCTCCTCCGCCGCCAGCAGGGCGATGTCGGCGACCTGCTCGGCAGACGGGTTGAGATTGCAGTGGGTATCGCAAATGAAAAGCTGATGCTGCGGGAGAATGAGCATCTGCATCACGGCTAGTGTCCGCACGTTCTCCCGCGTTCCGATCACGTTGCGGATCGCAGCCAGGTGATCCGCGGTCCGTCCGATCACGCCGCACAGCATAGCGTCGCCGATGCCCCGTTCGAGCAGGATCGACGCAAGCACGGTCGCGTTGCTCCGCGTCTCCGAGAGCGCCAGCGCGGCCGACACGCCATCGCGCTTCCTGCGCAGATGGTAGACATCCGCGCATTTGGCGTAGACCTCGGCATCGTGCGGATCGATGATCTCGCAGTCGGTGCCGGGCTTGAGCCGGAGGCCGAATGCCGTGATCCGATCGTCGATCGTCGCCGGCCGGCCAAGCAGCAGCGGCCTGGCGATCCCCTCGTCGACGATGACCTGCGCCGCGCGCAGCACGCGCTCATCCTCGCCCTCCGCCAGAACGAGGGATTTTCCGCTTCCCTTGGCCACGGAAAAGACCGGCTGCATCGCGTTGCCGGATTGATAGACGAACCGACCCAGCTGCTGGCGATAGGCATCCATATCGGCAATCGGACGTCGGGCGACGCCGCTGTCGGCCGCGGCCCCGGCCACCGCCGGTGCGATCATCTCGATCAGGCGCGGGTCGAACGGTTTTGGAATGAGGTAGTCGCGGCCGAAGCGAAGTCCTTCGCCCTTGTAGGCGGCGGCGACGACTTCCGGAACCTCCGCCATGGCGAGGTCCGCGAGCGCGCGGACCGTCGCAAGCTTCATCTCCTCATTGATGGTGGTCGCCCCGCAGTCGAGCGCACCGCGGAAGATGAACGGGAAGCAAAGCACATTGTTGATCTGGTTGGGGTAGTCCGAACGCCCGGTGCCGATGACCGCATCGGGACGAACCGCCAGCGCATCCTCCGGCATGATCTCGGGAATCGGATTGGCCATCGCGAAGATCAACGGATCCCGGCCCATCTTCTTGACCATATCAGGCGTCAGCACCTTGCCGGCCGACAGGCCGAGGAAGATGTCCGCGTCTTCAATGATATCGTCCAGCTTTCGCGCGTCCGTTTTCACGGCATAGCGCGCCTTGTTGTCGTCCATGCTTTCCACGCGGCCGGCATACACGACACCCTTGGCATCGGTCACGATGATCCGCTCGCGGCGCAGTCCAAGGCTCACGATCAGATCAAGACAAGCGAGCGCCGCGGCGCCGGCGCCGGAGCAAACCAGCTTGACGTCCGCGATGTCCTTCTTGACCAGCTTCAGTCCATTGAGGATCGCTGCGGCCGCGATGATCGCGGTGCCGTGCTGATCGTCGTGGAACACCGGTATCTTCATCCGCTCGCGGAGCTTCTTCTCGATGTAGAAGCATTCCGGCGCCTTGATGTCCTCCAGGTTGATGCCGCCGAAGGTCGGCTCCATCCTGGCGATGGTCTCGATCAGCGCGTCGGGGTCTTCCTCGGCGAGCTCGATATCGAAGACATCGATTCCGGCGAACTTCTTGAACAGGCACGCCTTGCCTTCCATGACCGGTTTGCCGGCCAGCGCGCCGATATTGCCGAGGCCGAGCACCGCGGTGCCGTTGGTGATGACGGCGACGAGATTGCTGCGTGCCGTCAGCACATCGGCCTGTAGCGGGTCCTTGGCGATGACCAGGCAAGGCTCCGCCACACCCGGTGAATACGCCAGCGCCAGATCGCGCTGGGTGGCCATCGCCTTGGTCGGCACCACGGAAATCTTTCCCGGCGTCGGCAAGCGATGATATTCGAGTGCGGCTTCCTTCAGATCCTGGTCCATCATGTTCCCCGGCTTGATGTCTTCGTCCGAGGGGCCGCAATGGGCTTGTCCCTCGCTTTCATTTTCGCCCTCGGCTGACGCCAGGCGGGCCCGCGTCGAGCGCACGCGCCGTCACCCTTGCGGCGCGTTGCCGGAACAGCTCAGACCACGTGCTGACCGCCATTCGCCGAGATCGTCGAGCCCGTGACGAAGCCGGCATCGTCGGACGCCAGGAACAGTACCGCGCGCGCGATCTCGTGCGGTTCACCCAAGCGGCCGACCGGAATCTGAGGCAGGATGTTCTTGGCCACGATCTCCGGGTTGATCGCCTTGACCATCTCGGTGGCGATATAGCCGGGACAGATCGCGTTCACCGTGATCCCGGCGCGCGCGCCTTCCTGGGCCAGCGCCTTCACGAAGCCGATGTCGCCTGCCTTGGCGGCGGAGTAGTTGACCTGGCCCATCTGGCCCTTCTGGCCGTTGATCGAGGAGATGCAAATCACCCGGCCGAACTTCCGCTCGCGCATCCCTTCCCACACCGGCCGAGTCATGTTGAACAGCGAGTTCAAATTGGTGTTGATGACCGCGTACCATTGCTCCGCCGTCATCTTGTGGAACATGCCGTCCTTGGTGATGCCGGCATTGTTGACCAGCACCTCCACCGGCCCGAGATCGGCCTCGACCTGCTTCAGGCCGGCGACGCACGCCTCGTAGTTCGAGACATCCCATTTGTAGACATTGATGCCGGTCTCGGTCTTGAACTTCGCGGCCGCTTCATCATTGCCGGCATAGCTTGCCGCCACCTTGTATCCGGCTGCCTTGAGGGCGATCGAGATCGCCTCGCCGATACCGCGCGTTCCACCGGTCACCACTGCAACTCTGGACATGATTGCCTCCCGATCTTGATTGATTTGCACCCGCCGGCCCTTGTTGAGGTGAGCCCGGCCTCGCTCAGCGCTCGACCGTCAGGGCGACGCCCATGCCGCCGCCGATACACAGCGTGGCGAGACCCTTCTTCGCGCCACGCTTCTGCATTTCGAACAAGAGCGTCGTCAGAACCCGCGCGCCGGACGCGCCGATCGGATGGCCGATGGCAATGGCGCCACCGTTCACGTTCACGATCGACGGATCCCAGCCCATGTCCTTGTTGACGGCGATCGCCTGCGCCGCAAAGGCCTCATTGGCTTCGACAAGATCGAGGTCTTTGACTTTCCAGCCGGCCTTTTCCAGCGCCTTGCGCGATGCCGGAATTGGCCCCGAGCCCATCACCGCCGGATCGACGCCGGCGGTGGCCCACGAGACGATCTTCGCAAGCGGCGCCAGGCCGCGCTTGCTGGCTTCGTCGGCGCTCATCAACACCAGCGCGGCCGCACCGTCGTTGAGACCCGAAGCGTTTCCGGCGGTCACCGTGCCCTCCTTGTTGAAGGCAGGCTTCAGCTTGGCAAGCGCGTCCAGCGTCGTGCCCGGGCGGATGTATTCGTCCTGATCGACGACGATTTCTCCCTTTCGGGTCTTGACCGTGACTGGAACGATCTCGTCCTTGAACCGGCCGCCCTTCTGCGCATCCTCGGCCTTGTTCTGCGAGCCGGTCGCGAACGCATCCTGCTCCTCGCGGGTGATCTGCCATCTGGCGGCGATGTTCTCCGCCGTGACTCCCATGTGGTAGCCGTGGAAGGCATCGAGCAGGCCGTCCTTCAACATGGAGTCGATGAATTTGACGTCGCCCATCTTGGTGCCGCCGCGCATATGTGACAGATGCGGCGCCATCGACATCGACTCCATGCCGCCGGCGACGATGATCCTGGCGTCGCCATTGGCGATCTGCTGCAGGCCGAGCGCCACCGACCGCAGGCCCGAGCCGCACAGCTGGTTCATGCCCCACGCCGTCTTCTCCTGCGGAATGCCGGCTGCCATCGCGGCCTGCCGCGCCGGGTTCTGGCCCTCACCGCCGGACAAGACTTGGCCCAGGATGACCTCGTCGACGTCTTCAGGCGACACTTTGGCGCGTTCGAGGGCGCCCTTGATCGCGATCGCCCCGAGTTCGTGAGCGGGTATCGCCCCGAACGCTCCGTTGAAGGAGCCCACCGGTGTCCGCGCCGCGGAAACCACAACCACGTCCGTCATGACCAACTCCCTTGATACATTTCTGATGAACTGGCGGTGATCGTCGGCGACCACCTTCCGTATTCGCCTAGCCCGTCGTTACAGCGACTTCGATGTCGCTCGGATCGATGTCGCGATCGAGTCCGGCGCGCAGCTTCTCGCGGTCGAGTTCGCCTTCCCACCACGCCACGACGACGCAAGCGACGCCGTTGCCGCACAGATTGGTCAACGCCCGGCATTCGCTCATGAACTTGTCGATGCCGAGTACGATCGCCATGCCGGGAAGCAGCTCCGGCCTGACTGCCGCAAGCGTGCCAGCGAGCGTGATGAAGCCGGCGCCCGTGATTCCCGAGGCGCCCTTCGACGTCAGCATGGCAACGATGAGGATCGTCATCTGCTCGCCGAAGCTGAGCTCAACATTCATCGCCTGGGCGATGAACAGCGTCGCCAAGGTCATGTAGATGTTGGTGCCGTCGAGGTTGAAGGAGTAGCCGGTGGGCACGACAAGGCCAACGACCGACTTGGAGCAGCCGAGACGCTCCAGCTTTTCCATCAGCTGCGGCAGCGCGCTTTCCGAGGATGACGTGCCGAGCACGATCAGCAGCTCGTCCTTGATGTATTTGAGGAACTTGAAGATGGAGAAGCCGGCGATGCGGGCGATGATGCCGAGCCCGACGACCACGAACAGCAGCGCGGTGAGATAGAAGGTCGCGATCAGACCGGCGAGATTGCCGAGCGCCTGGGGACCGTAGCGGCCGATCGTGTAGGCCATGGCGCCAAAAGCGCCGATCGGCGCGACCTTGACGACGATCGAGATGACGCCGAACATCGCATGCGCGACGTCGTCGATCATCGAACGGACCGTGTGAGCCCGTTCGCCGAGCCCCATCAGCGCGAAGCCGAACAGGATGGCGAACAGCAGCACCTGCAGGATTTCGCCTTGGGCGAACGCTCCGACCACGGTGTCCGGAATGATGTGCAGGACGAAGTCCACCGACTTCATCTCGCTCGCCTGCTTGGCATAGCCGGCGACCGCGGCGGCGTTCGACTGGCCCTGGAAGCCCGCGCCCGGCCGCAGCACGTTGGCGACGATCAGGCCCAGCGCAAGCGCAAAGGTCGAGACGACCTCGAAATAGACCAGCGACTTGATCGCGACGCGACCCACTTTCTTCACTTCGGAAATGTGGGCGATCCCCGAAACCACCGTGCAGAAGATGATCGGCGCAATCGCCATCTTGATGAGCTTGACGAAGCCGTCGCCCATCGCCTTGATCCAGTCGTTCTTGGCGAGATCAGGCCAGAGCCAGCCGACAATCACGCCGAGCACGATCGCCGCGAGCACCTGAACGTACAGAATCCGGTAAAACGGCTTCTTCTGCGTGACAGGCAACGTTCCGGACGTCGCAGTGGTCGCTGCAGACATTGTGTCTTCTCCCTGATCTCTCTGTGCCTGCGTATCGGCAGGCAAACGTCATTTCTTCTTCTGTGGCGGCAGATCGGTGCAATGGCCCTCAAAGACCTCCGCCGCCATGCCGATGGACTCGCCGAGCGTCGGGTGCGGATGAATGGTCTTGCCGATATCCGCAGGCTCGCATCCCATCTCGATCGCAAGGCAGACCTCGCTGATCAGATCGCCCGCGTGCGTGCCGACGATCCCGCCGCCGATCACCCGATGGGTCGCCGCGTCGAACAGCAGCTTGGTGAAGCCCTCGTCGCGTCCGTTGGCAATGGCCCGGCCGGAGGCCGCCCAGGGAAAGACCGCCTTGCCGAACTTGATGCCCTCGGCCTTGCACTGCTCCTCGGTCTTGCCGGCCCAGGCCACTTCGGGATCGGTGTAGGCAACGGACGGAATCTGCCGCGCATCGAAATACGACTTCTCGCCATGGGCCACTTCGGCCGCCACATGACCTTCATGCACAGCCTTGTGCGCCAACATCGGCTGCCCCACGACGTCGCCAATGGCGAAGATGTGCGCCACGTTGGTGCGCATCTGCCTGTCGACGTCGATGAAGCCGCGATCCGTGACCGCGACACCGGCCTTGTCGGCGCCGATCTTCTTGCCGTTCGGGCTGCGGCCGACCGACACCAGGACGAGGTCATAGAGCTGCGGTCCGGCGGGGGCTTGCTCGCCTTCGAAGCTGACCTCGATCCCGGCTTCGGTGGCCTTCCCGCCGACCGTCTTGGTCTTCAGCATCACCTTGTCGAAGCGACCGGCGTTCATCTTGTCCCAGACCTTGACCAGGTCACGGTCGGCGCCCTGCATCAGGCCGTCGAGCATCTCGACGACGTCGATGCGCGCGCCAAGGGTAGAATACACCGTCGCCATTTCGAGCCCGATGATGCCGCCGCCGATCACCAGCATGCGCTTCGGGATCGACTTCAGCTGGAGCGCGCCGGTCGAATCGACGATGCGCGAATCCTCGGGTAGGAACGGCAGCTTCACGGACTGGCTGCCGGCGGCGATGATCGCCCTGGCGAATTTGATCGTCTTCTTGCCGCCTGCCACGGCAACCTCGAGATGATGCGGATCGAGGAACGCGCCGACGCCGGTCACCACCTCGACCTTGCGGGCCTTCGCCATCCCGGCGAGCCCGCCCGTCAGCTTCTTGATCACGCCTTCCTTGAAGGAGCGCAGCTTGCCGAGGTCGATCTGCGGCGCGCCAAACGAAATCCCGTGGTCCGGGAGATGCTTCACCTCGTCGACGACGGATGCCGTATGCAGCAGCGCCTTGCTCGGGATACAGCCGACGTTAAGACACACGCCGCCGAGCGTGTCGTAACGCTCGACCAGCACGGTCTTCATGCCGAGATCGGCGGCGCGGAAGGCGGCCGAATAGCCGCCGGGACCGGCGCCCAGCACCAGCATGTCGCATTCGATCTCCGCCTTGCCGGAATAGGACGCCGCGGCGGGCGCAACCGGCGGCGGCGCGGCGGCCGGCTGCGATGTGGGCCCGGGTGCCGGCGCAGCCACGGCGCCCGAGGTCTCCAGCACGAGGATCGTCGACCCTTCGCTCACCTTGTCGTCGACCTTGACCCTGACTTCCTTGACGACGCCGGCGTGCGAGGACGGGATCTCCATGGATGCCTTGTCGGACTCGACCATGATCAGGCTGGTATCGACCGCGACGGTCTCGCCGGGCTTCACCATGACCTCGATGACGGCGACGTCCTTGAAGTCGCCGATATCGGGCACCTTCACTTCGATCTGCTGAGCCATGCTGCTCTCCCCCGATCTCAGAACAACACGCGCCGCAGATCAGCGAGCACATTGGCGAAGTAGACGTTGAAGCGTGCGGCGGCCGCGCCGTCGATGACGCGGTGATCCCAGGACAGCGACAGCGGCAGAGTGAGGCGCGAGGTCCAGGTCTTGCCGTCAGGCGAATGCTGCTTCCAGTATCCCTTGCAGACGCCCATGATCGCGACTTCCGGCGCGTTGATGATCGGCGTGAAGTAGATGCCGCCGATGCCGCCCAGCGACGAGATCGAGAAGGTGCCGCCCTGCATCTGGTCCGGCTTGATCTTGCCCTCGCGCGCCAGCTTGGCGAGCGCGTTCATCTCGTTGGCGATCTCCGGCACCGATTTCTTGTCGGCATCGCGGATCACCGGCACCATCAGGCCGTTGGGCGTGTCCGCGGCGAACCCGATGTGCCAGTAGTTCTTGTAGACCAGCGTGTCGCCGTCGAGACTGGCATTGAACTCCGGGAATTTCTGCAGCGTCGCGACCGCCGCCTTCACCATGAAGGGCAGCAGCGAGAGCTTGACGCCGCTCTTCTCCAGCTCCTTGTTCATCTTCACCCGGAATTGCTCGAGATCGGTGATATCGGCCTCGTCATGGGTCGTGACGTGCGGAATGACGACCCAGTTGCGGTGCAAATTAGCGGCCGAAATCTTCTTGATGCGGCCGAGCTCCTTGCGCTCGACCGGCCCGAATTTCGCGAAATCGACCTTGGGCCAGGGCAGCAGGTCGATGCCACCGACGCCGCCTCCGCTTGCCGCCGCAGCCTGCGGCTTGGCGGCTGATGCTCCGCCCTTGGCAAAGGTCTCGACATCCTCGCGCAGGATGCGGCCATGATTGCCCGAGCCCTTTACCTTGCCGAGATCGACACCCATCTCGCGCGCCAGCTTACGGACCGCGGGGCCGGCATAGGCAAGCGCAAAGGCCTTCTCGTCGACCCCGCCGGCCTGCGCCACGGCAGCGGCGGGTGCCGATGCTGCCGGTGCCGGCGCAGCCGCGGCAGGGCTGGCCGCGGCGGATGCATCGCTGGTCGCAAGCACGAGAATGATCGCGCCTTCGCTGACCTTGTCACCGGTCTTCACCTTGATCTCGCGCACGGTGCCCGAGAGCGGCGCCGGCACTTCCATTGTCGCCTTGTCCGACTCGAGCGCGATCAGCGGATCCTCAGCTTTGACGCTGTCGCCGGGCTTGACGAAGATCTCGATGACCGGAACGTCCTTGAAGTCGCCGATGTCGGGGACACGGACCTCGGCGATACCCGCCGGGGCGCTGACGGGCGAAGGCGGCGCGCTGACGACGGGGCGCGTTTCGGCCTGCTCGGCGCCCGCACCTTCGAACTTAACGATCACCACGCCTTCGCTTACCTTGTCGCCAACCTTGACGACCACTGACTTCACCACGCCATCGCGCGGCGACGGCACCTCCATGGTCGCCTTGTCGGACTCCAGCGCGACCAGCGGATCCTCGGCCTTCACCTTGTCGCCCGGCTTGACGAAGACCTCGATGACCGGGACGTCCTTGAAGTCACCAATATCGGGAACCTTGATGTCGATCAGACCACTCATCGCTCTGCCCTCGGCTCCCCTGCCTCACACGGTCCACGGCGCGGCGCGCCCGGCATCGATCTGGTATTTGGCGATGGCCTCGACGACGATTGCGGGCTTGATCGTTCCCTCATCGGCGAGCGCCTTGAGTGCCGCGACGGCGACATAGTGGCGGTCGACCTCGAAGAATTTCCGGAGCTTGACGCGATAGTCGCTGCGGCCGAACCCGTCGGTGCCGAGCACGACGTAGCGGCGGCCGGCCGCCTGCACATATTCCCGGATCTGGTCGGGGTAGTTGCGCATGTAGTCGGTCGAAGCCACGACCGGCCCCGGATGCCCTTCGAGCTGCGCTTCCACCCAGCTCTTGCGGCGCGGCTCGGTCGGATGCAGCAGGTTCCAGCGTTCCGCCGCCATACCGTCACGACGCAGTTCGTTGAAGCTGGTTGCACTCCAGACGTCCGCGGTCACACCGAAGTCCGCCTTGAGCAGATCGGCCGCCGCGATCACCTCGCGCAGGATCGTGCCCGAGCCGACGAGCTGGACGCGCAGTCCCTTTTTCGCGGTCTCGCCGCCGTTCTTCAGGAGGTAGAGGCCTTTGAGAATTCCCTCCTCGGCGCCCGTGCCTGCGTCAGCCAGCGCCGGGTGCTGATAATTCTCGTTCATCAGGGTGATGTAGTAGTAGACGTCCTCCTGCGCCTCATACATGCGACGCATGCCTTCGCGGACGATGGTCACGACTTCATAGGCGAAGGTCGGATCGTAGGAGATGCAGTTCGGGATGGTGGCGGCGAGCACGTGGCTGTGGCCGTCCTCATGCTGCAGGCCTTCGCCGTTCAGCGTGGTACGGCCGGCCGTGCCGCCGAGCAGGAAGCCCCGGGCGCGCATGTCGCCTGCGAGCCAGGCGAGGTCGCCGACCCGCTGCAAGCCAAACATTGAGTAGTAGATGTAGAACGGGATCATCGGCACGTTGTTGGTCGAGTAGGACGTCGCGGCGACAATCCAGCTCGACATCGCGCCGCCTTCGTTGATGCCTTCCTGAAAGACCTGCCCGCTCTTGTCCTCGCGATAGTACATCAGCTGATCGGCATCCTGCGGCCTGTAGAGCTGACCGACAGACGAATAGATGCCGAGTTGCCGGAACATACCCTCCATGCCGAAGGTGCGGGATTCGTCCGGCACGATCGGCACGATGTGCTTGCCGATCGCCTTGTCGCGCACGAGGGCGCCGAGCAACTGCACGAACGCCATCGTGGTCGAGATCTCGCGGTCGCCGGTGTTTTCGAGCAGCCGCTGGAACGTCGAGAGCGGGGGAATTTGCAAGGACGCGGATTTGCGCCGGCGTTGCGGCAGGTAGCCGCCGAGCTTTTCGCGCTGTGCCCGGAAATACTTCATTTCCGGGCTATCTTCCGGCAGCCGGAGGAAAGGCACCTTGGCCAAATCGGCGTCGGAGACCGGCACCTGGAAGCGGTCACGGAAACCGCGCAGCGCGTCCTGCGTCATCTTCTTGGCCTGATGGGCGATCATCTGGCCTTCGCCGGATTCGCCCATGCCGTAGCCCTTGACGGTCTTCGGCAGAATGACCGTCGGCTGGCCCTTGTGGTTCACGGCCGCGGTGTAAGCGGCAAAGACCTTCTCGGGATCATGGCCGCCGCGCGCGAGCTGCCAGATATCGTCGTCGCTCATATCAGCGACGAGCTGTTTCGTTTCCTCATACTTGCCGAAGAAGTGTTCGCGAATGTAAGCGCCGCTCTTGCTCTTGAAGTCCTGGTATTCGCCGTCGACGCATTCCTCCATGAGCCTGAGCAGCAGCCCGCTCTTGTCCTTTTGCAGCAGGCGGTCCCACCCCGAGCCCCACAGCACCTTGATGACGTTCCAGCCCGCACCGCGAAAGATGCTTTCGAGCTCCTGCACAATCTTGCCGTTGCCGCGAACGGGTCCATCGAGCCGCTGAAGGTTGCAATTGATGACGAAGATCAGATTGTCGAGGTTCTCGCGACCGGCGAGCGAGATCGCGCCGAGCGATTCCGGCTCGTCGGTTTCGCCGTCGCCCATGAACGCCCAGACCTTGCGGTTGGACGTATCGGCCAGCTTGCGGTTCTCGAGATATTTCAGGAAGCGCGCCTGATAGATCGCCATCAAGGGCCCGAGCCCCATCGACACCGTCGGGAACTGCCAGAAGTCCGGCATCAACCAGGGATGCGGATAGCTCGACAATCCCTTGCCGCTGGTCTCCTGCCTGAAGCTGAGCAGCTGCTCCTCGCTCAATCGTCCTTCGAGGAAGGCGCGCGCGTAGATGCCGGGCGAGCAGTGCCCCTGGACAAAAATCAGGTCGCCGCCATGAGCATCGGTCGGCGCGTGCCAGAAATGGCCAAAGCCGATGTCATAGAGTGTGGCAGCCGACTGGAAGCTCGCGATATGGCCGCCGAGCTCCGAGCTTTCCTTGTTGGCGCGCAGAATGATCGCAAGGGCGTTCCAGCGGATGATGGAGCGAAGCTTGTGCTCGATCGCGCGGTCGCCGGGCAGCGCCGGCTGCTGGTCCAGCGGGATTGTGTTGCAATAGGGCGTCGTCAGCGACTGCTCGATCTGAAGGCCGCCGCGGCGCGCCGCCTCGAGCATCGCATTGACGACGAACTCGGCGCGTTCATTGCCGCGATGCCCCTGGACCGCCGACAAGGCATCAAGCCAGTCCCGGGTTTCCTGCGGATCCTGATCGTGAGCGTCCGCCATCGTCATTGTCTTCTCCATTGCATGCCAAGCCGAAGTTGCACGCCCGCGTTCATTGCGACCCGCGTTCATGCGGAAGCACGCAATGCGAACCGGCGATGTCCCGGTCGCGTTAGGCGGTGAGCTGAGTGTTGGTTGGCATCTGAACGTCCCCTCGCACTGTATGTTCTGGAGCTGTTGCTCCTTTTGGCAGGTACCCAAGCAGCATTCGTGCCAGACCGTGAAATGCCCGGTCGATCACAGCGATGTCGTTCAGTTTGCTTGGCTTTGCCGTGCATGCCAGTGCACCCGCCACCGCGTCGGGATCGGATCCGTCTGAAGGTCCGGAAAACCGGGCGGAGCGATCATCCGAAATCTCGGATTGTGCTGGTCGAGGCGTCCGAAGATCGGGGACGATGCCGTCAAACCGCCCTGCGCACGCGGAGCGAGAGCTTCTCCGCACAGGCCGCACGCGGTCACCAACCGACAGCAGCGCGGAACGACAAATTCAAGTTGACGAGCTTCGCCTCGATGACTGAATGTCTGCGATCAAGCGCGCATCGGCGTTCTCATCGCGCGATGGCATGCGCAATTCGGAACGTGTCGCACGGTTTGAGCGGGGTCGCTGGCATGGTCGGCTCTCGCACACCACGAGGTTGGGGCGCATGACAGTGATACTCGATCTCCTCAACAACGATCCGCGCACGAAGCTGCGGGCCGATAGGCCGCGCCATCCCGAAAAAGCCAACCGCCCCGACACACCGCTGCAGAGCAAGCCGGCATGGATCCGCGTGAAGGCGCCCGGCTCGGCCCAATGGGCCGAGACGCGGCGCATCGTGCGCGAGAACAAGCTCGTGACCGTCTGCGAGGAAGCCGGTTGTCCCAACATCGGCGAATGCTGGACGAAGAAGCACGCGACCTTCATGATCATGGGCGACACCTGCACGCGCGCCTGCGCCTTCTGCAATGTGCGAACCGGCCTGCCCGGTCCGCTCGACGCCGATGAGCCCAGCAAGGTCGCCGAAGCAGTGGCCAAGTTGGGACTGGAGCACGTGGTCGTCACCTCGGTCGATCGCGACGATCTGGCCGACGGCGGCGCCGTCCATTTCGCTGCGACCATTGCCGCCATTCGCGCAACCAGTCCCGGCACGTCGATCGAAATCCTCACCCCGGATTTTCTGCGCAAGAGTGGCGCGCTCGAAATCGTTGTTGCGGCGAGCCCTGACGTGTTCAACCACAATCTGGAGACGGTGCCGTCGAAGTATCTGACGGTGCGCCCGGGCGCGCGCTATTTCCATTCGGTCCGGCTGCTGCAGCGCGTGAAGGAACTCGACGCACGGATCTTCACCAAGTCGGGGATCATGGTCGGCCTCGGCGAAGACCGCAGCGAGGTGCTGCAACTGATGGACGATCTGCGCTCCGCCGACGTCGATTTCCTGACCATCGGCCAGTATCTCCAACCGACGCGCAAGCACCATCCCGTCGTCAGCTTCGTGCCGCCTGACGAATTCGAAGCCTATGAGAAGACCGCGTTTGCCAAGGGCTTCCTGATGGTCTCGGCCACCCCGCTGACGCGCTCCTCGCACCACGCAGGCGACGACTTCCGCAAATTGCGTGAGCGCAGACATCGCTAGCCACTGGCTGCGATCGAACGGCGCATCGCATTTGATGGAAGGATTCCCGACAACTGGTCGGCGACGAGGTCCCAGCGCGCCTTTGCGCACATATTTGGTAGGGGGAGCGTTACCGCCTTTTCCCGGATGCTGCGCCGCACTGCAGCGGGCCCTGGCCCGGACTTTCGAACACATCGAGCCGCGGCCCAGCGGAACTTCGATCGCCACCTTTGCTAGAACCATTCAAAACGTATAGGCTGATCTGGTCAACGGGCTTGGGAGAAAAGCCTGGGACGTTGGGGACGTGGGACGCTGAAGGGTTGTTTGATCGGAAGGCGCGATCGTCTTCACTGCGGGTGCGACGGGTAGGGAATTCGATTCAGGCGCCGTCACGGCGGCCTGGAAGGGTCTTACCGTCGGACTTTGCGTGAGCGAACCGGCAGTTGCGGCAGGCACCCCCCGCATTCAGGTGAATGATCGCAGGGCCCGTCATGAGCGGGTCCGGCATCTTTCACGTCGGAGGAGCCGGGATGGACCAACGAGAAGTGCTGGCGGCGTGGGAGAAGTTCGTCGAGCGCGGAGCGTTGTCATCCGACCTGAGATCATCGGTAGCAGCGTCGTGGCAGCGATCCAGGAACCATCACGTCACCGTCGACCGTGCGCGAGCGCCACTCGTCGCGGACGCCGAGTTGTTTCGCCATCGCTCCAAGTACGCGTCGCTCCGTCATGCCGCCCGCTGCGCGCTCGAGAATTCAAGAACATTCCTGCGCGATGCAAACTCAATCATGATCCTCACCGATCCGAGTGGGCTGATCATCGATACGCAGGGTGACGACAGGGTCATTGACGCCGGCCGCGCAGTCCATCTCGAACACGGAGGTCGCTGGAGCGAGGCCGACATCGGCACCAACGCGATTGGCGCCGCGATAGCGGAATCGAAACCTGTCCAAATTCACGGTACCGAGCATTTCTGCTCGGAGGTGCAACGGTGGACCTGCGCTGCCGTCCCGGTTCATGACCCGACCGATGGCGAACTGCTTGGCGTGGTCGATATCTCGGGTCCTGCAAGCACCTTCAATCCGCAGAGCCTGGCCTTGGCCGTCGCGGTCGGCCATCACGTGGAAAGCGTCCTCGCCCAATCGGTCCGACAGGAACATGAGGAGTTGCTTTGCCGCTTTCTCGCCAAGAGATCGCAATGGGCGAACGATGAATGCATCGTGCTTGATCGCCGTGGCATGATCCTCCACGCCACCGAGCGTGCCCTGAACGCGCTCCAGCATGATCGCCACGGCATTCGCAACGACGCGCCAACCCGCTTCTTGAAGACGGTTCCCTTCGACGAGTGGCCGATCAGGTTGAAGGAGCTGCTTCCCAATGCGAGCGTCAACTTCGTCGAGAACGAGCGCTCCGGCATCGGCGCCATCGTGGTGCTGCATGCGCGACGACGCCAGTTGATCACGCATCGCGACGTCCAGAAATCGAGATCCGAATCTGAAGGCCGCGAGACCGCGAGCTCATCATCTGCCCGAAAGGATTCAAAGCCGGAACCGCGGTCTCTTCAGAGCCCGGCCGCCGGCTTCGTTGCGCGCGACCCCGCGGTCCGGGCCATCGTCCGTCAAGTCGAGACCGCGGCAGCACGCAAGATGCCCATCCTGATCCGCGGCGAGACCGGAACCGGCAAGGAGCAGCTTGCCCGCCACGCCCATATGGCAAGTGGGCGAACCGGCGCGTTCATCCCCGTGAATTGCGCCGCCCTGCCGGAAAGCCTGATCGAGAGCGAGCTGTTTGGCTATGCCGAGGGAGCATTCACCGGGGCGCGGCGCGGCGGCGCGATTGGACTGGTCAGGGAGGCCGACGGCGGCACGCTGTTCCTTGACGAAATCGGCGACATGCCCGTCGCGCTGCAGGCGGTGCTTCTGCGCCTGCTCGACGACTGGACCGTGCGCCCCGTCGGCGGCGCCAGATCGAAGGTCGATGTCTTTCTGATCTCCGCCACCAACGCCAGGTTGGACAAGGCCATCGCCGAAGGCCGGTTCCGATCCGACCTGCTCTATCGTCTCAATACGCTCGAGGTCACTCTGCCGCGACTCCGGGACCGCAACGACTTTGATGCCATCGTTCGCCATCTGCTCAATACGATCGACCCGACTTGCGAGATCACGCCGACCGACATTGCGCATCTCGCCGCACGTCCCTGGCCTGGCAACGTCCGCGAGCTCCGCAACGTTCTGGCGCGATTCAGCCTTGCCGCTGCGGACGGATCCATCAACGAAGCAAGCGCGGAGAACATCGTTCACCCCGCCGGAACTGAGTCCGGATCACTTCACGACATCCATCGCGCGCGAATCCTTGTGGTTTATGCCGAGACCGCCGGAAACGTCAGCGAAACCGCGCGCCGTCTCGGCGTCTCGAGAAACACCATCTATCGCGCTCTCGGGCAGAAGAAGCCCGAGTGATGCCATAGTGCCTCGAACCACCGGATGCTGCGAGTATCGCAGCGTGCCCGGCTATGGACGGAGCGCCGGTCGCCTCGAACCGATGATCCGTTCCGTTCAAAGCAGCTCAGCACCGCCACCTCGGGCCGGGCCAGCGGTCGGATCGTAATCATCCGGCTTCTTGGCGATCAAGGTCTGCGTTGTCAGGATCAGTCCAGCCACCGATGCCGCATTGCGAACCGCGCTGTAGCAAACCTTGACCGGGTCGATGATGCCAGCTTCGACAAGATCGACCGCCGCGCCATTGCGCACGTCGAGCCCGTGGCCATTCGTGGCCTTGGCAATTTTCGCAACCTCCGCCTCACCGTTCAGGCCGGCATTGGCGGCAATGTAGAAAAGCGGCCGACTGAGCGCGCGTTGCAGCAGCTCGGCGCCCTGCCTGGCTCCTCCGTCCAGACGATTGATCAATTCGTCGAGTCTTGCACCGATCCTGAGCAAGGCCACTCCGCCACCCGGCACAATGCCTTCTTCGAGCGCGGCGCGGGTCGCGTTGATGGCATCCTCGATCAACTGGGTCCGGCGTTTTTGTTCGACCGGCGTCGCGCCGCCGGCAAGAATCATCGCTGTGCCGCCGGACAGTTTTGCGATCCGCTCCTGGAACTTGTCCCGCTCGATATTTTCGGGAGCGGCATCGTATTGGCGCAACACCTGTTCGCGTCGCGCCGCGATGGTCTTCTGGTCGCCACCTCCCGCCGTGATCAGGGTCTTCGAGGCGGAAATGCGCACCTGGCGCGCGGACCCAAGGTCGTGCAGTTCCGCCTTCTCGAGCCTTCCGCCCAGATCAGCCGAGATGACGCGCCCTCCGGTCGTGATCGCAATATCCTCGAGCATTGCCTTGCGCCAATGGCCGAACTCCGGCGGGTGAATCGCGGCGACCTTGAAATTGGATTTCTCCCGACGCGCCAGCAATTGCATGATGACCGATGGCGCCACTTCCTCGGCGATGATCAGCAAAGGTCGACCGCTCTTCTCGATCAGGGAGATCACACCAGCGAGTTGCTCCCCGGCCTGGATCTTGAGATCGGTCACGACGATGAACGGATTGTCGAGAACCACCTGCATTTTCTCGACATCGGTGACCATGTGATGTGAAAGATAGCCGCGATCGAAGGCCATGCCTTCAACGATTTCCAGCGTCGTCTCGACCGTGTTGCCGAATTCCACCGCGACGATTCCGTGATTGCCGGCGCGCTCGAAGGCTTCGCCCACCATGTCGCCAAGCGTTGTGTCGTTGGCCGCAATGCTCGCGACAGCCCGCAGGCCGGCAGGCCCCTGCAGCGGTCTCGCCGACCGTCGCAACGCCGTGATGGTCTCGGTAACCGCCAGCTCCAGCCCTTCAACCAGCTCGACCGGATTGGCGCCGGCCGCCAGACATTTCAGGCCTTCCTGCACAAGAACATCGGCGAGCACGGTGGCCGTGGTGGTGCCGTCCCCCGCCACCTCATTGGTTCGCGCTGAAACCTCGCGTAACACTTGCGCGCCCATATTCTCAAACGGGCATTCAAGTTCGATTTCGCTGGCAATGCTGACGCCATCGCGCGACACGATCGGCGTGCCGATCGGTCGGTCCATGATCGCGTTCATGCCCTTCGGACCCAGCGTCCCGCGTACCGCCTTGGCGAGCTTGGCGACGCCCCGGCCCAGCGCGGCCCGCGCAGCTTCATCGTGCAACATGATCTTCGGCATTCTAAATCCCCGACTTTGCCTTGAGGTCGTCTGGTCTGAACGAGTTTTCGATGCTGCGCGCCCGCATCACGGCCCTGTTACGTACCCGGCGACGCCGGCATCGTCCTCGATTTCGGTACGAACGGTGTCTCGAGGTCGAACCGCGCGGCAAGGAGGCCACGGCACAGCGCGCCGTTGAATTCGGCATTGATGCCGACGCGCCGTAGATTCGATACGTATCCGGCAAGGCTGTCGGCGCTGAGCCGTGCTCCGTTCGCATCGACAAAGGCAGGCTCATCGCCGCTTGCCGGGCCTACGACGGCACGCCGCTCAAGATAGCGCTGAATCAGCTTCTCACCTGCATCGTCGAGCGGCAGGCAACCCAGCTCCCTCAACGTCAGGTCCACGATCTCCATCGGCGACTGCCCGAGCGCAACGAGGTGGCTGAGCAGTGCAACCTGGCGGCGCTGGAACGCCTTGACGAGGAATGTCTGACGCAGGTCATCGAGGCTGCCATCGGCCTCGGCGCCAAACGTTTCCTGGAACGAGCGCCCCTGGGCGAGGCCCGCATTGATCTTGTCGGCATACATGTGCTCACCCAGGACCACGCTGACGCCCTTGACCCAGTCCAACGCGCTGACGGCCCGGCGCATGTCGTCTGCCATCAGGAATGAGAAATTGGCAGCGCACCAATAGGTCGGCAGGCGAAACTCGATGTCGACGTGGTCCTTCGAGTCGACATCGGCCCTGGTCACGAAATTCAACTCGGTGACGGACTCGTCGAGTTCCGGATCCATCACGCCCTGCAAGCAGGCCCATATCTGGGACTGCTTGTCATCCGACGAGCGGCTTCTCGGCCGCTCCCTCCCCTCAACGCCACGCTTCATGACCATCACCTCGGCGCGTGAACGGCTTCGGGCAAATGGGCATAACCGCCGCCAGCCCGGATCTTCTTCTTCTGCGCCTCGACGTCGATGCCGTAGATGCGGGCAGCGTTGAGGCCGAGAATCTTGGTCTTGGCCTCCATCGACAACACCGAACCGGTCTCCTTGGTGACGTCGGCCGGGATCTCGAATGCCATGAACTTGTCGATCAGCCATTTCGGCGTCCAGATGCCGTAATCGCTGCCGTAGAGGATCTTGTCCGGTCCAACCCAGAACAACAGTTCGGAAATCACGTGGGCGAAATAACCCGGCCGCGAATGGATGAAGGGCAGCGCCACCGCGAGACCCGCATAAACGTTGGTCTCCTGGGTCGCGATCCAGCAGAAATCGTCAAGCCGCGGCAAGCCGCAATGCTCGACGATGAAATTCAGGTCCTGGAACGAGGTCGCGACATCATCGATGTCGGCCACATCGAACGCATCGCGATTGAGCGGGATAATCGTCGGCCCCTTGTGGACGTGGATATTCTTGATGCCAAGCTTTTGCGCGGCCTCGAGATACTGGTAGGACGCCTTGTCGGTCAGCTTGTAGCCCTTCGATTCGCCGCGCCATTCCGCGGTGTAGAGCTTGACGCCCTTGAGTTTGTGCTTCTCGGACAGCGCATGAAGAGCTTCCAGGCCCTTGGTGCCGTCGCGCGGATCGAACGCGCCATTCAGGATGAAGCGATCCGGATGGCTCTTCTTCATCGCCGAATTTCGTTCGGTGGTGTTGAAACCACTCTTGTAGAAATCGGTGAGGTAGGTCGGTTGCAGGATCGCCATGTCGTCATAGCCGGTGACGAACAGGTCGTCGAACATTGTCTTGGCATCGTATTTCTCGAACTTCTCCTTCTCCCATTTCTCCGAGGGCGGGCTCAGGTTCGAGTGGTAGGCGTAGAAGCAGTCGATGAACTGCTTGCCGTGGATGTTCTTCTGGTTTGCCGGACTTCCATCCCAGAAATGCGTATGCCCATCGATGACAAATATCTCTTCACCCTTGGCTGTCCTGTACATGGCGTTTCTCCCGATCCCGCTGGATGGCGTATTGTTATGAGGCGGCGCGATTGATGTCGTCGAATGAGCCCGGCCGGCGTCGCGCCGGCCAGGGTTTGTTCGCAGGCCGGCCGTCAGACGATGTATTTCATCATCTCGTTCATATCGCCGAACAGCATGACGGTGTTGTCATCCGTCATCACCATGCGGCCGTAATGCGTCGAGGTCGAGATCTCGAAGAGATGCGGGGTCATGACCCGGCCGAGCTCTTCCGAAATCTCGTCCATCTTGAATTCCATCTTGCCGTCGCCATCGATGCGGATCATCGCCGGCATGTACGTCACCTTGATGTGGTCGTGACGGCTCATGACCTCGGCAATGGCGCGCGCCTCGACACTGTCGTTCATCGTGACCCCGCATTGATGCGACACCGTGTCCTCGAACGTGATGTCCTTCATCGATTTGAAGATGTTGTCATTCTCGTGCAGCATGTCGATCTCCTGAAGAATTGAGTGAAGATGTGAAGCAGTATTGGTTACGACGCGAGATTTGCCGGAACCGTCAGGCCAAGCTCGGCAGCGATGCCCCTGATGCGATTCTTCGCGTGCGCCAGCGCGTCGGCGAAAGCCGCGACCTTGACACGCGGCTGCGACCAGATCGGCTGCAGATGATTGGCCGCATCGAGCGCGAGATCGGCATGCTTGCCCAGCCATTTGTTGAACAACGCAAGGTTCTGCGCCCCGTAGGTGGGATCGGTGCCGAGGATGTGGAACAGCTCGACGGTGTTGGCGAGATTGCGCTCATAGTCGGCTTCCGCGGCGGAGACGACAGCCGGAGTGATGAAGTCGTTCTGCGCAGATGCCGCCTGCATCAGGAAGCCTGAGCGGAAGAGTTCTCCGAGAAGCGGCTCGAACACCACATTGGTCGCAAAATATTGCTCCAGATAGTCGTTTGAACCCATCACCGACTCAACCGACTTGCGCACGCCCTGCCAGATCGGATCTTCCAGCCAGTGCTTCTTGCCGGCGGCAATGTCGAAGCCTGGAAGGTCGAGGCCGATTTCGCTCAGATAGAGAGTGATGTCCTGCGCGAAACGAAGCTTGTAGGACGAGTTGGTCAGGATCGCATTGTTGACCATCTGCGTGTAGCCGTAACGCTGCGCCTGCATCGTGGACGTGCCGAGACCGAACTCGGCATGCTTGTAGGCGCCCAGATGGTTCTGCAAAATCTTCACCCAGGCGGGATCGAAGCGGGTTGGCGCTCCCGATTTCCGGCCATTCTCGATGGTGTTCTGCACCATGCCGCAGATCGTCGACTGGCGCTGATAGTGCGTGCGCTCCCATTCCTGGTCGACGGCGCGGAACTTGTGCCAGTTCGAACTTTTCGCAGCCGTCCAATCCTTGGAATAGGTCGGCGTTCCGTCCGGGAAGGAGATGATCCAGTCCTGCAGAAGATAACGCTCCGGATCCGGCTGAACGTCGACCGTCATGTCCTCGTAGTGGGTCGCCTTGCGGCCCTTGGGTTCGAAGTAGTTGTACTTGCGACTGTCGGAGCCCGGGAACACTGCGGCCCCCGCCGCCCCGGATTTGACGATTGCTGCCGGCTTGGTCGCTGCTGCTCTGCTTGCTTGCGCGCTCATTGTTAACTCCCTTTTGCCATTCTGTTCTGCGACGAACTTTTGAACGCCGTCATCGCACCGCCGGCGTAAACTTGTCGAAGTAGATGTGGTCAGGCTCGACCCCGTTCATTTGCAGGACGGGCAATACGGCGTCGATCATCGGAGTCGGCCCGCACGCATACGCGTCGATGGCGCCGCTGAATTTCTCCTTGCGCAGATGGCGCAGCACGACCTCGTGGATCAACCCGGTCTCGCCGTCCCAGCCGTCATCCGCCTCCGCGTGCGACAGCGCCGGCACGAATTTGAAGTCGTCGAGCCGCGCCGCGATAGCTGCCAGCTCCTCGAGGTAGAACAGATCGGCGCGCGTGCGGGCTCCGTAGAAAAACCGCACCGGCCTCTGCTCCCCGCTCCCGATGTGATCGGCCAGGATCGACCACAGCGGCGACATCCCCGAGCCGCCGCCGATCAGCAGCATCGGACCCGGGCGCTCTTCACGCCGGAAGCAGGTGCCATACGGCCCCTTGGCGGTCACGGCGTCATCGACGCCCAATTTCCCGTCAAGCTGGGACGAAAACGCCCCGTTCGGATATTTCTTGATAATGAAGCGGAGACGGGTGCTCTCGCTGGGCGGATTCGCCATCGAAAAGGCGCGGGTAATGGTGCCATCCTGAAGCGTCAGATCGACATACTGACCGGCCCAGAACTTCATCGGCCGCTCGATCTCGATCTCCAGCAGCCTGATGTCCGACGTCAGCGCGTGGATCGCAGCCACACGCCCGGCAAATGCCTTCACCGCGATCGAACGGCTGAGCAGGTCTTCGTCATAGTTGAGCAGTTCGACACTGATATCGCTGTAGACGTGTGTACGGCACAACAGCACATGTCCGGTCTCGCTCTCGTAGTCCGGTAAGGCGAAGGTCGAGTACTTCAGCAGCTCGATGTCGCCGTCGACGAGTTTCGATTTGCAGCTGCCGCACTGGCCTTCCTTGCAGCCGTGCATCAGCGAGATGCCCTGACGAAACGCGGCGTCAAGGACGGTCTCGCCCTCCTCCACTTCCATCTCGATACCCACTGGCTCGAAACGAACCTTGTGAACCCGCACGTCCGTCATCATCTGGGCCTTGTCATAGCAGTTGAACAGAACGATCGGCAAAGCGCTTGCCGACCCCGGCAAGAGGGGCCGCAAGGAGCGGCCCCTCCCGTCGTCATTTTAGTTGCAGGGATTGATCTTGAAGCCCTTGCGATATTCGGCCGTCGCGACCTCGCGTTCTGCGGGCGAAAGTGCCCTGAAGCCACGCAGCGGACTGCCAAGCGTGTGTCCGCGCACGTGATCGAGCGTCCACATGTCCTTGGCGTCGAAGCGCAGATGCGGTTGCGCGATCATGGTCTTGCCGTCGGGCCGGACAAAACCGAGATCCTTGATCGCATCGGCGACATCCCAGCCGTGATAGCAATCTTCCCATTCACGGCGACCGCTGAAGCGGCCCATGGCCGGCGTCGCCCGCCCCTCGTATTCGGCGGCGAACGCCACCTTGTGGGTCCAACGGCAGCCTTCCGAACAATAGGTGTAGATCTTGCCGTCGACCTCGTCGCAGACGAAGTCTTCACGGATCAGGCACGGGACCATGCAGCTCCAGCACCGATGCGGGTACGTGTAGCCCACTTCGCTGTTGAAGAGGATGTTGGTTTCGCCGGGTACACTGAGCTTTGCGTGCCACTTCCAGAAGTCGCCGAATTCAGCGTACCAGCCCGGATATTTGTGCTCGAACCACTCGAAGTCCCGCTCGGTCTGGGCCTCGATGCGCCAGAAGTTCACCGACCAGCCGACCGTGAAGAACTGCGCGGTCTTGTGGACATAGTTCTTCTTGACGATCCGATCCCAGGCGGCGGCGACGTCATCGTGATGGATCTTGATGCCGTACTTCTCGAGCGGCAGCATGTAGGTCCGGTAATAGTCTTCATAGATCCAGCGATGCCACAGCTCGGCGTAGGACTCCTTGTTCTTGTCGCGGTTGGTCGTGCCGTACTCGATGAACGTCCCGATCGCGGCATCGACAATCGCGTGATTCTGCCAGAAGGCGTACTTCAGGTCGCGCTCCAGCAACTGATGGTTCGACGGATCGTTGATCATCGCCATCAGCATCGAGTGACCGTTACCGATATGGCGGGATTCGTCCGACTGAACCGACAGGAACACCGTCGGCAACGCGTAGTCGCCGTTGCGGGCGGCTTCTGACGGCATCGCCACGAACAGCGTATTGGTGAAGGCGGTTTCCGCGACGACCGTCAGATAGACGTTGGCCGCGGTGATTGCATCACCGGTCAGGAAACCCTCGGCGAACTGGCGGCCGATCGTGGTCGCATAGCACTTGCCGAACGCGGCTTCCGTGATATCGAACCCCGCCGGGTCGATGTAGTTCTCCATGTACCACTTCTTGAGGTTCATCTGGATCGTCGAGTGACGGAACTCATCGACCATCTGCATGGTGAAGCCGGTGCGCAATTCCTCGCCGGGGGCCAGCCGCCCGACCATCGCCATCGAGCGCGCCGCCGAGATCTCCGGAAACGGGATGATCGCCAGGAACAGCTTCATCCACTCGACCCATCGCGGCTCGACGTTGCGGAACATGTCGCCGCGCAACGCCGCGTCCAGCGCACCATAGACGCGGTTGTCCTTTTCTTCCTGCATCGGGAAGTACGATCGCAGGACCTGCTTCATCGGGTCGCGCGGCGTCTTCGATATCTTGTAGTCGGTCGGGAAGGTCATCGCCTCCTGCACGTAGCTTGGCGTCCAGCCAAGGTCCGCCACACGGTTGGCCGCTTCAGCGATGCTGATGCCTTTCTGCGCGGTTATCTTGTTCAGTGTCAGACTTGCAGTCATTTCCAGCTCCTTTGAACGTTGGGTTGCTTCCGGCATTCTCGCTTTTGATCCCAGGTCAAAACCCCTGGTTCGCACTGTTGAAATTCTCGGCCGCAAAACTCACTTTGAGTCCGTTAAATGGATTGATCGATCTGCTGACTCGTCGTTTCACGTCAGCCCGATTTCCCGGCGCTGACGGTCTCGTCACCCTCCGCTGGCTCGCTTGATGAGAGGTTTTCCCTCGGCGACGAATTTCGCCGAGAGAACCAGTGCGCCGGTGGCGAAATCCTTGCCGTGCGCGGCGATCATGGCCTCCGTGATCTCGGCCAGCTGAATGAAGAAAGCGTCTTTCGACCTGGCTTCCTCGCTCATGTCCGGTTGCGGAGACGGCATGTGTGGCTGTTCCTTTGATGCAATCATGGTTGCGTTGTTCCTGCTCATCATGCGTGCCCCGAACGTTGGTGGTCGCCGGACGAAGGACTGCTGTCGATCTCACGCAGGGACGTGTTGAGCCATTCACGCTCGGCCACCAGGCGTCGTTGCTCCTCCCGGAGCATCTCCAGGCGCGCGATCGCGCGCTCCAGTTCGGCATGCGCGTCGCTTCCGGGCTCGGCGCGCGCCGCGCCACGCACGGCGCAGGCAAGTTCGATTTCGGCTCCGCCGCGCGCATGCTCATTCTTGATCTGCATCTCGTCGTTATCGACCATCTCGTCGATCAGCCTGTCCCGAGCGATCATCCGATCGCGGGCGCGCTGCAATTCAGCAGCTTCCTCGACGGTGATCGGCGGCTGGCGTCGGCTGTCCTTTGTCACTCGCGCCACTCTCGTTCGATGATCTGGTCCGATGCTTCGCATGTCGCGGTACATGCCCTACGGGATCAGGACCGCACGGCCGTGAATGCGCCCATGATGCAGATCATGAAGCGCGTCATTGGCCTCGCTCAGCCTGTATTCCCTGGTGTGGAGTTCGACGAGGCCGCGATCCGCGAGTGCCATCAACTCGACCAGCTCGGCATATGTGCCGACCAGGTTGCCGACGATGGTCTTTTCCGACGTGATCATGTCGATGGTCGGGATATCGATCTTCCCGCCATACCCGACGATGTAGTAGTAGCCGCCGTTCGCCGTCATCGACAGGCCCTTGGCGATAGCGTCACCCTCGCCGACAAAATCGATCACTGCCTCCGCGCCGCGCCCGCCGGTCAGCGCCAGTACGGCCTCGACTTCATTGCCGTCTGCCTTCACGACATGATGCGCACCGCACTTCTTGGCGAGCTCGAGAGACTGTTCGGCGCGATCGACCACGATGATTTCTGCCGCGCAGAGCGCTGCGAGAACCTGGATGCCGATATGACCCAGCCCACCGGCGCCGATCACCGCGACGTATTCGCCGGGCAACAGATGGCGGGATGCCTTCTTCGCGGCGCGATAAGCCGTCAGCCCGGCATCGGTGTAGGGGGCAACATCCTTCGGTGCGAGCGACTTCGGCAGCTTGATCAGCGAGCGTTGCCCCGTCAGCAGATACTGCGCATAGCCGCCATTGGCATTGATGCCGGGAAACGAGCTGTCCAGCGCATGCATGTCGTCGCCTCGCCGGCATGCGAGACAATGCCCGCTGGTCACCAGCGGATGGCAAATCACGCTGTCGCCAGCCTTGACCCCTTCGACACCCGGGCCAATCGCTTCGACCCAGCCGGCGTTCTCGTGGCCCATGATGTATGGAAGCTTGACGTCGACCTTGCTGCGCCAAATGCCTTCAACGATGTGCAGATCGGTGCGACAGACACCGGCACCGCCGATGCGCACGATCACGTCCATCGGGCGCGAGATCTTCGGGTCAGTCACGTCCTGGAATTTGACGAACTCCTTCGCCGTCAGCTTCTCATCGAACTCATGAAGCACCGCCGCTTTCATTGAACAGCCTCCCCGGCAAAATTTTTTATTCTGTCGATCTGACGCGATCGCCATCCCGCTAAACAGTTGAGCAAGGGCTGTGCCAAGCGCACAACGGCCTGATCTTTCTATTGTTCTTGCCATCGCTGAAGTGCTCGCGCCGATCCGCCTCGGAGCAGACTTTGCGCGCGACTGTTCCGAGACGGAACAGTTTGGCGGCCGCAACAGCGCGGGAGCAGAAATTTGGATTTTCAGTTGTTTGATCTATGATCGCGAGAACCGCGCCACGCGCGAGAACGACCCGAACCGGGCTACAACCAAGAGGAATTCGCCAAGCAGCGACTCCGGGAGGAGCTAGGATGCTGACCGCCAGCCGACGCATGGACAATGCTTGGATGACGCTCGATCACCGCGGCGCGCCGCCGGCAGAGCTTCTGTCAGCCGACATCTACGACAGCTGGATGCGCTGCATTTCGCTTGGTCTCGATACATTGCGCCCTCCATCGCCCGAGTTCGTGAGCACCGCGGTTCTGCGCCAGGAGCAGCAGCGCTGTTCACTGATTCGCGGTCTCGCGCTCGCGGAGATGCATACGCTGCATCAGCAGATTGCCGGCTCCAATTTCATGATCGCCTTTGCAAATGCCGACGGCCTGCTGCTCGACATTATCTCGGACTCGAGCTTCAGTGATGCCTCGAACGCCGCGAGCATTCGGCCCGGCACCATCTGGACCGAAGCCATTTGCGGCACCAACGGCCTCGGCACCGCCGCGTATCTCAAGCGGGCCATCGTCGTTCACGGGGGCGAGCACTTTTTCTCGCGCTACAACAATCTTACTTGCATCGCGGCGCCGATCTTCGCGCCCGATGGCGAACTGGCCGGAATACTGGACGCGTCATCGGATTGCATGTCGAGGCAGGCGCATACCCAGGCGCTCGTCGCGATGGCCGCAACCCAGATCGAGAATGGTCTATTCCGCGAACATCACCGCGGAAACATCCTGATCGCTTTCCATAACCGCGGCGAGTATCTGCATACGTTGAGCGCGGGCCTGCTGGCCGTCGATAACGAGGGCAGGATCCTTGCAGCCAACAGGGCCGCAAGCGTCCTGCTGCATGGCCTGCCAGCCTCGCCGGGTCGCCGCTTCGCCGACGTCTTTCGTACGAAATTCAGCGCCTTTGTCGATGAAGGCCGGCGCAAGGAACGCCAGCGCCTCGAGGACGAGGTCGGTAGCCAGTTCGTCGCAACAATCGAGAACGCACGCCAGTTCTCGATGATGCAGGCCATCTCGCGGCCCCGGCCGCCGACGCCCAAGGACGTCCCCACCCAGTTCGTCTCCGCCGATCCGGCGATCGCTTCCGTTGTCCAACGGGTGGGGGTCGCTGCGGTCCGCAAGATGCCGATCCTGATCCGTGGCGAAACCGGCACCGGCAAGGAGCAACTCGCCCGCCATGCTCATGCCGCCAGTGGACGGACCGGCGCTTTCGTCCCGGTGAATTGCGCAGCGCTCCCCGACAGCCTGATCGAGGCGGAGTTGTTCGGCTATGCCGAAGGCGCTTTCACGGGAGCCAAGAAAGGCGGGGCTGCGGGACTGTTCAAGGAAGCGGACGGAGGAACGCTCTTCCTCGACGAGATCGGCGACATGCCGGTGACGCTGCAGGCCGTGCTGCTGCGCTTTCTGGACGATTGGACTGTCCGGCCGGTCGGCGGCACCAAACGTCAGGTCGACGTCCTCCTGGTGTCTGCCACCAATGCCAATCTCGACGACTCGATTGCGAAGGGCCGATTCCGATCGGATTTGCTGTTTCGCCTCAACACGCTGGAGGTGACGTTGCCGCCTTTGCGCGAGCGTTCCGATTTCGCCGAGATCGCGCGGCATTTGATCCACAAGATCGATCCCTTGATGGATTTGACCGAAGGGGCGATCGATCGTTTGGCCGAACTCGATTGGGATGGAAACATCCGCGAACTGCGCAACGTGCTTTCCCGATTGTCGCTGACGGAGCCGGGAGATCTGATCGACGAGACATCGGTCGAGTCCGTACTTGCGCATTCAGGCGGCGAGCGCCTGACCGGCAAGGCGGTGGGCGGTGGGCTCAAGGCCAATCTGCATGAGATTCAGCGTTCGCATGTGCTGACCGCGTACACCGAAACCGGCAACAACATCAGCAAGACCGCGCGTCGCCTTGGCGTGTCGCGCAATACGATCTATCGCGCCCTGCGCGGCAACAAGGACTAGCACGATCGCGGCGAAGGCGCCGCGACGACTCGATCCGGCTGTAACTGGAGGCGCTGAAGTCCAGCCCCTCGCCGGGTTCAATTGGGAGTGTCGCCATGTTCGAACCGGAAAACAGTCTCGAAGCCCTGATGCAGGCCGCCGCAAGGGACGCCAGCATCGTTCCCGCATTCTATCGCGCCTTGCTCGAGACGGAGATTTACATTCTGACGCCGGAAGCGCCGATGAAGCCTGGACGCCGTCGCTCGCTCAAATTTCAGGAAGAGATCAACGTCGCAACGGTCGATTTCCAGAACATGAGATGGCACCCCACCTTCACCTCAAGGAAGCGCATCTACGACTATATAAAGGAGCCTGAGGTGTGCCTTGGCGCCGCTGCGCGCAATCTGTTCGAAATGTTGCCTGACTCTAATTTCTGGCTCAATCCGTTGTCCGAATGTCAGAAGCCGCTGCCCGCCACCGAAATCGCTCTCCTCATGAGTGGCAAGATCTTTGGCATGGCGATGAAGTCCGCGCGATAGTCGCGGTGCTCCTGCAACATTGCGCCCATCCGGTTTGCATCAACTGCGGTTCACAGCCGGACTTGTCAGACGTTGTCGGGCTCAGGCCGATCAACGGGCCTGAGGCGATCATCGATGTAGCGCCTGAGCGCCGCGGCCGCGTTCAGCATGTGCGCACGCATCCTGCGCGATGCTGAATCGCCATCGCCCTCCGCGATCGCCTGCATGATGGCCTCATGCTCCTCGCGAGACCGCCGGATACGATCGCCCTGGCGCAATTGGGTTCGACGGAAGGCGCTGAGACGGGCGCGGACATCTTGCGCTTGCTCCGCAAGGAACGAGTTGTGCGTCGCCCGGTAGATGCATTCGTGGAATTGCCGGTTGAAGGCATCATAGGCATCAACGTCGTTCGCCTCGACCATCGCACGCGATCCGTCGTGGAGCTCGATCAGGTGACTGCGCTCGAGCGGCGTCATGCGAAAGGTCGCAAGCCTGACGCACATCGCCTCCACCTCGGCGCTGGTCTCGAACATGTCCATGATGCGCTCGGGTGTCATGCGTGCAACGACGACCCCACGACGCCCACGGACCTCCACCAACCCGCTGACGGCGAGCTGCCGGAGAGCCTCCCGAACCGGAGTCCGGGAAGCCCCAAAGCGATCGGCAAGCTGCTGTTCTTCCAACGCCGCCCCGGCGACGAGCGCGCCGGATGCTATTTCGTCTGTGAGCGCGTTTCGGATGCGGTCGGAAAGCAGACCACCATCGTCTTCCGCTTCGGCTACGATGTTCAAGAAACTCACCATTTTCAGTTACCCGTGATCGCGCGCACTGCGAAATACAGGACCGAGGGGGCAACCAGACACCCCAAGCCGGTATGAAATGTCGCAGTCAACGCGCCATACGGGACCAGACGCCGATCGGTTGCCGCAAGCCCTCCCGAAACGCCGCTGACCGTTCCCATCAAGCCGCCGAACACCATTGCGCTGCGCGGATTGTCGAGGCCGATCATCTTCGCCACGAAGGGCGTACCGATCATCACGATCACTGCCTTGAATACACCGGTCGCGATCGAGAGCGCAATGACCGGTGAGGATGCGCCGATCGCCGCCCCCGTGACCGGCCCCACGATATAGGTGACCGCGCCGGCACCGATCGTCGTCAATGATTCGGCGTCGGTGTAGCCAAACGCCGCGGCGACGACAACGCCCAGAATGAACGGAACGACGGTTCCCAGTCCGAGTGCAATCGCGCCGATCACGCCGGCCTTGCGCGCATGAACGACATCGACCTCGAAGGCGGTGGCGACGATGGCAAAGTCCCGGAGCATCGCGCCTCCCATCAGGCCGATCCCGGCGAGCGCCGGCAGGTCGGCCACACCCTTCTCACCGCCGGTGGAGATGCCTCCGAAAAAGGCCAGCACGAGACCCAGCATGATCGCGATCGCCGAGCCGTGAATGCGCCCGAAGGTGAGATATTTCGAGATTGCTCCGGATACCCACATCAGGATTCCGACAGCGGCGAACGCGGTCACCAGCGAATTCGCGGTGAGAACGTGAGACGTCATGTTCATCCGATCCTCCCGGACTTGAACTGAGGCACTGGCGCGGCGAGCACTTCAGCCTCTCGCGCCTCGATCTCGTCCATCGTCTCGACACGACCGCTGAACCGACCGATCAGGGCCACCATCGCGAAACACACCGCGACCGCCCCGATCCCCGCAATGACGACGATCGGACCGCCTTTTGCAGCAGCGACCACGTTTTGCTGCGCCGCCATCGCGACCACGATCGGAATGTAGAAGCTGCCCCAGAACTCGACGCCGGTCTTAAGCCCATGGCTGAGCAGGCCGCGCCGCACCAGCCAGAGCCGGGCCGCGATCAGGAACATCATCGCAATGCCGACGCCGCCGACATTGGCCTTAACGCCGAGGGCAACGCCGAGCAGGTCTCCCAACAGGCCTCCGAGCAGGGTGCAAATCGCGAGCAGTGCAACGCCGGAAATGGTCACGGGCGCCTCCCCTCAGAGAATGAGGCGCGATGCCCCTGGCTTGGACGCCTTGTATGCATTCGCATCTTAAATTCCCTCCTATGTATGCGAATATCCATCGCTTATGAATATGTGTATACACTAATTGACAATCCAATGCAATACGCATACATTAGTGTCCATTGAAGCCAATCCCGCATGCCAAGGAGGCGAGATGAGCGACTGGGGTATGCAAAAGGCCGCCCTCGGAGAGCGCCTGGCGGCCGGTCAACGGCACGCAAAGGGCAAGATTGTCCCGATCCCGAGCCTGCCTGCGTTTCTGAAGGCGGTGATCCGGTCAGGCGATCGGGTGTGCCTGGAGGGCGACAATCAGAAGCAGGCCGACATCCTCGCCTCGGCGCTCGCGAACCTCGATCCCCAGGATGTCCGCGACCTGCACATGGTGCAATCGGGCGTGGTCCTGCCCGCGCACCTCGACATCTTCGAAAAGGGCATCGCGCGGCGGCTCGACTTTTCCTATTCAGGCCCGCAGTCGGCCCGCATCGCGCGGATGCTTTTCGGGGGCAAGATCGAACTCGGCGCCGTGCATACCTATCTCGAGCTGTTCGCCCGCTACTTCATCGATCTGACGCCGAACGTCGCTTTGATCGCGGCGGTAAGCGCCGACAAGGACGGCAATCTCTATACGGGGCCGAACACCGAAGACACACCGACGGTGGTCGAGGCGACCAGCTATAAGAACGGTCTCGTCGTGGCGCAGGTCACCGAGATCGTCGACAAGGTCCCGCGCGTCGACATCCCCGGCGACCTCGTGCATTTCGTGGTCGAAGCTGGCCGACCGTTCTACGTCGAGCCGCTCTTCACCCGCGACCCGGCAGCCATCACTGAAACCCAGATCCTGACGGCGATGCTGGCCATCAAGGGAATCTACGCGCCCTACGGCGTGCGCCGGCTCAATCACGGAATCGGCTTCAATACCGCCGCGATCGAGTTGTTGCTGCCGACCTATGGCGAGAAGCTCGGCCTCAAGGGCAAGGTTTGCACCCACTTCGCGCTCAATCCGCATCCCACGATGATTCCGGCGATCGAAGCCGGATGGGTCGAGCAGATCCATTGCTTCGGATCGGAAGTCGGCATGGAGGATTACGTCGCCGCGCGCTCCGATATCTTCTTCACCGGGCCCGACGGATCGCTGCGCTCCAACCGTGCCTTCTGCCAGACGGCAGGCCTCTATGCCTGCGACATGTTCATCGGATCGACGCTTCAAATCGACCTCGAAGGCCACAGCTCGACGGTGACGACCAGCCGCATCGCAGGCTTCGGCGGCGCGCCCAACATGGGCTCCGACCCTCGCGGCCGCCGCCACCCGAGCGAACCCTGGCTCAAGGCGGGCGCCGAGGCTGCGCCCGACTCCTCCCCCGCGCTGCGCCGCGGCCGCAAGCTCGTGGTGCAGATTGGAGAGACCTTTGGTGACCGCAATGTCCCGCTCTTCGTCGAGCAACTGGATGCGCTTGAACTGGCGCGCAAACTCGATCTCGATCTGGCGCCGGTGATGGTCTACTCCGACGACGTGACGCACATCGTTACCGAGGAAGGCATCGCCAACCTCCTGATGTGCCGCAACAAGGACGAGCGCGAGCAGGCCATCCGCGGCGTTGCCGGCTACACCGACGTCGGCCGGGCGCGTGATGCGAAGCTCGTAGAGCAGCTCAGGCAGCGCGGCGTGATCAGGCGCCCTGAAGATCTCGGCATCGATCCGCTCGACGCCGACCGGCGCCTGCTGGCGGCCCGCTCGATCAAGGATCTCATGCTGGCTTCCGGCGGCCTCTACCGTCCGCCCAGCCGCTTCCGGAACTGGTGAGGAGTTTTGAATGGAAACGCTCAGCTTCAGACTATCTGCCCCGACACGGGCCGGCGGCACCCGCATCCAGGCGATCGTCGGCGTCGTCGCCTCCGGCAACCTCGAGGTTCTGCTGGAACGCGCTTCGCCGGCCGACACCTGCGTGATCGACATCGCGACCGCGGCCCACGGCTTCAGTGCGGTGTGGGACGCCGTCGTGCGCGACTTCGTCGCCCGCCGCCCTGCCGGTGGCTTGCGTATCTCGATCAATGACGGCGGAGCCCGGCCCGACACGGTCGCGCTGCGCCTCGCGCAAGGCATCCGCAAGATCGAGGAGCCGGAACGATGACCGCGGCCACAGCCAATACGGTTTCGCTGAGCTGGTACGAGGCGAGCGCCCGGCAGCGCATAGAAGCGCTGGTCGATGCCGGCAGCTTTGCCGAATTCATCGGTCCCGAGCAGCGCGAGATGAGCCCGCATCTGGCGATCTTCGACCTGCCGGAGCAGTTCGACGACGGCATCGTCGTCGGACGCGGCCGACTGGAAGGATCGCCCGTGCTCGTCGCAGCGCAGGAAGGTCGCTTCATGGGCGGCGCCTTCGGTGAGGTCCACGGCGCCAAGCTCACCGGCCTGCTGCGCGCGGCACGCACACTGAACCAGGATGTGCTGATCCTGTTCGACACCGGCGGTGTTCGTCTTCAGGAGGCCAACGCCGGCGAGCTCGCGATCTCGGAAATCATCCGCGCGGTGGTCGAGGCGCGGCGCGCCGGCGTCAACGTGATCGGACTGATCGGCGGACGCGCCGGATGCTATGGCGGCGGCAGCCTGATCGCCGGCAGCTGCTCGCGCCTCGTCGTCTCCGAGCAGGGGCGGATCAGCGTCAGCGGCCCCGAGGTGATCGAGACCAACAAGGGCGTCGAGGAATTCGACTCACGCGATCGGGCCCTCGTCTGGCGCACGATGGGAGGCAAGCACCGCTACCTCATTGGCGGCGCCGACACGTTCGTTGACGACGAGGCGCTGGCGTTTCGACAGGCGGCGATCGATGCACTCACGATCAGGGGCGATTGCGGCGTAGCGGTTCTCGAAGCCGAGCAGAAGCGCCTGGAGCGACGCCTGCAGCGTTTCGGCGCGTCCAAGGATGCCGTCGAGATCTGGCAGGCGCTGGGCGTCGGTCAACCGGCCGATATCCCATCGCTTTCGACCGACGCGTTCCTTCGCGCGGCAAACAACAGGGAGAACGCCGATGGTGCTCGATGACATTCTGACGAGCCTGTTCCCCAGCGGCAGCGATATCGACGTCACCGCCGCGACGATCGCGGGAAAGGCGGTCCTTCCCGGTGCAGGGCCGGTCCACGTGCTCGGCATCACGCAGGGACAGCCGCTCGGCGTGGACGAGGCGATTATGCTCGCTGGACGCGTGATCGAGATCGTCAGATCAGGCGATCGGGCTCCGATCCTGTTCCTGGTGGATTCCTCAAGCCAGCGCATGAGCCGACGCGACGAATTGCTCGGCCTCAGCGAATACCTGTCGCATCTCGCCAAAGCCTTGCTGCTGGCGGAAGCGGAAGGCCACCGCACCGTCGCCCTGCTCTACGGCGGCAGCGCGGCCGGAGCGTTCATCGCGACGGCGCTTGCCGCCGGCACGCTGGTCGCGCTGCCCGGCGCGCATCCCGCGGTGATGGATCTGCCGTCGATGGCGCGGGTCACCAAACTTCCGATCGATGTGCTCAAGGCCAAGGCGGAAGCGACACCGGTGTTCGCTCCGGGCCTCGAGAACATGGTGCAGACCGGCGGCATTCACGTCGTCTGGGACGAAAATGCGCCTTTGGCGCCGCAGCTTGCGGCCGTGCTGCGACGGCCGCAAGGACAGGATGATCGCGGCCGGCTCGGCGCCGAACGCGGCGGACGGCGGAAAGCGGCCGAACTGGCTGAACGCGTTGCCGTCGCGGCAGCCTTACATCGGGGATCGCAAGATGGTTGAAGCTCTCGCGCGCCACAGTATGGTGAAGGCCTCGGCGTCCGGATGGACCGCCGTGATGAGCCGTTATCCCGAACTCGCCAGCGAGCCGATCGTCGCAGGCTGGGTGCACGCCGGCCGTCCCCTCATCGTTCGCCGGCCGGCTTGCAGCGATACTGCCGGCATGATTCCGCTCGGTCTGCCACTGCCGCCGAGCCACGGCAAACGGCGCATTGCGATCTCACTCGCCGCGGCCGATATCGTCGCATCCGCCCCGCCCCCATTGCTGGCCGACGCCGCCGCGACGGCGCCCGCAGCTTGGGGCGAGACGATCGACGAGCTTATCCAGCTTTTGCCGGAGACCCGCACCTTTGGCAGCCTGGCCTGGCAGCATCTCACCGGCCTTCGCTATCTTTCGAACAGTTCGGACCTTGATCTGCTCTGGCCGCTGTCGGCAGCCAGGCGAGGAGATACTCTGCCGTCCGACATCGCCCGGATTGCACAGCGGGCGCCGATGCGGCTGGACGGTGAGATCGTCGGTCCGGCAGGAGGGGTTCAATGGCGCGAACTGACCGGCGCTGACGAGGACGAAGTGCTTGTGAAAGGCCCGACCGGGGTCACCAGCACGACGCGGGCAGCCTTTCTCGCAGGTCACGTGTCATGAACGTTGCACTCAAATGGCAATCGCGGCCGGAATCCGCGCTTGATGCGGAGCAGCTCGGCCATCTGGCATCGTCTTGCCTGAAGCTCGAAGTCGAGACCTATCCCAAGCCGGGGTTGGTCAGCCATGTCGACAATGGCGCGCATGGCGACATGGACGCCGAGCTCCTGTGCCGCAGCGCCGAAACCCTGAAGCCGTTCTTCAGCGATCTGGCAGCCGCAGGCGCCGAGGGCGCCGGCATGAACCGGTTGCGCGCGATCGGAGTTGCGGCGGAGCGCGCCATGCTCGCTGCAACCCGCGGTGTCAACACGCATCGCGGCGCGATCTTCGGATTAGGCCTGCTCTGCGCCGCGGCCGGATATCGCAGCGCGCTCGGCATCCACAAATCCCTCGGCGACCTGGTGTCGCGGCGCTGGGACAAAGACGTCCTTTCAGGTCCCATATCCCTGCGCAGCCATGGCGCCGTCGCCTCGCGGCGCTACGGCGCCGGCGGCGCCAGGGCGGAAGCCGCCCATGGCTTTCCGTCGGTGTATGACATCGCCCTTCCCGCGCTGCATGCGGCGCGGAAGCTCGTTCCTCATGATGAGGAAGCGGTGCGCATTCAGACATGCATGACGCTCATCGCCGACGTCACCGACACCAATCTGTTGCATCGGGGCGGGCCGCAAGGATTGCGCTTCGCGCAGGCCAGCGCATCCGCATTTCTGGCGGCAGGAGGCATCGGATCTGCCGGCTGGCGGAGACGAGCGGTCGACATTCATCACGCGTTCGTGGCGCGCAATCTGAGCCCGGGCGGCTCGGCGGACCTGCTGGCCATGGCCCTCTTCGTCGATCGACTGGAACGCTGATGCTTGCACTGCTCTGCGGCGGACAAGGCACCCTCTCGGACAAGATCTTCGATCTGGTCGCGGAGCAGCCCGCCGCGAAGCCGGTTTTCGACGCAGCAACCACCTGTCTCGGCGAGGATCCGCGACAGCTCGTCAGGACACAAAGCGTGGACGTATTGTCCACCAACCGTGTCAGCCAGATCCTGACCGTCACGTCGGTGCTCGCGATCCACGCCTGCATTGCCGACCTGCTGCCTGAACACACTGCCGTCACAGGTTACAGCGTCGGTGAGATGGCGGCCTGGAGCATCGCCGGAATATGGACAGCCGACGAAGCCCTCCGACTGACAGATGTTCGCGCGCGCCAGATGGACCGCGCGGCCGGACCAGATGGCCGCCTCGGCTACGTCCGCGGGCTCGACCGGGCCGCGCTCGAACGTCTGCTGGAACACCACCGCTGCGAGATCGCGATCAAGAACCCCGACCTCCTGTTCGTGATCGGAGGCGCAGAGCGGGACGTCATCGAGCTCTGCCGGGAAGCGACAAGACAGGGCGCCGCGCGCACCGGCCTTCTCGCCGTGAAAATCGCATCGCACACGTCACACCTCGCGCAGGCCTGCGCGCCGCTGCAACAGGCGCTCGACGGCAGCAGACGCGCCCCCGTCGCAAGCGGGCTGATCCTGCTTTCCGGGGGCGACGGCGAGCGCATCTTCTCTGCAGGGAGTGCAACAGTGAAGCTCGCAGGCCAGGTCGCGTGCCCCATCGACTGGGAAGCGACCTTGGAAGCCCTCGCGGAGCTGGGAGTCACCAGGGTGCTGGACCTCGGCCCAGGACATGCGCTTGCAGAGATGGCGCAGGCCTTCCTGCCATCCATTCGGTGCTACGCCACGGACGGATTTCACACGGTCGACGGCTTGCGAAGCTGGGTTGCTTCCAGGTAGCCGGTACGCATGACTTTAGACGCGGAGTGTCACAGCAGGCGACGCAGAGGCCGCAGAAGCGGCCGCCCAAAATGCCCTGCTCGGCAAAGCCGCTTACCCCAACCGGGCAACGGGTGTGTGGAGAAAGGTGGTAGCGGGAGACCGCTACCGCCTTTCCCCATACGACGCAAATCTGCGATATTTCCTCCGATCGTCCGCCTATCCGTGCGTCCCAAGCTCTGGCAAGTCGCCAACTTGAAGAGCACGCCGCAACGGCCGAGCGCGACCGTCCTAAAACTGACTCTGCGTCGGAGCAGCCAACCGCGACGAACGGCGTTTCGCCGAGCCTGACCTGTTCGACATTTCGCGGCCCAAGCAGTCGCATCTGGGTTTTGGCGCAGGTCCGCACTTTTGCGCGGGTGCCTGGGTGTCGCGGCATCTGGTCGGCAAGATAGCGCTACCGATGCTATTCGATCGTCTGCCAAATCTTCGGCTGCGGGAAGACGATGCTCCCGTCATTCGAGGTTGGGTGTTCCGCGGTCCGGTGTCGATGCCGGTCAGATGGGATGCCTGAGTGGCGCGCCAGCGGATCAAATGCCCAGATAGGCCTCCTGAACTTTTGGGTCCTCCCGCAACTGCTCGGCCCCGGCAGCATGAACAACATGCCCGGTTTCGAGGACATAGCCGTAGTCGGAATGGGCCAGAGCGAGAGACGCATTCTGTTCCACCAGCAGAACGGTAATGCCGGCGCTTTTGAGCCTGTCCAACACCGCGAAGATCTGTTCCACGATCAGGGGCGCAAGGCCCAGAGAAGGCTCGTCCAGCAGCAACAACTTGGGCGCGGACAAAAGCGCACGCCCGATCGCCAGCATCTGCTGCTGACCTCCGGACAGGTTGCCCGCCATCTGCTCGCGTCGTTCCCGAAGGATCGGAAAGGTTTCGTAAATGTCGAGAATTGCCTTTTCGATGGCACCGCTATTCCGCCTGTAAGCGCCGAGACGTAAGTTGTCCTCCACCGAGAGCGATCTGAATATCTGGCGCCCCTCCGGGGAATGAGCGATGCCCATCGCGACACGGCGGTGCGATTTCAGTCTCTCGATCGGCTTTCCTTCAAATCGGATTGAACCTTGCTCGATCGGCAGCACGCCGGAAATCGCGCGCAGCAAGGTGGTCTTGCCAGCGCCGTTTGCGCCGATCAGCGAGACCACCGTCCCCCGCTCGACCCGCAGGCTGACGCCCTTCAGAGCCCGGATGCGTCCATAGGAGACGCTCAGATTGTCGACTTCAAGCACGGCCAGCTCCGGCTGCTGCGGCACCCAGATACGCTGCAATCACCTCCGGATGCGAGCGAATGAATTCCGGCCGACCTTCCGCCAGGGTGCGGCCTTGAGCGAGCACGAGAATATGGGAGGAAATCTTCATGACCAGACGCATGTCGTGCTCGACCAGAACGACGGCGACGCCAGACCGGGCGACCTGCTGGATCAGCTCGTCGATCTCGGCCGTTTCGACGGCGTTGCAGCCGGCGGCCGGCTCGTCGAGCAGCAGCACGCGAGGCTTTGTCGCCAACGCGCGCGCGATCTCGAGCCGCTTCAGCGCACCGTACGACATGTTTCCGGCGAGCGTATCGGCCTGGCCCGACAATCCCACCCGCTCCAGCAGCGCAAGCGAGACGCGCCGGCTTTCGGCATTTTGCCGCCAGGTGCCGGGCATCGCGAACAGATCCCCCCAGACCCCCGTCTTTTCCCATCTGTTCCGCCCCGTCATGACATTCTCCAGGGCCGTCATCCTGAAGAAGATCTGCAGGTTCTGAAACGTGCGCGACATCCCCAGCCTTGCGAGGCGTTCGGGGGAATTGTTGGTGATGTCCTTGCCGTCGAGGTGAATGCTGCCGCTGCTCGGCGTGTAGAGACCGCTGACGATGTTGAAGAGCGTTGTCTTGCCTGCGCCGTTCGGACCGATGATGGACAGAACGTCACCGGGGTTCAGCGCGAAGCCGACATCCTGCAAGGCCGTCAGACCGCCAAACCGGATGCTGATGCCAGCGACCGTCAGGATGCTCATGACCGCCTCCTCGCGACGATCGCGGCGAGGGACGGAACGATTCCGTCTCGCAGGAAGATCATGAACAACATGATGAGTAATCCGATCAGCAGGTCCTCGTACTCGCTGAAGCCGGCGAGAACCTGAGGCAGGACCGTCAAGAAGGTCGCGCCCACCACCGCGCCGATGGGAGATGCGATGCCGCCGATAACGACCATGGCGACGTATTCCACCGAGCTGAAGAAACTGGCGACGTCCGGCGTGATGAAGCCGTTCATCAGGGCCAACATGCTCCCCGCGGTCGCGGCATAGATTGCCGCGATGATGAAGGCCTGGAGCTTCCGTGCGGCGACGTCGATGCCCAAGGTCCGCGCTGCCGTCTCGCTGTCCTGCAGCGCACGAAGTGCACGTCCGGTGGGACTTTCGCGGAGGTGGATCGCAAGCGCCACGGCGATCAAAAGGCCGACGCCGCCGATCCAGTACCAGTTCGCTGGACTGACGATGCGCGTCGACAGAATGGTGAGGCGCGGCACCCGCAAACCGTCGGGTCCACCGGTCAGTTGCACTTCCGAGGTCAGGACCAGCGCCACGATGAGACCGAAGCCAAGCGTGGCGACGGCCAGGTAATGTCCTTGCAGGCGCAGCAGCGGCCTGCCGACGAGATAGGCGATAAGGCCCGCGGCGACGACGCCAATCGCGGCCGCGGCGAGCGAGGGGATGCCCAAAAGAGCGGGCAGGAGACCGACCGAGTAAGCGCCGATCCCCATGAACCCCGTCTGTCCGAGGCTGACCTGGCCGGCCTGTCCCATCAGAACGTGCAATCCGACCGCGGCGATGCCCGAGATCCAGATCAGAGCTGCGACACGGATCTGATACCCGGGATGCAGGATCAGCGGCAGCCCGCAAACGATCACGGCCAGGAACAACAAGCTCGCGTAGCGGGACTCAAGCAGGTGGCGCATGTGGTCACACCCGCTCGATCGTACGCTTGCCCATCAGGCCCTGTGGCCGGACCAGCAGAACCAGTATCAGTGCGATGAAGGCCACGGCGTCCTTGTAGACCGAACTGACCAACCCGGCGGTGAAGGATTCCAGCAAGCCGAGCATCAGGCCGCCGAAGACGGCGCCGATCGGATTGCCGATGCCCCCCAGCATGACGGCCGCGAAGCCCTTGAGAGACAGAATGGCACCAATATCATAACGCATCAGCGTGATCGGGGCGATCAGGATACCCGCGATGGCACCGATCGCAGCTGACAGCCCAAAGGCGAGGCCCAGTGTGACGTCGGTGTCGATACCGACGAGTTTTGCCGCGAGGGAGTTGGATGCGGTGGCAAGCATCCCCTTGCCAACCATGGTGCGGCTGAGGAACAGCCACAAGGCGCCGAACATCGCCACGGCGCCGCCCAGAACCCAAAGGCTCTGGGGCAGTATGGTGGCGCCCAACACCGCAATGGGGTTATCGCCACTGATGCTCGGGAGACCATGAAACTGCTTGTCGAAGATCAGTTCGGCGAGGCCGCGAAGAAGCAGCGATGCGCCCATCGTGATGATGATGAGCGTGACAGGCGACGCGCCTCTCGCCGGCTGCAGCGCCAGGCGGTGCAGGAGCACGCTGGCGACGACGGCAAGCAGTATCGCCACCAAGGCGGCAATGATGGGCGGCAGACCGAGGGCGATCAGGAAGATCGTGCCAAGGCCGCCGATCATGACGAACTCGCCCTGGGCGAAATTGATGATGTCGGATGCCGCATAGATGAGCGTGAACCCGAGCGCGACCACGCCGTAGATGGCTCCGACCGTCAAGCCGGAAAACAGCAATTGAAGAAAAGTGCTCATGCCTGTTCCGGCCCCCGTGCATCGCCACATCTGGAAGATCGTCTAATCGACGATCTGCCAGTCACCATCCTTGATCACCAGCATGTGGAAGGCATTCAGCGTCAAGCCGAGATGATCCTTTGGACCCATGTTGACGATGCCTGCCGTTCCGATGAAGCCCTTGGTGTTTTCCAGCGCATCACGGATGCGGGCGGGATCAGCGCTGTTGGCGCGCTTGATCGCATCGACGACCAACATCAGACCATCATATGCGCCGCCCCCGAAAGTCGAGACCGAATCCTTGGTCGCCGTTTCGTAGGTGTGCTGATAGTTGAGCACCACATTCTTCTGCGGATCGCTGTCGGGAAGCTTGTCCGCGATGAGCAGAGCGGCAGCCGGCAGGCGTACGCCCTCCGCGGCTGGACCGGATAGCTTGATGAAACTCTTCGAGGCCACTCCGGGATTCTGATACAGAGGAATGCTCTGCATGCCGAGCTGCCCATAGTTTCGGGTCAGGATCGCGGGTCCTTGACCCGAGGCGCCGGTATTGACGATGGCCTGAATGCCGTTCGTTCCCTTCACCGTGGTCAATTGCGGTGTCATGTCGGTGTCCTGGGCGCCGTAGGAGAGATCGACGGCAATCTCCACGCCATAGTTCGGCGCCACCTGAATACACTGGGTTCGCATCGACGCGCCGAACCCGTCGGTGCCGGCGATCAAGGCGATACGCGTCAGCTTTCGCGCTTTCAGATCTGCGAAGATCTTTTCGCAGCCCATGCGGTCCGTATGCGGCGTCTTGAACACCCATTTGCGGGGAGGTTCGATGATGCTCACGCCGCCAGCCAGGGACATGAACAACGTCTCGGATTCCTCGAAAATGGGGAGCATCGCCATCGTCGTGCCGGTCGTGGAGCCGCCGATGACGAGCTTGACGCCGTCTTGCTCGACAAGACGGGTCGCAAACGTGCGGGCCTTGTTGGCATCTCCGCCATCGTCATAGACGATCGTCTCGATCTTGCGGCCAAGCACTCCGCCCGCGGCGTTGATCTGATCGACATAGATCTTCAACGTCCTGGCTTCCGGTTCGCCGAGGTAGGACGCTCCTCCGGTCGTCGTCAGCACCACGCCGATGCGGATCGGATCGGTGGCCTGTGCCTGGGCAGTCAAACCGAGCATTGCCGCAGTGCAGGCCAGTATCCTGGTGAATCTCATCACGCGCATCCTCTCCTCCCAACCGATTTGTGTTCGAGTTCGTTCGCTCGCTTATCCGTGGGCCTTTTTGCCTTCGACCGGTCCGCAATGAAAAAGGGTCAGTCCACCGGTCGCATAGTTCGCCGTATCGGCCGCTACCCGTTGGCCGATGTCCGAACCCATTGCGGCGGCCAAAGCCTCGCCGCTGTCGAACTCGCCCTCCCACATGCAGAAGAAGGGCGCTGGCCCCTCGGGCGCGGCAATATCGAAGCTGTGCCGGCTGGCTCTGAGGCCGGGCAGTTTGGCGGCCAATGGAAGATGTTTCTGTTCGTAATAGGACCGGAAGTGATCCGGATCTTTCGGTTGGCCATAAAGCACGACGATCTTGCGCATTTCTGTCCCTTCTCCTCGTCCGAATGCTGATGCGCGGTTCACCACAAATCGAACTACACGTCCGTTGCCGGCGCTAGCTTGCGGCCCCGGATCATATCCGAAGCTTTTTCGCCGATCATGATGGTCGGCACATTGGTGTTGCCGCCCGGCAATTCCGGCATGACCGACGCATCGACGACCCGCAGACCATCGATGCCGTGAACCCGCAGTTCGGGATCGACGACGGCCAACCGATCGGTGCCCATTCGGCAGGTGCCGACTGGATGCGAGCGATGCCCTCCTTCGCGCCGGATCGCCTCTGCGATGTCCTGGTCGCTCTGGGCCTGGGAGCCGGGATAGAGCTCGCGTTCGACCATGTCGGCGATCGGCCGCTGAGCGTAGAGCGCTCGGCAGGCGCGGATGCCGCGCACCATCGTCGCCATGTCTTCGGGATCGTCGTAAAAATTGTTGAAGATGCGCGGACTGTCGGCTGGATCCGCCGATCGTAGCGAGACGCGGCCGCGCGATTTGGGATGAAGGGCGCCAACACGCACCGAGAAACAGTAGACCGGCGGAGCCGTCAGGGCGGGGAACCAAAGTTCGGCGGTATTGCTGACCGTCATACAGATGAACTGGACGTCTGGGCGATCCAGTCCCTCCTTGGTGCGGAGGAACACGTTCGCGGCCGCACCATTGGACGCAAAAATGCCGTCATGCCGCAAGAACCAGCGCGCCGTCAGCGCCGTCGCCCAATCCATGCGCAGGAATTTCGTCAAACCCGGTTTGCCGCGCGCCTTGTAGATGTTGAGGATGTTGGGATGTTCGCCGAGGTTCTCGCCCACGCCGGGCAGATCGAGAACCGGGTCTATGCCGACCGAGCGAAGATGGTCAGCAGGCCCGATCCCGGACAGCATCAAGAGTTGCGGTGAATTGTATGCCCCGCCGGCAAGAATGACTTCACGGGCCGCATATTTTCGAAACGTCTCGCCGCCGCGACGATATTCGACGCCGGTGGCGCGCCCCTTTTCGACGATGACACGGCTCACCAAGGCGCCGGTCTCGATGACGAGATTGGGCCGATCCATGGCGGGATAAAGGTAGCCGCGGGCTGTGCTCGACCGCTTGCCGGAGCCGACCGTCGCCTCCATCCGGCTGATGCCCTCTTGCCACGCACCATTGGCATCGTCGCTCAGCGCAATGCCGGAAGCAGCGGCAGCCTTGACCAGCGGCTCGAACAGCATGTCCGGATAGTCCATCGGAGACACCGAAATCGGGCCTCCGACGCCATGATACGTCGACTCGCCTCGCCAACTGTTCTCCAGCCGGCGAAAATACGGCAGCACCTCCCCGTAACTCCAGCCGGTCAGTCCCTCCTCGCTCCAGCGGTCGTAATCGCGGCGATGCCCGCGAATGCAGATTTGCGCGTTGACGGACGACGTCCCGCCAAGCGTCTTGCCGCGCGGAATGGGCAAGCGGCGGCCATTCAGTCCCGGCTCCGGCTCGCTTTCGAAATTCCAGTTCGAGGCCCGATCTGCCACCACCTTGAGGAAAGCGATCGGCATGAGCTGCAGCGGATGACGGTCCCGCCCGCCTGCTTCAAGCAGCAACACGCGCGTAGAGGGATCTTCCGTGAGCCGGTTGGCCAGAACGGCGCCGGCCGAACCGGCACCCACAATGATGTAGTCCAGATCGTCCATCGCCCTTTGTCCTCGATCCAGGGAAAATCACAGTGCGTGTTCAGCAGAACATCGTCTGGATCGTCGTAAACTCCTTCAATCCCTCCTGGCCGAACTCGACGCCGATGCCAGACTGCTTGACGCCGCCGAAAGGCGCGTTCGGCTGGATCGCGCCATGACGGTTTATCCAGACTGAGCCGGTCTCGAGGTGGGATGCGACCTCCTTGGCGCGATGGATGTCCGAACTCCAGACAGAACCTCCCAGCCCCATCGGCGAGTCGTTTGCCATCGCGACCGCCTCTTCAATGCTGGAATAGCGGATGATCGGCAAAGCCGGGCCGAATTGCTCGCGGTCGACGAGCGAACAGCCGTGCCCGACATCGGCCACCAGCGTGGTTGGATAGAAGTATCCGGCGCCACTCCCGGGCCGTCCACCGAGCAGCAGCCGTCCGCCCTTGGCGACGGCGTCGTCCACACAGGAAGCCACGATGTCGCGCTGGCGAGCGTTTTGCACGGGGCCCAGGATCGAGCCCTCCTCTAGACCGTTTCCGACCGGAATGCCGGCGGCGAAAGCCGAAAGTTCGGCGCACACTGACTCATATATGCTGTCGTGGACATAGAGGCGCTTGAGGGCGGCACAAGTCTGCCCCGAATTGATGAAGCCACCCCAGAACAGGCCTTCGGCGATCTTCTTCGGATCGCAATCAGGCAGGACGATGCCGGCATCGTTCCCTCCGAGCTCGAGCGTGAGGCGCTTGAGCGTTTCGGCGGCACCCGCCATGACTTTGCGCCCCGTCTGGGTCGAGCCGGTGAAGGTGATCTTGCCGATACCACTATGGGCCGACATGAGTCCGCCCAGCGAATCTTCGCCAGTGACAACGTTCACGACGCCGCGCGGCAGTACGCCGCCGAGAATTTCCACCATGCGGATGGTGGATAGCGGCGTGAGCGGCGAAGGCTTGATGACAACAGTGTTGCCAGCGCGGATTGCCGGCATGATGTGCCAGCAAGCGATCATCACGGGCCAATTCCAAGGGGTGATCGACCCTACGACCCCGATCGGTTTGCGGTGAATTTCGACCCGCCCTTGTGGTCCGTCCTCCACGAGTTCCGGCGGCAGACTTAGTTGCGCCGTCGCGTCTGTCCACGCGACCGCGCCCCCGATCTCGAACCGGGAGCCAAGCCCGTTAAGCGGCTTTCCTTGCTCGAGCGTGAGTAGCTGAGCCAATTCCTCGGAATGGGCCTCGATCGCTCGGGCGCAAGCCTGAACGGCCTTTGCGCGCTCCGCGTCTTGACGGGCACTCCAGCTGCGAAAGGCCGCACCAGCGGCCTCCACCGCCAGGTCGAGATCGGCCGCGGTTGCGACCGGCATCCGTCCCATGGGCGCGTCGGTCGCCGGATTGATCACGTCGCGGTGCGCGGCACTCTCGACCGGGCGGCCTCCAATGAAAAGGGGGAAAGTCCTCATCCGTGCGCTTCCTCATGATCGCCTGAGCAGTCAGGATCATTGTTGTTGCGCCCAGTATTTGGTGCCGGCCGCACTCCGTCTTGGGGGCAGACGTCACTTTGCTTGGACTCAGACGTCATCCCCCTGGTCTGGGGCTCGCAGGTCGCCTGGCCTGCAATCGAACGCCTCGCGAAAGCAGCGGTTGAAATAGGAGATATCGCTGAAGCCGCAATCGAGCGCGATCTCGCTGATCCGCATTGCATCGCCTTCGAGACCCGATCTTCGCAAGCGGTCCCGGGCGAGGCACAGACGGCGATGACGGATATAGGTCGTGACGCTGTGATCCAGCTCGCCGAACTCCCGCTGGAGCGTCCGGAGCGATATGCCGAGGCGGTTGGCCAGCCAGCGCGGCGTCAGCCGATCATCGGTGAGATGCCGGTCTATGATCAACAAGGCCCGTTCCAACCTCGCCTCGCCCTCCTCCGCGACGGGGATCTCAGTTTCTTCGTCCGAGATGAAGGCCTGGCGAACGGCGTCGAAAAGAAGCTGCCGCAGACTCGCTGCCTTGCTTCGGCTCTCCGGCCTCGCGCCGATCTTGGCGACCAGACCACGCAGCACAGCCGACATCGGGTCAGAACTGCAGAGAACGGCGGCAATCTGCGACCGTTCAGGCCCCGTCCCAAGCAACATCTGACGAGGAAGGTGCACGGACAGGTGATTTGAAAAATTCCCCCCAAGCCAAAACATGGATGGCCGGGAGGAATCGACAAGAGCACAATCGCCGGGATTGAGGATGGAGCGGCTATCGCTTTGCTCGATCCCGCAGGTCCCCTCGAGCTGGAAGATCAGAAAGAGATTTTCGCCGTAGTCGAGCCTGATATCGCGCGCGGTGCGATCCACAGCAACGATATTCATGGCTATGTGGGCAATTTCGAGCCCGCCCGCGTCGTACAATTGCACGTCGCCCGTCACCTCGGTCTGCCCCGCCGTACGGCGCGGCTCGTAACGTCCGCACACGTTCCTGACGCGGCCGGACCAATCCTCAAAAGCCATTTTCGACCACGCCGGCGGAATCCAGGGCCGAAATTCAACCGGGTGCATGATCTCCCCCTGCCAGCCGTCTTCGCGGCCTGGATTTCTCGGTCAATTTCCATTCAGAGTATGGGAATGACGCCAATCTTTGAAATGAAATCGACCGCTGCATAGCAGCAAGATGTGGGCTGCCCCGGCGGCAACATCGCAACCAACGCCGGCGGCATTCGCGTATTGCGGTATGGGATGTTCCGGTCCCAACTGGCAGGCTTGGAAACGGTCCTGGCCGACGGCACGATACTTTCCTCGCTGCGCGGTCTGGACAAGGACAACACCGGTTACGACTTGAACCAGCCCTGTGCCAGAGTTCTGGATCAAGGCACTCGTCCCGCGAAATCGCTTGGACCGCCCGGCGGTCCGCAGCTTCGTTGATGCCCTGAGGGTACACTTCGCTCAATCACTGGGGAGACCGCACGACTGATCTGCCGCGGAGGCATCGAGTGCGACGAGCAGCGCTATGCGCGGTCTTGAAGTAGCAGCGAGGGAGCGCGCGTCGACCCGCCATGCAACTGCAATCCAGCGTCGGATTGCTCACGGCGGCGCTCCTCCCCCTGCGGCACGTCAATTCGGCGCTAGATACGCGCTGTGAAGAATATCCGGATTCTGCCGTAGCTCTTCGGGTTCACCAGAGAATCGAATATGTCCCCGCTCCATGACGTGGACGCGATCAGAAATTCGCAACGCGATATTCGTAAACTGTTCGATCAACAACACGCCGACGCCATCTGCGGCGAGCTGAATGATCACCGGAACCAGCCTTGCGACGATCACGGGAGCAAGGCCGAACGACAATTCATCCGCAAGGATATAGCGCGGGCGATCGACGATGGCTTGGGCAAGCACGACCATTTGCTGCTGACCGCCGGAGAGCGACCCCGCTCGTGCTTCGAGTTTTTGGCGGAGCTCGGGAAACGTATCGAGCGCCGCCTCGATGCCATGCTCTCGTTTGCGGCCCGGCAGATGATGACCGGCGACCCGGAGATTATCGAGGACCGATAGTTCGCTGAGCACGTGGTGACCTTCGGGGACGGCCGCAATTCCGAGACGGCGAACCTGCTCGGGCCTGAGGCCTGCAATCGACTTGCCGTCGATAAGCACATCGCCGGAGGAAACCGGCAACGCACCAACCGCGGCGAGAACCAGCGAACTCTTGCCAGCCCCGTTGGCACCGAGCAGAGCCGTGACCTGCCCCGGCGGAATTTCGAGGTTCACGCCGTGCACGACCTGCTTGCCGCCGCGCGCAATCGCCAGACGCTCGATTCGGATGCAATCGGTCATGCCGTTTCTCCGAGATAGGCGGCGCGCACTTTCGGATCCTTCAGGGTCGAACCTACAGGGCCGTAGGCGATCATGGTGCCGAAATCGAGAACCAGCATCTTCGAGCAGGTCGACGAGATCAGGTCGACGTCGTGATCGACGAGCAGCACCTGGGCACCGCAGAACGCCGGAATGCCGATAATGGTCTTGCGCAGGAAATCCGATTCGGATTCGCTAAGGCCGGCTCCGGGCTCATCCATCATGATGACCTTCGGCGCGCCGACGATGCATCGCGCGATTTCGACCATCCGCCGGTCACTTGTCGCGAGGGCGCCCCCCATCAGATGGGCTCGATCCGAGAGACCGGTATAGCGCAGAGCCGCATTGATGACGTCATTGCGGCTGTTCGTCCCGTAGGGGACGTGATCGAGCATTCCCGCAATATTGTCCCGCACCGAGAGATTAAGCACCACCTGTTCTGTCTGGAAGGTTCGACGGATCCCGAATGCCGACCGCCGATGCGTCGCAAGACGACCGATGTCCTGCCCGTCGATCCTGACGGACCCAGCGGTTGGCGTGATGAAGCCGCTGAGCACGTTCAGCAACGTCGTCTTGCCCGCGCCATTTGGACCGACCAATCCCGTTACTGGCGCATCGAGCCATGCCGTCAGCGCGTTCAACGCTGTCACCCCGCCGAACCTGACCCCCAGGCCATCGATCTCGATCATACCGCCTTCTCCCGTTGCACCTGTCCGGCAAACAGCTTGATGCGCCCGACGGCATCAAGGATCTGGCCCGCAACGCCGCGTGGGGCTGTGATCAACGCATGCAACAGGCCTGCACCGAAGACGATCGTCGCGATATTGCCATCGATGTGCCAATCGTTGAGGAGTCCGGGAACGGCGCGCAGCAGCAGGCCCGCCAGAATCGGACCCAGCCAGCTATAGGCGCCGCCGATAAGGGTCACCGCGAAGAGCAATACAGATTCGCTCGCCGGAAACGAGGTCAGGTCGAGCGTGCCGATGAGCCCCGCGAGCAACCCGCCGCATAGGCCCGCAAGGAAGCCGGCGAGCGTGAAGGCCCATATCTTGTAGGCGACGATATTGACGCTCGCCGACAGGGCGCAAGCTTCGCTGCGACGTATCATCGCCCAGGCGCGCCCGGCTCGCGAGCGCTGATGCCAGAGGACGAAGAGATAGCCGATGACGAGCGCTCCCAGGCAGTAGCGAAAATAGGCGGCGTCCGTCGTTGCCAGCCCGGGGCGGTCCATATACTGGCGCGGCCCATTATAGATCTTGCCAATGAAGCCGGCTCCGCCGTCGGGGAAATCGATGGCGGTGATCACCACCTGGAAACCACCCGCGATCATCAAAGTGACCAGCGCGAGATACAAACCGCGCATACGCAGTGCCGGCAGCCCGAAGATCAGACCCAGCAGAGCTGCGCCGACGCCACCGCACAGCAACGACATTTCGAAGGGCCAATGGACCGCATGCCAGGAACGCAACGCAACCCAACCGCCGACGCCGACCAGGGCGAACTGGCACAAGGAAACCATGCCCAGTTGCGCGTAGATGATTGCGGTAGCAAGCGAGCCGAGCGCGAGGATAGCGGAGGCGGTCAGCACACGCAGCCAATATGAACTGAAGATCTCGGGCACCGCGAGCGCCACCACCAGCGCAGCGGCAACTCCGGCGGCGACTCCGACGAGCGCGCCATGGCGTTGCCCCCCCGCGGGTGCGCCCGAGCGCACATCGTCTGCTCCCAGTCCAGCCCCTCCGCTGATCAGCGGCTGCCCATGGCGCTGCAGGAAGACCAGCGCGACGATGGCAAAAACGAAGGGGGTCAATGTGCGATAGGGCGCGACGGACGGAAATGGCGTACCGATCGCCTCGATCACGCCGATCGCCAGGCCGCCCACAACCGCGATACCCAGCGATTGCACACGGCCGGCAATTGCGGCGGCGATCACCGGAATGACCATGAATGTCAGGAACAGTGGCTGCATCCGCGCAAGATTGGCGAGCAGGATGCCGCTGACGCCGGCAATCAGTCCCGACATCGCCCACGCCCAGGAATCGACCTTCAGGACGGGCACGCCGAGCAGCGCACTGATCTCCCGGCGGTTGGCAAGCGCGCGCATTGCCAGCCCCATACGCGTCCATCCCAGAAAGAAGATCGTGCCGACCGTGACAAGACCTGTGAGCCCTAGGTGGTGTGGACACTAGCGCATCCATAGAACGATGGCTGCGAGAGTGACGACGGCCCGGTAGTTCCGGGCCGTTTTTTCGAAGCGGGTTGCGACGCGGCGGAACTGCTTGAGCTTTGAGAAGCAGCATTCGACGAGATGACGCTGGGCATAGAAATGCTTGTCGAGTGGATATTTGAGCGCGCGTGACGGGTTGTTGGGGATCACGGCGAGCGCGCCTTTGGCGGCGATGGCTTGGCGCAAGTGATCGGCGTCATAGGCCGTATCGGCCATGACGACCTCGGCGGATAAGCCTTCGATCAATGCGGCGGCTTGCGGTGCATCGCCCTTCTGACCTGCGGTAAGCGTGAACCGCACCGGACATCCCAAGCCTCGAACGGCCATATGTATCTTGGTGCTCAGGCCGCCGCGCGAGCGGCCGATCGCTTGATCTTCCGCTTGATCTTCAGACCCCCCTTTTTGGCGCCGGCGGCGTGCTGATGCGCCCGAACAATGGTGGAATCGACGATCAGATATTCGAAGTCCGGATCATCGGACATCGCCTCGAAGATCCGCCACCAAACACCCTTGATGCTCCATCGACTGAAGCGCCGGAACACGCTGTTCCAGTCCCCAAACACCTCCGGAAGATCGCGCCAGGGAGACCCCGTACGCACGATCCACAGCACACCTTCCACGAACATCCGGTTGTCGCGCCCGGTGGAGCCCTTCTGATCGGGGCGCCCTATGATCAGCGGCGCTATCCGCTCCCACGCCGCGTCGCTCAATACCAAACGGTCCATCACACCCAAGGCGGCCTCCCCAAAAGCAGCCTTGAATCTGATTTGCTCCTAAAAGGGAATCCTTAGAGTCCACACCACCTAGCGCGATCAGGCGCGTGTAGGTCACGCGCACGTCCAGGATGCGCACCCCCAGACTGTCGGTCGGAAGACGTAGAACACGGCCGTATTCGCCCCAGACGAAATCCATGACCCCGAGCAGCACGAGCGCCAGGCCAAGCGTAGCCACCGCTCGAACCACTGGATCGCTATGAGCTACGCGCGGAGCAAGGAGCCGGCCATAGGCCAGTGAAACCGCCATCGCTGCGATCACGCCAGCGACCCACCCGATCCAGGGAGGGCCACCCGAGTTTCCGATCTGCCAGGCGATGATCGCCGAGAGCGCACCGATCGCGCCCTGCGCAAGATTGACGACACCGGAAGCCCGGAAAAGGATTACGATTGCGACTGCCGAGAGCGCATATACCGCGCCGGTGGCGAGCCCGGAAACGACGAAGGGACCAAGGTTTGGCACGATCATTCACTCGATTGATTGAGGCGCGGGCGCTCTGTGGATCGTCCGGTCGTGGACTGGCTTTGCCGCCGGTGACCAATGGCGTGAATTGTCGCCCTTGGTCCGTTGCCGACTAGGCCCACACCTGGTCACCTATTTGCGAATGCCCAACTCTTTCTCCGTCGCCAGGACGTCCGCCAGATCAGGATCTTCGACCTCGAAGCAGGACTGCTGGGTCACCCATTGCTCACCAGAGGTCACGGCCACCGATCCGGCGTGGTTGGGATTGTGCCGGTTGCCCGGCCCGAAATACCACGGGCCGCACGCGATGTCGGATTGAAGGCCCGACTTCATACCGCGGAGAGCGGCCGTAACCGACGCGCGATCGATCTTCGCCGGGTCCATTGTGAGCATGACCTCGACGATCCAACGCGCTGCCAAATAACCTGCCTGATTGAAAGTATCGCGCTGGACGTTCTTGGACGCATACTTGTCGAGCACGGCGTACCAGTTCAGCGTGTCTGGCGTTTTCTTGTCGAAAGGTTCAAGCTCAAGCTGTGCGTAGACCTTGTTGTCCCAATAGGGACCGATCGTTTTCGGAAACTCGAGATTGTAGACCGAGGTCGGCGCGGCAAACTTCACCTTGGAACCGAGGTCCTGGTCCTCGGCGGCCTTCAGCAAGGCAATCACGCCGTCACGCGGCAAGCTCGCCTCGATCAGGTCGGGCTTGAACGACATCGCCTGGAGGACGATGGAGGTCATGTCGATCGCCGCGGGATCGATCAGGATCACGTTGACCGCCACACCCTTGGAAGCACCCCACGCCTTGACGCCGTCGCAGGAGAAATCGCCGACGCCGGGAATGTTGGGCGCGACACAGACGACGCTCTTGATGCCGAACTTCCCATGCATGTACTGCACAGCGCCAAGGTTGCTCAACCGAGGACCTGCGTTCGTTGACGAATAGTTCCTCCCAAAGAAGCAATCCCGGGGAATGCCGACGCCGGCGACGACAAGCACGTCGTTCTTTTCGTAAGTCGCCTCGTTAGCGGCGCATTCGACGAAGCTGTTGCTGCCCACCAGGGCAACCACCTTCTTATCGGTCACCAGCTTGGCCGCAGCTTGCGCAGCCTGCTCGGGCTTCCAGGCGTCGTCCTCCAGCGTGTATTCGATCGGGCGGCCATTGATCCCGCCATTCTCGTTGACGCACTTGAAATACGCCGCGGCCGCATCGCCCGAAGAGCTGAAGTCCGCCGGGCCTGTCCGCCCAACGATACCGCCGATCGAAATGGGCGCACCGGTCGCCGGCTTGCCTGTATTCAATCCGCATTTCGGCGCTGAGGCAGCTTCTGCGGGATCATTGAACGCTAGCGCGGCAAGCGTGCATGCCACGGCCGCTACGGACACTTTTATAGATCGTCTCATCGAATTCCCCCTTGGTTACGTGATTAACGGCTGCGACCACCGCAAGTCTTCTTTGTGAAGCTCGCCGCCAGGACTCCACGCGATTCAAAGCCAATCTCACTTCTCGGAAACCTGATCCGCCGCTCCGGATGCCATGACATCCTCGATCGTGCGACCGACAACTTGCTCATCGAACTGCGCTCGAAGCCGGCGCAAGCAGCGTCTTCCCCGCGATGAGATCCGCGGCGCGCTCGGCAATCATGATTGTCGGTCCATTGGTGTTGCCTCCTGGCACGGTTGGCATGACCGAAGCGTCGACCACCCTGAGCCCTTGCAATCCACGTACGCGCAGTTGTGGATCAACCACTGCCGCAGGCCCCGTCCCCATCGCGCAGGTCCCGACGGGATGATGGCCGACCTCGGCCGTGCGCCGGACAAACGCGTCAATGTCGGCGTCGGAGACGACCTCTGCGCCAGGCGAAGTCTCGCGCTCGATCAGCACGCCGAGCGGCGGCGTATTGTAGATTCGCCGCACCAATCGAATGCATTCGCGCGCCGTCGCGCGATCGCCTTCGGTTCCAAGAAAATTGAGCCGGATACGCGGGGGATCACGTGGATCGGCCGAGCGCAGGCGCAATTCGCCGCGACTTTCGGGATAGTTGATCGACGGATATCCCTCCAGCATGTGCTGTTGTGGCGGCGTGATCCCTGGAAACCAGACCTTGGCGTCCATGCGCGTCGAGTTGAAGAAGAGCTGAATGTCCGGTCGCTCGACGTCGGGCCGGCTGCGCACGAAGGCGAGCGCGGTCAATGCCTGGGTCGCGAAATCGCCTTTGCGGAACAAGGCCCATTGCAACACCGAAAGCGCAACGCGATCGGCCCGCAAGCGGTTCAGAAAGGTGACCGGCTGCTTGATCGCGAACTGGATATGAAAGACCACGTGTTCGGATAGATTCTTGCCGACCGCGGGAAGCTCGTGCACCGGGGTTATGCCGTGTTCGGCAATTTCATCGGCCGGCCCGATACCCGACAGCAAGAGAAGCTGCGGTGAATTGTAGCTCCCACCACACAGGATCACCTCACGCCTCGCGCGAGCGGTAACGCGCTTGCCATTCACGACGTAGGTCACGCCCGTCGCGCGGCCCTTTTCGATCAGGATCCGCTCCGTCAAGGCGCCGATCTTCACGGTGAGATTGGCGCGCTTCAATGCCGGACGGAGGTAGACCGCCGATGCGCTGCTGCGTTCACCATTCTTGATCGTCAGGTCGACGATGCCAAAGCCCTCAGGCTGCGCTCCCGAGAAATCCTCGGTCATGGGAATCCCCGCGGCAATCGCCGTGTCGCGGATCAGGTCGAAATTCAGGTTGGACACGTCGGTTGGACTAACGCCGAGCGGTCCTGCGCCGCCGTGATAATCGCCTTCGCCTCGCCAGCTACCCTCGGCGCGCTTGAAATAGGGAAGAACGTCGGCATAGCTCCAGCCTTCGCACCCGGCCTGGCGCCACAAGTCATAATCGCGCGGGTTTCCGCGCACGTAGAGCATGCCGTTGATTGACGAAGAGCCGCCCAGGACTTTGCCGCGTGGAAGCGATAGGCGTCGCCGGTCGAGAAAGCGCTCCGGCTCCGTCGTATAATTCCAGTTGAACTTGGGGCCGCGCCAGATCTGGCGCCAAGCCAGCGGCATCTTCATGAATATGCTGTTGTCCTTGCCGCCGGCCTCGAGCACGAGGACGCTGGCTTTCGGATCCTCGCTCAAGCGGTTCGCCAATACGCAACCGGCCGAACCGGCGCCTACGATGACGTAATCATACTCGTCCACGCGCCCTCTCCCCGAAATCCGACTCAGATGAACATGTCGTTGTTGACGGGGATGCCGTTCGCCTCGCAGTAGCGCGTGTAGTGTTCGATGAACCAGAAGACATCAGCGGTGAAATCATGCTCGCCGTTGTCGTCGAAGAATTCGATGGCACCGCTCAACCAGAACAGGGCCTTCATTCCGTTAGGATCGTCGGAATAGAGCGTGTGCGCCGTTCCCGGGAGCTCGTAGATGAAGTCGCCGGGCCTGGCGATCCAGTCGTATTCGTAATAGCCCCAGGATCCCTCCAGTGTGATGGCCGACACGAAGCCGCGATGCTTGTGCGTACCGATCCGACCACCGCTCTTGACCCACAGAATGTTGGCAGCCGCGTTGTTGCGAACGTCGAAGCACAGATGCTTGATGGCGGCGACGTCGCCAAAAGGAATCCAGGGCGAGGATTTGTCATCGCCCGCGATATAGGCCCCTTCCTTCGCGTAGCGCCTGATCGCCTCAGCGTGTGGCTCAGCCGGCAGCTTCACGATTTTGCTCGCGTCACGCATTCCGTTTCCCCCCAAGAGCTCTTGGCCCTCTTTTGACTGAGGTAATCACCCCCGTCGGAAAGCGGTCAAAGAGGAAATCGCCGCTGCACCGCAACCGTTCGTTCGAACGTCCATCAAGCTATTGATAACGATAGACATGTTCCTTCGGATCACGATCGGCGAACGCAGCTTGGTGACGATCGGGACGGGAACGGATGGATCATTTCATAAATTTCGATTGATCAAATGATGCAAACTCGGCAACTCTGCAGCGAGAAGAAAAGTATGGTGGGTGGGAGTACGGCCGAATGATTTCCAAGATCGAAGAAAGCAGCCTGCTCGATCGCGGTGGACGTCCGACCTTGCGGGATATGCTCTCGCAGATCGTGTACGACCCGGCTCACGCGCATATCAGCCTGCGCAACGCGCGGCTTGTCCTCCATCGCGCCTCGATCGCCGTTCAGCTTCAGGAGGAGTTGGTCCGCCGCTTCGGGTCTCACGACGCGCGGGTTATTCTACTGCGGTTGGGATTTCAGGCGGGCACGCTGGATGCGGAGTTTATCCGCACCTCCTGGCCTGAACTCGATATAGGGGACGCGTTCACCGCGGGCACGCGGATGCACACCATGTCCGGCGTCGTGCGCGTGCAGACCGTCTACAACGACTTCAATTTCAAGCAGAACAAGTTTGCAGCGGAGTTTCTCTGGCATGGCGGCATGGAGGCGACCGAGTTTCTCAATCGCCAACGCAGCGCGTCCGAGCCCGTTTGCTGGATGCAGGTCGGCTACGCGTCGGGATATGCCAGCTTTTTCTTCGACAAGCTGATCGTCTACAAGGAAACGGAATGTGCCGCGATGGGGCACAAGCACTGCCGGGTGACCGGCAAGACGGCCGACGCCTGGGGTGCTGACGATCCCACGGTTCGCATGTTCCGCGACGAGGTCGTTCCGTCGCTTGCAGACCTTCCGCGCAGGACCGGCGGGGTCGAAACGGCAATTCATGCGCCGCCGAGAACAACCTCCAAACACGGGGTTGCGAGCCTCGAAGACGTTGTGCTGGAGCCAGTACGCAGCCAACTGGATAGCGTAGCCGCAGGAGGGCTCCCTGCGCTCATCGTCGGTCCACATGGTTGCGGAAAACACCTCGCGGCGCGCTACCTGCACCAACAGCGCCATGGAACGGGCGGCCGATTGCGGCGTATCGTCTGCAGATCCCTCACCAGCGAGCAGATCGATATCTGGCTCAGGAAATTGAAGCAATCACGCGAGACGTGGCTGCTGGAGAATATCGAGACTCTGCCCGAGGAATGCCAACTCCTGTTGGCCGAAAGGGTCGAGAAACAGGACCTGCCGCCCGGGCTGCAATTGGCCGGCACATCCACTCATCGACTGAGCGAGCTGATTGCCGTGCCCACACTTCGGCGGGATTTTCTCTTCGCCCTTGCGATTCTGCCGATTGAGCTTCTCGGCCTTCAGCACAGGCGCAGCGACATTGCCGACATCGCTCGGGCCATGCTCGCAGCGATGAAGGACAACGAGTCCTCGCCGCAGCATCGTCTCTCCCGCGCAGCGCTGGACTCGCTCAGGGCCATGGCTCTTCCCGGAAATCTCCCGCAATTGCGCTCGGTTCTCCTGAACGCCTCGTTCAATGCCAAGCTCGACGGCGGCAACGAACTACTGGGGGAAATTCAGCCGAAGCACTTCGCGCGCGAGCTGATAGCGACGTCTCCCACCTCTGCGGACACCTATGTAAGTGGCATAGTGGATCAGATGGCCGCCAAATCGCTCACGATCAACGAACTAAGCCAACGAATCTACGCAGAGGCCTTACGGCGTTCAGGTGGGAGAGCTTCGACAGCGGCGCGGATGCTTGGCGTCACCAGGCCCCAGTTCGTTTATCGAGCGAGAGGAATTGAGCCCGAGAATTGAGGAACCGCATGATCGCGAGGAGGCTGCTGGCCGATGTGGACGCCGGCGCCCAAAACTTGCTGGCCGTGTCTCCATTGAGGCTACGGTGTTGGACATGGCTGGCGTTGGCTTTACCGGAACGAAAGCAATTGCATGGACCATCGCGTTGACCTTGACTACACGCACAGCCGCGCCATCGTTCGAGAGATCGGCGAGAGATTGGGCGAGTCGCTGAAGCCAGAGCCGGGACTACCAGAGGGACTTAGACAGCAAATCGACCGGCTCCGCGAATTGGATGAGCAATCACCATCGATCATTCCAGCGACTGAGCGCTGGGACAAGGTTCGCCGCTTCAGCCAACGACGGTTCGGCCGAATTGGATGAGCAATGCCATCGGTGAAGCACCGTGCGTCAAGAATCCTGAATGAGTACGGCGAGGCGCAAGCCGAATTGATCGGCAAAGGCGTCGTCCTTACCGATGGAAAAGCAGGCACGGTCGAGCACGTTTGGCTGGATGAATTGCACGGGCTTCGGATTTCGATCAAAGGCCATGACGGAAGATGGCCGGTCTCAACCATCAGGATGACGGAGAACTAGACCCTCGCAGTGGCTGCGCGCTGTACAGCACGGCGCGATCCTTTCAGATCAGTCCAATCAAGATGAAAAGAGCGATTTCGGCCAGGAAAGTGACGCTCATGATCGCGACCGTAAGGAATACGTCGCTCGCCGAGAAAGGGTTCATGAATGCCTCGCATCTTGCGAAGCCCCAAGAGTATCATTCAGGCCAGAAAATGTTTCGGTTCCCGCAGACGCGATGCGAGCGGCGCGGACATCCGAGGCGGCCTAAGGGCAACGCCAGCTTAGGGTCAGTCGCGTCGGTTTGACCGCTCGGCGATAGCTTCTGATTTACCCCCGGCATCGGAGATAATCGGCGTCCGGCGCTACTTCGCAAAAGTGCCAGGACCTGACGTCACGCAATCCTTTGTCGCCGGCTCATGGACCGCTCAATTGGTTGCCGGTACCGGTCACATTGGTCCGGTCGCGCAACGGTGCTTGCTGCCGAAATCAGGCGCGTACAGTTGTTCTCATCATGCCATGCGCTTCTTGGTAGCGAACATCCGTACTGACGCACCACCTTGGCAAATAATCGAAGGCCCACGAAGGCGAACTGCTGTAAACAAGACGTGCTATTCCGGAAACATCGGGATAACATTTCTTCGCTGTGGTCTAAAATTCGGCCGGCCGTCAACCAGATGTCGGTGAAGCCAATGCAGCAGATTGCGGAGTGGCTCGAGAAGCTTGGGCTTGGGCAGTACGCGCAGCGCTTTGCCGAGAACGACATTGATCCAAGCGTTCTGCGCGATCTGACCGACCATGACCTCGAAAAAATCGGTGTATCGCTCGGCCATCGCAGGAAGATATTGCGCGCGATTGCGGAATTCGATGAGGCCGGACCGAGACCCGCGCCAGCTCCTCGGACCGCGGCCGAGAGACGTCATCTCACGCTGATGTTCGCTGATCTTGTTGGTTCGACAGCGCTCTCGACAAGGCTCGACCCTGAGGACTTGCAGGAAATCATGGGCGCGTACCATCGCTGCTGCGCCGAGCAGATCGAGAAATTTGGCGGGTTCGTTGCCAGATACATGGGCGACGGCGTGCTCGCATATTTCGGCTATCCGCGGGCGGATGAGGACGATGCTGAGCGCGCGGTATGCGCCGGGCTGGCATTGGTCGCGGCCGTGGCAGGACTCGATGTCGGTCCGGGGGCAAGATTGCGAGTGCGAGTTGGCATTGCCACCGGGTTGGTGATCGTCGGCGATCTCATCGGGGATGGCGCGTCCCAGCAGCATGAGGTGGTCGGTGAGACCCCCAATCTGGCCTCGCGGCTTCAGGCGCTGGCCAAGCCGGACACGGTGGTCATCGACGGCAGCACCCGCCGCCTCGTCGGGGGACTCTTCGAGTATCTCGCTCTCGGGACCGTGTCCATCAGAGGATTCAGCGACCCGGTGCCGGTCTGGCGAGTCATGGGCGCGAGCGCGGTCGATAGCCGCTTCGAGGCCTTGCGCGTAGGCAGAACGCCACTGCTTGGCCGCGATGAGGAGATCGAGCTGCTGATGTGCCGCTGGCAGCAGATAAAACGCGGCGATGGCTCGGTCGTGTTGATATCGGGTGAGCCCGGCATCGGCAAATCGCGCCTCGCCGAGACCGCAGTGGAGCGGCTGAGCGATGATCCACACATCCGCTTGCGCCGTTTCTGCTCGCCGCACCATCAGAACAGCGCGCTTTTCCCGACCATCTCACAGCTCGAGCGGGCAGCGGGATTCCGGCGTGACGATACGGACCAGCAGCGGTTGGACAAGCTCGAGGCGTTGCTTGCGGAGGCAAACGTTGACCTCAGCGAGGCCGTCCCTCTGATCGCGGACCTGCTGTCCGTGCCGATCGGCAATCGCTATCCACCGCTCAGCCTCACACCACAGAAGCGCAAGGAGAATACGCTTCGGGCCCTCCTGGCCCAGCTCGAGGGACTGGCGGCGCGTCGGCCCGTACTGATGATGTTCGAGGATGTGCACTGGATCGACCCCACCTCGCTCGACCTGTTGGACCTCATCGTCGACCGGGTGGCCACGCTCCGGGCCTTGCTGGTCATCACCTTCCGGCCAGAGTTCGCGCCGGTCTGGATGGGGCGCTCGCACGTGACACAGATCAACCTCGGTCGTCTGCCGCGTCGACAGCGCGCCGAGATGGTCATGCGGGTGACCGGCGGCAAAGCGTTGCCCCAGGAGATCGCCGAACACATCATCGATCGGACCGATGGCGTACCGCTGTTCATCGAGGAATTGACCAAGGCCGTGATCGAGAGCGGCATGCTGACCGACGCCGGCGACCGCTTTGATGCGAGGGGGCCTGTGCTTCGGCTTGCCATCCCTACCTCGCTCCAAGCCTCGCTCCTGGCACGGCTCGATCGCTTGGCACCCGTGCGCGAGGTGGCGCAGATCGGTGCGGCCCTCGGGCGGTCGTTCTCGCATGAGCTGATCAGCGCCGTCGCGGCAGTGCCGCTGCACCACGTGGACGGGGCCCTGGCCCAGCTCGTAGGCGCCGAATTGGTCTTCCAGCGGGGCACCCCACCCGATGCAGAGTACACCTTCAAGCACGCGCTGGTGCAGGACGCAGTCTATAGCACCCTGTTGCGCGGTCGACGTCAGCAGATCCATGCCCGCATTTCAACGGTGATGGAGAGTCAGTTCCCTGAAATCGTGGCCGCTCAGCCGCAACTCATGGCCCATCATTGTGCCGAGGCCGGTTTCAACGAGAAGGCGGTAAGCTACCGGCTCAAGGCCGGCCAGCAAGCGGTCGCGCGGTCGGCGATGACGGAAGCGGTGGCGCAGTTACAGAAGGGCCTGGAATTGCTGGCGAACATGCCTGAGAACTGCCGGCCCGTGCAGCACGAACTCGACCTGCAAATTGCCCTGGGGCGGGCGCTGATGGCAGCTCGAGGGTATTCGGCGCCGGTGGTAGGCGATACGCTTGTCAGGGCGCGAGCGCTCGCTGAGCGGTTCGATCGGCCGGATCGTCTCGTCCCGCTGCTCTATTCCCAATGGGGTTTCCATATGGTTCGGTCCGAGCACGAACTGGCGGTGTCCCTTGCCGAGCAGATGGAGAAATTTGGCGAGACTAGAAAAGATCAGGTCGCTCTGCTGCTGGGTCACTATATTCACGGCGCCAGTTGCTACTTCCGCGGGGAGTTTGTGACAGCGCGCGCCCTTCTCGATCTGTGTGATGGCTTGAGAGATCCGGCCGCTCGCGCGATTTGCGCCGCCATAGCGGTGGCCGATCCGTACGCTGCGAGCCTGGGTCACTTGGCGTTGACATTGGCGCTTCTGGGCCACATCGATCAGGGACGCGCGCGCGTGGACGAGGCGTTGTCGGAAGCCCGCGGGCTCGACCATCCGTTTACGGTGGCCTTTGTGTTGAGCAAGGTGTGTGCGGTGGAGGCGGCCGCCGGCTTGCCGCATGACGCACGGCGGCACGCGGAAGAGCTGGTCGCCCTCTCGGACGAGCACGGTTTTCCGCTCTGGTTGGGCGTCGGACTTCTCCAGCATGGTCGCTCATTGACAGCACTTGGACTGGCGCAGGATGGCCTCGCGACGCTCGCGAGGGGGCTCTTGGTGCTTCGCGGCGCCGGAGCCGTCGTGCACACGCCGCGCGCTCTCTGCTTTCTCGCCGAGGCTCACGCCAAGGTCGGGGATCTGCAGGAGGGACAGAATTGCCTCGTCGAGGCTGCGCAGCTCATCGAGACGACCCACGAGCGGTCCGGTGAGGTCGAGCTGCATCGAATTCGAGGCGATATGATGAATGCGCGAGGCGACCAAGCCGCTGCGGAGCAGAATTATCATCGAGCGCTCGCTGTGGCGGAGCGCCAGAGCGCGAAGACGTTTGGGCTGCGCGCTGCGTCCAGCCTCGCCCGCCTGTGGCGGGATCAAGGCAAGTGCACGGAAGCTCACGACCTCCTCGCGCTGGTGTATGGCTGGTTCACCGAAGGCTTCGACACGCCAGTCCTGCGGGACGCTAAGGCGCTGCGCGACCGGCTGGCCTGATGCAGTTCACCTCTTGCGTGGCGGGATAGCTGCTGGTCGCCGCAGGCGCAGGTGGTTTAGAACCGCACGCTTTTTTTCAACGATCTCCGGTCAGGGTCAAAATCCGACTTCGGTTGCGGGCGCGTCGAAGTCTGCTTAGGGCCATAACCGGAAGCAGCCGGGTGCCCGGCGTTCATGGACGCGGATCAGCCAAGGTCGATACTGGAATCGCTCCTTTAATGCGCGAACTGGACCGAAGCGCCGATGCAGTGCGCGTCGGTCAGCGGTGTACTGCGCTCGATCCGGCGACCTGACGGCTGTCGTTGCGCAGCCTGCCGGCGAGCTCTGTAAGTGAGCTTTCCGCTGGTTGCGCGTGGGGTGCCGGGTCGAGATTATCAATGCCGGTCGCCACTACCGAGACGCGGACGATGCCCTCCAGGCTTTCATCAAACGATGCGCCAATGATGATGTTGGCGTCCTGGTCGGCCTCGTCGCGAATGCGGGTAGCAGCTTCGTCAACCTCGAATAACATCAGGTCCTTGCCGCCAGTGATGGAGATTATGAGGCCGCTGGCACGCTTGATCGAGGGGTCCTCGATCAATGGATTTGAAATCGCGGCCACGGCGGCGGTGAGCACGCGGTTTGCGCCAGAAGCCTCGCCCCTGCCCATCATGGCCTTGCCCTTCTCCCGCATTACGGCGAGAACGTCGGCGAAATCGAGGTTGATCAGACCTTCCTTGACTATGAGGTCGCTGATGCAGGCCACACCCGAATAAAGCACCTGATCGGCCAACACGAAAGCATTGGAGAACGTGGTCTTCTCGTTGGCCACCCGGAATAGGTTCTGGTTTGGGATGATCAGCAGAGTATCTACCACCTTCAGCAGTTCCGCGATGCCGGCCTCGGCAAGGCGCATGCGGCGCTGGCCCTCGAAGTGGAATGGCTTAGTGACTACGCCGATGGTGAGAATGCCAAGCTCGCGCGCGGTCTTGGCGATAATGGGCGCTGCGCCGGTGCCGGTACCGCCGCCCATGCCGGCAGTAACGAACACCATGTGTGCGCCGGTCAAAGAATCGCGGATCGCGTCGATCGTCTCTTCGGCTGCCGCGCGCCCCACTTCAGGATGCGAGCCAGCGCCGAGACCTTCCGTCACCTGCGTGCCCATCTGGATGAGACGCTCGGCCTTCGACATGGTAAGCGCCTGTGCATCGGTATTGGCGACGATGAAGTCGACGCCTTGCAGCCCGGCCGCGATCATGTTGTTGACTGCATTGCCACCGGCACCGCCGACCCCAAACACGGTAATGCGCGCCTTCATCTCGCAAATATCGGTCATTTTTGCCTCACAATTGCTCCACCGAGCTGGGGAATGAGAGGACACGGATTGCTATACACCAGGATTTTGCTCCGAAAGTGAGCGCGGCAAGCGCAGTCGCTTAGCAAGCGACGAGCGGCCACTGGCGAGATTTTCAGGCCCGCTCCTTGCGCGGCATATGTCAGCGTCTTGGCGGACACCGGCTGTTCTCCTAGAACGAACCGAGCGGCAATCGGCTGATGATGACCAGGCTATGAAGTTAGGCTAGGCCGCGATGGTTAACGAATTCCTAAACGGGCGCGGAGCATCTGCCACTTGAGCGTGACCGGCGGGGATTGCATCCCTCCATCTGACCTCATCTCGAAAGTGCGCGGCCTCGCGGGCTTGCCGAGCCAATCTGTGTAGTCAACTCTGCGCCCATCGATTGGCAAAGGAAGTCCGGTCTGGGTCAATCACGTCGGCTCGACGATGTCCGAGCCACTTCCGCTTGTCCTCATAATGGCTGTATAGCGGGACATTGTGACCGCCAAGCCTCTTTCGACTCGGTCCGGCTGACGAATTGGGCCAGATTGGTGTCGGTAACGGCGTCAAGCCCGCCGGCGCCATCAGCCCGCTTGCCCGCTTTCTAGCCGGCGCCGGTAACGATAAGCGCGGGCTGGTTCTGTCTCAATTCCGCAACAAACGAGGAGGTTCGTCCGTCAAAATGCAGTTACGACTCGTCACGTTACGCAAATCCGGCTCAAGTCCGTGGCCAGAATAATTTCGAGGGGGGCAATTAATGAGCGAAACAAACGAGCGACCACAGGCGCTAAAGTCGAAAAAGCAAACCGCGACCATGAAGCGGAGAGCCCTGAAACCAAAATCCATCAAAGCCGCTGCTATACCGATGAAAGCGCGGAGCCCGGAGGTTCCGCACCCTTGAGTACACGTCCGGCTTGTGAAGCCAGCCGCAGCCGGTAAGCGCATGAGCAACAAGCCCGATCAGGCGCAGTCGTTGCCCCGATCAGAGTGACAACAGGAGCCGACTTTTTCACCGGCTCGTCGACGGCGAGGAAAGCGCGTCACCAGACTGACCCAAGCCTTGGCCGGGCAGTAGAGAAAGTGGCGCAGGTGCAGACTTCTTACCCTGACCACAGCCCGTTCGCCCCTTGAGAGGCGGAATCAGAGCCGACTGAGTCGCCGGCGCTTCGGTCGCGCTAATGAACTCTGCAAAACGAGCGTTCGATGACCATTCCACGTAGCGAACGAGCGCAAAACTCAACACGAGCATAATAAGGAGGGCAGCGACCACCGTGGCGCTTGTTCCATTCTGGCTGCTGAATAATAGCATCGCGATTCTCCCGATACTGGGTGGCGCTCGGTCGTTACATCAAATCGCGTTTTTCGAATGTGAACGGCCTTACACGTCACGCGCACTTGATCTTGGGACAAACCACAGTTGCTCAAAGTGCGCGAGGCGTGAACCGGCGGGCATCTCAGGATTACCGCCTCCTCGACGGCTTGCTTAACCGACAGCGCCCCCGGCGCAGGGAGCGCCAGGGTCGCCACTAAACTCCCGGTCGGGGCAACCAGATCGCGGGAGCCATATGCATGACTCCCAGCATTGCCACTTGTTCCCACCTCCCGCAAGGTAACGAGGCGTAACAACAAGTGCCCGTCCCGCTTTCAATCTAACGGCACGGCTCTGCAGTTAGTTTGATGCTGGGGATTTCAGCATCCCAGTTCAGGAAGAAAACGCCGCCGGGCGTGCATTTGGAGACCGGCGGCGTCTTTATTGGAATTAGCGCGACGTAAGCCCCCAGAAGGCAATGAGCAGCAAGGCGCAAGCGCCTAGTCCCATCAGCGGCACGAGGGCTTCCAGCATCATGGCCGAATCAACTCCGCCGCTAGCAAGCATGCGCGCGAGCGGAGTTTTTGTCGTCGTCAAAGGTGGCCCGCCAACCAATGAAAATGGTGCCGTTTGGGATCCTTTAGAGCGCCTTGCGCGTTGAGGCCCATCGAGGGGCTGAACCCGGAGGTGGGTGATGTGCGACGTTCCTCGGGATATTCAAAGAAAGTTCGAACGGCGGTGGGCCGCCAGATTTGCGCGACCAGTAGAAGCGCGCCAGCCCGAAAAACATCAATCTGAAAAGCCGGATCAACCCCTCGCCGCTACTCTCAAAGCCCAGAGAAAAACAAGCCGAATTGAACCAGCGGGCTTGAGGCGTGCGAGCGGGGGACCGTAGCTCGCGCTGCTCATGAATTCTGCAAAACGAGCGTTCGACGACCATTCCAGGTAGCGCTAAAGCCAACGACCCCGCCTAACGTCGTCGCTCATCCCTCGTTCACATTGAGCTTCCTACTGTGCGCAACGTTCCAGAGTGCCACAGGAGGAAACCATGAGGCTCAAATTTGCACTTGTTGGACTTGCTGCCCTCGGTAGCCTTGCTACCGGAGGAACAGCGTCCGCACTGCCTGCCGCAATGCCGAATGCTCTCGGCGGCGACAATGCTATCATCCATGTCAGGGGCGGTCATGGCCACGGCCATGGGTGGGGCCATCGCGGCGGTCGTGGGTATTACTACGGCTGGGGCCGCGGCCACCATTATGGTTGGCGGCACCATCGCCACTGAGCGGCCACCTTGCGCTCGCTCAAAAATAGAAAGCCCGCCGGGCGTGAACCGGCGAGTTGGGCTGTGCGACTGACGGCAGTTTCTGATCTAGGCGACCATGCTGCCCAGCGCCGTCGTGGACTGCTCGCGCAGCTGCTCACTCGGCTCGCCCCTGACGAGTTCGAATAAAAGCTCACAGGTCTCTTTGATCTCCCATTCGGCCTAGCCGTCCGCCTTGAGCCATTCGCGTGGCATTACGCAATTCAATAGAACCAAAACCTTCGCGCGCCGGCCATCAGCCGTGTCGGCCTTGATCGATCTCATCTCGTTGCCGGCTGGCACGCGCCGGCCGGTCTGGTCGGAATCAGAGACCTCGAGTTGCCCGCTAGCCGACAGGATCGAAAGCCATATCTATGCGTTAAGTCATCGAGCCCAAATGGGAGGTCAACCAATGATTAACGACCGAAGCCGCCGGGCGCCGACAGCTGCAGTACGCGAAGCCCATAAGATATTTAAAGCGGTCAGGACGAAGGAAACCATGACCGAATACGCGAAAGCGCAAAAGGCACTCCACGACAATCGAGAGCGCCTAAAGGCGGAACGGCTGGCGCGGGAGGCTGAAGCCGCCAATCGTACAAAAGCAGGTTGAGGCGTCCATCTGGATGACCGCGGAGGACCAAGCTTGGACCTCTGCCTGGTGGAGGGTGAAATGGCTCTGCACTTTCGCCGCGTGGATACTGCTGAGGATCTGGAAATTTGGATCGCAAGCAGCGACGACTATTCATTCGTTATCAGCAGCGAGAGCCGAAGTGGACCTGGCTTACATGGAGAGCCCGGTTTTGTTGCGTCATATCGCCCAGACTTTCTGAATATGCCCGCGGCTCAAGTGTCCGGATCGCCCTTCAGCACGTTCGCTGAAGCCGAGCAGGCCTGCAATGCGTTCCTGGGTCGCCTCATTATCGAGGGATGACTACCAGAGCCTCCCGATCACGGAAAGGATCGGCGTTGATCGGGATTTCAGCGCCAATAGGATTGCGGGGCCAGAAACCGAAGTGTGGCAGGATCACTGGCTTGTAGCCGGCCACCGTCGGCGCATAGTCTACCGATGATCGAGCAGCGACCAGCTTTCATGGCCTGCAAGAATCCCGGCACCGGCTGGAGGATCGATATTCTATGGCCCGATGGCGAAACGGAAGTTATCAAGGGTTTTGTTACGGAGCACGACGCGACCAAGTGGATTTCTGAGCACTCGACGACGTGGCAAGAAAGTCCGGACCAATCGCGCTAGACGATTGACCCACCATTGGTGATTGCCATCCATAGACGACCGATTCCTGGCTACTTCTCTCCGCATGCGATCGGCGCCATCATCTGGCCATGCACTAGCGTCGATCCACGAAATGGTCCGGCCGCTACCCGCCGGGCAGTCCGGCTAATTGGCTCGCGGACGGCCACGTTACCTGCAATATATGCCACGGCGGTTGCGATCGGTTGGTCGATTTCAGGCTGGACGCCCTACCCCGAGGTCAACGATGGTCGCGCATCGGCTGACGCTTGGTGTGCACGGGTATGCCGAGGGCCTCGAGCAACTTAAGCATCCGAAGACACTAGCTTCGTGGTCGCGGAAGGCACCAGCGGATACGTGGGCCTGTTCATCCCCGGCGGTCACGCGCCGATGGTCGACCTGTTCAAGGACAAGAACCTCGGCAAGATCCTGACCAGCTTTCATGAGTCCGGCCGTCCGACCGGCATCATCTGCCATGGCCCGATCGTGCTCCTGTCGGCGCTTCCCGATCCGGACGCGTTCATCGCCTCGATGATCGCGGGCGACGGCAAGGCAAGCAGCATGACGAAGGGCTGGCCCTACGCCGGCTACCGCGTGACCATCTTCTCGACCGGTGAAGAGCAAGCGCTGGAAGGCCCGAACGGTCTGGTCGGAAACGTCCAGTTCTACCCGGTCAACGCACTCGCCGAGGCCGGTGCGCGCGTCGAGAGCATCGCCAACTGGCACAGCAACGTGGTGGTCGACCGCGAGCTGATCACGGGGCAGCAGTCGATGTCGGCGCCCGAGTTCGGCCTCGGCATCCAACCTCCAAGGGATGCTGGGGCCGTTTCTTTTAGAAACAAGAGCGAGGGGCCGCCAACTGAGGCGGCCTTTTGCTATCCAAAAATGATGAAGTAGGCGACGCACCCGATGAGGACTGCCAGCCATACCAGTAACAGGGTGAGGTACACGGTTTTAGGCCGCATCCTGTAAGGTTCTCCGGCCCCTCAAATAAACCTATAACGCCCGCAAACAGACAACCGACTGAGGCGGACTTACGGCGCGACATGCGTCACTAACATCGCAAGCAGATCCAAATGAACGAGGACGCCAACTGAGGCGACCTTGATTCAAAATGAATGCCTCATTTGAGCCGCCATGCGCTGGACGGCATCAGTGTATCGACCGTGGGCGAATTGCTGGTCGGCTACATAGAGAGCCACAATAACGCCCACGGCTATCAGCAGTCCTTTCACCGAAGGCCCATCCGCTCTACGGCGATTTTCGCGATCTTGCGCGGATCGTTGGTGTCGGCTGCGCAGATGTCGATAACGTCGCGAGCCACCATCCTGCAAAGTGGGTCGTCACGGTCAAGCACGCCTAACAAGTGTAGGGCGCGGTCAAAAGCCTTGTTCAGAAGTTCAATTTCCTCGGGCGTGCGTTCGCAGCCTTTCAGCAACTGATTGATTGGCATGGCTCCTGCCCTCAGCAGCTCACTGGCGCAACTAAACCAAGTTCCACTTATAGCACGGGGAACTCCGCTCACGTCCGGAGAACTACGAGGCTAGGTTCGCCGTTCGTTCTACGGGATAAAACTCCTTGATATGGATCAAGAATCACGGGAGAATCATAACAGCGGCACCGCGTTTTCAAACTCGGAAGTAGAAGCGCGCAACCGTGAGGTCCGCTTCACCCCAGACACCGGACTTTCGATAGCCAGTGGGGCACTTCCGAAAAGGGCCAGGAGCGGTCATCCCGCGCCTTGCAGGAGGTACGTCATCCGCGGCAGGTGCCCTTTGATTTCGATTTCCCCGCGCGGCACCGCGCGGTAGTGGGCCGAAAGCAATTGCCGGGTCTCCGCAGAGATCTGAATCTCACCCGGCACACCGTTGGACTCCATCCGGCTTGCAACGTTCACGGTGTCACCCCATAGGTCGTACGCAAACTTTTGCCTGCCGATCACGCCGGCGACGACTTCGCCCGAGTGCACACCGATACGCAGTTTGAGTGCGAGGTCGCGGTGCCGACAAAACTCGACGAATGCTTTCCGCATGTCGAGAGCCAGATCGGCGATTGATGCGACGTGGTCCCCTCGACTGCCGGACAATCCCGCCGCAGCCATGTAGGCATCGCCAATTGTTTTGATCTTCTCGGCCCTGTGCCGCTCGACCAGGTTGTCGAAACGCGAAAACAAGTCGTTGAGCAGGTCGACCACGTCACCCGCTCGCAGCTTTCTCGATAGTTCCGTGAACCCGACGAGATCGGCAAACAACACGGTCACCGAGTCGCAGCGATCGGCCAGCGGCTCCTCTCCCGCCTTCAGCCGCTCCGCGATGTCGGCCGGGAGGATGTTGAGCAGAAGCTTTTCTGAACGGTTCTTTTCGGTCTCCAGCAGTTGCTCGAGCTGGAAGGCGCGCCGGTTAATCACATCGAGTAGATACGCAAATCCGATTACGAACCCCGCGCCGCCGACAATCCACGACAAGGCGTTGACGATTTCCAACCTCGTCGCCCCCGCGAGTGCCATGACTAGGAGTGGGCTGAGGACGAGCGGCGTCAGTGTAGCGACCGCCTGCACGGTCCCGATGACAAAGACTGGGATGAAGATCATGCCTAGCAAAAACCCGGAAACACCTGCAAGGAATCCGTTCGGCAGTTGCGCCAGGATCAGGCTGAAGCCTACGGCAAGGAATGTGTAGACCACGATGCTCTGCATCAGTAGGTACGGCGGCCTGCGCAGCGATGGCACGAAGGTAATGACGAACTCCGCAGCGAAAAGCGCGATAACTGCCAGGCGGATCGGAGCCGTCCTGGGGAGCGCCTGCGGATCGAGCAAGAGATCCCAAAGCTGGTACCCGGCGAACGCGGCGATGCCGATTATGCATGCAAGTCGCTGCAGCGGGACCACGCGCAGCTCCATGTGTTCTACATACGCGCGCTCAATCTGCGGGGTGAAACGGATGGGGCGCCAGACGAAGTTCGGGCTCATGGCAAGCTCATTCCGGATGGGTGAGCAGGACCTGAGGCGCAACCCGGCGCCGACGCAACTGGATTCGCACCTGCTCGGGTTTTCAACAGACTTTAGGTCACCCGCGTCTTTGCCTTCAACGCATTAATCGGACCAAGCAAGAGTCCGGTTCGGGTCAATCGCGTCGTCTTTGCAGTCAGCCAGCTACTTCCGGTCTACCCTCAATCTCGGACATGTGCTGCACTGCGCCAACTGACGCGATGAACCAGAAGGCGACATCGCGGAAGAGGCAGGCAACGCAGCTTGCGACTTTTCACTTCAGCCAATCAAGCATAATCGCCCTCGGTCGGATTGGCCTTGCCCTGCAGCGCGTTGAGCTGCTCGAGCGCGGTTTTGCCTTCCTTTGCCTTGTTGGCGCGGGCCTGGCGCAGCTGCTTGATGTCCACTCCTGGACGGAGAAAGAGCCCGCGTTCCCGTTTTCCAGGCGACGGCGCGGGTCGAGCAACTCTGGAACTGGAACGGGAAACGGCGCGCGATCGACGCCGTTATGGAACACATTACATCCGAGAGTTCTCGGAACGAAACGGCTCCCCAGTCCTTCTTTGACTCTAGGGAGGAGCCTATGACCGCTCAGGCAAGAGAAGGCGCGTGCGCGTTCGCTTGGCGGAACTACTTGCTGCTCCACAGCGGCATCGGCGAAAACGACAACAGGCGTTGTGCCCTCTATCGCTACATCACCGATCTTTGTGATACCGGCCAATATGACTTCGATCTCTTGCAAATTGCGGCGGTCGCTTACTTGAGGAACATGGACACACTGCATGACGACCGACGTGCGAGATCCGCGGCAGATCATGCCTTGACCGAGTGCCTAGAACGACGCAGTGCGTGACCGATATTCAGCCTTCAACCGTAGGCAAGATAAGGAGCGAACAGCATGGCAGACAAGATCGATAACGCAAACCGTATCGCGCGCGACCCACAAAGCCGTATGACCACAGCGACAGCAATCGGCATACATGCCTTGAAGCCAATCATGCATTTTCAGATTTCAATGCTGAGGATGTGGGCTGACAGCCTTGAGAGGTTCGCGGGCATTTACGAAAAGGGATTGGATGAAACTGCGACCACCGTCCAGGAACAGGCAGACAAGGAACGCGCTGCGTAAATCAACGCGAAGGGGCGTCCTTAAGTGAATAAACGCCCTAATCGAATGCCAGCGCCGATCGCCGACGCGAGTTCGACCGCGGCGCGCGCTGCTGCAGCATGCCCGCGATGACCTGATCAAGCGTCGCGATCCGGTCCGCCATGCCGCAGGCAATCGCCTCGCGCGCGCCGACCATGCGGCCCTGCCGAACTCCTCGCGGACTTTGGTCTGCGTCACACGCCGACCGCTCGCAACCGCCTTGATGAAATCGGCGCCGGCCTCGTTTGCGCGGCCCTGCAGATAGGCCTTCGCCTCGTCCGACAGCGGCGCAAACGGATGCGCCTCGTTCTTCAGTGGCGATTGCACCGAGCGTACGATCGTCATCTTGAGCCCGACTTGGTCGAGCCATCCGGAAATATCCTGATGCATAATCATTGCGCCGACAGAACCGGCATCTGCGGACGGCGCCATGACCAGCTCAGTGCCCTGCGAACCCAGCCAATAGGCCGCGGAACCCATCAGCGTATTTGCGACGGAAACAACCGGCTTTTTGGTTGCCGCCGCCGCGATCGCATTCGCGGCCGCGACCGTGCCGGCAACCGTTCCGCCAGGACTGTCGACGTCGAGAACGACGCCGGCGACGTCCCGGTCATCGGCCGCTCGCGTCACCTGCGCGGCGATACTGTAGAGGCTCGAGCCGAACCAGCTGCCGCGCGGCGTCAGGCCGCCGGCGACAGAGATCAGCGCGATCTTGCCGGCCGAGCTCGAGGCCTGTGCCGCCGCGGCTGCTGCCTGCGCCTGGCGTTGCTCGGCGCGCGCGAGGCAATCGGCGAGCGCCGAGACCTCGAGCGCGACCAGGGCGTCGATTGACGTGATCTGCGTCAGGACCTGCCGCAGATCCGGCGCCGCGGTTTCAATCTTAATCATTGTTGCCGTCCTCGTTTGGAGATCTCGAGCCGCCGCTGCCTTCGGCCTTGTCGTCTACGCCTGCCCCGTGACGCCGCAGCACTTCGCCAGCGCCTTCAACATGGCATCCGGGATCTTGCCGGACCAATCGGCCAGGAACTGCTGCCGCGTCGTCTGCCCGACGTCATAGCCGCAGGCCATCGTCACGCCGGATTCTTCTCCGGGCCAGGTCGGCCAGCGCAGATGCTTTGAATACCGGGCTTCACTTGTGACCTCGGCGGCGACGATCAGATCGAAGGCCGCACGCGAGATCCCATGCAAATCGATAGCGCTCGCAGAAACCGCTGTGTTGGTCATCGTGATAATCCTTTTGTGGAATGAAAGAGCGCGGCCCGGTCAGACCAGGGCGTTCCCGCGAATTAGCGGTGAGCCGATGTTGCCGTCGGAGAGCCTTCGAAGTGCGCCAATCCCCTCAGCGAGATCAGCAATTAGGACAACACCGTTGCCACTTAGTGCACAAACTTCAGAGGTGAGCGGGCCGCGCATTGGGTGTAAATAGTGGGTCAGTGCAAATGAGGTTGTGCCCAATGAACTAGAGGATCGCTCCATGATTTGGGAGCGTTCTGATCGCGTTCGTACACCGTCACATATTCAGGTGAGGTCGCCATGCACGACAAACTCTTGAAAGCGCGTTTTGGCCTTCTTTATTGCCTTATTGCCACTGTTGTTCTGCCCTCAACTCAGGTCTCCGCGGGTGACGAGGCATTCATCGTCCCGCCCGGCGAGCCGACTCGCTACACTGGACAGCAAGGCCGAGAGGGCGATTTCACCGAACTATTGGCGACGGCTGATAAGACTGGGGGGCAGCTCGGCTTTTTTCGTCAAACCATCGCACCCAAGAGCGGCCCCCCTACACATCTGCATGAAATGGAAGCTGAGTTTTGTTACGTCTTGAGCGGTCAGTTCAACTTTAAACTGGGCGAACGCATTGTGAGCGCGCCCGCCGGGTCCTTTGTCTTCATTCCTCGCATTACTCCGCACACGTTCCAAAACGTCGGGACCGAGCCCGGTGTATTGCTGTTCGGCGTGACACCAGGTGGATTTGAAAAGATGTTCGCGGAGCGGCAAGGCGTCGATGCCGAAACGAACCAAAAACTGATGGCAATGCACCACATGAAAGTTGTGGGGCCTCCGCTTCGGTAGGGGCCGGCCCACCATTGAGTGTTCGGTACTTAGGGGCCGCAGACCGCCCGATCAGACCAGCGCGTTAGCGCGTATCAGCAGTTGGTCGACCTGCTCGGTGAAGAGTCCGACGAGCATTTTCAACCTTCCTGAGCCAAAACCCACTACTTGAGCTACGGCCCAAAACGGGATTTCGCCTGCCGAAGAAGCCTGTTCCGTCCATGGCCTGTCATCGACAAAAAATGCCATTAGGCGACTGGCCAGAGGTAAATTCCCCCGGTACCGCTCAGGCTCAGCCCGCCCAGTCTTTTCGCGGAGCCCGGCGATGCACATCGCGCAACATGATTAGCTCGGCGGCCGAAGAGATCAGCTGCACAACGCCATCGATTGATAGGTTCAAATCGGGATAGGATTTGAACCTATGACCTTCAGGTTATGAACCCGACGATTGCCGAATGCTATCGCTGGCCCGCGCGCCAGCCCATCTCCCAGAAGTCTGCCTCGAGTCGGATGGCTTCCTTGAAGATCGCTATCAGCTCTGCCTCGCGGGCCGGCGTGGCGTAGAGATCCGCGAGATGCTCCAGGTGCGCCCGCGCTTTCGCCGCGACCTCCTGGTATGGCAAGCCGGCGTACTCGTCGATCCAAACGCGATAGGGGTTAGTCGCAGCGTCCGCGTCCGGTCGCGAGGCGAGCCGCGTTGCGATCTCCGCGTACCCGATCACGCAGGGGGCAAGTGCCACCTTGAGCGCCAGCAGATCGCCACGCATTCCGGCGTCCAGCACGTAGCGTGTGTAGGCCAGCGTCTCACTTGCCGGAGGGGTTCGTTCAAGGTCGCTCGGAGATAGACCCCAACCGGCACAGAGCTTCACATGAAGGTTCATCTCGACATCAAGGATGGACGAAAGGCCGGCCGCTGCTTCACGCATGTCGGCAAGCTTGGGCGACTTGTAGACCGAGAGCGCATAGGCGCGCGCAAACTCGATGAGGAACAGGTAGTCCTGAGCAAGGTAGTGACGAAACGCCGCTTCGGCGAGCGATCCGTCTGCCAATCCGTTCGTAAAGGGATGTTCGGTATAGGCCCGCCACTCAGCGGATGCTTCTGTCTTTAGACGCTCAAAGAAACTCACGATCTTTTTCGCCTGGCTTGCTTTCCGATGAACCTTTTTTGCTCGCTACCGATAGCGCGCGGACCGGGTCGCTGACCTGGACAGGCCGAGGCGATCAGCCGGCATGATGGCATAAAGAATTCGCCTACCATCGGTCGCCAGGATCAACTTGCCTTCACGTTATCACTAACAGAACGCAACGCCCTAAGGTCCAGGTTTCAATTGGACGAACAGCACCAGTTTTGCACCAAAAACGAACTCGACAGACCACAACGAACGCGACCGAAATCCAACCGAAAAGACAGTAAAATCAACGAAGCTAATCGTTATTCTGCCGCTCATAACGGTCTGGTTGCAGGTTCTAGTCCTGCCGGGCCCAACAAGGAAATCAATAACCTAGCTCGCTTCTTTTGCTCCCGGCGGGATCGCCGCACCAGAAACCGCACCAGATACGTGCACTTTTCGTTCGTCGGTAAGTTCGCACAACACACTCATTCGACAGCATTCAGTAGATAGCTTGGGTGGTCGTGAGCACGTTGGGCGGCTTTCGTCGTCGCCAACTTACCAATCGGAGACGCTCCGACAGAGCCGCTGACTAAGAGGGATGCGGGTGGTGGGGCGTTCTGGTGAGGTATTTCGGCGTGCTTGTTGCTTCCTATTGGCCGTTTCGCGTCACGGCAGGATTCGATGACTCACGTACAGGCAGTGAAGTCACGTTAACCCTTCGCAGCTAACCATTTGGGATGACACAAAGTGCTCTGCGATACTTGGCGTGGGCTTCGATCATCGGCCTGTTCATCGTTACCGATACTACGCAAGCCCTTCGCCCTCACACCCTGATCTCGCCGAGCATCGATCGTTTCGCTGCACTGTTTCTCGTTGGTGCAGTGTTTTCGCTGGCGTATCCCAAGCACGTCTTGACGGTCGCAATAGCGCTTCTTGCTGTGGTCATTGGCTTCGAGCTTTTTCAAAGACTACTCGTTGGCAGGCATGGATACGTGAAGGATATCCTCGTCAAGGGGGCCGGTTGTTGCGCGGGTGTTGTCGCAACCGTTGTTCTAAGGCGAACTCTTTCGGCGCTTTCGAGGCGCACGCGGCCATAAGACGCCGCGGTATTGGTAGACGGCTGTCAGATCACGACCGCACTAACGTCGCGCTTACGGATTCTGTCGCGATCGTCCCAAGAGACCTCAGCCGCAGTTCGGCAGTGAGCACGGTTGGCTGAAGCTACCAAGGCGAGGTGGAATCGCCGCTGTCCTTATTCCGCCAATTGCTTTTGCGATTGTCATTGTCAGCCTCCAGGATCAAAGGCTTGACGGTCGATGACTCGCCTCAACCTGCTACCGGGCTCTGGACAGCGTCCTTGGCGACCTTCAGCGGTGACGCCTTCACCGATTTGCTCGCGGGCTTGGCCGCGAACTGCATCGGCTCCTTCGTGAAGGGATTGACACCCATCCGGGCTTCGGTGGCGGGCTTGTTCACGACCAACACCTTCACAAAGCCAGGAATAACGAACTCGCCGGACTCGTTTAGCTCCCTGTATCCGACGATCGCCATGTACTCGATAACCGACCCGACGTCATTCTTGGATAGTTGCGTGCCTTCCGCGATTGCGTCGATCAACTGGTTCTTGGTCATCTTCGCCATGTCTAGATTCCTTGTACGCGACGCTACTTAGGACACCGAAGAACCGGCTCGCTTCTGATTCGCGCCAACTGTCATGAGGCTACCTGCCCTAAACCCATCGAGCCGCTAAACGCAAGAGGCACGACGGAACTAGCACCCACCCTCTTGAAGCGAGCATCAGTCATATCTACGCTCCAAATCAGATTTGCCAAACAGCGCAACGCAGCTTCCACGGCCAAGCTGTGTGCTCTCAGGCTCAGACCGAGCTCGCTTTTCCTCACCGTCATCTTCATCTCTCCCACGCAGTTCACCCTTCTTGCTCACAACGCCTCCCGCAACGGCCTGAGCGGCAGCCCAGGCCGGATCGGCAATCTCTTCGAGCGCACCGCGAACGGCATCCTCAACAACTTCGAAGTATTCAGCCTGCGGACGCATCGCCAACGAGGTCTCGCCGGGCAGCGGCTCTCGACCGCTCGGCGACGGCGGCTACTACGTTGGTGTCCCCAAGTTTTGCGGGCTCCGAGCCGCTGATTAAGAGGCGAATGATTTCGCAGCAAGATCAACGCTCATTCCAACAACTGAGCCGCCCAACCCGCATTGAACCCGCAATGGGTTTTCCCTTTGTCGGAATGGAACGGTAGCCAGTTTGAACCGAAGGCGGCTGTTCAGACGCTTAGCTCGGGAAGACCCCCGCCACCAACGTTCCCCCCGACCGCTTTCCGCTGAATTTTGGTATCCGTGGCCTAAAGCGCGAGCCTCTGGCGGCGCGTTGCCTAATTTCGCATCCAGACCGGAAGAACCAATCCGAAGCGACAGCTCCGCATTGAAATAAAATTTGATGGGATAAGTCTAAAAGACGACTTGATGTTTTATCCTTCTTCGAAGCTGCGACGTTCCAGCCATTCGATGGGTAAGAAGTGATGACCGATCAACAATTGGCTCTTCAGGCCGTCAGCGAAGCCCAATGCATACTGAACGAATACCTTCAGCCCCGCCCCCACGACAATGAGCGCATCCTCGACAGGTTGGTGGAGGTTCTTGAGCGGCCCGGTTTGATAGTTGCAGTGAGCCGGTTGCAGCAACGAAGCAGTCTCTGAGTGCTCAGATGACGAAACAATTTCCATTAATTCCTTTGGCCGCTTGCATCACTACGTTCTTGTTAGGGGGAACGCCAACTGCGCAGGCGAAACAACAATGCAGTGCCGCGATGCCACCAAATCGGCACGAGTATTGGTCTTGGCGCCTCGTCGACGGACGAAAATGCTGGTACCAAGGCAAGCCCATGCTTTCAAAATCATTACTGGAGTGGCCTGTGCAGGTTTCGACGCAGCGGCGTCCCACTGAAGAACTTGCAAGTGCCCTCATAGAAAAGCCTAGCGATCCGATAGATTCAGAAGAGTCGACGCCGACACACGGGAATACTTTCGATGCACTGTGGCGCACCAGGGTTGAACAGCGGTAGTAGACCTTGACCTTCGGCGTATGACTACTTCCACAATGGAATTGCGGCGATGAAAGAGGCTTCCAGTGCTGAGAGCTTCTGCACCAGTCCAGACGAGCAGGCGCGCAAACACCATCTATCGATCCGAAAGTATCTGAACGTCGATGAACTGGTCGCCGTTGGCATTCGTGAAGAAGTCTTGGACCCGGAGGTCTGCTATTCGTATTGCTTAGCCAGCTATGCAACGAGATGTGCGGTCTATCATGCGTAATCCGCATTCTTTCGAACACGCCGGCGTGAATGCACCAAGCACAGCAAACAGTACGATGCGCTTGTCGCCAAAGACATAGTCACCGCTAATCGATTTCCATTCGAAAGGATTCGACCCCGAGCGTCGTTGAGCAACGAATGTGCTGGCACCTGACGCTGCATCACCGGATCCGTCGAGCGGGGCGTTCCCGCATTTTCTTCTCGGACGCATCCTGTTGAGCCTGCAGCCGCTGGACGAAAATCTTGGCAGCTCGAGAAATATGCTCGCGGCTCAGTGCCTCTGCGCGCGCACCGTCGCCCGCGATGATCGCGTCAAGGATGGCGACATGTTCGCTCAGAATAGACTGGGGCATCTGCTCGTCATCGCGAAGGACCTCGCCCATCACGCGGCGCAGATAAGGCCAGTGCGGCGCCGTGGTTTCCCCGATCAAGGGATTGCCGGCGAGTTCGTTGACAAAGGCGTGAAACCGCATGTCGGCCTCGATCTGCAGCAGCTCGTTCAGTGATCCGCTTTTGACCGCATCGCGCCCACCTCGAGCAGACATCGCGTGAAGATCGCCTCCTAGACTAGCCCGCTTTCCAGACGAACCCGCGAGCGAAACGCGTCGGCGGAGGCATCAAGCCTTCCCATTTCCACTAGCCATGCGCAGAAGGCCGTCACCGACCGATCCCGCGATCGAGCATCAGGCAGATAGGTGTGATAGCCCCTTGTCGGGAGGACCGGGCTGGAAAATGGGACGACCAAACGGCCGGCCGCCACGTCGTCTGTTATGAGAGGCGTGGGTCCCATCGCCACGCCCAGACCGTCGAGCGCGGCCTGAAGCGTCAAGTAGAAGTGATCTAGAGTGAGAGAGCCAGCAGGCTGTAGATCTTGCGCACCGGCCGCGCTGAGCCAGTCGCCCCAAACACGCGGAAGCGTTGAAGCATGGAGTAACGTGTGCTGCCGCAAATCCGTTACCTCCCTAAGCGGCAGCCGTTTCAGCAAAGTCGGGCTGCAGACCGGAACGCGATACTCCGTCAGAAATGGGCGGCAACTGAAGCCGTAGAATGTGTCCGGCCCACCGCGAATTATCAGGTCGTGCGATTCGTGCAGAGCGTCCACCGGCTCATTTGACGTGGAGAGACGCACCTCGATCTCTGGGTGCAAGTCGCGGAATCCTGCCAGCCTTGGCAATAGCCAGCGGAGCGTGAAAGTCGCGAGCGCGTTAACGCGCAATACTGCCGGAGCGGATTTTCCAGCCCTGGCTCGATGTCGTCCAGCCGCTGCGGAAAGCCTATCCAAGGCCGGCCCCACCTCGGCCAACAACGCAGCTCCTGTGGGCGTCAGTTCAAGGCGGCGGTTAAGCCTAGCGAATAAGACTGGTGGGCCCAGCCATTCTTCAAGCAGGCTCACGTGGCGGCTGATCGCACCGTGCGTGACTCCGAGTTCTACCGCAGCATCTTTGAAGCTTTCGAGGCGCGCGGCCGCCTCGAAGGCACGAAGGGCATTCAAGGAAGGTAGTAAGCGGCGGTTAGGGGACATATTCGCGTGACTTTAACTAACCTGAAGAGCTCAACTTTAATGGTTTGTCGATGTCGCACAAGTGTCACATATTCGAAACAGCTTCAGTTCCTGCCCGATGAGCGGCAGTTCTCAGATTGCGAGATCGATACCGGGCGATCACGTCAGTTTTTTTTGAGAAAGGCGCTGGAGCCTTGGCCGTCCATAGCTCGGAAAAGGCCAGGAATAGAGCGTCGGCCGCAAGTCAACGCCATCAGCAACCGAACCGAGTTTCTTACCCGCCGCGACGCCGAGCTTCAGCCCTCCGTTGCCCCAGATCCAGGACGCCCAAATGAGGATAATCACCTACAACATTCAGTTCAGTCGCGGTCGTGACGGAAGATACGACATCGCCAGAATCGCTGATGCGATCAAAAGCGGAGATATCATCGGGCTACAGGAAGTCGAGCGTCTGTGGGAAAGAACGGCCAATGTCGACCAACCATCCGAACTAGCGCGTTTGCTTCCTGACTATTTCGTTGCATATGGCGCAACCATCGACATCCTCAAAGCCGACCGCCCGACCGGCGGCAGGGTCGACAATCGACGACGGCAATTCGGCAACATGATCCTGTCCCGGTACCCCATACTGACGGTGCGGAATCATCTCTTTCCTAAGTTCGGTGCTCTGACGCAACACACGCTCCAGCGAGGCGCCCTCGAGGCAACGATCGAGACCCCGGACGGCGTGATCCGGGTGTACTCAACACATCTTTGCCATCTCTCGGCAGAGCAACGCGGGATCCAAATCAAACGGCTGCTGGATATACACAAAGCCGCGCCTTCGGAAGGGTCTGTCGATTCCGGAACCAATCTCCGCGACGGTTGGGATGAAAGAGCACTACCGGCGCCTCCGCGCGACGCGATCTTGCTGGGCGACTTCAATCTGTCGTCCACGGAGGCCGAATACGATCTTATCGTCGGCCCTCGATCTACTCGGCCCCTCCGCAAAGCGGAACGCCTCAATGGATACGATACTTTCGTTGATTCGTGGGTTGCAGCTGGAAACGGCGAAGGCGATGGAGTGACGCTGTACGAGAATATCGCCGCAGGCACAGGAATCCGCATCGACTATTGCTTCCTTACCCCTTCCCTGGCGTCTTGCGTGCAGCGCGCACGCATCGATACTGACGCCGACGGTTCCGACCATCAACCGTTTCATGTCGAAATAGCCCCACGCATGCAGGGACGATGATGTGCTCGAATTCCATCGAGCAACTATTCGACGGCCCGCGGCGATCGTACTCGAACTTGACGTGATTAGATGACGCCATTCGTATTCGCTGTGGTGACATGCGCGGCAATTCTACACGCGAGTTGGAACGCCGCGCTTCGCGGCGGTCCGGATCGGCTATGGTCGATGACGCTGATGATGATCGCGGTTACGTGCGTCACGGCAATCGCGGCATTCCTCGTACCATGGCCGCATGCCGCCAGTTGGCCATATATCGTTGCGTCGGCAGTCATCCATGTCGGCTACAATCTATCTCTCGTGCGAACCTACCATTCCGGTGATCTTGGGCAAACGTGTGCTATCTCGCGCGGCTCCTCGCCCGTCCTAGTGGCGTTAGGCGCGGCGGTCTTTGCGCACGAGACGATCGGCGTAGTCGCTTCCGTCGGAATCGTGTTGGTCTCTGGCGGCATTCTCTCCCTCGCGTTCCAAGGCGGAGCGCTTCGGGCAGAATTTCTGCCAGCGGCCCTAACTACTGGCCTCTTGATAGCAGCCTACACGGTCGTCGACGGCATTGGAGTGCGGCTTTCTGGGAACAGCTTGGCCTATTCGACCGCCATGTTCTTGCTATGGGGTCTCACGATGCCGCCTATCTACTTCGCCATGCGAGGACGGCCGCCGTTCTATACCAAGGGCGAGACGTCGATGGCGTTGATCGGTGGCATCGTCTCGATCGTAGCCTACACCATTGTAATCTGGGCCTTGCAGTTCGACGCGATGGGTGCGGTATCAGCGCTACGCGAGACAAGCGTGGTCTACGCAGCAATCATCGGCCGATTGTTCTTGATGGAAACACTGACCTTCCGTCGAATAGTGTCGTGTCTGGCTATCGCCATGGGAGCTGCCTGTTTGGCCTATTAGCCGGCCTCAATCATGCTCCAACGTTGACCGCCACTATTCGACGCGCGAGGCGTCACTCGTTCCATCCCATAAAAGCAGCGGTGCACTTCGTTTCAACGAGCGTTGCCATCGAGCGGCCACCACACCGATCGAACTTCAACCGTCCGAAAACCAGCGCGAGAAAGGGCCCGCCGCTTGCAAGGCGGCGGGCCAGAGATGGCAACCCCGGGAGGTTTTCTAGGGTGCCGAACCGAGTCGGATCCTTTAGAACGGCATACCGAAGTATGCGTGCCTCCGACTGCTAAACTTCTTGTGGCGCTCACAACGATCCTCGACCGGACCTTTATTCATCCGAAGTTCAATGACCCACGCTGGTCTCGCTCTTCGATCCAAATGGAGGTCCTTTGGCTGCTTGTCCCACACTTGAATGCTCTGATGCCCCATCGTGGCCAATCAGCAACGCGATGATTCCCGTGAGCAGAAAACCAGCGGCCATCGCGAGGGAGCCATAAGTAAAGCTGCCTGTGGCGTCCTTGATCCAGCCGACCACGTAAGGTCCGGCGAACCCACCCACATTGCCCAAAGCGTTGATCAGTGCGATTCCTCCAGCCGCTGCGGTACCGCTCAGGATTGCAGCCGGCAGCGTCCAGAACACCGGAAGAATGGCCAGGTTCCCGACGGCGCCTGCAGTGATCGCGAGGACGGAAAGTGCTGGATATCCCGCTAGAAATGCACTCGCAGCGAGCCCAGAGAACGCCAAGATCGACGCGACCGCGATATGTCCTACTCGCTCTCTCTTAGCGTCCGAGTGGCGGCTCCAAAGGACCATTCCGACCGCCGCGACCGCATATGGAATCGCAACCACAAATCCGACCGCCGATCCGCTGACGCCCAGATTTTTTACGATTTGAGGTATCCACAGTATCAATCCATACTGGCCGAATTGTACGCCGAAATAGCAAAGGCTGAGGGCTAACACCCGCCGACTTGCGAGTGCCGATAGCATCACGAGACCATGAGTGGAGTTTCGCGCTGTCGTCTCCCGCTCCAGTGTGGAAGTCAACCATTCGCGCTCCTCGCGGGACAGCCAGCTGACCTCTTTCGGAGTGTCACGTAGATAAGCAAGAACGACGAAACCGAGGAGCAAGGACGGAACCGTTTCGATTAAAAACAGCCATTGCCAGCCCGCAAAGCCCAGAAGTCCGTCCATCGATAGTATTGCGCTAGAGATAGGACCGCCGACCGCGGTTGAAATCGGTATCGCTGTCATGAAGGCAGCGACCAGTTTCGCCCGATGCGACGCCGGGACCCAATGGGTCAGATAATAGATGATGCCGGGAAAGAAGCCCGCTTCAGCGACGCCCAGGAGAAACCTCACGACGTAGAATTGCATCGGCGTGGTCACGAATGCCATCGCTCCTGCCAAGATACCCCAAGTGATCATGATGCGCGCAATCCACCGGCGCGCACCAACGCGATGCAATATGAGATTGCTGGGGACTTCGAATAAACAATATCCCGCAAAGAATATGCCTGCCCCCAATCCATAGACGTACGCCGAAAACCCCAAGTCTCTGTTCATCTGCAGCGCCGCGAAGCCCACGTTCGTCCGGTCAATGAACGCCGCAAAATACAACAATCCAATGAATGGAATGATGTGCTTGGTGACCTTCTTCAAAGTCGACTGTTCGATTGCCGCCATAGTTTCCCTCTTCAGGTAACGTTTCCGGCCGCAATCTGTTTTTGCTTAGCGACCTGTCCCAGAACGGTTATGCTGCGTGACTTTCCTCTCTTCGGTCCAATTGAAATTTTCTCTCTAAGTATTGCAATTTTCTATGGCCGAACACGTCTCCTCTCTCCACAAAGCGATCGGCCCGGCAACGGATGACGAGAACGACATAACGTGGCGATGTATCGCTGGTTAACTCTCAAGAGCGCGGTCTGGACGCGACCATAGGGATAGACGCCAACGTCATTGAGACGCTCATCCAGATCATGGAGAACGCCGCCGCGTGACCCGGCATGTCAGCATCGTCTCCCGCTCCTTCCGTCGTTGGAATAGCGACGATTGGAAGAACTGGACGCGCGCGCAGGCAGCCCGTCGAACGCCCTTACGACGCAGATGATTTGAACTGGAGTTGCGTGGTGCCATCTCTCGGTCATTGAGTTAACCTGCTTGGCTATCTCTCAACGACGTACGACAGGTTGTCGGCGGCGCCGTGAACCATTCGGAATTTTGTAGGTGCCATTTATTCCATCTATGCACCTGCCTACCAAGACTGAGGTAGAAACGGGTTTCGAATGATTTGACTTGGAAAGACGTCGAATGTCTCACTCAGCATCGTCGGCGCCCAGCTCAGATAACAGCGGCTCGGCTGAGGAGGCGAGGCGGCGTACTTTGACGATTGCAGGGCTCGTCCATGCATTGCACGACGGCTACACTGACGCAGTCTACGTCTTTTTGCCCGTTTGGCAGGTGGAGTTTGGCCTCAGCTATGGATTTCTCGGATTACTCAAGGGCATCTATTCCGCGACCATGGCGACCTTACAAATGCCCTCAAGTTTGGCGGGTGAGCGTTGCGGTGTCAGACTTGCGCTCGCGCTTGGGACAGCCTTGGCGGCAATGGGCTACATGACGGCCGGCTACACAAGCGGCATGCTTGGTTTGTGTGCGGCGCTGGTTCTGTCCGGTGTAGGGTCAAGTGTGCAGCACCCAATCGGCTCAACCGCGGTCTCGCGAGCTTTTGCCGGCAACGCGCGGCAAGTGCTTCGCGTCTATAATTTCAGCCGCGACCTCGGAAAGGTTGCGTTACCCGCTGCGGCTTCCTTTCTCATGATGCTCGTATCCTGGAGATCTGCGGCGTGGTCGATAGCCGGCATAGGCTGCGCCGTAGTCGCCGCGATCCTGATTTTCATGCCCGGCACGACAAAGCATTCGTCCACTGGACGCGCCGAAACGGCGCCGCATGAAGGAACGTCGGTCCAGCGGGGATTTACCTATTTGTTGTTCATTGGCATCTTCGATGCGGCCGTCCGCGTAGGTCTTCTGACGTTTCTACCATTTGTTCTGAAAACCAAGGGCGCGACGCTACCGACGATCGGAATAGCCTTTGCAATGATTTTCTCAGGAGGCGCAATAGGCAAGTTCGCCTGCGGATGGGTTGGAGCTCGATTTGGGGTTCTTCGTACGGTCATCCTAACCGAAGCAGGCACTGCCGTGACTATCCTCCTGGTATTGGCGCTTCCGCTCACTTTTGGTCTATGCGTCCTACCGCTGCTTGGCAGCCTGTTGAACGGCACTTCGTCGGTGCTGTATGGCACGGTGCCGGAGATCTCCCCGCAGGGCCGGACCGCACACTTCTTCGCGCTATTCTACACGGGCATCAGTGGCACAGGAGCCCTGGCACCCGCTCTGTACGGTGTTTTGGGAGATGCTGTCGGAACTTCCTGGTCGGTAGCGGCGACCGCAATCACAGCGCTCGCTACTATACCGTTCGCATTTGCGCTAGATCGCCATCTATCCGACCGGCACCAATCCTTGTGAGGTTCGGCCGTTTGCTTTCTTCAGGATGAACATCTACGCGTGGTAGCGGCGCCAGGCCCAACTTCGCGCTGGAGCGCACCTTCGATGAGAGATCCGCCACTTGTTCTCTTGGCCGCCTCGAAACAGAAATCGAGGCGGTCGGCTCGCGACTGGCATCGCAAACCCGGAGGACACGCATTTGAGACCGCCAAGCCCACCTTTGGCGATTCAGCTTCGTCCGAACACTAAGACGATACGGATATCGTTCACATTCGTGCGCGTGGGCCCAGTTACGACCAGGTCACCCAAGGCACTAAATGCTGTATAGCAGTCATTGTTTGCCAAGGACCGGCGCAGATCGATACCCAGCGACGCGGCACGTTCAAGAGTATCTGGTAGAACAACCGCTCCAGCGTTATCTTCGCTTCCATCGATGCCGTCGGAATCGACGGCAAGTGCCGCAACTCCAGGATGGCCCCGAAGTCCTAGCGCTAGACCAGCGAGAAATTCAGCGTTGCGGCCTCCCCTGCCGTCTCCACGAACGGTAACGCTCGTTTCACCGCCCGAGATAATTGCGCAAGGGAACTCGATCGGCTCGCCATTCTCCGCACAGGACAGAGCAATGCCGGCATGAACGGCACCGACCTCTCTTGCCTCTCCTTCGATCCAGTCACCTAGGACCAAAGGTGTAAATCCTTCATCGCGGGCCGCTCGTGCTGCCGCACCTAAAGCCAATTTAGCCGACGCGACAACTGCATATCGAGAGGATGGTGGAGCATCACCCGGCTTGATCGTCTCCGACGGCGCCTCAACAAGGTAGTTTCGGACCGACTCTGGAATATCGATCCCATATCTCTCGAGGATCTCTAATGCCTCTGATTGCGTCGTTCGATCCGGCAACGTTGGCCCTGAGGCGATCGCAGCGGCATCATCTCCCGGGATATCGGATACCAGAAGGGTGACAATCGATGCAGGAGCAGCCGCTCGGGCTAATCTTCCACCTTTTACCGCTGAGATATGTTTTCGAACCGTATTGATTTCCGCGATACCTGCGCCGCTCTTCAGCAAATGGCCCGTGATCGCCTGCTTCTCTCGGAGAGTTATGCCGGCACGCGGTAAGGAAAGAAGGGCGGATCCGCCTCCAGAAATAAGAGCGATGACGAGGTCATCGGAAGACAAGCCGCTGACGGCTTGCAGAATCTCCCGGGCCCCTCGCTCTCCGGCCTCGTCAGGAATTGGGTGCCCCGCCTCAATAACCTTGATCCGTTCACAGGCGGTCCCGTGTCCGTACCGCGTGATCACCACGCCTCCCAGCGATCCCGACCAATGTTTGTCGATGGCCGCCGCCATTGCTGCAGCTGCCTTCCCTGCTCCGACTACGACCGTTCGTCCGACAGGAGCTTTTGGCAGATGCGCGAGGACACCCTTTACGGGATCCGAGGCGGCGATAGCCGACCGCATTATTCGATGAAGCGCTTCTCGATATTCCCACATCGGCATTTCGAAATTGCTATTGCCTCTCACTTACCAGCGATCTGGTAACTGGCAGCTACTTCCAACGCACGAACCATCGCGGAGTGGTCCCAAGCGCGCCCGCCTTGGGCGACACACGCATTGAATAGTTGTTGCGCCAACGCAGTGCACGGCAACGATATGCCTAACGATCGAGCTCCTTCGAGTGCCAGATTGAGATCCTTTTGATGCAACTCGATTCGAAAGCCTGGATCGAAGTTGCGGTTGACCATTCGCTCGCCATGCACTTCGAGGATTCGCGATGAAGCAAACCCTCCCATCAATGCTTGCCGTACCAGCGCCGGATCGGCGCCGGCCTTCGACGCAAACAGCAACGCTTCGCCTACTGCTTCGATCGTCAACGCGACGATGATTTGGTTAGCGACCTTTGTGGTTTGACCATCGCCGTTGGCTCCCACCCGGTTGACGTTCTTGCCCATCTTGTCGAAGATCGGCTTCATGGTGTTGAAGGCGCGCTCGGGTCCACCCACCATGATGGTGAGGCTCGCCGCCTTGGCGCCAACCTCCCCTCCGGATACAGGTGCGTCGAGATAATCAGCACCGAGCGCTTCGATCCGTTTTGCAAACTCCTTCGTCGCAAGCGGCGAGATCGAGCTCATGTCGACGATGATCTTGCCCTTGGAGATGCCGCCCGCGACGCCGTCCTTGCCGAACAGCACGGCTTCGACATGCGGCGTATCCGGCACCATGATGATTACCGCGTCCGCCTGCTCGGTCACCTCCTTTGCCGAATTGCAGGGAATGCCCCCGGCGGCGATCAACTCAGAAGCAATAGAGCCCACATCCTGCAAGAACAGCTTGTAACCCGCAGCCAGGAGATGAAGGGCCATTGGCCGTCCCATCGTCCCCAACCCAATAAAGCCAACTTTAATCATGTCGCTCTTTCCTCAGGCCTCAAGTGCGGCGTACCAAGACAAACTGTCCGACGTCGAAGCGCGAGGCTTGTATTCACAGCCAATCCAGCCGCGGTAGCCGATCGCTTCGAGGTGACGAAATAGGAACGGATAGTTGATCTCGCCGGTGCCGGGCTCGTGGCGGCCGGGATTGTCGGCGAGCTGGACATGCGCAATCTGGGGAAGATACTCCTGCATGGTGCGGGCGAGATCACCCTCCATGATCTGCATGTGATAGATGTCGTACTGGATATACAGATTGTTCGATCGCACCTCGGAGATGAGCCGCACCGCCTGCTCGGTACCGTTGAGATAGAAGCCGGGAATATCGAGCGTGTTGATCGGTTCGACCAGGAGCTTGATGTGCTCCCGCGCCAATGTGGAGGCCGCAAACCGCAAGTTTCCGACCAGCGTTTCGTTCAGCTCGCGCGGATCGGCATCGGCAGGCGCGATGCCGACGAGGCAGTTGAGCTGGTCGCAGTCGAGCGCCTTGGCGTGGTCGATGGCGCGGAACACGCCGTCGCGGAATTCGGCGGTGCGATCGGGCAGGATCGCAATTCCGCGCTCGCCCCCCGCCCAGTTGCCGGCCGGCAGATTGTGAAGCACCTGCGTCAAGCCGTGGGCTTCCAGCTGCTCGCGCAGCAGCGCCTTGTCGAAATCATAGGGAAAGAGATACTCGACCCCTGAAAAGCCCGCCGCCTTCGCCGCAGCAAAGCGGTCGACGAACGGCATCTCGTTGAAAAGCATGGTGAGGTTGGCGGCGAATTTCGGCATGATGCTCTCCCCTATTCCGCCGGCTGCAACACGCCCGGCCGCGCCCGCTCGACCTCATCGAGTGGCAGGTCCAGCACCTCCTCGAACTCGACGATGTTGTCAATCTCGGTGCCCATCGCGATATTGGTGACGCGCTCGAGGATGAACTCGACGACGACAGGCACGCGGTGCTTCGCCATCAGTTCGCGCGCGGTCGCGAATGCGGCCTGTGTATCCTTGGGATCGGTGACGCGGATCGCCTTGCAGCCAAGGCCTTCGGCGACCGCGACATGGTCGACGCCGTAGGCGCCGATCTCCGGCGCGTTGATGTTCTCGAAGGAGAGCTGGACGTGATAGTCCATCTCAAAGCCGCGCTGGGCCTGGCGGATCAGACCGAGATAGGAATTGTTCACGACGACGTGGATGTAGGGCAGATTGAACTGCGCCCCGACCGCAAGCTCCTCGATCAGGAACTGGAAGTCGTAATCGCCGGACAGCGCGACGATCTCGCGATCCGGGCATGCCGCACGCACGCCGAGCGCCGCCGGCAATGTCCAGCCGAGAGGCCCCGCCTGGCCGGCATTGATCCAGTTGCGCGGCTTGTAGACGCCAAGGAACTGCGCGCCTGCGATCTGCGACAGGCCGATCACGGTGACATAGGTGGTGTCGCGACCGAACGCCTTGTTCATCTCCTCATAGACGCGCTGCGGCTTGATCGGAACATTGTCGAAATGGCTCTTGCGCAGCATGGTCTTCTTGCGATCGCGGCAGGCAGCGGGCCACGCCTGGCGCTCGCGGAGCCTGCCTGACCGGCGCCACTCCCTGGCGACGGCAACGAAGAGCTCGAGCGCGGCCTTGGCGTCCGAGACGATGCCAAGATCAGGATTGAACACGCGCCCGATCTGGGTCGGTTCGATGTCGACATGCACGAATGTGCGGCCCTTGGTGTAGGTCTCGACCGAGCCGGTGTGACGGTTGGCCCAGCGGTTGCCGATGCCGAGCACGAAGTCGGATTCCAGCAGCGTAGCGTTGCCATAGCGGTGGCTGGTCTGAAGGCCGACCATGCCGGCCATCAGCACGTGATCGTCGGGGATCGCACCCCACCCCATCAGCGTCGGGACGACAGGCACGTTGGCGATCTCGGCGAATTCAACCAGCAGATCCGAGGCGTCAGCATTGATGATGCCGCCGCCCGCCACGATCAGCGGACGCTCGGCGACATTGAGCATCTCCAACGCCTTCTCGACCTGCTTGCGCGTCGCGGTCGGCTTGTAGACGGGCAGCGGCTCATAGGTCTCGTCGTCGAACTCGATCTCGGCGAGCTGCACGTCGAGCGGCATATCGATCAGCACCGGTCCCGGCCGGCCTGAACGCATGACGTGAAAGGCCTGGCTGAACACGCGCGGCACCAGCGCCGGCTCGCGCACCGTCACCGCCCATTTGGTCACGGGCTTGGCTATCGACTCGATGTCGACGGCCTGGAAATCCTCCTTGTAGAGGCGGGCGCGCGGCGCCTGCCCGGTGATGCAGAGGATCGGAATGGAATCGGCGATGGCCGAATAGAGCCCGGTGATCATATCGGTGCCGGCCGGCCCCGAGGTGCCGATGCAGACGCCGATATTGCCGGCCTTGGCGCGCGTATAGCCCTCGGCCATGTGCGAGGCGCCTTCCACATGCCGCGCCAGGATGTGCTTGATCGATCCGCGCGTCTTAAGTGCTGAATAAAGCGGATTGATCGCGGCCCCGGGAACGCCGAAGGCGGTTGAAATGCCCTTCCTTCTCCAGAATTCGCACGGCTGCATCAACCGCCCGCATCTTACCCATGGGACTCGTCCTGTCACTTTTGCTCTTTGTGCAAGCTGGCCCATTGATCCGATGTTGCGAACCTCTGTCTGTCGATATCAGTTATTCCAATCAGGAAAGATGCTTCTATCGCATTGTGCGAACGACATTTTCGTTCGCTTGGCGAAATAGCTCCGATCCTTTCGTCTTGGCCTGGTCTCAGAGACCTCTAGGCATCCCGATCAATCGCTATCTACACCTCAGTCCGGCTCTCAATCATCGCGCATAGGACGCGCCAAGCCCCTTTGATTCTCATACGGATTGCCGTTAATTGTGTAGTGACACCCAGGCAACGCAACTCTCCTGCAACGCACTCAAGATAGTCAAACTGCGGGCCCCCACACATGTATGCGCGATAATCATGGATCGACTACGCGAGCTTCGTGTCTTTGTGAGGGTTGTAGAATTGGGCAGCTTTTCAAAAGCAGCCGCCGACCTGATAATTTCGCAATCAACGGTCACAAAAAATATCGCAGAGCTCGAAACGCACCTAAAGGTGCGGCTTCTCAATCGTAATACGCGTGGGATTAGCCTGACGGAACTGGGCGAACTCTACTATGAGAAATGCAAGGCCGCGCTTCACGAATTGTCGGAAGCCGAGAGCATAATTAACAGGCGCCAGGCTCGCCTTGAAGGAACCCTTCGCATATCGACATCCGTTGCGTTCGGGCGCCGCATTGTCGCTCCCATGCTAATCGAGTTCATGAGCGGAAATCCCGGGCTTCGCGTCGATCTCAGCTGTGACGACAAATACGTCGATCTTGTATCGCAAGGCATCGATCTGGCTTTGCGTATGGGACGCTTGGCGGATTCTTCCCTTGGCGGACGATACTTGGGCCGCAACCCATGGATCATGGTTGCTTCACCCGAATACGTCGCAAACCGTGGCCAGCCCGCCGAGCCAACTGAACTGGCTAGCCATGACTGTATCGTTTACAGCAGCGTACAGGGCGATGCCGTTTGGCATCTCCGGGGTGTTACCGGTGTACATTCGTCGATTTTTGTCCAAGGACGAATGCGATCCAACAATCTCTCGACCTTGCTTATCGCTGCTGAAAACGGCTTGGGTATCGCTATATTGCCCTGCTACGTCGCTAACGAGGCGCTTCTGGACGGCCGGCTCGTGCAGATCCTGACGGACTATCTATTGCCAGACCAAGAGCTTCATGCGGTATTCCCCTCCCCTAAAATGGTGCCGAACGGGGTCCTTTCGCTGATCGACTTCTTGAAGCCACGATTTCGAGACCAATGGTGGACCACGACCTGAGTGGCAGCTTCTGCACTCCTTATTCCGTTGCCGAATAGATCATATCGCACTCTCGCTATTCTTTTGATCTCGTATGTCTGCGACAAGCAATCGAGTTACTCCTGCAGGAGCAATCGAATGGCATCCAAGGATATTCTAGAGGCACTAAAAACACTCGGAGAGGCTGGCGTAATTCAAAGCATGAGCGCCCGGAACGAGGCAGTTGTCTTAGAGCTTGCCCTCGTTCCTGAGCATCAAACAGATGCGGCCGGAAACCGTCAGTCCATGGTCGAGCTTCAACAGTTGATTCGCTACGGCTGGTCCCGTGGGTATGGACGATACGAGATATAATCAGTTCGTGGCGAACTTACTCGGAGTTGGAGGCGAAGCTAGGGATTCCCGCAGCCGCCTTCCGAGGTAAGTTTGGCCGAGACCCGGCTCCATGTTGCTGATTATTGCGCACGCACTTGACCATCGTTCAAGAGAGCGCCGATCAACCCCGCTTGTTGGCGAGATCATCCGGGCGCCCTGCCGCGGACAGAGGGTGACCGCGCTATTGAGCTTGGCTTGCAAGACCATCGCTAAAGCGGCTTTCAGACCGCCGATTTGGCTGCACGCAAGCGACACCATCAGCACCGCCGTTGCCGCGCTAAAAATGCAATGGTTCTATTGCTGCAATGCCATGCCGTCCATCCCACTCACTTCAAGCCCGAGATGGCGAAGCACGGTCGGGGCTATGTCCAGCGGCGATGTCGGCTCAGATCTAACTTCTCCCGGGGCAAATCCGGGCCCTTTTATCATGAGAAATGGCCGTTGACTTTCATTGGGCCCAAGTCCGCCATGATTTCCGAACCCTCTGACGTCCTCAGCGTACTCGGGATTGACCGCCAAGTCAGAAAATCCAGTAACACCAAAGCTATTTTTTCCGTCGCTCGCCGCCATGGATATTGCAATCCACAATCCGCCTTCAGGCTCCATCCCGATCTTGCGCAGATCTTCACCGGCATAGACCGCGCCGGCCCAGTCCTGATCGTTAAGATACGCGACGACGTCAGCCGCCTTCTGCAGCGCTGGCCGTGAGAAATAGATCAATGCTGCCGTGCCCTGGGACGCCGCCACAATATCGCGCGAGGAGGCCTCCGCCTTAAAACCGGCCTTAGCGAGTTCCTTGTTCACGTCGATTTGCCGTCTGATGGTTTCGTTGCCATGATCGGAACAGATGACCATCAAAAGTTCGTCCTCCGAGACCGAGGCAAGTCTTACTGCATTGAGCACACGTTCGACATTATCGTCAGCCGATCGGATCGCAGCCAAATGGGTGGGCGAGCCGAGCGGATGGTGGTGAGCGGTCCAATCTGGCTCCGATTGCCATAGTACGGATAGCAGCGAAAACTCCCTTGATCGGAGATGCCGGCAGAATCGTTCCGTCATCTCCCGATCGCCGGCGACCCCCGAGCTAATCGCAAGGCCTTGCTCATCCGGCAAGCGCACCCTACCTGGTCCGAACGATCCTGCCCGATGATAGACATACCCAAACCCGTTGGGATCCTGAAAATATGCCGCGCCTGGCGAAACGTTCGAGAATATGACCGCGCGGCCCCTGTCCGAGACCCGCTCGGCTAGGGTCGGGCATCTGAGCGTGCGGCCGGTCATTTTCCGTAGCCGATCTACGAAGTCCGGCTTCCCTACTGAATACGCGACGGGTCCCTCCCCGTCGTCGAGAGCCATCATGTTGCCGTGCAGGCCATGTCGGCCAGGAGTGCATCCCGTCGCGATCGAGGCCGATGTCACGCGGGTCGCCGATGGAAAAATCGCCCTATGCGAGACGAAGGAAGTCGCAGTTTCGGCGAATTTACGCAAGGTCGGCGTTGCACTACCCAGAAGATCGCGACGCAGACTATCGCAAACCACAATGATCGCTTTAGGCCCTTTAGACATTCGCACCTCTCGCTCTCTCGACCGCCGAGCCCTTTCTCGCACGCCTGAACCTATTTGAGCGCACCCGAGGTCAACCTGAATTTCTGTATACGCTTTCCGGTGTCGACCTCCGCGGTGTAGATATTGCCCGCGGCATCAACGGCCATCGCGTGTACCCAGTGGAATTGGCCGGCGTTGCGGCCGTTGCGGCCGAAACTACTTACCACGGTTCCGTCGTCGCGCTTGACGATTCGGATTTCATTATTCTCGCCGTCCGCGGTGAGCAAATAGGTCTGCTTCGGATCCGGCCATAGCGCGAGGTCAAAGACCGCGCCGTTGCCGAGCGTCTTTTTCTCGTAGAAGAATTCCTTCACGAAGCTGCCGTCCTTCCGGAACACCTGGATGCGGTTGTTGATGCGATCGCAGACATAGACCAATCCATCATTGGCGATCTTCACACAATGCACCGGGTTGCCGAATTGCTGCGACACGGGCGCCTTGGGGTCGTAGGGCGGCTGCTTGGCATCATCCGGCTTGTTGCCGTAGGCGCCCCAGTGCCGCTTGTAGGCACCCGTCGTGGCATCGAACACGATGACGCGGCGATTGCCGTATCCGTCGGCTACGTAGATTTCGTTGGCCTCCTTGTCGATCGCAGTCTCCGCGGGCTTCCCTAGCTGCGTCGTATCGTTGCTGCCCTTACTCGGCGCGATCGAACCAATCTGCGAAACGAACTTTCCGTCCAAGGTGAATTTCAGGATCGCGTTGTCACTATCAGCGTTGCCACCGATCCAGACGAACCCGCGCTCATCCACCTCGATGCCATGCTCGCGGCCAACCCATTGATAGCCGTCACCGGGACCGCCCCAAGATCGCAACAGATTGCCTTCGGAATCGAACTCGAGCACCGGCGGCGCCGAGATGCAGCATTTCGAACGCGGCGGATTAAGGCCCGCGCCTTTCTCGTCGTCGGTCAGGGAGCCGGGGCGATGGATGATCCAGACATGCCCCTGCCAATCGACAGTGATGCCGCTGACTTGGCCGAGGATCCAGCTGTTTGGTAACGGCTTCGGCCAAGAGGGATCAACTGCGAACGAGGGGACGTCTCCAGCCAAGGCAGGCACAAGAAGAGCGAGAAGGGATGCGGTAGCGACACAGGCGGAAATCAAGCCCGCTAGTCCGGAACGTGCGCGGATGCGCCTCGACAACATGAACACCTCCCGCAATGCTTTATCCTTTTGACACGTCGTCGGTCAGTTCGCTTAATGCACTTGTCCTCGACCGCGCGAGTAGGCGAAACTTCCTCGAGTTCGACGCCATGTTGACGCAAAGCCCAATCGCTTTGCGGTAGGCGACCCAAACTATCGGGCCCGGGCTTCTGCCACAAACGACTTGTGGTACCACTCATCGTGAGTTATTTTCACGTATGGCCCGTCGCTTGCCTCCGCTATCTGCTTTGCGTGCATTCGAGGTAGCTGCTCGCGCCGGAAGTTTTACGGCCGCGGCAACAGAACTCGGCGTGACGCACGGCGCCGTCAGCAAACAGATACAAGCTCTCGAGGTCTGGCTAGGCCGCCAGTTGTTCCGCAGATCGGGACAAAGAATGTTGCCAACCCCACATGGAAGGGCATATGCACGGGAGATCAGTAACGCGCTCGATCAGATTGCCGAATCGTCGCGACGATTCGGATCTTCGACGTCGAGCAGCGTGCTACAGATATGTGCGCCTGCCACTTTCGCGATGCGATGGCTTATTCCGCGCCTTTCGAAGTTCTACGAGCAGCGGCCTCGAGCCGAGATCTGCGTATCGACATCTACAACGACGGATCACACGTTAACCGGTCATTTCGACGTCATCATTAGGAGAGGTCCCGAGAACTGGGATCAGTACGATGCGCTTGAGTTTCTAAAAGAGAGCAACACTCTCGTCGCATCGCCAACCCTGCTAAAACGAAAGCCGCTACGCAAGATCTCCGACATTTCGGAACATACCCTTCTTTCCACAGACACTCGACCAGGCGATTGGGAGAGTTGGCTGGATGCGGCAAGCTATGCGGGGGAGTTTCCGGTCCGACGCCAAGCGTTCGACCATTTCTTCGTCACGCTTCAGGCTGCACTGGATGGTGTCGGATTAGCGGTCGGACCCATTCCGGTTCTGGGAGATGACATCGAGCAGAAGCGTCTCGTCGTACCGTTCATGGACATACAGGTTCCACGCAGAAGCTATTTCGCGTTGACACCTTGCGATGTCGATAAGTCACCTTTGCTCCGCAATTTTCTGAGCTGGGTCCTCGCCGAGGGAAGCCAATCAAAGCAGTCGAGCGATCGCCCCCAACGATGAGAGTAAAATGCGAGCAAGCTCAGCTGAACCACAGCTTGCGCGCACCTGCGAAACTGCCCCCGCGAGCGTGGCGGCTTGTCCCGTCGGCTTCAGGCCTTAATCGCCGCCTTTGATGTTGCCGAAGAACAAATCCTGCAAGCTCGCCGGCTTTGTCGGCATTTGGCCAATCTGGTTCATGAACGTGGCGAACGCCATGAACTTCTTGGGAGTCGTCGTCCACTCATTTTGCGGATCGCGGATGATCGCTTCAACCTGAGCAGGTGTGATATTCTCGATGTTCTCTGTTCTTAGCCAGAGCGCGGCTGCAGCGGCCGGATCGGCCTTGATCATCTCGTGAGCCTCTTCTAGCGCAGCGATGTAGGCCTCGACAATTTTCGGGTTCGCGTCATGAAACTTGGTGCTTGTCCATACTGCATTGTAGGTATGGGGACCACCGAGAACGTCGTAGCTGTCCAGGACCTTATGGACTTCAGGCTTCGCCAATTCATCATAGACAAACGGAGCCGAACTGACATGCGCATTCACCTCCGAGTTGCCATTGATAAGCGCCTTTGTCGCATCCGGATGACTCATGAACATGGTGAACGGCTCGATCTTGTCGGCCTGGCCTTTTCCAAAGGCTTTCTCTGAGGCCATCGCTAGCACGACGGCTTGGATCGAAGTGCGCACCGTAGGCACGGCAATCTTGTCCTTTGCCGTGAAGTCAGTTAGCGCTTTTACGCTCGGATTCGAACTAATAAGGGTGAGTGGCATCGAGTTTAGCGTACCGATGCCCTTAACCTTGTTGTCGGTGTTGCGCGTCAGTTCCCAGGTCGCCAGCAGTTGAGTAACCCCACCCGCGGCAAAAGCAATCTTGCCGTCCACCAACGCTTCGCGCATGGGTATCGGCTTAGGAAAGCGCTGCCATTCTGTTGCTACCTGAACGCCGTACTTCGCGGCCTGCTTCTCCACCAGCTTGTGCTCTTTCATGAGCGTGAATGGCAGATAGGAGATGCCCTCGCCCGTCGACGCGCCAGTCACGACGACGAGAGGTTGTCGAGTGGTAGACATGGGCCCGCTCTCATTCTGTGGCGACGATGCGGTTTGAGCAAAGCTAATCCCGGACGCACACGCCATCGCGGCAACAATCATCCACGTCTTCGTGCGGTACATTTCGTCCTCCTTTTACCATCGTTCGTTTACAATATCCCTACTTCACCATTGTTGTGAGAAGTTCGTCACCGCGCTTCCAGCGCGCCGCTGGGCGGCTTCGTGTCCATTTTCTTTGGCAACAGGAGAGTCACCACGAAGGCGATTACGGCCAATACGATGAGTGGGATCAACGCCAGGCCATAGCTACCTGTCTGATCCTTTACCCAGCCGATCATTGGCGATCCGATCATTGAAGAGAAGATCGCCATAGAATTGATCTGAGCGATTGCCGTTGCGACAAAACCTGTCGGGAGTCGCTCAGTCGTCATCGCCCAGAACGGAGGCTTTACGGAAAAACATCCTACTAACGCGACGCACAGTGCCGCCATCGTCACCGTAAGATCTGTCGAGACGATACATACGCACAATCCTGTCGCCGCGCACAGCAACGGGATCGCCACGTGCAGCGTCCGTTCTTTCGTCTTGTCGGAGTGGAATCCCCACAGCAACATTACTACCATGGCTGCTAAGTACGGCAGGGCGCCCAGGATGCCCGTCTTGAAATTCGTAAGACCGAACTCCTTGATCATCTGCGGAAGCCAGAAGATAAGGCCATATTCAGCCATCACCGCGCCGGCGTAGACTAGCCCGAGCGTAAGGACCCGACGATCTTTCAGCATGTGCCAAAGAGGGGCGTGAGCCGCGGAAGCGACCTTATCCTCTTGCGCGATCTTATTGACTAACCAATTGCGTTGCTCGTCACTGAGCCACGCCGCCTGAGCGGGCTTGTCGCTAATGAACGACAAGAACACGAAGCCGAGCAATGTCGCGGGCAAGGCCTCCAAAATGAACAGCCATTGCCATCCACGCAAACCGTGCCACCCGTCTAATCCCAGAAGAGCGCCGGAAAGCGGCGATCCGATAAATCCGGACAACGGCTGAGCGATGAGGAACATTCCGATGATCTTCGCCCGATCCGCCCGCGGAATCCAATATGTTAGATATAGAATAACGCCGGGAAAGAAGCCGGCCTCGGCCATACCGAGCAGGAAGCGAACTAGATAGAGTGAAACCGGACCCGTGACGAAAGCCATTGAAATGGAAATCAAACCCCAAATAATCATGAGGCTTGCTATCCATCGTTTTGCACCGATGCGCTCCAGCATCAGGTTGCTCGGCACTTCGAACAGCATATAGCTGACGAAGAACATACTGACAGCCGTTCCATAGACTGTTGCCGAGATCGAGAGGTCGGCGTTCATTTGGAGGGCCGCGAAGCCGAGGTTCGTGCGATCAATATAGGCAAATAGGTAGCACACCATGAAGAAAGGAATGATTCGAATCGTTACTCTTCGCAAAGTTGAGGCGTGGATCTCAGACTCCGAAGCGAGGCTCGGCATTTCGTTTGCTCCCGTAGCTGCGACGTTTCCAATTGCCCGGTCAGGTCTTGTTTGCCCGATCTAGGAATTTCACACTTCTAGGCTTCGACAATTGCGGTCATTTTTCTGATGCGGATGATGGTGTCGTCTCCGCTCACGCGACGCCGTTGAGGACGAAATCGAAGATATCGAAGTTGCGAAGGCGACGCTCCGTCGCGATCGTTCGGTATTTGTCATTCAGCTTTCTGGACACCATGAACGGCACCGGCTGCTCGGAAAGTCCTCCGTGAGAGCGCAATCGGTGACCGTTCAAGCCGGACAGATCGTGCTCGTCGGGGCGAGAGCCAATTGCGGTGTAAGTATCGCCGACTGCGATGAAGTCACCTTCGCGCTCAAGCGGCATTTCGTAACGCTCGGCCGCGCTGACCCCGTCGAGCACAACGCCAGGAATGCGCGCGGCGGCGTCCATCAGCACATCCGCGGGCACCTTTCCGGTCGCATAAACACGGACGAACGAGCCTAGCGCTCCGTGGTGCTTTACGAACGGATCGGTGATCGGGCAGATTACCCGTACCGAATTCGCTCCAAACTTCTTGTTCAATTCGGTTTCGAGATAAACGACCTGAGGTTCACCCTCAGGCGTGCACTTTTCGGTCATACCGTGATCGGCGACGATTCCGACGACTGCACCGAGTTCGATCAGTCGTCCAACGCGCTTGTCGACCTCCCGGTTGAAATGATCGGCAAGTTCCTCGCCCGGCGCCGCGCTATGCTGCACCATATCGGACAGCGATAAGTAAAGGACGTCCGCACTTTCCTTCTCAAGAAGCTTGATGCCAGCATCGAGGACGAATAGCGAAAGATCAGGGCTGTACATATTCGGAGTCGAGCGCCCCACCAGCTTTTCGACGTTGTCGATCCCATTCTCGGTGATGGTTGCTTCCTTGGCCTTCTCTGATGAGAAGCAGATGCCCTTCAGACCGCTCCCTAGCATCTTTCGCAGCTTGTCCTTCGCCGTCACGACGGCAACGCGAACACCGGCCTCGGAAAGCGCCGCTAAGATCGTGCCTGAAGACACGAGCGACGCATCCGTGATCATGATCTCTTTGCCGCTTGCCCTATCGAGATAGTAATTTCCAGATATGCCGTGTACTTTCGGCGGTGCTCCGGCGACGATCGACATATTGTTCGGATTAGTGAAGGTCGGCATCGCCGCATCGGCGATAGCGTAGAATCCTTCCGACATGATCCGCGATATGTTGGAAAATAGTCCCGTCGATCGTCCATGCGAGATGTATCGGGGATCGCAACCGTCGAAGCAGATCACAACCGCCGGAAGCGCCGGGATCTTGTAGTCCCGCCCATTTACATTTACCGCGCCGCCATCGTGTTTTGTCATGAAGTCATCACCTTGAGTTCTCTCTCTGGCGTGACTTCTAGGGATTGGCCTGAAGAACAAAATCGATAATAACTCACCCAAGTGTGAGTAGTTCTCACGTACGCCAGACCAATTGTCCATTGACTTACAACGAGCCTAGGCCCAGGTAACTGTCCTATATCTCGACCTTTTCACCCTCGTTCGTTCGCGACCATGCTAATGCGCGTCTTCCGGCCGAGCATGAGATTTGGAGAAAAATGGCCAATGCCGACTTTTCGCAGTGGCCCGAACGGGTAAGGCCGAAATCCAATCTGCCGTTGGGCTGATCAAAGCGAGAGGTAATGGATCACTGTGGAGGGCCTCGACGCTGAATTCTTTGACCTCAGACCTTGCACGGCGGAGGCATGAACTCTCACCTAGGGTGGTTCGCGTTGGCTTCTCATGCAACCAGGTGCTGAGAACCAGCCATACGGCGCAGCGCGATCCATTAATTGCGGGTGAGGACGCTCCTTCCGCGAAATTAAATTGGCCTGCGATCAGATATGATCCAGCGACAGAGGCGCAACGAACCCAACCTTAGAAAGCCCGGCGAAAACGCTCATCTGAGGCGATCCAATTCGACGCATATTCGGCCAAGACTCTTGCGGTCGGCCTGTTCGGAAGGAGGAGGATGTGACATTGCGCAATACATTCGTTGTGCGGTCGTTCAAGACGTCTGCCGAACGGCGCACAATTGGTCCTGGGTGGCTCTGGCCAATCGTGGCTTGCGCAAAATCGGAATAACCATGATTAAGCTGTACATGTGGGCGATGTCGAATGGGTACAAGGCGTCCATCATGCTGGAGGAGATTGGGCTTCCCTATGAGGCCTGCCCGGTCGACATCGGCAGGGGCGACCAGTTTGCACCTGACTTCCTCAGGATAAGTCCAAACAACAAGATACCGGCCATAGTTGATCCCAACGGCCCGGACGGCAAGCCGATCAGCATTTTCGAGTCCGGCGCGATCTTGCTTTATCTCGCGGAAAAGGCCCGGCAATTCCTGCCCCAAACTGCGCGCGAGCCGTATCGAGTGGTAGAGTGGCTTATGTTCCAGATGGGTGGCGTGGGACCAATGTTCGGGCAGGCTCACCACTTCAGGCACTACGCCAAAGAAAAACATCCGTATTCGATCGATCGCTACACGCGGGCGTCGGCGCGACTCTACGGGGTCATGGACAGGCGGCTGAGGGACGCTTCCTATCTCGCCGGCGACGACTATAGCATCGCGGACATTGCGAGCTTCCCTTGGGTTAGGCGGCACGAGCGGCATGGACAGAGGCTCGAGGATTACCCGAATGTACGGCGATGGTTTCAGTCTATCGCCGCGCGTCCTGCCGTCATAGCTGGACTCAAACCGCTTTCGGAGGGAGAGAAGCGCGGAATTGTGGTTGACGAGAAGTCGCACGACTTGCTTTTCGGCGAATCGCAGTTCAGCCCTCGCGCTTAAGATACGGCTGTCCCATGGTAGCGGTCTCGGCTGATGCTTTCGAACAAGCGCTCGCATCAGGACGGCACAGGTTGCCGATCGTTCGCCGGGCGGAAGGTCAAGAGCCAACCGCCACCCAACCGCAGCAAGTTGAGGACGGCATCGACCGGCTCGTGCGACGTGGCCATACGCAGCCGGCAGCCAGCCAGTATCGCACATCCGAACCAACGGCGCGATTAACGCCGAGGGGCGGACAGATCGAGGTTGTAGCCGCCATGTGCGCAACTCGCTTGCGGATCGGCGCCGGCTCCCGTCATGGGTCCGACGCCCTGGCAAATCAACCTAAAGACGTTCAGGTACCCTCTCGAACGTGCTCTAGGCGCTTGCCGCTGTAGTCATCGTTAGTCGGCCAGGATGAAACGGAGGGTTCCTGCTCGGCCTCCTCGCCTTTTAGTGTCGTTTGGATGATTGACACCATCTACGACCGGCACTTCATGGAAGTCGAACGGGCTCACACCATCTAGGCAGGCAACGTTCACACCATACTTGTTAGGATCAGATCGTCGTTGATGGTACGTGTATATTCCGCAGCGAGAACAGAAGAAGTGCTTAGCTGTTTCGGTATGGAATCGGTAGCTTGTTAGCGCATCCTCACCCTGTAGCAACTTGATCCCGCCCGATCCCGCCATGACGACGACGGCGCCTCGCATCCGGCAGTAAGAACAGTTGCAGCGCAGGATCGAATTGAAGCCGTCGCTGAGGGTCGCCTCGAAACGCACCGCGCCGCAATGGCACTGACCAGTTCGAATGTTCGTTGCAGCCTGCATGTCTGTATCCTACCTGATGTTGATGGCGCCGCCTTAGCGGCGTTTGGTTCGACCGGAGGGCGATGGGATGACAACGTCCTACCCGCAGTGATCGAGATCGTCTACTCGAGCGCTTACCATCTTCGCGATCAGCGTGCTGTCATGAGCCCCTCACCTCGCGTAGAAAGGCGTCCACCTGGGTACGCAGATCTTCCCCACTCTGGGAAAGGTCCTCTGCAGCCTCGACCACACGCGAGGCGCTCAAACCGGTTTCTCGAGCCGCACTGCTCACGCCCGCAATGTTTTGCGAAACAATGCTGGTACCGCGAGCAGCCGCCGAAACGTTCCGCGAAATCTCCAATGTAGCAGCGCCCTGCTCCTCTACAGCCGCCGCGATCGTACTGGAAATCTCACTGACCTTGTGGATCGTAAGAGTAATTGCCTGGATGGACTCAGCGGAATGCCTGGTCGCGCTCTGAATAGCCCCGATTTGCGCCGCAATATCTTCCGTCGCGTTCGAGGTCTGGGCTGCCAACGCCTTAACTTCAGAGGCCACCACCGCAAAGCCCTGCCCCACAGCTCCCGCGCGCGCCGCCTCGATGGTAGCGTTGAGGGCCAGCAAGTTGGTCTGTTCCGCGATCTCACTGATCAGTTTAACGACGTCGCCGATCTTTTGAGCCGCTTCGGCGAGGCTCTGAACCTCTCCATTGGTCGAGTTGGCCTGCGAGGCGGCGTCACCGGCAACGCGAGCCGATTCGTTGACTTGCTGGGCAATCTCTCCGATCGACGCATTGAGCTCCTCGACAGCTGCGGCGACGGCCTCGGCGCTTTGCGCTGCCTCGTTAGAGGCGCTGACGACCTCCGAACTTTGTCGCGTCGACTTCTCGGCGTTGGCTGCCATTGACTGCGCGGTGTTGCGCATTTCCCCGGCCGCATGCCCAAGTGTATCGACCACGGTGCCGACGCTTTTCTCGAAACGAGACGCAAGTGCGTTCATAGTATCGCGCCGTTCATGTTGAGCGCGGATGCGTTGCGCTTCCTGAGTTCCACGCAGTTGGTCGGCCTCGATCAGCCCGGTCTTAAACACCTCGACGGCACCCGCCATCTCACCGATCTCGTCGACGCGCCCCGCGCCTGGCACGACAACCGTGTGCTCACCGCCTGCCAAGGATCGCATCGCAACTCCAAGGGCCCGGATGGGCTTAGCCATGTTGCGGCCCAGTAAAGTCGCGACGACGCCAGCCAGTAGCAGCGCACCGAATGAGGCGAACGCCATCCAGGTCATCGATGACTCGATCAGCCTTTGATAGGCACCGGTGTCCCGCGCAATCTCGAACACGGCTATGGGCTCACCGGAAAACCCCAGGATCTGTCCAAACGCCGTCGCAGTGGCGCGGCCGTCGAGCTTCGCCTGCCGAACGATCAACTTGCCGGCCAAGGCTTGCCGAACAATTGGCAGATCGACACTTAGTTCGGAAAATGTCGATGCCAAGGTCTTGACTGCTTCGCCGTCCAGCTGGTGTATCGCGACATCGACGTGGAATCGCGCCTTCATGCTATCAACGAAAGCCTTGCCGAATGGCGCCCCCACGTCCGCGACGCCGATGACGTCATCGCCATCCTTTATCGGTGCGCTGCCGAATACGTTGAGCACTGCCGTGCCGGCTTCCACACCGCCAAGCGGCCGGCGCGTGGTCATCGCGTTCGCGATCGTCTTGCGTCGCTCGCGCAGATCGTCACCAAATATCTTGGGATTGTGACTTCGTGCGAAGCCGATGCCTGGCGGCCGCGCAATCGTGACGAGTTCGAGGCCCCGCAGCTTGATTTTGGAGTACGATTGCTCAAGCGCGGCCAACGCAGCGTTTCTGTCTTGTGCGTGGATCGCCTCCCTCAATTGAGGCATTGCGGCCAATACTTCCGCCACCGCCAGAACGGTGCGGATTTCAGCATTCAACGCTCCGATCAGATTGAGATAGTCGTTCTGCAGCTCCCGCTCCGCTGCAGTGGCAACTAGGGTCTGCTGTTGCCACATGCTGAAAGCCGCAAGCGTGCAGCAAGTACCGGCGGCGACCAGTGTGATCGCAACGATCATGCGCGCTGAAATCGATCTTATCATTCCCAATGCCCCCTAGGCCGCAAGGATAGCGGCGCCCCACCGCAACTCCGACTTCGATGTGCGTTTCATCGCAGAGTATGTTGTTCTAGCTTTGATTTCTCCGGCTAAGCGCTCGAGTTTCGCGTGTGCTATTTCGCCCTTGCGGCGATCTCGGCACCGTGTGCCAGCGCTGCCGTCGGTTGGCCGTCCGATGATTCTGCCCGCTCGGCTCCTAGCGCAACTTCAGCTTCCAATATCTTCAGCCTGCTCGGCTGCAACTCGCCAACCGCTTCCAGCACCGGATAAGCCACCGAGCAAATATGAGAGTGAATTCGCTTCAAATCTCGAAGGATATCGAGATGCAGCGAACTGGTCTCGATGCTGGCAAGGTGGCCTTCGCGCAGCCGAATCAGGTGATTTTCGGCCGCGATTCGCTCTGCCTGCCGAATGGCTACTTTTTCTGCGATCAATTGACGGGCAATTTTCACTTCACCGGTGATGAAGACAGTCAACGCTAGCTTCAGATTTTCGATCACTCGCCGGTGAAACGCTTGCAACTCTGCCGCACCTTCGTTCGAAAAGTGCAGCCGATTCTTGATCTTCTTTGCTGCAAGCTCCATCAGATTCTTGTCGATGATATCGCCGATATGCTCAAGGTTTATCGAGAATGCGATGATTTCCATCGCTCGGCTCGCCTCGCGGTCGTCGAGACTTTCTCTGGTCACTTTGGTGACATAGAGCTTGATCGCTTCGTGCAGTTTGTCGACGGCATTGTCGGCGCGCTCGATTGATGAAACAAGTCGCCGGTCGTCTGTAGCCAAGGCGGTCATCGTTTCCCGCAGCATGGTCTCGACTAAATCGCCCATATGTAAGGCTTCCCGAGCTGCGCTCGTAAGCGCCAATGAGGGCGTCCCAATTACAGCGGCATCGAGATAGATGGGCTCAGACGGGTCGGAGGCGGTGACAGGTGGAGGTAGGAGCCATTGCAAGAGCTTGGCGAACGCCGGAAGTGGAATGAAAAAAAGAGCCGCAAGCGCGACGTTGAACAACGTATGAAAGTCCGCGATCAAGCGGATAGGGCCGGTATAGAGAGCGCCCATCGAATCGGTGATCAGTTGAAGGAACGGCAGTACCAGGACGCATCCGACTACCCGATTGATTAGATTTCCGAGCGGCAGACGTCGAGCAATCGGATTGGTGAGACTGCCGCCTTCCACCATCGGATTGATTGCCGAACCCAGGTTTGCACCCAACACCAAAGCGAGAGCCGCGACAGGAGGGACAAAGCCGGAATGAGCCAGCGAAATTACCAGCAGCACCACGGCAACGCTTGAATGCGCCGCCCAGGCGAGCGCAGCGCCGAAGATGACATTGAGCAGCGGCATGCCCGTAATGGCGCTAAGCAGCGCTCGGACGTTAGGTGCAGATTCCGCCGTCGACAACGTTTCGAGCAGCATATGCAGCGAAAGCAGCATTAAGCCAAGGCCTATGGCGACCCGGCCAAGGTCGCGGAATCGGGTTCTCACGCTGTTCTTGAATGCGATGACCCCGATGCCGAGGAGTACCGGCGCTATCACGGATACATCGAAACTGAAAATCTGGACGATCAAGGTCGTGCCGATATTCGCGCCAAGCACGATCGCCAACGCGGGCACAAGTCCAACCAGGCCGTCTCCCAGAAAGGTGGCGGTCATCAGTGTGGTCGCCGTGCTGCTTTGTAGGAGCGCCGTCGCGCCGATGCCAGCGAGTAGGGCAGCGAAACGGTTGCGCAGTGCGGTCGCCAGGACGCGACGCAGATCCGCGCCGAACGCTCTCAAGATCCCGGACTGCACCATATGCAGTCCCCATAACAGGAGCGCAATTCCGCCAATGAGATTGAGGAGTATGGTCGTACCCATTGCCTTCCTTAGTTGATCGCAGAGTCGGATGATCTTCTCTGCGGAGGACGCCGATCGCGTAAGCCGGAAACAAGCAAGAACATTAGTGCAGCAGTAGGCGGGCGAACTCTGAATCACGGCCGAGAAAGGCTTCGTTGGCCAGAATTAGATCTGGCTTTCGAGCCAACGCTCGCTCAACGGCTACTCGTTGCTCCCGCCCCGTGCAAAGTATCGGCACCGCTATTTGACAGCTTGGGAGGAATGGGTTGCGCCACTGATCTGTACACCGCTGGAATGCTCGCTGTTTCTCAGGGACTCCAGTACAAGCGGCACAATCTGCTCGAACCGATCGACGAGATGGTCAGCGTTGAATTCGGACGGCGGCAAGTGGTGATACCCATAGCTCACCGCGATGCAACGCATCCCGGCAGCATGTGCGGCCTCGACATCATGTATGTTGTCGCCAACCACAATCGATTGACCCAAGCCAACGCGAAGTTGTCGAATAGCTTCGAGCATTGGTTCCGGGCGAGGCTTTCGGTATGGCAGGCTGTCACCGCCCACGACGGCCAAAAAGTAATCGGCAAGGGATAGAGCCTGCAAAATTTGCATGGCGGCCGTGAACGGCTTGTTTGTCACAACGGCCATACGGATGCGAGCACGCTTAAACGCAGATAGCGTTTCGACGACGCCGGCGTAGGGGCGGGTGAGCTTGGCGGGATCGGCTTGGTAAATCTCGAGAAAGCGCGGGAGAACGACTTCGGCTTGCGTTGAGTTGGCGCCCACGGCGCTCAATCCCCGCTCAACCAGTTTAAGCACGCCATCGCCGATCATGCCGTGGACCTCGGCTGCTTCGATGGATCGGAGACCGAGTTCTGATAGCAACTGATTGAGCGCCGCGCGCAAGTCTTCGGCGCTATCGACGAGTGTCCCATCGAGATCGAAAATAACTGCTTGGATTGCGTTCTGCTTCGCCATACTGAAGCGTATGAACTATACCAAGTGAGATTCAATCGAATAAATTGCACACATATGTGAGGCCTCGTCACATGTCCTAGCCTCAAAATGCGGGGCCCTTGACCCCTACCGGCCGCCCCGCGCAAATGCAGTTTACGTCCCACCTGGTCACGGACATGATTCCATCGGGCAGATCGGCTCGCGGCTCCCGTTCGGGGATTGGAGGCAGCCTGCTGTGTCGCGGCAGGATCATTATGAAGTTATTCGGCCGATCTCCGGCCGGCGCTTGCGATCGGTTTGAAATCGCCCCCCCCAAGACTTCGATAGCCTTGAGGCCGCTGAATTTTCGGCCGGGTGTTTGCCGTCAGGGCGTGTGAGACAAATTGAAGGATTTTGCGGAGGGAGGATTTCTGGTTCATCGTAGCCACCAGGAGCGAAGATGAAGCAGAAATCCGGACCGGGCAAAGCGCCGGCAGAACAGGTACTAAGGGACATTCGGCGCCAGACCCGCCGGCAGTATTCGGCGGAAGAGAAGATCCGCATCGTGCTGGAAGGACTGCGGGGCGAGGAGAACATCTCCGAGCTCTGCCGGCGTGAGGGCATTGCCGCCTCAATGTATTACGGCTGGTCGAAGGAGTTCCTCGAAGCCGGTAAGCGCCGCCTGGCGGGCGATACGGCGCGTGCGGCGACCTCCGGCGAGGTGACGGATCTCCGTCGTGAGACGGCCGCATTGAAGGAAGTCGTGGCCGACCTCACCCTTGAGAACCGCCTACTCAAAAAAAGCATGAACGGGGATGGGGAGGACGAGGCATGAGATATCCTGCGTCCGAGAAGGCCGAGATCATCCAGTTGGTCGAGCAGTCGCACCTGCCGGCCAAGCGCACGCTGGACAAGCTCGGGATCCCACGCGCCACGTTTTATAGATGGTATGATCGCTATCGTGATGGCGGCGTCGAGGCGCTGGCTGACCACCGGTCTCGACCTGACCGGATATGGAATCGCATCCCCGACGATGTGCGGGGCCAGATCATCGACCTGGCGCTGGAGCTGCCCGAGCTGTCGCCGCGCGAGCTGGCCGTGCGGTTCACCGACGAACGGAAGTATTTTGTCTCCGAGGCATCGGTCTATCGGCTGCTGAAGGCGCATGACCTCATCACCAGCCCCGCCTATGTGGTGATCAAGGCGGCGAACGAGTTCAAGGACAAGACCACCGCCATCAACCAGCTCTGGCAGACCGACTTTACCTACCTCAAGATCACCGGCTGGGGCTGGTACTACCTGTCGACCGTGCTCGATGACTTCTCGCGTTACATCGTCGCCTGGAGGCTTGGTCCCACGATGTGTGCCTCCGACGTCACGGCCACACTCGACCAGGCACTCGCGGCCTCCGGCCTTGACCACATCACCGTCGCGCACCGGCCGAGGCTTCTCAGCGACAATGGTTCGAGTTACGTCGCGGACGATCTGGCCAGGTGGCTCGAATACAAGGGCATGCAGCACGTGCGCGGCGCTCCGTATCATCCCCAAACCCAGGGAAAGATCGAGCGCTGGCATCAGACCCTGAAGAACCGCATTCTGCTCGAGAACTATTATCTACCTCGCCACCTCGAACGGCAGATCGGCGCCTTCGTCGAGCATTACAACCACGTCCGCTATCATGAGAGCATCAAAAACCTGACCCCGGCTGACGTCTACTTCGGCAGAGCCGAGACCATCCTAACCGAACGACAGCGCATCAAGCGTGAGACCATCGCAAACCGCCGCTTGCAGCACCAACTGCAGGCCGCTTAAACTCCAACAACAGATGAGCCAGAGCCTCCCTTCTCGAAAAGCCTGATTAGTCTCAAATTATCTGACGACGGACAGGTCGCCTCAAGCAGTCTGTCAAATAGCTTCGGCGCGCACGCTAGAAGCGCGTTGCCTCTTTGTAAGCCGTTGCCCGACCAAAAATCCGTCGTCCGCCCTCCTGCTTCGTTAACCAGAACGATGCCTGCGACGGCGTCCCAGGAATTGAGATGCAGCCCATAGAAGCCGTCGCTGCGACCGCGAGCGACGTCGGCAAGCGCCAGGGCTGCGCATCCCTTCCAGCGAAACTCCAATCCCAAAGAAAGCATCCGCAGGACGGCGCTGGTGTAGTTCGATGGTGGAGGACGCCGTCGCCAGCAGCCGACTTCTACACAAGCGGCCGACAGGTCGTCTGTACTTGCGGCTACGATCGGCGCGCCATTGCAGTACGCACCAGCACCAAGTTGGGCCGAAAACAGCAAGTCGGCTTCCGGATCGTAGACAACTCCAATGCAGGGTCTACCATCCAGCGCGAAACCTATCGAAATCGCGTAATGCGTCCCCTCACGGATGAAGTTGGTCGTTCCGTCTATCGGGTCCACAAACCAAGTGGCGCCGCTGATCGTTCCTCCCATTTCCTCGCCGACAGTCGCATCGGACGGAAACATGCTGGAAATGCGTTTTCGAATCTCGAACTCCGCTTCCTCATCTGTAGCGGTGACATAATCTTGAGGCCCCTTTCTCCTGACCTCTACCCCTGCGCTAAGAGCCCGCTGCGCCTTGACGGTCGCACCAACTGCTCGGGCTACCTCAATCGCCACCAGTAACCGCGAGTCGGTGTGGTTAGACCTGCTCATCCTGTAGCTCGTGCGTTAGTAACGCGCTTGAGCGCGATCGTTGCAACTATTCTCGCGTCAATGCCTGGCTCTCGGCAAACCCCAACAGCATTCGCTGGGGAAATACATACAAATTCTCCGCAGCCGCCGATCCAACTCGTCCAGTCGCCCTCGGGCCCGGCTTCGATGCCGATCCGCGGGACATTTCCGAGAACCGCGGCCCGGTACGTTTCCGGCTGCCCGGAAAATAGTTCAAAGCAAGGAGCCGAGACGACCGCAGCACGAATATGATGGCGTTCGAGACGTTTCGCGGCCTCAAGCGCGACCGTGACCTCCGAGCCGGTCGCGATCAATGTGATATCACGCCCATCTTCCGGCTCAAGCACAACGTAAGCACCGAAAGCCACGAGGTTGGCGTCGCTGATCGACTTACGGAACGTCGGGAGCATCTGCCGGGACAGGTAGAGAACGGAGGGGTTTGCCTGTGCGCGCAAGACGCATTCCCACGCTTCCGCCGCTTCTACGGCGTCGCCAGGGCGGAAGACCAGCAAATTCGGAATTCCACGGAGCGACGCCAAGGGTGCAGCCGTCTGATGGATAACGCCACCTTGGGCCTTACTTTCAAAGTCTTGCGTGATCAGATGTATCACGCGGACATTCAGCTTGGCCGCCACATCAAGCGCGCAACGGCTGCTATCAGCGATGTCGAGATGCGTGTCGTAGTAGGAATGAAGCCCCCGTGCAATGCGATGCCGTTCACGGCCGCGGCCATCGCGCCGTTTTGCAAAAGATGAATATGATCGGATGCAAACGTTGTGGACTGTAAAGAGCACGTTACCCTACTCCGCGTCGATCCAGATCGAGCAACGTTCGCTGAATTTCGAAGCAAATTTGGGAGCGTACTTGCCATTCCCTCGATCACACGCCCCGAAGCATCTTGGGTGCAGATACTTGGCTCTCTTGTCGTGAAGCATTGCCGCAACTCCTTCATCGCTTCCGTGAGGCCGAACGGAAGATTGCGATTTACCGCGGCGTGATATGGTGAGCGGGGCCTGGATGAACGTTGCCTGGCACGTTCAATCCATTCGCGTCGGGCAGCACCCCAACGTCGCCCGATCTGGCGCCACTTGGCCAAGACCGCATCCCGGACCGGGAAGGCGGCGCGGAGTTCATTCGGAGCGAAGAGAGCCACATCCTTCACCTCGGAGGCAGGCAAAGGGACGCGCGTTGGTTCTGTCTTGTCACGATGGGACGCGCTGGATGAACCGATCGAGCGGCAGACTATCAACGACGGGCGATCACTCCGTTGGGCGCGATCGATAGCGGCCGCGATCGCAAGGGGGGCATCGCCACTGATCCGACACAACGACCAACCCGATGCCTCGATCCACGCTAAGGTGCTGTCCGAGCAGAGTGGTGACCCGGCACTTCCGCCGGATTTTCCGCTGTCGTCAAACAGCAGGATCAACCGGCTCAAGCGCAACTGACCGGCCAATACAATCGCTTCCTGACCTATTCTCCCACTCAGACAATCTTCTCCGCCGATCACGTAACTGAAATGATCGATGAAACCGTTCCCGAGTCGGGCATTCATCAAGCCCTCCGCGACCGCCATGCCCGCCCCTATGGCGATCTTTTGCCCCGGGTCTGTAGCCGCCTCCGGGTCGAGTGCACTTGAGTATTCGAGATACTCCGACGCATGCAGTTGCCGATGGCACGTTTGGCATTCGAGCGATGACGTGACACCATAACCCAACAAATAGCGTAACGCGTACCGTAGCTTCGCGTCTTCGCCCGTCGCGAATACCAGCCGGTCTCGATCCGGCCATGTCGGATCAGCTGTATCGAATTTCAGGAACCGCGAGAATAAGACCGTAGCGAGATTGGCCATACCTATCGACAGCTTCGGCCGATCGGGCCGTTCGCTCTCGACCGGGCCAACCGCTAAAATGCGAATAGCATCGGCCATCTCCGAGTATGAAACATCGCGGCCAGGTGCGATATGGGCCGGAACGCGAAAGGTCATGTCGCTCCGATCTGAGTCAAACTATAGGATCCGAAGAGCGCCTGTGATCCGCGCGATGTGTTTCGCGATTGACGCGTCGCGCCACAAACTGCTCACAACTTTTGTGGCTAGATGAGCCCCCTTCGTTGACACGCTGCCACTCCTCGTAAACCGGGCTTCTATGTCACCGATCCCCTAAGGGTCGATCAGAAGCAGGCTCCCCTGGAGCGACTACTCGCTCGATGCATTCACATCCTTCGCATATCTCGCCAGACGTTCTTTTAATGTACCGGTGTGAAGTTCGAAGGTGTGATTGTCGTAATCGTAAAAGTAGATCGACTCGCCCTCTCCTTCCACCCGAGATCTGGGCGGCCTTATCTCCAGCCCGAGCTTCTTCAGCGCTGTGAGATACTTATCGACCTCGCCGGCGTTGATCTTGAACGCTACGTGATTGTAGGTCCGAGCCGGCAGCGGATCGCCCTCCATGATCGCGATCCATTGACCACCGACAAGGAAGAATTTTTCCCGACTGACGGAGAACATTGCGTCGCCGCTCGAGTAGACTTCTTCGCCGCCCAACCCATCGACGAAGATCCTCGCACTTTTTTCGAGATCTTTCACGATGAAGGTAATGTGACTGACGCCCTCGACCATGGAATTTTCCTTAGATTTTCTACACTCGTGCAGAGGTGGCAGGGCGCTGTCCGCCAACACCGGCGGCCGATACATCCAAGATGGCTTTCAAAACCGTGCCGGGATCCTCCCGAGATAGAATGTGCCCCGCCTGCTTCACAATTCGGCGCTCGTAAAAGCTTGTGAAAAATTTGTCATGCGACTGAGAATCGTCGGGCGGCTTGCACCCGTCAGTCCCCCCGTGCAAAACAACGGTCGGAACTGGAATCTTCGGCAATTCCGCAAGCCGCTGCTCGATTTCTTCGAATTCGGCGGCGCCGGGAGCGGTGCGATATCGATGTCGATAGCAGTGAATCACGACATCGACAAAGGAGGCGTTATCAAACGACTTGGCAGTTCGATCATACTCCTCATCCGTAAAATCCAGATTCGGCGACCAAAGCTTCCAAAGTAGCTTGCACAGTTCGTATCGATTTTTCTTGAGACCCAGCACGCCGCGTTCTGCACCGAAGTACCACTGATACCAAAAGCGCAGCTCTTGCTCAGGATGAGACGGTACATGAGCATTTGCGATGTTCTGGATGTGATATCCTCCAATCGACACCAGCCAGCGGACACGCTCCGGCCACAACGCGGCGACGATGCAGGCTGCGCGGCCACCCCAATCATAACCGACGAGACCGACGTCCTTTAAGTGCAGGCCATCCATGAGATCGAGGAGATCCTTGCCCAAAGCAGCTTGCTGCCCACTGCCAACAAAGCCCTCCTTCAGGAAACGGGTCTGGCCATAGCCGCGCAAGTATGGAGCGATCGTTCGAAAGCCCATTTTAAGGAGCGGTTCTACAACACCATCCCAAGTCCGTGGATCGTCAGGAAATCCGTGAAGAAAGATCACAGGAAAGCCATCCGAAGAACCGCGCTCCTCGTACGCAATCTCGAGTTCAGCGGTCTTGCAGTATTTCATTTGCATTTGAGTTTCCTCGATCGGTCTATCGCCGGATGAACAGAGCAGTTGTGAAGCTCAGGGCGCTCGACGCGGCAACGACAAGGAAGATATTCGAAGTGTCATGATAGTGGTCGAGAATTCCTCCGATTGTCGGCTCGATCAGTCCTGCGAGGAGGTAAGAATAAAAGTTCAATATTCCCGTCGCCGTCCCCGCACGTTTGACGCCTACCAGATCCGGGCAAAGCGCGTACAACGATGCGTACGGCCCGAAGACGAAAAACCCGCAGAGAAATAGCGCGCAAATGCCCATGGCAGCGTCAGAGGTCGGGATAAAGTACATTGCGATCGAAGTTCCGATAGCAAAGAACATGTAGAGCGCAATTGCGTTGCCGCGATGCGATCCGAACAGCCGGTCCGAGACCCAACCGTTGGTAATAGCTCCGATCGCCATACCGCAGGGGAGCGCGACGCTAATCCAGCGCTGGCCCGAACTCGCGGAAGCCGCATTGCCCAGGAAGTGCACTGGCACCCATACGACGAGGCCGTACCTTGCGGCGTTGGCAAAGCCAATCGTGAGACCAGCGATCGAGATCCGCCAATTGCTCAATACTGCCTTGTAACGCTGAAATGAACTCTCCCCGTCGTCGACGGCTTGTTGACTGGCCGTCGGACTCGGCGACTTCTCTTCATCGTGAGGCGACTTGTAGCCGAGTTCCTCCGGAGTGTCCCGAACGATGAAGAAGTAGATGACTCCAGCAAGGAGCATCAGCAGCACAGGAACTCGGAATATCCAGCGCCAATCAAGATGAAGAATGTCGATCACAACAATCGAACTGATAAAGGCCAGGACTGAAGCCGCACCTGAGGCAAACAGGTAGAAGCCATAAACCTTGCCACGCTCGCTAGCTCCCCACCAATTGGACAGAAGGCGGCTACCCGGAGCCCAGCCCAACGCCTGGAAATAGCCATTCGCGCCCCAAGGAACGCACAGCGTCCAAAACCCTGTGCCAAAGCTGACGCACCAGTTCGCAGCACAAGACAAGATGGCTCCCGCGGTCATCGCGCGCCTGCCGCCGTACTTGTCGCCAAGATTTCCGTTGATCGCCTGCCCAATGGAGTAGCACCACAACATCGTGGCGCTGACCCAGCCAAGAAATTGCTTAGAGAGACCAAGCTCGGCCTGGATGCCGGGAATCGCAAAGCCGAACGTTTGTCGTCCGAGATAGAAGAAGAGGTAACAGAAGCAAGTTGCGAGAAGCATGCGCCACTGCGCACGGCGGAACGAGATCTCCAATTCCGGGTTTAACACGCCGACAGAAGCGTTGCTCGTCCGACCCATGGTAATTGACATGTCGAAGCTCCTTGGCTTTCGGCTCTGTGCCGTTTCACACCCGAATTGATCTTTTTTCTTTGTTGTATTGAACCGCTTCGCATTGGCACCGCGATCAAGCAGACCAAGGAAGCGGGCAGATGGACGAATTGGCGTTTGCGGTCACCGCTGAAACCAGCGATGACCGCGATCGCAACCTCAGGACTAAACCGCGCTAAGTACGGCCTCTCGATCACCGATGAAGTTCTTTCCCCGCTCTCCGATAAGCGCGTCGTTTACGGCGTCGATCCACTCGGATTTGCTCGGACCGTAGTCCGTTGCGAGTGTCGATACGCCGAGCTGATTCAGAGTGATCTCGAGCTTATTCGCACCAAGGGCGAGATCGTTTCCGAAGATCGCAGACAGCGCTTCGTCGCACGCGACGTTCTTTCCTACGACGCTACGCATCACCGCCGGCAGCGAGAACGAGCATGCAATTCCATGAACGGTGCCGTAATGCAGCGTCAGATAGTAGGATAGAGAGTGAGCAAGTGCGGTTTTCGTGTTCGAAAACGCGAGCCCGGCAAACATACAGGCGCGCGCCAGCCTCGCCCTGTGGTCAATATTTGTAAGGTCTGAGGCCAGACGCGGCAACACATCAATGACTTCGCGCGCGGCAAAGATTGCGTGGTGCGTCGAAACCGGGTTTGCGTTTACGTTCCAGATACTCTCGAGTGCATGAGAAAGGGCATCGAGCCCGGTACTTACGGTGAGATCGCGCGGGAGCCCAACAGCTAGCGAAGGATCGATCACTGCGTATTCGGGATACAATTCCGGCAATGCCAGCGAATACTTCTTCTTCTTTTCAGTGTCCCACACCGTTGCCCACGAAGTCACCTCACTCCCAGTACCCGCCGTGGTCGGGACTGCGATGATCGCGACTTCGGGCTTGAGCTTCGCGCCTGGCGCGCCTTCAAGGAAGGACTGTACGCGGGCAAAGTCACCATTGGCTGCCGCGAGAACTTTCGCGGTGTCGATCACAGAGCCCCCGCCAAGCGCGACGATCACCTGGGGTGGGGAGCTGGCCTTCATATAAGAGGAGCACGCTTTCCTCAAACCGATGAAGCTCGGATTTGGCTCGACGTCACGCACGACGACGGCGGGTTTTCCGGCCTTGGCCGAAATCTTGTCACCGAGCTCAATGAAGTGAGGATTGTCCCCGTAGGTGAGCAGGCAGTACGGCCTGCCTCCGATCTTTTGTTTGAGGCGATCGGCAGCACCAACCCCAAAATCGATTTTGACCGGATTAGTGTATTGCCAAGATGCCGTCATCGCGTTGTTTCCTCTTTGAATGGTATTGTTCATGCTTGAAATACGCTCCCGCGGTTTCATCACAAAATTCATTTTCCCTAAGAAGCTAGTGAAAAAATCTATACGAGCAGATTGCGCGAATCGGTCAGGTTCAACGCTTGCGAAAAGCGCTCTGGGTTGCATCACCTATCGATGAAGCATGACTCGCCCACAGGCCAACGTTCGCCTGGGCATTCATGTCCCGGCGCAAGAACCCGACGCTCTCGAATCGCTCTATTTCGGCCGAACGCCGCTGCTCAACTGCGGCTTTGCTCCACCGGTGGCCCAGTCCAGCAGCTCAACCGTATGCACAACGGGGATCGATGCGCCGCTCGCTAGCTGCACCATGCAACCGATGTTACCTGCAGCGATCACGTCCGGCTGGAGCGTTGCGATATTGGCAACCTTTCGATCACGCAATTTATTCGCGATGTCCGGCTGGAGGATGTTGTAGGTGCCAGCCGAGCCACAACACAAGTGCCCCTCGGGTATATCCTTCACCAGGAACCCGACCTTCGAAAGCAATTCTTTCGGTGCGTGCGTGATCTTTTGTCCGTGCTGCAATGAACAAGCCGAGTGATAGGCGACCGTCAGATCGAATTCTTCGCTTGATGGATGAAGTTGAAGGTCCGTGAGATACTCGGTGATGTCTTTGGCGAGCGCCGACACCTTGGCGGCATCGGCCGCGAAGGCTTGATCCTCGCGCAGGAGATAGCCGTAGTCCTTGATCACGGTGCCGCAGCCGGACGCCGTCACCAGGATGGCGTCGAGCCCTCCGCCGGCTGCTTCCTTCCGCCACACCGTGACGTTGGCGCGCGCCCGCGCCAGTGCATCCTGGTCGTTGCCGAGGTGATGGGTCAGCGCGCCGCAGCACTGCTCGTCCTTGACCAGGACGACCTCGATGCCGTGACGGGTGAGGAGGCTGATGGCGGCCTGGTTGATGCGCGGCGCCAGCACCTGCTGGGCGCAGCCCTGGAGCAGCGCGACCCGGCCGCACTTCTTGCCGCGCGCCGCGAACACGCTGCCCGGAAGGGCGCCTGGCGCCGGCAGCCAGCTCGGGGCCAGCGCCAGCATTGCCTTGAGGCGCTGGATCAGGCCGGGCGTGGCTGACGGCCGCGGCGTCGGCAGGAAGACGGCAAAGGGCCGGGCCAGCCGCGCCAACACCATGCTCGCGCGAAAGCGCCGGGGGTCCGGCAGGACGAAGGTCAGCACCTGGCGCAGCAGCCGTTCGGCGAGCGACCGCTGATAGCGCTGCTCGATCCTGACACGGGCCTGATCGACGAGGTGCATGTAGTTCACCCCGGAGGGGCAGGTCGTCATGCAGGACAGGCAGGACAGGCACCGGTCGACATGCTTGACCACCTCGGCCGTCGGCGCCTGGTCCTTTTCCAGCATCTCCTTGATCAGATAGATGCGGCCGCGCGGGCTATCGAGCTCGTCGCCGAGCAGCACGTAGGTCGGGCAGGTCGCGGTGCAGAAGCCGCAATGAACGCAGGCGCGCAGGATCTTGTCGGCTTCCGCGATGTCGGGGTCGGCGAGCTGCGCGAGTGAGAATTCGGTCTTCATGCCGCAGCGCCCCGCGTCAGCCGTCCCCGGTTCAAAATGGACTTCGGATCGAAACTGGCGCGGACCCGTTCGCTCAGGGCGGCGACACCCGGCGCTTGCGGATGGAACACGTCGATGCTACGCTTGACGTGCTCGTCGGCCCGGATCAGCGTGGCATGCCCGCCGAACGCATGGGTCCGCTGGCGCACGGCCGGGGCATGCGCGTCGGCCTTCGGCGGCAGCGCCGCCCAGATCAGCCCGCCGCCCCAGTCATAGATGACATCGCCGCCCGTCTCGCGCGTCAAGTGCGTGCCGAGCGCCGCGCCCGAAGCCGGCGGACAGACGATCCGCCACACCGGCCAGGCGCCGAGCGCGCCGCCGGCCGCGAACGGCAGCACGTCGCGGATGGTCGCCCACAACGTTGATGACTCTGCATCCTCGATCAGGGTTGCGGTTCCGAAAGGCGCCAGCAATTCGCGCAGCGAGCCGGCGCGGTGGCTCGCAGAAGCCATGATGCCCTCGAGCCGCAGCACCGTCAGCGCCTCGTCCTGGCCGGCGATATCGCCAAGCCCGTCGGTCCTGGCGCGGAAGGCCGATTTCGGCAGATGCGCGGCGGCGGAGACGTCGAAGGGCGAGCCGAGGGCCGCGGTCATCGCCTTGTTCGCGGCGGCCTCGTCGAGCCCGCGCAACAGCAGCGTCCGCTCGGCCTCGGGCTTCGGCATCACCTTCAGCGTCACTTCGGTCATCACCGACAGCGTGCCCCAGGAGCCCGAAAGTAGCTTGCAGAGGTCGTAACCTGTGACGTTCTTCACCACCTTGCCGCCGGTCTTGAAGCTGTCGCCGAAGCCGGAGATGGCATGCGCCCCCAGGAGATGGTCGCGCGCCCCACCCGCCTTGATCCGGCGCGGACCGGCCAGCCCGGCCGCGATCATGCCGCCGATGGTGCCTGATACGGGCGTGCCGAGCATCGGGGCGGTGTTGATCGGCTCGAAGGCGAATTGCTGGTTCTTGGCATCGATCAGCGACAGCACGTCGGCCAGCGGCGCGCCGGCCTGGAGCGTCACGATCAATTCGTTGGGCTCATAGGAGGTGACCGCATTCAGCGCGGAGACGTCGAGCACGGCATTGGTCGCCATCGCGTGCCCGATGCTGCGCTTGCTGCCATGACCGATGATCTCGAGCGGCTGCTCATTGGCAATCGCCGCGCGCACCACCTCTTCGACGTCTTTGGCGTCTCTGACTTTAAGCCTATCCACGACTGAGCCGGTATCCAAGTTTACAACTGGAAGCAAATAAGGCAGGTGCCGCGATCGGCGCTAGAACCGGGGAATGTCCGGGAAAGCCAGCCTGCCCGCGTGCACATGCATGCGGCCGAGTTCGGCGCAGCGGTGCAGGGTCGGAAACACCTTGCCGGGATTGAGCAGACCCTGTGCGTCGAAGGCGCATTTCAGCCGCTGCTGCTGGTTGAGATCAATCTCGGTGAACATGTCGCCCATGAGGTCGCGCTTCTCGATGCCGACGCCGTGCTCGCCGGTGAGCACGCCGCCGAACTCGACGCAGGCGCGCAGGATGTCGGCACCAAAAGCTTCGGCGCGCTCGATCTCGCCGGACTTGTTGGCATCGTACAAGATCAACGGATGCAGATTGCCGTCGCCGGCGTGGAACACGTTGGCGCAGCCGAGCTGGTATTTTTCCGAGAGCTCGCGGATCCGCGCCAAGGCCTTCGGCAGCGCGCCGCGGGGAATGGTGCCGTCCATGCAGAGATAGTCGGGCGAGATGCGCCCCACCGCCGGGAACGCAGCTTTCCGGCCCGCCCAGAACAAATTGCGCTCGGCCTCCGAGGTCGAGATCTGGCAGGTGGTCCAGCCGCAGCCGTTGGCGATGGTCTCGACCCGCGTGATCAGCTCGTCGACCTCGATCTTAGGACCGTCGAGCTCGATGATCAGCAGCGCCTCGACGTCAAGCGGATAGCCCGCGTGGACGAAGGCTTCCGCGGCGTGGATCGCGGGCTTGTCCATCATCTCCATGCCGCCGGGAATAATGCCGGCGCCGATGATCCGCGCCACGCATTCGCCGGCGGCCTCGACCTCGGCAAAGCCGACCATCAGCGCGCGGGCCGTCTCCGGCTTTTGCAAGATGCGCACCGTGATCTCGGTGATGACCCCGAGCAGGCCTTCCGAGCCGGTGATGACACCCATCAGGTCGTAGCCGGTGTTATCGGCCGACTTGCCGCCGATGCGCAAAATCTCGCCGCTCATCAGCACAATCTCGCAACCGAGCACGTTGTTGGTGGTCATGCCGTATTTGAGGCAATGCACGCCGCCGGAATTTTCCGCGACATTGCCGCCGATCGAGCAGGCGATCTGCGAGGACGGGTCGGGCGCGTAATAGAAGCCGGCATGCGCGACCGCCTGGCTGATCGCAAGATTGGTGACGCCGGGCTCGGTGACGACGACGCGGTTATCGAAATCGATCTCGCGGATCCGCTTGAACTTGCCGAGCCCGAGCAGCACGCCATCTTCCAGCGGCAGCGCGCCCCCGGACAGCGAAGTGCCGGAGCCACGCGGGACCACCTTGATCCCCTGCCCGGCACAATATTTCAGGACGCGCGAGACCTGCTCGGTGGTGTCGGGCAGCACGACGACCATCGGCGGCTGCCCGTATGCGGTCAGCCCATCGGATTCGTAGGCCCGCATCTCCGCGGCGCTGTCGATCACGCCTTCGCCCGGCACGATTGCGCGCAACGCCTCCACAATAGCATCGCGGCGCCCTAGAACCGTAAGGTCAGAGGCCGGCATCAGTATGGCCATAACTTTCTCCAGAGCGTTTGACGCGACGAAACGTCAAACACCATCAACGCTCTTCGCTCGCAAGGTGCGGTCGCGGCTGTTTGTGACCCTTGTCGACGAAACAGCCTGTGAACCGTGGTCAGCCAATACAAAGGCCCGCCGTGCGGCGGGCCTCTCGATCGTGCTCAAGAACCCTCTACCAACGCATGTTGATGTTTTTCACCTGCGTGTAACTAAGAATTTCTTCGAAGCACTCTTCTTCGCCGATTCCACTTTGCTTCCAACCTCCATAGGGGGCTCCCATGTATCGTCCGTTGGAATTTATCCAGACATACCCGGCATCGACCCGCTCCGCCGTCTCCATCGCTTTCGCGAGGTCATTCGTGACGATCGCGGCCGTCAATCCGTACTCTATCCCATTCGCCACCTGAATCATGTCCTCGTAGCTGTCCCAGCTAAATACAGACATTACAGGCCCGAAAATCTCTTCGTGGCCAATCCGCATCTGAGGCGTAACATTGTCGAAGATGGTCGGCGCAATGAAGAGACCATCGCTTAGTTCCGGATCCTTCGGCTTGCCAGCGCCCGTAAGAAGGTTTGCGCCCTGCTTTTTTGCGGACTCGATGAACTCCATGACCCGTTTGAATTGCTTTTCCGAAACAACAGGGCCAACCTCGTTTTCCGGGAGCCACGGCGCTCCAATCGGGAGTGCTTCCGACAGCTTGACCAACTCAGCTGTGACTGCTTCCCGCAGGGACGAATGAACGAGCACTCTGGAAGTCGAACTACAAGATTGACCCTGCCGGTTCATGTTCATGCCCTTGATGGCGGCCGAGGCCGCCTTCTTCGGATCGGCATCCGGGAACACAATGATGGGGTTTTTGCCTCCGAGCTCCAGGCTGACCCGCTTCAGCCCCTCCGCGGCGTCCCGTGCAATCGCGCGGCCGGTCGGGACTGATCCCACAAACCCAATGCGCGACACATCGGGATGCCGAACCAACGCCGCTCCGATAGCGCCATCACCCGTGATGATGTTGACGACACCCTTCGGAAAGATGCCTTCGCACAATTCACCGAGACGGAGACTGGAAAGCGGGGCCTGATCGGAGCCTTTGATGACAACGCAATTGCCCGCAGCGAGCGGAGCAGCTGCCTTTTCGGCACAGAATCTGAATGGATGATTGAAAGGGTTGATCTTAGCCACAACACCATACGGTTGCCGACGCGTCAGATTGAGGTGGCGGGGCCCCTGCGAGAACGTCTGCCCCTTTATCTCCGTAATGAGACCGGCGCAGTATCGCAGCCAGTCAGCAGTCCAGGTCATATCCCCGCGCATTCCGACAATAGCATTGCCGGAATCGACAGCATCCATCAACGAAAGCTCGTCAATGTTGTCTTCGATTGCCTTGGCCAAGTTCACCAGGCATCGAGCCCGCTCCTTGATCGGCACCTGCGACCATTCCGGGAACGCCTTCTTCGCCGCAGCCACCGCGCGGTCGACATCAGCGCTGGTGGCATTGGGGACTTCCCCGATTTTCTTCATATTGGATGGATTGAATGTAGAGAAACTGCCACCCGATTGGGGCGCCACCCACTCTCCGCCGATATAAAACCCTTTGGGACGATATTTGAGTTCTGGCGACTTCATTTCGTTCCTCTCTTCGCTGCCTGTTTTTGTTGGCGCCCGGCTCCACAATTGCTCGAGCTGCACTTGACCTGGCATTGCTTACGGCGACGAGGGATCGATTGTAAAATTTTGTTTTTGGCAGGTCCTATTGAGCCACTCTATCTGGGCTTTTGACCTTGGCGGACATCTTCGCAGCGACGTCGAAAGCAGCTCTTATGATTGGCCGGTTCCTTCGCTCGCTCAGGCAAACCATGAAGGAGTTCACGTTAACGTCGGCGTCGTTCAATTCCAGTACTTTCAGGTCCGGGTGATGCATGAATTCGGTTTCCGCAATGATGCTCGTTCCGAGGCCTATCGCCACGGCTTGTACAATCGCTTCGCGGCTGTTGATCTCGAGCGAGATGTTAGGTGATACCTTCGCGGCACGGCAGGCTCGCTCGAACGCCTGCCGCGTCGTAGATTCCGCCTCACGCACAATCATATTTTCTCCTGAAAGCTCTTTGATCGAAATGCTCCCTCGGCGTTTTTTGGCGAGGCTGCTCCCCCGGTTCGTTATCACCACCACCTTGTGCCTTCTGAAGGGCATGCAATAGTACAGTGCGTTTTCCGGATCTCGACCCAACAACCCTACGTCGGTCTGATACTCAATGATTTGCTGAAGCACATTGTGTGCCGATCCCAACGAAACGGATATCTTCATCCTGCTGAACTTTCTGTTCAACTCTCCCATCAAAGCCATCACATCGAAAGGGCCGACCGCTCCCAGTCTTAATTGGCCTTCCTCGAAGTTGTTCGCCGATCGCAACATCGTCATTGCCTCTTCCTCATGACCGAAGAGGCCGGCGGTGATCGCAAATAACGAGCGGCCGAATGGCGTCAGTTCAATTTGGTGGCCTCGTCGGAAAAAGAGTTCGACCTTAAAATACTGCTCAAGCGCTTTGACATGCGATGAGACCGTCGGCTGGCTTACTCGCAACCTTGTGGCGGCCCCGGTAAAGCTGCCTTCCTGCGCCACCAAATGAAACGCTTTCAGCCAAGTTAAGCTCATCGCCTCCTCCTAGAACATTTCCGGCGTCCGCCCACCTTCACCGCTTTTGTCTACTCTTCGATCGGGCGCCTGGTGGATTTACTGACATCACACTCTCTTCAGCCAACCGGCCAATCCATTCCACAAATTTGTCTATGTGCTTGCCTTCCGCCCGCAATGTCCGGTTCACCCAATATGACTGTCCCTTGAGCAGCATCTTCGGCAGAGGAATTTTGAAATCTCCCCTCTCGAGACTCTTTTGAAGGAGTTCGCGTGGCGCGACGGTTGAACCGAAGCCCATGCGAACGGCGTGAAGAGCCACGAATAGGTGGTCGAAGCGGTGACCTCCTTCGAAGAAGTATTCCTTCACTTTTGCGAACTCAAACCAAGATTCCCAATCTCCAGGCCGCGTGGCGGATACGATGAGCTTATGCGCCAATATATCTTGCGGCGTTCTGACAGGAAAATGCGAAAGGACCGACTCCGACGTCACTACCGTGAGGCTTTCCTGGAATAAGACCCTACTGTCGCGTAGTCGGGGATACTGACTTGGCTCGCCTCGCGTGATGACGACATCGTTTGCGCCGAAATCCGCCGATTGACCGCTCATTCGAGTGGTGATCCACACGCTCACACTTGGGTTCAGCGTCTCGAATTCCTTCAAATGCTCCAACAGCCAATACGTCGCCAAAGTAGCCGGAGCCTCAACGGAGATCACGGACTTTGCCCGCTGCCTGCGAACGTACTCGCAAGCGGTCGTCATCTCATTGATGGATTCATCCAAGCGATCCGCCAAGATCTTTCCATATGGCGTGAGCGCTAGATGTCTTCCTTGCCGGAAAAACACACTCTGCCCGAGCCATAGCTCTAGCGCCGCTACCTGTTTGCTTACGGCTCCGTGCGTCACCCCGAGTTCGGACGCAGCTGTGATCAGACTTCCGGTCCGAGCGGCGACGGAGAATGCGCGGAGCGCGATTAACGGAAGCTCCCTAGGTGTCATCAGGAAAATTCCCTCCGCGTGGCAAGGCACTTAAACTCACAGGTATGTGCCTTTTTTTCGATTGCAACTCACAGATTAGCACATAGAACAGATTGCTATTCAAGCTAATTTGGAGTTGACGCTTGCCAGGCCGCTACAAGGCAATCCTGTTCGATCTCGACGGTACGCTTGTCGATAGCGTCCACGACATCTGCGAAGCCGCGAATGTAGCCTTGCGCGAACTTGAGCTTCCCAACCTTTCGGCGAACGTCGTGAGGGGCATGATCGGCGATGGGTTGCCAAAGCTCGCCGAGAGAGCACTGCAAGAGGCCGGCGGAAGACCAGATCAACTTCGCGAATTCACCGCGCGAGTTTCGAATTACTACGAGAACCACGCTACGGTGTTCACCAGGTGCTATCCAGCTGTGCACTCCGTGTTGCGAGAATTGCGGACCAGAGGGTTCAGGCTAGGTGTCGTGACCAACAAGCCGGCTGCCGTTGCCAAAAACCTTCTGAAGGATCTCGAGGTCTTGGATTTGCTCGAGATCGTAGTGGGAGGAGACAGCCTACCTCGGAAACCCGAACCCGCTCAAATTCTGGAGGCAATAAGGGTCCTCGGCGTCGACGCCGCATCTGTGATGATGGTTGGTGACAGTGCGCATGATATCGATGCTGCGCATGCGGCCGACATATCCAGCGTCGCGGTGACATATGGCTATTACCGCTCCGATCCCAGCACCTTTGGAGCCGATCACGTGATCGACTCGCTCCAAGAGCTTCTCTCCAAGGTACTCGCGTTGACCTCTGTCCCCGACAACAGATTCCCTACATCATCAGCCAGGAAGGAATGACATGGTCGCAGCCCCCAAAACCGAACTCGAAGCCAAGACGGTTACTGTAAACGGACGCGAGTATTCTCTGCCCACCCGACCCACGGTAATCGTGTGTCTCGATGGCTTCGATCCTGACTACCTCAGTCATGGAATCTCAACTGGCCTGTTACCGACCATGAAGAAGTTCAAGGAGAGCGGCTTCGTGGGTCACGTCGCGGCGACCATGCCAAGCACCACCAACACGAACAATACGTCGATTATTACAGGTGTCCCGCCCGCCATTCACGGCATCAATGGCAACTTTTATCTCGATACGGAGACGGGCGAGGAGATTATGATCACCGACGCCAAAAGGCTTCGTAGCGAAACCATCTTAGGAGGGCTGAGTTCTGCAGGAGTATCGACCGTTGTGGCAACGGCGAAGGATAAACTTCTGCAGGTGTTGACCTACAAGATGGTTGGCGGGATCGGATTTTCATCCGAGAATGCCGATAAAGCAAACATGAAGTCGAACGGTATCGACAACGTCGAGAAGCTCGTAGGGCGGCAGAAGCCCAGTCAGTACTCGGCGGATCTCTCTCTCTTCGCATTCGATGCTGCATTGGCAATCTTCGAACAACGTAGGCCGGCAATCACGTACATCTCGACATCCGATTTTATTCAACATCAGTTCGGTCCCGGAGAGCCGGAAGCTGACAAGTTTCATAGCGATGTCGATGCAAGGCTCGCATCTTTCGTTCGGATGGGAGCAACGGTCGGTTTGACCGCAGATCATGGTATGAGCGACAAGTGCGATTCGAAGGGGCAACCGAACGTTGTCTATCTCGAAGACAAGCTCAACGATAGATTTGGTCCGGGGAGCGTTCGGGTTATCTGTCCGATTGCGGATCCGTTCGTGAAACATCACGGCGCTCTCGGATCCTTCGTCCGCGTTCATCTACTCAAGGACGGCACTGTGTCCGAAATGATCGACTACGTTCGAACGCTGCCGGGAATTCAACTGGCGCTGGACAGAAAAGAGGTCAGCGAACGCTTCAACCTTCCATTCGATCGCGAGGGCGACTTCGCCGCGTTCAGCAACAGAGATACAGTGGTCGGCGCCAGGACAATCGACCATGACTTGAGCCAGCTCAATAACCATCATCTACGATCCCACGGCGGATTGGGCGAACAGACCGTACCGTTCATGTTCTCGAAGCCTCTCAAGAGGGACTTCGAGAGACGTGTCGAGGACGGCATGGTGCACAACTACGACATATTCGATTTTGCACTCAACGGACTGAAGTAATCGACTGGTTCTCCCAAACTTACCGGAGCCATCTAGGCTCCGGTTTTTTCTTGAGGCACGCCCTTTAGGCAGGACGCTTGCAGCGTACCAAAAACGTGCATTGAGGTTCAGCAGCACCCGTTTGAACTCTCACCGATGCGATTCGTGAGAGGCTGGAGGGGAACTCCTCTGGGGTCGCTAAACTATCCCGAGCCATTTTCCCCATGAAGACAAGACTTCTCCGCTTGACCAGAAGCACTTCGAATTGCGACATGGAGCGACAAGCTCCGACATCGCCTTGGAAGCTGCTTCTTGCCAATGAGTACTTATCTCAATAATTTGGCGCCCACTTGGTTCTGTCGGTCCCGCCTTTGCGGGCCGCAAAGAGCAACGACAGATTTGCGGTCGCTTTCGACGAGCTTACCAGCGGCTGCAACGCCTGCCACGCGGCAGCCAGCAAGCCGTTTATCCGCATCCAGCGTCCAATTGAGCCTCCGCTGACCAATCAGAATTTTACGCCGGTAAAGTAACGTCGCGCGTCGGCAACATGACTTCCGAAATGGGGCAAACTCGGAAGTCGGAACGCGCAACCGTGAGGTCCGCTTCACCCCCGACACCGGACTTTCGATAGCAAATGCGGCACGTCCGAAAAGGGCCAACAGCGGAAGTGACAAGCCTTATTCGATCACCTCGTCCGCGCGCGAGAAGCGACGCCGGGGCCTCTACGCCGGTGACGTCAGCGGCGCCGGGCTCGTATCCGGCGTTGCAACGATCATTGTGAATTTGTCCCAACTGGCTGCATCACATTTTTCACAACATAGTCGCCAATCTCGTATCCCATCTCCGTCCCCGCCCGGGTCGAGAAGCGATAATGGAAGCCGGCCCAGATACGCGCATTGGCGACTTCTTCGGTGTAAGCCGTCATGTCAGTGAAACGGTGGGTTACGCCGGGTGCTGTCGGGCTTGTCATCGCGATTTCAGGGATCAGAGTGCTTCCGAGTGCCGCCTTGACAACACCTGCGACGGTCCCGCTCAGTATGCAATGCGCGCACGGGTATTCCGGATGCATCGGTGTGCTGGCGATCGGCTGCCAGGTTGCCTCACTGGCAGTGGCCGGGTTTCCATCGATATCACCGTTGCGAATTGCCGTGATCGGCCGCCAGAAGTTGAAATTGTACTTGGCGTCTAATACGGCGATGAACGCGTCGTTGAGCCCAAGCGCCACGAACGCCATAAACCGCGCGCTGTCGATGACGCTCATCCGTTTTGCAGTCACGAGCTGGCGTACGAAGGGATGATAGGCCACCGGTGCACCGATAAGCCAGAATCGGGCAGTCTCGGTCTGCTGGGCCGTCCGTTTCGCGCTATGTTGTCCGCCATAGTCCTTGATCTCGTTGTAGTCAGTTGCCCATTCATTGCTGTCCAGCGCAATCGGGGGCTTTGGCCTGAATTGCGATGCCTTGGCTATGGCGAATGGCTTCATATCCGGCCACATCGAGTTGATGGTGATCGCCGTTGGCACATAGACGCCAGGTGAGGTCCGCGGCCGATAAGCATCGGGCGCATCACAGCCATCGTCCGTCCGCGCCTCGATGACCTTTGCAGCAACTGCCTCGCCGAGCCTGACGCCGTCCGATTTTACGGAACCGTCGGGAATCGACATGAGATAAGTCGCGAGGGCGGCTTTCATTTCGCTCGCCGTTTTTCCATCGATGGTTGCTAGGACCGCGGCAGCTGCAGCCGCGGCCGCAGCTTCCTTCGACGTGGCCGGGTCGGCAGGCAACTGCACCAAATACGGGCGATAGCGTCGTTCGATCGAATTGACCGCGTCGAACATCGCAGCGTGGACGATGGCCATGAACCGCTCCGCCATGTATGGCGTCGTGTTACCAAGGCTTGCCATCGGCGCAACGACGACGACGGCTTTCTCGTCCCAATCGGTGATGACGTTGGCCAGGGCCGGGGCGACCGCGCAGAGTCCTAGGCAGGCTCCAATCGCGGCGCCCGAAGCCCAGCGCCCTATCATGCATGCTAATGGACTAATCATGCGTATCCTCCATCACGGTTACTGTGCCTCGGTCTTGCGCGCGATGGCGGACGGTTGCGTCCTCCGATCGGAGGATGCCGATCACAGCTCTGCCAACAGGGTGGCTTAGCCCCGGAGCGGACTTGCAAAACCCGCCACGAGCTTGACGAGATCAGCCTGGCGGCCGGTGCCGGTCTTCTGGAAAATGCGACCGAGGTGCGTCTTAATCGTTGTCTCCGCGATGCCGAGGGCCTCGGCGACCTCGGGGACGCCCCCTACCTCGACGATGGCCAGCAGCACCCGCAATTCGGTTGCCGTCAACTTGTAGGTCTTGGCTATCACCTCAGGCGGAGAGGGAGCCTCCAACGCTGCCTTGTGCACGAACAGGGCAGCGACAGCCCGATAGTTTGTTCCTGTGCGACGGCGCGCTCCCGATGTGAGTGGAAGCACGTTCGCGACGTATTGCTCGCCATCGCGCGCCTTGAGCGGCAGAGCGATGGCTTTGATACCAACCGCCGCATCTCCAGTGCCCGCCGCAAGAAATACGTCGTGCAATGCTTGCTCAGCGCTGGCGTCATGGGCACCCAGCTTCTGCCCAACCGCATGCAGCAGTGCCCCGTCGGCCAGCAGAGCGTGGCCCCTGGCATTGGCATGGAGGATGCGTCCCTGAGCATCGATGAGGAACATGCCGGCGCTGATGCCATCAAGTGCATCAGCGAAACTCGCGGCTTCCGCCTTTTTACGCCTGATAACATTGCTAATGAGCACCGCACGGCGAATATGCGGCACGATCAGTCGCATCCGTCGGCGCGCCTCCTCGTCAACCAGGCCATCGCGTTCGTGGCGAAACACCACGAACATGGCGGCCGTCGTCGCTGATCTGTCGAGCACCGCATTTAGCGAATCCACGATCCCCTGTGGTCGCGACCACTCCTTGTAAAAGCGCGTCTGGAGAAATTCGTCATAGGCCATGACATCGGGAACGTGGGTCGGTTCCTCGACTTCGGCGAAGAAGTAACCGGGCAATGTTGGGTCAAGCTTCGCATACTTTTCAATGTAAAGGCGCACGTAACGAGGTTCGAGACCAAAATGATAGGCGGCGGACGCTGCCCTGCTGACGGCATCCCTTGAATAAATAGAGGCGGCTGGACCGCCGACAAACTTTGCTGCTTTCTCAAGCACACCGATCCACAATTCTGGATCGAGGGCGGCATCATAGATGTCACCTATTAAGGCTGACAGTCGCTCCGTCTCGCGCACAGGCCTACCTCGACTTAGGTCACAGGTGTTACGTAAAACGAGCCGACGGCCGAGTATTAAGGCCCGGATCAATACAGTAATGCTCCAATCGAACTGAAATGCCAGTCGTTTCTTGGTTTCTTGGCGGCACTTGCCGCAATGGAAGGCTCTTTGATTTCGTGAACGGAAAGTACGGGCTTGCCATCAACTTCGACGTTGCGAAGGCGCGCTGTGAGCGAAAGTCGTTGAAGGCCGCACCATTTCCGTTGCGGGTCAAACGCGGAAGTCGGAACGCGCAACCGTAACGTCCGCTTCACTCCCGACACCGGACTTTCGATAGCCAGTGCGGCACGTCCGAAAAGGGCCAAAAGCGGACTCATGCGCCGCAGTATCGGCTTGTCGTCCTTCAAATCGAGTTCGCCGGGATGGATCGCTCATCGCTGCAGTGTTCTTCGGCCTTGCGCTTTGCGGTCCCGGTCATTTCGACGGCCTCCGCTCGATGTCGATGGTTGCTATGAGCCGTGCAAATCTCGCCGTCATCGCGGATCAGCCGCAGACCCGTACCCGGCGGACCCGCCAGCCATTGCCGTTCCAGAAACGCTGCGTCACCCATTCGCAACTGCCAAAATCGTCGTATGGCCCGGGACCTGCTCCGTAAGGGGCGGGCCAATAGCGGCCCGGAGCCGCGACGCCTGGGGCGACGCCACGCTGTGCGCTTGCGGGCGTTGCGGCGAGCGAACCGGCAATCGTTGCGACAGCGAAAAATGCAGCAAATGTCTTCCTCATTCTAGGCCCTCCTGTGCTCGCTTGGCGTGCGGCCACGCGACCGCCGCAACACCCAAAACACCAAGAAATTTCTGCCGCTGCACGTCACCCCCCAGCGACCATCGTATCAGGTCAACTGAGTGCATTGATAGGGCTGGCTTCGAGTTGCCTGTTTGCAAAGTCCTGATGTCCGTTGTGGGTTCAAACTCGGAAGTCGGAACGCGCAATCGTGACGTCCGCTTCACCCCCGACACCGGACTTTCGATAGCCGGCGGGGCACTTCCGAAAAGGGCCAACAGCGGTCACATTCGCACAATAGTCAAAGGCAGGCAGTGTCGGACTCCGAGAGGGCGCGTCGACGTGGTGGGCTTTCTTCCGGAACTGGATGGCCTGGGCTATGATTACGAGGTCCCTCGGGAGGACAACGAATGAAGCGGATAGTCATTGCAACGATTGCCCTTGCTGTTTCGGTAATGTTTGCAGCCGCAGAGCCAGCAAAAGAACGCTACGAGCCAGGACTTGGCGAATTCATGACAGCCACGCAGCTTCGCCACGCCAAGCTGTGGTTTGCCGGTAGGGAAAGTAACTGGGACCTTGCTGCTTATGAGATCGACGAGATCAAGGAAGGCCTGGGGGAGGCCCGAAGGCTGCATCCAACCTTTGACGGCGTTCCTGTCGCCGAGATGATGAAGACCATCATCGATCCGCGGATTGCGGAGCTTGAAAAAGCGGTTAGCGCAAAGAGCAACGACAAATTTGCGGTCGCTTTCGACGAGCTTACCAGCGGCTGCAACGCCTGCCACGCGGCAGCCAACAAGCCGTTTATCCGCATCCAGCGTCCAATTGAGCCTCCGCTGACCAATCAGAATTTTACGCCGGTAAAGTAGCGTCGCGCCTCGGCAACATGACTTCCGAAATGGGTCAAAAGGCGAGATCGGCTTGCGATGGGGCTTCGTCCGCTTTACCCACGAGAACGGACATCGGCGCACCTTCGACATGTCCGAAAAGTGCCGAGGAACGGAAGTCGCGACCTCATTGGATCACCTCATCGGCACGAGTCAGGCGCACGCTTCAGAGATTCGAAATCTGCAACAGCTTACGATCGCCGATCCAGGTTCTGGCAAGGTCGGCCTCGGCCTTGCGGGCTGCGGAGCCATCACCGCGTGACTTGTGCAGTTCCGCCAGCCCGTAATACGACCAGCCATTGGCGGGCGCCCGGCCGAGCGCGCGCTGGAATTGCCGCTCCGCCTCGGCGTAACGGCCGGCCTGCAGCAGGGCGGCGGCAAGCGACTGCCGGATCGGATAATACCAATAGGGCGGCTCGGTGTAGGCCAACGCGTCCTGCAATGCCGCCGCCCGTTCGAACCGGACGATGGCGGCGCGATAGTCGCCCTTGGCCTGGGTTACGCGTGCGAGGATCACCGTGCGCGCGATGCGGAGCACCTCCTGCGCCGGGACGCCTGAATCTTTCAGCAGCTTGAAGTCCGCGGTGCGCTCGATCGTCTCGATGGCGCTCGCTGCGACAGTAGCGCCCGCGAAGTCACGGTTCGCCACCAGCGCGACGCCGCGCACGTAGAGCCACATCGCCTTGACATAGGGAATCGCATCGCCGGGATCCGGCAGCGCCAAAATGGTGTCGGGCGTGCTGAACTGCGCGTGCGCGAAGTAAGGCGCCGCCTTGACCGGCTGCACCATCGCAATGCCCTTGGCAGCCTCGCTGGGAATGAGCTGGCCGAGCTTCTCCGCAGCCGCAATCACCGTCGGGCCGTCGCCGGCCATCTGCGCCGACGCCATCACGAAGTGCACGTTGTGCGGATAATAGCCGAGCCTGTAGACGCCCATCGGCGCGTTGGTCTCGGTCAGGTATTTTTCATCGACCTTGACCGCGGTCTTGTTGTCTTCCAGCGCGTCGAGATAGCGGCCGACCCGATAATAGATGTGGCTTGGCATGTGCACGAGATGGCCTGCGCCGGGAATCGCGCCGCGCAACTTGTCGGCATAGGGCTCGGCGCGCTCGGGCCGGTCCGACGCCTCGACGGCATGAATATATAGGTGAATAGCGCCGGCATGATTCGGATTACGCGCCAGCACGCGCTCCAGCGTCGGCACGATCGGCACGCTTTGCGGCTTGGCGCCGCGGCCGCCCGGCTTCCAGTAGTCCCAGGGGCTGAGATCCATCACCGCCTCGGCATAGAGCGTGGCAATCTCGTCGTCTTCGGCAAACTGTTTTGCTGCCTTCGCCATTTCGGCCGCGTAGGCCGCGTCGAGTGGTGCGCGGGCGGCCTTGGGATCGCTGCCGTAGCGCACCGCGATGGCGCCGATCAGCGCCTGCTCGCGCGGGCTCGCTTTCCCGGCCAGCGCCTTCGCCTTCTGCGCGGCGGCATAGGCTGGCGCGACCGCGTCCTCCGGCATCGGGAGATTGATGTTGGGACCGAGCACCAGTGCCTCGCCCCAGAAACACATGGCGCAGTCAGGGTCGAGTTTTTGCGCCATGCGAAACGCGCGTCGCGCCTCATCGTGATTGAAGGCATAGGCGAGACGCAGGCCTTGATCGAAATAGGCCTGCGCGCGCTCGTTCGCGGTCGTGATCTTCCAGGTGATCGAGCCGATGCCGGTCCACAGCGGCGGCTCGGTGTCCGCGAATGCCGGCGCGGGGCTGGCTGCGCTCATCTCGGCGCGCGGCACTTCCGTCTGTACCAGGCGAAACATCATGTTCGGCCGGGCGGTTGCCGTCGGCGTGCCGCAGATCGGAATATCGGCGTCGGCGAGCGGCAGCGATACATCCACGGCGGTTGCGCGTGCGTCCGCGAGAATAAAACCGCTCCCGGCCAGCAGCGCCGCCAGTGCCGTGCCGCCGAGTGCGGCAAGACTTACGGAAACCAGCAGGCTTCGCGATCGCTTGAATGTCGCCATAATGGGCTCCAAAATCGGGCGGAGGGAAAAAATCTGCCGGATCCGGGACTTCAACGGGTCGCCGGAACAGGATCCAAAGAGATCCCTGAAACAAATTTTCAGACGTTTCCGTCCTTTCCGCAAGCCGACTGCAATGTCTGTGGCTGCGACACGTTAGCGTCGGCGGAAGGCTCGACGTGTTGGGTCAGCGGTGCTGCTCTTTGGGTCATTCACGTCGGTTTGGCCACGTACCGACGACTTCCGCTCTACCCCTATAAGCAGACACCGTTACCGTGCGTCGGCATGTCTCAAATGGGCCCAGAAGCGGACTCATGCATCGCAGCAAGCTTGATTCACGTCCAGCGAAGCCGCGCCAGGATCGCGCGGCCCATGATCCAGTCCTTGTCGCTTTCGGTGAGGAACGGAAGCTCCTCTGTGAATTGCGTCACGCGCTGCCGGTAGGTGGCCCGGGCGAATGAATTGGTTACATCGGTTCCCCAGTGGCAGCGCTCCGGGCCGTAGGCGTCGAATAGGCGGTGGATATGCGGGGTCACGTCACGGAATGGATATGGTTCAGTCGAAATCAGCGGTACCGACGACAACTTCACCGACACATTCGCATATTTTGCGAGCGCGACCGCCTGGGCAATAGCTTCAGGCACCGTGTTGTTTCTCACGGATTCCGATGAATCAGGACGAGGGCGCAGGCCCGCGCCGACGCCCATGTGGTCGATGATGAGCGTGAGTTGCGGGTGTCGCTCGGCGATGCGGGCGAACAGCGATGTCTGGCCCGACGTGAGAAACATCACAGGCAGGCCGGCCTTCTCCGCCGCCGGCCAGAACCAGTCCGCGGTTCCGTCTGTCAGCCACGCCGCTTCGCCGGGGCCGAAGTTCAACCTCACGCCCAGTACGCCGGGCTGGTCGCGCCAAGTCGCAAGCCGTGCCGCGCGGTCGGGCTTGTCGAGGGCTACACGCGCCATGATGGCGAAACGGCCCGGGTACCGTTTGACCGCCTCTTGGGCATAGTCGATGCGCTCGCCTTCGAGCGACACTGGCGGAACGATGACGACGCGATCGACGCCAGCCTCGTCCATCAGCGGGATTATTCGCTCGATGGTGAAGGGCTCCGGAAGCTGCGGTTTGGCACCGGGGAGCCAAGGTCTTTCCGGGGTGCTCGCCGGCCACAGGTGAACCTGCGAATCAACGATCACTCGTTTTTGTTGCGCGACTGTTGCCGCGGCGTGCTGCATTGACAGCGCGACACCGGTGGCGACGGTGCCGGTCAGAAAACTACGGCGTGAAGGCATGTGATGTCCTTCCTGCTTTATTATTGTTGTCACGACATGATGGTGATCGACACGGCGCCCCTGAGCAGGGATCACACAAATTGGCTCGCAATATTGAGGATCACATCAGGCAATTGCGACCACAGAAATAGGCTTCAAGGTCAATTTGCGCCGCAACAATCCTGAACCGCGCATGTCTCAGTTGGGTCAGACTCGGAAGTCGGAACGCGTAACCGCAACGTCCGCTTCACCCCCGACACCGGACTTTCGATAGCCGGCGGGGCACTTCCGAAAAGGGCCATAAGGAGAAGTCGGCATTGGCGTCGCCGAAGGCGCCACTGCTTCCTTTTTTGCCCGTATCGCCGCTTAGGATGCGCGTTCAAGATGCGTCGAACTATGGGCCTTTCCCAAAACGGCTGTGCATTTCAGAGGTCTGCCTGACGAATTCGCTAGTTTTTGTTCGAGCACAGCAGTTCGGCTCGATCGCTCGGATTGCTGCTCACGACTATCCGCCTCGCGACCGAGCCTTGCGGTCACCAAGAGATCGAGCAGCGCGACGTCTTCCAGATAACCGCCGCGATCCTCGGTGAAGAGGTCGCGCAGGATCGTACCGCCCGCTTCCGTGTAGGCCTCGAGCCCGACAAAACGCGCGCGGCGATCCGTGGCCGCGATATGGATTTCTGTGAGCAGACGGCGGATGGTAGAGGCATCCCGGTCGTACGATAACCGCTCATAGACGGCTTCCTGCCGGGCATGATCATCCGTGATGGCAAAGGCCATAAGCTGCTCAAGGGCCAGCTCGCCGTCGCGATAGAGCTGCATCAGTCGGGGCGAAACCGCGCCGAGCCGCAGGCGCTGCCGCACCACATGCGCCGTCACGCCGAAGCGGGCCGCGATCTCCTCCGCGCCGAGCCCGCGCTCGTCCGCGAGCTTCCCGAACGCCTCGAACTCGTCCGCCGGATGCATCTTCTCCCGGGTAACGTTCTCGTCCAGGCTGATCTCGTGCGGATCGTTCGCGGTATCGACGATGCACCGGATCAGCTCGTTTTTCTTGATCTCCTTGCGCTTCACCCGCAGCATCTGGGCCATCCGCCTGCCCTCGCCGATGGTCACGCAAAAGAACCCCGTGGCCGCCCCCTCGCCATCGACCTCCGGTTCAACGACCAGATTCTGCAGGATGCCCTTGGCAGCGATGCTCGCCGCCAACGCCTCGATCGCCGCCTCGCTGTGCGGCGTCTTGCGCGCATTCTTCGGGGACTTCTTGAGCTTGCTGAGCGGAATGCGAACCTCTGTTCCGTTCGGTAGTCCAACTGACTTGGCCGACATGATCGATCTCCTTTTGGGCTTCATGGGTGCAAGGCGCACTCCGCGCCTGCACCCCTGCCCGTCGGCGAGACCGGGGCTAGCAAGTGCCAGGGCGACCCGAGTGGAGGGGTATCGCCCGCCCGAAGGGCCGCTTCACAAAAGCGGGTCTGCACAAGCGCGTGCCATGCCGTCCAAAGTCGGCAGAGTGAGAGAAGCGCGGAAGACCGGGGAGACCGCTCGGGGCGGCGGCGGCGCAAGCCGACGCCTTACCCTGGCGCGCGCGAGGGGCGGCGCCCATTAGCGCTTGCGCGCAGACGTATCTGTGCAAGCCATGCCTGCAGAAAAAAGGCAGCCGACGAGAGGGCAGTGATAGCGACGCGGGCATGCAATGACCGCGGGCACCGAGGCGACTGCGGTCGCGAGACCGGTTAACAAGGCACCCGAACGCGGGACAGCGATAGCGACGCCGGCATGCAATGCCGGCGGGGCCCGCGGGCGAGTGCCTCCGGCGAGCGACACATTATATCTATCTCTACTTGCGCGAGGGATCGCAGCCGGATGGCGTGCGCCGTTGTGGCGTGAAGAAGAAGGGAGTGTTCGAAAGAATGGAGCCTACTGGTTTGGCTCTTACTTGCCCGACTTACCGGTGTCGGAAACGACTGAGACCTCGAAAGAGGAACGGGACCAGAGCATGTCGGGAAACGTCTCGAAATCGGGCGCCGCAGCCCGGTGGAGAGCACAGAGTAAGGTGTGCATGGTGAAAGCTGTATTGCCTGAATCCAAGTTTCCAGTTGCTAAAGGGTTGGCGGTAGCGAACGCGGCTGACACGCTACGCCACGCGGGGCAAATCGCACCGGCCAGTGCGATCTACCACCAGTCCGCGTGGGACGACCTCCATCGGAGGGTCAAGGAAGCGAATGGGACACCTAAACACACCGCAACTCCCCACACACGTAACTACGGGATCGCCTGCAGCAGGTTCGTTCGCGAACCTGTATGGCGACGGAGCCGTCGTAGTACCCAAATGCCCAGCGTAATGGCCGGGACAGCCGCCGCAAGGCGGATGATCATGCGTATAAGGCCGGGTGACCGGATTGAAAGCGCCTCCGATCGGGGGAAGGACGATGCCGCCAATAACGGCATTTGCAGTATGCGTAGAGAAGATTCTTCGACGGAAAGGTTCTGCTGATGCAGGCCGTCATCATCCAGAGGAGAATTGAATCACTGCCGACTTTGTCGCGGTCGGGTAAGCGCATAAATGGCCTTCACCGCTTGATGAGATCTCCGTATCTCTTCGAGCGGGCCTACGAAAAGGTCTCCCTCAACAAGGGAGCACTGACGCCAGGTGTTGACGGCAAGACCTTCGACGGCATGTCGCTGACGAAGCTCGCCGACATTGCCAGGCGCGTAGCAGATGGCACTTATCGTTTCCGGCCAGTCCGCCGGGTTCACATCCCGAAGGGCAACGGCAAGACACGACCGCTGGGAATTCCCACGGTGGAAGACCGGCTCGTTCAGGAGGCGGTCAGGATCATCCTCGAAGCGATCTATGAACCTGTGTTCCTCGATGAGTCGCATGGGTTCCGCCCGAGGAGGTCCTGTCACACCGCTCTAAACCTCATCAAGAAGACTTGGACGGGTTGCAAGTGGCTGATCGAAGTGGACGTGCGTGGGTTCTTTGACAACATCGACCATGACGTTCTGCTCACGCTTCTCAAGAAGCGGATCGATGATGATAGATTCATCGGTCTGATCGAAGGAATGCTGAAAGCAGGCTACATGGAAGATTGGGTCCTTGGACGCACGTACAGCGGCACGCCGCAGGGCGGAGTAGTATCGCCCTTGCTCGCCAACATCTATCTGCACGAGCTGGACCAGCACATGCAGAAAATGAAGGCGGGATTCGATAAAGGTCGCGACCGACGCGCATTCCCGCCGTACGCGGCGCTGCAAAGGCGCGTCCTTGGTCTCCGCCGGAAGATTGAGCGGCTGCGCACCGATGGCGCGGAGCTGGCCGAGATCAATGCCGCAATGGCAGAGATCAAAGCCATCAACAAGGAGAGACGGAAAGTGCCTTCCGTCGATCCAATGGACCCCAACTTCAAAAGGCTCCGCTACTGTCGATACGCCGACGACTTCCTGATCGGCATTATCGGCAGCAAGGCGGAGGCTCGTGAAGCCATGGCCTCTGTCGAACGATTCTTGACGGAGACGCTGAAGCTCGCGATCTCGCCCGAGAAGAGTGGGATTCAGGCCGCTTCAAAGGGAGTGACCTTCCTCGGTTACCGTATCGCAGCGTACACGTCCTACGGGGGTGGGCGAAGGTCCAACCGCAAGGGACCGGCAGCACGGACATGGCGTATCACGCGCCGGCCGACTACCGGTAATATTAGCCTACGTGTGCCGCGAAAGCGGATAACCGAGTTCTGCAAACGGAACGGCTATGGCGACCTCGCCAGGAAGACCGGCCGTGCTCGTGAGCAGTTCCTGGTCACCAGCGACTCTGCGACCGTGCTCGCCTACAACTCAGAGTTCCGTGGTTTTGCGAACTATTACTCGTTTGCCGATGACAACAAACGCGCCTTGGGAGTGTTGGAGCTTGTTGTGTTCCGCAGCCTCATCAAGACGCTGGCGTTGCGACATCGAACGACGAGGGCGCGGATCATGGCCCGTCTGTGGAAAGGCACGGACTACGAGGTTAGTTCTGTAGTCCGGGGCAAGCTTCGCACAATCAAACTGTGGAGACTGAAGCACCTCACGCGAACCTTCTGGATAAGTCCAGTAATTGACGATGTCACAAGGGGTGCGTGGTGGGTCAGAAACTCGAATGACCTAATCGACCGGTTGAATGCTCGCCGATGCGAAGCATGCAGCGGCACGACAGGGCCGTTCGAGATGCATCACCTCCGCCGTGTTCGAGACCTGCGAAGTGGGTCGCTGATAGTCTGGAAACGATCTGGCTGGCGGCGCAAGACCATCGTCTTGTGCCCGTCGTGCCGGGCGACCGTTTCCGGTCGAGAGCACTCGCACATGGAAAGCCGTGTGCATCGCAAAGGTGCCCGCACGGTTTGGGGGGAGGCGTAGGAACATCCTCCGCGGAGGTGTTCCACGCCTACCCTACCGAGACGCCATGCGGCTCGGTTGACGAGAGCCCGGTGCGGCCATTGCCTCACGCGCCCACAGAAGAACACTATGACCAAGCTTGAGAAACCTGGATCTCATCGCGAGCTTTCGCCTACCCGTCCTGACCATCGGATCAACTGCCTCTCGCAATGGCGGCACGAAAAAGGCCGCGGTGCGATCGTCTGTCCGATCAGTATGAATGAGCCAGCGTTCGTGGAGCTCGGCTTTACCTGTTCCTTGAACGGAGACTGAGGTGACCTGCGGACGCTTCGTATATTGAGCCCGCAATTCACCTGACGATCCGAGGCACATGGTCACTTGAACGCGCGCTTCTCGCGCGCTGCGAAGTGGCTCACTCCAATCCTGGATCGTTTGGGCCGACAGACGAAATCGAGACCCGCTACGGAAGGGCTGACCTGCCAGCCGGCGCCTCGAATGGGATAACGCGAAGATGATCGACTAGACCAAACCGTCATCCGTCATACCGAGATGATGCAAGCATCCCCGTCTGCGCGCAAAATGCCGCAACCTTGCTCGGCCTGCAGTTGAAGGAGTGACGGATTGCTGCGTTCATGGTGATCAACAAGTACGCTGTCAAACCGAACTTTAGTGGACTCGTATTGCCTCGATGTCCTCCCGCATGGCGGGTCTCTAAAGACCTTTTCTGGATAAGCACCCTCTTAGGATACGCTGAGGATGGTCACAGCCGCCGACACTTTATCAATAGGCGCTGGCGCCGGTGTGCTCACTTCGCCAGATCGCGCGTCGATCTAGAGGCTCGATCGTGCGGGACACTGATCGAAAATTGCCCTTGCAGCTGAGTCCAGACGAGGCGATCCTACGCCTTGCCCGCGTACTCGCTCGTCTGGCTGCAAGGGAAGATCATGAGAGAGAGCAAGCCAATCGAAGAAACAAAGAAGAGAGCGGCGATCTATGCCCGGTTCTCGACAGACCTTCAGAATGAACGATCGATTGAGGATCAGCTTTCGCTCTGTCAAAACTACGCCAGTCGCGAAGGATTAAGCGTCATCCGCACCTATGAGGACCGAGCCCGATCCGGCGGCTCGTTGATGGGGCGCGACGGCCTGCTTCAGCTGCTGGACGATGCAAGGGAGAAGTCCTTTGACGTTATCGTCGTCGAAGCACTTGATCGCCTCTCCCGCGACATGGAAGATCTCGCGGGCATACATAAGCGGCTATCTTTTCTCGGGATCGAGATCCGTGCGGTGCACGAGGGCGTCGTCAATACTGTACTGGTCGGCCTTCGCGGCCTGGTCGGACAGCTCTATCGCGAGGACAACGCTCACAAGGTGCGTCGTGGCCAAGCTGGACGGATCAGGCAAGGCTTGGCTGGAGGTGGCCTAACATACGGATATACCGCGATCGCCGGGAGAAGCGGCGAACGAGTTGTTGTTGAGGCCGAAGCACAAACTATCCAACGCATCTTTCAGGAATACGTGGAGGGTCGGACGCCTCGCGAAATCGCGCACGATCTCAACAAGGAGGGAGTGTCACCTCCGCGAGGGCGGTCATGGAACGCTTCAACTATTAACGGCAATCTTGAGAGGGGTGCCGGCATTCTGCAGAACGAGCTCTATGTCGGGCGCCTCGTCTGGAACAAGGTCAGGATGGTAAAGGATCCCGACTCTGGAAAGCGCCTGTCACGCCCCAATCCGAAGAGTGACTGGCAGATCGCTGAAGTGCCGCATCTCGCGATCATCAGTTCGGAATTGTTCACTGCGGCTCAGAAACGCAAAGAGGAACGTGGCCGCACCCATCCTAGCTATCAACGTCGACCACGTCGGATGCTGTCTGGCTTGATCCGTTGCGGTTCATGCGGCTCGGGCATGGCAACCAGTGGACGAGACAAATCAGGGCGCGTTCGCATTCGCTGCTCGGCCGCGACGGAGAGTGGAACGTGTCCTGATGCCAAGACCTTCTATTTGGACACGGTCGAGATTGCAGTTCTAAATGGTCTGAAAGCCGAATTGCGCGCGCCGAAAGTCATTTCCGAATACGTGCGCACATACATCGAGGAGAGGAAGCGTCTCGTAGCTGCATCAGTCGCGAAGAGGCAAGGTCTTGAGCAGCAGCTCGGAAAACTGAACAGGGAAATCGACCGACTCGTTGATGCGATCGCAAAGGGACTTGGCGATCCGTCCATTCTTGGTCCTCGATCGACAGCCTTAGGTGCTGAACGTAAGCGGATCTCGGAGGAATTGCAGAGTGCACCGCCGTCCCCCAAAGAAGTTGCGCTCCATCCGGCGATCCTGAAGCGATATGAGGGACAACTCGCTCGGCTTGAGGAAGCGCTGGCGAAAGGTGTCAGTGCGGGCGATGGAGAGGCCACCGAAGCCATCAGAGATCTCGTCGAGACTGTCACCGTCTTCCGCGATCCAGAGCGGACAGGTGGTGTAACCGTGGAGATCGCAGGTCGGCTCAACGCCCTCCTTGGCGAGAAGGCTTATCCGAACCGCGTCAAGGGAGTGTGGGGCAATATGGCAGCGGGAGGGCGGTACCGCCAATCCCCCAGTAATGAGACGGGGGGGGAAAGGTGGTAGCGGGAGAGGGACTTGAACCCCCGACCCCAGGATTATGATTCCCGTGCTCTAACCAGCTGAGCTACCCCGCCATGGGCTCGCGAACGTCGGCGTGCAGCCGCGGGTGCGAACGGGCGGCATATAAAGAGTGGCATGCTCGCCTGTCAAGCAAAGGCGGACAGAGTCGCAACTTATTGCAGACAGAGGCTATTTCGGCCGCACCGATGGGTCGCCGCCAGGGCTGCCGGGCGGTGGAATCACCGGCGTGTTGCCGCCTTGCGGGGTCGGCGCACGCATCTCGGGATCGACGCCGGCCGGCGGGCACAGCACGCCGTCGGATTTGGCGAGCTTGTCGCCCAGCGCCTGCCCGGTGGTGGTTCCCTCCGGAACCACCACGCCGGTATGCGAAGGCTGTTGCGGCGCGCAATTCACGGCAGCGCGCGACGGTGCCGGCGGCGCGGTCCGCGCCGGCGGCGTGGCAGGCGTCGGCGGCGCCTGCGCGGCGGCCACAATGGGTGCCGTCATCAGCACACAGGAAAAAGCCAGCGTTCGAATCCTCATGACGGGAGAACCGTGACGACGCGCCGATGTTCCCTATGAAAATCGCCGCAGCCTCACGATTTGCGGAATCGGATCAGCGAGAAGTGCCCCATCGGCGGCATCGGCCGACGCTCCGCGAGACTGACGCCGCCATGCTTGGCAGCCCAATCTGTCAGCCGCTCCCACGGGAATTCCGGACGCCAGCCCAGCCGCCGCGCCAGCGGCGCAAAGGCGAGCTCGAAGATGCGGCGCGGGCCGCTCTCGGCGCCGATGTGATTGACCAGGATCAGTTCGCCGCCGGGCTTCAGCACGCGAACAAAATCGTCGAGCGTCGCCTCGGGATCCGGCACCGCGGTGATGACGTATTGCGCGACCACGGCGTCGAAGAACGAGTCCGGAAATGCGAGGTTCTTGGCGTCCATCACCGCCAGCGTCTCGACATTGGAGAGGCCCAGCGCGCGCACGCGCTTAAGCGCCCGCCGCAGCATCGGCTCTGAAATATCGACGCCGCACAGTTTTGTGGTGCGCGCATATTCCGACAGCGACAGCCCGGTGCCGACGCCGACATCGAGCACGCGCCCGCCGATCCGGTCGGCTTCCGCAATCGTCGACTGACGGCCCTGATCGAACACCTTGCCGAACACCAGATCGTAGATCGGTGCCCAGCGGCCATACGCCTTTTCGACCCCCTCGCGGTCGATGTCCCCAGCCATTCCCTGCCCCGACGTTTCTTCTGTCTATCCGCGAACCGCATCGGCGAGCGCCGCCGCCGCATCCCGCACAGCCGCCCGCGCCACGCGGCTCGCGCTCGCACTCCTGATGAAGCCACCGCCGAGCACGCGCGCCTGCCCAGAGGCTGCGTCGTAGAACACGCAGGCCTGGCCGGGCGACACGCCCTCCTCGCCGGCGACGAGCTCGACCTCATAGCCGCCATCGGCGGCGCGCAACCACGCCGGCTGCGGCGCGCGCGTCGAACGCACGCGGACATACAGCTCGATGCCCTCGCCGATCACGCGATCCAGCGCGCCGTCGCCGATCCAGTTGACGTCGCGCAGCGCGATGCGATCCATCCGCAGCGCCTCGCGCGGCCCGACCACGACACGGCGCGTCGCCGCATCGAGTTTGACCACATAGAGCGGGCTGCCCGAGGCAATGCCGAGGCCCTTGCGCTGGCCGACGGTGAAATGAACGATGCCCTGGTGCTGGCCGACGACATTGCCGGCGAGATCGACGATGTCGCCCGGCGCGATCGCATTCGGCTTCAGCCGTCCGATGATGTCGGTGTAGCGGCCGGTCGGCACGAAGCAGATGTCCTGGCTGTCCTGCTTGTCGGCGACCTCGAGATCGAAGCGCCGCGCAAGCTCGCGGGTCTGCGGCTTGGTCATGTCGCCGAGCGGGAAGCGCAGGAAGTCGAGCTGCTCGCGCGTGGTGGCGAACAGGAAATAGCTCTGGTCGCGGTCGGCATCCGCCGCGCAAGTCAGCGAGCGCGATCCGTCGGCCAGCCGGCGCGAGGCGACATAGTGTCCGGTGGCGAGCGCCTGCGCACCGAGCTCGCGCGCGGTTGCGAGCAGATCGCGGAACTTGACCGAACGGTTGCACTCGATGCACGGCACCGGCGTCTCGCCGAGCGCGTAGCTGTCGGCGAAATTGTCGATCACGGATTCCTTGAACCGGCTTTCATAGTCGAGCACGTAATGCGGGATGCCGATCCGCTCGGCGACATTGCGCGCGTCGTGGATGTCGCGGCCGGCGCAGCAGGCGCCCTTGCGATGGGTCGCGGCGCCGTGGTCGTAGAGCTGCAGCGTGATCCCGACCACGTCATAGCCTTGCGACTTCAACAGCGCAGCCGTCACCGACGAGTCGACGCCGCCGGACATGGCGACGACGATCCGTGTGTCTTCAGGGCGCCTTTCGAGATCCAGACTGTTGAGCATCTTCAAGGGGTCATTGAGCAGTGTCGCGGCGAGCTTACGCACTCCGCGACGAAATTGGAAAAGCCTTTTATCCAGAATGCCTTAGAACGCATCCACGGCGGCTTCGGTCGGTTCAGGACGCGTCGGAGGCCACCTTTAATATAGGCCGTATTCCGGTGAGGCAATCCGGCGGAAACGACGCGTTGCCGCGCGCGGACGGCAAATCTTGCCGCCGGGCAAAAAGGAGACCCGTCGGGAACCTGTTCCAGTCCATGAAGGCGACACGTAACCATCTGAAATAGCTGAGTATTTATTGCACGCCATGATTGGCCCGCTCCTTGCTGACAAAAGCCCGGAAGTCTCATTTGCGAGGGTTGGCAGTGGTCAGCGTCACGTCGGAAGCATTGGCAAGCCGGTCTTTTCAGGGCACGACGCCGCGGTCGTCGCGGCCCGACCCCGCCGCGCAGGCGGGGAACGACGGCTTTGCCGCGCTGGTCGACAGCAGCACTTCGTCCAGCAACGACTCGAGCCGCTACGACTCGCAACCGGCGCCGTCGCGCCGCTCCGACGATTCGTCCTCGACGACGGATACGCGCTCCCGCGACACCACGACGGCCCCCGACCGGACGCGGGATTCCAGCAGTTCGCCTGACGACAAGAAGGTCGATAGCGACAGCGACGCGCCGCGCAAGACCAAGTCGAAATCCAAGTCGGATGACGCGAGCACCGATACGCCATCCACCGATGACACGCCGGCCACGACGCAAGCCGTTGCGCAGCCAAATCCATCCAGTGCTGCCACGGCCGCCGCGGTGATTGCTGCCGCTACCGCTGCTCCGGCGGCTGACCCGGCAGTGACGGCCACCACGCCGTCCGACCAGCCGGCCGCACCGCTTGCGATCGCGGCCGCGGCGATTGCGGCAAGCGTGGCCATCGCCGGCACGGGAGCGCCGGGCAGCAGCGGCGCGCCTGCCGGCGCCGACACCGCAACGGCGGCGGCCACGACGGCGAATGCCGGCAAGGTCGCCAAGGCGGCCGGCGTCAAGACCGAGACTCCAGTCATCACCACGGCCGATGCAACAACGGCCGAGGGCGCAGCGACAGCGACCGGCGACGCGACGCTCGCTGCAACAATTGCCGCCGGAACACCGACGAAGACGACGCAGGCCAAGGTCCAGGTGGCCGCAAAGGACGCGACCGCCACGGCACCTGCGGACCAGGACAGCGCAGCCACGGGCAGCGGCGGCGCCGCACCGGCTGCGCCGACGACCATCGTTCCTGCAGCCGCGCCGGCCGCCGCTGTCGCCGGCAAGGCGAAGGCGGCTGTGGACGGTGCCGCCGATGCGATCAAGGCCGATGCGAGCGGCGACGGCAGCGCCGCGCCAACGCCGCCGGTAGGCGGACACACGGCTGCGTCGACCCAGCTCACCACGCCCGATCCCTCCGCGCAGGCGGCGAATGCAATCCAGCCGCAACTGACGACCACGCAGACGCCGCCGTCCGCGACCGCGCAATTGACGGTGACCAACGCTGCGCAAAGCGCCGCCGTGCCGCTCAGCGGGCTTGCGATGCAGATCGCAGCCTCCGCCAAGAGCGGCAAGAGCCGCTTCGAGATCCGGCTCGACCCCGCCGAGCTCGGCCGCATCGACGTCCGCATCGATGTCGATCGCAATGGCCAGGTGACATCGCATCTCACGGTCGAACGCCCGGAGACGCTGTCGATGCTGCGCCAGGACGCCAACCAGCTGCAGCGCGCGCTCGACAATGCCGGCCTCTCGACCGGCAATGGCGGATTGCAGTTCAGCCTGCGCGACCAGTCGCAGTCGGGCCAGAACAACAACGGCCAGCCCAACCCGAACGCCCACCGTTTGATCGTCGCCGAGGAGGACAGCGTTCCTGCCGCGGTGGCGGGCCGCTCCTACGGACGCACAACCGGCGCCCTCGGCGGCGTCGATATCAGAGTGTAAGGAGTTCACGATGTCAGTCGATGCAACCATGCCGACGCCCGTCGTCTCAGCACCGGGCACCAGCAACGGAACGAGCTCCGGAAGCAGCAGCAGCTCCGGCAGCGGCTTGACGACGTCGTCGCAGGGCATTGCCGACAATTTCCAGACCTTCCTGACGTTGCTCACGACCCAGTTGCAGAACCAGAACCCGCTCGATCCGCTCGACACCAACCAGTTCACCCAGCAGCTCGTGCAGTTCGCCGGCGTCGAGCAGCAGCTGAAATCCAACGACCAGCTGAAGTCGCTGATCGAGATCGAGAAGAGCGCGCAGTCGACCCAGGCGCTGGTCTATGTCGGCAACACCGTCGCGGTCGACGGCAGCAAGACGCAGTTCGACAAATCGGCGACCTGGAATCTGGTGTCCCCGCAAGCCACCAGCGCCACCATCACGATCACGAGCTCGACCGGCCAAACCGCCTATTCCGGCAATTTCAGCCTGAAGCAGGGCAACGCCAGCTTCGTCTGGGACGGCAAGGGCAATGACGGCACGCAGTGGCCGGCCGGCACCTACACGCTGACCGCCACCGGCAAGGATTCCAGTGGCAAGGACCTCGCGATTTCCACCGAAGTGCAGGGCGTCGTCGACTCCGTCGACCTGACCGCCTCGCCACCGCTGCTCTCGATCGGCGGGCAAACCTACACCACCGACAAGATCAAGCGCGTGGTGCGCGGCACGTCGAGCGGCAGCAGTTAAGCTACGTCGTCCCGACTTGCGCCGCGCCGACGGACGCGATTGTTCTCGATTCACGATCAAGCATCGCGGTGTCATCACCCGCGAAAGCGGGTGATCCAGTATTCCAGAGACGCCGGTGCTTGAGCCGAATGGCCGCGGCGTACTGGATCGCCCGGTCGAGCCGGGCGATGACAGTGTGGGTGGGGACACAGCTTCGCATTCTCGCGACATGATTTGTCCGAGCTTTGCTCTTCATTTCACCCTCTTCGAACAGAGGGCGCAGGGAAAGCCGGGTGCCGATCGCACCCGTGGGCCCCGAGCAAAGGGTAGAAAGCTCGGGGGTAGGACCACAGGTGTAACCGGAGCAATCCGGCTTTCCCTGCGCGATGGGTTACGGCTTACTTCGTGCTCTCCCCGGCGAGACTGGGCTTGCTTGTCACCGCCTTCGCAAAACGCGTTCGCGTGTTGCGACGAGACACCTGCCGCTAGGGCGTCAGGACCACACGACTTCACCGTCCGCTTCGCGCGCTCTCGTCAGCACCACGCTCGGCGTCCACCGCATCCCACACCGCGTTCGTGACGACCGCGAAGCGCCCCTCGATCGGGTGAGACGGGCGAACCATACACCGAGTTGTCATTCCGTAAAACCGAAATATTTTTATTACAGAGGATTGACAGGTTTTGCTGAGTTGCCCGTCGTGTCGAATTGGCAACACCGGTTACCATCACGATGTCCATCGTAGGATGAGTAGAGCGCAGCGAAACCCCATCATCTCACCGCGCGGATAAAAATGCTGGGTATCGCTGCGCTCCACTCATCCTACCGGCGAAGCCCGGAATCCATCTCCGGTTGACGCCGCCCGGGGAGCAGGAGCCGCCTGGCGTCCGTTTTGGCATGTTGCAGCAAATGGAAGCCGCGCTGGCGGCGTGCCTGTGATGAAGGTCTTGCGGAGGACGTCCTGCCTGAGCGACACTCTCAATTCCGGGTGATTGCCACCTCACTGCTCCCGCGCGAGATGAGTTGATCGAATGAAGCCAGCTCCGGGCCATCGACGGCCGATCCACCATTCGCCAATCTTCTGGATCGGCATCGCACTGTGCCTCGCAGCGATCGCGATCTACCTGTGGTCCGACGATCTTTCCTGGCGACCGACACCGCGTCCGCAATGAAGAACGATCTAGCGATAGCGGCGCCAGTTCTTCCGTCGGCCTCTACAGCGCTATGAGATCGTCATCGCGCTGTAGCTCGTTGTTTAAGCATGATCTTTTCGGAATGCCGCTTCGCACTTTTTGCGGATCGTGCTCTGGCAGGCATTGCCCACCATCTGCTTTTCACCTGAAGCCGACTTCGGCAACTATCTGCTGAGCGTCCAAACGACTGTCGGCATGCGGCGCGGCGTCCCGATGTCGCGCCCCTCATCGGTGGACACTGTAACGGTCACGGCTTTAGGATGCATCATTTCGACGACGCCTCCAGATGTCGTCCCAGAAGCCAAATTTTTCCCGTCGGAGCTGCAAGGCTCGGGCGCAACGGCGCTGCGGAGAAAAGAGTATGGGTTTCGTCAACATTAGCTTCAACACTTTGCTGGCTAACCACCCAAGCATGACCGACGAATTCAAGACCATGATCAATGGTCCCATAAAGAAGTTTCACGACGAACCCGGGCACAAGAATACGTGCGTCTCGAAAATGTGTTGGGCGTTCAACCACGTTGATGGTCACTACATCAATTGCGACGGCGACTACGGCAAGGGCGGCGTACTCGTCAAAAAGGTGCGGTTTCTCATCGATAAGGATGGCTGGGAGTATATTTTTTCCACCCTCGATTTCCGGCAGTACCTCAATAACCGGTACGGCTCAGGGGAAATGTTTTCGAATACATCAAAGATCGGTGCCCGAAACGGGGTGATCATATTTGAACCAACTGACACCAGTAACATCGGTCATACCGACATCTGGGTGAATGGCCAGATACACGATGCTGACATGTACTTTGGCAGTTGGTATTCGGCAGTGACAAGCGACAGGGTATTTTTCTGGGACCTGAACAAGTAGCGTGGCACGCCGCACGCCGATCGCCTGGATCGGCTCAGTGAGAATCCTTTCGGGCGAGGCGGACGCCGCGCGGCGAATCGCCGAAACGCGTTCGGAACAGGCGATTGAAATAAGATACATCCGAGAAACCGACCTCCAGCGCGATATCGGAAATTCGCTGACGGCTGGCGTGAGACTCGGTTAGCAATTTGAGCGCCCGTTGCAGACGCAATTCATTCAAGCGCTCGGTGAACGATGACCCCGATGACGCCATCAGGCGCTGCAGATAGCGAGGTGAAATGCCCTGGCAACGGGCGACCGTTTGAACGTTGAGCCCGGGCTCCTGAAAGTGTATGGCCAGGTAGTCGAGCACTGCGTTGTGCCGAGCGGCCACGACGGCGCTCGCGCTGCTCTCGCCCAAGGCAGGCCCCTCGCCGATTGCGAGCGCGATGAGATCATGGATGTGGGTCACGACCGTATCATGAAGCCTGGGGGCGGACAGCGCCCTCGTCCTAATGACCGACTTCAGATATGCCGTGAACAGCCGGAATGCTTCGGTTCGGTGCCAAATCGGCCGCATAGCCAGGCTTTCGACGTCAGTCAAGCGCTGCGCAAGCACCTCGCGCGGCACGGCCAGACCAAATTGCAATCCCTCGACATAAGTAACGCTGACGGGCTCGGAATGCAGAATTGCGATTGCATCGCTGCCGCGAACTTCAACTTCCCCGCCGCGCTGCGACAGCTGGCTTCCGCCGGAAGAGCAGAAGATTACGCCGATTGAGTCATCACCATCGGCAAGGTTCGCTTGCAAGCGCTTGAAACGCATGGAAGTGCCTTTCAGCGCGAGCGTACGCAAACCCCGAACCGCATACAGGGACGCATCGGCCTCGAACGGAACGTTCGATAGAGGCTCGATATCTGCATGCACGACGCATCGCCCAAAGTGCTCGCGCCATGCGGGGATGCGAATCCGCTCCGGAAGATCGCGCGTTGAAAATCGATACGATATGAAATTGGCTGCGTCCGTAGGCATGGGGACCTCCAGCCTTCACAGAACATCAGAATGAAGTACTGCGGCACACCAACGTCGAATCTGCATTTTGCAATTCACGCACCGGCCTGCTCTTGATCCGTGCGCATGAGTCCAAGAAGCCACGCTATCGGTCTGCTAGTCTGATTTGCCTGTGATTGATAGTAGTGTGAACTGGTTCACTCAGTGGCCAGAATATTACGTGTATGATATCCGCGAAAGTCGCAGCCGATTTTTCTCCTTTAAGAGGATACGGTCGTGACGGCTCAATTTATGATTGCTGCCATCGGATCCAGTTCAAACATTCCTGGCAGAGTGCAAGCGCAAATCAGCCCTACGACCCTGTTTGCGATTGATCCAGCTTAAGGAGCCGCACTAAGGCTCCCTTGTAGAACTACTGGTCTCGATTTTGTTTGGTCGCTCCGGCCAAATCGCTATCAGTATTCGTTGGACTGCCGGCGGCACCGTTGGTTTTTTGGCCCCGGTTGAAATGGTCGAAATCTGTCACATGGGAAGTCAGCCTTAGTGATCAGGAAAGGGTTCGATCATGTCCACCATATTCGACATGCTTTATCACGAATACTGCCGTGCCCGCCTCGCCGAAATGCGGAAACAGCTTTTGATACCGGTCATCGGCGGAACCTTGCTGGCGCCGTCGGAGGACGATGATCCTTCTGGCCCCGACGAACGTGGCTGGCCGGCGAAAGCGCCGCCAACCATCGGATAGCTGCAGCGCGCAATCCCATAGGTTGACCGGAGGCTAGTCCAGCACGCGCACGCCTCGGAGCATCCGATCGTCTCACGGACCTGTGCCCGATCAGGCCGTGCGCGCACGCCAGACAGATCAACAAATGCTTGATCGAACCCACACTTCGAAGCGATTGATCGGCGAAACTCCGCCGGAGTTCAGATCGACCGGCCGCGACCCGCGCATCGACGTCTGCCGCGGGATCGCGTTATGGTGGATCTTTCTCGATCACATTCCAAATAACGTCGGAAGTTGGCTGACACTGCGCAACTACGGCTTCTGCGATGCCGCCGAGATATTCATGTTCATCTCGGGCGTGACCTGCGCACTGGCCTACGGCAGGGCGCGTCAGCGTGACGGCTGGAGCGGCATGATCGGCCGTTCGCTGCGGCGGGGATGGGACATCTATGCCGCCTTTCTGCTGCTTACGCTCGCTTGCGCCATCCTCGTCTACCTCACGGGCAGCGATCGTCTTGCCGACGAGAGCAATACGCGGGTTCTGTTCGAGCGTCCGGGCGCCACGCTTGCGCACGCGGCGGTCCTGCAGTACCGCCCCGTCAATACCGATGTCTTGCCGGTCTTTGTGATCTGTCACGTATTGTTCGCGCCGCTGTTGTGGCTGCTGCTGCGAGCTCCAAACGTGACGCTTGGCATCTCGTTGTTGCTTTATGTGCTGGTGCACGTCTTCGGCTGGAGCGTTCCTGCCTGGCCCGATGGCGTCTGGTTCTTCAATCCGCTGGCGTGGCAGCTGCCGGTCGTGCTGGGCGCGTGGTACGTCATCGAGAGGAAGAGGATCCGAGGATGGGTGACGTCGCGCCCTGCGCTCGTTCTTTCTGCTCTCTATCTGGCGTTCAGCCTGGTCCTTGCGCTGGGCCAGGACATCAAGCTGGTCCCGCCGACCCTGACGGATCTATTGTTTCCATTGGACAAATCGAATTTGAGTCCGTTGCGGCTGCTGCATTTTCTGGCGCTTGCGATCGTGGCGTTATGGCTGGTTCCCGAGGGCTGGCGGGGGCTATCGACACCGATTCTACGCAGCGCGCGGTGTTGTGGCGAGAATTCGCTGCCGATTTATTGTCTCGGCGTCCTGCTGGCGCTCGTCAGCCGGTTTGATCTGTTCGACATCTCGAACCGGCTTTCGATGCAGATCGTGCTCAGTCTTGCCGGCGTCCTGGTGATGATCCTCGTCGCCACGCTACTGAACGCGCTCAGCACCAAGCGCAAGCGACAGGTCGACGTCGATGCCGTCGTGCATGATTTGATTCCACGCGCGAGCCATCACGGCATCCTCGACAGCCATGGCGCGCACATCCTCTAGGCGGCACCGAGTCGCAAAGCGGCCCTGGGAGCGTCGCCACACCCCAGGGCTGCTTTCGTTATCGCGCGTGGGGGAAGCGGGCGCGCTCCGAAGGACGGTTAGCGCCCACGCTCACTTCGATTGTCCCGCTGCGTCGAGGATCAGCCGCGCGATCGCGTCGGGCTGCGAGATCAGTGCGAGATGGCTCGCCTTCACCTCGATCGTGGTGGCGCCCATCCGCTTCGCCATGAAGCGTTCGAGATCCGGATTGATGGTGCGGTCTTCGGTCGAGACGGCGTAGTAGCTCGGCTTGCTGCGCCAGGCCGCGTGGCTGACCTTGCCGGCCAGCAGTTGCTTGTGGAACGGCTGCTGCACGGCATAGAGCACCTTTGCTTTCGCTTCCGGCAGGTCGCCGGCGAAATCGCGCAGGAAGGCCTCTTCCGACAGCCGGCCTTCGTCGCCATCGAACACGATGCCGGCGCTGGCCGGCGGCGTCGGATAGGTTTTTGCCAACGCGGTATAGTCCTCGTCCGCATCGGGGGCGCGCGCGGCGACATAGACCAGCGCCGAGACGTTCGGATGCACGCCGGCCTCGGTGACGATCATGCCGGAGAAGGAATGACCGACCAGCACCGTCGGGCCGTCCTGGCGATCGAGCACGCGCTGCGCCGAGGCGACTGCTTCCGGCAGCGTGGTCAACGGATTTTGCACCGACGTCACATTGAGCCCGGCGGCCTGCAAGCGCGCAATGACCTCGGTCCAGCAGGAGCCGTCGGCGAACAGGCCATGCACCAGCACGACGTTGCGCGCCTTCACCGGCGGCGTGGTTGCGGCCATACCGCGCGAGGACACCAGCGAAGCCGCGGCGCCGGCAAGCAAGGCGGTCGAGAAAGTGCGTCTGTTCATCATCATGACAAGTGCTCGGATCGAGTGAGTGGAGGGGCGCGTCCACCTGCGGTGAACGGACAATCTCTCCTACGCAGGCGGTCGCGCGTCGTTACGGCGCGGGGCTGTCGTGTTGGTCAAGGAAAATTGACCAAGGTGCCGTCCGGCAATCTTTCGACACATGTTGTCACACGCGAGATGATTGCGGAAGCGAGTCTCACGTCGATTATCTCGCCCGGGACCCCCTCTCCCCCCACCCCTCCCCCGCAAAGAGGACAGGGAGCCTGAGCAGTGTGCTTACCTCACATTGCACAGCGTGTGAGATGCGAGGGAATTGCGGGTAAGCGACGTAAGGGACGCACCGTCAGAAGGGTTCCCGCCCCCTTGTGGAGGAGGGTTAGGGAGAGGGGTGCCGCTCGCTCCGGAGCCTGATGACAGGCCAACAATCGGCCCCCGGGCACCCGATCCGCCCCCAGTTCCCGGCCGGTCCAACGAGATTCGTATTGAACGCTTGGGCTTAGGCAAATTTTAAACCGGTGGGCGTAGGTTACCTCTTGCGAGTTCAGTGGTTGAGAGTTTGTGAGTACGCCATGACAGAACCCCATCGCCCGAGGGTGAAATACGTCATCGGGCCTGACGGCAGCCCGTTAACGATTGCGGATTTGCCGGCCCCCGGTACCAAACGGTGGGTCATCCGCCGCAAGGCCGAAGTCGTCGCTGCGGTCCGCGGCGGCCTGCTCTCCCTTGAGGAGGCCTGCAGCCGCTACACATTGACCGTCGATGAATTCCTTTCCTGGCAGTTCTCGATCGACCAGCATGGTCTGGCCGGGCTGCGCACCACCCGGATCCAGCAGTACCGGCAGTAAATCCGCCCGTACTCGTGGCATTTGACGAAAACCGGCTTCGCTTTTCGAAGCCGGTTTTTTTTCATGTCCGCGATTTTGCCGCGGTTCTTAACCTTCGTTAACCATATGGAAACCATACCCTAGGCAATATTTGCCCAGTCGGACCCGCTTGGGCCGAATCCCTGGGGGCCGTTGGTGCAAAGTCTGGTTGCTTTCCTGAGAGGTCTTGGTGCGGCCCGTCTCGGGGCCATGGTTGCGGTCACCGCAGCCCTGATCGGTTTCTTCGCTTTCGTCATCATGCGTGTCACCACGCCGCAGATGACCACCCTGTTCACCGACCTGTCGACCGAGGATTCCTCCGGAATCATCAAGGAGCTGGAGCGCCAGGCGATCCCGTTCGAGCTGCGCAATGACGGCGCCGCGATCATGGTGCCGAAGGACAAGGTGACGCGGCTCCGGATGAAGCTCGCCGAGGGCGGCATGCCCAAGGGCGGCGGCGTCGGCTACGAGATCTTCGACAAGTCGGACGCCCTGGGCACCACGAGCTTCGTGCAGAACATCAATCATCTGCGCGCGCTGGAGGGCGAGCTCGCCCGCACCATCCGCGCCATCGATCGTGTCCAGGCCGCGCGCGTCCACCTGGTGCTGCCGGAAAAGCCGCTGTTCTCGCGCGAAACGCCGGAACCCTCGGCCTCGATCGTGCTCAGGGTGCGCGGCGCGCTGGAGCCGCAGCAGATCCGGGCGATCCGCCACGTCGTCGCCTCCGCGGTCAACGGGTTGAAGCCGCAGCGGGTCTCGATCGTCGACGAGGCCGGCTCGCTGCTGGCCGATGGCGCCCAATCCGATGCCGACGCCACGGTCGGCGACGAGCGCCGCGCCGCGTTCGAGAAGCGGATGCGCAAGCAGGTCGAGGACATCGTCTCCTCGGTGGTCGGCTCGGGCCGCGCCCGCGTCCAGCTCTCCGCCGACTTCGACTACAACAAGATCACCCAGACCTCGGACAAGTTCGACCCCGAGGGGCGCGTGCTGCGCTCGACCCAGACCCGCGAGGAAAGCAGCGCCACCGCCGACAATTCCGGCCAGGTCACCGTCAACAACGAGCTGCCGGGCAACCAGAACCAGGACAACGCCGTCCGCGCCCGCGACCAGAGCAAGAAGAGCGAGGAAACCAACAATTACGAGATTTCCCGCACCACCAAGACCGAGGTGACCGAGGCCGGCCGCGTCAACCGCATCTCGGTCGCGGTGCTGGTCGACGGCGCCTATTCCAAGAACGAAAAAGGCGAGATGGTCTATCAGGACCGCACCAAGGAGCAGCTCGACCGCATCGCCACCCTGGTCCGCTCCGCGATCGGCTTCGACCAGAAGCGCGGCGACCAGGTCGAGGTCGTCAACCTGCGCTTCGCCGAACCGCCCGCCACACAGCCGATCGCCGAGCCGACCGGCCTGCTCGGCATGCTGCAATTCACCAAGGATGACGTGATGTACGTCATCGAGCTCGGCGTGATGATGATGCTGGGCCTGGTCGTGCTGTTCATGGTGGTCCGCCCGCTGGTCAAGCGCATCGTGGCGGCCGACGCCATTCCGGCGCTGATCGGCGCGGGTGTGCCGGCGATGGCCGAAGCCCATGCCGAGAGCGCCGGTACGACCGGCCAGGCGCTGATCCCGAGCGGCAGCGGCGCAGCGCAACTGATCGACGTCGCCCAGATCCAGGGCCAGGTCCACGCCCAGGCCGTGCACCGGGTCGGCGAGCTCGCCGAACGCAATCCGAACGAAACCGTCTCCATTGTCCGTCAATGGCTGAGCGAGCCGGTAGAGAGCTGAGATGGCCGCAGTACCCCAGACCACCAACGCCAACGACATCGCCACCGTCCTGTCGACGCTGGCGAACCGGCAGAGTGCCCGGCCCAAGGGCAAGCCGCTGCCCGGCCCGAAGCGCGCGGCGATCCTGATGCTGGCGCTCGGCGAGCAGTATGGCGGCAAGATCTGGTCGATGCTCGACGACGAGGAGGTCCGCGAGCTGTCGGTCCACATGTCGACGCTCGGCACCGTCGAGGCCGACGTGGTCGAGGATTTGATGCTGGAGTTCGTCTCGCGGATGTCGGCCTCCGGCGCGCTGATGGGCAATTTCGACGCCACCGAACGGCTACTGCAGCAGTACCTGCCGGCCGAGCGCGTCACCGGCATCATGGACGAGATCCGCGGCCCCGCCGGCCGCAACATGTGGGAGAAGCTCTCCAACGTGCAGGAAGAGGTGCTCGCCAACTACCTCAAGAACGAATACCCGCAGACCATCGCCGTGGTGCTGTCGAAGCTGAAGCCGGAGCACGCCGCCCGCGTGCTGGCGATCCTGCCCGAGGACATCGCGCTCGACGTGGTCGGCCGCATGCTGCGGATGGAGGCGGTGCAGAAGGAAGTCATCGAGCGCGTCGAGCAGACGCTGCGCACCGAGTTCATGTCGAACCTGTCGCAGACCCGCCGCCGCGACGCCCATGAGGTGATGGCCGAGATCTTCAACAATTTCGACCGCCAGACCGAGACCCGCTTCATCACCTCGCTGGAAGAGGAAAACCGCGAATCCGCCGAGCGCATCAAGGCGCTGATGTTCACCTTCGACGATCTGATCAAGCTCGATGCTGCCTCGGCCCAGACGCTGATGCGCAACATCGACAAGGACAAGCTCGGCGTCGCGCTGAAGAGCGCCAACGAGGAGGTGCGCAGCTTCTTCCTCGGCAACATGTCCTCCCGCGCCGGCAAGATGCTGATGGACGACATGGCCGCGATGGGTCCGGTGCGCCTGCGCGACGTCGACGAGGCGCAGGCGCTCTTGGTCAACCTCGCCAAGGATCTCGCCGCCCGCGGCGAGATCACGCTGACCAAGAACCGCGCCGACGACGAACTGGTGTACTGATGGCCGCGCCCGCGAAATTCCTGTTCGACACGGATTTCTCGGCGCCGGACCGCGCCCGCGAGCGCGCGCCGACCCCGGCCGAGGTCGCGCAGAAGGTCGCCGACGCCGAGGCGCGGGCGTATCGTGCCGGCTATGAAGCTGCGCTACGCGAGGCCAAGGTCGAGAGCGACCGCCGCGCGGCGCAGGCGCTGGAAGAGATCGGCACCGCGATCAAGGGCATCGCGGCGCGCTTTGCCGGCATCGAGACGCGGATGGAGACCGAGGCCGTGGACGTCGCGGTCGCAGTCGCCCGCAAGCTCTGCACCGAACTGGTTGCGCGCGAGCCGCTCGGCGAGATCACCGCGCTGGTCTCTGACTGCTTCTCGCATCTGGTGGCGACGCCGCATCTCGTGGTCCGCATCAATGACGCGCTCTACGAGGCGGCGCACGACAATATCGAGCGGATGGCGGCGCAGAGCGGCTTCCAGGGACGGCTGGTGATCCTGGCCGAGCCGACGATTGCGACCGGCGACTGCCGGATCGAATGGGCTGACGGCGGCGTGGTGCTGGAACGTGCCGCGATCGAAGGCAAGATCAACGAACTCGTCGGGCGCTATCTGGCGTCCCGCGGCCAGGCCGGCTGACGGCGATTGAGGGCTGAACCATGAGCGACACCGACACCCACGTCCCGCTTCCCGATCTCAATTCCGCCGACGCGCCCGGGATCGACGACATCGGCTACAACGAGGACGAAAATGCCGCGCGCATCGCGGCCGATCTCGAGGCCGTGTTCGACGTGCCGGTGCAGGTCTCGGCGGTGCTCGGCCGCTCCAAGATGGACGTCGGCGACCTCCTGAAGCTCGGACCGGGCACCGTGCTCGAACTCGACCGCCGCGTCGGCGAGGCGATCGACATCTACGTCAACAACCGCCTGGTGGCGCGTGGCGAAGTGGTGCTGGTGGAAGACAAGCTCGGCGTGACCATGACCGAAATCATCAAGACTGAACGTTCTTAAACGGACCCAACGGTAGCGCGCGGAACCTGCGCGACCAGACGAACAGGAGATCATCATGCGGCTTCTCATCGTTGGCACCCTGAAGGGCCAGCTCACGACCGCGACCAAGATCGCGATGGACAACGGCGCCTCCGTGACCCACGCCGAAACCATCGAACAGGCGATGAACGTGCTGCGCGGCGGCAAGGGTGCCGACCTCCTGCTGGTCGACGTCGGCCTCGACATCCGCGACCTCGTGATGCGGCTCGAGGCCGAGCACATCCACGTGCCGATCGTCGCCTGCGGCATCTCCAACGACGCCCGCGCCGCGGTCGCCGCGATCCATGCCGGCGCCAAGGAATACATCCCGCTGCCGCCCGATCCCGAATTGATCGCAGCGGTGCTCGCCGCGGTCGCCAACGACGCCCGCGACCTGATCTGGCGCGACGAGGCGATGGGCCGGGTGATCAAGCTCGCGCAGCAGATCGCGGGCTCGGACGCTTCGGTCATGATCACCGGCGAATCCGGTACCGGCAAGGAGGTGCTGGCGCGCTATGTCCACTCCCGCTCGGCCCGCGCCAAGCGGCCGTTCATCTCGATCAACTGCGCGGCGATCCCGGAGCACCTCCTGGAATCCGAGCTGTTCGGCCATGAGAAGGGCGCCTTCACCGGCGCGGTGGCGCGCCGCATCGGCAAGTTCGAGGAAGCGACCGGCGGCACCCTGCTGCTCGACGAAATCTCCGAGATGGACGTCCGCCTGCAGTCGAAGCTGCTGCGCGCGATCCAGGAGCGCGTGATCGACCGCGTCGGCGGCACCAAGCCGGTCCCGGTCGACATCCGCATCATCGCAACCTCGAACCGCAATCTGTCGGAGGCGGTGCGCGAAGGCTCTTTCCGCGAGGACCTGCTGTTCCGCCTCAACGTCGTCAATTTGAAGATCCCGCCGCTGCGCGACCGCCCGGCCGACATCCTCGAACTGGCGCAGCACTTCGCCAAGAAATATGCCGAGGCCAACGGCCTGCCGGTCCGCCCGGTCTCGACCGAGGCCCGCCGCGTCCTGACCGCGAACCGCTGGCAGGGCAACGTCCGCGAGCTCGAGAACACCATCCATCGCTCCGTCCTGATGGCGCAGGGCGACGAGATCGGTGCTGAGGCGATCCTCACCCCCGACGGCGACCGGCTCGACCTCGCCAAGACCGCGCCCGCCGTCGCGCACGCCACGCTTGCCGCCGAGCAGGTCACCCGCGCGCTAGTCGGCCGCACCGTCGCGGACGTCGAGCGCGATTTGATCCTGGAAACGCTGAAGCACTGCCTCGGCAACCGCACCCATGCCGCCAACATCCTCGGCATCTCGATCCGCACGCTGCGCAACAAGCTCAACGAATATGCCGACGGCGGCATCCCGATCACCCCGGCCGGCAATGGCGCTCCCGACTATCAGCGGATGGCCAGCGCTGGTTGAGGACCGCACGCGGCAGGGCCCTCCTGCCGCGATTGCCTCACGTCACGAGTAGCTTGGAGCGTCGGGCTTACGGAAGATTCGGATCGGATCGCCGGGCGTGATGTCGCGGCCGGTAAAGGTCGCATACGCATATAGCGCAAGATAGCCGACGGCTATTGCACCGACGAGATAGAACAGCCAGGTTCCTGCGCGCTTCATCGAACCGTCACGTCTCTGAAATCCGACCGGCATTTAATGCGCTGATCAAGAAAGCGCCACGGCCAACATGCCGCGCCGGCCCCGCCGCCTGTCATCTCTTGTATCTAGCAGCCATTTGCCTTACTCAATCTCCTATTGTTTTAGCGTCCTTTGACAACTGGAGAGAGATATGGCCCTTTACGCGCAGACCGCCGGCACCCTGTCCACCAATTCCTCGACCTTCACGCCGATCCAAGGCCTCACCCTGACGATTCCCGAGGGCGTCGGCACCACCGCCATCATCATCCTGAATGTTCCGATGCCCTACGCGACCGGCACTGATATTCCCGGCGGCACGTTCGGCATCGCCCTCAATGGCGCGGTCTCCACGGTTACCGCGAGCTTTACCTATAACGAAGGGACTCCGTCGAGCTTTGGCCGCATTCCGACCACGCTGGTCGTCGGCATCCCGCTCGGCAATGCGGCTCAGACCGTCCAGGCGGTCTGGTACGGCGTCCGCGGCAGCACCGTGATCATCGACAGCCCGGCGACGCTGACCGCAATCCTCTAAAGCCTGATCTGGGGGCCCTAGCGCACGCCCCTCGCATGGACGTGACGTGACGGCAGGCTGACTTCGGCCAGCCTGGCGGCGTCTTCTTCCTTGTCGATCGCGACATACTCGCCGTGCCAGTACGCCAGCGCGGCGGTGCGCTCAGAGGCAATCACGTCGAGCACGCGACCGATGACGATCGCGTGCGAATGCCGTTCGATGATCTCCTCGACCTCGCAATCAACAGCGGCAAGCGCGCCGACCAGCAGCGGAACGCCGGAGGCGCGCGTCGTCCATTCGGCGCCAGTGAAGCGGTCCGCGCCCTTCAGGCCGCCCTTGCCGGTGAAGCGCTCGGCGATCTCGAGCTGATCGGCGGTGAGGATGTTGACGCCAAACACGCCATGGCGCGCGATCAGCGGCCACGACGAGGCAGCGCGGTTGATGCTGACGATCAGCGACGGCGGCTCGACCGACAGCGACGACACCGAGGTCACCGTCATCCCCGAAATGTCCTTAGCCCGTCCGGCCGTGATGACGCTGACGCCGCCGGTGAGATGGCGCATCGCGCCGCGGAACTCGGCGGCCGCCACCACGGGCTCGATCGAAACATTGCGGACGACGGAATTCATGGCGACCTCACAGGGTGTCTTCGCTGCCTTCGAGCAGATGCTTCAGGATCTCGCCTTCCAACGCGGCGAGTTCGGCCGAACCGCGCCGGCGCGGCCGCGGCAGGTCGATCGTGACGTCCTGCGCGATGCGGCCGTCCTCGATCACCAGCACGCGGTCGGCGAGCGCGACCGCCTCGGCGACGTCATGCGTCACCAGGATCGCGGTAAAGCCCTGGTCGCGCCAGACGCGCTCCAGCAATTGCTGCATCGAGATCCGGGTCAGCGCGTCGAGTGCGCCGAGCGGCTCGTCGAACGCCAGCACGCGCGGCTGGCTGACCAGCGCGCGCGCCAGCGCCACGCGCTGCTTCTGGCCGCCCGAGAGCACCGACGGCCACTGCCCGCGCTTGTCGCCGAGGCCGACCTCGACCAGCGCGCGCTCGGCACGCGCCTGCGCGTCGGCGGAGGAGCGCTCCCGTCCCAGACCCACCTCGACATTGGACAGCACCCGCGCCCAGGGCAGCAGGCGCGGCTCCTGGAACATGACGCGGACATCCTGCGCCCGGGGCTGTTCGCCAAAGGCGATGCTGCCCGCCGTCGGCGCGTCGAGGCCGGCGATCAGGCGCAGCAGCGTGCTCTTGCCGCAGCCGCTGCGGCCGACGATCGCGACGAACTGGCCGGCCGGGATGTGCAGGTCGATGCCGCGCAGCACCTCATTGTCACCGAACGCCTTGCGCAGGCCGCGAATGGTCAGCGACAGGCCACGGGTCGCACCTTCCGATCCGCGCCGCAGCTGCCGTGCCTGCACGACAATATCGGCGCGGTCGACCGGCTCGGCGTCGACGGGCTGGAAACGAAGCGCTTCTTGCATTCTCATTCTCACTTCTTCTGGAAGGCGGGGTGCCACGACAGCGTCAGCCGCTCCAGCGCCCGCGAGGCACTGTCGGCGAGCTTGCCGAGCAAGGCGTAGATCAGGATCGAGAGCACGACGACGTCGATCAGCATGAACTCGCGCGCCTGCATCGCCATGTAGCCGAGGCCCGACGAAGCCGCGATGGTCTCGGCGACGATCAGGGTCAGCCACATGATGCCGAGCGCAAAGCGCAGGCCGACGAAGATCGAGGGCAGCGCGCCCGGGAAGATCACCCGGCGGAACAGCTCGCCGTCACTCATGCCGTAGATGCGGCCCATCTCGATCAGCTGCGGGTCGACGGTGCGGATGCCGTGCAGCGTGTTGAGATAGATCGGGAAGAACACGCCGAGCGCGACCAGGAACAGCTTTGCCGACTCGTCGATGCCGAACCACAGGATGACCAGCGGGATCAACGCCAGATGCGGAATGTTGCGCACCATCTGCAGCGTGGTGTCGGTGAGCTTCGCCGACAGCTGCGACAGCCCATTGGCGAGCCCGAAGGCGAAGCCGATGCTGCCGCCGATCACAAATCCGATCGAGGCGCGCCAGAAGCTGACCCAGATGTTGCGGATCAGCTCACCTGACAGCAGCAGCTTCCATCCCGCCAGTGCGACGTCGGACGGCGCCGGCAGCACGCGCGAGGGAACAAAACCGGTGACGCAGGCCAGCTGCCAGATCAGGATGATGGCGAGCGGCACGATCCAGGGGATCAGACCGTCGACCTTCGGAAGCTTGGGCGCGCCGACGCGCGGGAGACTGTCGATGAGACTCATGATTGCGATGCCTGCTTGTGCGGACGGTAGTCATTGCCGATCGTCTCGCCGAACGGCCCGGTATTGACGCGGATCGGCGTCACATTGCCAGGCTGCGCCAGCGACAGCAGCGGGAACACCAGCTCGGCGAAGCGATAGGCTTCCTCGAGATGCGGGTAGCCCGACATGATGAAGGTATCGACGCCGATGTCCTGATACTCCTTGATGCGCGCGGCAACCGTCAGGGGATCGCCGACCAGCGCGGTGCCGGCCCCGCCGCGCACCAGGCCGACGCCGGCCCAGAGATTCGGGCTGATCTCGAGCTGGTCGCGACGGCCGCCATGCAGCTGCGCCATGCGCTGCTGGCCGACCGAGTCCATCCGCGCAAAGATCTTCTGGGCGGCAGCGACCGTGTCGTCGGTGACATACTGGATCAGCTCGTCGGCGGCGCGCCACGCCTCCGCATTGGTCTCGCGCACGATGACATGCAGGCGAATGCCGAACGAGAGCTTGCGGCCGCGCTGCGCCGCCACCGCCTTGACCTTGGCGATCTTCTCGGCGACCTGCGCCGGCGGCTCGCCCCAGGTCAAATATTTGTCGACGGTGTCGACCGCGACGTCGATGCCGGCGTCCGACGAGCCGCCGAAATAGAGCGGCGGCCGCGGCGATTGCACCGGATTGAACAGCAGGCGGCCGTCCTCGATCCGGATGTGCTTGCCCTCGACATTGACCGTCTTGCCCGCGAGCAGATCGCTGTAGACGTTGAGGAACTCGCGCGTCACCGCGTAGCGCTCGTCATGATCCAGGAAGATGCCGTCGCCCTTGTTCTCGATCGGATCGCCGCCGGTGACGACATTGATCAGGAGACGCCCGTTCGACAGCCGGTCCAGCGTTGCGGTCATACGCGCGGCGACGCTCGGCGATTGCAGGCCGGGCCGGACCGCCACGAGATAGCGCAACCGCTCGGTCCAGGGCGCGACGGCTGACGCCACCACCCAGGAGTCTTCGCAGCTCCGCCCCGTCGGCAGCAGCACGCCGTAGTAGCCGAGTTGATCCGCGGCCTGCGCGATCTGGCGCAGATAGTTGAAGTTCACCTCGCGGCCGCCGATCGCAGTGCCGAGGTAGCGGCTGTCGCCGTGGGTCGGCAAGAACCAGAGGATGTTGGCGTTGGTTGGGGTGCTCACGTGCCCGGTCTCCATGCGACGTCGGAAATCTTGATTTGTTTGGGGATCAGGCCGAGCGCGAAGAATGTGTCGGCGACCTGCTGCTGATCCGCGACCACGCTGTCGGTGACCGGCTTGATGCCGTAGGACTGCCGCTTCAGCGCGACCTCCACCACCGGCACCGACAGGCCGATGCTCGGCGCCAGCTGTTCGGCCACGGCGTGGATATCGCCCTTGGCCCAGTCATCGACCTCGCTGAGCTGCGCCAGCACCAGCTCGACGATCTTCGGGTCGCTGTGCAGGAACTGCTTCGAGGCGAAGTAGAACTGATAGTTCGCGACGACGCCGGTGCCGTCGGCCAACGTGCGGGCGCCGGTCGCGGCCTCCGCCGCGGCCTGGAACGGATCCCAGATCACCCAGGCATCGACCGCGCCGCGCTCGAACGCCGCGCGCGCATCGGCGGGCGCGAGATAGGCGACCTCGACGTCGGAATATTTCACGCCGGCTTTCTCCAGCGCCTTCACCAGCAGATAGTGGACGTTGGAGCCCTTGTTCAGCGCGACCTTCTTGCCCTTCAGCTCGGCGACCGATTTGATCGGGCTGTCCTTCGGCACCAGGATCGCCTCGCCCTTCGGCGCCGGCGGCTCATAGGCGACATACTGGATCGGTGCGCCTGCGGCCTGCGCGAAGATCGGCGGCGCCTCGCCGGTGTTGCCGAAATCGATCGCGCCGACATTGAGTGCTTCGAGCAGCGGCGGACCCGAGGGAAACTCGGTCCAGACGACCTTGTAGCCGACCGATTTCAGCTTATCCTCGAGCGAGCCCTTGCTCTTCAGCAGCACCAGCTTGCCGTATTTCTGGAAGCCGATGCGGACGACCTTGTCCTGGCCGTAGGAAACGCCGACGCTGGCGCTGCGACGATGCTGACCGACAGCACCGCGCGGGCGATCCAGCGTCGAAATAAACGCGTCATGGGAATGTCCTCTGCATTGAATTGACCAATTGACCAAGGAGCGATCAGGTCTGGGGATTACGCCAGACGATGTCGCGGATCGCGATCTGCTTCGGGATCAGGCCGAGCTTGAAGAAGCGGTCGGCGACGCCCTGCTGGGTCACGATGATGTCGTCAGTCACAGGCCCGACCGAGAAGCCGGCCCGCCGCGCCGCGATGGTCTGGATATCGAGCGGCACGCCGGTGACGGCGGCCAGGGATTTCGCGACCTCATCGGGATGCGCCTGCGCCCACGCCGCCGACGACGTCGTGACATCGACGATCTGCTGCAGGAGTGCGCCGTGATTTCGGGCGAAGTCGCGGTTGGCGATGTAGAACGAGTTGGTTTTGGTGATGTCGCGGGTCTTGACCAGAATGCGACCGTTCTGCTTGGTCTCGGCGATCGCAAAATACGGATCCCAGATCGCCCAGGCATCGATGCCGCCATTGGCAAAAGCCGGACCGGCGTCGGGGGGCGTCAGATAGACCGGCGTGATATCGCCATAGGTCAGCCCGGCTTTCTCCAGCGTCTGAATCACGACGTTATGCGCGCTGGATCCCTTGGTGAAGCCGACGCGCTTGCCCTTGAGATCGGCGATGCCTGTGATTGCCGAATTCTGCGGCACCAGGATGCCTGAACCATTGATGATCGGCTGGGCCGCGGCATAGACGATGGCCGCGCCCGCGGCCTGGGCGAAGATCGGCGGGGAATCGCCGACGGCGCCGTAATCGACGCTGCCGACATTCATCGCTTCCATCATCGGCGGGCCCGAGGAGAACTCGACCCATTTCACGCTGATGCCCTGCGGCTTGAAATGATTTTCCAGGGCTTCACGCTGGCGCGTGATAACCAGCACGCCGTTCTTCTGGTAGCCGATACGAATTTCCTTCGCGTCCGCCTGGGCCTGCGCACCCCGTGACAGCGCGGCAGCGGCGGCTGTGACGAGCGACAGCTGGAGGAACTCACGACGCTTCATTCCAAAACTCTCCTGACGATCAAGCGCGTTTCTCAACACGCGATCATGCGTTGTCAGGATGATGGGGCGCGCGAATGAAGCTGTCGAGCACCGCACAAAAATAGCGATGCCTGCACTTCTGTGCAGGCATCGCGCGGGTGGTTTCTTTTAAAGCGCGGATCGCGCGTAGCGAATTATTTTCCTCACGAGATCGCGAGGTCGCTGCACAACAAACGATCAGCCCGCGGCGGCGGTTTTCGGCGCGACATTGACCGCGAGTTTGCCATAGCGATCCGAGAACGCCTGGGTGTCGATCTCCTCGAGCTGGATCGCACCACTCAACACGCCCTTCTTCCAGGCATCATGCTCCGGATCGTGCTGGAACTCCGGCATCACTTCCTTGCCGAACAGCTCGAGCGACTCGCAAATGTGCTCATGGGTGTTCTTGCCTGCCTGGTTGAGCAGGATCACCTGGTCGATATGCGACGCGCGGAAGCGCCGCAGCTTCTTCGCGATCGTCTCCGGCGAGCCGATCAGGCCGCCGCGCAGTGCCGCCTCCTGCGCCTCCGGATTCTCGCGCTTCCACTTGTTGTACTCGTCCCACATGTTGACGGTGCCCGGCGCCGGCCGCTGCCGGTTCTGCGCCTGGCCGTAATAGCGCAGCGCGAACTGGAAGAAGGTCGCGCCATCGGCACGCTTGCGCGCCTCCTCGTCGGTCTCGGCGCACATGAAGAACGAGACCAGCGCCATGTTCGGATTGATCTCGTAGTCGGCGAGCTTCTTCAGCCGCTTGGTGATCGCGTTGTAATAGGCATGCACCCAGGCATGCGCCGCCTCGGCGCTGACGAACTGGAAGCCGAGCGCGCCAAATCCGTTCTGCCCGGCGCGCTCGATGGTCGGCAATTGCGAGCAGGCCATCCAGAGCGGCGGATGCGGCTTCTGCACCGGCTTCGGCACGACGTTGCACAAGGGGATGTCGAAATACTTGCCGTGATGCTCGGTGCCGATCTTGGTGAACATCGGGAAGATCGCCTGCACGGCTTCCTCGAACACCTCGCGCTTGGTCTCCATGTCGCGGCCGAACGGCGTCAGCTCGGTGATCGAGGCGCTCTCGCCCATGCCGAACTCGCAGCGGCCGTTAGAGAGCAGATCGAGCACCGCGACCCGTTCGGCGACGCGGGCGGGATGATTGGTGGTGAGCTGGAAGATGCCGTGGCCGAGCCGGATGTTTTTGGTGCGCTGGCTCGCGGCGGCGAGGAAGGATTCTGGCGCCGGCGAATGCGAATATTCCTCGAGGAAATGATGCTCCACGACCCAGGCATAGTCGTAGCCGAGCCGGTCGGCGGTCTCGAGCTGCGTCAGCGCGTTCTGGTAGAGGCGGAGTTCGTCGCCGTCGTTCCACGGGCGCGGCAGTTGCAGCTCGTAAAAGATGCCGAATTTCATGGCGTCACTCCCAAGGTCGCGCTCCCGACCACTTGTTGTGGTCCCGACCGCTTGTTGTTTTCGGTCAGTCTAGTGGCGGCGCGACCCAAGTCCAGCCTCGGGGGCGAAACTCCAATTCCGTGCAGCGGGAGATAGCTTGATCGGACCGCATGAATGTTTAGCTTGTGCTGGCACGAGTCGCGGCGCTATCGGTCGCGCGCTCATTCCTCCGAAAGCCACATGACCACCTTCACGCCGCATCAGGACTCCGCGCTGAAAGCAGTTGCCGACTGGCTCAAAGCCAAGCCCGGCAAGGGCGCCACTCCGCCGGTGTTCCGGCTGTTCGGCTATGCCGGAACCGGCAAGACCACGCTCGCCCGCCACATCGCGGAAGGCGTCGACGGCGAGGTGAAATTCGCGGCCTTCACCGGCAAGGCGGCGCTGGTGATGCGCAACAAGGGCTGCGACAGCGCCTCCACGATCCACTCGCTGATCTATCGCGCCCGTGAATCCGGCGTCGAGCAGCCGAGTTTTGAGCTCTGGGACGACGCTCCCGCGTCAAAAGCGAAGCTGATCGTGATCGACGAATGCTCGATGGTCGACGCCGAGCTCGGCCGCGATCTGATGTCGTTCGACTGCCCACTGCTGGTGCTCGGCGATCCCGCGCAATTGCCGCCGATCCAGGGCGGCGGCTTCTTCACCGATGCCGAGCCGGACGCGATGCTGACCGAGGTGCACCGCCAGGCGCAGGACGATCCGATCGTGCGGATGTCGATGGATATCCGCGAGGGCCGCGAGCTCGAGATCGGCCGCCACGGCGAGAGCGAGGTGGTGTCGCGCAAGGAGCTCGATCCGGACCGCGTGATGCGCGCCGACCAGGTGCTGGTCGGCCGCAACAACACCCGCCGCGCCTACAACATGCGGGTGCGGCAGCGGCAAAACATCGAGGACCCGCTCCCCGTCGCCGGCGACAAGCTGGTCTGCCTGCGCAACAACCGCAAGAAGGGCCTGTTCAACGGCGGGCTGTGGCGGGTCAAGGCACGCGCGCAGTCGAAATCGAAGATCATCACCATGCGCGTGATGCCGGATGAGGATTTCGGCTACAAGGTCACAAAAGTCTCGGTGCGCGGCGAATGCTTCGACGGCGGCGTCGAGGGCGTTCCATGGGAGCAGCGCAAGCCCTATGACGAGTTCGACTACGGCTATGTGCTGACCGTGCACAAGTCGCAGGGCTCGCAATGGGACGACGTCGTGCTGTTCGACGAGAGCTTTGCGTTCCAGGATTCGCGCGCGCGGTGGCTGTACACGGGCATCACGCGGGCTGCGAAGCGGCTGAGCATTGTGGTGTGACGCCCTATCCATCGTCATTGCGAGCGGAGCGAAGCAATCCATCATCCCGCTTGTTGAGACATGGATTGCTTCGTCGCTATCGCTCCTCGCAATGACGAGATGACGATTTCGCCGCGACGCAGTAGAAGTCCTCGTGGGGCGGCCGCCCGCCTAAGGTCTCGCCCGAGCGCGATTTTGCTCACGAAACCGTGTGGCCGGCGGCGTAACAAAACGCGCCCTCGCCCGTATTTTTAAGCGTCGGAGCAGCCCGGCCCGATTTGCGAATGCCGGCTGCCGCTCTAGACTGGCCCCCAATTGCGATCCCACGAGGAACCCATGCCCAAAAGCTCCCTCAGCCGCCTCTCGCTTTGCGCCGCCGCGATCGGCGCGCTGGCCGTCGCCGCTTTTGCCGTTGCGCCCTCGCTTGCCGCCGAGGACGCCGTGATCATCCCGCCGCCCGCGGCAAGCGCGCCGGAGGCCGGCATCAAGACCGCGGTGCTCGCCGGCGGCTGCTTCTGGGGCGTGCAGGGCGTGTTCCAGCACACCGCCGGAATCGTCAGTGCGGTGTCCGGCTACTCCGGCGGCAGCAAGTCGAATGCCGACTACGAGAAGGTGTCGACCGGCACCACCGGCCACGCGGAATCGGTCGAGATCAAATACGACCCGCAGAAGATCTCCTACGGCAAGATCCTGCAGATCTTCTTCTCGGTCGTGCACGACCCGACCCAGCTGAACCGCCAGGGCCCCGACTCCGGCACCCAGTATCGCTCGGCGATCTTCACCACCAGCGACGAGCAGAAGCAGGTCGCGGACGCCTATATCGCCCAGCTCAACGCGGCCAAGGTCTACAAGAAGCCGATCGTCACCAAGGTCGGCGCGCTCGAGGCGTTCTATCCGGCGGAGGGCTACCACCAGGACTATCTGACGCTGCACCCGACCCAACCCTATATTGCCTATAACGACATCCCGAAGGTCGAGAACCTGAAGAAGATCTTCGCGGAGAACTACATCGAGAAGCCGACGCTGGTGAGCAGCACCAAGGCCACCAACTAGACATCTCGCAAAGGAGGTTGAATGTCCGACACCAAAACCGACGGCAAGGTTCACAAGAGCGAGGCCGAGTGGCGCAAGGAATTGACGCCGATGCAGTATGCGGTGCTGCGGGAAAAGGCGACCGAGCGCCCCTTCACCGGCGAATACGAGCATGATCCCCGCAAGGGCACCTATGTCTGCGCCGGCTGCGGGCAGACGCTGTTCGAATCCGACCAGAAGTTCGACTCCGGCTGCGGCTGGCCGAGCTTCTCCAAGCCCGCGATCGAGAGCCATGTCGACGAGGAGCGCGACGTCAGCCACGGCATGATCCGCACCGAGGTGCTGTGCTCGAAATGCGACGGCCATCTCGGCCATGTCTTCAACGATGGCCCCGGCCCGACCGGCCTGCGCTACTGCATCAACTCGGCGGCGCTGAAGCTCGACGAGAAGAAGTAACAACTCGTCATGCGCGGGCTCGACCCGCGCATCCATCAAGGAATGAGTCTTTCATCACGATGGATTGCCGGGTCAAGCCCGGCAATGACGATAGCGGGTTCGGCAAATATCCCGCCCTCACGTCGAACAATTTCTCCGCCCCGCGCGACCAAGAACCGGTCGCGCGGGGTTTGTTTTGGCCGCGGCGGCCCTCGCGCGCCTGAACATGAGGAAATTTTGATGTCACGGATTCCAGGAAAGCTTTTGTTGGGTCTCGGTCTTGCCGGCCTGATCATGGGGAGCACTTTGAGCATGCCAGCGTTCGCCGCCGACAAGATCTCGCTGTTCAAGGTCATCACCTCGAAGGACGAAATCGTCATCGGCCTGACCGATGCCGATCTCGCGCAGGTCGAGGGCCAGAATGCCGGCGGCATCGCCAAGATGCTGGTCGCCAAGGGCTCGATGAGCGTCTGGCAATACGCCGTGCACAAGTCGGCCTCCGGCGATCTCGAACAGGCGCCGCTGCACAAGATCGGCCTGATCGCCAGCGACTCTCTGCGGGTCGAGCCCTATCCGACCCCGCTGAAGGTGCTGCCGATCGACGAAAGCAAGAAGTGACGGTGAAGCCGTCATCCCGGGGCAGTCCGCAGGACTGAACCTCAGATGCGCAATCGCGCATCGGGGGATATCGAGATTCCCCGGTGCGCAATTGCGCACCTGAGGTTCGATGCTGCGCATCGCCCCGGAATGAGGACTGAAGTTAACGACTCGCGGGCCGGAATGTGCTTTGCTCCGAATTCGCGGGGCCGTCGGCGTCTCGCCGTGCGGCTGCCGCCTATTCTGAGGAGGGCGCCATGTCGCTCGGACTGATCCTCATCATCCTCCTGCTGATTATCCTCCTAGGCGGCTATAGCGGCCGGATCCGCGGCTATGGCTATGGCCTCGGCCACTCCGGAATGGGCCTTTTCGGGGTGATTTTGATCGTGGTCGCGATCCTGGCCTGGCTCGACAAGATATGAGAGCCTTAAGACTCTGAAATGAAAGGGATTATTCAGCCCGATCGCGTGCTATGCGCGGATTCAGCATGTGCCTTGCCGGGGCCGCTTCTGGGGTCGCATTTTTGTCAAAGAGGCCTATATTAGGGGTCGAAATGACACGTACGGCGCGCCGCCGATGGTAGGCCGCCGTCCCCAAAATCCCTTTCGCCGCATCGCGCCAAGAACACAAGAGGTCGTCGACCATGCGTCCCCTGCGTCCGTTCAACTACAACACGTCTGCCGAGCTGTTTCCTGCCGCCATCCGCAAGAAGAAGCGGGCTGGTTTCGCCTATCGCCGTTTCGGCACTGCCGCCGAAGCCGTGCGCTTTGCGATGGAAGAGCTGCCGGCGGATTCGCTGAACGGCGCCTATCTGCAGGTCGAGGAAGCCCGTTTCGACCAGAACGGCATCCGCTCGCTGTATGAGAGCGAAGGCTTCCCGCTGCCGCGTCGTCCGCGCCCCGCCGCCAGCCAGACCGACGCCGACGCCGCGTAACCTTTCCGCTCCTCTTAAAACGAAAAGCCCTCGGACCGATCCGGGGGCTTTTGTTTTGGGGAGTTCGTTAGATCCGCGGCTGCTTGTCCAGCCAGCGCCGCAGCATCCGCACATTGCGGATATTGGCGCGGAACATGACGTCGAACGCGTCGCCCGCCACCGGCACCATGCCGATCACGCCGTCGACCGCGACATTGGCGAGCATCCGCGCCGTGATGTGCCAGGGCGCGCCCAGCAAGCGGGCCTCGCGCACCAGCCACAGCGAGATCGCGGTGGTGATGATGTCGCCGACCACGGGGATCAGGCCGATCAGCCCGTCGATGCCGTAACGGACATTGGTGCCCGGCACGATGAAGGCGACGTCGAGCAGCTTTGCGATCATCTCCAGCCGCGCCAGCCGCTCTTCGCGCGTCAGATTGCCGAACGGATTGGCGCTGGCGTTGCGGAAGTCGAACTGGAAACCCTCGAACTGCGGATGCAGCGTGGCGTCGGAGAATTCGCGCCCGTCCTGGTCGATGACCTTGCCGCGCGCCTGCGCCCCGCCGAAAGGCGGCCGCGATCGCGCAGCGTGGGGCATGAAAATGTCGTCCTCGGGCATGGCCATCACATGGTAACGCAGGCAAGCGGTTCAAGTTGCGTCACATTACCACTGTGTCACGTTTGAGGCTCCGTCACGTTCACGGCCGCATCAAGCACCGCGCGCCGAAGCGGCGGCGGAAGCGGCGGTTTTCGATCGCCTTGCTTAGTCGACGACCTTGTTCATGGTTCTGAGTCGGTGGGCCAGCGTCCTCATCACCTTCAGGGCAAAATGCGGCGTCTGGCTGACGAGGAAGAGAAACTGCTTTTCCGAGACCGGGACGAGCTCGACATCGGTGAGAGCTGTGGCGGTCGCGCTCCTTGGCTCGTTGTCGATCAATGCCATTTCGCCAAAGATCGTATCAGCCGCCAGGTCCGCGACGGTCTTGTTGCCGACCTGAATGCGCACGTAGCCGCTCTTGACCACGAAGAGCTCGTTGGCTTGCTCGCCCTCGCGAAAAATGATGCCTCCGGCTCGGACCAGACGCGTTTCGATACTGTTGCCCGTCAGAAGGCTAAAGCTTGCATCTACCACTATGAACCCTTTCCCCGAAGCTGGACGCAGGTCTCATACGTCCCGGTCGTCTGCCGCTCCGGCTAAAACAAATGCGATAAAACAAAACACGGCAGGCCCGAGATCAGCATCGCCATCGGCAAGGTCAGGACCGAGGCCATGGACGCGCTCATCGATCGCCCCCACAGCCGCCGGCTCATGAGGACGATGCGGACGCGTGACATTGGGACTACACTTGGATGACGACGGTATGACAGTTGTGTGAAAGCAACGCGCCCGGCTCGCGACCGGCGTCTGTGCACCGATAAGATTACCGTAGTGGTGCGATCTGTTGCTCGCCGCGCGCTCAACCCGGCTGCTCGTCCGATTGCGGCGCGCTCATTTCGCCGCTCGGTCCCGAGCCGTCGATCACGCCGAAGCCGGCGACTTCCGCCTTCCCGTTGCACACTGTCGCTTGTGAGTGCGTGCCTAGTGCTGGGCTGCCGTCGTCGCCGGCTGGTAGAGCTCTTCGGCATATTTGTGCGCCAGCCAGGACGTGATCACGCCGGGGATGAAGCCGACCAGCCCGTAGAGGATGAACTGCACCGCTCCGCTCTCGGAGCCGTGCGAGGCGTACATCAGCGCCGCGCCGACGAACGCCACCGCGCCTACGATCAGCATCCGCACCGTTGGCGCGATCCGCCTGACATGCATCAGGATGTCGTCGATCGCGCCGAACATCAGCGACGGCACGATGCCGAACAGATAATTGTATTGCAGCGACTTCACGAACACGACGAGCAGCTTCGCCACCTCGCCGCCATTGGTCTCGGTCCAGTAGCCGGACTGATAGGTGGTCATGAGCAGCAGCAGGAAGCCGCCGATGAACGGCCCGATGGCTGCGAAGATCAGATAGCGTTTCATGGCGTGCCCTTGCCCGACGTCAGGCGAGTGTAACGCAGTCGCGCGACGGTGCTAGAGAAAATCGAAAACGCCCGGCAATGTTCCGGCGCTCTGCGCGTCGAATGCGCTGCAACAGACGGCCGCCGCGATGTCGCTGCGATACGGAATCGCCCGGACGGAGCCGGGCGATGACATCGTGAGCAGCGAGGTGAGCGCTAAGGCCGCTACTCACCCCACGCCGCGAAGGCGTCGTTGAAGGCCCGCTCGCCGGGGGCGCCCTTTTCGATCGCGATGATGGCGCGGCGCTGGTTGGTGTAGACCAGCGGCACGTCGAACCAGGAGCGCTCCTTGAGCAGCTGCAGATTGCGCGAGCGGTCGGCGTCGACGTTGGAGAGGCCGACCAGGAAGAAGCCGTCGGTGACCTTGACCGCGAGCCCGGCCAGCGGCGTGCCGCGCGCCTGCTCGTTGGACTTCATCAGGATGCCCGGCACGTTGCCGACGCCGCCATTGGCGAAGTCCTGCGGCAGAATGAAGGTCAATTCCGCGGTATGGCTCGCCGGCAGCGATGAATCGGTGTTGCGGCGGAACGACATCGTCATCTTGAACTTGCGGTCGGGGATGTCGATGTCGGCGCGCACGGCGATGTCGGGCTTCTGGTTGCCGGAGCCCTTGATCTGCTCGGTGCGCCAGACCACCGAGCCGACATATTGCTTGCCCTTCGGATCCGACGGGTCCTCGTCATAGAGCACCACGCGCTGCGCCACCGGAGCGACCGGCTCGCCCGACGACGAGGGCTGGCCGACGCGGTCGGTGATCTTCTTGCTCGCAGGCGTCGCGGCGGCATCCTTCGGCGCCTCGACGGGCGCGGACGACTTGAACAGGCTGCTGACGAAGGTGGTGACCTGCTGCCGCAACAGAATGCCGGTGCCGACCAGGATCAACAGAATGCCGATCGCGATCGCGGTCTTGAACGGGAACATCGACCGGACGCGCGGCGGCTTGCTCGGCTCGCGCTCGCCATTGCCAATGCGCGACCGTTGCGGCGGCGGCGCCTGCGGCGGCTGCGGGGTGTAACGCTCCGGCTCCTCGACCGACTCCTCATAGGAATACGGCGCGTCGGGATCGGCGCCGCGGTTCTCCAGGCTCGGCTCGAGCCGGTCGAATTCCGGCGAGGGCGACGGCACGTTGGCGTAGGTCTTGCGCGCGTTGCGGCTGGCCTGCGCCGCGGCGCGGCCGAGATCGTCGGCGTCGGCGGTGATGTCGCGGAAACCGCGCACGCCCGGGGCGGCCGGCGGCACCGGCGGCTGCGCGCCTTCCGGACCGCGGCGCGGCGGACCCGGCCGGGCCTGTGGCGGCTGGGTATCGAGGCCGGGCGGGACGTTAGGAGGAATCTGCGGGTTCTGCGGCCGCGGCGAGGCCGGCGGCGCATCGGGGCGCAAATTGCGCGGCGGACGGGGGTCGGCCGGGGGCCGCGGGCGCGCGGCAGCGTCGGCGGAATTGGCCTCGGGCGGCCTGGGATTGGCGCGGCGCAGCGTATCGCTGCTGCGGGCGGAGGCGCCGCCACCGGGGCGGGAGGCCTCGCGGGCGCGCTGCGCGGCCTCGGACTCGACCTTGCGAACCGCCTCTTCCAGCGACAGCCGTTCGCGGGTGATCTCGGACTCCGAGAGCGGCGGCTGCACGCCACGGAGTTGCTGGATCAACGCCGTCCGCGCCCGCGCGTACAGCGCGCGGCGGGCTTCGCCGGGAGCGTTGGGGTCCAGTCCGGCGATGGCACGGGCGATCAGCGGGTAGTAGTCAGCCATTTCCACACAATTGGTGGGATATAGGTAATATCCCGTTAAGCCTCGAACGGATTCTGTACCAGAATAGTATCTTCACGCTCCGGGCTGGTGGACAGCAGGGTGACCGGGCACCCCACCAGTTCCTCGACCCGGCGAACGTATTTGATGGCCTGGGCCGGCAGGTCCGCCCAGGACCGCGCGTTGGCGGTCGGCTGCTTCCAGCCCTCGATGATCTCGTAGATCGGCTCGACCCGGGCCTGCGCGCCCTCGCCGGCCGGCAGATGGTCGATCTCCCTGCCATCGAGCTTGTAGCCGATGCAGACCTTGATGCTGTCGAACCCGTCCAGAATATCGAGTTTGGTCAGCGCCAGCCCGGCAATTCCGCAGGTACGGACAGTCTGTCGCACCAGCATGGCGTCGAACCAGCCGACCCGGCGCTTGCGCCCGGTATTGACGCCGAATTCCTTGCCGCGGCGGCCGATTTCCTCGCCGATCTCGTCGTTCAGCTCGGTCGGGAACGGACCCTGGCCGACGCGGGTGGTGTAGGCCTTGCAGATGCCCAGCACATAGCCGACCGCGCCCGGGCCCATGCCGGTGCCGGTCGCGGCCTGCGCCGCCACCGTGTTGGACGACGTCACATAGGGATAGGTGCCGTGGTCGACGTCGAGCAGCGCGCCCTGCGCGCCCTCGAACAGGATCCGCTTGCCCTCGCGGCGCTTGAGGTCGAGCAGCCGCCACACCGTCTCGGCATAGGGCAAAAGCTTCGGCGCCATCGCCGTCAGCTCGGTCAGGATGCCCTTGCCGTCGATCTCCTCCAGATTGTGGCCGCGGCGCAGCGCATTGTGATGCGCCAGCAGGCGTTCGATCTTGTGCGGCAGGGTGTCGAGGTCGGCGAGGTCCATCAGGCGGATGGCGCGGCGGCCGACCTTGTCCTCATAGGCCGGGCCGATGCCGCGGCGGGTGGTGCCGATCGAGGTGATGGCGTTGCCGGATTCGCGCAGGGAGTCGAGTTCGCGATGCAGCGGCAGGATCAGCGTGACGTTCTCGGCGATGCGCAGATTGTCCGGCCCGACCGCAACGCCCTGCCCCCTCAGCTTGGCGACCTCGTCGAGGAAGGCCTGCGGGTCGAACACCACGCCATTGCCGATCACCGCCAGCTTGTTCGGGCGCAGCACGCCGGACGGCAGCAGCGCCAGCTTGTAGGTCTCGCCATTGATCACGAGCGTATGGCCGGCATTGTGGCCGCCCTGGAAGCGCACGACGATGTCGGCCTGTTCCGACAGCCAGTCGACGATCTTGCCCTTCCCTTCGTCACCCCACTGGGCGCCGACGACGACAACATTGGCCATTTCGAAGATGTTCCCTTCAGGTGTTTCAGACCATGATCGCGGCGAAAACGCGTCCGCCCACAGCGATCCTGCATGATATGCCCAGCCCAAATCACGGCGCCCGGCCGCGCGCACGCAAGGCGCCTACCGGATAACGGAAGCGGCCCGGCTTCGCAAGCAAGAAGGGGGTCGTTTATGCCTTTTAGACGAACGACAACCCTTTGATATCCCCTAAAAATTCCACCCCGTGCGCAGCGGCGGCGCCCTGGCCGGAATTTAATGTTGGCGCGGCCCGGTGCGACACGATCGGCCGATTGATCGCAGCCGCCATTGCGGCGATCATTCAGCTGGATTAACCGGCAGGGTCCATGCCCAATTCGACACCAGCAACCATGGCGCTGCGGAAGCTAGGCCTTGCCTTCAAGCTCCACACCTATGTCTACGATTCCAGCGCCGAGAGCATCGGGCTGCAGGCGGCGGAGGCGCTCGGCGTCGAGCCGAACCGGATGCTGAAGACGCTGATGGCCGAGGTCGACGGCAAGCCGGTGTGCGCCGTGGTGCCGTCCGACTGCGAGGTCAGCATGAAGAAGCTCGCCGCCGCGCTCGGCGGCAAGTCGGCCAAAATGATGCGCCCGGCCGATGCCGAGCGGCTGACCGGCTACCATGTCGGCGGTATCAGCCCGTTCGGCCAGAAGAAGCGGGTGCCGACCGCGATCGACGAGACCGCCCTCACCCACATCACCGTGTTCGTCAATGGCGGCCAGCGCGGCCTGCAGATCGAGATCGATCCGAACGACGCCGCGCTCGCCGCCGGCGCCACGATGAAGGCGCTGGTGGCGACGCAAGACTAGAGCGGGATGACTTTTCTTCGAAACGTCGTCCCGCTCTATCTCCTTGTTCTGAGCATGATCGTTTTCGCTTGAAAACGCTCTGCGCGATCAATGCGGGGATTTGTCCCTGCCGAACTCAGCGCCAACGAGGTCGGACAGGCCGGACAATTCCTCCGCCGAAATATCGTTGACGTTGAGCCGGAGCTGCATGATCGCGAGGTCGAGCAAATGTGCGGCAAAGGTTGCGCCGGCCGCCCTCACGATGCTGCGCTGCTCGAGCAACACCGTGATGACGTCGCGCAAACTGCGCACTTGCACTTGATCCATGGCCCTCTGCCCGATGCTGGCCGTTGTGATGTGTGTTGTCATTGGGATACCGATTGTAGTGTGCTGATGGATGCCGTGGCGGCGGACGGAATGTAGGGCAGGTGCTGCGCTTCCTCGCCCGGATGCAGGATGCGCGAGGGCACCTCCCGGACTTCGATGTCGATCGTCATGGGCGGCGGAATAAGCGTCACCGACGCTTTCGGCCACGGCGCCGGATTTGGCGTGACGGCGGTGAAGCGATAGGCGGCGGCGATCTCGAGCGCGAGCAATTGCAGCTCCAGCATCGCAACCCCCATCCCGGCGCAGGCGCGCGGACCGGCACCGAACGGGATGTAGGCATCGGTGTTGTAGCGCCGCGTCATCAGGAAGCGGTCGGGATCCTCGAAATGCCTGCCATCGCGCTGCAATTGCCAGGGGCAGATCAACAGCGAGGTGCCGACCTTGAGGTCGTGCCCGCGGATCGTCACCGGCTGCATCACCTCACGCGAGAACCACCATGCGCTGGGATAGAGCCGGCAAACCTCCTTGACCAGCGTCGCGCTCAGATTGGCGCGCTTCACCGCGTCTAGTCGCAGCTCGCCGTCGTCGCCCAGGCACTCCGCGGCCTCGTCGGCGATGTCGTCCATCAGCGCGGGATCGGCGGCCATGTGGTAGAACATCCATGCCGCAGTCGAACCTGTGGTGTGATGGCCGGCCAGCAGCAATGTCAGGATCTCGTCCTCGAGATCGCGATCACTCAGACCGAGCGCCTCGAGATCGCGCAGCGCGCTGCTCGAGCCCGCCTTGCGGCGCAGCCGCTGCACCACCGTCGACATGGCAAGCTTGGCGCAGACCCGGTTCTTGCGGCGGCGGTACCACGCCACCGGACCGAACGGCAACGCGCGGAACATCTCCTCCGCCAGATCGTCCTCGATCGCGCCGACGGCCTGAACCAGGGCTTCCTCGTCGCCAGACGACATCACCTGGGAGCCGAAGATCGCGACGCAGATCGTCCGCAGCGCCAGCATCGCGGTGACGTGGTGCGGATCGAACGATCCGAGCCGCGCCAGGCTGGCGCCGACCGCGCGGATCTCGGCGCACATATGCGGCAGGAATTTCTCGACGCTGCCTTTGGCCATGTGCTTCTGCAGCACCGCCCGCCGCCGTTTGTGCTCCTCGCCGCTCAGCATCAGCGAGCTGCGGCCGAGCACCGGCGTCAGCTTCTTGATCAGCTTGCCCTTTCCAATGTCGGTCTCCGGCGCCTTGAGAATCGGGCGCAGCAGATCGGGATCGTTCACCAGCAAGACGGGCGCAGGACCGAGCCGCAACGGCACCAGCCCCCGCTCTGCCTCGTTGCCGCGCGTCAGCAACAGACGCAGCGGATCATGCTGGAATGCTCGAACGTCCGAGAACATGTGAAGCATCGTGGATCTCCAATTGCCGTCCAAGGTCGAGGAATTTGGTCAGGCCGGGATTGTCGGCAAGACCAAGCGGGATTTCTCCGGCGAGCGCCGTCAGCGGGCGGCCCATGCGATCATTGCCGATCACCTGCGGCGGGCCGTAGCGGCGGGTGCGGATGTCCATGCGGGTGAGAAAACGCTCATAGGAGAGGTCGGCCAGCGCCACGAGCGCCTTCGCTCCGCGAAGCTCCGCGAAGCGGAACATCAGCGCGTAGTTCACGCGTGCAGTCTGCGACCTCGCGACACCAGGCAGCACGCCGAAACGGCTGATCTCCCAGGCGTCGCGGCGGCTCGGAAAGCGGCGCACCGCAAGCTGCGGGAACACCGACTTGGTGAGATAGGGATAGTCGGTGCGGATCGCCCGGAAGCCGCCGACGAGCTCGACGCCGGAGAACAACAGGCAGTGCTCGGTATACCAGCAGTCGAACTGATCGCGTTCGACATCCCCGACCGTGGTCAGAAGCCAGCCGCAATGGTCGACGAACAGCCGCTTGCGCAGCCGCAACATCGCTCCGACATGCGCCGGATCAAGCTCTTCTCTGGTGATGAGTGCGTGAAGGCCGTCCAATGAATGCGGCATTATCCCTTCCTCCAAATGCGGAACATCTGGAACAAAAGGGGCCAACTGTGGTACCCCCGGAAACCGGGGGTTTTAGTCAATGGGCCTGGTAGACGCGATTTCGACCATCGAGGCGTCAGATACCATCGACGAGCTCAGCTCGTCATTGCATCGTATTGTCCAGAACTACGGCTTCTCGGGTTTCGCCTTTGTCGATGCCGGCCGGCCCGATCTTGATCTGCCCTACCATATCGGCACATTTCCCGACGCCTGGAAGCGGGCGTATGTGCAGAACGAGTTCGTCCATGCCGATCCGGCGCTGGCGCGGTCGCGACGCACCAACACGCCATTCAGCTGGAGCAGCCTGAAGCTGCCGGAGCGAAGCGGACACAAGCGGGCGCCCGAGGTCAAAACGATGGATGCCGCCCGGGAGTTCGGATTCAAGGACGGCTTCGTCGTGCCGTTCCACTATCGCGACCGGCTCGGCGCCGTCCATTCGAGCTCGACGGTGTTTTTCTGGGAAGACCAACCGCGCGATTTCGACAAACTGTTCATCTGCCATCGGCATGAACTGCATCTGTTGATGATCTACTGGGTGCAGCGGGCGATGGACATCGTCAACCGCGACCAGCGCAACACGCCGACCATCCTGCGGCCCGCCGACGCCGCCGAGACGATCAAACTCACGGGCCGCGAAAAGGAAGTGATGGCGTGGGCGGCGCGCGGCAAGACCGTGGTCGACACCGCGCAGATCCTCGGCATCTCGCCGGAGACCGTGGAAGGCTTCATCAAGCAGGCGCTGCGCAAGCTCGAAGCGTCCAACAAGACGCATGGCGTGGCTAAGAGCATCGCGCTCGGGATCATCGACCTGTGAGCGGCGCCGCGCGGCCATCGCAGCGTGCTCAGGGCTGCTGCCGCGCCCAACGCATGGCCCCGCGAACAGGAAACGCGGCATTATGTGGCAAGGTCATATATCCGGGTTGGGTTCACCACACGCGTCGCCCCCTGATTGCATTCGCGGACAGTCTTGATAAAAAAGCGAAGGCCGGATGACGCGGATGCGAGCATCTCAGGCCACGAGGTGCGCGGGCCGCGCGATTGGGCGGCTGAAGTCCAGGTACGGATCGTCCTGCGCGTCGCCCGGTTCGGTGGGACCATTTGTCCATCCGAATGATCCGCCGGAGTCCCATTGCGGCCGCGCTGGCCATTTGCCGGCAGCCTTCGTCGACGAATTGCTGTCCACAGTCATTGCCGGAGATGGTCTGAACGCACCATGAGCACATCGCAGGACGACCAGATCGACCAACTGGTGCAGGCGCGCTGGCGCGAGATCGGTCTGTCGCAGGCTGATCTCGCCGAGATCCTGTGCGCGGGCGCCTCGCTGCAAAAGAACGGCGTAAGCGGTACGGTGAAAATCGATACCGGCCGTCTGGCAACCGTCGCCGAGATGCTCGGGATCGCCGCCGACATCCTCAACCGGCGGAGCGCAACCACCGCGCCGGCACAAGGCGGCGGCCAGACCGCGGAATCGCTGCAGTCGCTGCTCGAACTGCGCATGCTGCGGGTGTTCCGCGAGGTGCAGGATCCCGACACCAAGCGGATCCTGATCGAGCTCGCCGAGCAGATCGTCAAGCGCCAGACCGCGCCGCCGCAGACCGGTTAGAGGTTCATCCCGGCCCGCAGAGCGCCGTAGCGAAACCGCCGTCGCCCGCCGCGAAAGGGGCCTTCGCGCATGGTCGCGATGCGTCCATCCCCATTGATGGATCGGCGGAATCCGTGTCTGTGACAGGGGCCGGGGAGATCCATACCGGCCCGGTGATGCCAGCCGGGCAGGCCGCGGCGTCGTGAACCCGGGCCTGTCGCATGTCTGCCTCCGATTCCACCACCACGCCTGCGTCCGGCTCCTGGATCGCCAACCAGCCGTATCTTTTGCTCTGCATCACCGCGATGTGCTGGGCCGGCAATGCGATCGTCGGCCGGCTCGCCGCCGGCCACATTCCGCCGGTGACGCTGTCGTTCCTGCGCTGGTCGGCGGCATTCCTGATCATCCTGCCGTTCGCCTGGAAGCACCTCGCCCGGGACTGGCCCGCGATCCGCAGGAATCTCGGCATCATGATGCTGCTGTCGATCACCGGCATCAGTGCCTTCAACACGCTGCAATACTGGGCGCTCGAGCACACCCAGGCGCTTAACACACTGCTGCTGCAATCGGCGGCGCCGCTCGTGGTCGCACTGTGGTCGCTGATCCTGCTCGGCACGCGGCTGACGCTGGCGCAGTTGCTTGGCGTCTTGCTGTCGCTGTGCGGCGTGCTGGTGATCCTGCTGCATGGCGACCTCACCACGCTGTCGAAGATCGACTTTAACAAGGGCGACCTGATCTTCACCGTCGCGCTGGTGATCTTCGCGCTGTATTCGGTGCTGACCTTGAAGCGGCCCAACATCCACGGCCTGTCGGTCGCGGCCTTCACCTTCGGCTGCGGCGCGCTGTTCCTGGTCCCGTTCTTCATCTGGGAACTCGGCGCGCGTCCGGTGATGCAGCTCACCACCAACAACCTGCTATCGCTGTTCTATGTCGCGGTGTTCCCCTCGACGCTGGCCTATCTGTGCTTCAACTGCGGGGTGCAGCTGATCGGCGCCAACCGCGCCGCGCCGTTCTTCCACATGGTTCCGGTGTTCGGCACCATCATGTCGATCGTGTTCATCGGCGAGCATCCGCAGGCCTTCCATTTCATCGGCTTCGCGCTGGTCTTGGCCGGCGTCTTCGCGGCGTCGCGGAAGCAGCGCGCGTAACTCTCCACTCCCTCTCCCCGCTCTTCGCGGGGAGAGGGTTGGGGTGAGGGGCTCGTTCGGCGACGGCACCGCCAGACGTACTCGCGGAGACTCCCCCTCACCCGGATCGCATCTCCGATGCGATCCGACCTCTCCCCGCAGGCGGGGCGAGGTGAAGAAAGCCTGCGGTGACTATCGGCGGCAAATCCGCTATCTCCTAGGGTCTGCTTTGCGGACAGGTCCCAACATATGGCGCGCGCCAGCAATCTCTTGATCGGCACCCTGACGCTGGCCCTGATCGCCGGCTCGCTCGGCGGCTGGCTGGGCTATCAGCGCTATGCCGGCATCAAGCGCATGGTGCCGTTCCGTGTCGTGTTCGAGGGCTCGGCGTCGGGCCTGCGCCGCGGCGCCAGCGTCAATTTCGCCGGCGTGCGGATCGGCGAGGTGGTCTCGATCAGGCTCGACCGCCGCCGTGTGGTGGCGATGACGCGGATCGAGGGCAACGCCCCGATCAAGAAGGATACCCAGGTCGGCCTCGAATTCCAGGGCCTGACCGGGATCGCCTCGATCTCCTTCACCGGCGGCACCGACGACGCCGCGGCGCCGCCCGTCGGCGCCGACGGCATTCCTGAGCTGACCGCCGACGCCGAAGGCACGATGGGCATACAGGAGAAGCTGCGCGTCGCGCTGCGCAATGTCGACCGCGTCATCACCGAGAACGAGGCCGACATCAAGGACTCGCTGCTCGGGCTCGAGAACTTCACCAATTCGCTGTCGGGCAATGGCGAGCTGATCGCCGCCTTCATCGACGCCGCCGACGCCGGCGTCAGCGCGGTCGACGACAAGATGACCTCGGCCGACAAGTTCCTGAAGAGTTTTGGCAGCGACAAATATGGCGGCGAGCTGCTGCCGACCGTGATCTCGCTGCGCGAGCTGATCCAGAGTTTTGACAAGAAATCCGGCGCCGTGATTGCCGAGACCCGCAAGACACTCATCGACGTCAGCCAGTCCATCAACAAATTCAACGGGAAGATTGTCGGTCCAGGGGGCAGGCGCTAACCTGGAAGCTCCAACCAAGAACCAAGAACAACGGAAACGCCAGACGTGCACGACCGGACCGCAGCCTCTTCCCCGCCTCCAGCAACCGTCAACCGCGCCGCTCCCGCCGTGCCGCGGCGCTTGCGGCACTATCTCACACTCGACGATTTCGAGCCGCAGGCCCGCCGGCTGCTGCCGAAATTCCTTTACGGCTACATCTCGGGCGGCGCCGAGACCGACGCGGCCCGCACCGACAATCGCCGGGCGTTCGACGAATACGGCTTCGTGCCGCGGGTGCTGAAGGACGTCTCCGGCCGCGACCAGACCACGACGCTGTTCGGCAAGACCTACGCCTCGCCGTTCGGGATTCCGCCGATGGGCTCGTCGGCGCTCTGCGCCTATCGCGGCGACATCGTGCTGGCGCGGGCCGCGGCCGCCGCCAACGTCCCGATGATCCTCTCGGCCTCCTCGCTGATCACGCTGGAGGACGTCCGCGCGGCCAATCCTTTGGCTTGGTACCAGGCCTATCTCGCCGGCCTCGACGAACGCATCGAGCCGCTGGTCGATCGCGTCGCGGCGGCCGGCTACGACACCTTCGTCGTCACCGCCGACGTCCCGGTGCCGCCCAACCGCGAGAACAACATCCGCAACGGCTTCCAGGTGCCCCTTGCGATCACGCCGCGGGTGTTCTGGGACACCATCACCCATCCCGACTGGCTGCTGAACACCTGGGCGCGCACCGTGTTCAATCACGGCATGCCGCATTTCGAGAACATGGACGCCAAGCAGGGCCCGCCGGTGCTGTCCAAGAACCTGATGCGCAACATCGGCAGCCGCGACCAGCTGGCCTGGAAGCATGTCGAGCTGATCCGCAAGCGCTGGAGCGGCAAGCTGGTGGTCAAGGGGCTGATCTCGCCGGAAGACGCGCGGCTGGCGCGCGAGCACGGCTGCGACGGCGTGATGGTCTCCAACCATGGCGGCCGCCAACTCGACTACACCGTCTCCGGCTTGCGCACGCTGCCTGAGATCGCGGCGCAGAAGGGCAACATGACCGTGATGGTGGACGGTGGCATCCGTCGCGGCACCGACGTCATCAAGGCCTTGGCACTGGGAGCGGACTTCGTCTGGGTCGGCCGTCCGTTCCTCTATGCCGCCGTGGTTGCGGGCGAAGCCGGCGTCGCGCGCGCGATCTCACTGCTGCATGACGAGATCGATCGCGACCTCGCCTTGCTCGGCATCCGGAGCCTGAAGGAGATCACCCCGGACCTGGTGCGGAAGTATTAAGTTCACGCATAGCGCGCTGCGCCCATGCACAGCGCGGTGATCGCGAGCAGCCCGGCCGCGATGCGCTGGGCGAGCGCGAGCCGCGCGCGCGCCGCCGACGGATCGCCGGCGCTGTTGCGCAGCTGCCTGATCGCGCCGCCGCCGACGAAGATCTGCACCGCGATCGCGGCCAGCGCTGCGATTGCGCCGCCGGCCAGGATCTTTTCCGACAGCGCGAACGACCCTTCATGGACCAGACGCCAGAGCGTCACGCCGGTGACGATCGCGACCGTCGCGGCGCCGATCTGCGGGCCCAGCAGCTTTTCGCCGCCGAGGCCGCCGGTGCGCGCCAAGGTGAAGCTGGAGCCGGCCCAAAACACCGATGACAGGACGTGAAGGGACAGGGCTATGATGAGGACGATCTGCATGATGTTGCTCCAAAGGGCCTTGGAAATTAGATATACATAATGTATAGTCAATCTGACGAAAGCAAGGCCAGCCGATGCCGCCGCGAAGCTATGTGAGCCCGGCACGTAGCGCAGCCGCCGCCGAGACGCGCGAGCGCGTGATCGAGGCCGCCTCGCGCACCCTGCGTGAGGGCGAGAGCATCGCGCGCTTCTCGCTGGATACGGTGGCGAAGGCGGCCGGCGTGACCCGGCTCACCGTCTACAACCAGTTCGGCTCGCGGCGCGGGCTGCTCGAGGCCGTGTTCGACGAGATCGCCCGTCACGGCGGGCTGCATCAGCTCGCCGACGCCATGACGATGGCCGATCCGCGTGCCGCGCTCGACCGCATGGTCGAGATCTTCTGCGGCTTCTGGAGCCGCGATTCCGCGGTCGCCCGGCTGCACGACGCAATGGCGACCGATCCCGAATTCGCCGAAGCGGTGCGCGAGCGCAACGAACGCCGCCGCCGCGGCGTCACCGCATTGATCGACCGTATCGCGGCCAAAAGCGCGTCGCCGCAGGCCCGCAGGGACGCCGTCGACCTGATCTTCGCGCTGACGAGCTATCCAACCTTCGCCTCGCTGAGCGCGGGGCGGTCGAGGGATGAGGTTTGCCGGGTACTGCAGGCGGCCTGCCGAGCGGCCATTGCCAATCTGTCAGACCCGTCATCCTGAGGTGCGAGCTCTTGCGACCTCGAAGGATGAATCGGCCACAGTCGGGCCGTCGACCCTTCGAGGCGCGCTACGCGCTCCTCAGGGTGACGGTGGTGGAGTTGCAAAAGGCGCGCTCTAAGCCGCCTCACCCGACCTTGAACTTGCTGTACGCCTCGCGCGTCGCGATGATGACGTGCTGTTCGCAGCCGTTGCGACGATGCGGGTCGCAGCGGTTTTCGTAGTCGGCAGAGGTCATCATGTCGATGAACGCCGCGACGCTTGGATAGTAGACCAGCGCGAGATAATCCCAGCGCTGGCCGGCAGGCTCTCCCAGCACGACCGTCTCGGCGTTTCCGGTCCACAGCAGCGTGCCGCCGCGCGCCTTGATCATCGGCACGGTGAGCGCGCTGTAACGCAGGTACGCATCCCAGCCCGAGCCGTCGCCGTCGAGCGATCGCTCCCGAAACCGCATCAGATTGACCATAACGACCGGAGCCTGGCGATCCAGCTCGTTCAGGCCTTTGACGTTCAAGAGATCGACACCCATCACCCGCTCCCGCCCAAAGCCTCTACGGTCCAGCCGCATCGATACGCCCGCAAACATTATGTCACATCGCGGGACTAGCCTGAAATGCCGCCGAGCCCTAAGCTACCCCTGCTCTCGGAGGTCAAGGCCGTGATGACCCTTCCCGAACTTGCAGCCGACGCGCTCGGCAAATTCCTCGGCGAATACATGCAGCGCAGGTTTGGCTCTTCGCAAACCGAGCTGGTGGAGATGGTGCCCTCGATCGCGAGGATCGCGATCGAATGCATCGGCAACAGCGACGCGCTCTATCACAATGTCGAGCACACCATGCTGGTGACGCTGGCCGGCCACGACATCCTGCGCGGCCGCGCGCTGCATTCGCACATGAGCGCCGAGGACTATGCGCATGTCATCATCGCCTGCCTCACCCATGACATCGGCTATGTGCGGGGGCTGTTCGAGGCCGATGGCCAGGACGGCTATCTGATCAATGCCGATGGCCGCAAGGTGATCCTGCCGCGCGGCTCGTCGGATGCGGCGCTGATGTCCTATCACGTCGACCGCTCCAAGATCTTCGTGATGGAACGGATCAAGGGCGTCGCCCAGCTCGACAAGGAGCGCATCGCCCGCGCCATCGAGGGCACCCGCTTTCCGCTCACCGCCCCTGATGACGATGAGGATTTCGGCGAAGAGGCCGCCTTGCTGCGCGCCGCCGATCTGATCGGCCAGCTCGGCGACCCCCACTACATCCGCAAGGCCAACGCGCTGTACCTCGAGTTCGAGGAGGCCGGGCTGAACCGCCAGCTCGGCTACGATTCGCCGGCCGATCTCGTCGACCTCTATCCGCGCTTCTACTGGGACAGCGCCGCGCCGCATGTGCAGCCGGCGATCCGTCACCTCAACGTCACCTCCAGCGGGCGGCAATGGATCGCCAATCTCTACAGCAACGTGTTTCGCGCCGAGCGCGACATCTCGCTGTCAGGGCCGCAGAAATAGGCGTGGCGACGGAGACACGCGCAATATCTATCTCCGTCATCCTGAGGTGCGAGCGGAGCGAGCCTCGAAGGATGCACGGCCCCGCTGGTGGCCGTCGACCCTTCGAGACGCGCGTGCCGCGCTCCTCAGGGTGACGGAATCAAGTGTTCATGACGCTGCGAGCGACGACGAGCCTTGGCCGCGCATGGCACCAATCCGCTCTTTCGTCTTGTCGCGGCAGCGGATTCGGGCACAACATCCACCAGATAATGACCGCTTTGCCCGCACCTGCCGCAACCCCACGCCATCAGCCGCTGCACTGGCTCAACAACCAGCCCTATCTGCTGCTCAGCCTGACGTCGCTGTTCTGGGCCGCCAACATCGTGCTGGCGCGCCATGTCGGCAGCCATGTGCCGCCGGTCACGCTGACCACGATCCGCTGGTTTGGGGTGTTCCTGATCCTGCTGCCGTTCGCCTGGCCGCATCTGAAGAAGGACTGGCCGAAGCTGCGCAGCGCGCTGCCGCTGATGCTGCTGTTGTCCGCGGTCGGCTTCGCCTTCAACAATGCGATTTCGTACTGGGCGATGCAGTATACCGAGGCGCTGAACGCGCTCTTGATCCAGTCGGCGGGGCCGCTGTTCGTGGCGCTGTGGTCGCTGATCCTGTTCGGCGTGCGGCTGACGCCGGCGCAACTCGCCGGCATCGCCATCTCGCTGGCCGGCGTGCTGACCATCATCCTGCGCGGCGACTTCTCGGCGCTCGCCAGCATCAGCTTCAACCGGGGCGACATCATGTTCGGCGCCTCGCTAGTGTCGTTCGGGCTGTATTCGGCGCTGATCCCGCGCCGGCCGAAAATCCATCAGCTCTCGCTGATCTCGTTCACCACCTGCTGTGGTGCGATGATGCTGTTGCCGGTGGCGGCCTGGGAATTCGCCAATGGCGTGACGCTGAAGCTCGACGTTCTGACGTTTGCCACGCTGGGCTATACGCTGATCTTCCCGTCGACGCTCGCCTATCTGTTCTTCAACCGCGGCGTCGCGCTGATCGGCCCGAACCGCGCGGCGCCGTTCTTCCATCTGGTGCCGGTGTTCGGCTCGGCGATGGCGATCCTGCTGCTCGGCGAGACGCTCGCGCCGTTTCATCTGATCGGCTACGCGCTGGTGCTCGCCGGCGTCATCATCGCCTCGCGGCAGGGCTCGGCGAAGCGCTAGCTGACGCCGAGGATATGGCTAGAGATTTTCGGTTCTGATTGAATCAGAACCGAAGCTCTAGCTTTTTGTTTTGACGCGTTTTCTTCACGCGAACCGGGGTCCACTTCGCTCGAAAACGCTCTAGGTGGTGTGGACTCTAAGGATTCCCTTTTAGGAGCAAATCAGATTCAAGGCTGCTTTTGGGGAGGCCGCCTTGGGTGTGATGGACCGTGTGGTATTGAGCGACGCGGCGTGGGAGCGGATAGCGCCGCTGATCATAGGGCGCCCCGATCAGAAGGGCTCCACCGGGCGCGACAACCGGATGTTCGTGGAAGGTGTGCTGTGGATCGTGCGTACGGGGTCTCCCTGGCGCGATCTTCCGGAGGTGTTTGGGGACTGGAACAGCGTGTTCCGGCGCTTCAGTCGATGGAGCATCAAGGGTGTTTGGTGGCGGATCTTCGAGGCGATGTCCGATGATCCGGACTTCGAATATCTGATCGTCGATTCCACCATCGTTCGGGCGCATCAGCACGCCGCCGGCGCCAAAAAGGGGGGTCTGAAGATCAAGCGGAAGATCAAGCGATCGGCCGCTCGCGCGGCGGCCTGAGCACCAAGATACATATGGCCGTTCGAGGCTTGGGATGTCCGGTGCGGTTCAAGCTCACCGCAGGTCAGAAGGGCGATGCACCGCAAGCCGCCGCATTGATCGAAGGCTTATCCGCCGAGGTCGTCATGGCCGATACGGCCTATGACGCCGATCACTTGCGCCAAGCCATCGCCGCCAAAGGCGCGCTCGCCGTGATCCCCAACAACCCGTCACGTGCGCTCAAATATCCACTCGACAAGCATTTCTATGCCCAGCGTCATCTCGTCGAATGCTGCTTCTCAAAGCTCAAGCAGTTCCGCCGCGTTGCAACCCGCTTCGAAAAGACCGCCCGAAATTACCTGGCCGTCGTCACTCTCGCAGCCATCGTCTTATGGATGCGATAAGTGTCCACACCACCTAGCCTACCTTGCGCAAGCCGGCGGATTTGCGTGGCAAATGTGGCTTTGCCGCCAGCGTTTCCGTGATGAAGTCGATAAACCGCCTCACCTTGGCCGGCACGTGGTTACGCGAGGCGTAATAGACGTAGAGCGGAAAACGCTCGTCGGGCCAGTCCGGAAACAGTTCAATCAGCGCGCCGCTCCTCAGGTGATCGTCGAGCCCGAGATCGATCACCTGCGCGATGCCGAAGCCGGCCAGGCAAGCGCCGAGCTTGGTTCCTGAATCGGTCACGGTGAGCCGCCCGTTGACCGCGACCGGCACGACCTCGCCGCCGCGCCAAAACTCCCAATCGAACGGACGCCCGGTCGCCGCGTCGATTGCCAGGATGCACTGATGGTCGCGGCTCGCCAGCTCCCGCGGATCAAGCGGCCGGCCGTGTCGTTCGAGATAGATCGGCGAGGCCACGGTGAGCACGCGCGCATCGAGTACGCGGCGCGCAATCAGCGCCGACGGCGCCGGCTCGCCGAAGCGCACCGCCAGATCAAAACCGTCGCTGACCAGATCGGCGATCCGGTCGCGGGTCTCGATACGCAGATCCATGCCTGGATTCTGCAGCAGGAACTCGCTCAGCTTCGGCGACAGCACCATGCGGGAGAACAGCGGGTCGACATTGACCCGCAGCCTGCCGCGGACCGCATCGCGCGATTTCGAGGTCTCCGCCGCCGCCTCGCCGATCCCGGCCAGATGCGCCGCAACCCGCTCGTACAGCGCGCGTCCTTCCTCGGTGAGCTCGACGGCGCGGCTCGTGCGGTGAACCAGCCTGGCATCGAGGCGCGCCTCGAGCTTGGCAATCGCCTTGCTGACGCCGGACTGCGTCATGCCGAGCCGTTCAGCCGCCTTGCCGAAGCTGCGCGCGTCCGCAACGGCCGCGAGGATCACAAGCCCGCCGACGAGCCGACCGTCAACTTCGTCCATGTCGATGCCTCTCAGTCATCCATGAGATGACAGCCCAGTCGTAGCACTCCGCCACCGTATCGGCCACTGTCGGCGCAGACCGATCCGGTTCGATCCGGTGAGGCCACCGCCACATCATCCGCTACGGAGATTTTGCCATGAGCGACATCCAGGCCATCGCATCCGCGATCGAAGGATATTTCAACCTGATGTATGACGTCGACGATAGCCGGTTCCGCGACGTCTTCTCCGATGCCTGCATCGTGCACGGCATCCGGGACGGCAAGCACACGGTGCGGTCGGCCGCGGAATTCCGCGACTTCATCGGCAGCCGTCCCTCGCCGGCATCGATGAAATCGCCGCGCGAGGAGGCCATCATCAGCATCGACCAGACCGCGTCCGATCTGGCCATCGCCAAGGTGCGCGTCAGGGCCGGCCAAACCGGCTTCATCGACCATCTCGTGTTTCATCTGATCGACGGCAGGTGGCTCGTCACCACCAAAGCTTTTCACGTCGCGCAGGTGTTCCCGGCGGGATCCTAGCGTCCCCACCCGCGTCCGGGAGTGGCCATGCGGCGAAAGGCTGCTCCCGGCACGGCTTCCGCAGCCATGGCGGCCGGGCTAGCTTCGGCCGCAATGGGCCTGTTCAGGGCCTGCGCGGGGGGACGACGACATGATCATGGGATTGCGACGATACTGGTGCCTGGCGGCCGCCGCCGTGCTCGTGGCGATGTCCGAGACGGCACTTGCCCAGACCTATCCCACCCGCAACATCACGCTGGTGCTGCCGTTCGCCGCCGGTAGCGGCACCGACACCACGACGCGGCTGATTTCCAAGGAGCTCGGGGTTGCGCTCGGCGTCGGCATGGTGATCGACAACCGGGCCGGCGCCAACGGCTCGATCGCGGCGAACTATGTCGCCCGCTCCGCCCCCGACGGTTACACCTTGTTCGTCACCACCAACACGACGCACTCGGCCAATCCGTATCTGCTGAAAACCATGAATTACGATCCGATCAAGGATTTCACGCCGATCGCGCGCACCGGCGACCTGCCCTTCATGCTGGTGATCCATCCTGATATCCCGGCGAACTCGGTGGCCGAGCTGATCGCGCTCGCCAAGAAGGAGCCGGGCAAATACACCTATGCCAGCGGCTCGTCGTCGGCGAGCGTCTCCGGCGCGACCTTCGCCCGCCTCGCCGGCATCGACCTGCTGCACGTGCCCTACAAGAGCTCGCCGCCGGCGCTGACCGACGTCATCGCCGGTCGGATCTCGATGATGTTCATCGACGTCCCGACCGGGCTGCCGCACGTCAATGCCAAGGCACTGAAGCCGCTCGCCGTCACCACCAAGCGGAAATCCGCGCTGCTGCCGGACCTGCCCACCATGGACGAGACCGTGAAGGGTTTCGACATCACCTCCTGGCAGGGCTATCTCGGCCCCGCCAACCTGCCGAAGGATGTCGTCGTCAGGCTGAATGCGGAGATCCGCAAGATCGTCGAGCGGCCTGATATCAAGAACCAGCTCGCCGAGCGCGGCATGGAGGCGTTCTCCGGCACGCCCGAGGAGTTCGAGGCGTTCCTCAAGGAGCAGCTGGTGCTGTGGGAGAAACTGATCGCCGACGCCGGGATCGAGAAGCAGTGAGAAAATGTAGCGTTGCAGAGCGGGGCACACCCTCCGCTTTACTCTCCCGCGAGGCCTGCCATTTCCGTCATCCTGAGGAGCGCGCTCTTGCGTGCGTCTCGAAGGATCGACGGCCACCGGCCGGGCCGTACATCCTTCGAGGCTCGCCCAGCGGTGCAAGTGCACCGCAAGGCTCGCACCTCAGGATGACGGGGCTATGGAATTGGGTGGGTTAGAAATTGTAGGGTGGGTTAGCGTAGCGTAACCCACCAACCTTCTTCGCGGACCTGCGGTGGGTTACGCCTTCGGCTAACCCACCCTACGCAATTACGCATCCATTAAGCCGCGCGGACCTTCTGCAGGAACTCGTCGACCGCGTTGCGCAGCATGCCGGACTGGGTGTCGAGCTCGCGCGCATTCGACAGCACGTCGCCCGCCGCGGTGCCGGTTGCGGCGGCTGCGGTGGTGACGCCGCCGATATGGGCGGAGATCTCGCTCGAGCCGGCCGCGACCTGCTGGATGTTGCGGGCGATTTCGCGCGTCGCATCGCCCTGCTGGTCGATCGCGGTCGAGATCGAGGCCGTGATCTCGCTCATCTGCGCGATGGTCGCGGTGATGCCGCCGATCGAGGTCACCGCCTCGCCGGTGGAGGCCTGCATCGCGGCGACCTGCGCCGAGATCTCCTCGGTCGCCTTCGCGGTCTGGTTGGCCAGCGCCTTCACCTCGGAGGCGACCACCGCGAAACCGCGGCCGGATTCGCCGGCGCGCGCCGCCTCGATGGTGGCGTTGAGCGCGAGCAGATTGGTCTGGGCGGCGATCGAGTGGATCAGCTTGACCACCTCGCCGATCTTCTCGGCGCCGGTGGAGAGCGCCTGCACGGTGGCATTGGTACGCTCGGCATCGGCCACCGCCTGGCTTGCGACCTCGCTTGAGCGCGCCACCTGGCGGGAGATCTCGGCAACCGAGCTGGAGAGCTCCTCGGCCGCGGCAGCGACGGTGCCGACATTGTTGGAGGCAGAGTCGGATGCGGCGCCGACGGTCGCGGCACGCGCGCTGGCGTCGCTGGCGGTCGCGGTCATCGACTGCGCCGTGGTCTGCATGCCGGCGGCGGCGGAAGCTACCGTCCGGACGATGCCGTTGACGCTGCGCTCGAAATCGCTGGCAATGTTCTGCATCGCCGAGCGTCGCTCGGTGGCGGCGCGCGCCTGGGTCTCGGCCTCGGCCTGTTCGAGACCGCGGATACGAACCGCATTGTCCTTGAAGATCTGCACGGTCGCCGCCATGCCGCCGACCTCGTCACCGCGGCCGACGCCGGGGATGTCGCCGTCAAGCTTGCCGTCGGCAATGTCGCGCATGCGGCTGCCGAGCAGATTGAGCGGCCGGGAGATGCTGCGGCCGATCAGCCAGGCGACCGAGCCGGAAATGATGCCGATGCCGAGGATCGCAAGGCCGAGCAGCCACGCGATCGGCCGCATCTTGGCGTCGATATCCTCGAGATAGGCGCCGGTGCCGAGATACATGTCGAAACCGGGAACCGCGACAGCATAGCCGACCTTGCGGATCGGGGTCTCCTGGCCGGGCTTCACATATTCATAGAACAGCAGGATCTCGCCCTTGGACTTCACGCCGTCCATCAATTCCTGCGAGAGCTTGCGGCCGTTGGTCACGACGTCCATGCGGTTGGTTCCGACCTGCTTCGGATCGGGCGCCAGCACCGTGATGCCGTTGTAGTCGGTGCCGAACAGATAGCCGGCGCCGTTGTCATAGGTCATGGTGTTGGCGCGCTTGCCGAACTCTGCGAGCGCCGCCTCCTTGGTCATCTTGCCGGCATCGACATCCTTCTTCAGGCCCGCCGCCATGTTCTTCGCCATCTCGACCATGGCCTTGGCCTGGTCGATGCGCGCATTCGTCATCTCACGCTGCATCAGATTGATCGCGAGGATGCCGGCAGTGCACAGGCCGATCAGGGCCACCCCCACCAGAATGCCGAGCTTGGGGGTGATCTTCATATTTGACAGCTTCACGGGGGTCTCCAGGAGGCGGGGAACGCGACGCGATTGGCGGATTGATTCGGTTCACCGTAATGTGAGACCCTTTACCCGATAGTTACGGAGGTTCCCCGTAGAAGCCCGGAGAATCGGGCCGCGGACCAACCGGCAATTGTAGAGGGAATGGCGCAGCTCGCGTACAAGTATGGGAAAGCGGTGACGCAAGCCGCGCTCCAAGAAGCAACAAGACCAAGAACCGAACCAGCAAGAAGCAAGAACAGAAGACCTCACATCGGGAGCAGACAATGTCGAAATTCAGGGTGGTGACGCCGAAGGGCGCGAGCTTCACGGTCGCCGGCGGCGGCTACGATTATGAGCGCGAGGCGCTCGATCTGATCGGCGCCGAGATCGTCGAGGCGCCGGCCAACGAGGCCGAATTCATCGCCGCGGCACGGACCGCGGACGCGATCTACGCCAAGGGCATGCCGATCACGAAAACGGTCATCGACGCGCTGGAGAATTGCAAGGTGATCACGCTCGGCAGCGTCGGCGTCGACTCGGTCGACGTCAAGGCCGCGACCGCGCGCGGCATCCCCGTCACCAACATCCCCGACACCTTCATCGAGGAGGTCGCCGACCACGCCATGATGCTGCTGCTCGCAGGCTTCCGCCGCCTGATCGAGCAGGACAAGATGGTGCGCAGCGGCCGCTGGGCCGAGGGCCGCCCGGCGCTGTTGAAGATTCCGCGGCTGATGGGCCAGACCCTCGGCTTCATCTCGTTCGGCCGGGTCGCCCGTGCCGTGGCCAAGCGCGCCGCGCCGTTCGGCCTTCGGATGATGGCCTACGATCCCTTCATCCAGGAAACGCTGATGTACGACCATGGCGTGATCCCCTCGACGCTGTCGGAAGTGCTGTCGCAGTCGGATTTCGTCTCGATGCACGCCCCGGCGCGGCCCGAAGTGCACCACATGCTGACCGAGAAGCATTTTCGCCAGATGAAAAAATCGGCGGTCTTCATCAATACCGGCCGCGGCGCCACCGTCGACGAGGAATCGCTGGTCAAGGCGCTGCAGGACGGCTGGATCGCCCACGCCGCGCTCGACGTGCTGGAAAAGGAGCCGCCGTCGCACAACAATCCGATGCTCGGGATGGACAATGTTACCTTGACCGCCCATGTCGCGTCGGCGTCGGCACGTTTTGACGAGGCGCGCAAGCGCCGGGTGGGCTACGAATTGTCACTAGTGCTGCAAGGCATGTGGCCGGTAAGCTGCGTCAACCCGTCGGTGCTGCAAAACACCGCGTTGCGTCGCTGGCAGCCCGTCAGCATGGATCGCGGTCCGAACAGCTAGGCGGGAATGCGTTCTTCGCACGAGGGCCCGTCTCGCTGACGATACGGGCCCTTCGTGTGGCGGGCGCCAAGAACCACAAGATCCTTGACCACAAGACCCCTCACCGGCGGCGAAACGCCGGGAGGAAACAAGAAAAAGGGGAGTACGAACGACATGAAGTACGAGATCTCGCGCCGCGACGCGCTGGCGCTGGGGGCGTCCGCAGCAGCACTGGCAGTCACCGGCGCTTCGGCGCAGGAAGGGTCGAAGGTCAAGGCTGCCGATGTGGCGGCGCCGTCGCTGCCGATCGAAAAGGGCGCGACCTTGCGCATGCTGCGGCCGGTGCGCTTCGTGCAGGCCGACGAGGACGTGTTCCGCGCCAATGCCAAGCGCTTCACCGACAAGACCGGCGTCGAGGTCAAGGTCGACTTCGTCGGCTGGGAGGACATCAACCAGCAGACCGCGGTGACCTCGAACTCCGGCGCCGGCCCCGACATCATCATCGGCTTCGGCGACGCGCCGCACATCTATATCGACAAGCTGATCGAGCTGACCGACATCGCCGACTATCTCGACAAGCGCTACGGCGGATGGCTGACGCTGGCGCGCCGCTACGGCATGCGCTCGAAGTCGAAGAGCTGGGTCGGCCTGCCGTTCGGCGCCTCGGGCGGCCCGCTGGTCTACCGCAAGTCGCTGGTCAATGCGGCCGGCTTCGACAAGGTACCGGAAGACCATGCCGGCATCCTCGAGCTCTGCAAGAAGCTGAAAGCGGCCGGCAAGCCGGCAGGCTTCGCGCTCGGCAACGCGGTCGGCGACGGCAACGGCTTCGCCAACTGGCTGTTGTGGTCGCACAACGCCGCGCTGCTCGATGATGAAGGCAATATCATCATCAACAGCAAGGAGACGATCGCCGCGCTGAAGTATCTGAAGGAACTCTATCCGAACTTCATCGCCGGCACGCCGTCCTGGAACGACGTCTCCAACAACCGCGCCTACTCATCGCAGGAGATCGGCCTGACCGCCAACGGCGTCTCGCTGTACTTCTCGCTGAAGAACGATCCCGCGACCAAGGCGGTCGCCGACGATACCCAGCATCAGTTCCTGCCCAAGGGGCTGGCACCGGTCTCTCCGATGTCGGGCCTGACGCTGAACGCGATGGCGTTCAAGCACAGCCCGTACCCCAACGCCGCGAAGGCCTTCCTGCAATTCATGCTGGAGCACGAGCAGTACGAGCCGTGGCTCAACGCCAACTCCGGCTACTGGTCGCAGCCGCTCGCGGCCTACGCCGATGCAGCGGTGTGGTCGGGCGATCCCAAGGTCGCGATCTTCAAGGACACCATGAAGAGCCCTTATTACAACGGCTACAAGGGGCCGATCTCGACCGCGACCGGCGCCGTCAACGCCGACTATGTGCTGGTGCAGATGTGTGCCTCGGTGGCGACCGACGCCGCAACGCCGGAAGCCGCCGCCGCGGAAGCCGAGCAGCGCGCCAAGCGGTACTTCCGGCGGCAAGGCCGGTAACGCCGAACAGAGCAGCCGTCATTGCTATGACAGCTGTCATTCCGGGATGGTGCGCTAGCACCAGACCACAGATGCGCAAGTGCGCATCGGGGAATCTCGAGATTCCGGGTTCGATGCTGCGCATCGCCCCGGAATGACCTTGAAAGTCAGACCGGGAAAAGGATCTGATGTCTGTAACGACACTACCTTCACGCGGACACGCGCTGCACCAACCGGGCTGGCTGGCGCGCCTGTTCGACTACAAGCCGTTCCTGGTCGTGATGTGCCTCGCGCCCGCGATCGGCCTGCTGTTGGTGTTCCTCACCTATCCGCTGGGCCTCGGCATCTGGCTCGCCTTCACCGACACCACGATCGGCCAGCGCGGCGTCTATATCGGGCTGGAGAATTTCCAGTACCTGCTCAAGGATCCGCTGTGGTGGAACGCGGTGTTCTACTCGGTCTTCTACACCGCGATCGCAACCTTCGGGAAATTCGCGCTCGGCTTCTGGCTGGCGCTGCTGCTCAACAACCATTTCCCGTTCAAGAGCCTGATCCGCGCCATCGTGCTGCTGCCGTGGATCGTGCCGACGGTGCTCTCGGCGCTGGCGTTCTGGTGGATCTACGATCCGCAGTTCTCGATCATCTCCTATCTGCTGGTCGACGTGCTGCATCTGCGCTCCAGCAATGTCGACTTCCTCGGCTCGCCCTGGCCGGCGCGGTTCTCGCTGATCGCGGCCAATATCTGGCGCGGCATCCCGTTCGTCGCGATCTCGCTCCTGGCCGGGCTGCAGACTATTTCGCCTTCGCTCTATGAGGCCGCGATGCTCGACGGCGCCACCGCCTGGCAGCGCTTCCGCTACATCACCTTCCCGATGATGATGCCGATTCTCGCGATCGTGATGACGTTCTCGATCATCTTCACTTTCACCGATTTCCAGCTGGTCTACGCCATCACCCGCGGCGGCCCGGTCAACTCGACCCATTTGCTCGCCACCTTGGCGTTCCAGCGCGGCATCGCCGGCGGCGAGCTCGGCGAGGGTGCTGCGATCGCGGTGTCGATGATCCCGTTCCTCGTGTTCGCGACGTTGTTCAGCTACTTCGGCCTCGCGCGCCGCAAATGGCAGCAGGGAGAAGCCAATGACTGACCAAAACGTTCAAGTATTGGCCCAATCCTCCAACGTCGCCAGCGCGACGCCCGATACGATGGCGTGGGACTCCCGCGCCCGGCGCGTGGTGATGATCTATCTGCCGCTCGCCTGCTTCATCCTGATCCTGCTGTTCCCGTTCTACTGGATGGCGATCACCTCGTTCAAACCGAACGCGGAGCTTCTGAACTACAAGGAGCACAACCCGTTCTGGATCACCTCGCCGACGCTCGCGCATCTCAAGCATCTGCTGTTCGACACCTCGTATCCGCGCTGGCTGAAGACCACCATGCTGGTCGCGATCGGCTCGACCTTCCTGTCGCTGTTCGCTTCGACGCTCGCCGCCTACGCGATCGAGCGGCTGCGCTTCCGCGGCAGCCCCTATGTCGGCCTCGGCATCTACCTTGCCTATCTGGTGCCGCCGTCGATCCTGTTCATTCCGCTCGCCACCGTGATCGTGCAGTTCGGCCTGTTCGACTCACCCTTGGCGCTGATCCTGGTCTATCCGACCTTCCTGGTGCCGTTCTGCACCTGGCTTCTGATCGGCTATTTCAAGTCGATCCCCTATGAGCTCGAGGAATGCGCGCTGGTCGACGGCGCGACGCGGCTGCAGATCCTGTGGCGGATCACGCTGCCGCTCGCAGTGCCCGGCCTGATCTCGGCCGGCATCTTCTCCTTCACGCTGTCGTGGAACGAGTTCATCTACGCCCTCGCCTTCATCCAGAGCGGCGCCAACAAGACGGTGCCGGTCGCGATCCTGACCGAGCTCGTCACCGGCGACGTCTACCAATGGGGCGCGCTGATGGCGGGCTCCCTGCTCGGCTCGCTGCCGGTCGCGCTGTTTTATTCGCTGTTCGTCGACTACTACGTGTCGTCGCTGACGGGGGCGGTGAAGGAGTAGCGGGGCGCGCAACACTATCCCCGTCATCCTGAGGTGCGAGCCTCTTCGGCGAGCCTCGAAGGATGCACGGCCCTGCCGGTGGCCGTCGATCCTTCGAGGCTCGCCCAGCGGTGCAAGTGCACCGCAAGGCTCGCACCTCAGGATGACGGAGATAGAGAGTGCGGCCTCTCTCAATGAGATCTCGCCCTACCGCGGCACGAACGCCACCGGCACGCTGAAACCCATCGAGCCCTGCGTGATCTCTGACGGAAATGCCGGGAACGGCTGGGCCTGCCGAACCATCGCCAGCGCCCGCGCGTCGAAAGTCGGATTGCCGGAGGAGCCGCCGAGCTGGCTCGACAGCACCTGCCCGCCACGGCCGAGCGTGAACACCAGCCGGACAAGGCCGCGCTGTCCGTTGCCGCCGGCCGGATAGGAGTGGAAGCGCAGCAAATGCGCGCGGACCCGTGCGTTGTACGCCGCGAGTGCCGATGCCGCAGCGCCGGCGCTGATCGCGGACGCCGTCGGTGCCTGGCGCTCGGCGCGGCTCGGCGCGCTGGTGCGCGGCGCCGGCGTCGCCTCGGACGTTTTTTTGGCCTCGCGGCGCACCACCTTCGGCTTGACCGGTTCTGGCTTGTGCTCCGGAATGAGTTTCGCGGGCTCGGGCTTGGGCGGCCTGTCCTGCTGTTTCTGCTCCGGCGGGGCTGCGACCTCAGGCTTCTCCTGCAGCGGCGTCGGCGCGATCTCCTGCTGCACAGCCTGCGCGGCGGCAGGCTCCGGCGGCGAGGCATCGGCCTCCTGCATCGCCGGCCCCGGCGGCAGCTCAGTGTCGGAAATCTGGGACGAAGAGGTGATCGGCGTCAAGTCGACCAGCACCGTGGGCACGGCAACGCCCGGCGGCGGCGCCGAGACCCAGTTCATGCCGAGCGCGAGCAGGGCGGCATGTGCCGCCAGGATCGCGGCCGCCGACAGGCCCCAGCGCCGCAGCCGGACTTCGCCACCCGTATCATGAAGGGCATAGGCGTTCATGACGCTCGCCCCGTTCCGCAGAGGCGTGCCCTCTCCCGCTTGCGGGGGAGGGTTAGGGTGGGGGTCTCACCGCGAGTCGGACCGATGATGTGGAGAGGGCCCCCACCCGCATCGCATCTTCGATGCGCTGCGACCTCCCCCGCAAGCGGGAGAGGTGAACCGAGTCCCTGGCGCATCGCTTCAATCAAGGCCAATCCGCCTTTAGCCGCGCCCATCGAGGCCGACCAGCGCGATCTTGAGATAGCCGGCGTTGCGCAGCAGGTTCATCACCTCCATCAGATCGCCATAGCTGACCGCCTTGTCGGCGCGCAGCAAGATGCGCTCGTCCTTCTTGCCTTGGGTCACCCCGTCGAGCGTCGCAGTCAGCGCAGCGCGCGCGATCACATCCTCGCCGACCGCGACCGAGAGGTCCAGCTTCACCGTGACAAACACCGGCTTGTCCGGCCGCGGCTGCGGCTCGGCGGTCGAGGCGGGCAGATTGACACCGAGATCGACGGTCGCGAGCGGCGCCGCCACCATGAAAATGATCAGCAGCACCAGCATCACGTCGATGAACGGCGTGACGTTGATCTCATGCGCCTCGACGAGGTCGTCGTCGCCGCGACGCCGGCCGCCGAACGCGCCACTGCTGCCCAGCTTGACGCCCATCGCCTACTCCGCGGCGCGCGCCAGGCGGAACAGGCTGCGATCGCCCTCGCGGCTGACCAGCAGCATCACCATGACGGAGGCGTCGCCGAGCAGCGCGCGGTAGGCCGCGATCGAACGGGTCAGATGATTGTAGATCACGACCGCCGGGATCGCCGCGACCAGGCCGAGCGCGGTCGCGAGTAGCGCCTCGGCGATGCCGGGCGCGACCACCGCGAGATTGGTGGTGTGCGCCTCGGAGAGGCCGATGAACGAATTCATGATGCCCCACACCGTGCCGAACAGGCCGACGAACGGCGCGGTGGCGCCGATGGTGGCGAGTACGCCGGTGCCACGCGCGATTTGCCGCGACATCGCCGCTTCGACCCGCTCCAGCCGCAGCGCGATGCGTTCCTTGAAACCGTCGTCGAACATGCCGCCGGAGAGCGCGGCCTCGCGCGACGCCGACTGCACGATCTGCGCCACGGCATCGCTGCCGTCGCGGCTCGCCTGCTCGACCTCGGCAAGCTGAGTGTCGCGCTCGAGCAGACCGATCCGCTGCTTCGCGAGCGCGGTCTTGCGGCGTATCTCGACGGTCTTGGCGAGCCAGACCGTCCAGGTGACGAGCGAGGCAAAGGCGAGCCCGATCATGACCGCCTTCACGACGATGTCGGCACTCTCGAACATGCCCCAGGGCGAGAGGTTGCGCGGCAACAGCGCGGCGTCGGATGCGGCAAGGCTCGCGCCCGGCAGCATGCCGAGTGCGCTGGAAGCCACCATCCAGATGCTCCGCCCAAGCCAGCGATGCGACATGGTCGCCTCCCGTCCTACGTTGGTCTCAGCCTGCTTTCGGCGCGAGGCGGTCCGCCAGCGCGTGGAAGCGCTCCAGCTGATCTCCGCGCAGCGCGCGCGTCTCGTCGCGGCCGACGAACACCTTGAACATGATGCCGCCGTCGAGATTGATGAAGGCGATGAAGGCCGACACCTTGCCCATGAAGGGCCGCTCGACGAACGCGATCGCCGCGCAGCGCTCATGCCGGAGATGGCCGTGCAGGCCCTTCGGCTGCATCAGGTTGAAATAGCCGCGGCCGACCTCGCCGTTCGGAATGGCGCCCGTGAACTCGAAGATCGCGTCATCGGTGTGCACGATCAGCGTCACCTCGCCCCACTCCGCGATGTCCTGCATCGCGGCGGCGAATTCGCCGGCGCCGATCCGCACCATGCTGGCGGGCAGCGCCTCAAGCACGGCACGCGGCGTCACCTTGCGCTCGCGCGCGACGTCCTCGATGACAGCGCCGGGATTGTCGGCCATAAAGGCCTTCAATCCGGCTAACTCCGCGTTCTGCACGATCGCCTCCGTCACGCCGGGCTCTTTGCGCGCTCGGTGATCAGCACCTCAAAGCCCTCGAACCTGGGATGGCCGAGATAGAGGCTGCCGCCGGTCTCGTTGCCGGCGCGGGAATGGGCGCGGCGGAACGCATCCGATTTGGTCCAGTCCTCGAACGCCGCCTTGCTGGCCCACACCGTGTGGGTCGCATACAGCGTGTGGTCCTCGGCCTCGGGGCCCTTCACCAGATGAAACTCGATGAAGCCGGGTAGATCGCCGAGATAGGATTCGCGGGTCTTCCAGACCGTCTCGAACGCCTGCTCCTTGCCCTTGATCACCTGAAACCGGTTCATTGCGATGAACATGAAAGCCTTCTCCTGTTTGGCGGCGGATGCATGGGATCCTGCCGGTCGATCTCGTTGATATCATGAATGCGCCAAGGAATGCGCCAAGGCCGCGCTGGGGGCACCAGCGCGGCCGGAGCAACCCGGATGGAATGATCGGCGTCTCGCGTTACGCTCCACCTAGGTGAATCCTGAGCCCGGCCTTGTAGACGGTGCCCGGACCGGGGCTCGAGAACAGCACGTCGTTCTGCGTCGTGCCATCGGTCGAGGAACCCGGGATCGCATAGGGCCGGTAATACTGGTTCAAGAGATTGTCGACCGACGCCGTGAAGGTGATGTCCTTGGTGGCGTTCCAGGTCAGGTAAAGATTGACCAGCTCGTAGCCGGTCGAGGGCAGATAGCCCGCCGGCAAGTCGTTGTTGGCGCCGAACGAGGACCATTGCGCGGCAATGATCAGCGAGCGGTCGAGCAGGCGCACGCCGCCCGTCGTCGTCACCTTGCGCGGCGTGATGGTGGCGAGCCCGACATTGGTCTGGGTGTTCCGGCCGCGCATCAGATGGCCGGCGACGCCGAGGAACCAGTCGCCTGCGTCATACATCGTCTCGAGCTCGAAGCCCTCGATGCGGGCATGGGCGATGTTCTGGTACTGGTAGAATTGGCTGAACGGACCGAACGGCGTCAGGGTGGGTGCCGAGGCGACGAGATCGATATGGCCGTCGACATCGTTGCGGAACAAATTGATTTTGCCGCGGAACGAGTCCTTGGCCGAGAAGATGCCGTCATATTTCAGGTTGATGCCGACTTCCTTGTTCTTGCCGACCTCGGGCCGCAGTGCCGCGTTGGGCAGGAAGCAGAACAGGCCGCTGGTGCCATCAAGGCAGTTGAACAACGCCGGCCCGCCGCCGGTGGCGTGGCCGCCCGCGATCAGGGTCTCGGTGATCGACGGCGCCCGATAGCCCTCGGCGTAGCTCGCATAGGGCGTGAAGCCGGCGACCGGCGTGACGCCGACCGTGATCTTCGGCGACAGCCGATCGCCGCTGGTCGTGGTGTTGATCGAGTTGAGCTCGTAGTGGTCGTATCTGACGGCGCTGACCAGCTCGAGCCAGGTCGAGTAATTCTGCTTCAGCTGCACGAAGCCGCCGGACACCGTGCGCTGACCGCCCGGCGTTGTGATGTTGGAGTTGCCGCGCGAATCGAAGGTCTCGACATCGTCACGGAAGGCGTCGAAACCGTAGGTCACGGCATTGCGCCAGTCGCCGAAATTGAACCGCGACGTGTTGTTGACGTCGATACCGACGGTGTCGAGCAAATAGCCGCGCTTGTCGCCGACGCAGCCGGAGATGTTGTTGCCGGGATTGGCGAGCGTGCAGACACCGCCGCCGGTGGTGATGCGGTTGTTGTAGGTCTTGACCTGGTCGTTGTCGGTGCGGTTGCCGTAGACCGAGATATTCCAGTCGAACAGCATGTCGTCGGGCTTGGAATATCTCCAGCTCAGCGTGCCCGTGTAGTTCTTGGCGTCGGAAGCGTAGACCGAGGAGCCCGCGATCGCCGCCAGCGGCGCTGCCGTCGTGGTCGAGCCGCGGTTCGGCTGACCGATATTGTACTGGTAGTCCTGGAAGATGCCGCCGATCTTGAACTCGTGGCCTTCGGCCGGGCGAAATGTCACCTTCATCAGACCGGCCGCGACGTCATTGCCGGTGTTGCCGATCTCGGTGCCCGCGCCGTCCTTGTAATTGCCCTGGGTGCGATAGACCGTGCCGCCGAACACGTCGACATTGGGATCGACGCGCACGCCGCCGAACACCGAGCCCATGCCACGGTCCTTGTTGGTGCCGTAGGAGCCCGACATATCGACGCCCCAGCGCTCGCCGGGCCGCACCACATCGTCGATGTCCTTGGTGCGGAACGACACCACGCCGCCGATCGCGCCGGAGCCGTAGATGTTCGCGGTCGGTCCGCGTACCACGTCGACGCCGCCGATCAGTTCAGGATCGAGGAAGAACGAGCCGTTGGCGTTGTGGCCGGTGCGCTGATAGTTCTGCCGCGCGCCGTCGACCACGACTGCGACACGGCCGAAATCCTGCAAGCCGCGGATGTTGATGATGGTCGCCGGATCGTCGCCGCGTTCCTGGACCGAGACGCCAGGCACGGCGTAGAAAATGTCCGACAGTCGGTTCGGCTGCAGGCCCTGGATCTTCTCCAGCGTGACGGAGCTGACCGGCGCCAGCGCATCGATCGCGCGCTCCTCGGTCTTTGATGCCACCGCCGTGATGGTGTCGAGCGACTGCACCGGCACTGCGCCGATCTGCGCGCGCGCATTCATTGCCGGCGACGTTGCGGGCTGCTGCGCAACCTGGGGCTTCGGCTTCCGCTTGGCCTGCTTCGGCCGCTCGGTTGCGGGACGCGCAGCCGAAGCATCGGCGGTTTGCGCGAGACCGTTCTCCGGCAATGCAGCCGCAAATGAAAACACCGACGCGCCCAAAATCAGGGCGCGCGAAATCTTAGCCCCGTCAGCCATTCTAGCCCCAGCCCGATCATCGCTTTTCTGGTTTGGCTGGCGTGCGCTCTGGTGAGCGGCTTGCTGGCTACGTTGCGATGCGAGCCATCCGCTCGCATCGCGTGATGATTGGTTACGAGCCGGCAACAAAACGGTCAAGAATGCGGCGGCGCTGTTTACATCGATTGTAAAGTGCAGCCGTTGGAATGCGCGTTCGCCCGCTTATACAAGCAAACAGCATTTGAAAATTTCGCAGGCGCAGCACCAAGAGAATGTCGGCATCATCCGGAGACAGTATCGGCGCGGCCGGAAAGCAGGCCGCATCAGCGTCTGACGCGGCGAAATCGCTCATCATGCGCGGAAATCGTCTCGACAGCCGCGACCTGTTCTCGACGGAGCGCGAGATCATCATCGTGCATGGCGAAGAGCATTACCGGCTGCGGCTGACCTCGCAGAACAAACTGATCCTCACCAAGTGACGGCCCCGATGACAATTTGTCGCACGCTCGCTCTGCTCGCATTCTCCTGTTGGCTGCCATCAGGCGCGGCTATTGCCGAGGGCATCACCGTGCACGACGCGCGCGACCGCGACGTCGTGATCGACGATCCCACACGGATCGTCTCGATCGGCGGTGCGATCACCGAGATCCTCTATGCGCTCGGCTTCGCGGACCGCATCGCCGGCGTCGATGCCACCAGCCTCTATCCACCGGCGGCGCTGCGCGAGAAACCCGACGTCGGCTACATGCGCCAGCTGTCGCCCGAAGGCGTGCTCGGCCTGCACCCGTCGCTGGTGCTCGCAGTGCAGGGCTCCGGGCCGAAGGAGACCATGGACGTGCTGGAGGCGGCCAAGGTGCCGCTGGTGCTGGTGCCCGAGACCTTCTCGGAGGCCGGGCTGATCGAGAAGATCAGGCTGGTGGGCCACGCCATGGGCGCCGATCCGCGCGCCGCCTGCCTGACCGCGGCGGTAGAAAGCGATCTCGCTCAACTGCGCGTGCTGCGCGCCAAGGTGACGAAGCCGGTGCGCGTGATGTTCGTGATGTCGCTCTTGAACGGCCGCGCGATGGCCGCGGGTCACAAGACCGCCGCGGACGAGATCATCCAGCTCGCCGGCGGCGTCAACGCAATCGATGGCTACGACGGCTACAAGCCGGTCAATGACGAGGCCACCGTGGCGGCGAAACCGGATGTCGTGCTGTCGATCGATCGCGGCAAGGACTCGCTGACTGCTGACGCGGTGTTTGCGCATCCGGGCTTCGAGCTGACGCCGGTCGCCGCCAACAAGGCCTTCATCTCGATGGAAGGGCTTTATCTGCTCGGCTTCGGGCCGCGCACCGCGGCCGCGGCACGCGACCTCTCGGTCAAGCTTTATCCGGCGCTGGCGCCGGAGGCCGACAACTTCAAGCCGGCAGCGCTGACCGCGAATTGCCGGCAATGAGCGTGCTGGCCGAGCGGCGCGCCGGCATGTCGCAGCGGCCGGCGGCGACACTCACTTTGCTCTGCCTGCTTGCGGCGCTCACAGCGACCGCGCTGATTGCGCTGACGGTCGGCGCCGCCGGCATTCCGCTGTCGCGGCTTCCGGCCGCGTTCGGCCTGTGGGGCGACGGCACCGCCACTCCGCTGCTCGCGCGCGACCAGCTCGTGGTGTGGTCGATCCGGATTCCGCGGATCGCGGCCGCAGCCATGGTCGGCGCCCTGCTCGCGGTCTCCGGCGCGATCATGCAGGGCCTGTTCCGCAATCCCCTCGCCGACCCCGCGCTGGTTGGTGTCTCATCCGGCGGCGCGTTTGCCGCAGCGGTCGCGATCGTGTTCACCGACAGCCATCTCGGCGAGAGCCTGCGCTTCCTGCAGCATCAGTTGCTGCCGATCGCGGCCTTTGCCGGTTCGCTGCTCACGACCATCGTGCTCTACGGCATCGCCAGCCGCGGCGGCCGGACGTCGATTGCGATCTTCCTGCTGGCCGGGCTTGCGATTGCCGCGATCGCCAATGCCGGCATCGGCCTGTTGGTGTTCGTCGCCGACGACCGCCAGCTTCGCGACATCACCTTCTGGCTGCTGGGTTCGCTGAGCGGCGCGACCTGGACCAAGCTCACGGCACTGGCGCCGGTGCTGGCTATTGCCCTGATCGCCTGCCTCGCGATCGCGCGTGGGCTCGACGTGCTGGTGCTCGGCGAGGCCGAGGCGTTCCACAGCGGCGTCGATGTCGAACGGTTGAAGCGGATCTCGATCGTGCTGGTGTCGGCGATGACCGGCGTTGCGGTCTCGGTCTGCGGCGTGGTCGGCTTTGTCGGCATTGTGGTGCCGCACCTGCTGCGGCTGGTGATCGGGCCCGCGCACCGGCTGCTGCTGCCGGCCTCCGCACTGCTTGGCGCCATCCTCCTGGTCGGTGCCGATACGGTGGCGCGCACCATCGTGGCACCTGCCGAAATGCCGATCGGCATCCTGACCGCGGCGATCGGCGCGCCGTTCTTCCTCGCCATGCTGCTGCGCCAGCGTGGGCTGGTGTCGCTATGAGCGCGCTGCTCGAAGCACAATCGGTGTCGATGACGGTCGGTGGCACGACCTTGGTCGATGCAGTCTCCCTGCGGATCGGCGCCGGCGAAATGGTCGCGATCGTCGGTCCCAACGGCGCCGGCAAATCAACGCTCTTGCGGATGCTCTCCGGCGACCTCCGTCCGTCCCGCGGTTCGATCAGGCTCAAGCAGCGTGACCTGCACGGCTACGGGCCGCGCGAGCTAGCGCAGCACCGCGCGATGCTGTCGCAGCATGTCAACGTCACCTTCCCGTTCACCGTCGAGGAAATCGTCAGCATGGGCGCCGGCGAAAGCCCGCGCACGGCGGCGCGTAACCTCGTCGAGGCGGCGCTGGACGAGGTCGGGCTGGCGCATTTCCGTTCCAGGCAATTGCCGACGCTGTCCGGCGGCGAGCAGCAACGCGCGCATTTCGCCCGCGTGCTGGTGCAGCTCGCCTGCGGCGAGGCGCTGCACGGGCCCGGATTGTTGCTGCTGGACGAGCCGACATCGAGCCTCGATCTGCGGCACCAGATTGACCTCGTCGAGACCGCGCGGCGGCGCGCCGGGCGCGGCACCGCCGTGATCGCGATCCTGCACGACCTCAACCTCGCGATGCGGTTCGCCGACCGCATCCTGCTGCTGCACCGCGGCCGGCTTGCCGTCGACGGCGATCGCGCCGCCGCGATGCAGGCCGAGACGCTGCGCAAGATCTTCGAGATCGACGTTGCGATCGACTACACCGCGAACGGCGTGCCGTTCCTGCTGCCGCAGACGATGCGGCCGGCGGGCAAGGCGACGTAACGCCGCAAGGCTTATCCCGGGGCAACGCCGGCGATTCACAAAACTGTCAGGCGCCTGTAACAGGCGCCTCCGAGAACACCGCATCGTTTGTTCCTTCGTATCTTTCCTTGGGAGACCAACCATGCGCCTGTCATTGCTTTGCTCTGTCGCCACCGTCCTGCTCGCCACATCCGCGTTCGCGCAGAGCGAGGGCGAATTCCCGGCGACGCTGGCGGGACACGCCGTGATGCCGGCGGAGAGCTTCATCGACGCCCCCGCGGATGCGCCTGATGATCTCAAGACCTCGGGCAAATACACCACTGGCAAGCGCGTCGACGCCATCGGCACCGTGATGGGGAAATCCTACGAGCGGCCGACCGGTGTGTCGCTGCCGTTCAAGGGCCAGCCGCTGCAGGGCCATTCCGGCATCAAGGTGATGGCGGACGGCTCGTTCTGGGTGATCACCGACAACGGCATGGGCTCGCGCTACAACTCGGCGGATTCGATGCTGTACCTGAACCAGCACAAGATCGACTGGACCAGCGGCAAGATCGAGCGCCAGGAGACCGTGTTCCTGCACGATCCCGACAAGAAGGTGCCGTTCCGCATCGTGCATGAGGACACCGCCAAGCGTTATCTGACCGGCGCAGACTTCGATACCGAAGGCTTCCAGATCGTCAACGACACGTTCTGGATCGGCGACGAATTCGGACCCTATATCCTGAAGGCCGACAAGACCGGCAAGATCCTTGCCGTGTTCGAGACCGTCGCCGACGGCAAGCCGGTGCGTTCGCCTGACCATTGGGCGGTGCAGTCGCCGGGCGCGCCCGGTGCGAGCTACACCAACGTCAATCTGCGCCGCTCCAAGGGCTATGAGGGCTTTGCCTCGTCCAAGGACGGCAAGTTCCTCTACGGCCTGCTCGAGGGACCGCTATGGGATGCCGACAAGAAGGACTGGGAGAAGGTCGACGGCAAGGAAGCCTCGCGCATCCTGGAATTCGACGTCGCCGCGGAGAAGTTCACCGGACGTTACTGGCAATATGTGTTCGAGCAGAACAGCAATGCGATCGGCGACTTCAACATGATCGACCCGACCCAGGGTCTCGTGATCGAGCGCGACAATGGCGAAGGCACCGCCGACAAGGCCTGCCCGCAAGGCGCCCGCGGCGAGAACTGCTTCCCGGCGCAAGATCGCCTATATCGACCTCCTGAAGATCCGTGATCCGAACAAGAAGGCGAAGAAGCCGCTCAACGATGGCGTCTACACCTTCCCGTTCTTCACCATCGAGAATGTCGACCGGGTCGACGAGACCCACATCATCGTCGGCAACGACAACAATCTGCCGTTCTCCTCGAGCCGCGATCCGAACAAGGCCGATGACGACGAGTTCGTGCTGCTCGAAGTCGGCGATTTCCTGAAGGCGAAGTGAGGAAATTGCTTCTCACCAAATACGGTATCATCGCCCGGCTTGACCGGGCGATCGAGTATTCCAGAGGCGTCCGAGTTCAACGGATAAGCCGCGGCGTACTGGATGCCCCGCTCAAGGCGGGGCATGACACCTCTAGCCCGCCGGCACCATCACGACGCCCTTGTCCTTGGGCCAGCGCATCCGCCAGGCGAAATTGATGTCTTTGACGTCACCCGGCTTGGCCTCGAACGCCCATTCCAGCACCCCGCGCCTGTCGCGCAGATTGGTGGTGGTGGCAGGCGTCGACGCCGGAAGCATCTCGACCACGATGTCGTCGTTCTCGCTGACCGGCAGCTGATCCTGGATCGCGACCTTGATCGGGAAGTCGTGGCCGTTGCGCACCGCGGTCTTGAACGCGCGCTCGTCGGTCTTCGACGTCGTCACGATCAGACCGGCGGAGCCTTCATTGCGCTTCACCACCGTGCGCTCGATCTTGACCTTGTCGTCGGCACCGAAGCCGAGCCGCACGGTCTCGTCCTTGGCGGCCGTGGCCATCCGGCTGCGGCCGACAAGGATGCCGTCGCGATAGATCGCGACCTGTCCGGGCAGTAGCGGCGCATCGTCGGCCTGCACGAAGCTCGCTTCCAGGAACGCGGCCGGATCGATCACCGGGACGGCGCGCACCGCGAGATCGGGGGTGATCGTCGCCGTGGAGATGCGCAGGCTCTTGGCGCCCTCATTGGCGACGACACTGACGCGGCCGGGAATCTTGAAGGTGGCCTGGAACGCGCCGATCTCTGGGGTCGCCTCCAGTTCCCCAAAGGTTGTCCCCCCACCAAAGCGGAATTCCTTGAGCGCGTCCGCGGCCGGAGCGGGTGCCAGGGTCGCCGCGCGCTGTTGCACGCCGTCCTCCCTGCTTCGCGATGCCCGCGGCGGCTGCGGATATTGCACGATCAGCGAATTGAGGTCGGGCGCGTTGCCGCCGCGAGCGACGCGCACGGTGGAGACGACGAGCGCCACGTTCGACCAATCCTCGCCAGTCGACTGGGTGATCTCGGCGCGGCGCACCAGTTCGATCGCCGGCTTGCGGTCCTTGGCGCCGGTGTCGAGACGGGCGTCGTAGAGCGGCGTCCAGCGCGCGTTGCGCACCGCATAGGTCACCCGCAGCGTCGCGCGGGTCGCGGCGGCGGAGGCAAGCTCGATCCGCACCTCGAGCTTGCTCGGCGGCTTGGCGGCGCGATCGGCCTCAAGCCGGGCGATCTCGCGGTCGATGTCGCGCTGCTTGCGGGTAGCGTCGCGGATCGCGGTGTCGGCGGTTGCGACTTCATCCCCGACCGCCGAGAATGCGGTGCGCCACTCGCTCACCGGACGCGCCTCGCCCTTCTCGCCGATGCCGACCGGTGCGGCCTCGGCGAAGTGCTCGGCGAATTTGCGCCGCGCTTCCGCGGCGCCGATGATGCCCTGCAGATCCTCGCGCTGATCCCTGAGCGCCTCGATCCGCTTGTCGATCTCGGGCAGGTTGGCCGGCGGCAGCGGGCGCGGCGGCCGGGCGTCGATCGCCCCGATCGTCAGCCTGCCGCCCGCTTCGCCCTCGACCCGCAGCGAGGACGGATCGAGCCCCATCGGGAAGTCGTTGGCAATGAGCGTGTTGTCACCTGCGGGCAGGTCCAGCGTGATGACGCGGGTGACGCTCGCGCCATCGGGATAGACTGTGACGGCGTCGACCTGCGAGGCCGCATCGAGATTGGCCGCATGCAGCGGCTCGGCAACCAGCGCTCCCGCCAGCACCAGGCTGGTGGTCACAAGACAATTCGCAATCTTTCGCATGACATCCCTCCGGGAAAACGTCGCATCGCACGAGCCGAACGGCACGCCGGGCTCGCAGGCGCGCCGTTTCTCGTGGTGAGACGCAGCGAGGAAGGGACTGGTTCGATTGAGGTTTCGGTGCGGCGCCACAATGGCGCCGTCGCGGCTGCGGTATGGCGCGGCCGGGGTTTCCGCCGTTAGCGATCCGTTTTGCGCCGGATGAACAGGTAATTCGGCACGCAAGCGGCCATGGTGATGGCGATCATGATCCACCATCCGCGCTGAAACGCCGCGATCCGCTCGGCCATCGAGACCGGCGTTGAGGATCGCGACGAAGATCGCGACGCCGATCGCTAGCGCCGCCTGCCGGATCATGTTGATGACGGCGGAGCCGGTGGCGAATGACGACGGCGGCAGAGAACCGGCGCCGACGCCCATCAGGGTCGGAAAGGTCAGCCCGACACCGATACCGGTGAACATCATGCCGACCACAGCGGCAGGCACGTTGGCTTCAGGACCCATGCAGGTCGCCCAGATCGCGAGGGCGCCCGCAAAGGACAGGATTCCGGCGGACACGACCGCTGCCGCGCCAAATCGCGCGATCAGGCGGCCGGCAAACAACAGTGAGGTGAACGGGACAAGCAGCGGCCCCGGCGCGATCGCAAGTCCGGTCTGCAATGCCGACCAGCCCCATACGGTCTGGTCCCACAGCGCCACCGACAGCAGCATCGCGCCAAACGCCGCGGAGTAAGGCGCCATCACCAGCGTGGCGCCGGTGAACGGCCTGACCGCGAACAGCGCAGGATCGACGAACGGGTTCTTCGATCTGAGACAGTGCCACGCGAAGGCGGCAAGCGAGATTGCTGCGATGGCAAAGCCGAGCATGACGCCGCGCGAACTCCATCCCCAGTCATTGGCCTTCACGATCGCAAATGTCAGCGCACCGATGCCAGAGGTCACCAGCAGTGCCGCCCGGAAACTGGGACGCGGCACGTCGTGGCCGGGCACTTCGGGCAATTTCAGCCAGCCGATGATGAGCGCGACCACGCCGATCGGGACGTTGACGATGAAGATCCAGCGCCAGTCGAAGGTCACAAGCACACCGCCCGCCAGCGGCCCGAGCGCGGCGGCAAGGCCGCCGATCGCGGTCCAGGTGCGCACCGCGCCAGGGCGCTGCTCGGGCGGAAACGACGCCAGCAGCAGGCCGATCGAGGTCGGGGTCATCAACGCCGCCCCGGCGGCCTGCGCGATGCGGGCGGCGACCAGCAATTCGACGTTGGGCGCAAGCGCGCACGCCGCCGACGCTGCGGTGAACAGCGCAACGCCGAGCAGAAAGCTCAGATTGCGGCTGTGCCGCTCCGCCAGCCGGCCGAAGAACACCAGCAACGCTGCATAAGCGATCGCATAGCCGTTGAGGATCCAGGACAGATCCTCGAGCGAGGCGCCGCGGAATTCCTGCGCGATGTTCGGCAGCCCGACATTGACGATGAACAGGTCGAGATTGGCGAGGCAGATCCCGACCGATACGATCGCGAGCACCTGGCGCGGGGATGCCGTCGCCGCGCGCGGCCGCCGCTGCGCGTCAGTCCCGACCACCAGGTCGATGGTCTCCGCCTCTACCTCCGACATCATACCCTCCGGATACGTGCATATGCATCTATTGCAAATAGGTGCATATGCATGTATATGTCAAGTCCAGTCTGGAGGCAGCATGGCGAAAATCGATACCAGCCGGTGCAATCTCACGGCGTTGCGCAAGGCGACGCGGCGCGTGTCACAGCTCTACGATTCGATCCTCGCGACGTCAGGACTGCGCGGCACGCAGCGGGCTATCCTGGTCTATGTCAGACGGTCGGGATCCCCGACGATGGGGGAACTCGCAGCAGCGCTGGTGCTCGACCGCACCGCGCTCAACCACAACCTCAAGCCGCTCGAGCGCGACGGCCTCCTGACCATCACGGTCGACAACAACGACCGCCGCAGCCGACTGGTGCGGCTGACCAAGCGCGGCGAAGCCAGGCTTGACGAGTCGCAGGCCGCCTGGCGTGAGGCACAGGACCGTTTCGAGACCGCCTTTGGCGCGAAGCAGGCCGCCGATCTCAGGCAGGCGCTCGAACTGGTGGCCGCGCTCGAATTTGGCGAACGCGCGGCGGATTTGCCGACGTCATAGCCGGCTTCAACGAAAAGCGGCCCGGCGTTGCCGCCGGGCCGCTCGTTCTCGCACGATCCGGATCGATCGCGTTTAGCTGTAGATCTCGAACAGGCCGGCGCCGCCCTGACCACCGCCGATGCACATGGTCACGACGCCCCACTTGGCCTTGCGGCGACGGCCTTCCTGCAGCAGGTGGCCGGTGAGCCGGGCACCCGTCATGCCGAAGGGATGGCCGATCGCGATCGAACCGCCATTGACGTTGTACTTCTCGGGATCGATGCCGAGCTGGTCGCGCGAATAGAGGCACTGGCTGGCGAAGGCCTCGTTGAGCTCCCAGAGATCGATGTCGTCGATCTTCAGGCCGTGGCGCTTCAAGAGCTTCGGCACGGCGAAGACCGGACCGATGCCCATCTCGTCGGGCTCGCAGCCGGCCGAGGCCCAGGCGACGAAGCGGCCCAGCGGGTTGAGGCCGCGCTTCTCGGCGTCCTTGGCTTCCATCAGCACCACGGCAGCGGCGCCGTCGGACAGCTGGCTGGCATTGCCGGCGGTGACGAACTTGCCCGGGCCCTTGACCGGCTCGAGCTTGGCAAGACCTTCCAGCGTGGTCTCGGGGCGGTTGCACTCGTCGCGATCGACGACGTAATCGACGATCGACTCGGCCTTGGTCGCCTTGTCGACCACCTTCATCCTGGTCTTCATCGGGACGATTTCGTCCTTGAACTTGTTGGCCTGCTGCGCGGCCGCCATGCGGCGCTGCGACTCCAGCGAATACTCGTCCTGGTATTCGCGGCTGAGCTTGTAGCGCTCGGCGACGATGTCGGCGGTGTCGATCATCGCCATGAAGATGTCAGGCGCGGTCTTGAGCAGGTCCGGATCGATCGACTCCTTCGGCGAGCCGCCGCCGGGAATCGAGATGCTCTCGACGCCGCCGGCGACGATGCAATCGGAGCCGTCGGAGCGGATCGAGTTGGCGGCCATCGCGATGGTCTGCAGGCCCGACGAGCAGAAGCGGTTCACCGAGACACCCGCGGTGGTCTTCGGCAGGCCGGCGAGCAGCGCCGCCTGACGGCCGATGTTCGGCGCGCCATGCGCGCAATTGCCGAGATAGCAATCCTCGACATAATCCTTGTCGACGCCGGCGCGCTCGACCGCGTGCTTGATGGCGTGCCCAGCCAGCGACATCGGCGGGGTGATGTTGAATCCGCCACGGCCGGACTTCGCCAGGCCGGTGCGCGCGTAGGAAACGATTACGGCTTCACGCATTGTTTTCTCCCTCTGAGTGGATGATTTCAGCTTGGATGCTGTCTTCGTACACATGGCGCGTCAAGGCAACAGAAATAAGCGCCATCAAAATACCGCTCTGCGGAACGGAAGCGGCCCGACGCAACCGACGAAGCAGGATCACGTGGCGGCGCGGATGAAGCCTACAAACGTGCCTGGAATTCCAAGGTGCTCCTCACAGGGCCGATTTCGCGAGCATCATGTGAATTCCCTTATTGCCGTCGACCAATTGCGTTACGCGCAGATTGCCTGCGAGAGAGCACAGCATATACGCCTCGTTGCGCGTGAGATTCGTGCGCGCGCAGATGTGGTTGACCATCTCGCGGACGGCTTGTTTGGCGGCGTCGTCCAGGTCTTCGTCCAGTCCGATCGAGATGAGGTGGGTTGCATTTTCTGCAAACGGCCATTTGACCCGCATGTCCTTCCGCACGGTCAGGCGGACCGTGCCTGTGACTCCGGTCTCCAGGGCCGTGATGCAGACTTCGCCATCCCCCTGAACGGCGTGCCCATCGCCGGCGAAAAACAGAGCGCCCTCATTGAATACGGGCAGATACAGCGTGGTGCCCGCGCGAAGCTCCTTGTTGTCCATGTTGCCACCGAACGCGCGCGGGACCGGCGATCCGCACCGGCCCCACGCCGGCGGTGGCGCGGTTGCCAAGATTCCGAAAAACGGACTGAGCTCGATCCTGCTGCCCCAGGGCATCGTACAAAAATTCCCATCGCGGTCGATGGTCGGATGAATGGTTTCGTAGTCGGTGAATTCGTCCGGCAGCGTGCCGAGCAAAGGCAGGATCGAAACAAATCCCCAGTCCTGTCTGACCTTCACGTCGAGAATGTCGACCTGAAGCGTGTCGCCGACCTGGGCACCCTTCACGTAGACCGGCCCGGTGATGAAATGCGGTCCGGGTCCCGGCGGCAGCGTATTCAGCGCATGGAGATAATCGGCAGGGACCCGACTGAAATCGTCCGGCAAGGTTTCTTTCCCACCCGCCGGGAAACTATGCAGCGTGACCGAGTCACCGGACTCCACGGTAAGAACCGGTGGACTGGCACTGTCTAGGTACCCCCATACCATGTTCTCAGGAGTGGCGGGAATTTCATGGCGGCGCGGCATCGCTCCTCCAAAGCAGTTGCCCTCGGGAAATGTCGGCCATCATCCTAGGCAAGACTTGGTGTCAAAAACAGCCGCAGGCTTGGGCCCTTTGAGCATTCCTGGTCCATGGTAGGGTGGCCCTGGTAACCCGATGCGCGGACGCCATGCGCCACCTTTCCGTGCGGCCGCGCGACAAATGGAGACTCTGATGAGGCGGTCTCAATTCACGGAAAATGAGATCCGGCATCTCCTATACGAGGCGAATACCGGCGTCTCGGTGGCCGAGATTTGCACGACATCCGGCATCTCGCTTCGAACATTCTACCGATGGAGGCGGCGGTATGGCGGTCTAGACCACCCAGCCGTGCTCGACATGCGCGGACTTGCCGTCGAGAATGTCAGGCTGCGAAACGTCATCGACAATCTATCTGCCTGCCTGAAGGCGACGCCGGCCGGCGAAATCGCAAGCGGCAGCACGCCGCAAACGAACGCGCCGAAGGACGTCGACGGCCGGGGCCGTCGTGCGATCAGCATCGCCGCGGAAAAGTGCGGAGGCGCTGTGACGGGCCGCTTCGCATCAATCCGTGTCAATCGCTGATCTCGACGAGAACAATTCAGGCAGCCATTCTGGCAAAAGTGACATAATGCGCTGCACCGTGGCGGGGATTTGATCAAGCTGCCCCTGCATCGAGCGCAATTTTTCGATCCGGGGGCACACTCCCGGCAAGAACTGGCACGCCGCTGACGCAAATCCAAATCTTGCACAAAACCCGGCAGCAGCTGTCTGTACTTTCTTCTTGTCGCAAATCCGAACGACCGATTACCCTCGCCGCGAACGCCAACGGTCCTGCAGGGAGTTGAGATCATGACTGGCCTTGTCCGCGATTTTACCGACGTCAAGACCGGCGTCAGCCGCCGCAACATCCTGACCGCTTCCGCTGGTCTTGCTTGTGGTTTCGCGCTCGGCGGACCGATCGCGATCAGGACGGCCGCGGCGGCCGGCTTGAAAGAAGTTCGTTTCAGCGAAGCAGTCCACAACCTCGGTTACATCAATCTCTACGTCGGCATGCATGCAAAGATCTTCGAAAAGAACGGTCTCGACATGAAGGTCAGCGCCGCTGGAGGCGACACGCAAACGTTCGCTGCAGTGCTTGGCGGATCGGCTGACTTTGCCATCGGCGATGCGACCATGGCGCAGATCTCGCGGGAGAACGGTGGCCCGGGCGTCGTCGTCGGCACGGTCGTCCAGCGCGCACACTATTTCGGCGTCTCAAAGACGTTAAAGCCCATCACCGACCCGAAAGAGTTCAAGGGCCTGAAGATCGTAACCTCGCCGGAACCGAATACGAATTTCAGCGTGGCGAAGCGCCTGCTTGAAAAAGCCGGCCTCAAGGTCGGCGTCGATGCCACCATCGTGCCAGTGAATCCTGGAACCGAAATTGCTGCGATGCTGGCCGGTCAGGCGGATATTGCCATCGCGTATCAGCCCAGCGTGGCCGCGGCCGAGGCCCAGGGAGCCAAGGTGGTGTTCGACTTCTCCACCTACATCGGCCCGTTCTGCAATACGGGAATCATGGTCCTTCCATCGACGATCCAGAAAGACCCCGCGATGGTTCAAGCCCTGGTGACATCGTTCGAGGAGGCCTCGCGCAAGACCTACGCAGACCCCGCCTTCGCAAAGGAAGTCGCCCGCAAGGAATTTCCGGATCTGCCGGGCGCGGTTGTCGACAAGGCGATCGATGCCGAATTGCAGTATCTGATCCCGGCACAGTCCGTGGTGACCAAGCCGGATCAATGGAAGAATCTAATGGAGATGCAGGTCTACCTCGGCAACGCCAAGGGCACGATCCCGTTCGACCAGATCATCGACAATTCCTTTGCCGACAAGGCCGTCGCCAGTCTGAAATGACAGTTGCGATCACCACCGGCCACGGCGGCACCGGAACATCCGCAGCGTCCTTGGTGCCGTTGACCGTGGAAGGCGTCGCCAAAGGCTACGATGTTGCGGGGCGATTTGTCCCGGTGATCGGCAATCTTAGCTTGACGCTGAAGAAGGGCGAGATTGTCAGCATCGTTGGTCCATCGGGATGCGGAAAGACGACACTGCTCAATACGCTGTGCGGACTGATACCGGCTGACTCCGGGCGAATCCGCTGGTACGGGCACGAGATCGTCGGCCAGCCGCAGAACGTAGGCTACATGCTGCAGAAGGATCTGCTGTTTCCCTGGCGCACTGCATTGAGCAACGTCAAGCTGGGACTGGAAATCCGCGGCCTTGCGGCGAGCGAAGCGCATGACCGCAGCCGCGCGATGCTGGATCAACTCGGATTGCACGGCTTCTCCGATCACTATCCGTCGACATTGTCAGGCGGCATGCGCCAACGGGTGGCACTCGCCCGCACATTGGTCAATGATCCGGAGGTGCTGCTTCTCGACGAGCCGTTTGCCGCGTTGGACTTTCAGAACAAGCTGCTGATCGAAAGTGACACTGCAAAGCTGGTTCGCGAGCGCGGGCGCTCCTTGTTGCTGATTACCCACGATATCGAGGAGGCCGTCTCTCTGGCGGACAGGGTCATCGTGCTGTCGAAGAGGCCGACAACCGTCAAGGCGACGTACGACATAGATCTGGACGGTAAACGAACTGACATGATCGCCGCTCGCGAAAGCCGGCAATTCAGCGCCTACGTTCGGCAGATATGGGCCGATCTCGACGTCGTACTCCAATGACCGCGAATGCACAGGACGATTTTGGGAACGTTGTGCAAGGATCACCGCCTCCGCCGGCGCACCACTGGAAGCGTTGGCGCGTAGCCGGACTCGTCCTGCTCACTCAGGTCGCGCTCTTGGCTGCGCTGCTTGTGTTGTGGGAGCGCGCGACAGGGCAGGACAAGCAGGCAGCCTTCATGTTCGGGTCGCCCTCGGCGATCTTCGGCTTTCTGGGCCAGTCGGCGCGCGATGGCTCGCTGTGGCGCGATATCTATGTCACCGGCTTCGAAACCCTGCTCGGCTTCGTGGTCGGTAATTTCTTCGGAACGCTGATCGGGCTTCTGCTCTGGTACTCGCGTTTCGTATCGCGCGTTGTCGAACCCTTCATCATCGCCTTGGGATCGATTCCCATCATCGCGCTTGCGCCGATCATCATCATTTGGTTCGGCACAGGCCTGATCTCGAAAGTCGCGATGTCGACGTTGTCGGTCGTGATCGTGGCGCTCGTGACGTCCTACAAGGGCGCGACGGGCGTTGACGCCGACCAGGTCAACCTGATGCGGACACTGGGAGCCTCGAAGTTCCAGATATTCCGCAAATTGGTGGTGCCCGCATCGCTCACCGATATTTTTGCAGGATTGAAGCTCACCGTCGGATTTGCGCTGATCGGTGCGATCGTCGGCGAATTCATGTCGTCGTCAGAAGGTCTGGGACACGCAATCTTCAAGGCCGGCTCGCTCTACATCATTCCCAAGGTGTTTGCAGCGCTGATTGCAACGATCGGCCTGGCATTGCTGCTGACGTTCGTGGTGGGCCGCCTTGAACGGCTGCTCATGCCCTGGCGCAAGGTTCAATAGATTCCCCTATTTCGGCAACAGCAAGAAAAGGAACGTGGAGATGTCGCAGCGCGTCGCCAAAGAAGGCAATATCAAGTATGCCCTGTCGGGCCTGGACCGTTTCATTGCCAGCGTCTCTCCCGGCGAAACGTTCGTCGTCGAATGCGCGATCAATGCCAACGACGGAACGATCCGTCATCTCGGGCAGCAACTGATCGAAGCCGACATCACCATGCCGTTCGTCAACGGGGCGACGGGGCCCATCGAGGTTCGCGGCGCCAAGGCCGGCGACATGCTGAAGGTCGAGATCGTCAACATGGAGGTTGGGGGGCTTGGATTTACGGCGCTGTGGCCCGGCATCGGTATGTTCCCGGACTGGGTGCGCCGCAGGGAGTTCGGCATCCAGACGCGTGTTGTCGAGGTCAAGGATGGCCTTGTGCACTGGAACGAGCATCTAAAACTTCCGGTCAAACCGATGATAGGCGTGATCGGAGTCGCACCGCTTCATGGCGCGGTTCTCACCGTGGACAACGGCACGCACGGTGGAAACCTGGATGTTCAGGAAATCACCACCGGCAACACCGTCATGCTCCGGGTCCATGCCGACGGTGCACATCTGTTCCTCGGCGACTGCCACGCAATCCAGGGGGACGGGGAATGCAACGGCATGGGCGCCATCGAGATCGCAGCCACCCTCACTGTCAAAGTGTCGCTCGAAAAAGCTCCGGCGCGCCTGAACCATCCCCGAATCGAAACGCCAACCCACATCTGCACGCTCGGCTGTGCGCGTCCGCTCGAAGACGCCATGCGGCTTGCATTCGAAGAAATGGTTTACTGGCTTGAAGACGAATGGAAGATACCCGCAGCCGAAAGCTACATGCTGCTCGGTCAAATCGCGGAGGCGCGATGCACGCAGGTGGTCAATCCGAAATACACCTATATCTGCAAGGTGAACAAGGACATCGTCCGAAAATACTTCGGGTGACCTGATGGAGCGCGCGTAGCCTCGCCGCTGAAATCGATACCGTCGGGCCTGCTCACGCGACCCGATGGAAGGGCGAAACCATCTCGGGACAAGCAAACGTCCATGCAGACGGTCCGCCGACGCCGGACCTGTGGCCCGGCGTCGCCCGAACCGGGTTAAAACGTCAGCGCCTTGGCCTGCTTCACCTGCGGCAGCGCCTGCACCTTGGCAAGCAGCTCGGCCGGCACCGCGCCGTCGACCTCGACCAGCGCAATGGCGTCGCCGCCCTGCTTGACGCGGCCGAGATGGAAGGTCGCGATGTTGATCTTGGCATCGCCGAGCAGGCTCGCGAACGCGCCGATAAAGCCCGGCTTGTCCTCGTTGGTCACGTATATCATCGACTTGCCGAATTCGGCGTCGACGCGGATGCCCTTGATGTCGACGAGGCGCGGCTTGCCGTCGGCGTAGACGGTGCCGGACACCGAACGCTCCTGGCGCTCGGTGGTGACGGTGACCGTGATCAGGCTTTCATAGTCGCTCTGCGCGGCGCGGACGACCTCGTCCACCACCATGCCGCGCTCCTTGGCGACAACCGGCGCCGAGACCACGTTGACCTCGCCCAGCATCGGCCGCAGCAGGCCCGAGAGCACCGCCGAGGTGATCGCCTTGATCTTCATCTCGGCGACGTGGCCCTCATAGGTGATCTGGGTCTTGAGGATGCCGCTCTCGGTGAGCTGGCCGGCGAACGAGCCGAGCTTCTCGGCGAGCTCGATGAACGGCTTCAGCTTCGGCGCCTCTTCCGCGGTGATCGACGGGAAGTTGACCGCGTTCGAGATCGCGCCCGACAGCAGGTAATCCGACATCTGCTCGGCGACCTGCAGCGCGACGTTCTCCTGCGCCTCGGTGGTGGACGCGCCGAGATGCGGGGTGCAGATCACGTTGGGATGACCGAACAGCACGTTCGAGGTCGCCGGCTCCTCGACGAACACGTCGAAGGCGGCGCCCGCGACATGCTTGGAATTTAGCGCATCGACCAGCGCCTGCTCGTCGACCAGGCCGCCGCGGGCGCAGTTGATGATGCGCACGCCCTTCTTCATCTTGGCGATCGCGGCCGCGTCGATGACGTTGCGGGTCTTCTCGGTCAGCGGCGTGTGCAGCGTGATGAAATCGGCGCGCTTCAACAGGTCATCGAGCTCGACCTTCTCGACGCCGATGTCCTTGGCGCGCTCCGGCGACAGGAACGGATCGAACGCGATCACCTTCATGCGCAGGCCGAGCGCGCGGTCGGCGACGATCGTGCCGATATTGCCGCAGCCGATCACCCCGAGCGTCTTGGCGGTGATCTCGACGCCCATGAAGCGGTTCTTCTCCCACTTGCCGGCCTGGGTCGAGGCATCGGCCTGCGGGATCTCGCGCGCCAGCGCCAGCATCAAGGTGATGGCGTGCTCGGCGGTCGTGATCGAATTGCCGAACGGCGTGTTCATCACAATGATGCCCTTGGCGGTCGCGGCTGGAATCTCGACATTGTCGACGCCGATGCCGGCGCGGCCGATCACCTTCAGCCTGGTCGCCTTCTCGATGATCTTGGCGGTCGCCTTGGTGGCCGAGCGGATCGCCAGACCGTCGTAGTTGCCGATGATCTCGGCGAGCTTTTCCTTGTCCTTGCCGAGGTTGGGCTGGAAGTCGACCTCGACACCGCGATCCTTGAAGATCTGCACGGCGGCGGGAGACAGCGCGTCGGAAATCAGAACTTTGGGTGCCATGATTGCAATCCTTGTGATCAGTCCGGTTAAGCCGCGAGCGGCGGCCCTTGAATGCGTGCTTGCAACGAATGCGCGGGCGCTCAGCGCAGCCAGCGCACCATGAACGGAAATGGCGGGACGCCGTTCTCGGCGGCCTGCCGCTTTTCGAAGGTCATGCCGTAGTACTGCAACAGCGGCTGACCGAAGGTGCGTTCGGCGTCGAAGTCCGCGACCAGGGCCTTCGAGCTGCCTCGATAGCCGTGCTCGTGGAAGACGATCGCCGGATCGATATCGAGGTGCTTCGCCGCCGCGTAGGACCAGGCAATGGCCGCGATCTCGTCGCCTTCCGACGGCGTTGCCAGCTCCGGTGTGTTCCGCATCGACGGATCGGTCACCGCGAGATGACCGGCCTCGTGCAGGAGATCGCCGGGATGAGCGAGCTTCTCCTCATCGACGAAGATGACGCCGCCACTGATGCGAAGTCCGGGCAGGAACGTCGCGTCCGGCAAGTGCGCCGGACGCACGTCGATCCCGATGCCGCAGATGAAATCCGCGAGCCTTTCGGTCAGCGGATTGGCGAACATCGTCAGGCCGCCTTGGGCAACACTGCCTTGGTTTCGGCGAAGGCCCAGTCGATCCACTGCGTCAGCAGCTCGACGTCCTTTGCCTCGACGGTGGCGCCGCACCAGATCCGCAGGCCGGCCGGCGCATCGCGGTAATACGCGAAGTCGAAGCCGGCGTTCTCCTTCTCCACCAGCGCGACCAGCTTCTTGCAGAAGTCGGCCTGCGCATCTGATGGAAGCGAGGTGATCGCGGGATCGGTGAACTTCAGGCACACCGAGGTGTTGGAGCGGATCGCGGGATCCTTGGCCAGGAAGTCAATCCAGGGCGTCTTCGCCTTCCAGTCGGCGAGCGCCTTGGTGTTGGCGTCGGCGCGCGCGATCAGCGCCTTCAGGCCGCCGATCGACTTCGCCCAGTTCAACGCATCGAGATAATCCTCGACGCAGAGCATCGACGGCGTGTTGATGGTCTCGCCCTCGAAGATGCCCTGGTTGAGCTTGCCGCCCTTGGTGAGGCGGAAGATCTTCGGCAGCGGCCAGGCCGGCTTGTAGGTCTCGAGCCGCTCCACCGCGCGCGGCGACAGGATCAGCATGCCGTGCGCCGCCTCGCCGCCGAGCGCCTTCTGCCAGGAGAAGGTGACGACGTCGAGCTTGGCGAAATCGAGCGGCTGCGCGAAGGCGGCCGAGGTCGCGTCGCAAATCGTCAGGCCTTCACGGGTCGCGCTGATCCAGTCGGCGTTCGGAACGCGCACACCGGAGGTGGTGCCGTTCCAGGTGAAGACGACGTCCGACGCAGGGTCGACCTTGGCGAGATCGGGGATTTCACCGTAGGCCGCGTTCAGCTTGGTGACGTCCTTCAGCTTCAATTCCTTGACGATATCGCTGACCCAGCCCTCGCCGAAGGATTCCCAGGCGAGCGTGGTGACGGGCCGCGCACCGAGCAGCGACCACAGCGCCATCTCGACCGCGCCGGTGTCCGACGCCGGCACGATGCCGATCTTGTAATCGGCAGGCACTTCAAGCACTTCACGCGTCAGTTCGATCGCGAGCTTGAGCTTGGCCTTGCCGACCTTCGCACGATGCGAGCGGCCGAGCGCGGCGTCCTTCAGATTGTTGGGGTTCCAGCCGGGGCGCTTGGCACAGGGGCCGGAGGAGAAATGCGGCACATCAGGCCGCGAAGCGGGCTTCGCTGCAGTCATAATCTACCCTTCCAGATAGCTGCCTCTCGGTGGGGAGAGGTTTCCCGCTGCCGGAGATAGTGGACGGGCGCCCAAACGTCAAGGAAGTTCAGAAGGGTCCGGAACGATGGGGGGATCACGGCTGATTGATGGGGAGTCCTCGACCTGCTGCACCGTCTCCTGATCGAGCAAATCTGCCGCGAGAGTCATGATCTTAACCGCCCTGCGCCGGCTCGATATTTTCAAAATGCTCTTCTCGCCGGCCTGCACGATGTACTCGTTGCCGACCCGCACGATCGAATAATCCGACATCGAAATCCCCAGTTGCCCGCGCCCCCGTGGGAGACGTCCGACATAGCGGACTCGTTCCGACCCGTAAATTCGCGGAGGCCGGCTTAGTTTATTGGCTGTTAACCGGATAGCGGAGCAACAGCTACCGCAGGCATTGCCATGTGGATGGCACAACTTCGCGCACACATTTCAGAAGTGCAACGTCTCAGAAGCGCAACGTCATGCCGACATGGCTGCGCGCGAATCCGAGTCGCTCATAGAAGCGCTGCGCATCGACGCGTGTGTGATGCGTCAAGAGCTCGACGAGCATGCAACCTCGCGCACGCGCTTCCGCGACCGCCCACTGCACCAGCTGCTCGCCGATGCCGCGGCTGCGGCAATGGGTTGCGACGCGGACATCCTCGAGCAAGCCGCGCGAGCCGCCCTGCGAGCTGATGCCCGGCAGCACCGCGAGCTGCAGGCAGCCGACCACGGTGCCCTCGCCGTCGACGGCGACCACGAGCTGAAGGTTGGGATCGCGCTCGACCCGCGCGAAGGCCTCGTAATAGCTTTGCGGCAGCGGATCCTCGATCCGCTCGCGCGCGCGGCCGAGCGGATCGTCCGCCAGCATGCCGACGATGACCGCGACATCCTCGCGGCGGGCACGGCGGATCGTGATGGATGAGGCTTCAGTCATATCGATCTTCACCAGAGGTCAGCCGACCGGCGGCAGGCCGAGCACATGCTCGGCATCGGAGATCCAGCGGCGGATAATGGGATAGCGTTCGAGCGCGAGGCCGCCATCCTCCGCGACCCGCGTATAGGCAAGCAGCGAAACGTCGGCGAGCGAGAACGCATCACCGACCAAAAATTGCGTCGCCGCAAGATGCCGTTCCAGATGATCGAGCGCCACATAGCCGCGCTTCAACAGGTTCGAATCGATCTCGGAAACGGCCTTACCGAGATACACGGTCTGAAACCGGCAGACCGCGACATAGGGCTCGTGGCTGTTCTGCTCCCAGAACATCCAGGCATCCATCTGCGCCGCGCGATAGGGATCGCCGGGGATCAGATCGCTGCCGCGCGCGAGGTAGCGGATGATGGCGTTGGATTGCGCGAGCGTGCGGCCGTCATCCAGCTCCACCGTCGGCACCTGCCCCCAACCGTTGAGCTTGAGGAATTCCGCCGTCCGGCTGCCGCCCTTCATGGTGTCGATCTCGACCCATGTGTAGGGCAGCGCCAGTTTGTCGCACACCCATTTCACCTTCAGGCAATTGCCTGAATTGGAATCGCCGAGGATTTTCATGTGAGGTCGCTCCGCTTGCGGAGCGATATCCGACCAGTCACGCCATGCACTGTCAAGCCGCGCGGCTTGGCCTCAGAACTTGTAACCGAGACCGGCGCGCACTGTATTGATGGTGGTGTCGACGGTCGACGTGAAGCGAACGTATTCCCACTCCGCGCGCATGAACAGCCCGCCCGTGATATTGACGTCGAAGCCGAGACCGCCGGTGTAGCCGTACACCAGGTGATTATGCTGGACGTCGTTCGCGTTCAACGTCGCCAGCGGCGTGAACGGCCCCGAGATGGTGGCACTGACGGCGTCGTGAACCGTGACCGAGCGCGAGATGTCGGCATTGCCGAACGCAACGCCGCCGAAGATATACGGCAGGAAGCAACCCCAGGCGTAGCCGGCGCGGCCGCGGATCGTCGCCATGTCGTTGATCTGGATCGCCGCCGACGAATCGACGCGCACGTCGTGGAACAGGGTGTCGGTCAGCGCGGTGCCGCTGACCAATTCCTTGCTCGCGGTGGACGAGCCGCCGAACTTGCCGTGCATGTAGCTCGCATCGATGCCGACCACGACGTCGTCGTATTGCCAGTTGTAGCCGGCGAACGCACCATAGGCCGCCGAACGTTGGGACGCCTTGCCGAGCCCGAGATTCCAGTTCGAGACGTCCATCTGCTGGATCACGTTGTGATCGAGCAGGGCCGCGAGCATGTTGGCATTCGTGCCGCTGAAATTCTCATCGGACGAACCGTAGCCGCCCTGCCCGCCGATATAGAAGCCGCGCCAGTTGACGGGTGCGCTGGGTGCGTCGCTGAAGCCGCCGCGCAGGGCCGGGAAGTCCGGCAGATCGGCCGCGTGCGCAGCCGTCACCGCGCCCATCATCATCGCCGTCAGCAAGAACATACGCATCGCAACGCTCCATCCCACTCATCGAATGCGCGCTGATCATCGCCTGTTAACCTTAACCAATCGTTGTCGTCACACGCTTTCGACCACCCAAGTTGCAGTAGCTCGTGACGTCGCGCGGCAAAGAAAAACGGCGCGGGATGGTCCCGCGCCGTTGCAATCGTTAACCGTGAAGGCTCGAAATTAACCCTTGCGGATCAGCGGGGGCGGCGGCGGCGGGGGCAGCACGTCGCAGCAGGGCAAGGCGAAGCGCACGCCGAGCTTCACGTCCTGCGAGGTAATGTCGCGGTACTGGAAGCTCGAGGGACCGGCCGGCGTGCCGTCGAAGAAGTGACCCTGGCCCTGGCCGGCGGTGCCCATGTCGAGGTAGCGATAGGCCAGTTCGACCGTGAAGTTGTTGGTGACCCTGTAGGCGACACCGGCATGCACGGCCCAGGCGAAGTTGGTCTTGGTGGCGCCGTCGGCGATGAAGGAGCTGGTCAGGCCAGACCCGCTCGGGAACGTGGCGATGTCCGAGAAGGCCGAGGTCTTGATCGTCGCGGCACCGACACCGGCACCGATGAACGGGGTCAAGCATCCCCAAGTGCCGAGATCGGCGTAGACGTTCACGAGGCCGACCCAGCTCTGCATGCCGCCATGATAGGTGTCGCCCAGCGAGCTCGGCCCGGGGAACGTGAAGAAGTCGGTGCCGTTGAAGCTGACCTTCGAGCGGTACTCACCGGTGATGTCCGCGCGGAACCAGCTGTTGAACTGATAGCCGACGCCGATGCCGAACAGCATGCCGCTGTCGAAGCCGGTGCCGTACTGATTGAACGCGGTGCCGGCCGGCAGCGTGTCGTACGCGTTGACGTGCAGCCTGGCCTTGGTGTTGGTCATGCCGATGTCGCCGCGCAGATACCAGCCGCCGAAATCCTGGACCGGCGGGGGAGCATACGCCATCGGGGGCGGCGGCATGATCGGCATGTCGGCAGCGAACGCCACCGAAGACAGCAGGGATGCCGCGCCTGCGGCAATCAGGGTCTTTACGCTACGCATTGGCTTCGTCCTTTTGGGCCAAGTGAGGCGACACGAAAGCCCCACGTCTGAAACTCACGGGCGGACGATGCCAGCAAATGTTTAAGCGGCACTTAACCCTAATTTTTAAGGTTGATTTTCTCTGACCTTTTTCTGCGGCTGGTGCTTATGGGTCCATCAATACGCGCGTGCAGCAGCGAAAGATGGCGATCCCGCCACAAGTGCTAATGAAGCGTTGATGATTGCGCGCCGTTAGCGGCGCACGCAGGCCGCGTGCGTTAGCGAACGCTTAATGCGGGGGCCTCGCGACAGAGGTTCAGCGAGCAGCCTTCGGCATCTTCGGCAGGAACACCGCGAGCAGGCCGATCGCCGGCAGGAATGCGCACAGCTGATAGACGAAGGCGATTGAGGTGTGGTCGGCGAGCTTGCCGAGCACCGCGGCGCCAAGACCGCCGATGCCGAACGCGACGCCGAAGAACACGCCGGAGATCATGCCGAAGCGGTGCGGCATCAGTTCCTGCGCGAACACGATGATCGCCGAGGTCGCCGACGAGATGATCAGGCCGATCACGACCGTCAGCACGGCGCTTGCGAACAGGCCGGCATAGGGCAGCGCCAGCGTGAACGGCAGCGCGCCGAGGATCGAGAACCAGATCACGTATTTGCGGCCGAAGCGGTCGCCGAGCGGCCCGCCGATGAACGCGCCCACGGCGTTGGCGGCAAGGAAGATGAACAGATAGAGCTGCGCCGCCTGCGTCGAGACGCCGAACCTGTCGATCAGATAGAAGATGTAGTAGCTCGACAGGCTCGAGACATAGAGCTGCTTGGAGATTAGCAGCGCGACCAGCACAATCAGCGCAAGCATCACGCGGCGCTGATCTGGATGGTCAGGATGCCGCGCGATGGTGGCCGCCTTCTTGCCTGATATCTGCGGCTTGTACCAGACGCCGATGCGCCAGAGGATCACGATGGCGAGGAACGCGATCGAGGAGAACCAGGCGATCGAGGGCTGGCCGAACGGCACCACGATCAACGCGGCCAGTACCGGTCCCATCGAGGTGCCGAAACTGCCGCCGAGTTGGAACACCGATTGCGCGAAGCCGTAACGACCGCCTGACGCCAGCCGCGCTATGCGCGACGATTCCGGATGAAACACCGCGGAGCCCAATCCGACCAGCGAGGCGGCGATCAGGATGATCCCGTAACTATGCGCGACGCTGAGCAGCAACAGCCCGAAGAAGGTGAAGCCCATGCCGATCGAAAGCGAGAACGGCTGCGCCTTCTTGTCGGTGAAATGACCGACCAGCGGCTGCAGCAGCGAGGCGGTGAACTGGAACGCCAGCGTGATCATGCCGATCTGCGCGAAGTCGAGCGCGTAATTGTCCTTCAGGATCGGATAGACCGAGGCGATCAGCGACTGCATCGTGTCGTTGAGGAAGTGCGAGAAGCTGATGCCGGCAAGCACGACATAGGCCGGCCCCGCGGCAGCCGCCTTTGCGGCCAGCGAGGGCGACAACTCCGGCACCAGCACCGGTTCGCCCAGTGCCTGTTCGCTCACGACGGACTTGTTCAATGCAGCATTCCCGGGACGGATACCTCCGTGTCGTACGACGCGGAGGTCAGGCGGACCAGTTGCGTTAGCCGATAGCAGCGATGCGCTGTGTGAACCGCGACGAAAGCCTGCTCCCTCTCCCCGTTCTTCACGGGGAGAGGGTTGGGGTGAGGGGCTGTTTCAGGACGGACGGTGAAAGCTGGATTCGCGGAGAGCCCCCTCACCCGAAATTCAAGCGCAGCTTGAATTCCGGCCTCTCCCCGCACGCGGGGCGAGGCTGGAGCGGCGTTCGTCGATCGATTGACTAGGCCGCCGCGGCGTGGCCGAGCGCGCTGACGATGTTGTCGACGACCTCTTCCACCAGGATGCGATCGTCACCCTCGCCCATGACGCGGATCACCGGCTCGGTGCCGGAGGGACGGATCAACAGACGGCCATGGCCGTTGAGGCGCTTCTCGCCGTCGGTGATCGCGGACTTGACCTCGGCGTCGTCGAGCGGCTTGCCGCTGCGATAGCGCACGTTCTTCAGGATCTGCGGCAATGGATCGAAACGCCGGCAGATCTCCGACACCGGGCGGCGCAGCTTCTGCACCACCGCCAGCACCTGCAGCGCGGCGACGAAGCCGTCGCCGGTCGTCGAATAATCCGACATGATGATATGGCCGGACGGCTCGCCGCCGAGATTGTAGCCGCCGCTCAGCATCTGCTCGAGCACGTAGCGGTCGCCGACCGGGGTGCGGACCATCTGCAGCCCGAGGCCCTGCAGGAAGCGCTCCAGCCCGAGATTGGACATCACGGTGGTGACGATACCGGGCTTGGAGAGGCGTCCCTCTTCCTTCCAGCTCTGCGCGATCACCGCGAGCAGCTGGTCGCCGTCGACGATGTGGCCGCGCTCGTCGACCAGGATGACGCGATCGGCGTCGCCGTCGAGCGCGATGCCGATGTCGGCGCGCATCTCGCGCACCTTCCGCGACAGCGCTTCCGGCGAGGTGGAGCCGCATTCCTTGTTGATGTTGAAGCCGTCGGGCTCGACGCCCATCGGCACCACGTCGGCGCCGAGCTCCCACAGCGCTTCCGGCACCACCTTATAGGCGGCGCCATTGGCGCAATCGACCACGACGCGCAGGCCGTCGAGCGAGAGATCGCGCGGCAGCGTGCGCTTGGCGAATTCGATGTAGCGGTCATGGACGCCGTCAATGCGGCGGGCGCGGCCGAGGCTTGCGCTCTGCGCCAGGCGACGGTCGAGCGATTCGTCGAGCAGCTGCTCGATCTGCTTCTCGACATCGTCGGAGAGCTTGAAGCCCTGCGGGCCGAACAGCTTGATGCCGTTGTCCTCGAAGAGATTGTGCGACGCCGAGATCATGACGCCGAGATCGGCGCGCATCGACTTGGTGAGCATCGCGATCGCCGGCGTCGGCATCGGGCCGACCAGCAGCACGTCCATGCCGACCGAGGTGAAGCCTGCGACCATGGCGTATTCGATCATGTAGCCGGACAGCCGCGTGTCCTTGCCGATCACGACGCGATGGCGATGGTCGCCACGCTGAAACACCAATCCTGCGGCCTGCCCCACCTTGAGCGCGAGCTCCGGCGTGATCAGCCCATTGGCGCGGCCCCGAATTCCATCGGTCCCGAAATATTTGCGGCTCATGGTACCCCCAACACGGACCTCTCGAACCACCCGGCGAGAGAGTCCCGAACGCCCACCAGTCTAGCGTGCATCGGCCTTATAGACTGTCAGGCGCTAAGATGACTTCAAAAAATATGATGAATCATTACCGCCATCGAACCCCATGGTTCGAGCTTAAGACACTGAAAAATATAACATTCTCTCCTTAACCGCAATCCCGTAAACGCGGGCCGGCCCTAACCCTTGCCGCCTCGCTTGACGTGCTGGTCGCCCTTGCTGGGGGCCGGCTGGGTGACATTGACGGGGTCGGAACCGGGAAACGTCTCCTCCAGCCCCTCTTCCAGGGCCTCGTCGAGCCGGCGCTTCTCGGCGTTGTCGTCTGCTTTCGGCTTGGAGTTCGGCTTGGAGTTCGCCTTGGAGCCTGATTGCGTCATCGTGCTCTCCCATCCGTCTTGGCATTCATCCTGGTATTCGTCTTGGATTTGGCAGGCCATCCAACCATGCTAGATGACGGCAAGCGCGAACACCCGCAAGACTTCGCGGCATTAAGACTTCGCTGCATACGACTTGCGTCATAGAAGAAGGGCCGGGAACGTCCATGAAGCACATTACCTGCATCGAAGATCTGCGCCAGCTGCACAAGCGCCGGGTGCCGAAGGCGTTTTTCGATTATGCGGACCGCGGCTCCTACACCGAGGACACGCTGCGCGCCAACTCCGCGGACCTGCAGCAGATCAAGTTCCGCCAGCGCATCCTGGTCGATGTCTCGAAGCGGACCCTGGCGACCACGATCCTCGGCGAGCCGGCCGCGATGCCGCTGATCCTGGCGCCGGTCGGCCTGCTCGGCATGCAACATGGCGACGGCGAGATCTACGCCTGCCGCGCGGCGCAGGCGGCCGGCATTCCCTTCACCCAGAGCACGATGTCGATCTGCTCGATCGAGGACATCGCGGCTGCCGTCGACAAGCCGTTCTGGTTCCAGCTCTACGTCATGAAGGACCGCGGCTTCATCAAGTCGCTGATCGAGCGCGCGATCGCGGCGAAATGCTCGGCGCTGGTGCTGACCGTCGACCTGCAGGTGATCGGCCAGCGCCACCAGGACATCAAGAACGGCATGACGGTGCCGCCGGAATGGTCGCTGTCGAAGCTCTTGGACTTCGCGAGCAAGCCGTCATGGGTCGCCGGCGTGCTGCGCGGCAAACGCCGCAGCTTCGGCAACATCGTCGGTCACGTCAAAGGCACCGAGGATCTGACCAAGCTGTCGGAATGGACGGCATCGCAGTTCGATACCACGCTGAACTGGAAGGACATCGACTGGATCCGCAGCATCTGGCCGGGCAAGCTGATCCTCAAAGGCATCCTCGATGTCGAGGACGCCGAGCTCGCCGCCAAGACCGGGGCGCAGGCGATCGTGGTGTCCAACCATGGCGGCCGCCAGCTCGACGGCGCGCCGTCCTCGATCGAGGTGCTGCCGGAGATCGTCGACGAGGTCGGCTCGAAGCTCGAGATCATGTTCGACGGCGGCATCCGCACCGGCATGGACGTGATGCGCGCGCTGGCGCTCGGCGCCAAGTCCTGCATGATCGGCCGCGCCTATGCCTACGGCCTCGGCGCCGGCGGCCAGGAAGGTGTCGCCAAGGCGCTCGACATCCTGGGCAAGGAGCTCACCACCACGATGGGGCTGTGCGGCGTCAACACCATCGCCGAGATCGACGATCACGTGCTGGCGGTGTGAGGCAATCGCCATCCGGCCCACAAGCGTCGTCCCGGCGCAGGCCGGGACCCATAACCACAGCCGTGCAAGATTAGAACACGACTGTGGCCACAGCTTATCTCAACAAAAACCATCGGTGGTTATGGGTCCCGGCTCCCGCGCGCAATTGCGCCCTAGGTGGTGTGGACTCTAAGGATTCCCTTTTAGGAGCAAATCAGATTCAAGGCTGCTTTTGGGGAGGCCGCCTTGGGTGTGATGGACCGTGTGGTATTGAGCGACGCGGCGTGGGAGCGGATAGCGCCGCTGATCATAGGGCGCCCCGATCAGAAGGGCTCCACCGGGCGCGACAACCGGATGTTCGTGGAAGGTGTGCTGTGGATCGTGCGTACGGGGTCTCCCTGGCGCGATCTTCCGGAGGTGTTTGGGGACTGGAACAGCGTGTTCCGGCGCTTCAGTCGATGGAGCATCAAGGGTGTTTGGTGGCGGATCTTCGAGGCGATGTCCGATGATCCGGACTTCGAATATCTGATCGTCGATTCCACCATCGTTCGGGCGCATCAGCACGCCGCCGGCGCCAAAAAGGGGGGTCTGAAGATCAAGCGGAAGATCAAGCGATCGGCCGCTCGCGCGGCGGCCTGAGCACCAAGATACATATGGCCGTTCGAGGCTTGGGATGTCCGGTGCGGTTCAAGCTCACCGCAGGTCAGAAGGGCGATGCACCGCAAGCCGCCGCATTGATCGAAGGCTTATCCGCCGAGGTCGTCATGGCCGATACGGCCTATGACGCCGATCACTTGCGCCAAGCCATCGCCGCCAAAGGCGCGCTCGCCGTGATCCCCAACAACCCGTCACGTGCGCTCAAATATCCACTCGACAAGCATTTCTATGCCCAGCGTCATCTCGTCGAATGCTGCTTCTCAAAGCTCAAGCAGTTCCGCCGCGTTGCAACCCGCTTCGAAAAGACCGCCCGAAATTACCTGGCCGTCGTCACTCTCGCAGCCATCGTCTTATGGATGCGATAAGTGTCCACACCACCTAGGCCGGGACGACAACGGAGTTCGTCGCTCGAGATCCCGGGTTCGATGCTGCGCATCGCCCCGGGATGACGCTTCGCGTCACATCGGCGGCGCGATGCCGTCGCGGCCGACATTGACGCGGTTGGCTTCCAGGGTGCCGTCCTCCTTCTTCGCCGCGCCGAAGATGATGATCTTGGCGCCCGGCTTCAGCTCCGCTTTGTCGCCGGCGACGAAAGTGACGACCGGGGTGCCCGGCGGCACCACGACCTTCTTCTCACCGTCCTTGTATTTCACCGTGATGTTCTGGCCGTCGGTGCCCTCCACCGTTTCGGCGACGGTGGCGTTGGTCATGGTCGAGTTGGCGCGCAGGTCCCAGGGACGAAAGCCTTCGGCGGCGCCACGCTGGTTTTCCGGGAAGATGTGAACCGCGATCGCCTTCTGCGTTCCGTCGGGCTCGGGCATCGCGGTGACGCCGATATAGGAACCGGGCTTGATCTGCGACAGATCGGTCTTGGCGACGCCGAATACCGCGACGTTGTCGGTCGTCCGCACCTTCATGTCGGCGCCGTCGCGCGACTTGATCGACAGCATGGCGCCGTCGACGGCCTCGATGGTGCCGCGAATGCGCACCGTCGGCGGCTGCTGCGCCGATGCGGCCGAGGCAAAGGCAACGAGAAGCAATGCGGCGAATAGCGTCGATTTCGGCATGATGTCCCTCATGGGTTTGGCTGGCGGAGTCAGGAACACCGGGGAATTGGAGGTATTCCGTGCGAGCCATCGTCCTGTTCGCAGGAGAGGTGGCTCGCTCGGTAAACTACGCGCCAGACGAAGGGTCTGTTACCGTGTAACAACCGTTCATCGAAGCCAGGCTCTTCACAAAGAAGAGAGGATGAAACCGCGCACATCGGCGGCGTAAGGCCGTCGCGGCCGACGCTGACGCGGTCGGTTTCGAGCGAGCCGTCGGGCAGTTTCTTCATGAAGGCGATGATCTTGGCGCCGGCCTTCAGATCCGCCTTGTCGCCGGGAACATAGGTCACGACAGGCGTATCGGGCGCGACCTGCACCGTCTTCTCGCCATCCTTGTACTTCACCATCAAGGTATGACCGTCATTGCTGACCACGGATTGCGCGACGGTCGCGTTGGTCATGCTGCTGTTCGGCTTCAGATCGTAGGGCCGCGAGCCTTCGCCGGTGCCGCGCATGTGCTCCGGGAAGACATGCACCTCGACCGCCTTCGGCACGCCATCGGGCCCGGGCACCGTGGTCGTGCCGATGAAGGAACCGACCTTGATGTCGGACAGCGCGATCCTGGTGAGGCCGAGCACCAGCATATTGCTCGCCATGTGCAGCTTGACGTCTTCGCCGCTGCGCGACTTCACCGCGAGCGTGTCGCCGTCGACGCTCTCGACGGTTCCACGCACCCGCGTCGGCGTCGGCGGCTGCTGCGCGAGTGCGTAGAGCGTGGATGCCGTCACCATCGCGAATGCAATGAACGGGCGAATGAGCGAGGAACGGCTGGCAGACATTGGGGGATCTCCGGGAGGGGCGCAGGTGATGTAACACTGACCCCAGCCGTATCACGCTATTCCAGGCCTCAAGTCTTTGTGAGATCGGCTTCAACGAGCGCACGCAGTTCCGGCGTCACTTGCGGACGCTGCCCGAACCACAATTCGAAACCGCGCACCGCCTGGTGCAGCAGCATGCCGAGGCCATCGGCGGTCTTCAGGCCGCGCGCCTGCGCCGCCGCAAGCAATGGCGTCACCAGCGGCACATAGACAAGATCGGTCACAACCGCGCCTTGCGGCAACAGGCCGACATCGATCTCGAGCGCGGGCTGGCCGTGCATGCCGAGCGACGTCGTGTTGACGAGCAGCCCGGCTCGCGGCAGCAGATCGCCGACCGTGTCCCACGTCGCGGGATGAACGCGCGCACCGAACTGATCGGCCAGCGCGCGAGCGCGGTCGATGGTGCGGTTGACCAGATGCACGCGCTTGATGCCGCGCTCGATCAGGCCGAACACCACCGCACGCGCCGCGCCGCCGGCCCCTAGCACCAGCGCATCCTCGGTGTTGTCCCAGCCGGGCGCGCAGGCGTCGAGATTGTTGATGAAGCCTTCGACATCGGTATTGGTCGAGCGCAGCTCGCCATCGGCAAACCACAGCGTGTTGGCGGCGCCGACGGCGCGGGCGCGCTCGTCCGGCGCCGACAGCGCCAGCGCCTGCTCCTTGTGCGGGATGGTGACGTTGGCGCCGACGAAGCCGCGCAGCGACAGGCGGAACAGGAAATCCTTGAAATCCTCCGGCGGCACCGCCTCGATCACATAGCCGCCCTCGATGCCGAGCGTACGCAGCCAGTAGCGATGGATCAGCGGCGAACGGGAATGCGCCGCCGGCCAGCCGATCAGGCACGCGGCGCGGGTTTTGCTTGATGATGTCATGGCCGTGACATCGGCCAAGGCAGCCGCGCTGTCAATCCGTCCGCTTCGCGGTTGCGGCAACCAGCACGCTGAGCCCGAGCGCCGTGCCCGCGGCAAACCAGATCGCGGCAAGGTTGATCCAGTGGTAGGCCAATGCGCCGGCAAGCGCGCCTGCGACCAGCGCCGCCCACAGCAGGAGGTTCGGCAGCCAGGCCCAGCCGGCTCCGCCGGTCAGCGCGGCGGCGATCAGCTGGCCGGCCTTGACCAGCGCGCCGGTGACATAGGTGAGGCCGAGCCCGGCGCCGCCTTCGAGCTGGAATACGGCGTTCTCGAGCCCCATCGCCAGCACGATGGCGGCGACCGCGGCGTTCGGCAGGCCATAGGCATAGGCCAAGGCGGCCGCCGTCAACAACAAGGCCTCGCCGAGCAGGATCAGCGGCTGGCGATGGCCGATGCGGCTGAGCACGATCAGGCTGCCGGCCGCGGCACCCACGACGAACAGCACGATCAGCTCCAGCGCCTCCAGGGCGTGCTGCCAATGCCCCGCGGCCAGCGTCACGCCAAGCCGCGTCGAGTTGCCGCTCATGAAGGAGACGAACAGCCCGCCGAGATGCAGGTAGCCGATGCCGTCGACATAGCCGGCCAGCGCGCTAAGCGCGCAGGCCAGCGCCAGTTACGGCGGGATTCAAGCATGATGTCGTTGCGCCCCCATCAGGGACGCAAGGCTAGCGGCCTCCGGCCATCCTGCCAACGATCACGCCCCCTTGGGGCGTGATCGTTAGCGCTCGACCTTGCACGCGAAGCGGTCATCTCGACCTAGGGGGTTGGTGTCGGCGCAGGCGATGCCCGGGACCGGGTGACCGTGCCGGTCGATCGCGCACCATCTGCCGTCGTGCTTGGCCCACGCCACGCCGCGCTGGCGCGGCATGAAATAAACCGGCTCGTCGTACTGCGGCTCGACCATGACCTGCCCAGCGGTGTCGACCAGCCCCCATTTGCCGTTCCTGAGAAAGGTCACAAGGCCGAAATCGAGGTTGGCCCCAACCCGCTCGGCACCAACATCGATCCAGGTCTCCCCGGTTTGCGACAGGATCGCGCGCTTGCCCGCGGCTTCGGACATGATCACGTGGCTGATACTGACATCGCACAGAACGCCCGGCCGCGGCGGAATGGCCCAGGATTGATCCGCAAGCCGCAGCACGCCGGTCGCGCCGGCAAGCGTCACGAAAGAAGTAGCATTGTCGCGACGCAGCGCGGCAGCATCGAATTTCGGCGCGATCAGCCATGATCCGTCCGAGCGCATGAAGCCGCGCTTGCCATCGATCGATGCAACGAAGAGATCGGTGCCGGTTGAGAGGTAGTCGAATTTGGGTTCGAGCACCCAACGTCCATCGAGACCAAGGCGTCCCCATTTGCCATCGAGCTTGGCATTCTTGACGCCTCGTCCAGCTCCGAAGATCGCGTCGTAGAGCACGGGCGTCACAGGGCTTGAGTCAGCATCCACCAAACGGAATTTGTCGCCGATTTTCAGAACGTACGGGGGCGGCGCGCCGCATGACGCGTCGATAATCCTTCCGTCCGGCGGCTGCAGCGGGCTGCCATCCGCTTTGAAGTAGAGCCATTCCTTGTTCTTGTAGGCGTCGAGCCGGCCATCGGCACATTGCTGGATCGGCTGATCGAATTCGGCGCCGATGACCACGTGGCCATCAAGGTCCAGAAGCCCCCACCGGTCGGCCGTCCTGAAGTGCCAGCCGAACACAGTGGCTGGGTGATCGTAGTTGATAGCAAAATGAATCTGCTGATAGTGCGTTTGAAATATCCATGTGCCGGATTTGTCGATCACGCCGAAGCTGCCGTCGCGCTCGGCCGACGTGCGATCGAAACCCGGTACGAACCACCAGGCCTTATCAAACACCGGTTCGATGGCGAAGCTACCGGTACGGTCGATAAAGCCGATCTTGCCGTTGAGCGTCACCCGCGCGAGCCCGTTCTTCAACGCATCCACCTGCTGGAATTTCGGCTCGACGAGCCAGCTTCCATCGGCCCGTGCCAGCCCCCAAAGCTTCTCCTTTTGCACCCAGCGGAGTGACGGATCGTCCTTGTCGAACGAAGGAATCGGCAGCTTGCGCGACTCGATCAGTCGGCCCTGGATGTCGATGACGTCGGTCAGCATCGGTTCGAAGATAGCGTCGCTCAGTCCGCCGAAGCCGATCCTGCTATTGGAAAAATCCTCCCCGCCAGGCATTCCGCCAAGCCGTCGATCTTCTGATACGGCAAAACGGTCCGGACCGATCGCGCGGATGAACCCATATTTCGGCTCGACCACCATCTTGCCGTCCTCGTCGATCAGGCCGGACTTTCCGTCCACATCGACCTGCGCGAAGCCGAATTTGTAATCGTCGACGATACGGTATTGCGGCCTGACGATTTCACGGCCGTCCTCGTCGATGAAGCCGTAGAGACCGCCGATGCGGACGGCGGCCCGATGATCCGAGAATGTGCCGACCCAGTCGTATCGCGGAAAGACCGCGACCGTGCCGTCGCGGTAGACCGCACCACACAGGCCGCCAGGAAACATGCACGTCGCCAGAGGGAAAGTCATCGGCTGGCTAGGCCCGGGGCGGCCAAAGAGTGGCCGGCCATCCTGCGCAATCGTGTCCTGCAAATTGGCTTTGCCGGCGGGCGTCAATTCCATCGGCCTGTCTTGCGCAAGTGCGCCATGCACCAGCATCACGCCAGCCAACGCGGCAAATTTCCACCACACCCGCACTGCCTTGCCCTCACCGTCCAAACGGCGACCGAGGACGTAGGCGCAATCCATGGCGAGACAGTGTCGGCCGCTTTACAATGTGTAATTGCACATCGTAGCAGGCCGATTTGCAGCAGGATCGAACGTTGACCTTGGGTCCCGGGCGCGCGTTTCGCGCACCCGGGATGAGATCACACCATCACGCCGCGTCGCGATGCGCGGCGATGATCTGGTCGGCGGCGCGGCCCGTCACTTCGGCCATGCGGTCGAACTGGCGGGTGAAGGTGCCGGCGCCGGCGGTGGCCGATCGCAGCTCGACGATGAGGTCGCCGATCTCGGATTCCGGCATCGTGGCGCGAACGCAATCCCAGCCGCTCCAGCCTTCGCGGGTGTCGAAGCCGAGGATCTGGCCGCGGCGCGCCGACAGGATCGCGTTGACCTTGGCAGTCGCCTCGTTCGGACAGAATATCTCGACCAGATGGATCGGCTCCAGCAGCACCGGCTGGCACTGCGGCAACCCTTCGCTGACGCCGACCCGCGCCGCGGTGCGGAACGCGAGATCGGACGAGTCGACGCTGTGATAGGAGCCGTCGGTCAGCGTGACATCGAGGTCGATCACGGGGAAGCCGAGCGGTCCACGCGCCAGCGCGTCGACGACGCCCTCTTCCACCGCACCTATATAGTTGCGCGGCACTGCGCCGCCGACCACCTTCTCGTGGAATTCGAAGCCTGAGCCGCGCGGCTTCGGCTTGATGTCGAGCACCACATCGCCGAACTGGCCGTGGCCGCCGGACTGCTTCTTGTGCCGGCCGCGCTGGGTAATGGCTTTCCGGATGGTCTCCTGGTAGCCGATCGCCGGCGGATGCGATTTGACGTTGACGCCGTAGCGGTCCTTGAGCCGCTCCTGCGCCACCCGCAGATGCATCTCGCCCTGCCCCCACAGCACGGTGTCGTGGGTGCGCGGGTTCTGGATCATCGTCAGCGAGGGATCCTCCTCGTTGAGCCGCAGCAGCGCCTGGCCGAGCTTGACGTCGTCCTTGCGGTCGGTCGCGGCGATCGAGATCGACAGCACCGCCGCCACCGGCTCGACCTTGACCAGCGAGGCCGGGGCCGTCTTGCCGCTCGAGACCGTATCGCCGGTCGTAATCGCGTCGAGCTTGCCGAGCGCGACGGTCTCGCCGGCCTCGGCCTGCGGCCGCTTGCTGTCATGCGTGCCCGAGACCGCGAGGATGCCGGAGATGCGCCCGGTCTCGCCGCTTGAGGATTGCAGCGTCGCGCCATCGTCGAGCCGGCCCGCAAGCACGCGCGCCAGCGACAGCTTGCCGCCGTGCTGCAGATGAACGGTCTTGAACACATAGGCCAGCGCGTCCTTCTGATCCTTGACGCCGAGCCGGCTAGCGGTCTCGGTGACGCCGGGCGCCTCATGGCGCAGCGCCTTCATCAGGCGCAGCACGCCGTTCTCGCGGCTCGCCGCGCCAAGCAGCACCGGACAGATCAGCCCTTCGCGCAATTCGCGGGCGAGATCGTCGAACACCGCGTCGCGCGGCGGCTGGATATCCTCCAGCAACTGCTCCATCAGCGCATCGTCATGATCGGCGAGCTTCTCCAGCATCGAGAAGCGCGCTTCCTTCTCGCGGTCGAGATTGCCGCCTTCCAGCGCGACCACCTCCGACGGCTTGTGCTCGCGATAGACGAAGGCGCGCTCCAGCGCGAGATCGACAAAACCTTCGATCAGATCGCCGTTCCAGATCGGGATCTGGCGCAGCACCAGCGGCACGCGCGAGGCCGGCTGCAGCGTCGCAAGCGTCTCGCGGACCCGCTTGTTGGCGCGGTCGATCTTGTTCAGGAACAGGAAACGGGGAATGCCGAGCTCCTCGAGCTCGCGCAGGATGATCTGCAGCTGCGGCAGCTTCTTCTCATCGGCTTCGCAGACCACGACCGCGGCATCGACCGCCGGCAGCGCGGCGCGCATGTCGTGCGCGAATTCGATCGAGCCGGGACAATCGATGAAGGTGTAGCTGTCGCCCATGAAGGTGGTGGTGGCGGCGGTCAGGCCTACGCCCATCTTGTGCTGACGCGCCTCGGGGCTGGCATCGCCGACGGAAGTTCCGGCGTCGACGCTGCCGGCAGACTTGATGGCGCCTGTGCGCGCCAGGATTGCTTCCAAAAGTGTGGTTTTACCGCTTTGGAAAGGGCCCACCAGCGCGATGCACCGTGGACCTCGGGGACTTCTGACGTCTTGTCCCATTGCCGCCTCCTCGTTTTGGAGCTCGGCCCATGATTGGGTCGGCGACCATTCATGCTCTGCCTGCGTTTCGCGTTTGGCAAGCGGGAAAACGTCGCTGCGGTGCGGCGTCGTTTAACCATGGCCACGACGGCGGGAATTACCACTATTGTCCGGACGAACGTATCCGGTGCGCCAGTTCCTTAGGCCGGTGCCGCCGCTGTCTCGCGCCAGCGCGTCGCGATGTCGAGCAGGCGCTGCACGGCAGGCGAGACGTCTTCATCACGCCATGCGATCGTGAGCGGCGCCATCACCGACGGTGCGGCAAGCGGTACGTAAGCCACGCCGCGACCGGTCTGCGCGCGTGCCGCGGCCTCCGGAACGAGCGACACGCCGACGCCGGCTGCGATCAGACCGATCGCGGTCTGCAGATGAAGCACCTCCTGCGCCAGACGCGGCGTGAATCCCGCAACCTGGCAGGCGGTCACGATCAGGCCGGTGACCGACGGCTCCGGCCGCGCCGGATAGAGCACGAAGGCATCGTCGGACAATTCGGCGAGCGCGATGTCACTTCGCGACGCGAGCGGATGCGCGCGCGGCAGCGCTGCGACATAGGGCTCATCGAGGATGAGGCGCTGGGCAAGCCCCGCTTCGGCGAGCAGCAGCGTCAACGTCGCGCGCTTCGGCAAGGGCCCGCCGCTGCTCCTGCTGCACGGCTGGCCGGAATTCTGGCTGGTGTGGCGTCCGGTGATGCTGCGTCTCGGCGACAGTTTCGAATTGATCGCGCCGGACCTGCGCGGCTGCGGCGACACCGGCAAGCCGGCGGCTGGCCCGGATGCGTCCGCCACCGCGGAGCGCCACGCGCTGGATATGTTCGCGGTGATGGATGCGCTCGGTCATGACAGCTTCGGCGTGATCGGCGGCGATCTCGGCGCCTATGTCATGCAGGCGATGTCGCATCGTCAGCCGCAGCGGCTGACGGGTACGCTCTATCTGTGCACGCCCTATCCGGGCCTCGGCAACCGCTACGGCCAGCCCAGCCACCTGATCGAAGTCTGGTATCAATACTTCCAGCAGCTGCCATGGGCGGCGCAACTGGTCGGAAGCTCGCGCGAGTCATGCCGACTCTATTTCCGCCACTTCCTCGATCACTGGTCGGGCGACAATTCCGCCGTGTTCGGCGACCTGCTGGAAGCCTATGTCGATAACTTCATGAAGCCCGGCAACATCCAGGGCGCTTCGACTGGTATCTCTCGTCGGCACCCAATCGCCGGCTCTGGCTGGAAGGCAGGCTGCCGGCGCAGCCGCGCATCGAAATCCCGTCGCGCTTTCTCTGGGGCCGCCGCGATCCGCTGATCGCGCCGGAATGGTCGGACCGGCTGGATCAATACTGGACCGAACCTTCGATCAGGTTCGTCGAGGCCGGGCACTATGTCCACGCCGAGGCGCCCGAGGTGGTTGCCGAGGAAGCCCGCAGCTTCTTCGGCGGAATACAAAACGGTGCAGCTTGAGTTAGCGCCCCGGACGCAGCTCTAGGCTCTCGAGCCCGGCGGCGATGTTGACGCCGACCTGACCCTGCACGCTGAGCGGCTGCAAGGCGATGGTGTTGTCGGAACCGCCGACCAGCACGTTACCGCCGACGCCAACGCCGAGCGTCGCGCTGCCCTGCGCGCCGGCGTAGTTGCCGGAGAGCGCGCCAGGCCCAAGCTGGGCCACCGGCGCGTAGACGCCCCAAGCCAGCGCCGACTCCTGGGTGATGCCGAGATCGATGCCGACCTTGCGAATGGTCGCGATGTAACGGTCCTCAGGCGCGCCATCGACGCGCAGCACGCAGCCGAGATTGGTCACGGAGCCGACGATGAATCCGACGCTCGCGCCGCCGCGGCATTCCAGGACACCGACCTGCACGCGCTGGATCGGCTGTTGGGCGTTGGCGCCAACGATCGCCAGCGAGGCGAGGGCGGCACCGGCGAGGAGGATGAAGCGACGCATGTTGGAGGTCTCCGGCTGAAAGGCGTGACGCGAGCAGAGAACAGAACGGCGCCGTGTCTGCGGCGCCTGTCGCTTCCTATGCCATAACATCGGATGCACAGCCAGAATTTGCGGTGTCCGGCCACCGATTGTTACGGGATGTGGCGATGTTGCTATGATCCCGCTGCCGTGCAGAACCTGCCGCGCAAAACACAACAAACGACAGACGCAAAAAAAGAGGCCCGCTTTCGCGGGCCCCTTTGATCAAACACCGACCGGCTTAGTGGTGGTGGTGATGACGGTGGTGATGATGATGACGGCGCGGACCAGCGAGGCTGACCGGCTCGAGATCGATGCCGGCGATGCCCGCCGCGACGTTGAGGCCGGTCTGGCCCTGCACGCTGATCGGCTGCAGCGCGTATGCGTTGTTCGGGCCGCCGAACAGGAAGTTACCGCCGGCGCCGAGGCCGACCGAAGCGTTGACGCCGACGCCGCCGTAGCTGCCGGCGAGCGCACCGCGCGGGAGCTGCGTGGTCGGCGCGCTGACGGCCCAGGCGAGCTGCGTCGTCGCGGTGACGCCGAGGTCGAGACCGATCCGCTTCACGGTCGCAACATACGGCTCCGGCCGGCGGGCGTTGGCGCTCTGGAACACGCATTCGAGGCGGGCGACGGAGCCGACGACGAAGCCGACATTCTCGCCGCCCTGGCATTGCAGGACCCCGGCCTGAACCTCGGGCGCCGCATTGGCGGTGGCGAACGGCGCCAGCAACGCAAGCGCTGCAAGGGTGAGAGTCGAAAGTCGCATTTGGTCTGTCTCCGCAAGATGAACTGAATTAGCGCGGCGGACAGAAGGGAAGGCTCGTGTCCAAAACAAGGCAGTCCGCAAAGACGCCCTAAAAACTTCGCGCGTGTGGCATCGTTGTTCGCGCACACGCGCGTGAGATGAGCGGGATGTGATTTGACTCGTCGAATTTACCGGCGCGCGATCTGCGTACACAAATAGAAACGCTCCCACACCTGGTGCAGGAGCGTTTCCTGAGTTTCGTAACGACTAGCGCAGATTGCCGCAGAAGCGCTGGATGCGCTTGCAGGCGTCCTCGAGATCGGACGTCTTGGTGGCGTAGGAGATGCGGAACGCCGGTCCGAGACCGAACGCCGAACCCTGCACCACGGCGACACCCTCGCTCTCGAGCAGCTCGGTGACGAAGGTCTCGTCGTTGTCGATCACCTTGCCCGACGGCGCCGTCTTGCCGATCGTGCCGGCGCAGGACGGATAGACGTAGAACGCGCCTTCCGGCCGCGGGCACTCGATGCCGCTGGCCTGGTTGAGCATCGACACCACGAGGTCGCGGCGCTCCTTGAACACCTTGTTGTTCGCAGCGATGAAGTCCTGCGGTCCGTTCAGCGCCTCGACCGAAGCCCATTGCGCGATCGACGACGGGTTCGAGGTCGACTGCGACTGGATCGTCGCCATCGCCTTGATCAGTTGCGCCGGGCCGCCGGCGTAGCCGATGCGCCAGCCGGTCATGCAGTAGGCCTTCGACACGCCATTCACGGTCAGCGTGCGATCGTAGAGGCTCGGCTCGACCTGCGCCGCCGTGGTGAAGACGAAGTCGTCATAGACGAGGTGCTCGTACATGTCGTCGGTCATCACCCAGACATGCGGGTGCCTGACCAGCACGTCGGTGATCGCCTTGAGCTCGCTCTTGGTGTAGGCCGAACCGGTCGGGTTCGATGGCGAGCACAGGATCACCCACTTGGTCTTCGGCGTGATCGCCTTCTCGAGATCCTGCGGGCGCAGCTTGAAGCCGCTCGACGCCGGACAGATCACCGGCACCGACTCGCCGCCGGCGAGCGCCACCATCTCGGGATAGCTGACCCAGTACGGCGCCGGGATGATGACCTCGTCGCCCGGATTGATGGTCGCCATCAGCGCATTGTAGAGCACCTGCTTGCCGCCGGTGCCGACGATGATCTGGTTCGGCTTGTAGCTCAGGCCGTTCTCGCGCGAGAACTTGTTGATGATGGCTTCCTTGAGCTCCGGAATGCCGCCGACATCGGTGTACTTGGTCTTGCCGGCCTCGATGGCGTGGATCGCAGCCAGCTTGATGTTGGCAGGCGTGTCGAAGTCCGGCTCGCCGGCACCGAGGCCGATGACGTTGCGGCCCGCGGCTTTCAGCGCGCGTGCTTTGTCCGTGACCGCGATCGTCGCGGACGGCTTCACACGGTCGAGCGCAGCGGACAGGAAGGCCATAATCATCTCCTGGCAAACGTCGTGAGCCGTTCGGCCACGACTTGATTTGAATGGGATCGCGGCACCCTAGGCCTGTCGCCGCTGCATCGCAAGAAGCTTGGCGGCAAAGCACGAAAACTTTCGCGCATGGCCCGCAACGCGCGCAACATTCCGCAAGTTCCGGAGCCAAATGGCTCATATCCGGCAAACCCCGCGGGGCCGCTGCAGCCTTGCCGGCAAGGCTTCCGGCGGCCTGCGCCCGCGCGGATTGCTCCGAGGACAATGTGCCGCGCGGCGGCTGCCTGAGGGTGCCGATGACGCGCGGTCCGGCGGGCCCGTCGCGCGTTAAGGTTTGTGAATTGGCGCGGGTCCGCCACCGCATCGACCGGCACCGTGCACAGCGTCGCGCAGCCGTGATCCGAGTTGTTCTGCCGTGTTGATGGAATCGTTCTGAACGCGTGCAGTGCGGTAGACGTTTCGACTTTTTCCACTGTGCAGGGCTTGCGACGCACCGCTGTCGGCATCATTGTTTAAGCGCGTTGCGGTGTGACAGGCCGCGCAATTTTTCAAGCGTACCGTCTCAGACCAAGTGAACCCGACGCACCGAGTGAACACCGACGCAATGTACAAGCTCTATTCGATGCAGCGCTCCGGCAACAGCTACAAGGTCCGGCTGGCGCTCGCCGTGTTGAACGCGCCGTACGAGGCGATCGAGATCGACATCCTGCGCGGCGAGAGCCGTACCCCGGAATTCCTGGCCAAGAATCCGAGCGGCCAGGTGCCGCTGCTGGAAGTCGACGGCCGCCATCTCGCCGAGTCCAATGCCATCCTCTGGTACGTTGCGATCGGCACGCCGCTGGCGCCGGAGTCGCGGATCGAGCGCGCCGAGGCGCTGCAGTGGATGTTCTTCGAACAGCACGCGCTGGAGCCGAACATCGGCGCCGCCTATTTCTGGCTGTCGCTGGTCAAGGGCGGGCGCGACCTGCAGACGCACGCGCTGGAGGACTGGATGGAGCGCGGCTACGCCGCGTTGCAGGTGATGGAAAATCACCTCAAGGGGCACGCCTATTTCGCCGCCGACCAGTTCACGGTCGCCGACATCGCGCTGTACGGCTACACCCATGTCGCCGACCGCTGCGACTTCGACCTCGCGACCTTTCCGTCGGTCCGCGCCTGGCTGAAACGGGTCGAGCAGACCCCCGGATTTGTCTCGATGGATTGGCGGCCCGGGACCGATGCCGAGCCTGAGGCCCGCCTCGCGGCAGGCGTCTGAACAACCGGGTCTGAATATCGGGAATAGCGGGGAAACTGCCCAAATAGCGGGCAAAACCCCTGTCGTTGCCGTATTTCTGCCGTTTTCGGGGGGCGTCACCGCCGCAATCTTGCCGGTGACAACGGGCAGATTTGCTCGGATGTCGCGAGTGATTCGCTCGCGGCCTGAGGGATTTACACCATGACACGGTGGTCCGGCACGGCAGGCTTCCATGGCCGCCCTGCCCCAGTGGCATCGTCCCGGCTGACCCACGCGATCGCGGCGTTGCTCGCGCTTGGCGCGCTGACGCTGTGCCTGGTCGTCGCCGTCACGGTGCTGTCGAGCAACATCAGCATGGCAACGGCGTTCCCGGCGTAATCAAGCAATTCCACTTGGCACCTTGATCCGCGGCAAGGCGCGGGAGAGACAGCGGCGCGACATGTTGAAGACCCCCGTCGGACTGGTGACCGTGACGCTGTCGGCGGCGATCCTGCTGGCCGCTTCGCTGTTGATCGTGACCGGCACCCAGGGCGAGGACCGCGCGCACCCTGCGCAGCTCACGGCGCCTGCCGCCAAGCCGGCCCCGCACAACTAACCAGAGCGAATGCGCTAACCCCATTTGTGGAAGATCAGGAATGCGCCGGCAGCGATGAAGGCAAAGCCGAGCGCGTGATTCCAGCCCAGCGGCTCCTTCAAATACAGCACCGAGAAGCCGGCGAACACGACCAGCGTGATCACCTCCTGCATGGTCTTGAGCTGCGCCGCAGAATAGACCGCGCTGCCCCAGCGATTGGCCGGCACCGCAAGCCAGTATTCGAAGAAGGCGATGCCCCAGCTCACCATGATGACGATCGGGAGCGAGTGATCCTTGAACTTGAGATGGCCGTACCAGGCGAAGGTCATGAAGACGTTCGAGGCGAACAGCATCAGGATCGGCAGCAGCGAAGGCGAAATGGTGGGCATCGATGTCCTCTTGAGCAAAGCAGGCGGTAACCCGCAGGCACGAAACCGGGTTCCATGCCGATCTGCATATCATTTGATTTGAAAGCAGCGAAAGCTGGTTCGGATGGGACAAGGCCACCTTAACGGTCGGGGGCAAAATCCCGGCACCATTGCGGCTCTGTCGTCAAACTACGGCTTTATCGTTCGTTTGAGAGACATGAGAACGCGCATGCGGTTCGACTGGCGTGCAATTTCAGGACCGGCCTTGACGGCGATCACGGCGCTCGCCGCCTTCCTGATCGATCGCCTGATCGTCGCCGTCCCCAATCCCGCGCCGCTGTTCGTCTGCATCGTGGCACTGGCGAGCTCCGTCAGCGGCATCACCTCCGGGCTGATCTCCGCCGCGATCGCGGTCGTCGCCTCGGCGCTGTTCTTCCTCGATCATCGTGCGCTGCCCGGTTATGACACCGCCGACGTCGCGCGGATGCTGATGCTGGTCGCGACGACGGCCGGCACCGCCTTGATCACCGGGATGCTGCGGCAGAAATGGATCGATGCCTTTGCCGCGGAGCAGCAGCATCACGCCACCGCGGCCCGGCTCGCCGCCGCGCTCGACCAGGTCGACATCGGCATCGTGCTGCTCGACGTCGACACCCGCGCCGAGTTCATCAACCGCGCCTTCCGCGATTATTTCGCGCTGTCGGATGCGCAGGCCGAGAGCAAGCCGCCCTTCGTCGCGCTGATGTATCACGGCCGCGACACCGGCGCCTATGAATTGCCGGAAGACGAACTGAGTGCATTCGTCGCCAAGCGCATCGAGATGATGCGCGCAGGCGATTCCACGCCGATCAACCTCAATCTCGCCGACGGCCAGGTGCTGCGCTTCAGCTGCACGGCGTTGCCCGACGGCGGCCGCATGCTGAGCTACACGCCGGTGACGGACCTGGTGCGCCACACCGACGATCCCGCCAAGGCCGACGAATACCGGGCGCAGCGCGCCGGGCGCGAACGCCATCTGGCGCGGCTGCTCCGCGCCGCCGAGTGAAGCGCGACTTCCTCCGCAATTGATCCGGCACCACAGCGACGGTAGAACGTGCCAAGCGATGCGCACGCATCGCGCAACGCGGGATCATTCATGTCCGACGACGTCACCATCCGCTTCGTCACGCGCGACGATTACGCCCAATGGCTTCCTCTGTGGGACGGCTACAATGCCTTCTACGAGCGGTCCGGACCGACGGCGCTCGCGCCCGAGATCACCGCGATGACCTGGGAGCGCTTCTTCGACGCCTATGAGCCGGTGCATGCGCTGGTTGCCGACGCCGGCGGAAAACTGCTCGGGCTGACGCATTATCTGTTTCACCGCTCGACCACGGCGATCGCGCCGACCTGCTACTTGCAGGATCTCTTCACCAGCGAGGCCGCGCGCGGCAAGGGCGTCGGCCGCGCCTTGATCAACGGCGTCTACACGCAGGCGAAGCTGGTGGGTTCGCCGCGCGTCTACTGGCAGACGCATGAGACCAACCACACCGCGATGCAGCTTTATGACAAGGTCGCCGACAGGCCGGGCTTCGTGATCTACCGCAAGATTCTCTGAGCACCGTTGCGCAACCTGTGGATTAACCGGGATGTCACCGGCGCGTTACAAAGCCCGGCTAGGCTTCGCTCGCGTAAGATCAGGCCCCCCGTCTCAGATCCTGCGCCCCGAGCGGTCCCCGTCAGTCGCCGCGTCTGACCGGGACCGCTTTTTTTTGCGATATTGCCGTGCGTGATAGGTGCCATGCGTCACCCGCGGTAGGTCGGCACCTTGCCGCGCTCCGGCGTGCACGCCACTATGCGCGCCGTCCCCTCGCCTATCCCACAGGATTATCTCATGGAAATTCGTAATCTCGGCGGCTCCGGCCTGCGCGTGTCCGCGGTCGGCATCGGCTGCAACAATTTCGGCCAGCGCACCGATCTGGAAACTTCGCGCAAGGTGATCCACAAGGCGATCGACCTCGGCATCACCCTGTTCGACACCGCCGACATCTATGCCGGCATGGGCGGCTCGGAAACCGTGCTCGGCACCGTGCTGGGCGACCGCCGCAAGGACATCGTGCTCGCCACCAAATACTCGAAGCCGATGGCGACCGACGGCACCAGGCAGGGCGCCTCGCGGCGCTACATCATGGCGGCGGTCGAAGCGAGCCTCACCCGCCTGAAGACCGATTACATCGATCTCTACCAGCAGCACGACTACGATCCGCTGACGCCGATCGACGAGACGCTGCGCGCGCTCGACGATCTCGTGCGCCAGGGCAAGGTGCGCTACATCGGCAACTCCAACTTCCCGGCATGGCGGATCGCGGAAGCGGAATACGTCGCGCGCCAGATGAACGTGAACCGCTTCGTCTCCTGCCAGGACGAATACAGCCTCGTGGTGCGCGGCATCGAGAAGGATCTGTTGCCCGCGGCGCAGCAGTACAATCTCGGCCTGCTGCCGTTCTTCCCGCTCGCCAGCGGTCTGTTGACCGGAAAGTACCAGCGCGGCACTGCTGCGCCCGCCGACACCCGCTTCGCCAAGGCGCCGGCCCTGAAGGATCGCTACGTCACGCCGCGCAACGAGGACATCGTCGAGCAGTTGCAGGTCTTCGCCAAGGAGCGTGGCCACACCATGCTCGAGCTCGCCTTCTCCTGGCTCGCCGCGCGCCCCCAAGTCGCAAGCGTGATCGCCGGCGCGACGCGTCCCGAGCAGATCGAGCAGAACGTGAAGGCGATCAGCTGGAAGCTGAGTGCCGAGGAGATGGCGGAGATCGACAGGATTACGAAGGGGTAGACACCGCGGTCGTGTAACCACAGCGTCGTCCCGGCGTAGGCCGGGACCCATAACCACAAATCTGCATGGTTATGCCGTGCTGGGGCCCCGGCGTTTTCCAACAATCGAGGTCGGTGGTAATGGGTCCCGGCTTTCGCCGGGACGACACCGAGTATGTGGCTGCCGCTTACGCCACCAGCCCCTTCATCGGCTTCGCCGGGGCGCTGTCGGGAAACACCGTCTCCGCCAGCACCCGCTCGCTGAGGCCGAGCTGGTCGTGCAGCACGCCCTTGATCACGGCGCGCAGGTCGGTGGTCGGGGCGAGGTCGCGGGCCTGGTAGAGATTGGCCGGCTTGAGGCCCGGCCAGTCCGTGATCATCCGGCCGCCGTTGACAGCGCCGCCGGCGAGCAGCGCGATGGTGCCGGTGCCGTGGTCGGTGCCCTCGGTGCCGTTGATGCGCGCGGTGCGGCCGAACTCGGTGGCGACCACGATCACTGTGTCGCGCCAGCGCGCGCCGAGGCCACTCTGAAATTCCGCCAGCGCACCATCGAGTCCGCCGAGCAGCTGCGCGAGGCGGCCGACCGGGCCGCCTTCATTGGCATGCGTATCCCAGCCGTCGAAGGCGAGCGCGCCGATCCGCGGGCCGTCATCGGCCGCCATCAGCTTGGCGGCGCCGCGCGCCACCAGCCGCATCGCCGCCACGCCGCCTCCGCCCGGCTTCGGCTTCATCTCGTCGCCCCGGGCCTGCTTGTCGAGCTGCAATCCTTGCGTCAGTGCGCTCGCCAGCGTCGGATCGCGGTGCTGGTAGAGATCGAGCAGCCGCATCGCGGTGTCGTCCGCGGCCTGCGGCAACGCGGTCGGCGCCCAGCCGACCGTTGGCGCGGCACCGCGCAACACCAAGGGCGTGGTCGGGCCGACCGCGAGAGCACTCGTCACCCGCTCGCCTTTCGGCAACGCCTCCAGCGCGCGGTTGAGCCAGCCGGACTGCACGCGGCCTGGACCGGGGAAGCCGCTCTCCAGCACATCCTGGCCATCAAAGTGAGAACGGTCGCGATAGGAAGTCGCCACCGCATGGACCACCGCCGCCTGCTTGGCGCGATACATCCGCGCGAATTCCGGCATCGCCGGGTGCAGGCCGAAGAACGGATCGAGCATCACGGCCGCGTTCGGTCCATCTGCGCGAAGCGCGATCGCACCGTGCAGGCCCGCATAGTCCGGATCGCCAATCGGCGCGACGGTGGCGAGGCCGTCGAGCGCGCCGCGCAGGATGACGACGATGAAGCGGGGATCGCGGCCGTCGGCCGCGCGCGCGAATTTCGGCAAGTAGGCCCAGGCGGCAAAGGAAGCGCCGCCGAGCAGCAGCGCGCGCCGCGACGTCGCCTGCAGCATCAGGCTCTCGGAGCAATCCATCGTCATCTCCTCTGGAATTCGGGCGACATCAACAGCAGCGCCAGCGCCTGCTGCCGCGATTCCGCGCGCTCGATGGTGCGCCGCGTCTCCGGCGAGGCGGCATCCGCCACCACCAGCTCGAGCAGATCGCGCGGATCGAACCGGTCGGCGAGTTGCGAGGCGAGCTGCGCCGAAATATCGAGCCTGAGCTTGAGGCCCTCAGGCGCCGCCCAGGCCGCGCTCGTGTCTGGGAAACCGTTCGGCCCGGCGGGCGACCACAGCGGCTGGCCGAGCACATTGAGCCCGTTGAGATAGCGGCCGGGATCCTCCGGATTGCGCGCCAGCAGGCGGCCGGAGGCGACCAGGAATTCGTAGGGCGAGCGCATCTTCGTCAGCGGCGCCTGCCACGCTTCATTCGACCCGACCAGCGCGGTGGCGAGCGCCCTGAGATCGCCGTCGGTCTTGCTGAACGTATCCTGCAGCTTCGCCACCAGCGCCGGCGGCGGATCATCCGTGACAAAGTGGCGGGCGAACTTGGTCGCGATGAATTTTGCCGTCGACGGATGCCGCGCGATATCGGACAGCACCGCCTCGCCCTGCGCGACGCCGGCCTGCGCATAGGTCTTGCCGAGCACCTGCTGCGGACCGGGCTGGTGCGCATTGGCATTGAACACAAAACTGCCGGGCGTGCCGAGCTGGCCCTGCCGGCCGGCAAAGGTCCAGCCGGTGATGACCCGCGCCAGCGAAGTCACATCGTCCTGGGTGTAGCCGCCGCCGACACCGAGCGTATGCAGCTCCATGATCTCGCGGGCGAGGTTTTCGTTGAGGCCGCGGTTGCGGTTGATGCCGGCGCGCGACTCCGGCCCCAGCGATTGCTGATTGTCGAGGAAGAACAGCATCGCCGGATGCTGCTCGACGGCCTTCAGCATGTCGCCGAAGCGGCCAAGCACATGCGGGCGGATCGCCTCGCGTTCGAACGAACCGGCCCACATCCGCGCCAGCGCGCCCTTGTTGGCGGAGATGCAGAAGTGATTGGACCAGAACACCACGAGCCGCTCGACGAAGCCGCAATCGGCGACCACGCCGCGCTGCAGCCGCGCCAGCGCCTCGGCGCGGAACGTCTTCTGGATGATGTTGAGCGGTTGCGCCGGCGGCTTGGGCGGACCGGCCACCGGCTGCATCGTCGGAGGCTGCATCGTCGGCGACGGCGTCATCGCCGCATTGGCGTTGTCGGCCGCCTGCGCCTGCATCGCCGGATCGATCTCCTTGGCGGCGGAAGAGAGCGACAGATTGCGCCGCTGCTGCGGCTTGGCGTCCGGCCCCTGCGGCGTCTCGCTGGCGCCTGATTGCGCGGCCTTCGCGGCGTTGCGCGCCTGCTGGATCTCGAACTGATAGTCGAACACCTGCTTGCCCAGTTCCGGCGTCGAGAGCAGGCCGGGCACTTCGAGCAGCGCGCCGTTCGGACGCGCCAGCTCCGCCAGCACGAATCCGCGCGGATCGGAGGCGGCGTTGATGAAGTCGCCGGCCGCCCCGCCGCGGGCACCAAATCCAAACCGGTTGAGGGCAACCAGCGCGGCGTGCGAATCACGGGCCATCACAGTGTCCTCAGCAATTCCCTTGGCGGCCGATCCCGGCTATATCAGTGCACGGCATCATAGCGCGGTTCGGGATGAACCCGAGATTAATTCGCGCATTAAATCGCGGTTAGAAATGGACCTCTCGTCGAACGATCGTTCCGAACAAACGTCGCCGCGCCGGCTAGCCTGTACGGCATGTGGCAGCGACTTCTCCTGCTCGCTCGGCGGACCGTGCTGGTGTTCCGACGAAGACTTTCGCCTGCCGTTGCCGACCGACGGCGGCGACTGCCTGTGCCCTTCATGCTTACGGAAACTGGCGAAGCAGCAGGCAACGGTGGGCGCAACGTGAACGCACGCTGGGCCGTCGACGCCGTCCTGCTCGACATGGACGGCACGCTGCTCGACACCGAGAAGGTTTACTTCGACAGCCTGGTCGCGGCGCTGAACGCATGCGGCTACACCGATGACGTCGTTGCGCTGTGCCATTCCATGGTCGGACTGCCCGGCCCGGTCTGCGAGGCGATGCTGCGCGGCCACTACGGCGCGGCGTTTCCGCTCGACGACGTCAATCGCGCCTTCCTCGAACATCGCGATCGGATGATGCGGTCAGGCCTGCCGCTCAAGCCCGGCACGCTCGATCTGCTGGATGCAATCGCCACCGCGCAGCGACCGATGGCGATCGTCACCTCGTCCTCGCGCCGCTCGGCCGACCGCAACCTGACGCTTGCCGGCATTCGCGACCGTTTCGAGACGCTGCTGACGCTTGACGACGTCGCCGAAGGCAAGCCGGACCCCGAGCTTTATCTCAAGGCAGCGGCGCGGCTCGGCGTGACGCCACAGGCCTGCATCGCCGTGGAAGATTCCAACCACGGCGTCACTGCCGCCCACGCCGCCGGCGCCATCACGCTGATGGTGCCGGACATGGCGCCGCCGACCGAAGCGACGCGCGCGAAATGCGCGGCGGTGCTGCCGGACCTCAATGCGGTGCTGGTGTTGCTGCAGGAGCGCGGCGCGCTTTAGCCGTCATTGCGAGCGAAGCGAAGCAATCCACCTATCCACTGGATACATGAATTGCTTCGTCGCTTCGCTGCTCGTAATGACGGAGGCTATTCAGCGGGTCCCGCGAAGAGCAGCCGCCCGGATCCTTGACGATAAAATCCCGCGCGCCCCATGGCTGCCGCTTCAGCGTCTGGAACAAGTTCACATCAGCCGCCTGAAACTCCAGGAACAGCGCCTTGATCTCGTTGGCGCTGGCGACCGTCAGCGACGCCGCCAGCAACTGCTCGCGATCGCGTAGCGCGCCGTCAATCAGCGGCGCCGCGACGCAGCGCAGATTGAGTTTTGCTCCGTCGCGCACGACCTGCGCGTAGAACGGCGGCTCGCCATAGGTGAAGGCGACGGTGAAGCCGAGCTTGCCGACGAAGAAGTCGCACGCCGCATTGATATCGGCCACGAACAGCTGCGGCTCGGCAGCGGTGATGAAGGGTCTGGTCGATTGAACGTCTGCACGATCGGTCATGGTCAAGGATCCTGTCTTGAGCGCCTGCCAGCTCTCGAACCCGTGCTGCCGCGCGACCAATTCCTGCGCATCGCCCAGCTTGAAGCTGTGCGCGAGGATTTCGGAATCTGTCATCTGGCTGAAACGGGACAAGCCCGACCTGATCTGGGCGGCCGAGCGCAAGGCGACCGCAGCAGACATTGCCGTCGCTAACAACGCTTTCGCTCCCCCAGATCCGCAACCTCACCCCACCGGCATTTGGCCATCGTGCTCGGCGGAAGCAGTCCCGGCCTGCTTCGGAGGTAGGGTGAACTGAAATATGGCGCCCCGAGGTTTATTTGCGGTGGCCCACATCCGTCCCCCGTGCGCCGCGACGATCGACTGACAGATGGCCAAGCCCATGCCTATGCCATGGGGCTTGGTTGTGTAGAAGGCTTCGAAGATGTGGTCCACGCTCGACGCTTCGAATCCCATGCCGGAATCCAGCGCGCTGACGAGCACGCCGCCAACGGCGTCCGCTTCGGTTCTGATCTGCAGCTCGCGCTCCCCCTCGTCGAGGCTGGCCATGGCTTCGACGGCATTGACGATCAGGTTGAGGATCACCTGCTGCAGCTGAATGCGATCACCTTCGATCTGCGGCAAGTCCCCGGCGAGTTGCGTCTGCAGCGAGACGCGATGCCTCAGCACTTCGTTCCGGACCAGGGCAATGACGTCGAGGACGGCTTCGTTGAGGTCGAAACGGCTCCTGGGCGGTGGCGCCTTCCTGATCAGGGCTCGGATCCGGCTGATGATGTCCCCGGCCCGTTTCCCGTCCGCGGCGATCCAGGTGAGGGCCTGACGGACCTCGTCGAGGTTGGGCGGGTGGGCACCCAACCAGCGCAGAGCCGCCTCGGCGTTGGTGACCGCCGCGGAAATCGGCTGATTGACCTCATGGGCAATCGAGGCCGTCAGCTGCCCCACCGTCGCGATGCGATTGAAGTGCGCGAGCTCTGCCTGGGTCCGCTCGCGTTCGATGATGCGCTCTTTAAACACTTGAACCGCCGCCGCCATCGCACCGATTTCATCGCCCCGGCCAACCCCGGGGACGGCGATGCTGGTGTCGCCCCTGGCCAGTGCTGCCATGGCGCTGGTCATGCGGGTGATCGGCATCGTGATGGTGCGCGTGAGTAGAACGCCCATCAGCACTGCGGTCATGAGCGAGGCTGCGCCGCCGAGAATGGTCATTGCGTATGCAGTCGCGTACGCCTGTTTCTGCACGACGTCGCGTTTTGCCAATAAGTCGCGCTCAACCGTGTCGATTTCGTCCAGCTTGCCGCGGACGAGGTCCATTGCGGTTTTGCTGACCTCCGAGGCCGTCACCGAGTGTGCCTCCTCGCGCGTCTTTGGGTTCGCCATCAGCGCGACCTTCCGCTCGGCGACCTCCGAGCGCCACTTCGTCGCCAGCTCGTTTAATTCATCAAGCCGGCTCTGCTGAGCGCGGTTGTCCGAGGTGAGGTCCCTTAGCCTCCGGATCGCCGCGCCGAAGACTTGGCCGCCCTTATGATAGGGCTCCAAAAATTTCTGGTCGCCGGTGAGCAAATAGCCGAGCACACCGATTTCCTGATCCAACATTGCCTCCAGTGCCATGTCTAGCGTGTCCAACACGTCAGTGGTGTGAACCCGCAAAATTTTGGCCGCTTCGATCACGCGAAGCCTGTCGTATACGATCGCGCTGCTCACAAATATGATCGCAACTACTGCGGCAAACGCGACCATGAGCTTGTGTGAGATCTGCAAATTCGGAAAAGCGGACACATGATCCTCGAAAGCCGAAATCCACCGAATGACCAGCTTTTTAGTCGAGATTGTCCCCGAGCGAGGGCATTAGCAATGGAGTGGCCATAGGGCAAAGTGGCGCGTCCGCAAGTTCCGCGCCAGTGGGACGCTTGATGCGATGCGCTCGTTCGGTCTTGGCGACGGGGGCCGTCGTTGGAACTATAGCTTTGCCCATATCTGGGGGGGTGCTGGCGAATCGGCGAGGTGAACACTCCCGTGCCGTTGACCTCATGAAACCGATCCTCGACAGGATGCACCGTCTCGGAGGAAGTCCCGCGCAACAGGACGTTCTGGAGCAAGTCTTTGGCGACGACGTGCGCCTGATACTCGCTCGGGGTACGGCGCGATATCCAATTCCGCCCGAACGCCGGACTGGATATGCCCAAGCAGCACGGCAGTTTCGGCACTAAGTTTGGGCTAAGCCCAACCCGCCTTCGCTGCTTCGGCACCACGTAATCGAACGAAGCAGCTATTTGCTGCGGTGCATGAGTCCGGATGTGCCCAAAGTAGACCCGCCCGCATGAGCCGCGAACGTCCGCTTTGGGAAGCAAGGCAGACGAAACTCAGGAACGTCCCATCGGCCCCTACCCCGAAGCGGATATGCCGTGATGGTCATCGCCCGCTTGGGCTTGGGCGGGTGATCTAGTATTCTAGGAGACCCGCGCCGTACGGGATACCCTGCCTCACGGGGCACCCCTCGGCTTAGCGGGACAAATTGGACATTGTATTGGCGAGTGCAGAGATGGAAATAACACGGGGCTCGCAATCGCGAGCCCCGCTGTGCACTTGGCGTGCACTTAGCAACTTCAGGCCTTGTGATGGACAGTTTGCAGGCCATAGACCGGCGTCGGAATTCTCTCGTAGCGAGCCTTCAACTGGAGGGAAAGGAATTGCGAGTAATGTCGCGACTGATGCAGATTGCCGCCATGGAACCATAGCCCCTCCTGCTGCGTCGGCTTCCACATGTTGCGCTGTTCACCTTCCCATGGACCGGGGTCCTTTGTCGTATTCGAGCCGAGACCCCAGACCTTGCCGACTTTGTCGGCCATTTCCCGACTCACGAGATCGGCGACAAAGCCATTCATCGAGCTGTAGCCGGTGGCATAGACGATTACGTCCGCCGGCAATTCCTTGCCGTTGTCGAGCTTGACGCCGTTGGGCGTGATCTCCTCGACCTGGCCAGTGAACAGTTTGATTTTGCCGTCAATAATAAGCTGCGAAGCACCGACGTCGATATAATAGCCCGAGCCCCGGCGCAGATATTTCATGAACAGCCCGGAATCGTCGTCACCGAAGTCGAGCTTGAAGCCGGCCTTCTCCAGCCCGGCATAGAAAGCGGCGTCATCCTGGCGGATCTTGTCGTAGACCGGCTTCTGAAATTGATTCAAGATCCGGTAGGGCAGTGAGGCGAAGATCAGATCGGCCTTTGCCGTCGTCATTCCACTGCGGACGGCACGTTCGGAATAAAGATCGCCGAGGCTCTCCATCAGCGAATCCGAGCGCACAATGTGGGTCGTCGAGCGCTGCACCATCGTTACGTCGACGCCGGTCTCGTACAGCGCAGCACAGATGTCGTGGGCGGAATTGTTCGAGCCGATCACCACCACCTTCTTGCCTTTGTAACTGTCGGAACCGGGATGACGTGAGGAATGGTGTTGCTCGCCCTTGAAGGTTTCCATACCTTTGATTTTTGGCATGTTCGGCTTGGCCGACATGCCGGTCGCGAACACAAGTTGCTTGGGCCGTAGCGCAATTTCCCCGCCATCACGTTCGACGACGACGGTCCATTCCTTCCTGGTCTCGTCCCAACTGGCGTGTTTGGCTGTGGTGTTCGTCCAGTAGTTCAACTCCATAACCTTGGCGTACATCTCCAGCCAATCGCCGATCTTGTCCTTTGGCGAGAACACTGGCCAGTTCTTGGGGAAATCGATGTAGGGCAAGTGATCGTACCAGACGGGGTCGTGGAGGCAGAGCGACTTGTAGCGGTTGCGCCAGGAATCACCCGCGCGTGCGTTCTTTTCGACGATGATCGTCGGCACTCCGAGCTGGCGCAGCCGCGCCCCGAGCGCAATGCCGCCCTGCCCGCCGCCGATGATAAGTCCGTAGGGCTGGGTCTTGAAGCCGAGCTTGTCGACTTCTTCGTCACGCAGCTCCTTCCAGGTCTTGGCGCCGGGATTGACGCCGTGCCTGGCGCCGAGCGGTCGACTGAAGCCAGCCTTTTCCTCGTGGCCCTTGAGTTCGGCTACGGTCGTCAAGAGCGTCCAGATCTGGCCATTCTGCAGGCGGATGAGTCCATATCCGCGCGCGACCTCGGTCTCGAACGAGATCCAAGCCTCGGTCACGCCGCCAGCCTCGGTTGGCGCTTCGCCCTCGACGGTTTTCCAGTTGCGCGGCTTCACATACGCGAGGCAATGCGCGAGCATATCGCGGATCTGATCGCGGCCTTCCAGTGTCTTGATGTTCCAGGTGAAGGCAACAAGGTCGCGCCAGTAGCATTCCGGAGCGAACATTTCGACGGCGGCATCGAGATCGCCCGCCGCAAGCGCGGCTTCAAACTTGTCGAGGAAAACCTGGACGCGCGCGCTAAGCGTGGTGTCGAGCATCACTTCCTCCCGGATGTCGTTTACATTTTTTCTGCGCAGGCAGCGTAACCTTATCCCAACTATCGCGGGAATCCAGACTGTCGCGGCAAGGTGTTACATAGGTCTAAAAGTGGGCTCCTTTCGCAAGTGCCGCGCTGGCTATCGAAAGTCCGGTATCGGCGGTGAAGCGGACGTTACGGGCTCGATGACAAATGACTGTCCAAGTCACTCCGACAGCGAGTGACCGATCAATCGCGCGACGATGTCAGGTGCTGCGCGGACGCCAAAGCCTTTGAGTAAGTGCACCGGTCGGGTCGGGTAGCTCTGCGCGCTAGCGAATTGGGATAATGCCGGAAGCGTGGCAGCGGCCGCTGCCAGATGCAGGAATGACGGCGTGGAAGTTTCATTGCGGCCTCCCCAAACTGCTGGCATGCGGAATCTCTGCGGAGCCGCACGGGAGGCCGCACACACAGACGCTGGCTTAATTTCGATGCACGCCTGCCGACGGCATGAGCGCTGCGGCTAAGAGAAAAGGGACTTCGGCACGTCCCGCTCGGCAGCTCATGAGCAGCCTATCTCAGTTGCACGACCGGCGGAAGGCATGAATTGATGTGGTCCCTCACATTGCTGCGCGTGGGACGTACCAGCGGCGCTATTGGCTTGTGTGATACCTGGTCGAGAAAGCAGCCGATTAGCGCATGCTAAGGCTGGCTACGCGGTTTTGGCTTCCGCGAACCGCGGCAAACTGGTAAGATTCAGATCGAACCTGCTCACCGGGAAGTCGACGAAGCCGATCACGCCACTCTACGTGAAGTGATGTGCAATGGTTCCGAAAACCCAATACGCAAAGAGCGGTGATGTTCGCATCGCCTATCAGGTCGTCGGCGAAGGGCCCTTCGACCTCGTGTTCGTTCCTGGTTTCATCTCAAACCTCGATGTCGCTTGGGAGGAGCCCTATCGTGCGCGGGTTTGGACCCGCTTGGCGGCCTTCGCACGCCTGATCATGTTCGACAAGCGCGGCACCGGGCTTTCCGACAGAGCGGTTGGTGTGCCAACCTTGGAAGAGCGCATGGACGATGTTCGCGCGGTCATGGATGCCGTGGGCTCGCAACAGGCTGCCCTGTTCGGCATCTCTGAAGGCGGTGCGATGTCAGTCTTGTTCGCGGCCACCTACCCAGAGCGTACCCGAGCGTTGGTCCTGTACGGCGCCTATGGCCACTTCAGTTCGTGGGTTGTGCCCCCGGACATGATAGATGCCGCCCTGGATCGCATGGAAAAAAATTGGGGGACCGGCGAGAGCCTCCGTTTGTTCGCCCCCAGTATGGCATCAGATGAGACGTTCAAGCTGTCATGGGCCCGTTTTGAACGTCTGGGTGCAAGTCCTTCCGCAGTTGTCGCGCTTATGCGAATGAACAGCGAAATCGATATTCGTCCAATCCTTCCGTCGATACGGGTGCCGACGTTCATTATTCATCGACAAGGGGACGTTCGCGTCAACGTTGAAGCCGGGCGGTTCATGGCCCGGCAAATCCCAAACGCGAAATATCTCGAACTGCCCGGCAGTGATCACGCGTTGTGGACTGGCGAAATAGAACGGGTATTGGATGCGGTTGAAGAGTTCCTGACAGGCTCACGGTCCGCAATCGAATCTGATCGCGTGCTCGCCACCGTTCTGTTCACTGACATTGTTAACTCAACCAGGCGTGCCGAGACGATCGGTGATCGTGCATGGCACGATGTGCTTGATCGGCACAACGCGCTCGTGCGGCGGGAGATTTCGCGATATAGAGGGCACGAGGTGAGGACAATGGGAGACGGCTTCCTGGCAACTTTTGACGGGCCCGCTCGGTCAATCCGGTGCGCTCTGGCGATCAATGAAGGCCTTGAAGCTCTTGGGCTGCAGGTAAGGGCCGGCCTTCATACCGGCGAGGTCGAAATGGCCGATGATGATCTGAGCGGCATCGCGGTCCACATTGCATCGCGGGTCGCGACGATGGCAAAGCCCGGGCAGGTTCTGGTGTCGAATACAGTCCGTGATCTTGTCGCAGGATCAAACATCAGGTTTCATGACGAAGGTAGTCATGCCCTGAAGGGTCTCACAGAAAGCGTCAGATTGTTCGCGGCCGAACGTTAGTGGCGCAAAGCGGATGTTCTGCAAACCCCGTTGCGGACATCGGGCTGTCGCTCAACGACCGGTACCTGGGGCCACGCCCTGACCCTTACAATGTGCTACTTTGAGCCGGCACGCTCCCCCGTCTCCAGCCGGAACCGTTGCACCATGATCCATTACCATGACCCGGCATGGACCGAAGAAAGCCGCTTCCGCGGTGCCCTCGACGATGTGATAATCATCCCACTTGTTTTTGTCGCGCTCGCCGCAAACAAAATCCTGCGTTTCATTCTTTCGATCTTGATGCGACTGCTCGACTACGCCTTCCCGTTAGCAATGCAGATTGTCTGGCTTCCGCTCTTCGCGGCCAGGGTTCTTGGCAATGTCATCTTTACTGTCATGAACGGCGCGTTGCGCTTCCTTCCCCTTTCCGAGTCGAAACGTCGACAGTGGAATACATCGATCCGCCGGAACTGGTCGTGGCTCCGGCGGAAGATTAGCTATCGGGCGTTCGAACATGCTGTGTACATTGCATTTGAAAGCGGCATGGCATGGGTGTTCCGAAAATGCCGGCATCTCACGCCGAACACCGCATTGCTCGTGATCCTGGGCGCGGTACTTTGGCTCCCCATCTCTTTCGGGGCTGCAACGGCGATGCACGCGGTATTGTTTGCCAAGGTCACGTCCTGGCCAGCTTGGATGCAGCTCTTGCATCCGCTGGCAACGGTCATCGCCAAGAGCAAGCTTTTGGTGCTGCCGGTGTACCCGGCAGCCTGGCCACAGGCCAAAAAACACTCGTTCGTTCAGCTCGCATTCAAGAGCTATGAAACCATCAAGTCCCTGTATGTGATCAAAAAGGCCGGTTTTCGCTATCGGCAGGCAGAGACCGCCGGCGTCGCGGCGGTTGAGAGGCTCGAGCGCACCGCCGGCCTTGCAACGGCGGTAAGGTGGCTGCGCGAGGCGCATGTCACCGAACATCTCGGCGTCGAAAAGCCCACTCAGAAATTGCGTTCGTTCTTCTCGCGATGGTCAATTCAGTTCTCGGCCGAATACTACGAAGCGAAGGAACGGCAAGCCTCAAGTATCCCATCATGAAACAGCAGCAAGCTACGAACGCTGAGATGTTCATCAATCTCGCGCGGGTCGATGACCATCGGGGATTCCACTTTTCTCGAAGCAGCGGGCTCCGCGGCGGATGCTGGGCTGAAGCGCGTGATCCTGTCCCCTCTTGCCCCGTCAATCGACGAGGCGGTTGAATACCGGTGCCACTTCCGAGTTTGGCCCAATGCCGACGTTCACTCAGACCGGATTTTATGTCGCCATTTCAGAGCGCAGCGGACGCGGCCTTTATGGTACACGCCTAGCCTCGTTTACGCCCCGGCTTGCCCAACGCCGTCTCGATCAGCGTGCGCGCGGCCTCGCCGGCCGTTTCCATGTAGCTCGCATCGCGATGCAGCAGCACCACCGCGAACGATCCATCCAGCAGCAGCAGGATCTGCCGCGCCAGTTTTGGCGGATCGGCAATCCCCTGTTCCGCGAAGGTCGCGCGCAGCCAGTCCTCGAACTTCTTCTTGTGCGCGGCGCCGATCCTGATCGCGGGATGCCCGGGCAGGTTGGCGAGCTCGGCGGAGGTGCGCAGGAAGCCGCAGCCCTTCCACTTCGGATGCCGCGCCGAGCGCGCGAGGTTCTTGAAGATCGCCTCGACTTTCGCCGGCAGGCCGCCTTCGGCCTCGGCGAACCATGTCCGGAACAGCGCGAGGTTAGGCTGGTCGCGCGCGGCGAGATAGGCGGCGACCAGGTCGTCCTTGCTCTTGAAGTGATAATACAGCGTGCGCTTGGTGAGGCCGGCCTTGGCGGCGACCTCGTCGACGCTGACGCGGCGGATGCCTTCATTGTAGAACAGCGCGCTTGCCGCCTGGACGATGCGCGCGCGGGTGAGCTCGGAGGGTCTGGGCATGGCCCGTATGTATACTGACCAGTGAATATACACAAATCGCGGTTGACCCTACATTCGGCGCCGCGACAGCAATGCCGGAGACTGCCTATGCCCGAACCCATCCTGCTCGAGCCCCAAGACGGGATCGCACTGATCACCCTGAACCGTCCCGCGCAGCTCAACGCGCTGAACTACGCGCTGATCGATCAGCTGATGGCGGCGCTCGACCGCATCGAGGGCGATGCCGCGGTGCGCGCCGTGATCCTGACCGGCGCCGGCGAGCGCGCCTTCTCGGCGGGCGCCGACATCCACGAATTCTCCGGTAGCGTCAAACAGGGGGCGGCCGTCGCGGTACGCGACTTCGTCCGCCGCGGACAGACGATGACCGCGCGGCTGGAGGCGTTCAGGAAGCCTGTGATCGCCGCGGTCAACGGGCTCGCCTTCGGCGGCGGCTGCGAGATCACGGAAGCCGTGCATCTCGCCATCGCCAGCGATCGCGCGCTATTTGCAAAACCCGAGATCAAGCTCGGCATGCCCCCGACCTTCGGCGGCACGCAGCGGCTGCCGCGGCTGGCGGGACGCAAGCGCGGACTGGAGTTGCTGCTGGCGGGCGATCCGTTCTCGCCGGAGCACGCACGCGAGATCGGACTCGTGAACCAGATCGTGCCGCACGATCAATTGCTGATCGCAGCGCGCGAGCTCGCCGGCCGCATCATCAGGCATTCACCCGGTGCCGTTGCCAGCACCATCACCGCGGTGACGCGCGGGCTCAACATGCCGATTACCGAGGGCCTGCTGATCGAGAGCGAGCAATTCGCGACGCTGGTGCCGGGTCGTGATCTTGCCGAGGGACTGGCGGCGTGGAAGGAGCGGCGGCCGGCGAAGTATGTCGGGGCGTGAGGCGCGCTTTATCAACTCGTCATGCCCGGGCACAGCCGTCCGAAGGACGGCGTCGCTTCCGCTCGCCTATGGCCCGGGCATCCATGTCCTCCCGCGCATGCCCCAAGACGTGGATGGCCGGGACAAGCCCGGCCATGACGAGGGATAGAGTGTGTCCTACCGCACCACCGCCGCGGTCTGCCCGAACAGCAGCTTGCGCTCTTCCTCGGTGCGGATCGCGGGCTGGCCGAAATTCGGGTTGACCTCCTTCGCCTTGGCATAGGCGCGCTCGGTCGCGGGACGCTTGCCGATCGTCTCCAGCCAGCGCTTCAGATGCGGGAAGTTCTCGATCTCCTGGCCCTGATTCTTGTAGGGCACCACCCAGGGATAGCTCGCCATGTCGGCGATCGAGTAGTCGCCGGCGATGAATTCGCGGTCTGCAAGCCGCTTGTTGAGCACGCCGTAGAGCCGGTTGGTCTCGTTGACATAGCGGTCGATCGCGTAAGGCAGCTTCTCGACCGCATAGTTGCGGAAGTGATGGTTCTGCCCGGCCATCGGCCCGAGCCCGCCCATCTGCCAGAACGTCCACTGGATCGCGTCATAGCGGCCGTAGAGATCCGCAGGCAGAAATTTTCCGGTCTTCTCGGCGAGATAGAGCAGGATCGCGCCGGACTCGAACAGGGAGATCGGCTTGCCGCCGCCCTTCGGCGCGTGATCAAGGATCGCGGGGATGCGGTTGTTCGGCGCGACTTGCAGGAAGTCCGGTTTGAACTGATCGCCCTTGCCGATGTTGACCGGGAAAATCCTGTACTCCAATCCGGTCTCTTCGAGGAACATCGTTATCTTGTGACCGTTCGGCGTGGACCAGTAATGGAGGTCGATCATGGCGCGATCCTGCGTTTCCAGAGATTGCTGATATCGTGCATCTGATGAGAAAGATGCGATTGCATGGATTTGCCCGCAAAGCCGCACCCAAGTCAATGGCGCGCGCATTGCACCGCGCGCGAATGTGATCTGCAGACAACGCAAGTGCGCGATTGAGCCGCGCCTCGATTGCTCCTAGGCTCCGCCTCGGTTCGCGCTGATGAATTTTCAAAACACGGGGCATTGCAATGACACGAGATTTGGCACGACGTGATTTCCTGAAGGGCTCGGCGGCGATCGCCGGCGCCGCAGCCGCGGGCGCATTCTCCTGCGTCGAGATCGCGAGCGCGGCGCCGATCCAGGTGCCGACCGTCGACAAGCTGTCGATCCGCGTCCTCGTCGATTCCAGCTTCGACTTGTTCCTGCGGCCCAAACAGGCGCACGGCGTCTCGATCGCGCCGGCGGCACGCGGCGCCGACTTCCGCAAATCGCTGCACAATGAATGGGGCCTGTCGCTGTGGCTGGAATCGGAGGCCGCGGGCAGCCAGCGCACGCTGATGCTGGACTATGGCTACACGCCCGAGGTTCTGCTCAACAACATGGAGCTGGTCGGCGTCGATCCCGCCAAGCTCGACGCACTGATCGTGAGCCACGGTCACTACGACCATTTCGGCGGCCTCAACGGCTTCCTCGACAAATTCCGCGACAGACTGCCGGCCGATGTGAAGCTCTATGCCGGCGGCGAGGACAATTTCTGCCACCGCGTCAACGCGACGCCGACCAAGGGCCAGTTCGCCGATTTCGGCACGCTGGACCGCCGCCAGCTCGCCGCGCAGCGCGTCACCACGGTGCTGTGCGAGACCCCGACCGTGATCGCCGGCCACGCCTTCACGACCGGCAAGATCACCCGCCGCAGCATCGAACGCATCCTGCCGCAGACCTGGGTCGAGTTCAGCATGAAGGACGGGCTCGGCTGCAACGCCAGCCACTATCTGCCGGCCGAGATGGAAGGCAAGATCGTGCCCGACGAGCACATCCACGAGCACGCCACCTGCTTCAATGTGAAGGATTTTGGCCTGGTCGTGATCTCGTCCTGCGGCCATGTCGGCATCGTCAATTCGGTGAAGCAGGCGCAGGAGGTCTCGGGCATCCAGAAGGTGCACGCGATCGTCGGCGGCTTCCATCTCGGACCGGCGCCGAAGGACTACCTCACCGAGGTGGTCGCCGAGATCAAGAAGCTCGACCCCGACGTCTTGATCCCGATGCATTGCTCCGGGCTCAACTTCGTGCAGGAGGCGACCGCGCAAATGGGCGACAGGGTGCTGGTCACCACCACCGGCAGCCGCCTCTCCTTCGGCATATGAGCCGAAACATCCTGCGCGTCATCGCGTGCGCCGGCGCCGGCCTGTGGCTGACGCTGGCATCAGCACTCGCCGGCGATGCACTGGGGCAATCGACGCGCTCGGCTGCCGAGATCATGGACATCCTGATGTGGAATCGGGAGCCGGTCGGCGGCCCGTTCGCGCTGACCGATCAGGCCGGGCATGCGCGCACCGACAAGGAATTCCGCGGCAAGCTGATGCTGGTCTATTTCGGCTTCACTTATTGCCCCGACGTCTGTCCGACCGATCTGCAGGCGATCGCGCTCGTGCTCGACAAGCTCGGCCCTGACGGCGATCAGGTGCAGCCGATCTTCATCACGGTCGATCCCGAGCGCGACACCGCCGCGCATCTGGCAGAATATGTGCCGCTGTTCCATCCGCGGCTGATCGGCCTCACCGGCAGCGCCGACGCAATCCGCCAGGTGGCCGATGCCTACAAGGTCTACTACGCCAGGGTGCCGCTGAAAGACGGCGACTACACCGTCGATCACACCGCCTACATCTATCTGATGGACCGTGACGGCAATTATCTGGGCTTCTTCCCGCCGGGCACGTCGGCCGACCGCATGGTCGAGATCATCCGGCCGAGGCTCGCCGAGCCGGCGCGCTAGGTGGTGTGGACTCTAAGGATTCCCTTTTAGGAGCAAATCAGATTCAAGGCTGCTTTTGGGGAGGCCGCCTTGGGTGTGATGGACCGTTTGGTATTGAGCGACGCGGCGTGGGAGCGGATAGCGCCGCTGATCATAGGGCGCCCCGATCAGAAGGGCTCCACCGGGCGCGACAACCGGATGTTCGTGGAAGGTGTGCTGTGGATCGTGCGTACGGGGTCTCCCTGGCGCGATCTTCCGGAGGTGTTTGGGGACTGGAACAGCGTGTTCCGGCGCTTCAGTCGATGGAGCATCAAGGGTGTTTGGTGGCGGATCTTCGAGGCGATGTCCGATGATCCGGACTTCGAATATCTGATCGTCGATTCCACCATTGTTCGGGCGCATCAGCACGCCGCCGGCGCCAAAAAGGGGGGTCTGAAGATCAAGCGGAAGATCAAGCGATCGGCCGCTCGCGCGGCGGCCTGAGCACCAAGATACATATGGCCGTTCGAGGCTTGGGATGTCCGGTGCGGTTCACGCTTACCGCAGGTCAGAAGGGCGATGCACCGCAAGCCGCCGCATTGATCGAAGGCTTATCCGCCGAGGTCGTCATGGCCGATACGGCCTATGACGCCGATCACTTGCGCCAAGCCATCGCCGCCAAAGGCGCGCTCGCCGTGATCCCCAACAACCCGTCACGCGCGCTCAAATATCCACTCGACAAGCATTTCTATGCCCAGCGTCATCTCGTCGAATGCTGCTTCTCAAAGCTCAAGCAGTTCCGCCGCGTCGCAACCCGCTTCGAAAAAACGGCCCGGAACTACCGGGCCGTCGTCACTCTCGCAGCCATCGTTCTATGGATGCGCTAGTGTCCACACCACCTAGTGCCGCAACGGGATCGCCCTCCCTCTCCCGCTTGCGGGGGAGGGTCGGGGTGGGGGTATCACCGCGAGTCGCTTCGTGGAGAGAGCCCCCACCCGCATCGCATCTTCGATGCGATGCGACCTCCCCCGCAAGCGGGAGAGGTGAAGCGAGTTCGCGGATAGGCCGCGCACCTCTTAATGCATCCGCTCAATGCATCCGTCCATGCGCGCGCAGAAACGTCTCGCCGCTTTCGGTCACCATCACCCGCATGCCCTCGACCGAGGGGCGGCGCGCGACATAGCCGCGGTCGACGGCATCCTCCCAGATCGTCAGCCGCGGGCATGAGGTGCGCCACACCTCGAGCACCTCGGCATAGCGCCGCGGCTCGCGCGCGACCCACTCGACGAGGTCGAGTACCAGGGCATCGGTGGTCTCGGCCATCGGACGTCTCCCGTTGCTACTGCGCGACGGCGCTATTGCCCGCGAACATCAGCCAGCCGCCGTAAAGGATGTAGTAGCTCGCCACCGTCGTGATCAGGCGGTTGGCCCAGCTGCGAAACTGCTGATCGCTCATCGCCTCCAGGATCCGCCGCGCCAGCGAGGTGCCGAGCATCGATGCCGCGACCGCAACCAGCGCCAGCACCGGATCGAGCGACGCCGCCTGGTCGATGATGCCGCCGAAATAGATCAGCTTGGTGAAATGGCTCGCGACCTGGCAGGTCGCTTTGGTCGCCACCGTCTCGCGCCGGCCGAAATTGCCGCCGAGGAAGAAGGTGTCCATCAAAGGACCCGAGACGCCGGTCATCAGCATCAACCCCATGCAGACCGAGCCGTAGAAGGTGCCCTGCCAGAGGCTGTCCGGATTCGGCTTGATGCCCTTCGGCACCAGCCGCGCCAGGAACGGCGTGACGCCGAGCAGGAGCAGCGCGACCGGCTTGTCCGGCACGTAGCGGGTGATCGACCACAGCCCAAGCGCCAGCGCGCAGCCGATCAGGTAGACCGCGACCGGCCGCCAGCGGATGTGCCGCCGCCACAGCAAGGCGCGCCAGCCGTTGGAAGCCATCTGGGTGATCGCATGCAGCACCATCGCCGACGGCAGCGGCAGGATCGCCAGCAGCACGCCGATCAGGATCAGCCCGCCGGCCATGCCGAACAGTCCCGACAGGAACGCCGTCGCGACCATGAGGGCACCGAGTGCTGCGATCAGGAGGGGGCTCATGCTGTATCTCCGCCAATATTTCTGCCGCGCTTGGCCAACTCCCGCAAACTGAGTTATCTTGCCGTTGCATCAGTTTTCCTGAGGGTTCATGCGGCGGCTGCTCTTTCTCAACGGCATCAAGGCGTTCGAAGCCGCGGCGCGGACCGGCAGCTTCGCGGCCGCCGGCCACGAGCTCAACGTCTCGGCGGCTGCGATCAGCCGGATGGTGCACCTCCTGGAAGAGCGGCTCGGCGTCGCGCTGTTCGAGCGCAAGGCGAACCGCCTGGTCACCACACCGGCCGGCCGCGCCTATCAAGGCGGGCTGACGCCGATCTTCGACGCGCTGGCGAGCCTCACCGCGCAGGTCACGGCGTCCGCCAGCGCGCGCGTCTTGACCGTCGGCGTCGGCCCGACATTCGCGATGAAATGGATGATCCCGCACCTCGCCGAATTCCGCAAAGAAGAGCCCGACATCGAGGTGCGGATCACCACCGGCGGCATGGCGGCGCCGTTTGGTGACGACTGGAGCTGCGGCATCCAGCTTGGCGACGGCCAGTGGCCGGGCCTCGTCGCCGAGCCGCTGTTCGCCGCCGACCTGATGCCGGTGTGCACCGCGCGGCTCGCCAACAGCTTGAAGCGCCCCGCCGACCTCAAGGGGCCGAGCCTGATCCGCGTCGCGCATTCGCCCGACGACTGGCCGTCCTGGCTGAAGGCCGCCGGCGTATCGCGGGTGAATGCGCGCGGACCGGAATTCCAGTTCTACGGCCAGGCGCTGCAGGCCGCGGTCGACGGGCTCGGCATCGCAATGGGGATCCGGCCCTACATCGATGACGATCTCGCCGCCGGCCGGCTGGTGGCGCCGTTCGCGCTCAGCGTGCCGAAGGGGATGCGCTGGTATCTGGTCTATCGCGGCTTCCACGCCGAGCAGCGCGATTTCGCCGCGTTCCGACGCTGGATCATCCGCGCCGCGGCGGAGCCCGCCGCCCGCCGCAAGGGGACGCGCAGTGCCTGACGAGACGATCGATACGCTGGTGATCGGCGGCGGCCAGGCCGGGCTCACCATGAGCCACCACCTGAAGCAGCGCGGCATCGCGCATCTGGTGCTGGAGCGGCAGCGCATCGCCGAGCGCTGGCGCAGCGAACGCTGGGACGGATTGATGTTTCAGTTTCCGAACTGGTCGGTGCGGCTGCCGGAGTTTGCGTTTCCGCATAGCGATGCCGACGGCTTCTCGCCGGCAGAAGCGATCGTCGACTTCATCGAGGCTTACGCTGCCTTCGTCGCGCCGCCGATCCGCTGCGGCGTCGCGGTGACGCGGCTGCGCGGTAACGACAGCGGCGGCTTCATCGCCGAGACCACGGACGGACGCGTCACCGCACGAAACGTCGTCGTCGCCACCGGCCCCTACCAGCGGCCGCTGCGGCCGGACATCCTGCGCGACGCTGACATCTTCCAGGTTCACGCCAGCGGTTACAAAAATCCCACGCAATTGCCCGACGGCGCCGTGCTGGTGATCGGGGCCGGTGCCTCCGGCGCGCAGATCGCCGAGGAGCTCGCGCGCGCCGGCCGCCGCGTGCTGCTGTCGGTCGGACAGCACAGCCGGCTGCCGCGCCGCTATCGCGGCCGCGACCTGATCTGGTGGCTCGCCGAGATGGGCATCGACCAGCGGCCGGTCGAGGAACGCGGCCCGTCGCGCCTGCTGCCGGTGATCTCGGGCGCCCATGGCGGCCATACCGTCGACTTCCGCCGCTTCGCGGCCGAAGGCATCACCCTGCTTGGCCGCGTCAGCGCCACTCGCGGCGGCGTCATCACGATCGCGCCCGACCTTGCCGAGAACATCGGCAATGGTGATGCGTATTACGCGACGTTCCTCGCCATGGTCGACGACTTCATCGCCGCGCGCGGGCTCGATTGCCCGCCTGATCCCGCCGCCCGCGCCCGCCTGCCCGACCCGGCCTGCCTCACTGCGCCGCTGCGCGAGCTCGACCTGCGCACTGAGGGCATCACCGCCGTGATCTGGGCCACCGGCTACGGCCTCGATCTGAACTGGATCGATATACCGGTGCTGGATGCCAACGGAACACCGCGACACCGCCACGGCGTCTCCGACGTGCCCGGCCTCTATTTCCTCGGCCTGCAATGGTTGTCGCGGATGAAATCCTCGTTCCTGTCCGGCGTCGGCGACGATGCCGCCGATCTCGCCGATCACATCGCCGCCCGCGGCTAGAGCATTTTCGAGCGAAGTGGGTATCGGTTCGCGCGAAGAAAACGTCAAAACGAAAGCTGGAGTCCGGGTTCCATTGCTCCGCACAAATAAACCCGGCGGCTTGTGATCTGCTTCACATTTACCCCCGCGCGCCCGTGTTTCCCTTGAGCAGGGCATCCCGAGGTCGCGCAATGATTTACAGCGGTTTTGAGATCAAGTCGTTTGAGGTGGGGAAGGGGCAATGGCACGCCAGGATTCAACGGATCGATCAAAGGCCGGTCGTCATCGATGGCATTCTGTTTCCGATGCTCGACATCGGCTTTGCGTGGTCCGATCCGGATGCGGCGATCGCCGACGCGAAGAAAACTATCGACCGGTTCCCACAGCGGTCTGGCATGACACTGCCGGTGGCCGAGGTATCGGCGTGACCGGTAACGTGGTGGTCGCCGTCGTCCCGCAATGCGAGCCGGATCCGGTCTGGCCGGCGCAGGTCAGAACCAGCTGCCCGGAATGCGCCGCGCCGCTGTCGCTGCTGCGGGTCATTCCCGGCCGCGCCGCCGACTACTGGACCATGCGTTGCGACGGCTGCGGCGGCATCCATCTCGACATCGTCGACCGGCCGCGGGCCTGAGGCCCACCAACTCTCACCACGCACACCGTGCACCTCTCCCGCTTGCGGGGGAGGTCGGATCGCATCGAAAGATGCGATCCGGGTGGGGGCTCTCTCCACAACGCGACTCGTGTGTTCAACCGGCATGATTCCCGACATTTTGGACCGGCATGATCCCCGACAGTTTGGGTTAAGCGGTCTGTTCGCCCGGTTCGCGCAGCCCCTCACGAGGCGGAGCGAACCGGGTGAACAGGCCGCGGCGGTCGATGAGACCGACGTCGAGGTCGCAGAAGCGGACGACGTGGTCACCGGTATCGAGTTCGGCGATGCCGACAAGTTCGTTCACCAGCGCCTGACCGATAAAGACGAACTTGCCTTTCCATTTAATCTCCCCATTGCCGCGAACACGGCGGGCCTGGTGATCGGCGTCATACCAGGGGTCTTGCTCGCGATCCGGCATGGTGCGTTGAGATGCTCGATAGGCGTCCTCCGGCGGCCGTTGGCCCAGCGCTTCGTGAGGACGTTCCTTATTGTAATGCTCTCGGAAGGCGTCAAAGCGGGCCTGTTGCTCGGACGCATTATCTGCCGGTGGGCTCGATGTTTGCGCCTTCAAGGTGCGATGCATGCGCTCATGGCGACCGTTCTCCTGCGGCGAGGCCGGACGGATGAAGTGCGGCGTAATGCCGAGCTTCAGCCACCAGACCGACAATGTGGTGAGACCGCCGGCGCCGCGCGAGCCGAACGGCGAACCATTGTCGCAGCGGATTGCCCGCGGCAGGCCATGCTCGCGGAAAGCCCTCTCGAAGCGGGGGCGGACGCCCTCGGTCGTCGGTGCGACGATCTGCAGTTCGATCAGGAAGCGACTGTGGCTGTCAGCCACCGTCAACGGATCAATCCGGCACTGGTCGCGGGTGCGGAACCAACCCTTGAAGTCCACGCTCCACTCGTCGTTCGGCTCCTGCACCGGCGTGCAGGGACGCCGCTGGTCGAGCGGACGGCGGCGGCGCTTCACCGGCGAGATCAGCCCCGCGCGCTTGAGAATGCTCCCAATCGTCGACGCCGCCGGCCAATCGATCTCCGGCGCCTGGCGGTCAAGCAGGGCGAGCAGCTTGCGCGGTCCCAGATAGGGAAAGCGCTGCCGAGCCGCGATCACCTTCTCTGCAATCGCCGCATCGGTCGTTTGTCGGCATTGCTGCGGCGCGTGCGAACGGTCCCTGAACCACTCCGGATCGCCGCTCTGCTTCCGCTGGCGCCATGCGTAAAACGTGTCGCGGCAGATACCGTGACGGCGGCACAACTCCGACACGCTCCAGTTCCCGCTCTCGTACTCCATAAGCATCCGGATACGCTCTTCCATCCGACTGGTCTCTCTGAACGGCATCGTCGGGCCCTCCCGCCGATGCTTCTAGAAACCTGTCGGCAATCATGCCGGTCTAAACTGTCGGGTATCTATCCGGTCTGTACCGTGGAGAGAGCCCCCACCCCAGCCCTCCCCCGCTTGCGGGAGAGGGAGCCGAGTTCCGATGCGGCGGCATCACGGACCGAAGCTCTGCTGACACCCTGCTGTCAGCAGCCTCGCCAACACGCCAATCCAAGCCCCCTTTGCCCTTTTCTCGCTGCCGGACTCGTCCCATATTCGGCGTATGGCGAAGACACCAAACACTCCGAAAAAGCCCGGCAAATCCCCCAAATCCAAGGCGCACCGGCCCGACGTCCAACCGATCGGGCCGGCGCTGGCTGAGCTGCTCAATCCCGCGATCAACCGCGGCGATGCCGGCATGGGTTCGGGCACCGGCCTGCAGCCGCCGCCGGACAATTCCTGGGACCGCCGCGCCGGCGGCGAGGCCGCCGCGCATCGCGCGCGGGCCTCGACGCGCGAGACCGGCGAAGACGTGGCGAGGCGCGATACGACAGGCCTCGGCGAGGCCCCGCAGGCCAATTACGGCACCTCGGCCACCATCCCGACCCTCGATCCGGAGCTGGCGCGGCAGCTTGGGCTGCCGACCGCCGAGGATGACGACGAGGCTCTGGCGCGGCCGCCGCGCAGCAAGATGGAGGCGCTCGGCGTCAAGGCCACCGCCGACGCGCTGGAGAATTTGATCCGCGACGGCCGTCCGGAATTCCGCAAGGACGACGGCTCGACGCGGGTATGGACCCCGCACCGCCCGCCGCGCCCGGAGAAATCCGAAGGCGGCGTGCGCTTCGAGATCAAGTCGTCCTACGAGCCGAGGGGCGACCAGCCGACCGCGATCGCGGAGCTGGTCGAAGGCATTGAGCGTAACGACCGCACCCAGGTGCTGCTCGGCGTCACCGGCTCGGGCAAGACCTACACCATGGCCAAGGTGATCGAGGCGACGCAGCGCCCCGCCATCATCCTCGCGCCCAACAAGACGCTGGCCGCCCAGCTCTATGGCGAGTTCAAGAGCTTCTTCCCCGATAACGCGGTCGAGTATTTCGTCAGCTATTACGACTACTACCAGCCGGAAGCCTACGTTCCGCGCACCGACACCTACATCGAAAAGGATTCCTCGATCAACGAGCAGATCGACCGCATGCGCCACTCGGCGACGCGTGCGCTGCTCGAGCGCGACGACGTCATCATCGTCGCTTCTGTCTCCTGCATCTACGGTATCGGCTCGGTCGAGACCTACACCGCGATGACGTTCGCGCTGAAGAAGGGCGAGCGCATCGACCAGCGGCAGTTGATCGCCGATCTCGTGGCGCTGCAATACAAGCGCACCCAGGCCGAGTTCACCCGCGGCACCTTCCGCGTCCGCGGCGACGTCATCGACATCTTCCCGGCGCACTATGAGGACCGCGCTTGGCGCGTGAACCTGTTCGGCGACACCGTGGAGAATATCGAGGAGTTCGATCCGCTCACCGGCCACAAGCAGGACGAGCTCGAATTCATCAAGATCTACGCCAACTCGCACTATGTGACGCCGCGCCCGACGCTGGTGCAGGCGATCAAGTCGATCAAGAGCGAGTTGAAGATGCGGCTCGACCAGCTCAACGACCAGGGCCGCCTGCTGGAAGCGCAGCGGCTCGAGCAGCGCACCACGTTCGATCTCGAGATGATGGAAGCGACCGGAAGCTGCGCCGGCATCGAGAACTATTCGCGCTACCTCACCGGGCGGCTTCCCGGCGAGCCGCCGCCGACGCTGTTCGAATACGTGCCCGACAACGCGCTGGTGTTCGCCGACGAGAGCCACGTCACTGTGCCGCAGATCGGCGGCATGTTCCGCGGCGACTTCCGCCGCAAGGCGACCTTGGCCGAATACGGCTTCCGCCTGCCCTCCTGCATGGACAACCGCCCGCTCCGCTTCGAGGAATGGGACATGATGCGGCCGCAGTCGGTTGCGGTGTCGGCGACGCCGAGCGGCTGGGAGCTCAACGAGTCAGGCGGCGTGTTCGTCGAGCAGGTGATCCGCCCGACCGGCCTGATTGATCCTCCCGTCAATATTCGCCCTGCGCGCACCCAGGTCGACGACCTCGTCGGCGAGGTCCGCGCCACCGCGCAGGCCGGCTATCGCTCGCTGATCACGGTGCTGACAAAACGCATGGCGGAGGACCTCACCGAATATCTGCATGAGCAGGGCATCCGCGTCCGCTACATGCACTCGGATATCGACACCATCGAGCGCATCGAGATCATCCGGGACCTCCGCCTCGGCGCCTTCGACGCGCTGGTCGGCATCAACCTGCTGCGCGAGGGCCTCGATATCCCCGAATGCGCGCTGGTCGCGATCCTCGACGCCGACAAGGAAGGTTTTTTGCGCAGCGAGACCTCGCTGATCCAGACCATCGGCCGCGCCGCGCGCAACGTCGACGGCAAGGTGATCCTCTATGCCGACCAGATGACCGGCTCGATGGAGCGCGCCATCGCCGAAACCAACCGCCGCCGCGAGAAGCAGGTCGAGTACAACGAGGCCCACGGCATCACGCCGGAGAGCGTCAAGAAGTCGATCGGCGACATCCTCAACTCGGTCTACGAGCGCGACCACGTGCTGGTCGAGATCGGCGACGGCGGCATGGCCGACGACGTGATCTCGATCGGGCACAATTTCGAGGCCGTGCTGAGCGACCTCGAAACCAGGATGCGCGAGGCCGCCGCCGATCTGAACTTCGAGGAAGCCGCCCGCCTGCGCGACGAGGTCAAGCGGCTGCGCGCCACCGAGATGGCCGTGGTCGACGACCCCACCGCCAAGCAGCGCAACGTGCAGAAGCAGGCCGGCGCCTATGCCGGCACCAGGAAATACGGCGACGCCGCCAACCTGCCGGTGGCCGCGCTGAAGAACAAGACCGCGCAGACCTCGATCAAGGCAAGCCGCGGCGGCAAGTCCGGCTCACGGGTGCACAAGCCCGATCTGGACGAGATGCACGGCCCGGAATCACTGCCCTTCCGCCCGAGCGGCGCGCTGCCGGCAAAACCGTTCGGCACGACGAGCCGGATCATCCAGCCGACCGACTCGCGGCAGTCGGGGCCGGAGTTCGGGCCGGCGCCGCGGAGCAGCGGAGGTGCCCCGGGGAAGCGGGGTGGGTGGAAGAAGCGGTAGAGCCATGACGCGCGCCGAGATTCTCACATTCCTGAGGAAACACCGGCTCGCGGTCGTCAGCACCGTTAACAATGGCGCGCCGCAGGCGGCCGTCGTCGGCATCGCCGTCAGCGACGACCTCGAGATCATCTTCGACACCCTGACCACCTCGCGCAAATACCAGAACCTGCTCGCCGATCCTCGTGCCGCGCTGGTGATCGGCTGGGACGCCGAGCAGACCGCGCAGGTTGAAGGCGTAGCTGATTTTCCAACCGGCGCGGAGCTCGATGCGTGCAAGCAGGTCTATTTCGCAGCGTGGCCCGATGGGCCAGAGCGCGAGACGTGGCCGAATATCGGATACGTACGGGTGCGGCCGACGTGGGTGCGATTTAGCGATTTTGGTGCGGTGCCAGCGCGGATCGAGGAGGTCGAATTAGGGTAGATACGTGGCGCTAGAAATTTAGTTCGGTTGCGCTACGCTACCCCCATGAAACTCGGCTTCGAAGAATCACAAACCTCTTACACCAGCGGCTCGCAACGCGCCCGTACCTGGACGGAGGCCTGGGTCAAGACTTGGGCATATTGTCCGCACTGCGGCAATGCAAAGATGTCGCAGTTTCCCAATAACAGTCCGCTGGCCGACTTCCTATGCGGATCGTGCAGCGAGGAGTTCGAACTCAAGAGCCAGAAGCGAAGGTTTGGCCCGAGTGTCGCTGATGGCGCATACAAGACGAAGTGCGAGCGTCTCGCGGCAAGCAACAATCCGAATCTTCTGTTGATGAATTACGACCTGAAGACGCTCGCGGTCGTCGATCTGTTGATCGTCCCGAAACACTTCTTCGTACGAGACATTATCGAAGAGCGGAAGCCGCTCAAGGCGACCGCTAGGCGCGCTGGCTGGATCGGGTCCAATATCCTGCTCGGAAAGGTCCCGGAGTCGGGAAAAATCCATATCGTCCGAAACGGCGTCATACGTGACAAGGAGCTGGTTCTTGCCGAATGGCAGAAGACGCTGTTTCTGAGAAGCGAGTCGCTGGAATCGCGCGGCTGGCTTCTCGACGTCATGAAATGCGTGGAGTCGCTGGGTAAGCGCGACTTTGCGCTTGACGAAGTCTACGCCTTCGAGCGTCATCTCGGCGATCTGTATCCGGGCAACCAGAATGTCCGGCCGAAGATACGCCAACAACTCCAGTATTTGCGTGATCGCGGATTCATCGAGTTCCTGTCGCGAGGCAATTACCGACTGAAATCGTGAGGGCAACCATGGCCTGGTTTCTGAACTTCTATCGATGCGCGCGCTGCAAGAAAATCTGGACTGACGAGTGGTCTTGCACTTGCGACGACGATTGCCCGCATTGCGGCGCGCGGCATATGTCACCGTTCAACAGCGAAGACTTGACCGAACTTGTCGCGCAAGAAGGTGATGAATTCGTCGCTATTCGGTCACCGGCCTCAGCCGAGCTTGGTCCGGATTATCGCGAACTGGGTCGGTTTCCGACACGTGCGCAAGCGGAAGAGTTTCTGGCATCGACTGATTCTACTTAGGTGTGGGAACGTCTCGCGTGCTCAGTTCACGTGGAACGCCGGATGATAGCTGACATCCCCTTGGGCGGCTCGCCTTCCAGCACCAGAAGTACGTGCTCGGCGCGCCGCCATAGGTCAGCAGCTTGATGGGTTTCGCTGGGCTCTACCCTCCTACGAGCTACGCCGCCGTCAATCCTCGCTGAATTGTTCGGCTTTTCAGAATTTAACTTGACACCTGACCCAACTCAGATGTTCAATGCTCCCGTCTCACCCGATCGAGGGGCGCTTCGCGGTCGTCACGAACGCGGTGTGGGATGCGGTGGACGCCGAGCGTGGTGCTGACGAGAGTACGCAAAGCGGACGGTGAAGTCGTGTGGTCCCGACGCCCTAGTGGCAGGTGTCCCCTTGTAAGACGCAATTGCGTTTTGTGAAGGCGGTGACAAACAAGCCAAGTCTCGCCGGGGAGAGCACGAAGTAAGCCGTAAGCCATCGCGCAGGGAAAGCCGGGTTGTTTCCGGTTCACCTGTGGTCCTACCCCCGAGCTTTCTACCCATTGCTCGGGGCCCATGGGTGCGATCGGCACCCGGCTTTCCCTGCGCCCTCTGCAAGAGAGGGTGAGACGAAGAGCAAAGCTCGGGCAATTCGTGTCGCGAGAATGCGAAGGCGCGTCCCCACCACATCTGTCATCGCCCGGCTTGACCGGGCGATCCAGTACGCCGCGGCCATTCGGCTCAAGCACCGGCGTCTCTGGAATACTGGATCACCCGCTTTCGCGGGTGATGACACCGTACAAGCTGTTTGACATGTAAATCGGAATCTCATCGTCGTCCTGGCGAAAGCCAGGACCCATTACCCCAAATCTCGATTGCTGCGCGACACTGGGGCCACGATCCCGCTCATCACCAAATGCGGTGGTTATGGGTCCTGGCCTTCGCCAGGACGACAGCGGAGGGTGTCGCGCGGCTATGCTCTACCCCGACCGCCTGTTGCTGGTGTTCTGGATCAGATTGCCGTGCGCGGCCTGCTCGCGGATGTTGTGCTTCTCGTCGTCGCGATGGCCCTTGGTGGTGTCGAGGGGAACGCCGGGGGCGCTGCCCGGGCCCTTGTGGCTCTGGTTGTCGGCGGGAACGGGCTGGATGTTTCCAGTCTTTGGTTTCGTCATCATCGTCTCCGTTACGCAACGAGACAACGCCGCCGATGCGGGCGGCGTTCCCGGAACGTAACTTCACGTTCCGGAAACGCGGCTTCACAACGGATCGTGCTCTACAGCTTCTCCTGCTGCGAGGGCTGCGCCTGGCGCTGCTGTTGCTGACGTGCTTGCTCCTTGGCGTGATGGCGGCCGTAGAGGCAGCCGGCGGCGGCGCCGAGTACGCCGTGATGGCCGGCATAGTGGCCGGCGACACCACCGACGACCGCGCCCTTGATGCAGCCCTTGGCGTCGGCGGGCGACGTGGCGGCAAGCGCAGTGGCGGCAATGACGGACGCGAGAACGATCGATTTCATGATGTGGCTCCAATGCAATGCTGCCGCATCAACGGCGAAGCGGCCCCGCCGGTTCCCGCCCCCGTCTCTACAGAAAAAGCGCTGCGGATTCCTCCGGATCATGCTCTAAATGCCACCGCATTGCGGACATCGCGTTTCAGAAACATGCGTAAATCGAAGATTGCCCTCCTCGCGCCGGCACTTTGCGCGGCGATCCTCCTCATCGCGAGCCCCGCCCGCGCACAGGACAAGGACCGCGCCCTGCTTTCGACATTCTGCGCGGCCGCCAACATCAAGGGATCGGCCTGCACGCGGGCAACATCCTATCCGCACGGCGAAGGCCGAGCCTGCGACGTCAAGCTGACCGAGGAGCGCTATGCCGGACGCTTCCTCGCTGATCATGCGCTGCTTGTCGTCAACTATGAAAGCGAGTGCGAGCCACACGCGACCGATTTCGGCGGCGTCGCGTTGTTCGAGCAGGGCGGCAAGACGGCCCGCTTCATCCGCTTCCTGCCCGGCGCGCAGGGCCATGACTGCATCGTGACGCCTAAGGACGAGCGGCAGGATGCGCTGATCTGCGCGGTCGGTCACATGGGCCAGGGCATCCTCGAAAGCGCCGTGGCGCGGTTGGCGTTTTCCCAAAAGTCCGGCAAGCGCATCGAGATTGCGCCCGACTTTTTGATGAGGGCCGAGGATGCGGTCAGCGCCTATGGCTCCAACGTCGTGATGTGCAACGAAGGGCCGAAATATTTCGGCCTCTCCAACCTCGCCGCCGGCCCGCGCCAGAACACCGTGGCAGTCGACGTCGACTATGCCGACGACGAGACCATCCGCACCGCCTGCGGCGAGGGCTTTCCGAAGCCGAAGGAGCTGTACCACGACCTGCTGCCCGGCGAGGCCTTCGTGCCGGAAGGCTATGAGAAGAAGAAGCGGTTCATCATCGACCTCGTGACCGGCAAGGCCGCGCCGTCGGATTAAAGCCACGCCGTCGGATGAGATGCCGCGCCATAACGGCCGCCGGGAGCGGCGCGGCGCCCCGCATGGATTTGCGCCACAATGCACGCGCAAGTTGCCGAACCTAATCGCGTTTCGCGCGTCAAACATGTGGTTGATTGTGGAACGCTTCGGTTCACAATGTGAGCCGAGGGCGAGTCGGATGGAACCGGCGGAGTCGATCATGGGCGAGGATTTGAACCGGCAACGTATCCTGAACTTCCTCGACGTCTATTATGCCGGCGGCATCGAGGGCGCGCTCGAGCACTGCAGCGACGACGTCGCCTTTCTCGCCAATGCGCCGATCGACATCCTGCCGCATATGGGCCAGCACCGCGGCAAGCCCGCGCTGCGCCAGATGTGGACCACGATCCACGAGCGCTATTCCGAGATGCGCTACGAGGCGCCGATCGTGGTGGCCCAGGGTGACCGGGTGGCGGCGCAGCTGCGCGTGTTCTTCCGCAAGCGCCACAACCGGCGCGTGGTGCAGTTCGACGTCGCCGTGTTCTACACGCTGCGCGACGGCAAGATCATCGAGATCCGCGAGATCATCGACACCTACGACCTGATCCAGCAGGTGCTGGAGCGCGATCTCGCCGCGGCGCTGCTCGGCCAGAACGCGGAGTAGTCCCGAAAGCCAGAGAAGATCCCGGCGCCGTCAGGCACGCAATTTTGCACGCCGGCGTTGAACCTCGAAGGCCCGGCAAAGACCTATCACTGGGCTTGTTGCGGTCGGGGCTGAAATCACCATGAAAATCGCATTGCTCGCTGTGCTTGGTCTTGCACTGGGCGCCCTTGGCGGCGCCGCGCTCGGCATCGGCGCCGGGCTCAGCTGGATCGGACTGGCCCGAACCTCGGGCATCGACAGCGGAACGCTGGTGTTCTTCACCTTCATGCCGCTCGGCGCCGCGATCGGCGGTGTCGGCGGCGCGCTGCTGTTCGCGGTGGTCGCGATCCGCGACGCCGAGATCGTGATCGAGCGGCAGCCGGTGCGGCAGCGCGACCGCTGAATTGCGAAAGCGAATCTCACTCGTTACGTAAGGTGAGCACGCACGTCAGGCTCCCTCCCCCCTTGCGGGGGAGGGTTGGGGAGAGGGGTGAGTCCCGGGCGAGACGGTCGACGTCAGCGTCGATGTTGCAATTCCAGCCCCGCATCGTTGAGATGCAATTTGAGAGAGATTGCCGAGTGGCCACCCCTCTCCCTAACCCTCTCCCGCAAGGGGGGAGGGAACCCTGCCGCCGGTGCGTCCCTCACTGGCCCGCCTGATGCGCCAGCAGGCGGCGGTCACATTCCGGTAAAATTCCGCGCAATTGTGCATTGCAAAAATGTCATTTGCGTTTTCGCCCTTCCGGACTATTTCAGGCAGCAATAGCGATGTGCAGCAACCTGGCGGGCGTCGGCGCTGACCTCCTGCCATTCGTTTGCTTTGAAACTCCAGTTTCCAGGACCAGATCAAAATGACAGAGCACAGCCTCTGGCGTTTTTCGCGCGCGTTGCATCGCGCGATCAACGAACGCCAGCTTGCAGACGTCGAGCCGCTGCTCGATGACGAGGTCGAATGGGCCATCTATGGGCCGATCGACCTGTTTTCCTTCTTCGGCTCGCGCCGCGGCAAGGCCGCGGTCCTCGAGGTGATCAAGCAGATCGGTGAGAACCTCAGGGTTCACCGCTTCGACCGGGAGTCCATCATGCTGGGAGCGGATACGGCGGCTTCGATGCTGCGCTATTCGCTGACGGCCCTGGACTCCAACAAGCCGATCTCGCTCCGGATCGCGCATTTTGCGCAGTTCAAGGCCGGCAAGCTCACGAGCTTCCGCGTCCTGGTCGACAGTTTCGACCTGGTCGAGCAGACCGTCGGCTATCCGATCCACCTGCCCCGGATCGCGGTCTAACGCCGCCCCCGGCTTCACGCCTTCGTCATGTCCGGGCTCAAGCGCGAAGCGCGCCTTCGCGTTCGGCGCTCCGGGCGGCACGCGGCCGGTTTTGCCAGCCCCGAACCGGCCGCACGGGGACGCCTTGTGGGCGCGCTCGCGCTCGTCCCGGACATGACGATCACATTGGCGGTCACATTGGCAGTCACTTGCGATCACGCCGCTCTCACTTGCCTCCAGCGGCCCGTTGCCACAATTTCGCACCACGAAAACCGCATACTGCGGCTCTGGAATTGCGGGCTGGGAATGACCTCTACATCACGATTTGGCTGGGCGCGGCTGCCGGTAGCGGCGGCCGGCTTCAGCATGGCGATGGCGCTTGCGGCCGCCGCGCAGAGCCCGCCCTTGCAGATCACTCCCCCGGCCCAGGATAACGTTCAAGATGGCGCTGCGGCCGACGCCGGGGCTGCGGCCGACGAGGCACCGCCGGCGGCCGATGCCAATGACGCCGACATCCTGAAGGACATCGACGAGAGCAAGCTCGACTGGAGCCAGCTCGACACCGACTCCACCAGCCTGCCCGCGCTGGCGCCGAAGAACGCGGCCAAGCGCGGCAGCGTCGCCGCCAACGATCCGTCCTGGTCCACCAACCGCAACGGCAACGGCTCGTCGGCGGTGTCGGTCAAGCAGTCGGTCTCGCCGTTCCTCGACACCCGCATCGGCGCCGACATGACGGTCGCCAAACAGGGCACGATGACGACATCGGAGCAATTGTCGGAACGGCTCGCCAATGGCGGCAGCCTGCCGCAATCCGGCGGCTCGGCCTGGGCGTCGATCTCGGCGGGCGGCGTGGCTTCGATCTGGGACAAGACCTCGGTCGAGGCACGGGTCGATCCGGGCGCGGACCAGAGCAAGATCGGCACCTCCCTGAGCAAGTCGGTGCCGCTGTCGGAGCAGTATTCGCTGACGCTGCAAAACGGCTACAACGTCATCCAGCAGGGCGTGGTCCCGGTGCCCGGCATCGCCAGCCACCCGTCGCGCAGCTACGACACCGATCAGTCGGCAACCCTCTCCGTGAACGACTCCGGCACCAGCATCACCGCAGGTCAGACGCAGTCGACCTCCGACGACAAATGGCTGCGCCGGATCGGCGCCGAGCAGAAGCTGTTCGACGGCGTCACCGTCTCCGGCTCGGTCGGCGAGACCTCCCAGGGCACGACCAGCAAGAGCATCAGCGCCGGCTACAAGCGAACGTGGTGAACGATCTGTTAGCCCTGTCGCGCTAATGATCAGGCATTGCCCCAACTTGGCCCAGATGCGGTCAAATTCGGCGGCACTGATAGGTCCGTAACTTCATCAATTCGTCGTGCGGGGGACAAGCCGCGCTTCGCTATTGCGAACCAGGGGAAAGCCGATGAACGCCACCAACCGTACCGAGGAAGCCGAAACGGAGACTTCCGAGGTCGACACCAACCTCGCCGCGGTCTCGGAGGTCGAAGCCGGCATCCGCGACTTCGTCCGCAACGACATCGCCTATCTGCGCCGCCCGGTGGCGAGCCCGGAGACCGCGCCGACCGATCCGAACACCGATGCCACCGTCAACAACGTCAACTCGCTGATCCAGCGCGTCGCCGGCACCTCGCTCGCCGAGATCGAGAAGCTGATCGGCGAGCTCGAGAGCCTGCGCGATTTGCTGCACGCCGAGGGCCAGCGCGTCCAGCGCGAGATCTCCGGCTATGCCCAGCTCAGCCAGGCCGCGATGAAGTCGACGCGCATGATCGCCGACAACGTCTCGCAGTGGAAGCGCGCCGCCGACGGCCTGCGCAACAGCTGATCCGGACCAGTCGTCAAGACTGAAAGCCGCCGCCCCCCGAACCGGAGGCGGCGGCTTCGTATTTCATGCCCTGATATCAACGCAGAACGGTTCGTTATTCAGCGCGGTGTAAATTCCGCGACGTCAATTCTTGCAGAACTTGATTTGAACTTTAGATGCCGAGCCCGCGTCCAATCCGGAGCAGACGTCCGGACCGCGCCTGGTGGGGCGCCCATTTGGAGACAATTCATGCAGAGCGTCCGGCCGGATAACGCCGATCCGATTCCGCTGCGCCAGCCGCGGCAAGGCATTGGCACGATCATGATCCGGTTTATCGGACTGTTGGCGGCCGCGACCGTCGTGATGGTGCTGATCTGGAATCGCTAAAAGCGCTTCGCGTGACTGGAATGCGCTCGACGAGAAGCTGAGCTTGATCCGGGGAAGTGTGATGCAGCCTGCCGATAGATCACATTGAAAAAGTAAACTCGGCCACCGGGCGCTCCCTGAGCGCCGAGGGCTATGGACGCTGAATCAGCGATCGATGCTCGCGGTGGTCTCGAAGGAATAATTGCCGTCGGCGAAGCCCTTCACGACCATTCCGGTCGCCAGCATCACCACAACCGTGACCGTCGCGAAGATAATGCCGACGAGTTTCAGCGCGCTGCGATCTGCCATTGTCATCCCCAAAGTCTTGTCAGGAGTTCGTGCCCTCAAACCATAAGGCAGGGACAAAGGTTCAGAATGCGTTAGCAAAAAATGAGTTCCAGGCAATGCACAACTGCGTCGGCCAGCAGAAGTAATCTGCTAACCATGGCGTCCGTGCAACATCAGAGGCGTGCGGGCAACATCAGGAACCGGGATTGCGCCGCGGCACGAAGGCGGTCGCCAGGAACGAGAACACCACCTCATTGCGCTGATTGACGCCGGTATTGCGCGCCTGAAGGATGCCCCATTCGGGCCGCTTCTCGGAGGTGCGCTTGGTCTCGATCTGGTTGGTGAAGCTGATGGTGTCGCCTGCCAGCACCGGACGGATCCAGCGCAGCTCGCGGAAGCCCGGCGAGGGTCCCCAGACCGCGACCGTCTCGCCGCGCGCGGCAGCTTCCGCGGCGAGCCGCTTGCCGTCGGCGACCAGCAGCTTCATGCAGACGCTGGCGACATGCCAGCCCGACGCAGCAAGCCCGCCGAACAGCGAGTTGCGCCCCGCCTCCTCGTCGAGATGGAAGCGCTGCGGATCGAACTGCGCGGCAAAGCGCTTGATGTCTTCAGGCGTGAAGGTGAATGAACCGAACTCGCGGCGCGCGCCGATCTCGATGTCTTCAAAAAAGCGCATGACCTCTCCTATGCGCTCGCAGCGTCACGGCGGCTGACGATGATCGGCGACTCCATCTCGCACAGCATCTCGCCGCTCGCGTTGCGGATCGTGCCCTTGAAGGTGACGATGCCGGTCTCGGGCCGGCTCTTCGAGACGCGCGCCTCGACCACGTCGACATCCAGCGTCAAATCGTCGCCCGGACGCAACGGCGCCACCCAGCGCATCTCGTTGACCCCGGGCGAGCCGAGCGAGGCGGTGCGGCCGATGAAGCCGTCGAACAGCATCCGCATCATCAGCGAGCCGAGATGCCAGCCTGAGCCCGACAGGCCGCGGAGCATGGACTTCTTCGCCGCCTCCTCGTCGAGATGCATCGGCTGCGGGTCGAATTCGGTGGCGAAGCTAAGGATTTCCTCGCGCGACACATGGCGCGGGCCGAAGGTACCGAAATGGCCGGGCTTGAAGTCTTCGAAGGTCAGTGTGGTCATGGGGTGAGGATATGCCGGAAGGAAGCCCGATTGTGGCCGTTATTTGCGGCAATCACAACCGACCCACTCGCATAGCTCGCCCCTGGACTGCCGGCGCCCGGTCCGGGGCTCGCCTTTGGCGGGACAGACTGGGCTTCTGCGGTATCGATCCCGATGGTGCGGCCGGCGCTGTGGCGCCGTCCCGAACCGTTGGTCCGGCCAAAGGCCTCGTCCTGATGGACGCTTCCCCGCAGGCGGCGGGGATGAAGTGCTAACGCCGGGGATGACGCAGTAGGATGCGATGCGAATCATATTTCGGCGGCCGGGAGAACCACGATGTTCGATTTCCAGGATCTGTTTCAGTGGGACCGCTTCATCACGCCCACGATCATCAAGACGTTCTACTGGCTCGTGATCGCGGTCATCGTGCTGTTCGGGATCTCCGGCATCCTGTGGAGCCTCACCGCGATGGCGATCAGCCCGTTCGTCGGCTTCATCCAGCTGCTCGCGTCGATCGCCAGCATGTTCGTCGGCATCGTGTTCTCGCGCATCGCCGCCGAATTCATCCTGATCGTGTTCCGGATCAACGAGCATCTCGGCGCGATCCGCGACCGGGACGGAGCGATGCACTGAGGCGCAACGCCTCCGGCCCGACGCGGCCTGCCGGGCGAGCCTTGGTTAATCCGAAGTAGCACAAGCGCGAAAATGCCCGCGAATTTCCGACCGGGATTTTAAAGCCGCTCGCGTATCAGCCTCTGCATTGCGCTTAAGACCAACGCGGGGGCGTCGTGAATTCGAGGAATGGTTTTGCCGTGAGGCCGGCTGCCGAGCCGGGCTTTACGACCGAGGATATTTTATGGGCTGTCGGCATCTGGTCGGTGATCCTGACCCTGGCGCCGGTGATCGTATTCTATCTGCTGATGGTGGCGTAGCGCCCTGTCATTCCGGGGCATGCGAAGCATGAACCTCAGATGCGCAATTGCGCATCGGGGAATCTCGAGATTCCGGGTTCGATGCTCACGCATCGCCCCGGAATGACATCTCACTGTTCAAGCATGATCGCGCAAAAAACGCGCGAGAGCCGCGCGTTCTTCCAGTTCGAACGGAAGCGGCGTTGTTACGCCGCCTGCTTGTGCATCGCGCCGGAGGCCGACGCCGTGCCGCGGATCGCCTTGATCGAGCGTTCGATCGCGGCCCACAGCCGAGTGACCTCGGCGGCGGCGCGGCCTTCCGCATAATATTCGCGGGCGCCTTCACCCTGGCCGAGCGCCATCAGAAGGTCGGCGCGGTTGGTGATCTGGCCGCTCCACACCGGAGCGCGGAATTTCGCCAGCGCCTCGCGCGCGATCGCGACGATCCGGCTTTCGGCGTTGTCACGCTGCGCGGGCGCGCCGTTGATCACGACGGCGTAGGGCTTGCGCATCGAGCGGCAGGTCTGGATCGTTTCCTGCACCGCGTTGACGTCGAACACGCCGGGCCGCGCCGGAATGATCACCATCGTGGCGTTCTTGATGGAGTCGTCGACCACGGCCGAGAGATTCGGCGGCGTATCGATGAACACCCACTCGATGCCGTCACGCTTGGCCTGAGCGATGATCCCGGCGACCGAATTCACCGCCGTCTTGATCGCGGGCTCGTTGGTGCCGCGCAGCTTGTGCCAGAGAGTCAGCGAGCCCTGCGGATCGGCGTCGATCAGCAGACATGGCTTCGTTGCCTTGTGCACTTGCGCGGCGAGGTGAGCAGCCAGGGTACTTTTCCCCGAGCCCCCCTTACGCGAAGCGAAAACAATCACGTTCATACCTTGGCCTCCAGATTGACCCCAGGAGGCGAAAATGAATCAGCGCGCTGATTCGCGAAAGAAGAAACTTCTTGCAATCCGCAAAGTGGCCAAGATTACCGGTGCATTCTGCTTTTTGAGTCACACTTCATCTATGACACAACTGCAAATGGAAGCGCTAAGCGCTTGATTTGACTCATCGCTAGCGTTTTTCGGCAGCTTTGGCCCGCTCGCGCTCTGTCCATTTGCGCTCGATCCAGCCGAGCAATTGCGCTGTGGGTTTCTGCAGCAACGGCACATCCTGTGCGAACAAAAGGAGTCCGAGCGGCAGCATCCAGAGTCCAAGCACCGGCAGGAAGCTGAAGATGCCGCCGATGATCAAAAGGAACGCCAACGGAATCCGCACATAGCGCGACGACGGCTTGCGCAGCCACGCGACGAAGCGCGAGGGGCCACGCGGAAGCTTGGCCTCGAACCAGGCGAAGTGCCGATCGATCTCTTGCTTGTAGTATTCGCTCACCCGTCCCACTCCACCCGTTTCGCCCATCGCGGAAACGGAGTCTGCAATGAACACAGCCCCACAGATGATGCTGCGTGACAGCGTCACAAGGCGTCAGTCTGTCGCGCATCGCGGCCTTGAAATGGCCGCCACGTAATCCATAGCGTTTTCGAACGGAGCCTGCCCCGCACGTGATGCGGGATGGACGCCGGTTCGCGTGAAGAAAACGCGTCAAGCAAGGAAATTGACCGTACGCAGGATGGGAACCGGGTCAGTTGACCGGCTTCTTCGCCTTGCGCGACTTCGTGACCTTGCGCTTGGCGGCAACAGGCCGTCGCTCCACGCGCTCGCGCGCCTCGGGACCGGCGCGGAAGAATGCGCGGCAGGCCGGCGAAAGCTGCGCCTTGTTCCTGATCATGCAGGCGGTGATGCGATCGACATCGGGAATCTCCGGCCCGCAATGCCGAAACGCGTCAGGCGTACAGGCCTGCTGCTGGTCGGGTGTGTAAGCCTCGCCCCGGTCCGGCAGCAGCAGCGCTGCAAGCCCGAGCATCAACGCAAACGAAAAACTCCTTGCACCGGCGGTCCCCATGCGCGTCCCCCCAAAGGTGTCATAAAGGCGTCGTTTAAGGCGTCGTTTCACCGATAGTGGGTGAACACACATTGAATCGCAAGCGGGCGAGATGACACGGCCGGAACAGTTGCTGCACCGCACGAGGATGCCTCACCTCCACCATCGGCAGTTTCGTCGTCGCCGAGAGCAATCGTCATTCGAAAGTTGGTGCGACCCATGGTCGCTCATCGGGACCAAAACTACCCTGGATATTGCGCGTCCCGTTGCAAACAGTGTTCAAGCATGTTCGAAATCATCCCGCTGGTGAATTTGAAGGCCGGCGGGTCTCACTGCACGGCAAGAAATTGCGACCCCATTTTTGATCGCATCGACCGTGCCTAGCTGGAGGAATGAGTCATGGGTAACGTTTGGCGGCCCCCGGTGCTCATCGCGAGCGTGCAGCCCAACCCTCCAGCCAACGGCGTCGACAACGGCACCAATGGCCTGGGTTCAACCGCGCTGGCCGCCATCGGCAACGACCAGATGGCGATGGTCTACCTGCAAGGTGGCTATGCCAACTTCCCGGACCTCATGTACCAATCCGTCGTGCTGCAGCGGGTCGATCCGCTCGGCAATACCAGCGGGACCCCGATCACGATCGCCAGCAGTGCTGTCAGCCCGACCCTGATCGGCTCGGTCGTTTCGACGCCCGACGTGACCACGCTTTCCAATGGATCGGTCGCCGTTTCCTACACGTTCGGATCCTACAACGCGGGCACGCTGCGGACCGATGTGTTCGCGAGGATTGTCGCGCCCGACGGTACCCTAGGAGCGGAAATCAAACTCAATACCACCGCGGGCAACGAAACCAACGCAACGATCACGGCCGTGGCAGGCGGCGGATTCCTTGCCGTCTGGCAAGACGCTGTTTCCTCTGGACCGGGCGGCGTCGGCGGCGACGGCGCCGGCTCGGGCATCAGCGCGCAGCTGTTCGATGCCGCCGGAAACAAGGTCGGCACCCAATTCACCGTCAACACGACGACCGCAGGGAGTCAGACCACCCCTTCGGCGACGACGCTCACCAATGGCAACATCCTGGTCAGCTGGATCAGCGGCGCCAATGTCGAAGCACAGATCTACACCTCGGCAGGCGTCCCTGTCGGGACGGAGATCACGCTGTCGACTGCGCCCGGGCCCAGCGCTTCGGTCGGTTATAACAAGGTCGTCGCGCTCTCAGGCGGCGGCTTCGCGCTGGTTCGCGACTACACCAATTCGATCATCATCGCCCTCAATCCCGTGATCGACGTCCAGATTTTTGACGCGACGGGAACGGCGGTCGCACCGGCCCTCCAGATCGACGGCGTCGGCACCGGCTATTTCATCACGTCGATCGACGCAGCCGCGGCGACCGACGGCGGCGTGACCGTGACCTATAGCGACAATGATGCGTTCCTTGGCCTGACCGCGGTCAGCCGCTACCACATTGCGAGCACCGGAACGCTTGCAGATGCCAGCACGGTGACGACCACGTCGACCAACACGTCCGCGATCGGCGCTGCCGCGATCGGCATGTACGGCGACGGACGCGAACAGATCATCTGGGACCAGCGCCAGCCCGGCTTTGCCGATACGTTGCAGGAATCGATCTACGACGATCGCAACACGACGACGTTTTTCGCGACAGCCGCGCAACCGACCGCGGTCGGCAGCATTTCGAATGACTCGGTCTACGGCCATGCCGGTGCGGACACGCTGTATGGTTACACCGGCAATGATATTCTTGTTGGCCAGGGCGGTGACGACATCGGCTATGGCGGCGACGGCAACGATTATTTCTATGCCGGTGCCGGAAACGACATTTTGTACGGCGATGCAGGCCTCGACGTGCTGCTGGGCGAAGACGGCAACGACGTTCTCTACGGCGGCACCGGCTTCAACTACCTGTTTGGCGGCAACGGCAACGATATTCTGGTCGGTTCGGGAGGCGCCGGTCCCAGCGACGTCAACGTGATGTACGGCGACGATGGCGCCGATCTGCTCTACGGCGGCGCCGGCACCAACTACTTCTATGGCGGCGCCGGCGTCGACACGATGTATGGCGGCTCCGGCCTCAACATCTTCATCTCGACAGGCGAGACCGACGGCAATGTGATTTATGGCGGCTCGGGCCAGAACTATGTCTATGGCTCGAACGGCGGTGACACCGTCACGGGCGGCACCAATGTCGACGTTTTCCTGATGGGCTCGGGCGCGGACAGCATCACCGGCGGCGGCGGCGTCGACTACGCCTGGGGCGGCCTCGGCAGCGATACCTTCACCATCAACGACTCGACCCCCGAAGTGATGGTGATCCAGGACTTCAATGCCGGCGGTGTCAACGACCTCATCAATTTCGCCGGCACCTCGCTGCATTCGTTCGCGGATGTCCAGGCGGCGTCATTCTACGTGGCCGGCACCAACACCACCATCATCACCGATGCCGCGGGCAATGCGGTCTGGCTCACCGGTGTCGCGCCGGGACAGCTGAGCGCGGGCATGTTTCAGTTCAGCTGAGCGCTTCGGCCAGGACGAAGTATCTACGGGCTGCGGGCAAATGTTGCTGTTCGTTGCTGCGCATTGCGGATGACCTCACATCACGCCTTCAACGATGCGCCGGGCGTCCGGGTGATCCAGGACCGGGATTCGCCCCGCGGCGTGGTGCAATTCCGTGGTGCATTCAATGGCTGCACTGTCGTCTAGATGAACGGCGCCACGATCAGCATCGTCCCGGCCTCGAACTTCTCGATCGTGAGCTAAAGTCACCCTTGTTCAAGGGGGGATTGCCCGTTCTGGGCACCCCCAAAGTCTCGCGCGTTGAGAGAATTTTTTCGCCTACAATCAATCAAAAATGGTACCAAGCGCCAGTAAGGCCAGACTATTTAAGTGCATCTTTCGACGGGCGATTAGATTAGACGGGCGATTAGATTAAAGGGACTATGAGATGGCGTGGACTTATACTGTTCAGCTCAACGACGCCGGTGGCGCTGGAGCGGCAACGGATTCGGCCCTGGTTTACGACCTGCAACAGGCGTTAAGCGTCTGGCAACAGTACGTCGGCGGCATCGGGAATCTGGTTGTCGATCTCAATATCACGACCACCGCCGTGGGGCGGGCAGATGGCGGGCCGACGTCGTCTTACTACGTCGGAACAAGCAATGGCCTGGCCGTCTATGAACCTTCGAGCCAGTACGAGCTGACGACGGGACAACACGTCAGCGGCACGACGAGCGATATCACCATCAATGTCGATACCGCTTATCTGCAATATCTGGATCTGGACTACGGCTTGAGTTGGGGCAGCTCAGTCCCGTACAATAAGCTCAACCCCATCGACGTATTCCTGCACGAGGTGATGCACGGGCTCGGTATGACGGGCTGGTACAGCCAGAGCGGCCAGCTCCCCGGCGCCTATGAATCGACCTTTGATACCTTTATCCAGAAGTCCGGAACGTTGGCCTATTTTACCGGTTCGCATGCGGAGGCCGCGTATGGCGGCCCGGTGCCGCTGACGACGGACAGCACCACGCAGAATTACTATCACTTCGGCAACCAGCAATCCGACTTCACCGCCTCGCCATCGACAGTCGCGGATCCGCTCACGCTGGATCTGATGAATGGCATCGTCTTCTTCGACGACTACCAATACGCCATCTCGCCGCTGGATCTCGGGGTGCTGAAGGACCTCGGATACAGCGTGCGCGGCTATGCCGACGACACCATGAACGGCACAGCCGGCGCGGACTCGCTGTACGGGACTACGTTGAACGACCTGATCTCGAGCGGCGCGGGCAATGACATCATCGTTGCGGGTGCCGGCTTCGATACCATCGATGGCGGTGACGGCAACGATTACGTCTACGCGGGCGCCGACGCTGACGTCTTGAGCGGCGGCAACGGCAACGACGTGTTGCTCGGCGAAGACGGCGATGACGCGATCTACGGCGGCACCGGCTTCAACTATTTGTTCGGCGGCAGCGGCAACGACACGCTGGTCGGCGCGGGAGGCACGTCGGCCAGCGACGTCAACGTGATGTATGGCGGCGACGGCGCCGATTATCTCTTCGGTGGCGCCGGGACCAACTACTTCTATGGCGGCACCGGCGTCGACACGATGTATGGCGGCTCCGGCCTGAACATCTTCATCTCGTCGGGCGAGACCGACGGCAATCTGATCTATGGCGGCTCCGGCCAGAACTATGTCTATGGCTCGAACGGCGGGGACACCGTCACCGGCGGCACCAGCGTCGACGTCTTCCTGATGGGCTCGGGCGCAGACAACATCACAGGCGGCGGAGGCGTCGACTACGCCTGGGGTGGCGGCGGCAGCGATATCTTCAACCTCAACGACAAGGCGTCCGATACCGAAGTGATGGTCGTCGAGGACTTCAACGCCGGCGGCGTCAACGACTTCGTCAATTTCGCAGGCACGTCGCTGCATTCGTTCGCGGACGTCCAGGCCGCCGAGTTCTACGCGGCCGGCATCAACACCACCATCATCACCGACGCCGCAGGCAACGCGGTGTGGCTGATCGGCGAAGCCCCCGGACAGCTGAGCGCGGGGATGTTCAAGTTCAGCTGAGGGGGCGGCGGGGATTGCGACGTGCGAACCGGCCCGACCACCACCACGATTGCGCTCGAATTCGCGGTTGCGCGAATTCCGCCGCGGCTTGAAGGCCTTTCCGGCCTCCTGGTGAGTGGCGAGAGAAGCAAGATTTTCTGATAGACATTTTGATCCGGTGTCAGAATGTTTGAGATAGATCAACACATCAGACCGACGCATTCGCTCGCATAGTCGCCTATCGAGCGAATTTCGGGGCTGGGATGTCGCAGATTTCAGATACGCCTGCCGGTAGCATCCTTGATCCGATGGAGCGGATCTCGGAAACCCTGTTCGGCCTGATCATGGCGCTCACCTTCATCTGCTCGCTCGGTGTCGCGACGGGAGCCGGCGTCAATGTTCAAACACTGCTGATCGGTGCGCTCGGCTGCAATCTGGCGTGGGGTATTGTCGACGGTGGCCTTTATCTGCTGGCTCGCATCAACGATCGGGGAGACAAGCTCTTGACGCTCCGCGCGATACGGCAGGCACCGAATCCCGAAACAGCGCGGCGCGTCATCGCCAACGCGCTGTCGCCCGAATTGGTGGCGCTGTTGCCTCCGGACCAGATCGATTTGATGCGGCAGAAACTGCTGCAATCGCCCGAACCGTCGGGTTGTCGAGGACTGACGAAGCGCGACTGGACCGGAGCGCTGGGGCTTTGCCTGCTTAGCTTCCTTTCGACCTTCCCTGTGGTGATCCCGTTCCTGTTCGTTAGTGACGCCAGATTGGCGCTGCGCATCTCCTACGCCATTGCCATCGTCATGCTTTTCGGCTGTGGTTACGTGTTCGGAGTTCGTAGCGGGCTGCGGCCTTGGGCGGCGGGTCTTGCGATGGTGGCGGTTGGCAGTGCGCTGGTAGGTGTCGCGGTGGCTCTTGGAGGATGATCGACAGTGCGGCAGCGGGGCATTGCATCTGTTCGGCGTGCAAGTGGTGCCTCGATCGCTGCGTTGATCTGGTTGTGGCTTTCACCAATGGCCGCGGGTCTTGCGCAGACAGAAAACCCCAGTCCGGGCGGCGCGATCGGCCTTGGCAATCGCGGCTGGTCGGCAGCCGGCGCCAACCAGGCAACGTCTCCGAACGAGTTCGAATTCAGCGCCCGCGCCGGGGCTGCGTCCGACTATATCTATCGAGGGACCACGCTGTCCGATCATGGGCCTGCGGTCGGCGCCGCCTTCGAAGCAAGATTTGGCTCGCTCTACGCCGGCACCACGGTCGCCACCGTCAAGCTGCCGACCCAGCCGGCGGCTGAACTCACTTTCGCCGGCGGTATCCGCCCGACGATCGCTACGATAGATCTTGATCTTGGCGTGACCTATTTCGCCTACCCCGGTGAACGGCTTCCCGGCGAGACCAACGGCATCAATTATTGGGAGGCGGTTATCCGCGGCGATCGAAAGATCGGCGAACAGGTCCGCATCGCCGCCGGCTACGCTTACTCGCCGAACGTCTCGAACACCGGCGCCTGGAGTCAATATGTGGCGGCCGGGGCTGGCTTCGACGTGCCGGGCCGCTTGCTGCCGAACGACCTGGCAGTATCATTCACGACCGCTGCCGGCTACTCCTGGTTCGGCAACCAGAGTTCGCAACTCGGCGGCTTCCCGCTACCTGCCTATCTCAATTGGCAGGCGGGTGTGACCTTCACCCATAAGGCCTTCAACCTCGACCTGCGCTACTACGACACCAATCTGTCGAAGGAAAATTGCTTCGTCTTCACGGGCGATCCAAACGCGCGGCCGGGCGGCCGCGTCGATCTCGCCACCAACCCGGGCGGCCTGGTGTCGAACTGGTGCGGCGCGGCCTTCGTTGCCAAGGCCTGGTTTGCGTTCAACTAGTCCCGTCGTTTGCGGGCTACCACTTTGAGGCAGGGCCTCAGACTGCAAGACGATCCAAAGGGACCGAAACCCTCAACCTGAGCCCGCTAGGCAGCCAATCATGCTCAACCTTGCCGCCGAGCTGATCAGCAATGCTGCGCTCGGCAAGCACGCTACCAAAGCCTTTAGCTGACGGTGGGGCGACAATCACGGGCCCGCCTGTCTCCTCCCATTCAAGATGGAGATCCCCGCCATGCGTCTCCCATGTGATGCTGACCGAACCAGTCGGCTCCGATAGCGCGCCGTATTTGGCCGCATTCGTCGTTGTTTCATGCAGGGCGAGAGCGAGACTTGTCACGGCCATCGCACCCACGGGCACATTAGGTCCTCTCACCATGGTGCGTTCGCGAGACGCGTCATCTTCGTAAGGCCGCAACACCGTTCGCACGACGTCACCCACCGTTGTTCGCTCGCTATGCGCCTCCGTACCCATGATCCCAGGACGGATGAGATCCTTAGCCTGCATGAGAGCGTTCAGACGGCCCCGTAGCGATTGAGCCATTTCCTGCGGCGTTCGGGCTGACCGAGCACTCAGATTGATGATGCCGTGGAAGACGGCGAACATGTTCTTCACGCGGTGGTTCGCCTCGCGCGCGAGCAACCGTTGGCGCTCTTGCGCAACTACACGCTCGGTCGTCTCGCTAACGATGCAAAGAACACCGCCAATTTCACCGGCTTCGTTTTGAACAGGAGAATAGGAGATGTCGAAGTAAACTGTCTCCGGGTAGCCATGGCGCTCGATGTAGAAGGGGCGATCCTTGGCGAAGACTGTTTCGCCATTGTCGAGGACGCGTCGGAGCAAGGGTTCCAAGTCTTCCCACAGCTCGGTCCAATTCTCGCGAGCAGGTCGTCCAAGAGCCCTCGGATGCTTCTGGCCTATCGTCGGTGCATAGGCGTCATTGTATAGCGCCACAAACTCCGGCCCCCAGAACAGCACGATCTGTGCTTTGGCCGGCAGCATGAGGCTGACTGCGCTCTTGAGGTGCGCAGGCCACTCCATGATCGACCCCAAGCTTGTGGCGGACCAATCGAAGGCGCGAATGAGTGCGGCGACGTCGCTCACACCTGGTGGAAAATCACCTTCCAGTTTGCGACCGATGCCCATAGCCTTCAGGCAATCAGATTTTGTCAACGGGAACAAGCCGCGCAAATCCGTCAGGCTTATCAGCAAAGCTGCTGGAGATGCGGGTAACTCAACTGCAATGGTACAGTTGGGTGGGCTCGAACCACCGACCTCCTGTTCCACAGACAGCGCGAGAGCTTCGCCGATACTACGCCAATCCCGCCTTTCGCACAAAAATCACAGCATTATCACCAAACAAGGCCGCCGCCTCCCGCCTTACCTGCGCTGCAATTGGCGCTATGGTGGTAGCTATGTGGTAGCTACAGAGGTGATCGATGGCTGTCTCAAATATAACGATCCGCGCCGTGCAAGCACTCAAGCCGGGCGAGACCATCTGGGACGCAGACCACCGCGAAGCGGTGCGGGGCTTTGGCGTTAGGCGTCAACGCGATCAAGCGACCTACGTTCTCAAGTACCGAGTGTTCGGTCGGCAGCGCTTCGTGACGATCGGTCCTCACGGAGCCCCTTGGACACCAGAGCTTGCACGCAAGGAGGCCAAGCGGCTTTTGGGCGTGGTTGCCAATGGCAAAGACCCGGCGGACGAGAAAGCCAAGAAGCGCCTGCAGGCGGCCGACCCCCTCCGAGCAATCGCGGATCAATATCTCCGGAACGCCAAACAAAGGCTGAAGCCCCGGACCTATTCGGAGATAGAACGCTACTTGTTGGTCAGTTGGAAGCCCCTGCATCCGGTCTCGGTCTTCCAGATCACTCGCCGCCATATCTCGGCACGTATCGCTGATTTCGCATCAGCTCATGGAGCGGTCTCAGCAGCCCGCGCCCGTACAGCCCTGTCCTCAATGTTCAACTGGGCAATACGCGAGGGCCTTGAGATCGCTGCGAACCCGGTTCTCGGCACTAACCGACCCGCGCAGCCTGGAAGTCGCGAACGGGTCCTCACGGAGACGGAACTATCAGCCATCTGGCACGCCTGTGGCGATGACGATTACGGACGCATTGTACGTTTGTTGCTACTCACAGCCCAACGCCGTGATGAAGTAGGCAGCATGCAATGGGCCGAACTTGATACTATTTCGGGGCTCTGGACGCTGCCAGGCGCCCGAACCAAGAATCGTCGCGAGCACTTGATACCGTTGGTTCCCGCCGCCTTGGCCCTACTCCCTTCCCGCCGAAGCGGCCGAGACTACCTCTTTGGTGACGGACCCCGACGCGGCGGTGACCCGCATCGTGGGTTCTCCGGCTGGTCAAAGTCGAAGGCAGCGCTTGATGAGCGCATCGCCGAGGCCCTGGGCGAATCCCTACCCCATTGGACCGTTCATGATCTTCGCAGATCGGCGTCCACTGTGATGGCCGACCGACTAGGCGTGTTGCCACACATCGTGGAGGCGATCCTAAACCACGTCAGCGGCCACCGGGCGGGCGTTGCTGGTGTATATAACCGCGCGCGGTACGCAGCCGAGATGCGCGAGGCGCTCGAACGTTGGGCAGAACACGTCGCGGCCTTACCGGCCCAAAGGCCGGGGCATGCTGGCGCCGGCCCGCGCCCGGATTTCTTCCAGGAGGCAGCCGGAGTCCATTCCTAGTTCAAGGTAGCCCGCGAGGGGTCGGGGCTTTTAATAGTCAGGAGAGAGGCGCTCGCCCCCGCCCCAGTTCAAGTCCGATACCTCGGCGGCGAGTACGCTGCTTAGAGCGTGATTGCTTCATGTTGATGCGTATCCGGCATTAGAGATGTAGTTTGCGCATTCATGCGGCGTGAAGCAGTCCAATAGAGCGCCGATGCGCATCCAGGTTGCTTTAACGGTTCGCTCGGCAGCCTTTCGGAGCAAGGTCTTGAGCTTGGCGAAGACCTGCTCGATCGGATTGAGATCTGGGCTGTAGGGCGGCAGGAAGAACAGCTTTGCGCCAGCGGCGCGGATGGCGCGACGGACGGTATAGCGCGACAATCAGGATGAGAGCGGCGCGTCAATCAAGATGAGACGAGGCGGCCGAGTCAGGAGATAATTGACGCTGGCCGCCTACTTGGCAAGCGTTGATTGACGCTGCGCGACAATCAAGCGGCGCTGCCAGCGTCAATCACAGTCTTGTCGAGTTCGTTGGGGGTCGTGTGAACAGGTGGCCGGCCTGGACCGCGCTTGCGATCGAGGGCAACTTTTCGACGGTAACTTTCGACGTTCATCTCGAGGATCGTGGCGTGGTGGACCAAACGATCGATGGCAGCCAACGTCATTGCCTGGTCCGGGAAGATACGCCCCCATTCGCCAAATGGCTGATTGGCCGTGATCAGCAGCGAGCGTCGTTCGTAGCGGGCGGCGATCAACTCGAACAGCACACTGGTTTCCGCCTGATCCTTGCTCACATATGTGATGTCGTCGAGGATCAGGAGGTCATAGCGATCGAGTTTGGCGATCGCGGACTCCAGCGCCAGCTCGCGCCGCGCGACCTGCAGCCGTTGCACCAGATCAGTGGTGCGCGCGAAGAGAACGCGCCAACCGTTCTCGACGAGAGCCAGGCCGATCGCCGTGCCGAGATGGGTCTTGCCGCCGCCCGGTGGACCGAACAAGAGCAAATTGGCGCCGGCCTTCAACCAGGCGTCGCCAGCGGCGAGCGCCATCGCCTGTGCCTTTGATAGCATCGGCACGCTTTCGAAGTCGAAGGTGGCGAGCGTCTTGCCGGCGGGCAAACGCGCTTCCACCATGTGTCGCTCGATCCGACGGCGGGTGCGATCGGCCGCCTCGTGCTCGGCAAGGGCGGCGAGGAAGCGGGCGGCAGGCCACCCTTCCTTGTCCGACTGTGCGGCGAGCTTCGGCCAGATCGCCTTGACGCCCGGCAGGCGGAGCTCATTGAGAAGCAGCTCGACACGGGCAGCATCGACGGAGGTAGCGATACCGGTCATGCTGCCTCTCCCAGGTTCGAGCGGCCCGACATGACGCTGACGGAGGCGAGTTCATCGTAGACGTCGAGCGGCGCCAGCTTGACGGCGACACGCGGGATCGAGGCCGCCTCGGGTCGGAAGCGGTCGCGCAGCGCGGCAAGATCGGGTAACTGTCCGGCGTCCAGATCCATCGCGATCACCTCGGCGAGTTCTGCTTCGCAGGCGCGCTCGTGAGCCAGCGCCAGAAGCTCGACCGTCACCTTGCAGGCGCGCCGGTCATCACCATGCTCCCGCAAGGTCTCGAACAGACGTTTGTAAGCTGCACGCGGGAAGAGTTGGTCGCGATAAACGAGATTGAGGAGCGCCATCGGCTTGCGCCGCAGGGCATGGATGACGTGCCGGTAATCCACAACATGACCGCCCTGGCTCTCGGACACAGGCCGACCGCGCCGCAGCGTCACGACCGGCGTGACGCCAAGGAAGCATTCGAGCCGGTCGTCGAAGATGCGCACACGCAGGCGATGGCCGATCAATCTTGAAGGCACGGTGTAGAATACGCGCCGCAGGATGAAGCCGCCTGACGACGTCACCGGGATCACTTTCTCCTCGAAGTCGGTCGTGCGGCCTTTTGGCAGCGGCGCCAAGGCCTCCTTCTCGAGCGCGATCGGCTTGGCGAGGTTGGCGTTGCGCCGGCCGACAATCTCGTCGACAAAAGCCCGGTACGCATCGAGACTGGCGAACTCGCGCGTCCCCCGCAGCAACAGCGCATCTTCCAGTGCCCGCTTGAGATGGCCGTGCGCGCTCTCGATCGAGCCGTTCTCATGTGCGATGCCCGCATTGTTGCGCGTTGGCGCCATGCCATAGTGGCCCATCAGCCCGGCGTAGCGCTGCGTCAGATCCCCCCGTGCGTCGGCGGCCAGATTGCGGAATGCTGCCGACAGGCTGTCGCTGCGATGCTCCCGCGGCACGCCGCCAAGCGCCCACAGCGCGTTCTGCAAGCCCTCCGCCAGGGCGACGAAGCTTTCGCCGCCGAGCACGACATGGACATGCTCGAAGCCGGAGAACGCCAACCGGAAGTGATAGAGCCGGTGATCGAGCGGCTCACCCGCGATGGTAATACCGAGCGCGCTCACGTCGGTGAAGTCGGACAGACCCAGGCGGCCGGGCTCGTGCTGCTGGCGGAAGATCACGTCCTGTTCGGGGCCGTTGAGCGCCCGCCAGGCGTTGATGCGCCGCTCCAGCGTGCGGCGGATGTTCGGGTTCAAGTCATGATGCCGTCGGCGCAGCTCGTCCAGCACGCCGATCACGCGGATGCCGGGCGCAGCCTTCAGGATCGGAACGATCTCGGCGTCCCAATACTGCCCGAGCGGATCGGACCGGCGCCGGCCCCTCGGCGTCTTCTTCTGCGATGGCGGGCGACAATCGCCCTCGATTCGATACGCGCTTGCCTTCGAGAACCCCGCCTTGGCCGCGGCGGCCTCGGGGGACAGTGTCAGTCGGTACGTCATGTACAGCCTCATCTGGTGGTCGGTGATGTGGAGGCCAGGCAAGGCATCGATTCCCTCTTGTCGAGACGAACCAACAGCTTGCACCAGCCGCACCCGGCCGCCAGACGGGTCCAAAAACGCGCGACGCCGATGGGGACGGTCCTCCGGTCGGGCTGCGCCCTCCCTTCGGTCCGTCCCCATCGGCGCAGTCTCACCTTGATTGTCGCTGGAGTCTCACCCTGATCGCCGCCGCGCAGGACGGTCTTGCCTTTGTGACTGCCGAGGTTGTCGATGATGACAATGTCACCAGGCTTGAGCGTCGGAACCAGCATCTGCTCGACGTAAGCCAGGAAGCTCTCACCGTTGATGGGACCATCGATCACGCAGGGCGCGTCGATGCGATCATGGCGCAGGCGGCTAGGAAGGTCAGCGTCCGCCAGCGGCCATGTTGGTTTTGGCCCAGGGGTGAGTAGGCCGGGGGATTTTCACCCCCGGCCTCTCGCAGAACGGTGCGTGAACCTCTCGGTTCACACCGCTCCCGTCAGGTGAACGTGGTCGTTCCGAAGAACTGCCAGTGTACGAACAGCTCCGCGTTATTCCGAGCCAGCTTTCGCAAGAACAGCGAAGCACCGGTTTTGTGGAGCCGGAAGCGCTTGTACTTTCGCATGATCCACGCCTTCAGCTTCTGATTTGTGTTTCGGCATGGAATAAGGACCCCGTTTCGGGGTGATCGGCATCCAATCGGGACCCCGGGATAAGGGTCCACAGTGGCTTCCATCGAGTCATGGAAGCCGAGGTTGGGATGCTGGTGGTGGAGACGATTGGTAAGATCCGTCGCGCCTACTTTGTTGATGGTCGTCCGATCAAGGCGATCTGCCGAGAACTTGGCGTATCGCGGAAGGTGGTTCGCAAGGTCATTCGTTCTCAAGCGACGGAGTTCCGGTACGAGCGCGAGACGCAGCCGCTCCCGAAGATGGGTGCCTGGAGTGCCGAGCTTGATCGGTTGCTGGCAGGGAATGAGAGCAAGGCGGCGCGGGAACGGCTGACGCTGATCCGGCTATTCGAGGAACTCCGCGGCCTGGGTTATGCCGGCGGCTATGATGCGGTTCGTCGATACGCCCGACGGTGGACCAAGGAACGCGGCACCTCGACAGCGTCGGCTTATGTGCCGCTGAGCTTTGCACCAGGCGAAGCCTACCAGTTCGACTGGAGCCACGAGGTGGTCCTGCTGAGCGGCACCACGGTGATGGTGAAGGCTGCTCATGTTCGGCTCTGTCACAGTCGCATGCTGTTCGTGCGGGCCTATCCGCGGGAGACGCAGGAGATGGTGTTCGACGCCCACGACCGGGCATTCGCCCTGTTCAAAGGCACCTGCACCCGCGGCATCTACGACAACATGAAGACCGCGGTGGAGACGATCTTTGTCGGTAAAGGCCGTCTCTACAATCGCCGCTTCCTGCAGATGTGCAGCCACTATCTGGTCGATCCGGTCGCCTGTACGCCAGCGTCGGGCTGGGAGAAGGGGCAGGTCGAGAACCAGGTCGGGCTGGTCCGGGAGCGCTTCTTCACGCCGCGGCTGCGGTTCAAAAACCTCGACGAGTTAAACGCCTGGCTGCTCGACAAGTGCATCGCCTACGCCAAGGCTCATCGCCATCCGGAGCTGGTCGATCAGACGATCTGGGACGTGTTCGAAGCCGAACGCCCCAAACTCGTTCCCTATGCCGGCCGCTTCGACGGCTTCCATGCGGTGACAGCATCGGTCTCGAAGACCTGCCTGGTGCGCTTCGACAACAACAAGTACTCGGTCGCAGCCAGTGCAGTCGGACGACCGGTCGAGGTTCAAGCCTATGCCGATCGCATCGTGATCCGTCAGGATGGACGTATCGTTGCCGAGCACCCGCGATCCTTTGGCCGCGGCGATACCGTCTACGACCCCTGGCATTATGTGCCGGTGCTCGCCCGCAAACCCGGCGCCTTGCGCAACGGTGCTCCCTTCAAAGACTGGGTGCTGCCGGCCGCGATCGAGCGGATCCGGCGCAAGCTGGCCAGCACCGACGATGGCAATCGGCAGATGGTCGACATCCTCACCGCGGTGCTGACTGACGGTCTGTCCGCGGTGGAAGCGGCTTGTGCCGAAGCGCTCAGTCACAGCGTCCATTCCGCCGATGTCGTTCTCAATATCCTGGCCCGTCAACGTGAACCCGCCCCACCGGCCAACATCATGACGCCGGCCGCACTGACGCTCCGTCATGCACCGATCGCCGATTGTGCCCGCTACGACAACCTCCGGAGGACCATCTGATGGAACGAACCCAAATCTTCGACCTCATGGGCGAACTTAAGCTCTACGGCATGAAGGCTGCCTTCGACGAGATCATGGCAACTGCCGTCAAGCGCCAGCACGAGCCTCAACGCATTGTCGGCGACCTGCTCAACGCCGAGATCAACGAGAAGCAAGCCAGGTCGATCAAATACCAGCTCACCATTGCCAAGCTGCCGCTCGCCAAGGACATCGCCGACTTCCAGTTCGACGGCACGCCGATCAATCAGACTCTCGTCAATGATCTCGCTGGCGGCGGCTTCATCGCCCAACAACGCAACGTCGTGCTGGTTGGCGGCACCGGTACAGGCAAAACCCACTTGGCCATTGCCATCGCCAGAAGTTGCATCCGCGATGGCGCCAGAGGACGCTTCTACAACGTAGTCGACCTCGTCAACCGGCTCGAGACCGAGACCCGCAACGGTCGGCAGGGACGGCTCGCCGAGCATCTGACCCGCATGGACTTCATCGTTCTCGACGAGCTGGGCTATCTGCCGTTCGCGCAATCCGGCGGTCAGCTCCTGTTCCATCTCATCAGCCGGCTCTACGAGCGCACCTCCATCATTGTCACCACCAATCTTGCGTTCGGCGAATGGCCCAGTGTGTTCGGTGATGCCAAAATGACCACCGCGCTACTCGACCGATTGACCCATCACTGCGACATCGTCGAGACCGGCAACGACAGCTGGCGATTCAAAAGCCGCGACGATGTTCAAACAACCCGCGCTCGCGCCGTCTCCGCAACCCCGACCAGCTCCGACGACCCGAGCGCTACCAGCAGAGCACGCCGATCAAAGGGGTCCCTTTTGGATGCCGATAGGGGGTCCCAGTCGAACGCCGATTGACAGTGGGCAACGCCGACCTCTTCAGAAATTCAACAGAACCCGGGACATCCCCGAATCACAAGTGATACTTTCGATTCAAGATTTCGCGGATCAGCGCGAGTCGACGAAATTATGGGTAATTGAAAGCTTCGTCGTATGCGTACGACATCAGCCCCTGAGTCGGTTCTGCAGCGCCTGCCGATTGGCAACGAGGCTGCTGAGGTTCAGCAGGTGTGGTGCTCGTCCTTGCTCCAATTGCCTAACCAGCGCCCGCGTGCCGTCCACCACGAAGACGCCGCAATCATAAGTGTTCAGCTGCTGGGTCATGCCGCGTGACTCCAGGCGGGCGCCCAGCCTTGCTGCGAGCTCTGCTGCGGGCGTGTTGTTGTATTCCCCCATGGAGTCGTAGCGATAGGCAACCGGCCTTTCGCGGTCGCGGCGATCAACAAACAGCAACGACCAATGGGTGCCGGGGAGATTCGTAGCACGGGCATTGTTCACTGGCAGGAACAGGAAGTCGGCTGTGTCGTCACCATTCTGATCATGGACGATGCGCTGGAATGCGCGTAGCATTTCGCTCTCGGTGCCCAAGCGCAGGCTAACAAGGGTTATGAGAGGATCCACGAACCGCGTCCGGGCGGCGAGATTCGGATTGTCCCCCCCCAACTCTTGCGCCAGGAGCTGGTAATCTCTCAGGACATGCTCGTCGCCCAGCCATTCCGTGTCCTCGAGCACCAGCCCGCGGCCGTGAGACGAGGCTGTCGGACCTAAAGCCCCGATCTGAGCATCGTAGGAGGTGCTCGGAAACGCCGGCACAGAATTAACATCGTCGCGTGATTCAGACGGCGTGGCCGCAGTCAGATCAACCAATGGAGGACCGCCGTAGGTGCTTGAGCGAGCCCTGGCAGCCGGCGCTGGCGCAAAGTGAGCATCGTCGCGCAACTCGGACGGTGTCGGCGCATTCAGAGCAAGAAATGGCTCAAGACCAGCGTAGATGTCTGAGGGAGCCTGGTAGAGTGCGCTGGCGCAAAGTGAGCGTCGTCGCGCAACTCGGACGGTGTCGGCGCATTCAGAGCAAGAAATGGCTCAAGACCAGCGTAGGTGCTTGAACGAGCCCTGGCAGCCTGCGCTGGCGATGCTTCCAGCATCGGCCACATACTCCAATCAAAGTTGAGCGGCATCTGCGGCGACCAGGTTGAGGCGGACCAGGCAGGTTCCTGCTGTCCAGCTTGGACTATGTCCTGCGCCTGCTCCGGGGGAACCCCGGGCCACGGTGGGCCGTCTTCCACCATCAAACGCAGATCCTGATCATAACCTTCCGGGAGGACCAATGGCCGACTGACAGCTCGCTGCGGCGCCGTGGCATCTTGGTACCCGCTCCCCTGCATCGTCGGCTGCGCCTGCCATGGCGATGCACCCAGTTGATGGGTGGGGGCCGACGTCAGCAGGCGACCGCCTGAAGCGACGATCTCGCTCAGTTGCCGCTCGCTGGCAACGCCGTGCAGATTGTCTAGGGTCCTCGGCCTCTTCGCTGGCCTCAATTCAGCTGTGTCATGCTCATCGTTGATGAGGACCTCCTCGCTTGGCAGGAGGTTGCTCCTGGCAAGTGCACCGATCGGCTCGTCCGGGAACTGCTGGCGGTCGTAGCCCCAGTTCAAGGGACGAATGGACTCTCCGGGATCCGATGACTGGTCATGGCGCGCGGCTGGCTCAAGAAGAGATGACGACGGGCCGGGTTCGTCCATCAGCTCCCAAAGCAAATCCTGATCGTAGCCTTCTACAGGAAGCAGCTCCTTTGGCCAACTGCCCGCGTCCTGCGACGCGCTGTGCTGCGCAGCGGCGCCGCCGGCGGGCATCGGCTCCATCAGTACCGCGTCTTCGGGATCAGGACCGGGGGAAATATGGCGCTCGAGCTCCATCGCTTTAGCGCCGGCCTGCGATTTTCGGAGATGGGTCAGTGCGGCACCGATCCGCCTATTACCACCGGCGTCCTTATAGTCCTCGACATCTCCATCCAACGCCTTGCCGGAAAGCCGAGCAGCAATGCCCTTCTTGTTGTTTTCACGCAGGTAGTCACTGAAACTGCTAAGGGCAAATGCATAGGTACTGGCGGTACCTGTCGTTGCTTCGTTTTTGTACTCTTTGATGAGAGCCGCGTCCTGGGGATAAGGATTCAGCTTAGCGCGGTCTGCGATCGGCACGATTCCGCCCGTCGACTGCGAGGTCCGGAGATGATCTATTGCCGTAAGGAGTCTCGTGGGATTACCCTTTCCGAAGAACTCGCGCGCATCAACAGTCAACGACTCGTCGTCGAGCCGAGCAGCAATGGACTTTTTGTTATTTGCGAAGAGCCAGCGGCCAAAGCTGAGAAGGCGATTTACATTGTACTTGGCAGTGGTTTCGGTGGCCCCGCCCTTGATGAGGGCCTCCTCAAGCCCCGAAATAAGGGGAGCGTCCTCGGAATAAAGAGACTGCTTGCGAACCCCAGTTGATCGAGTCGGCTGCAGCGCCGAGGACGATGCGAGGCGCATGTGAGCGCGCTGCGCGGCCCCCGGCCACGGGCCGGGTTCGTCCATCAGCCCCAAAACCAAATCCTGATCGTAGCCTTCTGCAGGAAGCTTCTCTGGCCAACTGAAAGCTCGCTGCGACGCGTTGTGCCGCGCAGCGGCGTCGCCGACCCGCCTCGTCTCCATCAGGGCCGCGTCTTCGGGATCAGGAAAGGGGGAAATATGGCGCTCAAGCTCCATCGCCTTAGCGCCGGCCGACGATTTTCGGAGATAGGCCAGCGCGGCACCGATCCGCCTATTACCACCGGCGTCCTTCTTATAATCCTCGACATCTCCATCCAACGCCTTGCCGGAAAGCCGAACAGCAATGCCCGGCTTGTTGTTTTCACGCAGGTAGTCACTGAAACTGCTAAGGGTAAATGCATAGGTAATGGCGGTATCTGTCGCTGCTTCGTTTTTGTACTCTTTGATGAGAGCCGCGTCCTGGGGATAAGGATTCAGCTTAGCGCGGTCTGCGATCGGCACGATTCCGCCCGTCGACTGCGAGGTCCGGAGATGACCTATTGCCGTAAGGAGTCTCGTGGGGTTACCCTTTCCGAAGAACTCGCGCGCATCAACGGTCAACGACTCGTCGTCGAGCCGAGCAGCAATGGACTCTTTGTTATTTGCGACAAGCCAGCGGCCAAAGCTGCGAAGGGGCCATACATTGGCCTTGGCGGTGATTTCGGTGGCCCCGCCCTTGATGAGGGCCTTCTCAAGCCCCGAAATAAGGGGACCATCCTCGGAATAAAGTGGCTGCTTCCTCTGCCTTCTCAAAACTCCAGTTGACTGAGCCGGCTGCGGCGCCGAGTGCGACGGACCGGGTTCGTCCATCAGCCCCAAAACCAAATCCTGATCGTAGCCTTCTGCAGGAAGCTCCTCTGGCCGACTGAAAGCTCGCTGCGACGCGCCGTGCTCCGCAGCGGCGTCGCTGACCCGCCTCGGCTCCATCAGGGCCGCGCGTTCGGGATCAGGACCGGGGGAAATATGGCGCTCGAGCTCCATCGCTTTAGCGCCGGCCCGCGATTTTCGGAGATGGGTCAGTGCGGCACCGATCCGCCTATTACCACCGGCGTCCTTCTTATAGTCTCCGACATCTCCATCCAACGCCTTGCCGGAAAGCCGAGCAGCAATGCCCTTCTTGTTGTTTTCACGCAGGTAGTCACTGAAACTGCTAAGGGTAAATGCATAGGTACTGGCGGTACCTGTCGTTGCTTCGTTTTTGTACTCTTCGATGAGAGCCGCGTCCTGGGGATAAGGATTCAGCTTAGCGCGGTCTGCGATCGGCACGATTCCGCCCGTCGACTGCGAGGTCCGGAGATGACCTATTGCCGTAAGGAGTCTCGTGGGATTACCCTTTCCGAAGAACTCGCACGCATCAACGGTCAACGACTCGTCGTCGAGCCGAGCAGCAATGGCCTGCTTTTTGTTTTCAAAGAGCCAGCGGCCCAATCTAAGAAGATGACCTACATTCTCCTTGGCAGTGCGTTTGACAGCCCCCCCTTTGATGAGGGCCTCCTCAAGCCCCAAAATAAGGTCAGCATCTTGGGAATAAAGAGGACGCCTGCGGGTACCGTAAACCTCTGCTGACTGGCCAGGCTGCAGCGCCGAGGCGCCTGGCATTGGCCCGCCGCCTCCATCCTGCGACGCTGGAGGGCATTCGTGCCCGCTCGCCTGCATGATGGGCTGCGCCTCCGATGGCGATGCGGCGACTTGATGGGGGGGGGCCTGCATCAGCACACGATCACCCGGACGGGTGATCTCGCTTAGCTGCCGCTCAAAGGCCGCCGCGTCTGTCGACGGGGACACCGGTGCAGTCTCTTGCTGGGCGGCGCTGTTCGATTGTTGCTGCAGTCGGCTAGTTGAGGTGAAATCCATCCGTTCTCACTTTCGAAGATGTAGGCGAATCAGAGCTCGGTTTGGATCTCATGCGCGGGGCAATCGAGACGGCAGCGCGGCGACCAAATCCGCGGCACAGAATGAGCTCTCAACGTTGGATCCAGCAACAAACCACCGTGGGTCCGAACCGTCCGCGCCGCAGGCAGTCGGACACTCGGATGTTCTTCCCCACAATTTTGCTATGAGAGGAAGCTGTCGAGTACCTGACGAGCGCTGTCGGGCGACGTAAAAATTGGCTCTGACTCACTTTTGTTGCAGTCTGAACCGCCCCGGGTTTGCCGGAGGCTCCAACTCCCGAGAGGATGGAGCCATGACGAGCAAGACGACGAACAAGTTTTCACCCGAGGTTCGGGCCCGTGCGGTTCGGATGGTTCCGGATCACGCCAAGCGAGCACCCTTCGCGGTGGGCGGCGGTGAGATCGATTGCCGCCAAGATTGGCTGCACACCGCAGACGCTACATGACTGGGTCAAGAAGGTCGAGATCGACAGCGGGCAGCGGACCGGCGTTCCGACGGAGATGGCCGAGAAGCTGAAGGCCCTGGAACGGGAGAACCGTGAGCTTCGACAGGCCAACGAGATCCTGCGCAAGGCGAGCGCTTATTTTGCGATGGCGGAGCTCGACCGCCGGTCCAAGCCATGATCGCCTTCATTGACGATCATCGTGGGGCGCATGGGGTCGAGCCGATCTGTCAGGTGTTGCCTGATCGCCCCCTCGACCTACCACGCCCACGGGGCCAAACGGCGCGATCCCGCCAGGCTGTCGACGTGCGCCAAGCCGGACGCCGCACTGAAGATCGAGGTTCGGCGCGCCTTCGATCAAAACTTTTCCCTCTACGGCGTGCGCAAGGTCTGGCGCCAGCTCAAGCGCGAAGGCTTCGATGTTGCCCGTTGCACGGTGTCGCGACTTATGCGGAACATGGGTTTGCAAGGGTGATCCACGGCAAACCCATCAAGACCACGATCAGCGACAAGATGCGCCACGCCTGCTGGATCACGTCAATCGCCCGTTCAAGGCGCCAAGGCCGAACGTTCTCTGGCTCTCCGACTTCACCTATGTCGCGACCTGGACGGGTTTTGTCTACGTCGCCTTTGTCATCGACGCCTATGCCCGCAGGATTGTGGGCTGGCGAGCCTCGCGCGCGGCGCATGCAGCTTCGTGCTCGATGCGCTGGAGCAGGCACTGCAAGATCGACGGCCGGTCCATCGTGGCGGGCTCGTGCACCACAGCGACAGAGGCAGCCAATACGTATCCATTAAGTACATCGAGCGCTTGGCTGAAGCTGGTGTGGGGCCTTCTGTCGGCAGCCTCGGAGATTCCTATGACAATGCTCTCACCGAAACCATCAACGGTCTCTACAAGGCCGAGGTGATCCCGCGCGGCCCATGGCGCAGCTTCGAGGCCGTCGAGATTGCGACATGCGACCTGGAATGGGTGGATTGGTTCAACAACCGACGGCTCCTCGAGCCCATCGGCAACATACCGCCGGCCGAAGCCGAGAAAACGCTACTACGCCATGCTGGAACAATCCGCCATGGCGGCAGAACTTAAACTAAATGGCCTCCGGCAAACCCGGGGCGGTTTTGTATCACAGGAGTTTGGCGGTCTGACGCGCCTCGCCTCCAATGGGCGTATTCGGATACCGAGCGCCTATCGTTTATAACGCGACAATCCGGATGAGAGCGGCGCGTCAATCAAGATGAGACGAGGCGGCCGAGTCAGGAGATAATTGACGCTGGCCGCCGTCGAGTTCGTTGGGGGTAGTGTGAACAGGCGGCCGGCCTGGACCGCGTCTGCGATCGAGGGCAACTTTTCGACGGTAACTTTCGACGTTCATCTCGAGGATCGTGGCGTGGTGGACCAAACGATCGATGGCAGCCAACGTCATTGCCTGGTCCGGAAAGATACGCCCCCATTCGCCAAATGGCTGATTGGCCGTGATCAGCAGCGAGCGTCGTTCGTAGCGGGCGGCGATCAACTCGAACAGCACACTGGTTTCCGCCTGATCCTTGCTCACATATGTGATGTCGTCGAGGATCAGGAGGTCATAGCGATCGAGTTTGGCGATCGCGGACTCCAGCGCCAGCTCGCGCCGCGCGACCTGCAGCCGTTGCACCAGATCGGTGGTGCGCGCGAAGAGAACGCGCCAACCGTTCTCGACGAGAGCCAGGCCGATCGCCGTGCCGAGATGGGTCTTGCCGCCGCCCGGTGGACCGAACAAGAGCAAATTGGCGCCGGCCTTCAACCAGGCGTCGCCAGCGGCGAGCGCCATCGCCTGTGCCTTTGATAGCATCGGCACGCTTTCGAAGTCGAAGGTGGCGAGCGTCTTGCCGGCGGGCAAACGCGCTTCCACCATGTGTCGCTCGATCCGACGGCGGGTGCGATCAGCCGCCTCGTGCTCGGCAAGGGCGGCGAGGAAGCGGGCGGCAGGCCGCCCTTCCTTGTCCGACTGTGCGGCGAGCTTCGGCCAGATCGCCTTGACGCCCGGCAGGCGGAGCTCATTGAGAAGCAGCTCGACACGGGCGGCATCGACGGAGGTAGCGATACCGGTCATGCTGCCTCTCCCAGGTTCGAGCGGCCCGACATGACGCTGACGGAGGCGAGTTCATCGTAGACGTCGAGCGGCACCAGCTGGACGGCGACACGCGGGATCGAGGCCGCCTCGGGTCGGAAGCGGCCGCGCAGCGCGGCAAGATCGCGTCCAGATCCATCGCGATCACCTCGGCGAGTTCTGCTTCGCAGGCGCGCTCGTGAGCCAGCGCCAGAAGCTCGACCGTCACCTTGCAGGCGCGCCGGTCATCACCATGCTCCCGCAAGGTCTCGAACAGACGTTTGTAAGCTGCACGCGGGAAGAGTTGGTCGCGATAAACGAGATTGAGGAGCGCCATCGGCTTGCGCCGCAGGGCATGGATGACGTGCCGGTAATCCACAACATGACCGCCCTGGCTCTCGGACATAGGCCGACCGCGCCGCAGCGTCACGACCGGCGTGACGCCAAGGAAGCATTCGAGCCGGTCGTCGAAGATGCGCACACGCAGGCGATGGCCGATCAATCTTGAAGGCACGGTGTAGAACACGCGCCGCAGGATGAAGCCGCCTGACGACGTCACCGGGATCACTTTCTCCTCGAAGTCGGTCGTGCGGCCTTTTGGCAGCGGCGCCAAGGCCTCCTTCTCGAGCGCGATCGGCTTGGCGAGGTTGGCGTTGCGCCGGCCGACAATCTCGTCGACAAAAGCCCGGTACGCATCGAGACTGGCGAAGTCGCGCGTCGCGCGTCCCCCGCAGCAACAGCGCATCTTCCAGTGCCCGCTTGAGATGGCCGTGCGCGCTCTCGATCGAGCCGTTCTCATGTACGATGCCCGCATTGTTGCGCGTTGGCGCCATGCCATAGTGGCCCATCAGCCCGGCGTAGCGCTGCGTCAGATCCTCCAGTGCGTCGGCGGCCAGATTGCGGAATGCTGCCGACAGGCTGTCGCTGCGATGCTCCCGCGGCACGCCGCCAAGCGCCCACAGCGCGTTCTGCAAGCCCACCGCCAGGGCGACGAAGCTTTCGCCGCCGAGCACGACATGGGCATGCTCGAAGCCGGAGAACGCCAACCGGAAGTGATAGAGCCGGTGATCGAGCGGCTCACCCGCGATGGTAATACCGAGCGCGCTCACGTCGGTGAAGTCGGACAGACCAGGCGGCCGGGCTCGTGCTGCTGGCGGAAGATCACGTCCTGTTCGGGACCGTTGAGCGCCCGCCAGGCGTTGATGCGCCGCTCCAGCGTGCGGCGGATGTTCGGGTTCAAGTCATGATGCCGTCGGCGCAGCTCGTCCAGCCGCCGATCACGCGGATGCCGGGCGCAGCCTTCAGGATCGGAACGATCTCGGCGTCCCAATACTGCCCGAGCGGATCGGACCGGCGCCGGCCCCTCGGCGTCTTCTTCTGCGATGGCGGGCGACAATCGCCCTCGATTCGATCCGCGCTTGCCTTCGAGAACCCCGCCTTGGCCGCGGCGGCCTCGGGGGACAGCGTCAGTCGGTAGGTCATGTACAGCCTCATCTGGTGGTCGGTGATGTGGAGGCCAGGCAAGGCATCGATTCCCTCTTGTCGAGACGAATCAACAGCTTGCACCAGCCGCACCCGGCCGCCAGACGGGTCCAAAAACGCGACGCCGATGAGGACGGTCCTCCGGTCGGGCTGCGCCCTCCCTTCGGTCCGTCCCCATCGACGCAGTCTCACCTTGATTGTCGCTGGAGTCTCACCCTGATCGCCGCCGCGCAATCTTGGGGCGATACGATCTCGGGCGGCTTGTCTTGGACGCGATCGGTGCGGCTTGGCGGCGTGCAAATGCAAACCAATTTCGCGCTTCGTCCCGATCTCGTGACCCTACCGATACCAGCCCTGTCCGGTAGCGCGGCGGTACCCTCTACCCTCGACGCAGAGCCCTGTTTGGGCCGAATGACAGGCAGGATCTGCTTGACCAACAATTGTGCTGAGCGCGCATTGAGAGGCATCGCCTTGGGAAGGCGCAACTGGACCTTCGCCGGCAGCCAGCGTGGCGCCGACCGTGCCGCCATCATGCTGACGATGATCGCGACCTGTCGCCTCAACAAAGTCGATCCCAAGGCCTGACTCGCCGACGTCCTCGCCCGTATCGCCGATCTTCCCGCATCGCATCTGCACGAACTGCAGCCCTGGGAATGGAAGCTCCTGCGCCGAGCCCGCCGGTCAGCAAGCCCGCCTGACCTTCACGCAAACCATCATAGAGTTCGTCGTGCCCGCGCGCACGCTTCAATCAGGCGGTCTTCGTCGTATGCGTACGACATCAGCCCCTGAGTCGGTTCTGCAGCGCCTGCCGATTGGCAACGAGGCTGCTGAGGTTCAGCAGGTGTGGTGCTCGTCCTTGCTCCAATTGCCTAACCAGCGCCCGCGTGCCGTCCACCACGAAGACGCCGCAATCATAAGTGTTCAGCTGCTGGGTCATGCCGCGTGACTCCAGGCGGGCGCCCAGCCTTGCTGCGAGCTCTGCTGCGGGCGTGTTGTTGTATTCCCCCATGGAGTCGTAGCGATAGGCAACCGGCCTTTCGCGGTCGCGGCGATCAACAAACAGCAACGACCAATGGGTGCCGGGGAGATTCGTAGCACGGGCATTGTTCACTGGCAGGAACAGGAAGTCGGCTGTGTCGTCACCATTCTGATCATGGACGATGCGCTGGAATGCGCGTAGCATTTCGCTCTCGGTGCCCAAGCGCAGGCTAACAAGGGTTATGAGAGGATCCACGAACCGCGTCCGGGCGGCGAGATTCGGATTGTCCCCCCCCAACTCTTGCGCCAGGAGCTGGTAATCTCTCAGGACATGCTCGTCGCCCAGCCATTCCGTGTCCTCGAGCACCAGCCCGCGGCCGTGAGACGAGGCTGTCGGACCTAAAGCCCCGATCTGAGCATCGTAGGAGGTGCTCGGAAACGCCGGCACAGAATTAACATCGTCGCGTGATTCAGACGGCGTGGCCGCAGTCAGATCAACCAATGGAGGACCGCCGTAGGTGCTTGAGCGAGCCCTGGCAGCCGGCGCTGGCGCAAAGTGAGCATCGTCGCGCAACTCGGACGGATTCGGATTCACCAGTGCGAGATGCTGAACCCTGGCAGTTGATGGTGACGCCGGTGCTTGCATCTGCCGCCGCGACAACTCCTCGCTCAACCACGCCAAAGCTTCATCGTCCGAGGAGGCTGGCATCGGAGAAAGCCGCTGCGGCGAGCCGAGCTGTCGAGCGCCATGGTGATGACCCGGTACCGGCCCGGCAAACGGCGGCGCAAAGTCGGGCGGCGGGCTCCAAGCGTTGTCACGCAACTCAAATGATGCGGGCGAATTCGGATTAACCGCTGCTTCAAGACCGCCATAGGTGTCTGAGTGAACCCTGGCAGAGTGCGCTGGCGATGCTTCCAGGACCGGCCACATACCCCAATCAAAGTTGAGCGGCATCTGCGGCGACCAGGTTGAGGCGGACCAGGCAGGTTCCTGCTGTCCAGCTTGGACTATGTCCTGCGCCTGCTCCGGGGGAACCCCGGGCCACGGTGGGCCGTCTTCCACCATCAAACGCAGATCCTGATCATAACCTTCCGGGAGGACCAATGGCCGACTGACAGCTCGCTGCGGCGCGCTGTGCTGCGCAGGGGCGTCGGCGACGTTCGTCGCGACCGCATGCGGCGCCGTGGCATCTTGGTACCCACTCCCCTGCATCGTCGGCCGCGCCTGCCATGGCGATGCACCCGGTTGATGGGTGGGGGCCGACGTCAGCAGGCGACCGCCTGAAGCGACGATCTCGCTCAGTTGCCGCTCGCTGGCAACGCCGTGCAGATTGTCTAGGGTCCTCGGCCTCTTCGCTGGCCTCAATTCAGCTGTGTCATGCTCATCGTTGATGAGGACCTCCTCGCTTGGCAGGAGGTTGCTCTTGGCAAGTGCACCGATCGGCTCGTCCGGGAACTGCTGGCGGTCGGACTCTCCGGGATCCGGTGCCTGGTCATGGCACGCGGCTGGCTCAAGAGATGACGACGGGCCGGGTTCGTCCATCAGCCCCAAAACCAAATCCTGATCGTAGCCTTCTACAGGAAGCTCCTCTCGCCTGCTGAAAGCTTGCTGCGACGCGCTGTGCCGCGCAGCGGCGTCGCCGACCCGCCTCGACTCCATCAGAGCCGCGTCTTCGGGATCAGGAATGGGGGAAATATGGCGATCGAGCTCCATCGCCTTACCGGCCGGCGATTTTCGGAGATGGGCCAGTGCGGCACCGATCTTCCGATTACCACCAGCGTCCTTATAATCCTCGACATCTCCATCCAACGCCTTGCCGGAAAGCCGAGCAGCAATGCCCTTCTTGTTGTTTTCACGCAGGTAGTCACTGAAACTGTTAAGAACAACTGCATAGGTACGTACGGTACCTGTCGCAGCTTTGTTTTTGTACTCTTTGATGAGAGCCGCGTCCTGGGGGGGAGGATTCGGCTTAGCGCGGCCTCCGATCGGCACGATTCCGCCCGTCGACTGCGAGGTCCGGAGATGACCAATTGCCGTAAGGAGTCTCGTGGGATTACCCTTTCCAAAGAACTCAGCATCATCGGTCAGCGACTTGTCGTCGAGCCGAGCAGCAATGGACTTTTTTTTATTTGCGACAAGCCAGCGGCCAAAGCTGCGAAGGGGCCACACATTGGCCTTGGCGGTGATTTCGGTAGCCCCGCCCTTGATGAGGGCCTTCTCAAGCTCCGAAATAAGGCGAGCGTCCTCGGAATAAAGAGGCTGCTTCCTGCGAACCCCAGTTGATCGAGCCGGCTGCAGCGCCGAGGACGACGGGCCGGGTTCGTCCATCAGCCCCCAAAGCAAATCCTGATCGTGGGCTTCCGCAGGAAGCTCCTCTGGCCAACTGCCAGCTTCCTGCGACGCGCTGTGCTCCGCAGCGGCGTCGCCGACCCGCCTCGGCTCCATCAGGGCCGCGTCTTCGGGATCAGGATGGGAAATATGGCGATCGAGCTCCATCGCCTTAGCGCCGGCCGACGATTTTCGGAGATGGGCCAGTGCGGCACTGATGTTGCGGTAACCACCGGCGTCCTTCTTATAGTCCTCGACATCTCCATCCAACGACGTGCCGGGAAGCCGACCAGCAATGCCCGGCTTGTTGTTTTCGCGCAGGTAGTCACTGAAACTGCCAAGAGCAACCGTATAGGTAATGCCGGTACCTGTCGTTGCTTCGTTTTTGTACTCTTTGATGAGGGCCTCGTCCCCGGGGTGCGGATTCAGCTTAGCGCGGCCTCCGATCGGGACGATTCCGCCCGTCGACAGCGAGGTCCGGAGATGATCTAGTGCCTTACGGACTCTCTTGAGATCACCCTTTCCTATCGACTCCCGAACGTCGTTGGTCAGCGACTCGTCGTTAAGCCGAGCAGCAATGGCCTGCTTTTTGTTTTCAAAGAGCCAGCGGCCCAATCTGAGAAGATGACCTACATTGTCCTGGGCGGTGCGCTCGGCGACCCCGGTGAGTGCCTTGCTAAGCCCCAAAATAAGGGGCTTATCTTCGAGATAAAGAGGGCGCTTGCTGCGACCTACCAAAACCCCAGGTGACTTGCCCGGCTGCAGCGCCGAGGTGCCTGGCATCGGCCCGCCGTCTCCACCCCGCAACGCTGGAGGGTATTCGTGCCCGCTCGCCTGCATAATGGGCTGCGCCTCCGATGGCGATGCACCGACTTGCGCGGTTGGTCCGGGAGGCGACGACGGGCGGGTTTCGTCCATCATCCCCAAAGGCAAATCTTGATCGTGACCTTCCACGGGGAGGACCTCTGGCCAGCTGCCAGATCTCTCCCACGCGCTGCGCGGCGCGGCGGCGTCCCTAACTCGCGTCGGCTCCATGAGGACCGCGTCTTCAGAATCAGGAACGGGTGAGATAACGCGCTCGAGTTCCATCGCTCGGGCGCCCGCTCGCGAGCCTCGGAGATAAGTTAGAGCGGCCCCGATCTTCGGGTCTCGACCGGGCGTTTTCTTATAGCCGTCGACATCTTTATCCAACGACTTGTCGGAAAGCCGAGCAGCAATGCCCTTCTTGTCATTTTCACGCAGGTAGTCACTGAAACTGCGAAGAGCAGTTGCATAGTTCTGGACGATATGTGTTGGTGTTTCGTTTTTGCACTCTTTGATGAGAGCCGCGTCCTTGGGATAAGGATTCAACTCAGTGAGGCCTGCGATCGGCACGATTCCGCCCGTCGACTGCGAGGTCCGGAGATGATCTAGTGCTGTACGGACCTTCTTGGTACCGCCCTTTCTTATGAACTCCTGGACATCATTGGTCAGCGACTCGTCGTTAAGCCGAGCAGCAATGGCCTGCTTTTTGTTTTCAAAGAGCCAGCGGTCGAGAGTGAGAAGATTGCTCACATTGTTCTTGGCCGTGCGCTCGGCAGCCCCCCCTTTGATGAGGGCCTCCTCAAGCCCCAAAATAAGGTCAGCATCTTGGGAATAAAGAGGACGCCTGCTGATACCTATGTAAACCTCTGTTGACTGGCCAGGCTGCAGCGCCGAGGCGCCTGGCATCGGCCCGCCGCCTTTACCCTGCGACGCTGGAGGGCATTCGCGCCCGCTCGCCTGCATGATGGGCTGCGCCTCCGATGGCGATGCGGCGACTTGATGGGGGGGGGTCTGCATCAGCACACGATCACCCGGACGGGTGATCTCGCTTAGCTGCCGCTCAAAGGCCGCCGCGTCTGTCGACGGGGACACCGGTGCAGTCTCTTGCTGGGCGGCGCTGTTCGATTGTTGCTGCAGTCGGCTAGTTGAGGTGAAATCCATCCGTTCTCACTTTCGAAGATATAGGCGCATCAGAGCTCGGTTTGGATCTCATGCGCGGGGCAATCGAGACGGCAGCGCGGCGACCAAATCCACAGCACAGAATGTGCTCTCAACGTTGGATCCAGCAACAAACCAGCGTGGGTCCGAACCGTCCGCGCCGCAGGCAGTCGGACACTCGGATGTTCTTCCCCACAATTTTTGCTATGAGAGGAAGCTGTCGAGTACCTGACGAGCGCTGTCGGGCGACGTGGAAAATTGCTCCCTGACGAGACGAGGGATTGATCCCCTCGCGACACGGTCAGAACGGGGTTTATGCAGCGAATCAGTTCAGGTCCTCTGCGGTTCGAAGATCCCCGGAGGGAGGTCACGCTGGAGCTGGACGAGGTTTCGGCGATACTCCGGCTCAACGAGCTGGGGTAGGATAGCAAACGGAATTTGCAGCTGACCATCCCGCATCTGACGCGGTCATCCTGCATCGCTGCCTCCAGCGCCACGGCATCAGCCGATTGCCGGAGGTTGAAGGCGGCAAGCCTTCGAAGAAAAAGTTCAAGGCTTATCCGATCGCTTATTTCTACAAGATCCAAACAGTGCTCACTTACAATGGGATCCAGTTCACCTTCCCGCCCCGCTATGCGGACGGCCCGACGGCAAGATACGAGACGCATATGTTCGATATGCGATGCCAAGAAAACGGGATCGAACATCGGCTGACCAAGATCAAGCATCCCTGGACCAATGGCCAGGTCGAGCGCATGAACCGCACGATCAAGGAAGCGACCGTCCAACGCTACCACTATGATCGACACGATCAGCTCGAAGCTCACCTTTTCATCACCGCCTACAACTACGCTCGGCGCTTGAAGACCCTGAACGGCCTCACGCCCTACGAACACATCTGCAAATGCTGGACTTGCCAGCCAGAACGATTCACACTCAACCCGCTCCAGCAAATGCCGGGACTAACCCGCCCTATTCGTGAGAGTGCGTTTTTTTAGTCCGATTGATGGGCCGCACATCTGCTCTGACGAGGCGCGCGGGTGCCTTCGGCTTTTCACCGCCTGACGACCGGTACTTTGCAACGCGCTTGAGGGATGGGTTGGGCGAACGGGGCGCGAGTGAAATGGACCCCGATTTTGGGACCAGAGGTTAGTTGGAAAAGGGCCGCTCCGTTTGATAGACGGAGGGCATGATGACGACGAAGACGAGACGCAAGATCGACGCGGCACTGAAGGCAAAGATTGCGCTGGAAGCCGTGCGGGAGCAGGCGACGGCGGCCGATCTGGCCCAGCGCTATGAGGTTCACCCGAACCAGATCTGTGCCTGGAAGAAGCAACTGCTGGACCAGGCGGCGCGGGCCTTTGATGCGGGTGTCGGGCGCGAGAGCGAGGAAACGCGCGAACGCGAGATCGAGAAGCTGCACGCCAAGATTGGACAACTGACGGTCGAGCGCGATTTTTTAGCGCGGAGGTCCGGAAGATGAGCACGCCGGACCGTCGAGGAATGCTCGATCGCGCCGACAAGGCGCTGTCGATCCCGTCGGCAATGCCTGTTGCTTGGCATCGCGCGCTCCGGGGTCTACCGGCCGCCCCGGCCGGCCAACGACAACGACCTTGCCCTGATGCGGCGGATCGACGAGCTGTTCATCGCCTGGCCGTTCCTGGGCTCGCGGCGAATGACCGCAATGCTGAAGGCTGAGGGGCTTCAGGTCAATCGCAAGCGCGTGCAGCGGTTGATGCGCAAGATGGGCATCGCGGCGCTGGGACCGAAGCCGAACACGACGAAGCCGGCGCCGGGCCACAAGATCTATCCTTATCTGCTGCGCAACATGACGATCGACCGGCCGAACCAGGTGTGGGCCGCCGACATCACGTATCTGCCCATCGGCCGTGGCTTTTCTTTATCTCGTCGCCATCATCGACTGGGCGAGCCGAGCGGTTCTGGCGTGGCGATTATCGAACACGATCGACGTCTCGTTCTGCGTGGCGGCTCTGGAAGAGGCGCTGGCGAAGTACGGCAGGCCGGAGATTTTCAATACCGACCAAGGCAGCCAGTTCACCAGCGCGGCCTTCACCGGCGCGTTGGCGGGCGCAGGGATCAAGATCTCCATGGATGGCCGCGGACAACGTCTTCATCGAGCGGCTGTGGCGGTCGCTCAAGCATGAGGACATCTATCTCAAGGGCTATGCCGACGGCCGCGAGGCCAAGGCAGGGATCGCGAGCTGGATCGCCTTCTATAACGATCGTCGCCTTCGTCAGGCGCTCAGCTATCGCACGCCGATGGCGGTCTGGCGCGAACGGATGCAGGCCGCGAAGGCTGTGGAATGGTGGACAACGCTGACGCGTTGACCACATGCCCACAGCAACAGCAGCAGACAGTGTCTCTGGCAGCGTGATAGGAAGTAATCAGGAGCGGTCAGTTTCCAACTAACAAACCGGCTCAAGCGGCCCCGCTCCGCGGGTCCATTTCACCTTTTCAGAAGGCGTTGGCATTCTTTGGCTCGCTCGATCAACTTGGCGGAAAGGCGCTCGATAATGACGTTATCTAGCCCTTCCGCTTGCGCGGCAGCGCACACGTCGCTCACGTTGTCGGGGAGCAGTTCGGCCAGCGAGTTCAATCCAGCAATCACTTTTTCCGCATCGAAACGGGTCTCGCGGGCGAATTTCTGCCATTCGCGCGCACCTATCTGGGCTAGCCTGTATTCCCCGCCGACCTTCATAGCGAGCTTCATCTTCTGCAAGTCGACATCGTCGTAGGGAAGGATGCTGGCAACATCGTAGAGTGGCGCAAGTCGCACCGTGGGGCCGCTGGCTAGGAGTAGTGAGTAGTTCTTAGCGTGTGCATCGGTGCCTCCGATGAGCCAATTTAAGCCGAGGGCATCGATGAATGTATCGAGATCATCAACACTGTCGGTGGAGTAGGTGCGTAAAAGTTCGATAATATCCGCAGCGGACGGGCCGCCCTCGCTTTGATATTTCTTGGTTGGCATGATGCCGCGTGCCTGGCACGCGTCCTCTTGATGGACGCGAATGACGTCATTGCCACTGAACTGCCGATCGTAGCGTTCGACGACAATGGCGATCTCTTTCTCAAACCGCACGACTTTGGTTCCGGCGACTGGCAAGCCGAGATTGCGCGCGAGATTGAGGCAGATGTGCTCGTTCTCGGCATGGCCATCGAAATGGCCGGTCGGCGGCTTAAGGATATGGGTTGTCGGAATGCCTCCAGACGGTATCCCCCATCGCCCCTTTTGCAGAAGCAGCGCGGTTTTCGGCTGGGCGCCGGCAAGACTGAATTGCCCCGTGTCACGCGGCAACCGCCACGCGGCATGATCTTCTCTCAATGCTTGCAGACGTTTTGCGACGGCGGTTTCGTCAAGCCACTCAACCTTGTCATTCGTACCGCTTCGCAATTCCTCCAAACGATCGCGCGTGACGAATTGAATGGCGCCGGCGCAATCTTCGCCGACATGGGAAATCAGGGCAAAGACGTTGCGAGCCGAGACCTGAAACTTCTTCGCCCAACGATCGAGAACGCGCTCATTGTCCGGGAGCAGGCCCCATAGAAAGGCCTGAACAGCGGCGGGACCGTGTTCCTCGGCCGCGAGTGGCATGGAGAGCGAAATGGGGTACGCGCCCCTCGTTTGACGCCAATCGCTGTCATAGACGAAGGTGAGGCGGCCACGAGCGTCGTTGTGCACGCGGCCGACTTCCCTGCCGTCCAGGAGCGCGACGAGTTCGCTGGTCATGGTCTGCTTCTTTTGGCTTTTGACACGATTGCATTGATATCGACGGCTGACTTTTCTGAACCGCGGCCATGTGGTTGTTCGCTGCCTGCGTCTAGATGGATGCCGAGAGCGTCAAGAGCGCGGAGTACGAGGCCGAGTTCGGCGCGCGCGTGGCCGCGCTCGACCTCGATGACCCACTGACGGCTGACGCCAATGCGCTTGGCGAGGCTGGACTGATCAAGCTTGTGCCGTTTGCGGGTATCCCGAATGATGGCCCCGAGATCGGCCGATGTGCGTATGAGCATGGCAATTCAAAACGTTGTCGTTCGCTTACATTACCATATGTCCGCGTTCGACGACAATTGAAAATGTCAGCGAGCGCTGACTTCCATAAATGTCATCGCTCGTTAACATGCGTAAGGTCTCCTAACTGCGCTGCATAAACCCGCGACGGCTAAGAGCACCACGGACGTAATCGGGACGTTTCTGGTCTCCTGCCTTAGGCTGGTTGCACTCAAGCGAACAAGTGTGACGTTGCGAGAGCGACACACACGCAGAGAGCTGGCTCCGCAAATTCGGACAGTAGCTTGAGTGGATTTTCTGCCTGAGAGCGGCGAGGATTCTTGCCGCGAAACAGGAGCGAAGATGACGAAGAGGAGTCGCCGGACGCATTCTCCGGCATTCAAGGCAAAGGTGGCTTTGGCGGCCGTGAAGGGGGAGAAGACATTGGCCGAGCTGGCGCAACTGTTTGATGTCCATCCGAACCAGATCACGACCTGGAAGTCCCAACTCCTGGCAGGCGCCGCCGGAGTGTTTGGGCAGGACAACGGACCGGCCGAGGCGCCGGTCGATTTGAAGCGTTACATGCCAAGATCGGCGAGCTTGCGTTGGAGAACGATTTTTTGTCCGGCGCGCTCACCAAGGCGGGCCTGCTGAGCGCAAAGCGATGATCGACCGCGACCATGATCTGTCTGTCGTGCGCCAGGCGAAGGTCCTGAACCTTGCCCGCAGTACGGTTTACTATGAACCTCGGCCGGTTTCGGCCGAGGACTTGTCTTGATGCGCCGGCTCGATGAGCTGCACCTCGATTATCCCTTCGCAGGGGGGCGCATGCTGCGATCGCTGTTGCAGCGTGAGGGCATGCAGGTTGGCGGCCGCCACGTCGCGACGCTGATGAAGCGCATGGGGATCGAGGCGATCTATCGCCGTCCGAACACGAGCAAGCCCGCACCGGGCCACAAGATCTACCCGTACCTATTGCGCGGATTGAAGATCGAGCGGCCGAACCAGGTCTGGGCAATGGACATCAGCTACATTCCGATGCGACGTGGATTCGTTTACCTCGCGGCGGTCGTCGATGTGTTCAGCCGAAGGGTATTGGTCCATCGCGTATCGATCACGATGGAGACGATATTCTGCGTCGAAGCGCTCCAGGAGGCGTTGGCGAAGCACGGCAGGCCCGAGATCTTCAACACGGATCAGGGTAGCCAGTTCACCAGCCTCGACTTCACCGGCGTGCTGCTGGACGCGAACATCGCCATCAGCATGGACGGCAAGGGTGCCTGGCGCGACAACGTGTTCGTCGAGCGGCTGTGGCGCACTGTCAAATACGAGGAAGTCTATCTGCGTGCTTACGACAGCGTGCTCGAGGCGCGAGCATCGATTTCCAAATATCTGGCGTTCTACAATCGAGGACGTCCTCACTCGAGCCTTGACGAACGCACGCCCGACGAGGCTTACTTCGGCGCGCAAACGATGGTGACGGCCGCATGATCGTCGCCAACGATTTTGCTGCGGCTCTGGTCGGGCTTGCGCCCTCCCGACGCCACAGCAAAATCGTAAAGCCCCGCGTTCAGAACCCGGCAGGAATCCACTTAATTTTCGCGGGGCCCTGTCCAAACAACCGAGACCAGCTCTGTGATCAATTTCGCCAAAGGCGTCTCTGGCTAGACAAGGCCCACTCCAAAGAAAGAAGTCTCAGATCATGGTGCCGTACCAAATCACGAGCGCGAAGATCACCAGCAAGACGATGGTGATGATCTGTTCACCGATGGGTATCGGTTGTTTGTCCATGACCCGCGCCGAATCGAAACGGCCTTCAAAGCAAAGCTTGATCGATTGCATCCACGATTACTGAACCAACTCAGCCATCATTTGAATACGGCGACGACATCGATGATGACGAAGAGGCCGCCAATTGAGGCGCCCTTACTAATGGGCGGCTTTTGGTACCGGGCCTTCTTCGTTTGACTTGCTCAATCAGAGGCCGGATTAGATGTTTAAAAGCAAGGCCGAGACATGTGATCAGCACCAAGATCGGCCAGTATGCCAAAATCGCAAGAGCGGCCAACCATGCTGGGCTGCGCTGCTCCCGCCAAAAATACACCGACGCTGCGGTGATGTGGGCCGCGACTATTGCGGCCCAGATGGCTAGCGCGACGTTGGCCGCCTCTCCGAGTGTCACCGCCTCCCACGCGGCTTCAATCGGCATTGAAGGCGCGCTTTCGCTTGTCATAGTTTGCTCGGCCTTCCCACATTGCCCGCTGGTAAGCCCCACGGAGTCAGCTCGAAAAGGCTAACGAGGACTGACGGTACTGCATCAGCAGTGGATCGGGACCCTACCCACTCTGGGGGGCCGTACTTTTTGATGGCGACAGAAATCCCTGTATGGCTTAAGCCCGCAAAGCCACCCTTTGATCTCGTCGGATTCCATCGGGTCTTCAAGCGCGCCCACTGAATGATGAGGCAATGCGGCGGCACACCCAAGACTGCCTACCCAAAAGCAGTCTTGAATCTGATTTGCGCCTAAAAGGGAATCCTTAGAGTCCACACCTAGAGCGCTGAGTACTGCTTTGGACGACGCAAAGCGAGCGTGTCAGGCGACGCCTGCGCATTGGCAAGAAATGTCGGCTTTGTCAGCTTTTTGTCAGCTTGTCTACATAACAACTCGTTGCGATGAGAACCAATTACAACAATGCCTACGGGCAAAGTGTGGACCAGCAGCGCGATGCGTTGGCGGGCACTTCTGGCGCAGATATGACTGCTTTTACGGCCGCTTTAGCTGCTGAAGGGCCGACCTCTTTTGCTGTTGAGAAGAGGACAGGTGAGTCAGTCAGGCTACACAGAGCAAGTAGCAATTTTGGCAACGTCCAAAATCTTTCTTTGTTTTCTGATGCCAGTCAACACAATAAGGTGGGGACTATGACCGTGGCGCCGGTGCGCGACAGTTTGCGAATTCTTACCATAGAGAATGTTGGCCGGTCGAGGTACAAGGGGGTCGGGACGGCTATGATCGAAGTCGCCGATCACATTAGGGAGTCCGCGGGACTTTCCACGCTATCCCTTCTCTCTCAAGATGAGGGAGCTTCAGAATTTTTCTACAAGAAGGGATTCCGGTTTACGGACGAGGACAAGAATGCGGAAATGCGGACTCTCATTTCCAATCCACGATACGCTTCAGATGAAATCCTTATGGGCGAGATGGAGCGCTAGCATACCTCAGGGGGCAGGGCCGGCCGGGCCCCCTGAGAGAAACCAGTTCATCTATAGTTAAGGCTTGTGCCGGGCGTCATGGATTGGAAGGCCGGCCAAGCGCTGGCGTAGAACAGCCGCAACTAAATCTCTGGTGCAGGTACCGCATTGGGCATCTGAAATGGACCCCGATTTTGGGACCAGAGGTTAAGTTGGAAAAGGGCCGCTCCGTATGATGACGGTCGCGCTTGGCCTTCTGGCGTACAAGGCTAATCTGTGGTCTGGCTAAGGCCATCGGTGGTGCAGGTCATCGATCAGATAAGCGTGCGCATGTCCGGATGCTTCTCCACGCACATGCGGGTGATCGGACGGCAGTTCGGGATGTTGATGCGGAACAGTGTCCGCGTCGGCGGCCAAGCCGCCGGGGGCAGGAGGAGCCCGACGGCGCCTTTGAGAGAGCGAACGCAAAGAAGACCCGGCGCGCACGCGAAAGGGTCGATGGACCGCTGTATCCGATTGTGGCGCGCATCCGTCTCGACCTAGACCAAAGCCGGGCCCTTCAATCCTGCGAAAAACGGTAATTCGAACCATAGACCTAGTGAGGCGGACATGCCGGATAGGCGACAGCCGTTATGGCACGTCCGTTTCGCGGCTTGGGCAAATCGTATTCTTCGCCGTCCAGCAGCGCCGTGATTTGCCATTCAAATGCCTTGCGATCGATCGCATACATGCAATCGCGCGCGCCTTCAAAGCCCACAGTCCGGGCAGCCAGCGCTTGACCATGATGATTGAGAAATTCTACGCCGCTCACATCAAGAGTACGCATACGACGAAGGCCGCCAGATTGGCACATGCACGTGAGAGCGTCGAGCTCTATGATGGCTTGTTGCGTGAAGGTCAGGCCGCCTGCTGATCGGCGGGTTTGTCGGCTTTGCGCAGGAGCTTCCATTCCCAGGGCAGCATAGTTCGTGAGCAGACGCGATGCGGGAAGATCGGCGATGCGGGGCGAGGACGTCCGCCCATCCAACAGCTTTAGCCGGTGCTTTTTTACCCAATACTTCTGCGGTCAATGCCTTATGACGGTAGACGAGGCAAGGCAATTGAAGCGGGGCGACTATGTTTGAGGGCTAGGGACTGCCGAGGCGGGCCTTGGCGTCGTAAGGAGCGTGGGCCGTTTTGGCGTTGTTATCCAAGGGGCAGATGGTCAACAGACCTCCCCCTTCTTTAACGACATGAAATTGATGAGCCGAACCGACATTAACGGCCGCATAACCTGAGTAATGATTCTGGCAGTGAACTAGCAAGGCCGTCGCGCCCTAGGATTTGCTTCGATCTCGAGCACGTCGAGTTGATCGGCACAACGACCTTCTCAGCTAGACTTCTCGACCGGTATGCGCGCGCCAATTCCGATGGGCGCGCGCCCTTGGCGCTTGGACCATGTCGCAATCTACCCTGTCCGATTTAATACCTTGATGGCACAAGTCCAACTTGGCGGAGCACGCGCTTCGGCAGCGTAGGGCTAAGCACATGCTTTCCCTTCTCTTCAAATACAGCATCTCAGTATCCGCAATGGCACACCGCTTGCTGATCAAGCGCTGGGACCCGATTCGTGCGACCATTTCGGCCTCACAATTGCGGGCTGAAGCTCAGATGAGCCAACTCAGAGCCAGGGTGTGAGGACGATCCCTGCTCACATGCTTGATGGCCGGTCTCAGAAACTTAACACATCGGAATTGAGAGGAACGTCATGGCTACGACAATCACAATCAACGTGCAAAACAACAGCCCCTCGCTTCAGAACTTCTTCTTCTTCCAGCAGCCGGCTATCTACACGGGCGGGCCTGAGGTGTATACGAATAGTCTGTATTCTCAAGCGCTCCTACCCTATGCGACATCCGGCGCGATCCTGACCTTTTCACTAATTCTGCAGGATTACGCAGGTGTTCAACAGCAGGTGACTCCCCCAACGGTCGGTAAACCCTCAGGTCAACTTTCGGCCACGCAGGCGATCAACGTAACGCCGGCGGCCGGCGGAACACCAACCAAGAATACGACGACGATGACCGTAACTCCATCGCTCGGGCTCTCGTCGCCGGTTTCCACGTCCGGACCGCAAGCCGGCTCTTTCCGGATTATAACGCCGGTCTACAACCCTACCCTGGAGAACTACAATGCAGGATCGGCCCTGCAGACTCTTACCGGTGGCGTCACATTATCCAATTTTGTGACAGCCCAGCCGAATACCAATCTGGATTGTCAGCCCATTCGCATCTTCTATGTCCAGACCGGCAATTACACCGCTGGTACGGTGATGAACTTCACGGCATCTTCGGCCACCGCCGCCGTTTGCGATGCGACGCCGGGCTATTCAAGCTTCAGCGTCGTATACAACGCTGACGGTACGTGGACAATCAAGCCTTTTGCCGTCGTACGCGCCGCTGATGGACGCGGAAGGCTTGTCGAAGGTACAACCGCGACAAATGCCGAGGTGCTGAACGAAGCTGGGACTGCAACTATCTCCACCGGCTATGTTGCTGACGGCAATTTCAATCCTCCCATCCTGGTGCAGAATCTAAGCCATGCTGCTGCAATCAACGTGCTTGGCGAATATCAGGTTGGTCCAATCGGTGGCCCGAAGATAGGGACAACTTGCATCGATAAGCAGGGAACCTCGGCGACGTTCGCCCCGTAGGGCCAACCAAAGCTCCTGCCGCGCTTATGAGTGCCCCGTCGGGGCACTCACTCGCGGACAGCATTTCCAGCCGCTGCTGGGCGAGTATGGTCGGCAAATCACGACCGCTTCACGGCGGTCGGGAGCCTCCGATGTCTTGAATTCGAAACCGCGTGACGGCTTTTTGCGGCCGATTGGGCTACGTAGATAGCACGCGCGCGACCTCAAAAAAGAGCGCTCCCTCCTCGAAGGTTGAGAGGATATCTGATGTCGAACCCGAATTGATACTCGTGCTAATGTTTCCGTTTTTTGCGCCACTTAGCGGAACCGTTACCCGGGACATCGAAACGAAAGTGCTCAAAATTACGGAAACACAAAAGAAAGTCTTCGAGGAGTATGGCTTAGGCCAACAACTCGACGCCCTTTTCGCAGCGGTGGCGGAGCTGGAAGAGCGGTATCAGATGTCGATAGGAACGCAACATGCGGGAACGCCGAGTACCGGACCGGCAATATAACGCCTCCAGAAGAGGACCATGAACATAGAGGATATAAAGCGACGTAATGGCGCCGCCGTGCGCGACGAAGCTGAGCGCGTATTGGACCGTTTGGAGACCGTCAGCGACGCGCAATATCAGGAGGTCCTTAGAAGTCGCAAAATGGCGGGCGGGAGCTCGAGTCAGAAATAGCCCGACTCCCTCTTCCTTGGCGGACGCCGCGACACAGTTGAAGCTATTCGTTCGCCAGCCACGACACTAGCACCTCCATAAAGGATAATGGCTGATCAAGCACATACAGCCTCGCATGGAGATCGTAAGGAGATCATCATGATAAACGAAACCAGCATTACCGACGGCACGGACATAGCAGTCGGCGTATTTCAGGACCTCTCGAAGCAGGTTATCGCCGCGCAGACGGAGCTTTCCAGAAATTACTTCGATGCCTATTGGCACTGGCAGGAGTGCCTCCAAACCGAATCCACACAACTGACGGAGCTCTTCAAGAACGTCTTCTTCACGTACTCACCGGCCGATCAGATAGGCATTCTTCAGGCTTGGATGAAAGGCGCCACGGGGCGCCTCGCGTAGGATTTGATTGCCCCCCGTGCCAACTGGAAAGGCTTTCTGCGTCTATCCCGGGTCACCTGCCCGGTCGCGCTCTATCCGGTGACTTCGGAGAGCGAGAAAATCTCGTTTAACCAACTCCATCGGAAGACTGGCCACCGGATCAAGTACCTGAAGGTGGATGCCGAACCGGCGACGAGGTGCCCAACGAGGACATCGTCAAAGGCTACCGGCTCGAGAAGGACCAGTTCATCGAGGTCACCAAAGACGAGCTCGAGGAGATCGCTCTCGAGTCCACGCGGACCATCGAGATCGACGAATTCGTCGACAAGGCCGACATCGACCCGCGCTACCTGATCCGTGGCCACGATGCCTTCGCCGTGATCCGCGAGACAATCCGCGAGATGGACAAGGTCGCGATCGGTCGCGTGGTGCTGACCAACCGCGAGTACATCATCGCGCTGGAGCCGCTGGGCATGCGGTCTCGTCGGCACGCTGCTCCGCTCCCCCTACGAAGTGCGCGGCGAACAGGGTATTTCGACGAGGTCCAGGACGTCAAAGTGACGAAGGACATGCTCGATCTCGCCAAGCACATCGTGAACCAGAAATCCGGAAGCTTCGAGCCGGAGAAGTTCCAGGATCACTATGAGACCGCGCTGATCGACCTCATCAAACAGAAGCGAGCCGGCAAGCCAATCACGCCGAAGGAGCGGCCCGCCGCGACCAACGTTGTCGATCTGATGGAGGCGCTGCGGCGGAGCGTCGGCCGGGAAGCAGCGCCGGCGAAGGCGGCCAAGCCCGCCCAAAAACCTCGGAAGGCGTCGAGCGGGCAGAAGGAAATGCTGATGCCGATCGAGGGCAAGAAGCCGAAGGAGACGGCGGCGAAGAGCCGGCGGCAAAGCCGCAGCGGAAGTCAGCCTGAGGTCGGAATAGGAGGGCCGCATGGATGTGAAAGAAGCTTCCGCGATGACCGAAGCCTCTGGCCTGGTCGACGACCCGGACGCTATCGGCGCACCGCGCCGAGCGGCCAGACGGAGTCGGCCGGGACCCGAAGCTCGCGGCGCCAGCCTCCGAACGAGGCGGCACTGCGCTGGGCCGAACGGCTGCGCAAGGTGGCGGCGAAAGCCCCGTTGTCCTCGCTCTTCGTCGCGTTCCTACTCGGCACCTGGGTCGCGCGCCGGCGCTAGGACAAAGCCGCGGGGGTGCCGACAACCATGGCAAGGAAGCTAACCCGTCTTATTCGTCAGAGGGCGCCTGGCGCCTGAGAGGCTGGCGAGCGTGGTGTAAAGCGCTGATGCGGCGTAGGATTCGGTTGCAAAGCCAACCCCATCACCTTTAGCCGCGAACACCACGCCCGCCATGACCGATGATACGATTCTGCCCTTCTCGTTTCCAGCCGTTCACGCCAAGAAAGTCACAGCTGCCTTCGATGGCGGTCGGCTGACCTCGAACGGGGGCGTGATGCTTCTGGCGATGGCCGAGCGGCGTCTCGGCTTGGCCGACAATTTGGCCCGCGTGTTCCCGGATCGGCGCGATCCGACGCGGGTCGTGCACAGCCTTGTCGATATGTTCCGCGCGCGCATGTTCGCGATCTGCTGCGGCTACGAGGACGCCGACGACCTCGATCATCTGCGGTCCGATCCCGCATTCAAGCTGGCCTGCGGACGGCTGCCGGACACGGGTCGCGATCTGTGTTCCCAACCGACGCTGTCGCGGCTGGAGAATGCTCCGCGCCTTCGACGCATGGATGGATAGCTACCCGCGCGAGCCGGCATCCGTCACGCTCGACATCGATGATACCTGCGATGTCGTCCACGGCCATCAGCAGCTCTCGCTGTTCAACGCTCATTATGACGAACGCTGCTTCCTGCCGATCCACGTCTACGACACGGAGAAGAGCCGGCCCGTGGCGGTCGTGCTGCGGCCCGGCAAGACGCCGGGCGGCGTCGAGGTGCGTGCCCATCTGCGCCGCCTGATACGGCATATCCGGACGCGGTGGCACAACACGCGAATTACGTTCCGTGGCGACGGGCGCTATGCCCGGCCGGAGGCAATGGCGTGGTGCGAGACCAACGGCATCGACTACATCTTCGGTCTGTCCGGCACCAAGCCGCTCGCCAGAAAAGTCGACGAGGCCGCCGACGGCATCCGCACGCGCCGTGCCATCGAGGACCTGCCGGTTCTGCGTGGCTATACCGAGACGCGCCACAAGGCAAAGTCCTGGGATCGCGAACGACGTACCGTCGCCCGTACTGAGGCGACGATGCTCGGCCTCGACATCCGTTTCGTCGTCACCAGCCTCGATGTCGGCTCGGCCGAGTGGATCTACGACAGCCTGTATTGCGCGCGCGGCCAAGCCGAGAATCTGATCAAGCTGCATAAGACGCAGCTCGCCTCCGATCGCACCAGCTGCCGTTCGGCGCTCGCCAATCAAGTCCGCCTCGTTCTCCACACCGCCGCTTATTGGCTGATGCTGACCGTGCGCGACGCGATTCCCAAAGCCCGGGAATTGGCCACAGCCGAGTTCGCGACGCTGCGTCTTCGTCTCTTGAAACTCGCTGCCCGTGTCGTCGAGACCACGAGCCGCATTCGCCTTGCGTTTGCCGCGGCATGTCCCGAAGCCGACCTGATCCGCGGCTTGCCAGGCGCGCTGCTGCCGCTCGGTCCTTGACCGGCGGGGCGTCCACCCCCCGTTCGCCCAACCCATCCCTCAAGCGCGTTGCAAAGTACCGGTCGTCAGGCGGTGAAAAGCCGAAGGCAATCCCGCGCGCCTCGTCAGAGCAGATGTGCGGCCACATCAATCGGACCAAAAAAAACGCACTCTCACGAATAGGACGGGTTAGCTTGGTTGATCGAGACCTGTAAGCTCAATAGCGTCAGCGCCGAGCACTGGCTCTCCGACGTCCTCGCGAAGCTCGTCAACGGTCTCGGCGAGAAGCTTCGTAAGCGGAATTTGACGCAATTCCCGCCTTATCCCGTCCACTGTTTATGCTCTTGGTGATGCCGATCGCTTCTGACTTCTCGCGTTGATAGCTGAACTCGGTTGTACCGTGCAGCACAAGAACCAAACCTTCAGCGGCGACGACACGATCACGTGTCGATTGGAAATGGCCGGTCAGAATGTCCGCTTCGCTGACCCGGTCATTGGAGAAGAAGCGGTAGGCTGCCTTGGTATTCGCCCAATCCTGGCAGACGAGCTGGATGCTTTGTCCCATGGCGCTTCCAATCTGCGTGAGCTGTTTGCGGAATCTGTCGCCGAGCCCGCGTCCCTAAACTCGCATCCACTACTCTCTCGATCAATCCAACATTCGCCTTTCCAGGACCGCAAACAGCCTTTTGCGGATTGATCCCTTAATGTCAGCCCCATAGAGCGCCCCCGTGGCCGCAGTCAGATCAACCAATGGAGGACCGCCGTAGGTGCTTGAGCGAGCCCTGGCAGCCTGCGCTGGCTCAAAGTGAGCATCGTCGCGCAACTCGGACGGATTCGGATCCACCAGTGCGAGATACTGAACCCTCGCAGTTGATGGTGACGCCGGTGCTTGCATCTGCCGCCGCGACAACTCCTCGCTCAACCACGCCAAAGCTTCATCGTCCGAGGAGGCTGGCATCGGAGAAAGCCGCTGCGGCGAGCCGAGCTGTCGAGCGCCATGGTGATGACCCGGTACCGGCCCGGCAAACGGCGGCGCAAAGTCGGGCGGCGGGCTCCAAGCGTTGTCACGCAACTCAAATGATGCGGGCGAATTCGGATTAACCGCTGCTTCAAGACCGCCATAGGTGTCTGAGTGAACCCTGGCAGAGTGCGCTGGCGATGCTTCCAGCATCGGCCACATACTCCAATCAAAGTTGAGCGGCGTCGTGGTCGAGTAGCTCGGCCATTTGGCTTTGCCCTCACAGATCCGGGCAGGCGGCTTTCCCGCACCCGGCTCTTCCCGAGGGTAACCCGCGTCATATCCGCGCCTGTGCCCACGTGCGAGTGATGCATGGAACGGGCAGACGGAAGCGTGCCGTCAGGGTCTCGAACTCGGACCAGCCCATGCGCCGACTTTTCTGGCTGCGCCGTCTCAGACAGCGCATCCAGGTCCGACGCACTTCGCGGTAGAAGCCGTTGAGCGCTGGATAATTGTGCGGCCTGCCGTAGTAGCCGTAGTGTCCACGCAGCACAGCGGCGAACCACTCGTGCTGCGAGGCAGTGGCGCGTGCATGAGCCGCCTGGCCTCCTGGCGCAACGCCGTCAGCTTGCGCGTCAGGCGTTTCCCTTCCGTCTTGTGCTTCACGATAAACCCGCCGTCCCTGGTCCGCCCGCAGTAGTGGGTGAAGCCGAGGAAGGCGAAGGTTTCTGGCCGCCGCTCGCCGCGCCGCTGACGCGAGAGGGCCGCGAACCGGCCAAACTCGATCAGCCGCGTCTTGTCCTCATGGAGCGTTAGGCCGAAGCCGGTCAGCCGCGTCTTGAGGGCAAAGAGCATTTCCTGCGCATCTGCCTTGTTCTCGAAGCCCATGACGAAGTCGTCCGCATAACGCACAGTCACGACGCGACCGCGTGCATGGCGACGACGCCATTGGTGGACCAGAGATCGAGGATGTAGTGCAGGAAGATGTTGGCAAGGAGCGGGCTAATGCTCGCCGCCTTGCGGCGTACCCCTGTCTGTATCTTGCTTCTCGCCGCTCTCAAGAACGCCAGTTCGCAGCCACAGCTCGATGAGCCGTAAGATGCGAGGATCGGTGATCCTGTGCGCCACCATCCGCAACAGCCACTCGTGGTCGACCGAGTCGAAGAAGCTGCGTATGTCGGCATCGAGCACCCAGTTGGAAGGTAATCATCGGAACATGAGAGGCCCGACCGGGTCCATTGGATTGGTCTCCAGTGGGGGACAGCGGCAAGGCACTGCCAGAGCCGTCGTCCGAGCTGAGGTCGGGAGTCGGACTTGTCCATACTACCTGTGAAGTCGTGGAAGGAAACGAGACGTATGGAGAAGGACCAGCCGAGGGGAGCCCGCGCGAGAAGGCCAGAGTCCGGACAGAGAGCCGGGTGCTTTGCCGCCGAACCTCGAACGGGTCAACGCGGCGGCCAAGCAGGCTGCCCAAACCCGGTTCACGGCCCTGCTGCACCACATCGACGAGGACGCTCTGCTTCGGGCGTTTCGACGACAAAAGCGGCAGGCAAGCGCGGTGGGCGATGGGGTAACGGTGGCGAAGTACGAAGAGGAGCTCACGGATAACCTCCGCGACCTCTGCGCACGAGTCCACACTGGTCGTTATCGGCCACAGCCGGTGCGACGAGTCTACATCCCCAAAGCCGACGGCGGTAAGCGGCCTCTCGGTGTGCCGGCGCTAGAGGACAAGATTGTCCAAAGCGCGGTAGCCGAGGTGCTGAGCGCCGTCTACGAGGCCGACTTCCTCGGGTTCTCCTACGGCTTTCGGCCGGGCGGAATCCTCATATGGCGCTTGACGCCTTGCACACGGCGATCATGAGCCAGCGCGTCCGACGACAAGGTGAAGGCGTTCCTCGCCCGGCCGATCGAGGGTGACTGGCCGTATCTGTGGATCGACGCCACCTACGTGAAGGTACGCCAGCAGGGGCGTATCGTGTCGGTCGCAGTGATCGTCGCTGTTGGCGTCAACAGCGACGGCCGGCGCGAAGTTCTCGGCATGGATATTGGCCCTTCCGAGGCCGAGACGTTCTGGACGGCGTTCCTGCGCAAGCTCGCTCGCCGGGGCTTGCGTGGCGTCAAGTTGGTCGTCTCCGACGCCCATGAGGGCATCAAGGCCACCGTCGCCAAGTGCTCAACGCCGGCTGGCAACGGTGCCGCGTCCACTTCATGCGCAACGCGCTGGCGCGCGCCGGCAAGAGCGGGCGGCGCGTCGTCTCCGCCTTCATTGCCACGGCGTTCGCCCAGGACGATGCCGAGGCCGCACAAGCAAAGTGGCGGAAGGTCGCCGACCAGCTTCGTCCCAAGCTGCCCAAGCTTGCCGGCTTCCTCGACGAGAGCCGAGACCGATGTGCTCGCTTATATGGCGTTCCCGCCGCAACACCGGACCAAGCTCCACTCGACGGATGAGATGGACAAGCCATTTCTTCATGGCCGAGACGACGATTACGGAGATCGCCGTAAGTCCATTCTTTTGTTCGGTCGCGCTGCGGGCCATTCTTCCGTCCCGGCCACCGATCTTGCACCCGCCGCGCGCAGGGCCGGTCAAGGCTGGCCGCGTTTGCGGCCACTGCATGGCTTGGCCTTGACCGGCCCGAGCACGACGGCACGCTGGCGTGGAACGGGGCTGCGTTCCTGGCGTGGCTAGATCTTCCCGTCAGCCGCGATTATGGTTGTCGGGCGCGGGCGACCTCGTGGCGAAGCGTGACGCGTCGGCTGCAAGTGTCACCGGACTGCCTATTTTGTCCTGCCGGATTGAGGCGCCCACGCGCCGGGTTTTGGTCGCCTCGGTTTCCATTGCGACACTAATCGTTCGTAGCTTTGCTCCGCCTGGGCGGCAATCAACATCTCGCGGTCGCGCAGCGCCTTGATGTTGTAGGCATAGGCTGCTCCGCGACGGCTCCCTTTCTGTTGTGGATGTCCGGCTTGAAGTTGCATCGCGCGGGTCTTGTTGGCGACCAGCGCTGGGCGCGCCCACAGGTAACCTTCCGCCTTCGTCAACAAATGCGAACAGAGCACAGTGAGCTTGCGAGCCACGGCGACCGCGGCGATCTGATGGCCGCGCCGGGCGCGGATGCGGACGAAAAACGCATGCAGTGGACCGGGCGCCTTGGCCGCTGCCCAGGCCGCCTCAACCAGCATGGCACGCGCATGACTGCGGCCGATCTTGCTGATACGGCCGTGGTGGGCCGCTCCCAGCTCGGACTGCCGCACCCGCGGGTTCAGCCCGAAATAGCTCACCAGCTTCTGCGGGCTGTTGAATCGGCTGATGTCGCCGACCGCTGCGACGATCCCGGCGGCAACCGCCAGATTCACACCGGTGATCGTCATCAATCTGTTGACCGCGGAATCGTCGATGGCATCCTGCGCGACGTCGCGGTCGAGCAGGGCCAGATCTTCCGCCAGCCGGTCAAGCTCACGGACGTGCCGATCGATGGCTGCTCGCTCATCGTCTGGAAGCTGTTGAGCAGCCAACCACGCTCGGCCGCGAGCGTTGAAGAGATCGGCATGCGGGCACTTTGGGATCAGGTGCGCATGCAGGATCGAATGCACCTCGTTCTTGAGCCGCGTGCGGTGCCGCACGATTTGGTATCGCCGCGCCACCAGTCTGCGCTTGCGTTCGGTCTCCGCGTCAGGAGTCCAGATCTCCGGCAGGTATCCCGCCGCCTGCAGACTGGCGAGCGTGCCAGCGTCGATCTTGTCGGTCTTGACGTGAGCCTGGGCGATCGCCTTCACCTGCAAGGGATTGGCGATAATCACCCGCGCCAAGAATGGCGATTGGTCAGCCATCGCACCTTGCGAGGAGCCTGGATGTCCTCGAACCGCTGCTCGACACAGTGGATCATCATGCCCCTGATCATCTCGCCGGAAATCCCGGCCGTCGTGGTCACTCAGCGATGACCTCGCAGTCATGGCGGTCCAGAGCAAAGGCAACCGCGCGCGATCTCGCCATTCCAGCAGGTGAACTCGATCGCGTCTGAACACCAGCGCTCATTGGAGCGGCTTGTCATGATCGTTCCATCATGGGCCCGCGGGACGCGGCTGTAAATAAGCCCCAGAATGCGCTCCGGGGCGACGTGAGGCCAACCTATTGATCTGGTTCGTGACTTTGGAAGATAGCGGGAGGCCGATCGGCGCCGATCCGGACCTCATCGTGAACGAATTTCCTCGTGCGACATCAGAGCGTTGCGTTCATCTGAGTTGGGGTCCCGCTTCGGTGCTTATTCACAGCCAAGCTGGTCTTTGCGAATCTTGACCGGTTCAACCTCAAACTGGGCTTACTTCTGTCACCGCTGGCAACCGAGCGACCCGGGGTTCTGCAGCGACACTCGTCAGCTGATCGACAGGTGGGCCTGCTAAGGGCAGAACGCTGCCACGTTGACGGTCCTCCGGGATATCGGACCCCGGCCTCCGCGCGCGCGCAGATCCTGGACAACTGGGTTTCGGACAACGCGGGCTCGCACTTGCTGGATTTGTCCTCCCTCTCCCTGACCGCTTTGCCCGCCGCCCTGCCGCCAAGATTGCTTGAACTGCGCGCCAGGCACAACGAGCTAAGCAGCCTGCCCGCTAGCTTCCCAACCGGTCTTCAGCATCTTCTCATTAGCCATAACCGGTTGATCAGTTTGCCGGACGCTCTTCCGGCGACCCTCTCTCGGCTGGAGGTGGCCGATAACAGCTTGACCAGTCTGCCGGCCAACCTTCCGGCTCGGCTCGAGATCCTGAACGCAAGCGACAACCGACTAACTAGCCTGCCGGACGCTCTCCCGAGCAGGCTCACCTCGCTCGCGGTTAGTGGCAATCAGCTGACCGACCTCCCCGACTCCCTCCCATCGGGGCTCATTGAACTCGATGTCAGCAGCAATCAATTGGCCAACCTCCCCGCCCCTCTTCCGAGCACGCTCCAATCGCTCAATCTCAGCGGTAACCGGCTGACCAGCCTACCCGAGGGTCTTTTATCGAGTTTTAGCTACCCGCATTTGGAGAACCTCGAGTTCGGGGATAACCCGCTGCCGGACGACGTCCTCGCTAATCTGGCGGCGGCTGAAGCGCCACCTCAGCTTGCGCAGCAATCTCTGTATGAGGCTGCCGCGCACTGGCTGGGAGACGCCCCCTCGGCACTGGCCGAATGGCAGCACTTTGCGGATGAGCCCGGCGCGCAGGACTACGCACGACCACTGCGCGTCCAGGAACGGCAGGTGCCCATCCAGGGTGCTTTGACGTAATCGAGAACGGCCGCTGCAAGTGGCATCGAGCGCGGCACGCTCACAGGTGTGAGGGAGACGACAAGCGCTCTGCCTGTTTGTGAATCGACGCTGAACATTGACTCCGCACGCGCGAAGTCAATCAAGCACTTGGGACGCCGATCGGCGTCCGGATTCCACGCCGATTCACAGGGGCTTCCGTCAGCGTCGAGCCTTGCAACCGCTTTACGAGAGCGCGCGGTTTCGTCGCACCCTAAGTAGAAACCAACTGTTGCAAACGTATAGGTTGTTTGCAACCCTCGGCTTGGGCCTCAGAAACCTAAGATAGCATCAGTGGCCATCAATGGGCCAGCGTATAACGGCCCCGTTCGGTGGGACGGTGCGCCTATGTCTAAGGGGCACCCCAAAAGCACATTGGCCGTTCAGGATTATGGTTTCTGAACCCCGCGCGCACTGACAGTTCAGGTCCGGTCATCATGAATCAGGCACAGCCGCAGAAGCCGCTTCCCGAAGGCGATACATCCGTCATCAAGGACGAGGAAGCGGGCGCGCGGGGATTGCAGCGCGACTTGCAGGACCGCTTGCAGCCGGCGGACGACGAGCCGGTCAGCGAGCCTGTCAATGATAGCGCCCCCCATCCCCAAGCGCCTGCAGGCTCGGGCCGGTGGGTTCGACGCCTGCTCAAGGTCGGCATTGGCCTCGCCCTCGTCGCGATCTTCGGATGGCTGCCGCTGAAGGCCGTGCTGCAGACCTCGAGCGTCGAGGCCGTGGTCAATGCCAGGATCGTGACCCTGCGCTCGCCGATCGACGGCACCGTGAGTGCGAAGCCGCAGAGCTCCACGCAGCTCAGTGTGGTCCACGAAGGCGATACGATCCTTCATGTCGTCAACGCGCGCGGCGATCGGGTGCGGCTCGACGATCTCCGGCGGCAGATGTCCCGGATGGAGAATGAGCGCCCGAGTCTGGCCGCAAAGCTTGCGGCCGCCGAGACGTCGCAACAGGACCTCGCGCGCCAGGCGGCCCAGTTCCGCGACGGCCGCATCCTCCAGCTCGAGGCGCGCATCGCGGAAATCCAGACCGCGATCGAGGCCGCGGCCGCGCGACGGGAAGAAGCGACGGCGGCGGTTGAACGCGCCTCGTCGCTGATCAAATCGGGCAGCGTCTCGACGGTCGAAATGGCCCGGCTGACGCGCGAGCAGGCGATCGCCCATCAGACCGAGATAGGCGCGCAGCGCCGGCTCGACGCCGCCAAGGTCGAACTCACCGCGGCAAGGAACGGCACCTATCTTGGCGACAGCTACAATGACCGGCCGAGTTCCGTGCAACGCGAAGAGGAGATGCGCCAGCGTGTCAACGATCTGCGCGCCGATCTGGTGCATTCCGATGCGGAGATCGACTGGCTTACCCACGAGATTGCCTCGGAGCAATTGCACTACATCAACCGGGCGGAAGCCGACATCAAGGCGCCGGTCGCCGGGCGCATCTGGGAGATGATGACGTCGCCGGGCGAGGACGTCAGGGCCGGGCAGCCCCTGCTCAAGCTGCTTGATTGCAGCGGTGCGGTGGTCACCGCCAATGTCACCGAAGGCGTCTATAACCGCCTCAGGCTTGGTGAGCAGGCGAGCTTTGAGCCGAACGACGGCAGCGCTTCGATCAAGGGTGAGATCGTCAACCTCACCGGTGCATCGGGGGCGCCCGCGAACCTTGCGATCAATCCGGATGCGCTGAACAAGGAACCGTACCGGGTGACGGTCTCGATGCCGGAGCTCGATACCACGGGCAAGGAATGCGCAGTCGGCCGCACCGGGCGGGTGGTGTTCAACACGGACGCGGCAAAGCCATGATGGCGGCATTCGCGCCCGGGCTGGTCGCCTTCGGCGCCTGTCTTGCGATCCTGCCGATGCTCCGGCGCGAGCAGACGCTGGGGCGCGTCATGATGACCGGCATATCGTTCCTGCTGCTGTTGCACTACTTCGTCTGGCGGGTGACCCAGACCTTGCCGCCGTTGGGGCTCACCGCCGACGCGGTGGTCGGCTATCCCTTCGTGGCGGCCGAGGCGGCCTCGATGATCGCGGTGTGCCTGTCGTTGCTGTTCCTCAGCCGGACCATCGACCGTTCGCCCGCGGTCAATGCCATCCTGCGTCAATCCAAGGCATTGACGGATGCGCCGCGCGTCGACGTCTTCATCTGCACCTACAATGAAGAGAAGGCGATCCTCGAGCGAACCATCATCGGCGCCACTGGGCTGAACTATCCAAATTATCGCGTCTGGGTGCTCGACGACGGACGGCGGCTCTGGCTGCGCCGGCTCGCCCAGGAGCTCGGCTGCAACTATCTGACCCGTCCGGACAACCGCCATGCCAAGGCCGGCAACATCAATCATGCGCTCCAGCACGTTTCCGGGCTGCCGGACCGGCCGGAGTTCGTCTCGATCCTCGATGCGGATTTTGTCCCGATGCCGGACTTCCTGACGCGGGCGATGAGCCTGATGCAGGACGGCACCGTCGGCGTCGTGCAGACGCCGCAGCACTTCATCAATCCGGATCCGATCCAGACCAATCTCGCCGCAACCGACGTCTGGCCCGACGAACAGCGTTTCTTCTTCGACATCCTGATGCCGGCCAAGGACGCCTGGGGCACGGCATTTTGCTGCGGCACCTCATCGCTGATGCGCTTTTCCGGCCTGATGCAGATCGGCGGCTTTCCGACCGATTCAGTCACAGAGGATTATCTCGTCACGCTGCGCCTGAAGGAAAGGGGATTGCGCACGGTCTATCTCAACGAGCGCCTGACCATCGGCCTCGCGCCGGAGGGATTGAAGGAATACATCACGCAGCGCGGGCGCTGGTGTCTCGGCTTCATGCAGATCTTCAGGGGTCGCAGCGGGCCGTTCTCGCGGCAATCGAAGCTCGCCTTCATGGACCGGCTGTCGCTGGTCGACGCCTTCATGAGCTGGGCGGCGGTCTATGGCACCAAGGTTTTCGGCCTCGTCGTGCCGTGGCTCTATCTGCTGTTCGGCATCAAGGCGGTTCACGCCGATCTGTTCGAGCTTCTGAAGTACTTCATGCCGTTCTATGTCTGGCACGCCTTCACCATGGCCTGGATCTCGCGCGGTCGCTCGCTCGCGATCATGACCGACGTGTCGCAATACATCGCAGCCCCCGCGGTCTTGAAGGCGGTCGTGACCGGCCTCGCCAAGCCGCAAGGCCACAAGTTCAAGGTGACGGCCAAGGGCGGCGACCGCAATCGCCGCTTCATCGAGTGGCCGCTGCTGCGGCTCTATGGCAGCGCCTTGCTCATCACGCTGCTGGCGATCGCCTACGCATTCATCCTGCATCTGCGCGGCGACAGCATCGCCTATGGCGGGCTGGCGCTGGCCTGGAGCCTCTATAATTGCGTCGCGCTCGCGATCGTGTGCTTCATTTGCATCGAGCAGCCGCGGCGTCGCAAGGCCGAGCGCTTCGAGCGTGACGAGCCGATCCTGATTCACGAAGGTACGGAGCCGCGGCTGGTCCGGATGGTCGACATTTCGATCTCGGGCGCGCGCTTCATCGATCCCGCCCCTCCCGCAATCGGCGCCTCGATCAAGTGCAATGTCTACGGACAGAACGTGGCCGCGCTCGTGGTCCGCCGCACCCGCGATGGCTTCGGCGTCCGTTTCGAGGACGCGGTTGCGACGCGGATCAATGTCGTGCGCGCATTCTATGCCGGCGAATATGTCCGCGCCTTCCGCAGTGTCCGCGCAGCGCCGGTCGGCAAGGCCCTGCTGATGCGGCTGTTCGGCTAGAGCGGTATGAATGAGGTGGGCCTGCAGCAGTCCCATCCGTCGTCATTCCCCGATGCGCAATTGCGCATCGGGGAATGACGAGTGGAGAGAGGCGACGCGTCAAGCCGCCGGCTTCGCCGCCTGGTCCTCGGTCGACAACAGATGCAGCAGCGCTCTTGATCGCGGCCTGCCGGGTCGGCGCGGTGATCTGGGCGCCGAGCAGGTCGGTGATATAGAACACGTCGCGGGCGCGCTCGCCGAAGGTCGCGACATGCGCCGAGGCGATGTTGAGGTTGAGCTTCGAGGTCGCGGTGGTCAGCTGGTAGAGCAGGCCGGGGCGGTCGAGGCCGGAGACCTAGATTGTGAATCGACGCTGAACATTGACCCCGCACTTAGTCGATTTCCCACGTGAACCTGATCTGATCGCCGACTTGGATCTGATAGGGGGAGCAGAACCAAGCCAAGGAGAAGATATCCCGCGTGCAGGCGCGGCAACCTCTGATAAACGAAAAATATCCAGGGCTGAGCGGATCGATTCTTGAGCAACAGCGAGTATTGGGTTCCTTGAGCTAGCGCGGCGTTCGCCGGCTGCAACGCGCGCCGTTCGTTGGTTAGCTCTTTCTCAGCGTAGCTAATATGGATCGGCATAGGCGTCTCCCCTGATTTTGATCGGCAGCATTGATGATCGCCGATGAGTTACGGTTACATGTGTCGATTTCCCTATCAACAGCGAGAGGTGATAGGTTGACACGCTACCGACGCTAGGTAGCGGATATACGGATCGGAGTTTCGTCAGTCGTGGCTTGGACGAGCCTGATGGCGCGAATAGCATCATCCTTTTTGTGGTAGCTTTCGCCGGAGGTGACGATATAGAGACCATTCCGCGCGTGAAGCTTCCAACGCCATTCCTGGTGCTCGTCTCGGTACAATTCGAAATGCATCGTAAGTCTCCGACGATGGTCAATTCGAAGTCTTCAGTCCTTTACCGTTCGTTCGTCCCTTGGACTAGTCCAAGGGCAGGGACAGCATCAGGTCTTGCGATGGTAGCCTTCACCAGAGCTGGCAATCTTATGGTGATTCCCGCCGTGCAGCGACCAACACCACTCTCGCTTGTCGTCCTGATAGAGGTGGAAATACATCGGTGGTCTCCGGCGATGGTGCGTTCCGCCATACCCATTCGACCACATTCGGTGACCTGAAAAGCCTATGAGAAATGGTAGTTTGCAGCGGATCAGCGGCCGCGCTTACGCCGCTCGCCCGGTTAGCTCGGATAACTGAAATGGACCCTACACTGAGGACCGCTGGGTCCGGTTTCTTAAGTGGAGCCGCTGCCGTTCGTTCTTCTCAATAGCCTTACGCTACTCTTGCTTGCTGCTGTTGTGGCCCTGGGGATGTGGGCAACGCGCAGCGTTGTCCAAGCGTCTCGCTTGCGAGAAGCGTCATATCTACAGCCTCATGGCCATCCGAATAACCCTTGAGATGTCCTCATATTTTAGCGCGCCACAGGCGTTCGATGAACAAGTTGTCTATCCAGCGCCCTGTTGTCGGGCAGAACTATTGTTGTTGGCGGATTGACTGTCTGTAGCCCGATCGAGACAGATCGGGCTGGCCCGCCCGCCCGACTTACTGCGTCTTCAGGAGATTGCAGGCGCTGTCCGCGGCCGGGCGCCAAGCATCTTCGGCCGGAATGGTCCGCGTGATCTCGTAGTAATCATAAGGATATTTTGACTCGATCGACGCCTTTATGCGCGCGGCATAGAGCGGTCGCATCACCTGACCGTCGGCGCGGATCCTAACATTCTTCATCTCGAAATCATTAGCCGGGGTGTTCTTCATCTGTCGCACCACCGCCTCGCCTTCGTCCGTCTGCGCCGCGGCAATCGCCTTGAGATAGTGCATAACTGCACTGTAGGTGCTCGCGTGCGCCTCGTTCGGGATCAGCCATCGAATGCTGCCTCGTAGCGCTTCGCGAAGGCGCGCGTCTCGTCTGTCCTATCCCGGTAAAACGTGGTGGTCAGACGTACATTCTGCAGCGGCTGCAGGCCGATGCTGTGCGTCTGATTGATCATCAATCCCAGCGGAGCTAGCTGCTGCTTCTGCGTGAGCCCGAACTCCTCAGCCTGCTTCAGGGCATTGGCGAAGTCTGCCCCCGAATCGGGCAAAGCGACGACCTTTGCACCGCTCGATTGAGCCGTCAGGAGAGCAGACGCGAAATCGGAAGAATGGCGGAGCGGCGGCGCAGCTCCCGCTTGCCACTCTCAGGCCTGGAATCGCAGAAGGCCTCGAGGAAGATCCAGATCCATGCATCGACCAGCAAGGAGCCTTCCTCCGAAGTGACTGTCAAAGATTACGCAGCCCCTTGGCGATCGCTTGGCCAACCTCTCGCTTAGCCTGATGACCATGAATTATCAAGAAGAACCAACCAATTGGCATGCCGACCTCACGGTCGATGGGCTTCGACGCGGTCCATCAGGATACGGACCGACGCGTCGCCAGCGATGAGCCTCTCTTCCGGCAAATGCAGCGGGCACAGCACGAACCCGATCTCGAGCGTACCTTTATCGTCATAGTCGTAGATGTTGAACGCCCAGCGCGCGTAGATCCGCTCGGCCGAAGCACTTGCCCGCCCCGCCCAAGCATTCGATAGAGCCAACCGGCGATTACCTTCTCGCGGATATATCCTCGTGCGTGATCCATGACGGATCGAGTAACTCGTCCTTGCCGTAAGCCAATCTCACAGGTTGCGTTAGGGAACCTACAAGGTTTGGCAGGCGGCTAACTCAACCAGCTTAGGTATCCTACGGCCCCGGTCGCGCAGTGCGGGGACATCCCAGACGAAGGAGATCGCAGATGGCCTACAAGAAACTCGCCAATCAAAGCGGGCTGACGCTTACGGTTTTGCTCATTACGCGTGTTGACTCGGAGCCGAACCGGTAACGGACCGATTGTGGCGGCGGCACTACCGGGGGGCGGTAGGCAGACGATTGAGTACGGTAATACGCAGACTCCTTTCCAACGGGATCGTGATTTCCTTGTCTTTCGATGGACGTTTTCGAGCGCCTCGCAGACCGTGACAACTCGCGGGAGGGGCCGGAATAATCTGCTGAAGACACGACACGTTGACCCAGCGGAGCGGGCGGCCTGAACGCGGTGGGCTCGAAACATAAACGCAGTCCGCGGCGCTGCTGATCCCGGCGGCGGCGGGAGCTGGCCGCTGCTGGACGACAAGGCCGACCCTATCCGCGCCGCCGCCTGCTCGATGGGGTGCCGCAGGACGGAAAGGTCAAGCTCATGCCTCCGTCGCAGCGGTGATCGCGGGCTCCGAGTTGTTGAACGGCCTCCGGCCGCGACGCATCCTGGTTCCTTCAACTGGCTAGTACACAAGGACCGAAGGTGCTCTGGGACAGTATCCTTCGGAGACGCTCAAGTGTCCACGAAACGATCTGACGTCATCATGGGAGACGGTATTGCATATGAGCACCAATCTTGCGGTACACGAACCGAGCAACGCGCTCCGGCTGGTGACACAGGCGTATATGAGCCTTCTCCTCATCGCCTTCGCCTTGATGCCTGCCCAGTTCATTGCCTACCTGTATTTCCAGCAGGATTCCACGCTAAAATTCGAAAATCACCCATTCCATGAATTCGCGATTGCCCTCGCCACCCTCGAAGGGCTGTTCGTCACCTATGTGACGTGTCGCTGCTACCGGTCTTCCGGCGAACCTCTGTTGCGTTGGTTGACGCTGGGTTTTCTCGGCTTCGTATTGATCTATTTACTGCACGGCGCCTTCACCAGGATGGCACACCGCAACATCTGGCTGTTTCTGCTCTATGGACCGGCGTCGCGTCTCGCGATGTCGATTCTTCTCTTCGTTGGGCTGCTCAGCTATAACCAGCCATCAGACGAGGTCGAGAAGCGTTCGGATGCGCGCACATGGCTGATGTGGACCGGCCTGTTCCTGACCGTGGATATAGCTGTCGCATTGATCGCCTACTCCCCCTATGCGGGACACCCGGCGGTACGCTTGTCCATGGAGGGCGGTGCACTGGTGTTCAGCGCGCTGAACGTCGCGGTCATGCTCATGCGAGGGATTCACTCGCCGCTCATGCTTGTTTTCGGCATCTCGGTCGCGTGGTTTGCGTTATCGTCGCTCGCATTCATTCTGGCGGCACCGTGGAATCATATGTGGTGGCTCGCCCACGCGATCTTTGCTGGCGGGTTCTTCCTGCTCAGCTATGGCGTTGTCCAGGCTTTCCGAACGACGCAATCCTTCTCGACCATCTATAGCCAGGAAGAAATGATGGCCCGCCTGGCCGATTCGATGGCCGACACTCAAAGGGCGCTACAGCAAGTGCAGGTGAGCAATCAAAGGTTAGAACGCCTTGCCGCCACCGACCCACTGACCGGTGCCGGAAATCGGCGACACTTCCTCGACCATATCGGCGCCGAAATCGCGCGGGCCAAACGAACCGGTGCTCCATTATCTCTGCTGTCGCTCGATCTCGACCATTTCAAGGATATCAATGACTCACGTGGTCACAGCGTCGGCGATGGGGTGCTCCGCGCATTTGTGCGAAAGTGTCTGGAGGCAATTCGCCCTTATGACTCTGTCGCACGCGTGGGCGGTGAAGAATTCATGGTCTTGCTGCCCGGGGCGACGCTCGACACGGCTTACGCGGTAGCCGAACGCCTTCGATCGACGATTGAAGGCACTGCATTCGACGTCGAAGCTCAGCCGTCGGTCGGCGTCACCATCAGCGTTGGGGTGTCGGAGTTCGGGCGCGATGGAGACACGCTTGACGGATTGCTGAACGTCGCCGATCAGCGGCTCTATCGCGCAAAACATGAAGGTCGCAATCGTGTGATTGCCGCGTAAGCTTCATTCATTCGCGCGCTTAGCCTCAGGCGCTCCGCGCCGTGGCGCTCATTTTCGCTGTCATTCTCCAGGTCAGATCCGAAGCTCCACTTACCAATTTCTCTTCGTCGACCATCGCGAAAGCGAGAAAGTTTTTCGGAATGAGTCCGGAGCAGGACAATGGCTTCTCGGTCAGAAAGTTCGCGCTGAAGCTGGTAGAGCAGGCGCGCCGCATTCTTCGTTGCTCAAAAAGCTCGGTAAAATCCAGTTGCCGGAGATCGCCTATACCGCACTAACCCAGGCAAGCGACTATGCCGGCACCTTCTAGGTGGAGCGCGGCTTAACTGGGACGGTTCTCGGGAGTCGCGCAGCCGGTCGAGGAAGAGTCGAAGAAGAATCATAACGTCGGCCGCAATCGCCCATTCATCAATTGCGTGATCCTGCGCCTGGACAGCGCGTTCTATCGATCCTCGGGCAGATGCTGGCGGGCAAGGTGGGTGATCGCGACCGCAGCAGTGTCGACAACCGTCTGTTCGTGAACGGGGTTGTGGGTTCCGCGGTCCGGCGCCTACTGGCAGCACCTGCACCTGCCGGAGCGCTATGGCAAGTGGAACAGCGTGCCTGCGCGGTTTCCCGCTGGCCAAAGCGGCGTGTGGGAGAAAGTGTTTGCCGAACTGATCCGGGATCGCGACAATAAATACCTGATGCTCGACACCACTCTGGTTCGCGTCCACCAGCAGGCCGCGAGCGGAGAAGGGGGCCAAAACTCAAGAACTCGGGCGCTCCGGAGGTTGTTTGACGACCAAGATCCAGATGCTCCGCAACGGCCTCGGTCGTCTCATGGCCGGTCAACGACACGGCAATCTCACTACGAAAGCCCTGCTCGAAGGCTTTGAGGCCGAGGCCGTGCTAGCCGACAGGGCCTATGACTACAACGACATCTGCGCAAAACCATCGCAGACAGGAACTCCCAAGCAGATTTCCTCAGCCGCTCTCGCAAGGTCCCGATCCCCCACGACGAAACGATCTACAAGCTGAGAAACCGCATCGAGCGCTGCTCAACAAGCTCAAAACACTTCCGCCGCTTCGCTACGCGATTCGACCGACGGGCCGAACTTCCTCGCGTTTGTCCACCTCGCCGCAATCTGCTTTTGGCTTCAATGAATGTGGAGTCGTCCTAGCTATACGCCCAACCAACGCGCTCCTGAGGCGGCGCTGTATCGTAGCAACCGAATTCGGCATGGCGTTCAGTTCTGAGCGGGACAGCAGCGGGGTCTTTGCATTCAGAAGCCCAAGTTTTTTGACGGACGCGGGCCGACGAGGTCGGGAGGGCGAATCGTCCCCTTCGTGCGGCGATGCGTGAATAGCTTACCTCACCGCAGAGGGTGGCTGTGTTTTGCGACGATCCAGCATCTTCGATCCCTCGCGGAACGACCTCGACCAGGATTTCTTGGCAAAGTCCAAGTGGCACTTCTTAGCCTGAAAGTGGATTGTCCTTTTCGCCGTCAGTGACTTCTCCGAAAATCAATAAGAGCGCGAAGGCCCAGCCAGCCCACTTCCATTGGCTTTGCATACGTCCACGCCGTGCCGAATGAGGTGGGTATGACAAGTTGGAGATTGTGGTACCTTGTGAAGGTTGATGATCGGAACTGAGCAGCGAACCAAGCACGTCGGCAAATGAACGCGGAGAACAACTTCGCGGCGCGGCTCATTGACGCCGGTCGCCTCGCAGCAATAGCACGTACATGCGGTCTGAAAGCTGACGTCTCATATTACGTCAATGAGGCGCTCAAAGAGCTTTGGCGAAGCAGGTCGCCCGACGAGGCAAAGAGGATCGCTGAGCGCTGGGTCTTGTGGGACGCAGAAGGGAGGCCGTGGCCGCGCCTGCCATCGCTGAAAAACGTGGTTCCGTTCTATCGCGCCGGCGCGGCACAGGTATCGATTGTGAATCGGCCGGTGACGCCACTGCATGCAGTCCGGAACTGGTTCGAAGGCCAGAATGAGGAGGTACGATGCGAGATCGCTGGCATGGCAGCGCTTCTGGTCTTGGAAGGTGGTGGTCTTCTCGAATGCAGCAGCAAAGGGTGGTGTGACCATCTTCGGAGGTGGCTGAGCGAGGCGGGATTGCCAGCCCATACGATCATCGGCCGCGCTTTGAGGTTCCGGACCTGTTTTGAGTATTTCGCGGAGAGCAGGTTCACCGAGTCGGGCTGGAGACGGTCCGAAGCGGCCGCTCTCAAAATTCTCGAAGATGCCAAGCGCGACCCGAACTCGGAAGCTGTGCGGTTTGTACCAATTGCCCGAAAACTGCTTGATACCTTGCCCGCTCGAAAAATCCGTTGGATGGAAGTACGGAAGTCCTGGAGAGAACTGGCGAACGCCAGCCTCACAGCCCGGGCTCTCAGGGTATGGAGCGCCTCACAGATGAGATAGGAGGTAGCACGGACCCTGGTTCAGAAGTGTGGCGCCATTATAGCGCGACAATCAGGATGAGAGCGGCGCGTCAATCAAGATGAGACGAGGCGGCCGAGTCAGGAGATAATTGACGCTGGCCGCCTACTTGGCAAGCGTTGATTGACGCTGCGCGACAATCAAGCGGCGCTGCCAGCGTCAATCACAGTCTTGTCGAGTTCGTTGGGGGTCGTGTGAACAGGTGGCCGGCCTGGACCGCGCTTGCGATCGAGGGCAACTTTTCGACGGTAACTTTCGACGTTCATCTCGAGGATCGTGGCGTGGTGGACCAAACGATCGATGGCAGCCAACGTCATTGCCTGGTCCGGGAAGATACGCCCCCATTCGCCAAATGGCTGATTGGCCGTGATCAGCAGCGAGCGTCGTTCGTAGCGGGCGGCGATCAACTCGAACAGCACACTGGTTTCCGCCTGATCCTTGCTCACATATGTGATGTCGTCGAGGATCAGGAGGTCATAGCGATCGAGTTTGGCGATCGCGGACTCCAGCGCCAGCTCGCGCCGCGCGACCTGCAGCCGTTGCACCAGATCAGTGGTGCGCGCGAAGAGAACGCGCCAACCGTTCTCGACGAGAGCCAGGCCGATCGCCGTGCCGAGATGGGTCTTGCCGCCGCCCGGTGGACCGAACAAGAGCAAATTGGCGCCGGCCTTCAACCAGGCGTCGCCAGCGGCGAGCGCCATCGCCTGTGCCTTTGATAGCATCGGCACGCTTTCGAAGTCGAAGGTGGCGAGCGTCTTGCCGGCGGGCAAACGCGCTTCCACCATGTGTCGCTCGATCCGACGGCGGGTGCGATCGGCCGCCTCGTGCTCGGCAAGGGCGGCGAGGAAGCGGGCGGCAGGCCACCCTTCCTTGTCCGACTGTGCGGCGAGCTTCGGCCAGATCGCCTTGACGCCCGGCAGGCGGAGCTCATTGAGAAGCAGCTCGACACGGGCAGCATCGACGGAGGTAGCGATACCGGTCATGCTGCCTCTCCCAGGTTCGAGCGGCCCGACATGACGCTGACGGAGGCGAGTTCATCGTAGACGTCGAGCGGCGCCAGCTTGACGGCGACACGCGGGATCGAGGCCGCCTCGGGTCGGAAGCGGTCGCGCAGCGCGGCAAGATCGGGTAACTGTCCGGCGTCCAGATCCATCGCGATCACCTCGGCGAGTTCTGCTTCGCAGGCGCGCTCGTGAGCCAGCGCCAGAAGCTCGACCGTCACCTTGCAGGCGCGCCGGTCATCACCATGCTCCCGCAAGGTCTCGAACAGACGTTTGTAAGCTGCACGCGGGAAGAGTTGGTCGCGATAAACGAGATTGAGGAGCGCCATCGGCTTGCGCCGCAGGGCATGGATGACGTGCCGGTAATCCACAACATGACCGCCCTGGCTCTCGGACACAGGCCGACCGCGCCGCAGCGTCACGACCGGCGTGACGCCAAGGAAGCATTCGAGCCGGTCGTCGAAGATGCGCACACGCAGGCGATGGCCGATCAATCTTGAAGGCACGGTGTAGAATACGCGCCGCAGGATGAAGCCGCCTGACGACGTCACCGGGATCACTTTCTCCTCGAAGTCGGTCGTGCGGCCTTTTGGCAGCGGCGCCAAGGCCTCCTTCTCGAGCGCGATCGGCTTGGCGAGGTTGGCGTTGCGCCGGCCGACAATCTCGTCGACAAAAGCCCGGTACGCATCGAGACTGGCGAACTCGCGCGTCCCCCGCAGCAACAGCGCATCTTCCAGTGCCCGCTTGAGATGGCCGTGCGCGCTCTCGATCGAGCCGTTCTCATGTGCGATGCCCGCATTGTTGCGCGTTGGCGCCATGCCATAGTGGCCCATCAGCCCGGCGTAGCGCTGCGTCAGATCCCCCCGTGCGTCGGCGGCCAGATTGCGGAATGCTGCCGACAGGCTGTCGCTGCGATGCTCCCGCGGCACGCCGCCAAGCGCCCACAGCGCGTTCTGCAAGCCCTCCGCCAGGGCGACGAAGCTTTCGCCGCCGAGCACGACATGGACATGCTCGAAGCCGGAGAACGCCAACCGGAAGTGATAGAGCCGGTGATCGAGCGGCTCACCCGCGATGGTAATACCGAGCGCGCTCACGTCGGTGAAGTCGGACAGACCCAGGCGGCCGGGCTCGTGCTGCTGGCGGAAGATCACGTCCTGTTCGGGGCCGTTGAGCGCCCGCCAGGCGTTGATGCGCCGCTCCAGCGTGCGGCGGATGTTCGGGTTCAAGTCATGATGCCGTCGGCGCAGCTCGTCCAGCACGCCGATCACGCGGATGCCGGGCGCAGCCTTCAGGATCGGAACGATCTCGGCGTCCCAATACTGCCCGAGCGGATCGGACCGGCGCCGGCCCCTCGGCGTCTTCTTCTGCGATGGCGGGCGACAATCGCCCTCGATTCGATACGCGCTTGCCTTCGAGAACCCCGCCTTGGCCGCGGCGGCCTCGGGGGACAGTGTCAGTCGGTACGTCATGTACAGCCTCATCTGGTGGTCGGTGATGTGGAGGCCAGGCAAGGCATCGATTCCCTCTTGTCGAGACGAACCAACAGCTTGCACCAGCCGCACCCGGCCGCCAGACGGGTCCAAAAACGCGCGACGCCGATGGGGACGGTCCTCCGGTCGGGCTGCGCCCTCCCTTCGGTCCGTCCCCATCGGCGCAGTCTCACCTTGATTGTCGCTGGAGTCTCACCCTGATCGCCGCCGCGCACGCCATCCCGAAAGACTTTCGCGATGCGCAAAGACCGGTACGTGCTTGCGCTCGAACTCAACCCGGCCGCTGGCCAAGCACCTTGTAAGGTCGCCTTGGGCATCTTCGTACTGACGTATGGTCGACTTCGGCAAAAGCGACAACTGGCACCGTCTCAATTTCCGTCTTGTCCGGTTGCTTTCTGTCTTGTCTGGTTGAAGACGGAGATGGTTGTAAGCCCGACATGACGGCGCTCCTATTCCGTCTTCAAGCAAAGCCCGCAATCAGCTTTTGCGCGCCGCGCAGCCGCTGCTGGTATGGCTTGATCCAATTCGATGATCGCGGCGCCGTTGCTGCTTATGGTCAGGCGCTCGACGGCGACTGCATGTGGCTGTGCACCCCGAAGGGCTTCTGGCGCTTGTTGATTATGATGCAGTCCGGGAGCTGTGCTTCGCGATCATATTGTTTTGCACGGCGCCATCGGCGCGCCGATTGCATAGACATTCCAACCGCTAGATGCTGGCGAACTTTATGTCCTCTGCTTCTCTCGTTTCTCGCCTTAATCCACCGAAGCAGGCGGCTCCTCGCGAGGCCTATTTGGTCGGAACAGGCATCGCCTGCCCTGGCCGCAGCGGCTTACCTCGTCAAGGAGGGCGGGCTATCCGGCCCGAATGTCGTCCTGTTCGAGCAAATGGAGCAGTTCGGCGGAAGCCTCGACGCACATGGCGATCCGAAGGACGGATATGTCATGCGCGGCGGGCGCATGTTCGAGGAAAAGTTCAACTGTACCTACGACTTGTTATCCTTCATTCCCTCGATTGCCGACGAGACCAAATCGGCGAAGGACGAACTGAGAAAGATCGGCTCGACCTGATCGCGCTTTGCGCGGCTCCAGAATCGGTGCTCGACGCCAGGACGATCCAGAACTGGTTCGAACCCCACTTTTCCGCAGCAAGTTCTGGCTCATCTGGTCTACAACCTTTGCATTTGCGCCATGGCACAGTGCCGTCGAGTTCAAGCGATACTGTCTGCGCTTCCTGCATCTGTTCTCGACGATCGACACTTTCGCGGGGATCTACCGCACCCAGTTCAACCAGTTCGACGCCATCGTCCGTCCGACCGTCGCATGGTTGACGGCGCGGGGCGTGCGGCTGGAGATGGGGACGGAAGTGACCGATGTTGATATTGTCACCGAAGGCGGGAAGAAGGCCGCGACGCGCTTGCGCTATCGGCATTGCGGCGAAGATCGCGCCATCGATCTGGCCGAACGGGATCTTGTGTTCGTGACCAACGGGTCAATGACATCCGATACGAGCTACGGTTCGATGGACACGGTTCCCGTGCTGAATACGGAGCGAACCGGAGGGCGTGGGCGCCTGGCTGCCAAGAGTCCGGATTTCGGCCACCCCGCCGCCTTCGCTTCCAGGATCGGTCAGTCCAAATGGGAATCGTTCACAGTCACCGCGGACGACTCGAGCTTCTTCGACCGGCTAGAAGCCTTCTCCGGCAGTAAGGCCGTCAAAGGCGAGAATCCCAATTGGCTCGGGACCATTGTCCTTAAATCGGCAACCGCACTTTTACGAACAGCCGAATAATGTGTGGGTGTGGTGGGGCTATGGGCTCTACCCGGACATGTCGGGTAACTTCGTGCATAAGCCCATGTCGGAGTGCACGGGGCGTGAAATTCTCATCGAATTGCTTTCGCACCTGTCAATCGGCCCTTTAATTGCGGTTTGTTGTCAAGCTTACATTTCTGAACTCGCCCACGGCACGGAGGTAGTGCTCGCGCCGTCGGAGCTGGTCCGGGTTGCGGAGACGGCTCGGGCGCGGCTGATACGTGCTTTGCCGGCCAGGCATTGGATCGCCGGGGCTGGTTGATGTCTTCGCTGGGGTCACGGTCCTTTCCGAGGTCGCGCAGCGCCTCATGATGATGTCCGGGTCGGGCGCCTCAACGTTTGCAGCGGAGTGCGGACGAGCCGCCACCAGCCGATTGACCGAGGTCGCCACAACACCGTCCCAGCGGGACATCGCCAGTCCGGCAGCCCGGACCAGGAACTTTACAAGATCGGATCAGGCTTCCTTCGCCTGGCCCCAGTCGAACGATGTGCCGTCGACCCAGATACAGTGAAGAACGATGGCGATTTTGCGCGCGATGGCGACCTTTGCCTTTCGCATGCCAATCCGATTGGCGAGCTTCATGCCCCAAGCCTTGAGAGAGGACCATTTCTTCGTTCGATAAAGCAGGACGGTCGCCGCCTCGTACAGGTACGTTCGGAGAAGACGGTCGCCCCATCGTGATATCTTGCCATTGATGTCAGTTTCACCAGACTGGTTTCGTCGGGGCGTAAGACCCAGATAGGCGCCGACGCTTGATGCCGATCGGAAGCGCGATGGGTCGTCGATCGTATGGCGGAAGGCCAAGGCGGTCACCACGCCGACACCAGGAACCGTCATCAGGCGGCGCGTCGTCTCATCCGACTTCGTCAACTGGCGGACTTCGTCGTCGAACTTGCTTTGCTGCTTGCAGATCTGCTCATGGATCGACAGAAGCGGCGCGATCACACCGAGGAGTTGATGATCTTCGCCCAATAGCTCGCAGACCTGATTGCGAAACTTCAGTCCGATCGCGCGTGGGAAGAGCAAGCCGTATTCTTTGATAAGACTGCGGACCTGGTTCTCGATATCTCGACGAATGGCCACGAGCCGAGATCTCGCGATGAGTATCGCGCGGATCTTCTGACTTTCCTCACTCTTGACTTTGACTTCTCGATACCAGCCAACCCGCACCAATTCGGCCAGACCTCGAGCATCATTCCGATCGCTCTTGTTCATGCGTACGGACAAAGCCGCGTGGGCATGCCGCGCGTCGATGCAGACCACCGGAAGATCAACCCTACGAAGTTCATGCCATAGCCAACTCGCCATCGCCCCGGTCTCAAATCCGATGCGCTCCGCTTGTGGCGCCCGCTTGCGAAGCAGTGCCGTGAGCGCCCCCGGGTCGGACTTGGCCTTTCCCTCGAACAAGACCTGACCCACTTCGTCGACCACACATACTGACGTTTCTCTTTGCGAGACATCCAGCCCAACATATTGCTTCATAGCCCCCTCCGATTCGCGAGATTGCGGGAAGGCTTGAAGATAGCGGACCTTTCGAGCCGCGGGCGCCGACCGCAATTACGTCATCGTTTGCAAATTTGACCCCCGCATTGCCTCACCCAGAATGTTACTGGACAACTTTTCGCCGATGATTGGGGCGGTGCCATCGAATTGGTTCGGTGGCGTCTATGCGGGAAAGATCAGCATGCGCGCGCGGCGCGAGGTGGTGTCGGCGGTAACGGAGCGTTACCGGTCGGCCAAACGAGCGGAGAAGGGACGGATCCTCGACGAGCGATGCGTGGTGGCAATGATGCGTGGTGGAAATAACGCAGTCGTCTTGAGCCTCCGCGCCCCTATCCCCGATACTGCGCAAGTCAGTCGTACGGTCGCCGCTCTGAAGGTTGGAGGTTGACCACAGTTCCCCTTTCTATTTGAACCCAAAGCAGGCCTGAGAGAACAGAGCTGGTCTCGGTTGTTTGGACAGGGCCCCGCGAAAATTAAGTGGATTCCTGCCGGGTTATGCTGAACGCGGGGCTTTACGATTTTGCTGTGGCGTCGGGAGGGCGCAAGCCCGACCAGAGCCGCAGCAAAATCGTTGGCGACGATCATGCGGCCGTCACCATCGTTTGCGCGCCGAAGTAAGCCTCGTCGGGCGTGCGTTCGTCAAGGCTCGAGTGAGGACGTCCTCGATTGTAGAACGCCAGATATTTGGAAATCGATGCTCGCGCCTCGAGCACGCTGTCGTAAGCACGCAGATAGACTTCCTCGTATTTGACAGTGCGCCACAGCCGCTCGACGAACACGTTGTCGCGCCAGGCACCCTTGCCGTCCATGCTGATGGCGATGTTCGCGTCCAGCAGCACGCCGGTGAAGTCGAGGCTGGTGAACTGGCTACCCTGATCCGTGTTGAAGATCTCGGGCCTGCCGTGCTTCGCCAACGCCTCCTGGAGCGCTTCGACGCAGAATATCGTCTCCATCGTGATCGATACGCGATGGACCAATACCCTTCGGCTGAACACATCGACGACCGCCGCGAGGTAAACGAATCCACGTCGCATCGGAATGTAGCTGATGCCCATTGCCCAGACCTGGTTCGGCCGCTCGATCTTCAATCCGCGCAATAGGTACGGGTAGATCTTGTGGCCCGGTGCGGGCTTGCTCGTGTTCGGACGGCGATAGATCGCCTCGATCCCCATGCGCTTCATCAGCGTCGCGACGTGGCGGCCGCCAACCTGCATGCCCTCACGCTGCAACAGCGATCGCAGCATGCGCCCCCCTGCGAAGGGATAATCGAGGTGCAGCTCATCGAGCCGGCGCATCAAGACAAGTCCTCGGCCGAAACCGGCCGAGGTTCATAGTAAACCGTACTGCGGGCAAGGTTCAGGACCTTCGCCTGGCGCACGACAGACAGATCATGGTCGCGGTCGATCATCGCTTTGCGCTCAGCAGGCCCGCCTTGGTGAGCGCGCCGGACAAAAAATCGTTCTCCAACGCAAGCTCGCCGATCTTGGCATGTAACGCTTCAAATCGACCGGCGCCTCGGCCGGTCCGTTGTCCTGCCCAAACACTCCGGCGGCGCCTTCCAGGAGTTGGGACTTCCAGGTCGTGATCTGGTTCGGATGGACATCAAACAGTTGCGCCAGCTCGGCCAACGTCTTCTCCCCCTTCACGGCCACCAAAGCCACCTTTGCCTTGAAGGCCGGAGAATGCGTCCGGCGACTCCTCTTCGTCATCTTCGCTCCTGTTTCGCGGCAAGAATCCTCGCCGCTCTCAGGCAGAAAATCCACTCAAGCTACTGTCCGAATTTGCGGAGCCAGCTCTTCTGACAAAGGGACGTACAATGAAACGAGCTGTGCTCGTTTCGATCGGAACACGAAGGCTGCGCCGCTGAACAGGTCGAGACGAAGCATCTCCTGCACCTTCGCGCAAGCCCATCGTGGCCACAGCGGAAGTCGATCGGCCGCGTCGCGATGTAAATCTTCAGATCGGCACCGGCCGCGATCATCGTGACGCTCGGACTGCGCGGATCACCCGGGACAGCTGCTCGCCATCTATGGCTGTGTCCGTCCGCAGCACAACATCGCCGATCGCGATCTCAAGCTTGATCGCCGGAACCTGACGCTCCTCCAACGCGCTTTCCACGACCAGCGCTGCGAATGTCGACTGCGATGCCTCGCACGGCGCCAACATGCCTCGCTGTCGAAAGCGGCGTCGCCAATCGTAAATATGCCAGCGCGTCGCTCCGTGCTTGCGCGCCACCTCGGACACCTGGGCACCAGGTAGCAGACTCTCGGCGACGATCCGGGCTCTCTCAGCCTCCGAACGCACACGGCGCCCCGACGGTCCTTCGAGGACCTCCAGCCGGCTCACCAGCCCTACCGGTGAGCCGCCCAAATGGACGTCCTTTTTGCTGTCCAATCCCATCCAAACCTCCGTTCCAAGCCGGAGGCTTCTTCGCACATTCATTCTAACTCTGAAGCCAGGGTATCGGCTTCGCGCTTACGCTTGTTGCCTTCGCCGTCAACTCCGATTGCGGCGACCAGCACGAGATCGTCGCCGAGATGCAGCCCGTCGATTTGGACCACCAGATGGTCGAGCGCGGACAGATCGGCAGCCATGAAGTCAGCCAGCCGCGCCGCCCGGCTGCCCGCAATTGTCGGTTCTGCGTGCGGCCCACAAGCTCGCCACGATCGCATGACGATCAAGCCCATTGCCCACGTCTCGAGGCCCGCGTAACATTCACTCCCGTCGGCCCGACGTAGTTCAACACCGATCGGGACATCCCCACGGTCATCAGCGCAGCCTCCTCAATAGCCGAGCTGCAGGCGACGCAGAATCTTCCGCTTTCGGCGCGCCCGACGCTCTGGGGTGATATGGATTATCTGGGCCGGGCCCGCGATGGCAGGGCGCACCGACCGCGTCAGCGGCCTCACCATCTCGTCGCAAAACGAGGCCATGAACTGCAGAGGCGCGAGGGCGAGATCGACAAAGAACAGCATGTGGCTACTCCTTTCTTTAAGCCGTAGTTGTTTCGCACCAGATCGAGTAGGTCGCACTCTGTCTGGCGGCGCTCGAACTCCTCACCTACCAACAGATCATCGACAGTTCGCACGCGCCCGAATTGCGCGCGGTATCCCGTGTCGTGCTCCAGACCGTCCCCCACAGCGAAACCGTACCCACAGCGAGAGCAACCAGATCACCCTGGTCGGCAGACGGCAACAGAAGCGGAGAGCGCCAGACGGCTGCAAGCTTTGCTCCCTCATCGGCCGTGCGCTCGGTGATCCCGAGGGATCGGTCCTATCAGTGGATGAGTTCACCACGCGCCGGTGGGCAAGGTGCCCAAGCTATGCAGCATTTCCATACTAGAGAAGACTGCTCACCGACTGTTCATTTCGCGGGCCGGCTTGTGTCCCCGATCGCAACATTCTTAAACCCGGCGCCGTTCATTTCCGCGGCAACGGCCTCTGCTTCCTCAATCGTCCGGCACGGCTGAATGATCGGCCGACCGCTCCGACGTCCGCTTGCGAAGATCACTACGGTTCTCCCTCCAATTCCAGAGGAAACATGCTGCTCTATTGGCGGCTTGGCAATGCGGGATCCTACGGGGTTGCGGTATTTTTGAGCTGCCCCAAGCCCCCAGGGCCCTGCGGGAGAGACGCCTATTCTTGGCGACGACGTTGCCGGACGACATACACCAAGGCTCACCCGCAGAACGGATTGCCCCTTAAATGGCGTGAGCCGTCCTTCGGTTGTCATCCCGCCCCGGCGCGATCGAGTCCTGCTTGTCCCTCTGACTTGAAGGATGGAGGAGTATGCGCCTGGTGCCGACCGCGATCCGGACGGCCGGCGCCCCCTAGCGAGCTATTTCGGGCTGAACCCGCGGGTGCGGCAGTCGGGACTGGGAGCCGCCCATCACGTCGCATCAGCGAGATCGGGCGCAGTCACGCGCGCGCCATGCTGGTCGAGGCGGCCTGGGAAGCGGCCAAGGCGCCCGGTCCACTGCATGCTTTTTTCGTGCGCATCCGCACCCGGCGCTGGTCGCCAACAAGACCCGCGCGATGCAACTTCAAGCCGGACATCCCCAACAGAAAGGTAACCGCCGTGGACCAGCCTATGCCTACAACATCAAGGCGCTGCGCGACCGCGAGATGTTGATTGCCGCCCAGGCCGATCAAAGCTACGATTCGTGTCGCAATGGCAGCCGCGTCGGGCAAAAACCGGCGCGCGGGCGCCTCAGCTGGGCAAGACAAAATAGGCAGTCTGGTGACCCAAGCGGTTGCAAATTGGAATTTGGTTGCAGACTGTGATCAAGCACCTTTTTAGACGCTCAAGAATCCGCGCGCCTGCAACACACACGACCGATCTGGTGGAAATCTGAAGTGGACCACGTGGATAGGACTATTTGATCCGGTTTCGATCCGACCGCTCTGGGACCCTTATCATGTTGCCAACCGGCAGAGGTGCTGGACAAGTTGCTGTCATGAGTGAGAACAGGTGTTCCGACGGAGTTCGCCCTGGGCGCCGCGATCGGAATGATGGATCAATCCGGCCAAACTCCTGAATAGGATAGCAGATACCCCCGCGATGGCCCAATCGATCCTACGATTGCTGTCGACCAGTTGCAGTCCCTGGATGAGAAGATCGCCCATTTAGAACAAGAACTGGGGATGTCCCGGGTTCTGTTGAATTTCTGAAGAGGTCGGCGTTGCCCACCTTGAGCCGGTAGGCTCGGGGTGCTGATTCCACAAAGGAGAGCAACGCCATGACAAGAGATATCACACCGGCTGGTTGGCCGGCGACCGGGGCGGTGGACGAAGCGTTTGCAGAAGTGCGGGCGAGCTTCGATCGGTTCTGCCTTGCGGCAGGGATCGAGGCGCTCGGCACGATGATGGAGGCGGATGTTGTGGCGGGCCGCGCCACGATCGCGAGGCGGCGCGGCGGACGCACCTTGGGCCGAACGCGGGGACGGATCGGCTTCCACGGCGGCAAGATCGAGGTCGAGCGCCCGCGGGTCCGGGGCGTGGATGGCGGCGAGGTCACGATCCCGAGCTGGGAAACGGCGGCGCAGGAGGATTGGCTCGGTCGCGGGGCGATGAACCTGATGCTGATCAATGTGCGCATCTACGATGTACTGAAACTGCGGCTCAGGTGCCAGGCCCTCATCCACGGCGACGAAACAACGGTTCAGGTATTGAACGAAAAGGACAAGGAAGCCTCCAGCACCTCGTACATGTGGGCCTATGCCGATTGTGCTGTTCGATTATCAGCCTGGTCGTGGGCAGGAACACCCGCAGACCTTCCTTGGCGACTACCGCGGCATCTTGATGAGTCACGGTTACTCGGCCTGGCGCACGTTGAAAGGCGCCACGCATATCGGATGCGTGGCCCACGCCAGGCGGCGCTTTGTCGACGCCCTCAAAGCGAGGAAGAAACCCGGCGGGCCGCCGGCGCAAGCCCTCAAGTTCTTCGACCAACTCTACCGGATTGAAAGACAGGTGCGCGAAGAAAAACCGGATGACGGCGAAACGCGGGCCAATTACAGGCGCCGCTTCCGCCAGCAACACAGCATTCCTGTCCTGAACGCTCTCAAGGCATGGCTCGAAGCAATCGCCCCAAAGGTCGTGCCCGACACCAAGCTCGGCGATGCTGTCTCCTATACGCTCAATCAGTGGGAATATCTGACGCGCTACACCGAGGACGGCGAGATGCCGATCCACAACAACCTTCTTGAGCGCGACATCAGAATCTTCGCCTGTGGCAGGAAAAATTGGCTCTTCAGCGATACCGTTGATGGAGCCAGCGCCAGTGCCGTTGTCTATAGCCTGGTGCTGACCTGTCGCGCCTGTAGCGTTGAGCCCTTCGCATGGTTGCGACATGTCCTCACCGAATTGCCCCAGCGGGCGCGGCCTTTGAGGTAGCAGCGGCCGAGGTGTCCTTCAGCCTTCAAATGGCCGATCACGGGGCTCGATAGCGGAACGGCGCCGCAGCTGGCGCTTGATAGTGCCGAAGACGCCGCGCTTCTGGCCGGAGATGAAGACGCGGCGCGGGTTCTGTGCGTCACGGCCGCGGTATCCCTTGTCGACAAAGGCGCGCTCGATCGCGCAGCCGGTGAGTGTCTCGGTTCGGTCGATGACGTCCCGCAGGGTGTGACCGTCGTAAGGGTTATCGGGCAGCGCTTGGCGTGCAGCACGAACTGGCCGCCGGGAGCAGGCCGGTTGTTGGTGACTATGGAAGCCTTCACGCCGAACTCGTAAGGCCGCTGGCCTTACCCTTGCCGATGCACTCCACCTCGGGGGCATGGAAGGAATCCAGCTTCCAGCCGCGCTGGCGCTGCTGCTGCGAGCGGATCTGCGTGGCCCGGCTCAACGGGAGTGCGAACGCCTCTTCGAGCGCATCCTGGCCTTCGATCTTGCGGCGGATGTCGCGGATGATCCGGCCCAGGCGGCTGCGCAGGCCGGGTTTTCGGCGCTGCGGAAGTTGAGAGGGAGTAGATCTTCAGTATCGTCGTCGTCGCGGCGCGTCGGTTAAGAAGCCGATTTGAGTGGTGTGCGGTGGCTGGTGACTGAGAAGAAGGCAGCCAGGAAGAGGTACCAAAGAGCCCTTAGCCAGGCGAGGATGCGGCGGAAATTGTAACCGACGGCGGAGAGGATGACGTTGGCGGCATCGTCGACGAGCTATCCGCCCACGGCGACATCAGCCCCTGAGTCGGTTCTGCAGTGCCTGCCGATTGGCAACGAGGTTGCTGAGGTTCAGCAGGTGTGGCTCCCGTCCTTGCTCCAATTGCCTAACCAGCGCCCGCGTGCCGTCCACCACGAAGACGCCGCAATCATAGCCGTTCCGCTGCCGGGCCATGCCGGCTCCAGGCGGAGGTCCAGCCGACTTGCGAGATGTTCTGCATCCTTGTTGTTGAGTCCGCCGTAGGAATCGTAGTGATAGGCGACCGGCCGGCCCCGGTCGCTGCGATCAACGAACAGCAGCGACCAGTGGTTGCCGAGGCTATTAGGATCTTCAGGATCGGCATTAATCACGGGCAGGAACAGGAAGTCGGCTGCATCATTACCATTATCATCATCGACGATGCGCTGGAATTCGGTTCGCACGACGCCATCGTCGTCAGAGCGCAGATAATTTAGAACGATGAGGGGATTCACGAACCGCGTCCGGGCGGCGAGATTTGGATGGTACCTCTGCAAATCCTGCTCCTGGAGCCGGTAATCCCTGTCGATATGCTCGTCGCCCAGCCATTCCGTGTCCTCGAGCACCAGCCCGCGGCCGTGGGACGAGGCTGTCGGACCTAAAGCCCCGATCTGAGCATCAGCGGAGGTGCTCGGAAACGGCCGTACAGAATTAGCATCGTCGCGTGATTCAGACGGCTGCGCGGCGGCGATCAGGGTGAGACTCCAGCGACAATCAAGGTGAGACTGCGCCGATGGGGACGGACCGAAGGGAGGGCGCAGCCCGACCGGAGGACCGTCCCCATCGGCGTCGCGCGTTTTTGGACCCGTCTGGCGGCCGGGTGCGGCTGGTGCAAGCTGTTGGTTCGTCTCGACAAGAGGGAATCGATGCCTTGCCTGGCCTCCACATCACCGACCACCAGATGAGGCTGTACATGACGTACCGACTGACACTGTCCCCCGAGGCCGCCGCGGCCAAGGCGGGGTTCTCGAAGGCAAGCGCGTATCGAATCGAGGGCGATTGTCGCCCGCCATCGCAGAAGAAGACGCCGAGGGGCCGGCGCCGGTCCGATCCGCTCGGGCAGTATTGGGACGCCGAGATCGTTCCGATCCTGAAGGCTGCGCCCGGCATCCGCGTGATCGGCGTGCTGGACGAGCTGCGCCGACGGCATCATGACTTGAACCCGAACATCCGCCGCACGCTGGAGCGGCGCATCAACGCCTGGCGGGCGCTCAACGGCCCCGAACAGGACGTGATCTTCCGCCAGCAGCACGAGCCCGGCCGCCTGGGTCTGTCCGACTTCACCGACGTGAGCGCGCTCGGTATTACCATCGCGGGTGAGCCGCTCGATCACCGGCTCTATCACTTCCGGTTGGCGTTCTCCGGCTTCGAGCATGTCCATGTCGTGCTCGGCGGCGAAAGCTTCGTCGCCCTGGCGGAGGGCTTGCAGAACGCGCTGTGGGCGCTTGGCGGCGTGCCGCGGGAGCATCGCAGCGACAGCCTGTCGGCAGCATTCCGCAATCTGGCCGCCGACGCACGGGGGGATCTGACGCAGCGCTACGCCGGGCTGATGGGCCACTATGGCATGGCGCCAACGCGCAACAATGCGGGCATCGCACATGAGAACGGCTCGATCGAGAGCGCGCACGGCCATCTCAAGCGGGCACTGGAAGATGCGCTGTTGCTGCGGGGGACGCGCGAGTTCGCCAGTCTCGATGCGTACCGGGCTTTTGTCGACGAGATTGTCGGCCGGCGCAACGCCAACCTCGCCAAGCCGATCGCGCTCGAGAAGGAGGCCTTGGCGCCGCTGCCAAAAGGCCGCACGACCGACTTCGAGGAGAAAGTGATCCCGGTGACGTCGTCAGGCGGCTTCATCCTGCGGCGCGTATTCTACACCGTGCCTTCAAGATTGATCGGCCATCGCCTGCGTGTGCGCATCTTCGACGACCGGCTCGAATGCTTCCTTGGCGTCACGCCGGTCGTGACGCTGCGGCGCGGTCGGCCTGTGTCCGAGAGCCAGGGCGGTCATGTTGTGGATTACCGGCACGTCATCCATGCCCTGCGGCGCAAGCCGATGGCGCTCCTCAATCTCGTTTATCGCGACCAACTCTTCCCGCGTGCAGCTTACAAACGTCTGTTCGAGACCTTGCGGGAGCATGGTGATGACCGGCGCGCCTGCAAGGTGACGGTCGAGCTTCTGGCGCTGGCTCACGAGCGCGCCTGCGAAGCAGAACTCGCCGAGGTGATCGCGATGGATCTGGACGCCGGACAGTTACCCGATCTTGCCGCGCTGCGCGACCGCTTCCGACCCGAGGCGGCCTCGATCCCGCGTGTCGCCGTCAAGCTGGCGCCGCTCGACGTCTACGATGAACTCGCCTCCGTCAGCGTCATGTCGGGCCGCTCGAACCTGGGAGAGGCAGCATGACCGGTATCGCTACCTCCGTCGATGCTGCCCGTGTCGAGCTGCTTCTCAATGAGCTCCGCCTGCCGGGCGTCAAGGCGATCTGGCCGAAGCTCGCCGCACAGTCGGACAAGGAAGGGTGGCCTGCCGCCCGCTTCCTCGCCGCCCTTGCCGAGCACGAGGCGGCCGATCGCACCCGCCGTCGGATCGAGCGACACATGGTGGAAGCGCGTTTGCCCGCCGGCAAGACGCTCGCCACCTTCGACTTCGAAAGCGTGCCGATGCTATCAAAGGCACAGGCGATGGCGCTCGCCGCTGGCGACGCCTGGTTGAAGGCCGGCGCCAATTTGCTCTTGTTCGGTCCACCGGGCGGCGGCAAGACCCATCTCGGCACGGCGATCGGCCTGGCTCTCGTCGAGAACGGTTGGCGCGTTCTCTTCGCGCGCACCACTGATCTGGTGCAACGGCTGCAGGTCGCGCGGCGCGAGCTGGCGCTGGAGTCCGCGATCGCCAAACTCGATCGCTATGACCTCCTGATCCTCGACGACATCACATATGTGAGCAAGGATCAGGCGGAAACCAGTGTGCTGTTCGAGTTGATCGCCGCCCGCTACGAACGACGCTCGCTGCTGATCACGGCCAATCAGCCATTTGGCGAATGGGGGCGTATCTTCCCGGACCAGGCAATGACGTTGGCTGCCATCGATCGTTTGGTCCACCACGCCACGATCCTCGAGATGAACGTCGAAAGTTACCGTCGAAAAGTTGCCCTCGATCGCAAGCGCGGTCCAGGCCGGCCACCTGTTCACACGACCCCCAACGAACTCGACAAGACTGTGATTGACGCTGGCAGCGCCGCTTGATTGTCGCGCAGCGTCAATCAACGCTTGCCAAGTAGGCGGCCAGCGTCAATTATCTCCTGACTCGGCCGCCTCGTCTCATCTTGATTGACGCGCCGCTCTCATCCTGATTGTCGCGCTATAGACGGCGTGGGCGCAGTCAGATCAACCAATGGAAACCGCCGTAGTGTCTGAGCGAGCCCTGGCAGCGGGCGCCGGCGCTGCTTCCATTGCGGAGGACCTCCTCAAGCCCCGAAATAAGGCGAGCATCCTCGGAATAAAGAGGCGGGCTTACTTCTGTCACCGCTGGCAACCGAGCGACCCGGGGTTCTGCAGCGACACTCGTCAGCTGATCGACAGGTAGGCCTGCTAAGGGCAGAACGCTGCCACGTTGACGGTCCTCCGGGACTTAATCTGGTCAACGAAATGGCAGGAAGCCTCGCAGCAGTAGCGATCCATTTGCCGCATTTGGGCTCATGTGAACCTGTACCGGCTCGAGTCGGGGCGGGAGCCGCAGCGCACGTGCGCTGGCTCTCGAATGATCATGACAACCAGCCTGCTTCGCGACCTTGAGAAGCGGGGGCATTCTTGTTCTGACGATGGAGAAATTGATGAACACAGGACAGGCACAGCGGAGTGCAGGTTCTTCCTCGGACGCTTCTGAAGAGGGGGAGCAGGAAAGTTACCTCAGCGGCTTCAGCCGAGCCGTGGCGGATTTGGTCGAAGCCATGACAGGATATCGGACCCCGGCCTCCGCGCGCGCGCAGATCCTGGACAACTGGGTTGCCGAAGAGGGGCAGGGCGAAGCCGAGAATCGGCGACAGGGGCGCACACGAATTAGGGTTTCGGACAACGCGGGCTCGCACTTGCTGGATTTGTCCTCCCTCTCCCTGACCGCTTTGCCCGCCGCCCTGCCGCCAAGATTGCTTGAACTGCGCGCCAGGCACAACGAGCTAAGCAGCCTGCCCGCTAGCTTCCCAACCGGTCTTCAGCATCTTCTCATTAGCCATAACCGGTTGATCAGTTTGCCGGACGCTCTTCCGGCGACCCTCTCTCGGCTGGAGGTGGCCGATAACAGCTTGACCAGTCTGCCGGCCAACCTTCCGGCTCGGCTCGAGATCCTGAACGCAAGCGACAACCGACTAACTAGCCTGCCGGACGCTCTCCCGAGCAGGCTCACCTCGCTCGCGGTTAGTGGCAATCAGCTGACCGACCTCCCCGACTCCCTCCCATCGGGGCTCATTGAACTCGATGTCAGCAGCAATCAATTGGCCAACCTCCCCGCCCCTCTTCCGAGCACGCTCCAATCGCTCAATCTCAGCGGTAACCGGCTGACCAGCCTACCTGAGGGTCTTTTATCGAGTTTTAGCTACCCGCATTTGGAGAACCTCGAGTTCGGGGATAACCCGCTGCCGGACGACGTCCTCGCTAATCTGGCGGCGGCTGAAGCGCCACCTCAGCTTGCGCAGCAATCTCTGTATGAGGCTGCCGCGCACTGGCTGGGAGACGCCCCCTCGGCACTGGCCGAATGGCAGCACTTTGCGGATGAGCCCGGCGCGCAGGACTACGCACGGCTCCTAGAGAGGCTACGAGAGACCGTTAACTATGGCAATCACGAGTTTCGGCAGAGAGTGGCTGATGATCTGCGGCAGGCGGCGGCCAATCCGAGATTGCGCGAGCAGTTTTTTGCACAGGCTTCCGAGGCCAACGCGAGCTGCGAGGATCGAGTTACCTTGCACTGGAACGGTATGCAGACCGCGCGCCTCAACGCTGATGTCGAAGGCGGCGTATATGACGATCGTCTTGGCGAACTGATCCAGCGCGGCCGTGTTGCGTTCCGCTTGGAGGCGCTTGACGAGATCGCGCGCGACAGGGTCAACTCGCTCCTCAGCCTCGACCCAGACATAGACGACGTGGAAGTCTACTTGGCCTATCAACATCGGCTGCGCGAGCCGCTGGAGCTCAGTCACGTCGCCCCTGACATGCGCTTCCTGGCGGTCTCTCGCGTAAGCGAGGATGATGCGACGGAGGCGCTGGACCTGGTCCGGGAGCGGGAAGCGAACCAATTCACCGACTATATGGCCACCCGCTGGCAACCCTGGGAGACGGTGCTGAGGCGCATCGCACCGGACGAACATGCAGCGATGCAGGACCGGCTTGTCGAAGCCATGGGCGAAGAGTTTCAAAGCCGTCTGGATCAGCGACTGGCCGAACATGGTCTGGTAGGCGACGTCGATGCCGAGCGGGTGCTCGGAGCCCAAGTCCGAAACCAAATCGCAGCCGAGATAAAAGGCGAGGTCATGCACCGGCTGCTCGCAGAGCGTGGCCTAGAACAATGAGACTCAAGAGTCCCGCAGGGATATTTTCATTGCTCTATGGGGCTGCTTCAAGATGGATTCCCGCAATCGACATCATCCTTGAGCTGACGATTGGCGCTCGAGCCAGAGGCTGAGGCGCGGCCCGTTGAGGGCCGCACGCATCTACCGCCGTGAAGATCGCCCGGTGTGCGGCAGCGAGAAATGGTCGGCGTGCAGCCGGTTCGAAACTGCTCAGAAGACTTCGCCGACGAAGGATCCCTCCAATGACGGATTCTTCGGCTTGGCGGCCCAACAAAAAGCAGAGTGGTAGTACATCTTCCTGCCGCATCTTGAATGGGGATCGCAAGGCGCTCGAATGGCGCCGCGCACCTACTCGAGAAAAATACATAAATACGTGAAGATCATTGAGCGCTTATTCGAACCTTCTCCTCTCAGGATTTGCAGCAGCAATCCGGGGAGATGCAGCGGGCTGCCGTATCCGGCCGCGTCGCAATCATGAACCACGGCAAACCAGATCGATTATGATGTCGGTCGATGAATTTCGTCGGCTCAAACCGAAGGCCGGTGAAGAGGTGCCGACAGAATCGGAGCGCCCCCCTCCTGTCGTCAGGCGGGTCCGATGCGAGACCAGCTCGGGTATGCGACCTCAGACCTCAAGACGGCGTCTTCCTGCAGGCTCGCATGGAAGACCACAGCGAATGCATGCTGGCGTCTCAACCAAGGGGCAGCTCGGCGGCTGATCTCCGGGTGCATGATCCGGAAAAGGTCGTGCCGGTTTCCGGAAGATCATGCTGTAAGTAAGAGTCCATCCTCGGCGGAGCGTTCGAAGCCGGTCTATACAGTGCATACCCCCGCGGCCAACGGCGCGGCTCTTGCGGCGGCCGACAAATTCGTCTTCGTACGCGACGGCTTCCATTTCTGGGCCGCGATTGCGGGCGTGATCTGGCTGGCCTGGAACAGGCTCTGGCTGGCGCGCTAATCGGCTGGCTCGTGCTGACCCTTGCTATCGATTTCGCCCTAGCCTTGGCGTCGGCCGCAGTGCGACCTTCTTCGCTTGCCGCACTTCGAACGATACGTTGGAAACGGCAACGCCGCACTCGATCGTAGAAATCTGACGCAGCGGCGACCTCGATCATACGGCACGGCAACACATGGATTCGCAATCGGCGAAGTAGTCATAACCAAGGCTTCTCTGTAAGACTACCGACCTGATAGAAAGTAATCATTCAGGAAGTCAGGGTATGATCCACTTCGGTGTACAGTTCCTTGGGGCATACCCACAACTATCCTCGGAAAAGGAACCCGTCACGGCTCCAACGCAACCTGCAAGCCCGCGTTGCCTCCAATATGCACATAACGGGGCCCGATAGGCCGACCCCTGCCGCTGGCGACGGTGACAATGTTTTCGAGAGGGGTGGCGCGCGCATCCATCTCAGGGCGGGACAAGAGCAAATCGGCGTGAAACAGCCCTTCCGACTCAAGACCGGTAGTATCGACGCCAAGAGCCGCCAAGGTGGCCAAACAACTTTCAAACTCTTCAGCATCGCGAAAGCGACGCTGGATAAATGTCGCGCCGGTAAGACGTTCCGTTACAAGGCCACGCTTCGCGGCCATGACGCACAGAACCCGCGCCGCGTCTTCATCTGCCGGCCAGAAGCGCGGCGTCTTCGGTTGAGACGATGGCGCGTATTTCGGGCGGGTCGGCACGAAACCGCGCGATGGTCTCTTGGTTCCGCTGGCCCGATGAGCCGTTGATAATGCCAACCTTGAGCCCGAGTTCTTCGAGGAATGCCTGAATTGTGGTCTGCGTTTCGCGCCGCCCGGTGAAGACGACCATTCGCCAGCCGGTCGGAGTTTGCTGCTTGAGCATCGAAACGAGTTGACGAAGCCCTTCGAGCTTCGCGCTCGTTCTCATGGGCGTGACGATCGCTTGACGGTTTCCGCTAGTTCGCGTGGCACCATCTCGTTACGGGCCATCGTCTGGAGTTGCGCCATGAGCGCGTGTGGACTGCTCGTCAACGCTTGCAGAATGCTGATCTGGGCGAGCCGATTGAGCTTCTGGATCGGTTTGGCTATGGCATTGATGAGCGCAAGCTCCTCCTCCGATGGGGTGACTTTGTGCAACTGGATCTTCCGTTCGGGAAAATCCAGATTGGCGTCGCCCCGTCTAACGCGCGACATATAGCCATAGACGATCTTACGAAACTCCTCTCGCGCCTCTGGCTTGAGGACGCGCGCATTTTCGCGCTTATCGTCGATAAAGCGGCGGGCAAAGACGCCTTCGTTGCCGAATAGATTTTCGTGTCCGCGCGCAACCGTGAGGAGTTCGACCAAGGAATAAAGATCCCATAGCCGATTTTGGATTGGTGTCGCGGTCAGCATCAGCACGTAGCGGAAGCGGCGTCGCTGCAGCGCCCTGTGAAATACCTTCGCGACCTGCGGCGTGGGATCAACGCCATAGAGGTTACGAAGCTTGTGAGCTTCGTCGAGCACAAGCATGTCGAAACGGTCATCGGGAATCTTGTCGAGATGGACGCGCGCGGAATGATAGGTCGTAATGACAGCGCCCATTTCATCAGGGTCAGCTGAAACAAGTTTGCCTCCGGTAACGACCTCGCCCGGGATATCGAACTTTGTCCCGAGCTCGTCCTTCCATTGTGGGCCAAGCAGTTTGGGCGCAACGATCAGAATCTTCGCCACCCGATTTCGGGCCATGAGCTCGCTTGCCACAAGCCCAGCGGATATCGTTTTGCCGAGACCGACATCGTCTGCGAGTAGGGTCACCGGCAAACGTCGGCAAAATGTGATGAGGTTTTGTACCTGGTGGTGGAAGGGCTCAAGTCGGTCCTTCCAACGGAACTCGGATTTGAAATCGTCGCGGCTTTCGATCACGATTGGATCGGTCAGCCCCCACTCAAGCGCGGCCCGATAGACGGTATAATGCTGGTACGATTTCGCTCGCCGCAAGATCTTGGTCTGTAGCCCTGCGCCGCCGCCATGGCACCCGCCCCCCTTTGAAAATAGAGTGGCGCTAGGTTTGGGGACCGCAAGCCCTTCTTTTGCCAGATCACCCAAAGGTTTAGTCCTTGTGGACGCACGACCCTGCCGATCGCCAGTGGGCGCACCAGATCGAAGCTGGCGGCGGGATTTAGCCGACCAGTTGCAGACCCCGGTCCTGCGGTGAAGCCGCAGGCGCCTCGCCGCAGATGGGCTGCAAGCTGCGCAGATATTCGGCTGCCTTTTGGGCGTACGAGCAAGTGGTGAAGAGGACCCTTTTAACATTCTTCGAGATCTTAATCCACGATCCGATATAGGCGGCGTGCACTTCCCTCACCTCTGGTGTGAGGTTGAAATCGGCCGAAAGGAAGGCCCGCCAAGTTCGGCGACGAGTTTTTCCATGTCCTCGCACAAGTTGGCTCATGGCGCAGCGCAAATCCGAAACGTCGAACTGGATCGCGTCAACTTCAGCCGCGAATTGCTCTTGCCGCTCCGTCTCGTAGGCGCGGAGCGCGTTCATATACGGCGCGTTTTCATCTGGATCGGACATAGCAGTTATTTCGGGTACGGCAGTGGCTTCTGAAAGGCGGACGCTCCTCATGGAGGACCATGAGACTCTATCGCGGAGTGGTTTGGCGTGATCGTCGATTGCCCACAAGACGGTTTCACAGAACGAGATGTCGGCCCCGGGGTGGATAGCTACACTCTCCAAAATCGCCGCAGTAGCGCGCACTTGCCGCCCTGGGTCGCGGCAAGAATTGAGAATTCCACCGCGACTTCATCGGGGACGCGAAGCGCGATCAAAGGCATGCGGGCCAATCAGCCAGCTTGCGGTATGTCGCACGCTGGCTCCAAACGCGGAAATTCTCGCTGGACATAACCACGGCGGGTCTTGCGCCTGAGCCAAGACTCGATGGCCTCTACAGCTGCACGCGCCCCTTGAACAGATCGAGCCGCCGTCGCCCGCGCCCACCGAGAGGACCCCATTCACGCACCAATGCCGTATCGCCAAACAGCGTCGGTTCGATCGTGAGCACATAGAACCGCGCCATGTTGCGGGCCGGATCGCGACGCTCGAGCACGAGATATTGCACCGTGAGTTCGGACATGCGCCAGAATCGCAATTACCGAATCGACCGTCCAATTAAATAAATGAATCAATCCGGGCCAGCGATTCAGAAATTTCATGCGGGCAATGAGACCGTCGCAGTCAGGCTCGCGCCGGCTGAGCTGAAGCCGCAATCTCCAGTCCTGCTGGGCGGCGGAGTGCTCCCTGGACATGTCGTCTGAACGAGTTGCCACGCGCGTGCTCGACGGAGATCCCCCTCCTCCGACCTCAGGCATTACGCAAGACTTCCTCGAGTTGCGCGACGAGCTTCGCCCAGTGCTCGGCAGGAAGCTTGTCCAGATTGATCTGCTTCCAGCGCACCGCCGGCAGCTCCGTCGCGCCAGGGACGCCCAGCAGTCTCCAATCCGGCTCGCCGCGGTTAAACCCTATGAGGAAATCCTTATGAGCTTGCGGCATTTTTCCCGCGATCTCGGCGATCAGCGTTTCTCGGGCTTCGAGCAACTCGTCCAGACTTACTTCATCGGCGCTCATGCCCTCGAAGCCGTGCGTGAACTCGTGCTCGATATCCTTGCGACGAGGAACCACGACCTCGGAAATCGGCCTGTCATGGCTGATGAGGTAGATGATGAATGCCTCGCGGAGATCGTCCGTGATGCCTTCGTTGGCGAGCAGATCGCGGACATCGAACAGGTCGCGCGGATGCTGCCGGTCGAGCGCCGCGAGATACGGGTGTTGAAGATCCTTCTCGAGTCGGAACGGAACGCCCGCCGCGAGGAAGAGGCCAGGCACACTCGCACGATCGAGGCGCTTCAACGCGAGATCGAGATCGCCAGCCGCGGTTTGACCGACCGGGGCGCCGAAGGCGTCCGGCCATCGCGGACGGTCGGCGCGCCGGAACCGCGCTCAAGGACCAGATCCTGAGGGCCACCGACGACCGGTTCGGACCATTGGCGCGAAGATTGCTGCGGCCCGGCTCCAGATGGCTTGCAACGGAACGAAGGATTGGCGCTCGTACTTCGAATCCTTGAAACAGGTCCGCCCCGGCCTGACACCGGCACGTTATCAATCGGCGGGATCGATCGCGCTGGCGGCATCTCCAAGCGCGGCAACCACCAGGTTCGGACCTATCTGTTCGAGGCCGCGAACGTCCTGCGAACGGACGTCTTACGCCGAGCAAAGAGTTGCGCTGGACTGTAAGCAACCTGCATCATCTCGTGCTGCTCTCAAGATCAACCGCTAGAATCGGCCAGCAAGAGCTGCGGGCGACTCGGTTGTTTGCGGGAGCTCCATTGGTTCCCGAGCCCACGACCGCAATTACGCCATTGTCTGCAATACCAGAATTGGACGCCATTGACATGTCAGGAGCTTGGCGGCTCGACGCCGCTGAACCGGTCTAATTGGAATGCCTTCGGCGCTATCAGCTTCGCATCGAGCGCCAAATCCGCGAGCATCGTACCGATCGCGCTGGCGAACTTGGCACCGTGACCGGAGCAAGGCGAGGCGACGATGATGCGGGGATCGGCCGGAAGTCGGTCAATGATGAATTCGTTGCCCTCGTCCGGTCGCAGGTCTGCTCGGAGCGTGTTCGTGTAGAGGCAGATATCGCGCTCGACGATTGGGCCCGCCGCTCCGGGGACCAATTCGGCGAGCGTCAATCCAACAGTCTCCAGTTCTGCGTCGGTCGGCTGCGGGTGCCAGGCGTCTGCCCCCACGACCGGCCCATGGTCATGCTGTGCAGCCTTCACGCCTCGTCCCTCAAAATCGGGAAAGCCGTATACCACTCCTTTCTCCCCTTCGACAATGAACGCCGGAAACTCACCGTAACGCACCAATTCCGGTTTGGCCGGCTTGAACCAACCGACCGTTTGTCGGGTGATCTTTAAGTGTCGTGCAAGTCCCGGGACTAGCCCGGCAATCCACGGTCCAGCCGCGATGATGGCCCTCTCGGCCAAGATTACCTCTTGGGGCATTGAAATACGGATGCCGGCGGCCACCGGCCGTATTCGGGCCGGAGCCAGAATGATGCGGTGCTCGGCTCCTTCGCGAAATGCGCGGATCGCAGCTTCGGCCAATAGGATCCCGCCGCTTTCCTGGACGACCACATCCCAGTGTTCGGGAAGCCGGAAGGCGGGAAATGCGGCGTTTGCTTCCGCTCCCGTGGCTGGACCGGGGACGGCGTCCTTCAGCGCGGCAGCGCGGGAGTCGGCCACCATCTTCGATCCGGGAGGTCCTGCTTCGAGTACACGAGTCGGCATCAGGATTGTCCGTCCACTGGCGGCCTCCAGCATCCGCCATCCCTTGAAGGCAGCATCGCTTAGCTCCGTGTAGGCCGCGCTCTCGAAATTGAAGCGTCGGTACACTCGGCATGAGCCATGCGACGAGCCGCGAGCCTCGCCCAAGACAAGAGGGTCGAATCCGAGCACGTCTGTCCCACGACGCAGCAGCGAATGGAACGCAGAGCTTCCTATCAGGCCGAGGCCGACGACGGCGACTTCGCAAACACGCATTCCTCACTCCGTCTTCCGCTGTCCAACGCGCGCTATTAATCTGCCGCGCCACCGCACTTTTGAGGGCTCCGCCCTTTGTGAACACGCTGCAGCCGCAGCAGGAGCACAAGAATCATCCGCCGTGCCGCAGCCATCGATAAGGGAGCGCCGCGCCATCGACCAGAGTCGTTACCATAGTCGGAGAGTGAGCGGCGCTCGACCCGCCTGCGCCGAACGGCGAAATGCCGCCTCGCTCCCGCAATCGCGGGCGAGCACCGCCGCCATCGCAGTGCCATAGAGCGCCAACGGTGCTTCCGCGAAGACCACGCCGCGAATAACTGCTCGAGCAGCAGAAAGGTCGCGAGCGCGTGGGGCTGTGAGAAGCGCTGCGGCGGAGAACGGCGCGAAGACCGGAAGCAGCAGGCGGCAGTCGCGCACTATCGCAGCACAGCATTCTCCGCATCGTCCTCTCGTCGCGGTGTGATGGTGTTCTGAGCAAAGCAAGCGACGTGCCGAACTGAAAGTCCTTCTGCAAGCACTACATTCTCTGTTGGACATCGCGGCGCTTGTTGATGTTGGGTCAAAGCTGACAACATTCGTGAGGAACCAAACATCTCCTCATTTTGAGCACCACCGCAGCCAGAAAGGGCTGCCAGCGTTACCCGCGACCCTCTTCAGGCCAAGTTTTGAGTCGGATCGCCGTTTAGACATCGAACCGGTGGAGGAGGAATGGCACGGCTGTCTCGGTATACAGTTCGTTCTCCGCTTGAGAGCCGCTTGCAATTGAGACGCAGGCGCCCGAACATGTTAGGTAAGCGGTTGGAAAATGATCCGGATTTCAAAGCGAACGGCGCCCACCTCGAACAGACGAACGAGCAAATGCAAACGCATAACAGTATTGGGGAGCTGCAGCGAGAAGGTTTCTAGCTTGGAAGGCATTAAGCCTGCTTGCGGCAAACGCGATAGCTATGTTCATTCGACAGGGGAAAACGAGTTCATCAAGATCAATACATTCGGGCGCTTCGAGACCATCGCCTACAAGTTGCCACTGGCCGCTGTCCGGCGCCTGGCATGGACGCTGACCGAGCCGGCCAAGAGGCTTCGCTGAAGGAGCAACGCCAAACGGCTGCCAGGATCGAGGTCAATCTACAAAAGTAACCATGTTGACCTGGATCGCGACCAAGCGGCATGAATCGGGCCCATCACAGCGACGGTCGCTCGTTGGCCCTGGCGCCGACGACTCGGGCATATAGGAGAGGACGCGACTTTGCGGCCTGGCTGGGGCTCACCCCGCTGCAGCGCTCCACGGGCGGAAAGCAGAAGCTCGGCGAGACATCCCGCATGGGCGAACGAACTCTGCGCCGACTATTAATCATCGGTGCGAGCGCAGCCGTGCGCTGGGCAATGCGTAAAGGCTCGACCGCAAATCCTTGGCTTGCGCGCTTGCTTGCCCGCAAGCCGTCCATGCTCGTGATCGAGTGCCTGAATGTGGCTTTTCTCATCGATGCAGAGGACAAGGGCTCGGTTTGGGATAGGTAAAGGCCGATGATATTGCCCACCTTGACGACGAACAGCGGATCGCTCGACAGCTTGAATGTCTGGCTACGGTGCGGCAAGCCGAACGCCGCCCACATGCGGCGGATCGTGGTGTGGAAAAAACAGTTTCCGCCGCCATCGAGCGGATCGACTGGGCGTCGCGTCGGCTGGCGTCAGCCGCAACGTTCGTTCGATCACCGCGGCAACCTGATCGGCGTTGATGGTGCGAGGTCAGCCATGGCGCGCCTCTTCAAGCAGACCATCACAGCGATCCTTCAAAACGCGATGGCGCTATTTGGCAACGGTGTGTTCATGGAGGCCGAGTTTGGCAGCCACGGACTTGCTAAGGCAAGCCGTCCGCACACCACAGGATCGCGCGGTACCGCTCAGATAGCGAGCGGGCAGCGTGGTGACGACGAACTTGCCTCTCAAAGTACGTCCGCTCCTGCTGACTTAGCACCAACGCGCGTCAAGGATTGTCTCTAGCGCTCCGTGTGATCGAACGCTTCCGTTCCGGCGAAGATCAATATGTCGTGGCGACCGCGCCACCCCAGCGGTAATTCAGGCGGACCAGACCGATATCGACGTCCTGACTGATACGGGCAGTCCCCGCGAAAGCGCCCGCCGGACCACCCACGAGTCCCGGTGAAAAAAGAAGTCCACGTCCCGATGACCCATGAACAGGTAGTCGTACTCAACGCCGATGGACCAGTTCGGAGCGAAGCCAAATTCAAGGCCCGCCCCTACCGTGCCGCCCCAACAAGTTTCGCTGCCGTTGTCGATCGTCAGCCCAGTCGCAAAATCGAAGACCCGGTATTTGTCGCGGACAACCGCAGCGCCACCCTTCACATAGAGCAGCATGTTATTCCAGGCATAGCCGACTTGGCCCGTGAACAGGCCGAATGCATCAAGCTTGGATTCATCCTGGACGCCTGCAAAAGCGAGGTTGGCGTTGGAGCCCTTGAAATCGGCCCAGTCGCCCTGCGCCTCCAGGCCAAACAGCGAGTTGGCTATTTGCCAGCGATAGTCGATTTGACCGCCGACCGTGCCTCCCGTCGCATTATGGCAACCCCATGCCGACGGGCGGAGCGACAACCGCGCCGCCGGCGTTGACCACGTCCCAGCATTGATGCGCGGAGCCGCCGCCGCCATTTATGCCGACGTAGAAGCCGCTCCAATCATAGATTGGAATGACCGCTGGGAGCGCTTTGACGTAGGGCCCCGCGGCCAGATCAGCGGCAGAGGAAGGGGCAACCAGCGCGATCAGGGCTACCGTGCCCTCTAAACCCAGCTTCGTATCGACCGTCCCTGACGGGTATAGGACGAAGATTGCCATGTGCCCGTCCTCTCCATCAATTCCCAAGGTTGGTAGTTGACTGACGCCCATGCAGCCGACGACTCATGCGTCTCATATCGTTGTCATCCGGGAAGCGCAGGATATGCATGTCCTTGTTCTGGTTACCCAAAAAGGCGGAAGCGGCAAAAGCACGCTGGCGGTTGGCATTGCGGTCGCGGCGATGGGGAACGGGGAGCGCGTCGCAATTGTCGAGGCGGATCCACAAGGCACGATTTCAAAATGGAAAGAGCGGCGTGGCCATCCCTATCCGCGGGTCGTTCGGATCTCCGATCCCGCCGAACTAGAAGTGGCTCTCGTCAGCCTTGAAGCTGAGGGAATCTGGCTTACGGTCATCGATACCGCCGCCACGAACAATGCACTGGCCGTGCTCGCCATCGCGAGGGGCGATCTTTGCCTGATCCCAGTGCGTCCGAGTCTGGCCGACATCGAAGCTGCTATACCGACACTAATTGCTATTCGTAGGCTCAACCGCCGATTCGCTTTCGTCCTCAATCAGACGCCACCGCGGGGCTGCCGCTTGAGTGAAGCTGCAACGTCGCTCAATTCGCTCGGGGTGCTTGCGCATCCCTATGTCGGACAGCGCAATGTCCACCAGGACGCGCTTGGGGCCGGATTAGGCGTAACCGAGTTTGCACAAGAGGGAAGAGCCTCGGAGGAAGTTCATGAGCTTTGGCGCTGGGTCTTGAAAACGCTTGTCGAGGGGTCGTTAGATCATGAGCCACACGAAAAAAAGGCGTCGTGCTAGCCATACGCGCTGTGCGCGACGCTCGCTGGTGGAGCTTACCGCGGCGGCGAGCCGAGCCGTTGACGATGGCCTGTTTGTGTTGTCCAGCGGGATTGCCGCTTCCAATCCGCGATCGGAGCACACCGGAGAGAAGACGCATGATCAAACAATGCTTGCGAGGCAAGCGACGGCTCCCGGTGCCGTTGCGGTGCTTGAATCTCGGAATGCGGCGGCGCCGCGCAAGGACGAACTTCTAGATTCCGACGCTACGACTGAGATGATGGTGAAGATTGCCAATCTCGTAGAGACACGGGTGGGGAGGGAAGCGGCACCGAAAGACATCGGCTCCGGTCTTGAAGGCGACTTTTTGACCGCTCTCAAAGAAGCCGCAACAGAGTTCCGCGCGGATGCGGCCGAGTTGATCGTGCAGAAGGAACCTGCCGACGGCGCGGGGCAGCCGCAACTGCGATACATGCGGCGGCTCACTGACGAGGCGGTCAGATTGCTGGACGATCTTCAGAGCGGCAAGCTGGAGAATCAGGCGAACTTCATCCTGAGCGAATGCTTCAGAGAAGCCGCTAGCGCGTTCTCTATGATCAATCAGCAGCTCAAGCGCGACGGCTATGCCGCGAGCATTGATCCATCAATCTTCATTTGGCTTGCCAATCTCATCGAACCGGAGACGCGCGACACCGGGACCATGCGGCTTGAGATCGTACCCAACCACCGAGCTCGTCCGAGCACGTATGCGCGCCAGGTCGGTCAATTCATCTGGCACCTTGTCGAGAGGCAAGGCTGCGGGCGGCAGGCCGCATATCGGGCTGCGCTCACGAAGTTCAGCATAAGCGCGAGTTTCGCCGAGACGGCCTATGCCTTTTGGGAGCCGATCTTCAAGCGGGCGGGACCGCACGTGAAGATGCTGACCCGCATTTCAGATCCAGAAATGTAAAGCAAAGCAGCGTGGGCATTTGGCGTCCGATTTAACTGAGGCCCCCTGAGAGGACTGCCCGGCAACTTCGTCCGAGCTCTGGACGAAGAAGACGCTGACGTTGGGGCCGCTCCTGCATGGCCCATAATTGCGCTGATAAGGGCCCGGAGCGAAGCCGGCTGATCGTGCTGGGCGCCGTGACAATTGCGCCTGTGAAATCGAAGCCAGTACCGCATCTTGATTGTGCTCGTACTGCTCCAAGATTGCATCCCATAGGACTTTCCACTCCTTCGGGCCCCATTCGTAAGAACGTTGAAATAGAGGCGCCAACATCTGTTCGATGCCTTTGAAGAGTTCAATTATTGGACGGGACGAGCTTCCATCGAAAGTCCCTATTGGCGAAGGTTGTGCAGCGGACGTGCTTCTATTAACACGGGAATCTAATTCATGCATGTTGTCAGTCTCAGATCAAGATCGGTCGAATGTTGTGCAATCAAGTTCGCTGCCTGCCACTGATTATTTCCTCCAGAGAGAGTCATCGCCCAGACGATCCGGGCCAAACTTGTTGGTAACGGCGATGGCGACGACGACCATGTCCGACGCCGTTCAAGCAGGACTTTGATCCAGCCTCCAACCCGGGAGCGTGCCTTTGGGCACCGAACGACGTTACGTGCTCCGATGACAAGCAAGTGCCTGAGATAGGAATCGCCCTGTTCGTAATCCGGCCGAGCCGATCCTTCCCGCCGGTGGAATTCTGCTTAGGCGTCAGGCCAAGCCAGGCCGCGAACTCGCGCCCGGAGCGGAACATTGTCGCGTCCGGCACGGTCGCGGCGAGAGCCGTGGCCGTTATGTGACCGATCCCTGGAATCGAGGACAGCAACTTCGCCATCGGATTTATTCGCTGGATCTGAGCTAGCTCGCGCTCGATGGCCTCGACCTGCCGGTCCAATTCCTTCAGTTGGTTCACAAGGACGGCTAGTGCAATTCGGGCGTGGGCCGGTAGCATCAGTTCCTCGTCATCCAACAAGTCCACCAGACCGTCCGCCCGTTGCCGGCCTTGCCCGGCAATGATTCCGAACTCAGCAAAATGAGCCCGAGTGGCGCAGGCTGTCGTGGCCCGTTGGCGGACCAACAAAGCCTCTTGCACGATGAAGCATCAAGAAGCCCTGGTTCTCGACGCTCTTGATTGGAACGAACCGCATATTGGGACGCGTGACCGCTTCGCAGATTGCAGCCGCGTCAACGGCGTCATTCTTGGCTCCTCTTCGTAGGTAGGGTTTAACATAGGCTGGCGGGATCAATCTCACATCGTGTCCAACTGCCGAATCTCCCGCGCCCGGTTGTGAGCAGTCGCGCAGGCCTCAATGCCGACTAGGCAAGGTACGAGCGAGGAGAAGAACGACACGATCTCGCCTGGCCGGAGGCGTTGGCGACAGGCCACTTGGCCTTGGCCATCAACGGCATGGATGAAAAATACGTGCTTCGAAACGTCCAACCCAATTGTCGCGACTTCCATTGGTGAACTGTTGCTGTTAGCGGGTTCGTCCATCGCCAGCATATCGCCGGCGCCGAGGGAGCGGGGCCGTCTTCCCCATCAATGGCCGGATGCGCGATGAGCTGCTCAACGAGACCCTGTTCTTCGATCTTGACGGCGCCCGCGCCAAGATCGCCAACTGGGTCGACGATGACAATCTCCGGCAGCCTCACTCGTCGCTGTAATATGTTACCCCCCCCCGGCCTATGCAGCCCACCTCACCGCAACGGACGATCGGCTACGCAACCCCGACCAGCTTCGCCGATCGTTCGTTGCTCCAACCGCGCCACTTGGCGTCCAAGATCCCGACACTCTAATGCCGCTGGATGAAAGTTCAGTGGCAGGTCAATTCGTGAATCCATGATCGCTCCTCCAGATTGGTTAGAAGCCGACATTGTGGTTCGATAGATGCACAACTTAAATTCCGATTCGAGTTTTGCAGTGTGTCAGGGTTGCAGTCGCGCGTAAGCGCGCAATCAATCTGCAACGAGCAGGCCTACGTGCGAGTGAATTTGCGTGATGCGAAGCACTGAAGCTTCCTGCCTGTGCGCTTGCGACGCGAGACGCGACGCCGACCCTCGAGGCAACGCCTGCAAGGATACGCCAGCCCGGAGACGGCGCGTTGCGCAGCCGCGCTGGTAGTGCGCCGAGGCGACGCGCGCCGTTGCGCAGGCCAACAATTAAAGGTTGTGAGGCCCGCTTACAGGCGATAAGGCTGGCAAGAGATGCAATCTCAGCAGGTGGGGCGACAAATTCCGGTTGTCCTGCGTGCTTTTCTCCTTCGAAACCGATGGGTGGTAATCAAGCCGGCGATCGTGCCTGCGACATGATCGAACTGCGGCGCAGGCCGAAGCTAATTCCGATCCAGCTCGTACCTGACATGATTAGATCGAGGCTGAGAAACAGTCCAAGAATATAGACGCTGTTGAGCGGCCAACGTGCTAAGATCAACAGCCCAACCAGCAGGGTAATGACGCCGGCTATCCTAGGATCGCAACGTGAGCCAGACACCTAAGTCGGCCGATACACGATAAGGTTTAAGGCCAGACATGGAAACTCGCCGCTTGCGCGCCGACCAAGGACGTCCGGAGATATTTCTGTTCAAGCGACGACTGGATGGGTTCGTCCAGGCGCTTCTTTTCGCCCAAAGCCAACTTTCAAGCTCAGCAATTTGGATCGAGAATGATCGGGGAATTTGGCCTCCTGAGTATGATCTCGGGATCCGCCCTAGCCTTGTACGCACGTCGGCATCGATCGAAGATCTTGGAGGCATGCGCTGGCGCACTGCTAATTCTTGGCCTCGCCTGCTTTGGCGCATCACTGCCGGAGTGAGCATCCAATCTCGCGGGAACTAAGCGGCTGCTCCCGCGGCAGCAGAGGCACCCCGGTTCGCACACAACTCGTGGTCGAGTCTATAATCCAGGTCGGCCGCGAGTTGCTCGAGAAGATGGTGCTTGCCCATGGCAATTTCTTGCTGTGGATTTAGTCTGAGTTAGGATGACGGATCAGGCTGCGCGAAACTATATGCGCGTCGCAACAGAGTTCGGGCCGATCCAAAAGCGCGCTTGGGATTTGAGCCTCAAGGCGCTTCTCGCCGTGTCCTATGCTCAACGAGAAGCGAGTAGAGGAGCGCGGTAAGATGGAAGGAATCGGCGGCTCAATATCGGAAAAGTCCCACCTTTTCTTGTCCTTTGCAGACACGACGAAATTTGCCCCCCGCCCGGCACACGCTGGAGCCTGAGCAACTTAGTTGCTTGATCCGAGACCCCGCGCCGCACAGTTCCCCTATTCATTGGAGGATACCGGAGTCCTACGGATAGCGACGGCGTGCGCCCTCCTCCATATTCTATGCAAGCCAGGATTTTGCATTTCCTTCCTGGGGCTAGAGCCAACGCCGCCCGCATGCATTTTGAGCGGGCGGCGTTGTGCTTTCTACAAACAAACGTCGCAGTTCACCGATCCATATCAATAAAAGCGCGTTGCTGCGGTGGCTACAAATGACGCGGGCGCTGCCTTGGAGAAACCGCCCAAGCGCAAGTCTGGGCTGAGCAGATTTGGCCATCTCATGGGGTCGCGAGTGTGAATGTTTGAGAAGCCAAGCCCGCACGTTTTTCAGCAACTCGCGTACCAAACGGGCACGACGAAAAGAGAGAGGGAAGAACAGGACGCGCGCGGTTGACTAGTCGCGCCCTCGGAAAAGCGTGCGAGCGGCTGCTGACGACCGCCCGCACGAGTTGCGGTATGAAGAGAAGAAGCAAGAAGCCGTACTTTTAAAGCAGCAGACGAGCCAGGGCCGCGCTGGCGCTGGGATTGTCAGAACTTTTGTGTCAGGGGTTTCTGTGAAGGGTGAATTTGTCTCCCGGCATCAAGAACAAGGCATCAGCGGCATGGTGGATGAGTTTGCTTGGCCGCACCGAGCGTTCAAGTCCCGAAGCCGCGGAGCGGCGCGCCGCAGGCGAGGAACTTGACGGCGAAGGGGCGTGCCGAGCCATCATGGCCGTTGCCGTGATGCCGTTCGTCATCGCGTCGTTCCCGGAAAGCGCTCGCCGAACCGGATGGCAAACTGGCCCATCGCGGAGGTCCATTCGACCGGGCGTCGCCAGCGCAGGCCGGCATTCTTGATTGCGAGATAGAGCAGCTTCGACGCCGCGTCATCGTTTGGAAAGCTGCCGCGCGTTTTGATGATTTTGCGCAACGAGCGATGCAGCGCCTCCACAGCGTTGGTGGTGTAGATCATCTTGCGGGTGCCCGGTGCGAAGGCGAAGAATGGCACGACGTAATCCCAGGCGCTCCGCTAGGCCGCTCCGATCGCTGGATAGCGCTTGCCCCACTCGGCCTCGAACTCCTCGAGGCGGACAAGCGCAATATCGGCGTGCTCGGCCCGGTAGATCGCCTTGATCGCGGGCAGGATCGCCTTGCGGTCCTTCCGGGACACGAAGGCCATTTTGCCACTCCCGCACCTCATCGAGGACGGCATCGGTGACCCGGCTGATGAGATCGGGTGAGACCTCGGCCCCGTAGAGCTCGGCCAGGTGGCCCTGGATCTCGCGCACCGTCATGCCGCCGGCATATAGGCCCAGAATCTTGTCGTCGAAGCCATCGAACCGCGTCCTGGCCCTTGGCGACGAGCTGCGGTTCGAAACTGCCGGCGCGGTCGCGCGGTATGGCAATCTCGATCTCGCCGTCCTCGGTCAGGATCGTCTTGCTGCTGGTGCCATTGCGGCTGTTGCCCGTCCCTCGACCGCCCGGATCGCCCTTCTCATAGCCGAGATGTTCGCTCAACTCGGCGGCGAGCGCGCGCTCGATCAACGCCTTCTTCAGCTGCTTGAACAGCCCGTTGTCTCCGGTCAGGTCCTCGGGCTTCTCATAGTTAGCAAGCAGTTGATCAAGCAGTTCAGGTGTTATCGTCGTCATGTGAGTCTCCTCGGTAGGGTAAACTCACAGAAACCTGCTTACACATTCCTTATGACACCCTCCTTCGCTGCCGCCGGCTGCGTCGCATCCTGGTGGGCACATTTCAGCTTGAGGACATCAGCAGGCGTGGCCTGAACCTGTTCAGGCTTCCGCGGCGCGAGGCGTGGTCAAGTCTGCCGGTGTAACCTGATCTTCTTGCCGCCCTTCTTCTGCGCTGGGTGGATCCGACGACCTGCCAAATAGTCAAGCCCCTTCATCGACGACAATTGCCGCAAACGATCAACTACCAATACTCGCAATTGACTGCTGATGGAGGCATGACCACCATCATCGGCCGATGAGCACGAAAAGGATATGGCTACAACACACTTGGTATGTTTCCTTCAACCAGTCGAAGGGGCCAAATCGATACCCCATTCGAGAAACCAGAACCTTTCCAAGCGAGGCTGACGCGAAGAGATTCGCGGACGAACTGCTGAACAGTCCATCCGCGAATTCGACTACCATGCTGGCTGGCACGATAAACCCACATTATCCAAGGCGCGTAATTGGATCGAGCGACATAATACTTTGGATACGTGGCCGCAACTGACATAATTGACAACCGCGCACGAAAACGGTGTGTTCGCGTCATTCAGTCGATAGCAATCAGAAAATTGTCTCGGGCGCTTCAGATTTCTGTGGGACGCCGATCGTGAGACCACCATCCACGACCATCTCTGAACCGGTAATGCAATGTAAGACGACTCGTCGCTGAGTCGGAACACCACTGCCTCAACGGCGTCTGCTCGGCCGTTAACGACGGGACGAACGATTTCCGATGCCTCCAATCTTTGGCGCCTCGAATACTTCGTACCGCGCCGGAACCGAGCACGGCGGAAGCGCGCGGATAGGCTTCGACTAGAGCTCGCCGACCCGGCACCCCCAAGGAATTAAGCGCGGATCTGATCAGCAGCATCCCCGCGATCGTCGCATTTACCGGAGAAGCGCGCCACGCTCGATATCCTCATAAAGCCGCCAGCTCCACTGCAGCTTTGCACACGTCATGATCGGGTCTTGAGTTGATTTCTGGCTCTCGGCAGCCCAACGCCTCGCCCTAGGCATTTTGCCCGTGTCGAAGCTTCTTTTCTAGGTACAACTGGAGGCCGTCTGGGAATTGGCAGCACAACGGTTCATCGTTCGTCAGGGCATCAAAGGTTGGATGGTTTACGATCGAGAACGCAAGGGGCCGGCTCTTTTAACAAACGGCGACTGGGCCGAGAAACTGTCGAGGGAAGAGGCCGAACGAATAAAGGGTCAGTTTGCGAACCATGTCTCCTGACCGGCCGCTACCATCACTGAACGCCTCTGCCCTCAATTCAGGACTCACCTCAAAATTGTCCTCCATTCTAAGTCGCTTCTTGCGCAAGCTGGTCGGTTCTACATCGCTTCCAGGATGTCACGGGCACCGAACAACTCGCATACGCAGACATCCACTCCCGTAATATCGGACGATGCTGTGGGCCTACGTGCCGATCCGCACAAAGCTCTGCGCGGGGAGAGTTCGGGGGGATGTCCCGGGTTCTGTTGAATTTCTGAAGAGGTCGGCGTTGCCCACCTTGAGCCGGTAGGCTCGGGGTGCTGATTCCATAAAGGAGAGCAACGCCATGACGAGAGATATCAAACCGGCTGGTTCGTCGGCGACCGGGGCGGTGGACGAAGCGTTTGCAGAAGTGCGGGCGAGCTTCGATCGGTTCTGCCTTGCGGCAGGGATGGAGGCGCTCGGCACGACGATGGAGGCGGATGTTGTGGCGGCCTGCGGGCCGCGCCACGGTCGCGACGCGGCGCGGCGGGCGCACCGTTGGGGTCGAACGCGGGGACGGATAGGTTTCCACGGCGGCAAGATCGAGGTCGAGCGCCCGCGGGTCCGGGGCGTGGATGGCGGCGAGGTCACGATCCCGAGCTGGGAAACGGCGGCGCAGGAGGATTGGCTCGGTCGCGGGGCGATGAACCTGATGCTGATCAATGTGTCGACGCTCCGGTTCGGCCGTGCTGTCCGACTGCCCGAGGGTGACGTGCCGGCACCGCCCGGATCGGGGGTTTCGAAGTCGGCGGCCTCGCGGAGGTTCGTAGCGCTGTCGGCGGCGCGGCTGGCTGACTTCATGGCCGCCGATCTGTCCACGCTCGACCTTCTGGTGGTCCAAATCGACGGGCTGCATCTCGGCGACGATCTCGTGCTGGTCGCCGCAATCGAAGTTGACGGCGAAGGCAACAAGCATCCGCTGGCGCTGGTGGAAGGGGCGACCGAGAATGCCGTAACGGTTCAGGCCCTGCTGGACAACCTGGTCTCGCGCGGGCTCGACCCGACGGTGCCAGGACTGTTCATCGCCGACCGCACGAAAGGCGTTGTCGAAGGCGATCCGCCGCACCCTCGATTCGCGCAACATCATGGAACGCCTGCCGAAAGAGCATCATGCGGCCACCCGTCGGGTGCTGCGCCAGGCCTGGGAGCTCAATGACGCCGACAAGGCTGAAAAATTGATCCGCAATCTCGCCCGTCGACTCGACCAGCAATGGCCCAGTGTAGCGGCGAGCATCCTCGAAGGCCTCGACGAAATCCTGACTGTCGTCCGGCTGAAGCTGCCGAAGGAGCTTCGTCGATCGCTCGCCTGTACCAACATCGCCGAGAACATGATGGGCACCATTCGCGGCGTCACGCGCAACGTCAAACGCTGGCGCGATGCCGGTATGGCCTTGCGATGGGTCGCGGCCGGCATGATCGAGGCCAACAAGGGCTTCCGACGATTGAAGGCGCATAAGCAATTGTCGGTTCTGCGTGCGGCCCTTCAAGCTCACCGCGATCGCATGACGACCAAGCCCGTTGCCCACGTCACGAGGGCAGCGTAACATTCATTCCGGCAACGTCGGCCCGACGTAGTTCAACACCGATCGGGACATCCCCCCTCTACCCTCGACGCAGAGCCCTGTTTGGGCCGAATGACAGGCAGGATCTGCTTGACCAACAATTGTGCTGAGCGCGCATTGAGAGGCATCGCCTTGGGAAGGCGCAACTGGACCTTCGCCGGCAGCCAGCGTGGCGCCGACCGTGCCGCCATCATGCTGACGATGATCGCGACCTGTCGCCTCAACAAAGTCGATCCCAAGGCCTGACTCGCCGACGTCCTCGCCCGTATCGCCGATCTTCCCGCATCGCATCTGCACGAACTGCAGCCCTGGGAATGGAAGCTCCTGCGCCGAGCCCGCCGGTCAGCAAGCCGCCTGACCTTCACGCAAACCATCATAGAGTTCGTCGTGCCCGCGCGCACGCTTCAATCAGGCGGTCTTCGTCGTATGCGTACGACATCAGCCCCTGAGTCGGTTCTGCAGCGCCTGCCGATTGGCAACGAGGCTGCTGAGGTTCAGCAGGTGTGGTGCTCGTCCTTGCTCCAATTGCCTAACCAGCGCCCGCGTGCCGTCCACCACGAAGACGCCGCAATCATAAGTGTTCAGCTGCTGGGTCATGCCGCGTGACTCCAGGCGGGCGCCCAGCCTTGCTGCGAGCTCTGCTGCGGGCGTGTTGTTGTATTCCCCCATGGAGTCGTAGCGATAGGCAACCGGCCTTTCGCGGTCGCGGCGATCAACAAACAGCAACGACCAATGGGTGCCGGGGAGATTCGTAGCACGGGCATTGTTCACTGGCAGGAACAGGAAGTCGGCTGTGTCGTCACCATTCTGATCATGGACGATGCGCTGGAATGCGCGTAGCATTTCGCTCTCGGTGCCCAAGCGCAGGCTAACAAGGGTTATGAGAGGATCCACGAACCGCGTCCGGGCGGCGAGATTCGGATTGTCCCCCCCCAACTCTTGCGCCAGGAGCTGGTAATCTCTCAGGACATGCTCGTCGCCCAGCCATTCCGTGTCCTCGAGCACCAGCCCGCGGCCGTGAGACGAAGCTGTCGGATCTAAAGCCCCGATCTGAGCATCGTAGGAGGTGCTCGGAAACGCCGGCACAGAATTAACATCGTCGCGTGATTCAGACGGCGTGGCCGCAGTCAGATCAACCAATGGAGGACCGCCGTAGGTGCTTGAGCGAGCCCTGGCAGCCGGCGCTGGCGCAAAGTGAGCATCGTCGCGCAACTCGGACGGTGTCGGCGCATTCAGAGCAAGAAATGGCTCAAGACCAGCGTAGATGTCTGAGGGAGCCCTGGTAGAGTGCGCTGGCGCAAAGTGAGCATCGTCGCGCAACTCGGACGGTGTCGGCGCATTCAGAGCAAGAAATGGCTCAAGACCAGCGTAGATGTCTGAGGGAGCCCTGGTAGAGTGCGCTGGCGCAAAGTGAGCGTCGTCGCGCAACTCGGACGGTGTCGGCGCATTCAGAGCAAGAAATGGCTCAAGACCAGCGTAGATGTCTGAGGGAGCCCTGGTAGAGTGCGCTGGCGCAAAGTGAGCGTCGTCGCGCAACTCGGACGGTGTCGGCGCATTCAGAGCAAGAAATGGCTCAAGACCAGCGTAGATGTCTGAGGGAGCCCTGGTAGAGTGCGCTGGCGCAAAGTGAGCGTCGTCGCGCAACTCGGACGGTGTCGGCGCATTCAGAGCAAGAAATGGCTCAAGACCAGCGTAGATGTCTGAGGGAGCCCTGGTAGAGTGCGCTGGCGCAAAGTGAGCGTCGTCGCGCAACTCGGACGGTGTCGGCGCATTCAGAGCAAGAAATGGCTCAAGACCAGCGTAGATGTCTGAGGGAGCCCTGGTAGAGTGCGCTGGCGCAAAGTGAGCGTCGTCGCGCAACTCGGACGGTGTCGGCGCATTCAGAGCAAGAAATGGCTCAAGACCAGCGTAGGTGCTTGAACGAGCCCTGGCAGCCTGCGCTGGCTCAAGGTGAGCATCGTCGCGCAACTCGGACGGCGTCGGCGCATTCAGATCAACAGATGGCTCAAGCCTGCCCTTAGCATGTGACGGGGGCCTGGATGGTGATGCTGATTCTTGCAGCTGTTCACCCAACCAAGCCCAAGCTCCCGCGCTGGCTGGCGTTGAGGGAAGATCCTGCGCCGAGCCGGAATGCCGATCGCACTGCGCGGCCGGCGAGCTCGGCTGCTCAGGGCCTGGCAACCCCAGCCCTCGGTTCGCCTCGATGAGTTTTAAGTAGCTGCGAAGATGCGACAAATCGGGACCGTGTATTCTGCTTCCAGTCCGTTGGAACGCTAGCACATCGTTATCCAGCGTTAACTGCTCCTTGCTAGAGCCGTTAAGTCGCCCAGTTATGCTCCCCCTGCCGTTTTCTTTAAGCCACGCACTCAGCGCACGAAGACGTGTAGCCCGCTTCTGCGCAGACTGCCTCTGCGCCGCAATCGTGGTTCTAAGATCGTTCAAGGCTTGGCCGAGCGCTCCCTCGATGAAGGTGGCGTCTTCGGGATGAGGAACCACGCGACGGGGGCGACCAAGGACTCGGGGTTCGGGGGCTTCGGCTTCTTCACTCCCACGCAAGAGCCGCCGGAGAACATTCAGATTCGATTTGATGCTGTTCTGACGGTCCCGCCCCAAGCTCCTGTACGCCGCAATTTCCTCATCCAGCGATGAACCGCCTCGCAGCCGAGAAGCTACGGGCCCCCTATGACTTGCGTTGACCCAGCGAACAAATATCCCAAGCCCGGAAACACTGTTCTTGATGGCTCCTGGGGTGAGCTTGCGCCGCTCGGCGTCTAAACGAAACTTCGCCAAGAGCTCCTCGTCTTCGCCCGGGAGCTGCTCGCCGATTAGTCCGTCCGGCGACCGCAGGCTTTCGGGCGCAAACGTGTTCAGCGTGTTCCGAAAGGTAGCATCATCACGCAACTGGTACGATCTGGATGGAAGCTGAGCTGGGACAGGCAAGGATGACGCAGTTTCCGAGCTCGGCCACATGCTCCAATCAAAGTCGAGCGGCATCTGCGGTGACCAAGTTGAGGTGGACCCGGCGGGTTCCTGCGGTCCGGCTTGTTCTGCCCCCTGGAGCCGCTCAGGCGGGACCAAGACGGACCATGATGGGCCGCCTTCCACCATCACCGAAAGCTGATTCCTGACGGCGTCACGCGATGCGTCGTGCCGCCTAGCGGTGTCTCGGACATGCCTCGCTACTGAATGTGCCGCTGGGGCGTATTCGTGCGCACGCGACGGCATCGGAGCTTGCCTCTGCGATGGTGACGCCCCCAGTTGATGGGATGGGGTCTGCACCAGCTGACGCTCAACGGCGACGCCCTGGGGGTTGCTTAGCGTCTTCTGCCTCTTCGCTGATCTCAACTCCCCTGTATCATGCTCATCGCTGATGAGAACCTGCTCGCCTGGCACGAGGGTGTTCCTGTGACGTTCATCCGACAGTTCGTGATCATGATGGCACCAGTTCAAGGGGCGAAGGGATTCTGCAGGATCCAATGCCAGGCTATGCCGCGGTGGAACCCCATGGTCGTCGCGGGGCAAGTTCAAGTCACGAAAAGACCCTCCTGCATCCGCTGCTTGTTGATGGTGCGCGATTGTCTCGAGAGGCGGCGAGGAGCTGGGTCCGTCCATCGTCTCCAAAAGCAGATCCTGCTGGTTCGCAGGCAGAGTCTCCGGCCAGCTGATAGCTCCATTCGAGCCGCTGTGCTGTGCAGTCGCGGCCCGGGTCCGCCTCGGCTCGGCGCGAACCGCGTCTTCGAGATCAGGAACGGGGCGAATATGAGGCCGGAGCTCGATCGCTCTAGCACCCGCCGGCGACCTCAGGAGATGAGCCAGTGCGGCCCCGGCTTTTCTGCGGCCACGGGGGTCCGCCTCCTTATACTGGCTGACATCATTATCCAGCGAGCCGTCGCCAAGTCGAGCAGCAATGCCGGGCTTATCGTTTTCACGGAGGTAATCACTGAAATCGATAAGAAGAGCTGCATAGGTCCTGACGGTGTTGGCGGTGCCTGACGCTGCATCTTCCTTGTACCTTTTGATGAGATCCGCATCTTGGGGATAGGGATTCAGCTCAACCCGGCTTGCAATCGGCGCGATGCCGCCCGGCGATTGGGCGGCTCGAAGATGATCCAGTGGCGTAGCGATGGCCTGCCCCTCCTGCTTGCCGAACTCCTGGGCATCCTTGTCCAGCGACTCTTCGGAAAGCCGGGCAGCAATGCCCGGCTTTCCGTTCTTTACGAGCCAATGCCCCAATCCGAGAAGACAACGTACATTGCGCCTGACGGTGCGCTCGGAGGCCCCAGCCTTGAAGAGTGCCGGCCCGAGCCCCTCAATAAGAGACGCATCTTCGGAATAAACAGGATCCATGCTGCTACCTGCGAAAGCCAAATTTGCATGGCCGAGCGGCAGCGCCGACGCATTCAGCATCGTTCCACCGCATTCACCGTGCGTAGCCGGCGTATATGGTTGCCCGCTCGCCCGCATGATGGGCCGCGCCTCAGATCGCGATGCATCCGCTTGATGGGCGCGGGCCTGCATGAGCACGGGAGAGGACGGGACAGCGACCTCGCTCAGCTGCCTGTGAAAGGCCGCCGCCTCTGCCGACGAGTCGGCCGGAGAGGCATCTTGCGCGTCCACGCTATCCGTTTGTTGACGCACGCGATTCATTAAGACGAAGTTCATCTGTACTCACTTTCGAAGATGAAGGGCCAGGAGCGCTGATCGTATGCGTCTGGACTTGAGCGCCGGCATTTGACGGTTCAGCCGCCAAGCGAAAGGAAGTCGTGGTCACGACGCTCCCGATCGAATTTCAATCGGACCCGCTGTCGATCTGTTCGAGGAGTTCGTGTCGGCTTCGAGCTCATCGAGGATTTCCTCTCGGTGATAACGGCCACTTGATCGTGTCACCACAGCGGCGCTCCGGCGCGAGACAAACCACCTGTAGCTACATCCCCAGGCGCGCCATCTGGGTCGACATGTGCTCCGTCTCGGGAAGGGGATACCACGGATGGCCACCAACTGCGGTGCTCATCAAGGACCTACAGAACGCCGGCGTGAGCTTCCCGCGGTGGATCACGACGTTCTCGCGCCCCGTCGCAGCTTGAGCGCTCTGCCAGTCCTGATTGTAGCCGCGTTGGTCATTGGACTTCACGTGGCAAGCGGCGAACTCGGCATCGCTCAGCGTTGCCAACTGCCAGGCATGTACCGGCCGCTTGGTATGGATGTGCACCCACATCGGGCTTGGCATCGCGCCATTGCGCAGGGCCTTGGGCTGCAGCTTGATCTCGAACAGTGTCCCCGGATCATCCTTCAAGGCGCGCGGTGGATTCACAGACGCCAGCTCCCCGGCCGCCCGCAACTGTTCAAGATACTTCTGGGACGGAAACGCGTAGGTCTTCATGCAATCGATCGTGATCGCCGCCTTTCGCGCCTTCAAAGAGTTCGCCTGTCCTGCACCTCGGACAACATCGCCTTGAGCCGGGTTATTTTGTCATGCACTTCCGGCACTTGCGCAGGCGTGAGTAGGACACGTCGGCGAGGCTCCTCCAGCGCGACTACACTGGCCTCAATCTCGGAGGCCTGCGTCTGCAGTCGCTTAACGACGAGATCCACGACGTGATCGGCGTCCTCGGGCTTCATCTGGCGCGCTTGCGAGACGGTGCTTTGCTGAGCGGGCAGATCGAACTGCAAAAGTTCGTCCAATCGCTCGATTAATCCGGTCAGTGCTTTCCTGGAGGGCGGAGCCTGCAATATCTCCAGGTGCCCAGTCGCCGACGATGACACCCTCGCGTCTGCCTCCTCCGCGCTCGCGAGTTTCTTTGTACCCAAATCCGAGAGTACGATCACCTTGCCTGTTGGGGCCGTGGCAGCGTCGGGCGTGGCGAGCTGCGGCTCGCGCAGCCCGCCCGCCGAACTTCGCTCGCCTGCGGCCGGGGCGCGCTTGCCTTTCCCCTTCCTCCGCGCCGCGCCCCCTTCAACCACTACGGCAGTCCGGGCCAGCGGCTCAATCATGGCGGGCGTCTTTGGCTGCACGACCAAAAGACGCGTGACGTCGTCCGCGGTGACCCATGCACCTTCCGCGATCTGGCCCAACAGTTCCAACGGAAGGTCGGCATCCGTTCCGGCGCCCCTTAGTCGGGTAACGATGCCGTGCACCCCTGAGGCAAATTCCGAAAGCCGTTCCATGACTCCTTCCAGAACGGTGCAGTGGTCTGCGTCGAGCGCCGCTCCCTCCAGAACGGCGTGGGAAGTCGAGTTGAATGCCGGAAAAAAATCCGCGATAAAGGTCCCAAGCAGTCGCACCCGCCCATCCTCACCCATGAGGGCGTCGTTCACGGCTGGGCCGAACGTGGCCGCCTTCGACTCGATCAAGAGTCGCGCGAGAGCGATGCGCGATTCCAGGTACATGCACTTCGTATACAGCGCCCAGCCGGTATGCTGGCGTAGCGCGGCCTCTTCCTCCTCCCGCATCTTGGACGTGGTGCTGGGCAAGTTGGCGGTGTCCGTATAAACGGACCGCATCCGCTCCGAGCGCAATACCTTCTTTCCCCACCAATCCAAGCAGGCTTCGTAATGCTTCGCCACGCTGGATACCGCCCGGTCCAGCTGGTCGGACGGAGCGCCGGCATCTCGCATCCGGCCGAGCACGGCTGCTGCTTTGCTCCTGTTCGCCTCCAGGTTGTTGACAATCCAGGTGGCCGCGATGTTGCATTCGTCTCCCGCAGCGATAGTTTCGGCGCGGACTTGACGAGCCTGACCATCGGAAAGAAGCCTGCGCGCCATGTCCGGGGGGAGGCTCGCGTAATACTTCAGAACTTCCGAGCCTGCCTTGACGATTTGATCGATCAGCTCTTGCGTCTCCGACGGATTCCGGGCTTGTGTGGCTGCATTTCGAGAACTATCAAGGCCCTCAAGCAGGCTGCGCATTTTTTGCTTCGCTGCCTTGATTCCGTCGACACTCGAGGGCATCCGGACTGCCACACCGGACGCGGGTGGCTCACTCATGAGCGCGGTTCCTCCGGAGCGCATCCGCTCCAATTCCCTGTCGAAAGATTGCCCGCCTTCCCCAGGGGCGGGATCGGGCTCCGGGCTCGAACTGCTCGATCCCCATGCGCTGTCGGCTCCTGAAGGCCCAACAATGCCCGCCATCTTCCACCTCCAATCAGGTCCATAATGCGCAGCCTGTTTGGATAGACAGCTCGGCTGACGAGAAGCTGACCAAGAGCGTTTTCCCCGGATGCACAGGAAAACCCAGCTCACCATGGGTTGCAATTCTATGGCGTCTGGGGTGCTGCTGGAGGTAGCGGGGCATCGTCAACTTAATCGACCGGGAGCCGAAGGAGCGCTTCTCAAAGGTTTGAGATTAGTTAGCTTCGTTGATCGAGACCTGTAAGCTCAATAGCGTCAGCGCCGAGCACCGGCTCTCCGACGTCCTCGCGAAGCTCGTCAACGGTCTCGGCGAGAAGCTTAGTAAGCGGAATTTGACGCAATTCCCGCCTTATCCCGTCCACTGTTTATGCTCTTGGTGATGCCGATCACTTCTGACTTCTCGCGTTGATAGCTGAACTCGGTTGTACCGTGCAGCACAAGAACCAAACCTTCAGCGGCGACGACACGATCACGTGTCGATTGGAAATGGCCGGTCAGAATGTCCGCTTCGCTGACCCGGTCATTGGAGAAGAAGCGGTAGGCTGCCTTGGTATTCGCCCAATCCTGGCAGACGAGCTGGATGCTTTGTCCCATGGCGCTTCCAATCTGCGTGAGCAGTTTGCGGAAGGACCGCAAACAGCCTTTTGCGGATTGATCCCTTAATGTCAGCCCCATAGAGCGCCCCCTCGCGAATCAAGTGCTCAGCAAGGAATCACAAGTGATACTTTCGATTCAAGATTTCGCGGATCAGCGTGAGTCGGCGAAATTATGGGTAATTGAAAGCTTCGTCGTATGCGTACGACATCAGCCCCTGAGTCGGTTCTGCAGCGCCTGCCGATTGGCAACGAGGCTGCTGAGGTTCAGCAGGTGTGGTGCTCGTCCTTGCTCCAATTGCCTAACCAGCGCCCGCGTGCCGTCCACCACGAAGACGCCGCAATCATAAGTGTTCAGCTGCTGGGTCATGCCGCGTGACTCCAGGCGGGCGCCCAGCCTTGCTGCGAGCTCTGCTGCGGGCGTGTTGTTGTATTCCCCCATGGAGTCGTAGCGATAGGCAACCGGCCTTTCGCGGTCGCGGCGATCAACAAACAGCAACGACCAATGGGTGCCGGGGAGATTCGTAGCACGGGCATTGTTCACTGGCAGGAACAGGAAGTCGGCTGTGTCGTCACCATTCTGATCATGGACGATGCGCTGGAATGCGCGTAGCATTTCGCTCTCGGTGCCCAAGCGCAGGCTAACAAGGGTTATGAGAGGATCCACGAACCGCGTCCGGGCGGCGAGATTCGGATTGTCCCCCCCCAACTCTTGCGCCAGGAGCTGGTAATCTCTCAGGACATGCTCGTCGCCCAGCCATTCCGTGTCCTCGAGCACCAGCCCGCGGCCGTGAGACGAGGCTGTCGGACCTAAAGCCCCGATCTGAGCATCGTAGGAGGTGCTCGGAAACGCCGGCACAGAATTAACATCGTCGCGTGATTCAGACGGCGTGGCCGCAGTCAGATCAACCAATGGAGGACCGCCGTAGGTGCTTGAGCGAGCCCTGGCAGCCGGCGCTGGCGCAAAGTGAGCATCGTCGCGCAACTCGGACGGTGTCGGCGCATTCAGAGCAAGAAATGGCTCAAGACCAGCGTAGATGTCTGAGGGAGCCCTGGTAGAGTGCGCTGGCGCAAAGTGAGCGTCGTCGCGCAACTCGGACGGTGTCGGCGCATTCAGAGCAAGAAATGGCTCAAGACCAGCGTAGGTGCTTGAACGAGCCCTGGCAGCCTGCGCTGGCGATGCTTCCAGCATCGGCCACATACTCCAATCAAAGTTGAGCGGCATCTGCGGCGACCAGGTTGAGGCGGACCAGGCAGGTTCCTGCTGTCCAGCTTGGACTATGTCCTGCGCCTGCTCCGGGGGAACCCCGGGCCACGGTGGGCCGTCTTCCACCATCAAACGCAGATCCTGATCATAACCTTCCGGGAGGACCAATGGCCGACTGACAGCTCGCTGCGGCGTCGTGGCATCTTGGTACCCGCTCCCCTGCATCGTCGGCTGCGCCTGCCATGGCGATGCACCCAGTTGATGGGTGGGGGCCGACGTCAGCAGGCGACCGCCTGAAGCGACGATCTCGCTCAGTTGCCGCTCGCTGGCAACGCCGTGCAGATTGTCTAGGGTCCTCGGCCTCTTCGCTGGCCTCAATTCAGCTGTGTCATGCTCATCGTTGATGAGGACCTCCTCGCTTGGCAGGAGGTTGCTCCTGGCAAGTGCACCGATCGGCTCGTCCGGGAACTGCTGGCGGTCGTAGCCCCAGTTCAAGGGACGAATGGACTCTCCGGGATCCGATGACTGGTCATGGCGCGCGGCTGGCTCAAGAAGAGATGACGACGGGCCGGGTTCGTCCATCAGCTCCCAAAGCAAATCCTGATCGCAGCCTTCTACAGGAAGCAGCTCCTTTGGCCAACTGCCCGCGTCCTGCGACGCGCTGTGCTGCGCAGCGGCGCCGCCGACGGGCATCGGCTCCATCAGTGCCGCGTCTTCGGGATCAGGAACAGGGGAAATATGGCGCTCGCGCTCCATCGCTTTAGCGCCGGCCTGCGATTTCCGGAGATCAGCCAGTGCGGCACCGATATTCCGATTACCCCCGGCGTCCTTCCTATAGCTCTCGACATCTCCATCCAACGCCTTGCCGGAAAGCCGAGCAGCAATGCCCTTCTTGTTATTTTCACGCAGGTAGTCACTGAAACTGTTAAGAACAACTGCATAGGTACGTACGGTACCTGTCGCTGCTTCGTTTTTGTACTCTTTGATGAGAGCTACGTCCTGAGGGTGAGGATTTAGCTCAGCCCGGCCTGTGATCGGCACGACGCCCGTCGACTGGAAGGTCCGGAGATGGTCTATTGCCAGAAGGAGTCGTCTCCTGTTAAGACCCTTTTTGATGGCCTCGCGCGCATCATTGGTTAGCGACTGGTCGTCGAGCCGAGCAGCGATCGGATCTTTGTTATTTGCGAAGAGCCAGCGGCCAAGGCTGAGAAGAGAACCTGCATAATCCCTGGCGGTGTGGTTGGCGGCGTTGCCGTTGCGGAGGGCCTCCTCAAGCCCCGAAATAAGGCGAGCATCCTCGGAATAAAGAGGCTGCTTGCTGTGCCCTTTCAAAACCCCAGCTGACTGAGCCGGCTGCAGCGCCGAGGCGGCCGGCATTGCTCCACCACCTCCACCTGAATTGGCGATCTCGCTCAGCTGCCGCTCAATGGCAAGGCCGTGCAAATTGTCTAGGGTCCTCGGCCTTTTCGCGGGCCTCAACTCAGCTGTGTCATGCTCATCGTTGATGACGACCTCCTCGCTTGGCAGGAGGTTGCTCCTCGCAAGTGCACCGATCGACTCGTCCGGGAACTGCTGGCGGTCGTAGTCCCAGTTCAAGGGACGAAGCAACCCCTTTGGCCAACTGCCCGCGTCCTGCGACGCACTGTGCTGCGCAGCGGCGCCGCCGCCGGGCATCGGCTCCATCAGTACCGCGTTTTCGGGATCAGGACCGGGGAGAATATGGCGCTCGAGCTCCATCGCTTTAGCGCCGGCCTGCGATTTTCGGAGATCAGCCAGCGCGGCACCGATATTCTTACCCCCGGCGTCTTTCCTATAGCTCTCGACATCTCCATCCAGGAACTTGCCTGAAAGCCGAGCAGCAATGCTCGGCTTGTTGTTTTCACGCAGATAGTCACTAAAACTGCGAAGAACAGCTGCATACCCCCTGCCGGTCCCTGTCGCTGCTTCGTTTTTGTACTCTTTGATCAGAGCCACGTCCTGGGGATGAGGATTTAGCTCAGCGCGGCCTGTGATCGGCACGACTCCGCCCGTCGACTGGAAGGTCCGGAGATGGTCTATTGCCGGACGGAGTCTCCTGTGATGACCCTTTTCGATGGCCTCGCGCGCATCATCGGTTAGCGACTGGTCGTCGAGCCGAGCAGCGATCGGATCTTTGTTATTTGCGAAGAGCCAGCGGCCAAGGCTGAGAAGAGAACCTGCATAATCCCTGGCGGTGTGATTGGCGGCGTTGCCATTGCGGAGGGCCTCCTCAAGCCCCGAAATAAGGCGAGCGTCCTCGGAATAAAGAGGCTGCTTGCTCCGCCCTATCAAAACCCCAGCTGACTGAGCAGGCTGCAGCGCCGAGACGGCCGGCATTGCTCCACCACGCTCGCTCAGCTGCCGCTCGCTGGCAACGCCGTGCAGATTGTCTAGGGTCCTCGGCCTCTTCGCTGGCCTCAATTCAGCTGTGTCATGCTCATCGTTGATGAGGACCTCCTCGCTTGGCAGGAGGTTGCTCCTGGCAAGTGCACCGATCGGCTCGTCCGGGAACTGCTGGCGGTCGTAGCCCCAGTTCAAGGGACGAATGGACTCTCCGGGATCCGATGACTGGTCATGGCGCGCGGCTGGCTCAAGAAGAGATGACGACGGGCCGGGTTCGTCCATCAGCTCCCAAAGCAAATCCTGATCGTAGCCTTCTACAGGAAGCAGCTCCTTTGGCCAACTGCCCGCGTCCTGCGACGCGCTGTGCTGCGCAGCGGCGCCGCCGGCGGGCATCGGCTCCATCAGTACCGCGTCTTCGGGATCAGGACCGGGGGAAATATGGCGCTCGAGCTCCATCGCTTTAGCGCCGGCCTGCGATTTTCGGAGATCAGCCAGTGCGGCACCGATATTCCGATTACCCCCGGCGTCTTTCCTATAGCTCTCGACATCTCCATCCAACGCCTTGCCGGAAAGCCGAGCAGCAATGCCCTTCTTGTTGTTTTCACGCAGGTAGTCACTGAAACTGCGAAGAACAGTTGCATACCCCCTGCCGGTCCCTGTCGCTGCTTCGTTTTTGTACTCTTTGATGAGAGCTACGTCCTGAGGGTGAGGATTTAGCTCAGCCCGGCCTGTGATCGGCACGACGCCCGTCGACTGGAAGGTCCGGAGATGGTCTATTGCCAGAAGGAGTCGCCTCCTGTTAAGACCCTTTTTGATGGCCTCGCGCGCATCATTGGTTAGCGACTGGTCGTCGAGCCGAGCAGCGATCGGATCTTTGTTATTTGCGAAGAGCCAGCGGCCAAGGCTGAGAAGAGAACCTGCATAATCCCTGGCGGTGTGGTTGGCGACGTTGCCGTTGCGGAGGGCCTCCTCAAGCCCCGAAATAAGGCGAGCATCCTCGGAATAAAGAGGCTGCTTGCTGTGCCCTTTCAAAACCCCAGCTGACTGAGCCGGCTGCAGCGCCGAGGCGGCCGGCATTGCTCCACCACCTCCACCTGAATTGGCGATCTCGCTCAGCTGCCGCTCAAAGGTCGCCGTATCTGCGGACGGCGCCGCGGGCGAACTCTCTTGCGGGTCCGTGCTCACCCACTTCGTCGAGGGGAAATCCATCCGTTCTCACTTTCAAAAATATAGGCCTTCGAAGCCGGGCTCGAATTTGACACGCTGGGAATCAGCAACAAACTACCCTTTAGCCCGTCCTATTCGTGAGAGTGCGTTTTTTTTGGTCCGATTGATGTGGCCGCACATCTGCTCTGACGAGGCGCGCGGGATTGCCTTCGGCTTTTCACCGCCTGACGACCGGTACTTTGCAACGCGCTTGAGGGATGGGTTGGGCGAACGGGGGGTGAACGCCCCGCCGGTCAAGGACCGAGCGGCAGCAGCGCGCCTGGCAAGCCGCGGATCAGGTCGGCTTCGGGACATGCCGCGGCAAACGCAAGGCGAATGCGGCTCGTGGTCTCGACGACACGGGCAGCGAGTTTCAAGAGACGAAGACGCAGCGTCGCGAACTCGGCTGTGGCCAATTCCCGGGCTTTGGGAATCGCGTCGCGCACGGTCAGCATCAGCCAATAAGCGGCGGTGTGGAGAACGAGGCGGACTTGATTGGCGAGCGCCGAACGGCAGCTGGTGCGATCGGAGGCGAGCTGCGTCTTATGCAGCTTGATCAGATTCTCGGCTTGGCCGCGCGCGCAATACAGGCTGTCGTAGATCCACTCGGCCGAGCCGACATCGAGGCTGGTGACGACGAAACGGATGTCGAGGCCGAGCATCGTCGCCTCAGTACGGGCGACGGTACGTCGTTCGCGATCCCAGGACTTTGCCTTGTGGCGCGTCTCGGTATAGCCACGCAGAACCGGCAGGTTCTCGATGGCGCGTCGCGTGCGGATGCCGTCGGCGGCCTCGTCGACTTTTCTGGCGAGCGGCTTGGTGCCGGACAGACCGAAGATGTAGTCGATGCCGTTGGTCTCGCACCACGCCATTGCCTCCGGCCGGGCATAGCGCCCGTCGCCACGGAACGTAATTCGCGTGTTGTGCCACCGCGTCCGGATATGCCGTATCAGGCGGCGCAGATGGGCACGCACCTCGACGCCGCCCGGCGTCTTGCCGGGCCGCAGCACGACCGCCACGGGCCGGCGCTTCTCCGTGTCGTAGACGTGGATCGGCAGGAAGCAGCGTTCGTCATAATGAGCGTTGAACAGCGAGAGCTGCTGATGGCCGTGGACGACATCGCAGGTATCATCGATGTCGAGCGTGACGGATGCCGGCTCGCGCGGGTAGCTATCCATCCATGCGTCGAAGGCGCGGAGCATTCTCCAGCCGCGACAGCGTCGGTTGGGAACACAGATCGCGACCCGTGTCCGGCAGCCGTCCGCAGGCCAGCTTGAATGCGGGATCGGACCGCAGATGATCGAGGTCGTCGGCGTCCTCGTAGCCGCAGCAGATCGCGAACATGCGCGCGCGGAACATATCGACAAGGCTGTGCACGACCCGCGTCGGATCGCGCCGATCCGGGAACACGCGGGCCAAATTGTCGGCCAAGCCGAGACGCCGCTCGGCCATCGCCAGAAGCATCACGCCCCCGTTCGAGGTCAGCCGACCGCCATCGAAGGCAGCTGTGACTTTCTTGGCGTGAACGGCTGGAAACGAGAAGGGCAGAATCGTATCATCGGTCATGGCGGGCGTGCTGTTCGCGGCTGAAGGTGATGGGGTTGGCTTTGCAACCGAATCCTACGCCGCTTCAGCGCTTTACACCACGCTCGCCAGCCTCTCGGGCGCCCTCTGACGAATAAGACGGGCTAGTTTGAGTGATGCAATGTGCTCCCGCGGTGAGCGTAGCCCAGCCGGGAATGCGGGTATTCTGAGTTAATTATCCGCCATCCAGTGGTCGATCCGGAGCAGCGCGGTGCGCGCATCAGAAACGGGTTCACACAAACGTAGTCGCGCTTGAAAGTTTCACGAATGCCGCGGCCATGCCGTTGCTCTCGGGGCTTTCGACCGGCGTGAAGCAAGCTCGAGGTTCAGGGTCGCGGCAATCTCGAGGGTAAGGTAGGCGGCGAAGATGGAGCCATTGTTGGTCAGCCATCGCACCTTGCGAGGAGCCTGGATGTCCTCGAACCGCTGCTCGACACAGTGGATCATCATGCCCCTGATCATCTCGCCGGAAATCCCGGCCGTCGTGGTCACTCAGCGATGACCTCGCAGTCATGGCGGTCCAGAGCAAAGGCAACCGCGCGCGATCTCGCCATTCCAGCAGGTGAACTCGATCGCGTCTGAACACCAGCGCTCATTGGAGCGGCTTGTCATGATCGTTCCATCATGGGCCCGCGGGACGCGGCTGTAAATAAGCCCCAGAATGCGCTCCGGGGCGACGTGAGGCCAACCTATTGATCTGGTTCGTGACTTTGGAAGACAGCGGGAGGCCGATCGGCGCCGATCCGGACCTCATCGTGAACGAATTTCCTCGTGCGACATCAGAGCGTTGCGTTCATCTGAGTTGGGGTCCCGCTTCGGTGCTTATTCACAGCCAAGCTGGTCTTTGCGAATCTTGACCGGTTCAACCTCAAACTGGGCTTACTTCTGTCACCGCTGGCAACCGAGCGACCCGGGGTTCTGCAGCGACACTCGTCAGCTGATCGACAGGTGGGCCTGCTAAGGGCAGAACGCTGCCACGTTGACGGTCCTCCGGGATATCGGACCCCGGCCTCCGCGCGCGCCCTTCGATCGGATCGTGCGGTGGCGCACGGTAGCGAAGGTGCTTTCAATGGGATTGGTGGTCCGCAGGTGTTTCCAGTGTTCGGCCGGGAAGTCGTAGAACGCCAGTAGCGTGTCCCGATCCTTGCTCAGGCAGTCGGCCGCCCTCTCGTATTTGGGCGTGTAGCTCTCGATGAAGGCGTCGAACGCCAGCTCGGCGGCGGCCTTGGTTTCGGAAGCCTGTGCAAAAAACTGCTCGCGCAATCTCGGATTGGCCGCCGCCTGCCGCAGATCATCAGCCACTCTCTCCGTCGCATCATCCTCGCTTACGCGAGAGACCTCAGCCTCTGGCTCGAGCGCCAATCGTCAGCTCAAGGATGATGTCGATTGCTGCGCTCGAATGGCGCCGCGCACCTACTCGAGAAAAATACATAAATACGTGAAGATCATTGAGCGCTTATTCGAACCTTCTCCTCTCAGGATTTGCAGCAGCAATCCGGGGAGATGCAGCGGGCTGCCGTATCCGGCCGCGTCGCAATCATGAACCACGGCAAACCAGATCGATTATGATGTCGGTCGATGAATTTCGTCGGCTCAAACCGAAGGCCGGTGAAGAGGTGCCGACAGAATCGGAGCGCCCCCCTCCTGTCGTCAGGCGGGTCCGATGCGAGACCAGCTCGGGTATGCGACCTCAGACCTCAAGACGGCGTCTTCCTGCAGGCTCGCATGGAAGACCACAGCGAATGCATGCTGGCGTCTCAACCAAGGGGCAGCTCGGCGGCTGATCTCCGGGTGCATGATCCGGAAAAGGTCGTGCCGGTTTCCGGAAGATCATGCTGTAAGTAAGAGTCCATCCTCGGCGGAGCGTTCGAAGCCGGTCTATACAGTGCATACCCCCGCGGCCAACGGCGCGGCTCTTGCGGCGGCCGACAAATTCGTCTTCGTACGCGACGGCTTCCATTTCTGGGCCGCGATTGCGGGCGTGATCTGGCTGGCCTGGAACAGGCTCTGGCTGGCGCGCTAATCGGCTGGCTCGTGCTGACCCTTGCTATCGATTTCGCCCTAGCCTTGGCGTCGGCCGCAGTGCGACCTTCTTCGCTTGCCGCACTTCGAACGATACGTTGGAAACGGCAACGCCGCACTCGATCGTAGAAATCTGACGCAGCGGCGACCTCGATCATACGGCACGGCAACACATGGATTCGCAATCGGCGAAGTAGTCATAACCAAGGCTTCTCTGTAAGACTACCGACCTGATAGAAAGTAATCATTCAGGAAGTCAGGGTATGATCCACTTCGGTGTACAGTTCCTTGGGGCATACCCACAACTATCCTCGGAAAAGGAACCCGTCACGGCTCCAACGCAACCTGCAAGCCCGCGTTGCCTCCAATATGCACATAACGGGGCCCGATAGGCCGACCCCTGCCGCTGGCGACGGTGACAATGTTTTCGAGAGGGGTGGCGCGCGCATCCATCTCAGGGCGGGACAAGAGCAAATCGGCGTGAAACAGCCCTTCCGACTCAAGACCGGTAGTATCGACGCCAAGAGCCGCCAAGGTGGCCAAACAACTTTCAAACTCTTCAGCATCGCGAAAGCGACGCTGGATAAATGTCGCGCCGGTAAGACGTTCCGTTACAAGGCCACGCTTCGCGAGCGTTGCAGCCAGAGAATCAAATGGGAACATTCGTAGCACGAATGAGATAATCCATGGACGCTTCTCTGTCGCATCGAGAATTTTGCTGAACGTCTTCTCGGTAACGTAGCCGATGCACCCCGTCGACATGATAACGTCAGTGGGGCGGATGATGTGCGCGCTGTCCGTCGATAGCGTCTCCTTTTCAAGATCAGCGACAATACCCTGCTCAAGGAGACCGACACCTGTTGCATAGCTGATCGCCGGTGCCGATACATCGAGACCGATAAATCGTGCCAGTCCGACATCCGGCCAAGACGCATAGAAACTGCGATCAAGACGCACCAGTGTATCAGAGCTGATTGCCCTCATCTCGCGCCGAGCGTAGCGATGACGCAAGCCCCCGAACGTCAGTGGAAACCGATGCACAGCAGCGTTGATGCCGTATGAACAGCCAATGTCAAGCACGGTCGGCTTAACGCCAGTTGCCGATGCGTTCGCCGCGAGAATCTGGCGCACAACCGGCTCAGCCACGTCCGGGATCATATAATCCAGGTCTCCCAGCACGGTGAAATATGCCCTGGGATCATCCGAAGCATAAATATCATCGAAGACAGCCTTAGACCGATTGATGCGCGGAAAATCTATTAGCAACCCGATGCCTCCTATTCATTTTGCAAACCAGTCGACGGCTGTGCCTTCAGGCGACTCGGTGCCTTGTCGCAGAGATTGGCCGACGCATAAACCCCATCGTTTTTTTCCAATCGCGCTTCATGAAGTAGAGGGGCTGAGAGTACGTATGAGACGATGGAGCAACGCTGTCGATCGGCAGCGATCGCAATGACCACACGTTGATGGCACGATGATGGCCGGAGTGAGCACAGAGCGATGCGCTCCGTCGTTCGATCCTGTCGATTGCCATCGTCTCGATCGTTGGGTATAGGCAAGCGCCGAATAAGGTGAGAATGGCGCACATTTCGTATAGCGTGTTCCAAGCGCCGTGCTCATTGTCAGCCCGATAGGCGGCAGCCATCACATCGTAATCGATCGCTTCACTACCGTTTCCTTGGACGGCGATTTAAAATGCGAGGACTTTAGCTTCCTCATTCGCGTACCTTTTTATGTTGAGAGAGCTGATGCATGAGGTGGCCACCAAATGTGAGGTGGACACTACGTGATGGAAGAAGGACAGAAGCTGCGGGTGACGGTTGTGCACCCGAGCGTGCCAGGCCCTCATCCACGGCGACGAAACAACGGTTCAGGTATTGAACGAAAAGGACAAGGAAGCCTCCAGCACCTCGTACATGTGGGCCTATTGCAGCGGCGAGGACAGTGAGCAGCCGATTGTGCTGTTCGATTATCAGCCTGGTCGTGGGCAGGAACACCCGCAGACCTTCCTTGGCGACTACCGCGGCATCTTGATGAGTCACGGTTACTCGGCCTGGCGCACGTTGAAAGGCGCCACGCATATCGGATGCGTGGCCCACGCCAGGCGGCGCTTTGTCGACGCCCTCAAAGCGAGGAAGAAACCCGGCGGGCCGCCGGCGCAAGCCCTCAAGTTCTTCGACCAACTCTACCGGATTGAAAGACAGGTGCGCGAAGAAAAACCGGATGACGGCGAAACGCGGGCCAATTACAGGCGCCGCTTCCGCCAGCAACACAGCATTCCTGTCCTGAACGCTCTCAAGGCATGGCTCGAAGCAATCGCCCCAAAGGTCGTGCCCGACACCAAGCTCGGCGATGCTGTCTCCTATACGCTCAATCAGTGGGAATATCTGACGCGCTACACCGAGGACGGCGAGATGCCGATCCACAACAACCTTCTTGAGCGCGACATCAGAATCTTCGCCTGTGGCAGGAAAAATTGGCTCTTCAGCGATACCGTTGATGGAGCCAGCGCCAGTGCCGTTGTCTATAGCCTGGTGCTGACCTGTCGCGCCTGTAGCGTTGAGCCCTTCGCATGGTTGCGACATGTCCTCACCGAATTGCCCCAGCGCCGCGACGACGACGATATTGAAGATCTACTCCCTCTCAACTTCCCCAAAAGCCGCAGCGCCGAAAACCCGGCCTGATATAACATAATCTCTCATCCAGCAGCGAATCCACTGGCTCTCGTAGGGGCCGACTGATTCTATGCGAGATTCAATGTGACGAGAAAGTCGCGCTTACGCCGCAACCACCTAGCCGGGCAATTCCGCATTATGCTGCGCCACCGCCTTCTTATCAGCGCTACAGTTTTCGCTATCCTCGCCCCGAATGCAACCTGTTCCCCCTAAGCGGCAAGCTGAGGCCGTCAGGCGGGTGGTTCCTCGCATAAGCGCGGTCGATTTCGCTGCTCGGCCAGCCGTTGGATACGTGGAAGTTGTTAGGCGTGCCAGGCGAACGGATCGCCATAAACCTTCGTATCGTTCCGAGCCTTCCTTGAGTTGCCTAACGCTTACCAAGGTCCAATTGAAGCGCTGATGGCGATCCTCTTAGCTGCATATGTAGCTGGCCGTGGCGGACATCTCATTCGACTTCGCCGGCGACGTCAACGATAGTCAGTCAGGAGGTCGCGGATTCTGTTTTTCGTCGGAATGGCAGCCTTTGCCGAGGCGTGGGTAGAGACACTGATGGAACCTTTCGAGCTTGCATGGTGCGAATTTGAATACCAACGGGCTCTCAGATGCCTCGAAGAGAGGGAGAACAGGGCAGGCTAAAGGCTCGTCCGGTTGGCGTTGGCAAGGCCGTATGGTTTCGCTGGACATCGCAGGGGGCTCCGCGACGGCGCCGGGAGGCTTTCTCCCAGCCTTCAACCCGTCACGAAAAGGCCCATCCGCGCCCACACTCTCGGAGCGTTGTGGGATGCCCCCGCAGAAGGGGCGTGCCGGTGACTGGAGCGCCGGTTAAGGGAAAGGCCTACCCCTCGATCGCCTACCTCAAAGGCGCTGCCGACATGGTTCCAATTATCATGCCATGAATCCAAATATCATGAGGCATAGTTCCAATTTTCTGGGCCTCGGAATCGGCATGTACCAGCGGTTGGTACATCAAAGAATCACTAGCGATTCTGGCGACTCAAGTTTTCGGCTCAGTGCACCGCAAAAGATGTGGGCAATCGTAAAACGACGAAGGCCGCCTGATTAACGCATGCGCGCGGGCACGGCGAGCTCTATGATAGCGTGTGAAGGTCAGGCAGCCTGCTGATCGCCGGGCTTGTCGGCTTGGTGCAGGAGCTTCCATTCCTAGGGCAGCAGTTCGTGCAGACGCGATGCGGAAGGTCGGCGATGTGGGCGAGGACGCCGACGACCTCGATCATCTGCGGTCCGATCCCGCATTCAAGCTGGCCTGCGGACGGCTGCCGGACACGGGTCGCGATCTGTGTTCCCAACCGACGCTGTCGCGGCTGGAGAATGCTCCGCGCCTTCGACGCATGGATGGATAGCTACCCGCGCGAGCCGGCATCCGTCACGCTCGACATCGATGATACCTGCGATGTCGTCCACGGCCATCAGCAGCTCTCGCTGTTCAACGCTCATTATGACGAACGCTGCTTCCTGCCGATCCACGTCTACGACACGGAGAAGCGCCGGCCCGTGGCGGTCGTGCTGCGGCCCGGCAAGACGCCGGGCGGCGTCGAGGTGCGTGCCCATCTGCGCCGCCTGATACGGCATATCCGGACGCGGTGGCACAACACGCGAATTACGTTCCGTGGCGACGGGCGCTATGCCCGGCCGGAGGCAATGGCGTGGTGCGAGACCAACGGCATCGACTACATCTTCGGTCTGTCCGGCACCAAGCCGCTCGCCAGAAAAGTCGACGAGGCCGCCGACGGCATCCGCACGCGACGCGCCATCGAGAACCTGCCGGTTCTGCGTGGCTATACCGAGACGCGCCACAAGGCAAAGTCCTGGGATCGCGAACGACGTACCGTCGCCCGTACTGAGGCGACGATGCTCGGCCTCGACATCCGTTTCGTCGTCACCAGCCTCGATGTCGGCTCGGCCGAGTGGATCTACGACAGCCTGTATTGCGCGCGCGGCCAAGCCGAGAATCTGATCAAGCTGCATAAGACGCAGCTCGCCTCCGATCGCACCAGCTGCCGTTCGGCGCTCGCCAATCAAGTCCGCCTCGTTCTCCACACCGCCGCTTATTGGCTGATGCTGACCGTGCGCGACGCGATTCCCAAAGCCCGGGAATTGGCCACAGCCGAGTTCGCGACGCTGCGTCTTCGTCTCTTGAAACTCGCTGCCCGTGTCGTCGAGACCACGAGCCGCATTCGCCTTGCGTTTGCCGCGGCATGTCCCGAAGCCGACCTGATCCGCGGCTTGCCAGGCGCGCTGCTGCCGCTCGGTCCTTGACCGGCGGGGCGTCCACCCCCCGTTCGCCCACCCCATCCCTCAAGCGCGTTGCAAAGTACCGGTCGTCAGGCGGTGAAAGGCCGAAGGCAATCCCGCGCGCCTCGTCAGAGCAGATGTGCGGCCACATCAATCGGACTAAAAGAAACGCACTCTCACGAATAGGACGGGCTAAGCACCACACCGCGCAAGGCGGCCTACGCTGGAGCGATACCACGCTCGCGTCGGATTTGACGGCGCGCCGACTGGAAGTGATCCCGAAACGGGACGCCGCCTTTGGTTCCCCGGGAACGATGCGACCGGGAAGCCGCTTTGAGAGGACGGAGACTGGCGAGGGGGATGGTCATCCAGATGATCCAGCACTTGCCCTAGCTCCCTCCTGAGAGCTCTGCTCTGCATCGAATGCGACATCCCCCTGGACCAAAGCGGACGGGGCGGGGTGATCATCTCACCCTTCCTGCTCTGCGGATTCATCGTCGCCAAAGCTCCCCTGAAGAGAATAGCTCTGGATTGAAAGTAAACTCTTCTGGATCAATTGAGAACGAAGGCGCGGGGTGGTTGTCCCGTCGTCCGTGAAGCTCCTCATGGAGGTCCTTTTCCAGTCGCTGAAGCTCCTCTGGAGCGACGGAGACTGGCGAAGGAATGGGTTGATCATCCAGATGATCCAGCACTCGCCGAAGCTGCTCCGGAGTAAGCTGCTCTGGATCGAACGCGACCTGCCTCTGGACGGAAACCGACGGGTGAGCCGATTGATCATCACGCCCTCCCTCAAGCTCCGAGGCGGATTCATCACCAAGCAGTCGCCGAAGCTCCCCTGGGGCGAACAGCTCTGGATTGAAAGTGAACTCTTCAGGATCAACTGAGAACGAAGGCGCGGGATGGTTGTCCCGTCGTCCGTGAAGCTCCTCATGGAGGTCCTTTTCCAGTCGCTGAAGCTCCTCTGGAACGACGGAGAGTGGCGAAGGAATGCGTTTATCATCCAGATGATCCAGCACTCGCCGAAGCTGCTCCTGAGGAAGCTGCTCTGGATCAAACGCGGCGAGCTCTTGGCCGAAAACCGACGGCGCGGGTTGATCATCCTGTTGTTCCTGAAGCTCTTCTAGCCGACCATCAGCTTCGTGCGGCGCGTTGCGCTGCGCGGCGGCATCGTCGAGGCGCCTCGGACCAACCAGTGCCGTGCTTTCGGGATTAGTGAGGACCACGTTCGGGGGAGGAGGATTGTGGTTGGCGCGAGCGCGCCCTGGGCGTACGATCGGCGCACCAGTTGACCGAAGGGTGCGGAGATGCCCTAATGCTGCAAGGAGTTTCTTCTTCGTACCCTCTCCGGCGAACTCGTGTATGTCACCGCCGTCGCTCAGCGACTTGCTGTCCATCCGAGCAACGATGCTCGGTCTGTTTTTTGCGAACAGCCAACGGCTAAAGCCAAGAAGACAGCTTACATATTGCTTCGCCGCGGCGGAGGTCATCCCGCCTTCGATGAGGGCGTCCTTAAGCCTCAAGATATCTGGAGCATCCTCCGGATAAAGAGGCTGCTCGTCCCTCTGCCCGACAATTCCCGTTGACTCAGCCGGCTGCAGCGCCGAGGCCGCTGGCATTGCTCCACCCCCCTCTCCTGAAGTCGCGATCTCGGTCGGCTGCCGCTCAATTACAACCGTTTGCGAGTTATTTAGCTTCCTCGGCCTCTTCACTGCTCTCGACTGAGCTGTCTCCTGCTCAAAGTTGATGAGGACCTCCTCGCTTGGCAGGACGTTGCTCCTGGCGAGTGCACCCATCGGCTCGTCCCAGAACGGCTGGCCTTCGCTAGACGCGTCTTTCGCTGAGGGGATCGTGCGCGGCCGCCCGCGAGAAACGATATGGCCGGAATCGTGATACGCGCGAAGGACGCCCACCCCTGTCTTCATGTTTACGTCTCTCGGAAAGTAGGTATTTACGTGATCGAGCAGGGACCGGTGGTCCCTTAGATCAGTCGTTTGGCCACGAGCGCGGAGATCATTCCCCAATCGACGAAGTGCCTGAGTATAAAACTTAATCGTGCTCGGTTGTGGATTTTTCTGAGTCGCATACTGAGTAATCGCCCTATCGATAATGTCCCGGTCTTCTTCAGACAGATGGGGGTAAAACTGGTTGTCTCGTCCCTCACTGGCGACGGGAGCAGAATCGGTCTGGTTTGCCTCGGCCAAGTGTTGCTCAAAGCCGTCTTGCCCGGCCTGGTCCGTCTGGGGCTCTTCCGAGACAGCGTGCTGCACCTGTAACCAAGCCGGTACATTAAATGGGTCAAAATTTTGACGGTCCACGCTAACCTCATGTCTGATCACCTTGAGCAGGCCTCCTACTCGAGCAAGCTTTCGAGAACCTGACATGGCCAAGGGGCCGTAGCCGAGCCGGACAATGCAGTTATCTGCCGCGTGCGCGTCGTTGGTGAGGAAATATCTCACCGCAGCCTTGATGTTCAGTAAGTTCTGAGGGTTTCGGGCGCCACGCTAGCAGAAGCCCGCAATGAGCTATCGCCAATTTTTGGTGACGACCGGGCCGGTCAGGCGGCGGCGGTTGCGGGCTGACGGTCGGTCGGCTTGGCGATGACCTCGATCCCGTCGTTGAATGTCACACCGAGAACGAGTTTTGGCAACTGGTTGTGTCCGTCGAGCCGTCGCCAGCTTTTCTGTGCGCCCTCAAGCAATTTGAAGAAGCTAGCGCGGTCGTGTTGGACAGGCAGCCCTTCGATCGGATCGTGTGGTGGCGCACGGTGGCGAAGGTGCTTTCAATGGGATTGGTCCCCCGACCCCAGGATTATGATTCCTAATTTTCGCATCTACATCCTAAAACATACTGCGCCATAGCGACCGCTACCTTTTTTAATTCTATTGAAGAATTACCGCCTTGGTGCATCATAGATCGCCGCTCCACTCCCCTCGTTGGTAATGGCTAGCCGATGGCTAAGATGGCGTTTTCTGATGTTGGCCTCCGGAGCATATCGCCGCCTCCCAAGGGCCAGATTTGCTATTGGGACGATAAGCTTCCGAGCTTTGGCTTTCGTGTGTCGCAGGGCGGCTCCAAGACATTCGTCCTCAACCGCAAGAACTCGCTCATTACGATCGGCCGTTTCCCCACGATTTCCCTCTCCCAAGCTCGGACGGAAGCCAAGCGGCTGCTTGCAGAGTTCACGCTTGGGAAGGTGCGCCCGCAGTCGATCACGTACTCAGAGGCCGTCACGCTGCTCCTGGAGGAGAACGCCAAGGCGCGGCGTAGAGCACCGTCTCTGGCTATAAGGGCCTGCTCAACAGAGCCGGCCCCGGAATTCTGCACAGGGCGATAAGTGGAGTTTCTGCCTGACAGCGGGCACGCCGTGCCTGCGAATCAGGAGCGACAATGAGCAGAAGAACACGCCGGAACCACACGCCGGCCTTCAAGGCGAAGGTGGCGCTCGCCGCCGTGAAGGGCGATCGAACGCTGGCTCAGCTTGCCGAGCAGTTCGACGTCCACCCCAATCAGATCACGGCGTGGAAGGCTCAGCTTGAAAGCAAGGCCGCCGATGCGTTCGGTCCCGGCGGCGGCTCCGGAGCGGAACAAGCAGCCATCGATGTGAAGTCGCTGCACGCCAAGATCGGCGAACTGACGCTGGAGAACGATTCCTAAGAAACGGCAGCATCTACTTTTCGGCTCCAAGGGATGGAGAACAAAGCCGAATGGCTTGGCACGCCGATGCAAATTGTTGACCACTCGCGTCCGGTAACGCGTCTCGTAGGACGAGGCCTTGGGATCGACATAGTCCATTCCGTATCGCACAGCATTGTAGAACAGAACTGCGATCTTCCGGGCCGTGGCGGTCACGGCCTTGGCCTTGCCGATGCGTGCTGAGAGCCGTCTATAAAAGGCGCCGAGCGCAGTGTCTGTACGCCCCACGGTCACGGCAGCAAGGCGCAGAAGTGCCGCCGCTCGGCCGCCGGATCGGCGCGTTCGGGACGAGAGCATTTTGCCGCCGGAGACCTTGTTGCTCGGCGCCAGTCCCAGCCAGGAGGTAAAATGCTTTGCACTTGGCCACGAGGAGAGGTCGTCGCCGCATTCAGCGATCAGCTTCAGCGAGAGGTAAGGACCGAGGCCGTCGATCGCGGTGAGGTCCTTTCCGAGCAACGCGAACAGCGCCTCGCGGACGTCGAAAGCTGGAGCGTTCGCCTGATCGGTTCGATTCCGACGCCGCGAGACCTGCGGCGCTGATCCGTGGCCATGACCGCGATGGAAGCTCAGTTCCTTCAACACGGCTTCAATTCGGGCGTCGCAGGCAGATGCCTTCTCGTGGTAGGCGTCGTAAAGCGCAAGTGCCTGCTCGAGCGCAAACAGATGCTCGGCGCGGTAGCTTCCGGTGAGCACCTTCGCGATCGTCTCGGCGCTGGAGCGGCAACTATAATGGCGCAAGCACGCCAGCGCCTCAGGATCGCGCTCGCCGGCAAGGATCGCTCGTATGATACGCAGGCCGGTCACGCCGGTGATGTCGGTGACGACGTGGTGCAGCTGAAGATTCATCTCCGTCAAGGCCTTCTGCATATGCTGGATGTGTGAGGCCGCGTACTCCAGCAGACGCTCGCGCTGACGCACGTAGGCTCTCAGCTCGGCAATCTGCCCTTTGGGCCGAAAGCTGGCCCGCAAACCCGAATGAATGGAGCCGCTGCAGCCATTGCGCATCGCTGACATCGGTCTTGCGCCCCGGCACGTGCTTGGCATCGCGCGCGTTGACAAGAAACACGTTAAATCCCCGGGCATCGAGAAGCTCGAAGATCGGAATCCAGTAGACGCTGGTCGATTCCATGACGACAGTCTCGACGCCGCATTCAGTAAACCAGTCGACTAGCCGATGCAGATCAGCCGTGAAGGTACCGAAGCTGCGGACTGGCTCCGGTGCGCGATCTGCCCTCACGGCAGCCATGTGCATAGTCGCTCCGACGTCGATGGCAGCCGCGTCCGGGTGCACCATCTGCATCTTACCTCCGTTCCTCGACTTCGATCTTTTGGGGTTCATCTCTAATCCTCCTGCTGACGGCGGCGGAAGGGCTGGGCTGCGCTATCCGTCAGATTCCTAAACGGGATCGCCGGATGGCGTCACCACTCTCAAGTGCGCGACAACCCATGGACCAGGTTTTTTGACGGGGTCACGTGCCACCAAAATCGTATCGGCCGCTCCCTCCCGGTCGGCAATCTAGCGCCGGTCCGTTTCTATCCCACAGGGGGAGCGCAGCGCCGCGCATAGTTTTTTAGAAGGAGCGCTCACCAAGGCGGGATTGCTGAGCGCAAAGCGATGATCGACCGTGAGCACGAGCTGTCGATCACCAGGCAAGCGGAGGCTTTGAACATCGGCCGCGGCAGCGTGTACTACCTGCCGCGGCCGGTGCCGGACGCCGACCTTGCGATCATGCAGCGCCTCGACCGGCTGCATCTGGAGTTCCCTTTTGCCGGCTCTCGCATGTTGCGAGGGCTGCTGGCTGCCGATGGGTGCAAGATCGGCCGTCGGCATGTGAAGACGTTGATGCGGCGGATGGGGATAGAAGCGCTCTGTCGCCGTCCACGCACGACAAAGCCCGAGCCGGGCCACAAGATCTACCCGTACCTGCTGCGCGGAATGGAGATCACGCGGCCGAACCAGGTGTGGGCGATGGACATCACCTACATCCCGATGGCCCGCGGCTTCGTTTATCTGGCGGTTGTGCTCGACTGGTTCAGCCGCCGCGTGCTGTCGTGGCGCGTATCGATCACCATGGAGGCGACGTCCTGTGTCGAGACGCTTCAGGATGCCCTGGCTCGTCACGGCAAGCCGGACGTCTTCAATACGGATCAGGGCTCGCAGTTCACCGGACAGGCTTTTACCGGCGTGCTCGCCGACAACGGCATTGCGATCAGCATGGACGGCAAGGGAGCCTGGCGAGACAACGTGTTTGTCGAACGGCTATGGCGCAGCGTCAAATACGAGGAGGTGTATCTGCGGGCCTATGACAGCGTCAGCGAGGCCCTCGCGTCGATCGGCCGATACCTCGACTTCTACAACGGTCGGCGCCCGCATTCGAGCCTTGACGGCGTCACCCCCGATCAAGCCTACTTCAACCCGCTGCCACTCCGCTTGGCAGCCTAACCATGGCAGAGACTCCACTTATCGACGCGGAAAATCTGTTCAGACAACCGGAGCCAGCTCAGGCTCTGACGTATTTCCACACGGTTACGCAAAGGAGACTCGCGCTTGTACTGCCAAAGGCGATTGCGGCTCGTGCGGACATAATTTCATCACAGCCTGCTTCTTGCGCCTTGGCCGACTTCGGCTTGGTTTCGCAAAAGGCTGTCAGGGCGCTCTTGAACAGGGTGATCACAACACATGAATTGTCCGCAACAAGCACCTTGGCTCGCTTTTTATGGGCGGAACGTTCCGTTCGACAACTCTGTTGATTGCGCCATCATAAACGATCACGCGTCAGAACACCTGCTACAGTGGAGAAGGGTTGCAATTGGGCATTTTCGCTCGTCGCCGCTCGATTTCTGAACACGCGCGATTGTGCGCAACGCGAAAGGAACGCTAATGCCCCACGTTATCCGCTTCAGTGCTCCGGCCGGCGCGGTTTCGTTTTGGCCGAAAGGTTTCGGCCTCAGTTCCCACGCGCACGCGCCGACGATGGACAGGCGCCGAGCACTTCGCGGACGCCGCGCGCGCTGAACGTTCCCTTAACGGCTACGTTAACCCGCCGGCATTCTGGAATTAACGGCTTTCGGGTCGTTCCGGGGGATGTCCCGGGTTCTGTTGAATTTCTGAAGAGGTCGGCGTTGCCCACCTTGAGCCGGTAGGCTCGGGGTGCTGATTCCATAAAGGAGAGCAACGCCATGACGAGAGATATCAAACCGGCTGGTTCGTCGGCGACCGGGGCGGTGGACGAAGCGTTTGCAGAAGTGCGGGCGAGCTTCGATCGGTTCTGCCTTGCGGCAGGGATGGAGGCGCTCGGCACGACGATGGAGGCGGATGTTGTGGCGGCCTGCGGGCCGCGCCACGGTCGCGACGCGGCGCGGCGGGCGCACCGTTGGGGTCGAACGCGGGGACGGATAGGTTTCCACGGCGGCAAGATCGAGGTCGAGCGCCCGCGGGTCCGGGGCGTGGATGGCGGCGAGGTCACGATCCCGAGCTGGGAAACGGCGGCGTCAGGAGGATTGGCTCGGTCGCGGGGCGATGAACCTGATGCTGATCAATGTGTCGACGCTCCGGTTCGGCCGTGCTGTCCGACTGCCCGAGGGTGACGTGCCGGCACCGCCCGGATCGGGGGTTTCGAAGTCGGCGGCCTCGCGGAGGTTCGTAGCGCTGTCGGCGACGCGGCTGGCTGACTTCATGGCTGCCGATCTGTCCACGCTCGACCTTCTGGTGGTCCAAATCGACGGGCTGCATCTCGGCGACGATCTCGTGCTGGTCGCCGCAATCGGAGTTGACGGCGAAGGCAACAAGCATCCGCTGGCGCTGGTGGAAGGGGCGACCGAGAATGCCGCAACGGTTCAGGCCCTGCTGGACAACCTGGTCTCGCGCGGGCTCGACCCGACGGTGCCAGGACTGTTCATCGCCGACGGCGCGAAACCGTTGTCGAAGGCGATCCGCCGCACCTTCGGTTCGGCCGCTGCGATCCAGCGCTGCCAGATCCACAAGGCACGCAACATCATGGAACGCCTGCCGAAAGAGCATCATGCGGCCACCCGTCGGGTGCTGCGCCAGGCCTGGGAGCTCAATGACGCCGACAAGGCTGAAAAATTGATCCGCAATCTTGCGCGTCGACTCGACCAGCAATGGCCCGGCGTAGCGGCCAGCATCCTCGAAGGCCTCGACGAAATCCTGACTGTCGTCCGGCTGAAGCTGCCGAAGGAGCTTCGTCGATCGCTCGCCTGGACCAACATCGCCGAGAACATGATGGGCACCATTCGCCGCGTCACGCGCAACGTCAAACGCTGGCGGGATGCCGGTATGGCCTTGCGATGGGTCGCGGCCGGCATGAGCGAAGCCAACAAGGGCTTCCGACGATTGAAGGCGCATAAGCAATTGTCGGTTCTGCGTGCGGCCCTTCAAGCTCGCCACGATCGCATGACGATCAAGCCCGTTGCCCACGTCTCGAGGGCCGCGTAACATTCATTCCGGCAACGTCGGCCCGACGTAGTTCAACACCGATCGGGACATCCCCTCGTTCCATACGGTTGGCCTTTCTCCCGAATAAAGCGATGCCAATTTTTAAAGAGCAGCCAACACTCATGACAGTAAAGCTGGTCACTGAAGTTAACTGCGCGTGATAGGGACAGCGTCGGTTCGCATGTTTCCCGGCGCCGAGTCGCGTCCGCGCAGGCTGCCCCAGTGTAGATCGCGCCGGTCGCGTTCGGCCTGCGAGGGCTAGCTGCTTTGCGGCCAAGGCTGAGGCGACTGATCCACGCGTCCATGAAGCCAACCAGTCTTGGTAGGTGCGGGCGTGGGACCTTTCGAGATATAATTCTCCATTATCTCGGGCTTTCCGGAGCCAACCGGTTAGTTTTGCTTGCAGGACCGACCGCTGAAGTTAGCGGCGCGTGGCAGGGACTGAACCGCCACAATGGCCAGATCCAAGATATCCCGGACTATGAGGGAGAGTGAGCATATGCGGCTACCGATTGCTTATGTCGCCATCATGACGATCTGCTAGGAGGATTAATGAGATGAAAGCTCCCCTCGTCGCTTTGGCGCTAGCTCTCCTTAGCGCTACGGCCCTCGCCCAGTCCATCGAGTATGGGAAGGACCGGTTAGGCTCCGATATCAGCAGCTTCTCTCTGCCGCCGAACAGCGTTCCTGAGAACTGCCAGGGTGCGTGCTGGGCCAATTCGGGCTGCGCGGCGTGGACCTTCGCCCGCAGTGGCTGGCAAGGTGAAACTCCGCGCTGTTGGTTGAAGAACGCGGCGCCGGCACCAACGGACAATTTCTGCTGCGTGTCCGGCCACAGGTAAGCCCCGTAGCAGCTTGCATGAATTGGCGAGCGGAACATTGCAAGGTTGAGATGGCTGGTCTGTCGCCTTATCAAGCACAATCTTCTCGGTGGCGCCGACCGAGCTGGACTTGGCCAGCAATATCTCGTTCACCCGGTCGAACAGGGCGTTGCGCACGGTAATAAAAGCCGAAAGGATTGCCTGCGGGTCACCGTCCTCGAGGAGCGTTGAGCCCAGCGCTGAAAGAACACCCTCAATGTAGACAAGGGAGCTTGGTGCTATGGTTCGCTCCGATGCCATCAAACGCACAATGTTGGAAATGAATTCGAGTCGCAGTTTTTTTCAACCAACCGCTGAAATTTGCGCATTCTACTTCGATCGCGCGCACGAGATCGAATACCCGCGTGGGACGCGCGCCACTTACTAGGCAGACCTGTTCGAGCGTGATGGTATCGCCGAATTCACATTGATCAAGATCGGCATCCAGAAACGCCGAGTTCCCGATCGTCACGCCATTCAGGAAGGCATGGGACAGGGATTTCGAATCGTGGAGGTTAGAGCTGGTCCCGGTTGTTTGGACAGGGCCCCGCGAAAATTAAGTGGATTCCTGCCGGGAGGGCGTAAGCTCGACCAGATCCGCAGCAAAATCGTTGGCGACGATCATGCGGCCGTCACCATCGTTTGCGTGCCGAAGTAAGCCTCGTCGGGCGTGCGTTCGTCAAGTCTCGAGTGAGGACGTCCTCGATTGTAGAACGCCAGATATTTGGAAATCGATGCTCGCGCCTCGAGCACGCTGTCGTAAGCACGCAGATAGACTTCCTCGTATTTGACAGTGCGCCACAGCCGCTCGACGAACACGTTGTCGCGCCAGGCACCCTTGCCGTCCATGCTGATGGCGATGTTCGCGTCCAGCAGCACGCCGGTGAAGTCGAGGCTGGTGAACTGGCTACCCTGATCCGTGTTGAAGATCTCGGGCCTGCCGTGCTTCGCCAACGCCTCCTGGAGCGCTTCGACGCAGAATATCGTCTCCATCGTGATCGATACGCGATGGACCAATACCCTTCGGCTGAACACATCGACGACCGCCGCGAGGTAAACGAATCCACGTCGCATCGGAATGTAGCTGATGCCCATTGCCCAGACCTGGTTCGGCCGCTCGATCTTCAATCCGCGCAATAGGTACGGGTAGATCTTGTGGCCCGGTGCGGGCTTGCTCGTGTTCGGACGGCGATAGATCGCCTCGATCCCCATGCGCTTCATCAGCGTCGCGACGTGGCGGCCGCCAACCTGCATGCCCTCACGCTGCAACAGCGATCGCAGCATGCGCCCCCCTGCGAAGGGATAATCGAGGTAACAGCTCATCGAGCCGGCGCATCAAGACAAGTCCTCGGCCGAAACCGGCCGAGGTTCATAGTAAACCGTACTGCGGGCAAGGTTCAGGACCTTCGCCTGGCGCACGACAGACAGATCATGGTCGCGGTCGATCATCGCTTTGCGCTCAGCAGGCCCGCCTTGGTGAGCGCGCCGGACAAAAAATCGTTCTCCAACGCAAGCTCGCCGATCTTGGCATGTAACGCTTCAAATCGACCGGCGCCTCGGCCGGTCCGTTGTCCTGCCCAAACACTCCGGCGGCGCCTGCCAGGAGTTGGGACTTCCAGGTCGTGATCTGGTTCGGATGGACATCAAACAGTTGCGCCAGCTCGGCCAATGTCTTCTCCCCCTTCACGGCCACCAAAGCCACCTTTGCCTTGAATGCCGGAGAATGCGTCCGGCGACTCCTCTTCGTCATCTTCGCTCCTGTTTCGCGGCAAGAATCCTCGCCGCTCTCAGGCAGAAAATCCACTCAAGCTACTGTCCGAATTTGCGGAGCCAGCTCTAACCGCCCGCCAGGGTTTCATGCTTCGAAAACGTTGCTTCCCCGGCCACCACGGCCTGTGCGTGTCAAGTCGCTGTCCTTTAGTAGGACAACACGCCGGACCTGCCGTGATGAGTAGCCGATGTGGCAAACCGCCGCGAACACAGGGATATGACGGCGTCGCCGGATCGACGGACTGTAGGAATTATTTCAGCATGTCCGCAGCAATTACCGCCGACGTGTTCGCCAATGCACCCTCCGGACCAGCACCGCTGCACCGCCGGCTCAAGTTCTGCCGAATCGTCTTACCACTTGGGACAAGCGCAACTGCCGAGGCTCCCAAAAAACGAACTCCAGATCGCATTAATACTCCAGGGCGCTTTCCTGACTCCCAACCGAGCGCCTTTGGCTCGCATCGATAACGGCGCTCGAATGAACCAGGCAGCGCGCCGCTCGAACTGGAGGTTATCCAGTGGCCTCCCAACGCGCTGGTCAAATCGGGACTAAGTCGCAGACCCCGCAATGGCGCTATTCGCGATCAGCAGTATGCCGCACGGCAGGAAGCCGCCGTTCCCGCTGCAATTTTGGCAGCTGATCTGATCGGCCTGAGCAGAGGCTGGATCAGCTGTTGAATATCCAACGAGACGTTTGAAGCCCGAGCATCACCGTTACGGCCGAGGCTGGACGGGGTGAGCCAGGTCACAGCAGCAACGCCCACACCAGACGAAATTGCTTGAACCTCACGTTGCGTCAGGACGTAGGGTGAGAATCACGAACGACAAAGCAAACCTCGGACGATGCACAGGCCAGATGGCAAAGATGTGTGATCAAGCGGTCGAATGTAGCGGTGACCGATTGTACGTGTGTCTGGGCCCATGGACCAAGAACGAAAGGTTGTCAGATATGAAACAACGCATGATGATGGCCGCATTGCTCGCTATCATCGCATCTCCGGTTTGCGCGGCGACACTCAGCGGCGCTCCCCGCATTCTCGACGGCAACACGATCGAAATCGAGCAGACCAAAATCCGGCTCTCGGGCATCGAGGCGCCAGAGACTGATCAGATCTGCCTCGACGCCCATGGCCAGAAATGGGCTTGTGGCATAGCTGCTCGCGATGAGCTCATCAAGCATTCGAACGGGCGAACCTGGGATTGCCATACCACAGGGGTAGATGTGTACAGGAGGTCGCTTGGCAACTGCTTCATCGCAGGCGAGGATGTGAACGCGTGGATGGTACGCTCGGGATGGGCGCTATTATCGGCACGCTCCGCAGCAAGCTATGCCATCTATGAGGTTGTTGCGAGCAATGCCTATGCGGGCATCTGGTCCGGGGCGTTCATTGCACCTTGGGATTGGCGCCATCGCAACCAGTCGACGATCATTATTGGCGCAAGCTCGGTGCCCTCAGACGTTCAAGAACTCCTGCTCGGATCCGCTTTGCTGACCGACCCTCCCTCACAGGAGTGTCTGATAAAGGGCACCGTGGGCCGTAAGGGCGAGCGCATTTACCACTTGCCCGGGCAAAACAGTTACGAACAAATCGATATGACGAAGAACTTAGGTGAACGTTGGCTTTGCAGCGAATCGGAAGCGACCGCCTTGGGATGGCGTAAAGCCGCGCGATAGGGTGCCACCACACATGCAAGCAGATTCTTCGAGCATGAGCCATTCGATCGAACCTTCGCGCCGTTCTCTGTTGCTGTTCACTATGTCGGCTGTCGGCATGCTGCTTGCCGACCATATCGTCGAGGCGAAGGAATCAAAACTGCGGCCGAAGCCGGATAATCTGCTCTCTCCAGGTGCTGCGCTGAAGCGGCTAATGGAAGGCAATGATCGCTACGTCCAGGGCGCTTCCCAAGGCCACGATTTCAAACGCGAGCGCCGGGTTTTGGTCGGTGGGCAAAATCCATATGCCGCGGTTCTGGGCTGCGCTGATTCTCGTATTGCGCCAGAACTGGCCTTCGACAGCGGACTTGGTGATCTGTTCGTCTGCCGACTCGCCGGAAATTTCGTCAACGAGGACACGCTCGCCAGCATGGAGTATGCCGTGGCCGTGCTGAACACGCCATTAATTGTGGTACTTGGTCACGATCATTGCGGCGCAGTAGACGCCACGATCAAGGCGCTCAACGACGACAAGCCGCCGCTGGGACATATTCCATCGCTCGTCGCCGCACTTGCACCTGTGGTTAAGGAATCTCGGCAGCAAGGCGGCGACACGTTCGCCAATGCGACCCGGCAAAATGTAATCGATAACGTCAATAAACTCAGATTGGCGGGACCGGTTCTAAACCGGGCAGTTGAGCAGAACAGACTGATGGTTGTCGGGGGCCTTTACAGGCTTGATACGGGCAGAGTCGATCTGCTGAGCTAATGGATGGCGGCCGCCATGCGCGGCGGCCTCGTCCTAACTGGCTCAACAGCGACCTCGGACGACATTCGCTCATTCATCCGCCGCCGCAAGTGCCCTGGATATCGTCAACAATTCTAGTACAGCTTCGGATAGCTCAGGTATGCGCGGGCTCTTAATTCTCGTTGTAATCCTTGTACTTATTCTGGCGACACGCGGCCAGCACCAAGAGAGATTCTTGGCCCGGCCGACAACCTGGATGTCTCGTTAGTTCGTCCTGGCTCACAGAGTTGGCTCGAGCGGAAGATCGCGCTGGGATTTGAGCTCAGCCTCCGCACCAGCGAGCCCAGCAGAATTTTCTCGACGCTGGCGATCCGCTATGCCATCGATCCAAATTCTCCGTTGATCGTGCTTAAGCGGCCTGAGCGATGCTTTGAGGCTGCCACTCCCAAGCCAGCAGTTCGTCTATGCGCTTGGCAGAGTGATCCCGTTGTTCGAGCAGATCGCCGGAAGTGAGCTGGTCCGCCTCGGCTATTTACCGCTTGCAAGCCCGTCTGGCGACGCGTGAGTCGCCGGAACTGTTCCGCCGCGATTGGCGGGTTGCCGCGCAGCTATCTTGCGCTGCTGGTCGGCCAGACCATTTCGCTGCTGGGCTCCAACGTCACCATGTGTCGCCATCCGGAACTGCCCCCTTTGCGTCATAAAGAACTGCCCCCACCATCGGGATTATGATCTCGGTTGAAGGTTGGCTCCGCTGCTGACGGGACGGGGGAGGCGGAGCCGACCGGAGGGCCGTCAGCGGCGGGCGGCTTGATGAGGCCGCTCTTGCGCTTGGCTCGGAGCCGGTGGCGGCAACACTGGCGACGATTCCGTTGCCGACGCGGTCCGCTGGGCGCTCAACAGCCGCCTCGTGCGCGGTACTCTGCCAAGTGGCTGAGGGGCTGGCGGGCGTGTTCGGCAATCCGATCTTGAGGGCGGTCACTTTAGCCACCGCCACGTTCATCTTTTGCCATAGCGCATATTCTGCAGCCTTTCTGTTGCATCTGACCAAGGATCTCGAGTTCGACAGCCGGATCGTCAGCGTGGTGCTCGGAATCGGCGCGCTTGGTGGTGTGGTCGGCGCGGCTAGCTCGCCCTCGGCCGGCCGGGCAATCGGCATCGGCCCGGTGTTAATGGTCGGTTTGGCCGTGAGCACCGTGGGCATGAGTTTGGCCACCCTGATCACCGAACCCCGGTGGGCCGCGGTGGCATGCGTTTCGCTCTCCCAATTCATTCTGTCGGCCAAGGTATCTACAATGTGCAGCAGGTTCCCCTTCGATACGCGTTGGTCGCGCAACGCTTGCAAGGCCGGGCCAATGCGAGCATCCGCAGCGTGGTGTGGGGACTGGCGTCATTGGGTGCGCTGGCCGGTGGCGCAGTCGCTGCGGCAACAGGCTTACGCATTACGTCGCTTGCGAGCAGCCTGCTTGGCGCCGCCTCGATAGTTTGGATTTGGCGCTCCCCGCTGCGCCGCACGCGCAGCTTGCGTGTGTAACCGACACGACGGACCGGCGCATCACATCAGAGAATTTGGCGATCTTGATCGGCAACCGGGTCGGCTGACGGTGTGTTCCCGCCCCTGTCAGCTAGCGGCCGACGCGCGCGTCCGTCTTTTGTTCGGGAGGAAGGCCTTCGATCTGCTCGGCCTCGCACTTCGCGACCGTTTCATGGTGTCCTGTATGGACAATCCGAGGGGGCGCCCGATCGGATTGCTTGCCAGCCATTTCGCGGTGCGGCCCCGCAATCTTCTTTGGCCGATAGCCCCCGATCTGGTCTGGCTTGACGCTACCGGTCTCGTGGAAGCGCTGTACCCAGTTGATCGCCGTGCTGATGGCCACCCCAAATTGAGCCGCTGCCTGATGCCGCGACAGGCCACCTTTGATGACAGCTCTCACCACCCGCTCACGAAGGTCGTCCGAATAGGCTCGTCCCATCCATGCTGGCCTCCTTCCCAGCCAGCATGTTGAATCAGAAGCCTTCCGATTTGGGAATCCCAAATCGATTCAAGCTTGACCCACCCCGCTCTAGGTGGTGTGGACACTTATCGCATCCATAAGACGATGGCTGCGAGAGTGACGACGGCCAGGTAATTTCGGGCGGTCTTTTCGAAGCGGGTTGCAACGCGGCGGAACTGCTTGAGCTTTGAGAAGCAGCATTCGACGAGATGACGCTGGGCATAGAAATGCTTGTCGAGTGGATATTTGAGCGCACGTGACGGGTTGTTGGGGATCACGGCGAGCGCGCCTTTGGCGGCGATGGCTTGGCGCAAGTGATCGGCGTCATAGGCCGTATCGGCCATGACGACCTCGGCGGATAAGCCTTCGATCAATGCGGCGGCTTGCGGTGCATCGCCCTTCTGACCTGCGGTGAGCTTGAACCGCACCGGACATCCCAAGCCTCGAACGGCCATATGTATCTTGGTGCTCAGGCCGCCGCGCGAGCGGCCGATCGCTTGATCTTCCGCTTGATCTTCAGACCCCCCTTTTTGGCGCCGGCGGCGTGCTGATGCGCCCGAACGATGGTGGAATCGACGATCAGATATTCGAAGTCCGGATCATCGGACATCGCCTCGAAGATCCGCCACCAAACACCCTTGATGCTCCATCGACTGAAGCGCCGGAACACGCTGTTCCAGTCCCCAAACACCTCCGGAAGATCGCGCCAGGGAGACCCCGTACGCACGATCCACAGCACACCTTCCACGAACATCCGGTTGTCGCGCCCGGTGGAGCCCTTCTGATCGGGGCGCCCTATGATCAGCGGCGCTATCCGCTCCCACGCCGCGTCGCTCAATACCAAACGGTCCATCACACCCAAGGCGGCCTCCCCAAAAGCAGCCTTGAATCTGATTTGCTCCTAAAAGGGAATCCTTAGAGTCCACACCACCTAGGGTTTGTACTCAATAGGGATTCCATCTGGAATTGGACTGTGATTCAAGCTTCTCAGCGCAAGGGAGGCTTGAATGGCAAAGCAGGTCTACTGGCTCAGCGATGCGGAATGGCGGCGGATTGAGCCGTTGTTGCCACGAGGGCGCAAGGGAGCGCATCGGGTCGATGATAGACGCGTGATCAGCGGCATTGTGCACATGCTGAAATCTGGTTCGCGCTGGCGCGATTGCCCGGAAGTCTACGGCCCCTACACAACGGTCTACAACCGCTTCAACCGCTGGAGCCGACAGGGGATTTGGACGGATATTTTTTACGCCCTGACCGGATCGACCGGCATGTACGGATCGATGTCGGTGGATTCCAGTTACATCAAAGCCCATCGCTCCGCGGCCGGCGCAAAAGGGGGGCCTTCAACAACGCGATCGGCCGCTCGCGCGGCGGGCAGACCACCAAAATCCACGCGCTGACCGACGATATCGGCCGTCCGCTTGCCTTCCTGATCACCCCTGGCAACACCCACGACCTGGTCGGTGCACGCGGCTTGATCGGCATGGTTCGTACCCCGCGCCGTCTGCTGGCTGATCGAGCCTACGACGCCAGGAGCCTACGCAACGAACTAGCCGCACGCCGCATCAAGGCCGTGATCCCGCCAAATCCGACCCGCAAGCATCCGCATCTCTACGATAAGGTCGCCTACAAAGGCCGCAACGTCATCGAGCGGATGTTCTGCCGTCTCAAGGACTTCCGCCGGATCGCAACCAGATACGACAAGCGCGCAGACATCTTCCTGTCTGCAATCCTGCTGGCCGCCGCGATCACTTGGTGGATCAATTGAGTCCGGATCCTAGAGCAGCTGTAAGCGAGCTTTCCGGCGCCAAGGACCACAGCGCGTATTGCACGCGTCGCAACACAACGCTCAGAGCCAAAGCCGGTGCTTGGAATTCATTGATGCTGTATGGACACTGACAGGCCGGGCGCCGAGGCGATGTCGGATCCGCAACAACCACGAACCTAGTATTCTCAGATCCGTAGGCTAGATCGAGCTGATGGCACGGTCGTTGCAAAACCCTCACGCAACATTTGCCTCTGTACAGCAGACTGAATGGTTCCCGCCAGGATCATGAGCGAGACGGCAGGACTGAAAAAACCGCGAGAAAGAAGCTAACCAACGGAGACAATCGTGCGACCAACTGCATCCGGCGGGGAAAAACGACCCTTTTTACCGATCTCACGTCTTCCTATCTGCGGTGTTGATCGGATCGAACGCCGATGCTTCAGCCCGTCTTCGCATTGGAGCAATTAGAGCAAGGTTGACCGGGTGACAAAACTGGCGAGGCTCAAGGAACTACGCGACATGATGCAGCTGCTTTGGCAGTTGTTCGAATCAGCGCAGCAGCTTCCTAGAGGCCCAGAGCATGCAGCAACCGTTCAGACGCTTAAACAGTATGAGCGCCGGCTGATGGAGCTGATTCAAGCATCTGAAACGGCTCGCGCGGCTATCCGGGACGTCACTCACCGCGCCGATATATCAAAATAGCGATTATCAGCAACTCAGCAATTATCACGGGAGTCTTATGCATCTCCCGTCCGTAAGCCCGTGCAACGGCAACAACCGAGAACGTCAAAGGACATGCCGCGAGCGAGGCAACGAGCCCGCTTGCCCGATCCATCGCTGTTACACAACAATGTGCTACATAAATCTGGGGCAAGCTCTTTCACCGACGAACGGGGCTGCCGGATATGGCAGCTAGAATTGCGTATTTTTCAGCAATACGTCACCCTCCACTTCGCGGGGATAATGAGCCGCCACTTCGAATGATGGTAATAGGTCGAGAATGGCTTGCAGGGACAGCTGCCCCTCGTAGAGCTCGCGATCGCTATATTCCGTGTAGATGAAGCGCGTGTTGCTTAACGTCTGCACGCCACCGGCGATGACATCGGCCTCGGCTCCTTGAACGTCCATCCAGATGAAATCGACCGTGTTCAGTCCAGCTTCGCTGCACCAATCGTCGAGCCGTCGAGTTTCAACCGAGAAGGGACGGTCGAAGCGAACCCAATCATACTCGGTAAGATGGTTCTTCGGGCGGCGTATTGAGCCAGAGAGGTCCCATTCCTTTGCATCTCCATCTGCATTGCTTGGATGGAAGTCGATCGTCCCGTTTCGTTCGCTGATCGCAATTTCAAGCAGCTTCACCTTATCGAGATTTGGACCGAGCTTCTTCTTGAAACGCGCGATCGCTCGGGGGTCCGGCTCAAAGCAGTAAAGCTGAGCTTGTGGGCACAGGGTGAGAAAATGTGCCGTATCGGTTCCGTCATTGCAGCCGATATCCAAGATCACTGGATTGGACATCCCAAGAAGTGACAGAATATGCTGATGTACGTCCACACAAGACACGGGTTGTTTTTCCATTGGAACTCCGTTGACACTTTGTCCTAGACGCGCAATCACACGTCAGACATGCCAGCACAACGTATATCAACGTATATAATTCATATGCCGGCGCGCGAGCGGTCGCGGATGGCGCTCTCTTTCGCTCGAGCGTGGCGAGGGATGATGCTGCCGCCACTGCCGGCTTGTCTTGCGAAGCGGGCCGCGGCGTGCTCTCGAGGGCGCCATCTGGAATGCGATCTTCGCGGTAACATAGGTGATTTGCGAGTGGCCCTTTGACCACTGCATCGCGATCTGGCTTCGCAAGGCGATAAAGACCCGCGCCGAACGGATTGTGGTCTGATTGTCACCAGTCTTGGTACCACCTTCGGGCACCAGGTACCGGGAGCGGCCACGGGCGACTGCGCCCGCTCCAGGAAAGGCTACTGATCGACGTTCACTCCGCATAGATGATAATTGTGATGAACTGAACGAGCGCCGGCCTCCGTTCGAACGGTATCGGGCGATCACCAGCATGCGATCGAAGAAATTGGCAAGGTAAAGCCTGCCTTGACCCTATCCATAACCACCATGGTTTCGAAGCGCTCTATGTCCGGATCTTCATGAGAGAGGCGGCGGGTAAATTTCTCGTACTCCTCCAGATTATCTGCGGTAACGAGCAGGACGAAGTGGGGCTGACCGGTGACATAGAATCCGCTCATCACCTCAGTCATTTTGCAGATTGTGCGCTTGAAGCGATCAACGATGTCGGCTCGATTCCGGTGAAGTGAGACGAGAACCGAGCTATCGCTGAAAGTTGGTGACGGCGGGAATCGGGAAGGCGGCATATCGTGGGGGTGCTTGACGCCTCCACTTCTCCACCGAAGGAGCGATATGCCGTGTCCAAAGATAACATCATCAAGTTGATTCAGCCAGGAAACGTCGACGATCAACTCACCGAAATCTTGCGCAATGGGGCGAGTGCTCTGTTGGCCCAGGCGGTCGAGGCCGAGGTCGCGGACTTTCTCGGCAAGCATGCCGATTTGAAGACTGCGGACGGCCACCAGCGCGTCGTGCGCCACGGTCACCTGCCGGAACGCGAGGTGATGGATGGTATCGGTCCGGTCGGCGTCCGCCAGCCGCGTGTACGCGATCGCGAGGCGGAGGCTACCGATCCCGACCGCATCCGGTTCTCTCCGTCGATCCTGCCGCCCTACATGCGCCGCTCGAAATCGATCGAGACGCTGCTGCCGATCCTTTACCTGAAGGGTATCTCCACCGGCGACTTCTCCGAGGCTCTGGCGGCGCTGCTCGGCAAGGATGCTGCCGGGTTGTCGGCATCCGCCAGCGGCCGTCTGAAGGACGGTTGGCTTGACGAACACACCGCGTGGCAGAGGCGCGATCCGTCGGCGAAGCGCTACGTCTACATCTGGGCCGATGGCATCCATCTCCAAGCACGCCTCGAAGACGAAAAGCATTGCATCCTGGTGCTGATCGGCGCGACGCCGGAAGGCCGCAAGGAACTGGTCGGCTTCACCGATGGCGCCCGCGAGAGCGCGCAGGACTGGCGCGATCTGCTGCTCGACCTGAAGCGGCGCGGGCTCGGCGTGCCGCCGCGGCTCACCATCGCCGACGGCGCGCTCGGGTTCTGGAAGGCCGCCGGCGAGGTCTGGCCGAAAACGCGCGAGCAGCGCTGCTGGGTACACAAGACCGCCAACGTGATCGCCAAGTTGCCGAAGAGCCAGCAGCCTAAAGCCAAACGCGCGTTGCAGGAGATCTGGATGGCCGAAACCAAGGCCGCCGCCGAGCTGGCGTTCGACGCCTTCATCGAGAGCTATACGCCCAAATACGAGAAGGCGGCCGACTGCCTGAGCAAGGATCGGGACACGCTACTGGCGTTCTACGACTTCCCGGCCGAACACTGGAAACACCTGCGGACCACCAACCCCATTGAAAGCACCTTCGCTACCGTGCGCCACCGCACGATCCGATCGAAGGGCTGCCTGTCCAACAGAACGGCGCTCGCGATGGTCTTCAAACTGCTTGAGGCCGCGCAGAAAAGCTGGCGTCGTCTCGATGGCCACAACCAGTTGCCAAAACTCGTTCTCGGTGTGACATTCAACGACGGGATCGAGGTCATCGCCAAACCGACTGACCGTCAGCCCATAACCCGCCGCCGCCTGACCGGCCGCGCCGTCACCAAAATTTGGCGATAGCTCACGAGAACCAGCAGGGTCACGTTTCGTCCGATTGCTTTCGGAGAAATGATTGAGACGTCCGCTTCGATTACGCGCAGTGCTCGCAGGCGCTTCAGTCGGCGCTGAACGCCAGAGGCCGACAACCCGACCTTCGCGCCGAGTATTTCACTGCTCAGACGGTTGTTTCTTTGCAGTAAGTCAAGAAGGCGGCATCCGTTCTGTCAAGTTTCATGGTTCTGGCGGGATCAACGGGCGAGCAGGTTTTTCCACGACCAAACCCGGCCCCTCGCTTGAGCCCTGCCCTTCCAATACGTAATCAGATCGTTCAAGCGGGGAGCGGTAGGGCGTCAGACCAGCTCGGCTCGCACGCCCGATCGCTTTGTTGATTCTCGAGCGACGAGCTTGCTCAGCCAGCTACGGTCGGCTTGCCGGCGGGCGCGCAGGCGATCGAGGCACTTCCTTGGACAAAGAGAGGTCCGCCATGAGTAGTACCGGACCAGTCCGAACTGACCATTACAGACGGCGCATCGTTTGACGATGCTAATTCCGAGAGTTTCAGAGCAGTAGCGCATTGTTGTCTCTTCGTGCCTTGCCCGGCTGATCTCCCTTCACACCCATTGCGTACACGATGCGCTCTATCGCAGACCTTTTCACCGCAGCGCCGGTTTAGACATCGCGAGACCAAAATGCTGCGATGACCAAGCTTCGGACGCGCCGCACCTTGCTTCAATACATCAGTTGACCGATTTTGCGAAGCCAGTAGCAGCGCCGCACAGACGGACTGCGCTAGCGAACAGCTTGTCTCGCCCAATGCGCGCGTGTAACGCCCGCTCTATTCGCCTGGCGAGGACGTCGTCGAACAGCTGGTGGGCTAGTGGAAAAGCCCATCTCGGACAACCGACCTAACCTTTGACGGCCCCGAGCAGTCCAATAGCCGGCGCGAACGAATATTAACTGTCGTAAGCTGGCTAAAACAACGAGCCGCTAGGAGCGCTGAGAGCAACAAGGCGGCGCGACAGCCGCCCAAAACGCAACGTAACATCGACCGAGCGTGACCGGCGGGCTTCTTCCGCAATGATATCTTAAGGGGGGAATCGGTGAGAGCACTTGTAGAGAGCTCGGTGATCGTTCCGTGGGATGCGGCATCCGTCGATCCACGGGCGTAACTGATTGATAGGACCTTGGTGCAGTGTTCCGCTTTTACTTTGAGTGCTTGGGATCCGCTATCGCAGACTCATCTGCATCAGACGCTCGCAAGTGACGGTTACTCCGAGAAGCTGCTCGATCACATCAATGATGATTTCGTCAAAGACAATCCTGCCTTCACCATTGCGCATCAGGATGATCCGCGCTCGCTCAGGTGGCGCGATTGTGAGCGAGACTGGACCCTTTGGTTTCCCGAGACTCTGACGGCGCGCGAATTTCTCATTCCATCGGGCCTCCACGAGGGCTCGACGATGTGCTTGCGGTTGTCGGACTGCCGCTACGTCGGTGCTTTCCAATGAAGTGGACTACGTCAGCGGGGGCAACGGATGAGCCCAAGGACATCACTCAGCGATTTCGTCCCATTCTGGTCGAGGTCTGCGACCGGCTGAGAACGCCCCCTCTACTCGCAGAAGGCGTGGCTCCTAACTCGTTTGCGTTGGTGATTTCTTCAAGTGGCGCCGCTTTCAACTTGCTGGCACGTGCAGCGGGTCGACAGCTGGGCGACGGGGGTGCAAACTGCTCGCGGAAATGCTTAGGCCCTGGACCCCGCGACGCTTCCTGTGGAGCGATGACAGCGGCCAATGCCATCACGTCTCAACCTTGCCAGCATACCATGGTCGTGGTCACCGAGGAGCAGATTCGTGGCCATACGATCTCTCGCTCATAGAGATCCAAGTGTTGCATCTGGTTGCAACCGGCGCGTCAAACCCGCAAATCGCACAGCAGCTGTTCGTCTCGCCGCGCACGGACCGATCGTCAGATCGAGCGCGCCTGAAACGCATTTTGCCGACTGCATCGCCCGCTTGCAAATAGGGGGCCGACTGAAGTTGCTTATGGCTCTCTCAGCCCACAAATACACGCGAGAACACGCTGCTCCAGGGCGCGTATTGCCAAGGCGTTGCCATCTTTCACCATACACGAGGGAGGAACTCCCGCAGCACAGTTGAATCGGCGTGGGTGGAGCGAGCGTCGACGACGGATCGGGCCAATGCGGGCCGACCCTCAGCTGCGTTGGCATCGCCGCAGATTGCAACCGTGCAACGCAGAACACGCATTCGCCCGAGGGCACCAAAATCCCGCGTGCAAAGCAGCACAGCGGTGTCAGCTCGAGGACGATTATCAGCCGCTGTTGCTCACTGCCTCAATAAGCGCGTCGATTTGACTCTTGGTCGTCCCTGACGCAACGACTAAATGGCCTACGTCCTGAGCCGCAATTTGCCATTTAGCCTTGATACACTCCTCGACAGCAGGAAAGACGACCGTAAGCGCATTAGGATTACGCCAGGCGCTGACGCCTCGGGCATTGAGTTCCCTGGCTGCATAGGCGGCGAGCTGTTCACATTCAACAAACATTTGTTTGATGCCCTCGACACCCAGACGACGGATCGCATACCAAAGGATGATCGGTGTATAGGCATTACGCGAGCCACTCAAGGTTGCGTCGAAGCTCCCGATGTAATCGATAGAACGCTCGATACGCTGAGCATGAATTTTACGCTAGAGAACGATACCGCAGGGCCTTGGCGCGCCAAGGCACTTATGTCCGCTGACCGTAATCGAGTCCGCTCCATCCGCGAAATCGAATGCGGGCCTCGGGCTCAAGAGAGCCGCGTATGCCCCGCATAGTGCCGCGTCGGAGTGAACGTAGATAGCGTCAATACCGACATCGCGAAGCACGGCGCGTATCTTGAGCGTATCGTCCCTGCCTTCCTTCATGGTGGTGCCTCTGTTTGCCACCACGACGGCGGGCCTTTTGCGATCACGAGCCGCTTCCTGCGCCAGATGGTCATAGCTAATCTCTCCATTTGGCTGCGAACGAACCACGCGGTGCTCAACCCCGAGCAGAGCTCACGCTGTAATGAGTATCAGACGAGAAATACGTCACAGCATCCGGATAGAGCTCACGTGTTACCTTCCGTCCCTCCGTTGGTGATGTAGCCCCGAAATTCCCGCGGTGCTCGAAACAGCTCGGCGAAGAATTCGATAACTTGCCGTTCCAGGGTATGCGAGTTGACGCGATAGGTTCCTGGTTCGAACGGGGCTCCAAGGTTGTTGCCTGTGAACTTCAAGAAGCGCCATAAGGGTTCATAGTCGATCCCCTCGCGAACGGGTATCTCAGAAAGCATTCATTTGCCTCCTGCTCGAGGAGAACAGTTCGTCCACTTTTTTGATTTACTGGGATTGCAACATGACGAGCGCGTCTTGCAGGGGCCGAACTCGGCGGCCCTGCGATCTATTCGGATCCTGATTCATGGGTAGAACAAAGCTCCTGCCCGGCCCGGCCCGCGCGTACGGTCCATCAAGACTGACGGCGCACCATCGGGAAAATGGGCGGCGAACTGCCGACCTGAACCTCACCCCGATCTTCCATCCCAGCCGCTCATATAGACGTGCCGGCCCGAGACTGGTGGCCTCGTTGAATGCCAAGCCTTTCGCCTCGTCCAGGATTGCAAGGCCGTATTGGAAAAGACGGCCGCCCCGGCCCGATCCTTGATGCATGGGATCGATGCCCAGCATGGTGAAATACCAGTGTGGCTCCTCGGGGTGATACTTGCCGAACTCCTCGAATAGCCTTTCGGTTTCCGTTCGTCGGTCCTCTGGACACTGCCGAGCAAATATTCCATCATGCGCTTGTCATTACGGTGCGCTTTGTCGGTTAACCACAACAACGCACCTTTCTGGCCGTCTTCGAGATACGCGCCACTTCCATCGAAGTAGGGATCGCCGGCGTAGTATTCCAGGAAGCCGGCGAAATGGCGTAAGTAGCGCTCCGGTTCTGGATATAGCCATCTTAGCAGCAGGCAGGTCGTAAAGGCTGTCGTCAGAACGGCAATGACCTTCGGACGGTCGGCAGGGCCGACGATCTTGATAGACCCGTTCTCTTTTGACGCGGACTGCATGATTGCTCCTTCCAAATCCGTCCAAGCGGCTTCGATGCCAAAGCCCAACAGCGCAGAGCCGCGGAGAAGCCGCGGATCACGAGGGTTGGCACTCGAGTGCACTGCCAATCGTGAGCCTGCATGCATCGGACTCCTCTGACCAGCCTGACTTGCCGCGACCCAAGCCTGCATGATTTAGGCCAAGGCGTGACGATCGATGCTGGTGCTTTGACGAGATGCAATGTCACTTTCACGACAGCTTGACGGGCTGAGTACGCCAGCGCGTTTGCTTCCGGACGAACATACGCGCAAGTGTACGATTTAGCAGAACTGCAGGCAGGATCAATCAGCTCATCTTTGGCCTGCCTCTTGCTATAAAGGCGCTGTTCGCAATGTGCCTATCTCCAACCCGTTCAAATGCTCAGGAGGCCCGCATGAATTTCCGTCCGCTTCACGATCGCGTCGTGGTCAAACGCATCGACGCAGAAGAGAAGACCGCTGGCGGTATCATCATTCCCGACACAGCCAAGGAAAAGCCCTCGCAAGGCGAAGTTATCGCCGTTGGCCCGGGTGGCCGTGACGAGACCGGCAAGCTGATCCCGATCGACGTGCAGGTCGGCGACCGCGTGCTGTTCGGCAAGTGGTCGGGCACCGAGGTCAAGATCGACAGCCAAGAGCTATTGATCATGAAGGAAAGCGATGTCATGGGCGTTCTTACCGACGTGTTCTCAAGAAAGAAGGCCGCCTAGTTCGTCGTTCACACTGCTTATCCCCGAAGAGTGCCGGCCGGGCGCCCCGAAGGTCGAAATACAACTGAAGGAATCATTATGTCAGCCAAAGAGGTCAAATTCGGCGTAGAAGCGCGCGATCGCATGCTTCGGGGTATCGATATCCTCGCGAACGCCGTTCAAGTCACGCTCGGTCCGAAGGGCCGCAACGTGGTGCTCGACAAATCGTTCGGCGCTCCGCGCATCACCAAGGATGGGGTCGCGGTCGTCAAGGAGGTGGAGCTGGAGGACAAGTTCGAGAATATGGGCGCCCAGATGGTGCGCGAAGTCGCCGCCAAAGCCGCTGACGCGGCCGGAGATGGCACCACGACCGCGACCGTGCTTGCGGCTGCCATCGTGCGTGAAGGCGCCAAGTCGGTTGCGGCCGGCATGAACCCGATGGACCTGAAGCGCGGTATCGACCTCGCGGTCGAAGCCGTCGTTGCGGACCTCCAGAAGAACTCGAAGAAGGTCACCTCGAACGAGGAGATCGCCCAGGTCGGCACCATTTCGGCCAACGGCGATGCCGAGATCGGCAAGTTCCTCGCCGACGCCATGAAGAAGGTCGGCAACGAGGGCGTGATCACGGTCGAGGAAGCCAAGTCGCTCGAGACCGAACTCGACGTCGTCGAGGGCATGCAGTTCGACCGCGGCTACATCTCGCCCTACTTCGTCACCAACGCCGACAAGATGCGCGTTGAGATGGACGACGCCTACATCCTCATCAACGAGAAGAAGCTCTCCTCGCTGAACGAGCTGCTGCCGCTGCTCGAGGCCGTGGTGCAGACCGGCAAGCCGCTGGTGATCGTCGCTGAAGACGTCGAAGGCGAAGCGCTCGCCACCCTCGTCGTCAACCGCCTGCGTGGCGGCCTGAAGGTCGCGGCCGTCAAGGCTCCGGGCTTCGGCGATCGTCGCAAGGCCATGCTGCAGGACATCGCGATCCTGACCGGCGGCCAGGCCATCTCGGAAGACCTCGGCATCAAGCTCGAGAATGTCACGCTGCAGATGCTCGGCCGCGCCAAGAAGGTGATGATCGAGAAGGAGAACACCACGATCGTCAACGGCGCCGGCAAGAAGGCCGACATCGACGCCCGGATTGCCCAGATCAAAGCGCAGATCGAGGAGACCACCTCGGACTATGACCGTGAGAAGCTGCAGGAGCGTCTGGCCAAGCTTGCGGGCGGCGTAGCGGTAATCCGCGTCGGCGGCGCGACCGAAGTCGAAGTGAAGGAGCGCAAGGATCGCGTTGATGACGCGATGCACGCCACGCGCGCGGCCGTCGAGGAAGGTATTTTGCCTGGCGGGGGCGTCGCCCTGCTCCGAGCGTCCGGGCAACTCAAGGGCCTGAGCACCAAGAACGACGACCAGAAGACCGGCGTCGAGATCGTGCGCAAGGCGCTGTCCTGGCCTGCCCGCCAGATCGCGATCAATGCTGGCGAAGACGGCTCGGTCGTGGTCGGCAAAGTGCTTGAGAAGGATCAATATTCTTTCGGCTTCGATGCGCAGACCGGCGAATACAGCAATCTTGTCTCCAAGGGCATCATCGACCCGACCAAGGTCGTGCGCATCGCAGTTCAGAACGCCGCCTCGGTTGCTGCACTCCTGATTACCACGGAAGCGATGGTCGCCGAGCTGCCGAAGAAGGCTGCGGCCGGGCCCGCAATGCCCCCGGGCGGGGGCATGGGCGGCATGGACTTCTGATCCAGCCTCTCTCGGCAGCCATGACTGGCAGAACCCTGGCAGCAATGCCGGGGTTCTTGCGCCTTCGGTCGGGCTTGCAATGATCCTCAGCCCTTGCGAGCTTCGAACTGGATCGGCAGCTTGCGCCGAGATACTCAAGATCAATTGGGGACGCTTTTGAGTCGCTGCGCGATCCGACGCGGGTCGTGCACAGCCTTGTCGATATGTTCCGCGCGCGCATGTTCGCGATCTGCTGCGGCTACGAGGACGCCGACGACCTCGATCATCTGCGGTCCGATCCCGCATTCAAGCTGGCCTGCGGACGGCTGCCGGACACGGGTCGCGATCTGTGTTCCCAACCGACGCTGTCGCGGCTGGAGAATGCTCCGCGCCTTCGACGCATGGATGGATAGCTACCCGCGCGAGCCGGCATCCGTCACGCTCGACATCGATGATACCTGCGATGTCGTCCACGGCCATCAGCAGCTCTCGCTGTTCAACGCTCATTATGACGAACGCTGCTTCCTGCCGATCCACGTCTACGACACGGAGAAGAGCCGGCCCGTGGCGGTCGTGCTGCGGCCCGGCAAGACGCCGGGCGGCGTCGAGGTGCGTGCCCATCTGCGCCGCCTGATACGGCATATCCGGACGCGGTGGCACAACACGCGAATTACGTTCCGTGGCGACGGGCGCTATGCCCGGCCGGAGGCAATGGCGTGGTGCGAGACCAACGGCATCGACTACATCTTCGGTCTGTCCGGCACCAAGCCGCTCGCCAGAAAAGTCGACGAGGCCGCCGACGGCATCCGCACGCGACGCGCCATCGAGAACCTGCCGGTTCTGCGTGGCTATACCGAGACGCGCCACAAGGCAAAGTCCTGGGATCGCGAACGACGTACCGTCGCCCGTACTGAGGCGACGATGCTCGGCCTCGACATCCGTTTCGTCGTCACCAGCCTCGATGTCGGCTCGGCCGAGTGGATCTACGACAGCCTGTATTGCGCGCGCGGCCAAGCCGAGAATCTGATCAAGCTGCATAAGACGCAGCTCGCCTCCGATCGCACCAGCTGCCGTTCGGCGCTCGCCAATCAAGTCCGCCTCGTTCTCCACACCGCCGCTTATTGGCTGATGCTGACCGTGCGCGACGCGATTCCCAAAGCCCGGGAATTGGCCACAGCCGAGTTCGCGACGCTGCGTCTTCGTCTCTTGAAACTCGCTGCCCGTGTCGTCGAGACCACGAGCCGCATTCGCCTTGCGTTTGCCGCGGCATGTCCCGAAGCCGACCTGATCCGCGGCTTGCCAGGCGCGCTGCTGCCGCTCGGTCCTTGACCGGCGGGGCGTCCGCCCCCGTTCGCCCAACCCATCCCTCAAGCGCGTTGCAAAGTACCGGTCGTCAGGCGGTGAAAGGCCGAAGGCAATCCCGCGCGCCTCGTCAGAGCAGATGTGCGGCCACATCAATCGGACCAAAAAAAACGCACTCTCACGAATAGGACGGGCTAGCAGGCTGTTGAAAAAGGTGCTCGCCGCCGACCAGCGACCGTGATTCATTGGCTCCGACGAGATTCGGAGATGGTGCGTGCGCGGCGGCGACAGAGGCGCTGTCGACGCTGGAGCGCGAGTTTGCCGCGCTCTCTTCGCCGATTTGGCGGCCGTCGATCCAGCCGGAGAAGTTGCTGCGGGCGATGCTGTTGCAAGCGTTTATTCGATCCGCTCGGAGCGGCTTTTGATCGAACGGCTGGAATACGACCTGCTGTTCCGCTGGTTCGTCGGAATTGGCGTCGACGACGGAGCCTGGGACCATTCGGTGTTCTCGAAAAACCGCGACCGGTTGCCGGAAGGCGACATCGCGGCCAAGTTCCTCGCGGCGGTGCTGGCGCAGCCCAAGGTGAAGAAGCTGCTGTCGAGCGATCACTTCTCGGTCGATGGCACGCTGATCAGCGGAGGTAAAGGCCCATCCGACGCGTTCATGGCCAGGGAAGCGGGTCTTCTCTTGCCCGGCGACCGTCTTGATCCAGCCGAATGCCTCCTCGATCCGCTTGCGGATGCGCTGGCTGGCGGCATAGCCCCCGTGCCGGGTCGTTCGCCCGTCGATCGCAGAGCTGCGGCCGCTGGTGTTCTGCGTGCGCGGCGGCGATCAGGGTGAGACTCCAGCGACAATCAAGGTGAGACTGCGCCGATGGGGACGGACCGAAGGGAGGGCGCAGCCCGACCGGAGGACCGTCCCCATCGGCGTCGCGCGTTTTTGGACCCGTCTGGCGGCCGGGTGCGGCTGGTGCAAGCTGTTGGTTCGTCTCGACAAGAGGGAATCGATGCCTTGCCTGGCCTCCACATCACCGACCACCAGATGAGGCTGTACATGACGTACCGACTGACACTGTCCCCCGAGGCCGCCGCGGCCAAGGCGGGGTTCTCGAAGGCAAGCGCGTATCGAATCGAGGGCGATTGTCGCCCGCCATCGCAGAAGAAGACGCCGAGGGGCCGGCGCCGGTCCGATCCGCTCGGGCAGTATTGGGACGCCGAGATCGTTCCGATCCTGAAGGCTGCGCCCGGCATCCGCGTGATCGGCGTGCTGGACGAGCTGCGCCGACGGCATCATGACTTGAACCCGAACATCCGCCGCACGCTGGAGCGGCGCATCAACGCCTGGCGGGCGCTCAACGGCCCCGAACAGGACGTGATCTTCCGCCAGCAGCACGAGCCCGGCCGCCTGGGTCTGTCCGACTTCACCGACGTGAGCGCGCTCGGTATTACCATCGCGGGTGAGCCGCTCGATCACCGGCTCTATCACTTCCGGTTGGCGTTCTCCGGCTTCGAGCATGTCCATGTCGTGCTCGGCGGCGAAAGCTTCGTCGCCCTGGCGGAGGGCTTGCAGAACGCGCTGTGGGCGCTTGGCGGCGTGCCGCGGGAGCATCGCAGCGACAGCCTGTCGGCAGCATTCCGCAATCTGGCCGCCGACGCACGGGGGGATCTGACGCAGCGCTACGCCGGGCTGATGGGCCACTATGGCATGGCGCCAACGCGCAACAATGCGGGCATCGCACATGAGAACGGCTCGATCGAGAGCGCGCACGGCCATCTCAAGCGGGCACTGGAAGATGCGCTGTTGCTGCGGGGGACGCGCGAGTTCGCCAGTCTCGATGCGTACCGGGCTTTTGTCGACGAGATTGTCGGCCGGCGCAACGCCAACCTCGCCAAGCCGATCGCGCTCGAGAAGGAGGCCTTGGCGCCGCTGCCAAAAGGCCGCACGACCGACTTCGAGGAGAAAGTGATCCCGGTGACGTCGTCAGGCGGCTTCATCCTGCGGCGCGTATTCTACACCGTGCCTTCAAGATTGATCGGCCATCGCCTGCGTGTGCGCATCTTCGACGACCGGCTCGAATGCTTCCTTGGCGTCACGCCGGTCGTGACGCTGCGGCGCGGTCGGCCTGTGTCCGAGAGCCAGGGCGGTCATGTTGTGGATTACCGGCACGTCATCCATGCCCTGCGGCGCAAGCCGATGGCGCTCCTCAATCTCGTTTATCGCGACCAACTCTTCCCGCGTGCAGCTTACAAACGTCTGTTCGAGACCTTGCGGGAGCATGGTGATGACCGGCGCGCCTGCAAGGTGACGGTCGAGCTTCTGGCGCTGGCTCACGAGCGCGCCTGCGAAGCAGAACTCGCCGAGGTGATCGCGATGGATCTGGACGCCGGACAGTTACCCGATCTTGCCGCGCTGCGCGACCGCTTCCGACCCGAGGCGGCCTCGATCCCGCGTGTCGCCGTCAAGCTGGCGCCGCTCGACGTCTACGATGAACTCGCCTCCGTCAGCGTCATGTCGGGCCGCTCGAACCTGGGAGAGGCAGCATGACCGGTATCGCTACCTCCGTCGATGCTGCCCGTGTCGAGCTGCTTCTCAATGAGCTCCGCCTGCCGGGCGTCAAGGCGATCTGGCCGAAGCTCGCCGCACAGTCGGACAAGGAAGGGTGGCCTGCCGCCCGCTTCCTCGCCGCCCTTGCCGAGCACGAGGCGGCCGATCGCACCCGCCGTCGGATCGAGCGACACATGGTGGAAGCGCGTTTGCCCGCCGGCAAGACGCTCGCCACCTTCGACTTCGAAAGCGTGCCGATGCTATCAAAGGCACAGGCGATGGCGCTCGCCGCTGGCGACGCCTGGTTGAAGGCCGGCGCCAATTTGCTCTTGTTCGGTCCACCGGGCGGCGGCAAGACCCATCTCGGCACGGCGATCGGCCTGGCTCTCGTCGAGAACGGTTGGCGCGTTCTCTTCGCGCGCACCACTGATCTGGTGCAACGGCTGCAGGTCGCGCGGCGCGAGCTGGCGCTGGAGTCCGCGATCGCCAAACTCGATCGCTATGACCTCCTGATCCTCGACGACATCACATATGTGAGCAAGGATCAGGCGGAAACCAGTGTGCTGTTCGAGTTGATCGCCGCCCGCTACGAACGACGCTCGCTGCTGATCACGGCCAATCAGCCATTTGGCGAATGGGGGCGTATCTTCCCGGACCAGGCAATGACGTTGGCTGCCATCGATCGTTTGGTCCACCACGCCACGATCCTCGAGATGAACGTCGAAAGTTACCGTCGAAAAGTTGCCCTCGATCGCAAGCGCGGTCCAGGCCGGCCACCTGTTCACACGACCCCCAACGAACTCGACAAGACTGTGATTGACGCTGGCAGCGCCGCTTGATTGTCGCGCAGCGTCAATCAACGCTTGCCAAGTAGGCGGCCAGCGTCAATTATCTCCTGACTCGGCCGCCTCGTCTCATCTTGATTGACGCGCCGCTCTCATCCTGATTGTCGCGCTATATCTGCGCGACATGCGGCGTCACGTTCATCGAGCGCAGCTCGTTGACGAAGTCTTCTGCGTCGTAGGCTTTGTCGGCGCCAAGCGTGATCGCTGTCGGCCGGTCGGCACGCGGTTCGATCAGGTGCAGCGCGGCCACCCGTTCGGCATGCCCGTCGGCCCGCGTCAGGCAGGCGTCGACCAGCAGGCCGTGGCGGTTCTCCATCAGCCCATGCCCGATGAAGCACAGCTTCGTTTCGTTGCCCTTTCCCTTGCGGTAAAGCCTGGCATCCCGATCGGTGGTCGAAGCATGGGTGCCGTTCGAGCGCTTCTGGCCATGGAAGTCCGCTTCGGCGTTGCGCCCGCCGCCTTGCGCCGGCGGCGCGCCAGAGCCATCCTTCGGCTTCACGCTCTTCATCGAGGCCCAGGCCTCGATCAGCGCCGCCGCCTACAATCTGGTGCGGCTGCCCAAGCTGATCGCGGAGGCCGCTGATGGCCAAGGTGCCCGGCTTCGCCAAGGCCTTTGCTGGCCGTTGGCGCATCGTCGAAATGGACAACTGGGACGGCGACTTCCTCGGTACGCCTACGACGAAGGCCGCCTGATCGCCGTGTGCGCGCGCGGGCACGGCGAGCTATATGTGATGGCGTTGGGTGAAGGTCAGGCGGCTTGCTGATCGTCGGATTTGCCGGCTTGTGGCGCAGAAGCTTCCATTCCCAGGGCAGCAGTTCGTGCAATGCGCCCCCGGAAGACGAACAAATGACCGCTGAGCGGATCCTTGCGCAGCACCTCTTGCTCCTGGAGTGCCAACGACGGAAAGCCCCGGCGCATATCCATGTGGCCTGTCGCGAGCCACACTCGCGCGCCTGTCGGAACCGGGATCATCGGTGGGCCAAAGCATCGAGAACGCGACGTAGCGCGTCTCCATCAACGTCGCCATCGACCCGGATGCGATGCCCGCTATCAAGATCGATCTCGATGATGCCATCGCTCTTGCGTCGCCGCGCCGTCGTCGTCAACGGCACTTCGGCCAGCTCCCGCGGTGACGCAGGCGGCCCAATCTCGACTGGAACAAACGGAGCCATGCTCGCTTCGCCGTGCTTGCAGAGCTCCTTCCGTCCTCGAAATCGTCATAGCGCTTCTCCTAGGATTACCCCTAGGACCTGCAGCGATCCCGTTCGTCAAACAAAGGCGGCCTTCAATGGAGGATACCTTCCTCGACCTCGTCGAACAGGCGCATCTCACCTTCACGGGCAAGTCCGACGGTGAAATTGCCTTCGGTGCGCTGAAGGGCTTCCTCGATGTCCGCTACGGCGCGCGAGACGGTTCGGCCTGTGCGGAGTTCTCATGGGAAGGGCACGACGAGAATGACCCCGCCTGCGGTCGCAGATGGGCTATGATCGGCACTGCGGGCAGGCCCGTCGGTCACTTCTACATACACAAAGGCGACGATTTAGCCTTCGTTTGCGAACGCGGCTGAGTTCTTCAACAGCCTGCTAGGTCTTCAGGACGCCCCACGAGGTGATACAGCTCTTTAAGACGCGCGGCTTCTGGTGGGAGATTGGTTGTGAAGACCATATTCGCGGATCCAAGCGGAGAATGTCATCGGCGCTATCGGCTGTCCAGCCTACCGCACGGGGCGCCGCTGTGAGCGAGGGCCGTTCCATTGAGCTCGTCCCGAACCACGATTGCCTTGAGCCTGATTTAGGCCGACCGGCGATTGGACGATTCTCAGTCCACGCGTATCGACTCGCGAACGGCGCCAACGTCATGGTTTCCGGCTCCATCTGGCCACTTCCACTGTAGCGCACAGCAATGACGAGCTCACGGACATCTGCCCGAAGAGATGCTCTGCCGATCTCGTCCGGCAAGCTGCCCGTTACTCAATGCATCCACAGATCCCTCCAGCTACCTCTTGTCATCGGCTAACTAGTAGAGCTCTCGATGATCCGGCGGTTCGCGCCGCTGCGTTTTGAACAGAAATAAACCAGTGAACGACGCTCCCCAGCGTGCACAGGCTTCACCTCATGCCGGTTCCTGCATGTAGTAACAAGTACGCTTCCAAATGGTGGTCGAAACACGTATTGTTCGTACGCACTAGGATATATCACAAACTCACCCCCCTCAAATTCTCTAGTGAGTTGAACAATCACGGCGTACTCGAAATCAGGGTCGCTCTCAGCATCCAAATGGATGCCAACAAAGGATCCGGTCGGCATACGATGTATTTGGCAGCGGCGAATCACATAATCAGACCATCCTCCTAAGATCTTTTTCAACGTGAGGCGACGGTGTTTCCTTTCGAGTAACTCGATGATTTGAGCTGGAGCTGTACCATGCGCATTGCTAGGAGGGCGGCCGGGCAGATCTACCCTGACGCGTTTCACAAAGACACTGTGTGAATCGCCGGCATCCCCTTCCCGCACCTCCTCTTCGGGAATCTCGGTCTGCAGCTGATCGACCCTTGCCAAGTCATCATCGGTGAACAAGGTCTGGGGGGCGATCAAGACCGTCCCCTTAACCAACAGCTCTATGCGGTATTTTGTGAGAGCCTCTTCTGCAAGCAGACGGGATTTATCATTTACTGCGCGTGCCATTCGCGTTTACTCCAAGTTCGGACTTAAGGATCCTTCGCTATCGCCTTGCATCGAGTGGATGGCCTGCTCCCAACGCTCGCCATCAAAATCCTTTATTCATACGCTTTCGATCGTTCGTTTATCCAAGCATACAATATTTACGCTGAATCCTGAAGGACTGGATCGAGGCCTGTAGAATGGCTTTACGCCGCAGATCCGGCAAAACGTGTGCCGAGCGACGTTCTTATTAAACTGGTACGAAGTGAGAAATTCTTCGCCGCACTCAATGCCCACTTTGTCGCCAGGCACGAGCAAATGTAAAAATTTCGACATTTGGCAAATTGAGCAGTTGCATCCCACTGCGGAAAGCACTCGCGGCGCTCGAACGCAGAATTTCACAGAACCACAATGACAGCGGCCATGGTGGCGGATCTCGGCACCATCGCCTTCGAGGGAAAACCCTGCGAGCAGATCCCGGCACCACTCGAAGCTGTGCCGCCAAACTCATCGAAAAAACGGCTACTGCTGTCAGCCGGGACAATTTCGCCAACGAGGCGGCTTGTCATCTCCTCGTGATATTTTTCCGCTGGATCCTCGCCGCCGACATGGACCCGAAAGTACTCAAGATCGTCTGCCTCCACATCAAAGGTCTCGACCACAGTGGCCGATAGCGACTGGATCATCTCCGCAGCATGCAGTTCGAATGCGACCATGTAGGCGCAACGCACCACGGGGTCTTTCGATGACAGCCCGGCATACAGAGAATGCAGATATCGCTTTGTTGTGGGGCTATAGTTTGGTTTTACTGCCCCACCGAGTAGTCGCGATGCATCTTTTCTAAATAGGTTCGAGTGGAACTGTTCGGTGGCCAGAATATCGGGTAACGCCGCGTTGCCGGCCCGGAGAACTCGGCTATGACCACCCGTCTCATCCCAACAGATGAAATTTGCGACCACGCTGGTCAGTTCAACATGCCTCGGAAGGTCGCGATTGGTATGCATCGCAGCGAATACAAGGTCCTTTTGGGACCCTGCCCGCAGATATGGGAATGCCTGTGACATCGCCAAGTATTCAGGAATCAGGCTGACAATCTGGTCCTTTGACATCGCCGCAGCGAACGGATGGGGGCCGAACACGCCCGCGCTTTCTGTGTCAAATACTCATGGACCGAGATCTGAGGAGGCTGATCCAGTGCAAATTCAGATGCGCGAGAAGACGTCATTTGATCTCTAGCTATTAAGGTGACGCAACTGATCAACGATTTCGTTGGGAAGGCGGTCTATGATGGCGTTGACCATGCATGTGAAACTCCCCTGGGCCGGCACCTTCACGGCAACAGACTGCGGCATGACGAGCTCGGTCCTATTGATGATCGCATCGATGGAAACATGTCCATTTGATGATGGCGGCGACGATGCGCCCGGCAGACTCGACGCGTCACTCGAAGGCAGTAACGCAGTTGAGATCAAGCATTGCGGGCTAACGCCGCGAGTTCGGCTTCTAGCTTCGGTTGATGCTTGAAGATGGCGTCGATCAGCGCTTGCGCTGGTTGCTCGGCCGCTTCAACCAGTGCCGCCTTCTCAGCGCGGGCGGACGGAGCGAACACCCGCTTGACGACAGTCGGCGAGCCCCTAAGACCGCATTTTGAGACGTCCTCGACGCCGACATCCTGGGCGCTCCATTTCACGATCGGGGCGCGCGCAGCGCGCAAGGCATCCGCCATGGCGCCACGACGAATCTGGTTGGTCGCCTCCAGCATGGTGATCAGGCACGGCAGCCTGGTGTGCAGAACCTGGACCCCACCTTCGGAGCGCCGCTCTGCCTCAATTGTGCGTGCGGCGAGATCAAGCGACCTGACCTTGGCGACGTAGGTTAGCTGAAGCACGCCTAGCCGCTTTGCGATGCCGGGCCCGACCTGCGCAGTATCGCCGTCGATGGTTTGCTTGCCGGTAAAGATAAGATCTGGCCGGCCATATTCCTTGTCGATCTTTCGAATGGCTGTTGCCAGTGCGTACGTTGTGGCCAGGGTATCGGAGCCCGCAAAGCAACGATCGGTTAGCAGTATCGCGCGATCGGCGCCAAAGGTCAGTGCTTTTCGGAGCGAGTCTTCCGCCGACGGCGGCCCCATTGTAAGCACGGTTATTTTGCCGCCGAACCGATCGCGCAGCTCCAGTGCGGCCTCGAGCGCGAAAAGGTCATATGGGTTGATGATCGTCGGCACGCCCTGGCGCATGATCGTATTGGTGACCGGGTGCACGCGGATCTGTGCAGAATCGGGAACTTGTTTAATGCAGACGACATTGTGCACAGTTCAGCTCCATAAATTGCCAAGCTGCGAAGAAGAACAGCAAGTGTTGTACCAGCGCGCATGATTTCGGAATCAGCTCAACAATACAAAAGCTTAGGCGAGCCAGGCGATATCGCCCGACGCTCCCGACGAAGCAATGTCGACACTCGTCGCGACTGCGACAGGGCTGTTCGAGCGACGTGATCGGCAATTGAGCCGGCCCGCGAGAGTTCCTCCTCAACGAGGTGGGTTTTGCTCCAGACGATCAAGATGCGGATCCAATTCGTCCGAGCCGGCGTTGGCTTGATATCTCGGTTGAACTATGGATCAACCAAGCCGCTCGCCACGACGACCGAACGTATCGACGCTCGGTGGTGTTCTGCACGTCGAGCGCAAGCCGACCTCTATCCCGGTCGAGCGAGCTCATGCTCCTCACAGCTCTCGAGTCCGGTCCGGGTCTCTATCCATCATGAAAACCTGCGGTGGATAGGACCGTCCTCAGAGGAGGGGTAGACCAGCCCCCCCCGAAACCATCGACGATTAACCTGCCACGGCTATTTGCCTCAATGTTATGATCGCAGCTCCCGCTCCTGTGTCCTTCTCAAAATCGCTTGATCTCGATTCCGTATTTCCTCAACGCGTAGCCGATCTGGCGCGGAGTAAGTCCGAGCAAGCGCGCTGCCTTTGCTTGAACCCAACCGGATTTTTCCATGGCGGCAATGACCCGTTCGCGATCGGCAATCTTCGCGCCGCTCACGAGGACTGTGCCGGGAGGCCCCAGTGAGGCCAACTCGCTGCCAACAGGCGGCAGCGGCGCGTCCGCCTTAGTCACGGGTGTGACAGGACTCGCCGGCATTGGCATGGTTGGTGCAGGCTGGACTGTCATCTCATCCGATGTACTTTTCCAGAGCATCGCGGAAAGGCACTGGCCATGGCAACATGCAAAGTCATTTCTCATGATCGAGGGCCCGGCGGCCAGGGTCGCTGTTCGCTGGATGCAATTTTCGAGTTCGCGGACATTTCCTGGAAATCCGCAGTTCATCAGCACATCGATCGCACTCGCCTCAAAGCTCAGCGTACGGCAGTTCTCGCTGTTGAAATTTTTCAGAAACTCGCTGGCAAGCAACGGAATATCACTTCGCCTTTCGCGCAGCGCTGGCAGCATCAAGGGAACTACGCTGATGCGATAATATAGGTCTGCGCGGAACTCGCTCCTCGCCACAGCCTCTTCAAGATTCCTATTGGTCGCAGCTATGACACGAACATCCACCTTGATGGTCTGGTTACTGCCGACGCGCTCGAACTCCTGCTCTTGCAGAACGCGCAGCAACTTCGCCTGGAACGGGGCCGAAATTTCACCGATCTCGTCAAGAAACAGCGTGCCCTTGTCGGCAAGCTCGAAGCGCCCTTTGCGCGCGCTGAACGCGCCGGTAAAGGCACCCTTCTCGTGACCGAACAATTCGGACTCCAGAACTGTCTCAGGGAGCGCCGCGCAATTCAGCTTGATGAAGGGCCGCTTGGCACGCAACGACAACTCGTGAATGGCCTTGGCTACGAGTTCCTTCCCAGTACCGGATTCACCGCGAAGCAAAACGGTGCTGTTCGATTTAGCGACGACCGCGATCTTCTCGAGCAGCCCGCGCAGCGCCGGGCTGTCGCCGATGATCCCGTGGATCGGCACCTTCTTGCGCTCCCTTGCGGGCTGTCTAAGCTCTGACAGTTGCTTATGCAGCCGGTCTTTCTCCACCATCAGTCGTTCGCGGTCACAGGCGAACAGGCGATGCAGCTTAACTGTCTGCCCGACCAGGTTGGCGATCATGCCGAGCAGCCGCGCGTCGTAGTCAAGTAGTTGGCTCGACCTGTCGTCCCGAATACGATCAACCGTCAGCGTACCCACGACTTTCGGATCAATACGAATTGGAACCCCGATGAATGACACCAGCATACTGTCTGTGGCGCCGAGCACCTGCAGGTCCGCAGCGCTGAACGCCGGCTCGACTGCCACATTCTCGGCGATCAGGGGTGTGTCCGTCGCGACGATCTGATCGATCGCCTTCCGCGGCAAGTGCATCCGGTAGCGCTCGTCACTACCCTCGCTCCAGCCGGCCCCCACGGCGATGTCCGGCATCCCTTCATCGTCGAAGAGTGAAACGATGCCGTGTCGCATCTGCACAAACGATTGCAGAAGATCGACCACTTTGGCCAATGTCACTTCGAGCCGGCAAGGTGCAGTGAGCACCCTTGATATTTCGAAGATGCCGGTCAGGGCGCTCTCGCACAGCGGTTCGACCGAGACCTCGCGCTCCGTCTCTGACTGTGAGTTAGGTCTTTCGCGTGTGGATGCGATATGCAGCATAACGAGGTCTCCGTTGTTCTGATCGGCCTCCCCTGGCACCTTGTTCGGGTTTGCGAGCGTTTCTTTGCATGTCATGCTCGATCTAGCGCCAAGTGTTGACGAGATGACATAGAAGGGTCACACCTTTTCACGGCACGAGGGTAACTCACAGGGCCTCGATCTCGGCTTTTGCGGAATGGGTGCGTAACGTCGGCGTGAACGCAAGTTCCACGACTTCGGTTCAAGTCAGCTACCTTGCTGGGCCTCGCCGTTTCAAAGATGTTGCCCACCATTGATCGGCACCTCGGCGCCGGTGACATAACTTGCAGCATCCGAACATAGGAAGAAGATGACCTTGGCCACTTCATCGGGTGTTCCCACTCTGCGCAACGGAATGCTTGGCACGAGACGCGCTTCCGTGTCGAGCGACAACATACTCGTCTGTATTTCGCCGGGTGCGATCGCATTCACGCGAATGCCATGCGGCGCATAATCGTGGGCCATTTCTCGTGTCAGACTTGCAAGCGCAGCTTTCGACGTCGCATACGCACTGCCGGCAAATGGGTGCACACGCGAGCCCGCGATGGACGTCACGTTGACGATCGATCCTGACGCAGCTCTCAGCTCCTCAAACAACCCTTGCGCCAGCATTATCGGAGCCACCAGATTGAGATGGAACACCCTCATCCAGGTTTCGGGTGAGGTCGTCAACGACGTCAGCCGGCCACCATTGGACGATTTCGGCGAGACGCCGGCATTGTTCACCAGCGCGTGCAACGGTGCGCCCGCCAACCGTTTCTTGACCTCGGTGATCACGCGCGGCAGCATTCGATGATTGCCAAGATCGACTTGGACATGATCCTCGTTCCCTGACTCCCACGGGCACCGCTCGCGATCGAACGGTTGGCGCGCGCAAGAAATGATCCGCCAGCCCGCCTGCGAAAACAGCTTGGCAGTGGCGTGACCGATCCCGCGTGAGGCGCCGGTCAGCAACATCGCCTTCTTTTCTCCCCGGTGGACGCCGGCGTGGCAGGCATGCACGGGACAACCCGACTGTGTTGCAGACAACAGACCTCCGACCATATCGTCATTTGGCAGATCGAGACTCACGCCAGCCTCCCATCCTGTAGCACCGTTGGCGGACACGTAGCAGGATTTGGGCCATCGCTATGCACGCAAACGCGCCCCGCTTTTGCGTCCTAATGTCGCGCTCGCGTAACAGCTGGAGGCTTGGCGACAAGGCGCGTATGCATTGCGACAGCGACGGCTTATCACCTACAAAATGCCGCGCGCACTCGCCCGCGCTACGCGATCAGGGCGTAAAGCACGCCCCGCCTTGCTGGCTCGTAGCCTGACCAGCGAGTGGATGGACAGCGTCTCTCGTCCGAGCAACTATCGGTCAGGATCGCTTTTGCAATGTACAGCCGCATCAACTTGTACAGAACATGAGGTAACCGGCTTCATACGTTAGGTTCGCCCGTCACTAGAGCGTGTCACATCTTGACTGAAGCATAACCGGCGTTTGCGAAGTAGTTTGCGCATTCGCGAGGCTGGATGTCCTGAACGAGGTGACCGATGTGGCGCCAAGTGTCTTCGACGGTGCGCCTCTGAGCCTGCCGCATCCAGTGTTTGATCTTGGAGAAGGCCTATTCGATCGGGTTGAGGTCGGGCGAGTATCGCGGCAGGCACCAGAGCCTGGCGCGAGCAGCCTGGATCATCTGCCTGACAGCTTTCGACTTGTGACTTCCGAGGTTGTCGAGAATGACGATGTCGCCTTCGCGCAGGGTTGGCAGGGGAAGGTGCTTCACATAAGCGCGGGAGATGAAGGACCCCCGGCCGGACTCTGGATCTGTCCCAGAAAAAATGAGGCGAGGATCAGCCGTGAGAGCCTGGGCGACGACGTTGGCGGACGACATCGCCAAGGCTCAAACCACGCAACAGATTGCTCCTTGAACGGCGTGAGCCGTCGCGTCGGTTGTCATCCTGCTCGGCGCGATAGAGCCCTCGCCTGTCCCTCTGACTTGATCCGGTCGCGCCCAGAATAGGTAGGAGCCCGATCCAATGCTGATGTTGTACCGTCAAATGTCGCTAGCCTTTCGGGCTGGACTCCGTGCAGCATCAAGATCTGACGATGTCTAAAAAGACTGCCAACTTGCGAGCGGTTGATCTGGTTGCATCGGGTGGCCGCTCGATCAGATCGGTGGCCAAGGAACTTGGTCCCGGGAGGCCAACAGTGGACGGCTGAAAGAAAATTGAAGGTTAGAGCTGGCTCCGCAAAACGCCACAGCAAGATCGTAAAGCCCCGCCTTCAGCATAACCCGGCAGGAATCCACTTAATTTTCGCGAGGCGCTGTCCAAACAACCGGGACCAGCTCTGTTGCCGTCGAATTCGATTCTGCAACGATTAGGGCCAGATAAATGTACCAAGTGCCAGTTGATGAATTACGCGCAACGTCCGCGGCGGCTGTCGGAGCAACTCTCAAGGACGCAGCTTACATCCTCGAGGAAACGCAACATCGCCCTCTGTCCCCTAGGGAAGTTGGCGAGTTCATTGGGACGATCAACACGCCTGATTTTGAGAAGATTAAGGCGATGGTCCTTGACTGTTCCTCCAAAATTAGAGTGCGGAAATATGGTCGCTCCGTTGTCACGATGTCCCCCGTGGAGGTTACTAACCGATGTGCGTCTAACTGTGATTTTTGCGGATGGCGCGCCGACAACACGCAGATGGGGCGCGTAACTATCGATGAAGAACTCGCCGATATTCAAACTCAATATTTGCTTGAGAAAGGTGTTCAGGATATCGAACTGGTCGGCGGCGATGACATTCGATTTGTCCGCGCTCTTCCAGTTCTCCTAAGGAGGCTGAAATCTCGTCTTCCAACTGGTGCTAGTCACCTGTTGTTTAGCACGATGGCACTCACGGAGCGGCAGTATCAGACGCTAGCTGCCTGCGGCGCTGATGGAGTGATAATGTGGCAAGAGACATATGATGAGAGTGTGTATAATCATCATATCTCGAGTGGGCCCAAAGCTTGCGGAATCGACGAAGAGTTCCGCATTGTGAAGAATGGTAATGGCTTCTTGTTCAGGCTACAGAGTCAGGATCGAGCAGCCCAAGCAGGCCTAAATCTTTCGGTGGGATCAATGCTTGGGCTAAACAAAGACGTTGCCTTTGACGTGTTGGCGACCATCCACCACGCGAGGTATCTTTGCACGACGTATGCCCCCGTGAGCCCCTTGATTATAGGCATGCCAACATGGAACGAAATAACGACCCCTGAGACAGACAGACGCCCCGAGCAAATCTTAGATATAGAGAAATGTTTTTCGTTCTTCGCTGCACTTTATCTCCTGGCCTTATCGGATCTAAATATATGGGTGTTCCCTACATGTCGCGTTTCGATGACGGCTCATATTGAGGCGGTAAGAGTTGCAGGCGCTTATACGTCCACGGAAGTAAAAACAGGCCCAGGGGGCTATTTGGTTGACGCGTTGCGGAATGCAGACCCCAGAGTACGCCAAACTATAATAGAAAAGCTTCATCGAGAGTTTGGCGAAGAACGCATTAGCGCAAACGCGCTTCTGAAGCGTCTTGATGGAATTGAGCAGTTCAAACATTATCACTATCCCCACGAAACGTTTGCGCGTGCGCTTGCCGTTGCGGGGATCAAGATTGCAAATCGCGATGGTGCGGGCACGCTCTCTGCGATTTGAGCGGTTTGAGGCGATTCTGCGTAAGCACGAAGTTTGCCGGATAGGTCGATCGAGGGTTCCTTAAGCGCGGCCGGAATACTTTGAAAACACCTGGAGCTTTTTCCGATCACGTTGCGTCGTAGCCAGCTGCGACGAGATAATTTTGACATTCCTCGGGTGAGAAGCGTTTGAGAGCGTTGGCGATTGCTTGCCAGAGATCGGGCATGGTGCGCGCTGCGGCGGCCCGCAACAGCGCTTTCAGTTTGGAGAAGGACCGTCCAGAACAAGCGGCGCGATCAGACCGTCGGAGCGCAATCCAGCGGTGAATGTCGTCGTCTTCCAATGTCCGTGTGGGATAGCTGCACGACATAGCTCGCCGCGTGGCGAGCGCCCGTAACGCCGCGCCATTTTGGTGTTGGCGCTGGGGTGAGTAGGCCGGGGGATTTTCACCCCCGGCCTCTCGCAGAACGGTGCGTGAACCTCTCGGTTCACACCGCTCCCGTCAGGTGAACGTGGTCGTTCCGAAGAACTGCCAGTGTACGAGCAGCTCCGCGTTATTCCGAGCCAGCTTTCGCAAGAACAGCGAAGCACCGGTTTTGTGGGTACGGAAGCGCTTGTACTTTGTAAGCGCTGTTTTCAGGCCACAGCTTTGAGGTCGTGACGGCAATAGGCCTACGGCAGCAGGTGATCGATCTCGTTATTCGGATGACCGTTGACGATCCTGGTGAGCGCGTCGGTCAAGTAGGCAAGCGGATCGACATCGTTCAGCTTACAGGTTTCGACCAGGGAGGCGATGATAGCCCAGTGCTCGGCACCACCGTCGGAGCCTGCGAACGCATTTTTCCGGTTGAGCGTGATCGGACGGATCGATCGTTCGACAGTGTTGTTGTCGAGCTCGATATGACCGTCGTCGATGAAGCGCGTCAGGCCCTCCCAGCGTGAGAGCGCATAGCGAATGGCGTCGGCCAGCTTGCCCTTTTGGCTGATCAACGCGAGCTTTGCGCGGAGCCACTGCTCGAAGGCTTCCGCCAGCGGTCGGCTTTTCTGTTGCCGAACGAGACAGCGCTCCTCGGCGCTACGGCCACGGATGTCCTTCTCGATGGCATAGAACTCGGCGATATGCTTGAGCGCCTCGCCCGCAATGGGCGCGGGACCGGGGGCGGCGAGTTCGTAGAAGTTACGCCGCATGTGGGACCAGCAGAATGCAAGCTGAACGTCGCCACGCTCGGCCAGCTTGCCATAGCCAGCATAGCCATCGACCTGCAGGATCCCCTTGAAGCCTGCCAGATGGGCGATTGGTCGGTCGGCTTTGCGATCGGGAGCATAGACATAGGCGACGCCCGGCGGATCGGCGCCGCCCCATGGCTGGTCGTCCGCTGCATAGGCCCAGAGCTGACCGGTCTTGGTGCGCCCTCGGCCGGGATCGAGCACCGGCATCGTCGTCTCGTCGGCGAACAGCTTTGGCCGTCGCCTGAGCTTGCCGAGGAGACGCTCATGCAACGGACGCAGGTGGAAGGCTGCTTGTCCCACCCAGTCCGCCAGCGTCGAACGATCGAGCTCAATGCCCTGGCGGGCGTAAATCTGAGCCTGCCGATAGAGCGGCAGGTGATCGGCATATTTGGACACCAGAACCTGGGCGACGGTTGCTTCGGTCGGCAGTCCGCCCTCGATCAACCGGGCCGGGGCCGGCGCCTGCATGACACCGTCCTCGCAAGCGCGGCAGGCGTATTTGGGACGCCGGGTAACGAGGATCCGGAACTGCGCCGGGACCAGGTCCAGCCGCTCGCTTCTATCCTCGCCGATCCGATGTAACTCGCCCTGGCAGCAGGGACAGGTCTTGTCCTCGATGTCGACGACGACTTCGATCCGCGGCAGGTGCGCCGGCAAGGCGCCACGGTTGACGCGGCGCCTACCGGCTTGCACCTCACGGCCTTCAGGTGCGCTGACGTCCTGCGCCGTCTCGCCGTACGCTGCCACCTGCTCGACGTCTTCTAGGCCCAGCAGCATCTGATCTTCAGGCAGCGTCTCTGCCCGTCGGCCAAACCGATGTCGCTGCAATTCCTTGATGATCTGACGCAGTCGTTCGCTCTCGCACCGCTCCGCAAGCAGCATCGCTTTCAGCGTCTCGGGATCGTCAGGCAGGGCGTCGCTCACACCCAATTCAGAGCATATTCGCCGCCATCTGGCGACACATCCCACGCTCTTGATTCACTTCGCCGCAGTGCCGCCAACAACTATCCCGCTCGCGTTGACGCCGGCGTCTCCCGCGCCTCATGCACAAGGCGCCAGTCGAGTCCTTCCAGCAGCGCCGACAATTGCGCCGCCGACAGACGCATCACGCCGTCCTCGACCTTCGGCCAGCGGAAGATCCCATCCTCGAGCCTCTTGGTGAACAGACACAGACCCGTTCCGTCCCAGAACACCAGCTTGATCCGATCCGCCCGCTTGGCCCGGAACACATAGACAGCGCCCGAGAATGGGTCTGCCCGCATGCTCTCGCGCACCAGGGTCGCAAGCCCTTCCATCCCCTTGCGGAAGTCTACCGGTTTGGTCGCCACCATCACCCGGACCGCACCCGACGGACCAATCACCGGCTCGCCTTCAGTGTCTGGACGATCGACGCAATCATCGTCGGGTCCGCGCCACGACCGGCCCGGATCGTGATGCCGTCAACTTCGATCTCGATGATCCCGGAATCCGTCTTGGCCTTGCAGCGCACCGCTTTGCGCTCACGGCCAAGAGCGGGCGCCGGCACTACGGCATCCACCACCGCCGGCACAAACTGTACTTCTTCCACTTCGGAATGACCGCCCGCAGCTTCTCGCAACTGACGGCGCCAGCCAAACAACTGCTGCGGCGACAATCCATGCCGTCGCGCTACCGAACAGACCGAGTCGCCGCTCGCAACGATCTCCGCAACAATCCGCGCCTTGTCCTCGTCGCTCCACTTCCGCCGACGGCCGGCTCCAGTGAAGACCTCAAGCCGCCTCACCGGCTCCGTGATAGCACTATGCACTGTGTCCATTCTAAGCCTAACGGTTCAAACAAACCGCAGACTCGCAGATCGCCCCGTCAACCGGTAGGTGGCCGCTGAACAGCGCTTACTGTACTTTCGCATGATCCACGCCTTCAGCTTCTGATTGACGTAGTCGACCAGAGAGAACAGCGCTGAACGGCTGAACTGACCATAATAACCTATCCCCCCCGGAGGAGCGGATTGATCTGTTGGGCAAGCTCAGCCAGCGTCCCCGGCGTTTGCCGGGGAATGTGCAAACTTCGGATGGTTGCTCGCATGGCCTTCCAGCCGGCCCGGATCAAGTCCGGCCTGCCAGGCTTGCCAACGCTGGCGCCTACGAGAGACGTCGGCGCGCGCTTGTTCGAGGGCGAACAGTGTTTTTTTGAACCGCAGTCCTTCCCGGCGCAGGAACAGCCAGACCGCGTTGTGTGAGACCTTGCCCCCCGAGCTGCCAGTTCCGCCTTCAGACCATGCAGCGTCAGGTGCGGCGTCTGAGTGATCCGCTCGACAATGAAGGCACGATGCGGATCAAGCACGGGCTTGCGGTGACCGCCCATCTTGCCAGGCGCAACCGAGCCGGTCGCCCGCTGCCGCTGTGACCACTTCACAACCGACGAGACCGCAACACCAAACCGTTCCGCCACAGATCGGCAGCTCTCGCCCGCTAAAACCGACGCCACCACACGCTCGCGAAGATCCAGGGAAAGAGGTCGGGTCATGCGATGCTGGCCTCCAATCCAGTCAGCATCTTGAATCATAAACCGCCCAAAACCGGAATCCCCTCCGATTCAGTTAAGCAATGAAATGCTTTAGGCGCCCGCCGCCACGTGCGGGCGACGCCGGCATCAACCGGCGGGCAGATGCACCGCTGGCAACAAGCGCGCCTGACGCAACGCCGCCAGATCAGCCGAGCCGGTGCAGAAGCAGGCGACGGCCAACTGGCGGATGACGATCTCGAAATGCGCGACAACCGCCTCAGTGGAAACCGTAGCCGCGCGCAGCACGCCGGCCGCCTGCCCGGCGATGTCCGCGCAGGCGGATGGCCTTGGCCACGTCGACGCCGCCGCGGATCCCGCCGGCGATCAGCTTCACCGTTGGCCCGACGTACCGCCTGCACGCTGGCCGGGGTCGGAATCCCCCAATCGGCGAACGCCATCGCCACCGTCGGCGGCATCGCGGGCGCGCTGGGCCCTCCACCACGGCCCAACTGGTGCCGCCGGCGCCGGCGACATCGATCACCGCCACGCCCGCCTCGACGAGCGCTCAGGCCACCGAGGCGGAGAGGCCCGACCCCACTTCCTTGGCCACGATCGGCACGCCCACGCTGCGCGAGCGATCTGCGCCAGGACGCCGCGCCAGTCGCGGTCGCCCTCCGGCTGTACGGCTTCCTGCAGCGGATTGAGATGGACGATGAGTCCATCGGCATCCACCGCCCGGCGCGCCAGGTCCAGGCTGTCGGCCTCGCGCAGTTGCGCGGCGCCGTTATTGGCCAGCAAGGGGGACGTCTGGGGCCAGGCGGCGCAGCGCGCGCGTTAACCCCTGGGAGTTGCGGGATTGCAGGCTCACGCGCTGCGAACCGACGCACATGGCGATCCCCAAGGCTTGCGCTGTCTCGCCCAGATGCCGGTTGATGGCCTCGACGCGTGGCATGCCGCCGGTCATGGAGCTGATCAGCAGCGGCGCGCGCATGGTCTTGCCCAGAAGCGAGGCGCGCAGGTCGATCTGCGTCAGGTCCAACCCGCGCAATGCGCAGGTTCGAAACGGATGTACTCCCAGCCGGCGGCGACCGTGGCCGGCGCCGTTCGCCGATCCAGCACGATGTCCAGATGGTCGTCCTTGCGCTGGCTCAGGGCGGCGTCGCTCATGCTCGCTCCATCCGTCGCATCGGGCGACGGCGTTGCGTCGGAGCGGACCGACGGCAGCGCGCGCACGCCGCCGCCCTCCCGCGCGTTCAGGCCGGCGCACGCTGGCCTCCCCCCGCAGCGTCGCTGCGGTAGCGGCTGGTCGAGGTCTGGTAGTACTGCGCGCGGATGGCCGCCATGGTCTCGATCAACGGTCCCCACGGCGCGGGAAAGCGTTCTTCCGCCATCACCCGATGCAGCATGCGCGTATGGCCGGTCAGCTCGTCGTTGAGGAACTCCACCACAGGCATAGCCGGATAGCGCTGCAGCAGCAGGATTACCGCGTTGTCGGCCTCGCCGGCCGACCTGTCCTTGTCGCGTCCATGCAGATCGTTCTGCAGGCGCCCTATCGCGGAGATGAGCCGCAGGACCTGGCGAAACGCCGGACGCGCACGCAAGGTCGCCATGTCCAGCCCCCACAGCAACGACAGGCAACAGAATACGTTCGTGTAGGCGATTGAATTGATGCCGTTGTGCAGGTACTCGGCGTAGGACCAGCGTTCCGCCCCTGCCGCCTGCGCGTGTCCGGCGCGCAGCGCCGCGCAGTAGCACCGGGTATCGTCGAGAAGCTGAGCATAGTCGCGGCGATCGTAGGCGAGCGCGGCCAGCGAAGCGCGCAGCACAGCGCAGCCCTCGAATCCGGGGAGCGCGCAGGGCTCGCCCTGCCCCAGCGCCTGCTCCACCGCGGCGAGCTGTTCCGGCGCGATCAGGCCAAGGTCGTTGCAATCGTCGAGCCAGAACAGCAGCGCCAGTTCGCGATAGAACGCCACGATCAGCGTTTCGTCCTGCGGATCGCGGCCGATGCGGGCGCTGGTGTCGCGCAGGCTCGTGTGGATGCGCTGCAGGATGTACTGGCCGCCCCTGACCGCTTCCACGGCATGCTCGTCGGCGAACCCGGTCAGGGAATGCCCCCACTCCAGCACCTGCTGCAGCGCGCGTTCGGTCTGGATCATGGCGCCGCTCCTGCTCACTCGGCCAGGACGCGCCGCCCCCAACGGAGCGCCAGCCACAATCCGGCGAGTTCGGCCACGCGCACGACCCGGGTGGGGCAATACAGTTCCTTGCCGATCCACAGCGGCGTCTGCGGCAATGCATGCGCATGGCGGGCGAGCATCCACTCCAGCGCATGCGCCACCGCCTGCGCGATGCGCCTGCGCCCTGTCGGCTCTTCGCTCCCGTCCATCACGTACAACGCGAACAGCGCATAGGCGGTTTCCTCGAATGTAGACGCGCGACCGGCGCCCCAGCCACCGTCGTCGCGCTGCGCCTGCAGCAGCGCCGCCAGCGCGCGGTCGTCGCGCCACTGGGGCTTGCCTTGCGCCAGCGCAGCGACCGCATGCGCGGTGGGATACAGCCACGAAACGTGCCATTTTTCGTTGTCCCATAAACCGTGCGCGTTGCGATTGGCCTCGACGTAGGCGCTGGTGCCGGTGGCGGGCTTTCCCAACAGTCGCAACGCATGCAGGGCGTGGATGTTGGTCGACACCGAGGCATTGCGCTCGCCGGGGAAGGTGACGAACAGCTCGCCGATTTCGAAATGGCGCAACGCATCGACCGCCGGGTCGCGGCCTGCAAGGCGCAGGACGCACAACGCAACGGCGGTGTCGTCCGCATCTGCCGCGAAGTGCAAGGCCGGGCCTAGACCGCGCACGCCCAGGCGAGCGTCGAGCTGCGCGACGATCACGCGCACCGCCTCGGCGAGCGCGGGATGCGCGAACAGTCCAGCCAGATGCAGGGTGTACAGCGACCAGCATAGCTCGAACACATTGATCGGCCAGACGTTGGGAACGACACCTTCGATGCCGCTGCGCGTCGCCCGCGATGCCGCCTGCAGATACGCGTCGGCACGCCCGACCTGCGGCGTGCTCCCCTGTGTCACGGCGTGCGCACGCCACGCGGCGGTGGCCGCCGGACTGATGCCGATGCTGCCGTCATCATCCGGGCATGCGGTGGTCGGCGACGTCCCCCAGGCTTCCCAGGAGTGCAGCAACGGATGGCCGCTCGGGAACGTCGCCACCGCCCTCAGCTTGACCAGGCACGCTTGCCGCAACGGCAAGAGCGCCGGGTGGCGCGGAAACGCCACGCCGCCCAGCAAGGATGCGGCCTCGCCGCACAACTGCGGGAGGATCAACTCCGCGCCGATCGGCGCGTCTTCCGGCACCGCATGCGCGTAGGGATCGGGCTGGCGCTCGAGGAACCGGATTGCAGCCTGGACTGCGTCGGCAGCGCCGGGAAGAGGATCGGCACACTGCAATGCCAGCAACGCCGCCCACGTGGGCGCATGGCGGAACAGCGGGAAGTCCGCGCTTCCCCATCCGCCATCGGCCTGTTGCTGTGCGATAAGCCACGCGTATGCGTCCTGCCGACCAGCGGCGTTGCCGTGGAACTGCAGAGCTCGCGCCGTGTCGTAAACGGACGGACCGACGCTGCCGCCGTCGCTCATCTCGCTCAGCAGGTGGCGCAATTCGGAAAGGATCTGTTCGGACAGCGAGTTCACGCGGGATGTTCCTTCTGCAGACGGTTGACGAGAACCAGGATCGGGCAGACGCCGCGCACGTCACCGCAGGCCCGGCGCATGGGCAGCGCCGGACGGCCGCCCTGCTCCGGCGCGGCGACGCGCCCCGATGTCGGTCCGCCGCATAGGCTTGCGCGCAGCGCGCCACGGCCGTGCTGGGCAACCGCTGCGATCGGCGCCGCGGACTCGGACACAGTGCAGCATGCAGCCGCCGGCCGATCGCAGCGGCACAGGCGCGACTCCATGCGGACGGGCGCGCTCACGCGCATGGCGCGTGCTTGAACAGATACGCGTTGGCCCGCTGCAGCATCTGCGCCAACCGTTCCGCACGCGGCCCCAACGGGGCGATGGCCTCCCCGGCGTCGCGCAACAAATCCAGCGCGAAGTGGCGAGCTGCCTGCAGCCCCATGATCGACGCGCAGGTCGGCTTCTGCGCCGCCGCGTCCTTGCCGGGGGTCTTGCCCAGCGTCGCGGTATCCGCTGTCGCGTCGAGAATGTCGTCGACCACCTGCAACGCCAGGCCGAAACAGGCGGTGTAGCGATCGAGCGCACAGTACAGCGCAGCGTGCGCGGCATCCTCCGCGATGGCGCATAGCGCGCCCATGCGAACGGACGCGCGCACTAGCGCTCCGCTCTTCATCCGGTGCATCGCCACGATCCTGTCCAGCTCGACGTGCTTTCCGACCAGCGACAGATCCATGGCCTGCCCGCCTGCGGCACCCTCGGCGGACACCGCCTGCGCCAGTTCGCGCACGAGCGCGATACGGTTGTCGCCCGGCGCATCCAGGCTCGCCAGGGTCAGGAAGGCGTGCGCCTGCAGCGCATCGCCGACCAGGATCGCAGTGGCTTCGCCGAACTTGACGTGCACGGTCGGAAGGTCGCGGCGAAGCACGTCGTCGTCCATCGCGGGCAGGTCGTCGTGGACCAGGGTACAGGCGTGCATCATTTCGATGGCGGCGCCGACGTCGTCGAGCATGTGCACCGGCGTGTCGGCCAGTGCGCCGGCAGCCAGACAGAGCAAGGCGCGGGTGCGCTTCCCGCCATGCAAGGTGGCGTAGCGCATCGCCGCCATCAGCTCGGTCTCACCGTCGTGTTCGGCGCAGAGAAGACGCGCCATCGCCTGTTCGACCCGCTTTGCGCCGTCCTGCATCCAGATCTCCGGCAGCAGCCTGCCGGGTGCATGCGCGCCCAATCCGCCGAGCGCGGAAACGCCAGTTCGGTCGTCGTGCAGCGTGGAACCAGTCTGCATGTTGTTCATCTCCTTGGTACCTGAAACGGCCACGGCGAGCCCCAAGCCGCCGCGGTGTTGCCGGCGTCGCACCGAGTGCAGCAATGCCGCGCGTCGCCGGCGCCGCTGCCTCGCCACACGGGGCATGCGATCCCAGCTCATGAGAATCCGATGCGGATTGTCATGGACGGATGTGCGGTCGGGTAATAGCGCCGGCCTTTTTCGACGCCGCTCAGCAACCGCGGCCGCACCCCGGCCTTGTGCATGGTCAGCGCCAAGGCGATGCAGAACTGCACCAGTTCCAGCCATACCAAGTGATAGCCGATGCAGACGTGTGGGCCGGTACCGAACTGCAGCATGTCCACCGGCCGGATCGGCTCCGTGCGTTGCAGCCACCGCGCCAGGCGGAACTGATCAGGCGCCTCGTGCAGCAGCGCCGATGTCGAGAAATGCAGCAGCGGGATGCACAGATGGGTGCCCGCGGGAATGCGCCGTTGGCCGAGTTGCAATTCCTGCAGCGCGCGACGCGGCAGGAGCGTGGTCGCCGGATGCACGCGCAGCGTCTCGCGGAACAGCGCCTCGGCGACCGGACACTGCGCCAGGTCCGCGTGCCGGGTCGGCACCGCGCCCACGCGTTTCGCCTCCTCGACCAGGGCGTTCCACAGCACAGGCTGCCGCGCCAACTCGATCACCATCCAGGCCATCGTCGAGGCGGTGGTGTCGTGACCGCCAAGCAGCAGCAAGCGGATATTGGCGACCAGCACGTCATCGGAGAGCGCATCGTCGCTGCGATCGAAGGCGCTCACCATGTCGTTGATCAACCCGGTGCGCGCGGTATGCGCGCGCGCGTCGCGGACGAACTGGCGCAGCTGCGCGTCGATCCAGTCGCGGGCGGCGCGGCCGCGCCGCAAGGGCAGTCCGGGCAGGTCGACCCGGGGCGCGACGATCAACTGCAGCAGTTGCCGGTACTTGCGATGCCATCCCGGCAGGTCCTGCGCGGGGATTCCCATGAGTCTGAAGATGAGCGTGAGTGACAGGTCGCTGGTTTCGCGCAGGATGGTTACGTCGCCGCGGTCGCGCCACGCCTGCACCCGCGCCCGGATGACGGGCGCGAACAGGTCGCCGATGCCGGCCTCGGTCAGCCCCTTGGGCAGGAACGCCGCTTTGATCGCATCGCGCGCCTGCCGGTGCGCGCCGCCGTCCTGGGCGACCAACGTTCCGCCAAGCAATTCGGGCGCGATCTCTTCGATCAGCGCCGAGGACACGTCCTTGTGCCGGAGCAATGCGAACGCATCCGGATCCACGCAGGTCATCTGGTGTCCGGCAGGGCCGAAATCCAGCCAGAAGCAGCTGCCCAGCGTCCGTTCCGCGCGCAGCAGCAGGCGCGGCAAGTCGCAGACGATGGCGGGAAGATGCCCGACCAAGGGGAAAGCGCCGGGCACGACCGGGATATCGTACCGCAGCCGGTGCCGACGGTCCAGCGGGTTGAGCAGCATGTCCATCAGCAGCGCGGCGCCGCTTCGGCGGCAGGTACCACCACTCTGCCGCCCACGGCCACCTTGCCTTCAAACCGCCCCATCGTGTCCTCCTGGATTGCGTTGGTCTTTCGCGGCATGCCGCTCGGCCTCCGCCGGAGAAGGCGCAGGGTCGGCGCAGGGTCGCTGGTCATCGCCAGCGTCGCTTTCGATGACCCGAATGGCGGCGACCGGGCACTGGCTGGCCGCGCGCCGCACGGCGGCGTGCAGCGCCTGCGGGACCGTCGCTACGCACACTTCGGCCACGCCGTCCGGGTCGCGCTGGCGAAAGGTGCCCGGCAGCGTCAGCACGCACTGCCCGGTGGTTCCGCACAGATCCTGGTCGACCACGACGCGCATCTCAGCCCCCCCCCCGCGCTTGCAGCCGCACCGACAGCGCGCGGAACGTCCTAAGGAACGCGGACGGCTCCCGGGTCGGCTGCTCGGCCAATGCCAGTGTGGGGAAGCGCGCCTGGATCCGCGGCAGGCTCTCGGCCAACTGCACCCGGGCCAGTTGCGCACCGAGGCAGAAGTGGATGCCGTGGCCGAAGCTCAGCATGATCTTCCCGTCGGTCGACATGCCAGGACTGGTGCCGTAGAACCGCGCGGGATCGAAGCGGTCGGGATCGGCGAAGGCGTCCGGGTCGCGATTGCCGGCCGCGACCAGCACGCGCACGTCCGCGTTCTTCGGGATCACCGCGCCGCCCAGTTCGATGTCGCGCTGGGCGATACGCGGAATGGAGCTGAACATAACGGGCGCGTCACAGCGCAGGACTTCTTCGACGAATGCCTTCACCCCCACGGCGTCTCCCTGCAGCCAGTGCCGCTGTTTGGGATACGCCAGCATCGCCAGGACCGCATGGTCGATGGCCGCAGCAGTGGTGGCGAAGCCGCCCAGCAGCATGCCCCACAACATGCTGATCAACTCCGCATCCGACAGCGTGTCGGCATCGTCGTCTTGTGCGCCGACCAGCATCGACACGATGTCGTGGCGGGGATCGGCGCGCTTGCGCGGTATGAGGTCGCCGAAGTAGGCCAGCACCCTGGCGCTGGCCGCGTCCGCCGCGGCGAGCTGGGGATCGCTGGCGTGCGGGCGCAGGCCTTCCAGAATGGCGCCGATACCGGCGGCGAGCCCGAACATGTCGTCCGGGGGCATGCCGAACAGTTCAGCGGAGACCAACACGGGCAAGGCCAGCGCGAATTCCCGATGCAGGTCCACCGCCTCCCCGCGCTCCAGCGCGGGCGCCATGCCGTCCAGGCGCGCAGCGACGATGCGCGCGATGCTCGGCCGCAGGTTGTCGATCTGGCGCATGGTGAAATCGCGCGAGATCAGCCGGCGCAGACGCGTATGCGTCGGTGGGTCCTTCATCGCTAGCGTGGACGCCAGCAGATTGAGCGATAGGCTGGTCGCCACACGCGGGAAATAGCGCGCCAGTTCGCCCGGCGCCGGCGCCCGAAACGCATCGCCCGTGGCCTTGAACGCCCAGTAGATGTCGGCGTGGCGGCTCAACAGAAAGAGCCCCGACGCCGCGCGATGCACCGGATCGTGCTCGCGCAACCACCGCATGAACGGATACGGGTCGTGGGTGCACGCCGCCGACGCTAGTTCGGCGAAGGCGTCCCGGCATGCTGCCGTGGTTTCTTGCATGTCCATCTTGGCTACCTGTTGGCTACCTGATCTGACCGGCGCGCGAGGCGCGCCGGCAAATTGCGGAGAAGATCCCGATCCCCGGCGGCGTCCGCGCATCACCAGAGCACCGGGAACTCCTCGAACCCGCCAGTGATGATCTCCTTGCGCAACTTCAGTTCTTCCGGCGCCACGGCCAGGCGCAGCGCGGGAAAGCGCTGGAAGATCGAACCGAACACCACCTTGAGTTCCAGCCTGGCCAGCGCCACGCCAATGCAGTAGTGCGGCCCGAAGGAGAACGCCACGTGCGGCTTTCCGTCGCGCCCGACGTCGAAGATTTCCGGTTCGTCGAAATGGCGCGGATCGAACGACGTCGCCGGCAGGCCGACCAACACCTTGCTCTCCGCGGGAATATGAACGCCCGCGATGGTCACGTCGGTCCTCGGATAGCGCATGATGCCGTCCCACCCCGCGCCCGGCGGGTACATGCGCAGGATTTCCTCCACCGCCTTGTCCACCAGGGATGGATCGCCGACCAGGCGTTCGCGCTGCTGCGGATGGCGGAGCATGGCCAGCAGGCCGAATTCGATCTGCGCGACGGTGCTCTCGTGCCCGGCCACCAGCATGCCCGCCGCCAGGCCCATCGCCTCTTCCTCGGTCGCCTTGCCCAGGTCGACCGCCGCAAGCAGATCCGTCAGCAGGTTGTCGCCCGGATCCTGGCGCTTGTCCCGCATCTTGCCGCGAATGTAGGCGCGCAGCTCTTCCCAGGCCAGGCGCGACGCGGTGCGCGGGCCGCTTTCATGCTGGTGCGTCATCACCTCGTCGGACAGCTCGGCGAAAAAGGCGTGATCCTCGTAGAGCACACCCATCAGCGCGCTGATGACCATAGCCGGAAGCGGAAAGGAGAGGTGGCGCCGCAGGTCAGCGGGCTGGGGCTGGGCCGCCAGCGTCTCGAACAACTGCGCGGCGATCGCCTCTACCCGCTGCGCGAGCAGCTTCACCCTGTGGTCACTGAACGCCGGCGCCACGATCGTGCGTAACCGGGCATGTTCGGCCCCCTCGTGCGAGACCAGCCACCCCGGCGAACCGAGAATCACCGAATCCGGGGTGAATGCCGCCGGCGGCATTCCCGCAGGCCGGAACGCCGTGTCGGACATCACCGCCTTGGCTTCGTCGTAGCCCGTCACCCACCAGCCTTCGTGCCCGGACGGGAAGCGCACGCGGTGGATCGGACCGTTGGCGCGTAGCGCCAACATCTCGGGCGAGGGCTCGATGTGATCGACGCGCCACATCGGTAGCGTCGGCAAGGGGTGTTCGGACATGGTGGCACTTCACTCTCTAAGCGATGGAAGGGCGGAAGGTGACCGGCAGGCGCTGCGGGCAGCGAATGACGTAAGATGGCACGTCGACGACCTCCTCCGCGGCGACGGTCAGCGGCAGATCCCCCAGCCGCACGAACAACCCGGGGAAGGCGCATCGCAATTCCAGGTGCACCAGCGCAGCGCCCAGGCAGAAATGCCCCCCCCCCCCCCGGGCCGACAGGCGCGGGTTGTCCCGCCGGGTGACATCGAACCTGTCCGCATCGCCAAAGATCGACTGACCGCAGGGATTGGTGAAGGAGGCTCGACCGCACCCGCCACCGACGTGTCCGCCAATATAGCCTCCGGCCCAGTCCCACACCGCCGGCGGCAAGCTTGACTCCTGGCTCAAGGTCTGCCGCTTCTCGCGACGAGCGCAATTGTTGTGGCTCCCAAAAGAAGAACTCTAGATCGCATCCAACACTCCCCTTTCCTGCATTTTCTCGGTCCGCAATCCAACGCCAAGTCATTGCCACAGCAAACCGTCGGAACGAACCAGACGCGAACAGCGACGCGCGCCGTGTCCGCCCCGAAGACCATCGCACTGCGGTTGGTGATGATGCCGCGAACAGAGCAAATCGCGTGCCGAACTGAATTCGCAGGCTCAACAGGCACTTCGTAGCGGCGCGTAGTGTCAGGTTGTCGGCATTGAGTCTCAATGCCGACAACCGGCGCGGCAAGTGCCCGACAAAGGCCTGCTCTCGCGCTGAATGTGCGCGGCAGCCCTTGCGCGATATTTTAAGCATTCGAATTGGCTGCAGCAGGTGTGGTTCGCCGGAAGCCACTCCGATGTCGGCGGTAGCTATCCGGAAAACGAAGGCCGCCTCTCCCTCGCTGGGTTGAATGGCGCATGCGGCCGAGACCTTCCCGACGGCAAGACGCCCGACGGCTCCGGCATCAAGGTAGACGATAGAGTCCTGAAGCTGAATCCGGATCCGCTTGGTCCGTAGCACGACGAGCGCGAACCCGGGTCACTTGCGGGGGCAAGTCAAGTGGACCGAAGGGTTACGTCAAGTGCAGAGCTAGGCAGTCCTTCATCCGGCGGTGCTTGAGCGCTTCGCCGCGCTAAGGCTGGCTTCGAGATTAAGTCTCAGCCGCGACTAAGCTCTGTCGTCGCTTCGAAGCGCCTCACCATCAGCAGCGTTGCTTGCTAAGCGAGTTCGCCGACCTGACCGGTGGATTGGCGTTGCTCTGCTTCTAAGCCGGCGATCTGCTGCCCGTAGTGGCGGGTGCTCGAGGCATCCGGAGCCACGTCGCTTTTCCAATCGACGACCGCGTCGATGCCGCCGGCGTCAGGAGGAGCCTAGCAAAGGATTCTAGCGCTCGCCCAGCCCCCTCGGTGCAAGACAATTGGTCCCTATACGCGCAATAAGGGGAACCGCGCTGTGACAGTCTCTCTTGACGGCGAAATTCGAGACGGACGGCGCTACATGCAGGTGCGAGTCTACTTTAAGATATCGACGCCCTGCCAGATTGTTTATCACACGAATTTTCTCCGTTTCATAGAGCGCGGCAGAACGAATTACTTGCGCCCGCTCGGCACCAATCAGCAAGCGCGGCTCGAGGAAACGCGGAACGATGCCCCGGGCTTCGCCTTCGTTGTCCGTTCGACGACAATCGATTCTCTAAAACCGGCGTTCTTGGACGGCCTTCTTGACATTGTCACGGTCCCGCAAGAGGTGAGAGGCACTTCGGTTGGCTTGCCGCAGGAGTGCAGGCGCGGGGACGATCTCTTGGTCTCGGCGCGGGTACGGGTCGCGTTTATCTCAGGCGGAAAAGCGCAGCGCATCCCAAGGTCTGAGGCTTGCTATGGAAGAGCACAGATAAATCTGCCTTTCGTTCACGCCTTAACGCTCCAGCGCCCCGATGAAATCAATGCATTGGCCTTCTGCTGCGACATCGTCAAGTCAGAGTTCGCCGGAGCGACACGTTGCTCAAGGTTCACAATCCAACTGGGTGACTGTTCTCGTCGTGGCGCTCTTATACGCGACGATCATTGCCATTGCGGCCTCATTCACCGCTGCCAAGCTCTTGGAAGAAAATTCCTCCATCTGCCGCAGAGCTGGCTCCCGACGCCGCGGCCGACGCAAGCGCTGGCCGACGCATCCGCGCCTTCACAGAAGGCGTCAATCACCACCGGCCTGCAGGCCCAACTCACTGCATCCTTTGCGTCGTGATTGTCGACAAATGTTGCCCGTTGGGATTCCTGTAACGATCGGCGAGGCTCTGTAACAATGAAGCCATCTGTTTCGGATCTGATCGAACAGTAAATTCTCCAAAGTTAGGGTCGAAAAGCGTGGTCGTTCCATTGGAGGCCGACGTCGCCACTGTGTGTGCGCCGCCTTCGGCGAAATACAAGCTGAGCAAATGGTTCGATCGGTCTTTGTTGATTTCGTTCACCATGCGCTCGACGTTCGAAGACTTGCCGAATGCGAATCTCTTCTCCTCTCCAGTCGGTTCCAAGCCAGCTTCCTCCAAAATGGCATTCTGTGCCCGAAGGTCGGCGTGAGACGAGTCTGCTCCCCTGCTTCGCAACTGATCCTTGAGATTTTGATATTGCTGCTGCCGTTCAGCCGCTGAGGCGTGCGTTTGCGACCCAGGTGTGAGCGCACGCATTCGGGTTGGTGGGCTGTTGTTAAGATTGCGGAACCACTCCGCAGTCAGCCCAACGCAGATGCCGTCCACATTCGCATCACGCAGATCGGCCGTTCTGTAATCAAACAAGGAGGTGGCCGGACTCTCTGGAGCGGATGTACTGGGGTCGGAGGCACTGGAAGTTCGAACGTCGTTTTCATCCGAGGTATGTGGCTTGCTGCAGCAGGCCCCCCTCTTGTCGGGCAACTCCCCCGGTTGTGAGTTCCACTGAGGCGAGAGATGTGCTAGTGTTTCCGTAAAGCTGCCGCTATCCACCGACTGACTCAGTTCGTCAGCTTGGCTAGTGCGTGTCGATGAGCTACTGATTCGATCGTACATGACGATTCACCTTTCTGTGCTGCGCTAGTCTCCACGGATCGATTCGGGATGCTTAGGCCCTGCTGCGAGGATACCCAGCCAAGCTGACGGGCAGCTGTTGTCCAGCTTAGAATCGTTCCTTTGGCGAACTTCTGACAATGTCTGATACGGTGCGGCGTAGCGCTGTGTCAGATCCTCCCGCGCATCATCCGGTAGGTGGCCTTGAGCAGCGCTATCGTGGGGACGGACAATTCCTCCGCAACGCTGTTTGCCAGGATAGTAGCGGTGAGGCTGGCGCCGAATTCCTGAGTGCGCTCACCGGAATCATTCGTGGCGGTGAGCGGGCAATACCGCCAACGCTTCAACTACCGACCTTTAACCGATCGGGTTCGGCTGTCCGTCAGTGAGGGCCTCACAGTGAGCTGCGAAGCGGGCGACCATCGGTATTCCCTGTTTCGTGACGGCCTGGCGCTGCTCGGCAATCTGTTCCGCGATCGCCTCCGCGAGGTTGTTATCTGGTCGCCAAACGACGTGCTATCTTTGCGCTGGGCGGCGTCATTCCAGGACGACATTGAAGGAAGGAACGGTCGTCGGAAAGCAGCAAGCTCTCGATCGCGCGCTAGGTCCATCTCGCGAGCCGCCGCGTCGGAAAGCAAGAAGGCGGGCCAAGTCGGATTGCCGCAGCCGCAGGGCCTGATTTCTCCGGAGGACAGCAGCGCAATCGGCGGCGAAGCTGATCCAATTCACGTCCGTCAGCTCCAGAGCGCTGCGGATGCTCGCATCGCGGATGTGGCGTAACGAGGGAAGTCGGTGGATTTCGACACCTTCTCGCGTTGCGAGATATGCCTGTGCTGAGCACTCTGATAGTGTCGTCGATGGCCTGTTGGAACGCGTGGAGATTGCTCTCCTGCTGAAATGGCGTCCGAAGCGCTGGGCCATCGAATGCCCGGGCGAACATTGCAAGGGCCTGCCCCTCATCAACGTCCTGAAACGTATCGACGAAATTGCGCAGCTCGACTTCACTGTCGGGGAACGGAACTCTGTCGACGAGGCTCCGCAGCAGAAATTCGGCCCGAAGCCGGAGATGCTCCTCGAACCCGCGCCGGACCAGATCACCACGGTAGGGACGCCCCGTTTCACGGCGGCCGATCGAACCTGGTCGCGACGTTGGGCCGAGACACTGCCGCGGCATACGAACTTGAAGGCGCCAGGTTTGCCGATCACCGCGTTCCCCGCCGCGGCCAGAACCCCTCTCCGCCTTCGCTTGCCACGATTGACGCATTGAATGACGGTGCGCTCGTCCAGCTCGTCGTCGATCGGACGTGTGCCGATGACAAGACGCCCGTCTTCCAAGAGGAGCGATCACAACAAAATTATTGCTGCGACGACGCTCGCCCCTGCCTCGCCACCACGTCGGCACCCGAGGCAAGCCATGGATTTTCAAATCCACGCCTCGTCAATCTGGTCCGACTGCTGGCGCGACAGGCCGCACGGGACTTCGTTCGAGCCGAAACAGATAGGGGGATACGAGACTGCCTTGCGATGTAAGGAGTCGCCTCCTGAAGGTCGCGCCTACGCCCGCTACTCATCAGACAATCAGCGAGACGTTTCAATCGAGGATCAGTTGCGGCTCTGCACGCCGAGAAACAAGGCTGGACAGTCGTCGACAGCTATACCGATCGCGCAAACTCCGGTGCGTCGCTGTTGCGTCGCGGCATCAGGAACTGATCGGCGATGCGACGCGCGGCAAATTCGTCGCCGTGCTCGCAGAGGCGATGGATCGCCTGAGCCGCGATCAGGATGATATCGCTGGACTGTTCAAGCATATGGCTTTCGGCGGTGTGCGTGTCGTCACGCTGTCGGGGGGTGACGTGACGCATCTGAACAAAGTTCTCGACCGCATCATCGATGAGCACGGGCTGATCGTGAGCGGCTGGTCCGCCGATTGGGACCCCGCGTTGAGAGCGGCACTCACGCGGGCCCCGACGTGGGGATATCCAGTGTACTGGGCGGCGCGAGGTGAACCTTCCAAGATCGCCACGGACCTGATTAGACAGCGGGCCGGCAGGACCATTCGCATTGATAGCGCGGACACGAAAGCTTGGAACGCTTGGTGAGCAGCCAGGCTGACATCAAAAGGCAAAACCCACAGAGCGTTGAATTGATGGTGGCCAGCGACAAGCGCTTGGCAAAGCCTGAATTCCGCATTCAGCTGGGTGATCTTATTTGTGAAGAAGCGCGAAAGCTGGAAAGGACGCTAAACGGCCCGGATTTCGCACTGATCGGCGCCTTTCTCCAATGACCTGATCATGCAGAAGGTGGCGCGAGCAGAGAGTGCAACGGAGTCGGTCGCGCGCATTGTGGGTGTTCTCGGGCGTTGGGGCACCGGATCAGAGTTTCGCTAAGTGCTCGACTTGCGGATCGAATTCGGCGTCAGGGAAAGTATCGGCTGGTTGGGCACCTTGATCTGCGCACCTACCCGGCCGTTCTCCTCCTTTACGCGTATGGCCTCGCATTGCTTGCTGCCCGGCGATATACTGATCTTCTCAAATTCCTCAGCGTTACCATCGTGACCGAGCGCGACAACACTACTGAAATGGACCCCGATTTTGGGACCAGAGGTTAGTTGGAAAAGGGCCGCTCCGTTTGATAGACGGAGGGCATGATGACGACGAAGACGAGACGCAAGATCGACGCGGCACTGAAGGCAAAGATTGCGCTGGAAGCCGTGCGGGAGCAGGCGACGGTGGCCGATCTGGCTCAGCGCTATGAGGTTCACCCGAACCAGATCTATGCCTGGAAGAAGCAACTGCTGGACCAGGCGGCGCGGGCCTTTGATGCGGGTGTCGGGCGCGAGAGCGAGGAAACGCGCGAACGCGAGATCGAGAAGCTGCACGCCAAGATTGGACAACTGACGGCCGAGCGCGATTTTTTAGCGCGGAGGTCCGGAAGATGAGCACGCCGGACCGTCGAGGAATGCTCGATCGCGCCGACAAGGCGCTGTCGATCCGTTGGCAATGCCTGTTGCTTGGCATCGCGCGCTCCGGGGTCTACCGGCCGCCCGGCCGGCCAACGACAACGACCTTGCCCTGATGCGGCGGATCGACGAGCTGTTCATCGCCTGGCCGTTCGCAAGCGCGTGCAGCGGTTGATGCGCAAGATGGGCATCGCGGCGCTGGGACCGAAGCCGAACACGACGAAGCCGGCGCCGGGCCACAAGATCTATCCTTATCTGTTGCGCAACATGACGATCGACCGGCCGAACCAGGTGTGGGCCGCCGACATCACGTATCTGCCCATCGGCCGTGGCTTTCTTTATCTCGTCGCCATCATCGACTGGGCGAGCCGTGCGGTTCTGGCGTGGCGGTTATCGAACACGATCGACGTCTCGTTCTGCGTGGCGGCTCTGGAAGAGGCGCTGGCGAAGTACGGCAGGCCGGAGATTTTCAATACCGACCAAGGCAGCCAGTTCACCAGCGCGGCCTTCACCGGCGCGTTGGCGGGCGCAGGGATCAAGATCTCCATGGATGGCCGCGGTCGTTGGATGGACAACGTCTTCATCGAGCGGCTGTGGCGGTCGCTCAAGCATGAGGACATCTATCTCAAGGGCTATGCCGACGGCCGCGAGGCCAAGGCAGGGATCGCGAGCTGGATCGCCTTCTACAATGATCGTCGCCTTCATCAGGCGCTCGGCTATCGCACGCCGATGGCGATCTGGCGCGAACGGATGCAGGCCGCGAAGGCTGTGGACATGGTGGACAACGCTGACGCGTTGACCACATGCCCACAGCAACAACAGCAACAGCAGCAGACAGTGTCTCTGGCAGCGTGATAGGAAGTAATCAGGAGCGGTCAGTTTCCATAACAAACCGGCTCAAGCGGCCCCGCTCCGCGGGTCCATTTCACTACAACCGTGGTGAGTCACTCATTTCTCACGTCATGTGCGGGTGGCGAAAACAACGCCTGGAAATTCTTGCCGGGGCTTGAAAAGCGCAAGACGCCCCTCAGCGATCATCTGCACGATGTCTTCCAATCCTGGACCGGCGACTATCTGTTTTCGTCGAATGGTTACACCACTCTTTTCGAAGATTGCGAGCTGCTCTGCTCCCTGGCGTATATCTCGATCGGGACCAGCAAGAGGACCTGCAGCAAGCAACCAGCGGCGCCACAGGCAGAAGCTTTGCCTGGTGTCCGATGGGACGGGTCTCATGGGACGGGCAGACGCGCAGGCGCATCATGGAAGGATGGGCGCGTCCGTAAGCGGCCGATGAACTGACGAAGGCCGACTTCGCGAGAGGACAGCCAGAGTATCTGAAACTTGCCATGAGCCGCCTCAACAATCTCGCGGGCGCCTCGAATGGTAGTGTTCGGACATCGAGTGCCTTTTTCCGGCGTGGCAGCCTAACGATGACGGTCGTACCAACCTCGGATTGGAGTCTCACCAACCTTAACGACACGGACCGGCGCATACGCGTGCTCGAAGAGGTTCCTGCAGATGACTTGATTCTGGGCTTACCACCGCCGCCAAGAAAGCTGCGGGTGAGGCCAAGCTGACTTTGAGTGGCAGCGAGCCGCCCACACAGAAGCTCTGCCTGTCATTCGGCCCTTTAATTGCGGTTTGTTGTCAAGCTTTACATTTCTGAATTCGCCCATGGCACGGTGGTAGTGCTCGCGCCGTCGGAGCTGGTCAGGGTTGCGGAGACGGCGCGAGCGCGGCTGATACGTACTTTGCCGGCCAGGCATTGGATCGTAACCCTAGCTCTTCGGCCCTTTTGAATGGCGCTTGACGTCTATTTTGTTCGCGTGGCGCGTCGCCGCGGTTTCCATGTGTCGGACAACGCGTTGACGGCGGCCTCAAGCGCCTTCCGGTCGACGACGTTGGGATCAAACCGCTCCGGGCCCCAGAGGCGCATATGTTCGTGCTCCGGATGGGTGGGGTCACCGATGGCATCGAGGTATTCGGCATAGCCTGGCGCACCGCCGACGTCTTCCGGAGGACAACGACCGGCGGCCTCGAGCAGGAAGGGCATGCCCTCCGTCGTGGTGTTGTCGAACCACTTTTCGAGCTTGATCACGTGATCCCAGCTGTCGCCGAAGTCATAGAGATAGTGGATCGTCTTGGCGCCGGTCTCTCGAACGATATCGCAAAGCCGCGCTTTACGGGCATCAATGGGCTGGTGGCCGTAAGCATTGTCGGGGTCGGGAATCCCCCAATGTGCCTCACCAGCGAAGAACTCGAAGAGGTGACTGTTCGTCCAGCCGAATGCCTCCTGAAGCGTCAGATGCAATCGATCAAGGCGTAGGGTAACGGGTACGACAAGGCGACGCATCACCTCCGGCTTCACATCCTTGAGAGTTACCTTGATCCGGACCGCGGTCGTGTTCAAGCTCATGCCGCCAGCCTCGGATCGTGTGCATGCATCGTATAGGTCGACGCCCAGGGAAGCAGCTCGTCCAGTCGCGCCGCTGGCCAGCCATTGACGAGCTTCGCGAGAACGTCAGCGAGCCAGTGCTCGGCACTGACGCCATTGAGCTTACAGGTCTCGATTAACGAAGCGAGAACTGCCCAATTCTCGGCGCCCTCGTCGCAACCGGCAAAAAGGGAGTTCTTGGCGTTGAGCTTGATCGGCCGCATCGCACGCTCGACAGCATTCGTGTCCATCTCGATGCACCCGTCATAAAGATAGAGCGTCAAGCCGTCCCAATGACGCAGCGCGTAACGCAGGGCCTTCGCCGTGTCGCTCTTCTGTGCAAGGTGATCAAGCTTGGCCTCAAACCACTGCTTCAAGGCTGTCGCCAGAGGTCGGGCATGCGCCTGCCTGCCAGCACGGCGCTCGACATCTGATCGGCCGCGGAGCGCTTTTTCGACTGCGTAAAGTTGGGCGATGCACTCAAGAGCCTCGCGGGCAACCGGAGCTGGCGCCGGAGCGGCCTCGCGCTCGATCTTCACAAACTGGCGCCTCAGATGCGACCAGCGGAAGGCGAGCGTCCCGGACAAGGCGTCCGCACGCGTCTCTCGGGTCATAGTCTTGTAAGCCTGATAGCCGTCGCAGTGGATGATGCCGCGAAAGCCCTCAGGCAGCTGCAAGCCATGAACGGCCCCACGGCCCGGTGCATAGGCGTAAACCACGCCAGGTGGGTCAGGTCCGGCCCAGGGCCTGTCATCGCGTGACAGCGCCCAGAAGTAGCCGGTTTTGGTCCTGCCGCGCCCCGGATCCAACACCGGTGCGGGGGTCTCGTCGACACAGAGCTTCGAAGAGCCGAGCAGAAGCTGGCGCAGACGATGCCACAAGGGCTTCAATTCCTGGGCGGCATAGCCGACCCAGAAGGCGAGCGTAGAACGGTCGATGGCGATACCGTGCGTCGTCAGCATCTGCGCCTGGCGGTAGAGCGGCAAATGCCAATGATACTTGGCGTCGATCACATGCGCGACCAGCCGCTCGGTCGGCAGTCCTCCCCTGATCAATCGCTCGGGAGCAGCATGCTGGAGGACGACGCCGTGACAGACGCGGCAGGCCAGTTTGGGGCTGCGGGTGACGATGACGCGATACTGCGCCGGTACGACGTCCAGCATCTGGCTCTCATCGTGACCGATCTCAAAAAGGGCGCCTGCGCAGCACGGGCAGCAGGTTGCAGCGGGCATCAGGGTCTCGACGATGCGTGGCAAATGCTCCGGCAGCTTGCCACGATTGGCCCCGCGCTTGGAAGTTCTCTTCTCGCAGGTTCTTGGATTGGCGTGATTCTCGGCTGCTTCGAGAGCCGCGACGGCCTCTTCGATGTCCTCCAAAACAAGCTGTAGCTGATCAGCGTCCAGCTTTTCCGACGATCGACCGAACTGCGCATCTTTTGCAAGCTTGAGCAACCGCTCGAGCCTGGCGCAGCGATCCAGCAGAGCCGCGGCAAAGACACGCAAGTCGCCTGGATCGCTCGGCAGCCATCAGGTAAATCACTCATTGGCCCGAGTCTGCCATGCTTCGCGCCACGATGCAGCGAAGATTTTATGTCCTACGCAAAGCGCTTTCGGCTGCGGGATTCGAGGCGCATGCATGCGTGTCCACTCAATGCCGGCCAGAAGCGCGGACAGCTGCGCGACATTCACCCGCATGACGCCGGCCACGATGGGAGGACATGAAGCGGCCGCCATCGAGCCGTTTCCAGTACATCACAAGGCCGCTGCCATCCCAGACGACAATCTTCACCCGATCAGCGCGCTTCGCACGGAAGACCACCACCACACCCTTCATCGGATCGTGGCCCAGCGTCTCCTTCGCCAACAGCGCCAGGCCATCCGCGCCCTTCCTGAAGTCTACAGGTCGGGTCGCAACGTAAATCATGAGGCCAGCGGGAGCCGTCAGCATGAACGTGTCCGGCGCAACGCAACAAACACATCACTCAACACGGCAAGGCCAGGCGTCCCTCGCACCTCAACTCGTGCCCCATGGAGCTCAACCGTCACAACGGCTGCTTCCGGCGACCCGGAGGGAGCTGCAGCCGCCGATGGCGACGATTCCGACACCAACGGCACAAACGACAGTGCACCCGCCACTGGCAGCACCAGATTGACCTGAACGCGCCCGGCGCCGCCAGTCATGCACCTGCTGGGGCCGGCAGCCATGGCGACGTGCGACATCTGTTACGATCGCGCCCGGCTCGAGACTGTCCGCGACAATCTGCGCCTTCAAATCATCTGGCCACTGTTTCCGGCCGCCGCCGGCGTACACTTCTATGCGCGGTGTCAACGGTCGTCTTATGTCGTCCGAATGGTCGTCCATTGTGAGCACCCTTGCAGAAGATGACTCTTCTAACGGCGCTCACAGGTCTACGCACAAACAATCTGATGGGCCTCGCAGCCCCGCTTACGATCAGGGCGCGCAACGCCTATGCCGATGCGCGTATCGAGCGGCTGACGCAGATCCTGAAGGTCCCTCGACCGCGCCCGGTTCGGCCGACGAACCGGAAAAGCTCGGCTCTGCGAACGGTGACGATGAACAGCAGACCTTTCTCTTCGAGGAAATCGAGACAAGCATCGGTGCGATCAAGGCCCAGGTCAACGAGGACCGTGAGCAAGCGGATGACAAGCGTACCGCGTCGGCGCCAGGGCTTTGCGCCCTATCTGGAACGGATCGAAACGGTCTTTGAGCCGGAAGAGCTGGCTGAGCATGCCGTCAAGCAGAAGGTGCTGATCGGCGAGAACGTGTCAGAGCGTCTGGATGTGGTGCCGGTGAAGTTCCGTGTGATCGCTACGTGCCTTCAAGAAGGAGGACGGCGTGATCCAGGCCCGGCCCCGGTCATTGAAGGAGGCATTCCGACCGAAGCGCTTTTAGCCCAGATCGCCGTCGCCAAATATGCCGATGGCCAACCGCTCTACCGGCAGGAGGCCATCTACGTCCGCGTGAGTAACAGAATGCGCTAAGTGCAGACCGCATGGCTGCTCCGTGACGCTCAGTATCAAGGAGTTATGCTGGGATCATGATTTGTGGGGCCATTTGCCGAGGCCTTTCGCGCCTTCTCCAATGCGTCATGTTCATCTGGCTCTATGCGATCGAACCAAGAGCCCGGAGGAAATGCCGCGATGCGCTTGGCAAAGAAGGATTGTGGCTCCCAATCTCGTCGCGCCCGCTTCTCGAAGGTGATGACCCCGTTGCGGGTAAAATAGCGCGGCCCTGGAATGTTACAGTTCACCAAAAGCAGGACACGCCACATGTCACCGTTATCGGTCGCATTCTCATTCGGCTTCGGCACGTAATCCACTACAACGGGTTCTATGATGCTGCAGCGGCCGCGCCGCAGAAGATTGCCGAGCTTGCCTTGCGCCGTCGTCACGAAGTTGAAGTTGGCCGGATCATGCAGAAAGTGAAGATTAGCGGTCCTTTCGCCATCTGCGATTTCACCCGCGATCAGCGAGAGCGCAAAGGCGTGCCAGCCCAGTTCAATGGGCTTTGCATATGTCGACGCCACTTCAATGCCTCCGTCAGATGCGATCTTCCAGGTGATAACGTACACTTCGTCTGATGCACGCTCGTGGTGCCTTGTCCACGACAGATACACGTATTCAGTTCGGTCAACTCCTTCAGCGACCCCCCACGTTTGAGTGACGAACTGCGCCACCTTCGAGACTTTGGAGGTAATTTGTTCTATGGTCTCGCCGTCCTGCGCTCGCCATGTTGACCTGACCCGTTCGACAAGGGCGTTGTCGTTGGCGCGAACACTGTTGCTCGTCGTGGCCAGCTCGGCGTGGCAGATCAGCGATCGAATGAGCCAGAACCAAAGCACATGTCTTCCAACCGTTTTACGCTTCATAGTTGTCGGCTCGTCTGGCTTTCATCCACACACATCAATTCCGAGGCGGGTAACTTCAACGCGCTATGTGCGATCGCATGAAGTTAGCGGCGACGTGACGGGGGCGCCCGCTGGTGTCCCGCGCGAGCAGGCGTAGTCCCTTTTGTGTCACGCGCCGCTAACTTCGGTGGCTAGCCACAGCCTCAACTTGCAATGCTGAACCTACCCAGGAGGAGAAGCCTGGGCTACCGAGTGCCTGCATTCTTCGTGCCAGCTAATAGGCGGCCGTTTGCACTATAATTGTGTCGCCTTTGTCGACTTTCCGACCTGCGTACGTTGCAATGCGTCCCTTCAGTCCGCCTCGACCTGCAGAATTCATGGCACGCGCTTGATCACGCGCTTAATCTCCGATGGCGCAGGTGATCGACTTGCGGCGAGGTATCTGACGACAGTCTAGCCCGTCCTATTCGTGAGAGTGCGTTTTTTTTTGGTCCGATTGATGTGGCCGCACATCTGCTCTGACGAGGCGCGCGGGATTGCCTTCGGCTTTTCACCGCCTGACGACCGGTACTTTGCAACGCGCTTGAGGGATGGGTTGGGCGAACGGGGGGTGAACGCCCCGCCGGTCAAGGACCGAGCGGCAGCAGCGCGCCTGGCAAGCCGCGGATCAGGTCGGCTTCGGGACATGCCGCGGCAAACGCAAGGCGAATGCGGCTCGTGGTCTCGACGACACGGGCAGCGAGTTTCAAGAGACGAAGACGCAGCGTCGCGAACTCGGCTGTGGCCAATTCCCGGGCTTTGGGAATCGCGTCGCGCACGGTCAGCATCAGCCAATAAGCGGCGGTGTCGAGAACGAGGCGGACTTGATTGGCGAGCGCCGAACGGCAGCTGGTGCGATCGGAGGCGAGCTGCGTCTTATGCAGCTTGATCAGATTCTCGGCTTGGCCGCGCGCGCAATACAGGCTGTCGTAGATCCACTCGGCCGAGCCGACATCGAGGCTGGTGACGACGAAACGGATGTTGAGGCCGAGCATCGTCGCCTCAATACGGGCGACGGTACGTCGTTCGCGATCCCAGGACTTTGCCTTGTGGCGCGTCTCGGTATAGCCACGCAGAACCGGCAGGTTCTCGATGGCGCGTCGCGTGCGGATGCCATCGGCGGCCTCGTCGACTTTTCTGGCGAGCGGCTTGGTGCCGGACAGACCGAAGATGTAGTCGATGCCGTTGGTCTCGCACCACGCCATTGCCTCCGGCCGGGCATAGCGCCCGTCGCCACGGAACGTAATTCGCGTGTTGTGCCACCGCGTCCGGATATGCCGTATCAGGCGGCGCAGATGGGCACGCACCTCGACGCCGCCCGGCGTCTTGCCGGGCCGCAGCACGACCGCCACGGGCCGGCTCTTCTCCGTGTCGTAGACGTGGATCGGCAGGAAGCAGCGTTCGTCATAATGAGCGTTGAACAGCGAGAGCTGCTGATGGCCGTGGACGACATCGCAGGTATCATCGATGTCGAGCGTGACGGATGCCGGCTCGCGCGGGTAGCTATCCATCCATGCGTCGAAGGCGCGGAGCATTCTCCAGCCGCGACAGCGTCGGTTGGGAACACAGATCGCGACCCGTGTCCGGCAGCCGACCGCAGGCCAGCTTGAATGCGGGATCGGACCGCAGATGATCGAGGTCGTCGGCGTCCTCGTAGCCGCAGCAGATCGCGAACATGCGCGCGCGGAACATATCGACAAGGCTGTGCACGACCCGCGTCGGATCGCGCGCCGATCCGGGAACACGCGGGCCAAATTGTCGGCCAAGCCGAGACGCCGCTCGGCCATCGCCAGAAGCATCACGCCCCCGTTCGAGGTCAGCCGACCGCCATCGAAGGCAGCTGTGACTTTCTTGGCGTGAACGGCTGGAAACGAGAAGGGCAGAATCGTATCATCGGTCATGGCGGGCGTGGTGTTCGCGGCTAAAGGTGATGGGGTTGGCTTTGCAACCGAATCCTACGCCGCTTCAGCGCTTTACACCACGCTCGCCAGCCTCTCGGGCGCCCTCTGACGAATAAGACGGGTTAGAATTCCTTCCGCTGTGACGTTGCCACCTGCCGCGGCCTGAACTGATATCCAAGAAAGTCAAACTTGACCCTCTGATACGTTCGCCGACGCCTGTTGTCCATGCAATAGACGATCTGCGTCTTTGTCGGGTGCATCTGAAGTCCGCACACCTCCAACCTCGCTTGAAGCTCCGCCCTAATGGCCTCTGCTTCTTGCTCGGTCCGGCAGTGCACCAGTCCGTCGTCGGCATACCGACACCAAGGGAGGTCGGGATGTGTCCGCGCCATCCATAGATCGAACGTATAATGCAGGAACAGATTGGCCAGTATTGGGCTGATCACGCCCCCTTGCGGGGTTCCGCGGCTCCGCTCAACAAGCTTCCCGTCCTTTTCCATTGACGCCGTCAGCCATCTTTCGATGTAGAGCAGCGCCCATTTGCATTGCACGTGTCTCCGGACCGCCTTCAGCAGAAGATCATGCGGAAGATTGTCAAACAATCCTTTGATGTCGAACTCCAGGACCCCAATCATACTTCCAGCACCGCTGACGCGTGACGCCCACGGCGTCCAGAGCCGATTTTCCCGGCCTGTATCCGTAAGAGTCCTGCAGGAAGATGGATTCCAGTTCCGGCTCAATCATCTGTTTGACCACCATCTGCGCGATCCGATCGCTGATAGTGGGCACACCTAAAATCCTTTCGCCGCCCGTCTTCTTTGGAATGGAGACGGCGCGCACTGGAAGTGGAAAGTAGGTCCCTGACGACATCCGATTCCAGATCTTGTAGAGATTCCCTGCCAGATCTGTCTCGAACATCTCCAAGGTCTGTCCGTCCACTCCGGCCGCACCGCGATTGGATTTGACCGCCTTGTACGCTTCGTACACTCGCCGCTTCTCGATCGAGAACGGCTTGTTTATCGCACCGTTCGAAGTCATCCTGTTTCCAGTTGGTTCAAGAGTACGACTACCTGACCCGATCCCTTTGCTCCGGCCCCATTACAGGGCCCTCAACGCTCCTACGGATCGGTCCGCCCCAGTCTCTTGCATTGGTACTCTCGCCTCACGGTTGGCGCCGCTTGCGCTTCTCCCTTGGCATCAAGAGCCTGGTTCCTGCAGTTCCGCGCGAAAGCCTGTGTCCGACTCACGCCCCCTCTACGCCGGTCGCCGTCCGCCCGGTCATCAGGCATCTGGCGGACTTGTCCCAGGATGACGAAACGATCCTGGTTTTGACGACGCTTGGATTCATAACGACGCGTCCTCGAAGGGTTCACTTTCATTCGTCTTTCGGACACTCACCTGCTCGGTTTGATCCGAACTTTTGATCCGACGCTCACCACCACGGCTATTTACCGCAGCAGCTCGGACTGGTTTGAGACCCGCTCCTGAAAGCCGATCTCGGAGGGCCAGCCCCATCTTTCCCGCAGCTTCACAATCGGTTTTAGTTCATGTTGAACTCCTTCCGCTGTCTGCAGCACACTCTCATCGATAAACACCAGCCGGCCCGGATCAAGTCCGGCCTGCCAGGATTGCCAACGCTGGCGCCTACGAGAGACGTCGGCGCGCGCTTGTTCGAGGGCGAACAGTGTTTTTTTGAACCGCAGTCCTTCCCGGCGCAGGAACAGCCAGACCGCGTTGTGTGAGACCTTGACCCCCGAGCTGCCAGTTCCGCCTTCAGACCATGCAGCGTCAGGTGCGGCGTCTGAGTGATCCGCTCGACAATGAAGGCACGATGCGGATCAAGCACGGGATTGCGGTGACCGCCCATCTTGTCAGGCGCAACCGAGCCGGTCGCCCGCTGCCGCTGTGACCACTTCACAACCGACGAGACCGCAACACCAAACCGTTCCGCCACAGATCGGCAGCTCTCGCCCGCTAAAACCGACGCCACCACACGCTCGCGAAGATCCAGGGAAAGAGGTCGGGTCATGCGATGCTGGCCTCCAATCCAGTCAGCATCTTGAATCATAAACCGCCCAAAACCGGAATCCCCTCCGATTCAGTTAAGCAATGAAATGCTCTAGCGCTGATTTGATCACCATCCTGTACAGCAGCAGCGCGTCAATTGACGTCGGGACCGCGAGCCGGGGACTGAACGCCTAGCGAGACGTTCCACATAATCGACTCTGAGTGCGCCAGCGCGCTCGAGCGAGAGGACGACCGCCGCGGCGAACGCGCCGCTCGACAGACAGCTTGACCTGCGATCGGGCAGCAGCGACAGCTTCCACTCTACGGGTGCGAGACGAAGACACCGGCGTGTTCCACCTGTAGGCACGGTGGCAGCACTACAAGCGCTCTCTCATCCAAGTTGCGCTTCACCGGATGGTGGCGAGCCAGCGCTTTTCTTCTCCTCTTCAATGAAAAGTCGCGTCGGATCCTCAGGTTGGGCTATGAATTGCCGTCTGGAGAAATAGTGCCAGTACTGCCGGATGCAAAACGCGGCCATCTGGTCGATGAGACGGGCTATGATTTTCACAAACCCACGAGCTCTTGCGAGGTTTCATCGGTTAAGATCAATCGGCCCGGATCGTTCAGGTCGAACTCTATCACACGTGGCACAAAGAGACGCGCATAGCGCGTGAAGGCGCTCGTCGGGGGAAAGCGAATTACAGTGTCGCAGCGCGCAAGGAGATACATCTCGATAAGGGCTGAAAACCCGCCCTCGGCTCCGAGCGCGGCGCTGTGCAGAGGCCCAGCCTGAAGCGCCTGGAAACGTTTTGGAATCGTGAAAACATCAGGAAATAAGGCCGAAACCTTCTCAAGAACGAGCGCACTGTCCGTACACAGGAACACCCTCGCAGGCTTGGCGTACGGCAACCCCCTGGCCCTTTCGATGGCACGACAGACCTGCCGCAGGGCGCGCTCCGGATCGGCCCAATAGGGAGCATGCCCCATAATATCCTCGCCGTTGCCGTGTCGAACATGAACGCCGATGATGCTGTACGGCTCAAACTGCTTGCGGTAAATGGCCTCAATCCGTGCCAGAATTTCAGATCGCGGTTTAATGTTGCGAAAGATCTCTCGTTCGGCCTCCTGATCGCAGCGCCACATCAGACAGGCGTCACACACAACCGTGTTAGCGTCACTATCTTCCTCATTTTGGAACAGTTGATCGAGCTCGTCGCGCTCGCGGAAAATTTGCTGATCCGGCCGATAGACGCAGTCGATGGATGGCTTGTTCCACCATCCCGGGAAGAACGGCCCCGGGAATGAGCGGTGGTTGATCTGGTCGTCGCAGATGATCGGTACCCCAGCAATATCGTGAACTGGTTCGAAAAAGACTGGGAAGGCATTGGTGAATGGCTGATCGAGATAACAGGATCCGCGCCAATCGATTGCCAGCGTCCGATCGGTCCGCTGTGCAAAGCGCCAAGCTGCCGCCAGCGACCACAGGCAGTCGCCGAACCCGGTCCTTCGCCTGGAAACAACGAACCGACCGCTCTTTATACCGCTAACCATACGCATTGCCTCGTTCCAGGCTCTTGGGTGGACATAAGACGTCATTATAGATGCATCTCGTGTGATCGCATCCGTTGTCATCGGCGGCACTCGTGATGCCGGCGAGCTGCGTCGGTAGAATTTCATGGCGGCGAGCCTCTGATGGATGATGTTCTCTGAATGCTTTCCGATTGCACTTCCATTCAGAGACGCTGCGCCGACGTACCCGATTTCGGTCCGATACCGTTTCGCCCTATCCCGGTCCCGCCACGCATGCATTGCCAGGGTCATTCGTGAGCTCAGCCTGCGCTTCACTTTTCCTTTTATTGCAGTCGCAGGTCGCACGCGGTGGACGCAGCCGAACACAGCGCTGCTCCCACGCGAGCCGCAGTTCCTTCACGATATCTTCACGCTTGTCGTGATCGGCCATGGTCGTGTCTAGAAGCCAGCCAAGCGGCGCCTCGCCCTCGATCCGCATCAGCAGCTCGAATAACTCATGTGAAATGCGTATGCTGTCGCGGCCCGAAGGTCCCGTACGGATCTCGCAGACCGTTTCCTGGCGATCTGCCGCGGTGTAGGAGCGAACGCGATGAAGGGACGCATAAGGCGGCAATGAAACGCTTAGCGCACCCCAATCCTGCAGCCTTGCCGCTCGCTTCTTGACGAGGAACGGCCCCGCAACAAGTCCGTCTAGGTCGGTCGTCAAAAATGTCGTGATAGCGTCTGCAACCGAATCCACGATCGGCTCGGCATTGTTGTTGAATGACGTATTCAGAAGCACTGGGATGCCAGTACGCTTTTTAAACGCATTGATAACATCCCAATAGGCGGGGTTTGTCTTGCGCGATACTGTTTGCAGCCGAGCGGTACCATCGACGTGCGTGATTGCGCCGAGCACCTTACGCTGGGCTTCGCGCACCCGGACCACGAAATTCATGAAGGGAAAGTCCTGCTTGCCGTCAGGGAGCTCGAAGAACTCGTTCGCATTCTCCTCCAGCACAGATGGCGCAAACGGACGATAGCCCTCGCGTTTTTTGACCATTGCGTTGATCCGGTCCTTGTTTTCCGGCGGCCGCGGGTCCGCAAGAATGCTCCGGTTGCCGAGCGCACGCGGCCCGAACTCAGAGCGGCCCTGAACCCAGCCGATCACGGCGCCATCTGCCATCCAGTCGGCCGCACTTGCTGCTATGTCGTCACATCGTTGAATGTCGAGATGACCGGACCATGCATTGAGCTCCTGTTCCACGGCTTGCTCGTTTCCGAGGCCGGGCCCCCAATATACGTCTGACAGCCGCTCGCGCGGCGTTGGCCTGCCCAGCTCGCTCGACATCATCAATGCGGCGCCAAGCGCGCATCCGGCGTCGTGGGCCGCGGGTTGGACGAAGATGTCGTCGAAAAGGCCGGAATAGAGTAGCTTACCGTTGACGGTGCAGTTATGGGCTACCCCTCCAGCTAGGCACAAACGCGTGATGCCTGTCGTTTCGCGATAGTGTAGCAGGACGTGAAACACGATCCGCTCCAGAGCTTCCTGCAGCGATGCGCTGACATCCCGATGTTGCTGGGTAAACGGCATTCCCTTTCGTCGGACCTGGATGTTTCGGAGCAGCGCCGGACCGATGCGGTCAAGGTGGACGCGATAGTCTCCATTGTCCAACAACTCGTAGAGCTGTCCGAACAGCTCGCGATAAGGAGTGGGGTCCCCGTAGGGAGCAAGCCCCATCACCTTGTACTCGTCGAACAACCCGTAGCCGAGGTAACGGATCGTTTCGAGATAGAACAATCCCAGAGAGTTGCTTTCTGGGAAGCGTGCAAGTTGCGTCATTCCGGTGCCCGACCCTACCGCCAATAGGCCCGAGAGAAAATCGCCACCGCCGTCAACCGAAAAAATGAGGCTTTGCTCGAACCCAGACATGGCAAACGCGCTGACCGCATGCGCTTCATGGTGATTTACGAATGAAACCCGCGACGCATCGACCTCGGTACCGAACTCCCGTACCAGTAGCTGTCGCAGCAACAGTTTGGCGTCCAGCGGAAGCGGCTGAGAAACAGCTAGGCGCTCGAGCATAGTGTTGCAGTACGCCTCAGTCGCGTAGAACGCAATGCGATCGATCTGGTGAAGCTCGACTCCCGCAGCCGAAAGACAGTATCGCATCGCGTTGCTTGGGAACTTGTTGGAGTGCTTAACTCGATTGAGGCGCTCCTCTTCGACGGCAGCGATCACGCGGCCATCCTGTACAAGAACCGCAGCGCCATCGTGCAAGAAGGTATTCGGCAGCTCGGGCGAGCTTTCGTGAATTCTGTCCAGACCGCCACATATTCCCAGACACAACATCTCGTTCTCCATTTGATCATGACGGGACGACCAATGGCCGTTCCAGCTGCTTCGTATTATCGCGCTCCGTCGGCCGCGCGGGGCCGTAGCACAACCCAAGGTTCTCCCAGCGCCGCCCGGACACGGCGCTCAGCCCGTTGAAGTGCCGGAGCCCCGCATCGATCAACTGAACAGGCTGATGTGGACCTGGCTTGATCGCGTCCTCTTACAGGCATTGCAACTGCTGCCATCGCAGGTCGGGCCTTGTCCGACTCACCTGAGAGCACGGTGCGACTGCATCAGCTGGATTCTCCCGGTTATCTTAGTTCTTTCCCTCAACGCAGCAGCCGGCGCCGCAACAGTGCGGTCGATACGAAGAAGGGCAACACCGCGTATATGCAAAGCGCACCTACATGAAACAAAGCGCCGCCAGCCTCGCGCTCTAGCATCGCGGGGCGAATGAGGTCGACCGAATGCGCTAGCGGCAACAAGTCGGCGAAGTGCTGAAATGAGCAAGGCAGTTGGCTCATCGGAAACACCGCGCCACACAGAAACACCATAGGGGTAAGGACAAGCGTCTGGTAAAACACGAAGTAGTCGTAACTTGGCGCAAGAGATATGACGACCATTGCCAGGCTGGCGAATGCAAGCCCAGTAAGCGCGACGGTCGGCATCGCATAGAAAATGGAAAGCCAAGACGCATAGCCAAGCGTGGCAGCGACAAGCCCGATTGCCGTCCCGGCAAGAACGGATTTGCTGGCCGCCCAAACCAATTCGCCTAAAACGATATCGCCAAGCGTAAGCTGTGTGGACAGGATTGCTTCCCAGGTACGATTGGCATCCATGCGAGCAAAGGTTGCATACATGGTTTCAAACGTTGCGGCAGTCATGGCGCTGGTCGCAACCATGCCCGCAGCCAAAAATGCGATGTAGGAAGTTCCCTCAACGGGCCCGACGATGAGACCGAGGCCGAAGCCAAGGCCAAAAAGATGGGTTATAGGATCTGCGAGGTTGCCGAGAACCGACGCAAGCGCAACTTTCCTCCATGCCAGGCAATTTCGACGCCATACCGCGACCCAGTTGTAGGCGTTAGCGGGCAGGACCCCCGCATAACCTTCACTCATCACTCATTTCTCCATCTCGCGTCCGGTCAGGCGCATGAACACGTCCTCGAGATTTGCCGGACGCTGCAGAATGCGCAGACCCGCTCGCCCGCGCAGCTGGATGCGCACCTGCTCGGGATATTGCGCATAGCAAAACAGCGTCTCTCCGCTCACTTCGAGGTGACGTACATAGGGCTTGAGTATCTCACGCAGCTCTTGCGGATGACCGCCATAGATCTCAATCACGTTGCATCCGACCTGTTCGTCGATCAACGCTTGCGGTTTGCCTTCGGCGATCTTGCGTCCATCCTCCAGCACACACAGCCGATCGCATAGACGTTCGGCCTCTTCCATGAAGTGAGTGGTCAGTAGGATCGTCTTGCCACGGGCCAACAAAACTCGCAGACGTTCCCAGATCAGGTGGCGGGCGTGCGGATCCAGCCCCGTCGTCGGCTCGTCCATTACCAGCAGATGCGGGTCATTGATCAATGCACGCGCCAGCGTCAGCCGCCGCTTCATGCCACCTGACAGCTCGGCGACGCGCACATCCACCTTGCTTTCGAGCCGCGCAAACTCTAGCAACGACGGCAGGAGCGCCTCGATCTTTCGAGCGCTCATGCCGAAGTATCTGCCAAATACCACCAGGTTTTCTCGTACGGTAAACCCGAGTTCAAGGTTGTCGAACTGCGGCACCACGCCGATGCGCACACGTGCCACTCGAGCGCGTGCAGGCACGGGCTCATCAAGGACGGTAACCTTGCCTTCATCCGGCGCAATCATGCCGAGAAGCATACGCGCAATGGTGCTCTTGCCAGCTCCATTGGGCCCGAGCAGGCCAAAGCACTCTCCGCGTGCAACCGAGAACGACAGTTCATTGACGATGATCTTGCCGCCAAAGGACTTTTTTACGCCGGCAATGTCGATGGCTGCGGTGGACATGTTCACCTTAGGTTGGCAGAAGTCGTTGAGCCGACGATGGCGTCTCTACGACCGTCTTGGTCCAGAGCAGGCCGTCACACCACACATGTTCAACGCGTCCCCATTGGCAAGCTTCGGCAACATCCGGGAAGACGCCACGGCCGTGAACATTGGCGCTCGTATTGCAGAGCAGCGGAATGCCGGTGAGTTTCTCAAATTCGACGAGGAGCTCGGCAATCTTGTGTGAAGAGTTGCGGGAGATTGTCTGCAGTCGCGCAGAGCCGTCCAAATGGACGACGGCGGCGACCTTGTCGCGCCATTCCGTCCTAGTCTGATGATCGAACAGCATGTACGGATCCGGCGTACCGGGGTTGAATATCTCTGGCGCCCGATCCTCTAGGCAAATCGGCGCCACCGGTCGGAAGTATTCGCGGCGCTTGATGTCGTTGAGACGATCCTTCATTGCCGGCGAAGTCGCGGCCGCAAGAATGCTTCTGCCGCCCAACGCCCGCGGCCCAAGCTCCGCGCACCCGGAAAGGAAGATCACCGGCTCGTTGTCGGCGAGAATGGCCGCAAGATCGCGCAGACTGCACGGCGCGGCCTCCCATTCTGGCGGAACCTCGCTGGCTTGCAGGGCAGGACCACTGTAGACTGACCATTCCAGTGGCACGAACCCATCTTGCGCCGCCAGCGCACTGCAAGCTGCACCGATTGCCGAGCCGCTGTCATTCGGAAATGGCGGCACCCAGACGTCATCGAACAGTCCCGTCGCGCGAAGCGCACTATTCCACTTGATGTTAAGACCGCAGCCGCCGGCTATACATAGATTCCGCGCTCCCGGAAGCGACGAATGCCGCAGCAACACCATTGCGATTTCCCGGATAAGGAGACGTTCCAGGAACACATGAAACGACGCAAGGACGTCCTCCGCTCGCTCGGCCAATGCCGAAGCGTCACTCGCAGCTATGCACGACTTTTTCGAGGCGAGCAGACTGCGCCTCATGTGTTGATGTCCGCGCGATAGCGACGAGCCTGCTGCGTGTCCGCCGCGAAGCGCCTGTCGTAGAGCTCCTGAAACACCGCCACAATGCTTTCGTTGGCAGAACCAAGCGCGACGTAGGCCATCAATTTGCCGGCGATGCCCAAGTCCGAATTGGTGCGATTCGGCCGACTGTAAGGCCCGAAGTGAAGGCCGGCGACAGCATAGGCGTGGCCAATCATCGGAAACAGGCATCCAACGAGCCGCCCCCCCTGTGGTTCAACATAGTAAAGACGTGGAGAGATCCAGCCGTCCCATACCAGACAGAACGCGGGCCTACCCGAGACGGCAAAGGGGCTGGTGCTATATGCTGAGGCAACGTGGCCGGTGACGTGCGGGTAACTCTTGTAGGGAAACACCTTGCTGGCAAGGATCAAGCCAAAACCGTCGACACAATCAAGAAGGCCCTCAGCACGGCGCTCGACATATGGCGCCCCTTTCAGCGCGATCGGCACGGCCCCACTGAGGACCAGGAATTGCGACTCGCGCTCGCCATCCCCGCCGTCGATGACGAACTGATCAATATCACGCGGATCCAGGCCATGCTCCGCCAATGCAAGTACAACTGCATCGAGATTATCGATGGATTGATAGCGAGGATTATTGCCGCGCTTCTCTTGCTCGGTGCAAAAGACAAGCCGCCCATCCTCGACGACAGCAATTGCCCCGTCATGTGTCAACTTGATGCCGCAGATGCGCATACGCCCCTCGGCCCAACGACCGCAATTTGATTGTTTCGACGAGCTATTCGACTTCCGGAACAGAACGAGCAGGCAATCTTGGTCGACCGAACCAGTCTGGCAATGCTGACGCTCGATTCGGATAAACTCTCATTCAAGAGAGCAATCGCCGTCTCAGCAGCATGGTCCCAGCGTCGACAAGCATCACGCGCGAATCCGAGGACCAGAGCGCCATTTGGCGCAAGCATGCTCACCATGACCGCCTCTCCGTTCTTTGCCGTGCGCGCTTAATCCTGCGGCATGACATCCTGCACGGTAATTCGCTGGCAGTGGGGTCCCAGCATTTCCGTGAATGCGAAGGCTGCACCTCCGACTTCAAGGGCACGCGCAACATCCCCATTGGAAGTGCGACATCCGAACCATTTGCGCGTAACGCTCCTGTTCCAACGGGTTACTGTCGAGGCGCCACTGATCACCAACAGCAAGATCACGCTCGAACAGATGATAGTTCTTGTCCAGTCTCATGGGTCGATTAACCTGTTGTTATTGGCTCGATCAATCGCCACCGCACATATTGTCAGTCGCCGGCTCGCCCGAGGAACCGCGCGACCTCCGCTTGCGAATTGCTTCAACAATTTCTGCAGTAGCTGCAGCGCTCGATCCAGTGTTAGTAGCCGGGATAGTGGCCTTCTTGTCCCCTGCGCTCGGCACATTGACGAGCTTACGCGACAGCCAATCGCTATTGCTCAATGTACAAAGCGCATAAGCCTTCAAAGGAAGTAGGATAAATATATTGATGGGCGTATGGAGCGAGAAGCCGATAAAGCGCAATTCGCGGGCACGAAACGCCGCGACACTGCACCGGATTATTGTCATTGCAGCAATTGTCAATCCCGTCCACCAGGGCACCGAACCGCCGATTGCGAGCTGTGCAAGCGCAGCCAGTGATGACAATACGAGAAGTAAAGGGCCGAGATTTTGTCCGACAACGTCTAGCGTGAGATAGCCATCGAGTTCGGGCAGCAGGCGCAATGCAAGAAACGTGTCCCGAAAGGTACTCCGTGCCCAACGCAGTTGCTGACGCAGATACGGCCCAAGGCTGTCGGGTACGACTGTTGCCGCGATGGCATCCGGGACATACTCGGTTCGAAATCCCGCTTTGAGCATGAGGATAGTTAGGTGGCGATCCTCGCCAAAATCGCTCGGCTTTCCGCGAAAGAGTTGCGTTTCGTATTGATCAAGCAGCAAAGCGAGGGCGGAGCGACGATACATCGCGCAGGGGCCGCAACAGCACATGACTGCACCGAAGCGAGCCTGTGCCGCGCGCTCTTCGTTGCACGCTAGCCAGTATTCCATATCGATTAGCTTGGTTAGCCAGGTTTGGCTGCGGTTGCTCGCTATCAACTGTCCCATGGCGGCGCCGACTTCCGGCTCCTGCATCTTCAATGCAAGCTTCTTGACCACGTCAGCGGCTAGTATCGTATCCGAGTCGACGTTGAGCACCAGGTTCCCGGACGAGCTACGTATAGCGGCGATCTGCGCCTTGCGCTTTCCAACGTTCTTGGCCAGCAGGATGATGCTGAATCTCGGATCGTTCGCATAGAGGTCGTGTACAGGCCCCACGACATCGCGATTTGCAGATCCGTCGTCGACCACATAGACCTGCAGTCTTCCACCGTAGTCTTGACCTACAATCGACTCGAGACATTTGGAGAGCGTGTTCGGGTCCTCGTTGAAGCAAGGCACGATGACGTCCACGCTGGGCAGAGCTACCTCGGATTGGCCCAGATCGGTCTGCAGCGACGAGGTATTCGCCGGCTGAGCATAGAGCGCTTGCGCGCTCTTGTAGACAGTTGAGAGCAGCGCATAAGACGAAACGGCGACAGCGCTGGTTGTAGCGAGCAGGTCCATTTTGGGGCCAGTTTTGTTTAGTGAAGTTGAGGAAGCGGACGGATTGCAAACCCGCGCTGTTGCAGAACCGGTATCAGATGTGACAGCGCCATCACCGTCTGATCACGCAGAGTGGCATCGCTGCAGAGTCTTTCCTCACCAGGAGGATACCCGTCGTGCAGAAGTACAATTGCGCCTGGACGAACGGCCGCCAGCACTGAATTCACAATCCTATCGACGCCTGGGCGCGACCAATCTCTCGGATCGACCGACCAGTGCAGAGCTGTGAGGCCAGCGCTCGCTGTCGTAGCGAGCACCGCTTGGGTCCATAAGCCGTAGGGTGCTCGCATGTGCCTGGGCGAAGCCTGCGGGCATGCCGAACGGATCGCCTTGCTCGTCGTTAGCACTTCATCGTGAACCACCGCTGGTTCACATCTGGAGAGATCCGGATGCGTCATTGTGTGGTTTGCAACCTCGTGTCCTTGCGCAATCATTCGTCGAATGAGTTCAGGCTGATCGGTCACGTACGTGCCGATAACGAAGAACGTCGCCGGCACCCGATGTTGCGTCAGCACATCGAGCACGTCGGGCGTGCAAAATGGATTTGGCCCATCATCAAAGGTCAAATAGACACAGCGACTTGCGCTGACGTCGGCGTAGTCGCGACGCACCGCAGACAGGGGGACGAGCCCTTTCACAGCTCAGGCCCGTTCCGGTCGATGATCGTCCCGGCCGGCCACTCGCTGATCGGGCGTCCGAGCGGGAACACCACCACGAGAACGTCCTCGATCCGGACCGGCGGCAAATTGGGATACACATCTGCGTGGGTGGACCGGACGCGAATGCCGGACATGAGGGTTGCCAGCCCCCGCCTTCCAATCAATCTGGTAAGGTGCTTCTCAAGCGCGGGCCGAACCGTACCAAAGCCGAACGGAACCCCGAGCTCCTGCAGCGCAGGATACATCACGCGCATTGAGTGGCTGATTCCAAGCCCCTCGAGATCCGGACGCACCGCATATAGTCCCAGTTCGGCCACGAGTAGATCGCCCCCGTCAATCTTGATGAAGCGGCGTAGGGCGCCGATGTGAGCAGCTACGCCGTGCGCGTCGTAACCAATTACGCGGACCTCCGGCCTTGCACCGGCCCAACTTCGACTCCCCTCAAATGGCTGCGCATTAAAAGCACCCGTCGGCCCATAGCTTTCGCGGAAAAACTCAGCGAGCTCGGTATGGTCGCCCAGCCGCAGCTCGCTTTCCCAATGCAGGCTCCACTGCACTTGAGGGCGCGCGGAACGACTTTCCGCCGACCGAGATCCGGGAATATTCATGACGGGCTTCCCTGCACCAGTGACGTTAAGAGCGGAGGTGGTCACGTGAACAACTCGCTATCGGCTGAATCGCTGATCAATACTCGAATGCACTGACGTGGGGCGCCGGCGCCCGGCTCAGTTCGCCAGCGGCGCGGCAGAACGGCCCCCTTGGAGTGGCGCCTTGGCCAGAGAAGAGGCGATCGTGCAGTCGGCGCTGGTCATCCCAGTCAATGTCATGTCCGAGATCTGCCAGACATGCCGACGTGGCGCTTGGATTGTCCGGCACCTACCCGCATTATCAAGAGGTTCGGTCCGGTCCAGGATTGCTATCGATGCTGTGCGGTCTGATGGCGCCCCATCGATGAACGAGATCTCACCGCAAGCGCTCCCGATCGGCCCCAGATCAACTTGGGTCATATGCATCTTCGACACGCTCTGAATGTGATGGACAAGCAACTATTTGGCCGGTCGCGGGTGACGTTTGGCATCCGCAATGTGCGCCTGCCTCTCGGTTCCGACACTAGGGTGAGGCGTAAGCCATCTCTAGTGTACGCGGGTAAACCACAAATATGGAAAGGGATGGAAGACACATACGAACGTTTATCGGCAGCACGAGCGAGCGCCGTGTCAGGCCGCTCGTCGCACCGAGAAGAACAGACGTTGCTCGGATAGCGCGCCGACACCCGCCCCTAAACGGATTCGGCAGGTGCTCGCACACCCCAGCAGGCCGTTTCGGAACTCGCGTCGCGTAATGGCAAGCAGCCATCGTGGTACGCCTAATCAGTTTCCAAACTGATGTTTGCTATCCAACATTCCGTTGTTTCGATAGAACTCATCCACACGATGGATAGACTCACAACATGCGGTTCAAGGGACTTGATCTAAACCTTCTGGTTGCGCTCGATGCTCTGATGACCGAGCGAAACCTCACTGCGGCGGCACGGAAAATCAATCTGAGCCAGCCCGCGATGAGTGCTGCGATCGCGCGGCTGCGCATCTATTTTCGCGATGAATTGTTCACGATGAGAGGTCGCGAGCTCGTCCCAACGCCCGGCGCGGAGGCGCTTGCGAGCCCTGTCCGCGAGGCCCTGCTGCATATTCAACTCTCGATCATCTCAAGGGACGCGTTTGACCCAAGTCAGTCGAACCGACGGTTCAGGATCATTCTCTCCGACTTCATGACAATCGTCTTTTTTCGGCGGATTGTGGATCGTATCGCACAGGAAGCTCCGGCAGTACGCTTCGAATTGCTACCATATTCGGATGAGCCCGATGAGCTACTCCGCCGCGGCGAGGTCGATTTTCTCATTCTGCCGGAATTGTTCATGTCGAGCGCGCATCCGAAGGCGACGTTATTTGAAGAGACTCTCGTATGCGTGGGATGCCGCTCGAACAGGCAGCTGTCAGGGCAGCTTACGTTTGATAAATACAATTCGATGGGACATGTTGCGGCCAAGTTCGGGCGGGCGCTAAGGCCCAACCTCGAGGAATGGTTTTTGCTTGAGCACGGCCTTAAGAGACGCATTGAGGTCGTTGTGCAGGGCTTCAGCCTCATTCCGCCTATACTGTTCGACACGAGCCGCATAGGGACAATGCCCTTACGGCTCGCCAGACACTTCGAAAAGCGGACGCCTCTGCGGATCGTCGAGCCACCGCTGCCGCTGCCCCAGTTCACCGAGGCCGTTCAGTGGCCAGCCTTCCACAACACGGACCCGGCAAGCATTTGGATGCGGCGGATACTGTTGGAGGAGGGATCCCACATGACATCTGCGAATCAGAAGAGCCCAGCTCGCAGGCGCTGCTAGGTCGGGGCCACGAGCCGCTCTCCGCACGCTGCAAATACCGTGTTCGGCCTTTGGTCGTATTCGGCCGCTTTCTCATTTCGCCGTGTCGGGCGGCGCCCTCCTTAAGAGGCCACTCAAGCCGTCGGTCAGTCGCAAACGCCTGGCAGGCGCTGACCGTAGATGCCGCAAAATGTGACTCGGTGAGCTTGCGTGAAAGCACAGCGCTCACCATCGCGGCAACTTCTCAATAATGTTTGATTCGTCCAATCAATGTCTTGAACTCCACGCCGCGTCAGGTTGTAGGCACGCTGCTGGGACGCGTTGCGCGGCCATCGACAGGGGCATCGGCGAACTTACGGCTCTGGCCATAGCACCAGGGCCAGCGCCAGCCGTAAATTGACCAGGTCGCGTTGCGGGGTTGCCGGAGTGTCGAAATCGATCAGCTCCGCGGCTCCCGATACACTCTAGTCGCCGGTCGTTCGCCGACCGCCCTCCGCGCCCTTCTTACGATGGCTTCCGCGAGCTTCTTTCGCGATCGCAGGATGGGAACGGATTCGTTTCAGGCGATCCGATGAGAGCGCTTCAGAGCCGCTTTCGCTACTCTAATGTACCGCAACGACACTCGCGCAGGATAAGACGATATGCGCTTCAAGGACTTGGATCTAAATCTTCTCGTCGCGCTTGACGCTCTGATGACTGAGCGCAACCTCACTGCAGCAGCACGCAGGATCAACCTTAGTCAGCCAGCCATGAGCGCGGCCATTGCCCGGCTGCGCTTCTATTTCCACGATGATCTGTTTTCAATGAGAGGCCGCGAACTTGTCCCGACCTCACGCGCCGAAGCGCTGGCAGCTCCCGTTCGCGAGGCGCTGACGCACATTCAGCTCTCCATTATCGCTCGGAACGTGTTCGATCCCGCTCAATCAAAGCGCCGATTCAGGATCGGCCTTTCCGATTTCATAACAGTCGTATTCTTCCGAAACGTCGTAGAGCGCGTTGCGCGAGAAGCTCCCGCCGTCAGCTTCGAACTGGCGGCGCTTGCTGATGATCACGATGAGATTCTCCGGCGCGGTGAGGCCGATTTCATCATCTTGCCGGAATTATTCATGTCGTGCGCGCATCCTAAGATGAGCCTGTTTGAGGAGAGACTCGTTTGCGTAGGCTGCGGCAAGAACAGCCAGTTGCTCCGACGGCTAACATTTGATCGATATATGTCCATGGGGCACGTTGCGGTGAAACTCGGAGGTGCGCGCAAGACCCCCACCGAGGAATACTTTTTACTCGACCTTGGCCTCAACCGGCGCATCGACATTCTCGTGCAGAGCTTCAGCATGATTCCGCCCCTGCTGGCAGGCACGACCCGCATAGGGACCATGCCATCGAGGCTCGTTAAGCATTTCCAAAGAATGATACCCCTTCGGATTGCCGAACTCCCGCAGCCATTCCCCACATTTACCGAGGCGGTCCAATGGACTGTCCGTCACAACAGCGATCCGGAAAGCGTCTGGATGCGAGAAATACTGCTGCAGGAGGCGGCCCGCATGGCATCTACACGTGAAGAGCGCTTCATCATCAACGCTTCGGACCAAGCGGACACTGGCGCAGACTTCGCAAAGTCTGGCTCGCCGTTGTCGTAAGGACGTCCGCAGTGCGTAACCTCTATCCGGACGCATGTCTCGACGCGGCCAATTCACGCTTGTTCCAATGACACCGGTTATTGGCAGATAAACTTCGGTCAGTTTCGGCCGATGGCTATCAGCCGCTGTGCCGCTCGCATTCTATCATCCGACCGGCGCGCGAACTGCGACGCAACGCGGTCGATTGCGTTGTTTGCAACTTAACCCTCAAAGACGAAGCACGACGCGCCCGCCGCCGCTCCAGCCGGGGTCTTACGCTGCACCCGGCCTCTCTCTTTAGCTCACCAGGCTCGATGCACAACTTGGAATCAGCTTCGGACCACGCGCCGTCCACTCTCAGAATCAGCAGCTCCCAGGCGCGAGCTCGATTCGGATTAGCCGGCGTCACATCATCACCCACAGTGAGCGCTGTGCTGATCGATTGTGCAGATGAGGTACATCCCCGCAATTTCGACGCAGCATCGCGCAGCCGTGTTGCCGTATCGCATCACCTTCAAGCGCATCGCATCTTCGTCGCTCCGCGCCGCCGGTCCGACTTCTTTTGGCCCTACCGCGGCCAAACGTCTCGACGACGTGCGCTACCCTAGCGCGATGACAAACAGGAGCTGAGCGTTGGAGCAATACAGCGGCGTATTTGATCCGGAAGAACTTTCCGGCTTGGGAAGTCTTTTTGATAGTGCAATCACCGCGTCGCCGCCATCGATGCGGACTCCCGATAATCGAACGGCGATCGCAAAACTCATTTTGGAGCGGACAGCAGCGAGCGAGGCTCGACTGGCATACCTGATGAACTTACTAGTTACCATTTCCCCTCAGGGTTGATTGCCCGCCATTCTAAGGATAGTCACCATCTCTTGCGCTGGAATGGAAGACGATCCAGCTAGAGCTTTGAAATAGCTTGAATCATACGTGACGTCAGGTTGTAGGCTTTGAAATTGAACAACATGAGCAAAGCTACACCACGAAGGCGTCGATGGCGCATTGGCGAACTTGCAGAGGCGACCGGAGTGACGGTACGCACGCTGCATCACTATGAACACACGGGGCTCTTAGCTGCCTCCGAACGCACCGACGGCGGCCACAGGATGTACGACCGCGAAAGCGTTCAACGGGTTCATCAGATTCGAGCGCTGCGTGAGCTTGGTTTCTCCCTTTTCGAGATCGGTAAGGCTATGGAGCGTACGACTTCACTTACGGACCTCATGCGCAAGCATTTGGAGCGGATAGAGCTTCAAGTCGCTCGTGCAACCCTGTTGCGAGATCGCTTACGCAACATGACGACGGACAGTGAAATCCAGGTAAGTGTTGATGAGCTACCCGCCACCTTGGATGCCATGTCACGGGTCGAGACGCGTAGCCAGCCCTCCCGATGCACTTGCAAGCTGGCTGCAGATCGCGAGGAGCGGTGGCGGCGGATCCGCGATGAGCTGCGCGAATGCATGGATAGGGCTGAGCATCCCTGCGGCGAGCGGGCAAAGGCCGTCGCGATCGCAGCACGCTCGCTGATCGGCGAAATAGCCGGCGCCGATTCGCGCGTTTCGACGATCCTGAAGGTGCTTGCACGGTTAAGCGCACCTCGCACTCTGGCCGGTTGGGATCCCCACCTCATGCAGTATCTCGATCTCGCCCTTGCTGGATTGGAAGATCAGCCGTACTGATTGCGGCGCCGACGGGCGGATTGTCGGACGGCCCGGTCAACATCAAAGCGCGTTGAAGCGCCGGTTGATCTGCTGGTTCTGATTCGTGCCTGCCGTTCTGCGGCCTCACTGGGCCTGTCTGCGTAGCGCGTCTTTGGCGATCCGCCCGCCTAACGCACGGCCACTTGCTGCAACTGGCGGCATGAACCCCGAATGGGGCTTGAACCGCACGTAACGTCAAATTGTAGGCTCTAGCGAGATTGAGGTCTGGCGAACTGCCGCGCATGGATTCGCTTGCCGGAAGCAACCGCATCGAGCTGCAGCTGGCTGACCGCGGCGCTGGCCGTTCACTTCATTTGAGATTGGGAGTTCTACAATGCTAAATGGGCGCTACGCTTCGGCTGCAAGAGCAGCGCTCGTCTTCTGCGCCATCGCCTCGACTGCGCACGCTTCCGACGTCAATATTGCCGTGGCTGGCCCGATGAGCGGGAACAGCGCTGCGTTTTGGCGCGCAAATGCGCGATGGTGCGGCGGCCTCCGTCGAGGCATTGAACGCCTCGGGCCCAATACCAGATACCAAAGTGATGTTGAGCGTCGCAGACGACGCCAGCGATCCGAAGCAAGCGGTCGCAGTTGCCAATAGGCTCACAATGGACCGAGTCCAGTCAGTCGTCGGCCACTTTTGTTCCCTCTCGTCGATCCCAGGCTCCGAAGTCCACGCCGAAGCGGACAGGCGGTGGGGCGGGCCGGTTCCTTCAACGCCTCGCGAGTTGTCGTGGCACTTCGTTCAGGGGCGATCGATAACCTGATCGGGCCGCTCCGGTTGGATGGCAACAACGCGGCTCCCGCCCTTCTGGTCTATCGCTACGCGACGGGTGTGTTGAAGCCGTCGAGCAGAACTGACCGGCGCGAACGCATCGTTTCCCTAAACAGCGAATGACATGAGACGTTCTCAAGACCTGGCAGCTGCAATAGTTGCGTCCGCCCTTGTACTGGCGGCTCTCGGAGCACTTCTTGCGTTTGCTGCAGCGCTAGCAGAGCTCCCCGATGTCGACACGCTCGATAACGAGCTGCGTCCGATGATAGACAAGTAGTACCGTGCCAATCCTCATTGTTTGCGAGTCTTTTAAGCAACGGCCTGATCGCTTAATGGTTGGCTACCCTGATCGATGGGCTTGTTGGCCATATGAGCCCTCCATTCGCCCTGCAGCATTTGATTGGCGCTGTCGGGAGGTGCTGGCCGTTATCCTTTCAACCGCCGTAGCCGCGAAAATCGATTTTCGGCAACATTCCAGCCTATGGAGTTCCCGTGCTGACAAGTGCCCCTGCCCTGCACAGCTTCCAGGGCGCCAGACGCTGCGTCGTTTACGTCCTCTCGCGCTAATTCGAGCTGCGCAAGTTTCTCGTTATGCCCTTCCGCCAGACAGTTTTCTGCGCGAATTACAACTTCGACGTCAATGGAAACCCCTTCTCGCTGCCGAGCGCCGCAACGCACAACTCACCCAGCGCTGCGCTCAAATCGCAAGGCACACATACAGACCAAGACTTCACCATGTGGCACGCACTCATCAAGCCGAGCATGTTGACGCGCCAATCGAGTGCTTTGGCAAGATCCGGAATACCTTCAACGTCGGCGACGGGATCCTGACGCATCCTTCAGCTATCGACGACAAGGGTTCGCCTAACGGGCCTCTAGGGCAGATCGATGAAGCCCATTTGGCCCCAGTCGGATCGTCTGCGGCCCCCTCCAACCCGCGCTCGGCAGATGACCAATCATTCCGCGCTTCCTCCGGCTGGAATGCAAGCTCCCCCCTAACAGGGGCTGTCAAATGAAGCGGCCACGATTCACGGAAGAGCAGATCGTCGCGATCTTGAGGGAGCATCAGGCTGGGGCGAAGGCAACTGACCTGGCTCGCAAACACGGGACCTCAGAAGCGGCCATCCAGAATTGGAACGCCAGGTTTGGCGGCATGGACGTTCCTGCGGCCAAGCGATTGAAGGTCTTGGAGCAGGAGAACGCGATGCTAAAGATGCTTCTGGTCAAGCACATGCTCGATGTCGCGGAGCTTCGCGAACTGCTTTCAAAGTAGCCATGCGACCATCTCCCGGACGCTTGGTGTCAGGCGCCTCGCGCGCCAGAGAGGCAAATTCAAAAGAGACACTGTGAACAGAGGCCTCATCAGCGCCCACATCAGCCGACCTGGATCGCGAGCAATCGCCCGGAGCCAGCGGCGTGGGCTGCTGCAAACGGCGCCAATCTGGCGTGCGCAGGCCACTCCTCTGCTGTCCGAAACATGACAGATGCGTTCCGCTCTCATCTGGCGCATAAGACCGCCGCGGACGATCGGATGCCATTTCTCGGCTTGCTGCGCATGGTCGTTGTTGCGCAGTCTGACAAAGATGCCCGCGCGGCCGCGGAAGCCGCTTATCAACGATGGCTAAGGAGCTTTAGATTCCCTCACGAATTGATGCCACTCCGACACCGCCTAACTTGCAGCTGACCTTCGATGCAGCGCTTGAAGCGAACTGTGCGTTGTCGGAAAGCCAGCTTCCATCCGACAGCTCCTCCTTAACCAGAGCGAGGAGGCGGGCGCCAACTAATATCTACTATGCCAGCTTGCATTCGGGAACCTTCCGTTGGAGGTTTCGCTGTACACAGCAACCACAATCCAATCCGAGATCATGCCTGGCTTTGGCTGAAACGTTCGATCCGATTTTGCTACCTGCGTTCAGCGCCGCAACGCTATGTGCCATGATCGGCCGCCCTGCCGACAACGCCGATATCCGCCTGCCATCACGCTCGCTGCCTTGCCCAACATGGGGTCCTCGGACCAATAGAGCATGCTCGAGCACCTGGAGCAGCACCGGGTCAGCCCCGCGGCCCGTCTCATCGGCTCGTGGACCGCGCGAGAATCCAGCGCCATCCAGAAAGGTCAATGACTCCTCGCCCCGGGCTATCCGCGAACTGGATCGATCCCATCAAAACTTTCGATTTTACCGGATTTAGCCAAATACCCCATAAGTCGATCGCGATTTCCGGAAAGCACCTTTCACGAATGTCGTGTGGCTATGGATCCCTTTTGCCTTCAGCACAGTCGCAGGTCAGTTCAAGCCACCCCGACCTGGATCCACAAAGATACGTTCGATTCGTCCAAATCGACGCATGTGCGGACCATTTTTAGTCTGTCCCCTGATCGCCGCGTGCGGCGCGTAGTCATCAACCGCGTCCTCGCTGATACCATGGCCATTCCCCCAAAGGCGTTTCAGACGATCGGCGTTAGCGCACTTCCAGTGGCCTCGGTAAATGCGTACGTCGTTTAGGATTCGGCCAGGTGAACCGTCCTCCTCGCCGGAGCTTGGACCTTTCGCCCTGACCAGGTCGGCAGCGCCGTCAATCTGGCGGCTGCAAGCGAGGCCGTGCTGGCAGGTCTGTACCTGCCCCGATTGCAAGATACGTGTCCGACGGCCCGGACGAGGACCCGATCTGCGACGACATGGACAGATCAACTTCGCCAACTTGCCGTCCACTCTGCAACGTCGTGTGACCGTAAATCCTCACTGCGCTCGCTTGCTGAGCCCAGCTCGGTCGGCGAAGGCCAGATCTACGCTCTACAAACCTGCACGATGCTCATCCGGCTTTATCCGCTGTTGTCGATCAACTTTCGACGGGGGCGAGCGCTCTTTGAGTTTCCGGCAAGCATCACACCATCATCTAAGCAATTGGCGCAGCTGGGCGAGCTGCCGAGCTCCCATCTGTTCGCGGGCTCCTTTTCCCCGCCTGGCCGCACGCTCACTGTGCCGAGCATTTAACGATCTGAGCGTGGCAGCCCAGACGATTGTGGCGGAAGATCGCCCTGCAATCCCCGATGAGCCCCAATTGGCTCTCGGCGGCTATGCCGGGCGGCGTCTCACAGCACATCCGCGGGCTGCTCGGCTTCAGTCGTCAGTCGCAGTCATGGCCCGCAGGCCCTGCCATTGTGCGGCGTCGAGCGAGCGCGACGATCGCCTCAATGAACACGCAGCTGGGACGGAGACATTCCTTGTCGCGCCGCACCTGCCGGCTCTCGCGGACCGCGAAACGCAACACAAACCATCAGGTACTTTACATTCACTTCACCACCAGGAGCACATCGTGGAACTTGCCCCCTCCAATTCCCGCGTACAGAATCTTAAGGATCGGATCGACCTGCAACTGACCATCCTCGCCACTCTCGTAGGCGAGGATGGTGACGCGCTTGACGCGATCCGACTGCTCAACGCACTCACAAATGAAATGATCACGGCGGAGCTGGAGCTCGGCCAGCTCGGCGAGACAAGAACAAGCAATCATGACGGCGGCGCTCGCACCACGCACATGTCCGGGGACCGCGGCGCTTATTACCCGGAAGACCTTCTCGTTTTGGGACGCCTGTTCGATCAAGCCGTCGATGCCTTGCCGGCAAACCTACGAACTCCGGCCAACCGGATGAAGATCGCGAAACTCATTTTCTCGCGTGCCGCGGAGTGAGATTTCGTTGACGGTTTGATGTGGAGAGCGCTTTTCCTGGCCGAACAACGCCGGCTGCGATGGTACGAACAGAGTATCATAGCGAAGCGCAGCATCCAACGAGCTAACCTGGCATGCGGGCGCCGCCTCCATTACGCCGTCTGCGACTGATTCATTAGCTATCGCGGTCGGGTCGGGTACGTCGGACAATCACGCATTTGCACTGCAACAACCCAGTTTGATTTCGCCCCTTAGTTCAACTTTTGCTCTTGCTTCGGGACCTCATGGCTCTGCTACCGCCGTGCGGAAGCCGGATAACGAGAAAGCACAGGCCGCCCGGGTGCGAGACACTCACAATGACTGCCAACTCGGCCTAACCTTCGTTTCGTGTATAGTGGTTAGGCCGTTGTTGCGGCAATATCCCCTTATTTGCTGACGACGAACTTCACTCGAACCCTTCTGGGGGCGGCGGCGCACGGTCGTGGTCGAGTAGCTCGGCCATTTGGCTGTCAAACGCCATCCGGAACTGCCCCCTTTGCGTCATGAAGAACTGCCTCCACCATCGGGATTATGATCTCGGTTGAAGGTTGGCTCCGCCGCTGACGGGACGGAGGGAGGCGGAGCCGACCGGAGGGCCGTCAGCGGCGGGCGGCTTGATGAGGCCGCTCTTGCGCTTGGCTCGGAGCCGGTAGCTGTCGCCGCGGATCGTCAGCACGTGGCTGTGGTGCAAGAGCCGGTCGAGGATCGCGGTGGCGACCACGGGATCGGCGAACACGGTGCCCCATTCGGCAACACTGCGGTTCGAGGTGATCAGCATGGCGCCAGTTTCATAGCGCCGACTGACCAGTTGGAAGAACAGATGCGCCGCGTCAGGTTCCAGCGGCAGGTAGCCGAGCTCGTCGACGATCAGCAGCTTTGGCTTCGACAGCGCGAGCAGTTTCTCATCCAGACGCCGTTCGCCATGCGCCTTGGCAAGGCCTGCGACCAGTGTCGTCGCCGTGGTGAACTGCACCGTGTACCCGGCCAGGATCGCCTCTCGCCCAGCGCGATCGACAAGTGCGTCTTGCCGACTCCGGGCGGGCCAGCGTCATAATGCCGGGTGTCTGGGATCTGAGGTTGAGATCCTCTACCCATTTCATCCGCGATGTGGAGCGTTAGTCGTCGTTGTCGCCCGCAAGCGGCTCGGGAGTGAGACGCATTTTGTTATCAGACAACCTGATGCGACGTTAACGCTTCTGCCGGCATGGATGACGGCCCCCGCCGCCGCTTCCTTCCGACTGACGGCTGATCCGCGGCTTCCGGTGGATCGTCTGCTGGAGGCGCGCGTTCTTGCCGACGCGGTCTTAGCCTCCTCTCCCAGGGAATCGTCCCAATCGCGAGGAGGCGGTCATGGCGGACGCATCACGTCGTCAGGGGGATCTTTTCGGGAGCCCTCCAAAATACAGCAGCATTCCAATCGAAGCCCACCAGCAAATGTTGGAGCTGTTGAAGGAGCTTCTGACCGAAGCACTCACCGACAGCGCGGTCGACGCAAACGACGTGAACCGGGAGGACAGCGGTGAGCAAGATCACGCCTGAGCACCTTGCTCGCCAGGCCGTCGTGTACGTTCGTCAGTCGACGGCCGACCAGGTTATCAACAACCGAGAGAGCCAGCGCCGCCAGTACGGCTTGGCCGACCGTGCGCGGCAGCTGGGCTGGAGCGAGGTGGTCGTGATCGACGATGATCTCGGTCGCTCTGGTGGCGGCACCACGCGTCCCGGGTTCGAGAAGCTGCTTGCCGCCATTTGCGAAGGGCGAGTTGGCGCTGTGGTCTCGATTGAGGCCTCTCGGCTGGCCCGCAACGGCAGGGATTGGCATACGCTCCTGGAGTTCTGCGGGCTCGTCGGAACACTGATCGCCGATGAGGACGGCGTCTATGATCCGCGCCACCCCAATGATCGCCTTCTGCTCGGCATGAAGGGCACAATGAGCGAGATGGAGCTGTCTATCTTTCGGCAGCGCTCGCTTGAAGCCTTGAAGCAGAAGGCCCGCAGGGGGGAGCTCTTCCTCAACGTTGCAATCGGTTATCTCAAAGTCTCCCACGATCGGATCGAGAAGGACCCTGATCGGCGCATTCAGGAGGCGCTCGCACTCGTGTTCACCAGGTTTGCTGAGATGCAGACACTTCGCCAGGTCCACCTGTGGTTACGGCAAGAACGAATCACTTTGCCCGCGGTCAGCCATGGCCCCGAGGGTCGCCACGTCGAGTGGAAGTTACCAGTCTACAATACGATCTATCACATCCTTACCAATCCCATCTATGCTGGCGCCTACGCCTTCGGGCGCTCGGGCAGTCGGGTGACGATCGAGGCCGGCCGCAAGAGGATCGTGCGGGGCTTCCGGCGGGAGCGCAGCGACTGGGAAGTTTTGATCAAGGATCACCATGAGGGCTACATTACGTGGGCGGAGTTCGAGAGGAATCAGCGCTTGATCACCGATAACGCCAATGGGAAGAGCTTCATGAGTCGTGGCTCGGTCCGCTGCGGCGAGGCCCTTCTTGCAGGGCTCCTTCGTTGCGGTCACTGCGGTCGCAAACTTCACGTTGCCTACAGTGGCACGCACGGCACTGTTGGGCGTTATCATTGCCGCGGTAGCCAGATCAACCATGGCGGAGATCCGTGCATCTCATTCGGCGGCCTGCGCGTGGATCGCGCAATCAGCGCGGAAGTCATCGCACGTTTGCAGCCGCTCGGTGTCAAGGCTGCGCTGGCTGCCATGGAGGCTCGCGGCCGTGAGCACGCCGAGAAGCTGCGCCAACTTGAACTGGCTCTGGAGCAAGCGCGCTATGAGGCCACTCGTGCTCGTCGGCACTATGAGGCCGTCGATCCCGACCATCGCTTGGTAGCTGGCGAGTTGGAGCGGCGTTGGAATGAACGCCTGCTGGCTGTCCGCGCGCTCGAGGATGAGCGCGGGGCGTTTTTAGCCAAGCCGGAGACGACTCTGAGCGAGGCGGATCGCGAGCGGTTACTCGCGCTTGGCTCCGATTTGGAGCGAGCCTGGAACAGCCCTGGGGCGACGCCTGCGACGCGCAAGCGGATCATCCGAACTGTGATCCGCGAGATCGTTGTGCGCGTCCACGATGAGGCGATCGAGCTTGTCATCCACTGGCAGGGCGGCGATCATACAGCACTGAAGACCAGGAAGAACCGTACGGGTCAACACCGCTGGAGGACGTCCGCGGATGCCATCGATCTCGTGCGTGTTCTGGCACGGCAGATGCCCGACAACACGATCGCGGCAGTCCTCAACCGGGCCGGCAAGTCGACGGGGCGGGGTAACAATTGGACCCGCGCCCGCGTTTGCCACTTGCGCAACCAGCAGGCTATCGCGCCCTACCGAGAGGGCGAACGCAAGGAGAGAGGAGAAATCACTCTGGATGAAGCCGCCGCAGCCTTGCAGGTCAGCCCATCGACGGTTCACCGTCTGATCGCGGAGCAGAGCTTACCTGCGCACCAGCTGTGCAAAGGCGCACCTTGGGTGATCAAAGCGCTTGATCTGGAGCAACCCGAGGTCAAGAAGGCCGCGCAGGCGCGACGCTTCCGGCGGCCGCCGTCCGACGATCTGCGCCAAAGAGAGCTTGAACTATAACGGCATAGCGAGGTGAGCAGTATGAATCGGACTCGGGCGGCCCGAGCAACAGCACGTTCTCTCCGTTAGCGATCCAACGTGATGCGGCAAAGTCGCGGATCTGCTTGGGATCAATCGAGGGCTGCGCCTCGAAGTCGAAGCCTGCGAGCTCCTTCACGGCCGGGAAGTGTGCAAGCTTCAGCGCCATATCGATGCGGCGATGATCCTTGCGCGCGATCTCACGTTCGCACAGCAAGATCAGCGTCTCACGCGCCGACAGGTTCGCGCGCGCCGCCTCGTCGAGCAGGCTGTCGAGCTGATCGCGGATGCCGGAGAGCTGCAATCGCGCCAGCATGGCATCGAGCGGATCGGTCGGTGCTTCGGTTGCCTTCTTTGCGCGCGTCATCAGAAGCTTCCCCCGATCACGGCTTCATATTCGGTAAGCGGACGCAACAACGAATGCGGTGGAGACGATCCCGGCACCGCCGCTGCAGTCTCCGGCCGGCGGACCGCGCCATTGCGCCCGGCAACACCGTCGAGATGAACCGGATCGACGATCCGCAGCCGGCGCCCCTTCGATTGCTCGTGAACCGCGACCTGGTGCACGCCATGGCGGATCCGCACCTCGCCGGCCGCGATCGTTACCGCTACGCGCTCGCCAATAAGGCGCCACGGCACCGAGTAGCTGTTCGTATCAATCTCGACGGCGCAATCATTGCCGACGACGCGGGTCAGTTCACGCAAGGATCCGAACGGCGGCTGCTCGCCGAGCGGCTTCAACCGATGTATTTCGTCACGCGCGAAGCGGATGATCGGCGCCTCGCCGGTCGTGCCGTGGATACGAACGTTCGCAACCTCACGCTCCCACCTGTCGAGATGCGCCTCGAATGCTTCCCAACTAAGGAATGACCGGCGATCGCGTTCTTCTTCACGTAGCCGACGCCGTTCTCCGTCTTGCCCTTCGTGCGCGCCCGATATGGCGCGGACGCGCGAGGACGGAAGCCCCAATGTTTTGCGAAGGCTATCAGCTTGTCGTTGAACTGAACCGACCGGCTCACCGCGTCGTGGCGCACGACAAGCGCGCGTGGATTGTCCATCAGCACTTCCTCCGGCACACCGCTGAAGGTCGTGAACGTGCTCTCGAGCCCGGCGAACCAATGCTCCTGCCTCTCGGCCCGGAACGCACGCACATGGAGCCGTCGCGAGTGTCCAAGCGTTGCCACGAACACGAATGCCTTGACTTTCGCCCCTCCGATCTCGACCAGACGCTCCCCGAAGTCGATCTGCAGCTGCCGGCCCGGCGGCGTCTCAAACCGCGTCGTCGCCAGCGCCTCCGCCTTCAGCGCCTGGCGATAGGGCTGCACGGAGCGTTGCAGTGTCCGTCGGCTGACGGCCACGCCTTTCTCGGCCAACAGGTCCTGGCGCACCACGTCGGCATTGCCGCGATGCCGAATGAGCCTCTCGCGCAGCCAGCCCTCAAGGCCGTCGAGACGCTTCGGCCGCTCAGGCGACTTGAACGGCTTCACCCCGCCCGCCGCCACGTAGTCCTTCACCGTGTGATGGCTGCAGCCAAGCTGCCGCGCAATCCGCTTCACGCCCCACCCGCACGCTCTCAGGCGCATCATTTCCGCCACGTCATCCGGCGTCTTCATCACCTGCCCCCGTGGATCATTCCACGGCGAGCCTTCAGTGATTCGTTCCCGCTTCATTCACTCTCTCCTCAGCTATCCGAGGAGGGGGCCATTCCTCGTGACGCTGAGGGGGCAGCTTTCCATGGCGCGCGACAATTTGGCTTTGCCCTCACAGATCCGGGCAGGCGGCTTTCCCGCACCCGGCTCTTCCCGAGGGTAACCCGCGTCATATCCGCGCCTGTGCCCACGTGCGAGTGATGCGTGGACCGGGCAGACGGAAGCGTGCCGTCAGGGTCTCGAACTCGGACCAGCCCATGCGCCGACTTTTCTGGCTGCGCCGTCTCAGACAGCGCATCCAGGTCCGACGCACTTCGCGGTAGAAGCCGTTGAGCGCTGGATAATTGTGCGGCCTGCCGTAGTAGCCGTAGTGTCCACGCAGCACAGCGGCGAACCACTCATGCTGCGAGGCAGTGGCGCGTGCATGAGCCGCCAGGTCTCCTGGCGCAACGCCGTCAGCTTGCGCGTCAGGCGTTTCCCTTCCGTCTTGTGCTTCACGATAAACCCGCCGTCCCTGGTCCGCCCGCAGTAGTGGGTGAGGCCGAGGAAGGCGAAGGTTTCTGGCCGCCGCTCGCCGCGCCGCTGACGCGAGAGGGCCGCGAACCGGCCAAACTCGATCAGCCGCGTCTTGTCCTCATGGAGCGTTAGGCCGAAGCCGGTCAGCCGCGTCTTGAGGGCAAAGAGCATTTCCTGCGCATCTGCCTTGTTCTCGAAGCCCATGACGAAGTCGTCCGCATAACGCACAGTCACGACGCGACCGCGTGCATGGCGACGACGCCATTGGTGGACCAGAGATCGAGGATGTAGTGCAGGAAGATGTTGGCAAGGAGCGGGCTAATGCTCGCCGCCTTGCGGCGTACCCCTGTCTGTATCTTGCTTCTCGCCGCTCTCAAGTCGGCATCGAGCACCCAGTTGACGCGCTGGCTCATGATCGCCGTGTGCAAAGGCGTCAACCGCCATATGAGGATTCCGCCCCGGCCGACAGCCGTAGAGAACCCGAGGAAGTCGGCCTCGTAGACGGCACTCAGCACCTCGGCTACCGCGCTTTGGACAATCTTGTCCTCTAGCGCCGGCACACCGAGAGGCCGCTTACCGCCGTCGGCTTTGGGGATGTAGACTCGTCGCACCGGCTGTGGCCGATAACGACCAGTGTGGACTCGTGCGCAGAGGTCGCGGAGGTTACCCGCTGCCTCCAGCAGCACGCCAGCTTCCAGGAATTGATGCCCGCGGCGATCCGGGCGTTACCGTGCACCTCGGAAAAACGCCCTGCGTCAGCTACTCGTCAGCCAGCTGGTCTACCGGACAGGCTGCGCATTCTCGACTTGATGGGGGAGATATGACGGGCATTGGCCGAACTGGCAATTCGCACATTGGGCCTGCGGAAGCCGGCAGCACATGGGGATCGAGCAGTTCGAGCCCGGAGCCCGGGGCCGCCCTCGGCGAAGGCAGGCAATCTTTCGACTCCGTCGTGGTGGGGATGCGCCTCGGGCCTCAGGGTGGAACGGCGCCGCTCGCAGGCCTACCACCAGCTTCGGGTGCGCCAATCCCGAGTTCCTCAAGTGGCGACGGAAAATCAGCGCAGAAAAAAATGCGCAGTCTGCTTGGGAACTTTATTGCTGCCCAAGCTGCGGTTATGCAAGCTCGGAGCCTATCGGAGACGCAAGACCTGATTGATCAAGGCGTCAAGGCGGGCTCGGAAGTTCTGGAGTATTACGCGAGCCTCCCCTCGGACATGGCGCGCAGGCTTCTTTCCGACAGTCAGGTTCGTCAACTCCGCGACGAGACTCTCGCCTCGGGGAACAACGGCAACGCTGTGGCCATCCAGATTGGCGACAAGCTGGATAAGAACAGGAGCAAAGCAGCAGCCGTGTTCGAGCGGATGCGAGATGCCGGCGCTCCGTCCGACCAGCTGGGCCGGGCGGTATCCAGCGTGGCGAAGCATTACGAAGCCTGCTTGGATTGGTGGGGAAAGAAGGTATTGCGCTCGGAGCGGATGCGGTCCGTTTATACGGACACCGCCAACTTGCCCAGCACCACGTCCAAGATGCGGGAGGAGGAAGAGGCCGCGCTACGCCAGCATACCGGCTGGGCACTGTATACGAAGTGCATGTACCTGGAATCGCGCATCGCTCTCGCGCGACTCTTGATCGAGTCGAAGGCGGCCACGTTCGGCCCAGCCGTGAACGACGCCCTCATGGGTGAGGATGGGCGGGTGCGACTGCTTGGGACCTTTATCGCGGATTTTTTTCCGGCATTCAACTCGACTTCCCACGCCGTTCTGGAGGGAGCGGCGCTCGACGCAGACCACTGCACCGTTCTGGAAGGAGTCATGGAACGGCTTTCGGAATTTGCCTCAGGGGTGCACGGCATCGTTACCCGACTAAGGGGCGCCGGAACGGATGCCGACCTTCCGTTGGAACTGTTGGGCCAGATCGCGGAAGGTGCATGGGTCACCGCGGACGACGTCACGCGTCTTTTGGTCGTGCAGCCAAAGACGCCCGCCATGATTGAGCCGCTGGCCCGGACTGCCGTAGTGGTTGAAGGGGGCGCGGCGCGGAGGAAGGGGAAAGGCAAGCGCGCCCCGGCCGCAGGCGAGCGAAGTTCGGCGGGCGGGCTGCGCGAGCCGCAGCTCGCCACGCCCGACGCTGCCACGGCCCCAACAGGCAAGGTGATCGTACTCTCGGATTTGGGTACAAAGAAACTCGCGAGCGCGGAGGAGGCAGACGCGAGGGTGTCATCGTCGGCGACTGGGCACCTGGAGATATTGCAGGCTCCGCCCTCCAGGAAAGCACTGACCGGATTAATCGAGCGATTGGACGAACTTTTGCAGTTCGATCTGCCCGCTCAGCAAAGCACCGTCTCGCAAGCGCGCCAGATGAAGCCCGAGGACGCCGATCACGTCGTGGATCTCGTCGTTAAGCGACTGCAGACGCAGGCCTCCGAGATTGAGGCCAGTGTAGTCGCGCTGGAGGAGCCTCGCCGACGTGTCCTACTCACGCCTGCGCAAGTGCCGGAAGTGCATGACAAAATAACCCGGCTCAAGGCGATGTTGTCCGAGGTGCAGGGACAGGCGAACTCTTTGAAGGCGCGAAAGGCGGCGATCACGATCGATTGCATGAAGACCTACGCGTTTCCGTCCCAGAAGTATCTTGAACAGTTGCGGGCGGCCGGGGAGCTGGCGTCTGTGAATCCACCGCGCGCCTTGAAGGATGATCCGGGGACACTATTCGAGATCAAGCTGCAGCCCAAGGCCCTGCGCAATGGCGCGATGCCAAGCCCGATGTGGGTGCACATCCATACCAAGCGGCCGGTACATGCCTGGCAGTTGGCAACGCTGAGCGATGCCGAGTTCGCCGCTTGCCACGTGAAGTCCAATGACCAACGCGGCTACAATCAGGACTGGCAGAGCGCTCGAGCTGCGACGGGGCGCGAGAACGTCGTGATCCACCGCGGGAAGCTCACGCCGGCGTTCTGTAGGTCCTTGATGAGCACCGCAGTTGGTGGCCACCCGTGGTATCCCCTTCCCGAGACGGAGCACATGTCGACCCAGATGGCGCGCCTGGGGATGTAGCTACAGGTGGTTTGTCTCGCGCCGGAGCGCCGCTGTGGTGACACGATCAAGTGGCCGTTATCACCGAGAGGAAATCCTCGATGAGCCGAAGCCAGCACGAACTCCTCGAACAGATCGACAGCGGGGTCACGATTGAAATTCGATCGGGAGCGTCGTGACCACGACTTCCTTTCGCTTGGCGGCTGAACCGTCAAATGCCAGCGCTCAAGTCCAGACGCATACGATCAGCGCTCCTGGCCCTTCATCTTCGAAAGTGAGTACAGATCAACTTCGTCTTAATGAATCGCGTGCGTCAACAAACGGATAGCGTGGACGCGCAAGATGCCCCTCCGGCCGACTCGTCGGTAGAGGCGGCGGCCTTTCACAGGCAGCTGAGCGAGGCCGCTGTCCCGTCCTCTCCCGTGCTCATGCAGGTCCGCGCCCATCAAGCGGATACGACGGTCACACCCTGCGGGACGTCATCGACCGAACCGAGACACTCACCGGCTGCGCGATCGAGCGCGCCTTTGTCGACAAGGGATACCGCGGCCATGACGCACAGAACCCGCGCCGCGTCTCATCTCCGGCCAGAAGCGCGGCGTCTTCGGCACTATCAAGCGCCAGCTGCGGCGCCGCTCCGCTATCGAGCCCGTGATCGGCCATTTGAAGGCTGAAGGGCACCTCGGCCGCTGCTACCTCAAAGGCCGCGCCGACGATGCCGCCAACGTCATCCTCTCCGCCGTCGGTTACAACTTCCGCCGCATCCTCGCTTGGCTAAGGGCTCTTTGGTACCTCTTCCTGGCTGCCTTCTTCTCAGTCACCAGCCACCGCACACCACTCAAATCGGCTTCTTAACCGACGACTACATCACTGGTCTTAGGAACGCTACTGATGGGATTTTCCGGGAGGCGAACCACCTCACCGCGAAAGGCAGACATATGGCTCTCATTTAAAGGCTGGATCGAACAAATGCAATGCTGGTAGACAGCGGCCCTGCCGGATCGGCGAGCGTCTGAACCTCCGGAGAAAACGGCTCGAACGAAAGCGGCATGTCAAGCCCAACGGCCAGCAATGTGCGCAATTGCGCCATGTTCCCGAGCCGATCGTCCGCATCCACCAACACGCGATGCTCATCGCGCATGCCGGAGATCGCGAGTTTCGGATCCGTAACCCCAGAAACATGGACGATCCCGGTCACTTCGGGAAAGAGCTTCGTTTCGCCGGCGAGATGGTGATGGAAGGTGTCGTGAACTAAACGGAATATGTCAACCCCATCGATTTCGCGGACCGCATCAACCGCCTCGCTCTTCAGGCGCAGAGAGCATATCTCGAAGCCGAGCGGTTCGAGATAGCCGCGAAGGCCCCGATCGGCGAGGATCGGCCTGAGAGCCCTGAGCGCGGCGACAAGATTGCGCTGGCGTACCCCGCCTTCCCGACCGCTGCCGTCGTTGAGCGGCACCAGCGCGATGGCTCCTGCACCGACCGCCTGCGCATAGTCGGCAAGCTCTATCGCTTCGGCTTCCCGGGCCGCATTCCACTGGTTGAAGCGCTGCAAGCTATTGATGGTGAGGATGCGGATACCCGCTGCTTCGGCCGCAGCTTTCACCTCCTCAGCCGGCGTTCCGTCCAGAATCGCGTTCCCGTCGAGGTCGTTGCGGATTTCAGCTCCGGACGCGCCAACTCTGCGGCACAGCTCAAAAAAGGCATCCTGCCGCAGCGATGGCGCCAGAATATGATTGATGGCAAAAGATGGCTCAATCATCGCGTTCTCCGACGTCATGGGGCAGCGGCGCGCCGCCATGCTGTTGTTCATGCGCCAAACAATTACGTCTCGAGCCGTACGACCCGGCCGGTCTCTGCCGATTTGAGCGCAGCGCCGGCCAGCCGAAGCGCCGCGAGACCATCGGCGCCACTCGGCGACATAGCGCGATTTTCGACTATGGCGGCGATGAAGGCGGAGATCTCGTTGGCATAGGCGTCGACATAGCGATTCATGAAGAAGTCGTGCAGCGGCGGGCGGGTGTAGCCGGAGCCGCTCGCAAGTTCGATCGATACCGGCCTCTGGTTTTCGGCCGCCACCATCCCTCTTGATCCCAACACCTCGATACGCTGGTCGTAGCCATAGGTGGCACGACGCGAATTTGAGATAGTACAGTGCTTGCCGGAGGCGGTTTTCAGGATAACGCTCACTGAATCGTAATCACCGGCTTCTCCGATCATTTTGTCGACGAGCACGGACGCTTCGGCGCTAACGCTGACCGGCTCTTCGCCGAGCAGGAAGCGCGCCATGTCGAAATCATGGATAGTCATATCGCGGAAGATTCCGCCCGAACGCTTGATATAGCTAAGCGGCGGCGGGCCGGGATCGCGCGACACGATCGTGACCATCTCGACATCACCAATGGCCCCTTCGTCGATCGCCTTCCGTACCGCAACGAAGTGCGGGTCGAAGCGGCGATTGAAACCCAGCATCAGTGCCCGGCCGGTTTTCTCGACTAAGGCGAGACATCGTTCGACGCGCTCGATACTGAGATCAATCGGCTTCTCGCAGAAGATCGCCTTACCGGCCCTCGCGAACCGTTCGATCAAAACGGCATGCGTGTCGGTCGGTGTACAGATGATGACAGCGTCGATGTCGTGCGAGATTTCGATCTCCTCAACGCTCCGGACCTCGGCGCCATAGGCAGACGAAATATCTTGCGCGGCATTTTGGTACGAGTCAGCCACAGCCACTAGTTTAGCTTTGCGGGTTGCAGCGACCCCTTGGGCATGAACTCTCCCAATGCGCCCTGCACCAAGCAACCCGAAGCGAACTGTCATTCCTTCCTCTTTCAAGCTGAAGGGTGGACGCGTCCCCGACACGTTCACCCTTATTGTGCCGGAAATGGTCGCTAAAGTGTCGGCGCTTCCTGTTGCGCTGATGGGCTTCTTGTTGCGCTGATGGTACGTGTCGGTCACGACATGCGGCGACGATAATAACGCCTTTGATGATCGCCTGGCAATATGTTGACATACAGGAACGTGGAGCCAGACATCATCGTGCCGAGGATGATCGTCCCGATGACCGTTCCGGCGATCCTTCCGGAGCCGCCTGTGAGCTAGGGTGCCGCCGATAACTGCTGCCGCGATCGCGTCCAGTTCGTTCATCGTGGCCATGCCTGCCTGTGCCGTCTGGGCGCGGGCTGCGGTCACGATACCCGCCAGACCGGCCAACGTGCCGGCGATGGCGTACACCTTGATCAAATGACGCTCGATTGTTGATGCCGGACACACGGGCCGCCTGCGCATTCGCGTCTATGGCGTAGGTGAACTTGCCAGCCCAATAGCGAAGAGCAACCTGGGAAGATCACCGCGATCACCAGGAAGATGATAACTGGTGCTATGCCACTACCAAAGAAGGTGAAGCCATCAGACCCGAAATCGGCTGCCCCTTAGTATACCACTTCGCCAATCCGCGGGCAGACACCATAATACCAAGCGTGGCAATGAACGGCGGGATCTTGGTGTAGACAATGAGCGCGCCGTTGATGGCACCGGCAAACAGCCATACCGATCAGGACCGGGACGACCGCCGGCAGGTGCGTGAGGTCGGGATAAACGACTTTGCCCCACGTCGAGGCTGAGCTAAGCTCGCGGCCACCATCGCCGAGAAGCCGACGACCGAGCCGGACGACCAATCGACGCTAACATGGCGGACAACGCTGACGCGTTGACCACATGCCCATGGCACCGGTGCCGTGTTACAGTCGAAATGGAATATCTGGTGCGTAGGTGAACGTGAATTTGACAGACGAAACCCGCCGTGGGCCGCCAGCGGGTTTTGAAGAGCTGCGGCAGCGTATCCTCGACCAACGCACAAGAATGCCAAATGGATCAGGCAGGTCGCCGCATATTCGTTGGACAATCCATACGAAGTCGCCCTCGGTACCGCCGCCAGCATTGCCGCTTCAGCCGGCGTTCAGGCATCGACCTTGGTTCGTTTCGCGAAACACTTTGGATTTGAGGGAGTCACCAAGCTTCAATCGGTATACCGCGAACGGCTTCGCGACCGTAACATCTCCTGTGATTAGCGCCTTACCTCGCTGAAAATGATTGGAGCAGAAGGTGAAGGCGTCCACGTCCTGAAAGGCCTGATGCATGCATCGATACAATCGATAGATACGCTTTCCGATTCGATTGAGAGAGACCGCTTTGACCAGGCAACAAAAATTCTATCTGGTGCTAATGTAATATATGTACTTGCCAAACGATGATCGTTCCCCGTCGCAAGCTATCTTGCCTACATATTGGGGAAGCTACTAAAGGCCAGGAATGTTCTGATCGATTCATCGTCGAGACTTGATCCCGAGACCATTTCTTTCGCAACGCCGCACGCCGCCGCCATAGCCATAAGTTTTTCACCCCCAGGAGACCATCCTACGCCGGCACTCTTGCAGTTCGGGGAGTCCCCACAGTCGGGATCAGCGACAGTGCATTCTCACCGCTTTCGGACCTTTCGAATGTGCGGTTCGAGGTGGCGGAGTCAGATTTTGGAGGATTGCCCTCCCTGGCTGCCAGCACGTCCCTGGTGGCCGCGCTGGCTATTCGCGTCGCGGAGATCCGTCATCAAAAGTAGGGCCCGACATTTATGCTATAAACATTTCATCTTGACCAGAAAAAACCAGTGTTTCAAATACGAAAGGGCCATTTCATAGCTAGGAGGTCGCTTTGGTTGAGATCGCCAGAGCTAGGCAGCTCGATGTTGTCACCATCGGTCGGGCTTCTGTGGACCTTTACGGCCAGCAGATTGGCTCGCGGCTCGAAGACGTCGCCTCCTTTGCCAAATCGGTTGGCGGGTGTCCGGCTAACGTAGCGGTCGGCACGGCGCAGCTCGGCCTGCCTTCGGCGCTGCTGAGCCGCGTCGGCGGCGAGCAAATGGGATCCTTCATCCGCGAGCAACTGATACGTCAGGGTGTGAATGTCGAGGCGCTGAAGAGCGATCCGGACCGACTGAGTGCGCTGGTCCTGCTCGCCGTCGAGGACGAAGGCGTTTCGCCGATGATTTTCGTCCGCCCGGATCGCGCCGACATGGCGCTCTCGCCTGAGGACGTCGATCGGAGCTTCATTGCCTCCGCGCGATCAATCGTGGTGACCGGTACGCACTTCTCCGCTCCGGAAGCCGCCCAGCTCAAGGCGATCAAGGCGTCGGGTGGCAAGGTGGTGTTTGACATCGATTGCCGGCCGAACCTGTGGGGCCTTGCCGGGTATGCGGCCGAACGCTATGTGAAATCGGATGCCGTTTCCAACAAGCTTCGTGCCGTGCTCGCCGACTGCGACCTAATCGTTGGGACCGAGGAGGAAATTCGAATAGCCACCGGAGAGGATGACGTTGTTGGCTCTTTGAAGGCGATACGGGCGCTTTCCGATGCGACCATCGTGCTGAAGCGGGGCGCCATGGGCTGTGTCGTCTATGATGGCAACATCAGCGACAATCTCGAGGATGGCATTTTCGGCAAGGGCTTCCCTATCGAAGTCTTCAGCGTGCTCGGCTCCGGCGACGCCTTCATGTCGGGCTTCCTGCGCGGCTGGCTGGGCGGTGAAAGCCTCGCCACGGCAGCGACCTGGGCGAATGCCTGCGGCGCATTTGCCGTGTCGCGGCTGCTATGCGCGCCCGAGTATCCAACGTTCGAGGAGCTACGATATTTCCTCGAGCACGGCAGCCCGTTCACCGCGCTGCGCAAGGACGAGACGATCAACCACATCCATTGGGCCACGACGCGACGGCGCGAGATCCCCTCGGTCATGGCGCTGGCGTGCGATCACCGCAGCCAGCTCGAGGAGGTCGCCGTGAGGGTGGACGCAGAGCCCTCGCGCATCAATGCCTTCAAGGTGTTGGCGGTAAAGGCAGCAGTCCGAGTGGCTGCCGGACGCGACGACTACGGTATGCTGATCGACGAGCGCTTCGGCCGCGAAGCGTTGTTCGAATTCGCGCGCCATCCGTTCTCCTGGCTCGGCCGGCCGGTCGAGCTGCCAGGTTCGCGGCCGCTGCGTTTCGAGTTCTCACAGGACATCGGATCTCAGTTGATCGGCTGGCCGCTCGATCACTGCATCAAGTGCTTGTGCTTCTGTCATGCCGACGATCCCGCGCCACTGAAGAAGGAACAGCAGGAAAAGCTTCGCGCGCTCTTCGACGCATCGCACAAGGTCGGCCGCGAGTTCCTCATCGAGATTATCGCCGGCAAGCACGGCACGCTGCAGGACGACACGATCCAGCGCGCACTCGACGAACTCTACGCGCTGGGCATCAAGCCGGAGTGGTGGAAGCTTGAACCGCAGGTTTCCGCCACCGCCTGGGTACGGATCGAAGCGACCATCGTCAAGCACGCCTCTTGGTGCAGGGGCGTTATGCTGCTCGGACTGGAAGCACCGCAGGACCAGCTCGAGGCAGCGTTTGTGGCGACGGCGCACGTTCCGATCATCAAGGGCTTCGCCGTCGGGCGCACGATCATCGCCCATACCGCCGAAGAGTGGTTGGCGGGCAAGATGTCAGATGAGGAGGCGATCGCCGACATGGCCGCTCGTTTCGAGCGACTGAGCCAAGCATGGCTAGCCTCCCGCGAGCGCAAGGCGGCATAAACTTCTGCTGGAGCAATTTCATGCCCAAGACGACCCGCTTGACGATGGCACAAGCCCTCATACGTTTCATGACGTGCCAGCGGACCAAAATTGATGGCAGGGTGGTACCGATCTTCGGCGGCGTCTGGGCGATCTTCGGTCACGGCAACGTCGCCGGTCTGGGCGAAGCACTTTATGCCGTGCGTAACAAACAGCCGACTTTCCGTGCTCACAATGAACAAGCGATGGCGCATGCGGCGATCGCCTACGGCAAGGCGAATTTCCGCCGCCGTTTCATGGCAGTGACGACCTCGATCGGACCAGGCGCACTCAATCTGTTGACCGCCGCAGGCATGGCATACGTCAACCGCTTGCCTGTCCTGCTGTTGCCCGGCGACGCCTTCGCTAACCGCATCCCGGACCCGGTTTTGCAGCAAGCCGAGAATTTCACCGACGGCACGGCGACCGTGAACGACTGCTTCAGGCCGGTGTCTCGCTATTTTGACCGTATCGTTCGACCTGAACAGATCATTCCGGCGTTGAACCGGGCTATGCAGGTGTTGACCGACCCGGCCGAATGCGGGCCGGTGACGCTGGCATTGTGCCAGGACGTGCAGGCGGAAGCCTACGACTACCCCGAGAGCTTTTTCGAGGAGCGGATGTGGATGCCAAGACGTCCGCGCGCCGATTTGGGCGAGCTCACCGTAGCAGCCGAGGCGCTGATGGCTGCGGAGAAGCCGTTGATCATCGCCGGCGGGGGCGTGCTCTATTCCGAGGCGTCCGCCGCGCTGACAAACTTCGCCGAGGCAACGGGAATTCCTGTCTGCGAAACCCAAGCCGGCAAGTCGTCGTTGCCGGATGACCATCCCTTGAACATGGGCGCCATCGGCGTCACCGGTACATCGGCGTCCAACCGCCTTGCCGAGGAGGCCGACCTGATCCTGGCGGTCGGTACGCGCCTGCAGGATTTCACCACGGGGTCGTGGGCATTGTTCAAGAACGACGGGAAAACCATCGTCGGCCTCAACGTACAACCGTTCGACGCCCACAAGCATCGCGCGCTGCCACTCGTGACGGATGCGCGTGGAGGACTGGACGAGCTTCTGGCCGCGTTGAAGGGCTACAAAGCACCCGTGCGCTGGACCGGCAAGGCGGAGAAGGGCAAGACCACTTGGCAGGTGGAAGCAGACACCGCGCGAGCCAGCACGAATGCACAGTTTCCGTCTGACGCACAGGTCATTGGCGCACTCGATCGCGTTTTTGGATCGTACGTCGTGCTGGTGCAGGCTGCAGGCAGTCTCCCCGGCGAGTTGCACAAATTGTGGAAGGCGGGCCGTCCCGGCTCCTATCACGTCGATTATGGCTTCTCGACCATGGGTTATGAGATCGCGGCGGGCCTTGGCGTCAAGCTGGCGCGGCCCAACGAGCAGATCGTAATCCCGGTCGGCGACGGTTCGTATCTGATGCTGAATTCCGAGATCGCCACCTCCGTCATGCTGGGCCTGAAGCTCACCATCGTCGTACTCGACAACGGCGGGTTCAGCTGCATCAACCGGCTCCAGATGGCAACCGGCGGCGCTAACTTTAATAATCTGTTGAAGGACAGCCAGCACGATACGCTGCCGAAGATTGACTTTGCTGCACATGCCGCGAGCATGGGCGCATTCTCGGAGCATGTAGCATCGATCGCCGAGCTGGAAGCAGCTCTGGAGAAATCGAAAGTGAACGACCGCACCACCGTCATCGTGATCGATACGGATCCTCACGTCACGACCGAGGCTGGCGGACACTGGTGGGATGTCGTGGTTCCGGAAGTCAGCTCGCGCGAGCAGGTGCAGGAAGCGCGCAAGGCCTATGAGCAAGCAGTGAAGCAACAACGCGTCGGGAATTAGAAGTGGCAATGCACCTTTGCGCGAATTCCCATCCATCCATCGCTCGACGGTGTCGCGGGTTGCAGAAGCATCGCCGCTGGTCCGCCGGACAGTCCCGCCCTTCGGCAAGCCGAGAACCAGCGAACTGCGACGCAGAGATGAGAATTGGCTCAGGGCTCTCCTAGGCTGATAGGAGTATCACGTGAAGGCCAAACTGGGCATATCCCCCATCGCGTGGTGGAATGACGATCTTCCCGAATTGAGCGACGATGTTTCGCTTGAAGAATGTTTACGCCAATCTCGCTCGGCCGGCTTCACCGGCATCGAGAAGGGCCGCCGCTTCCCCGACGATCCGACGGTCATGTCGTCGATTCTAAAGATGGTTAACGTTGCGCTGTGCGGCGGCTGGTTCTCTGGCACGCTCGTCAACGAAGACATCGCGACCAACAAGCATCGCATCCAGCCAATGATTGATCTGTTCAAGGCCGTGAACGCACCCCGCATCGTCTATGGTGAAGTTGGCCATTCGATCCAGAGCGATCGCTCAAGGCCTCTAGCGACCAAGCCAGTGCTGAGCGACGCCGACATGAAGGCCTATGCCAGGAGGATGACCGAGTTTGGTGAATGGTGCGCTGGGCAGGGCATGCCGCTCTCCTACCATCATCACATGGCCGCGGTTGTGCAGTTCGAGCACGAACTTGATACCTTTATGAAGTGTTCGGGAGAAGGCATCCCGTTGCTGTTCGACACTGGCCACTTGGCCTTCGCGGGCGGCGACGTGCTGCGCGTCATCGACAACCACCACAAGCGCATCAGCCACGTGCATGTGAAGGATATCCGCGGCCCCGTCATCAAAGCGCTCGATTGGAGGACGCAATCTTTCCTCGACGCCGTCGCGCTGGGCGCCTTCACTGTTCCCGGCGACGGCTCGCTGGATTTCGGCGCAATCGTGCAGAAGCTCGCTGGCTATGGCTATGAGGGCTGGTTCGTTGTTGAGGCCGAGCAGGATCCGAGGAAGAATCCGCCGCTCAGAATGGCCGAAATGGGCTATGCCGAACTCATGCGGGTGACGACCAAGGCGGGCTATGTTGTGGAAGCCCCGACCTTTCCCTGGCGCTGACTGGCAATTGAGATGCTTTTCCGTTGCCGGCAGCTTTCGTGTACGAATGGCTCTGTTGCCCACATCGACGTACCGGGATGATGTGATGGATAACAGCGAACATCCCTTTTTGAACCCGCCTTGGCGCCGCGTCGTGCTGGTCGCGCTGTGCGCCCTTTGGATGGCTACCGGATTTTGGGCCGATTCGCCTGGCTGGGGGACGATCGCCTTGGCGTTTACCGGCTACGCGTTCTGGCGATTTCTCTACACATACGATTCGTCGAAGACCGGGAACGACACAGATCGAAGCGCGATAGGGGCGGATGATGTCTAGAGCATTTTCCGACCAGAAAGAATCGGGTGGGGATTCCCAAAACGGCGCGAGTCAGATTCAAGCTACATGCTGGCGAGGGAGGCCAGCATGTATGGCCAGGGCGCTTTCAGTTGATCTTCGCCAAAGGGTGGTAGCCGCGATTGACGGTGGCGTATCCTGTCGACAGGCTGCTGAGCGCTTTGGTGCCAGCGCGGCCAGCGCGATCCGCTGGCGCGCTCGCCTCAAGGCAGTTGGCGACATCGTTCCTAAACGCCAGGGCGGTGACCGCAAATCGCAGCGCATCGAAGCGCATTCGCAATTGATTCTGGAGGCGGTGACAGCGAAGCCGGATATCACGCTCGCCGAGTTGCGAGAACTGTTGAAACGTCGTGGAATATCGACTGGCATCACGTCGCTCTAGCGTTTTTTCCAGCGCAGAAAGATCAAACTTATAAAAAGACAGCGCACGCCGCCGAGCAACGGCGCGGCGATATAAATGCCGCGCGTGAGGAGTGGTTCGAAGGGCAAATCGATCTTGACCCTGAGCGTCTCGTCTTACATCGACGAAACCAGCGCCAACACTAAAATGGCGCGGCGTTACGGGCGCTCGCCACGCGGCGAGCGATGTCGTGCAGCTATCCCACACAGACATTGGAAGACGATGATGACATTCACCGCTAATTGCGCTCCGACGGTCTGATCGCGCCGCTTGTTCTGGACGGTCCAGTGGATGGCGACGCGTTCCTGGCCTACGTCGAGCAATTGCTCGCCCCATCGCTGCGGCCGGGCGATACCGTTATCATGCCCACTCACAAGGTCCATGGCGTTCGAGAGGCCATCCAGGCTGTCGGAGCAAGCCTGTTCTATCTTGCGCCCCACAGTCCAGACTTCAACCCGATTGAAATGGCCTTCTCCAAACTGAAAGCGTTGTTGCGGGCCGCCGCAGCGCGCACCATGCCCGATCTCTGGCAAGCAATCGCCAACTCTCTCAAACGCTTCTCACCCGAGGAATGTCAAAATTATCTCGTCGCGGCTGGTTGCGACGCAACATGATCGGAAAATGCTCTAGGCGGCCCGTTCTTGCCGTCGGCGAGATTACGATGAGTTTCATCAATCGGCACGGCGCCGAATAGGATCGGCCAATCACCAACCGGTGGATAGGGAGCATCCTCCGCAACAAGCTCAATCGTCAAACGTACAAATCTCACGGGGTGAATGTCGTTCCCGCGAGAAGGAGAAAGTGGAGCTTCTATGCGAACGGTACGGCGTGAATGTTTTTGCCGATAACGTAATGATGGATACAGAAGGGGACATGGGGACTTCGGGGAAGTAGCAGGTACGCCATAGGGTGGCGCTGATCAAGGGCTGATCGCCATTTTCGAACTCACGGTCACGCCGCGCGAACTCCCCACATCTCCCTGTTCCGCTCCACACTCCTTTCATCGAACCGCTGGCAGTATTGCCTAAGCCAAAATGGGGTACGGCGTTTTATTTCGGTACCGAGTCGGCACTTTTTCGTGCCCTCGAACCGAGGCGTTCTCAAGTGAATAATTGCGTGTGTGCCAGCCATAGGCCACGCAAATTATGAAACACGATCTTGGATCATACGTTCGACCTCTTCGCCGCCGCTTTGGATTTACGCAAAAGGAGATTGCTTTTCTTATCGGGGTCAAGTGCCGCACGGCTATCTCGCGCCTTGAGGGCGCGAAGCGCAAATCGAGCCTTGAGGCCGCGTTTATATTCGCGCTGCTGTTTGACACAACTCCGTCGGAGCTATTTCCAGCGCTTATGTCGGAGCTCCATGAGGTCACCGTTCGGCGCGCAAATGATCTCTATGAGGAGCTTCAAGGAAACCCATCTAACACGACGCAATTCAAGTTGGACTTCCTGGAGAGATTACTAGAACGGGCTGAAAAGCGCGTGTTTCGTGCCGTATGACGCGCGCTGATCGACATGGGCTCACTCTCTCAATTTACATAAACACGCGCGGTTTCGCATTCGTCGTGTTCGAAGGCCATGCATCGCCGTTCGATTGGGGAATACGCGAGATACGCGGGCCTCGAAAATGCAACGGATGTCGCCTGCGGATCACGCAAATCGTCGATCGATATGCTCCTGATGTCCTCGTTATCCAGGACACGTCCGCGCAGGGCACACAACGAGCGCGGTGGATCACAGGTCTCGATGCCTCGATGCTCGCGAAAGACCGCGACGTTCCCGTTTTTGCATATTCGCGCGATCAGGTCAGAGCAGCGTTCGAGCGCTACGGATGCACAAACAAGCATAGCCTAGCCGGGCTGATCGCGAGGCACATTCCTGCGCTTGGGCGACATGTCCCGCCGCCTCGCAAACCGTGGATGAGTGAGGACCGCCGAATGGGCTTATTCGATGCAGCAGCGCTCGCGCTCGTCTTCTTTCAGTCAGTCGACAGTTGGGTCGGGTAGTCGCCTGGAGACGAGTTGGTCCTGTTGTGCGGCTTTCCTAACATTCCCGTTCAGGCTACCGTGGTACGCCTGCTTGTCTGCAGTGTGCCACGGGAGGATAGAATGCAGAAAGCCGTTTGGAACGTTCCGCCCATAAAAAGCGAGCCAAGGTGCTTGTTGCGGACAATTCATGTGTTGTGATCACCCTGTTCAAGAGCGCCCTGACAGCCTTTTGCGAAACCAAGCCGAAGTCGGCCAAGGCGCAAGAAGCAGGCTGTGATGAAATTATGTCCGCACGAGCCGCAATCGCCTTTGGCAGTACAAGCGCGAGTCTCCTTTGCGTAACCGTGTGGAAATACGTCAGAGCCTGAGCTGGCTCCGGTTGTCTGAACAGATTTTCCGCGTCGATAAGTGGAGTCTCTGCCATGGTTAGGCTGCCAAGCGGAGTGGCAGCGGGTTGAAGTAGGCTTGATCGGGGGTGACGCCGTCAAGGCTCGAATGCGGGCGCCGACCGTTGTAGAAGTCGAGGTATCGGCCGATCGACGCGAGGGCCTCGCTGACGCTGTCATAGGCCCGCAGATACACCTCCTCGTATTTGACGCTGCGCCATAGCCGTTCGACAAACACGTTGTCTCGCCAGGCTCCCTTGCCGTCCATGCTGATCGCAATGCCGTTGTCGGCGAGCACGCCGGTAAAAGCCTGTCCGGTGAACTGCGAGCCCTGATCCGTATTGAAGACGTCCGGCTTGCCGTGACGAGCCAGGGCATCCTGAAGCGTCTCGACACAGGACGTCGCCTCCATGGTGATCGATACGCGCCACGACAGCACGCGGCGGCTGAACCAGTCGAGCACAACCGCCAGATAAACGAAGCCGCGGGCCATCGGGATGTAGGTGATGTCCATCGCCCACACCTGGTTCGGCCGCGTGATCTCCATTCCGCGCAGCAGGTACGGGTAGATCTTGTGGCCCGGCTCGGGCTTTGTCGTGCGTGGACGGCGACAGAGCGCTTCTATCCCCATCCGCCGCATCAACGTCTTCACATGCCGACGGCCGATCTTGCACCCATCGGCAGCCAGCAGCCCTCGCAACATGCGAGAGCCGGCAAAAGGGAACTCCAGATGCAGCCGGTCGAGGCGCTGCATGATCGCAAGGTCGGCGTCCGGCACCGGCCGCGGCAGGTAGTACACGCTGCCGCGGCCGATGTTCAAAGCCTCCGCTTGCCTGGTGATCGACAGCTCGTGCTCACGGTCGATCATCGCTTTGCGCTCAGCAATCCCGCCTTGGTGAGCGCTCCTTCTAAAAAACTATGCGCGGCGCTGCGCTCCCCCTGTGGGATAGAAACGGACCGGCGCTAGATTGCCGACCGGGAGGGAGCGGCCGATACGATTTTGGTGGCACGTGACCCCGTCAAAAAACCTGGTCCATGGGTTGTCGCGCACTTGAGAGTGGTGACGCCATCCGGCGATCCCGTTTAGGAATCTGACGGATAGCGCAGCCCAGCCCTTCCGCCGCCGTCAGCAGGAGGATTAGAGATGAACCCCAAAAGATCGAAGTCGAGGAACGGAGGTAAGATGCAGATGGTGCACCCGGACGCGGCTGCCATCGACGTCGGAGCGACTATGCACATGGCTGCCGTGAGGGCAGATCGCGCACCGGAGCCAGTCCGCAGCTTCGGTACCTTCACGGCTGATCTGCATCGGCTAGTCGACTGGTTTACTGAATGCGGCGTCGAGACTGTCGTCATGGAATCGACCAGCGTCTACTGGATTCTGATCTTCGAGCTTCTCGATGCCCGGGGATTTAACGTGTTTCTTGTCAACGCGCGCGATGCCAAGCACGTGCCGGGGCGCAAGACCGATGTCAGCGATGCGCAATGGCTGCAGCGGCTCCATTCATTCGGGTTTGCGGGCCAGCTTTCGGCCCAAAGGGCAGATTGCCGAGCTGAGAGCCTACGTGCGTCAGCGCGAGCGTCTGCTGGAGTACGCGGCCTCACACATCCAGCATATGCAGAAGGCCTTGACGGAGATGAATCTTCAGCTGCACCACGTCGTCACCGACATCACCGGCGTGACCGGCCTGCGTATCATACGAGCGATCCTTGCCGGCGAGCGCGATCCTGAGGCGCTGGCGTGCTTGCGCCATTATAGTTGCCGCTCCAGCGCCGAGACGATCGCGAAGGTGCTCACCGGAAGCTACCGCGCCGAGCATCTGTTTGCGCTCGAGCAGGCACTTGCGCTTTACGACGCCTACCACGAGAAGGCATCTGCCTGCGACGCCCGAATTGAAGCCGTGTTGAAGGAACTGAGCTTCCATCGCGGTCATGGCCACGGATCAGCGCCGCAGGTCTCGCGGCGTCGGAATCGAACCGATCAGGCGAACGCTCCAGCTTTCGACGTCCGCGAGGCGCTGTTCGCGTTGCTCGGAAAGGACCTCACCGCGATCGACGGCCTCGGTCCTTACCTCTCGCTGAAGCTGATCGCTGAATGCGGCGACGACCTCTCCTCGTGGCCAAGTGCAAAGCATTTTACCTCCTGGCTGGGACTGGCGCCGAGCAACAAGGTCTCCGGCGGCAAAATGCTCTCGTCCCGAACGCGCCGATCCGGCGGCCGAGCGGCGGCACTTCTGCGCCTTGCTGCCGTGACCGTGGGGCGTACAGACACTGCGCTCGGCGCCTTTTATAGACGGCTCTCAGCACGCATCGGCAAGGCCAAGGCCGTGACCGCCACGGCCCGGAAGATCGCAGTTCTGTTCTACAATGCTGTGCGATACGGAATGGACTATGTCGATCCCAAGGCCTCGTCCTACGAGACGCGTTACCGGACGCGAGTGGTCAACAATTTGCATCGGCGTGCCAAGCCATTCGGCTTTGTTCTCCATCCCTTGGAGCCGAAAAGTAGATGCTGCCGTTTCTTAGGAATCGTTCTCCAGCGTCAGTTCGCCGATCTTGGCGTGCAGCGACTTCACATCGATGGCTGCTTGTTCCGCTCCGGAGCCGCCGCCGGGACCGAACGCACCGGCGGCCTTGCTTTCAAGCTGAGCCTTCCACGCCGTGATCTGATTGGGGTGGACGTCGAACTGCTCGGCAAGCTGAGCCAGCGTTCGATCGCCCTTCACGGCGGCGAGCGCCACCTTCGCCTTGAAGGCCGGCGTGTGGTTCCGGCGTGTTCTTCTGCTCATTGTCGCTCCTGATTCGCAGGCACGGCGTGCCCGCTGTCAGGCAGAAACTCCACTTATCGCCCTGTGCAGAATTCCGGGGCCGGCTCTGCACTCTTCTGTGCGTCAGCTTGTTGTCAGATTGCTCGCTTACCCTGCTAGCAAGTCCTAAGAAGACCGATATTGACTACAGCGCAGATCAGTCGATAAGAGCGAATCGCGTGGATAGCAGAATCACATGTTCATCCAGCCAACCCACAACGATGCGGCGAAGCCCCGTCTGGAGCAGATGGGCTTTGTTGACGTGGGGTAGAACCAGTTCGTGCTTGACCCTCGACGGTCCGATAAGTGGACGATGAACAACGAGGGTGAATGGCAGCGGGCAGACAAGCCCCGGCTGTATCTTCAAGCCGAGAGCGAGGATCCCGCTGAACGAAGTAGCGACGAAGACGAAGGATGTGTCGAGTTAGAGTCGTCCGACGATGATCTTTCTTGGTACGTGGCGCGTGCGCTCAATTTCCGCGGCGGACCAGCGGAATGAGAGTCTAGATAGACTAACGGGAATGTGCATGAAGGCTATCATGTTCCGTTTTCCGCGTGCCGGGCGCGAAGGGGATATCCCGGCCGCTCCAATCCGTTGGCTTAACGGTGCCGCCTGAGCTCCTCTGTAGGAGCATTGGTGCAGTGAAATTTCATCAGCATAAAGGAGATTGCTTGTGGGAATTTGTTGTTCAAAGCCTTCAGTAGTAGGCTCGCCTTATGATAGTTCGAGCGCCGACGGCGCATCGCACTCAACGGCCCGCAGCGCCAGCGATCGCCAATGGTCCGCGCTAATTTCGACGGCATCGGGACCGGCCGCGATGGCTCCCCGAGTTGCTCTGGGAACGTCGCCGAACACGTTGCAACAACGACGCGGTGTGGCACTACAGCGACATGAGATGCAGCAACTCGCCTACCTCATTGCGGCCATGATGACTGGCGATCCGGTCAGAAGCCCCGCTCGGATCACCGCGGCCGGTCAGACAGTGCACGACGTTCGCCTGCTGCTCAGGCACGGACGCGGCAACGTTCATGCGGATGGCGAGCCGTCCCACGGGCACAACGTCGTAGCCTCACGTCTGGCCTACCGCGGACTCGATCGCAACAACCAGATGGCATTGGCGGGCGCGCTGGGCGCAGGCTTTTGCGATCAATTCGCGCGCCTCGCTGCAGTCTCGCACGCGCCGCATTTGCGCGATGGTGAATCGGTCGTGAATGCAGGCGGCGAGGTGGAAATTATGGAACTGAACGCCGATCACACCATCTCGGCCACGCGAACTGGACACGCATGGAACGAGCTACGCCGCGGCAACGGACGCGATGGAGAGACGACCATCGTGCAGGACGGCTGGTCGAACGGCCCGGCGGTGCGGCTGAAAGACAGCGCGTGGGCGCACGTCCAGGTGGAGAGAGAGGACCTGAGTACCGACAAGGACGGCGCCCTGTGGTTGAAAGATCGCGTCGAACAACTGATACCTCTCGTCCACCCGGACGAAGACGAACACACAGCGAATTGGCTGGAGCATTTGCGCCGAAATCCCACCCAACATGATCGCTTTTTGGAAACTCAGGTAGTGTCGGCCGAGTTCGCCGCAAAAGCGAGGGAAGCCCTAGAGCAGTTTCCGCGGGAACAGCAGGAGCAGTTGGTCTCGATGGCGGCGCAGGAATTCTATGGGCTGTCTCCCCATGAGGCAGGCGCCCCGCATTTTATTCACTCGGTGCTGGAACAGGTTGGGCTCCTAGACCATCAGGATCGTCCGCCGGTGGTGCCGCCGGAATATTGACGACGACTCCGTGTCGTCTCGATGGGCACTGCGTGTTGCGGCACGCGCTGCGCTTGGCGTGGGCCCGCGTGAGATCTGCGTATAGCGCGACAATCAGGATGAGAGCGGCGCGTCAATCAAGATGAGACGAGGCGGCCGAGTCAGGAGATAATTGACGCTGGCCGCCTACTTGGCAAGCGTTGATTGACGCTGCGCGACAATCAAGCGGCGCTGCCAGCGTCAATCACAGTCTTGTCGAGTTCGTTGGGGGTCGTGTGAACAGGTGGCCGGCCTGGACCGCGCTTGCGATCGAGGGCAACTTTTCGACGGTAACTTTCGACGTTCATCTCGAGGATCGTGGCGTGGTGGACCAAACGATCGATGGCAGCCAACGTCATTGCCTGGTCCGGGAAGATACGCCCCCATTCGCCAAATGGCTGATTGGCCGTGATCAGCAGCGAGCGTCGTTCGTAGCGGGCGGCGATCAACTCGAACAGCACACTGGTTTCCGCCTGATCCTTGCTCACATATGTGATGTCGTCGAGGATCAGGAGGTCATAGCGATCGAGTTTGGCGATCGCGGACTCCAGCGCCAGCTCGCGCCGCGCGACCTGCAGCCGTTGCACCAGATCAGTGGTACGCGCGAAGAGAACGCGCCAACCGTTCTCGACGAGAGCCAGGCCGATCGCCGTGCCGAGATGGGTCTTGCCGCCGCCCGGTGGACCGAACAAGAGCAAATTGGCGCCGGCCTTCAACCAGGCGTCGCCAGCGGCGAGCGCCATCGCCTGTGCCTTTGATAGCATCGGCACGCTTTCGAAGTCGAAGGTGGCGAGCGTCTTGCCGGCGGGCAAACGCGCTTCCACCATGTGTCGCTCGATCCGACGGCGGGTGCGATCGGCCGCCTCGTGCTCGGCAAGGGCGGCGAGGAAGCGGGCGGCAGGCCACCCTTCCTTGTCCGACTGTGCGGCGAGCTTCGGCCAGATCGCCTTGACGCCCGGCAGGCGGAGCTCATTGAGAAGCAGCTCGACACGGGCAGCATCGACGGAGGTAGCGATACCGGTCATGCTGCCTCTCCCAGGTTCGAGCGGCCCGACATGACGCTGACGGAGGCGAGTTCATCGTAGACGTCGAGCGGCGCCAGCTTGACGGCGACACGCGGGATCGAGGCCGCCTCGGGTCGGAAGCGGTCGCGCAGCGCGGCAAGATCGGGTAACTGTCCGGCGTCCAGATCCATCGCGATCACCTCGGCGAGTTCTGCTTGTCAATCGGCCTGCAAATTTGACCCCTCATCGGCGTCCAATTTTGACCCCTTCGTGCGGCGGGGTTTGCTGGTAGCGCTCGTCTCGTCGGAGCTGGCCGGGATAGCGGAGGCGAGACGAGCGCGGGTGGCGTGATCGTCGTCTCGGCTCTTGAATCGCCAGCTGTCGTTGCCGGTCTCGACGATGTCGCAGTGATGGGTCAATCGGTCGAGCAGCGCGGTGGTCATTTTGGCGTCGCCGAACACGCTCGGCCATTCGCCGAAGGCGAGATTGGTGGTCACGATGATGGAGGCCCGCTCATAGAGCCGGCTGACGAGGTGGAAGAGAAGCTGTCCACCGGACTGGGCGAAGGGCAAATAGCCGAGTTCATCCAGCACGATGAAGTCCATCCGGGTCAGATGCTCGGCGAGCCGTCCTTGCCGTCCGTTGCGGGTCTCGGTCTCGAGGCGATTGACGAGGTCGACTACGTTGAAGAAGCGGCCGCGGGCACCGGATCGGATGCAGCTTCTGGCGATGGCAATGGCCAGGTGGGTCTTGCCTGTGCCGGTTCCGCCAACCAGCACGACGTTGCGTTGTTGGGCGATGAAGCCGCCGCCAGCGAGATCATTGACGAGCGTCTGATTGATCGGCGTGCCGTCGAACTGGAAGTCGGCGATGTCCTTGGCAAGCGGCAGCTTGGCAATGGTGAGCTGGTATTTGATCGACCTTGCTTGCTTCTCGTTGATCTCGGCGTTGAGCAGGTCGCCGACAATGCGCTGAGGTTCGTGCTGGCGCTTGACGGCGGTTGCCATGATCTCGTCGAAGGCGGCCTTCATGCCGTAGAGCTTCAGTTCGCCCATGAGGTCGAAGATTTGGGTTCGTTCCATCAGATGGTCCTCCGGAGGTTGTCGTAGCGGGCACAATCGGCGATCGGTGCATGACGGAGCGTCAGTGCGGCCGGCGTCATGATGTTGGCCGGTGGGGCGGGTTCACGTTGACGGGCCAGGATATTGAGCACGACATCGGCGGAATGGACGCCATGACCGAGCGCTTCGGCACAGGCCGCTTCCACCGCGGGCAGACCGTCAGTCAGCACCGCGTTGAGGATGTCGACCATCTGCCGATTGCCATCGTCGGTGCTGGCAAGCTTGCGCCGGATCCGCTCGATCGCGGCCGGCAGCACCCAGTCTTTGAAGGGAGCACCGTTGCGCAAGGCGCCGGGTTTGCGGGCGAGCACCGGCACATAATGCCAGGGGTCGTAGACGGTATCGCCGCGGCCAAAGGATCGCGGGTGCTCGGCAACGATGCATCCATCCTGACGGATCACGATGCGATCGGCATAGGCTTGAACCTCGACCGGTCGTCCGACTGCGCTGGCTGCGACCGAGTACTTGTTGTTGTCGAAGCGCACCAGGCAGGTCTTCGAGACCGATGCCGTCACCGCATGGAAGCCGTCGAAGCGGCCGGCATAGGGAACGAGTTTGGGGCGTTCGGCTTCGAACACTTCCCAGATCGTCTGATCGACCAGCTCCGGATGGCGATGAGCCTTGGCGTAGGCGATGCATTTGTCGAGCAGCCAGGCGTTTAACTCGTCGAGGTTTTTGAACCGCAGCCGCGGCGTGAAGAAGCGTTCCCTGACCAGCCCGACCTGGTTCTCGACCTGCCCCTTCTCCCAGCCCGACGCTGGCGTGCAGGCGACCGGATCGACCAGATAGTGGCTGCACATCTGCAGGAAGCGGCGATTGTAGAGACGCCCTTTACCGACGAAGATCGTCTCTACGGCAGTCTTCATGTTGTCGTAGATGCCGCGGGTGCAGGTACCTTTGAACAGGGCGAACGCCCGGTCGTGGGCGTCGAACACCATCTCCTGCGTCTCCCGCGGATAGGCCCGCACGAACAGCATGCGGCTGTGGCAGAGCCGGACATGGGCGGCCTTCACCATTACCGTGGTGCCGCTCAGCAAGACCACCTCGTGGCTCCAGTCGAACTGATAGGCTTCGCCTGGGGCAAAGCTCAGCGGGACATAAGCGGCCGCGGTCGATTGCCCGCGTTCTTTGCTCCACCGCCTGGCGTAACGCCGCACCGCATCGTAACCGCCGTCATAGCCGCGGCCGCGCAGCTCTTCGAAGATCCGGATCAACGTCAGCTGTTCACGAGCCGATTTGGCCGCGTTCGCCGCCAGCAATCCGTCAAGCTCTACTGCCCATCGTCCCAGCTTTGGCCGCGGCTGCACCTGCCGCTCGTACTCGAAGGAGGTCTCTCCCGACCTCAGCACCTTCCGGACCGTGTTCCGCGACACCTTCAGGTCACGGGCGATCTCCTTGATTGTCTTGCCCTTGATGAAGTGCTCGCGCCGGATCCGGGCAATCGTCTCCACGATCAGCATCCCCCACCACCTGCTTCGTTCCAAAGCAGGCAGCGCAACAGACCAATCTGTAGGGGGTCAATTTTGGACGCCGATCCCCCGGCTTAGGGGGTCAATATTGCAGGCCGAATGACACGTTCATCTTATAGGCGCGCGAGCGAGTGACTTCGAGCTTCGCGACACCATGGCACGACGACATCGTTCATGAAGGCGCTGTCGTTGTCGAAGTCCACGCCGCGCAACAGCCAGGGGAACAGGCTCTGTGCGCGGTTGATCGCCTCGACGACGAGCGAACCTTCCCGCGTCAGCAACGGCAGGCACTCCGTCCAGCCGGTGGCGACATCGACCATCGTGAGAGTTTGGATGAACGAACCAGCCACCGACGTGCCGCCATGGGCGACCATGTCAACCTCGCAGAAGCCGGGCACCGGGCTGTTCCAGTCATTGAACGTGCGGATCGGGACTTCGCGCCGGATTGCCGAATAGAATCCGGCACGGCGCCGCCTGCCGCGGCTCGCCGCGATCTTCATATCGACGACCAGGCGATCGATGGTTGCGGGGCTGATCGAGAGAACACAGTCACGATCCGCCTGGCCAAGCTGCAATCGACCATGTTGCTCGAGGGCCGGCAGCAAGGTCGGGATCATCACTTTGAGCCGCTTGCCGCACACCCGATCCGACGCCTCCCACAGCGCCGTCAGCGCGTCCTTGATCGTCGCGCCATATCTGCGTCTTCGCTTTCTTGTTGCCTCGACCTGGCCCGGTCCAACCGTCTCGCGTCGCCGGAGCGCCCGCACCTCATACTTGCGATGCCAGCCCGTCGTCGCGCACAATGTGTTTTCAACGAGAAGCCTTAAGTACCATGAGTGAGGCTACCGTGGCGCCGTCCTCTCCCCGCCGGGACGCAAGCTGAGGCGCTCAGCGTTTTCTTCGAGCGGGCTTTCGGACGCCAAGCGTTCGCTGAGAGGAGCGAGCGTGAATCGGGGCGTTCACAATGCCAGCAGTTATAAGACGGGCCTCCTCGCTCCCCTTGTTAGCTACGGGATCAGACATACTGCTCCAGCTTGAGGTAATCGCTCGTGAGGACAGGTGAGCGGATAGAAGAAGCTGCGTCTTGAAGGAAGGTATCCAGTGTCCGACTAGCGCGAGCGCGGCCTTCGAAAGATAGCCGTGCCGGTGCGCGAGTACGGAGAGTTGCTAGTTCGGAACCAACAAGGTCAGCCGCGGCAGCGGCGCAATCTGAGGCGGAGAAGCAACCAGCAGACATGACTGCTTGTGCAAGTCCTAATGTGGTGAGCCAACCGGCATAGATGAGCACGGTACCATCTGTCTCATTGAGCCCAGAGAGTTCCTCAATTGCAGCAGCATGGACCGGCGCCGCACCAAGAGACAGAAAAAGATCGGCTATCTCATCACGCGTGGCTCTAGAGAGAAGGCAGCGGCCGAGATGTGATAGGAGCGTCTCTGTCGGACCTTCAAAGATGCGGAGAATGCGAGCGTCTCGATAGATTTTAGCTACAGGCGTTCCCTCATCGTAACCACGGCCCCCCAACAGCTGGAGGCATTGATCAGCGACGAGGCCGCACCACTCCGACGACAAAACCTTCGTTGCCGACGCAAGGTGGACATTGGGCGCGCCCTTCGCTGAGATAAGTCGGCAGGATGCAGCTAGCATTGCCTTCACTACTTCCCGCCGGAGCACCATTTGCCCGAATAGCTGCTCGATATAGCTGTTCTCAATCATGCGCAGCTTACCTAGTCGACGATGTATTGCATATGAGGCTGCGACCTGGATAGCGCGCTCAAGGGCTCCAAGGCCCATCGCAGCCACACCGATGCGCCCGCGGTTCATACTGGATGCTGCTGTTCCCCAGCCGTCTTGATCGCGAGAAAGAACGTAAGCGCTCGGCACCTCGACATCCTGGAACTCCAAAGTATTCTGGATAATGCCACGTAGACCGAGTGTGCGATGCTCGTGTGTGACCATTAAGCCCGGAGCCTGCCTATCAACTAGTACACCAACGAGCCGACCTTTCACGTCGGGACCAGAGGCTCGTGCAAAGCAAACGATCCAGCGAGCCCAGTCAGCGAGGCCAATCCAAATTTTGCGGCCAGAGATGCGAACTCTATCCTCGTGCATGAAAGCCGAAGTCTCTATGTGCCGCGGGGCAGAGCCAGCCCCAGGCTCTGTCAAAGCGAAAGCGCAAAGGTCTCCGCGTGTTGCACCCCACATGACATGCCTTTGTTCAGGGATGCGCGGTGCTGCTTCGATGCAGGGCAAGGCCAGGAAGTTATGGATAACGAGGGTAGAGGCGGCCGAGATATCGAAGGATGCAGTGGCAGAGATGAGGTCGATGGCCTCTTGCAAGGGAAGAGCTAATCCGCCGAGCTCTGTTTGTGTAGTGAGCCCGAACAGTCCGTGCCTTGCTAATATGCTGTGTAGGGTCGGAGGAAATGCCCGACGGTCATCCGCATCAGCGAAATTCAGCTGACTCAGGTCATCGATCAAACTGGAATATAGGGTAGGTACAGCACCTTCAGCTGTGCGTTCCTGCGCCTCCCCGAATGGAGAGTAAACTTGAGAGTACATAGCCATTAGTGCATAATGGATGAGCCCGCCCTTCGTGCCAATCATCCCCAGGGCTAGCTCGATCACACAATGGTATATGTGGGTGGGAGCGTAGCATGAGCAGGCTGCTCTAGCAGGCTGTTGAAAAAGGTGCTCGCCGCCGACCAGCGACCGTGATTCATTGGCTCCGACGAGATTCGGAGATGGTGCGTGCGCGGCGGGCGAGCTGTTCAGCTACGTTGATCTGGAGGCGGGTGCGGCGTGACCATCCGCTGCGAGCGATCCGGACGATCGCGAACGAGGCGCTGTCGACGCTGGAGCGCGAGTTTGCCGCGCTCTATTCGCCGATTTGGCGGCCGTCGATCCCGCCGGAGAAGTTGCTGCGGGCGATGCTGTTGCAAGCGTTTATTCGATCCGTTCGGAGCGGCTTTTGATCGAACGGCTGGAATACGACCTGCTGTTCCGCAGGTTCGTCGGAATTGGCGTCGACGACGGAGCCTGGGACCATTCGGTGTTCTCGAAAAACCGCGACCGGTTGCCGGAAGGCGACATCGCGGCCAAGTTCCTCGCGGCGGTGCTGGCGCAGCCCAAGGTGAAGAAGCTGCTGTCGAGCGATCACTTCTCGGTCGATGGCACGCTGATCGAGGCCTGGGCCTCGATGAAGAGCGTGAAGCCGAAGGATGGCTCTGGCGCGCCGCCGGCGCAAGGCGGCGGGCGCAACGCCGAAGCGGACTTCCATGGCCAGAAGCGCTCGAACGGCACCCATGCTTCGACCACCGATCGGGATGCCAGGCTTTACCGCAAGGGAAAGGGCAACGAAACGAAGCTGTGCTTCATCGGGCATGGGCTGATGGAGAACCGCCACGGCCTGCTGGTCGACGCCTGCCTGACGCGGGCCGACGGGCATGCCGAACGGGTGGCCGCGCTGCACCTGATCGAACCGCGTGCCGGGGCGGAATGCAAACTCACGGCAAGGAAGAAGCCTTGCTGGTGGCGACAGCCTGCGCCAGTCCCCCAAAGGGCCGTGCCCGCTGGACGCTAAAGCTGCTGGCGGCTGCGATGGTCAAGCTCACCGAACACAAGAGCCTGTCGCACGAGACGGTTCGGCGGCGCCTGGCCGAGAATGGCCTCAAGCCCTGGCGCAAAGACATGTGGTGCATTCCGCAGGTCGGCGGCGAATACGTCGCCCGCATGGAGGATGTGCTCGACCTCTATGCCGAGGTGCCCGACTCCAGACGGCCAGTGGTGTGCTTCGACGAAAGCCCGGTGCAACTCATCGGCGAGGTGCGTCAGCCCATTCCGGCCAAGCCCGGCCACCTCGAACGTTACGATTATGAGTATCGCGCAATGGCACGGTCAATCTCTTCGTTCTCTTCGACGTGCATCGCCCCTGGCGCAAGGTCAAGGTCACCGAGCGGCACGAGATTACGCCCAATGCATGCGTGATCTCGTCGACATCCATTATCCCGACGCCGAGATCATCCGGGTCGTCCAGGACAATTTATCGACCCACTCCGCCGGCGCCCTCTATCAGGCGTTCCCGCCCGCCGAAGCCAGGCGGATTTTGCGACGGCTCGAGTTCCACTACACCCCAAAGCACGCAAGTTGGCTCAACATGGTCGAGATCGAAATCGGCGTCCTGCGAGGCCAGTGCCTAAATCGCAGGATTGACGACCCCAAGCGACTGCGCCGCGAAATCACCGCCTGGGAACGACAACGAAATGCCGCCCGCTCCCGTATCAAATGGATGTTCACAACAGACAAGGCTCGCGCCAAAATGGCAGGCGCCTATCCCGCCACTTCCAAAGAGTCATAATCACTGTGACGAGGTACTAGGACCAATCCACATTCAGGATTCCCATAGCTGAATGATGCTGAACCAATGCGTTCCGAACCTTTTGATTCGGAGCGTACTGACGGGTGTGAAGCGCTATGAGCTGAGCGAGGCACAATGGGCTCGGATTGCAGCTATGCTGCCAGGCAAGGTAGTTGATCCCGGCCGCAGCGGTGTTGACAGCCGCTTGTTCGTGAACGGGGTTTTGTGGGTTTTACGGTCCGGCGCCAATTGGCAGCACCTGCCGGAGCGCTATGGCAAGTGGGAGAGCGTACACGCGCGTTTCACTCGCTCGGCCAAGGCCGGCGTATGGGAGAAGATGTTTGCCGAACTGATCAAGGATCGCGACAACAAATACCTGATGCTCGACACCACTCTGGTTCGTGTCCACCAGCAGGCCGCGAGCGCAAAAGGGGGGCCAAAACTCAGGAGTTGGGGCGTTCCGCAGGTGGATTGACCACCAAGATCCATATGCTCTGCGACAGCCTCGGTCGGCCGCTGCGCTTCATGCTCACCGCCGGCCAACGACATGACAACCTCACTGCAAAAGCCCTGCTCGAAGGCTTCAATGCCGAGGCCGTGCTGGCCGACAAGGCCTACGACAACAACAATCTACGCACGACCATCACAGACATGAACGCCGAAGCGGTATCCACTCAACCCATTCTCGTAAGGTCCCCATCCCGCAAGACGAGACGATCTACAAGCTACGCAACCGCATCGAGCGCTGCCTCAACAAGCTCAAACACTTCCGCCGCTTCGCCACGCGATATGACCGACGGGCGAGACTACTTCCTCGCCTGCGTCCGCCACGCCTGACATCGCTCTATGCGCAGGTTGTCGATGATGGAGATATGACTGCTTGGGCCATTGTCGCGCCACGTTATCATCTCCAGCGCGAATAAAGCTGTGGGTGATGGTCACATCGACCCCCCATAGGCGCTAAGATAGTTTGATCATTGCCTGATAGCGGCGCTTGCGTCTGGGGGGCTCGCGCAGATGTCGCCGGGGAGCACGGCTTGCTCTGCGCAGACAAGCGATCGTGGATTCGGGAATGACGGCTTGGAGCAATGAGGCGATGAGCTGACGTAGCAGGCGCCATGCGGAAGGTCCGGTCAGGCGGCTTCGTCCAAGCGGAGAGAGTCCTCGAGTTCGTTGACCAGCGGCTCGAGCAGTAGAGTGATCAGCAGGTGAGCGAGGATATGGGGTTTAGCGGACCGCTGGTCAGTTCCGGGAGGTCCCTTCAAGCCAATCAAGCTCTTCAGCCGCTTGAAGCCGAGCTCAATCCGCCATCGCAACCGGTAGAGGGCAATGACGTCAGCAGCCGTGAAGTCCTAGCCCTTGAGCGAGGTCGCCAGGATTACCCAATCAGCGGCCTCAAGCGTTTGCCTGGAGAGTTGATGGCCTCCCTTCTGGGCTGTCTTGCGTGCCTTGCGTCGCGCCTCCGCGGCCGCATGCGCCGGCTTTTTGACCGCGACCAAGCGCACAGCAAGCGGTTGCGCGCCGGACTTGCGCTCTATCCAGATCGGTCGATCGATCATGCCGCCTGCCAAGGCCTTGCGCAGCTCCGCGATGAGACCGACAAGGTTGCCGTTGCGATCCAGCCAACGCGCGCTCTTGCAGCCCGCGCGGATCACGAAGTCCGCGCCGGCATCGACGCACTGTGGATACGCCACACTGCGTTGTTTTGCCTGCCCTCGGTCCCGCTTTGGGGACCGTCGTGGCATCAACGATGCGGATCAGCCGACCGCGGCTTGCCTTCGGCGCACCACTCGCAATTGCCTGACCTATCAGTTGCGCCAGCCAATCTCCGGACTGACGCAAGCGATACAACAAAGCCACGTTGGAGATGCCGACAAGGCCCACCGACGTCGCCCACGCCGCCGTCAGCCGCAGACCCCGCGTGCCCAGACGATACGCAAGTATCAGCCGCAGCAAATCAACCGCATTGGTGATCTCGCGCGGACGAACAAACGCCTTCGTCTCGCGCGCGCCAACCTCTAGCCCCAGTCTTCGTTCACAAGCGATTCGTGTCTCATCCCTTCTTGGAATCACATACAAATTCAACACGCAATCCTATTTTAGCGCCTATGGGCCTGCGCCAGGGTCGATGCCGTCGGTGTTGCGGGCCTCGGCCGGCGCACCGATCGTGAGCCCCCAAAAGGTGGCACCTCCGACCCTGTTCATCGCGACGTGGAAATTGGGCGCATTGCGTAGCGTGACACCATAGAACGTGATGTTCTGCGCCTGATCGATCTGGATCAAACGCGGGGCGTTCTGATTGCCGCTCTCAGTCTGAGCGCGGCGGCGCGAGACGTGAACCTTGCAACCCGGCGACAGCACCTTGCTTGTGAGCGAACAAAGATGAGCCGGTCAAAAACGGCTGATCCCAACACTTGTCACGCGCGTGAGCGTTCGTGGCTTGGCTTCTCGCCACTTGCACTTGTGCGCGAATTCTTGCGCTCTACACCGCTCAGCCATTGCACTAAGCCAAGCCCCTGTTGCGAAGACCCGGTTGGCAGCCTACTTCCAGCTGTCGCTCGGTCGGACGCTGCCCCCAGCATCCGCTCGCAGGTTAGCGGGATCCAAGACAGGCTCCAATTGACGTGGTCGCACGTTATGCTCTCCGACCTCCTGCGCACGTGCGCTGAAGTGTCCCAGAGCAGATCGATGAGCCGTCTTCACGCTTCGGCGTTTGCTCGAGCTCTGTCAATTCTGCTTGGTACCTGGCCACATCCGATCGCGCGCGAAGGAGCTTGACTTTGATCTCGTCTCGTCGCCTCGATTCCTCTTCAAGCCGCAAATTATCCTCGATCGGCTCAATGGTCATTTACGTACGGTCTCCGATCTGCAGATGACTACAATCCTCAAAGCCTCGGACTGTCGATCTCCGGCGCAGGTGGACCTTTGCCAGAACGACTTGAGGCACTGTTCACAGCAAGTTGCTCGAATTGTGCGTAGCACGTTTAGGATCACCATTCGTCGATACCGTACAGAGCAATCTCATCCTCGGCGCAGGACCGAAGCCGCACCGGAAGATAGAGAGCTTGCCAGGCGAGGCTGCGTCTCCGATGCAGCTCGCTGACCGCTTGAAATGAACGAGCAAGTTTCATCTGACTCACAGATCAGGTGCCGCGAGATCGCAATAGTCGCCGCAGCGGATGCTCGGCACATCGAGCAACCGACGTGCCAGTGACGCCGACCGTCGTTTTTGACGAATCGCGGCACCTCTCGGCGCGCTGTCTGGATACCGACGTCGGGCTTCGGACAACCGACGTCTTCGATCACTGGGCTGAAATGGCTCATACTGCAAGTGGTCTGGGCGGACTTACCAAGCACACACCATCGAGTGCGCAGATCTCGGATCAATGCTATTCCACCTCGGCACAACTTTGCAAATGAGAGCTGAGCGAATATCGTGGCGCTCGATCAGCTGTCATCGTGGGACAGCCTCTGTGCGGCTCAACTGAAAACGGCGCCGGCAGGCGGCTTGCCGTCGGCGAAGTCAGCTGCCGCCTTGGCGTGCAGCTTGGCCGAATCGAACAGCGACAGCTGTGTATGCTCCGGCCCGATCAGCAGGCCGATCTCGGTGCAGCCGAGGATGACCGCATCGGCGCCTCTTGCGCGACCGCGCGCGATGATTTCAATAAAGTCCTGCTGATCCGAAATGACAACCGCCGCAAATTTCATTGAAAACAACATTGTGGATCCGGCTCCGATCCTTCTCATCGGGCACGATCGGCGAAAGATCGAACCGCTCACGCAGTCGGTCACAATGGAACGGCTGCTCCATTGTGTAGAGCGTGGCCAGCAACAGCGCCCGCTTGATGCTCGCTGTGACGAGAGCTGCTCCGGGCACATCGATGGTGTGGATGAGCGGCACGCATAGGTTCACCGTGACGAACGTGTCTCCATGACGGCAAGAACATCTCTTGGAGAGGATCACATGGTAGCTGGCATCGAGAAGTTCCGGGGTTTTTCGCGGGACATGAGGACCACTACGTGATCATCGGCGTCACAGCATGCGGCCTGCTGTTCGACGCCGTTGGTCTTCCAACGCCCCCACCGCTTCCGGTTGCAGCTCTCCCGACGTGACTTGCGCTGCTTTCAGTTGCTCGGCTTATCGCGTCTGCGACACATGATGCTCGACCGACGGGGTGCTGAGCTCGCAGTCAAGTTGTTGAATAGAATGAACGACGGCTTTTTGGGGTCTCTTCCCCCACAGTTGGCACGACTCTTGAGTGTCTCTCGTTGCCCGGCGGCACGAGTTGCCGACGGCCATCACTGATTCTTCCTCTCATTGAGAAGGGAAGCAACAATGAAGATCGATATGTCAGCTTAAGGTGTGACTAAATTAACTGCTGAAGAAGCATCTGCAACTTCAGGAGGCCGGTTTTGGCTCCTCATAGGAGCAGTGGGCGGAATTCTCGGGGTGCAGCCGCTGTAGTTATATCTGCGGGCGTCCGGTTTCCTACATATAAGCCGTACGGCTAGACTGGTCTCTTACACGTAAGCCGCACGGCTAGACCCGATGAACACAAGTGACGAAAACGCAGTACGGACTACAGATTAGCAGCTTCCATGGAAGCTGCTAATCACCACAAGCCATGAACTTGTGGGCTTCGGCGAACGACGGCGTACAGGCATTCACCGGGTTTGGCAATCAATAGGTTAGGTCATAAATTGTCTGGACTTTCTTCGGACGAGCATAGCGAAAAAGGAGCTGCCGACCTACGTCTATGGCTATCCTTCCAAGCGAGCGTATCGGGTTTTTCCGCAGCCACTCCGCATAACTGATGTCGTTGAGCAGGCTAGCCGTTCTAAGCACATCAACATCTATATCCATATACCGTTCTGCCGCTACCGGTGCACCTACTGCACGCTCTTCCTGACAACGCGTCAAAACCCGGCGACGGGGGAGTCTTATGTTGCTCGATTGGCGGAGCACATCGCGCGATATGGAGAATACTTCGGAGATCGAGAGGTTGTAAGTATCTATTTCGGCGGCGGCACGCCAACTCTGCTGACTCAGCATCAATTCCGCGAGCTTTTCGCCGCCCTTGAGGCTGCATTTCCAAAACGAAGCCGGAAATGTGAGATTACCGTCGAGAGCGCGCCAGACACTTTCGACAACAACCTTCTGGATTGCCTGAAGGCCTTTGGCGTCAACCGAATGAGCATGGGCATCCAGACCATGGTACCCGGCGAGCTTGCGCAGTCAGGTAGACCATATTCGGTCGAGACTGCAGAAGCGGGAATCAAAGCACTGACGGAACGGTTTTCCCACGTCAATCTTGATCTGATCTACGGCCTGCGTGGTCAAACTCGCGACTCCTGGAACTTTTCGCTTGGCCGCGCGCTCGACTACGAGTCGCAGACACTCTCCCTTTACCCCGTTGTTGTTCGTCCGATGACAAACATCATGACCTCAAAGGCGCACGCCCCCGAATTATTCTTCTCTGACGCGGATAAGTACATGCCCTCTATTTGGCCCATTTTGGTCATCAGGTGATCACGACCGACATCTCCGAAACCGCTATCTCCAAGCTGAACCGGCTCGCAGGTGATCTTGGCGTGAACATAGCGAGTGGGGTCGCTCGCGTTGAAGACTTCCGGCCGCCTGCTTGCCTGGACGTCTTTATAGCGCATTGCGTATTGCATTTCACGGAACGGGGAGTCTGGAAGCCGCTCGTCACGGCCTTAATGAATCGAACGCGGCCTGGTGGATTTCATTGCTTCACAAACACGCTCGATCAACCAGACCATCCTATTTCGAAGGAGGCTTTGGCATCTGGTCACAAAAACTCGTTCCAGCGCGGCGAGCTCGAGGCCATCTATACAGAAGCGGGCTGGGAGATCTTGCGCTCCGATCATTACATCAAATGGGACTCGCACCCTGGCATTCCAATCCATTCACACTGCCTCGAGAAAGTTGTGGTTCGTAAGCCAATTGGATCTGAAGATCTCCCGCGAATGAGAGCCGAGCCCATCAAGGTAGCCGGGATGATTCCTGTCAAACAATTTGATACCTTGAAATTGGGCACACCACGCGATGCCATACGGCTCGCCGCCAGCCAGCCATGGGTTGAAGACTACCCGGAAGACAGTTGGCGGCAACAATCAAGTGGCCATAGCGGACGGCTACGTGCGTGAGGATATGATCTATGGCGATCACGGCCTCCAGTTCGTCAATGGAACGCTTACCGGCAAATATCGATACCTCACGCCCCCGAAGCGCTTGCTCATTCGAAATAAGTGATGCTCGAACGGTTTCTCATTGGCCGCCTTGGCCCGTCGAAAAGGTCTTGGGTCACGTCGGGGATGTCCCGATCGGTGTTGAACTACGTCGGGCCGACGTTGCCGGAATGAATGTTACGCGGCCCTCGAGACGTGGGCAACGGGCTTGATCGTCATGCGATCGTGGCGAGCTTGAAGGGCCGCACGCAGAACCGACAATTGCTTATACGCCTTCAATCGTCGGAAGTCCTTGTTGGCCTCGATCATGCCGGCCGCGACCCATCGCAAGGCCATACCGGCATCCCGCCAGCGTTTGACGTTGCGCGTGACGCGGCGAATGGTGCCCATGATGTTCTCGGCGATGTTGGTCCAGGCGAGCGAGCGACGAAGCTCCTTCGGCAGCTTCAACCGGACGACAGTCAGGATTTCGTCGAGGCCTTCGAGGATGCTGGCCGCTACGCCGGGCCATTGCTGGTCGAGTCGACGCGCGAGATTGCGGATCAATTTTTCAGCCTTGTCGGCGTCATCGAGCTGCCAGGCCTGGCGCAGCACCCGACGGGTGGCCGCATGATGCTCTTTCGGCAGGCGCTCCATGATGTTGCGTGCCTTGTGGATCTGGCAACGCACCGTCGCCCGTATTGAGGCGACGATGCTCGGCCTCGACATCCGTTTCGTCGTCACCAGCCTCGATGTCGGCTCGGGGAACTGGTCAGTGCAAGCCTCACACCCCGGGCTTTGAGGGTTTGGAGCGCTTCGCAGATGGAAAGAGCTCGGGGACATTAGTCCAATCGAGAGGTGTGGTGTGCCACCAAACCACTGAACGCGCCGCCGATGGCAGTACAAGAAGCCAACTTTATCCAGAAGCCTCGTCAGTCAAGGGACTCCGACCTGAGCCCGGGCGGAGAATAGGTCAATGAGTTGGTGAGCGCAGACCGACACAATTGGTGACCAAGCGAACGGCCGACCTTACGGTTGAGTTGCACGGCTGCGCAACGTCCGGTTCTGTGGCGGCGAATATTCACAACCGGAATGCTCGCCGCCGCATTGTCGCGTACCGCTACCCGTCGCCATTGAGGAGCCGAGCGGCCGAACGGCGTCAGGCCGCATTCTCCGCAACTTCCAAGGCCCGCAGGTTCATCAAGGGAACGAAGTTCCATTGCTGCGCGGGCGAGCCGTTGAACTTGAACAGCCAAACCGGGTTGCCGTCACTCGTGCCACGAGTCTTATTATCGATACACAGACTGTTATCCGGGAGGCTAAGGATGAAGCCGGGGCTCTTGAGAAATTCCCACCGCTGACTTTGGATGGCTGGGTTATACACTTTGAGCGAGAGGAGAGCCTCCGGCGCGACGCGATCGGTGCCGACCGCGAGATTGCCCCCGCTCGAGTTCAGTGTAATCGCTCCAGTATCGAAGTTGAGGTCCCAGAGAACGTAACGGAGAGGCGTATCTTTCTTCCGCAGCACGACCGCCGCACCGTCTTGCTGATCCTTCACGCCGAGCACGAAGTTTCGGTCTTGTTTGTACTCGATAAGGTAAAGACCCATATTTTCCTCCTGTTGGTTTGCTAAGCTTGCGAAGGCGAGTCCTATCCAGCACGCAGAGGGGGCTGGGCGTTTGAGCCTTCGTTGTGATCTAAGCAAATGACATGCCACGGCTGCGTTGTGCTCTGGGAAGAGGCTACTCGAGCAACGCTTGCGCTGTTCTCGATCACGGCATTCAAGACCACGTACTTTGGCTATCCTCAAAATAAAGATGGACGTCGCGAGTTCAGGTTCAATGGAATAGCTCTTCGACAACCGCACGCACGAGCGCGCCATCACGGCTGCATCTCGCCCTTGTACGCACGCAGGCAATAGAGAGCGGAATGCTATGAAAGGCCTTTCTGTTTTGGTGGCTTTGGGGGCTCGGGTGGCGGAACAGTCTTGTGAAGCTCTACAATCGCGTCGAGCACGTCGCTGATCGAGATATTCCCCTCCGACCATTCTTTAAGCGCCGCTATCGCCTTTGTCAGAGCCTCTTCGCGGGTCACGGCATGATCCCCTGTGATGGATGGCTGAGACCGATCAACAGTAAAGACGCACGGACGGTGGGGTGGATCCCGTGCGAGTTGGCGCGACGAAAGGGCTTGATTGTCTCGTAAGCGTCACTAACGTAGAAGCACCCAAGCCGTCGATATCTCAGCAACTTGCGTGCCAGACGGTCATTGGATGTTCGAGGGAAAACGATGTGCTTTCACAGCGCCCGGAGGCTTCTCGCGGTCAATCAGTATCAGCTTTCGGACATGCCCGTCATCACGTGCAAGCAAATGAACGAAGTGGGGCAAAGAAACAAACGCGCTTAGCCCGTCTTTATTCGTCAGAGGGCGCCTGAGAGGCTGGCGAGCGTGGTGTAAAGCGCTGATGCGGCGTAGGATTCGGTTGCAAAGCCAACCCCGATGATACGATTCTGCCCTTCTCGTTTCCAGCCGTTCACGCCAAGAAAGTCACAGCTGCCTTCGATGGCGGTCGGCTGACCTCGAACGGGGGCGTGATGCTTCTGGCGATGGCCGAGCGGCGTCTCGGCTTGGCCGACAATTTGGCCCGCGTGTTCCCGGATCGGCGCGATCCGACGCGGGTCGTGCACAGCCTTGTCGATATGTTCCGCGCGCGCATGTTCGCGATCTGCTGCGGCTACGAGGACGCCGACGACCTCGATCATCTGCGGTCCGATCCCGCATTCAAGCTGGCCTGCGGTCGGCTGCCGGACACGGGTCGCGATCTGTGTTCCCAACCGACGCTGTCGCGGCTGGAGAATGCTCCGCGCCTTCGACGCATGGATGGATAGCTACCCGCGCGAGCCGGCATCCGTCACGCTCGACATCGATGATACCTGCGATGTCGTCCACGGCCATCAGCAGCTCTCGCTGTTCAACGCTCATTATGACGAACGCTGCTTCCTGCCGATCCACGTCTACGACACGGAGAAGAGCCGGCCCGTGGCGGTCGTGCTGCGGCCCGGCAAGACGCCGGGCGGCGTCGAGGTGCGTGCCCATCTGCGCCGCCTGATACGGCATATCCGGACGCGGTGGCACAACACGCGAATTACGTTCCGTGGCGACGGGCGCTATGCCCGGCCGGAGGCAATGGCGTGGTGCGAGACCAACGGCATCGACTACATCTTCGGTCTGTCCGGCACCAAGCCGCTCGCCAGAAAAGTCGACGAGGCCGCCGACGGCATCCGCACGCGACGCGCCATCGAGTATAGCGCGACAATCAGGATGAGAGCGGCGCGTCAATCAAGATGAGACGAGGCGGCCGAGTCAGGAGATAATTGACGCTGGCCGCCTACTTGGCAAGCGTTGATTGACGCTGCGCGACAATCAAGCGGCGCTGCCAGCGTCAATCACAGTCTTGTCGAGTTCGTTGGGGGTCGTGTGAACAGGTGGCCGGCCTGGACCGCGCTTGCGATCGAGGGCAACTTTTCGACGGTAACTTTCGACGTTCATCTCGAGGATCGTGGCGTGGTGGACCAAACGATCGATGGCAGCCAACGTCATTGCCTGGTCCGGGAAGATACGCCCCCATTCGCCAAATGGCTGATTGGCCGTGATCAGCAGCGAGCGTCGTTCGTAGCGGGCGGCGATCAACTCGAACAGCACACTGGTTTCCGCCTGATCCTTGCTCACATATGTGATGTCGTCGAGGATCAGGAGGTCATAGCGATCGAGTTTGGCGATCGCGGACTCCAGCGCCAGCTCGCGCCGCGCGACCTGCAGCCGTTGCACCAGATCAGTGGTGCGCGCGAAGAGAACGCGCCAACCGTTCTCGACGAGAGCCAGGCCGATCGCCGTGCCGAGATGGGTCTTGCCGCCGCCCGGTGGACCGAACAAGAGCAAATTGGCGCCGGCCTTCAACCAGGCGTCGCCAGCGGCGAGCGCCATCGCCTGTGCCTTTGATAGCATCGGCACGCTTTCGAAGTCGAAGGTGGCGAGCGTCTTGCCGGCGGGCAAACGCGCTTCCACCATGTGTCGCTCGATCCGACGGCGGGTGCGATCGGCCGCCTCGTGCTCGGCAAGGGCGGCGAGGAAGCGGGCGGCAGGCCACCCTTCCTTGTCCGACTGTGCGGCGAGCTTCGGCCAGATCGCCTTGACGCCCGGCAGGCGGAGCTCATTGAGAAGCAGCTCGACACGGGCAGCATCGACGGAGGTAGCGATACCGGTCATGCTGCCTCTCCCAGGTTCGAGCGGCCCGACATGACGCTGACGGAGGCGAGTTCATCGTAGACGTCGAGCGGCGCCAGCTTGACGGCGACACGCGGGATCGAGGCCGCCTCGGGTCGGAAGCGGTCGCGCAGCGCGGCAAGATCGGGTAACTGTCCGGCGTCCAGATCCATCGCGATCACCTCGGCGAGTTCTGCTTCGCAGGCGCGCTCGTGAGCCAGCGCCAGAAGCTCGACCGTCACCTTGCAGGCGCGCCGGTCATCACCATGCTCCCGCAAGGTCTCGAACAGACGTTTGTAAGCTGCACGCGGGAAGAGTTGGTCGCGATAAACGAGATTGAGGAGCGCCATCGGCTTGCGCCGCAGGGCATGGATGACGTGCCGGTAATCCACAACATGACCGCCCTGGCTCTCGGACACAGGCCGACCGCGCCGCAGCGTCACGACCGGCGTGACGCCAAGGAAGCATTCGAGCCGGTCGTCGAAGATGCGCACACGCAGGCGATGGCCGATCAATCTTGAAGGCACGGTGTAGAATACGCGCCGCAGGATGAAGCCGCCTGACGACGTCACCGGGATCACTTTCTCCTCGAAGTCGGTCGTGCGGCCTTTTGGCAGCGGCGCCAAGGCCTCCTTCTCGAGCGCGATCGGCTTGGCGAGGTTGGCGTTGCGCCGGCCGACAATCTCGTCGACAAAAGCCCGGTACGCATCGAGACTGGCGAACTCGCGCGTCCCCCGCAGCAACAGCGCATCTTCCAGTGCCCGCTTGAGATGGCCGTGCGCGCTCTCGATCGAGCCGTTCTCATGTGCGATGCCCGCATTGTTGCGCGTTGGCGCCATGCCATAGTGGCCCATCAGCCCGGCGTAGCGCTGCGTCAGATCCCCCCGTGCGTCGGCGGCCAGATTGCGGAATGCTGCCGACAGGCTGTCGCTGCGATGCTCCCGCGGCACGCCGCCAAGCGCCCACAGCGCGTTCTGCAAGCCCTCCGCCAGGGCGACGAAGCTTTCGCCGCCGAGCACGACATGGACATGCTCGAAGCCGGAGAACGCCAACCGGAAGTGATAGAGCCGGTGATCGAGCGGCTCACCCGCGATGGTAATACCGAGCGCGCTCACGTCGGTGAAGTCGGACAGACCCAGGCGGCCGGGCTCGTGCTGCTGGCGGAAGATCACGTCCTGTTCGGGGCCGTTGAGCGCCCGCCAGGCGTTGATGCGCCGCTCCAGCGTGCGGCGGATGTTCGGGTTCAAGTCATGATGCCGTCGGCGCAGCTCGTCCAGCACGCCGATCACGCGGATGCCGGGCGCAGCCTTCAGGATCGGAACGATCTCGGCGTCCCAATACTGCCCGAGCGGATCGGACCGGCGCCGGCCCCTCGGCGTCTTCTTCTGCGATGGCGGGCGACAATCGCCCTCGATTCGATACGCGCTTGCCTTCGAGAACCCCGCCTTGGCCGCGGCGGCCTCGGGGGACAGTGTCAGTCGGTACGTCATGTACAGCCTCATCTGGTGGTCGGTGATGTGGAGGCCAGGCAAGGCATCGATTCCCTCTTGTCGAGACGAACCAACAGCTTGCACCAGCCGCACCCGGCCGCCAGACGGGTCCAAAAACGCGCGACGCCGATGGGGACGGTCCTCCGGTCGGGCTGCGCCCTCCCTTCGGTCCGTCCCCATCGGCGCAGTCTCACCTTGATTGTCGCTGGAGTCTCACCCTGATCGCCGCCGCGCAATCGAGAACCTGCCGGTTCTGCGTGGCTATACCGAGACGCGCCACAAGGCAAAGTCCTGGGATCGCGAACGACGTACCGTCGCCCGTACTGAGGCGACGATGCTCGGCCTCGACATCCGTTTCGTCGTCACCAGCCTCGATGTCGGCTCGGCCGAGTGGATCTACGACAGCCTGTATTGCGCGCGCGGCCAAGCCGAGAATCTGATCAAGCTGCATAAGACGCAGCTCGCCTCCGATCGCACCAGCTGCCGTTCGGCGCTCGCCAATCAAGTCCGCCTCGTTCTCCACACCGCCGCTTATTGGCTGATGCTGACCGTGCGCGACGCGATTCCCAAAGCCCGGGAATTGGCCACAGCCGAGTTCGCGACGCTGCGTCTTCGTCTCTTGAAACTCGCTGCCCGTGTCGTCGAGACCACGAGCCGCATTCGCCTTGCGTTTGCCGCGGCATGTCCCGAAGCCGACCTGATCCGCGGCTTGCCAGGCGCGCTGCTGCCGCTCGGTCCTTGACCGGCGGGGCGTCCGCCCCCGTTCGCCCAACCCATCCCTCAAGCGCGTTGCAAAGTACCGGTCGTCAGGCGGTGAAAAGCCGAAGGCAATCCCGCGCGCCTCGTCAGAGCAGATGTGCGGGCCACATCAAGCGGAATAAAAAAGCACTCTCACGAATAGGACGGGTTAGCCAAAGCTCCGCTCTCAGCTTCCGCTTGGGAAGCTGAAGTCGGCTGCCGCGGGCACAGAATCGGTCTCAAAGTGCTGAACCAAGGGCTGAAGCACTAATGCGGCCGCTCGCCGCGCGATATCGTTTGCGAATAGATCATGATGCGCTTGCCCCGCGAAGGCGGGTGGTCAGGCTGACTACGAGAGATGCGCGATGACCGACTTGCGGACCTGATAATCACTCCGACGGTGCGAATTATCGCCAAGAAGTCGTCGAAGCTCCCCCTGAGGCCAGCCGCGTGAGACACCCTCTCCACTGCCGCCTCTCGCTTGGCGGCAGTGATCCCGGGTTGACCTCCCGTCCGTCGCATACAGAAGAACACTTGCGACGTGAGCTGGTTGCACGGCCTTCCGGCGACGCCGAACCGATCTTTCTGCACCCGCTCTGCCTCGTCCTCTAAACCATCATACCGTCGCGCGAATCTTAGCAGACAACATTGCCGCTTCGGATGGTCCTAGCCCAACAATACCTACAAAGCTCGGCGGCGGCCTTGGGATGTGCCGATCAGTGGGTCTCCAGAGGTGAAGGCAGTACCGGCTGTTATTGACATACTGCGAATGCGGCGGATGCAATTGCATGACGCATTCCTCCTCATCCCAGAACAAGTCTTTGACAAAGCACATCTCTTGCCAGTTCGGACAACGCCGCGGCGTCGAAACGGCGACCTGCTCCCAGCCCGGACGGACAAAGCCACTGATTTTCAGTTCACTCCCGCAAGGGCCCTGCACCAAGAACAGCCCACCGGGGCCTGATCCTGGTACGCTGGCGAACTTGCCGGATCGTACGCGGCCGGCTTCCAGCTTCTCTATGATCTGCGCTCGCACGCACCCTCCTTTGCTTTACGGATCGCTTTGAAGTCGACGTAGATGACGTTGTTTGGCAACTCATGAGCCGGCGCAAGCTCCGTCAGCAGCGTAGCGTTCGAGCACCACTCTCCAGCGAACCATCTGCTGAGAAAGCCGCAGATGTCCATCATCACGTATTCTCCCATTACTTAGTTCTCGGCAGCTCACATCCTCTTCAAGCACCCGACGAACTCTTCAAGCACCCGACGAACGCCTTCACTGCACTCCCCGATTGCATGAAAGGCCGCCGATGCACGAAGTGCTCGATCCGTTTCATCCGCGGAATTGACCTCCACACTCACGAACACCCGATGGGGTAACCAGCCCCGCCAGACAACTCGGTCACGAAGCGCGCTTTTGGCGACACATCTTACTTACCCATGCCCGCGGGCGCTGATCACCCGGCGCCGGACAGAGTGCGCTTCAGCAAGGTAAGATCCGCGCTCGATTTCCCGCACTTGCAAAACGAGTGTTCATTAGCCTTTCCGTTCAAGTCTCGAGGATGCATCTCGGCAATATGAAATTTGTCAATCGACGCGTATCACTTCATCCCTCCTGATCCCTCCTGTTCTGATGTCGCAGCCGATATCCGTTTGTGCACTCGATTATGGCTCGCGCGGCCTTGTGACGTGGCAGCACTTGAATCATTCGCAGCTCTCGCCGCTAGCGGAGCCTGAAACAATGCCAATACGTCATCTATGTGACCATGAAGAACTTGTCGGACCAAAAATTCGAACGGGCGCGTCTAGCTCGTGAATGCTTGGCACAATGTGTTTCGGATCGAGTTGATAGCATCCTACGGCTCCTCGCGAGGATGATCAGACATGACGAGTTAGTCCTTTGGACAGACCATCACTGCGACCATCCGCGGATCTTCAGGCGCGTCGATACAATGCAACAGCTGGCGCATCGTTGCAGGTATGACGTCAGCAAACATTCACGCTTGCCTCCCATTGCTGGCGTCGGCTTTCGGACATCGATGGTCGCGGCTCCGACAATCGTCGATTGGTCCACAGCGCCGCACTCTAGAGGCACGCATCTAACCCTTGTCGAGCGGTGCAGGCACTTCTCGATTACGGGCATACTGATTGCTGTAGTGTCGAAACAGGAAGGACACGCTATCCCGACATCAATTTGCAATGGACTCGTTGTTTGGTGTTTGGTTTTGACTTATGCATTGCCAAAGCACGTTTCGGACTTGCACGGCATCTCCCTGATCGATAATACGCGACCAAGTCGACAGGCCGCATACCTCACGTGCAACAAGCCGAATTCTGACACTCCGAGCTTTGGAAGACCAACTGATGGATAACACGAGGCGTCCGGACGCTAACCTTTTTCCCTGGACCAGTGGAGCATGCGAGGAATGACGCACTGGCGCGCACCAAAGCAGTCCATGGTGAAGCATTACGCTGCTGACCGCCGCTCTTGGCAGACGCAGAGGAGATGGAACCTGTCGCCGCTGGCCGGGCTTCTCCTTCATGCGCTGCTTTGGGCCAGTATATGTTGGATCATCGCAGCGTCCTTATGAGCGAAACGACGAGCCGGAGGAGATCTCAGTGGATGGGTGCTGGTATAGGAGGGATGCCGTCGTATACCGCGGCCGCGGTCTTGCAATTGTTGAGTGGCTAGATATGAAAACCTCCGAGGTCAGACAGGCAGGTGAAGAAGTGTTGGATATCGCGGATTATCGGACTTATATGCCTGCAAGCTTGACTTGACCTGACCTGACGGCAGCTATTTTCCCATCCGGTATTCGGCACTACGCCCGACAAGTGCTTTACGTTTCTCGCGCAAGAACGGGACTAAGATCGGCGCGCCGGCTCGATAGTAGGCGGATTAGCTTTCGAGAAGCTGACGAAAAGAGTACGCCTGCGCCTATACAATCCCTTGTAGGTCGTTAAAGCGGCTCGCTGCGCTGAGGCGGCATGCTGACTGGGATTCGATTGGAACGATTTGTGCGAGAGAGGACCGTCTGGAGATTCTCGGCACGGCAGCCTCTGCAATGAATCGCCCACCCGAGTACCGAGCCAGATTGTTGCTCACCGTTGGCATTCGTGGCGATCTGCCGATGGAGGTTCCATCGACACGCGAGACGCTACGACTCTTGGCCGGACCAAGTGCCCCGCTCGTTCTTGTGAAATGGACCCCGATTTTGGGACCAGAGGTTAGTTGGAAAAGGCCCGCTCCGTTTGATAGACGGAGGGCATGATGACGACGAAGACGAGACGCAAGATCGACGCGGCACTGAAGGCAAAGATTGCGCTGGAAGCCGTGCGGGAGCAGGCGACGGTGGCCGATCTGGCCCAGCGCTATGAGGTTCACCCGAACCAGATCTATGCCTGGAAGAAGCAACTGCTGGACCAGGCGGCGCGGGCCTTTGATGCGGGTGTCGGGCGCGAGAGCGAGGAAACGCGCGAACGCGAGATCGAGAAGCTGCACGCCAAGATTGGACAACTGACGGCCGAGCGCGATTTTTTAGCGCGGAGGTCCGGAAGATGAGCACGCCGGACCGTCGAGGAATGCTCGATCGCGCCGACAAGGCGCTGTCGATCCGTTGGCAATGCCTGTTGCTTGGCATCGCGCGCTCCGGGGTCTACCGGCCGCCCCGGCCGGCCAACGACAACGACCTTGCCCTGATGCGGCGGATCGACGAGCTGTTCATCGCCTGGCCGTTCCTGGGCTCGCGGCGAATGACCGCAATGCTGAAGGCTGAGGGGCTTCAGGTCAATCGCAAGCGCGTGCAGCGGTTGATGCGCAAGATGGGCATCGCGGCGCTGGGACCGAAGCCGAACACGACGAAGCCGGCGCCGGGCCACAAGATCTATCCTTATCTGTTGCGCAACATGACGATCGACCGGCCGAACCAGGTGTGGGCCGCCGACATCACGTATCTGCCCATCGGCCGTGGCTTTCTTTATCTCGTCGCCATCATCGACTGGGCGAGCCGTGCGGTTCTGGCGTGGCGATTATCGAACACGATCGACGTCTCGTTCTGCGTGGCGGCTCTGGAAGAGGCGCTGGCGAAGTACGGCAGGCCGGAGATTTTCAATACCGACCAAGGCAGCCAGTTCACCAGCGCGGCCTTCACCGGCGCGTTGGCGGGCGCAGGGATCAAGATCTCCATGGATGGCCGCGGACAACGTCTTCATCGAGCGGCTGTGGCGGTCGCTCAAGCATGAGGACATCTATCTCAAGGGCTATGCCGACGGCCGCGAGGCCAAGGCAGGGATCGCGAGCTGGATCGCCTTCTATAACGATCGTCGCCTTCGTCAGGCGCTCAGCTATCGCACGCCGATGGCGGTCTGGCGCGAACGGATGCAGGCCGCGAAGGCTGTGGAATGGTGGACAACGCTGACGCGTTGACCACATGCCCACAGCAACAGCAGCAGACAGTGTCTCTGGCAGCGTGATAGGAAGTAATCAGGAGCGGTCAGTTTCCAACTAACAAACCGGCTCAAGCGGCCCCGCCCCGCGGGTCCATTTCACTTGTGCGTCTGCCACTCTAGGGCGCGCCGAGCGAGCTTGTCGTATTCCTCGGCTATCTTGAGAAGCCTATCTCTGGCTTTGCCGTACGCCAGCGCTTCCGCTTTCTCTCGCGTTGCTTCCGCACGGCCGCGCCAAAGGTCGGGATCGTAGAGTTTACTCTTCGGATTCATAGCGATGAACATGCAATTTGCAGATCAAACAAATGTGACAGTGGCGCTCCGTACAATTACGTAGCAGTGACGCTTGTGGCCCTGGGTTATCAGCGAGTAGACACCAACGGTGCGCGCAAACTCACACTTGCCCTGAGCGTGGTCATAGAGACGCCGCGGTTACAAACACTCAGCGCGAGGTTTCGCCGGAGCATACTCGTCCTGCTGACGGACCCTGTAGATCCCAAGACGTATTCAGACGATAGGGCTTGAATCGCACGTAGCGTCAGATTGCACGATCCTAGACGAGTGAAGACTGTTTCGAACAATCCAGGCGTTTCCCGCCAAATCCCCAGAACTGAGAATGCTTCAAACACCCCAAGCTCAACCCGCGAGATTCAAAGCACACTTGTCTGCACTTTATTGGTGGCTGGTCCAATGAGAGGCAGAAACAATTGCGCTCTTCGAGACATGGACGGCCCCTTTCGATCATGGCATGCGCAGGGGAACGGACGCCCGGTACTGACGCCAACTCGATTGCCCCCGCCCCCGCTCTTGCGTCAAATGAAGTGGCACGCACGTTGCGGGACCGCGCCGCGCGTGACAGGGACACGCGCGATGACAGCTTTGCCTGCGCAGTCGAGTGCATCATTTGTCAATGGATTGAGCAGCCCTGCCTTGGGCGCTCCTCGCCGCCTTTCCTGGCCCGCGGTCACAAGTCCTGTTCGATCCCTGCGTCGGGACGACGATGGCCTCCTCCGTCGGTTGACTCGTCATTAGGCTGCGGCCGCACTTTAGACTCATGCAAAAGCCTCCCAATGCCTCACGAGATCGGGGCATGACCGCGGCCACCGCACGATCACCGAAAGCTTAACCGTGATCAAATTGTTCGGTCAGTGCAGCTCGGCGCCGGCAACGACAGATGCTGACAAGTCGCCGCGAAAATACCGACTCCCGGCCCGGATGGTTTCGCAAGAGAAAAAAACGGTCTCGCAGGCGCCCACCTAACAATCCGGCATGTCTTCGGTCGGAAGGCCTGAAGAACATGCCGCAAACCAACCGACGCGAAGGAACACCATGATTCAAAACCAGCGGCTTCGTTTGGCTTCGCCCCTGAAGGCTGCCATCCCCTTGCTTTTGCAATGACCGTCCTCATCCCAGAGCGAGTAGACGCGCGCGATCACGCGCCGACCGTAGAAGGAGAAAGAAGCCTGCATGGAGGACGTGTTCCGCCTGTGCAGCAGCCATATTCCGGATCGCGTCGCCATCATCGCTTGTCTCATATCCAAGCAATCGAGGCTCAGTCTGAAATGTCGCTACATGATTTCCGCTGGTGACGCTGGCAAGAAGAGTAACGAACCGAAATGAGGGGATGGCGAACCAGGTGGCTGCTCCTTCGCCTCAGGCTCAGAGATTGCCGACCGTGACCAGCAGGCCGTCACGCGATGGCGGGACAACAGGCACGGGCGATCGAGAGCGACGTCGATAACTTAGAACTGACGGACACGGTCGCCGATTACTTCTATCGGGCAGCTCAGCCTGGAGCGCTTGACCCTCACGTAGCGTCAGGTTGTAGCCTCACGAAGGAATCGCATTTAAGCGGCAGATACGCAAGCATCGAGGACGGTCTGCCGCGAGCGGGTGCTCGCACAACAATATCAATGCAATTGACGCCACGCCTCGTCGACGAAAAGTCCCCTATTGAACGAGGAGCCCGAGGATAGACAGGTAACGTGTAAAGTTCGATGGAAGCGCTTAGATCGATCATTGGCAAAGTTGCCAGCGGCACCACTCTGACATGTGAGGAAAGTGAGTTCGCCTTCGACAGCATGATGTCGGGTCAAGCGAGCCCTTCACAGATCGGTGGCTTGTTGCTGGGAATGCGGGTCCGCGGCGAGACCGTCGAAGAGGTCACCGGCGCGGCCTCCGCGATCCGCAATAGAATGCCACGGGTCGATGCACCATGCGATCCCATCGGTATCGCTAGCACGAACGATACCCCGTTTTGCTCAGTCAACGTGGAGACGTGCGCCTCCTTTATCGTCGCCGGGGCCGGCGTTCCTGTCGCCAAGCACACCGACCGCGCAGCGTCATCAAGCTCGAGCACCGCGAACATTTTGGCGCGCCTAGGCGTGAAGACCGATCTCACGCCTGAAGCCGTTGCTCGTTGTCTACAGGAAGCCGGCATCGGCTTTCTGTTTGCGTCGGCCCAGTATCCGGCCATGCAGCGTATTCGCCAGATCCGAACTGCACTTGGGACTCGCACGATTTTTAATCTAATCACACTTCTGTCCAACCCCGTGGGGGTTAAGCGGCAGATGGTCGGAGTGTTCTCTCGTGAATGGGTGCAGCCACTGGCCCTAGTGTTGAAGAACCTTGGCGCCGAATCGGTGTGGGTGGTGCACGGCTCAGACGGGCTCGATAAGATAACCCTTGCCGGCCCGACTTTTGTTGCCGCGCTCGAGGCGGGTGCAGTCCGCACCTTCGAGGTGACGCCAGAAGATGCTGGGCTCCCCCGCCACACCGAGGCGCTGGAGAGCGGCGATGTGGACGGCAATGCCGTCGCGCTGCAAAGCGTGCTCGGTGGCGCAGCAAGTCGATATCGCGATGCCGCCCTTTTGAACGCGGCGGCGGCATTGATCGTGGCCGGCCGGGCCTCCACGCTCCAGGAAGGCGTCGCACTTGGCCAGGAAGCGCTTGATCGCGGCGCCGCAGCCACCCGACTGGAGCGCCTGATCGCGGCTTCCAACGAATGACAACTGAGTTGGGCCCTGTTCAGTTGTGACCGCCAAGGCCAACGTTCACAAGCGCGAATGCGCGCTGCCCCTGCGAGGCTTGCGAGCTTGCGCCGCTTGCCCATGCATCAACGCAGTTGGCATCGAATAGGTGGCAAGAGCCGGCCTTCATCGTCGGCGAGAGCCTGTTGCGGCGCACCGTTGCCGAGGTTTCAGAGCCCGCTACGTGGTGCTAACGCTGCCGGCCAAAGGAGATGATCGATGACGTTCGCACAAAAAACGGAAGCACTCGGATCCATCGCAACGATAGAACACATCATTCGCAAGTTTAGGGAATTGATTGATACGGACAGCTCGATCCCCCCGGAGCTGCGGGGCGCGCTGCACGCAATACTCGATGAGCATCTTATCGATGCAAAAAAGCGTGTTCTCTCACGGGGACATTAAGCGCGCCAATGCCCTGCATAAGGAGAAACAATTTGCCCCGGCCAGCGCCCGCCAGTACCGCAATCGGTATGATCCTGTCCGCACGGCCAGTCGGCGACGTTCCAGCCATGCACCGATCGCGCCGACGGAATCCAGCAGCATGGCCGCCCCTTTCTGCCTAGCGGGGATAGGATTGAACTCGACGAGATCGAGCAATTGCTCATTGGTCTACAGAGTGTTTGCCGTCAGGGCGTGTGAGACAAATTGAAAGATTTTGCGGAGGGAGGATTTCTGGTTCATCGTAGCCACCAGGAGCGAAGATGAAGCAGAAATCCGGACCGGGCAAAGCGCCGGCAGAACAGGTACTAAGGGACATTCGGCGCCAGACCCGCCGGCAGTATTCGGCGGAAGAGAAGATCCGCATCGTGCTGGAAGGACTGCGGGGCGAGGAGAACATCTCCGAGCTCTGCCGGCGTGAGGGCATTGCCGCCTCAATGTATTACGGCTGGTCGAAGGAGTTCCTCGAAGCCGGTAAGCGCCGCCTGGCGGGCGATACGGCGCGTGCGGCGACCTCCGGCGAGTTAGACGTTTCCGACCTCCCACTGAACTGCATCGGGACACGCGCATGCGCCGACCGAACCACACGGAGATGCACCTCGTCTGCAAAATAATGAGCCTATCAATAAGCGACGTGCGTGGCTCTATCCAGTTGTTTGATCGCACCGGTGACATTAGACGCCGCGAGGCAGATTAGATGATTTTTAAGTCCATGACCGCAAGAAGAACTGACCATCTCCGGCCGGAAGAACGTTGGTGCCTCGGATCCTAATCATGAATGCTGGTACGGCTCAAATGTCGGGCGCTGATCTGACAGCAGCTCAACTTTCGCTCACCGCCAACCCGGCTTGCCGTTCAGCGTGGTTTGCTCAGAAGGGAGACCTCATAGTTTCCCCGGTAGCTATCCCAGCCGATCTGCTATCCTTCATCGGCGCGGCGCTCAATATCGACGCCTCGAGCCTGTCGCAGCTTGTGCCTGGAGGCGCTCGCAAAGCACCGGTCCTCGATTGCACTCTGCTGTCCGAAGCGCTCGTAAAGCGAATCAGCAACTCCATATTCGTCAGAAATCCTCTTGGAGAATCTATCCCTGCTACTTCAGTGAAGGTTTGCACGCTTGGCGGATGTGCTATGTGTCGCGCAGCCGGGAGACGACTTCGCTCTGCAGCGCGGTCCAGATCTATTGAATCGCAAGAGCCACTTCCGACAATTGGCGACGTGTGTTGGCCTTCTGTTGCCCAACGGACGCGTCACGACGAACCCAGACGAACTATTCAGAGCGGTCACCTCCCTGAGCTCTGAGACCGGCAGCGTAATTGTTAAGTTGGACAATGGAGCCGGTGGGTTTGGAAATGTCATCTTGACCGGCGAGGAGAGCAGTCCACTACCTAGGGCAAGAGATACGCAGTAAGCGGGGCTGCGAAGCCCCATCAGATTGTTTGTGCGTAGACCTGTGAGCGCCGTTAGAAGAGTCATCTTCTGCAAGGGCGCTCACAATGGACGACCATTCGGACGACATCAGACGACCGTTGTCACCGCGCATAGAAGTGTACGCCGGCGGCGGCCGGAAACAGTGGCCAGATGATTTGAAGGCGCAGATTGTCGCGGACACCTGGCGCGTTGACGCTCGGGCCGAGCGGCATTATCGCTCGCGGCACTCGAGTTGCGAGGTTGTGGTGGCGTCTGGGAAGGCGCAGTGATCGAGATTGCCAAGGGCGAGGTAGTCGTGCGTGCGGGCGTGGATATCGACGAAGCGTGCTTGCAGCGGGTGATCCGCGCGGCCCGTTCGGCATGATCCCCTCTGGTGTGAAGGTGTTCCTCGCCAGCCATCCAGTCGACTTCCGCAAGGGCATCCATGGCCTTGTTGCGCTTGTGCGCGATGCCGGCTCAGATCCGTTCGACCGTGCGCTCGCCAAACGGCTGGCCGAGCAGCGAAATCGATGCGCTTATGCCATGGAACGCGGCCGCCTGACGGCCTCACCTTGCCGCGTACTTTCGGTCAGTTCGCATTCAGGGTAGAGGCAGCGTGGACGAAAGCCGTCGCCAGCCACGGACGAACAACTGACTGCGCGCCAGCGCTGGTTAGACCGTCTGGCTATGAGATATAAGTGTCCCCCCATGAACGAACCAGACGAATCCGACCTTTAGAAGGAGTCACGGCACTACCCATAAATTTGCGAACTTCCGTAAGTCGAACGAGAGCACCACACTCTTTGTTGGACGTTCGCTCTAAGTATGTTCGAACTAGGCTCGTCATCCAGTGGATCGTTGCCACTGTCTCAGCAGGCTGTTGTCATCCGAAAGACGGCAAACCCGGGCGTGGCTCCGCCTTTCTCCTTGAGCTCGTCAGCTTCTCGAAAGCCAACCTTCCTAGCATTCGCACCTGGTCTCTAGATGCCAATGCCGCCTATGCTGAACTAGGGTCCCCGCTGGGCGGATATGCAGGAGACTTTGTTATTATAATCGAAAGGAGAGCTTTATGGATTCCAATCGGATAAGCGGTGGCGGCGCGCAAGGGTCCCCACCGGGGTACGTCCGGACACAGGAGGATCATGATCTATTTAGGCAGGCCGCGAATGAAGCCGGGTCATTATCATCTGCCGCGCTTGTATCGGCGCAGGCTCCGATTTGGAGTTCGAGCGCTCCATACGGAAGCTTTTCACGCGATGGCTACTCTTGGAACAACGACGTATGGGGTCCGCGCCCTGGGCCTCAGACGATTTCGGTGAGTGGCGTCAACCGGTGGAGCGTATGGTCGAACCAGCCTGATACGCCGGGCATCAAGAGCTATCCGCACGAGGCTTTTAGTATCGGGAAACCGCTCAGTTCAATCAACAGTCTGAGCTCGAGCTTCAATCAGGAGGTTCCTACTGGCGGCGCCTGGGATGTCGCCTACGATATCTGGGACAGCTCAAACCAGCATGAGGTAATGCTCTGGACAAACTACACCGGAAACTCGGACGGGAGCGGCAACGTTAAGCCCATTTCATATCATTATGCCCCTTCCGGTGCGGCGATTCCGGTCTACATCAATGTCAATGTAGGCGGAGCGACTTGGAACGTGTTTGAAGGTGAAGGCCCCGACGGTCACAAGGTCATCTCATTGCTGCGCACTTCGAAGACCAACAGCGGGACAGTGGACATCAAGAGTATCCTGCAGTGGATCAAATCGAAGGGGTACTTTGGCGACATAAACGTCGGTAGCGTCCAATACGGCGTCGAGATTACCTCGTCCCCGGGGGGAAAGAACTTCAATTTCAACAACTGGTCTGTGACCTCGAAGTGAAGATCCGTGTGCGGGCGGCAAGGTGAGCTGCGCTTATGCCAATGAGCCACGCTGGCTGACGGCCTAGCTTGCGCTTACCGTCTCGCTCGCGGCCGTAATGGACACATTCCCGCCGCACCAGCCTCTGATGAAATGTCGCGGACGTTCTGTACGCGTTCGGTGATGGCTTCGCTGGAAGGATCACTCGCGTCGACGGCTTGACGGCCGGCCCTCGCGGTCAAGGCCTCTAAAGCCCGTCTTATTCGTCAGAGGGCGCCTGAGAGGCTGGCGAGCGTGGTGTAAAGCGCTGATGCGGCGTAGGATTCGGTTGCAAAGCCAACCCCGATGATACGATTCTGCCCTTCTCGTTTCCAGCCGTTCACGCCAAGAAAGTCACAGCTGCCTTCGATGGCGGTCGGCTGACCTCGAACGGGGGCGTGATGCTTCTGGCGATGGCCGAGCGGCGTCTCGGCTTGGCCGACAATTTGGCCCGCGTGTTCCCGGATCGGCGCGATCCGACGCGGGTCGTGCACAGCCTTGTCGATATGTTCCGCGCGCGCATGTTCGCGATCTGCTGCGGCTACGAGGACGCCGACGACCTCGATCATCTGCGGTCCGATCCCGCATTCAAGCTGGCCTGCGGTCGGCTGCCGGACACGGGTCGCGATCTGTGTTCCCAACCGACGCTGTCGCGGCTGGAGAATGCTCCGCGCCTTCGACGCATGGATGGATAGCTACCCGCGCGAGCCGGCATCCGTCACGCTCGACATCGATGATACCTGCGATGTCGTCGCGATTCCCAAAGCCCGGGAATTGGCCACAGCCGAGTTCGCGACGCTGCGTCTTCGTCTCTTGAAACTCGCTGCCCGTGTCGTCGAGACCACGAGCCGCATTCGCCTTGCGTTTGCCGCGGCATGTCCCGAAGCCGACCTGATCCGCGGCTTGCCAGGCGCGCTGCTGCCGCTCGGTCCTTGACCGGCGGGGCGTCCGCCCCCGTTCGCCCAACCCATCCCTCAAGCGCGTTGCAAAGTACCGGTCGTCAGGCGGTGAAAAGCCGAAGGCAATCCCGCGCGCCTCGTCAGAGCAGATGTGCGCCACATCAAGCGGAATAAAAAAGCACTCTCACGAATAGGACTGCGCGGCGGCGATCAGGGTGAGACTCCAGCGACAATCAAGGTGAGACTGCGCCGATGGGGACGGACCGAAGGGAGGGCGCAGCCCGACCGGAGGACCGTCCCCATCGGCGTCGCGCGTTTTTGGACCCGTCTGGCGGCCGGGTGCGGCTGGTGCAAGCTGTTGGTTCGTCTCGACAAGAGGGAATCGATGCCTTGCCTGGCCTCCACATCACCGACCACCAGATGAGGCTGTACATGACGTACCGACTGACACTGTCCCCCGAGGCCGCCGCGGCCAAGGCGGGGTTCTCGAAGGCAAGCGCGTATCGAATCGAGGGCGATTGTCGCCCGCCATCGCAGAAGAAGACGCCGAGGGGCCGGCGCCGGTCCGATCCGCTCGGGCAGTATTGGGACGCCGAGATCGTTCCGATCCTGAAGGCTGCGCCCGGCATCCGCGTGATCGGCGTGCTGGACGAGCTGCGCCGACGGCATCATGACTTGAACCCGAACATCCGCCGCACGCTGGAGCGGCGCATCAACGCCTGGCGGGCGCTCAACGGCCCCGAACAGGACGTGATCTTCCGCCAGCAGCACGAGCCCGGCCGCCTGGGTCTGTCCGACTTCACCGACGTGAGCGCGCTCGGTATTACCATCGCGGGTGAGCCGCTCGATCACCGGCTCTATCACTTCCGGTTGGCGTTCTCCGGCTTCGAGCATGTCCATGTCGTGCTCGGCGGCGAAAGCTTCGTCGCCCTGGCGGAGGGCTTGCAGAACGCGCTGTGGGCGCTTGGCGGCGTGCCGCGGGAGCATCGCAGCGACAGCCTGTCGGCAGCATTCCGCAATCTGGCCGCCGACGCACGGGGGGATCTGACGCAGCGCTACGCCGGGCTGATGGGCCACTATGGCATGGCGCCAACGCGCAACAATGCGGGCATCGCACATGAGAACGGCTCGATCGAGAGCGCGCACGGCCATCTCAAGCGGGCACTGGAAGATGCGCTGTTGCTGCGGGGGACGCGCGAGTTCGCCAGTCTCGATGCGTACCGGGCTTTTGTCGACGAGATTGTCGGCCGGCGCAACGCCAACCTCGCCAAGCCGATCGCGCTCGAGAAGGAGGCCTTGGCGCCGCTGCCAAAAGGCCGCACGACCGACTTCGAGGAGAAAGTGATCCCGGTGACGTCGTCAGGCGGCTTCATCCTGCGGCGCGTATTCTACACCGTGCCTTCAAGATTGATCGGCCATCGCCTGCGTGTGCGCATCTTCGACGACCGGCTCGAATGCTTCCTTGGCGTCACGCCGGTCGTGACGCTGCGGCGCGGTCGGCCTGTGTCCGAGAGCCAGGGCGGTCATGTTGTGGATTACCGGCACGTCATCCATGCCCTGCGGCGCAAGCCGATGGCGCTCCTCAATCTCGTTTATCGCGACCAACTCTTCCCGCGTGCAGCTTACAAACGTCTGTTCGAGACCTTGCGGGAGCATGGTGATGACCGGCGCGCCTGCAAGGTGACGGTCGAGCTTCTGGCGCTGGCTCACGAGCGCGCCTGCGAAGCAGAACTCGCCGAGGTGATCGCGATGGATCTGGACGCCGGACAGTTACCCGATCTTGCCGCGCTGCGCGACCGCTTCCGACCCGAGGCGGCCTCGATCCCGCGTGTCGCCGTCAAGCTGGCGCCGCTCGACGTCTACGATGAACTCGCCTCCGTCAGCGTCATGTCGGGCCGCTCGAACCTGGGAGAGGCAGCATGACCGGTATCGCTACCTCCGTCGATGCTGCCCGTGTCGAGCTGCTTCTCAATGAGCTCCGCCTGCCGGGCGTCAAGGCGATCTGGCCGAAGCTCGCCGCACAGTCGGACAAGGAAGGGTGGCCTGCCGCCCGCTTCCTCGCCGCCCTTGCCGAGCACGAGGCGGCCGATCGCACCCGCCGTCGGATCGAGCGACACATGGTGGAAGCGCGTTTGCCCGCCGGCAAGACGCTCGCCACCTTCGACTTCGAAAGCGTGCCGATGCTATCAAAGGCACAGGCGATGGCGCTCGCCGCTGGCGACGCCTGGTTGAAGGCCGGCGCCAATTTGCTCTTGTTCGGTCCACCGGGCGGCGGCAAGACCCATCTCGGCACGGCGATCGGCCTGGCTCTCGTCGAGAACGGTTGGCGCGTTCTCTTCGCGCGCACCACTGATCTGGTGCAACGGCTGCAGGTCGCGCGGCGCGAGCTGGCGCTGGAGTCCGCGATCGCCAAACTCGATCGCTATGACCTCCTGATCCTCGACGACATCACATATGTGAGCAAGGATCAGGCGGAAACCAGTGTGCTGTTCGAGTTGATCGCCGCCCGCTACGAACGACGCTCGCTGCTGATCACGGCCAATCAGCCATTTGGCGAATGGGGGCGTATCTTCCCGGACCAGGCAATGACGTTGGCTGCCATCGATCGTTTGGTCCACCACGCCACGATCCTCGAGATGAACGTCGAAAGTTACCGTCGAAAAGTTGCCCTCGATCGCAAGCGCGGTCCAGGCCGGCCACCTGTTCACACGACCCCCAACGAACTCGACAAGACTGTGATTGACGCTGGCAGCGCCGCTTGATTGTCGCGCAGCGTCAATCAACGCTTGCCAAGTAGGCGGCCAGCGTCAATTATCTCCTGACTCGGCCGCCTCGTCTCATCTTGATTGACGCGCCGCTCTCATCCTGATTGTCGCGCTATAAGGACGGGCTAAACAGCCTAATCGGGCAAACTTTCGAGAAGCTGACGAGGTCTGCGATCCCGGAAGGCGTGGGCCTAATTTTCTGCGTCCCCATTGCGCTGCCGCGCCTCCGCGCTCGGACCCGAGTTCGACCTGGTCGATTCCAAGCGGCACGATCATGTTACCCCCAGCGGCAACACGCAGCGTTTTCGGTTCAGCCGCTATCTGCGAAGGTGACGCGATGTATCGCCTTCGTCCGATTCGGACCCGAGCCGTCGCGAAGCAGCCGTTATCTGCGGAGAGCGGAGTCGCAACAGTGTTGATGTCGATAATGCAAATCTGGATAGCGCGAATGCTTGTGGCGAAGCGGCTCGTGGAGATGCCGGTGCGAATGCGGCTCCGCTGCCGCGGCTTCAGCATGCAAATGCTGGTGGTGTTTTGCGGCGGGTCAAGCGAAGTCACCCGATCCGGTGATGTCGATCCGGAAAGCCGGCCCCAAGCGTCAGTTCAGCGCCAGTCCGGGCTTCCGCGCGGAAGAGTTCATTCCCGATATCTGCAAGGGATACTCTTCCTGAGCGGTGATGGAATTCGATGACAAGCGTCGGAACCGCTAAGACTTCATCGCGCGGAAAGGTGCCGCACGATGTTTTCATCGCGTCTTGTTTTTGAACGTGCAGCCCTAGTCTGAATGTGTCGATGAGCGAGTTGCCGGCCGGCAAGCCAATCTGGGCTTTTGGGAGTGCCGAATAGGAGCTCCTCCTAGAGAGAAGGGCTGAACGTATATCTTTTTAACCACAATGTCCACGCGGTAGCCGGCGGCGGGAATCTGGAAGTGCAACTTGGCGAGGCGAGTTGCCTCTCGCCGATTATGCTCACCATGCTCGGCATCTCTCCTCAAGATGCCCAGCATGCGTTTCGTTCGACGTCTGGCGAGCCATGAACAAGAAGCTGCTTGTGCGACGAAGACCCCAATAGAGAATTGCACAACCCGACGCTACGTCCGATACAAGTTTCTGGGAGCGCGCATGAAAACAATTCGGACTGGAGGTCAAAGCAATCGACGAGCCTCAATTCCGCCACGCTGCTTGTCTCATTGCCACAAGCATCATCACGGATGTACTGATGATGTTGGGGCGGACCCGGCGCACTTCCAACCCCGGCAAAGTGCGTCGGGGCGCCTTGGTTCGACGGCGTCTCGCCCTCGCCGAATTCGGGCAGAATGATCTGTCGAGTCCCTCTATGTTGCGGCGCGAATTGCGAGCTGTCGCCGTGCCCCCGATCACTTTGAACTATCGACAGGATCGATTTCGCCAAACTCGAGCAGATCGATGGCTCTGCATAGGTACAATGAGGACCTTCGAGCCAATCGCGCATGAGTTTCGCGCCCTTCAAGACAAGCGGGTGGTGTTCCTCGCGGATGCTGGATGCGATGGACGCCGTTCAAGCGTATAATGCGTGAGCAGCAGCGCGAGCAGCTCGCTCCAGCGCAGAGAGCTGCAATTGGGCTGACTGATCTCGATTGATTCGTGCTGCGCCATTGTCGCGTTTCCTCCCGATGTCGCGATCGCTTCAATGTGCCTAAGGCGCGCGAACGCGTCGTCCGTCTTTCAAGCCATTGATCAGACGGATGGTTTCGCGTGGCCGGCAATTGGTCCGACGCTTGCTGTTCAGATGCCACGTCCTCTCCTTTCTGGAGATCTGTATGCAAAGTGTCGTCTGCATCAAGCGAGCCTCGCGCCTCCGCGCATGTAAAGTTGCGCCGCCGTCGCGGCCAACATTTGCGGGCACAACCCCTTCGCGCAGGACCTGCCCGACCTTCCCGGTCCGACACGGGGCACTGATACTAGGCGGCTACCTTCTGCCTCGGGTAGTACCCCGTAAAGCTCATCGATCACCCGTTCGAGGCCGTCGAAAGGAGAGGACCAGTCACGGGCTAACGGCGCCAATTCGCTGGATTGGGAGAAAGAATAAGGTTGCTGTCGTTGTCACTGGCACGCAGAAGATCGATGGCAACACCGCGACGTTCGATCCTGGCGCCGCCAAACCGATCGGTGTGCTCTATCTCACCTGGATCGCGCGGCGAAGCTTCATTCGGCAGGACATCGGTTTCATACGGCCCAGTCTGAGCAGAGCCGACGTTTTAGCCGCGGGCCTGCCCCCTCAACTCAGGGCGAGCTGGGCAATCGTCAATGTGCCCATGCTTCATCGGATGAGCCGGACAGAACATATTGAGGGGGCATCGGCGCGGCGGTTGCCGCATGCGGTTCAACCTTTGATCAAGAATAGCGGCGGCACCTCGCAATGTTTGAAGGATGCGTCACGCGACCACAGCGGACGGGAGGGTGACAAGTTCGGCAATGGCAGATCTGGCGCAGCATCCGAGCGCTCCGGCCTTGACGAAGAGCAACCCAAGAGTTCAGGTCATGGAACGAAACTTGGCTCCGCCTGAAACAAGCGCAATCGAACACACCAACACCGATGGTGATGGGCGTCCTGAGGCGCCTATGGATCTTTTTAGCTTCACTGAATGCGCAAACCGGACACATTCTCTCAGAGCCCTGTTCGACCTTCTTGTAAGCTGTGCGAGCCAGGAGGGCTTTACTGAAGTTTCCTATGGATCTCTCAACTTCGTCGAGCCACTTCGGCTGGCGGACTACCCACCCCCGACCGTAGCCGTGAAATGGCCAATAGACTGGTGCGACCGCTATTTTAAACGCAAGTACCATACCATCGATCCGGTGGTCCGGCGCACTCCGCTGCTTTCGCGGCCTTATCTATGGGATCAGCTCGGCCAACAATATCAACTTCAGCCGGACGAAAGACGGGTGCTTGACGAGGCTAGAGAGGCAGGTCTGAAGCATGGTATGAGCGTGCCATTGTTTGGTCCGCTGGGCCGGGTATCTGTCGCCTCGTTTGCGTCTCCATCAGAGAATATTGATCCTCAGCATTGCATCAGTCACCTCAACGCTCTGGCTTGGCAATTTCACACTGCCTATGGTGAAATCGCGCGCCGCGCGGATGCTGACTGCGACAAGAAAGTTGCGCTGTCACGGCGGGAAACCAGCTGCATACGGTGGGTGGCCGAGGGTAAATCGTCGTGGGAAATCGGAATGATCTTGCAAATCAGCGAGAATACTGTGAACTTTCATATTAAGAATGTGATGCGAAAGCTGGGCGCGACGAGTCGGATCCAGGCCGCCATCATGGCCGTTCGACTCAATGTCCTTTGATACCGGCTGAGAGCAAACGCCGGCTGTTTCACAACTTTCAATGTGGCGCTTGCCACCGAAACTGCCGCGCAACGATCGATCGGGAAAAAGCGCATTGAAATCTGACGCCGCGTCAACTTCGGATCCGCTACGTTGCCAATATGTCGGATGAAAAGGTAATGCGTGCGGAACTGATGAGATCCCCAGACCCGCGGGGCGAGTACAGAAGCGGCTCGTCCAACGCTCCGCCTTTGATACGTCGCCGCATCGTATTGGTCGTGATGCCGACGCCCCCAACAACAACGTGTCGCTCGATGCATCACTTCAATGAGATCGCCTAGGGCAAGGTGGCCGCGCCAGTGGCCTACGTCGTCTGGAGCTGCTTGCGCTCAGTCCGCGAAAACCGGTGATCATCCCGGCATCTGGCTCATAAATTTGGTGGCGCCACGTACACCATTTGATGGTAGCCGCCATTTGACTGACGTCGCGCAGTCCGTCGAGAGACCGAGCTCGGGATTCAGGAAAATTCGGCCGCGGCCGGGCCGCTGCAGAGAGCGCCTCCTGAAGAAAGAGCCCCGACCCAAGTCGAGGCTCTCGATTCACCGCGCTAGTGCGTAGAGATCATTATTTGCCAAGCACTGGGCTGAGCTTGTAATTGAGCCGCGCTGTGATCAGATCGACGTCCTGGTGGACGCGATCCACGCCGGCACCTGGGAAGGCCACATTGGTGCCCTGCATGAACAAACGGTCATACTCGACGCCGGCGGACCAGCTCGGCGTAAGACTGACTTCGACACCGGCGCCCAGCGCGCCACCCCAACGCACATTGCTGCTTTTGGCAATCTCCGTACCAGTCGCCACTGAGTCGATGTGGTAGGTGTTGCTGGTCACGGCGGCACCGCCCTTGGCGTAGAGCAGCACGGCATTGAATGCGTAGCCAATCTGGCCAGCAAGCAACCCGAACGCATCCGTCTTGGTGCGGAGGGTGTCGGCCGGGAAGGCGGTGCTGACATTGGAGCCGCTGAAGTCGGCCCAATTGCCCTGGCCCTCGATGCCGTAAATCATATTGAAGATCTGCCAACGATAGCCAATCTGGCCGCCGATCGAACCACCTGTCGAATTATGACAGCCCTCGGGAGTGACGCCATTGAAGTTCCAGCAATTATGGCCAGCCCCCCAGCCGCCATTGATACCGATATAGTAGCCGGTCCAGTGTGTGATCGGGGCCGCGATGGGCATCGGCGGCGCCTTTATATTGACGGGCTGCACGGCGAAGTCTGCGCCAAGCGCCGGTGCCGCTGCACTGAGCGCGACAATGCTTGCAGTCAGAATCAGAAAACTCTTCATTTCGAGTGTCGTTCCTTTCGGTGCCCCCCGGCGCTGTGCGTCTTAACAACATCGACGCCGATTGCTGTAACTGCAGGACAACAATCCTTCGGGAGAAATGCGTCGAACCGCACGCAGCGTCAGATTGTGGAGCGTGCAAGGACGTCACGCGCACCCGTCAGCGAAATGGCCGAATCTGGCTGGAGCTCACACGCAAAATACGCCAATGGAAATTCGGATCAGTCAACGTTGGAAGACGTGAGGCATTATGGTGCAGCGTGCTCCTTGGGACTGCGGTTTCGCATCGCGGTGCGCCGTGATATGGGGTGTAAGCTCCCCGTCAAGAACCAGCGCGAGAGCCGAGCTGCGTAAGTCCTGCCGGTGCGTGATGAGCTGCTTGGCGAGTGCTCTCAGGCGGGCCGCGCTTTATCAAGCCGTTGAGGATCACCCGATCGCAGGGCACGTGCGATCACATCGCGCGCGGCGTTGCGGCGCCTTCAGCGCGGCGAAAGATATGAGTGGAGGAAGGTCAGATCGGTCACCATCGGCGTCGGCGTTCGTTCTGGCTGAATGACGGGGCAAACCCGGCGAACCGGATCTCTCTTGCCAGTGGATGTGCGAGGAAGCCTATTGCGTGGTCGCATGCGCAAGCTCGGCGCGCAAATTGCGTATCGCCTCGTTTGCAAGATGGAGTGCATCGCGTTCGCCGTTCCTTACCGAGCTCGCCAGTAAATCGCGCAATCGGCGACGAAGGACGAACTTCAGATTGTGCGCTAGGATCGGATCACTCTCGACAAAGCGCCACGCCTTATCAAACGCCACACTCACGAGAGCCTCTGGCGCCTGGACCTGCTGGGATAAGTCGTGATCCATCTCAAACTCCACTGCAACGCCCTTCAAAGACAAATCAGTTTGCCCCAAACGAAACCGAGAGCATGTGGCCAGCGCTCAAATCGGTTTGCGATCTTGCTCGCGCATCGAGCTACGCTCGGCGCCATAATGGACATCATATAGATGCTTGTTGAAGTTCGGATGACCGAGCGTCATAATGTCGATCAATTGGAATTGATCTCGGAGCGAGTGAAGCTAACAACGCAGTACAAGCGTCTCTAGCGGTACCGCTTGAGGTCCGCTAACGGTGCAAGGCGTTGTTTCGGGCGATCAAACTTCGCTCGTGCCAGTCGCAGCTTCAACACGACCATGGCGGTCGGGGTCGTCCACCATTTGCAGATCTCAAGCGAACAGCCTGGTCGTTTTCTGAGATGTCGGCTTCCGATCAAGCCCGGCATATTCCGGACAAGTGTTGTTGGTGTTGTGACATGTGTCGGGGCATTATCTTGCTCGCATTATGGATCTAAGCCCCGTACAAGCCGAACACGTTAGAAGAGGATGAAAAACGCCAGCGCCGATCGGGCCGGAATTGATCCAGAGTGCGCCGGATCGGGTCCACGGGCGTGGTGTGGCGCGTTGAGGCGCTCGATCGGGTTGGTCGAGTGCAGGTTGGTTCGATGCTGGGGCAGGAACGTCATGTAGGCGAGCACATCGGCCTCGGCCTCGTCGAGGAAGCCAGCAAGCTTGGGCAGCTTGGGGCGGAGCTGGTCGGCGACCTTCCGCCCACTGCGCTTGGGCGGTCTCGGCATCGTCCTGGGCAAAGGCGGTGGCGATGAAGGCGGAGACGACGCGCGGTCCGCTCTTGCCGGCATGCGACCAACGCGTTGCGCATGAAGTGCACGCGGCAGCGCTGCCAAGTGGCGTTGAGCACATTGCTGATGGCGGCCTTGATGCCCTCGTGCGCGTCGGACACAACCAGCTTGACGCAGCGCAAGCCGCGGCGGGCGAGCTTGCGCAAGAACTCCGTCCAAAATGTCTCGGCTTCGGAAGGGCCAATGTCCATGCCGAGAACCTCGCGGTGGCCGTCACTGTTGACGCCGACCGCGACAATCACCGCGACCGACACATGCGGCCATTCTGGCGCACCTTCACGTAGGTGGCGTCGATCCACAGATACGGCCAGTCGCCCTCGATCGGGCGGGCGAGGAACGCCTTCACTTTGTCGTCGATCTCGCCGCACAGCCGGCTCACTTGGCTCTTGGAGATGCCGCTCATCCCCATTGCCTGCACTAGGTCGTCTACCGAACGGGTCGAGACGCCCTGCACGTAGGCCTCCTGCACGACGGCGCAGATCCTCTTCATGCGTAAGCGTCGTTCTCAGGCCACAGCTTTGAGGTCTTGACGGCAAAGGCCCACGGAAGCAGTTGATCGATGTCGCTGTTTGGATGGCCGTTGACGATCCTGGTGAGGGCGTGGTCATCGAAAGGGACATCCGTGGCCGCGGTGCCGAACGAGACGGCGCTCCTCGGCAGCTGATGGTTTTGCGGATCGCCTGTGGAAGCTTGCCAAGTTGACGGGCGATGGTCCGAGGGGTGAGGACAGCTTTCCGATCGCGTGGATGCAGCACGATGTTGGCGTAGAACTCGGCGATATGCTTGAGCGCCTCGCTGGCTGCTGAAGCGGGCTTGTCGCCCGTGGAGAACCAGCAATCCTTGGCCATATCGCGCGAACAGCATGAAGTCGGCTTCCCAATGACCCGGCGTCCCCCGGCCTTCGACCTCGGAGGGTCGTTCATCGATCGAGCGCCGTTGTTTAATGAAGCTGGCAGGGCTGCCGCCTGGGCGTCGCCGGCGCCCTCGTCTGAGTTTATGGCGCGGCAGCAGGCGGTGCCAGTAATCCTTCTGGGCCGTACGATGATAGATGAAACGATAGATTGACTCGTGGCTGATCATGACGCGACCATGCTCTCGCGCCAGTCGACCAGCGATCTGCTCCGGCGAATGTCCCATCGCAAGGCTTTTGCCGACGCAGTCCCGCAGGGCCGGCTGGCGCGCCAGCTTGAAGCGGCCATCCTGCCGTCGCCGACGTTCGGCCAATTGTTGAGCCCGGACAGGTTCGTAACCGCCCCTCCAGACCTTGGTAGGCCGCGAGTTGCGCTTCAGCTCCCGACTTATCGTCGACGTCGCGCGGTCAAGCGCAGACGCAATATCGTTTCGAGATTTACCGCCTGCATGCAGGCGGTAAATCTCAACGCGCTCTTCAAGGCTGAGCTGGCCATAACATTGTCCCATCGCCACAACACCCTAGAGCGTTTCACATTTTGACTGAAGCATAACCGGTGTTTGCGAAGTAGTTTGGCATTCGCGAGGCTGGATGTCCTGAACGAGGTGACCGATTTGGCGCCAAGTGTCTTCGACGGTGCGCCTCTGAGCCTGCCGCATCCAGTGTTTGATCTTGGAGAAGGCCTGTTCGATCGGGTTGAGGTCGGGCGAGTATGGCGGCAGGTACCAGAGCCTGGCGCCAGCAGCCTGGATCATCTGCCTGACAGCTTTCGACTTGTGGCTTCCGAGCTCGTCGAGAATGACGATGTCGCCTTCGCGCAGGGTTGGCAGGAGAAGGTGCTTCACATAAGCGCAGAAGCATTCGCCGTTGACCGGGCCGTCGAAGACGCAGGGTGCCGTGAGTTGGTCATGGCGGAGCGCGCCGAGGAATGTGAGGGTACGCCAGTGACCGTGCGGGGCGAAGCCGCGCAGGCGTGCGCCCTTGGGGCCCCAGCCCCGCAAAGGGGCCATGCTGGTCTTGATCCAAGGGTGAGTAGGCCGGGGATTTTCACCCCCGGCCTCTCGCAGAACGGTGCGTGAACCTCTCGGTTCACACCGCTCCCGTCAGGTGAACGTGGTCGTTCCGAAGAACTGCCAGTGTACGAACAGCTCCGCGTTATTCCGAGCCAGCTTTCGCAAGAACAGCGAAGCACCGGTTTTGTGGAGCCGGAAGCGCTTGTACTTTCGCATGATCCACGCCTTCAGCTTCTGATTGACGTAGTCGACCAGAGAGAACAGCGCTGAACGGCTGAACCGACCATAATAACCTATCCACCCCCGGAGGAGCGGATTGATCTGTTGGGCAAGCTCAGCCAGCGTCCCCGGCGTTTGCCGGGGAATGTGCAAGCTTCGGATCGTTGCTCGCATGGCCTTCAAAGCTGTCGGACTGACCGCCGGGGTGTATCCACAAAAGAATTCCTTCCGCTGTGACGTTGCCACCTGCCGCGGCCTGAACTGATATCCGAGAAAGTCAAACTTGACCCTCTGATACGTTCGCCGACGCCTGTTGTCCATGCAATAGACGATCTGCGTCTTTGTCGGGTGCATCTGAAGTCCGCACACCTCCAACCTCGCTTGAAGCTCCGCCCTAATGGCCTCTGCTTCTTGCTCGGTCCGGCAGTGCACCAGTCCGTCGTCGGCATACCGACACCAAGGGAGGTCGGGATGTGTCCGCGCCATCCAGATCAAGCACGGGCTTGCGGTGACCGCCCATGTTGCCAGGCGCAACCGAGCCGGTCGCCCGCTGCCGCTGTGACCACTTCACAACCGACGAGACCGCAACACCAAACCGCTCCGCCACAGATCGGCAGCTCTCGCCCGCTAAAACCGACGCCACCACACGCTCGCGAAGGTCCAGGGAAAGAGGTCGGGTCATGCGATGCTGGCCTCCAATCCAGTCAGCATCTTGAATCACAAACCGCCAAAAACCGGAATCCCCTCCGATTCAGTTAAGCAATGAAATGCTCTAGTTGCAGCGCCAGGCAGATGTGCTTGGCACTCAAGGGCCCACAACGATACGAAACCGCCCATCAGCGCCGGGCGTTTGGAACAGACGCCGCCGAAGTGCACGCTTTAAGCAGGCGGGCAAGATGGTAGCATTCACTCGCCGGCATGCGCGATCGCTCGTGTCGGCCGGCGCATATCGTGCTCTTCAATCGACCGGAAGATGCGGCTTCGACGCAAGTCCTGTCCTCCTCAAGCAGGTAGAGGACGCCGAGCCGTGCTAGCCTCGGCCTGAGCCGATCAATAGTTTCGAGAGAAACTGTCGAGCGGTGTTACTCAAGAGCGGTCTTACCATCAACCCGAACAAGCCGACCGCCGAGACGGCAACAGCAAAGACACCGAGGGCACTCCAAACAGCCATTTTCATTGCGAGCCGGTCTCCTTGGTTTGGTTGATATGCTTGCCTGGGCAGTATCGCCAAAAAGTGTCCGAGTGACGCCTACCAGAAATGGCTGGCATCACAGAACCACCTCGCGCCGCGTATGCTATCTTATTCGGTGGATCGTTGATTGCTTGGAGAAGGCAGCGCAGCGCGCCGTGCTTGATGAACCGGGGCCAGCTTGCATGAAAGCCGTCTGTTCGACCAAGTGGTCCTCGGTGCAAAGGCGGCGTATTCGGATTTGTCGCTGCCCACGCGGAGGGACTTTCGGGATGTCATCCGATGTCCGTGATTGTAGAGCGACTTCTGCATCGAGTATGAACGGTGGGCATGCCGCTAGGCACATTAGCAGATCGCAACATGACGCGAGGTTGACGGAATATCCCTTTTGCCGATAATTGAAGGTGTCGAGGTTCTCCGGTCTCATTAGGCCGGAGCTAAGAGGGAAGCCGGTGTCAATTCCGGCGCTGTCCCCGCAACTGTGAGTGGCGAGCTGTCCAACGAAGGCACTGAAGCCTGACGGTTTCGGGAAGACCGGACAGCAGCGCAGAGCCGCGAGCCAGGAGACCTGCCCCGCCACTATCTTCGTCCACCGGCGGGTGTCCCGGTGGTGCGCCAAGCAGCGGTCGCTCGCGCGGCTTCTTCTGCCTGCGTCCGCCATGGCCTTTGCCACCAATATGGGGTTAACGCTATGTCTCTTCTCTCTCTTCCGGTTGCCACACTCGGAACGCCACGCATCGGTCCAAGGCGAGAGCTCAAGGTTGCGCTCGAAAGTTACTGGGCCGGAAAAATCGCCGAACAGCAGTTGCTCGAGGATGCAGCTGGCCTACGTGCCGCAAATTGGGCTCGCCAGAGGTCTCTCGGTGTCACCGTGATCCCATCGAACGATTTCTCGCTGTACGACCAGGTGCTCGACACCAGTGTCATGGTTGGTGCCATCCCAGAAGTCTACGAGACGAATGCCGGATCCATTTCGCTCAAGACATACTTCGCCATGGCACGCGGGGCACAATGCGACGGTCAGGATGGGAGTTGCGGTCACCCGTCGCGTGGATATGGCGCACCCGCGCAGGAGATGACCAAATGGTTCGACACCAACTACCATTACATGGTCCCGGAATTTCACCCGGGGCAGACTTTCAGACTATCCTCTCGCAAACCAATCGAGGAGTACGAGGAAGCCAAGGCCCTTGGCTTTCAGACGCGCCCTGTCCTGATCGGGCCGGTTACATTCTTGAAGCTTGGCAAGAGTGCCGATCTTGCGTTCCAGCCACTGTCACTGCTAGATGACCTGATACCGGTCTATATTGAGCTTTTGAAGGAATTGGCCAAACGCGGGGCAAATTGGGGTCAATTCGACGAACCTTGCCTAGTCCTTGTTCTGGATGAGAGTTCGCGAAAATCCTTGGTACATGCTTATGGCCGGCTCGCAAAGGAAGGGCCGGCCATCAAGATCATGGTTGCAAGCTATTTCGGTGGCCTCTGCGACAATCTGGACGCTGCCCTGCGCCTGCCTGTTGCCGGGCTGCACGTCGATCTGGTTCGCGCGCCAGAGTTATTGAGCCAGATCATTGCGAGCGGCGAGTGACCTCGTCATGTCGCTCGGCGTCATAGACGGTCGGAATGTTTGGCGATCGAATTTGTCGGCGCTCCGCCAGCGACTGGATCCCGCGATTGCGAAGCTTGGTAAGGACCGCGTACAGATCGCCCCATCCTGCTCGCTGCTTCATGTGCCGGTCGATGTTGAACTCGAGACCGGGCTCGCCTCCGACGTCAAGAGCTGGCTTGCTTTCTCGGTTCAGAAGATGCGTGAGCTTGCGACCTTGGCGCGGGCACTCGCAGGCGACCAGAATGTTGCGAAAGCTCTTGCGGAATCGGAGTGTGCCGCAGCCGTCCGCGGGACGTCGCCGAAGATCCGAGATGCCAATGTCGTTGTCCGGCTGAGTGCGATCAACCAGGCCATGCGCCGGCGGGCCAGCCCATTTGCCAGTCGGGCCGAGATCCAACGCAAGCGCTTCGGGCTTCCAGCGTTCTCGACCACGACGATCGGATCGTTTCCTCAGACCTCAGAGGTCCGTAATACCCGGGCGGCGCATGCGCGAGGCGCGATGAGCGACGAGCAATACGACAAGTTCCTCAAGGAAGAGACGGCGCGCGCCGTACGTTGGCAGGAAGACATCGGTCTGGACGTGCTCGTCCATGGCGAGTTTGAGCGCAATGACATGGTGCAGTACTTCGGCGAGCAACTCTCCGGCTTCGCATTTACCAAAAACGGTTGGGTGCAATCCTATGGCTCGCGCTGTGTCCGGCCGCCGATCCTGTTTGGAGATGTCTCACGGCCGAAGCCGATCACGGTGGACTGGTGGCGCTATGCGCAGTCGCTAACCAAAAGGCCGATGAAGGCGATGTTGACCGGACCAGTAACGATCTTGAACTGGTCGTTTGTTCGCGAGGATATTCCCCGAAGCGAAGTCTGCCGTCAGATTGCGCTCGCAATTCGAGATGAAGTCGGCGATCTCGAGAATGCGGGTGCTTCCATGATCCAGATCGATGAGGCTGCACTACGCGAAGGCTTGCCATTGCGTAGTGCGCAGTGGACCGTTTACCTCGAGTGGGCTGGAGATTGCTTCCGCATCTGCTCATCGGGCGTCGCCGAACAAACTCAGATTCATACCCACGTGTGTTACTCAGAATTCAACGACATCATCCATGCGATTGCTGCAATGGACGCAGATGTCATCTCGATTGAGACTTCGCGCTCGAAGATGGAACTGCTCGACGCGTTCAGGAACTACAACTATCCGAACCAAATTGGCCAGGCGTGTACGACATTCATTCCCCACGCGTTCCCGAGACCGGCGAGATGAAGGAGCTCATGGCCTTGGCTCTGAAGCGGCTGCAGCGGTCGCAGCTCTGGGTCAATCCGGACTGTGGCTTGAAGACACGCAAATGGGAGGAGGTTCGCCCGGCACTTGTCAACATGGTCGCTGCGGCCCGCGAACTGCGCGCTGCACCGCTCCAATAGGCCATTGATCCTTGGTCAGGTCTTTCGTCGAGCTGATCGGCTTAAGGAGATCTCGATAGTCCCGGGAGAGCCTTGGTGAATACAAAAGGCCCGGCCGCGTTTAGCGGCCGGGCGGAAGTCGAGTCTGGGAGGAGCGACGCTGCTAGGCATCGCGGCCACTTCCATCGGCAGAGGGAGCACGGCCGACGGATCGATCTCGGCGAGGACATTCGCCGAAAATCTAAGTCCCAGTTAAGGCACAGGATGATCGTAACTCAATTATGCCCTGGTATGCGCCCAATATAGCCAAGGATTAGAAGACTACACCAAGGTTGTTGCTGATGAGGACTGTCTCAACGACTCGCTGAGTCGAGCATGGGTGGGCGATGATGTGGAGCGATCGCCATGGAAGGCAACGAGCCGCAGAACGTGGTGCGCTCTCCTGCCCGCAAACAATACGCTCAATCACCGAGACATATCAAAATCGCGCTCGCAAGGACCTCATCATCACCAATGAAATGAGCAGCTTGAGTTAGGCCAGATTCGGTCGGTCGTTGGTCAAACCGTTGTCGCCCGATTGGAATCCTCGGTTCCAACGAGTGTTTGAAATCTACGTACGGCTCGACGTAGTGGGTGTGACGACGCTTGTAGATAGCTCGGGACCGGATGCCAAATCGGCGTGCTATCAGCCCCGCGATACTCCTAACCAGAAGCCGATTTGGTGATGTTGATCTCCGATCGGAACCGGATCGGGTTGGCTTCGGTTCAAACCGCCCGACTGTGCGTAGCCTCCGACCCAGGGAGGTGCGCGTCGAACGAAGATGCGACGCTCCGGACGAGAAACTCTGCGCCATCGACTGTCAATCGGCGTTCGACTGGGACCCCCTATCGGCATCCAAAAGGGACCCCTTTGATCGGCGTGCTCTGCTGGTAGCGCTCGGGTCGTCGGAGCTGGTCGGGGTTGCGGAGACGGCGCGAGCGCGGGTTGTTTGAACATCGTCGCGGCTTTTGAATCGCCAGCTGTCGTTGCCGGTCTCGACGATGTCGCAGTGATGGGTCAATCGGTCGAGTAGCGCGGTGGTCATTTTGGCATCACCGAACACACTGGGCCATTCGCCGAACGCAAGATTGGTGGTGACAATGATGGAGGTGCGCTCGTAGAGCCGGCTGATGAGATGGAACAGGAGCTGACCGCCGGATTGCGCGAACGGCAGATAGCCCAGCTCGTCGAGAACGATGAAGTCCATGCGGGTCAGATGCTCGGCGAGCCGTCCCTGCCGACCGTTGCGGGTCTCGGTCTCGAGCCGGTTGACGAGGTCGACTACGTTGTAGAAGCGTCCTCTGGCGCCATCGCGGATGCAACTTCTGGCGATGGCAATGGCCAAGTGGGTTTTGCCTGTACCGGTGCCGCCAACCAGCACGACGTTGCGTTGTTGGGCGATGAAGCCGCCGCCAGCGAGATCATTGACGAGAGTCTGATTGATCGGCGTGCCGTCGAACTGGAAGTCGGCGATGTCCTTGGCGAGCGGCAGCTTGGCAATGGTGAGCTGGTATTTGATCGACCTGGCTTGCTTCTCGTTGATCTCGGCGTTGAGCAGGTCGCCGACAATGCGTTGAGGCTCGTGCTGGCGCTTGACGGCAGTTGCCATGATCTCGTCGAAGGCAGCCTTCATGCCGTAGAGCTTAAGTTCGCCCATGAGGTCGAAGATTTGGGTTCGTTCCATCAGATGGTCCTCCGGAGGTTGTCGTAGCGGGCACAATCGGCGATCGGTGCATGACGGAGCGTCAGTGCGGCCGGCGTCATGATGTTGGCCGGTGGGGCGGGTTCACGTTGACGGGCCAGGATATTGAGAACGACATCGGCGGAATGGACGCTGTGACTGAGCGCTTCGGCACAAGCCGCTTCCACCGCGGACAGACCGTCAGTCAGCACCGCGGTGAGGATGTCGACCATCTGCCGATTGCCATCGTCGGTGCTGGCCAGCTTGCGCCGGATCCGCTCGATCGCGGCCGGCAGCACCCAGTCTTTGAAGGGAGCACCGTTGCGCAAGGCGCCGGGTTTGCGGGCGAGCACCGGCACATAATGCCAGGGGTCGTAGACGGTATCGCCGCGGCCAAAGGATCGCGGGTGCTCGGCAACGATACGTCCATCCTGACGGATCACGATGCGATCGGCATAGGCTTGAACCTCGACCGGTCGTCCGACTGCACTGGCTGCGACCGAGTACTTGTTGTTGTCGAAGCGCACCAGGCAGGTCTTCGAGACCGATGCTGTCACCGCATGGAAGCCGTCGAAGCGGCCGGCATAGGGAACGAGTTTGGGGCGTTCGGCTTCGAACACGTCCCAGATCGTCTGATCGACCAGCTCCGGATGGCGATGAGCCTTGGCGTAGGCGATGCACTTGTCGAGCAGCCAGGCGTTTAACTCGTCGAGGTTTTTGAACCGCAGCCGCGGCGTGAAGAAGCGCTCCCGGACCAGCCCGACCTGGTTCTCGACCTGCCCCTTCTCCCAGCCCGACGCTGGCGTACAGGCGACCGGATCGACCAGATAGTGGCTGCACATCTGCAGGAAGCGGCGATTGTAGAGACGGCCTTTACCGACAAAGATCGTCTCCACCGCGGTCTTCATGTTGTCGTAGATGCCGCGGGTGCAGGTGCCTTTGAACAGGGCGAATGCCCGGTCGTGGGCGTCGAACACCATCTCCTGCGTCTCCCGCGGATAGGCCCGCACGAACAGCATGCGACTGTGACAGAGCCGAACATGAGCAGCCTTCACCATCACCGTGGTGCCGCTCAGCAGGACCACCTCGTGGCTCCAGTCGAACTGGTAGGCTTCGCCTGGTGCAAAGCTCAGCGGCACATAAGCCGACGCTGTCGAGGTGCCGCGTTCCTTGGTCCACCGTCGGGCGTATCGACGAACCGCATCATAGCCGCCGGCATAACCCAGGCCGCGGAGTTCCTCGAATAGCCGGATCAGCGTCAGCCGTTCCCGCGCCGCCTTGCTCTCATTCCCTGCCAGCAACCGATCAAGCTCGGCACTCCAGGCACCCATCTTCGGGAGCGGCTGCGTCTCGCGCTCGTACCGGAACTCCGTCGCTTGAGAACGAATGACCTTGCGAACCACCTTCCGCGATACGCCAAGTTCTCGGCAGATCGCCTTGATCGGACGACCATCAACAAAGTAGGCGCGACGGATCTTACCAATCGTCTCCACCACCAGCATCCCAACCTCGGCTTCCATGACTCGATGGAAGCCACTGTGGACCCTTATCCCGGGGTCCCGATTGGATGCCGATCACCCCGAAACGGGGTCCTTATTCCATGCCGAAACACAATCGACCACGGAAAGTCGACCGTCGTCCAGTACGGCAACTCCATCTGCGATCAGGTTGGCGAGTCGAGAACGATCGACGACGGCCAGGCTCGGATCCTTGCCGTAACGACGGCATGTCTCGCAAAGATCGACTGCCAAGCCGCACATGAGTCGCTCGATGATTTCGGCGCGGAAGCGATCGTCGTCGGCCAGCAAATAGCCCTTCATCGTGGCCAGCCGTTCCTCGGCGATGCGAGCAAGGTAGTCCTTTATCGACACAGCGTTCGCGACGAACCCTTGTTGCATCTGGCCAATGGCGCTGGCGCCGAGTCCAAGGAGGGTGTCCGCCGAATCATCCGTATAACCTTGAAAGTTGCGCCTCAACCTGCCTTCCTGCCGTGCCAGGGCGAGATTGTCGTCCGGCAGGGCGAAGTGATCGATGCCGATGCGTACATATCCAGCGTCGACCAAAGCTTGCGCGATCGTTTCCGATTGGAGGTGTCGCTCGACGCTGTCGGGCAGAGTGGATCCATCGATCTTGCGTTGATGCTTCTTAAGGAAAGGAACGTGCGCGTAGCCAAACACCGAGAACCGATCCGGATGCAGTGCGAGGCATTTGGAGAGAGTGTCGAGGCAGGAAACGACGGTCTGCTGGGGCAGCCCATAGAGCAGGTCGAAATTAATCCGGCCGATGCCGGCGCGGTGTAGACGATCGACCGATACTGCGGTCTGTTCGAAGCTCTGCAGACGGCCAATGGCCCGTTGAACAACCGGATCGAGGCTTTGGACACCTAGGCTCGCCCTGTTGACCCCGCAATAGCCTAGCGCCTCGGCCATCGGCTCGGTCAATATGCGTGGATCGATCTCTACGGCGATCTCGGCATCAGGCAAAATTGCGAACGAATAGCGCAACGAGGCGACCAGATCAGCAAACGTTTCAGGTGTCATGATCGTCGGCGTGCCGCCGCCGAAGTGGACATGGGAGACCGGTTGTCGTCGACCGATGGTTTCTCCAATGAGGTAGGCTTCAGTTCGCAGTGCGGTTGCATAGGTCGCGAGCGGCTCCTGGCGTTTCATGACAGATGTGTGGCAGCCGCAGTACCAGCACATGCTTCGGCAAAATGGCACGTGCACGTAAATCGAGGCGGACTGCTGGCCGCCTAACGACTTGAGCCACGCTTGATAGTCGGATTCGCTAACTGACGCCGAGAAATGGGGAGCCGTCGGATAGCTGGTGTAGCGTGGCAGGGAGTGCTGCCCGTAGGATTTTGCCAAGTCGGGTCGCATTCTTCTTCTCTGGGTCCAAATCGCAGTTACGCCGGATAGGTTTTTACGCTGCGTCAGTTTAATGGTGGCTGATGGCAGTGGCGAGTCTGAAGCCAAATTGGTAGGGCATGCCCACGGCGTATATCGTCCCTGGATCGCGATGAGCGGTGATGCCGCAGCAATGGGCGGCATGCAAGCCAGTTCTCGTTTTGATCCAATTGCATGAGCGAAGGGAGAAAGTATTCCTCTCCCGAAGGATACTAGCCGTCCCTCGTGAGGCCATGTAGCGGGCTGCTGGCCATTCCGGAGGAAAGAGCGACCGAACTCCGTTCGGCTTCAGCTTCTTGCTCCAATTCTAGGATATGCGCTCTTAGCGCATCGGAGGTCGCCCTTGCTGCTTCGCTGAATAGGGGATCACCATGATCGGTGAGAGCAGAAGCGATGTCGGACCAATCCTGAGGGGATAGAGCCAGAACGGCGGCGGGAAATAAATCTCGTTCTTCCAACATCATGTGGTGCCGCTCGCGTACGATAAAGTCGCGTACGGTATTGCCGACGTCTTGCCGAACGAGTTCACGATCCGCGAGGACCCATCAATAGCTTGAACGGCGTGGTGCAGACGGTCGACGACTTCCTGGTGTTCATGTGCGAGATTGCCGACATCGCATCCGGATCGCGAGTCTCGAGCTTTGAGAAAATCAAGTCTTCTTGAGGATGATGGTACATCGCCGGGTAAACCTCGAAGTAGCTGAGGATCGCGCGAATGACCTCATAGTCCGGACGGGTCCCATGCTCGAAAACCTCCAATTCGCGTTGGAGGAAAGTCAGAAGAAGATCAATATTGCGATGCTCTCGAAGCAACAGATCGATGGTCATTGCAGGCTCCATGGAGGAACAAGGTAGCAGGTCGCTCGAGCTAAGGGTCAGTGTCCTTCACGGCGCCGCAATTGTTCGCGCTGTTCTTGCAGAATTCGCATTTTCGCCGCGGCTTGCGACTTAACCCAAGTTCTGCGCATAGCGGCTGGATAATCTGCCGTCACGCAACTCGACTCGGCGTGAGGTTGGTAGGGCAATAACGCCATTCTGCTCAAGTTGGGTAAAGGCGTACGACACCGTCTCGATGGTCAAACCAAGGTAATCGGCAACATCCTGCCGTGACATGGGAAGTTCGATCGCAGCGTTCTTGGTAGCGCGGCGAGACATATCGAGCAGAAAGGCCATCACCCGATCTTCTGCGCTGCCGATCAGGAGCATTGAATGTTGCTTGAAAGAGGCGGAGCTCCAGCGCCATACCGTCCCACGGCTGTCGCGTGAGCTCCCTCTCGTGACTGGCGCGAACAATGACGGCGGAGCGCTTCACCATCAGCAGATGCGTCTCACAGATCGCCTCGGCCGAAGAGATATGGCTTTCTCTGGCCTCGAAGCCGAAGATGTCACCGGGCAGATAAAATGCACCGATCTGACGGCGTCCGTCCTCCAGAATCTTGTAGGTTCGCACAGCACCTGACACCACCTGATACAGGTATTCAGCTGCCTCATCCTCGCCGTAGATCTCGCTGTTGCGAGTGAACCGCATCGGTGCCGCAATCATACCAAACGGACCACAACCATGCGGCTGCCTGCGCAAGACGCTAGTCGGATGTCGGCTGATCTCGTGAGAAGGTGCGGCCAGGCGGAAGCGCAATGCCTTAGAATGTGGCAAGTCGATATCGATCGAAAATCACCGGAGAGCGGCAAGGCCAGCCGTTGAGCCGGATCAATATGTCACCCGAGCCAAGTTCTCGGGCTCACGCGTGCGCGCGTATCCGATCATACCAAGCTCGTCGTCCAGGTGGACCTGGCGTAACCGATGAGGGGAGCCGCCAATATGCGCGTTGTTCACAGCGGCGGCCGGCCGGTGGCTGGAGAAGGATTATTGGCCAGGTCATCCTAAGGCGGAGAGCCGAAATCGGCCGTGGACGAAGGTGCCGGATCCGCCCATCACCAGCAGGTCGAAGCTTTGGTGCGCCGCGAGCGACAGGAGGGTGCGCCCCGCTGACCGGGATGCCGGGAGTGAAACGACCTTTTGCAGCAAGGCCGACTTTGTACTGCCCCAAATGCTCCGTAGAACTTTCCGCCGGAAGCCTGTTTGGAGCGGCGATCGCGACAATGGTGAGGACGTCAGCTTCGCGCAGCAGCGGCATCGCGTCGTGCAACGCGCGGGCCGCGCGACGGCTGCCGTCCCAGCAAATCCCGATTCGCCAGGCCGAAACGGGCCGTGGAAGATGCATGGCAGGCGGGCGATCGGCAAGTCGCTTCGCTCTAGGAGTTCTCTTTGTGGCGCTTTATGTCGTCGTGAGCGCCGCAGGGGAGGTTTATGCCGCGTCGTATTTTCAGCAAGCAGACGTGTTCGTCGCTCTGCTGCTGTCCTTTGCTGCGGTTTGTCTAATGTTCAATCTCCTAGCTCGCCACGAGGGAGGCGAGGCGCGGCTGACGAAGCGCTCGCTCCCGGTGCTTTGTCTCGCTCAATGTCGTGACCGCGATAAGCTGGATCGGCTTGTTCATCGGTCTCAAATATGCAGAACCGGCGATCGTCGTCGCGTTCATGGTGGCGTTAGGGCCCACAGCAACAGTGTGGTTAAATGCACTGATCAGGCGACAGGGCGTCCCTCCAGCATCCGATGTTGTCGTGAGCGTTACGATCGCGGCGATTGGATGCTACATGATTTGGATCTCGGCTAGCGGCAACGCGGGCATGGAGTGGGGGACTCGATCGTCCTTTGGCATCGTCTTGGCAATCGTGGCCGGTCTCTCGCTGGCCCTCACAAATATTCTCGTCAAGTTACTCTTCGACCGTGGGTTTTCTGTACGGCAAGTGCTGGCCCATCGGTTTTACGCAACCATTCTGCTGCTGCTGGGACTGGCTGACTATTCCTCTCTCGTGCTTGAGATCTCGCAGCATTGGCTTGCAATCGCGACGATTGGGCTGTCGACGATCATCGTTCCTTTGCTCTTGATCCAAGCGGGCATTCGCCGCGTAGAGCCGTTCACAGTCAACATGGTCCTGTCCACGGCTCCTATCATCACCTTTCTGTTCCAGTACTGCGATTCTCGCATCGTGCCCTCCTCACATACGTTCGTTGGAAACGTGCTCATTACGGCTGTCGCCTCGGGCAACATCTACTTGCAGTATCGGAGATCCGCATGAAGGAACGCAGTTGCGTAATCGTGGACGCATACTCGACCGGTCGATGACCTACCGGAGGAGTTTGAATGTTATGAAATTGGAACGGTGCACGTGATGTCTGCTGCGCAAATTCCTGCGATCTTTCAACCGCATTTCAATGCAGATCTGTATGATGAAGTCACTCGTCCGCCCGAGCAAATGTCTAATGAGGAGATCGTTGAATTTCATGCTCAGGTCCTCCGCGGCAGGAAGCTGGAGTTTGTTATCGCAGGGTGCGAAACCGGTGTTGAGCTCGCCAACTTGCTGTCGGAGCGGCTAGGCTTACCTTCAAATGGGACGGCGCTGTCAGCCGCCCGACGTGACAAAGCGCGTTTGGCTGACGCGCTGGGCGCTGCAGGCGTGCGATCGATCAGGCAGGTCGTGTATACAGCTGCGCTGCCGGGTTCGAGTTTGAATTTATGCTGTTCAAGGAGAACGCAGACACGATAGAAGAGAAGCCCTTTGACAAATGGGTTCCGTTAACGCGTGGTCCATTCGGTTACTCGATTGCGCGCTCTGTCGCACACCAGGAGCTGTTCGGGGAGATCTTGGCGCTTTGTGACAAGGCCAGAATACCTCTTATCGCGCTGCACTTTGAAACGGGGCCTGGCGTCATTGAAGCGTCACTTCATTATTGTGATGCGCTGGAGGCCGCGGATCGAGCATCGCATTCAAATCGATGATAAAGGCGTGGGCGCAAACGCGGGGCATGATGGCCACTTTCATGGCCAAGGTTTCTGAGAAATGGCCCGGCCGGTCCGGACATATTCACATCTCAGTTGCGTCCGACGGTGACAATGCGTTCCACGACCGCGACAGGTTCCGCAGTATCTCAAAACAGATGAGTCAATTCATTGGCAGACAGCTGAAATACATGAGTGATTTCTGTGTGCTCGCCGCGCCGAACTTCAATAGCTACAAGCGGTTGGTGCCCGGCTGCTGGGCTCCAGCCTGTCCAATAGGCGCGGACATGAACCCATATCTCGCGCTCTCGTGCGCGATCGGTTCAGGCATTCTGGGAATCGAAGAAGATGCTGCATTGCGGGCTTCGATCGTCGGTGATGCAAGCGAGAAAACCTGCCATACTTCCGCTGACTTCCGCAAAGCTTATCAGAGGCGACATACCGGTTTGCACGGTCTCCAGTCGCCAGGGATGTCTTTGGAGACATGTTTGTTGAAGCCTTTTCTTGCTCGCGCCGTTGGGAATGGGAATCCGTTCAACATCGTGTTACCGACTTTGAACGTCAGCGGTGCTTCGAGATCACCTAGCGTAAGCTCCATGCTGCTCCAATGGTTCGTGATGTCGGCTTGACCTCGGATCCTTGTCAGGATGCACAGCGCCTTGCAAGCCCGCGGGCCCGAGCGTATCGGCGATCGGCATCACCAACCGCACGTTTCCGGCTGTTCGATCGGCCATTCTGTTCCAGTTCGTCAGCTCCTCGAAAGCGAACCTTCTTACCATTCGAACCTCGGCTCAAGAGGTCGATGCTGCCTATAACCGAACGTCGCGAATCTGGGATGTCCGCTCCGGAAATAGGCTACCGGCGAGAGCTTTATGGTCTTCAGTTGGATAAGCGGTGCTGGCTCGCCAGGAATTCCAACGGAGTACTCCGGCAGAGAGGGGGACAAAACTCTATTCAAGCAGGCCGTGAGCGCCACCAGAACAAACCATGCGGAGATGAAAGCGAAGATTGAGCTGACGCGCGCAAGCGGGCCGGCTGCAAAGGTCGCCGGCACAACACGTGCGTCATCGACGCAATGGTGTAAGTCGGGTCATCATCTGCTCCAACTGTACCGGCAAAGGCTCCGATTTGGAGCTCGAGCGATCCATACGGCAACTTTTCACGGTGACTACTCTGGGAACAACGACGTATGGGGCGCGTGCGCTGGACCTCAGACGATTTCAGCGGGAGCAGTCAACCAGTGGGACTCAGCGGGAACAGCTCCGTTCAGCCAGGCTCGCTCGATTGTCCAGCTTGGAGCATGATGGGCGGTATCGAGGGCGGCTGCTTGGTGATCTTGAGCCGCGTTATGCTGCGCCTGCCGTCGACGCTTACGGGCACGTCGCCATCGATCGTGGCCCGGCGCATGACGCGATGCTGATCGCCATAATCGTTGACCGCGTAGTGCAACGTTGCGCAGTTGTCCCATATCGCGACGTCGCCCTCCGTCCAGTTCCAACGCACGGTGTTCTCGGCTGCAGTGATATGATATTGGAATAAGTCGAACAGTTTCTGACCGTCATATTTGGGAATGTCGACAAAACGCTGTACCAACGCGCCGAGCAATAGCGTGCGTTCACTGGTCTCGGGGTGGACGCGGACGAGAGGATGCTCGGTCTCAAAGATGGTTCTGGTGAAGACATCGTCAAAATGCTTCTTGTCGACTTCGCGGACACGGGCCATTCCGGCATAATCGAAGAGGTTGCTGTGAACGGCCCAGAGGCCGTCGGCAAGCCGTTGTAGCGGAGGCGGCAGATCGAGATACGCGGCTGCTGTATTCGACCACAGCGTATCGCCGCCGAACGATGGGATTACAACGGCTCGTAGAACCAGAATCTTCGGATATGCGTCGGCAAAGGTCCCATCTGCGTGCCATATGTCAGCGCGACCTCCGCCGCGGGTGGAGTCGAGCTCAAGGAGCGACGCAGTTCCGTTGGCAGCACCGAGCATCGGGTGCGGTACCAGCTTTCCGAACCGAGCTGCAAAGCGCTCCTGCCCAGCATCATCAAGATGGCTCTGGTTACGGAAGAAGATCACCTTGTGCTCGAGTAACAGACCACTGATCGCAGCGATGATCTGGGTCGGCAAATCGCCCGTGAGCCTCAGATCTTTGATTTCGGCGCCGATGCGCGCTGCCCGTTTCACAACGTTGCCGCGCGGAATGACATCATCGATCAAAGGTGTTGCACTCATCGTGACATATCTCCCACGTCTGGTCGTCGCTTCCTCGTCCCAGCCAGTGAATGATCCACAGCAAGCATTGTGCCAGGCGAAGGGACCGCGCCCCAGGCGGCCATGCACGACACGGACACTAAAGGATTGGAATATTTGGCGCGAGCCGGCCAGGGACTGAGCTCAGGCGCAACTATGCCGCTTCTAATCGTGGCTCTAGCCGGGCAAGGCGCGGCCGTTGAGCAACTTCGGATGCTCCAAGGCGTGGATCTGAGCGCTTCTCGTCCACGCATAGCGCCTTCGCTGGCGGGGCGACGTAAAGGCCGACTACATCGGCGGCTTTGGCCGCAACGTTCGGGTCATTGCTCTCCCACCAGACTGGCGAGCCGCGAGGTCAATCTTGTGGTTGTGCAGGGGCCGCCAGACATATTGGACATCAACATCGCCCAGCGCCTCGGCCAGCAGAGGGCGGGTGGTCCAGCGCGCAAACCCTTGCGCGGGGCGCCTTATCCAGCAGCTTGAGAATCCGCTTGTCGGTCGTCTTCGTATAGATCGCAGCTTGCCGGGCCGCGGCTTGTCTTGCAGCCCTTCAAGACGTTGCTCAGCATAGCGATGCCGCCAAAGGCTGACAATCCGCGGCTAGACCCCAACTTCCTTGGCGATCGACCGGGGGCCGCGTCCGGCCGCCGCCAACAGAAGTATCCGCGCTCGCTTCAAATCACGCTGCAATGTCACCGGTGAGGGGCAACAGGTTTCAGGCACTTGCGATCTTTCCTCGAAAAGCGCACTTCTCTTGCTTCGGGTATTATCTCGCTTGAATCACGACTCTCGTTCCACGAAAAGTGGGTGCTAGGGTGAGCAGGCGTTGATCGAGGCGGGTGTGGAGAGCCTTTCGTTCGGGCAGCACAAGAAAGCCTGTTCAATCGAGATCGCGCAGAGTCATCGAGGGGAATACACCTCAGTTGATAAGCGGTCCAATCGACATGTGAAAGCGGCAGTCGTGACGCCGTCACGGCGACTTCAACGCCTCGTCGATCCAGTTCCGCGGCATCCTTGTAAGCAGATCAACGTCCCCGGGTGTGCCAAGATACTGTGCTCCAACGGTTTCACGGCCGATTGGCCCGGCCGGCTTTGCCGGAGCTTGCGCTCGCCACGCCGGGCCGCGGCAGAAACGGTTGTCAAGAGTCCAAGCCGCGCCGAGCGTCGAAGCTTCTATGGGTGTACCGCGCAAGGCGGAAGCGCGCTGTTTGGAGCTTGGAGGGCCTGCGAGAAGAAGGGAGGCGGGCCGTTGTCCAAGACGCTGCAAATCTGCTACTGGCGGAGCGAAGAGCGGCATGATGAGGGCGCGCTGCGCGGTTTACGGAATGTGGAGCGCGTCATGGTCGAGTAGGTTGCAGCTTGGAACAGCAGCGGCGACACGAAGCACGCCGGGTGGAGAATTGTGGACACACGATGGGAGGTTGGCAAAGTTGGCTGGGATTGAAAAAGAGACGCCGAGAGTAGCGTGACACCATGGTCTGGCCTTATTTGAGGCGGAAGTCGCCGGTCAAAAGTGCAGGTGCTATATTGGGAAAGGCGGAATATGTCGAATGAGCGGAAAAGCATTGTCTGCGCAGGACAGATCTTGGTTGATGGCAGTCCAATGCGCTGCAAGGTCCGCCACCTCACGGCATCCTCCGCAATCGTTCAGACGCCTGACGCGCGTTTCATGCCCGCAACCTTTGGGCTGCGCGTTCTAAGCGCGGACATCGATACGATATGCCAGGTAGTTTGGCGTGATGCGCGCCGACTTGGCGTGACATTTTTGAGTTAGTCGACAACAGTTGCCCAGACGCATCACCGTCCTGAACTCGGACCCTATTGAGTTGTAGGTTTGCAGGACACTTCGACTTGATTTCGGCCGGTGCCGCCGCATGAGGCGCATCGAATCGCTCCTGAAGAGCAAGCGTCAACCACGGAGTGAAAGACCTGAAGACAATTTGAGCTGGACGTGCGGAGCCTTCATCGACCACGCGTCGACGGTCACTCTCCTGCGTAACTGTGAGTACGACAGATATCCGCGAGCAGCGCACCGCTACCGAGCCGATGCCAGTTATGATCTCTCGCTCGGGCAGATGGCCGTGGCGCACCAGCCGTTGGCGGCCATCATCGGTAACCTGCGGCGTGCCTGCCGAGCAAAGCCGCCACTTCGGCCTCCACGGCCTCCATCAGCAGCGCTCGCGCGCCGTTGCGAAAAACCTCGGTAAGCGGGTCCGCGAAACTTCCTGGCTGGGAAAATTGAAAACCGTTAGTGTCGGTCACGGCGTATCTTCCTTCGATGGAAACTGGAGGCTTCGAACACCACCACGATACGCCGCCTTACCTCTTCATGCTGTCACCAACTTTCGCCCATAGCCCATCCGGTCGATCCACTTGGATGACCTTATCGAATCATCGATTCAGCAATTGTCCAGAAACCTGTTCAGCCTCTTCAACGCCTCCGGGATGCGACCTGTCAATAGGTTCCGTCGTATTTGTTTCGGCTGGCGGAGACGCAGGACTTTCGGAAAGGAGTGCGCCTTTTGGAGGTCAAGGACTTCATTCCAACAAAGGTGTACCTACAAGTTCGTTCTTCGAATTCTTTGTTGATTTCTAATGCCTCTGACAGGCTCACGCCTGTCGATGCCAGGACCAGAAAAAGGAGCTGATTCTCTTCGGCCAGCTCGGCGTGGCAAAGCTTCATGTCGGCTTCCAAGAGGGGAAGTCTCACTGTTCTAGGCCACGCTCTGCGAGCAGCCGGTGCATGACCTCGCCTTTTATCTCGGCTGCGATTTGGTTTCGGACTTGGGCTCCGAGCACCCGCTCGGCATCGACGTCGCCTACCAGACCATGTTCGGCCAGTCGCTGATCCAGACGGCTTTGAAACTCTTCGCCCATGGCTTCGACAAGCCGGTCCTGCATCGCTGCATGTTCGTCCGGTGCGATGCGCCTCAGCACCGTCTCCCAAGGTTGCCAGCGGGTGGCCATATAGTCGGTGAATTGGTTCGCTTCCCGCTCCCGGACCAGGTCCAGCGCCTCCGTCGCATCATCCTCGCTTACGCGAGAGACCGCCAGGAAGCGCATGTCAGGGGCGACGTGACTGAGCTCCAGCGGCTCGCGCAGCCGATGTTGATAGGCCAAGTAGACTTCCACGTCGTCTATGTCTGGGTCGAGGCTGAGGAGCGAGTTGACCCTGTCGCGCGCGATCTCGTCAAGTGCCTCCAAGCGGAACGCAACACGGCCGCGCTGGATCAGTTCGCCAAGACGATCGTCATATACGCCGCCTTCGACATCAGCGTTGAGGCGCGCGGTCTGCATACCGTTCCAGTGCAAGGTAACTCGATCCTCGCAGCTCGCGTTGGCCTCGGAAGCCTGTGCAAAAAACTGCTCGCGCAATCTCGGATTGGCCGCCGCCTGCCGCAGATCATCAGCCACTCTCTGCCGAAACTCGTGATTGCCATAGTTAACGGTCTCTCGTAGCCTCTCTAGGAACCAGGCGGCTGTCGCAACGGTGCCGAACTCTAGCGCCGTTTGAGAGGGCAAGGCTTTAAGGGATCACTGCACGCGGTGGCGGAATGGGCCACGCGACGGCGACGCGCCGAGACTATCAGCCGTCAACAATTGCAGAAGGTCCCCGCCGCCAGGACGATCGCGCAGTTGTTGACGACGAAGAGCGACCACCTAAGCAAGGCCGAGACCGTAACGGATGCCGGTATTGAACAAAGCGTTCCTATGCTGGCCGATGCCCACGCTCTCGTTGGCCGCTTCCACGCGATGATCAGAAAGAGGGGCGAGATCGAGTTCGAACCTTGGATGGATGAATCCAAGCGGAGCCTCATTGGCTCGTTCGCGAATGGCATCGCCAAAGATAAGGGTGCGGTGCACGGCTAACACTGATCTTCCCCCGAAAAAGTGGACGGTTTAAGCGGCTTTTAGCTCCGTTTTGATCGGGGCGATATATCCGATGGCGGAATGGAGCCTGGTGCGGTTGTAGAAGCCCTCGATGAAGGCGAAGATATCGCGCTGGGCTTCGGCGCGGGTGTTGTAGTCGCGATGATGACGAGCTCGGTTTTCAACGTATGAAAGAAGCTCTCCATCGGGGCGTTGTCGTAGCAATCGGCCTTGCGGCTCATCGATGCGGTGATGCCGGCGCCCGTGAAAGCGTCGCGATGGGCGCGTGAGGCATACTGCACTCCGCGATCGGAGTGGTGGATCAACCCGTGCTGCGGGCGTTGCTGCTTGATGGCCATTGCCAGAGCCGCGGATGGCAGTTCGACCTGCATGTGATCCCGCATCGCCCACCCGACGATCTTTCGGCTGAACATGTCCATGACGGCCGCCAGGTATAACCAGCCCTCCGCGGTCGGGATGTAGCTGATATCGGCGAGCCAGACCCGGTTTGGCGCTGCGGCGGCAAAGTCACGCGCGATCAGGTTCGGCGCGATCGGCAGATCGTGACGACTGTCGGTGGTGCGAACCCGACGGGGTCGCGCCATGAGCGCTCGAATGCCATATCGACGCATCAGCCGTTCGATCCGGCCGCGGCTGGCGCCCCGTCCCTGGGTCCGCAGAGCGGCATAGACCCGCGGGCTGCCATAGCGCTGACCGCTGTCGTGATGGACCTGCCGGATCTCGGCCAGGAGCGTGGAATTGGAGCCCGCACGCGCGCTCACCGGGCGCTCGCGCCATGCGTAATAGCCCGCCGGCGAGACCTCGAGCACGGCACACATCAAGCGTATCGGATAGGTCTCGCGGTGGTCCTCGATGAAGCGAAAGCTCATGTCCGGGTTCCGGCAAAGATCGCGATCGACTTTTTTAAAATGTCGCGCTCCATGCGCAGCCGTTCGTTCTCCTGACGCAACCGGGCGATCTCTGAAGCCTTGCGCGGCGGCGATCAGGGTGAGACTCCAGCGACAATCAAGGTGAGACTGCGCCGATGGGGACGGACCGAAGGGAGGGCGCAGCCCGACCGGAGGACCGTCCCCATCGGCGTCGCGCGTTTTTGGACCCGTCTGGCGGCCGGGTGCGGCTGGTGCAAGCTGTTGGTTCGTCTCGACAAGAGGGAATCGATGCCTTGCCTGGCCTCCACATCACCGACCACCAGATGAGGCTGTACATGACGTACCGACTGACACTGTCCCCCGAGGCCGCCGCGGCCAAGGCGGGGTTCTCGAAGGCAAGCGCGTATCGAATCGAGGGCGATTGTCGCCCGCCATCGCAGAAGAAGACGCCGAGGGGCCGGCGCCGGTCCGATCCGCTCGGGCAGTATTGGGACGCCGAGATCGTTCCGATCCTGAAGGCTGCGCCCGGCATCCGCGTGATCGGCGTGCTGGACGAGCTGCGCCGACGGCATCATGACTTGAACCCGAACATCCGCCGCACGCTGGAGCGGCGCATCAACGCCTGGCGGGCGCTCAACGGCCCCGAACAGGACGTGATCTTCCGCCAGCAGCACGAGCCCGGCCGCCTGGGTCTGTCCGACTTCACCGACGTGAGCGCGCTCGGTATTACCATCGCGGGTGAGCCGCTCGATCACCGGCTCTATCACTTCCGGTTGGCGTTCTCCGGCTTCGAGCATGTCCATGTCGTGCTCGGCGGCGAAAGCTTCGTCGCCCTGGCGGAGGGCTTGCAGAACGCGCTGTGGGCGCTTGGCGGCGTGCCGCGGGAGCATCGCAGCGACAGCCTGTCGGCAGCATTCCGCAATCTGGCCGCCGACGCACGGGGGGATCTGACGCAGCGCTACGCCGGGCTGATGGGCCACTATGGCATGGCGCCAACGCGCAACAATGCGGGCATCGCACATGAGAACGGCTCGATCGAGAGCGCGCACGGCCATCTCAAGCGGGCACTGGAAGATGCGCTGTTGCTGCGGGGGACGCGCGAGTTCGCCAGTCTCGATGCGTACCGGGCTTTTGTCGACGAGATTGTCGGCCGGCGCAACGCCAACCTCGCCAAGCCGATCGCGCTCGAGAAGGAGGCCTTGGCGCCGCTGCCAAAAGGCCGCACGACCGACTTCGAGGAGAAAGTGATCCCGGTGACGTCGTCAGGCGGCTTCATCCTGCGGCGCGTATTCTACACCGTGCCTTCAAGATTGATCGGCCATCGCCTGCGTGTGCGCATCTTCGACGACCGGCTCGAATGCTTCCTTGGCGTCACGCCGGTCGTGACGCTGCGGCGCGGTCGGCCTGTGTCCGAGAGCCAGGGCGGTCATGTTGTGGATTACCGGCACGTCATCCATGCCCTGCGGCGCAAGCCGATGGCGCTCCTCAATCTCGTTTATCGCGACCAACTCTTCCCGCGTGCAGCTTACAAACGTCTGTTCGAGACCTTGCGGGAGCATGGTGATGACCGGCGCGCCTGCAAGGTGACGGTCGAGCTTCTGGCGCTGGCTCACGAGCGCGCCTGCGAAGCAGAACTCGCCGAGGTGATCGCGATGGATCTGGACGCCGGACAGTTACCCGATCTTGCCGCGCTGCGCGACCGCTTCCGACCCGAGGCGGCCTCGATCCCGCGTGTCGCCGTCAAGCTGGCGCCGCTCGACGTCTACGATGAACTCGCCTCCGTCAGCGTCATGTCGGGCCGCTCGAACCTGGGAGAGGCAGCATGACCGGTATCGCTACCTCCGTCGATGCTGCCCGTGTCGAGCTGCTTCTCAATGAGCTCCGCCTGCCGGGCGTCAAGGCGATCTGGCCGAAGCTCGCCGCACAGTCGGACAAGGAAGGGTGGCCTGCCGCCCGCTTCCTCGCCGCCCTTGCCGAGCACGAGGCGGCCGATCGCACCCGCCGTCGGATCGAGCGACACATGGTGGAAGCGCGTTTGCCCGCCGGCAAGACGCTCGCCACCTTCGACTTCGAAAGCGTGCCGATGCTATCAAAGGCACAGGCGATGGCGCTCGCCGCTGGCGACGCCTGGTTGAAGGCCGGCGCCAATTTGCTCTTGTTCGGTCCACCGGGCGGCGGCAAGACCCATCTCGGCACGGCGATCGGCCTGGCTCTCGTCGAGAACGGTTGGCGCGTTCTCTTCGCGCGCACCACTGATCTGGTGCAACGGCTGCAGGTCGCGCGGCGCGAGCTGGCGCTGGAGTCCGCGATCGCCAAACTCGATCGCTATGACCTCCTGATCCTCGACGACATCACATATGTGAGCAAGGATCAGGCGGAAACCAGTGTGCTGTTCGAGTTGATCGCCGCCCGCTACGAACGACGCTCGCTGCTGATCACGGCCAATCAGCCATTTGGCGAATGGGGGCGTATCTTCCCGGACCAGGCAATGACGTTGGCTGCCATCGATCGTTTGGTCCACCACGCCACGATCCTCGAGATGAACGTCGAAAGTTACCGTCGAAAAGTTGCCCTCGATCGCAAGCGCGGTCCAGGCCGGCCACCTGTTCACACGACCCCCAACGAACTCGACAAGACTGTGATTGACGCTGGCAGCGCCGCTTGATTGTCGCGCAGCGTCAATCAACGCTTGCCAAGTAGGCGGCCAGCGTCAATTATCTCCTGACTCGGCCGCCTCGTCTCATCTTGATTGACGCGCCGCTCTCATCCTGATTGTCGCGCTATAAGCCTGGTCCGCCGACATCGGCGTCGCCTGCGTGGTGGGGCGCCACGCCGCCGATGCCGGCTCCTGCCGGAGCTTATCTACCCAGCGCCGCAGCACCGAGTCGCGCAGACCCAGCTCTTTGGAAACCGACCCGATCGAGCGACCGCTCGACACGACCAGTTCGACCGCCTGGCGCTTGTAATCCTCGGTAAACGACCGACGTTGACGTTCCATTCGACACCTCCGGGCTCATTGAGCCTACTACAGGTGTCCACTCATTCGGAGGAGGTTCACACGCAACCATGGTCCAATGGCCAAGTGGAAGCTCAGGAAACTCAAGCTGGTCAAACGGCAGATGTACGGGCGCGCTAAGCTCGATCTCCTTCAGGCTAGAGCGGTTTTCGGTTGATGTGAATCGGAACAAATAAGGGGGGTCCCTGAGGCGCGCTAATCAGATTCGGGTTGCTTTGACAAGCAATGGCGAGGTCGCGATGGCGAAGGGATACTCGAAGGATCTCAGGGCGCGGGCGGTCGCGCTGGTCGAAGACGGCGAGAGCAGACGGAAACGGCGCGGGTGCTCGGTCTCGGCGCCTCGACCTCCGCTAGATTGAGCGCTGGGTGACGACGGGCAGTGCCCTTCTTTAGCCCGGGCCGCCCCGAGGATGAATAGAGGATGAGTGGCCAGGGAGCGACGGGCCCCCCAGAAAAGGTAGGAGCCCGATCCAATGTTGATGCTGTACCGTCAAACGTCGTTAGCCTTTCGGGCTGGACTCCGTGGAGCATCAGGATCTGACGATGTCTAGAAAGACTGCCTGCTTGCACGCCGAAGTTAAGAAGCGCATTGCCCAGATCGAAAGTATGAAACTGGTCCAGATTCAACGGGTCATGATGGATTGTGTGTCCGAGCGGTCCGCTGGCAGGATGACGACAGGTGAGGGCAATGCGTTGCGCCGAGCACTGAACAAACGGGTTAGCATTCTCAGACGAGACCTTATCGCGTAAGAGTTCGCGAGCTTGTCAGGCAAAGCACTGACGTCGCACAGCGGTAGGACACGAATTTAGTCGGGGAGAACCCAGATAAATGACTGCTTTTAGGTGGGGTTGCTAGGTAAGCGATTTACCCGATGGACTAAGCTGGACGACCAGCGGGTATTCGAACTGCGGGAAGCCGCGCGAGCTGCGCAAGAGATCGCGAGTGAGCTAAAGCGCAGTGATTCGGCGATCAGGATCCGGGTCGTCACCCTTGCGGGCCTAAAGAAAGAACCCGCGGTGGGGAGTTAGGACGAAGAGGAGCGGCGTCTTTTATTTGGACTCCCTTACCCTCGGCGATCGTTGCCGGCCATTGACGACACGGGGGCGCACTCGGCGCATCCCGCCCTTCGTCCGTCCGGCATTAGGTAGGTGATATGAAACAGCATGTCCGAGTGGCGTCAGCGGCGGTCGCGTTCGCTTACCATCGCCGCTGCGAAGTCCTCAGCGTGTACGAACGCGAAACCAAAACGCGCAACGAGATTAGTGTCGCCGTATGCGGAAAACAAGTGTACGGATACGACTACGACAGTGAATGCCACGTCAGCGGTTTGTTACCGAACCTATGTCACCACGGGGCGAAATCGCGTTGGATATTGAGCCCTGGGACCTCGGAGATATGCATCGGCTACGAGGACGACACATCGTCCTTCTTCTCAGTGAAAATCGTCAGCGGTCACGTTCAGGTATTTGATTGCCGCCAAGTCCTGTCCTTCACATACACAGTATGGTGGAGAGACGTGCAATCCGATAGCTGCTGATGCCCCTCGGCTCGCCGAGGCCGGGTGATTTCTACGGAGGATTAGGCCGAGAGGACGTTGAACTGGAACACTGCGAGGCGGTCGGCGACGCTGGAGTTGGCTTCCGCGTCTCTCGTTACCGGCACTTGCTTTGACGACGGAAGCGCTTCTGGCCCAGATTGCCGTTGCCAAATATGCCGATGGCGAGCCGCCTTACCGCCAGGAGGCCATCTACGCCCGCGACAAGCTCGACCGCCACGCAACAACCGCATCTCACTAGGCCGGCGAAGAGATGCCTGGGCCGCCGGCGTCGGCGGTGGGTACACGAAGGACCTGCTCGGCTGCGCGGCGGCGCGGGAACAAGGGGACGTGCAATAATCGCGTGAACATCCGGCACGATGCGCTGGCGCCATCCGTATTGAACGGCCTCCGGACGCACTTAATAAAGCCCGAATTGTTCAAGCAGTTTTGCGAGGAATTCACCCAAGAAGTGAACCGAATGCGGATCGAACGTCGAACCGATCAGGATGCTGGGCAAAGCGAGCTGGAAAGAGTCAAAAAGCAGATTTGAGGCATTATCACTGCGATCAAGATGGCATGTATGAACCGTCGATGAAGGCTGAGATGGATGCGCTCGAATCGTGCTGCGCGGTGACTTGGCCGCGATCCTGCGATTTGCGGCGGACAAGAAGAACCCCGACTTCCTCTCGGAGGCCTGGGCTCTGGATGGCTTGCTATCGCAAACATCGGTCGTTGCGGGACCGGATTTGAACGTATGACCATCAGTTCATGAACCCTCCTGCCCTATTGATCCTATGCTGCCAGGCTGCCAGAGCGAATTTGATCCCGCCAGCCGTCGGCGCGCTTTACCACATCCGCCGCGAGCTGATGGTTTGAGATCATTGCTTCTTCATAAACGTGTGAGAGCCAGAAGCGACACACCTTCGGAGGACGGATTGCCACTACGCCCAGACAAAGATCGAGACCAAAGCGGGCGCATTGACATGAAGCAAAGACACCGAAGAGGAGATGGGTCAACTTCATGTTGTGTGAGCATGGATAGATAAGACGTGCAGACCTCGTTGCTGAACAAATATTGCGATTCCCGCCTGCCTTGGTACACTATTTATCCGACCGTACCTGATTTCTCCGCGATGGTGGGCGCCAACACTTATGGGAGATGGTTGAGGCGGCTGCCGCGCGATGAACCGGTATCCATCTATCTCCACGTTCCGTTCTGTCGCTCGATTTGCTGGTATTGCGGCTTCCCGACAAGCCTCACTCACAGCGAGCGACCGATCCGCAAATATCTCGCGGTGCTCCGCGAGGAGATTGATTTGGTCGCAGCGCAGGCGCCCCGCGCCTTGTCCGTCAGCGACGTGCATTTCGGCGGCGGGACGCCGACCATCATCTCGCCTGCCGACTTCTTGGGCCTGATGGAGCTCCTGCGCGACTGCTTCACATTCAGCAAGTCGACCACCGTTGCCGTCGAGATCGATCCCAGAACGTTCACGACCGAGATGGCCGAAACATTAGGCTCAGCCGGCGTCAGCCGCGCCAGCATTGGCGCGCAAAGTTTTGATCCCCTGGTGCAGCGGGCAGTGAACCGCGTCCAGAGCGAGACACAGATAGCTCTTGCCGTCGAAAGTCTGCGCCAGCATGGAATAAGCCGCATCAACTTCGACCTCCTGTTCGGATTGCCACACCAGTCGGTGCAGTCCTGCGTTGACTCCGCCAGAATCGCGGTAGCTATGCGGCCGGACCGGCTTGCGGTTTTCGGCTACGCCCATGTTTCCTCCTATATGAAACGTCAGCGCCAGATCGATGAGGCGGCGCTGCCAGACAATGTCGCTCGCGCCGAGCAAGCCGCGGCGGTGGCTGAAACTCTGGTCGCGGCGGGCTACCGACAAATTGGGCTCGACCATTTCGCCTTGCCATCCGACGAGCTCGCGCTGGCGCAGAAGGCCGGTCGCCTTTGCCGCAACTCCCTGGGTTATTCGGCTGATACCTGTCAAACCGTGATCGGCTTCGGTCCGTCCGCCATTGGCCGCCTTCCTGACGGCTACGTCCAGAATGAGCTCGCAACCGCTTCCTATCATCAGCATATCAAAGCTGGCTGCTTCCCGACTTCAAAGGGCTACCGTCTCACCGAGGAAGATCGGCTTCGGGCCGAAATCATCGAACGCGTGATGTGCGACTTACAGGCCGATGTTCCAGCAATCTGCGTCAAGCACGGATTTGATCCGGTAGCTTTTCTTGTTTCAGCTGATCGCTTGGAGATGCTCACCGAGGACGGGATAGTGGAGATCGAGAAGGGTATCCTCCGCGTCAAGCAGGAGCACCGTTTTGTCATCCGCGCCGTTGCTGCGGCATTCGACGCTTATCTCGACCGCGCACCATATTAACGAAGACCACCCATATGCGCACAGTTCTTGAAGCATCAAATGAGGTCGCGGGCCGCGGCCCGTACGGTCATACTAGAGCATTTTCCGACCGGACCGAATCGGGTGGGATTCCCAAAACGGCGCGAGTCAGATTCAAGCCACATGCTGGCGAGGGAGGCCAGCATGTATGGCCAGGGCGTTTTCGGTTGATCTTCGCCAAAGGGTGGTAGCAGCGATTGACGGTGGCATGTCCTGTCGACAGGCTGCCGAGCGCTTTGGTGTCAGCGCGATCCGCCGGCGCGGTCGCCTCAAGGAAGTCGGCGACATCGCTCCTAAACGCCAGGGCGGTGACCGCAAATCGAAGCGCATTCGCAATTGATTCTGGAGGCGGTGACAGCGAAGCCGGATATCACGCTCGCCTAGTGGCTCTGCACAGTGATTTTGATAAGTTGGGTCCGGCGGTCAGATTAGCTCCGGCAGGGGTTTCGGACCAAGATTGGATCATCCGACGACCAACCGAGACGGGGCCCTGTTCGTGGGCGGCAATCTCATGACTATCCGATTGCACGTGAACCAAATCCGTAACGCGCCGAAGATGGGACGAGTCCGAACTACGGCTGCAGACACGAGTCAGCTTGCAACCGTTCATACGCATACTAAAGACTTTCAATTCACGCGGCGGTGAACGGCCTTACTATGGGAACTCCAGTCAATTGCGAACAATATCTAGCATTCGGAGGACAGCATAAATGAGGATTGCCCAAGTCCCAGCGCAAAACAACACGGCAGCACGCCACGTGTTGGCCCTGAATCGATTTCGCCATTTGATGAGCTCGGATGCGTAACCACTGAAGCAACGACCGCGGACGACACCGATCATCTGGCCGTAGCTGTCAAACCGGAATTGGGAACGATGTTTTCGGATGTAATTGATCCTCTCTTGAGGCGATAGACACCAAGTCCATATGTCAAGAGCTGAAGCTGCCTGCTGCTCGAGATGTGGCGTCCCGCGCAGTCTACTGCGATGATAACCTACTCCCGAAGCCTTGCTATATGCTCTGTTTGCGGCGCGCACGTCGTTGAAGTCTGTAAATCTAAATTGCATTATCGGATCGAGCCTGCTTTGGTCATGTTTCGCTGGCGACGCTACAATATGACCTTACGTCAGCTTCAAGCCAAATTTGACCTACCAGCCCTCTGAGGCTCCCCTCGACGTCTTGATGAGCCATGAGCGCTACGCGGGGGATGGTGAGCGATCACCGCTGTCACGATCGCCAACTGATGTTCGTCGTGAGCTCGCGTCTCTCTGACAAGTGTGCGACCAACTGACCCGAAATCCCCGATCTTGGCGATTGTGCCAACCGCGCGGCATACTCGCTCAGTGCGGAGACGCTTCAATTGTCTGAAGAATTTAGTCGTAGAACCTTCTTGCGACGGACAATGGCTCCCGATGGACTCGCGACGGCCGCTCCGTCCAGGGATAGCGACTTGACATCGTAGGCAATGTTGGTCGTAACGCGACGATTGCTCGCTCGAACTACCTACTGCCCGGCAACAATCCCTTCTATGAGCCATGAATGTCATTCGGCCTGCAATATTGACCCCCTAAGCCGGGGGATCGGCGTCCAAAATTGACCCCCTACAGATTGGTCTGTTGCGCTGCCTGCTTTGGAACGAAGCAGGTGGTGGGGGATGCTGATCGTGGAGACGATTGCCCGGATCCGGCGCGAGCACTTCATCAAGGGCAAGACAATCAAGGAGATCGCCCGTGACCTGAAGGTGTCGCGGAACACGGTCCGGAAGGTGCTGAGGTCGGGAGAGACCTCCTTCGAGTACGAGCGGCAGGTGCAGCCGCGGCCAAAGCTGGGACGATGGGCAGTAGAGCTTGACGGATTGCTGGCGGCGAACGCGGCCAAATCGGCTCGTGAACAGCTGACGTTGATCCGGATCTTCGAAGAGCTGCGCGGCCGCGGCTATGACGGCGGTTACGATGCGGTGCGGCGTTACGCCAGGCGGTGGAGCAAAGAACGCGGGCAATCGACCGCGGCCGCTTATGTCCCGCTGAGCTTTGCCCCAGGCGAAGCCTATCAGTTCGACTGGAGCCACGAGGTGGTCTTGCTGAGCGGCACCACGGTAATGGTGAAGGCCGCCCATGTCCGGCTCTGCCACAGCCGCATGCTGTTCGTGCGGGCCTATCCGCGGGAGACGCAGGAGATGGTGTTCGACGCCCACGACCGGGCGTTCGCCCTGTTCAAAGGTACCTGCACCCGCGGCATCTACGACAACATGAAGACTGCCGTAGAGACGATCTTCGTCGGTAAAGGGCGTCTCTACAATCGCCGCTTCCTGCAGATGTGCAGCCACTATCTGGTCGATCCGGTCGCCTGCACGCCAGCGTCGGGCTGGGAGAAGGGGCAGGTCGAGAACCAGGTCGGGCTGGTCAGGGAACGCTTCTTCACGCCGCGGCTGCGGTTCAAAAACCTCGACGAGTTAAACGCCTGGCTGCTCGACAAATGCATCGCCTACGCCAAGGCTCATCGCCATCCGGAGCTGGTCGATCAGACGATCTGGGAAGTGTTCGAAGCCGAACGCCCCAAACTCGTTCCCTATGCCGGCCGCTTCGACGGCTTCCATGCGGTGACGGCATCGGTCTCGAAGACCTGCCTGGTGCGCTTCGACAACAACAAGTACTCGGTCGCAGCCAGCGCAGTCGGACGACCGGTCGAGGTTCAAGCCTATGCCGATCGCATCGTGATCCGTCAGGATGGATGCATCGTTGCCGAGCACCCGCGATCCTTTGGCCGCGGCGATACCGTCTACGACCCCTGGCATTATGTGCCGGTGCTCGCCCGCAAACCCGGCGCCTTGCGCAACGGTGCTCCCTTCAAAGACTGGGTGCTGCCGGCCGCGATCGAGCGGATCCGGCGCAAGCTTGCCAGCACCGACGATGGCAATCGGCAGATGGTCGACATCCTCAACGCGGTGCTGACTGACGGTCTGCCCGCGGTGGAAGCGGCCTGTGCCGAAGCGCTCGGTCATGGCGTCCATTCCGCCGATGTCGTGCTCAATATCCTGGCCCGTCAACGTGAACCCGCCCCACCGGCCAACATCATGACGCCGGCCGCACTGACGCTCCGTCATGCACCGATCGCCGATTGTGCCCGCTACGACAACCTCCGGAGGACCATCTGATGGAACGAACCCAAATCTTCGACCTCATGGGCGAACTGAAGCTCTACGGCATGAAGGCCGCCTTCGACGAGATCATGGCAACCGCCGTCAAGCGCCAGCACGAACCTCAGCGCATTGTCGGCGACCTGCTCAACGCCGAGATCAACGAGAAGCAAGCAAGGTCGATCAAATACCAGCTCACCATTGCCAAGCTGCCGCTTGCCAAGGACATCGCCGACTTCCAGTTCGACGGCACGCCGATCAATCAGACGCTCGTCAATGATCTCGCTGGCGGCGGCTTCATCGCCCAACAACGCAACGTCGTGCTGGTTGGCGGAACCGGCACAGGCAAGACCCACCTGGCCATTGCCATCGCCAGAAGCTGCATCCGATCCGGTGCCCGCGGCCGCTTCTTCAACGTAGTCGACCTCGTCAATCGCCTCGAGACCGAGACCCGCAACGGACGGCAAGGACGGCTCGCCGAGCATCTGACCCGGATGGACTTCATCGTGCTGGATGAACTCGGCTATTTGCCCTTCGCCCAGTCCGGTGGACAGCTTCTCTTCCACCTCGTCAGCCGGCTCTATGAGCGGGCCTCCATCATCGTGACCACCAATCTCGCCTTCGGCGAATGGCCGAGCGTGTTCGGCGACGCCAAAATGACCACCGCGCTGCTCGACCGATTGACCCATCACTGCGACATCGTCGAGACCGGCAACGACAGCTGGCGATTCAAGAGCCGAGACGACGATCACGCCACCCGCGCTCGTCTCGCCTCCGCTATCCCGGCCAGCTCCGACGAGACGAGCGCTACCAGCAAACCCCGCCGCACGAAGGGGTCAAAATTGGACGCCGATGAGGGGTCAAATTTGCAGGCCGATTGACACCATGAACTGGGAGCAGGACTTCAACTTAAACGCCATGGTCTCAGCGTGGCGCGTTGGATCGCTTCCATTCCGACGCTCAGCGCGACGCTTATACGCGGCGCGCAAAGCCATGCGGCTACACGGCGTCGATGCGAACCTTTGGACCCAGACGCAGCGGTGACCTCCACCGACAGGCTGTGCTGCGATGGGTCGCGCGCAAGGCCAGGATCGTCGTGCAACGCAGACTCTCTATACGGAAGATTCACGCGAGCCCGCGGGAGACGCGTCCGCGCCCCGGCGGCGACGGGCTGCCCTGCGAGTTGCCTGGCCCGTTAGATGACCCCGGCATCCTTAGCGCTCTTAAGCTTCCGCTGAAAGTCCGTTGGACCCCCACGGTGCTAACCAGTCAAAATCACTGTGCAGAGCCACTAGGATAGTCCAGGTTCGGCGTTGCTCGGGCCCATCATTCAGATCGACAGGCGTTTCGGTTCGGACTTACGGCGGAGGCCGTCCGTAGCGGATCTTCTCGCTGTGATCGCGAAGATCCGGCTGCACTGACGAGACATGTGATGGACGGGGCCAATCCATATCCGGTTTGGGTCGAGGCGGCGCGAGCCAGCTTGACGCGGCGCTCGGCGCGGGCCCCGCCCCGGCGGTGGCGAGGCGGTGAGACAGCGATACGGAGGCGACCGGTCTGTGGTGTCAGCGCTCGCCGATCGGTCCTGCGATCAAAGGCGCGCCTCCGACCGAAACAGGACCCTGTGGTTTTGAGCGTCCGATGCGTTTCTTGACGGAGCTCAAGACCGCTTTGTCTGGCGGCAAAGTAGCAGCGGAAGGAGCAGATGGACCAGGCGCCGGAATCTGCAAGGTGTCGATTCGCGAAGTCAGTGTTGTGAGCTGATCCAAGATCGCTTGGAGGTCGCCCCGCTGGGCATCGATGTGGCGGGTGAGCTCTGCGATGTCATCGCTCAGCTTCTGCTGCGCCCCCTGTGTCTCGGTCAGGGATGCCCTGTCCTCCGGTGACAGAACCATCGTTGAACCGACTTGCCCAGCGGCAGGCGTTTCGACGAACTCTGCGAGGCTCGATGCAAAATGGGCTGCCGCCGCACCCAGGCCGACGAAGACAACAAGAAACATCAAACCCCAGCGAATGCGCCCTAACGAGCTGTGCAAGAGCGGCCGCAAGTCCGAGGCGGCAGCTTGATCTGTCATCTCCATGGTTCCACGCGCGACTTCCCCGACCCAATAGGCCGCTCGTTGCTGCAATAGCCTGCGATGCTGACGGGCTGCAGCCGCCCGCGCCCCCCGGGCACCATCATTCTTCGCAACCTCCGATTGTTTGCCCTTCGGCTCCAATGTGGGCTCTTTTTCAGCGCAAAAGCCCCCCTAGCGGGGATCTCCTGCATCCTACCGTCGGCAGCGGCGTACTGCTTCGCGTCTTTGCGAGCAACGGGGCACCATTTTCTCACGATTCACAAGATCCTTGCAGATTTTCTCACCCTGCTGCGGCCGAATACGAACCGCGCCAACTCGCCGGAGTGCGTTGCGACGGAAACTCAGCCCTGCCAGCTAGCCACCTCAGCACTGGGCGCCATGCCATTGGACCGGCAGCCATTGCAACTACCAATCTCGGCAGGTTGATCGAGACGATGGACAGCTGGCAAGCGTGGCCATCGAACGCCCCACGGGTCATTTGTCAAGGAACTTGGAATGCACCATAGATCTGGCCGCGCTAATGGAGCTGACGGATTCGCCAACTGCCCTGCGGCAGCGATTAAAGCTGCTCGAATGCTATTTTCTCCGTTCTCCTGCGCCAGCTCGCAGAACACTCTGCCACGATCGCCGGGGGCACAGACGGCAACATTTTCCAGACCTCGTGCCCGTCGATTGCCTCGTCTTTCGGTGACCGAGATGCCAACAAAGCTTCATGATGCCTGCCCTCGTCACCGGCGGGGTTGCTTTTCGGTGACTACCATTTCGTCGAGAATGACGTCTTCAAGCACGATGTTCGGCACCATAAGACTCCTCTGCGGCATCACGGAGCACGGTCGCTCGCGATGTCTTGCTGGCAAGGACAGCTGAAGCTCGTTCGTCATCATCACCTCATCGAGCCAGCACGCCGCTCGCGCTCGGCGCCACGCATGATGCACAAGCTACGTGCAGGCCAGATCAGCCTCGCCCTCCCCGGGTGACGAGGTTCGGGACGGTTAAAGCCGGTCCCGCTGGGGACATACGACACCTTTTGCTTTTAGAGGTCACCATAGCCTTCAGACTCCAAAGGCTGGGAAGTCCGCTTCTCGGGCAATCAGGCCGAAGCTCGATCCATTCACGGCTCGCAGATAGGGACGCGAAGTACATTATGCGCGATCGCATTGTTTCGGCGATAACGTCTCGAACATCTTCGGCTACGGCGGCACTTGCATACAGCTCGAAGCGACGGGGCCGGGTTGTCGCACTTCCGCTGGCGGCTTGTCTGGTCGGCAATTCAGTTCTGGCAAAAGCCGCTAACGAGCTTGATCTCAACAGAGATACTGCAGATCAGGTCACCAAAAGAAGCCGCAGCACCGCTCCCGATCGGAAGACAAGGCTCTCCATCCGCTTGATCAGTAAGGCATCCGGACCCCGTGCCGCGGCGCCGGCAAATGGTCCCAGCATGCCTCTCAAAAAGAGCGGCGGTGCCGATCGGGCTACCCAGACGAGAACACAAGCGGCGATCGACCCTTTCGCGCGTTTCGACAATCTACGAGAAAAGGGGTTGTGGCTCGCCATACCTGGGCCTTCCGATACGATAGATCAGGACAAGGGCGGCGCCAGATCGGCGCTGGCGGACATCGGCATCGGGTATATCGGCTGGACGCACAACAGCTTTGCAGACAACCAGCTGCCGAATGCAGCCAGAAGCAGCTTCGCAAACCAGCTCTATATGGGACAGAATCCGACATTTGCCACGGCGAACTTCATGATCGTCACCTACGATCTCAGCCGCTTCGGTATTGCTGATGGTCAAATTGCCGTGGGGGCCGAGCAGCAATACTGGACATGGAAGCGCCCGGGGCCTGATCGAGTAGGACTCAACACGCTCGCTTACTACCAAACTTTCCTCGACAGGACACTCGAACTCAAGTTTGGCTATCTTAGAAATCAGAACGAATTCACCGGCACATTGTTCGGAGGAATTTCAGGATCAAACATGTTCGCCCTTTTCCAAGCAGGGATGAGCACCAACGCGGCGCCGACCCCCGCCCTCAACCTGAAGTACAATTTCGATGATCGCTGGTACAACAAAGTCTCCGTGCAGCGCTCAATCAGTCCAGATGGACCCTATGCGCATGTAACCGAGAATCCCAGCGGCCTGAACTGGAGCACAGCAAACGCGGGCATTCTTTTCATCGACGAGATTGGCTACAAGAGTAAGGCGGCTCCCGGTGTGCCTGACACGTGGTTGCGGGCAGGCGCTGGTTTCAGCAACAGCCGCTACAAGAATGTAGCGGACCCGGACCGGCAAAGGCATAGCGGCAATAGTTTTCACTACATCGCCGCGGACCGGCAGCTCTGGCAGAGTGACGTCCAGGGGGCACCATCTCGTGGTATCTATGGCGGATTCTCTCTCATGGGAGCACCGCCCGACCTCAACAGAATCAGCCAGTACTACGAGCTTCGCCTTTATGCGAAGGGACCTTTTGATAGTCGGCCCAGTGATCTGATGGCTCTCGTTGCCACCAACACCGTCTGGAGCAAGTTTGCGGTGGATGCTGCTTTGGCCAAGGGCGAGCTCGTGCATCGCGATACAACAGCAATCACGGGAACATACACTGCGTATCTCGCGCCCGGAATATATGCGAGCATCGGCCTGTCATACATCCATAACCCGACGAGCATCACACACACGCCCCAAACGGAGCACGCCCTCGACCTATTGGTGTCTACGTTGATATTCTTCTAGATCATCGCAAGCCTCGTTTTGCTCCTACCTTTTCATGGAGCATGCGACAGCGAGCTTCTCGATTGCGATTCCGATGATTTCGCCTGGCTGTACCGATTTGATCTCGCCCAGGATTCCGAGATGATCTCGCCCATCGCCCGGGGCGCGAGGCGTTCTGGCTGTTTGGTTTGTGGTATCGGCGAAGCCGCGAGGTCAATCTAGAATCGCGGCTCGAAGGATTTGGTTTTTTTGCTGCTCCTGCTGTGGGCAGGTGGGCAACGCCCTTCGCGTTGTCCACGCGCGGCGGCATGTCCACGGAGCCACTCGCTCAGGCCTTTCGGCCGGGCTTGCGGGTTCGCCGCAGGCTCTCGACGCCGGGGGGCCGCAGATCGGCAGGTTGGTGTGGTGGGCGGTCCAGCCGCCTTCGACCAGCATTGCCAGAAGGCTGCGGTCCAGACCGCGCGGAGTGCGATAGTCGATGTCCTCGACGGCGGCCTGCTGCCGCAGCTTGGCGATGTCGACGAAGGGCGTTGGCCATGCCGTGAAGGCCGAGCGCGTTGAGCTGATCAGGGGTCGAACCGCCAACCGGGCGATTGGCGATGGTCGGGCATACGATCTGCACCCGCCGACGGTGGCAACTGCTGACTCTGGTAGGTTTGTTGTTCCCCCGCATGAGCTAGTGACTAGATCGTTTTTGACAGACACGCCTCGCGCACCAACAGAGCAAGCCTTGCACAGGAGAACCTCTATGTCGTCGACCGCACTGCGCAGCACCTCTCTTGCGTTGATCCTGTTTGCTTGCGGGATCATGGGGAGCGTGCGGGCAGACGATCTGCCACCGCGCGCCAATGCCACGACGCCGGCCGGCCAGAAGGGCGCCCCCGGCGAACACGCCGGCCAAGCGCCGAAGTACGCCGTCGGCGGCCGAGCAGCATCGCCTGCCGCCGGACTCCAGCACCAGGCAAACGCTTGATCTCCCTGGGCGGACGCTCTCTTTCATCGCGACGGGCGGCTCCATCCGCCTGTTCGACGAGAAGGGTGAACCGGAGGCCGACATCGCCTATACGTCCTATCAGCTTGACGGCGCCGATCGCGGCACGCGCCCGGTAACGTTCTTCTTCAACGGCGGACCGGGCTCATCATCGGCCAGGCTGCAGTTGGCAATGCCGGACCGTGGCGGCTACCGATCAATGCTGACGAGGTCACGCCATCCACTTTTCCGGAGGTGAGGCCAAACGCGGAGACTTGGCTAGATTTCACCGATTTGGTGTTTCTCGACCCCGTGGGCACAAGCTATAGCCGTTTCGTGGGGACCGGCGATGATGTGCGCAAGCGGCTCTTTTCCGTTGACGGCGACGTCAACGCGCTCGCGCTGGTGGTCCGCCGCTGGCTCGAAAAGCATGACCGGCTGTTGTCGCCGAAATTCATCGTGGGTGAAAGCTATGGGGGTATTCTCGGGCCAAAGGTTGTGCACCAGTTGCAGATGCGGCAGGGCATAGGCGTCAAGGGCCTTATAATGGTCTCGCCACTCTTCGACTACGGCCAGTATGCCCGCACTTGCCTGCTGCAATACATCGCAACACTGCCGAGCTATGTCGCGACCCTGCTCGCGCCCCTGCGTGAAGCCGAGGGTCCGGTAAAGCGAGCCGATCTCGCCGACGTGGAAGCTTATGCACGCGGAGAGTTTCTGGTCGACCTCATCAAAGGCGGACAAGGAAGCGACCACGCGTCTGGCCGACAAGGTCGCGGCGCTGACCGGCATCGATCAGGCGGTGAGTCGCAGGCTCGCGGGCCGGTTTGAGCTCGCCGAGCTTCGCCGTGAGTTCGATCGCAAGAACGGCAAGTTAATCGGCAATTATGACGCCTCAGTGCGTGGGCTCGATCCGTATCCGGACTCGGATTTCCATCTTTCCGGCGATCCCTCCAGCGACACGCTGCTCGCACCTCTCAGCAGCGCCACTGTCGATCTCCTTACGCGCAAGCTAAACTGGCGGCCGGACGGCTCCTATGAGCTAGTCAACGGCGCGGTCGGGCAGGCTTGGGATTTCGGCCGCGGGCCTCCGGAGTCGCTGTCGGAGCTGCGCCAGATTCTCGCAACGGACCCGAAGATGCAATTGCTAGTCGGGCACGGCTGTTTGACCTCGTCACGCCTTATCTCGGATCACAGATCGTGCTCGACCAATTGCCGCCATTTGCCTCAGCACCGCGCGTCAAACTCGTCGTCTTTCCAGGCGGTCACATGTTCTATTCACGAGATGGCTCGCGCCACGCGTTTCGTGCAGAGGCCGAAGCGATTATGAAGTAACCATGACCACCGCGAACTAGGTCACAAGCATGCTCGCGTTCGCACGAGCATAGTTATGATCTCTCAACGAGATCCGGGCACCGGCTTCAATCGGCGCGAGACTCGGCTACGATCATCGTGAATCAAGCAATTGGGTGGGAATTTATGTGTCGACTAAGCTTGGACTCGATTCTGGTCTGCCAGACCTTTCCGCTCTACCTGTCGCGCGGCGGTTTCGGTCAGGATTTGAGGATTGGCCTCAGGCTGCCGCCGATCGGCATCTTTTTCTATGTCGTCGCCGGCCGTACGCACCTCGTGCCGTGGATGATGGGACAGACAGGCGAAGCCGTCGACGGCAGGGGCATGGCTGGTAGGTCCATGGTATCCGTAAATCCACGGTCGCGATCCAGCTGCTGACGATGGTTCTCCCGCGTTCCTGGCAGCGCTGCGCCTCCTGCGCCAGACGAATTCGAAAAGCGAGCCAATCGCGCCTGCCGTTCTCACGCACGCGCTCGCTCAAATGGCGCGGGTCGGTCGCCGCATTTTTGATGTTGCCTTCGCTGAGATTGCCTGCCGCTAACTCTTTGATGAGCGCCTCGTCCGCCGCGTCGACCCCGCGCGTCCGGCCGGCTGCCTCGCGTAATGAATGCGAAGCTTCGTTGAAGAAACCTCTGACTGCCCCGCGTCTCGCGAGGGTTTTTTACTCCCGCTCCCGCCAAGGGCTTTGCCGCCCCCGATCTGATGCGTGACCACAGTCCGCGGATTTTTCCGCTCTTGGCGTGAACCGCAGCGTCTGAGTCCGGCAAGCTGTAGCGTTCGCTGCTGAACGGGTCATCCCGCAAACTGGACTGCGGCGCTAGGGCGAAGCTTCAAGCTGAAAGCGGGGAATGTCCACGCTCGCCCGCCCACCGCTGAGCGCGCCGCCTCTAGAACCAAGGTGTGGCGGCATCCGCATCGAACCGCCGATATCGCCTCGGCTGATCCGTCCACGGCCCTCTGCGACAGCCCGATCCGGCGAAGGCGAGCTTGCGGGGGTCCCCACCGTCGAATCAACCTGCAAATCCTCCATCCGCCGCTCAAAGTTGCTTTGCTGGCTTGCGTTGCCTGCTCGCGCCTGTTGCGCGGCGTACTCCTCGATTCAAGCGCCCGAATTGAAGAAGGGGTCGGTTGGATCCATCCGTTCTCCTTGCGATGGTACAGGGCTTGCGCAATCCGCACGCCTTACAAGGCCGCAAGCGGCAGCCGTTCGGCGGCCGTTGGATTCTGGAGAATACGGGATTCAGCTTTCGAAAGCTGACAAGAATTAGGAATTCGCAGCCGGCAATGTCGATCGCTTTGCTTTCCTTCTTAAAGGAGGCAACAAGAATCTGGCGCGCTACGATGGCCCCCCCTGCCCGAATGCGAGTTGCTGTGGACGAGCCGCCCGAGCGCAACGAGGCTCGGGTCAAAGGGTTTGAAAACCCTCCACTTCCCGAGCGTTCGTCTAATTTTTATCTTGAAGGTTTGCTGGACAGCCAATCTGTCGCGCCCCCGAAGAACGCTTTCAGCGACCATTTCGCGGCTTCGCTGTCAGTCAATTGATGAGAATGAGGCTCGCGGCCTGCGGGATTGGCCCCGATGCTGGAGGATTTGTATTCGGCATAGTAGGCCGTCCTGAACGTATCCGTCTTGCCGGGGGCCCATTCGCGCCAGCCTTCCGCAATGACCGGCGCATCGATCTTCGTCGACAGGAAGATCACTGTGGCATAGGGGCGCCAAGCGCGGCCAAGCGCAACATAGCGCGCACCAGGCTCGGCAGTCAGCCTGCACTGATCGAACACAAAGGCACTGTCCTCGCCCGGCGCTCTTTTGCTCTGCGCCGTATACACAACTGCTTGATTTGCGATGCCGTGCAACTCACAGCGCCTGAAATAGGCCTTCGCATTGCCAAAAACGAAGTCGACATGCCCCTCGATGTAGCAATCAGAGAAGTACTGCCGCGACATTCGACCGTTAGGGCCCTTACCGGCGAACAATGTATCCTGGGCGCCAAGCAGGCGAACATGGATGATTGCGTCCCGGTCGCCGGTCACCGATAGAGCCACGGCCTGCGAAGCTGGATTGTCCCCCTTGAGGGAATAGTCGTTTTGGACCGTCAGATTGTCGAGCCGGAAGTCATCGCCCGAGGCGTTGAGCGTCGCAGAACGGGCTGTCCCTCCCACGTTGATTGCGCCATCGCCGTACACGATGATCGTATCATCCGGCTTTTTGCCGGTACCTTTGAGATGAACACCAGGTTTGAGGACTTTGACCTTTTCGCGATAGATGCCAGGCTTGATCTGGATATCCCCGCCTTGCGGTGGCAGTGCGTCAATGGCTGCCTGCACGGAGTGATAGGCCGTCTCTCCGGCGTGCGACACAAAAAGCAACTGAGTATCGGCTGCCGAGATAGAGCAACATTCCGCGAGAGCCGCAGCGGATAGCGCGATCATTCGCATGTGACCTTCTCCATCCGATCCGCTGCGCGCTCGATGATCGATACAAACAGCCGCAGCGCGACAGCAGCCGAACCTTGCCAACGCAGCGAGTATGCCGCCGGGCGCGATTTCCAGAGCGGCTGACCGCGACAAGGCTTGTCGGAAAGCTTGGCAAGAACGTGAGCGCTATGAAACGACCCGGGGCGCAACGCCACTCAATCTCAACCGCATTGACACGAAACCTGACCCGCCGGACACGAAGTTGTTGTGGTTACGCATTAACTAGTTCCGGAAGGCCTTTGCACATTGCTCCCACCCGCCCGGCCCCCTCTCTCCCGCCCAGCCGGGCAGCGGCGGCGACACTTCAGAATGATCGGCGGTTACATTGGCGTTTTCCAGCCGCCAAGTCGCAGACTCGGCAAACCGAACATCCTCCAGCGTCACGTCAAGTGCATGCTTGCCGTCTACACCGCGCATCAGCAGCGTACCGTTGTCGCCGCGCACATGGCGGAGAGCGATCTGGCGATAGACTGGAATGCTGAAGCCTTGTGCGTGTGGATTGTACTTTGTATCGAAGGCGATCGGCCATCGGTTGCCGCGCAGACACACGTTCTCATAAGTCACTCGCTCCACCAAGCCGCCTCGACTGACATCGCTCTTGATGCGCAGGCCGGATGTCGTGCCATCCAGCGTCAGGTCGCGCACCAATATGTCGCTGGCGCCGGAGTTCACTTCGCTGCCGATCGACATTCCATGTCCCCAGCCGAAGTAATTGTCGATGATGGAGATATGACGGCTTGGGCCATTGTCGCCGGCTTTGATGGCCACGTTATCGTCTCCAGTGCGGATAAAGCTGCGGGTGATGGTCACATCCTGGCTGGCGCCAGGGTCGATGCCGTCGGTGTTGCGGGCCTCGGCCGACGCATCGATCGTGAGCCCCCAAAAGGTGGCACCTTCGACCCTGTTCATCACGACGTGGAAATTGGGCGCATTGCGTAGCGTGACACCATAGAACGTGATGTCCTGCGCCTGATCGATCTGGATCAAACGCGGGGCGTTCTGATTGCCGCTCTCAGTCTGGGCGCGGCGGGCCAACTGCCACCAAGTTTCGGTGCTGCCGGCCATCGCTGCTCCACCCTGGCCATCGATGGTACCGTCGCCATAAATGCCGCCGCCACGCGTCTCGGAAAAGCTGATGAACGGACGGCAACCATCGCCCTTGCCTGCGATCCGTCCACAATGGCGCCAGCCTTTGTCATAGAGAGCTGGTTCGGCTATGGCAACAAGCGTGGCGCCACGTCCGATCCATAAGGTGACGCCTGATTTCATCCCGAGCGGGCCCGAGAAGTACTGGCCGCGGCCCAGATAGACCGCCGCGCCGGCGGGGCAATGGTCGATGGCGTCTTGCAACCTGGCCGTATCGTTTGTGCCAGACGGCACTGGGCGGTCGCAGACCGTGTGAGGTGCAACAGGTTCGGCAACAATGCGGCGGTCCTGCGCCTTGGCCACAGGGCAGAAAGCCATGAAAGCAACGAAGGACAATAAGCCCCAGTTGCGGAAACGCTTTGTCATCGACTACCTCGAGCTTTGCCGCCCGCATCCTTGCAGCATGCTTTGTGTGAAGCTGAGCGCTGGCTGGATCGGCCGTAGCGCGGCTCACTGGCATCGGCAAGATGACATTTATAAGACGCAGAGGAGGCGTGAACCTTGCAACCCGGCGACAGCACCTTGCTTGTGAGCGAACAAAGATGAGCCGGTCAAAACGGCTGATCCCAACACTTGTCACGCGCGTGAGCGTTCGTGGCTTGGCTTCTCGCCACTTGCACTTGTGCGCGAATTCTTGCGCTCTACACCGCTCAGCCATTGCACCAAGCCAAGCCCCTGTTGCGAAGACCCGGTTGGCAGCCTACTTCCAGCTGTCGCTCGGTCGGACGCTGCCCCCAGCATCCGCTCGCAGGTTAGCGGGATCCAAGACAGGCTCCAATTGACGTGGTCGCACGTTATGCTCTCCGACCTCCTGCGCACGTGCGCTGAAGTGTCCCAGAGCAGATCGATGAGCCGTCTTCACGCTTCGGCGTTTGCTCGAGCTCTGTCAATTCTGCTTGGTACCTGGCCACATCCGATCGCGCGCGAAGGAGCTTGACTTTGATCTCGTCTCGTCGCCTCGATTCCTCTTCAAGCCGCAAATTATCCTCGATCGGCTCAATGGTCATTTACGTACGGTCTCCGATCTGCAGATGACTACAATCCTCAAAGCCTCGGACTGTCGATCTCCGGCGCAGGTGGACCTTTGCCAGAACGACTTGAGGCACTGTTCACAGCAAGTTGCTCGAATTGTGCGTAGCAGGTTCGATTGTCAGCTTGAGACCACTGTCAGGAAGTTGACACGACACACTCTTAGAAACTTCGCTGCAAAATATCGGCACGCGGTTCGGCCAGAGGCCGCGTGACAAGTTAAAGCTGCGCCGCGTCATGCTCTACGTCGATTAGACCCGCCTTTCCCGCGGCGACGCCGCGACCTTTGACGGTGACTATGGGGAGGAATAAGTGATTTTGCCGCATCCATGACCGGTTGCGCGGTGACTTCGCTGGATGGGGGATCGATGGTTGATCGAGGCCGCTCGCTCTGATCGGCGACGGCCTTTTCGAGCGCGGAGAGGAATTGCCGGCCCTCTTCCGTGATTTCCCAGCCAAGAGTATCGCGAAAGACAAACCCGGCCGCGAAGATATTCAGATCAGGTGCGCGTTCGGCCAGCCGCTTCATGCGATCGGTCCAGTCACGGCCGCTGTTCATCAGGATTTCAACGGCGTGCCTTATGTCGGCAACGGAGGCCAGCCCGGCAGATTGGCCGGCCAGCACTTTCAGGACGGTCAGCTGGAAGGACACTTCCACCTCTCCGGTGGGCCGGGTGTGCAGTTTCCGGTGCAATGGATCAAGCATAGGGGCGCAACGTCAATATCATAGCGCGGTTAACCTCAACTATATTGACTAACCGCGAGCGCGACGGCCCAGATTTACCTCGCCGCGGGGCGTCAAGGTCAACGCGCGAGCCCGTTTGCCTCAAGACGTGAAAGGCCTCGGGCGTCAGCGTAGCTGATATTGCTCTCCGGCCGCAACGCCGCGGGCCAGTATGGGCCTACCTGGCGGACCCAAGCTGTGCGCGCCCCTTCATCAGCCACAGCATCACTATCGATCGGCAGCACAGCCGACGGCATCGCTGCCTGCGCCGATCTTTGCGCGGTGTGCACCTTGACCTACGGGGTACGATGAGCGCCCAGTTCAGACCGTTCTTAGCTCACTGACAAAGGAGTATCTCGCCATGCCCACAACACACCTCGCCGGAAAAGCCTCAGTTTCCTGCGGCGCGGGTCGAGCGGCGGTTTTACGAGACTGGACTGAGCTTTTAGTATAGCCTGCTACACATCGTGACGCTCCAAAGGAGAAAGTGGCAGGCAAAAGCGCCGCGCGCTCGCGACAGGCAAACCGAATGCATGCGCAATCGCGAAACGGAATATGCAGATGGCCGATTCCGAGAGCCGGATGGGGAGACGGACGTTGATGACCTCGCCACGGGGCTTCGCCTGCTCGATCCCGACTTCGAGAATCCAGGATATCGACATGGACGGCGTCGTTCGGATTGAACGGCCGGGCGTCGCCCCCAACATCAACCAAGCGTCCGCGCCATACCCGTGAGCCGCCCCGCCCAAACGGCAGGTTATCGTTCCCGCGCCATCGCGATGGATGCGAGCGTGATGGCGGCCAATGCCAGCCGCAATCACGGCAAAGCGCATCGACGTGCGACCGCACCACCTTTGGCGGCACCGTCGATCTACGCAGTCAGCGCTCGTCCTCAACGAGGTTGCCGCGATTCTCAGCCTCTGAACCGGGGATGGGTGAACATTCCAGCAAGTGGCGCCTAGAATGCGCAATTTGCGGCGCGATCACACCGTACCAAAAGAGGTAGGTATGACATGTTGGAGGGTGTGGTACCTTCTGAAGGTTGATGATCGGAACTGAGCAGCGAACAACTCAGGTGTTACAAATCCTCTTTTAGGCTAGGAGACGTCGAATGAACGCGAATACAACCGAAGACGAGAAACGCGAACGGCGGCCACGTCCAGAGCCCGGACTGACCCAACTGACCGGCGCCGCAGCCGATGGCGCTGGAGAACCTGCAGCAGCGGCATCACGCATTCCGTCAATTTTTCCGGAATGGCAAAAATCGATCGAATCGACAAGGCACCTGTACGCCGCGGCATTAAAGGATGGATTAAGTTTGGCTGCTTCCTCTCTGCACGAACAAGCAAGCTTTCTGAGAAATCTTGCCGACTCTAAAACTCCCTCAGAGCTACTGAAGTGCCATCTGGACCTCGCGGAGAGATTCTGGTCGAAGTCGTTCAGCGAAGGCTCGAAAATATTGGATCATCTCAAACCATCGCCATCCTCTGCGGTAAGGCAAGGAACCCACTAAGCTTGAGAAATGAGGCCCCGACCGCACTCTGCTTTATCCGCAGCCGGGGCTGCACGTCCCCGACCGGCGACGTTATGGATACTGCATCTCGGCGCGTCCTGAGAAAACCTCCTTCAGCCACCTGGTCGATTTGGAGCTCAGGTGGCACATCGAACGCGAGTGTCAAGCAGACGGTCGGCGCCAGCATTATGTGCGGGCACGATTGTTGCGGCTTCCATTACCAGCCATGTTATGAATTGCGGCCCGAGAACAGTTCCGCCTTCGCGTGTGTCGCCTTCGACACTCGACGAAGGGCTTGCGCCTTGCAATTCACACTCGTACGGGCCGTGGAGAACGAACTCTCCAGCTGCACAAGACAGGCGAACGCACAAAGCCCTCACTGAGCAGTCTTGCCGGGTTCGGTAGCGCCGATATTCTTCAGCATTAGGTCGCGCAAGAACGCCGGACCGGGAATTCGGATTTCCTTGCCGTCGCGCAGTCTGCCGATTGCCGCAAGCAGCTTGCGGATATCATAGGTCGAATTGAACACCTCTGGCGCACCACGTTCGACGTTGAGGAGCGTGTAGACGGCCTCCATCGCCGTGCGCACTGAGTATTCGGTCGTGAAGACGCAATCGCGCTCCGCCGACTCAGCAAACTGGCCGATGAAGGCAAAATTGATAGCGCCTTTGGGCACAACATTTGGTCGATCACCCGCCTGCCGCGGCATGAAGAGAGAGGTGACGTAGGGCATCATCACCGGCACAGTTTTTGCGGCCATCGCGGCGAGTCCGGTATGTCCTCGACCGGCACGCCGAGGTGATGCAACCATTCCTGCGTGATTTCCTCGCCCGTGCAATCTTGCATCGGCTTGTTCACGTAGTCGCCAGGCTCGTCGACGAAAAGTGAGTAGACCCAGACGACGATCTGATTACTGGGCTGGTACTTGAAATGCGGTTGACGGTTTACAGTCCAACTGAGCAGCCAGTTCGAATCCTTCGCCGTGACGATCCCTCCCGTGACGACCTTGCCGCTGAACGGATCGCGTTTGGCGATCTTGCGGATATAGGCTGGAATGCGCGCATCTAGAGTCGTGATCGTCGCCGATTGCCATTTGGTTGCAGGAATATTGCCGCCGAAGACATCCGGGCGGCCGAACGCCGCGTCCTTGGCCGCAATACGCCGCCACAGATCCCAAGCAGGCGCCGGGCCTTCGTCGAGCCTGGAGGGCGTGTGATGGTCTGCCTTGTCCGAGTTTTCGGTGAGCGACCCGATCGTCATGAATACAAGATCGTCGGCGCCAAGGCCGATGCCGCCGGCGACGCCGCCCTCCAGCCAGTGGATAGCCGTGGCCTGCTTGCATCCCGCCTTTATGTCGAAATCGACATCAGTGACTTCGACGTCGTAGCGGAAGTTGACGCCCTGCTCCAACAGCCATTTGCACAACGGTAGAACCAGCGATTCATACTGATTGTACCTGGTAAACTTCAGCGCGCTGAAATCCGGCAGGCCCCCGATATGATGGATGAACCGATCCAGATAAAGCTTCATCTCCAGGGCAGAATGCCACTCCGCAAAGGCGAACATCGTCCGCCAAAAGAGCCAAAAATTGCTGCTGAAAAACTCTTTCCCGAACACTTCGTCGATACGACTGTTCTCCATCTCCTCACGGGAGGCAAGAAAGACGGCGATCAATTCCTTTTCCGCCTTTTCGCTCAGAGTGAAAAGGCCGTCGGTGTGCGCGTCCTGTCCCTGGTTCACCGTCGCCCGTTGCAGCGAGTAGTTCGGATCATCCTTGTTCAACCAGTAGAATTCGTCGAGCACGCTGGCACCTTCAGTTTCCAGCGAAGGGATCGACCGGAACAAGTCCCATAGGCACTCGAAATGATCCTCCATCTCGCGGCCTCCCCGGACCACGAAGCCCCTTCCTAGGTCTTGGTTACCGTCGAGAGCCCCACCCGGTATCTTCAGCCGTTCGAGGATGGTGATCCGGTCGCCACGCATATGGCCATCGCGGATCAGGAAGGCCGCACAGGAAAGCGCCGCCAGGCCCGCACCGACGAACCACGCAGTCTTGTTGTCCACACCTTCGGGTTTGCGAGGGCGGGCAAAGGCTTCGTAATTTCCGCTACCGTAGTACATCGCAACATTCTATCCGACTAGATTGGACATTCAGTCAGGTTAATCAAAAGAGGTTCTCGGGCGCCAGGCATTTGCGCGGGACGCCGACCGTCAGACCTCCATCGATGACGACCTCCGAACCGGTAAGGTAGCTGGACTCGTCGCTGAGGAGGAACAAGACGACCTGCGATACTTCCTGCGGCTCGGCTGCCCGCCCGAGTGGAACGGGGAAAAGGGAGGACTCGAAGCTCTCGGTCATCGGGGTGGCAATGAAGCCGGGATGGATCGAGTTGATGCGAACTCCCGAGGCCGCGGCTTCCAGTGCAGCGGACTTGGTTATGCCCCGCACGCCGAACTTCGAAGCGACATAGGCGTGGAGTCCGGCACTGCCCCGCAGCCCCTCGACGGACGAGACGTTGACGATCGAACCTCCGCCCGCGCGCCGGATGGCCGGTAGGGCTGCCTGCATCCCGAGGAATACGCCGGTTAGATTGACGGCAAGGGTCTTGTTCCACTGATCGAGCGAGAACTGCTCAATAGGGGCTATGTTGGCGATCGCGGCGTTGTTGACCAGCCCGTGGAGCGCGCCGAAGCGCCCTTCGGCGCTTGCGACCGCCTCGGCCCACTGCTTCGGCTGGGTAACGTCCTGAGGCATATAGATGGTCGAATTGCCAAGTTGAGCCGCGAGAGCCTCTCCTTCTGTATGAAGAATATCAGTGATCACGACCCTGGCCCCCTCAGCCACCAGCAGGCGCGCATTAGCTGCCCCCATTCCGCGAGCCCCGCCGGTCACCAGAATGACCTTGTCGTTCACACGTCCCATAGTCGTCGACCCGTTCCGTTGATCAATGGCGGTGCAGCGTCTTCCAGACGTCGAAGAGGAACGCGAGGGTCATCCGTTATGACGCGCGAAGTGTCGAGAATGTGCGGAATGCTCTGTGCGAATCGCGGGTGCCTTCTTATCGACACGTCCATGCTAAGCGGACCAACCATTGATGCGCTGTTGGCGGCGGACAGAAGTTAGCGGCGACGTGACGCAGGTGCCCGCGTGTGTCATGCACAGGCACTGTCCCTCGTCGATATCACGCGCCGCTAACTTCAAGTGGCCAGCCACGGCCTCAAGCTGCGATGGTGGCCATGTCCAGGGGAGGGCGCCCCTGGGCATATCCAAGGTCTGCATTCTTCGTGCCAAAAAATGGCCCAGAGTTCGCATTGTTTTGTGTGGGTTTTGTTCTCTTTCCGACTTGCGAACGTCGTGATGTTTGCACCCGGCCCTATTTACAGCGGCTTCATGTCGATCGTGGCGCCCCCGCAAGCATCGGCAGCGCAGGCACGTTTTGCTGCCAGTTTCGACACGATGAAAGACCTGGATTAACCGTCATCGGCGCTGCGTGGCCCCGTTGCATCCCTGCACGTCTGAGCTCGCTCAGCTGTGTCCGGTCGATGACATGCATGTGGGGAACTGCAATCGAGGCGCAAACAGCTGTTCGGGGACCGCGGGTTGAAAGCGCAGCGTTTTGTCTCTGTTCAAGCGGAATGCCGGTACGATGGTTTGGCACGCTGGTTGCTGACGCATGTATGGCTCGGCTGCTCATATGCTCGCGCAACCTCCATGGGACAGCAAAGCCTCTTCGAAGCGCAAACTAGCGCGGGTGGCCCTTCCACCCGCCCGCGCGCTTTTCCGCAGGCCGCCCGTGGAGAGTATGCTATGAAAAGGCTTTGGAGAACGCCATAGAGGCGCTGAGGAGATGGTCTGAAGGCTAACTCGCAACCGGCACCGTACTTGCCGCGCTGGCAAAGCTTGAAGCGAGTAGGCCAACACCGCGGCTGCATCCAGAACGGAAGCTCTCCGCCATCACGCGGATGCGCGCGTCAAAGCTACGCCCAGCAATCTCGGTCGACGGTCCCGCTGTCAATTTCCGGAAATCAAGCGGTCGAAGTGTTAGAAGAGCGCGAGATCACCGCATATCACGAGGCGGCGCATGCGGTGATTGCTCGCGCACTCGACACCGCGCCGCTCCCGGCGCCCCTAGCGATCGATGATCCCGGTAAGGATGGCTTTGACGCGCACGGAGACGGCCATGCAATTTTGTGCGGCTTTGATGGACTTGAGCCTTCCCGGATCATTCTGTGCGATGTTGGGATCAGATAGGAGGCGCTGCAGCCGGACGCGGCGCCATGCCTGCACATGGCGGAGGCGCGGCAGGATCGCAGGCCGTGCGAAAGCGTCGATCCGCTCAAAGCTGGTCGCCACGGCCTGTTCCCTCCAGGTCGCAGACTAGCGCAATCCGCCGCACGGATGGAAGAGGAGCCTGTGATTTTACGGACTGACCGCTCCGGTCGCCGCCAATTGCAACCTTCCGTTGTTGGGAGGTCACATCAGGCAAGGGACGTGAAGTCCGCCTGTCGTGAATTCGGACAAACTGATGGCGGCAGGACGGATACTTTGGCGTCGTCAAAGACGACAGCGGGCTTCGATATGTGACCTACGCGGTCGCGAGGGCCGATACGGCCGAAGCCGTAAAGGCTTCGTCGGCAGCCGGCGCAGGCGAAGCAGCGACCTCGAATCTCGAACTCCGCGAAGCCGACTGGAAGCGGCCTTGGCCATGGCGAGCTTGTGGCGATAGAACGATGATCGGAATAATCCGCTGGCGCACCGAACAGGCAGGCCCAATACAGGTGGTGTCGGGGACCCTCGGCCGCGAACGTGTTCACCTTGAAGCGCCGGCTGCCAAGCGGCTTCAGACCGAGATAAAGGCGTTTCTGGACTGGTTCAACACCGAGCAAGGCCAGGCCCCTGTTATCACGGCTGCACTTGCGCATCTGCGGTTTGTGACCATCCATTCCTTCGAGGACGGCACCGGACGAATAGGGCGTGCGATCGCCGATTTGGCACTCGTGCGTTCCGAACAAAGCACGCGGCGCTTCTACAGCATGTCCAGGCAAATCCGGAAGGAGCGCAAGCCTACTACGACATCCTTGAGCGAACCCGACGTGGCACGCTCGACATCATCAATTGGCTCGAGTGGTTTCTCGGTTGCCTGGGTCGGGCTTTCGACGGCGCTGAGACGATCATCGGTAGCGTCTTGCAGAAGGCAGCGTTCTGGGAAAAGCATGCCACGAGCGACCTCAGCGATCGCCAGCAACGGATGCTAAATCGGCTGCGCGACGGACTTCCAGGGAAAGCTCACTTCGTCGAAGTAGGAAAAATTGCCAAGCTCTCGCAGCCGACCGCAACGCGCGACATTAATGACTTAATCAAGCGGCATTCAAAAGACGCCGCAGGCGGTCGCAGCACCAGTTACTCCCTTGGACTTAGCGATGCAGATCAAACTGATCAGCCTACTTAGCCGCGCCTGGGTCGCGGCCAATCACCCCCTCATCGCCGGCATCGATCACGTCGAGCATTCTTCAAGATTGATGCACGATCGAGGCTTACCTAAGCTGTAAGAACAGCCTTGGTATCGAAGGGGATTTTCATGTGATACATTTCGCGTGCAAGCTCAGTCTTCAAGGAAGTGCCCGGGCCGTAGGAAATATAGGCAATGCCATCAAGGTCGGATGGCTTCTCCACCGTCGACTTCATAAGCGCAGCCACATTGGCTGCCCCCAACTTCCCGATAACGAAGCCGAGTTCGAACACGACATTCTGCCGCGCCCGCGATCGAAGGCCTGCTTCCGTATCCACAATACCGCTCGCGACCAACGATCCAAGGCCTGTTTGACAGTATACAGTTGCGGCTACCCATCTGATGCTCTGCTAGAATCGCCCGCAAGGGACGTATGCAAAAGGAAAGCGCCCCGCCCTTTCGGACGGGGCGCTACGGCGGCGCGGACTTGGGGTCAAGGCCAGATCTGGCCGCCGAATCGTTGCTCCGGATATCATACCGTAGCCAGGCTCCCTGCGGCCGCGAGATGTTATTTTGATGCTGATTAGGCGATGCTGAACAGATTTTCGCGGTGGCCGCATCCGGGGGCCATAGCCCACCCAAGTGCATCGGCCGGATCAAGATCTACCTCTTGGACAACGGATCTGGCCCTAATCAACACGTCGTTCGCCGAGCGTCAGAACCTTACCAAGCGCATATTCACCCCGCCTGACGCGTCCCTAAGAAGTTGAAAACCATTGTCACGCATCCTGGCCATTTTTGTTCTAAAATTTTTTGCCGGACTGATAAGAGGCTTGTCGCTACCGCGGCGAAGGCTTCTGGCTTGGCTGGGAGGATGTGCTGACGCGGATCGACAAGCGGACCGTCCGGGGTTGCGCCGCGTGTGCAAGAAGCAGGTAGGAAGCCAGACAATCTCAAACTGAGGCACAGGCGCTTGCCGAATTTTCCCGGAATCAGCCTTGGCGACGCCTCGACCAATACGGCGCTAGTTTTCATCCAGAGATAATTTTCAGCTTTGGTGCACCTCTTCGACAACTGGGCGCTGCAAACAACAAACTTGTCCAGCCGACCAGACGTTTGGATTAAATGCCAGGGAGTGAATGGCCGACTAGGAGCCAGACATCGCCTGCTCGAGCGACCGGCTACCAAGACTTCTCGGAGAAAAACACCACGGATAAGGCGCTGGTTGATTACGGCAATCTGAGTCCTGACCTATGGCCCCGAGAGCCAGACGCTGAAATCATTGCCATACCAGCCACGCTGCGGCATAATCGCGAGGGTACCGTCGAGCGCCGCACTTCCGTTCACCACGAGGCGGCTGAACGCACCAGTATCGTTCACTGCGAGCTGCAAGCGCCCGGTGGACGTTTGCAGATAGCCCCCATTCACCGTTATGTTGTTGTCACGACCATCGATGAGCGGCGCGACAGCCCCGCTATTGGTGAAGCGGCCATCGGTATTGAGCAGATAACTGCCGTTACCGGACAGGGTTGCGTGTTGCGCGACAGTTGCGTCGTACACTTCGTGATTGCCAGTAAACAACGCGACGCCGCCGGACAACTGCAGCGACAGGTTGTTGCGTCCAATGATGTTACCTTCATAGCGGGTTGCAAAGCTTGCGTCGGGCTGTCCCGTTGTGTGACCATTCGTGTCAGGCGTCATACCGAACGTCAATTTGGTCAGGCGCGGCGAACCCTTCTCGTCAAGTTGGGCGTAATCAAACAGGATGTCCCCTGACAGCGTTGCGCCACGCATCACGTTGATCTCGCCCACATAACCACTGTTCGACATGTACATCGCCGCGTAACTGCCAGCCAGGCGCCCGGTCAGATCGAATGTGTTGACGAGCGGACCGTCGATTTCGTTCACCATCGGGGCCGCGCTATTGCCAATCGTGCGAATAAACGAGCCACGATATTCACGGTGATTGCCCATCGCATTGTTGCCAAAGTCGAAGCTTGCTGCGATGCCATGCTCGCCGAGCGCCTGCACGTCGCCACGCTGAGTAAGCGAGTGACCCTTGCCATAGGCGAACATCGCCGTCCGCATGGACGCGGATCCCCGGCGGGATTGTTATCCGATTGGCTTCGCCATCGACGCGGATGCCAGCGCCCCCTGGTCCTTCCGAAAGCAGGCCGGCGCGCTGGACCACAGTGTTGTCGCGGCCATAGACATGCAGCCCCAGTCCGAGCATCGCCGTGTTGTATGTATTTGGGAGATACGCGGTTCCTTCAGTGTTGCGAGCGAAGAAGGGGTTATCGCTAATCAGACTCTGACCGTTGCCGTAGATGGAGTAACCGAACAACTTGCGCCGATCGATGGTATAGCCGATATCCTGCAACGCGGCCAAACTCCGCCTCCATGAAGGATGTGTAATTCCGGTATCGCTGGTGGCTCATTAAGCTGTTCTTGAGCTCGCTATGCGAGACGAAGGCTGCATCCGGCGACGCGTCCTCATGCATCGCCTGCACCGGAATACCGGGCATGGCGCCGGCCAGCACTTCACTCATATGCTTCCCGGCGAAATAGCCCGCGGCGCAGGTCGAAAACGTTGTCAGCTCGCAGGTTGGCGCAGCCGGAGCAATAGATCGCTTGTCCCGGCTTGGTTTGTTTGCCATTGTCATCGTGCAAATGGTATCCGTCCAGCCATTTATCGCTTCGGGCGAAATGCGGCGATGCTTCGTAGCCGTCAATAGTACTGGCGATTCCCATCTGATGGGCGATCTCATGAATCATAACGGGTGCGAGACCTATCTTTCGCGTCATTGGCAATTGCGAAGGGATGTATGCTTCGGCTGAAAACCCCATCTGTCCGACCGCAACCATGCCAAGCGCCCCGTAGGTCAGCGAGCCGCCTCGTGAGTGCCGCCTGCACCTTGTTGCCGCCATCGGGTGACGATTGGATAGAGGCCATGCGTTGTCAATGGCAATCCCGGCGACGTTGACGATGGCCGGCGATTGACCCGGTATGACCTTAATGATTTCAGCCCAATACTGAATCGCAGCCAGTGAATGATCTATTTCCCATTGCGGCAAATTCCGCAGTGCGCGCTGCTCGTCACCTGGGCCACAACAAAAAGGGCCATCTCCGACACCGAATATCCGCGCCCGTATGAATGGCACGCCGTTCGAATCGGTGACATCGTAGGTTTCAACGGCCCCGCTGGGCGATGAAATGGACCCGCGGAGCGGGGCCGCTTGAGCCGGTTTGTTAGTTGGAAACTGACCGCTCCTGATTACTTCCTATCACGCTGCCAGAGACACTGTCTGCTGCTGTTGCTATGGGCATGTGGTCAACGCGTCAGCGTTGTCCACCATTCCACAGCCTTCGCGGCCTGCATCCGTTCGCGCCAGACCGCCATCGGCGTGCGATAGCCGAGCGCCTGATGAAGGCGACGATCGTTGTAGAAAGGCGATCCAGCTCGCGATCCCTGCCTTGGCCTCGCGGCCGTCGGCATAGCCCTTGAGATAGATGTCCTCATGCTTGAGCGACCGCCACAGCCGCTCGTGTTCGATAACCGCCACGCCAGAACCGCACGGCTCGCCCAGTCGATGATGGCGACGAGATAAAGAAAGTCACGGCCGATGGGCAGATACGTGATGTCGGCGGCCCACACCTGGTTCGGCCGGTCGATCGTCATGTTGCGCAGCAGATAAGGATAGATCTTGTGGCCCGGCGCCGGCTTCGTCGTGTTCGGCTTCGGTCCCAGCGCCGCGATGCCCATCTTGCGCATCAACCGCTGCACGCGCTTGCGATTGACCTGAAGCCCCTCAGCCTTCAGCATTGCGGTCATTCGCCGCGAGCCCAGGAACGGCCAGGCGATGAACAGCTCGTCGATCCGCCGCATCAGGGCAAGGTCGTTGTCGTTGGCCGGCCGGGGCGGCCGGTAGACCCTGGAGCGCGCGATGCCAAGCAACAGGCATTGCCAACGGATCGACAGCGCCTTGTCGGCGCGATCGAGCATTCCTCGACGGTCCGGCGTGCTCATCTTCCGGACCTCCGCGCTAAAAAATCGCGCTCGGCCGTCAGTTGTCCAATCTTGGCGTGCAGCTTCTCGATCTCGCGTTCGCGCGTTTCCTCGCTCTCGCGCCCGACACCCGCATCAAAGGCCCGCGCCGCCTGGTCCAGCAGTTGCTTCTTCCAGGCATAGATCTGGTTCGGGTGAACCTCATAGCGCTGGGCCAGATCGGCCACCGTCGCCTGCTCCCGCACGGCTTCCAGCGCAATCTTTGCCTTCAGTGCCGCGTCGATCTTGCGTCTCGTCTTCGTCGTCATCAAGAGCTGGTCCCGGTTGTTTGGACAGGGCCCCGCGAAAATTAAGTGGATTCCTGCCGGGTTCTGAACGCGGGGCTTTACGATTTTGCTGTGGCGTCGGGAGGGCGCAAGCCCGACCAGAGCCGCAGCAAAATCGTTGGCGACGATCATGCGGCCGTCACCATCGTTTGCGCGCCGAAGTAAGCCTCGTCGGGCGTGCGTTCGTCAAGGCTCGAGTGAGGACGTCCTCGATTGTAGAACGCCAGATATTTGGAAATCGATGCTCGCGCCTCGAGCACGCTGTCGTAAGCACGCAGATAGACTTCCTCGTATTTGACAGTGCGCCACAGCCGCTCGACGAACACGTTGTCGCGCCAGGCACCCTTGCCGTCCATGCTGATGGCGATGTTCGCGTCCAGCAGCACGCCGGTGAAGTCGAGGCTGGTGAACTGGCTACCCTGATCCGTGTTGAAGATCTCGGGCCTGCCGTGCTTCGCCAACGCCTCCTGGAGCGCTTCGACGCAGAATATCGTCTCCATCGTGATCGATACGCGATGGACCAATACCCTTCGGCTGAACACATCGACGACCGCCGCGAGGTAAACGAATCCACGTCGCATCGGAATGTAGCTGATGTCCATTGCCCAGACCTGGTTCGGCCGCTCGATCTTCAATCCGCGCAATAGGTACGGGTAGATCTTGTGGCCCGGTGCGGGCTTGCTCGTGTTCGGACGGCGATAGATCGCCTCGATCCCCATGCGCTTCATCAGCGTCGCGACGTGGCGGCCGCCAACCTGCATGCCCTCACGCTGCAACAGCGATCGCAGCATGCGCCCCCCTGCGAAGGGATAATCGAGGTGCAGCTCATCGAGCCGGCGCATCAAGACAAGTCCTCGGCCGAAACCGGCCGAGGTTCATAGTAAACCGTACTGCGGGCAAGGTTCAGGACCTTCGCCTGGCGCACGACAGACAGATCATGGTCGCGGTCGATCATCGCTTTGCGCTCAGCAGGCCCGCCTTGGTGAGCGCGCCGGACAAAAAATCGTTCTCCAACGCAAGCTCGCCGATCTTGGCATGTAACGCTTCAAATCGACCGGCGCCTCGGCCGGTCCGTTGTCCTGCCCAAACACTCCGGCGGCGCCTGCCAGGAGTTGGGACTTCCAGGTCGTGATCTGGTTCGGATGGACATCAAACAGTTGCGCCAGCTCGGCCAATGTCTTCTCCCCCTTCACGGCCGCCAAAGCCACCTTTGCCTTGAATGCCGGAGAATGCGTCCGGCGACTCCTCTTCGTCATCTTCGCTCCTGTTTCGCGGCAAGAATCCTCGCCGCTCTCAGGCAGAAAATCCACTCAAGCTACTGTCCGAATTTGCGGAGCCAGCTCTCTTTTCCAACTTAACCTCTGGTCCCAAAATCGGGGTCCATTTCAGTAATGAATTGAGGGGGCGGTCCCGAGCCGCCGAAGATGGCGGGGTTAGCCGTTTTCAAAGAAGGATCACATTGCGTCCTTTTCGATAGCTCGAGCAGTAATGCGGCTGCCATGACGCGACGCCTGTCTACCAGTGATAGTTTCTCATCGATCCACTGGAACAGATTGATTTAGAGAGTCAATGCGATCCTGACTGCCAATAATGGTAGGGGGTGGTTGCGTAAACTTTGCGATACCGTGTCGAACGACAACCCCCAACAAGACGCTACGGCAGCTCGAAACCTTAAATCGCTAAATGGATCCGTGAGTTCTCGAGCGAGCAAGATCTGCGGAGACGGTCATGGAAACTCGATTGGCAGACGTTGGAGCCGACGATGCTTGCAATATCCCGCTGAGCAATCTGGACGTAAGCGAAGCAAAGCGTTTTCAAGATAATAGGATATGGAGCTGCTTCGAGCGGCTGCGAAGGGAGGATCCCGTTCATTACTGCCAAGACAGTCCTTATGGTCCCTATTGGTCCCTAACGAAATACCGAGATATCCTGGCGGTAGATGCAAATCATAAGGTATTTTCGTCAGAGCGAGGAGTCACGATTGTCGATGTGCCTGATGAGCACTGGACTCAGAGTTTCATCAAGATAGGTCCTCCCAAACATCGCGAGCAGCGCGATACAGTAAGTCCGATAGTTGCACCGGAAAATCTGACAAAACTCGAAGGCTTAATTCGCTGTCGGGTCAGGACGATTCTGGACGGCTTGCCGCGCAATGATGCGTTCAATTGGGTGGACATGGTCTCCATTGAGTTGACGACGCAGATGCTCGCCACACTATTCGACTTTCCATTTGAGGATCGACGGCTCTTGACCTATTGGTCGGACATAGGTGCTACAATTCCGAAAAAAGGTCATGCTGTCGATAGCTGGGACAAGCGAAGCAAAATCCTGTTCGAGTGCCTGGACTATTTTACCCGTCTTTGGAATGAGCGCATCAATGCCGAGCCTCGCCTCGACTTGATTTCCATGATGGCGCATTCTCCTGCGACGCGCCATATGGATCCGATGGAGTTTCTCGGGAATCTGATTCTGCTGATCGTGGGAGGCAATGACACTACGCGCAATTCGATCACCGGGGGGCTCCTGTTCATGAACCGGTATCCCTCCGAGTTGCGAAAACTACGCAATAATCCCAAGCTGGTGTCGAGCGCTGTGTCCGAGATTATTCGATATCAGACACCCATCGCACATATGCGCCGGAACGCCGTGGTCGATACCATCGTGGGTGGGAAACGAATCAGGCAAGGGGACAAGGTCGTCATGTGGTACATCTCTGGTAACCGCGACGAAGAGGTCATCGAGAATGCGAGTAGCTTCGTGATCGACCGCAAGAACGTGCGGCAGCATCTTTCGTTCGGTTTCGGCATCCATCGTTGCGTTGGTCGACATCTTGCGGAACTGCAGCTGAGAATCCTGTGGGAGGAAATGTTGAATGCGGGGCTAGAGGTCAAGGTTGTCGGCGAGCCCGAGCGGATTGCGTCAAATTTTGTGCACGGTTATTCCGTGCTTCCCGTGCGGATCGCAGCTTAGGCCGTGATGCTCTGGATTGGGAGCTGACACCCGCATCACGGTTGCGTTCTTTTTGGCCAGTCTCGCTGCTCCATTGGTACCTAATCGGCGTCGATCGGTACTAAGGAGCTGCTCATGGGCACGGAGCTCCGTGAGCGCTGGTGCCTGGCCAAGCCCTTTGCGATGCCGGCGCCTTTAAGGAGCGTCTTCGATACGTTAGACGATGAGCTCAATATTGAAGATTGCAGCGGTGGGAGCGCTTTTGCTTGGAGAAGCGCTTTCGATAATCGCGGAGTTGATTGCCTCAAAGCAGTTTGGAAAGGCAGGCGGCGGGCATCTGACAGCGCTCCTGCCGATGTTCCTGCTGATATCCCTCGGCGGTATCCTACTCGTCTGCGGATACGCACTAGGTGTTTAGTCCCGGGCTTTGATGGTGCATTCTTGTCGCACGATTCGAAGGATGCGCTATGGGACAAGTTTTACACGGCTGCGCCACCACGACGGAGGCAGTCCGTCGAGCAATACAAAATAGTCAAGAGAGCCTGAGAGCACTCGCCAAGGGCTACGGGATCAACCAGAAGACTGTCGCGAAGTGGAAGCAGCGCGAGACCGTCGCCGATCGTTCGACAGGCCCCAAGGAAGCCAACTCGACCGTGCTTTCCATCGAGGAGGAGGCGATCATTGTTGCTTTCCGGCGGCATACGCTATTGCCGCTCGACGATTGCCTCTATGCGCTTCAGCCGACCATCCCACATCTGACGCGATCATCCCTGCATCGCTGTCTCCAGCGCCACGGCATCAGTCGATTGCCGGAGGTCGAAGGCAGTAAGCCTCCGAAGAAAAAGTTCAAGGCTTATCCGATCGGCTATTTCCACATCGACATTGCTGAGCTCCAGACCGCTGAAGGCAAGCTCTATCTCTACGTCGCCATCGATCGCACCAGCAAGTTCGCCTTCGTACAACTGGTCAGGAAGACGGGAAGGACCTCCGCCTCCGCCTTCCTCGAAGCTCTGATCGCGGCTGTGCCCTACAAGATCCATACGGTTCTCACCGACAATGGGATCCAGTTCACCTTCTTGCCGCGCTACGCGGACGGCCCGACGGCAAGATACGTGACACATATGTTCGATATGCGCTGCCAAGAGAATGGCATCGAACATCGGCTGACCAAGATCAAGCATCCCTGGACCAATGGGCAGGTCGAGCGCATGAACCGCACGATCAAGGAAGCGACCGTCCAACGCTATCATTACGATCGACACGATCAGCTCGAAGCACACCTTGCTGACTTCATTAACGCATACAACTACGCTCGGCCGCTGAAGACCCTGAAGGGCCTCACGCCCTACGAATATATCTGCAAAGCCTGGACTTCCCAGCCAGAACGATTCAAACTCAATCCGCTCCAGCAAATGCCGGGACTAAAAGCCTAGGCTACATGCATCTGAAGAATATTTGGATAATCATCTCCATCTCGGTGGGAGCGAGTTTAAGTGGTGGAACCGAGTCTCACGCTTCTGCTCTTTCGAGATGTGCCGACGGCTGGTTCGCTGATCGGGCTGGTGCTTGGCGCGCTTGGTACGCTCGCAGCGCTATTCCTATGACCGTATTCTGAGAAGGCGTAAGATGGGCGGCAGTTCAGCGTGAGGCAACTTTGAAAACGTTGCGCAAGATAGGTTTTGCTCAATTCGAACGCGAGAAAGAAAATATGTTTTAACGGACGTTCTGCATCTAGTTGGGACTGGCGCATGATCGTTGGCTCCGCTCCTCTGCAGCAGCAGACTTGCGTGTCATTCCCAAAGAGCGGGGCTTATGCGGCAGCCAAAGGTCTCTCAATCGATATATCTCGGGTCGTTTTCCCTCACCACAACAATTCAGTCCGATCTAAGAGACTGTAAGCGGCAAAGAGACTGAAAGAGACCTCGTCTGGTGGAGTGGGTGGGTTACCCTTACGCTTCAAGCACATTACTAACGGCTGGCAAAACAGGATGAGACACTTATGCCATGGAACCACGCCGCCTGAACGGCCTCAGTTTGCCGCTTACCGCTGGGCTTCGCTGCGCATAAAGACGATCGCCCACTGGACGCCGCCGTGTCGGCTATTGGCGCCTCCATATTTGCTCGCGCGGGTGGGCTCCGGATCGACTAAAAAAGCTGTTCCGCCGTTGCCGGGAGAGCCCGCAAGTGCGCTTGAGCAACAGCAGCCCGATCATGAAGTGCGTCGCGAAATCCGGCCAACATTCTCGCGATAAGCGGCACGACTCGCTGTCGATCCAATCCCATCGATCTGGCCGGCGAGCAGAACCAATTCGCGCTTTGCTGATCCGGTCCAGCCTGGCCCAGAACAGATCGCCTGATCCCATCGTTGGGTACATCTTCGGCGCATCCCTCCTCGGACGTGGATAGGGAGACATGCTTCATCCGCGAAGGGCGTTTGGAAAGCGGAATTGCGAGGTTCTGAGGCTCAAAGCCTCAGACCCTCGCATTCTCAAAGCAGCCTGCAACAAGAATTGCCGCTCTAACCCGGTTGCTTAGCTCTGGCGACCATGTAACAGGCAGGACGCTAGCCACGGGCTGGTTCAGTCATCGTCTGCAATCTCACCCTTGCCGCGTAAGTCTGACGAACCCTCCTTCGATTAATTCGGCTTTGTGCAGCTTGCCGTCGAGCGCGATGGTTGTTGGGTGGTTAGGGGTAGGCATGTAACCCGCCTCGCGCAGCTTCTCGATCAGGGCCAGCGGGGCCCACTGCTCCGGCAGCGGGACGTTGCGACGGCAGGTCTCCCGGAAGAATGCTCCGAAATCTGGTACGCCCTGCGGCCCCTCGCCCATCCTCTGGTCCTCCGGAGGATTGTGGATGAGACGAGTGCCGCTGGTCGGGTCCAGCGTGGCCGTATAGCGGTGACCCCGGATCTCGTAGGACATCGTCGGCTGGTCCGCGTCCGGCAAAAGACCGTGGTGGGACAGTCTCTCGATCATTCGTTGCGGGGCGGGTTGAGAACCATGGGAAAATCTCTCGGGAACCGCCCATGAGACATCATATGTTTCCTCAGGGGCAGCCGATGATGGCCCCGCCTCGTTCGTCCTTGCTTCATCTAGGAACTGACGAAGGTAATCTTCATCCTCTTGATTCCAGGCGTACTCCTCTGGGGACCTTGACGGCCCGGCACCGCCGATTCGGTTGAAGTCCATGCTGCTCTCCTTGTTGCCTTTGGGAACATGGTCTCTTGCAGGTCCGCCCAATGGATAGCTCAGCGTCAGCAGTTCCTTCGGCGAGAGACCCGATTGCTATGGTAGGAGAGTCGGCTGTCCAGAAGCTGACGAGCTGCCAGGAAAGCAGCTATGTCAACTCGCATGCTGTGGCCTGCCGCACCTAGGCACTGACGCTGATATCCGTCATATCGGATGTAGGAGAGGCGGCGGCTCTGCCGCGTTCGCGAGGTTCTCCCTCGACTTCGCTTGTCTGGCCTCGAGCCGCTTCATATTATCGATGATGGCTTTGATCTTCCCGCCGGCTTTGATGGCAGGCAACAGCTTTCCAAAGTTCCACACTCGATTGTTTAGTCCCAAGCTTTGATGGTGCATTCTTATCGCACGATTCGAAGGATGCGCTATGGGACAAGTTTTACACGGCTGCGCCACCACGACGGAGGCAATCCGTCGAGCAATACAAGATAGTCAAGAGAGCCTGAGAGCGCTCGCCAGGCGCTACGGGATCAACCAAAAGACCGTCGCGAAGTGGAAGGGGCGCGAGACAGTCGCCGATCTCCCGACAGGCCCAACGGAAGCCAAATCGACCGTGCTTTCCATCGAGGAGGAGGCGATCATTGTTGCTTTCCGGCGGCATACGCTATTGCCGCTCGACGATTGCCTCTATGCGCTTCAGCCGACCATCCCACATCTGACGCGATCATCCCTGCATCGCTGTCTCCAGCGCCACGGCATCAGTCGATTGCCGGAGGTCGAAGGCAGTAAGCCTCCGAAGAAAAAGTTCGAGGCTTATCCGATCGGCTATTTCCACATCGACATTGCTGAGCTCCAGACCGCTGAAGGCAAGCTCTATCTCTACGTCGCCATCGATCGCACCAGCAAGTTCGCCTTCGTGCAACTGGTCAGGAAGACGGGAAGGACCTCCGCCTCCGCCTTCCTCGAAGCTCTGATCGCGGCTGTGCCCTACAAGATCCATACGGTTCTCACCGACAATGGGATCCAGTTCACCTTCTTGCCGCGCTACGCGGACGGCCCGACGGCAAGATACGTGACACATATGTTCGATATGCGCTGCCAAGAGAATGGCATCGAACATCGGCTGACCAAGATCAAGCATCCCTGGACCAATGGGCAGGTCGAGCGCATGAACCGCACGATCAAGGAAGCGACCGTCCAACGCTATCATTACGATCGACACGATCAGCTCGAAGCACACCTTGCTGACTTCATTAACGCATACAACTACGCTCGGCCGCTGAAGACCCTGAAGGGCCTCACGCCCTACGAATATATCTGCAAAGCCTGGACTTCCCAGCCAGAACGATTCAAACTCAATCCGCTCCAGCAAATGCCGGGACTAAACACCTAGTCTTACTGCGTCATAAGCGTAGGCGACGATTGACGTTTTGCTGTCGGCGTCGGCAACACGGGCATCGTTGCAAGGTCTTGATGATCGCGTCGGCCAGCCGCCTGCGCATGGTTGCGATCGAATTTGGAATGTGACGCTCAGGCCGCAATGGCGGATCCTCTGGGTCTGTAACCGTCGGGAACGGCAAGTTGCGAGAAGAGAGCGGTGCAGCGAGGTGCTGAGGGGGGAATCGTCTCTCGTTCGGAGATCAGGAATCCGTAGGCTGCGATGCAGAGCGTTGCGTGATGATGGAGGCCGCGCCAGCCGCGCCCCCTCAAAGTGCCCGAGCCCGACCTCCTGCTTCAGCTCCTGATAATCGCGCTCGATGCGCCAGCGCAGTTTGGCCAGATCGACAAGACGGGCGAAGCCAATATTCTCCGGCAGAGTTGAGAGCCAGTATTTTGTCGGCTCCTGTTCTCCCTTCGGCCATTCGATCAACAGCCATTCTTCCGGCCAAGGTTCGCTGCGGTTGAAGTCGCGATGGGCAATGCGAATGCGCAGCCGCGCAAAACGCGACTTGAGGATCACATTGCTTCCCTCGCGCCAAGTGATCGTCCGCCACGCCTTGGCCGGAAGGCTAAGGCAAAATCCTTGACCTTGACCGGTTGGTGCTTGGCATCACGGCGTAGCTGTTTGGTCGGCCGGCCGCGGCCCCGGACGTAAGGTTTGGGCGGCAAAGGCCCGGTGCGGGGCGCCCACACGGTGGTGTTCGACAGGATGCCAGCGACGTAGGGCAGCCCCAGCGCCGTGACGGCTGTGCGCAGATCGATGTGCGCGCCATAGCCCGCATCCATCAGCACGACGCGCGCGGCAAGCCCGCCGCACAGGCCGCGCGGATCTGATCGAGCGCGATCTCCGGCTTGGTCTGAAAGCCGATCTTCTCGGGCACGCCTGCCTTCTGGCGGCGGGCAGTGTCAGAGGCCCAGCTCTCCGGCAAATACAAGCGATAGGCCACCGGCAGGCTCGCATGAGCATTGGCCAGCGACAGCGACACCGCGACCTGGCAATTGTCCTGCTTGCCGAGCTGGCCGCAATACTGCCGGGCCACGCCCACCGAATGCGTGCCCTTCTTGGGAAAGCCCGTGTCGTCGAAGATCCAGGCCTCGATCGGCCCATGCCGCTCGATCGCCGGCAGAACCATCTGGCGAACTTTGGCCAGCACCCGCTCGTCCGACCAGCGCCCCTCACCGACAACCTGCCTTGGCCTCGCGGCCGTCGGCATAGCCCTTGAGATAGATGTCCTCATGCTTGAGCGACCGCCAGCCGCTCGATGAAGACGTTGTCCATCCAACGACCGCGGCCATCCATGGAGATCTTGATCCCTGCGCCCGCCAACGCGCCGGTGAAGGCCGCGCTGGTGAACTGGCTGCCTTGGTCGGTATTGAAAATCTCCGGCCTGCCGTACTTCGCCAGCGCCTCTTCCAGAGCCGCCACGCAGAACGAGACGTCGATCGTGTTCGATAATCGCCACGCCAGAACCGCACGGCTCGCCCAGTCGATGATGGCGACGAGATAAAGAAAAGCCACGGCCGATGGGCAGATACGTGATGTCGGCGGCCCACACCTGGTTCGGCCGGTCGATCGTCATGTTGCGCAGCAGATAAGGATAGATCTTGTGGCCCGGCGCCGGCTTCGTCGTGTTCGGCTTCGGTCCCAGCGCCGCGATGCCCATCTTGCGCATCAACCGCTGCACGCGCTTGCGATTGACCTGAAGCCCCTCAGCCTTCAGCATTGCGGTCATTCGCCGCGAGCCCAGGAACGGCCAGGCGATGAACAGCTCGTCGATCCGCCGCATCAGGGCAAGGTCGTTGTCGTTGGCCGGCCGGGGCGGCCGGTAGACCCTGGAGCGCGCGATGCCAAGCAACAGGCATTGCCAACGGATCGACAGCGCCTTGTCGGCGCGATCGAGCATTCCTCGACGGTCCGGCGTGCTCATCTTCCGGACCTCCGCGCTAAAAAATCGCGCTCGGCCGTCAGTTGTCCAATCTTGGCGTGCAGCTTCTCGATCTCGCGTTCGCGCGTTTCCTCGCTCTCGCGCCCGACACCCGCATCAAAGGCCCGCGCCGCCTGGTCCAGCAGTTGCTTCTTCCAGGCATAGATCTGGTTCGGGTGAACCTCATAGCGCTGGGCCAGATCGGCCACCGTCGCCTGCTCCCGCACGGCTTCCAGCGCAATCTTTGCCTTCAGTGCCGCGTCGATCTTGCGTCTCGTCTTCGTCGTCATCATGCCCTCCGTCTATCAAACGGAGCGGCCCTTTTCCAACTAACCTCTGGTCCCAAAATCGGGGTCCATTTCAGCGAACCGACTTTTGATTGCAGGCGTGCTTTGCCATCGAGCTTCGAGCGTGTGCGCACGCAGATGCGTGAGCGGAGCGCGACCGCTATTGGTTACAGAGGCCGCACGCCTTTGCGGCCAAAACCTGACGGCAGCGTCGCAATATGAAAGGAAGGCTATAATCCTAGGACGACATTGATGAATCCAATCCACCCACAGATGCGCGTCGCCATCGCTGATGCCTTTGACTCCACTTTTCGGGGCTCAATTCTGGCGCATCACGCTTGTCATTTGCGGCCAGCTGAGCTGCGGCTCGCCATGACCGGATATCACCGCCTGATGCCTGCGGCGGCCGGCGCGATGTCGGCCGTTTTCAAGGTGCCATCAACAATGCAAGCTCCCATTACGTTTGATCGCACGAAGATCTTATTCTGCAGGGAACAATCTCGACAAAGCATGCAGTTTCGCGCAACTACCACGCGGTGGAGCAAAGAGCCGGGCCAATCGCCTGACACTTCCGCGCACGCGCAGCCAGCTGAACGCAGCATGCACGCATGGCGGCCCTTCTGTGTGAAAGCAGGCCTTCTGTTCGGTGGCTGCCAATGTTGTCGCAAACCCGCCATCGCGCAGGACCACAACGACTGCCCGCGCCCGATGGCTGCACCGGTTTCCTTTATTCATTTTTGCGGGCGATTGCCGCGATCAGTGCAAGGCTTGAATCGGGCTGCACGAAGCAGGCATCTTTATTGCAGGCGTTACGATGGGCTTCGTCGTGACATGCTACATCCACATCTGGGAAATCGGCGCGCGACCCGGCCGCCTCAAGATAGACGGCGTGTAGGTTAGATGGAGAGCAACGCGCGCAACCTGGCTGGCCGAAGCCTTCGGCCAGATCGCGACCGAGATGGATCGGGGATGGCCAGTCAATTCGCTCCGGAGCATCGAAAGCCGATTCTCGTTGCGCCGGACGAAAGCCTGACCGGCAGCGTCGTGTTGGGCGCAACGATCGGCAATATTCTCGAATTTTACGACTTCGGGACCTATACCTTTTTCGCAATCCAGATAGGTCAGGCGTTCTTCCCGGCGAGCGACCCGTTTGCCAGCCTCATGCTGTCGCTCGGGACGTTTGGCGCGGGTTTTGTAACCAGACCGATAGGGGCCATCGTGCTCGGCTCGTACTCGGATCGGGTCGGGCGCCGGCCCGCGATGACTGCCAGCTTTGCCATGATGAGCGCCGCGATCCTCGCGTTAGCTGTTACGCCATCGTACGAGACGATAGGAATTGGCGCTCCGTTGCTGGCCATTTTCGCACGTTTGGTGCAGGGCTTCGCTCTGGGAGGTGAGGTCGGTCCGACTACTGCCTATTTGATGGAAGCGGCCCCGGCCGAAGCCCGCGGTCTTGCTGTCTCGTTTCAGCCTGCCAGCCAACAGATAGCTGCAACCGCCGGAGCGCTGGTTGGAGAAATACTCTCCCTCGCGATGACAAGTGAGGCACTGGACGCGTACGGTTGGCGGATCGCGTTCTTGCTCGGCGCCGGCACGCTGCCGTTCGGACTTTGGCTGCGGAGCGCCCTGCCGGAGACATTACACCGCCCGGAAGCTTCGGCTCCCGTCGTCGAGAGTGCGAAGAGATTGCGTGCCGTCCGCCGTATGATGAGCTTGGGACTCGTCATTTTGGCCAGTTGCACAATTTTTACCTACATCACGGAATATATGACCACCTATGCGCTGAATACCTTGCAAGTTTCTGCGCCTCTCGCCTTCGGCACCACGCTCGTCAGCAATGCAGTAGGAATTGGCGCCGCACTGCTGGGCGGTTGGCTCGCGGATCGTGCCGGACGCCGGCACATCATGATATGGCCGCAGGTCACCGCGCTGCTGATGACCTATCCGGTATTCTGGTGGATCGTAGAGAGCCGCAGTGCCATCGCACTTCTCGGAGGCCTCGGCGCGCTCACCTTCATCGGAACGGTCCCGTATAGCGCCTTCTATGTGAGCATGGCCGAAGGTTTGCCCAAGAACATCCGCGGCGGCGCCTTCGCGACGATTTACGCTTTTGCGATAGCGATCTTCGGTGGCACAGCTCAACCCATCGTCACCTGGTTGATCCACGTTACCGGGAACGCACTGGCTCCCGCCTGGTACATGCTTGTCGCTAGCGCGGCCGGATTCTGTGCCATGCTGATGATGCCCGAGACGGCACCGCCGAGAATTCAGAGCGCTGCGCATAAGCGAAGCCCGTCGTAGCGCTGGACAACGTGATCACGGGTCCCTTCCGCTCATACCGCGCTCCCCGTCAAGTCTTTGGGGAAGAAAGTAGATCGGCCCGAGAGATAGGAATTGTCTTGATGAAGCATTCGATTTTTGCAGGAGGGGCCGGTGTTGGGGCCGCGCCTTCTTGTTGGGGTCGGGTAGCCTTTCGAGTTTTTCGCTTTTTCCTACTGGATGGTCATCGGCATTGGAACAAGCGATGGGCAATCCGCGTGATGATCGCTGCAACGCGGCGGGTTTCTTGCTGCGCAGCGCTAGAGGCCCCTTGCTAGCCAGAATAAGCTGCCTGTGCCCGACCAGTATCGAATCCATAGCTATGTTAATGAGATAGGCTTCAGACGCCCAGCCAGTTCCGACCCGCTCGCCTACGGGACGCAGACTGCAGCAAACCAGCGCTCGTCTGTTCTGCCGGCAAGACAAGCCCGAGCAAATCATTCCCTTCCAGAGCCAATGAAACAAGGCGGCACCACCACTGTTCGTCATCGGGAGTGCATGAATTCTCCCAGACAGGCAAGCATGCGAGTTGCGCTGCCGTGGATGTCCGGCAATTCACTCTGGCAGAGGCCAATAGCTACCGCCCCTTTCTGATCGGTCGGCAACAATACCGAGCCTGTCGGAGCAGAGAATGACGCGGACCGCGCCACCAATTGTAGCCAACCAGCGCGATCAAGTCACCGCGGTCGGCGATCAGCGCCCCCTGCTTTAGCACCAATTCAGCGAAGCTCAATTGATTGTGAGCGTCATCACTTGGCCAAGTGGGCATCAACAGCCCCGGCGTGTTCCAACTCAGCGGTGTTCTTGACGTGGACAGCATTCGCACCGGCGCGGTGATCGGACGCAATCGCGACATAGAGCGCCGGTAGCACGAAGAGCGTGAACAACGTTCCGATGGACATGCCCGCGACGAGCACGAGCCCAATCGAGAAGCGGCTCGCGGCGCCAGCGCCCGTTGCGGTCAACAAAGGTAAGAGACCAGTGACCATCGCCGCCGTGGTCATCAAGATCGGACGAAGTCGAACGCGCGCCGCCATCTCGATAGCCGAGCGGCGGTCGAGCCTCTCCTTGAGCTGCAGCTCATTGGCAAACTCAACCATTAAGATACCGTGCTTGGAAATCAGCCCGACCAGTGTCAACAGCCCAACCTGAGTGTAGATGTTCATCGTCGACAAGCCAAAGAATAGCGGGATCAAGGCCCCGACGACCGCCATCGGAACGCTGATCATGACGATGAGGGGATCGCGCAGGCTTTCGAACTGCGCCGCAAGCACCAGAAAAATGATGATGAGTGCAAACGCAAAGGTGATGGCGAGTTGATTACCCTCGCGCACATATTGGCGAGCGTCGGCAAGGAAGTCGTGGCTAAAGCCTGCGGGCAGCATCTTTGCCTCCTCGTCCAGGTAGTCCACAGCCTGACCGATCGTGACACCAGGCATCGGTACAGCCTGGAAGGTCGCGGAGTTGAGCTGGTTGTAGTGGGTGAGCGTGTTCGGATCGGTCGCAGTCTCGATGGAAACCACGGTCGACAGCGGCAGCATCGAGCCTCTCGCAGTCTTCACATAATAGCTTCCAAGTGATTCCGGCGTCAGGCGGTTTTCGCGCGCCAGTTGCGGGATCACCTGGTAGGAGCGCCCCTGCAAGTTGAAGCGGTTCACGTAGTTGCCGCCGAGCAGGGTCGCAAGCGCGCCACCGACGTTCTCCATGGTGATGCCGAGATCGCTTGCCTTGGATCGATCCACCTTGATTTGCACCACGGGCTGATTGAACTCAAGGTCAGAGTCACTGACCGCGAACAGACCGCTCTTGCGCGCGGCATCCTTCAGCTTCAACATCTGCTCATAGACGGACTGGAAACCTAGGGTCGAACTGATCACCATTTGCACCGGCAGGCCGCCCGAACCGCCCGGAAGAGGCGGCAAACCAAAGGCAAATGCGTTGATGCCTTCGATTTTGGACAGCTCGGCCTGAACGGACCACTTGAGCGCGATCGATGATCTCTTACGCTCGTCCCAAGGCTTTAGCAACATGCCGGCCATGCCGCCCTGCGGCCCGCTGCTGCCGTTGAGCACGAAGCGCAAATCGGTCTCGGGAAACTTCTGGAACGTTTTGTCGAGCTTGGCGCCGTAATAATCGAAGTAATCGATATTGGCGTATTTCGGCGCTTTAGTCAGCGCGAATATGATGCCCTGATCCTCCTCAGGTGCAAGTTCCTTGGACGTATGCATGTAGAGAAAGCCCGCAAGGCCCAGCATGGTCAGCGCAAACAGCCCGGTAATCGGACCATAGTCGAGCGAGCGGTCGAGGTTGCGACCGTACCAGCGGGTCGTGGCGCCGAACGCGCGGTTCACAACCCTTGCAAACCGCCCCTCCTCAGAGTTCTTCAGGAAGACCGAACACATCATCGGCGACAGCGTCAACGCAATTGCGCCCGACACGATGACCGAGCCCGCCAGCGTGAACGCAAATTCGCGGAACAGCGCGCCAGTGAGGCCGCCGATAAAGCCGATTGGCGCGTACACGGCGGCCAGCGTGATCGTCATGGAGACGACGGGACCGACGATTTCGCGCGCCCCCTGGGTCGCGGCCAGCGCGGGCGGCGCACCTTGTTCCAGATGGCGATGAATATTCTCCACGACGACGATTGCATCGTCGACCACGAGACCAATCGCAAGCACCATCGCGAGAAGGGTCAGAAGATTGAATGAAAACCCCAGCGCCAGCATCATGCTGCAGACGCCAACAAGCGACAGCGGAATGGTAACTACGGGAATGATGACCGACCGAAACGAAGCCAGGAACAGGAAGATCACGACCACCACGATCAAGACGGCCTCGACCAGCGTCTTCTCCACCTCATCGATCGATGATTGAATGAACTTCGTGGAGTCGTAGGCCACTTTCATCTTCAGCGAAGGCGGCAAGTTGCGCTCCATGTCTGGAAATAGCGTCCGTACGCCTCGTACGATGTTCAGTGGATTGCCTTGAGGGCTCGCCTGCACGCCGATGAAGACCGCGTGCTCGCCGTTCATGGAGACACTGGCGTCTGCGGTCTGCGCGGCAAGCTCGACCGTCGCAATGTCCTCCATGCGCACAAATCCGCCGTCATTGGCCTTGACGATCATGCGCTTGAAGTCATCGACACCGCGCAGATCAGTGTTGGCTGTGATGTCGGAGATGGTGAGATAGCCCTTGACCTGACCGGCCGCGGCCTGGAAGTTGTTGGCGGCAATTGCAGCCGAAGCGTCCGCCGGCGACACGCCATGCCCGGTCATTTTCACAGGATCGAGCCATAGCCGCATCGCAAAACTCTGGCCGCCCAGGATGTCCGCCGCTGCGACCCCCTCTACGGTCGACATAACCGGCTGCACCACGCGTGAAAGATAGTCGGAGATCGCGCTGGCCGTCAGTTCCTCGCTGGAGAAAGCGATATACATGACAGCCGTGGTCTGACCGGCTGACTTGGTGACGACCGGATCGTTTGATTCCTTCGGAATTTGAGACTTGACCGAGTTGACCTTGGAGAGCACTTCGGTAAGCGCCTCGTTGGGATCAAAATTGAGCTTGATGTAGACCTGGATCGTCGAGCTACCGAGCACCGATGAGGACGTGATGTAGTCGACGCCCTCGGCGGACGCCACTGCCTGCTCCAGGGGGGCCGTGATGAACCCCTGGATCATGTCGGCGGAGGCACCCGGGTAGGAGGTTGTGATATTGACGACCGTGTTTGACAGCTTCGGATACTGCCGGATCGGCAGAACGGCGGCCGCGCGAAGGCCGATCAATAGGATCAGCAGACTGATGACGACTGATAACACGGGACGTTTGAGGAAAAGATCGGCAAATGCCATCGAGGCTCTCGCATTCAGGAGGGTGACGCAAATTCGCTGGCACTGGCAAGTCGCGCTCCAGTTACGGTCATCAGCGCGCTGACAGTGGCAAAGACCCGAGAAGGAAGCGGAATCGGCTGCTCTAACGGCTAGTTCCTAGGCAGAGGATCCGATCCTCCACTTCTTCATCACCATTCCTTGGATGAATCTTTGCCCTTTTGATTGCTGATCGCAAGTATGGACACACCTCTTCAGGATAAAGACCCATGTCATTCTGTGCGCAATCGGCCCGAGGTCCGACTCAGAATACGGAAGCGGGCTCACGCATTTCCATTCCGCTTCATCCTCACGCCTCAAGCAACGCCTTGCAGCAAGCGGATCAGTCGGCACTAACGGCTTCCGCGCCACTATCGAATGATCCAGCGGCGACGTCGAAAGTACAAACAACTCGACGAGTGACTCAACTCTACAAAGGCAAGCGCGCGATATAGAATGGGTTGCCAAACCTATACCAAGGTTTGTCGGCGCCTTACGCTGGCTTGAGCCGCGCGAGACTTGCGACGCGCCCCCGGGGCCAAGATGGACCGGCGCACAAATGGATTCTAGAGATACCCATGTTGGTCGCCGTGACGTCGGGCGGTTCCGGGTCGATGCGAACCTCGTCAATCTCCGGCGAATATGGGGTCGCCCGCTTGCAGGCGATAACGCTCGGGCACGATGCGACCGGATGGAAGACGGCAAAGGCGGGCGACACGCACAGCGTCGGTCCTGCTTCGAGGTATCAAGAAGCGATCCGGTGCGTGCGGCCACTTCGGAACTGCGGTTTGCCGCTGACTACGAATTGTCAGCAGATGTCTATTTCGCTGGAACGTCGGGGTTGAGCCAAGTTGATCGACGCCCCCGACGAGCTAGTCGCAGCTAAGCATGATGATGATCAGCCTCGAGGCTTTGTACGTGTTGGACGGAAATTGCGCTTGTTCGCGCCAGGACAACGATCAGAGCCGGCTTTACGGCCTGCCGATCATCGGTAACCGATAGCCCTATGCACGTCCGCGAGTTGCAGTGGATCGAGCCTGTCAAGGCGATGCCTTGCGCAGCGCCCGCAGCTTACCTTTCTCGATAGCGCGGCAGGGCATGAACTTCTCGGGCGGTACTCATATTTGACCTGCGAACCGTTTGGCACCTATTTGGTCGCCGATGGACAGGCAAGCTGGAATGCAGAGGCCGTTGCGGGCGATCCAAGTCCTGCCGAAGCCTTCTCGCCAGATACCGAGCAGCACATCGCCCCGATCTCCCGCCGTTCCAGGGTGGCGCCGCCGGCTTCCTTGCTTACGACATGAACCGGACACTGGAGCGACTGCCGGCCCGTCCCTTCCCGGCCTCCGCTTACCTCAATCAATTCTACATTTCGATGACGTGGTGGTCAGTTTCGATCAGCGCGACCAGAGGTGCTGGATCGTCTCTACGGGATGGCCGGAGTAGGAGCCCGCTCGACGAAACGAGCGTGCGCGTCGTCGCGCTGATGAGTTTGCAGCACTGCTTGCCAGGCCAGGGTTACCTCGACTCACAACCCCTAGCAGGGCGGGCCCGTGGCATTCGAACTTTAGCCGCGAAGGCTTCATGTCGGCGGTCCAACGGCGTCATGGAGTTGATTCTGGCCGGGCATATCTTTCAGGCGAACATCGCGCAATGTTTCAGTGCCACGGTGGCGCCGCTATTCGATCCACTGACCTTCTATTGCCAGCTCCGCTCATCGAACCCGGCCCCGTTTGGAGCGCTCTTGCGCTACGGAAAGCTAACGATCGCATCGAGCTCTCCGGAACGATTTCTGAAACTTGACGGACAGCAGGTCGAAACACGCCCCATCAAGGGGACAATCGCGCGTTCCGCCGACGGCGAGGAAGATCGGCGCCGCGCCAAAGTGCTCCTTGCGTCCGAAAAGGATCGCGCCGAGAACGTCATGATGGTCGACCTGCTGCGCAACGATCTGTCACGCGTCTGTACAGACAATTCGGGCGATGTCATGGCACTGTGCAACAGTGCATCACCTCGTCTCGTCAGCGGCACTCTGGCTGCGGGCCAAGACGCGGTTAGCCTGCTTCGCGCCTGCTTTCCGGGCGGCTCCGTGACTGGTGTTCCAAAGGTGCGATCGATAGAAATCATTGCGGACCTCGAGAAAGTGGCGCGAGAGGTCTATTGCGGGGCGATCGGCTTCGTTGGATTCAGTGGACAGATTGACACGAACATTGCGATTCGTACTGTGACGATCGACGGCGACCTGACTATGTTTCATGCAGGGGGCGGAATAACGGCGATGTCAACTCCTGAAGCCGAATATGAGAAGACGCTTGCCAAGGCACAGCGCCTCTTTGATGCTTTTGATTCCGAGATACCCGGTGCATCTTGATTTTCATCATCGATAATTACGATTCCTTCGTATTCAATATTGCACGTTATCTTCGCATGCTGGGTGCAGAGACAGAAGTCGTCCGAAATGACGCGATCAGCATCACCGATCTCGTTGCGCTCAAGCCGCGCGCAATCATCATTTCTCCCTGCCCCCGCACGCCAATGGAAGCCGGCATTTCCACTGCCGTCGTCCGCGAGCTTTCGGGGCGCGTCGCCATTCTTGGCATCTGTCTTGGACACCAGTGTATCGGCAGCGTTTTCGGAGGGCGCGTGGTCCGTGCCCGTTGTCCCACGCACGGGCGAGCCTCACCAATAACGCATGACGGTCGGGGATTGTTCAAGCAGCTTCAGTCTCCACTTCCTGCCGGACGCTACCACTCTCTGGCGGTCGAATTCGATGAGTCCGACGCGCCGCAGCTCATGGTGACAGCTCGTTCAAGTGAAGGCGAGATCATGGCTCTAGCACACCGGCATCAACCAACCTATCGTGCAGTTTCACCCTGAGTCAGTACTTACTCAAGAAGTTCACACGTTGTTGCTTATAAATTTTTTGCAACTGGCAGCGAGTTTCCGAGCGTGACATCGGAAGTCACGCGCGCGGTAGCTTGGCCCGCGGCAGATCATGGCACACTGCGCACTTGATCTCGCTTGCCTAACGTTGTGCGGTAAGCACCGACCAGTCGAAGATGTAACGAGAAAGCGCGAAAGAGCTCAATTGGCACGATGCGTACGCAATTTTTTCTTTTCGTTCGGTCTAAATTGAATTACTTGGGGTGCACAATACGTGGACCTCTTCGCATTGCCTCCATTCGATGAACAGGCGGACTATCCTACAGCCTGGTCTCAAAAATGCTTATTCGAGATCCGCCAAGAAGTTGGCGGTGCCTTGCGGTAGCCTTCACTACCGCTGCCCTAGTCTTACTGAGTCAGAAAGCCGCAGAGCTTTGGCGCGGGTTCTCGCGTAGCGTGAGATGATTCGTTTTTCGGCATGCGAGAGCTGAGATGAATCTTCAAGAGCAGAACAGCGAGGCGCGGTTTTCGGCGTATATGTTGAAGAACTTGTGAGCGTGATCGTGAAATGGACCCCGATTTTGGGACCAGAGGTTAGTTGGAAAAGGGCCGCTCCGTTTGATAGACGGAGGGCATGATGACGACGAAGACGAGACGCAAGATCGACGCGGCACTGAAGGCAAAGATTGCGCTGGAAGCCGTGCGGGAGCAGGCGACGGTGGCCGATCTGGCCCAGCGCTATGAGGTTCACCCGAACCAGATCTATGCCTGGAAGAAGCAACTGCTGGACCAGGCGGCGCGGGCCTTTGATGCGGGTGTCGGGCGCGAGAGCGAGGAAACGCGCGAACGCGAGATCGAGAAGCTGCACGCCAAGATTGGACAACTGACGGCCGAGCGCGATTTTTTAGCGCGGAGGTCCGGAAGATGAGCACGCCGGACCGTCGAGGAATGCTCGATCGCGCCGACAAGGCGCTGTCGATCCGTTGGCAATGCCTGTTGCTTGGCATCGCGCGCTCCGGGGTCTACCGGCCGCCCCGGCCGGCCAACGACAACGACCTTGCCCTGATGCGGCGGATCGACGAGCTGTTCATCGCCTGGCCGTTCCTGGGCTCGCGGCGAATGACCGCAATGCTGAAGGCTGAGGGGCTTCAGGTCAATCGCAAGCGCGTGCAGCGGTTGATGCGCAAGATGGGCATCGCGGCGCTGGGACCGAAGCCGAACACGACGAAGCCGGCGCCGGGCCACAAGATCTATCCTTATCTGCTGCGCAACATGACGATCGACCGGCCGAACCAGGTGTGGGCCGCCGACATCACGTATCTGCCCATCGGCCGTGGCTTTTCTTTATCTCGTCGCCATCATCGACTGGGCGAGCCGTGCGGTTCTGGCGTGGCGATTATCGAACACGATCGACGTCTCGTTCTGCGTGGCGGCTCTGGAAGAGGCGCTGGCGAAGTACGGCAGGCCGGAGATTTTCAATACCGACCAAGGCAGCCAGTTCACCAGCGCGGCCTTCACCGGCGCGTTGGCGGGCGCAGGGATCAAGATCTCCATGGATGGCCGCGGTCGTTGGATGGACAACGTCTTCATCGAGCGGCTGTGGCGGTCGCTCAAGCATGAGGAACATCTATCTCAAGGGCTATGCCGACGGCCGCGAGGCCAAGGCAGGGATCGCGAGCTGGATCGCCTTCTACAACGATCGTCGCCTTCATCAGGCGCTCGGCTATCGCACGCCGATGGCGGTCTGGCGCGAACGGATGCAGGCCGCGAAGGCTGTGGAATGGTGGACAACGCTGACGCGTTGACCACATGCCCATAGCAACAGCAGCAGACAGTGTCTCTGGCAGCGTGATAGGAAGTAATCAGGAGCGGTCAGTTTCCAACTAACAAACCGGCTCAAGCGGCCCCGCTCCGTGGGTCCATTTCATTACTTCGTTGGCCGCAGGATCGTGGGCGACAACTGACAAAGTGATCGTCGCCGCCGAAATCAATTACCGTTCCGCCGAGAGAAGCCAATTTGTACTTCAATACGGCGACTAGCCTGCGAGCGTCCATCATCCTGAGGAGCAACTTGCCATTTAGGCAGGGCAGGACGTTTTAGCGAACGATCGGCATCGAGTTCGCGATGCGCGATCGCCTGCTGCATCGCATGCATATCCTTCAGACCGGCCGCGTTGGTTGCCGCCCGCGCGAACAAGAAACGAGGGTCCGGCACCCGACCTGATCGGAGTAAAATAGGATGTCCTGCTGGGCGGGTCGCATGCAGGTTCCGCATCGCCACTTTGCGAAGCATTTCGCATCCGCTGCGGTTTGGTGGCGTCGCCCCGCTGCGGACGCCGCGCTGCTTGCAATTCCTTGCGCCGGGACCTGAAAGGATCAGACGAATGATAGCACACCTCATGGCGTTACAAGACCTAACAGGCTGTTGAAGAAGTCGGTAGCGAAGCGTTTCGTATCGTGATTCTCTGGGACCAGGATTTAACCGGGGGCGCGATGCGGGGAAGTGACGACCGGACCGGCTCGCTTTTCAGTTTTGTGGGCCTGGAGGCTCGGGTTCGCGTCGACCATCCGCTACGGGTGATCCGGGACTTGGCAAATGCGGCGCTGGGTGACCTTTCTGGGAGTTCGGCAAGCTCTGTACGGACTTCGGTCGCCCCTCGATCGTACCGAAGAAGTTGCTTCGGGCGATGCTCCTCCAGGCGTTTTACGGCGTTCGCTCGGAACGGCATCTGATGGAACGCATGGAGTTCGATCTTCTGTTCCGCTGGTTTGTTGGGCTTGGAGTGGACTATGTGGTTTGGCACCATTCGACCTTCTCGAAGAACCGCGACCGGCTGCTTGAGGGCGAGATTGCGGCCAAGTTCCTGAACGCGCTTTTGGCGCAGCCGAAGGTCAAGCGCCTGCTATCGAGCGATCACTTCTCGGTGGATGGTACGCTGATCGAAGCCTGGGCCTCGATCAAGAGCTTCCGGAAGAAGGATGGCAGCGACAAAGACGAGGATGGTCCGGGACGCAATGCCGAGCGCGGCTTTACAAGAAGGGTGACGGCCAGCCGGCCAAGCTGAGCTATATGGGCCATGCGCTGATGGAGAACCGCAATGGTTTAGCGGTTTTGGGCGGAGTGAGCCAAGCGACAGGCACCGCCGAACGAGAGATTGCACTTGCCATGATCGACAGGCGCGGGTGCGCGAAGCGGATCACTCTGGGGGCAGACAAGGCCTATGATGTCACGCAGTTCGTCCACGACCTGAGGGATAGATCGGTTACTCCGCACATCGCGATTGATGGACATCTGAGTAAAACCGGCAAGCGGCGCAAGACGGCGATCGACGCACGTACCACATGTCACAGCGACTACGGCATCAGCCAGCGTTGCCGCAAACGCATCGAAGAAGTCTTCCGGCCTGGCTTGGCCAAGGTCAAGCGGCGAGGTCGCGACCGGGTGGATGCCGTCTTTGTCCTTGCGCTTGCGGCCTACAATCTGATCCGGCTGCCCAAGCTTCTGGCGGCACCGGCATGAGCATTCGGGGCAGGTGGCTGCGCGGCGGCGATCAGGGTGAGACTCCAGCGACAATCAAGGTGAGACTGCGTCGATGGGGACGGACCGAAGGGAGGGCGCAGCCCGACCGGAGGACCGTCCCCATCGGCGTCGCGTTTTTGGACCCGTCGGCGGCCGGGTGCGGCTGGTGCAAGCTGTTGATTCGTCTCGACAAGAGGGAATCGATGCCTTGCCTGGCCTCCACATCACCGACCACCAGATGAGGCTGTACATGACCTACCGACTGACGCTGTCCCCCGAGGCCGCCGCGGCCAAGGCGGGGTTCTCGAAGGCAAGCGCGGATCGAATCGAGGGCGATTGTCGCCCGCCATCGCAGAAGAAGACGCCGAGGGGCCGGCGCCGGTCCGATCCGCTCGGGCAGTATTGGGACGCCGAGATCGTTCCGATCCTGAAGGCTGCGCCCGGCATCCGCGTGATCGGCGGCTGGACGAGCTGCGCCGACGGCATCATGACTTGAACCCGAACATCCGCCGCACGCTGGAGCGGCGCATCAACGCCTGGCGGGCGCTCAACGGTCCCGAACAGGACGTGATCTTCCGCCAGCAGCACGAGCCCGGCCGCCTGGTCTGTCCGACTTCACCGACGTGAGCGCGCTCGGTATTACCATCGCGGGTGAGCCGCTCGATCACCGGCTCTATCACTTCCGGTTGGCGTTCTCCGGCTTCGAGCATGCCCATGTCGTGCTCGGCGGCGAAAGCTTCGTCGCCCTGGCGGTGGGCTTGCAGAACGCGCTGTGGGCGCTTGGCGGCGTGCCGCGGGAGCATCGCAGCGACAGCCTGTCGGCAGCATTCCGCAATCTGGCCGCCGACGCACTGGAGGATCTGACGCAGCGCTACGCCGGGCTGATGGGCCACTATGGCATGGCGCCAACGCGCAACAATGCGGGCATCGTACATGAGAACGGCTCGATCGAGAGCGCGCACGGCCATCTCAAGCGGGCACTGGAAGATGCGCTGTTGCTGCGGGGGACGCGCGACGCGCGACTTCGCCAGTCTCGATGCGTACCGGGCTTTTGTCGACGAGATTGTCGGCCGGCGCAACGCCAACCTCGCCAAGCCGATCGCGCTCGAGAAGGAGGCCTTGGCGCCGCTGCCAAAAGGCCGCACGACCGACTTCGAGGAGAAAGTGATCCCGGTGACGTCGTCAGGCGGCTTCATCCTGCGGCGCGTGTTCTACACCGTGCCTTCAAGATTGATCGGCCATCGCCTGCGTGTGCGCATCTTCGACGACCGGCTCGAATGCTTCCTTGGCGTCACGCCGGTCGTGACGCTGCGGCGCGGTCGGCCTATGTCCGAGAGCCAGGGCGGTCATGTTGTGGATTACCGGCACGTCATCCATGCCCTGCGGCGCAAGCCGATGGCGCTCCTCAATCTCGTTTATCGCGACCAACTCTTCCCGCGTGCAGCTTACAAACGTCTGTTCGAGACCTTGCGGGAGCATGGTGATGACCGGCGCGCCTGCAAGGTGACGGTCGAGCTTCTGGCGCTGGCTCACGAGCGCGCCTGCGAAGCAGAACTCGCCGAGGTGATCGCGATGGATCTGGACGCGATCTTGCCGCGCTGCGCGGCCGCTTCCGACCCGAGGCGGCCTCGATCCCGCGTGTCGCCGTCCAGCTGGTGCCGCTCGACGTCTACGATGAACTCGCCTCCGTCAGCGTCATGTCGGGCCGCTCGAACCTGGGAGAGGCAGCATGACCGGTATCGCTACCTCCGTCGATGCCGCCCGTGTCGAGCTGCTTCTCAATGAGCTCCGCCTGCCGGGCGTCAAGGCGATCTGGCCGAAGCTCGCCGCACAGTCGGACAAGGAAGGGCGGCCTGCCGCCCGCTTCCTCGCCGCCCTTGCCGAGCACGAGGCGGCTGATCGCACCCGCCGTCGGATCGAGCGACACATGGTGGAAGCGCGTTTGCCCGCCGGCAAGACGCTCGCCACCTTCGACTTCGAAAGCGTGCCGATGCTATCAAAGGCACAGGCGATGGCGCTCGCCGCTGGCGACGCCTGGTTGAAGGCCGGCGCCAATTTGCTCTTGTTCGGTCCACCGGGCGGCGGCAAGACCCATCTCGGCACGGCGATCGGCCTGGCTCTCGTCGAGAACGGTTGGCGCGTTCTCTTCGCGCGCACCACCGATCTGGTGCAACGGCTGCAGGTCGCGCGGCGCGAGCTGGCGCTGGAGTCCGCGATCGCCAAACTCGATCGCTATGACCTCCTGATCCTCGACGACATCACATATGTGAGCAAGGATCAGCCGGAAACCAGTGTGCTGTTCGAGTTGATCGCCGCCCGCTACGAACGACGCTCGCTGCTGATCACGGCCAATCAGCCATTTGGCGAATGGGGGCGTATCTTTCCGGACCAGGCAATGACGTTGGCTGCCATCGATCGTTTGGTCCACCACGCCACGATCCTCGAGATGAACGTCGAAAGTTACCGTCGAAAAGTTGCCCTCGATCGCAGACGCGGTCCAGGCCGGCCGCCTGTTCACACTACCCCCAACGAACTCGACGGCGGCCAGCGTCAATTATCTCCTGACTCGGCCGCCTCGTCTCATCTTGATTGACGCGCCGCTCTCATCCGGATTGTCGCGTTATAGGTGGCGGATCGTCGAGACACCGGGCTACGACATGGCCTTGGCGAGCGCCTACATCCTGTTCAATGAGGTCGGCGGCGAATTCGCCTTCCCTTACGGGCTCCATTCCTGGAGCCTGCAACGGCGATGCCGTCGAGTTCGGCTGGCAGGGAAACGACGAAATGGAGAGAGCCGAGGGCGACGGCTGGGCCGAACTGCAGGAGGACGGCTCTCTAAGGGGAGATCTGCCTCCTCAACGGCGACAACATTCCATTCATCGCGCGCCGTTCAAAGACTTCTTCAACAACCTGCTAAATCCCAGCCGCCGGGAACTACAGATTACGACGACGGCAGGGTGCATCGTCCGATGTTCCTATTGTCCGAGGATAAGTTCGCAGAACGCCAACGCCCCGTGTCCCAAGCGAAGCACCTTGGTCTTCAGGATCTCAAGCGATGTCTGGCACGCGTACCAGCGGTTATCGATATCGGCTTTGCGGGTTACTCGGAGCCTTGGCTCCATCCGGAGTGCACGACGATGGTTGAGTATGCTTACAAACGCGGCCATGGCATCCGCATTTTCACGACCCTTGTCGGAATGAATAGGAGTGACGTTCGACGCTTGCAAATGCTGCAGTTCAAGAGCTTCGTCGTGCACGTCCTCGATGACGGCACTTACATGAACAGCCGCCTTGTCGGAAAGACCTATCTCAATGTCCTGCGGAGACTGGTCGAGGCGAACATTCCCTCAATTCGATACATCGTTCTTGGCAAAGTCCATCCCAAACTCGCCGACATCATTCCCGCCAAACAGTTAACGCGCTTACGGCCGCTGACGAGCAGGCGAGGACGTACTGATCCGAGTATCATCAAACCACGGCGGCCTCTCGTCGGCACTCTAACTTGCATTGGCGAACGGCAAAATCGAAATGTCCTCCTCCCGAATGGCGACATTAGTCTGTGCGGCATGGATTTTGAGCGGCATCATGTCCTGGGCAATTTTCTGCGAGACGAATCCGAGGATCTCTTCGAAACACCGATATTTCGCGAAATCATCGATCGCATGAACGGAATGGACGGCTTTCTGCTTTGCAGGAGATGTGAATATGCCAAACCGCAATCGTCGGGAGGCATGACCGGTGCCGGGCACGCCTTTTGAGGAGCAGGCCAGCAAATGCCAACGCCATGAGTTGTAAGCGACGAAATGACAGGAGCGAAGCGTCGCCTTTCGCGCCCGAATTATTGAGGTCTGCTGAACACCGGCACCCCCCGTTACGATGGCTTGGGCGAACTGACGCAAATTCGTGCAACTCGGCCAGAGGGGAGCAAAAGACGGCCAGAACTGATTCTGGCCGTCGGCACGGAGCTATCGTGTCAGGATACGAAGAACCTCCGTAGAATAAGGTAGCGACGCCGCTTCCCCGCCGCGGCGCAGTCGCCGCTTCGATCACCAGATGAACTTCGCGCCATCAGGCAGTTCGCGGACAAACTCGCCCTGGTTCACGAGTTCGGTCGTCCCGATGATAAGCTTGGAGGCCCGCACCGTGAGTTTACCTTCGCGGCTGAGGCTGTGACGAATGTATTCGGTCACGGCATGCCCGGAGCTGTCCACGGTTTGGTCCGCATTGGCGAAGCTGATGCCGTTCCGGGTGGTCACCCTGAAGGCATTGATGACCAAACCGGCCTGCGTCGCCGACCCGGCCTTTCCACCCTCGGCGCCGGTACAGCGGCTCATATCCAGTATAAGCTTCACACTCTCGCCCGTCTGCAAGGCAGCACCTCGACGTATTTCGGCGAGGGCTCATCGGCCCGGGCCATCGCGCTCACGCAGGCGATCGAAAGCAAGGACAGTAGGATCGACAGGCCTTTGCCAATAAACTTCATAGGTTTTTCCTCGGTGAGAACCACAGATCGCAGAAGCGCAACGTTGCAGGATCTCGTGCTCGCAAGGCCGTTTGGCGAGTTCGAGCATCACGCGCGGTCGCGCTTTGCGACAAAAACAATCTGTCGTAAACAGGCGTAAGTCGTTGTGGCGGCTATTCCGACGTCACAACCTCGTAGGTCAGGTTTGCTGAAGTCGCTTCTCCTCGGGCGACATCGCCGGACCGACTTCATCAAAGACGCGGCCACTTGGAAACCACGAGCGGCAAAGCTCCTCCGACGGAGGTCGACATGATTGAGCGGATGAGCTTTACATGTGTGTAAGCGCGCGGTTTCCGGTCAACAGTTCGACCAGGGCGCATCTTGCCAGGTTGTTTACGGTGATACCTGCATGGCTCTCTGCCACCTAAACAATACGTTCACAATGACGACGACGACAAGCGCCCAACGCAGCGGCGTGAATAAGCCTTGCCCAGTCAGGGCGTCTGATCTCGGCCTTAACAAACAGGAATGCCAGACGGCGAAAAACAGCGCCGACTTTGCTCTACCGCTTTGCGCGGCTTCCGTTCGGCTGGCCGCTCGCCTTACTGGACTGAATTCATCCATCCGGCAACCCTCAGCGGATATCGCTTATTTCCCCGTCCGTCAGCTTCCTGAATGCTACATCTACGAAAATGTACACGAACGAGCAGCACTTGAAAGGCATCCAATAAATATTGGATCCGCGGAATGCTGCAGAAACTCCGGTTGGCGTTCACGATGTCCTCCCGCAGCCGCACCGGGTGCCCCGGCAGCTCGATGAGTCGAACGCACAGACCAGCTCAAGGGCAGAACCGTCCGCTGATCAAGCAAGCTTCGAGCAGCAGCTGGATGCCCTGCATCCGACTCCCCCAACGTCGGATTCAGTTCCTACCGCAACAAATTCCGCAACTTCCACGTCCTCGACTGGGCCGAACGAGCCCCGGCAAACCGTTCGCTATCCAGCCGCATCATTTGTGGGCGCGCGCGCTCAGCTTGCCGCAACGCTGACAGGCGCCCCCCCTTGATGCGCTCAGAAATGAGATCGAATTGGCTGTGCAGCAATTGGCACGGTGGTCGCCATCGACCGCCGCTTTCGACGGCGGTGTCGATCGGGAGCGCGTTTTCGATGACGTGGTAGGATCGTCATATGTCACGCTGCGGCGCTTCCAGCACCAGGACAGCGATTGCAGGCCGCGCGTGGAAGATAACACGAGCGCAATATCGCATGTGCGCAACACGGCGCGGGATCATTCTTCCATGGGAGATCCTCTGGAGCGATATCCCATGGACCGGGCGCGCCAAGCCGGATGGCATATGCGCGGTCGAACAGCATTCCCCTTCGTGTCGCTGGTTGAGGATCCATCCAAACTGGTCGATTCGCGCGATCACTGGGCACGAGCGATCGCCCAAAGTACGAACGCGCTGCACACCTACACCGTACCGAGGTCCGCGGTCTGGACGCCCGACGACGTGCTGAGCAGCATTGGGCTCGGAATGAATGTTGAGGATCAGCACAACATCGATGCGGATGTGGACCTCATGTGCGCGCTGGGCAGAACGCCAACCCCAGAGACCGAGCGCCTTTTCTGGGCGGCAATCTCGACGACTACCGGACCGCCGGCGACCCAAATCCGTACAAGCGCGATGGCAATGATTAGACGGCCTCCTGCGCGCTCTTTGTCGGTAAGTGCCTTCATGCTGAAACGCTAGGCATGTCCCCCAGGGAAGAAACGGAGGATGTGCCATGAGCGCAGGCTTTACAAACAACGTATCGAGCAGCCTCCGCATGCGGCCTTCGAACGGGCCCTGCGAACGGGTCAGGCATCTGGAGCCGCCCGAATGGCTCTTTAACGCGTTCTTGGCGCGGCGCCCCAAGCGCATCTGGCATCCCCGCATCGATCCGATGGCTAGCGGTCACATTCGTCATCGAGCCCGGTGACGTGAAGCGCTGAAAGCCCGGCTTCTGTTCACGGCCGTCTCAGCCTGATTCTGGACGCGCGTTCGATCAAGGGACGGTCAGACCGATCGCACCACCAAGCGCAGTAAAGCGGCATCAACCGCGGCATGCGGTGCATCGCGACAGAGTCCATTCGTCTCCTGAATGCGTTCCATCGAAACAATCGATTTTGCCGATCTTACGCGAAGACCCCATAGTCGGCGGAGCAATCTTGGGAGGCCGCATTCTACAATGTAGTGTGACAATCCTTCTCAGTCCCCTGCCGGTCAACTCGACTTGGGCAATCGCGCGTTTGCATCCAGGATGTAAATGACGCGGCAGGGCCAAGCATCCCACGACTAGCCATAGTTTGTCTGGCTGATTGCCACATCTGAGGCGATCAGCCAGCCGCCCGGTCAGACGCTGTGGACAGCGGTGACGCGTAGTGAGAACGACTGCCTCATAACACACTGCCATCGGCTACGGCTCACGCTGGACATCATAAGGTAATGCATACGACCTTGAAGAAGGTGAGAGCGACCATGATTCGCATGTAGATGGCCGCGTCTGTGTCGACGCCGCTCCAGGGCGCCCGCACATTTGACGGGACTCCGCTAAACCAAACGTTAAAGACACTTGAATCGCACCGTACGTGAGATTGTAGGATTTCCGACAGCCTCACCACAAAGAACCCCACTCGGGCGAACACTTCCTGACAGGTAGCAAGAATTGCGAACATCTTTAAAGCTTAATGCAGCCCCACTCCGCCCCGTCACGCGGGTCGACCACTCCTTTCGAAGGCGACTTTTCAACGCCGCCTACCTGCAGGACGGACGAATCAGCACAGCCTTAGCCGGAGCAGACTGTAGCAGGCGCGTAGAATGCGGCCCCCGCTTATTTCGCTCCGTGCCGACACAAAGGCACTTTAAGGTCGAGCATCGGTCATTCAGCCGTCGTTCATCCCAAGCGATGAGAGACAGCTGGCGTAACGACTTCAATCCGATGATGCCTCGTTGCGCGTGCCGCGCCTTTTCGGCCTCGTGCACTGCTGTCGAGGGGATGCCGCGTCCGGGACATCGGACGCGATTCAAAGTCGGGATCGCTGGCGTCCTGCATGTCTATCACCGGCTACCGAACGGCTCTGTCGCTAGCCGGTAGGAGCATCGATCGCATCGTTACGCGCCGCGGCTTCTGAAGCATCGGTCGGTTGCGGGGCGTAAACTTCTTCAAGCGGAAAAGCGTGCTTTGTCATGACCTGGCGACGCCATAGGCGCAAGCATAGCAGTGCCGACCGCGGGACTTGAGCAAGGTTGCGGAGTGTTCCAAATGTCGATTTTGCTAGACGGTTCAGATCCAGCTGTCTCCTGCGCTTGCGTATCGATCGCGCCGTCTGGCGCTAACGATATCGAACGAGGCGGCCCAGCGCGTGCACGCCTGGCCGCGATCAGCGCACCTAGGCATCCGCCTGCTGCTTCTATTTTGGGCCTCGTGAATGATTTCGGAGATCTTCCCAGTCCACGGCAGACCGCCGCTTTTTTGTGTTCGGTGACAAGTGAATGGCTCGACTTGCTCGCGCGCCACCACGATCTGCTTCGTCGCTTTCGGGCTTTTTCAAAGTGCGCCTCTGTGAGTTGGGCCGACGCTCTTGGTCACCCGTAACGTACGCAGGTCTCGGCGTTGATGATTGAGAGGCGATGACATGCGAATTCTCTTGGTTGATCATCACGCGGACTTTGCCCGCGCTGTGAAGGAAGCGCTCCTCGGTTGCGGGTTCGCGGTTGACGTGACACGCACCCTGGATGAAGCGGCGGCAGCGCTGGATTGCGCCAGCTACCACATTCTCTTGCTCGAATCGGCTTTACCGGATGGAGACGGCTTGAACTGGCTGAAGCAATTGCGGCGCGACGGATGTTCAATGCCTACGATGATGATGAGCAACTTGAACGATCTCGCCCGGCGGATCGCGATCTTTAATGCGGGTGCGGATGATTTCCTGGCCAAGCCCGTCTCAATCGACGAACTCATCGCTCGCATGCGCGCTATACTGCGACGGTCAACGCAGATGACGGCGCCGGTCGTGACATTCGGCAACCTGCATTTCGACCCGATCGGAAGACAAGTCTCCGTCAGCGGCCGAGTACTGAGGATTGCGCGCCGGGAAGTGTGCATTCTTGAGCATCTGCTGAGCCGCGCCGGCCGCACCGTGCCTCGGTCGTCACTGGAAGATAGCCTGTATGCCTTCGACGACGAGGTCTCCACCAACGCGCTGGAAGTTGGGATCTATCGCTTGCGCGCGCATTTGAGCCAGGCGGGTGCAACCTTAAGAATCAAGACCGCGCGCGGCGTTGGTTACACCCTTGAGCTCGTTAGTGCGGCATCGGCCGCCTAATCGATCGAACTTGAAAGCACAATCCCTTGAAGGTCATTAACAATGCTGCCGGCGCTGACAAGTCGCCGATGGTTTCCACGGCGCCGCTCTTTGCCGGTCTGCCGCTTCTCTGCTACGCCCTCTGCGCGCTCGCAGTGCTATTTCCATTTGCTGCCGCGGCTCAGACAAAGCGGGACGGCAAAGGAGAACCGCCGCGAGCTGCGCCTGGCAGCGCGACCGGCACCCTCAACCTGTCCTCCTCACAGGGCAAGACAGTTCATCTGACCGCTCCTGCGGCCAGCATCTTTGTTGCAGATCCGGCGATCGCCGATTACCAGGCCCCCTCAAACACGACGATCTTCGTGTTTGGTAAAAAGCCTGGGCGGACCAGCCTGTTTGCCTTGAACGACGCCGGCGAGGCCCTCGCCGAGATGCGTGTTGTGGTCACGCAGCCGATTGAGGATCTGCGTGCCACGCTGAGAGCCGAGGTCGGCGACTATCCGATTCAGGTCAGCTATACCCCGCGCGGAGCGATCCTTGGCGGGACCGCGCCCAATGCAGACGTCGTCGAGACCGCCAAGAAGGTGACCGAGCAGTTTCTCGGTGCGGGTGCGCTGGTCGTTAACAAGATCCAGGTCGCCGGCTCTTTGCAGGTGAATCTCAGCGTCCGCGTGGCGGAAGTCTCCCGCAGCGCCGTCAAGGATCTCAATATTAACCTCTCCGCCTCGGGCCAAAATGGCGCCTTCATTGTCACCGGAAAAAGTGCAGGTTCCGGCGCTGCGGGCGGCGGCGGCACGGTCGGTATCGGATTTAGCGCCGGCAGTATCAACCTGAGCGCTGTTCTCGACGCGCTCGCCAGCGAGCACCTCGCTTCAATCCTGGCTGAGCCCAACTTGACGGCGATGTCCGGGGAAGCTGCGAGCTTCCTGGCCGGCGGCGAATTTCCCATTCCGGTCATGCAGGATAACCGGCAGGTTTCGGTCCAATTCCGCCAGTTCGGCGTGAGCCTGGAGTTTGTCCCCACGGTCCTCAGCAACAACCAGATCAACGTGCGCGTGAAGCCCGAAGTCAGTGAATTGTCCACAGAAGGTGAAGTCAAAATCAATGGCATGGCCGTGCCCGCCCTCTCGACGCGGCGTGCCAGCACCGTTGTCGAGCTCGCCAGCGGTCAGAGCTTTGCAATCGGGGGGCTCATCCGGCGCAACTTCAACACTGACATCGGCGAGTTTCCTTGGCTCGGCGACGTGCCGATTCTTGGCGCGCTTTTTCGCTCCTCATCGTTTCAAAAGCGCGAAACCGAGCTCGTCATTGTCGTCACACCCTACATCGTTCGGCCGGGATCGAACCCGACTCGAATGAGTGCGCCGAACGATCGCATCGCGCCGCCCTCAGATGCGGGCCGCGTTCTGACGAACACGCTGGCACGGCCGTCCCGAGATCGCGATGGGCCCCGCACGAGCGCACCAGGGTTGACTGGCAGTGCCGGCTTTATCATCGAGTGAGGATCGTCAAATGCCCCTACGACATTTGTGCCATTTGATCGCTGTTGCGGCAGCATTAGGCGGATGCGCAAACAATGCTTCGACCCATTCTGGATCGGCTCAACAAGCGATTGAGGTGGAGCAGAAGAACAGCGTGTTGGTCCTGCAGAGCCTTCGCGGCTCCGAAAGGCACCGGCTGCACAGTTTCATTGCAGCTGCGAGTGGCGGCCGGCGGGATGCACTTCATATCGAGGTCACCGGCTCGCCCCGTCTCATCGCCCAGGTGACGCACGAGGCCCGTGCCATGGGCGTTGCCCCTTACAACATCCGCCTGTCGGCCTCCCCGCTCGATCTGCCTGCCCGTTTCGGGGTGAGGATCGAGGCAATCACCTATCAAGTCCATCCTCCTGTCTGTCCGTCGCTTTCCATCGTCGGGCCTGCAGTTGACGATAATTCGTTTGACCCGACGCTCGGCTGCTCGACCAGAAGCAATCTGGCAGCCATGGTCAACGATCCGCTCGATTTGCTGGACAATCGATCGGTTATGCCAAGCAATGGCGATCGTGCCGCCGGTCCCGTTGCGAACTACGGGACATTTACCGCGCGCAACAAGAGCAATGGCGACGATGGAGCCAACAGGGCAGCGCCGGAAGCCCCAGCGGGCGGAACGAGGGACATACAGCCGCCTCGATGACGGCCTTTCGCAATCGCAGCCCCCGGTCAAAACGATCTAGACCAGTCCGGCAGCGTAAAGCGCTTTTGCGACCGGCTCGAAATACTCTGTAGGAACCGGGTTGCCCAGCCTTGCTTTGCCGAGGAGCTGGTGCGCCAGGATGTCGTCATCTACAATACGGAGGCGGAGCGCGCGCGCCTCATGAAGCAGCTGTGACGCAGCGTCGCCTTCGCCACGGCAGACCAGGATCGGCACGCCGGTTTCGCCGCGAACATAGCGCAACCCAATCAAGGTTGCCGCTCCTCTCAATATCAAAGTGGCGCGATGGACGCCGAGCGGAGCCTCGTTCGCCGCCTCCTGCCGCAGACGGCGGTGCTCACGCTTTATCTGCGGATTGCCTTGCTGTTCCTTGTTCTCGCGCTTGGCCTCGGTTTCCGTCATGCGCATGTCCTGCAGAAACAACCAGCGCTGGATCAGAAGGTCGGCCAATCCGCCGACCAGAAAAGCCGCAGCGGCAATTCCGGTTAGCAGTTTGACCTCGGTGAAGACGAAGCCAAGACAGCCCATGCCGCAGACCGGCAGGTACACCAGCGTCTTCCAGCTTGCCATCACGGTGAGGAACAAACTCGTCCCGAGGACCACCACCTTGACCAGCGTCTTGCCAAGTTCGATCAACGAACGTTTCGATGCGATCCGCTTCAGGCCCTTGACGGGATCCAATTTCTCCAGCTTCGGCTTGAGCGGCTCCGAGGCAAACATAAAGCCGCCATTGGCCAGGATATTCGCCAACAGGGCCGCTGCCACGGCACAGGCGAGCAATGGCGCGACGGCTGCCAGCGAAAGCTCCAGCAAGCCACTGAGCGCTTGCGGGACCGCGCTCGTGAACGGCTGCTCCTGCACTTTGTCGATCAGCCGGACCGTTTCGTGCCACTTGTCTTCGATCGGCCCGGCTCTCCACCACAGACAGCCGAAACCGGCGCATGCGCTGACACCGCTCACCAAATCGGAGCTGCGCGCGCTCTGCCCCTTCTTGCGCGCATCGCGCAGCTTCTTGGGAGTTGGAGGTAGCTTTTTCTCCTCGCTCGAGCCGCTCATTTCAAGAGCTTCTTCAGATATTCCAGCACGTTGTCCGACGTGAGGATCTCAGTTCCCGCGTATTCAAGAAGATAGACGGTGTAGCTGACCATGATGAGACCGAAGGCGACATTCTTGATCGTCGGAGAGAGATCGTTCAACTTGAGCTGCGATGCAAAGCGCCCCAGCATCATGACCGATACATCGATCAGCAGCAGCAGGACCAGCACCGGCCCGGCGACCAGAAGCGTCGTCAGCATAATGTGATCGAGTAGGCTCAGACATTGCATTGCCCCTTGCGCCGTCACCGCGGGCAGAAACTGATACACGGGCCAGATCCGGTAGCTGCCATAAAGGCTTCTCACCATGGTCTGCAGGCCGCCCACCAGAACGAAAATCGTGACCGCCGTGATGCCGAGAAAAAGCCCGGTTCCCGACGCTTGGCTATGCGTTGCGGGATCCTCCGCCGCCACCTGGCTCGAAATTCCCCGTTGAGTATCGATGATGTCGCCGACCGCCTGGATACTCCATATGGGATACTGAGCAGGATTCCGAGCAGAAGGCCGACGAACACCTCTTTCAGACCGAGCATGGTGACGCTGACCAGTCGCGTGTTTGGATCCAGCGCCTCCAGGCCGAGCTTGATCTGCGCCAGACACGGCAGTCCGATCGCAATCGTCAGGCTTCCTCGAACCAAGCCACTGATACGTGGCCTCGTAAAGACGGGAAGGACCAGCATGATTCCCAAGGCACGGGCCGCACCAAGACCCGTTGCGGCGACAAGTTCTATCGCGCCCTGGACCAGAGCTTGCGCATCTGTGGGGGACAGTCCAGCCATCCAGGCTCTGCTAGTATCTGCCGGTGAGTGCGGGAAAGTCGCTGAAGATGCGCTCGGCCTGCTCGATGAGGGGAGCACTGAGCACCGGAGAAAACCCAGCGAGGACGGCGACGACGACCAGAAGCTTCACCGTCAGGGGCAAGGTTTGATCCTGGAGCTGCGTCGCCGCCTGGATGAGGCCGATGATCAATCCGGAGACCAAGGCTGCGAGGAGCGGTGGCAGAACCCAGATCATGAACAGGACGAGCGATTCGCTCAGATGCGTGAGGATACCGGCTTCATTCATTGTCCGCCTCCCGGCGTTGTGTAGCTCAATACCAGCCCGTGCATGAGACGTGACCAGCCATCGATGGTGACGAACAGAAAGAGCTTGAAGGGAACAGATATCACCGTCGGGGACACCATCGACATGCCCATGGCCATCAGAATCGTCGTGACGATCAGGTCGATGGTAATAAAGGGAAGATAGAGAAGAAACCCGATCTCGAAACCACGCTTGAGTTCGGAGATCAGGAAGGACGGAACCAGAATCACAAAATCATCGGCCGTAGCGCTGCCGCGCATCTCTTCCGACCAGACATGTTCAGTCGAGGACAAGAAAAACCGGCGCTGCTCTTCATTGGTGAATTTCTTCAGATGGGCGCGCAGCGGCTCCTGTCCTTCCTTGGCGGCGGTCATCCAGTCATCGAAGGTTTGGTAGCGAAGTTGGGGATCAGTCAATCGGTTGTAGGTCTGCTCAAAGACCGGAGCGCTGATGAAGACGGTCAGAATCAGTGCCGCGCCGTACAGGACAATGTTCGGCGGTATCGATTGGGTCCCGAGCGCATTGCGAACCAGGAAGAGAACAACGGAGACCTTTATGAAGGCGGTGGTTGTGACGACGGCGAACGCGAGCAGGCCGAGGCCGACTGTCACCGCCAGAAGCGCGAGGATGCTGGGTTGAATCTCAGTCATTGACCGCCAACCTGCCGCGTAACCTGACGGCAAGTTTCTCGCCAATCCGCACGAGGTCGCCGCGTCCAATGCGTTGGCCGTTGGCAAGGATATCGACCGGACCATCAAGCGGCCGGCCAAGTTCGAACACATGACCTTCGTTGATAGTTCGCAAGGTTCCCAGCGGCAGCGGCCAGCGGCCGCATTCAAATACAAGTGTGATCTCAAGGCTGTCGATGTCGGCTTCAGAGGGAAGCTGCTGCGCTTCTGGTTGTGTCGTCATATGTCCACTCTTCAGGGGGTGGGATTGCAAGCGGAATGGCCCCCGCAGGACCAGCCTGTCGCGGGCAATCTCGGCAGGAGCCCATAATTGGTCAGCGGCAAGGATGATCTGGCCGCAAGCGAGGGGAATTGCGTCCGGCAGCAGCGCGTCACCTTGCTGTGCTTGACGAACAAGCCCAATCGTGACGCGGAGCGAGCCAATCTGGCCTGCAACGATGACAGGCAGCTCAGAACGAAGCTTGGGCCGCTGTCGCGGCAATCGGCCAAGCAGTTCGCCGAGGGCGCTGAACGCAGGTGGAACGGGACCGTCGAGAGACGGGAATAGAAGCAGGCGAGCCTTCGCTGTAAGCGGACCATAGGAGACGTCGAATTCAATATATGGACCCGACATCACTGCTTTATGGGTGCGGATAAGCTGCAACGGCCGTTGGATCAATCTCTCCAGTGGAGCGAGCAATTGTTCAAGCGCGAGTTCAAGGATCAGCGAACGACTTGGCTCGGAAGGTAAGGTCAAACCACTCTGCACGTTCGCAATCAACGCTTCCACAAGCGAACCGGGCAAGGACAAGACGACCGTTTCGCCGCCGGCGTCAAAGACGCAGTCAAGCATCGATGCCGCAGCCGGCTCGGCCTGCCAGACCAGCCGGTTATGATCCAGCGACAGCGGTTTATCTCCTAGATGGCTTTGCAGAGCGACGCGGAACGCTGCGATTTCATTGAGCCATGAGACCACAGCATGAGAGAGGATCAGCGCTGGTCTGAACGGTGCGGGTTCCCCCGACGATCGCGACGCAACCCTCCCTTCCACATCAGGGCGTCCTGGCGTTGGAGAAGTGGCCATCAGGTCGGCTCGCCTCCCACTTGGCGATCTGATCCCCTCCGGTACCGAAGCACGACCTCATCATCGGCTTCAATTTCGGCCGCAGCTTCGCAATGCGCGTCGGTCATGCGCTGAACGTCGCGCTCGATCTCTTGCCATTTTTGGCTCGCCGTTGAACGTTTGGCCCAGAGGGTCCGCGCCTCAAGAACGGCAGCCTCGGCCTGGTCTTGAGCGGAACGTGCCTCATCAAACGCCCGTTGCGTCGCTGCGATCTCTTCTGTGAGCCGCCCAATGATGAGATGGTGGCGCCGCTTGAGGTCGGCGACCGATATCGCATCGGCCGACAACATTTCCCGATAAAGCTCGGCTTCAACCCTTGCGCGGCGTCGTTCGGCATTTGCAAGATGCTTGGAAGCCTGTTCGACGGCATCAACCGCGATGTGGCGCCTGGTTTCCATGTTGGACAGTTCACGAAGGGCGCTTCGCTCCCTCATGTCCTTGACGAGCCGCAGTTTAGACGCATGAACGCCATTCAGGCGGTCAGACGTGACATCCATGCCACTGTCTCCTCAAAACTGCATGCCTGGTCCTGACCCTGGCGCAAAAATGCCCGCAACTCATCAATCGAGGCGATCGCCCGGTCCGTCAACGGATCGGAGCCTTGCTTGTATTCGCCGACCTTGATCAAAAACTCCGCCTCGGCGTAACGCGAGAGCAGATCACGGAAGAAGGATGCCGACTTGCGATGCGGCACAGACACGATTGCGTCCATGACGCGGCTTCGGCTCGACAACACGTCGATGGCCGGAAACTGCTCTCGCGAGGCAAGCGCGCGTGAGAGAATGATATGGCCGTCAAGAATGCCGCGCGATTCTTCGGCGATGGGATCGCCCGTGCCGTCACCTTCGACGAGCACGGTATAGAAAGCCGTGATTGAACCGTGCTCGCCCATGCCAGCACGCTCCAATAGGCCTGGCAACAGCGCGAAAACCGAGGGCGGAAATCCGCGTCGAGTCGGAGGCTCTCCTGCGGCAAGGCCGATTTCACGCATGGCGCGGCTAAAGCGCGTCAATGAATCCATCATCAGAACGACGCGCAATCCTTGATCACGAAAATATTCGGCCAGCGCGGTTGCCATATGGGCGCATTGCGCCCGCTCCATGGCCGAACTGTCGGAGGTTTCAACGACGACGACCGAACGGTGCATGGCCTCGCAAAGATGGCGCTCGATGAATTCACGCACCTCCCGGCCACGTTCGCCGATCAGCGCGACGATGGTGACATCGGCGGCCGCGCCTTTGACGATCTGCGACATCAGCGTCGACTTGCCGCAACCAGCGTCACCATAGATTCCGATCCGCTGGCCTTCTCCACATGTCAGAAGCCCGTCCAGGACGCGAACGCCAAGCGGAAAAGGCTGTTCGATGCCGCGTCGCTTCATGGGGTTGGGCGCCCTGCCGCGCAGCGGGCGAACTTCACCAGTCTTTATCGGGCCCCCGCCATCGAGTGGACGGCCGAAGCTGTCGATTACGCGGCCGAGCAAATTGGGACCGACTGGCACTTCCTGCATTCGCCCGGTCGTGACCACTTCTGCACGGCTGGACAATCCGACCATGTCGCCGATCGGGGTGAGTAACACCCCGTCCGGCAATAGACCGATCACCTCGCCTCTAGTGACCATCCGCTGCGAGGATCTTGCAGGAGGCACAGTTCCCCAACACGGGCCTCCGGCAGAACGGCGTGGAGCAGCGTGCCTATTGCCCGCGTGACCCGACCACGAACGGCGCGGGTGTCGATATGCTTTGCGGAAGATCTTAAGGACGAGAGCGCGACGTGAACATTCCCTTCCCCTGCCGCAGCCTCATGGGCTGGTCGTTGCATGGTCACGGCTCGCTCTCCTGCGAGGACAAACCAAGGCCAAGACGAAGCGCGCGGACCTGCGCGGCAAGTCCAAGGTCGACATTGCCAAACTCGCTCCACAAAACGCACTGGTCCGCCGTCAGCGCAGGATCCGGCTCAATCCTGACCTTAGGTCGGTCGTCAAGTCCATCGTAGGCCGCGAACTCACTGGCCAGCAGATCGGCTTTCAGGGGCGATACGTGAAGGCACACTTCCGTGTTCTTATACTTTTGCTCGATGGCGTGACGAACGGCCCGCACCAGCATCTCGCTCGGCTCAAAGGCACCCAGCAAATTGCTCACGATCTCAATGACCAACTGCGGCAATTCCTGATCCAGAGCGGCCTTTCGCTGCGCCAGTTCACAAACAGCCTGCGCGATCAGCCGTGTCATTTCCTCCGCTCCCGTCTTTTTGCCCTCGGCATGGCCGCGCATCCGTTCCAGCTCAAAAGCTTTGCGTCCCCAGCTACGAACGCGCTGCAGATGTCGCTCGGCAGCGGCGAGCGCTTGCACTGCATCGTGCCAAACCTTGAGTTCGGCTGCCCGTATCAGGGGCCCGAGCGGGCGAATCCGCGGCGCCACCGGCAATGCTGGGACATCGGCGGTCATCCCCTAGCAACCTCCGTCCTCAAATGAGCCATGACCAAGGAAAGCAGCGGGCCTGCGGCACCACGGTAGTCGGCTGCCGGATTGTCCGCGGCGGTCCCAACGGGCAAGCGTAGAAGCACGCGGGTACGCTCAAGCGCTGGAGCCTCGTCGAGCCAGGTGCCGAGACAGACGTGCCCATCATGTTCAATCTGTCGCGATAGTTGCTCCGGGTCGGCAACGGGCGTCGTTGCGACCGCGCTTGATAAATGCCGGATCCCAAAAGCATGCGCTTCGGCACCGATCAGTTCGACCAAAATTGATAGATCGTGCCTTGAAACCAGCTTCAGGACCGAGCGCGCATGCCAGATACTACCTGCGAGCAGGGCAGCTCGACGCGGATCATGCCCGAGCAGCAGGTCTTCGTTCCAGTCGGCTCCGCTCACATCGACTTCGCCGCCAAGCAGCAGCCCGGCCAGTTTTGGCTGCAGTCTGGAACTCTGCTGTAGCCGCAGCAACGTGGGAGGCGACAGCAGCGGATCAAGGCGCGCAGCAAAGCGGCTCGGATGGATGGAGGCAACAAGCTCGCGCAGCCGATCGGAAGCCAACATGGACGAACGATTGGATTCGGTGAATGACATCGATGCCGACATAAGCGTCCTGACTACGTCGCATCAGAAGTGGTCTTCTTGTCAGCAGCCCGGACGGCCGGCACGCTCGAACCTCCGCCAAACATGGTCAGCTTACGCGACGATTGTCCGAATTGACGAATACGCGCGCCCAACAACACGTAAGAGGCGATGCCGAATGCGGCGCCGGCACCGCCCACCCCGAACGCAAGCAACGGCGTTGAAGCAAATTTTGCCGGTTGAGGGGAACTGACTGCCCGTGACGACTCAAGCGGCGCCCGCTCAACCGGCACAAAGACGACCGCCACCTTGTCGTAGGAGAGCCCCTCGATGCTGTTGGCGACCAACATCTTGATCTGCGGTAAGAGCGCCGAGAGCTTCGCGTTAGAGCCATGTCGAATGAAGACCGACGCCGAGGATGGGGTCGCATCCTGCCGCAACAGATCGTTCTTCGGCAGAACGACATGAACACGCGCTGAAAGGACGCCATCGATGTTGCTGATCGTGCGGGATAATTCTTCGCTTAGCGCATAGATGTAACGAGCGCGCTCCTCGATCGGTGAGGCAACCAGTCCCGACCCTTTGAACACCTCGCCAAGATTCTTAAAGGATTGGCGAGGCAGCCCCTCGACATTCAGCAGGTCAATCGAATACGCAAGCTGCTTTTCCTCGACCTGGATTGCGCTGGTTCCATCCTTGGCGACAACACGGACCGCATCGACACCCCTACCAAGAAGAAGCGCGAGCATCTCATTAGCCTCACGCTCCTGAATCTTGGTATAGAGATCGGTCTTACAGCCAATCAAAGCAAGAAGGAGCGGCAGGGCAAGACAAATGCGAAGCCGCCGCCACGATCGATGGCCGCCACCGCCACGCCTCTGGACCACGTCAGTCATCATCCTCGCTCAGCCGGCCGATAGCAGCTTGTTCAGCGACGAACTGACAGCGCTGGTGCTCTTGGAGACAAGTGAAACCTGAACGACGTCTCTGTAGACATCGCGCAGACCAACCATCATCGAATCGAAATCCGAACCTATCGGCTTAACCGCCGCATGTGCGCCGACATCATCCACCTGCACAAGCAGCTGCGCAGCCGCCCCCCCTTGCACGCCATTCGGAGCAGGCGCGCCGCTGACTGCGGGAGAAACGGCATGACTCCGGTACATAGTGGAAAGTGCATGAAGGACGCGATCGCCCGGCGGACTTGCGAGCGCACCCGCACGCTGAACCTCTGATACCGGCGGAGCGACTGCCGCTCTAGCTGAGACTGACGAGGCGACGACCTCATTGGAAGACGCTTGCGCAAGGGACTGCTCAAAGTGGGCCTGCTCGCCAGTGGCGGCCGGCGAGCAGGCACTGGAAACACAGTCAGCTGAATGGGGAGAGATCGGCGTCGCGCCTACCATCATAATATAAGGAGTCATTGTGCTCGTGTGATGAGATCAGGCATGGTTGAACGACGAACGGATCATGAGCGTAGATTGGCGAGCTGACGAAAACCTGACGAAGATGCCGCTGGTTACGTCATCTAAAGATCACGTTTGGCCTTCACGTTGGAATGAAATTCTAGGTTTTTTTTCAGGCGGAAGGCCTTCGGGAATGCTCATCCGATCCACAACGGTCTACATTTTGAGGAGAGTTCTCCATGTCGGAGTTTTTGTCTATCTGGGATCGGTAAGCGCGCTCGGCGCGTCCCTCTCACTGCCGTCGGCTCCTTACAGCTACACGGTTCTGGATCAGGACCTTTCCGCCGCGCTGCAGGAGTTCGGCAACAATCACAATATCAGGGTCAATGTCAGCGCCGAGGTAAAGGGCCGGATTCGTGGGCGAATGCCGGACCAGCCACCGCGAGAGTTCCTCGAGCGCTTGACCAATCTGTACAATCTTCAATGGTATTACGACGGTCTCGTGCTTTACATATCCGCGGCTCAAGAGGCGCAAAGCCGTCTCATTGTGTTGAACCCGATCAGCTTCGATGCGTTCAGGACCGCGCTCGATGTGCTCAACATCTCCGATGAGCGCTATATCGTGAAGCCGGCTCCAGGAGATGGCCTCGTCCTGGCTTCGGGCCCGCCGCGCTTCATCGCGCTCGTGGACCAAACGCTCAAGGGCCTTGTGGCGGAGGCGCAGGCGCGGCGGAATCCAACCGCTGCCGAAAAGCCGCCACTGGGGTCGGTTTTGATGTTGTTTCGTGGCTCCTCGAGCACGGTCATTCGCGACGGACGACCTGAAAGCCACTATTCCTCAGAAGCGCAGCATCAGGACGGCATCGCGCGCGAAGCTGCAGGCCAGAAGTGACTTAACAATACGAGAGAGCTCGAGCCGAGGATCCGAACTGCATTCGCTTAAATCCATCTGGTCGTCAGCTTTTCGAAAGCCGCCTTACCCAGGACGAGCCTGTCTGGATGGCGGCGCCTCGCATCGACCGCGCCAGACGTGTGCATCCAGGAGAGCTTGAAGATCAACGCGAACCTCCGAAACAGCTGCTTCGGTCTCGCAGGACAGGAGCCTTCGCATTGCTCGAGCTGCTCCATCATGCGGGAGTGACAGATGGATTTCAACGAATTCGGACCATCGAACACGAGCCCGGACACCAATTCACCGCTACCGCCCACGGACGCTACCGGCTTTGAGCAGCAGCTCAACGGCGCTCAGGGTGGTGCTGCGCCACATCGTACCGCCTCGCCCGCGCTGCCGGGGGAGCCCTATTCGCCATATCTGGACGCAGGCCGTCACTATTCGCCGTACTTGGATGCTCGGCACCCTTATTCGCCGTACCTGGATATAGCGCAACCCTATTCGCCAGGCTTGCGTTGGGAGGATGATTCGCATGCGCCGGCTGCGCTCGGTGCAGATCCAGCACCAGAACCGTCCCCGCATCACCTCTCGCAGCAGACGATCGCTCAGGCGATCGAGGCGCATCCTGATTTCGACCAAGATTTGCTATGGCAGGATATGGATAAAAATCCCTCGCACGCCGGCCATCCTCCGCCGGCCCCTCTCACGCCCGGCCTTCGCACGCCGGACCATCTCAGGCTCGGCCTTCCGAAGTTGTACCGCCAGAACTTTCCGAGTTCCGTATGCGGGACGGACGTCTCGCCAATCTGCAAATTGCAACGATTGTGATCGCCTTTTCGAAGTCTGCCGCACCGAAGCAACTCAGCACAAGATCAGACTTCACTTTCGTACATCAGCCCCGTGGGCGGGTGTTCCCCATTATGATTTTCGAGCGGCGTGGATGATGCCGCTTGAGGTCCGCTGTGCCGCCGGAAGCCGCAGCAGAGGACTTCCGCGAACCTCCAAGATGTATGAACGGACGCATGCTGTTCCGGCTGCCTACATACGGCCGAAAGCCGCCCACACCCCGTCCTCGCCGTCCCCCAGCTGCCTCGGCTCGCCGCCTTGGAGTACTCCGTGGCGCGCTGCTCGAAGAAATTGGCGTGCTCGACGCCATTGAGAATCTCGACGAGCCAAGGCAGCGGATGCGGCTTGAGCTGCGTGAACCCATCCTCCTCCGCCTTGAAGAAGCCGAAAACCGGGGCAATCCGGAGTTGGGTCAGTCGCCAGTCGGCGACATAACGGACGTAGGCGTGGATCTGCTCAGGACGCATGCCCTCGATCTTGCCCAGGCCAAAGGCGAGATCGACGAAGTTCTCCTCCAGCTTTACCATCGTTCTGGCGACATCGACGATGTCGTCACGGACCGAGCGCGTCACGGCGCCGGTCTCGCGGTGCCATTCGTGAAACAGCTTGATGACGCCCTCGCAGTGGAGACTCTCGTCGCGCACCGACCAGCTTACGATCTGTCCCATGCCGTTCATCTTGTTGTGGCGCGGAAAATTGAGCAGCATAGCGAAGCTCGCGAACAACGCCATGCCTTCGGTAAAGGCGCCGAACATAGCCAGGGTGCGCGCGACATCGGCCACGGTGTCAACGCCGAACTCGTGCATGTAGTCCGCCTTGGCGCGCATTTGCGCATAGCTGCGAAATGCCTCGAACTCGGTCTTGGGCATGCCGAGCGTCTTGAGCAGCAGCGCATAGGCGTTGATGTGGACCGTCTCCATGTTCGTGAAGGCCGCCATCATCATCTGGACGGTGAGCGGCTGGAAAATCGGGATGTATCGCTTGAGATAATTGTCACCGACCTCGATGTCCGACTGAGTAAAGAAGCGAAAGATCTGGGTGAGCAGCGCGCGCTCGCTGGCGGTGACGCGGTCCGACGCCCAGTCCTTGAGGTCGTTGCCGAGCGGCACCTCCTCGGCCATCCAATGCGTCTGCTGCTGACGCTTCCAGAACTCGTAGGCCCAAGCGTAGCGATCAACGTCATAGCTGCCCATCGAGTCAAGGAGACCAACGCGTCCCTTGCCGATCAGCGTGCGCGGATCGACACACGAGAGATCGATCATTGACATGCGAGGCACTCCTCATAATCGGTGCGCTGCGCAGGCAGCTGCCGCGGCGCGGCCTCGTCATCGTCGACGATCTTGCCGGCGAACGCCGCGCGCGAGATCGATTTTGAACGGCAGTGATAAAGGCTCTTCACCCCACGCTTCCACGCCGTCCAGTGCAGCATGTGGAGATCCCACTTATCGACCTCGGCCGGCAGATAGAGGTTGATTGACTGACTCTGGCAGATGAATGCGGCCCGGTCGCCTGCAAGCTCGACGATCCAGCGCTGGTCGACCTCGAAAGCGGTGCGAAACACCGCTTTCTCGTGTTCCGACAGAATGTCGGAATGGGCGACCGACCCCTCCTGCGCAATGATCGACTGCCAGGTCACCGGGGTGTCGGCGCCCTTGGCGATCAGTACCCTGGTCAGATGAGGATTACGTACCGAGATGGCACCAGACAACGTCTTGTGGGTGTAGATGTTGGCCGGGATCGGCTCGATGCATGCGCTGGTGCCGCCGCAGATGATGCTGATCGAAGCAGTCGGCGCGATCGCGATCTTCTGGCTGAAGCGCTCCATCACGCCACGTTCCAGGGCGTCCGGGCACGGGCCACGCTCGCGAGCAAGGGCGACGGATGCCGCGTCGGCATCACCCCGGATCTTCTGAAACATCTTTAGATTGAATGATTTCGCCAAGCCACTCTCCATTGGAATGCCATTCGCCTGGAGGAACGAGTGGAAGCCCATGACGCCAAGTCCGACGGAGCGCTCGCGCAGGGCGGCGTAGCGGGCCCGCTTCATACCCTCCGGCGCCGTCGTGATGAAGTGGGTGAGCACGTTGTCGAGGAAGCGCATGACGTCCTCGATGAAGCCGGGTTCCTCATTCCATTGGTCCCGAGTCTCGAGGTTGAGCGATGACAGACAGCACACCGCGGTGCGCTCCTCGCCGCGATGGTCGATGCCGGTCGGGAGCGTAATCTCGCTGCACAGGTTGGAGGTCGAGACCTTGAGACCGAGCTCGCGCTGGTGCTTGGGAAGCGCGCGATTCACAGTGTCGATGAACAAGAGATAAGGCTCGCCTGTCTGCAACCGGTTCTCAAGAATGCGTTGCCATAGCTGTCGCGCGTCGATCTCGCGGACGACCTCGTTCGTCTTCGGGCTGCGCAGAGCGAACGCGGTGCCGGCGCCCACGGCACGCATGAGCTCGTCGGTGAGGTTGATGCCGTGATGCAGGTTGAGGCTCTTGCGGTTGAAGTCGCCGGACGCCTTGCGGATCTCGAGAAACTCCTCGATCTCGGGATGCTGGATATCGAGATAGACCGCCGCCGAGCCGCGCCGCAACGAGCCCTGGCCGATCGCCAGCGTCAGGCCGTCCATGACGTGGATGAACGGGATGACGCCTGAGCTGACGCCGCCCTTCACCTTCTCTCCGATCGAGCGAACATTGCCCCAGTACGTGCCGATACCGCCCCCGTTGGAGGCAAGCCACACGTTTTCGTCCCAGGTGCCAACGATGCCTTCGAGCGAGTCCGACACCGAGTTAAGGAAGCACGAGATTGGCAGGCCGCGCGTGGTGCCGCCATTGGACAGCACCGGCGTGGCTGGCATGAACCACAGCCGAGACATCGCGTCATAGAGACGTTGGGCGTGCGCAACATCGTCCGCGAAGGCACAGGACACCCGCGCGAACATGTCCTGGACGCTTTCGCCGACGAGCAGAACGATCGGCGCGTTAGCTTGCCGAACGCGGTCAGCAGGCCGTCGCGCGATCGATCGAGCGTGAGATCGGACGGCTTTGGCAATGGCGCGAGAGGCCGCGGCAGCGGAGGCGATGACGGCGGCGGCACAACACACCGCTGAGGCGCGGCAGACTTTGGCCGCGCCGGCCACGGCCGCACACTCGGCCACTCAATTAGATGACCATGCTGATTGAAATCGTAAGACGGCGACATCGGCAACCCCGCGATGTTAGGGGGTGAAGCCACGCGCACGACTTGCGAGGAGACGGGTCAAACGTCCCAGGCTGCAAGCGACGCACGGGGCACCCCGCCCGAGGACGTTCTATTCTGTCGCGGCCGGTCTCCTGGCTCGCGGGTCGCTGCGGCTGTCGGCCTTCCCGGTGCTGTCGCGGCCAGTGACCATTATGACAACCGCTCGCCGCTTACAGTTGCGGGGGCAGCCCCGGAATAGCCGTTACCGGCGCACCGGGTTCTCTCTTAGCTTCCACCCTACTAGATGCAGAATGGAAGACCGTGGCAGATCTACATACAGACGCCGCGCGTCGAGATTCGTCAAGGCTTGTGGCAGGGGAGTCGAGACGCAGGACGCCACGTCCGCTCCGGGTCCGGGCCCGCAACGCTGTGTTCGAGCAAATGCCCCCCCCTGCTTCGGCCCATTCTGTGAAAAGAGTGGCAGCATTTTGATTTCGATGCTCCGTCGCGATGACGGGTGCCTATGCGAGTCCGCGTTGGATAGGAATCCGTTCGGCGAAGGTTCTGGGCGATGCTGGCGAGGGATAATCTCATGACGCGCAACGTTTGGCTTGCAATTCAAAGCGGTCGAGAATGCGATCGAGCTGCGCCAGCAAGGTGTTGCTCTTCTTGTGGAACTGGCGTGAGGTGCGTCCTGCCATGATCGTGCGATCTCGGTGGCTTGCCGCGCGCGCCAGATCGAGCGCGATAGCTCCACAAATGCTTGTGGTACCACTGAGCCTTCAACGCGCAACAGTCGCCGTCGCGCTTGCTGACGTGGCCAAGTGTTTTGGCGCCATGATTTACCAGAGCTCCGATCGCAGTAATGACCGTGCCGGCACAACGGTTGTCCTCACTTGCGTGGTCATGGATGAAGCCGCCAAGGAGGCTCGATCTTAGTCAGCTTTTCGCAAGCTGTCCCTGCTAGCATGAAGCGGATAGGTCATCTCGCGGCGACGCCGCTATCCGGGTGTTACGACATGAACGCAGCCGATATTAATGCAACAGCGCCGCAGGTTGGCGCCCCCTCCGACACCGCCGAGAGCGGCGGCGATGACACGCGTGCAGCGCTACTGCGCCGAGCATTCGAAAAGGCTCTCGTTTCCGTCGCCACGCAAGTCATAAGCGATTCCCAGTCGGATATGGATGAGGCCATGAGCGAGCTTGATGATGGGTGAGCCGAAGCTCGGCGCCACATAGAGATACAGCCCGCGTAGTAATCGAATCGAAGACGTGCCAAGTGAAACTTGGCACGTGCCACCAATTAGATGCGCATTCAATGATCTCAGATCCGAGCTGCGAGCGGGTCCCGCGAATCCGAATGCACCGGGATCTTTTTGGCGGCGGGCTGCTGCGATTTCCTTTTAACGTCCCTAGCAGCTTACTTTGACGGGAATGGCGATGCTCAAAGCCCATAGCGCCTCCGGCTTCCTGAGAAGCTGATGGATGTTCGGGGGGCGCAAGGGTTCACGCCCGGCTTCGGAGGCTAAAGACAGGCAGAGCTCAACGCGAGGCAGGGCTTGTGCTTTTGAGCCGAGGGTAGATCGCGCCATCGAGGCAGCCCTCAATCCAATTTGCGATCTTGACGGGATTTTCACTGCGACGCTTGCGTCGGCATGACTTTGACATGCAGACAAACCTGAGAGCACCGTTCCTGTGCAGCGCCTCCATCGCCGACAACGGGCGGGAACGCGCCACAGCAATTCTGGCCGGGTAGCCGGGCCTGGAGGCCCTCCGCCCGTTTGTCGGGGCGAAGGCTGCGATTGCCGAGACAATCTGACTGTTACCGTCGATCCTGAATCGATAGATCGCCAAGCTGCCCTTCTCGCGGCCGTTTGGCGAAAATGAAAGGCGGGCGCTAGCGCCCGCTTCCACGAGTTTCCGACACGCCCCGGGATCGGGCCTCATGCCGGCTGTGCATGGCGATGGAAAATGCGCTGGAACATGCTCTCGTGCATCATCGTCTTGAAATCCGGTGGCGCATCCGGGTTCTCATTGTGGTTGATCACCGCCTGCGTCACCTTGCGTCCGGAGTTGTCAACCCACCCCTGAGTTGTCTCATGGATTGTCTGAGCGCCATCGGACGTCAGCTGATCAAGCGTCCGCCCAGCATTAGACTGCGTGACCTTCAGATTGTTCTTCCCATCCTTGTCGTCACCGAGCCCCTCCACAACCATGGCATTGTCGCCGTTGGTGATGGTGAGCTTCGAGGAGATGGTTTTTCCTTTGCCATAATCGACCGTGTCCACCGTGATCTTCGTGCCGTCGTCGAGCTGGAAGGTCATACCTTTCTTGAAGTCGAAATCGTCCTTGCCGTCGCCATTAGCATCGACGTGAGGATCGCCGTGGATCCTCGAGACATGGCCGGTCTGGTTGTTCCTAACGGTCCAGGTGCCGTCCTTCTCATCGGCTGTGATCGTATACTTATCACCAAGGTTGATCGTCGCCTTGCCGTCCTTGACCTCGTGCGACCACACTGGCGCTGGCTGAGATGACGGCGCTGGCTGAGATGACGGCGCTGGCGCCTGAGCGACGGCAAGCGGAACCATCGCAAGAGGTGGCGGTGGAGGAGGAACGAAGAACACGGGTGTTGCAGTGGCAGGCGTTGCGCTTGCAGACTGGTAGCTGCCCGGCGCGCGACCCTGTTCGCCGGCATCGATACTCGCCTGATTCACCACGCCGCCGGCGCCATCGACCCAGCCTTGGCCGCTCTCATGGATCGCCTGGGCACCATCGGGTGTCAGCTCATCAAGAGTCATGCCAGCATTGGACTGAGTCACCCTCAGATTGTTTTTGCCATCCTTGTCGTCGCCGAGCCCCTCCACAACCATCGCGTTGTGACCGTTCGTAATGGTCAACTTTGAGGAGATGGCCTCACCATTACCGTAGTCGACATTATTGACGGTAATCTTGGTCCCATCGTCGAGCTGGAAGGTCATATCTTTCTTGAAGTCGAAGTCATCCTTGCCATCCCCGTCCGCGTCAACATGGGGATCGCCATGGATCTTCGTGACATGGCCGGTCTGGTTGTTGCGAACGGTCCAGGTGCCATCCTTCTCATCGGCCGTGATCGTATATTTGTCGCCGAGGTTGATCGTGGCCTTACCATCCTTGACCTCATGCGTCCATACCGGATCGACGGAAGGCTCCAAACCCGAACTTTGCTGGCTCAACAGCATGGAAGGAGGAGGCGGCGGCGCCATCATGTACATGGGAGCAGCCACAACTGGAGCGACGACCACCGGAGCGACAACGACGGCAGCACCTGCCGGCAGGTACTGGTAGGCACCCGCCGGGGCATACTGCCCCAACAGCGCGCCGAAAGCGGGGCTGGCAACCACCCCGTCAGACCCCACTCCATTCACCGTCGAATCGAGTGCGCCGACCACGGGGAGACCGGCCACGGGAAGATACGCCATTTAGTTCACTCCTGTTGCATCGAAGAAAGCGGTAAAATTGCGAGCGTTGCGCTCAATCAACTAGGAACCATTTTAGAACGCACCCCTGCCCGATGGGGAGCGAATGGATGCTTCTCGCTGCCGGCGCCGGCAACCCTGATGAGCCCCACCCCCTCCTCTCGTCGGTTTGGCACGAGCATGTCGCACACATCCAAGTCCCAAGACTGTACCAGCAGTACCTGTCGAAAAGCTGACGACAACAAACCATCGACTGAACATCACAGCCCTCGTCAGCAGACACGGGCTGGGGATCGCATGATTGCTCGCAGCCGCCTTCCACGACAGGCCACCTTTAGGGAATATCCACGCTCGCCGATCACCGGTAACATGCAGTCTCGCAGCCGACGATCGACTGTCCGATGTCAGCTACACTGAGCAGGCCCTGTTCCTTGCGAGGCCTCAATAAGCGACGAGGTCTCACCGCGAAGCCGCCAGTCGCCCCGTCGGACCAGCCCCCCCCCCCCCCCCCCCCCCCCCCCCCCCCCGTCGCGCGCTATCGATGCAATCTCTAAGTGCCAGCGATCACACCATCAGTCTCTGCAGCAACGCTCACCGACAAACGCAACAACCCGGCCGTAGGCCCAGCGACCGGGCCTGATCGCCGGACCACGCACACCCGTCAGAGCTTCGCTGCAAGCTTCACCAGACCAACGAATTGCGCCTGACGCGCAGGCACGTTCGCCGCGCCGATATCGGCTCGGCGTCAGGATGATCATACGCGCGGCCAGGGAGGCAAATGAAGCTTGCAAGCTGTCAGCAGGTGATGAGCTTCTGCAAAGTGCCGCCCAATGTTCTGGAACGCGAGACTCGTCAGCTTCTCGAAAGGTAGCACTCCTAGCATGAGGCCGCTGAACTGTAGGCGAGGAGTCGTCTATTGAGCGTAACAAGACGAGCATAGGAGAAGTCGATGATTGGAGAAATGATCGGAAGCGCTGCCGGCGGACGGTTGGGCGGACCTGCCGGAGCTGCGATTGGTTCCGCCGTGGGCGGGGCCCTTGATCACGCCTTTGGAAAGGTGATCCACAAGCTGGGGTCCGAAGATAGTCACCCCGACAAAGCTGCCGACAACAAGAACGCTGAAGCGAGCAACGTACAGCCCAAGACCGATGGTCTCGGCAAGAACGCAGAGCTGAGCCTGAGCAGTCTGGGGGGCGAGCACGTCTTTCTTTCTATTCCTGCCATCGTATCATCGGCCCGCCCGACGTAGCAGGCCACAACTACGACACACGACAAAGAAAGGTGAATAGACATGGCGGTTAATAGTGTTGGCGGTAACGGTGCCGCTCCTGCTACTCAGCAGACCCAGGATGCCGGTTTCCAGAACCAGATGGCTGAGTTCGAGCGTGTTAGCCAAAAAGTTCAGGCCCAGGCCGTGGCAATGCGCAGAATTACGACCGAGCTCTCTTCCGAGAAGAAGGTCGCCGACGAACGCGTCCAGTAAATCTGCAAGGCGGTTGGCTCACCGAGTCGCTACCGTGTCCGCGCAGTGAATGACGAACTCTGCAAGAGCCGTGCGGCGAACTGCCGTACGGCTTGTCTCGTTATTCAGGAGATGATCCGTGAGCGAATCGATTTCTCTCGAGTTTGAGGTCTTATCGGGACTCTATGCCGGGCTTAGGGGCAAAACCGCTATTGGGGCCAGCCTCATCGGCAGCGGCCTCGATGCCGATTTGATCTTCTTTGAACAAGGGCTCGAACCGCGCCACCTTCGCATCACCCCGCATACCAATTCGATCGAGATCGAGGCCCTTGCAGCCAATATCAGACTGGACGGCCGCGAGAATATGCCCCCAGGCGAGCGCGTTAGTGTTCCTCTTCCTGCCGTCGTTCATGTCGGCGCCATGTCCATTCGCTGGTCGACGCAAGATTTGCCGCAAGGTGGCTCAAGCAACCGCTCTTTTATCTGGATCGTGGTGCTCAGCCTCGTCTTGCTCAGCTCCATGGCGATCGGCGCCGTCTCGCCCATATTCGCCCCTGACGATAACGCAGTGCCGCCGAGCACAGACGCATCGCCTGTGGCCGACATTGCCGCCAAACCAGCCATCAATCGTCTGGATGCGAAGGCCGCTGATGCAACTGCCGAATTGCTGCGGCAGGAGGTTGAACGAGGGGGCCTTCTTAATATCAAGGTCGGTTCGGGGCACGGCGTCGTGACCGCGGAAGGAACCGTAACCCCAGCCCTTGGCGCAAAATGGCAGGAAATCCAGCAATGGTTTGATCATCAAACCAACGGAACTCCTGCCCTTGTGAACGCGGTCACCGTCAAGGACGAAAAGGCGCCGCCCTCAATCTCGGTCCAAGCGGTTTGGCGCGGAAGCGAACGTTATCTTCTTATCGGCGGCCAGAAGTATTTCGTGGGAGCGCTGCTGAGCAATGGATGGACCGTCGATCGAATCGAGGATGGACGAGTGCTGCTCAGTCGGAACGGCCGCTTCGCTGCACTTCCCTATTAATGTTTTCGCCCTGCAGGAAGAAAGGAGAAGCCTATGGCCCGACTGCCCCAGCACCCTGTAGGGTCCGGCCCCTTGTCGCAGGGGTATGACGCGGGGGAGCATGCATCGGTCAACGGCCCGACCACCCCGAAAGCCGACCACATCGAAGTCGCGGGCGCTCATGCAGATGGCGCCACGAAACAGGCGTCGTGGCGAGACGCATCCGCTCAGGATCTGACAATTGATCCTGCGAGCGAAGCCGCGCTCGAGGTCGGCCCGATCGATGCAATCTCGCGCGTCACTCTCTTCGAGAGGGCTGCTGGCGCAAATGAAATCGACCCCCGCGCTGTACTTGCCTCACTTTATGGCCACAATCTGTCACAAGGCCTGCTCTCCTTCGTCATTCCACGCCTGCGTCATCCGGACGTGCTGCGCGCAGACAGGCATGGTGCTCTTCTGGAGCGCTTAACGCAAACGCTGGAATCAACGCCAGACGACAAGACGGCCGGCGAATGCTTGGCGATCCTGCAGCAAGAACTGCGGCGGTTCCTTCTGCTCCGGCAAAATCAGAACAGCTTGATCAAGGGCTAGCCATGATCGAATCGGATCGAGTGCAGGATGTCCGCACCTCGGCCCCGGACGTTTCCAAGTCCGGCGATATCCTGCTGATCTCCGGGCCGGAGCGTGACCTGCTCTGCGCCCTCTCCTATGTCCACCTCGCGTGCGGGCAGAGCGCACAAAGTCTGGCCCTGCTACGAATCGCAGCCCGCGAACATTCCCAGGATGTCGATCTGCTCCGAATTCTGGCCTACACCCTCATCTCGGAGGGCCTTGGTGACGAAGCACTTGAGGTGCTCGATCAGCTGGACGCCGTTGATGCTCACCCGTCTTCACGCGTGCCTTTGACGCTCCTGCGCAGTCAAGCGCTGCGGGAGGCTGGCCGCATGACCGAGGCCCGCGATGTCTTCCGACGCTATGTGTCATTGCGCGGCAGCACCGCTCTCATCAAGCAGAAATAGGGACCTTCATGGCCAACGCCTTGCGTAAATTCATCCTGCGCGCGCCGGCTCATCCGGATTTTATGGTCGCGTTGATGCTGCTTCTGGCGATCGGCATGATGATCATGCCGATCCCGATCATCGTGATCGACATGCTGATCGGCTTCAATCTTGGCTTTGCCATATTGCTGCTGATGGTTGCCCTCTATCTCAGCACAGCGCTTGATTTTTCCTCGTTGCCGGGCGTCATCCTTATCTCGACGGTATTTCGTCTCTCGCTGACCATCGCAACCACGCGGCTTATTCTTGCGGAGGGTGACGCAGGCAGCATTATCCACACCTTTGGCGACTTCGTAATATCAGGGAATATCGCTGTCGGAGTCGTCATATTCCTGATCGTGACCATGGTGCAGTTCATGGTTCTTGCGAAAGGCGCCGAGCGCGTCGCAGAGGTTTCTGCGCGCTTCACGCTCGACGCGCTGCCGGGCAAACAGATGGCGATAGACGCGGAGCTGCGCAATAACCATATCGATCAACACGAAGCGCGTCGCCGGCGCGCGGCACTGGAGCAAGAGAGCCAACTTCATGGCGCCATGGATGGTGCCATGAAGTTTGTCAAGGGCGACGCGATCGCTGGCCTGATCGTCATCTGCATCAACATGCTGGGTGGGATCAGTATCGGCCTGCTGTCCAAGGGTATGTCGCTCGATGAGGCGCTGCACCAATATACGCTGCTGACAATAGGGGATGCGCTCATCTCGCAGATCCCGGCGCTGCTGCTGTCGATCACGGCCGCAACCATCGTCACGCGTGTGAACGGGCCTTCCAAGCTCAGACTTGGTGCCGATATTGTCAACCAACTCACGGCAAGCACACAAGCCCTTCGCTTAGCCGCTTGCGTCTTGCTCTTGATGGGACTCGTTCCCGGCTTCCCTTTGCCGCCGTTCGTCATTCTAGCTGGGCTCTTCGCTGCAGCGAGCTATGTCAGGGTTGGGGCGAAAAGCGACAAGACGGCAGGTAAGACAAGTGCAGATGCCGCCGCTTCCGCTCGGGCTCTAGCACAGACGCAGGAACAAGCTGTTCATGCGGAGGCACTTCCGATCGCGCTATTCCTCGCGCCGGACCTGACGTATTTAATCGACAAGAACGAGCTGGAACAGTGCATCGCGCGCGTTTCGACGCTGGTATCGGCGGATCTTGGCATAACGGTCCCGCGTATCCCGGCTCAGGTCGATCAGCATCTGTCCAAGTCGCAGTTCAGGGTAGATGTCGACAGCGTGCCGGTGGAACGGGATGTAATCGATCCGACGCAACTCGCGCTCAACGACGATGTGGCGAACATCGAATTGAGCGGCATCCCCTTTCGACAAGAGCCGGAGACGAATCGGGTCTGGATCGAAGAAGGTCATGCGGCCGCCCTCAAAGCCGCGGGAATCGGATATCACCGTCCGAGCGAAATTCTTGCCTTGCGTCTCCACTTCACATTGACACGCTATGCACAGCGCTTGGTAGGCATTCAAGAAACCCGCCAATTGCTTGGCCGAATGGAGCAGGAATACGCTGATCTGGTCAAGGAAGTGCTGCGTACGACCACCGTTCCTCGGATCGCCGAGGTCCTGCGCCGCCTACTCGATGAGGGCATTCCAATTCGCAACACCCGACTACTGCTGGAAGCCCTGGCAGAATGGAGTGAACGCGAGCAAAATGCGGTCCTGCTCACCGAATATGTTCGTGCCACCTTGAAACGGCAGATCTGTTTTCGCTATGCCAATGCCCATCGGGTTGTGGCCGCCTTTATCATCGAGCGCGAGACCGAGGATATTGTCCGCGGCGCGGTGCGCGAAACCGCTGTCGGTCCATACCTCGTTTTGGACGATTGGCAGAGCGAGAAGCTGCTTGCACAATTCCGTCAGATCCATTCGACCATCGCTCGAAGTCAGAGCCAACCCATTATTCTCGGTTCGATGGATATCCGTCGTTTTGTACGAGGCTTTCTCACCCGCAACGGAATCGATTTGCCCGTTCTGTCCTATCAGGATCTCGCTTCGGATTTCACCGTCCAGCCGATTGGGTCCGTCAAGCTTCCGGCTGCCAAGGATAAGGCCGCTTCCTCGGAGCGTGGCGGGCTCCTTACCGCGCCGACTTAACAGAACGCAGCCGCTTATCCCGAGATGGCCCATGACTCCATATGCGATCAGCGTCGGGCGGCGCTTGTGCTCCTTTGGTCCGGGCTCGTGCCCAGCTCTTCTCGCCATATTGCTGCTATCAGCTTGTGCCGGCTCGGAGCGGTCGGCGCTCTCCCCGCAGCAGACATCCACATCAGATCCAGCAGGCGCCGTGGAGATTGATCCTGCCATGCGTGAGCGCATTGTTCGCGCCATCGATCGGGATGCTGACGAGCAGACTTTACGCGACACGTTGAGGCAACAACCGGACAACGTCGATGCGGCGATTCCTCTTGCTCGGGCCCTGCTGGGACGCAGATCCCCAGATGATGCGCTTGAGGTGCTCGACGCGCTCTTACTGGTCGTACCTGGCGACCTGCGCGCGCTGAATGCCAAGGGTGTTGTGCTCGACCACGAGGGCCGCCATCGCGAGGCACAAGCGCTATACCGCCAAGCTCTTGAAACAGCTCCCGCAAATGCGATGTTGCGTAACAACCTCAAACTCTCGCTCGCACTTGAAAGCAAAACGGAGAGCGGGAACACAGACCCACGGCCGCTAACGGACGGCCGGCATGCGTTGACCCGCTCGAGATGAGTTGGCGAACAGCAGCGAAGCGCCGATGCTGCCTGCCGGTCAGCTTGCCGACAGCAAATGTTGCCTATGAGTCGCGCGGAGACTGAAGAGACAGGCTCCGCCAAGCAACGTCGCCGAGAGGAATGCAACTCGCCATGTATAATCGCATTAGTGACTCTTCCATCGCCTACCCCGCAAGCATTTCCGAGGCAGATGAACTGGGAAACCGCACTGAGGATAGCCGAAGCTTCGCAGACATGTTTTCGTAAATGCGGCTAGGCTCGTCTGGTCAGCACGCTGGCTCATCTTCGACGGGAAGCCGGCCGTACTTTCTCGGTTCCGAGCCCCGGTGGTTGAGATCTCAAAGTCCACCTTCGAGAATGAGCTAGTTAGAGGAGTTTTATGGCGACGATATCGGGCATATCGCTACGCATCCGCAGCGGTACTCAGATCCAATCTCCCAAAAAGCCCAACGCACGGCGGATATCGCGTTTCGCTTCGGCAGGAAAGCCGGATCGGAACAGGCGCGATATTTCAGCTATCAGCTGGGCAACAAAAGCGTTGGACTTCTTCGAACCGAGCTCGGAGGCCTCATGAGCGAGCTCTTCAAAGGCGACAACGCGTGGCGGGAGAAGTTCCCTAGACGAGATGAAATCACGTCAAGGATAGATTTCCGAGTTACCCATCCACTTGTCGATAACGCAGGCGATATTCTGCTGGAACATCAGCTTCGGCTCGATGGCGACGAACCGCCCGTCCTGTCTCACTCGATCAACCCGGAAGCGAAAGCTCGCGCCTGAGCATTGGGCTTCGTTGAGGTAAGCGATTCGATGATGGTGCTTGAACCTACCAAGCGCGCGGACAGGTGTAAGAAGAGCGAAGATGGACAATGGCAGCGAGAGGGCAGACCACCCTTGTATCTTGCCGCAACTGAAGACAGAGCCGGCAGTGATGCTGGGCGGCCCCAGAACTCAGCGACTCCCGCGCAGGATCCGTACGATGATGGATACGACTTCATGTAGATCGCGCCGCTCACGATGAGACAACTCAGGTGGTCAGCAAGATGGATTCTCGCACTGGTCCGACTCGACTCTGATACAATTCGAGGTACTCTTTGATCACTGACACCAAGCATCCCGCGCGGGAATGGACCCGGTGGCGGCATGGAGTTCAAACCACACCAGGAACGGCATGCCATTTGACGCCGCGGCCTGACGCTTCACTGAAGGCACCTCCACACTGCTCAAGTTGCGAAGATTCCGCAGCCTGACGTTGCACCCCGCCAGAACAAGGAGGCGACGCCCGCATTCTGCGTGTAGTAAGTAGGCTTTGCGGGTTTTCGGACTATAGACCATGCGTACGCCGGGACGCTCGCACCGCCCACGACAGGAGCACTCGGATGATCATGCCGGTTCGCCGAAACTGGAATCCAGACGAATTGTTCCATGGTCTACAATGCTCACCGCCGAACCATCGGTTGTACGCGCACGTTGGGACAAATTGTGGCCTGATCTGTACACAGAATATGACGCCACGCATCAGAGGCAAGAATTACAGGTCCGAAATCTGGACATTACCGATGACGCTGAGGCGTTTTTTCAAGCTGGGCGGCCGACGAAGAACGTCACACCGATGGATTCATCCGCATCATTGAACTTGTCGCTAACGGATCCGAAAACGCGCTACGCGCGCTATCGAGACACTCGATCGCATGATTTTGATCCGATCGGTGCACACCTGAATGACGAATTCTCCTTGATGGTTATGATCGCATTTGATGAGATGTGCACTTGCCCCGCCTATGCTGCCGAAAAGTCGTTCTATGATGGACTTGGAAACGACACGTTCCATTATTGGCTCAGAGAAAGTGATTGCCGACGAGGCGGTTCACTCAATGAACGCCGTTGACGTTATTCGCGCTCATACAGCGACCGCATTGGCGAAGTCGCCGCAATTCTCGACAACCTCATCAGGCGCGTTACCGACAATCTGAATTATTCTAGAACCTTCGTCCTGGATTATTTCGGCGGAGTGTACGATAGAGAGATGTTTGCCAGCTCCCGTCTCGCTGTGATGAGAAACGTTGCCAAGCCAATCGCGGTGTAGAGAGAGGTGGATGGAGCCATCGGCCACGACCCATGGCACCGCGCAGCAATCGAGCAGCCGTGCACGACGGCCTGAGCCGGACAGCTTATTGGACGGCGCAGCCTCATAGGCTCTTTGCACAGATGCGCATCCAAATCAATCTCACAGCGAGCCTGAAAAGCTAAACCGTCGCTCTCATTGCCCTGCGATCCGCCGTGCGCCGCAAGTCGCCATCCTTGCTCAGTTGCTGCCGAGTTCACGTCCATTTCACCTGCAATATCGTGTTCGTGACCTTCTCACGGTTGAGCGCGCTGCCAAGAAGGTAAACTCCGCGTTTTGTTTTGCAGTCACTTGACCACGCAGTGCGCCCATCGAGAGCCGTCGAGCAATCGGTCCAGCTTTGCTCGGCTGCTTGCGAACGGTGTGCGGCTCCCGCTTTGTCGGCTTCCTTGGCCGCGACGGAACTTGGCCCCGATGTAACGAAAGGCGATCGCCATTGAGTATGGAGCTCCGTGGCGACCGAGGTGCGAGGCGCCGCTCCTGGTTCCCTCCACTCGATGGCGCGCACCGCCTGAGCGGCTCTGCACACCATACAATCCAAAGTCAGCTTGATGCTGAGCTCCATGAAGGCTCTCACTGACAAATATTCATCTGGGTCGAGCTGCGCACATCGTGCCGGCGACGCCAGCTCTGCTAACGAACGGCAACTGGGCCGAGAAGCCCACAGGGGAATGGGCCGAGCCCCCAAGCAGCGGCTTGCGGACCAGCCCGGCTGAGGTGGCTCGGCCGATGCCCTCCTGTCCAGGCCCGCGAAGAAAGGCTGGCACCGACCGGATAACATCCGCCGAAACAGTCATCGCTGAAGCTGCGGCAGGCGGCGGCGCCCGCCTGTTTGGCGGATGCGTCTGACCTAGCCCTATTCTGCATCGCGACATGTTCCTGTCAACTTGGTGGATGAGGAAAAACCACAAGGCGCGTCTTAGGGAAGTCCTGCGAATTGCGGAACGGCACACCTTGCAACGACTGCCAATCTGCCGAGCTGCAGACAGAGGACGACTTTCATCAAAGTTTTCTGGGCAGCGTTCGGTCCTGCTCCGCAGCCTCGACGCAAGCCCACCTCATAGCACCGCCTCGATCAGTTCGATCAACGCTTGAATCTGACGCTACGTGCGATTCCCGCCATTTCATGCTGATCGAGAATCGGCAGCATCAAGTAGCTAATGGTGATCGCGGTGATCACCACCCGCGCACAGTTGTTTCCTCGAGAACTTCCCTTCAGCTACTCGCAAACCTCTCGTGGAGTACGATCACGAGTGATTAGTTGCTGTTCTCGACCTACATTCTCACTGCAATCAAGTGGCCTCTGCCGCTCGCTGTTGCAGAATATTCATCAATTGCGCGGCTCCCGCATCAAAGATGCCATTGCCCCTTCTTTCTGCCATGTTCGCGTCCAAAGCAGAGGCTCGCCGAGCGCGTACTTCGCGCGCGGCAACAGCGAGTGTCTCAGGAGATTTTCATGGTGAAGCCAGTTGTGATTGTGGTGGGTGCGGACAAGGGAGGAGTCGGAAAGACGACCGTATCACGAACGCTTCTGGACTACTTCAGCGTCAATAAGGTGCAAACACGCGCATTCGACACGGAGTCGCCGCGGGGAACGCTGAAGCGCTTCTATCCCGAGATCACCGAGATCGTCGATATGACAACCACCGCGGACCAGATGAAGATTTTCGATACCCTAAATTCAGGGCTATCCGTCACCGTCATCGATGCTCGCGCCGGCTTATTGTCCTCAGCACTGGCCTCCTTGCGCGACATCGGCTTTTTGGATTCGGCGCGGTCCGGCCAGATCACCTTTGCCGTATTCCATATCTTGGGATCATCCATCGCTTCTCTGGACGAGATCGCTGAGACCGCGACCTTCATGAGCGGCGCAAAGTACTATCTGGTCAAGAACTTCATCAACGACACTCAGTTCTTTCAGTGGGACCAATCGACCTACAACTCCTATTTTCACCGCATCAAGCATGCGACCGAGTTGACCATACCGAAACTCAACGAGATGGCCTATGAGCAGGTCGAAGTCGCTTCCGTCCCATTCGTGGACTTCGTCGCAAACAAGGGGCGGAACGATGAGCCAGCGAACAACTCCTTCGTGCTGCGCGGTTATGTCCGGCACTGGCTGGCAAATGTCTGGAGGGAATTTGACCGTATCAACTTGACGGAGCTGGCCGGCGCCAGGTCAGCCACCCAGGCTGGCGAGAAGTAATCCGATTCTCGGCGCGCTCCGGGTTGAGCCACGTACCAAACAACATTGATCTGCTGGCTATGTTAGCGACCCCACTCTACATCATCTGCTCTCCTAGCCCGCAGGTCGGCAAAACCCTCATCGCTCGCCTCGTAAGCGAGTTCTTGCTGCTGAAACATGGCACCGCGTTGTCGTTTGATGTCAATCTGAAGGAGCCGTCATTGCTCGATTACCTTCCCAACATCACGGAGACCGCAAATGTGATTGATACTTACGGCAAGATGCAGCTGATGGACCCACTGATCATCCACGATCGGGTAGCCAAGGTGATCGACCTCGGCTTTCATGCCTTCGACGAGTTCTTCAAGATGTGCGAGGAGATTGGCTTCATCAAAGAGACGGCGCGCTGCTATGTCGCCCCTATCATCTTGTTCGTCGCTGGCACTGACCGCATCTCCATGCGAAGTTATGAAATGCTGCGGCAAAGGATTCCGACGCCGGCGCTAGTCACTGTGCACAATGAATTTGTGCTCCGCGGAGAATTACCTGGAGCGATGGATGGCGAGCGGGTACTTCGGATTGCCGCGCTGCCGCCGTTTCTCAAGAGATATATCGACCGACTTAGCTTCTCATTCACCGGGTATCTGCGCAACGAGAAGGACTGGTCTACCGAACTACATCAGTGGATCCGCGGAAATTACACTATGTTTCGCGATCTGGAATCCAGTATGATCCTGCGGGGCCCCTATCGATCTCGGGCGACGAACATCGCGAGCCTAAGGAGCACAAGGGCCACGTGAGGTTCTGTCTCGCCGTCCATTTCGATTAGAGATGAACGTATGCAACTACCAGATTCATTGCCGGGATCGCCGAGTCGAGAGCACTCCGTTTTGTCGTGATCGTCCGCGGCAGCGCTTACGCCGAACGGCCGATCCGGACACGCCGGCTCTCGGAAAGATCAGTGACCAGCTGACGTTGCGAGGAGCCAGACGTATCGACGGCTCTTCCATCAAGTGGTGCTTCACAGCTAGGCCGGACTTGATCCGGGCCGGCTCGTCTTCATCGATGAGACTTGGATCAAGACCAACATGGCCCCTTTGCGGGGCTAGGGCCCCAAGGGCGCACGCCTGCGCGGCTTCGCCCCGCACGGTCACTGGCGTACCCTCACATTCCTCGGCGCGCTCCGCCATGACCAACTCACGGCACCCTGCGTCTTCGACGGCCCGGTCAACGGCGAATGCTTCTGCGCTTATGTGAAGCACCTTCTCCTGCCAACCCTGCGCGAAGGCGACATCGTCATTCTCGAGAACCTCGGAAGCCATAAGTCGAAAGCTGTCAGGCAGATGATCCAGGCTGCTGGCGCCAGGCTCTGGTACCTGCCGCCATACTCGCCCGACCTCAACCCGATCGAACAGGCCTTCTCCAAGATCAAACACTGGATGCGGCAGGCTCAGAGGCGCACCGTCGAAGACACTTGGCGCCACATCGGTCACCTCGTTCAGGACATCCAGCCTCGCGAATGCGCAAACTACTTCGCAAACGCAGGTCATGCTTCAGTCAAAATGTGAAACGCTCTAGCGACAGGAACCGCATGCCGAAGCGACCTGCCGCAGCTCTTGAAAAGCCCAAAGCTCATCCGCTGTAACGTTGCTGACCCCCACCACGAGGCGGCACCCGCCCTCGACGTAATCAACAAAAGCTATCCTATGTCTTCTTGGATGAAGAACTGCCGTCTCGCTTGACATCAGCCGCGAGGATCGATCTTCCAACATCGCTCATGGCGATCACAGATAGAGGCCGGCAAACGCCCATGGCCCGAGTCATGATCGCACGCGTGTTCAGGTCAACAATTGAGCATCTGCAGCGATACGATAGGTGCTTCTTAAGGCCCAGTCACTGCAGTCGATCCGCACCGCGACCGATGAACTCAAGCACCGACTGCGCGTTGCTGATCTCGCGTGAGACGCGATTCAATATCCGGATTGCCGCCTCTTCCGTCGCGATCAGTCCCGCACTCTCGCAGGCGATCCCGAAATGATGCATGACCTGTTCGATGGAGGGTACGATACGGTTCTGCAACAAGCTGGTCGTCAATGATGAGAGCATGTGGTCGACGACATCCTTTTCAGCCTCGATCAACAATTGCGTCCCTTCTGATTGTTTACTCACTTCTGTGTGATGTGACGCTCCCGATCACATCATTAGGAGCTCGCCGCGTCGATTCGTTGTGTCGCGGAGTCGCTGCATGATACGCATTGAACAGCGCAACCGGGAGATTTCTTTGCTCGATTACCTCGGCTGCTGGGACTACTTCTCCTCAGTACGGAGCTGCGCTGCTCCAGTTTGCGTAAGTTTCAGCTGCCTGATGATCTCCGCTATCGCCTGGTGGCGGGCAGCGTCTTGCGGCCATTTACTGAAGCCATCCAGCAGATTCTCCGAATCCGGCTTGGTAAAGTCAAAGAGCCGGATACCGCGGCCAAGGACCTCATTGATGACTGCGATCGTGGCTTGGCGAGCGGCGCTCTCTCGCGGCCATCTGTTGAAACCGATCACTATCCCCCTGAGGTCCTGGGCAGAGAAATCTGAGAGCCCGGTCCCGCGCTCGGTGCGGCGAAGCACCTCGCCCGCGAGCATAACGGTCACTTGAGCACACGGCAGCTCCTCCGGCCAATTGCTGAAGCCGTTCACTAGATTCGCCAGCCCCTGCTGTGAAAAATCGTCTAACTGGGTAGCACGGCGCAAGACCTCACGAGCGAGTGCGACCGCGGCGCGGCGAACGGCCAGCTCCTCCGGCCACTTGCTAAAACCGTTCACCAGGTTTGCCAACCCCTGCTGCGTAAGATCGCGGAGTTGCGCAGCACGGCGAAGAACCTCCCCAGCGATCGCGACTGTAGCCTTACGACAGACCGCATCTTCCGGCCATTTGCAAAAGCCTATAGCGCGACAATCAGGATGAGAGCGGCGCGTCAATCAAGATGAGACGAGGCGGCCGAGTCAGGAGATAATTGACGCTGGCCGCCTACTTGGCAAGCGTTGATTGACGCTGCGCGACAATCAAGCGGCGCTGCCAGCGTCAATCACAGTCTTGTCGAGTTCGTTGGGGGTCGTGTGAACAGGTGGCCGGCCTGGACCGCGCTTGCGATCGAGGGCAACTTTTCGACGGTAACTTTCGACGTTCATCTCGAGGATCGTGGCGTGGTGGACCAAACGATCGATGGCAGCCAACGTCATTGCCTGGTCCGGGAAGATACGCCCCCATTCGCCAAATGGCTGATTGGCCGTGATCAGCAGCGAGCGTCGTTCGTAGCGGGCGGCGATCAACTCGAACAGCACACTGGTTTCCGCCTGATCCTTGCTCACATATGTGATGTCGTCGAGGATCAGGAGGTCATAGCGATCGAGTTTGGCGATCGCGGACTCCAGCGCCAGCTCGCGCCGCGCGACCTGCAGCCGTTGCACCAGATCAGTGGTGCGCGCGAAGAGAACGCGCCAACCGTTCTCGACGAGAGCCAGGCCGATCGCCGTGCCGAGATGGGTCTTGCCGCCGCCCGGTGGACCGAACAAGAGCAAATTGGCGCCGGCCTTCAACCAGGCGTCGCCAGCGGCGAGCGCCATCGCCTGTGCCTTTGATAGCATCGGCACGCTTTCGAAGTCGAAGGTGGCGAGCGTCTTGCCGGCGGGCAAACGCGCTTCCACCATGTGTCGCTCGATCCGACGGCGGGTGCGATCGGCCGCCTCGTGCTCGGCAAGGGCGGCGAGGAAGCGGGCGGCAGGCCACCCTTCCTTGTCCGACTGTGCGGCGAGCTTCGGCCAGATCGCCTTGACGCCCGGCAGGCGGAGCTCATTGAGAAGCAGCTCGACACGGGCAGCATCGACGGAGGTAGCGATACCGGTCATGCTGCCTCTCCCAGGTTCGAGCGGCCCGACATGACGCTGACGGAGGCGAGTTCATCGTAGACGTCGAGCGGCGCCAGCTTGACGGCGACACGCGGGATCGAGGCCGCCTCGGGTCGGAAGCGGTCGCGCAGCGCGGCAAGATCGGGTAACTGTCCGGCGTCCAGATCCATCGCGATCACCTCGGCGAGTTCTGCTTCGCAGGCGCGCTCGTGAGCCAGCGCCAGAAGCTCGACCGTCACCTTGCAGGCGCGCCGGTCATCACCATGCTCCCGCAAGGTCTCGAACAGACGTTTGTAAGCTGCACGCGGGAAGAGTTGGTCGCGATAAACGAGATTGAGGAGCGCCATCGGCTTGCGCCGCAGGGCATGGATGACGTGCCGGTAATCCACAACATGACCGCCCTGGCTCTCGGACACAGGCCGACCGCGCCGCAGCGTCACGACCGGCGTGACGCCAAGGAAGCATTCGAGCCGGTCGTCGAAGATGCGCACACGCAGGCGATGGCCGATCAATCTTGAAGGCACGGTGTAGAATACGCGCCGCAGGATGAAGCCGCCTGACGACGTCACCGGGATCACTTTCTCCTCGAAGTCGGTCGTGCGGCCTTTTGGCAGCGGCGCCAAGGCCTCCTTCTCGAGCGCGATCGGCTTGGCGAGGTTGGCGTTGCGCCGGCCGACAATCTCGTCGACAAAAGCCCGGTACGCATCGAGACTGGCGAACTCGCGCGTCCCCCGCAGCAACAGCGCATCTTCCAGTGCCCGCTTGAGATGGCCGTGCGCGCTCTCGATCGAGCCGTTCTCATGTGCGATGCCCGCATTGTTGCGCGTTGGCGCCATGCCATAGTGGCCCATCAGCCCGGCGTAGCGCTGCGTCAGATCCCCCCGTGCGTCGGCGGCCAGATTGCGGAATGCTGCCGACAGGCTGTCGCTGCGATGCTCCCGCGGCACGCCGCCAAGCGCCCACAGCGCGTTCTGCAAGCCCTCCGCCAGGGCGACGAAGCTTTCGCCGCCGAGCACGACATGGACATGCTCGAAGCCGGAGAACGCCAACCGGAAGTGATAGAGCCGGTGATCGAGCGGCTCACCCGCGATGGTAATACCGAGCGCGCTCACGTCGGTGAAGTCGGACAGACCCAGGCGGCCGGGCTCGTGCTGCTGGCGGAAGATCACGTCCTGTTCGGGGCCGTTGAGCGCCCGCCAGGCGTTGATGCGCCGCTCCAGCGTGCGGCGGATGTTCGGGTTCAAGTCATGATGCCGTCGGCGCAGCTCGTCCAGCACGCCGATCACGCGGATGCCGGGCGCAGCCTTCAGGATCGGAACGATCTCGGCGTCCCAATACTGCCCGAGCGGATCGGACCGGCGCCGGCCCCTCGGCGTCTTCTTCTGCGATGGCGGGCGACAATCGCCCTCGATTCGATACGCGCTTGCCTTCGAGAACCCCGCCTTGGCCGCGGCGGCCTCGGGGGACAGTGTCAGTCGGTACGTCATGTACAGCCTCATCTGGTGGTCGGTGATGTGGAGGCCAGGCAAGGCATCGATTCCCTCTTGTCGAGACGAACCAACAGCTTGCACCAGCCGCACCCGGCCGCCAGACGGGTCCAAAAACGCGCGACGCCGATGGGGACGGTCCTCCGGTCGGGCTGCGCCCTCCCTTCGGTCCGTCCCCATCGGCGCAGTCTCACCTTGATTGTCGCTGGAGTCTCACCCTGATCGCCGCCGCGCAAAAGCCGTTCACCAGGTTCGCCAGCCCTTGTTGGGTATAATGAGGAAGCTGGGTGGCACGGCGCAGGAGTTCACTTGCGATCGCGACTGTCGCCTGACGAGAGACCGCGTCATCTGGCCATTTACTGAAGCCATTCACCAAATTCGCCAGATCCTGCTCGCTAAACTCACGAAACCGGGCGGCACGTCCAAGGACTTCACCCGCGATCGCGACTGTAACTTGACCGTAGGGCCGCTCATCTGGCCACTTGCTGAAACCGTTCACCAGGATGGCCAATCCCTGCTGCGCAAAAGCGCGGAGTCGACCGGGACGGCGCACGATTTCAAGTGCCAGCGCGGCCGCAGCTTGGCGCGAGGTCACTTCTTCCGGCCATTTGCTGAAACCGTTGACCAGACTCACCAACCCTTGCTGTGTAAAGTCAGAGAGCTGGTGGTGGCGGTTCGCACGGCGAATAACCTCACCCGCGATTGCGACGGCGGCCTGGCGAAAGTCGGCCTCTTCTGGCCATTTGCTGAAACCGTTTATCAGCGCTGCCAGGCTCAGATTGTTCAGCTCTTGAAGCGACCTGCTTTCCTCGCGACAAAGCCTAGCTATTCGGATCGCTCCATAGTGACATTCCGAGCTTCTGGAGTGCCGGCCGAATGACGCTGCAAAGATAGATAGGGCCCTGATTCCGATTTTCGCCATCAGAGCATGGTCAATCTGCGACACGCGAGAAGCGATCTTTTCGCAAGCGTCCCGCCCCGGCTGACCTCCGGCTTTTCGACTCACCGCGTTGCACGTCGTGGCATAGCCCCACGATCTTTCGGCACGGATGCTGTCCTCGAAGCTTGGCAAGAATCTAGATTGAAACTCAACGGCCGCTTTCTGCAGAAACACCAGTTGGTCTGCCTTGCGGAGCTGCTTGTCGCGCGCGACCACTACGGTTGAGAATTCAACGATGTCACGAGCACGATCAATTTCGCTTAGCGCCGTCGTCAGGTTAGCTTCAGCGGACATACGACCTCCGAGCTTTCACCACGGCGCACCGTGCGGCCACGCGCTCAATGTGACCGATCATCGCCTCTGGCTGGCAATTAGCCACCTATGCAATTGGAGCATCTCCTTGCAAGCTCCCGGCTGTTCACTCAGCTCGCTGTCGCCGCGACGAGACACACGGTTGCAGCTGTTGTCACTCCTGTCCGTAGCATTCTATCGTCTCACGCAATATCGCGACTTCGTTCTTTCCACCCCGATCGACAATGACAGAACGGCGTCGTCCCGCCGAGGATGCAGCCGACTTTCCTGCCCGTCGCCCAAGCGAGAACATCGGCAAATAGTGAGCCATCCTGCCCGATCATTATCGCCAATAAATCGTAGACGCCTGCCAACCGCCTTTGTCTTTACACCTCTGCGAGGTTACAACCTGACGCAACGCTAGATTCAGGCTGCTAAATCGGCATTGCGACGCGGACGGCGTCAGCCGCCGATCTTCTCTCGTTCAACACTATTTTAAATGCCATTTTACGATCTGCTCGCAGAGGTCTCAAGCTCGGCGCGTGCCGCTTACTCGATCGAGTTGCGGGTGCTCATCTTATTCCCTTTGCGAGAAAACATCACCGCTATGCGAATCCCATGATGGGGTAAGCGCCGCCCCTCACTGTTAAATCTTCTATGGACACAGATGGAACGCAGGAATAATGCAACCTACACGATTCAACGCCGGAAAACGCAGCAATCTGCTGCAAATTCTAGTCCCACGCACATCGTAAGATGATATGCGATTGATAAGAACCTTGCATACGTTGAATCGCTCACCACATTTTGCCGGGGAATGGCAGCAAGCCGCAAGTTCTCAGACGCAATCAATCGGCGTGAATGTGGGGCCATGGATCGGCTGCGCACTGCAGACGGTGCACTTAATACTCCAATGCCAGGTGAACATCCGCGATGATTTCGATTGACGATCGATTAAGTGAGCTCAGGTGGATACGGAACGAGATCTGGCGCTGTCGTAGGTTGCTCGAAACGGAGCTGCCCGGTGCGGAGCGCGAGGTCGTTGAGAAGCGTCTGCTTGAACAACTTTCTGACTTTAAGCGGCTCTTGCAGGTCGCAATTCCCTTGACTTTATGCTCTGAAGTTAATTCGACCAAGATCGCCACAATCGGCTCCACTGAAGCGCCCATCGAGAGCGCCGCAATGGCATCAACCGACCGCTTCGGAATGTCGATTGGTAGCTGATATGAACGGCTGCTCGTGCTCGAGAAGCCCCTTCGAAGGGCGAGCGCGGAGCGCTCTGAGTTGAAGACCGCCATGGGTTGAACCGCGCGACCCTAACCCAAACATGCAAGCCGATAGATCCCCCGGACCAGTTGGTGCGAACCGATGGCTTATTTACTGCGGCCTCGCACGCCGCCGAATTGACTGCAGCGCTGATAACGAGCGCAACAGCACCGCAATTACCATCTTTAGATCACATTAAAACCTCGCACATGCTTGCGCTTTGATTGCCTAGCGACGCCTATGGCGTCGTAGCGCGCACGTACCCGCTGGAAGATCAGATGCAACCAGTTAGGCGACGCTTTTAGCCCGATTGACTTTCGAGAACCAGCGTGGCGAAAGCTCCGGCGCCCTATCAATTCTGGCACGTCACTGTGGTTGATATTGCAAAATTGCCGCGCCGGCGGCATCATTCCCGATGCGGGACGATCGGCTGGCTGTTGACGCCTGGTTTCGATCTTCCGCTTCTCATCGCCGCGGTGGGCATCACTCGGCGACATTCGATACGCAAGCTTTTGAAATTGTCCTTCAGACAAAACATGGCCGCGTCTATATCTCCACGTCCTGTGAAGTGATCACAGAAGCGCATCACATCTGGTCTGCAAGACGTCAAGACCTCCTCTGACCTCAGATCCCGAGCGCGGGCGTTCCCTGTACACCACGTGGCCGCAATCGCAATCGCTGCAAGGCCGGCTGGATAGCGAAGCGCCCGGTAAGCCCAACTCGTTAGTGGCTCCCCATTCAACAAGAACTCCCTAGACTGCATATCCTTCACTATCGTTCTTTGCGCCACGCGCAACATATGGAAAAGGCCACTGCAACGGTAGCAGCGGTCCTGCTATTGTGGACCCGGCTTTGCAACACTTGCGAGTCATTGTTGCACCACGCGCAATAGAATTGTTGCGGGCCACAGAACAATAGAGATTGGCTGCATTTGCAGATCCCGCAGCCCGTTCTGGATCTTGAGACATTCGCGATGTTATGTTCCTTACTAATGTTCCGTTCTGCAAAGGCGTCCGATCCTCCTTAGCAAGGCCCACACCTACAACCTGACGCTACGGTCGATTCAAGCACTTTGATCGTCGAAGCCACTGTCACAACGTTCTTGGCTGGAATATTTATAGCTTGACGTGAGCGAGTAATGCGCACTCCACGCGGCAGCGCGCACGAAAACGCCATTTGATGTCGGCCGATGATCGCGGCCCACCGTTGATAGCGCAGCGTATTATTGAAGGCGTCGCAACGGCACAGCGGATCCATCGAATCGATCGCCCGATTGCGTCAAAGCTGCTCGTTTTGTTCGGCGTCTGACCAATGTCTTGAAACCTGCACGGTCGAAGAACGCCGGACCGACAGCGCACGACCTGAGCACACAGGTTCGAAGCGTAGACCAGAACTCCTTTGGTCGGGGCTAGTGGTTGTCGGTCTGTGACGGGCGCCCGATTCAGCAGATTCGAGCGGCCTTCTGCTAATTGCTAGTCTGCAATTGCTTGGACCGATCAGCGGCTTAGACCTTAAGCTCCCCTGGCACGGCGGTTGCTACTCCGACGACGGCGGATGAGTCCTGGTATGCAGTCTAGCCGCAACACGAGCCGGGCGAGACGAGCAGGCACGCATGCCCCACCCCGATGTTCGAAATACCGGCAAAGGCAACGAGAGTGAGGCTTAGTATGAGGAAATCAGCGGTACGCGAGCTTTACATGGTGGGCACGCTATATGTCTTGGCCACGGGGGTCCTGGCTTCGTCGGCGGCAGGCGCCGATAATGATTTGATGAGCGCCGCGAGGCGGATTTTCAGGCCGATCCCCTCAATCGTTCCCGCGGTCAAGGACAACCCCATCACCCACGAAAAGGTCACACTCGGCAAGACTCTGTTCTTCGATCCGAGGTTATCTGCGAGCGAGGTCATTAGCTGCAATACATGTCATAACCTTGGAACCGGCGGAGTGGATGCTGGCCCGACATCGGTTGGGCATCGCTGGCAGCTGGGTTCACGTCGCGCACCAACAGTCTACAACGCCGTCTTCAATGTGGCGCAGTTCTGGGATGGTCGAGCGGCAGACCTCAAAGCCCAGGCCGAAGGTCCCGTCCAGGCTAGCGTCGAAATGAATGCGACGCCCGTTCACGTGGTCGACACATTGAATTCAATGGCCGAGTATATCGTTATGTTCAGTAAGGCGTTCCCTAGCGATGCAACGCCGGTTACCTTTGAAAATTTCGCCAAGGCCATCGAGGCTTTCGAGGCCACCTTGATCACGCCCGCCGCCCCTTTTGATCAGTACCTCGAGGGTGATGCGTATGCCCTTAGCGATCGGCAGAAAGCGGGATTAAAGCTGTTTATCGAAAAGGGATGCTCGTCTTGCCACAATGGTATCAACGTCGGTGGGCAGGATTACTTCGCTTTCGGGGCGGTGGAGCGGCCCGCCGCAAGCCTACTGCCGAGAAACGACAAGGGCCGTTTCGCCGTCACCAAGATGCCCAGCGACGAGTATGTTTTCCGCTCTGCGCCGTTGCGCAACGTCGCATTGCGGCCGCCCTACTTTCATTCCGGCCAGGTTTGGAGCCTCAAAGAAGCGGTTGGCGTAATGAGTGAGAGTCAACTCGGCGCGAAGCTTAGCGATACAGAAAAAGATGACATCGTGGCATTTCTGAATTCACTCACCGGGCAGCTGCCTAAGATCGATTATCCGATATTGCCCACGCGTACCGACACAACGCCTAAGCCCTCCGTGCACAAATAGAGCCGTCACCGCAGCAGAACCAGGCGTTTGTCGCGCAGGAATGCGGTTCGCTGCGGCGAAGTGAAAAGGCACGGTCTCAAGCTGGAGCTCGCTCACACTCTGGACAGCAAAAAGCAATCCGGCTCCGAGTTCCTGCGGGTGCCATCGGCTTTGCCATAGAAGCAAACATTGCCCGAGCGTGCCGTGAGCTCTTATATCTCTCCTTCCATCAGCCCCCCTCGCCTGACCTGGCAAGCGCGAGTGACCAGATCGTCAAAGCGCTTCAGGCGATCGTTCCGACGATGGGTGAAACGTCATCGATCGCTGATCGTGACCGAACTTGCAGTTTGATACAAGGCCGACAAGACGGATTTAGCTCCGATTATGGTGCACACGATCCGGGTCGCGAACAGCTCGCCCGTCAGTTCCTTTCGACTGTTATTTGTCGCGAGGACCAAGCACGATGTCGCGCAGCTTCGCGATGCTCGCCGTCGCGCGAGCGGCCTTCGTGCTCCTGATTGGGGAGCGCAACTGATGCGGCCCTCGTCAATCCGTCCTCGATCGTCGGTGTCAGAAAGGTGCCGCGCGCCGATCCGGATTGAAGCAGGTAATGCCGGGTATAGCGCTGTTAGACGGACTCGCGATAGGTCTTCATTCATCATGGCCTGACTTGCTCTTCGGCCGCTCGATTGAGCTGGCGTTCCAGTTCGGCGGTGCTTGCTCGAGAATGTTGCGGACGAAGAAAAGCAAGAGCTTGAGCTGCGCATAACGGCCGGGAACTCCATGATCTGCACCGGGCACATAAAGCATGTCGAAGTATTTCCCGCCTTAATGAGCCGATCTGCAAGCTGGAAGGTGGCGGACGGATCAACATTGCGGTCCATTTCGCCGACAATGAGCAGCAGCTTGCCCTCTAACCTGTGGGCATTATCGATGGCGGAGGACTGCGAATATTCGATCCCGACCGGCCAGCCCATCCACTGTTCGTTCCACCAGATCTTGTCCAGCCGGTTGTCGCAGCAGCCACTGTATGCGACCGCGACCTTGTAGAAATCGGGATGGAAAAGCAACGCGCTAGCCGCGTTCTGCCCGCCAGCGGCCCCGCCAAAAATGCCGACGCTGGCGACATCGTACCAAGAATACTTCGCGCTCGCCGCCTTGTACCATAGGATCCGGTCGGGAAGGCCCGCGTCTTTCAGATTTTTCAAAGCAACATCATGGGACGCGCGCGAGTGATGATTCGTACCCATGCCATCGATCTGAACAACGATAAAGCCGAGCTGCGTGAGCGGCTCAGACGATGCCGAGAAGGATTTGGGAACAAAGGAACCTGTCGGACCTGCATAGATATGCTCCACCACGCGGTATCTTTTGTTTCGATCGAAATCAACGGGCAGATGAATGACGCCCCATATGTCCGTCTCGCCGTCGCGCCCCTTGGCGTTGAAACTGACGGGTGGCTGCCAGCCAGCGGCGATGAGCTCGGCAATCTCGGCGCTCTCAACCTGCATCAATTCGGTATTATCACTGCGCGGTACAGCACCATGCGGGGCGGAACATCAATGCGAGACCAAAGGTCGACATAGTAGCGACCGTTAGGCGAGAATTCGATGTGATGATTTGCCGGCTCAGGTGTGAGGCCGTGAGTCCCTTCCCATCAAAGTCAATGCGATAGGCATGGACGAAATAGGGATCGCCGCCGGGGTGCATTCCGCTCGCGCCAAACTAGATCTGATGCTTGATCGGATCAATATGATACACCGCGCGGACCACCCAATCACCTCTGGTGATCTGGTTTTGGAGCTCGCCTGTCCTGCCATTGAATAAATCGAGATGCTCGTTACCATCGCGCTCCGAGGCCCAGATGATCTCCTTCCCATCATCGATGTCGTAGCGGAACGTTTTTCCAGTATTCACCTGGTCCATCACCAATGGCTGGAAGTCGACGAATGTCTTGCTCACCTCATCAATCAGCGAGCGCACTTGACCTGTGGCGGCGTCGAGCTCTATCAGACGATAGAGCTGGTGCCCACGCTAATTAAACTCGAAGGTGAATCCCCGACCGTCTTTCCACCACTGGACCGCCGAAAGACTGTACGGATTTTGGAATGCGGCGTTATCGATTGCAATCGCGCGTCGGCTCGCGACGTCAAACAGCACGGGCTGGAGTAGTGTGATGGCATCGCCCGGCTTAGGATACGTCATCGTGGAATGCTTGGGTTCGAGCTGGTCCGCCGGCGAGGATTCGAGGTAATGGACCTCCCGCTGGAGACCCGGACGGACTCGGTAGGCAGCCAGGTGCGTTGAGGCCGGAGACCAGCTTAGCGTGAAGAGAGCATAATAGTCGGCTTGGGACCCGTCCCAGGTCAACTGGATGTCCTGCAAGCCATCCTGGTGCGCAGGTAGAGGTTATAGTTTCGAATGTAGGCCAGCCATTTTCCGTCAGGCGAGGCGCTTGTCCTGTCGGGATCGTTCTCTGCCAGTGGCGTGTCGTCATAGGGCTCCGCTGGCTGTCGCCCGGTTGCATTGCAGCACCTGTGCAGGCATCGCTGACAAGATCGCAGCTCCAACGCATATGCTCGATATTGAAGGTAATCTTGGCACCCTTGTCGGCCAGCTCGAAATGGTCGAAAGGAAGATTCTCTGGCCTATAGTGCTTGTGGCTCGCCCTGTTCAGTGCCGTCGCGAGGCGCTTGATCAAACGCCGGCTGCCTTACCCCAATGCCGGCATCAACGAGAGTGAACTGCTGCTTGCCTCGCGTTGTCCGGCGGTAGACGAGCGCGTCGCCCTCGCCGAGCCAGAACGGCACGTCAGGCACATTGACAGTAAGCCGGGCATAGCGGTCCTCCGTTCTGAGCGCCCGCTTGTAATCGGATTGTGCAAGCGGCGCATTCACGATGTCCTCTGGCAGGAGCTCTGCGCTGCCTTGCATTCTTGCTGGGCCAACAGCGCCACCGTTACGGCAAGAACTTTGTACATTCTTATTCACCGCTCCTAATTGTAGGCTGAAGTCAATCTGAGTGACTTCCCGATTGATATGCCATTTCCGGTGGACACAGCTGTCCTTTGTCGTGCCCTTGATTCTTTAGTGACGCCTGCACTAGCCTTTGGTAAGAACAGAACCGTTCGGTGTTCTGATGGACATTGGCGGCTCGCCAGAGCTGCAAGCGCCTCAAACAATCCACCACATCGCATATCGCCACGCGAACAGGAGCTATCGCTGAAAGTTGGTGACGGCGGGAATCGGGAAGGCGGCATATCGTGGGGGTGCTTGACGCCTCCACTTCTCCACCGAAGGAGCGATATGCCGTGTCCAAAGATAACATCATCAAGTTGATTCAGCCAGGAAACGTCGACGATCAACTCACCGAAATCTTGCGCAATGGGGCGCGTGCTCTGTTGGCCCAGGCGGTCGAGGCCGAGGTCGCGGACTTTCTCGGCAAGCATGCCGATTTGAAGACTGCGGACGGCCACCAGCGCGTCGTGCGCCACGGTCACCTGCCGGAACGCGAGGTGATGGATGGTATCGGTCCGGTCGGCGTCCGCCAGCCGCGTGTACGCGATCGCGAGGCGGAGGCTACCGATCCCGACCGCATCCGGTTCTCTCCGTCGATCCTGCCGCCCTACATGCGCCGCTCGAAATCGATCGAGACGCTGCTGCCGATCCTTTACCTGAAGGGTATCTCCACCGGCGACTTCTCCGAGGCTCTGGCGGCGCTGCTCGGCAAGGATGCTGCCGGGTTGTCGGCATCCGCCAGCGGCCGTCTGAAGGACGGTTGGCTTGACGAACACACCGCGTGGCAGAGGCGCGATCTGTCGGCGAAGCGCGACGTCTACATCTGGGCCGATGGCATCCATCTCCAAGCACGCCTCGAAGACGAAAAGCATTGCATCCTGGTGCTGATCGGCGCGACGCCGGAAGGCCGCAAGGAACTGGTCGGCCTCACCGATGGCGCCCGCGAGAGCGCGCAGGACTGGCGCGATCTGCTGCTCGACCTGAAGCGGCGCGGGCTCGGCGTGCCACCGCGGCTCACCATCGCCGACGGCGCGCTCGGGTTCTGGAAGGCCGCCGGCGAGGTCTGGCCGAAAACGCGCGAGCAGCGCTGCTGGGTACACAAGACCGCCAACGTGATCGCCAAGTTGCCGAAGAGCCAGCAGCCTAAAGCCAAACGCGCGTTGCAGGAGATCTGGATGGCCGAAACCAAGGCCGCCGCCGAGCTGGCGTTCGACGCCTTCATCGAGAGCTATACGCCCAAATACGAGAAGGCGGCCGACTGCCTGAGCAAGGATCGGGACACGCTACTGGCGTTCTACGACTTCCCGGCCGAACACTGGAAACACCTGCGGACCATCAATCCCATTGGAAGCACCTTCGCTACCGTGCGCCACCGCACGATAGCCTGTCCAACAGAACGGCGCTCGCGATGGTCTTCAAACTGCTTGAGGCCGCGCAGAAAAGCTGGCGTCGTCTCGATGGCCACAACCAGTTGCCAAAACTCGTTCTCGGTGTGACATTCAACGACGGGATCGAGGTCATCGCCAAACCGACTGACCGTCAGCCCATACCCGCCGCCGCCTGACCGGCCGCGCCGTCACCAAAATTTGGCGATAGCTCCGCGAACACGCGATCCGCCTGTGATTGCTGCAGCACCGACGTTACGGTGTTCCCTCCACGCCGCTTATCGCGTGCAGACTCTATGCCAACGAGTAGTGTACCTCCGCGTTCTTTTGACTACGATATCGTCACCCGACAAGATCGGTCATTGTTGAAACAAGGCGCCAGTCTGAGGAGCACAAAACGCATGCAGTGTCGGCCAGCTGTAGCGACCAATGTCCGGAATGTCATTGCGAATGGGAGGTATTTGTCGCGCCCGTTGCCAAATCACTCAAACAAGTCGCCTCAGGATTTCGGGTAGCGCGGACTACGCTGACCGTAGGATCGCGATAGATCAACCCGATGAGAACTTACCCGATCAGCTGTGGAGGCAACCGGGGATATCCATCATCATAGATCGTTAACCGGATCGGGCGACAAATTGGATAATCTAAGCTTTTGCATCAAGAGCGATCGTCACGACCGTGCGGTCACCAGCCCACTTCTCGACGCAAGCCCGCAGCATCTTCAGCTTTTGATTTCGTCTACCCTGCATGGCCGGTTGGCGACGCGAACGTCTGAAACCCAACGATACAATGCGGCCATTCCACACACTGTGCTCCGACCTATGCGAGTTCACGATGAGCCGAGCAGGCCGCGCACCCTATTTTTGAACGGCACGCGGATTGCTGGGTAAGGAGCAAGGGGCTGCCGCGTCGAAAGCTCCTCGCGGCGAACCACCCTCGGAGTTCCAATGAGGCTTATCCGATTGATCCTGGTCGATCTGAGTTTGATGCTGCTTGCTCCGCAAAAAGCGGAAGCCATCAATATCGGCGCCGGCGCACATTTTAATTTCGGCTATCAACACTGTGGCGCAATTGGATTGCCAGCCGCGAGGCAGTATTGAACTGGCGCGATAGCCCACGCCTCCACAGCGAAACGACGCAAGCCGTGCCATTTCAACGATTGGATAATCTCCGTCCGGCCAACCCGGCTACGAATTGCGCGACACTGGAACCCCACCTTACCTGTGTCATCGGCAAACGCGCGCGGGAGCGTTCGATTGCCGCGATGTTCGATGGCGCGGAGACGCATAAGATGCCGGCTGTCGTAACACCGTCAATCTGCAATCCAGCGACCACCTAGTGGCCTCCCCGGGGGCGGAGACGCCGCGCTGGAACCAAACAGACTGGATTGTCGGCGGCATGGTGATCATCTCCCTTGCGGCCATTCCGCCCGCGACCGTGATTGATCGCTACAGCAGAGGTGCAGGCAAGTGAGATACGCAAAACCTGGCCATATCGAAGTCGCCTTCAACGGCTCTCTCGCAAGAGTCCCCCTAGATGCACAATTCAGCGTACCAGCTAAAGGTGTCACGGCCGTTTTCGGTCCCCCTGGGTGCGGCAAGACCACGCTCGCGCGCTGCATCGCCGGCTTTCAGCGTCTACCGAGCGGATTCTGCGCGATCGATGGGGAGATTTGGCAGGACGAGACCACGTTTCGGCCGCCCCATCTGCGTCCCGTCACGTATGTATTCCACCGACCGGTCCTTTTTTCCCATTTATCCGTCAAGCGTACCCTTTTGTATAACGCGAAACAATCCAAGCCAGCACTGATCGACTTTGATGGTGTTGTCGAATTGCTCGACTTGGCGTCACTGCTTGACAGTTCGCCATCACACCTTTCGGGCGCCGAGCGACAGCGGCTTGCCCTTGGCAGCGCGCTGTTGGCCCAACCCCGGCTACTTTTGCTGGATGACCCGCTCATTTTGCTCGACCGCCCCGCCAAGCGCGAGATTATGCCATTTCTCGAGCGCATACGTGAACAGCTCACGTTGCCGATGATCTATATCAGCCATGACATGGCTGACATCGAGCGCTTTGCTGATCATCTCGTCATGATGAAAAATGGCGTTGTGACTGCGGTCGGTCCCCTGCATGCCATACAGAGCAATCCAGCGCTTGCCGTGCGCGGCGAAGCGGCGGTCTGCATCGACACCGTAGTCGGCGGCTATGACGGGCGCTACGGGCTGATCATCCTCCGCCTCCAAGGTGCGCGTCTGTTGATACCTGGACCGCCCTTGAGACCAGGCGCGCAGCTCCGGCTGCGCATCGCAGCCAGCGACGTCAGCATCGCGCGCGAGGCCCCGCGCGCAAGTTCCATGCTCAATATCTTTCCGGCACGCATCAAGGCCTCTCTGCCGTTCGACGAAGCTGAGGTCACGTTGGTTCTGGCTCTCGAAACTGGCCGTTCGGGCGCGCCACTTTTGGCCCGCATCACACGCCGCTCCTTTGATGAACTAGGCCTTAGCAATGGAACGGGCGTATTCGCCGAGGTCGCGCGAGCCTTGCCGGCCGTGCTCCCCGAGCGGTTGCTCATAACGCCTTCCACACCGGCAGGAGAAGCTCGACACGTAAGTGTCGACGCGAGAAACAAACAGAAATCGGACCACGGCCATGATCGGCAACCTTGAAGAAATCGATCCGAGTGCTGTGGCTGCGATTTTCTACCGGCCGAAAGACGACGTCGATAGGTTGCTCGCCGATTTCGTTGAGGATCTTGCGCGGCAAGCCGTACGCGTCGACGGCATCGTCCAGCGTCGCTTCTGGGCAACAAACGGTACGCACCTATGCTTGCAGTGGACGTTGCGACGGGGCAGGAGATCTCGATTTATCAGTCACTCGGCAGCGGAGCTACGTCCGGTAATCTCAATACGACTGGACTTGCCGAAGCCGCAGCTGTCGCTTCCCGGGCGCTTTGCGACAAGGTCGATCTCCTTGTGATCAGCACATTTTGCCAGACAAGAAGCCGTTGGCCACGGCCTGCGCGCCAAATTCACAGAGGCCATCACCCGCTGTGTGCCACTCTTGACGGCCGTTCCAAGAACATATCTTGCTGATTGGCAAACTTTCACTGGGGACATTGGTAGGTTGCTACTAGTGTCGAGGAATGGTGGCGCGATATCTCCATCCCGCCAGCGCGCCGCGCGGGCGTTAGTCGCGGCTGCGGCCATTTGGGCGCTATGATACCGGACAGCTTGATGACGTATGTGTGTAGTTCGGATATGTTGACCCCGAAATCACCCGTCGGGCTACTTCGCCGACAACGAAAGCAAGCTTAGCTCCGGCGTCCGCCCTACATTGTGAGCCACCGTGATGCTCTGTGAACGTGCTGATTGCGGACCCTGATCGGCAAGAAGCCGCACTTCGACAAGCTGCGCGCGTGCTTTACCCGGTCGACGCTAGCATCACCCCCTCAGTCGGTTTTGCAGTGCCTGTCGATCGAAGACGGATCGTCGAAGTTCAGGTCCGATTGCCGTCTTCGCTGCAGTCGTCGAACCCGGACCGTGCACTGGCTGCGGATCTTCGGAACCGCGGCAACCCAATCGCCACATAGCATGGCTCTAACCGATACTCCAACGCGAACATCGCGCATCCGCAAAGCATGATTGAAAGCGAGTGTGAGATTCAATCGAAACATGGATCAAATGCACGCAGCCACGTCACTAGTTGGCGTCGTCTCAGCAATCGGGTCTTGAGAACGGATGGCATATAGCTTGCTTCACCGGTGAGGCACGATCACCATAAAACAAACTCGTGAGGACAGCATGCTTGGAATTGGAAATCAGTTGCCGCGGTTCGAAGTCACAGGCGTGAAGCCCGGCTTTCAAGCGCAAGAAGAAGAAGGACAGAGTGCGTTCGAGACGCTGACAGAAACAAGCTTTCCAGAAAAGTGGAAGATCATCTTCTTTTATCCCAAGGACTTTACGTTCGTCTGCCCAACCGAAATCGCCGAGTTTGGCCGGCTGTCCAAGGAATTCGCCGACCGCGATGCGATCGTACTGGGCGGTTCAACCGACAACGAGTTCTGCAAGCTCGCCTGGCGACGCTCACATGTCGACCTTCACAACCTACCGATCTGGCAGTTTGCCGACACAAAGGGGGCCCTGGTCGATGGCCTTGGCGTGCGTTCACCCGAGGGTGTCGCCTATCGCTACACCTTTATCGTTGACCCCGACAACACAATCCAACACGTCTATGCGACTAATCTCAATGTCGGGCGCAGCCCCAAGGACACACTCCGCGTTCTGGACGCGCTGCAAACCGACGAGCTCTGTCCCTGCAACCGCGAAGTCGGCGGCAAAACCCTGAAGGTTGCATGAGGCCCCATGTCGTCGATCGAGCAATTGCACGAGAAGATTCCCGATTGTGCCAAGGACGTCAGGCTCAATCTGACGTCCTTGGTGGCCGATGAGACGCTCTCGCCGCAGCGACAATATGGCCTGATGCTCGCGACCGCGATTGCCACCCCGCAATGCGGCCCTTAGTGCCGCGATGGAATCGGCTGCGGCCGCCGTGATGACGCCTGAGGCAATCGCCGCCGCGAAATCCGCCGCTTCTGTGATGGCAATGAACAACGTTTACTACCGCTTCGTTCACCTTGTCTCCAATACCATGCAACCACGGCTGCGCATGAACGTGATCGGCAATCCCGGAGCGGACAAGTCCGACTTCGAGCTCTGGTCGTTGGCGGTCTCGGCTATAAACGGCTGCGGTGCCTGTATTGACGCCCACGAGAAGACGCTGCGGGCCGCTGGCGTAAGTTCCGAAGCCATCCAGACCGCCGTGCGCTTTGCCGCGATCGTGCAGTCAGTGGCAGTTGTTATCGAGGCCGCAGGGTCTACTCCCCCTTAGGCGACCGGCTGATTCCTCCTTTTCCACCGGTTCGACACCGTTGTGGCGCAGTTCAGTGGCGCCACAACCATTCCTACGCGCATCCCGAGTGATCGTGATATCCTGATGCAATGTCTGTCTTGTGGGGTGTCCTCTCGAGGTGCGCGCCTCGTTCGAACTTGAACCCGTGCAGAGAGGCGGAATGCGCAACTGTGACGGCGAGATCCTCCTTTACATGGCGATCATACTGCTCTGTTCGTTCACTTTCAGCCAAACTTGAACAACACCCCATATCCGCCGCGCGGATGGCTCCATTGGATGTCGCCGGTGGGCTCGGCGATCACGCGGCAGGTGCCGCACTCGATGCAACCATCGACGGTTACCTCAACCTGTTCATTGTCGTTGAGTTCGTAGCATCGTGCGGGGCAGACTTTCAAGAGCGCAAGCAGTTCCGCCGACGGCGTTGTGTGCGCGCGTACCTTGACGTGGGGCTGACCGATGTCGACAAGATATCGGTTGTAATACAGCTTGTCTTCGACGCGCACCGAGGGCTCGACATTCATGCTTTGACCTTCCATTGCTGAACCTCACATTATTGGCGGTCAGCGCCAGGCCCGAGCAAAGCGAGACGCATCGCCGATCAGGCCCCTCCATGACCGCGCCTTGACAAAGGATTTCAGGGTCGCCTTCTCCTTCTCAAGCTTCGGCGTCCCATCGACGCGCACAAAGTTCTGCATCGCCTTGGAGATGAGCTGCGGATAGGTAAGAAAGAAGTTTTGCGAATGGGTGTGCATCAGCATGGGCAAGTCCTTGTACTTCTTGAGATCCTTGATCACGAAGGAATCGGCTAGCATCTTCCTGTAGAGCGACAGATTTTTCGCCGTCATGGGCTCGCGGCGCGACTTCATCTCGGCGATTGCTTCCGCCGCGATCCGGCCTGAGGTCATCGCAAGATTGGAACCCTCACGATGGATGGCGTTGTTGAGCTGCGCCGCGTCCCCCACCACTACCCACCCATCACCGTAGAGCTGCGGGATTGCCTTGTAGCCGCCTTCGGGAATGAGATGCGCCGCATACTCCTTGATTTCAGAACCTGCGATCAGCGGTGCCACGGACGGATGCTGCTTGAAATGATCGAGCATGCCGTAGGGTGTCTGGCCGGTGCGCTGGAAATCGGCGACGAGACAGCCGATGCCGACCGAAATGCATTCCTTGTTGGCATAGACGAAACCCATTCCAGTCATGCCGCGAGAAATGGTTCCGGCCGCCTCGATCACGACGCCCTCATCGCCCTTAAGATTGAAACGCGCCTCGATGGTTTCGCGAGGCAAAAAGTGCATTTCCTTCACCGCGAGCGCGACGTTATCGGGTGTCGGCCGCGCGCGCAGGCCAGCGCGCGTCCCGAGCAGTCCATTGACACCCTCGGCCAGCACGACAACGTCGGCATGTATTTCGCCGCCGCCGCGATCTGTACGAACTCCCACAACCCTCTCACGGTCGTCTCGCACGAGCTCGGTGACTGTCGTCTCGCACAACAAGGTCGCCCCGGCCTCCCGCACCTTCGACGAGAACCACTTGTCAAACGGCGCGCGTATGATCGTGTAGCGGTTCGGCCGCTCCTCGTTGAAGTCATCCGAGCGGTAGTGCATGCCGACGTGGGAGCGATCGTCCAGTAGCCAGAACCGCTGTTCGACCAGATGACGTTCGAGCGGCGCTTCCTCGCGAAAGTCGGGGATCAGCCTCTCCATCATATCCGCATAGAGGATCGCGCCCTGCACATTCTTCGATCCGGGGTACTCGCCCCGCTCGAGCTGCAGCACCTGCAGGCCGCGCTTGGCCATGGTCAAGGCCGCCGCATTGCCTGCCATACCCGCTCCGACCACGATCGCGTCGAACCTCTCCTCAATCATCATCGTCTCCTCTAGACTGCGATCCGAGCACGGGAATTCGGCAAAAGCCGCGCCCGAAACGCAGCTGTCAGCGCCGGTAGCAGATGCAGGGCGTCACTGACGATCGCGACATGGGCGAAGTCGAAGATCGGCGCGTTCTTGTCGGTATTGATGGCGACGATCAGATCCGCCCCCTCCACACCGACCCTGTGCTGGATCGCGCCGGAAATTCCGGCAGCAATATAGAGCTTTGGCCGGATGGTCTTGCCGGTTTGGCCGATCTGCCGGTCAGACGTAACCCATCCTTTTTGCACCAGAGGACGCGAGCAGCCATACTCGGCGCCAAGCAGAGTTGCGAGCTCGCGCACCAGCCGAAAATTGTCAGGCGCCCCCAGCCCCAAGCCGCCGGCAACCACGACATCGGCGTAGGCCAAATTGGACGTTTCCGAATCGCGATCGGGGATGAAGGAGAGCACTTTCGTGATGATATCGTCTTCAACGAGGCCAAGTGGGTGGATAATGATACGAGCAGCATCGCGTACCACACGCTCTGGCATCGGCATGACGCGTGGGCGAACGGTTGCCATCTGCGGACGATAATTCAAGGTATAGATCGTGCAGAGCAGCGAGCCGCCAAAGGTCGGACGCGTCGCTGCAAGCGAACCGTCGGTGTCGACGTCGAGCGCGGTACAGTCGGCAGTGAGCCCTGTCGACAAGGTCGTCGCCACGGAACCTGCGAGATCGCGACCGAGTGTCGTCGCACCCAATAGCAGAATCTCCGGCTTGTAGGTGTTGACGAGTTCGGTTAGCGCTTTGGTATAGGACTCGTTGCGATAATCTGACAGGACATTGTCACTCACGAGATAAGCCAGATCTGCGCCATAGCAAAAGGATTCAAGCGCGGCGTTACGCGTGGGCTGTCCCTCCGGGCCGATAACGACCGCAGCTAGATTCACCTTCAGCCTGTCGGCGAGCCTGCGCCCCGCACCCATCAGCTCCCAGGAAACCGGGTGCACTTGGCCGCGCTCCTGCTCGACGAAGACCCAGACATGCCTATATGCTTTAAAGTGCTCGGGCAGTTCCTTTTTCGCTGCCGCTCGGCCGCCAGCCGCCAGCGTGCTCGCTTTTATGACATTGCTCATGCTCTAGATCCTCTCAAAATAACGCGCGCACGCACCACAGGATTGCTTTCTACTTCGCTCAACGGAAGATCACTTTTGGTCAGTGCCTGACCGGCCGCTCGCCCGTCTCGTCCGTTCGGCGCGCCCCACCACGCGGCGAGACGCGCCGCCGCGGTAGACGTAGCGGACGGGCCAGACTTCGCAGAGATGCTCGACCTTGGTTCCTTGCGCGCTCCCTTCGACGAGCGCCACCGCGGCGGCCAGGCCGCCGCGGTCAATCTGACCGGCGGCTGCCAGCCTTGGGTCAGTCAGTCCGGTGATCGCGCAATACCGGCGTCTCGCTTTCGGCCCCGCGCTCCGCGTTGACTGTGACGGCCAGAGGGATCTGGCCACCGCTCCTGACACGCAATCCCAGCCCTGCCTCCGGCGCCGACAACTCATAAGAGCCAACGTTGGCCCCGTTTCTTGACGCATCTTGCCATCAGCCATGGAGCGGATGCGGATCTGCGCATGACCGGAGGCCTGCGCGATGCGGACGACCATGTGCATACCCGCTCCGGGCGTAGCGTGGACGGGTGACTTACCCATTGACCACCATCTCGCGGTCCATGCCGGCTTCGGTCGCGTCAAAGGCTATTTCGAACGGCATTGGCGTGAGCCATAAGATCATGCCGCAGCGCTCGGCGGACAGTAGAAGCGATGTCATAGGTCCTCCTTCAAATCTCATCTCGGACGGCCACCATCTGTCGGCATCGAAGACGGGATCGGCAGGACAACAGCAAGTGTCGTACCAGTCGAAAGAACCATGGAATTTCGCGCGAAAGCAACGTCTTGGAAGACACTTAAAATGGCCCCTGACACCAAGGGCACGAGCAGCAGCTCAGACATGGGTCGGGAATACGACAGCGCGGCTCGCGTCAGGCTGCAGAGGGGTTGATTTGAATGAAGACGAAGGCTGTACAAGACACCGTCACCCGGCCAGGTGGGACAAACCACACCGCAGTGGAGCACGAAATCACTTCAGCGCGCTCAACGGGACAAACGCCACCGACTTGTTAGGGTCTGCGACGGCTTCCTTTAAGACCTTGAACACTCGCTGCTCGATCGGTGACGATGCCACGAAATCGGCATAGGCTTGCTCCAGCATCGCTTTGCACCGAGCTCTGATCTCCGGCTCTGCGGCACCGGCGAACTGCTCCTTGGCAAAATATTGTCCCACGCGCTTTAGGATATGAAGGCGCGCAACATTGACGATTTTCGGCTCGTAATCGACGCCTAGCAGCGAAAAGAACTCTTCCGCCGACGAGGCCTTGCTGAGCCGATCCAGGATCCCGGCTGGCGAGCATGAGTTGCTCATTGCAAAAATCTCCCTTGGGTTAGTTCGTCGACGTTCGACGAGTTGTGGCAGCACCTACGATCCTGCTGCAGGCCTTAGCTCGCGCGGCTGCTCTCCACGGCCAAAGCCTGGCCCTGGAAAGCTGCGTCCACAATACCGCGGCCCACGGGCTCGCCGGTGACGACTCAGCACCGATGAAAAGACGCCTCACCTTGCTTGTTGCCACGCCCAATTCGAACTCGACTGCAGAGCGCCGGGATACACGACCTGTCGCGGAGCGCTTGGGCGCGGCATCGCCTTGGATACATGATGGGCTCGCGTTGTAGTGGCGCTAGCCAGCCCCCCCCCCTCTCCAACCCGCCAAATCCGGACGAGGCGTTCGAAGATTCCTGTGGCAACTCAGATGGGCCAGTCGCCGCGGACAACCGGGCGAGCCGCCTGCGACAGAAAGTCGCGCCGGCGCTCGGCCAACCGGCTCTCGCCGCTTTCCTCGCCGAAGCAGAGGCTAAAGTCGTTACATTGCGTACAGACGGGCGTCGTGCACATTACGAGGCCTTCATCCTCGCACAGCGTACGGTAGAAAAAGCGCTTCCAGCGCATATTGTTGATATTGCGCGCGGCGAGCGGCGCGAAGTGGCGGCTGAGCAGCCGAGAGAGTTCGGCACGATTTCGTAATCCCAAGCCTTCCCACAGGTGGTCCGGCTCAATGGCGCGGCGCGCGATCATCGCGGCCAGCCAGCGACCGATATGTCCTTCCGTCGAGCGCTGCTTGAGCAAAAGATCGCGCACCATTGCGATCTCGTCGTTCTCATCGCACTCGACCGACAGGAGCCGCTCCACGAGCTTGCCCCCTACCGAGGGAAAGTACCGCTCCAGCAAGGCCGCTAGCTCGTGGCCGGACAGGCCCGCCTTCTCGGGAAGAGGGCCACCATCCATCGAGGCAACCGCCAGAATAGACGCCAGGACATGGCGATCGAAATTACTGTCAGTGGCAATGTCGGCATCTTCAGGAGGCACACCGGTGAGCAGACGGTAGGTTGCAATTGCTCTGTGCATCCGGCTGCTCGCATCAACGGCATAAGCAGCCACAAAAGGAAGAAAGTGCGCTTCGGACATGAATCGATGGATTCCACGATCTGGTTTGCTCTGCCCCATCCTGATCTTGGTCACGGTCGTTCGTCAGAATGCCGGTCTCCCGGATGGGTAGGTGAGGAGACCGGCATCCGTCGCGCGCCTTCACAAGGCCGCGACTCGCGACCTTTACGAGGCCGCGAGCTCGGCGGCGGTCTTGCCGACGATGGATTCGTCGACAGGCTTCATAATACCATGCTCCATCAGCATGTCCTCGAGCTCGTCCATGGAGATCGGGGTCGGAATGATGCCCTTGCCGCCATTGTTGTGAACCTTTTTCGCGAGATTGCGATAATGATCGGCCTGCTGCGACTCGGGCGCATACTCCAGCACCGTCATGCGGCGCAACTCGGCATGCTGCACCACATTGTCACGCGGCACGAAGTAGATCAGCTGAGTGCCTAGCTTCTTGGCCAGAGCCTCCGCCAGTTCCAGCTCCTTATCGGTTTGCCGCTCGTTGCAGATCAGGCCGCCCAGCCGCACGCCGCCGGAATTGGCGTATTTCAGGATGCCCTTGGAGATGTTGTTTGCGGCATACATCGCCATCATTTCCCCGGACATGACGATGTAGATCTCCTGGGCCTTGTTCTCGCGGATTGGCATCGCAAAGCCTCCGCAAACGACGTCACCGAGCACGTCGTAAGAGACGTAGTCAATGTTCTCATAGGCACCGTTTTCCTCCAGGAAGTTGATCGAGGTGATGACGCCGCGGCCGGCGCAGCCGACCCCTGGCTCAGGACCGCCGGACTCCACGCAGCGGATGTCCTTGTAGCCGACCTTCATCACGTCCTCGAGCTCGAGGTCCTCCACGCTGCCGGCGCTCGCTGCAAGGCTCAAAATCGTGTCCTGCGCCTTGGCATGCAGGATCAGGCGGGTCGAATCCGCCTTCGGGTCGCACCCTACGATCAAGATTTTCTGACCCATCTCGGCCAGCGCCGCCAGCGTGTTCTGTGAAGTGGTCGACTTGCCGATACCACCCTTTCCGTAGAACGCGATTTGTCTCAGTGAAGACATGTTGCTCTCCATCAACCGATTTGCCAAAGTTCCGCGCTTCGTACGTGCCAGCTTGTTCTCGTTCAGAAACGGGGCACACGGGTTCAAGGGAAGGAGCGCATCGCTCGTCTTAAGCGTCGGCGCGCACTCAGCCCTCACTCAGTGTTGCTACCGCTCATTAGCAACCACCATGCCAACGCCTGTCCGCGCACATTAAGCTTCTGATTACGTTTTGAAAAACGCCAGCGAGCCGATGCGTGATCCTGGCTGTTTTGGACCTGACAGGATCTGCGCAGCTGTCAGGAAACCAACAAGTGGCCAGAACCAATCAATCGGAAAAGCCGGTCTGGCGCGCTTGTCCGATGCATCATGTGTGGAACGGATCTTGCTACTCTTCTTGCAAGCCCCTTGTCGGCGATCGGAGGAGAGTGAGGATACAGGTCGGCGGCGAAACCTTGCAGGTAGTGTTTCGCCGGTGGTGTTCGATCTGCCGCGCGACCTGAAATTCAATGCAGCATGAACCAGATCGGGGCGCACGAGCTTACCGCCCAAGACGCCTTTCAAGCGTCACCCATGGGTTGACGCCAAATGCACTCCTGCTCGGTGCCTTCTTTCCGAGACCGAAAGGAGCTCATCGATGAGTTAGCGGCTCAATTTCAAAATGTCCGGATCTTGGTCGTTTGCAAACGCTCGAGGAGGCCAAGTCGGTCGGCGGCATGAGCCGCGGCAGTTGGTAAAGCCGCTGACCTTGGAGATGGTTCTCAAAAAAGGTCGAATGCACTCTGGAACGCGGCGGTCGCCGGCCCGATCGTTCAGCGCAGCGTACCTACATAAGGAGCAGGCCATGGCGACAATTATCTTTTATCAAAAACCCGGCTGCGACACCAATGCGTATCAGATGCAGGCGCTGAAGGCCGCTGGCCATGACGTGATAGCCAAGAACATCTTGAAGGAGCCATGGACCGCCGAGGATTTACGCCTCTTCTTCGGCAATAAGCCGATCGCATCCTGGTTCAACCGAGCCGCGCCTCGTATCAAGTCGGGCGATATCAATCCCGACGAAATCGACGCGGCGAGCGCGCTCGCGTTGATGCTGCGCGATCCGCTCCTGATCCGACGCCCGCTGATCAACGCCGACGGTGCAAGATACGCCGGATTCGATGACGAGCCCGTATTGTCAATGCTTGGCCAGAAGACGCAAGATGATCTCGAGAGATGTTCGCACGAAGGAAAAGCCCCAGGCTGTCTCCAGATGTAATGAGATGATGAATGCTATCGTGCGGAAACTGACGCGAAGAGCGACGTCGTCGCCCTCCGAATCCTTCAGGGACCGCCGACACGCTTTTCGCCGACAAGCAAGTGTGAGTGGCTCGTCTGTAACACAGCGGAGCCCATGTTGCGCTCCGTGTTAACACAACCCTTTCGCGCTCACGGAGTGTAAGAGGCCGCTGCAGCTAGACCGCCTCCATCGCCCCATGACTCATCTGGCTTGGATCAGATCGATAAGATGATAACCAGTTCCTCGTAGAGTTCGGCTCAGACAGAATATTGAGTCGAATATCGATGAACAGGCGCCACGACACTTCACGGCCGTGGTGCTTATGCAACTTGGCTGCTTAATTGCGCTACGGCCGTAGCCATTTTGATCGGCATCAAATCCTTCTCCATCCGCGATGTGTGACAGAGGTTCTCGCGCGACTCTTCGCGCGGACTTGGAATGGAGAACTTGATGAAAGCAAGAACCCTTCTGACGACGGCATCGCTGCTCACGCTCGCGACCTCGTTCAGTTCCGTCAGCATCTCGGTACAGGCTGCAGATCTGGCGCCGGCACCGGTCTATTACAAATCGCCCCCCGATCGCCCCCTTCAATCCGTGGATGATCCGCCTGCGCGTACTCGGCGTCTTGCCGGACAGCGCAGGCAGCTCGGTCAACGTCGCGGGAGCCCCGCCGCTGTCGTCACCAAGCTCGGGCCTGTCGATCAGCGATCGAGTGATACCGGAGCTCGACATCACCTATTTCTTCACAAAAAACATTGCCGCCGAACTCATTCTCGGCGTGGCCAGCCATCACATCAGCGGTAGCGGCACGCTCAACGGGCTCAATGTTGGAAAGGCCTGGCTATTGCCTCCGACACTGACGCTGCAATATCACTTCACCGATTTCGGGCCGCTCAAGCCCTATATCGGCGCGGGCATCAACTACACCGCATTCTTCAACCAATCAGCAGCCAATACGCCGCTCGCGGGGCTTGCGGTGGCGGATGTACGCATCAGCAACCAGTTTGGCGCCGCGGTCCAATTCGGCTTCGATTACATGCTTGACCGTCACTGGGGCCTCAACTTCGACGTGAAGAAGTTGTGGCTGCGGCCGGATTACTCGGCGACCGTAAACAATGCGATAGCCGTCACTGGCCGCGCCAATATCGACCCATGGCTCGTCAGCGGCGGAATCACGTACAAGTTCTGACGATAGCACAAGCTCCAGGGAAGAGATCGGCTTGTTCAGATGCGAGCGAGACGGCGAGTTTAAGGTGCACCGTCTCGCCGGCGCCGGACTGCACGCGCAACAATGCTCGCTCTGTGAGCTACGAATTGATGGCATGAAGTGGCGGAACGCCTGCATCACTAATAGTGATCGACTAGATTCAGCTCCCTGCCTCCTTGCACGCTGCAGAGTGCCAGCCGCTTATCAAAGGCGGCAATTCAAATCGGTTGTCGCTCTGGGATAGACCGCGCTACAAAGGGGTGACGCTCGGGCCTCATCGGACTCGATCAAGCGCACTACTCTGACCGGTCCGTCTCTCACCGAACATTTTTGAATCCAAGGCCACAGCGACAAGGTCAATGGCCTCCTGTTGCGCACCTCCTTGGAGGCGTGAGGGCACCCAGTCACCTTAAGAACGATCGAACAGCTCAACGACCCCAGTCTTTGAACAGATAAGCCGTGCATTCCCGATAGCCCGGACCAAGCGGCGCTAAGCGAAGCCTCTAGTGTCCTGAACCAGAAGTTCGCGACATCGGGTCGTGTTTTGCCGGGGGCATTGTACCGGCAGAAGCGTTCGATGGAAGCAAGGATGTCATCGGCAGATTTGGTCCATCGGAAACGGCGTTGTGGCGGCCGATGAACGAAGTGATGTCAGCCCTGAGAGCGGCGACGCTGCGATAGATGCCGCGCCTGATCTTCTTATCGGTGAGGAGCGCGAAGAAGCGCTCGACCTGGTTGAGCCATGACGAACTGGTCGGGGTCAGGTGCACGTGCCAACGCGGCCGTTTAGCCAGCCATTTTTGGGTCAAGGGGGTCTTGTGCGTGGCGTAATTGTCCATGACGAGATGGACGTCCGGTTCACGCGGCACGGCAGCTTCGATCTCGTCGAGGAACTTGCGGAACTCAGCAGCACGGTGGCGTCCATAGCACTTGCCGATGACCCGTCCGCTAGCAATGTCGAGGGCGGCGAACAGCGATGTGGTGCCGTGCCTCGTGTAGTCATGGCTTCTTCGGGCCGGCTGGCCGGGACGCATCGGCAGCATCGGCTGACTGCAGTCCAGCGCCTGGATTTGGGACTTCTCATGCACACATAGAACGATGGCGTGCTCCGGTGGCGAGACGTAGAGGCCCACAATGTCGCGCACTTTGGCCACGAAGTTCGGATCGGTTGAGAGCTTGAACGTCTCCATCCGGTGCGGCTGGAGCCCAAAGGCCCGCCAGATGCGTTGCACCGTCGACACTGATAGGCCGCTGGCCTTCGCCATGTCGCGAGAACTCCAATGGGCGGCGTTCTCGGGGCAACTCTCCAACGTCCTCACGATCACGGCTTCGATGCGGGCATCGTCAACCGTACGTGGCGCCCCGGAGCGCGGCTCGTCATGCAGCCCGTCCACGCGCCACTCCACAAAACGCCGCCGCCACTTGCCTACCGTCGATCGGTCCAGGTCCAGCTTGGCCGCGACTTCCTTGTTCTGACCGCCCTCCGCGCAGGTCAGCACGATCCGGGCTCTCAGAGCCAGCGCCTGCGCTGTCTTCCGCTGCATCGTCAGCGACTTCAGTTCGGCATGCTCTTCATCGCTCAATGTCAGGGGCGCAAGTTGCTGGACCGCCATCAGATCCTCCGTCGCTGCTACAGCTCCATCCTTGGGACGGCGACGCGAATCTACTGCGAATTTACGATTGCGAACTTTGTGACTCAGGACATTAGCTTCGCTTGAGCACCATCACAAGACGGTCCACACGTTTGCCTTGTACGAGATGAGAATTTACGATTTCGTCCACGTCCTCGGGCGTGGTCGCGCGGTACCAGACTCCGTCGGGATAGACGACCATCAAAGGGCCGGAGTTACAAAAGCCGAGGCAGCCCGCCACCGTGAAGCCGACATGGTCCAGACCTTGCGATTCGATCGCCTTGCCCATCCTATCCCACAGGGCTTGCGCGCCCGAGGCACCGCAGCTGCCGTGCGGATGATTCGGCGGACGCTGCGTATGGCAGGCAAAGACATGATACCTGTAAAGTTGAGGAAGCTCGAATTCGGTTTCTGCGTTCATGCGCCTATCCTGAAATCAACGGGTTCATCTGAAAAGCGGCAACGCCGGAGTACTTGCCGCACAATCTATTCTTCAGTTGAACGCCGGATCGATCAATTGAAGCAGCTGACTCCCACTCGTGCTCGCGAAAGCAGCCGAAGCGAGCGGACATCATCGTGCTTGTTAATCGTGCTTGTTATCGGAAAATCCGCGAGCAGATACCTCCGCGTCTGACCGGCCTCCTTGATCAATTTCAACGCCTTCTCCCAAATCGCGACCGTTTCTGCTCACGCATCATTTGCTCAACCATCCAACATGTTCAAGCAACTTCCACGCCAATGCGTAACGCTCGCTTCCGCAACGATCCCTTGCCCGCCTCCGGCGTCACTGACACTCATTGCCGCGGTTACGACAATGTCGTTCTCTCCTGTTCCGGACATGACAAACGTCGCATCATGTTCAACGCTTCAGCTTCAGCTTTCCGCAGTCCGCTCCTGCGATTGGACGGAAGATACTCGCTCGGTCTGTTCAGACCTTGCACGGCATTTCGCGGAATGAGCCGTGATCTGCGTCCCGTCTATCGAGGAGCGCGTATGGCGATCGGCCCAGTGAAGAGAGCGCTCTGCCCAGGGGAGTCGGCTAATTGCATCGTTCGACCGCGAACCAAAGAACTTCCTAAGCGCCGCGCACGTGCCGCTGCTCATCACGCGTTTTCGTCAAAGATAGCGCCCAATCGCGACGGGGTCCGAGCGAGGCACAGGTGATCACCGAGCTTACGTTTGAGGCGACAGAGCTGGCCTGCCGCAATCCTGATTGGCAGCAGCGGCAAAACCGCCCACACAACGATGTCGGCTTGCCTCAACCGCTTCGAGCGCTTCAACTCGAGATTCGCTCGCCGCATCTTGCGGAACGATGAGAATGACCACGCGCACGTGCTCGTTAAAGCATTTGACCTGGAGCGATGCCGTCAGTGGATTAAGGTGACGAAATTCGCCAAGGGCGTCGGATGTACAGAGGGTTGGCATTGCAATTGAAACGCAGACACGAACGCCGGCGGCGCCCGCGGACATCCGATCGTTCGGCGTGCGTTGCGCGCTGCGTGTCCCGCGAACATCGGATACAGGATCGTCATTTCTCTGCTCAAACGGTCCTGTCAGTCTAGGTCTCCCCATTCTTCCAGCCCAGACGGTGCCCTCGGTGGGCTTGCAGCCGCCGAGGGCATTTCTTTCTCGAACCTATTGTCATCCACCGGCAGCCAGAAGCGGTTCTTGCATGCCAGGTCCATTTGGTGAGTTAGCGCCACAGCCCTTCCTTCGTGCCACGGAGATCGCCGGGTGCATGACCGGGATCCGGATGCGTGCCACTGAACTTGCGGGTTCAAAACGTTCTGCTCTTACAAGTTCAAAAAGCGACGACACGCACCTGCGCCAACGCTCACAAGGCTTTATCCGGCGCCAAACGCCTAAGGCAACTCGAGCAATAGCTAAGCGATGCAGCTGTTAATCGGGGTGGATCATAACATCAATGGTTTCGCCGCTGTCCTCGAATAGGTCGGCACGCCGATCATCCGCCAGCAGCTTGACGCCGCACAGGCAGACGTCACCATCTATCACGGTGAGTGCGACCGGCTCAAGCGCTTGTCCGTTGCAGGGCCCATCGAATGCATACCCTAGTGTCGACCTCGAATCTCGCACCATGCCGTCCGCATCTGAGAATGGAGCGATCTGGAGAGAAAAACTCGCCGGAGCCGATGTTGAGCCAGGCACTGTCATGCGGACAACGGTTGACATACCCGAAATAATCGTTCCCGAAAGTGCGCACCACAATAATTAGAAGCGGCCGGCACTCGCCGCTAGCATCGATCCGCGACAGGCTAAAGCCCTTTGCGCCAGTCCGCTCGATAGCATCAGCGGGACATACGGCGAATACCTCGATCTGATCGCTCAGCAGGTTGCCGATTATACCTTCGCTCATTCCCGCCTCGTGGTTTCCTGCTTGAAGGTTTCGATCGCGGTCCGCGTCAGTCGAAAAACACCACGACCACGAGCGATCGGGCGATAGCTTGAGCTGGCACGGGCGTTAAGGACATCAAACCATTGGTTCGGCGTGAGCTTCGCCGGGCGCTCGCTGATTTGCACCACCCTCCCGTTCGGAGCGAAGCGGACGTGAACAATGACCTGTTGCGAGTTAACAGCAATTCCTTACTGGTCAACCTAAAGACCCGAACCGAAACTGAGGATCTGGATTTATGACGTGCTCGGTTCCGAGGCCCTGGCGCGGGCCTGGACCCTCTGGTCGGAGACGGCGCCTTCGCTACTTTGCCAGTGTTTTGCACGATCGCTGTCGGAGAGCATTTCTCTTCCGGGATTTCGGACGAAGATGTGGAATCCGGCCTTCCTCCATATTCGTCGGGGTGGCGATCTGCGCGCAAATGCCGCCACAGACGGCCCGCCATCGCGTTGCTGGTCTGGCGCAATGGCAGCGGCTCATCGCAACTCAACCTATTGTTCCTTCAGTCGTGGATGACCAGCATCTTAGTAGATCGCTGCGCACGCGCCCACATTGATCGACGCCTCTTTCGTGGTTTCGGCGATAAATTCGACCTTGTCGTTCGTGAGATGGGTGTGAAACGGCAGCGCCAGGGCGCGATCGGCGATCTTTTCCGCAACCGGGAAATCGCCCCGCCGATGGCCGAGATCAAAATAGTGACGTTGCAAATGCAATGGATGGCTATAGGCGGCGGATTCAATCTTGGCGGCACGCAGATCATCGACAATGGCGTCACGGCCGGATCGCGTGAAGCGCATCCCTAGATGGACGAGATAGAGCATCCAGTTCACCTCGGTCACATGGGGGCCAACGTAAGGCGGTTTGATGCCTTCAAATGATTGCATATGCGCGTTGTAGAGCTGCTCGACCAACCGGCGACGCTCCAGGCTTTCGTTGAGACGCTTGAGCTGTGCCAACCCCAAAGCCGCGGTGAGATCGCTCATACGAGCCTGGTAAGGTGCGGTGGCACTGACGACAACGGAGGAGCGCTCGTCCAGTCGATGGGCGCAATACCGACGCAAGCTAACCGCGATATCGATATCATCGGTCACGACCATGGCGCCTTCGCCGCAACTTATGGCCAGGGGCTGAGCAAAGTCGAATACCGCCAGGTCGCCAAACCTGCCGACGAGCTCGCCCTTATAGCTCGATCCGATCGCCTCGGTGGAATCCTCCAAAAGCGGTAGGTGATCGCGTTGGGCAATCGCACGCAATTCCGACCATGGCGCCCGATGACCGTTGGAATTGCTGGCGACAATCGTCCGCGTGTTTGCCGTGATGCGTTTCTCGGCCTTTGCTGGGACCAATGTTGCCGACCAATAGTCGATGTCGGAAAATACCACCCGTACGCCTGCGAGACTGATGGCATGGACCGTCTCGCGAAAGGAATAGGGCGAGGCGATGACTTCCTGCCCTGATTCGATCCCGAGCGCCTTGAGCGCAAGCAGGAGCCCGATGGGGTCGCTTGATACGGCAACGGCATATTTGCGGCCAAGATACGCTACGAAAGCGTGCTCGAACGCCTCAGTGGTCCGCCCATTGGAGATTTGCGGTGAACATAGCAATGTTTCCACGGCAGAGAGCTCGGCTAAGGTGATATCGGGATCGGACAGTGGAATAAAGGATGGATTTGCCTCAACACTATCCGCGCTATCCAGCGGGGTGCGCTGCGAGTTCAATGCAGCTCACCGCCCTCAATTCCTTTTCGCCAGTACAATGCCGGTCGCCCGTGTCGGATCGGCCGTAATCCGCACGCAGTGATCCGAGCCATCTAGCAAATGCAGGTCGAAATGAGGAAACTGCCGGAACGGCTGGTCCGCTACATCCGACGCATCGCAACGTACCCAGGCAAGCTGCGGGAAGCGGCGCGGCAGCTCGACAAAGGAGCCCGTATCGGCGCCATCGTCCGCAAGCAGCTGCTCGATTTCGATCAATTCCTCCGCACTGAGCGCCATCGTGGCTCCTTATGGCTCGTCAAGTTCGTTCGTCATTGCCAGAACAGACGTTCCGGATCGGTGTTCAATTCGTCGATTGCTGAAGTCAGACGGTGGTAAAGGCTGTAGAACTCCCAGATTCCCTTTGCGTGGTTCTTGCAAAACAGCTTCCAGATCCCACCCACGGCATCATAAAGAATCAAGGCAACATCAATCAGACCGCCATCCTTATCGATATTGCGCGAGCAACAGGCGCTCTCGATGAGATAGCCACCCCTCACCGGCGTCACGTTCGGTGAAACATACAGATAACGCTTGCGCGAACTCAAGCCGCGCTCGATCCGCTTGCGATCGAGTTCGTTCGGGTGAGGAATCAGCCCCGTCTTTACCTTCCTCATCAGCGCGGCATTCATCGCGAACTCCCTCCTTCAAAGCACTGTGATCTCTTCTTCTAGACAGCCGATGAGCAGGCGTTCACCGAAATCGACAGTATTTATCGGCACGTTCGCTTGGTTATGGATAGCCACCCTGATGATCTCGCCGGTCGCTCCGGCGCCGAGCAAGCACTCCTCGGGCTCCGTATTGGGAAAAGAGCCGTCGTTGATGAGGTCGACGACGGCTTTAACGCGCTGGCCCCAGCGATACCTCGAAAAGCGGAACTCACTCATGACACAGCCTCTTCCGGCAATGGCAGATCATCGGTCTCCTCGCACGTGTCCACCGACTCAAGCTCCTTGCGCTTCATGCCAACTCGGTAGCCCGTTTCCAGAAACTCGACCCCGTAAATGAAGAATTGCTGCAGGAACGTGCCGATCGAGACGACGTAACCCACCTCTCCCTTCGTGACCAGAATGTCGCCAACCTGCTTGCCGGGATAGGTGCCATCATTGCGGATGGTGCGATTGGCTCGTACCTTTTCGCCAAAGCTGAAGACAGGCGGCCCGCTGAGCTCGACGACGTCGCTGTCGCGAACGATGTTGCTCATGCGCCTCTCCCCAGCGGACATGCAGGCATGCCCGAGCCATCGCAGGCGAGGTCCCGCATCACTTCGCCCTCACCTCCGGCGCGATTTGTCAATTCAATATCTGAGATGCAGCTCGCCGCTTCTAGGTAAACCTGCCGATCAGGGCCGTGCCGTAGAGCAGTTGGCGCCTCTGGCAAGGGCGATCGCGCGATCTCGAACTCCACCGAGGCATCTGGGCCGCTCACTACGGCTGGCAACCACTGATAGGGAACATCGCGCGCCACCATGTCGCAGAACTCGACGTCCGTATCACTCATCAGCTGACCGAGCAGCTGCGGCGCGATGCGGCGCGCCTCGATCATCAATGCGGCGGCGCGGTCCGAGGTGAGCGCACGCGCTTCGACTACATGTTGGTTTGCAACCTCGTCAAGATGATCGAACAGCCGTGCCTGCCGCAGCCGAGCCTCGGTCGCGCCGGGGAGATCATCGCCGGTCGGCGTGGACAAGATCAGCGCTCTCTGGCTGCCGGACGGCGGGTTGGCTGTTAAGTTCATCGGCAGCTGTGCTCTTGGGTGTGCGCCGTCACGCTCCGCCGCGAAGCGTCTGGTCCAACCAATGATGGACTGGCGTGCGCAGCAGCATCAGTCACATCGACGATGACAGCACCGCCTGGAAGGCGGCTGCCGGCGTCGAGAAACGTCGTTGGAGCGCTGCACGGGACGAATTGTCCACAGCGTTCTTTCTGCTCGCGGGCAGCGGCCAATCCAGAGCAGCCGCCGTTTCTGAGAAAGGCCCGAACCTCGGCGCCTACGGCGCCGCTAACGCGCAGTACGACGCTTTGGACGCTTTCAGCAGCAGCTCTTGGCATTCTGATCATGGGCTAATTCTTTAGGATGGCGCCTGGTAACGCGGCAAGGAGGTGTCAATGACGCAGGTGCCGTCGACGGGACAAGCCGCGACACATTGTGGCTCATCGAAATGACCGATGCATTCGGTGCATTTCGCCGGTTCAATGACGAAGCGCCCCGCGCTCTCCGAGATCGCAACATTCGGGCACAACGGTTCGCAGGCTGAGCAGCTCGTACACTGCGAGGCAATGATCTTGAATGGCACATACGCCCCCTTTACCCCGCAGAGATCAGGGACCCACACCGAATGTCGGCGTCACCTCGCTGGGCATGCTGGATTTCTCCGCGTTTTACCTTCTCGAGATAGGACCTGAACCAAGCGATCGCCGACTTCTCTATGAACTCATGCGCGTATCGATCGACCGGTTCGATTCCGGCCCTGATCAGATTGCTCTTCGGGCAACCGCCGATCTTGGCCACGAACACCGCATGGCAGTCATTTACGCTTCGGATGATGGTCGAAAGCCTATCCCCCTCGCCATAGCCGTCCTGGCAGTAGACATCCACGCGCCGGTGGCCGACGAATTTGGCGCCGGATGTGGAAATTTCGTACACCTGAAACTCTTTTGCATGTCCAAAGTGCTCGTTGATCAGCCCCGAGCCTTTGGTTGCAACCGCGACCAGAACGGTGATTTCGCTCATCTCGCCGGCGAACTCCGCGAGGCCCGCTCGGCTGGCCGCGACTTTGGCGGCACGCTCAGCCTCTACCTTTTCTTGATAAGCTTTGCGCATCTCGGGGTCATATTTGACATCCATTTTCATGACTCGGTCGATGTTGAACTCGCTTCCGCGATCCGCTCCGACCAGACCCACCGCATCGGCGCGGCACTGACGGCAATGCCGCATCATGTTTACCCCTCCCTCACAAGCATCCTGCAGTGCTTTCAGTGCCTGAGCCGTCGGACCTCGTTGACCGTTGAGGCCGAATACTGTGCCGTACTCGGGCGCCGAGATCAGCGGCATGATATTGTGAAGGAAGGCTCCGCGCGACTTCACCGCCTTGTTGACCTCGACAAGGTGATGGTCATTGATATGCGGGATCATTACCGAGTTGACCTTGCATAGGATACCCCGCTCGCTAAGCATCTCGAGACCCTGTAGCTGACGATCGGTGAGTATCCTTGCCGCGTCGATGCCAACGTAGCGCCTGTGGCTGAAGAAGATCCACGGATAGATCTTTGCGCCGATTTCAGGATCGATCGTGTTAATGGTGATGGTGACGTGCTCGATCTTGGACTTGGCGATGGTGTCAACATAGTCCGGCAGGGCCAATCCGTTGGTCGACAGACACAGCTTGATGTCGGGAGCCGCCTTGGCGACCAGGTCGAACGTCTTGAATGTTTTTTCTGGATTGGCCAACGGATCGCCGGGACCAGCGATGCCAAGCACAGTCGTCTGCGGAATGATGGTCGCGACCGCGAGCACTTTTTTCACCGCCTGCTCGGGGGTAAGCTTCTCGCTCACCACGCCCGGACGCGATTCATTGGCGCAATCATATTTGCGGTTGCAGTAGTTGCACTGGATGTTGCAGGCCGGAGCCACCGCGACATGCATACGGGCGTAGTGATGATGTGCCCCTTCGCTGTAGCAGGGATGCTTCTTCACCTTTTCCCAAATCTCGGCCGGCAGTTCGCCGTGGGCCGCCCGTGAGCGGCAGCTCGCCTGGCCTGTGTTGACCGACGTGCCGCAGCCCCTGTGCTCGGCGGTGGGCCGCATCATCTTGTCCAATGAACCTTCGACATATCTGCCGTGCCCAACGACCGCGTTCATTTTCATCTCCCCGTGCAGGCATCATCGGCTTTCCAAGACCAATCCTGAGAACGCCTCATGAGGGGAGTAGCAACTCACATGCCATAGCGGAAACGGTGACGTTGCAGCCCTACTTAAACAGTCAGCGGTAATGATCGATATTGATACTAGAATAGCAAAGAAGCGCATGTTGGAAATGCGGCAGGTACGTCGTGATTGAGACACAGAGATCCGTGGATGGTGCATTCATACTCGCGCTAGGCGCCGGGATCCTTGCTCTATCTGCATGGTTTTGCGCGCTGCTGCCGGCCACAAATGGGTCGATACTTCTGGCGATCCGACGTCACAGCGCCGTTAATTGATGAGCATTATCCCCAACGCGCGAGCGAGCCAAATCGGTGTCAGGCCTTGCTTGAGCTGAACACGGCGCTCATTGCATTGAGAAGACGCTCGGATCGACGATTGCATCGTGGTATCGGCAGGAACGCCTGATGATCTTCGCCGCATTGCTTCGCAATAGCGATAGTTGAAGCGAGAGCAAGAAAGCTCCGTTCGGTCCGCCTTTCCTTGATGGCGTCTGGCAACTGAACCACGATGCTGCCATAGCGAGCAGCCGCCAAGAGCTTCCTGATCTCTGGCTGCAATATGTCGAGGCACTGATCGGAATCGAGATCGAGACACCGAAGCCCGGCAACGATACTATCGACCTCCTTGCCAAGCAGGTCAGCGAAACGATATTAGCAATTCTCTCCAATGCCGATGTAGAAGATTGGGCTCATGTTCATGGATCTTTCCCGTTCTCGCCCCGTTTTTTGGCATTGATTGTGATCGGCAATGGTGTGTCGCTCGCCATCTCGGGTAAATCGAGCACCCAGCCATTAGCTATCTTGATCCAGCCGCCCCAGAGCGACTCGTACTCAGATTCCACGATCGGCTCTTCGAGATCCTTTTTTGGCACGTAGATCGACAGGCCCGCGTCCGACGAGCGGCGGATCATGATTTTCACAAGCTCAACTCCCTCGACTGTGACGCATAGCTGGGCGGAGCGCCAGACTCCCGCGAGGTGGCACGCAAGCGAGCAACAATGTCTGACAGAGCGCACACGACCTCGTCAACCTCCGCGACGGTGGTTTCACGCGAGAGAGAAAAGCGCACCGCGCCGCGCATCCTCCACGCCGGCACCTGCATGGCGCGCAGAACGTGCGACGGCACCATTGAGCCGGAGCTGCAGGCTGAGCCGAGCGACACGGCAATGCCCGCACGATTGAGATGATGGACGACTGCTTCGCCTTCGAGATGATCGAAAGCGATATTGGCTGTGTTCGCTAACCGGTTGTTGACATCGCCGAGCGCCAAGCATTCGCCATTATGTAAGATCCCCTGCTCCAGACGGTCGCGCAATGCACCAATGCGAACGCGCTCCGGCTCGAGCCGCTCCACAGCAAGCTCCGCAGCCCTTCCAAGACCGACGATGCCGGGAATATTTTCCGTTCCGCCGCGGCGCCGCCTTTCCTGTGATCCGCCCCAGATCAGGGGTCGGAATTTTGTCCCTTTGCGCAGGTAGAGCGCGCCCATTCCTTTGGGACCGTGCAATTTGTGTGCGGACAGCGACAACATATCGATCGCACTGTCCCTTAGGTCGACGCGCAGCTTGCCTATGGCCTGGACCGCATCGGTATGGAACAGTGCGCCCGCCTCACGTGCCAAGCCGGCTAAAAACTCCACGGGAAAAATGGTGCCGGTCTCGTTGTTCGCCCACATAATCGAGGCGATCGCTGTGCGTGGCCCGAGCGCGCAGCGAAAGGCCTCGACGTCGAGCCAGCCGTGGGCATCTACGGGTATGATATGCGTCTTGACACCTCTTGTCGCCAGTTGCTCGACCAGCGCAAGCACGGCGGAATGCTCAACCGAGGTCGTGACAATCTCGTCGCGACCATCTTGGGTGGCAAGCGCAGAAAGAATGGCGGCATTATTGGCCTCGGTTCCACCGGAGGTAAAAACGATTTCATGATCGTAGGCATTCCCTAGCAAAGCCTGCAAGCTACGCCGCGCCTGCTTCAGCGCGGCCGCGGCCTCACCGCCAAAGGCGTGGGCCGAGGAGGCATTTCCGAACTGCTCGGTAAAGAACGGCAACATGGCTTGCACGACGGATGGATCGGTCCGCGTCGTCGCATTGTTGTCTAGATAAACCGGCATTTGATCCCCATTCAATCCCGCGTCTTACCTGCAACAACAACCGTGATCAGGCGGACGAATTCGACGAGCCTGTCGGCCAGCTGCACTTGAACGCCTTCCAGCGTCATCCTCAAGAGCTTAAAGAGCGCGCAGGCACGGGTTGCGCCTACCATGATCTTGCTGCCATCAATTCCAATCAACTGATAGTCGGCGCCACTGCGTTGCAGATTGGCACGGATCTCCTCAATTACAGCGGGGATGCGTCCCGCTCGGCCGGTCGAGATCGCCGTCAATTGCCTCAGTTGTTCGGGTTCCGCCAGCATGTTTTGACGCCTTTTCTTATCAGCTGAACGATTTGCCGCAGGAGCAGCTCGAAGTGGCGTTTGGGTTATTAAAAGTGAAGCCTGGGCTCTCCAGCGCCATCACGAAATCGATGGTTGTGCCGACCAGATGGTCATGGCTCTTGTTGTGGACAAACACCTTCACACCGTCACACTCGATCACCGTGTCGTCAGGCTTCGGCTCCTCGGCCAGACCCATCATGTATTTGAGTCCGTTGCAGCCGCCTGCCTCGACCATAATGCGCAGCCCGCTTGCTGGCTGCGCCGATGACGACATTGCGCCCCTGACCGCATTCACTGCGCTATCCGTTAGCTTGATCATGGCCTCTCTCAACCGCTTAGCTTTGCCTGCTGAAGGGCAAGTCATGTGCCAGCGAGAGGACGCTTGATGATGCTTACCTTTCCGGATCGCACCTGTTGGCTTTTGAACTCGTGTCGGGTTTCTTTCAAAGCCACTTGGAGGCAATCGCAGCCCACTTACGCCTTTCTTATCTAAGATACGCCGAAGGCCGCCACGCATGCGACGGCAAGCAATTTGCATTGCATTCGCACCGGCCAAGTCGTCGGTGAGGAGCTCAGATCGAGGACGATTTTAATGACTGCAATCGAAAACACCGCACTCGGCAAACTTGAGAAGGAGGGTCGCCTGCTCAATGCCGTACTCAAAGGCGGGACCACCAAGCCGGGCCGGTTCGGCTTTCGCGGCGATGTCGCACTGAAATTCCAGACCCAGGTCGCCGACGAGAAGCGACCGCCGGACTATTCCATCGAGCAGGTTCTAACGATCGCGCAGGAAGGAAAACGCACTATTCCGGTGCTGGCAGGGTATCTGCATTCCTTCGCGTATCTGGCTGACGTCGCAGCCGTCCTTGACGGCGCCTTAAGCCCGAATGGCAGCTATTTCATATTCTGCAACAACATAGATTTGCTGGCGAAATACCGAATCAAGCTCGGTGATGTTACCTTCCACGTCTTACCGTGTGACGAATCCACCGTTTGGAAGGAGATGATGGACCTGGTCGGAGTCAGCAAGGACGACATCAAGAAGCTCGATGCGGGCGGCAAGCTTGATTACCTGCTCGATGCGGCAAACGACATCGAGCTGTCCGATCTTGAGCTATCCTATGACGAGATCTCGTACGAAGACGGGCTGAAGAGGATGGAACCCGTGAAAAACCGTAACGAAAACCGGCCGGTCTGAACGCAGCCTTCATTCGTTGGGAAGCGCATCGTCTTCGACAAGAGGCATACCGACGACACAGATATCACCATCCAGAACCGTCAACGCAATCGGCGTGAGCGCGCCACCCTTACATGGACCTTCGACGCACCGTCCCGTGGCGAGCTCGAAGGTCGATCCGTGCTTGCCGCACATCAGCCGGATGCCGTTTGGATCCAGGAATTCGTTCCAGTTCCAGTCCAGATTGACGCTGTTGTGCGGGCATTTATTGGCATAACCAAACACCTGCTTGCCCCACCGCACTACAACGATAGACCACGGCCGGTGACCGCCCTCGTCATCGACGACCATCAGATGGAAACCCATGGCCCGGCGGCTTGGAATGTCGTTAATGCCACAAATCGCATAGATTGCATCTGGCTGCATTCATTGCTCGTTTATTGCAGGACGCTCTTCATTTCGCGGGACGATCAAACATGCAAGAACCGTAGAAGAGCCAGAACCGCTCGGCTTTCTGACGATCCGACCTTAATGCTTCGTCAGTGCAGCGCAGCTGATTGGCGCAGGTGCACGATTGGGTCAGCTCCGCGCGAGCATCGAGGATTATTGCCTACTCCCTGCCCATTCGCAGCTGCAACTTTCGCGCGCCAACTTCTCCGACACCTTACTGAACTAAGCGCAGTGGTTGCTCACTGATCGCCACAGCCTTTCCACTTGCGCCAACTAGACCAAATGACGCTGCGAATTGTGTCGCGATCGTCACCTTGGCATATAGTTTGATCCGAAGCCTCCTTGAGCACATACCGCCCTCAACCCGCTCATATCATGACGCGCCGTTGCATTGGCTACACGATTGGGGCGCGGATTCGTACTCGATCTTCGTTGCACCGATTCCAGCTGCACGGCCCGCAAGCGCGAGAATATCATTACTTTCTGAATAGGATAGGCAGGCGAATGGGGCCGCACGCTGCTAACGAACGCCCCCTCGTTTAACGCTAGGACCTTTGCGGCGGCGCGTCCATTCACGAAACAGCCGTCATTTCCTGCCCAGGTCTCTTTATTGCGGCTGTTCTACTCCATGCGCAATCCTTCGAGAGCTTGCTCCAAGTAGAATGACGGATCATCATCTGAAGAGGCCGCTTCGGCACTTTCGACACTTGCTTCAGAAGCGGTGTCACTATCCTCGACCTTAGTAAGATACTTCGTAGGTTTGTCTACTCGCTGCCACTCGTTGCTCTCGTTTTTCGTCCACACTTCGGGATGCTGGTTAGGATCAAGCGCCCAATAATTACGCCCCATGTGAACAAAACCCATTTCGGCCAGACGAGGTTCCATGCCCTCCAAGCCAGGACGTGACAAGACCAAGGGATGGTCGCCGTCCTGTCGCAGTTGATGCTCCAGCAGAATATCGCCCGCGTTCTCGACCAACGGATGAGTAACCCGAAGGTCAACCACGGACGTGATATCATTGCGTCCAAACTGTTGCCGAAACTGCTCCCCCTTGATTCGAGCCGGCCCACCTGCTCTTAAAAGCCCGACAGTTTCATCACCCAACTGATAGCTGTAGAATCGTGCTGGCTTGCTTGGATCATCGTAAGTGTGGAGGTAGCTTCCAGCAACCATTCCTGCGCGCCGAGCCTTCCCGGACACGAAATCCGAGTACTCTTCTGGGTTACTGGCGATGTGCCTGATGTCACCGCCCAAAAATCTCCTCACTCCCTCCGTGAAGGAAGATCGATCGATCTCTATGATCGGCGGATCGGAAGCCAGAGAGTATGGCGTCGTTGTCACCGACGACGACGCACCGGGCTCCATGCCGGCAACTGTGTCCGCAAATCGCGGGCTCTCTCCCTCATCTCCAGACTCATCAACGTGGCTGGCGCTTCCAGACTGGCTGGACGATCCGACGATTCTGCCATACATCAGATTCGCTCTCCTCTCGGCACAATTACTCGCTGTATGAGCTCGTGCCGCACGAGCTCTGCGGAGGATGATATACAGGTTAGCTGACCATAACCTGACGCATAGGCAGCCAATTTAGGCTCTTCCAATCCTCAAGGGAGCAGGCAAACAAATAAAGACGGTACCGTTCACCCGAGGAGCGTGCTCCCTCATCTGGATCAGCATTGCGCAATGCGTTATGACCTCAATCGCAATACACCTGCACGAAACGCTGACCCCACTGCTAAGAGACTGATCTTCGAGACGGTGTTGTCACCCAAGGGTATGCGCTTGCCTTGCCGATCAAACAGTCTTAGCTGCAACGTCTCCGCTCGCTGTGTCTTAACAACCGAAGCCGTCAGAACATGCGGGTCTGATCTCCTTCGCAGATCAAGTGATCAACAATGGATCTATTCCATTGCAAATATAGCGCCTGCCGCAAGCGGGCTAGGCCACCGGTCAGGCAGCTTCGGCTGGGGCTGAAACATGGACCTGGCAATTGGCCGGACACACTCTGGCGCACGCGCCGCAGCCGATGCAGGCGCCCTGATCATTCAGAACCATGATCTTCTTTTCGATCTCATCGTCCTCGTCATCGTCAAGATCAACAAGTTCGCCGTCCTCGCTGATTCCCTTCAACGCCATGACACCTCGGCCACACACCTTGAAACAGCGGCCACAGCCGATGCATTTTTTGGCGTCAATCGACATCAGGTAGTCTGGCGTCCAGTCGCGGCCATCGCGCGCTGTAAATGACATGAGTCGGCCCCTCTTAAGTATTTTCCAACGCCTTCAGATCATGGTTTCTGCGCTCAAGTTCGGCATAGGCATCGTGCGCCTTCTGCGCAAACACCATGATCGAGGTCCAGTTGATGGGCAATTCCTCCGAAAGGTCGTGCAGATCCATTTTGGCTTGTAGCGCTTTGGCCGATAGCTTCTTTATTTCAGCCTTCAGTGTTTCACGTTCGCTCATCGGTATCCTCAATAGTTCGCCACGTCCGGAAACTTCCGTATCAGGTCGATTCCCTCCCTGACATATTTGCCTCCCTCTTGCGCGAGCTTTGCGAGGCTATCGAACCCGAAGCGATGCACATCACGCAGCCGCTTGTTCACGGCGATCAGCCGGCCTCCGATCAGCACGATGCGGCCAAATCCTTCATGATGCAGCTTCAAGATCGGCTGGATCATCACACCGGCTTCCCTCTCGACCGCGAGCGCGACCGCGTTGAAGAACAGTTCCAGCCGCCACAGCGTATCGGGGCCAGGATCACCGACAATCGGCAACGCACGCCGCTTTTCCTTGTCCAAGACATAGGGCTCGAGAAGGTCGAGATCGCTCTTGGCCTTCCAGGCTCCCGTGGTGTCCTGAGCGCGCCAAATCTTTACTAGCTCCTTGATGAACAGCGCATCGGCGGAGCTGTCCTGCTGCTCTATTTCTGCTGTCATTTCATCTCATTCGTCGAACTCGAATGTGCTCCGCTGGTCCTTTGCCATTGCCTTGCGTAGCCAGGGAGGTGGTGTGCCTCTTAGGACATCCTCGAGCTTTTCGAGCAACACCAGAATGTTTTCTGGCTTGTTTACCTTGATCGGATGGATCTTGTTGGCGACCACCCGGGCAGCACCGGCGCCGCCGATGGCAGCAACGTAAAGAATTGCGCAATCTTTAATCGCCTCGATCTTCGGCGCTAACTTGTCGTCGTTGCCGTCTTCCTTGAGATCGCCCTCAAACTCAACCGCTTTGAGAAACACATGTCCGCTTGGCGCGACCTCGTAGATAGCAATATTCTTTGCCCAACCAAAATGAGCATCGACGCGCCTTAGATCTTGAGTGGCGAATGCGACCTTCATGCAGTCGACCTCTCGGCTGCACCGATGGAACTGAGATGCCCGGACCTTGATGGCAGTGCGACCGGAGCCCGCCATCGATCGGGCGTAGGTTGATGGTTCTCCTCGCGGTCCGCGATCCCGAGATTGGCGATATCGAAGATCAGATCGCGGGTACCACGATAACCAATCGATAGTTGGTGCCCTGCGCCAAGTCGATCGAACATCGGAAAACCCGCACGATAGAACGGAATTTTCAGCCGGGCAGCCGCTTGCCTGCCATGCGAATGCGTGATCAGCAAGTCGCAATTCTCGGTTCTGGCAAGCTCTTCGAGATCCTCAAGATCACCAATTAGCACCTCGTTGGTCTTGATCCGCTCGATCACCGCCGATTGTGTGGTCGTTACGGCCGCACGCACCTGCGCCCCCATCTCGTGCAGCATACTGGAGAGATCATATAGGAGGTCTGGCTCAGCGGCGATCGCAAGTCTGCGACCACCAATATGGAAGTGCGCGTCCAGCATTGCATCCGTGAGCTGGCCGCGCTGCCGCCGATATTTCGGTGGCACGGGACGGCCGCTGATTTCACTCACAAACGTCATGAATTCGTCGCACGGACCGAGGCCGCACAGCCGCTCGAAGAGGCGAAATGGAACGCCGCTTTTGGCCTGCATGACCTCTGCCGCTCGCCGCATCTGCGCGCCGATTGCAATGGTCCACCCGGCGCGGCCCATGCTCGCGATCTCGTCGACGCCGATGCCGCCGATGGTCGTTGACGTAAACTCGTCGGGGATATGCCCATCGAGCGACGCTGCCAGGTCAGGCAGGAAGGATGGCCGCAACCCACAATCCTCCAGGATGGCACGGAGTTCGTCAAGATCACCCGGCGTGAGGTGACATCCTGGAAGAACGTTCACTCTCGAGGAATCGCGCAGGCCGTTGACGTTGGGCCCTTCCACCAGCAATTCCACAATGCGCGTCACAGCCTTCTCCCAGCCGTCCTGGAACGCGCCCTTGAAATCGGGTGTCGAGACATAGACCAGCGGCAATTTCGCAAGTTGCCGATGCTTGTTTCGGATTAGCTTGAGGTAAGCATCCACATCGTCCCCGTTAGTCTCGGTGATGCCGGTCGAGCAGATTCCGACGATCTTTGGCTTGGCTCGGTTGTAGATATTGAGTATCGCCTGCTCGAGGTTCTCATAGCCGCCGAGCACGGTCGCGACCTCGCTCATCGCGGTGGTCTGCAGCGGTACCACCTCCTTGAAATGCCGCACAAAGAGCGTGAGCCCGAAAGAAGTGCATCCTTGCGAGCCATGCAGAAGCGGCATCGCCCCGCGCAGCCCCATGAAGGCGAATGCGCCGCCAATCGGCTGGCTCATCTTCAGCGGGTTGACCGCGCAGGCTTTTGTTGGCACCGTGGTGAGGGCCATGATTCCCCCTATTCTGCGGCCTGCAGCATGGCAGATGGCGAGGACACCAAGATGTCCTCGATGCGTCTCTTGCAGCAACCACCGACCGCATCGGTGTGCTCTTTGACTTCCTCGACGCTTCTCAGACCATGCGCGTAGATCGCATCCTCGATCGTGCCGAGATCGACCGTGTTACAGTGGCAAATCTTCCTCGCGCGGCGCGCCGTTTCGGCGAGCGCCGGTTCGCAGGTGATCTCGGCCGCCGGCGACTGCATATGCAGCTTCGCCCTGGCCAAGGCCTCCCATGGTGCCGGTCGACGTACCTGCTCCCACATCGGATTTGAGAGCGACTTGTCGATCTCCTCCACTAACTTGATCATTCCGACATAGCCCATATAGGCATGGCATCGCTCCTGGTTGATATCGAGCCAAGGCGTCGCTGCTTTCAGCGCGACGAACTGCGATTTGCCGCCCGATAGCATGATGTCCGCTTTTGCGCCCTTCAACATCTCGTACATTTCACGCGGCGACATGTCCTCGATCATGTGGGCATCCTGTCCCATGAGCTCCTTGATGCGCTCTTTGTCCTCCCTTGTCGATTTCTTCACGCTGGTTCCGACCAATTCGAGCCCGGCCTCCTGTAGTGCCGCAACGACCGACCATGACTTGACCCCGCCGGTAATCAGCAAAGCCTTCTTTCCCTTGAAGCGTGACTTGTACGGTTTGATCGCGGCCCAGGCCCGCGCCTCCTCGCGCGCGATCACCGCGTCGGTGCGCCCGAGCAGATCTTGCGGTGCGCCGCGCTCAACCAATAAGCGGGCAATCTGGCGCAGCGAATCACTTGAATCCTGGACACCGTAGAACGAGCCTTCGAAGAACGGGATTCCGTAGCGTTCCTCCATCTTGCGCGCGACGTTGATCATGCCCTTTGAGCACACCAACATCGCCGCCCGCGCGCGATGGGATGACGCGACTTCACGATATTTGGCATCGCCCGAGATGCATGAGAGAACCCGGATTCCAAGCTCATCGAGCGAAGGCTTAACTTGCCAGAGCTCCCCCGAAAGATTGTATTCTCCGATCAGATTGATGTCGTAAGGTGTGGTGCGGTCTGGCTCCCGCGTTCCGATCACATGTTCCAGCAAAGCCTCGCCGGCGAGCTTGTTGCCGAGGTTCTTGGAGCCAACGAACCCCGGGGAATTGATCGGGATGACCGGTTTGCCAAACCTTTGCGAGGCGGCCTTACAGACCGCGTTGACGTCGTCGCCGATCATCGCGGGAACACAGGTCTGATAGACGAAAATGGCGGGCGGGTCATGCTTGTCGACGATTTCCTTGATCGCCTTCCAGAGCCGCCTCTCACCTCCAAATACGATATCGGTTTCGTTCATATCGGTTGTGAATGCGGTGCGCCATAGATTCGAACCGGAAGACGCCGCGCCGCGATTGTCCCAGGAGTTGCCTTCGCAAGCGATTGGACCATGCACCAAATGAGCGACGTCGGTAAACGGCTGTAGCGCGATCTTAGCACCGTCGAAGGCGCAGCCGCCCGCCGCACTACCCGGCTGCAGTAGCTTGGTGCATCCCTTCTTGCGCTCAGCCTCCGACTTACTGCCGTTCTTGGCGCAGCCCGGCTCGTTGAAAATATTCTGGACCGTAGCTGACAGCGAACTCATCCGTTCTCCTCTTAGCCGAACTAATTGCAAGTTGAGCCATCGTGCGCTTGTGCTATCGCCAGTGTTTTCGGCGACGGCACGTGCATTGTCCGTCATCAACGAATGATGTCGAAGCTGTAGTCAGTTTTGCCAAGAACGTTGGTCTTCCGGTCGATTTCGTCGAATATCTTGTCGAGGATCTTCACCAGCACATTCAGGCCGCCCTGATAGCCCCACACAGGGGAGCGGTGGTGATGATGCCGATCAAACACCGGAAAGCCCATGCGGATCAGTGGCGTTCCTGTGTCACGTTCCAGGTACTTGCCATAGGTGTTGCCAATCAGAAGATCGACCGGCTCGGTGAACAAGAGCGAGCGCATGTGCCAGAGGTCTCGCCCCGGATAGGACTGGCAGGCATGCCCAAACGGTGAGCCTGCAAACAGCGCCTGCATTTTGTCCTGCCACGCCGTATTGCCGTTGGTGGACAGCACATGGGTTGGTTCGGCGCCGAGTTCGAGCAGAAAGGCGGCCAACCCATAGCAGAGATCCGGATCGCCATAGATTGCGAACTTCTTGCCATGGATATGCGCGCTGGAGTCAGCGATGGCATCAACCAAGCGGCCACGCTCTCGCGCGAGTTGCTCCGGGACCTGCTTGCCGCTGATGCGTGATAGCGCCAGGAGAAGGTCATCTGTTGCGGAGACGCCCACCGGGTAATTGAAAGAGACGACGTCCTGGCCATGCTCAGACACGAGCCGCAGCGTTTTTTCGGTACACCACTGCTGCATTGAGATTGTCGCCTTGGCGTGAACCGCGTTAGCTGCGTCTTCCAGCGTGGTGCCGCCGTCATACATCCGGAAATCGCCATCAGTCGGGGTATCGAAGACGTCGGAGTTATCGGCCAGTATGGTGTATTGGATACCCATCAGCGCCAAGATGCGCTTAATCTCACGAAGGTTTCCGACGGTGTAGCCATCGAACCCACCAATGATGTTGATCGACTCGTTTGGCTTGCGCTCCAGCTTCGGCGCTGTTCCGGCCTTGCCGTCCCAGAAATGCTCCAGAACACCCTTGAGTGCGTTGTCATACCCGGTGACGTGGCTACCGACGAACGCCGGCGTGTGTGCAAACGGCACGTCGAACTCCGCCGGAACAGAGCCCTTTTCCTTCGATGTCTTGATGAACGCATTGAGATCATCGCCAATCACCTCGGCCATGCAGGTCGTGGAAACCGCAATCATCTTGGGCTTGTACATGTTGTAGCTGTTGGCAAGTCCATCGATCATGTTGTTCAAGCCGCCGAACACCGCGGCGTCTTCCGTCATCGAGGAAGAGACGCAGGAACTCGGCTCCTTGAAGTGCCTCGACAGATGGCTGCGGTAGTAGGCCACGCAGCCTTGCGAGCCGTGGACGAAGGGCAGCGTGCCCTCAAAACCGACCGAGGCGAACACGGCGCCAAGCGGCTGGCAGGCTTTGGCCGGATTTACCGCCAGCGCCTCCCGCGCAAAATTCTTCTCGCGGTATTCAGGCGTTTTCGTCCATTCCTTGATGCGTTCAACCTCGGCTGGATCGCGGGAATTCTCGAACATCTTCTTGTTAGCCAGCATCTGCTGGTATTCTGGACCGCGAAACAGTTCGAGATGATCGAGCACGTGTTCTGCACTCTGCGCCATTTTTGAGATCCTTCACTATCGAAATTGGTATCGTCCCGGCTCTCCACGAAGAGCCAGATACATTGCTTTATTCTGCAGCCAAGAGCTTCGCCTTCGAAGCTTCTTTCCAAGGCGCTTTCATCTTCTTCCAGATCGGCGAGTTGACAGCCATATCCATGTCGCGCGCGAAGATCGCAAAGCCGTCATAGCCGTGATATGGACCTGAATAGTCCCAGGAATGCATCTGCCGGAACGGTATACCCATCTTTTGGAAAACGTATTTTTCCTTGATGCCCGATCCGACCAGGTCGGGCTGGAGCTTTTCGACAAAACTCTCGAACTCGTAGCCATTGACGTCGTCGTAGATGAGCGTGCTGTCCTTGACGTAGTGCTGGGCGGTGCGCTGATAGTCGTCGTTGTGGCCGAACTCGTATCCGGTACCCACGACTTCCATCCCGAGGTCCTCGTATGCGCCAATCACATGACGCGGGCGAAGACCGCCGACGTACAACATCACCGTCTTGCCCTCCAGGCGCGGGCGATATCTTGCTATTACGGCGTTCACCAGCGGCTGGTACTTTTCAATCACCCGCTCAGCGCCTTCTTTAATCTTATCGTCGAAGTAGCCCGCGATCTTGCGCAGCGACTCTGCGATCTTTGAAGGTCCAAAGAAGTTATACTCGCACCACGGAATACCGAACTTCTCTTCCATGTGGCGGGAGATGTAGTTCATGGAGCGGTAACAATGCAGAATGTTGAGCTTTGCCTTCGGCGTTGCCTCGAGCTCAGCGAGTGAACCGTCACCAGACCACTGCGCAATCACCCGCAGGCCCATTTCCTCCAGAAGAATTCGCGATGACCAGGCGTCGCCACCGATATTGTAGTCTCCGATGATCGCAACATCGTACGGCGTCGACTCAAACTTCGGTTTACCACCTGGCTCGAACTTGTCGAAAATCCAATCGCGCACGGCGTCGTTGGCAATGTGGTGGCCGAGCGACTGCGAGACGCCGCGAAAGCCCTCGCAGCGGACCGGCACGATGGTCTTGCCGCCATACTCCTTGGATTTCGCTCTTGACACAGCCTCGATGTCGTCTCCAATCAATCCGATCGGGCATTCCGACTGGATGGTGATGCCGTTGTTGAGTGGGAAAAGCTCCTGGATTTCGTCAAGAACTTTGACCAGTTTCTTGTCGCCACCGAATACGATATCCTTTTCCTGGAAGTCGGAGGTGAATTGCAGGGTCACGAAGCTATCGATCCCGGTCGTGCCAACGTAATAGTTACGACGCGAGCCCCACGAGTACTGACCGCAGCCCACCGGTCCATGGCTGATATGGACCATGTCCTTGATCGGCCCCCAGACCACGCCCTTGGATCCTGCGTAGGCGCAGCCTCTGATTGTCATCACACCAGGGATGGATTTGATGTTGGACTTGACCCCACAGTCCGACTTGCCGGCTTGGTGCACGTTGAGATGCTTGGCGCGCCGTTTTGCGGTCTTCTCCGGATAGACCTTCAGCACCTCCTCAATCAGCTCTTTGTTGCGAGCCCTGATTTCTGCGATGCTCCGGGTCGAGGCGAGGCTCATGCTGAGGTCCTTCGAGGGTTAGCTGTTGCGAGAGCGGCTTCGTGACCTAGAGTTTTGCAACGAGCATGCCAATGCGGCGCGAGCACAAAAAGCGGAACGATTTATATCAGTTAGCGCGCTCGGTGGTGCAGCACGGGGTATTGTGGCTAACGCGACATTGCGCTTTGCCCGGAGAACCCTTCGTTTGGTCCTGTTCGAAATGGAACAGGGGCGGCGATATGTGAAGTAGCGCCGCACGATTCCAGATGTGCGGCTGCCGATCGCGATGCTCCGCGCTCGAGAGAGCGCCCGTAACAAGCGAACCGAGCGGCAAAGGCCGGCTGATCGAGCCCGGGTTTGCCTACGCCATCCATGCCTGTTGAGATCTACAGATACTTGCCTTCAGCGACGACGATGATGCCAACGGTTATGACGTCGTCATCGTCTGGAGTTCGATGCTCCACCGCCCAGACGCCGCAAGTTCACGGGCTCACGAGAACAGCTGTCGCGCCTTGATAAGTGCCCGCACGAGCGTATCAATCTCTTCACTTGTGTTGTAAAGTGCGAAAGACGCACGGCACGTCGCCAGCACACCCAAGCGCTCGAGCAGCGGCATCGCGCAATGGCCACCCGCCCGCACTGCAACTCCGGCGCGGTCGACGACCGTGGCAATGTCATGTACATGCGCGCCTTTCATATCAAAGGAGATGATCGGCCCCTTTTCGGCCGGCGTCCCGATGATTCGTACGGCGTTGATGTCCCCTAGCTTCTCATTTGCGTAGGCGAGCAGCGCGTTCTCGTGCTTGCGGATCTGTTCTTTGCCTATCGAATTGATGTAATCTAAAGCCGCCCCCAAACCGATCGCCTCGACAATCGGCGGCGTCCCCGCCTCGAACCGGTGCGGCGGTTCACCATAGATGACGCCGGCACGCGAGACCTGACGGATCATCTCGCCGCCACCATTGAAGGGCGGCATTGACGAAAGATGCTCTGACTTGCCGTAAAGCACGCCGATCCCTGTCGGACCATAGAGTTTATGGCCTGTCATTACGTAGAAATCGCAATCGATGTCGCAGACGTCGACGGTCAAATGGACACATCCTTGCGAGCCGTCGACCAGTACGGGAATACCCCGTGCATGTGCGATCCTCACTACGTCTTTCACTGGCAAAATGGTACCCAGCACGTTCGACATCTGAGTGATCGCAACCATCTTGGTGCGCGGGGTCAAGAGCCGCTCAAATGCATCGAGCAGGAAATTGCCGTCATCATCAACCGGCGCCCACTTGATGACTGCGCCGAGCCGTTCTCTTAAAAAATGCCACGGCACAATGTTGGAGTGGTGTTCCATAATCGACAGAACGATCTCGTCGCCGGCGCTGACCCGTTCACGGCCGAAGGTCTGGGCGACCAGATTGATGGCCTCCGTGGCGCTGCGGGTGAAGACGATCTCTTCGTTCAGATGTGCGTTCACAAACCGCGCCACCTTGGTACGGGCGCCCTCATACGCCTCCGTCGCCGCATTCGCCAGATAGTGCAGGCCGCGATGTACGTTGGCGTATTCGCTGGAGTATACATGCATCATGCGGTCAAGAACCGCATTCGGCTTTTGCGCGGATGCGGCGTTATCAAGGTACACAAGCGGCTTGTCGTACACCGTCATGGACAGCGCAGGAAAGTCCGCGCGCAGACGGCTGACCTGGTAACTACCGTTGCCTATCGCGGGGTGCACACTCATCGCGCCCGCAGCCAGTGTTCAGCTCGCGCGGTCACAAATTCGCGCAGATTGCCGGCGGGGATCTCCTCGATCGGCTCGCCAATGAATGCTCTAATCAACAACGCCTGCGCATCCTTCTCTGATAAACCTCGAGCGCGCAGATAGAATATGAGACTGGTGTCCAGCGCACCTGAAGTCGATCCGTGGCCGCAAGTCACGTCGTCGGCAAGGATTTCGAGTTCGGGCTTATTGTCCGCCTCGGCCTGGTCGGACAGGAGCAGCGCGCGCGTCATCAGCGCGGCATCCGTCTTCTGCGATGCGGGACGTACGACGACTTGGCCCTGGAACACCGAGCGGCCGCAATCGTCAACGACCGCGTGGAACTTATTCCGACTGATGCAATGCGGCACGGCGTGGTCGACTACGATTGTTGTGTCGGCGTGCTGTTTTTCCCTGATGAGATTGACCCCGTTCGCCGAGAGCCTGGATCCCTCGCCGGCCAGTGTGACGAATCCCTGATAGCGACCGATGGAGCCGCTGCAGGTCATGCTGAAGAGATTGAGGCTCGCTCTGGTACCGACTACGATGATTCCCGACGAAAGGTTCACGGCGTCAGCGGCATCAGCTGCCACCCGGATATACGAAAGGCTCGCCTCGTCACCAACCAGGACAATTATCGCATCGTTGGTTTGATATCGGCTCGCGCCATCAGCCGCGACGAATGTTTCCACCACAGCCGCGTGCGCTCCCTTACCTAGCTGCAGGTAGGAACGGGTAAAATCGGACACCGACAATGAGGTTGCAACGTGAACGATCTGAATGGAACGCTTAATCGCGCTGCCCTCGGCGATCGTAATCACCAGGCCGTCGGTCGCCATCGCGGCATTGAGCGAGATCATCGCATCAGTTGTGGTCGAAAGCACCAGGCCGGCCATTGCACTGTTGGCCGGATTCTCCAGAATCTCTCGCAACGACCGCACATCGACCCCATTTTCGAGGCTACCGACGTCGGATAGCTCGGGTGCGAATATTCCATCCACCAAAACCAGTTTGACTGCTTGATCGGCAGCCGCTTGCATGACCGACGACTTTGCGCGCACCAGCGCAGCTGCATCTGGTCGCGGAGCGAGTGGCAGTACCTCGCCGATCAAGGCGCATAGATCTGTATATTTCCAAGCCTCGATGCGCCGATGCGGGAGGCCGGCACGCTCGTAGGCCTCGAATGCCCTCGCACGGATATGGGCGACAGGCCCACAGCCAGGCAGCCGTCCGTGCGCCGCGGTGAAGAGATTGCTCTTTGCACGTCCGGCGTCGGCTTCTCTTGCCAAAACTTGCTTCATCAGGAAATCTCTTGAGAGGTCAGGCCGCACCTTCGAATTGAGCGTAGCCACAAGCCTCGAGCTCCAGCGCGAGTTCTCTGCCGCCGCGCTTCCTTACCCGCCCTTTGGACATCACATGCACAAAATCCGGCGTTATATAGTCGAGAAGCCGCCGATAGTGGGTGATCACGATCATCGCCCGTTCCGGCGAACGCAGAGCGTTGATACTGTTGGAGACGATGCGCAGCGCGTCGATATCGAGGCCGGAATCTATCTCATCCAAGATGCACAGGCTCGACTCGAATAGCGCCATCTGCAAAATCTCGTTGCGCTTTTTCTCGCCGCCGGAAAATCCGACATTGAAGCCGCGCTTCAGCATGCCTTGTGGGATGTTGAGCGACTTGGCTATCTCGCCGGCCCTTTTCAGAAAATCGGGCGTGGAGAATTCCTCTTGCCCGCGCGCTTTACGCTGAGCGTTCAACGCCGTACGCAGGAAGTTCATGTTGGTCACGCCGGGAATTTCGACCGGATACTGAAACGCAAGAAATATTCCCTTGCCAGCGCGCTCCTCCGGTTCCATCGCGAGAAGATCTTCATCCTTGAACAGGATTTGGCCTGCACTCACTTGATACCCGGGCTTGCCGGAAATAACGTGGCTGAGCGTGGTCTTTCCGGAGCCGTTCGGCCCCATGATCGCGTGTACCTCACCCGCGTTGACCGTAAGATCGAACCCGCGAAGAATTTCGCGCTCGTCCATGCCGGCATGCAAATCTCGAACTTCGAGTAGCGCCATTCTGATCTATCTCCTGAAATGCATCATCCCGGGTGAGCCGCACTCGGGAGGTCCCGCGGGACGGTTGGCTATCCGACGGCCCCTTCGAGCGAGATCGAGATCAGCTTCTGCGCTTCCACCGCGAACTCCATCGGCAGTTTTTGCAGAACGTCCTTGGCGAAGCCATTGACGACAAGCCCAATGGCCTGTTGCTCGCTCAAGCCTCTCTGGACGCAGTAGAACAGCACGTCCTCGGAGATCTTCGACGTGGTCGCTTCGTGCTCGAACGTTGCCGAGGAGTTCTTGGCCTCGACATAGGGCACGGTGTGCGCGCCGCATTTGTCGCCGATCAGGAGCGAATCGCAGGCGGTGTAGTTGCGCGCGCCGGTGGCTTTACGGTGCGCACTGACGAGGCCGCGATAGGTGTTCTGCGATTTGCCGGCGGCGATGCCCTTGGAGATGATCCGGCTCGACGTGTTCTTGCCGAGGTGGATCATCTTGGTGCCGCTATCGACCTGCTGGAAGCCGTTCGAGATCGCGATCGAGTAGAACTCGCCGCTCGAATTGTCGCCGCGCAGGATGCAGCTCGGATATTTCCAGGTGATCGCCGAACCGGTCTCGACCTGGGTCCAGGAGATCTTGGAATTCCTGCCGCGGCAGTCGCCGCGCTTGGTGACGAAATTGTAGATGCCGCCCTTGCCCTCGGAATTGCCGGGGTACCAGTTCTGCACCGTCGAATACTTGATCTCGGCATCGTCGAGTGTGACCAACTCCACCACGGCGGCGTGCAACTGGTTCTCGTCGCGCTGCGGCGCGGTGCAGCCTTCGAGATAGGAGACGTAGGAGCCCTTGTCGGCGATGATCAGCGTGCGCTCGAACTGGCCGGTGTTGCGCTCGTTGATGCGGAAATAGGTCGACAGCTCCATCGGGCAACGCTCGCCCGGCGGCACGTAAACGAACGAGCCGTCGGAGAACACCGCCGAGTTCAGCGTCGCGAAGTAATTGTCCGTGGTCGGCACCACCGTGCCGAGATATTTCTGCACCAGCTCGGGATGCTCGCGGATCGCCTCCGAGATCGGCATGAAGATCACGCCGGCCGCCTTCAGCTCCTTCTGGAAGGTGGTCGCCACCGACACCGAATCGAACACGGCGTCGACCGCGATCTTGCGGCTGGGCGACGGCGCGCCACCAGGCGGCGGCTCGACGCCTTCGAGGATCGCAACCTCGCGCAAGGGAATGCCGAGCTTCTCGTAGGTCTTGAGGATTTCCGGATCGATCTCGTCGATAGAGGACAGCGCCTTCGTCGGCTTCGGCGCCGCGTAGTAGTAGATGTCCTGATAGTCGATCTTCGGATAGTTGACGCGCGCCCAGGTCGGCTCGATCATGGTCAGCCAGCGGCGATACGCCTCCAGGCGCCATTCCAGCATCCAGGCCGGCTCATTCTTCTTTGCAGAGATGAAGCGGACGGTGTCTTCCGACAGCCCCTTCGGGGCCTTGTCGGACTCGATCTGCGTCTCAAACCCATATCGATACTGGTCGACGTCGATACGCCGGACGCACTCGACCGTCTCTTCTACAGCTACCATTGCCTGCTCCGCTCGCGCAAAGACAACTCCAACCAGTTCCGGCGCCCCCTCTCCGAACTGATCCCACAAGTTAGGACCAACTCGGGGCCAGCGCGTAAGAGAATCGGTCGACGAAGCCGGTAGGCTGCCGCTCTCAGTGGTGTCTTCATTCTGTTTCGCGCCGGGGCCCCACTCATCAGCTAATTCCCTATGCCGGCACACAGGTCTCGGGCACCGGGCAAACGACGGCGCACTGCGGCGCGTCAGAATTTCCTTCGCATTGGGTGCACTTGGTCGGATCGATCACATATATGTCGTTCTTCAGGCTAATCGCAGCGTTGGGACATTCGAACTCACACGCACCGCAGACGGTGCACTGGGACGCGATTATCTTGTAGGCCATCACTGCGGTTCCATAAGCAGAAGGTGCGGGACCGCGTCTTGCCTTCAAGTCTCGTGCCAATCAGTCTGGGCTGATTTGTCTCGGCTATCTTTCAGAGCGCATGTCGCCGCCTCGACGGCGTGTCGCAAACTCTACATTCGGAATCATAGTGGCTTGATCTCGGTGCCGTGGCGCACGATCAATGACGGCGGTCAGCCAACCACGTGAACTGCGTCCGCCAGCCCTATGGCGCGATCCTTCCCATGGCCGCGGTCACGCGGCTGCGATCGGGTCGCCTGTTCCCGAGTGCTCCGCCGCCAGGTCGGCCGGGCCCCATGTTATTGGTTCTGCTCACCGGAATGGCGGCGGATTCGACTAAAGCGCCACGATGAACAACCGGCGGGGGTCACACCGGAACGACGCACATCTCCACCGCAGAGCCAGAAACTGTCGCGGCGATCGCGCCAGACAAAGTCACTCCGATGATCGCGGCGTTTAGGTGCCGCGGCACCCGCTTTCAAGCCCGAAGATGACCGGTAACCTTCATCCATATGCCTGTACGAGCAAAGGCACATTGCCTCGCTTCATGGGGCAACTGAAAGCCAAGCGCGATCATCTGGTGTTCCCCGGCTTCGCTTCGCGTTTCAAACATCCGCCCGCGCTGGTTAGCAAATTGATCGAGCCGAAAAAAAAGCCACCCCGAAGAGTGGCCCAAGTCAGGGAGGAAACGCCCGTAAGGGCCTCCGGGATCAGGCCGCAGCCTGTTCGATCGATGAGAAAGGCAACCCTAGGCTCTCGGCCACGGCCTTGTAAGTTAGCCGGCCCCGATGGACATTGAGGCCCGCGCGCAGGTGCGGATTTTCGAGCGCGGCGGCAAACGCCTTGTTGGCCAGTGCCAAACCAAACGGCAGCGTGGCGTTAGTCAGTGCCGGGCTTGAGGTCAGCGGCACGGCGCCGGGCATATTGGCCACGCAATAATGAATGACGCCATCCACTTCGCAGGTTGGATCAGCGTGAGTGGTTGGGTGCGATGTCTCAAAGCAGCCGCCCTGATCGATAGCGACGTCCACGATCACCGCCCTCTTACGCATTGAACTCAGCATACCCCGCCGAACGAGCTTCGGCGCGCTCGCACCTGGAACAAGTACCGCACCAATCACAACATCGGCCGCAAATACCTCTTCCTCCACGGCGTCGATGGTCGAGATTCTGGCCCGAACGCGCAAGCTCGTCCAGTTCGAGCCGGGGTATCGAGCGGTCGATGATGGTGACCTCTGCACCCAAACCGATCGCCATGCGCGCCGCGTGCGTACCAACGAGGCGACCTCCAATCACCACGATCCGGGCCGGCTGAACACCGGGCACTCCACCGATCAACAGCCCTCGTCCGCCAGCACTACGCCTCAGGGCGCTACCCGCCCCTTCAATCGCAAGCCTATCCGCGACCTCGCTCATGGGCGCCAGCAACGGAAGGCCACCTTGCTCATCAGTTACGGTCTCATAGGCGATCTCGGTCCACCCAGATTTTAGGAGCCCCTTGGCCTGCTCCGGGTCCGGGGCCAGATGCAGATAAGTGAAGAGGATCTGGCTCTCCCGCAGCTGGCTCCATTCGGACGGCTAAGGCTCCTTAACCTTTACAATCATCTCGCTCGACTCGAATACCTCGACTGCGGACGCCAGAATCGTTGTGCCGGCGTTGCGATAATCTTCATCCGCCGCGCCAATGCCCGCGCCAGCATCGGTCTCGATCATCACGCGGTGGCGCGCCGCCACGTATTCGCGGACAGCTCCAGGGGTAAGGCCCACGCGATATTCGTGCGCCTTGATTTCCTTGAGGACTCCGACCTTCATTTGAAAACTCCCTGCCTGGAGGGGCTTTCTAATCGGAAGTGCGTAACGATATTGCGACGCGAGCGCCACAATAGCGCAGGAATTCAGCGATCTTTGACCAGCTGCGCAGGATTTCAAACAGGATGCGGCAAGATGCTGAGTGGCTAAGATAACCGTACTCGCTGAGCTCAACGATCGAGCCCTCCGCAGCCGACGCGAACAGGCTCTCGACCGCAATGGCACCCGCGCTGAAAAAATCATATAACGGATCCGTGGGCGTCTTGAAAACGTCTACAGAACTACCTTCGCCGCGATGACAGGGTCCTTCCGCTCTGGACCAAACCTATTCTCATCTCATTACCTGCGAATCACGCGTTGGCTATGCACGAGGTCGGCGAATGCACGGACCTCGGTGTCAGTGCCTTCTCCTAAGCCGCCGAGATTCAGGGGAGCAGATCGAGGATCTCTTATTTCTAAGCTGCTCTTGTGCGACACTAGTCTACAAACTAAGCGGCGCGACTTGAGCCAAGGCGCTGTAAAGAGCCTCGTAAGAGCGCCTTTCGCCTCACCTTAACCTCGAAGTGTCAAGTGGGGAGCAACGACTTTGGGTGAGCGACGAATGGCGCATGAATAAAACGCTTGGGACCGGGTTCGCGGCTTGAGAATGCCACAAATGAAAATCCAGCCTTGCCGAATTTCTGGAAGAGCGAGCATCACAGTCCGCCAGCAGGGCAGGTCGTAGACTTTAGCTCATTTTTTTAAATGGCTAATAACCGCTGATGCGTGCCCCCTCATGCCCGCCGCAGTTGGGCGTGACATGTTCAACAGATCCGAGGCAATTGTTCGCCCGACAGCCAATCGACAACTCGTCCGCCACCGAAACTGGTCGCCATCTGCACAAACTTGTGATCGTCAGCTACCGCCTCTCCAATATCAGCTGCATCGCACCCGAGCGGATGCGCCTTCATGGCTGCAAGCACAGCATCGGCAGAATCAGGCGCGACGATCGCAACGAGCTTGCCCTCGTTAGCGACATGGATCGGATCAAGCCCAAGGAGTTCGCAGGTCGCCGCAACCGCAGGCTTCACAGGAATGGCGGCTTCCTGCAGACGGAAGCCGAGGCCCAATTGATGCGAAATCTCGTTGAGCGAGGCGGCAAGGCCGCCACGCGTGGGGTCACGCATCACCCGGATACCGCTGCCACCGGCCGCAACCATGGCGGCTACGAGGTCGTGCAGCGCGGCTGAATCCGAGCGCGATCTCGATTTGAAAGGCGACGTTCTGGCGCCTTGACATGATCGCCACCCCATGATCGCCGAGGCTACCGGAAATCAGGACACGGTCGCCAACCCTTGCCTTGTCGGCCGAGAGATCGAGCGCATCGGCCAGGACCCCGATGCCCGGTCGTGGAGATGAACAGACCGTCCGCCTTGCCGCGCTCGACGACCTTGGTGTCCCCAGTGATGATGTAAACGCCGGCGTCGCGCGCCGCTAAGCCCATCGACTCCGCAATGGTTTGCAGATCCGAAAATCGGAACCCCTCCTCGATAATAAAGCTAGCCGATAGATAGAGCGGACGCGCGCCGGCCATAGCGACATCATTGATCGTGCCGTTCACAGCGAGTGACCCGATATTGCCGCCAGGAAAGAACAGCGGTGAAACCACATAGCCGTCCGTCGTCATCACTATTCTGCCTGTTGCAACATCAAACGCCGATTGATCATTGCAGCGGGCGAGCCATTCGTTACCGAAGGCTCGGTGAAAAATGTCCGAGATTAGGTGCGCCATGGCACGGCCCCCGGACCCGTGAGAAAGATCAATGCGTCCGTTCTCGACATCAAGTCTGCGTTGATGGGCCTTTACGCTCATGACAACCGTCCCAGCTGATCATCGCGAACTCGGCCATACGTCCAATACGCGGCGCAAGCGCCTTCCGATGAGACCATGCAGGCTCCTATGGGATTTTCCGGCGTGCAAGCAGTTCCAAATAGCTTGCAGTCGACCGGCCGCTTGGCTCCGCGCAGAATTGCGCAGCACTCGCACGCTGGATTGTCAGCGACACGCAGTTCGTGCATCGCAAAACGCGCCTCGGCGTCAAATCTCGCGTATGCCCGCTTCAGCTTCAGTCCGCTTTTGGGTACGAGTCCAAGTCCATGCCATTCGAACTGCTCACGCAGTTCGAATATCTGCGAGACCTCGTCCTTGGCGCGCGGATTGCCTTCGCGCGTAACCGCACGGCTGTATTGATTTTCCACGCCGCAGCGGCCTTCGTTCACTTGCCGCACCAGCATCAGGATCGCCTGCATGACGTCGAGCGGTTCAAATCCCGCGATCACGATCGGCTTACCGAATTGTTCTGCCAGAGGTTCGTAAGGTCGCGTACCGATGATGGTGCTGACATGTGCAGGCCCGACGAAGCCATCAATTGCGCCCCCGCCGATATTGCGGATCTTCGGATTCTCGAGAATGCTGTGCATGGCGGACGGTGTAAGCACGTGTTTGCAGAACACGCTGAGGCTCTTCAGCCGCTTCTTCTCGGCAATCCGGATCATCACCGCCGTCGGTGGCGTCGTAGTCTCAAATCCAGTGGCAAAGAAGACCACGTCCCGGCTCGGTGCCTGTTCGGCGAGCCGAATAGCGTCGATCGTCGAGTAAAACCATCCGAATGTCAGCGCCTAGCGCCTTGGCTCGCAGCAATGACTTCACCCGCGCGTAATTTGGTCAGCCAGCACCGCGTTCAAAAAGCAGCCGCCGCTTAGGACGACGGCATTGACACCGGTTGTTCACGCAAAGCGCGTGACCCAGTCAATGCAAGCGGCGGCGAGAGTGCCATGAAACAGCCCGGCTCCGTCCGTGGCGCCTACGTTGTCTGTAATCAAGTGCTCAAAAAGCGGACGAAGCGACAGCACGCTCGCCATCCATCGTCCAGCCGGCATCGAGAATCTCAGTCCGCCGCACCAGCGCCTCGAGCTTCATTGCGGCCTCGCCCTCATAGCTCTGCAAACTCGCAATGCCCAGCAGCGCCGCCGCCGCATCAAACAACCGGCCCGCGCGGGTTGTGATGGTCCCGCCCTGCTGATCCAGCAATGCGCGCACGCGCTCAGACTGGCGTTGCGCTGCAAAGCGATGGCCGATTTCGGTTCCCCTGCCAAGCAACTGCAACATAGCGTAGGTCCCGCATGACCGTGCTCAGCGATGACGGCGGCAGCATGCGTGTGGTGATGCTGGACAGCGACCAGCGCGCGGCCGCTTCCCTCCGCAAAGCGCGTGGACGCCATATTGGGATGCAGATCGTGGGCGATGACGGCGGGATCGTCGTCAAGAACCAATGTGAGATGACGAATCGTCTCTTCAAACACACGAATGCTTTCGGCCGTATCGAGATCGCCAATATGCTGGGAGACGAACGCTTCGTTGTTCCGCGTGACGGTGATGGTCGACTTCAACGCACCGCCAACAGCGAGTACGGACGGCACAGATCTTGCCAGCCGGATCGGTTCTGGAACATAGCCACGGGCGCGACGAATGCGTTGGGCGCGGCCCGCCACAACCGACACGACGGAGTCATCCGCACGCGTTAGGATCTCGCGATCATGGGTCACGACAAGGTCGGCGATTCCCTCAAGCCGCCGCAGCGCCTGTGCGTTGTCGATCAGCAGCGGTTCGCCACAAAGATTGGCACTGGTGGCAACGATGACGGGGCCAGTCCCCACAAGCGATACTCCGGTCGAACGAAGTACCTGAAAGATGAAGTGATGCAGCGGGGCCGCGGGCAGCATGACACCTACCCGCGATAAGCCGGGAGCTATCGCGGGTGCTAAATTATGGCGCGAACGTAGAAGGACGACGGGACGAGCTACGGATTCGAGTAGCGCGAACTCGGGCTCATTCGCTTCCGCGATCTCATTGACCCGCTCTATGGAACCGACCATGACGGCGAATCGCTTCTCAAGACGCCGCTTTCTGCCGCGCAAACGCTGCACCGCGCCCTGGTTGCGCGCGTCGCAAAGCAGCTGGTATCCGCCCACCCGCCACGGTTTGGCCGTCGACGATTGCCGCGACAATAGCGTTGTTTCCATGGCTGAGCCGCGGGCCGCATGTCGGACACGCGATCGCCTCCGCATGGAACCTGCGACTCGCCGGATCGAGATATTCGCTGACGCAGGCGGCACACAGCCTAAAGGCCTTCATGACCGTGTTTCGGCGATCGTAGGGAAGCTGTTCGGAGAGGGACGGGCCGCAATGCGAGCAACTGATGAAGGGATAACGGTAATGCGACTTTTCGGATCGAACTACTCACTGATGCACTGCTGGCAGGTCGCGGCATCGGCGACGATCCGCGTTGACGACTTGCCACCTTCGCTGGTGCCGATCGAAAAGTCTTTCGCCGCGAGCGCTCCTGTCTCCTGAACGCAGATGTGGTCGATGCATGCCAGTGGTGGTGCTTCAAGCGGCAAAGCGGCAACAAACTCCGACGCACGGTTGCCCTCCACCTCGATCGTAACGCCCTCTGGATCATTGACGACAAACCCCGCCAATCCGTACCGCGTGGCCAGGCCATAGACGTAAGGACGAAATCCGACCCTTTGCACAGCTCCGCTCACGCGCACGCGTAGCCGAGTTTGGCCGCAGGTGGGGCGGCGCTCATCGCCTTGTGTCCCTCTCGGCGAGTCTCTGATGCGCCTGATTGCCGATCCAGGCATAGAGCGCGCCGAAACCCTCGCCAGTACGCGCCAAGACCGTGAGCACTTCGATCCTTGAATTGACGCGCCTTGCATACTCGATGATCTTGCTCACATCGAACTCAAGGAATGATGTCAAATCAATCTTGTAATCAGCACGAGCGACGAAGCGGCAAACATATCCGGATATTTGAGCGGCTGGTCTTCACCTTCGGGGGTCGATAGCATCACGATCTTGCAGGCTTCGCCTAGGTCGAAGGCTGCGGGACAGACCAGATTACCGACGTTCTCGATGAAGAGAATACCGCGCGTGAGCCGCGGCAAGCGGCCGTCGGCCTCGCCGATCATTGAAGCATCGAGGTGGTTCCCTGCCGGTATTGACTTGAACAACCGGCGCGCCAGCCGCGCGAACGCGTTCGGCATCATTCGAGGTCTGTTGGTCGCCTTCGATGACGCCGATCGGGCGAGTGCGCTTGAGCTCGGACACGGCGCGGACGAGCAGCGACGTTTTGCCTGCACCGGGACTGGACACAAGATTAAACGCCAGCAGGTCATCGGCCACGAAGAGCGCGCGATTATCCGCCGCTATCCTATCGTTCTTGCCAAGTATGTCGCGTCCGACCCGAATGACCCGCTCGCGGTTCGTGTCCGCTGCCTTCAAAGTAGCCGCACCGGCCCCGCAGCTCTGAATGGCCTGCCCATCACGAGCCTGCAGATGGCCGGGATGATGATGGCAAGCATGGTCTTGGCGAGCATGGTAGGAATGCAGCAAGCTTTGATCACCATGCACATGGGCGCCGTGGCGATCACCGTCCTGCACACGAGCATGATAGCGCGCCAGTGGTCTTGCGCATCATGAACTTCGACGCGTCCGGTCGAATACATTCCTTCACTGCAACCGCATACGGTCACATCAATTGACCTCCAGCTCTTTCGCGCGCATCTGTTCGCCTGTCGTTATCTGCAACTGATAACTGCCGCAGTAAGGACAACACTCAGCGCGCAGAGCAATTTCGACACTCTTCGAAACAGGCCATGCACCAGGCCATGCCAGGCACTTCGATGATTTTAAGAACCGCGCCGTCGGCGACGGTCCGTGTTGCGACAGCTGTGAAGCAGAACTTAATAGCTTCGGGCGCGACATGGCTCAGGGCCCCGATCTCCAGACGGATGCTCCGCACCTGCGAAATCGATCGGCGACGCGCCTCCTCCTCGACAATTTCGATGATGCCCAGACAAAGCGCCATTTCATGCATCGCCAACCTCGCGAAAATTGAGCGTGAACCCGGCGCAAGGATCGAGCGATGCAATCACCGCACGAACCGCTTCCTGATGTGGTCTCGCCGTCAGCACCGCGCCCTGAAGGCGCCAGACAAGTGGTCCGCACCGATGGAAATTCCATTCCGTCGGCGCTAGGAATTCGACGCGGGATATCCGGCCCCGAGGATCAAGCTCAACCGCGTGATAGAGGCGCCCCCTGGCGCATTCGACTGCTGCCGCTGCACGGCCAGGACCTAGCCTGTAGCTTTCGATGATCCCATGTTCCGCGACTCGATATGAGCACGAGCCTCGAGCCAAGCGCACAGCCGAACCATCTCCGTAATTCTGGCCATCAGCCGCGCAACCGCACCCGGCCGCCCCGGCGGAAGCCGATCACGCGTCATTTGGCGCGCCAACGGCCCCGTTTCGGGCGCATGCCCCTCGAGATCCGGACAACAGCAGAACGTATCGTCGTCCGCGAGTAACCGTTCAACGATATTGCGGTCGTCGGCAACGGACAGGAACGAGTGCTCGATCGAGATTGACTTCAAGTCGACCTCATCAAGCTCTGCAATGCGAAGCGCGAACGGGCTGCCGGACTTCAGCGCACAAGCCTCTCTCGTTATGCCGAGCGCGGCCATCGCGGCCCAATTCGCGCTATTGCTTCGCGTCGAGCAGGGCCGCGGATTGGCTGTTCGCTGCCGATAAACACTGATGTTCCGTGCATCACGGATCGAACCGCTGCCGCACGGCCGACGTTCGGCGTAAGATGACCGACAAAGAGGCCACGCAGCAATTCCGCGATACGCTCGGCAACGACCAAGGTAATACGATGCTGCTTTGTCGCGAGGATGATCTCTTCCTTGCGCGCCGCCTCGATCGCGGCCAGTAAGGCAGCCTGCTGCGCAGCGGCACATAGCGCGAAGAGCCGCGGCAGCCCCTCAAGCACCGACGATGCCTGTTTGCCGGCGAACAGCCACGCCAGCGGCGGCCGGGCTCGGGGCACGATCTCGACTGCGGCGATTACGTCGGCAGCAATCGATACGGTGACATCAATCTTGTTGCGGGAGGCGAGACTCATGGGCGGCGCTCCTCCATCATCTCACGCAACAAAAGCCGGCGACCAGACGCACTGAGATCTAACGCGTGGCTCCAATGTGACGCTGAGCGGTTGTCCGACCAGACGCCGGCAAGGACCGCTGCTTTGGCGCGGGCGGATCGCATAGCTTTGCATGCAAAGATCGCTGAGAGGGGAGCAACAGGCAATTACGGCGAATGGCGCTAGCTCGCCGACAATAAGTTCGATGCAACCGGATCCGGCCCGCAGGGGTAGATACCATTTGTGGCCAGCACGCGGTTGGCAAGTGGCCTTACGCAAGATGACAACCGCCTTCATGACCCGACGCGCAATCATGCCGACGGGCGAGCGCTCATGCGTGCGAAATTCGCTCGCCTCGACCCTGGGCGGTTCGCTCAGAGTCCGTCGCTTGCGATTGGCGATATGCCGATTGGCTACCACAAGCATCGCCACCGATGTGAACATATCGTTTTGCATGCTCCCGCGAGGGCTTATTTCACGGTCAAGCATCGTACTCAATCGACACGCGATCCAGCCAATGCCGCGTTGCCGGCGCGCCGTCTGCGACGAACGCGCCGGATGCCGATTGATTTCCAAGTACTTCATGTGAAGTATGCCTCGATAATTTCCTGCAGGCGTTCGGCGGAATGCTCGAGATCTTCGTCGGCGGCCAGCACAACAATCGGCACGCCGCCGACCTCCAGCGTATCCAGAATGATGTTGTCCATAAAATTGAAGTATTGCACCGACCAGACGTTCCGGATCCGGGTCGCCTGCACTCGGCATGCGCCGTAGCCGCAGAAGATCAGTCGGACCGGACCATTGCCCACGCTTCGCCGCTGAAACGCCAGCTCGACAGCGCTCATCGGCAGCAGCGTGAGATTGATGACATGCGCGTGCATGCCAGACAGCCAGGCACGAGCCCGTCCGCGTATTTCGGCGAGCACCGGCAGCACGTTCATCGCACCGTCCGGCGCCGGGCCTATCACAAGATCGGTGGACGTCAGATCAGTCGCGGCGCGCTGCACAATCTGTGGGATCGCCCCGACCTGAATATATTCATGTGCCGGCTCCATCCCGATGCGCAGGCGCCAGATTCCCGCATGCACGGTCTCCCCGATTTGCGCCAGAGAGCCGTCCGGCAGTGCAACGACGCCGGCCACCTCACCCTCCCCGAGCACCTCGGCAATCAGCTTGCGTTCGAGATCGTCGAGTTTAGCGAGTCTGTAGAGTTCCGTCCCGGCGCCGCTCGTCTGACCGCCAGCAGCAGCGGCAGCGCTCGACAGCAGCGCTTTGGATCACCATGGTCGATCGGCAACACCTCGCTGAGATCGCCATCAAGAATGACGCCGCGCGGCAGCTTGAGACCTTTCGCGGAACAGTCGTTGGCATTTTCGGGGATGTCGCCATAGGACATCACACCTTTGCCCGAAAGCCCGCTGCCATGCAGCCAGTCCTTGTAGAACGAGCCGATCGCTGCAATGTCCGGCAGATAGACCTGCTCGACAAACTCGATCGAACGATCGATGATCGAGGACACTAAGCTAAGCCGCTCCATATTGATCGCACCCACCGCGCCAGTTCCGTCGATATTGATCGCGCAGGGCACGCCGCCGACCAGCCAGTTCGGATGCGGGTTCTTGCCCCCATAGACCGCTTGGACCTTGACGATTTCTTTCTGGAAATCGAGCGCCTCCAGATAATGCGCCACGGCCATCAGATTCGCTTCCGGTGGAAGCTTGTAGGCCGGATGCCCCCCCAATAGCCATTCTTGAACGGACCGGGTTGCCGGGATCCGAAGAACTTAGTGAGCCTGATCTGCAAATCCTTAAAGTAGCCAGGGGACGACAGCGGCCAGGGCGAGATAGACTGCGCCAGCGCCGACGTCGACTTGGGATTGGCCTTGAGCGCGGACATCACGTCAACCCAATCGAGCGCGTGCAAGTGGTAGAAATGCACCAGGTGATCATGCACAAGCAGACACAGTTGCATGATATTGCGTATCGAGTTGGCATTCTCCGGAATGGCGATCCCTAGCGCATTTTCAACGGCGCGCACGGAGGTGAGCGCATGGGTGCCGGTGCAGACACCGCAAATCCGCTCGGTGAAGGCCCAGGCGTCCCGCGGATCGCGCCCGCGCAGGATGACTTCGATGCCACGCCACATCGTCCCGCTCGAGACCGCATTGCGGATCACATTATCAGAATCGACATTGGCCTCGACGCGCAGGTGGCCTTCGATGCGGGTCAGCGGATCGATGACAATTCGCTTGCCGGAAGGATCGAGATTGAACCCATTTGGTGTCTGAACAGCCACCGTCACCTTCCCCTCAACTCGGCTTACTTTTGTCAGTTGCGCGATCCGGCTTGTGGGTCAACCGCTTCACAGCCGTGACCGCCGCATGCGCAGCGACGGTCAGCCCAACAACGCCGGCAGCGGCCATGCCAATCTGATCGGCGTTCTTCTCAATGCCGAGTGGCCAGATTGAATCGGGAATGACACGCCGCCGTTCCCGAACGGCCGAACAGGCATTGTAAGTGGTCGGCCCCTTGCAGCCCATGTTGTATAAGCAATAGCCCTTGCGTGCCCCTCATCGTCCCACTCCTCGACAAACTGGCCAGCGTCGAAATGGGAACGCCGATAGCACTTGTCGTGAATGCGCTCGGAATAAAACATCTTGGGGCGTCCCAGGCGATCGAGCTGCGGCAGCTTTCCGAACGCGGTCATGAAGGTCACCAGGCCGGTCATGGCCTCTGCGATGTGCGGGCACCCGGGCACCTTGATGATCGGCCTGTTGGTGATCACCTTATCGATCGGCACCGCCCCAGTCGGATTGGGCTCGGCCGCTTGCACGCAGCCCGAGGACGCACACGTGCCCCAAGCGACGATCGCCATGGACTCTTCCGCCATCGACCTGAGCTTTTCAACGAACGGCTTGCCGCCGTCTGTGCAGAACATGCCCCCTTCGTTCAGCGGCGGATTGCCTTCCACGGCAAGCACATACTTGCCCTTGTACTTGGCACGGGTTTCCTCCAGGATGGCTTCGGCTTAGTGTCCTGCCGCCGCCATGATCGTGTCGTCATAGTCAGCGAAATCATCGATAGCAGCGTGTCTTTAATCAACGGATGAGCCGATCGGATAAAGCTTTCCGAGCAGCAGGTGCACTCGAGCCCGTGCATCCAGATGACCGGCACACGCGGCTTGATCTCCAAGGCGGAAGCAATACCGCTTGCGGCGAACGAACCGAGTCCGAAGCTCCCGGTTGTCAAACTGCATAATTTGTGAAAACTACGACGCGTGATACCCTGACGTCTGATCACGCTGTAGAAAGTTTCCGATGCCCCGCCCATGGCCCCTTCCAAGTGACTTGTCGGCCGTAACAATTACTGACCCCAACAGCAAGAAACAGGCCACCGCATGGGAGCACACTCGGCAGATACGCGACCGCCGCTTCGCGATTATGGGTAGGGATGAGCGAGCCGAGCTCGCGAGGCACAAGCTACGCGTTGTCCGCCATTCGTGCTAATGATCCGTCGGGGCGGATCGATCCGATGCATCTTTCATTCAGTGGGCGCTTGCTGCGCGAGCACTTTCACAGGATCTATAATCGGAGTCTGGACCTTCAAAGCTCTCATCCAGCGGCGCCAGTCCAGGTCAACTCACCTGAATTGCCTGGAAGCGCCGAGGAGCCCTTTCATGCGCGCACAGCCGCTCCGAGTCCCAATCCCGCAAAGTCGTTGGAGATTATGTGATGCGCCGTCTTGAGATCTCGAAAGCGTTGCCCATCGAGGTCCTGCCGTTTAGCAGCATTTGTCCAAACCGCACAGCGTCATGGACTGTCGCAAATACGCAAGCTCCCCCGCAGTCAAACTTCGTCGGACTTTCGAGGAGCTCGAGTTCTGTGGCTTTCCTGTCAGAGGGGCGTCTAGAAATTGACGCGCGGGGCGCTCGCGTTGCGATCCCGACAAATGGAACGTGGCATCTTGCGTTTCGATCAGCCTCCACGGGCTGTTCGCGGGATACTGTCACAATCGCTGTTCGCTGACTTTTCGACGACAATCCCGAGCACATCGGTCGAGAAGATGGGGCAGCGGCAGCTTAGTATGGCTTCGATGAAAGCCTGTTCATGGCTCTGGCGGAGCTACGAAATTCGGATGAAGACGCACTGCTTGATCCGAGCTATCCGGGCGCGCCATAAGTGAGGCTAATCTATGGCGCCCTCGGCGATCGAATTTTTGATCAACCGTCAGGCTGCACCCCCTCTACTTTCATGTTTTTGCGAAGTCCAGGTAGTGCCCGGTAATCTCGGCCTGCAGAGGTAGGCAACTTGCCTCAGCGTAATAGGCAATCGCCATTATCGGTTTGGCGACGGACGCGACTGCGAATATCGCTTCGAAGCGCATCGATGTTGCTTTCGCAGGGATCGAATTGCCCGTATGCCTTTAGTGGATGAGCTTGCCGCCTCAGGCGATGCAACCCGCGCCGGCACGCACTTGCCAGCGATCGAGCGCAGAGCTCCTCCAGTTTGGCAAGGCGGCTCTTGGAACTCCGACGTCAAGCCCCAGCCTCCCGCAGAGGCGCGACGTGCGGCGAATTAAAGCCGATTCCAGCGGCAGCCGCGGCCATAACGGATGGCCGGATCCGGCTTGCAATGCTGCTGCTCGCTCACGATCGGACATGTCTGGCCGTCATGCCGAAGCGGATTTAATCAGGGCTGGTGCCCTCATGTGCCTCTTCTGGCACAGCGTTTGTCGATGAAGGTTAGAATAAAAATGACGGCAAAGGCAAACATCACCATACCGCCGGAAATCCAACTTGCCTCGCTCCAGCGCGATGCTTGCACATAGTCAATGACATAAGCTGACAACACCTTGGTGCGCCCAGGAATGTTGCCGCCGATCATCATCACTACGCCGAAGGTGCCGATCGAATGAGCAAAGCCAACCAAGGCAGCCTTGAGAAACTCCAGTCGCACCAACGGCAGACCGATAGTAATGAAGGCATACAATGGAGAAGCACGCTGATTGACGAGCGGTCCCCCGCCTATCGCAATAAAGGCATTATGGATCGGCTGCACCACCAAAGGGAGCGCTGAGAGGACCGATCCGACTACAATTCCTGCAAAGGTAAAGGCGAGCGTGTGCTCGCCCCAGAAAGAGGCGAGAAAGCCACCCGGTCTGTTCGGGCCGAGCAGGACGAGTACGCAGAAACCAAGCGCCGTCGGAGGCAGCACCAGCGGCAGCGCGATGATCGTCGCCACCGCCTTGCTCAAAACCGTCTTTGAACGTGCCAGCCACCACGCGAGTGGCGCGCCAACAACCAAAAGGATCATCGTCGTCAGGCTGGCGAGCTCGATCGTGAGCCCAACGGATTGCCAGATCTCGGCCGAAACGGTATCCATGTGCGTCAGCTCCACGGTGAGAGCACGTTGCCATATCGGCAGAGCGATCGCCTGCACGTCCGGCTTGCTGAGGATTTGGCATGCAGCGCCTTTTGGCCGGACCCAACCTCCAAGAGCGAGCATCCTGCCAGGTCGGTTCACAAGGTCCTTTGCTAACCGCCGGCGCATTCTCACATCGTTGCCTTTTAGCGGCGATTCAGAATCTCCGGTTTGAACCAATCGATCAATCTGTGGGATCGACGCACACTGTACTAGCTTCGGCCGCGCCGCCTTCCCCATTGCGAATGCATCTGCGGTGTCCGGCCCACTCGTCCCTTTTGCGGCGACGACGCGCCTGCGGATCGACGGCACGGAGAACGACGACGGCTTGCGCGCACGATTCACAACGTTCGAAGCCGAACTCGCCAGAGAGGCGAAGTGGCTTTCCAGAGGCGCGAGGCCGCCCTCAAGCAGCCGAGCCGGGCGACCGCGGTCGCCCGAGCGAAACGCCAGAAATGTTGGAGCTTGCGTGGCCTGGCTGTATAGCTCAGTGCCCGCTATGACATTCAACATGGCTTCGGACCACCTCGCCCGCTTTGACAATCCGGCAAGCCTATCCGTCGGCATGCGGAACTTGATGAGGGGTGCCATATTGACGCGCGTCGTTTCTGCGAGAGAGGGCAAGAGGGCGGAAATCGCAGTCCTCATCGGAGACTCCTGTGACAGGGCCGCTTCAACAGCAGCTCCTGTCTTCGTCCAGCAATGTCTGTGCCGCTTGCCAAATGTGATGCACTCCGTGCTCAACGTGAGGAAAAACGCGCATAGATGCGGGCATTGCTGTGGAGTGGACCTAACGCTCTGTCAGCTTTCTGGCATCATTGTCCTCGAGCGGACAGCGCCGCACAATGAAATTGCAGAGTTGACGTGCGCGAGATGCCCTTGGGGTCTCATAACGTTCCTCGACGGAAATCCTCGCGTGCATCTCCTGCTTCGAAGAATTGATTAGCCGTTCCTTAAACGCTAGCAGGTATGACGGCCGGCAACCGCGCCACAGTCCCATGCGTGGTCATGCGCCAGTTGTTCCGAGCGCTGGACTAGGACCCACTGCCGAAACAAGCGCTGCAACGAGCCTATATCGTGTCCAGGCGATGAAGTATATCGAGGGTGGTCGTGTCGTGAGCGCGAGAATCGCATGCACAGATCTTTGCGTTCGCGCGCTTTTGCTGCTCGCTGAAGAAGACGTCGCGGTGGTCAAGCTCACCGTCGATGTTGACGAGATCGATCGCACAGACGCCGCACTCCCCGCGCCGGCAATCCGCAATCACCTCGTAACCCGCTGCATTGAGTACATCGAGCAACGAGCGATCGCGCGGAATCACTAGCTCGATGGCACGATCTGCAAGGCACACCCGGAAACCTTCAGTCGGCAGCGAGCCACTCGAACCGAAGGTCTCGTAGCGTAGGTCCGATAGTGCGCGCCCTGCGCCGGTCCAAGCCCGGCGGGCCGTATCGAGCATCCGCATCGGACCACACAAGAGTGTCAAGGCGTCAGGCGGCAGCGAGGCGAACAAGTCATCGAAATCGAGCCGACGCCCTTCGTTGCTTGCATGGATATTAAGTCTCTCGTTCAGCAAGGGGGCGAGGACATCCAGATAGACGGCTTGATCACGAGAAGGCACGGCATAATGTAAAGTGAATTGGCTATCGCGGCGGGCTATCGCTTGAGCTGCCCCTATTCGTGGCGTAATATCGATGCCCCGGCGATTAGGCAGTAGTGCCGGCGCGCCCAGTCTATCGACAGCAGTGAGACCGGCAATGTAATGGTCAGCCGCGTGCCCGGCGCGAGCGACCACATGTACTGCGAGCCGCCGCGCGAGTCCTCCACGCGCCGCACCGCAATGCCATAGCCCGCCCGGTCGACTTCGCCGACCAAGGAGTAGGACCGCGTCTCCGGCCGTGTCCATCGACAGTGACGGCGACATTGATATGGCTGCCCACCGGATAGGTCGCGCCATCAAAGTTGTCCGGCTTGATCAGCAGCTCGCGGATCGAAGGCGTCAGATCGCATGTCGCAACGAGGGTTGCGGGTATCCAGCTTTCAATGAACCGCATGCAGCTCCCTTCAATCGCCTGCCATCCTAATGAGCGCCAGTCCGGCAGCTGGTCGGAATGCGTCTTGTTCTTGAGCACCAAGCGCAAATTGCGCGCCGCCACTTGCGCGTGCTCTCGCATGATTGCTTCGGCGCGCGCGCCTTCTCGATTTTCGATTGCGTCGATTACGACGCGGTGTTGATCCTGCGCAATTAGGAGTGTGTGGCGCACATCCGGCAGTGTCAATTGTGTCATCACAAAGCCGCTAGGCGAGGCGAACGGTAATGCGGACGCGCGATCGACCTGCCTGATCAAGTGCGGATGCGCGACAATTCCGTCAGCAGCGCGTGAAAGCGCGCGTTGAGCGCGACGTAGGAGGAGAAAGTCTGGACGGAGATTGGATCCTGCCGCACAAGACCGTCAGTCTCGTCAAGACAACCTTTCAAGGGTTCGAGATCGCGCAATGAAACACCCCGCTCGGCGGCAACGCGTGCGGCCAGCCTCTGGAGCGTGCCGTGCAGTTCGATCGAGTCCACGACATCACGCTCGGAGAATGCCTTTACCATGAAACCACCGGAAGAGATCGCTTCCAAAAGCCCTTCCTCCTGCAGTCGAACCAGCGCCATTCGCACCGGAGTGCGCGAGGCGCCGGTCGCCTCCACAGCCTGCAATTCGGAGATCCGTTCGCCGGGCCCGCAAATCACCCGACAGAATCAGATCGCGCAAACTGAGCTGGGCACGCACCGTCTGTGAGACAGAGCGATCGCTGTAACGCTCGGCCATGTCCTACTCCGCGGCTTGCCGGTGCTGCGGCGGATTTCCGCGTCGATCATGGATCTATCAGGCGGCGTGCCCACATCGCGCCAGCGTCGATGTTGAGGTTGTAGAAGACCCGATCGGCATGTTCGTCGATGGCGCGCTGTTGCGCCTCGAGAATAACTCATCCCCCCGGAAGATGCCGGAAACGCCTTGGCGGGGTTCGGTGGTCAGACACTGTTCGCTTAAGAGGTAATTACGTACGAATGCCCAGAAATAATGGCAGCTGGTCTCCGTTTCGGGCGTGATGGTGTTGAGAACCATACCATTGACACCCGCCGAGCGATCGCCTTCGGGCGCTCCTGTTCCGGCGGGCGCCACCCCGACGTCGATATTGATGGTGCACGGCGCCTCGAAACGAATGATTTGCCAGCGGACCACCCGACCAGGCTTTTGCAACTGTTTCGACCAGAACGGCGGCGGGGGTATTCCCCTTCATCCAGCGCGTTACCGTGGCAGTCTTCTCGCCGTGCGTGACGTCAAGCGGCGCTTCCGCGATGGCGTCGTTGCCAATACTGGCCCCGTGCACAAAGGTCTCGTGCGTCAGGTCCATGAGATTGTCGACGACCAAACGATAGTCGCATTTGAGGTGAATGGTCTCACCATCAGCGACCCAAGCAGGATCGTCGTTCCAGTGCATGTCCGGCACCAAATCTGGGTCAGCCAGCGCTAGATCGCCCATCCACAGCCAAATGAAGCGATTGCGCTCGACTGCGGAATAGGCACGCACGCATGCGGAGGGATTGATTGTCTCTTGCGAGGGCATGAAGGTGCAGCGCCCCTGCGCATTGAATTTCAGCCCATGATAGCCGCAGACAACGCTGTCGCCCTCAAGGCCGCCCTTTTGAGAGCGGCACCAACCGATGCCAACAGGCATCCTCCAGCGCCGCCACTTCACCATCGGCCCGCCGATACATTACGGCGTGCCTGCCGCAGATCGTGCGCGGCAACAGCGCCTGCTTGACCTCGGCATCCCAAGCGGCCGCGTACAGGCATTGGTCGGAAAGCAACAGCTCATGCGGCAACCTCGCTTCTCTGTATAGTTAGTGTATACACCAATTCGAGATTTCGCGGGAAATATGCTCATTATGGTGAAATTTTTGCAGTCCAAATCGTCGTCGTAATGGCAGCATGTATACACGATTTGATTTTATCAACCCTATATGTCCCGGCCGGCGATGGAGAGGCATCAGCTGGTCAAACTCCCGGGACATCGCCAGACGGCACATCCTGCTGCATCACAGTCCTGCATCGTCGCTATTCTCGTGCGGCGATCACCGTGACTCCTGGCGTGCATAGGGCGCAGCCTTGGGCGATTCTTGGCCGGCAGTAACGATGCCTTTACCGGGTTCGGACGTTGACGCCCTGACAGCGAGATCGGCCCACGCTTTCAGCTCTTTCAGCTCATCCAGTGCGTAGATGACGCGACCGCCAAATTCTTCGATACGTTGGCCCTGCGCCATATGTCCGGTGCTTCTTGAGCGTGCGGCCCGCCAGACGGAGATAACGCGCCCAAAAGAATCTCGATCTGACGCTCAGATGTCGCCAAGCTTCCATCGCGCGGATACCTGCGATCCAAACAATCGATTTTACCAATGCGACGCACTGCTGCATCAACTCGGCACTCGACACATTCCGATCACACCAAGCTTCAACGCCGAGACGCGACTCGGCTTACGTGCCCTGCCAGAGCAAGAGATACGTCACCCAGCGCAACGCCTTCCATTCGAACATGCGAACGCAGGTCCGAGCATTCAGATAACCTCATCAAGAGATAGACGGCTTATGCCTGGTTTGATCGGCCGCAGATTAGCGTCTGGTGCAAATCTTGCTTGCCGAAAAAGATAACGTGACTGAATGCCTGCCTTTGGAATGACGCGCCGGCTCCCGGAACCGTCTTCAATCGGACAAGGCTACGGCCAAAAGGACAGCCTCGTATGACGCCGTCGGCTCTCACGACGCGGCGGCTCACATTCGAGGGAATTCGGGAAGGAAGCGTCATGACCACTATGGCAACTGCGGCGCCTGCGCGCGCGTCACAAACCTGGTATAAAATTCTCTACGTCCAAGTGTTGATCGCTATCGTGATTGGCGCCATCGTCGGATGGCAGTGGCCATCGGTCGCGACCAACGACTGGGTCAAGGCGCTCGGTGACGGCTTCATCAAGCTGATCAAGATGGTGATCGCGCCGATCATCTTCTGCACCGTTGCATCCGGCATCGCGCATATTCAGGACGCAAAGAAAGTTGGGCGCGTCGGCGTCAAGGCGCTGGTATACTTCGAAATCGTCTCCAGCTTTGCCTTGGTGTTGGGCCTTGTCATGGGCAATCTGGTTCAAGTCGGCCGTGGCATTGCCGTCAAACCCGACGCTGCGGCAGTCGCCAATTTCGTCAAGCAGGCGGAAGCCTCGAAAACCGTCGATTTCTTTCTCAATATCATTCCCGATACCGTGGTCGGCGCCCTGGCTCGCGGCGATGTTCTGCAGGTGCTCCTGTTCGCGATCCTGTTTGGCTTTTCGCTGATGGCGCTGGGAGAGCGTGGAGCGCGGCTGCGCGGCATGATTGACGACGTTGCGCACGCGGTGTTCGGCGTGATCGCTATCATCATGAAAGCGGCTCCGATCGGCGCGTTCGGCGCAATGGCCTTCACGATCGGCAAGTTCGGGCCGGCGGTGCTCGGCAATCTGATCGGTCTGATCGCGCTATTTTATGCGACGGCCGCGATATTTGTAGTGGTCGTTCTCGGCCTAATCGCGCGCCTTGTCGGCTTTTCGATCTTCAAGTTCATTGCCTATATCAAGGATGAGCTTCTAATCGTGCTCGGCACCTCGTCTTCGGAAAGCGCGCTGCCGCAATTGATGGAGAAGCTCGAGCGGCTGGGCTGCTCCAAGCCCGTGGTCGGCCTCGTGGTGCCAACCGGCTACTCCTTCAACCTCGACGGCACCAACATCTATATGACGCTTGCGACCTTGTTCATTGCCCAGGCGCTCGGGGTCGATCTCACTCTTGGCCAGCAGCTCACGATCTTGCTCGTGGCAATGCTGGCCTCGAAGGGGGCAAGCGGCGTCACCGGCGCGGGCTTCATCACGCTCGCTGCTACGTTGTCGGTGGTCAACCCAACGCTAGTGCCGGGCATGGCAATCGTGTTCTCGATCGACAAGTTCATGAGCGAGGTACGCGCCCTTACCAATATCACCGGCAACGGCATCGCAGCTGTGTTCGTCTCCTGGTGGGAAGGCGAACTCAAGCACGGGACGCTGCACGCCCGCCTCAACCAGCCCGCCGATTCCACCAGCATCGACGTTAGAAGCACAAGGAGGTAGGCCCCGGACTTTATCCGTGATTACAAGACGCGTCGAACGCGAGTGTTGCCCAAACTTCTGATTCTTCGCAGTTCAGATCGGCTCAGCCGACCTGAACTGCAAACCGGAGCGTTTTCTCACGCGATCTCGGACCGCCTGCTTTGCGCTGCGGTCCAGGCAACCGCTCTGAGAAAGATCCTCACATATAAAGGGAAAAGAGAGCATTGTTTTCGGCAGCCATCTCCAGGCGCGCCTTTTGAGGTACAGCTCCTGGCCATCCAAATGCCGGGGCAACGTTGGCCGAGCCAGACCATACGGTTAATGACAGAATCTGTGCGGCGTGACGGTCCACGGTACCCGGTCCGCCCATGAAACGGTTGGTACGTGGCTACTGAACCCGCCATGTCCGACCCACAATGTGGCGGCGACCACGCTGGCGCAACTCGATCATCTGGCTTGTTCCGGTGCGCATTGCGGAAGAGACCGCGATGGACGTGATCACGGTGGACCAGATTGCCCCCTTCACCAGCATGAGATGGATCCCAGAGGGTAACGTCACGGCGCTCCACAGCTTTTCGCTGCTCTCCGCATAGGCAGAAGGCCTGCCGCATTGTTCAGCGTCAGCGCTTAGCTGAATTGATGTGGCCGGTGAGCCTGACCTTGATGTGCCTTGGCGCCACGCAGCTGTACTCGGCCGCAGCCTCACGCGCCCGCGAGCGTTTCAAATAGCGAAGGAAAACAGATAGCCCGGGCTCGGTTGTACGCATGTCAGCGCGCGATATTGGATGGTTTAGGACAACTATACGTACGTTTGTAATGCGCCTTTCTTCGGTACGTGCTCAGTTCAACCGTAAGCAATCGATCCCGGAAATGCTCGTGAGCGTCTCTGGGGCAGAAAGGATTGCCTTATTTTTGCCTAGAATGTTATAGCTCTCCTGCCGCATAACGGCCGGATGGTCGAAGAATGCATAATCAGATCAGCAATTTCAAACGTTCGGCCACGCAGTTTGCCTTCGGCAGCATAACGCTGGCGGTGGTGACGCTAGCTTCCTTTTACCTTCAAACGCATTTCGCCGCGATGGCGCTCGTCTATCTGCTGGTGATATTGCTGTTTTCGTTGATCGGCAGCTCTGTCGCTTCATACGCGCTTTCCGTCTTAGCCATCGCTGCTTTGGCCTACTGCTTTGCGCCGCCGGCGTTCAGTCTACGGATTGACGACCCCCAAGCTCTTCCGGTGGTCGTCGCATTTCTTACGGTCTCGATCGTTGGAACACACCTGATCGGAAGAGTCCGCCAGGAAAGAGAGGCTGCGCATGAGGCTGCGGCCCAGCTGCGGCGCGGCGCGGCCGATTTGAAGGATCGCGAAAAACGGTGGCACGCGATCTTTGAGCACAACCCGGCCATGTACTTCATGCTCGATGAAGCCGGTACGGTCCTCAACGTCAATACCTTCGGCGCAACACAACTCGGGTATGCTCGCGACGAACTGATCGGCCAATCCGTGCTGGGAATCTTTCTCAAGGAAGATCGGGCGTTCGTTCACAAATGCGTTCGCACCTGCCTTGAAAATATCGGCCAATCGCGCACCTGGGATGTCCAGAAAATCAGGAAAGACGGCTCGGTACTGTGGGTACGTGAAAACGCTAAAGCCATGCTCTGGGCCGATGACCAGCCCATTGTCCTAATAGCGTGCGAAGATGTCACGGAGCGAAAGCGAACCGAACTTGCCCTGCAGCGGAGCGAAGCCCATTTGGCTCAGGCGCAGGAGTTGAGCCACACAGGCAGCTTCGGCTGGAACGTTGCTACCGGCGAGGTCTTTTGGTCAAAGGAGAACTTTCGAATTTTCCAATTGGACCCGCAGACGGCTCCTGGGCCGGAACTGGTTGTCGAGCGTACCCATCCAGACGATAAAGCTTCGGTCCAAGAGATCATCGATCGAGCGATGCGAGACCCAAGGGACTTCGAGCACGAATACCGGTTGCTGCTGCCGGACGGCTCGGTGAAGCACATCCACGCGAGGGTGCGAGCAACAAGAACTGCCACCGGTGACATCGAGTTTGTCGGCGCAGCGACGGATATCACGGCAGCAAGGCAAGTAGAACAGCAGCTACGCCGTAGCGAAGCCTATTTGGCCGAGGCCCAGCGTCTCAGTCACACGGGCAGCTGGTCCTGGGACCTCTACAGTCTCGACTTTGTGTATCGCTCCGCTGAGGTCGACCGTCTATTTGGCTTTGAACCGCAAGAGACTGTATCGATCGAGACCATTCGGTCGCGCGTTCATCCAGATGACCTGCCGCGGCTTCAGGAAGTGCAGCGCCAGGCTATCGAAGGCAAGGAAGAGCGCTTCGAGTATGATTTTCGAATCCTTCTAGCAGATGGCGGGATAAGACGCATACACTCCGTCGCGCATGTGGTGGTCGGCAGCGATGGCAATGTGCGCGAACTGATCGGAACACACATGGATGTCACCGAGCAATACGCCGCTAGGGAACGCTTGGAAAACACACTTGCCGCGCTGCGCGAAAGCGAGCAGCGCTTTCGCGATTACGCCGAAACAGCTTCCGACTGGCTCTGGGAGACGGGACCAGATCATCAGGTCACCCACTTATCCGAGCACACCAGCGCTGCAGGAATATTGGCGACGGGATTGATAGGCCTGCCTCGCTGGGACATCGCGTGCGACGTCGAGGAAGAACCTGAGAAGTGGCGGCAACATCGGGCGACGCTGGAGGCGCATCTTCCGTTTCGGGATCTGGTCTACCGCACTGTCAATCGTATGAGATCTCCGATCTACGTCCGGACGAGCGGCAAGCCTTTTTTTGATTTAAACGGCAATTTCCTCGGCTACCGCGGCGTCAGCACCGACATCACCGCTTTGATTCGCGGAGATCAAACCGAACAAGAGCTCCGAAAGGCGCAGGCGGAGCTTGCGCATGTGACGCGTGTGACGACGCTAGGAGAGCTGACAACCTCCATCGCCCACGAAATCAACCAGCCACTCGCCGCGATTATCAGCAACGCCGACGCGTGCCTCGGTTGGATGGGCCGCCAGACACCTGACCTTTCCGCCGCTCGCTGTTCGGTTGAGTGGATAATCGAAGACGCAATCCGGGCAAGCGAGGTGATCCGTCGGATTCGCGCACTTGCGAAGAAAGGCGAGATCGAGATGGTACCGCTCGATATCAATGATGTCGTTAAGGATGTTATTGCTCTGGTGGCACGTGAGCTGGTTAACCACCGAGTGACGCTAAAGACCAAGTTGACGGAAGCGCTGCCCGCAATCCTCGGTGATCGGATTCAGCTGCAACAGGTGATTATCAATCTGGTGATGAATGGGATCGAAGCCATGGACGCAGTTACGGACCGGACGCGCGAACTGGTGATTCAGTCGTCGGAGGACGGCACGGGATATGTGCAGGTTACCGTGACGGATTGCGGCGTCGGGATCGCTGAAGATGATACCGACCGAGTATTAGACCCCTTCTTCACGACAAAGTCGAGTGGCCTTGGCATGGGCCTTTCCATCTGCCGCTCGATTGTGGAAGCTCATGCAGGGCGCCTCTCAGTCGTTCGCAAGCAGGGGCCGGGAGCGAGCTTTCGGTTTGACCTGCCGTTGCACAAGGAGCTCGTGCCGTGAGCGAACGCCCTTCCCCCCCGCGCGAAGGCAGCAAAGCTGAAGCGTCGGCAAATGCGACAGTCTTCGTTGTCGAAGATGACGTCTCGATGCGTCGGTCGCTAACGAACCTTTTTCAATCGGTCGGCCTGGACGTCGTTGCATTCGGATCGGCCCGCGAAATGCCACAGAGCGGGCTTCCCGATGTTGTTAGCTGCCTGGTTCTTGATATCCGGCTGCCAGGTCTGAGTGGACTTGAGTTCCAGGCTGACCTGGCGCGGTTGAACATTCATATTCCGATCATCTTCATCACCGCCCATGGCGACATTCCCATGAGCGTCAGGGCCATGAAAGGCGGAGCCGTCGATTTTCTCACCAAACCGTTTCGCGATCAGGAGCTGCTTGACGCCGTGGTCGCCGCGACCGAACGTGATCGCAAAAGACGGAAGGCTGAGCAGACCGTCGCGGAACTGCAGGCTCTATTTAACACCTTAAGCCCGCGCGAGCAGGCGGTGATGAAGCTGGTCGCTACCGGCCTGATGAACAAGCAGATAGCCGCCGAACTGGGGCTCGCCGAGATTACGGTCAAGATCTACCGTGGACACGTAATGAAAAAGATGCGCGCCCGGTCGCTCGCGGATTTGATCAGAATGACTGAGACGCTGAGCATCCGCGCAAATCGGCCCGAACAAACCTAAGTATGATTTTACAATTTCAACACTCAAGCCCACTTTTCGCCGAGGGTGGCTAATGCTGCGGCAGCCGCCATTCCCGCGTCCGGAGGGCACGTCTTGTGCACGCCTTTAATATCTGTCGTTGACGACGACGCGTCGGTCCGCGCGGCGACAGAGAACCTTCTGAAATCGCGTGGCTACATCGTCCAAACGTTTGCGTCGGCCGAGGACTTCTTGAGGTCACCGCGATTGAACGAAACCTCCTGCGTAATTTCGGATCTGCAGATGCCGGTTATGAGCGGCTTGGACCTGTTGGCAGAAATGCGGGCGAGGGGTCACCGTGTGCCGTTCATTTTCATTACTGCGTTCCCGAACGACCGCGTGAGCACCTCAGCCCTGGACGCGGGAGCGATTGGCTTTCTGGCCAAGCCCTTCGCCGGGCATACGCTGATCGAGTGCCTCGATGCTGCACTGCAGGAGAATCGCGACGGGGGGCACACCTAATCCAGAAGACCGCCAACCTCATGTCCAATCTGCGCACTTCTCACGTTACACGACATCGATCAGCTTCTTGGCGCCGAGCACGCTGCGCCTGTAATTAGAACTCCCAGAGGCTGGGTCCGCGCGCTCCAGTCTAATTGGTTGGTCCGCTTTTTTAGGCTCGTCACCCGCGAGTTCGCTCAAGCAGGGTTCAAGACCTGCATGTTGAAATCCTATCTCGAGCTCGTACGATCTACTGGAATGAACTCCCCGAAATCGGCCGGCATCACCAGCGGTCGATTTCTTACTTTGGCTTATTGATCCTTTGACGTGCTCCGCCCGCTAGCCGCGTTGATCAAGACCAACGTTGCCGCCGCGAGGCTCGCGGTACTCGGCACTCCCGGATCCGTTCAATCTCCGTAGGCTGGTGCTCAGGGTGATCCTCCTCCCGGACAGGATTCGACAGGTTCGCGCGCTTGCTTAGCTCGGTCTCGTTGCAGCAAGCATACTATTTTCAACAACGAAAGAGCTCTGCTCAGCCCAGGAGCTCTCCGGAAAGCATTTTCGAACCAATTGCTTGCGTCTTGTTCATCATCGATGTTGGTCGTCGGGCGAAAAGCTCTGTGGGACGAGCTCCTGTTCACCGCGCCGCCCGTCACAGCCGTCACAGCTTCTATCCTCCTTGTCTATTGGGAGGCAGCAATCGCTCCGTAGCTCCTTCACGCCCTATCTCAGGCTGCTCCTTTGCTCCTCATGAACTCTTGGGCCTCATCAGATCGCCCGGAAGACCTTTGCCTCCAGATACCCCACATAATCTGCGTGCAAAATGCCCGGCCTCCTTTCGACGGCCGGGCGGATCTTGGCCGCGCCTCGTAAAGTTATTACGACGCCGCCAATTCGATCTATCGGCTTGTGCAATGCTGTCACAGAGCGCACCAGGCACTAGCAGCTCGGCGAAGACTACGCCGGCCGGCTCAGTCTGCGTACCATCTTCTCTGCGCAGGAGCTCTTCTGACTGTGAGCCTTCCCCAAGGCCGCCTAGCGCAGCAAAGACGGCGCGAAGAGCACGACGAGATACGTTCCACGCAACTATACTCTAGTCACATAAAATCATCCTCGCAATCGTATGTCGCTGAGCCTTCTGCGATCTCGGTATCACCGTTCTCACAGTTGCCAATTTCGGAAAGATATCGCGCGGCAGCGCCATTTCGCCGCCATTCACCATCACTGTTCCTTATCCAATTTTCTGACGTCTCTGGGTCGACGCAAATTGAGCAACGGCCTTACCGTCCATTCGAAGTCGATGCTCGAGCAGAATATCGCCAGCGTTCTCGACAAGCGGATGAACGACCTGAAGATCTACACTCGAGGTAGCCCCCGTTCGCCCAGGAAACAGCTCCCGCCATCGCTTGACGTCGAACTCTGTCATGCTGTCGCCGCCTTCCATTCTTAGAAGCCCGACACTCTTGTTTCCTAATTGGCAGCTGAAGTATCGCGCATTATCGGAATCTCGAGTTGTTCCATAGTCCTCAGCAATTTCCGCAGTTCGCCTTGCTCTTGCGGACACGAAATCTGAGTACTCTTGCGGGTTGTCGGCGATGTACTTGATCTCTTCGCCGTGATAGGTCTGAGCCTATTGATCTCCACCACAGGAGGGTTTTGAACGAGCGAATACGGTCTTGTTGCCGACGATGAGCTGCCACTGGGGCCTGGCGCGGCCAAGCGCATATTGGCGAACGCATCCGCGAAGCTGTTTGCATCCCCTTGCTCGTCAGCTTCGACAAAGCGTGAGGATTGGAGCCATTGATCCGATTATACATGGCGATTGATGCTCCCAGCGGGCATACACTTCCGCATTTGGTTCAGGCTTGTTAGACCCGGCGGAGTTGATAGGCTGACTGCCTTACCAAAACCTGACGCGAGACCGTGAAGAGCTATCGCCAAATTTTGGTGACGGCGCGGCCGGTCAGGCGGCGGCGGGTATGGGCTGACGGTCAGTCGGTTTGGCGATGACCTCGATCCCGTCGTTGAATGTCACACCGAGAACGAGTTTTGGCAACTGGTTGTGGCCATCGAGACGACGCCAGCTTTTCTGCGCGGCCTCAAGCAGTTTGAAGACCATCGCGAGCGCCGTTCTGTTGGACAGGCTATCGTGCGGTGGCGCACGGTAGCGAAGGTGCTTCCAATGGGATTGATGGTCCGCAGGTGTTTCCAGTGTTCGGCCGGGAAGTCGTAGAACGCCAGTAGCGTGTCCCGATCCTTGCTCAGGCAGTCGGCCGCCTTCTCGTATTTGGGCGTATAGCTCTCGATGAAGGCGTCGAACGCCAGCTCGGCGGCGGCCTTGGTTTCGGCCATCCAGATCTCCTGCAACGCGCGTTTGGCTTTAGGCTGCTGGCTCTTCGGCAACTTGGCGATCACGTTGGCGGTCTTGTGTACCCAGCAGCGCTGCTCGCGCGTTTTCGGCCAGACCTCGCCGGCGGCCTTCCAGAACCCGAGCGCGCCGTCGGCGATGGTGAGCCGCGGTGGCACGCCGAGCCCGCGCCGCTTCAGGTCGAGCAGCAGATCGCGCCAGTCCTGCGCGCTCTCGCGGGCGCCATCGGTGAGGCCGACCAGTTCCTTGCGGCCTTCCGGCGTCGCGCCGATCAGCACCAGGATGCAATGCTTTTCGTCTTCGAGGCGTGCTTGGAGATGGATGCCATCGGCCCAGATGTAGACGTCGCGCTTCGCCGACAGATCGCGCCTCTGCCACGCGGTGTGTTCGTCAAGCCAACCGTCCTTCAGACGGCCGCTGGCGGATGCCGACAACCCGGCAGCATCCTTGCCGAGCAGCGCCGCCAGAGCCTCGGAGAAGTCGCCGGTGGAGATACCCTTCAGGTAAAGGATCGGCAGCAGCGTCTCGATCGATTTCGAGCGGCGCATGTAGGGCGGCAGGATCGACGGAGAGAACCGGATGCGGTCGGGATTGGTAGCCTCCGCCTCGCGATCGCGTACACGCGGCTGGCGGACGCCGACCGGACCGATACCATCCATCACCTCGCGTTCCGGCAGGTGACCGTGGCGCACGACGCGCTGGTGGCCGTCCGCAGTCTTCAAATCGGCATGCTTGCCGAGAAAGTCCGCGACCTCGGCCTCGACCGCCTGGGCCAACAGAGCACGCGCCCCATTGCGCAAGATTTCGGTGAGTTGATCGTCGACGTTTCCTGGCTGAATCAACTTGATGATGTTATCTTTGGACACGGCATATCGCTCCTTCGGTGGAGAAGTGGAGGCGTCAAGCACCCCCACGATATGCCGCCTTCCCGATTCCCGCCGTCACCAACTTTCAGCGATAGCTCGACCGTGAATGCCCTCTCATCCTTTCGGCAAGCTTTCCTAAAGCGGCACCAATGCACGTCGCATTGGCGTTGCCGGGATTGGTGAGGCTACGAGCATGGCTCGCAATGTCAGCCTATCAGGAGCGGGTTCGATCGATAGTTCACCTGATTGAATCAGCCGTCGAACGCTCTCCTTCTGATGCCGCGCGCCATGCTAGACGTATGCCCAGATTGCAGTCTCGATAAGTCCGGGGGAGCGCACGGCCTGCTAACAGTTACCAGAATTGGCGACAACCAAGTATCCGCCAACCATGACCAACCATGGATAAGCGCGAGACTACAGCCTTTCCGGATTTTGAATCCACCAGATGGGGCAGCCACCGCAGCCTGATGGCTAGACAACGGAGAAGCACCTCGACATTGCCGCGGCCGGCTATTCGACGGTGACCGATTTTGCTAAATTGCGCGGCTGATCCACATCCGTCCCCATAACGACGGCAGTATGATAGGCTAAAAGCTGAACCGGGATGGCATAAACCATGGGCGTAAAGCTTCCACCCATGTCCGGCATCACAATGGTCATGAGCGTATCCACCGTCGCTTCCGAAGCGCCCTTCGCATCAGTGATCAAGATGATGTTGCCGCCGCGAGCCGCGACTTCTTGCATGTTCGAGACAGTTTTTCCGAAGACCGCGTCGTATGGCGCGATCACCACCACGGGCACCGTCTCATCAATCAATGCAATCGGTCCGTGCTTGAGCTCGCCAGCGGCGTAGCCTTCTGAATGGATATACGAGATTTCCTTCAGCTTGAGCGCACCCTCCAGTGCCAGGGGGGCCGATGTGCCGCGGCCGAGATAGAGCACATCGCTCGACTTGGCGACATGACGCGCGAGTTTCTCGATCTGCGGCTCGATCAACAGCGCCGCAGCAATCAGCCGCGGCACTTCGATAAGCTCGCGGACAAGCTTCGATTCATCGATCTCGTGCAGTTTACCGCGCTCTTTGCCTGCTGCCAGGGCAAGCGCCGCCATTACCACTAGCTGGCAGATGAACGCCTTGGTGGAGGCGACGCCGATTTCCGGTCCCGCCAGCGTGGGCAACACGGATTCGCTCTCACGCGCAATCGTCGAGGTCTGGACGTTGACTACAGATATCGTGTGCAGACCCTGGCTCTTGGCGTAACGCAGCGCAGCCAGTGTGTCGGCAGTCTCCCCCGACTGCGAGATGACGATCGCGAGATCGCCCTTACGCAAAGGCGCCTCCCTGTAACGGAACTCGGATGCCACATCGATTTCGACCGGCAGGCGTGCTAACCGCTCGAACCAGTATTTGGCGATGTAACCGGCATAGCTCGCCGTGCCGCAGGCCGTAATCGAGATTCGCTGAATCGAATTGAAGTTGAACGGTAGAGTCAGCGGCAGGGCTACGCGCTCGGCGCCGATATCGACATAATGAGCCAATGTCTGCCCGGCCACCATCGGCTGCTCGTGGATTTCCTTAGCCATGAAGTGGCGGTAATTCGCTTTATCTACCAGGAGTGACGACGCGCCTGACTTTGATGTTTCCCGGTGGACGATAGTGCCGTCCGCGTCGTGGATCACACAAGTCGTGCGGGTAAGCACGGCCCAGTCGCCATCTTCAAGATAGGCAATGGAATCGGTCAAGGGTGCGAGCGCGATCGCGTCCGATCCTAGATACGTTTCGCCATTGCCATGCCCAATCGCAAGGGGTGATCCCTTGCGCGCACCGATCAAAAGATCGTCGTGGCCTTTGAACAGGAATACCAGCGCGAAGGCTCCGTGCAGCCGCAGCACCGACGCCTGCACCGCATGCTGTGGCGAGTAGCCATTCATGAGATAGGATTCAACGAGATGAGCCACCACCTCGGTGTCGGTCTCTGAACTGAAATGAGCTCCATTCTGTTCCAGTTCGGCTCTCAGCTCGCGGAAATTCTCGATGATCCCATTATGAACGACCGCGACATTTTCCGTCGCATGCGGATGGGCATTTCTTTCGGTAGGCCTTCCATGAGTCGCCCATCGGGTGTGACCAATACCGATATGACCCGATAGCGGCTGCCGGTGCAGCCGCTCGGCAAGGTTTCTCAATTTGCCTTCAGCGCGGCGCCGCTCGATACGGAGACCTTCGAGCGTCGCAACGCCTGCGGAGTCGTAGCCACGATACTCCAACCGCTCGAGCGAAGCGACCAACTGTCCAACGACCGGACCACGCCCCAGGATGCCGACAATTCCACACATGCTGATCAATGCACCCCAAGTTCGCGAAGCCGCGGCTTCCGAATGGTCTGCTGTCGACCTAGTTGCGGGGCTGCTCTAGCGTGTGTTGCCATTTGTTACTGGAAATGTTTGTCGCGCTCGTTCAGGCGAACATGCGATACTCGGACAGATGCATGCTCCGCTTGTCGAGATCAGACTAAGCGATCAATATCGATAGCTCGATTGTACGAAGGTAAACTTTCGATGTCGAAACGTTCGAAGAACTATACAAGTGTTTGCAAGCTCCCCGTATTTCCTGCACCAGCAGAAGCGATTGTCATCGATACGGTCGATGAGCTTGCTGCGCCCTAGGCTGAGTGTTCTGTTGGAAGTTGAGTGAGCGGTACGCATTGTGGGCTGCGATATCTAGTCGTCCGTGAAGAGCGGCTAAGCGATTGAGTTGCATTTGTCGTTTTGGATTGTTCGGATTGCAGGGCTTTGATGCTTCGGACATCGGAACCTTGCAGTTTCATTTTCGGGATTCCGTCGAATCGCCAGTCATGATTCCGTCGTTGCATCGGAGGTGGCGATGCGACCGAAGAAGCACAAGACGACGGGATCGGGCGATCTGTTCCGGGCCAGGCTGGACCAGATCATCAATATGAAGCACGAGCTGGTTCAGCTCGCCGGCAAGGTCGATTGGGACTGGATCGACGGCGAGATCGCGCCGCTCTATAGCGAGAACGGTCGGCCAGGCATCGCGACCCGCTTCATGATCGGGCTGCTGCTGCTCAAGCACATTTACGGCCTGCCCGATGAGGGGGTGTGCGAGCGTTGGGTCCACGACCCGTATTTCCAGTACTTCACCGGCGAAGAGTTCTTTCAGCACGCGTTCCCGCACGAGCGCTCGGACCTGAGCCACTGGCGCAAGCGGCTCGGCGACAAGCTGGAGCTGTTGCTGGCCGAGAGCTTGCGGGTGGCGCACGAGGCCGGCGCGTTACGCAGCCAAGACCTCAAGCAGGTCACGGTCGATACCACCGTGCAGCCGAAGGCGATCACCTTCCCGACCGACGCCAAGCTGCTGCACGCGGCGATCAAGGGGCCCAACCGCCTGGCGAGGAAGCACGGGGTCAAGCTGCGGCAGTCCTATCTTCGCATTGCCAAGACCGCGGCAATGATGGCTGGACGCTACGCCCATGCCAAGCAATTCAAGCGGCATCACCGGCAGCTGCGCAGCCGGCTGGGCCGGATCATCCGCGATATCCGCTGCAAGATCGAAGGTCAGGCTGTGCTCGAGAACGCGTTCGCCCTCTCGCTCAGCCGGGCCACGCAGATTCGCGCGCAGCAGCAGCGCCAGCGCGGCTGGAAGCTCTATTCCTTCCACGCCCCGGAGGTGGAATGCATCGGCAAGGGCAAAGCAGCCGCGCCTTACGAGTTCGGTGTCAAAGCCTCTATCGTCACCAACAACCGCCGGGCTCACGGTGGCCTGTTCGTGCTGCACGCCAGGGCGCTACCCGATAACCCGTACGACGGTCACACCTTGCGGGACGTCATCGACCGCACCGAGACACTCACCGGCTGCGCGATCGAGCGGGCCTATGTCGACAAGGGATATCGCGGCCACGACGCACAAAATCCCCGTCGCGTCTTCATCTCTGGCCAGAAGCGCGGCGTCTTCGGTGTCATCAAGCGCGAGCTGCGCCGCCGCTCCGCCATCGAACCCATCATCGGACACCTGAAAGTCGATGGTCACCTCGGCCGCTGCTACCTGCCGTGCCGGCGATGCGGCCAACGTCATCCTCTCCGCCATCGGCTATAACTTCCGCCGCGTCCTCGCCTGGCTCAGGAAGCTCTTGCGCTTCATCCTGATCGTCCTTTGGCGCGCCTTCGCAACCCCAGTCGCCCTCAATCCCGCTTGTTAACGGACGACTATCTATGCACAGGCTGTGGCTGGGTGTCGGCCTGCATGCTGCGATTCTATCAATGCAATGCCGATCTCCTCACTTGCAACTGGCTAACCTCAGCACGTCGCTTTATCCGGCCACGATAAGCCAGGTCCGAATGATTTTAATATTGGGAGCAACTGCCGGATCGGTATAAATCAATGTATGTAGTGTACATGAATATATGATGTGTATGATCGGAGCTGACGATCGCTTTCCTCTAGTTGCGGGTGGAGCGCGCTTGAGCATCTAGATCTCTCGCAGCCGCTTCACAACTGGCGTTCTTAAGGGGGGCTCTTTACGGCGCAACCAATAGAGACCATGGCGGCTCAGAATTCAAAGCGGCGCGTGGCGCTGATCACCGGCGTGACCGGGCAGGACGGCGCGTATCTCGCCGAATATCTGCTTGGCCTCGGCTACACCGTGCACGGGATCAAGCGCCGGTCGTCCTCGTTCAACACCGCGCGTGTCGACCATCTCTACCAGGACCCGCATGCCGGCAACGTGCCGTTCCTGATGCACTACGGCGACATGACGGATTCGACCAATCTGATCCGGCTGATGCAGCAGATCCGGCCGACCGAGATCTACAACCTCGCCGCCCAGAGCCACGTCCAGGTCAGCTTCGAGAGCCCGGAATATACTGCGAACGCGGACGCCATCGGCGTGCTGCGCCTCTTGGAGGCGATCCGCATCCTTGGCATGGAAAAGGAGACGCGGTTCTACCAGGCCTCGACCTCGGAGCTTTACGGGCTCGTGCAGGAGGTGCCGCAGAAGGAGACGACGCCGTTCTATCCGCGCTCGCCCTATGGCGTCGCCAAGCTCTACGGCTACTGGATCACGGTGAACTACCGTGAGGCCTATGGCATGTTCGCCAGCAACGGCATCCTGTTCAACCATGAGAGCCCGATCCGCGGCGAGACCTTCGTGACGCGCAAGATCACGCGCGCCGTCGCCCGCATCGAGGTCGGCCTCGAGAGCAAGCTCTATCTCGGCAATCTCGATGCCAAGCGTGACTGGGGCCATGCCCGCGACTATGTCGAAGGCATGCACAAAATCCTGCAGGCCGACGAGCCTGATGATTTCGTGCTCGCGACCGGCGAGACGCGCTCGGTCCGCGAGTTCGTCGAGCTGGCGTTTGCGGAGGTCGGCCGCAGCATCGAATGGCGCGGCAAGGGCGTCGACGAGGTCGGCGTCGACAAGGCGTCCGGCAAGACCCTGGTGCAGATCGATCCGACCTATTTCCGCCCGACCGAGGTCGATCTCCTGATCGGCGATGCCAGCAAGGCACGCGCCAAGCTCGGCTGGGCGCCGAAGACGCCATTCGCGCAGCTGGTGAAGGAGATGGTCGCCAGCGATCTCGCTGAGGCCAAGCAGGATGCGGCCCATGGCAAGCACGGCGTTTGAACTGAACGGCAAGACGGTCTTCGTCGCCGGCCATCGCGGCATGGTCGGCTCGGCGCTGATGCGCCGGCTGGCGCGCGAACAGGCCGATCTGCTGACGGTATCGCGCAGCGAGGTCGATTTGCGCGACCAGGCCGCGGTCAACGCCTGGTTTGCCGCGAAGCGGCCGCAGGCCGTGTTCCTCGCCGCCGCCAAGGTCGGCGGCATCGTCGCCAACAACACGTTGCGGGCCGAATTCCTCTACGACAATCTCGCGATATCGACCAACGTGATCCAGGCGGCGCACGCCAATGGTTGCGAGAAGCTGATGTTCTTCGGTTCGTCCTGCATCTATCCGCGCCTGGCGCCGCAGCCGCTGCGCGAGGATTCGATGCTGACCGGTCCGCTGGAGCCGACCAACGAGCCCTATGCCATTGCCAAGATCGCCGGTATCAAGATGGCCGAGGCCTATCGCAGCCAGTACGGAGCCGATTTCATCAGCGTGATGCCGACCAACCTCTACGGTCCCGGCGACAATTATCATCCCGAATACAGCCACGTCGTCGCCGCGCTGATCCGCCGCTTCCACGTGGCCAAGGTCTCAGGCGCTGGTAACGTCGTGGTGTGGGGCACCGGGACGCCGCGCCGCGAATTCCTCTATGTCGACGACCTCGCCGACGCCTGCATCCACCTGATGAAGACCTATTCGTCGCCGGACCTGGTCAATATCGGCACCGGCGCAGACATCACTATCGCCGAGTTCGCACTCTTGGTGGCGGCGGCCGTCGGCTATCGCGGTGAGATCAGCTTCGACACGTCGCGCCCGGACGGCACCCCGCGCAAGCTGCTCGACGTCAGCCATTTGGCCAGGCTCGGCTGGCGTGCCCAGACCTCACTGGAGGAAGGCATTAAGTTGGCGTACCGGGCGTATCTCGGCCAGAGCAATAAAGGCCACCAGAGTGATCCAGCTCATCCCCGGCAAGTGGGGGCTTAAGGGAAGGCAATCCTGCACGACGAGTCCGCGGCGACTCTCCCGGCCGTCCGTCAGCCCAGGCCACTCGGTAATAATGTATTCCGTGAACGGCCTTCTTCTCAACACAGCGACCGGTTGGATCCTCAACATGTAAGTCCCGGCACATGCTGGCCAGCATGCGGATCAACCGGCTTGCATCACGACGCAAAATGATCATGATCGCGGATGTGTTATTCTACTCCGCCGAAGTCGACAGTTGATAAGCGCGATCTGAAGTCGATGCTGAGCCGCGATCGATCATTGGGTTGGAACGCGCCAATATTCCTCTTCAGCCATGCCCAGCGATAGTCCGTCATCAGCACCCACGGCGATAGCGTGACGATGCAGAACTACGAGAGACGGAAAGCCTTTGGGGATTTTTTGTTTTCCAAGCTAGTTTAGCCTGAAGGCGCCAAAAATCGAGCGCCACGGTGTCAGCCGCCGCCGCGAGCCTGATTAGCACGAACGCAGGAATCGTATGCGAGCCTCTTCTACGCGAATGCGCGACGGAACCGGCCGCGGCCGGCTCGACTCTTGGGCATATTCGCGAGCGGACAACGACAACCCAAGTTGGCCGCATTGAACTTGCTGTCAGAGCGCTACCCCTCGCCTCCATTCGCACGCTAACGCGCGCGCCGAGCTTTGCGAAAGCTCCTGTCCGCCGCCATGAACTCGCCAGCATAGGTGCGATCAGCTTGGCTGGATCCTGAACGGGTTGTCCCGTTTCCCGGGCCAGGATTTCAGCGTAGGCAGCGAGGTCCCGGTGGACGATTGCCGGCAGTTCGTGCGCCACTTTGATCGGTTTGTCGTCTTCGATCGCTCCAAGCTTGAGCTTGGCCATCGCGTTATCCTCTATATGGTTCGAGCACCAGGTCGCGGTTGACGATCACCCTCACCGGGAATCCTTGGCGGATCGTCAACGTTGGCTGGATGTTGAGATTGCGGCGAACCAGCTGCTGTCCTGTCTGATTTGCGGAATCCTCCGCTCCACGCCGGAGCGCAGCAATGAGGTCGCTGTTGGTGTTGCCTGCGTCCGCGCCCGAATTGACCTCCGTGCCAACAGCCAGCAGTGTCGAAAGCGCTGCCGCGCCCAAGAGCTCTTTCCAGTGATTGTCGACCTCGTCCTCGAGGCCGGCGTATCCAGATGCATCTGCGCCAGGCTGCCGTTCCAGGACGATCGAACGCCCGTTCGGCATAATCAGCCGCGTCCAAACCAACAGTACGTGCGACTGGCCAAATGCCGCCTGGCTGTCGTAGGTGCCGATCAGCCTTCGAGCTCGCCGCGTTGGATTGTCATAGACAGCTTCCGTCACCTGCGCCGTGATTTGCCCCGGTAGATCGGATCGAATGCCCGTGATGAGAGCGGCCGGAATGACTGTGCCGGCCTGCACCACAAACGGCGAAGCTGGCCTCACGAGGCGATCCGGACTGGTCGTCCGGCGGTCGACGGATGCGCTGACGAAGGCGAGCTTCCGTTCCTGGCCATTCTGGGCGAACGTTTCATCAGATGATGTCGTGGCATTCGAAGGCGTTTCATTGGCCGATGTCACAGCAGTTGAGGGACAGACATTGGTGCTGGCAACGACCTTGCTGGTACGACTCCTGCTTGTCGTGAGGATCGATCACACGCAACCCCGCTGACACAGCATGTACCACATCAAGAAGGTGCTTCATTCTCATATGACATTCGCCGGTGCCACGGCCGAACGCAGCTTCTAAGACCGTGCCCTCTGCTTCTCAGTCAACCTGAATAGCGTTGGCTACATCGTCTCGTATTTTCCCGTACATGTGGATGATGCGCGAGCCACCGAGAAACTGCTCTATGAGAATCCGGTCGTGTCCCAGTGATGGTGTAGCTCGGTAGAGCAAAGCCGCCCGTACGCGCGCCTCAAATAGCGCCGTAGCGGGCGGGCGGCTTTGCGGTGGTCACCGGCGATTCGCCGGTAGGATCGGGTTGCGACACGCCAACGCAACCGAGGAACCACCGATGACCGACGATATGATGAACCTGCGCACGCTCGTGGAGAAGACCCCTGATGCCGATCTGTTGCGCGAGATGATCGGCTTTTGCGCCCAGCGGCTGATGGAGCTGGAAGTCGAGGGCCACACCGGGCGGCCTACGGCGAGAAGAACCCCGAACGGCTGGCCCAGCGCAACGGCTACCGCGACCGGACCTGGGAGACCCGGGCCGGCACGGTCGAGCTTCGCATCCCCAAGCTGCGCAAGGGCTCCTACTACCCGGGTTTCCTGGAGCCGCGCCGGATGGCCGAGAAGGCGCTCACCGCCGTAGTTCAGGAAGCCTATGTGCAGGGCGTCTCGACCCGCTCAGTCGACGATCTCGTCCAGGCGATGGGATAAGCGGCATCTCCAAGAGCCAGGTGAGCCGGCTCTGCGCGGAGATCGACGACAAGGTGAAGGCGTTCCTCGCCCGGCCGATCGAGGGCGACTGGCCGTATCTGTGGATCGACGCCACCTACGTGAAGGTACGCCAGCAGGGGCGTATCGTGTCGGTCGCAGTGATCGTCGCTGTTGGCGTCAACAGCGACGGCCGGCGCGAAGTTCTCGGCATGGATATTGGCCCTTCCGAGGCCGAGACGTTCTGGACGGCGTTCCTGCGCAAGCTCGCTCGCCGGGGCTTGCGTGGCGTCAAGTTGGTCGTCTCCGACGCCCATGAGGGCATCAAGGCCACCGTCGCCAAGTGCTCAACGCCGGCTGGCAATACGGTGCCGCGTCCACTTCATGCGCAACGCGCTGGCGCGCGCCGGCAAGAGCGGGCAGCGCGTCGTCTCCGCCTTCATTGCCACGGCGTTCGCCCAGGACGATGCCGAGGCCGCACAAGTAAAGTGGCGGAAGGTCGCCGACCAGCTTCGTCCCAAGCTGCCCAAGCTTGCCGACTTCCTCGACGAAGCGGAGACCGATGTGCTGGCCTACATGAATTCCCGCCGCAACATCGCACCAAGCTGCACTCCACCAACCCAATCGAGCGCCTCAACAGCAAGATCAAGCGGCGCACCGAGGTGGTTGGCATCTTCCCCAACGAGGATGCCATCTCCGCTTCATCGGCGCGATCCTGCTCGAGCAGAACGATGAATGGGCCGTCCAGCGTGCCCGTTACATGACACTGGAAACCATCGCGCCGTTGAGTAAGGCGTCGGGTTCGCTCGCGACCTTTGCTTCCTTCAGGATTTTACCCTGGGCATCACAACGCACACGCTCGACAGTTCCAATGACACGTCGATTCCGGCCTAGTTCTCCACGGCAACCCTCCGTCTCAGGATGCTTGGGCCGACTCAAGTCGTGACCCCGTTTGATCAGGGGACAGCCACCATCATGCCCCCTTGCTCGGAGCAGGGCCCCTTACCGCATCTAGCCTGACCAGGCCGCGCTCTGCGGCTGATCAATCGTCTCGAGCGATGCATCGAGTTCTGCGATTAGCGCGCTGTGCCTGTTCTTGTCCGCTATTGGCGGGCAGCTATCGCCGATCGCAATTGGCTTTCGAAGATGAGCGATATCGGCAGCGACAAATTCGTCGAGTGTCATGGCAGTCACCTGCTTTCTGCCTGACATCCGCAGCATGAGTGGTTAAGAGAGCGTAAAGACCTAGCGTCTCGCCCATAGGGCTGAGAAGACCTTCGCCTTTCCGCGCGGCATATGCCTAGCGCCTATCAGCCCCAACAGAATGACTTTGGCATGCATAGACGACCGTGCGGTGCTGCGCGGCGTTGATAAGTCCGGTGGCTCCGGATTTGCAAGATTATCGGTGCGAGCCGGCCTCACATAGCAAGGACTCTTTCCAAGGTGCAGCAAGATGGATGGTTGGATAGTGGCGGTCACCATCCTCAAGGAAGACAGCGACGACGACGAACAGGTATGTAACTTTGCGGTCAGCCGTGAAGCTGCCCCTGAAAGACTGCGGGGGCAAAGGCCGCAATCCTAAACTGCCCGATCGAAGAGAAGCAATTGCAAAGGCCGGCGTGGAGCCCGGCGAGCTGATCGCTATACTCGATGACTAGATCGACCCAATCATCTCGCGACCCCAAAGTCACTAAAAGCGCTGCACGTCTGATCTCGCTCACCCGTGTCCGATTGATGACATGTGTCCGGAAGCCGCCATTTGAATTGCGAGAAATTGCTCGGGCCAAAGCTGGAAGCCTCGGGCCAAAGCTGGAAGCGATGCGTTCTGCCTCTCCTTCGAGCAGAGTTGCATTTCGACTATTTGGCACGCCGGTTGCTACCCCCTTATGGCTTGGTTGCTTACTGATGAACCTCGTGAGACGGCCAAGTCTCCACCAGCAACTCGTGCGGGCGGCTCCTTCCGCCGTCCGCACCCTTTTCACGGTGCTGGCCTTAGCGCCGCGCTTCGTGTGGATCGTGACCTGTGGAAAGGCTGCGCGGCTTTTCGCCTCTTTTGCGTCGCGACGGTCTGGCATGCGAGTTGCTGAGAGACGTTTGGACTCGGCTTCTCATACTTTCGCGCAACCCCCATGAGATGGCGAAGTCCGCGCAGCCTTGCGCTAGCGCGAGCGGCTCCTCCAGCCGCTCGCGCGTCTTTCGGTAGCATCGGCCTAGTGCACGCTGCGGAGATCATGCCATAACCCGTGAAGAGGCGTTGAAGATCGCCATTGAGGCGCCCACACAATGGTCTCAAGGGAAGGTCGCAACGGCCGTCGTGCTTGCCGAGATCGCGAAGCTCGAAGCGAGTAGGCCGACACCTAGGCGGCCTCCAAAACGGAAGCTCTCTTCCATAACGCGGATGCGCGCGTTAAAGTTACGCCCTAGCAATGTCAGGCCCCTAGGGTCGCGCTGCCATCCTCCGGATATCGAACAGGAGTACACCGAAGTATTCGAAGAGCGCGAGATCGCTGCATATCACGAGGCGGGGCATGCAGTGATTGCTCGCGCACTAGACATAGAGGTCGCGTGTGTTGCCATCATTCCTTTTATGGGTCGCATTGGGCACGTGTGGCACGAGAAGGCCAGCCCCAAGACTGAAAACTTGATCACGATGGCAGGGCCATTCGCGGAAGCTCGCTTCACCGGCCGGCTGCTTTGTGCTGGCGATGACGAAGCCAACATCACCAGCGCAATGACGCAATTGCCGGAGCCGCGCGAGCACTATGAGGCGAAAGCAAAGACGCTCGTGGCGGAAAGCTGGCGCGCTATCGAAATTGTCGCGGAAGAACTATTGATCGGAGCTGGCAGGCTCTACGGCCCGATGCTTGATTTGGCTATATGCTGCGCTGCCCCCGGCGTCCCCTAGCGATCGATGATCCCGGCGAAGATGGCTTTGGCGCGCACGGAGACGGCCATGTAGTGCTGTGCCGCTTTGATAGACTTGAGCCTTCCCGGGTCATTCTGTGCGATGTTGGGATCAGATAGGAGGCGCTGGAACCGCGCCCTGCGCCACGCCTGCACACGGAGGAGGCGTGGCAGGATGGCCGGCCGCGCGACAGTGTCGATCCGCTCAAACTTGCTCGCCACGGCGGCTTTCCTCCAAGTCGTAGCCTAGCGCAGCTCGCGCTACGCATGGAAGAGGGTCCCGTGATCCTACGGACTGGGCCGCCACGGATCTGCAATCCTCCCATTATTGGGAGGTGGCTACTAAGCGTGGATGCGTAGAGTAACCGCCTGTCTTGAATATCGGACGAGTGAGATGGCAGCAGGATGGATGGTTTCGATCGGCGTTCCCAAAGCCGACGGCAAGCTTCGATATGTAACCTATGCGGTCGCAATGGCCGATGCGACAGAAGCCGTAAAGGCTTCGTTGGCGGCCAGCGCGGGCGAAGCAGCGATCTCGAATTCCGAACTACGCGAAGCTGACTTGAAGGGCCTCGGCGTGAGAGCTGGCGAGCTTGTGACCATATATGATGATCGGAATGATCCGCTGATCTCACGGACGTGGCGTCCTGATACCGGCTAGGATCGAGCCGCCCCAATTCTCAAGGCACCGCTGACCAGAGCCTTTCGGGCCGCGTGCGGTCGTTTGGCACGCTCGTTGCTGGGCTTGGTTGCTTGGCCCCGATGTCGCGGGACACCAAATCGTCAAAGTCAGAACTGGCGCGGGCGGCCCGCGATGGTATTGCCAGCGACCCATCATAGGTTTCTCTCGGCAGAGATAAAGCGCATGATCAAACACCGAATGCTTTTCAAGCAAGCAAAGCCCCTTACTGACCGTCTGTTGGAAGAGGCGGCGCGCTTAAGGAACTGCGCTGACCAGATGCCGGCATGCCCAAAGTGCGACGCGATATTGCGCAAAGCGCGGGAGCATCAAGTGACTGCCCACATGGCAGATGGATTAGATCGTCCGGGCTTAGGTGCCCAACTTAGCCGGCGGCCCTCATCTTACCCCGTGGAAGCTTCAACCCAAGACGCGATGAAGGGTGTGGTGGTGGTCTTCCGTGCGAAGCGCGCTGATCGGGTGAAGATTGTCGTCTGGGATGGCAGCGGCCTTGTGATGTACTGGAAACGGCTCGATGGCGGCCGCTTCATGTCCTCCCATCGTGGCCGGCGTCATGCGGGTGAATGTCGCGCAGCTGTCCGCGCTTCTGGCCGGCATTGAGTGGACACGCATGCATGCGCCTCGAATCCCGCAGCCGAAAGCGCTTTGCGTAGGACATAAAATCTTCGCTGCATCGTGGCGCGAAGCATGGCAGACTCGGGCCAATGAGTGATTTACCTGATGGCTGCCGAGCGATCCAGGCGACTTGCGTGTCTTTGCCGCGGCTCTGCTGGATCGCTGCGCCAGGCTCGAGCGGTTGCTCAAGCTTGCAAAAGATGCGCAGTTCGGTCGATCGTCGGAAAAGCTGGACGCTGATCAGCTACAGCTTGTTTTGGAGGACATCGAAGAGGCCGTCGCGGCTCTCGAAGCAGCCGAGAATCACGCCAATCCAAGAACCTGCGAGAAGAGAACTTCCAAGCGCGGGGCCAATCGTGGCAAGCTGCCGGAGCATTTGCCACGCATCGTCGAGACCCTGATGCCCGCTGCAACCTGCTGCCCGTGCTGCGCAGGCGCCCTTTTTGAGATCGGTCACGATGAGAGCCAGATGCTGGACGTCGTACCGGCGCAGTATCGCGTCATCGTCACCCGCAGCCCCAAACTGGCCTGCCGCGTCTGTCACGGCGTCGTCCTCCAGCATGCTGCTCCCGAGCGATTGATCAGGGGAGGACTGCCGACCGAGCGGCTGGTCGCGCATGTGATCGACGCCAAGTATCATTGGCATTTGCCGCTCTACCGCCAGGCGCAGATGCTGACGACGCACGGTATCGCCATCGACCGTTCTACGCTCGCCTTCTGGGTCGGCTATGCCGCCCAGGAATTGAAGCCCTTGTGGCATCGTCTGCGCCAGCTTCTGCTCGGCTCTTCGAAGCTCTGTGTCGACGAGACCCCCGCACCGGTGTTGGATCCGGGGCGCGGCAGGACCAAAACCGGCTACTTCTGGGCGCTGTCACGCGATGACAGGCCCTGGGCCGGACCTGACCCACCTGGCGTGGTTTACGCCTATGCACCGGGCCGTGGGGCCGTTCATGGCTTGCAGCTGCCTGAGGGCTTTCGCGGCATCATCCACTGCGACGGCTATCAGGCTTACAAGACTATGACCCGAGAGACGCGTGCGGACGCCTTGTCCGGGACGCTCGCCTTCCGCTGGTCGCATCTGAGGCGCCAGTTTGTGAAGATCGAGCGCGAGGCCGCTCCGGCGCCAGCTCCGGTTGCCCGCGAGGCTCTTGAGTGCATCGCCCAACTTTACGCAGTCGAAAAAGCGCTCCGCGGCCGATCAGATGTCGAGCGCCGTGCTGGCAGGCAGGCGCATGCCCGACCTCTGGCGACAGCCTTGAAGCAGTGGTTTGAGGCCAAGCTTGATCACCTTGCACAGAAGAGCGACACGGCGAAGGCCCTGCGTTACGCGCTGCGTCATTGGGACGGCTTGACGCTCTATCTTTATGACGGGTGCATCGAGATGGACACGAATGCTGTCGAGCGTGCGATGCGGCCGATCAAGCTCAACGCCAAGAACTCCCTTTTTGCCGGTTGCGACGAGGGCGCCGAGAATTGGGCAGTTCTCGCTTCGTTAATCGAGACCTGTAAGCTCAATGGCGTCAGTGCCGAGCACTGGCTCGCTGACGTTCTCGCGAAGCTCGTCAATGGCTGGCCAGCGGCGCGACTGGACGAGCTGCTTCCCTGGGCGTCGACCTATACGATGCATGCACACGATCCGAGGCTGGCGGCATGAGCTTGAACACGACCGCGGTCCGGATCAAGGTAACTCTCAAGGATGTGAAGCCGGAGGTGATGCGTCGCCTTGTCGTACCCGTTACCCTACGCCTTGATCGATTGCATCTGACGCTTCAGGAGGCATTCGGCTGGACGAACAGTCACCTCTTCGAGTTCTTCGCTGGTGAGGCACATTGGGGGATTCCCGACCCCGACAATGCTTACGGCCACCAGCCCATTGATGCCCGTAAAGCGCGGCTTTGCGATATCGTTCGAGAGACCGGCGCCAAGACGATCCACTATCTCTATGACTTCGGCGACAGCTGGGATCACGTGATCAAGCTCGAAAAGTGGTTCGACAACACCACGACGGAGGGCATGCCCTTCCTGCTCGAGGCCGCCGGTCGTTGTCCTCCGGAAGACGTCGGCGGTGCGCCAGGCTATGCCGAATACCTCGATGCCATCGGTGACCCCACCCATCCGGAGCACGAACATATGCGCCTCTGGGGCCCGGAGCGGTTTGATCCCAACGTCGTCGACCAGGCGCTTGAGGCCGCCGTCAACGCATTGTCCGGAATTTGGAAGCCACGTCGGCAAAAGCTACGATCAAAATAGGGCGTCAAGAGCCAATCAAAAGAGCCGCAGAGCTACGCTTACCATAGACCATCGCGCTCACGACCAGGAGCGGCCGGATCCGGGACGGGCCGAGCTCGGCCCATGTCCGCGCGTTGCCTTTCGGGTAGAGGCCGGATTCCAGCCAATCTCGAGCGCCGTCATCTCGCCGCCCGGTGACCTTGTCATCGACATCGATCATGATGATCTCGGCAGGCGAGTAGAATTGTGCGGTCAGCAGCGTAGCCAAGCCGACGGGGCCGGCACCGACGATGGCGACGGCGGAGCCGGGCGAGATCTTGCCGTTGAGCACGCCGCACTCGAATCCGGTGGGAAGGATGTCGCTGAGCATGACGAGAGCTCCCTCATCGACCCCATCAGGCAAATGGTGGAGGCTGGTGTCGGCAGCGGCGTCCGGACATATTCGGCCTGCGTGCCGTCGATCTTGTTGCCGAGGATCCACCCGCCGGTGCGACAGTGCGAATACATAACTCTCCGGCAGAAGTCGCATTTGCCGCAGGACGAATGCAGGAGATTAGGACGCGGTCACCCGCCTTGAAAGCGGTCACGCCACAGCCAACCTGTCAACGACGCCCACGTCCTCATGGCCTAGAATTGGGCCGGGCTGACAGGTCGTTACATCACCCTTGAGGATGTGGAGATCAGTGCCGCAGATCGTGGTTTTCACGATCCGCACGATGGCGTCTCCCGATTCCAGGATGGCCGGTTTCGGTCGCTGCGCGAGAAACTTTTTACCGGGCCCCTCGAAGATGAGCGCTTTCATTTCGCATCACCTCCTTGCGTATTCAGTCCGCCGGTTTTGCCTCGGGCAATTGCCATCGTCGCCCGGTAGAGCCGAACCGTGTAGTTCCAGACTTTGGTGATCGGCAGGCAGTTTTGGATCTTGCCGTCGTAGCCTCCAAACTGGCACCGCAACTGAGCCGTCCGAGCCAGCCGCGCACTGAGCTTGCGAACGCATCGGTGGTCATGCCGGCATACGGCACCGCCATTAATCTGCACCAGGCCCTTCTCGCCGCTGGCGGCAAGCGCCCTGCTGTCCTTCTCCAGAATCGCTTTGAACGGCTGCCGCGGAAGAGCGCGCGCTCGACCACGCTGATCTCGGCGTCGAGTACAGGATCGTGGGCAGCGAGCCGCAATGCCTCGATCGCATGCGTGGCGCGACCGGTTCGAACTGTTGCAGCCAGTCGCGCGCGAGCACGCCGCGCAATACGCCTCACGACCGGCGTGCGCCGGACGTACCAACCGGCGATGCGCCGTTCGCTGACGGGTTTGCCTCGATATGCAGGTCACCGCATCGAAATGCGTCACGTCGATTCTTTGCGCGCCGGCGTCTGAAGCGACGATTGAGCGGGGTAGAGCATGAGCCCGTCTAGGCAGCAAATTTCGCCGGCGACAACAGCATCGTAGGAATGCCCTCGGTCCTCGATAGTGACGGTTCGCGTCACGGCATTCCCGGTCTCGAGCCGATCCGACGAGCGATTGATGGTCAGCGCGATCGACAGACTGCCTGCAGCGAGGAAGGGCAGATCGGATGCCACATGCGGGATGAAGGTCTGAAATGCGATCCGGGGGAGCGTGAGCGTTGCCTCGCGTGTGGCCGGCGGATCGGCCGCGTATTTGGCGACGATCGTCAGACCAGAGATCGCATAACTGCCCGGCTCCTGCGGATGGATCGCGAATTCGAACCAGACACCGCCATCAGTGAGGCCGTCGCGCTCTTCGCTCTCATAGGGGCTGCGCAGCTGCCGCGTCAGGACATTGCACGGTTGGAACTCTGGCAGCTTGGGCGGCGCCGTCTTGTAGTTCGGCGCCAGCACCTCGATCCGCTGCGTGGCGGCCTGTCTCACCACGACGCAGGGCGGATCGAGCGTCACCCGCAGGATCGGCTCTGGCGTGTTTTCCTGAGCGTGGGCCGCGCATGGCGCCAGCGAGCCAAGCATCGGGGCTGCGTTAGACAGCGGATACCTCATTGCTTCGCTCCCGCCGGCTGCGTCGCATCCTGGTGGGCATATTTCAGCTTGAGGACATCAGCAGGCGTGGCCTGAACCTGTCCAGGCTTCAGCGGCGCGGGACGTGGTCAGGTCTGCCGGTGTAACCTGATCTTCTGGCCGCCCTTCTGGGCTGGGTCGATCCGACGGCCTGCCAAATAGTCAAGCCCCTCATCGACGACAATTGCCGCAAGCGATCAACTACCAATGCTCGCAATTGACCTGCTGATGGGGGCATGACCACCCTAGTTAATGATCGTCACTGAAAACTGTGCCGATCCGGCTGCATCACATGCGTTGAGGCATAAAGTCATCATCGACCGATGAGCACGAGAGCTATCGCCAAATTTTGGTGACGGTGCGGCCGGTCAGGCGGCGGCGGTTATGGGCTGACGGTCGGTCGGTTTGGCGATGACCTCGATCCCGTCGTTGAATGTCACACCGAGAACGAGTTTTGGCAACTGGTTGTGGCCATCGAGACGACGCCAGCTTTTCTGCGCGGCCTCAAGCAGTTGAAGACCATCGCGAGCGCCGTTCTGTTGGACAGGCAGCCCTTCGATCGGATCGTGCGGTGGCGCACGGTAGCGAAGGTGCTTCCAATGGGATTGGTGGTCCGCAGGTGTTTCCAGTGTTCGGCCGGGAAGTCGTAGAACGCCAGTAGCGTGTCCCGATCCTTGCTCAGGCAGTCGGCCGCCTTCTCGTATTTGGGCGTATAGCTCTCGATGAAGGCGTCGAACGCCAGCTCGGCGGCGGCCTTGGTTTCGGCCATCCAGATCTCCTGCAACGCGCGTTTGGCTTTAGGCTGCTGGCTCTTCGGCAACTTGGCGATCACGTTGGCGGTCTTGTGTACCCAGCAGCGCTGCTCGCGCGTTTTCGGCCAGACCTCGCCGGCGGCCTTCCAGAACCCGAGCGCGCCGTCGGCGATGGTGAGCCGCGGTGGCACGCCGAGCCCGCGCCGCTTCAGGTCGAGCAGCAGATCGCGCCAGTCCTGCGCGCTCTCGCGGGCGCCATCGGTGAGGCCGACCAGTTCCTTGCGGCCTTCCGGCGTCGCGCCGATCAGCACCAGGATGCAATGCTTTTCGTCTTCGAGGCGTGCTTGGAGATGGATGCCATCGGCCCAGATGTAGACGTCGCGCTTCGCCGACAGATCGCGCCTCTGCCACGCGGTGTGTTCGTCAAGCCAACCGTCCTTCAGACGGCCGCTGGCGGATGCCGACAACCCGGCAGCATCCTTGCCGAGCAGCGCCGCCAGAGCCTCGGAGAAGTCGCCGGTGGAGATACCCTTCAGGTAAAGGATCGGCAGCAGCGTCTCGATCGATTTCGAGCGGCGCATGTAGGGCGGCAGGATCGACGGAGAGAACCGGATGCGGTCGGGATCGGTAGCCTCCGCCTCGCGATCGCGTACACGCGGCTGGCGGACGCCGACCGGACCGATACCATCCATCACCTCGCGTTCCGGCAGGTGACCGTGGCGCACGACGCGCTGGTGGCCGTCCGCAGTCTTCAAATCGGCATGCTTGCCGAGAAAGTCCGCGACCTCGGCCTCGACCGCCTGGGCCAACAGAGCACGCGCCCCATTGCGCAAGATTTCGGTGAGTTGATCGTCGACGTTTCCTGGCTGAATCAACTTGATGATGTTATCTTTGGACACGGCATATCGCTCCTTCGGTGGAGAAGTGGAGGCGTCAAGCACCCCCACGATATGCCGCCTTCCCGATTCCCGCCGTCACCAACTTTCAGCGATAGCTCGTTAACGGCTCGGCAGTCGCAATGACCGACTTTGCCAACCACCAGTACACGGAGCGCATATTATGTCGCATATAGCGAATGTGAAATTCTGGATCGACGAAGGAGAGCGGCGAACTTTGGATGCCTTGGGTCGCTCCTCAGCGAGGCATCTCGCCAATAACCTCTCGCCCGATCTCCGTGCCGACGCTATCGAGCACCGCGACGCCATGGTCCCACCTCCGCCGCCGCCGACGATGAAATCAGGGCGAATTGACACCATGACTCCCTCGATCTCGATAGCCTCGAAGGTTGGCGCCGCACTGGAGCGCTGTGGGCCGGTGATCCATCCCGGACTTGTGCAGCGCAACTAGCAAGCGCTCTTCGGTCTCAGTCCAGCGATTGAGTCCGTTCGCACGCGTTCGTCCCGTTCCGCTTCCGAAAAATCATTGCTGATTGCCGGAATATACACATGCCCTAATTCTCTCCGGTTAGGGTGAGACAATGAAACGGGCCGCGTCATGCCAACGGCCCCTTACCGAAAACTTCTACAATACTGATATTAACAGAACATAGCCAGGTAGCGCCACCGAGAGTTCACTGCTGGGCTACAAAAGGGCGATCCCGCGTGGCTCGCTAGAGTCCATCCACGAGAGCGGCACCTACACGAGGATGACGCAGGCCGGTAAAAACCGGTTCGAATAGCCGTCTAGGTCTAGAACATACGCTCAACCAGCAGCACGGCGCCGGCAATACTCAGAAGTACGATGATGAGAGTCCAATCGCGGTGTTCCTCCGTCATGGTCCCACCTTGGAAAGGACGGTCGCAACGCCCCGGAAAGAGCACCAAGCCGTGGTAAATTGTTCCACATCATCAAAGCGAAGAGTCAACTTCGCGCCCCCCAAAAGAAGAGGCTACACGCCGAGGCCGAATTGTCCTCATCACGAGAAGTAGGACGCTCACCCGATCAGCAGCCAACTTACGCTGACGACGAGCGATATCCCCGCTAAGCTTATAAGGCTAAACTCGACGCCATCAGAATCGGTCCAGAACATAATACTCACCATTACATGACGGATCAGGAGAGCGCTTCGCGTATGTCAGTCAGCGGCAGTGTCCTGTGTGGACGCTTCAAAAGAACGGACCCAGTACCTCTGGGGGCCTCTAAGCCCGAGCGGACAGCATAGCGGTGGCAACGTGCATCCCTACACTGACCGCGACTGAGCCGTTCTCGGCGCGACGTGAGATCGCTACGCAAGCGGGTCCGGCCCACGGAACCATATGCCTAGCGTTCCGTCAGCCCAATCAGAATGATTATGGCGCGCGTCGAGATGGCTAAGTAGTGCTGCGCGGCTTTGATGGACTTGTGTCGCGCGGGATCATTCTGGCGATGTGGGATCGGTTAGTCTAAGTCTAGCATCCGCTGGAGCCGTGCCTGCGCCACGCCTGCACCCGACGGAGACACGTCAGGATCGCCGGCCGTTCAACGCTGATCCGCTTCTCGCTCGTCAAATCTGCCACTCCTCTTGAGGTTGCGAGCCTAAGGGAGCCGGCCCTTCCAACCTCCCACTATTAGTAGGTGCGCTTTGCGCTTAGTGGCGCAGAGTAAGCTGGGGCAGTCTCCATATCGGATTGCACACATGGCAGCAGGTTGGATGGTTTCAATTGGCTACATAGAAAGCGGCCAACTTCGGCACGTAACGTATGCGGTCGCGGTGGCTAACGCCACCGAAGCCATCAAGGCTTCACTGGATGTCGGCGCCTCCCGATTCTCATTGGATGCCGGTCTTGGCTGGGTGGCCTTGGCGAATTCTGAACTCAGTCTACAGCAACTGGATGATCTCGGCATGGTGAAAGGCGGGATTTGTTCCCTATGGGACGACACGCATGATTGGCTGATCTGGCCCCGCCAGCTCCATTAAGTTTGATCAGTGAACACGATGACTTGGCAAGGAGCGATGGTTCGCGGTCTACCGGCAATCGGGCGCGGTGTCCGCTACGGCGCGCGAGACAGTTCGGCCTGCGCGGAGATCTCATGGGAAGGGCACGACGAGAATGACCCCGCCTGCGGTCGCCGATGGGCTATGATCGGCACCGCGGGCAGGCTCGTCGGTCACTTCTACATACACAATGGCGACGATTCAGCCTTCGTTTGCGAACGCGGCTGAGTTCTTCAACAGCCTGCTAGGTCGTCACGCGCCTCGAAAGCACAAGAGACCTGATCAACGGACTGGCGCACGCGGCCCCGACCTCGCGGCCAGCCCCGTGTCACGGATGTTCGATGGCTCTGGCAGAGGCTCGTTAGCTCGTACGCCAATGCCTCACGGAGCGGCAAGATGGACGGCTGGTTAGTAACGGTCGCCATCAAGGAAGACGGCGATGACGACGACGACGGGTACAGGCACATAACTTACGCGGTCGCAGTCGCAAACCCGAGCAAAGCCGCAAAGCTGGCCATGAGAGATAGCGTCGCAAAGGGCGCAATGGTTAACCGTCCGCTCGAAGCTGCAATGTTGCAAAGTCTCGGCTGGGAAGCTGGCGAACTGGCCGTGGTTCACGACGATGACATTGATCCAATCACCTCACGGCCTCGGCATCATTAGCCAACGTCGGATTTTTCATTCAACAGCGTCGGATTGGAAACATGCATGTCCGGAAGCTCCACGAGCAGTTAGCTGGCGCGTTGTGAAGACGCGAGTCGCTTGCTTCTCTCCTCCTTGGCAACCGAGTTGTTGACGCCCGCGAGGTGTGATCGCCAAGATAATAAAAGGCCAACAAGGAGAGGAGAAAACATGGGCGCGGTGAAGACGGTTTTCATCGTGGGTGGCGGAATTGGCGGTTTGACGGTGGCCCATGCGCTTCAACAGATCGGCGCATCCACCAGAGTCATTGAAGTGGGAGACAAGCGTGACCGGATCGGCACCAAAATTACGCTACTGGGGAACACCTTGCTGGCACTCGCCGAACTGGGATTGGTGGATGCGTGTCTTGAAGGTGGCCTTGGTTGGGACTTCGTGTCGGTGCGCGATGGCGCAGGAACGATTCTGAGCGAACAGTCCACCCCAAGAATTTGGGACGCCGATCGTCCTGGCGCACTGGGAATCATGCGGCCACGTCTGGGACAGATCCTGGAAGACTTTGCGACGGAGGGCGGCGCGAAGATTGATTCAACACAACCGTCACCCGAATTGATCAGGACGATGGAGGGGTGACGGTTCAGCTATCGAACGGCGAGACGGGCCGCGCCGACCTGCTGATCGCTGCGGATGGTATCTATTCCAACATCCGCCACAGCATCTTCGGCGAAGAGTTCAAGCCGCACTACGCCGGTCAAGGCGTATGGCGTTATACGGTTTTCGCACCGAGGCGATGAATGGCTTCGTCCTGTATCGCCTTCCGACGGGCCGAGTAGTTGGCGCGCTGCCGCTATCGAAAGAACTGTGCTATCTGTTCTTCTTGGAACGCACGGACGAAAAGCTTCGTATTCTGCAAGATCAGGTGTGCGACTATCTCCGTAAACTGCTCGCCCCCTTTACGGCGCCCGAACTGGTCGCGGCTGCCAAGGTGATCGGAAGACAAGCACATAAGCTACCGCCCATTTCATTTACATAGCTATCGCCCATTTGATGTCTTGATGATGCCAGCCCCCTGGCACCGTGGCCGTGTCGTGCTATTGGGCGACGCGGCCCATTCGTTGACGCCGCAAATGACATCCGGCGGCGGTATGGCAATCGAGGATGCACTGGTTCTTGCCCAGGAACTGGATCGCAACGACGACTTGTAGACTTCGCTCGTGACCTATTGCCGTCGGCGCGAGCAAAGGGTCAGTCGCGTATACGACATCGCATGCGCCATTTGCCGGGAACAGCGCAAACCGGAGCTGGCCGGGACCATTCGATGGGCCTTCTTCGTGAAGGCTACGCGTTTCTGGCTACGCCCGTCTGATCGGAAGCAGGCGAAGTCAGCTGGGAAGGGACGGACGTCGATTCCGCGGTGGCAGGGCCACGTCCGTGGACCGAATGCAAACTCCGTACTCACTTCGGCCCACAACAAGTATGTCACGAGAAGGGGAACTGTATGACAAGACAGGCGGGGTCGCTGCAGGGATGGATTTTGACATCTGCCCCATGGCTGACGATTTTTGGAGTGGTTCTGTATCGCCAGTCCTGCCGTTTATGATGAAAGATCTTGCGCAGAACACCGAAGCGCAAGTATTGGTTCCGACGGTGCTTGCCGGGTCGGCGGTGATCATCGCGATCCTGTCGCCATTCGTAGGCGTTTTCTTCAAGCGCGTTGCACGCAAGAGTACTTTGATAGCGACGCGATCGCGGAATCGGCGCCGGTCTGGCTTAACGACATCTATCACATCATCGCGAGCCGGATGATCGTCGGCGCTGCCGAGGCAGTAGTGACGGCGGTCGCAACTCCGTAGCAATAAGCGAATGGCCCGATTTGATAGAGAACTTCCTGCACTGTCTTGTCCGCCAGCGATAGCTGCAACTCAATACCTTTGGTCCCGAGCACGGCAACAGACTTTATCTGTTCGTTCGTCACGGCCATTGATTATGCTCGCATCTCGCTGATGATGATGTGATCGCAAAGCACCCCGGTTTCATCCTCAAAGTAAGCTCTCACATCGTGGCGAGGCCGACAACGGGCGGACACGCTTTAACTCTCGATCAGCCTGCGCAGGATGGCTTCCGCGCGCATCCCGACGGCCGTGTGGTGCTGCGCCGCCTTGATGGACTTGAACCGCCCCGGATCATTCTGAGCGATGTCAGGATCAGCTAGGAGACGCTGGAAACGCGCCCTGCGTCACGCCTGTATGGGACGAAGGCGCGGGAGGATCGCCGGCCGCTCTTCAACACTGACCCGCTTCTCGCTCGGCACTTCCAGTCGCCTCCTCTTGAGGCTATGAGTCTAGCGCAACTCCCGGCTCGTGTGGAGGAGGTTCCCGGGATGATACGGATTAATCAAGACCGGCCGAATTCGACAACGAGGGATGGCTCGATTAGTATTCCGGACCAATCTCGCCTGCGCCTTTGTTGAGCCTCCGATATGAAACGACCGTTGATCGCCGCCGCGCTCCTCCTCCTGACCGATTCGTCTGTGAATGCCCAAAGCGCACTAACTGACGCGGAACGTGGAGCTATCCACAAAGCGCGCGAATTTTGTATCGAAGCTCTTGGCCGTGACCGCCGTCGAATATTTTTCGGAAACAGCGACACCGCCGACGCGTTTCACGCACAGGTTAATGAGTGCGCAATGCGCATCATGCCTCGTTACCTGCCTCCCGCGAGCCGTTGAGGCTAGTCTGGGTATGTTTCTTGTTTGCGTGCAGCCGCGCTCGGTTGACGGCATGCACGCCCGATGGCTCCGAATTTGCAGGATCATCGGTCCGAGCCGATTTCACATGACGAGGGCTGCTCCCGAGGGCAGCAAGGTGGATGGTTGGATAGTGACTGTCGCCATCTTCAAGAAAGACAGCGACGACGACGAAGACTTCGGGCATGTAACTTACACGGTTGCGGTCACCGATCCGGCGGAAGCCGTGAAGCTGACCCTGAAAGACTGCGGCGCAAAGGCCGCAATGCTAACTGCCCGATCGAAAAGGAGCAGTTGCAAAGGCTCGGCCTGGAGCCCGGCGCGCTGATAGCTATACACGATGACGAGGTTGATCCAATCATCCCGCGCCCCAGACGTGACTAAAAGCGCCGCACGTCTGATCTCGTTCAGTCGCGTCCGGTTCATGACATGCACGTCCGGAAGCTGCCACCACAGTGCAGGTAGTCAGTCTGCACAAGGTGTGAAAGCAAGCCGTTTTGCGTCTCTGCAGCGTGACCGTCTGGCACGCGAGTTGCTGAGCCCTGTTGGCTTGGTTGCTTATTGATGACCCTCGTGAGACGGCCAAGTCTCCACCAGCAACTCGTGCGGGCGGCTCCTTCCGCCGTCCGCACGCTTTTCATTGATCGCCCTAGCGCCGCGTTTCGTGTCGATCATGACCCGTGAAGAGGCTGTGCAGCTTTTCGCCTCCCTGACTGTCTGGCACGCGAGTTGCTGAGAGACGTTTGGATTTGGCTTCTCATACTTTTGCACAACCCCCGTGAGATGGCCAAGTCCGCGCAGCCTTAACTAGCGCTAGCGGCTCCTCCAGCCGCTCGCGCGTCTTTCCGTAGCATCGGCCTAGCGGCGCGGCGTGGAGATCATGCTATGACCCGTGAAGAGGCCTTGAAGAACGCCATTGAGGCACTCACACAGTGGTCCCAAGGGACGGTCGCAACAGCTGTCGTGCTTGCCGCGATCGCGAAGCTCGAACTGACTAGGCCGCCGCCCAGACGGCCTCGAAAACGGAAAGTCACTTCCTACGCCAGCGCTCACGATCGCTGGAGGCTGGTGCAATGGACAGACCACATTATACTGGCCTTCGAGGCTGCTATTCGTCTGCCGATGAGGGGAGGCGCACATGAGCATCAACCCAGCTTCTCGAAGCTATAGTATTCTCATCGCAGACGCGGCCGTATCTGTCGTTAATACGGCTTGCACAGCATGGCGGCTGCACGACCGGACCGACAGAGAAGGCACAAGTGATCGGACCATAAGCGAAAGCGAAGAGATCGACCAAAACAAAAAGCCGGCGCAGTGGCCGGCCCCGCAAATCTTCAATAGCTTGATATGCTCAATGGAAGTACATCATAATCACTTCGATATCCGACGTGATGCGGGGCTGACGGTCAGTCAAGTGAGCGTCCACAATGCGGCGCGCAACCAAGTGCGTAACGATATCTCCGAGATCGCGGGCGGCTGAGAGAATGGTCCATACCTCAGCTAGTGGTTCATCACAGTGATTTTGACTCTTTGACGACGGCCGGATAGGCGCGGCGGAGTTTGGCGCGGGCTTTGTCGGTTGTGAACATCCACTTGATGCGGTCTTGCGCCTTGTTTCGCTGCCGTTGCCATGCCGCGATCTCGTTTCGGAGCTTTTTGGGGTCGTCGATGCGGCGGCCGAGACACTGGCGCTGCAGCACGCTGATCTCGCACTCAACCATGTTGAGCCAACTGGCGTGTTTCGGGGTGTAGTGGAATTCGAGGCGGCGCAGGATGCGCCGGGCTTCGGCGGGCGCAAATGCTTGATACAGCGCACCGGCGGTATGGATCGACAGATTGTCCTGCACGACACGGATGCAGGCGGCTTCGGGATAATGGACGTCGACGAGTTCACGCATGCAATGGGCGTAGTCGACGGCGGCGCGGCGCTCGGTCGCCTTCACGTTGCGCCACCCCCGATGTGGATCGAAGGTAACGAAGAGATTGACGGTGCCATTGCGGCGGTACTCGTAATCGTAGCGCTCGCGCTGTCCGGGCTTGGCGGAGACCGGCTGGTGCACCTCGCCGATCAGCTGGACCGGGGTCTCGTCGAAGCAGACCAGCGGCCGGGCGGGATCCGGCCTCTCGGCGTAGAGGTCAAGCACGTCCTCCATGCGGGCGACGTATTCGCCATCGACATGAGGAATGCACCACATGTCCCTGCGCCATGGCTTGAGGTCGTTCTCCGCCAGCCGGCGGCGCACGGTCTCGCCCGACAAGCTGTCGTGATCGGTGAGCTTGACCATCGCGTTGGCCAGCAGCGTCAGCGTCCAGCGTTTGCGGCCGGCCGGCGGCTTGGCGCATGCGGTCGCCACCAGCAGGGCCTCCTCCTTGCCCGTCAGCTTGCGTTCCGCCCCTGGACGCGGCTCCTCGCTCAGGGCCCGCTCCAGATTGCCTTCCACGAAGCGGCGCTTGGTCCGATAGACGGTGGAGAGGCTGACACTTACGGTCCGGGCAATCTCCTCGTCGCGGCGCCCTCCATCGGCCGCCAGCAAAATCTGCGCCCGCTTGAGCTTGCGGGCGGCGCACTTGCCGCCGCCGAGCATCGCCGTCAGTTCGTCTCGCTCGGCTTGGCTCAATTCGACCCGATAACGGACATTCATCCTTTGCCTCCTTGTCGGAAGGCCGGGACGAATCGATCCATGAGTCAAAAATCAGGCGCGCGCTTCACCCAGAAGCAGGGGCACTACCTCGCTTTCATCTACACATATTCCAACATGTTCGGACAGCCGCCCGCCGAGAAAGACATCCAGCGCCACTTCCGCGTCAGCCCGCCTTCGGTCCACCAAATGATCGTAACTCTCGAACGAAACGGATGCATCCGTCGTCAACCCGGCGTCCCAAGGAGCATCGAAATTCTCGTGCCGCCGGAAAGCTTGCCGATCCTCGAATGGCTCGGAATAAAAACGTCAAAATCACTGTGATGAACCACTAGTAGCGCTTGGCGTTCTGGCGGGACGGACATGCCCCTGTCCTCCTCAAGCCGGAACGACACGGACGGGAGCATCGGATATCGTCGCCTCGTATTCACCAAAGAACGGCCATCAATGGACGCTCCTATGTGCTTTTCGATGTATAGAACGAGGCCGGCACGAACCGCCTCAATGAACTCGGTCGCCGTCAGTCAAATGATCTCTTTGCTCTCCATCTCCCCCCTGAGGTACGCCGAGATGCTTTGAAACGCCGCGCCCAGCGTGCCGCCGAGCGAGGAGACGATGGCGAGCGCGACCCCGGCGCGGAGGATCGAGTACTCGCCCGAGGTGACCCCGCGGGCAGGATCACGGCTCCCAGGTTCGGCATCCGCAGCGGAAGACGTTGCGCAAGACGATGGCGATCAAACGCGATCACTTCGCGGTCGTCGTCCGTCACTGGGTTGTCGTGCATGTGGTCGATAGCAGCGAGGTCGATGGCTTCACTGCTGCGGGCCGTCTCGGCGACGACCAACTCGATTTGCTCGCGCTTCAGCGCAGTGAGCCGCTGCGCCTCCGCAATCAACGTGCCAGCCGCTCGGTCATTTGCGGCACTTGACGAAAGCGACCTGAACAGCCGGCTCCAGGTACACGACGTGATCGCCTTCAGGACGCGGTGCACGAAGATGGATTTCATCTCGATCTCGATTACCCCGGAGAGCTTGGTGTCGCCACACCGTGAGCAGCCCGCGGGCAACGCCATTGCGCCGCGCCACCTCGGAGATGTTCGCCCCCTCCTCGAAGCTCTCCGCTACGATCCGGGCCTTCTCTTCGCCCGTCCATCGCCGCCGCTGTCCGGTGATCACCTCGACCCGACGATAGGAATCACCTTCCTGCCTGGCATCAAGCATGGTATTTGCCATCGTTGCACCTCCACCGATCAGCTCATGCCAGGCTGTATCGCAGGCGAGCCTCACGATGGCGAGGTGGGGGCTTCATGCCGGTTACGTTGATCCAACCCGATCGGTCAGGGGATGCGGGGCCTTGGGCGACGTAACACGACCTGCGACGAAAATTCGTTGCGATCGAAGGTGCAGATGCGCTTGCGCCGCCCGCCCCTATGTCCCTATGTCCCTATGTCCCTATGTCCCCGCACGTACGATCTGGGGAACGGCGGCGCAAGAGGACTGGCCCCTGGGCGATGAGGCTGATGCTGATCAATTGTCGACGCCCTACACACAAAGATCCGGTACGATGATCGATCGTATCGTACCGCGCTCGTTGCGGAATCAGCAACAAGAGGTCTGCCCAACGACTCTTTGTGCTTTTCAGAAGAGAGCTTGGCCAACGATTTCACGGTCCGAGACTTTGATACCCCGATGCGGTGAGACGCATGTTGCCCGGCAGCGCACGCCAATACCTAGCCAGGCCTCCAAAGCGATCGTCAGTCTCTGGAGACAAATCGGCGTGGGTCTGGTTCGCTACGGCAAGTTCTGCGATTAGTAAGGCTACCGATACACCGCTAGCCGGTGCCTTCTCCCAAGACTTGGTAGGTTGAACTTAGTTGGACAGCGCCCTCTAATGACCAATGATCAGGCGACCTGCAAGCCGAAAGGCGAGCCCAAGTTTGCCGGAGACGGCGTGGGGTTTCGGCGAACGTCTCTTCGGGCGATTTTGACAATGGAAGCGGTAGGCCACACGATGCTCCGTACTCTCATTCTAATTGCCTTAGCGTTTCGTCACGACAAGATCGAGCGCTCAGGGTACCGACGCCAACCCTATCTATGTTGACCAAGGTATGGATTGGACCGCGTATGGATTGGACCGCGGCAGCGAGAGCGGATTTCTATTCGCGCGATCAGGGTTCGCGTTTGATTTCGTTATCTTGGATGCAGGCCCTGAAGCAAACGAACGGACAGCCGTTCCTCGCGGATGGCTTGTCACGGTACGGGTATCTACGGAATCCTGCAAACACGGCCAACCTTCCCGCCGGCTTTCACGCTTCTGGCCCTCAAGACTTCCAGGTCGTCGGAATGACCAGCTCGGCATGTCACTCGCGCCAGATCGAAGTTGACGGCAAGGTGTATCGGGTGGATGGCAGTCCGGGGTTTGTAGACTTCTACGCACTGCTTGGCGATCTGGACAAGGCAGTCGGCGACGTGATCGCCAGCGACAGCTCGTTCGCTCCGTTTTCTGCAGCTGTTCTGCGGTCCGCAACGCCGGATGCGGCCGATGTTGCGGATCTTCGTCGACAGGTAGATGGGTGGTACTTGCGGTTTCACACGCTCATGGTGCGTGCGCTGCCCAAGAACGGCTGGGGAGTTGGCCGTCTGGATGCTGTAGGTATGATTTTCAAGCGCATATCCGGACTGGACATCGGCCCGCCACCCGACTTCATGATCCCGGAAAACATGAAAACCGCGGACGCTCCTGTGAGATACCCATTCCTTTGGAATTCGCCGCGACAGGACAAAAGACAATGGCCTGGATTCGCCAAAGATGGAAGTGACATCTTGGGGCTAGCTCGGAACGTTGGCGAGGTTCTGGGGGTATTCACTACGTTCGAGCCGATGCGTCAGGGCGCGATCATCAATTTCCTCGACAATAACTCCGCCAATTTCGACGGCCTGAGTGAGCTTGAAGCTTGGTGAAGTGAATCGGCACTCCGAAATGGCCCTGGAAGATTGACGCTGCTTTAGCCCCCCCGAGGCAAGGGTGAAAGGGATTCCGCTGAAGGGGGTGTCGCGAATGCCACGGGATTGAAGACGGAGAGCAACGCATTCCATTCATCAAAACATGGAGGACTACGGTCCAGAACGTTGGTACCGATACACGAGAATACGACGTCCTCGCCTGGAAAGCGAAGACGGGCGTGCTGAAGGGAGCGTACATCCCTTCGCGACCGTCCCACTCAAGGAGAACGATGAGATCCTTAACATTCTTGCGACCTCGGTCATTGGTTCGATCGCAGAACACCTGTTGGCCGGCGGCGCGCCTTCCACTAACGCACGGGTGGCAGCGGCGCCAGACCCGGGATCGTCGGACACACCGGAGTCTCTGGGGCTCGTGCGACTACCACCAACGCTGCAGGATTTGCTAACGGCTTTCGATACTGCCAGCACCTCCGAAGCAATCAAAAAGGCCAAGCGGCAGGGAGCAGCCGTGGGGCGCCTACGAGGCTCGTGTTCTGCAGGGTATTTGGGCCGCCGCACCTCATCTTCATAACGGCTCGGTCCCTACCCTGGCGGAATTGCTCAAGCCATCAGGGGATGCGCAAACCGCAGTTCAGCGTTGGACGGAAATATGACATTGAAGACGTTGGTCTTGCTGCGACCCAGGAAGCCGCTGAGCGAAACTCTGTCTGTCACGGATTGTAGTAATATCAATTCTGGAAATAGCCCATGCGGACACGAGTACGGGACCAGTTTAAGCGACCGAGACAAAGAGGCGTTGCTTGAATACCTCAAGACACTGTGACCCGCTCCGGCGCTCCCTCTTTGACCGGTTTCCAGCATGCTGTCGGTCACAGTATGCTCGCTTATCGGCACGAGCCTTGAAACGGAGATCTGATCCAGCACAGCTGCTCAAGGAAGCGCAAGTGATGGCTTACAAATTATCGCGTTTCTACCGTTTGCGTCGCTTGTGCATACGAAACGAGGTTTCACATGACACCAATCTCAATACCACATCACAAAGAATGCCTTCGCTGTGGTTCTGGGTTAGTCACCAGCGAGTGGCATGAACGCGTCAATGCGAACGAAGTTCAGGTTCTTTGGCGCTGCTGGAACTGCAAACACCAATTTATCTCCGTCGTCACTTCCCACGAAAGGGAGCCGTCAGTCGCTGAGATCACAAAACCATTCTTTACGAGCCTGCTCGTCTGACCAATGACGCCCGAGCAGGTCGACCTTATCAGGATATCGTTTGACGCGATGTGGCCGGTCCGTCGCGACCTCGCTGACCTGTGTTACAACAGGTTCGTTGAACTAGCTCCTGATGCAAGAGATATGTTCGGCGGCGATATCGAGCAGCAGCGGATGAAGGCGCTGGATATGATCACCGCGCTGCCCGCCTCGCTCGACGAAAGACCGATGTTCCAATCGCTGATCACGCTTTCAGGTCACAAGCACGCCAGACTTTGCGTTCAGCCATCGCACTTCGTCGCAATGGGCGAGGCGTTGATGTGGAGCTTTGATTGCAAATTCGGCCCTTCTTTCACCCCGAGCTGAGGGAATCGTGGCGGACGCTTTACGCCACCGCCCAGAACGAGATGCTGCGCGCGGCCGGCCGGCAGAGTTCGTTTTGACAACGGCGGGCGAGAAGCCTAATTCGTGACCCAATCGTGGGTCTCCGGTCGGCTGGAGACACACGAAAAAACCTTGTCGCGCGAACAGTGTTCGTGCTCCTGAGCTGACGTTCCGAGATTCGCTGAATTGGAAACTCACGCCAACGCGCTTCGATGAGTCCTGCGGAGAAATGAAATTCGTAGTGACCGCCTTGACGTTCCGCCATACGATCGATGACCCATCGGCGTTTTCGATCGGCATCGAGCGTGGGTGCGTATCTGGGGCTCCAGCCCGATTAGCCGGACGGTGGGTATAGGTCTTGGTGCCATATGTCCACTCGTTTCTGAACCTGTGGTCATGGCCCTGAACTAGAACCTGAGCGTCGCGTCCTGCCTTTCCCTCCTTGTGGGCTGCGTCGACCGCGGCGCGGATCGCCTCTTCCTCAGTGGCGTAAGCGCCGGAGTGCTCACAATGAGCGCAACCCTCCACTGGCCTTCATGGCGCGTGACGAAGTACTGAACGCTTTCCATAAAGCTTGGCTCCGGCATCGCCCCCGTGATCGATAGACGGGTCGTACTCTGCAAATCTGGGTAAGCGCCGTTCAGCGGCCACCTTCCGGACCACGGGGCGATCTGCGAGTCTGCGGTTTGTTTGAACCGTTAGGCTTAGAATGGACACAGAGCATAGTGCTATCACGGAGCCGGTGCGGCGGCTTGAGGTCTTCACCCGAGCCGGCCGCCGGCGGAAGTGGAGCGACGAGGACAAGGCGCGGATCGTTGCGGAGATCGTGGCGAGCGGCGACTCGGTCTGTTCGGTAGCCCGACGGCATGGATTGTCGCCGCAGCAGTTGTTTGGTTGGCGACGTCAGTTGCGAGATGCTGCGGTCGATTATTCCGAAGAGCAAGAAGTAGAGTTTGTGCCGGCGGTGGTAGATGCTGTGGTGCCGGCGCCCGCTGTTGGCCGGAAGCGCAAAACGGTGCGCTGCAAGGCCAAAGCGGATACCCGGGCTCGCCGTTGCGATGCCGGGATCATCGAGATCGAAGTCGACGGAATCACGATCCGGGCCGGTCGTGGCGCGGACCCGACGATGATTGCGTCGATCGTCCAGACACTGAAGGCGAGCCGGTGATTGGTCCGTCGGGTGCGGTCCGGGTGATGGTGGCGACCAAACCGGTAGACTTCCGCAAGGGGATGGAAGGGCTTGCGACCCTGGTGCGCGAGAGCATGCGGGCAGACCCATTCTCGGGCGCTGTCTATGTGTTCCGGGCCAAGCGGGCGGATCGGATCAAGCTGGTGTTCTGGGACGGAACGGGTCTGTGTCTGTTCACCAAGAGGCTCGAGGATGGGATCTTCCGCTGGCCGAAGGTCGAGGACGGCGTGATGCGTCTGTCGGCGGCGCAATTGTCGGCGCTGCTGGAAGGACTCGACTGGCGCCTTGTGCATGAGGCGCGGGAGACGCCGGCGCCAACGCGAGCGGGATAGTTGTTGGCGGCACTGCGGCGAAGTGAATCAAGAGCGTGGGATGTGTCGCCAGATGGCGGCGAATATGCTCTGAATTGGGTGTGAGCGACGCCCTGCCTGACGATCCCGAGACGCTGAAAGCGATGCTGCTTGCGGAGCGGTGCGAGAGCGAACGACTGCGTCAGATCATCAAGGAATTGCAGCGACATCGGTTTGGCCGACGGGCAGAGACGCTGCCTGAAGATCAGATGCTGCTGGGCCTAGAAGACGTCGAGCAGGTGGCAGCGTACGGCGAGACGGCGCAGGACGTCAGCGCACCTGAAGGCCGTGAGGTGCAAGCCGGTAGGCGCCGCGTCAACCGTGGCGCCTTGCCGGCGCACCTGCCGCGGATCGAAGTCGTCGTCGACATCGAGGACAAGACCTGTCCCTGCTGCCAGGGCGAGTTACATCGGATCGGCGAGGATAGAAGCGAGCGGCTGGACCTGGTCCCGGCGCAGTTCCGGATCCTCGTTACCCGGCGTCCCAAATACGCCTGCCGCGCTTGCGAGGACGGTGTCATGCAGGCGCCGGCCCCGGCCCGGTTGATCGAGGGCGGACTGCCGACCGAAGCAACCGTCGCCCAGGTTCTGGTGTCCAAATATGCCGATCACCTGCCGCTCTATCGGCAGGCTCAGATTTACGCCCGCCAGGGCATTGAGCTCGATCGTTCGACGCTGGCGGACTGGGTGGGACAAGCAGCCTTCCACCTGCGTCCGTTGCATGAGCGTCTCCTCGGCAAGCTCAGGCGACGGCCAAAGCTGTTCGCCGACGAGACGACGATGCCGGTGCTCGATCCCGGCCGAGGGCGCACCAAGACCGGTCAGCTCTGGGCCTATGCAGCGGACGACCAGCCATGGGGCGGCGCCGATCCGCCGGGCGTCGCCTATGTCTATGCTCCCGATCGCAAAGCCGACCGACCAATCGCCCATCTGGCAGGCTTCGAAGGGATCCTGCAGGTCGATGGCTTCCGGCTATGGCAAGCTCGCCGAGCGTGGCGATGTCCAACTTGCGTTCTGCCGAGTAGGCGGGGGTGTTGCCATCCCCGCCCCTCACAGACCCGGACGAGCGGATTACCCGCATCCGGTTCTTCACGCGCAAGCTTCGCTCACGAGACGGCAGCATATTGGTGGACGATCTTGGCTGTTGGCAGTGGGTATCGCGCGAGCATGGCCCGGAAGCGCGTCCACGGCAGATTGCTGTGGCGGCCACGCCGTGCGAGCCATTTCCTCCATATCCGCGTGACTTGGTGGTGGTACCATCTGATGCGTCGGCCGTTTCCGGAGATGCCGTAGTAGGCGCAGTGCCCCCGGATTACCCGTGACAGATGGGCGTGCTGCTCCCTGAACGAACAGTGCAGGTTTTGCCGACACCATTCCATCACAGAAGCCAGCGCGCGTGCGTAACGGTCTTTTGCCGTTATCTGACGGACGACATTCTTGCCTTGCCTCGACAGACCCCACACGTGGGTGAAGCCAAGGAAGTTGAACGTGGTCCCCGCCGTCGCAGGATGACGCCCGCCTGGGCGTTTGAACCGGAAGTCTACGAAGCGAGTCTTGGTCGGATGGAGTTGAAGCCCATACCGATCAAGCCGCTTGGCCAACACGTTCAGCAATCGCTTGCCGGACAGGTGGTCCTCAAAGGCAATCACCGCATCATCAGCGTATCGAACCAGTTGGCACCGCCCCTTGAGCCGCGGTCGCGCCACCTGCTCGAACCATTCGTCCAGCACATAATGCAGGTAGATGTTTGCAAGCAGTGGCGAGATCACGCCGCCTTGGGGCGTTCCAACAGTCGTGCGGCGCAGGATGCCCTTTTCGAGCACCCCCGCCTTCAGCCATTTATCAATCATCCTCCGGACGACACCGTCCGTGACTCGCTGGTCGAGGAATCGGCGCAAGTGTGCGTGGTCGATGGTGTCGAAGTATTTCGAGATATCGACGTCCACCACCCAGCGCAGCCCTTGTTCCATGAACCCGGTACGTAGAGCGTGCAGGGCGTCATGGGCCGATCGTCCCGATCGGAACCCGTACGAGCACGGCAAGAAGTCCGTCTCGTAGATCGGCTCTAGCAGCAGGAGAATCGCCCGCTGCGCCACCTTGTCTTCCAGTGTCGGGATGCCCAGCGGCCGTTCCGTGCCATCCGCCTTGGGGATGTAGTGCCGTCGCACCGGCGGCGCGATGTAACGGCCGGATTTGATGCGCGCCAGGAGATCATCAAGATTGACCTCCAAGTTCGCCTCATAGTCCGTCGCCATCATGCCGTCGACGCCGGGCGCGCCATCCTTGCGCGTCAGACGATAAGCCTCGAGCATCCATTCACGGTCGATCAGGTGATGCAGCGCGGTCAGCACCCGCTCGGGATGTTGCCTCGCCAGATCGGCTATCCATTGTCGTTTCGTGGACAGGTTTGCGGGACTCAGGGTTCCCTCCCGTGTTTCTCGTCAATGGGTCTTAACGCGTGACGGCTCCCTTCCCTCCAGCGGGTCCCGGTGAGCCCAGTTCCCCGCCTTCCTCGGTACTACGAAGCCGCTACGACTTCCCGCCGCGCATGTCCGTCAGCTTATGTCTTCGCCTCGGGATTCCACATGCCTTGGTGTTTCGTGTTCGCGTCTGCGCTCGCGATGTTCGCCAAGTCGGTCATCGGGCCCGGAGCATTGTTCAGGCCGGTGCTCCTGTCCGGCCGATTCATGTGGACACAAACGGGACCTCTCAGGTTTCCTGGTGGCCCATCCCGTACCTTTGCCCTGCTCTGAGACCCCGGCCGAACCGGTAAGCCTGACCATAGCGGCTTTCCCAGTGCTGCCCCCGGATCCAACACGGCGAAGGCTTCAGCACGACCATGATTTCGAGGCTGCCACAGGGCTTCAGTACCCGCTGTCTACGCTTCACGAATGACGTTGCCGTCACCCATGCAAGACTCGCTTCCGGCTGGCGGGCTCCGCCTTTGCCGCGAGGGCGTCGAACCCTCTGGGTCACGTTGAAAGGTTTCAGGTCACATTCTTCCTCCTTTCCAGGACTTATCCTGACGCAAGCTGGTCGCACATGCGACGTAACTTCTATCGGCGAGTTCTACGCATCGAAAGGGACATCCGTGGTCGCGGCGCCGAGGAGCGCCGTCTCGTTCGGCAGCAGACAATCCGGGCGCTGGCGGAAGCCTTCGAGCGATGGCTCCGTGCAAAGCTCGCGTTGATCAGCCAAAAGGGCAAGTTGGCCGACGCCATTCGCTATGCGCTCTCACGCTGGGAGGGCCTGACGCGCTTCATCGACGACGGTCATATCGAGCTCGACAACAACACTGTCGAACGATCGATCCGTCCGATCACGCTGAACCGGAACAATGTGCTGTTCGCGGGCTCTGACGGTGGTGCCGAGCACTGGGCCATCATCGCATCACTGGTCGAAACCTGTAAGCTGAACGACGTCGATCCACTCGCTTACCTGCCCGGCGCCCTCACCAGGATCGTCAACGGCCATCCAAACAGCGACATCGATCAGCTGCTTCCGTGGGCCTATTGCCGTCAAGACCTCAACGCTGTGGCCCGAGAACGACGCTTACAAATCTGCCGCGGTCGCCTCAACTACCGTTTTGGTGGGCTCCCAAGGAGCAGTGCCTTGTAGTGATAGGGCTGGCCTGTTTGCTGTGACCGCGGGGACCAACTGCCGCGCCTTGGCCGCTTCCCTTTGCGCGGCGGCGATCAGGGTGAGACTCCAGCGACAATCAAGGTGAGACTGCGCCGATGGGGACGGACCGAAGGGAGGGCGCAGCCCGACCGGAGGACCGTCCCCATCGGCGTCGCGCGTTTTTGGACCCGTCTGGCGGCCGGGTGCGGCTGGTGCAAGCTGTTGGTTCGTCTCGACAAGAGGGAATCGATGCCTTGCCTGGCCTCCACATCACCGACCACCAGATGAGGCTGTACATGACGTACCGACTGACACTGTCCCCCGAGGCCGCCGCGGCCAAGGCGGGGTTCTCGAAGGCAAGCGCGTATCGAATCGAGGGCGATTGTCGCCCGCCATCGCAGAAGAAGACGCCGAGGGGCCGGCGCCGGTCCGATCCGCTCGGGCAGTATTGGGACGCCGAGATCGTTCCGATCCTGAAGGCTGCGCCCGGCATCCGCGTGATCGGCGTGCTGGACGAGCTGCGCCGACGGCATCATGACTTGAACCCGAACATCCGCCGCACGCTGGAGCGGCGCATCAACGCCTGGCGGGCGCTCAACGGCCCCGAACAGGACGTGATCTTCCGCCAGCAGCACGAGCCCGGCCGCCTGGGTCTGTCCGACTTCACCGACGTGAGCGCGCTCGGTATTACCATCGCGGGTGAGCCGCTCGATCACCGGCTCTATCACTTCCGGTTGGCGTTCTCCGGCTTCGAGCATGTCCATGTCGTGCTCGGCGGCGAAAGCTTCGTCGCCCTGGCGGAGGGCTTGCAGAACGCGCTGTGGGCGCTTGGCGGCGTGCCGCGGGAGCATCGCAGCGACAGCCTGTCGGCAGCATTCCGCAATCTGGCCGCCGACGCACGGGGGGATCTGACGCAGCGCTACGCCGGGCTGATGGGCCACTATGGCATGGCGCCAACGCGCAACAATGCGGGCATCGCACATGAGAACGGCTCGATCGAGAGCGCGCACGGCCATCTCAAGCGGGCACTGGAAGATGCGCTGTTGCTGCGGGGGACGCGCGAGTTCGCCAGTCTCGATGCGTACCGGGCTTTTGTCGACGAGATTGTCGGCCGGCGCAACGCCAACCTCGCCAAGCCGATCGCGCTCGAGAAGGAGGCCTTGGCGCCGCTGCCAAAAGGCCGCACGACCGACTTCGAGGAGAAAGTGATCCCGGTGACGTCGTCAGGCGGCTTCATCCTGCGGCGCGTATTCTACACCGTGCCTTCAAGATTGATCGGCCATCGCCTGCGTGTGCGCATCTTCGACGACCGGCTCGAATGCTTCCTTGGCGTCACGCCGGTCGTGACGCTGCGGCGCGGTCGGCCTGTGTCCGAGAGCCAGGGCGGTCATGTTGTGGATTACCGGCACGTCATCCATGCCCTGCGGCGCAAGCCGATGGCGCTCCTCAATCTCGTTTATCGCGACCAACTCTTCCCGCGTGCAGCTTACAAACGTCTGTTCGAGACCTTGCGGGAGCATGGTGATGACCGGCGCGCCTGCAAGGTGACGGTCGAGCTTCTGGCGCTGGCTCACGAGCGCGCCTGCGAAGCAGAACTCGCCGAGGTGATCGCGATGGATCTGGACGCCGGACAGTTACCCGATCTTGCCGCGCTGCGCGACCGCTTCCGACCCGAGGCGGCCTCGATCCCGCGTGTCGCCGTCAAGCTGGCGCCGCTCGACGTCTACGATGAACTCGCCTCCGTCAGCGTCATGTCGGGCCGCTCGAACCTGGGAGAGGCAGCATGACCGGTATCGCTACCTCCGTCGATGCTGCCCGTGTCGAGCTGCTTCTCAATGAGCTCCGCCTGCCGGGCGTCAAGGCGATCTGGCCGAAGCTCGCCGCACAGTCGGACAAGGAAGGGTGGCCTGCCGCCCGCTTCCTCGCCGCCCTTGCCGAGCACGAGGCGGCCGATCGCACCCGCCGTCGGATCGAGCGACACATGGTGGAAGCGCGTTTGCCCGCCGGCAAGACGCTCGCCACCTTCGACTTCGAAAGCGTGCCGATGCTATCAAAGGCACAGGCGATGGCGCTCGCCGCTGGCGACGCCTGGTTGAAGGCCGGCGCCAATTTGCTCTTGTTCGGTCCACCGGGCGGCGGCAAGACCCATCTCGGCACGGCGATCGGCCTGGCTCTCGTCGAGAACGGTTGGCGCGTTCTCTTCGCGCGCACCACTGATCTGGTGCAACGGCTGCAGGTCGCGCGGCGCGAGCTGGCGCTGGAGTCCGCGATCGCCAAACTCGATCGCTATGACCTCCTGATCCTCGACGACATCACATATGTGAGCAAGGATCAGGCGGAAACCAGTGTGCTGTTCGAGTTGATCGCCGCCCGCTACGAACGACGCTCGCTGCTGATCACGGCCAATCAGCCATTTGGCGAATGGGGGCGTATCTTCCCGGACCAGGCAATGACGTTGGCTGCCATCGATCGTTTGGTCCACCACGCCACGATCCTCGAGATGAACGTCGAAAGTTACCGTCGAAAAGTTGCCCTCGATCGCAAGCGCGGTCCAGGCCGGCCACCTGTTCACACGACCCCCAACGAACTCGACAAGACTGTGATTGACGCTGGCAGCGCCGCTTGATTGTCGCGCAGCGTCAATCAACGCTTGCCAAGTAGGCGGCCAGCGTCAATTATCTCCTGACTCGGCCGCCTCGTCTCATCTTGATTGACGCGCCGCTCTCATCCTGATTGTCGCGCTATATCCCTTATTACGAGAGCTGGAACGTAGCGGCTTCAATCGGCGAGATCGAGTATCGAGAGCGAGATGTCGCCTAGCTGCTAGCCAATCTTCTCGCTCTCTCTCGTTGGAGTCGAAGGCTGGATTGATGGCGGATTGGGAGACGATCCATTTTTCCATTATGACCGTGATCCCAAGCTCTTTTTCCGTCTCCACCCTTGCTGCGTTGAGTGCTGCGACTGCTTGCGTTTGATCGACAACAAGCTCTCCGGTCCGGTTCTGATAGCGAACCCTTATTGCCAGCGACGATGCTGCCGACCTCGGTTGTGAAACTACGCGATTTTTTGCGCCCAGCGACGCTTCAATCTCCACACCGGCACGCGTTCCGCAACGGCTTCGGCATAGCGGTCTCGTGCAACAATCTGGCCTGGGAATGCGTACGTTCCCGCTTCGCGCAAGAGCTGCTCTAAGTGCGTCCGTTGACGAGGCGACTTGGTATTGAAATTCGAATGCAGCAAGCCGAGATTCTCGTGTCCTGGCGACCGCACCGTCGTTGGACACCGATCACGGTCTGCATCAGGCCTTTAATCTTCCAGGTAAATTGGCGCCAGCACATGCGAGGCGGCGACCAGGCAAGCGGCGCTGCGAAGCCCAAGCGATGGCGGGGTATCGATCATTCAGATATCGAACCGCTCGGCGGCATCGGCGAGATTGCTGCAGGGTCATGACGGCAGCAGCGTTGCCGCGATCGATATCCGTAAAGTCACTGTCGGCCGGCGCCAGCGTGATACCGTTGTTTTCACCAGCGACTCGGGTCGCCGGCTTGAAGAGATCGGCCGCCGAGATCGACCCTGTATTCTGCTTGATCGTGTCGGTCGCGCTGCCCTGCGCGTCAACATCGATCATCAGAACCCGGTGGCCCGCTTCCGCCATGAAACAAGCCAGATGCACAGCAAGCGTCGTCTTGCCGACACCCTTTTTAGTCGTCCGTGAAGAGCGGCTAAGTGATTGAGCTGGAATCGCATTTGTCGTTTTGGATTGTTAGGATTGCAGGGTTTTGATGCTTCGGACATCGGAACCTTGCAGTTTCATTTTCGGGATTCCGTCGAATCGCCAGTCATGATTCCGTCGTTGCATCGGAGGTGGCGATGCGACCGAAGAAGCACAAGACGACGGGATCGGGCGATCTGTTCCGGGCCAGGCTGGACCAGATCATCAATATGAAGCACGAGCTGGTTCAGCTCGCCGGCAAGGTCGATTGGGACTGGATCGACGGCGAGATCGCGCCGCTCTATAGCGAGAACGGCCGGCCGGGCATCGCGACCCGCTTCATGATCGGGCTGCTGCTCAAGCACATTTACGGCCTGTCCGATGAGGGGGTGTGGGTTGAGTCCACGACCCGTATTTCCAGTACTTCACCGGCGAAGAGTTCTTTCAGCACGCGTTCCCGCACGAGCGCTCGGACCTGAGCCACTGGCGCAAGCGGCTCGGCGGCAAGCTGGAGCTGTTGCTGGCCGAGAGCTTGCGGGTGGCGCACGAGGCCGGCGCGTTACGCAGCCAAGACCTCAAGCGGGTCACGGTCGATACCACCGTGCAGCCGAAGGCGATCACCTTCCCGACCGACGCCAAGCTGCTGCACGCGGCGATCAAGGGGCTCAACCGCCTGGCGAGGAACGGGGTCAAGCTGCGGCAGTCCTACCTTCGCATTGCCAAGACCGCGGCAATGATGGCTGGACGCTACGCCCATGCCAAGCAATTCAAGCGGCATCACCGGCAGCTGCGCAGCCGGCTGGGCCGGATCATCCGCGATATCCGCTGCAAGATCGAAGGTCAGGCTGTGCTCGAGAACGCGTTCGCCCTCTCGCTCAGCCGGGCCACGCAGATTCGCGCGCAGCAGCAGCGCCAGCGCGGCTGGAAGCTCTATTCCTTCCACGCCCCGGAGGTGGAATGCATCGGCAAGGGCAAAGCAGCCGCGCCTTACGAGTTCGGTGTCAAAGCCTCTATCGTCACCAACAACCGCCGGGCTCACGGTGGCCTGTTCGTGCTGCACGCCAGGGCGCTACCCGATAACCCGTACGACGGTCACACCTTGCGGGACGTCATCGACCGCACCGAGACACTCACCGGCTGCGCGATCGAGCGGGCCTATGTCGACAAGGGATATCGCGGCCACGACGCACAAAATCCCCGTCGCGTCTTCATCTCTGGCCAGAAGCGCGGCGTCTTCGGTGTCATCAAGCGCGAGCTGCGCCGCCGCTCCGCCATCGAACCCATCATCGGACACCTGAAAGTCGATGGTCACCTCGGCCGCTGCTACCTGCCGTGCCGGCGATGCGGCCAACGTCATCCTCTCCGCCGTCGGCTATAACTTCCGCCGCATCCTCGCCTGGCTCAGGAAGCTCTTGCGCTTCATCCTGATCGTCCTTTGGCGCGCCTTCGCAACCCCAGTCGCCCTCAATCCCGCTTGTTAACGGACGACTTTTCATTGTTGATGACGATCGTGTTCATTGATGACTATTCCTTCCGATCGTGCTGCTCCTGCTGGCACGATCTCGATGAAACCGGCCTCTTCATCCCTGCTGTTGGTTGGAACCAACAGCCGCTACGGACCGGCGCTTTCTAGATAATCTTCAAAGCCCGGCACAAATCCCCTGCCAGAAGAGTCAGGTCGGCCCAGCCAAAGAAAAAAGACGCGCCGGATCGAAAACCAGTCCGCACGGGTCGACGGGCGGTTGATGTTGTCACCGAAGCGCAGCCGCCCTCCCCGGCGGGTTGGTTTGAACTTCCAACACGTTCCGGGCCTGCACCATATTGCGACATCAACTGCTGGAAGGACGCGACAGAACCCGAAGCCCCAGAGACAGGAAATCCCTGCTCCGCGAGAGTCAAAGGGTCCCAGCGCGAAGAACACTAAATGGCGTCAGCTCAGTTGGTTGGGCTTTCCATCTGTTGAGCGTAGTGAAGGGGTCGAGAGCCAGGAATCGACTCCCGCAGTTCTACAAAGTTCCAGTTTGAGACATGAACCTTGGCACGCTTTGTGCTGCCCCATCCTTGTCGGGATTTTGCATCACCTTCGCGGGGCTAGGAGCCAACGCCGCTCGAATCATTTCAAGCGAGCGGCGTTGTATTGTCGAAGCTCCTCGGCGAGTGATCCTGAATCCACACGTGGGCGACACTCGCCGGACCAAGGTATCAACCGCCTTGCCGAGGAAACCCCGCCAAGATCGTCTTTGGCGGCCGACAGCAATGTGAGCGTCCACAGATCGCTAACAAATCCGGAGAGGCTAGCGGGCTTATTTGTTGGCTCGCATGGGGAGCCGTCACCGCCGTCGCTTCGCGCGAGCGAGCCTTTGCGACTTGGTGCGAGACGACAAGCACAATGGCCGAATCTCGAATCTTTGAGAAGCGCCTCCTTCAGCTCGGCGGTCGATTAAGTTGACGATGCCGTTACGCCGCTTGTGCGGCACCAGCAACCGGTCGGCTCTCTGCTGAGATGTTTCGTTGTCGTGCAACACTTCGAGACTGCAGACGCGAGCGATCGCCACGGCGCGGCGCGAGATTCGCTGATGGTTCATGGATTTTGCTTTTAGCTCTGATGCCGGTAGCGGACTGGCTGCCGGCGGTTCAGAAACCGTAATCCTGAACGGCCAATGTGCTTTTGGGGTGCCCCTTCGACATGGGCGCACCGTCCCACCGAACGGGGCTGTTATACGCTAGCCCATTGATGGCCACTGATGCTATCTCGGGTTTCTGACGCCCAAGTCTACGGTTGCATACAACCTAGACGTTTGCAACAGTAATTGTCTACTCAGGGCGCGACGAAACCGCGCGCTCTCCCTTGGGTTTTCGTGCACACGGCTGCGCTCGGCCGCTCGGCTTTATCAAACTCCGAATTGCTCAAGCTCCTGCCGAAAGCGCGGACAACGAACCTGCAAGCCGTGCTTGCCGTGGCCTACTGCACTTACGATCGAAAGCCCGACGCGGATATAGACGCAAAAGACGGCGAACATGGTCAGTCCAAAGACGTGCCGCAATCCTAATTCGCTGCGTCCTCTCTGAAAAGAACGCAGCCTGTTCGTCTTAGCGATTGTTGCCGGAGATCTATCACAGGCGGACGTGATCAGACCCGCAGGTTTTCTGCGGTGCTTTTGCTCGCTTGGGGGCGACTTTGACTTCGTAAGAAATCTTTTGGCCTTCTGCCAAACCGGAGAGTCCAGCGCGCCCGCCAAGGCTCACCGCGCTTTCGGCAGCAATCGACGCCGATCGATCGCCAGCCTGTTTCGGTCCGGGTTCCTAAACCCGCGGTCAGCCTGCACCTAAAAATTCATCTCCTTTCGGGGAATTGCGTTCGCTCGCCCGTTCGGGTTGTATCGTCGTCATGACAGAACACCCGGGCGTTTCAGAAAAACCAGACTTGGGAACGAGCCGCCGATGTCACGACCGCCGAAGCGCGATCGGTGCTGTCAATCGTACCCGTCGTCGGACAGGACCTCCAGGAAGTGGTGACAGCGCTCGTCCCCAACCAAAGAGCCGAACGCTTCGAAAAATACCTTCTCCTGCTATCCGACGAGCTCAACTGGCTGGCGGTTCCTTCATAGTCCCCTCCGATTCGCGAGCTTGCGGGAAGGCTTGAAGATAGCTGACTTTTTGAGCCGCAGGCGCTGACCGCAATTACGTCATCGTATGCACAATTGACACGTCTTGATTGCGTGGGCCACTTCTTGCAATTACGAAGGCATCTCGTCCAGCAATGCGCCTACAGTGCAGACAATCAATGCGCCGGGCTGATCATCCCCTTCGCCTAGGTCAAGGACAAACCGCAGTCGGTCAGCTCGACCACGACGTCGGTTGTAGAAATGACGCCTTTGTGATGAGTGATTGCCAGCACGGTCACATCTTCCGCCAGGCTGCGAATATGGTCCAAAATGTCGCGCTCGGTTCGTTCGTCAAGCGCGGAGCTGGCCTCGTCGAGAAGAAGGATCGCCGGCTCGCCATAGAGCGCGCGGGCAATCGCAACACGCTGGCGCTCCCCGCCTGAAAGCTTCAAACCGCGTTCTCCAACGGTTGTTTCAAATCCTTCCGGCAGAGCCTCGATAATGCGGAGAATTGCGGCTTTTTCCGACGCACCGCGAAGGCGCACCTCGTCGCGGGGCCGTCCTAGCAGAATGTTGTCGGCTACCGACTCATTGAGCAACATCACGTCCTGCGGCACAACAGCAACTGCGGCATACCAATCCGTGTGATCGATGGTCGCTATATCGGTTCCATCGACCAGAATACGGCCGCAGTCTGGCTCGATCGATTTCAGGACGAGCTTGAATATTGTCGACTTCCCCGATCCGGATTCGCCGACAAGGAAGGTAATGGCGCCGCGCCTAGCCAGAAATGAGACATTCGTAACGCCACGACCGTTGTCGTAGGCATACCGAATGCCCTCGAAGGATAGCTGGCCAGCGGAGGGCGTGAAATCATGAGCATGAGATGTTCGCCGCTCTTCTGGTGCGACCCACAGTCTGGCGAGAGGAATGAGGTCGGCTCGCGACCGCGCCGCGTCAGAGATCGCGCGCGCGACCATCTCGAAGGGCGTATTGAGTTGGAGTAGAAGCGTGTTGAATAGCACAATATCGCCGATCGTGACCGCGCCGGCCCGGTATTCAGGCATTAGAAGGAGAAGTGTGACGGCAAATTGTAGCGCGATGGCTAAGCCGAGCACGGCTATGTAGGCCAATCGTTGAAACACGTAGGCTCGCCAGTTATCGCGCACCTCCCGCGCCTTCATCGTAAAGCGCTGGCTCATCCAGGAATGACTGCCGAAATGGCGCAACGTGTCCATGGAGTTCATGACGTTGCCGACGAAACGCGCATTCTCCTGTCCGGCTTCGATGGCCCGGTCCAGAAACACGCGCGCCCGACGCGTGGAATTCCACCCCAATGTAATCGCGACAGCCCCATAAGCGACGACGATTGCAGCGATTTGGATATTGACGAGCACACCGAGAGTAGCGAGCGTAAGCAGAAGTTGCGCTGCAGCCGGGATGAATATCATAATTCCAAGCTGGACCAACGTCGTCAACCCGCTGCACCCGCGCGCGGCCGCACTCTGTATCTCCACGGGATTGTGCTCAAGAAAAAAGGCCGAGGTTTTTCTCAGGATGCGATCGAAAAAGCGAGTTGCAGCGATGAAGCCCAGGTTCTCGGCTGTCATGAAGGAAAGATACTGCAGCATGCGCTGCAATGCGGAGGCTATGCCGAGCAGGACCGCATAGCCGGCGAATCCCCAGGCAAGCGCCGACATGCCTTCCCCCCGCGGGAGACGATCAATGAGACTCGAAAATACATAGGGGGCTGCGACGCTGCTCGCGCTGGAGATCAGCACCACTGTGGCAACGATGAGAAGCAAGCGCCGATCGGATCGCCAGTACGCATGCAGAATTTCGGAAACCGGCGACAATGCGCTGTCGTTGACCTGATCTGCGGTTGATCCAGGGAATGGGGCTTTGCTTACACTGAGAGAGCCGACATGGCCTTGCGATCTGGATTCCATACGATCTCACGTAAAGATGCGGCTCTGTGGAATTTGCTGCCGTTTACCGTTACTAGACTCCAACCCAGTTTTGTCCAGCACCGTCATCCAACCCCGCCAAATCTTGGTAGGTTGTCGCCCGGGTTCTCACATGAGAGAAGTTATAGTGTGGCTCGACACGCTGCCGCGCCACACGACGAGAAGCCCGATCACGCTATCAATAGGAACAGACATGAAGAGCGCAACTGCAGACACGTCTAAGCGGCCATCGCGGCCCGATACAACTGACCTCCTCTTACCGGTGCTGCCACCTCCCACTATTGTGGGGCCGAAGGGCCCCTCCCTAACGACGGCGCTAATGAACGCTACCTTTAAGATCATTCTTCACTCCGTTACCGCCTCTCACACGAGAGGCGGTAACGTTTAAGTCGAGGAACAAATGCTCAAGGCCACTCTGAAAATAGCCGACTTGGAAAACTATGGCGTTCATTCGGTCGTAATAGCCCTTGCGTCTACGGATCAGTTTCGTCAGCACTACCAGAAATGCATGTACTGGCCCGCTCGATTTTATCGTGATCGAGGCCGCTCGCCGGGGTCCTCGGTTGCGTGTACGAGCAGGCCATATAGGTAGCCTCCCAATTTACTTCCATGTGGAGGAGCGCACTCGTACGGTTACGCCCTCCTGGAATTTCGTGGATCTTTTGGATAACTCGGGAACGATTGATACAGAAATCATAGCCCATCATCCATCTATGAGAACGTTCTATTCTGCGCGGCAGGCCTGCGTTGGCGCTAATCAGTTAATCTGCTGCGGCTGCATGGAACACTCGGCCGTCCCGGCAGCGGCCATGGTGCCGAACGGGGCGTTTGCGTAGGTGATGATACGAACCGCCGCGCGATTTTCGATGGAAACAAGGGCCATCGGCGTCCTCTCTCCTGCCGCGCACCGGCTGCTCGGGGCCGTGGTCTCCATCGGAGGCACCCTCACATTCTGGATGAACTTTCCAACCTTATAACGGATGCAAAGTGACCGCGGATGAGGCAGCCAAATCGGCATCCGGCGGTCGCTCGAACAATCTCGCTTGAAAAAGGCTGGCCGATCTCCGCGTTGAGGTGGCCCGGGACTACGTGCCGAAAGACACGCTGGGTGCACTTGAGAAGCGCGTTATCGACGCGATCAATGCCGCCGGCAGTGCATTGACAGCCTGGCGAAACACGGCAGCACTAAGATTCTGTCACTGATGAAAATCGGCTTCATTCGATTCTTGTTCTTCAGTGGGCGCAGGGGCTAGCGAGCCATCGGCCTGAACGATCATCTTGGGCGAGAGGGGCGCGCCAAGCGGCGGAACTGCTGATCGCCGGATCTGCGGCGGATATCGCCGGGAAAACGCCGCAATGAGGCGCTGGCGGCGGCCAGCTTTTTCCACCACCTTCTCGATGGTCTTCTCTTTGGAGCGTAGCGCGGCGCGGTGCGTCGGCGTTGGCGGTTCCACTCCTGTACGTCCGTTAACAGCCACATTACCTCACCTGCTGAAGTGCTCGCCCACGGAAAATTTGGCTCTTCAGCCCAACGAGCGATTGTTCGAGGCGTGGTCTTGAAGTGCGCGGCCAGTTGGACCGCTGTCATTAAGATGCCGATAAGGCCGATCGATGTCGGTCCAACATCCGCAGTGATGCTCCCCGTGCTGTCTTTCATTGCTCGCGAGCCGCCCCTAGCCAAGCGACCACGAGCGGGCGGCAGCTTGCCATTCATGAGCGATACTCTTCGCACACGCCGCGAGAATATGATCTTGATCAGCCTAAAGAGCTAAGTGCTCGTCACCGCGAACTCATCAGGGCCTCCGCGCTGGCGGATGACCTCTCGGAGTGCAGATGGCTTCTCAGGGGCGGAAGAGCGAATAGCGGCCTCGAAGGCCGGTATGAATTTGAGCCGGTCCATTACAGCACACTCCACAAAGCCATCGTGAGTGTCAGTCGGGGAAACGAGCTTTTGGTTTTGAGGCCGGCTAGGGGGCGGCCCAGTCGCCGTGAGCTGCGCAATCGTCGCGAGAACTACGCTCGTTTCGGTCGTTCCCCCAGACCAATCTCCGAGCGCCGCGATGGCGCCTTCCAAAGCCTTTTCACGGCTCATGTGAACTATCTCCCCAGCGAGCCTGTTGCAGAAGACCGGTAGAACCCAGGAAAAGAGGCGCGGGCGTCTGGAGGAGCCGCCCGCGCGAAGTTTGCTACGCCAAGCTTGGCTGCTGGGGTTGCGTGAAATAAACAGCCAAGCCAAAAGGCTCTCAGCAACTCGCGTGCCAGACGGTCACGAACTTCAAGTGTAGAGATAAGCGGTGCCAGTCTTTTCGCCCGTCGTAGCCTGACCTCGACAGAGCATGGCGGCTAGCGCCACGATGGAAAGCCGCGCGGGCGGTGGCTGAGGGACCGCCCGCACGAGTTACGGTGCGAGGACTTGGCCCTCAATCAATAAGCGACCAAGCCATACTTGGCTCAGCAATCAATGGGCCAGACGGCCACATTGCGCAGAGAGGCAAACGGCGCGCTTTCATACCTTGTGCAGACTAACTACTCGCGCGAGCGGTGCTTTCCGGACGACAATGTCACGAACCGGACGCAACTGAGCGACATCAGACGTGCCGCGTTAATGACGACGAGCGTGCGAAATAGTCGGACTGATCTCGTCATCGTGCACGATGAGAAGCTCGCCGGGCTTCACGCCAAGTCTTCGCAACTGCTCCTCTTCGATTGGGCAGTTGAGCATTGCGGCTTTTGCGCCGCATTCCGCGATGGTCATCCTCACCACTTCCGCAGGATCGGCGACGGCCCCCACGCAAGCTATGTGCCCGAATTCTTCGTCATCGTCGCCATCTTCCTTGAAGAAAGCCGCTGTCACTATCCAACCATCCATCTTGTTGAGCTCCGTGGGCCCTGAGCTGCCGAACCTCTTAAGATCCCGAGGCATCGGACACCGCGGCTGAACACGAGGACGGCCACCTCATTGCATAAATATTACGACCGCGGCGATGGCGAGCGAGGTTAGTCCCATCAAAATGACGTATGCGATATACGGAAGGTCGCCACGCACTACACATCTCTAGCACTTGACGGAGCGTGCACTCCGAGACGCGGCACACCAGCACAGGCCGGCACGCGTTCCGCACCCTGACACGGCAACCCGAGCCCTACACCTACTTGTCTGCATAGGTGCCAACCTGACGGCGACGCCATTAGACGTTAGCACGCGCTCAACCTGCGGAGTATCTCGTTGACGCATCGCGGGGAGAAGGTCCGACCTCCCGCAACCGAATCCCAATAGGGATCGGGCTGGAAGCCAGCTATTCAATTGAACCACCATTTGGTGCAGCACCCTTCGATTGTACGGACGCAATGGCACCTCTCAATCAGACGAGCGAGCATGAAGTTCTGAGTGCCCGAGATTGTTATAGGTTGCTTGCTCACGGTCGCCACTTTCGCGGTGGGAATGGCCTTCCTACTCGGTCGCAAACTATGGGAAGCTCCCTGCCGTCATCGAAGCTATGCAAGTAAGCCTGAGCGTGCACGCAGAGCCGCCAACTCCGGTCAACTACGACCACAACCATCCCCCTGCGAGCTCTGCTGTCCTCATGCCTGGCGAGCCCCGCAATGATCTGGATGACGGGCTTGCGTGGAATGAAGTGGAGCTTGACGACTACGAAGGTGACCGCCCCGATTTCGGCGACATGCATCTTTTCTTCTTCGGGTATCGCGGCACGTTCACAAGCGGCCACACTCCCGAGCGTGCTGGCGATAAGATCACCGAACACGCCCGCTCGTCGAGTTTAACGGTGGCTGCGAACACAACAGTCAAACCTGATGAGTAAGGAAGCGGGATGACAAAACACGGTTCGATCATTGAAGAGTTGCAGCGAGAGCGAGCGAACATTGATCAGCTTTTGGCAGATCTTGAGGTCGCCAAGTCCGCGTCCATGCGGTGGACGGCTCCGAGGCCGTTGACACAGCCGAATATGTGGATGGCCTCAGGCAAGCCTGCTTAACAAAGCAATTGCGGCCTAAGGAACATGGATACCTGAAGTTAGTTATCCACGACGGCCGGGCCGCCGTCACGCAAGATGTGCCGGTATCCTTGATTAGTCATCCACTTGGTCCGGGCGATATACGTCTCATACGCTCGGCGGGCGCGCTGCGGCTCGCGTTTAGGATTGATGCGCAATACGATCTCCGCTACCTCTCGCCAGTCTGCGCACTCTGCGTCTGATCTTCCCCCGAGAAAGTGGACTGGTTTAGGCGGCTTTTAGCTCCATTTCGATCGGGGCGATATATCCCAGGGCGGAATGGAGCCTTATTCGGTTGTAGAAGCCTTCGATGAAGGCGAAGATATCGCGCTGGGCCTCGGCGCGGGTCTTGTAGTTGCAATGATGAACGAGCTCAGTCTTCAAGGTATGGAAGAAGCTCTCCATCGGAGCATTGTCGTAGCAATCGGCCTTGCGGCTCATCGATGCGGTGATGCCGGCGCCTGCGAGAGCATTGCGATAGGCGTGTGAGGCATACTGCACACTTCGATCGGAGTGGTGGATCAACCCGGCTGGGGCCGTTGTTGCTGGATGGCCATCGTCAGTGCCGCTGCTGCGAGTTCGACCTGCATATGATCGCGCATGGCCCAGCCGACGATCTTTCGACTGAAGAGATCCATCACGGCCGCGAGATACAGCCAGCCCTCCGCGGTCGGGATGTAGGTGATATCGGCGAGCCAAATCCGGTTCGGAACCGGGGCTGAGAAGTCGCGCGCGATCAGGTTCGGCGCGATCGGCAGGTTGTGACGGCTGTCGGTGGTGCCCACACGGCGCGGCGGCGCCATGATGGCGCGGATACCGTGCCGACGCATCATCCGCTCGATCCGGCCGCGGCTGGCGCCGCGGCCCTGCCTCCGCAGGACGGCATGGACGCGGGGACTGCCGTAGCGGCCGTTGCTGTCTTGATGGACTTGCCGGATCGCGGCCAGGAGCGCGGCATTGGACTTTGTCCGCTTACTCACCGGGCGATCGCGCCAGGCGTAATAGCCGGCCGGCGAGACCTCGAGTACGGCACACATCAGCCGTACCGGATAGGCATCGCGGTGATCCTCGATGAAGCGGAAGCTCATGTCCGGGTTCCGGCAAAGATCGCGATCGACTTTTTTAAAATGTCGCGCTCCATGCGCAGCCGTTCGTTCTCCTGGCGCAACCGGGCGATCTCCGAAGCCTGGTCCGCCGGACTTATCCACCCAGCGCCGCAACACCGAGTCTCGCAGACCAAGTTCCTTGCCAACCGACGTAATCGAGCGGCCGCTCGACACCACCAGCTCAACGGCTTGCCGCTTGTACTCCTCGGTAAACGACCGACGTTGACGTTCCATTCGACACCTCCGCGCTCAATGAGCCTACTACAGGTGTCCACTCATTCGGAGGAGGTTCAGTCCGCTTCCAGCATGCGCATGTAGGTGACGGCGTGCTCCCGGTCATAAGGCGTCAAGGCCTGATCGCTCGGGGCGATATCCCATGGCGGTCTTTGCATCGGATGCAACTTCGGTTCGTCACAACCTAGAGCGTGATTACTTTAGTTTTGGCCATATCCGGCGTCGGCGAAGTAATTGGCACATTCGGCGGGTGAGGAGCTATCGCTGAAAGTTGGTGACGGCGGGAATCGGGAAGGCGGCATATCGTGGGGGTGCTTGACGCCTCCACTTCTCCACCGAAGGAGCGATATGCCGTGTCCAAAGATAACATCATCAAGTTGATTCAGCCAGGAAACGTCGACGATCAACTCACCGAAATCTTGCGCAATGGGGCGCGTGCTCTGTTGGCCCAGGCGGTCGAGGCCGAGGTCGCGGACTTTCTCGGCAAGCATGCCGATTTGAAGACTGCGGACGGCCACCAGCGCGTCGTGCGCCACGGTCACCTGCCGGAACGCGAGGTGATGGATGGTATCGGTCCGGTCGGCGTCCGCCAGCCGCGTGTACGCGATCGCGAGGCGGAGGCTACCGATCCCGACCGCATCCGGTTCTCTCCGTCGATCCTGCCGCCCTACATGCGCCGCTCGAAATCGATCGAGACGCTGCTGCCGATCCTTTACCTGAAGGGTATCTCCACCGGCGACTTCTCCGAGGCTCTGGCGGCGCTGCTCGGCAAGGATGCTGCCGGGTTGTCGGCATCCGCCAGCGGCCGTCTGAAGGACGGTTGGCTTGACGAACACACCGCGTGGCAGAGGCGCGATCTGTCGGCGAAGCGCGACGTCTACATCTGGGCCGATGGCATCCATCTCCAAGCACGCCTCGAAGACGAAAAGCATTGCATCCTGGTGCTGATCGGCGCGACGCCGGAAGGCCGCAAGGAACTGGTCGGCTTCACCGATGGCGCCCGCGAGAGCGCGCAGGACTGGCGCGATCTGCTGCTCGACCTGAAGCGGCGCGGGCTCGGCGTGCCGCCGCGGCTCACCATCGCCGACGGCGCGCTCGGGTTCTGGAAGGCCGCCGGCGAGGTCTGGCCGAAAACGCGCGAGCAGCGCTGCTGGGTACACAAGACCGCCAACGTGATCGCCAAGTTGCCGAAGAGCCAGCAGCCTAAAGCCAAACGCGCGTTGCAGGAGATCTGGATGGCCGAAACCAAGGCCGCCGCCGAGCTGGCGTTCGAGGCCTTCATCGAGAGCTATACGCCCAAATACGAGAAGGCGGCCGACTGCCTGAGCAAGGATCGGGACACGCTACTGGCGTTCTACGACTTCCCGGCCGAACACTGGAAACACCTGCGGACCATCAATCCCATTGGAAGCACCTTCGCTACCGTGCGCCACCGCACGATAGCCTGTCCAACAGAACGGCGCTCGCGATGGTCTTCAAACTGCTTGAGGCCGCGCAGAAAAGCCGGCGTTGTCTCGATGGCCACAACCAGTTGCCAAAACTCGTTCTCGGTGTGACATTCAACGACGGGATCGAGGTCATCGCCAAACCGACTGACCGTCAGCCCATAACCGCCGCCGCCTGACCGGCCGCGCCGTCACCAAAATTTGGCGATAGCTCTTCTGTCCAGCACCGTCATCCAACTGCCGACATTGGTAGGTTGTCGCCCGCCTTCTCACATGAGAGACCTTCCATTGTGGCTCGACACGGTGCCGCGCCACTCTCTCTCTGGCTTTTACTGAAGCCTAGATTTGAGACGACGAGAAGCCCGATCACCCGGAGATTGACATGAAGAGCACAACTGCAGACGCGCCTAAGCGGCCATCGCGGCCCGATACAACTGACCTCCCCTTACCGGTACTGCCACCTCCCACTATTCAGGGAGAGAAGGGCCCCTTCCCTAACGACAGCAGTAACTTCGGCTACCTTTAAGATCATTCTTAACTCCGTTACCGCCTCTCCCACGAGAGGCGGCAACGTTTAAGGAACCAATGCTCAAGGCCACTCTGAAAATAGCCGACTTGGAAAACTACGATCCTGTTGCCAAAGGCAGTTCGATACAGGTTGGTGAAAGCTACATCCGGCCGTTCCAACATAAGAGTCTTGAGAGTTCGTTAGTGAAGAACACTGAACAATGGTTCTTCGTCATACGTGAGCGTCAAGTAGCGGCGGACGAGGCTGGCGTTCATTCGGTCGTAATAGCCCATGCGTCTATGGATCAGTTTCGTCAGCACTACCAGAAATGTATGCACTGGCCGCTCGATTTTATCGTGATCGAGGCGGCTCGACGGGGCCCTCGGTTGCGTGTACGAGCAGGCTATATAGCCAGCCTCCCAATTTACTTCCACGTGGAGGAGCGCACTCGTACGGTTACGCTCTCCTGGGATTTCATGGATCTCTTGGATAAATCGGGAACGATCGATACAGAAATCATAGCCCATCATCTATCTATGAGAACGTTCTACTCTGCGCGACAGGCCGCGTTGGCGTTAATCTGCTGACTGCTGGCGCCACCTTGTACGTCGACAGATCGCAAACGTCATTTGAGTACGGCGCGACAACCTCATCAGCCCCTGAGCTCTCTGGACGAGAGGGGAGCAATTATGTCCTTGAGTTTTCTGATACTCTTCAGGCGGTTGTTCGTTCGCGGCCGACGGCCTTCTGCGCAAACGCTGTGGAGCTGAGCGGAGGAATGGACTCCGCTTCCGTCGCAGTTGCTGTTAGCGAGAGTGTAGCATCGCTAGCATGTGGCGGGATACTATTGGGCGACGGGAGTAGCCCCAAGCAGATTGACCGCCGAGCTAGCATTTTGAGCGCACTGGATTGTCGCGATCACAAAGTTGACATGCACGCCCACATGCCGGCGATTGATCTAGATCTTGACCTGAAAGGACGCCTGCCACTCATTTCAGAGTATTACCTTGAGGCGTTCGGGTCACTCTGGGATCGGTTCCGAGGTGATGGCTGCGAAATAATCTGGACCGGCATAGGAGGAGACGAGCTTTGCGCTCGCTTCAGCAGCGACGAGGAGGAACCCAGATCTCCGTCTTCACCCAACCTGGATATCGCGCTTGGGCTTGCAGAAGACCTATTGACGAAACGCGGGCTTGACGCCGCTCGTTCATCCTTCCTTTTTAGCGCCCCCATCAGCGCCACTCTATCCACAACTCTGCTCGCAAGTCTTTGTCATGCTCGCCCACTCGCGACGCGAGGACTTTGGCCCGTCCGCCCATTCGGCGATCCGAGATTGATCAATTTTGGAGCGAAGCTTCCGTTTGCACTTCGCTCGGGCAAGGAGCTCCTCCGTTCTTACTTGCGTGAGCGCTTGGGCTCTGACGTATTTCCACGCGGTTACGCAAAGGAGACTTTCGCGCTTGTACTGCCAAAGGCGATTGCGGCTCGTGCGGACATAATTTCATCACAGCTTGCTTCTTGCGCCTTGGCCGACTTCGGCTTGGTTTCGCAAGAGGCTGTCATGGCACTCTTGAACAGGGTGATAACAACACACGAATTTTCCGCAACGAGCACCTTGGCACGTTTTTTATGGGCAGAACGTTTCGTTCGGCAACTCTGTTGATTGCGCCATTATCAGCGATGGGACATTCCCGGGCAAGGCACGGGTCATTGCAGCTACCGCTTCAGACCATTTTTCAAGGATAGCTATGTTGATCTCGGGGTCCAGACCGGCGGCGTCTTGCGCAAGATCTACGAGGTGAAGTCGAGTTGCGAGCGGCAGGCGCTCTACACGGCGATCGGGCAAGTCGTGGTTCACGACGATACCCGGAATGGCGATTGCAAGCGCCTAGACCGCCTCTAATCGGCTCGCCAGATCGTTCGCGCCGATATCAGAGACATGAACGGAGGCAGCCTTCGCCGCCGCGCGTGAAGCCGGAATTCGACCACCCGACCTTGCCACGGCAGATCGGCTAAAGCGTCGCACGTAATGGCTGTGGACGCGACTCGTCTGGCAGACGCAACAGGGACACAGCAAGACCGCTGACTTCAGCCGAGCCACGAGCGCCACCCTGTCGGTCCGGGGAAGGATCTGGACAATCGAAAGCTCGGGGGAAACCAGTGAGCGGAAGGCTTGGAGCAAGGCGAATCACGGGCGCCGACTGCGATTCCGACCTTATGCCCTTATTCGCACTGTCCGTGAATCCTGCACCCTGCTGTCGCGCGCCATGGAAAACTGCCCCCTCAGCGTCACGAGGAATTGCCCCCTCCTCGGATAGCTGAGGAGAGAGTGAATGAAGCGGGAACGAATCACTGAAGGCTCGCCGTGGAATGATCCACGGGGGCAGGTGATGAAGACGCCGGATGACGTGGCGGAAATGATGCGCCTGAGAGCGTGCGGGTGGGGCGTGAAGCGGATTGCGCGGCAGCTTGGCTGCAGCCATCACACGGTGAAGGACTACGTGGCGGCGGGCGGGGTGAAGCCGTTCAAGTCGCCTGAGCGGCCGAAGCGTCTCGACGGCCTTGAGGGCTGGCTGCGCGAGAGGCTCATTCGGCATCGCGGCAATGCCGACGTGGTGCGCCAGGACCTGTTGGCCGAGAAAGGCGTGGCCGTCAGCCGACGGACACTGCAACGCTCCGTGCAGCCCTATCGCCAGGCGCTGAAGGCGGAGGCGCTGGCGACGACGCGGTTTGAGACGCCGCCGGGCCGGCAGCTGCAGATCGACTTCGGGGAGCGTCTGGTCGAGATCGGAGGGGCGAAAGTCAAGGCATTCGTGTTCGTGGCAACGCTTGGACACTCGCGACGGCTCCATGTGCGTGCGTTCCGGGCCGAGAGGCAGGAGCATTGGTTCGCCGGGCTCGAGAGCACGTTCACGACCTTCAGCGGTGTGCCGGAGGAAGTGCTGATGGACAATCCACGCGCGCTTGTCGTGCGCCACGACGCGGTGAGCCGGTCGGTTCAGTTCAACGACAAGCTGATAGCCTTCGCAAAACATTGGGGCTTCCGTCCTCGCGCGTCCGCGCCATATCGGGCGCGCACGAAGGGCAAGACGGAGAACGGCGTCGGCTACGTGAAGAAGAACGCGATCGCCGGTCATTCCTTAGTTGGGAAGCATTCGAGGCGCATCTCGACAGGTGGGAGCGTGAGGTTGCGAACGTTCGTATCCACGGCACGACCGGCGAGGCGCCGATCATCCGCTTCGCGCGTGACGAAATACATCGGTTGAAGCCGCTCGGCGAGCAGCCGCCGTTCGGATCCTTGCGTGAACTGACCCGCGTCGTCGGCAATGATTGCGCCGTCGAGATTGATACGAACAGCTACTCGGTGCCGTGGCGCCTTATTGGCGAGCGCGTAGCGGTAACGATCGCGGCCGGCGAGGTGCGGATCCGCCATGGCGTGCACCAGGTCGCGGTTCACGAGCAATCGAAGGGGCGCCGGCTGCGGATCGTCGATCCGGTTCATCTCGACGGTGTTGCCGGGCGCAATGGCGCGGTCCGCCGGCCGGAGACTGCAGCGGCGGTGCCGGGATCGTCTCCACCGCATTCGTTGTTGCGTCCGCTTACCGAATATGAAGCCGTGATCGGGGGAAGCTTCTGATGACGCGCGCAAAGAAGGCAACCGAAGCACCGACCGATCCGCTCGATTGTCATTCGGCCTGCAATATTGACCCCCTAAGCCGGGGGATCGGCGTCCAAAATTGACCCCCTACAGATTGGTCTGTTGCGCTGCCTGCTTTGGAACGAAGCAGGTGGTGGGGGATGCTGATCGTGGAGACGATTGCCCGGATCCGGCGCGAGCACTTCATCAAGGGCAAGACAATCAAGGAGATCGCCCGTGACCTGAAGGTGTCGCGGAACACGGTCCGGAAGGTGCTGAGGTCGGGAGAGACCTCCTTCGAGTACGAGCGGCAGGTGCAGCCGCGGCCAAAGCTGGGACGATGGGCAGTAGAGCTTGACGGATTGCTGGCGGCGAACGCGGCCAAATCGGCTCGTGAACAGCTGACGTTGATCCGGATCTTCGAAGAGCTGCGCGGCCGCGGCTATGACGGCGGTTACGATGCGGTGCGGCGTTACGCCAGGCGGTGGAGCAAAGAACGCGGGCAATCGACCGCGGCCGCTTATGTCCCGCTGAGCTTTGCCCCAGGCGAAGCCTATCAGTTCGACTGGAGCCACGAGGTGGTCTTGCTGAGCGGCACCACGGTAATGGTGAAGGCCGCCCATGTCCGGCTCTGCCACAGCCGCATGCTGTTCGTGCGGGCCTATCCGCGGGAGACGCAGGAGATGGTGTTCGACGCCCACGACCGGGCGTTCGCCCTGTTCAAAGGTACCTGCACCCGCGGCATCTACGACAACATGAAGACTGCCGTAGAGACGATCTTCGTCGGTAAAGGGCGTCTCTACAATCGCCGCTTCCTGCAGATGTGCAGCCACTATCTGGTCGATCCGGTCGCCTGCACGCCAGCGTCGGGCTGGGAGAAGGGGCAGGTCGAGAACCAGGTCGGGCTGGTCAGGGAACGCTTCTTCACGCCGCGGCTGCGGTTCAAAAACCTCGACGAGTTAAACGCCTGGCTGCTCGACAAATGCATCGCCTACGCCAAGGCTCATCGCCATCCGGAGCTGGTCGATCAGACGATCTGGGAAGTGTTCGAAGCCGAACGCCCCAAACTCGTTCCCTATGCCGGCCGCTTCGACGGCTTCCATGCGGTGACGGCATCGGTCTCGAAGACCTGCCTGGTGCGCTTCGACAACAACAAGTACTCGGTCGCAGCCAGCGCAGTCGGACGACCGGTCGAGGTTCAAGCCTATGCCGATCGCATCGTGATCCGTCAGGATGGATGCATCGTTGCCGAGCACCCGCGATCCTTTGGCCGCGGCGATACCGTCTACGACCCCTGGCATTATGTGCCGGTGCTCGCCCGCAAACCCGGCGCCTTGCGCAACGGTGCTCCCTTCAAAGACTGGGTGCTGCCGGCCGCGATCGAGCGGATCCGGCGCAAGCTTGCCAGCACCGACGATGGCAATCGGCAGATGGTCGACATCCTCAACGCGGTGCTGACTGACGGTCTGCCCGCGGTGGAAGCGGCCTGTGCCGAAGCGCTCGGTCATGGCGTCCATTCCGCCGATGTCGTGCTCAATATCCTGGCCCGTCAACGTGAACCCGCCCCACCGGCCAACATCATGACGCCGGCCGCACTGACGCTCCGTCATGCACCGATCGCCGATTGTGCCCGCTACGACAACCTCCGGAGGACCATCTGATGGAACGAACCCAAATCTTCGACCTCATGGGCGAACTGAAGCTCTACGGCATGAAGGCCGCCTTCGACGAGATCATGGCAACCGCCGTCAAGCGCCAGCACGAACCTCAGCGCATTGTCGGCGACCTGCTCAACGCCGAGATCAACGAGAAGCAAGCAAGGTCGATCAAATACCAGCTCACCATTGCCAAGCTGCCGCTTGCCAAGGACATCGCCGACTTCCAGTTCGACGGCACGCCGATCAATCAGACGCTCGTCAATGATCTCGCTGGCGGCGGCTTCATCGCCCAACAACGCAACGTCGTGCTGGTTGGCGGAACCGGCACAGGCAAGACCCACCTGGCCATTGCCATCGCCAGAAGCTGCATCCGATCCGGTGCCCGCGGCCGCTTCTTCAACGTAGTCGACCTCGTCAATCGCCTCGAGACCGAGACCCGCAACGGACGGCAAGGACGGCTCGCCGAGCATCTGACCCGGATGGACTTCATCGTGCTGGATGAACTCGGCTATTTGCCCTTCGCCCAGTCCGGTGGACAGCTTCTCTTCCACCTCGTCAGCCGGCTCTATGAGCGGGCCTCCATCATCGTGACCACCAATCTCGCCTTCGGCGAATGGCCGAGCGTGTTCGGCGACGCCAAAATGACCACCGCGCTGCTCGACCGATTGACCCATCACTGCGACATCGTCGAGACCGGCAACGACAGCTGGCGATTCAAGAGCCGAGACGACGATCACGCCACCCGCGCTCGTCTCGCCTCCGCTATCCCGGCCAGCTCCGACGAGACGAGCGCTACCAGCAAACCCCGCCGCACGAAGGGGTCAAAATTGGACGCCGATGAGGGGTCAAATTTGCAGGCCGATTGACAGATGTACGTACCGGGCGGACATCCTATGAGCTTGCGGGAGACGCACTCGACGGGATCCTGGCCCGGACTAACATCGATAAGTCTGAAATCGATGGGCTTTCCGTTTCAGAAACTATGAGCGAGAGCGCTAATCCATTTTGGGCGCAGTACATGGCTGACGTACTGGGCATCTCGCCGAGCTGGCTCGAACTGATGGGATTGGGCGGCGTATCGAGCATCGGCGGCGTAGCGCGGGCTGCAATGGCGATCCGCGGCGGCATGTGCTCGATTGCGTTGGTCCTTGCAGCCGACGCGCAATCCAGTGGCACGACCCCGGAGCAGGGGGCACAGCGCCACGAGTTTCAATATCCAACCGGCTTGCGCGGACCAGTCGGTGCCTTCGGCATGATCATGCGCCGCTATGACCACCTTTACGGCCTGAACAGGGACGCATTGGCAAAGCTGGCGGTCACTCAGCGCCAGCATTCAATCTTGAATGACAATGCCTGCCCGCGGTTGCGCAAGCCGATGACCGAGCGCGACTATCTGAATTCGAAATTGGTCTCGGACCCGCTGCGTGTACTGGACAGCGTCATGGTCTGCGATGGTGCGAATGCCGTTTTGGTGATGTCCGCGGCAGAGGCGACGAGGCGAGGTCTCAAGGCGGTCTATCCGACAAGCTATGCGGAAAGGACACACTACAAGGTGACCGAGCCGATGACTGAAATCATGGATTCCGGATTTCTCGAGGCCGGTCCACGGGCGCTCAAGCAGGCCGGGCTCAAAGCCTCGGACATCCAGTCGTTTCATCCATATGATGATTTCATCATCGCCATCATGTTGCAGCTTGAGCAGATCGGCTTTTGCTCACAGGGTGCGGGTGCGGATTTTGTCCTCAGTCGGGACATGACGTTCAAGGGAGATTTGCCGCTCAACACCGGAGGCGGTCAGATATCTGCCGGTCAACCGGGACTCGCGGGCGGCGGGCTTAATCTAGTTGAGGCCGTTCGGCAAATGTTTGGTGACGGCGGTCCGCGTCAAATCAAGAGAACTCAGAATGCCATGGTGACCGGTATCGGCGGCATTCCCTATGCGCGCAACTGGTGCACGTCCGGCGTGATGATCCTGGAGCAATGATATGATCGGACATAACAACAAGCCCCAACGCCCACTGCCCAAGATCGGCTCCTATCTCGATACCAAAGAGTTTTGGAGCGGGGCTAAGCGCGGCAAGCTTATGCTGCAGTTCTGCACACAGACGCAAAGGTACCAGCATTATCCGCGGCCGATTAGTCTCTATACCGGTCGACATACGATCGAATGGCGCGAGACCTCGGGAAAGGGCACAATCTACTCGTGGACGGTAACGCGCTCGCCCTGGCCCGGTCATGAGGCGCGGGCGCCTTACCTTTGCGCCTATGTCGACCTCGCGGAGGGAGTGCGGTTTCTGTGCAATCTCGTCGATTGTTCAGAGGACGAAGTTTCCATCGGCATGCCGGTCGAGGTTCGCTGGGACCGGCTAGACGACGACACCGTCTATCCTGACTTCGCTCCTGTAAGGGTCGGGCCGTGAAGCTTACATCCTATCTGGCTGCGCAAGCGCAGGCTTTTCCCGACAAATCTGCACTCGTCTGCGGCGAAACCCGCGTGACGTTTCGTCAACTGCACGAGGACAGCGATCGTATAGCGACGGCATTGCGCAAGTCGGGCGTTGGCATCGGCGATCGGGTGGCAATGTGCCTGCCCAACTGCTGCGAGTTCGTCACAGTCTTTTTCGCAATTGTGAAGAGTGGCGCGCTGGCAATGCCGATCAACATGCGATTGTCAGCCAACGAGATTGCGACCATCTTTGCGGACGCGACGCCGGCTGCGGTTTTCTTCAGTGAAGACGAGCGTGCGGTGGTCGAGAATATCTGTGGCGGAGCCGTCGTCCGCCGCTTCGTGATCGGGCCTTCCGGCGGCTCGGCTGAACTTTCTATTGCGTCGATGCTCGCATGTCAGCCGGAACCAATCGAACTACCTCCCGAGCATGATGATTGCATGATTTCCTACACGTCCGGCACGACTGGACACCCAAAAGGCGTCATCACCACGCAGGCAAACTATATCGTTGGAAACGGCTTCCTGAACGCCATGTACTGGAAGCTGTCGCCCGATGATCGCATCGTCGTGACGACGCCACTTGCGCATCGCACGGCATTTGCACGGGTCGGCAATATGGCAGTGCTGGGCGCGACGCTGTATATTATGCCTCGCTTTGACGTGAATGAAGCGATGCAACTGATCGAGGCGGAAAAGATCAGTTTGATTTCGATCGTTCCGACCGTCGGACGAATGATGTTGCCAGTCATCGAGGCCGAACCGACCCGGTTCAGTTCATTGCGCGTGCTGGTCGCAACGGGCGAGGCTTTTCCAGCTGAGATCAAGCGGCGTTTACTTTCAGCGTTGCCGACGCTTGAGATATTTTCATTTTTCGCGATGACAGAGGCAGGGTCGCTGGCAATGCTCAAGCCGGACGAACAATTCGACCATGGGGCTTCAGTCGGTCGCGTAACCCCCGGTGTCGAAATGCGCCTCGCTGATCCGGACGGGCGGACGGTCAACAGCGGCGAAGCAGGCGAGATTTGGGTGAGATGCGGCTTGCCCGGACAGTACTTGCTGTTCAGGACTTACTTCAATCAACCGCAGGCGATGCGAGACGCCTTCCAGGAAGGCTGGTTCAAGACAGGCGACATCGGCCGTTTCGATGAGGACGGATTTCTTTACATTGTCGACCGCAAGAAAGACATGGTGCTGTCGGGCGGGTATAACATCTACTCCAAAGAGGTCGAGCACGTGCTGCTCCGATATAACGGGGTTGCCGACGCCGCTGTCGTAGGCGTGCCCGATGACGTTTACGGAGAAGCCGTTGCTGCGTTCATTGAGCCTGAGGCGGATGTTATCCTCACTGAGGACGAGTTGATTCGATGGTGTGCCTCTGAGCTTGCGAGCTATAAAAAGCCGAAGCACGTGGTGTTCTTGCGTCAATTGCCGAGAAACAGCACCGGCAAGGTAACCAAGAATGAATTGCGGACGCTATTCCGCACACGACACTGACAGGCTAAGTGTGCCCACCTGAGGAACGAGCGTAACATCGCAAATGGCCGTCAATTCCCTCAAACGGGTGCCACAGCCCGAAACCCGTGGAAAATTGCAACAGAAATACATTGCAGGCGTGGTGTATGACCTCATCGCGGATTCAGGGATAGAGAACCTTACGATGCGGCAAGTTGCCGATGCTGCCAAGGTAAGCCTGGGTACCATCACGTATCATTTTCGTAGCAAGGAAGCGTTGATCGCCGCCGCGCTGGAAGCTGGTTATGAATTGCCGGATGACTGGGATCAATATAAGGGCTCGCCAGCCGCCCAGCTTCGCCGCATTGCTTTATCCTACGCATTGCAGTCGCCCAAGGAGCGCTGGTGGAATTTCTGGATAAACTATGTCGCAATGAGCACCCGCGACCCTGAAGTCCAAACGGTTCAAAGCAAACGCTTCGATAAACAGCGCCGGTTCTGGATCAAGCTTCTTACGGAAGGCAAGGAGCTCGGCGAAATCCGCGGCGACCTATCGATCGAGGAGACCGTCGATCGGATGCTGGTTGAGGTGCACGGTCATGTCATTCTCCAATTGGTTAAGTCCAGTCCGAAGGCGCGGTTGAATGCGCGCGAAGCGATAAACAGGATGGTCGACGCGATCCTGGTGAAGCCGTAGTGGCAATTCCGAATTTAGCGGGCACCGCAGAACACGCCCACGCCTTCCGGCCGGAGCTTTTGTCGTTGGATCTGGTGGGGCCGGAGCGTTTCCCTGCATGCCGATCACTAGCTGCGCTGGAGTTGCTTCGCCAAGCTCTGCGCTACCGCGGCTACTTCCGCTCAAAGGGCCGTTCGCCCTGCCTACGATGAGTGCAGACGGATTGGATCATGCACAATCCCCTTGCGGCGCGGAGAACGCCTCGCCGGATTGCACGCTCAGGTCAGCCTGACCACTCATAACGATCTGGTTGCAGGTTCATGTACTTTCGGGCCCACAATCCGGCATCCGAGTGCGGGTCGCCCCGAAGCTATCCGGCACGAACTAAGTGTCTTGTTCTGGAACGTAGGGCAATGGATGGCCTATTCATGACAAGACCCCATTGCTGCCAGGTCGATCCAGCGGAAATTCCAGGTCGGAACCGAGTTCGATTCCGGTCGAGGCGATTGTGGAGACCGGAACGGCGGGGACGGGTCTGCTACTGGAACCCCACTGTTTTACTTTTTACCGGCTGGTACCGCGTCCCCTGTTGGTATTCCTCTTGGCATCGACAACAAAGAGCTAGGGAAGTCGGCTTAAATTCAAGAGGTCATTGGCCTAATCGTTTGTCGGCCAGGTGACGCCGATCAAGCGCGGCACCCAGGCTTGAGCCGCCCATCTTCAGGCGTGATCGATGCTGCCTGGTTCAATCCGTGGCAAGCTCGTGTCGTGTCATGGTCGTCGACGCTTGAGCGTCTCGTCCTGGAGGCCAGCGATTCGTCGCGAATCGCGACGAGCGCACTCCTGATCTCGACAATGTCGCCGGCCGCATTTGATGCGATGTCAGGGTCGGAAGTCCCCGCGGGGACAACATCTTCCGTGCGGATAGGGTACACAAACAGATTTGGGTCGTTAATGAGGGCCTACGAACTTGTTGGCTACAGGCCTGAGGCTCGGTACCGCTTTTTGGAGGTCGCGGCAGAAATTGATCGCACGATCTGCTCTGTAGTCGATGACATCATCATCAATCTCAGGGGACGCGGCGTGAACGCCTCGTTTTTGCACGAGCTGTACTTTATTACGATTTCCGGCGGATTGACTGTATCAGTTGCGGTGGCGCGCGCCGTCTCGGACGGTGACACCAGATCGCGTCGGTGGGAGGTCCGGAGGCTCAAGTACCAAAGGGCCGAACTAACACTGTTGATTCGAATGGACAGCGGCAACAGCCGCATTCGCGATTATTTTCTTCTGCCAACCGCAACCCTTCCATTGACGAAGGACAGAAAGAAGCTACGCGTTTCGGATCGTCTCTTCACTCGAATGCGCCTCGACAGCTTTGAAGCCGTTATGGCGGCGCTTTATGGCAGGCTGCGCATGTCGCGAGACGAAAGTCGCATGACCAGCGTTCGTCCGCGGTCTAATCAAAATGAAAATGTGACTATCCGTGATTCAGGAACACAAACTAGGCCAGCCGATGCCAGCACAATCAAGAAAAGCCGCGCCAAACGAAAAGACCGGCCGCGGCCGGTACTGATCGAGCGCAGATAGGGCCTATTCAACACGCTGCCCTGCGCGCCAGCCCATCTCCCAGAAGTCTGCCTCGAGTCGGGTGGCTTCCTTGAAGATCGCAATCAGCTCTGCCTCGCGGGCCGGTGTGGCGTAGAGATCGGCGAGATGCTCCATGTGCGCCCGCGCTTTCGCCGCGACCTCCTGGTACGGCGCGCCAGCGTACTCGGCGATCCAAACGCGATAGGCGTTCGTCGCAGCGTCCGCATTGGGTCGCGAGGAGAGCCGCGTTGCGATCTCCGCGTACCCGATCACGCAGGGGGCAAGCGCCACCTTGAGTGCCAGCAAATCGCCGCGCATTCCTACGTCGAGCACGTAGCGTGTATAGGCCAGCATCTCGACCGCCGGAGGGGTTTGTTCAAGGTCGCCCGGGGACAGACCCCAACCGGCGCAGAGCTTCACATGCAGATTCATCTCGACATCAAGGATAGCCGAGAGGCCGGCAGCTGCTTCACGCATGTCGGCAAGTTTGGGCGACTTATAGACCGAGAGCGCGTAGGCGCGAGCAAACTCGATGAGGAACAGGTAGTCCTGAGCGAGGTAGTGACGAAACGCCGCTTCGGGGAGCGAGCCGTCTGCCAATCCGTTCGTGAAGGGATGCTCGGTGTAGGCCCGCCACTCAGCGGATGCTTCTGTCTTTAGACGCTCGAAGAAACTCACGATCTTTTTCGCCTGGCTTGCTTTTCCATGAACGTCGTTGGCTCGCTACCGATAGCGCATTGCAAACCGGGTGGACGCTGCCTTGACGGGCCGCCGCGATATGGTACGACCGCGTAGGGAATTCGCTTGCCGTCGGTCGACGGGACTGACTTGCGCTCTTCACCTTATCACCGGCGCGAATCGCGCAACGACTCGAGAGCAATTCATCAGGTTGAGTGAAGTCGCAAGCAGTACTCGAACCTGTGACCCAGTCATTGCGAACGATTGCTTTTAGAAGCAGACCGCGTTTCCGTCGCCGTGGTAGCTAGTAGTTTTGGCTTCGAGCGAAGATTATGGCAAGTTGTTGATTTAGCTGGTACAGTTGGGTGGGCTTGAACCACCGACCTCCTGTTCCACAGATAGAGGGTCATGACCGCCGCCAACGCGAGCGGCAGCACAATGCCTCCCACGCAAACCGACCATCCGAAGCGATCAAATAGTTGGCCGAGCACCGCAGTGCCAACCAGCCCGCCGAAAAAATAGCATGCCAGTTAAGTCCCGCTCGCCACACCGCGATTCTTCTGCGCGGCACGCCCGACAAATCCGGTCGCAGCCGCCTGCGCAAAGAACGTCCCCACACCGACCACGACCAGTCCGGTCAGCACAGCGGCGAGATGAGAGGTCAGCAACAACGGTATTCCCAGCCCGGCCAATGCTCGCAGCGGGAAACGAGGTCACTGTTGCACGCAGGCTATTGCGGGAAGATCAGAGAGGGATGCAGTATCGAAGCTGCCGACCTCCAAGAGACAAATCGGCGGATCAAGTGACGGCCCCAGCACTGGCCCCCCAGCCCCCAGAAGTGCTGGGGCCGTTTCTATTTGGAACATGGGCGGGACGGCTACAGTTATCGCAGGTTCGGGCCGGCCAGCGGTACCGGACGATGAACCTAGCGTGCCCAACTCGGCCTCAGCTTGTACCCCTCGCTGGGGCCGTTTCTTTGGGTACTCGCGGCGGGGGACGGTCGCCGCTGGTTCGCAAAGATATCTGGAGCTGGTGCGCCTTCATTGCGATGGCCATCGGACCGCGGCCCAATTGCTCGGCAATTTTGCCAGCGGGTAATTTGCCCGCCATAGCTTGTAACTTTTCGATTTCTTCGGCGGTCCAGGAGCGCTTCAACATCTTTCCACCTCCGCCAACGAAAAGTTGGCCCGAACCTCCTAGGCAGAAAAACACGAAAGGTTCCTAGCCGGCCGCCTCGAACCCGTTAGCAAATGAGCAACCCGATTGGCGCACGCTTCCTTCGGGACGGGACCGATGGGGACGCAACGCGGTCGCGTTTCGGGGAGGAGCCTGGCGCGCGGGCCCTGGCGCCGGCTCCTCTTCCACTTACTGTGAACACGTCACACGAGCGTGACCCGGCGGGAAAAAATAGCAACTTGGGCACTGCACTGACGTTTGCTCGCGCTTGGGAAATATTCAGGGCCCAGGTTTAAGGAATGAACGCCGCCGGGCACGTTTTTCTGAGACCGGCGGCGTACTTTTGCGGATTCTACGTCACACCCGATCTCGCGGCTCAAGACGGTGCACTACCGACATTATCGGCCACGTGTCTACATCCTGTTCGGCCTCAAACAGGAAGCCAGTCACAAGCTGCTCGGCTAGGCGCAACACGAGCAGTGCGTCCTCTTGATACTCGGGCAATTGGCAAGCGAGCTGAACCGCATGACGTCTGCGCCAGGGCTGCTCTTTCGGTTCTTTCCATAGCATCCCTCCCCAAGCCGTCCCGATCTGCTCCGCCATGCCGTCAAGGTCGCCAAGCCCGTTGTCGTCCTCGTGCTCCCGGTCGTCACGGCCGGACAATGCCCAGTGTTCCTGGTTCGCGTAGGTGTCGCTGTATTGAGTGGCTGAGGTGCCCGGCCCCTTGTGGCCGATCACTATCCGCGCGGGTGCTGTTGGATGGGTTTCCGTTGCCCCCAAGCTGGGCTCGTGGTCAGCGCGGTCTAGCTCAGCATCCACTTTGACCCGCTCCGCGCCGAGCCGCTGCCGCGAAGAATGCCGCTGGTCGGTCATGCGGTTGAAGGTGCCGAGATCTAACCCGCGATCGTCGCCGCTGCCCCCCGGCCTTGGCCTTGGCCTGGAAACGCCTCTTGGAAGCCGAGGGATCCTCGCCATCGTCCTCGAGCTCGCGGCAGACGTAGTCGTCGGTCTTGTCGAGACTAGCTGTCAATCGGCGTTCGACTGGGACCCCCTATCGGCATCCAAAAGGGACCCCTATAGCGCGACAATCAGGATGAGAGCGGCGCGTCAATCAAGATGAGACGAGGCGGCCGAGTCAGGAGATAATTGACGCTGGCCGCCTACTTGGCAAGCGTTGATTGACGCTGCGCGACAATCAAGCGGCGCTGCCAGCGTCAATCACAGTCTTGTCGAGTTCGTTGGGGGTCGTGTGAACAGGTGGCCGGCCTGGACCGCGCTTGCGATCGAGGGCAACTTTTCGACGGTAACTTTCGACGTTCATCTCGAGGATCGTGGCGTGGTGGACCAAACGATCGATGGCAGCCAACGTCATTGCCTGGTCCGGGAAGATACGCCCCCATTCGCCAAATGGCTGATTGGCCGTGATCAGCAGCGAGCGTCGTTCGTAGCGGGCGGCGATCAACTCGAACAGCACACTGGTTTCCGCCTGATCCTTGCTCACATATGTGATGTCGTCGAGGATCAGGAGGTCATAGCGATCGAGTTTGGCGATCGCGGACTCCAGCGCCAGCTCGCGCCGCGCGACCTGCAGCCGTTGCACCAGATCAGTGGTGCGCGCGAAGAGAACGCGCCAACCGTTCTCGACGAGAGCCAGGCCGATCGCCGTGCCGAGATGGGTCTTGCCGCCGCCCGGCGGGCCAGCGTCATAATGCCGGGTGTCTGGGATCTGAGGTTGAGATCCTCTACCCATTTCATCCGCGATGTGGAGCGTTAGTCGTCGTTGTCGCCCGCAAGCGGCTCGGGAGTGAGACGCATTTTGTTATCAGACAACCTGATGCGACGTTAACGCTTCTGCCGGCATGGATGACGGCCCCCGCCGCCGCTTCCTTCCGACTGACGGCTGATCCGCGGCTTCCGGTGGATCGTCTGCTGGAGGCGCGCGTTCTTGCCGACGCGGTCTTAGCCTCCTCTCCCAGGGAATCGTCCCAATCGCGAGGAGGCGGTCATGGCGGACGCATCACGTCGTCAGGGGGATCTTTTCGGGAGCCCTCCAAAATACAGCAGCATTCCAATCGAAGCCCACCAGCAAATGTTGGAGCTGTTGAAGGAGCTTCTGACCGAAGCACTCACCGACAGCGCGGTCGACGCAAACGACGTGAACCGGGAGGACAGCGGTGAGCAAGATCACGCCTGAGCACCTTGCTCGCCAGGCCGTCGTGTACGTTCGTCAGTCGACGGCCGACCAGGTTATCAACAACCGAGAGAGCCAGCGCCGCCAGTACGGCTTGGCCGACCGTGCGCGGCAGCTGGGCTGGAGCGAGGTGGTCGTGATCGACGATGATCTCGGTCGCTCTGGTGGCGGCACCACGCGTCCCGGGTTCGAGAAGCTGCTTGCCGCCATTTGCGAAGGGCGAGTTGGCGCTGTGGTCTCGATTGAGGCCTCTCGGCTGGCCCGCAACGGCAGGGATTGGCATACGCTCCTGGAGTTCTGCGGGCTCGTCGGAACACTGATCGCCGATGAGGACGGCGTCTATGATCCGCGCCACCCCAATGATCGCCTTCTGCTCGGCATGAAGGGCACAATGAGCGAGATGGAGCTGTCTATCTTTCGGCAGCGCTCGCTTGAAGCCTTGAAGCAGAAGGCCCGCAGGGGGGAGCTCTTCCTCAACGTTGCAATCGGTTATCTCAAAGTCTCCCACGATCGGATCGAGAAGGACCCTGATCGGCGCATTCAGGAGGCGCTCGCACTCGTGTTCACCAGGTTTGCTGAGATGCAGACACTTCGCCAGGTCCACCTGTGGTTACGGCAAGAACGAATCACTTTGCCCGCGGTCAGCCATGGCCCCGAGGGTCGCCACGTCGAGTGGAAGTTACCAGTCTACAATACGATCTATCACATCCTTACCAATCCCATCTATGCTGGCGCCTACGCCTTCGGGCGCTCGGGCAGTCGGGTGACGATCGAGGCCGGCCGCAAGAGGATCGTGCGGGGCTTCCGGCGGGAGCGCAGCGACTGGGAAGTTTTGATCAAGGATCACCATGAGGGCTACATTACGTGGGCGGAGTTCGAGAGGAATCAGCGCTTGATCACCGATAACGCCAATGGGAAGAGCTTCATGAGTCGTGGCTCGGTCCGCTGCGGCGAGGCCCTTCTTGCAGGGCTCCTTCGTTGCGGTCACTGCGGTCGCAAACTTCACGTTGCCTACAGTGGCACGCACGGCACTGTTGGGCGTTATCATTGCCGCGGTAGCCAGATCAACCATGGCGGAGATCCGTGCATCTCATTCGGCGGCCTGCGCGTGGATCGCGCAATCAGCGCGGAAGTCATCGCACGTTTGCAGCCGCTCGGTGTCAAGGCTGCGCTGGCTGCCATGGAGGCTCGCGGCCGTGAGCACGCCGAGAAGCTGCGCCAACTTGAACTGGCTCTGGAGCAAGCGCGCTATGAGGCCACTCGTGCTCGTCGGCACTATGAGGCCGTCGATCCCGACCATCGCTTGGTAGCTGGCGAGTTGGAGCGGCGTTGGAATGAACGCCTGCTGGCTGTCCGCGCGCTCGAGGATGAGCGCGGGGCGTTTTTAGCCAAGCCGGAGACGACTCTGAGCGAGGCGGATCGCGAGCGGTTACTCGCGCTTGGCTCCGATTTGGAGCGAGCCTGGAACAGCCCTGGGGCGACGCCTGCGACGCGCAAGCGGATCATCCGAACTGTGATCCGCGAGATCGTTGTGCGCGTCCACGATGAGGCGATCGAGCTTGTCATCCACTGGCAGGGCGGCGATCATACAGCACTGAAGACCAGGAAGAACCGTACGGGTCAACACCGCTGGAGGACGTCCGCGGATGCCATCGATCTCGTGCGTGTTCTGGCACGGCAGATGCCCGACAACACGATCGCGGCAGTCCTCAACCGGGCCGGCAAGTCGACGGGGCGGGGTAACAATTGGACCCGCGCCCGCGTTTGCCACTTGCGCAACCAGCAGGCTATCGCGCCCTACCGAGAGGGCGAACGCAAGGAGAGAGGAGAAATCACTCTGGATGAAGCCGCCGCAGCCTTGCAGGTCAGCCCATCGACGGTTCACCGTCTGATCGCGGAGCAGAGCTTACCTGCGCACCAGCTGTGCAAAGGCGCACCTTGGGTGATCAAAGCGCTTGATCTGGAGCAACCCGAGGTCAAGAAGGCCGCGCAGGCGCGACGCTTCCGGCGGCCGCCGTCCGACGATCTGCGCCAAAGAGAGCTTGAACTATAACGGCATAGCGAGGTGAGCAGTATGAATCGGACTCGGGTGGACCGAACAAGAGCAAATTGGCGCCGGCCTTCAACCAGGCGTCGCCAGCGGCGAGCGCCATCGCCTGTGCCTTTGATAGCATCGGCACGCTTTCGAAGTCGAAGGTGGCGAGCGTCTTGCCGGCGGGCAAACGCGCTTCCACCATGTGTCGCTCGATCCGACGGCGGGTGCGATCGGCCGCCTCGTGCTCGGCAAGGGCGGCGAGGAAGCGGGCGGCAGGCCACCCTTCCTTGTCCGACTGTGCGGCGAGCTTCGGCCAGATCGCCTTGACGCCCGGCAGGCGGAGCTCATTGAGAAGCAGCTCGACACGGGCAGCATCGACGGAGGTAGCGATACCGGTCATGCTGCCTCTCCCAGGTTCGAGCGGCCCGACATGACGCTGACGGAGGCGAGTTCATCGTAGACGTCGAGCGGCGCCAGCTTGACGGCGACACGCGGGATCGAGGCCGCCTCGGGTCGGAAGCGGTCGCGCAGCGCGGCAAGATCGGGTAACTGTCCGGCGTCCAGATCCATCGCGATCACCTCGGCGAGTTCTGCTTCGCAGGCGCGCTCGTGAGCCAGCGCCAGAAGCTCGACCGTCACCTTGCAGGCGCGCCGGTCATCACCATGCTCCCGCAAGGTCTCGAACAGACGTTTGTAAGCTGCACGCGGGAAGAGTTGGTCGCGATAAACGAGATTGAGGAGCGCCATCGGCTTGCGCCGCAGGGCATGGATGACGTGCCGGTAATCCACAACATGACCGCCCTGGCTCTCGGACACAGGCCGACCGCGCCGCAGCGTCACGACCGGCGTGACGCCAAGGAAGCATTCGAGCCGGTCGTCGAAGATGCGCACACGCAGGCGATGGCCGATCAATCTTGAAGGCACGGTGTAGAATACGCGCCGCAGGATGAAGCCGCCTGACGACGTCACCGGGATCACTTTCTCCTCGAAGTCGGTCGTGCGGCCTTTTGGCAGCGGCGCCAAGGCCTCCTTCTCGAGCGCGATCGGCTTGGCGAGGTTGGCGTTGCGCCGGCCGACAATCTCGTCGACAAAAGCCCGGTACGCATCGAGACTGGCGAACTCGCGCGTCCCCCGCAGCAACAGCGCATCTTCCAGTGCCCGCTTGAGATGGCCGTGCGCGCTCTCGATCGAGCCGTTCTCATGTGCGATGCCCGCATTGTTGCGCGTTGGCGCCATGCCATAGTGGCCCATCAGCCCGGCGTAGCGCTGCGTCAGATCCCCCCGTGCGTCGGCGGCCAGATTGCGGAATGCTGCCGACAGGCTGTCGCTGCGATGCTCCCGCGGCACGCCGCCAAGCGCCCACAGCGCGTTCTGCAAGCCCTCCGCCAGGGCGACGAAGCTTTCGCCGCCGAGCACGACATGGACATGCTCGAAGCCGGAGAACGCCAACCGGAAGTGATAGAGCCGGTGATCGAGCGGCTCACCCGCGATGGTAATACCGAGCGCGCTCACGTCGGTGAAGTCGGACAGACCCAGGCGGCCGGGCTCGTGCTGCTGGCGGAAGATCACGTCCTGTTCGGGGCCGTTGAGCGCCCGCCAGGCGTTGATGCGCCGCTCCAGCGTGCGGCGGATGTTCGGGTTCAAGTCATGATGCCGTCGGCGCAGCTCGTCCAGCACGCCGATCACGCGGATGCCGGGCGCAGCCTTCAGGATCGGAACGATCTCGGCGTCCCAATACTGCCCGAGCGGATCGGACCGGCGCCGGCCCCTCGGCGTCTTCTTCTGCGATGGCGGGCGACAATCGCCCTCGATTCGATACGCGCTTGCCTTCGAGAACCCCGCCTTGGCCGCGGCGGCCTCGGGGGACAGTGTCAGTCGGTACGTCATGTACAGCCTCATCTGGTGGTCGGTGATGTGGAGGCCAGGCAAGGCATCGATTCCCTCTTGTCGAGACGAACCAACAGCTTGCACCAGCCGCACCCGGCCGCCAGACGGGTCCAAAAACGCGCGACGCCGATGGGGACGGTCCTCCGGTCGGGCTGCGCCCTCCCTTCGGTCCGTCCCCATCGGCGCAGTCTCACCTTGATTGTCGCTGGAGTCTCACCCTGATCGCCGCCGCGCAGACCCCTTTGATCGGCGTGCTCTGCTGGTAGCGCTCGGGTCGTCGGAGCTGGTCGGGGTTGCGGAGACGGCGCGAGCGCGGGTTGTTTGAACATCGTCGCGGCTTTTGAATCGCCAGCTGTCGTTGCCGGTCTCGACGATGTCGCAGTGATGGGTCAATCGGTCGAGTAGCGCGGTGGTCATTTTGGCATCACCGAACACACTGGGCCATTCGCCGAACGCAAGATTGGTGGTGACAATGATGGAGGTGCGCTCGTAGAGCCGGCTGATGAGATGGAACAGGAGCTGACCGCCGGATTGCGCGAACGGCAGATAGCCCAGCTCGTCGAGAACGATGAAGTCCATGCGGGTCAGATGCTCGGCGAGCCGTCCCTGCCGACCGTTGCGGGTCTCGGTCTCGAGCCGGTTGACGAGGTCGACTACGTTGTAGAAGCGTCCTCTGGCGCCATCGCGGATGCAACTTCTGGCGATGGCAATGGCCAAGTGGGTTTTGCCTGTACCGGTGCCGCCAACCAGCACGACGTTGCGTTGTTGGGCGATGAAGCCGCCGCCAGCGAGATCATTGACGAGAGTCTGATTGATCGGCGTGCCGTCGAACTGGAAGTCGGCGATGTCCTTGGCGAGCGGCAGCTTGGCAATGGTGAGCTGGTATTTGATCGACCTGGCTTGCTTCTCGTTGATCTCGGCGTTGAGCAGGTCGCCGACAATGCGTTGAGGCTCGTGCTGGCGCTTGACGGCAGTTGCCATGATCTCGTCGAAGGCAGCCTTCATGCCGTAGAGCTTAAGTTCGCCCATGAGGTCGAAGATTTGGGTTCGTTCCATCAGATGGTCCTCCGGAGGTTGTCGTAGCGGGCACAATCGGCGATCGGTGCATGACGGAGCGTCAGTGCGGCCGGCGTCATGATGTTGGCCGGTGGGGCGGGTTCACGTTGACGGGCCAGGATATTGAGAACGACATCGGCGGAATGGACGCTGTGACTGAGCGCTTCGGCACAAGCCGCTTCCACCGCGGACAGACCGTCAGTCAGCACCGCGGTGAGGATGTCGACCATCTGCCGATTGCCATCGTCGGTGCTGGCCAGCTTGCGCCGGATCCGCTCGATCGCGGCCGGCAGCACCCAGTCTTTGAAGGGAGCACCGTTGCGCAAGGCGCCGGGTTTGCGGGCGAGCACCGGCACATAATGCCAGGGGTCGTAGACGGTATCGCCGCGGCCAAAGGATCGCGGGTGCTCGGCAACGATACGTCCATCCTGACGGATCACGATGCGATCGGCATAGGCTTGAACCTCGACCGGTCGTCCGACTGCACTGGCTGCGACCGAGTACTTGTTGTTGTCGAAGCGCACCAGGCAGGTCTTCGAGACCGATGCTGTCACCGCATGGAAGCCGTCGAAGCGGCCGGCATAGGGAACGAGTTTGGGGCGTTCGGCTTCGAACACGTCCCAGATCGTCTGATCGACCAGCTCCGGATGGCGATGAGCCTTGGCGTAGGCGATGCACTTGTCGAGCAGCCAGGCGTTTAACTCGTCGAGGTTTTTGAACCGCAGCCGCGGCGTGAAGAAGCGCTCCCGGACCAGCCCGACCTGGTTCTCGACCTGCCCCTTCTCCCAGCCCGACGCTGGCGTACAGGCGACCGGATCGACCAGATAGTGGCTGCACATCTGCAGGAAGCGGCGATTGTAGAGACGGCCTTTACCGACAAAGATCGTCTCCACCGCGGTCTTCATGTTGTCGTAGATGCCGCGGGTGCAGGTGCCTTTGAACAGGGCGAATGCCCGGTCGTGGGCGTCGAACACCATCTCCTGCGTCTCCCGCGGATAGGCCCGCACGAACAGCATGCGACTGTGACAGAGCCGAACATGAGCAGCCTTCACCATCACCGTGGTGCCGCTCAGCAGGACCACCTCGTGGCTCCAGTCGAACTGGTAGGCTTCGCCTGGTGCAAAGCTCAGCGGCACATAAGCCGACGCTGTCGAGGTGCCGCGTTCCTTGGTCCACCGTCGGGCGTATCGACGAACCGCATCATAGCCGCCGGCATAACCCAGGCCGCGGAGTTCCTCGAATAGCCGGATCAGCGTCAGCCGTTCCCGCGCCGCCTTGCTCTCATTCCCTGCCAGCAACCGATCAAGCTCGGCACTCCAGGCACCCATCTTCGGGAGCGGCTGCGTCTCGCGCTCGTACCGGAACTCCGTCGCTTGAGAACGAATGACCTTGCGAACCACCTTCCGCGATACGCCAAGTTCTCGGCAGATCGCCTTGATCGGACGACCATCAACAAAGTAGGCGCGACGGATCTTACCAATCGTCTCCACCACCAGCATCCCAACCTCGGCTTCCATGACTCGATGGAAGCCACTGTGGACCCTTATCCCGGGGTCCCGATTGGATGCCGATCACCCCGAAACGGGGTCCTTATTCCATGCCGAAACACAAACGGTTGCATATAGCCGAACTGAACATCGGGGGCGAAACCGGATTTGTTTCGATTGAAGTCGAAAAAGGGACCACCCTCTTGCCCTTGGGCGGTTAGCACCCCCGCATCAAATACACTGATGAGGCCGGATACGCCCTGCAGCGATTGGTCGAAATGGGTCCAGTTATAGCTGCCGCCTACACCGATATAGAACCCGGACCAATCCCACATAGCAGGCGGCGGCGCTGACGGAAGAGTTTTGACGGCCATATCAGCCGCAAAAACAGTCCCGCTTGTTGCGACGATCAAACCACTCCCGCAGACAATGGAAATAAGACGATTGCTCATTTGACCACCTGTGACGGTCGACCGCTCCAACCAATCCTCGTTGCCCCTCGCGACGATTGCAATTCTGAACCTCACCACGAAGCGGCAATTCCTAGATTTCTGACCGGTGTTGCCCCATAGCAACGTGAGAAAGTGGCAATCGGTACCGCGCTAGCGGGGGCTACCCCAGAAGGTGTCGTGAAAATAAAGAACCCCAGAGCGTTGAAGCGCCGGGGCCAAGTTTTTCCTATGCATCAACAAAAATCGGGGCGTGACACCCGAGATTCCAAAACTAACATCGCTGACAGGAATTGCCACTTTTTCCCGAGTTCGTGCTGCAGGAACGATCTGACCGACAGAACGTTCATTCCCAAGCTTCCAGCCAAGGGCGCCCCCGACTGCTGGAAGAAAACCCGTACTGCTCGGGTGGCGGCGGGGATGCCGATTACCTGAGGGCCGATCGAGGTCCCGCCGGAAATCGCCAAGCGGTTTGCCGCGGCCGAACTAGGCCACTCGCCATTTCAAAACAGGCCGCTGATTAGGAACGATTCCAAGTCGGGAAAATTGGGCAACAGTGGATGCGTTTTTCAGCCCCCAAGTTTGCGCATTCATTTAGTGCCCCAAAGTCCCGGCGTTCCTCCCCAGAGCGCCGGGACTTATTAGTTTGGGCCGCGCGCCAAATCAAAACGGTCGGAATCGAAAGGGCCGCTCCACGCCCCTTGACCAATTCCTTGTTCGCTCGCAGCCACTCGCCGCGATCCCTAGCGGCTTCACTCCGCTCGCGAGCGGCGCGATTATTGGCGCATGCACCAGCGTCGATATACCAAATGGTCCGGCCGCTCGTTCCCGCCTGGTAGCCCCGCGGAATGGCTCGCTAACGGCCACGTTAGCTGTAACATCTAATGCCACGGAGGTTGCGGTCGGATGGTGGATGTACGGCTGGGCGACCTACCGCAGGATCAGCCATGGTCGCGCGTCGGTTGGCGTTTGGTCTGCAAGGTCTGCGGCGTGGCCGGCGCAGTGCACGTGACGCCTAACTGGCACGACATGGGGGGCCGCGTGCCATTTTCAGAAACTTGGAGATCGTGAGCAGGCTACTCCAGCGTGTCCGCTCAGGCGCGGAAGAAGAACATCCAGATAACCACCAAGGTTACCGCGGCTAGGCCAAGGCTGGCGATTAGCAATTTCAGCACACTTGGTCCTGGCTCCGCCTGCCGAGCTTCCATAGTTGTCTCAACAATGCGTCGTTCTGGTGTATTGACCATGAATCTCTCCTTTTCATCAGAAGTCGGTCTGGCAAAGTTGGTTCCTCCGCTGGAACGGAACCAAATAAGGGATTGCTGCTTTTGGTATTGGAATTGTCTCTGGGGAGATATGCGAATGCACTACTTCGATAAGCTTCGTAAGGGATCGCGGCTGCACCGCGCTACAATCGTCGATGATCGTACATTCTCAATCCAACCCGCCGGAAATGGTTCGAACGACCTAGGTGCTTTCCAGCGCGTGGCTCAAGACACTGTCCACCACGAAGGCGAAGACGGATATCGGATACCGCTCAAAAATCTTACAGGCTCGATCTACGATCTCCTGGTCATTAAGCGAGATTGACGACTGAAAGTTCCGAATTCGCTCCGGAACAGCTAACCAGCGACCCCAGCGAAGGGGGTTAGTTGCGTGGAGTTGCGTCATGCGTCGGTCCGCTTGGACACCCTCGATCGTTCCCTCGACGGATCAGATCGTCTACCTGGTGGCCCGATCGGCAAAGCCTGGCGCGAGGCCAACCTCAAGACGACCGACCTCGAGACCGTGATCCGGGGCATGCTGGCCGGCGAGTATGCGAGCCCGATCCGGGTGATCGGCTTCAACACCGCCGAGCGCTGGAGCGAGGACGTCTCCGAGGACATCGCACACGAGATCCAGCGCCGATGCGACCTGCAGCAGATCGAGATCCCGGCTGCGCTCGAGGCCTTCGTGGATCGACATACCGGCGGTCGGCGTCAGCTCACGCTGCGGCTCGCTTGAGACTTCAGAAATGCCATGGTGGGGTTACGCCGGGATCGCGATCGCATCGATCGCCACCGGCTTCGGCCGCCAGAAGCAGTTCGTGATCGACGAAGAGGCCATCGTCCGTGGTGTGACGGCTATTCAGACTTCAACGCCTTGCATTCCGGCAAGCACAATGCGGCCGTGGAGATGATCGCCTTCGACATCCTGGTGTTGGACGGTGACGACCTCCGGGATCTGCCGCTGTCGATGCGCAAGACGAACCCTGCAGCGGCTCCTTGCGCGCCGGCAGAGGGCATCTTCCTGTCGGACTATGAGTAAGGGGAGATCGGCCCGGAACTTTTCCGCAAGACCTGCGAGTTCGGTTTTTAGGGGCTGGTGTCCAAGCGATCGGATCGGCCCTATCGAGGCGGCCGGTGCACACACTGGATTAAGGTGAAGAACAGGACGCATCCGGCGATGCATCGTGTAGCTTTGGCGGAGGCCCGATAAGTGTTCAAGCTGGACACTAATCGTCCTCCTGCGGCGTTTCTAGGGATGGATACTTTCCCCCAACCGGTTATATTGGATCGCAGATTCAACCTTTAGCATCGTCGGCCCGCCCCCATGCTGACCGCTTTTGTCTTCCTCGTGCTGGTTGCGCTGGCCGGTCTTTCCGCGCGCTGGGCTTACCAAGCCGGGTATCGGGACGGACGCGAACAAGGCTTGACCGACTCCTACCGGCTTTATGGGGTCAAGGGACTTGGCCCAGAAGGCAAGCCCCGCAATAAAGAGCCCGAAAAAGTTGGGGCGTAAGATATCTGCAAGCAATCGGGTCGTGATCGGATCGACGTTTTTTGCGTTGGCGTCGAGTGCTCTCCTTTACCTCATTCCTCCGACCCCGATCGAGCACCACCGTATCCGCGGCATGATGCGTCATTATCAGGGGCACGCGTATTTGGTGCCCTTCAAACACTTCGATAGCCCGCTTAAGAATGCCAATCTCTATGAAGACGACCGCTTGCTCGGACCGGCGAACACTCCTCAGCAAGAAATCATCGACAAAGGAGCTGGGCGCTTTTGGCTCTATCGAGACGAAGCCAACTATTTCGGATCAGTCTTGATGTTCTCGTCTAGCGACAATACCGACCCAAACACGAACGGCCGAAAATACCGCCTCGAATGACAAAAAGCCCGACGCCGGTTAAGGCGCCGGGGGAATTTTCAGGGCCCAGGTTTTAGGAATGAACGCCGCTGGGACAAACCATTTCGGGCCCGGCGGCGTACTTTTCGATGATGTGCCGAATGGCGTCTCCAAACGCCTCCGCGTGAACGAAACACCATTTCGGTTGTCTCGAAGCGAGCGAGAAACAAACCGCGCGCAGCCTGTCGTTCAGCACCAGAAGGGAGCGACGGCCATGATGAATTCAGTGTGGATGCGCAAGGCACGTTTCGCGGCAACCGCGGTCTCACTGTCCTGTGTCGTCATCTTGCTAGCAATGGCCGCTCCCCATTCTGTCTCGAGCAATGCGCTCGGCAGCGAGTGGCAATGTAGCAAGTCCGGCTTCGTCTTAACCAATTGCCGTCAGGCGCCGCCAGCTTGAGCCGATCTGGCATAGGCGCTGCAATTGAGACCGTGCTGGGGATTTCAGCGTCCCAGTTCAGGAAGGAAACGCCGTCGGGCGTGTATTTTTGACACCGGCGGCGTATTTTCTTGAGACAGCGGCCGGGACCGCGATCAGGCGCAGTCGTCGTTGCACCCAATCAGAGCGACCACGGGGCCGACTTCCTACCCTGCTCATCAACGGCGAGGAAGTCCGTCACAAGCTCCGTTGCCAGCCGGAGGATTATGAGGCTGTCCTCAGCCTTGTCCGGCAGTTGCGCCGCCAGCTGGACGGCATGCCGTCGATGCCAGGATTCGATCTTCATCCGATCCTCCCTTTAGTTCGCCCTCACCGATGGAGCCGGAACGATGAGAGTCGCAGCCTTACCGCCGTTCCGTGAGCATCGCCTGCGCCGCCTGAAACGATGCCTCCGCCAACATCGCGACCTTCAAGACGGCAACCTTATCGTTGCCGCCATCTTGTTCGGCGCGGTGACTACGAAGACGAGCCGGCGGTTCGGTCCTATGCGCTAGTTCCAAAACGCTACGGCCTCACCCGTCGATCGCTTCATCGTCCGCGAGTTCGCGCTCGGCTTGCAGCCAGAAATCCAAGTCGCGGCCCGCTGGTCGGCCCGCCTCTTGCCAAAGCTGACGCGCGCGTGCACGGATCTCGTCTTGTTTACCTCGGCGGGATACTAACCGCTGGAGCCTTTGCCGGATGTCCTCGGCAAAATCGCGTATCCGCTCATAGGTCGTGCGATCCGTTGTGACCGCGGCAAGCCGTTTCGCCCTTTCGAGCTCGCGCTCCAGTCCCCGACGGCTGTCTTTCTCTTCCCTGAGCATTCTCCGTATACGAAAAAGGACGCAAATTGTTCATTTAGAAGGTTTCGCACGTGCGAGTTTGGTCACGAGGCGGTCCCCGTCCCAGACTTCCACCGCGCGCTTGTCTGTAAAATTGGTGCCAGGGCGATGGCTTCCGCATCGCTGGCGCAGGTCAGGTCCTCACGACCAACAATGTGACCGTCAGTCCCCACGCAGTAAGCCCGGTAGCTCGGTGCAGGCGAGTTGGACATTGGCGTGATGCGACACCGCGGCGGCTGCGAACCTACCGTTCTTCTAAGAAAGCCCGATCAGGGCTGACCTGCGCTATCCGATCCGGAAAACGGATGGGCGCGGAAGCTGCTGGGCGGGGCGTGAGAGCCTTGGCGACGACGTTGCCGGACGACACCCGCGGTGCGCCTGGCGCCAGATCAGACGGCGGCTGCGCCGAGCCAGCCCGATCGTACGGGGGCGTCTCGTTGCTGAACGCGCGCGTAGGAACGTTCTCGAGCGTCGTAATGGTCGCAGCGATAAGCGCAATCGCGAGCACGACCACAAATACGATCAGAGCAGTTCGGCGATTGGCGACTGCAATGCACTCCAACGCAAACCGATTCAACGCCATCAAGCGTAGGCCTTACTGCAATTTCTTTTCGATCTCGAAGGTAAACTTGAGCTGCATCACAGGGCCCTTGTCGTCTCGGACCTCTATCGCCATGCGGTGGTTGTGTACGCGCTGAGACTGATACACGACGTCCCGGACCATATCTGCCACCGACTTAGCAGCCTCCATTTGCGCCGCCTGCATGCTGTTGAGTTCCAGGCCCTCCTCATCGGGGGCCAACTCCTCACCGTCGCGCAGATCAAAATAATAGCGCGTCATGGTTCGCCTCACTGCGTTACTTGTCAAAGCAGGCAGGCAGAACAGGTTCCTGACGCGGGGCTTAATGCCTTTTGGGGGCTGGAACCGTCTCTATCGCTATCCTGTCAGCATCCCGAAGTGTCACGCGCCGCCCGGTTGCAGCGGCGATTTTTCGAGCCACGATTCTCGCGGTTTCATCGTCGGCAAGGTCGACGGCGAACACTCCCCGGGGCTTAATGTCGGGACTTGCAACGTCTACGATGATGGGACGCCGCTGGTTCGTCCGCTTCACTTCGGACTCTGCGAGCCGGCGGAGGAAAGCCATTCGTCTACATGTGAGGCGGTTTCCATCTGCCGGGCCTTTTCGAGCGCCGCCTCCTTGGCCGCGCCAACGGGCAGTTCGGTGGCCATCGCCCGCAGGCGCTGTCCTTCCTCACACAGACGTTCTTGAAGGGGTTGGTGTTGTTTGAAACGCCGCCGCTTGATGACCATGGGGCGCTCCTTTCCTGTTCGAGGAAGGCGGGAGCGCTAACCGGGCGGTCTCATCACCGATAAAAGCCACTGATCCGGGCGGTGATAAAGGCTAACGTACGCCCCTTGGCGGCAGTTCCAAAGGAACTTCGTTACGGCTACGTCTCCGCGGTTCGCGAGTTGGATGAGATCGATCTTCGGACGTTCGGGATGGCTACTCATCTGTGGTGATTGCTGACACGTCGCACCGTTCGCAGAACAGATCGATGCTAGCGAGATTGCTAGGCTGATTCACGACTTTAAAGCCTCGTGGAAGCTGCTCCACCATGGTTGTCTGGCTCGGCTCATCAAGTTCGGCCAAGTTGGCGGCGCCGGTAAGCCCACAACGCGGGCACTTTAAATAAGCCTTGAAATGGTCCCTCGCGGTCATCCCGCCAAATATGCGGTTCGAGGCATAGCTTTTCCAGCCCGGACCCGCCATCGCCTCATGCCGCGATTGCTAGCGACTCCCATTAACCGGTGCCCATCCTCGGGGCGCATCAGCCGATCGAATGATCGAGCCTCGCTTGCCACAAGCTGTGCAGGTGAACCGCGGCTCGAGATCCGACAGCCGCATCTCGTCCGGCCATTTCGCCGCGTCCATCTGGATGTTATGAGAGCACCGATAGTCTTTGCAAAAGACGATGATGCGCGTGGCGCCCGTTTCGCGCATTTCGCGGAACGTGATCTTCATGGGGTAGTCGCTCATGGGGCCGACTACAGCCGCTTCGCGTGCCGACGGCAATCCCACGAAGCCTAGCGGGCCGCTATCGGTCCATCCACCATCCATCGGTCAAGGCAATCCGCCCGCAGCTATATCGCGCTAAAAATAAAACCCATGAGCAACAGCGCCAGCAGAACAGTTGCTCCTGCTATCTTTAGCACTTTGCCTGGTACTCGCAGCTTTGCGGGCTGGTTCATAGCTTGTCAGCCCGGGAACTGCGGCTGAATAAGCGATGCGATCATCATGGCCTCGATCAGAAACGCTGGCCCGCAGCTGACTAAAGCAGCTAACCAAAGCTCCGAATCGTGAAAGATCTCGTAATCGTCTTGCATGGACGGGTCCTCCAACAAGTCGAATTATCAACGGACAGATCTCGAGGGCGTTCCCAACGTTGTAGGATCCTCCAATCCGATTCCGTTTTGCTCAAAGAAACGGCCCCAGCGAGGGGACCACAAGCTGGGGCCTAGTTTAGACTTGAATGTCGGGCGCGCGTGATGCGCCCCTAGCGGCAACCACGCGAATGGACCGCATGTGATTGGTACCGTGCATAGGCACCGCGACAACCCAGACGGTGCGCATAGGCCTATGCTTTGATTCCTTGGCGGTGCCGTTCGGCCAACAGGCGGAGAACCCAAATCAGATTTCCCGCCTCGTCAGTTATTTCCATCCGCCATTCATGGCTGGGCTTAAGCGTACCATCTAGGTCCTGGAGGTATTTTCCGGCAGTGACGGTGGCTTCCTTCCAAGCGGCGTCAATGTCGGGAAGGTCCATACCGATTTCGTCGGGATTCCGCTTCCGATGCTGGATGTGAAAAATACCGCGGCATTTCAGACGATCGTGATTGGAACTATTGCGCTGAAGCTCGGGGGATAATTATTGTCATCAACGCTCGTTCCTAGTCCTATGATTGGGGCCCCACGGCTCCCCGTCCCGAAAGGTTGACAAGGAGCCTCAGATGCCCCTCGAGATGATGGTACGCAAGTTGCGGCTGCACTCCGAGTTGCCGGACGAAGACGTCGCGGCTTTGTTGTCCATCGTGGCGCCAACGAAAACCCTGCCGGAAGATTCACCTATCGTTCGCGAGGGGGATCTTAGCACACAATGCTGCGTGATTATGAGCGGCTTCGCGTATCGGTCCAAAGTCTCCGAAACTGGCAAGCGCCAAATCCTGTCGTTCCACGTCGCAGGTGACATGCCAGACCTTCAGGGCCTGCCAATAAAGCGGATGGATCATGATTTGACGACGCTCTCGGAAGCGAGGATTGGTTTTATCAATCACGGGTCGCTTGAGCGAACTATTCATACGCGCCCGATGTTAACGCGAGCACTCTGGCGTGAGACGCTTTTGGACGCTGCACTGTTCCGGAAGTGGATCGTGAACCTTGGCACGCGATCGGCAGCGGGACGCATGGCCTATTTGATAGCGGAATTGCGCCAGCGACTTGCAGCGGTAGGGTTGGTCGCCAACGATCAGTTTGACTTTCCGATTACCCAATCAAAGCTGGCGGATGCGCTTGGGTTAAGCGTTGTGCATGTCAATCGGGTCCTCCAGGCGTTTCGAAAACAAGGCATCCTTGATTTGAAGCGGCAAGTCGTCACACTTCGCGACTTCGAAAAGATCCTTGAACTTGGCGGATTTGACACCTTGGAGGACAACGTTGGCGCAAAGTAGCTCTTGGGTTTGGGGGCCGTCCGCTGCAATCGCTGGGCTACCGAGCCCGCGCGGCGAGCGACTATATGGCTTATCTCGCCGGCCGCGAGCGTGTGTATGAGGGCATGCGCATGGCGGGGGTGCCGGAGGAATGAACGGCAGGAAGTTGCCGGTGCGCCACCAATGCCCGTTTCGGGTCAAATAGCGGACATGAGCCCTGACTAGGGCCGTGTCCGCTTTGGGCCAAATGCCGACTATGCTGCTTCCAGCCGCTGATCGATTTATGCGCGCAACAAGCCGACACCGCCATTTGCGACGATTGCGGCTAAAGGCTGGTTGTTCTCGCAAGTGAAGGAAGCTGCGGTCTCGTTGGCCGCCACAATCTGCGCGCGGTGCGCGCCAACTCATCGCGTGCAGCGAGCAACGCGTCGCGCTCGATCATGTCGCGCAGGCTACCTCTCCTTTGTAATCCATTTCACACATGCAGCGAAACGCGTCCGATATGATTTCTTGCGGGGGCCCCGAAGTGGGAGGTCGAGATGCCAACATCATCTCACCTTTTGCGATGGTCGACCGAGATGCTGCCGGAGCGCGCGAGGTTCTCCACGTTCCGTGAGGAGTTTGCGCGGCTGAACCTCGCATTGGACGTGATAGATCACAGCGGCGGCCGCCCGCGTATCGACGTCACCTACTTGCCGCTTGGCGCGGTCGGCGTTTGTGGCGTTGTCGCCACGCCGGTGGAGTTCATCCGTCACAAACACCACCTCAAGGATAGCCGTGACCAATTCGGACTGAACATCGTCGAGACCGGACCGGTCAAATTTGCAAATGCTGGCCAGGAACATGTCTATGATGCCGGATCCGCTTGTTTGATTGACCGGGGAAGGCCGCTGCGAGTATTTGGGCCGCGTGGTGCCAGAGTCAGATACGTGACCGTGCAGGCTGCCGCCCTTAAGTCTCTGGTTGCGCAGCCGGAAGATCTATCAGGTCGGCCGGTGCGTCCCGGACCGGCGCTTAGACTCCTGGGCTGCTACCTGCGATCGCTCGCAACCCTCAAGGAACCTCCGTCATCAGAACTGGCCTCCACCATCGGCGTACATCTCCTTGATCTCGTGGCCGCGACGCTCGGGCCGACCGACGAAGCTGCAAACATTGTTACGGACCGCGGCGTGAAAGCAGCCAGGCTGCAGGCGATCCTGGCGGTGGTCGCGCGACGCTTCAACGATCCCAATTTCGATCTGGACAGTGTCGCCGGGGTGCTCGGCATGTCGCGGAGATACGTGCAAAAACTGCTCGACGAGGGGACCGGAAAGTCGTTCACCGAGCACCTTTCAGGACGCCGGCTTGAGCGTGCCTTCGCGATGTTGACTGACCCGCACCATCGGCGCTTGGCGATCATCGATATTGCGTTTGGGGTCGGCTTTGGTGATGTTTCCCACTTCAATCGCATGTTCCGCCGGTACTTCGGCGAGACGCCATCAGGCGTGCGCGCCGCAGCAACAATGCGGGAGCAGAAGTGATCTTGCGACTTCCAACTCGCGCAATCATGATTTCTCTTAGGCCCTTCTTGTTGAACCCGAGCATCCCTACCCATGCTTACAGTCTTCAACAGTCGGGTAGCTGCGCGCCTCCTTCGTTTGGTGTGTTTGCTGGCGATCTTGGCCGGTCCCGCCTTTGCCGACGACGAGTAGGTCTGGGCCGCGCTAAGGCAAGGCGGCAAGATTGTGCTGCCGCGCCACACTCACGTCGATATGCGAGAAGGAATAGGACGCCTCGTGCGCGGTAACTGCGCTGAGGAGGTGAACCTTTCCACCCACGGCATTGAGCAGGCGATCGCCGCGCGCGACCGCCAGCGAAGCGGATGACAAGGCCGCCTCGACGCACGAAGCGCGCCAGAAAGCCGAAGCCGAGACGATGGCTGACCTGTTGAGCGTCGAGCCCGATGAAAGCTGGTTTGCGTGGTCAGTGCAGGCGCAAGGCTTGCCCATCGAGCATCGAACCGACATCTCGCCGCTCGCGCTGCTTGGCATGCGGCTGGTCGCGGCACCGCGCGCAAACGAAATGCCCGGAACGACGCCGGGAAGGTCGGCTCATGTCGGCGATGTCTCTCGGCCTCCGCGGCTCGCTTGGCGTCGCGGTTGCAGGGCGTTGGCGAAAACGAGCTGGCGATCCCTTTCCTGGAGGCGCGCCTCCAATTGAGCGTTCTGCTCGGCGACCTGCGCTGCCTCGCATTTGGCATCGGCCGAGCTAAAGCCGGCGTTGTAGAGATGCGTGGCGCCGGCGATCGCAGCGCCACCGGTGAGCACGGCGAGGCCGCCGGCGAAATAGCGCCGGCGGCAAATGGCGAGAAGCTGACGCCGGTGAGGCCCGCCACGCGCATGACGATCGCGATGCGGCGGCATCCGCGGCGATCTCGGCCTTGACCGCAAAGCGCGCATCAGCTCTTGTAAAGCCCCTTTGGGGTTCACTCGTGATGCGGCGTTGTCGGTGGCTTGTTTGTATCGTGAAGAATGAGCACGATTGCCCGACGCACCTCTGTTCTCATCACAGTTAAATGCATGGGCGGTTCGCCCGGAACGATCACAGGCGGGCCGCCTGCGGCCGGCTGGCTAATCTGCCTCGTTGGACAGTTCGATCGCGGCTGGACACATAAACAACTCCATTCAAGCGAGCGCCGTCCGATTGGTTCCTCGAGCAGTCACTTGCCAAGAAACCCACGAAATGTAGTTGCGTTTGGCCTCATTGAAACTGACCGGCCGTGATGGCAAAGAAAGCGAAGAAGCTCGGCGAGCGGACCGGCCGTGCCCTTCACTGTCCGGAGCGTTGACACGGGCGGGCTTTGGTCGTTTGCAGCTTCCGCTATCAATTTTCAGGATCAGTGCGAGGTGGGCGGGTGCTCCTAACGGATGACCGAACCACTTCCACCGCTTATCGAAAGCTCGCTTCAGATCGCCTGGGACTTTCTCGGCGGTCTGGACGAGATCGACGATGCTCAGCAAACCGCCGAATTTCTCCTCGGGAACATCAAGTCCCAGATGCTGAAGGGCGAAAGACGGAGACTTGTGCTATCGAACCGCGCGATCGACAGCTTCCGTCGGCGTGCAAGCAGCCAACAGTAGCGTGGGCACCAGAAAAGCAAACCCTTCTATTTAGGAGGCGCGACCATCGTTTTTGTCGATCCGTCCGGCGCCGGCTGCATTCCTGGCGGGCTTTGTCCCTGGGGGCTTTCCGGCGGAGCGCCGCCTGAGCCGGTGTTGATTGGCCCAGTCCAGCCTTGGGGTTGCAATTGACCTTTGTCTTCGGGCGCTGAACGCCCAGTTGGCGCATTGACGTCCCCTTTTGTGGCAGGTTGCGCCGTCGCTAATCCACAAGACAGCACAAGGCATATCGATGCTAATCGGGCTCGCACTGAAACCTCCATCTTCTCGTATGCGCAACATGCCGATATGCACATCAGTTCCTCGTCCGCGGCGAGAAGCCGCTAGCCTCGCTTCCTGTATTCTGCCGGCAGCTGTTGATGGGCTTCGTTTTCAGCGCAACGCATTTGCGCGCAGATTGCCTTGATCGAGGGATCATGGATCGACCAATAGCGGTCCCGCTAGTGGCTCGGCCTGACAGGCACGCTGCGAACTGGCGATCGACCATATTCGCGCAGAACGCGGAGCCGTCGTTGCGCCGCAATGAACTGAGAAACTGCTCAACCTCGGAAATACGGACTAACGATACGCTACAACGATGTTCGAATTCATCTCGCCGATGACCTTGCCGTCCCTCAGCAACGGCGTCATTTCGTGCCTCACGCGGGCGGCGAAGGCTTCCTGAACATCCTGGGGTAGTGCGGCAACACTTGGCGCAACAGGCGTAGCAGCGAAGGATTGTATTGCTTGGTCCAATCCCGCCTCAAACACCATGGGCAGCGTTGGCGTCAATAGGCGGACTTCGCGAAAACCTGCGTGTTCAATTGCAGCCATTAGCACCGTGCCGCTTGGGAAACTGAACGGTGCTGTCGCCAATTCGGCGAGCTCGGAGGGCACCGTAGCGCGCAGGGCTGCATGGTACGCAACAAATATCGAATTGCGTTCGATCTCGGCCCACACGGCAATCGCCGCACGTCCATTGGGCTTCAATACCCGATACATCTCTCTGAGTGCGCCCGGCTTGTCAGGAAAGAACTGCAAGCCCTGTTGGCATAGGACGGCATCGAAGGCGCCGGTTGCGGCAGACAACGGTGTGGCCGCGGATTGCACATATTCAATCGAGGCTGCGTCTGCAAGCGGAGGTTTGGATCTAGCAATGTCCAACATTGGCTGGGCGATATCGACCGCAACGACGCGGCCCTTGGGCCCAAGCTGTGCTGCGGCTAGCCGTGCCACGGTCCCGGGGCCAGTGGCGATGTCAAGGACGGCCTCGCCCTTTTGAAGATTGGCTTCGTGAGCAAGAGTTTTGCCCGCGGCTCGAATATCCTCGGCACGAAGAACGTGTCGTAAGCTTTCGGAACCGAAGAGCTTGTGTACTGAAACTTCGTTGCATCTGTCACGGAAATCTCCGACGCTTTGGAGCAAAGCTCAACCAGAGATCGGAACATCGTACTACGGGGACGTCCATTGAGGACGAGCGCCAGAGCGTGGCCGTTTGACGCGGTTCCGTTTCTGGCCCTTTTCGGAAGTGCCGCGCTGGCTATCGAAAGCCCGATATCGGGGGTGAAGCCGACGTGACGGTTGCACGCTCCGACTTCCGAGTTTGCCCCAAAGGAGACACTGACGGCTCGCTTCGACAGGCCACTCCGGCTCGCGCGCGACCAAAACAATTCAGCCTTCCGAGCGCAGGGCCGCCTCGACGCGCTGGATCAGCCGCTCCCGCATGTCAGGCATGGCCCCGCCGAGCAGGAGGAAGACGCGGACGATCGGCAAATAGGGCTGCATCGCCGCCGTCAGCGCCGCAGGGGCTATGCCGGCCAGCCGCGCATACTCCGCCTGCAGAACCGAATTGACCGTGGCCCGCTCCGGATCGTCGGCGTGTTCCGGGCCAATCTCGGCAAGCAGGACATGGCACTGTGCAATCTCGTAGGCGGCGGGCGCACGAGCCGCGCCAAGCCAGTCGATCAGTCTCGGACCCTGCGCCGTCATAATCACGTTGCCGGGGTGAAGATCGGAATGGCACAGCACGTCATCGGGCGCGAGGTGCTCGATCAGCGCGAGGACGCCGGTGGTGATGCGCTCCGGAAGCACGCTGCCGCCGAACCGCAATCTGGCGTCCATCGCCTCGCGCAGCGAGAGTGCGTGCGGCGGCGGTCGCGTCTTGTGAACGGCAAGGCAGAGCGTCGCAAGGATTGCGCCCGCTTGTTCACGCGTGATGGCGCCGGTGCGCGTAGCCTGCGTCAGGGTCGGCCCATCGAACCGCGGCAGCACGATGCCAAAGCGGCCGTCCAGGGTGACTTCGCCGAGCACCTCCGGCGCTGGGCCGCCGGCGGCGAAGACCGCGCGGGTCATTTGCGTCTCGTGCTGGACGACCCACTGCGGGATACCTGGCTTGGACAACTTGACGATCTGACCAGGCGCCCAGGCGTGGACATCAGCGAAGACGCCTTCGCCGATCTTCTCTCCCAGCAATCTCTGCATGCCCGTTCTCCGCCGTGCAGAGGAAACACCGGCGGCGAGCAAAAAGGAACCCCTCCCGTCGCGGGGCCGCCGGACCCTATGATCGCCTTTCAACCTCCAGAGACCTTCGTCCACTCCGCTAAATGGGCCAAGTCCGGTTGTGGCCCTTGGCGGACATTCACTTAGGCATCGCCAACGTCTATTTGTGAGACCGGCGTCTTTTGGACCTAGCGCAACGTAAGCCCCCAGAAGGCAATAACCAGTAAGGAGTAAGCGCCCAGACCCATCAGCGGCACGACGGCTTCCAGCATCATAGCCGAATCAACTCCGCTCGTTATCAAGCATGCGCGATTGGAGTTTTTGTCGTCGTCAAAGGTCCACGGGCACAGCGGCAATCCATCTTCTCTTTCGGAGGGACGGAACGTCGTCCTAGGCTCGGCGTTGCGTAGATGGAGACGGCGCTCACGCGGGAGCAACAACCCGGTCCCGATCGTCGACCAATCGATGTCGACGGCAATGCCGCAACGTCGCGTGCAATCTTTCTTTGCGAGCCACCATGAACAAGCGTAGGCAAAGCTATTTTCGCAGTTCGCTGGATCTGCGAGACAAGGTCCAAGTCAAAATATTGAGGAAGCGCTTGAAGGTCTCCAATCAACAGTTTGCTTCAATCGCGCGAAAGTCAGGTTCCTCGATTTCCGCCATCACAAAGGAAGCAAAGGTAATCTGATCGGCCTAATAGCCGATCATATCGCGCCGGGACATCGTGTTTCGAGCCCGGCGGCGTAGTTTTGGAATTCCCATGTCATCATGACCGGGCCGAGCCCGGCCGATCCGATACCTCGTCAGGACGCCACGCCCTCCAAGGCCTCCGCAACGCGCCCGATCAGGAAAAGCTGCCCAGTTCGTTCGATGTCCCGCTTATCGTTGCTGTTAAGCCCGTCGGGAGATCCTTATTCTGTCAGTATCGAATTCCGTGCAGCACCAGCGACACGGAACCTCCCCGTCCTCAAGCACTTATCACGCAGCCGCCGGCCCGGCGGATACATCGAGCCCGTGGCATGATCGACGATCTCTGGTACAAGAACGCCATCATCTATTGCCTGTCCGTCGGCACCTTCATGGATGCCAACGGCGACGGGGTCGGTGATTTCAAGGGGTTGTTGCGCCGGCTCGATTATCTGCACGGCCTCGGCATCACCACAATCTGGTTGATGCCCTTCCAGACCTCGCCCGGCCGCGACGACGGTTACGACATCGCCGACTATTACAGTGTCGATTCCCGCTACGGCACGCTCGGCGATTTCGTCGAATTCACCCATGGCTGCAAGCAGCGCGGCATGCGCGTCATCATCGATCTCGTCGTCAACCACACCTCCGACCAGCATCATTGGTTCAAGGAGGCGCGGCGCGACAAGAATTCGCCTTATCGCGACTGGTATGTCTGGTCGGACAAGAAACCGGCCAACGCCAACAAGGGCATGGTGTTTCCCGGCGTGCAGAAATCGACCTGGACACGCGACAGGGCCGCCGGCGCCTGGTACTTTCACCGCTTCTACGATTTCCAGCCCGATCTCAACACGTCGAATCCGCATGTCCAGGCGGAGATCCTGAAGATTATGGGCTTCTGGATTCAGCTCGGCGTCTCCGGCTTTCGCATGGACGCGGTTCCCTTCGTGATCGCGACCAAGGGCGCCAAGGTGACGAAGCCGGTCGAGCAATACGACATGCTGCGCGCGTTCCGCGAATTCCTGCAATGGCGCGAGGGTGACGCCATCATCTTGGCCGAGGCCAATGTGCTGCCGGAAACGGACATGGAGTATTTCGGCAAGGACGACGACCGCATGCATATGATGTTCAACTTTCACGTCAACCAGCATCTGTTCTATGCGCTGGCGTCGAGCGACTCAGGTCCGTTGGCCAAGGCACTGAAAGCAACAAAACCGCGGCCAGCCACGGCGCAATGGGGCCTGTTCCTTCGCAATCATGACGAGCTGGACCTCGGACGACTGACCAAGGCACAACGCGATATCGTGTTCAAATCATTTGGCCCCGACAAGGATATGCAGCTCTACAATCGTGGCATAAGGCGCCGGCTCGCGCCGATGCTCGGAGGCGATCGTCGGCGGCTCGAGCTCGCCTACAGCCTGATGTGCACGCTGCCGGGAACGCCTGTCATCCGCTATGGCGACGAAATCGCGATGGGCGACGATCTCTCGCTGCCCGAACGCAACTGCGCGCGCACGCCGATGCAATGGTCGACCGAGCCGCATGGCGGGTTCACCAAGAGCAGCAAGCCTGTGAGCCCCGTGATCGACAAGGGGCCTTACGGCTACGAGCATGTCAACGTCGCAAAACAGCGGCGCGATCCGAACTCCATGCTGAACTGGACCGAGCGCATCGTCCGCATGCGCAAGGAAGTGCCCGAGATCGGCTGGGGCGATTTTGCGGTGATCGCGACACGCGATCCTGCCGTCTTCATCATGCGCTATGACTGGCGCAACAATTCTGTGCTGTTCGTGCACAATCTTGACGAAAAGCCGTGTGAGATCGCATTCGCGACGGGGCTGCCGGGCGATGCCGGCGAGCACCTGATCAACCTTCTCGCGGAAGACCACAGCCACGCCGACAAACGCGGCCAGCATCGCATCGTTCTGGAGCCGTACGGGTACCGCTGGTACCGGGTCGGCGGGCTGGATTATCTGTTGAAGCGGAGTGATATTGACGAAAACACGGCGCGCAACTCGGCCGGTCCGGTCCTACCTTAGCCGTGATCGGAGTATGGCTTCATCGATTGCTGGCGGCCGTGCTGCCGTGACTGGCATCTTCGCGCTCGATCAGAACGACCTGACGGCCTTCCCGGGTGAGCCGCTCGGCCACGAGCGCGCCGGTAATTCCAGCGCCGACAATCCAGGACGTCGCAAGGAAACCGGCGGAAGGGCGTCCGGGAATTGATGCGCATGGGCCGCTGCCAAAGCGTCCAGGGGCTACGCACGTCCTCTTGTCCGACGTCCGCCGTCATCTCAGCGGGAACCGCATGTCCCCTCATTCGCCTCTTCGCGATCCCGCAGATGGCGGGCGATCCCGTCGATCGCGTTCTGCCGCATACGAACGCGAGAGGTCAGCAGAATGGCCTCGAGCGCGAGTGCGATGAAAGCAGCAGAGCCGGTATTTGTCTGCCCAGCTGGAGTCTGATTGCGCAACGGGCCATTTCAAAATTGAAACGGAACAACTGACACGGATATTTTCCCGTCGGCCGATTGCTGTGCCGTAAACTCGACCTCTTTTGACGCCTTCGTGTCACCGACTGCAACAGAAATTCCGCCGCTACACTGGACGGTTCTCCCATCTTTGCTCCTCGAGGTCGTTACCATCCTCTCGCTGAGAAGGTATTGCGGCTGCAAATTTTCGGGAGTTGGCTTCGCTGTCGATTCTTTAGCGGCATAACCCACTAAAGGATTCCGATGGTTGTCCGAAATGGTTTGAAGCACTGCTTTTCGTGTTTCGATCGAGTCGCACTCAATCTGCTGCTGTTCGCAACCACTCAGAATAACCAAGAGCGGAAGGCTCAAACGCGTTAGTGCGCGATATGACATGGGAACATTGACGCCTTTGGCCGGCCATCGCTGCCACAAACGATGCCAATCTCATCCTTTGTTTCAAATTAGCCGTCGGGCGTCGCTTTTGACGCCTGCGTACTACTCACCGGATCTGACGCAGGGAATGTTTCCTCCAGTCTCCTTGTGAGTTCATCGTCTTTCGCTTTGGCTCGGCCTTTGGCCTGCTTTGGGTCCTCGGCGTGTTTGTCCACGGGCGCCGGGTCAAATGTTCTCGTCATGATCGAATCCTTTCATGGTCTGAACGCGCGAATATCGGTATCCGTTCCTCGCGAGGAACACCCACCGGCACCTCGTCGTCGGAGTCACGCCTCCAACTCCGAGAACCCGACTGGTTTCTGATCAGAGAATAAAATTTGGTCCGCCGCTTTATATCGCAAGTTACTGAATTTTCGGATCGGTCTTGCGATGGTGCCCTATCGCGAACGTACGAAGGCAACAACGATGAAAAGGCGCAACCGGTTCAAGCAGACGACGTCACTGAGCTATCGGCTTATCCAGCTCGCACAAGCAGCAAGGACGAGAGCGGCTAGCCTGCCACCAGGTGAGGAGCGTGATCGATTTCTCAGGAAAGCATACGAGGCCGATCGCGCCTTGCAGATGGAAGAGCTCTTGTCGACAGCAGGCGGCGTGATGCCGCTCTGACTGTGCTCAGTCGTTACCTACCTTCCCGTTCGGTGGGCCGGGCCAATACGCTTGGCGGTTACACTGATCTGGACGATTGGCGTGTCTTCTCGCTTGACCGAAATCGACCAGCGGTTGGATCTATCGAGGTCAAGATTTGACTCGATGTCTCGAACGGTCATGACGGCCTGGTCCCAGGCGGATTTGTCGTCTGGGAGTTCTTCGCCATCCGCATCGTCGAAGGGGTGGCCGTTAGATATATGAAAGAAGTATTTGCTCATGAGCCGAAACTCCGCGCACAAAGAGTCGTTCCTGTTGTATCCAACGAGATATAGCGACCAATAGTCGCAACGTGCAAATTTGCCCCAGCTCACTTTTGGCCCCGGCTCACTTTTGAGGGTATGGGCATTACGTCGACCAATGTCGCTCTTCCACAAACAATTAGGATTCAAGCATCGCTGACGGAGGATTCGCCCATCGTTCGCGAGGGGGAGCTCAGCACCCAATGCTGCGTAATCATGAGCGGCTTCGTCTATCGGTCCAAAGTCTCCGAAACTAGCAAGCGGCAAATCCTGTCGTTCCACGTCGCCGGTGACATGCCTGATCTCCAAGGCCTGCCAGTAAAGCGGATGGATCATGATCTGACGACTCTCTCGGAAGCCAAGGTTGGTTTTATAAAACATGAGTTGCTCGAACGGACCCTCAGCACTCGGCCAGCCTTGGCACAAGCACTTTGGCGCGAGACGCTTACCGACTCGGCGCTGTTCAGGCAGTGGATCGTCAACTTGGGCACGCGATCGGCATCTGGCCGCATGGCCTATTTACTTGCAGAGTTGCGGGGGCGGCTTGCCGCGATGGGATTGGTTGCCAACGAGCAGTTTGACTTTCCGATTACCCAATCGAAGCTGGCCGACGCGCTTGGGTTGAGCGTTGTGCATGTCAACCGGGTGCTTCAGGCGTTTCGAACGAAGGGCATCCTTGATTTAAGGAACCGGGTCGTCACGCTTCGTGACTTCGAAAAGGTCCTTGAACTTGGTGGGTTTGATAGCCTCGAGGACGATACAAGCACTGCATAATACGCGGTTCTGGCGATGCCGGAAACGCTCGTTCTGCAGGTTCTTCACCATGACGTCTCGGGTCAGCCCTGGCTGCCAAGGGCAACCGGGCGATCGACTTCGAGCGCGCATTCGACGCTCTCGGCGTTAGCGTTATCGAGGAATACGGCGAGTGGAAGCCGGATGGCGCGCCGATGGACGCGTTCCGGGCCATGAACAAGGGCCAAGTGCGGATGGTCGGCGGCCCCGAGATGAAGGAGAAGATTGCCTACGCGTTCGGCGCCGAATTCGTCGAACTGCGCATCAACCGATGGACCCACGAGATACGCGTGCAGCGGCTGCTCGGAGCGTTCGCAGCTGGCCGCATCATGAACCCCCGGACAGCCCGAAGCCAACTGATGGGGGGCCTGATCTGGGGCATGTCGTCGGCGCTTCATGAAGCAACCGAGCTCGACGAGCGCTACGCGCGCTACGTCAACGACAATCTGGCGGACTATCTTCTGCCCGTGAATGCCGACGTGCCTAGCGTGGAGGTTGTCCTGCTGTCGGAGCAGGACGACAATATTAATCCCGCTGGCGGCAAGGGCATCGGCGAGCTGGGCAACGTCGGCACCAACGCGGCAGTGTGTAATGCCATCTTCCATGCCACCGGCCAGCGCCTGCGGAAGCTGCCCGCGAAGTTGGAGGACTTGGACGTCTGACTTGCGTTCCAATCAAGTCGGCACGGTTGCGGATCGCATCGCAACGGCTTGCGCTTCTGGAACCGTACTGGCGCCATCCGGTCCGCTCAGAACGCTGGCTTCATCTCCAGCAGTCCGCGCTACAAGATTTCTTCGATGGTCTCAGTTTGACCGCTTGGTCGGGGCGGCCTCCCCTTCCTCGCGGCCGGGCACGCTGATATGGACTTCGTGCCCCATCCTAATCGCGAGCGACGCGGCCGCCGCCGCAGATTCGAATGCAGCTTCCTTGGTTGCGTACCCGCTGTTCAGATTGCCGTCGTGCAGTACGCCCCATTCCTTGCCGGTTGCAATCACAGCGTATTGAGCCAATCCCATTGTCTCCTCCTTACGAAGCCTTGCCGACCGTATCCGCCATCCTTGCGCCGCGCACCCCGAGCGGCTTCCCGCGGCCCACGGTCGAATCGATTGTGGTCTGACGCTCGATCTCGGAGTTCAGTTCCGCTCCACACAGCACGATGATGGCAGACATCCACATCCAGGTCATCAGGCCAATGGCCGCGCCAAGCGAGCCGTAGGTCGCGTTGTAATCGCCGAAATTCGCAAGGTACCAAGACAGCAGCGCCGAACCGATCAGCCACAGCCGCGGCAACGGCACCAACGCTCAGCCATTGCCAGCGCGGCGTGCTCCGGCTGGGGCCGTAGCGATAGAGCACCGCGAGCGCGACGAGGAGCAGGAGGACCAGGATAGGCCACCGTCCGAATCGAATGATGAGTTCGGCCCGTGTACCTAGACCGACTTGCTGGAGCAGAAGCGGCGCGACCACCACGGCCCCGACCATCAACATGACCGAAATGAGGGCTGCTATCGTGAAAGAGAGGGATATCAGGTTGAGTTTGACGAAACCGCGCTTTTCCTTCTCTTCGTAGACGACGTTGAGCGCATCGAAGACCGCCTTCATTCCAGCGTTGGCGCTCCAGATCGCGATCAGCAGACCGAAGGCAAAGGTAAGGCCGAGCGTCGAAGACCCCTTCGCGAGCACGCGGGCGACTTGGTCCTGGACGATGGCAAATGAACCTTCCGGCAGCATCAGCGCCAGGCTTTGCAGATTGGATGAGATCGTGGACGGATCGGCGAACAGGCCGTAACTCGAGACCAGCGCCGTGATGGCCGGAAAGATCGCGAGCAGCCCGTAGAACACGACGCCGGCGGCGGTCGCCAGCAGCCGGTCCTCGTCGATCTGCTGATAGGTACGCAGCAGGATGTCCTTCCAGCCGGCGGCCGGAATCCGAAGCGGCGTGTGAGCCAGCCGTCCACGCTCTTGCGCTTCGGCGAGCACGGGCTCCGCACGCCGCCCTGGGACGCACGGCGTCTCCGATCGTGACACGTGGCGATAGATCGCCAAGGTCGCCAGCGCGGCTGCGCCAGCGAGCAGCAGGTCATTCGGCCAATTCGAGCGCGGAGCCATCGCTAGTCCTGAATAACGTCGCGCGGACGCTTGAAACGCGAAACGGCAAACCAGCCGATAAGCATCACGGCAGCCCCGGCGGCCAATACCTGGGTCGTGGGATCGGCGTTTACCCCTGCTCCCGATCGGGAGGTGGCGATCAGGCGCGCCGCCACGGGCACTGCGACCGCTCGCTTGAGCATGTCGGCTTGCCGGCCTGGCCGCGGGGCCGCCGGCGCTGGACGCGCGAGCAGCCCGCGGCCCGTCCCCAGCCCCAGCAACCCGAGGAAGAGAAAGGCGCTCCCGGTCGCGGCATAGGCGATCAAGATGCCGTAACGCAGCTCGAGAGCATGGAAGGCCGCGGCACCCCCGATCCCGATTGCCACCAGAAGCGACACCGCGCCGACGAGCATGAAGCCGCATGCCAGCGCGTAGCCGGTCACCAGACGCTCGATCCATTGTCGTAAGTCCGCGAGGTAAGATCGGGCGATCAGGCTGAGTGACGGTCGAGCGTTGGCGCGCATGGCGGTGTCCACTGCTAGTCGGCATCGGACAACCCGGCAGGGTGATCGCCGTTCCCTACCCCGCCACGCGTGACCGCTCCGGCAGCGTGGCGCCTGCGTCGCTGAGCATTGCGGTGACGAGGTCCAGGAGCCGATGCTTCAACGCTTCCGCATCGGCAGGCTTCGCCTTTGCACTGACCGTCAGTTCGACGATCGGATGCGCGGCATCGGAGATGTCCACCACTTTCGAGACGTGCACTTCGGGCGCGGGTCGCGCCTCGATTCGCGAGTCCTCGCGCAAATGCTTCAAAATCTGCTCGCCGATGTGCCCGATCGGCCTGACCGCGCGGACCGGGAAGGACACCTTCACATCACCGGTGCCGGGATAGGTGCTGTGATTGATGATGGCGCTACCCCATACCGAACCATTGGGCAGCAGGATCTGGGTGTTGTCGGACGTGATGAGTTCGGTCATGAACAGCGACAAGGTTTGCACCTTACCGGCCTTGCCGGCAACCTCGACGTCGTCGTTGATCCGAAACGGCCTAAACAACAGAAGCATCACGCCAGCGGCTAGGTTGGACAACGTTCCCTGCAAGGCCAGCCCGATGGCCAGCGACGTGGCGCCGAGCACCGCAACCAGGCTCGCCGTCTGAATGCCGAAAAGCTGCAGCACGGCGATGCCGACCACGGCGAGCACCGCATAGCGCGCAAGGCTGGAGAGGAACACCGTGACCAGGGCGTCGACACGGTGCGTGGCCGTGAGCACGCGCAGGACAAATCGCTGAGCGATGGCTGAAGCGTACCATCCAAGAACCACAAGAACCAGCAGCAGAACGGCAAAGATCGCATTGAGTCCATAGAGGACCAGCGTCGCCTTGAGGGTTTCAAAATTGAGCGCCATGGGTCCCCCTACGGCGAAGGCGGCCAACATGGCCGCCGGCTGCAAGGCAAACGCGCCAGGGAAAGTCGCGTTCCCGATAGCGGGCACGGCGAGCGGACCGAGGGCTTACCGGGCTGGAGGGAGTATCGCGCGTGGCGGCAGGGAACTCGGAAATGGCCGCGCCACCATCAGCGTCGCGCGCTCATCGGTCTCCAATGCGATCTTTTGGGCAAGCATCACGTCGCCCGCCACCAGCGAACCGACAGGCCGGAAGCACCAGCCGAGGACAACGCGGTCGCGGCCGTCCATCTCATAGACATTGGTCGACGTGCCGTAGCAAATCCGATAACGCTTGCCGGACTCCGAGCCGATGACGTCGAAGCGGTTGTGCTTTTCAAATTGCGATCGCTGCTCCGGCGAGAGCCATGCGGACAGCAGCGCCAGCCCGCGCGCCTCCTTTCGTTCATAAGCCTGCCAACGCTCCCGGATCGCGACCAGCGTCGCACGCAGCGTGCCGACGGCGTGCTGCAGCACTGACAGCAGAGACACGGCGCGCAGACGGGCGATCACGGCGTCAGCCGCCCACCAGCCTGGGATAGAACAATGTTTCCTGGGCGGTCGGATCCAGCGTGCGGACGAGCGCCGCTTCGCCGGAGGATCTCCGCACTGCGGCGGTGTAGCCGTCCGACGTCAGCTCCGCGAAGCGTGCATTCGCCCAGGCCAGTTGCTCGCTGTTCTCGGGATCGAAAGATTGCCTTGTGTCGCCGGTGTGGTCCATGACCAAGATCATTGCCATCATCGTCTCCCATCGTAGCACGTTCGCCCTTGCATCAGACCACCGGCACAGGGGTCGTTGGCCTGCCGCCCATCCACTCTGGCAGCGTCGCGCCGTCGCGGTGCCGGCCGCCCGCACAGGCTGCGGCCCTGGGCGGTCGCGGAGACACACGAGGCAACAGCGATACATCCGCCGGGCCCATGATGTACCGGGTAGGCACCGCTGATCTCCGTGCGAATAGGCAACATACGAAGATTGACTTCGTTGCAAGTTTGCGTGCATCGCGTGCGCCCCCACAGCCGATACGGTCGCAAGATGAACTGATTAAGCGCTACATGCGGTGCAAGGAATGCTCACGCCAGCTCGTCCCCTTCAAGCGCAGCCAGATGGCATTGCGGACGAACAGGGATCTCAACCATGAACCCGCCATCGTGGTTGCCCTGGGGTTATAGACCCGACCGCGCTTGTTATTCAGCCCGGGAATTGCGGCTGAATGAGCGATGCTATCATCACCGCCGCGATTAGAAACGCCGGGGCGCAGCTCACCCCAGCGGCTAACCAAAGCTCCGCATCGCAAAAGATTTCGTAATCATCATGCATGGACGGCTCTCCATCCGACTTGCCCGAAGAAGCGGCCCCGGCGAGGGGGAACACGCCGAGGGCCAAGTTTACACTGTGGTCATCCCCGGCGTTACCTAACACCGGATATACTACAACCATCACCGGATACGCTTCGTTCCTGCTCCCAGTTGATCAAGCTCCGCGTGCAACGAAAGCAGCCTCAGCGTTGGGTACCAACGCTGAGGCCCTACTTCCTATGCTGTCGCCGACCGCCGATTGCCGCGAAATTCAACGGCCGTGCTGGGCCTGTAAAAATACGAAATGAAACAGTCTGCCCAAGTTTCGGATGATCGGGGCGGATTGAGGTTCCGGAAATCACGTGTGTGAATCGCGGTGAAAAATTGCTACTTTTCCCCAATGACGCCAGCGCTATCTATTGGGCGCGAAAGTGCAGATCGCTGCCTGATGTCACGATCTGAACGCATCGATCGCGTGAGCGACGAGGATGCCAACAGTCAAAATCAAAAGTACTGAAACTGCTGCGCCAAACATAATCTGCACAGCAAAACCGGCCGTCCGCGATCAGTCATTGGAGGACCGATGGACCGCGGCGCGAAACGCTCCTGCTGGCGGTGTCGATCGCCACCGTCGAGCCGCTGAGGCTAGCTGCGGTAGCTGTAGCCGGAAAAGGTCACTGGATCGCCGGCACGGCGATGATTGTCGCCTGCTACGCGTTCAGTCTCCTGGTCGTCGAGCAGCTTTTCGTGATCGTGAAGCCAAAGCTTCTGATGATTCCCTGGTTCGCCAAGCTCTGGGAAGGGTTCGTTTTCGTCCGAACGCGCGTATGGCGGATCCTCAAAACTTCGATCGGCCTTCGCAGTGATCGAAGGCCGATCGCGTCTTCCTCTTGGAAGCGCGCAGCCCCGGCCGCCAAGCCAGTCCTTGCCCCCAAGTCCGCGCGGAGATGAATCGCAAGTCCACACTGCCGAAACGCCTGCAGCCAATGCTGGCGACGTAGACCGACGCCCCGTTCGACGACCCCGATTGGGTGTTCGAGGACAAGTACGACGGCTTCCGCATGGTTTCGGAGATCCGCGGCAGTAAGGTCGCGCTCTACAGCCGCAACGGTAGGATCATCAGCCATTCATACATCGAGGTCGCGAAGGCGCTCGAAGACGTGAAGAGCGACGCGGTCATCGACGGCGAGCTGGTAGCTATCGGCGAGGACGGCGTTTCGCACTTCCAACTGCTGCAGAACGCATTACGTCACGAAGCAAAGCTCCTGTATTGCGCATTCGATCTGATGTTTTTGGATGGCGAGGACTTACGCAGGTTGCCACTGCTCGAACGCAAGACGCGGCTAAAGGCAATCCTCCCGCTCAATAAGCTGATTGCGTTCAGCAACCACCGCAAAGGCAGCGGAAAGAAGTTCTTCGCCGAAGCCGAGCGCAAGCGCCTCGAAGGTATCATAGCCAAGCGCGCTGACAGCCCGTACGCCTCCGGCAGCCGGACTGCCGGCTGGCTCAAGGTGAAGATTGGGCAGCGGCAGGAAGTCGTGATCGCAGGCTTCACGGCACCTCGCCGCACCCGGCCGTACTTTGGCGCTCTTGCGCTCGCGGTGCGGGACGATGACGCCTGGCGGTATATCGGGCACGTCGGTACTGGCTTCAGCCATCAGACCCTCGACGAGCTCCACGGCAAGCTCACAAGGTTGAAGGTTACGAAGTCGCCCTTCCCCGACAAGGTAAAAGACGAGCACGCCACCACCTGGGTCCGGCCGTCTCTGGTCGCTGAAGTGAAGTTCGCGGAATGGACGAAGAACGGCGAGCTTCGCCAGCCCGTCTATCTAGGTCTGCGGTCCGACAAAAAGGCGAAGAACGTGGTGCGCGAACGGCCAAAGGCTCGGCGATAGCGCGCCTCCCTCGCAGAGTCGGAACCAAACGATGGATTCGACTTTTCCTACTGGGGGCCTCGGGTCCTCGGCTGACGGCAAGGACGAACAATGCTGCGAGAAGGTAAGGACGAGGGGCTAGTTGACCGCACGGCCGATGTCGCCGCCGCCATCGCAGAAGAAGGCCTGCGATACGTGAGCGACGCGACGCCGGGCTACCGGCGAAGACGGAAAGGCACCTCGTTCACCTACCACGACAAAGACGGCAAGCGCATCACCGATGCCGCCGTGGTCCGCCGTATCAAATCGATCGGCATCCCTCCGGCGTACGAGTTCGTCTGGATCTGTCCGTCTCCCAACGGGCACATCCAGGCGACGGGCCTCGATGCGCGCGGGCGCAAGCAGTACCGCTATCACCCGAAGTGGCGAGAGCTTCGGGAGCAAAACAAGTACGAGCATATCATGCAATTCGCGGCGGCCTTGCCGGCTTTGCGTGCACGCGTCGCTTCGGACATGAAGCTGGGCGGTCTCCCCCGCGAGAAGGTGCTTGCGACGATCGTCGGCTTGCTTGAAAAGACGCTCATCCGCGTCGGCAACGCCGAATACGCCGAGAAGAACAAATCGTACGGGCTCACCACGATGCGGCGTAAGCACGTGGCGATCGGCCGAGGCGTGCTGCGCTTCGACTTTACCGGCAAGTCCGGCAAACAATGGAAGCTCCAGGTCGAGGACAGGCGAATCACGGCCATCGTGAAGCGCTGCGCGGAGATTCCAGGGCACGAACTCTTCAAGTATCTCGATGACGATGGGGCATCCCGAACGGTCGATTCCGGCGAGGTCAACGGCTACATCAAGGATATCACGGGACAGGATTTCAGCGCCAAGGACTTTCGTACCTGGGCCGGCACGGTGCTTGCGGCCCTCGCGCTCTCGGAGTTCAAGAAGTACGACAGCCAGGCCGAAGCCAAGCGTAACGTCGTCGCGGCCATCGAAAAGGTGGCCAAGCAACTCGGCAATACACCTGCCATCTGCCGCAAGAGCTACGTCCATCCAGAGATCCTGACCGCCTATATGTCCGGCGACCTCATCAAGATGATCGACGCCAAGATCGCGCAGAAGTTCAAACGACAGTACGCGAAGCTGACCTCGGACGAGATCATGGTTCTCGCCTTCCTCCACAAACGGCTTTGGGCCCTCAAGTCCGAGGCCTAGTCGCGTCCGCCGCGGATCGGCCGCATCGCTTAGCCTTGGCGTACCACCCAGCGTACGGGTGTTTTGAAGGCGTTCGTGGTACCGTCGTCCCAACAGACCGGCCCGCGTTCGCCCAGGCCTCGTTTCGCCTCGTCCACCCTTCAGTGAGCCCCAATTTTCGGCGTCGGAGCGGTAGACCCCTTGGATAAAACGGTCCTCGCCAAGAGTCGTAATGCCAGCCCTAGGTGCCGAGCACGCGCACCATCGCTTCCATCTTGCCTTTATACGATTGCCGAATTAAGACGCGGCCCTCGACTCGGCTCGCGCCCTGAAGCGAAGGCGCCGCAACGTCACTGGACACGGTTGACGAATTCTACCGGCGTGCCTTTGGAAAGCCGTTCCGCGACCCGCTCGGCGTCCCAGTTCGTGAGACGGACGCAGCCGTGCGACTCCGACTTGGAGACCTTTCCCGGAAACGGCGTACCGTGGATTCCGTAGCCATCCGCGGAAAGATTGATCCACATTGAGCCGACCGGATTGTTCGGGCCCGGCTTGATGGTGAACGGCTTGTGCGAATGGACGCCTTTGAAGTGGTACTCCGGGTTGTATCGGTATGTCGGATTCCGATCGATTTCCGTGACCTTTAATGTGCCGGAAGGAGACGGCTTCTCTTCGCTACCGATTGTCGCGGGGTAGAATCCGATCAGCGAATTCGACTTGTCGAAAAGCTTCACCGTTTGGCGGCTCTTGTCGACTTCCACCTTCGCCGCCTTCTCCGAACTCTTCTCGGCTGCGACATCGATCACGACGATGGCTTCGCCGGCGCGGTCGAAGTGCCGACCCGGGTTCAAGGCGGACAGCAGGTCCTCGCTCATATGAAACTTCTCAGCCAAACCTTCGCGCGGACTAGTATAGGACAGCTTCGGGGTGTTCTTCATGTCTTCCATCTTCGCCGGGAACTTCTTGAGGAACGGTCCTGTGACGTCCTCCTCCGCAATTGTGTAGTTCATCGTCACCGGACGACTGTCAGCCGCCAGCTTTGCCCAAACGTCGGGACTGATGTCGTCCAAGGGTGACAATTGCTGCGCCTCCTCGTAGGCACGTAGCGCCTTCTTCGCATTTTCTCCAAATCTGCCGTCGATCTCGCCGGGTGAGAAGTGCGCTCGGTCGAGCAAGACCTGTAGCCTGACCCCCGTCGGGGTCGGCTTCTCGTTGGAGAGGTTCTTCTTCGATGGTTGGGCGATGTCGATCGCCGCAGCCTTGATTTCCGCACCGAGCGCGGAACTCGTCGCCAGCGCGAACCAAATGAAAATGCCTCCAAGAGCCGCGCGCCGGCCTGCCGGGCGAAGGCGAAAGCCGGTCACTTTTGATCCGCAGGCGCCTGGACGTTTGCCTTGTTGGAGTCCGCCCTATTCGCTTCGTGATGACCGACGACGCAGCCGGCTGCAGCGCCGAGCTTACCGTGTCCTCCTGCCATGTGTCCGGCAACCCCGCCGACGATGGCACCCTTGATGCATCCCTTGGCGTCGGCAGGGGGGCCTAGAGTAAAAGAAATCGCGGCTACGCATGCCGATGCCAAAATCCATTTCATGTTCGGTCTCCGATCGTAAAAGATGCAAGAATCCAACAGATCTGGATGCACTCCGTTCCAACACGCAAGGTCGGTCCTATTCGTTCGGGCTGCGCAACTGGAGGAGGACGAACACGGCTTCCGAGTGACTAACGCGAACGGTTACTTCATCTGTAGGAAATGATCACGCCCGAGAGAGTTGTAGAGATGGGGCAATCTTCAGGAGGAAGCTCATGAGAACATGTACCATTGCGTTGCTCGTCGCGGGCATTGCGGCAGCCGGTCCGATGACGGCTGAACGGGCCATCGCCCAGAACCAGCAGAGTGAGGCCGACAAGGGCGTGAAGACGCGTAATTCCGGTGAGTCCGGGTACGTGGGAGACCAGAATGGTCCTGGAGCAGCCGCAACACCTCCGGGACGTCCGGGCACAGCGAGCAATCCGGCCGGAGTCAGCAACGCACCTAGCGCGCAAAATTCCGGCACCGGCATATCCGGCTCGCCGGGAAACAAGAACGGGCCCGCGCCGGGCCGAAGCACGGTAGGGTCGAATCCTCAGAACGAGCACGTACGGCAGCAGGATCCCTCGAACGTAAAAGGCTTGCCCGGCAACAAGAGCGGGCCGCCTGCAAAGCGCTAACGGCTGGGATGTTGCTGCTCCAAAAGCCATGGCCGCCCCGACAATCGACCGGGGCGGCTTTGAGGCTCACTACGCTTCTAGGCCGCCTGGGCGTTCACCGCGGTGACGGCGATCTTGCTGAGATGTTTCGTCCGTCTTCTTCTCGTCAGCCAGCGTCGGGTCGATCAGCTTGACCGCATCCATGCGGCCAAGCTGGCGGGTTCCGCAGCGGAAGATCTCGTAATGCTCCACCGCTTGCGCCGCCGAAAATGGCGGAGTCAGCACCGTCCGGGCGCTCCCTAATGGGTATTGGTCCGATGCCATTTTTCGAGGTCGATATCGGACTCGTTACGTTGCTCCTTTTCCGGATTGCCCTCCCATGGCTTGTCCGTCTGTTTGTGTGAGGCCTTGTCGGACCGCTGCCGGGGATCGTCCTTGGGTGTTTCCTAACTCATGTTCGCTCCTGTCAATGGGAAACAAAGCGTTGGCCTCACAGGGGTTCCTCGCGGCGGCGAAGGTTTCGCCGGTGGACCGCTTGAATCCTGATCATATCAAATATGGAGAGAACAGTGCGGGAGCAGCGTGAATGCAGCGGCGTCGTTTCAAGCAAACCCAATCGTTGGAAGAACGTCTAGCTGATGAGGCGCAACACCTCCGCCTGCAAGCCGACGCGCTCGCGCTTGGGCCTGATCGGGAAGCTATCTGAAGAAAGCCCTGCAGACTGAAACCGGCTCACATATGGGCGAGCGGCTGCGATCCTCCGAACTCCAGCGGCCGAAGTAACCCACCGCCGCATCCATGCGGTGCTTCTCTAGACCTTCACGATAATGCCGGCTTCGAACGTCCAAGCGACCTGAATTGGGATGTTCGCCGGCAGCGAACGGCAGGGGCCGCGTGTCATGAGGCGGGCCCCTGCCGAAAATCATCGATCACCAGCTATAGGTGCCGAACCTGAACGCGAGCGTTTGCTTCTGTTCAGTTGTAATCCGAGTATTTGAACTGCGGCAGCGCCTTCAGCTGTTCCTTGTTGCCGCTCATGACGGCGTGGTCAGGCACCCAATCGTTCGCGTTGCGATTCGAGGTGTTGGTCGACGCCGTCCCCGTGGTCGTATCGCGCGCGGTGGTCGAGCTGCTGGTCGAGCTCGTCCGGACCGGCTCTTCGACGAACTTCAACTTGTCCATGGAGACGGCGATGTCGTGTTCGCCCATTCCCAAGAAGCCGCCGATGCCGATAACTACGGCTTCGATCTTGCCGCTCTTATCGACCAGCAGCTCGTTGATGTCGCCGAGCTTCTCGTTAGCCTCGTTGTAGACATTCAGGCCCATCAGCTTCGAGGCGCGCCAGCTTCCCTTAAGCGCCATCTTGGCGTCGGTCGGCCGGCTGGTCGCTGCCGGCGCAGCGCGATCCGCCGGCTGAGTGGATTGCGCGAACGCAGAGCCGCCGATCACGGCAGCCCCAATCAGAGCAACGGCAAGAAAGCTTTTCATCGATCATCTCCTCCAACGTGAGCCGGCAGCCCTTTGGATGCCCGCCCCTCCAACGTTCCCCGTTGCCACTTGTTCCTGCGTGGAGCGCAGACCCGAAGGATCCGAAATCGTTAGCGACGTTCGGTGGTAACCAGGCGGACGGCAGCGATCCCCTTACCTTCGGCGCGTAGGCAGGCCTGCGTGAAATGTGGCCACACCTGCTTCGAACAGTCCTCCGCTTCCTTCGCGGCCTCGTTCGTCCGGACTTTCGGCAGCTGGACAGGCGCTTCTTCCGCCAGTGCCGGCGTGGCGAGAAGAATCAAAACGGCCGTCGTTGAAAATGGATTTCATGCGCGCCTCGTTGATCAGCAACTCAACGCGGGACGGCGAAGCCGTTCCGCATCGGGCGGAGCTCAGGACGGATCTTTTGCGCGAGCGACCAGCTCGCGATATCGGGCCTCGTAGTCCTGTGCCATCCGGCTCGAGGTAAAGCGATCCTCGAACCGCGCGCGGACTGCTCTTCTGTCCAGTCGGCCCAGATCGTTCACCGCCCTGATCGCCTGCTCCTCGTTGTCGACGATAAAGCCGGTAACGCCGTCTTCAATCACTTCGGGCACCGAGCCCGAGCGGTAGGCGATCACCGGCGTCCCGCACGCCATCGCTTCGATCATGACGAGCCCGAAAGGCTCCGGCCAATTGATCGGAAACAGCAACGCGGCGGCCCCGGCGAGGAACGGTTGTTTCCTCACTTCGTTCACTTCGCCGACAAGTTGGACCTCTTCGCCGTCGATGTTCGGTTCAAGCTTCTTCTTGAAGTAGGCCGTCTCCGCGCGCGGTATCTTGGCGGCGATCCGCAGCGGCATCCCGGCAGCACGTGCAATGCGCATGGCCTCTTCGGGTCCCTTGTCCGCCGTCAACCGACCAAGAAAAGCCAAGTATGAACCGCGCTCATACGAGGGCCGAAAGAGGTCCTTCGGCAGACCGTGCTGGATCGTCGCGATCCAGTTCGCGTCCGGGAGCGGCCGACGCTGGTTGTCCGAGATCGACACGGAGGCCGCATTCGGAAAGGCCCCGATTACCTCGGCCAGCCCAGGAAGGTCGAGACGTCCGTGCATCGTCGTGAGATAGGGCACGCCCGTCCGGCTCAACACCGGAAGGGACAGCCAGTCGACATGAGAGTGGATCACGTCGAAGTCGCTCGCCCGCGCGGCAATCGCTTCGATCAGCAGCGCGCAGGCGGCGTTCGGATCAACGCCCCTTTGCCCTAGGCGCAGCGCGCGTGGCCATACCGCGTGAAGACTTCCCTTCGTTTTCGAATCGCCGCTCGCGAACAAAGTGACGTCGTGTCCGAGTTCGACAAGCCCGTCCACCAGCCAGGCGATCACGCGTTCCGTACCGCCATAAAGTTTCGGAGGGACGCTCTCGGCCAACGGAGCAAGCTGGGCGATCCGCATCGGTCTAGGCCCCGAAAGCGCAGCGCAGGACCATCACGATGGCGGCGGAAACGAGCGAAGATATCGCAAGCAGTGTCCAACTGGGCCTGGTGCTTCCCCGGGCCACCCGCACGACGAGCATCTTCATCGCCCTTAGCATTCGTCGCGGGGAAGTCGGTCCAGGTAGGCGATCCCGAAGCTGGCGAGCTCTTCGGAATCGCTCCGTCGCTCTTCCCATCTCCTTTGCAGGGTGGCGCTCCAGCAGGAAGCGCCGGTTATCCAGGGAATCGACGTCGGGGTCCCTTGAGCGGTAGATCGTCCACGCGGTCTCCGCGGCTAACTTCAACACGACTTCGTCGACCATCTTCGCGCTCCGGCGACCGCATTCAATCGCTGGCAACTCAAGGCGGCCCGGAAAGTTTCCGGTTTTTCCCGATCCTGGACGAAGAGAGGAGGAGTCAGGACGCCTTCGCACGCGCTCGCGCACGCGCCGCAGCGCGCCGGCGCCCTTGGCGGCAGCTTCCAGAGTCCTTCAAGCGACGTGACTGCGAGCGCCGGTTTCGAAATGCGAGATGTCTTCGGAAACCGCGTCGAGTACGGCGCGCAGAAGCGCAGTCGTGGCCCGGATCGAACATGGAACCGCTAAAGGCGATCATAAAACTCAGTTGGCGAATTCAACATTGTTAACGCCGCCACTTCAGATGCCTCTTTGTGCAGCTCTTCTCGCGCCGCAGCATTCCGGACCGAACTCCTCTGCGTGGGGGCGTTGTGTTTTAAGCGCTAAGCTTCGAACGACGGTGCCCGGCGCCGAGCTCCCATTGCCGCTCTCCGCCGAGGACAGCAGCAAGCCTATTTTTCCCGTTATCGGCGGGGCATGCGCAATATGAAAGGAGTCCCGATGAAGAAGATTGCAATGTCGGCGCTGACGGTCGGCGCCCTTGGTCTGGCCTCGGTAGCCACGACGTCTCCGGCCGAAGCTCACTGGCGAGGTGGCTGGGGCGGCTGGGGACCGGGTATTGCCGGCGACCTGGTCGCGGGCGCCGTGATCGGCGGGCTTGCCTCCTCGGCGTACGGCTGGGGACCCGGCGACGGCTATTACGGTGGCGCCGGCTACTATGGCGCAGGCAATTATGGCGGTCCCTACGCCAAGATTATGGCTACGACGAACCCTATCGCTGGGGCGGCGGCTACACCACGACCTACTACACGGCGCCCGTATCCTACGGCTACCGTTATCGCCGCGTCGTGCGCCCGTCCTACGCCTATTACCGCGGATCCTATCCGGTCGTGCGTCAATGCTGGCATCGCCACCACCACTGGTGAAACTAGTCCATCCAAACGCAACGAAGGCCGCGCACCAAAGGCGCGGCCTTTTAGCAATGGGGCCCGTCTTCCGCTCACCAATCTCCGAAGAACGGGTCGTGGCGTTCGAAAGCCAGCCGACCGGGAGCTCTTCTCGACATCCTCGTCAGTTGCTTGACACGCGAGCGCGGCTCCGCCCGGGACCTGGTCTGCGTTTCTTTGTTAATCTCGGAAGGAGGCGCTGCAGGGAGGGCTGCCATCACCTCCCGCATCGGCTGCTGCGGTTCGTTGCTCGTCGGCTCGGCCTGCACGATCTGCAGGGCGTCGGCGCACGGACGCGTGTCGAAGACGATCTTCTCCGGAAGACTTGTCGCCGAGCTGTTCCGGATGGTGGTCCTATCGGGATCAGCTGCGCCGGCATGCTCGACGGGAGCCGGCAGATACCGGTCCGCCGCGAAGAGCAGCGCCAGCAGCAGTCCGCCGACGAAGACGAAGTATCGGATGATGGGCATGGACGGGCGCTCGCAAAGAAGAGATCTGGAAATAGGCCGGGACCGGATCGGCACGAGGACCGATTTTTCAGCGACCCGCCTCGAAGGATTCAGTCGATCTCCTGTACGACCGTGCGCGTCGACGGATCGACCAGCCTCACGCGTTCGCCCGAGTAGACGTAGCGGTACTTGGTGAGCGACGGACCCCAATCGGCAGGCACGGCCTCGAGCTCGACCTCGCGCGGCACGGGTTGGCCCACCACGATCTTAACGCGGGTCATATTCCGGCTCGATCTGCACGGCGGCAGTAGGACCCGTGCCGGTGGCGGTTACGACCGTGGACTGCGCCATCGCGCCCACCGAGATCATCGCCATCGCGGTCGTCAGTAGAAGCTTGTTCATGTTTTTCTCCCGCCGCCATATCAGGCAGCATCGAGAACGAAATGATGGCAAGGTTCCGCAATCGGCGCCCGAGGAAGTAATCTTTTGCAGTCGAATCCGGACCCTTCGTGAACTCATTCTCGCGCGTCGGAACATTCCGGTCGGACATTGGTTCGCCCAAGTTCCGGGCGGCGAACTTGTAGCTCCCAAGCAGGCGTTTGTTCACGTAGGTTCTGCTGATGTCACCGTCCGATCCATTCAGGAGTGCTCACGATCGACGCCAACGAAGGCTATTGCTCGTGTTGGCTTTGGGATTTGTTGTTTTCGGCGCCGCTGCGGCCGCCCTCTTCTACGTCTTGCAGCCCGAGACCCTCTCGATCGCCGTCGGCCCCGCAGGGAGCGACGATCATCAGGTGGTCCAAGCGATGGCCGAGGCTTTCGGCGATGAAAGCAGGACCGTTAGGCTCTCCCCGATCACGACCGAAGGAGCGGCCGAATCCTTGGCTCTGCTCGGCGCCGGCAAAGCCGACCTGGCGATAGGTCGCGGCGACCTTGGCATGCCGGCCGACGCGCAGACACTGGCGGTCCTGCGGAAGAACTACGTTGTCCTGTGGTCGCCCTCCGGGCGACCGGGCAAAGACTCCAAGAAGAAGGCCAGCGGCAAGATCGGGGAGATCGCCGATCTGGCGGGTCGCAAGGTCGCCATCATCGGAAGGACCGGAGCCAACCTCGAACTGCTACGGACTATTCTTGTCGCCTCCGGCGTGGAGCCGGACAAGGTTGCGACGGTCCAATTCAGGACCGACGAAATCGAAAAGCTTGCGCAGGACCCCACTCTCGACGCCTATCTCGCCGTCGGCCCGCTCGACAGCCGGATCACTGCGGCCGCGATCGCCGCGACTTCGCGATCGCGCGGAGTTCCGAAGTTTCTTCCGGTCGAAGCATCCGAGGCCATCGCTCTGAAGCACGCCCGCTACGAAGCCGAGGAGATTCCGGGCAGTGTTTTCAACGCGAAACCGGCCTGGCCCGAGGACAAGGTCGACACCATCAGCGTCAACCATCTCATCCTAGCCAGGAAAGAACTGTCCGAAGCCAAGGCGGCGGCCTTCTACCGGCAGCTTTTCGCTGTCCGCGACACGATCGCGCACCGCGTTGCCGGCGCCGCGCACATCACGAAGCCCGAGACGGAGAAGGAGGCGGAGCCCTCCGTGCACCGGGGCGCCGCGGCGGTCATCAACGGGACCGAGCGGACCTTTCTGGACAAGTACAGCGACTACTTCTGGTTTGCCTTGCTTCTTCTTTCCGGGATCGGTTCGGCAGCCGCCTGGCTGCGTCGCTATCTGAACCGCGACGACCGGGACGACACCACCAGCCATCGCAACCGCATTCTGGCCGTAGTCCGGGAGGTTCGCGATGCCGAGTCCGAACAGGACCTGCTGGCGTCGCAGCGCGAAGTCGATGCGATCATCGGCGAGACGCTGAAGTGCTACGATGATGGAACGCTCGAACAAGAGGACCTGGCGGCATTCGGTCTGGTCCTTGAACTGTACGATCATGCCGTCGCCGAAAGGCGAGCGACGCTGCTGAGCGGCGCCACGGATCAAACAAAAGCTTCGGGTCCAACCCTTGCCTCTCGCCGGTAGGCGCCCTCCGGGAACACGAATCTCTACCAGGCCCGTCGGCCGCTATTGCCAGGGACATTGATTTTCCTCCCATGACGGGTCGAGGGTCCGATCGATCCGGTGGAGTTCAATGCAAAAGGAGCGGACTACTTTCTATCCTAGTTCGAGCCCAGGCCTGGTCTCCGTGCGCCCGGCGCGTGTTCATCGCTTTTGCAACAACGCCGACAGCATAGTGTCGTCGTTCAGGATCGAAAAAACCTCCCGGGACGAGAGATGCGCAACGCCCTGCTCGAACGTGTCGCTCGCTTCGACCTTGGCACGGCCGACCGCCAGGTTTGCATCGATCGTGTCAGGTCGAGCGGCGCGAGGAGGCGGCAGCTGCGCGATGTGGAAGGCTAGGAGTGCGGCGTCTTCGCGTAACTCCACCAACGCGGGTTTGATTCCTACATCCACCGACGCGCTCAATTCGTTCGCCCGAAGCAGGACCGGAGGGGGCGCTCGTTCTTCGGGGTGGCGAACAACTTGCCGGTCGTGGGCCTGGTAGTCAGCGCGCCTATGGGAACGGCAAACAGCAGCCCTGCGATGACCGGCGACATCCAGAGCAGAAGTGGCAGCGAAACGGCGTACGCGCCTGCCGCCATCGCTAGATGCGAACACCGGCAGCGTGACGGAAAAGGAAATTTCATCTTCACCGAAGGAGCTCGACCGAGAGGATCTGGACAAAATCATTGCCCTGAAGATAGTTGAGCAAGAGTTGTCGGACGCCGTACGCATCGCCGAGAAAGCTGCAGACGGAAGCGCTCTCGCCGGAGGCCTGATGAAGCAGGATGGCAAACTCAACTTCGTGGTCGTCATCGCCAGTGGTGATCACTTGAAGGAGGTCATGCTCGAGCGGCCCCGGGGCGGTAAGAAAGTTGCAACTTTGCACTAGGCGCACGTCTGAACCGATAAACCAGATCGCTGTTGCCGCGACCCGACATTTTGGAGATCAGAAGAATCGACGCACTCTGGCGCGTGTCAAATGCGACCGAAATCCCACGCTAACCTTTCTTCCCAACGCGATGCTCCCGCTCCGCAGCTCGACAAAGATGATGGGACTGCGCGTCAACGATCACCAAGGCGATCCCGACACGACGAAGCACGCAATCGCCCGCCGAAGCCCACCGTGCGATTGCTCGCGCCCATCGATGGCGTGGAATGCTTGAGTCGAAGCGATTTGCTTCCGTCCGCGAGTTGGCAAAGGCCGAGAAGAATCAACGAATCCTATCTTTGCCGAGTGCTGAGACTGACGCTTCTCTCGCCCATGCTCACTGAAGCAATTCTCAACGGCCAACAACCGGTCGGGCTTGATCTCGCAAGGTTACTTAAGTTGCTCCCCGTCGAGTGGAACCGGCAATCATGGTCAGACAGCCCGGCTCACAGACAGACCCAGCGGCTAGGTTACCGTGATCCATTCAATGCTGCACGCGGACTTGCAGCGATTGCACTGCGCGGGCTGCCCGAACGTGCTGGTCAATTGCCAGTCTTGCGCTTCATTACTCCACTGGATGGTTGCGTGACAAACAATGTCGTCTGAACCGCAGCCGGCGCAGATTGGCGTAGACCGCTGAGCTGAACCCGCACCCCGGCTTGGTGTTTCGGCGAGCAAGTTGAAAGGATTGATCAGCAGTGTTCGCCGCATGCCAAAGGTCCCGGGCGTGTGAGCTTACGGCCAACTTTACATCCGCCGCATTCTTTCTAAACCCCGAACTTCGTTGTGCAACGCAATCATGCACTGCTTCAGATGGGTCGCCCGCAAGATCACAATCCAGTCGTCACGGCGCGTAAACGAACATGCCAAGCACAGGCGGACGCTTCATCCCCCGTAAGCTTGACCTAGCTAAGCAGCCCGGCTCGACCTCGTGATTTGCACGATCCCCTCTTGTTCCTATGCGAATATGTACGCAAAGCAACGCACCTATTTCGATGCATGGGAACGCTGCCTAGTACGCCGCATTGTTCTTTATTGCTTTTTGGTGAGGTAGCGTGCCATGCGTGCTTTTCCGAAGATTATTGCAATAGCGGCTGTATCGGTCTCGACCGCCACCTTCGCAAATCCTGTTGCAGCGCAAACGTTCGACGAGAGATGGTCTATCATCCCGAAGGCGCATGCGGACCCCGCTCCCCCGACACCTGATCAGACGAAGGAAGATCCAAAAGGGCAGCCTCCAACCGCTGAAAAGGTACCGGACGGTTCGGAAGATAAACCCGCCACGCGGATTGCCAGCCGCACCTTCTCTGGCAAGGCTTCGTTTTATTCGTATCGGACGGGTAAAGCAGCAAGCGGTGTTGCATTCGACCGCGAGCTGCCAACTGCCGCCCATCGCAGCCTGCCGTTCGGCACAAAAGTCCGCGTAACTGATCTTGTGACCGAAAGATCAGTCGTCGTCCGCATCACTGACCGCGGACCAAACATCAGGGGTCGCGTACTCGACCTTTCGCACGGCGCTGCGCGCAGCCTGGGAATTATGGATCGTGGCGTTGTCGACGTTCGCGTCGAGGTCCTTTAGGCTGCCCTGCAGAATGGATCGCACAGTGGAAAGATGGGTGCACGCGAAATCGATACAGAGCGACGTTTAATAGCGATGCAAACGCGTAAGGAACGAATAGAAGCGCCGCGAGCCGATTTGCGCGCCATTGCAGACGAATGAACGTAACCGTCCGGTGAGGGCCGCGGCATGATCGCGCGGTGCGGTCGCCCGATCAGGCCGCAGACTGGACGGGGCTGTTCTTCCATTCCCAAGGCAGCAGCTCACTGAGCCGACCTTGCGGGGTGCTGGCGATGCGGGCCAAGACGTCCGCCAGCCAGGCTTGCGGGTCGATGTCGTTGAGCTTTGCCGTCATGATCAGCGTCGCCATGATGGCGGCGCGGTCAGCGCCGCGTTCCGAGCCGGCGAATAGCCAGGACTTGCGGCCGAGAGCAAAACCGCGCAGCGCGCGCTCCGCCGCATTGTTTGTCAGGCAGATCCGCCCGTCATCGATGAAGCGAGTGAACCGATCCCAGCGGCGCAGCATGTAATCGATTGGCTTGGCGACCGATGAGGAGTTCGATAGCCGAGCACGCTGCTCGCGCAGCCACGCTTCCAGCACCGCCAGCAGGGGTGCGCTTTGCTCCTTGCGCACCCGCAGACGCTCTCCGGCACTTTGGCCGTTGATGCCGCGCTCAATATCGAACAGTGCATCGATGCGCTTGACCGCCTCCAGGGCAATCGGCGAGATCGCTGCGGCATTCTTGTCTCGCCTCGCATTGGCCGCGATGTCCGCCAGCTCGAAGAACTGCCGCCTGGCGTGGGCCCAACAGAGTGCGGACATGATCGGCCCCTGCACGCGCGAGGCGTCATACAGCTCGTTGTAGCCGCTATAGGCATCGGCCTGCAGGATGCCGGAGAAGCTTTGAAGATGCCGTGTGGGATGCTCCTGCCGCCGGTCGCGCGAGGCGTAATAGAGCGCGGCCGGCGGCGCCCGCCCGCCAAACGGCCGATCGTCGCGAACGTAGGTCCAGATATGTCCCTTGACCGTCTGGCCCTTGGCCAGGATCGGCACCGTGGTGTCATCGCCATGCAGTCGCTCGGCGGAGAGGACGTGACGCTCGATCAGCCGATAGAGCGGCTGCAGGGCCGCCGCACAGGCGCCGACCTGGTCAGCCAGTGTCGACAGGCTCATATCGATGCCCTCCCGGGCGTAGCGCTCGCTCTGCCGATTCAAGCGCTGATGCTGGCCGAACTTCTCGAACAGGATCATGGCCAGCAGGTTCGGCCCGGCAAAGCCGCGCGGCGTCACGTGGAAGGGGGCTGGCGGCTGGGTGATCGTCTCGCAGTCCCGGCACGAGAACTTCTCGCGCACCGTCTGGATCACCTTCCACTGCCGGGGAATGACCTCCAGCGTCTCGGTGATATCTTCGCCCAGCTTTGATAGCTTCGATGAGCCGCAGCAAGGGCAGCTCTGCGGTGCGGCGACTACGACACGCTCGCGCGGCAAATGGTCGGGGAACGGTTTGCGCGACGGACGCTTGCGCTGGAAGGATTGCACCGTCTGCGCCCTGGCTGCCGCCCTCTCAGCCGCCAACTCGTCTTCGGTTGCGGTTGCTTCCAGCTCTTCGAGCTCAAGCTCCATCTGCTCCAAGAGCCGCGCCTTGCGCTCCGAGCGGCTGCCGTAAATCTGGCGACGCAGCTTCTCGATCTCGAGCTTGAGGTAACGGATCAGTGCCTCGGCCGCCTTCGCATTGGCAGCTTCCGCTTTAGCGTTCGCCGCAACCGCCTCCGCTTCCAGGCGCGCGGCGCGCTCCGCGAGGATCATCGCATGCGCAGCGGCAAGATCGGTCGGAAGCGATTCAGATGTGGTCACGATGATGATGGAATCACATCCATCACGATCCGCAAGCTCAAAGCCTCATCCGACCGATGCCGGTCGCCACGTCTCTTGTGGGTGCCGCCAGTCGATCCCGGACAAGAGATAACCGAGCTGCGCCGATGAGATCGTCACCACACCCTCGGCCGGGCTCGGCCAGATGAAGCGGCCGCGCTCAAGGCGTTTTGTGAACAGGCAGGCGCCCTGGCCGTCATGCCAGATCACCTTCAGCAGGTTGCCGCGGCGACCGCGGAAGCAAAACAGGTGGCCGCCCAGCGGGTCGCGATGCAAGATCTCCTGAACCTGTAATGCCAGCGACGGAAAGCCCTTCCGCATGTCGGTATGGCCGGTCGCGAGCCATACCCGCACGCCGGCTGGCAACGGGATCATCGCGGCCGTCCATCAGTCAGCGCCGCCACGACTGCGGTCAGCGTCGCCGCGTCAACCGCACCGGTGATCCGCATCCGAGCCCCGGCCGCGAACTCAATCTCGATCGCACCGCAGCTTCCCGAGGGCGCGGTCAACGGTTGCCGGTCTGGCGCAATGGAGACTGGCGCAAAACCGACCTCGTCATCCTGCCGCTGCATCGGCTCGGCCCCGCAAGCGAGGACACCGGTCCGCGCCTGCCGCCGCCAGGCCGTAACCAGATTGCGGTGAACGTCGTGTCGCCGAGCAACCTCGACAACACTGGCCCCAGGCGCCAGACTCTCCTCCACGATCCGAAGCTTCTCCGCACTCGTCCACCGCCGTCGCCGCTCAGGACCGCACAGAACCGTAACCGTCGTCACGTTTGCTCATTTGTTTGCGAATTAATGCGCAAACCATCTCACGCTCGAACCCGATCCGGGAAGGCGGCCTCCACCGGAGGCGTACGAATGAACAGCAGAATTAGACTTAGCATTAGCAGGATAACGACGATACCCATTGCCAAACTATGAAATCGAAAGACGGTGGGAAACTAAAGGAAATTGAGTACCATCTCTCCAAGCCAGACTTGCGAGGCTGCGCCATCTCGCTCCTGCAGGTATTTACGCTAGCCAGCGATCGCGATCATCACATAGAGGGCCGTCCAGGTTGGCGAAAAAATCCAATTTGGAAGATTGAATGCCGGCTTTCGAAGCGCGGAGTACCATGCCCGGCAAGTTGGTTGCTCCGATCAGCCAGCCAGAACCGACGACTCCGGCAAGAAAAGTCAGCAAAGCTAGTTTTCGTGGTTTCATGGGCTCGACGACGGCGAACAGGCCGGTGATTTGTAACGGCGTTAAAGGGCGGCCGCGCTAAGAGCCCAGTGTATCGGAGTTTGCCGGAGGAACTATCAAGATCGACCAAAGTTTCCTTCCTATGAGCGAGACGCTGCCAATCGTCGTAGAGAAGTCGGTCCAGGTTGCCTGGGACTTCCTCGAGCGATCGGGTGAAATTGCAGACCCTGGCGACGCGAGCCGCTTTCTCTTTAGAAATATCGACGACATGTCCCGGGCTGGCGAGCATCGTATGCTTGTGCTGGCAAACCATGCCATTGACGCTTACCGGCGTTACAAGCGCCTGCTCGCGGCATGATTAATCCTAACTGTTCGATCTGTGGCGGCCTCGGCTGGATGTGCGAGAACCATCCGCACCTAGCGTGGACGAAAGACCCGCGCGGATGCCAGTGTGGCGCCGGCATGAGATGTGAGTGTAATAGACTTGGCGATATTGGCCAAAGCGGAGCGGACTGCTCCGTGAGACCCTCGCGCACTGACAGTGTGCCCTTTCCAGCGACCTAACCTGCTTTACTTCCTCGCCCGTCCAAGCTCACGCTAGCGGCGCTTCTATTTGGATTGGTCCTTCGTGGTCCCTTCCTCTCGACAAGTGAGCCCGGCCGCTTCCATGGCTGCTTGGGCTTTCGGAAGCCAATCGCGCGCTGACACCGAGCTGACCGACGGCAATGTAACTCAACGTGGCCCGTTTAGGCAGTTCTGATCGGGAACAGCCTAAACTCGACGATCGGACGACGCTATGCACCTCCTGATCGGTGAACGCGCGAGCGCCCCGCTTCTAGTTAGGAACGCGGTGCCCGAGCTCGAGTTGTTGGATTATGGACGGCCTTGCGAAGAAAGAGCAGTTCGAGCGTTCGAAGATCAACGTGCATTCGCCGGACCAAATGAAATGTTGGGCTCATGCGCTCGGTATCTCAAAGGAAGAGCTTTGTAAGGTCATCGATAAAGTTGGGAATGCTGCCGCGGCCGTTCGTAAGGAGCTGGAGGCTACCCATGACGAAAGATCAGGAAGCCAGTGCTGAGTGCGCAAAAGAAGCTCGAAGACAGGCCGCGCTGCTGCCTCCTGGCCCGGTACGCGACGCTCTGCTGGAGAAAGCGCGCCAGTACGAACTCGCCTCAACGGCAAAACCGGATAGCATTGCAAACTAAAGTCCGCTTAAAAGTGCGACATTAGAGGATTCCGACAATAATACACCCTGGCGCCCTCCCGACCACTGAGGATCGGCTAGCTCCGATTGCGTGGCCACACGCTAGGCGATGCCGACCCTAGCCCATTCGTATTCGAAAGTTGCCTGCCTCGCAGGTGATGGTTCGGCTCAAGTGTCAAGCATGTCCCAGTCATCGCTGAGCACCCATCGTAGCGCCGACAGCTTGCCGTTTGATCATGCCCCATTCGAAATCGTCCCAAGGGCCGAGCTGCTCCAATCCATATTTCTGCTCGACCCTGCGCGCATTCTCTCGGCTCCCTCCCATATTCGGCGATGGATGCGGAGGCCGAACGGGTCTTTCCCGCGCTCGGCGTCGCTATCGATCAGCGTTGCTTCGCCGCTCCTCAATTTCTCGTTCCAGACCTGATGTCGATTGTACCAGACCTGAGCGAGTAGCTTTTCGATGGCTTCTGAAATCTCGACGTAGCGGCGCGGCGGCTCAAACCACGTCTGCTCAATCATGATGTCCGAGAACTCTTGCGGCCGAACTCTGTTGAGAGCATCTCCGAGCTTGGTGAAGTAGTGGGACTTACTCGAAAAGAACTTCGCGATATCAGGATGTGGCTTCTGCTCATCCACTCCCATAAACGAGCAAACAAGCTCCGTTCATTGTCCAAATGTCATCGCCCATTTCTTTTAATTATGGGGTCGAAGGTTCGAGTCCCCTCCGCGCTCACCAAGCAAAGACAGCAAGTTATCGTTAGTTCTGATCATTCTTGTTTCCCAGATTTCAGAATTGGGAAGCGATTGGGAAACATCGCGAGAAGCAATTAGAAACTCCCCGGCGCTCGTCAATACAATCAAGCGCCGGTGGGTCGAGGCTTGAAGAAAAGCGCTACAGCCCTGGCGAAGGGCTGCCGCCCCAAGTAGTTGATGGCGCCCGCGCCCCTGAAGCCCAAAACCTACCTACGCTCTGCAGTAGGCCGGCAGCAAAATGGGGCCGGTCGCTGCGTTCCGATTAACGGCATCAGCCGCTTATGAAATTCGTATCTATTTGATAAACAATGATTTTTCTAAATCGATCAGTGTCACCCACAATCGTACCCACAAACATGTGGCGACCGACTCTCAAGGGCACTGGGACAGCATTGGGATTGGGAATTTAACGTCCCTGGCATCCTCATTCTATGATATCGGCCAATAACTTAGCCGCCTTATTCTGGGCAAATTTCGGCGTGTCCGTCGTCAGATAATTTGAGACTAATCAGGCTTTTCGAGAAGGGAGGCTCTGGCTCATCTGTTGTTGGAGTTTAAGCGGCCTGCAGTTGGTGCTGCAAGCGGCGGTTTGCGATGGTCTCACGCTTGATGCGCTGTCGTTCGGTTAGGATGGTCTCGGCTCTGCCGAAGTAGACGTCAGCCGGGGTCAGGTTTTTGATGCTCTCATGATAGCGGACGTGGTTGTAATGCTCGACGAAGGCGCCGATCTGCCGTTCGAGGTGGTGAGGTAGATAATAGTTCTCGAGCAGAATGCGGTTCTTCAGGGTCTGATGCCAGCGCTCGATCTTTCCCTGGGTTTGGGGATGATACGGAGCGCCGCGCACGTGCTGCATGCCCTTGTGTTCGAGCCACCTGGCCAGATCGTCCGCGACGTAACTCGAACCATTGTCGCTGAGAAGCCTCGGCCGGTGCGCGACGGTGATGTGGTCAAGGCCGGAGGCCGCGAGTGCCTGGTCGAGTGTGGCCGTGACGTCGGAGGCACACATCGTGGGACCAAGCCTCCAGGCGACGATGTAACGCGAGAAGTCATCGAGCACGGTCGACAGGTAGTACCAGCCCCAGCCGGTGATCTTGAGGTAGGTAAAGTCGGTCTGCCAGAGCTGGTTGATGGCGGTGGTCTTGTCCTTGAACTCGTTCGCCGCCTTGATCACCACATAGGCGGGGCTGGTGATGAGGTCATGCGCCTTCAGCAGCCGATAGACCGATGCCTCGGAGACAAAATACTTCCGTTCGTCGGTGAACCGCACGGCCAGCTCGCGCGGCGACAGCTCGGGCAGCTCCAGCGCCAGGTCGATGATCTGGCCCCGCACATCGTCGGGGATGCGATTCCATATCCGGTCAGGTCGAGACCGGTGGTCAGCCAGCGCCTCGACGCCGCCATCACGATAGCGATCATACCATCTATAAAACGTGGCGCGTGGGATCCCGAGCTTGTCCAGCGTGCGCTTGGCCGGCAGGTGCGACTGCTCGACCAACTGGATGATCTCGGCCTTCTCGGACGCAGGATATCTCATGCCTCGTCCTCCCCATCCCCGTTCATGCTTTTTTTGAGTAGGCGGTTCTCAAGGGTGAGGTCGGCCACGACTTCCTTCAATGCGGCCGTCTCACGACGGAGATCCGTCACCTCGCCGGAGGTCGCCGCACGCGCCGTATCGCCCGCCAGGCGGCGCTTACCGGCTTCGAGGAACTCCTTCGACCAGCCGTAATACATTGAGGCGGCAATGCCCTCACGCCGGCAGAGCTCGGAGATGTTCTCCTCGCCCCGCAGTCCTTCCAGCACGATGCGGATCTTCTCTTCCGCCGAATACTGCCGGCGGGTCTGGCGCCGAATGTCCCTTAGTACCTGTTCTGCCGCGCTTTGCCCGGTCCGGATTTCTGCTTCATCTTCGCTCCTGGTGGCTACGATGAACCAGAAATCCTCCCTCCGCAAAATCCTTCAATTTGTCTCACACGCCCTGACGGCAAACACCTTCGGCATAGCAATTATCACAGCCCGGCGAGACTTTTTGGCAGCCAATCCATGGATTGAATGTATGATCGCACCATTCTATTTTCGAATTTTCACCCATCACAAATCTCCAAAGTTCAGAGCATCGCTCTGCCCGAGACACCGGTCACGGTCGCATCCTTTACAAGTTTATTTTTCGCCTTTAGCGGTGGCTAAAAGCACCGACGTCATCGAGCCGACGACGTCTCCTCGGAAGGCATTTCAGGGAGAATAGCGTGTTCCGTTTTTCTTTCGCTTGGAGCGACAAGTATGAATTTCTCACAGGGTGGTTCTTGCGATTCATGCATGCGCGCAGGGATTACTTTGCGGCAACACGATTGAACGGCTGCGGGCTGAAGCCGAGCACATTTCCTCGCCTTCGCGCGACTAGGCTTCGCTCAAATCTGTCAATCGGCGTTCAAATTTGCCCCCTCATCGGCGTCCAATTTTGGACGCCGATCCCCCGGCTTAGGGGGTCAATATTGCAGGCCGAATGACAGTCTTTATCGGCTGCGTTGTCGAACTGCGTTCGAAACGCGGTGTACATATTGTAGTCGACGACGCCTGAAAGGCTGATCGCCGGCGACTTGAAGGCGGTAGCAGGCAGGGTCGCTGGTTCCATCGGTCGATCCTATCGTGGTGGTCATGGTCATGGTCTACGCGCCACATGCAGATGCCGTGCTACTCTTCGGACCGATACAGAACCCGGTCGCGGCGCGCGGTCATCCGCCAAAGCCCGGCGATCGTGGAAAGACCGATCCGTAGGACGAGGACAACCAATGTAATCTGGAGCCAGATCAGGCCACCTATCTCCCGGAAGACGAATTCGATGCGAGGTCCCCAAGGGGGCGGAATGGCGTCGCCGATCGTCTCAATGCCGCGTTGGAGAATGCGCTGTGCGCCAGTTAGCAGTTCCGGCTTCTCGTAGAAGGCGGCTACGATCAACACCCATGCCAGGATCGCCGTGATTGTGCGGAAGGAATGCACCTTCAAGTGATAGCCTAATCCGGGTTGGTCGTTACCGCGCGTTCTCGCCATCCGCTCCGCCAATCCCCTCGCACTCGCAGCAAAGGTTGGTCACAACGTATCCGGGGTCCGCAGCGGCGATCCTTTATCCTCGTTGAGCAATTCCTGCTCGGCCAGATGCCAGAACTCCTCATCCCGTTCTTCCGGTTTGCCGGCCTTCTCCCAAAGCTTATAGGCGCGCGCCGCTACTGCTTCGTCAATCCGTCTGTTCATTGGGCCTCTCCTGCCCCTTAAACGGAGAGATACTTTATGCGTTCCTTCGATTATGCTCCCGATTATGAGACCATCGGAGAAGACGTTGCTACCTTACCGCCAGGGACACCACTCGGACCGTGGCCCACACGATCGAAGGCGGCCGGGCGCCGGGTGTCAAAATTCCGGCACCGGCATAGCGGGCTCGCCAGGAAACAAGAACGGGCCTGCGCCGGGCCAAGCACCGTAGGCTCGAATCCTCAGAACGAGCACGTTCAGCAGCAGGATTCTTCGAACGTGAAAGGGTTGCCCGGCAACAAGAGCGGGCCGCCTGCGAAGCGTTAACGGTACTCCAAGCCGGGCCGCCCCGACGATCGACCGGCGCGGCTTTCGTGCCACTAGGCGCCTTAGGCCGCTTAAGGATTTTTGCCGTGCCCGCAAGCTGAGGGTTTCGTCCGTCTAGCCAGCATCTGCTCGATCAACTTGACCGCACAGGTCTTGACGAAAGAGTTCGCGCGGCCCGGCGGTCGAGTAACCTAAATGCGGGACGCATCGAGGATGAAGCAGGCGGCCGTTTAGCTTTGCGAGCTTGCGCTGGACTTAAGCAAATTTCTAGCTCGTGTGCGCTCTTCTGTGCGAGTTGGAAGGGGCAGACCCAAGCTGCGGGCCCGCAGATAAACCGAATGGACAGGACGCCTCAGTGCGACTGCGATGCGGTTAGCACTCGCGCGCGCAGCGATCATAGCTTTCAGTCGCTCAACTTCTTCAGCAGTCCACTTTCGATAGCGCATTTTGTTTTAATCGTTCGGGAACGGGTGCGTTCCTAGGCGGCTACTGCAAGCTCTGGCGAGAAGATGGAGCGTCCGCCTCGCGCAAGAGCGTTTCTTTTAGGTCCGCTAACCCGTCGCCCTGCAAAAGCGGACGAAGTGTGCTTATTGCCGCACCTGCAACCTATGGCCCGAACCTTGGTTCCGTCCGGATCGCGGTAGTCCCAAGCGATCTAGAACAGGAACTTGGTCACGACGAGATCGCGCGCTTCCTCAATACTAATCTGAACGAAGAGGGCGGCCAACACCAAGCTCAACACGGTGTCGCTGCGCAAGGCGTCAAGCCAAGGCTTCGAACGCAGCTTGATTGAAATTCAAGATGGTTTCAGCGGCTCCGCGACAGCGCGGGGCCGCTTTCTCTTTGAGCTAACCGAACGACGCGGACCTGGCGCCGCACGAGCCAGGCGGTGACTGCCACCGTCAGCCAAGCCAGGGAAGCGCCGATGAACGCGCATGCCACGTTTCGCTCCACGAGGAGCCAGAACACTGCGGCGAAGGCGAGCATGCCGAAAGCGCCCAGCGCGGCACCGGCGGCGTCGAGTGCGGCGGCCTCCTGCCCTCGCCGCCTCCCTTCAAGACCAGCCTTCTTTTTGCGACGGGTTTCGTGCTTCTCGATCAAGGTCGCGCTGGCGCAGAAGATTGCCGGGAGCGCGAGGAAGAGACCTCCGATCGAGGGTCCGTAAGAACCGCTGATAAGCCCCGTGAACACGGTGGCAGCGCCGCCCAGGGCGAAACGCACCAAGTATTCGTACCACCGCCCTTCACGCAGCGACGAGGGCGTGACCTTGATCGGGAGCCTCACGCCTGCCCTCCCGCGAGCACCCACAGACCGAAGGCTACGCCCACCCAGACGGCAATCGAGACGATTGTCGCCGGCAACGCCCGCATCCCCTCACGCACGAGGAGCTGGCAAACTAGGATGCTGTAGACCACCAGCCCGACCGCGCCGGCCATCATGGAAAGGCTTTGCGAACCGGCGTAGGTGGCGCCGTGCTGATAGATCGCGAGGCCTAGTGTTGCGAGCGCGACCGAAGGCGCCGCCCCGAACAGACCGGCGAAGCTCTTCGGTTTCAAGACATCGCCCAGCATCGAGAACGCCGACACGACGGCGCCTCCGATTAGGAAACGGAGGACATACTCGCTCATTTCTGCTTCTTCCAAAGCTTCATGAGCGGCCCTGCGGCGCCGTAGGCCGGATCCTTGCGCGGCACCGGTACTTTCGGGATGGTCTTCAGCGCACGCCGACGTTCCTCGGCGGTTGTACACTCGTCGTAGGTGCCCGCCGGGGGATAGGCGCCGACGACCAGGAAGTCCTTGTCCGCCGACAGACATTGATGCCCGGTTCCAGCGGGCAGGATCGCAACGTCGCCGGCCTTCAGCGTGAATATCCTGCCTTTGCTGCCGCCAAAGCGTATTCGGCCCTTGCCGCGGGCGATGCCGAGCACCTCGTGAATCCGTGAGTGATAGTGCACGTAGTCGTAGATGCCGTCGCGCCAGCTATCCCCCCAGCCGTTGGCCTCGAACAGGTCTTCGAGCACCGCCGCCGGATCATGCTGCTCGTCGAGGCCGACGACGCCTCGGTAGAGCATTAGCGGCCAGCGCGGATGGTTGGGCACCAAGCCATCGTCCTTGAACCGAACGGTATGGGGCTTTCGGGGCCGCGCGAGCCCGAAAGCCTGCCGCCTGCCCGGGCGGCGGAGACCGGTCGCACGCTCTGCGTATTCCTTCAGGTCCTCAAGTATCGGCATCATCTGTCTCCTTGGCGGGATAGCCGGTCCACAGGCGAAGCATTCGTTCGAGCGCCACACCAAGGGCGAAGCCGACGACGACGTCGCTTGCCCAGTGCGCCAGCACGATGATGCGCGTCAAACAGAGGCCGACCGCAAGCGCGCAGATCGCACGGCGCGGCCACGGAGACAGGGGACCGGCCGCCGATGCGAGCGCGCCCATGTGCATCGCGTGTCCGGACGGAAAGGCGTCTTCGCGCTTGCCGGAGAACGAGATCCCGTGAATATGTCCCAACACGGTCCTTCGGTCCGGCCGCGTCTGGTCGAAGACCGACTTCATAACGTGCGGCAGCAGCGATGCTATTGCCGCGACCAGCAGCGCATGGTTGCCGGCGCGGCGCAGCGGCCTTTGTTTCGTACGGGTGGCCATCCAGCCCGCAGCGGCCAACGCCAGAAGGATTTTCTCGTCGGCGCCCCAAGTTAACCCGCGTGCAATTTCCTCCACGCGATAGTTGGTCTTGCGCGCCACCGTCCGTGCGATCCTCTCGTCGATCTTCGTCGGTTTCACAGTGAGAAGAGACATCGGTCCTCTGGTTTTTCGATCTACAGATTCCATAACGCGGAAGTGGGTGCCCGGTTCTCCACCGCCCGGCGTCCGCCACCACGCTCAGGGAACGGCCGTAAGCCACGAAGGCGGCTGCGTGCCGTAACTTGTGACGGATGCGAACCGGGTCCGGATGACCTGGACTGGACACGACGCGTGCGAAGTTGAGGTGCCCGCCACCACCGGCTTCGGCACGAAGGTGCTCAAAACCACAATCGAGCGGAGCGGTGGCGAGATCGAGCGCGACTGGCGCTCTGAAGGTCTCTGCGTCCGGATTTCGCTGCCGCTGAAATCGCTGCGAGGCCGATGGAGCCTTTGAGCAGGAACCCAACCTCCGCGGTGAGATTGAAGTTCGCGGAGGATGTGACGGCAGAACCCGGAAAGATTGGAGCCCGACGCGCGGAGGGCACCGGATGGAGTCTGGCGGCAGAGGTCTGATGGCTGTCGCTTTTCTGTGGGATCGCATCGTCCCGCCCGACCGGTTCGCCCAGCCGGAAAAGGACGAAGCGTTCCCTAAAAACCGAGAAACCGACCGACATGCCTCGCCCGCCGAGATGGCGACCGAGGGTAAAGATCGCGGACGGCACGCCAGTGCGCGGCGGCGATCAGGGTGAGACTCCAGCGACAATCAAGGTGAGACTGCGCCGATGGGGACGGACCGAAGGGAGGGCGCAGCCCGACCGGAGGACCGTCCCCATCGGCGTCGCGCGTTTTTGGACCCGTCTGGCGGCCGGGTGCGGCTGGTGCAAGCTGTTGGTTCGTCTCGACAAGAGGGAATCGATGCCTTGCCTGGCCTCCACATCACCGACCACCAGATGAGGCTGTACATGACGTACCGACTGACACTGTCCCCCGAGGCCGCCGCGGCCAAGGCGGGGTTCTCGAAGGCAAGCGCGTATCGAATCGAGGGCGATTGTCGCCCGCCATCGCAGAAGAAGACGCCGAGGGGCCGGCGCCGGTCCGATCCGCTCGGGCAGTATTGGGACGCCGAGATCGTTCCGATCCTGAAGGCTGCGCCCGGCATCCGCGTGATCGGCGTGCTGGACGAGCTGCGCCGACGGCATCATGACTTGAACCCGAACATCCGCCGCACGCTGGAGCGGCGCATCAACGCCTGGCGGGCGCTCAACGGCCCCGAACAGGACGTGATCTTCCGCCAGCAGCACGAGCCCGGCCGCCTGGGTCTGTCCGACTTCACCGACGTGAGCGCGCTCGGTATTACCATCGCGGGTGAGCCGCTCGATCACCGGCTCTATCACTTCCGGTTGGCGTTCTCCGGCTTCGAGCATGTCCATGTCGTGCTCGGCGGCGAAAGCTTCGTCGCCCTGGCGGAGGGCTTGCAGAACGCGCTGTGGGCGCTTGGCGGCGTGCCGCGGGAGCATCGCAGCGACAGCCTGTCGGCAGCATTCCGCAATCTGGCCGCCGACGCACGGGGGGATCTGACGCAGCGCTACGCCGGGCTGATGGGCCACTATGGCATGGCGCCAACGCGCAACAATGCGGGCATCGCACATGAGAACGGCTCGATCGAGAGCGCGCACGGCCATCTCAAGCGGGCACTGGAAGATGCGCTGTTGCTGCGGGGGACGCGCGAGTTCGCCAGTCTCGATGCGTACCGGGCTTTTGTCGACGAGATTGTCGGCCGGCGCAACGCCAACCTCGCCAAGCCGATCGCGCTCGAGAAGGAGGCCTTGGCGCCGCTGCCAAAAGGCCGCACGACCGACTTCGAGGAGAAAGTGATCCCGGTGACGTCGTCAGGCGGCTTCATCCTGCGGCGCGTATTCTACACCGTGCCTTCAAGATTGATCGGCCATCGCCTGCGTGTGCGCATCTTCGACGACCGGCTCGAATGCTTCCTTGGCGTCACGCCGGTCGTGACGCTGCGGCGCGGTCGGCCTGTGTCCGAGAGCCAGGGCGGTCATGTTGTGGATTACCGGCACGTCATCCATGCCCTGCGGCGCAAGCCGATGGCGCTCCTCAATCTCGTTTATCGCGACCAACTCTTCCCGCGTGCAGCTTACAAACGTCTGTTCGAGACCTTGCGGGAGCATGGTGATGACCGGCGCGCCTGCAAGGTGACGGTCGAGCTTCTGGCGCTGGCTCACGAGCGCGCCTGCGAAGCAGAACTCGCCGAGGTGATCGCGATGGATCTGGACGCCGGACAGTTACCCGATCTTGCCGCGCTGCGCGACCGCTTCCGACCCGAGGCGGCCTCGATCCCGCGTGTCGCCGTCAAGCTGGCGCCGCTCGACGTCTACGATGAACTCGCCTCCGTCAGCGTCATGTCGGGCCGCTCGAACCTGGGAGAGGCAGCATGACCGGTATCGCTACCTCCGTCGATGCTGCCCGTGTCGAGCTGCTTCTCAATGAGCTCCGCCTGCCGGGCGTCAAGGCGATCTGGCCGAAGCTCGCCGCACAGTCGGACAAGGAAGGGTGGCCTGCCGCCCGCTTCCTCGCCGCCCTTGCCGAGCACGAGGCGGCCGATCGCACCCGCCGTCGGATCGAGCGACACATGGTGGAAGCGCGTTTGCCCGCCGGCAAGACGCTCGCCACCTTCGACTTCGAAAGCGTGCCGATGCTATCAAAGGCACAGGCGATGGCGCTCGCCGCTGGCGACGCCTGGTTGAAGGCCGGCGCCAATTTGCTCTTGTTCGGTCCACCGGGCGGCGGCAAGACCCATCTCGGCACGGCGATCGGCCTGGCTCTCGTCGAGAACGGTTGGCGCGTTCTCTTCGCGCGCACCACTGATCTGGTGCAACGGCTGCAGGTCGCGCGGCGCGAGCTGGCGCTGGAGTCCGCGATCGCCAAACTCGATCGCTATGACCTCCTGATCCTCGACGACATCACATATGTGAGCAAGGATCAGGCGGAAACCAGTGTGCTGTTCGAGTTGATCGCCGCCCGCTACGAACGACGCTCGCTGCTGATCACGGCCAATCAGCCATTTGGCGAATGGGGGCGTATCTTCCCGGACCAGGCAATGACGTTGGCTGCCATCGATCGTTTGGTCCACCACGCCACGATCCTCGAGATGAACGTCGAAAGTTACCGTCGAAAAGTTGCCCTCGATCGCAAGCGCGGTCCAGGCCGGCCACCTGTTCACACGACCCCCAACGAACTCGACAAGACTGTGATTGACGCTGGCAGCGCCGCTTGATTGTCGCGCAGCGTCAATCAACGCTTGCCAAGTAGGCGGCCAGCGTCAATTATCTCCTGACTCGGCCGCCTCGTCTCATCTTGATTGACGCGCCGCTCTCATCCTGATTGTCGCGCTATACGCCAGCTCCCCCGCCCAAATCCCGGCACGAGGATGGCGCGTCTACGGCAACATCGGTGAGCACCGCATTCTCGCGCTCGCGGCCGGCATGACCTACTACAGCCTGCTCGCGATCTTTCCCGCGATTGCCGCCCTCGTCGCCATCTACGGCCTGTTTGCCGATCCCGCCAGCATCGCCAAGCACCTCGACGAAGTCGCCGGTAGGATTCACAGTCGGAGGGATTGCCTTCGTCCTTGCGGCGCTCGGCGGGGTCGTCGTGATCCCGGTGGTGTTGCAGTAGTAGGTCTGTCGAATTCGAACACCGCCCGACCTTCTGATCCGGATTGGTCGCTGGCCGGCTCTCTTCGTGGGCGCTGGCACTCGCCCTCGCCTGCATCTGCCGCTTCGGCCCAAGTCGGCAGGCGCCACGCTGGTCCTGGATCACCTGGGGCAGCGCCGCAGCCGCCGTCCTGTGGCTTGTTGCCTCAGTCCTCTTCTCCTTCTACGCCGCCAATTTCGGAACCTTCAACGCCACCTACGGCTCCTTGGGAGCGGTCATCGGCTTCATGACTTGGCTCTGGATTTCGGCGATCACGATATTGCTTGGCGCAGAGCTCAACGCCGAGATGGAGCATCAGACTGTTCGCGACAGCACGCCCGGAAGGCCCAAGCCACTCGGCGTCAGAGGTGCCAAGATGGCAGACACCGTGGGGCCAGATCGGTCCTAAAAATTCCCGCGAAAGCTTCGGGGCTTGCCGTCGTCCCGCCACGAACGCGGTCGATAGCCGGTGCGATTCTTCGCTGCCACCACGGCGCCGCTGCCTCGGCCATCCCTCGCTGGAACCAAGCTCCTACCGCTCCGTTGAAACCGGCTTTGAGGACGCATCCATGTCAAAGGGTGATGAACTCCGCTACGGCGCGCCCGGAAACGCGGTTCATATCTGCGTAGACATGCAAAGGATGTTCGCGATAGGCACGGATTGGACGATGCCCTGGCTGTCTCGTGTCTTGCCCAATGTCGTTGCGATTACGTCGGCCCATCCGGAGCGGACTATTTTCACCCGCTTCATTCCGGCGCAAAGCCCTGGTCAGGGCGTCGGGATGTGGCGGCGTTACTACGAGCGCTGGGACTCGATGACCATCGATCGGCTTGGTCCCGAGATGATCGGACTCGTCCCGGATCTCGCGCGGTTCGTCCCGCCTGCTCGCACCCTCGACAAGCACGTGTATTCGCCATGGACAGGCAGCGATTTTCAAGTGCAACTGCGGGATGCTGATGTCGACACCATCGTCGTCACCGGGGGCGAGACCGAGGTTTGCGTCCTCGCCACCGTACTGGGCGCGGTCGACTGGGGGTTCCGCGTCATTCTCATAACCGATGCGCTTTGCAGCTCGGCAGACGAAACACACGATTCCATGATGAACATCTACATGAACCGGTTCGGCCAGCAGGTGGAATGCGTCACGACTGAAACCCTTCTCGCGAGTTGGCCCGGCGACGACGCGAGATTTGTGTCATGAACCACTTTTACCTCGTGCAGATTCTCGTACCGAAGGAACGGAAAGGGTGAGGTGGTTTCCAAGGAATGGTTCGATGAATTCCTGAAGGAACTGACCCAGAAACTCGGCGGGGCGACGAGCTTAGTCCGCGCCCCTGGAGAGGGCCTTTGGCGCAATTGCGGGATGACGGAACGCGACAATGTCGCAGTCACCGAGGTCATGGCCGCGAAGCTCGCACCCGAATTCTGGCGTTCCTTACGCCAGCGGCTCGAAACAGAACTGTCGCAGGAGCAAATCGTCATCCGCGCCCAGGAAGTCATTCCCCTCTGATTTTTCTTCCGCGCGCTGCAGAGAAGAGCCTCTTCCAATCGTCAGCGAGACGGCGCGTCAAATTCGAACATGCCTTGGCTGACCGACCGCAAACGTGCAGCGTCCCTTAGTCGTACGGGGCCGGATCAGCCGGGAATTAAGGTCGGCTCGACGGGGGCTTCGACGGATCTTCTGATCGTTGCTGCTCGGGCTTTCTCTCATTCCTGACGGCGTCTAGATGCTGTAACGTTTAACTTTTCTCGCGAGATTTCGCCCGTCGCCGCTTCTTCTCCAGGATTTTTGACTTTCGCCATTGCTCGTTCCACAGGTTCGATGATTTCTGCCCGATCGTAGAGCATTGATTTTTTCTGATGGCGGGCGCTAGCCGAACAGCCCAGCAAACCCAGGCTATGACCACCAGAATCGGCACGACCGCCTCGCGAGCATCAGGCGCCCGTCGCTGGTGTATTTGTAACCAGGGCCCGTCAGGTCGGACTGCAGGCTGTCACTGTCGGGCAACGAGAAGTGAGAGCCTTCCAGCACGGTCCACAGATCTGACCACATTCGGCGGAGCGCGATCGCCGAGTGCGCTGCGCCGGGGACCGATAGTCGATGGGCGTCGTCATGATCTTCATGTTGATCGGAGGCCTAGCACTAGGGATCGTGCTTGCGGCCGTCGGCATCGTGATCGGATGGTTTTCGCAACCGGCCGCTGCCCAATACGCCAAAGTCATCAATGCGATCGGGCGCGGGTTCTTTCAGGTGGTAATCGTGGCTGCGGCGATGGCGCATTTAGCCTCGTCTGGGCCGTGGTTCGCGGCATCGCCTCGCTGGAATAGGAACGGACCGACATTTTTTTTCGTTGTTGTGCGATGCGGACCTTCCCGATTGTTTATTTCAATCGCAGGACCACCCACTTTTTCCGTGCGGAACGCGCACGTTTCAATCCAAAGGAAGGTAGACATGCGAGCGCCTCCAATCTTACTGAGCTTTGCATTAGCGTTTGGTTGCGGCATCACCCTACAAAGCACCGCGTTTTCGCAAGAGTATAGGGGAACGTGGGAACAACAAAGGGCCTGCACGCCCGACGTCTGGCGGCTATGCGGCGCGCAGGTCCCCGATGCGGGCAGGATAGTGGCTTGCTTACGGCGAAATGCTTCACAACTCAGCGATGGGTGTCGCGCGGTATTTGCACAAGGCGACAATGTGCCCAGACGTGGTGAGGATCGAGACTACGGGCAAAGGCGTTACGATCGAGATCGTCCGAGACGTTACGACGAATATGGGCCAAGGCGTTACGACTATGACGACGAATGATAGGAGGGACGCCCTTGCGTTTGGTTGAGCTCGGGTTGAGGGGCAGTGTGAAATGAGGTTTCTCCGGTGGATTCGGGATGCGTTGGCACCTTCCGGGACACCGGTCTTGTTGGCGGCAATAATTGCGTTTCTGTTGTCGGTGCTAGCTTCGATCTACCTCCGATCGTTGCTGCGATGAAGCACCGGCGGTGGAGATTGGGCTGAGGCGAATGGGAAGTGAACGCGCGTTCGACAGCAGAGGGGGAAGGAATTATGAAGCCGCTAATCGGAGTTGTCGCGCTGCTCTTTGCAGCTAGCGCCTTTGCTCAAGCTGCTCCACCGAAGGCGGCAAAAAGGCCGCCCGTTCATGTCAGGCCGCAAGCGCCAATGGGTTGCAAGCTGGTCGGCACGGTCAGAGGGACCAAGATCTGGGCGGGTGACTGCATCGGTGCACCTGCTACGGCGGAAACTCCGCCGCCGTCATCCCCAGCTGCACCACCCCCAAGCGACGTCGGCGCCCCCGCAGAAAAGCAGTAATCCGCTTGTTTTCGGGCGACTGGTCGAGATCGGGCTGAAAGTAAAGAAATGGCGGTGACCGACCTTCGGAAGTTAGAAGATGGCGGTGAAGCTAGAAGCCACCGCTCGCAAGCTTCCTCAGGGGCGGCTCGGTCGCGGCGATCTACTTCGAGATCTAGCGAATTTTCGTGCACAGTTAATCGCCCCGGCTACCAAGCGAAGGGCTCAAGGTGAAACGTCCGCGATAGGTTGGTTGGGGGTACCGCACTGGCTTATGCTCGCAGGCGCCGTGCTGGTAGTGGTCGGCCTGATCGGCCTTGTGATCAGCCGCCGGCGTCGGGCCGATGTCCAAGGCGAACCGGGCACCGAGCCAAGGAGCCGAGTGCCCGGTTGCCACCTCTGCCGGATCTTTGACTCACGGCCATGAAAGCGTCGCTCCGATCCCGACAAAGATCCATGTAAAAGGCTATCGAATAGCAACAGGAACATGGACGCTGTCTCTGGCGTTTCCCTCCAAGCGATTAAGCGAGGGTGGGAAATCCATGGGACGAGGAGTTTTGCTTTGGCTTTTGGGCGTGCCAATTCCTGTGATCATCCTACTGTGGTTGTTCTTCGGGCATTGATTGCGGCGTGAGAGCCTTGGCGACGATATTGCCGGACCACACCATCAAGCCTCACACCACACGTCCTGCCTACCCTCCCTCTGTTGTGGCGCCCGCCTGGCGCCAGATCAAACGGCGGATGCGGCCGAGCCAGCCCGATCGTACCTGGGGGCGTCTCGTTGCTGGCTACGCGAGCGCGATCACAAATATCAGAGCAGTTCGGCGATTGGCGACTGCAATGCACTCCAACGCAAACCGATTCAACGCCATCAAGCGTAGGCCTTACTGCAATTTCTTTTCGATCTCGAAGGTAAACTTGAGCTGCATCACAGGGCCCTTGTCGTCTCGGACCTCTATCGCCATGCGGTGGTTGTGTACGCGCTGAGACTGATACACGACGTCCCGGACCATATCTGCCACCGACTTAGCAGCCTCCATTTGCGCCGCCTGCATGCTGTTGAGTTCCAGGCCCTCCTCATCGGGGGCCAACTCCTCACCGTCGCGCAGATCAAAATAATAGCGCGTCATGGTTCGCCTCACTGCGTTACTTGTCAAAGCAGGCAGGCAGAACAGGTTCCTGACGCGGGGCTTAATGCCTTTTGGGGGCTGGAACCGTCTCTATCGCTATCCTGTCAGCATCCCGAAGTGTCACGCGCCGCCCGGTTGCAGCGGCGATTTTTCGAGCCACGATTCTCGCGGTTTCATCGTCGGCAAGGTCGACGGCGAACACTCCCCGGGGCTTAATGTCGGGACTTGCAACGTCTACGATGATGGGACGCCGCTGGTTCGTCCGCTTCACTTCGGACTCTGCGAGCCGGCGGAGGAAAGCCATTCGTCTACATGTGAGGCGGTTTCCATCTGCCGGGCCTTTTCGAGCGCCGCCTCCTTGGCCGCGCCAACGGGCAGTTCGGTGGCCATCGCCCGCAGGCGCTGTCCTTCCTCACACAGACGTTCTTGAAGGGGTTGGTGTTGTTTGAAACGCCGCCGCTTGATGACCATGGGGCGCTCCTTTCCTGTTCGAGGAAGGCGGGAGCGCTAACCGGGCGGTCTCATCACCGATAAAAGCCACTGATCCGGGCGGTGATAAAGGCTAACGTACGCCCCTTGGCGGCAGTTCCAAAGGAACTTCGTTACGGCTACGTCTCCGCGGTTCGCGAGTTGGATGAGATCGATCTTCGGACGTTCGGGATGGCTACTCATCTGTGGTGATTGCTGACACGTCGCACCGTTCGCAGAACAGATCGATGCTAGCGAAATTGCTAGGCTGATTCACGACTTTAAAGCCTCGTGGAAGCTGCTCCACCATGGTTGTCTGGCTCGGCTCATCAAGTTCGGCCAAGCTGGCGACGCCGGTAAGCCCACAACGCGGGCACTTCAAATAAGCCTTGAAATGGTCCCTCGCGGTCATCCGCCGAATATGCGGTTCGAGGCATAGGTTTTCCAGCCCCGGAACCCGCCATCGCCTCACGCCGCGATTGCTAGCGACTCCCATTAACCGGTGCCATCCTCGGGGCGCATCAGCCGAACGAATGATCGAGCCTCGCTTGCCACAAGCTGTGCAGGTGAACCGCGGCTCGAGATCGGACAGACGCATCTCCGCTGAGCATCATGGCAAGGGCGACCACGCCAAGGGCCGGGAGCACGCCAATCAGCACTCGCAGGCCGCGAACCAGCATAGCGACCACGACCGAGCTGATCAACTAATTCACGGTGCAGTGCATGCGCGGCAGTGCCGTAACGGCTCAATGCTGGTCTGCGACCACATCATTCCACATCGAGGTGATGAATGTCTGTTCTGGGACGAGGGCAAGCGCGATCTGAAGCCAGATCAGACCGCCGATTCCCGAAAGACAAATTCAATCCGCGGACCCACGGCGGCGGGATGGCATCGCCAACGGCCTCGATCCCACGCTGAAGGTGGCGCTGGGCGCCGGTCAGCAGTTCTGTGATCAGGCGAAACGATTGGACTTTCACATGATAACCGAAGCTGGGCCGACGGCGATCCCCGTTGCGGTGCGGTATCATCGATCGATGCCCATGCACATATGAGCACGATCTGCTCACTCATTACGAAACGCTGCCGGTGACACGACGGTTCCAAGTGTCCTTGAAGGCAGCTGCGGCAGCGTAGGAACTTGCGTGCTCCTAGAACGTGGCTCCGTTGCTCGCTGGCGAAGCCCCAAAATCATCTCCTCGCCGGCAAGAAAACCTTGCCCCAAGGTTGGGCGCCCCGGCTTCGGATGGTCGGGCCATTTTCTGGATGCAGCATCCTGACAACCGCGGAAGCGACCGTTGGATTGAGACGCAGCCAGGCCTGGCAAATCCAACGGAGCGTGATGCCTTGAAGTTTTTCCTTGAATTGCGATCTGCACATTCCATCGTGCTCGACTTTCGATCCAGCGATGACAAATGGCCGGTCGTTCGCGGCTGGCTCCTTAATACCGCCGTCTAACAGATTGAGGCGTCCCCGATAGGAACGTCTGATGATCACGATGATTGGCTTCCAAAGTTATTTAAGGGAGGACCACCATGGCGTTGGACAGCAAAGAGACCGGCAATCTGATTGGAAGCGACAAGGTCGAAGGCACCGCCGTCTACGGAGTCGACCGCACCAAGATCGGCAGCATCGAGCGGCTGATGATCGACAAGACGAGTGGCAAGGTATCATACGCGGTGCTCAGCTTTGGTGGTTTTCTTGGCATCGGTGATGACCACTACCCGTTGCCCTGGCCCTCGCTAAAGTACGATACCAATCTCGAAGGCTATGTTACCGGCATAACCGAGAGCCAGCTTCAAGGCGCGCCGAAGTATCGTGACGAGGCCGGCTGGAATTGGAATGATCCAACGGTCGGCCGATCGGTAAATGACTACTACGGCGTCCCCTTCTGATTGCTTTCAACTCATCGGCGCGCTCGTTTTTCGAGCGCGCCTCGGCGCACTTGCACATGCCCGGTCAGCGCGAACTCTACCATAGCTCTAACGGCGATCGCTGGCCGCTTTGCAGCGAGGATGACGGTCGCGTTTTTGTATTGCATGAAGCCAACTTTGCTTCGGGCAGCGCTTTGAGTGGATTGTCGCACAAAATCGTACAAATGGCGGAGAGAGTGTCCGTCGCAGATTCGTTCAGCGACGTTCGTCAACAACCGTGACTGTCGTGAAAGCGCGCGAATTGCGCTAACCATATTGCTGCAGATATTTGCTATCGTCCATTCAAGTTCGCTGCAAACCGCACCACATTTGGGGACGGATATGGGGACCAACTGAGACGCGATGGCTGGACATCTCACCGCACGTAAGATCGAGACCGCCAAGCCGGGCAAGTACAGCGACGGCCGCAACCTCTACCTGGTCGTGTCGCCCATCGGCGCGCGCAAATGGGTCTTGCGTTTCACCTGGCGCGGCCGGGCAAATGAGATGGGTCTCGGCAGCGCGATAAACGTGCCTTTGGCCGACGCGCGTGAGCAGGCCGCTATGGCGATGCGGAAGGTCGTGCAGGGATTGAACCCTATCGACGAGCGCAAGCGCGACAATGGTATCCCCACCTTCGGTGAAATGGCTGACAGCGTCCGAGAGGCGTTGTCCGCCGGCTTCAGAAACGAGAAGCACAAGGCTCAGTGGAAGAGCACCTTGGAAACCTACGCTGCACCATTACGGAGCAAGCCGGTCGACACTATCGGCACTGACGATGTGCTCGCGGTGCTGAAGCCGATCTGGACTATCAAGACCGAAACAGCATCGAGGCTTCGTGGTCGGATTGAGAAGGTCCTTGATGCAGCCAAGGCGAAGAGCTTCCGACATGGCGAGAACCCGGCTCGCTGGCGCGGTCACCTTGACCACCTACTACCACGCCCCTCAAAGCTAAGCCGTGGACACCACGCCGCTATGCCATACGAGGAAGTAGCTACCTTCCTCAGAAGGCTCCAGGAAGGCGAATCTCTCGGCGCCCTGGCACTTGAGCTCTGCATTCTTACAGTAGCGCGATCCGGTGAGATCCTTGGGATGCGGTGGCCCGAAGTAGACCTTGACAAGAAGACCTGGACCGTGCCTGCGCATAGAATGAAGGCGGGACGAGAGCATCGTGTGCCGCTCGCCACCCGCGCAGTCATAATCCTGCGTCAGCTTGAAGAAACCAAGGCGGGCGAGTTCGTTTTCCCAAGGCAGGCGCGTGACAAGCCACTCTCCAACATGGCGATGGAAATGGTGCTTCGCAGGATGAAAATCCAAAGTGCCACCGTGCACGGCTTCCGCTCCAGTTTTCGAGACCGGGCCGGGAACGAATCCAATTTCCCGCGAGAACTTGTCGAGACCGCTCTTGCCCACGTCATCGGCGACAAGGCCGAGCAGGCGTATAGGCGAAGCGACGCTCTGGAGAAGCGCCGCAAACTGATGGAGGCCTGGGCCGCGTACTGCGCGGCCCAGAAGTCCGGAAAAGTGGTTTCCTTTCAGCGCGCGTGACTGCACGCGCTCACAAAGGCGTGACGTTCATCCCTCAAGGGCAGGCGCGTGACAAGCCACTCTCCAACATGGCGATGGAAATGGTGCTTCGCAGGATGAAAATCCAAAGTGCCACCGTGCACGGCTTCCGCTCCAGTTTTCGAGACTGGGCCGGGAACGAATCCAATTTCCCGCGAGAACTTGTCGAGACCGCTCTTGCCACGTCATCGGCGACAAGGCCGAGCAGGCGTATCCCCGTGTTGTGCTCGACGTCGATACCGTGAACACGCTTTCTTTTCCCAGAAACTCAGGGATCGGAATCTTGACATCGTGCTCGCCCGCGGCGGTTGGCCGTTCGGGGAAGAAGAGATCGTCACCGATTTCAACGTTGAAGCGGACGTTACGGCGTGTTCCGACTTCCGAGTTAGACCCTGAGCGGACATAAAGTCGCGCCACCGCGCCCCAGAGACCAATATCTCTCACATTGGAACTCGACTATTCTTCGGCACCCGTAATACGTGTCGGAGGCGAATCATGCAACACTTACTAAGTACGTTCTCCATGCAGGCGCTTATCCTCGCCGCAATGGTTTTCAACGGAAATGAAGCCGCGGCCCAGACGAGCGCTCCGATTTCTCCGGCGATCAGCACGCCGGACAAAGTCGAGACGCGCATTGGCTCGCTCGACTTCAAGGACGGCATGCCGAGCAAAGAAACCATCGCCAAGGTCTATGACAATCTAGATTTCACGCATGCGTTCGAAGCGTTCGTGAACACCTTTCAAGGGGTCAGTATACGTGCCCTCCACAAGGGCCTTCTGAGCGCCGGGGTCAAAGATAACGAAGTCCTTGTCTTCTCCGAACTGATGGATGCCAAGTCGCTGTACCTGACCGCCAATGCGGACACCGTATACTCCATGGGCATGCTCGACCTGACCAAGGGTCCCATGGTGCTAGAGGTGCCACCCAAGGCGCTTGGCGCGATCGATGACTACTGGTTCCGCTGGGTCGTCGATATCGGTCTGCCGGGGTCCGATCGCGGCGAGGGCGGGAAATACCTCATTCTACCGCCCGGCTACGATGGTCCGCTGCCTAGCGGGTTCAATATCGCCCGCGCCCGCACCAGCCTTGTCATATGGTTTGCTCGCGCGTTCTTAGAGAACAACGATCCGAAGCCAGTTGCCGAAGCGATCCGGAAGTTCACCAAGGTCTATCCGTACGAGGCCGGTGGCGTCGGGACCCCCATCGCGGACTTCCTGAGCGGCAAAGCTAAACTTGGAAAAGTGACGCCCCCGCCTCCGACCGTCTTCCATGAAGGTACCGGCAAGGTGATGAACACCATCCCGCCGAACGACTTCAGCTTTTACGAGATGCTCAATGAGGTCGTGCAGCAGGAGCCTGCAGGATCCCTCGACCCCGAGTTGATGGGCCCCATCGCCGCCATCGGCGTCATCAAGGGCAAACCGTTCGCGCCGGATGCGAGGATGAAGAAGATACTCACCGAAGCGCTTGCGCTCGCCAATGCCACCTCGCGGACGGTGTTTATGGCTCCTCGCGATCCGACTTTGTACTACTACCCCGGCTCGGGTTGGCAGAACATGCTGTTTGAAGTCGGCTATGAGTTCGAGACGCCGATCCCGCTGATTACACCCGAAGGCGTCAAGCCCTTCCCGTCCACCGGTTATCGCACGCTCGACGCGCGGACGGACTTCTTCTACGGCGTCACCGGGATCACGCCCGCGATGGCCATGCGGCTGCCCGGCATCGGCTCGACCTACCTGTGGACGATGGTCGATGCAAACAAGGAGCCCTTCGATGGAGCCAAGACGTACAAGGTGACGTTGCCGAAGGACATCCCGCAGGCAAACTTCTGGTCCTTTACACTTTACGACAACATGTCGCGCTCGATGCTCGATACGCCCCAGCGCTACCCGCGCGCGGGTAGCCAGAGCTTCCCATCACCCGCCGCTGAACCGAACGCCGACGGCACGACAACGGTCTACTTCGGCCCGACGCAACCAGCGAATGTCAAACGGGGCAACTGGATACAGACCATGCCGGGCAAGGGCTTTATCCCCTGCCTGCGGCTTTACAGTCCACTTGAGCCGTTCTTCGCGAAAACTTGGCGGCCGAGCGAGGTCGAACTCGTTCTGTGAAACCAAACCCATGGAGCGATCAAGGGGCCGCGCGGGCTCCTTGACCGCTTCTGGGCCAACAGCCGACGGTCTCTTTGACCATCGTAACGTCAGCTCGTCGTCCAGTTGGCCGCGCTGGGCGGCTTTTGACCCAACGGATTGCGCCTAACCATTCGCGTTAATTTACGCGGCCCGTTCCTTGTCCGACCGTTCCTCGACAGTGGTCGCGGTTTCTTCAAACCCCTTCTCGTAATTGCCCGCGAACCTCTCGATACTGTCGGCCCACATCCTCAGCATTGAGACCTGAAAGTGCATTATTGGCTTCAAGGCATTCATGCCGATTGCTGTCGCTTCGGTGATGCGCCTTTGTGGGTCGCGCGCGAAACGGTCTACGCTAGATGTCTTGTCTGCCATGCAGTCCACTCCTTCTGCTCTGGTTGTGGCCCAAAGCTAAGTGTCGGGTTGTGCACTGCGTTATTCTAAACACTCGGCCAAAACTCGATCTGCCGCGAGTCTCGCACCTCGGTCGTCATACAATTCGTCCAGTTTTTTCAAGTAAGCGACTGCCGCTATTTGCAAGAGATCGAAATCATATTCGCCGGTATCACGAAGATTGGTGACGTAGCGATAAAGGGCGGAACGCCTGCTATCGTTCTCGCTGATACCGGCGTGGAGCAGCAAGTAGTTCCGCCAAGCGAACGCACACGCGCCTTCTATGGCTTGAGAAGTCGTCATGGGCACCTCCCTAAAACCAGAAAAGACTGACGAGCCGGTTCGTTCCGCGAATTTCTCACATGTGATGCTGTTCCGTCGGTGCGCCGCAAGGTGTTTGCGCGCGGGCGATGTCGGTGCTGCGGTCGGCGACGTCCCATGATGTAATCGGTCACGCGGTTGGCCGTTCCTAGGGACAGCGCTGGGCCGCGAACTGAGGCTTAGTCGCCTTTCGAGAGGGCTGATTTGCCAGAATGACCGTGCGTGGCTCCCTGGAAAATTGAGACTGCAGAACGTGCGCGACGGTTCTGGCCCGCCAATTCCGTGTCTGCCCCTCCGAAAAAGGGGTAAAGTGCCTCAGGGTCACATCCGAGGAGCAACACATGACCCTACAAATCCCCGAGGTAGTTCCCACCAGGATCGACCGGCGTGTCTTCGCGATCATGGGCAACACGATGCCACCCCGAGATCCCGATGACGACGAAGAGGACGAAGAGCAAGACGACGAAGAGGACCGAACCGACGAACCGCCGGTCGTGCGCGAGCCGGACGAAGACTGAGCAGGATCGGAGAGCGTGATCCCCAGCCTACGTGCGGCGCGCTGGCGCGTCCGGCGGCTCTCAAGGTCGTTCTAATTCCGAGAGAGCCGGCAGACGTTGAACGAACCACGGTTCCCGGCGGAGCAACCTGTTGGCTTTCACTGGTGCGGGAGGAGAGCATGACCCTCATATGGCTTGGTGTGCTCCTGGTTTTCGGCGGCGTGCTCCAGATGGCGTATCGGCCAATCTGGCAAGGCCGATTGAGCGGTGGAAGGTGGCTTCGCTCCGGGCGGGACACGCCGGAACCTGAAAGACCGGGTAGTGGCTTCGGCATCAAATCGAGTTGGCCTGGACTTGTGATGGTCGCGCTTGGCGGCGCTTTCTTGCTGGCCGGAGCTGCCGTCTGAGCTGGACGAATGTCTCAGGCGATGCCCGTTATCATGTACTAAAGCCATGTCTCTTCTTGGCCCTTTTCGGAAAGGCCGCGCTGGCTATCGAAAGTCTGGTGACGGGGTTTAAGCGGACGTCACGGTTGCGTCATCCGACTTGTTTGACCCAAAAACCGTCATTGGAAACGTGCGCGAGCAGGAGCCGATGCGATCCAAAGGTTCCAACTAACCTGTAAAACTACCTGTGATCTGAGCAACTACTCAGCAGGTTGACATTGCTATCCATGGTCGGTTTGTATTTTCGCTCGGGGAAAGCGATCTCCCCGCGAGGCGACATGCCCAAGCATCGCGTCCTGTTCACCAAGGGCGCACCATGTCGTCATACCCATCGGTCTCACCGGACAGATTGTCCCGTCTCATCGGCACCGCCAAGGAGCCGGCGCTTGTCGACGTTCGCCTCGATGAACATTTTGCCTCTGATCCACGCTTAATCCCGGGCGCTATCAGCCACTCCCATCTCGACGTCAAGGACTCGGCTTTCCGCCTCAATGCACCAGCGCGAAGATCACCAGCAACGCGATGGTGATGATCTGTTCACCACCGATGGGTATCGGTCGTTTGTCCATGACCCACGCTGAATCGAAACGGCTCCGGCTTTGCGCCGCATCGAATTTGAAAGCAGCCGCCTAATCCAGGCACAGATCTATCGGGATTGGGCGCCGCAAAGACGACGAATGACGCCCTGACTTTGACCCAGATCAACGTTGCCATCACGCCAAACGACAGTGTTCGCTGAACCATGCTACCTCGGACCGATTGCGGGAGCTTGAACATGAAGGCCGTATCCGCCGAAGAAGCTGTTGCGATGATCCCGAACAACGCGCGCGTCATGGTCGGCGGCTTCATGGGCGTGGGCACGCCGGAGCGCCTGCTTGACGAACTGGTCCGACAGAACAAATCGGGCTTGGTGCTAATCAGTAACGATGCGGCAACGCCCGGCAAGGGTGTCGGCAAACTGTTCGAGGGCTCGCAGGTGTCGAGCATGATCGGCACCCATATCGGGCTGAATCCGAAGGCGCAGCAGCAGATGCTGGGCAAACAGATCACGGTCGACCTGATTCCGCAGGGCACTTTCGTTGAACGCATCCGCGCGGGCGGCTGCGGTCTTGGCGGCGTGCTGACGCCTACCGGCGTCGGCACGCTGGTCGAGGAAGGCAAACAGAAGATCGAAGTCAACGGCAAGCCATATCTGCTGGAGACCGCGCTGCGCGCCGATTTCGCGCTCGTACACGCCTTCCTGGCCGACTATGCCGGCAACCTGTCCTATGCTCTCACTGCACGAAACTTCAATCCAGTCATGGCGATGGCGGCCGACACCGTGATCGTGACCGCCGAACATATCGTTCCGGTCGGCGTCATTGCTCCCGATCACGTCATCACGCCGGGACCATTGGTCGATTATCTCGTCGCGAACGGGTGACCCATGGATGCACAAACCATCATCGCGCGTCGTGTAGCGAGGGAACTACGGCCCGGCAACCTCGTCAATCTCGGCATCGGGATTCCGACCCTGGTTGCAAACTACGTTCCCGCCGAGCTCAAGGTATTCTTCCAGTCCGAGAACGGCTTGATCGGCACTGGTCCAATTCCCGAACAGGGCATGACCCATCCGCTGCTGACCGATGCCGGCGGCAAGCCGATCAGCGCATTGCCGGGAGCGGCCATTTTCGACAGTGCGATGTCGTTCGGCCTGATCCGCGGCGGTCACGTCGACATCACGGTGCTGGGCGGCCTGCAGGTCGACGCCGCCGGCCACCTCGCCAACTGGATGATCCCGGGTAAAATGGTGCCAGGCATGGGCGGCGCCATGGACCTCGTCAGCGGCGCCAAGCGCGTCATCGTCGCCATGCAACATGCGGCAAAGGGAAAGTCGAAGATCGTCGCCAGGTGCAACTTGCCTCTGACATCCGCGCGCGCCGTGGATCTCGTGGTGACCGATCTTGCGGTGATCGCCTTCCCGGGTGGCAAGGCGACCCTTCTGGAAACGGCGCCGGGTCTGACGGTCGCCGAGGTCCTGGCGGTGACGGACGCCGAGCTCACAATTCCCGATGCAGTTCCGGAAATGATCCTCTGAACAGAGCGAGCCGACGCCATGCGGGTATTTAACGGGTTTGACGAACTCAAGGCAGCGGTAGGCACCGAAATCGGCGTCAGTGACTGGCTCGAGATAACGCAGGAGCGCATTAACAAATTCGCGGATGCCACCTGCGACGAGCAATGGATCCATGTCGACCAGGAGCGCGCGAAGGCCGAAATGCCTGGAGGCATGACCATCGCGCATGGCCTTCTGTCGCTCAGCCTGACACCGATGTTCATCCGCTCGGTGATTGGCCTGAAAGGCCTGAAAAACACAATCAATTATGGAGCGGACCGGATCCGGTATCTGGCGCCAGTCCCTGCTGGATCAAAGCTGCGCGGTCGCGTCAGCATCGTCGAAGCGGTCGACGTGCCGCCGAACGGGCTGAGGGTCCACTACCGCGTGGCGATCGAGATGGAGGGCGGCACGCGCCCCGCTTGCGTCGCCGACGTCATCGGCCTGCATTACAGCTAGCCGGACCTTCCGCGCTCTAATCGATAATGTGGTAACCGCCGTCGACGTACAGCACGCTTCCCGTGATCAGCTTGGCGCCGTCGAGCGCAAGAAACGCCGTGGCCTTGCCAACGTCATCGATGCTGACGAGACTGCGCGTCGGCGCCTGCGACTGTGCCTTGTCCATCAATTCATCGAATTCAGGAATCCCGGATGCCGCGCGCGTGGCGAGTGGCCCCGGCGAAATGGCATGGACCCGAATGCCTTTCGGGCCGAGCTCGGCCGCAATGTAGCGCACCGCCGCCTCAAGCGCCGCCTTCGCGACGCCCATGACATTGTAGTTCTTCACCACCATTTGGCTGCCGTAGTAGGTCATGGTGAATAACGTGCCGCCGTTCTTCATCAGCGGTTCGGCGAGATGGGCCATGCGCATGAACGACCAGCAGGACACGTCCATGGTCTTCTGGAAGCCCGCCCGATCGACGTCGACCACACGGCCGTGCAACGCTTCCTTCGGTGAGAACGCGATCGAGTGAAGCAGGAAGTCGAGCTGCCCCCACTCCTTCTCGATCCGCTCGAATACCTTCTCGGTCTCGCCCTCGACCATCACGTCAAGCGGCATGAAGATCGGCGATTCCAGCGCTTTGGCCAGCGGCTCGACGTGCTTTTTGGCCTTCTCGTTCAGATAAGTGACAGCGAGGTCGGCACCGAGCGCGCGAAATGCCTTGGCACAGCCCCAGGCGATCGATTGGTCGTTGGCTATACCAACGATCAAGCCCTTTTTGCCCTTCAGCGCGATCTTGGTCTCAGGATAAACCGGGATACTCATGACACTCGCTCGCTTTTTGAATTTGGCAATGGCTGGCTCATGAGCAGCGTCAACGTATGCTGCGCGATCATCAGTTCCTCATCGGTCGGCACGACGTAGACGGGAACTCGGCTGTCTGATCGAGATATTTTGGTCGCGTGCCGTGCGTTCTCGACGGGATCGAGTTCGATCCCGAGCCATGCCAGCCTTTCCGAGATGCGGGCACGGATCGAAACCGAGTTTTCGCCGATCCCCGCGGTGAAGACAAAGCCGTCGAGCCCTTCCAGCGCGGCTGCCAGCATGCCGGCGTTGAGGCCGACGCGATAGACGAAATAGTCGATCGCAAATACAGCCCGCGGGTCGGCGCTATTCTCGAGCTCGCGCATATCGTTGCTGACGCCGGACAGACCTTTCAAGCCGCAATCGCGGTACAGGAAGTCTTGTACCTTGGGCGCGGACATTCCCTTCTCGGTGAGCAGGTACAGGACGACACCGGGATCGATCTGGCCGGGCCGCGTTCCCATCGCAAGACCATCGAGAGCCGTGAATCCCATCGTGCTCTCGACGCTCCGGCCTGCCCGCATCGCGCACATCGAGGCGCCGCTGCCGAGATGGGCCACGATCACACGTCCGACCGCGACCTCCGGCGCCATCTGCGGCAGCCGCTTGGCCACATATTCGTAGGACAAGCCATGGAAGCCGTAGCGCCTGATGCCTTCGGCGTACAGTTGGTGCGGAATGGCATAATGGTCCGCCAGCGGGTCATGATCGCGGTGGAACGCCGTATCGAAGCAGGCCACCTGCGGCAAGGCCGGAAAATTCGTCATCAGAGATTTAATGGGCGCCAGATTGTGCGGCTGGTGCAGCGGCGCCAGCGGCGCATAGCGTTCCAGCCGCGACACGACCACGGGATCGATCAGCACCGGACGCGCGTAGTCCGGACCGCCGTGAACAACCCGATGGCCGACGGCGACGGGGTTGATTCTGAACTCATCTCTCAACCAGGAGCCCGCGACGGACATGGCGGCAGGAACATCGGCTATCGCCTCGATCGGATAAGCGCGGTCGACCAGCGGCTCGCCGCTGGAGCCGCTGGCACGCATCCGCGGCCGGCTGCCGATGCCATCGATCTGGCCCTTCAGTTGCCGCCACAGGCGACCCTCGCCTTCCACCTCGAAGACCTGAAATTTCACGCTGGAGGAGCCGGCATTGACGACAAGGATCGTATCCATGGCGGTCACGCTGCTGCGATGGGAGCACTGCGACGCCGGGCAGCCGCGTAGAGGCAGGCCACGGCAGCGGATGCCATCCTTGACCTCGCAGAGTCGGCGCGCGATGTGAGCACGATCGGAACGCGCGCGCCGAGCACGATGCCGGCGCCATCCGCCTTGGCGAAATAAGCCAGATTCTTCGCCAGCATGTTGCCGGACTCGAGGTCGGGCACGACCAAAATCTGGGCCCGGCCAGCGACTTCAGACCTGATGCCCTTGATCCGCGCCGCCTCCATGTCGATCGCATTGTCGAAAGCGAGTGGACCATCGAGCAGCGCGCCGGTAATCTGCCTGCGGTCTGCCATCTTGCAGAGGGCAGCCGCCTCGATGGTCGACGGGATCTTCGACGTCACCGTCTCGACCGCCGACAGGATTGCCACCCGCGGTGTCGTGCCGAAGCCGGCCTGATTATAGAGATCGACGGCGTTCTGGATGATATCGCGCTTGTCGTCGAGGTCGGGGAATATGTTGATGGCGGCATCGGTGACGAACACCGTTTCGGTATAGGCAGGCACATCCATGACGAACACATGGCTGATGCGCCGGTCGGTGCGCAGCCCACCGACCTTTGCTGTCACGCTGCGCATCAGCTCATCGGTGTGGAGGCTGCCCTTCATCAGGATTTCGCCTCTGCCTTCATGAATCAGCTCGACAGCCTTGGCCGCGGCAGCGGCCTCTGTTGGCGGCGTATCGACGATCTCATAGCCCGCGATGTCGAGATTGTGCTGCGCTGCGGCATCCCGGATCCGCGCGGCCGGACCGACAAGAATCGCCTTGATGATCCCGGCTTCAGCGGACTCGATCGCCCCTCGTAGTGAGCTCTCGTCACAGGGATGCGCGACGATCGTGGAGACCGACGGGACGCCCTTCGCGGCGACTATGAGGCGATCGTATTTCGATCCCGGCTGGGTCTCGTTCGCTCCGGTAGCCATGACTCCCCTCGTTCCGCTCTGAGTTGTTATGATGCGCGGGCTTTTGGATCGAAAGGGACCGTATTGTCTCGACCGTCGAGCCCGAACAGCCCGGCGACTTGCTTGAAGCGCTTGGCCACTTCGCCTGATATCTCCGCGCTTGCCGACAACACGTCCTGAATGGCGGCAAAGGCCCTGCGACGCTCGTCGATACTGTCCGGCAGCAGTTTCGGAATGGCCGCGAGGGCGCCCTCCCGCTCGAGCAGCAACATGAAGAACTGCTCACGGACCAGCATCTTGAACTCCGCGAGGGTCATGCGCGCGGCCTCATCGGCCTGGCGAAGCCGCCGCAGCGCTTCAAGGCTGCGCTCGTCGACCATGCCCCGGGCCGACCCGACATAAAGCAAGGCCCGAATGCCTGCCTCTCGCATACCACCGGAGCCGATCCTGGATGTCAGCTCCGCAGTGCGGGCTTGCAAGAGCTCACGGTGTTTTGGATCCATGTCGCGGCGTCGGGAGGGTGCCGACTGCGGATCAACGCCGACGGCGGCTTGCAGCGCCGGCGAGCCATAAATGGCAAGGAACATCGCCTCGCTCAGCGCCTCCTGCGAGTCGCGCCACTGATCGAGCGAACTGACGATCTGCTTGGATAGCCGTTCCTGGAACGCCAGGAAGGGATTGTCCTTGGCGACCGGCTTGCGCTCGTCGCGCGCCTTCTCCGCAGCGTTCTCCACCATTTTCATCCACGGGTTCTCGCTGCTGAACGCCTCGTATTGCAGGCGGAGCGGATGCCATTTGCGCATCATCTCCGCCATCTGTGGCGTCACCATCGATTTGACCCATGGCTGCACGAATTTCTGATAAGCGGCGAGATTCATTTCCGAGACACGCTTGGCAGTCTCGAACCGCCGCTCATCTTCAGGCGAATTTCCGCCCATCGCGCGAATGTCGTCGAGCGTGCGGGCCTCGCAGCGCATCACCCACTGGCCAACCGCTAGCTCATCATTGAGCGTGTCGGATCCCCTCGCCTCGAACGTCGCCTCGTAAAGGCCGGGCGGCAGCACGTCGATCAAATCGATGTTGCTTGAGAATTCCGCATGCTCTTTCTTGGCGACGCCGCCGGAAACGAAAATGCCGAGATGACCGACCGTCTCATGCACGGTGTAGACGATGGTCTGCCCGTGCGCCCTGATCTCGTCGACGTCCGCGTAAAGGTCCAGAATCCAATGCAACGCCTGTTGCGGAGGCGTAACGTTGTCCCCTTTTGAGCAGAACACCACGATCGGCGAACGAATATTGCGCAGATCGACCGCAACTCCGTCGGACATTTTGACACGGCCGCCAGCTAGATTGTTGCCGATGAAGAGCTCGTCGACGATGAACTGGATCTCCTCGGCATTGAGGTTGACGTGCCCGCCCCACCAGCGCTCGAATTCAAGATAGCGATCGGCCTCGGTGTCGACTTTGGAGAAGACGTTGTACTGCTTGGACCACAACGTGTTCGAGGGATTCTGGTTCTCGAAGTTCTGCACCAGCCAGGCACCGTCGAACTTGCCTGCGCCGAGGTCACTGGAAAGTGCGGTTAACCAGCTTCCGCCGAGCAGTCCGCCGGAATAGCGCATCGGATATTTGCCATGGACGCCAGCCCAATAAGCGAGCGGCGCTCCCGCCACGATCACCGGACCGAACAGTTCCGGCCGTAGCGAGGCAAGGATCATGATTGCCCAGCCGGCCTGGCAGTTGCCGATCACGCACGGCTTACCATCAGCTTCGGGATGCCGCTCGATGACCTTTTCGATGAAGATGGCTTCAGCGCGCGCAATGCGCTCGATGGTCTGTCCCGGCATTGGCTCGGGCAGGAAGCCGATGAAATAGCAGGGATGCCCTGCCTTCATGGCGACGCCAATCTCACTGTCGGCCTTGAAGCCGCCGATCCCCGGTCCATGACCCGCGCGCGGGTCGACGATAACGAACGGCCGGCGCTTGAGATCGATTTCCACGCCCTTGGGTGGGACAATGCGCACCAGCGCATAGTTGACAGGCTGGTCCAGCTTGCGGCCGTCCAGGATCAGCTCGGCGGCATAGCTCAAGACGTGCGGTGCCGTCTGGGCAACGTGCTCACGATACTGGTCACCGCGCTGGCGCAGGATGTCCAGAAGCAGCACGCTGCGCTGTCCGGCATCCACCATATATTCCACGGCCTTGGCGATGACCCCCGACATGGGCCCGCCCGGGAGTTGCAGATTGTCCAGCGACATCATTTCAGTCCTTCCGCTAGCAATCCAATTGAAAGCGTTTTGCGCGCCCGGAATGTTGATTTAGGTCAAGCCACGAGCACGGCCCTGCGCCCTTTTTGGCACGGGAGGACGGATCCATGCCGGTGCCTGAGAATTACGCAGTGAGCGAATGTCTGCGCGATGGCCGAAGGGTCAAAATCCGCTCGTTACGGCCTGACGACGAAGACGACATGCTGGCTGCAATCAGCCGCACCGGCAGCCAATCACTTCAACGCCGCTTCTTCGTTTCCAAGCGCAGCTTTTCGGAGAAGGAAGTTGCTTTCTTCATGAACATCGATTTTGCCAAACACGTCGCCTTGGTTGCGCTTGCCGACGAGGACGGACGCGAGGTGATCATCGGCGGTGGTCGCTATGTCGTCGCGGCGTCGGGAGTAGCCGAGATCGCCTTCGTGGTGATCGACGACTACCAGGGACAGGGCGTCGCCACCTTGCTCATGCACCACCTCATCATTCTGGCGCGCACGACCGGGCTCAAGCAAATCGTCGCCGAAGTCCTGCCGGAGAACGCGGCGATGCGAAAGATTTTCAGCAAATTCGGCTTTCACAAGCGGGGTGGAGGAGATCCGCAGATCATTTGCCTGGTACTGCCCCTCTAGGGCCGAGGCTCCCCCGCCCAGGCTCATGCACGCCGCCGATTACCGGTCGCACCCCTGCCTAGTTACCCCGCGACGTATTGCCATGCCTTCGGGCAAGGTCAGCGACCGAACCGCGTGCCGTGCCCTAAGGTGCATTTTGGTTGCTCGGTTCGACCTCCAAGGTTTGGACTGCCTGCCGCATCGGCTCAGGTGAGATACGGACCACGCCGCCAAGGCCTTGCTCCAATTCGAGGAACATTGCGACAGCACCGGCCACCGCAAGCGCGCACAAAGTCAAGGTGATCGCTGAGGTGAAGTTACGCGGCGAAAAAAGTCCGAAACTGGCGAACAGCAACGCAAGCCAAAAGACGAGGAGCGCGACGAACGCTTTCGGCGTTCCCTGCCCAATCTGCTGGGCGAGAAGCCATCGGGTCTCCCCGATCTTGGCCGCAAGGGTCATCGCCTGAGCCAGCCACCATTGATCGCGGGGATTAGCGGGTTTCAAGGCGAGGAGCATGTCCTCCAGCCGCTGCAGCAGTTCGTAGGTTGACGGATTGTTGAGACGCACATCGGCGCGATCGTCCGGAAACAGGTCAACCGTCTTGTGCTCGGCATACTGTAGGAGCATGTTGCGCGCCGGTTCCGCATCGGCCCCGTATCGGCGAAGTATGTGGTCCAGCCGGAGGATTTCCGCCGACAGCGCCGTCACTTGCCCGCCGAGCCGAGTGAACGATGTGTTGGCGTTAGAGATAAGCAGCCCAAGCACCAGCGCCGAAACGGTGGCCACCACCGCGGTCGATACGGATACAAGATTTTTTGTCTCGTCCGTCAGGTGATGTTTTGGCAACCGCTCTCTGACCTCCGCGCCAGCGAACGCCCCGGCGAGGATAGCGGCAAAGGCGATAAGCCCAATAACCACGGTGTTGTTCATCTTGGGTTCCCTCCGCAGTCGAACTGGTTGGGAATGACCGGGGAGGCCTCGATCAAAGGTCGCCGCCGGATCGGTATCGTCGAGCCATTTAACTGAGCGAAAGTTGTTTCACCGTGGCGATCTTTTACCGTCACCCGGATAGGGGTCCGTCAACCGGGTAGCGGCTCGTGAGAGCCGCGATTGGCGGCGTTCACTTAACCTGCGGGATGGACTGCCAGCGCGGGCGTGGGACAACTCGCGTTACGCGGCCCCAGGTTGGCCCCGCCAGCGGTTCATGCTCGCCGCGATGGTTGGATCGTAAGCCGGTAGGCAACCGACTTACTCCCATCAAAAACCTCAAGCGACGTATCGCACACAGAACAGCGGTGCTCTCCTTCGGACCTTCGTCCGCACCACAGTTCCAACCGCCGGAAACCAGCTCCGCAGCGCGGACAGGTCGCGTCCGTCTTCCGCATATGCCTCACCCAAAGCCAAACCAGTAAATGACGGCTGAGCAAAACTTGCGAGCATCAAAATTGAACAAGGCCGCCAACTGAGACGCCCTGTCGTTTTGGCCAAACTCTGGAACTAATTTAGCTCTCCTACACACGGCATGTACGTGAGGAATATGTCCTTTGACCCGAGGCCGCTGCGGTTGATGGTGCTGTCCTAATTAGGACACTCGCGAAGGGAGATTAGGATACTTCATCTGACGAGGCCACGGCCCCAGATTAATGGCCGCTTCGATGATCTCTGCATGCGAGCAGATATTTAGCTTTCTGATCAAGCGAAGGCGTTGGGTTGCAACTTGCGCTTCGGTCCCGCCGATCTGGCGAGCGATGTCAGCATCGGACCGCCCCAGAGCCACCCGCCTGAGGATCTGTTTTTCACGCTCCGTGGGCGGCACTCCCGACGTCTTCATAGCGCGAACATAGAGATCGCAGCGATGACAATCGGCCTCAACCCTAGCGCTAAGAGTGGGAAAAGTATGCCAGTGCTCATGACGTAATCCCGCGTAGGACTTAAAATCTATCATCTGGAAAATTCGGCAATGCTAGCGCAATTTGAATGCCAAGGGCGACCGTTCTCAACTGAGGCGCCCGCTGAGAATGGCCCCAGCCACTTGGGGGCCTATGGTGATGGTGACGTGGTTCTCTTGGTCGCAAGATCAACGGCGGACCTACTTCATCTTTTCGTCTTTGACGACTGCCGCCAAGTTCTCAAGTTGATGCGCCAATGCTGTCCAACTGCGTGAAATGCACAAAAGCACCGTGGATCGGCGTGCCGAAATGTGCGGCTCGCTTCCTCGAATTTTGTATTCGGCTGCGCGTGCTTTGCATTCGTCGATGGAAGTCATCGCAACACTCCCGATTGGCTCGAGAGCAAGCGCGCCCTGTAGGCCGGTCGTTAGCGAATAACCTAATCATGCCACTAAGGTCAGGTTCCTAACATTACAATTAGCGCCTGATGCCCTCCCGCCTGTCCCGTCGCGGTGACACGCTCGACACTGGCGTGGTCGATCAACGCCAGTGACGTTGACGCGCTCGACGCTGTCGCAGCTTGCCCCGGTGTCCGTCGTTCGATCCGTGCGAGGCCTGCCGATTTATGGTTCGCTCGCCTTCATGGTCCGCTCGACTTCATCAGCCAGCGCCCGGTGATGCGCGGCCAGCTTGGCGAACAGCTCTTTCTTGGTCGCGTTGGTCGCGAGCTTACTGATTAGTTCGCACTCCTCAGCCTCGACCCGAAGCTTTTCCAAGTGCGCCTGCATGTCCTCCATAGGAACAATCCAAAAATCCCGTTGGCAAGGCGGGATCATCCCATGCGGGAATATGCCGGGTATACTGGTCTTATTGCGGAGAAGAACAGATTGCGTCCGATGGAAAATTATAGGGTCGTGACTGTCGAGGTGATGACACGCTGGGCGTACCTTCGCGCGGCAACCTTACCGGTCGCCGGGTCCTTCCGGGCATGTCACCCTCTGCGGGAAGCGCGATGGAATCCGACGATGAAAATGAAGGAAGGGTAGAAAGCTGCCCGCAGGATCATGGAGCACGCTCGAGCATTCGAACCGATCCAGGACGGCCGGATCTACATCGAGAAGATCAACTATCCCTTCATCGATAAGGACGGCGCATCGCCGGCCGAATACACCGCCGGCCTCAATTACGCCATCGAGCACTACTGGCTGGAGAAGCACGAAAGCGGGACCTACGTGAGGGTCCTGCACGCGGGGAGCGACCTGCTCGCGTGATATGCCCCAACTGAGGCGGCCTTCGTCTTCTGTCAAATTTGATCGTTAAGCTACCCCAGCAACCATAGGGGGCCTGTGCATTGAGGGAGGCTGGCTGCTGGGGCCTTCTACCGGCCCGTTGGTGCATGCGGGCCAATGCCGATTTACTGCCCATACATTGCGATGCCGATGACAACGAGTGGGCTCAGCCCCAACAATACGATGCAGACGCTTCCAAGGAGACTGTCACTGCCCATGACGCAACCTCCACGCCGCAGTTGAAATCTAATCTGCCAAAACGAAATCGTGATCGATTAAAAAGACGGCCTCAGAGCGGTACACGCCGGGGCCGGAAGGTATCCCGTGTCTAAACCTAAACGCTCTAGCTGACACCAGCCTTACAGCCGAAGGTTTGGCGAAGCCGAAAGTCCTCTCATCCGAGATTAGCCACGCCATGCTGGCGATCAGGGCGACAAACGACACCGCCGCTGTGCCTCTCTGATAAATAGTGTGCGTGTCCCTGAGGCGGCCTACCGCGAAGCGCCGACTGGCAGACGTCCTCAAGTACGCACAATTCGGCAATATATTTAGCAGCCATTCGTCAGGCCGGCGTCAGCTCTCCAGCTTAAAGAAATTGGTGCGCCATGCCGACCAAGCGCCACCCGAATTAAGGGGGCGCGGCATGAATCGTGCTGATGATTAGCTGCTGGGAATTTCAATGTCCCGGTTCGGGAACAAACGGTCATCAGGTGTGTATTTTTGAGACCGGTAACCGCTCATTTTGGGAGGTATCGTTGCATTACACAGCGCTCCAACAAAACAGGTTCCTCGTTCGGAGAGGAAGCGGTGACGACTGGATGGTTTATGATCGGGAACTCAAGGGGCCAGCGCAGCCAAAGAAAAATGGCCCATTCGCCGAGAAGCTAACCAAGGACCAGGCCCAAGAACTGATGCAGATGCTGACTGACGACCTGACCGGCGCCATGAAGGCGGTATAGTCATATTGGATACCGGTCCGCAGCAAAATCTGAAACGGACCGCGAACAGATGACAGCTGTGTTACCTACTAAGGTCTATGAACAGAGTTGGGCACAGCGAACGAGGCGCGGCAAAAAAGCGGCGCCCCGGTGGGTTAAAACTTAGCCGGCTCAAATTCGACATTGGCTACTGGGCCTTAAGCGCGAGCCACCCCGGCAGCCGTCGCGGAACGATCGGCGAACAGCTCACATGCCGGCGCACTTGAACGCCTATCACGCTGAGCAGGACGATATTCGAGGCGATCGAATAGCGGTCGGTACGCGTGATGGTTCTTTTAATCTTGACGCTCCTCAGGACCGCTCTGCCCTTTTGGCACCACATCCCTATCCCTCTCGGTTGTGCGCGGGCGTGGCTTAGACTTCGGCATACCGGCCTGACCGCCGTGCTTTCCGCCCTGATCTTGGACGCCCTCCGCGTCATTTTCTTTAGGCATCACGCTCTCCTCGGTAGGTGCTTTTTCGCCAGCGCATCGCCTTGAAACGCAGGCTAAGATCGAGGGTTCCTTTCCGCGCGGCGCGCCGCACGGAACGATTGCTAATTTGCCAGTTTGACCTTCCTTTGCTGTGGAGTTGCGTTGTGGCGTTTCAGCGCAGAAAGCCTGAGGCGATCGGGACCAAGGCGCTTTTCCCCGGCTTCATTGCGCCGGCCCTGGCGTCGCCAATCGAGAAGGTGCCGGGCGGCACGCGATGGCACCATGAGATCAAGTTCGATGGCTATCGCGTTCAGGTCCATCTCGCTAACGAGGAGGTGAAGATCTACACCCGCCGGGGCAACGACTGGACCAAGCGCTTCAAGAAGATCGCCGACGACGCTTGGCATATCTCGGCGGCCTCTTCGATCGTCGATGGCGAGGTCGTAGTACCAGCGGCAAACGGCACTACCGACTTCTCAGTGCTGCAAAACGAGCTACGGGGCAAATCAACCAAGATCGTCCTGGTCGCCTTCGATCTGCTCTACCTCAACGGCCGCGACCTGCGGAAGCTGCCGCTGAAGGAACGCAAGGCAGTGCTCAAGAAGCTGGTTGCCGGGACTGCCATCCAGTTCAGCGAGAGCTTCGAAGTCGACGGCGCCGAGATGTTCGCTCATGCCTGCAAGCTGGGCTATGAGGGCGTTGTTTCGAAGGTCGCCGACAGCATTTACCCGACGGGTACGCGCAGCCGGGACTGGGTCAAGAAGACCTGCGCCCAGCGCGAGACGCTGACCATCGCGGGCTTCGCGTTGGATGGCGACAAATGGGACGGCATTTATGTCGGCCGCCGCCAGGGCGATGATCTGATCTATGCCGGTAAAGTTGACCATGGCTTCGACAAGGCGTCGGCCGCCGACCTACGCAAGCGTCTGACGCCGCTAATCCGGAAAACACAGCCCTACACCAAGCGCATTGCGCATAAGGCCATCTGGGTCGAGCCAGAGGTCCTGGCGGAGATCGAGTACCGCGCCAAATCGGCCGGAGGTAAGGTGCGGCATCCTTTCTTCAGAGGGGTGCGAGAGGACCTATGAGCGCTGAATCATATCCGGAGGATCGGAGAGACACGGCGAGCCCAACTCAGGGGGTGAGCTGGGGCTGCCGGGGCTAGGAGGCTGTAGCGGCACAGCCTCTACTCACAACGTTACGGCTTTCCCGAATTTCTTCACAAAGTTTCGGAGTTGCTGCGGCGCGCTAATACCTTTGCCCCCGTCGCGCCTGAAAAAAGGCAGTCGACGGCGCAGGCATAACCTATTTGAAGCATGGTCTTTCGGCACAATCTGTATGACGCAAACGGGCTATGCCCGGACCGACACTTCTCTGGAATTCTGTTACGCTGATCCGAGCCTGTTCTCCTCCATTCGCTGCCAGGCCTGCAGCAGCGCCGAGATCGCCGACTCGCGCCTGCCAATCTTGATCGTGTCGATTTTGACTCATCTGCCGCATGCCCGCTTGAGACTGCGTTGACCTTACGCGGGCCGCGCATCGCTCAGTTGGAGGTCAGACTGGCCTCGGGACCATTCGCGGTCCGCTGGCGGAACCCTGCGCCTGCGAGGCCGCGTGGAGCAGGGATACGCTTGGAGGCGAGTATTTGACGCCCGAGGTGCCAAGTCGGCTCTACGCGGCCTCCTAGCCCATTATGAATGCCTCGGTGCCAGTGGATGTCGTTGCGTGCAATCTGGAAGGCAGGCGTCCAAGGAACCGCGAACGGCAGGCACGGTTCGATGAAGCCGGAGGGATGACGCCGCTGCTGGACCATGGCCGGAGGAATCACGGCTAGCCTCGATGTCCCTCGGCAGCCGCACCAATGACCTCACCCGCGGCATCACCGTCGAACCTGTTTGGGCCCAAACCGAAATTGGGCCAGAGAGGGCTGAGGTAATGTCGAGAGCGGTCGTCGGCAGGCGTCGCAATGGTTTCAAACGCCCGGCAAATCAGGAGGCGAAGCCGGTACCGCCGCTTTGACCTCCGCCAAAGCCGCTTGCAAGGCGGCTTCCTTAGTGTGGTCGAGAGAAGTCTTTAGCACCGTACCACCTTCGCCTTTGAGCCTCTCAAGAACCTTGTCTGCCGTGACTTTGCGCACCAGTACGAAGAGCGCCGCGGTTCCGGGTTGAACGGCGGCAGCAGTCTCTTTCATCCATTTGTCATTGATGCCGACATCCGTTAAATATCCGCTGAGTGTGCCGGACGCGGCGCCAAGGGCAGCACCAGCAAGCGGCATCAAAAAGATCAGGCCAATCAGCGTGCCCCAAAAGGCGCCAGTAGCCGCACCAGCAGCCGTGGTATTGATCAGTTGATTTAGTTTGATGTTTCCTTTGCTGTCTTTCACCGCGATCACGGCATCGCCGAGTTCGATCAAATACTCCTTCTGCATGGCCAGCAATTTTTGACGAACTTCCTCCGCCTTCGCCTCGGTTGGAAATGCAATTACGACAAGGTCACTCATCTGTTCTGCTCCTCTACTCGAACGAGAAAATCTTCTTCCAGTCGTTCTTCATGCCGATCACTGTCCAGTTTTTCTTCTTTGCCTCATCATAGAGCGCCTGCGTAAGGGTCCCAACCTTGGTGTCCGGCAGGCCTCCCTTCGGACCCTGAAATCCGAGCATGCGCTCGTTCCACGCCTCGCAGGCGAGCCGGTCGGCTTCCTTGCGTGCCCACTCAACACGCGCAAGGACGAATTGAAAAAAGCCAAGGCGCGGCAGGCGCTCGACCCAACGCGCGATGTTGATCATCCGCAGAGATAGCGCTGCGCGAACACCTGCAGTGGGTCGGCCTTGACGAGCCACTGCGCGGCATATTCCGAAGGAATCAAAATGCAGTGTCCAATGCGGACCTCGCGTGGACCTTGGCCGGTTCGCTTTAGCGCGGCATACAGCTCTGGCTCGATGTCGAACATTTGGCAAAACTGTGTCACCGTCAAAGCCGAGGAGATGTCAGGCCGTGGTTCCTGCGCTTTCATCAGCGACATCCTTAACTTGATACGGTGCGTACCAGCTTCCAGCCCTTCAAGCAGGCAACCCGTGTTTACAACTGTCACTGCAACAGTGATGGAGCACGTAGATGAACTGGAGGTTTGATCTAGATCAAAAGCAAGCTCCCGCGCGCGAGGTTTCGACAGACCCGTCGGGTGTTGCTGTCTTCGCCTTGTTGATTGCGACACCAGCGCCAGCGGTGACCCCGCCGATGGTCTATCAGACGGACGCCATGATCACCCGGATCGCTGCTGTCTGCGGCGCGGGTAGGACACGCGTTAACGGAGTGTGCGTCGAGAGAACGACGGTGCGCCGGACTCGCCGAGCCGTCCGCAGATGTGCGACCGGAATGACCCGTTAACACCGCGCTGGATTTGAGCCAGGCAAAAAGTATTGCTGACGGATCCGCGGAGATGCGCGCCGCCGGGCTTCATACTGCATGTGACGATGTCGACCTGGTCAACCGCGAAGATCCGCCCTTAAGCTGGCAACTTCGGCTCAACCCCATCGTGGGTCAGCCTCCAAAAGAGAGTGCCGGCAGGCCCGGACGCTAAGTCTAGTGCCAGTTCTTCTGCATTGCATTCATGACGGTATCCGACCTGTGCGTCTTGCAGTAGCTGCCTACAACCTTCGCGTTCCGCTTAACGTAGCGGATGTCGAGTTCGCTGAGATTCTTTGTCGCGCTGAAATAGCCGCCCATCCACGAACTTATCAGGGCCTGTCGCTCGGCATCTGAATCAAGGAGCTGCTTGCAGGTGAGCACCGAAAGGTCAATCACGACCTGGGCGTGGGCTGGCGTAATATTCATCAGGATCAACACACAGAAGCTGGAAATGATGGTCCGTTTCATAAGGCCTCCAGTGTCGCTTGTGGTCGCTATTGAGCCGTTGCGCGTTGAAGACCGGCCATCACGGTTTGCGTCGGGTTTAAAGCGCACCACGACTTCACATTCGCGACGTTTCGAGCATAGGCATTCAAGTCAACGAACACGTAACCGGTTTTCTGATTGAACCAACCGCTCATCCACGCAGAAAAGACCGCCGAGTCTTCGGCTGAAAGCGCTAGATAGTCGGCACATGTCACACGGGCCATATCGATCTTAACTTGCGCATGGGCTGCGCATGGCCAGGTCGCGCCCGCGAGGATCAGATAGAGCACGGATTTCCGCATAATCAACTCCGTCACCGATGAGGCGCATTCAGGAAGGAGAATCGGCTGCCAGTATTGATTCAGATCAATCTGCGAAACGCGGCGGCGGGTTTGATCTAGATCAAGCTCTTTCTTTTGTGCCGCGCTGCAGAAGGGTGGCAAGCACCGAAGCACCGAGACGTGCCCCTCTTATCGACGATGGCCTTGAGGCCGCAGGCTCTCAACCGTGCGAGGATCGATCTGAATCAAGCGTCGCCGGGTTTCACTGACCAGATTCCGCGCAAATGGCTGGAGGGCATGCGCCATGGGTACCGTCAGGTGGATGATCACCACCGCTCCGGAAATCTTCCTGCTGCTTTCGATCGCCATCGGCACGGTGCTGGGCCGAGTCAAGATTCGTGGTTTCTCGATCGGAACGACAGCCTGCATACTGGTGGTGGCCGTTCTCATTGGTCAGCTCGGGACCTTTACATTCCCGTCGGTGCTGCGCGTGCTTCTGTTCAGCCTGTTTGTGTTCACGATCGGCTACCGGTCCGGCCCCGAATTCTTCGCCTCCTTGAGCATCCGCACCCTGGCGCAGGTCGGCATGGCGCTCGTGCTCGGCAGCACAGGCCTCATCCTCGTTTTGATATTTGCATTCACGTTCAAGCTCGATCCGGGCACGGCCTCGGGACTTGCCGCGGGTGGGCTGACGCAATCTTCCATCATCGGCACGGCGTCCGGAGCGCTCGCGCAGGTCGGCCTGTCCAGTGATGCTTTGAAGCAGCAGGAAGCAAACATCGCAGCCGGATACGCCGTCACCTATGTCCTCGGCTATATTCTCACGCTCCTGTACGTGCCGTTTGTCGCACCGAAACTGATGCGGATCGATTTGAAGGCGGAGGCGGCGAAGCTGGAGGCGGAGCTTTCCGGCGGCAACCCGCCGCAGAGTGAAAATCTCCACTATCGCAAATTCCAGGCGCGCGCGTACCGGGTATTGGCCGCCGCGGGACGCACGGTCAAGGACGTCGAAGAGGAAATCGGCAGCCGCACTGTCGTCGAGCGAATCGTGCGGCAGGGAGCCGATATCGAGCCGCGCCTCGACACCATTCTCGAACCCGGCGACGACATCGTCGTCGCCGGGCGAACCGCTGCCCTCGTCGCGGCAAAGCCGGTCATCGGCAACGAAATCGATGCCGACGAAATCCTGAAGGCAATCCCGGGCAACGTGATCGACGTCCTCGTCGACAGCCGCCATCTCCATGGCCGATCGATCAAGGAGATCGCTGAACGCGTCGGCAACGACGCCCGCGGCGTCTATCTCCGCACGCTGACCAGGATGGGCCGCGAGGTCCCGTTGGGCCCGGACACCCGCGTCTATGTCGGGGACGTCATGACGCTCGTCGGCAGCACTCACAACATCGAGCGCGCCGCCACGAAGGTCGGGCAGATCCTGCGCTCCGGCGACCGCGCCGACATCGCCTTTCTCGCAACCGGCATCGCCGCGGGCCTCCTCGCGGGTCTCGTCAGCTTCAGGGTCGGCGGCATCCCGCTGACCTTGGGCGGCGGCGGCGGCGCGCTGATCGCTGGCCTCGTCTGCGGCTGGCTGCGGTCGCGCCGGCCGACCATCGGAGCGTTACCACGCGCGGCACAGCAGACACTGAGCGATCTCGGGCTCGGTGGCTTCATCGCAGCAATCGGCCTCGGCAACGGAGCCGCGGCCTGGGCTGCGATACAGGCGCATGGGGCCTTGCTGGTGGGCATGGGCCTGGTCGTCACGCTGGTGCCGCTGATCGTCGCGACGCTGTTTGCGCGCTATGTGTTGCACATGAATCCGGTCATCACCTGTGGGGCGCTGGCTGGCGCCATGACCGTCGACGCTGCGGTGACCGGAGCCTGCGAAGTCGCCGAGAGTCAGACCCCAGTACTCGGCGTCGCAGTGCCCTACGCCATCGGCAATGTCGTCCTGACCGTGCTCGGCCCGATCATCGTGGCGCTCACTTATACCGGCTGACGGCGGCGACGATGCGTAGGCAGTTGGCCGCAATCTTCCGACCGCTCTTGAGGGCTTTGGGCTCCTTGCCGCCTTCGGCTTGCCGTCCATCGCCGAGGACAATGTCCGTACCTAGGAGGAGATCTGGGCGCTGCCGCTGCCACTTTCGATGTTCGCCCCGTCGGCTACGGCCCCTTCCCGCTCGCGGTCATGAACCATGGCGTCTCGCTCAAGCCGGTCGATCGCGGCTTCTTTCCGCTGCTGGAATTCCGCGACGCCGCGAAGTGGTTCGCCAACGCGGCTACTTCGTGGTGGCGCCGGTCGGCAGCGGATATGGTTCAGCCGCCATCGACATTCCCGAGCACGGTCTCTACGGGCCGTTCTTCTCCATGGTCGGAAACTGTACCAATCCGCTTTCCCGACGCCGGGCGTTCGGTGGCGCAGGTCGATCTCTGGATCATCGACTACATGGTAGCCGAGAAACGCGTTCTCCCGAAGGACGACGTCGTCGTCGGACAGTCCGCCGCGGCTGGGCTTCCATCGCGCTGTCGAGTGTGAACCCGCCGCAGGTCAGGGCGATCATCACCTTTGCAGCAGGTCGCGGTGGTCGCGTCGACCATGGCGTAGGCAAGCGCCAAGACCAGGACCTCGACCGTGTGTGCGACCACCAAATGACGGCTGTCGTGACCATCACAGCCATCAGGTGCGATCGAGGCAGTGCCGTGTGCTACAATCCGGCGGTGCGGGCGATGCCGATTGCCACGACAGTCACGAGCGCGTGAATCACGATGTTGATCACGCTGATGACGGTGCCAAGCAGGAACTGGACTGCCATCGCGTGCTCCCATCGCGGACTCGGCCATGCTCTTGGTTTGGTGGGTCAGCGATTGTTATCCAGCGAAGGGGCTGAAGAGACGCCTTGATGCAGATCAAGAGAGCGCGGCGGCCCATAGCCAACATCTCCCCGCCGCGGAGCGCGTTCGGTACGGATCCAGGCAACCGTCAGTTCCCAAGCCACCGACAGAATGATCGGTCCGATGAAGAGGCCAATGATGCCGTGGACGAGGGTTCCCCCGATCACCCCGATCAGGATGACGAGTGCGGGCGTGGTAAGGCCTCGCCCCATGACGAGCGGCTTTAGGATGTTGTCGAGCACTGATACGATCACGAGAAACACCGTCAGCAGAAGTGCGATCGGGAATTCCTTGTCGGTCCAGATCCAGATAATGACCGGCAGGATGACGATCGTTCCGCCGATCTGCACGATCGACAGCAATAGCACCACGAACGCCAGCAGTCCCGCGCTGGCGATACCGGCCAGCTTGAACCCAATGCCGGCGAGCAAGGATTGGAGGATCGCGACGCCGATCACACCCTGGGCGACCGCACGGATGGTGGTACCCGCGAGGTCCAGAAAGTGCTCGCTCTGGTCCGGCACGATCCGTGACAGAAAGTCACGACCCGCGGCCACGAGCTGCGGGCCATATGGAAACAGGACGCCAGCCACGACCACGGACAGCAGGAACTTCACGGTCCCCACACCGGCATTGCCGGCAAATCCAAGCAAGGTCGTCGCGAGGGGCTTGAGATAGGGCACCACTTCGCGCAGAAGCGAACGCAGATTGGTCGAGGCCTGATCCCAGAGATCGAAGAGCCGAGGCCCGACGAGTGGCCAATCCTTGATCGATTGAGGTGGCGAAGGAACCAACATCTCGCCCGCCGTCATTTGACCGGCAAGATCCCTGATCCCGTCGACTGCGCCCATGCCGAGCCACGTCGCGGGCCCGATGACAACGGCAAGACTGATAAGGGTTAGGATCGCTGCCGCAAGTTTGGGCCGGCCGCCGAGGATTTTGGCGAGGCGCTGAAACACCGGATTAAGCGCAACGGCGAGCACGACACTCCAGGCCAGGATTGGCACGAACGGACGGATCAGGAGCAGTGTCCAGGCGATCAGGACCGCGAGCAAACCCAGCCGGATCACAAGCTGGATGATCTCGTCTCCGGAGATGATCTGACGCAGTGTTCTCACGGACGCGCCTTCAGCCTTGGCCACGCAAGTTGCGGGTGAGAGAGCCTAGTCCCCCCTCTCGCGCGGAGGGCTTGATCCAGATCAAGCGAACACGACCGACCGGGAGGCCCATAGGCGGGATCGGGCAAGTGCGCCGCCCTGCTGACTGACGACCGATCCACTCGCCTTCTTGCAGCCACCGGCATGGCCTTCGGATGGATCGGCTCGACGGTGGCTTTCGGCGCGGAGCCGCCGCTCTGGGTCAACTAACAAGAGGAAGCCTGATCCTAAACGACGCGCCACCGTGATCCCTATTTCTCGCTGATATCAGCCCCTTGTGTGCCACGATGATAGTGCGCGCGATGGATAGTCCCATCCCCATGCCTTCGGCCTTGCTGGTGTAGAACGGCGCGAAGACCCTTTCTAGTTTGTCTTCGGGAATGCCTGGACCATGATCTGACACGGATAGCTGAGCGAAGCTTTCGACCCGCGAAGTTCGGATGCTGATGATGCGATTTTCGCTCGGCATGTCCTTCATCGCGTCGATCCCGTTCACGACAAGGTTCAGAATGACTTGTTGAAGCTGGATGCGGTCGCCGAGCACCGGAAGCGCACCCGGCGTTATCACGCCGATCAACTCGGCCTTTCGCGCGACAGCCAACGCCGAGAGAAATTCGATGGTTTCCCGCGCGACGTCATTGAGGTCGAGACGTTTCAGTTCGAAGGGTGCCCTTTTCAGAAGGCTGCGCATACTCCGGATGACCTCGTTAGCGCGCCGGTCATCGTTCAAAATATCGTCCACAATCTCGTTCAGTTCGGAAATGTCAGGGCTGGGAGATTGCAGGATTACCTTTGCGGTCTCGGCATTGGTCAGAATGGACCCGAGCGGCTGGTTGATTTCATGAGCGATTGAGGCGGTCAGTTCACCAGCAGTCGAGAAGCGATTGACATGAGCAAGTTCAGCCATGCGCTGCCGCGCCTGCACTTCGGCAAGTTGACGCCGACGATGCTCACGCAGCAGGACCGAGATAAACCCGATCTGTATCAGAAGAACCGCGACGATGGATGCGATCTGCCACCTATACCGCTCCCAAACCGTTGGCTGTCGGAAGTAGACGGTGCTGCCAATAGGCAGGTTACTGTCGCTGATCCCAAACCGCTGCATTTGCCGCCAGTCAAATTTTGGCGACGCGTATTCAATGGCCGGAGTTTTGATATTGCCTGCTTTTTCTCCCTCAAGGATGCGAATGGCAACGGCTGCGGCTATCCGCCCTCCCTCAAGCGGAGAGAACATCGGTCCGCCAACGACATTCTCTCCGAAAAAAGAACCATCGAAAGAAAAAATCGGCGCGCTGGCTGAGGCAGCGAGCTTATTCAGAGCATTGCCCGTTTCGTGTGTTATCCCTGCCGCATCGACATTCATTAGAACAAAGAAGATTGCGGTATGAGGCGGAAGATGTTCTGCTTTCTTAAGAAGCTCGTCGAATGGAAGTTCATCGTACCATTTTAGCTCGACCCGGCCCGCGAGTGGCGCGAGTTCTCGACGCATTTCTTCCGTCCAAAATCGCTCTATTTGGGAAGTGCCGTTTACAATTGCGATGGTCTTTGTGTCGGGCAAGACGCGCATGATATTCTCGAAGAGAAACGGAACATCATTCGTGGCCGACACTACAGCGTCATTATCCGTCAGTTTTTCATATTGAACTAAGCGCTGGTCTACGGCTGTAATGATCATCGGCACCATTGGAAAAATAAGCTGACGATGGCGCTGGATGAAACTGGCTGCCGGTGCGCCGAGGGCCACGATAAGGTCGGGCGGATGGTCCGTGTAGAGGGTGCTAAGGTACTCAACGACGGCACCTTCCAATTTTTCCTGAGATTGGCCGGCATTCACAAGTGAATGTTCCAGAAATTCCACCGAACTCTGCGAGTGCAGGTCTATTTCTGTGCGAATGGCCTGAGCGTAGTCGCTCCAAGGTTTGGAACGAGGACCGAATGAATGCAGCATCAGAACTCGTTTGGGCCCTGGATCAGCCGCCTGACTTTGACCCAGCGTCGCCAGCAAAAATGCGACCGCCAGCGCAGCGGCGAAGGTCCACGTGCAAGATCGCCATGATAAGGCAACTAGCCAAAACTGCATTGCTGTCTTACCGCGACGATGGCCCGCGCCTGATCGAGCGACCAGAACCGCTACGGACTGTCGCCCTGCCATACGACATCCTTCCTCAATATCCGTCGCCCCAACGATACTGCCATGCGATAGCAACTGCCGTCAGTTCGCTTCCTGTGCGGGTCGTGATGCCGGTACTGGCAGAGAGCTTGAGTGAGTTCTGTCGATTGATCGGCAAGGCGACCGTCAAGCCAGCTCGCGTTATCGCCTGCTCGTTATCACTTTTGACGCCGTTGAGGGCCGTGCGGCCGCCCGCGAAATAGAGCCCGTCCAGCGCCATCCATACGCCGGACTGAAACGTGTAGATGACATGTCCCTGCACGGCATAGATCGGAGCCTGCGAGAACGTATTGCCGCCGAAGAAGTCGGTGTTGTTGCTGAAGAAAGTTACGCTTGGGGCTAGCTCGACGGTCCATGGACCCCATGCCTTTGAAATCCCGAACTCGGGCCGGAATGACCAGCGATTTCCGCCTAGGTTGAGCAGCTTCGTGTTGTCATACTGCCCGACCGGCGCGGAGACCTGCATGCTTACTCCGACGATTAGATCCTGCCGATAGCTGGCGAATTCCTTCGCCGAGAGCGCGGGTGCCCCAAACAAGTTGACCGAGAAGCGAAATCGCGGATCGCCCAAGCCCAACGTCTCCCGCTCGCGCGGCTCACCGTTCACGAGGCCATGCGCGGCGAAGGACGATGTCGGCACGATCACATCAAGCTTGGCAGACTGGCCCGCAAGCTCGAAGGACCGAACATAGGCCAGCACCCCGGTGTCGGAGCGGAATGTAGTGTCGGCAATCGCCGTGTTGGGATCGAACGCGAGCTTGCCTTGCGAGTAAGCGTAACCCGCGATCAGAAAATTCAACCCGATAGGCGTATTAGAGTAGGATCGCGGCTCTGCCTCCTGTGCCTTCGCATTGGAGACCACGGACAAAGCGGCGATCATTCCGTATGCCAAGCAGAGAGAGAGCCGGCTTGCGACACGCGCTTCAGGCGCATCGGAGCTTGCGTCGACCACAACGGGCGCATCACTGACCGTCAATTGCACCCCAACGCCATGCCGGTTCATCGAAGCATCCTACCAAGCGACCTTGTCGGTTCAAGGGATCGAACGGTCCATTGGCAACCTTCGTCATCGTTTTATGCTTCAGGCACGAGGAGCTACGCAAAGGCCCAGCGATCTATCTCGCCGAAATCGGTATCCGGGGTAGCGCGGTCCCCGCATAAGTTGCGCCTCGACAGGACCCTTAAGGAACGATGACGAACATCCGGCATCGCAGCGCCCTCGCCCGTTCTCGGTAGGACTACAGAGAGGCCCTATTCACTGTTCTAGGCATATAAGTTTCGACAGGTCGCAATGCGTTTCATGACCCAAATCAACGAGCGGACCGGCCACAGCTTCAAACGTTCACAGCATGAAATGGGATCGGATAACGATGGCTGGCTGCGTCTCAATCGCACTTTCCGTGCTGATCCTGATTGTCATCTTCACGATGTAGCCGAGCGCCTTCCGGCGCTCTCCGTGGGTGAACGGAGTTCCGGTGATATAACTTTTATGGCTTGGCACAAACTGCACTGGCGTTACCGAGTTTTCCCGGCTTACGTCTTCAACCTAAAAGAGAGGACGGTTGCGTTATGCCGGACGACCTACTCTACAAGGTGCTCGCTGTAGTTTTCGGGCTTTGCCCTGTCGCACTGGCAGCCGCCGTTATGTTTATTTCAGGGTAATTCCCCGCAACCCGACCCGACCGGCCACCCGGGCCGGTAGATGGCCCCAGTACCGGCCCCGTGGCCCCAAAAAAGGTGTTGCCGGAGCGCTCGACCAGAGGCCGCCTCAGTTGGCGGCTTCTTTCATTTATTGACGCGATCCCATGTCGCCTCTTGGCCTTTTTCGGAAGTGCCGCGCGGGCTATCGAAAGTCCGGTGTCGGGGTGAAGCGGACGCTACTGTTGCGTGTTCCGACTTCCGTGTTTGACCCATCAGAGACATCAGCCGCTCGGGCGTCTTGCGGTCGGTCAGGACTGGGTCCGCTATATCGCGCGATAACGGGAACGTGACCGATGCCCCGGCTGAACGTCTAGCCGCGTTGATCTGCGTCAATACGTAAGCGCTGTTTTCAGGCCACAGCTTTGAGGTCGTGACGGCAATAGGCCCACGGCAGCAGGTGATCGATCTCGTTATTCGGATGACCGTTGACGATCCTGGTGAGCGCGTCGGTCAAGTAGGCAAGCGGATCGACATCGTTCAGCTTACAGGTTTCGACCAGGGAGGCGATGATAGCCCAGTGCTCGGCACCACCGTCGGAGCCTGCGAACAGCGCATTTTTCCGGTTGAGCGTGATCGGACGGATCGAGCGCTCTACGGCGTTGTTGTCGAGCTCGATACGGCCATCATCGATAAAGCGCGTCAGGCCCTCCCAGCGTGAGAGCGCATAGCGGATGGCGTCGGCCAGCTTGCCCTTTTGGCTGATCAACGCGAGCTTTGCGCGGAGCCACTGCTCGAAGGCTTCCGCCAGCGGTCGGCTTTTCTGTTGCCGAACGAGACAGCGCTCCTCGGCGCTACGGCCACGGATGTCCTTCTCGATGGCATAGAACTCGGCGATATGCTTGAGCGCCTCGCCCGCAATGGGCGCGGGACCGGGGGCGGCGAGTTCGTAGAAGTTACGCCGCATGTGGGACCAGCAGAATGCAAGCTGAACGTCGCCACGCTCGGCCAGCTTGCCATAGCCAGCATAGCCATCGACCTGCAGGATCCCCTTGAAGCCTACCAGATGGGCGATTGGTCGGTCGGCTTTGCGATCGGGAGCATAGACATAGGCGACGCCCGGCGGATCGGCGCCGCCCCATGGCTGGTCGTCCGCTGCATAGGCCCAGAGCTGACCGGTCTTGGTGCGCCCTCGGCCGGGATCGAGCACCGGCATCGTCGTCTCGTCGGCGAACAGCTTTGGCCGTCGCCTGAGCTTGCCGAGGAGGCGCTCATGCAACGGACGCAGGTGGAAGGCTGCTTGTCCCACCCAGTCCGCCAGCGTCGAACGATCGAGCTCAATGCCCTGGCGGGCGTAAATCTGAGCCTGCCGATAGAGCGGCAGGTGATCGGCATATTTGGACACCAGAACCTGGGCGATGGTTGCTTCGGTCGGCAGTCCGCCCTCGATCAACCGGGCCGGGGCCGGCGCCTGCATGACACCGTCCTCGCAAGCGCGGCAGGCGTATTTGGGACGCCGGGTAACGAGGATCCGGAACTGCGCCGGGACCAGGTCCAGCCGCTCGCTTCTATCCTCGCCGATCCGATGTAACTCGCCCTGGCAGCAGGGACAGGTCTTGTCCTCGATGTCGACGACGACTTCGATCCGCGGCAGGTGCGCCGGCAAGGCGCCACGGTTGACGCGGCGCCTACCGGCTTGCACCTCACGGCCTTCAGGTGCGCTGACGTCCTGCGCCGTCTCGCCGTACGCTGCCACCTGCTCGACGTCTTCTAGGCCCAGCAGCATCTGATCTTCAGGCAGCGTCTCTGCCCGCCGGCCAAACCGATGCCGCTGCAATTCCTTGATGATCTGACGCAGCCGTTCGCTCTCGCACCGCTCCGCAAGCAGCATCGCTTTCAGCGTCTCGGGATCGTCAGGCAGGGCGTCGCTCACACCCAATTCAGAGCATATTCGCCGCCAACTGGCGACGCGTCCGACGCTCCTGATTCACTTCGCCGCAGCACCGCCAACAACTATCCCGCTTGTGTTGGCGCCGGCGTCGCCCGTGCTTCATGCACAAGCCGCCAGTCGAGCCCCTCCAGCAGCGCCGACAATTGCGCCGCCGACAGACGCATCACACCGTCCTCGATCTTCGGCCAGCGGCAGATTCCATCCTCCAGCCTCTTGGCGAACAGACACAAACCCGTTCCGTCCCAGAACACCAGCTTGATCCGATCCGCCCGCTTGGCCCTGAACACATAGACAGCTCCCGAGAATGGGTCAGCCCCCATGCTCTCGCGCACCAGGGTAGCAAGCCCCTCCATTCCCTTGCGGAAGTCTACCGGTTTAGTCGCCACCATCACCCGGACCGCACCCGACGGACCGATCACTGGCTCGCCTTCAGCGCCTGGACGATCGACGCAATCATTGTTGGGTCGGCACCACGACCGGCCCGGATCGTGATGCCGTCAACTTCGATCTCGATGATCCCGGAAAGGACGAGGTCAGTATCTCGCTGCGCCGTAACCGCCGAAGCGGTAGTTGATGCGCAAGGTGACCATATCGACGTCTTGGCTGATCCGATTGAGCGCACCGGCAACAATCGGATTGGCGACAGAGAACGAATTGTTCGCGTCCCCCATGAACAGGTGGTCGTATTCAATACCGGCAGACCAATTTGGTGCAAAGCCGTACTCCCAGCCCACACCCACGGTCCCACCCCAGCGGGTCGCGCTTGCGGAGGCCAGTTCGGCGCCGGTAAGCGTGCTAAGGATGCTGAAACGATTGCTTGTGACCGCCGCGCCGCCCTTCACGTACAACAGTGAGGCGTTCCAGGCGTAGCCGATCTGGCCGGTGAAAAGCCCGATGCCGTCCGTTGTCGTGCGGGTCGAGAACGCCGGAGCGATAATACTGACACGCTGGCTGCTGAGATCAGCCCAATCCCCCTGGGCTTCCAGGCCGAACACCCACTGATTGGCCTGCCAACGGTAGCCTATCTGCCCGCCGACGAGGCCTCCTGACCGCTCGCGGCAGCCGTCACCGATGACCGTACCGGCCACCCCCACGAAATCCCAGCAATTCCGGCTCTGTCCCCAGCCGCCGTTGGCGCCTATGTAGAAGCCGCTCCAGTTGTAGATCACCGGCAGCGGAGCCGGAGGCGGGGCCTTGACGGCCATGTCGGCGGCCGATGCAGGTGCGGCGGCCATGGCAATTGCCGCGAAACTGACAGCGGCGGCTAAGAACTTTCTCATCCCAGTGTCCCCTCTCTCTCAACTGCACGCTCGCGTGCAAACCACTTGCACTACCAGCCTAGAGCGTAGTGTGTGTCGGGCAAGACCTCCGTAACAAAATGGCAACACTCATATACAAAGGTTTATGCACGACACCCTGCACTATTGCTGGTCGTTGCCGTGAGGCCTTTCGCCACTCGCGTCTTCATCGGCGAGCCAGGCGAAGATCTGGGAAGCTGGGACAAGCTGCTTCGGTGAGTGCGGATTGATCGTGCCCGCAAATGCAGCGAGACCTTCGTCGAGCTGGGCGCGTCCTAGGCAGACGTGTTGCCTCGCCTGAAGCTGCAACCACGGATTTTCTCGCGCCAGATTTCTTCAATGGATGCGGTCGCGCGGTCCCGGCGGTTCATGACGCGCCCCGAGGGACCCGGTAAGCGAATAGGGAGGCCCGTGGTGCGCGTCAGAGCACTGCGCGTTTGCATCAGGCCCGCTGCATTTAACCCCTCCTGCCTTTTCCTACGCGCTGCTGGCTTGATCGTTGACGACCGGCGGTCTCTGGTGAAAGGGCGGATGAGCCAGCCCGCTTGGTTCTTTCATTGGTCTGCCAGCGCCTTGTACGCCAGTTCGCACTTAGGGCATACAAGCGTGTGCAAATCGGGACCAGCAAAACTGCGCTCGACATAGACCAGCATCATGCGAATGTCGCACTTGGGGCAGCGAGATCGCTCGATCATGCGAGGGGAATGACATTCCGGCATGTGATGCACTCCCCATGGGTCAGGCGGGAGCGCAACACTCTCAGTCACCGATAACAGCCGAAGGCAGGGCGGTGATGATGATATCCCACACCCGCAATACGCCCAGAAGCCGACGAAAAAGTGCGATCTCGGACACACTTGCCGCGCCCATGGCTTTTTTTTGCAGTGTCACGCGGGCTGATCTCTCCGGGCGGCAAGCCATCGACATACACAGCGAAATAAAATCGCCATCGCTCACATCGAGAAGCCTATTCACTGTTCTGGGCACATAAATTTCAATAGGTCGCAATTCGTTCTTGATCCAAATCAACGAGCGGAACGGCAACGGCTCCAGCGTTCACAGCATGAAATGGGACGCAATAACGATAGCCGGTTGCGCCACAATCGCACTTTCCGTGCTGGTCCTAATTTGATGTAGTCGGGCGCTCCCCTGCAAGAGAGGAAAAGTGAGCAATTTTGCTCAGACGAGAGCCGGGCCGTGTGCTGATTTAGCAAGCACCAGAGGCTTGCTCTATGCCAGAGATTTTCTTTTACATCGGCATTGTCGTGCTCGGAATTTGCACGGTCGCCCTTACTGCATTTGCCTTGTTCATGTGACCATCCGGGCCGCCGCTCCAAGCGGGCTGGTGGATAGCCCCAGCAACGAGCGATTGTCACGCGCCGCCCTCTTCGCTACCAGCGTCGAGGCCATTAGAAGGCCACACAGCGTCCCAGCTCCTTTGATCTAGGTCAACGTCAGCGATCCTTTGGCGCTTACGCTATGTTCAGCCGCACCTGAGGCGGCTCCCGTGCATCTGTTCCGCAGGCACGAAAAAGGGAGGTCCGCGATGCATTCGAGGAAGCGTCTTTCGATCAAGTCAGCGACTGTTGCCGGGATTGCTGCTAGCGCCCTGTTGGGGCTTGCAGGCGTCACCCTCAATCCAGCGCCAGCCAAGGCGGTCGTGTACTGCCAGTACACTGAATATCCGGCTGGTTGCGTTGCCCGCGCAGGCGTCGTGCTGAGGCCTCGTCCGGTGGCACGCGCTGCGGTTCGTCATAACGCCGGTGGCAACATGAATGGTGGCGTCAATCGCGTTGGGGCGCGGCGGTAAGAGCTTGTTCGCGGTCACGAGCGAAAGAGAAGCCGTCACCGCTTCATCCCGGTGATGGCTTTTTATCGTCCCGGCGCGGAGAACAGGCGACCGATACTGGGTGGCGGTATCGCGGTATGAAGCACACGTGGTATGTCACTTTTGAAGTTCCGACAGATGGCACGCTGTCAAGGCGGCGACATCCGCGCTTAACTAAGACGTTCGCAACAGAGGTAGAAGCTAAGGATTTTGCGCGAACCAAATTCAACGACGGTTTGATCGTCACTGCCGGAACCATCATTCCGCACCTGCCGAGAGTGTCAATCCCATCGGTGGAAATTCCAGCGTGGCTTCAACCGCGCGGCCAAGTTGATCAAGATCAATAACGACCTCAGGCGTCGCGGCCTGATCTCATGGCAGGCGCGATTTGTGCCTGACTATCTCCATCAGGAAGACAGCTAGGCGAAGCCCTATGAGGAAGAATCAAGGCGCTTCGCCGTCCACAGGACGGCGACCTCGAGAACGGCCTGCACATGCGGCGGTGCCGGCGCGCACTGCCCGGGATGCAACAAGCCTGCAGATGGCGCGGCGCCGCGACTGCCACACAGGTTTGAGGCAGATAGATATTCGGCGGTGATCTAGCCCTTCGTTACGATCGGAGCAGGAGCTTTTCCAACCGGGTACTTTCCGACCGGGTACTTGCCAACCGGATATTTCCCGATTGGCATCTTGCCAACCGGAGCCGTTGCAGTAACCGGCTGCGGACGAGGGAGGTCGGCAGCGCTGGCAGCAGCCATGAAACCGAAAGTCGCAACTCCAACAACCAGAAACTTCAACATCGTGATCTCCGAGATGGGTACCTAAGCACGAACACCTTTACCCTCTAACGGCTACACGGCAATTAACGCTGTATCAAAGCTGGTGCTCGTGCGGTCGTTTCTTTGCCGGATGTGACAAAAACGACACGGAGCGATTACTTTGCGTGGTGTTGGATATGGACGGGCGAGATCGACCTCGTACAATCGAAATTCCGGGCGTCGCCTGAGACCGCCGTTCAAAAGCAAGCTACTTGCAAAAAGAACCGTCAGGACGGCGCATACCGGTGCCGCGCTGCAACGTGCTTTCAATTTCAGGACCCCTTGTCCACTTCCAGTCGCATCAAATCGGACTTGTAAGTCGTGACAATCGAGAACGATTTTGAAAGCGCGCAACCGGGCAGTTTTGAAGCTTACCTCGACGGCCCTGATTTTCCGGAAGTACCGCCAGAGGAAGAAAGCTAGGGCGTGCGTAGTTTTTGGCGTCCTGCAGCGTGACAAGCTGGCGGCCCCCGGGACAATGGTATCGGATCGTCGAACCGTCGTTTCCAACCGCGATCAACCGTCACGCTACGGCCTGATTTGTAATGATGATGTAGGGGGGCCCGGATTTGACGCATGATAAAACGAGTTTTGATTGGGGCGCTGGTCTTTGCCGCACCGGCCTGCCTGGTCTCAGCGCAAGATGCCAAAATTTCGGTCGATATGATCGGAATAGGGCGTATGAGTTGCGTCCACTGGCGGTCTACGCAAGCGCGTCGATTAGAGGGGACCACCTGGATCTACGGTTTCTGGACGGGACTCAATTACGTTGCTGCAGCAAGCGATCAAACACAGGCGAAGATTGACGAGGCGGCGATAGCGGCCCAAGTCGAAAAGACATGCGCTCAACAAACGTCGCAGCCGTTAGCCAGCGCTGCATGGACCACTTATCTTGAGTCTAAGAGGTAGCTGTGCGGCGGCAGCGCAGGGGTGTCGGCTACGTCAAATAATCGGTAGTTAGCCGTCCACTTATCGTTGAACTAGAGGCGTGGTTACGCGAGCAGCGCGCCAAGCACTCCAGGAACAACGATACGACCAAGGCGATCAATTACTGCCTTAGCCGCTGGAATGCATTCACCCGCTTCCTTCACGACGGGCGCGCGAGTTGGAAGACAAGGTTCGAAAAGATTAACTGGCATGATCAGCCTGGCGGGCGGCCACGGCGCGGCAACCGAGGGCCGGCTATTTTGTCGGCCGCCGCACGAAGAGCGCCGGCAAGTTTCCTTCCGTGCGAGCTTGTCCTGGCGGCAGGGATCGCGCCTTGGCAAGGGCCTCAATGGCTTAGGCATCGAGCCCAGATGGCGAGTGCCACTCGACCGTATCTTTCATCGCTCAACCGGCCTTGCGGCGAGGCTTGGATTTCGCCTTCTTGGCCTTCGCTGGTTTCGCCGCCGGCGCCGACTTATTGGATGATCCCGTTGATGCTCTGCTTTAGGGCCTGTTTGGATTCCGGATTCTCATCCTGGCTTGGTTGTGATTCAAGCTTGGGATGGACCGATTCGTTTTGACTGATGCCCAATGGGCGAAGATGGAGCCGCTTTGTCTTGGCAAGCCGGGTGATCCCGGCCGGAGCGGCAATAACAACCGGCTGTTTGTCGAAGCCGTGCTGTGGATTGCGCGCACGGGCAGTCCGTGGCGCGATCTGCCGCGCGCCTTCGGCAACTGGATAACCGTGTACACGCGCTTCCGCGACTGGGCCAAGGCGGGCGTCTGGAAGCGCATGTTTGATGCGGTCTCGGACGAGCCGGACATGGAGTACGTCATGGTTGATGCCACCATCGTCAAAGTCCACCGCCACGGACAGGGCGCAAAAGGGGGACGCAAAACCAGGCGATCGGCCGCTCGAAAGGCGGAATGACCACCAAAATCCTGGCACTGACCGACGCGCTCGGCAATCTCCTGCGTTTCGTGCTGCTGCCAGGACAGCGCTTCGACACGGTCGGCGTCCCGCCGTTGATCGAAGGGCCGACCTTCGATGCGATGATCGCCGACAAGGCGTTCGACAGCAACGCCATCATTGCCGACCTCGACGCACGCGGCGCCAAGGTCGTCATCTCCCAGCACCCGCGGCGCGCAAAACCTCTCGCCATCGACGCGGAAATCTACAAATGGCGACATCTGATCGAAAATTTCTTCTGCAAGCTCAAGGAATTCAAGCGGATCGCCATGCGAGCCGACAAAACAGATATCAGCTTCGAAGCCATGATCAATCTCACCGCCGCTGTGATAAATTCAAGATGAATCCAAACAGGCCCTAGTGCATCCATGAGGTTGAACACATTGCTCGGGGCGGCCTTGCGAGCCGTCGCTATCGGCTGCCCCTTTTGCTTCTTGTCGAGCAGCTCCTGCAAGGCATGCTCGTAATGATCTTCGAATTTTGTCGGCTCAAAATGGCCGGACTTCTGCTCGACAATGTGTTTTGCGAGATCCAGCATGTCCTTGGTGATCTTCACGTCCTGGATATCGTCGAAATATTCCGCGGCGTCTCGAACCTCGTACGGATAGCGGAGCAGCATGCCCATCAGCCCTTTGTCGCGGGCCTCTAACGCGATGACGTGTTCGCGGTTGGTCAGCACCACGCGGGCGAGGGCGACCTTGTCGAGCGAGCGAATGGTTTCGCGGATAACGGCATAAGCGTCGTGGCCGACCTTGCCGTCCGGGACGATGAGTAGGGCCGAACGAGATACAGATCGTCGATCTCGCTTCTTGGCACAAACTCGTCGATCTCGATGGTGCGGGTGGATTCGAGCGCGATGTTCTCAAGCTCGTCCTTCGTCACCTCAAGATATTGGTCGGTGTCGACCTTGTAGCCCTTGACGATGTCGTCTGATGCGACCTCTTCGCCGCTGTCGGCGTCAACCTTGAGATACTTGATCCGGTGACCGGTCTTCTTGTTGATCTGGTTGAAGCTGATCTTGTCGGATTCAGAGGTCGCCGGAAACAGTGCGACCGGGCACGTCACGAGGGACAGCCGCAAGGATCCTTCCAATTGGCGCGCGGGGCCATACTCAAACTCCACCTAAACTCAATGAGTCCAATATAGGCGGAGGGGCAGGGAAATGGAGTCGCAAGCGCGACATTAGGCGCATCAGCCGATAGGAACTGCTCGCACGGCCGGCACTTGCCCGGGAACCAACCCACGGGAGCGACCGTGCCGGGCGAGGCTTTTTATCTGATGGTGTTATGGCTCATAGGTGCTTTTCTGCTGGGCGCCGCGCTCACCTATGGCGTCATACGAGCAGGGCGGCTGCGATGGAGTGAGCGAGCACGCCTAGACCAAAACACGGCGCGGACTCAGCGGGCGGAAGACCCGCACAAACGTCCATTTTAGGATCTAGCAGTCCGGACAGCTATCGCCGATCCCGCGCAAAACGTCCTCGATCGCGGCCAGGCACTGCTCGGGGGTGGCGCCGGGAAAGGGGTGGTTCCAAGCCGCCTCACGGGCGCGGTTCCTTGCATCCGGATCGTTGCGGTCGAGCGCGTGTCCGTGGTGTTCACATTCGCGAACGGCGTGGTGTTCGATCAGAGTGCCCAGCGCCCAGCCTTCGAGGCTGCGATAAGCGGGGCGGTTGGCCTGCAGGGGCAGGCGGCGTTGTGCGTTGCTCTTCATGATGTGGTCTCGAATCGATCGACACCACCAGTTATAGCACCCCAGTCAAGTCAGCCCTGGGGGCCCGCCCAATTGTACCCGCTATTGCCTCCTGGAACTTGGTACGCAGGAGCTGGCGTTCACGCGCCACTCGCTGGAACGAGATCAACGTTTCGCAATTCATTGCCAATGACACGCTACTATTTCGATCTACGCGAAGATGGCGTCCTCGCGCCCGATGAAGAAGGCTTGGAGTTTGACAGCCTCGAGGCAGTCAAGGAAGAGGCGAGCCGCTCGCTGCTCGACCTTGTCCGTGACCAGGTGCTGGAGCGCGGGTTTCGAGATGCGGCAGTTGAAGTTCGCGATGGTGCCGATCGGGTTCTCAATGTGGCCGTCCTGTGGACGATGAAGCGCCTTGATTCTTGATCATCAGGGCTTCGCCTAGCTGTCTTCCTGATGGAGATAGTCAGGCACAAATCGCGCCTGCCATGAGATCAGGCCGCGACGCCTGAGGTCGTTATTGATCTGGATCAACTTGGCCGCGCGGTTCAAGCCACGCTGGAATTTCTACCGATGGGATTGACACTCTCGGCAGGTGCGGGATGATGGTTCCGGCAGTGACGATCAAACCGTCGTTGAATTTGGTTCGCCCAAAATCCTTAGCTTCTGTGTCTGTTGCGAACGTCTTAGTTAAGCGCGGTGACGCGGTCGCAGTGATGGGCGCGCAGCTCTCGATGTCGCTTGCTCGATGTGATGGGCGTTGCTCGTTGCTTGTCGTTCTCAGTCGATTATCGACCGCGTTTTGTCGCGTCCTCAAAAGCGCACCACCAACCAGCGCACAAGGCACCATGCAGGTTCTCAGGCAAGTCCTGATGCAGGTCCATCAATACTTCGATGGAAGCGATGTAGCCTTGTTGCCAAGCGTCCTTCTCGTCATCGGTTCTAAATTCGCCTAGGAATCGTGGTCGCTCCAGTCGACGCGAAGAGTACCGCTGCCGATATCGCCCGCTTCGTACAAAGGGCTATAGAATTCAAGGATGCGGTAAAGAGGGGAGAGACGAATACACCTCAAGCACGCGCAGCGCAGCGGCGCTACGGCAACTACTTTGACGAATTTTCCGGCAAAAAGCGACGGCGACGCATAGAAGAAATCGAATACATCTCTCGTCATGGTGATATTGTCGATGCGGTGCGCCAGTGGCGACGACGAACGCTAAAGTCGGGCGAGAAAATCTTCAAAGACGCTTACGTTGATCTGGGTGTGCAGGCGCGCGGCGTGGTGCGAGAAATCTATGAGGTGAAGACAAGCTGTGAGCGTCAGGCCCTCTACACGGCAATCGGTCAAGTCGTAGTCCATGACGCTTCTCCGGATGGCGATTGCAAACGATTTCTCGTCCTGCCCGACGGGGAAGCCATCCCGGAAGACGTGACACGCGCTCTCACTCGCGCAGATATATCCCTCATTCGATTCACGCTTCAGGAAGACAAAATTCGCTTGTCAACAACCAGCACCTGACCGACCTCAGCACTGCGTAGCACAGCTTTGAGATTTTCTTCTTGATGTCAAACTTCGCGTCAGCGCCAAACAAAGAAACGCACATCTGCTTTCTACAGTGGGCGATTGGCCGCGCAACCAGCGGATGTTCTGTGGCTGCACCCGTTCTATCACGATCTCCCCACCGCGCTAATCCAGGCCACCGGCGCGACGGCGGCTGACTTCAATCGAGCTGTCTACGAGCAGCTGAAGCCCGGCGGGTCATCGTCGACCACGCCGCCGCCGTCGGAACGGGCACGAGCGACGCCCAGTCGCTGCATCGGATTGAGCTTGGCTTCGTACTGGATGCGGAAGGCACCATGCTCGCGAACAAGGAAGATCCACACTCGATCAAGGTTCGACCCTCGATCAAGGGCGAGACCTTTTTCTACCGGTTCGTGAAGCCCTGTCCCGGCGCCGACTTGCTGGCGCATTGGTGGTGTTTTTCCATTCGGCATGATGTGGCGATGTGACGGAACCCGAAGGGGAGTGGGATGGGCGGACCTTCCTCTAATCGAGTGGTACATCAATTTGGATTGTTGTGCCCTTTGGCTCGTTTAATGAGACCGCGATGCGTCGATTGAGTTAGGCAAGCGAGCTCTTGAGCCGCTCGGAAGCGAAGACCCGCTCGCCCCTGGCTCTAATTCATATTTTCGAACGTTCTCATCGCCGCCACAACATTCTTGCCGACATAAGGCTTGGGAATAAAAAGCGCGTTCGCCGGGATTTCCAGCGACCGCACCTTGCCGGTGGTGATTATGATGTGAACCGGAGGCCACCTGTCTCTTACCGCAGCGGCCAATTTCAGCCCATCCATGGAGCCGGGCATGTCGATATCGGTAAACAGGGTCTCATCTTCGACAACCAAGACTGTAGGCATTTCCACCCTTTCGGTGGACACATCCAGGCCACGACTGCATGCATAAAGCCCGGCGAGGAGCAATCGTTCCTTTCAACGGATCGCAGGTCGGGCGATAGCTCGAAGTCCTGCGGACCGATCAAAGGCGTGTGAGGATCTGGAGCTCCATCAATGCCATTCTTCGCAATATAGCGGGGTCTCGTTCGCCGTCCTTGGCGGTACGAAGAATCGTTTCCGCGATCGCCTGGACATGCGCGGAACTGACGGGATCCGGCAGCGAGGCAACCGCGCTATCCAACGCCGCTTTCATGATCGCAATCGTTTCAGGCGGAAACGACGCATTCGAGAAGTCTTTCATCTGGAATCGATCCCGGAGCTAAGTAACGCGGCAGACGGACGAGCCGCGGGCATTGGGTCACCCCCAACGGCCGCGCCATCTGCTTCCCCATCCACCGCCACCGCGGAGAAGCCGCACCACGAAGAGCAGCAGTACCGCACCGATGGTGGCGTTGATGATCGCGCTGATGATGCCGCTGCCGAGATGGATGCCGAGCCGGGGCAGCAACCAACTGCCTATAAAGGCGCCGAGAATACCGATGATCAGATCGCCGACGATCCCGAATCCGGTCCCGCGCACGATCTGACCGGCCAACCAGCCTGCAACGAGACCTACGAACAGTATGACCAAGAGGCTTTCGCTCGACATATTCATCTTGCTACCTCAATCGTTGGTCCGAATGACGTCCATCAGCGTAATCAGGTGTAGCGGTAATCGGTCATGCTCGCCTGCCAGTCTGATCCGCAGCCGAGCACCTATTTCCTCGCAGATCGCGGCGCTACACACTCGGTCGATCTGAATCGCATTGCGAGCTTCTGGACTGATCATCAAAATCTCCCGTTCGCCACATCTGCAAGCTGCTTACTAGCGGCGCGCCGTGACCAGGCGAACTTCGCGAACCATCGCCTCGCCGCCGTGCAGACAGTGGGCTTCAAAGCGAGGCCAGACCTGCTGCGAACAATTTCGCGCGACAGTCGGGAGTTCAAGCCGGTCCGACTTCGCCAGCACGGAGGTTTCGCCCGCGGCCACTTGAGGCGCAAACCCCGGCAAGGCAATAACCGCCGCTCCCAAGAGGCCAAATATGGCCAGGGACGTGAGAGAGTTGTTCATGTGAGGCTGCTGACTGTGGCTTATCGCCGATCCGGCTCGCTCGGGGATCGTGAACATAACGGCGCGGTCCATGGGGAGTTCCCTTGACCACAACCTATATTTGAAAACTCCACGCCCGGTGGCTCAGCCCGTGTTCTCGTCCAAGGGCACGTCAAGCTGGATCATGACGCCTTTAGGCGTGTTGGACGTCACAGCAATGCGTCCCTCAAGTTGGGCGATCAGGCTTTTAATCACTTTGAAGCCGAGACTCGCCCGTGGCTGGTCGATATCGAAGTCCGTCGGCAGACCGATTCCCTGATCTGACACCTCCACACGCAAGTCGCTGCCGTGCAGTTTGCCCGAAACACGGATTTCGCCGGACCCCTCTGGGTAGGCATGCTTGGCGGAATTAGTCACAATTTCATTGATCAGAAGGCCCAGCGGAATCGCCTTGTCGGCGGAAATCATCAGAGGATCGAAAGCGCAGCTTATCCTGTGCGCCACGGTTTCCTGCAGCTTCCGGCAAAGCTCGCCCGCAAAGTCGGCGATGTCAACAAAGCCGATCTTGTTGCTGCGCCATAAGTGGTCGTGGACCTGGGCAATCGTGGTGATGCGCGAAGCCGCGTCTTTCAGGGCATTTCGGACATCTTCCGACTCCGCGTTGCGCCCCTGCACGCGCAGCAGACCCACGACCGACGCCAGGCTGTTCTTGACGCGGTGGCTCATCTCGCGCGTCAGCATGGCCTGGTGGTCGAGTGCTTCCTTGAGGTCCGCGTCAGCATGTTGTCGCTCGATGGCAATACCGAGCAAACCAGCGAAGCCAGCAAGGAAGTCGGCATCCGCGGCATCGAACTGGCCGGGGTCGGCACTGTCGACCTCGAGAATACCGAACGGCACATTTCCCTCCCCGCCTCTCGCGATCAGGACATTGATCGCCCGCTTGATCCCGTGATCCGACAGCAGCATGGGCGTGCGAAAGCGTGTTTCTTCCTGAAGATGATTTGAAATCACCATTTGGCCGGTCTGGAACGCGTAGCCGGCGGGAGATTCCATATCAATCCCGAGCGACACCTGCCCGATCGTTCCGAGTGCCCAACCGACGCCGGCACGGACCAGCAGCCGCCTGTCGTCAGGCATATACTCGAGCACCTTAGCCAAGGATGTTTCGAGGCCTTGGGCACAGAGTTCGGTTGCGCGTTGCAGGATTTGTCCAATGTCCCGAGTCTGCATCGCAGAGCGACCGAACTCTCCAAGCAGGGACTGTTGCCGCAACCGGTAAGGTAGCTCCTCCCTGGTGAGATCGGCGGCAGCCGTGGGTGCCGATACCGACTCCTTCCCCGGTTGGGTGGGCATGAGTAGTCCCGTCAAATAAGAGGCTGCGGCGTGGCGGGCCGCACGGAAAACGTAGCACAGCGCCACCGCTGGGGGGAGACGATTTCCAGCCCCTAGGGGCCGACCGCAGCCGGCCGTTAGACGGATATTGAAAAATTTTCGGGCTCCCTCTTGAAACCAAAATCCGGTTTTTTTATTTTCCAAGTCGCCGCCGCAAGGTGGCTCCCGGGCGCCTGATGGGCCCGGGACCTGAGACGGGCACCGGTCGTGTCCGGTGCCGCTATTAACCATTTTGCTCCTAGGAGGATCTGGCTATGCGCACTTATGACTTCGCTCCCCTCTTCCGGTCGACCATCGGTTTCGATCGTCTTTTCGACCTCGCCGAAACCGCCCAGCGCGGCGCCGAGGGAGGCTACCCGCCCTACAACATCGAACGCATCGAGGAAGACCGTTACCTGATCACGCTGGCGGTTGCGGGCTTCTCGCCCGATGAAATCTCGATCACTGCAGAGCAGAACGTCGTCACCATCGAAGGCGGCAAGACCGAGAAAACCGAGCGCGAGTTCCTGTATCGCGGCATCTCGACCCGCCACTTCAAGCGGCGGTTCAACCTGGCCGACTACGTGCAGGTCAAGGATGCAGCCTTCGACAACGGCCTGCTCAAGATCGAACTGGTCCGGGAAATCCCAGAAGCCATGAGGCCGCGGCGGATCGCCATCAATGGCGCGCAGCCGGCCAACGTGCATCAGATCGAGTCCAAGGCGGCCTGAGCGAACACCCTGCGGCGGCCCGGAATTGTTGTCTCGGGCTGCCGCCCCACTCGTCTTGAATGGAGGATACCATGCGGCCGACGACCGCCATCAAAGACAACGTATTTGACTTCCAGGCGCTGCTGCACCCGGGCACCGTCTTCGAACATCCCAAGGACGTGGTAGCGCATCCGGACCTGACGCTGGCCGAGAAGCGAGCGATCCTTGCTTCCTGGGCCTCCGATGCATCGGCGATCGCGTCTTGCCCGGCACTGCGCGCTCCGGCAGGTCTAAAGGCGCCAGTCAGCATCGACGCCATCTTGGAAGCCCTGTGCGACCTGGACGGCGGGCCTCGCCACCCGCCGGGCGGGAAAGCCTGCAGACTGCGGTCCACCGAGCGCGCCATCGCGGCTTAGACCACGCATATGACGAAAGACTGTCAGGAGCGATGAAGATGACAGAGGAAATCTCGCCCGTTGACGTCACTCGCACTAGCTGATCGTCGATGTCCCGCGCACGTGCTTAGATGGAGCCGTCCAACGGCCACCTCTTTAACAGCTTGGATGGCTCCTTTGCGCCAGTACCGGCCGTTCGATACCCGACCGGACGAAGCAACGACTGGGTGAAGAAGACCTGCGCGCAGCGGGAGATGCTTGTGACCGCCGCGCGCCGGCAGACAGGTCGAGACGCGACAAGCGTGCCTTCCCGTCGGTCAGGTCGCACCAGTCCCTCCCGCGACCTATCAGGGCTTCGTGAAACGGTGGGCGAAGCGATCGGTCACACCCTTGATCGCGGGATCGAACACCTTCATCGAGTGCGGATCGTCCTTGTTCGCGAGCATGGTGCTCTCCGCGTCCAGTACGAAGCCGGCCGCCTCCACCTCCGCGCGAACGGATGCAGGCTCAATCCGATGCAGCGACTGGGCGTCGCCCGTACCCGCCCCGACGGCGGCGGTGTGATCGACGATGACGTAAGACCCACCGGGCTTCAGCCGCTCGTAGACGGCTCGATTGAATTGTGCCGCCGTCGCGCCCCTGGCCTGGATCAGCGCAGTGTGGAGATCGTGGTAGAACAGGTGCAACCACAGGACATCGGCTGGTTGCGTGACCTCCGGCATCGCCACGAGGTCCGCCGAGACGGCTTCGACATTCTCCCGGCCCGACTCCTTCGCAAGCGTCCGCATTCGGCCGACCGGATCGTTCTTGAAGTGGGCGACTTCGGCCGGCACGAAGCTGTAGACCCGTCCTTCGGGTCCCACGACGTCGGAGAAGAGACGGGTCCAGTCGCCGTCGCCTGGGTAAACGTCGATGATGGTGGCGCCGGCATCCACGCGCGCGAATCGGATTAACTCGGATAGCTTGAATTGGTCGTACATTGGGATCTCCATTACGTTTGGGAATTCGACGAGCGTGCGGGACGGCGATCCACGGCTCATTCGCCGTCGACCCCGAAAAGCTCACGCTAGACGGGTGGGCCTACGCCCAGCGACCGGCCTCCTCAAAGCTAAGGCGAGGGTTGCGTGGAAACACGGAAGCTGGATCGCCGTGACCAATGCTGCAAATGAAGTTCGACCGAACCCGCGTGCCCGAGAAGAACGCTTTATCCACGCCGGCGTTGTCGAAGCCGGACATGGGCCCGCAGTCCAGCCCCAACGCCCGCGCAGCGACGATGAGGTAAGCGCCCTGCAGCGTTCCGTTTCGCATTGCCGTCGCCTCGCCCACGCCTGGTGCCGCGAAATACTTCTGCATGACCTCGGCATTATGAGGCAGAAGCTTTGGTAGCTCGCCGGCGAAATCCAAATCGTGGCCGATGATGACCGTGACGGGAGCCTTCAGAATTTTGGGCTTGTTCGGCTCCGCGGCAAGCCCGGCAAGCGTTGCCTTTCCGTCGGCGCTACGCACCCAGACAAACCTGGCGGGGCTGCTGTTCGCGGATGTCGGTCCCCATTTCAGTAGGTCATAAATCTCGCGTACCAGATCGTCCCTTACAGGACGATCTGCCCATCCGTTGGGGGTGCGGGCGGAGCGGAAGATTTGATCAAGCGACTGATCGTTTAGAGGGGATGTCATAGGGGGCCCTTTCAGGAAATGGATGTTGGTCGGCACAACATCGCGATATGCCATCACGACTCACACGTCGAACTTGACTAGGTCCTTGCGTCGATCTGCGAGGCCCGCGCCAGTGCTTGCGTGTCGATGTATTCCTGGATGCGGGCGACTTTGCCGTCTCGAACGGTTATGTCGAAGACCCACTCGTCCTTGAACGGCCTGTTCGTGGCTTTGATTTTCCCGTAGCGACACCGACGACCATAACCCGGTCTCCCTGCGCCACGAATTCGGGGGGCTTCGGGTATTGCGTTTCCACCTCTTCGGACGCCTTCTTGAGCACAGCCGCCAACTCCGCGTGCCCGCGGTGCGTGCCTGCCAGCGGCCAGCCTTCGCCCGGAATGATCCACTCGATATCTTCGGCAGCCAACGCCAGCAGATCGCGCGCGTTGCTGCTGCCCATGGCTGCAAAGAAATTCTTCACAAGCTTGACATTCTCTTCGGTGCTCATCGTATCTCTCCGTTTTCGCTCGACGCGAATTCAGATGGCCGAGAAGCCGCCATCGACGGACAACTCCACCCCGTTCACGAAGCTCGAATCGTCTGAAGCAAGAAACAGCGCGGCTGCCGCAATTTCCTCGGGACGACCCATCTTTCCCCGCGGGATCAGGGATTCGAACATCCGCTTCGCTTCCTCGGTGAGAACCTGGTCCTGCATCGGTGTGGCGATCGGACCTGGGTGCAGCACGTTCACCCGGATATTCCTGCCCTTGAGTTCGTTGAGCCAACCGCGTGCGAATGCGTGCAGCGCCGCCTTGCTCGCCGCATACACGCTGTAACCAGGAAAACCTTTAATCGAAGCAACTGACCCGGTCATGAAGATCGATCCGCCGTCGTTGAACAGCGGCAACGCCTTCTGGACCGTAAACAGCGTGCCGCGCGTATTCAGGCCGAAGGTCGCGTCGAAATGCTGCTCGGTAATCTCGCCCAGTGGGACGGCTTCGCCCGTGCCAGCGCTCGCGTACAGGATGTCGATCCTGCCCTTTTCCCGCTTGACCGTGTCGAGCAGACGGCCGAGGTCGTCGAGATTGGCCGCGTCGCCGCGCACGCCGGTCACGTTCCGGCCGATCAGTTTGACGGCCTGGTCCAGCGCCTCCTGTTTCCGGCCCGTGATGAAAACATAGGCGCCTTCTTCAACGAACCGCTGGGCGCTCGCCAGCGCCATGCCGCTCGATCCACCCGTGATGACTGCAACCTTGCCTTCAAGCTTTCCCATGACTGCTTCCTTCCAGGCTTCCGCCTCTGATCGTTTGGGGACGCCCCCGAGAACCTCGACATAGGTCCGCCGGGGTCAGGCGTTGAGTGCGGAAAAGCGCACATCGATGGTGCGAAAACGATCCGGGTCCATGATTGATGCCGGCCGCGATGATCCATGGTTGCCGGTCTGAATTGGGCTGGGCTCGTCGCCCCAAGCTATGATTTCCGCCAATACTGCTATACGCTCCGTTAGATGCGGGCTTTGGAAGGCGCACCGCGTGGTGCTGGATTGCACCATGATCGACTGGGATGACATTCGTTACTTTCTTGCCGTCGCGCGCGGCGGCTCGGTGCGGGCTGCCGCCAAAAGCGTTGGTGTGAACCACGCGACCGTGCTGCGACGCATCGCCCAGCTTGAGGAACGCCTCGGGGCGCTCATGTTCGAAAAGCTGCCTGTGGGCTACCGCCTGACGGCTGCGGGCGAGGAGGTCCTCGAACTCGCGAAGCAGATGGAAGCGTCGTCGCTCAAACTGGAGACGCGCGTCTTGGGTCGCGACCAGAGCGTGCGCGGGCTACTTCGGGTGACGTTGGCGCCGCCCCTCGCGACACACCTGCTGATGCCGGACTTCGCCGATTTCGCGCGCTTGCATCCGGACATCGAGATGGAAATCCTGTCGTCCGGCGAACTGGCAAACCTGACCAACCGGGAGGCCGACGTGGCGATCCGCGTCGTCTACGACCGCAAAACCCTGCCGCTCAATCTTCACGGCTTGAAAGGACCGGAGCTGTTCGGCGGTGTCTACATGTCTCGCGATCGACTGGCCGCATGGCGTACCGGCGCGCCTGATCCCATCCGGTGGATCGTCATCAGCATTCATGGAATTCCGGATTGGGCCAGCGAGGGTGAGGTTCGCGCCGCGGGGGTTCCATTCAGGACATCAGACGCCGAGGCGCAGATCGTTGCTGTACGGCAAGGGATCGGGATCACGACGCTGCCGTGCTTTATCGGAGATGCCGACCCCCTGTTAGTGAGGGTGCCGGGCACCGACCTGCACATGTACGGAACACTCTGGCTTCTCACACAGGGGGAGACACGCAAGACGAAGCGCGTGCGGCTCTTCACGGAGTTCGTATCCCGCCGACTCGCCGCGCACGCTCCGCTTCTCGCGGGGCAGTCCACATCGCGCGACTGACGCCTGGCAGGTTGCCGGTGGTTGAATTCAATTGCGGATGGAGCTGCACGAAGCGCGGTCTCCAGATCGTTTCCTCAACAGGACGGCCGATGGTGCTACCGCTTTCTCGACGGCGGCGGTGTCGGGCTAATCAATGAGAGCGTCGTGGACCGAAGATCGCCGAGATCCAATAATCTTCTCCATCCTCAATCTGCAGCATTCTTTTAAATAAGCTTCTGGACCTTAGCTGATCGCCAACGATCCGAAGGAATCGCGGGCTCAAGTCGCAATCTTGCAATCTTTAACCTCGCAATCGGCCCGAAATGCTGTGAAGCTGCGAAATATCAACGAACTTGAAGATCATCGCTTAAAGCCCCGGGACGTGAAGGAATATGTCTGTATATCAGTCTGATGGGCTTACGACACTGATCACTTCTTGAAGCTCAAGATGTACGCGATTATGTCGTCTGATTCCGCCTCGGTAAGGATGAGATTCGGCATATTCTTGTGGTTAGAACGCAGAAACACTTTCAATGAAAGTTCGGTCGTCGATGTCATGTCAGCGACGCTCTGGAAGTTGGGAGGACCATCTTTGTCGATCATCGAAGTCTCACCTCTACCGGGAGATAGGATCGGCAGGACGCGATGGCACGAACTACATTGCGAGTTTGCGATCTGGCGGCCAGATGCTGCGTCGCCACGAAGCGGCTGAGCAAGGATCGGAAACTGTAGGGCCATAGTTGCAACGGCTCCAAGGAATCCAGAAATCATCCAACGCATGAGCTTCACCGGTATGAGGGATGATTGAATATGCCCTTCATGCACCGGAGTAAGTGGTCAATTTTGCTCACTCCGGTGAAAAGATATGCCGACAAAACCGTGGAACTCCGGCCGTCTTTTTAGCTTAAAAGGTCCCCATTCCACGTCGGCGGAGTCCTCAGCATCCCCGTGCTCGGGCGGGTCTAGAGAGCCAACATTGGCGCGCGGCGTGTGAGCGACGGCGATTGGTCCTGACACTGCTCCATGAACCATCGGCGACGATCAATCTGCTCTGATCATTTCTAGCGGCGGCCCTAGTTTTCGAGGGAGTGCTTTAGCTTCCTCTTCCGCCAGCAACTGGTGGATTTGTTAGCGCTGGTCTTTGTCGGTTACCCTAAGAAGCAAATCTCTAAACCGCGATGTATTCAGGCTGTTCAGCTCTTGCTCGGTCATACCAAGATCGAAAGCACGGCCCGGTATCTCGGCATCCAGGTCGATGGCGCCTTTGGCAATAGCGGAACAAGTTGATGTCTGAAATACTGGGCAGAGCGGACATGCACTGGCCCACCCAACTAACCGCTTGTTTTGTGTCAGGACGGGCCACTCAGACGTGGTACCTTGACCGCAACAATTGGTGCGCTAGAAAATTCGACATTTCTCAGGAATGCCCCCGTCGTCGCCGCTTGATTCGGTCGAAGATCGCGAACGCCGCTGCCAGCACGCATCCCGCGATGATGCCGAAGGTAGGTCCTCGACGAGCGTAAGGCCGAATGTGGCCAGCAGTACGCTGCCGCCGCGCCAATCGCGAAGCAGGAGTAAGAAATCGTCCTTCTCGGCCATATTCCAGCAGACCACCACCAGTACGCCGGCCAGCGTAGACAAGGGAATGAAGCTCGCCAGCGGTCCTGCGACCAAAATGAAAACCAGGAGAAAGACGGCATGAGCTATGCCGGAGACCGGACTGCACGCACCGGCGCGGATATTGGTCGCCGTGCGCGCAATCGTTCCGGTCACGCTGATCCCGCCGAATATTGCAGAAGCGATGTTCGCAACGCCTTGCGCCACTACTTCCATATTGTAGCGGTGCTTGCGTCCTGTCATGCCATCCGCCACTTTGGCGGACAGAAGGCTCTCGACTGCCCCAAGCAACGTGAAGGAGAGCGCGGCCGGCAACACTCCAAGCACGGATGGCGTTGAGAACGATGGCAGTCGGGGGGAAGGCACGCCATTCGGGAGCTGGCCAAAATGGCTGCCGATCGTCTCGACCGGCAAATGGAACAGCCACGCGACTACTGAGGCAAGCACGACAGCGATCAACATTCCCGGCCAATTTGGCAGCAAGCGTCGCAGCAAGAAAATCAAGGCGGCGGAGCCCGCGCCAACAGCAAACGCAGCCGGGCTAAGGGTCGGTAACGACCGGCCGAGCATTGCGAGCTTGGGCAAGAGCTGTCCGGGTTCGACACCGGGTAATTTCAGGCCGCCGAGATCCTTGAGCTGGCTGGCAAAGATCGTAACCGCAATCCCGCAAGTGAAGCCGACGGTCACGGCATGCGGAATGTAGCGAATGAGCGAACCAAGCCGAAGCAAACCGATCAGGGTGAGCATCAGCCCGGAGAGGAAAACCGTGAGCAAAAGCCCTTCCAGGCCATATTTCGTAGCGGTTGCTGCAACAAGAACGATGAATGCACCGGCGGGACCGCCGATCTGATAACGGCTCCCGCCTAGCGCCGACACTAAGAAACCGCCAATGACGGCGGCATATAACCCTCGTTCCGGCGAAACGCCCGAGGCTACAGCGATCGCCATCGACAGCGGCAGAGCGACGATTGCGACGGTAAGTGCCGCCAACATATCCCGCCGAAAGCAGTCAAAGTTATAACCCTCCGCCAACACCGTGACAATTTTCGGACAATAAGTATGGGCGGTGGCGGACCCATCAGGCATGGTCGCGAACCGATCTGTATTTCGAGGATTGTGGCGTGCGACCGCCCCAGAAGCGCATCTTACCACAATAGACGCTATCGGTGCGTCAAATCGACGACCTATTCCAACAGAAGGTCCGACGATCCCTCCGCCGACATTGATTAAACGTGATCTGTTCTTTGTGAGCAATTTTGACCACTGGAAAGATCATGGGAAACCATCGGATACCAGTTGCGCCGATTACCACCTCGACTTCGAGGAACTCGATGCCCCCTCAGTGCTTGTTAAAAGTGGCGCCAACTCGGGCGCGCGCATCCGCTCAATTTTCTTAGTGAAGGCTGATCCCCGCACAGCGGCATTCGCGCAGTTTCGCGGACGGAATCATGATGCGCACCCAGCAGGCGGTAGCGGCCGGCGGAGCTCAGGGGTACCTGCCGCCTGAGCATTTCGACCAGATTTTTTCGGCACATGGCACGATCATGATCTTCTTCGTGGCCATGCCGCTTGTGATCGGATTGATGAACTTCGCCGTCCCGCTGCAACTCGGCGCCCGCGATGTCGCGTTCCCAACGATGAACTCGATCAGCTTCTGGCTGACCGCGTCCGGTGTTCTCCTCCCGAACGTATCGCTGGCAGTCGGCGAGTTTGCAAAGACCGGCTGGTTTGCCTATCCGCCGTTGAGCGAGCTGCAATTCTCGCCGGGTGTCGGCGTCGACTATTACCTCTGATCGCTGCAATTATCCGGGCTTGGGACATTGTTGAGCGGCGTCAATTTTGTCACGACGATTCTGAAGATGCGGGCTCCCGGAATGAGCTACATGCGCATGCCGGTTTTCTGCTGGACAGCGCTTGCATCGAATTTGCTGATGGTGGCCGCCTTTCCGGTGATCACCGCGCTGTTCGCAATGCTGCTCCTCGATCGTTACCTGGGCTTCCACTTCTTCACAGTGGACGCCGGCGGCAACGCGATGATGTATGTGAACCTGTTCTGGGTCTGGGGAAATCCCGAAGTCTACATCTTGGTTCTCCCGGCCTTCGGCATCTTTTCCGAGGTGACCGCCACTTTTTCGGGCAAGTCGCTGTTCGGCTATCGCTCGATGGTACTCGCGACCATGGCTATCTGTGTCCTCTCCTACACGGTCTGGCTCCATCATTTCTTCACCATGGGCGCCAGCGCGAGCGTCAACGCCTTCTTCGGCATCACGAGCATGATCATCGGCGTGCCGACCGGCGTCAAAGTCTTTAACTGGCTGTTTACAATGTACGGCGGGCGGGTCCGGTTCACGGTGCCGGTGTTATGGACGATCGGCTTCATGGTGTCGTTCGTCTTCGGTGGCCTGACTGGAGTGCTCCTGGCGTTGCCCCCGGTCGATTGGCAGGTCCATAATAGTGTCTTCCTGGTCGCCCATTTCCATCACGTCATCATCCCGGGCGTGCTGTTCGGGTGCATCGCTGGCTACAATTACTGGTTTCCCAAGGCGTTCGGCTTCAAGCTGGATGAGCGCTGGGGCAAGGCCGCCTTCTGGTGCTGGTTCATCGGCTTCCATCTCGCGTTCATGCCGCTCTACGTGACGGGGCTGATGGGCATGCCCCGCCGTCTGCAGCACTACGACGTCCTTTCTTGGCAGCCTTGGCTTTTGGTCGCCGAGGTAGGCGCACTCGTCATCCTGACCGGAATCATCTGTCAGATCGTCCAGATCGTGGTGTCCATTCGTCACCGCGAGCAACTGCGCGACACGACGGGTGATCCGTGGAATGGCCGCACACTGGAATGGTCTACCGCGTCGCCGCCCCCGGCCTGGAATTTTGCGGTCCTGCCGCGCGTTGACGGACTCGATGCATTCTGGACGCAGAAGCAGCGCCTGCTAGCGAAGCAGGAGCTGCCCTTGCGGCAGCACGCTTACCAGCCGATCGAAGTCCCCAAGAACACTCCTGTCGGTTTCGTGACCGCGTTCTTTGCCGTAGTCACCGGCTTCGCCCTGATCTGGCACATCTGGTGGATGGCAGGCTTCGGAGTTCTTGGCGCGGCCGTGACGTTGCTCGCCTTCATGTTCCGCAGAAAGGACGAAGTCGAGATTTCCGCAGATGAGATCCGCCTGTTCGATCGCGCACACCCGGTGGAGGTATCGCCATGAACGTCGCAGTTGAGATGGATGCAGTCCGCCGAGGCGAACTGCTGAATGCAAGCGAAGCCGGGCCCGCGCCTAAGCGAGTGGTCGCAGGCTTCGGGTTCTGGATCTTCCTGCTGAGCGACATCGTGATGTTCTCGGCGCTGTTTGCGAGCTATGCCGTGCTCGCAAAAGCGAGTGCCGGCGGCCTCACCGGTGCTCAGCTGTTTGACCAGCGGAACGTTGCGATAGAAACCGCGCTTCTCCTGCTCTCCAGCTACACTTGCGGCATGATGTCGTTGGCCATCAATGCGCGGCGGTATCACGTCGTCTTTGTTGGCGCCCTGGCGACATTCCTGTTGGGAGCGGCATTTCTTTCGCTCGAGCTTCGCGAATTCCAAGGCATGATCGCGTTAGGAGCGACGCCGCAACGCAGCGCGTTCCTGTCCGCCTTCTTCACGCTGGTCGGCAGTCACGGGCTGCACGTGACGTTCGGACTGGCATGGCTGGCTCTCATGATGGTCCAGCTGTCATTGAGAGGTTTTCAGGACGTCGTGGTTCGCCGTCTGCACTGCTTCTCATTGTTCTGGCATGCGCTCGACATCATCTGGGTTCTGATCTTCACCGTTGTCTATCTGATGGGAGTCCTTCCATGACTGAAATGCGTTGGGATGTTGCACCGGAAGACAGGCCAGCGATCCCGGCCTCGGAGCAAAGAGCTTCTTCCGGCTTCCTTGTGTACACGATCGGTTTGCTACTGGCGGTGATCCTGACGGCCACATCCTTCTGGGTGGCAAACACCTCGGCGATCTGGGCGCCGGGCGTGCCGGCCGGACTCGCCGTCCTCGCCATCGCCCAGATGGGGGTGCACCTGGTCTTCTTTCTTCACATCACGACCGGGCCCGACAGCAGCCACAATGTCCTGGCGCTGGCGTTTGGCGTGCTTATCGTACGGATCGCTCGTGATCATGACCAATCTGAACGAGAACATGATGATGGGACATCCCGAGCTCATGAACCTGCAGATGCAACGCTGAAGATGGCTACATGACCCAACACGTACAACGCTTTGGAGAACGACGATGATAAAGCCGCTCTTGTTTTCCGCGACGGTCGCGGGCTGCCTCGCCCTGACTTCTGTCGCACAAGCCAGCTCGGCCTATGACGGATCCTGGGACCTCATTTTCGTGACGCAGAGAGGCGCATGCGATCCGACCTACAACTTCGCTGTCAACATCAGCAACGGAATCGTCACACATCCAAATCTGGTGCGGTTCAGCGGTTATGTGGCTCGCTCGGGTGCGGTCCGCGCTTCCGTGACCGTGCACGACAAGTACGCTTCCGGTTCGGGCAGGCTCGCAACCAGTTCCGGCCGTGGCACGTGGAGTGGCCATTCGGGATCCGCGCGCTGCTCGGGCTACTGGACCGCGCAGCGGAACTAGCGCACAGCTACGGCGGATTGGCGCAAGTGATCCAGCCCGTAGGAAGGAGAAGCTCATGACGGCGATCGCGTGGTTTGATGATCTTTCCGTCGGAATGCAGTTCAAGTCGGGTGAAGCGCAGATCACCGCTTCAGAAATCAAGCGCTTCGCGGCCGAATTTGACCCGCAGCCGATGCATCTGGATGAAGAAGCGGCTAGCAGGACCTTCTTCAAGGGCCTTGCGGCATCCGGATGGCACACGGCCTCACTTGCAATGAGGTTGTTGGTGGAAAGCCGCCCTTTCGGCGATCATCCGATCATCGGAATGGGAGGCGGCTTGCGCTGGCTGGCGCCAGTACGTCCCGGCGATGTGCTGCGCTTGGAAGGAGAGGTCGAAAGCCTTACCCCTTCGAAGAGCAAACCGCAGGGTACGGTGAATATGAAATGGACGATGTACAACCAGGATGGCCAAGCCGTCTATGAGTTCACTCCGATGACGATCGTCCCGCGCCGCCCGGCGCCGAAGGCGAATTGAAGCGCGTCGGTCCACGTCCAGCACGCCCAACGGCCTTGAGACCAGCGTCCGCAAGCCCGCTTGTCCGCCAGCCGTCCGTCCGAGTTGACCGCTACGAACCCTGCTGCCTGGGCGGCAGGCGCGCGCCCCTTTCAGTGACAACGAAGTTGCGGTCGAAATCGCTTAGGTCAAAAGCGGACTTCAGCAGCTCCGGTTACCGCAACCAACCGCTCATTACGTCCGCTTCAACAACCCGGGATCGACCGGCATCTTGCGCAGCCGCTTGCCTGTGGCCGCGAAGATCGCATTGCTGATCGCAGGCACGATGCCCGAGGTTCCGGTCTCGCCCATGCCGCCGGGCGGTTCGGTGCTCGGCACGATATGGACCTCGATGGCCGGCGCCTGATCGATCCGCAGCATTTGGTAGCTGTCGAAATTGGTCTGCTCGAGCTCGCCAAGAGCGCTTCCGGTGTCTGTCCGATTTGCACTCTACAGTGCGCGGGCGTTAGCAGCGGCATCAGAGAGCCTTTTGTTTGGCACGTAAGAGATTTAGATCAGCGCATCCCGGGCAGTTGGGCCATGCGCATATGGCGTCGAAACAAGTCAGCAGGAAACTCGTCAGCTACCACAAAAGCAGCGTCTTCCTGGTAAGTCACGCCATGGAAATGCCTATCTCGCTCAGCGGGGCTTGATCCCATGGCGGAGATCATCGAAGCACCTGCAGGAACCATGGTTGACAATGATAACAACAAGCGGCGTGGCCTCGTCGAGTTCAAGGACGGTTGCCGCAATGGCAAATTCGGAAAGACTAAGGCTTATGAGCTGATCGCCCACGAGAGGATCAGGGCATACAAGATGGGAGGCAAGACCATGATTGACCTCGACAGCGTGGACGAATATCACGCTTCGCTGCCACGGGTCGAAACGAGAGCGAGCTAGGCCGCCGATCTCCGAAGCGAGACAGCGGGCGCACTGGCGCGTGAGCTGTCGAGGCGATGCGACCAATGCTACGCTAAACGCACGTACTCGGCCCAATAGGCCGCAAGGTTATAGATACCGCAAGGCTTGTTCTTGTCGCCCTTGCCAAGCAAGCGCCTCACCACCTCGTCGCGCCGCCGCGCTTATTTCTCCGTGTCGTGAGCGCATTGGACATCTACTACGTCGCGCGATCAGCGCTTTTCGACGTCGGTCTTGTGCCAACCGCAACCGAGTTGACCGCCGAAGTCATCCAGTACGAAGTAAGTGTCTCGCTTGACATCGTCGGGGCTAATGGTCGGCTACGTATGACAAGACCCGTCCTTGACCTCCCGATATTGAGTTAGGTCGATCCCGCAGCAATTCGATCAGAGCCGGGTTCGATTCCGGTCGGACGACTGTGGTGACCGGAACGGCATGGGCCGTGCCTGCTGCCGCCGTGCCTGCTGACTGCCGAGGAGCTTGCTTTTATTTTTGCGAGCTAATACCGAGCATCACGTTGCTGGTATTTCTGCTGGTATCGGCAGCAATCGGCGACAAAAACAGTTTTAAATTCAATCGGTTATGGTATTAGGCGATTGCCGGCCAGGGGCACCAGCCTTCGCTGCTTCGCAGCTTCGGCCGGGCGAGCCACTACGGGCTCTATCCAAGCGAAGCAGAGAAGGCTGTCCCGCCGAAGCCTTGGCGAAGGCGGACGCCCGGGCACCGCACCGCGTGAAGCAGCCACGCAATGGCCCAGAAGGGCGAAGCGTGTCCGGCGAAGCTTGAGCAGCGCGAAAGCGAAGACGGACTGCCCCAAGCGAACTGCAGTAGCGCGCGCAACCCGCGCCGCAATCCTGATCCGAAATCGTCAGACGCGCGCCGCCGGCATTCTGCAAGCCGATCTCACGCAGCCCGGAAACAGCCGTCGTCGCTGACTGCGCGATATCCCAACGTGAGGATGTCGGCAGCGGAGCTATCAACCCTGGAGCTTGCCTGGGTGGGATCGTTCCGCCATCATCCCCGGAGGAGCGTCTGGAAAGCAGGAAGAGATCATGACCACCTATGTCGGCACCCTGGGCGATGACAGCCATACCGGCAACGAAGACGTCATGTATGGCCTGGATGGCGCCGACACCCTCAACGGCAACGCCACCACCGGAGGCGGACAAACGCTCTATGGTGGTGAGGGGAATGACAGCCTTTCCGGAGGGAGCCCCACGGGCCCAGGCATAAGAATCTACGGCGGGGGTGGAAACGATACTCTCTCGGGTATCGGTGCATTCTACGGCGACGGGGGCAACGATTCGATTACCGCAACCGGTCAAGGCGGCGCTTTCGGAGGCGATGGAAACGACACCATCAATACATCTCTGAGCGGCTTTTATGGCGGGGTTGCCTACGGCGGTACCGGGGATGACCTGCTGACCGGAACCGTTCTGTATTGGGATGGCGGCGACGGAAACGACAGCCTGTTTGGCGGCTACGCAGCCATTGGCGATACGACACTTGCATTCGGTGGCAATGGCAACGATCTCATCGTGCTGACTGGCACCAACGGCACAGGCGGATCAGCGATCTACGGCGGCCTGGGCGATGACAGCGTCTACGGCGGGGGCGCGTAAGACACCATCGTCGGGGACGCCGGCGTGGATCTTCTGGAAGGCGGCGGCGGGGATGACTGGATCTATCTGCCGACTGGCGGTGGAAACGCCTACGGCGGCACCGGCAACGATGTGCTGATCGGTTCGCAAGTCAACGACGTACTCAACGGCGATGACGGCAATGACGTGCTCTACGGTTACGGCGGCAATGACTACCTCTATGGCGGCGCCGGCAACAACACGCTGTACGGCGGTGATGGCTCGGACATCCTGCTCGGAAGCGTCGGCAACGACTATTTCGACGGCGGCATGGGGGTGAACTACTATTTCGGCGGCGGCGGCAGCAACACGTTCGTCTCCAATGACGTGCCCAGCGTGCAGGTGGTTCAGGATTGGAATGGCGCGACCGACGTCGTGCAACTCAATGGCTCCGGCTTCAGCTTCTTTGCCGACGTGCTGTCGCACTCCTACCAAAACGGCGCCTACTTCGTTGTCCAGGTCGACGGCGACACCGCGGTCTGGCTCAACGGCGCCACGGCAGGCACGCTCACGGCGGCGAACTTCTTGATCGTCAGTTGATCTGCCGGAGCGAACCGGCGGGCCGCGATCGAAGCGACATCGACGACAATGAAGCGAACGAGGCCGCCAACCGAGGCGGCCCCTGATCGTTTGACTGTTGCTGCGTGTGGCGCGACCAAGCGGCTTAAGCTAGAGCTTCGATTCTGATTGAATCAGAACCGAAACTCTAGCCTGTTGTATTGACGCGTTTTCTTCACGCGAACCGGCGTCCACCTCGCTCGAAAACGCTCTAGCGCGCCAACGCAGCGATCAACTCGACCTCGATCGCTGCGTTGCGCGGCAAGCTGCGCGACGCCGACGCTCGTCCTGGGGTGCAGTCCGCGCTCGGGACCGAACAGCTCCATGATGAGCTCCGACGCGCCGTCGGCGACTGCCGTCTGACCGCTGAAATCCGCGGCGCTGTGCACGAACACGGTGAGCTTCAAGATCTGCGCGACATTGTCGAGCGACCCCAGATGTGCCTTGATCGCGGCCAGTCCGTGGATCAGCGCCAGCCGCGCACCCCGCTTGGCGTCTTCCAAGGTGACATCACGACCGACCTGGCCGACGACATGCACCTTGTCACCATCGCGCGGAAGTTGGCCGCTGACATAGATCGTGTCGCCGTGGACCACCACCGGTGCATAGGCGCCGCCGGCCGCCGCCGACATCGGCAGCTCGATGTTGAGTTCGTGCAGACGTTGTTCGAGCTTCACGGTTGCTTGCCAGCGAACTGGCCCTCTTCTCGGATCGCGGCGTGACCTCCGCCGGGCGCCCCTGATAGCCGAGTTCGGCGTGAAGCGGTACCGAGATCATGCTCTCGGAGCAATTGCGCCGGCGGCTCAGCTCCTGCCGGCCGCGCCCAGCGTCGTCGCGATCAGATCGCTTGCCATGGGGCAGTGTCAGCAGCCGCGGCAGATGGTCTTGAGCTTGGCGTTCAGTTTTGCATTTTCATCAGCAAGCATCTCGACGACGCTGCCACGCTTGGCCGACGGATCCGATAAGGCGGTCTTGCCCTTGTCCGGACTTCCACCCGTGATCGCGGCGGCCTTGTCATAGCAGGCCAGCCGGTCATTGGAATTGCTGATCGCCGAGCATCCGGACGTTTGAGCGGCGGCGCCGTGGCAAGCAATAGCCTGGCAGGCAAGGATGAGAACCGCCGCGAGGGGAATAAACTTCATCTGAAAATCTCCGTCGGACATCATCTGCCAGCGATCGGGGCTGCACGTTGCGACACGCGTCCAGCCAGCCCGCAAGGCGTCAGTGACCTTCCTCATAGGGACGACCGACCAACGACCCGTTGCGTAACATACCCGGCCGAGATCGAGGAAGAATATTTGCCGCGATCTGACGCCGCGCTGCGCGCTAGGTCAGTTGCGAAGCGGAACTCCGCTTATGAAGTGTTTCACCCGGGAGACGACGCCTGGCGGGGATTGTCAATGGACCGCTAAAGCGGCGGTTTGAAGGACAGCTGCGAAGGATCCGGGTTGGGCACCACGCTTCGCCCTGTCGGGCTACGCGTGGCGCGGCCGCGGCGCGATGGCAGACGCCTCAGCGTCGTCCAAGGCTCCTCAGATACGCGCAGAACATGTCGGCCATGGCGTCGGCGCAGGTCTCGATCTCCGCCTGCGTTCGCGGGCTTTCCGAAAAATCCTTGCCGACCGTGCTCAGCGTCGTCGCGATCAGATCGCCGGCCATCGCGCGCACCGCGTCGGACGCCTTCGGCAAGGCCGCGCGCATGAAGGTCTCGACGATGCGCTCGCCCGACGTCCGCGCCTCGCGCGCTTCCGGCGCATCGCGATAGAGCGGCGCGGCGTCACCAAGCGCGACGCGCACCGCGGCCTCCTCGCATTCCGAGCGGACGAAGGCGTGCACCAGCGTGCGCAGCCGGTCGAGTGGCGGCCGTTTTGCGTCCTCGAGGATGTCGCGCAGCAGGGTCGTGGTCTGCCGCCATTCGTCGCTCTGCAGCCGGAACAGGATCGCCGCCTTGTTCGGAAAATACTGGTACAGCGAGCCGACGCTGACGCCGGCCCTCTCGGCCACCCGCGCCGTGGTGAAACGCTGCGCCCCCTCCTTGGTCAAAACCTGAACAGCGGCATCGAGAATCGCCGCGACGAGCTCGGCCGAGCGGGCCTGTTGCGGTTGTTTTCGCGAGGAAATTGAAGAGCTTCGACGCTCGGTCATGAACGCTCTGGGGAATGCGATTAGCGAATGCGAATAATTATTCGTATTTCTGACGAGGCGCAAGAACGCGCCGCTTTCAGACCGAGAGACCCGATATGACCACCCTCATTTCACCTGAGCTCGCGGGCCTGTTCGATCGCCTGTTCGAGCAGGCTTCCGCCGCGCAGGAAGAAACCCAGCTCGCGGTGGCCGACCTCACCGACGAGGAGCGGACGCGCCTGTTGCGGAGCAAGACCGACTATCGCGCGCTCTACGGCCGCCTGAGCAACGTGCCGCTCGCGGTCTCGCGCGAGACCGGCGCGCTGCTCTACATGCTGGCGCGCGGCAGCGGCGCGCGGAGCATCGTCGAGTTCGGCACCTCGTTCGGCATCTCGACCCTGCACCTTGCCGCCGCGCTGCGCGACAATGGCGGCGGCCGCCTGATCACCAGCGAGTTCGAATCGTCCAAGGTGTTGCGCGCCCGGGACAATCTCGTCGCCGGCGGCCTCTACGACCTGGTCGAGATCCGCGAGGGCGACGCGCTCCGGACGTTGCGCACCGATCTGCCCGATACGATCGACCTCGTGCTGCTCGACGGCGCCAAGGCGCTCTATCCCGAGATCCTCGATCTCGTGGAGCACCGCCTCAAGCCGGGCGCGTTCGTGGTCGCCGACAACGCCGATGACAGCCCCGACTATCTGGCGCGCGTGCGCTCGCCGGCGAGCGGCTACCTGTCGGTGCCGTTCGGCGAGGACGTCGAGCTGTCGATGCGGCTTGGCTGAGGCGGAGGCCCCGGCGGCTCGTCGGGCCCCTTGATCTGGTCGATGATTGCGGACAGCCGCGCCCGCTTCGCGGCGTCCTCAACATACAAGACGCTGGCCCTGAGATCGCGAAGAACGCTGCGCACTTTCCATTTCACCTGACCCTCGGCAATCACCTCGGTGGCGAGTTTGTCAGCCTTGTCGGGATCGCCGAGATCGAAGGCCGCGGCAAGCAGCGTCGGGCGCAGCCATTCGTCAGCGACGTTCAGCCGCCGGGCACGCTCGCACGCGGCGATCGCAAGCCTCACCGTCGCCTGCGCGCGATCCTCGTCACCTTCCGTGCCGCGCGCACGATAGAGACGGGGCAGGTTGCTGGAGCAATAATAGGCGTTGAGATCGAGATCCATTCCCTGTTCGTAATACTTGATAGCCTCGGCAAGATACGTGACTCGTTCGTTGGCCGCAGCATCGTCAGCGAGACGCTTGTAACGGCCCCCCATCAGACCCAGGCGCTCGGGCGTCGGTCCCGCGAGGTCGATTAACGTTTCAAGCTCGGCGATGGCCTCGATGTGGTTTCCAACCTGGGCCCCCGCAAATGCGCGGTTCTCCTTCACTTCGGGTTCGTCAGCAAAGCAGTCCGGAAGGTTCTGCGTGAAGTCGAGCATAACATTCCAGTCGTCAGTATCGATGACGCAATCGCGCAGCAGCAACAACAGAGCGAGGGCCTTCGCATAGCTTGCAGGCGGATTTCCCTCAGCGGCGATCAACGCCTGCGCCCGCTTCATGCGCTCAGCCGCGGGCGCCGCGCGCACGGCCCGTACCTTGGTCTGGAATGCGGCTTGCTCCGCAAGCTGGCCCCGCGTCGTTACAGCCTTGCGTGGATCGACTTTGTCGGGATAGCCCGGGATCGATTGGTGCATCGGCGAGATGCCGTTACGGCGGAATTCGATTTCCCCCTTGATCGACGCCTGGAACGCCGCGGCGGTGCCGGGGTTGATGTCACCTTCGGGCAGCGGATAGCGGACAGTCCGCATCTGCGCGACATCGAACAATTGCTTCGACCATTCCGCCGCGAGCAGGACGCACCCGGTCTTCTGAGCGGCGTGGCGGATCCCGACTTCATAATAGACGTTTCCGTTCGGAATCGTCATGTCGGCCAGCACGAGATCGGCGAAGTATAGGCGCTCCAGCATTTCGCTGATGATCAAAGCGCTCGTGTCCTGGTCCGCGCGCACCGGCTCGTAGCCCAGATCCTTGATAACCGGAACGTAGCCGCGATCCCAAAGCGCATTGAAATCGATCTCGGCCGGTCCGCGGCCCGAGTCATTCTGCGTCGCCCTGCGGCCGTAAGGCATGATCATGAAACACGACGGCATATTGCAAATCCTTCAGTCCCATAATTTTCGTGTATCCAGCCAGTAAATCCACGTCGTCCTGCGCCCCGCTTCCTCCATCAGGTGCTTGGCACCGCCAGGGCCATCGCCGCCCTCGCCGTTCCACAGGCAGATGAAGGCGATCCTTTCGCCGCCATATCGCGCGGCCTGCTCCAGCATCCATTGATTGTCGCGCTCATAGGCGTTCTCGCCGGCCGGCAGCGGCCCCAGCTCGTCGGGCATGACGTGGAGCGTCGCGCGCGATTTGGCCGCGAAATAGCGCGCGCGCCAGTTGCCGCCGGCGAAATCCACCGAACCGGCAAGGAAGGTCGGCTCGTCGAACGGAATATAGATCTCAAGCCGCATGCCCCGCGCCAGAGCAGCTTCCGCAAACAGCAGGTCACCGCCGCAAGCGCCGCCGCAGATGGCAAGATCGCCTTCGGCCGCGCCAATCCGCGAAAGCGCATCGGCGATTGCAGCGGCGGCTGCCGGCTCCTTGTCCGGCGGAAAGCGGGGCGTTTTTCGATCTCGCGCATCGATCATGTGACCGCTGAAGAGAACCACCTTGTTCGGTGATCTGGCATCCGGCTCTGTGGTCATCGCGACACCTCGACTAAATGATTGGATCATTGTGTCTCGGTGGCGAACTTAGCTGAAGGCGATTTGATTGTCGAAACTGGGATTTACGTGTTGAGAAGCCGCTCCGCGCGGCATCATTTGATATCGAAGGCCGGCGGGAAGTGATCCGGCTTGACCTGCCTGATTGCTGCGAGTCGTCCGATGTCGGCGAGCTCGTCCATGTTGTTCGGGTTGTCCATCGCCGCGATCTTCACCAGCGCGTCCGGCGTCCGGTCGATGGCGACCGTCTTCTTCAACCAGTCGGTTTCCAGCAGCACGTTGTAGCGCGCATAGGTCGCGAGTTGCGGCCCGCTCTGGCTGTCGGCCACCATGTCTTCTACCGCGCGATCGATCATCCACGGCGTCAGGCAGTTCGTCAGCCATTGCAGCATGCCGTGATTATACCGCCCGCAATCGTCCATGAGCGATTGCAGCGACCGCACGCCCTGCTCCGCCGCCGGCATGTGGACGATCTCGTCCGTCGAGAATGTCGATTTGAACACGCCCGTACCGGCCGAGATCAGCAGGAGATTGTCCTTGCCGGTATGCCAGCGAAAGCCATGGCCATGGAGTGCCGCGAGCATCAGGAGTTGCAGGGCCGGATCGTTGAACGGGCTGACGCCGCCGTCGACGAAGGCGCCGCTGACCGTGCTGCCGTCGCGCGCCGAGATCGTGATCTTCTGCGGTTCGAAATAGGTTGGCGCCGCGGTGCTGGCGCGAACCACCTCGGTCAGCCGCAACGCGCCGTCCTGCTTTGCGTAGGGCGCGTCCGGATGGTTATGCAGCGGCCAGGGACTCCCGGTATCGAGCCGCTTGGTCATGATCATAAGGCCGGTGCGGATGTGATCGCCGCCGAGCGCCGTGTCGGCGCCGAGCTGCGCGTCGAGCGCGCGCTGCAAGGCGTCGGCCTTGAATTTTGGCGCCAGCAGCCCGCGCCGCCAGAACGAACCCTGAAAGATGTCGGTGCCGATCCCGCGATAGAGCTTCTTCAAGGCGTCGATCGTCATGCCGCAGGCCAGTCCGGCCGCAATGATCGATCCCGTCGAGGTGCCGCCGATCAGATCGAAATAGTCGCAAAGCAGCAGATCGTCCTTGCCGTACCGCCTGCGCAATATCGCTTCGACCGCGGCGAGATATTCGAGCGTCAGGATGCCGCGAATGCCGCCGCCATCGAGAGCCAGGATCCGCTTCGGTCCGGCGTCGCGATCGAGATGCTGCTGCTTGGTCTTCGGCATAATTGCCCCCGCGGAACCATGACGTCATGAAATGAAGCAACGCGCCCAACCCGGCGCATCGGCTTGCTTACAATTTTAGTCATTCGATGCCGGAGCCGGACAATTTTGCGCGCCGGCTCTCCGCGGCAGTCAGCTTGCACGCGATACACCCTAAGGTATAGTGAGATATTTCACTGGCAGACGGTTTTTCTTTTTCTCGCCTGGCGATTGCAGATTTCAAGGACGGGATATCATTCCGTCCGCGGCGAGCTACGGAATTTGGCCGACGAAGATGCGGCCGGCCGTCGCATAACATTCATGCGGATCGGGTTTTGCCATGCCGGATGATTTTTCGGTCTTTCTCAGCCATCGCGCCGAAGACAGATATCTCGCGCGCCTGCTCAAGGCGCGGCTCGAATATCTCAGCAGCCTCGACCGCCAGCGTCCGGTGGAGTGCTATGTGTGCGAGGAAATCCCGGGCGGCGCGGAGTGGCGCCAATGGATGATCGACAACACGGCCAGGGCCGACTGCCTGATCTTCATCCACACCAATGCCGAGCACAATTGGACCTGGTGCGCGTCGGAGATTTCGCAGTTCGACGGCTACAAGCGCGCGCTGAAGCTGATGTCGAAAGTGCTGTGGTTCTCGGTCGATAGTTCGCCGTCGTTTCCGATGCTGGCGGAGAACGAGTTCTACGGGATCGGCGAAGACGATGTGCGGCGGTTTCTCGAGGATCTGTTCGTGAAACCGACCTTCGGTAACGTCCCGCTCAGGCCGCGACTGAATGCCAACCACGCCCGCGAGTTCAACGATGCGGCGAAGGACATTCACGCGCAGTTCATGCAGATCACCCGTCCGGAAGAGCTGTTTCGGCTCAGGCTGCGCATCGTGTTCAGCGACGAGCTGTCATTCCGGCAAAAGGCCGACTTGCTGGCACCGCTCGCCCCTGCGGACCGCGCACGCGGATTCCTGAAGGATGCGAGACTTGAGGCGGACGCCGCCACCGTCACGCTGCTGTCCGGTCCCGACACGGCGGAGCTCGACTGGGAGGACCTGCTCCGCGCGCAAAACCGCTACGACAGCGGCGCCTGGCTCGACGAACTGACCAACTATGTCGCGAACTCGTTCGCCGACGTCGATATCGCAAGCCGCCGCAGCCGTGAACAGGTGCTGAGCCCGATATTTCGCGACCTGAAGCTTTATCAGCCGGTCATTGCCCGGCTCGAATATCTCGACAACACGCCGTTCTCGGTCGTCCTCATCTTCGTCCCGATGCCGCCCTTCAGCGAGGATCCCCGCCTGATGGTCGCGCAGAACATGCCAAAGGACATCGTCTTCCTGTCGATCCTGCTGCGGCTGGCAAGGCGCTTCCGCTGGTCGTTTCTCGAACCCTTGTACAACGCGGTCGAGGGCATGGACGATGACGTCAACGCCAAGCGATGGGACGATCTGCTCGAGCGCTACCACGAATGCCTGGAGAATCTGGATTCGATCCTGCGGCAGAGCAACATGCGCGAGCTCGAAACCGTCGGCGATATCAAGTCGGCGATCAACATCTCCGACGATGCGCTGCTGAAGGAGATGTTCAAGGATTGGGGGACTTTCCAGACCCGGCTTGCGCAGGCTGTCGAGAAGAGGTCGCCAGGCGACATCAAGCAGACGCTGGAGCCCTGGCTGAAGCGCAACAAGGATTTCATGAAACAGCTGCTTGTCGAAAGCCAGGGCAGGGTCGAGAAACTGCGGCCGATGTAATAAACCCGCGAAGCTGGAGCAAAGGTCCGGTTCGACCGGACCCGGCACTCAGATCATCGCGGCGACCCGTTCGAGTCCGATCAGGCGGGCCAGCGAGCGCACTTCGTTCTTCTGGTCCTCGCGGAGCTGGAACAGCAGCGGCATCGCCGCCGACTTCAGCTGCTGGACTTCGTCGGAATCGGGATCGATCGGCATAGTGCCCGCCGCAGGATCGCCCTGGCGCTTGGCGTGGATCTTGCGCGCCACGGCACGCAGCGCGGTCTCGACCGCCGGCCAGTAATATTCCTGCGACGACGACAGCTTGAGGCGGTCTTTGATGCCGGCGATCTGCGCGTCGCTGAGCAGCGCGTAGCTCTTCTGCGGCGCCGGCTTGGCGGCGGCCTTGGGCTTCGGCGGCGCGGGAGCCGTCGGCAATGCCCCGGGCTCGGCGGCCTTCGGCAGGCCGGCATCGACCGGGTCGGTGAGCTTCGGCAGGCCGATATCGGTGGGCTCGGCGGAGGCATAGGCCTGGCGCACGGTGTCGGTCGCGCCCGGGATCGCGGCCTGCGCCCGCAGCAGGAGCGGCGACGGATTGGCGGGAGGCACAGTCGGCTGGGGCGCCTCAAAGGCGGCAGTGGCAAGCGTCGTGACCGCGAGCTTGTCCTGCTTGCTGGCGCGGTTGGCGACCGGGCCGATGTCGGCCTGCGCCGCCGGCAGGCTGTCGCGGCCCAAAATGGCTGTGATCGCAGCGCCGGCAAGGAGGAAACATGTCAGCGCGGCGAGGGTGATGGCTCTGGTCAAAAATTACTCCATTCCCTGCCAGTATCACCGCAGGCTGACCGCCAAATGCGGCGTTACCGTGCCATGACGATGCCAAATAGGTGAAATTGTCCCGAAACGGCCCGAAAATCAGGCCGCGGCGGCAAGCTCATAGGCTTCCTGGATGTCGGCGACGATCTCATGGGCCGTCCACAGCGCCCCCGGCTGGACCGAGTGCAGGCTGACCGTCCAGTTGGTGCGCCGGGTCCGCGGCGTGCTGACGATGTCGAATTCGACCTGACGGCACAGCGGATGCCGCTGCAGGGCGTAGAAGACCCGGGTCCGGAGCTCGTCGAGCGATGCCGGGGTCTTGTCCAGATCCTTGGCCAGATCCTTGGCGAAAAGCGCCTCAAAAGCCATGTCGCATTCCCACAACTGCCGGGCGGCCGGCCGTGGCGGCAGACCGTCCCATGGCGCCATTGTTGGGACTGGCATGGTTAATGCCGCGTTAAGCGGACAGGCGGGACTTGAGCGACAGCTGGGTCTGGTATCAGGCGAGCCGCACCCGCACGCTCGCCGCCTCGTACTCCGCAACCGTCTGCGCCACGAGATCGTCGACGCCAAGCACTCCGGTCACCCCCGAGGTGGAATGACCACCGCTCCAGATGTCGCGCCAGCGTTTCGGGCGGCTTTCGCGGGCGCCGATGTCGATGTCCTTGCCGATGTCGATCGCGCCGCGCGCCGGCAGATCGTCGGGATCGAGACCGGCGGCCTCGATCGAGGGCCGCAGCATGTTGGTCTGCAGGCCTGTGAACGCCGTCGTGAGCAGGATGTCGTCGGCAGAGCTGTCGACCAGCATCTGCTTGTACCTCGCGTCGGCCATGCTCTCGCGCGTCGCGATGAACTTGGTGCCCATATAGGCTAGATCGCAGCCGAGCGCCTGCGCGGCGCGCAGGGCGTGGCCGTCGCTGATGCCGCCAGCAAGCACGATCGGGCCATCGAAGAAACCGCGCACCGCGCGCACAAACACGAACGGATTGAGCCAGCCGGTCTGCCCGCCGGCACCCGCGGTGAGCAGCACCAGCCCGTCGGCGCCGGCGGCGGCCGCGCGCTCAGCATGGCGGATCGAGGCGACATCGGCGAACACCAGCGCGCCGGCATCATGCAACGGCGCGAGAACCGGTGCGGGCGAACCGACCGAGGTGATCACGAGCTCGACCTTGTGCCGCAGCAGCACAGCGAGATCCTGCTGGAGCCGCGCATTGGAGCGGTGCACGATCAGGTTCGGGCAAATCGGCGCCGCCGCCTTGCCGTTCGCATCGGCATGCGCCTGCAGGCGGCGCTCGATCTCGCCGAGCCAGGCATCGAGCTGTTCCGTCTCACGGCAATTCACCGTCGGAAACGAGCCGATCACGCCGTTGCGGCAGGCCGCTACCACCAACTCGACGCCCGACACCAGAAACATCGGCGCCGCGATCAGCGGCAGCCGAAGGCGATCGCGAAAACGCGCAAGAAGATCAGCGGACAAGTTGTTTCTTCCGTGCAGCCTTGTGTTAGCGTTGCCCGCAACATTGGCACGAGAGAAGCCAAAGACAAAGGCGGGAGGAAGAACAAGATGAGCAATCCGCTCTATGCATTTCCGGCGGTCTGCGAGCAGACCGTGCGGGCGCTGGCGCGCTATCCGTCGCGCACGGCCTTCGCCTGGCCGGGCGGCTCGCTCAGCTATCAGGGCGCGACCGACCTGATCGGACGGATGCAGAGCGTGTTCGTGCGGTTCGGCTTTGCGCCGGGCACCCGCGTCGCCTTTCTCACCGCCAACCGCGCCGACACCTGGTGCGCCGGCGTCGCCGCACAATTGTCGCGGCTTGCGATCACCTGGCTGCATCCGCTAGGCTCGCTCGACGACCAGCTGTTCCAGATCGAGGATTCCGAGGCCGAGATGCTGATCGTCGACGGCATCACGTTTCGCGATCGCGGCGGCGAGCTCGCGGCCAAAGCGTCCGGGCTGAAGACCGTGTTCACGCTCGGCCCGGCAGATTACGGCGCCGACCTGCTGCAGGCAGTCGAAGGTACGGGCAGCGCAAGCCCGAAGAACTTCGCCCTTGCGGACGACATCTCGACCTTGAATTACACCGGCGGCACCACCGGCAAATCCAAGGGTGCGCTGCGCCATCATCGCGAATATGGCGGCTTCGCCGCCGCCATCCTCGCCGACTTCGAAATCCCGGAGACGCCGCGCTATCTGACGGTGGCGCCGATCAGCCATGTGGCCGGCACCAAGGTGCTGCCGACGCTGATGCGCGGCGGCACCGTGCACATGCTCAAGGGCTTCGATCCGGAGGCCGTGTTCAAGACCATCGCGCGCGAGAAGATCAACTTCACGCTGTTCGTGCCGACCATGATCTATGTGGTGCTGGATCACCCTGCGCTCGACAAGACCGACCTCTCCTCGCTCGAGCTCCTGCTCTACGGCGCGTCCGCGATGTCGCCGAGCCGGCTGGTCGAGGGCATCGAGCGGATTGGCCCGGTGTTCTCGCAGCTTTACGGCCAGACCGAATGCTATCCGGTTTCGGTCCTGCGCAAGGCGGATCACGATCCGAAGACGCCGGAGCTGTTCCTGTCCTGCGGCTTCCCGATCGCCGCCTGCCAGGTCAAGATCCTCGATCAGGACGACCAGGAGGTCGCGACCGGCGAGGCCGGCGAGATCTGCGTGCGTGCCACGCATGTGATGGCCGAATACTGGAAACGGCCCGACATCACGGCCGAAACGCTGAAGAGCGGCTGGCTGCACACCGGCGACATCGCCCGCATGGATGAGCGCGGCTACATGTTCATCCTCGACCGCAAGAAGGACATGATCGTCTCCGGCGGCTTCAACATTTTTCCGCGCGAGGTCGAGGATGTGCTGTCGCAGCACGCTGACGTTGCGATGGTCGCGGTCGTCGGCGTGCCCGACGACAAATGGGGCGAGGCCGTCACCGCCGTCGTGGTGGCGCGCGAGGGCGCAACACCCGACGCCGACGAACTGATCGGCCTGGTGAAGGCGAAGAAGGGCTCGGCGCATGCACCGAAGCAGATCCAGTTCGTCAAGGAGCTGCCCATGACCGGCGTCGGCAAGGTCGACAAGAAGGTGCTGAAGGCCCGCTTCTGGACCGGCCGCGACCGCATGGTGGGGTGAGCACCGCGGCGCGCGCAAAACCTATCACCGTCATCCTGAGGAGGCCGCACAGCGGCCGTCTCGAAGGATGCACGGCCCCAGCCGGGCCGTCGACCCTTCGAGGCTCGCTCCGCTCGCACCTCAGGGTGACGGGGAGAGGCCGCCGGCGGCGGCACATTCCGCGTTACTCCTTGCGCCGGTCGAGACGCGCAAGGAAGCCGCGAACCAGCGTCGCGATCTCGTCGGTCGCTTCGTCGAGCGCGAAATGTCCCGCATCCAGGATGTGTACCTCGGCTCCCGGCACATCGTCGGCATAGGCGGTTGCGCCGGCGACGGTGAACGACGGGTCGTATTTGCCCCAGACGACAAGGGTTCGCGGCTGCACCTCGCGGAGCCATTTCTGCCATAGCGGGTACGAGGCAAGGTTTGTCCGGTAATCCAGGAACAGCGTGGTCTGGATGTCGGCCTGGCCCGGGCGGGACAAAAACGCTGCTTCGTCGACCCACAGATCCGGATCGTAGCGTTCGGGATGCGGGCTCGTTCCGACATGACGCTGGCGCGTCGCTTCGAAAGACGTGAAGTTGGCCTTGAGCTTGTCGACTTCGTGCGCCGGATCCGCCCAGAATTTCCTGCGCGCTTCCCAAAGCGGGCTCAAGCCCTGTTCGTGGGCGACCGCGTTCTGGACAATGATCGCGCGGACTCGTTCGGGGTGCGCAAGCGCCAGGCGAAAGCCGACCGGCCCGCCATAGTCCTGCATGAACAGCACATAGTGCGCGAGCCCGAGCTTTGTCGTGAACTCGCTCGTCACGCGGGCGAGGTTGTCGAAGGTGTATTCGAAACTGGACGGCGCCGGCGCGCTGCTGTTGCCGAACCCCGGATAGTCAGGGGCAATCACGTGATATTTGTCGGCGAGAAGAGGCAGTAACGGCTCCCACATCCGCGATGAGGATGGAAAGCCGTGGAGCAGCAGCACGGCCGGTGCGTCGGCGGGCCCCGCCTCGCGGTAGAAGATGTTGACGCCCAGGATATCCACCGTGTGATACGAGATCGACCGTCGGCTCGATTGCAGGTCACTTGCCGAGGCCTGCATGGCCAAGCTGGCCAGTGCGGCAGACATCGCTATTCGGGTGGGCATCTTCATAAGGCAGCTCCTGCGTGGTGCTCGGCGTTCTTCGACGTGATGTGAGCAACACCGATCACGCGCGCATCCTTCCCGCCCAGCCGTCACGCGCAGATCACGTTTGCGACATTGTCAGCCACGCGACCGCAGCCGGGCCGCCGCCCTTCGGGACGCCGCGCAAGCGCGGCTCCTCAGGGTGACGGGAAGAGATTGGAAGGCGTGGCGAGACTGTCGGCGCTGGTGGCGGCGGTGTGCTGACCGGCGCCCTGCCCGAGCAACTGATCGAGCCGCTCGCGCAGCTGATCCTGGTGGTAGGGCTTGGCCAGCCTCGGCAGATCGACCTGGATGCCGTCGGGCAATTCGGCATAGCCGGTGGCGAGCAGGACGGGAAGTTGCGGCCGCAGCTTGCGCGAGGCCGCGACGAGCTCGATGCCGGTCATGCCGGGCATCACGTGATCGGTCATCATCAGGTCGATCTCCTGGTCGCTCCTGATGATATCGAGCGCATGCGGTGCGGAATTGGCGCCGATCACGCGATGGCCGAGGTCCTCCAGCATCTCCATGGTGGACATCGCGATCAACGGATCGTCGTCGACCAGCAGGATCACCGCCGAACGCTTGACCGTCTGCGCCGCAGGCGCCGGGCTCTCGGCCTCCGGCGCTGCGGTTGCGACCGGCAGCACCAGCGCGGCCGTGGTGCCCTTGCCGACCGCGCTCGACAGCTGCAGCGCGCCGCCGAGCTGCACCGCGAGCCCATGCACCATCGACAGGCCGAGCCCGGTGCCCTTGCCCACTGGCTTCGACGAGAAGAACGGCTCGATCGCCCGCTTCAGCACGTCCGGCGACATGCCGGTGCCGCCGTCGACCACCGACAGTTTCAGGTAATTGCCCGGCTGCAGGGCCGGATCGTTCTTCGCCTGCAAGGCCGCGAGACTGATCTCGATCGTGCCGCCATCCGGCATCGCATCGCGCGCATTGATCGCAAGGTTGAGCACCGCGAGTTCGAGCTGGTTGGTGTCGACACAGGCCGGCGGCAAGCCGGCGGGAATGTCGAGCCGCAGCATGACGCGCGGTCCAAGCGAGCGCTCCAGCAGATTGCTCATGTCGCGCACCAGCGCGCCGAGATCGACCGGCACCGCGCGCAGATCCTGCTGCCGCGCGAATGCCAACAGCCGCTGCGTCAGCGAGGCGCCGCGCTCGGCACCCTGCAGCGCGCCGTCGACCAGCCGTCGCAGGCGCGGATCCTCCGGCATCCGCTTGCGCAGCAGGTCGAGATTGCCCATCACCGCCATCAACAGATTGTTGAAGTCGTGCGCGACGCCGCCGGTGAGCTGGCCGATCGCCTCCATCTTCTGGGCATGGCGGAGCTGCTCCTGCGCCCGCTCGCGCGCGGCGACCTCCTTCATCAGGTCGGCGGTGCGCTGCTCGACCCGCTGCTCCAGCGTCGCGGTGAGTTCGGCGAGCGCGGTGCGCTCGGCGGCGAGCTGCGCCAGCAGCGCCTCGCGCTCGATCTCGGCGGTCTTGCGCGCGGTGATGTCAGAGCAGACCCCGACCAGCGAGCGGATGCTGCCGTCGGGCCGGCGCACCGCGCGGGCGCGGACGTCGAGCCAGTGCTCGGTGCCGTCGGGCCAGATGTTGCGGTATTCGATCCGGTAATCCGCGCCGGTGCGCAGCGTCTGCTCGACGATTCCGCTGCGGCGGGCGCGGTCGTCGGGATGCACCGCGTCCAGCAGCTCCGGATAGGTGAAGGGATCGCCGGGCCTGCGCCCGAAAAATTTCTTGCAGGTCGGCGACGCTTCGAGCTCGAAATCCGGCAGATGAAGTTCGAGCGCGCCGAGATGGCCGGCATCGAGCGCGGTCTGCAACAGGCCTTCGCTCTCGGTCAGATCCTCCAGGATCTGGCGGGTCTGGTACTGGCGGCGGCGGCCGCGCACCGCCGCGGCGACCAGGCTCACCAGCGTGCTCGGATGAAACGGACGCTCGACGAAGGTGACATTGCCGAGCACGCGGCCGAGCCGCGCCGCCTCGGGATTGCGCTCGGGCCCGCCGCCCTCGCTCATCAGCACGATTGGGAAATCCGACCATGACGGCTGCTCGTTCAGCCAGCGCGTCAGGCGGGCGAGGTCGGCGCTCCGGATCGCCTCATCGGCAATGATGGCAAGGCCTGCCCCGCTTGCGACCTGGCGCTCGAGCTCGGCGAGATCGCCGCAGATATTGGCGTAGTAGCCGGCTTCCTTGATCAGATGGGCCGTCTTGACGGCGTCGCGCTCGCTTGCGGCAAGGATGACCGCGCGTTCCGAGGACGGGCCGGGCCTCATCGCGACCGCCCCTGCGACTGCCGAGCTTCACCACGAACCGGCGCCACGTCACACCGCCGCCGGGCGGCCATGGCCACGATACCGGCGGTGGGATCGATACGCATCATGGGGCCCCTCACGGGAGCGAAACTCGCTGGTGCTGCCAACCGTTCCCGGGAAGCCGGTTTATTTTTGCTGCAAGGGCAGCCGCTTGGCAGCGGTTCCTTGCGCTAGCGCCGCTCGATCACCAGGCTCTGGACCGCCCGGCCGAAATAGCCGCGCTGGTCGGCGAGCCGCGACATCGCAAGGCCGGCGCCGTCAGGCCCGATCCAGGATTCGCCGTCGAGCAGAATCCAATCGCCGACCGGCTCGCGCGCCAGGCTCACTGTGAGGTCGGCGTTGATGAAGGTCCATTGGTTGAAATCGAGCGCCGGCGAGGTGCCATTGGAGAAATCCGAGGCGACCACCGCGCGCATCGCCTGCGAGACGGCGGCGCCCGCGATCAGCGGACGGTCGACGCGGAACCAGATCGCGCCGGGGCCCATCACGCCGAAGCGACCGCGCGCAGCCCGCATCGAGATGCATTTCACGAACGGACTGTTCGCAAGGTTGCCAGGCTCGACCATGCATTCGTCGGGTCCCGGCAGATCGACCGGAAGTGCTGCGACATCAGGCGGCAGCTCGGCCGCCTGCTGCTTGATCTTCAGCACACTGGCCGAGACCACGACGACACCGTCGGCGAAGAGCCTGACGCCGCAGAGCTGGATCTTGCGGCCGTCGCGCAGGATCTCACTCTCAATCGTCAGCGGCGCCACCGGCACCGGACGCATCAGGTCGATCGTGACGCGCGCGATCCGCATCGGCACCGGCGTTGGGATGGCCTCGGCAGCCCACACCACGAGCGCCGCCGGCGCGGAGCCGTGCTGCATCCGCGGATCCCATGGACCCGCGGCGTCGGGACTGGTGACGACGCGGTCGCCGTCAACGCGAAAGATCGGCTCCATCAGAGCGCCGGATCGACCGCTTCGTCGTACTCTTTCTTGAAGCGCGCGATCAGCTCGGCGGCAGGCACCACCTTGGAAATGCTGCCGACGCCCTGGCCCGAGCCCCAGATCTCCTTCCAGGCCTTCGGCTTGGCGCGCTCGCCGGACGAATCGGTGCCGAAGCTCATCTTCGAGGGATCGGAGGTCGGCAGGTTTTCTGGATCCATGCCGGCCGCGACGATCGACGGCTTCAGATAGTTGCCGTGCACGCCGGTGAACAAGTTGGAATAGACGATGTCCTCGGCGGACGAATTGGTGATCATGCTCTTGTAGTTCTCGACCGCGTTCGCCTCCTGCGTCGCGATGAAGGCGGAGCCGACATAGGCGAAGTCGGCGCCGATGATGCGCGCGGCGCGGATGGCGCGGCCGTTGGCAATCGTGCCCGACAGCGCAATGGGTCCGTCGAACCACTGCCGCGTCTCCGACACGAACGGGAACGGCGAGAGCGTGCCGGCATGTCCGCCGGCACCGGCCGCGACCAGGATCAGGCCGTCGGCGCCCTTCTCGATCGCCTTGTGCGCGAACTTCTGATTGATCACGTCGTGGAAGACGATGCCGCCCCAGCCATGGACGGCCTGGTTGAGCTCCTCGCGCGCGCCGAGCGAGGAGATGATCATCGGCACCTTGTGCTTCTCGCAAAGCGCCATGTCGTGATCGAGCCGGTTGTTCGACTTGTGCACGATCTGGTTGACCGCGAACGGCGCCGACGGCCGCTCCGGATGGGCCTTGTCATAGGCGGCGAGCTCTTCCTTGATTCGGTACAGCCATTCGTCGAGCAGTTCCGGCGGCCGCGCGTTCAACGACGGAAACGAGCCGACCACGCCGGCCTTGCACTGGGCGATGACGAGGTCGGGCACGGAGATGATGAACAGCGGCGCCCCGATCACGGGAAGAGACAGGCGGCCCTTGAACAGAGCAGGCATGGACATTGGGTGCGGATCCTCGGGTTGATCGTTGGTCTCGATTGCTGACCGTCATTCCAACAAGAATCTTTCCAGTGTCAAGTATTGCGTTATGGCGCTGCAAAATGAATGACAAAACCTCATCCAGGCACGGCATTTTTTACAGGCGTCTGGCATCCCAGACGTGGTTTTGCCCGCCTTATTGGCAGATCGCCCGTGTCACGAAATTTTCGGTCTTGCAGTCGTTCGGGCCGCGCTTGTGGCCGGGCAAATAGACCAGCGGCGAGCATTTCTCGAAGGCGTCGGTATCGATGCCCTTGCCTTCCCGAACCCCTTGCTCTGGCACAGCCGGTCGGCGCCGATCTTGCAATCCGGCGCATCGTTCGACGCCACCACGCAGGCCGCGCGTCCGGTCACCACCGTCGAGGGGCGCGCGATGTTCGACAGGTCGTTGATGGTCTCGCCGGGGCTCTTCAGCGCCGGCAGCGCCGACTTCGACTTCTCGAACAGCTTTCCGATTTCGTTGATCAGCCCGGGATTCTCGCGCTCGACCGGCGCGGGCGGCAGATCGATCTGTTGCGGCTGAGGCTCAACAGGCTGCGACTGCACGCCGAGCGCGGGCGGCGCGGTCTGCGCCCATCCCCTGTCGATCGCAGGCAGCGCCATCGACAGCGCAAGGCCCGCCATCGCAACGCGCCCTGGCGGGATTGAGTCTCGCGAGATTCACCGGTCGTCGATTCAATCAGCATCGCAGCGAGCGTAGTCCGAAGCCGTCCGCGGACAAAGACGCGAAGGGCTAGAACTTTGGTTAGATCAGCTTGAATGCGACGACAAAGCCCAGCACCAGCACGATCGCGCCGATCGCGACCCACAGGCCGAGCCGCTTCTCGAGCTCCGCGCGGATGACATCGCCATAGCGGTTGAGCAGCACCGCAACGAAGAAGAAGCGGCCGCCGCGCGCGACGATCGAGCACAGGACGAACAGCCAGATGTTGTAGCCGGCAAAGCCCGAGGTGATGGTCACGAGCTTGTAGGGGATCGGCGTCAGCCCCTTCAGCAGGATGATCACGGCGCCCCATTCGGCATAGGAGGCGCGGAACGCGTCGACCTTGTCGGACAGGCCGTAAAGATGGATCAGCCACTGCCCGAGCGAGTCGTAGAGCAGCGCGCCGATCGCGTAGCCGAGCACGCCGCCGGCGACGGACGCAACCGTACAGACCGTCGCAAACCACCACGCCCGCTTCGGCCGCGCCAGCGACATCGGCAGCAGCATGATGTCGGGAGGGATCGGGAAGAAGGAGCTCTCAGCGAACGAGACGGCCGCGAGAATCCAGAGTGCGTAGGGCTTGTCGGCCGCCTCGACGCACCAGTCGTAAATCCGTTTCAACATGGGCGCGATGAACCATCATGGAGCGGATTTGTCCATGCCGGGAATTGGCTGATTTGGGACGATTTGGGGCTACCGTTTACGCAGCCGGTTCTCCAGCGCGACAATTCGGCGCCGAACCACCGGGACGGGCGCGGTTTTGGGCAGCTTGACCGGCGACTTCGGCAGCTTCTCGGCGATCCCGAGCAGGCGCTCGCGCCGCTCCATCTCGCGCCAGACGTCCTCCGGCTTGACGCCGGCCGACGCCCAGAGAACGGTGAGGTTGTAGAACAGGTCGGCGCTTTCGCGGACCACGGCATCCGACTTGCCGGCGACGGCGTCGATCACGACTTCGATCGCTTCCTCGGCGAGCTTCTTGGCCATCTTGGCCGGGCCGCGCTGGAACAGCCGTGCCGTGCGCGACGTTGCCGGATCGAGATCCTTGGCCGCGATCACCGCCTGGTAGAGCCGATCGATCGAATCACTCATCCTTCGAACCTAATCGAAACGCGTCGCCAGCGTGTTAACGGCGCTCATGAAAAAATCCACCGGCCTGAGGCCGGTGGATTGATCGTTTGTGACAGTTCTGAGAACCGCCGGCAGTCTCAGTACGGCGTATAGGGCAGCTGCGACCGGCGCCCGTAATAGCCGTGGTAACCATACGGTCCGCCGCCATAGTAGACCGGGCCACCACCGTAATAGGCGGGGCCACCGCCGTAATAGGCCGGGCCGCCGTCGTAATAGCCGTACGAGTCGTAGTAATCGCGGCGGCTCTGGGTCGCGGCGATCGCGAGACCCGTGCCGACGATTCCGGCGAACGCGGCCGCGGCAGCCGCGCCACCTCCGCCATAGTAGCGACGGCGCGCGCTGATATCGGTCGCGCCGCTGGTGCCGTGCGACGTGGTCACAGCGGCCGCCTTGCCCGCCGCAGCCGAGCCTGCGAACGCCATCGTCGGCTCAACGGCCGTCAGCGCCACAGCAGCAACCGTTGCCAATGTGGCTGTGCGGCCAATGGACGAAAAAACACCTTTTCGCGCAAACATTGCAGTCATCCTTTATGGAAGCCGGCCCGACGGGCCTTGGTTAGCTAACCAGTCCCTCCAGATTAGGTTCCCCAAACCGAATGCAAGCTGAACAACCCTAGGCGAAAACAAGGCAGTCATCGGCCGTTCACCTTGCCTGGGGCAAAATGCCTGCAAATAACGCTTGAAATTGCACGTTGCCCTGGCGCATTCGATGCCATGAAGCAGGCGCACCGGCGCGGCACTTTGTCTCGCCTCCCGGATGTCATGATGCAGGTAACTCGGACCACCGTTCTCCGCTGGATACTGGCCGGCATGATCGGCCTCGCGGGCGGCGCGTGGCCGGCCGTCACCCCGCTCCGTGCCAGCGACCAGCCGCCGCCGCTCGCCATCCAGCTCACGCTCGACCGTCCGCCTGATGCTGCCGCCGCGCCGTTCGTGATGGCGCAGGCCGGCGGCCTGTTCAGCGCCGAGGGGCTTGCGGTCGGCACCAACGTCGCCACCAGCTCTGCGGACGCGATCGCGCGGGTCGCCGACGGCTCGAGCGACTTCGCGCTGGTCGACATCAACACGCTGATCCGCTTTCGCGACAAGCCCGGTGCGGCGCCCGTCAAGGCGGTGCTGGTGCTGTTCAACCAGGCGCCCTACGCGATCATTGCCCGCAAGAGCCGCGGCATCAAGGCGCTGGCGGATATGGAAGGCAAGAACCTCGGCGTCGCCGAGGGCGACCTCTCGATCCTGTTCTGGCCCGCCGTCGCCAAGCAGAACGGCATCAAGCTATCGAGCGTGAAGCAGAACACGATCAGCGCCGCGGTGCGCGAGCCGATGCTGTCCGCCGGACAGGTCGACGCCGTGACCGGCTTCTCCTATCTCTCGGCGATCAATTTACGGGATCGCGGCGTGCCGGCCGACGATCTCGCGGTGCTGCGCTTCGCCGACTATGGCTGCGAGGCCTATGGGTTTGCCGTCATCGTCAGCCCGCGCCTTGCCGCGGCGAAGCCGGATGCGGTGAAAGGTTTCGTGCGCGCGGTGATCGGCGGCACCAACCTCGCCATCAAGGACCCGGGGCGCGCCGCCGGCGAGGTGGTGAGCCGGATGGATGGCGGTTCGCGCGATCTGGAGCTCGAGCGGCTGCGCGCCATCATCCGCGACAACATCCTGACCGGCGAGGTGAAGCGCGACGGCATCGGCGGCATCGAGGCGGAGCGCTTCGAGCGGTCGATCGATCAGCTCGCGGAGGATTTCAAATTCCAGAAGCGGCCGCACGCCGCCGACATCTTCGACGACCAGTTCCTGCCGCCGATCGACGGCCGGCTTGTGAATTGAGGACAGCTCTCCGTATTCGTCATGCCTGGGCAAAAGCGCGAAGCGCGTCTTCGCGCAGACGACCCGAGCATCCACGTCTTCGGTGATCGCTTGCGAGAAAGACGTGGATGGCCGGGTCCATAGGCGAGCGGAAGCGACGCCGTCCTTTGGACGGCTCTGCCCGGCCATGACAGAGCGTGATGTACTTCCGCCCGCTGGCCCTGCATCGCGAACCCTGATTAAATCGCGTCCCGCCTGACCGGGCGTCCACCGCTTACGAGTCCCGCCGGCATGTCCATGCTCCGCCTCTATACCCGCGTCCTCGAACTGCTCGGCAAGGAGGCGCGGCTCGGCTGGATCCTCGCCGCCGCCAACGTGCTGCTCGCCGGCGCGCAATTCGCCGAGCCGGTGCTGTTCGGCAAGATCGTCGACGTGCTGTCGGGCCGGCCGGTCACCGGACTGTTCGCGACCTCCTCGGCATGGCCGCTGCTGATCGCATGGGCAGCGTTCGGCCTGTTCACGATCGGCTGCAGTGCGATCGTCGCGTTGCAGGCCGACCGGCTGGCGCACCGCCAGCGCCAGGCGGTGCTGACCGATTATTTCGAGCACATCATGCAGCTGCCGCTGACCTTCCACTCCGGCACCCATTCCGGGCGGCTGATGAAGGTGATGCTGAACGGCACCGATGCGCTGTGGCGACTCTGGCTCGGCTTCTTCCGCGAGCATTTCGCCGCCATCATGTCGCTGATCGTGCTGCTGCCGCTCGCGCTCTACATCAACTGGCGGCTGGCAATCCTGCTGTTCATACTCTGCGTCGTGTTCACCGTGCTGACCACGCTGGTGGTGCGCAAGACCTACGGCATGCAGAGCGAGGTGGAGGCCTATTACAGCGACCTGTCGGCGCGCGCCTCCGACGCGCTCGGCAATGTCGCGCTGGTGCAAAGCTTCGTGCGGATCGACTCCGAGGTGCAGGGCCTGCGCTACGTCGCCGACAAGCTGCTCGCGGTGCAGATGCCGGTGCTGTCATGGTGGGCGCTGGTCACCGTGATCACCCGCGCCTCGACCACCATCACGGTGCTCGCGATCTTCACCGTCGGCATCGCGCTCCACAACGAGGGCCTCACCACGGTCGGCGAGATCGTGATGTTCGTCTCGTTCGCCACCATGCTGATCCAGAAGCTCGAGCAGGTGGTGAGCTTCATCAACAACGTGTTCATGGAAGCGCCGCGCCTGCAGGAGTTCTTCGACGTGCTCGATGCGGTGCCGGCAGTGCGCGACCGGCCCGGCGCGGTCGATCCCGGACGGCTGTCCGGCCTGGTGGAGTTCAACAACGTCTCGTTCTCCTATGACGGCAAGCGGCCGGCGATCGAGGATCTCTCCTTCACCGCATTGCCCGGCCAGACCATCGCGCTGGTCGGCTCGACCGGTGCCGGCAAGTCCACCGCGATTGCGCTGTTGCATCGCGCGTTCGATCCGCAATCCGGCATCATCAAGATCGACGGTATGGACATCCGCGCGCTGAAGCTGACGGCGCTGCGGCGGAACATCGGCGTGGTGTTCCAGGAGGCGCTGCTGTTCAACCGCTCGCTCGCCGACAATCTGCGCGTCGGCAAGCCCGATGCGACCGACGAGGAACTGCGTACCGCCGCGGCGCGGGCGCAGGCGCTGGATTTCATCGAGCGCAGCGACAAGAAATTCGACACCCATGCCGGCGAGCGCGGCCGTATGCTCTCCGGCGGCGAACGTCAGCGGCTGTCGATCGCGCGTGCGCTCTTGAAGGATCCGCCGATCCTGATCCTCGACGAGGCGACCAGCGCGCTCGACGCCGTCACGGAAGCCAAGGTGAATGCCGCTCTCGATGAAGTGATGAAGGGCCGCACCACATTTGTGATCGCGCACCGCCTGTCCACCATCCGCCACGCCACCCGCATCCTGTTGTTCGACCAGGGACGGGTGATCGAAAGCGGAACTTTCGATGAACTGGTGGCGAAAGGCGGGCGTTTTGCCGAGCTCGCGCGGGCCCAGTTCATGGTCCATGAGCAGGCACGCGCCGGCATCGAGACACCATAATTCCGGCTTTCCAATTGAGGCGGCTGCCGAAATTCAGCCGATTTCGTCCACGATATAATTGGCCGGCCTCTGTTCTCTGCTGGCAAGCCGGTATAGGGTTTGCATCGCCGCAACGCGGCGCCGGACACGCTTGAAACCCGTACGCTACAATCGCAAGACCTCCTTGTTTTAAGGCGGGTCTCAAAGGACCGGAACCGGACTCGTGCATTTTCCTCGCCCGCTGCGCCCGTCGTTGAAATGGATTCTGGCTGTTGCGATGCTCGCCATCGCAACGCCGCAGCTGGCGCGAGCCGAGGCGCTGCTGGTCGTCGAGGCCGATTCCGGCAAGGTGCTGCAGGCCGACAATGCGGCGATGCCGTGGTATCCGGCGTCAATCAGCAAGCTGATGACGGCCTATGTGACGCTGAAGGCGGTCAAGGACGGCCGCGTGTCGCTCGACACGCTGCTCACGGTCTCGCCGACCGCGGCCTCGCAGTCGCCCTCGAAGATGGGCTTCCGGCCCGGCACCCAGGTCACCGTGGACAACGCGCTGAAGATGATGCTGGTGAAGTCGGCCAACGACATGGCCGTGGTGCTCGCCGAGGGCGTCGGCGGCTCGATCGACGGCTTTGCCGGAATGATGAACCAGACCGCGCAAAAGCTCGGCATGACGCAAACGAGCTACGTCAACCCGAACGGCCTGCCCGCCGACGGCCAGATCACCTCGGCGCGTGACATGGCGATCCTCGCCCGCGCCATCATCCGCGACCTGCCGGAATACGAATATTTCGTCCACATCCCGTCGATCCGCTTCGGCCGCCGCATCACGCCGAACTTCAACAAGCTGATCGGCCGCTATCCCGGCGCCGACGGCTTCAAGACCGGCTTCATCTGCGCCTCCGGCTACAATCTGGTGGCGTCGGCGACGCGCGACGGCAGGCGACTGATCGCCGTGGTGCTCGGCGCCTCCTCGGGCCGCATGCGCGCGATCCGCGCCGCGCAGCTCCTGGATCGCGGCTTTGCCAATAACGGGCTGGCGTGGCTGCGGCCCTCACTCGGCACCGTCGACAATCTGGTGCCGATCGATGCCTCGCCGCCGAACCTGCGCGAGGAGATGTGCGGCGGCAAGCACAAGCGGCCGGCCAGCGACGAGGACGGCGAAGACACCGTCGCCAGCGCCGGAGGCTCGACCACCAACGGCGAGGGTGGCGTCAGCTTCTTCGCCGCGGGCCTGCAGGCCGCGATGCCGAAACCATCAGAGATGCTGGCGCAGGCGCCGGCGGCGTCGGAGCCGGTCGTGGTTTATACGGGCCCGACCAAGACCGGCGCCGCGTTGATCGCCGCGGTCGAGGCCGACACCGAGAAGATGCAGCCGGTCAAGCGCGGCAAGGGCAAGCACACCCGCGTCGCGGCCAAGAAGCCCGATGCGGCGGCCGACAAGGGCGACGCCAAATCCGACAAGCCGGCGGCCAAGCCGGTGCGTCACGCCAACGCCAAGCCGGATGCCGCAGCTGCGAAGCCGGCCGCGGACAAGCCGGCCGCCGCGAAGCCTGCCGCCAAGCCCGCGGCAGCGAAGCCCGTGGCGGCAAAGCCGAAGGCGGCCGACAAGCCGAAGGCTGACGCCAAGCCGGCCGGCTAGCAGCGCAGCCGGCCCTCCTATTCCCCGATGCGTCGATAGCGCGGCTTGCCATTGACCGCGGCATTGCTCAATACTGCCGAAAATAACGCGGCCAACAGCCGACCAAGTGCCGGCCAAAGCGCCGGAAACCCGGAAGCAATCCGGGACACCAGGCAATTTTGAGAGAGGGGATTGACCACCATGGAGCGCATCTGGCTCAAGCACTATCCGGCCGGCGTGCCCGCCGATATCGACGTCACGCAATATTCGTCGCTGGTCGAATTGCTGGAAGAGAGCTTTAAGAAGTTCGCCGATCGCAAGGCGTTCATCTGCATGGACAAGTCGATCACCTATCGCGAGCTCGACGAGATGTCGTCGGCGCTCGGCGCCTACCTGCAGAGCAAGGGCCTGCAGAAGGGTGCGCGGGTCGCGCTGATGATGCCGAACGTGCTGCAATACCCGGTTGCGACCGCCGCCGTGCTGCGCGCCGGCTATGCCGTGGTCAACGTCAATCCGCTCTACACCCCGCGCGAGCTCGAGCATCAGCTCAAGGATTCCGGCGCGGAGGCGATCATCGTGCTGGAGAACTTTGCCACCACCGTGCAGAAGGTGCTGGCGAACACGGCGGTCAAGCAGGTGATCGTCGGGAGCATGGGCGACCTGCTCGGCTTCAAGGGCGTAATCGTCAATCTGGTGATACGCCGGGTGAAGAAGATGGTGCCGGCCTGGTCGATCCCGGGCGCGGTCTCGTTCAACGACGCGCTGTCGGCGGGCCGCGGCATGAAGCTCAACAAGCCGGTGCTGACGCGCCAGGACGTCGCCTTCCTGCAATATACCGGCGGCACCACGGGCGTTTCCAAGGGCGCCACGCTGATCCACCAGAACGTGCTCGCCAACGTGCTGCAGAACGACGCCTGGCTGCAGCCGGCGCTGAAGAAGCCGCCGCATGTCGACAACATGATCATCGTCTGCGCGCTGCCGCTTTATCACATCTTCGCACTGACCGCGTGTTACCTGCTTGGCGTGCGAACTGGCGGCACCAATCTGCTGATCCCGAACCCGCGCGACATGGCCGGCTTCATCAAGGAATTGTCGAAGTACCAGGTCAGCTTCTTTCCGGCGGTCAACACGCTCTACAATGGCTTGCTGAACACGCCCGGCTTCGACAAGCTCGACTTCTCCAAGTTGAAGATCGCCAACGGCGGCGGCATGGCGACGCAAAGGCCGGTCGCGGAAAAATGGCTGAAAGTCACCGGCACCGCGCTGTCGGAAGGCTATGGCCTGTCGGAGACCTCACCGACCCTGACATGCAATCCCGCAACGATCGAAGAGTTCTCCGGGACGATCGGCCTACCGGTGCCGTCGACATGGCTCTCGATCCGTGACGACGACGGCAATGAGCTGGCGATCGGCCAGGCCGGCGAGATCTGCGCCAAGGGTCCGCAGGTGATGTCGGGTTACTGGAACAGGCCCGACGAGACCGAGCGGGTGATGACCGCGGACGGCTATTTCCGCACCGGCGACATCGGCGTGATGGACGAGCGGGGATACACCAAGATCGTCGACCGCAAGAAGGACATGATCCTGGTCTCGGGCTTCAACGTCTATCCGAACGAGATCGAGGAAGTGCTCGCGAGCCATCCGGGCGTGCTCGAGTGCGCCGTGATCGGCGTGCCCGACGCGAAGTCCGGCGAGGCGGTGAAGGCCTTCGTGGTCAAGAAGGACCCGAACATCACCGCCGAGGACATCATCAAGTTCAGCGCCACCCAGCTCACCGCCTACAAGGTACCGAAGCAGATCGAGTTCAGGACCGATTTGCCGAAGACCAATGTCGGCAAGATCCTGCGCCGCGAGCTGCGCGACGAGAAGAAGGCTGCGGCGTAAGAGACCGGCGAGGCGAGCGTTGGACATGACAGACGCGCGCCTCGCGACGCCGGCCGATATCATCACCTTCTGGCTAAAGGCCGGCCGTGACCGCTGGTACACGCGCGACGACGCGTTCGATGCCGAGATCCGCAGCCGCTTCCTCGCCACCTGGCAGAAGGCGGCTGCCGGCGAGCTGTCGTCATGGGAGGCGAGCGACGACGGCGCCCTGGCGCTCACCATCGTGCTCGACCAGTTTCCCCGCAATCTGTTTCGTAACGACGCCAAGACCTTTTCCAGCGATCCGCTGGCGCGCGAGGTGGCAGGCCGGGCCATCGACCGCGGCGTCGACGCGCGGATCGATCCGCTGCTGCGCGAATTCCTCTATCTGCCTTTCGAGCATTCGGAGCATCTCGCCGACCAGCAGCGCTGCGTGGCGCTGTTTCGGCAATGCGGCGGCCATCCCGACAACCTCAGATATGCCGAGGACCACGCCGACATCATCCGCCGGTTCGGCCGCTTCCCGCACCGTAACCGGGTGATGGGCCGCCAAACCACCGCGGACGAGCAGGCGTTTCTCGACGCCGGCGGGTTTTCCGGCTGATGACGGAACGGTGACCAGCATCCGGCATTGCCGTTCTTCCGCCAGGTCGTATTGTGCCGTTCCGCAGCCGGGTTTAAGAGAGTTCCGCTTCACCGAGGGAGAACACCGATGACGATCAATGTTGGCGACAAGCTGCCGGAATCCAAGTTTCGCGTGATGACCGCCGAAGGGCCGCAGGTCAAAACCACCGACGACATTTTCAAGGGCAAGAAGGTCGCCCTGTTCGCGGTGCCCGGCGCCTACACCGGCACCTGCCACAAGATGCATCTGCCGAGCATCTTCCTCAACGCCTACGCCTTGAAGAACAAGGGCGTCGACACCATCGCGATCGTCTCGGTCAACGACGCCTTCGTGATGAACGCCTGGAAGCGCGACACCGACCAGCGCGACGAAGCCGTGTTCCTCGCCGACGGCAATGCCGACTTCGCCAAGGCGATCGGCATGGAGCTCGACGCCTCCGGCAACGGCCTCGGCATCCGCTCCAAGCGCTACTCGATGCTGGTCGAGGACGGCGTGGTGAAGAAGCTCAACCTCGAACCCGCCCCGGGCAAGGTCGAAGTCTCCGGCGGCGACACACTGCTCGGGCAGCTCTGAGCTGAGCTTTCGCCGCAAACCTGGCTGTCGTCGCCCGGCTCGCCGCCTTCGCTAAAGCTTCGGCGCGCCAATGATTATGGCCTCGTCGAAGCCTTGGCGTAGACGGGACCGGGCGACCCAGTACGCCGCGGCCTCTCGTTTCAATCACCACTGTCTCTGGAATACTGGATCGCCCGCTTTCGCGGGCGATGACAGTTTTGGGCGTGGCGATAGCTGGGGATCGCCGCGTTGTAGCTCAAGGATGGGTAGAGCGTAGCGAAACCCATCAGCTTCGTGCCGTGCACTGAAATGGTGGGTTTCGCTGCGCTTGACCACCCTACGCAGGGCCGGCTACGTGCAATCTGTGCCGGACGAAGGGTTCCCTCCGCGGATCGGCTTTTTCGTCCCGCCTCCCCCGAGCTTGCCGGAATTTCCCGGGCGCGCCGGTGTTTGGTCAACACGCAGAGCATTGATGCTGCGCTGATTTCGGCTCAAGTCGATTAAATTCCAATAACTTAATGTTCGGCCGCACTGATCAGGGAGGCCCGTCATGGCTGAAAATGCATCCGCGTTCATCGGATTCGTGCAGCTTTCCCCGACAAGCTATCAGTACACGATCACCTTGATCGACAATGGTACCACCCCGATTGGTACATTCTGGTTCTCCTGGCTGCCCGGCCAGGGCTACCTGAGCGAGATTCCGACCTTCGTCGCCCCTTCGGGATGGACCGCAAGCATCACGGACGGTGTCCCCCCGGCGAACGGCTACAGCGTCCGTTGGGTCGCAGACTCCACCGCCACCGCGCTGCAGCCCGGCCAATCGCTCACTGGCTTCACCTTCACGACTTCAATTGCGCCGAACGAGCTTTTTGCAGATTCATCAATCCATCCGGGGGTTTTCGGCACGACATCGGTGGTCTATTCCGCCGGCCCCTTCAGCGACGGCGGCTTTGACCTGGTTGCCGGCCAATTGCTGTCGGGCTCGGCCAGCAATGACATCCTCATTGGAACGATCGGCGATGACGCGGCCTATGGCGGAAGCGGCAATGATTACATCTATGCCTATGGCGGCGATGACACGCTGGTCGGCGGCGATGGACTTGACGTGCTCTTGGGCGCAGAAGGCAACGACTTCATCTACGGAGGCACCGGGTTCAACTATCTGTTCGGTGGCAGCGGCGATGACACATTGATCGGAAGCGGCGGAGCGACGGCTTCCGACGTCAACGTCATGTACGGCGGCGACGGCGCGGACTTTCTCTACGGCGGCATCGGTACCAACTATTTCTACGGCGGTGCCGGCGTCGACACGATGGTTGGCGGCTCCGGCCTCAACATCTTCATCTCGTCGGGCGAGACCGACGGCAATTTCATCTACGGCGGTTCAGGCCAGAACTATGTTTATGGCTCGAACGGCGGCGACACGGTCACTGGCGGCGCAGGCGTCGACGTTTTCCTGATGGGCTCGGGCGCCGACAAAATCACCGGTGGCGGCGGCGTTGACTATACCTGGGGCGGCGGCGGCTCCGACACGTTCACGATCAATGACAGCACGCCGGAGGTCATGGTTGTCCAGGACTTCAACACGGGCGGCGTCAATGACTTCGTGAATTTCGCCGGCACGTCACTGCATTCGTTCGCCGATGTTCAGGCCGCCGAGTTCTACTCACCCGGCATCAACACGACCATCATCACCGACGCCGCGGGCAGTGCGGTCTGGCTGATCGGCTTGGCACCAGGACAACTGGACGCCAGCATGTTCAAGTTTGGCTAAGGCTGAGACGCACCTGCCTCGGCGCAGGTGCGGTCTCATTCAATGATCTCGTCGGCACGGCCCGAAACCTCGTTGAGGTCGCGTCGCGCGCGAGCCCGTGCATCCGGAAAATGGTCGAGCAGGTCCTAGCTGAACTTGAACATGCTCGCATCCAGCTGTCCCGGTGCGATCCCGATCAGCCAGGCCGCATTGCCTGCCGCATCGGTGATGATGGTCGTGTTGATGCCGGCGACATAGGTCTCGGCTGCTTGTACATCAGCAAACGAATGCAGCGATGTGCCGGCAAAGCTCAGGAAATCGTTGACCCCACCCGTGTTGAAATCCTGGATGACCATGACCCCAGAGGTCGTGTCGCTGATGGAGAAGGTGTCGGCGCCCCCGCCACCCCAGGCATAATCCACTCCGCCGCCTCCGCTGATGTTGTCCGCGCCCGAGCCCATCAGGAATACGTCAACGCTGGCGCCGCCGGTGACGGTATCGCCACCATTGGAGCCATAGACGTAGTTCTGGCCCGCGCCGCCGTAGATGACGTTGCCATCCGTTTCGCCTGAGGAGACGAAGATGTTGAGACCACTGCCGCCGAACATCGTATCGACGCCGGCGCCGCCATAGAAATAGTTGAAGCCGGCGCCACCATACAGGGCATCGGCGCCGGCCTCTCCGAACATCACATTGACATCCCCTGCTCCGACGATCCCACCGTTACCAATGATGAGGTCGTTGCCGTCGCCGCCGAACAGATAGTTGGTGCCGGACCCGCCATAGAGGGAATCGTTGCCCGCTTCGCCGAGGAGAACGTCGAGACCAGCATCACCCACAAGAATGTCGTTTCCGGAGCCGGCATAGAAATAGTCATTGCCGTCGCCGCCATATCCGACGTCGTCGCCGGCAAAACCGATCAGGACATCGTTGCCGCCGAGCCCGACGAGCGAGTCGTTGCCCACGCCGCCGTAAAGATTATCGGCACCAGCCGTCCCGGTGTTCGCGATCGGCAGATCCGCAACGTTCAGGGTCACGTCGAAAAAATGCAGCAGTTCGATATTGGTCAGCGTGTCAAATCCCTCGCCGGCGACGAGGACCGAACTCGTGGGACTGGTTCGGGTGATCGTATATGCGCTTCGGTTGCCGAAGAACCACGCTGTATCGGTGCCAGACCCACCGTCAAGCGAATCGTTCCCTCCGCCTCCCCTAAGGACGTTATTCCCGCCGTCACCGGTCAGCGTATCGTTGAAACTGCTGCCGTCGAGACCCTCAATGGAGGTGTAGATGTCTCCACTCGCCTCGCCGGTGTTGGCAGCCGGGTTTGCCAGGCTAGCCACCACGGCGGAGCTGGCCCGGGAATAGGAGGCGATATCGTTGCCTGCTCCTCCGTTCAATGCGTCGGCGCCGAGACCGCCACTCAGAATGTTGTCGTTTGCATCTCCGACAAGCGTGTCATTGAAACGCGACCCGGACAGAGCCTCGATGGAGCTATAGACGTCGCCGGCCGCGTCACCAGTATTCTGCGAGCTGTCAGCAAGATTGGCCACCACAGAAGCTGATGCTTGGTCGTAGGAAGCGGTGTCAAAGCCGGCGCCGCCATCGAGAGTATCTGCCCCACCGCGCCCGTCGAGCGGATTGTTGCCGGCATCGCCGATCAGATGGTCGGCAAACGCACTGCCAATCAGCACCTCAATGCCGCTATAGGAATCTCCAGTTGCTTCGCCGGTGTTCACTGCCGGGTTAGCGAGACTTGCAGTGACGCCGGACGTCGCACTTATATACGAGGCCGCATCAATGCCGCTGCTGCCACCTACCATCGAGTCGGCGCCAAGTCCGCCGATGAATAGAGTGTCCGCCGTGGCGTCTCCGATCAGCGTATCGTTGAAGTTACTTCCCTGGATGCCCTCGATCGAAACGTACACGTCTCCGGCGGCTTCGCCCGTGTTCAGTGAAGGGTTATTGAGATTTACGACGATACCCGCGCTGGCATTGCCATAATCGGCGACATCGCGGCCGCCGCCGCCGTTCAGCGTATCTGCGCCGAGGCCGCCCCGCAGATAATTGCCATTATTGTCGCCGACCAAGAGATCGTTGAATGCGCCGCCTCTGAGCCCTTCGATGCCGACATAGACGTCGCCGGCGGCCTCGCCCGTGTTCGCCGATGCATCCGAGAGATTGGCGACAATCGCGGTGCTTGCGTTGAAATAGTCGGCAAAGTCAAAACCGGCCCCGCCGTCCAGCGTGTCGGCGCCGACACCGCCCTGCAGGAAATTGATGTTGGCATCGCCGGTCAACGAGTCGTTGAAGTCGCTGCCGCGGATCGCTTCAATCGAGACGTAGGTATCGCCGGCCGCTTCGCCCGTGTTGGATGCCGGATTGGCAAGGCTTGCGGTGATTGCCGTTGTCGAATCCGCATAGGATACGAAATCGAATCCGGCACCGCCGTCGAGAGAATCCGCCCCGAGGCCGCCGCGCAGCGTGTTGTTGTTGCCATCGCCGATCAGCGTATCGTTGAAGGCCGAGCCGCGGATGTTCTCGATCGACGTATAGGTGTCGCCGGCGGCCTCGCCGGTATTGCCAGCGGGATTTGCCAGGCTGACCAGCAGTCCCGCCGAAGCTCCGAAATAGTCGGCGGTGTCGCTGCCGGCGCCGCCGTCGAGGACGTCCGCGCCCAGTCCGCCGCGAAGCAGGTTGTTGCTGCTGTCGCCCGTCAGCGTGTCGTTGCTGTTGCTTCCGATCAGGCCTTCGATCGAGGTGTAGGTATCGCCCAGTGCGTAGCCTGTGTTGAGTCCGGGACTGACGAGATTTGCCACCACGCCGGCCGGCGCGTCCGCGTAGGACGCGAAATCAATGCCGGTACCACCGTCGAGGGCGTCCGCGCCGTCTCCGCCGATCAGGGTGTCGTTTCCGGCAAGCCCCTGAAGGGTATCGTTGGTGTTTGCACCGTTGGCTGTGCCGGTAACCGTGTCGTCACCCGCGGTCCCCTGAAAAGATCCCATCCCCAATCCCCCAATCAAAATCGCAGACGATCCGAACCACCGGATCGAACAAATCTTCAATTCAGTCAGATACTTGCCTAGGAAGACAACGACTCGATCCGGATATCATGCAGGCCAGGGTTCGATCCTGACCCATTTGGGTGCGACAATTGCGCACACCCGCGACAGTCCCGATATTGCGGGGCCCCATCCGTCTGTATTTGTTGATGTTTCCCGCCGCCTGTTCAACGACGCTCCCCTTGAGTCCGAAAGCCATAGACCACGATCGGTTGACCCAAGTCATGAGCCGCCTCGGCGATGCCGTGGTGGATCCATCGCTGTGGCCAGAGCTGATGGAAAGCATCTGCGCGGCGGTTGGCGCATCAGCTGCTCTGCTGCTGCAAAGCGACGTTCGGACACCGGACGTGCCGCGAACGAAATCCATCGACGAAGGCACCCGGTTCTACTTTGCAAATGATTGGCAGACAAAAGACCCACGTGCGATCGGGTTTCCGCGCATGATGGCCGGAGAGGTCGTCACGGATCATGACCTGCTGACACCCGAGCAGATCCGGGCTGATCCGATGTACAATGAAGTCCTGTTTCCGTTCGGCTTCAAATGGTTTGCCGGCATCGGTTTTTGGGCCGACTCCGCCGCCTGGGCACTCACGCTTCAGCGCACCCAAAACGAGGAGCCGTTTGACGCGGCGGACAAGCGGGCGCTTGCCCGTCTTGCGCCAAGATTGACCGAGACCGCGACACTGGCGACGGCAGTCGGCCGAGTTGCCCTCTCGTCGATGACCAGCGTGCTGGAGAAGGTTCAGCGGCCTGCTCTCGTCCTCAATCGGCAGGGCCTTGTCCTGAGCTGCAATGCGGCGGCCGATGCCGGATTCGATCAGGACATCCTGGTCCGGAACAGGCGGCTTGCTCTCCGCGACAAGGAGGCGATGGCGAAATATCACCGCCTTGTCGATTTGATCCGGTCGTCGCCCGACGGCGTTGCGCTGCCGACGGAGCCGATCGTGGTCCGCCGCGCCGCAAAGCCTCCCGCCTTGATCCGCGTGCTGCCGGTCGACGGTGCGGCAAGCAGCGTCTTCCTGGGCGCTCGCGCGATGCTGGTCTTCTCCAACCTGTCGCCACCCCCGCCGCTGGATGCGAAGCTCATCGCGCAGGCATTCGATCTGACACCGGCAGAGGCCAGGTTGACGGCGTTGCTAACCGGCGGCCTGCCGATTCACGCCGCCGCGGAGAAACTGGAAATCTCTCTGGCAACGGCGCGCAACCATTTGAAGTCGGTGTTCTTCAAGACCGGTACCCATCGCCAGTCCGAGCTGATCAGATTGGTTACGATGTTGGGGTAGTTCGAAGATGGCGGGGTTTGACCATCTTCCACGTCACGCGCCCTAGGTGGTGTGGACTCTAAGGATTCCCTTTTAGGAGCAAATCAGATTCAAGGCTGCTTTTGGGGAGGCCGCCTTGGGTGTGATGGACCGTTTGGTATTGAGCGACGCGGCGTGGGAGCGGATAGCGCCGCTGATCATAGGGCGCCCCGATCAGAAGGGCTCCACCGGGCGCGACAACCGGATGTTCGTGGAAGGTGTGCTGTGGATCGTGCGTACGGGGTCTCCCTGGCGCGATCTTCCGGAGGTGTTTGGGGACTGGAACAGCGTGTTCCGGCGCTTCAGTCGATGGAGCATCAAGGGTGTTTGGTGGCGGATCTTCGAGGCGATGTCCGATGATCCGGACTTCGAATATCTGATCGTCGATTCCACCATTGTTCGGGCGCATCAGCACGCCGCCGGCGCCAAAAAGGGGGGTCTGAAGATCAAGCGGAAGATCAAGCGATCGGCCGCTCGCGCGGCGGCCTGAGCACCAAGATACATATGGCCGTTCGAGGCTTGGGATGTCCGGTGCGGTTCAAGCTCACCGCAGGTCAGAAGGGCGATGCACCGCAAGCCGCCGCATTGATCGAAGGCTTATCCGCCGAGGTCATCATGGCCGATACGGCCTATGACGCCGATCACTTGCGCCAAGCCATCGCCGCCAAAGGCGCGCTCGCCGTGATCCCCAACAACCCGTCACGTGCGCTCAAATATCCACTCGACAAGCATTTCTATGCCCAGCGTCATCTCGTCGAATGCTGCTTCTCAAAGCTCAAGCAGTTCCGCCGCGTTGCAACCCGCTTCGAAAAGACCGCCCGAAATTACCTGGCCGTCGTCACTCTCGCAGCCATCGTCTTATGGATGCGATAAGTGTCCACACCACCTAGCCCTTCAGCCGCGCCATCGCCACGCTCTCGCGCGCCAGTTCGTCGGCGCGTTCGTTCTCAGCGTGGCCGGCATGGCCCTTGATCCAGTGCCAGCGCACCTCATGCGGCTTCAGCGCGGCGTCGAGGCGCTGCCACAGTTCGACGTTCTTGACCGGCTTCTTGTCCGCGGTGCGCCAGCCGTTGCGCTTCCAGCCGTGGATCCAGCCGGTGATGCCCTGGCGGACATACTGACTGTCGGTGGTGAGGTCGACCGCGCAGGGCTTCTTCAGGGCTTCCAGCGCCGAGATCGCCGCCATCAGCTCCATGCGGTTGTTGGTGGTGTGCGGCTCGCCGCCCTTCAATTCCTTCTCGACGTCGCCGAATCTGAGGATCGCGCCCCAGCCGCCCGGTCCGGGATTTCCGGAGCAGGCACCATCGGTGAACACGATCACATGCGGCTTGTCGCTCACGCCGCGCATCCCGCCGGCGTGATGCCGTAGTCGTTGATGGCAGCGACGTTCTGCTGGAAGCGCAGCTTGCGGACGTATTCGAGCGGGTCCTTCGGCTGCACCAGCGCGCCCTCGGGGACGTTGAGGAAATCGACCAGGCGCGTCAGCAGGAAGCGCATCGATGCGCCGCGCGCGAGCAGCGGCAGCGCGGCCTCCTCGGCCGCCGACAATGGCCGCCCCCTGCCATAGGCATTGAGCAGCGCGCGCGCCTTGGTGACGTTGAAGGAAAGATCCGGCTCGAAGCACCAGGCGTTGAGGCAGATCGCGACGTCGTAGGCCAGGATGTCGTTGCAGGCGAACGGGAAGTCGATCAGGCCGGAGAGTTTGTCGCCGAGGAAGAAGACGTTGTCGGGAAACAGGTCGGCATGGACGACGCCGACGGGAAGATCCGCCGGCCACGCGGCTTCGAGATGATCGAGTTCGCGCGCGATGAAGTCGTGCAAGCCTGGCTGCACGCTGTCGGCCCGCGCGGCGGCGAGATCGAACAGCGGCCGCCAGCCGGAGACCGACAGCGGGTTGTTGCGGACCAGCGGAAAGTCGCGGCCGGCGAGATGCATTTTGGCCAGCGCCTCGCCGACGCCTCCGCAATGCGCCACGTTCGGCCGCCGCGGCCACACGCCTTCGAGGAAGTTGATGATCGCCGCGGGCCGGCCGGCGAGCCGGCTGTAGACCTCGCCCTTGCGGTTGCGCGCCGGCTGCGGGCACGACACGCCGCGCTCGGCGAGATGCGCCATCAGCGACAGGAAATACGGCAGGTCGTCCTCCGCCACGCGCTTCTCATAGAGCGTGAGGATGTAGGCGCCCTGGCTGGTGTGCAGCAGGAAGTTCGAATTCTCGACGCCCTCGGCGATGCCCTTGTAGGAGAGCAATTCGCCGATGTCGTAACTCTTGAGGAATTCCGCGAGGTCTTCGGCGGCAACGTCGGTGTAGACCGCCATATGGTCTATTCCGCCGCGGCAGCGTCGGGCCGTAGCGAACGCGGCAGCGGGAAGAACTCGTTCTCTTCCGCGGCCGAGACCGTCTCCACGTGCAGTTGGTAGCGCTCGGCGAAGGCGCCCATGATCTCCTCGACGATCACCTCCGGCGCCGATGCGCCCGCAGTGATGCCGAGGCTCGTGATGCCTTCAAACCTGCTCCAGTCGAGATCGCTGGCCCGCTGGGCAAGAACCGCAATCGGGCAGCCCTCGCGCTCGGCGACCTCGCGCAGGCGCTGCGAGTTCGACGAGTTCGGCGCGCCGACCACGATCAAGGCATCGACCACCGGCGCCACCTTCTTCACCGCGAGCTGGCGGTTGGTGGTGGCGTAGCAGATGTCTTCCTTGTGCGGACCGTTGACGTTCGGGAAGCGCTGCTTGAGCAGCGCCACGATCTCCGCGGTGTCGTCGATCGACAGCGTGGTCTGGGTCACAAAGGCGAGGTTGTCGGGGTCCTTCGGGACGAAGGTCTTTGCATCGTCGGCGGTCTCGATCAGGGTCACGGCGCCCACCGGAAGCTGGCCCAGCGTGCCGACAACCTCGGGATGATGGGAATGCCCGATCAGCAGGATCTCGCGGCCGCGCTTGAAATGGATCGCCGCCTCGCGGTGGACCTTGGTCACCAGCGGGCAGGTCGCGTCCAGCGAGAAGAAATTGCGGGATTTCGCCTCGGCCGGAACCGATTTCGGAACGCCGTGGGCCGAAAACACCACGGGCGCGTTGGTATCGTCGGGGATTTCGGCCAATTCCTCGACGAAAATGGCGCCTTTGGTCTTCAGGCTGTCCACCACATACTTGTTATGGACGATTTCGTGCCGGACGTAGACCGGGGCGCCATAAATGGTAAGGGCACGCTCGACCGTGTCGATGGCGCGGACCACCCCTGCGCAAAAGCCGCGGGGGGAACAAAGCACGATTCTAAGGTCGGGTTTTTTCGCTGACATCGGTCTGTCTCGGGCAATCTCGGGACCGAATCACCCCTCGCCGGCGGGCGGGGAACGGCCAGTTAGGATAAGGACTTGGGACTGCTTTCGGGCGCTGTCAAGGCGATTTTGCTGGCCCATTGCGCCATTCCCCCCTGAGGGCTTATATAGGCGCCATAATTCCCGTCATCACCGATGACTACCAGCTTCGCCTCGACAGAGGTGGGCGAAGCACAAAGGAGATTTGCCATGAGCAACGCACCGCTGATGCCGAAGGCTACTGCCGTGTGGTTGGTCGACAATACCGCCCTCACGTTCGATCAGGTGGCCGATTTCACCAAAATGCACCCCCTGGAGGTCCGCGCCATCGCCGATGGCGACGCCGCCCAGGGCATCAAGGGCATGGACCCGATTTCCAATGGCCAGCTGACCCGCGAGGAGATCGAGCGGGGCGAGAGGGACCAGAACTATCGTCTCAAGCTGCAGGAGAGCAAGGTGGTGCTGCCCTCCGCCGCCAAGAAGAAGGGCCCGCGCTATACCCCGGTGTCGCGCCGCCATGAGCGGCCGAGCGCGATCCTCTGGCTGGTGCGCAACCATCCCGAGCTGAAGGACGCCCAGATCATGCGCCTGGTCGGCACCACCAAGACCACGATCGCCAGCGTGCGCGACCGCACGCACTGGAACGCCTCGACCCTGACCCCGATGGACCCGGTGACGCTCGGCCTGTGCTCGCAGATCGAGCTCGATTTCGAGGTGCAGCGCGCCGCCAAGGAGAAGCCGACCACGACCGTCTATGGCGGCGCCACGCTGCTGCCGGCCTCCGAGACCACGCGCAAGGACGAACTGGACGATCAGCCGATCGAGAAGCACGACGACCTCAACGTCGATGCCGTGTTCGCCAAGCTGAAGACGATCGGCGGCAAGAAGGCCGACGACGACGAACAGTAAGCGCCTCGCGCGACCACCGGACGACGACACGCGGCGGGGCAACTCGCCGCGTTCTTGTTTGCGCACGAGTTGCCCTGATCCGGCACGCGGCGCGCCGCTATAGCGTTTTCGAACGAAGTGGACGCCGGTTCGCGTAAAGAAAACGCGTCCAAACAACAAGCTAGAGCTTCGGTTCAGATTCAATCAGAACCGAAAATGCTCTCACCGGCTTCGCTCACCCGAATGAGAAGCGTCGGTGGGCAAAGTCGAGCAGCGGACGTTCGAAATATCGATAGCTCAGCGCACACAGCCCGAACGTCAGGGCAAGCGCGGCGAAGGTCAGCAGAATGCCGGCGAGGCTCGTGACTGTCCTGGGTTGATGGAGCACGGCGAACAGCAGGTACACGACGACGTGGTGGGTGAGGTACGCCGCGTAGGACGTTCTGGCAAAGAAGTTCGCGACCGAGCTGCGCAGGATCGCGAGTTTTGCAGAGCCGCGATTTTCCAGAACGACGAACAGCAGAGAACCGAAGAAGATCTCGACCTGCGTGTGCGAGAACGCCACCGACCAGCGCTTCCACCCGAACAGCCACAGCAGGGGAAGCGAAATGCTCGACCATTTGAGGATCGCGGCGACGCGTCCGGATATCTCGGCATCCGGCTTGCGATAGAGACGCCACCAGGCGATCAGCGCGCCGATCGCAAGCGAATCGATCCTGAATTGCGGGAGCACGTACCAGCCATAGGCATCCGGCAGCGTGCTGTCGATCAGGCGCCCGATCGGGCAGATCAGGATCGGGACGAGCAAGATCGCGAACAGCCGCTCGGACGGGATATTCCGGACCAGCAACGGAAACAGCAGATAAAACTGCTCCTCGATCGCGAGCGACCAGGTTACGGCCAGCCAGTAGGCGCCATCGGTCTGGGCCATGGCCATTCCGAAATTCTGCAAGCCGAACAGATACAGCCAGCCAGGCACGCCCCTGGTGTCAAACAAATGAGGGCTTAGCGAAAAATACCAGCCGATCGCTGCGCTGCCGCACATCAAATAGTAGAGCGGCCAGATGCGGAACGCACGCCTGCCGTAGAAGGCCGAGTAGTATTGTTTGGCCGCGCGGTGCCGCAGCAGAATATCCGTGATGAGATAGCCGGACAGAATGAAGAAGAGATCGACGCCGAAGCGGCCGACATGCAGCAGTTTCCACGGCGAGCCTTGCGGACCGTCCGGCGTCCCGAAATAGTGCCAGATGACGACGGTCAGCAGCGCGATCGCGCGCAGCCCGTCGAGCTCTCCGATCCTGTCACGTTCCAACGCGAGCTCGCCTTCCACACGCACAAGATCAGGTCTCGTCCAGTCCGCGCATACCCCGCCGGCCGGGCCGTCATCACGCGCCTAGTGCCGGTCCGGATTGTTCATCATGTATTCGCCGAGGTCGCGCTGCCGCCGATCAGTGCGGGCTTCGGCGTTCTGGCGCTGCACGTCGCGGTCCTTGCGGCAGGCGACATATTCTGGCGAACCGACCGCAACCTTGCCGCTGGCCTGGCAGTACTGGTCGTCGTCGCCCATGCTCTCCGCGATTGGCGATCGCCCGCGTTCGAGGCAGCCTGCCAGCAGCGGCAGTGCGAGCAGCAATGCAATGGGCGCGCGTGCGGAAATGGATCGCATCCGTGGGTCCGTATCTCGTGGGGTATGGCGTTGGAAAACCGGGATGACCCGGCAATCCATCAAAATCAAGGCCGTTTTGCTTCTGGGTGCGTTTCGAGAGTGGGCGAGCGCGTTGGACGATCGCGCAAGCATCGATCATCGCGCCCGGGGCCACCCCTCTCTCCAACCCTCCCCCGCAAGGGGGGAGGGAGCCTGACCAGCGTGCTCACCTTACATGATGCAGCAACTGCATGCCGTTCAGTTCGTCTTACGTGAGGAGGCCACCGGCGGAAGGGTTCCCTCCCCCTTGCGGGGGAGGGTTAGGGAGAGGGGTTCACACGGACACTCTCTCAGAAGCGACGCAGCAATCCATCGATCCGGCAGGCAGTGACAATGGATTGCTTCGTCGCTTCTCGCACCGAAGGAGCTACGCTTTCCCCTTCAGCGCCTCGCCGATTTCGTCGAGCACCTTGGGGTCCTCGATCGTCGCCGGCATGGTCCAGGGCTCGCCGTCCGCGATCTTCTTGATGGTGCCGCGCAGGATCTTGCCGGAGCGGGTTTTCGGCAGCCGCGCCACTGTAATCGCAAGCTTGAACGCGGCAACCGGCCCGAGCTTCTCGCGCACCAACGCGACGACTTCCTTCTCGACCTCGGCGGGCTGCTTGGTCACGCCGGCCTTCAACACCAGGAAGCCACAGGGCACCTCGCCCTTGATCGCATCCTTGACGCCGAGTACGGCGCATTCGGCGACATCGGGATGCGAGGCCAGGATCTCCTCCATGCCGCCGGTGGATAGCCGGTGGCCGGCGACATTGATGATGTCGTCGGTGCGGCCCATCACCCAGACATAGCCGTCCGCATCCTTGTAGCCGGCATCCGAGGTCTTGTAGTAGCCGGGAAATTCGGTGAGGTAGGCGTCCCTGAAGCGATCGTCCTGCTGCCACAGCGTCGGCAGGCAGGCCGGCGGCATCGGCAGCTTGATCACGATCGAGCCCATCGTGCCCGCCGCCACCGGCTTCGCCGCCTCGTCGACGATGTCGACCTGATAGCCCGGCATCGGCACCGTCGGCGAGCCATGCTTGACCGGCAGCATGCCGAGCCCGACCGGATTGCCCGCGATGCACCAGCCGGTCTCGGTCTGCCACCAGTGATCGATCACAGGCACCTTGAGCTGCTGCTCCGCCCACGCCACGGTCGGCGGATCGGCGCGCTCGCCGGCGAGGAACAGGGTGCGGAAGCTCGAGAGGTCGTAGCTCTTGAGCAGCCTGCCCTCGGGGTCCTCCTTCTTGATCGCGCGGAACGCGGTCGGCGCGGTGAAGAAGGCGACCGCCTTGTGCTCGCTGATCACGCGCCAGAACGCGCCGGCGTCCGGCGTGCCGACCGGCTTGCCCTCATACATGATCGAGGTCGCGCCATGGATCAGCGGGCCGTAGACGATGTAGGAGTGGCCGACCACCCAGCCGATGTCGGAGCCGCACCACCAGATCTCGCCGGGCTTGACGCCGTAGAGATTGTACATCGACCATTTCAGCGCAACGAGATGCCCGCCATTGTCGCGCACCACGCCCTTCGGAATTCCGGTCGTGCCCGAGGTGTAGAGGATGTAGAGCGGATCGGTGGCCAGCACCGGCACGCAGGGCGCGGCCTTGCCGGCATCGAACGCGGCGCGGCGCAGCGTCGCCCAGTCGTGGTCGCGGCCCGCGGTGAGCTCACAAGCCTGCTGCGGCCGCTGCAGGATGATGCAGGTCTCGGGCTTGGCGCCGGCGAGCCGGATCGCCTCGTCGAGCAGCGGCTTGTACTGCACGATGCGGCCGGGCTCGAGCCCGCAGCTCGCCGAGAAGATCAGCTTCGGCTTGGCGTCGTCGATCCGGGTCGCCAGCTCCTTGGCCGCGAAGCCGCCGAACACCACGCTGTGCACCGCGCCGATCCGCGCGCAAGCCAGCATCGCGACGACCGCCTCCGGCACCATCGGCATATAGAGAATGACGCGATCGCCCTTGCTCACGCCGAAATCCTGCATGATCGCGGCGAGCGTCTGCACTTCCTCGAGCAGCTTGGAATAGGTGAATTTGGTGATCGTGTTGGTGAGCGGAGAATCGTGGATCAGCGCGACCTGGCCGGCGCGGCCGCCGGCGACGTGGCGATCCAGCGCGTTGTAGCAGGTGTTGACCACGGCGCCGGTGAACCAGCGGCCATAGGCGCCCATAGAGGGATCGAAGATCTTCTTCGCCGGCTCGATCCAGTCGATCTCGCGCGCCGCTTCCGCCCAAAAGCCCTCGGGGTCCCGAAGCGAGCGGGCATGCACCTCATGATACCGGCTCATCTGCTGGCTGTTCATCGCGTTTCTCCCTCGCGCGGTCGCGCGTCATTTGCCGACCATTGTCACGGGAAGCGGCCGGGTTTCAAGCCGAAATGACCGCGACCTTCGGCCGGGTCCGGCTAGTAGCCGTCGACCCCGTTGATCCGCTGCAGCCGCTCGCGCATCGCCTTTTGCAAATCATAGCCCGGCTGGCCGAATTCCGCGTTGCGGCGGGCGATGAACTGATCCTGCACACGCTGCAGCTCGCGCGCCTGCCGCGGGTCTTTCGACTCGTGTACCGCGCGAAAGCTCGACGCGCCGATCTCGCGATCGAGATCGGCGAGCGCGGGATCGGCGCAGATCGCCTTCTCCACCGCGCGGCGTGCCGTGCGGCAATCGAAGCTCGGCTTGCCGGCAACCGCCATCATGGCGCCGATCCGCTCCAGCTCCAGCGACAGCGATTTGTAGTTGGCCTTGGCGGCGGCGTGATCGGGGTCGAGCTTGACGGCGGCGCCAAAATCCATGATCGCCTTCGGCCGGTCGCCCTTGCGGCGCCACAGCTCGCCGCGCGCATTATGGGCGTCGGCAAGCGAGGGATCGAGCCTGAGCACGCTGTCGTAATCGGCGATCGCGCGATCGATCATCTGCTTGCGGTCATAGGCGCTCGCGCGCGCCACAAGCGCCTTGACGCGATCGGGCTTCGCCGCCTTCTCATTGTCGATCAGCGCGCCGCAGACATCGATGGTCTTGTCGTCATCCGCCGCCGCAACCGCCGCGATGCAGGGGCCGGCATCGACCTGCACATCCTTGCCGGGCTCGCTGCTCGTGGCACACGCAACGCCTGCTGTCAGCGCGCCTGCCAGGCAAATGCACAGCAGCGCCAAAGCCAGATTCAAGACCAGATTTGCAGAATTGCGTCGCATCCCAATCGCCGACAAGACATCCCTCTCCCGCACCCAACCACCGGTCCCCGATTTCCGGCAGCGCGCCATTTGCCGCAAAACCACACGCTGGATTATACGTCAATTGCGACGATCGGCTGCACTGGGGGTTCGCCTTGCTCACGTTCGAATGGATCATCGGCCTGTTGCTCGCGGCCGTTGCGTTGTCGGCACTGGCACGCAAGATCAAGGTGCCCTACCCGACCTTCCTGGCGGTCGGCGGCGTGCTGCTGGCTTTCGTGCCGTCCGGCCCGTCCTGGGCGCTGGAACCGAAACTGGCGCTGGCCCTGTTCGTCGCGCCGGTGCTGCTCGATGCCGCGTTCGACACCTCGCTGCGCGATCTCCGCAACAACTGGCTGCCGGTCTCGACGCTGGTGCTGGTCGCGGTCGGCATCACGACGGTGGCGGTCGCGGTGGTGGCGCGCTGGCTGCTTCCCGACATGCCCTGGCCGGTCGCGATCGCGCTCGGCGCCATCGTCGCCCCGCCCGACGCGGCCGCAGCCACCGCGATCCTGCGCCAGGTCAAATTGCCCTACCGGATCCAGAAGATCCTCGAAGGCGAGAGCCTGCTCAACGACGCCAGCTCGCTGCTGATCTATCGCGTCGCCGTCGGCCTGATCGCGGCCGAACACATGAAGGTGCGCGAATTCGTGCCGTCGCTTGCGGTCGCGCTGGTCGGCAGCCTCGCCGCAGGCTATCTGTTCGCGCAGGTCTGGATGATGATCACTCGCCGCATCACCGAGGCGCCGAGCGCGATCATCACCCAGTTCGGCGGCACCTTCATGGTGTGGATCGCCGCCGAGCATATCGGGCTGTCGGGCATCCTCACCATCATCGCCTATGCGATCACGATCGCCCGCACCGCTCCGGCCCGCACATCGGCGCGGCTGCGCGTGTCGTCCTATACGGTGTGGGAAACCGTGATCTTCGTCCTCAACGTGCTCGCCTTCATGCTGATCGGCATGCAGCTGCGTCCGATCTGGTCGGAGCTCGACGACGAGGTGCGGTGGAAATATTGCAGCTTCGCCGCCGTGATCCTCGCGGTCGTGGTCGTGGTCCGCATCGCCTGGGTGATGTCCTATGGCGCCTTCCTGCGTGCCCTGAAGGCGCGCAGCCTGCTTCCGCGCTACGTGGTGGCGGCGGTGCCGTCGCTGCGGCGTAGCATCGTCGTGTCCTGGTGCGGCATGCGCGGCATCGTCACGCTGGCGGCCGCGTTTGCGTTGCCGGAGTATTTTCCGTATCGCGACCTGATCCTGCTGACGGCGTTTGCCGTGGTGCTGGGCTCGCTGGTGATCCAGGGCCTGACGCTGCGGCCGCTGATCCTGGCGATGAAATTCGATGACGACGATCCGATCGCGCGCGAGGCCGCGCACGCCCGCGGCGTCGCCTTTCGCGCGGCGCTGGACGAAATCGATGCGGACCCCTCCGAGGAGGCCGAGATCCTCCGGCTCGAATACCGCGCGGTGCTGCTGCGCGCCGAGACCGAGCCGGACGGCGGCATCGCCTCGGGCGAGCTGCCGGCCGATCCGCTGCGCCGGCGCGCGATCGCAGCAGCGCGTCAGGCCTTGCTCAATTTGCGCCACACCGAGGCGATCGGTGACGACGCCTTCCATCTGGTCGAAGAAGAGCTCGACCGCGCCGAACTCAGCGCTGAAGCGTGACGGCCCGCCGTCTTCACAAGATCGTTCGCAGCCGGGCCCGGTTGAACCATCGCCGGATTTGTCAGACCCAACATCATGACAATCCTCATCGATCGCAATTCACAACGCGCCTCGGCGAAGATCGAAGCGCAGTTCTTCTATTTCTATATGGCGTTGTCGTGCATGGCGGTCGCCCTGCTCGGCTTTGCCCCGACCTATTGGGTGCCGATGGCGCGGGGTTCGCTGACAGCGCCCCCTGTCGTGCATTTGCATGGCCTGCTGTTCTTCGCCTGGACGCTCTATTTCGTATTCCAGAGCTGGCTTGCGGCTTCGGGGCGGATCGTGCGTCACCGCCGCGTCGGCATGATCGGCGTGTCGCTTGCGACCGCCGTGACGATGCTGGGCCTGTTGGCCTCGATCAGCGTCATGAAGCGCTCGGCCGCGATCGGGCAGATCAACGAAGGCATCGCCTTTTCGATCGTTCCGTTCAGCGGCATCCTGTTCTTTGCGGTCGTCTTCGCGCTCGCGATCGTCTATGTCCGCGACCGCGAAGCACACAAGCGGCTGATGCTGCTCGCGGCCATTTCGATCCTCGACGCCGCGGTTGCGCGCTGGTTCCTGACCTTCCTCGCACCATCAGGCCCGCCGGGGCCACCGCCGGTCCCGGTCACGATCGCGCCGGCATTCGTCGCCTATCTGCTGCTGGTCGTCGCGATCGTGTTCGACTGGCGTACCCGCGGCCGTCCACACCCGGTCTATGTCTATGGCGGGCTGGCGCTGGTCGCGGTGAAGCTGTTGAACTGGCCGATCAGCACCTCGGCCGCCTGGCATTCATTCGCCGGCGGCATCCTGGCGCTGGCGCAGTAACCTCCTTCACGCACCCGACTTCACGCGCCCGACTTGGAGGTGATGCCGCCGTCGACCACGAGCTCGATGCCGGTGACATATTTCGATTCGTCCGACGCCAGGAACAGCGCGGCATTGGCGACGTCCCAGGCATCGCCCATGTGCCCCATCGGCACCTGCGCGTCGCGGGCTCGCCACATCGCCTCGACATCGCCCTTGGCGTAGCTCTGCGCCAGCCCGGCCGAATGCGCGACCATCGGCGTCTTCATCAGCCCGGGCAGGATCGCGTTGACGCGCACATGCTTGGAAGCGAACTCGACGGCGGTCGAGCGCGTCATCTGGTTCATCGCGGCCTTGCTCGCATTGTAGCTGACATAGGAAATGCCGACATGGCGGATCGAGGCGATAGACGAGATGTTTATGATCGAGCCGCCACCCTGCTTGATCATGACGGGAATGACGTGCTTCATCGACAGATAGGCGCTCTTCAGGTTGACCGCGAACACGCGGTCCCAATCGGCCTCCGCCACCTCGACCACGCTGCCGACCTCGGCGATGCCGACATTGTTGTCGAGCACGTCGATGCGGCCATAGGCCTTCAGGCAGGCCGCGACCATCACTTCGACCTCGGCAGCGCGCGACACGTCGGCGGTGAATGCGACAGCCTTGCCGCCCTCCTCCGTGATGATCTTGACCGTCTCCTCGGCCGCGGCGCCGTCGCGATCGACGCAGAACACGCTCGCGCCCTCGCGCGCAAAGGTCACGGCGGTCGCCTTGCCATTGCCCCAGCCGGGCCCGATCGAGCCCGCGCCGACCACCATCGCAACCTTGCCCTTGAGCCGATCCATCGTTTGTTCTCCGTTGTTGTTCTTGACCAGCAGCCGTAGCAGCTCAATGCCACTTCCAAAAGAGAAAACGGGCAGCTATCGAGGCAACCCCGATGAGCTTCTTCTTCAGAAATGCGCCAACGCTAGCCCAAGATTCCCTTCCACCCGCATCGCTAGATTGCTCAAGATCGACGGTAACAGTGACGCTAACTTTACGCGCACTCACTCCATTCACATCAGACATTTGATCCTCCTGGGAGTATGGGTCGAATTGTTAGAGGTAGAAAAAAGGCAACAGCTCACCGCCTCGCCAATCGAAATCGGCAAGCCTCACTCACTCGTCCAGACTAGAATAGGCGATGCACCCGCCCCACTGTCTCATTCCACTGAAGTCAGGTTCTTCGCAGACTTCAGGCACAAGAAGACCGAGCTCATATTGCTATGAGTCGCCGATCTAGCCTCGCTTGGAAAAGCGTCGCTAACGCGCACACCGCCGCCGATTTGCACATCCGCCCTTGGGTCTCAAACCGCACTGGTCTGGAGAGCCGTGAGCGTCGCGAACAAGAAAAAAACTACACTAAGCGGATTTTCTGACAATCCGTGGATTCTAAGAAGATCGAGACTCTTCGCGATTGTTGCGACGTTGCAAATACAGAACTGCGCAAGCAAGTTTTTGAATCAGCGCACAGATTCGCGCGCTTCACAAACGCCGGTGCAATACCAAAAATTTTTCATAGAAAATTTACATTTGGTCGCGCGCCGGTCATTTTTTCAATCGCTGCTCAGCGCTATGTGCATAAGTAATTCGCGAGACGTCATTTTTCTCGATTGCTTTTGCAGGGTAACCCCGCACAAACAAAGAGCTTTTGGAGATTTGGCGACTATTTCACGAGCGAATCAACAGCATGCTTAGGGTTGCAATTGTTGGATTGGCCCTCGCCCGGGCTACTACCGTTGATCACATGCATTCATCGTCGTGACATTAGCACCGATCGGATGCCCGAAAATCTCCGAGAGCGTCTGGCAGCGTCCCGCCTGGCACAGGTGCCATTCGCCGGCGGCGCCGGAATTGCCCAGCACCACCTCTCGCCTCGGCTCCGGGGCCGGTGACCACTGAAACCACCCGTCAATCAGCCGCGCCTCCGGCGGCGGCTCCATGCCGGCGCCGACGCCCTTGATGCGCGCCTGTTGCAGCATGAGCCCGGCCGGGGTGACCAGCCAATCCTCCTGCCACGCGGTCTTCTCGATCGAATGCGTCCAGGCCAGCGTGAAGGCCGCGATCGACAGCGCCTTCACGACACCCGCGGAGGCGAGGCAGAGGCTCAAGCCGCCGCCACCGCATTGCGCGGGCGCTGCCGCCATTGCCACAGCAGCACCACTGCTGCGAGCGTGAAGCCCGCCGTATCCGAGAACCGGAAATCGCCGAGCAGGCAGAGCGCGGCGCCGAACGCAACCGCGATCTCGATGAAGGCGCGGGAACTCTCCGTCGGCCAGCGGATTGAGATGTGCAATCCAGCGGCGAGGTATGACTTGCAGCCGTCCCGGACGACCGTTGAGCGAGCGCTTGATGCGTTGAACTTCTTCCTCGCCGACGTGCGGGACGGGCTCGGCCCTTATCTGGCGATCTACCTGCTGACCGAACGGAAATGGGACGAGGCCTCGATCTGATCAGTGATGTCGATCGCGGCGATCGCCGGGATCGTCGCCCAGACCCCGACCGGCGCCCTGATCGACCGCAGCCGCGCCAAGCGCGCCCTGATGTTCGCGGCTGCGATTGCCGTGACCGCCGCGTGCCTGCTGCTGCCGCTGCTCGACCGGTTCGAACTGGTCGCCGCGACCCAGGCGCTCGCGGCCGCCGCCGGCTCGGTGTTCGCGCCGGCGATCGCCGCGGTGACGCTCGGCATCGTCGGACCCAAGGCATTCGCGGCGCGGACCGGCCGCAACGAGGCGTTCAATCACGCCGGCAACGCGGTGGCTGCGGCGATCGCGGGCGCAACCGCCTACTGGTTCGGACCAATCGTCGTGTTCTGGCTGCTCGCGGCAATGGCGCTGGCGAGCGTCGCCGCGACGCTGTCGATCCCGGCCGCCGCCATCGACCATCAGGTCGCGCGCGGGCTCGACGATGTCGCAGAGGGACAAGGCGCGGCGCATGACCAGCCATCCGGCTTTCGCGTGTTGCTGACCTGCAAGCCGCTTTTGATCTTCGCGGTCTCCACCGTGATCTTTCACTTTGCCAACGCGGCGATGCTGCCGCTGGTCGGACAGAAGCTCGCATTGGTCAACCGCAACCTCGGGACCTCGCTGATGTCGGTCTGCATCATCGCGGCGCAGATGGTGATGGTCCCGGTTGCGATGCTGGTCGGACGCAAGGCCGACGTCTGGGGCCGCAAGCCGATCTTCGCCGTGGCGCTCGCGGTGCTGGCTGTTCGTGGCGCGCTCTATCCGTTATCGGACAACCCCTACTGGCTGGTGTCGGTGCAATTGCTCGACGGCGTTGGCGCCGGCATCTTCGCGCGCTGTTCCCGCTCGTGGTTGCCGATCTCACGCACGGTACCGGGCATTTCAACATCAGCCAGGGCGCGATCGCCACCGCAACCGGCCTCGGCGGCGCGCTGAGCACGGCAGTCGCCGGATTCATCATCGTCCACGCTGGCTATAGCGCCGCATTCCTGTTCCTTGCAGCCGTCGCTTGTGCCGGGCTGATCGGCTACTGCGCGTTGATGCCGGAGACATTGCGCATGGCAACGACGACGTCACGCACGACTGCATTGGCACCGCAGAATCGATGATCCGATTCGCCGTCGGCACTCGGCAGCGAATCAACGCATCGCGCCGCGTGACACCGATCTGATGTCCGACAATGACGCAGATTCACATCTGCATCGAAGCGACACCACAGTCCTTAACACCGTCTCTCGATGAAACACGCGCGCAATGTTTCTGCCGACGTCAAAAGCCGGCGCGATCGCGCTCATGAACGTCAGATGACGCATTTGTTGCGCGCGCGACAGCGGTGAGACGCGCCGATTCCCGCGCCATTTGATTCGAATTGAATCCTTTAAGGTTAGCGGCGCAATCAATGTATGAGCCAGAAATTTCCATGATTGCCGCCGCTCTTGGATGTACGAGTCAGGCCGGGGTAATTACGGATAAGGCGGGGCATGAACCACATCAGTCACATCGGACACGCGCGAGCCGGATGGTTCGGACATCGCAAGCTGACCCCACGCGCATGCATTGCGGACAGCAAAAAACACCTTCGGACCTTCCTTGTTGAGGCGCTGGAAGACCTCGGCTTCATCACCAGTGAATGCAGCCAGGCTTTGGAACTCGAAACCGTCCTGGACGCGGAACGGCCCGATCTTCTGGTGCTCGGCGTGTCCGTTGACGGCATCGAAGTCAGTAAAATTCTCGAGACTTTGGTGAGAAAGGACTACGGCGGCAAGGTCCTCGTCATCGGCCAGCCGGACTCGATCATCGTCAAGGCGGTCCGGCAGATCGGCGATGAATACGGCATCGTCATGCTGCCGGCACTGTCGACGCCGTTCAGCGCGGGAACCCTGCGTGACAGTCTTGCGTCGCTGCTGCCGCTCGAACCCGCGCCGAGCCCGGCGGTGGATGTGCCCGAAGCGCTGAAGGCCGGCTGGCTCGAGCTTTGGTATCAGCAGAAAATTCATCTCCGCACGCTGGTTCCGAGCGGCGCCGAAGCGCTGATCCGAATGCGCCATCCCGCCTGGGGCGTGGTGCCGCCGGCCTACTTCATCCCCGATGAGAGCGATCCGCATTTTCATGCGCTGTCCGAATTCGTGATCGCGCGCGCGATCGAGGACTGGCGCTATCTCCTCGAGCAGATCGGGCCGGTCGATCTCTCGATCAACCTGCCGATCTCGTTTCTCGCCGACGACGATGCGGTGCGCGAGCTCTGTTACCGCATGCCGGATCATGCGGCCTTCGCCGGCCTGCTGATCGAGATCGACAGCACCGAGGTGGTCGACAATCTCGACCTGGCGATCGATGTCGCGAGGCGCGTGCGGCTGCACAATATCGGCATCTCGATCGACAATGTCGGCGCCAACTGGCCGTCCTTGCTCGGACTGCCGAACTTCCCGTTCGTCCAGCTCAAGGTCGACCATCAATTCGTCACCGGCTGTGCGGATCAGCGCCTGAAGCAGACGGTGTGCCGGCGGGTCATTGAGCTAGCTCACGACAGCGGCGCGCAGGTCGTAGCCCAAGGCGTCGAGACGCGCGCGGATTTCCTCGCCGCGCATGAGATGGATTTCGATCAGGTCCAGGGTTACCTGTTCGGCAAGCCGATGGGCGTCAAGAAGTTCGCGCGCTCACGCATGCACTTCTCGGAGAAAGAGCCGATCGTATCCTGAGGCGTGGCCTCTGGTCAGGCTTGAGTGTTGCGATCGATCGCGCGCAGCGCCTCGCCGCGCGCGATCAGACGCTTTGCGTTCGAATAGGTTGGGACCTCGAGCAGCGAGCCATCGAGCTCGACGCGCCCAAGGCCCCGTGTCCGCGCCGCCTCGAACACCGCGACGATCCTGCCCGCCTGGCGGAGTTCGTCCTCGCTCGGCGTGAGGACGCCGTTGACGATTGTCGCATGTGCGGGATCGACCAGGCTCTTGGCGGTGTAGCCCAGCCGTCGCGCCCAGGCAGTGTCGCGCGCGACGCCTTCAGCGTCGCTCCAGGTGTAGGGACAATCGACTGCCACGACGCCAGCCGCGCGACATTCGACGATGAAGCGCTGCCGCGCATAGGCGAGCTCCAGGGCATCGCTGCCGCGCTCGGCACCAAGATCGGCGGCGAGATCTTCGGAGGCCATCAGGCAACCAATGATGCGGCGACTCGTCGCCGCAATCGCGCCCGTCTGCACCAGACCGCGCGCGAACTCGATATTCGGCAGCAGGGACGTCGATCCCTCGGCGATGCCATAGTCGCGCTCGAACCGCGTCACCGCCTCGTCAAGCCGGACGACATGGTGCGGCTCGGCGACCTTCGGCAATGCAACGATATCCGGACGTCCCTGCATCACCGCGGCCAGGTCATCCATGCCGTCCTGGTCCAGCGGATTGACGCGGACCGCGACGACGACGCCCTGGTCGCGCCAGGCCGCATAGAGCTCGGCCGCAAGTCGCCGCGCCTTCGGGCGCAGCGGCGGCGGGGTGAAATCCTCGAGCTCGTGGATCAACACGTCGGCGCCGCTGGCGGCTGCCCGCTGCAGGACCGCCTCATTGGCGCCCTCGAGAAACAGCCAGGAGCGGCAGAGCGGGGCTGGACGCAGCTTGCGCATCACGCTATCCGCACCGCCGTCACTGGAACGTCATGTCGAGGCATTTCGAGATGTCGGAGCCGAGGCCGGACGAGATGGTGATGCAGCCGCGGATCTTCTGGGTGTTGCCGTCGCTCGCCCAGATCGCGTAGCCGCCCGTACCGAAGAACGAATTGGTGTTCGGCGGCTCGGTCTCGGTGGCGTCGAAGGTGTAGTTGCCGTCGGTCTCGAAGATGCGCGGCTTCTTGGTGCAGCCGCCATCGGCCTGGACGTTGATGACCTCCTTGTTGTCCCGCGTCAGCGCCAGCGAAACCTGGCAGCGGAAGTATTCCGAGGTCTTGGCGTTGAACAGATAGGCGTAGGACTTGCAGGTCGCGGTGTTGAGCTTGCCGGCGGACAGGCCGCGGCTGCAGGAGATGCGCTGGTTGTTGGAGAGCTTGAATTCGTCGGCCTGCGCGGCTGACGCCAGCGTCATGAACGACAGCGCGACACCGATACCGATCTTCATGACGTGGTTCATCCTGATCCATCCCCAAGGTCGTGTTTCTGGCAATCGAGGCGTTTGTAAACGGTAACGCGAAGATAGTCGTCAAGCTCGATGCGGGAAATCACAAAGTCGCTGACAGACGTAAGCGGTCGCGCCGATTGTCGTATTGACGCACGAATGGCGTTCGTGATTTGTTCAGAACCGTGGGGACGACGCCGTTTTTCTCGGCCGGAGGTGGATCATGACGCATTGTTTGACCAAGACCTTTGTTGCGACTGCGGCGTTTGCCGCGCTGACGACCTGCGCCTTCGCGCAGGAGGCTGCGCCCTGGGAGCTGAAGCCGGACATGGGCTACGCCTATGACAAGGAGGGCAAGACCTGGGCCTACAAGATGGGCACCAGCAATGCCGGCACGCTATTGAAGGGCGCCAAGAAGGTGCCGAGAGGAACGCTGTTCTTCATCGGCCACAACGGCCAGCTCTACATGCGCTCCGGGCCCTATCTCGAGGGCGACGGCAAGTTCATGTTCGGCTCGAACTAAAGCGTTTTCGAGCGAAGTGGACACCGGTTCACGTGAAGAAAACGCGTCAAAACAAGAGTCTAGAGCTTCGGTTCTGATTCAATCAGAACCGAAGCTCTTTTCGGCCGACCTCAGAACGCCGCGGCCAATTCCCGGGCGCCAGGCTTGTTGCTGTTGAAGTCCATCCGCTCGTTGGTGACGGCGAGCAGCCGGGCCACGGTGTTGTGGCGGATCGCGACCGGGTTGCGCTCGTAGCCGGAGCGCTGGAAGAAATTCGAGGTCGGCACCTGCTCGCGCATCGCCTGAGGCATGGTCACCATGTCGAGCCCGGTGCCGTCGCCGGTCAGGTTCATCATCTCGAGCTCGGCTGCGGTCAGCGGCCTTGTGTAGCCCTTGTTGCGGGCGAAGATCACCGAGGTCAGCAGCTTGTGGGTCTGCAGCATCGGGCCGACATCGATGTCGAGCACCATGGCGTGACAGGCCCAGCCCTGCGCGGTGTCGGCGAGCCGTTGATGTGCCGACCAGTCGTCCGGCACGGTGCGACTGAACGCGACCATCTTCTTCAGCACCGCGAGCTTGTGCTCCATGGCCTTGCGCGCCGGCCCCTGCGTCGCCGCCACCCGCTCGGAGAGGTCCCGCACGAATTCATGCCCCTGCTCGGCCAATAGCTCCACGGTATTGGTGGTGAGCAGCTGGTTGTAGCCCATCGCGGTGGAAATGGCGCGCTTGCCGCCATGCTCGATGCCCGCCTGCACGTCGTAATTGCCGGTGCCGCCGGTCTCGAACGAATAGACCCGCACCGCCTGCTCCGGCGTCAGCCCCGCCGCGCGTGCGTAGCGGGCATAGGCGCGCTTGAACTCGAGCTCTTTGGCCGGCCGCTGCGGCGTAAACTGGAATTGCTCGGCCGCCGCCCTGAGCAAATCCGAGACCACCGGTATGGTTTTGGGCGGACGCTTGCCGCCCTCCTCCTCTTCCGGAGCCGGGTTGACCGGCCGCTTCGGGCCCTCATAGACCGGCGGCTGCTGCAGCACGTAATCGTCCAGCGAAATCTGCACGCGGTCGCGGCGCTTGGCATTGCGGCCGCGCCGCTTGTCGGCGATCGCGTTCCAATAGGCGGTCGCATCCTGCTCGAAGGCGGCGCGCGCCTCCTGATATTCCTGCAGCTTGCGGCGATATTCCATGATCGCCTGCGGCGCGGCCTGCGCCATCGCATTGGCGATGGAAGGCGGCAACGCATCGGCCTCGCCGGCCAACACAGACGGCGCGCTAGCGACCAGCGCGAGCGCGACAAATCCTGACGAGAGGCGAATCAATTGCGAGCGCATCGCCTCCTTGTAGCAAGCGCGGCCGTGAAGTCAGCCCGGAATTGTCCGGATCGAAAGCGGCGGGATGCCGCGACCAAATCCAGAATTTTCGCCATAATGCGGTGTTCTCCGAGGAAAGCAGTGGAGATCGCGATGAGGAACGCACTCTGGCTCGCCGCCGCAGGCGCGCTGACGCTGACGGCGCCGGCGCGCGCTGAACTTCCGGATTGCGGGTCGTTTCCGGATACCCGTTCACGTCTCACCTGTTACGAGAACGTGTCGCGGGCGCCCAATCCGGAACCCGCGGTCGCGGCGCATCCTGCCGCACCACCGAAAGTAACGAAGCCGCGCCGCCACAAGCGGCACCACAGTAGCTTCCTCCACTCACTTCCATGCGAACACCGGCTGCTCGAGATCGGCGACGCGGGTGTTGCGGCCGGCGAGCACCTCGCGGAATTGATAGATCAGCGCGGCGGTCGGCGCATGAATATGCTGGCCGCCGAGCCGGAAGCGGATCACCCGCCGCGAACTCTCCGGGATCGTGACGAAGCTGAAGGCGTCCTCTAGCTCGATCGCATCGAGGCCGATGCGGTGGACGGAAGCGACCTCATCCGGGTTCGGCACGATCGCCGCATTGGCGCCGGCCCAGACCACGACCGGCGTGACCAGATAGCCGGACCGGGTCGGATAGTCGTCCAGCATGCCGAGCACGTCGCGGTCGGACAGCGCCATGCCAAGCTCCTCGTGCAATTCGCGCAGCGCGGCTTCGCCCTGCGTCTCGCCGGCATCGCAGCGCCCGCCCGGCAGCGCCCATTGCGCGCTGTGAGCGCGCAGGCGCGCGCTGCGGCGGGTCAGGAGGAAGGCCGCGCCGTTGCCGTCATCGCTCTCGGTCAGCGCGATCGCCACCGCCGCGCGCTTCAGCGTCAGTGCGGCATCGGCCGGCGCGAGGCGCGCGAACGCCGAGCAGAGCTCTGCGATATTGCGCCGGGTGGCATCGTCAAATGTGCGGGCCATTGACCTTGACTACAACAGTCCAGCGATTGATGAAATGACCTGAACGGCATGCCTCCTGCGATCAATCATTTGCAAGCAACGGATCCTCACCTCATGACGGCCAAGGCCGCGGACAAGCTCAAATCCGACGGCTGGAAGGTCGCCGACACCACGGGCTTCCTGACGCTGATCGGCCCGTTGTGGGAACGGCTGAAGGACGGCGCGCTCGAGCTCGCATTGATCACCGAGGAAAAGCACCACAACCGCCGCGGCCTGGTGCAGGGCGGCGTCATCATGACCTTCGCCGACCGCGCCTGCGGCATGGCCGCGCGTTTCGTCTCGGGCAAGCCGACGCTTGCGACGGTGCAGCTCGACACCCATTTCGTCGAGGCCGGCAAGATCGGCGAGATCCTGACGACGCGCCCGCGCGTGGTGCGCTCGACCCGCAGCCTGATCTTCATCACGGCCGAGGTGACCGTCGACAAGCGCTGCATCGCGATGGCCAACGGCGTGTTCAAGATTCTGAAGAACGAGAGCTGACGCGTCATTCCGGAGGAACGATCGATGCAATATCGCCAGCTTGGCCGCAGCGGCCTGAAGGTTTCGCCGATCTGCCTGGGCACCATGATGTTCGGCGGACCGACCGATGAGGCGACCTCGTCGCGGATCGTGGCGAAGGCGCGCGAGGCCGGCATCAACTTCATCGACAGCGCCGACGCCTATAATGGCGGCAAATCCGAGGAGGTCGTGGGCCGCGCGATCTCGAACAGAAGGTCGAACTGGGTGCTGGCGACAAAACTCGCCAATCCGATCGGCGACGACCCTAACCATGGCGGACTGTCGCGGCGCTGGGTGTTTCAGGCTGCCGACGAGAGCCTGAAGCGGCTCGGCACCGACTACATCGACGTCTACTACCTGCACAAGGAAGACCATACCACGCCGCTCGACGAGACAATGCGCGCGATCGGCGACCTGATCCGCGCCGGCAAGGTACGCTATTTCGGCGTCTCCAACTACCGCGCCTGGCGCGTCGCCGAGATCTGCAACATCTGCGACCGGCTCGGCATCGACCGCCCGGTCGCAAGCCAGCCCTATTACAACGCGATGAACCGGATGCCGGAGGTCGAGCACTTTCCGGCCTGCGCCTATTACGGCCTCGGCATCGTGCCCTACAGCCCGCTGGCGCGCGGCGTCTTGACCGGCAAATACGCGCCCGATGCGGCGCCGCCCGCGGACACGCGCGCGGGGCGCAACGACAAGCGCATGATGCAGACCGAGTGGCGGCCGGAATCGCTGCAGCTCGCGCAGCAGATCAAGCACCACGCCGAGAGCCGCGGCATCACCGCCGGGCAGTTCGCAGTGTCCTGGGTGCTGAACTCCTCGTTCGTCAGCGCCGTCATCGCCGGCCCGCGCACCGAAGCGCAATGGGACGATTACATCCGCGCGCTCGATTATCGCTTCACCGCCGAGGACGAGGCGCTGATCGATCGCCTCGTCGTCACCGGCCATCCCTCGACGCCCGGGTTCAACGATCCCGCCTATCCGATCGAAGGACGCCGGGCGCGGACCGAATAGCATCGCGGCGTCGGCGTTTGTCTCGGCTGCGCCGAAGTTACGTTTCGCACCTTCCGAATTGCGCAATGTCCGCGGCGGCTGCAGCATCAGGGCATGACAATGCTGATACTGGTGCTGCAATGATGGCATCCAATGTACTGGACTGGATCGTGGCGCTGCTGGTCTGCTGGGCAAGCCTGACCGCGATCTTCGAGCCCTCGCGCGTGGCCTCACAGTGCGATGTCCCCTATGCGACAAGCAGCGTGCCGCAGGTCCCGCTCGCGGCTCCGACCCAGGCGGAGATCGCAGCGATGATTCGCGACATGAAGCTGCACGACTGAGCGGGATAGCCAAACCGCGAAACCCTTCGTTTTCGTCCCTGAAATGAAACAGGGCGACGCCGAAGCGCCGCCCTGCCTATGTTGTCGTTGCTGGCCGCTTACTTCACGAGCTCGAAACGATCGGCGTTCATCACCTTGGCCCAGGCCGCGACGAAGTCCTTCACGAACTGTTCCTTGGCATCCGACGAGCCATAGACCTCGGCGAACGCGCGCAGCTGCGAGTGCGAGCCGAAGATCAGGTCGGCGCGGGTGCCGGTCCACTTCACCGCCTTGGTCTTGCGGTCGCGGCCCTCATAGACGCCCTCGCCGGCATCGCTCCACACCGTGCCCATGTCGAGCAGGTTGAGGAAGAAGTCGTTGGTCAGCGTCCCCGGCTTGCCGGTGAAGACGCCGTGCTTCGACTTCTTGGCGTTGGCGCCGAGCACGCGCAGGCCGCCGATCAGAACCGTCAATTCCGGTCCGGTCAGCCGCATGAGGTGTGCACGATCGACCAACGCCTCCTCGGGCAACATGAACTGACGCTTGCCGCTGATGTAGTTGCGGAAGCCGTCAGCCCGCGGCTCGAGCGGAGCGAACGATTCGACGTCGGTCTGATCCTGCGTCGCATCGGTGCGGCCCGGCGTGAAGGGGACCTTCACATTGGTGCCGCCGTCCTTCGCCGCCTTCTCGATCGCAGCGGCGCCGCCGAGCACGATCAGATCGGCCAGCGAGACCTTCTTGCCGAACTCCTTCTGGATGGCTTCGAGCTTGCCCAGCACGGTTTTGAGCTGCGCCGGCTCGTTGACATCCCAGTCCTTCTGCGGAGCGAGACGGATGCGCGCGCCGTTGGCACCGCCGCGCTTGTCGGAGCCGCGGAACGTGGAGGCCGAGGCCCAGGCGGTCGACACCAGTTCGGACACCGACAGACCCGAGGCTGTTATCTTCGCCTTGAGCGCCTCGACATCCTTGTCGTCGATCACGGCATGATCGAGCGCCGGGAGCGGATCCTGCCAGATCAGCGTTTCCTTCGGCACCAGCGGGCCGAGGTAGCGCACGATCGGACCCATGTCGCGGTGGGTGAGCTTGAACCAGGCGCGGGCAAAGGCGTCCGCGAACTGATCCGGATGCTCATAGAACCGGCGCGAGATCTTCTCGTAGGCCGGATCGAAGCGCAGCGACAGGTCGGTCGTCAGCATCGTCGGGACATGCTTCTTCGACGGGTCGAACGCGTCCGGGATGACGGCGTCCGCGCCCTTTGCCTTCCACTGCTTCGCACCCGCCGGGCTCTTCGTCAGCTCCCATTCGTACTTGAACAGGTTCTCGAAGAAGTGGTTGCTCCACTTGGTCGGGGTCTGGGTCCAGGTGACCTCGGGGCCGCCGGTGATCGCGTCAGCGCCGACGCCGGTGCCGAACTTGCTCTTCCAGCCGAGGCCTTGCTCCTCGAGCGCGCCACCTTCCGGTTCCGGACCGATCAACGACGGATCGCCCGCACCATGGGTCTTGCCGAAGGTGTGGCCGCCGGCGATCAGCGCAACCGTCTCCTCGTCGTTCATCGCCATGCGGAAGAACGTCTCGCGGATGTCCTTGGCCGCGGCAACCGGGTCCGGATTGCCGTTCGGGCCTTCCGGGTTGACGTAGATCAGGCCCATCTGCACCGCGCCAAGCGGCTCGGAGAGCTGGCGCTCGCCGCTATAACGCTCATCGCCGAGCCAGGTGCCTTCCGGACCCCAGTACAGTTCCTCGGGCTCCCACACGTCGGCGCGGCCGCCGGCGAAGCCGAAGGTCTTGAAGCCCATCGATTCCAGCGCGACGTTGCCGGCGAGGACCATCAAATCGGCCCACGAGATCTTGCGGCCGTATTTCTGCTTGATCGGCCAGAGCAGCCGGCGCGCCTTGTCGAGGTTGGCGTTGTCGGGCCAGCTGTTGAGCGGAGCGAACCGCTGCTGACCGGCGCCAGCGCCGCCGCGGCCGTCGGTGATGCGGTAGGTGCCCGCCGAGTGCCAGGCCATGCGGATCATCAGGCCGCCGTAGTGACCGAAGTCAGCCGGCCACCATTCCTGCGACGTCGTCATCAGGGCCGTGAGGTCCTTGATCACGGCGTTGAGATCGAGGGTCTTGAATTCCTTGGCGTAGTCGAAGCCCTTGCCCATCGGGTCGGACAGGCTGGAGTTCTGATGCAGCACCTGAACGTCGAGCGTCTCCGGCCACCAGTCACGATTCGAGTGCCCGCGGGGCCCGCCCGTGAATGGGCATTTGCCCGCGCCTTCGTCGGTTTTTGCGTCCATGTTTCTTCTCCGAGGTGATGGATTCTGGAATGGGCTGGAGCTCTTCCAAGAACGATTCTACGCGCCCCAATCCATCAGGTGAAATTGACTTTAATGATCGCGGCGATAAGATAATCTGATGATAAATGTCACACTCCGGCAACTGAGGTATTTCGATGCGCTGGCGCAGCACGGGCATTTCGGCCGCGCCGCGGAGGCCTGCGCGGTCTCGCAGCCGGCGCTGTCGATGCAAATCCGCGAGCTGGAACGCGCCGTCGGCGGCGTGCTGATCGAACGAAATGCGCGACAGGTCACGCTGACGACCTTCGGCGAGGACCTGTTGCATCGCGTGCGCGACATCCTGCGCTCGGTCGACGAGCTCGGCGACTTCGCGCGCGCCTCGCGCGACAAGCTCGCCGGGCGGCTGCGCGTCGGCATGATCCCGACGATTGCGCCGTATCTGCTGCCGAAGGTGATCGAGACGCTGGCGCGGCTGCATCCCGAGCTCGACATCCATGTCCGCGAGACGCTGACGCCGAAGCTGATCAAGGAGGTCGCCGAAGGCCGGCTCGACACCGCGATCGTGGCACTGCCGGTGCATGAACCGTCGCTGACCGAGGTCGCGCTGTTCTCGGAAAACTTCCTGCTGGTGCGGCCGGGCGAAGACGCCAAGACGCCGGTGCCGAGCGCCGAGATGCTGCGCGAGATGCGGCTGCTGCTGCTCGAGGAAGGCCACTGCTTCCGCGACCAGGCGCTGTCGTTCTGCAACATGCAGTCGTCGTCGCCGCCGCGCGAGGTGCTGGACGCGAGCTCGCTGTCGACGCTGGTGCAGATGGTCGGCGCCGGCATCGGCGTCACCCTGATCCCCGAGATGGCGGTGACGGTGGAGACGCGCTCCGCGCCGGTCACGGTCTCGCGCTTCAAGAACCCGCAACCCTCGCGCACCATCGGCATGGTCTGGCGCAAGACCAGCCCGCTGGCGGCACAGCTCCTGCAGATCGCCGAAGTGGTCAGTCTCGCCGCCGACGAATTGCGCGCGCCGAAGGGGAATGGTGCGAAAGAGCCGGCAAAGCGCGCGGGGCGGCGGAAGGTCGCTTGATCGCTCTTGTGGCACGACGGAGCCGCAGGCCGCGTCTGACACGCACGTCGCACCACCCCCACAACTGTCGTCCCGGCGAAGGCCGGGACCCATACGCCGCAGCAATTATAGTGAACGGGACTCGTCGTTCCAGCGACGCTCAGCAACATCCTTTTGTGGTTATGGGTCCCGGCCTTCGCCGGGACGACACCGAGTGTGTTGCATGGCCTGCGAGTCACGCATCCGCATTCTCGCGACATGATTTGCCCGAGCTTTGCATCTCGTTTCGCCTCTCTGAGGATCAGAGGGCGCAGGGAAAGCCGGGTGCCGATCGCACCCATGGGCCCCGAGCAAAGGTAGAAAGCTCGGGGGTAGGACCACAGGTGTAACCGGGAACAACCCGGCTTTCCCTGCGCGATGGGTTACGGCTTACTTCGTGCTCTCCCCGGCGAGACTTGGCTTGTTTGTCACCGCTTTCGCAAAACGCTTACGCGCTTTGCGAGAGGACACCGGCCACTAGGCGTCAGGACCACACGACTTCACCGTCCGCGTCACGCGCATTCGTCGACTGCGCAATCAGCGTCCACCGCATCTCACCGCAACACCCGTGACGATGCGCAGCGCCCCTCGATCGGGTGAGACGGGCGGACCATACACCGAGTTGGGTGTTCTGATAAATAGAAATATTTTTGTTGCGGGGGCTTGCGCCGTCGAGCAACTCAGTGGCACGCGCTTGAGGGACGCACCGACGGCAGGGTTCCCTCCCCCTTGCGGGGGAGGGAACCTGAGGGGCGTGCTCACCTCACCGTCATTCCGGGGCGCGCCTCTTGGCGCGAGCCCGGAATCCATCGAGCCGCAAAACAAGTGGTGAAATGGATTCCGGGCTCTCGCTTCGCGAGCCCCGGAATGACGAGGAGCGCCTCACCGCTCCAGATACTTCTTCATCTCGGCGATCAGGCCGTCGCGCAGTTCGGGGCGTTTGAGGCCGAAGGCGATGTTGGCGCGGAGGAAGCCGGGCTTCGAGCCGCAATCGTGACGCTCGCCCTCGAACTCGACGCCGTAGAACTTCTGCGTCCTGGCGAGCCCGATCATCGCGTCGGTGAGCTGGATCTCGCCGCCGGCGCCGCGCTCCTGGGTGGCCAGGATGTCGAAAATCTCCGGCTGCAGGATGTAGCGGCCGGTGATCGAGAGGTTGGACGGTGCGGTGCCCTGCGGCGGCTTCTCGACCATGCGATCGACCTCGAAGATGTTTCCGGTGCGCTTGCCGACGCTGCAGATGCCGTATTGATGGGTGAGCTCGTCGGGCACTGCCTCGACCGCGATCAGGTTCGACTTCTCGCCGAGCTTGCTTGCGGCGTCGATCATCTGCTTCAGGCAGCCCGGCGTGTTCAGCACCAGCTCATCCGGCAGCACCACCGCAAACGGCTCGTTGCCGACGATGTCGCGCGCGCACCACACCGCGTGGCCAAGACCGAGCGGCGACTGCTGCCGGGTGAAGCTCATCGCGCCGGCTTCGGGCTGATTTTGCGCCAGGATCTCCTGCTCGGTCTTCTTGCCGCGCTGCGCGAGCGTGGTGTCGAGCTCGAACATGCGGTCGAAATGATCCTCGATGACGCCCTTGTTGCGGCCGGTGACGAACACGAAGTGCTCGATGCCGGCTTCCCTCGCCTCATCGACCACGTACTGGATCAGCGGCTTGTCGACGATCGTCAGCATCTCCTTCGGCATCGCCTTGGTGGCGGGCAGCACGCGGGTACCGAGACCGGCGACGGGGAATACGGCTTTGCGGATCTTCATTGGATTATCGGAAGCCTTGAAATGGGTGGGACGGCGGCACGAAATGAATCATGCCTTGGTACCTGTTTTGCAGCCGCCAACAAAGGCGGATGTGTGGTGAGGCTTAATTTCGCCGTTCCCGCCGGCCAAAGCTGCGGCAGCAAAATCTCGCCGATGTTAAGTTAATGGAAACCGTGCCGGGGCCTTCTGAAACCGCACGTTTTTGACAGGCACACGACAATGCACGCGACGGGAACATCAAGGACCAGGCTTTTCAGCGCGCGCCTCGTCGCGCTGGCCCTTCTGCTGTTGTTGATGCCCGGCGGCGCCCGGGCCCAATCGGGCAACGGCCTGACCAACCTGATCGACAGCATCTTTTCGGGACCGAACGCCGCGACGCCGCCGCAGGCCGCGACCGGACAGGACGGCACCGCGCCCCCCTGGAGCGGGGAAGACGGCGCCTCCGGCCATCCGCTGATGACGGCGGCGGCGATCCGCCAGGCCGCGTCGGACTTCCCGAACTGCGTCGCAGCGATGTGGCCAGATGCCGCACGACGCAACATCACGCGCGAGAATTTCGAGCGCTTCACTGCGGGCCTCACGCCCGATCTGCGCATCATGGATCTGATGGATTCGCAGCCGGAATTCACCAAGGCGATCTGGGACTATCTCGACATTCTCGTCAGCGACGCGAGGCTGGCGAAAGGCCGCGAGATCCTTGCGAAGTACAAGGCGCAATTCGACGCGACCGAGCAGGCCTATGGCGTCGATCGCTATATCATCGCGGCGATCTGGGGCATCGAATCGAACTATTCGACCCAGATGGGCGATCGCAGCGTGGTGCAGTCGACCGCGACCCTTGCCTGCATCGGCCGCCGCCAGGCCTATTTCAAGGACGAGTTCCTGTCGGCGCTGGAAATCCTCAACCGCGGCGATCTCAGGCCCGAGCAGATGCGCGGGTCCTGGGCCGGCGCCTTCGGCCCGACCCAGTTCATGCCGACCGCGTTCAAGCGCTACGCGGTCGACGGCGATGGCGACGGCCGCCGCGACGTCGTCGACGATCCGAGCGATTTGATCGCCTCGACCGCCAATAATCTGAAGAAGGACGGCTGGCAGACCGGCGCGAGCTGGGGCTACGAGGTCGTGCTGCCGGAAGGCTTCAACTACATGCTGGCCGACCGCGCCAAGGCGATGCCGCTGTCGCAATGGGAGCAGCTCGGCCTCAAGCGGCCGGACGGCCAGCCGTTCCCACGGTCCTCCGACAAGGCCTATCTGCTGGCGCCGGCCGGCGCCGCGGGGCCGGGCTTCCTGATGCTGCAGAATTTCCGGGTGATCATGAAGTACAACCCGGCCGAGGCCTATGCGCTCGCCATCGGCCATTTCGCCGACCGCCTGCGCGGCGGCCAGCCCTTCGTGCAGCCCTGGCCGCGCCAGGAACGGGTACTGTCGCGCGCCGAGCGGCTGGAACTGCAGCAGCTGCTGGCCCAGCGCGGCTTCTACAAGGGTACGCCCGACGGCCAGTTCGGCGGCCAGACCCGCGAAGCGCTGCGTGGCTTCCAGGTCTCGATCGGCGCCCCCGCCGACGGCTTTGCCACCGCCGAGGTGCTGGAGCGGCTGCGGGGAAGGTAGGGCGATCCACTCGTAGCCGCGAGCTCGCTGCACCTCTCCCGCTTGCGGGGGAGGTCGGATTGCATCGTTAGATGCAATCCGGGTGGGGGCTCCTTCCGCTAGGTGACTCGCGGTGATACCCCCACCCCAGCCCTCCCCCGCAAGCGGGAGAGGGGGCGCAGTTCCGTCGTGGCGGCATCCGGCCCCCTCATCCCCAAAAGTAACCGTGAAATCCGATATTTGCCCGGCGCCTTGACGGCCGCCGGGGGCACCCGATTTATGGTGAAAAAGCTGCCCGCTTGCGGCCCGATTCCGCTAGTATGGGGTGGTACTTCCAGATCATTGCGACCGCCCGATGCGAAAGCCGAAGTCCTTCCTGCGCATATTCACCGAAGCCGGCCCGCTGGTCGCGCTCGCGGTGGCGCTTGCGCTCCTGATCGGCGTCGCCCAGCCCGCCTCGGCCCAGTTCTTCGGCTTCCCGGGCTTTGGTGACGCACCCCAGCGCCGCGCGGCGCCGCCGCGCAGCGGTGGCGGTGGCGGCGGCGGCTGGTTCGGGGGCGATTTCTTCGCGCCGTTCCAGCAGCAGCAGCAACCGCAATCACAGCAGCAGCGGCCGCGCGAGGATTTCTCGCGCGCGCCGGCGCCGGCCAAGCGCGAGGCCGCCGCCGAGCGCAACGTGCTCGTGATCGGCGACGCGATGGCCGACTGGCTCGCCTATGGCCTGGAGGATGCCTATTCCGACCAGCCCGACATGGGCGTGATCCGCAAGCACAAGACGGTGTCCGGCCTGATCCGCTATCAGCCCAAGGGCGATCCGGCCGATTGGGCCGCCGCCGCCAAGGGCATTCTCGCCACCGAGAACCCCGACGCGATCGTCGTGATGCTCGGCCTCAACGATCGCACCGCGATCCGCGAACCTGTCGTGGAGAAGAAGGTCGATAAGAAGGACGACAAAAAGGACGCGCGCGCCAAACCGGACGCAAAGCCCGGCGACAAGCCCGATACCGCCGCCAAGACTGATGGCAAGACCGACGGCAAGCCCGCCGATGCCGAGCCGCTAGCCGACGACGCCGACAATGATGCCCAGGCCGCGCCGGAAAAGACCGCGCGCTCGCCCAACGGCCTCTATGAATTCCGCGACGACCGCTGGGTCGAGCTCTACGGCAAGAAGATCGAGGAATTGATCAACGTGCTGAAGAGCAAGGGCGTGCCGGTGCTGTGGGTCGGCCTGCCCGCGATCCGCGGCCAGAAGGGCACGTCGGACATGCTGTTCCTCGACGCGCTGTATCGCGACGGCGCCGGCAAGGCCGGCATCACCTATGTCGACGTCTGGGACGGCTTTGTCGACGAGGCCGGCCGCTTCATGCAAAAGGGCCCGGACTTCGAAGGCCAGCCCCGCAAGCTGCGCTCCGATGACGGCGTGTTCTTCACCAAGGCCGGCGCGCGCAAGCTCGCGCACTATGTCGAGCGCGAGGTGACGCGGCTGCTTGCGGTGCGCACCGGCCCGATCGCGCTGCCGAGCGAGCCGGCAACGCCCGATACCAGCGCCGAGCCTGGCAAGCCGGCGCCGCGGCCGCTGGCGGGCCCCGTGCTGCCGCTGGTCGCCTCCACGGTCGGCACCGATCAATTGCTCGGCGGACCGGGCTCGCGGCCCGCCGCCGTCGATGCGCTCGCCGCGCGCACGCTGGTGAAGGGCGAGGCCCTGGCGCCGCCCGCCGGCCGCGCCGACGATTTCGCCTGGCCGCGCCGCGAGATCGGCCGCGAGCAGGCCAAGGGCGACGTGCCTGTCGCCGCGACCACGCCAGCCGCGCCGAGCGGTGCGCCGGCGAATCCGCCGCCCTCCACCACGGCGATCGCGCCCGACGGCTCGATCATCACCGCGCCGAAGCCGCAACGGCGTGCGTTCCGTCCGGCCCAGGCCCAACCGCAGCAACAGCAGCCGCAGACCCAACCCTGGCTGCGCGACATCTTCGGCTTCGGCGCGCCGCAGCAGCGCCCGCTGGTCGCACCGCCGCCGCGCCCGCCGCGGCCGCCCGGCAATATCGGACAGCGGGCCGCGGCGCCGGGGAATCCCTGGCAGTGGTAAGCGCGAGGCGCGCGGCCTCAAACATAGCTGAGGGTTTGTAAGGCGGATTAACCCACCGGGTCCGCGCGAAGCGCGGCCCGATGACAGGCTCCGGCGTAATCCGCCGATATCGCAATCGTGGAGAAACGGCGGGTTACGCTATCGCTAACCCGCCCTACGCAGCTACGGCGCTCAGCCGTAATAGCGCCAGCGCGACGGCGGCGGGCGGCGCGGCTGGCGCGTCATCAAGAGCGCGAGCGCAAAGCCTATGCCGCCGGCAATCAGCAGCGATCCGAGCGGATTGTCCTGCACCGTCTGCGCCATCGCCTTCTGCCCGCTGCGAACGGTCTCGCCGCGTTGCTCGTAGGCATCCTTGGCGTAGTTGACCGCGGTGTCGGCCGCGTCCTTGGCCTGACCGTAGAGATCCTGCACCGCGCCAGCCGCTTCGCGCACGCGGCCCGATGCTTGCGTCTTTGCATCGCCGGCTACGTCACCGACTGCGCCTTCGGCCTTGCCCGCGAACTCCTTCGCCGTACCGAGAATCCGATCCTTGTCCATCACAACGACTCCCTGAAAATGTCAGGGGGCTAACCGGCGAACCGCGTGCAGGTTCCTGGCGTTAAAGGATCAGCCCGCCATCGACGACGATGGTCTGGCCGACGATGTAGGAGGCGAGCGGCGAGGCGAGGAACAGCGCGGCGCCGGCCATGTCGGCCGGCGTGCCGAGACGCTTCAGCGGAATGCGCTCCAGTGCGCCTTCGAGACGCTTTGGATTGGCCGTCGTCGCCTTGGTCATCTTGGTGTCGACGAGGCCCGGCGCGATGCCGTTGACGCGGATGCCGTTCTCCGCCCAGGCCTCGCCCAGCGTGCGCGTCAGCCCGACGGCGCCGGTCTTCGAGGCGTTGTAGGCCGGATTGCCCATGGTGGAATGATAGGCCGCGGTCGAGCTCACGATGATCAGCGAGCCCTTGCTCGCGGTCAGCATCGCGTGGAATTTGGTGGCGCAGGCCATCAGGCTCATCAGATTGACCTCGAGCACCTTGCGGAAGCCCGCCATCTCGAATTCCCCGCGGCGGTAAATCACCGCGCCCTGCGCCAGCACCAGCACATCGAGCCGGTCGAATGACGGCGTGAAACTCTCGATCGCCTGCGGATTAGAGACATCGAGCTGCGCGTAGGCGAGGCCCTCGAGATCCGAGCCCTCCTCTTTCGAATAATCGCTCGCCTGCGCACGGGTGCCGTACACACTGACGCGCGCGCCCTTGGCGCGGAAGGCCTGCGCGATGCCGTTGCCGATGCCGCTGGAGCCGCCGACCACCAATATTTGCTTGCCGCCGAAATCGAGCTCGTTCATCGCGTTCCTCCTTCTCTGTTTTCTTGATTGAGCATCATCCTTTTCGAAAAGCCAACCGGGAAACTTGCGTTAACGCGCTGCGCGCGCGCCGATATCGGATCGGTGGTTTGACGTCTCCGCGGATCGGTGCCAGCGTTGTCGATCTCACAACGCAAAAAAATCAACGGGGGGTCCGTCATGTCCGAATTCAAGCAGCTCAGCCGTTCGGTGAAGGGCCTCACCGTTCTCGTCACCGGCGCCGCCAGCGGCATGGGCCGCGCCACCGCGCGGGTGTTCGCCGACGAAGGCGCCAATGTCGCGGTCACCGACCTGACCGAAGAAGGCACGCAGGCGGTGGCGAAGGAAATCTCGGCGAGCGGCGGCTCGGCAAAGGCCTGGACGCTCGACGTCGCCGATCGCGATGCGATCACCAAGGTCGTCAACGATGTCGCCGCGCATTTCGGCGGGCTCGACATCGTCGTCAACAATGCCGGCATCTCGGTGCGCGTGGCGATCGACGATCCCGGATACGAGGACGCCTGGGCCAAGGGCATCGCGGTGATGCTGACGGCGCATCCACGCATCATCCGCGCCGCACTGCCGTACCTGCGCAAGTCGCGATCGCCGCGCATCGTCAACATCGCCTCGACCGAGGCGCTTGGCTCGACCGGGTTGCACAGCGCCTACTCCGCGGCGAAGGGCGGCGTCACCAGCCTGACCCGCTCGCTCGCGGTGGAACTGGGGCGCGAGGGCATCACCGTGAACTGCATCTGCCCGGGCCCGATCCGCACCGCCATCACCGACCGCATCTCCGAGGAGCACAAGACGATCTACGCCAAGCGCCGCACCGCGCTCGCGCGTTACGGCGATCCCGAAGAGGTCGCGCACATGACGCTGAGCCTGTGCCTGCCCGCGGCATCGTTCCTGACCGGCGCCGTGATTCCGGTTGACGGCGGGTTGATGGCCAGAAACGCTTGATGCGTTCCCCGGATGCGGCGCAGCACAGAGTGGTGCGCTGCTGATCCGGGGCCACGCAGCAAGGGTCCCGGCTCTGCGGTGCACCGTCAAGAGACGCTGCACCGCGTCCGGGACACGAGTCGGCGCAACCCTGCATGTCGTACCGTGCGTTGACAGGGCGCTCCTCGGGAGTAGCCTTTCCCGGCAAACGAAGCGGGACAACCGCCCGCGCGATACGGGGAGATACGCCATGACGGTCCTGATCCGCCAGCTTCACAAGCATTTCGTCGGCGAGGTCTCCGGCGTCGATCTGCGCAAGCCGCTGACGAAGCAGGAAGCGATCGACATCGAGGCCGGCATGGACAAGTACGCCGTGCTCGTCTTCCACGGCCAGGACATCACGGACGACCAGCAGATGGCGTTCGCGCTGAATTTCGGCGAGCGCGAGGATGCGCGCGGCGGCACCGTGGCGAAGAAGGAGGACTACCGTCTCTCCGCCGGGCTCAACGACGTCTCCAATCTCGGCAAGGACGGCAAGCCGCTGCCGAAGGATCATCGCACCCATCTGTTCAACCTCGGCAACTGCCTGTGGCATTCCGACAGCTCGTTCCGGCCGATTCCGGCGAAATTCTCGCTGCTGTCGGCGCGCGTGGTGAACCCGAAGGGCGGCAACACCGAATTCGCCGACATGCGCGCCGCCTATGACGCGCTCGACGACGAGACCAAGGCGGAGATCGAGGACATGATCTGCGAGCACTCGCTGATGTATTCGCGCGGCTCGCTCGGCTTCCTCGACTATACGGATGAAGAAAAGCAGATGTTCAAGCCGGTGCTGCAGCGCCTGGTGCGCACGCATCCGGTGCACGGCCGCAAGTCGCTGTATCTGTCGTCGCATGCCGGCGCCATCAGGGGCATGAGCATGCCGGAGGCACGGCTGCTGCTGCGCGACCTCACCGAGCACGCGACGCAGGGCGAGTTCGTCTATGTGCACAAATGGACAGTGCATGACCTCGTGATGTGGGACAACCGCCAGACCGTGCACCGCGTCCGCCGCTACGACCAGTCGCAGCCCCGCGACATGCGCCGCGCCACGGTGGCGGGCACCCAGCCGACGGTGGCGCAGGAAGCGGCGGAGTAGCGGGCGCAGCCATATCCCAAGCTGTCATCGCCCGGCTCGACCGGGCGATCCAGTATTCCAGAGACATTTGTGGATTGCCGAAGGGCCGCGGCGTACTGGATGCCCCGCTTTCGCGGGGCATGACACGGAGAGAGACGCGCACAAACTACGCGTGGCCGGCGTCGTTGGAGAGCATGCCGGCCTCGATGCCGATCTTGCGCAGGGCGCGCGCGTATTTCTCGTCGACATCGGCGCCGAAGATCAGCTCCGGATCGGCGTCGCAGTGCAGCCAGCCATTGTGCTGGATCTCGTTCTCGAGCTGGCCCGGCGCCCAGCCGGCATAGCCGAGCGCGAGGATCGCGTGCTTGGGACCTGAGCCCTTGGCGATCGCCTTGAGGATGTCGACGGTCGCGGTCAGCGAGATGCCGTCGTCGATGTTGAGCGTCGCATCCTGGATGTAAAAGTCGCTGGAATGCAGAACGAAGCCGCGGCCGGTGTCGACCGGGCCGCCCTTCATCACCTTCATCATCTCGGCATTCTCGGGCAGCTGGATCTGGTCCGATTTCTCGATGATGTCGAGCTGCACCAGGAGCCCCGGGAAATCGATGCTGCCGGCCGGGCGATTGACGATGATGCCCATGGCGCCCTCGGAGGAATGGGCGCACATGTAGATCACCGAGCGCTCGAAGCGCGGGTCGTTCATGACAGGCATCGCAATCAGCATCTGGCCGTCGAGATAGCCATCATCGGCGGCATGGGGACCGGGGGCCGGGTTTCTGCCGGCGGCGGTCCTGCGAGTCTTGCCTGTTTTGCCTTCAGGGCGCATCCGCAAAGGCCTTTCCTGCTGATTTGGCATCCTGATATTGGGTCGCGGTTCTGTCAATCAACCATCGCCCGCCATGCGGCGATGCATCACAAGCAATTCAATGGTTTGCAACGAAAGTTGCAGGTAAAGACGTCTCATGATCGTCACAGTTCCCCTGCGGGCCGCCTTTGGCGTTGCCGCCCTACTTTCCGTCGCGTCCAGGGCAACGGAGGTTCGCGCCGACGACGCCTCGCCGTGGCAGCAGGACACGCATTCGGCGGTACGGCTGCTCGCGGGATCGCGCAGCGGCACGGTGCTGCTCGGCGGCATTGCCTTCCAGCTGCAGGACGGCTGGAAGACCTACTGGCGGACACCGGGCGATTCCGGCGTGCCGCCGCGATTCGATTTCTCCAGGTCGGACAATGTCGAGGCCGTCACGGTGATGTGGCCCGCGCCGCGCCAGTTCGACGACGGCGCCGGCGGCACCTCGCTCGGCTACAAGCACCAGGTCGTGCTGCCGCTGCGCATCGTCGCGAAGAATCCCGACAAGCCGCTGGTGCTGCGCGCCGACATCAACTACGCGGTGTGCGAGAAGCTGTGCGTGCCGGTAGAGGCGAAGGCCGAGCTGGCATTCGCCAGCGTCGCCTCGACCGAGGACGCCGCGCTGACCGACGCGCTCAACGCGGTGCCGAAGCCCGCCAATATCGGCGATCCGACCCCGTTCACGATCCGCGACGTCAAGCGCGACGGCAAGAACAACGTGCTGGTCGATGTCACCGCGCCCGAGAGCCGTGACCTCAGCCTGTTCGTCGAGGGGCCGACGCCCGACTGGGCGCTGCCGGTGCCCAAGCTGGTCGAGCACGCGCCGCCCGGCGTGAAGCGCTTCTCTTTCGAGCTCGACGGGCTGCCGCCCGGCGCCACGGCGGACGGCGCGGCGCTGAAACTGACGCTGGTCGGCGGCGACAAGAGCTACGAATTCAATATCAATCTGAACTGACGCCATTTGAGCTAGTGCCGTGGGTGCTCGCCAAGCGAGCAGTTCCGCAAGCGCGAGCCGCGTCCGATACGCAGTCGGCGCATCGGCAGGTTCCCTGCCCGGGCGGACATCCAACCCAATCTTAACGTTTCGTTGATAGATCGAGGCGCATTGCCGCGCTGCGGCGCTTCAGGAATTTTCCGCCTTGGCTGTGATGGAAACCCAAACCGCAACTTCTGCGCCATCGGGCCCGGTCGCACGCCTGCGGGGCCTCGCCGCGCGCCTGCTCGGCGGCACCAAGGAGGCCTCGGTCACCAAGCGCCTGGCCGGCACCATCTTCGTCATCCGCGTCATCAGCGCCGCGATCGCCTATCTCGCGCAGATCCTGCTGGCGCGCTGGATGAGCGGCTCGGACTACGGCATCTATGTCTATGTCTGGACCTGGGTGCTGCTGCTCGGCAGCACCATGGATTTCGGCATCGCGCCGTCCTCGCAGAAGATCATCCCGGAATATCGCGCGCGCGGCGACCTCGCCGCACTGCGCGGCTTCCTCTCCGGCGGCCGCTGGGTGGTGCTGGCCGCGTCCAGCACGGTGGCGCTGCTGCTCGCCGGCGTGATCCATTTCGCTTCGCCCTGGATCGATCCCAACGCGGTGGTGCCGCTCTATATCGGCTGCCTGACGCTGCCGCCCTTCGTGGTCGCCAACACCCAGGACGGCATCTCGCGCGCGCATGACTGGATGCAACTCGGCCTGATGCCGCAGTTCATCGTCCGGCAGGGGCTGATCATCGCGCTGACTGCCGGCGCGCTGGCGCTCGGCCTCAATCTCGGCGCGACGGTGGCGATGATCGCGAGCGCGGCTGCCGTGTACATCGCGGCGATCGGCCAGATGATCGTGCTGAACCGCCGGCTCGCCGCCCATGTCGGGCCAGGCGAGAAGACCTATGACGTCAAGGGCTGGTTCGCGATCTCGCTGCCGATCATGCTGGTCGAAAGCTTCTATCTGCTGCTCGGCTACACCGACGTGCTGATGCTGCAGCAATTCCGCTCGTCGGAAGAGGTCGGCATCTATTTCGCCGTGGTGAAGACGCTGGCGCTGGTGTCGTTCGTGCACTACGCGATGTCGGCGACGACGGCGCACCGCTTCGCCGAGTACAACGCGCTCGGCGACAAGGACCGGCTGTCGGCCTATGTCGCGCACGCCATCAGCTGGACATTCTGGCCTTCGCTGTTCGCGACCATCGCGCTGCTCGCGTTCGGCAAGCCGCTGCTGTGGCTGTTCGGCCCGAAATTCGTCGACGGCTACAGCATCATGTTCGTCGCCGCGATCGGGCTTGTGATCCGCTCGGCGATCGGGCCGGTCGAGCGCCTGTTGAACATGCTCGGACACCAGGGCATCTGCGCGACGGCCTATGCGGTGTCGTTCTTCATGAATGTCGGGCTCTGCATCGCGCTCGTCCCGCGCTACGGCGGCATGGGCGCGGCCGCCTCGACCTCGCTGTCGCTGACCTTCGAGACGATCCTGCTGTTCTACGTGGTGCGCTCGCGGCTCGGGCTGCACGTGCTGGCGTTCGGGAAGGCCCGTTCCGCGCCGTAGCATTTCCACCGACTACGGCATATATTACGCGACATGACCGCCGCCGAACTGAAAAATCTGCTCGATCGCGTTCAATCCTGGCCCGAGTCGGCACAGGATGAACTCGTATCGATCGCAAACCAGATCGAAATCGAACTGCAGGCCCAGGACTACGTCGCGACGCGGGACGAATTGCGGGTCATCGATGCCGCAATGGAGTCCATCGACGCAGGCGAGTGCGCGACCGACGAAGAGGTCGCAGCCGCGTTTGCCAAATTTCGTCGCAAATGAAGGTCGTCTTCTCGCGCCAAGCGCTGACTGATCTGGACGAAATCGCGACTTACTATTCGACCCACGCCAGCCCGACAATCGCTGCGGCTGAACGCCGCTTCCACGAAGTTATTGACCGTGTGAGCCGCGCGCCCGGATCAGCGCCGCGCGTCTCACAGCGCTCCGCGGTCCGTGCGATCACCGTCCTGCGCTATCCGTTCCGTATCTTCTATCGGGTCCGCAGCGATACAATCGACATCCTGCACATCAGACATACATCTCGGATGCCGTTCTCCCCGTCCGATCCGGATCCCCACTAGCTCGCGGTCTCAAGTAAAAGCCGGCCCTGATCCAATCAGGGCCGGCTCATTGTTTCTGGCAGTCCAGCGACAAATCCCGCCGGAAAAACTACTCCGCGGTCCAGCCGCCGTCGATCGAGAGATTGGCGCCGGTGATCTGCGCGGCATCGTCGCCGCACAGGAACAGCGCGAGTGCTGCGACCTGCTCCGAGGTGACGAACTCCTTGGTCGGCTGGGCGGCGAGCAGCACGTCCTTGATGACCTGCTCCTTGGTCAGATTGCGCGCCTTCATGGTCTCCGGAATCTGGTGCTCGACCAGCGGCGTCCAGACGTAGCCCGGGCTGATGCAGTTGCAGGTGATCTTGAACTGCGCGAGCTCGAGCGCCGCGGTCTTGGTCAGGCCGGCAATGCCGTGCTTGGCCGAAACATAGGCCGACTTGAACGGCGAGGCGACCAGCGAGTGCGCGGAAGCCGTATTGATGATGCGGCCCCAGCCGCGCTTCTTCATGCCGGGCACCGCGGCGCGGATGCCGTAGAACGCCGACGACAAATTGATCGCGATGATCGCTTCCCACTTCTCCGGCGGAAACTCCTCGATCGGCGAAACGAACTGGATGCCGGCATTGTTGACGAGGATGTCGACCGAACCGAAGGTCTTCTCACCGAGCGCGATCATGTCGGCGATCTCGGCCGGCTTGGTCATGTCGGCCGGCGAATAGGCCGCCTTGACCTTGAAGTCGGTCTCGATGCCGGAACGCTCCTTCTCGATGTCGGCCGGCACGCCCATGCCGTTGAGGACGATATTGGCGCCGGCGCCGGCAAAGGCGCGCGCATAAGCCAATCCGATGCCGCTGGTCGAGCCGGTCACAACGGCGGTCTTGCCTGTCAACGTACCCATTGTTGTTCGCTCCTATTTGCTTGCCGGGGGCGTGGGTTCGTCCCCCGTGAGATCGTAAGTCACCATGGTTTCCCCGGACTGTGGCCGTTCTAGCCATTCTTTGTGACGCATCGACAAATGCACGTCGCGCACGCCGGCGCCCCAGTGCTCGACCATCGCAACATGGGAGAAGTCGTAGTCCTTCGACGAGCTCTCGTAGTTCTTGCTCTTGTAGATCAGGTGAACCACCGTGACGGTGTTCTCCTTGGACGCCTTGCGCAGCAGCTCGACCGACGGATCGTTCTTCAGGTAATCCGGCAGCTTGCTGATCAGGTCGCGCACCGCCATGCGGGCGTTATGGATCTGCTTGTTCTTGTCGGTGTTCATCCGCGTCCGGCTGGAAAAGCGGATGTCCTTTTCGCGCTCGGCGGCCTCCAGCAGCGTCTCCGGCAACAGCCCGCGCGCGCTGAACAGGTCGACCTGAAAGATCAGGAGATCACGGCTGATCTCCTCGTCCAGCACGAAGTCGAGCGGGGTGTTGGAGGCGATGCCGCCATCCCAGTAATGCTCGCCCTCGATCACGACGGCGGGAAAGCCCGGCGGCAACGCACCCGAGGCCATGATGTGCTCGGGGCCGATCTTCTTGCCGCGCTTTTTGAACTCGTAATTGTCGAAATAGCAGAAATTTCCCGAGGTGACGCTGACCGCACCGACCGACAGGCGCGTCTTCAGATCGTTGATGCGATCGAAGTCAACCAGCCGCTCCAGCGTCTTCTTCAGGGGCGCGGTGTCGTAATAGCTCAGCGATTGCGAGCTGCCGGGCGGCCACAGCGGCGCCGGCGGAAGCCGCGGCGTGAAGAAGCCGGGCACGCCGAAGGTCGCGATGATCGCCGCAGAGGTCTCGTTGAACAGCGAGCGGGCGCGCTCATGCTTCAAGACCGGATTCCACGGCACCGGCGCCGACACCATCTCCCAGAATTCCTTCAGCCGCGGCACGCGCTTGTCCGGCTCGTTGCCGGCAATGATCGCGGCATTGATGGCGCCGATCGAGATGCCGGCGATCCATTCCGGCTCGAAGCCCGCATGGCAGAGCGCCTGGAAGGCGCCGGCCTGATAGGAGCCGAGCGCACCGCCGCCCTGAAGAACCAGCACACGCTGCGCTTGCGCCGGCGTCGAGGCGGGCGCGGTGTCAGAAGTATCCATTCGTAACCGCCCAGTCAGGATTACCTTGCAGCGCACCGTGGCGGCTGTTCGCAGCCGCGTCAATGAGATCGTGATGCGATCTCCGACGATCGCATCACGATCTCATTGCTTTGTTTTCGCATGAGCTTTTCGGAAAACCGGTCTCCACTTTTCCGGATCATGCTTGCGCCAGATGCGGAGGGCGGATCACGCGGATTTTATCGAAATCAGGTTGCCGCCAAAATGAGCGTCCAGAACACCTTGTATTTGGTGTTGGGAGCATAGACGGCCGCGATGCCCATTTTTGTGACACCGCTCTTGAGCATATTGGCCTTGTGCGGCGGTGAATCGCGCCACCCTGAAAATGCTTCCGCCAGCGTGTGATAGCCGGCCGAGATGTTCTCGACCGCGACGGTTGCGGGATAGCCCCCGGCCTGCAGCCGCTTGCCGAGCGGGGCCTTCACGTCATGGTCCATCTTGTTGCGGGCGGCCATCGCCTGCGACTGCTGCTCGGCAAGCTTCGTCAGGTCCGGATCCACCACGACGGTGCCAAGACCATTGTTCTGGCGGTATTGCGAAAACATGATCGCGGCCGCCTGGCTATCCAGCACCGCGCCGGCCTGCGCCATGTTGAGATACATGGTCGGTTCTTCCGGGATTTTGGTGTCTGCGGCACAGCCGGCGAGCACCAGTAGCCCGAACAGGGCGACCGTCGTCCGTTTCACTGGTAAAAACCCCCAAGGTTGGCCCGCCGTTGTTGCATACCAACCGTGGCTGAATGGTGAACAGGGGCTAACTTTTGGCCGCCAAATGCCGTCATTCCCTGGAACGCCCAGGTTTCGTGGGAGCCCTGTTTCTCCTTCCCCCTGCAAGGGGGAAGGTCCGGATGGGGGTCTGGCCACAGGCGACGCTGCAAGTGGAGAGAGCAGATCCCCGCCCGCTTTGCTCTGGCGAGCAAAGCGACCTCCCCTTTTCAAGGGGAGGTTTTGACCCCGTGGCCCGGATGGAGCTCCCACACGAGCCGGGACCGATCCGCGGAGCAAGTCCCCGGATTTCGCTTCGTTGACACTGTTGTGCGTTTCTGGCTCCGTCGGCCGCCATAGCCGTCGGGTTGAGGAAGATGATGAGCCAGCAAACAGCCCTGCCGATCGCCGATTCAGCGACGACCCGATCCGTCTTCGATTGGCTCGAGCGGTTCGCGGCCTGCGTCAGGGCGGTGGACTATGCTGCGGCCCGTCCGTTCTGGCATTCCGATATCATCTCGTTTGGCACCTACCAGGAACTGATCCGCGGCCGCACGCGCTGGACCGAGATGCAATGGGACAATGTCTGGCCGCGCACGGCGGATTTCGCCTTCGACCTCGACAATACGGCGGTGCTGGTGAGCGCCGACGGCGGCACGGCGACGGTGATCACGCCGTGGACGAGCGCTGGCTTCCATCCCGACGGAAGCCGGTTCGATCGGCCAGGGCGGGCGACGATCATCCTCGCGCCTCAGGCCGACGGACATTGGCTCGGCATTCACTCGCACATGTCGCTGCAGCGTGGCGTACCGCAGGACAGCCACGGCAACCGGCCGGTCAGGGCGCGTTAGTCACAGGCTGTTGGCTCATCCGAGCTACGGCACTTGCTTCTCCTTCCCCCTGCAAGGGGGAAGGTCGGGATGGGGGTCGGCCACAGGCGACAGCCGATGTCGTGGAGAGAGGATCCCCACCCGCTTTGCTCTGACGAGCAAAGCGACCTCCCCTTTTCAAGGGGAGGTTTGGGCACTGCGGCCGGGTCCTACTCCTGTGCCGCAAAAATCCGGTAGCGGCGGGGCTGCAAGGAGACGATTTCGCCGGCCTGCAGCTCGCGATCGCGGGGGGCGTCGATCTCGATCACGGTCTTGCCCTCGCTACCCGACAGCGCCACTTCGGCGCGCTGGATCGGCCCGAACGAACGGACGTGACGGATGGCGCCTTCCAGGGCGCCGGTTCCGGCCGGACCGACCGCCATGTCATGGCGGCGGACGAACAGCTTTGCGGCGCCCGATGCCGCGCCGAGCGCCGGAATGTTCAGCGGACGGCCGTCCAGCCGCACCGCGTCGCCGGCCACATCGACCGGAAGCACGATGGATTCGCCGATGAAGCCGTGCACGAAAGCGGTCGCCGGATTGTCATAGACCTCGCCGGGCGAGCCGATCTGCTCGATCTTGCCCTTGTCCATCACCACGACGCGGTTGGCGACTTCGAGCGCCTCCTCCTGGTCGTGGGTGACGAAGATCGAGGTGACGTGGATCTCGTTGTGCAGCGAGCGCAGCCATTGCCTGAGCTCCTTGCGCACCTTGGCATCGAGCGCGCCGAACGGTTCGTCGAGCAGCAGGATGCGCGGCTCGATCGCGAGCGCACGCGCCAGCGCGATGCGCTGCCGCTGGCCGCCGGACAGCTGGCTGGGATAGCGGTTGGCGAGCCAATCGAGCTGCACCAGGTCGAGCAATTCCTTGACCCGGGCGCGGATCGTCGCCTCGTCCTTGCGGATCGCGCGCGGCTGTACGCGCAGCCCGAACGCGACGTTCTCGAACACCGTCATGTGGCGGAACAGCGCGTAGTGCTGGAACACGAAGCCGACCTGACGCTCGCTGGCACCGCGCGAGAGCGCATTCTCGCCGTCGATCGCGACCTCGCCGCTGTCTGGCCAGTCCAGTCCCGCGATGATCCGCAGCAGCGTGGTCTTGCCGGAGCCGGACGGGCCGAGCAGCGCCAACAGCTCGCCATCGGCGACCTTGAGATCGACATTGTCGAGCGCGGCAAAGCTGCCGAACGTCTTTACGATATTCTTGACTTCAATCGCCATCGGGCACCTCTGCCTCGTCGAGCCGTTGCTCGAGAACGGTCTTCGCCACCAGCGTGATCAGCGCCAGCATCGCCAGCAGCGATGCGATCGCGAACGACGCGACGAACTGATATTCGTTGTAGAGAATTTCGACCAGGAGCGGCATCGTGTTGGTCTCGCCGCGGATATGGCCGGAGACGACCGACACCGCACCGAACTCACCCATCGCGCGCGCGTTGCAGAGCAGGACGCCGTACAGCAGGCCCCATTTGATATTGGGCAGCGTCACGCGGAAGAAGGTCTGCAGGCCGGAGGCGCCGAGCGAGATCGCCGCCTCCTCCTCCTGGGTGCCCTGCTCCTGCATCAGCGGGATCAGCGCGCGCGCCACGAACGGGAAGGTGACGAAGATCGTCGCCAGCGCGATGCCGGGCATCGCGAACAGGATATGGACGTTGTGCGCCTGCAGCCACGGACCGAAATAGCCCTGGGCGCCGAACAGCAGCACGAAGACCAGGCCGGAGATCACGGGCGATACCGAGAACGGCAGGTCGATCAGCGTGATCAGGAAGGTCTTGCCGGTGAATTCGAATTTCGAGATCGCCCAGGCCGCGACCACGCCGAACACCAGATTGAGCGTGACCGAGATCGCGGCGATCAGCAGCGTCAGCCTGATCGCGGCGAGCGCCTCGGGCTCGGCCAGCGCGGCGACATAGGCGCCGATCCCTTTCGAGAAGGCCGACGCGAACACGACGACCAGCGGCAGCACGACGAACACGCTGAGGAAGGTGATCGCCAGCGCGATGATGATGAAGCGGATCGGGCCGGGCTCGGTGCGCAGATTGCGCTGCGCCGTGCCGGGCTCCGCGCGCGCGATCTCGAGCCGCGGCGCCGGCGCCGCCACGCTGACATCGGTCGCGGGCGCGTAGGTCCGCAGTTGCGTCGTCGAGGTCACCAATCCCGTCTGCATCGACATCGCGAACCTCAATGCACGGGAATGCGGGCTTGCGCCCAGCGCTGCAGGCGATTGATCACGAAGATGATCAGGAACGAGGCCACCAGCATCACGACCGCGATCGCGGTGGCGTCGGCATAGCGGAATTCGGACAGCCGGATCACGATCAACAGCGGCGCGATTTCGGAGACGTTGGGCAGATTGCCGGCGATGAAGATCACCGAACCGTATTCACCGATGGCGCGGGCAAAGGCCAGCGCAAAGCCGGTGAGCAGCGCCGGGATCAGGCTCGGCAGGATGACGCGGAACACGGTGTGCCAGCGGTTGGCACCGAGGCTCGCGGCGGCTTCCTCGATCTCGGGATCGAGATCGATCAGCACCGGCTGCACCGTGCGCACCACGAAGGGAATGCCGATGAAGATCATCGCGATGAAGATGCCGATCGGCGTAAACGCGACCTTGATGCCGAGTTCGGCGAGCGGCGCGCCAAGCCAGCCCTTCTGCGCGAACAATTGCGTCAGCGCGACGCCGGCGACCGCGGTCGGCAAGGCGAATGGAATATCGACGATGGCGTCGAACAGCCGCCGGCCCGGAAAACGGTAGCGCACCAGCGCCCAGACGATGATGGTGCCCATCACCAGGTTGACGCAGGCGGCCGCAAACGAAAGCCCAAACGAAATTTTCAGGGCATTCAGGGTGCGGCGGCTGGTGATGATGGCCCAGAACTGATCGAGGCTGAGCTCGAACGTCTTGAGGAACAGCGCGGCCAGCGGAATCAGGATGATAACGGAGAGCCATGTCAGGGTCAGTCCCATGGTGAGACCGAACCCCGGCAGGGTACTGCGCCGTGCAACCGCTGTGCTCACAAATCCCCCTGTTTAACCCGAACGATAGTCCCGATCAGTTCTTGTAGATCTGATCGAAAATGCCGCCCTCGGCGAAATGCTCCTTCTGCGCCTTGGTCCAACCACCAAAAACGTCGTCGATGGTGAAAAGTTCAACCTTGGCGAAGGATTTTTCGTACTCCTTGGCGATCTCGGGATCACGCGGCCGGTAGGAGTTGCGCGCGGCGATCTCCTGGCCTTCCTTGGTGTACCAGTACTTCAGATAGGCTTCGGCGACGGCGCGGGTGCCCTTCTTGTCGGCAACCGTGTCGACCACGGCGACCGGCGGCTCGGCGAGGATCGACTGCGCCGGGGCCACGATCTCGAACTTGTCCTTGCCGAATTCGCGTTGTGCCAGAAAGGCTTCGTTCTCCCACGCGAGTAGCACGTCGCCGACGCCGCGCTCGACGAAGGTCACGGTCGAGCCGCGCGCGCCGGTGTCGAGCACCGGAACGTTCTGGTAGAGGTCGGCGACGAACTTCTTCGCCTTGTCGGCCGAGCCGAACTTCTTCTGCGCGTAGCCCCAGGCGGCGAGATAGTTCCAGCGCGCGCCGCCGGAGGTCTTCGGGTTCGGCGTGATCACAGCGACGCCGGGTTTAATCAAATCATCCCAATCCTTGATGCCCTTGGGGTTGCCCTTGCGCACCAGGAACACGATGGTCGAGGTATAGGGCGAGGCGTTCAGCGGCAGCCGCTTCTGCCAATCGGCCGCGAGCAGGCCCTTGCCCGCGATCGCATCGATGTCATAGGCGAGCGCCAGCGTGACCACATCGGCCTGCAGTCCGTCGATCACCGAGCGCGCCTGCGAGCCCGAACCGCCATGCGACTGCTTGATCTCGACGCTCTTGCCGGTTTCCTTCTGATAGGCCGCGGCGAACGCCTTGTTGAAATCGACATAGAGCTCGCGGGTCGGATCGTAGGACACGTTGAGCAGCGAATAGTCGGCCGCGAAGGCCGAGCTCGCCCACAACAATCCCGCGACCAGCGGCAGGATACGACGGATCATTTCTGTCTCCATTCAACCCGAGAATGTCAGGGAACGCGCCAGACATAACTCGCGGCGAAGTGGCTCTAAGTCAACGAAACCGGTTTTCTTTGTTTGCGGCCGTGCAGCGCGCTTGTGCTACGAAGGCGCCGCACTGCGAAGGCTTTGTCGCGTCGCCAGATCGCGATGAACCGTCATCGCGATTGAGCGCCTGCTCCACGACATCATGCTCTACGACATCTTCATCGTATGGATGCCGCATTCCGTCTTCGCCCGGCCGCGCCAGCGGCCGTCGCGTGCATCCTCGCCGGTGGCAGACCGGCTCGAGCAAGGCATACACCCGACCGACTGATATCCCGATGCGACAAGTGGATGCGGCGGCAGCTTGCCGAGCGCGTAGATCGCCTCGATCTCCTCGCGCGAGACGTTGGCGAACGGATTGAATTTCAGCCTGACGCCGTCGTCCTCGACGACCGGAATGTCGGTGCGGGCGCCGCCCTGGAAACGCTTGCGGCCATTGATCCAGCCGGCGAACGGTTTTAGCGCGCGCGCCAAGGGCTCGACCTTGCGGATCCGGCAGCAGGCATCGGGATCGGTGAACCACAATTCGCGGTCCGGATCCTGGCGCGACAGCGCCTGCTCGTCGGGCTTGATCGACCGTACATCGGTGAGGCCCAGCGTTTTGATCAGCGTGTCGCGATAGGCGAGCGTCTCCTCGAACAGCCAGCCGGTGTCGAGGAAGACCACCGGGATCGCCGGGTCGACGTCCGCCATCACCTTGAGCAGCGCGGCGGACTCGGTGCCGAACGACGACACCAGCGCCAGCCTCTCGCGGCCGACCGTCTTCAGCGCGGCCGCGATCACCTCGGCGGGCGATGCCGTGCGCAGCGCGCGATCGAGCGCATCGGCCGCGGGCAATCCGCCCGGCGCCGCGGCTGCGAGCTCTGGTGCAAGCGTGCTCACTGGCCCGCGCTCTCCGAGTGACGCAGCTGCATGCGGCGGTTGAGCGCGGTGACGCGGCCGTCGCCGGTCGGCTGGTAGAACACCGAATAGCGCTTCATGGTCGCGGCGAAGGCATCGGCATCGGCGTCCTTCTTCACCTCGAAGGCGTCGAAGCCGGCGCGGGTCATGAACACGAACTGGTCGCGCAGCACCTGGCCGGTGGCGCGCAGCTCGCCGTCATAGCCGTAGCGCTCGCGCAGCAGGCGCGCCTGGCTGTAGGCGCGGCCGTCGCGGAACGTCGGGAACACCAGCGCGACCGAGGCGAGACGATCGAGATGCGACACCAGATCGTCGAGATTGCGGTTGTTCGGCCAGATCACGCCGACCTTGCCGGAGCGGCGCAGCAGCGCCTCCGGACCGGCGAGAAAGCGTTCGGCGCTCACCAGCACCGCGCCGTCGCCCGGCAGCTCGGCGCCGTCGGCGACATGCACGAACAAATCGGTGGTTAGTCTTCCCTGCTTAACGAGTGGCATAGACCCGCTCCCTGAAAGGCTCGACGCCCAGACGCTTCACCGTATCGACGAACAATTCCTCGGGACGGTCGCGCAGCGCGAGATAGGCTTCGACAATGTCTTCGATCACGTCGGCGACTTCCGCATAGGGAACGGCCGGGCCGATCAAGGTGCCCATCTGCGCGTTCTCGTCGGCGCGGCCGCCGATCGTGATCTGGTAGAATTCCTCACCGTTCTTCTCGACGCCGAGAATGCCGATGTGGCCGACATGGTGATGGCCGCAGGCATTGATGCAGCCGGAGATGTTGATGTGGAGCCGGCCGATCAGGTCGGCGGTGTCGTGATTGGCGAAGCGCCGCGTCAGCTCCTGCGCGATCGGGATCGAGCGCGCATTCGCCAGCGAGCAGTAGTCGAGTCCCGGGCAGGCGATGATGTCGGTGACGAGGTTGACGTTCGGCGTCGCCAGGCCGAGCCGGTCGAGCGCCTTGAACAATGCTGGCAGGTCGCGCTTGGCGACGTGCGGCAGCGCCAGGTTCTGCTCGTGGCCGACGCGGATTTCGCCGAACGAATATTTGTCGGCGAGATCGGCGAGCGCGTCCATCTGCTCGGCGGTGGCGTCGCCGGGCGGGCCGCCGACCGGCTTCAGCGACAGCACGACGATCGAGTAGCCCTGCACCTTGTGCGCGAACACCGAGTTCTTGCGCCAGCGCTCGAACAGCTTGTCATGCGCGGCCTGCTTCAGCTCGTCCGGCATGTGCGGCAGCTTTTCGTAGGCCGGATAGGAGAAGCGCGAGCGGACCTCCTCGATGGCGGCGTGATCGAGCGTCAGCCCGACATCGCCCATCTGCTTCCACTCCTCGTCGACTTCCTTGGCGAACTTCTCGATGCCGAGCTCGTGCACCAGGATCTTGATGCGCGCCTTGTAGATGTTGTCGCGGCGGCCGTACTGGTTGTAGACGCGCAGGATCGCCTCGATGTAGCTCAGGATATCGCGGCCGGGGACGAATGGCTTGATGGTCTTGGCGATGAACGGGGTGCGGCCGAGGCCGCCGCCGACCAGCACCTCGAAGCCGGTCTCGCCGTCGGCATTCTTGTGCAGCCGCAGGCCGATGTCGTGGATCTTGATCGCGGCGCGATCGTGCTCGGAGGCGGTGATCGCGATCTTGAACTTGCGCGGCAGGAACGAGAATTCCGGATGCAGCGTGGTGTGCTGGCGGATCAGCTCCGACCAGATCCGCGGGTCCTCGATCTCGCCCGGCGCGACCCCGGCCCACTGGTCCGAGGTGACGTTGCGCATGTTGTTGCCGGAGGTCTGCATCGCGTGGATGCCGACCTCGGCGAGGTCGGACAGCGCGTCGGGCAGCTCGCTGAGCTTGATCCAGTTGAACTGGATGTTCTGCCGGGTGGTGAAGTGGCCGTAGCCGCGATCGTAGCGGCGCGCGACATGGGCGAAGCGGCGCAGCTGCTTCGATGACAGCGTGCCGTAGGGGATCGCGACGCGGAACATGTAGGCGTGCAGCTGCAAATACACGCCGTTCTGCAGACGCAGGATCTTGAATTCGTCCTCGGTGAGCTCGCCCGAGAGGCGGCGCTTCACCTGGTCGCGAAATTCCGAACACGCTCGTTGATCAGCGTGCGGTCGAGTTCGTCATATGCATACATGATGGATGAGCCTTACGCCGGCACCTGAAGATCGATCGTGACGCCCTTGGCGCGGATGTGTTCGCGGAGATTGCCCGGCTTGACCTTGCCGCCGTCCTTGAGCTCGACCGGCGCGATATAGGGGCCGACCGCGCCGACGTCGTCGGCGGCGGCCTCCGCCAGCAGTGCGCGGGCATCGTCGGAGGTGCTGACAATGGCGGAGTCAGCGAGTTCGGTGGACCAGCCCTTTTGCGCGGTCCGGTACACCACCGCACCATCCCAGGTGCGGTTGGCGGTGACCACCGACGGGCCCGTGATCCTGATTTTCTTCTGTTCAAGCGGAGAGGTCATTCGGCAGCTTTCAGCAGTTCGGAGAACATCTGGTTGGAGAAGAGTTGGGTGACGTTGGATCGGCTCCACGGCGCGGAATGCGCGACCACGTCGCCGATAATGAGGACAGCGGGACCGCCATCGACCTGTTTGACCAGCTCGGGCAGCCGCGCCAGCGTGCCGACCGCCGCCTTGGCGTCCGGCCGCGTCACGCGCGCGAACACGCCGACCGGCGTCTCCGGCGAGCGGCCCGCGGCGAGCAGGCCTTCGCGGACCGAAGGCGCCGCGGTCATGCCCATGTAGACGACGACGGTCATCTTGTTGTCGGTCAGCACCGACCAGTCGACGACCTCGGCATCGCGCGCCTTGTGCGCGGTGAGGAAGGTGATGCGCAGCGCCTCGTGGCGGAAGGTCAGCGGCACTTCGAACTGCGCGGCCGCGCCAAGACCGGCGGAGATGCCCGGAATAATGGAGTAAGCAACGCCAGCGTCGCGCAGCGCCTCGATTTCCTCGCCGCCGCGGCCGAACACAAAGGGATCGCCGCCCTTCAGCCGCACCGCGCGCTGGCCCGCCTGCGCCGCCTCGATCATCAGGCGGTTGATGGCGTCCTGGCCGATGCCGGGCTTGCCGACACGGCGACCGACCGGAATGCGCGCGGCATCGCGCCGGATGCGGTCGAGAATTTCAGATGACACCAGTTCGTCATAGAACACGACGTCGGCATCCTGCAGCGCGCGCAGCGCCTTCACCGTCAAGAGATCAGGATCGCCGGGACCCGCACCGACCAGCGTGACGTGGCCAATGGCTTTGCCCTCTGCGCTCGCGCCGGCGAATGCGGCGGGATCAGGGATCGCGTTCAGCGCCTGCTCGGCTTCGTCCTTGCGGCCGGCCAGCACCAGCGCGCCGATCGGGCCGTCGACGATGCGCTCCCAGAAGCGTCGGCGCAGCGGAAACTCTTCGATGCGGGCATGGATCGATTTGCGGAAGCGGCCGATGAAGCCGGCGAGGTCGCCGATCCGTGCCGGCAGCACCGCCTCGATCTTCTCGCGGATGCGGCGCGCCACCACCGGCGACGTGCCGCCGGTACCGACCGCGACCACGACATCGCCGCGATCGACGATCGCAGGCATGATGAAGGTGGAGTGGACGAGGTCGTCCATCACATTGACCGGCAGGCCAATCGCCTTGGCGCGCACCGACATCGCAACGCCGATGTCGCCGGCGCCGGCGCAGAGCACGGCGATGACATCTGAAAGATCAGCGGCGAGCGGATCGCCCTCGGCGCGCTCGATCCGCGCGGCCTCCTCCGCAGCGAGGCCGGCGAGATCATGGTTGCCGTCGGTCGCGTACCAGCGGACCGCGGCGCCGGCGGCCGCAAGCAGCCGCAGCTTGGCGCGCACGAGCTCGCCCGCTCCAACGAGCAGCACCTTGCCGCTTTGCAGATCCAGAAACACCGGCAGATATCGCATCAGACACTCGCTTCCCCAACTTGGGGGTTGACTGAAATTATTTTCTATTTATCTCTCGATCAAGGCCAGCAAAGAGAAAATTATTTCTTCTCTATTGCAGCGCAACTTTAGAATTTTCACCTCCACAGGCCAAGGCCGATAGATGCATCTTCTCGACAAAGAATCCGCCGCTGCCGGATCACGGTCTGCAGCCCTTGCACAAGCATCTTCCGTGCCGGGGATTTCGGCCCATCAGGCCCCCCCGACCATGGATCACCTGGACGAGCTCGAGGCGCAAAGCGTTTACATCCTGCGCGAGGCATTCGCCCGGCTGAAGAAGCTCGCGCTGCTCTGGTCGCTTGGCAAAGACTCCAATGTGATGATCTGGCTGGCACGCAAGGCATTCTTCGGCCGGGTTCCGTTCCCGGCGATGCATGTCGACACCGGCAAGAAGTTTCCAGAGATGTACGCGTTCCGCGACCGCTTCGGCAAGGAATGGGATCTCGACCTGCGCGTCGAACCCTGCCCGTCGATCGACAGCGTCGATCCGACCCTGCCACCGGCCGCGCGCTCCGCCGCGCGCAAGACCGAAGGGCTGAAGCTCGCACTCAATAAGTATGGCTTTGACGGATTGATCGCCGGCATCCGCCGCGACGAGGAGGCGACACGCGCCAAGGAGCGCGTGTTCTCGCCGCGCGGCCTCGAGGGCGAGTGGGACGTGCGCGACCAGCCGCCGGAGTTCTGGGACCAGTTCAACGCCTCGCCGCCGCAGGGCGCGCATTTGCGCATCCATCCGATCCTGCATTGGACCGAGGCCGATATCTGGGCCTACACCAAGCGCGAGAACATCCCGATCATTCCGCTGTATCTCGCCAAGGACGGCAAGCGCTACCGCTCGCTGGGCGATCAGGACATCACCAACCCGGTCGCCTCGACCGCGTCCAATATCGACGAGATCCTCGCCGAACTCGACGCCACCAAGATCCCGGAGCGCGCCGGCCGCGCGCTCGACCACGAGACCGAGGATGCGTTCGAGCGGCTGCGTGTCGCCGGCTATCTCTGATCAACTGGCTTCTCAACATTTGGCTTCCCATTTCGCGCGAGCGTTCCGATGAACATGATCCTTCCCACCGCCTCGATCTCGGCAACGCCCAACGGCACGACGCGGCCGCAAGTGCGCATCGTCATCGTCGGCCATGTCGATCACGGCAAGTCGACGCTGGTCGGGCGCCTGCTGCATGAGACCGGCAGCCTGCCGGACGGCAAGCTGGAAATGCTGAAGGCGGTCAGCGCGCGGCGCGGCATGCCGTTCGAATGGTCGTTCCTGCTCGACGCGCTGCAGACCGAGCGCGACCAGGGCATCACCATCGACACCACCCAGATCCGCTTCCGCACCCGCTCGCGCGACGTCGTGCTGATCGACGCGCCTGGCCATGCAGAGTTTTTGCGCAACATGATCACCGGCGCCTCGCAGGCCGATGGCGCGGTGCTGATCATCGACGCGCTCGAAGGCGTGCGCGACCAGACCCGCCGTCACGGCTATCTGCTGCATCTGCTCGGCGTGAAGCAGGTCGCGGTCGTCGTCAACAAGATGGACCGCGTCGAGTTCAGCGCCGAGAGGTTTAAGGAAATCAGCGACGAGATTTCGGCGCATCTGATCGGCCTCGGCGTCAGGCCGACGGCTGTGATCCCGATCTCGGCGCGCGACGGCGACGGCGTCGCCGAGCGCACGGCGCGGATCGACTGGTACAAGGGACCGACCGTGGTCGATGCGCTCGATGCGCTCGAGCCGGCGCGCCCGCTCGCCGAGCTGCCGCTGCGGCTGCCGGTGCAGGCGATCTACAAGTTCGACGACCGTCGCATCGTGGCGGGCCGCATCGAGTCCGGCAGCCTCAAGGCCGGTGACGAGATCGTCATCATGCCGACCGGCAAGATCGCCAGGATCAAGACCGTCGAAAGCTGGCCGGTGACGCCGGTCGACGGCCCGCAGGGCGCGGGGCGCTCGGTCGGCATCACGCTCGACCGCGAGCTGTTCCTCGAGCGCGGCGACATCATCGGACATAGCGGACAGAGCCCGCGCGACACCCGCCGCATCCGCGCACGGATCTTCTGGCTGCACGACAAGCCGTTGACCAAGGGCGAGCAGATCCTGATCCGGCTCGGCACCAAGGAAAGCCGTGCCACCGTGGTCGCGATCGAGAAGGCGATCGATCCCGGCGCGCTCTCCAACGAAGAGAACAGCGCAATCGCGCGCAACCATGTCGGCGAGATCGACATCTCGCTGGCGCAACCGGTGGCGACCGATCCCTACACTGACAATCCGCGCACCGGGCGCCTCGTGATCGAGGTCTACGGCCGCATCGCCGGCGGTGGCCTTGTGCTGTCGGTCGACGCCGGCCGGCCTGCGGTGCCGGTCGATATCGTGCCGGTGGAGTCCGCGCTGCGGCCGGACGAGCGCTCGGCGCGCTATCACCACAACGGCGCGGTGATCTGGCTGACCGGCCTGCCCGGTTCGGGCAAGTCGACCCTGGCGCGGGCGCTGGAGCGGCGGCTGTTCGGCAATGGCGGCTCGCCGATCCTGCTCGACGGCGACACGCTGCGTGCGGGCCTCAACAGCGACCTCGGCTTCTCGCCGCAGGATCGGGCTGAGAACATCCGCCGTCTCGCCGAGGTCGCGACCCATCTGGCGCGCAACGGTCATATCGCGATCGTCGCCGCGGTGTCGCCGTCGGCCGCCGACCGTGCGGCAGCCCGCCATATCGCCGACAGCGCGTTCCGCGAGATCTATGTCGCGACCCCTGCCGAGGTCTGCGAGACCCGCGACCCCAAGGGCCATTATGCCAAGGCCCGCTCCGGCGGATTGCCGTCCTTTACCGGCATCACCAACGACTACCAGCCGCCGGCCGGCAACGAGTTGACCATCGATACCTCGAGCCGATCGGTCACCGAGGCCACCGACGAGATCGAACGGATGCTGGCCGAGACCGGCATCCTGTTCGACGAACTGACCGATCTCGCGGCGAATATCTGACCCGCTCGCCAGTCATCGCCCGGCTTGTCCGGGCGATCCAGTATTCCAGAGACGCCCGTGCGTGAGCCGATAGGCCGCGGCGTACTGGATGCCCCGCTTGAAGCGGGGCATGACACCTGAGAGTGGGGTGACAGAGGGCCTTCTCAGAGCCGGGACTTTAGGGCTAAAAGAGCCGTGAACGCGGCCCTTTGGCGCGTTTTTTGCTGATTTCTTTCGAAAACAGCTCCTAAAACGCCCGTTTCTTTGAGAAAGCCCATCATGACTCGTGTCGATGCCCATGGATTGAAGATCGCCCCTGTCCTGTTCGATTTCATCGCCAAGGAGGCGACGCCCAAGACCGGGATCGCTCCCGACGCGTTCTGGGCCGGACTTGCCGCCATCATCCAGAAGCTCGGACCGAAGAACCGCGAGCTGCTCGCGGTCCGCGACACGCTGCAGGCCAAGATCGACGACTGGCATCGCGCCCACAAGGGCAAGGCGTTCGATATCAACGCCTACACCGCATTCCTCAAGGAGATCGGCTACCTCTTGCCGGAGCCCGCGACCCACAAGGTCGAGACATCAAATGTCGACGAGGAAATCGGCAAGATCTGCGGCCCGCAGCTCGTGGTGCCGCTCACCAACGCCCGCTATGCGCTGAACGCCGCCAACGCGCGCTGGGGTTCGCTGTATGACGCCTTCTATGGCACCGATGCGATCCCGCATGATCCGAGCGAAAGTGGCAAGGGCTACAACAAGGCCCGCGGCGACAAGGTGATCGCCAAGGCAAAGGCCTTCCTCGACGCATCAGCGCCGCTTGCGACCGCAAGCCACACCGATGTGACCTCCTACAGCGTGATCGCCGGCCAGCTGTCGGCCAAGCTGAAGAGCGGCAATTCGACCGCGCTGAAGGACGGCGCCCAGTTCGCCGGCTATCAGGGCGATGCCGCCCACCCTTCCGCGATCCTGCTCGTCAACAACGGCATGCATGTCGAGATCAAGATCGACCGCAGCAACATCATCGGCAAGGATGATCCGGCCGGCGTCGCCGACATGATCCTGGAATCGGCGGTCTCCACCATTCTCGACATGGAGGACTCGGTCGCCGCCGTCGACGCCGAGGACAAGGTGCTGGTCTATCGCAACACGCTCGGCCTGATGAACGGCACGCTGTCGGCCGATTTCGACAAGGGCGGCAAGACGCTAACCCGCTCGCTCAATGCAGATCGCGTCTACAAGAAGCCCGATGGCAGCGAGCTGAAGCTGCACGGCCGCAGCCTGCTGCTGATGCGCAATGTCGGCCACCACATGTTCACCGACGCGGTGCTCGACGCCAAGGGTGAGGAAATCCCGGAAGGCCTGCTGGATGCGGCGGTCGCCGGCCTGCTCGCGATCCACGACCTCAAGGGCAATTCCAAGGTCAAGAACAGCCGCACCGGCTCGGTCTATATCGTCAAGCCGAAGATGCACGGCCCCGACGAGGTGACGCTGACCTGCGAGCTGTTCGCCGAGGTCGAGAAGATGCTCGGGCTCGCCGAGAACACGCTGAAGGTCGGCATCATGGACGAGGAGCGCCGCACCACGGTCAATCTCAAGGCCTGCATCCAGCGCGCCTCCAAGCGCATCATGTTCATCAACACCGGCTTCCTCGACCGCACCGGCGACGAGATCCACACCTCCATGGAAGCGGGTCCGATGATCCGCAAGAACGACATGAAGGCGCAGCCCTGGATCAAGGCCTATGAGGACTGGAACGTCGACAACGGCCTGATCGACGGCCTGCCCGGCCATGCCCAGATCGGCAAGGGCATGTGGGCCGCGCCCGACAAGATGGCCGACATGCTGGTCCAGAAGATCGGCCATCCGCAGGCCGGTGCCACCACCGCCTGGGTGCCGTCGCCGACCGCGGCCACGCTGCACGCGCTGCACTATCACCAGGTCAACGTAACAGCCCGCCAGCAGGAGCTCGCCAAGGGCGGCCCGCGCGCAAAGCTCTCCGACATCCTCACCATTCCGGTGTCGCAGTCGAACTGGGCGCCCGACGACGTCAAGCAGGAGATCGACAACAACTGTCAGGGCATATTGGGCTACGTCGTGCGCTGGATCGACCAGGGCGTCGGCTGCTCGAAGGTGCCCGACATCCACGACGTCGGGCTGATGGAAGACCGCGCCACGCTGCGCATCTCGAGCCAGCATCTGGCGAACTGGCTGCATCAGGGCGTCATCACCAAAGATCAGGTGATGGAATCGCTGAAGCGCATGGCCGTCGTCGTCGACAAGCAGAACGCTGGCGACGCCCTCTACAAGCCGATGGCGCCGTCGTTCGACGGTGTCGCCTTCAAGGCCGCCTGCGACCTGATCTTCGAGGGACGTACGCAGCCGAACGGCTACACCGAATACATCCTCACCGCACGCCGCCGCGAGGCCAAGGCCGCGGGCTGATCCGCGGGTCACGACGACAAGCAAAAGCCCCGGCGACAAGCCGGGGCTTTTTTGTTGGCGTCGCGCGCTGGACTAAAATACCGCCAAATATTTCAGCAGCGAGACGATGCCGATGATGATGACGACGACGCGCGCGATCTGCTTGGCGCGGCCGTCGAGCGGCAGCATGTTGATGAGATAAAGAACGAGAATAACGACAAGGAAGGTGACGAGTACGCCGACGAGCATGCGGGGCCCCCTGATGGCATCGGTGAATGTGCTGTTCGCCCTTTGCTAACGTGCAGGGGGGAAGTCGGTTCCGGGCCAGGAACCGAATGTGGCTTCGGTTCTGATTAGATCAGAACCGAAGCTCTCGATTCTTGTTTTGACGCGTCTTCTTCACGCGAACCGTTGTCCACTTCGCTCGAAAACGCTCTAGTGAGCAACGCTACTCGCGCGCCAGCACCGCCGGACGCTGATATTTGGCGCGGATGCGATCCGGTGCCGGCGTGAAGTTGAGCGAAGCCCCGCGCCGGTCCGGGCGGCCGACCGACATCAGCCCGTCCTTGCCGGCGACGATGTCGCCCTTGCGCAGGGTCGGATCGTCCTCGATCTTCACCGCGGCCAGGCCGACCGAATCCTTGCCGTTGCAGGTGCAGCCCGCGACGATCTGGTCGCGATAGCGGAACGCATTCGGCAGCTCGGAATAGGGCTTGCCGTTCTCGGTCGCGGCGTTGTCGATATTGCCGCCATAGACCACTTCGGTCGCGCTCGCCGGGCAGAAGCTATTGCAGCTCTCCGCCTTGCTTTGGTTGCCGGTCGCGGCCAGCGGGAAATAGCGGCCGTCGCAGGTCCGCACGCAGTAGGCCTGACCGCCGTCATAGCGCGCGCGACGCTCGCCCCGCGGCGCGACTGGCGCCGGGCCGTCGTCGAACGGGATCCGGATCACCGGCGGCCGGCCCTGCATGAAGCCGCCGAACAGTTGCGAGAAGAAATCCTGGGCTTGCGCGGCAGGCGCAAGGGACAGGCCAAGCAACGCCGCCGTCCCGAACACCCACCGCCTGGAATGTCGCTTCACCATCACCGCCCCTCATACAACGCCGATCCTCAGTACAACGAGGAAGCGGTGGGAATGTTCATCGCCTGGCGGCCTGATGGCAGCGTCGTCACCGCGGGACGCGGCTGCACCGGTGCCGGCCGGACCGAAATCTGCGTCGTGGTCGGGCCGAGTTCGCGGGCGGCGAGATGCGGCGCGTTCTTCGGCAACACCACGACTTTGGTACCGACATCGACCCGGCTGAACAGGTCGGAGACATCCTCATTGGTCAGGCGGATGCAGCCCGACGACACGTACTTGCCGATCGTCGAGGGATCATTGGTACCGTGGATGCGGTACTCGCTGGAGCCGAGATACATCGCGCGTGCGCCGAGCGGGTTGCCCGGGCCGCCGGCCATGAAGCGCGGCAGATAGGGCTGGCGCCTGATCATCTCGGCCGGCGGATGCCAATCCGGCCACTCCGCCTTGCGACTGATGGTCTGGACGCCGGCCCAGGTAAAGCCCTCGCGGCCGACGCCGACGCCGTAACGGATCGCCCGGCCGCCGCCGAGCACGTAATAGAGCGCGGTGTTGCCGGTATCGATGATGATGGTGCCGGGCGCTTCCGTCGTGTTGAGCGCGACGGTGGTGCGGCGCAGCCGCTCCGGCAGCGCGCCGTCCTCTCTGGCCCCGGTCGAGGGATCGTTCATCATTTCGTCGGACGGAAATGCACCCGGCTGCGTCGACGCATAGCCGAGCGCAGACGAGCGGACTTGGGCGTCGGCCGAGGTGGTGACAACGAACGGCGTCACGAACAGGACGCTGGCGAAGGCAACGGTGCGCGCGGCGCGCGACGCAAGCCGGCGGCTGGAGAGAGACTGATGTGTCATGTGCTGCCCCTGGACGGGATGCGCATCGTGGTGATGCGATGCCGGAGCAACGCGCGTGGCCGCCAGACAGTTCCGGCGCGAATCATCGCAAGGCCGAGATTGTCAACCCGCCGCGTCTCACGAACCCGCGATGGAACCTTTGCCGACGCGGGCCGTTGTCAGGCGCTATTGGACGCGCGGGGTCACCTCGCAGCGCGAAATTTATTTTGCCTTCGTGCGGGAGAAAACTGGTGCGCGCGTTACCGGGTGAACGTCTGCTTGGCAATCCGCCCGAAGGCACGCCCTTCCCCGACAGCAAAGCCGAACTGCCGCCGGTGATCAGCCGTGCCGAGGTCGTCGCCTTCGCGCTGGTCGCGCTGCTGGTCATCGTCGTCGTGGCCGTACTCTATCTGGCGCGCGCATTCTTTCTCCCGATCACGATGGCCTTCATTGTCGGCACCATGCTGTCGCCGGCCGCAGGCCTGCTCGAACGCTACCGGATCCCGCGCGCGCTTGGTGCGGTGCTGCTGGTGTTCGCGGTCGTCGCGACCGTCAGCTTCATGGTCGGGTTGATTTCGGCCCCGCTGATGGAATGGAGCTCGCGGCTGCCCGAGCTCGGCGCGATCCTGAGGGAGAAGCTGCACGTGTTCGACCGGCCGCTCGCGCTGTGGCAGGAGCTGCAGAGCATGCTCGGCGGCTCCGACACGCTTGCCACCCTGCAGTTGCCGAAATTCGAATGGGTGCAGCCGACGCTGGAATTCCTGTCGCCGACATTTGCCGAATTCCTGCTGTTCATCGCAACCCTGATCCTGTTCATCGCGAGCTGGAACGACCTGCGCCGCGCGCTAGTGATGAACTTCAGCGAACGCGCGGCGCGGCTGCGCACGCTGCGCATCCTCAACGAGATCGAGACCCATCTCGGCAACTACCTGCTGACGGTGACCATGATCAATGTCGGCGTCGGCATCGTCACCGGTGCGATCTGCGCGGCGACAGGCACGCCCAATCCGGCCGGACTTGGCGCGCTCGCCGCGACACTGAACTTCATTCCGATCATCGGGCCGGTCGCGATGTTCGTGGTTCTGGTCGCAGTCGGCATCGTTTCCTCGCCGACCATCGGCGCCGGGCTGATCGCGCCAGCCTGCTTTGCGGCCGTGACCTTCCTGGAAGGACATTTCGTGACCCCGATGATCGTCGGCCGCAGGCTGTCGCTGAATGCGCTCGCAGTCTTCCTCGCGCTCGCGTTCTGGACCTGGCTGTGGGGCCCGATCGGCGCCTTCCTGTCGTCACCGCTGCTGATCGTGGCGTTGATCGTCAAAGAGCATTTGATGCCGGACAATTCGCCGCAGCTGCCCGAGGAATAGGAAGCGTTTTCAAGCGAAGCAGGCGCCGGTTCGCGTCGAGAACAGCCTCCTGAACGATCAGGCCCGGTTTCGCATCAGGAACTTTGCCTGCTGCGAGGCGTTTTTCCTTACAACACGCGAATCTCCGGGAGCTTTCGATGTCGAGCACGGACAGCGCATTTGGGATCAAGAACATGACGGACAAAGCGACCTACGAACGCCTGGAAAAGGATGTCACCGCCGTGAAGAACGATATCGCAGCCCTTACCGAACAGATCACCGGCGCGCTCAACTCGTTTGCCAACAACGCGGGCAAGCAGGCGCGCCGCCACTACAAGGATGCACGCGCCAACGCGGAATCGACGCTCGACGACATGTCGGAGCGCGGCAGCGCGATGATGGGCGCGGCGCAGGACGCGGCATCCTCGATCGAGGAATCGCTGGAAGACGTGATCACGCAGCGACCGCTGGCGACCGTCGGCCTGGCGCTCGGCCTCGGCTTCCTGATCGGCGTCGCCTGGCGGCGCTAACGGATATTCTCGGATGAGGCCCGCGGTGGCGGTCAAGCGAAAACCACCTTTCTAGACGCGATGGCAGCGCTGGCGCGCCGCCGCTTCGTTTGTCGATGCGCTTTTCAAGGCGAGATTGAAAACAAGGCTTGGCAATGCTTCAGCGGCTGATCAATGACGTCAAGGAATCCACCGGCAGCGCGTTGCGCCTGACGTCGCTTGCCGCCGCCGCTGCGATCGCGCTGTCCATCACCATCGCCTTCCTGTGCGCGGCCGCCTTCGTCTATGTGCTGCAGCGCTATGGTCCGGTAGAGGCGTGCCTCGCCGGCGCCGCGGTGTTCCTGGTCGTCACGCTGGTCGCTGTCGCCGTTTACATCGTGCGTAAGCGCGAGGCACGCCAGCGTGCGGAGAAGGCGGCCAAGGCCGCGAAATCGGCTGCAGCGACCATGTTCGCCGACCCCGCATTGATCGCCACCGGCCTGCAGATCGTCCGGGCGATCGGCGTGAAGCGGCTGATCCCGATCCTGGCGGTCGGTGGCCTCGCACTCGGCCTGATGGCCAGCCGCAGCGCCGCCGCGAGCAGCGAGCCGGCGGAGGAGTGACGCTCTCGCGCGAGAATGCGCGACCGTCAGCTATCCAAACTGTCACCACCCAACCGGTGTCATCGCCCGGCTTGACCGGGCGATCCAGTATTCCAGAGACAATTGTGATTGAGCCGATAGGCCGCGGCGTACTGGATCGCCCGCATTCGCGGGCGATGACAGCTGTGCCTGTTGAGATCGCGGAGCCTCTAGTTGAGATCGCGGAGCGCCCTTCTCAGGTCACGCAGCGGCCGGGCTGCAGCAGCTTGGCCACTTCGGTCAGCACGCTGACCACGGGCTCGCAGGCCACCTTGCGGGTGTCGCCGGGCCGGGCCCGGGCGGGTGCTGTGGGGCGATTGCGAGCCTCTTCCCGCGCCACGGGAACGCGGACCAGCACCGACGTCTCCGGAAGCCGGTCGACCTTCAGCGCGACGGTCCGGCTCGGCAGGCCGCTCGATGGAACCGCGGCGCGGTCGGTCTTGGCGGCGCGGTTGACCGCGCTCTCCGGTGCCAGTGCGGTGGTGACCTTCTGAGTTCCAATGAGATCGTGGCCGGACGCGAGCTGCACCGCGCCAAGCGTCAATCCGCCCGCCAACGCAGCGAAAATTCCCCTTTGAATCTTTGACATGGTGATGTCCCTCGCCCCATGGAAATTTCCCTTGGCGATCACGGACACAACGCGAGCGGAACCTGTGGAGTTCTCGCGTCCGGCCATCACTTAACCGTGTACGAAAATATTTTCACGCGCAGGGAACGAGTCCGGGGGGATGCGAGTCATTGCAAGAGCCGGTTATTCCCCCTGCCCCATTGACCGGCGACGTAGGGCGCGACCGTGGTGATGCCGGTCGCGCCCTGCTCTTTTTGGCGGTGAGCTGCGGGTGGCCGTCCGCCAGCATCTCACTCACCGGTTGCATTTGAAGTGAGGCACCGAGGGCTGATCCCCCACTGGTGAGAGGACCGCCTGACTACGCGTTGTCGTTTGCTGGCATGTCCTGGGAACGAACGACTGTCACTTCACGGCAGGACAGGCAACGACCGACGTGAAACTTGATTCCGGTCGTCTGGTCGTCGACGAGCATCAATTCGCTCAGGGGCTCGCCACATTTGCAGGTCACCGTCTTGCTGTCGGCAAAATACATCGGACGTCCCTCCGTGGGCTGGAGATTTCATCTCGTCATTGGGGCGAACTCGACTGCCCCTTCCGATCGCTTCCACTCCTTTTCGGCCGGTAACGTCCGGGCAATCCGGACAATGGGGGTGACGTTCCCAGATTTATTTTGAAGCCTGTTTCGAAGCAGCTTGCGTCTTCGTCTGGAACTGCGCGGCTTCGCGCGCCTGCCGCTCGGCCTTGAGCCGCTTGAAATTCTCGTAGAAGGCCTTCTCGCTGGCGCGATGCTCCTTTATCGCCTCCGACGCCTCTTGCTGACGCAACTCGTTGCGGGCCTTCCGCTGCTGGGGAGTCAAATTCATATGGCCTCCAACTAAGCTCTTGAATCAACGCTGGATTCAACGCACGAGGCCGGAAAAGGTTGCACACGTGGGAACTGGCTCTACTTGCGCAGGCTGGCCCAGACGCCGCCGAGGATCAAAAGGCCGCCGATCAAATGGATCAGCTTCGGCGGCTCGCCGAGGATGATCCAGGACAACAGCGCGCTGGCGATCGGCGCGACGTAGAGCACGAGCGACGTCCGCACCGAGCCGAACCTTGCGCCGAGCCAGGCAAAGCCGGCATAGGCGATCAGGCCGGGCACGAGGCCGGCGAAGACATAGGCCTCGAACGCCCTGGCGTTGAAAACCTCCGCCGGCGTGGCCCACATCTCCCGGATCGCCGGCGGCAGCGAGCACAGCGCGCCGGCCGCCGAGAACAGGCTGACCCGCGCCAGCAGCGAGGCGCGCGGTGCGACGCGCGACTGCATCAGCGTGTAGCCGGACCAGCCCAGCATCGCGAGCACCACCAGCAGGTCACCCCAGGCCGCGCTCGATTGCGTCAGCGTTGCCAGATGGCCGCCCGAGACGATCAACAGCGCACCGGCCAGCGCGAGCGCGGTGCCGAGCCATTGCAGCGGACCGATGTGCTCGATGCCGAGCGCGGCCGAAATCAGGAACACCATGATCGGCGACAGCGCGAAGATCAGCGCGATATGGATTGCGGTCGTCGTGATGCCCGCGATGTAGACCGGGCCGCCGCACAGGAACATGCCGAGGAAGCCCGCGGCGAGGATCGGCCAAAGGTTCTGCGCCAGCGGGATCTTGCCGTCCCTGACAGCCGCGATCGCAAACGGCGCCAGCCCGATCGCGATGATGCTCCAGCGGAAGAAGGCCAGCGAGAACGGCGGCACCGAGCCGGCAAGGCCGCGCGCCAGCACCTGGTTGGAGGCCTGCCCGACCGCAACCAGGATGAAGCCGGTCAGCGCGACCGCGTCCTCCCAGCCCGTGGCCGGACGGACGGCCGGAGCTTTCGGCAACTCCGCATCCATGACACCGCCCCCTCAGCCGGCACAATCGACGAAGACAAATCCCGTCAGCGCAGCCGCCCGCCGCGGCGCGCGCACAGCCTCACTGCTCGGCGGCTTCCCGCTCCATGTCGCGGCCGGACATGTCCTCGCCCTGCATGTTGGCGTAGTCGCGCGCCATCTCGCGCATCAGGAATTTGGCGGGGACGTCGTGATAGGTGCCGTGGTCGTTGACATACTGCATGTAGGCACGCCCGGCGCCGTCGAAGGGATGCAGCAGCGCATCGGAATGGCCGTCGAAATCGAGCGGCTTGACGCCGAGCTTGGCGCACAGCGTGTCGTTGAAGGTCGGGGTCGCCTTGCGCCAGGCGCCGTCGACGAACACTTCGGTGAAGCCGTGCCAGGTGAACAGGTCCGAGCCCATGCTCTGGCGCAGCTTCTCGGTGGTCAGATGGTTGCGGACGTCGGCGAAGCCGACCCGGGCCGGGATGCCGTGGACCCGGCAGGCCGCCGCATAGAGCGCCGCCTTGCCGACGCAATAGCCGTTGCCGGCGGCGAGCACGCTGGAGGCGCGGAAGCTCTCCGGCGAGCGCATGCTGACATAGGGATTGTAGCGGATGCCGTCGCGCACCGCGGTGTAGAGCCGGCTCGCTCGTTCGCGCGCGCTGGCGTCGGCCGGCACGGCGGCGCGGGCGAACGCCGCGACGGCGGGATGATCGCTGTCGACATATTCGCCTGCAACAGTGTAGAGGCGGCTGATCGTATCGGGAAGATGCTCGGTCATGGCGCGAGCTTAGCAAGCCATTTGCGCAGTTCAATGCGGCTCGTGCGGCCCTTCTTGCAGCCCTGCCCCGCTCAGGTCCTGAAGCGTCTGTCCCTGCGGCGGCGGGTAGTTGCGCCGCTTGGCCTTGAAATATTCGCGCGCGAAATGGATGCCGATCCCGATCAGGAACGGCGGGGCAAGCGCGGCAGCGATCATCAAGGCGGTGATCGACTTCGGCGTCAGGATGTCCAGCACCATCGACGCCAGCAGCCAAAGCGTGGCAGCAATCACCGCGACGTCGACATGCTTCATCCCCCGCTCTTTCCCTTGTCCGCTGACCATCATCCGGGTTCCATACTACCGGCTGGTCCCGGGCGCGCCAAGGATTCCGGGCGGCAGACGATACCTCCAGCCCTTCACTTTTCTGGAACGGCACGGATCGGCAGGACGGCTGGTTAGGCCGCGAGCGCCCTGACCAGCAGCAGGCCGCCGAACAGCGCGAGGATCGAGAGCGCGACGGAGGCCGCGATGTAGGCCCCGGCCGACCATAACTCGCCGCGCTGCATCAGCACGATGGCATCGAGCGAGAAGGTCGAGAAGGTGGTGAAGCCGCCGCAGATGCCGACGGTGAGAAACACCCGCGTCGCCTGGCTGATATTCCAGCTCAACGCGAAGGATTCCGCGAAGACGCCGATCAGGAACGAGCCCACGATGTTGATCGCCAGCGTACCCCAGGGAAATTCCGTGCCGACCAGGCGTCCCGCGCCGATCGCCACCAGATAGCGCGCGACCGACCCCAGCGAACCGCCGATCGCGACCGCCGCCAACAATTGAACGTTCAATGCCTCACCTTTCCGCCCCGCCACTCGACGATGCCTGCCACAAGCCCAACAACGAAGGTCGCGGCGACCGGCTCGCCCGGCGCGCCGACCCACAGGGCGACGACGCCGACGAGCCAGATCGACCCGACCAGCGACAATGCGATTGAGAGTGACCCAGGAAGACCCGTCATGCTCTGCCCCTTCTCGTTCGCGGGGCGCGCGTAGCGGATCGGCGGTGGCGCATGCTCCTACCGACGCTCTCGCGCCCGGTAGGAGCCATCAGCCTTGCGGCGGTTATCGGGGGACTCCATCCCCATCAACGCGGGAATGGTAGGCGAGCGGCGCGGCGGGAGCAAGTAGCCCTCCCACCGCTTCGCTGTTGGTTCACTCGCCCATCGACAGCATCGCGTTCAGCTCGACGGCGGTCCGCAGCTGCTCGATGCGCGCAGCAACCTGCTCGCGTTCGGCGCCGCGCGGCAGCTGTGCGAGCCGGCTTTCCAGCCGCGCACGGTGCTCCTCGAGGCGCTGCTCAAATGTGTGGGGTTCAGATCGCTTCCGCTTCTGAATCGTCTTCATCACTCATCCTTGGCGGTTGCAGACCGGGACTGTTGGCCCAGCGGTCCAGTTGATCGATGACCTGTGCGTGGCTCGGACGCCGCGGTTCCGGGGCTTCCGGCTCCTCGGAAAGTTTGCGGGGCAACTTGACGTGGTTGGTCATGGCATCACTCCCGCGAGACAACGGAGAGGCATCCGGATCGTTCCTCAATCTTTTGTCTAAGTCATTGATATTACTTGATAAAAATGCTAAATTGATGTTTTTTTAGGAGCTTGAGGAACCCGCCGCAACTTGGTTCGTTTAGCAAATTACTCAACTAACTAATTCTGGGCGATTTGCGATGAATGAGCTTCGCGCTGAACGTCTTCAAGTCATGTTGTCACCCGAGGAATTGGCTGCCCTCGACGATTTCCGCTTCAAGCACCGCATGCCGACTCGTGCTGCGGCGGTTCGCGAGCTGCTCAAGCTCGGCCTGGCCGGCAACGGCATCGATGGGGGAGCCGGGGTGAAATCGAGCGAGTATGGGGTGTTTAATCGGGGGCCGGACGGGCACGTCCAAGGGGACGCGCCGCAAGAGGAATAGCGGCGCGTTGGCGCGCAGGACTGTCGCGGCTCAAGCCGCGACGAAGAGGTCCACGATCCCCTTCAGGATCGAGACCACGAGCGCCGACGAGAACATCGCCGTGCCGAGATCCGCGAGATAAAGCAGCTGCGCCTTCTGCTCCGCATCAAGCCGCGCGATTGCCTTTCGCATGGCCAAGCTCCCTTTTGGGGAGAACGCGCCTCGCGAACGTCGGTTCCGTCCGCCGTGCGCTCAGGCCCGCTGCAGCGCCAGCGTTACGCCGCCAAGCGTCAGCGCCATCGCGCCGATCTCGCGCAGGCCAAGCGGCTCGCCGAGGATGATCGCGGCCGAGACCACGCCGATGACAGGTACCAGCAGCATGCCGGTTGACGCCGATGTCGGCGGCAGGCGGCGCAGCGTTTCGAACCAGGTGAGGTAGCAGATGCCCATCGGCATCAGCGTCATGTAGGCGAAGCAGCCGAGGCCGAACGGCGTGATCGCGGCATAGTTCGGGTGCTCGAAGAGAATGCCGAGCAACAGCATCACGAGACAGCCGATGCCGACCTGCCAGGCGACCACCGCGAGCGGCGGCATCGGCAGCGGCTTGCGGTTCAGCACATTGCCGAGCGCGAAGAGGATGGCGCAGGCGAGCGCCAGCGCAATTCCGGTGAGCTTGCCGGCGCTGAACGCAAAGCCACTGCCGCCGAGCAGGAGCGCGACGCCGGCGACGCCGAGCAGCAGCGCGGCGAGATCCCGCAAGGTCGGGCGGCTGTGCAGCACCGGCCAGGCGAACAGCATCGCCCAGATCGGCATCGTGTAGGCCAACAGCGCGCCCTCGCCGACGGTGACGAATTTCATCGCAATGGTGCCAAAGCCCATCCAGGCAAAGACATTGGTGAAGGAGGCGAACAACAGCCGCGGGATCGCCTCGCGCGGCACGGCCAGCGACTGGCCGCGGGCCAGCGCCAGCGTGCCCAGAATCACCGCCGCGCAGGTGCCGGCGAGCCCGCGGGCGAACAGCGGCGGCCATTGCTGCAGCAACAGCTTCATCAGCGGCCAGTTCAGGGCCCAGCCGAACGCCGTGATGACCAGGCAGAGAAAACCGACTGTTCTATCGCGTTGAGTCGTATCCATCGGCCGCGCTTAGCAGGCGGACGAGCGTGATTCCACAGCGCATCGCGCATGCCACATCGCATCGCGTATGCGGGCGGGCGTTGAACGCGCGAATTATCCGGCGTGTCCCTTCCGATCCCACTTGGTCAGGCGAAGGTGCCGATCGTGATCCGCGGCCAGCCCTCGCTTTTCCGTGCGGCGGCAAGCTTGCTCGCCCAGGCGTCGATCAGGCTCGCGATCAGCAGGCGGCCGGTGCCGCGCATGTCGGGCAGTTTCATGGTGGGCGTACCGAGCGTGAGTGCGACCACGCCATGCACGGCCGCAAGCAGCGCAGTCGCCAGCCGCTGCGGCAGGCCCGACGGCGGTTCGGCGCCATGTGCCGCCAGGAATTCCCGCACCGAGGTGACGAACAGCTCGTAGCTGCGGCGCGCGATCTCGGTCTCGCCGAAATAGACGCCGTCGGGAAAACGGCGGTCCTCGACCGTGCCCGACATCGAGAACAGCGAACGGAAGTGATCGGGATTGTCGGCCCAATAGTCGAGATAGGCTTCCATCACGCGCCGCAGCCGCAAATCGCTGTCGGCGGTTTGCGCGCGGACCCGTTCGAGCTGTTCGGCCACCGCCTCGAGGTTCTGTTGCTTCACAGCGAGCAGCAGCAGCAGCTTGGTCGGATAATATTTGAGGACGGTGCCCTTGGAGTAGCCGATCGCGTCGGCGATCTTCTGGATCGAGACGGTCTCGAGCGTGCCGGCGGCCAACTCCTTGCGCGCGGTCTCGAGGATCAGCGCCTTCAACGCCTCCTTGTCGGCCTCCTGCCGTGCCCGGCGCTGAAAGCGCCGCCCGCCTTTGGATCGCTCCTCGATCGACATTGCCGTCTCCTAGAGCCTTTTCCGTGCCGATGGAATCGAAACGAGGCTCCCCTTGCCATACCCGAGTTAATTAACTATGGTCAATTAACTGATCATAAGACGGGAGGATGCAATGAGCGCCCTTGCGAGCCCCCTCGCCGGCGAAATTGTCCGCAGCGATTTCGATCCGTTCAGCCCTGCAACGCGGGCCGATCCCTACGGCACTTACGCGGAGCTGCGTGCCGCGGCGCCGGTCATTCGCCTGACCAAATACGACATCTGGGCGGTGCCGCGCTTTGCCGAGGTCAAGACGGTCTTCGGAGACCATGCCAACTTCAGCAACGCCGGCGGCGCCGGGCTTGCCAACCACTTCAAGGAAAAGCCGTGGCGGCCGCCGAGCATCGTGCTCGAAGCCGATCCGCCGCTGCACACCCGGACCCGCGCGGTGCTCGCGCGCATCCTCTCGCCCGGCGCGATGCGACGGCTCGCGGACGACTTCAAGGCAAAGGCGGCACGGCTGGTCGACGAACTGGTCGCGCGCGGATCGTTCGACGCGATCACGGACATCGCCGAGGTGTTTCCGGTCAGCGTGTTTCCCGACGCGCTCGGCATCGACCAGGAGGGACGCGAGAATTTCCTGGCCTATGGCGCGATGGTGTTCGCCGGCTTCGGACCCGAGAACGACTATTTTCGCAACCTGATGAAAGAGGCGCCGCGCGTGCTGCCCTGGGTCGCGGCGCGCTGTCAGCGCGAGGCGCTGCGGCCGGGCAGCTTTGGCGCGCAGGTCTACGAGGCGGCCGACACCGGCGAGATCAGCGCGGAGGAAGCGCCGTTGCTGGTGCGTTCGCTGCTCTCGGCCGGGCTCGACACCACGATCAGCGCGATCGGCATGGCGCTGTACACGCTCGCGCGCCATCCTGACCAATGGGTGCTGCTCGCGGCCGATCCGTCGCTGTCGCGCGCGGCGTTCGACGAGACGCTGCGCTTCGATTCACCGGCGCCGTTCGTGTTCCGCACCACGCCGCATGACACCGAGATCGCGGGCGTTGGGATCGGCAAGCACAAGAAGGTGCTGCTGCTGCTCGCCTCCGCCAACCGCGACGAGGCGCGCTGGGAGCATGCCGACCAGTTCGACATCAGACGGCGGCTGTCCGGGCACATGGGGTTCGGCATCGGCATCCACGGCTGCGTCGGGCAGATGGTGGCGCGGCTGGAGGCGGAGGCCGTGATCGCAGCGCTCGCGGCCCGCGTGAAGCAGTTCGACATTGCGGGCCCCTCAGCCTTCCGCGACAGCTCGGGCCTGCGGGCGCTCAGCACGATGCCGGTCCGCGTCACACCGAAATAGCAGGCCACCCTAGAAAAATCCGGCGCACCTTGCGATGCGCCGGATCAGTCGACCAGCTTACCTTCAGAACTTCATGCTGACGCCGCGCGCGGCGTCCGATTGCGCGAGTTGCGCTGGAAGAACAGCGCTTGGCTCGCCACCGCCGACACCATTGCCGGCTGGAACGGCTTCGAGATCAGGAATGCCGGCTCCGGCCGCTCGCCAGTCAGGAAGCGTTCGGGATAGGCGGTGATGAACACCACCGGCACCTCGAAGGTCCGCAGCAGCTCGTTCACCGCATCGAGGCCCGACGAGCCGTCAGCGAGCTGGATGTCGGCGAGGATCAGGCCGGGCTTCTTGTTCTTGGCGAGCGCCACCGCATCGGAGTGCGTGCGCGCAACGCCGATCACGTTGTGACCGAGATTCTTCACCAGGCTCTCGAGGTCCATGGCGATGAAGGTCTCGTCCTCGATGATCAGAACGTCGGTGGCGATCTCGGCGGCCATCTCGCGGCCGGCGGCATCGGTCAGCTTGCGCGTCTCGGCGATGTCGGTGCCGAGAATGTAGCCGACCTCCTCCTCCGAAAAGCCCTCAAGCGACAGCAGCAGGAAGGCCTGGCGGGGCAGCGGCGTAATGTTGGAAAGCCGGCGCTCCGGCGGCAGCGACAGCGTCGCCACGTCGGCATTGTCATTGTTATTCACCGACACCGAATTCCAGATCTGGGTGAACAGCCGAAACAGCCCGGCGCGCGGGCCGTGCGTCTGGTCCAGCAACGATCCGTCCTGCAACAGGGCCTCGAGCATGGCCCCGACATAGGCGTCCCCCGACGCCTGGTTTCCGGTCAGTGCGCGGGCATAGCGGCGCAGCAGCGGAAGGTGTTCGGCAACGATCTGCGATCGGGACATTCCCACTCCATCCTTGTTCGTGAGGCCTGCCGGCCTGAAACCCGTTGTCCGGGGGCGGCGCATCCATTTCGAGGCACCCCCCGGTTCCCCTGCATCCCGATTACGCGTGAACGACGAAAAAGTTCCACGAAATAGTTCCAGCCTTCCGGAACTTTCTGCGCAACTTTGCATTAGCTCGTGACCGACGAGGCAACGCGGCCAGCCTCTAATTTCGAGGAAACATCTTGGAAATCAGAGACTTAACTCCCGGGGAAGCGTGGATCACATCATGAAGGAAGTAAAGAAGCAGGGCGGTCTCAACGCCGAGATTCAATCGAGAATCGGCCACCAGCTTCGCGCCATGTACGACGACGTGGTGCGACAGGGGGTGCCCGACCGCTTTGCGGAGCTGATCCGCAAACTCGACGGACCCGAGGCTGCCGCGGCGGCCGTCGCCGGGGGTGGTGATACCGACAAGAACAATGGAGGGGACTAATGCCTCTCACGAATGAACTTCGCGACGACATTCTTGCGTCGGTCCCGAGCCTGCGCGCGTTCGCGATCTCGCTGTCCGGTAATGGTGACCGCGCCGACGATCTGGTGCAGGAGACCCTGCTGCGCGCGATCGCCAATATCGACTCGTTCCAGCCTGGCTCGAACCTGCCCGCGTGGCTGTTCACCATCCTTCGCAACCTGTTTCGCTCCGACTACCGGAAGCGGCGGCGCGAGGTGGAGGACGCCGAGGGCAACTATGCCAAGACGCTGAAGAGCCAGCCGTCGCAGACCGCTCATCTGGAGTTCGAGGAATTCCGCACCGCACTCGAAAAGCTGCCGCAGGACCAGCGCGAGGCACTGATCCTGGTCGGCGCCTCCGGCTTCTCCTACGAGGATGCCGCGGCGATCTGCGGCTGCGCGGTCGGCACCATCAAGAGCCGCGTCAACCGCGCGCGATCGAAGCTGAGTGCGCTGCTCTATGTCGATAGCGCCGAGGATTTCGGCCCCGACAACACCGTGCGCGCCGTGATCGGCGGCAATGGCGGCTGAGCGCGACCGATGTTGAATGCGAAAAGGCGGCCCCGATCGGGCCGCCTTTTTGATTGGGAAACAACGAGATCGCGTTCGCGCGACCGGCAGACGCCTCGTCTTCGCAGCGTTAGCTGGCCATCGCCTTCTCGACAGCGGCCGGCTTGAAGCCGTTTCTCAATTCGAGGATCTTGGCCGCGATTTCGGTCACCGGGACCGGATGGCTGAACAGGAAGCCCTGGGCCTCGTTGCAACCTTCCGCCCGCATGTGATTCAGCTGCTCGACGGTCTCGATGCCCTCGGCGATCGTGGTCATGCCGAGGCTTTTGCCGAGACTGATGACGGCGCGGACGATCGACTTCGATCCATGCGTCGCCGTCGCGTCGCGCACGAAGGATTTGTCGATCTTGAGCTTGTCGAAGGGAAAACTTCGCAGATAGCTCAGCGATGAATAGCCGGTGCCGAAATCGTCCAGCGCAATGCGCAGCCCCTGCGCCTTCAGCTTGTGCAGCGTGGCAAGGGTCTCGTTGCTGTTGGCGAGGAAGACGGATTCGGTGATTTCGAGCTCCAGCCGGCGCGGCGACAATTTTGACGCGGCGAGCGCGTTGACGACAACGTCGATAAAGTCGGGGTCGCGAAACTGGACCGCCGAGACGTTGACCGCGAGCTTCATCTCGCTGGGCCAGGTGACGGCCTGCTCGCAGGCACGATTGAGCACCCATTCTCCCAGCGGGCAGATCAGCCCGATCTCTTCCGCGATCGGGATGAACTGGTCGGGCGGCACCAGTCCGCGCTTCGGGTGATGCCAGCGCAGCAGCGCCTCGAAGCCGCAGATGCGGTCGAGATTGAGATCGTAAAGCGGCTGGTAGAACAGCGAGAACTCGTCCTTGACCATCGCCTCGCGAAGGTCGAGCTCGAGCGCCCGGCGCCGCTGCAGGCTGGCGTCCATCGCGGGTTCGAAAAATCGCCAGGTGCCCCGGCCTTCCATCTTGGCACGGTACAGCGCGACGTCGGCGTTCTTCTGAAGCTTCTCGCCGGTGGTGCCGTCGCCCGGCGACATCGAGATGCCAACGCTACATCCGACGATGACGCGATGCCCGTTCAGTTCGTACGGGGCGCCGACGCATTCGACGATGCGGCGAGCGAGGCGCTCGGCCTCGTCTCCGCCCTGGACGCCGCATTGAATGACCGCGAACTCGTCGCCGCCCAAACGCGCGACGGTGTCGACCTCACGGACGCAGGCGTTGAGCCGGTCCGCGACCGCACAGAGCAGTTCGTCGCCGACCGGATGCCCGAGCGTGTCGTTGACCTGCTTGAAATTGTCGAGGTCGAGGCAGAACACCGCGAAGCCAAGTCCACGGCCGACCTGAGCAACCGCCAGCTCGATCCGTTCGGCGAGCAAAGTGCGGTTCGGCAGCTTGGTCAGGGCATCGTGCCGGGCCATGAACGCGATCTGCGACTCGGCGCGCTGTTGTTCGGTGACGTCCTCACAGGTGACGAGCCAGCCGCCGTCGGAGGTCGGCCGTTGCGCGATGGCGATGATCCGTCCATCGCTGAGATGCTGCAGATAGTTGCCGCCCTCCTGCTGGCCCATCGATCGCTCGCGCTCGGCCAGCAGGTCGGCGACGGTGCGATCGCCATGATTGCCCGCGGCGATGCTGAGGTCGAGCACGTCCTCCATGGTCATGCCGGGAACGACGAGCTCCGGCGAAATATCGAAGATCTCGCAGAACCGGCGATTAGCGACCTGCAGCCGCGCCTCGCTGTTGTAGAGGCACAAGCCTTGCGACATATGCGTGAGCGCCGCATCGAGCCGCAGATTGGTTTCGTGCAGCTCTGCCTTCTGCTGCTTCAGCGCGGAGATGTCGCTGTAGACGAGGACGACGCCGCCCTCCTGCGTCTCGCTCCGGCTGACGCGCAGCCAGCGTCCGTCGGACAGCTGCGCTTCGCTCGCGAAACCGTCGATGTCACCTTCGGTCGGAGCGAGCTCGGGAGCCTCCAGTCGATCCGATTGCAGCAGCTGCGGCGAGAGACGAATGAATTCACTGGCGCGCGAGTTGGCCAGGGCAATCTGGCCGTCCGCATCGAGCAGCACGACGCCTTCACGCGACGTTTCGAGCGCATCCGAAAGCCGCGCCTGCGCGGAGCGGCGTTGCGACACCTCCTGATCGACCATCCGCCTGATATTGTCGCGCATCGTTTCCATGGCGGTCAGCAGGATGCCCAGTTCGTCGGTGCCGCCCTTGGGGACGGTCGCATCAAGGTCGCCGCCGGCGATGCTGCGCGCGGCGCGGGATGCAATGGCGACCGGTCCGATGATGCGGCGCGCCAGCAACCATGAAAACAGTGCCGACAGGAACAGCGCGACGGTCAGCCCGGCCACGTTGAGCTGCAGGTCACGCTTGATGGTCGAGAGCGCCTTCTGCCGGAACAGGAAGCCGTCGCCAGCCGTATAGTTGACCAGCAGCTCGACCTGCTGGCCGACGATCTTGGAGTAACGATCGACGTCGCCGACCGTCGTACTCGATGCGGGCGGATCCGACGCCGGGCTTCCCTCCAGGGGCGATCCGATCGCACGGCGATGCAGCGCCATCCAGGCGTCGGCGGCTTCCTGAACCTTGGCGGCGGCTTGCGCAGCCCGCGAGGACTGCGACCGGTCGGCAGCGATCGTCAGGTCTTCCGAGAGCGTCCTGGCGAGCTTTTCGATCTGGCTGTCGAGGCTGGCACGGATCTCGGGATCCGTGGTCAGCAGGCGCTGCGACGAAGCCACCCGCATTGTGGCGAAATCTGCGCCCGCCGCGCGGGCGTAGTTGATCGACATCAGGGATTCGTCGAACGTCTTGGCCACCAGATCGCCGGCGTGACGGATGCCGAGGATGGAGTATCCGCCGAGCGCGACGGCAATGGCGCTCATCGCAAGGCAGAAGATCAGAATCTGGGCGCGGATCGAGCCAGTCGTCAGCGCAAAGCGCGACAGGCGGCCGGTTGCGTACCGAAGCGCCGCACTGCTCTTCACCGTGAGATTGCCCAAGAGGCTATCCATGCCCGCGTTTCGCCGTAGTGCTCGGTACTCAAGCTACGCAGAAACGCGCAGCGCATGCGGAAAATGACTGTCTGCTCAAAATTGCCTTAGTAGTGACTGGAACTCATGCTGAAATCGTTAAGATCAGCTTGCGATAATCACCCTCACAGGTAATCCCTGAGGCGACTTTTGCAGCCTTGTGTAGCGGTATCCGGTGGTCGAGGTTCAGGCGGGGGTCTCATGCAGTCAGGCTTGTTGCGCGGCTTGCGCCTCGGCAAGTTCAGCCGTGTGCCATTTTCCGCGATTGTCACGGGAGTGCTCACCGGAGCCGCTTTGGGTGCAGCCCCGTACGTCATTTCGCAGAAGGATCGTGAATTCAAACCCGCGGAAATCTCGATCAAGCGGGGCGAGGCTTTACGGTTCGTTAACGATGACGGCGAGCTGTTGCATCACGCTTATTTGAGCACCGAGACGTTCAGCTTCGACTCCGGCGACCAGCAGCCGGGCAGCAAATTCGACGTCACCTTTTCGGTACCCGGCGACTACACCGTGTTGTGCGGCATTCATCCGAAGATGAAGCTCGCCGTCCACGTCGCCAAATAGCCAGGCTCAACTAGAGCGTTTTCGAGCGAAGTGGACGCCGGTTCGCGTGAAGAAAACGCGCCAAAACAAGAATCTAGAGCTTCGGTTCTGATTCAATCAGAACCGAAAATGCTCTGGCGACGATCTTACAGGACCGAGGTCTTGAAGATCGCGGCATGGCCGAAATAGTAGACGAATAGCGTCAGAGACAGCGCGGCACAGAGCGCGACCGGGGCGAGCCACGCCGGGCGACGATCGCGTTGCAGGACCTTGTTGTCGGCCACGATCGCAAACAGGACGGCGATGATCGCCGAATGTCCGATCGTGTCGATCTTGCCAAATTCGAAGCACGCGCTGATGAACATCCCGGCGAGCACGGCGGCGGCGCAGCGCCGGATCAACGGCGTCCAGATCAAGGCAAAGGCGAGCGTGAATTCCACCATGCCCGCGGCGCGCATGTAGAACTCATTGTCAAAGCCGAGGGTCATCGAGGCATGCTCGATCAGGAGCGGGAAGCTCCACTCCGGATAGGCCCATTTTTCGATCGAGGCCCACATCAACGTCACCGCCGCGGCGTACCGCATCACGTCGATCGGCCGGATTCCGAACAGATCCTTGTTCAGCCCGACCAGCGCGAAATAGGCGGCAACGCCGAGAAAGATCGGGTAATCGGCGAGATGGAAGACGCCGTAGCCTTGGACGCCGATTCCGAACAGGATCGCCATCCCGGCGGCCGACAGCGGCATCGTGCGTCGCGACAGCATGCCGGCGGCGATGCCGAGTTGCAGCGCGCCGACCAGCGGTGACGACGTCTTCAACTCGGGGGTTAGCAGGATGCCGCCGACGGTCCAGATCGAAATGAAGAAGAACGCGCAGACCGCGCGCATCATCAACTCGGTGTGCAGCCGCAATCCCGCGGTGACGCGGTCGAGCACCCGGATCGTCGCGTCCCCCAGCGACGTCGGCTCGATCACGCAGCCCGCAAACAGCCAGAAGACGGCGATGCCGAGCAGCAGTTCAAAGTCGAGGCAAAGGACATTCTCGAGTCCGCGCGGCTGGCCGGCGACGTCGTAGGCACAGAACCATTTGACATGCGCCTCGGCACTGCGCGCGGCTACGACACAAAACAAAACCGCTGCAAGGCACGTGGCAGAAAAGGAGCGCACAGCCGAGCCGGCATCTCGCGCCCATCCACTAAACATTGAACCAACCGCCCACACACACACGCTTAAGGACTTGTTTAACTTATATCAAATTTTAAGCTTTGCGCCTGCCCCAGACAGCCGCTGGTTGCATTGTGGTTAATTGCGACGGACCAGCCCAGCCCGTCCCTTTGTGCAGTCTTTACAGCCGGTTCCCTCAAATTTTAGCTAATTCCGGCACGGGAGCTCAATTCAACTGTCGTAGTGAAATCCGGACAAATCGGTTCGGGAGGCCGGTACAATGTTCGGAGCGTTGAGTGTCGTGAGTATCGGGGTGGGCTCGGCCCTCGCCTACGTGACCAAATCGCATCCTTCGCGCGTGGAGACGCTGGAGACCTGCGCGGGTGCCTTCCTGATCGTCGGACTTGGCCTGCTCGGGGCTGCGCTGCCGCACCTGGCCTGAGCGAGTCCTGTTCTCGACAGCCTTGTTCTCGACAGCCTGGGCCGCGGTCATCGCGGCAGCTTGGGCACCCCGGGCACCGGTGGATTGGTGGCGGTCAGCGTTTCAAGAAAGGCGATGAGATCCTTCTTCTCGGCTGCCGTCAGCGACAGCGGCTTGATGTCGGGCGATCGGCTCGGCCGTTCGATCCCGCCCTTGTTGTACAGCTCGATGACATCTTCCAGCGTCGCGACCGATCCGTCGTGCATGTAGGGCGCGCGGCGCGCGACGTCGCGCAAGGTCGGGGTCTTGAATGCATATTTCAGCTTCGCCGACGTCGGAAAGAAACGGCCGCGCCCGATGTCATGCCCCTTGGCGGTGCCGATATCCTGAAACGATCCGTCGGAGAAGGACGGGCCACTGTGGCAGGCCGAGCAACGCGCCTTGCCGTTGAACAGCTCAAAGCCGTGCTGGGCCGATGCGCCGATCGCGCTATTGTCGCCCTTGATCCAGCGGTCGAACGGCGCCTCGCCTGCAATGATCGAGCGCTCGAAGGTCGCCAGCGACTGCTCGATCCTCGGCCGCGTGATCGCGCCGTCGCCGAACGCGCGGCCGAACGCATCGACATAACCGGGGATCGCCGCAAGGCGCGCGATCAATTCCGGCTCCGTCATATTCAGGTTCATGGGAGACAGGATCGGGCCGAACGCCACGGATTCGAGATCCTTGAACTTGCCGTCCCATCCGAGGGGCTCGAAGAAGGCCACGTCGATCAGCGTCGGCGAGCGGATCGGCAGGCCTTTCGGGTCCTCACCGATCGCGCGCGGCAGGCCGTCGGCCCAGGACAGGCTTGGCCTGTGGCAGCTCGCGCAGGAGTGCGTCTTCGACCGCGACAGCAGCGGATCGAAGAACAGCATCTGCCCAAGCGCGGATTTCGCCTCCGAATAGGGATTGCTGCTCGGGAAGGGAACAACCTCCGGCCGACGATAGCTGGCACGAATTGTCGCAGGGTCGCCAGGCGCCGTCGCCGGGGTCAGCGCAAGCGACAGCCCTACCGGCAAAACTGCCACGAGCAAGGTCAGGCTGACCCAAAGCCTCATCGGGGTCCTCAGACGGTATCCTGCCCGGTATATGCCGAAGCATGTTCAACGAAGTTTTAACAATCGGTTGCGGGTTAGTACGGATGGCCGGCGCCGGTCACGAATGATGCCGGCGCTTCGCGCGCGCTTGACTTCGATCAATCCGGGCAGCGACAGAGTAGCACAACCTAAGGGAGCTGCAGCTGCTACTTCTTCACGGGGCGCACCGGCGCGGAGATCTGCTCGGTGCGGTCGCGCTCGGTCATGTCGACCACGGTGTCCATCGGCGCGGTCAGCTCGTAGACATAGGAGACGTCGGTGAAGTAGCGCTTCGCGGTGCCGCCGAGCGCCTCCGGCGCGACACGGTCGAGCAGGATCAGGCCGAAATCGCTGTCGGCCCGCCGCGTCGCCTGGCTGGTGTTGAACTCCTCCCAGCGGAAATTGAAGACCGCGTCCTCGCCGTCGCCGACCACCTCCCAATTGGCGACGATGTGCGGATGCTTGCCGACCAGCGACAGCCCTTCGTCGGAGTGCGAGGCGAGCTCGAAGAACAACAGCGACAGCGATTGCGCGGCGCGCGCGCTCACCGTGATGTCGGGTCCGTTCACCGCGATCCGGTCGGCATGCGGGATCGAGCGCGATTCGAACAGGCCCTTCAGCTTGACGCCCTGCCACTGGCTCTCGCTGAGCAGCGTGACGACGTTCGACATCGCATGGATGCGCCCGATCAACAGCTCGCGCGCGACGTCGATATCGGCGCCGTGCCGCAGCGTGCGGGTCACGATCGACTGGATCACCGCAAGGATGTTCTTGACCCGATGGTTGAGCTCGTCGATGACCGCGGTCAGCCGGCGCTCGAAACCGATCCGGACCTCGATCTCGCGGCTGAGGCGCAGGTTGTTGTAGGCGACATAGCCGAACAGGCCGCAGACGATGCCGGTGAGCGCCAGGCCGATCGCCGCGACGATGGTCGCGGTCTGCTGCGCACGCACCGTGGCATTGCTCTTGGCGTAATAGTCGAGCGACCAGTCGCGGCCGCCGAATGTGACCGTGCGGACCATCGACGGCATCGGGCCGTCCTGGCGCACCGCGCGCGAGGTGACGATGCCCTGCTCGTTGGCGGTAAACTCGTCGTTGGAATCGCGCGGATCCTTCAGCGCCACCGCGAACAGCGAGGAATCGTCGTTGGTCAGCATCAGCGACGACAGCTCGTAGGAAAAGGTGATGAAGCCGGCCGGCTCGGATGCGCCCTCCTGGAACACCGGCGCGGCGAGCACGACGCCGACCGGGCCGTTCTGCCGCAGCAGCGGCACCGGGTCCGAGGCCACCGGCTTGGCGTCTGTCATCGCCCGCGCCAGCATCGGACCGACCACCGAATGACGGTCGAAGGCGCGGCCCGGGATGCTCAGGGTTTCGGGATTGCGCGGCTCGACGTCCATCAGCACGTTGATCGGCTTGTCGAGCGCCTTGAGGTCGAGCGCCTGGTCGTCGAAGTCCCGGATGGTCGGATTGGTGAAGCCATTGGCCTTGAGCTCGGCCTCCGCCGCGGCCAGTTCGTCCGGCTTGAGCCGCGCGATCCAGGCGGCGAACACGAAATCGGTCTTGAAGGCGTAGATCGCCGAGCGCAGCGGCTGCAGCATATTGGCCTTCACCATCGACGGCGTCCGGAACAACCCCGAGGCCACCCGCGCCAGCAGCTCGCGCTCGGTCAGGCGGTCCTGCACCAAGCTGGCATGGACGTCGATCGCCCGCGCCAGCGCGATACCGTCGATCGCGAGCTCCTGATCGTGCACCCGATAGGCGGCAAGACCGGAGAGCAGAACTCCGATCAGTGCAATCAAGGCAACGATGAAGCCCAGTCGAACCACACGCTTACTCGGCAATCAGGGGGTGGCGAAAGGGGACGGAAAGCATCTGGCTTCTGCGGGAGCGGCGATAACTCAGGGTGCGAAGACGGCCGGCCGCAAAGGAATATGGAATAGCGATCATCGGTACGCAACAGGAGCCGGTCGGCAACATTAACGACGACGCCACCCGGCGGTCTTTGGCGGCGCCAAAGGTTGCTAATCGTCAAAGTTGGAAATTGTTCCGGCGATTGCGCAGCTTTTTCGCGGCGGCTTGACGAGGGTTACCGTCATCCTGAGGTGCGAGCGGAGCGAGCCTCGAAGGATGCACGGCCCGGCTGGTGGCCGTCGATCCTTCGAGACGCGCTACGCGCTCCTCAGGATGACGGGGCGAGCAGCCGGCGCGAGCGGTCTGCCACAATGATTAACGTCAGCCTGCCTTGTCAGCCCGCCTTCGTACGTGCCTTGGCCGCCTTGCCCGTGGCCTGCGACCGAAGGCCGCCCTTGGTCTCGATGAAACTGATGATGCGGTCGAGGCCGTCGCTCTTCTTCAGATTGGTCATCACGAAGGGCCGCTCGCCGCGCATCCGCCGGGCGTCGGTGTCCATCTTCTCCAGCGACGCACCGACATGGGGCGCGAGGTCGATCTTGTTGATCACGAGGAGGTCGGATCGCGTGATGCCGGGGCCGCCCTTGGAGGGAATCTTGTCGCCGGCGGCAACGTCGATGACGTAGATCGTGAGATCGGCCAATTCCGGCGAGAAGGTCGCCGCCAGATTGTCGCCGCCGGATTCGATCAGCACCAGGTCGAGATCGGGGAATTTGGCCCGCATGTCGGCGACCGCGGCGAGGTTCATCGAGGCGTCCTCGCGGATCGCGGTGTGCGGGCAGCCGCCGGTCTCGACGCCGGCGATGCGGTCCGGTGTCAGCGAGCCGGAGCGCACCAGGAACTCGGCGTCCCATTTGGTGTAGATGTCATTGGTGATCGCGGCGATGTCGTAGCGCTCGCGCATCGACTTGCAGAGCAGGTCCATCAGCGCGGTCTTGCCGGAGCCGACCGGACCACCGACGCCGACCCGCAACGGGCCATGAGAAGTGGGCATGTGAGAAGCTCTCTCTCTGTTATCGTCGTCCCGGCGCAGGCCGGGACCCATTACCACCGAATTGAATTGTTGCGAGAAGCTGGAGCCCCAGCGTTGCACAAGCACAGAAGCCTGTGGTTATGGGTCCCGGCCTGCGCCGAGACGACGGTTGAGGACGCGGCGCTGGCATTGTCGCTCGATTGCGCATCATGACCGAAACAGCCTCGTATATTGCGTCTCGTGACGCAGGCTGGCGAGATCGGCCCGAAAGGTCGCGCTGCCGAGATCGTCGAGCGAGGCGGCGCCGGCTCGCGTCGCGGTCGCGGCAACGACCGGCTCGAGATCGGCCAGCACGCGCTGGCTGTCGGTCTGGCCCAGCGGGATCAGCCGACTGCCTGCGGAAATCCAGTTGGAGACGACGGCGTGCAGGAAGGCGCGCAGCAACGGCGCAAGCGGAATGCCATGCGCGGCGCTGACGATGCCGACCGCGACGGGATAGACGATCGCGCCATCGCAGGCCGCAATCATCGCGTCGAGGCCGGGTGAATTCCAGGCCGCGCGGGCGATCTCGATGAAGGCGCGTCCTTGCGTCGTGGTCTCGAGCTGCCGTTCGCGCGACGGCACGAAGGCCGCGGCGAGCTCGGCGATCTCCTTCAACCCGCTGTGGTCGTGCTCCGACGCCGCGCGATGGCTTTGCGCCAGGAACAGGGCGTCGCAAAATCCGCTGCCGTCAGCGAGCATCGCCGCGAGCCAGCCGCGCAGCGAGGCGGCGTCGGTGATGTCGCCGGCCTCGACCGCCCATTCGATGCCGCTGGAATAGGCGAACGCCCCGACCGGAAAGGACGGCGACAGCCACGTCATCAGCCGGTACAGCGCGGCTGCCTCATCCTCCGTGATTCCGCCGCGCACCGCGGCGGGATCAGGCTCATTTGCGGTCATGAGCATGGGAGTGGTCGTGGTGATGATGAGCATGATCGCAATGCTCGTCATGATGGTGGTGGTCGTGGTCATGCGCGCGATCATGGTGATGTCCATCATCGTGATGGTGACCATCACCGTGATGATGACCATGATCGTGCGCATGGCTATCAGCGTGATCGTGCCCGGTATGACCATGCGCGTGCTCATCGGCGTGCGCATGCTCGGCATAGGCGCCGCCCTCGGGATCGAACGGCGCCTCGATCTCGATGACACGGGCGCCGAGCCCCTTCACCATCGCCTCGATCACGTGATCGCGGCGGATGCGCAGGCCTTTCGGCATGATCTGCGTCGGCAGATGGCGGTTGCCGAGATGCCAGGCGACCCGGATCAGATGATGCGGATCGCTGCCGCGGATTTCCGCGAGCGGCTCTGGAGCCGCGACCACCTCGACAAGGCGGCCGTCCTCCAGCACCAGCGCATCGCCGCCGCGCAGCGCGACGGCGTTCTCGAGATCGAGCAGGAATTCGAGCCCGCGCGTGCCGGTCATCGCCATCCGCCGCCGGTGCCGGTCGTCGAAATCGAGCACGACGGTATCGGCCGCCGCTTCAGTCCAGCGATGCTGTCCCAGAACCTTGGTTGCGCGGATCATCGATGCCTCAGAGCTTCTCGACCTTGGCGTCACTGATGATCTCGATCACCGTCGGGCCGGTCTTCATCTGCGCGGAATATTCGCGCCATACCTTCATGTGCGGCGCCCTGGCATGCGCGTTGAGATCCTCGCGGCTCTCCCAGCGCTCGACCACCACATAGAGGTTGGGATCGTTGACGCTGACATTGCCGTCATAGGAGATGCAACCCTTCTCCTTTCGGGTCTCGACCGTGCAGGCCTTGTGGCCCTTGATGAAGTCGTCCTTATTCTCCGGCTTCATCGGCGTGGTGGCGATCACATAGATCATGCTGTTTGTCCCGTTTTTGTTGTTATTTTAGCGGACGTCGACCTTCTCGGGCGTGATCACCTCGATCTTGGGCGGCGCGGCCATGCACTTCACGGCGACCCGGCCGAACGTCTTCATGTGCTCGGCGGTGCGATGCGGCACCAGCGCCTCGGCGTTCTCCCACTGCTCGACGAACACCATCTTGCTGTGGTCGGTGACGCTCTCGTGCAAATCATAGGCGATGTTGCCGGGCTCCTTGCGGGTTTCCTTGATGCAGGCGGTCGCCGCGGCGATGAATTCGGCGCGGGACTCGGGCTTGATGGTCAGCGTGGCTACGACGTAAATCACGGAAATTCCTCCCGATTTTTCTCTTTTGGCTTTGGATACCGGGAGCGGTTTTAGAACATAAAGTAACGCTGTGCCATGGGCAGCACCTCGGCCGGCGCGCAGGTCAGGAGCTCGCCGTCTGCGCGTACCTCATAGGTCTCGGGGTCGACCTCAATGTTCGGCGTCGCATCGTTGTGGATCATGCTCTTCTTGGAGATCTTGCCGCGGGTGTTCTGCACCGCGTAGAGCTTCTTGCTGATCCCGAGCTTGCGTGCGAGGCCGCCGGTAACCGCGGCCTTCGAGGTGAACACCACCGAGGACGCGGTCAGCGCCTTGCCGAAGGCGGCGAACATCGGCTGGTAGTGCACCGGCTGGGGCGTCGGGATCGAGGCGTTGGGATCGCCCATCGGCGCCGCCACGATCGAGCCGCCCTTGATGATGCAGTCCGGCTTGACGCCGAAGAACGCCGGCGACCACAGCACGAGGTCCGCCAGCTTGCCTTTCTCCACCGAACCGATCAGCTTCGACACGCCATGCGCGATCGCGGGGTTGATGGTGTATTTGGCGATGTAGCGCTTGACGCGGAAATTGTCGTTGTCGTTGCCCTTGTCCTGCGGCAGCGCGCCGCGCTGCTTCTTCATCTTGTCGGCGGTCTGCCAGGTGCGGATGATGACCTCGCCCAGCCGGCCCATCGCCTGGGAGTCCGACGACATCATCGAGAGCGCGCCGAGATCGTGCAGGATGTCCTCGGCGGCGATGGTCTCCTTGCGGATCCGGCTTTCGGCGAAGGCGAGATCCTCGGCGATCGACGGATCGAGGTGATGGCACACCATCAGCATGTCGAGATGCTCGTCGATGGTGTTGCGGGTGAACGGCCTTGTCGGATTGGTCGAGGACGGCAGCACGTTCTTGAGGCCTGCGATCTTGATAATGTCGGGCGCGTGGCCACCGCCGGCGCCCTCGGTGTGGAAGGCATGGATGGTGCGGCCCTTGAATGCCTTGACCGTGTCCTCCACGAAGCCGGATTCGTTCAGCGTGTCCGAGTGCAGCATCACCTGGACGTCGTAATCGTCGGCGACCGACAGGCAGGTGTCGATGGCCGATGGCGTGGTGCCCCAGTCCTCGTGCAGCTTCAGCGCGCAGGCGCCGCCCTTGATCATCTCGACCAGCGCCGCCGGGCGCGAGGCGTTGCCCTTGCCCGAGATGCCGAGATTGACCGGAAAGGCGTCGAACGACTGGATCATCCGCCCCATGTGCCACGGGCCGGGCGTGCAGGTGGTGGCGAAGGTGCCGTGCGAGGGGCCAGTGCCGCCGCCCAGCATCGAGGTGACGCCAGCCATCAGCGCGTGCTCGATCTGCTGCGGGCAGATGAAGTGGATGTGGCTGTCGAATCCACCGGCGGTGAGGATCTTGCCCTCACCCGCGATCACATCGGTGCCGGGCCCGATGATGATGGTCACATTGGGCTGGATGTCCGGATTGCCGGCCTTGCCGATCGCGGCGATCATGCCCTCCTTGATCGCGACGTCGGCCTTCACGATGCCCCAGTGATCGACGATCAGCGCGTTGGTGATGACGGTATCGGCCGCACCCTGCGCATTGGTCACCTGCGACTGCCCCATGCCGTCGCGGATCACCTTGCCGCCGCCGAACTTCACCTCCTCGCCATAGGTGGTGAGATCCTTCTCGACCTCGATGATCAAATCGGTGTCGGCGAGCCGCACCTTGTCGCCGGTGGTCGGCCCGAACATGTCGGCATAGACGGAACGTTTGATCTTCACGGACATATCAGCCCCCAGTTTCAGCCAGCGCAGCCTTGGCGCGCGCAATGGTGTCGTCGAAAATACGGTCGAGCCGCGAATTGATCCCCCGGCAACCGGCAACAACCTTGCCGGCCCAGGCCGCATAATCGGCCAGATCGTCGCGCTCGTCCTTGCTTGGATGCGGCACGATCCGGGCGCCGATATTGCTGACCTTGTCGGCGGTCTTGATCAGCTTCGCATCAGGCGACTTATGCGGAGCATCATCGATCTGCCTTTGCCGACGCACGGCCTTGGGCAGACTCATGTCGTCGGTGCATTCGACCACCAGCGAGGCAACACGCTCGCTGAATTTTTGCGCGAGCTCCTCGCGCGTGGTCTCGGTATCCTCGATGGTGTCGTGCAGCCAGCCGGCCGCCACCAGCTCGGCATCGGCGCCATCGGTCACTTGCGCCAGCAGGTTCGCGACCTCGGCGAGATGATTGATGTAAGGCTCGCTCCCCCGCCCCTTGCGCGCCATCCCGTTATGACGGCGCGCGGCAAGCTCGGCAGCCTCGGAGACCATGCGGAGCGCCGGAAGCATGCGGCTACAGTGCTCCCCTTTGTTCACACTCACAATCAGAGCAGAGCCGAAGAATGACGTCTGTCAGCGCCCGGGGCTTACCCCTCTCCCCAACCCTCCCCCGCAAGGGGGGAGGGAGCCCAACCAGGGTGCTCACCTCACATTGAATCACAGCTTCCCCTTCACCTCGGCGCGGAAGCCGTAGATCACGCGCTTGCCGGCGAGTGCGACGAGCTTGATGTCGCGGGTCTGGCCGGGCTCGAAGCGGACGGCGGTGCCGGCGGCGATGTCGAGGCGCATGCCGCGGGCTTTCTTGCGGTCGAATTTCAGCGCCGGGTTGGTCTCGAAGAAATGGTAGTGCGAGCCGACCTGGATCGGACGGTCGCCGGTGTTGGCGACCGACAGCGTCACGGTCTTGCGGCCGGCATTGAGCTCGATCTCGCCGTCCTTGATGAAGAGTTCGCCGGGGATCATGTCCTTCTCCTCGTCATTCCGGGGCATGCGAAGCATGAACCCGGAATCTCCTTAAACAATCTCTGGATTCCGGGTTCGGCCTTCCGGCCGCCCCGGAATGACGCTCGTGACTATCGGATCGGCTCGTGCACGGTGACGAGCTTGGTGCCGTCGGGGAATGTCGCCTCGACCTGGATGTCGTGGATCATCTCGGGGATGCCGGCCATCACCTGATCGCGGGTCAGGACCTTGGCGCCGGCCTGCATCAAATCGGCGACGGTGCGGCCGTCGCGTGCGCCCTCGACGATGAAATCGGTGATCAGCGCGATCGCCTCGGGGTGGTTCAGCTTGACGCCGCGCTCCAGCCTGCGGCGCGCCACCATGGCCGCCATCGAAACCAAGAGCTTGTCCTTTTCGCGGGGAGACAAATTCATGCGAGCACTCTGATCGTTCTGATGAGGTCTAGTTGAGCCACAGCCGCGGCAGCGGGACCATGGAGGCGCGGCCGAGCACCGTCATCATATCGGCGCGCAGCCGGGCCGCATCTTGGGCACAGAAGCGTGCCATTGCAAAGCCATTCCAGGCGGAGATACCGACTTCGCCGCCGAAGCTGTCCGACGCCTCGCGGATGCGCTCGATCAAAGCCTCGTCGCCCGGCACGATCAGCGCCGTGCCGATTGCGCAGCCCCCACCAGCGATCGCGGGCCGTGCGAGCTTCTGGCCGATCTCGCCGTCGAGCCGGATCGTCTCAGCAAACACCAGCCGGCCGCCGCGCCGCATCCGCCAGCGGTCGACGAATTCGCCATGGCGCATGGTCTCGCCCATCGCAGCACGGCCGAACACCACGCTCTCGGAGAGCAGGAGCGAAGCGCCTTCCGCAAGATCGATGTCGAAGCTCCTGACAATACGTGCGCGGTCGAACAGGATTGTCTCCTGCGGCAGCCAGGAGAGATGCGCACCGTCCGCGACCTTCAGCGCAATATCGAGTCGAGCCGGCGCTGCCGGCGCACGATAGACCTTTTCCGCCGCTGCCGTAGTTAGCGTCAGGCGGGTGCCCTCGCCGGCTGCGATCGCGATGTCGAAGCGGTCGCCGCCCGCAATGCCGCCGGCGGTGTTGACGAACATGGCCGAGAGGCCGTCGTCCTCCGGCGATGGAAAGCGGACGCGCAGCGAGCCTGACTCATGCAGGTCGCCGCGGCGGGTGGCGCCATCCTTGCGGTGCACGCCGAACCTGACAGCACCCTGGGCGCGGTTGGCCGCAAACGTCGCCGCTGCCGCGCCTCCGATCCCGGTCCGCATTCCCCCGATGCTCCCTCACGCACGCCGCGCGAGGCGGCGTCATAGCTGGTTCACAGCGCCATCTGGCGGCTGATCTCGGCGGGATCGAGGTTCGCGCGGTCGCAGGCATATTTCACCGCACCCCGGTCCATCACGGCAAAACTGTCGCCGAGTTCGCAGGCAAAGTCGAGATATTGTTCGACCAGCACGATTGCGATGTTGCCGAGGTTGCGCAGATAGGAAATGGCGCGGCCGATGTCCTTGATGATCGAGGGCTGGATGCCTTCGGTCGGCTCGTCGAGCAGCAGCAGCTTTGGCCGCATCACCAGCGCGCGGCCGATCGCGAGCTGCTGCTGCTGGCCGCCGGAGAGGTCGCCACCGCGGCGGCCCAGCATGGTCTGCAGCACCGGAAACAGCGAGAACACGTCATCGGGGATGTTGCGGTCTTCGCGCTTCAGCGGGCCGAAGCCGGTCTTGAGGTTTTCTTCCACCGTCAGCAACGGAAAGATCTCGCGGCCCTGCGGCACGAAGCCGATGCCGCGCCGCGCTCGCTCGTAGGGCTTCAGCGCGGTGATGTCCTTGCCGTCGAAATTGATCGCGCCGGAGGCGATCGGGTATTGCCCGACCATGGCGCGCAGCAGCGAGGTCTTGCCGACGCCGTTGCGGCCGAGCACACAGGTGACCTTGCCGGGCTCTGCGGTCAGCGACACGCCGCGCAAGGCCTGCGCCGCGCCGTAATAGAGGTTGATGTTGTCGATCTTCAGCATCGCGCTAGCGCCCCAGATACACTTCGACCACCCGCTCATTCGACGACACCTGGTCGATCGAACCTTCGGCGAGCACCGTGCCTTCGTGCAGGCAGGTCACCTTGACGCCGAGCTCGCGCACGAAGGTCATGTCGTGCTCGACCACCATGATGGTGTGGTTCTTGTTGATCTCCTTCAGAAGCTCCGCAGTCAGATGGGTCTCGACATCGGTCATGCCGGCGACCGGCTCGTCGACCAGCAGCACCTTGGGGTCCTGCGCCAAGAGCATGCCGATCTCGAGCCACTGCTTCTGGCCGTGCGACAGGCTGCCGGCGAGGCGGTTGCGCGCATCGGTCAGGCGAATGGTCTCGAGCACCTTGTCGATGCGCTCGGACTCGGCCTTGCTGCCGCGCCAGAACAGCGTGCCGCGCACGGAATGATCGACATTGAGCGCGAGCAGCAGATTGTCCTGCACGGTCTGGCTCTCGAACACCGTCGGTTTCTGGAACTTGCGGCCGATGCCGAGCTCGGCGATCCGGGTCTCGTCGAGCCGGGTCAGGTCGACGGTGCCGTCGAACAGCACCGTGCCCTCGTCCGGCTTGGTCTTGCCGGTGATGATGTCCATCATCGTGGTCTTGCCGGCGCCGTTCGGGCCGATGATGGCGCGCATCTCACCGGGCGCGAGCGTCAGCGACAGATTGTTGATGGCGTGAAAACCGTCGAACGAGACGTGCACGCCGTCGAGATAGAGCATGGCCGAAGTGGCGCGGGTATCCATGACGTTCATCTGCCTACTCCGCCGGGTTCGGTGCGCCGACGCCGTCTTCGCGCGCGGCGCTTTCCCGGTCGGCCGCAAGGGCCGCGCTACGCCGCGTCTCCCACCAGCTGTTGAAGGTGCCGACGATGCCCTTGGGCAATAGCAGCGTGACCAGGATGAACAGCGCGCCCAGCATGAACAGCCAGTACGGCGCGAGCGGCCCCGATGTGAAGACCGTCTTGGCGTAATTGACGACGACGGCGCCGAGCGCCGCTCCGATCAGCGTGCCGCGGCCGCCGACCGCGACCCAGATCACCGCCTCGATCGAATTGCCGGGGGCGAATTCGCTCGGATTGATGATGCCGACCTGCGGCACGTAGAGCGCGCCGGCGACGCCGGCCATGCAGGCCGACAGCGTGAACACGAACAGCTTGTAGGATTCGACGCGATAGCCGAGGAATCGGGTCCGGCTTTCGGCGTCGCGCACCGCGATCAGGACCTTGCCGAGCTTCGAGGTGACGATCGCGCGGCAGATCAGGAAAGCGATGATCAGCGCAAGGCAGCTCAGCAGGAACAGCGTGGCACGGGTCCCTTCGGCCTGCACGTTGAAGCCGAGGATGTCCTTGAAGTCGGTCAGGCCGTTGTTGCCGCCGAAGCCGAAATCATTGCGGAAGAATGCCAGAAGCAGCGCATAGGTCATCGCCTGCGTGATGATCGAGAGATAGACGCCGGTGACGCGCGAGCGGAAGGCGAGCCAGCCGAAGCAGAAGGCGAGCAGGCCCGGCACCAAAAGCACCATCAGCGCGGCAAATGCGAATTTGTCGAAGCCGTACCAGTACCAGGGCAGCTTGTCCCAGTTCAGGAACACCATGAAGTCGGGCAGAACAGGATTGCCGTAAACGCCGCGGCTGCCGATCTGGCGCATCAGATACATTCCCATGGCGTAGCCGCCGAGCGCGAAGAACGCACCGTGACCGAGCGAGAGGATGCCGCAATAGCCCCAGATCAGGTCGATCGAGAGCGCTAGGATGGCGTAGCAGACATATTTGCCCCACAGCGCCACCAGATAGGTCGGCACCTGGAACATCGAGCCCTGCGGCAAAAGCAGGTTCGACAGCGGGATCAGCACCCCGACCGCGGCAACGAGCAGGACGAACGCGGTCGCGGCGCGGTCGAGCGAACGGGTGAGGATGTGCGGCGTCATGCTTCCACCGCCCGACCCTTGAGCGCGAACAGGCCGCGCGGCCGCTTCTGGATGAACAGGATGATCAGCACCAGGATCGCGATCTTGCCGAGCACCGCACCCGCCACCGGCTCCAGGAACTTGTTGGCGATGCCGAGCGTGAAGGCGCCGACCAGCGTGCCCCAGAGATTGCCGACGCCGCCGAACACCACGACCATGAAACTGTCGATGATGTAGCTCTGGCCGAGATTCGGGCTGACATTGTCGATCTGCGAAAGCGCCACGCCGGCAATGCCGGCGATCCCCGAGCCAAGGCCGAAGGTCAATGCGTCGACGCGCGAGGTGGCGATTCCCATCGAGGCCGCCATGCGGCGGTTCTGCGTCACCGCGCGCATCTCGAGGCCGAGCGCGGTGTAGCGCAGCATCGCGAGCAGGATGGCGAACACCGCGAGCGTGAAGCAGAGGATCCAGAGCCGATTATAGGTGATGGTGATCTGACCGAGCTCGAAGGCGCCGCTCATCCAGGAGGGATTGCCGACCTCGCGGTTGGTCGGGCCGAACGCGGTGCGCACCGCCTGCTGCAGCACCAGCGACAGGCCCCAGGTCGCGAGCAAAGTTTCCAGCGGACGGCCGTAGAGGAAGCGGATGATCGTGCGCTCGATCAAAACACCGATCATACCGGCGACCAGGAAGGCGAGCGGCACCGCGATCAGCAGCGAATAGTCGAACAGCGCGGGATAACGGGTCCGGATCACCTCCTGCACCACGAAGGTGGTGTAGGCCCCGAGCATCACCATCTCGCCATGCGCCATGTTGATGACGCCCATCACGCCGAAGGTGATGGCAAGCCCGATCGCGGCGAGCAGCAGCACCGAGCCGAGCGACAGGCCGTACCAGGCATTCTGCACCATCGACCACATCGCGAGATTGCTCTGGATCGAGGTGACCGCGGTTGCCGCCGCCTGGGCGACCAGCGGCGGCTGGTCGCCGAGCCCGGTGAGCAGCGCCAGCGCCTCCTGGTCGCCGCGCGCCTTGACCACGGCGACGGCGTCGAGCTTGTCGCTGTCGGACGCATCCGACTTGAACAGGATGATGGCGGCGCGCGCCTCGGCGAAAGCCTGCTTGATCGACTTGACGCTCTCCTTGGCGAGCGCGCCCTCCACCGTCGGCAGCAGGTTCTCCTCGTGGCTCTTGAACACCGACTGCGCAGCCGCGAGCCGCTTGGCCGGATCCGGCGACAACAGCGTCAGGCCGCCGAGCGCGGCCTCCACGGTGCGGCGCAGGCGGTTGTTGAGGCGAACGGCGGCGGCGTTGTCGGGCAGCTTGTCGACGGCAGCGCCGGTGGCGGCGTCGATGATCTTGCCGTCGGTCTGCGTGATGAAGACCTTCTTGCTGTCCGGATCGGCCGACAGCCGGCCGTCCTGCAGCGCGCTGATGATGGGCGAGGCCAGCGCATTGCCCGATGCGGCAACCCCGCCGATCGCCTCCTCGGTGTCGGAGAACTCGTCATTGGCGAATTTGGCGACCGAATCCTCGAACGGGCCGGCCAGCGCCGGAATGGCGAAACAGCTCAGCAGCAGGATCGAGAGAAGCAGCGCACGAAAGCGATCAATACAATTGGCGAACACGTCAGTACCCCGGCAGGAGTGTGAGGAGAAGGCGGCGAGCTGTGCCGCCTTCTCCAGGTTCTTGGATGGTTGTGTTGTGTCGTTGTTGAGGTCAGGACTTTTGATTGAGCGTGATCTTTTCGGAAAACCGCTTCGCACTTTGCGCTAACGCGGCCCTCCGGGTCCGGATCAAGCTCTCCATCAGGAGCCCTGGCCGCCGCACTTGTTGGTCTTGGTGTTGTAATTGCCGCACTTCTTGCCGACCCAATCGCCGATCAGGTCCTTGGAGCCCTCGAGCTCCTTCGACCAGGCGTCGCCGGCCACCAGGCCCGGGGTCTTCCACACCACGTCGAACTGGCCGTTGGCCTTGATCTCGCCGATGAACACCGGCTTGGTGATGTGATGGTTCGGCAGCATCTTCGAGGTGCCGCCGGTCAGGTTCTTGGCTTCGATGCCGGGCAGCGCGTCGATCACCTTGTCGGGATCGGTCGACTTCACCTTCTCGACCGCCTTGACCCACATGTCGAAGCCGATCACGTGCGCTTCCATCGGATCGTTGGTCACGCGCTTCGGATTCTTGGTGTAGGCCTGCCACGCCTTGATGAACTTCTCGTTCTCGGGCGTCTTGATCGACTCGAAGTAGTTCCAGGCGGCGAGATGGCCGAGCAGCGGCTTGGTATCGATGCCGGCGAGTTCTTCTTCACCGACCGAGAACGCGACCACCGGAATGTCGGTCGCCTTGATGCCCTGGTTACCGAGCTCCTTGTAGAAGGGGACGTTGGCGTCGCCGTTGATGGTGGAGACCACGGCGGTCTTCTTGCCGGCCGAGCCGAATTTCTTGATGTCGGCCACGATCGTCTGCCAGTCGGAATGACCGAACGGCGTGTAGTTGATCATGATGTCTTCCGGGGCGACGCCCTTCGACTTCAGATAGGCTTCCAGGATCTTGTTGGTGGTGCGCGGATAGACGTAGTCGGTGCCGGCCAGCACCCAGCGCTTCACCTTCTCGTCCTTCATCAGATAGTCGACGGCGGGGATCGCCTGCTGGTTCGGCGCGGCACCCGTGTAGAACACGTTGCGCTCGGATTCCTCGCCCTCATACTGCACCGGGTAGAACAGGATATTGTTCAGCTCCTTGAACACCGGGAGCACGGACTTGCGCGACACCGAGGTCCAGCAGCCGAACACGACCGCAACCTTGTCCTTGGTGATCAGCTCGCGCGCCTTCTCCGCAAACAGCGGCCAGTTCGATGCGGGATCGACCACGACGGCCTCGAGCTTCTTGCCAAGCACGCCGCCCTTCTTGTTCTGCTCGTCGATCAGGAAAAGGATGGTGTCCTTCAGCGTGGTTTCGCTGATGGCCATGGTGCCGGAAAGCGAATGGAGGACGCCAACCTTGATGGTGTCGTCGGCCGCTTGCGCGGGCGCGAACGGCGAGGACGCAGCCAGGCCCAAAACCAGGCCGGCCGTCGCCGCGAGCGCGCGGCGGCGGGTCATCGTCGTTATTTTGTGAGTAAGCTGAGTAAGCATGAAATGTCGTCTCCCTGACGCAGGCGTGAACGCTTGCGAAACGGCCGCTTGGCCGCCTGCGGTTAAGGGAATCGCAAGAACTGTGCCACGGTGCGCGGGCACCTTAAGCCAATGAACCGGCTGGATAATTTTGTGAGTTCCGGGCAAATACGGAAATCGATTGCTCAATCATTGGGCCGTCATCTTGACTGCCGAAAGTGCAATCAGATTATTTTGTGGGCAAATTTGTCGTTTTGGCTAAAATTCCGGCGCCGATTTGTGACAGTTTGCGCGAGCGATCGGCGAACTTCGGGCACCGATCCGGCAATCTCACCTTGAAACCGCCCTGTTCCTGGTCCATATCCTCTCCATGCCCGCGAAATCGCGGTGCCTTCGCGAGCTGCGTGTACAAGCCGCCCCAAGCGGCTTCTGGCTCGCCTTTCAGCTAACCCAGCTTGACGCCCCAGACACGCGGGTGTCCCGAACGCCTTCAAGCGATTCCGGCCGATATTGGACCGGGACGACGACGGCTTTTATGGAAAGAACCACCTTTTGACCTCCTTTCAGGATTTCGGCCTCGCCGAACCCATCGCCCGCGCGCTTCGTGAAGAGAACTATCTCACACCGACCCCCATCCAGGCCCAGACCATCCCACTCGCACTTGCCGGCCGCGACGTCGTCGGCATCGCCCAGACCGGCACCGGCAAGACCGCATCCTTCGCGCTGCCGATCCTCCACCGGCTGCTCGAGAACCGCATCCGTCCGCAGCCCAAGAGCTGCCGCGTGCTGGTGCTCTCGCCCACCCGCGAGCTGTCCGGGCAGATCCTCGACAGCTTCAATGCCTATGGCCGCCACCTCCGGCTGTCCTCGGCGCTCGCCATCGGCGGCGTCCCGATGGGCCGCCAGGTCCGCAGCGTGATGCAGGGCGTCGAGGTGATGGTCGCCACCCCCGGCCGCCTGCTCGATCTCGTGCAGAGCAACGGACTGAAGCTCAACCAGGTCGAGTTCCTGGTGCTCGATGAAGCCGACCGCATGCTCGACATGGGCTTCATCAACGACATCCGGAAGATCGTCGCCAAGCTGCCGATCCGGCGGCAGACGCTGTTCTTCTCGGCCACCATGCCCAAGGACATCGCCGAACTCGCCGAAGCGATGCTGCGCGACCCCGCCCGCGTGGCGGTGACGCCGGTGGCCTCGACGGTCGACCGGATCGCCCAGCGCGTGATCCAGGTCGATTTCGCGGCCAAGCCGGCGATTCTCGCCCAGTTGCTGAAGCAGGAACCGGTCAATCGCGCCCTGATCTTCACCCGCACCAAGCATGGCGCGGACAAGGTGGTGAAAGGCCTGGAGCGAGCCGGCATCAGCGCCAATGCCATCCACGGTAACAAGTCGCAGAACCACCGCGAGCGTACGCTGGCGGCGTTCCGCACCGGCGAAATCCGTACACTGGTGGCGACCGATATCGCCGCCCGCGGCATCGACGTCGACGGCATCAGCCATGTCGTGAATTTCGACCTGCCCAACATCCCGGAGACCTATGTCCACCGCATCGGCCGCACCGCGCGCGCCGGGGCCGACGGGGTCGCGATCTCGCTGATCGCGGGTGCCGAAGAGATGGGCTATTTGCGTGACATCGAACGGCTGATCCGCGTCACGCTGCCGCGGGAAGACCGTCGCACGCCGGGCAGCAACCGCGAAACCGCACCGGCTCAGGCGCCCCACCCGCACCGGGGTGGCCGTTCTGCGCCACGCGCGCATAATGTCCGTGGGAAGAATGAGACGGCTCCAAGTGGAAAAGGGCCTCGCCGCCGCCGCCGTCCAGGTGGTAATAATGGCGCGCCGCAGACGAGCCGGAGCGAGTCGCCGCGTCCGTCGCAGGCCGGCAACAGCGAAGGCATCCAGGGCGTCGCCTTCTTGCATCGCGAGAGCCGGCCGAATCCGCAACCCAACCGCAACAACCGACCGAAGCACTAGCCGTCGCTCGATCTGGAGAACCATATGGCTAAGGAAGAGCTGATCCAGTTCGAAGGACTGGTGACCGAAATCCTCCCCGACGCTCGTTACCGGGTACAACTCGATGCCGGACACGAGATCGTCGCCTACACCGCCGGCAAGATGAAGAAAAACCGCATCAAGACGCTGGCCGGCGACCGCGTTACGATCGAAATGTCGCCCTACGATCTCGAAAAGGGCCGCCTGATTTTCCGCCACAAGGACGAGCGTCCGAGCGGCGCGCCCGGCGGCCCGCCACGAGGCGGAGCGCAGCGCGGCGGCCAGTTCCGCCGCCGATAAACAAGGTTGCAACTGCTGCGCGCATGACATCCTGATGTCCTGCGCAGCAATTGGCCGGCGCCTGCGCCGGCCAAAAAATCGCGCACGTCAGGATTGTTTTGAAGCCTTCTATCGAATAATATCCTACCCATCGATTTTCGGCCGGACGACATTAGCCAATACCGGTACAGCCGGTTCAGACGCTGACGACCCTTCCAAAAATTCGATCTCACCACCCCGCCGATCAGCGGGTCTTGAACTTGTATATCTGAGAAGGGACTACCCACGTGAGCATGGGAACCGTGAAGTGGTTTAACGCGACCAAGGGCTACGGCTTCATCCAGCCGGATGAAGGCGGGAACGACGTGTTCGTGCACATCAGTGCAGTCGAGCGCGCCGGCCTTGGCACTCTGCGTGAAGGCCAGAAGATCTCCTACGAGATCGTGGCTGACCGCCGTTCCGGCAAATCCTCGGCCGACAATCTGCGCGCCGCCGGATAAGCCGATTTCCCGGAAGCGCGAAGCTCCAGGAAATTGTCGTCAAAGCATCAAGGGCCGCACCTCCGGGTACGGCCCTTTTTGTATGGATCGCGGGCCCGCAGCCCACTTCGCTCGAAAACGCTTCTAGACTTTGACGCGTTTTCTTCACGCGAACCGGTGCCCACTTCGCTCGAAAACGCTCTAGTAAGTCGTGCAGGCGTTCGACGCGGTGGCCGACGTCGAGGAATAGTTCACGCACAGCGACTGCCGCGGCCTGGTATAGGCGACGTCGCTGAGATTGATGCCGCTCTTGGCCATCACGTAGCCGATCGTCGGAACGTATTTGTAGCTGACTTCACTGAAGATCAGATAGGTGCCCGCAATGAGCAGCGACGCCGGGACCAGGCTCGTCACCACATCACCCTGACTGCGCGCGGAGGCCGTCACCGTGGCTTGCGTGGCACCGCTGGCGATCGTTCCCGCCTTGCTCCACTGGATCCGCGCGATATTGGAGTTGTCGACGTAGATTTCCGACAATGTGATTTTGGTCGGCGACGGATCGTACGGCGTCATGATGCCGACGGCGGCGCTGAAGAAGTTCTGCAGGTCGGTGTCGACCACCGCCGTTGCCTGTGAGGTCAGATCCGACGCGGCGCGCGCCATCAGCGTGACCTTGCGGTCGACCGCGACGCCGGATGAGAACTCGACGGTGCCGAAGAACATCACCAGCATCAGCGGCACGATGAAGGCGAACTCGACGGCGGCGAGGCCACGGCGGTCATGGCCGAGGGCGGCGACGGAACGCAGCAATGCCGCAGCTAAGGTTTTCACGACTTTGCTCATGAGCATGTGGCTCCGGAGGTGCCGGAGGGCTCGTTCTTGAACGTCGCGGTCGCGGTCAACAGCCGCTTGCCGTTGGAGAGGTTGGCGACGTTGAAGCCGAGCTTGGTGACGAACAGCGGCCACTGATAGTACAGCCGGACAACCACGACGTCGCCGTCCTTGCCGGGACACCATTTCGTGGCCGGAATGAACGCATTGCTGGAGTCGATCGGCGGCGTGATGTTGACGCTGCTGAACGAGGAATAACTGCGCACGTCGACAAATATGCCGTTGGTGCAATCGAACAGCGCGCTGACCCGGCCGCAGACGTAGTCCTTGAACTGCTGCTGGGTGTAGCTCAGGCCCTGGGCCTGACCGGTCATGACGAAGCGGGCCGAATCCTGCGTCACCGTCTCGAGCACCTGGCTGGCAAGGAAGATCATTGCCACTTCGATGATCGCGAACAGCAATCCGAAAAACAGCGGTGCGACCATCGCGAATTCGACCGCGGTCACGCCACGGCGATTTCGGCGAAAGCGGCGGAGCAGGCCTGCGAAGGAACGAGCGGGCAGCGGCATCAACGACCCCGGATCAACATGGCAGCAACAACTACCCCAAGACTCATTGTTGAAGTGTTTCGCCGGATCGAGACAGAGTGCCCCGATCCGTTAGGTCTTGCTTAACCATGTCGAACGAACGGCACCCGATCGGCCAGGGCCCCGGCGTGAGTGGCGCCGGAGCGGACACGTGCTAGTTCTGCGGTTTCGCTCCCGCGCCCGGGCCGGAGGCCTGGGTGTTGAGCGTACCGGCCTGGTCCATGGTCGACTTGAAATAGACGTCGCCGTCGCCGAGCGTGATGCGGCGCTGACAGACCGGCATGCAGCTGTAGGTCTCGCGATCGACGCCGCGATAGACGGTGACGAGCTGATCGGTCGGGCCTTCGACCTGGATCTGGCGATCCACCAGCACCTGACCGGTGCGGTCGAGCGCGATGAAATTGGTTGCGCCGTAGCCCTTGCCGGTCACGACGACAACACCGCCATTCTGCAGGGTGACATCGGCAATCAGGGGATTGCCGACCACGATCGTGGCAATGCCTCCGGGCAGCTTGACGAGCTTGGCCTGATCGACATTGACCGCGATCCGGTCGGGATCGGGCGCAGCCGTTGCGAACGCGGGCGACAGCAGCACGGCTGCGGCCAGCGAGATGAATCCAATGCGCGTGACGGCGCGAATACGATGGGACTGAAACGACATATTGTACCCCGGGACGTTAACAGGCCGGCAAAAGCGATACGCAGCGGACCGGCGCCCGACGCAGGCGAATCTGACGGCAATTCATTTAAGAAGCGCAAATATCGAGCGCCGAATTGCGCGGATGTCACGACTTCCGGAGCGGATCGGCCAGCGGCCTTGGAATCTCGCGCCTATCCCGCAGGGCGCGCGGCCGCCGCCTCGCCGCCCGTACGCACATGGATCACCACGCAATCGTCGGCGTAGAGGCGCTGCCATCCATCGATATGATCGAGAAATCTGGAGGCAGGCGTCGCCGGGTCGAGCATCACCGCATCGATGTCGTAGGTCTTGAGCAGATCGAAGAAGCCGTCGACGTCCTTGAGCTGGAGCGCGCGGTAATAGGCCATCTCGAACGTCTCGCCGTAAAGCTCGGCACGCCCGTCGACGAACACCGGCACCTGACGCCAGATCAGATATCCGCCGAACTGCAGATCGTTGAGCACGCGCCGGGCATTGTGCGCCTTCAGCGCGTCAACGGCAGCAGCGGGCGAATGGATCGGCGGCGGCGCGATGTTGCCCCGTGCCGCAACGAACCAGGTCGAGGCGCACAGCGCGACGATGAATATCGTAGTCGGCGCAGCCTTCAGCCGGACAATGCTCGCGGCACGCAGATCGAACTGGGTCGCCACCGGCATCAACGCAGCCAGCGGCAGCAGCAGGGCGAACAGCTCGAGATTCCTGACATGGGACAGCGCCATGTGCAGCAGGCCCAGCACCAGGGCGATCCGCGGCAGCGGCAGCCTCACTCCGCAATAGAGCGCCCCGCCGATCAGGCCGAGAATGGATAGCTCGAACGCATCGATGTGGCTGAAGTTCGCCGGCATCCACTCCGCAATCAGATGCAGCAGTTCGCCGAGGCTGAGAATCTTCAAGGAGGCAAGGAGCGAACCCCATCCGTAGGGGGTCGCGCAGCACGCGGCCAGCGCGCCGATACCGAATGCCGTCCAGCGCAGCGCGAGCGGCAATCTTTGCGCGGGCGCGGCATTCCACATCGCATCGAGCGCAAAGGCGCCGAGAAGCACGAGGCCGAACAGAAAGCCGCCATGCAAATTGGCCCAGAGCGCGATCAGCGGCAGCAGCCAGAACGAGGGGGCCTCGCGGCGTTCACTGGCGACCATCAGGCCGTTCGCCCAGACCATCATGATCGGCAGCACCAGCACATGCGGACGGGCCAGCAGATGCCCGCATGTCAGCACCAGCGCCGCCAACGCGACCAGGCTCGCATAGATCGCCGGCAGCGCGCGGCTGAGAATGGCCGTAAGCAGCGCGAAGGTGGCGGCACCACAGGCCGCGGCCAGCGCCGCGGGCCCGGTCCACCCGGCAAGATCATAGGCCTTCGCGAACAGGACCTGCGCCAGCCAGGACGACGACATCCATGGCTGACCTGCCTTGGTGAACGAATAGATATCGACCGACGGCAGCGCGCGATGGTCGAGGATCCAGCGGCCGACCGCGATTTGCCAGTAGGTGTCGGAATCGGCGAGCAGCCTGTCGCCGACGATCAGCAGCAGCGCATAGACGCCGCACGCCATCCAGAACCAGGCCGGGACCTCGGCGAACATGGAGGCCCTTGCCTGCGGGATGGTTGCGGTCTCAGCACTCATGCGGGCACGGGCCGGACAACGACGTCAATGCCGGAACGGATAGGCCAGCTGTCCGCCGATCTCGGCCGGCACGCCCTGCTCGGCGTCGACGCCGTAATCCTCCGGAAGCTTGCCTTCGGGCATGCGGAACGTCCCGAACAGGATGTCCCAGAGCGGAAACGTGCCCGCGAAATTGGTGTCGCCGCCTTCCTCGAGCGCGGTGTGATGCCAGCGATGAAACACCGGCGTCGCGATCACATATTTGAACGGGCCGAGTGTCCAGTTCAGGTTGGCGTGGACGAAGGCCGAATGGAATGTGGTGAACGGGCCGACCCACAGCATGATGTTCGGCGAGATGCCGGCCATCAGCAGAATCACGTCGACCGTGATCGTGCCGATCAGGAGATTGACGGGATGGAAGCGCGCCGCCGAAATCCATTCGAGGTCTTCGGAGGAGTGATGAATGGCGTGGTACTTCCAGAAGCCGCCGCCGTGAAACATCCGGTGCAGCCAATACAGCATGAAGTCCGAGGCGACCAGGAAGACGATCGACTGCAGCCAGAGCGGAAGCTGCGACAGCGGACCGTGCCCGTTCTCGTAGAACGCGATGAGATCGTCGGCGCCGTGCACGTTGAAGACCGCGGCCGCGCCGACCACCAGGAGTCCGATGCGCAGCACGCGGGCGAACACCGGCACGAAGAACCAGTAGCAGATGTCAGTGACCAGCTCACGCTTCTGCCACCACGGCTTGCCGGGATTGCAGGCCCAGAAGTGGGTCAGCACGCTGAAGAACAATGCGAGGCCGATCGTGATCGGCACCACCCTCATCATCGTCTGGCCGAGCATCTCGATGACTTCAAGCGGAAGGGTGGACATGACAGCCTCATTCTACGGAAGCCTCATGGGTATAGATGTGCGCTTAAGGAGCCGTGAATAGACCCCGGCCGCGGCCGGCCTCGGCAACAATCTGCAATTTTGGCGAGCCGCTTAATGCCAAATTTACTTTGCGCAACAACAGCGGGTTCCCCCAGAGTTTATGCGATCAAATTAACTGCACCGAAATCGTCGAACCGTAGGGTGCCGCCATGGTCACGGTGCTGAGAACGCCGGCCAGACCAAACCTAGTTCGACCAGCCACGTGTACACAGGAGTGAATTTTATGAAGAACCTCGTTTCGCGCTTCGTGAAGGATGAGTCGGGCGCGACCGCCATCGAATACGGCCTGATTGCGACCGGCATCGCCATCGCGATCATCGCTGCGGTCAACGGCGTCGGCACGAAACTCTCGGGTACCTTCAACTCGATCTCGGGCTCGCTGAAGTAAGCCGGTTCCGACGAGTTCGCATCAAAGGTCCCGGCAACCCCGGGACCTTTGCTATTTGTCGGGCTCCAATTGCCGGCCGCCTTCGAAGCGGCCGGCAGTCCTTTCCCGATTGTTCACCAATGGCCGCTAGCGTCGGGTCTCGACCGCAGCTCCAGCTTGACGGCATGAATCCATGATCCTCGACATCGCACGCTTGATGCTGTTTCCGGCCCTGATGGCCTTCGCGGCGGCGAGCGATCTCCTGACCATGACGATCCCGAACCGGATCTCGCTGGCACTGGCGGCCGGCTTCTTCGTGCTGGCGCCGCTGACCGGGATGGGCGTCCACGACATTCTTACCCATGCCGGCGCAGGCGCGCTGGTGCTGGTGGTGGCGTTCGGCATGTTCGCGATGGGCTGGGTCGGCGGCGGCGACGCCAAGGTCGCGGCCGCAGCCAGCCTGTGGTTCGGGTTCGAGCATCTGCTGCCTTATCTGGTGTTTGCGTCGCTGTTCGGCGGTGCGTTGACCGTGCTGCTGTTGCAGCTCCGGCAATGGCCCCTGCCCTACCCGCTCGCGTCCCAGGCCTGGCTCAGCCGGCTGCACGACAAGCAGACCGGAATTCCCTACGGCATCGCACTCGCCCTCGGCGCCCTGCTGATCTATCCCGAGACGGACTGGATCAAGACGATTGATCTCGCGCACTTCGCGATGCGCTGAGAAAGCAGCGGTAACCGCTCGTTAAGGCGATTTAGATACGCCTCATTAACCATGCTTTGACGAATAGCTGGTCAACTCCCATCACGGCGGCGGCAGCGTCGCGGCGTCATGTGGAAAGTGAAGCGTAATGGATAAGGCCCGCATTCTGGTCCTGGCAATTGCAGGCTGCGCCGGCCTTGCGGCGCTCTATTTGGCAAGCGGAGGCGACGACAAGCCGGCGGCGCCTCCCCCGGTCGCGCAGCTGCCTACCGTCGACATCCTGGTCGCGAAAGCCGACATCGGCCTCGGCCAAGCGGTGAAGCCCGAGGATCTGCAGTGGCAGACCTGGCCGGCGGCGACCGCCAGCGCCAGCTTCATGCGCAGGGACAGCAACGCCGAAGCCATCAAGGACGTCACCGGCTCGATCGCGCGTGCCCCCTTCATCCAGGGCGAGCCGATTCGCGAGCAGAAGCTCGTCAAGGCGGACGGAAGCGGCTTCATGGCTGCGATCCTGCCGACCGGCATGCGGGCAGTATCGACCGAGATCTCGCCGGAGACCGGCGCCGGCGGCTTCATCCTGCCGAATGACCGCGTCGACGTCCTGCTGTCCAAGCGGGACAAGAATCCCGACCGCAACGGCGCCGACATCGTCAATTCCGAGGTCATCCTGACCAATATCCGGGTGCTCGCGATCGATCAGGCTCCGAAGGAGAAGGACGGCACCAACGCACTGATCGGCAAAACGGTGACGCTGGAGCTGAAGCCCGAGCAGACCGAGACGCTGGCGCGCGCGCGCCAGAGCGGCATCCTGTCGCTGGCGCTGCGCAGCATCGTCGACGTCAACGCGACCGACGTCAGGACCGACGACAACCCCCAAAAGCGCGGTGAGACGATCAACGTCATCCGCTTTGGCGTTGCCAACCAGGCAACGATGCAGAAGTGATCATGAGGACAGACGTGATGAAGGGCGGGGCAACTCAACGGACGATGCGGGCCTACATGGTCCGCGCATTGTCGTTCTCGGCGGTCGCAGCGCTCACGCTCAACCCGGCGCTGACGCCGGTGGTGGCGAGCGACTACCGCGCCGCCGCCGCCCCTGCGGCGGCCGATGGTCAGATGAACGCCCGTTTCCTTGCGCTCGGCGTCGGCAAATCGGTGGTGATCGATCTGCCCAGGGATATCAAGGACGTCCTGGTCGCCGATCCGAAGATCGCCAACGCCGTGGTCCGCTCGGCGCAACGCGCCTACATCATCGGCGCGACGGTCGGCCAGACCAACATCGTGTTCTTCGATGCCGCCGGCCAGCAGATCGCGGCCTATGACATCGCGGTCAAGCGCGACCTCAACGGTGTCCGTGCGGCGCTGCGTCAGGCAATGCCGAATTCCGACATCCAGATCGAGGGCGTCGGAGAGGGCGTCGTGCTGAGCGGCAGTGCGGCGAGCCCGGTCGAGGCGCAGCAGGCCGGCGAGATGGCCGCCCGGCTGGTCGGCAGCACCGACAAGGTCGTGAATTCCATCACGGTTCGCGGCCGTGACCAGGTGATGTTGAAAGTCACAGTTGCCGAAGTCTCGCGCAGCCTGATCAAGCAGCTCGGCATCGACCTCACCGCAAATCTCAATTACGGCACAGCGGTGGTGAAATTCGCCAACGCCAACCCGTTTACGGCGAACAACGCAGCGCTGGTGCCCAACAACGCCATCACCACCGCGTTCGGGTCGGCGCCCTCGGTCTCCGCAACGATCCGCGCCATGGAAAGCGCCGGCGTCGTCCGCACGCTCGCCGAGCCGAACCTGACCGCGATCTCAGGCGAATCAGCCACCTTCATCTCCGGCGGCGAATTTCCGATTCCGACCGGCGTGACCTGTCAGACCACGACGGGCGGCGCGATCGGACAGTGCGTTCAGACCGTCAGCTTCAAGAAATTCGGCATTTCGCTCAACTTCACGCCGGTGGTGCTGACCGAGGGCCGGATCAGCCTGCGCGTGATGACGGAAGTGTCGGAAGTCTCGACCGAGAACTCGCTGACCGGCGGCGCGAACGGAACGACGATCCCTTCGATCAAGACCCGCCGCGCAGAGACCACTCTGGAAATTCCCTCGGGCGGCTCGATGGCGATGGCCGGCCTGATCCAGGACCAGACCAAGCAGGCGATCAACGGCCTTCCCGGGCTGTCGACGCTGCCGGTGCTCGGCACGCTGTTCCGCAGCCGCGACTTCGTCAACAACCAGACCGAAATGATGGTGCTGGTGACGCCCTATATCGTTCGCGCGGTGGCGCAGAAGGACCTGTCGCGTCCGGACGACGGTTTCGCCAATGCGTCGGATCCGCAGGCCGACCTGCTGGGCAGCATCAATCGCGTCTACGGCGTGCCGGGCCGCACCGAGCCGGCGCGGAATTACCGCGGCACCTACGGCTTTATCACGGACTGAGGCGGACGATGACACAGACCACATCCAGGACACCCGCCGGTACCAAGCGCCCGATCGCTATCGCAGCGGCGCTCGTCGGCCTTGCCGTGACGCTCGGCGCCTGCCAGCACGCCGCCGACAACAGTTTCGCGATGGACGCCCCCGCCGACTATCGCCAGCGTCATCCGATCTCGGTGACCGAGGCTGATCGCTCGATCGTGGTGTTCGTCGGCCGCAGCCGCGGCGGCCTGACCGCGGATCAGCGCGCCTCGGTGATGGAGATGGCAGGGGACTGGATGCGCGAGGGAACCGGCGCCGTGACGATCGACGTGCCGGTCGACACGCCGAACGCCCGGCCCGCCCAGGAATCCCTGCGCGAGATCCAGGCCACCTTCGCCGCCGCCGGCGTGCCGCCGCGCGGGATGCTGGTTCGCAAATATCACCCCGACGATCCGCGGATGATGCCGGCGATCCGGGTGAACTATCCAAAGATGAAGGCCACCGCGGGGCCGTGCGGCCTCTGGCCGGACGACCTCGGCCCGTCGATCCACAACAGGGCCTACATCGAGAACCAGCAGTACTACAATTTCGGCTGCGCCAATCAGCGCAACCTCGCCGCCATGGTCGAAAACCCGTCTGACCTCGTGCAGCCGCGCGCGGAGACCCCTGCCTACACGTCGCGTCGCAATATCGCCTTCGACAAGTATCGCAAGGGCACCACCACCGCCACGACGTATCCCGAGTCCGACAGGGCCAAGCTAAGCGATACAGGAAAATGATCACCTACGCGCAGCAAAACTCCGAAGAGCAGCCGGACGCCACGTCGCAGGCCGTGGACGACCATATTGCTCCGGCGCCACGGGTTTCGGTTCAGGCGTTCTGCGAAACGGTCGAGACCGCCGCCGCCGTACAGTCGGCCGGCGAGGATCGCCGGCTGGCCAAGGCTCACCTCAAGATCCAGATGGGCGGCATGGCCGCTGCCGTCGAGGCCTATCGCTCGGCGCCAACGCCGAACGTCATCATCCTCGAGACCGAGGGCCGCGGCGACATCCTGACCGGCCTCGATCAGCTCGCCACGGTCTGCGATGCCGGCACCCGCGTGGTCGTGATCGGCCGCGTCAACGACGTCACGCTGTATCGCGAGCTGGTGCGCCGCGGCGTCAGCGACTATGTGATCGCGCCGGCCCATGCGATCGACGTGGTGCGCGCGGTCTGCAACCTGTTCTCGGCGCCGGAAGCCAAGGCGGTCGGCCGCATCGTCGCCGTCGTCGGCGCCAAGGGCGGCGTCGGCGCCTCGACGATCGCCCACAATGTGGCCTGGGCGATCGCCCGCGATCTGGCGCTGGATTCCGTGGTCGCCGACCTCGACCTCGCGTTCGGCACCGCCGGCCTCAACTACAACCAGGATCCGGCGCAAGGCATCGCGGACGCCGTGTTCTCGCCGGACCGCGTCGATACCGCCTTCGTCGACCGCCTGCTGTCGAAATGCACCGACCATCTGAGCCTGCTGGCGGCGCCGGCCACGCTCGACAAGGTCTACGATTTCGGCGCCGAAGCGTTCGATGCGATCTTCGATACGCTGCGCACCACGATGCCCTGCATCGTGCTCGACGTGCCGCACCAATGGTCCGGCTGGACCAAGCGCGCATTGATCGCGGCCGACGACATCCTGATCGTGGCGGCGCCGGATCTCGCCAATCTGCGCAACGCCAAGAACATGTTCGACCTCCTGAAGGCGTCCCGGCCCAACGACCGCGCGCCGCTGTACTGCCTCAACCAGGTCGGCGTGCCGAAACGGCCGGAGATCGCTGCGGGCGAGTTCGCCAAGGCGATCGAGAGCCAGCCGATCGCCGCAATCCCGTTCGATCCGCAGATCTTCGGTTCGGCTGCCAACAACGGCCAGATGATCGCGGAAATCTCCGCCAATCACCGCGCGGTCGAGATGTTCCTGCAGATGGCGCAGCGGCTGACAGGCCGCGGCGAGACCAAGAAGCCGCGGGGGTCCTTCCTGTCGCCCCTGCTCGAAAAGCTGCGGTCCAAATAGTGGCCCGCGTGGAGTCAAGACGTCGTGTTTGGTAAGCGTAGCGGAAACGATGGGGACGTGCGGGCACCCAAGCCCGCCTTTCAGGCGCCGGAGCCCGCCGGCGCGCCGCCGATGGCGCGCGAGTCCGTCGCGCCCACGATCTCGTCGCCGCCGCTGGCCCCGGCCAAGCCGCCGCCGGCCCCAATCGTCGAAGCCCGCCGCTCGGACAACTATTATCAGGTCAAGGCGACGATCTTCGGCGCCCTGATCGAGGCGATCGACCTTGCCCAGCTCGCCAAGCTGGACAGCGAGTCCGCGCGCGAGGAAATCCGCGACATCGTCAACGAGATCATCGCGATCAAGAACATCGTGATGTCGATCGCCGAACAGGAAGAGCTGCTCGACGACATCTGCAACGATGTGCTCGGCTACGGACCGCTGGAGCCCTTGCTGTCGCGCGACGACATCGCCGACATCATGGTCAACGGCGCCGGCACCGTGTTCATCGAAGTAGCCGGCAAGATCCAGCGCACCGGCATCCGCTTTCGCGACAACCAGCAGCTGCTCAACATCTGTCAGCGCATCGTCAGCCAGGTCGGCCGGCGCGTCGACGAATCCTCGCCGATCTGCGACGCCCGCCTCGCCGACGGCTCGCGCGTCAATGCCATCGTACCGCCGCTGGCGATCGACGGTCCGGCACTGACCATCCGCAAATTCAAGAAGGACAAGCTGACGCTGGACCAGCTCGTCAAGTTCGGCGCGATCACACCGGAAGGGGCGACCATCCTGCAGATCATCGGCCGGGTCCGCTGCAACGTGATCATCTCAGGCGGTACCGGCTCCGGCAAAACCACGCTGCTGAACTGCCTGACCAACTATATCGAGCACGACGAGCGCATCATCACCTGCGAAGACGCCGCCGAACTCCAGCTGCAGCAACCGCATGTGGTGCGGCTGGAAACCCGGCCGCCGAACATCGAGGGCGAGGGCCAGGTGACGATGCGCGAACTGGTGCGCAACTGCCTGCGTATGCGCCCGGAGCGGATCATCGTCGGCGAAGTCCGCGGACCCGAGGCGTTCGACCTGTTGCAGGCGATGAACACCGGCCACGACGGCTCGATGGGCACGCTGCACGCCAACAATCCGCGCGAAGCGCTGTCGCGCTGCGAATCCATGATCACGATGGGCGGCTTCTCGCTTCCGTCGCGCACCATCCGCGAGATGATCTGCGCCTCGGTCGACATCATCGTGCAGGCTGCGCGCCTGCGCGACGGCTCGCGCCGCATCACGCACATCACCGAGGTGATGGGCATGGAAGGTGACACCATCATCACCCAGGATGTCTTCCTCTACGACGTGGTCGGGGAAGACGCCAACGGCAAGATCATCGGCAAGCACCGCTCGACCGGCATCGGCCGGCCGCGCTTCTGGGAGCGTGCGCGCTACTACAATGAAGAGAAGCGGCTCGCGGCGGCGCTCGACGCCTCCGACGCGCCGGCGCCGGTCTAGGGGAACGCAGGATGCAGACGCAAACCCTTGCCCTGGCCTTCCTCGCCGCCACGACCGTGGGCGGCATCGCCTGGGTCTTCCTTTATCCCTACCTGTCGGGAGAGAAGAAAGCCGAGTCGCGCCGCGCATCGGTGGCGCGTAGCGAGCCTGCAGCAGCACGAAATGTCGACCGCACGCAACGCTCGCGCCGCGAGCAGGTCGAAGGATCGTTGAAGGAGCTCGAAGCGCGGCGGCAGAAGGACAGGAAAGTCCCGCTTGGCATGCGCATCTCGCAGGCCGGACTGGAATGGTCCGAGCAGAAATTCTGGATCATCTCCGGCGCCCTCGGCCTGTTCGGGTTCGGCGCCGCATTTCTGGCCGGCGGAGGCATGCTCGGCGCGGCCGGCATCGGGTTTGCCATGGGTCTCGGCGCACCGCGCTGGCTGCTCGGCTGGCTGAAGAAGCGGCGGGAGAAGGCCTTCCTGAAGGCGCTGCCCGACGCCGTCGACGTCATCGTGCGCGGCATCAAGGCCGGCCTGCCGCTGTTCGAGTCGCTCAAGGCGGTCGTCAACGACGCGTCGGAGCCGTTGCGCAGCGAGTTCCTCGCGATCATCGAGACCCAAGCGATCGGCATGCCCCTCGGCGAGGCCTGTTCCCGGCTCTATGAGCGCATGCCGCTGCCGGAAGCAAACTTCTTCGGCATCGTGATCGCGATCCAGCAGAAGTCCGGCGGCAACCTGTCGGAAGCGCTCGGCAATTTGTCCAAGGTGCTGCGCGACCGCAAGAAGATGGCCGAGAAGATCCAAGCGATGTCGATGGAAGCCAAGGCCTCCGCCGCCATCATCGGCTCGCTGCCGCCGATCGTGATGATCCTCGTGTTCCTCACGACGCCGGACTATATCGCGCTGCTGTGGACCAACTCGATGGGCCAGCTGATGCTGGTCGCCTGCGCCGTCTGGATGTCGATGGGCGTGCTGGTGATGAAGAAGATGATCAATTTCGATTTCTGACGGTGCAGCATGATTGATTTCCTTATCGCCAAGCTCCACGACGTCAGGTTCATGACCATGCTGCTTGCCTTCTTCGCGGCAAGCGCGACGGTCTACACGCTGGTGATGCCGCTGCTCGCCGGCGGCGATCTCGACAAGCGCATGAAGGCGGTCGCCAGCGAGCGCGAACGTCTCCGGCAGCGCGAACGCGATAGGCTCTCCAAGTCGGAAAAGGTGACGCTGCGGCAGACGCCGAAGCAGGCCGTCTCCAGGATGGTCGATGACCTCAACCTCACCAAATGGCTGGCCCAGGAAGCGGCGCTCGACAAGCTGGTGATGGCCGGCTATCGCGGCCACGCCCCGTACGTCTATTTCCTGGCAGCCCGCGCGGCGACGCCGGTCGTGATGCTGCTCGCCGCGATCATCTATACGTTCTTCATCGCCGGCGCGACCTGGTCGCTCACGCTGAAGATCGGCATTTGCGTCGGCGCGGCCTATGCCGGCCTCCAGGCCCCGATGCTGTTCCTGAAGAACGCGATCTCCAAGCGTCAGCTCCAGATCAAGCGTGCCTTCCCTGATTCGCTCGACCTGCTGCTGATCTGCATCGAGTCGGGCATGTCGGTCGAGGTCGCCTTCCGCAAGGTCGCCAACGAGATCGTCGGACAGTCGGTCGCGCTGTCGGAGGAGTTCGCGCTGACGACCGCGGAATTGTCCTACCTGCAGGACCGCAGGACTGCCTACGAGAATTTGGCGCGCCGCACCGGGCTCGAGGGCGTGAAGTCGGTGTGCATGGCCCTGCAGCAATCCGAACGCTACGGCACGCCGCTGGGCCAGAGCCTGCGCGTGATGGCGCAGGAAAACCGCGACATGCGCATGAACGAGGCCGAGAAGAAGGCGGCTTCACTGCCGCCCAAGCTGACCGTGCCGATGATCCTGTTCTTCCTGCCCTGCTTGTTCATCGTGATCCTCGGGCCGTCCTACATCAAGATCGCCACGATGCACTGAGCGGCGGCGCCGCGCCGACCGCCTTCTCCTTCCCCCTGAAAAGGAGGAAGGCCGGCATGGGGTCAGCCACAGGCGACGCTGCTTGCGGAGAGAGCAGATCCCCACCCGCTCTCCCTTTTCAAGGGGAGGTATGGAAGTTGCCGTGTTGGCTAATCGTCCTTGGCGACGACAGGGGCCGCGCGCGATGCGGTTCGCGGCCCGTCCTTGCGGTTCAGCATGTCGCGGAGATACGCGACGTTGGCCGCCGCCTCGTCTGCCGGCAGGTCGGCCTTGACGATGGTTTCGGCCTCCGCGAAGCGGCCCTGAAGGCCGACCACGAGCGCAAGGTTCTGCCGGATACGGGTGTCGGCGCGGGCGCTGGCATAGGCCTGGCGCAGCGTCTCTTCCGCTTTCGGCAATTCCTTGGTCAGCATGTAGGACAGGCCGAGATTGGACAGCACCGACGGCTCGTCCGGAGCCAGCCGCAGCGCGCTTGCGTAATAGCGCCGCGCCTCCTCGTGCCGGTTCATCTTGTCGAGCGTGGTTCCCTGCACCGACAGGATCCGCCAGTCCGGATTGTCCGGGCTGTGGGCGCGGCTCAGCACATCGAACGCAGCCTGCGAATTGCCGTTGTCGGCCAGCGCGCGGCCATAGGCGGCGAGCAGCGTCTTGTTGCCGGGATTGGCGATCGTGGCCTGCTCCAGCATGGCGCAGGCCTGCGAGCGCTGTCCGCTCATGCGCAACGCCTGGCCGTAGGCGATCGCGGCGTCGACATCCTTGGGATTCTTGCGATAACGCTCGCCATAGACTTCGGCGGCACGGCGCGGATCATCGGGCACCGGATCCGACTTGGACGCAATCGATCCCGTCACATCGGACATGGTCTGGCAGCCGCCAAGGCCAGCGGCGAAGACCGCCACGAGAGCTGCGGAAGCAAGATGCCGGGTCAAGTTGGACTGTCGACGCATTGCACTGTGACTCACGAAATCGGGCGAATGGATCCAGCCGAGCGTGCCAGCAATAGACTGTTAACCCTAACGTCTGGTTAACTGGCGGCACTTGCAACCGGCGGGCTCGGTTCCGTTTCCGCACGTCGCGTGAACCGCTCGTGCGCTACCATCCACCGCGAAAGGCGTGTAGTAGCCACCCACGACGCCAGAACAGCCGAGAGCCGCATGCCATCCGTGTTCGAGACCGCCCCCGCGACCGCCGTCACACCGATCACCTTCGTCACCAAATCGACATGGGATGCGATCCGGGGCGAACTGCCGGCGGCGGCGCGGCAGTTCGCGGAGGCGAATGGCTTTGAGGCCAAGCCCGGCAAATCCCTCGCTTTGCCGGCCGCCGACGGCAGCATCGCGCAGGTGCTGTTCGGCCTCGAGGAGGCCAGCGGCCGATCACCCGATCCGTTCCGGCCCGGCGCCCTGCCCGGCCTGCTGCCGCCGGGCATCTACCGCTTCGCCAACGCGCCGCATGACACGCGGCTCGCCGCGCTCGCCTTCGCGCTCGGCTGCTATCGCTTCGCTCGCTATCGCACCAACAAGACGCCGGAGGTTCGCCTGGTGCCGCCCGACGGCATCGATGCCGCCGAGATCACGCGGATGGCGGATGCGGCGGCGCTGGCGCGCGACCTCATCAACACGCCGTCCAACGACATGGGGCCGGCCGAGCTCGCCGAGGTGGCGCGCGATCTGGCAACACGGTTCGGCGCCGACTTCACTTGCATCAGCGGCGACGAGCTGGCGCAGAATTTTCCGCTGATCCACGTCGTCGGCATGGCATCGACCCGCGCACCGCGGCTGATCGACCTGAGCTGGGGGGATCCGGCCCATCCGAAGGTGACGCTGGTCGGCAAGGGCGTCTGCTTCGACACCGGCGGGCTCGATCTCAAGCCGTCCAGCGGCATGCTGTTGATGAAGAAGGACATGGGCGGCGCCGCCAATGTGCTGGCGCTGGCGCAGATGGTGATGGACGCAAAGCTGAAGGTGCGGCTGCGCGTGCTGATCCCGGCGGTCGAGAACGCGGTTGCCGGCAATGCGTTCCGCCCGCTCGACATCTTCAGGTCGCGCAAGGGCATCACCGTCGAGATCGGCAACACCGACGCCGAAGGACGGCTGGTGCTCGCTGACGCGCTGGCGCTTGCCGACGAGGAGCAGCCCGATCTGCTGGTCGATCTGGGCACGCTGACCGGTGCGGCGCGCGTGGCGCTGGGCCCGGATTTGCCGCCGTTCTACACCAATGACGAGACGCTGGCCGGCGACGTCGCAGCCCATGCGAAGCGCGAGAACGATCCGCTGTGGCGCATGCCGCTGTGGCCGGCCTACGATGCATGGCTCGACTCCAAAACCGCCAACATCACCAATGCACCGTCAGGCGGTTTCGCCGGCTCGATCACCTGCGCGCTGTTCCTGCAGCGCTTTGTCGAGCAGGCGAGAAGCTGGCTGCATGTCGACATCTACGGCTGGACGCCGTCCGCAAAGCCCGGCCGCCCCGAAGGCGGCGAGTGCCAGGCCGCGCGCGCAATCTATAAACTGTTGAGCCAGCGCTATGCATGATGTCAGACTGACGCCGGCCCGCGACGAGGTCGCCGCAAAATATCTGGAGGGCAAGGTCAAGGCGGCGCGCTTCGTCGACGGCGAGATATTCGAGGTCAGCGACGCCATTGCCCCGTTGCGTCATGCGCCATCGGCCGATGCCGAACAGATGACGCAGGCGCTCAAGGGCGAGCGCGTCACGGTGTACGATCGCAATGGCGAAGGCTGGGCCTGGGGCCAGCTCGCCGATGACGGCTATGTCGGCTGGATCCCCGAGGCCGCGCTGACCAAGCCGGGCGCGGCGCCGACGCACAAGGTGACGGTGCTGCGCACGCTGGCGTTTCCGGGGACGTCGATCAAGCTGCCGCCGGCCGAGGCGCTGGCGATGGGCACGAAGCTTGCGATCGTCCGCGAGGACGGTCCGTTCGCGGTGAGCCGCGAAGGCTGGCACCTGCCACGCCGGCATGTTGCGCCGCTCGACGCGATGGCGCAGGATTTTGTTGCAATCGCCGAGCAATTCGTCGGCACGCCCTATCTCTGGGGCGGCAAATCGAGCCTCGGCATCGACTGCTCCGGCCTGGTGCAGATCGCGCTGACCGCCGCCGGCACCGGCTGCCCGCGCGACAGCGACATGCAGCAGGAAGGGCTCGGCCGCGAATTGACCGTGGCGGAATCAAAGCATCTGCAACGCGGCGACCTGATCTTCTGGAAGGGCCATGTCGCCATCGTGCGCGATGCGACCACGATCGTGCACGCCAACGCGCATCACATGGCAACGGCAGTGGAGAACACGCACGCCGCCATCGCGCGGATCAAGGCCGCCGGCAGCGAGGTGGCGGCGATCAAGCGGCTATAAGCAAATCCATCCCCGTCATCCTGAGGAGCGCGAAGCGCGTCTCGAAGGATCGACGGCCCCACTCGGGCCACGCATCCTTCGAGGCTCGCTCCGCTCGCACCTCAGGACGACGTGGAGCTACGTCGCCACCGCCCCTTACCGTCGGCTTCCAGCCGTAGGATGGGTAGAGCGCAGCGAAACCCATCCTACAATGGCTACAGGGTTCGCTACGTCGCCACGGCCCCCCCGCCGGCCGCTTCGATCCGGAACGCGGCGGCGAACAGCGCGCGGGTGTAGTCGCTCTTCGGGTTCTTGAAGAGCTCGGAGGCCGGCCCCTCCTCCTCGACCTTGCCGGATTTCATCACGATCAGATGGCTCGCAAGCGAGGCCACCACGCGCAGATCGTGCGAGATGAACATGTAGGTCAGATCGCGTTTGCGCTGCAGGTCGCGCAGCAGGTCGACCATCTGGGCCTGGAGCAGCATGTCGAGCGCACTGGTCGGCTCGTCCAGTACGACGAAGTTCGGCTCCAGCACCACCGCGCGCGCGATCGAGATGCGCTGGCGCTGGCCGCCGGAGAATTCGTGCGGATAGCGGAAGCGCCACTCGGGATCGAGGCCGACATCCTTGAGCGCCTTGATCACCCGCACCTCGCGCTCCTCGCGCGACAGCTGCTTCTGGTGCACTTCAAGTCCCTCGGCGATGATGTCGGCCACCGACATGCGCGGGCTGAGCGAGCCGAACGGATCCTGGAACACGATCTGCATGTCGAGGCGGAACGGCAGCATCTGCTTGAAGCGCAGGCCCTGGATATCCTTGCCGAGGAACACGATCGGACCATCGGAGGAGATCAGCCTGAGCAGCGCGAGCCCAAGTGTGGTCTTGCCGGAGCCGGATTCGCCGACCACGCCGAGCGTCTCGCCCTTGCGCACCGCGAGGCTGACGCCATCGACCGCCTTGATGTGGCCGACGGTCGAGCGCAATAGCCCGCGCTTGATCGGAAACCAGACCTTGAGATTGTCCGTCGATATCACGACCGGCGCATCGGGCTGCGGCGGCGCCGGGTCGGGCTTCGGCTCGGCCGCCAGCAGCGCCTTGGTATAGGCGTGCTTCGGCGCGGTGAAGACCTGCTCGACCGGGCCCTGCTCGACGATCTTGCCGCTGTTCATGACGCAGACCGTGTCGGCGATACGGCGGACGATGCCCAGGTCGTGGGTGATGAACAACAGGCTCATGCCGAGCCGCGCGCGTATCTCCGCCAGCAAAGCCAGGATCTGCGCCTGCACGGTGACGTCGAGCGCGGTGGTCGGTTCGTCCGCGATCAACAGATCGGGCTCGTTGGCGAGCGCCATCGCGATCATCACGCGCTGGCGCTGGCCGCCGGACAATTGGTGCGGATAGCTCTTGAGCCGTGTCTCCGGCTCGGGGATGCCGACCTGGCCCAATAGCTCCAGCGTCCGCTCCCGCGCCGCCGCACCGCTAATGCCGCTGTGCAGCGACAGGATCTCGCCGATCTGGGATTCGATGGTGTGGAGCGGATTGAGCGAGGTCATCGGTTCCTGGAAGATGATCGAGATGTCGTTGCCACGAATCCCGCGCATCTCGCGTTCCGACGATCCCAGGAGATCGCGGCCCTTGAAACGGATCGCCCCGGAGGGATGTGACGCCGCCGGATAGGGCAGCAGCCTCAATACCGACAGCGCGCTGACCGATTTTCCCGAGCCGGACTCGCCGACCAGCGCCGTGCATTCGCCGCGCTTGATCGAGAAGGAGACGCGATCGACCGCTAGCGAGCGGCCGAAGGCGACGGAGAGGTCGCTGACATCGAGCAGAGGCTGGTTGGTCGCGTCCATGCGTCAGCCCTTCGAGAATGTCTTGCGCGGATCGAAGGCGTCGCGCGCAGCTTCGCCGATGAAGATCAACAGCGACAGCATGATTGCGACCGAGAAGAAGCCGGTGAGGCCGAGCCACGGCGCCTGCACATTGGCCTTGCCCTGCGACAGTAATTCACCGAGCGAGGGCGAGCCGGGCGGCAGGCCGAAGCCGAGGAAATCCAGCGCCGTCAGCGTCATCACCGAGGACGACACGATGAAGGGCAGGAACGTCATGGTCGCGACCATCGCATTCGGCAGCAGATGGCGGAACATGATCACGCGATTGGAGACGCCGAGCGCGCGCGCGGCCTGGATGTATTCGAAGTTGCGGCCGCGCAGGAACTCGGCGCGCACCAGGCCGACCAGCGAGACCCATGAGAACAGCAGCAGGATGCCGAGCAGGATGAAGAAGCCCGGCGGCAGCACCGCCGAGATGATCAGCAGCAGATAAAGCGAGGGGATCGCGGTCCAGATTTCGATGAATCGCTGGAAGCCGAGATCGATCCAGCCGCCGAAATAGCCCTGCACGCCGCCCGCGGCGATGCCGATGATCGAGGACAGGATGGTCAGCGTCAGGCCGAACAGCACCGAGATGCGGAAGCCGTAGATCAGCCGCGCGACGACGTCGCGGCCCTGATCGTCGGTGCCGAGCCAGTTGTATTCGAGGTCACGGCAGCCGGTCAGGCCCTTGCGCCTCACCACGTCCTTGCACTGCGCTTCGGTCAGGAGCCAGGTCGGTTTCGACGGCACCGCGGTCGGCGGGTCGAGGTTGCGGCTGTCGTAGGAGTAACGGATCGGCGGCCAGATCATGCTGCCGCCCTTGGCGGCGATCTGCTTCTGCAAGTACGGATCGCGATAGTCGGCCGCGGTCTCGAAGTCCCCGCCGAAGGTGGTCTCGGCGTAGGTGAACACCACCGGCCAGTAGAGACGGCCGTCATATTTGACGACCAGCGGCTTGTCGTTGGCAATGAAATTGGCGAACAACGACAGCACGAACAGCACGAGGAAGATCCAGAACGACCAGTAGCCGCGGCGGTTGGCCTTGAAGTTCTGCCAGCGGCGCTTGTTGAGCGGCGACGGCGCAAAGCCGTGGCGCGTGGCGGGCACCGCCTCGCCGAGCGGTGATTGCGTCGTGGTTTCGACCGGCTGGGGCGCGAGCATCGTCATCAGACCTCCCGCGCCTCAAAGTCGATCCTGGGATCGATCCACATATAGGCGAGGTCGGACAGCAGATTGACCACCAATCCGACCAGCGAGAAGATGAACAGCGTTCCAAACACCACCGGATAGTCGCGGTTCAAGACGCTCTCGAAGCCGAGCAGGCCGAGCCCGTCGAGCGAGAAGATGGTCTCGATCAACAGCGAGCCGGAGAAGAACGCGTGGATGAACGCGCCCGGGAAGCCCGCGATCACGATCAGCATGGCGTTGCGGAAGATATGGCCGTACAGCACCTGACCCTCGCTGCAGCCCTTGGCGCGCGCGGTCATCACATATTGCTTGCGGATCTCGTCGAGGAACGAGTTCTTGGTGAGCAAGGTCATGGTGGCGAAGGCGCCGAGCGCCATCGACACCAGCGGCAGCGTCAGATGCCAGAAATAGTCGATGATCTTCCAGTACCAGGGAAACTGCGCCCAGCCGTCCGAAGTCAGGCCGCGCAGCGGGAAGATATTGAGGAACGAGCCGCCGGCGAACAGCACGATCAGGAGGATCGCGAACAGGAAGCCCGGTATCGCAAAGCCCACGATGATCACGGCCGAGGTCCAGGTGTCGAACCGCGACCCATCCTTCACCGCCTTGCGGATGCCGAGCGGGATCGAGATCAGGTAGGTGAGCAGCGTCATCCAGATGCCGAGCGACATCGAGACCGGCAGCTTTTCCTTGATCAGCTGCAGCACGCTCACGCTGCGGAAATAGCTGCTGCCGAAGTCGAAGCGCGCAAAATTCCACACCATCAGCGCGAACCGCTCCGGCGCCGGCTTGTCGAAGCCGAACTGCACCTCGAGCTTCTTGATGAAATCCGGATCGAGTCCCTGCGCGCCGCGATATTTCGAGTTGGTGGCACCGGCTGCGCCCGCGCCCTGGCCGCGTTGCGCGCCGAAATCGCCGCCGCCACCCGACACGCGCGAAGTGCCGCCGGTGTCAGCGCCGTTAATCTGCGCGATGACGCGCTCGACCGGCCCGCCTGGCGCGAATTGCACGACCACGAAGGAGACGAACAGGATGCCGAGCAGCGTCGGCAGCATCAGGAAGATACGTCGGGCGATATAGGCGCTCATCGGCTATTTCTTCGCCTGTTCGAGCTTTGCGGCCTTGGCCGCATCATACCACCAGTTCTCTGGCGCCCCGACGCCCTGGGTATATTTCGCCAGCTTCTCGGTATGACCGAACTGGTCCCAATAGGCGACCGGATGCGTATTGCGGTACCATTGCGGCACCCAGTAACGGCCGGCGCGGAACACGCGGTCGAACGCACGGCAGGCAATCGTCAGCTCCTGGCGATTATTGGCACCGATGATCTTCTCGATCAGGGCATCGATTGCGGGATTGGCGATACCTGCGAGATTGTAGGAGCCCTTGGTCTTCGCCGCCTGCGAGGAGAAGAACGGCCGCATGCTGTCGCCAGGCGTCGCCGAAAAGTTGAAGCGCTCCATGGTCATGTCGAAGTCAAAATCTTCCACCCGCGCGCGGCGCTGCACGGCGTCGACGAGGCGGAATGTAGCCTCGATGCCGAGCGTGCCGAGGTTCTTGATGTAGGGCCCATGGTGCGGCTGCAGCGAGGGCTCATCGTTGAGGAATTCGATGGTGAGGGGCTCGCCGTTCGGCAGCACGCGCTTGCCGTCCTTGATGACGCAGCCGGCCTCGTTGAGCAGCTGCACCGCCTTGCGCAGCAGCGCGCGGTCCTGGCCGGAGCCGTCGGACATCGGCGGCACGAAGGGCAGGCCGAACACCTCGTCGGGCACCTGGCCGCGGAACGGCTCGAGCAGCGCAAGCTCCTCCGGCGGCGGCGGTCCCTCGGCCACCATGTTCGAATTCTGGAATGGCGAGACGGTGCGCGCATAGGCGTCGTACATGATGGTCTTGTTGGTCCACTCGAAGTCGAAGGCATAGATCAGCGCTTCGCGTACACGTGGATCCTTGAACTTGTCGCGGCGCGTGTTGATGAACCAGCCTTGCGCACCGGACGGCGTGTCGTCGGGCAACGTCTCGCGCTTGACGCGGCCATCCTTCACCGCGGGGAAATCGTAGCGTGTCGCCCAGACGCGCGCGGTGAACTCCTCGCGGAACAAATAGCTCTTCGAGGTGAAGCCCTCGAACGCCACATCGCGGTCGCGATAGAATTCATAGCGCACGGTGTCGAAATTGTAGCTGCCGCGATTGACCGGAAGATCGGCGCCCCACCAGTCCTTGACGCGGTCGAATTCGACGTAGCGGTTGACCTCGAACCGGCCGACCTTGTACGGCCCCGAGCCGAGCGGCGTATCGAGCGTCGATTCCTCGAACGATCGTGCCGCGTAATAGGCCTTGGAGAAGATCGGCAGGCCCGCGACATAGAGCGGCACGTCGCGGGCGCGGCCCGCTGCGAAGGTCACCACCACAGTCGCGTCATCGGGCGCCTCAGCCTTGACGAAGTCGCGCAGCTGCACCTGGATCAGCGGGTGACCTTTTTCCTTCAGCGTGTTGAGCGAGAAGGCGGCGTCCTGCGCCGTCAGCTTGGTGCCGTCATGGAAGCGCGCCTCGGGACGCATGGTGAAGCGATAGGTCAGCTTGTCCGGCGAGATCTGCACCGACTTCGCGGCATAGCCGTACATCGCATCGGGCTCGTCATTGGCGCGCGACATCAGCGTCGCGAACGTCATGTCCATGCCCTGCGCGCCTTCGCCCTTCAGGACATAAGCGTTCAGCGAATTGAAGGTGAAGTAGGACTGGTTGTAACCGCGCACCCACGGAATCACCGAGAACGCGCCACCCTTCGGCGCTTTAACATTGACATAGTCGAACTGCTGAAAATCCGCCGGATATTTCAGGTCGCCGAACACCGACATGCCGTGCATCTCGGTTCCGTTGTCGGCTGCCGCCGGCGCAGCACGCAATCCTGCAGCACTCAATGCACCGATGCCGAGACCGAGTGCGTGCCGACGGGTAAACAGCGCCATGCGCAAATCCTTAATCTTATGAACGCTTGAGCTTGGCTGCCCTGTCGGCGTCGTACCACCAGATCGCCGGGAATCCCGATTGGCCATACTTAGGCAATTCTGCCGGACGGCCGAAGCGATCCCAGCGCGCTGTACGCACCTTCGGATAATTCCACTGCGGAACGACGTAATGGTTCCACAATAACACGCGATCGAGCGCCTTCGTCGCGGCAACGAGATCTTCGCGATCCGTCGCAAAAATCACCCGCTCGATCAGCTTGTTGATCACCGGGCTCTTGATGCCGGCAATGTTGCGCGATCCGGCGTTGTCTGCGGCCTTCGATCCCCAGTATTCCCGCTGCTCGTTCCCGGGTGACAGGGATTCTCCCCAAGACGCGACGACGACGTCGAAATCCCAACTGCGAAGCCGATTCTCGTATTGGATCGGGTCGATCGTGCGCACGGTGATCGAAAACCCGAGCCGCTCGAGTGCCGGCTTATATGCCAGCATGATCCTTTCGAAATTCGGATCCTCACTCAGAAGTTCGATGGAGAACGGCTCTCCGCTCTTGGAATCCACGAGCTTCCGGTCTCGTACTTCATAGCCGGCCTCCTTGAGCAAGCGTGATGCTTCGCGGAGATTTTCGCGGACGGCCTCGGGATTGCCACCGACCGGGTTCGTATAGATCGTTGTGAATACTTCGGCTGGCAGCTGATCACGCATGGATTCAAGGATGGCAAGTTCCTTGCCTTGCGGCAGCCCGGTCGCCATCAACTCCTCGGCGCCATCAAAGTAGCTGGTGATGCGCTTGTATTGGCCGAAGAACAGCAGCTTGTTGACCTCCTCGAAGTCGAACGCGAAATTCAGAGCGCGGCGAACACGCGGATCGCTGAATTTGGCGCGACGCTGATTCGGGACAAAGGCCTGCATGATGCCCGAACTGCGGTTCGGAAACTCTTCTAGCACCACACGCTTGTCGGTGACTGCCGGAAAATTATAGGCGGTCGCCCATGCCTTCGCGCTGTTCTCCAAACGCCAATCGATCTGATCGCCCTTGAATGCCTCGATCGCAACCGTCGGATCCCTGAAGTATTCGTAGCGCAGTTCGTCGAAGTTGTTGCGCCCCACATTGATTGGGAGGTCGAGCGCCCAATGATCCTTGACGCGTTCGAGAACCACTGTCCGACCTGCGACGAACTCCTTGATGCGATAGGCTCCCGATCCGAGCGGCTTCTCCAGCGTCGTCGCGGAAACATCGCGCTTGCGACCCTCGCTGTCGGTGCCTTCCCACCAGTGCTTGGGTAGAACCGTCAGTTCGCCCACGATCTGCGGCAGCTCTCGATTGCCCGGCATGTCGAACGTGAACTTCACGTCGCGATCACCGATCTTCTCGGCCCGAACCACATGGCTGTAATAGGCCGAGTACATCGGATGATGCTTCTTGAACGCATCGAGCGAGAAGATGACGTCATCCGCGGTGACAGGCGTGCCGTCATGCCATTTGGCTTGTGGACGAAGACGGTAGATGACGTACGAAAAATCGTCGGGATAAGTTGCAGACTCCGCGAGCGCGCCATACTGGGTCGAAACTTCGTCGAGCGACTGCATCATCAGGGGTTCGTAGACCAGCGCGACCGCACCTGCGATCGCGCCCTTCACGCCCGAAACCACCACGTTGAAATTATCGAAAGTGCCGATCGCAATCTGGCGAACGGCGCCGCCCTTGGGCGCAACCGGATTGACATAGTCAAACCGCTTGAAGTCGGCCGGGTATTTGACATTACCGAACAGCGACAGGGCGTGCCGCCATTTTAGTCCATTCGAGGCATCGTCAGCGAGCGCCGGTGTGACCGCGCCAGTGCCGGAACCGAAACCGAGCGCCGGAGCCATTGCCGCCAGTGCGCTGCCTTGAAGGAGGTGTCGTCGGGTGATCGCCAAATTCGCTCTTCCTGCTTGCGGCCCCGCTTACATGGGACCCAATATAAGGCAACGGTTCGACAAATTACGTTGCTTTTTCCTCATGATAGTCGCCCGGGAACAATACCGGTGCGGCGAAACGTCCCGATAACAACTCTGCGACAGCGGATTCCGCATGCGAAAACGGCCAGGCATTGCCTGGCCGTTTCATCCACATGCTTGCGCGAAGCAAATCGTTACTTCGAAGCGGTCGGGATCGGAGCGGGATGCTCCGAGTTCGAATTCAGATAAGCGATGATGTCGGCGCGCTCGCTGTCCTTCGGAACACCGGCGAAGCCCATCGCGGTGCCCGGGATGAAGCCCTTCGGATTGGTCAGGAACTTGTTGAGGTCGTCGAAGCTCCAGGTGCCGCCCTTGGCCTTCATCGCCGCCGAGAAATTGAAGCCACGGCCTTCGCCCCTGGCTTCGTTGACGACGCCGAACAGGTTCGGACCGACGCGGTTGGGACCGCCCTTCTCGAAGGTATGGCAGGCCTGGCACTTCTTGGCGGCCGCCGCGCCCTTCTCGACCGAGGCGGTCTGCAGCAGCTTTTCGATCGGCTCGGATGCGGCCGCAGCCGCCTCGCCGCCACCATGGGACTCTTCCTTCACCGCGATCTCAAAGCCCGGCTTTTCCGGCAGCTTCGCGGAAAACACCGATCCGGCGGCAAAGCTCATCACCAGGACGACGATGCAGGTGCCGAGAAGCGCACCGAGAATTTTGTTGAGTTCGAAGGAGTCCATTTCGGGTCAGGCTCCGGGCCTTGAATGTCGACTTCAGGCCGGGAATACGGCCGCGGGGAAAGACCTGGGAATCGGCCTTATCGCACCGCCCCAAGCAGGGTTGAGATATCGGTTTGCCCGCGCTCTGGCAACCCGTATAAACGCGCCGAATTCAACCTCCTCCCCGCCAATTTCCGCAGGCCGGACGGGCCCCGACACGAATGACCCAACCCCGCACCCTGGTGCTGATTCCGGCCCGCATGGCCGCCACCCGACTGCCCGGCAAGCCGCTGCTCGATATCGCGGGCGCGCCGATGATCGTCCACGTGCTGCGGCGGGCCGAGGAGGCCGGGATCGGCCGGGTCGCCGTCGCCACCGATGCGGTCGAGATCGCTGAAGCGGTGAAGGCTGCCGGCGGCGAGGTCGTGATGACCCGCACTGAGCATCCCTCGGGCTCGGACCGGATTCATGAAGCCATGACAACCCTCGACCCGGACGGCCGTGCCGAGATCGTGGTCAATCTGCAGGGCGATTTCCCGACCATCACCCCTGAGACCATCCGCAGCGTGATGCCGGCGCTCGACGATCCCGCGGTCGATATCTCGACCCTGGCCTCGCGCATCCATACCGAGGACGAGGATCGGGCCCCCAGCGTCGTCAAGGCGGTGGGCTCGCCGATCGGGGCAAATCGTTTGCGCGCGCTGTATTTTACCCGCGCCACGGCGCCCCATGGCGACGGACCGCGCTACCACCATATCGGCCTCTACGCCTACCGCCGGGCCGCTTTGCAGCGCTTCGTGGCGCTGCCGCCCTCGCCGCTGGAGCAGCAGGAGAAGCTCGAGCAGCTGCGCGCGCTGGAGGCCGGGATGCGGATCGACATCACCATCGTCGACACCGTCCCGCGCGGCGTCGACACCCCGGCCGACCTCGAAACCGCCCGCAGAATACTTTCCAAAGCCTGACCGGGTGCTAAAAGGCGCCGCAGGAAAGAACCCATGACCAAGAAGCTGAAAATCGCGTTCCAGGGCGAGCCTGGCGCCAATTCCCATATCGCGATCGTCGAGGCCTATCCCGACGCCGAGCCGATGCCCTGCGCGACCTTCGAGGACGCGCTGGCTGCGATCACCTCGGGCGAGGCCGATCTCGGCATGATCCCGATCGAGAATTCGGTCGCCGGCCGCGTCGCCGACATCCACCATCTGCTGCCGGATTCCGGCCTGTTCATCGTCGGCGAATGGTTCTTGCCGGTCCGCCACCAGCTGATGGCGGTCAAGGGCACCAGGCTCGCCGACATCAAGAGCGTGGAGAGCCACGTCCACGCGCTCGGCCAGTGCCGGCGCATCATCCGCAAGCTCGGCATCAGGCCGATCGTCGCCGGCGACACCGCCGGCAGCGCCCGCGATATTTCCGAGCGCGGCGACAAGAGCGTGGCGGCGATCGCCTCCCGCCTCGCCGCCGATATCTATGGCCTCGACATTCTCGCCGAGGACATCGAGGACGAGGCCCACAACACCACCCGCTTCGTGGTGCTGGCGCGCGAGGCCAAATGGGCGGCGCAGGGCTCGGGGCCGCTGGTCACCACTTTTGTTTTCCGGGTGCGCAACCTGCCCGCCGCGCTGTACAAGGCGATGGGCGGCTTTGCCACCAACGGCGTCAACATGACCAAGCTCGAGAGCTACATGGTCGACGGCAATTTCTTCGCCACGCAGTTCTATGCCGACGTCGACGGCCATCCTGACGACCGCGGGCTCGCCTTTGCGCTGGAGGAATTGAAATTCTTCTCGCGCGAATTCCGCATCGTCGGCGTCTATCCCGGCCATCCGTTCCGCGCGACGTTTAGCGAGAAGGCGGATTGAATCGCACGCGCTGTCCTCCATACGTCGTCCCGGCGAAGGCCGGGACCCATAACCACCGGCCTTCGTAAGCGGCACGGCGACAACCAGTTTGCTCAATAACTAAAGCCGCGGCGTATGGGTCCCGGCCTGCGCCGGGACGACGATCATGATGCGGCTGCCTTCTCCTGCAGCCCGAATGCCTTGGCCAGCAGGTCATACGACTTCTTCCGCGCGTCGTGATCGTAGACCGCTGATATCACCATCAGTTCGTCCGCCTGGCTCGCCGCGATCAGCGGCGGCAGCTTGGTCATCACGGTCGCAGGGCTGCCGACGAACAAGCGGGCGCGGTTGCGTGCGATCGAGGCGCGCTCGGCGTCGGTGTAGGGATAGGCTTGCGCCTCCTCGACGCTCGGCAACGGCAGATATTGACCGCGGTCGCGGCGCAGCCGGTTGAGGTCCATCGACATCGCGAGCTGCTCGGCTTCCGCGTCGGTCTCCGCCGTGACGACGGCGACCGCCAGGATCGACTGCGGCGTCGCGCGCCAGCCCGACGGCTTGAAATGCGCGCGATAATTCGTCATCGCCGCGACAGCATCATGGCTCGCGAAATGATGCGCGAATGCAAAGCCCATCCCGACCTGCGCGGCGAGCTCGGCGGAATAATCGCTCGAGCCGAGCAGCCAGATCGGCGGCAGCGGCGAATCATCCGGCATCGCCACCACATTGTTGTAGGGATGGCCGGCCGGGAAATCGCGCGTCTCCCACAAGGTCAGCTCATGCAGCCGCTCGAGGAAATCGTCGCCCTCGCGGCGATCGAGCCGGCTGCGCAGCGCGTAAGCCGTGGCGCCGTCGGTGCCGGGCGCGCGGCCAAGCCCAAGATCGATGCGGCCGGGAAACAGCGCCTCCAGCATCTTAAAGCGCTCGGCGATCACGAGCGGAGCATGGTTGGGCAGCATCACCCCGCCGGAGCCGACGCGGATATGCTGCGTCACCGCCGCGATCTGCCCGATCATCAGATCGGGCGCCGGGCTCGCGACGGAAGCGAGGTTGTGGTGCTCGGCCAGCCAATAGCGTGTGTAACCGAGAGCATCGACATGGCGCGCCAGATCGATGCTGTTGCGGAGCGCAGCGGCTGGCTTGGTACCGGTGGTGACGACGGACAGATCGAGGACGGAGAGCGGAATCATGGCAGTCAACCTAGTGTGACGCCACGAGGCGACAAAGGCCCCGGCCGCGCAGGGCAGTCCCGCACCGGAAGGTCGGCGCCAGCCGCCACGGTTTTTGGGACGAAATGCAACGATTCATTGACACAGCCAGCTGCCCATAGCTGTTTTTGACCGCAAACCAATCGCAGAACATAGTTTTTATCTATATAATTCAATTAATTAATTGTATCATCATCAAAGAGAACACATTGCCCACTATTGGCTTTTGATGGTCAATTTTTGCCACTCCAACGCATCCAAATGGGCAATTTCCCATATCCAATGGGCTGTTTGATCCAACCCGTTTGGCCTATCTTGCGCAGATCATATCCAGGCCAGACGTCTGCCCTTCAGTTGCGGAGCCCTTGCGTATCATGACCGAGACCATTTCCTCCGTGCCGAACGGGTATCGTGCGCCAAAGACGCCGAAAATCTCCTTCGAGTTCTTCCCGCCGAAGACCGAGGAGATGGAGCGCAATCTCTGGGAGACCATCAACCGGCTGGCGCCGCTGACGCCGAACTTCGTCTCGGTCACCTATGGCGCCGGCGGCTCGACCCGCGAGCGCACCCATTCCACCATCACGCGCATCCTGCGCGAGACCGATCTGCTGCCGGCCGCGCATCTGACCTGCGTCAGCGCCTCGCGCGGCGAGATTGACGACATCGTCGACCGCTACCATGAGGTCGGCGTCCGCCACATCGTGGCGCTGCGCGGCGATCCGCCCGGCGGCATCGGCACGCCCTACTTCACCCATCCCGACGGCTACCAGAGCTCGGCCGAGCTCGTCGCCGCCATCAAGAAGCGCCACGCCGACATCGAGATCTCGGTGTCCGCCTATCCCGAGAAGCATCCGGAAGCCGCTGACTTCGACGCCGACATCGATACGCTGAAGGCCAAGGTCGACTCCGGCGCGACCCGCGCGATTACCCAGGTGTTCTTCGACAACGACCTCTACCACCGCTATGTCGACAGGGTGCGGGCGCGCGGCATCGAGATTCCGATCGTGCCGGGCATCATGCCGATGCACAATTTCAAGCAGGCCCGCAATTTCGTGACCCGCGCCGGCACCAGCGTGCCGGACTGGCTCGCCGAGAAGTTCGAGGGCCTCGACAACGACGCCGAGACCCGCAAGCTGGTCGCGGCCACCGTCGCCGCCGGTCAGGTGCAGAAGCTGTTCAAGCACGGCGTCGACACCTTCCACTTCTACACCATGAACCGCGCGGACCTCGTGTTCGCGATCAGCCATTTGCTCGGCATCCGGCCGAACGGTGCCCAGAAAGCTGCCTGACACATGTCCGTTCCCGTTTCCCCCAAGCGTAACGCATTGCTCGCGGCTGCCCGCGAGCGCATCCTGGTGCTCGACGGCGCCATGGGCACGATGATCCAGGGCCTGCAGTTTGATGAAGCCGCCTTTCGCGGTGCGCGCTTTGCCGACTTCCACCGCGACATCAAGGGCAACAACGATCTCCTGATCCTGACCCAGCCTGACGCGATCACGGACATCCACGCCGCCTATCTGCGCGCAGGCGCCGACATCGTCGCGACCAACACCTTTTCCTCGACCTCGATCGCGCAGGCCGACTACGATATGTCGGACCTCGCCTATGAGCTCAACCTGCAGGGCGCGCGGCTTGGCCGCGCCGCGGCGGAGCGGGTGAGCGCCGAGGACGGCAAGCAGCGTTTTGTCGCCGGCGCACTCGGCCCGACCAACCGCACCGCCTCGATCTCGCCCGACGTCTCCAATCCAGGCTATCGCGCAGTGACCTTCGACGACCTGCGCAAGGCCTACGGCGAACAGGCCAAGGGCCTGCTCGACGGCGGCGCCGACCTGCTGCTGGTCGAGACCATCTTCGATACGCTGAACGCCAAGGCGGCGCTGTATGCGATCGCCGAGATCATCGAGGAGCGCGGCATCGACGTGCCCGTGATGATTTCCGGCACCATCACCGACAAGTCCGGCCGCCTGCTCTCCGGTCAGTTGCCGGAGGCGTTCTGGCATTCGGTGCGGCACGCCAGGCCCATCACGATCGGCTTCAACTGCGCGCTCGGCGCCGAGGATTTGCGCGCCCACATCGCCGACATCGGCCGCGTCGCCGACACGCTGGTCTGCGCCTATCCGAACGCCGGCCTGCCCAACGAGTTCGGTCAATATGACGAGACGCCGGACTACATGGCGCGGCTGATCGGCGAGTTCGCCTCCGCCGGCCTCGTCAACATCGTCGGCGGCTGCTGCGGCACCACGCCCGACCATATCGCCGCGATCGCCAGGGCCGTCGCCCCGCACAAGCCGCGCGTGGTGCCTGACATCGAGCCGCGGCTGAAGCTGTCCGGCCTCGAGCCGTTCACGCTGACCGATGCGATCCCGTTCGTGAACGTCGGCGAGCGCACCAACGTCACCGGCTCGGCGCGCTTCCGCAAGCTGATCACCGCGGGCGACTACACCGCGGCGCTGCAGGTGGCGCGCGACCAGGTCGAGAACGGCGCCCAGGTCATCGACGTCAACATGGACGAAGGCCTGCTCGATTCGGAGGCGGCGATGGTGACGTTCCTCAACCTCGTCGCCGCCGAGCCCGACATCGCCCGCGTGCCTGTGATGGTCGATTCCTCGAAATTCCACGTCATCGAGGCCGGCCTGAAGTGCATCCAGGGCAAGCCGATCGTGAACTCGATCTCGATGAAAGAGGGCGAGGAGAAGTTTCTGCACGAGGCGACGATTGCAAAACGCCACGGCGCCGCCGTGGTGGTGATGGCGTTCGACGAGACCGGCCAGGCCGACACGTTCGCGCGCAAGACCGAGATCTGCAAGCGCGCCTACGACATTCTGGTCAACCGGCTCGATTTCCCGCCCGAGGACATCATCTTCGATCCGAATATTTTTGCGATCGCGACCGGCCTCGAGGAGCACAACAATTACGGCGTCGATTTCATTGAGGCGACGCGCTGGATCCGCCAGAACCTGCCCGGCGCCCACATTTCCGGCGGCGTCTCCAATTTGTCGTTCTCGTTCCGCGGCAATGAGCCGGTGCGCGAGGCGATGCACTCGGTGTTCCTGTATCACGCCATCCATGCGGGCATGGACATGGGCATCGTCAACGCCGGCCAGATGATCGTCTATGACGACATCGACCCCGAGCTGCGCCAGACCTGCGAGGACGTCATCCTCAACCGCGATCCGGGTGCTTCCGAACGCTTGCTGGCGCTTGCCGAGAAATTCCGCGGCAAGGAGAAGCAGACCAAGGAGCAGGATCTCGCCTGGCGCGAATGGCCGGTCGAGAAGCGGCTGTCGCATGCCCTGGTGCACGGCATCACCGAGTTCATCGAAGCCGACACCGAGGCCGCCCGCCAGAACGCCACCCGCCCGCTCGACGTCATCGAAGGCCCGCTGATGGCCGGCATGAACGTGGTCGGCGACCTCTTTGGCGACGGCAAGATGTTCCTGCCGCAGGTCGTGAAGTCGGCGCGCGTGATGAAGCAGGCCGTCGCCTATCTGATGCCGTTCATGGAGGAGGAGAAGGCGCGCAACCTCGCCAACGGCATCACCGGCGGCCGCAACGCCGCGGGCAAGATCGTGCTCGCGACCGTGAAGGGCGACGTCCACGACATCGGCAAGAACATTGTCGGCATCGTGCTCCAGTGCAACAATTTCGAGGTCATCGACCTCGGCGTCATGGTGCCCGCCAACAAGATCATCGAGACGGCCAAGGCCGAGGGCGCCGACATCATCGGCCTGTCCGGGCTGATCACGCCCTCGCTCGACGAGATGAGCTTCCTCGCCGGCGAGCTGGAACGGCAGGGCATGAACCTGCCGCTCCTGATCGGCGGCGCCACCACGAGCCGGGTGCATACCGCTGTCAAGATCGACCCGAACTATCCGGGCGGCCCGGTGGTGCATGTCAACGACGCGAGCCGCGCCGTCGGCGTTGCCTCCTCGCTGCTGTCGGCCGAGAAGAAGCAGGCCTATGCCGCCGAGGTGCGCGCCGAATACGCCAAGATCTCGACGGCGCATTTCCGCGCCCAGGCCGACAAGAAGCGGCTGAAGCTTCCTGCTGCCCGCGCCAACAAGGTCGCGATCGATTTCGCCGCGGCGCCGCCGAAGCAGCCGACGTTCTTCGGGCTGAAGAGTTTTGACGCCTACGACCTCGCGGAGCTCGCCGAATACATCGACTGGACGCCGTTCTTCCAGACCTGGGAACTGACCGGCCGCTTCCCAGCGATCCTCGACGACCCCAAGGTCGGTGAGGTCGCACGCTCGCTCTATGATGATGCGCGCAAGATGCTCGACCGCATCATTGCGGAGAAGTGGTTCACCGCGCGCGCCACCATCGGCTTCTGGCCGGCGAATGCCGTCGGCGACGACATCGAGGTCTATGCCGACGAGACGCGGAAGCAAAAGATCGCGACCTTCCATACGCTGCGCCAGCAGCTCGAGAAGCGCGAGGGCCGCTTCAACGCCGCGCTGTCGGACTTCGTTGCGCCTGTCGACAGCGGCGTCCCCGACTATATCGGTGGCTTCGTCGTCACCGCCGGCATCGGCGAGGACGCGGTCGCCGACCGCTTCAAGAACGCCAATGACGACTACTCCTCGATCCTGTGCAAGGCGCTGGCCGATCGGCTCGCCGAAGCCTTCGCCGAGCGCATGCACCAGCGCGTGCGCAAAGAGTTCTGGGGCTATGCGCCGGACGAGAGCTCGTCGCCGGACGAATTGATCCTCGAGAAGTACGACGGCATCCGCCCCGCGCCGGGCTATCCGGCGCAGCCCGACCATACCGAGAAGCGGACGTTGTTCGCGCTGCTCGATGCCGAGACCACCGCCGGCGTGAAGCTGACCGAGAGCTTTGCAATGTGGCCGGGCTCGTCGGTCTCGGGCCTGTATTTCTCGCATCCCGACAGCTTCTATTTCGGCGTCGGCAAGATCGAGCGCGACCAGGTCGAGGATTATGCCGCGCGCAAGAGCATGACGGTTGCCGAGGTCGAGCGCTGGCTCGCGCCGGTGCTCAACTACATCCCGTCGCAGGACGCGAAGGGACAGGCGATCGCGCCCGCCGCGACGCCCGCCAACGACGAGGAACTGGCCTCGCATCCGCAGGGCTGCACCTGCGCGGTGCACCTCGCCTGGCGGAAGAAGAAGGTCGGCGCGGGGTAGGCCTCGCCAAGACGTGTCATCGCCGGGCTTGACCCGGCGATCCATCTTCCAACAATCTTCTTGCGAAGATCGATGGATACCCGGGTCATCTGCGCGAAGACGCGCTTCGCGCTTTTGCCCGCGCATGACGAGCGGAGTGAATTCCCCATGCAATTCTTCTCCTTCTGGCGGTCGCTGGCGAGCTTTCGGGTCCGGATCGCCGCTCAATCTGAAGGGCGTGCCGGCCGAGGTCGTGTTCGTCGACATCGATGCGGACGCGCATCGCGCCGATGCCTATCGCAAGATCAATCCGCAGATGGCGCTGCCGGCACTGGTGACGGACGATGGCGCGGTGCTGTTCCAGTCGCTCGCGATCATCGATTATCTCGACGAGACCTACCCAACCCCGCCGCTGCTGCCACCCGATCCGCTTGGCCGCGCCCGGGTGCGCGGTCTGGCGCTGATCGTCGCCTGCGAGGGCCATCCGCTGCTGACGCCGCGGGTGCGCCGCTATCTCGATCGCGAGCTCGATTTGCGCGACAGCCAGCAGAATGCCTGGCGGCGGCACTGGACAGTCGAGACGCTGGCGGCGCTCGAGGGGCACCTCGCCGGCCACAAGGCCACCGGCCAGTTCTGCCACGGCGACACGCCGGGCCTCGCCGACATCTGCGTGGTCGGCCACGTCACCGCGGCGATCAACCAGCAAATCAGCCTGTCGCCCTGGCCGACCGTGAAGCGCATCCACGAGACCGCAATGGCGCTGCCGGCGTTCGCCAGGGCGCATCCGTCCGCGCAGCCGGACACGCCCGAGGCGATGCGGGCGAAGTAGTGGGCGTGCTCTCAATACCGTCATCCTAAGGAGCGCGCTCTTGCGCGCGTCTCGAAGGATCGACGGCCCCGCTGGTGGCCGATTCATCCTTCGAGGCTCGCTCCGCTCGCACCTCCAGCGACAAAGGCGAAGCCTTTGCGCGGGGATGACGGCGTTGGGTTCGGATTCGAATGTCAAACAGCTTGTTCGGTGTCATCGCCCGGCTTGACCGGGCGATCCAGTATTCCAGAGACGCTGCTGCTTGAGCCGAGAGGCCGCGGCGTACTGGATCGCCCGGTCGAGCCGGGCGATGACAGATGAGGATGAGGATACAGCTTCGCATTCTCGCGACATGAATTGTCCGAGCTTTGCTCTTCGTCTCGCCCTCTCTTGAAGAGGGCGCAGGGAAAGCCGGGTGCCGATCGCACCCATGGGCCCCGAGCAAAAGGTAGAAAGCTCGGGGGTAGGACCACAGGTGTAACCGGAGACTCCGGCTTTCCCTGCGCGATGGTTGTGCGGCTTACTTCGCGCTCTCCCCGGCGAGACTGGGCTTGCTTGTCACCGCCTTCGTAAGAACGCTTGCGCGTTCTACTAGGGGACACCGGCCACTAGGGCGTCAGGACCACACGACTTCGCCGTCCGCCTCATGCGCACTCGTCGATTGCGCAATCGTCGTCCACTCGCATCCCACACCGCGTTCGTGACGACCGCGAAGCGCCCCTCGATCGGGTGAGACGGGCGAACCATACATCAAATTATGGTTCCGATAAACCGAAATATTTTTGCCGCGGGGTCTTGCGCCGTCGGGCAACTCAGTGGCACGCGCGCGTGAGGGAGCCATCGGCGGCAGGGTTCCCTCCCCCCTTGCGGGGGAGGGTTGGGGAGAGGGGTGCCAAACGGCAAGCTCTCTCCGAATTCTTCACGGCAATAGGCTAGCGCAATTGCGCGGTTAGTGCCCTCATCGATCATCTCGCCCGGAGCCACCCCTCTCCCCAACCCTCCCCCATCGCAAGCCGGGCCTGCCCGACTTGCGCAAATCATTGATGCGCAACCGGGGTAGACCCCGGTTGCGCGGGGGAGGGAGCCTGAAGGGCGTGCTCACTTCACGCTCTCCACGCTCCGATCAATGCGCTCGTTGACCGTCTGCGCGATCGCGGCCGGTGCCTCATCGGGGATCGCGAAGCACGAGCTCGCGTTGATCTCGCAGAGCACGTAGGTGTCGGCGCCGTCGGCATCGCGCGGACCGTAGAGGAAGTCCGCATCCCAGATCACGGGCAGCGACGCCTCATCGATCACAAGCGTCGCCATCAACTGCGGGATCCATTCGTTCTCCATCAGCCGTCGCAACGTCCTAAATTGCGGCGCATCGGGACCGTGCATGATGCGCGGTCCGGGTTGGGCCTCGGGTGCGTCGGGGCCTTCCGGAGGCGGCGGGATCAAGGCCTTGATCAGCTGGTGCCCGAAGCCCGCGACCTTCGATCCGCTGACATAGCAACGGATCATGCCCTCGGGCAGCCGCGGCTGGAAAGCCTGATCGATGATGCAGCCGCCCCATCCGAAATAAGGCTCGCAACGCGCCATCAACGCGTCCAGCGGCGTCTCCTCGGGCTGGCTGCCGCGCAGCGCGTGGAGCACGCGAACGGTCGCGTCCGCGTTCGGCAACGCTTCCACCTTCCAGACGCCCTGCCCGCCATTGCCGCGGTTCTGCTTGAGCACGCGTGGACCAGCGGTGCGCAGGCGCGACGGGAATTCGGCGCGGAAAGCGTCGGCGGTGGCGTAGCGATGCGTGTCGGCGCCCCAGCCGAGATGACGGGTGCGGTAGAGCACCTCCTTGACACCCATCTTGAGGATGACGTCCGGATGGGCGCTGACCCATAGACCTCTCATCGGATGTTTCGCCGCGACCTCGCACAGCAGGGGATCGAGCGCCGCGCGCGTCTTGCCTTGATGGATCGGATCGACCCAGACGAGAACGCCGTCCATCGTCAGCAACTGGTCGCGGACGGCATCGGCGAAACTCTCGTCGTAGACGACGGGACACGCCTCGATGCCGGAGGCTTCGAGCGCTTCGAAGACGCGGACGAAACGGTTGTTGTGTGGGGTCGCCTCCTGCCGCGCCGCGGCATCGCCACGCCACAGGATCGCTATTCTGGAACGACGGGGTGTGTGCTGTTCGGTGTCCATATCAAAGCTCCACGACGGGTTGGGTGTCGCGCAGAGCTTGGACCGAGGTCTCACGGGGAGTCTGCCTTTTCCCCGTAGCGAGGAATCTAGACGACCGCGCGCAGGTTTCAAGATGGAAGTGGAACCAATCCCGCCGAGCGGTTGAGAGCGAGGTTCAGCACCGACACCGTCCCTGTCATAGACAGTGAACTTTTGGTGATCCGCTTCAATCGCTGATGAATCCGCTTCGGCAAGACCGTTGACAGCAACGGACATTCGTCTTTTATTGCAGCCACGGGGATGTGCGATCTCCCCGCGAGGCGACATGCCCAAGAATCGCGTCCTGTTCACCAAGGGCGCACCATGTCGTCATACACATCGATCTCATCCGAAAAATTGTCTCGTCTGATCGGCACCGCCAAGGCGCCGACGCTGGTCGACGTTCGCCTCGATGAGGATTTCGCCGCAGATCCGCAGCTGATCCCGGGCGCGATCAGACACTCCCATCGCGACGTCCAGGACTGGGCTTCCCGCTTCTCCGGCCAGTCCGTGGTCGTCATCTGCCAAAAGGGGCAGAAGCTCGCCGAAGGCACCGCAGCCTGGCTGCGATGCGGCAACATTGCTGCCGAGGTTCTCGAGGGCGGCCATCTCGGCTGGAAAACGGCGGAGCTTCCCACCGTTCCCGCCGACAGGATTCCGAAACGCGACGGGCGCGGCCGTACCGTCTGGGTCACGCGATCACGGCCGAAGATCGACCGCATCGCCTGTCCGTGGCTGATCCGCCGCTTTGTCGATCCCGCGGCCGTGTTCCTGTTCGTCGCGTCAGCGGAGGTCGAGGCCGTCGCCGAGCGGTTCGGGGCGACGCCGTTCGACATCGAGAACGTGTTCTGGAGCCATCGCGGCGAACTCTGCACCTTCGACATCATGGTCAAGGAGTTCGGTCTGGCGACGCCGGCGCTGGAGCGGCTCGCGACCATGGTGCGGGCCGCGGATACCGCACGGCTCGATCTATCCCCTGAGGCACCCGGATTGCTTGCCGCCTCGCTCGGCCTGTCGCGCATGTTCGACGACGACCTCGAACAATTGAACGCCGGCCTGCTACTCTACGACGCCTTCTATCGCTGGTGCCGCGACGCGACCCGGGAGACGCACAATTGGCCGACCAGCAAGGTGAAGCCATGACCGACGTCGCGGCGAACCCAAGGACGCGCGGACAGGAACACTCCCACGGCATCTCGTTCAACGAGGCACTGCTGGTGTGGATGCGCGTCGCCATCCTGAGCTTTGGCGGACCGGCCGGCCAGATCGCGGTGATGCATCGCATCCTGGTCGAGGAGAAGAACTGGATATCGGAGGGGCGTTTCCTGCACGCCCTCAACTACTGCATGCTGCTGCCGGGGCCGGAGGCGCAGCAGCTCGCGACCTATATCGGCTGGCTGCTGCACCGGACGCTCGGCGGCATCGTGGCAGGCGGATTGTTCATCCTACCCGGTATCTTCGCCGTCATGGGACTCAGCTACATCTATGCCGCCTACGGCAATGTCGGATTTGTCGAGGCGCTGTTCTTCGGCCTGAAGGCAGCGGTGCTTGCCATCGTCATCCAGGCCGTGGTGCGGGTCGGCAAGCGCGCGCTGCGCAACCGGGTGATGATCGCGCTCGCGGCGACAGCCTTTGTCGCAATCTTCTTCTTCGCGGTGCCGTTTCCGCTGATCATCCTGGCCGCTGCCGGCGTCGGGCTGATCGGGGCATACCTGGGCCGCAGCGAATTTGCGGCCATCGAACATGGCGGCAAGAATTCCGCCGTGATCGACAGCATGCTTGGCGAGGCGGTGCCGGATCACGTCCGTCCCAACGCGTCGCGCGCGCTGCGGGTCGGCGCGGTCTGGCTCGCGCTCTGGCTGGTGCCGGTGTTCGCCCTGCTCATCGCGCTCGGGCCCGGTGACGTGTTCAGCCAGATCGCGATCTTCTTCAGCAAGATGGCGATGGTGACATTCGGCGGGGCCTATGCCGTGCTCGCCTATGTCGCGCAGCAAGCCGCGGAATATTACCACTGGGTCAGCCCGCGCGAGATGCTGGACGGGCTCGGCATGGCCGAGACCACGCCCGGACCGCTGATCATGGTGGTGCAGTTCGTGGGGTTCATGGCGGCGTTCCGCGAGGCCAGCGGCCTGCCGCCGATGCTTGCCGCCACGCTCGGCGGCCTGCTCGCGACATGGGTGACCTTCACGCCGTGCTTCCTGTGGATCTTCGTCGGCGCGCCCTACATCGAAGCACTGCGCGGCAACAAGGCGCTCGCCGGCGCGCTGTCGGCGATCACCGCCGCCGTGGTCGGCGTGATCCTCAACCTCTCGATCTGGTTCGCGCTGCACACGCTGTTCCGGCAGACCTTCCCGGTGCACGGGCTTGGCCTGTCGTTCGACGCGCCGGTGCCAGGCAGTATCGACTGGCCGGCGCTGGCGCTGTCGGTGGCCGCAGCGATTGCGATCTTCCGCTTCAATGTGGGGATGCTCGCCGTCCTCGCCGCGTCCTGCATCGTGGGCGTGCTGCTGCGCCTCGTGGGCATGATCTGAGCGGAGCGGCTGACGCATCGAACTTTCGCACCCTTTGATCCAAGCGTACCGGCATTGCTCAACATCAGGAGGAGCCGATGACCATCGACACAGAGCGCCGCAACTTCATCACCGCGGCCGGCGTAGCTACCGCATCGGCAGTCGTGCTGGGTAGCAACCGCGCCGCTGCCGAAACCAACCAGCAGACAGGAGCCAGGGCCATGTCCTATCAGGCAAAACCGATGTCGTTCGATCCAAAGTCGATCAGCGGCATCTCCGAGAAGATCCTCGTCAGCCACTACGAGAACAATTACGTCGGCGCGGTGAAGCGGCTCAACGCCATCGGCACGCAGCTTGCCGAACTCGACTTCGCCAAGGCGCCGAACTTTATGATCAACGGCCTGAAGCGCGAGGAGTTGATCGCGGCGAACTCGATGATCCTGCATGAAGTCTATTTCGATGGGCTCGGCGGCGCGGGCAAACCGGGCGGAGCGCTCGCCGAGGCGATCACGCGCGACTTCGGCAGCATGGAGCGCTGGCGCACCGAATTCGCCGCGATGGGCAAGGCGGAAGGTGGCGGTTCGGGTTGGGTGATCCTCGCCTACTCGCCCCGCGACAAGCGGCTGGTCAATCAATGGGCCGCGGATCATACGACGACGCTTGCCGGCGGTCGTCCGGTCCTGGTGCTCGATATGTATGAGCACGCCTATCACATGGACTTCGGTGCCGCCGCGGCGCGTTATGTGGACATCTACATGGAGGCCATTCGCTGGGACAATGCAGCCAGGCTTTACGAGCAATACGCGAAGGAGACGTGAGGAGAGACGCGGAGCGGCGCGGCCGGTTCCATTCGGCGGGCATGTTACCAAACACTGCCGCGTTATCGGCATTGAGAATGTGCTTCGGCCACTCTAGATCAGAGGTTGCCCCTCCCCGGCGCAGTCACCGCGCCGCTCCACCGAAGAGTTAGCCTATGCGACCCCACATCATCTGCCACATGGGCACATCGATCGACGGCCGGCTACATCCCAGCCGCTTCACCAAACCCGCCGCCGGCATCCCGGCCGACGTGCTGCGCTCCCATTACGAACGGATCCATGACGAGTTCAACGCCGACGGATGGATCATCGGCCGCGTCACCATGAACGAGATGGCCAAGGGATCGGAGCGGCACGTCGCCAATGCACCGAAACTGCCGCGCGAGCCGCATCTCGGCAACCGCAACGGCCGCAAGCTCGCGATCGGCATCGATCCCTCGGGCCGCGTGCATTTCGGCAAGGACAATGTCGGCGGCGATCACGCCGTCGCGGTGCTCGGCGAACAGGTCTCCGATGCCCACCTCGCCGAATTGCGCGGGGACGGCGCGTCCTACCTGTTTGCCGGCGCAAAGGGCGATGATCTGGCGAGTGCGATGGCGCAGCTTGCGTCGCTGTTCGGCGCCAAAACGCTGCTGCTCGAAGGCGGCGGCGGGATCAACGGCGCCTTCCTCAAGCACGGGCTGATCGACGAGTTCAGCACGCTGATCCATCCGGCGGTCGACGGCGTCGCCGGATCGCAAAGCATCGTCGACTATCACGGCCCCGAAGGCGACCGCCCCGGCGCCGGGCAATCGCTGCGGCTCACCCATTGCGAGACGCTGGAGGGCGGCATGGTCTGGCTGCGGCATGCCGTGGAGCGCGTGCCGGGTTGAGCGCCGGCCTGCCGCAAGCGCGACGATCCCGTGCGGATGTCAAACGCCGGCCGTGGCAGCAACGATCGTGTCTCGCAGCCAGCGGTGCGCCGGCAGATCGTCGAAGCGGCGGTGCCAGCTCATGACACTCTGCAGCTTCGGTGCGTCGAACGGCAATTCGCGCATCTCGATCGGATAGGCGCGGCGGAATTCGAGCGCGAGCTTCCGCCCAAGGATCGCAACCATGTTGGATTGCACCAGGACCGCGCCGGCGGACAGATAGGGGACGTCGGCGGCAATGGTCCGCTCGGCCTTGCGGGCCTGCAGCCAGGCGTCGACGAAGTCCAGATTCTCGCCGCTGGAGGTGATCGCAAGATGCGGCAGGCTGGCCAGCAGCTCGGCGGTCAGCTTCTTGCGCAGGGACGGGTGCCCCGCCCTCAGCACCGCGACGAAGCGGTCCTCGATCAAAAGCTGCGAGGCAAAGCGCTCGCTCTCGAGCGCGCGCGCGGAGATCGCGAGATCGAGCTCGCCGCGGTCGATCCGGTCGGCAAGATTCAAGGTGCCGCTCGGCAGCAGCGTCAGCCGCACCATCGGCGCTTGCGCCCGCGCGGCCGCGAGGATCAGGCCGACCGCGACCACCGCGGCATAATTGTTCACCGCAATGTTGAAGCGCCGGTTGGCCTGCGCCGGATCGAACTGATCGCCCTCGACCGCGAGCTGCAGCTCGTTGAGCGCCTTGCGGATCGGCAGCGCCAGCGCCTCCGCGCGCGGCGTCGGCAGCATGCCGGATGGCGTGCGGACGAACAGTCCGTCCTTGAGCGCGTGGCGCAGCCGGTTCAGCGCGTGGCTGACCGCCGGCTGGCTGATGGCAAGCGCGTTGGCTGCGCGTATCACGCTGCGTTCGCGCATGACGGCGTCGAACACCAGGAGCAAATTGAGGTCGAGATTGCGCAGCCGCATGCGCTCATCATGCACAATGTGAATTGGCGGATAAAGACAATTCATTTGAATAATATCGCGGCAGGGCCCAACTTCCGGGCATGTTCCAGAGCCTGCACAGCGCAGTTCCAGCAAGACCGGTTCGCACCGCCGCGAGTGTGCTGGTCGGTGTCCTGGTCACACCGGATGCACCGGCTGCCGCCATCCCCCAAACCTTCGCGCGCTGGCGGGCACTGACGCCACTTGCAAAGTGGTTGCCGATCGCGCTGGGCGAACCGGGCTATGCCGACATCGTAAGCGGCGTCGCGGCCGCGCTCAGCCGCTCCGGCATGACGCGGCGGCACCTGATCCTGCTCGGCGAAGGGCCGGTCGCGCGCAGCATGCTGGAACTGGCGCTGCGGGGCGAATTGCCGTGCGGCGGCATCGTCGCGATCGACGTCCCCTGCGGCGCGCTGCCGTTTCCCATCGTGCCCACGGTCACGGCGATGCGGCTTGTCATCCGCCGCGACGGCGATGAGGCGCTGCGCGGCGATCTCATCGGCGCGCTGCGCTCCGCCGATCTCGACGCACGCATCATCACGCTCGACCTGACGGCCGGCCGCGCTGCCGGCGCGGCAGCGAGCGTCACTGAAACCTTCGTCCTCGAGCTGGTCGCAACGATCGGCCGCCGGACAATTGATGGAGTTGGCGACCCATGACACCGAAGGCCCTCATGATCACCAGCGTTTGTCTGGCGATCGCCGCCGCAATCGGCGCCGGCGCGTATCTCGTGCACCTGCGCGACGGCCGCACAGATCACGCACCCGCGGCGGCCCTGTCCGGGGCCGTTCCGGTGACGGCGGCCAAGGTCCGGCAGCACGACGTGCCGATCGTGCTCGAAGGGCTCGGCACGGTGACGCCGATCAACACCGCGACCATCCGCACCCAGGTGCAGGGCACGCTCGACAGCGTCGACTTCGTCGAGGGCAAGCAGGTGAAGCGCGGCGACGTGCTCGCCAAGATCGACCCGCGGGTCTATGAGGCCCAGGTCGATCAGGCCGAGGCCGCGCTGGCCCGCGACGAGGCCAGCCTGAAGAACGCCAGGACCAACCTTTCGCGGACCCAGCCGCTCGCCAACCGCGGCTTTGCCACCCAGCAGCTGCTCGATACCCAGAATTCGCTGGTCTCGCAGGGTGAGGGCACGGTCGCGCTCGACAAGGCGGCGCTGGAAGCCGCGCAAACACAGCTGAGCTTCACCACCATCACCGCGCCGTTCGACGGCGTCACCGGAATCCGCCGCATCGATCCCGGCAACATCGTGCAGCCGTCCGATCTCAACGGACTCGTGGTCCTGACCCAGCTGCAGCCGATCGCGGTGATCTTCACGCTGCCGTCCGCCGACATCCCGCGCGTGCAGCAGGCGCTCGTATCCGGGATCGTGTCGGTCGATGTCTATGATGCCAAGGACCAGCAGAAGCTCGACCACGGCAGCCTGATGCTGATTGACAACCAGGTCGACAGTTCGACCGGTACGGTGCGGCTGAAGGCGTCCTTCCCCAACGCCGGCCGCATGCTGTGGCCCGGCAACTTCGTCAACGTCCATCTGACCGTTGCCGTCAGCCACAACGCGCTCACTGTGCCGCTGACGGCGGTGCTGCAGGGGCCAAGCGGGGCCTTCGCCTATGTGGTCGGCCCCAACAACGTCGTCAGCGTACGCAATGTCACAGCCGGCCAATCGCGTGAGGGACAGGTCCTGATCGAGCAAGGCCTCGCGGCGGACGAGACCGTCGTCACCGCCGGCCAGTACCGGCTCAATCCGGGGACCACGGTCGACATCGTGCCCGATAACGAGAAGGACCTGGTCCAGAACGCGACCACTGCAAGCGCAGGCATGCTGCCATGAACATCTCCGCAGGCTTTATCCGCAGACCGGTCACGACCGCTTTCCTGGCCATCGCCATCACGCTGGTCGGCATGGTCGCCTTTGTGCGGCTGCCGGTCTCGGCGCTGCCGACGGTGGACACCCCGACCATCCAGGTGACGGCGCAGCTGCCCGGCGCCGACCCGCAGACCATGGCCTCCTCGGTCGCGACGCCGCTGGAGCGGCAGTTCGGCCAGATCGCGGGCCTGACCGGCATGAGCTCGAGCAGCGGGCTCGGCAACACCCAGATCACGCTGCAATTCGCGCTGAACCGCAGCGTCGATTCGGCCGCGCAGGACGTGCAGACCGCGATCAATGCCGCAGCGGGACAACTGCCCAAGACCATGCCGTCGCCGCCGACCTTCCACAAGGTCAATCCCGCCGACGTGCCGGTGCTGCTGATCGCGCTGACGTCGGACACCGAGCCGCTGACCAAGGTCGACGATTACGCCGACAGCATCTTGGCCCAGAAATTGTCGCAGGTGCCGGGCGTCGCACTGGTGACGATCGGCGGCATGCAGAAGCCGTCGATCCGGGTGCAGGTCAATCCGGCCAAGCTCGCCGCCGCGGGCCTCGACCTCGAGCAATTGCGCACGACGCTCGGCAACATCACCGTGAACCAGCCCAAGGGCGTGCTCTACGGCAATCAGCAGGCCTACACGCTTGCCACCAACGACCAGGTGCTGGTAGCGAGCAGGTATGACGATCTGATCATCGCCTATCGCAACGGCGCGCCGGTGCGCCTGCGCGACGTCGGCCAGGCCATCGTCGCCGCGGAAGACGTCACGCTGCACGGCTGGTACAACGACAAGCCGGCCGTCATCCTCGCAATCCAGCGCCAGCCCGGCGCCAACGTGATCAGCACGGTGGACGGCATCAAGAAGCTGCTGCCGCAGCTGGTCTCGGGCCTGCCGTCCGACATCAAGGTCCAGATCGCGTCCGACCGCACGCAGACGATCCGCGCCAGCGTCGCCGACGTGCAGTTCACCCTGCTGTTGACCATCGCGCTGGTGGTCGGCGTGATCTTCCTGTTTCTGCGCAATCTGTGGGCGACCATCATTCCCGCGGTCTCGGTTCCGATCTCGCTGATCGGCACGTTCGGCGTGATGTACCTGCTCAACTACAGCCTCGACAATCTCTCGCTGATGGGCCTGTCGATCGCGGTCGGCTTCGTCGTCGACGACGCCATCGTGATGATCGAGAACATCTCGCGGCACATCGAGGAGGGTCTCTCACCGATGCAGGCGACGCTGAAGGGCGCAAAAGAGATCGCCTTCACCATCATCTCGATCTCGGTCTCGCTGGTCGCGGTGTTCATTCCGCTCCTGCTGATGGGCGGCGTGATCGGCCGCATGTTCCAGGAATTCGCCGTGACGGTGTGCGTTACCATCCTGGTGTCGGTCGTCGTCTCGGTGACCCTGACGCCGATGATGTGCGCCTATCTGCTGTCGCCGAACCAAGGCGCCGACGCCGGGCGGGTGTCGCGCGCGCTCGAGCGCGGCTTTGTCGCGATCGAGACCGGCTATGAGCGGCTGCTCGCCGTGGCGCTGCGCTTCAAGGCCACGACGCTGTCAATCATGCTGGCCAGCATCGTGGTGACCGGCCTGCTCTTTGTCGCGATCCCCAAGGGCTTCTTTCCGCAGCAGGACACCGGCATGATCACCGGCATCACGGAGGCATCGGCGGACGTTTCGCCGGCGCAGATGGCGGCCTTGCAGCGCAGCGCCATCGACATCATTGCCAAAAACCCTGCGGTGGCCAATGCGACCGGTTATATCGGCCCCGGTGGCCCGACCGTCACCGAGAACAATGGTCGCCTGTTCGTGCTGCTGAAGCCTAAAGCGGAGCGCTCTGCTTCCGCGGACCAGGTGATCCGGCAGCTCGACAGCGCGCTGCAGAAGATCAAGGGAATGTCGGTGTTCCTGCAGGCGACGCAGGACATCAATCTCGCTAGCCGCCTGTCCAAGACGCAATATCAGTACACGCTCACCGATGTGAACCAGGACGAGCTCAATCTGTGGGCCGGCAAGCTGTATCAGACGCTGAAGACGCTGCCGGAGCTCGCCGACGTCGCCACCGACCAGGCCAACGCGGCGCGCCAGCTCAAGCTCGAAATCGACCGCGACGCCGCCGCGCGCCTCGGCATCGATCCGGCCGCAGTCGACAACACGCTCTATGATTCATTTGGCCAGCGCCATGTCGCGCAGCTGTTCACGGCGCTCAACACCTATTACGTGATCCTCGAGGTCGATCCGTCGTTCCAGCTCGGCCCCTATGCGCTGAACCGCATCTATATCCGCTCGTCCACCGGATCTATGGTGCCGCTCAGCCAGATCGCGAGCATCGATTACGGCACCGCGCCGCTTGCGGTGAACCATCAAAGCCAGTTCCCGTCGGTGACGCTGAGCTTCAACCTCGCGCCGGGCGCGGCAGTCGGAACGGCGGTCGCCGCCATCCAGAAGGCGACCGCCGATATGCACATGCCAGCGACCGTTGCCACCAGCTTCCAGGGCAATGCGCAGGCGTTCCAGGCGGCGCTCACCAGCACGCCGATGCTGATCGTCGCGGCGATCGTTGCGGTCTATCTGATCCTCGGCATGCTCTATGAAAGCACCATCCATCCGGTCACGATCCTCTCGACCCTGCCCTCCGCCGGCCTCGGCGCGCTGCTTGCGCTATGGGCGTTCGGCTTCGGCCTCGACGTGATCGGGCTGATCGGCATCATCCTGCTGATCGGCATCGTCAAGAAGAACGGCATCATGCTGATCGACTTCGCGCTGGAAGCCGAACGCCACCAGCACCTCTCCGCCGAGCGGTCGGTCTATCTGGCCTGCAAGGCCCGCTTCCGCCCGATCCTGATGACGACGATGTGCGCGATGCTCGGCGGCGTGCCGCTGATGATCGGCACCGGAACCGGCTCCGAGCTGCGCCAACCGCTCGGCTTTGCGATCGTCGGCGGGTTGATCGTCTCGCAGCTGATGACGTTGTTCACGACGCCGGTCGTCTACATCTATCTCGACGACATCAGGCGATGGCTGGGCGGCGTGCGCAAAGGCGCGCAACAAGCTGCCTCGTGCCCATCGGAGGCAGTCCCGCCGTTGGCATGAATGGATCGATCCGGCGGTACCTCTCCCGCTTGCGGGAGAGAGAACGCAACGCCTTGCTCAAGCCGGTGTCAGAACTTGTAGCTCAACGCGGCGCGAGCAATGCTGAACCTGTTCTCGCGGCTGGCATTGTAACGGATCTGGCTCTGCACCGGATCCGTGCCCTGGAAGGTCGCTGTCGTGCCGCTTCCGCCGAGATCGACATAGAGATATTCGCCGCGCAGCGTCCAGTTGCCGGGAAAGGCATATTCGAGGCCGCCGCCGGCGGTCCAACCGACGCGGATGTCGGAATTGTTGCCAAGCCAGAGCCGCGAGAGACCCGTGGAAAAGACTTCCGAGTTGGTGATGTTGGTCTTCACCTCGCCATAGGCCAGACCGCCTGTCGCGTAGATCAGCAGGCGCTCGGCCGGCACAAAGCCGATGCGGCTCCGCACAGTGCCGAACCAATCGATCTTGCTGGTGTTTTGAAAATTGAAGCTTTCCGTCGGGCCGTGAAAGAAAGTGACGGTGGTGCTTCCACCCCGGGAAGACTTCAGGTCGACATAGTTGAAATCGGCTTCCACACCGAGGACGACCCTGTCGATCTGATAGTTGTATCCGAGCAATCCGCCAGCGGTGATGCCCGCCTGGTTGCTGTCCGAAACGGGGACACGAACAACGTTGCCGGCGCCGACGATCGAAACGACATTGCTGCTGGTCGTGATATTCCCACCATCATACCAGCCGCCGCCCACATTCACGCCGGCATAGAATCCGGACCAGTTGAACGCGGGAGCCACCAATGGCGGAGCCTTGGTCCAGCTGCGCTCCGGCAGGTCAGCGGCTGACGCCGCGCTCGCAAATCCCGTGATGAAAAGCAGGCTCCAGCCCCAACGATTCCAAAACGACGCACTTCCATTCCCCTTTGCCCTTGCCGCAAGCAAGTCGCCCCAAAAAGCGAGCGACCAAATCTCTGCCATGGAAGGAAGGCGTGCGACAGCATGCCTCACTCGAATTGCATTCTTTCCCGCAAGCTGTGTCGAAGTTGCAACGACTAGCGCTCACAACCGCGTGAGCGAACCTGTCTCGGATCATCTCTTGATCAACCGGAGACCAGTCTGTTTCGAGTCAGAAACCATTTCTGCACGCAGCAACGAAAAACGCGACGCCGCGTGCAACATGATCATTGATCTCGGGGTCGAGCACTTTCAGGTCCACCTCGAACAGCGCACGCAGCAGCATCGGCACCGCGATGATGTCGAGAAACAAGCGCGCCGTTGTCGGCAGATGCTCCGGGGCGAAGGCCGGCAGCTTGCCGAGTTCGTCGGATTGCGTCAGGTCACGCAGCAGGTGAACGCCGAGCTCGGTGGCGAGCGCGCGCGCCCTGCGGTTGACGGTGGCAGCGAGATCCGGAAAGCGATGCGCCTCCGCGATGGCGAGCCGCATCAGCCCGATCCGATCGGCGTCAAGGCCCCAATGCAGCAGGGTCGAGGCCACGCTAGTGAGACGCTCCTCGATCGTCACGCCGACCGGCGCGTCCGCCTTGAACTCGGCGATACGTGACAGGATGTCCCGCGTCACCACCTCGGTGAACAGCGCGCGCTTGTCGCGGAAGCGCGCATAGATCGTGCGCTTGCCGGAGCGCGCGGCCTCGGCGATCTCGTCGATGCTCGCGCCCTCGAACCCGCGCTGCAGGAAGACCTTGCGCGCCGCATCCAGGATGCGCCCATCGACCTCGCCGGCCAGCTCCTTCGGCGGCCGGCCGGCACGCACCTCGACCGGCCTCGCCTTGGGAGCCCGCGGCTTCTTCAAGGTGCTGGTGGTCATCGCCTTTACCCGGGTGCCATTGGCCGGTCGCGCCGGCAACAACAGGCAATATAGCCCTATCACATCTGGTTGTAAATAGAACGGTACAGTTCCGTTTCTATTGACGCTGCGCTGCCGCGAGACTATTTGCGGCGTAGAAACGAAACTGTTTCGTTCCTTTATGCGAGCCCGCACGGACCTCGCCGGACAGCAGGAGCCGCCATCATGTTCGAAGACACTGTTTTGGAGCGCGACCAGGAGGGGCATCCGAGCATCGAGGGCGCGCCCCCGGTGCCGGCCCCGCACGAAGCCGATGCCAAATCCGACCGGCCGGAGATCACCGCGAAGGCTCCCGCGCCGGAGCGTCCAGCCGGCAAGCAGCCCGCGCCACCGGAAACAGTCCCACCGGAGGTTACCGGCAAGGCGCCGCGGCGCGGTTTCCTGCGCCGCCGTCCGGTCGTCTCCGCGATCGGCGCCGTGCTGCTCGCCGCCGCGGTCGGCGGTGGCACCCTCTATATGGATTACACAGACCATTTCGAATCCACCGACGACGCCTTCATCGCGGCGCGGCAGTCCGCCCTCGCACCAAAAGTCTCCGGCTACATCACCGCCGTTCCGGTCACCGACAACCAGCACGTCACAGCGGGCGACGTGATCGCCCGCCTCGACGACCGCGACTATCGCGTCGCGCTGGCGCAGGCCGAGGCCCAGGTCGCGGCGGCGCGCGCCAGCATCGAGAATGTCGATGCGCAGCTCGATGTGCAGCAGGCGCAGATCGCCGCCAACCAGGCCCAGGTGGACCAGGCGCAGGCGGCGCTGGTGTTCGCCCAGCAGCAGGCAACGCGCTTCCAGCATCTGGAGCAGACCGGCTACGGCACCGTGCAGAACTCCGAGCAATACACCTCGCAGCTGCATCAGCAGCAGGCCGCACTGCTGAGCGCGCAGGCGACGCTCAACCTTGCACAGCGCCAGGTCGAATCGCTGAAGGCACAGCGCAAGAGCGCGGTCGCCAATCTCGCCCAGGCCGAGGCGCAGCGCGACCAGGCGCAACTCAATCTGTCCTACACGACGGTGACCGCCGCGCAGCCGGGCCGCGTCGTCAACCTCTCGGCTGCCGTCGGCCAGTTCGCGCAGGCCGGCACCAACCTGACCATGTTCGTGCCCGACCAGACCTGGGTCACCGCGAACTTCAAGGAGATCCAGCTCGACAAGATGCGGCCGGGCGAGCAAGTGACGCTGAAGATCGACGCCTATCCCGGACGCACGATCAAGGGCCATGTCGAGAGCGTGCAGCCCGGCTCCGGCACCGCGTTCTCGTTGCTGCCGGCGCAGAACGCCACCGGCAACTACGTCAAGATCGTGCAGCGCGTGCCGGTGAAGATCGTGATGGACAATCCGCCGACCGACGTCGCGCTCGGGCCGGGCATGTCGGTGGTGCCGACGGTGCGGATCGACGCCGCGCCGTCGCTGCTCGAGCGTCTTGAGAAGCTGAATCTTGGGAGGCTGTGATGAGTGCCGCAGCGATCGACGCCAAAGCCATGCCGGCTCCAGCCGTCAGCGTCAATCCCTGGCTGATCGCCATCGTAGTTGCGCTCGCGAGCTTCATGGAGGTGCTCGACACCACGATCGCCAACGTCGCGCTGCCCTATATCGCCGGCGGCATGGGGGTGAGCGAGGACGAAGCCTCCTGGGTGGTCACCTCCTATCTGGTTTCCAACGCCATCATCCTGACCGCGTCCAGCTTTCTCGCCCGAATGCTGGGGCGCAAGCGGTTCTTCCTGATCTGCCTCGGCATCTTCACGGTCAGCTCGATCCTGTGCGGCTTCGCCTCGAGCCTCAACGCGCTGCTGCTGTTCCGCATCCTGCAAGGCCTCGGCGGTGGCGGCATGGTGCCGGTGGCGCAGTCGATCCTCGCGGATGCGTTTCCGCCGGCCAAGCGCGGACAAGCGTTTGCGGTGTTCGGCATCGCCGTGGTGGTGGCGCCGGTCGTCGGGCCGACGCTCGGGGGCTGGCTGTCCGACAATCTGTCCTGGCACTGGTGTTTTCTGATCAACGCCCCGGTCGGCGCGTTTGCGACCATCCTGATCGCGGCAGTGCTGCAGGAGCCTGCAAAGAAGGCCAAGCCGCAACGGCAGGAGGCCGGTTTCGATGTCATCGGCTTCGCGCTGGTCGCGACCTTCCTCGGCGCGCTCGAGGTGATGCTCGACCGCGGCCTCGAGGACGACTGGTTCGCCTCGTCCTTCATCGTCACATCAGCGGTGATCTGCGGCACGGCATTCGTGCTGATGATCCCGTGGGAGATGACCCGGCGCAATCCGATGATTGACCTGCGCATGGTGGCGACCCGACAGTTCGGCGCCTGCTTCCTGGTGATGCTGGCGACCGGCGCCATCCTGCTTGCGACCACGCAATTTTTGCCGCAGCTGGTGCAGCAGGATTTCGGCTACACCGCAACCTGGGCCGGCCTGGTGCTCTCGCCCGGCGGCCTCGTCACCATGGCGATGATGTTCGCGGTCGGCCGGCTCGCCGCCAAGGTGCAGCCGAAATATCTGATCGTGCTCGGCGCGCTGGTGATTGCGGCCTCGATGTACAGCATGACCAACGTCTATGGCGATCTCGGCTTCTGGTTCATGGCGCGCTCGCGCATGCTGATCGGCGTCGGCCTGCCGCTGATCTTCGTGCCGATCATGGCGGCGTCCTATGACGGCATCCCGCCCGACAAGACCGACCAGGCCTCCGCGCTGATCAATGCGGCGCGCAACACCGGCGGCTCGATCGGCGTCTCGATCGTGTCCAACGTGCTGACGCACCGCCAGCAGTTCCACCAGAGCCGACTGGTCGAGCAGGTGACGCCGTCAAGCCCGCAATATCAGGACACGCTGCACCAGGTCACCGACTTCTTCGTCGCCCAGGGCAACTCGCTGGCGCAGGCGCATCAGCAGGCGATCCAGTGGATCGGCCAGCAGGTGCAGACCCAGGCCTCGTTCCTGTCCTACATGGATGCGTTCTGGGTGCTGATGCTGATCTCGCTCTCGGCGATCCCGCTGGCGCTGACCTTGCGCAAGGTCAAGCTCGGCGGCCCCGTTCGTGCCGGCCATTGAGCATCGCGCATCAAGGTGTGCGCCGTATCTCAGCGACGCGCCCTTCAGCTGTGGCGGTTGACGCCCCGGATGCTGGCGCGACGTGCGATGAACTGCTTCATCAACGGCAGAAAGAACGCTTTGCTGAACCGCCCCAGCGGCGGCGCCGGCTCGAGATAGAATGATTGATCGACGATATCTTGATTGTATTCATCAAGGATGATCCAGAGACGAAGCGTAGCGTCGAGCCCTGCGCGACGTTTCTCCATCTCGGGGATCTCCGCTGCGAAGCGATCGGGTGCCGGCGGTTGACTGGTGATTGGAAACAGCACCAGCACGTCGCCGCCCTTTGGGCGGGCGATCCTCACGCCGACTGCGACGGGGCGAGGCTTGCGCCCCTCCGTCTCGCCACGTTCCGCCTCGCGTACCCATAAATAGGGAAATCGAATCACACTGCCGGTGCGAAGATCGTCGAGACTCACGTCTCGTCGCCCTCTTGTTCATAGGCGCTGATCGCTTCCTTGAGACCCTCGAACACGTCGTCGGGCATCGTCTCGAGCCGACCGGCTTTCCGCGTATCGGCGCGGGTAACGAGGCGGCGGTAGTCTTCAATGCTCAGCAGCACCAGGCGCGGCTTGTTCCGCTGGGTGATGGTCACCGGTCGCCGAAGCGCTTCAGCGATAATGTCCCCTGACCTCCGCGAGAGGTCGCTGGTCGAGTACTCCGCCACGGCCGAGCTCCATAATTGCTGTAAAATACAGCAATTATGTAAATGCTGCAAGGGCGACTTCAAGCCCCTGCTCAACCCGCCCGGCGCCGCTGGCCGCGCCACCACAGGCCGAAGGCGATTGTGACCGCGGCGGCAAGCGAGAACCAGGTGATGGCGTACTGCATGTGGTCGTCCTTGAGCCGCACCTTGAGCGGCCCGGGCTTCGGCGTGCCGCTCTCCGGCACCGGCGCCTCGAGGTCGATGTAGAACGGCGCGACCTCTCCCCAGCCGAGAGTCTGCGCCATCGCGCGATGATCGCGCACGAACCATAGCCGCTTCGACGGATCTTCCTTGGGCGTCAGCCGGCCCGGCGGCTCGGGAAAGCGGATGTAGCCGGTGAGTTCGACCGGCGCGCCGGTGACGAGGCGGCCGGCGACGCGATCCTCGAAGGCGCGGTCCTGCATCGTGTTCTGGACAAAGCCGGTGTTGACCACGACGGTCTCGCCGCTGGCGAGCTTCGCCGGCAGGAACGCCCAGGTGCCGGGTCCGTTGATGTCGTCGCGCACTGCGGAGCCGGAGCTGAACACCATCGCGTCCGGCTGTTTCGCATAGGTCGCGGTCAGGGTGACGCGGCGGAATTCATCCTTGGCCGAAGTCAGCGTGGACCAAGCCGACGGCGGCGGCATCGCCTCGGTCGGGGCGGCGAGCCGCACGTCGAGCGCTGCGATCAGCGCGTGCTTCTCGACCCTGCGCTGCAATTGCCAGACGCCAAGCGCGATGCACACCGCGATCAGGATCAACGTGAAAATGCCGAAGCCGGCCGCGCTCGGCCGACCAGAGCCCTTTCCGTTCCGATCGAATCGGAACGGGGCTCTCGTTTCTTGTTTTGACGCGTTTTCTTGGCGCGAATCGGTGTCCAGTTCGCTGGGAAACGCTTTGTTCGTCGTGTCATTCATTGCGGGTCGCGCTCGATCAATTGGCCTTCGGCGGCCTTGTGGTGGAACTGCAGCGCGATCAGCAGCGCCTTCATGGAACGCAGCGGCAGGATCGTGGTCACCACGATCAACGGCAGCCACAGCGCGGCATGGACCCAGAACGGCGGCTGGTACTTCACCTCGACGATCAGCGCCGCCGCGACCACGATGGCGCCGGCCAGCATGATGACGAAGATCGCCGGCCCGTCACCGGCATCGATGAAGGCGAAGTCGAGGCCGCAGGCCTGGCAGCGCGGCGCCAGCGTCAGGAAGCCGGAATAGAGCTTGCCCTTGCCGCAGCGCGGACAGCGGCAGGCGATGCCGCGGATCGCGCTCTCGGTAACAGTGGGCGGGGTATCCGTCATCGGGTCTCTTCAAAAGCAAAAGGGGCGGCCAATGGGCCGCCCCCTCTTAGCACGTCAGCCCGTGATTAGTGCGCGCCGTGGGCCATCGCCTCGGCGCCGCGGCCCCAGACGTAGATGCAGATGAACAGGAACAGCCAGACCACGTCGACGAAGTGCCAGTACCAGGCGGCGAACTCGAAGCCGAGGTGCTGCTTCGGCGTGAAGTGACCGGCATAGGCGCGGATCAGGCAGACCAGCAGGAAGATGGTGCCGACCAGCACGTGGAAGCCGTGGAACCCGGTCGCCATGAAGAAGGTCGAGCCATAGACGTTGCCGCCAAACGAGAACGTCGCGTGGGCGTATTCATAGGCCTGCACGCAGGTGAAAAGGGCGCCGAGGATCACGGTGAGGATCAGGCCCTGCTTGAGGCCCTGGCGGTCGTTCTCCAGCAGCGCATGGTGCGCCCAGGTGACCGTGGTGCCCGAGGTCAGCAGAAGCAGCGTGTTGAGCAGCGGCAGATGCCAGGGATCGAAGGTCTCGATGCCGTGCGGCGGCCAGGTGCCGGGAACGGAGCAGGCGCCCATCGCCGTGCCGGCGCCGCAGCCGAACACCGCGTCGCGGGTGGCATGCACCGCATCGGCCGGGAACAGCGCCGAATTGAAGAAGGCCCAGAACCAGGCGACGAAGAACATCACCTCGGAGGCGATGAACAGGATCATGCCGTAGCGGTGGCTGATCTGCACCACGCGGGTGTGGTCGCCCTTGTACTGGGCTTCCTTGATCACGTCGCCCCACCAGCTCGCCATGGTGTAGAGCACGCCGATGGTGCCGACCCCGAACACGATCGGGGCGGCCGAATACATGTGGTGCATCCAGCCAATCGCGCCGACCGCCATGATGAAGGCCGAGATCGAGCCGACCACCGGCCACGGGCTCGGGTCGACGAGATGATAGTCGTGATGCTTGACTTGCGCCTCAGCCATTGCCGTCTCTCCATTCGCGTGCCGCGAGGCACGTCTTAAGTCTTTAATTCCAAAACTAGCCGCCCTTGCGCTGCTCCGCCTCGCCCGCCGCCACGGGCTTCGGCGCGGCGTCGCGCACGGGGAAGAAGGTGTAGGACAGGGTGATCGTCTTCAGCGTGTCGTTCTCGCTGTCCTTGGCCAGCGCCGGATCGACATAGAATACGACGGCCATCTCGCGCTTTTCGCCGGGCGCCAAGGTCTGTTCCGTGAAGCAGAAGCAGTTGATCTTCTGGAAATAGGCGCCAACCGTCAGCGGCGCGACGTTGTAGGACGCCTGAGCCGTGGTGGTGCGGGCCGACTGGTTGGTCACGGTGTAATAGACGGTGACGACCTGGCCGATCTTGACGTCGATATTGTTCTGCTCCGGCTCGAACTTCCAGGGCAGGCCCGGCGCGACGTTGGAATCGAAGCTGACGGTGATGGTGCGCTCGAGCGGCGCATCCGAAGGCAGCGCGGTCGCAACCTGGGTGGTGCCGTTGAAGCCGGTGGTGCGGCAGAACCAGTTGTAGAACGGCACCGCCGCGTAGGACGCGCCGAGCATCAGCACCACGACAAAACCGCAGATCGACGCCACCATCGCGTCGCGCGACAGCGTGCGGCGCGTGACCTTGGCGCGCTCGCCCTGCGGGCCATCCGGTGCCGGCTGGTTTGCCATCTCACTCACAGCGGCCGCACCAGCACGGCTGGCCCCTTGACGATGGTGACCGCGAAGAACAGCAGGACCATGACGCCGAGCGCGAGCGCAATGGCGATCGAGCGCTGGCGCCGGCTCCTGAGCTGCGCCTCGGTGAGGACGATTCCGTCTGGTTCGCGTTTCTCGTCCATTGATGTCCCATGCGCCCCCATCTCGCCCCCCCGGCGTTCCCTATCCGATCAAGACAGGCGCAATCGCGCGGACCACGACCTCGGCGAGGAGGACGGCAAACAGCGCGAACAGATAAAGGATCGAGAACGCGAACAGCCGGCGGGTGGCGCGGTTGGCCGCAACACCCTCGCGGCGGCGATAGACCTCGATGGCGAGCCACAGCATGCCGGCGCCGAGCACCAGCGAGGTGACGCCGTAGATCGCGTCGAAATAGCCGAGCGGCCACGGCACCAGCGCCACCGCGACTAGCACGATGGTGTAGAGCAGGATCTGCAGGCGGGTCGCGTCGGGACCGGCAACCACCGGCAGCATCGGAATGCCGGCGCGCGCATAGTCGTCGCTGCGGAACAGCGCCAGCGCCCAGAAATGCGGCGGGGTCCAGAAGAAGATGATCAGGAACAGCAGGATCGGCTCGACCGAGAGCGAGCCGGTCGCGGCCGCCCAGGCCACCACCGGCGGCAGCGCACCGGCGGCGCCGCCGATCACGATGTTCTGCGCGGTCCAGCGCTTCAGCCACATCGTGTAGACCACGGCATAGAAGAAGATGGTGAAGGCAAGCAGCGCGCCCGCCACCCAGTTGACCAGGATGCCGAGTGTCATCACCGAGAAGAAGGCGAGCGTGATGCCGAACGCAGCCGCCTCGGTCGGGGTGATGCGGCCGCGCGGGATCGGCCGGTTGGCGGTGCGCGTCATCAACGCGTCGACGTCGTTCTCATAGGCCATGTTGAGCGCGCCGGAGGCGCCGGCGCCGACCGCGATGCACAGGATCGAGGTGAAGGCCAGCACCGGATGCACATGCACCGGCGCGATCATCAGCCCGACCAGCGCGGTGAAGATCACCAGCGACATCACGCGCGGCTTCAACAGCGCGATGTAATCGCCCACTTCGGCCTCGGAGATCCGGGGCAACTCGATGGCATTGTGATCGACAACCGACAAGATCAGGTCCCGCTTCTATAAAGAGCACGGCGCACTCTTAAGTGCGCCGCGCCGTCTTTGGATTTACTGCACGCGCGGCAGCACTTCGAACTGGTGGAACGGCGGCGGCGAGGTCAACGTCCACTCCAGCGTGGTCGCACCCGCGCCCCACGGATTGTTCGCGGCCTGCTCCTTGCGGACGAAGGCATCGATCACGCCGTAGATGAAGATCAGCACGCCGATGCCGGAGATGTAGGAGCCCCAGGAGGAGATCAGGTTCCAGCCGGCGAACGCATCCGGATAGTCGACATAGCGGCGCGGCATGCCCGACAGGCCGAGGAAGTGCTGCGGGAAGAACACCAGGTTGACGCCGATGAAGGTGAACCAGAAGTGCGCCTTGGCGATGGTCTCCGAGTACATGTAGCCGAACATCTTCGGGAACCAGTAGTACCAGCCGGCGAAGATGCCGAACACGGCACCGAGCGACAACACGTAGTGGAAGTGCGCCACCACGTAGTAGGTGTCCTGCAGCACTCGGTCGACGCCGGCATTGGCCAGCACGACGCCGGTGACGCCGCCGACGGTGAACAGGAAGATGAAGCCGATCGCCCAGATCATCGGCGCCTTGAACTCGATCGAGCCGCCCCACATCGTGGCGATCCAGGAGAAGATCTTCACGCCGGTCGGCACCGCGATCACCATCGTGGCGGCGACGAAATAGGCCTGCGTCGCCGACGACATGCCGACGGTGTACATGTGGTGCGCCCACACCACGAAGCCGATGCCGCCGATCGCGACCATGGCGTAGGCCATGCCGAGATAGCCGAACACCGGCTTGCGCGAGAAGGTCGAGACGATCTGGCTGACCATGCCGAAGGCCGGCAGGATCAGGATGTACACTTCGGGGTGGCCGAAGAACCAGAACAGATGCTGGAACAGCACCGGATCGCCGCCGCCGTCAGCGGCAAAGAAGGCGGTGCCGAAATTGCGGTCGGTCAGCAGCATGGTGATCGCACCGGCGAGCACCGGCAGCGACAGCAGCAGCAGGAACACCGTCACCAGGATCGACCACACGAACAGCGGCATCTTGTGCAGGGTCATGCCCGGCGCGCGCATGTTGAAGATCGTGGTGATGAAGTTGATGGCGCCGAGGATCGACGACGCACCGGCGAGATGCAGCGACAGGATCGCGAAATCGACCGCCGGGCCCGGATGGCCCGAGGTCGACAGCGGCGCGTAGATGGTCCAGCCAGCGCCGACGCCGTTGGCGCCCGGCTCACCCTCGACGAAGGTCGACATCAGCAGCAGCGCGAACGACGCCGGCAGCAGCCAGAACGAGATGTTGTTCATGCGCGGGAACGCCATGTCAGGCGCGCCGATCATCAGCGGCACCATCCAGTTGCCGAACCCGCCGATCATCGCCGGCATGACCATGAAGAAGATCATGATCAGGCCGTGCGAGGTCACGAACACGTTATAGGTGTGCGTCTCGTGGAATATCTGGACGCCCGGATACATCAACTCGGCACGGATCGCGATCGACATCGCGGCGCCGATGATGCCCGCGATCACCGCAAAGACCAAGTACATCGTACCGATGTCCTTGTGGTTCGTGGAGTAGAGATAGCGCCGCCATCCGGTCGGATGGTGGGCGTGATCATCATGGGCGTGATCGTCGTGTGTCGCTGCGCCTGTCGCCATGTTCAAAATCCTGCCTTGCAGTCCCTCTTGGACCTTGCGGTCCCATCGCCCTTATTCCATCCCGCGCCGCAAGCCCTCAGGCTTACTGCGCCGCCTGACCAGCCGAGGCGTAGGAATTCGCCGGGTTGGTCGCAAACTTCTTCTTCGCCCCCTCCACCCAGGTCGCGAATTCCTGGTCGCTGACGACCCGCACCGCGATCGGCATGAAGGCATGGTCCTTGCCGCACAGTTCCGAGCACTGGCCGTAGAACACGCCGGTCTTGGTGGCCTTGAACCAGCTCTCGTTGAGGCGGCCGGGGACCGAGTCGATCTTCACGCCGAAGGCCGGCACCGCGAAGGAGTGGATGACGTCGGCGCCGGTGGTCTGGATCCGCACCACCTTGTTGACCGGGACCACCATCTCGTTGTCGACGCCGAGCAGACGGGGCTGCTTGTCCTTGTCGAGCAGCGAGTCGAACTCGAACTTGCCGTTATCCGGGTAGGCGTAGGACCAGTACCACTGCTTGCCGGTGACCTTCACGGTGAGGTCCGGCTTCGGCACGTCGAGCTCCAGGAACAGCAGGCGGAACGACGGCACCGCGATGCCGACCAGGATCAGGACCGGGATCAGCGTCCAGGCCACTTCGATCAGGGTGTTGTGGGTGGTCCGGGAGGGGACCGGGTTGGCCTTGGCGTTGAACTTGACCACCACGATGACGAGCAGCGCCAGCACGAACAGGGTGATGACGGTGATCAGCACCAGCAGGAAATTATGGAACCAGATGATGTTTTCCATCACCGGGGTCGCGGCTTCCTGCAGCGTGTGCTCCCACGGCGCCGGCTGTCCCAGCTCGGCAAAGGCCGATCCCGCGACGACTGACGCCATCCCCGCCACCGCCAACCCCAGCAACTGCCTGCCCAACCGGCCAATCGACATCTTCATGCCGTTCGCGCTCCCTTGATAATTCCCCAAAACACCTCCGGCACGTGACCGGAAATGCAGCACGATCCGCCCTGACTAATGGCCTTCCGGACATACCCGTCTCTGAGTCAAGGTGGGTACGGGAGCCAGATCGCTAGAACGCGTCGAAATCCAGCCTCTCAAACCATAATTCGCAGGCGCTCGCAATGCAGTAGTGGGGCCGAAAGCCATGCGCCTGCGATGAACCTGCCGCTTGCGATTTTTCCCGCAGAATCAAGCGAAAGTCGCAGAAACATGGCGGCGCGCAGTTGACAGGGGGATTACCGGATGTACGCACAGGCGGGGCAGCCCACAGGAACCTGATTCGCTGCGGGCCGCCCCAATCCGGCGCGGGAATGGCTTCAAGATCGCCTTCAAGGCGCCCTATTGCGGTATCAGTCGACTGATGCGTGCTACCGGCGGCCTCGACGGCCGGACCGACCGAACAATCAAAGGATCGACCCGGATGGGCGCTTCGAACATTCAGGTGAGACCAAAGGCCGGTTGGCTCAGCGTCCTATTGATTCTGGCCCTATCTCTCGGTCTGACCCAGGCGGCAAACGCGCAGGGCGCGGTGCGCTCGGTCCACGGCGACTGGCAGATCCGCTGCGACACCCCGCCCGGCGCCCAGGCCGAGCAATGCGCGCTGATCCAGAGCGTGGTAGCGGAAGACCGCTCCAACGCCGGCCTGACCGTGATCGTGCTCAAGACCGCCGACCAGAAGAGCCGCCTGATGCGCGTGGTCGCCCCGCTCGGCGTGCTGTTGCCCTCCGGCCTCGGCCTCAAGCTCGACAACCAGGACGTCGGCCGCGCCGGATTTGTCCGCTGCCTGCCTAACGGCTGCGTCGCTGAGGTCGTGATGGACGACAAACTGCTCGGGCAGTTGAAGAACGCCAAGACCGCGACGTTCATTATCTTCGAGACGCCGGAAGAGGGGATCGGGTTTCCGCTCAGCCTGAATGGGCTGGGCGAAGGGTATGACAAGCTGCCGTGAGGTAGGACTCATACCCCATACTTGCGACGAAGCGCGCTAGCTTCCTTGGCCTGACCGAGTTGATCCAAGAGCGCGGCGATGTTCTCCACGACCGTTTTGGTGTCACCATGCTTCGGGCCGAATGCCCTTTCAAAGGTCACCAATGCCCGCTCATAATACCGTCGCGCTCCAGATAGGTCGCCCTGCGCCCTCAGCAAGGAACCGACGTTGTTGAGGCTCCTTGCTGTATCGGGGTGGTCGGGACCGAGCGCCTTTTCATTGATCGCCAGCGCGCGTTCGTAATATTGCCCCGCGCCAGTTAGGTCGCCCTGCCGCCGGAGCAGATAACCGAGATTGTTGAGGCTCGTTGCCGTATCTGAGTGGTCGGGCCCGAGCGCCTTGTCACAGATGGCCAGCGCGCGCTCATAGTAAGGCCGCGCGCCGGCGAAGTCGCCCTGCGAGACCAGCAGCCCACCGAGATTGTTGAGGCTGGTCGCCGTATCGGAATGATCGGGACCGAGCACCATTTCACGGATCGCCAGGGCGCGTTCATAGTACGGCCGCGCGCTAACCAAATTGCCCATTTCTTGTAGCAGGTAGCCGAGGTTGTTGAGGCTCCTTGCTGTATCGGGGTGGTCGGAACCGAGCGTCTTTTCAAAGATCGCAAGCGTGCGTTCATAGTATGGCCGCGCGCCAGCCAAGTCGCCTTGCGCCCGCAGCAGGTAACCGAGATTGTTGAGGCTCATTGCAGTATCCAGGTGGTCAGGGCCAAGCGCCGTTTCGCGAATTGCCAACGCGCGCTCGTTGTAAGGCTGCGCGCCGCGGAGATCGCCGAGCGAGCTGAGCAGCGCGCCGAGATTGCTCAGGCCTCTTGCCGTATCCGGATGTTCGGGGCCCAGCACCTTTTCAAAGATCGCTAGTGCTCTTTCATAGCACGACCGCGCGCCAGCCAAGTCGCCCTGCCGCCGCAGCAGATAACCGAGATTGTTGAGGCTCGTTGCTGTATCTGAATGATCGAGACCGACCGCCTTTTCACGGATCGCCAGGGCGCGTTCATAGTACGACCTTGCGCCAGCCAAGTCGCCCCGCGCCAGCAACAGTGCGCCGAGATTGTTGAGGCTCCCTGCTGTATCCGGGTGGTCGCGACCGAGTCGCTTCTCGCGGATTGATAGCGCTCGCTCTGCGAGTTTTTGCGCTTCAGCGTAGGCGGCGAGTGCACCGTCCCTGTAGGATTCGAGTTTGCCTAGGAGTGTCGCGGTGCACTCATCAGTTTCTTCCGAAACGCCATCGTTTTCCTCCACAAGAGCCACGGCGATAGCGTCAAGTCTGCGCGCTCGCGGCCAAGTGGCGGCATTGCGATAGACATCTTGAGGATAGACACGAGATACGACCTTTATCAGCTCATGGTGAATATCAGCTTTCGTACTTTCGTCGGTCTGAGCCGCCGCAACCTCTCGGACGAGGCGATGCAGGCGGATGCAATCAGTTAAGATCGACGGGTCGCGTTCATCCGGGATTGATTCACGATCAACCAACGCGAAAGCGCGCAATGCCGCTACGGCTTCGTCGAGACCGTCCCTAGCAATCGCGGAGGCGAAAGGTTCAATAAATTCCTCCCACCCGTCCGCAAACAGAAACAATGGTATCGGTTCAGGCGCCAATAGCGCGGCGTACGTGACTAACGGCTTTGCCGCAGAATGAAGCATCGCGGCCTGATCGATTGCCAGAGCGAAGGTCTTCGCCACGGTCAGCCCGTCATGATATTCCTGTGACGCATCTTGAGCATTGCCTAAAAAACTCGAGGGTTCGTTGTCAAAGCGCTCGCGATATTGCGCGAGCGAAACACCAACGCGCTCGCAATAGGCCGCCGCCTGTTCATGGGCAAGAGGCAGCCCACCGAGCGCCTCGGAGAGCGCTAGCGCGGCATCGCGTTCGGCTGCCCTGCCGGTTCGCGCCATCAGAAAATCAGCACCGATTTCCTTCGGCCAAACGTCGATTTCGATCCGGGCTGCAAGGCCGCCCCAATTCGGGGCCGTTGAGGTGACAATGATGTGCGCTCCGCCTCCATGAGGCAGGAAATTCGCTACCGTCTTGGCGTCGATCGCATTATCGAAAATTAGCAAAATGTCCTGGCCTTCGGCGCGCAGCCGTTCAAGAACCTGCGCCGTTGCCTGTTCTTCCGGGGCATCAGTCGCAGTCCAGCCACACTGAATACCAAGGCCAACAAGATCGGCACGCATCGTAGGCTCCGTTTCGGCCCTGATCCACCAAGTAGCTCGATAGTTGCCCCTTTTTCGCTCCGCGTATGCCGCAGCCAATGTGGTCTTACCAACACCTCGCAATCCGTGTAGCGCCGTGAGAGCGGAACGCCCACCCCGCCTTGCCAGTGCTTCGTCGATGTCCGCGAAATCATCCTCGCGACCGACAAAGTGGAAAGGGATATTGATCGTGTGAAGCGACGTCCGACCTGTCCCCTTCGTTTCCGATGAGGCGGACCGCTCCAGATATCGCACGAGATTGCCGATGGCCGCCGCCGCGGCGGTCGAAAATTGCTCCAAACTGTCGAATACCTCGTAGATGCGATTGACTTCGCTGCCGTCACGCATCCGCTTGGCACGCTCGCGAAACGCGTCGAGCTTATTGAGCTTCGCCGGGTCGGCTTCGATGTCCGCCTTCTTCACTGGATGCTCGTCACTCATGATGAACAGCACGATCGGACGGCCCAGCCGCATTGCTTCGTTGAATTCAAGCTCCGTGACGGAGAGCTGATCCGGATTTCGGCCGGGGTCGACCGGTGTTTGGCCGTATTTGAGGCTGATTACACCGATGTAAGCGACAGCATCGCGGACCATCGCCAAAGACGTGTCGATCACGTCCGCTTCTGCCTGGGCACCAGAAAATTCCATGACCCTCGGCATGTAGCCAAGCTTCTGGATCGCCTGGATTGCCCTTGCCCGATGCTCCTTCAAGTCGGTGAAGGTGCTCGACAGCATGATCGCTTTGAAATCTTTGGGCAGGTAGGGCGTCGTATCGGGCATTGAAAATGTCTCAAATATGCCAATGCGGTGCGACGGGCTTAGGCCCCTCGCAACTCCGAGAGATTATCTCGAAGGCTTCATGACACGCAACGGAATACCACGGCGCCTCACACAACCTCTCCGCTCGACGACAATACTGTTCAAGCGAGAAAACGGGTGAACTTGGAGGCGCCCGTGGGGCCGGCGCGTTGTTGCTGGGGTTCGGACCGATCTAAGCGCTGCGACAATGGCGGCTCACAGCAGGAGGCCTGTGAGGGCTGGCGCTTTGACCGGCGCTATGGAATCAGCCCAACTTACCGGGCGCCACCGGCATAATAATCAAACAACCGCCCCGCCTCCGCGGACAGCCAGTCCGCCTCCCCCGTCATGTAGCCTTCGACCTGTCCGCTGACGCCGATCAGGAACGAGATCGGCATGCCGTAGAGCGCGAACGGCGTGTCGAGCTCGGCGGCGTCGACGCGCGAAATGAGGCCGCCGGGATCGAAGCCGATCGCGAGGCTGCGCAGCTTGAACTGCTTGACGTAGGGCGGCACCAGCGCGCGGTTGCGATCGGTGCTGATCGCGACGACTGCAAGATCATTGCGGCCGCTCGCGGCGAGCCGGTCCAGCATCGGCAGCTCGGTCCGGCACGCCGCGCACCAGGTGGCCCAGAAGTTCACCAGCACCATCCTGCCCTTGAACGAGGTGAGATCGAGCGCGCCGCCGGCGAGCGCGGGTATAGCAACCTGCGGCACCGGGCGGGCGCCTTGCACCAGCGTGAACTGATGGCGGATGGTGCCGAATGGCGGCGGTCCGGACGCTGCGCGCACCGGTGCTTGCGGCAGCGCGAGCGAGGCGCCGGCGCCGAGCATGCCGGCGACGATGGCGCGGCGGGTGGGCGCGCGAACTGACGTCATGATGGGTTCTCCGCTTGGGCTTGCTCGCTCACGACCGGATGTAAGACCAGCCGGCTTCCTGCAATTCGATGATGCGGCCGGGCCCGTTCGGCACCAGATCGACATTGTCGAGCAGCACGAGCGGATGGCCCTCGGCCCGCTCCATGCCGAGCTTGGTGGCCTCGCAGACCACGAAGCGGATGCCGGGCGTGAGTCCCCGCACCACCCGCAGCAGATCCTTCACCGGCGAGGTATCGGCGCGCAGCATATGGACGCCGGCATTGTAGGCGACGATTTCGATCTCGAACGGCTCGTTGCGCTCCTGATAATATTTCGGGAGGTTGAGCGCGGTCGAGATCAGCGCCCGCATCGTGGTCGGATCGTCGGAGTTGATCGGCAGCACCAGGCGATGCATCCGCGGCTGCGCGGCCTGCTTGGCGGGCTCGGGCTTCGACACCGCCGCGACCGATCCGGTGAGCAGCAATGTCGCAGCGAACGGCACCACGAGTGCCAGCACCAGCCCGGCCGCGACCGTCAGTGTGCTGCGAGAGAGGCGCATCGCGTCGACCTCACGGCGCGATCGCGAACAGGGCGAACTGGCTGCGCTTGGTGTAGGCGACGATCGCGCTCAACGTCAGCAGCACCAGCGCAGGCACCGGCGAGCCGCCGATCACGAACAGATGGGTGACGGTCGCGCCGACCATGATGCAGGAGAGCAGCAGGCCGCCGAAGGCTGCGAGCGACGGCACCAGGATCAGGAGGGCGGCGAACAGCTCCAGCGATCCGGTGAGATAGCGGAACCACTGGCCGAGCCCGATATGCTGGAATTCCTCGACCAGCATCGGCACGCCGTAGAGCTTTGCGCCGCCGGCGGCGGCAAAGGCCAGGGCGAGCAATCCCCTGACCACCCACAGCGTGGCGGATTTCCAGCGCGACGGCGCCGAGGCAACAGCAACTGACATTGATCTCTCCCCGAGATGTTCGAACCGATCCCACCGCGCGGCCACCTGTCCGATTGGCGGCAGGCCCCGTCGCTTCCGGTGCACTAAATTCGGGAGTAAGATGAAAAGAACAAGTAGGATGCTTTTTGTGAGGTAGTATGAAAAAACTGACTATTGAGCCCGCCGAGCCTCCGGTGGCATCCGAGCCGTGCAACGGCGACCTGTCGGCGCAATTTCATCGGGCGCTTTCGGTGCTGGCCGGGAAATGGAAGGGCGACATCCTCTGGCAACTGGTCGACCGCAAGCGGCGGTTCGGCGAATTGCGACAGTCGATCCCCGGCGTGACCCAGCACATGCTGACCACCCAGCTGCGCGATCTCGAGGCCAATGGCCTCGTCAAGCGCACGGTCTATCCCGAGGTGCCGCCGCGGGTGGAGTACGAGATGACGCCATCCGCCAGGGCGCTCAAACCGGTGTTCGATGAGCTATACCGCTGGGCGCAGGAGCATGGTTTTCCGACTTCGGCGCAGGGTGCGGCCGGCAAAGGCGGGTAGCCGAAGCCGCAATCCAGCGAAGGCGCGCCGGAAGACCAACTGCTCAAGGCGGATCGGCGCTCTCAAGTGCGATGAGTTCAGGTTGAACCGTCATCGCGCTTTAGCTCTTTGTTTAAGCATGATCTTTTCGGAAAACCGCTTCGCACTTTTCCGGAGCATGCTCTGATGACGACAAGGTGAGGATCGGCCGCATGGCTGCAGGCTCTCCCGGTTTACGCCCCGAAACACTATCTCTGACAGTCGTCATCCGGGTCTGAACCGGGACCGGCGCAGGTTTCCGGGTTGTGAGATGAGTTTTGCGCTCGTTTCTGCTTCATTTGCCCGAAATCCCTGCTGCTTGTTCCGCACTGGCAATCAGCCGCGCTTCAGGCAAGGATGACGAGGAATCGCCAAGGAATCGCACTGCGTCGGAGTGACCATGACCAATCCTGCCACGACCTCCCTGATCGACCGCGCCAATCTGGACCGCGACGCCGTCCGCCGCGAGGTGGCGCGCGGACTTGAAGGCGCCGACGACGGCGAGCTGTTCCTGGAGTTCGGGCAAACCGAGGCCCTGGTGTTCGACAACGGCCGGCTGAAGCAGGCGACCTACGACACCTCGCAGGGCTTTGGCCTGCGCGCCGTCAAGGACGACGCGGTCGGCTATGCGCATTCCTCCGACGTCTCGATTCCGGCGCTGATCCGCGCCGCGGATGCGGTGGCGGCGGTGCGCGGCGGCTATGCCGGCAACTTCGCCGCGGCGCCGGCGCACACCAACATCAAGCTTTATGGCGACGAGAACCCGCTGGACGGGCCGGCCTTCGAGGCCAAGGTCAAGCTGCTCGGCGAGATCGACGCCTACGTCAGGGACAAGGACCCGCGGGTGCGGCAGGTCTCGGCCAGCCTCACCGCGACCTGGCAGGTGGTGGAAATCCTGCGGCCCGATGGCGAGAGCTATCGCGACATCCGCCCGCTGGTGCGCGTCAATATTTCCGTCGTCGCCGGCCAGGGCGACCGGCAGGAGAGCGGCAGCAAGGGCTACGGCGGCCGCGAAGGCTATGCGCGCTTCATCGAGACCAAGGCCTGGCGCGACGCCGCCGACGGCGCGCTGCGCGAGGCGCTGGTCAATCTCGAATCGGTGCCGGCACCCGCCGGCGAGATGGACGTGGTGCTCGGGGCCGGCTGGCCCGGCGTGATGCTGCATGAGGCCGTCGGCCATGGTCTCGAGGGCGATTTCAACCGCAAGCAGACCTCGGCATTCGCAGGGCTGATGGGCAAGCAGGTCGCGGCCAAGGGCGTCACCGTGGTCGACGACGGCACCATGGCGTCACGCCGCGGTTCTCTGTCCATCGACGACGAGGGCACGCCGACCAACCGCACCGTGCTGATCGAGGACGGCGTCCTGGTCGGCTACATGCAGGACCGCCAGAATGCCCGGCTGATGGGCATGAAGCCGACCGGCAACGGCCGGCGGCAGAGCTATGCCCATGTGCCGATGCCGCGCATGACCAACACCTACATGCTGTCGGGCGACCACGACCCGGCCGAGATCCTCGCCTCGGTGAAGAACGGCATGTATGCCGCTAATTTCGGCGGCGGCCAGGTCGACATCACCTCGGGCAAATACGTGTTCCAGTGCACCGAGGCCTACAAGATCGAGAACGGCAAGCTCGGCGCGCCGCTCAAGGGCGCCATGCTGATCGGCAATGGACCGACCGATCTCCACAGGATCACCATGATCGGCAACGATCTTGCGCTGGATACGGGAATCGGCACCTGCGGCAAGAACGGCCAAGGCGTGCCGGTCGGCGTCGGCCAGCCGACGTTGCGGATGGAACGGATTACGGTCGGAGGAACGGGCTAGTGAGCAGCGGAAACGAAGTCGTGGCGGCCAAGCCGACCAGCTGGCGCGGGCAGGCCGTGCAACTGGCCGCGATCGTGGCCGTCGTGTTCCTCGCCAAGGGCGCGATCGCCGAGCCATTCTATGTCCCGTCGGGATCGATGGAACCGACGCTGTTGATCGGCGACGCACTGGTTGCCTCGAAGTTTCCCTATGGCTACGGCGCGGCGTCGCTGCCGATCCAGATCACGCTGCCGGAAACCGGCCGGGTGTTCGGCGAGACGCCGAAGCGCGGCGACGTCGTCGTGTTCCGCTGGCCCGGCGACCGCTCGCAGGCCTGGGTCAAGCGCGTGGTCGGACTGCCCGGCGATCGGATCCAGATGCGGCAGGGCCAGCTCTTCATCAACGATCATCCGGCGGCGCTGAAGCCCGACGGCACCGGCTTTGCCGAAGACGATCGCGGTGGCGGCGAGGAGGCCTATCGCTATGTCGAGACGCTGCCGAACGGCGTCAGCCACGCGATCTTCAAGATCCGCGACAACGGCCGGCTCGACAACACGCAAGAGGTCACGGTGCCACCGGGCAATCTGTTCGTGCTCGGCGACAACCGCGACAATTCCGCCGACAGCCGCGTGCCGGTGCGCGACGGCGGCGTCGGCCTCTTGCCGATCGACAATCTGATCGGCCGCGCCGACGCGGTGGTCGGCTCCTGGGACATGGGCATCCGCAGCCAGCCGGTCTGGACCTGGCTGTCCGGCTTCCGCCTCGCGCGCTTCTTCACCTCGGTGCAGTAAGCTCACCAACCGTGACCTTCGACGACGTCAGGACCCTGGTGCTGGCGTGGCCGGAGGTCGAGGACGGCTCTTCCTACGGCACGTCGGCGCTGAAGGTGCGCAAGAAGATGCTGGCGCGGCTCAAGGAGGACGGCGACAGCCTGGTGATGCCGGGCGTGCCGCCGGATGAGCGCGACATACTGGTCGAAAGCCAGCCCAAAGTGTTCTATTTCACCGATCACTACCGCGACTACCCGATGATGCTGATCCGCCTGTCGAAGGCCAGGCGTCAGACCGTTGAGCCGCTGCTGCGCCGGCATTGGCGCACGCTGGCGTCGAAGAAGGCAGTCAGGGACTACGACGCGACCGCCTCGTCGTGACGCAAGACGAATTCCTCACGGCTGCGCTCCGCAACCCGGCCAATCAAGCGATAGCCGACGAGCTGCACCGCCTTGCTTTGCCCGAAGCCTGGCTGGTGGCCGGCTGCCTAGTGCAGACCGTGTGGAACGTGCTGACGAACCGGCCGCTCGATCATGGCATCAGCGACTACGACATCTTCTATTTCGATCCGGATACGTCGTGGGAGGCCGAGGACGCTGTGATCCGCGACATCAAGGCGCGGCTCGGCCATCTCGGTGTCGCGATCGAGGCGCGCAACCAGGCCCGCGTCCATCTCTGGTATCCCGGCAAGCACGGCCTGCCCTACCCGCCGCTGTCGCGTTCGAGCGACGGCATCGATCGCTTCCTCACCGAGAACACGCGGATCGGCATCCGCCGCAGCGCCACAGGCTACGACGTCTACGCGCCGAGCGGTTTCGACGATGTCGCGGGCTTGATCGTACGGCCGAACCTCACCGCAAACTTTTCCGCGGCGAACTATGCGGCGAAGACAGCGCGGTGGAAGGCACTGTGGCCGGAGATCACCGTGCTGGCGGCTCAGTGTTAGCCTGTCGTCCCTGCGAAAGCAGGGAGGTGGATTCACACTCGAAGTGCAACACTTGGGAGAAGGCCTCGGCGGGAGTTTGGAAGTCAAGAGATTTGCGCGGGGTGTTGTTGTAGGCGTTGAAGGACTGATGGAAGCGGCGGGTCGGGAGGGTTGCGAGGTCGGTTTTGCGCGGGATGAAGCGCCGCATTCGACCGATCGCATTCTCGATGCCGCCCTTCTGCCAGGGCGCGTGCGGATCGCAGAAGAAGGTCTCGATCGCGAGGCGGTGCAGCGCCGTGTGGCAGGCGAACTCGGTGCCATTGTCGAAGGTGACGGTCTGGCACAGGTCCTGTGGCAGGGATGCGAACAAGCGAACGAGATGACGGGCGACCCCGCGCGCAACCTTGCTGGCGAGGCGGATGCCGAGCAGCAGGCGCGAGGTGCGCTCATGCACAGTCAGGACGGCCTGACCGTATTTGGAGAACATCATCAGGTCGGCTTCCCAATGACCGGGAGTGCTGCGATCGGCGGCCTCGATAGGCCGTTGATCCAAGGAAACACGGCCTTCGATGAAGCTTGCGGGGCTGCCGCCCTTCTTGCCGCGGTAACCGCGCTTGCTCTTGCCGCGCGGCAGATAACGCCGCCAGCTGAAGTCCGAGGTGCGTCGGATCTGGGCGTAGATGAAGCGGTAGATGGTCTCGTGGGAGATCACCTTGCGGCCGTGTTCGCGGGCCAGCCGGCCGGCGACCTGCTCGGGCGACCAGCCCCGACCCAGGCGTTCCAACACCGCACGGCGCAGGCCGGGCTCCCGTTCGAGGCGTACGCCCGTCCAGCGCCGTGCTCGCATCTGTTGCTGGGCATAGCTGGGTTTGTAGCCGACCTGGACGCCTCGATTGCGGGTCAGCTCCCGAGAGATCGTTGATGGCGAGCGATCCAAAGCTGCCGCGATTTGCCGGACCGAGCTGCCATTGGCCGAAAGCCGGGCAATCTCGCATCGCTCGTCCAGGGATAGCTGCTCGTAACTCCGCCCCATCGCAACACCTCCTCAAGGAAGTGTTGCACTTCGTTTGTGAACTCAGGGGACCCATAACCACCGCAGGAAATTGCAGGCGGGATCGAGGCCCCAGCGTCGCGAAACACCGGCATTTGTGGTTATGGGTCCCGGCTCAAGGCCGGCACGACGTGTGGAGAGAAGCGGGCGTCACCGCACCACGCCCGAGGTGAACCCCGCCTTGCGGCGCGGCGGCTTGATCTCTTTCTTCAGGAAGCAATGCGCGTCGCGGCCGGCATAGCCGGGCCGGGCGTAGGTCCAGGCGCGGCACTTGTTGTCGGCGGTGCAGGCGGCCTGGCAGGCTTCGTCGCCGTCGCTGCTCTTCAACTCGAAATTCTTGTAGTCGCCGCCGAGGCGGTCGATCGAGGTTTCGATGGCGCCGTTGCGCGGCTCGACGACGCCCGCGCCGCGTACTCCGGACACGCAGCAATTGTCCTGCACCCGCGGCGGCACGCTGTTCTTCAGCCAGCACACCGCGCCGTTGTTGACGTCGTTCGGATAGCTGAAGCTCCAGGCACGGCAGCGGCGATCGCGCTCGCAGGTAAGCGCGCAATCGGCGGGATCGCCCGACGTCACCGGCGCGTTCAGATAGTCGCCTCCGGGACGGTCGAAATTGGTCTGCGCCAATGCCGGGCGCGCGACGAAAGCGGCCATAAAGACCGCGAACATCACCACAGACGCCCTAAAGAGGCGGCCTATCCCCATGAGATTGCTTTCAAATTCGCGCAGCCCCGCGCATCCCGCGGGCCGTCATTTGAACGCCATGAACCTGTACGGCTGATGAACGGCGGGTGCGACACCACCGCCGTCCGCGCGCGTTTCGAGCCCGGATTGGGGTTAGCCAGGGATTAGAAGGCGTATTCCCGATAGGCCGGCTCCACCGAGCCCTTCCAGGGACCGTTGAACTTCTCCAGCATCTCCTCGGCCGGCGAGCGGCCGGTCTCGATGATGCGCTCGAGCGGTTCCAGGAAGCGGCTCTCGTCGCGCCCGAGATGGTCGATCCGGCCGCGCCGCCGCAATCCGGCATGCGACAGGATCAGGCACTCCTTGGCGATCTCGAACAGATAACGGTCCTTGATCCGCGCCTTGAAGCCGAAACGCGGCACGTCGTCGCGCAGCGCCTGGCGCTCCGGCGCGGTCCAGTGCCGGACGATGTCCCAGGCGGCATCGAGGCTGTCATTGTCGTAGAGCAGCCCGACCCAGAACGCCGGCAGCGCCGGCAGCCGGCCCCACGGCACGCCGTCGGCGCCGCGCATTTCGAGATAACGCTTCAGCCGCACCTCGGGGAAGATCGTCGAGAGATGATTGGCCCAGTCCGACAAGGTCGGACGCTCGCCGGGGAAGGCGGCATTCTTGCCGGCGAAGAAATCCCGGAACGAGGAACCGGCGACGTCAATATATTCCTCGCCGCGCTTGACGAAATACATCGGAACGTCGAGCGCGTAATCGACATAGCGCTCGAAGCCCATGCCGTCCTCGAACGCGAACGGCACCATGCCGGAGCGCGCATTGTCGGTGTCGCGCCAGATCTCGGAGCGGAACGACAGGAAGCCGTTGGGCTTGCCCTCGGTGAACGGCGAGTTGGCGAACAGTGCGGTCGCGATCGGCTGCAGCGCCAGCGACACGCGCAGCTTCTTCACCATGTCGGCTTCGGAGGAGAAGTCGAGATTGGTCTGCACCGTGCAGGTCCGGAACATCATGTCGAGGCCGTATTTGCCGACCTTCGGCATGTAGTTTCGCATGATCTTGTAGCGCCCCTTGGGCATCACGGGGATCTGCGCCCGCGACCAGGACGGCGTCATGCCGAGACCGAGGAAGCCGATGCCGAGCGGGGTCGCGATCTCCCGCACCTGTGCCAGATGCGCCATCAGCTCCGACTGCGTCTGATGCACGGTCTCGACCGGCGCGCCCGACAATTCGAACTGGCCGCCCGGCTCGAGCGAAATCGCGCCGCCGCCGGTGACGTCATAGAGCCCGATGATGTTGCCGCGCTCCATGATCGGCTCCCAGCCGAGCAGGAGCTTCATGCCTTCGAGCAGCGCGCCGATGCCCTTCGCGCCTTCATAGGGCACGGGCTGGCGGCCCTCGAGCGTGAACGGTGTCTTCTCATGCTCGGTGCCGATCCGGAACTCGGATTCGGGTTTCACGCCGGCTTCAAGCCACGCCACGAGTTCGTCGCGCGACTGCAGCGGCGTCATGTCGATCTGGTCACGCGCCATACGAAATCCAACTCAAGGGCGCTTCGATCGAACGCGCGCGGTGGCAGGGACAACCGCGAGCCACAACGGCTGCGGATGATGGGATCAGGACTATCATCGGGCAGGCGCGCCGTCTCGGGCAGGCGCAGCCTTGCTATCGTTCTTGGTCTCGTTCTTGGCGTCGCTTTTGGCGTCGCCGCAGGAGCAGCCGAGCCGGTCGAGCAGACCGCACAGCCGGGCCGCGTCGGCATCGGATAGTTTCGAGCCGACATGCTTGTCGATCGCGGCCGAATAGGCGCTCCACATCTTCCTCTGGAGCTCGCGTCCAGCCTCGGTGATCTCGACGAACTGGCCGCGCTTGTCGATCTTGCATTCGCGCCGCGCCGCAAGCCCTTCGTCGACCAGCTTGTCGATCAGCCGCGACGTCGAATATTGCGGAATCAGCATCTGCCGCTCGAGCTCGACCGGGCGCAGCTCGCCGGACGGCGCGCGCGACAGCTCGAGCAAGGCGTCATACCAGGCGAGCGGCGGAAAGCCGGCCTTCTTCAGATCCTGCTCGACGCAGTCCAGCACCCGGCTCGGCACCCGCATCAGGCGGATCCAGGCGGCCGTCGCCTCGCTCGATAGCTTGCGTTTCATGGTCTAGCTCATAAGGTCCCGGAACCAGTGTACCGCACTGAATGCATCTGCATCAATCTTGACTATTTCATGCAGGTGCATGTAGGCAATCCCTCTCCGGACGCCAAGAACAAGGGAAGGAATACCCCCATGAAGCTTTATTACTCCCCCGGTGCCTGCTCCCTCTCCCCCCACATCGCCCTGCTCGAGGCCGGCCTGCCCTACGACCTGGTCAAGGTCGATCTGCGCGCCAAAAAGCTCGAAAACGGCGACGATTTCCTGCAAGTGAACCCCAAGGGCCAGGTGCCCGCGCTGGCGCTGGATAGCGGCGAGATGGTGACCGAGGGGCCGATCATCATCCAGATGATCGCCGACAGGGTCGCCGACCGGAAGCTGGCGCCCGCCCGCGACTCCAACGAACGCTACAAGCTGCTCGAATGGCTGAACTACATCACGACCGAGCTGCACAAGAATCTCGGCCCGATGTTCGCGCCGGCCCTCGCCGACGACGCCAAGGCCTTCTTCAAGGACCGCGCCATGGGCAAGTTCAAATATGTCGAGAGCCAGCTCGCCGGACGCGAATACCTGATGGGCAACCAGTTCACGGTCGCCGACGGCTACCTCTTCACGATGATGATGTGGGCGAACGACCGGCTCGGCTTCGACTTCTCCGGCCTGCCGAACGTGACGGCCTACAAGGCCCGCATCGCGGCGCGCCCGAAGGTGCAGGAAGCGCTGAAGAAGGAAGGCCTGCTGAAGGCGGCCTGAGCCTGGCACACCACAGTCGACAAAGAGCCGGATCGCCGATCCGGCTCTTTTTTGTGTGGCCACCAGGCTACTTTCGGCAACCGAAGATAGAACGTCTCAATTTGACCCGCATTGTACCGATTAATACTAAGTCGGTGTACTTGCGGCTGAGGGCGTTGCTGTCCTTGTTCGCGCGATCCAACTGACCGACTATGAGCTGCGGCGCGCCTTCCGCTCCAACTGGTCTAAAAATGTGACGATCGCCTTTACCCTTTTGTTGACCAGCACCCTCGTTGGGTTGGCGACCAGTTTGTATTTTCGGGTTTGGACGTTGATGCTGGTGTCACCGCTGATCGCGGTGCTAGCGGCGGTCATGCTCCAATCCGACGGCTTTTCGTTTGCCACCGGCGCTCCGCTCGTCGTCGCCTGCCTCGCGTTCAGCCAACTCGCCTATCTCGCCGGCGCCTTGCTGCCGCCGGAGGCTGACGGCTCAGTTGCGGAAGAAATCGACGGCGTGCCAGGCGGCCACCGCGAGCATCAGATCCGCCGCCAGAAAAAGTAGCATCAGGCCGGTCCACAGCGGGCCTTTGCCACGCAGGCGAGGGGAAATCCGGCGCGGCCGCGGCAGCAACGCGTGTCTATCCGCGGTCCCGGCGGCACCTTCCTTGAACGCAGAACTCATGGCACGCCCACCCTTGATGCTGATCGTCGTCCCGGCGATCGACTTGACGATCGACCCCGGCGATCGACTTGACGATCGACCCCGGTGATCGTCTTCGATCACCCAGCAAGAGTGATGCCAGCAGCGTGGTGGCAGTGCGGAGCAAGCGTGGCGGGAGTTTGACCGGCGTGACCGTCACGCAACAGGATCAAGTCGGATCGATGACCCGGCCTGATCCTACTTTGAATCGAGCACTCCGCTTCACCTCGCCCCGCGTGCGGGGAGAGGTCGGAACGCATCGTTAGATGCGTTCCGGGTGAGGGGGAGTCTCCGCAAATCTAACTATTTCCGAGTACGCGGAGAGGGCCCCTCACCCCAACCCTCTCCCCGTAAGAACGGGGAGAGGGAGCGCAATCGCTATTCGACCTAATTTCGTTACGCCGCCTGCTTCTTCGGCGGGAAGCGGCCGTAGAAAGTTTCGCCCTTTGCCGCCATCTCCTCGAGCAGTTTCGGCGGCGTGAAGCGCGAGCCGTACTTCTTCTCGAAGCTGTGGCAGAGCGCGACGAAGTTCTTGGTGCCCATGAAGTCGATATAGGACAGCGCACCGCCGGTGAACGGCGCGAAGCCGAAGCCCAGGATCGAGCCGACATCGGCCTCGCGCACGTCGGTGATGACGTGATCCTCGACGGTGCGCGCGGCTTCCACCGCCTGCACCACCAGGAAGCGCTGCTTCAGCTCCTCTACGCTGAGCGTGTCGGGATCGAGCTGCTTCGGCTGCAGGCTGGCGAGCCCCGGCCACAGGCTCTTCTGCCCCTTGCCCTTCTCCGGATAGTCGTAGAAGCCCTTGCCGTTCTTGCGGCCGAAGCGGCCCTGCTTCTCGACCATCTCGACCATCAGCTTCTTCTGCGCCTGGTCGATCGCGTTGGGGCCGAGATCGGCCTCGGTCGCCTTGGTGATCTTCAGCCCGAGATCGAGCGCGACCTCGTCCTGCAGCGACAGCGGACCGACCGGCATGCCGGCCATCTTGGCCGTGTTCTCGATCATCGCCGGCGGCACGCCTTCGAGCAGCATCTCGTTGCCTTCGGAGATGTAGCGCATCACGCAGCGGTTGGCGAAGAAGCCCCTGCTATCGTTGACAACGATCGGCGTCTTGCCGATCGCACGCACGTAGTCGAGCGCGGTCGCCAGCGCGACGTCGCCGGTGTTCTTGCCGAGGATGATCTCGACCAGCATCATCTTCTCGACCGGCGAGAAGAAGTGGATGCCGATGAACTTGCCCTGGTCCTTGAATTCCTCGGCCAGCGAATTGATCGGCAGGGTCGAGGTGTTGGAGGCGAAGATCGCGTCCGCCTTCAAGAGCGGCTGCGCCTTGGCATAGGTGTCGGCCTTGACCTTGCGGTCCTCGAACACCGCCTCGATGACGAGGTCGCAGTCCGAGATCGCGTTGTAATCCGAAGTTGCCGAGATGCGCGCCAGGATGGCGTCGCCGGCCTCCTGCTTCATGCGGCCCTTGGCAATCTGCCCGTCGACCACACTCTTGGCGTGGCCCTTGCCCTTGTCGGCGCTGTCCTGGTCGCGATCGACCAGCACGACGTCGATGCCGGCCTGCGCCGACACATAGCCGACGCTGGCGCCCATGAAGCCGGCGCCGATCACCGCGAGCTTCTTGACCTTGGTCGGCGGCACATTGGCCGGACGGCGCGCGCCCTTGTTCAATTCCTGCATCGACAGGAACAGCGAGCGGATCATCGCCGCCGCCTCCTTCGAGCGCAGCACCTTGGTGAAGTAGCGCGACTCGACGCGCAGCGCGGCGTCGATCGGCAGCTGCAGGCCCTCATAGACGCAGCTCATGATGGCGCGCGCGGCCGGATAATTGTCGTAGGTCTCGCGGCGATAGATCGCGTTGCCGGCCGGGAACATCTGCATGCCGGCCTTGGAGAACACCAGACCGCCGGGCAGCTTGAAGCCCTTCTCGTCCCACGGCGCGACGGCCTTGCCACCGCCCTTGATCCAGTCCTTGGCGGCCTTGATCAGGTCGGCCGCGGGCACGACGGCGTGAATCAGATTGAGCGCCTTGGCCCGATCGACCTTGATCGCCTCGCCCTTGAGCAGCAGCGTCATCGCATCCTGCGGCTGCACCAGGCGCGGCACGCGCTGGGTGCCGCCGGCGCCGGGGAACAGGCCGACCTTGATCTCGGGCAGGCCGAGCCGGGTCTTCGATTCTCCGCCGCGACGCGGTAGTGGCAGGCCAGCGTGATCTCGAAGCCGCCGCCGAGCGCGAGGCCGTTGATCGCGGCGACCCACGGCTTGCCCGAGGTCTCGATCGCGCGGAACGCCTGCGACATCTGGCGGCTCTGCTCGAACAGCATCTGGTTGGCGGCTTCCTCGCCCTTCTCCTTGAGAAGCTGCGCATAGCTGCGGTTCATGCTCTCGAGCATCGAGAGATCGGCACCGGCGCAGAACGCCTCCTTGGCCGAGGTGATCACGACGCCCTTGATCGCTGCGTCGCTGGTCGTCTGCTTGATGATCTCGCCGATCTCCTGGGTCGAGAGATCGTCGAACACGTTCATCGAGCGGCCCGGGATGTCCCAGGTGACCAGCGCAATGCCGTCGGCGTCGACTTCGAACTTGAAATTCTTGTAGGTCATGTAAGTCGCTCCCAGTCTCTCCGTCATCCTGAGGTGGCCTCGCTCTTGCGAGGCCCTCGAAGGATGACTCGGTGAATTTTATCCATCCTTCGAGGCTCGGGCTGTCGCCCTCGCACCTCAGGATGACGCTGCCTGCTCGGCTACATCCGCTCGATGATGGTGGCGGTGCCCATGCCGCCGCCGATGCACAGCGTCACCAGCGCCGTTTCCTTGTTGGTGCGTTCGAGCTCGTCGAGCACGGTGCCGAGGATCATCGCGCCGGTCGCGCCGAGCGGATGGCCGAGCGCAATCGCGCCGCCATTGACGTTGATCTTGGCGTTGTCGATGTCGAAGGCCTGGATGTAGCGCAGCACCACCGAGGCGAAGGCCTCGTTAAGCTCGAACAGGTCGATGTCCGACTTCTTCATGCCGGAGCGCTCGAACAGCTTTTCGGTGACGTCGACCGGACCGGTCAGCATCATCGCGGGCTCCGAGCCGATATTGGCGAAGGCGCGGATTCTTGCCCGCGGCTTCAGGCAGTGCTTCGCGCCCGCCTCCTTGCTGCCGAGCAGCACCGCGCCGGCGCCATCGACGATGCCGGAGGAGTTGCCGGCGTGATGCACGTAATTGACCTTCTCGACCTCGGGATGCGACTGGATTGCCACCGCGTCGAAGCCGGCCATCGCCGCCAGCGCCGCGAAGGACGGCTGCAGCTGCGCCAGCGACTGCATCGTCGTGGTCGGGCGCATGTGCTCGTCCCTGGCGAGGATGGTCAGGCCGTTGACGTCCTTGACGGGGACCACCGAGTTCTTGAAGCGGCCTTCGTCCCAGGCCTTGGCCGCGCGCTGCTGGCTCTGCACCGCGTAGGCGTCGACATCATCGCGCGAAAAACCGTATTTGGTCGCGATCAGATCGGCCGAGATGCCCTGCGGCATGAAATAGGCCGGCACCGCCATCGAGGGATCCATCGGCCAGGCGCCGCCGGAGGCGCCGATCCCGACGCGGCTCATCGATTCCGCTCCACCGCCGATCACGAGCTCATGCTGGCCGCTCATGATCTGGGCCGCGGCGAAGTTCACGGCGTCGAGGCCGGAGGCGCAGAACCGGCTGATCTGCACGCCCGGCACCTTCTCGCCGAGGCCGGCCTTCAGCGCCGCGAAGCGCGCGATGTCGGAACCGGCCTCGCCGACCGGATCGACCACGCCGAGCACGACGTCGTCGACGGAGTTTTCGGGAAGATTGTTGCGCTCTTTGAGCGCCGTCAGCGGCGCCGTGGCGAGCGCCAGCGCGGTGACCTCGTGGAGCGCGCCATCGGCCTTGCCGCGGCCGCGTGGGGTACGAACGTGATCGTAGATGTATGCCTCAGGCATGACGCCCTCCTTGATATGAGGATCATAATATATAACGGAAGGAAGCGCCGCCGCACCGGGTGCGGCGGCAATTTTTCAGAACGCTTCCGCGGCCAGTTCCATCGTGGTGGCGCTGCCGCTCTGGATCCGGGCCAGATGCACGGCGGTCTCCGGCAGCAGCCGCTCCATGAAGAAGCGGCCGGTGACGAGCTTGGTGTTGAGGTAGGGCGTCGTGCCGGCGGCGATCTTGTCCTGCGCCACCTTGGCCATCTTCGCCCACATATAGCCGAGCGCGACCAGGCCGAACAATTTCATGTAGTCGGTCGCGGCGGCGCCGGCATTGTCGGGCTTGGCAAGCGCGTTCTGCATCAGCCAGCCGGTGGCCTGCTGCAGATGGCCGAGTGCCGACGATAGCGGGGCGACGAACGGCTTCATCGCCTCGTCGGCGCCGTGCTCCTTGGCGAAGGCCGTGACCTCGCCGAAGAACGCCATCACGGCGCGGCCGCCGTCGCGCGGCAGCTTGCGGCCGACCAGGTCGAGCGCCTGGATGCCGTTGGCGCCCTCATAGATCATCGCGATCCGCGCATCGCGCACGAACTGCTCCATGCCATGCTCGGCGATATAGCCGTGGCCGCCGAACATCTGCTGCGCCGAGACCGTGTTGGCAAAACCCGTGTCGGTCAAAACGCCCTTCAGCACCGGCGTCATCAGACCCATGTGATCGTCCGCGGCCTGGCGATCCTTGGGGTCCTGGGAACGATGCGCGACGTCGCTCTTCAGCGCGGTCCACACCACCATGGCACGCGCCGCCTCGTTGAAGGCGCGGATGGTGAGCAGGGTGCGGCGGACGTCGGGATGCACGATGATCGGGTCGGCCGGCTTGTCGGCCGCCTTGACGCCGGTCAGCGCGCGGCCCTGCAGGCGCTCGCGTGCATAGGCAACCGCGTTCTGATAGGCGACTTCGGACTGCGCGAGGCCCTGCACCGCGACGCCGAGGCGGGCCTCGTTCATCATCACGAACATGCCCTGCATGCCCTTGTTCTCTTCGCCGATCAGCCAGCCGGTGGCATTGTCGTAGTTCATCACACAGGTGGAATTGCCGTGGATGCCCATCTTGTGCTCGATCGAGCCGCAGGTGACGCCGTTGCGCTGTCCCAGCGAGCCGTCGGCATTGACCAGCACCTTCGGCACCACGAACAGCGACACACCCTTGATGCCGGCCGGCGCGCCCTCGACGCGAGCAAGCACCAGATGGATGATGTTCTCGGTGAGGTCGTGCTCGCCGGCGGAGATGAAGATCTTGGTGCCCGTAATCTTGAAGCTGCCGTCGGCCTGGCGCACCGCCTTGGTGCGGAGCAGGCCGAGATCGGTGCCGCACTGCGGCTCGGTCAGGTTCATGGTGCCGGTCCATTCGCCGGCGACCATCTTCGGCACATAGGTCTTCTTCTGCTCGGGGGTGCCGTGCACCAGGAGCGCCGCGGTCGCGCCCATGGTGAGGCCGCCATACATCGAGAACGCCATGTTGGCGGAGATCTGGAATTCGCCGACCACCTGCGAGAGCGTCACCGGCAGGCCCTGGCCACCATACTCAGTCGGCGCCGCCAGGCCGAGCCAGCCGCCTTCGGCGACCTGCTTGAAGGCGTCCTTGAACCCCTTCGGCGTGGTGACGCTGCCGTCGTCACTGCGCTTGCAGCCTTCGAGATCGCCGACCCGGTTGAGCGGCTGCAGCACTTCCTCGCTGAGCTTGGCGGCCTCGCCGAGAATCGCCTCGCGCACATCGGCCGACGCGTCGGTGAAGCCGGGAAGATTGCCGTAGCGATCGATCTGGAAAACGTCGTTCAGCAGAAAGCTGACGTCTTCAACGGGGGCTTTGTAGGTTGGCATGCTGGTCTCCCGGCTGGCCGTGGTCGCATCTGCGACTGACGCTTGCGCAGCTTTGTCGTTGGTTTGTTGGAGCGGACCTTATCCGGTTCCGGAGGTCCGCGGCAGGTCCTATCGAGACTGTGATTGCGACGTTGCGCCGCTTTGCTGCATCAACTGCTCGCCCATCAGCCGATGCAGCAGGTTGATCGCCTTGAGCGGACGCACCATCACCTTGAAATGCGTGATCCGGCCGTCAGCATCGAACGTGATGATGTCGACGCCGTTGAGCTTGATGCCATCGATCTCGTTCTCGAATTCGAGCACCGCGCCGGTGTCGTTGCGCCATTCGTCGAGATATCTGAAGGTCGGGCCGCCGAGCACCTTGGCGGCGCTGGTGAGATATTTGAAGGTGATGTCGCGACCGCGCTGCGGCGTGTGCACGACCGGGCTTTCGAACACCGCGTCGGGATGCAGCAGATCCCACAGAGCGGCGGTGTCGTGGGACTTCATGTAGGCGTACCACTTGTCGAGGCCCGGCTTGCTCATTCGGACGTCTCCTGCGGCGGGTTTGAAAGAAGCCTGAACACCGGCGCGCGCGACAAGGCGGCACGCCGATCACCATATGCATATTGACGCATATGCACAGTAACGCATAAAGTCAAGCAAACTTCAGAACGGTCTTTCGGGAACTCAGATGGAGGTGGGCGTTGGCACTCGGTGACGCAATCCTCGCATGCCTCACGGAGCGTCCGATGACGGGCTATGAGCTCGCCAAGACGTTCGATGCCTCGATCGGCTTTTTCTGGAAGGCCGACCATCAGCAGATCTACCGGGAGCTCTCGCGGCTGCGCGACAAGGGCCACGTCCAGGGCCGCGAGGTGGTGCAATCGGGCAAGCCCAACAAGCTGGTCTACACCCTGACGGCCGAGGGCCGCGCGGCGCTGAAGCATTGGGCGGCGCGGCCGAGCGTCCCGCCCTCGATCAAGGACGATCTTTTGGTCCGGCTCTATGCGCTCGACTGCGTCGACATCGAGCCGCTGCGCACCGACCTGATGGCGCGGCTCGAGCATCACCGCGATCGCTATGAGCGGTACGAGCGGCTGCTCAACAAGCGCTTTCCCGACGGCACCGCGCCGCCGGCCGATGTCGGCAAGATGCTGGGCTTGCGCATCGGGATGCGCCACGAGCGCGTCGTGATCGAGTGGTGCGAGGAGGCGCTCGACGCGCTGTCGGCGATCTCCGGTCGCGGCAATGTGCTGCCGCTCGATGACGGCAAGCGCGAGAGCAACGGCTAGAAACAAGTCTCCGACCTCCCCTTGAAAAGGGGAGGTCGCTTTGCTCGAAGAGCAAAGCGGGTGGGGATCATCTCTCTCCACACGCCGCAGTGTGTGTGGCTGACCCCCATCCCGACCTTCCCCCTTTCAGGGGGAAGGAGAAGTTGGAGCGGCACCGCAGATCACTGTCCTGATCCGGCGCAACAGGTTCCCGGATTCCCTAACTTTAAGGCCCGCCGGCCGCATTCCTTAACCCGTTATTTACCGTGACGGGAAAAAGTCAGCAGCTGAAGCAGACGACCAGCGCAGAATTCGATTGTCTCTTAACGGGAATGCGCGGGGAGGCTGCGGGGCGCAGGGTGTAGCGCCGGAGTCGGGACCGGACGGAATCATGAATTCGCGCGTATCGTGGAGTGTTGACGGCATCGATCCCTCCGTCCGCGAAAGGGCCGAGGCGGCGGCGCGCCGCGCCGGCATGTCGCTGAACGACTGGCTCAATTCCACCGTCGGCGAACCGAGCCCGCCGGATTGGCGCATGGAGCAACGGCAGCAGCCGATGCCGAGCCGGGAAAGCCGCGAGGTTGCGGACATCCATCAGCGGCTCGACGCCATCACCCACCAGATCGAACAGATCGCAAAACCATTGTCGCGCGGCGAAGCCGTGCGCGCCGAAATACCGCGCGGCCAGCCCGCCGTCGCGCGGCAGCTGAACGACGCGATCTCGCGCCTCGATGCGCGACTGTCGCAGATCTCGCGGCCGCAGCCGGCGCGCGAGCCGCAGCCCCAGCCGGTGCGTGAACCGCAGATGCAGCGCGAGCCGCAGATGCCGGACCGCCAGGTCCAGGACCGCCAGTTGCAGGAGCGGCAATTGCAGGAGCGGCTGCGCCAGACCGAGGCGGTCGAGCGCGCCGCAGCCCAGGTCTACCGCCCCTCGCCGCCGCTGAGCCCGGCGTCGTTCGATTCCGCGATCGCGGAAATCGCCGCACGCCAGAACGAGCTGGACGGATCAGCATCACGGCAGATGCCGCCATCGGCCCCGCCGATGGCCGCCTACGCGCCGCCGCCGGCTGCGCCCGCCGGCCCCGACTTTTCCTCGCTCGAGCGTCATCTGCTCAAGATCACGAGCCAGATCGAGGCACTGCAGCGGCCCGACCACATCGAGCAGTCGATCGCGGCCTTCCGCGGCGAGCTGGCGGAGATCCGCCAGGCCATTACCGAGGCGATGCCGCGCCGGGCAATCGAATCGATCGAGAACGAAATCCGCTCGCTGCATCACCGGATCGACGAGATCCGCCAGGACAACAGCAACGGCCAGGCCCCGGCGATCGCCGGCATCGAACGCGCGCTGTCTGAGATCCGCGAGGCGCTGCGCACGCTAACCCCGGCCGAGCAGCTCACCGGCTACGACGAGGCGATCCGCAATCTCGGCGCCAAGCTCGACATGATCCTGCGCGCCAACGACGATCCGTCGACGGTGCATCAGCTCGAGAGCGCGATCGCGGCGCTGCGCGCCATCGTCTCCAATGTCGCCTCCAACGACGCGCTGCTGCAGCTTTCCTCCGACGTGCATGCGCTGTCGGCGAAGGTCGACCAGCTGTCGCAGATGTCCCGCAGCGAATCCCACGGCGATGCTTTCGCCGGGATCGAGCAGCGCATTGCCGCGCTGGCGTCGACGCTGGAAAGCCGCGAGCGGCCGGCCGGCTATGACAATGGCGATGCCATCGAAGGCGCGGTCCGCGCTTTGTCGGAGCGGATCGACCGCCTGCAGGTCGGCAATGACAGCTCATCGGCATTCACGCATCTCGAGCAGCGCGTCTCGTATCTGCTCGAGCGGCTCGAATCCGCCGACCAGCGCTCCGGCAATCTCGGCCGGGTCGAGGAAGGGCTGCATGACATCATGCGGCACCTCGAGGCGCAGCACGCCCACATCGCCTCGCTCGCCGACGCCACCCGCAACTTCAATGGCGCCGCGCCGCAGCCGATGATGGACACCGGCATCGTCGACCTGGTGAAGCGCGAACTGTCCGACATCCGCTTCAGCCAGTCGGAGACCGATCGCCGCACCCAGGATTCGCTGGAGACCGTTCACAACACGCTCGGCCATGTCGTCGATCGCCTGGCGATGATCGAGAACGACCTGCGCACGGTCCGCACGGCGCCGCCGCCGGCTCCGCCCGCCCCCGAAGCGCGGATGGAAGCGCCGCGGATGGAGATGCCGCGCGCGGCGATGCCGCAGCCCAGATCGGAAACGTACAAGCCTGAAACGTACCAGCCTGAAGCATACAGGCCCGAATTGCCGAATCCTGCGCAGGCGCAGGAGCACTTCATGTCCGCGCCGCGCGAATTCCATGCCGCGCAGCCGGTCGAGACTGCGCCGCCGCCGCTGCCGCCGCGCGCGATCAGCGAAATCCTCGAACCGCATGCGGCGTCCGCGCGCGCCGCGATCGCACCGGAACTGCCGCCTGATCATCCGCTCGAGCCCGGCACGCGCCCCTCGGGCCGCATGTCGTCGCCGTCGGAGCGTATCGCGGATTCCGAGCGCGCGATCTCTGATCTTCCCGCCGGCAAGAAGGAGCCGGTCTCGACATCGAGCTTCATCGCCGCCGCGCGCCGCGCCGCACAGGCCGCCGCCGTGCAACCCGTCAACGAGAAGGCGGCGCGCGCCGCGAGCAAGGCCGCAGCCAAGGCCAAGGAAAAGGCCGACAAGGCCGCGAAGGCCGCTGCTGGAAAGGCCGGTGCACCGGCGACCGGCGCGCCGGAGGCCCAGCCGTCGACCATCACCTCGAAGATCCGCTCGCTGCTGGTCGGCGCGAGCGTGGTCGTGATCCTGCTCTCTACCGCCAAGATGGCGATGAACCTGCTCGACACCAGCTCCGCGCCGCAGATGCCGGCGATCGAGCACAGCGAGCCGGCCGCGCCCCCGCTGCCGCTGCAGCCGCCTGCCGAGAATTCCACAGCCCCCGCACCGGCCGCGCCGTCTGGCCTGCCCGTGCCGTCGATGACCTCGCCGACCCCGCTCGGCCGCCAGTCCAACAACACGCCGGCGCCGAACACGCTCGATAGCGCGCAGGTCACGATCCCGCAGGCCGCCGCGCCCGCCGCTGCTCCAGTGCCGTCAGCGGCTCCGGCCGCAGCGGCACCGGCTGGCACCAACGACATCACCGGCACCATCCCGACCGCGCCGCCGCTCGGCGGCAAGCTCGGCACGATCCAGATTCCCGCAGGCGAGAAGCTGCCCGACGCGATCGGCGGGCCGGCGCTGCGCACGGCCGCGATCAAGGGCGATGCGGCCGCGGCCTACGAGGTCGGCATCCGCTTCGCCGAGGGCAAGGGCGTGACCGCCAATCTCGACGAGGCCGCCAAATGGTATGGCCGCGCGGCACAGGCCGGCGTGGTGCCCGCGATGTTCCGGCTCGGCACCTTCTACGAGAAGGGCCTCAGCGTGAAGCGCGACTTCGATATGGCGCGGCGCTACTACGTGCAGGCCGCCGAACGCGGCAGCGCCAAGGCGATGCATAACCTCGCCGTGCTCGACGCCGATGGCGGCGGCAAGGGCGCCGACTACAAGAGCGCGGCGCAGTGGTTCCGCAAGGCGGCCGATCGCGGCGTCGCCGACAGCCAGGTCAATCTCGGCATCCTTTATGCCCGCGGCATCGGCGTCGAACAGAACCTCGCCGAGTCCTTCAAGTGGTTCAGCCTCGCGGCCGCGCAGGGCGACGCCGACGCCGGTCACAAGCGCGACGACATCGCCAAGCGGCTCGACCCGCAATCGCTCGCCGCAGCGAAGCTTGCGATCCAGACCTTTACACCCGAACCGCAGCCGAGCGATGCGGTCAACGTGCCGACGCCTGCCGGCGGCTGGGACACGGCCCCGGCGCAGCCCGCGGCAGCGAAGCCTGCCGCCAAGCAACCATCGAAGCGGACCGCGGCGCTGGCCGCTCCAGCTCACTAGAGCATTTCGGTTCTGATTGAATCAGAACCGAAGCTCTAGATTCTTGTTTTGACGCGTTTTCTTCACGCGAACCGGTGTCCACTTCGCTCGAAAACGCTATGAACTGAAAACGGCTGCGGCGCCTTGACGGCGCCGCTCTGCTATACCTCCGCGCTTCCGCCGTGTAGAGAGGTGCGCAGTCCCGCGCCATTAACGCACGCGTTCCGGAGGAGCCGGCTTGTCTGTCGATGACCGTCAGGATGATGCAGCGGGAGCCCACCGTTCGTCGCCGACCGGTCCCCGCGTCGCGCCGCCGCGCGAGAGGCCGTCGCCGTTTGCCGCGCGTCCCAACGCGCCGCCGCAAGGCAACGCGCCGTCACCGCCTCGTGCCTTCCGGTTCTCGCTCTGGTCCATCATCATCTTTGTCCTGCTGCTGTCGAGCGTCGCCATCCAGGCCTACCGCGACCTGTCGACGCCCGGCGCCTGGGACTTCTGGCGCGAGACCTACATTGCGGCGAGCATGACGTCGGCGGTGATTCCCGATGTCGACATCGACGGATCGGGCCGCGGCCGGCGGGCGCTTGCGATCAGCGGCAAGATCGGTTCGGCCAGCGCGAGCTGGCTCCGCGACCGGCTCAGCGAGGCGCGTCTCAAACCGGGCGATGCCGTGCTGCTGTCGTCGCAGGGCGGCGCGCTGAACCAGGCCGCCATCATGGGCGAAGCGATCCGCACCCGCGGGCTCGTCACCGCCGTCGCCACATCAGACGCATCGGGCAAGCTCCGCCCCGCCGCCTGCGCCAGCGCCTGTGTGCTGGTCTATGCCGGCGGCCAGACCCGCTACGGCATCGCGGGCTCGCGGCTCGGCGTGCATCGCTTCACGACGAGCGCACCGGTCAGCGATCCCCTCGCCGAGGCGCAACGCATCCAGGGCATGGTGCTGGGCTACATGACCAAGATGGGCGTCTCGTCCGGGATCGTCGAGGCGATGTCGCAGACCTCGGATATCCGCTGGCTGAGCCCGAAGGAAGCGCTCGCGCTGAACCTGATCACCAGGCCGGTCGATCGGCCCTGAGGCAACACGGACGTCATTAATCTCAATTATCAACCACGTCCGCAGCTGAGCTGCAACGTGCGGCGAAAAATGCTCTCCGAGGCGGAATCTTGAGTCCCTCCCCCCGCCGATTTCAGTTATGCAAGAATGCGGCAATCGACCCGCGTTCGCCTGCGCCTGCGTCTTGCGCGCCGACCGGATTCGTTCAGCCGGAGAATGCCCGACCCGAACGACATCACCCCGTGATGCGGCCTTGCGCCCCAGCTCGCGGCGAACCGACAAGAAGCGACGCGCGTGCAGCTGTACCTCCCGATCGCCGACATTCCGGTCAATGTCTTCCTCATCCTGGCGATGGGCGCGGCGGTTGGATTCGTCTCCGGCATGTTCGGGATCGGCGGCGGCTTCCTGATGACGCCGCTTTTGATCTTCGTCGGCATCGCGCCCGCGGTCGCGGTGGCCTCGGTCGCAAGCCATATCGCGGCCTCCTCGTTCTCTGGCGCGATCTCCTATTGGCGCAGACGCGCGATCGACCCGCTGCTGGCCGCGGTCCTGCTGGTCGGAGGCACGATCGGCACCGCGCTCGGGGTGTGGACCTTCACCTTCCTGCGCTCGCTCGGCCAGCTCGACCTGATGATCGCGCTGTCCTACGTCATCCTGCTGACGACGGTCGGCGGGCTGATGTTCTGGGAAGGCCTGCGCGCGATGCTGCGCGCCCGCCGTGGCGGTCCGGTCGCGTTGCGCAAGCCCGGCAGCCATGGCTGGATCCACGGCCTGCCGCTGAAGCTGCGCTTCAAGCGCTCCAAGATCTACCTCTCCGTCATCCCGGTGGTCGTGGTCGGGCTCGTGATCGGCTTCATCGGCGCGGTGATGGGCATCGGCGGCGGCTTCATCCTGGTGCCGCTGATGATCTATCTGCTGCGGGTGCCGACCTCGACCGTGATCGGCACCTCGATGGTGCTCACCCTCGTCACCATGGTGTTCGCCACCCTGCTGCACGCCGTGACCAATCATCTGGTCGACGCCGTGCTGGCGCTGATCCTGATGATCGGCGGCGTCACCGGCGCGCAGTTCGGCGCCCGCGCCGGCCAGAAGATCCGCGGCGAGCATCTGCGCCTGCTGCTCGGCCTGCTCGTGCTCGCGGTCGGCATCCGCTTTGCGGTCGAGCTGGTGATCCGGCCGCAGGATCTCTTCACCATCCGCGAAAGCAGTGGCGGAGGCCCGCCATGAGATCGCGCGCGCTGCTCGCCATCGCCGGTGTCGTGACTGCCATGCTGGCGGCCGTGCCCGCCCATGCCGAGCGGTTGATCGTGTCGGTCTCCAACCACCGCGTCACGGTGACGCCGAATTATTCCGGCGGCGAGCTCGTGCTGTTCGGTTCGGTCGAGAAGGACGACAAGACGCCGAACCGCGGCAACTACGATCTCGTCGTCACGGTGTCCGGCCCGCGCGCCGACATGGTCACGCGGCGCAAGGAGCGCAAGTTCGGGATCTGGATCAACACCGACTCGCGGCAGTTCCTGCAGGTGCCGGGCTATCTCGCGCTGTTCTCCAACCGTCCGTTCGACCAGATCGCCTCGCCTGAGGTGCAGCGGCGTCAGCAGCTCGGGCTCAACAACGTGCTCTTGATGCAGCGGGTCGGGGCCGACTATGCCGACGTGGTGCCGAACGACGCCTTCCGCAGCGCGTACGTCCGGCTGCGCTCCGAGCACGGGCTCTATCGTGAGGCGACCTCGGCGGTGACGTTCCTGACCCCGACCCTGTTCCGCACCGGCATTCCGCTGCCGGCGGAGGTGCCGATCGGCACCTACAATGTCGAGATCAAGCTGTTTGCCGACGGCGCGCTGGTGACCAAGACCGAGACCGCGTTCGAGATCGTCAAGGTTGGCTTCGAGCAGTTCGTTGCCACCACCGCACGCCAGAACGGCCTGGTCTACGGCCTCGTCACCGCATTCATGGCGCTGATGACCGGCTGGATGGCCTCGATCGTGTTCCGCAAGGATTGAAGCTGCGTAGGTTGGCGAAGCGATACCCAACATCTGGAGCCGCGGCGACATGATGGGTATCGCTGCGCTCCACCCATCCTACGGTCCCTGCCGTTGCAACGCGTCTTCGAAGGCGTCGCTCAGGATCGAGAGGCCGAGGTCGATCTCGTCGTCGCTGATCGTCAGCGGCGGTGCGATGCGGAACACGCTGCCCATGCCGGGCAACTGCACGATGTTGGTGCTCAGTCCGAGCTCCATGCAGCGCTGCGACACAAGCGTTCCGAGCGCTTCGTCAGGCTCCTTGCTGTGGCGGTCGCGCACGATCTCGATGCCCTGCATCAGCCCTCGCCCGCGCACGTCACCGATGCATTCAAACCGGTTCTGCAGGGCGAGGAGCCCTTCCCTCAGCCGCACACCCGCGGTCCTGGCGCGCTCGACCAGTCTGTCCCGCAGGATGATCTCGATGACCTTCAGCCCGACCGCGGCCGGCATCGGGTCCGACACATGCGTGGTGTAGAACAGGAAGCCGCGCTCGTGACACCGCTCCTCGATTTCGGCTGACGTGATGACCGCGGCCAAAGGCAGGCCGGCGCCGAGCGTCTTCGACAGCGTCAGGATATCAGGCACGGCGCGGTCGCGCTCGAAAGCGAACATGGCGCCGGTTCGGCCGAGGCCCGTCTGTGCCTCGTCGACGATCAGCAGCATGCCTCGCGCGCTGCACTGCTGCTTCAGCTCGGCAAGGTAGCCCTCCGGCAGATCGATCAACCCGCCGGAGCTCAGGATCGGCTCGGCGATCATGCACGCGAGCGATCCGGTCGACTGGCGGTCGACGAGATCGAAGGCGTAGGCCAGTTCGGCCCGCCAATCGTCGGCATTGCCGAAGCGCGGGCGATAGGGATTCGGCGTCGGGATCGCGAGCGAACCGACCGGCGCGGGACCATACCCCTTGCGGCCGGCCGAATAGGTTGTGCCGGCCGCACCCGACGTCATTCCGTGCCAGGACTGCGCGAACGCAACGGTCTCGAAGCCGCCGGTGAAGAGCTTGGCCATCTTGATGGCGGCCTCGTTTGACTCAGCCCCCGTGCTCAGCAGCATGACGCGATCAAGCCCCGGCGGCAGCAGCTCCGCGAGCTGTTCGGCCAGCGCCACCACCGGGCGCGTCAGCATGCCGCTGAACAGATGATCGAGCCGTTCGGCATGCTCGCTGATGGTCCTGATAATCTCGGGGTGACCGTGACCAAGCACGGCGCTCATCTGGCCGGACGTGAAGTCGAGGATGGCGCGGCCGTCGGCGTCATAGACGAAGGATCCGGAGGCGCGCTCGATGATCACAGGAGCGAACGTCCCGCCATAACGGATGAGGTGACGCCGCGCGCGATCCCAGAAGGATTTGTCGTCATTTCCGGCCATGCCCCGTTCCCTTTGGTGAATCGCGCGATTTCAAGTTCTCGCAAGGCACCCTATGCGGACACAACCGCAATGACATTGCGTTTTGGGATGCATTTGGCCGCATCTTCTGCGATCAATTGCGCAAGATACGGAAAATGCGAAAGAAATGGGAACCACGATCGTGCTTGACGAGATCGACCGGAAAATCCTCGACGTGCTGCAGGTCGAGGGGCGCATCACCAATCTCGAGCTCGCCGAACAGATCGGCCTCTCGTCCGCCCCCTGCATGAGACGTGTCCGGACGCTCGAAGAGGCCGGCGTCATCCGCTCCTATGTGGCGCTGGTGGACCCTGCCAGGATCGGGCTCGGATTCGACGTGATCGTCGAGGTCCGCCTCAAGCAGCAGACCAGGGAATCCTTCGCGCGCTTCGAGAAGAAGGTGACCGGCCTTCCGGAGGTCGTCGAATGCTGCATGATTGCCGGCGATTGGGATTACTCGCTGCGAGTCGTGTCTTCCGACCTCGCACGCTATCAATCGTTCATCCTCGACCGCCTGATGCATCGGGACACCGATATCGCGAGCTACCGCACCACCATCATCCTGCGGAAGGTCAAATCGACGACCAAGATCGATACGTCGCTGTTCTGACCGCAGGGATCATAGAAGCAGCCCGACGCCCATCGCGATCACGCTGAGCGCCATCGCGCTGGTCGAGAGCCAGCCGAGCCGGTAGAGCCACCCGCCGATCACGAAGCGGCCCATCACGTCGTTGCGGCTGGCCATGAACATCAGCAACACCATCACGGGCACCGCGAGCACGCCGTTGACGACCGCGCTCCAGTACAGCGCCGAGATCGGATTGATCGGCGTGAAGTTGAGCGCGATGCCGATCGCGCCCGAAAATGCCAGGACCGAATAGAACGCAGCTGCCTCGCTCGGCTTGCGTGCCAGCCCGACCGGCCATCGCCATCCTTCGCCGACCGCGTACGCCGTCGCACCCGCCAGCACCGGGATTGCCAGAAGGCCGGTGCCGACGATGCCGAGTGCGAAGATGACCTCGGCAAATGGCCCGGCGATCGGGCGCAACGCCTCGGCTGCCTGCGCCGAGGTCTGGATGTCAGTCTTGCCGGCGGCATGCAGCGACGCCGCAGCGGTGACGATGATCGACAGTGCGATCAAATTGGAGAACGCCATGCCGGTGATGGTATCGGCGCGGATGCGGGAAAACTCCTTCCGGGCGCCGTAGTGCTTCTCGATCAATGGATGCTTGGTGACGTCGACCCGCTGGTCCTCTGCCTCCTGCGAGGCCTGCCAGAAGAACAGATAAGGCGAGATCGTCGTGCCGAAGATCGCGACAATGGTCGTGAAATAGTCCGCGCTCCAGGTGATGCGCGGCACCAGCACGCCGGCCAAGGCCTCTGTCCACGACACCTTGGCAAAGGCGAGCGCCGCAACATAGGCGAACAGGGTGAGCGTGAGCCATTTCAAGACGGCGACGTAGCGCCGGTAGTTCATGAAGATCTGCGCGGCCACCGAGGTCACGCCGAACAGCACGACATAGAGGATGGCCGGGCCGCCGATCAGGAGCTTTGTCGCATCCGCCATGGCCGAGAGGTCGGCCGCGATGTTGACGGTGTTGGCGATGAACAGCAGCGTCACCACGATGATCAGCAGCCAGGGTGGATAATGCCGGCAGACATTGCCCGAGATGCCGTGCCCGGTGACGCGGCCGACCCGCGCGGAAATCTCCTGGATCGCGGTCATCAACGGAAAGGTCAGCAGCATGGTCCAGCCGATGCCGTAGCCGAGTTGCGCGCCGGCCTGGCTGTAGGTGCCGATCCCCGACGGGTCGTCGTCGGAGGCCCCGGTGATCAGGCCGGGGCCGAGCGACTTCACGACATTGCGGACGCTGAACGGCTGGCGCGGAGCTTTCCCTGCCGGCGCGCTGCCCGACTTGTCGTGATGTTTTCGCGAGGTGATCTCTTGTGTCATGCGGTTCCGGCCGTCGCGACAACGAACCGGATACCACAGGGTTCCTCCGATGAAACTGGGGCGCTATGGCCGTAGCGTGGCGATGCTCACGTCACACTCCTCTTGGGCGATGCGGCGGGGCGGGTCACCAGGTAGATGCCGAGCGCGACCGGAACGATCCCGAGCAGGTCGCGAAATTCGACATGCTCTCCGAGCACGAGGTAGGCGAACAGCATGCCGAGCGGCGGCATCAGGAAGTGATAGGCGCTGGCGGCGGTCGCGCCACACACCTTCAGAAGGTGAAACCAGAGCAGATAGGCGAGGATCGAGCCGCCGAGCACGAGGAAGGCAAAGGCGCCGGCGAGCCGCATGCTCGGCACGATGTCACTGATGCTGGAGAGCGTGAAGGCGAATGGCATCACCGCAAGCCCGCCGGCGATGTTCTGAATGCCGTTGCCGATCCACAGGCTGCCCTTCGGCGCCCGCAGCTTGAACAACATGGTGCCGGCGACAATCGAGGCGAGCGAGGCCAAGGTGAACAGGATGCCGTGCGGGCTGTCGGTGCCGACCTTCAAGCGATGCCAGACGATGAAGGCGACACCGACGATGCCGAGCGCGAGGCCCACGACCTTGCGCAAGGTCATGCTCTCGCCGAGGAACATCGCGGCCAGCATCGCGGTGAATACCGGATTGGCCGAGACGATCAGTGCGCCGAGCCCGGCGGAGACCGTCTGCAGGCCGGTATAGCCGAGACCGAGATAGAGCGCGTTGTTGGCGACGCCGATCACGGCAAACACCGCCGCGTCGCGCCAGGTGAGGTCCCATCTGTCGCTGCGCAGCCAGGAGACGGCAAGGATCAGGACGCCGGCGAGCGAAAACCGCGCGGCGAGCAGGATTAGCGGCGGGCAATCGGTGACGCCGATCTTGCCGGCAACGAAGGCGTAGCTCCAGAGCAGGCAAAACAGCGCGATCAGCAGCGGCAGGGTATTGAAGCGGGTACGGGGGGCGGCCAACGAGGTTGCGGCGGACATGGGAATTTCTCCTTCGCCCATGATCTAGGCCCGCGCCTTGATATTTGGAAATTAAATGATAAACTGACATGCAGTGGATTTATTAATGGAGGCTGCGATGCTCGACCTGGAGCTGTTGCGCAGTTTCGTCTCGGTGGTCGATGCCGGCGGCTTCACCCGCGCCGGCGAGCGCGTTCACCGCACCCAATCGACTGTCAGTCAGCAGATCAGGCGCCTGGAGGAGGACGTCGGCCAGCCCTTGCTGATTCGCAGCGGCAAGGATGTCACCCCGACGGAGGCCGGCGAACGGCTGTTGAGCTATGCGCGGCGGCTGCTGTCACTCGCCGAAGAGGCGCGTGACGTGGTGTCGCGTCCGGGCAGCGAAGGCGCGATCCGGATCGGCATCACCGAGGATTTTGCCGCCTATCGGTTGACAAAGCTGCTCGCGACCTTCTCGCGCAGCCATCCGAATTTGCGGCTCGACGTGCGCTCCGGCCAGAGCCTGTTCCTGTACCGAGATCTGGAGCGCGGCGATCTCGATCTCGCGCTGATCAAGCGCGCCGCCGATGAGAAGGGTGGCATCGCGGTGTGGCCGGAACGCGTGCACTGGGTCACCAGCAAGAGCCATCCGCGCGACATCACGGCCGGCTCGGTGCCGCTGATCGGCTTCGCCTCGGGCTGCCTCTATCGCGCCCGCGCTATCCACGCGCTGGAGAGCGCTGGCCGCAACTGGCATATGGCCTACACCTCCTCCAGCCTGGCCGGCATCCAGGCCGCGGTCGCCGCCGGCCTTGGGCTCAGCATCCTCTCGGAGATGTCGATCCAGGCCGAGCATCGCGTGCTGACCGCGAAGGAAGGCTTTGCGCCGATCGAGCGGACCGAGGTCGCGCTTGTCGCAGCGCCCGACGCCAGCCCCGCGACGCTGCGGCTGGCGGACAGGCTCGCGGAGTATTGCGAGAGCGTGCAGGCGAAGGCGGCTTGAGTTGCGGCAACGCTTTTCACCCCGTCATCCTGAGGTGCTCGCGCAGCGAGCCTCGAAGGATGCACGGCCCAGCTGGTGGCCGTCGATCCTTCGAGGCTCGCCGAAGAGGCTCGCACCTCAGGATGACGGGGATGGTTTGGCGCGTTGAGTGGTCAATAACACCGTGACGCCGCGAACGCATGCACGCGGTTGTCGCCGAGCACGTGGGCCATGAAGCCGGGCGATCCGAAAATCCTGGCGAACGCCGCGTCGCGGATGCTCAGGCCGCCGGTGTAGGCGCCGAAGGCCGGCATCACCGCGCGCTCGCCGTCGGAGGCGAAACAACGCCGCTCGATCGAACGGCCGCGGGTCGGCACCCGGGCCTTGGGGTGCAGATGGCCGGCGATCTCGCCGCTCGCGCCCGTCGGCTCATGGCGGAACACGATCGGGCCGATCGCGACTTCGGTCGCGACCACGCCGCCGAGATTGGACGGCAGCGCCGGATCGTGGTTGCCCGAGATCCAGATCCAGTTGCGCCGCACCTGCAGCGCCGCGAGCGCCTCACGATCCGGATCCGACAGCCGCGCATGCGCATCGCGATCGTGAAAGCTGTCGCCGAGGGCGATCACCTGCCGCGGATCGTGCCGCGCGATCACGGCGGCAAGCCGGCTCAGTGTCGCGACCGTGTCGTAGGGCGGCAGCAGCACGCCGCGGGCAGCGAAGCTCGAGCCCTTTTCGAGGTGCAGGTCGGACACCACGAGCAAGCTTTGCTGTTCCCAGAACAGCGCGCCGGAGAAATCCGCCACGAAGCCGATATCCGCCACCGTGACCCTCGAAACGCGCATCTCGTCACCGTCTGTCAAAACCTGCGCGCTTGCCGTCACGTCCGTTCCCCAGCGTTATGTCGTCGCCTCCCGCACGAGTTCCTCGGCCGCCTCGGCCAGAAGCTCGTCGGATGCTTCGCCATAAACTGACTCGCGGCCAATTTCCAGCAGTGCGGGGACGGCAAGCGGGGAAACGCGATCGAGCGCCTTATGGGTGATTCGGCCGTGGATGCGCGAAAGCATGTCGCTGAGGCGGCGGAGATCGAGCAACCCTGTGGCGGCATCGCCGCGCGCGGCGCGCAGCAGCACATGGTCGGCCTGGTGCTTGCGCAGCACGTCGTAGATCAGGTCGGTCGAGAACAGCACCTGGCGGCGCGACTTCTCCTCGTCGGTGAAGCGGCGCGCGATCAGGCCGGAGATGATGGCGCAATTGCGGAAGGTCCGCTTCATCAGCGCGGATTCTGCGAGCCATGCCTCGAGGTCGTCACCGAGCATGTCGGGATCGAACAGCGCATTGAGATCGAGCTTGCCCTGCCGGATCATGAAGGAGAGATCGCCGACGCCCCAGACCGCGAGCGCATATTCGTTGGCGACGAAGCCGAGCGGACGGGCGCGGGCGCGCTCCAGCCGGCGCGTCAGCAGCATGCCGAGCGTCTGGTGCGCGAGCCGGCCCTCGAACGGATAGCAGACCAGATAATGGCTGCCGCCGCGCGGAAAGGTTTCCACGAGCAACTCGCGCGCCGCCGGGACGCGGGAGAACTTTCGCTGCAGCGACAGCCAGTCGTGCACCTGATCCGGCAGCGCGTTCCAGGCGCGGCTGTTGTCGAGCAATTTGCGCACGCGCTCGGCGAGATAGGTCGAGAGCGGGAACTTGCCGCCCATATAGGACGGCACTTTTGCATCCTTGTCATTGGCGCGGGAGACATAGACCTGGTCCTCGACCAGCGCCTCGTAGCGCACCACCTCGCCGCCGAACACGAACGTGTCGCCGGACACCAGGCCCTCGATGAAGACTTCCTCGATCTCGCCGAGCATGCGGCCGCCGCGGGCGATCGCACCCGTCGAACCGCTACCGCCGGCGCGCGACCGCACCAGCCGGACCTTCAGCATGGTCTCCTCGACGATGGTGCCGACATTGAGCCGGTAGCTCTGCCGCACCTTTGGATTGGTGACGCGCCAGCGACCCTGCTTGTCCTGCTTGATCCGCGCGAAACGCTCATAGGTCTTCAGCGCGTAGCCGCCGGTCGCGACGAAGTCGACCACGTCGTCGAAGTCCGTCCGCGCCAGCGACGCATAGGGCGCGGCGGTCCTGACCTCATCATAGAGTTCGTCGGACAGAAACGGCTTGCCGCAGGCACAGCCGAGCACGTGCTGGGCCAGCACGTCGAGCGCGCCGGAGCGCAGCGGCGGCGTGTCCTGTGCATTCTCGGCGATGGCATCGATCGCGACACGGCATTCCAGCACCTCGAACCGGTTGGCCGGCACCAGCACGGCGCGCGAGGCCTCGTCGAAGCGGTGGTTGGCGCGGCCGATCCGCTGCATCAGCCGCGACGAGCCTTTGGGCGCGCCGATATTGATGACGAGGTCGACATCGCCCCAGTCGACGCCGAGGTCGAGCGATGAGGTGCAGACCACGCCGCGCAACCGGCCGGCGGCCATCGCATCCTCGACCTTGCGGCGCTGTGCGACGTCGAGCGAGCCGTGATGCAGCGCGATCGCGAGCCCATCATCGTTCATGCGCCAGAGATCCTGGAACAGCATCTCGGCCTGGCTGCGGGTGTTGACGAACACCAGCGTGGTCTTGTTGCGCTTGATCAGCTCATAGACCTCGGGCAGCGCATGGCGCGCGCTGTGGCCGGACCATGGCAGCCGCTCGCGCGTGTCGAGCATCTCGACCACCGGCGGCGCGGCGCCGCCGGCGATAACGACGTCGGCGGACACGCTCGCGCCGCGGGGCTGCGGCACCAGGAAGCGCGCCAGCTGCTCAGGCTCGGCCACCGTGGCCGAGAGGCCGATCGCGCGCGCCTGCGGCGCGATGGTCCAGAGCCGCGCCAGCCCGAGCGACAGCAGATCGCCGCGCTTGGAGGTGACCAGCGCATGCAGCTCGTCGAGCACGATGCGCTTCAACGACGAGAACAGGAACGGCGCGTCGTCGGAGGCGAGCAGCAGCGCGAGCTGCTCGGGCGTGGTGAGCAGAATATCCGGCGGATAGCGCCGCTGCCGCTGCCGCCGCGACACCGGCGTGTCGCCGGTGCGGGTCTCGATTCTGATCGGCAGCCCCATCTCGGCAACCGGCGTCTCCAGATTGCGCGCGATGTCGACCGCGAGCGCCTTCAGCGGCGAGATGTAGAGCGTGTGCAAGCCGGCGGAGCGGCGAACGCCGCGGCCGGTGGAGATCAGGCTTGGCCGCGATCTCGCCGATGCGGTTCCTTCTCCGCTTACAAGGTCGTCAGGCTCCTTCCCCCTGAAAGGGGGAGGGTTGGGGTGGGGGTCAGCCGCTTGTTCGGTGCCTGCGGCTGACCCCCACCCGTCGCGCTCGGCAGCGCTCCCGCGCGCCGGAGCGCGCCGACCTCCCCCTTTCAGGGGGAGGTAACCAAAATCACCGCCGCTAGGCGCTTCCCCGCTCAGCTCCACCAGTGTCGGCAGGAACCCCGCCAGCGTCTTGCCCGCGCCCGTGGGCGCGATCAGCAGCGCCGAGCACGCCTCGCGCGCTTTCGCCAGCAGCGCGAGCTGATGCTCGCGCGGCGACCAGCCGCGTGAGGCAAACCAGTCGCGAAACCGGCGCGGCAAGAGATCGGCCGTTTCCGACGGCGTGACGGAAAAGAGATCGAGCGTCGACACGCCCAAGAGGTAGGTGGTTCAGGCGGTTTCGTCGAGGGCGGAGCGGGGATGGCAGCAAGTGGCAGGGGGAGCGACGGTGCGCGTCGACGCCCTCTCCCCGTCCTTCACGGGGAGAGGGTTGGGGTGAGGGGCTGCTTCCGCGAGTGCCGAGCGCGGTGAGACCTGTACCCCCTCACCCGGATCGCATCTTCGATGCGATCCGACCTCTCCCCGCAAGCGGGGCGAGGTTGAGGAACAGCGAGAGAGCGCGCCCGCCCCCTACTCCACCACGGGCTTGTCGGAGATGTCCCAGTCCTTGCCGTTGAAGATCGAGATATAGAGCGTCTTCATCGGCGTGTAGTCGTCAGGCGTGTAGCTGTAATTGACGCCGTCAAGGAAGAAGGGCGAGTGGAAGCCGGCGAGCGTGGTGGCGTGCTTCAGCACGTTGGCGCGGGTGAGCTCGTCGCCGCAGCGGCGAAGGATCTCCGCCATCGTAGCCACCTGGCCGTAGCCGGCGAAGGCGATGGTGTTGTCGGGATCGATGTTGGGCAGATATTTCTTGCGCAGATCCTCGAACGCCATCGAGTCGGGGTCCTTCTCCCAGCGGCCCGGTCCTGCTTCCTTGGCGTAACGGATTGCGACGATGTCCTTGGCGTTCTCGAAACCGGCCGCGCTCAGGATCGAGCGGCCGGTCGAGCCGGCCGACAGCAGCTGCAGCGGCTTCCAGCCGAGCTCCGCCACCTTGCGGATCGATTGCGACGTCGCCTTGCCGGTGGTGATGTTGTAGAACACGTCGGCGCCCGACTTCGAGAGATTGATCAGCTGGGAATCGACCGTCGGATCGGTGAGATCGTAGGTCTGCTCCATGATCACCTGCGCGGTGCCGCCGGCATCGGCCAGCACCTTCTTGAACGGACCGAGGAAGTCGCGGCCGAAATCGTCGTTCTGGTAGAGGATGCCGATCTTGGCGTTCGGCTTCACGCTGACGACGTGTTTTGCAAGGATGCGCGCTTCGGTCGGATAGAGCGGCAGGCCCGCCATGGTCCATTTGAAATTCTTCGGGTCGTTCCACTTCGAGGCGCCGGTATTGAGCAACAGCTGCGGCACGCCCTTGGAATTGAGGTATTTGTGCACGGAGGTCTGCGGCGCGGTGCCGAGCGAACCGTACAGCGCCAGCACCTCCTCCTGCTCGACCAGGCGGCGCGTCGCCTCGACGCATTTCGGCGCGCTGTAGGCGTCGTCCATGGTGAGGAATTTCACCTTGCGGCCGTTGATGCCGCCCTTGTCGTTCAGCATCTGGAAATAGGCTTCGCCGACGCGGCCGAGCACGCCATAGAGCGAGCCGGGGCCGGAATGCGGCACGGTCTGACCGAGCTTGATCTCGGTGTCGCTCGCACCCGGATCGTATTTCTTGTCCGCGGCACGGACGAACGGCGCGGGCAGCACGGACGCTGCGATGACAGACAATGCAGTGGCACCAAACTCGCGCCGAGTATGTTTTTTCATTGCTTCTCTCCCTGAGGCGAAAAGCTCTCGCATTCCGCCCTGCGCCGGGCAAGCGCGAAGTCACCGCTTTGCGGCGCAATGCCGCGTCACGGCAAATGCGTAGCGTGTAGACTCAAGTTTGAGCACACAACGCGGACGACTCTTCCCTTCTCCCCTTGTGGGAGAAGGTGGCGCGGACAGCGTCCGCGCCGGATGAGGGGTCTGCATCCGCGGATGGAGACCCCTCACCCGGCTTCGATGCTACCGCATCGAAGCCACCCTCTCCCACAAGGGGAGAGGGTAAGAAAGCGTCACGGCTTGACGGCGACGGCGACGAGTCCGGGCGCCGGGATGTTATCTTCATTGCGCGCCGAGAGATCGTCGAGCAGAGCCAGCGTCAGCCCCGCAGCGGCGACGGAGGCGCGCACGTAGGGCGTGCTGTGGGCGTAGCGCAGCCCCTCGCCGATGACGACGCCCTCGCCGTCATGGGTCTCCGTCGTGAAGGCAAGCACGCCGCCTGACACCAGGACGCGTGCGGCCTCGGCCAGCAGCGGCGCGAGATCGGCGACATAGACCATCGCATCTGCGGCCAGGATCAATTCGGCGCTGGCGTCCGGCTTGCCGGAAATGCCGTTGAGCATGTCGTCGACCTCGAGCTCGGCATAGAGACCCGTGGCGCGCGCCTTGTCGATCATGCGCGGCGACAGGTCGATGCCGATGAAGCGGTCGACATGCTCCGCGAAAGCGCCTGCGGCCAGGCCCGTGCCGCAGCCGAGATCGATCGCGCGCTTGAAGAAGGCCGGCTTCTTCGCGCTCGCGCGCACCGACAGCACGGCCTTGAACAGCAGCGCCGGCCCGCGATAGCCGAGATCGCCGACCAGAGCGGCCTCGAAGCGCGGCGCATATTGATCGAACAATGTCTGCACGTAGCCCGGCGGCATCGCGCTGACAGCCTCGACGCCGAGCTGCATCAGATGCAGGCCGGCGCCATGGCGGTCTTCGGGATCGGCGTCGCGCGCGGCGCGGAAGGCTGCGATCGCAGCCTCGCGCTGGCCGAGCTCCAGGCGGATCTTGCCGAGCGTGTACCAGGCGGAGGGGAAATTCGGCACCAGCTCGATCGCTTGTTCGAGCAGATCGGCGGCAGCCGGCAGATCGCCCTTCAATTGCAGGTCGCGCGCGAACTCGTAGCGACGGTCGGCGACGAGGTCGCCGGAGGACAGAAACAGGCGGGGGGCCATTCTCTTCTTAACGAACCGATCTTGTCTTAAGGAACCGATCTGGCCTGTTACGGCCATCCATCAAAGCACGGACTCTTTCCGGAGATGGACGCGCCGGTCAAGCCCGCGCATGACGGCTAAACATCAGGGATCGAGCGCCTATATAGGGGCAATGCGCCCGCAAGACATCCTGATGCCCGTCCCGGCCGGGCTTTGCTGCAAGCCCGGCGGCTTCCACATCGATCCTGTCAGGCCGGTCGAACGTGCCTTGATCACGCATGGCCATTCCGATCATGCGCGCCCCGGTCATGGCGCGGTGCTCGCGACCCAGGAAACGCTCGACATGATGCGGCTGCGCTATGGCGAGAATTTCGCCGGCTCAGTGCAGGCCGTCGCTTACGGCGAGGAGATCAGGCTCGGCGACGTCACGGTGACGTTTCATCCCGCCGGCCATGTGCTGGGCTCCGCCCAGATATCGGTCACCTGCAAGGACACCCGCATCGTCGCCTCCGGCGACTACAAGGACGCGCGCGATCCGACCTGCGCGCCGTTCGAGCTCGTGCCGTGCGACGTCTTCATATCAGAGGCGACCTTTGGCCTGCCGGTGTTCCGCCATGGCGATGCGGCCGGCGAAGTGAACAAGCTGCTGGCATCGGTCAAACTGTTTCCGGAGCGCGCGCACCTGGTCGGCGCCTATTCGCTGGGTAAGGCGCAGCGCGTGATCGCGCTGCTGCGCGAGGCTGGTTACGACGCGCCGATCTATCTGCACGGCGCGATGGAGAAGATCACGTACTATTATCAAGAGCGCGGCATTGCGCTCGGCGAGCTCCGGCCGGCGCGCGGCATGAAGAAGGCCGAGCTGGCCGGCACCATCACGCTGGCGCCGCCGAGCGCGACATCCGACGTCTGGACCCGCCGCTTTCCCGATCCGGTCACGGCCTTTGCGTCGGGCTGGATGCGCGTGCGCGCCCGGGCCCGGCAGGGCGGCATCGAGCTGCCGCTGGTGATATCAGATCATGCCGACTGGGACGGGCTGACGGCGACGATCGCCGCGACCGGCGCCGGCGAGATCTGGGTCACCCACGGCCAGGAAGACGCGCTGGTGCATTGGTGCAAGAGCAAGGGCCTTGCCGCGCGGCCGCTCGATCTGGTCGGCTATGGCGACGAGGATGAGGGCGACACGGCGGCGGTCACCGGCGAGGCCCAGCCCGCCGGCGAGGCCGAAACATGAACCGCTTTGCCCAACTGCTCGACCGCCTCGCCTACGAGCCCGGCCGCAACAACAAGATCAAGCTGCTGGTTGCCTATTTCCGCGCAACCGAGGACCCCGACCGCGGCTACGCTCTGGCGGCGCTGACCGGTGCGCTGTCGTTCAAGCACGCCAAGCCGGGATTGATCCGCGATCTGATCACCGAACGCGCCGACCCGGTGCTGTTCGGCTACTCCTATGATTACGTCGGCGATCTCTCCGAGACCGTCGCGCTGATGTGGCCGAAGGCTTCCCCCTCTCCCGCTTGCGGGGGAGGGTCGGGGTGGGGGTCTCTCCACGCGATCGACAAGCGGAAAAAGCCCCCACCCGGATCGGCCGACCGCGCTGGCGCGCCGTCCGCCGATCCGACCTCCCCCGCAAGCGGGAGAGGTGAAGAAGGCGGCAAGTCCAGCCTCCACAACAACCCGCCTCCGCCGACGCTGACGGACGTCGTCACCACGCTGCGCACGCTCGGCAAGGCTGAATTGCCGGCGCAGCTGGCGCGCTGGCTGGACGAGCTCGACGAGACCGGACGCTGGGCGCTGCTAAAACTCGTCACCGGCGCGATGCGGATCGGGATCTCCGCGCGGCTGGCGAAAACCGCGGCGGCTGCGCTCGGGACTAAGGATCCGCACGAGATCGAGCTGATGTGGCCCGGCCTGTCGCCGCCCTATCTCGACCTGTTCGCCTGGCTTGAGGGCCGCGGCGACAAGCCTGTCAACCGCGACCCGACGCCGTTCCGTCCAGTGATGCTGGCGCATGCGATCGAGGATGCGGATTTCGCCGATCTCGACGCCGCCGATTTCAGCGCGGAATGGAAGTGGGACGGCATCCGCGTGCAGGCTGTCGCCGGCCGCGATGCGCGCGGTCACATCCAGGCGCGGCTCTATTCGCGCAGCGGTGAGGACATCACCGGCAGCTTCCCCGACCTCGTCCCGTCGCTGCATCTGCCCGGTGCAATCGACGGAGAACTGCTGGTGCTGCGCGAAAACCGCGTGCAGACCTTCAACGTGCTGCAGCAGCGGCTGAACCGGAAGGTGGTTTCGCCGAAGCTGATCAAGGAATTTCCGATCCATCTGCGCGCCTACGACCTGCTCGGCGACGACGATAACGATCTGCGTGAGCTGCCCTTCACCGAGCGCCGCGCGCATCTTGAGAGTTTCGTCGCCAAGCTGAACGATCCGCGCATCGACCTGTCGCCGACCGTTCCGTTCGCGAGCTGGGAAGAACTGGCCGCGGCGCGAGCCGATCCGAAAAGCGCCGGCGCCGGCGACGATGCCGACGCGGTCGAAGGCGTGATGCTGAAGCGGCGCGACGCGCCCTATCTGCCCGGACGGCCGAAGGGCCCGTGGTGGAAGTGGAAGCGCGATCCGCACATTATCGACGCGGTGCTGATGTATGCCCAGCGCGGCCATGGCAAGCGCTCGTCCTATTATTCCGACTACACGTTCGGGGTCTGGACCCGGGGCGATAACGGCGACGAACTCGTGCCGGTCGGCAAAGCCTATTTCGGCTTCACCGACGAGGAGCTGCTGCAGATCGACCGCTTCGTCCGCCGCAACACTACCGAGAAGTTCGGTCCGGTGCGGCATGTCGTGCATGAGCCGGATCAGGGGCTGGTGCTCGAAGTCGCGTTCGAGGGCTTGCAGCGCTCGCCGCGTCACAAATCCGGCGTCGCGATGCGCTTTCCCCGGATCAGCCGCCTGCGCTGGGACAAGCCACCGCGCGAGGCCGACCGCCTGGAGACACTTGAACGGTTGTTAATCTCCATGACGGGAAATTAAACCTGGAGCGCGCATGGCAGCCATTGATCGCGGCTCACGGGTTTCCCATGTGCTGCGCCGTGACCTATAATGCGCGGGCGATTCCGCCAGGAGAAAGCGATGCCAAACGACATCCGGGGCTTGCCGGCCGGCCAGAGCGACGGCCTGTACCGCTTTCTCGGCGGATCGCCGCTCGCGGTGGCGTTCCGGCTGATCCTGCTTTCGATCCTGGTCGGCGTTGTGCTCGCCGCGATCGGCCTCGATCCCTGGAACATCCTCTACAGCATCCGCAGGCTGTTCCAGAGCCTCTGGGATTTCGGCTTCGACGCGATCAACTGGGCCTGGCGTTACTTCCTGCTCGGCGCGGTGATCGTGATCCCGATCTGGCTGTTGTCGCGGCTGTTCGGCGCGCCGCGCGGCCGCTGATCCCAAGGAGAGCTCGCAGCCGATGCAATTGCGATTTGTCGGCTGCGGCGATGCATTCGGCTCCGGAGGCCGCTTCAACACCTGTTTCCATGTCAGCGGCGGGCGCGCCAATTTCCTGATCGACTGCGGCGCCTCGTCGCTCCCGGCGTTGAAGCGGCTCGAGATCGACTGCGAGGCGATCGACCTGATCCTGATCACGCATTTTCACGGCGATCATTTTGCCGGCCTGCCGTTCTTCCTGCTCGATGCACAGTTCTCCCGCCGCGCACGGCCGCTCGTGATCGCCGGGCCTGAGGGCATCGAAACGAAATTGCCTGCGGTGATGGAGGTGACGTTCGAGCATTCCTCCAAAACCAAACAACGCTTCGATCTGTCTGTGGTCACGCTCACACCGCAGCAGCGGCGCAGCTTTGGCGAGGTGACCGTGACGCCCTACCCGGTCATGCATGGCGAATCCGGCGGGCCGTTTCTGGCCTATCGGATCGAGGCGGAAGGCCGCGTCATCAGCTACAGCGCCGACACCGAGTGGACCGACGCGCTGATCCCGGCCGCGCAGGATGCCGACCTCTTCGTCGCCGAAGCCTACACCTACGACAAAATGGTCAAGAACCATCTCAGCCTGACAACGCTGGATGCGCATCTGCCGGCCATCAACGCGAAACGCGTGGTGCTCACCCATATGAGCGACGACATGCTTGGCCGCGTCGGCGATCTGCCCTACACGGCGGCAAGCGACGGCATGGTGGTCGAGTTCTGACCATGTGATGGCTTTGTCGCTGCTCCGCCCCCTCGCCACCGCATTGCTCTGAGAACAATTCCAGCATGGCCGCGCGACGGATGACGCGATAGAAACGTACATTCCTCGCAACTGTAGCCATGCACGCACCCATCCACCCAAAGATCACGACGCGCCAGGTATTCGCCATCGCCGGACCCGCGATGGTCGCCAACCTGACCACGCCGCTGATCGGCATCGTCTCGACCACCGCGATCGGCCGGCTCGACGATGCCGCGCTGCTCGGCGGCGTGGCGATGGCCTCGGTGATCTTCGACTGCCTGTTCTGGCTGTTCGCCTTCCTGCGCATGAGCACGCTGGCTTTCACCGCGCAGGCGCAAGGCGCCGGCGAGATCAGGGAATATGCCGCGATCCTGATGCGCGGTTTCATCGTCGCCGGCCTGATCGGTGCTGCGCTGATCGCGCTGCAGGTGCCGCTCGCCACGGTCACGTTCCAGCTGATGGGCGGCAGCGAGGGCGTCACGCACGCGGCCAAGAGCTATTTCATGATCCGGATCTGGTCGGCGCCGCTGGCGCTGGCCAATTACGTCATCCTGGGCTGGCTGGTCGGACAGGCGCGCGCCAATCTCGCGCTCGTCCTACAGATCGTGGTCAATCTCATCAACGTGGCCGCCACTGTGCTGCTGGTGCAGGTCTACGCCGCAGGCATCGCGGGCGCCGCGATCGCCGCCGTGCTGGCCGAAGCCACAGGCTTTGCAGCCGGTATCATCGCGGCCTGGCGGATCTCGCAGGGCGGCTTCGCCGTTCCCGCAGCCACGCTGTTTGATCGCGCCAAGCTGATGCGCATGCTGGCGGTCAACCGCGACATCATGGTCCGCACCGCGGCGCTGATCATCGTGTTCCTGTTCTTCACCGCCAAGGGCGCGCGCGAAGGCGACGTGACGCTGGCGGCGAATTCGGTGCTGAACAATTTCCTGCTGGTCAGCGCCTTCTTCCTCGATGGCCTCGCCAACGCCGCCCAGCAGCTGTGCGGCCGTGCGTTCGGCGCGCGCGATGCACGAGGCTTCGCCGATTCGACCCGGCTGGTGCTGCTGTGGGGTTTAGGCTTTGCGCTGGTCGTATCGGTGCTGTTTGCGCTGTTCGGACCGGCACTGATCAATCTGATGACGACCAGCGACGACGTGCGCCGCTATGCACGCGACTTCCTGCTGTTCGTGATCCTGGCGCCCCTGCCCGGCGTGTTCGCGTTCGGTTTCGATGGCATCTATGTCGGCGCGACCTGGGCGCGCGAGATGCGCAATTTGATGCTGGCCTCGCTCGCGATCTTCCTCGCCGCCTGGTGGGCACTCAACTCGTTCGGCAACACCGGACTGTGGATCGCGCTGCTCGGCTTCTACGTCGCACGCGGCGGCCTGCAGGGCCTGCGCTATCCGGCGCTGTTCAGGAAGACGTTCAAGGCTGCGTAGCCCGGCTAAGCCTCTCGTGTCCCGGACGCGGTGCGGCACGAAGTGACGCGCCGCAGAGCCGGGACCTATGTCAACCATGTGCCCCGGACCAGCAGCGCACCACGCCGCAACTTGCGTTGCACTGCATCCGGGGCACGAGAGAGTCGTTATCTCACCGGCCAGTCCTCGGCCGTGATGGTCGCGGCATCGGCGCCGACGATTTCCGACAGCGAGTCGCGGCCGGTGCGCAGCAGGGTCGAAGACAGATCGCGCTTGATGCCCTCGACCAGACCGATGCCCTTGTAGACCAGCGAGGAATAGAGCTGGATCAGACTGGCGCCGGCGCGAATTTTCGTCAGCGCGGCGCCACCGGAGTCGATGCCGCCGACGCCGATCAGCGGAAATGCGCCTTCGACGCGGACATAGGTCTCGGCCACCATCCGCGTCGACAGGCGGAACAGCGGACGGCCCGACAGGCCGCCCTGCTCCTTGGCGCGGTTCTCCTCGCGCAAGGTCGAGGGACGCGCCAGCGTAGTGTTGGCGACGATCATGCCGTCGACGCGCCGCGAGCGGGCGATGTGCACGACGTCGTCGAGCTCGGCGAGACTCAGATCCGGCGCGATCTTCAGCAGGACCGGCGAATCGCCGGCGTTCTTGCGCACGCGCTCGCGGGTATCGATGACCCGCGCCAGCAAATCGTCGAGCGCCGCCGATTGCTGCAGATTGCGCAGGCCCGGCGTATTCGGTGAGGACACGTTGACGGTGAAATAGCTCGCGACCGGGGCAAACGTCTCGATCAGCTTCACGTAGTCGGCGACACGGTCGGACGAATCCTTGTTGGCCCCGACATTGACCCCGATGATGCCGCCGCCGGCGGCCCGCGCGGCGAGCCGTCGCAGCACGGCCTCCGCGCCGTCATTGTTGAAGCCCATGCGGTTGATCACGGCCTCGTCGCGTTCCAGGCGAAACAGCCGCGGCCGCGGATTGCCTGCTTGCGGCTTCGGCGTCACCGAGCCGATCTCGACAAAGCCGAAGCCGAGCCGCAGCAGCGCGTCGGGCACTTCCGCGCTCTTGTCGAAGCCCGCCGCCATGCCGATCGGGTTCGGAAAGTTGAGCCCGAAGGCGCGCACCGCGAGCTTGGGATCATCCACTCGCTGCCGGATCGGCGGCAGCAGCTTCAGGCCCTGGATCGCCATGCGATGGGCATCTTCCGGATCGAACCAGCGCAGCAGCGGCAGTGAGAAGGCGTCGAAGGCACGGATCACGGCTCGAGCTCCGGAACGTCGTGACCGCCGTCGGAGCGCGCGCGCAGGTCGAGGATTTCGGTGACTGCGCCGAGGTCGAGCTCGCCATAGAGATGCGGGAACAGCTCGTCGTTGCGCGAACGCTCCCAGCGCAAATCGTCACCGAGCGCATCGGCATCGACCTCGACCAGGAATAGGCCGGTTTGCCCGTGGTAGTGCTTGCGCGCGGTCTCGGCCACCTGCGAGGCGGTGGAAAAATGGATGAAGCCGTCGCGTTGGTCGTCCGCACTGCCCCGGTACACGCCCTGCCGCTCGGCCTCACGCCAGGCCGAAGCGGGGGTGATTTTGTAGATCATAGGCACGGGCCGGCGCTCCCTTTTGTCCTTGAATCTCTTGGGGTTTATCCGGATTTGATGGGGATTGCCCCAGACGCCACCGGGCGAGCGAGGGACCGTATCGGCGGCGGCGGCGCAACTCAAGCGGCGCCGGGACACAGAACACGGCAGATTTGCGAAATTCGCGAGTTTCAGGCAATAATTCCTAGGACTGCACCCGGGGACATCCTCGATGGCCAAACAGCCCAAAGCCGCCCGACCGCTGACCCACGCTCAGGTCTGGGCCGCGCTCGACCGGCTCGCCGAACGCGCCGGCCTGTCGCCGTCCGGCCTTGCCAAGCAGTCCGGCCTCGATCCCACCACCTTCAACAAGTCCAAGCGCGTGACCAGCGACGGGCGCGAGCGCTGGCCGTCGACCGAATCGCTCTCCAAGGCGCTGGCCGCGAGCAATGCCAGCATGGAGACCTTCGTGCAGCTGCTCGGCGACGGCCCGCGCGGCGGCCAGTCGGTACCCCTGATCGGCTTCGCCCAGGCCGGCGCCGGCGGCTTTTTCGACGATAGCGGTTTTCCCGCCGGCAAGGGCTGGGATGAAGTGGCGCTGCCGGCCACCACCGACGAGCACGCCTATGCGCTGGAGATCGAGGGCGACTCGATGAAGCCCGCCTATCGCGAAGGTGACATCATCGTGGTGTCACCCGCGACCGCGATCCGCCGCGGCGACCGCGTCGTGGTGCGCACGACCGGCGGCGAGGTGATGGTGAAGGAATTGAGGCGCCGCACCGCCAAGGTGCTGGAACTCGCGTCGCTCAATCCGGAGCACCCCGACCGCATGCTCGACGCCGAAGAGGTGGTGTGGATCGCACGCATCGTGTGGGCAAGTCAGTAGCTGGCGAGTCCGTCGCCACCAATACCGATGTCGTCCCGGGCAAGCGAAGCGCGACCCGGGACCCATAACCACCGCACGCCCTGTTTGAGCAGGCTGGTGCCCCGGCCTGCTCCAACAACTCAATCCTGTGGTAATGGGTCCCGGCCTTCGCCGGGACGACGGCGGAGGTTGTAGCGCCGTCCGAGCCCCTTACGTCGCGTAGTCCGGCTCCTTGCGGTCCAGCATCCGCTTCAGCGCATCGAAATGCCGCTGCGCCGGGGTCGGGCCGTTGTAGAGATGGTCGTCGCGGAAATCGCGCTTGGTCTTCTCGACCACGTGCTGCGGCAATTGCTTGAGTGGCTGCTGGGTCCACATCGCGTAGATCTGCACCTGCGCGGCGCGCTCGATGTAATAGAGCCGGTCATAGGCGTCGGCGACGGTCGCGCCGACGGTCGAGATGCCGTGATTGGCCATGAACAAGATGGTCTTGTTGCCGATCACCCTGGCGAGCCGCGCACCTTCCTCGGGATCAAGCGCGGGGCCGGTGTAGAGATCGTCATAGGCAATCGCCTCCGACAGCCCGACCTCGGTCTGCCCGATCTCCTTGATGCGCGGATCCTCAAGCCGGGTCAGCGCGCTCGCATAGGGCATGTGGGTGTGGAATACCGCCTTGGCCTGCGGCAGCGCCTTGTGGATCGGCGCATGGATGCAATAGCAGGAGCGCTCGACCTCGCCCTCGCCGCGCTTCACCTCGGCATCGTCGATGCCGACCTCCATGAAGGACGACGCGGTGACCTCCGACCAATGCATGCCGAACGGGATCTGGTAGTAGCGGTCGGTGCGGCCGGGCACCACCAAGGTGAGATGGTTGAAGATGCCTTCCGAAAAGCCGTGGTTGAAGGCGAGCCGATGTGCTGCCGCGAGATCGACCCGCGCCTGCCATTCCTCGGCGCTCGAACTGTCCTGCAGCGATGTCGGCGAAACCCTGAACTGCATGCGCATGCTCCCATCTGTGCCGGCCTCTCGGCGGAGGCCGTCCTGATTTTATGGGCGGAGTGTAGCGCAATCCGGCGGCGGCCTTGGGTGAAATTGGCGAGGATCAGCCATCCGGATTTTGCGGGCTTGTCGTCTATGGCGGCCGCAATCATCGCTGTCGTCCCGGCCTTGAGCCGGGACCCATAACCACGAATGGTCGTACGTTACGAGCTTAGGCCACAGCCTACGCTACCGTCTCGCAGCTGTGGTTATGGGTCCCTGCTCGCGTGCGCAATTGCGCACTAGGCAGGGACGACCATGGCGTGAAAGCTCATCGATCTACGACGACCGCGCCAGCGCGCCGTCGATCATGTTGACCGCGTTCTGCACGCCGTAGACCGCGACGAAGGAGCCGAAGCGCGGGCCCTTCTCCTGGCCGAGCAGCACCTGGTAGAGCATGTTGAACCAGTCGAGCGAGACGCCGGGACGGCCGTCCTTGCCCTTCTTCACCACGTCGAGGAACGGCTCGCGGCGGCCGATCTCATAGACCACGTTCTGGATGTCCTCCGCGGTCGCATCCGCCGGCATGTTGGCAAGCGCATCGCGCAGATCCTGCAGCGCGGCGCGTTCGCCATCGGTCGGCTCGCGGAACTGCTTGGTCGGCGCCACGAAGTCGCGATAGTAGTTGATGGCATAGCCGACCATGGCGTCGAGCTTGGGATGGGTCTGCGGCGTCACGCCCGGCCGGTAGCGGCCGATGAAGCCCCACAGCGTCTCGGCGTTTTCCGCATTCGACGACGACACCAGCGTCAGCAGGAGCTGGAAGGTGACGGGCATGTCGGCCTGCGGCGGCTTGCCGGAATGGGTGTGCCAGACCGGATTCTGCAGCTGCTGCCGCGCCTCCTGCCGCGTGAAGCCGTCGAGGAACTGCTGGTACTCGTCGACATTGCGCGGGATGACGTCGAAATAAAGCCGCTTCGCCGCCTTGGGCTCACGGTACATGAACAGCGAAAGCGATTCCGGCGAGGCGTAGCGCAGCCATTCGTCGATGGTCAGCCCGTTGCCCTTCGACTTCGAGATCTTCTGGCCCTTCTCGTCGAGGAACAGCTCGTAGTTGAAGCCTTCCGGCGGCGTGCCGCCGAGCGCCGAGCAGATCTTGCCCGACAGCTTCACCGAGTCGATCAGGTCCTTGCCGGCCATTTCATAGTCGACGCCGAGCGCGTACCAGCGCATCGCCCAGTCCGGCTTCCATTGCAGCTTGCAGCGGCCGCCGGTGACGGGAACGGTGACGCTCTCCTTGGTGTCGGGATCCTCATAGGAGATCGTGCCGGCCTTGGCGTCGTGCGCCGTCACCGGCACGTAGAGCACGAGGCCGGTGCGCGGACAGATCGGCAGGAACGGCGAGTAGCTCGCCGCCCGCTCCTCGCGCAGCGACGGCAGCATGATCGCCATCACCTTCTCGATCCGCTCCAGCATGCGCAGCAGCGCGGCGTCGAACCGGCCCGAGGTGTAATATTCGGTCGAGCTCGCGAACTCGTAATCGAAGCCGAACTGGTCGAGGAAGGCGCGCAGCCGGGCATTGTTGTGCTGGCCGAAGCTCGGATGGGTGCCGAACGGGTCCGGCACCTTGGTCAAGGGCATGCCGAGATGCTGCTCCAGCAGCTCCTTGTTCGGCACATTGTCCGGCACCTTGCGCAGGCCGTCCATGTCGTCGGAGAAGGCGAGCAGGCGGGTCTTGATCTTGTCCTCGGTGAGCACGCGGAAGGCGTGGCGCACCATCGTGGTGCGCGCAACCTCGCCGAACGTGCCGATATGCGGCAGGCCCGACGGACCATAGCCGGTCTCGAACAGCACCTCGTCCTTCGGATTTTTCTTCAGCCGCGCCACAATCGCTTTCGCCTGCTCGAACGGCCAGGCGTTGGATTGTTCGGCGAGCGCCCGCAGGTCGCTCGGGCTGGCAGCAAGATCAATCACGGACATTCTTCAGGCTTTCTCCAAAAAGGCCGCGAAAACTAACGCTTTCGCGGCAAAATGCAAAACGACGGCAGGTTCGTCATTCCGGGATGGTGCGTTAGCACCAGACCGCAGATGCACAATTGTGCATCGGGGAATCTCGAGATTCCGGGTTCGATGCCATGCATCGCCCCGGAATGACGGATTCAAAACGGGCTGATCGAGAAATAGCGCAGCCACAGATCGGTGAAGCGGCCTTTTTCCCAGATCCGGAACAGCGCCCAATTCAGCGACTGCCGGAGCAGATCGTTGCCCTTGCGGACGGCGATGCCGACGCCCTCACCGAAAAAGCGGCTTTCGACAAAGGGGCCGCCGGAGAACGCGCAGCATTCGCCGGAATCGGTGCCGTTGATCCAGAACGCGAGCGAGATCGCATCGCCAAAGATGAAGTCGACCTCGCCGCGGCGCAGCGCCGCGCGCAACGCGTCGTTATCCGGATAGGAATGGATCTCGGCGTCGGTGAACATCGCCTTGAGGTAGGCCTCGTGCGAGGTGCCGGCGATGACGCCGACCTTCTTGCCCTCGAGATATTCCGGCCGGATTTCCGGCATCACATTGTCGCGGCGCGACACGAAGCGTGCCGGCGCGCGGTAATAGGGATCGGTGAAATCGACCTTGGCGCGCAGCTGCGGCGTCACCGCCATCGACGCGATGATGGCATCGCCCCGGTTGGTGGCCAGCGCGTCGATCAGGGTCTCGAAGCGGCGCATCTGGATGGTGCAGGTGACCTTGATCTCGTCGCAGAGCGAACGCGCCAGATCGACGTTGAAGCCGGCCGGATTGCCGTCCGGCCCGGTGAAGTTGAACGGCGGATAGTCGGTCTCGGTCAGGAAGCGGATCACGGTGAGGCGCGACAGGTCCGGCCGATCCGGGCGGCGCCGCGGGTCCCAGAAGCCCGGCACCGCCTGCGGCGCGGCCTCGGCAGCGGCCTTGGGCGGCGGGGTTGGGGTCGGTGGCACGGCAGCGGCCGGGGGCGGCGCAGGCGCCATCGGTGCAGGGGCCGGTTTGGCGGAAGGAGCCGGAGTTGGAGCGGGAGCCGTCTTGGCCGCGGGCGCCTGCTGTGCCTGGGTGGGGGGTGTCTGCGCGATCGCAGGGCCTGCCAGAGCCAGCAAGCCAGCCGCCATCACCCCCGCGGCCAGGCAAAGCTGGCGCGAGCGGACGGCAAAGGGCTGGGCGGACAAATCTGGCATAACCGGCAATTTTAGGGAATTGAACGGCTTATAGACCATCCGGCGCGTGATGCGAGCGCCGATTGGGTTAATTCTGAAGCGGAAATGGCAATCAGAGATACCGTTTGAGATCGGCCGCGGCCTCTTCCGGCGTCCGTTTCAGATTGAACGGCGAAACGAAACGGCCGTCGCGATCCATCAGATAGATCAGCGCGGTGTGATCCATCGTGTAGTCGCCATCCTTCAGCGGCACCTTCTTGGCGTAGACGCGATAGCTCGACAGCACCTTGGCGATCGCGGCGGGGTCGCCGGTCAGGCCCTTGAGGTGCGGATCGAAGCTCGAAAGGTAATCCTTCATCGCGGTGGCGGTGTCGCGTTCCGGATCGACCGAGACGAAATAGGCATTCACGCGATCGGCGTCCTTGCCCATCGCCTTCAGGACCTCGGAAATCTCGAACAGCGAGGTCGGGCAGACGTCCGGGCAATGGGTGAAGCCGAAGAAGATCAGCGTCGGCTTGCCCTGGAGGTTCTTGTCGGTGACGATCTGGCCGGCCTGGTCGGTGAGCTGGAACGGGCCGCCGATCGCGGCCGGGGCGGCAACAGTGCGGAGACCCCCGACCGCCCACAGCATAAGGAACAGGCCGACCGCGAGGCTGCCGGCGAAGGCGGCGAAGATCACCAGCGGGCGAGTGGTCCGGGGCATGGGCAGGACATCCTTGTCAGAAGCAGGCGGAGATGCCGGCCGTGATCATTTCGAAAAACACCGCGGTCCCGTAGTGGAACCAGAGCGCCGCGGCGGCAAGCAGGACCACCCCGCCGATGCCGGCGGCGCCCCACAGGATCGCAGATGCCACCCGGCCCTGCGGAGCCGTCACGAGCTCGGATCGGGTGGAGATCGGCTGAACCATACGGTTGAGATAAGCCGGGTTCCGGCAGGCAGCAAGCGCAACGGCGGCCGCAGGCCGTCAAATGATAGCGAGGCTACTCCCGGCAGCGGCCGGATCACGCCGGCGATGGCAGACGAGGATTAAATGCAGAGATCAGCCGGAGCTCAGTGCTCGGGCTTCGACGCCGAGGCCTGGGCATTGAGATAGCACGGCTTGTACAGCGCCTGTAGCTGCTTGCCGCGCAGGAAGATCATCCGGCGGGTCAGGCCACCGCGGTCCGTGATCCATCTGCGAACGGCCGGCGGGTACATCAGGTACAGCATATGGGTGGCTTCGGGATTGGGGACCGGGCGGCCGTCGTCACCGTAATCCCAGGCCGCATGGAAGCCGAGACTGGCGTGTGACGTCACACAAATCCGGTCATGAGGAACCTTGCCGAGCACGATGGTGCAGGCCGAGGCGCACAACCCGTCGATGATGACGGTCTCACCCGACGTGCGCAGGTCCTGATATCTGTCGACATAGACCCCGATCTTGCCGCCGCGATCGTCGGCGATTCTGACCACTGCCTGTGACGCCCCCATTCCCGCCAGCAGGAGAACCGCAGCGAGCAACCCCGTCATCAACTTCATTGGCCAGCCCCAGTCGAAACCGAATCTGTTGGTCTTGTGATGCAAGTTGGTTGTGAGCGTGTTGCGGCCGCGGATTTTTGTCCAGACGAGCGAAGCCGGTCAAAACAAATTCAAATTGGGTGTTGCGCGCGCGCTGCAGTGGAGCGTGGAAAAGGTCCCAAACTGGAACAGCCTGCAACAACAGCTTGGTGCCGCGCCGCCACAGGCAAGGTCCATTTGGCGTTGACCGCGCGCAATCACGCGGTCTTCAATCGCAACGGGACGGGGGAATCAAACATGGCTGACGATGCGGATGTGATCGTGATTGGCGCCGGGCTGGCAGGCCTGGTCGCCGCAACCGAGATCGCCGACGCGGGCAAGCGCGTCATCGTGCTCGACCAGGAAGGGGAACAGAGCATTGGCGGCCAGGCCTTCTGGTCGTTCGGCGGATTGTTTCTGGTCGATTCGCCGGAGCAGCGCCGGCTTGGCATCAAGGATTCCGCCGACCTCGCACTGCAGGACTGGATGGGCACCGCCGGTTTCGATCGCGAGGAGGATCACTGGCCGCGCAAATGGGCTGAAGCCTATGTCGCGTTCGCGGCGGGCGAGAAGCGCGACTGGCTGCGCGCGATGGGCCATCGCATCTTCCCGGTGGTCGGCTGGGCCGAACGCGGCGGCTATGACGCGATGGGCCATGGCAATTCGGTGCCGCGCTTTCACGTCACCTGGGGGCACCGGTCCCGGCATCGTCGAGCCATTCGAGCGTCGCGCACGCGAGGCCGCGAAAAGCGGACGGCTGGTGTTCAAATTCCGCCATCGGGTCGACGCGCTCGATGTCAGCAACGGCGCGGTCGACGGCGTACGCGGCGTCATCCTGGAACCAACAGGCGTCGAGCGCGGCAAGAGTTCCTCGCGCACCGTCGTCGGCGATTTTGCACTTCGCGCGCAGGCGGTGATCGTCGCCTCCGGCGGCATCGGCGGCAATCATGAACTGGTGCGGCAGAACTGGCCGAAGCGGCTCGGTGAACCGCCCAAATTCATGATCTCCGGCGTACCCGAACATGTTGACGGCCGCATGATCGGCATCACCGAGGCGGCCGGCGGCCGGCTGATCAACCGCGACCGGATGTGGCACTATGTTGAGGGCATCCGGAACTGGAACCCGATCTGGCCGCGTCACGGCATCCGGATTCTGCCGGGACCGTCATCGCTGTGGTTCGACGCGTCAGGCAAGCGGCTGCCCGCGCCGCTGTTCCCGGGCTCCGACACGCTCGGGCAGCTGCACTACATCATGGGCACAGGCTACGACTATTCGTGGTTCATCCTGACCCAGAGCATCATCAAGAAGGAATTCGCGCTCTCAGGCTCGGAGCAGAACCCGGACCTCACCGGCAAGAGCTGGCGCATGACGATCAAGCGCGCCACCAACAAGGGTGCGCCGGCGCCGGTCGAAGCCTTCAAGCAGCACGGCGCCGACTTCATTGTGCGCGACAATCTCGCCGATCTCGTCGGTGCCATGAACAAGCTCGCCGGCAACGAGCTGTTGCAGCTCGATGCCATCAAGACGCAGATCGAGGCACGCGACCGCGAAATCACCAATCCCTACGTCAAGGATGCGCAGGTGATGAACCTGCACAATGCGCGCCGCTATATCGGCGACAGGCTGATCCGCACCGCGAAGCCGCATCGGATCCTTGATCCCGAGCACGGCCCGCTGATCGCGGTGAAGCTCAACATCCTCACCCGCAAGACCCTCGGCGGCTTCGAGACTGATCTGGATTCGCGCGTGTTCGGCAATGATCACCAGATCATCCGCGGGCTCTACGCGGCCGGCGAAGCCGCCGGCTTCGGCGGTGGCGGCGTGCACGGCTATCGCTCGCTGGAGGGCACGTTCCTCGGCGGCTGTCTGTTTTCTGGCCGCAACGCCGGACGCGCGGCGGCGAAGGCGGCGGGCTAGGCCCGCCGGCATGAACCGGCGGGCTCTTCTTGTTGAGTCCAAATTTCTTCAGGCTGCGATTTTCTTCAGGCCGTCTTGTCAGGCCGTCTTGGCGAAAAGCGTCAGCACGCCGTTGGCGAGATTGACAGCGACAACCTGTGACGAGCTCAGGCCCTTCGCCTTAAGCGCGGATACTGCTTCCGCGGACCCCTCGATGGAACCCCGAAGGTTCCGCAGGTCGTCTTCGCTTGCCTTTGCTACGACAGCCTCGATCTTTGACCGGACGTCGGGCTGGAGGTCCTTGATGTTCACGACCTGTATGCTCCGGATGGTGGTGGACTCGTCAGACTGAGCCTGTGGCGGCGCCTTCGGCTGCGTTCCCTGCACTTGCGCCCAAGCAGGTGTTCCAAGCGAGAGCGCCGCAACGATGACGGATGCCGTAGAGATGCGCATGAGCATTCCTTTGGTTGATTGCCCCCAACATCCCGCGACAACGGACTATCCTTGCTTAAGGTTCCGGCCGGAAATCCGCTCGCTAGACTAGTGCAGTATGAACTTATGGGACCGTCGCCGCGGGCGCTGCCAAAATATCGAAAACAACCCCATGCAAAGTAGCCGGCGGTGGCCGGCGTTCGACCAAGCAACTTGACACGTCGGGCAATTCAGGGATATTTTTCTAATATTCCGAAGTTGCGCAAATGTCCTTCGCCCCAAGGCTGTCGCATATGGCATTTGCGGACTGCTGCTACTGACGCTCCACGTCGCAGGCGGGAGAGCGAACGCGCCTTAATTCGCGGCCACAGCTTAATCTCATCTTGCTCTAGTCTGCCTCGGCGCTGAGGAAGCGGACGCCGAAGGCGTCGGCATTGGTTTCGCCCCAGTCATAGAGTGCCTGCAACATCGGTTTCAGCATCTCGCCGCGCTTGGTCAGGCAGTAGCGCGAGGAACCACCGCCGCGCTCCTGCCTGACGAAGCCTGAATTGCAGAGATCGCGCAGGCGCTCGGTCAAGACCTTGTCGCTGAGCTGCGGGATGTCGTGGCGCAGTTCGCCGTAGCGCATCGGCCGGACCTTCAGCCGGCTCAGGATCACGGTCTTCCATTTGCCGCTGAGCTGATCGATCGAGAACTCGACCGGGCAGCCATATTTGCGCTTGGTCTTGCGGATCATCCCGTTCTCCCGCGGCACTTTCCATCTGGTTCGTTGAGAGCCGCCATCGATCCATCTAAGCACGCTTTGCGCGGGTTGGGCGAGTTCAGGGATCATTGCAAGGCATGACAGAAGACAGTTCCGCTCACGGCCCGAGCGATAAGCAACAGGTTCGCAAGCGCATCATCGTCAGACGCAACGGGCCTTACGAACCCGAGCCCGGCATTCCGATCGTCGATCATCTCGGTGTGCCGATCGCAGCCGAGGCGCCGGTGCGGCTCTGCCGCTGCGGGCAATCGCAGACCAAGCCGTTCTGCGACGACAGCCACGTCGCGCGCGGTTTCACCGACGCCAGGGATCCGCGTCGCGTGCCCGACAAGCTCGACGTCTATGCGGGACAGCAAGCATTCGTGTTCGACAATCGCGGCACCTGCGCGCATTCCGGCTTCTGCACCGACCGGCTCAGCTCCGTGTTTCATCTCGGCGAGGAGCCTTTCATCGCGCCGAGCGGCGCGCGGCTCGACGATCTCTTCAACGCGGTGCGCAGGTGCCCATCGGGCGCGCTCGGGATCGGCATTGGCCCCGCGCGCGACGCCAACCTGTCCGACGTCAGCCGGGCGGCGCAGATCGAGGTGTCGAAGGACGGCCCCTATCGCGTCACCGGCCATGTCGATCTGGTCGATGAGGATGGCACGCCGGTCGCACGGAACGCGGGCGCGTCGCAGGAACATGTCAGTCTGTGCCGCTGCGGCTCTTCGCTGAACAAGCCGTTCTGCAGCGGCATGCACTGGAACGTCGCATTTCGCGATCCGGTCCCCGATCCCTTGCGCGAGCCGACGCTGTTCGAATGGGCCGGCGGCTATCCGGCGCTGCTCGACATGACCCGCATCTTCTACGGCCGCTATGTGCCGGAAGATCCGCTGCTCGGCCCGCTGTTCGCCGAAATGTCGCCGGACCATCCCGAACGGGTGGCGGCGTGGCTGAGCGAGGTGTTCGGCGGCCCGCGCTTCTACACCGAACGTTATGGCGGTTATCGGCGGATGGTGTCGCAGCATATCGGCAAGGAGATCCGGACGGAGCAACGCGCGCTGTGGGCCACCTATATGGTGCAGAGCGCCGACGATGCCGGGCTGCCGTCCGATCCGGAATTCCGCGCCGCGTTCGTCGCCTATATCGAATGGGGCTCACGGATCGCGGTGGAGAATTCGGGGGCCGGTGCGAAACCGCCGCCGAACATGCCGGTGCCGCGATGGTGGTGGGTCTGCAACGCAACGCCCGCGGCGCGGCTGTCCGCAATTGAAGGCGACGCGCAAGCCGCAACCGAGACCAGCATAGCACTGCCCGGTCCGGGCGAGGCGCTGCAGTTCGAAGCGCACATCCGGCCGCTGTTCCGGCTGATGGATCGCAACTCGATGCTGTTCGCCTTCGACCTCTGGAAGGAGGCGGATGTCATCAAGCATCGCCAGCAGATCCTGGCCCGTCTGGAGGCCGGCACCATGCCCTGCGACGGCGCCTGGCCGGCGGAACAAGTCGCGCTGTTCGCACGCTGGGCCGATGCGCTGAAGCCGCCGACCGGATCGTGAAAGCCGTGTTCGGCCGGACCGGTTGAACCGGCTGTGTCGTCATGCTGATATCGCCATCGCGAGGACAGGAAACCTCAGCGATGCGACGGCATCCAATCGGTATGCTGGTTTTGGCCGGCGCGATCGCCTCGAGCATCGTGCCGGTGCGCGCGGATTCACTCACCGTCAACGGCACGACGCGAACATTCACGCTGCAGCCACCTGCAACCAGGCCCGCGCCGCTCGTCATCGTGCTGCACGGCAAGACCCAGAGCAGCGCCGACATGATCACACGGACGTCGTGTCCATTGATCGCCAGGCGCGACGGCTTCGCGGTGGCGTATCCCGATGGGTTGAAGCACGCCTGGGCCGACTCCCGGCCGAACGCGCGGCGCGCCGCCGATCCGCCGCCGGAAGGCACCGACGACGTCGCCTTCATTGCGCAATTGATCGCGAAGCTCGTCGGCGACGGGACCGCCGATCCGAAGCGCATCTATGTCACCGGCATCTCCAATGGCGGCGCGATGGCCATGACCTTGGCCTGCGAACGCGCCGACCTGTTCGCGGCGGCGGCCAGCGTGGTCATGAACCTGACCGACGAATCCGCTCGCGCCTGCCGGCCCGCGCGTCCGGTGCCGATGCTCCTGATGAACGGCACCGTCGACCCGTTGATCCCCTATCAGGGTGGACGCGGCACCAGCTATTTCGCGGTCGACGGATTCTGGTCGACCGAACGCACCCTGCAATTCTGGCGGCGGATCAATGGCTGCGAGAGCAAGGACGCCGCAACCACTGATCTGCCCGACCGCAACCCTTCCGATCAATCAACTGTCACACGGATCGACTCGGTCTGTCCGCAAGGACGTGACGTCGTGCTCTACCGGGTGAATAGCGGAGGCCACCGCATGCCCGGCCACTTCCCGGACGCCCATTTTACGAAACTGGCGGCCGCGCTGCTCGGACCGCAAAACGGCGATATCGACGGCGCCGACACGATTTGGGCCTTCTTCGCGCGTTTTCCGTGAGCGGTGCTGCAAATTGTGCAGTGGCGGTGGTCGCTGTGGCAGGCTAGAGGTTCTCTCGTTTTGACGCGTTTTCTTCATGCGAACCGGTAGCCACTTCGCTTGAAAACGCTATAGACATGCCCGCCATTCAAGTGGAGACCCAAATGAGCATTCAACGTTTCGAAACCGGCCCGCGCATGAGCCAGGCCGTCGTGCACGGCAACACCGTCTATCTCGCCGGCGTCGTCGCCGGCAAGGCCGCGGGCGGCAGCGTCACCGACCAGACCAAGGACATCCTGTCGATCATCGATGGCCATTTGGCCAAGGCCGGCACCGACAAGTCAAAACTCCTCAGCGCAACCATCTACATCACCGACATGAAGACGTTCCCGGAGATGAACGCGGTGTGGGACGGCTGGGTCTCGGAGGGTAACACCCCGGCCCGCGCCACCGTCGAGGCCAAGCTCGCGGCGCCGCAGTACAATGTCGAGATCATGGTTGTCGCGGCGAAGTAAGCGCGACAATCAACCGCGACGCACGTCGTCGCGACGGATATCGGATGCCCCGGATTGCAAAATTGCAGTTCGGGGCATTTTCGTTTTTTTCACTCACGCGCTGATCCGTGCTCGCTCGCCCGCGGCCTCGCCGAGATCGGACTGCAGCCAGCGGGCAATCCGGCGCCATGAACCGGCCAGAGCCCTGCAGCCCATGAACAGGCCGAGATGACCACACGGCTCAGTCTCGCTTCGCAGCCACGCGGGCGGCGTGCCCAATAGTCGCATTGTCGCAAATGCCTGGTCGGGCGGAACAACGATGTCGTTCTCCGCGGCGAGCAGGAAGGTCGGCAGCTTCACCGCGGCAAGATCGATCTTGGTGCCAAGCGCGACGAAGTCACCGGCCGCGATCCGGTTCTGACGAAAGATCCAGTCAGTCACTTCCAGGTAGTAGGTGCCCGGCAAATCAAGCGTCTCACTGTTCCAGCGCATGAAACGATCGAGCAGCGCCTGTGCATCGTCCGACTTGCCGTCGAGACGCCGCTGCAGCGCCGCTTCCACGTCAGGCAGGCTGAACGGAATACTCCAGAGCTGCAGCATGTACTTGCCACTGACGATCCCATCTCCCTGACGCACCATCGCCTCGAAGCCTTGCTGCGGCAGCGAGGCGACCATCCGCGAAAGCTCCGACGGCACCGAGACGTCGACCGGGCTGCCTGCAAGCACGAGCCGCCGCACCTTGCCGGGAAAGCGCGCCGCATAAAGCAACGACAGCCAGCCGCCTTGACAGAGACCGGCAAGGTCGACCGGCGGCCCGATCGTGTCGACGGCCACGTTGAGATCAGACAGATAGGTGTCGATCGAGAAATATCGCATCTCCGGTGCCGCCGAGCGCCAATCCGTGAGATAGAGACGCGCTAGACCCGCCTGCTGTAACGCCTCCATCAGGCTGTGGCCGGGGGCAATATCCGCGATCTGCGCGCGGTGCAGCGCATAGGGCGCGCAGACCAGCAGCGGCGGGCCTTCGACCGCGCTTGAAAAGTCGAGCAGGAGCATCGACGGCAGTTGAAGCGCGACCGAATGGGCCGTCGTCCAGGGCAGCGCCGCGTCGCCTGGCGCATCCGCCGGCTCCGGCGCGCGATTGGGGTACCACTGCGAGTAGATGTCCAGCGCCAAACGCGTGGCTTCAAACGGCCACAGCCAGGCGTCCTGCACCCAGCTGGCGCTCGCACGTCGTTCCGATGGATCCGTCTTTTCGGGCAAGCTCATTCACCGATTGATCGCCACCGAAATAGTCTGGCCGGCGCGGGTCGAAGCCTTGACCCTAATCAAAAACCGACGAATTCACGTTGAGCACCTTACGCCAAACCCGCTGGAGCGCAGCCACGCCAGCACGTCACGATCTCGCGATCCCGGCGCGGCTTGCGGCCAAGCGGTGACGGCCATCGCTTCAGCGACTATGCGGCGCGTGCTGTGCCCCTCTCCGCCTCGAGCTTGCGCGCGAACAGCCAGCGGAAATAGGTCAGCGGCGCATCGGCGCCGATCGCAAGCAGCTGATAGTCCGGATCGACGTCGAGCACCTTCTGCTGCGCCTCGATGAAGTCCTTGTCCTCGTTGAAGGCCTCCTCGAGGGAATGCCGCAACGAGAGCGCGATGTTCGGGTTGCCGATGTCGAAATCGTGCAGGTAATTCCAGAAGAAGTGCGTCGACGAGCGGGTCTCCGGCGTCATGAACTGGGCGTTGCGGTATTGCCGCGTGCCCGGAACCTGAACGCCTTTCTCCACGCCCTGCCCGGCCGGCGCAAACGTGGTATCGAGCGTGAAGATGCCCGGAACGATCATGCGGCCGATATTGCGACGATCGACCTTGTCGGCCCGGTTGGAAATCACCTTCTTGTGGTAGGGCGGCGCATCGGCGCCCATGTGCCAACGCTCGACGCGGAAGCCGTCGTCCAGCTTCTCGATCGCGACCGGCTTGGTCTTGTAGGCGTATTCCTCGGAGCCGCCGAGCGTGTTGGTGTGGACGAAGGCGAGATGGGCGAAGTCGCTGAGATTATCGACGATCAGGAGCCAATTGGCCTTGTAGTGCATGTAGCCGGGCAGGCCGCGCCATTTTGGATCTTCGAGCGGCGGATAATCGAGGATGAGTTTCGGATCGGCCTTCTCGGGATCGCCGGTCCAGATGAAGATCATGTTGTAGCGCTCGACCGCGGGATAGCTGCGCACGCCGAGCTTGGCGGGGATCGCGTCCTGGCCGGGAATCTGGATGCACTTGCCGTCGGCCGCGAACTTCATGCCGTGATACATGCACCTGATGTCGTCGCCCTCGACGCGTCCCATCGAGAGCGGCGCGGCGCGATGGCAACAACGGTCGTCGAGCGCGACCACCTTTCCGCTGGAGCCGCGATAGAGCACGATCGGCCGCTCCAGGATGGTGCGCGCCAGCTTCTTGCCGTCGATCAGCTCGTGATTCAGCGCCGCCACATACCAGGCGTTGCGCAGGAAAATTCCGTTGTCGTCAGCCATCTCGCCCTCCCGATGCAAATTTGGTTACGACGAGGTTAGGTGATTGCGATCGCCGGGATAATCCGATTTGGCTGGACACACTGTACCGCTGGATGGACAATCGGCCATGGAGTGGCGCGATTGGGAGCTGTTTTGCGAGGTTGTCGAGCATGGCGGCTTCACCGCGGCCGCGCGCGTGCTCGGACATCCCAAATCGAGCCTCAGTGCTGCGGTGCAGCGTCTCGAAGCCAATCTCGGGCTGCGGCTGATCGAGCGGACCACGCGACACCTGCGGCTGACCGATTCCGGCGAGACCATCTATCGCAAGGTGCGCCCGCTGTTCACCGCGCTGCACGACACCCACAGCGAGGCGCTGGCGATGAGCAGCGCGGTCGCAGGCACGCTGCGCATCAAGGCGCCCTATGAATTCGGTGCGCATCACGCAGGGCCAGTCGCCTGCGCGGTGATGGGCCGCTACCCGGAGCTTGCGATCCGGATCGATGTCGAGCACGACATCGTCAACCCGATCGCCGAAAACTACGACATCGTGTTCGCGATGCTGGAGGCGCCGCTGCCGTCGGCCGGCATCGTGATCCGCCGCGTCTTTACGCTCGAACGCGGCCTGTTCGCCGCGCCGGCGCTGCTGGAGAAGTTCGGCGAACCGCGCACGCTGATTGAGCTGAGAAAGCTGCCGCTATTGACCGGCCCGAGCGATCCGCCATGGGCGATCACCGCTCCCGGCGGTGCGGTCGAGCATCTCGCAGTCGACCGCGCGCGCCTCACCAGCTCGAATGCCCATGTCCGCTTGCAGGCCGCGCTCGCCGGCCATGGCGTGCTGCGGGTGACCGCGAGCTACACCCGCGCCGCGGTGGCGGCCGGCGAGTTGCGGCGGCTGTTACAGGATCACGCCTGCGAGCCGTTGAACGTGCACGCGCTGTTGCCGGCGCGGCAATTTGTCCCGGCCAAGGTGCGCTGCTTCCTCGATGCGATGGAGGCGCATGCGCGGGGCGATCCGGAGGCCTATATCAGACCGTGACTACTGATTGACGGCTGTTTTGGCCAACCACGATTTTCTCGGGAACCTGGCCGGCCCCGCGGCATCTAATGTCGATAATCAGTGAACAGTGAGGCAATCCCACCATGCGCCAAGCCCAGGTAAAGCAACCACCGCCGATCCGCTCAGCCGAAGCCGAGCTCGTGCAACGCGCGCTCGCCCGCGACGAGGCCGCGGTTCGCGCCATCATGCAGGCGAATAATCGCCGGCTGTTCCGGCTGGCGCGCGGCATCCTGCGCAACGACAACGAGGCCGAGGATGTGGTTCAGGAGGCCTATGTGCGCGCCTTCACCCATCTGGACCAGTTCCGCGGCAACTCGAGCCTTTCGACCTGGCTGTCGCGGATCGCGATCAACGAGGCGCTCGGCCGCCTGCGTAGCAGGCACACAAGCGTGGAATGGTCCGAGCTGCCGAGAGGCGCCCTTGAAGCTCAGATCATCCAGTTCCCCTTGTCGTCAGCGGACGATCCGGAAAAATCCATGGCCCAACGCGAAATCCAGCATGTTGTCGAGCGCGCGATCGATGAGCTGCCCGAGGCGTTCCGCCTCGTCTTCATCACCCGGGTGATCGAGGGCATGAATGTCGAGGAGACCGCTGAAATCCTCGCCCTGAAGCCGGAAACCGTGAAGACCCGCCTGCACCGTGCCCGGACCATGCTTCGCGACAATGTCGAGCGGAAGATCGGCCCCGTCGTAATGGAGGCCTTTCCCTTTGCGGGCAGACGCTGCGAGCGATTGACCGAGGCGGTCCTGAAACGGCTCGGCGCCACCGCATAGATTTTCGGGAACCTCGGCGCGTCCGCACCATCCAACTCCTGTGCAACCAACAACGTGCCGTGCGCTACGCCCGGCTCAACAGGAGTGTCAAACCATGTTCGTTCGATTGAGCATCGCGGTCGCCGCGCTCAGCGTTCTCAGCGGAGCAGCGTTGGCGCAGGGCGCAAAGCCGACCGATCCGCAGATCGCGCACATCGCCTATACCGCCGGCGTGATCGACATCAATGCCGCCAAACAGGCGGAGTCGAAGGCTTCCAACAAGGAAGTCAAGGCGTTCGCCCAGGACATGGCGCGCGACCATGAGGCGGTGAACAAGCAGGCGCTCGACCTCGTCAAGAAGCTGAAGGTGACGCCGGAGGACAACGACACCAGCAAGGCGCTGTCGAAACAGGCGGCCGACAAGCTCGCCGAGCTCGGCAAGCTGACAGGCGCCGCCTATGACAAGGCCTATATCGACAACGAGGTCGCCTACCACAAGACCGTCAACACGGCGCTGGAGACGCAGCTGATCCCCTCGGCCAGCAATCCCGAGCTGAAGGGCCTGCTGCAGACCGGCCTGAAGATCTTCCAGGGCCACCAGCAGCATGCCGAACATGTCGCAGCCAGCCTGAAATAAGGAGACGCATGATGTTGCGCTATCTCGCAACGCTCGCCTTGCTCGTGTTCGGCGCGACGGCCGTCCCGGCGCATGCGGCCACCATCCAGATCGTGATGGAGAATTTGGTGATCTCGCCGGCCGAGGTATCGGCCAAGGTCGGCGACACCATCGAATGGGTCAACAAGGACGTATTGGCGCACACCGCCACCGCGAAGAACAGCGACTTCGATGTGACGATCGCGCCGAAGAAGACGGTCAAGTCGGTTCTGACCAAGGCCGGTACGATCGACTATTACTGCCGCTACCATCCCAACATGAAGGCGGTGCTGACGATCGCGCCGTAACTCGCGCGATGACCTCCGAGGTAATCGATCGATGCCTGCGAACCTTCGATAGTCCGGACAGCCGCACAGTCCGGCCCATCGAAGGAGAGCAGCATGACCGACCACGCCACCATCGCCCGCAATTATATCGAGCTCTGGAACGAGCGGACGCCGAGCCGTCGCCGCGAGATGCTGAGCCAGAACTGGACCGCCGATGCGCGCTATGTCGATCCGCTGATGAGCGGTGACGGCCATGAGGGCGTCGACGCGCTGATCGCGGGCGTGCAGCAGAAGTTTCCGGACTTCACCTTCAAGCTGATCGGCGAACCGAACGGCTTCGGCGACCATGTCCGCTTCTCCTGGGGGCTCGGACCCGACGGCGTCGACAGCCCGATCAAGGGCACCGATTTCGCCATGCTGAAGGACGGCCGGATCAGGAGCATCACGGGCTTCCTCGACCAGGTGCCGGGCGCCTGACCCGAGCTTCTTGATCGACGCGTTTTCTTCACGCGAACCGGGCCCCACTTCGCTCGAAAACGCTATGGTCCGCTTCCAACCCGGTGATGTCGCTGCTAATCTTCCCGAAACACAGGGAGGACGCCATGAAGGCAGATTTCGCCTTCAAGACTTCTGTCGTCAGCGACATCACGCCGGCGCTGCTGGCGATCGGCCGCGACAGCTTTCCGCAGGCCCTGATCGGTTCGCTGCGCCGCGTCGCCGGTGTCGGTCACTGCATGGTGTTCTCGTTTACAGGCCCGCGGTCCGCCGCGTGCCTGCTCGACGTCGGCAACATCCCGACCGGGCGTGAGCTAGGGATCGCCTATTCCGAACATTTCCATCAAGCCGACCCGAACCGCGATGCCGTGTTCGAGGGGCAGGCGCAGGCCACGCCGATCGTGCTGCCGACCTTTGCTCGCCGGATGTACAGCGACGGCTACCGCAAGATCTTCTTCGACGATTCCGACATCGTCGACAAGTTCGCCTCGGCGATCTGGACTGGCGACACCTGCTTCTATGTCAACTTCTACCAGATCACAGCGCAAGGCCGTTTCAGCCGCGAACAGATCGCGCGGCTGGCCGCGGTCGCGCCCGCGTTGACGGCAGCGGTGGCGCGGCACTTCCAGCCCGACATGGCGCCGGATGCCGATCCGATCGCGCGGCTGCAGACCCTGTTTGCGACGGCAGCACCGCTCGCCCGGCTGACCGGGCGCGAGCGGGAGGTCTGCCTGCGCATCCTGTCGGGTCTCAGCTCGGAAGCGATCGCGGCCGAACTCGGCATCGGGCTGCATTCCGCCCTCACCTATCGCAAGCGTGCCTATGACAAGCTCGGCATCTCCTCGCAGAACGAGCTGTTCGCGATCGCGCTGCGCCTGATGGCCTCGACCCGCAGCCTGAACTGAAGCCGATCGCTCGCGCAGTCTCGGGCGTCGCGCACCCACCTGAATAATCCGGATGCGCATCTCCGGATATGACAACCTTACAGAGGGCGCGTGACATCTGTGACATCATCTCCTTGTTTTGCGCCCCAACGAGGTGTCGTTTCCCGGCGCGGCTGCTAGTTGTTTGTACCTCAGCAGATCAGTCGGCCGACGATCCCGTGAGGTGAGGTCAGACGCAGAAGTTGGAAGGGACAGACGCTGGTGCAAGCATCCACCCACCCAGTTTCGGAACGTCAATGACGTCAAGGCGCTCGCATTCGATGTCCAGGGCACGTGTGTCGACTTCTATCAGCCGGTTCTCCGCGGTTGGCGATCGACTGGACGACGCTGCTGGCGGAGTGGCGCGACCTCTATCGCGTGGCGCTTGATACTGTCATCGCCGGACAGCGGCCATGGCTGCGGGTCGACCGGATCTACCGCGAGGCGCTGGACATTCTGCTGGAGCGACGGGGCCTCGGCGACGCGTTCACCCGACAGGAACGCGACGACCTGAACAGCGTCTGGACCAGGCTTGATGCCTGGCCTGATGCCGTCGCGGGACTTGCCCGCCTGCGGCGGCGGTTCACGACCGCTACGCTGTCCAACGCCGGAATGGCGGCGGTGGTGGCGGTGGTGAAGCACGCCAATTTGCCGTTCGATGCGATCCTCACGGCGGAGCTCGCCCACAGCTACAAGCCGGCACCTTCCGTCTACCAATTGGCGGTCGATTTCCTCGGCTATCGGCCGGATCAGATCGTGATGGTCGCCTGCCACAAATATGATCTGAAGGCCGCGCGGGCCTTCGGCATGCGCACGGCATTCGTTGCACGTCCGCTCGAATTCGGTCCGGACGTGAAGCCCGATGTGACGGCGGAGGATTGGTTCGACATCCATGTTGACAGCTTCACCGCGCTCGCCGACGCGCTGGGAGCCGGTTCCTCGTCCTAGAGCATTTTCGGTTCTGATTGAATCAGAACCGAAGCTCTAGCTTTTGTTTTGACGCGTTTTCTTCACGCGAACCGGGATCCACTTCGCTCGAAAACGCTCTAGCTCGCTGCCCCGCCGCCTGTCCCCAACGGTGGGGACAGACTGGAGGTGCTTTCCGGCCTATGCTGGGTCCGAAACCTGAGGCCAACCTGAGATACACGTCGTGAGCACCGCTCCCCATTTCGACATCGATGTGCCAGCCTTCTGGCAGGACCCCTATCCGACACTCGCGCGGATGCGCAAGGAGGCGCCGATCGCCTTCGTGCCGCAGCTCGGCAGCACGCTGCTGTGCAACCGCGACGACATCTTCGTCTCCGAGAAGCAGATCGACGTGTTCTCGTCGCACCAGCCCGAAGGATTGATGAACAAACTGATGGGCCACAACATGATGCGCAAGGACGGTGATGCGCACATGAACGAACGCAAGGCGATCTTCCCGGCGATCTCGCCGAAGACCGTCCGATCGCACTGGACCGTGCAATTCGAGCGACATGCAGCGCGCATTCTCGACGAATTGAAGCCGGACGGGGTGGTCGATTTCGTGCAGGCCTTCGCGCTGCCGTTCTCAGCCGAATGCCTGAAGTCGATCACCGGCCTCACCAACATGCGCTTCCAGGACATGAACGCCTGGTCGCAGGGCATGATCGACGGCATCGCCAATTATGTCGGCGACCCCGCGATCGAGGCGCGCTGCCACGCGGCGACCTCGGGCATCGATGCCGCGATCGACGACATGGTGCCGGTGCTGCGCAAGACGCCCGATCTCAGCCTGCTCGGCGTGATGCTGCAAACCGACATGCCGATGGAAAGCGTGCGCGCCAACATCAAGCTCGCGATCTCGGGCGGCCAGAACGAGCCGCGCGACGCGATCGCCGGCACGGTGTGGGCGCTGCTGACCCATCCGGATCAGCTTGCACTCGCGACGAGCGGCACGATCCCGTGGTTGCAGGTGTTCGAAGAATATGCGCGCTGGATCTCGCCGATCGGCATGTCGCCGCGGCGGATCGCAAAGCCCTGGACGATCCGGGACGTCGCGTTCGAGACCAATGAGCGCGTGTTCCTGATGTTCGGCTCGGCGAACCGCGACGAGAGGCATTTCGACAGGCCCGACGCGTTCGACGTCCGCCGCGACGCGAGCAAGAGCATCGCGTTCGGCGCCGGCCCGCATTTCTGCGCCGGCGCCTGGGCCTCGCGCGCCATGGTCGCCGACGTCGCGCTGCCCGCGATCTTCAACCGGCTGAAAAACCTGCGTCTGATCGAGGACAAGCCGCCGCGGATCGGCGGCTGGGCGTTCCGCGGCCTGCTGGATCTGCCGGTGAGGTGGGACGTCTAGAGCTTCGGTTCTGATTGTATCAGAACCGAAGCTCTAGCTCTTTTTTTGACGCGTTTTCTTCACGCGAACCGGTGTCCACTTCGCTCGAAAACGCTATGGGCGCGCTCATCGTCCCCAGCGCAGCACGACCGGGTCGAGCGTGCGTGCGATCTCGATCAGCCCCGCGCGGGTCGCGGGGTGCAGTGGCTGCAACGGGTGGCGCACCGCATCGGACTTGATGACGCCGCCTTCGCGCATCAGGACCTTGCAGGCCTGCAACCCGCATTGGCGGTTCTCGTAGTTGATCAGCGGCAACCAGCGCGCATAGGCCCGCACCGCTTCGTCGCGCCGGCCCGCGAAGAACGGATCCATGATCTGGCGGATGCCGTCGGGATAGCCGCCGCCGGTCATCGCGCCGGTGGCGCCGGCGTCGAGATCGGCCATCAGCGTGATCGCCTCTTTGCCGTCCCACGGCCCTTCGATCTCGGCACCGCCCTTCTCGATCAGACCGCGCAGCTTGTTCGCCGCCATCGGCACCTCGATCTTGAAGTACCTGATATTGGCAAGCTCCTTCGCCATTCGCGCCAGAAAATCCACCGAGAGCGGCGTGCCCGCGACCGGCGCGTCCTGGATCATGATCGGGATCTTGATGGCATCCGATACCGTCCGATAGAACTCATAGATGCCCGGCTCCGGCACGCGGAAGGTCGCGCCGTGATAGGGCGGCATCACCATGACCATGGCGGCACCGGCGGCTTCCGCCTCGCGGCTGCGCGCCGCGCAGACCGCCGAGGAGAAATGCGTCGTCGTGACGATGACGGGAATCCGCCCCGCAACATGCTTGAGCACCGCGTGCATCACGGTTTCGCGCTCGGCATCGGTCAGCACGAACTGCTCGGAGAAATTGGCAAGGATGCAGATGCCGTGGGAGCCGGCGTCGATCATGAAGTCGACGCAGCGCCGCTGGCCGTCGAGGTCGAGATTGCCGTCGGCATCAAAGATGGTCGGCGCCACGGGGAAGACGCCACGATAGGGACGCTTTGCGATTGATGTCATGATGACGACCTCTCAGGGCTCTTGTCAGATCTTGCGGAACGGCAGCGGCGGGCCTTCGAGCCTGCGCAGGCCCGGCTCGCGCCGCTCCAGCCACCAGCCATATTGCTTCGGCCAGGACGCGAAAACCTCGCCGCTTCCGCCGCCAAGCGCAAGCTCGGCGTGCAGCGGCCAGTTCGGATCGAACAGCGCCTCGCGGCCGATCGCGAGCAGATCGGCATGGCCGCCCGCCAGAACATCCTCGGCCTGCTGCGGATGCAGGATGAGGCCGACGGCGATTGTGGCAACATCGGCGGCGCGGCGGATTTCGGCGGCATAGGGCACCTGAAAGCCGTAGCCGCGCGGAATCCGCGCCGCCGTCGCCGAACCGAGCAGGCCGCCCGACGAGCAATCAATCAGATCGGCACCACGCGCCCTGGCTTCCCGGGCGAATGCGATCTGGTCCTCGAGCGCGAGACCGCCGTCGATGCCGTCGACCGAGGAGATCCGCACCGACAGCGGCCGCTCGGCGGGCCAGGCCGCGCGCACGGTCTCGATGATCTCGAGCGGATAGCGCATCCGCCCGGCGCGGTCGCCGCCATAGGCATCGCTGCGGCGGTTCGACAAGGGCGAGAGGAATTCGTGCAGCAGATAGCCGTGCGCGCAATGCACCTCGACGAATTCGAAGCCGGCCTCCACCGCGCGCAAGGTGGCGCGACGCCATTGCTCGCGCAACGCGGCGAGCTCAGCTGCGTCGAGCGCGTGCGGCATCAGCCAGCCTTCTTCCATCGGGATCGCGCTGGGCGCCACCGTCCGCCACGGCAGATCGCCGCGGGCGCGGTCGACCTCGTCGAGTGCGGCATTGCCGTACCACGGACGCTGCATGCTGGCCTTGCGGCCGGCATGCGCGAGCTGGATCGACGGCACGGCGCCGTTGTCCTTCAGGAAGGCCGCGATGCGCTCGAGCGGCGCGATCTGCTCGTCGTTCCAGATACCGACATCGCCATGGGTGATGCGGCCCTCGGCCGTAACCGCCGCGGCCTCGACCATCACGAGCCCGGCACCGCCTTGCGCGAATTTACCAAGATGCACAAGGTGCCAGTCATTGGCGACGCCGTCGGTCGCCGAATACTGGCACATCGGCGAAATCAGGATGCGGTTTCGGGAGGTCACGCCGCGAAGCGTGATCGGCTGAAACAGAAGCGGCTGCGACATCGGGACCTTCGGAACGTGGTGGCGGGACAACGGCCGCCGAAAGCTAGGCGGCGCGCCGCATCATCGCAAGCTGCACAACGGCGCAGGCGGCAGGACCTGGATGCATGCGCCGCGCGCGCGATGGGCAATCATCCAAACCCGAAGCCCCGGCTGCAGAAATTTTCCTCGGTTGGTAAATACTTTCGATCACCGTCGTATCACGCCACCGATCGCAATTTATGCCGGGCATGCCTACATTGCCGATATGAAAAAAATCGGATTCCTCTCGTTCGGGCACTGGACGCCCTCGCCGCAATCGCAGGCCCGCTCAGCCGCCGATGTGCTGTTGCAATCCATCGACCTTGCGGTCGCCGCCGAAGAGCTGGGCGCGGACGGCGCGTATTTTCGCGTCCATCACTTCGCCCGCCAGCTGGCCTCGCCCTTCCCGCTTCTGGCGGCGGTCGGCGCAAAGACCAGCCGGATCGAAATCGGCACCGCCGTGATCGATATGCGCTACGAAAATCCGCTCTACATGATCGAGGACGCCGGCGCGGCCGATCTCATCGCCCGCGGACGCCTGCAACTCGGCATCAGCCGCGGCTCGCCCGAGCAGGTGATCGATGGCTGGCGCTATTTCGGCTATCAGCCGGGCGAAGGCCAGACCGACGCCGACATGGGCCGGCGTCACGCCGAGATCTTCCTCGACATGCTGCGCGGACAGGGATTTGCGCAGCCGAATCCGCGGCCGATGTTTCCCAATCCTCCCGGCCTGCTGCGGCTCGAACCGCTCTCGGAGGGCCTGCGCGAGCAGATCTGGTGGGGCGCCGGCTCGAACGCCACGGCGGTCTGGGCCGCGAAGCTCGGAATGAACCTGCAGAGCTCGACGCTGAAGAGCGACGAGACCGGCGAAGCCTTCCACATCCAGCAGGCCGCCCAGATCCGGGCCTATCGCGCCGCCTGGAAGGAGGCCGGCCACACCCGCGAGCCGCGGGTCTCGGTGAGCCGCAGCATCTTCGCGCTGGTCGACGATCGCGATCGCGCCTATTTCGGCAACGGGCAGGAGGAAGACCAGATCGGCTTCATCGACGAGCGGACGCGCGCGATCTTCGGCCGCGGCTATGCTGCCGAGCCGGACAAACTGATCGAGCAGCTCAAGACGGACGAGGCGATCGCCGAGGCCGACACCCTGCTTCTGACCGTGCCCAATCAGCTCGGCGTCGCCTACAACGCGCATGTGATCGAGACGATCTTGACTCAGATCGCACCCGCCTTGGGCTGGCGCTGAGCTTGGCTGGCGCTGAGCTTGCCGCGGGACCAGGACCCGCGGCGGCCGTCTTCCAGGGGGTGGTTGAGAGGGGGACGATCCGCCGCGGGCTTGAACCGACCGTTCTCGCCGGAGGATGGTCGGTTCTATATGGCCAATGCGGGAACCGGCGAGATCGTTCCGGCGGAACTTCGTTCTCAAACGCGGAGAACTACGGAAACATAAGTGCGCGCTGTGAGAAGAACAGGTTGAGTACAGTTCGTTAGACGCGCACGTTGCGTGAACAGATCGCCGTATTATCCCGGGATCATCGCGGGAAGCCTGTCTGCGGATTGGCTCTGCGAATTTTCGGTCAGGAATCCCTGTCGCGATTGCGGCGAGTGAGATCGAGACGCTCGACGCGCTCGTCAATCCGCCGGTTCAGTTCCTGATCCTCTTTCGAATTCTTGCCGCGACGGCCGCGAACCACAAATGCGCACCCGATCAAAACGATCGCAAAGAGCGCGTAGTGCCACCATTCCATGCATCGATCTCAAATGGATGCTCGCGAATACGCGCGACAAATTTACCGTTCCAGCCTGTAAGAGCGCACCGATCTTGGCGCGTAATAAGGGTTGATCAGACAGGTCGCCGGAAGCCCCATGGCGGCCGCCTGGCACTGATCCAGCGACGCGAAGATGCAGTCCATTCGGTCGCCGATCAACGAACCGTAAGCATGCATGCAGACCGGATAGCGTGGGTCATACATTTGTGCAGACGCCGACCTTGTCATGCAAAGCGCGCTTAGCGCAAGCAGCAGCGCTCCAAGCAACTTCACATCAGGTCTCCTGCTGTCACCGCGAAATACATTGGAGCGGGCGAAGGGAATCGAACCCTCGTATGCAGCTTGGGAAGCTGCCGTTCTACCATTGAACTACGCCCGCAAGTAACTGATACCGTTACTTTATTATTTGGCACTCAAGTGCCGTGGCACGGTTTTGGCACGCCGTTGCCACCCGACCTTAGCGCAGCGGCATATAAAATTCCATATCCAATGGCTCGCACCAATCGCTTCGTCGCGATCTCAACGAGGAATTGTCCCCAAAAAATCAATTCTGGCCGGCCGCACATCGCGTCCCCTCCGATGGGGCCTAGTCGCCTTGAAGCAATCACTCGCAATCAACACCGGCTGCGCGCAATGAACTCCTGCGCGGCCTTCCGGCTCTCCCAACTCGGTCCCCCTTGGACTTCATGGCCTGCGCTCTCTGGGCATGTGAAAAACGAGCGCGACACCCGACGCGATCCACAGCTCGGGCATTTGAGTCTTGACGCGAGATCGGAGCCGGGGAAGACCGCACCGCGCGTCCAGACGAGCGTCTTGAGATCGACGTCGTACTGGTAGATGCCGAATGCATGCCGTCACGGTCGCCTAATGCACGCCGCGCGAAATGCGCCTGCCGCGCATCGAGGCGGGGTTGGCCATGAGTGTTCACTCAGGGTTAACCATGCCGACACCAATCCCGCCCCCGTAAGGGAACCGTTGGAGGTTGTATCCGAATATCCGCTCCCGTATGAGGACGGGGTTCTGACGTGACTAAATCAGGTCTAAGAAATCGGCTTTATTTTGGAGACAACCTAGACTGGTTGCAGCGGATCGAGCCGAACAGCGTTGACTTGGTGTATCTTGATCCTCCGTTCAATTCCAACGCCACCTACAACATCTTGTTTCGTTCCCCGGTGGCTGAGGACGCATCGTCACAGATTGCTGCCTTCGACGATACATGGACTTGGGAGAATGGCGCAGAGCGCGCTCTCGATCACGTTCGAACGCTGGACCTAGACACCTTTATGCTTCTGGACGCACTTCGCCGCACCTTTTTGAAGGAAGGCGATGTAATGGCTTATCTCGCCATGATGGCGCCACGGCTGCTTCAAATGCGCCGCGTGATGAAACCTACTGCCACGCTCTATTTGCACTGCGACCCAAGCAACAGCCACTACCTCAAAATGCTTTTGGATTGCGTGTTTGAGGGCCAAGGCTATATCAACGAAATCAGTTGGAAGCGAACAACGGCCAAATCAGATTACGCGCAGGGAGCGACACACTACCCTCGCGTGCGAGACGTGCTGTTAGTTTATCGCAAGGATGCGTCCGCCACGGCGACTTTCACTCAGCAATTCGCTGCGTATGACGAGGCCTATATCGCGAAGAAATATGGCCTAAGAGACCCTGACGGCAGAGCGTACCAGCTCGACAACATCACCGGTCCGGGCGGCGCAGCCAAGGGCAATCCCTCATACGAGGTTATGGGGGTGACGCGGTACTGGCGCTACTCCCGCGAGAAAATGAACGATCTGATATCGAAAGGGCTCATTGTTCAGCCCAGACCCGGCGCAGTTCCTCGGTTCAAACGATACCTGGATACGATGCCGGGCGTCACAGTGAGCGACGATTGGGGCGATATCAGCGCCATAAATTCGCAAGCTAAAGAGCGCCTTCATTACCCGACGCAAAAGCCGCTGCAACTTCTCGAAAGAATAATAGCGACCTCAAGCAAAGAGGGTGATCTGATCCTCGATCCATTTTGCGGATGCGGCACTGCAATTCATGCAGCCGAGAAGATGAGGCGCAGGTGGGTCGGGATTGATGTTACGTATCTCGCTATTCAAGTCATACAAGACCGTTTCAAGACGTGGCTTCCGCACGCGCTATATGAAGTTGACGGGATACCTCGAGACGAACTCTCAGGCAGAAAATTGGCCGCCCTCGATCCATACCAATTTCAGCTTTGGGCCGTAGGCAGGGTTGGTGGACAGCCGCGTGGAAAGGGCGCTGATCGCGGTATCGATGGAGAAATCATCTTTCTGCGTGGTGCCAAGGACTACGGCAGAGCAATTGTCTCCGTTAAAGCTGGAAAAAATGTCAATCCAGATATGGTCAGGGCGCTGAAGGGCACAGTTGAGCGTGAAGGCGCGCATATGGGAGTCTTTGTTTGTCTCGATCAGCCGTCGAAGGATATGCGGACCGAGGCCGCGACCGGTCGTAATATAGAACTGCCGGGCGGGATCCGCCCGCGCATTCAAATCGTGACGCTGGACGACCTTCTTGCCGGTCCAAGTTTGGGGATCATAACCAATTTGAACACAGTGCAAGTCGCAATTGCCGCGAAAGCGGAAGATCGGAAAAAGCCTAAGCGCGCGCCGACACCTGCGGAGGTTAGGGAGTCACCGCCTTTCAAATATCCAATTCGGGGAGGGAAATCGAAAGTCCAAGAATCCCTGCCGATCGACGAGCCGCTTTTAGTGGCCCCGCAACCGCGATCTAAACCCAAGCGCCGCGGCTGATCGCCCTAGCATTACAGTTGCATCTATCTGAAGGTTCTGAATCCGACTCTCGTCAGCCTTTGGAGCAAAACGCAGAATGGCCAACGCCATGGACGACGCAGATATACTGGCCGCAGTCACGCTTCCGAGACAATCGATGGCGTAACCACAATGTGAAGAACGGCCGAGGAAAGACCAACAAAGCAACTTCGCTGCGTTGCTCGCATATCCATTCCACTCATCTCTCGCCCACCCCGAGGACGGCCACTCTCTTCCTTTAAGTTCGCGACGGGTGCGGGCCGCGGCAAGCTGAAGGACCAGAACCAAGAAACCACATGTCCAAGGCTAGCCACATTTACTCTTGATCCGGGGCGTCAGCGCACCACCCTAGTACCCACTTTTCTTGGAACGTGAGTCGTGATTCAAGATATGGATGATCCCCGAAGCAAGAGAAGTCCACCTTTCGCGGAGAGACCGCAAGGTTCTTGAGGCGTGCTGTCGCTCGCCGGTGACGCTGCAGTGCGATTTGAAGCGGGCGCGGATAGTTCTGTTGGCGGCGGACGGGCGCAGCACCCGCTCGATCGCCAAAGAAGTCGGGGTCCAGCCGCGGATTGTCAGCCTTTGGCGGCATCGCTATGCCGACCATGGCCTTGAAGGGCTGTAAGACAAGCCGCGACCGGGCAAGCAGCCGATTTATTCGAAGACGACCGACAAGCGGATTCTGAAGCTGCTGAACCAACCGCCGCCGGAGGCGGTTCGCACGTTGGACCGGGCCGCTGCTGGCCGAGGCGCTGGGCGATGTTGACGTCCAATATGTCTGGCGGTTCCTGCGCAACCACAAGTGTCAATCGGCGTTCGACTGGGACCCCCTATCGGCATCCAAAAGGGACCCCTTTGATCGGCGTGCTCTGCTGGTAGCGCTCGGGTCGTCGGAGCTGGTCGGGGTTGCGGAGACGGCGCGAGCGCGGGTTGTTTGAACATCGTCGCGGCTTTTGAATCGCCAGCTGTCGTTGCCGGTCTCGACGATGTCGCAGTGATGGGTCAATCGGTCGAGTAGCGCGGTGGTCATTTTGGCATCACCGAACACACTGGGCCATTCGCCGAACGCAAGATTGGTGGTGACAATGATGGAGGTGCGCTCGTAGAGCCGGCTGATGAGATGGAACAGGAGCTGACCGCCGGATTGCGCGAACGGCAGATAGCCCAGCTCGTCGAGAACGATGAAGTCCATGCGGGTCAGATGCTCGGCGAGCCGTCCCTGCCGACCGTTGCGGGTCTCGGTCTCGAGCCGGTTGACGAGGTCGACTACGTTGTAGAAGCGTCCTCTGGCGCCATCGCGGATGCAACTTCTGGCGATGGCAATGGCCAAGTGGGTTTTGCCTGTACCGGTGCCGCCAACCAGCACGACGTTGCGTTGTTGGGCGATGAAGCCGCCGCCAGCGAGATCATTGACGAGAGTCTGATTGATCGGCGTGCCGTCGAACTGGAAGTCGGCGATGTCCTTGGCGAGCGGCAGCTTGGCAATGGTGAGCTGGTATTTGATCGACCTGGCTTGCTTCTCGTTGATCTCGGCGTTGAGCAGGTCGCCGACAATGCGTTGAGGCTCGTGCTGGCGCTTGACGGCAGTTGCCATGATCTCGTCGAAGGCAGCCTTCATGCCGTAGAGCTTAAGTTCGCCCATGAGGTCGAAGATTTGGGTTCGTTCCATCAGATGGTCCTCCGGAGGTTGTCGTAGCGGGCACAATCGGCGATCGGTGCATGACGGAGCGTCAGTGCGGCCGGCGTCATGATGTTGGCCGGTGGGGCGGGTTCACGTTGACGGGCCAGGATATTGAGAACGACATCGGCGGAATGGACGCTGTGACTGAGCGCTTCGGCACAAGCCGCTTCCACCGCGGACAGACCGTCAGTCAGCACCGCGGTGAGGATGTCGACCATCTGCCGATTGCCATCGTCGGTGCTGGCCAGCTTGCGCCGGATCCGCTCGATCGCGGCCGGCAGCACCCAGTCTTTGAAGGGAGCACCGTTGCGCAAGGCGCCGGGTTTGCGGGCGAGCACCGGCACATAATGCCAGGGGTCGTAGACGGTATCGCCGCGGCCAAAGGATCGCGGGTGCTCGGCAACGATACGTCCATCCTGACGGATCACGATGCGATCGGCATAGGCTTGAACCTCGACCGGTCGTCCGACTGCACTGGCTGCGACCGAGTACTTGTTGTTGTCGAAGCGCACCAGGCAGGTCTTCGAGACCGATGCTGTCACCGCATGGAAGCCGTCGAAGCGGCCGGCATAGGGAACGAGTTTGGGGCGTTCGGCTTCGAACACGTCCCAGATCGTCTGATCGACCAGCTCCGGATGGCGATGAGCCTTGGCGTAGGCGATGCACTTGTCGAGCAGCCAGGCGTTTAACTCGTCGAGGTTTTTGAACCGCAGCCGCGGCGTGAAGAAGCGCTCCCGGACCAGCCCGACCTGGTTCTCGACCTGCCCCTTCTCCCAGCCCGACGCTGGCGTACAGGCGACCGGATCGACCAGATAGTGGCTGCACATCTGCAGGAAGCGGCGATTGTAGAGACGGCCTTTACCGACAAAGATCGTCTCCACCGCGGTCTTCATGTTGTCGTAGATGCCGCGGGTGCAGGTGCCTTTGAACAGGGCGAATGCCCGGTCGTGGGCGTCGAACACCATCTCCTGCGTCTCCCGCGGATAGGCCCGCACGAACAGCATGCGACTGTGACAGAGCCGAACATGAGCAGCCTTCACCATCACCGTGGTGCCGCTCAGCAGGACCACCTCGTGGCTCCAGTCGAACTGGTAGGCTTCGCCTGGTGCAAAGCTCAGCGGCACATAAGCCGACGCTGTCGAGGTGCCGCGTTCCTTGGTCCACCGTCGGGCGTATCGACGAACCGCATCATAGCCGCCGGCATAACCCAGGCCGCGGAGTTCCTCGAATAGCCGGATCAGCGTCAGCCGTTCCCGCGCCGCCTTGCTCTCATTCCCTGCCAGCAACCGATCAAGCTCGGCACTCCAGGCACCCATCTTCGGGAGCGGCTGCGTCTCGCGCTCGTACCGGAACTCCGTCGCTTGAGAACGAATGACCTTGCGAACCACCTTCCGCGATACGCCAAGTTCTCGGCAGATCGCCTTGATCGGACGACCATCAACAAAGTAGGCGCGACGGATCTTACCAATCGTCTCCACCACCAGCATCCCAACCTCGGCTTCCATGACTCGATGGAAGCCACTGTGGACCCTTATCCCGGGGTCCCGATTGGATGCCGATCACCCCGAAACGGGGTCCTTATTCCATGCCGAAACACAACCACAAGATCGACCTTGTGGTTCGCAAGTCCTGGTGCGAGAGCAATGACCCGCACTTCACGGCCAAGGCCACCGATGTTGTCGGCCTCTACGTCGCCCCGCCCGCGAGGCCATTGTGCTATGCGTGGACGAAAGCGAGCGCAGGGCTATCTGAAGTTGCCCAATGGCCGCGCCTTGACCGGTCAGAGCCACGACTACAAGCGGCATGGCACGACAACGCTGGTTCGGCACTCGAGGTTGCCACCGGAAAGATCATCGCGACGCATTCAAAACGGCGGCGTCGTGTCGAGTTCCTCGACTTCATGAACGGCGTCACCGCTGCTTTTCCGGACCGCCAGCTTCACGTCATCCTCGACAACCTCAACACCCACAAGAAGAACGAGCCCTGGCTCAAGGCCCACCCCAATGTGCAATTTCATTTCACGCCGACAAGCGCGTCCTGGCTCAATCAGGTCGAGATATGGTTCTCGATCTTGCAGGGGCAGTCGCTCAGCGGTGCTTCCTTCACAAGCCTCAAGCAGCTGCAGGAACACATCGATGCCTACGTCAACGCGTACAACGACAAAGCTGAGCCCTTCGTCTGGACCAAGAAAAAGGTCCGACAACGACGCTTCAAAGGCCGCCGTATCACTCAGCTCTGATTCCGGGTACTAGGCCGACAGATATCAAGTTACCGTACCTAGGCAGCCTGGCGAGCTTGTCGAGGATGTACTGCGGCGCCCCTTCTTTGATCTCGACGCCGTAGTCGAAGACCAGCCCATCATCGTTGGCGATGTCGTGTATGCTATACTCAATCTCATCTAGCTCATCAGGCGTGAGGCCGAGTGCCGCGGCAATCGCCTCGGCTTCCTCACGGTCATACCGATCTTCAAGCTCTCTGCTGCTCATTGGGCACCAGTCCTCCCATCGACACAGCATAGGACGCTGGTCTGACAGGCGCTTGACAAATTCGAAGCCCGGCCAGGCAAGGTAGGCGGATGTGTATGGCGTCTGTGCTCGTGATCGCGAACTCGTAGGGTCTCCGCGCTCGCGAATGGGCTCTCGAAGCGCGACGAGCTTTTGGGAATCGGCAGAGCGAACTGCGACCTCGAAGCGGTATGAATTTAAGCTTGTCCATTGGACGCTTCTTTTGCGAAATCGTGAGAGCTAGCCTATGAAGAAAACTTCTGTTTCGGAGGCGGCCTAGGCGGCGGTCTAGTCGCTACAAGCTCCGCAATCGCGGCAAGTATGGCGCCGGTTTCGATCTTCCCCTCAGACCGTTGTCTGAGCGCCGCTGTGGCGTTCTCGAAAGCCTCTTCATGGGTCACGAGATGATCTCCACAGCGCGCCGCTAGCCCGATGTCACAGAAAGGCGCGCGGGCGGGGGGCCGCACGCGCGCAAGTTTGTGGTACGAAGGACGGCTTGGCTGTTTTCATGAGGGCAACAAAATAGCAGCCAAGCCACGTAACTCTCAGCAACCAGCGTGCCAAATAGTCGTAATGCAGCTTCGCTTAAAGAAAGGCAAAACGCCACTTTCAGCCAAGGCCCGAATAACTACTCGCACTTCGATGGCGGCTTCCGGACATACATGTCATCAACCGGACGCGGCAGAACGAGATCGGACGCGCAAGCGCAATCGGGGTTGCCCTGGGAGGGATTGTTGCGCAGCGACTGCAAGCAGAAGCAGATCCTACATGCACGATCGTTTCATCCATGCCGCGTACTGGTGGCCCGTTCGCCGATGGCCTGTTTGCTTCTCTTGCTGAGTACGGGCTGTTCGCCAAGCGTCGTGAAGTGGTCGCAACGACGTTTCTTCAGCGAACACTCCTCGGCACAACCGGCGAACGAAAGTCTCGCATTTCTCAAAAGTACCGAGTACTGGAAACTGACCTTGCCAAAACCAGCATAATAATTGTGGACGAAGCACTCATTCGCGGCGATACCAGTCAAGCTGTCACGAGCATGCTCCTTACCGCCGGAGCCAGAGCCGTGCATTGGGCGATCGGTTCGCCGCCAATAGTGGCGCCGAACTACTACGGCATGGGTATCGACACACTCGATGAGCTCGCATTCTGGCAGATTTGGAAACGACTGCCATCCGAGCAACGAGCGCAAAGCCTTCGCTTTCACTAGATGGAACCCCACGTTCTGAGACTCTTCGAAAGAAACATCGCGACATCCATCAACGCAGCCACGATAACGTATCTGCCCTTCCCACTGCTAGAAGCGTTGCTGCCCCGCAGACCTGACGGCTTCGATTTCTCACCCTTTACATTCGAGATGCGAACTCCAGCGGGACAGGAGCGCGCGGACAGGAATCTGCGCGAATTGATGGGGGATCTTCCCAGCACGCATCAGTTCACGCTTGAGGTCAGCTCATGAAACCCGTTCTCGTCTTTGATTGGAATGGAACGCTGCTCGATGATGCGCACGCGTTGCTCCAAACGACCAATGCTATTCTCGACCGGTTTGGTCACGCGCCGATCGACATGAAGACCTTTCGGGAACGTTGCGACGTTCCGCTATCTCTTCTTTATCGCAATATCGGAATGTCGCAGGACGAGATTGCGGCCGTCGACCGCGATGGGAGCGCTGTCTTTCACGACACCTATGAACCTCTTGCCGATCGAGCGGATCTGCGAGAGGGCGCGCGTAGACTGCTGGAGCTAGCGCACCGAGAAGCAGCTTTGTCGGTCATCGTGAGCAACCATATCGTCGCCCCCCTTCGATCCCAATTGAGAAGACTTGAAATTCATGACTACATCAACGAAGTTATCGCCTTTGAAAGCCGCGCCACTCAATACAAATCGATGAGCAAAGGAGAGCGGCTTCGCCTCTACATGCAGAAGAACAAGCTCGACCCGGCGTCAACCTTCATGATCGGCGATATGCCGATCGAAATCGATATCGCACGCAATCTCGGACTCGTAAGCATATCGATCACCGGAGGTTTTGTTTCGGATTCGCGGTTGCGGGCGGCGAATCCTGACTACACGATTAACAACCATTATGAGCTGTTGCCCATCTTACAAAGGCACGGCTTCTTCCAGAATGCGTGAACCATGTTCAGCGAGGCATCATCACAAAACCCCGGTCCTAACAATGCGAAGCGGAGAATAGGCCTGGTCGGCGTCGGGCGCATGGGAACTGGAATTGGCATTAGTCTGATGCGTCACCAAATTGAACTGCATATCAAAGCCAACAAGAATCGTTTCGGTGCGGATCGATTGGCTACAGCCGGCGCCTGTGAACATCCTTCGATCGCTGAGCTGGCGCAGCATGTAAGCGCGGTAGTGCTGTCCCTGCCGTCAAGCCGCGAGGTTGAGGCAGCGTGCCTTGGGCAGGATGGGCTTTTTGTCCGTATGTCCCGTGGAGGCTTGATAATTGACTGCACGACATCTTATCCTACTTCGACAGTTGCGCTGGCGGAGCAGGCTCAAGAACGTGGCCTAGGTTTTGTAGATGCCCCAGTAACAAGGAGCCCCGAGCAAGCAGAGCTCGGCCTTCTCAATGCGATCGTTGGCTCGAACGGCCGAGCAGCGAAATCGACGCGCTTATGCCATGGAACCACGCCGCCTGACGGCCTCAGCTTGGCTCAGCTTGCCGCTTACGCCGGAGTCGCCTACGACACTGCACATGCGCTCGCCAAGAGCGCCCAGGCTGAGCCACCGTCTGCGCCCCCTGTGCTGACCTCACTCAGCCCGGACACCGCCGTCTCTGGCGATCCGGACTTCGTGCTTTCATGCATCGGCACCGGCTTCGACCAGAGCACGACGATCATCTTTGGCGACTACGACGAAGAGACCACGCTGGTCTCCGACACCGAGTGACCACGATCGTCAAGCCGTCCCTCTTCGCCGCCGCCACTGTGCCGGTGAAGGTTCGCAACGGCCCTGGCTATTCGGACCCAATCGCCTTCAGCTTCACGGCACCCGCAGCTCGCGAAGAGAGAGAGCAGCATAGGCGTCGCCGCTAAGCTCGCCTTGTTGGACCGGAGCCGAAGGGAAGCCCCGGTCCATCCCCCCAATAAAGGCTGCACATTGCGTCGTGCCAAGCCCTCCTCATTCAACGCCACGCCATGCGCGCACGCGAACGTAGGGCCAGCTCCCGCCCCTGGGCAGGCCTCAAGGAGGACCCCGCCGTCGTCCGGGTCCTTTGGGGGTCCCCGACATCGCGGGGGACGCGCGACCGCCCCTATTGAGGGTATCTGCTGCGAGAAAATTCGTGGTTGCGGTTACAGCGAAAGCAGCGTCCTTCAATGTCCGCTATGAACGCCTCCCTCGCGTGGACGTGCGCGGGGCATTTAGCGACCTTAGTCGACGCTCACGTCCACGACCTGACGGCTATTGAGATCGTATTTGTAAGTGACCACGCTGTGCACCGTGGCGCCGTAGGCGTTGTGGAATTCGGCTTCAGCCCTGCGCCTCGGCTAGCGGACCAAGCCCTCAACGTCGAGTTAGCAGAACTGGACAGGGCGCCTGCCCGGCAACGGCACGGTCGACGATCGTGATCGACGCGCCATATTTCTTTTCGCTGCCGTCATGAAGCGACGAGTTTCGTCACTTGCCAATGACGCCGGCGCCAATATTGGCGCCGGCGTCATTGGTCACTACCAAAGCTTGACGGTGCCGTCGAAAGCCTGCTGCTTGGCTGCAGTTGTGATCTTTTCAATCGAATCGATAGGACGCCTGAAAGAACGTACCCCAGCGCTCCATGCTGAACTTCGAAAACTGAGTCGGACTAATGATTCCCGGGCCAGCACAGCCTGTGCATGTCCATGGGCTGTCCGTTTTGGTCCACATTGCCCAATAGCGCCCGCCGACTCCGAGGCTGACATTCTTGGTAATGAAGTAGGACAACACGCCTTCAATCTGGACGCCGCCGCCACCATTTCCGCGTTGTTCAACGATGGTAGTTGCCTGGCGCAACAGATGGTTGTCACGCCCTTTGAAATCGGTCCAGGGCAGGTAGGCGACGTCCGTGCTCAAACGCCAACGCTCGGTGAGCATGGTTTCGGCGCTGAGGCCGAGCCGAGGTGCATTCCACTGAGTATTCTGGCTGCCAATGACCCTATCGTCGCCGGGAGGCAAGCATGGACTCGCCGGGTTGGCGATCTGTACACACCTCCTCGAGTCGGAGCTCTGTTCGTAGTAGGTCCAGCCGATAAATCCGCCGACCTTGTAGTTGGCGCCGCGCAAGAAATCGTAACCGGCGTCGGCCGTGTAGTAGGTGAACCTCCCGTTTGCCTGGCCGGATAGCGTGTTGACATAGGAAAGCGGCCCCGTCTTCCCCGTAAGGCCCCAGTCTTCATCGTTCATGTTTCCTTTGTTGAAGCGTCCGAGGCCAATAGTGCCCTTCAGGAATATTCCCCACGGGCTGTCAACACGGCCAAATGCTTCCCCGGAAAGCCCGTCGAGGCCGTGGTAAGTGATCCTTGATATAAGAATGTTGGGGTCTTCAAGCCCACCATAGCGCACTGCGCTGTTGTTAAATTGGAATCGTCCCCGGCTAAGCCAGAGCCGCGATCCGCCTTCGAACGACCAACCGGCCGTGTAAGCAATGGGCGCGGTGCCGGCAGGCACTTTCGCGTACAGTGGCGCATCCGACTGCGCCCACGGGTCGGCCGCAAAATGGTAGTTCAATCCGATCTTTCCGACGTGATAGTCGCTGGACAGGCCCGTTGTGTTCGCTGGCAGAATTGCGAATGGCGGATTTTGCACCGTCGGAGGAGTCGCGACACTTGGCCCACCGAAATGCAGGTAGTCATACTCGACTTTGACCGACCATGCAGGCGTAAGCGCTTGCTCAACGCCTAGCCCGATGATGCCACCGACCCGGCCATACTCGAAGTGGGTTTTCTCCTGTGGCCCCCCGCGTTCAAAATTGTTGAAGACGTCGCCCCGATTGTTTTGCCACGCCACGCCTCCCTTGAGATAGGCCAGCGTGTGACCCAGCGCGCCAAACGCATAACCGATGCGACCGGTCCCGGTGGCAAAGACGTTGGGACCTGCCTTGCAGTTTGCGCTCACGATAAAGCCGGAGGCGGCGAGGCAGGTATTTGTACCGTCGGAAACAGCCCCGCTGGCATCGAGTTCGACGCCAAACACCCAGCCGTTGTTCTGCCAGTTATAGCCGATCTGGCCGCCAACTGGCTGCACCTTCAGCAGCCGCTTGGAGGTACTGCGCTTCAATCCGGGGCGCACCGTGAGACATAGCGTTCTCCTACTGTTTCGGACAGATCTAGCTAGCGCAGCCACGCTCCGAACGGCCCTGCGGGCCTTACAAGGGGGCCGTGGCTCGGCTTCGCCTGCGCCCGCACCACCTCCCTTGTATCGGATCGCGGCTGCGCTTTCACGGTCGGGGGGAGCGACGGGAAAGAAAGTCCAAGACCGGACGGGCGGAATCTACCGCGAGGCCCCAGAGTTTCCGGAAAGAGAAGAGGGGGCTCGCTCGGGCTCAAAAAAGTCATGAGAGCCCTCTTGGACTTCCAGACTGGTGCTCTACACCCTAAAGTCGCGTAGACATTTAAAGCTTTGATCGAGGATATGTAAACCTCGGTTGTCGGGGGGCATATGACTCAATTCAATATTGTTATCAGCAACTGCAACAGCGTGGACCGTGCCGAAGTCGTTCTCACGAAAGGCTCGCTCAACATCAAATATGGACCGAATGGCTTGGGCAAAAGCACCTTGGCTAAGGCAATCGTCAGCAAGATCAGGGGGGATGGTAGCCTCCAAGACCTCGTGCCATTCAAACACCGTGGTAATGCGGACGCGCCTACCCCAGAAGTTGAAGGCGTCGACGACTTGGCGTCGGCCTTGGTTTTTGACGACGACTACGTTCAGCAGTTCGTATTCCAAAAAGACGAAGTGCTCAAAAACAGCTTCGACATTTTCATAAAGACCCCCGAATACGTCGCAGCAATGGACGCCATCGACTCCCTGCTATCAGGGATTAAGCAGGCGCTTACGAACAATGCAGAGATCGAGCAGACCATCACCGATCTGAAGGAACTGCGCGATGCTTTTGGTAAGTCCAAACCAGGCAGCATTCCAAAAAACAGCAAGATTCATAAGGCGTTCGGCACTGGCAACAAGATCGAAAACATCCCAGTGGCGCTTAAACCGTTCGAGACATTCATCAAGAGCGACGAGCCATCCAAGTGGATCGCCTGGCAGATCAAGGGCAATGACTTCTTGAAGCTGGGCGACACCTGCCCTTATTGCTCCACTGCGCTGGCAGGCAAGGGCCAGAAAGACACTGCTCTCGCTGTAGAGAAAGAGTACGACGCCACGGCGGTTGGCCATCTAAATACATTGAAGACGATCATCGAAAGGCTTGGCAAATACTTCAGCGAGAAGTGCCGTGAAAACCTTGAAAAGGTTACGAAAACCAAGATTGAGCTGACAGCGCAGGAAGTCAGCTTCTTGACGGGGCTGAAAGCTGAAATAGACGGGTTGATCACTCAACTCGAAGGCCTGCGGGCTATTTCGTTCTTCTCATTGAGGGACGTTGAGCAAATCAGCGAGCGGATCACGCCACTGAAGATCGACCTTGCGCTTATGGACAAGCTGGACTCCGAGAGCACAAGGAGCATCACGGATCCCATCAATGCGCAGCTAGAAAGCCTATTGTCGAAAGTTGGCGAACTGACCGGGCAGGTCAAAAAGCAGAAAAGCAAAATCAAGAAGACCATTGAGTCCAATCAGGCCAGCATCAACGCGTTCCTGAAGTCCGCAGGTTATAAATATACGGTGGAGATCGTGCCGGAGGCCGAATCCTACAAAATGAAGCTGGTGCACCGTGATTCGGTTGGGCACCTAGAGACCGCCTCAAAACACTTGAGTTACGGCGAGAAAAACGCATTCGCACTAGTTCTTTTCATGTACCAGGTGTTCAGTGAGAGTCCGGACCTAGTGGTATTGGACGACCCCATATCTTCATTCGACAAGAACAAAAAGTTCGCCATTCTTCACCAATTAGTCAAAGGCAAAGCCAATCTCAACGGACGAACGACGTTGATGCTCACGCACGACATCGAGCCTGCCATTGATGTCATAAAGAGCACACAAAATTTATTCCAAGCATCCAAGCCTTCGGCATCGTTCCTGTCGTCGCGTGGTGGTGTGGTGAGGGAAGTTCCCATCTCAAAGGAAGACATCCAAACGTTTGGGAAGGTCTGTAAAGCAAACATCGCCGCCCTTCAGGACCCAATTCTCGCCGCCATTTATTTACGGCGCGATTACGAGCTGCGGGATGAAGTCGGGCTAGAATACAATCTTCTCGCTAGCCTGTTCAAGGGGCGAGCCGTGCCGACGCTGCAATCAAAAACCGAGAACCGGGATATGACGCCCGAGGAGAAGCAGTCAGCAGAAGCCAGCATCCAAGTAGAACACCTTCCCAGTTTTTCCTATGACGCACTTGTCGCGGAGGTGAACGACGTAAGCTGCATCCGTGCGAAATTTCTGGCAACAGACGTTGGTTACGAGAAAATCCAGCTATTCCGGATTTTCAACATTGATCACGACGACGACGTAATCCGGAAGTTTATCAACGAGTCTTATCACATCGAAAATGAGTATGTGATGCAGCTCAATCCGCATAAGTTCGAGAGCATTCCGGAGTATGTAATCGAAGAATGTGTGCGGCTATTGCCTCTGGGGGGATCAGTGAGCACGTCGATGGCGTTGTAGTTGCAAAAACGTAAGTGTGGCGGAGCCTCGTGACCATGGGCGCAGGCGCGGATATTACGCGGGTTGCTGTCGGGAAGAGCCGGGTGCGGGAAAGCTGCCCGCCCGGATCTGTGAGGACAAAGCCGAATGGCCGAGCTACTCGACCACGATCCTATAGCCTTCCCCGTGCCGTAGCCTTGTTCTTCGGTCGCCGCGGGGTTTATGCGTCCGTGGTAATGCGATATCTATCAATGGCTTGCCGGACTGTTTACGGGCTGTTAGCGGTAGTTTCGAAATGTCGGACATGAACTGAATATATCCGACGAATCAGATCAGAAGACGTGGCCAAGCCTTCTTCGACCCACAGGCGGCCATCGAACTCCTCAAAGAGCGCCGCATCGCGCGCCGTCCGAGCTCGCCACGGCGGGCGTCACAGCGGCGACGATCGCCCGCATGAAGGAAAAAGGCCTCATCGTGCAACTCGGGCGCGGGCTCAACGTACGCATCCGGTCAGCACCCCGGGCAGGCGCGCCGGTCAGCCGTGGCGCTCAGGCGGCAGCCGCTCTGGACTGTTGGGTCGCCTTCCAATTCCACGGGAGCAGGTCGGCGACTTTGTTGACGGGGTGATCTGGAAGCCTGGCCAACACATCAGCGAGCCAGGCTTGCGGATCAACGTCGTTCATCTGACAGGTTTATGCCGCCCACCGAACTATGCCGAACGGATTTGGTATGGCACGCCGTTGTCACGCTGGCACCGTCGATCGCGTGCACGGTCGCCCCATTCCATTCGTAAGCGCTGTTTTCAGGCCACAGCTTTGAGGTCGTGACGGCAATAGGCCCACGGCAGCAGGTGATCGATCTCGTTATTCGGATGACCGTTGACGATCCTGGTGAGCGCGTCGGTCAAGTAGGCAAGCGGATCGACATCGTTCAGCTTACAGGTTTCGACCAGGGAGGCGATGATAGCCCAGTGCTCGGCACCACCGTCGGAGCCTGCGAACAGCGCATTTTTCCGGTTGAGCGTGATCGGACGGATCGAGCGCTCTACGGCGTTGTTGTCGAGCTCGATACGGCCACGGATGTCCTTCTCGATGGCATAGAACTCGGCGATATGCTTGAGCGCCTCGCCCGCAATGGGCGCGGGACCGGGGGCGGCGAGTTCGTAGAAGTTACGCCGCATGTGGGACCAGCAGAATGCAAGCTGAACGTCGCCACGCTCGGCCAGCTTGCCATAGCCAGCATAGCCATCGACCTGCAGGATCCCCTTGAAGCCTGCCAGATCGGCGATTGGTCGGTCGGCTTTGCGATCGGGAGCATAGACATAGGCGACGCCCGGCGGATCGGCGCCGCCCCATGGCTGGTCGTCCGCTGCATAGGCCCAGAGCTGACCGGTCTTGGTGCGCCCTCGGCCGGGATCGAGCACCGGCATCGTCGTCTCGTCGGCGAACAGCTTTGGCCGTCGCCTGAGCTTGCCGAGGAGGCGCTCATGCAACGGACGCAGGTGGAAGGCTGCTTGTCCCACCCAGTCCGCCAGCGTCGAACGATCGAGCTCAATGCCCTGGCGGGCGTAAATCTGAGCCTGCCGATAGAGCGGCAGGTGATCGGCATATTTGTACACCAGAACCTGGGCGACGGTTGCTTCGGTCGGCAGTCCGCCCTCGATCAACCGGGCCGGGGCCGGCGCCTGCATGACACCGTCCTCGCAAGCGCGGCAGGCGTATTTGGGACGCCGGGTCACGAGGATCCGGAACTGCGCCGGGACCAGGTCCAGCCGCTCGCTTCTATCCTCGCCGATCCGATGTAACTCGCCCTGGCAGCAGGGACAGGTCTTGTCCTCGATGTCGACGACGCCTTCGATCCGCGGCAGGTGCGCCGGCAAGGCGCCACGGTTGACGCGGCGCCTACCGGCTTGCACCTCACGGCCTTCAGGTGCGCTGACGTCCTGCGCCGTCTCGCCGTACGCTGCCACCTGCTCGACGTCTTCTAGGCCCAGCAGCATCTGATCTTCAGGCAGCGTCTCTGCCCGCCGGCCATACCGATGCCGCTGCAATTCCTTGATGATCTGACGCAGCCGTTCGCTCTCGCACCGCTCCGCAAGCAGCATCGCTTTCAGCGTCTCGGGATCGTCAGGCAGGGCGTCGCTCACACCCAATTCAGAGCATATTCGCCGCCGTCTGACGACGCGTTCGACGCTCCTGATTCACTTCGCCGCAGCGCTGCCAACAATATCCGGCTTGCGTTGGCGCCGGCGTCTCTCGCGCCTCATGCACAAGCCGCCAGCCGAGCCCCTCCAGCAGCGCCGACAATTGCGCCGCCGACAGGCGCATCACGCCGTCCTCGATCGTCGGCCAGCGGAAGATCCCATCCTCGAGCCTCTTGGCGAACAGGCACAGACCCGTTCCGTCCCAGAACACCAGCTTGATCCGATCCGCCCGCTTGGCCCGAAACACATAGACAGCTCCCGAGAATGGGTCTGCCCGCATGCTCTCGCGCACCAGGATCGCGAGCCCTTCCATCCCCTTGCGGAAGTCTACCGGTTTAGTCGCCACCATCACCCGGACCGCACCCGACGGGCCGATCACCGGCTCGCCTTCAGTGCCTGGACAATCGACGCAATCATCGTCGTATCCGCACCACGACCGGCCCGGATTGTGATGCCGTCGACTTCGATCTCGATGATCCCGGCATCGCAACGGCGAGCCCGGGTATCCGCCTTGGCCTTGCAGCGCACCGCTTTGCGCTCACGGCCAAGAGCGGGCGCCGGCACTACGGCATCCACCACCGCCGGCACAAACTGTACTTCTTCCACTTCGGAATGACCGCCCGCAGCTTCTCGCAACTGACGGCGCCAGCCAAACAACTGCTGCGGCGACAATCCATGCCGTCGCGCTACCGAACAGACCGAGTCGCCGCTCGCAACGATCTCCGCAACAATCCGCGCCTTGTCCTCGTCGCTCCACTTCCGCCGACGGCCGGCTCCAGTGAAGACCTCAAGCCGCCTCACCGGCTCCGTGATAGCACTATGCTCTGTGTCCATTCTAAGCCTAACGGTTCAAACAAACCGCAGACTCGCAGATCGCCCCGTCAACCGGTAGGTGGCCGCTGAACAGCGCTTACTTCCATTCGGCATAGTCTGGTCGTTCAGAGCGCCTCGAGGAAGGCGAGCAGGCGGTCGTTCGGCTGGAAGCGGATTCGCTTGCCGCGCTCGTACGGCTTGAGCTTCGCCAGGGCAGCTTCCTTGAGGGCGAGGTGGGCGTGCAGGTACGTCTGCGTCGTCTCGACCGATTCATGACCGAGCCACAGCGCGATCACGGAGCAGTCGACGCCGGCTTGCAGCAATTCCATCGCAGCGCTGTGCCTCAGCACGTGCGGCGACACGCTCTTGGCCTTCAAAGACGGGCAACTCTTGTGAGCGACACGAACATGCTTTCCCAGCAGGGACTGGACGCTATCGGCACTAAGCCGGCCCCCGTGCACGTTCGGGAACAACGCTGTTGCTCCTTTCCGCAACGGTTCCTTGAGCCATGCCTGGAGCGCACACCGAGCGAGTGTGGTCAGCGGAGTGGTCCGCTCCTTCCGCCCTTACCGACGCATCGTACGTGTGCGCCAGACCCGAGGTGGACGGCATCCCGATCAAGGCTAGTCAGCTCTGAGAGGCGCAAGCCCGTCTGGGCCGCAACCAGCAGCAAGGTGTGATCGCGGCGGCCAAGCCACGTCGTTCCTGGACCGGCGGGCTACCACCGATTTGGCCGAATTCAAGGATCCCAACCAATTCGAGCAGGTAGCTTCATATCTGCTCGCTACATATCTGCGGCAGGGATCTATCGCAGAATCCAGCCTCGCCAAGCCCCACAATCCTGCGAGTATAGAGCGGCTGGAAGCGAGCCTTGCCAACATAGCCGCCCAAATCTCGGTCGGCGCCGCTATCGCGGGCCGCCATCCCGGCGTCAGTGCCCTAGGTATGCAGCGTCTGCTCGACGCGTTTCGCAATTATAAAGGTGATGTCGAAAACCTATTGCCGGCCGCCGTCGATAGTCAGGACAGCTATGATCGCTTCGTTACATCATGCGCCGCATCAACCAGTATCTGTTTCCGGCGTTCACACCGGACGGGATCATTCCGCTTCACGCTCTGATCGTCGTGCAATGGCTAAAGGGCTTTTCTCTGTCTCGGATGATCGAGCGGAATATCGACTATCATCGCAGGACCGGCCGGTCATTCAAGCTGCCGGTCCTCATCCGCGACACGATGGAACTCGTCGAACAGATCGCCCGGTTTCGGGCGCCAAAATATTTGTCCGCCTATGTCGACATTCTAAATGTGCACCTCGTTTCGATAGGACGAGAAGACCTGATCGATAGCGATGTCGATATCGGTACGCAGCTTGAGTTCGGCGTTTCTTCGCGGACCTTGCTTTCGCTGATCGAGCTTGGGCTGTCGCGCGTAAGCGCGGTCGCACTCTATGAAAAGATTGCGCGAGATGACCTTAATAAAGAGGATTGCGTCGCTTGGGTGAGAGAACGTTACGCGCAATTTGATGGCATGGACATCCCGGCCATCATCCTTCGGGAGATTCGCGCCAAACTGCTTGCCCGAGGGTAGTTCAGGCGCTGCCACGTCAACATCCTAGCGGAATTAGGAGACTTTGATGACCAAAAAGCCCGTTACCATCGGCCCCTATCACTTCGACAAGAAGGGCGATGCGGCTACGTTTCTGCAGGCAATCCTTCACAAATATGGCGTCGGAGACAAAGTCGGCGCGCAAGATGCCGAAGTACTGCACGCCGCGCTCGCGCTTCACCCGGACGCTGCTGCAAAAGTGGGAGCCGGCATCACGCATTTCAGCGTCAGGAGCGCGGACTTCGGCACGAAATGCTTTTGGGTTAATCGTGTCGACGGCAGCAGCGAGAAGTTTTCATACAAAGCCTGCATCGGCGATTAAGAACTTTCTGGATTCTCGACTCGGGGTGGGGTTAAGGTGACAGCGCTGAACGGTTTTGACGGCGTCCCGCCGATCATAAGCTTGAGATAGATGCGGTAGTTCGGCAGCTGCAAGAGATCCATCTCCTCGAATCTATGATGGAATTCTCGGACCAAGTACGGAGTATCCTCGGCACCAACTCGGAAGGAAATGATGGAACCGGCATTTCCAATGATCGCGTGGCGCACGTCCGGGTCGAGCTGGTGCAGGTATTGGTGGGCGACCGTGAAGCCGACGCGATACTTGCGTAACTCCGCGAACATGTTTGCCAAGGCCAGTGTCGTGAAGGTCTGGAACTCATCCACGTATACGAAGAAGTCGTGCCGGTCGGAAGGCCGGAGTTCGGCTCTCGTGAGTGCTGCGAGCCCTATGGTCGTAACCAGCAATCCTCCCAAAAGTGATGCGCTATCTTCGCCGATCTGCCCTTTGGCCAGATTGACCAAAAGCACGTTGCCCTTGTCCATGATTTGGCGAATGTGGAGGTCGTGCTCGGGCGCGGTCAGCAGCCGGTTGAGCAGCGGATCCGAAAGGAAGGCCCCCACCTTGTTCTGAATAGGGGCAGTTCCGTCTGCCCGGTAGCCAAATGAAAAGCGATCGAATTCTTTCAATAAGAAGGTGCGGACGGTCTCATTTTTTAGCGCGTGGGCGATCTCTTGTCTGAACGATCGCTCGGACAGGACGCGAAGGACATCATTCATTGTGGCGTTGGGCTGCTCTAAGAGAGCCATGAGGACATTGCGGAGGATGTGCTCCATGCGCACGCCCCAGGCATCGGGCCACATCTTCTTGAACACTTCCAACATCCCCGACGAGGCAAGCGCAATATAGCCCTCTCTAACGTGGCGAAGCGGGTTGTAGCCGTAGGGCTGTGTGGGATCGGGCACATTCAGATAGATAACATCGTCTCGGCGATTCGCTGGCACATGCGCGTTAATGCGCTCCACGAGATCGCCGTGTGGATCAATGAGGGCAAGACCACGGCCGTGTTCAAGGTCCTGCAGCGCCATCGTCTCCAGGAGCGTCGATTTCCCAGTCCCGGTTTTTCCGATGACGTAGATGTGCGAAAGGCGATCTTCGTTCTTGATCCCAACAAGGCGTTGATCACGACGAAAATCAATACGTGCAAAATGCGTAACATTATCTGTCGACATAGGTTGCAGCATCGTCGCGCATAGCTTGAGAGCACGCTAGGTGGGAGACGGTGCCAAAAGTATCCCGAGATCGCTATGTGCCGCGCCGGCACAATCCCGTGTCTCCACGAATTTCTTGTTACCGGCGAACATGATTCAAGAGTTTGATCTTTCGACATCTCCTCGCAACCGAGCACCCGAATGGTTCGGATGCCCACAGCGAGGAGAATGATATGTCGACATTTGTTCTTTCCAATAAGGCAGTAAAGCTGATGAAGCTCTGCGATCTCAAAGGCTTTGAAGGCCTCGACGATCTTCTTCTATTAGCAGCTCTCACGGACAGTGTGTGCCCCGCCATCTGCATGACGGAGGGATGCGACTACACGGCGGAGATGGAACCCGACCAGGAGGAGGGTTTCTGTGAGGCGTGTGCCGGCCACACCGTCACATCGGCGCTTGTACTCGCCGGCCTCATCTGAGGAGGTGCGGCCATGAGCAAGGACCGCATTCGCGAACTCAACGACGCTTTCCGTTGCACATTCCACGGCGGCAGGGTCATGATGACATCAGGCGTTTACGAACTGCCCGACTGTGTGAAGGCCGAGGCGCTCGTTCAAGTGGCGAAGTTCTCGGAATTCTCGGCGGACAACGATCCGCATGACGAACACGATTTTGGGAGCTTCGACCTGGTGGGGCGCAAGTTCTTTTGGAAGATTGACTACTACGACAAGGAGCTGCTGAACGGTTCTGAAGATCCTGGCGACCCGGAACGTACGACGCGTGTACTCACGCTTATGCTCGCCTGGGAGTACTGATGACGTCAAAGAGGGTCACCTTCGATCCCGAAGGGCCACTGTGGGATACGTTCAACGGCGTGCGATATCCCACTTGGTCTTGTCCTTTCTGCGACGGTGGGTTTGACGAACGAAGCGGCATGGGAGTGGCATGGGTCTCAAAGGATGAAATGTTGTGTTGCTCCGAGATTTGCGCCCGGCTTTATGTACCTCGTAAGGAGCCGCGCCTTCGCATCGTAGATGATTAGCTCGTTGTTCTTTCCAGCCCCGCCGGTGGCGGAGCTCTTTCTTGGGAAGACGGCCAAGAGAGGGTTGCCGCGTCAACGCGCGAGACACTGACCTTATCCGCCTCCCTTCTTGACGCAACGGAAGAAGCACCCAGCAGGCTGGTGCCCGTTGCGGGGACTGTTGGTAGGCCCGACTTGCGGCGTGATGCCGTAGAGCCCAACCAGCGCGGATTTACTCGGACGTTATTTTTGTCCACCACCCTCGCTTTATTGCGAGGGTTTTCTTTGTGGCTTCGACTTTGATAATTGCCATTGGTCAACATCACGCGATGAGCGCTCCATCATGGTAATTTCCCAGGAACATTTCCAGATGAGTCAAAATGTCACGTCGCCAATCAAGGCGCCACCATGATTCTCTTGTGTCTCCATGCACATGAGGAGAGATACATTGTCTTACTTCATTAGCGGAAAAGATTCAGTGGGAAGAAAGTCGGACATATTCACGAGGCGCTGGAGGCAGCCCGTTCCATGGTTCAGCGGGGAATGACGAACGTTTCAATTCAGGATGCCGGAGGCCATACGATCGACGGGAACGATTTACTCGCGTGCGTCAATGGTCATAAACTTCTCTCTGATGATTTGCGAGCACATTATGTCGGCTGAGGCTCTCGCGAGAAATTGTCAGAGCCCGCAAGAGGTTGCGCTCGGCGGTATTGGTGTCTCCGATTATTTGCACGGTTAGATCGCTCGGCTCCGAAACGATTGATCTGTTTTAAGGTGGTTGTCGATTGGCAGCTTTCTGTTCCGCCGCGTATAAGGAGTCCAATAGTCACGAAACGCCGCGCGAAAGTGTGCATCCGCCGATGTGGGAAACGGGTAGCCAACAGGACCGGCAAAGACGAAGTGCGGCTGGTTAGGAGCGTCCGATAATCGCACGCGCTCAAATTCTTCAAGCCAAACGTCGTAGTGCTGTATCAATGCCGATGCATCATTGCGCAAAATCTGGCGGAATGAGATGCGGATTTTCAAGCAACAAATCCCGAACTGCCAAATTTCCCTTTCGTACGACTTCTGCTTCCAAGATAAGATTTTTCCTATCCCACCTATCGAAGGCCCGCTTGGTTCGATCCAATTGCATATACACGGGTCCCAGTAATTCGGTAACCGCTCGCTCCTTCCAGCCACGCTGGGACCGCCAAACTTCAAGAATAGTCGTGAACCGTCGCTTGATAATCTCGCCGGCGACTCCCGCACCGACGGTACCGACCAGGAAACTCACTACGAGATTTGCTGCATCGATCGGCATGTTTACCTGGCTCCCTCTAAAACGGCAGCGGACGAACTCTGTCGAGCTATCTCACTCATCCGTGAACGACGGCGACCGAATGGTTCACTTGTCCTTCTTGCAGTAGTAGATAGCGACGAACGGTGGCATTGTGTTGTGCGGTTTGTCCTTTCCAATTCCGGAGATATTCAGTTTTACATCGGTGTGTTGCCCGCCACGATGGCCATCCGTTACAGCGCCCATTTGGTTGCACCCGTTGTCGAGACAGGGGACGACGTCTGTCTCGCGAAAATCAAACGGCGTTCGGTTCTCTTTGATAATTTCAGGTTTGTATGCTGGAAGTTCATCCGGCGTCAGCTGATGCGCCTGTTCGCCACCATGTTGTCGCAAGACGTATCCCTTGAGAGGCCGTCCGTTCTCATCGGCCGCCATCTTCTCTGGCGCCTTGGATGGATCGCCTGCGCCAACGAGCGTTCGACCTCTCCCAAGCAAGAATGGTGACCAACCCGGCGGGCAAGTGTTTTCATCGAGATCGGTCGAATCAAATGCGACAATCGCGCTCGACGGTACTCCGCCGATAATCTCAACGATCTTCGGGCGGAGATACAGCCACCAGCCCGCGAGCGCAAAGCCGATCAAGAGAACGACCGCGCTAACTGCCCACTTGGCAGTTTGTTGGATGACTTCCTTCCTGATCGCTGCACGAGTATCTTGAGGAATTCCATTGGTCTCGGAATCAGTCATTTATACCGTCCGTTGACGTAGAGAAGCGTTGAGCGGACTTAAAGGGCTCTTTCGAATTGGCACCAAGTCGATGGCGTTCAATACCAGAGACTGACCGCTAGATTCGATCGTGAATTTGATGCGCTTAACAACAACATCTACTAAATTCTGCGCTTCATCGGAGTTTGCCGGAATTCCTGAATTGCACAAACGAACGTACGGCAGCCGCTAAGCAATGCACTGAAGCAAAGCATCAAGGTATACAACCCCAGGTCAACGGCGTTGTAAACTGCTCGGGTGATGATTCTTGCAAAATCGGCCCCCACCAAACTCCAACCCTTACCGTCGATCAGCAAAGAGGCGCAGCCTCTCGCCTAGCGCCTTGCCTCAACTGTTGCTGAGCTTGCATGCGGCTCTTTAAGAAGCCATGCCCTGGCCGCGCCAGGAAGCTCACAACAGAAAGGGAGATTTCCTGCTACCATTGCAGATGATTGTCGTGCTTACCAACGCGGCGCTGTACAATGTGATATTGTTTCGGCACTCGACCGAGTCGAGAGGGCGACATGATTTCCGACCAAGAAATTGACGCAAAGGCTAAGGAATTCCAGCTTCGTCCGTTGGACGTGCAAAAGGACTATGTCTACGGCTGGTTGTTGAAAGGCATATTTCAACGACCGGCTCTTGCGAGTCAGCTCGTCCTGAAGGGTGGGAACGCGCTTCGAAAAGGCTACCTTCTGGACACCCGATTTTCTAAAGATCTCGATTTCTCAGCGCGACAAGCCATAACGCAGACTGTCCTGGAGGCGGAGCTTCGTGAAGTGTGCTCCTTCGTTGAAGGGCAGACCGGAGTGAAGTTTCTCGACAAATTGATCGTTCGTGACAAGGACTTGGCCATACCAGACATCGAGGCGCTAGAAGCGCGTTTGTACTTCAAGAGTTTCTATGGCGAGGAAAATCTCAGTTTGAGAACTCAGCTCGATATAACGCAGTTCGATAAAATCTATCTTCCTGTCCAGGACCGTCAGCTCCTTCATCCGTATTCCGATGGAGAAGCGTGCACCGCTACAATCAAGTGCCAGAAGCTTGAGGAGGTGCTCGCCTCAAAGCTCACGACGTTGCTGCATCGTCGCAATCCCGTCGATCTGTTCGATCTCCTGTACGCGATCGTTTTCCGGGATCAGTTCGGAGTGAGCCGGCGCGAAGTCGTTACAACATTCCTCAAGAAATCCATCTTCGAAGCAAATCCTACCGATGCGCGGGACCAGCTGCGAGCAGTTCCGATAGCGAATTTCCGAGGACTTTGGACATCTCTCGTGGCCCCGGTGGCAAGCCTTTTCAATTTTGATTTTGTGGCAACAAATTTCCAAGGACTGGTGGATTCTCTTTTCGCGTTGATAATCGTACCGCAACCCGCATTTTCCGGTGGAGGAGGCGGAGCGTTGGCACCACGTATCTTGCGGCCATCGGGCGGCATTGAGCGCTCAATCAGTGGTGGCTTTCGAAACTATTTTTCTTCGGATGTCCGAAACACAATCATAAGTGCGGGTCGTTCAGGAACGATGGTGCAGCTTTCGTATGACGGCTATGACCGCTTAATTGAGCCGTACAAGCTTGAGTATTACGTACGAAAAAAGGACGGCCAAGGTCTAGAATACTTCTGGGGCTGGGATACGAGCGGTGGCAAAAGCGGAAAAACAGGAATCAAACAGTTCATTTGCGACAAGATCGTTTCGGTACATTCGACGAACCGGCAATTTCAGCCGCGCTTTGCAGTTGAATTTTGAGGGAGATCGTACGTCGGGGGATTAAACCTCATTCACTTGCGCTCCATCTGGGAAGTGGTACCTTTGAGCTACAAGTGGCTTCGGCCTCGCCCCGCAAGGGGCAAACAGTGAAAAGCCGTCAAAGCAAGTCTTTGGCGGCTTTTCGCATGGCCTCGAATATCTCTTTGTCGAGGAATCCGATTTTTCGAATCAATCGCTTTGTATCGATGATGCGCATCTGTGAAAGGAGTGCATGCGCCTCCTTTCGTTCCACGATCCCAATTGAAGGTCGCAGCGGATGATGCTGTACAGATGTGGTGAGGGGGATCACCAGACATGTCTCTTTGCTGAAACCCCTCAGTATGAGGACGGGACGATCATACTTCTTGCCGGATCCGTCCTGCTCAAAACCGACGTTCACGCCAAGCGAGCACCACCACAGTTCCCGTTCGCCATAGAACGGCGCGTCAGCTCGTTGGTGGATTTCTTTCTTTTTGGTATTCCAGTCATCAAACTCTTTCTCCATACGCAAAACGATTATAGCATCGCTCGTTGGCTATGCGATTTTTGCCAGTGCGGTACAATCTCCCGCCTTTGAGTCGAAAGGCGAGGCCATATGATTCCGGCATGCCACCCACCGGCCACCAGGTCTTACCCGAACGTCTCGAAGAGTTTCGTCGCATATATAAAGAAACATGCGGAGAGGAGATTAGCGTTGGGGAGGCATCTGCCATGACGCATCGGTTGCTCGCGCTTTACAAGCTCGTTTCGCAACCTTTGCCGGGCGAGATGGAGCAACCCTCTCCTTCAGCACCACCTCCGGCTCAAAGCGTTCCCGGAGAAGTCTGATACACGAAGCAAGGTAGATAAGAACGCTATTCAGAAGGCGTCATGGAGCGCTTGTTCGTCTCGAGTGTTTCTATAATGGGTCGCCGTGATCGACCATCGCATGATATGGAGTGCGCGAAAACCGGCAATCATCTAAAGATATCTCGCCGCGCACGATCTGGGTAATTACTGGAAAAGCTTTGCTGAACCATTCGATGTCTAGGTCCACATGTATCGTTCGGGTAGCTCCGCTTTCGCGCTCAATCCTAGAAACCGTCGTGTGGTTCTGCATCGCATTTACAAACCTTTTTGCTTGCGCAAGCACACCGTTACTGTCGAGCCAGAAATGACGCGCACGCCCTATTGTCAACCAACCGCTTGAAACCTCAGCAAGCCACTCCGGCACCTGATCCACTTCTTGGAAGAAATTGCGCTGAATGCAGGAAAGCGAAGGCGTGTTGTCTTCGGCGACGCTTACCAAAAGACAAATCCCGCCCCTAGCCTTGAACTGCGTCAGCAAGAGTCCAAGTGTTCTCAACCAGAAAAACATATCTTGAAGAGTGTAAGGAGCAAGCCCTCCAAAACGCGGGTCGACGCATGCTGCTCCATAGTCGTAGACCCTTACTCCGTGAAGGAGTTTCGGACCGCCCACGTCAGTTTCCCACGCGAGATGGAAGGCTCCTCCGGTAGCGACTACCCTCCCAGCAGTATCAAAAGCGGCATACACGTCGCCGGCCTCGCAGGCGGGTTTCAGTTCTTTTTGATCCGGTATTGGCAGGAAGAAGGACTTGTTAGCCGCCAACATCCTGTCTCGAATTTGTTCCAAAAATTCAATAACTTGCGTTATTTGAGCCTGCTCCCAAACCTGTTTGATGACTATTCGTTCCTCCACTCCCTCTGCGGCCTGAAATGGTGCATGTTTTTTTGCGATCCTCACGATTGTTTGCGTCATGGAAAAATACTTGCGAAACGGAATAATCCGTTGTATATATGAATTCAGGCGGTGTCGCAGCTCTTTGAAGGTCATCGGCACCGCTCAGGAGAACGACTGCGCCTCTCTACTTAGAGGAGTATGTGCCATGAACAACATCCTTGCAACGCCATTGGCAAAGGCCAAGGGCTATCGACAGGATTTCGTTGAAGCCGCTTCGGCCCAAAGAGCGGCATCGACGCGCCTCGCTTCCATCATAGAGCGCGCCTCCAAGGACCCGTCGGTGCCCTGGGAGGACGTGGTACGGCTCGTGGTTGACGACCTGAAGATATCTCCTGACCAATTCCGGCTCATTGCAAAGGTTTCCCTATCCACCATCAGTCGTTGGCGTTCCGGCGATGCAGAACCTCATCTGATGATGCGCGGATACATCGGCGAATCCCTGGCAAAATATATTTGCGAACAAGGGGCATGATGTGCCTAGGAGAAACAAATCCCCGGTGAGCAACTGCTCACTGGGGATCAATTCTTTTGATCTCCGTGTGATTCCAGAGCACGCCCCCCAAAGCTAGTCCACATTCGGTTGAGAAGTCGAGTTCGCGTACCTTTACCCGACGGGGACGAGAAAGTTGGTGAGCAGCCTGCTCCTTCGCCACCACCTCGGGCTCAAAGCACTGCCGAAGAACTCTAATATTCTGCAGAATGCGCTGACCGTCCTCGTCCTGCACACTCAGCCAAATTCGTTTTGCCATTCTGGCAAATTTACCCCGCAAGGTTCGAACATCGTCGACGACTCCCAGCTCTGTAATACCTCGTCGTACGGAGCCCGATTATGTCTTACTTGGCTCAAACAGAGCCGTGGTTGCCAATTTGGCCGCTTCTCACCCCTATGTGGGAGTCAGTGCATAGGCAAGGATTTGTTCGACCATGAAAAGAACAACCGCAACGTTCCCTGTCTCATTACCGCCCGAAATGATGGAGGAGCTCGAGCAAGTTCGGAGAGTGGAACGGCGCACTCGGTCGGAGTTAGCGCCTCCGAAGAAGTTTGATGTTGTGCAAGATGCGCTGACCGCCTTCGGTTTGCAGCTCGCGCCATACTTCTTGTGACCACGCGGCACATTTTACCTTTCAAAGTTCTAACGTCCTCGTCGACTCCCAGTAGAGTTGCCGAGTTGGCGCGCTGTCGGTCTCAGCGGAGGGTGTTTGTGCGTCTCTGGCAATTTCGACCGCCTAGCATCCTATCTGCTTGACCGTGCATGATACCCGGATGCGAAAGTCGACGGCACTTAATGTTTGTTATCGATCAACAGATGAACAGTCGGTTGAGCGGCAACGTCGACTCGACACCGCTTTTAACATTCTCTTCGACGAAGTATTGAAAGCGGCTCGCCGCCCCGCATCGGATTCGACTCGTTCCGGAGGCGGCAGTAAACTGTAGTCTATGACTCGTCCTGAGCTAGCGGACGCAAAGCTGATTGCGATATACGCGAGAGTCTCGACTGCTCGACAAGAAGAGGAAGGAACTGTCGAGACCCAACTAATAGCGCTTCGCGATTTCGCTCATCAGCACGGTTATAGAATCGTCAAAGAGTATATTGACGACGGTTGGAGTGGAGACATTCTTGCCAGACCGTCACTGGATCAGCTGCGCCAGGAAGCGCGAGGAAAAACATGGCAGGCCGTTTTGGTCTATGACCCGGATCGGCTAGCTCGACGATATTCTTACCAAGAACTGGTGATGGACGAGCTGCGCGAGGCCGAAATTGAGATCATATTTGTTACTGTGTCTGCCCCGAAGAATAGCGAAGAGAAAATTTTGCATGGTGTGCGAGGTCTGTTTGCGGAGTATGAGCGGGCGAAAATCGCAGAACGCTTTCGGCTCGGTAAACTTCGCAAAGTAAAAGAGGGCCACATCCTCGTAAGTGAGGCACTCTATGGCTATAACTATATTCCCAAGCTCGACGGCAAGCACGGATATTACGAAGTTAATCCGGAGGAAGCGCGGATTGTGAAGTTGATTTTCAGCTGGGTCGCCGACGACGGCTGCACCTTGCGGAAAGTCGTGCGCAGACTGCAGGGACTCGGCATAAAACCCCGCAGAAGCAAGCGGGGGGTATGGAACACGAGTACGCTCAGCACATTGCTGAGGCACAAGGGGTACATCGGCGAAGCCCACTGGGGCGCATCATACGCCGTAGCGCCTCAGCGTCCAATCAAGCAAGACGCGTATCGAAAAGTAAAAAAGACGAGTCGTCGAATGAGACCAGGAGACGAGTGGTTCATTATTCCGGTACCAGCGATCATAGATAAGGAACTCTTCGAACGCGCTCGCGCACAACTCGACGCTAACTTCGCGCTGTCTCAACGAAACAAAAAGAACGAATATCTCCTTGCTGGCAAGATTCGATGCGTGTGCGGGAGGACTAGAACCGGCGAAGGACCGATGCAGGGCAAGCACCTGTATTATCGTTGCAGCGATAGAGTGCTCAGCTTTCCTCTGTCCGCAACGTGCAAAGAACGGGGAATAAATGCACGCGTCGCCGACAGGCTTGTTTGGGAGAAGATCGCCAATTTGATGGGCTCGGAAGAACTGCTCTCTGAACAGGTCAGTCGTTGGTTGGGGACGCGCCGGGCGAAATTGCAGTCATCTGGTGGCGACGTTGCCGCGGCGGAAAAGGAAGTTACTGCATTGAAGGCACAGGAGCATCGCTACAACAAGGCGTATGGCGCAGGCCTGTTCACGGTCGAACAGCTGAGTGAGTACACGACCCCGCTTCGGGAGAAACTCGCGTTGTTAAAAAACGAAATTGCGAGCGCGCAACAAGAATCGAGCGCTATTGATGTCACCAAAATGCCGAGTGCCTCCGAGATAAGAGAATTCTCTGATGCGGCTCAGACAATGCTCCACAACTTGAGTTTTCAAGCGAGACGGGCGATACTACTGAGCACGGTAGAGCAAGTCGTGGGAACACCCCAGCAATTACAGGTCCACGGCTATATTCCGGTAAAAGATCATGTCGAGTTCAAAACTAGCCATAGGGATGGTGTGAGCGTAACTCGACATCCGAAAATGTGCCACGTTCCCTTTCAGTTTTGCATCGCGCTTCCGGCTCCTCGCTATGAACGAAATATCGTGAGCCGTGATCAGAAAGGGAGGATACTTCGATCCGTAGCACCCACAGAGCATCGTTCGTGCCCCGAAGGAACGGAACCCAGTCTTTGAGTTGCTCATCAGGTCTGTACGCTCAGTTCTATGCCGGGACCAGCGCAGGGCGAACAGAAAAGGAAGATCATCCCAACGGTTTCAGAGGTGCTCGAGGACGGGACGATTGTTGAACTCGTATACCGGCCGGAAATTCGGAACACGTCTCTTGCCATATTCAATGCCGGACGCTGGACGCTGCAAAGCCACGTAGACGTGTCGGAGCGGCACCGGCTCGTCCCATTCTCTCCGAACAACAATCTTATCAAGAACGAGGTTGTGCTTCTGCCATCAGAGCCTCGCATCTACGGCAGTGAGCAACAGCTCGTTTCGGACATTGCGGAGTTCATACATCGGTACGCGGACCTCAGTCCGTCCTTCGAGAAGGTCGCTTGTTATTACGTCTTGCTGACGTGGCTCTACGATGCATTCAATGACCTGCCGTACCTGCGGCTTCGCGGCGACTTCGGCACGGGCAAGACGCGCATGCTCCTCACTATTGGTTCGCTTTGCTACAAACCGTTCTTCGCGAGCGGCGCTTCGACCGTCTCGCCAATATTCCATACGCTCGATGCTTTCCGCGGAACGCTAATTTTCGATGAGGCCGATTTTCGCTTTAGCGACGAGCGATCAGAAATTGTCAAAATTCTCAACAATGGAAATGTGCGTGGTATGCCGGTGCTGCGCACCATGATGAACCAACAACGGGAGTTCAACCCGCAGGCATTCCATGTGTTTGGTCCCAAGATCGTGGCCACGCGCGGCCTTTATGAAGATCGAGGATTAGAGAGCCGGTTTATCACAGAGGAAACGGGCGCACGGCCGCTTCGGGATGATGTTCCGATCAACCTTCCGGAAACGTTCAAGGAAGAAGCGCGCGAGCTACGCAACAAGCTGCTACTGTACCGCTTTCATAGAAGGCATGATGTCATGCTCGACCCAACTTTGGCTGATCCAAAGCTCGAACCACGCCTCAACCAGATCATGTTGCCCCTACTCAGCGTCATAGGGGACCCGGGACTGCGTGCCGAACTTCGGAACGCGGCCCATAAGGCTCAGGCCTCGATCGTTGCGGAACGTGGCCTCCTCATGGAAGCTCAGGTGCTCGAAATTCTCGCGGAGTTAATGATTACGACAGACCGCCCGATCGTTCCCGTCGCCGATGTCACCATGGGGCTCATCGAGCGGTACGGCGCCGAGTACGAGCGACCGATCACGAATCGGTGGATTGGCAGCATTTTGAGAAAGAAGCTCAACCTGCAAACCTACAAGAGCCACGGCGTGTATGTAGTTCCCATGAATGAGAGGCAGAAAGTAGAGCTGCTGTGCGGCCGATACGGTGTGAATATCATCACCGATGTCCCGGCGGCGAAGGGGGACGTGGGGACTACAGAGACGTTGTAGCGCAACTTCCACAACGAAACAGTGCGACGAAATGTTCTAGTACGAGTACTTACAACTCCAAGGCGCGGCGGCGCCCTTCACGCCCGCATGTCCCCACGTCCACGTCCTCGTCATGTGACGTTGTGCATGATTCCTACAGCCACGAGAGGAAATGGCGCGCCGCGTGTTTTGTGTCTCATTCGTTCCACGCGGGCACTTTTCGCGTCTCGAAAGGGATCGTACCGTATGCGATTATAGTGAGCGTGCCTGTCATTCTTACTGGCTGGCCGTATCACTTATATGCACCACCCTCGCAGTTCATACCTTCGTCCGCTTTGCCGCCGCTGGGGATTCACCCAGGAGGGGCTGGCCGTTTTGATCGGTGTAAGGAGAACCACCGTCGCGCGAATTGAAGGGTCTAAGCGAAGGCCGAGTGTTGATGCGGTATCCATATGCGCGCTCGTCTTCAAGATGTCGTCCTTGAGCGAGGACGCGCGCATGGGGATCTTTGACGCGGCGGCTTTGGGGCTGAAATTTTTTTACTCAATTGATAGGAGAGACCGGCAGGTGACATAGCCGCCCGCGCCTGTGAGTCAAAATGCCGCATTCATGATCGATTCTCAGCGGCGACTGGCCATGATTCAATCCCTCACCACATCCAGGAGTAAGACTGTGATGGGTGAAATAGCGGATCGACAACGGGGACAGCTCTGCACCCGGCTCCTGTCCGGGACAACGATCGCGTTCTTCGGCACCGGTAGGAGCTTGAGCAAGATCGAAGTTCTTGCCTCAAGTGGAATCGGTCATTTTATCCTCGTCGACGGCGGCATCGTCGAACCCGAAAACATTGGTCAGTCCGGCTTCGCGTGGGATGACATCGGACAACTAAAGGGGGATGTCGCTGCCAACCGTGTCAGGCGCATTAACCCAGATGCACGGGTCGAGACGTTCGCCTGCCGCGACAATGAGCTTGAAGATCTCGACACCGTCCTTGGAAGTGCCGATCTCGTCATCGACGGAACAGATAGTCTGTCCGCAGCAATTCGACTGAGCCGAGCCGCCGTTCAGCTCGGCGTCGATGCGTTGCATATCAGGACGGAAGGCGACAATCGGCAATACGTTATCGCGGGCACTTTGCGGAATGCTGCGGGGCTCGGCTGCGTACGGTGCTTCCTCAAGAGCGCGTGCGATCGTCATGAGGCCGGACATCAATCGCCGCCGTTTTTCAATAGTCACCGCATCGTTCCGGAGACCTTGAATGTCAAGGCGGCGTGGGTCGCGCTCGGACTTCTCCACTACCGGGTTGGCTCGACGTTATCCATCGCATCCATTGGGGAGCATTTCACCCAGCTGCCATGCTGGATCGGGTTGAATGGAATTCATGCCGCAAGTGGAGAGATTTTTCCGATCCGGGCCTACCGCGAGCCGCTTCCCGTCGGCTGGCGGTGCCCGGTGTGTGGCACGAGCGCGTGCGCGAAGCCTCCGGTGCAGCGCCCGGAAGACCCTAACCAGGAGCGCGATAGGCAATGAGGAGAAGAATATGGGAACGACAGCTCAACGTCTTTCGGTCTGGGAACCATCACCGATTGGTCCCGACACTTTCCATTGATTGGGGAGCCGAACTCGACCAGAGCGATGCGATGGGCAGGCGACTGCCCATCGCAGTGAGACCGGGGACGGAGGGATCGATGCCTGTGCAGTTAAAGAATGTATACTGCGGCGGCAACCCGAACCTGGCTTCAATCCGTCAACAGGTTCCCGAACAGAGCAACGGGCGACTGAGCCACCAAAGCGTACTTGGCGATTTCTTCGTGTTCCGGTTCGAGCGCACCGCGGAAAGCTACAACATTTTCATCGAGCAACAGCGAGACTATGGTGGCCGTGCCAGCGATGCGAGTGCCACCCATCGGTTGGGCCTCTGCTTGGGACGACCGCGTATCTGCATCTGGCCCGGCAAGGAGCCTCGTGATCTACCGGCAGCCGTTTTTCTCGCGATGTTGTGGGCTGAACGCACGTCTCGTTATATCCGCGATGGCAAACCATGGAGCTAAAAGGAGATCATGAGGGGAGCTCTCAGTGGTGGAGATCATCCGATAATTAGAATGGATCATGGCGTCCGGCAGATTCTATTGAATTCGATTTGCCGACATCCGCCTGAGCACTACGCAATTCTCGCGGGGAGCCTCAGTGATCCGCACCGTGTGACCGATTGCAGACCGATGCCGCCAATGGTTGGGCCCGACGGCCGCTTAAACAGAGGCCCGGGTCACGTTCAGCTCAACGCACCATTTATTGAATACTACCTCAACATGGAATTGCTTCCCGCAAACAAATACGTCCTCGGCGTGATCCACACGCACCCATCAAACCTGAAGAACCTAACTGGCGGCGTAGCCGGTAGCGGTCAGGGAGACATGCCTTCTATTCGCGCGGCGTTGCAGCGGGCTGCGGAGGCCCAGAAGAACTGGAAAGACTTTTTAGCGCCAATCATCACGATGGACGCGGACGTCGGAGCGCCAACATTTACGGGCTGGATTGTCCGGCTGGGCCAGCCTGCCCCTATTCCTGCTGAGATTGTCTTCGAGGAGGCGAGCCCCGATTTGGCGGCAAAGCACATCCCGATTGAGGAGTGGATGGCTCCATATTTTGCGATCGTCAAACGAGTGCGCACAGATCGGTGGTCCTCCGCGGGCCATACGCGCTGGATGATCAAGAAGATCTATCAATGCATGCGCGCTGACCTCGACGCCAAGGTCAAGAAACAGCGGGTGCATCGATGCCCTACGTAGTTGCGATCTCAATTGGACTGCTGGGGTTGGTAACCATTCGAGACGCTTGCTATTTCGTTGCCGCCTACGGGGTGGCGAACTTAAACCTCGAATGGCTCTTAATGCTGGCATTCGGATTTTTGCTAGTTTGGCTTGGGTGGTTCATATTTAAAGAAACGCTCACAAAGACGTACACAATCCGCAAACGGTAGCGCTATGCATGTACGTTAGCAGTCTGTTTGTCCGCGTCAGATGATTTGAGACTGATCAGATTCGAGAAGGGAGGCTCTGGCTCATCAGGGGTTAGAGTTTAAGCAGCCTGCAGTTGATGCTGCAAGCGGCGGCTTGCAATGGTGTCGCGCTGGATCCGTTTTCGCTCAGCGAGGATCGCCTCGGCTCTGCCGAAGTAGACATCGGCTGGTGTGAGGTTGTCGATGCTCTCATGATAGCGAACTTGATTGTAGTGTTCGACGAAGGCCGATATCTGCCGTTCGAGATCGCCAGGCAGGTAGTAGTTGTCAAGCAGAATGGTTCTTCAGCGTCTGATGCCAGCGCTCGATCTTTCCCTGGGTCTGGAGCACCGCGCACATGCTGCATGCCCTTCTGGTCGAGCCACTTGGCCAGATCGTCCGCCACGTAACTCGAACCATTGTCGCTGAGAAGCCTTGGCCGGTGCGCGACGGCGATGTGGTCAAGGCCGGATGCAAGCGAGTGCCTGGTCGAGGGTGGCCGTGACGTCGGAAGCGCACATGGTGGAACCAAGCCTCCAGGCCATGACGAAGCGCGAGAAGTCGTCAAGCACCGTCGAGAGATAGTACTACCACCGTCCGGTGATCTCGAGCTAGGTGAAGTCGGTCTTCCAGAGCTGGTTGACGCCGTCGTCTTGTCCTTGAACTCGTTCGCCGCCTTCATCACCACATAGGCCGGGCTGGCGATGAGGTCATGGCCTTCAGCAGCCGATAGACGGACGCTTCGGACACAAAGTACTTTCGTTCGTCGGTGAACCGCACGGCCAGTTCGCGTGGCGACAGCTCAGGTAACTCCAGCGCCAGGTCGATGATCTAGCCCCGCACATCGTCGGGGATGCGACCGGTCTGGTCGAGACCGGTGATCGGCCAGCGCTTCAACGCCCCCCTCGCGGTAGCGATCATACCAGCGATAGAACGTGACGCGTGGGATACCGAGCTTGTCCAGCGTGCGCTTGACCGGAAGATGCGATTGCTCGACCAGCTGGATGATCTCGGCCTTCTGGGAGGCGGGATACCTCATGCCTCGTCCTCCCCATCCCCGTTCATGCGTTTTTTGAGCAGATGGTTCTCCGGGGTCAGATCGGCTACGACCTCCTTCAGGGCGGCGGTCTCCCCGCGGAGATCCTTCACCTCGCCGGAGGTCGCAGCTCGCGCCGCGTCGCCCGCCAAGCGGCGCTCGCCGGCCTCGAGGAACTCCTTGGACCAGCCGTAATACATCGAGGCGGCAATGCCCTCGCGGGCACAGCTCGGAGATATTTTCCTCGCCGCGCAACCCTTCCAGCACAATGCGGATATTCTCTTCCGCCGAATAATGCCGGCGTGGCTGTCGCCTAATGTCGTTTAGAACTTGTTCTGCCGGTGCTTTGCCCGGTCCGGATTTCTGCTTCATCTTCGCTCCTGGTGGCTACGATGAACCAGAAATCCTCCCTCCGCAAAATCCTTCAATCTGTCTCGCAGGACTGACCGCGAACAGCCTTGCGTTCGGCGGGTAACTCGCCTAATCGACGCTGCCGGCCACTGTAGAAACTGAATTCCTGCAGCTCGCCCGAAGATTGTAGTTGAATTGCTGCACACGTCGGTGCAATATGAGTTCGGGATAATAAGACGTGGAGGGGGCGATATGTCGCCGCGCTATAACGTTGACCCAAACCTTCTATATGATGGACCCGACTTCGACGAATTCTGCATCGCGGAAAAGGGGTACCTGAAGGCTTCCAGAGATAGAAGCCCATGCATCAAATGTGCTCTATCGAAGCTCTGTCAGGCTGGGTTCGAAAAGCAGGTTAGCTTTACAATCGAAGGCAAGGACCCAAGCCTGACAAAAGACTGCGAGCTCACCTCAGCCGATCTGACCGCAGAGCGCTTGCTCGCCGGATTAAACGACGAACAAACTGCATTCGTTAAGACTCACATCCCCAACTTAGCAAAGGAGTGCGGGAATGTCTGATACAGCCTCTCTTCAGCTTGAAGCGAAGAAGCAACTAGCTGCGAAAGCAGATACCGTCGCCAAACATCAGCTGGAAGCAAAGCGTCAGTTAACTGAAAAGGCATCGCTCGCCAGTAGAGCTCAACTAGAGGCCAAAAAGCAACTATCTGAAAAAGCTGATCTTCTAGCAAGGATGCAATTGGCGACCAAGAGAGGCACTTAAATCCGATATCGAATCGGCCGTTATGCCCAGAGATGGATCCTCCCGGTTCAGCCGGGTGATACCGAACTTCATCGACACGACAAGGCGAAGTATCGTGCGTCGTCCGTGTCTTTGTCGGTGTGCCCTTGGTTCTGGCAACGTTTGCGGCGCTCTTCGGCTTTGGTCGATATAAAATCCGAGTAGATCTGCGGATTATCCGGAAGGGCGCTTGATGTCAGCGCCATAAAACGCTTTCACTTCGATCTCTTCGATGAGAGGTTGGGAAACGATGGCGTACTGCGGTGTCGCGGCCTGGGATGGAGGTTATTCTCAGGGAATTGCGGCGCGAGAAGTTCGGCGCGAAGTCCGAGAAGCTGCGGCCAGATCCGATCGATCTCTACCATGAAACAGCGGCGCGAACCGTATTGGAATCCGAGTCCGAAGATACGATCTGGGATAAGGCCGATGTCGTGGCCGCTCCCGCTATGTGAGACGCAGGTCCGCATCGCGAGTGGATTGCGAACGCCACGTATTTGCTCAGGAAATGCAGCGATGAGTTCGTCAGAACGGATGAGGCGGATATCGCAGCGATCCCGCACGGCACGCTCAAGCGGGACCTGGAAGTCCACGATTTCCAGTTGATGTTCCATGAACGGGCGGCCTGCTTCGCGATTCTTTCCGCTCCACTCGATCTTCGAGGGCTGTGTGCGGTTCCCGGTCGTTGAGTAAGTTGGCTCCGAGATCGGCGAGCGCATACACCATTGGAGCCGAGCCCGCGGTCGGATAGTAGTCGAGCCGCGCGCGTGGGCGATCGATGTATCCGGCGTGAAAGGGTCGACAGAGTCGATCATTGGTGCGGTCGAGTGAGCGGTCGACAAGCGCGGAGATGTGCGTTGAGCGCAGGAAGCGATGCCGCGCGAGCAAGCGTAGGATGACCACGTCATCATCGGTTACGCGAAAAACCGGCGGCTCCGATGAGCGGCGGAATCGCGGCCGGCGCGTGCGCTTCGTATTTGTAACATCGTGCATGTCGGGGACCGTACCAGAATCGCCCGCGCGTCGGCCGTCGACCCCCGCGAACGCAACAAAAAGTGAAAAATCATCGTACAGTCTCACTCAACCATGTAGCGACACATAGCGAAACATAGCGAAACATCACTTGAGTTTTCTGTCACTGTCCATAAGGACGCGCATGGTCGCACGCCTTATACACTCACTTCAAGAGAGGAGGTGATGCAGGTGGACATCGATACCAAGATCGCGCGCGTTAAAGAGCTGATTGCAAAGCGCGAGGAACTGGATACTGAACTCCAGGAGCTGCTCGGTGGATCTGTGAAAGAGCGACGGGCACCGAAGTGCTCGGTCTGCGGCGAACCCGGGCACCGGGCGAGCACGTGCCCAGCAAAACAGACCGGAGCCGTCCAATGAACTTCAAAGCCCGCTTCGGCGGGCTTTTGCCCATCCCGGCAGCCGTGGCCCAAGGTTACTTTTGCAAAATGATTGCCAGAATCGTGAAGGTCACCGCAATTATTGCAACACACACATTGATAGTGTCCTGCCCTATTTGGAAATCCCACTTTGCCGTAGTTCTGATAATACGCTGAAGTCCCCATATTCCCATGATAACGCCGGAACATATCATCCACGCTGCGAGAAGCAGATCGGGATCGACGACATCTTTAGCCCGCCTTCGAAGCGACGCCATTACGACCACTACAAGAATGAGCGCGACACCGAGAATTAACGAGAACCACCCGGACCCGGCGGGCTTAGACGTTTTAGGCAGAGGCACAAGCTTTCTCCTTCACTGCTAACTAGGATGGAGATGTCCGATCGGTGTTGAACTACACGACGTTGCCGGAATGAATGTTACGCGGCCCTCGAGACATGGGCTACGGGCTTGATCGTCATGCGATCGTGGTGAGCGTGAAGGGCCGCACGCAGAACCGACAATTGCTTATGCGCCTTCAATCGTCGGAAGCCGTTGTTGGCCTCGATCATGCCGGCCGCGACCCATCGCAAGGCCATACCGGCATCCCGGCAGCGTTTGACGTTGCGCGTGACGCGGCGAATGGTGCCCATCATGTTCTCGGCGATGTTGGTACAGGCGAGCGATCGACGAAGCTCCTTCGGCAGCTTCAACCGGACGACAGTCAGGATTTCGTCGAGGCCTTCGAGGATGCTGGCCGCTACGCCGGCCATTGCTGGTCGAGTCGACGCGCGAGATTGTGGATCAATTTTTCAGCCTTGTCGGCGTCATCGAGCTGCCAGGCCTGGCGCAGCACCCGACGGGTGGCCGCATGATGCTCTTTCGGCAGGCGTTCCATGATGTTGCGCGCCTTGTGGATCTGGCAGCGCTGGATCGCAGCGGCCGAACCGAAGGTGCGGCGGATCGCCCTTCTGATGGTCCGTCCTGAGCAGGATTGGACTGTTCCCTTTCAGCTCATCGGTTCGTTTCCACAGTAAATACGAAGGAATAATCGGACGCGTAGTCCGGATTATCAGTTGCACCCATCCACCCTTTTGGCGACGCGACCAAGACGCGGCGCACCCGGCGGCCGGCAATTTTAGCGGTTATTTGCTGCGATGGATTGCCTATCCTGGCGGATTGATGACAATCCATGCATGACTTCTGGGTCTGCAAGTAGGTCTCAAGTGTGGTGTTGGCGACGATGTGACTGGCGCTCGACGGCGTGATGTCGCCGGTCGAGAGCGGTACAGTGCTCTGCGGCGGTACTGGCTGCGGGCTGTTCGGCCATTGCACGTCGATCAGGCGGTAATAGTTGAACACCGAATCCGCCGGCAGGATTCTCCAAGCATAATCAGTGACGGAATTCGCCTGCGAGTCCACAGGCGTGATGCGGGTGATCTGCATCGGCGCCGAATAGGGAAAGCAGTCTGGCGTCGGCGGCTTGCCAATCGGACACGCGTCGCCCGGCGGGTTGTTGGGCTTGCAGCGATAATAGATGTCGGCCTGCGGATTGCAGTTCGGATTGAAGAACGTATAGCCCGGCGATGGCTTCTGGTTGGGATTGCGCGGCAAGGTTGGCGCGACCGGATTGCCGTTGTTGTCATATTGGATTGGCTGACCGTTAATCAGCATGTCGGCAAGCGTTAGATTCGGATTCATGGCGAGCCAGCTCCCTGGAATCTGCACGGCCGCATGCAGCACCATGTTGCCGCGAAACGGTGCCCCGCTGACCGGATCGTTGACCTCGGCAGAACCGCGCAGAATCTGGTAGATGTCGATCGGTTTGGCGTCGCCGGGCACGTCGACGCCGGCCTTGATGTTGGGCCCGAAGGCGAATCTCGACGAATCCGGCACCTGGATATAGAGCCCGACCGGGTTGGCGAGGCAGGCGCGCAGTGGCGTGCCAGCATATTGCCCGCTTGCCCGCCCACCACCTGATTGACGGTCTGGCCGATGGTTGGATCGCTGTGGCGATATGCTTGGCCGTAGTTGCCGCAGCAGATCAGCGCCTGGGAATCGCTGTTGCGGCTGGCCGGATCGTCCTGAAACTGGGGCGGCACGTATTGCACCGTGGCAGCGCCGGCGAGGCCGAGCTCGGTTTGCAAGGTATTCGGCGTGCTGGTGAGATGCATAACCCCGCCATACGGATTGGCGCCGCCGCGCGTTGCAATCGGCCCCGAATTCCATTTGTTGAGCGGATTGTAAGCGCGCTTGCCGGTGTCGGGATCAATCACGGGATTGCCACTCGAATCCATCAGGGTAAGGTCGTCGAGGGTGACCTTGATCTGGTTCACGACTGACGCCCCGTGGTTGAGCGTCTGTTCGTAGAGTTCGCGCACCCGCTCCTGCGACACCTTCCACATCGTATTCCAGTATTCAGGGTTCTCGCAGGCAAAATCGACGCGGATGAGATTGCCGTCGCCGTCGCGCACCGTCGACCATTCGCAATATTCGTCGAGCCAGCCACGCGGGCCGTAGGGTCCGAACGTCTTCAGCGTTCCGCTCCAATCGGCCTGCGGACAGAGCGTCGCCGGAATGTTCTCGAAAGTTTTCCGACCGGTATCGTAATAGCCGGTGTCGGCCAGTTCATAAACCTGGGTCTGTAGGAGATTGTATGGGTTCGGTGGACTGACCGGCGGCGTCTTGGAATAGTACTGGTCAAGTCGGCCCGGAAACGCCACCCATTCGACCAACACTGCCTCCGTGCCCGAAGGGATATCAGTGTCGAGTGGATTGTAGAAGTAGTAGGCCGGGTCAGGGGTCGCCTGCTGGATCCAGCCGTTGACGTTGATGGTCCAACGATGGCTCAGGTTGGCATATTCGGGACTATTCGGCGGAAAGTCCTCGATGAAGGCTGGGAGCCCGAACTTGATGATCTCCATAACCTGATCTCCTCCGCGGTTCGCCGCGACGCTCGCATTCGCAGGTGATTGTGTGCGCGTGTCGCGTTCTGCGTCGCCCCGCCCGCCCGCCCGTGTTTTGTAACCTAGCTCCAGGCACTGAATATTCCCCAGCTCTCTCTAAAGCGGGCGCCGACGACAAACCTCTCTGCTTTCTAAGCTGTCATTCGCTGGCCCTGACCAGATTGGGGCCGCCTTCTAGGGTTCTTCGATTCGAAAATACGTTTGCGTGATGTGCGCCGACGTAAGTTGGTAACTTTGTGTTCTCGCTTCCGAAATATCTGCCAGGCGTCGATCGGAGGGCAGTGTAAGGCGAGAACTGATATTAAAATGAGGATACTTTCCCTTGATACGAGGGTGTATTTCCGCCGCAACTTGCACGTCTGATGATGAAACGTATCTCCCGCCCCACCTTTCGATGAAATGTTTGATTGGGTGGGTACGGTTCAAGAACCCCTTCGTCGTGGTCTGCGCATCGAGCCATTCGTATGCGATCCTGATGCAGTCGTCATGTTCGTGAGGATTGTCTTGTCCGTGACAGCGAACCCGCGTCTTGGCTTCCGCAATTTGCTCGGCGCTGAGCATGCTATGGTGGCCTTGTTGGTTGCTCTACCGCAAACACAGCAACAAGCATTTGACGGCTCTTAGGGGCCCGGCGGAATTCTTTCGCACCGCGCTCGATATTTGTAGAATACCGCTGATCCTTAGTCGAAGTTACTACCGAAACTGGTAGGCTTCCCTAGCCCCTGTGTTCGTCCTCTGACGTGAAGGGCGGCCCGCCCCGCGGCAAGCTCCCATCATTTCCGCAAGTACAACACTCCAAGAATCAGAAATGCCGCCCATGAGCGGCATTTGTGCGATTGCCTTATTAGCTAAGGTTGAGCTGACCCGGTCGTTCACGGCTTTTCTACTGCCCATCCGGCTTCGGCTGTTTGGAGTCGCTCAGGATGGTCGGCATACCTTGCAAACGCAACACAGGTCTTTAGTGCTCATCGAGGCTGACAGCGCGACCATGTTATCGACGTGAACACTTTGCTGGCGTCACCTTCGCGACACAGATCGGCTCGTTTTTATTTTGTCTTTAGGAAGCGCACTCTACCGTGTAGGCGATGGCTTTCGATACCAGCAATCGCTTCCGTTCCGGCCCAATGCGCCGAACCGCACCAAGTTGTTGATCAACCGTTGTGAAACCCTTGGCATTCGCGGGTAGGGGCGAATGAATGCCTCTCGGTTTTGGTAGTAGTCCAAATGAGTGTCAGCAACTAACCTCTCGGCGACCCGTGGGAAACTACGGACCCTCGAGTTGCCGCGATACGCCACTGTACGCCGAGATGTCGTGGCGAGAGCGTAGCGATTGCACGTTCGTTCCGCTGAACGAGAAGGAGAAAGTGGAGCTTCTGTGCGAACGTTACGGCGTGAATGTCTTTGCCGATAACGTAATGATGGATACAGAAGGGGACATGGGACTTCGGGGACGTAGCAGGTACACCATAGGGTGGCGGTGATTACGGCATGATCGACAAGTAGCGACTCTCGGCACGCCCGCGCGAGCTCCCCACGTCCCCTTGTCCCGCTCCACCCTCCTTTCATCGAAACGCTGGCACTATTGTCAAAGCCAAAATGGGGTACGGCGTTCTATTTCGGTGACAAGTCGGCACTTTTTCGTGTCTCGAACTGAGGCGTTCTCAGGTGAATAATTGCGTGTGTGCCTGTCATAAGGCCACCACGCTATGAACTACGACCTCAAATCATACATTCGACCTCTTCGCCGCCGCTTTGGCTTTACGCAAAAGGAGATTGCTTTTCTTATCGGGGTCAAGTGCCGCACGGCTATCTCGCGCCTTGAAGGCGCGAAGCGGAAACCGAGCCTAGAGTGTCATTCGGCCTGCAATATTGACCCCCTAAGCCGGGGGATCGGCGTCCAAAATTGACCCCCTACAGATTGGTCTGTTGCGCTGCCTGCTTTGGAACGAAGCAGGTGGTGGGGGATGCTGATCGTGGAGACGATTGCCCGGATCCGGCGCGAGCACTTCATCAAGGGCAAGACAATCAAGGAGATCGCCCGTGACCTGAAGGTGTCGCGGAACACGGTCCGGAAGGTGCTGAGGTCGGGAGAGACCTCCTTCGAGTACGAGCGGCAGGTGCAGCCGCGGCCAAAGCTGGGACGATGGGCAGTAGAGCTTGACGGATTGCTGGCGGCGAACGCGGCCAAATCGGCTCGTGAACAGCTGACGTTGATCCGGATCTTCGAAGAGCTGCGCGGCCGCGGCTATGACGGCGGTTACGATGCGGTGCGGCGTTACGCCAGGCGGTGGAGCAAAGAACGCGGGCAATCGACCGCGGCCGCTTATGTCCCGCTGAGCTTTGCCCCAGGCGAAGCCTATCAGTTCGACTGGAGCCACGAGGTGGTCTTGCTGAGCGGCACCACGGTAATGGTGAAGGCCGCCCATGTCCGGCTCTGCCACAGCCGCATGCTGTTCGTGCGGGCCTATCCGCGGGAGACGCAGGAGATGGTGTTCGACGCCCACGACCGGGCGTTCGCCCTGTTCAAAGGTACCTGCACCCGCGGCATCTACGACAACATGAAGACTGCCGTAGAGACGATCTTCGTCGGTAAAGGGCGTCTCTACAATCGCCGCTTCCTGCAGATGTGCAGCCACTATCTGGTCGATCCGGTCGCCTGCACGCCAGCGTCGGGCTGGGAGAAGGGGCAGGTCGAGAACCAGGTCGGGCTGGTCAGGGAACGCTTCTTCACGCCGCGGCTGCGGTTCAAAAACCTCGACGAGTTAAACGCCTGGCTGCTCGACAAATGCATCGCCTACGCCAAGGCTCATCGCCATCCGGAGCTGGTCGATCAGACGATCTGGGAAGTGTTCGAAGCCGAACGCCCCAAACTCGTTCCCTATGCCGGCCGCTTCGACGGCTTCCATGCGGTGACGGCATCGGTCTCGAAGACCTGCCTGGTGCGCTTCGACAACAACAAGTACTCGGTCGCAGCCAGCGCAGTCGGACGACCGGTCGAGGTTCAAGCCTATGCCGATCGCATCGTGATCCGTCAGGATGGATGCATCGTTGCCGAGCACCCGCGATCCTTTGGCCGCGGCGATACCGTCTACGACCCCTGGCATTATGTGCCGGTGCTCGCCCGCAAACCCGGCGCCTTGCGCAACGGTGCTCCCTTCAAAGACTGGGTGCTGCCGGCCGCGATCGAGCGGATCCGGCGCAAGCTTGCCAGCACCGACGATGGCAATCGGCAGATGGTCGACATCCTCAACGCGGTGCTGACTGACGGTCTGCCCGCGGTGGAAGCGGCCTGTGCCGAAGCGCTCGGTCATGGCGTCCATTCCGCCGATGTCGTGCTCAATATCCTGGCCCGTCAACGTGAACCCGCCCCACCGGCCAACATCATGACGCCGGCCGCACTGACGCTCCGTCATGCACCGATCGCCGATTGTGCCCGCTACGACAACCTCCGGAGGACCATCTGATGGAACGAACCCAAATCTTCGACCTCATGGGCGAACTGAAGCTCTACGGCATGAAGGCCGCCTTCGACGAGATCATGGCAACCGCCGTCAAGCGCCAGCACGAACCTCAGCGCATTGTCGGCGACCTGCTCAACGCCGAGATCAACGAGAAGCAAGCAAGGTCGATCAAATACCAGCTCACCATTGCCAAGCTGCCGCTTGCCAAGGACATCGCCGACTTCCAGTTCGACGGCACGCCGATCAATCAGACGCTCGTCAATGATCTCGCTGGCGGCGGCTTCATCGCCCAACAACGCAACGTCGTGCTGGTTGGCGGAACCGGCACAGGCAAGACCCACCTGGCCATTGCCATCGCCAGAAGCTGCATCCGATCCGGTGCCCGCGGCCGCTTCTTCAACGTAGTCGACCTCGTCAATCGCCTCGAGACCGAGACCCGCAACGGACGGCAAGGACGGCTCGCCGAGCATCTGACCCGGATGGACTTCATCGTGCTGGATGAACTCGGCTATTTGCCCTTCGCCCAGTCCGGTGGACAGCTTCTCTTCCACCTCGTCAGCCGGCTCTATGAGCGGGCCTCCATCATCGTGACCACCAATCTCGCCTTCGGCGAATGGCCGAGCGTGTTCGGCGACGCCAAAATGACCACCGCGCTGCTCGACCGATTGACCCATCACTGCGACATCGTCGAGACCGGCAACGACAGCTGGCGATTCAAGAGCCGAGACGACAATCACGCCACCCGCGCTCGTCTCGCCTCCGCTATCCCGGCCAGCTCCGACGAGACGAGCGCTACCAGCAAACCCCGCCGCACGAAGGGGTCAAAATTGGACGCCGATGAGGGGTCAAATTTGCAGGCCGATTGACACCTAGAGGCTGCGTTCATATTCGCGCTGCTGTTCGATACAACTCCCTCGGAACTGTTTCCCGGGCTTATGGCGGAGCTTCATGAGATCACCGTTCGGCGAGTAAATGATCTCTATGAGGAGCTTCAAGGAAACCCGTCTAACACGACGCAATTCAAGTTGGACTTCCTGGAGAGATTACTAGAACGAGCTGAAAAGCGCGTGTTTCGTGCCGTATGAGGCGCCCCGATCGACATGGGCTCGCTCTTTCAATCTATTTAAACACGCGCGGGTTCGCATTCGTCGTGTTCGAAGGCCACCTCTCGCCGTTCGACTGGGGAATACGCGAGATACGCGGGCCTCGAAAACGCAAAGGATGTCTCACGCGTATCACGCAAGTTGTCGATCGGTATGCTCCCGATGTTCTCGTTATTCAGGACACGTCCGAGCAAGGCACACAACGAGCGCGGTGGATCACGACCCTCAATGCCTCGATCCGTGCACTCGCGAAAGAGCGCGACGTTCCAGTTTTCGCATATTCGCGCGATCAGGTCCGAAGCGCGTTCGAGCGCTACGAATGCCCGAACAAGCATCGCCGGGCTGAGCTGATCGCGAAGCACATTCCCGCGTTCGAGCGTTATGTTCCACCGCCCCGCAAGCCGTGGATGAGCGAAGATCGGCGGATGGGGCTGTTCGATGCAACGGCGCTCGCGCTCGTGTTCTTTCAGTCAGTCGACAATTGGGTGGGGTAGTCGCGTGCAGAGAGCGTTCCGAGTAGAACGCACACCTTCACCTTGGTCCAACGCGCTGTTGCGTCGCGGGAACGGCATGTCTGGTCTGACATACTGTCTGGTTCGCGTCCAGGCAGCTCGGCTAGGGCGCGTACTCATAAAGCCTCGCCGATGTCCGCTTCGCTCCGAGACCGACGGCCTTTGTGCAACCGCAGCAAATGACGCGATGGGCCATAAACTGACACAACCAGCACATATTTGATTCGATCAGCGCCCGCCGCATCGAAATGCTCATCAACCCAGAACATCTGCAAACTATACGGTGATATACGGTCCAACCGGTCAAAATCATTGCGCCGACGTACAAGCTTCCGCGGTCGCTGAGTCAACCGGCTTCGCTCACCGGCGTATGTTTGCAAGCAAGTTCTCGCAGCACGTTATGGACACGGCTTCAGTGTGAGGCCGTTAGGCAGCATCGTGTTTGTGCCGCACGCCTTGTCCAATTGCCCTTGGGTCAAATTCTTCACTGCGGTCAGGTCGGCGCGGCTCAGGTTGGCGGGGCCGCCGGAGGGAGCGGCGCCCGGGAAGGCAGCGGTCAGGTCGGGGCCCAAGAAGGCGCCGGCCAGGTCGGCGCCGGTCAGGTTGGCACCGACTAGGAGGGCATCGCGCAGCTCGACGCCGATCAGGATGGCGCCGGTCAGGTCGGCGCCGGACAGGTTGGCTTTAAGGGTAGCGCCGCTCAGGTTGGCCTTGCTCAACTTAGCGCTGTTCAGCTGGGCGCCGGTCAGGTTGGCACCGGTCAGGATGGCGCCGGTCAGATCGGCGCCGTTCAGGATGGCGCCGCTCAGATTGGTGTTGCTCAGGTTGGCGCCTGGGATGCTCACGTCGGCCAAGTCTACCACCCCGAGTCCTTCCGTGCGCCTTCCAATAACCGTAAGCGCCGTCTGGACATCGGTGGCCGGCTTTTCGGGGACGGTTTTTCCTTTCGTTGCCTCACGCACAAACGCGCAAAGCGCCTCAAGTACCGGCTGATGATATCCTGGGGACTTTTTATCATTCATAACGCCTTCCAGCGCATAGATGCCACCGAGACGCATCTGGGTGTTCTTGCCGGCAAATTGCTCAAAGCCTTTTGACACCTGATTGCTGATTAGGAGATCGCGCGCCGCCTGCTGCTGTTGCGAGAACTCTAATCGCTGCTCTTGGAATTGGAAGAATGCAAACGCAGCACCGATCAGAACGGCGGCTCCGCCGAGCGCCTGACCGAAAGTCTTGCGGAAGTTGTCTTCGACATCCGCACGGTCTTTCGGATTGGCGGGGGGGATTCTTGGTCGAAGGCTATTGAGCTGCCATTTCGGCACTATCCACCACAACCAACCCAGCAGCGCTATCGCTACAACGGCGACAACAACAGTTGTGATGTCGAGATTTGTCATGGCAACCAATCCCAACGCACTTTAGGCCGAAAGCCGAGAGCAGGTGGAGCGAGCTCAACTCAACGCTCTCGCTGTCCTCAAATTCGCTTCAATGCGCCTCATATTGTGAAAGCTATGCAATCCTAACTCAAAAAACGTTTCACAACGTCCAGTTGCCCTTTGACCGCAGCTTTGATCGCCACATACCCGGCAAAGCCGACGGGATCCTCACCGTGTGCACCTCCAGAACAAGCGTAATGCGCACCATTGATTAATGCGTCTAGCTCGCCCTCAGCAGAATTGATCTGTTGTATGGCGCCGGGCTTATTCTGGTTTGCCAAAGCTAGTCTTGCGGCGTTTAGTGCATTCACAGCCGAGTTACCGTGAGACTGCAACCCACCCCAGTTAACCGGGGGCACTCCGCTGGCGCCGCCTGAGCAGCCCTGGCTCATCGATACCATTAAACTTTGGGTCTGAGAGATTACGTCGCCCAGCACGCTGTCTGCAGCGGCATTTAGGTCGGCAGGGAACGCAACCGTGGTGATTAAGGGCGTGAACAAGAGAACTCCACAAAGCAGAGAAGCAGTTCCCGCCGAGGCTCCCAGGCTTTTCCAGCAAGAAACCATCTGCAAACCCTCCCATGTTCGATTTCTCGCCACCAACGGCGGCTGGAGAGAGCGGTAACATCAATCTACGGCATGCAAGTAACCAGAATACTACGAAGGCGATTGCGGGATATTTTCCTGCACGCAAACGCTGTGGGCAAGCCCTAATCCGTTAGGGCCGTCCAATTATCCGTTTAGAGTTGGCTCTCACCTACAGGTTGTATCGATATGGTCACACCATTAGATACATGATCGGATGTCCGCACGGGGTCATTTTCGACGGATTCAACGGGCGTTGTCAGTTGGTTGACTTCCGCTTTGCCCCGAAAGCGCCGAACCGGCGCCGGGCCAGAAGCGTTGCGCTTGGACCGACCCCCATGATTCAAACTCCCAAACTGGGGGTCGAATCATGCGCTACGAACTCGCCGACTATGAATGGCTTGCCATCAAGCCGATGCTGCCGAACAAGCCGCGTGGCGTTCCTCGGGTCAACGACCGACGTGTCCTCAACGGCATCTTCTGGGTCCTGCGATCCGGGGCACCTTGGCGCGATCTGCCGCCTCATTTTGGCCCTTACACGACCTGCTATAACCGCTTCGTGGCGGCGGGCTGGTGTCTGGGGCCGCATCATCGACGCACTTGCTGCCGCCCACGATGACGCCGACTGGATCAGAGAGCTTGCCATGAAGAAGGGCGCTTGGGCCAACATCCCGCCGAAAAGCAATCGGAGCGATCCGATCTGCTTCAGCCCCTATCTCTACCGCGCTAGCAACCGGGTCGAGCGGTTCTTCAACCGGATCAAACAATGCCGCCGAATCGCGACGCGTTACGACAGGCTCGCTGCCAACTACCTTGCCTTCATCCAACTCGCGTCAATCAGACTGTGGCTGCGTTTTTATGAGTCCGCATCCTAGAACAATTTAGAATTGAAGTATATCGATAGTTGTGCATAATCCAAGCCTCAATTTATTAGATTTCACTATTTTCATTTTGGAGTTTGCACATGACGACCGTTCGCATTCAAACAATCCAGATTCCTGCCAATTCTTGTGACGCCGACTGCATGCCGCTACGCCACAATAAATGGCAGATGGACTTTCCGATTACTGATCCCGCTCGGATAGGAGTTGGATATCTCGTTGAACCGGCTTCCTTTGTCTTCGCGCCTGAGCCATTCGCACTGCACGATCATCATTACTCATCGAACAATACTCCTGACGCTTCGCGTGCCAATGTGACGTATCAATTCACGGCTGCCACCAGCGTAAGAGATCTGCTTGTCATTCAGCACACAAACGGCATCACTGAAATTGAGGGCGCGGTCTCCGACACTGGGGCGCCCGGCAGCTGGCAGAGTATTGGCATTGCGAAGAGCCGGCTCGTCACTGACCCGGCCACTGGCACTACTCCCACCGGAGCGAACATGTTTGTCGAGGGTTCGATGGACCTGTTCGTATTTCCAAATCCTCCAGCGGCCAAGCTGCATCTCAGAATCACCGTCCACAAGACCTCACTAGCGAACGGTTGGGCGAGCTACAGAATCTACCCACGAAATGATCAGCACGACCCGTATACGGTAGCGAGCCAAAATAGCTTATTGACGAGAGGTGGGTTGGTTGTAACTCCGTAACTCGGACGGCCTATCTCACCGCCATCAGGCGCGTTCGAATTGAATCAGTCACCGCACCTGCGTGGCTGATCGTCATATACGCCGACGACAATGATTTCATATGGCACCGACCATCGCAGCGCATCGCCACCGTGGCGAATTCGCCACGAGACGAGAGCCAAATCGATTCTTGGAATTCCAAGGACGAGCATACAGTCACCCACGCTCATCGTCTTCTGCTTTTCATCTGGCGCTGTGCCCGCAACAAAGCCGACACGGCGGTCGTGGACGAGCAATTCTTCTTCACCAGAATAGATCGCGGCCGAAACGAATTCGCCGTCCTCTTCTCTGTGAAAGCGCTTGCGGATTTTCATGAGAAATTTGACGTAGTTAAATCCCATCATTCGCATACGCATGCGGACGCGGCCTTCGGACGGGGTAATCTCAAAGCTGCCACCCTCATATCGCGGAAAAGCCTCTTCAGCCTCCTTGGCATCGAACCCTTCGATCGGTCGAAGCGTGCTCGTGAGGTCTTGATCGCCGACCTTGAGAATCGGATGGACCTCAAAAACATGGGGCGGATTGGTTGGGCCATCGCCCTCATAGGGCGATCCAGCATCGGATTGTTGGATGTGCGTATTGTCCCCGCCGTGTTCCGGCCAGATGCGCCAAACGCCCGACAGGTCGATTGCTTGTCCTGAGCCCTCCGCGTCCTTCACGGCACTCACAGCATCGGGCACATCCTTTGCATTCTGAATTTCCGCAACCGTAGCTAGACCAATTTCCGGCGCCCGACCGGCGACATACATGTCGCCGTCCTTGCTTGCTGGGTTGGGCCGCTTGTGCGCAGCATCTACCGTATAGTGAGCCGAAATCGTAAGTCTATTCTTGAACTTCTCGATGAAGCCCTTATTCAACTCAAGTATGCTATCGGCAAAAGAAGACGAAATCGGCAGGCAAATATATACGAGCATCGCGCCCAACGTAACGAAACGCGGCATGTTCAGCTCCTCGCCGTATCGCCAAAGTCTAGAGCGCAAATTGTGAAAAAAGCAAGCTAAGATAGCGGTCCGCTTGATACCCTGCTGGAGAAGCCGTTTGGGACGCAATGTTGCTGAAGTTGCGTATGATTCGGAAAGTGAAGAGCCGCCCGTTCTTGTAAATTTCCCAAGCAGAATTCGGATCGCAGCCCAATGATCTCGCGTCGGAAGGTAGCAGCATCAATCGATCGGGCTGGTGCGCTATTTGAATTGTGTTGGAAGACTCTCAGGAGCGGAAAAGCCGAAGCAAAAAACGCGGACGGGGCTGATCTTATCGCAGTCCAAAAGCACTTGATTGACGCTCAGTGGATACTCCAAACCCAGTACATGGCAGTCGCTCAAGAAAAGCAACGTTTGATAGCGGGAAGGACAACCTATCAGCCCGCTTGGTTTGGTCGTCGAATGGCTCGATTGGATGGATATTCGAAAGCTATTAAGTCCGCGATTGGCATCGGAAAGGTTATCGGCGATGGGTACGCTTGGATATTTTACCGTGATGATGTGCCTCTGATTGAGCAGCATCTCAACCGTCAGCGACAAACGCATCTCCCGCCAGGCGTGGGTGGAATAGGCGAACGAGCTTTCGTCGAGAAGCTACAGGGGCTCAACAGACACTTTGTTCTTTATCACGGTATTACATCATTTCTTCGAATGGGAGATGTAAGCTTCATCAGCCCAGAAATGGGTAGAGTTGCGTCAATAGGAGAGTTGAAGACAAAGAAAATCGGCGAAGACAGATATGAAATAACCCTGGGCTGTCTCTTTGGCGCGGGCTTCAATCTTCCGACAAGCTTGGCAGGCGCGTTCGCAGAAACGCCTTCGCAACGTTCGGAACCGCTGGCCCAAAAGATTAGGGATCGTTTAAAGCGGCAAATGGCGGAGATAGCTCGCGCATTTGAATCCTCCAAGCAGCGCGAACAGCAAAGTCCCATCAATGTAAACGGCCGCATATTTTTTAATGAGTTGAACCGGGCGGTTGGTGAAAGCCTAAAAGCAGGATTCGCGTATCAAAAAGCGAGCGAAAGCCTTCTCATTGGAGCAATTCGGCTTAGCGAACGCCGGATTTCTAACCGGCTACTCAATGGAGACGGCGAAAACCTCAACGCAAGGATCGCCCCCGTCATAGAGCACATCCCAACGATCATGGATAAGGCGCTTCGTGATAACTGCGTTGTTGCTTCGTTTGTAGGATATGGCACCGACGGTCTTCCGATCGTGCTCCGCGGAACAATTCCGCTTTTTTGGTGGCCCATCGAGCGGAACAATCTGTTCGATATGGTGTTCGGGAAAGTCCTGGTTGTTTCGATGTACAATCCCGCGCACTTCTGGGATATGCTTCGTCAGAACGGATTTTCCGTCGAGTTGGATGCTCGGTTTCGCTTTGTCACTGCCACTCGAAAACAGGGAAAGCGCGTAACACGGCTCGAAAACATGGATCACTTTAACAAGCTCTCAGGACAGTTTTTGTTGAGCGACGAGAGCATCATGAGTGTCGTTAAAAAAGCACTTGAGTTCGGCGAAACGCAAAGTAGCGAGTACCCACTCAAGATCGAAATGGTACCTACCTTTAAGGACGGCTCTTGAACCCGCGGGCAACGATGTTGTCTCGCTTGTTATTTCTTTGCATTGCAACCAGGTTTAGGTCTGATTGGAAGCGCGCTCAGGTATGCCCGCTTTGGAGGATGTCATGATCCGAACGATCCTGGGTGGTGTCGCATTCGTCATCCTTTCCACGTCTGCTCTTTACGCGGCGGGCTCGTGCTCTACCGGCCACTACAATACGTGCGTTTCCTGCTGTCAGAACAACCCCAATATCCACATCAACAAGAGGGATATCTGTGTCTCGCAATGTGGCTCTTACCCGGACTCTCCTTTGGGGAGAGCCCTGAGAGAAAAGGGGTTCAAACGCAATAATTAACGCCGGCACGACCGTGAACTTACGATTTACGATTATTCCGGCCTTTGCACGCGGTCCCGGAGGCGAAGACGGTTGCGGACGCGCACGTCGACGCCAGGGCCGGCAGCGCGGAAGCGATCTCGACAGGAATAAGAGCCGGTACGGCCTCGCCGCCTAGGCAGCCCTGGCGCGCCTTGACGCCGACGCCGGGTGAACAGCAGGCTTTGTGCCAATCCATGTCGGCGCGCAACGCCGCAGACGGTCTCCTCGACTTGCATGGTCTCGTCAATGAGGCGGACCTTCTCGTTGTAACTCCACCGATGCCGACGCTCGGCACCCAAAGAGCCGTCAGTTCGAGCCCGATCTTTTGTTGTTGGTCGAGCAGTTCCTTGATGTGCTGTAGTCTCTCCATTCACGGCTCCTAGGTTGAGACGTTCGATCGAGGGAGCTCGGGACGAATTGGTCCTGTTGGCGACTTCCGCAACATTCCCGTTCAGGCTACCGTGGTGCGCCTGCTAGTCTGCAGTGTTACACGGGAGGATAGGATGCAGAAAACAGTTTGGATTGCTGTAGTGGCATTGCTCGTGCTTACGCTTGGGACAGCAGATGCGGCGACGGCGGCATGTTCGGCAGGGAAAATAACCTGCGCCGCTTGGTGCACAAAATATCGCCCTGGGGCACAGGACTGTTTCGTCGGCCCGAATAGCTGCGAGACAAAACCGGGCGGAAAAGCTGCCTGCGTTGGAGACATATGCAACGCACGAAATGATTCATGCACGCGACTTCAAGAGCAAGAAATTAAGAGGAAACAAAGATGACTTGAAACGATGACGAAAGTCATTGTCGTCGGTCTCGCTAGCCCGGCTCGACCGGGGCAAAGGAGGATATAAATCGCCTGCTACTTCCAGTGCGCGAACTTGTCCGCCTGGGAGTTCGGGATCAAGAGATCGCGAAAAGCTGTCAGGGCCCTCGGTGCGAACATGCGCACCTTAGAAACGTCTTGCGCGCCGACACTGCCCATCCTGCTGTTCGTCGAACGCGCCGCGGCTCCTGTGGGAGTACCTCCAAATAAATCCCCGGCCTTAACCCGGAAGCGCTTGACGAAGCCTACGAGTACGCGGGTGCCGCGCTTCGCCCGTTAATGCGCCATCACTTTTCGCTTCTTACCGCTTGCCACTCAGACGAAAGGAGCGTCAGATTGAGACAGGCGCAATTGCGCGCCGGAAGCTGCCCACAAAACGGCGACTCACCGAAGTCTCCGTTATCTCAACTGGCAGCATCAATGCCATCGGCAGGCAGCCCCGCCGGATTTTTTCTTCCTGCGGCTGAAATCAAGATTGGATGTTCGCTGGCATAGCCGTTCCTAACAGCGGCAAAGACCATGGGCGTCGCGATGAGCGTCATTGCGCGTAACGATTGGGTTGCGAAACGGCCAGGGCGAAAGGCGAGCACCTCAACGAACGTGTCGGCCTGGGCGCAAGTCTAGGGGACCGCCACGATGCTCTGGAGGGAACGGCGCCATGACAACTTATTGGGGCACGTTTGCGTTTCCCTGGTCTCAGCCCGTCCCGGGGCCGCATATTTATCCTCCGACTCTGACTGTTAACGTTGCCACTGGCACGCTAGAGCTTTTCTATGGATTTTCGCCCAACGGCGACTTTGGCACGCTCTTCCGTTACGCCGTTCAGCTTGATCCGTTTTTCTTGCCAAAGCCTCCCTTGTCGTCGTCGACGGATGGCTATGCATTCGTGGACGCTTCGACGATTTACCAATCGCCGCTCCACCAAAATCTTATCCTCACCAATACCGGCCCGAGTAGTGTGCAGGGGATCTCGGTCTTCCAGACACAAGATTCGAACGGTAACAATTACATCAAAGAGAGCTTTATCACGGGGGGCGATGGATCGCTCTCCGCGAGCGCAAGCACTCAGATTGCCGGTCCGCTTAGCGGCAAGATCGAAAACACCATCTTCGAGCCGTTCAGAACGAGCGCAGGCGTACTGAGTTCGTACGGCGTTGCATGGGATCAATACAATCCAACAACTAGTGCATACTCTATCAGCTTCGACATCTTCAATCATAACAGCGGCGATCCAAGTTTCAATAGTGCCGGCGATTACACTCCTACGGGTATCGTAACGCTGAACCTTGGAACATTTGCAAGCGAAGCATCCCTACCCAACTGGACCTTCGCCGCGGCCGGTGGTGCCTATGTCGTCGCGGCAGCGTTTTCATTTTCCGGTCATGATTCGATTCTTGTAAATGGATACAATCTCGATGGTTCGCTCAAGAGTAATGGCTTCACCTTCCGAATCGATCCCGATCTCAGTGCCTATCCGGGTGACACCAACCACATTACTTTTCAGGACGCCCCCGGATCATTGTGTCTTGTCCAACAAGCCTCCCCCGGCAACCTCTACGCCATCGCGTGGGACGAGAGCATTGCCGATGGCAACGGAAACGTCGTCGGCAACCAAGTCGAGCTTGCAATATTCCAACCGCTTGTTGGAGTTCTCCACCGCCATGCATTCCAGACATCCAGTACCTCGCCGGAGAAGGTGAGACTGCAGCTGGAGAGCAACAACGTCTTTGTTCTTGCGTATGGCGATAATATCGCGACGCACATCGTTCGGTTGGACACAAACGGAAACGTGCTCGCAAGCGCCACTGACCCGACGGACCACACGTTCGATAGCATAGCGGTACTTGGCGACGGACGCGTGGATATCCTTTACGACAACACCCTCGATCCGTCGGGCACTTCGCAGATAGTGTCACACGTGTTCGATTTTCGTGTCACCGGAGTGAACATCAACGACTTTCCGCTGGTAGACGGAAACAACAAATACGTTGCGGGTACGCAATTCAGTGACTTCTTTATCGGCGAGCCGAATGTTCTCAACGAGTTCTATGACGTTGATGGCATTTCATTTTCGCCCAATTTCGATAGCTTCACGGGAGGTGACAATGGCTTTAATGTCGCTATTTTTCCTTCTGCAAGGTCCAACTACGTCATTTCGGAGCTTGCTGGCAGTTTAATCATCAACAGTAGGAGCAACACCGCTCATTTTCTGCAAGCGACGAATGTCCAAGAGTTCGCATTTAATCCGATCGTGGAGCCGGCCCCACAGGGCGGCGTTATCAATGTCACCGGCGGTGGAGTGTATCTCAACTCCCCTCTGAGTAACGGTCTCTCAGCAACGATAGCTGGCTCCACTCTGGAGCTAGCGTCGCCACTGACCAGTACCGGTCAGGTAACATATTTCAATTTCGGCACGTCGACTTTGCGTCTCGACTATCCCGAAAGTTTCCAGGGAATAGTATCCGGATTATTGCCGGGAGATATCGTCGATCTCGCCGGTATCGACCCGAGGACAACGAGTGCGCTGTTTGATGGATCAACGCTCACTGTCCACACAATTAGTGCGACATTTCAATACCACATCACCGGCTCTATTGGCGGCAACGCGTTCAAGATCCAAACTGACGGTATAGGCGGAACGGACCTTGTCTTTCAGACGGTTACGCAAACGGCGCCTCTATTTACCTCGGGAGCCGACACGGTCGACTTCAACCATCTGACTGACGCGCAGAAGCAGGCGATAGACGCGAACCCGCAATCGATCTACCAGGGGCTGGGCGGGAACGATGTCGTCACCTTGCCCGATGTGGCGAACTACCAACTAACGGCGACGGTTCGCTGGGACCCGACGCGCACCTTCACGGCGGGCGACGCGATCGGGCAAGGATACAAAATAACCGGCGGCAACGGGCCCGACAAAATTGCTCTTGGGGATGGCAATGATCTCTTGGTCGGGTCTCCGGGCAACGACGCGATTACCGCCGGCAGCGGGGCTGACACTTTCGATTTCACCAACGGAGGCTTCGCCGGCTTTCAGGACAATACGCGCCAGACAATTACGGGCGGGGACAATCCGAATGACGTTCTCTTACTACCGGGGTCATCCGGGAATTACCTCTTTTCGGTGGTTTTTGGATTTGGACCAAGCTGGCAGACCACAACCACAGGCGTGGGTCCAGCATCGGAGCAGCTTCCTGCGGTCGACTTGGTTACGTCACGTGTTCAAGCTGTGAAATTTCAGGGCCCAATCAATAATGTGGTTCAACCGTTTGACAGTGAAAATATAACGTCAACCGAACGCCAAATGGCCGTCGAGATGATTAAGCTTGCTAACGAGGTGTATGGTCCCAATACTCCCTTTACTCACCCCGCAGATCCCTCTCACCCCTACCCCCCAGACCCCGCAGATCCGCTGGCGTGGCAGCCCCATACACCGGACACAAGCGAAAACGTAAGCTTGGATGCCGAGGTACGTGGATGGCACGCCTTGTCTGCCATGGAATTAGGCATAAAGCCCGCCGACTACGGCGCACTGGACACCCTCCACTACTCGCTGGTGAATGGCTTTTACCAGGCATACGACGAGGCAGACAAGCTTCCGTCAAATTCCGATCCATCGGAGGCTGGTGCTCTGATATTGACGGGAGTCGTAGAAGGAAAGAGAACGCTTGCTGTGGTATTCCGCGGTACGGACCAGCAGAGCGACACCTTTGATTTCGTCAACTTCTCGGATCACTACCATAAATTTCACCCACTCGTGGATGCCCTGAAGTCTTACATTGAGGACGGGTCCAACGGTATACAGCAGGTCCTCGTTTCGGGTCACAGCCTTGGCGCTGCGATGGCCCAAGACTTCATGGCCGAATTTCCGGACGATCAGCGCTTCCAAGCTTGGACAATCGGATCACCTGGGTCAGACAATGGATCATCGTCGGATGATCCTCGCATAACGAACTTCCTTCATCTACGCGATCCAATCGCGGCGGTTCCACTATTGTCCCATCAGGCTTCAGCGTTCGCTCCAAGTGGCTCGATTCCTATTGAACTATTGAGGGACACCACACTCAATTTTTTTGAGTCGACCTGGAAACTAAACTTCAGCGATTCAAACTCCTTGTTGGACAGTCTAGTCAATGGTTTGCCAAAAGTCCGTGCTGGACACAATATATGGGTCGGATTTGGTGGCCACGATGCCGGCTTGTACTTGCAGGACGTCGAGTATAACAAGCTCGTCGGCTGGCTGGTTGATGGATATGTCATTGGGGCAACCATTTTTGCCGATGCCAATGGGAATGGGAAGCTCGATTCTGGTGAAAGTTCGACCACCACGAACACAGATGGAGTTTTCGTTTTAACAGGAGGCAGTGGCATACTGATTGCTTCCGGAGGAATCGACACTTCGACCGGGTTGTCATTCAAGGGCACGCTTTCAGCACCATCTGGATCGAGTGTTATCACGCCACTGACGACACTTGTTTCAGTTCTCCAAAGTCAAGGCGGGTCGAATGCGCAAGCGCAAGTGCGCGCAGCTTTCGGGATCGATACTTCGACGGAGTTGACGACCTTTGACCCAATTGCGGCGATGCTAGCGAACAACCAGAATGCCGCGAAGCTCTATTCTGTCGGCGCTGAGGTAATGAATACCGTCGCACTGGTTGCATCGGCACTGACCAGCAATGGAGCTCCTATAGAACAAAACACAGTCGAGGTCTTCGAGGCGCTCGCGAAGATGATCGCCGCCTCGGGAACAGAACCAATCAATCTGGCCGACGTGAGCTTCGTGAGTCAGCTTGTTACGACCTCCGCCGAAGCGTTGCATCATTCAGTTGGCACGGGAATCGTATCTGCTGTGGCAGCCGTAGTGTCTGCAAGTAATTCTGCTCTAGAGCAGAATAGTTCGCAGCTGACAGGCCAGGCTTTAATTCACGCGGTCAGCGCGGTCGAGAAGCTTGCGCAGGGCGCCGAGTCGGCAGCGCTTCAAAGCGCAGCCGAGGATCCGAGCTTCCTTAACGTCATCGCCAACGCTTTCACCGGCTCAAACCTCACGAACGCAATTTCTCCACAGTCCACCGGTGCGGATCACGCACCGTGGCTTGCAACGGATAACGTGGCGTCGCATTCGATTACCGAAGTTGTAGGCAAGACCGGCAGCAACGATCTAGATACCACGAGTGGCAAGCTGCTGTTTACCGATGCAGACCTTTCAGATACGCATCAGCTTAGCGCAGTTCTTGATCGATTTTCATTCAAGTGGATGAACGCCGACGGAGCTGTCTCATGGACTCCGCTTCCCACTGATACGTCCAATGCTCTCATCCATGCCGTTGAAGCCGCGCTGGTCAGCGACAGCACGAACGGAAATATTGGCGAGGTTTCGTGGACTTTCAGTGCCGACGATCACTACTTCGATTTCCTAGCAGCTGGTGAGTCGTTACGTGGGACATACAACATCGCAGTCATGGACGACCACGGCGCAACGTCCATCGAGCCGATTGCCATTGTCATCAATGGTGCCAACGACGACCCCACCGCGCTTCCCGATAGCAACGGCGTCGCCAAGGGCACGACGCTTTCGGTACCGGCCTCAGTCGGCGTGCTGACGAATGACAGCGATCGTGATATTCACGATCATTTAGTCGTCGGTGCCGTTAACGGTTCAGAAGCCAGCGTTGGACATGTTGTGAAGGGCGCCTACGGCTCGCTGACGCTGAATGCCGATGGGAGCTATGTCTACAATGCCAATAAAGGCGCTCTTCCATCGCAAGTCGTGGCTCAGGACACCTTCAACTACACGGTCTCCGACGGGCACGGCGGATCCCACACGTCGACGCTGACCGTTCTGGTCTCCAACCCGGACGTGATCTATCAATCGGGGATGAGCACGACGCTCACTGGAATCATCAATGGAAAAAGTGTGCTCGATGGGTCAGCCGGGCATGATGCGCTGGTCGGCGGCAACGCGCCGGACGTTCTGATCGGCGGCAGCGGCGATACGCTCATTGGTGGCGCTGGGCCGGATACATTTGTCTTCCGTCCCAATTTCGGAACGAACGTCATCACGGATTTTAATATCAACAATGATTTTATTCAGTTCGAAAGATCGATGTTCGTGAGTGTTGCCGACGTACTAAATCACGCAACGGCCGGCAGCGCCGGCGCGATCATTGCTGATGGACACGGAGATGCGATCACGCTGGTCGGCGTGACGCTATCGCAGCTGCAAGGGCACCAGAGCGATTTCCACTTGGTCTAAGGCGATGGCGCCCTTCGACACGTTTAGTTTTAGATTCCCGTATCTGTTGGATTTGTAATCAATAGGCATCGAGCCCGATCGGCCCAACCCGGCCGTTCGTTTAACACAGTTCTCTTTACCGACAGCGAGCTGAATCGCCCTGGCGGGTCTCGCTTAGCAGAAGCAATGTCTACAAAAAAGCGGTACGAATTCTATCGAGTATTAATTGTACAAATACGCCGAAAGCGCCGCCAACAAGAAACAACAGCAAATATGGCAGCACAGCGGCAACCAAAGCACCTATGGCGCAAAACCCGCTGAAATGAAAGATGCACGGTTGGTATAAAGTACCCATAAGGTTATCAAGACTGAGAACCGGAGCAATAATTGTATATATAATCAATCTCCCCAGTGCGGTTTGCGATTCAAAAAACACTGATGGTAAATGATCTAAACAGAAGAAAATCACTAGGTAGAGCAGGCCCCCAACAATCGTTGCATTACGGTACTTCTTAGCCATACAGAAAATCTTATCACGTATGTGAGAACAGGGGAGATGGGTATGTGGACAGGCCAATCGGAACTACTCACAAAGTAGCTCTTTTCAACCTGGCTCCTTCTCACCGCAATGCTGCTAAACGTGCGCAAGAATCACTGCCAGCTTTCTTATGATGAGGTGTTTTCCGCTCGTTCTTTCAGCGAGCGTTGAAAGAGGTGCTGCTCTCCCCCACTCTGTGAACAAGAACACCGCATGTAAGTGCGCGCGCTGTTCGGCACGACTGCGTCCAAAGGCTCCTGATAACGGTGGTTGGTTCAAGCTGCCGTCGGGCGCCGTCTTCGCCACGATATTCGATATGCCACTCAAATGGGTAGCCGGGCGAAGATGAAAACGCTGGGATCGTGCTCACTCTCGTCCTCGAACTTTTTGTATTTCGACATCGCGTTGGCGCCAAGCTACGAAACAGACAGGGCACCGGAATAAAAAGTGAGGCCCGCATTCGCGCGGACCTTTCCTCTTAGTGGTCCTATGTTCCTCTCTCCCGCCCTCTCATGCCTTCTGAAGTACCAGACCTAGATTACCCAGTTTCTTCCGGCGTGGCTTTTTGGCTGCTGAGAAGGCGGCTTTCTCTGCCTTCACTTGCTGACGGATCTGATCGAGTTCAAACCCGATCTATTCTTGTTGAGCAGTCCCTTGATGCGCTGTAGGCTCTCCATTCACGGCTCTCTCCTAGGTTTAGATCACCGTGCACTTGTGTCCACGGCCTTTTCGCTGGCCCATCCAGGCCTCCGGCCGCAGCAGGAAGCGGTAGTGCACTCACAGAGTACCTAGATCAGCTGCACGGCGCGATCGGTTCCGTCTTTCCAGATGTGACTAAGGGGATCGCTCGATCGCAGCTCTCCGCCTGAGGCGAAGAAGAACAGCGATGGTCCAAGACTCTGCGGTATTTTTAATTGCCGCAGCGTTTCGAGCATCGATCGGGTACGGTGTTGGTCGGTCGTGACGACGAGAACGCGGAATGTCTTCCACCCGAACTGATTTGTATGCCGTCCCTCAGCATGCGCATGGAGGTACCCCCGCATCTTACGTCCAAAGCTTGACTGTGTGGCGTCAGCACGATTCACCGGCATGGTGCCACGATCGATCTCTACCATGAAGCAACGGCGAGAGCCGTCCGGAAATTGGAGACCGAACGCAAGATCCGGTACGACGCCAACATCGTACGCGCGCTCGGCTTGCGAGATCCTGGCTCGCAATGCGAACGGGTTTCGCATTCTTCGAGTGGATTCAGGCGCGCTCGCGATGATCTCTTCAGGGTGGATAAGCCGGAGGTCGCTGCGGCCGCGCATAGATCGCTCCAGGGCAACGTGAAAATCCACGATCTCCAGTTGATGTTCAATGAATGGCCGGCCCGCTTCTCGATTGTTTCGGGTCCGATCCATGTTTGCACAGTCCACCCCGCGTTCGGAGAGAAGGTGTGCCGCGAGTGCCCCGAGTGCATACACCATCGGCGCCGACCCAGCGGTGGGATAATAGTCGAGCTGTGCTCGCGGCCGATCGACGTATCCGGCGTGAAACAGCCGACACAATCGGTCATTCGTGCGATCAAGTGAGCGGCCAACGAGCGCCGCAATGTGGGTGGATCTCAAGAAGCGATAGCGCAGCAACTGCCGCAAGATCAGCACATCACCTTCCGTGACTCGAAACGGGACCGGTTCTGCCGAGCGCCGAAAGCGAGGCCGACGGTTCGTCGCCGACGTTGAGGTCGCATTCATAAGAGAGGACTGTACCAGATGCGACCTCGCAGGCGTACGATCAGAGCCGAGCGACCAATAAAAAGTGAACAATAGCTACAGTTCGTCATCCATGCGTGTAGCGGCACATAGCACAGCACGCGCTGTGACGTGCATCCATGCAAGCAGTGACGACCGATCGTCGATCGGCTATTTGTTCACGGAAGGAGGTGATGCAAATGGACTTGGACGGCAAGATCGCACGGGTCAAAGATCTGATCGACAAGCGCGAAGAATTAGACGCCGAACTCAATGAGCTATTGGGCGGCACGGCTCGCGAGCGACGCATTCCGAAGTGCTCGATCTGTAACGAGCCAGGACACCGCGCAAGCACGTGTCCTTCAAAGGCAGCCGACGCAACGTAACGACTTCAGGCCCGCTTCGGCGGGCTTCCTTTTGATTTGCTATGATCGCCAATCATCGCCGCCAAAATCTGGTGCTGCCGCAGGCCCTGCATCAGGCGGCTTTTCTACCGTTGCACGCCGCGTCCCGGCATCCCTCAAAGCAGCTGCCGGTGCCGCTGGCTCGACCGAATAGCGTTCTCGGGTGCTTTGACGAACGGCAGCATGCTCAGCCGGCGTCATGCGAGGCATCGCATTCATGTCAGTCTCCGGCACGCCGACCGATAGCGCGGCATCTGTCATGCCGCGGATGTATGCCGCAAAATGATACGATGGCTGATTGAGGATGAACTCTGGCGTCGTTCGCATGTCGCGGGCAAGCGCATGAGCAGCCGCGTCACTGATTTTGGAAGCGAATTTTATTGCGGTCGCGCCATACAGTGCATCAAGGACATGCGGTTGCATTTGCTGCAATCGTTGATGCGCGAGGACTAAGCCGACGTTGAGCTTACGTGCCTGATCAAGAATGACCGGTATCTTGGGATCGCGCTTGATGAAGTCCTGGCACTCGTCGATGTAGACGAAACACGGAAGACGCGGCTCCTTGGGAAGAAGCTGACGCTTGTGCGCCGCGAGCAAGATCATTGAGATGAAAAAGCGGCCCACAATTTCGACACCGTCTTCTTGAAGGAGGCTCTGTGGGACATTGATGAGGATAACCTTCCCAGCGCCCATTTCGGTGAAAAACTCGAACTTAGATTTCGGCGCCGCGAACATTCTCGAGAGCGTCCGGATGCGCTTTACAGCGAATAGGCGATCAACGACCTGCTCCTTGGTGCGATCAAACTCCTTGCTGTTGAACTTTAGCTCAAAAAACCGCCTCGCATCCGGATCGAGCTTGGACAGATGCTGCTCGAACTGAGTGAGGCCGCGGGGCTGCATCAGGTCAATGAGAGTATCGATCGTAGCCGACGGGATGGTAAGCAGAAGCTCGATCGTGAAATGGAACAATGTATTCTGGCGGCTGGTCATCTCCGCCGACAGCAACGAGCTAAAGATGTAGTCGTACAGCGCGAGCACGGCGTTGCGGAAACCTTCGTGCTCGGCAGGGGAGTAGGACTGCGTCTCTTCGATCCCCACGTCGAATAGATTGAGAGCGACCGGCCATTCGATGTCTTCGGCATCAATGATGACCAGCTTGCCGTCGAGGCGTTCTCCCGGCGCGAACACCTTTAACCCTTCGACCGCCTTGATGAGGTCGCGGTTGCTTTCCATGACGACGATGGACGCTTGCTCCGCGGCTACAAGATCGAGGTCGCGCAAAATCTGGTATTGAAGGAGCGTCGACTTTCCGGCGCCTGGCGGCGCAACAATCCATTGGTGCTCAAAGCGGGTCTTTGCAGGAATACTAAAGGGCACCGGGCAAAGAAAGAGGTCAACGAAGGGAGTGCATTTCAGATATGTCTCGACTAGCTCGATCGGCGGGAGCTCGGAGTCGGCTGCGTAGACCATCGGCCTTCGATGTTTCTCATCTTCCGGCGAAACCCCCGAGGCCTCGCACAAATTGGCGTACAATCGCTCGTACAACGCCGTAAACAGGCCCGCCTCCACGTGCCCCTGCTTGCAGATCGTGCCGATGATCCTGTCCACGACTTGATGCGGATTGCGCAGCAGACAGATGAGTGGAACCGTGAGCGGCGCAGCATCCGCGCTCTCGGACAATTCAGGCAAGCTGGAAATAAAGCCCCATCCAACATTGCGTAGAGCCGTAATGAGCAGATCGCCTACGCGCTCGTCGTTCGCGAGAAAGTGTTGCTTCGCACGGAGAAAGCGACGCAGGTCCACGTGCTCCTTGATGGACAGCGTCGCGGCGTTCAGGTCCATGTCGGGCCAGGAGAAGATGGTCGTTTCTAGGGCCAGGATCTCTTCTTGGCACCGATCCAACGCCTTGATAACCGTAGTTGGCGCCGGCCGTTCAATAATCTCCCCGACCTGCTCTGCAACGTGCGCATTCACGCGTGCGATCGAGTCTTCTTGCGCCCACATTGATCCGCGATGCGCCGCGCGTACTTGGTCATATAGGGTAATAGTGTCCGACAGCTCACGTGCCCGCTCGTCCGTGAAGCGACGCAGGAACGGGGTGAAAGGAGAAGGGCGTTCGTATTTTGGGAGCTTAGAACTCAACGACCTCCTCCCGCCCGTCGAAGGTCCGCGCCGTTTCGAGATAGGCCTTGAGGCTCTTACACGCGTTGAGAATGGCCGCCTCGGCTCCAAGCAGCTCATCTAGATCCTTGCACTCGATGTGTTGGCCGCTCGTCAAGCTTTCGACGGTGACGCGCAGCGAGAGTGCCATCATGGCGGCGCTTGCAATCCCGCGTGCGTTTTTCCACAGCGAGCGTCCAACGGTGCTGCTGGCGCCTTCATCGAAATGGCCGTAGGCAGACTCGCCATGTTTCTTGCGGGCCTCGCTGTCGTATACGACAAGTTTTCCAAGGCCGTACTTGCTCACTAAACCCTTTTCATCGGGCGTGAGATCGGTGCGTGCATCGAGAGCAAAGATGACCTTGCCGCTCAGCATGCCGCCCGTGCGTTGTGAGCGCTTGAGCTTTAGTTGCATGGAGTAACCCTCCTCTGCAAAGAAATGAGTATGCACGTTCGACATGCGAAAGACCAGAAGTTCCCGCGATGGGCGCTGATGCGCCGCATCAATCGGGCGAGCACGTTTGGACGCGCGCCCTGGTCTGGCGCGCGTAAGGTGGTGTCTGCCCGATCTGCTTGAGGATGAGCGCTCGGACGGTACGCGCGACAGCGCGAAGCGGACGCCGGGCTATTGCAACTACACAGCGGTACCTCGGAGCAACCGGAACGGCGCTCGATCGTACAGCTTCTTAGCTGGCCGTCCTCGTGCCGCACGCCAACCTATCCGTGGTTCCGCCTGATGGGTTTAGGCGGCGCGGGCGTCGCCACTACGTGCCGCTAGGCACGCAAGTCGCGCGCAGAAGTCCGGTTTGTCGACGACAACATGCTGCCCCAGGCTTGCGCATACCATCCGTTGACCCCGCCTTACCTTAAAGGCGGGGCGTACGGCGGGGCATAAGATGCTTCGACAGGAAAGTTCTAGAAGGAAGGGCTGGCTTTGGAGGGCCAGCCCCGCTCCTACTTCTTCGGAGCGTCGGCAGGTTTGGCTGTTGCGCGAGCTTCAAGCCACTCGACAATCTCGTGCAGCCACCATACTGGCGGGCTGTTTCTGTGTCGGCCGAGTTTGAAAAACCGCGGTGCCTCTCCAGAAGCGCAAAGCCGAAACCAGTGTGTACGGCTGTAGGGAATTCCAAGTGCCTTAAGTCCACGCCAGTTGACCACTTCCTTTCCAGTCATCGCTTAGCTCCTTGTTTGGAGCCGTCGCGACGGCTGTTAAGTGTCAGCCGACGTACATTTATAGCAGATCTCCATACGTGGCTCCTGTGCTAGTAAACGTCATAGTACCTGTCGTATTGCGTCACGAGCTCACGAACTTGCTCGACGATCGTCCTCCCGGTTCAAGCCCGACATTGCGGCACTTTCTGAAACGTTACCGATGACATTCGAAGTGAAATAGGCCGCCCACTAGAGCGGCGTCACAAGAGAGAACGCAGCGATACAGCGCGTCAATCCAACGTGCCGAAAGCTGGTCGCACAAGGCTTACTCTTGCGTCATGGCAAGGGGTGGCGCGCTGATCCATTCCGTTATCACCCAGCCGTCTCGATAAGCCGCCTCGCCGCTTGCAACGTGTCCATCCAGAAGGCTCCGCCTCACACTGCGGCATTTCCTGTCACCGCTCCGCAACATGCGGGATGTTCCGCCTGCAGGAACAACAGTTTAGACTCCACTTCTCGACATCGTTGCGGCACCCTCGATCTTAACCGGGGCTGGAGTATTATCATTGCACTGACAGGCAATTTTCCCGGACGGGCCGCAGTGCGCAGTGCATTGCGGCCTTTTTCATTAGGGGTAAAGTTCTTGCGCGAAATTCCAGTGCTTTTGATCATCGATGCCGTAGCAGTCGGAGCTGTCGTGATCGGGACAATTTTCGTCCTCGTCGACCATCTAGGCCGCCGGTCTAAAAAGCGCCTCCGACATTGAGCGATTCTTGGAGTGGTGATGCCCTACGCTTGCGATCATCGATCGCATGCTCTTCTTCGCCGCACCGGCAACCAACTCCTAGCATCGCACTGACGACGCGGCTAAAGGACGCTTTGGGCGCTCCAAGGAAGACTAATGATCGTCTATTTTTCATGCCCCGGCTGCGACGCGGTTTATTCTGCGGTTCAAGAGCGGAGCGCCGCTCCGGTGATCAGCTCAGGCCTCTTTAGCTGCCTAGGTTGCGAGAAACCCGTCCATCATTGGACCGGAATCTATTGTTTCACGGACTGGAAACGCAGGGAGACTGGAAGGGGAAATCCGGTTGAACTCGCTTCGCGACCGCCGCCGTGGTCCGCATGCGCGTCAGCGCGCCGAGAACCGGGCGCAAAAATATGACGGGTGGGCGCGGCCACAGCAGCCAGCTGCGATGCCCACGCGTGCAACAAACACCCGATGGCTCCGAAGCACCATCAGATGCGGCCTAACATCGCGTCCCTGTCCTGAGATGATGGGTTCACCTTCACTCAGGACAGGAGCCTACCAATGACTTGCACCTGCTATTGCTTGCTCGTACTGACCGCGACCGTTTCGCTGTCATCCGTCAATTCGATGCTAAATCGACCAACGCCAGCTGGTTTGGTTTCCCATCTAACGGCTTTTCCTGAGAGTGTGGCAAGTGTGCCGGAAGCAAACTTGAACAGCGCTTTTCCGGAACTTTCGCTGCCGGCAGGCTTGCCGTCCTTCATGACAGCGGCCCCTTTACCTTCGGTGATCTCGGTGACCGCGAGCCCCCCGGCCGCTCGGACAGTCCCCCCGCCGGACAGATAGGTTCCTTGAGGGCCATCCCATTCACTGGTCGAAGTCCCTGAGTAGACCGCGCCTTTCACCAGGCCCTCCACACCAGAGCAAGAATATTGGACGCCAGTGATCCGATGCCCATCCTTGTCACCGATGGGTTCTTGGCTTACCGCGCCAACGATGTTGCATTCATATCGGCCGACGGTTTCCGCCAGCGCAAGTCCGCTTGCGCCGATTGAGCCTAGGGCGGAGCAGACAGCAGTAATGATGATGATGCGCTTGTCCATTGAAAGTCTCCTCAAAATGTATTTGCCAGCACACCGATGGATCGAGTGCCGTAGGATCGCCAAAGAATAACTTGATCTATTGAGACTAATGCCCGCCGTTGGCGCTGAGGCTGCCGCTACAAATATTTGGGGACTTCGGCACGTCCGTCTGGCAGCTCCAAGTAACACTTTCACCATATACCTCCGGGAAGGGAAAGGAAGGAGGGTGTTCTCGATAATCTTCAGCAATGCATGAAGCGGACCGTGCGCCCTTGCGGAGCATTGGCGCACGCCACAAGAAGCCATTCGCTGTGGGACGCGCCACAACGCCGGCCTCTGCAAATCGCCTTGCGGCCGGTAGTTTGTCGGCATGGCATTCCTCCGACGAAAATCACCCATGGAACAACTCGAAGCCGAACTGGCCTCGCTGCGCGCGCGCCGAGACCTTGAACAGCAGCCATGCGGCTGCTGACGCGGAGTTCTTTGACGCCAAGTCAAAGCTCCAACGCCACCACCTCGAAGCCGATCTTGATGTCGACGATAAGGCTCGCGCGAAGTTGGAGGCGGCAGTCGCCACCTGCTCGTTGACGCGTGACGGTTATGCCGACGCGCTGGCGGAGGTGCAGACGAAGATCGCACTTTCCGAACAGACGCTCGCAGCCGAGCGGCCCGCTGTCGAACGCAAGGCGGCGAGCCGTCGCAAGTGCCGTCGACTGCATCTACGGAATCTGTCTTAGCTCGCCGATTAGCCGACCATTCGTTTCAGACGCGCTTCAAGCTTTTGCAGCGCAGCGCGTTTCTCCGGCAGGTAATCGTACCTGTCGTAGATCTCGTCGAGGTCGGTTTTGCCCCCGCCTGTCACGTGGTTGAGCATGATCTCTGCGATCTCACGTGTTGTTCCGAGGCGCGCGAGCATGGATCGGAAGTTCGCCGAAGATCGCGCACTTGCCATCCGGTCACACCTGATCGCTTGTCGATCTCCTTTTTCAGCTTTCCCCACGACCCGTCGTTGAAATGAGTACCCTTGATGTGAGCGGGGAAGTAATAGTCGGTATTCTTGTCTCGCCAATTGTCGCCGATCTTTTCTTGTCGATCGAGGATCGCACGCGCCATCGGCAGGATCGGGATTGCGTGCGCGCGCCCGTTCTTGGTGAATTCTCCGGGGATGGTGACCACGCGGCCTTCACGCCAGGCTCGTTCCAGCCGTCCTATTTCTCCGTTCCGACATCCCCACAAAATGATGAGCCGGATCATGTCGCCGAAGAAGCCGGCGCACGCGTGCCACACCTTCTTGAGCTCGGCGTCGTGATGCCGTAGGGAACCGAGACGTTGCGGATCACACTGAAGACGCTCGCCAGCGCATGGTTGCGATTCTCGTCCTTCGGAATCGCGTTGACATAAAATTCCGCGCGGGCGAAGCGATCGGAGGAGCGGTTCGTGCCGGGCAGGAACACGGCACCGCCGATCTGCTCCCAATAGGCGTTGAGCGCGAGTTGCTTGTCGAAGATCGGCGAGTTGGTCATCACCTGGTACTTGCGGTTGTGATGGATGACCTGCTTGCCTCTGATGTATTCGACGATGGCGCTGTCGCCGCTCGCATCTGAGATCGCCAGATGCAGGCTCGCAAGCCGCTTCTCGTCCTGCGACACGTCGTCGGTCACGATGATGAACGGCTCCCTCTCCAAGTCGGCCACGGCCTCCTCCACAGTCGCGAAGTTGTCGAGCACATATTGCGCCCAGGCCGCGATCGTGAGGCCCCGCCTGCTCGGGTTGAACTTTGGATATTCCGACTCCGCCAGCCACAGCACGTTGGCGACGAGGCCAGCCTCGTTCAGCCCGTCAGTGGTGCAGTCATAGGCTGACGCGATCACGCTGCCGTATTTCGAGGTCCACGCCAGCGAGTTAGGCCCGACCTCGCCCCATGCCGCGCGGGAAGATCCAGATTGGTCTTCAGATCGCTCTTCCAGTCCATCGTCCGCGCCGTGATCACTTGGTCATGGACGCCGAGACAGACGAGACGCGTGCAGGCCGGTGCAATCGACGGCGCGATAGCGCGATAGCAAGAAGCGCGGCAAGGCCAGCGGACAGGACGAAAGTTCTCTGCGGCATGGCATGTTACTCCCTCGATTAGGATGTGAGCGATCGGCGATGGTGCCCCGAACCACGCAAGGGCCGTGCCGAATCGAAAATGGGAGGTTCTGCAGGCACTTCGTATCGGGTGTGTAGGTCAAGTTGTCGACATTGGTCTGAAAGCTGACAATCGGCGCCGATAACCGACCCCGGCTCGTCTCGGCGGGCGGCATCGTCAACTTAATCGACCGCCGAGCCGAAGGAGGCGCTTTTCAAAGGTTCGAGATTCGGCGATAGCGCTTGTCGTGGAGATCTCGCCCAAGTCGCAAAGGCTCGCTCGCGCGAAGCACGACGGAAGTCGGCAGTGACGGCTTCGGGATAGGGGATGTGGAAAAGGTTCGCGACCTGATCGTGAACTGCCAGAAACCATTGAGCCCGACGGGACGATTTGAAACGCTTCATGATCCGCTCCTGTCGCCGCGTCGGCTGATGAGAATTCTCGGCCCGATTGTTGAGAGCTTTGTGCTAGCGATGTTCGACGTGAAAGCCCATCTTCGCCCTCGCAGCGCCGTAGGAACGGTGCTTGTCCGTGATCATCACGCGCGGCGGCGTGCCGGCGATTTCATGAGCCGCTGCGCAGCGCGCGAGTCTCTTCGGCGCTGGATCAAGACGTCGAGAACGAAGCCATTCTGGTCAACAGCGCGCCAGAGCCAATGTTGTTCGCCCGCGATCGAGATAACGACTTCGTCCAGATGCTATTTGTCACCGCGAGCGAGTGCGCGCTCGGGTATCCGATCGGAAAACGCCCTGCGGAATTTCCGTACCCACTGGCGCACGGTTCATAGGTCACGCCAATGCCACGCGCCGCCAGCATTTCCTCGACCATGCGCAAGCTTAAGAAAAACCGGAAATACAACCAAACGGCATAGCTGATTACTTCCGGTGGGAAGCGATGGCGGCGATAAAGAGGGTCCCGGGCGGTCGGCATGCCTGCTGTCTACCCCCTCGGCCGCTCCAATTCGTTAACTTGACGGTGCCGCCTAACCTGCGGCGACAAGCCGAACTGTACATCCGGGCCGCGCTAGGTTTGCATGCCCGATGGAAATGATATCTGTACTTTGCGACGTCATCGGAACCAAGGCCGATTGGCACGCCAATTGCTGGAATATGCTGAGGTAGAACACCACGATCGCCGAGAGGATATCAATGTCAAACCCTAATTGGTTCTCTTGGTTGAGTTTTCCGTTTTTCGCGCCACTCAGCGGGTCGGTGGTGCAGGACATCGCACCGAATTTTCACCGGCAAGTCGATAATGACGTAAGCGCTGAGATTGGCTTAGCTGAACAGCTGGTCATTCTTTCCAATGCCGTTAAAGAGCTTAGGGCGATGCTCGTAGGCATTGAGGAAACACGACCAGGCGCGAAGCTCAAGATCGCATCCGAGAATGTAACAACAGCAATGGGGCAGCTCACAGGGATGGAAGCAAAAGTAAACGAGATCAAACAGCGTCATAGCCAGGCCGCCGATCTGGAAGCTGAGCGCGCGCTAGATCGCCTGAAGGAGGTTAATCCCGAGGGATATGAGACGTTCATTCGTAAGCGCGAGAACCGCGCGAGCACTGGCGGAGATGCCGGAAAGTCGAACGGCGGCAAACGATAAGCCCATGCTGCACGGCAGGCGCAAGTTATTTGATCTCGCGCGGCTCAGCAAGGCGTCGATCGCGGCCGAGGCGGTCAAGCGCGTCGATGTTCTGTTCGCCATTGAGCGCGAGATCAACGGTCTTACCGCGCAGGAGCGTTTGCGTGTGCGCCAGGAGCGTAGCCGCCCCCTGATGGTCGAGCTGGAGGCGTGGTTGCGCGAGCAGCGCGCCAAGCTCTCCAGGAACAACGACACGACCAAGGCGATCAATTACTGCCTCAGCCGCTGGGCTCCGCGAGTTTGGTCTTCTGGCTGAGCAGACCAAGCTTGGCGCGCAGCCAGGGTTGAGGGAGAGACCAGATGAACGTCCACAAGAATGCGCCTTTGACGCCCAAAGGTCGAGAGGCGATGGTGCGGAGCGTAGTCGAGGGCGGGTTGACCCTGGCCGCCGCGGCTGACCTGTTCAACATATCGCCGAAGACGGTCGCCAAATGGGTCAAACGGTTCCGCGCAGAAGGTGTGGAGGGATTGCGAGATCACTCCTCCAGACCCCTTTCATCGCCAAGCCAAACCCCGCTCGCCACATGCACGGCGATCGAGGCCTTGCGCCGCCAGCGCCACACCGGCAAGCAGATCGCAGCCGAGATCGCGGTGTCGCCGGCCACCGTCAGCCGCGTCCTGCGCCGCCTGGGATTGAACCGGATACGCGATCTGGAGCCGGCCGAGCCGGAGCGTCGCTATGAGCGCGAGCACCCAGGCAAGATCATTCACATCGAAATCAAAAAGCCGGGGCGTTTCAAGCGGGTAGGACACCGCATCACCGGCGATCCGAGTGCTCCGAACAAGAGCCGCGGCGCTGGTTGGGATTTTGTCCACGTCTGCATTGACGATCATTCCCGCGTCGCCTTCTCCGAGATCAAACCTGACGAGACGGCGAACGGCGCTATTCCGTTGCTCATGGCGTACTACAAGAGCCTCGGCGTCATCGTCCCTCGTGTCATGACCGATAACGGCAGTTGCTATCAGTCGTTTGCCTTCCGCGACGCCTGCCGGGACCTCGGTATCAAGCACATCCGCACGAAGCCCTACACGCCCAGAACAAACAGCAAGGCCGAGCGCTTCATCCAGACCGCACTTCGGGAATGGGCTTACGCTAAGGCCTATCCGACATCAGATCGCCGCGCACAAGAGCTGCCGATCTGGCTGCATCAATACAACTGGCACCGGCCTCATGGTGGTATAGACTGACGAACGCCGATCAGCAGACTTGGGCTGACCAAGGACAACCTCTTGAGGCTCCACAACTAGGCGATGGCGGGGGCGTATGCCTAGGGAAAGTCGATCCGGTGAAAATCAGTCTGTACAACGCCGACCGATCGAAGCGATTGCGGCGACGGATCGCCTTGCAAGATCCGATCCGAAGAGGGGTGCGCTGAGGTGCGGCACAGACGAGCTCACCTGTGGGGAGCCAAGATTAACAGCGGTTGCCCTCGCAATGAAGTTACGAGAGCGTGGCGCTCAGCGCGCCGTCGTCTGGGGTAAAGGGGGCTTCGACTGGGCGACGGCGATCGTCGCAATTTTGAGGGCAGGATCAACGTACCCGCCGCTCGATCGCTCGTTACTGTCTTCGCGCACATCGTTCATGATCGAGCACAGCCCGCTATGCTCTGATTATTGGCGCAGACAGGACGGATTTGCTTCCCCGTTCCAAGGGAAAGACAAAGCTAATCGCGCAATTCATGCCGATACACGAGGCGCTCTGACGTTGTTATGCGAACCTGACCCGGTAGTTGGAACGGTGGAACTCAACCTCTCCATCGCGCCCGGCGCGTTGGTCATGACAAGGGAGGACCGCGAGTGCGGACGCAACAATCGGCCAACACCGTGACGAGCGAAACAAAGGTGTCGGTGCCGACATTGACGATGGCAGCGACGCTGCTTCTTGGGCGAGAGGCCCAATCGCAGAGATGCCGCTGGATTGCCGCCTCTACCCGTTCCGACTGCCTGTTTCCGCTTTGGAAATGCCGAGGTCCTACTCGGCGGCAGAGCTTAGCGGCCCTGACGGAACGCCTGCAGAGACCTTGTAGTCCTTTGGACGGCGCGCTGTCGGCACCCCGACTTGCTCGCCCTTTCAAAGTCTGGACGACGGCCTGTTTCGTGGCCGAGCGATTTGCGGGAACATCGACGCGAGCTGGCTCGAGGTCGCGAGGAATGCGACCTTCACCTCGCTGGCCCCTCCAGAGAATGGAGTCGAAGATTATCTTCAGTCCGGCGGGACCTTGCAAAACGCCGACCGGAGCCTCTCCGCGGTCCGGTCCGTGGCGCAATGGCCGCTGGGGTAGGGCGCCATCGCGATGCCCTTGGAACGCGTGCAGCAGAGCCACGCGAAGAGGTCAGGCGCGCTTGGCCGCCGCAGCTAGGACGACTGAACGGACGAGTAATCATGACCTTTGAGACACAGCATCCAGTATTCCAGGCTTTGCGCGAACGTCTATTACTCGGCTATTGGCTACCCGGCATGGCCTTGAAGCCGACCGACATTGCGGATGAGCTTCGCGTCGGTATTTCGCCTGTACGAGAGGCTTTGATACGGCTGACTGAGCGCGATGTGGTGCAAAATGTCAACCACAAGGGGTTCAGCGCTAGGCGGATCGACCCAGACCAAGCCATCCTATTCTGCAAGATGCTGTCACAAATGTATGTCGATAGCATCAGCAGCTTCACCAAGGCGAAGCTGATCGATAAGGTGGCGGCAAGCTTCTGCGATGAAATTAAGCCCATTTACGCGAGCAATGAGGATCCCGCGACACTCTTCTTGAAAGTAGGCGAGTGCTATCGGCGCGCTTTGCTGGTCAAACAGCATCGCCACATTGCGGATCACGTCGCAGACGTGGTTTATGTCTATCTTTCACGCGCAATGGGAACGCGTTCGTACTACGGCGATTTGCTTGTCGAAAGCCAAGGTATTAGCACCTTGATCATCGAAGGACAGCACAAGGCCGCAGTCCGTGCCGTCCGGGCCTACTTCAGACGCCGGATCACGGAAATTGTTCAAGCGCACGCGAGGCTTTCGCGGATGCCGAGCACGACAAATCTAACACGTAGTCATGTGGACTTATCACGCCCCGACGGTGCGTAACTGCTATGATCGTCGTGCCCGATGCGAGTTGTCGAAGTGCGTCGAAGATCCAGCCCTCGGTCTGCTCGTCCAGCCCGGCACTGGGCTCGTCGAGAAGCAACAACCGGGGCCTCGCGATGAGTGCACGGGCGATCGCAAGGCGCTGCCTCTCGCCGCCGCTTAGCAATTGGCCCCGCTCGCCGACGCGGTAGTCCAAACCGTTCTGCAAGGAAGTCACCTTATCAGCCAGATGGACGCAATCGAGTGCGTGAAGCACATCCGCATCGGAAAACGGGCGGCCCAGCAGAACGTTTTCGCGGATACTCAGATTCATCATCAAGGGCTCTTGGGGCACGTAACCTACGTACGCCAGGTAATCTTCCGGATCGAGCGTGGCCAAGTCCAGGGGGCCAATGCGCACCAGGCCGCTGTAGCCTTGATGCATTTTTAGCAGGAGTTGCATAAGCGTGGATTTGCCAGCACCCGACCGTCCGATGATGAAGTTGATGACGCCGGGCTTGAACTCGCCCGTTATCTCAGAGAGGAGCGGCGAAGCGCCTCGTTCATAACCAAACGAAAGCGCGCTGATAGAAACGTTGAGTGAGCCCAATATCGGCATGGCACGCCTGAGCATAGCGGGTCGCACCGCTGGCGCATGTGCATCAAGCAGCTCCTGCAGCGGCCCAGCCATGCCACGCGCAACGGTGATGTCCCGCATTGACATGCCGATAAGCTCGAAAGGCCGGTTCAGTTGAACGAGGATCATGCTCACCATGACGAGCCCACTTATCTCGCCTGACCGGTCATAGAGCCACAGCAAAAGCCCCAAGATCGAGGCATACTGAACGAACAAGAAGGTGGATTGCAAAGCGCCATAGCGCAACCGGACGCTATAGAAAGTAAGCCAAGCTCGGCGCGTGGCGGCTGTCTGGCGATCATACAGCTCAGCTATCCAAGGTTGAGCGCGGAACACGCGAATCGGAACGATGTTCTCGATCGCACTTCCTAAAAGGTTCGAGCTCTCATTAGTCGAAGCCTGCGCTTGAGCTTGATACACCTTTGTAACCCTATTGCTCTTCCATGTTGTCAGTACGAGCACGGCGCCGTAGGCTAAGATGAACAACGCCACCACCCAATTCGCTGCTCCTCCGACGGCAAGGAACGAGAACGCAACATCGGCGACCCCGCCCATTAGCACCATCGAATAGAGCTGAATGTAGATCTTGTTGGACTGGTGCCAACTCTCCACAATTGCCGAAAGCTTGCTCGGATTGTTTTGAGCAAACAGCGATAGCTCGGCAGTCGCCAGAGCGGTCATGATCTTCTTGCTGGAGAGATTGCGAACGTGCTGTTCCAGCCTGTTCGATAGAACCACCTTGACGTCTTGCAAGCACCGAGCAAGCGCGGCCGTAACGGCAAACAGCCACAACAAACTGAGCGTGTAAAGCGGCGGCGCGCTGACCAGCCGGGCGACAGCCCGTGAGAACAAGAGCGGCCCGGCGACCGCGCAGCCGGACGCTACAGTGGTCGTGAGCACGAAACCCGCGACAAGAAGGCGGGAAGATTGCATGCTCGTCTTGATGACGTCCCATTGGAGCGGGGGCAAGGGCGGCTTACCCGAGTTCATAACGATCCATCCAATCGGCAACAGCGCATACCCGAACGAGCGCAGACGCTGAATCGTAAGACAAATTATCGATAGCAGTACGGAGCAGATCACGGGAGATCAAGCCGTGCCGATACAATGCACTACGCTCGACACGTGCCGCCAAGGCACCATATTTGTACCGAGTTAGCAGATCGCGCCCGGCACCTTTGCCAAGTCGATAGTAGATCACGTCGGGCAAGTCTTCCCGGAAGGCCTCGCGCTCAAGTGCGCGATCAATTCCATTTGAGCAGTGATTTCGGCGAGCCGCGAGAAGTCCCGCCTTGATGAGCGGCCAGAACACAAAGGCCTTTCGCTCTTCTACCGCAATGTCTCGTAGTGCGATGCGATTGAGCTCTGCATTACGCATGCCGAAGAACTGAAACAGTCGCGTCGTCGGCAGGTGGCGTAGGGCCCTAGAGCCCGGTACGAGCTCTGCTCGGACATCCGGCCGTGCTGATGCGACAGGCGACTGCGGAAATCGAAGATCACCGAACATGTGCCGGCGTAAGTCCCGGCTGCTCTGGCCGGTGATCACGTCGCCAAGAACACGCCAGACAGACGCTCGGGCCTGGATCGCAAGGCCGGCGAGCTCGCGCAATGTCTCTCGTGGCGATCGGGCTTCGGCAAGCAGCTCTCTGGCCATCGTCAAGCGGCGCATTCTGAGAAATAGTTGATCGCCTCCATCCCCTGTCAACACCAGACGCGATCCTGCAGCCTGCGCAGCCTCGTGAAGTTGAGCTGTCGTGGCGATCGTGGCCGCTAGCTTACAAGGTCGCGGCGTTGGAGCCAGCAATTCTGATGACAGGTCGGTCATCGACGAGCGAGCATTCGTTTCGACATAGGTTGGCACGCCGCGCGCCCGCTCGGCCAGCGCGGCAAAAAAGAAACGTTCGTCACCCTTGACGTCCGTCTCTGAGTAGCTGTTCAGGAGGGAGAGGGACCTATCTCGATGGAGGTCGGCCGCTGCCAATGCCACGACCGATGAATCAAGCCCCCCGGAACATTCAATGCTAAAACCACCGCCATATCGGCGCGTTTTGTGAGCGACGCTCGCCGAGATCAATCGGCGAAAGCTGGCCACATCATCCTCGAAAGAGACCGCGGTTCCCTTGAGCCTGGCTACGGCGCTCGCCAGAAAGTCGACTTGCTGAAAGCTCCCCCTTGAGATGATGAGGGCCGCGCCACTCAGCAGCTCGAAAACCCCACACAACCCTGTTTCCGGGGTCATCCAGGACGTGTTGCACATTAGTCCAATCAAATAGTCAAAGTTGAAGGCGTGGCGTTGCGCCAAGACGGCATCTGGCAGCTTCAGTCCTGCCCAACACTCAATTACATCATTTCTGACTTGGTAGAAGATGGAGATCTCCGAGAAAGGGGGGCGTACGATCGCAGTGCCACTCGGCGCGCGAACAATGAAAGCCGCATCGCCAGCGTACCGCTCCTGCAGCACAGCTACAATCTCCGGCAGAGACGTGCCTTTGAAGTGTGTTGGTTCCAATTCAGTCGGCTCGCCGGTCTTGGCGTCAACAATATCGTTGAGCACCGTGATTTCAACGCGGCCGTTTACAACGATGCTGGCAAGCTCCTTGACTGAATCCAGGAGCCCATCGGCGTTCAGTCTCATTACGCGAATCTCAAGATGACGCTGTAGTCCTCCACAGCCCGCCTCGTGTCGTTCAAAATGAGGTCGCCCGATTGCAGCCAAGCGTGGGCACTGAACGGTGGCTGCTTCACACCCACGAGGAGCTCGAGCGATGCGATGTAGGGATAGAAAAAAAGATATCCACCTACGGAATCCTCAAGACAGCGCGGGCGGCGTAACCGAAGATTGCGCAGATGCTGGAATACGCTGGCGTAGCAATGGATCGTTTCGCCTCCCACAGGTGCCGTACCGTGACGTGATGCACGCAGAAAGTCGAGTTGACAAGCGATGCTCTGGCTGCGAATGAGGCGGGCAGCATGAGCCGCACGCGCATAGCGCCACACCAGATGGAGGGGCGGGACGAAGGCTGGCAGTGAGTTCAGACAATCGCGCAACCTTGCTGTCGTCTCAGTCAGCCGTTCACGCTCCTCCGGACAAGCTACAGATGTGCTAGCCATGCTGTAACGATTGGATTGCAGGTCGAGGCTGATCCAACGGCCGTTAGACCACGCATGAAATACGTTGCTCACAGCAGCGATCCTTCTGCCCACCGCGCCGTCAAATTGATGGGATGGGCCGAAGCCCATCCCATCAAGCGGTCCACGTCAATCGTTTGGGTAATAATCGTCCGACGTAGGTTCATAGGTCCAATCGCCCCCGAAGCCTTTCGTGAGCTCGGTGGCATCCCCGACGTCCTGCGCTGTGTCATTGATAGTCGTTGTATTCATCGACTTCTCCTTATTCATCGCATTCTCCTAGGTGACTGGCCTATCGCCAGCATGCGCAGCCTAGCATCGTGAAATAAAATAGGACTTCTATATTCTGAATATGATGTCGATCGATTCGAAGAATCGTTTGACGTGGTAGAAAGTTGCGGGAATTTGGGCGACGAGGCGATTAGGCGGCGCGTTTGTGGCCAGCCGGCCGAAGGTACGATGAACGGGCGATTCAATCACCTGTGATAAGGCGTATCCCTGATCCTTCCAGGATTAGTTCGAGGAGAAGGTTTCATCGCCTGTTTTCATCAAAGCCGCGTCTTAAAAACTCCAACGGGCGTTAACCGCAGGCCTCAGGCTCAATCCTGGTTGAAAATCGCTCGGGCTCACGACAACGATCCGAGCATGAAGCGCAGCCGCTTTTCCGACGCGGTGCTGGAGTTCGGCTGTCTGCAAAGGCTGGCAGCGGCACCGCGCGCGGCACTCGAGTTGCGAGGGTGTGGCGGCGTCTGTGTCAAGCGCGGTGATCGAAATTGCCATTGGCGAGGTGATCGTGCGCGCCGGCTTGGACGTCGACGGGGCGCAGTTGCAGCGGGTGATCCGGGCGGTCCGTTCGGCATGATCCCCTCCGGCGTGAAGGAGTTCTTGGCCAGCCATCCAGTCGACTTCCGCAAGGCCTGTTCGGGCGGACCGCCGCCCTTCTTCCACGGCAGCAAGGACACGCCTTCTGATCGTCGGGCAGGTCATACTCGACGCGCTCTTCTCAAAGCGCAGGTGGATCGCATCATCGATAAAAAGTAAGCGGCATGAGGCCCCCACCTCGCCATAGCGAGGCTCGCCTGCGATACAGCCTGGCATGAGCTGACGGTGGAGGTGCAGCGATGGCAAATGCCATGCTTGATGTCAGGCAGGAAGGTGACTCCTATCGTCGCGTCGAGGTGATCACTGGGGAGCGCCGACGGCGACGGTGGACGGGCGAGGAGAAGGCCCGGATCGTAGCGGAGAGCTTTGCGGAGGGGGCGAACATCTCCGAGGTGGCGTCGGCACAATGGCGTTTCCCGCGGGCTGCTCACGGCGTGGCGACGCCAATCAACGAAAATCGATGGCTTCCTTCACGTCCAGGGTAACCGACATGAGCTCCCACGCCTGCGGGATCAGCGAGCGCGAGCGTAGCGGATCGGCATCCAGTATTGGCGCAAGACCTCGACGGCCGCCGGAATATCGGCGTAGGCGTTACGCAGATACCGGGTGGGACCGGGTGGGCGGAAGCTACGCGATTGCAGCATCGATCGCGCCAGCACCGGTACGCTCACGCGCGCAGCGGAAAAAGATATCAGTCGACGAGGACTATTCCAATCGCGACGGCTACGACCCGCGGTTCGTGAGCGGCGTGACGTTCCCGCTGCCCACGCCGGTCGGCAAACTGGCGAAGCAGCTCGCTCCCTTGCGGGCCGGCGAACAGAACGCCGAGGCCGGTGAACTGAAGTATGAGCACTTCGGCATCAAGATGAACAAAGCCAAGAAGATGGCTCCCTTCACGGCCACCAACATCGACGGCAAGAGTTTTCTGAATGTGGATCGCTCCACGGGGAGGTCACCGATGGCGCCGAAGGAGAAACGTGGTACGGCAACCCCCGCATCGGCGCGAGCTTCTTCATCGACCAGACCTTCTATTCTGGTTGGTCCAATCTCTTCGACAGGAGCCATCTAACTCGCCGGATGGACCCGGACTGGGGAAGGAAGGAGGAAGCCGAACGCGCGAATGCGGACACCTATGATTTCACCAATTGCACCCCGCAGCACTTCCGCTTCAACGAGAGCACCAAATTCTGGCAGGGCGCCGAGCAATACGTCCTCGAAAACGGAGCCATCGCCGAAGAGACCGCCAACCGTATCTGCGTCTTTCAGGGGCCGATCTTCGATGACAAGGTTGATCTTTGGGCGAACGACATCCAGATTCCGTCGTCGTTTTTGAGGTGATCGCCTGGAAGGGCAAGAACGGCGTGAAATCGGTCGGGCTCGTCGTCGATCAGCGTCAACTGCTGTCCGAACCGCGCAAGAGAGGAATTCCGCCGAAGCCGCCGGCCTTCGTCGACGTCTCTCATGGGCGAATGGCCGTCACCGAGATGACTTCTGAATCCGGCATAAAAGCGGGCAATGTGCCCAGGCGGAGAGCCGAGCAAATTGGATTTCTCTGCTTTTGTTATTTTTCCTATTCACGTAGGCTCGGGTTTTCGCAGGAGGCGTTAATTTGAAATCGCTTCAAACAAATTTGCTTTATGCGCTGATGTTGTCGTCGATCGCGATCTGCGCAAGCAGTGATGGCTTCATACAAAGTGTCGGGCCATCTGCTGCCTCTCCGCCTAATGGGCTTCCTGCTTGGGCCTTCTTGTGGGATCCGACTGTCAAAGTGCCCCCACCCGACGACAAGCCCAATCCACTCCCGGGCAGCAGCGCCGCATTCAGCTGGAAACAGGCGCGCGATCTTTTCGTCGTGCCCGACTGGCATCCGGACGCCCATCCTCCGATGCCGGACATTGTCGCGTACGGACGCAAGCCCAACGTTCGCGCTTGCGGATCATGTCATCGCGTCGAGGGGACCGGTCGTCCGGAGAATGCAAGCCTCGCCGGCTTACCCGTCGCATATTGTCCAGCAAATCACCGACTTTAAGAGCGGCTCCAGAAATATGTCCGGCCCCCAGAGGCCTTCCACCCAATTGATGTTGGCGTCAGTCAAAGACTTAACTGACGCCGAAATTCACGCCGCAGCGGAATATTTCGCTGCGCTTAAACCCAAGCGGGTTATCAAGGTCGTCGAGAGCGAGACGATCCCGAAAACGGCCCCGTCGCGCTTATTTTACGTGAAGAGTTTGGATGGCGGCACCGAATCGCTCGGCCAGCGCATCGTCGAGATGCCGGACGATGTCGACCAGTTCGAACTTCGCGACTCACGAGCTACGTTCACGGCTTATGTGCCGGTTGGGAGTGTGACGAAGGGAAAGGCACTCGCGACGACTGGTGGATCGGGAACGACCATAGCCTGCAATCTCTGTCATGGGCCGGAATTGAAGGGCTTCGACTCTGCTCCACCGATCGCAGGGCGCTCACCAACCTACATCGTGCGCCAACTCTATGAATTCCAGCACGGCGGCCGGGCAGGCGGCGCAAGCTCCCAAATGAAACAGACTGTCGAGAAGGTCTCTCAGGACGAGATGATCGCCCTTGCAGCTTACATCGGCTCGCTGGATCCCTAAGGATACGGCTGTGAGACAAAATCATGACCATCTCCCAGTTTCGGCAACTTGCCGCCTACAATCGGTGGGCCAATGCGCGCCTGTATGCTGCTGCACTTGATCTATCGGATCGGGCATATCGTCTTGACATCGGCGTCTCCTTCGGCAGTCTGCACGGCACATTAAACTACTTGCTGCTGACCGACCGCCTTTGGCTGAGACGGCTGACCGGAGAAGGCGACCAACCGGATCGTCTTGACGCTATTTTGTATGAAGACCGTGTCGAATTAACCCAGGCGCGGATCGATGAAGACAATCGGTTGATGGCGGTTGTCGATCAGTACGACGAAACGACGCTTGCCAATCTCCACGGCTACAAGACAACCTCCGGGATGCCGCAGTCTCAGGTCCTTGCGGATATTCTGTGGCACCTGTTCCATCACCAGACGCATCATCGCGGACAAGCACATGCGTGCTTATCGATCCTGACGGGTGGCGAACCACCTTCGCTCGACTTGCTGGTGTTTCAGCGGGGCGGCACTTGCCCCGACCTCAAAACACTGATCCGAAGGGTAGAGCGAATTGTCTGCCGTTGCGTCGCGAACTTTCAGTTATGCTCAGCGCCATCCCTGCCGCCGGCGTGGGACAATGTGCCGCCACGAGCACTATTTTCCCTCCGGCAAAGCGTTTTTGAATTCAGCACCGACTTCGCCGGTTCCGTCTGAGGCGATGACAGAACTTTACCGGAACGGCACAAGGACAGGTTGGGGCTCGGACAATTCCTGGCAGTACATGCGATCGATCGTGCGCTGCATCAGTGCATAGCAGTCGCATGCCACGCTTTCGAGCCGCGCCCGGTCGATCTCGACGAAGCCGCGCCGGTCAGACGGGATGGCGCCCGCCGCGCGAAGATTGCTCATCGTCAGCGTCACCGTCGTCCGCCGTACCCCGAGCAATTGGGCAAGCGCCTCCTGCGTCACCGGAAGCATGTCGTCGGGAAGGCGGTCATGGAGCTGCAGTAGCCACCGCGCAGCGCGGCCATCCACCCGATGCGCGGCGGCGATCAGGGTGAGACTCCAGCGACAATCAAGGTGAGACTGCGCCGATGGGGACGGACCGAAGGGAGGGCGCAGCCCGACCGGAGGACCGTCCCCATCGGCGTCGCGCGTTTTTGGACCCGTCTGGCGGCCGGGTGCGGCTGGTGCAAGCTGTTGGTTCGTCTCGACAAGAGGGAATCGATGCCTTGCCTGGCCTCCACATCACCGACCACCAGATGAGGCTGTACATGACGTACCGACTGACACTGTCCCCCGAGGCCGCCGCGGCCAAGGCGGGGTTCTCGAAGGCAAGCGCGTATCGAATCGAGGGCGATTGTCGCCCGCCATCGCAGAAGAAGACGCCGAGGGGCCGGCGCCGGTCCGATCCGCTCGGGCAGTATTGGGACGCCGAGATCGTTCCGATCCTGAAGGCTGCGCCCGGCATCCGCGTGATCGGCGTGCTGGACGAGCTGCGCCGACGGCATCATGACTTGAACCCGAACATCCGCCGCACGCTGGAGCGGCGCATCAACGCCTGGCGGGCGCTCAACGGCCCCGAACAGGACGTGATCTTCCGCCAGCAGCACGAGCCCGGCCGCCTGGGTCTGTCCGACTTCACCGACGTGAGCGCGCTCGGTATTACCATCGCGGGTGAGCCGCTCGATCACCGGCTCTATCACTTCCGGTTGGCGTTCTCCGGCTTCGAGCATGTCCATGTCGTGCTCGGCGGCGAAAGCTTCGTCGCCCTGGCGGAGGGCTTGCAGAACGCGCTGTGGGCGCTTGGCGGCGTGCCGCGGGAGCATCGCAGCGACAGCCTGTCGGCAGCATTCCGCAATCTGGCCGCCGACGCACGGGGGGATCTGACGCAGCGCTACGCCGGGCTGATGGGCCACTATGGCATGGCGCCAACGCGCAACAATGCGGGCATCGCACATGAGAACGGCTCGATCGAGAGCGCGCACGGCCATCTCAAGCGGGCACTGGAAGATGCGCTGTTGCTGCGGGGGACGCGCGAGTTCGCCAGTCTCGATGCGTACCGGGCTTTTGTCGACGAGATTGTCGGCCGGCGCAACGCCAACCTCGCCAAGCCGATCGCGCTCGAGAAGGAGGCCTTGGCGCCGCTGCCAAAAGGCCGCACGACCGACTTCGAGGAGAAAGTGATCCCGGTGACGTCGTCAGGCGGCTTCATCCTGCGGCGCGTATTCTACACCGTGCCTTCAAGATTGATCGGCCATCGCCTGCGTGTGCGCATCTTCGACGACCGGCTCGAATGCTTCCTTGGCGTCACGCCGGTCGTGACGCTGCGGCGCGGTCGGCCTGTGTCCGAGAGCCAGGGCGGTCATGTTGTGGATTACCGGCACGTCATCCATGCCCTGCGGCGCAAGCCGATGGCGCTCCTCAATCTCGTTTATCGCGACCAACTCTTCCCGCGTGCAGCTTACAAACGTCTGTTCGAGACCTTGCGGGAGCATGGTGATGACCGGCGCGCCTGCAAGGTGACGGTCGAGCTTCTGGCGCTGGCTCACGAGCGCGCCTGCGAAGCAGAACTCGCCGAGGTGATCGCGATGGATCTGGACGCCGGACAGTTACCCGATCTTGCCGCGCTGCGCGACCGCTTCCGACCCGAGGCGGCCTCGATCCCGCGTGTCGCCGTCAAGCTGGCGCCGCTCGACGTCTACGATGAACTCGCCTCCGTCAGCGTCATGTCGGGCCGCTCGAACCTGGGAGAGGCAGCATGACCGGTATCGCTACCTCCGTCGATGCTGCCCGTGTCGAGCTGCTTCTCAATGAGCTCCGCCTGCCGGGCGTCAAGGCGATCTGGCCGAAGCTCGCCGCACAGTCGGACAAGGAAGGGTGGCCTGCCGCCCGCTTCCTCGCCGCCCTTGCCGAGCACGAGGCGGCCGATCGCACCCGCCGTCGGATCGAGCGACACATGGTGGAAGCGCGTTTGCCCGCCGGCAAGACGCTCGCCACCTTCGACTTCGAAAGCGTGCCGATGCTATCAAAGGCACAGGCGATGGCGCTCGCCGCTGGCGACGCCTGGTTGAAGGCCGGCGCCAATTTGCTCTTGTTCGGTCCACCGGGCGGCGGCAAGACCCATCTCGGCACGGCGATCGGCCTGGCTCTCGTCGAGAACGGTTGGCGCGTTCTCTTCGCGCGCACCACTGATCTGGTGCAACGGCTGCAGGTCGCGCGGCGCGAGCTGGCGCTGGAGTCCGCGATCGCCAAACTCGATCGCTATGACCTCCTGATCCTCGACGACATCACATATGTGAGCAAGGATCAGGCGGAAACCAGTGTGCTGTTCGAGTTGATCGCCGCCCGCTACGAACGACGCTCGCTGCTGATCACGGCCAATCAGCCATTTGGCGAATGGGGGCGTATCTTCCCGGACCAGGCAATGACGTTGGCTGCCATCGATCGTTTGGTCCACCACGCCACGATCCTCGAGATGAACGTCGAAAGTTACCGTCGAAAAGTTGCCCTCGATCGCAAGCGCGGTCCAGGCCGGCCACCTGTTCACACGACCCCCAACGAACTCGACAAGACTGTGATTGACGCTGGCAGCGCCGCTTGATTGTCGCGCAGCGTCAATCAACGCTTGCCAAGTAGGCGGCCAGCGTCAATTATCTCCTGACTCGGCCGCCTCGTCTCATCTTGATTGACGCGCCGCTCTCATCCTGATTGTCGCGCTATAACCCGATGTAACGCGTTGCAGGCGGCCACGTGCTGGAGCTGCAACAGCAACGAGCGGACGTGGACCTGCACGACATGCCTGATGGCCGCGCTTCGCGCATAAGCGCCCCGAAATTTTGCGGCAGAAATCAGCGATGCGGTGCCGGCCACGCGAGCAATCGCGGTAACGGACGAACGCGAGGGGCCAAGCACGGAGAGCGAAGCCAAGGCGCCTTCCCGGCCCATCAACGTGGTCGCGACCGTTTGTCCATCGGGCATATCGACCATGAAGACGATTGCACCGCTATTATGGCTGCCCAAGCCACTGCCAACCCGATACCCAATGCTGACCTTCGATCGATCTTGCTCATCGCTTTCTCCTGAAGTTACAGCAACGAGCCGCCGCAGAGGCGGCGCTCGCATTTCGTCGGTTAGTCTGCTGCGAAACCGGAAAAGGGAGCGGTCTCCTAGGATGCGTACCTGCCGACAGCACTCGTACAGCTCGTTCGTCCCCGAACGGTGATTTCGGCACATCCCGCTTAACGGCAATTACATTCTACGCCACTTGACGCACCTGAGAAACAGGCCGCTTCGCCCGAAGGCCCGATTGGCGTACTGCCCGAAGGCCGCGACCGCGCTCCTAGGAAGGTCCGGAGTTGGCCCGTTTGAGACGTGCCGGTAGCCCCGCTTGGCATGTCTGCTTGCCGGGGCATAGCGGCCTTGATTTGCTCAGTGAGTTCTTCGCATTTTGACCCGGAGCAGGACGGCTTGGCGAGCCGCCGCGCTTTCTTTTCCTCATCCCTGACCAAGTCAGTTCACTTATCTTATCTCTGGACAGTCGACGCCAACTTCGCTCAAGAAGTCGACGCTAGCTAATCACCGCCTTTTTAAGGTGAACTTCGACCTTCTGCAGCGCGGCCCGCTTCTCAGGCAGATAGTCATACCTGTCATATATTTCATCGAGGTCCGTTTTCCCCGCGCCCGTCACGTGGTTGAGCATGATCTCTGCGATCTCTCGCGAGACTCCAAGGCGCGCGAGCATCGATCTAAACGTTCGGCGCAGATCGCGCACTTGCCAGCCGGTCACGCCCGATCGCTTGTCGAGCTCCTTCTTCAGCTTGCCCCATGAGCCATCATTGAAGTGAGAGCCCTTGATGTGACCAGGGAAGTAATAATCAGTGGTCTTGTCTCGCCAATTGTCACCCATCTTTTCTTGCCGATTGAGGATCGCACGTGCCATGGGAAGGATCGGAATTGCGTGGGCGCGCCCGTTCTTCGTGAACTCGCCCGGAATGGTAAGCAGACGCTCCTCTCGCCAGCCGCGTTGCAGCCTTCCTATTTCGCCGTTCCGGCATCCCCACAGGATGATGAGGCGGATCATGTCACCGAAAAAGCCCTCGCATGCCTGCCAGATTTTCCCGAGTTCGTCGTCGTTCAGGATACGGCTGCGTTTTATGTCCTTGCCTGGAGCGGGATAGCCTTCAAGCGGACTGCGCTTGATGTAGCGGTGCGGAGGTTTCGTGCACCAACGGAGCATCGTCCGGAGTGCGCGGAATGCGTGAAGCTGTTCACTGGGCACGTCGGCGAGCTTCCCGAGTTCGCGCTCAATCATCGCATCATCGAGTTCAATGAGCGTGCATCTAAAATCCAAGCGGTTAAGGAGACGGAGCGTCTCAGATTTCGTGCGCTCGGCTTTGCCTTTGTAATTTTCCTCAACGAAGACGAGCTTCGCTTGCTCGAACTCAATGCTGATTTCTTTCTGCCCGACCGGCGTGCCGAGAGCGACGAAGGCGCGGCGGCGCGCTTCCGCGAGCTTCAGATCAGGATAGTGACCAAGTCGAATTTTGGTGCGATTTGGCTCCTTGAGGACGATCCAGGTCTTTCGACGCTTGCCTACGCGCAAGCCGAAAGCTGGCGTCTTCCGGTCCATATACAGACCGGGCTTCAGTGATTGAACCGAGAGATCTGTGAGTCCAAGAATTGGCACGATTTGGCACGCCTTTCACGCGGATTGAGGCGGATAACCATGCCGTACTATACGACGGTCGAGTCGCGTAAACTACTGTAAAATAAGGGGTTTGCGGGCACCATGTGTAACGGTGGAGAGGCTTCAAAAAAGATTGGGAAGCTGCCGTTCTACCATTGAACTACGCCCGCGATCTCAATTTCTTGAGGCCGCCCCTGTCGGATGCGACCTGCCGGACCATAGCCCGGGCGGAGGCGGAGGATCAAGCGTGCATTCAAGCCCACCGCCGCTAGTGGCCCATCCTCACGAGCACGTCATCGATGACAAAGGGCGCGGCGGCAGCAGCATTGCAGGTGCCGCTGCGTGCGTAGATGCAGGCATCGGCAATGCCGACTTGGGCACAGCTCCGTCGTGAAAAATCCGCCGGCAGATCGCCGGCGGCCGCGGGCCGCGCAAGGATGCGGTTGAAGGCCGGCTTGGTCGCCTGCAACAGCGGCGGCAGGATCAGCTCGGCGAGTGGATCGGCGGGCGCAAGCGCATAGAGCGGCACCGGGCCGACCAATCGTTCCCGCCCCGGCAACAGCTGGAAACGAACGTTGTAAAGCGCGAGCCCGCACATCTGCGGATCGCTGCGGAGTTCGGCGGCGAGCTGCGCGGCGCCGACGCCGCGCGTCCAATAGTCGCGCATCCCTTCGCTGGCGCCGGCGAGCGCCACCGAGAGCAGGGCCCAACCGCCCATGACGATCGGCAACGCCCCGCGACGCCATCCGCCTTTTGTGCGCAGCCATCGCACCCCATCGCCCGACCCCAGCGCCGCGACAATGATGAACAGCACCACCGACAGGAACACGAAGCGGTATTCCTTGTGTGCGATCAGGCTATGGAAGACGAGGTTTGCGACCGCGACGGCCAGCAGCAGCGGCGCGTGCCGCGCGCCGCGCCAGATTGCGGCGAGCGGCAACACGATCGCCACCGACCACACGATCAGGAAGTTGATGAGATAGGCCGAAGGCGGCGTCACGCCGAACTCGGTCGCGCGATCGTGCAACAGGTTTTCCTTGATATTGCCGATCAGCCAGGCGAACGGCACGGCGCCATGCGCAAGATCGATCGCGCCGGCGAGCAACAGCGCGGCAAGCCCGCCGGCGACCAGCGGAATCAGGTTGCGCCAGTGTGTCCAGCAGGCGCCGAGCGCGAGCACGGCGATGGCCGGCCCATACTGGAAGCGGAAGACAAAGGCGAAGGCGAGCAACGCGCCGCCGATCGCGAGACGAAGCTGCGACGGACGATCGGTCACCAGCAGCGCCGCTGGTACGATCAGCGCCGTCGCCAACGGCTCGCCCAAAGTGTGTGGCGCAAGAAGGATCAATTCGAACCAGATCGCGGCAGCGAAACCCGCGACGACGGCATGGGTTCGCGAGATCCGTGCGCCAAAGAACCAGGCGCTCACCACGATCGATAGCGACGCAGATGCAGCGACCAGACGCGGCACCAGAAAGGCGCCCGGGCCATCAGGCGCAATCGTGTCACCCAGCGCGACCGGGCCGGCCAGCAATGTCGGCAGCAACCAGCCGCGAATGCCTTCACGCCATTCCCACGTCAAAATGCCGTCATGGCCGAGCATCCGCCACGCCGGCTCGAGATACTGAAAGATCTCGTCGGGATACATCACGTTGGGCCAGACGGCGGCCGCAAGGCGCACGACCAGCGCCAGCAACAGCAATGCGACCAGCGGGTGAAAGCGCCCGGTCGCTCTCCCGACCACGCCTTTGCTGCCGGGCGCGGTCTCGGCGCTCGTGCTCGTCATCGTTCCGCCGATCGTATCGTGGAGCAGCATGCTGGCGACCAGATAGCGGGCAAAGCCTTTAAGATGCGTGACTGGCAATTGGCGGGGTCACACAGAACCGGCCGCGACATGCTTAACTAAACGTCAAGATTCCAGATGCGCCGGACGGCGGCGATGCTTAAGATCGCGCTCGGGGGTTGGTGGCGTCATGGCGGGGCGTGGGTACAGCATTTTCGACACGGCAATCGGCCGATGCGGCATCGCATGGGGCGAGCTAGGCGTGGCCGGCGTCCAGCTTCCCGAGCTCCGCGAAATCGAGACCCGCAAGCGGCTGCTCCAGCACTACCCCGATGCACGCGAGATGCGGCCGCCCGAAGAGGTCGAGGTTGCGATCGAGGGCATTGCAGCGACCTTGCGCGGCGGCGATGGCGATCTCGCAGCCATTACGCTCGACATGGCCGGCATCCCGGCCTTCAACCAGCGCGTCTACGAGACGGTCCGCAGCATTCCCCGCGGCGAGACCCGGACCTACGACGAGGTGGCGGGCGCCCTGCGCGCGTCCGGCGCGGTCTATTCGGTGGCGCAGGCGCTCGGCCGCAATCCCTTCATGATCATCGTGCCCTGCCACCGCGTGCTCGAGGCAGGCCAGTATCCCGACCGGATCTCGCCGAACGGCGGCAGCGTCTCCAAGCGGCGGCTGCTCTCGATCGAAGGCGCCCAGCCGACCACCAGCAAGACCCTGTTCGACGTGCTGCTGCCCGTTGCACGGCCCCGGCCGCAACCCTAAATCTGGGGTATGACCCGGACCACGCTGTTGCAGCGCGATCGCATCACGGTGAACGAGTTTCGCTGCACGGCGGAGCCCGGCGACAAGCCGTTCGTCGAGCAGTTCGCGTCCCATTCGGTGTCCTATGTGCGCAGCGGCAGCTTCGGCTGCCATTGCCGCGGCCGCTTCCACGAGCTGGTGGCGGGCTCGATCCTGGTCGGCCATCCCGGCGACGAATACACCTGCACGCACGACCATGTGGTCGGCGACCAATGCCTGTCCTTCTTCCTGGACCCGGAGCTGGTCGAGACGATCGGCGACCGCGCCACGGTCTGGCAGGTCGGCTCGGTGCCGCCGCTGCCCGAATTGATGGTGATCGGTGAGCTCGCCCAGACGGCGGCAGCTGGCAACAGCGACGTCGGTCTTGACGAGATCGGTCACCTCCTCGCCAGCCGGCTTGTCGAGCTGGTGTCCGACCGCAAGGCAAAGCCCCTCACCGCCGGCTTGCGCGATCGCCGCCGCGCCGTCGAGGCCGCACTGTGGATCGACGCCAATTCGCACCATCAGATCGATCTCGACGATGCCGCCGAGCAGGCCGGGCTCAGCACGTTCCATTTCCTGCGGCTGTTTTCCGCCGTGCTCGGCGTCACCCCGCATCAATATCTGGTGCGCTCGCGGCTGCGCCATGCGGCGCGACGGCTGGCGGACGACGACAGCCCGATCACCGACATCGCCTATGATGTCGGGTTCGGCGATCTCTCCAATTTCGTGCGCAGCTTCCACCGCGCCGCCGGTGCCTCACCGCTGAAATTCCGCCAGGCCTCCCGCGGCGACCGCAAGATTTTCCAAGAACGCCTTGCACTGCAATAGCTAGGGTTCATCCGGTCCGCGCGTCTCATGACGCGCTCAACGACTGGAGACTCTATCATGTACGACCATATCGGATTGCGCGTTGCCGACCTCGACGCCAGCGTTCGCTTCTACACCGCCGTACTGGCGCCGCTCGGCTTTGTGCTCTGCTCGCGCGACGACGGCGGCGCGGGCTTCGGGCCAAAAGGCGAACCCGCGCTCTGGCTGCATCTGCACAAGGGCACGGCCCAAGGCGGCGCGCACATCGCATTCCGTGCGCCGAGCCATGACGCGATCAAGACATTCCACACCGAAGGCCTGAAGGCCTGAAGGCCTGAAGGCCGGAGGCAAGGACAATGGCGCGGCCGGCCATCGCAAGGATTACAGCCCGACCTATTACGCGGCATTCCTGCTCGACCCCGACGGCAACAATGTCGAGGCGGTGTCCACGTAAGCCTTCATCGTCATCCTGATTAGCGAAAGGACTCAACTCCCATGGCTTCCATCTACAAGGACATCCCGATCGACGCGCCGGCAGATCAGGTCTGGGACGCGCTGCGCGATTTCGGCGCGCTGCACACGCGGCTCGCGCGAGGCTTCGTGACCGACACTCAACTCGACGGCGACGTCCGCACCGTCACCTTCGCCAACGGCACCGTGGCGCGCGAGACGCTGGTCGATTGCGACGACAAACGACAGCGGCTGGTCTATGCGATCAGCAGCGAACGGCTGAAGCAGCACTCCGCCTCGGCGCAGGTGTTTGCCGAGGGCGACGGGCGCTGCCGGATGGTGTGGATCGCGGACGTACTGCCGCACGAGGTCGCGCCCTATATGGACGCGCAGATGGACCTCGGTGCTGCGGCGATGCAGGCGGCGCTGGCGCGATCGGCCAGGGAAAAGAACGCAGCGTGACCCATCTATCACCGTCACCCTGAGGAGCCGCGAAGCGGCGTCTCGAAGGGTCGACGGCCCAGCTGTCTCCGCGAGCGCACGCCGAAACATCGGGGCCGTCGATCCTTCGAGGCTCGCTTCGCTCACGGGTCTAACACGCTTACGACAGCGCCGGGTGCGGCTCGGCGACCGGCGCTGCGTTGCCCCAGCGCGTCAGGATCACGCTGAGGCACGAGAGCACGCCGAGCACGCCCATCGAGGCGGCGGCGAGTGTGAAGAAGTTTTGCGCACTCGCCTCATGCGTCGACAGCCACCAGCCGCCAGTGCCGATGAAGATCAGCCGCGCGGTCTGCGCCAGCACCGGACCGAGCACCTTCGCGGCGCCCTGCGAGGAGAAATACATCGACATCGCGAGGCCGATGAAGGCGTACATCGGCGCCGCGGTCGAGAGATATTGGTGGCTGGTCGCCCGCACATGCGGATCGCTGGTGAACAGATTGACCCAGAGATCGGGGAAGACGGCGATGAAGCTGCCGACCGCGCCGACCGAGAGGAACGACAGCGTGCCCGCGGTCCAGGCGATGCGCCGCGCACGCGCGACGCGCTCGGCGCCGACGGCCATGCCGATCATCGGCACCGAGGCGATACCGACCGCGAATGCGACCGAGGTCAGCATGAATTCGAGCCGCGCGCCGATGCCGTAGCCGGCGAGCACCGCGGTGCCGAATTGCGCCAGCATGTGGGTGAAGATCGAGATCGTCAAAACCGATTGCAGCGGCGAGAAGCAGGAGACCGCGCCGACCCTGAGGATGTCGATGAACATCGCCCATTGCACGCGCAGCCCCTTGAGCTTCGGCCTCACGCGCGCGCGGCCCGAGAACAGATACCAGCCCATCACACTGATGCTGATCGAATAGGCGATCAGCGAACCCGCGGCGACGCCGCGCATGCCGAATTGCGGCACCGGACCGAGGCCGAGCCCGAGCGTGCCGCCGAGAATGATCTGCCACACCGCCGACGACAGGATCATGGTCGACGGCAGCTTCATGTTGCCGGTGCCGCGCAGGATGCCGGCCATCGTGTTCATCAGCCAGGGCAGGATCGCGCCGCCGAAGAAAATCTGCGAATAGCCGATCGCCTGCGCCAGCACATTGCCGCGGCCGCCGAGCAGTTCGAGCAGGCGCGGACCGAAGATCAGCATGCCAAGCATGAACGTGAGACCAAAAGTCAGGCCGATCAGCAGCGCATGCATGGCCAGTGTCGAGGCGCGCTCGATCTCGCCGGCGCCGAGTGCGCGTGCGATCGCGGATGCGACGCCGCCGCCCATCGCGCCGCCGGACATCGTCATGGTCAGGATCACGCAGGGAAACAGCAGCGCCATCGCCGCGAGCGACTCGACGCCGAGCCGGCCGATATAGGAGGTTTCCGCGATCACGACGCAGGTGCCGGCGGAGAGCGCGATCACGTTCGGCCAGGCGAGCCACAACAACGTGCGGAGGATCGGCCCGTCGAGCAGCGCATTGCGCGCCGGTCTGGTCACCGGCGGCGGCAGCGGCCGCTCATGTTCGTCGACAGGTATTTCGGCGAGGCCGAGGTCGGACATTTCCACTCCCGCGCGCGATCTGGGGAGCCGCGCCATGGTGTTTCCCTACCATGGCAACGGCGGAATCCACGTGCGCGGGACGCAAGGGGGGCCTGCGGGATTGCAGGTGAACGCTGATGAACCTTGGCGCTAGCCGATCGACCAGACCAACGGCGCGCCGGCTGCGCCATTCGGCTTCAGATGGACAGGAATATGCCGCCCGCACCCGGCGGCCAGCCCCTCGAACAGGCCCGTCAGGACGCTGGCGCAGGCCGGGTGATCATCGGCCACATCAGCCATCAGCTTCCAGCCCTGTTGGCGGATCTCGAACTGGCCTTCGGACTCGCTGATGTCAGCGACATCGTCTTGCGACTCGAACAGGACGCGCAGGAATGCGGCAAATTCCGCAGCACGGCCACGGCTGCCGCCGAGCGCCTGCGCAACCTCGTCGTAATACTGCATGCCAATCAGCTTGCCGGTCAGGTGCAGCAGATAGCTGGCATCCTCCGGGCCGAACACCTGCACCATGACGGGCGCGGCCGTCTTCACATATTCCATCGCGTAGTTGCGATAGGCCTTTTCCAGCCGCGGTTTTGGCCAGCTGCCGACCGGCAGCGCCGGCGCGGTTCTGGAATCGAACAACGGCGCTTCGAGATGACGCGCGAACACCAGGCGCTGGTCGAGCTCGAGCGGATGATCGTACTCGCAATAGTAACCTTCGAGCCCGTCCTGGCCGTCGACGCTCTGCTTGGTGCAGACGAAGCCGAGCCGGAGATCGCCGAGCGCAACCCCGTTGTTGGCGTGCCAGCCGCGCAGCATCGCGCGCGAGACCTCGCCGGGCACGCCGCAGATCGCCGTGCCCTTCCAGATCCAGCGCGGCGGCGGATAGCGGATCCAGGCCTTGCGATCGGTTTCGTACATGTATTCGACATGCACGCCGCCGATCCAGTTCGAGAGATAGTGATATTGCGCGGCCGCGACCGCGGGCGGCAGGCCATCGAGGCCGAGCTTCTTCAAGCCGGGCAGGAAGCGCTCCTGCTGCTGGCGGCGAAACACGCGGAAGACGAATTCGGCAGCATCAGCCGTGCCGCGCCGCGTCACCACGGTGAGGATCAGCCCGGTGAAGAAGGCATGATAGAGATCGGCGACGCTGCGCCATCTCCGCCATTGCGCTTCCTGCTGCGCTGAATCTGTTGCGGCGCTCATGTTCACTCCCGATCTCTTGTTTTGGTGGAGTGTGTCATCGTCAGCATGACGACGCAACCAAACCCAAGCGCGGTGTCATCGCCCGACTTGATCGGGCGATCCAGTATTCCAGAGACGGTCGTTGTCGATCGAAGGGCCACGGCGTACTGGATTCCCCGCTTTCGCGGGGAATGACAGCGAAGAATGATTGCAAGATGGTCTTGCTTCGCGACCCGATATCCGGGCTACGGAATTACACGCGAAAATGCTTTGAGAGCTTCAGGCCCTGCGCTTGATAATTTGAGCCGATGCGCTGGCCGTAGAGCGCATCGGGGCGCTCGAGCATGCGCTCATAGACGAGACGGCCGACGATCTGGCCGTGCTCGAGAATGAACGGCACCTCGCGCGAGCGCACTTCCAGCACGGCGCGCGCGCCCTTGCCGCCGGCGCCGGCATAGCCGAAACCGGGATCGAAGAAGCCGGCATAGTGGACGCGGAATTCGCCGACCAGCGGATCGAACGGCACCATCTCCGCGGCGTAGTCCGGCGGCACCTGCACGGCCTCTTTCGAAGCCAGGATGTAGAACTCGCCGGGATCGAGAATGAGGCTGCCGTCGGAGCGCGCCTTGATCGGCTCCCAGAAGTCGTCGACCGCATAGCCGCCGCGGCGATCGACATCGACGACGCCGGTGTGGCGCTTGGCGCGATAGCCGACAAAGCCACCCGAGCTCTCGCCGGAGAGATCGACCGACAGCGCAACGCCGTGGGTGAGATCGGCATTGTCGGCGTCGACCAGCCGCTCAGCGGCGTGCAGCGCGTCGAGCTCGTCGGCCGTCAAGGTCGCCTCGCCGATCCGGAAACGGACCTGGCTGAGGCGGGAGCCCTCGCGCAGCAGCACGGGAAACGTCTTCGGGCTGATCTCGGCATAGAGCGGGCCGTGATAGCCGGCGCCGATCATGTCGAAGCGGCGGGTGCCGTCGGCGATCACGCGGGTGAAGACGTCGAGCCGTCCAGTCGAGCTCTTCGGGTTGGCCGCGGCCACAATCTCCGGCGGCAACGCCAGGCTTTCCAGCAGCGGGGCGATGTAGACGCAATTGGTCTCCAGCACCGCCCCGTCGGAGAGATCGATCTCGTGCAGCTTCAGCTGGTCGATCCGCTCGGCGACGGTGGCGTCGGGCCCCGGCAGGAAGCTTGCCCGCACCCGAAAGGCGATGTCGCCGAGGCGGAGATCGAGGCTCGCCGGCTGGATCTGGCTCTCGACAAAGTCGTAGGCGGGCAGAATGAGGCCGGCCTCCGCCATCTCCGCGATCATGCGGTCGGGCAGAATTCCGTTGGATTCATCTTCCAGCGTGAACGACACGGCGCGGTCCCTCGGGATGGCCCAAAATCAACCTCTGAGCGGCCATCAAGCCCCAATATATGGGCTTTTACGGGTTATCCGATGACCGTCTTGACGGAAAGGGCGCGAGGGAATATCAGCTGCACTTATCCCGTGGTGATTTGAGCCGGCCGGCTTGCAGCCACGTTAAATAAGTCGCTAAACAGGCCGGGGACAGTGTGATCCCGGCTTGTGGAGGTTTCTCCAGGCCGGTTTTTTTGTGGCCATTTTCTTTGGAATGGCCACCTCGGAGGTCACATGTCTGAATCCAACGCTACCGCCCGCTTTCGTCCCGAAACCCGCCTCGTCCATGGCGGCACGCTGCGCTCGCAATTCGGGGAGACGTCGGAAGGGCTGTTTCTCACCCAGGGCTATGTCTACGACAGCGCCGAGCAATGCGAGGCGCGCTTCAAGGGCCAGGACCCCGGCTTCATCTATTCGCGCTATTCTAATCCGACCATTGCGATGTTCGAGCGCCGCATGATCGAGCTCGAGGGCGCCGAAGCCGCGCGCTCGACCGCGACCGGCATGGCCGCGGTAACCACCGCGATCCTCGCGCCGCTGAAGGCCGGCGACCACGTGGTGGCGTCGAAGGCGCTGTTCGGCTCGTGCCTCTATGTCGTGCAGGACCTGCTGCCGCGCTACGGCATCGAGACGACGCTGGTTGACGGCCTCGATCTCGACCAGTGGCAGCGCGCGTTGCGGCCGAATACGAAAACCTTCTTCCTGGAGAGCCCGACCAATCCGACGCTCGACGTGCTCGATATCGCGGCAATCGCTGAGATCGCGCATAGCGGCGGCGCCCGGCTGATCGTCGACAATGTGTTTGCCACGCCGATCTGGCAGAGCCCACTGTCGCTCGGCGCCGACGTCGTGGTCTATTCCGCGACCAAGCATATCGACGGCCAGGGCCGCTGCCTCGGCGGCATCATCCTGTCGTCGGAAGCCTTCATCGCCGAGCATATCCATAATTTCATGCGCCAGACCGGTCCGTCGCTGTCGCCGTTCAACGCCTGGGTGCTGCTGAAGGGTCTCGAGACGCTTCCCGTCCGGGTCCGCGCCCAGACCGAAAACGCGGCGAAGATCGCCGACGCGCTGGCCAAGCATCCGAAGGTCACGCGACTGGTTTATCCCGGCCGCGCCGATCATCCGCAGGCCGAGACGGTGAAGAAGCAGATGGGCGCCGGTTCGACGCTGGTCGGCTTCGAGGTGAAGGACGGCAAGGCCGGTGCTTTCCGCTGCCTCAATGCGCTGAAGATCTCGCGCATCTCCAACAATCTCGGCGACGCCAAGAGCCTCGTCACGCACCCCGCGACCACGACGCATCAGCGCCTGGCGCCGGAAGCCCGCGCCGAGCTCGGCATCAGCGAAGGTTTTATTCGCTTCTCGGCGGGCCTGGAGCATCCCGACGATCTGATCGAGGATTTTGTGCGGGCGCTGGAGCAGGTTTGAGGGGCTAACAGAGAAGCCCTCGAGAGAGCTCTGCTCCCTCTCCCGCTTGCGGGGGAGGGTCGGGGTGGGGGCTCTCTCCACGATTCATTCCGTGGAGAGAGCCCCCACCCGCATCGCATCTCCGATGCGATGCGACCTCCCCCGCAAGCGGGAGAGGTGAAGCCAGTCTGCTGCTACGTCGCCGCCGTCGTCACGCCGCCATCGACCACAATGGTCTGGCCGGTCATGAAGGTCGACGCATCCGAGGCAAGATAGGCCACCGCGCCTGCGATCTCATCGGGCTCGCCTATGCGGCGGAGCGGCGTCGACGCAGTGCGGCGCTTCAGATTATCCGGGTCCTCCCATAGCGCGCGGGCGAAATCGGTCTTCACCAGGCCCGGCGCCACGCAATTGACCCGCACGCCCTTCGGGCCCCATTCGCCGGCGAGGCTGCGGCACAGCGCAAAATCCGCTGCCTTGGAGATGCCGTAGGCGCCGATCACGGTCGAGCCGCGCAGGCCGCCGATCGAGGAGATGATCACGACCGAGCCCTTGCCGCGTTCGGCCATCTGCGGGATCGCCAGCGCGGACAGCCAGATGTTGCTCTTGACGTTGGAGCCCATGATCTTGTCGAAGGCCTCGTCGGTGATGTCGAGCAGCGGGCCGTAATAGGGGTTCACCGCGGCGTTGCAGACCAGGATGTCGATCTTGCCGTAGTGCTTGATCGTGCCCGAGACCAGCGCCTCGACCTCGTTGCGGCGTGAAATGTTGCAGGGGATGACGAGCGCATCACCGCCCGCCTTCTTGATGCCGTCGGCAACTTCCTCGCAGGCATCCGCCTTGCGCGAGGAGATCACGACCTTGGCGCCGAGCTTTGCCAGCAGCTCCGCCGAGGAGCGGCCGATGCCGCGGCTCGAGCCGGTGACGACCGCGACCTGGCCGGTGAGATCGAACGGGGTGTTTTTCATTGTTGTTGCCTCCCTGTTTGTTCTTGCTCCGTCATGGCCGGGCTTGTCCCGGCCATCCACGTCTTATGTTTGCAGCCAAGACGTGGATGCCCGGCACAAGGCCGGGCATGACGATCTTGACGTAGATGCCGTGCGATCAACCCAGCAGCCCGCCGCCCTCGCTGACGCGACGGAGGTGGTAGTCGGTGTCACCGAGCGTGTTCTCGATCATAGTCAGCCGCTTGAAGTAGTGGCCGATCTTGGCCTCCATGGTCATGCCGATGCCGCCATGGAGCTGGATCGACTGCTGGCCGACGAACTTCAAGGATTTGCCGACCTGCACCTTGGCGGCCGCGACCGCGGACGAACGCTCCTTGGCATCGTCGAAGTCCGCCGCCATGGTCGCGAACATCGACATGCTGCGGGCCTGCTCCAGCGCCACGAACATGTCGGCGGCGCGGTGCTGCAGGCTCTGGAACGAGCCGATCGCAACGCCGAACTGCTTGCGGGTCTTGATGTACTCGACGGTCTCCTTCAGCGACTCGTCCATCGCACCAACGGCTTCCGCGCACAGCGCAATGCGGGCTTCGTCCGCCACGCGCTCGATCAGGGGCAGGCCGTTCTCGGGATCGCCGATCACAGCGTCCGCACCGACCTCGACATTGGTGAAGGTGATGTCAGCCGCGTGCAGGCCGTCCTGGGTCGGATAGCCCTTGCGGGTGACACCCTTGGCGTCCGCCGATACCAGGAACACGCCGATGCCGGTCTTGTCGCGCTGGCCGCCCTTGGTACGCGCGGTCACGATCAGCGTGTCGGCGTTCTCGCCGTTGAGCACGACGAACTTCTCGCCGTCGATCACCCAGCCGTTGCCCTTTTTCTTCGCGGTCGTCACGACGTCAAAGAGGTCGTAGCGCGAGTTCTTCTCAAGCTGCGCAAAGCCGAAGGTCCTGCTGCCGTCGATGATGCCGGGGATGTACTTGGCCTTCTGCTCGGCCGAGCCGCCATGGCGCAGGAAGCCGCCGGCGACCACGACGGTGGCGAGATAGGGCTCGACCACCAGCGCCTTGCCGAGCGCCTCCATCACGATCATGGTCTCGACCGCGCCGGCGCCGAAGCCACCGTCGGTCTCCGCGAACGGCAGACCGAGCAGGCCCTGCTCGGCGAGCTTGCCCCAGAGGGCTTTGCTCCAACCGCCCTTCTCCTTCATGTACTTCTTGCGCGCATCGAAGTCGTAGGCATCGCTGAGGAGCCCGTCGACGCTTTCCTTGAGAAGCCGCTGCTCCTCGGACAGATCAAAATCCATGTTCGTTCCCTTAAACCAATAGCCGTTACCGAAACCGAGGCCCTCTTCACCTCGCCCCGCTTGCGGGGAGAGGTCGGATCGCATCGTCAGATGCGATCCGGGTGAGGGGGTACAGGTCTCTCGACAGTCGTTGCTCGGAGAGATGCCCCTCACCCCAACCCTCTCCCCGCAAGCGCGGGGAGAGGGAGAGGAAACTACAGCCCCAACACCGCCTTGCTGATGATGTTGCGCTGGATCTCGTTGGAGCCGCCGTAGATCGAAACCTTGCGGTTGTTGAAGTAGCTCGGCGCGATCTGCGCGGTCCAATCCATGCTCTCGTTCGAGCCGGCATCGCCGTGCTCATCATAGGGCGCGGCGAACGGACCGATGATCTCCATCAGGAGCTCGGTGGTGGTCTGCTGGATTTCCGAGCCCTTGATCTTGAGCACCGAAGACGCCGGATTGGGCTTGCCCTTGCCGTGCTTGCCCTCATCGGCGACGACGCGGAGCTGGGTGAGCTCGAGCGCCTTCAGCTCGATCTCGCACGCGGTGAGCTTTTCGCGGAACGCCGGATCCTCGATCACCGGGCGGCCGCCGGCCTCGACCTTGGAGGCCAGCGCGCGGATGCGGCGCAGCCGCTCCTTCGATACGCCGACCCGGGCGATGCCGGTGCGCTCATTGCCGAGCAGGAATTTTGCGTAATCCCAGCCCTTGTTCTCCTCGCCGATCAGGTTCTCGTAAGGCACCTCGACGTCGTCAAAGAACACTTCGTTGACCTCAACGCCGCCGTCGATGGTCTGGATCGGGCGCACGGTGACGCCCTTCGACTTCATGCTGAACACGATGAAGGAGATGCCCATCTGCTTCTTCGCATTGTTGTCGGTGCGGCAAAGGCAGAAGATCATGTCGGCGTGCTGGGCCAGCGTGGTCCAGGTCTTCTGGCCGTTGATGATCCACTTGTCGCCCTTGCGCTCGGCCTTGGTCTTCAGCGACGCGAGGTCCGAACCCGAGCCCGGCTCCGAAAAGCCCTGGCACCACCAGTCGTCGACACTGGCGATGCGCGGCAGATACTGCTTCTTCTGCGCTTCGTTGCCGAAGGTGTAGATCACCGGGCCGACCATGCTGACGCCGAAGGCGAGCGGCTGCGGCGCCGGATAGGACTGCAGCTCCTCGTTGAAGATGTAGTGCTGCACGGTGGTCCAGCCGGTGCCGCCATATTCCTTCGGCCAGTGGGTGACGCCCCAGCCCTTCTTGTTGAGGATGCGCCACCAGGTCACCATCTCGTCCTTCGACAGATGGCGGCCTTCCTGCAGCTTGCGCCTTGTCTCCGGCGGCACGTTGTTCTTGAAGAACTCCCGCACCTCCTCGCGAAACGCTATCTCTTCCTTGGTGAAAGCGAGATCCATCGGATCCTCCTTTGAAAGTTGAATTACCCTTCTAACTCTCTCGCTGTCGTCCCTGCGAAAGCAGGGACCCATAACCACCGGCCATCGCAACTGGCAAAGCCGGCTGCCGCTTGTGCCTCTTGCGAAGGCCGCGGCGTATGGGTCCCGGCTCGCGCTTCGCTTGGCCGGGACGACGAAATTACTACAACACCTCGAACAGGCGCGATGACTGCGTCCGTCATGAGCGGGGTCCTGATGCAGTCTGTTGTTGAGGTTGCGATGTCTTCGGCTGTTGCTGGCGCAATTCGTGACGCGACAACTTGCCAACCGGGGTACGCGGCAGCTCGGCGACAAACTCGACCGCAGCCGGCAGTTCATGCTTGCCCAATTTGCCGGTGAGGAACGCGCGCAGCTCGTCGACGGAGAACGCTGGCTGCCCATCGCGCAGCTTGATGAAGGCTTTTGCCGCCTCGCCGCGGTAGTCATCAACGATGCCGATCACGATCACTTCCTGCACGGCGGGATGGGTGTAGATCGCCTGCTCGATCATCTGCGGATAGACGTTGAAGCCGCCGGAGATGATCATGTCCTTCTTGCGGTCGACCAGATAGAAATAGCCGTCGGCGTCCATGTAGCCGATGTCGCCGGTGAGGAAGCGGTCGCCGACAAAGGCCTCGGCGGTTTCCGCGGGCCGGTTCCAGTAGCCCTTGGTGACGTTCGGGCCGCGGATGCGGATTTCGCCGACCTCGCCGACCGGCATCACCCTGGTGGAATCCTCCAGCGACACCACGTCCATCTCGATGCCGGGCAGCATCAGCCCGATCGAGCCCGGCTTCTCCGGCCCTTCCTTGGGATGGCCGGTGCCGGGCGAGCAGGTCTCGGTCATGCCCCAGCCGCTCTTCAGCTTCATGCCGACGCGGCGCTCGAAGACTTTTGCGACTTCGACCGGCAGCGGCGCGCCGCCGGAGCCGGCGACCACCAGCGAGGAGAGATCGCGCTTGTCGAGATCGGGAAGCGAGGCGATCGCGATCCACATCGTCGGCACGCCGGGAAACACCGTCGCGCGCTTGACCTCAATGTCGCGCATCACCGCCTCGACGTCGAAGCGTTGATGCAGCGAGATCAGATGGCCGCGCCGGATCGCCGACAGCAGCACGACGGTCAGTGCATAGATATGAAAAAGCGGCAGCACGCAGATCACGCGCTCGATCGCATTGCGTTCCAGCCGTCCCGGCTTGCCCCAGACGTCGTAGATCGACACCGCCGCGGTGAGATTGCCGTGGCTCAGCATGGCGCCCTTGGGCAGGCCGGTGGTGCCGCCGGTGTATTGCAGCAGCGCAACGTCCTCGACGTCGACCGCGGGCCATTGCGCCGGCCTGGTCGCGCCGTCGATGAACTGGCGGTGGGTGATGATGGCGGGATTGTCCGGCAACGCAGTCTGCGGCGTGCCGACCTTGCCCCAATTATCATCCTCGCAAACGATGAGCCGGTCGAGCAGACCCTTGGCGAGGAATTTCAGCGCGGTCGGCAACAGCGCCGAGAGGTTGCTGGTGACCAGCACGCGCGCGCCTGAATCGGACAGCTTGTGCGACAGCGCGATCTCGCCGTCGAGCGGCGACAGATGCACGACGCGAGCGCCGGCCTTCAGCGCGCCGAAGAAATTGATCGGATGATCGGGCGAGTTGCCGAGAAACAATGCGACCGACGTGCCCTTGCCGTAGCCGGCCCGCATGAAGGCGGCGGCGGCGGTCTCGACCAGGGTTTCCAGTTCGCCGTAGCCGATCTGGCGTTCCCGGAATTCCAGCACCGGACGCGCGCCGAACTCCGCGGCCGCATTCGAGAGCAGGTCCGGCAGCGTGCCGCGCGCGATCTCGTCGCTCCACTGCACGCCGTTGGGATAATATTGTTCGCCGGGATAGGTCATGAACGTCTTCGCTTTCGTAAGGTGAGCACCGGCGCACGGGCTCCCCTCCCCCTTGCGGGGAGGGGTTGGGGGAAGGGGTACCACTCGGGCAGTCCCGATGCCGCCATCCCTCTCCCTAACCCTCCTCCGCAAGGGGGGAGGGAACCCTGTCACCGCCTTCGCGTCGTCGAAGACGATCACGCCGCCTTCGACGCTGCGGCGAGCGAGGCGAAGGTCTTGCCCTCATCGGCGAGCTTCTTGAGCAGCGGCGCCGGCTCGAGCGATGGATCGTTGGTCTCCTTGGCGTAGAAGGCCAGCCGATCGGCGATGTGCTTCAGGCCGACGGTGTCGGCCCAGAACATCGGGCCGCCGCGATAGATCGGCCAGCCATAGCCATAGAGCCACACCACGTCGATGTCGGACGGCCGGGCCGCGATGCCTTCGGCGAGGATCTTCGCACCCTCGTTGATCATCGGGTACATCATGCGCTCGAGGATCTCGTCGTCGCTGACGACGCGCTTCTTGCGGCCGAGGCGCAACAGCGTTTCGTCGATCAGCTTCTCGACCTCCGGATCGGGCAGCGCCGCGCGCGAGCCCTGCTCATACTTGTAGTAGCCCTTGCCGGTCTTCTGGCCGAAACGGCCGGCTTCGCAGAGCGCGTCCGCGATCTCCGACTTGATGCCGCGGTCCTTGCGCGAGCGCCAGCCGATATCGAGACCGGCGAGATCGCCCATCGCGAACGGGCCCATCGGCATGCCGAACTTCGTTACCACGGCGTCGACCTGCTGCGGCAGCGCGCCTTCGAACAGCAGCTTCTCGGACTGCTTGCCGCGCTGCGCCAGCATGCGATTGCCGACGAAGCCGTCACAGACGCCGACCACGGCCGGCACCTTGGCGATCTTGCGGGCGATCGAGACGGCGGTGACCAGCGCGTCCGGCGCGGTCTTGTCGGCGCGCACGATCTCGCACAGCTTCATGACGTTGGCCGGCGAGAAGAAGTGCATGCCGAGCACGTCCTGCGGACGCTTGGTCGATTGCGCGATCTCGTCGATGTTGAGATAGGAGGTGTTGGAGGCCAGCACCGCGCCCGGCTTGGCGTACTGATCGAGCTTGCCGAACACTTCCTTCTTGACCGCCATGGTCTCGAACACCGCCTCGATAACCAGGTCAGCATCCCCGACGTTCTCGATACCGACGACGCCGTTGATCAGGGCCATGCGCTTGGCGGGCGCGTCCGCCGGGATGCCACCGCGCGCGGCGGTCGCCTCATAGTTCTTCTGCATGATGCCCAGGCCGCGCTTCAGCTGCTCCTCGCCGGTCTCGACCAGGGTGACCGGGATGCCGGCATTGGCGAACGACATCGCGATGCCGCCGCCCATGGTACCGGCGCCGAGGATGGCGACGCGCGCCACATTGCGGCCCTTGGTGCCCTCGGGAACACCGGAGATCTTGGCGGCTTCACGCTCGGCGAAGAAGGCATAACGCTGCGCCTTGGACTGGTCGCCGTTCATCAGCTTCAGGAAGCCCTCGCGCTCCTTCTTCAGGCCTTCATCGAACGGCAGGTCGATCGCAGCACCGACGGCGTCGGCGGCAGCGAACGGCGCCTCGAGGCCGCGCGCCTTCTTGGTCAGCGCGGCGACCGCATTGGTGAAGATCGAACGATCGGCCCTGGCCGCGGCGAGCTTGCTGTCGTCATCACGCAGCTTGCGCAGCGGACGCTTCTCGGCGACCAGCTTGCGCGCAAATGCCTCACCGCCGGACGCCGGGCCTTCCACGATCTCCTCGATCAGGCCGTTCTTGAGCGCCACCTCGGCGCTGATCGGATCGCCGCCGACGATCATCTTGACCGCGAGCTCGGGACCGACCGCGCGCGGCAGCCGCTGGGTGCCGCCGGCGCCCGGCAGCAGGCCGAGTTTCACCTCGGGCAGGCCGAGCTTGGCGTCCTTGGTGGCAACGCGATAGTGGCAGGCCAGCGCGACCTCGAGACCGCCGCCGAGCGCGGTGCCGTGGATCGCGGCAACGATCGGCTTCGGCGAGCTTTCCATCAGGCTCAGCACTTCGGCGAGCCCGGGCGGCTTCGGCGGCTTGCCGAATTCGGTGATGTCGGCGCCGGCGATGAAGGTGCGGCCGGCGCAGGTCAGCACGATGCCCTGCACCTGCGGGTCGTCGATCGCGGCCTTGATGCCATCGAAGATGCCGCCGCGCACGGCCGCGCTCAGCGCGTTCACAGGCGGGCTGTTAACCGTGACGACTGCAATGTTGTCATGACGTTCGAGCTTGACGACTTCACTCACCGGGACTCTCCCTGGATGCTTCTTGTGTTGAGTAGCTGCACGACTTGCGTTGAGCCGCTACGATTAGACCAATTTCGCACTGCGAAATTTAATTCCACATCTTGACACGGAGGGTTATTTTGAAGCACGAGCCTTGTCAACGAGCATGACAAGGTCAGGGAATGAAGCGCGCCGGGAAGAAAACAGCGACCGATCGCAATTTCGTCGTCGCGCTTTCCCGCGGACTGGACGTCCTGCGTGCATTTCAACCCAATGACGGGCTGCTCGGCAATCAGGAGATTGCGGCCCGCACCAAGTTACCGAAGCCGACGATTTCCCGGCTGACCTACACGCTGACCAAGCTGGGATACCTTACACCTGTACCGAAGTTCGAGAAGTACCAGCTCGCGCCGTCGGCGATGGCACTCGGCTACGCCGCGCTCGCCAATCTCGGCGTTCGGCATTTGTCCGAACCTTATCGGGAAGAGGTAATGCGCGCGACCGGCGGCGCAGTCGCCGTCGGCGGCCGCGACCGTCACAGCATGATCTATTTCGGCCAGAGCCGGAACGGCCTGGCGCTCGGCGTGCAACTCGACGTCGGCTCGAGGGTGCCGATCGCAACCACGGCGATGGGACGTGCCTATATTTGGGCATTGCCACCCGAGGAGCGTGCGGCTTTATTACGCGAGCTGCGAGATCACTATGGCAGCCGCTGGGCCAAGATCCGCGACGGCATCGAGCGCTCCGGCGAGACGGTGGCGAAGTACGGATTCACCTTGTCCACCGGCGACTGGCAGGATGATGTCGCCGCGGCCGGCGTTGCATTGAAACTGAACGACGGAACCGGCCCCTATGCTTTCAATTGCGGCGCGCCGGCATTCCGCTTCACGGAAGATCGATTGCTCAACGACATTGGACCTCGCCTTGTCGCGATGGTAAGGAACATCGAGCAGGCGCTCGGTGGAATGGCGCCGCAATCCAAAAAAGAAACAAGCAAAAAGACCAGAGTAGGAGGGAAAGTTGCACGTTTGGCCGAGGGGATCAGATAGCCTCCATCACGTCCGGCGAAGCACATCGCAGGGCCGCTCGCACCGCTCGAAGATGGCGGGCGAGACGAGATGACGCAGGCACAGCTCGCGCAGGGGAATGATCCTCTGCTCGCGGTTCGCGACGTCAGCGTCGTGTTCGGCGGCATCATTGCGTTGAACGGCGTGTCGTTCGACATGTGTCATGGACAGATCCTCGGCCTGATCGGGCCGAACGGCGCCGGCAAGACGACGCTGTTCAACTGCCTGTCGCGGCTCTACCAGCCGTCGTCCGGCGACATCCTGATGGAAGGCAAGAGCATCCTGTCGCGCCCGCCGCACCGGATCGCCGAGATCGGCATCGGCCGCACCTTCCAGAACGTCGCGCTGTTCCCCAACCTGTCCGTGCTCGACAATGTGCGCGTCGGCGCGCATGCGCGCACCTCGAGCGACATCGTCAGCGACTCGCTGCGCCTCGCCTGGGTCCGCCGCAGCGAGCACGACATGAACAAGAAGGTGCACGACATCCTCGGCTATCTCGATCTCGAGGACGTCGCCCACACCGTGGTCTCGGGGCTTCCCTTCGGCACCCAGAAGCGGGTCGAGCTGGCGCGCGCTTTGGCCGCGGATCCGAAGATCCTGCTGCTCGACGAGCCGGCCGGCGGCCTCAATCACGAGGAAGTCTACGTGCTCGGCGACCTGATCCGCAAAATCCGCGACGACCGTAAAATTACGGTGTTGCTGGTCGAGCATCACATGGGTCTCGTGATGTCGATCGCCGACCACGTCGTCGCGCTCAATTTCGGCCGCAAGCTTGCCGAAGGCACGCCGGCCCAGGTCCAGGCCGACCCTGATGTCATCAAGGCCTATCTGGGGAGCAAGGACCAATGACAGCGATGCTCAACGTCAAGGACCTGCGCGCCTATTACGGTCAGGTCCAGGCCTTGCACGGCCTCAGTTTCTCGCTCAACGAGGGTTCGTTGACCACGCTGCTCGGCGCCAACGGCGCCGGCAAGACCACCACGCTGCGGGCGATCTGCAACATGGTGCGCTCGACCGGCGCGATCGAGTTCGAGGGCAAGCCGATCGGCACCCGTTCTACTGAAAACGTGGTCCGCCTCGGCATTGCCCATGTGCCGCAGGGCCGCGGCACCTTCACCAACATGACGGTGGAGGAAAACCTGCAGCTCGGCGCCATCAGCCGCTCGGACAAGCAGGCCATCGGCTCCGACATCGAGCGGATGTACGAACATTTCCCGGTGCTGAAGCAGCGCTACACCCAGCAGGCCGGCACGCTGTCGGGCGGCGAGCAGCAGATGCTCGCGGTGGCGCGCGCGCTGATGCTGCGGCCGCGGCTGATGCTGCTCGACGAGCCGTCATTCGGCCTCGCCCCGCTGATCGTGCGCGACCTGTTCCGCATCCTCGGCAAGATCAATCGCGAGGAAAAGGTGACCATCCTGGTGGTCGAGCAGAACGCGCAGCTCGCGCTCGAGCTCGCCGACCAGGCCTATGTGATCGAAACTGGACGGATCGTGATGTCGGGCAATGCCAAGGACATCGCGAACAACGAAGACGTCCGCAAATCCTATCTCGGCTACTGAGGAGCTGGCACAATGGAGCTTTTTGCCAACCAGGTCCTGGCCGGCATCGCCACCGGCGCGATCTATGCCTGCATGGCGCTCGCGGTGGTCATGATCTACCAGGCCATCGACCATCTGAATTTCGCCCAGGGCGAAATGGCGATGTTCTCGACCTTCGTGTCCTGGCAGCTGATGCAATGGGGCGTGCCATATTGGGGCGCTTTCGTGCTCACCGTCGCGTTTTCCTTCGCCGCCGGCATTGCGATCGAGCGGCTCTTGTTCAAGCCGCTGGCGAAGGCGCCGATCCTGACCAACGTCGCCGGTTTTATCGCGCTGTATGCGATCATCAACAGCGTCGCCGGCCTGATCTGGGACTTCACCATCAAGCAGTATCCGACGCCGTTCGGCTCTTCCCCGTTCCTCGGCAGCCAGCTGATCTCGACCCACCAGGCCGGCATGATCGGCATTACGCTCTTGATGCTGCTCCTGCTGTTCTTCTTCTTCCGCTTCACCCGGGTGGGTCTTGCGATGCGTGCCGCCGCATCGGTGCCGGAATCGGCGCGGCTGGTCGGCATCAACACCTCGTGGATGATCGCGCTGGGCTGGGGCATGGCCGCGGCGATCGGCTCAATCGCCGGCATGATGATCGCGCCGGTGGTGTTCCTCGAGCCGAACATGATGCTGGGCGTGCTGATCTACGGATTTGCCGCCGCCGTGCTCGGCGGCCTGACCAGCCCGTTCGGTGCCGTGATGGGCGGCTTCCTGGTCGGCATCTTCGAGAACCTCGTCGGCACCTACATCCCCGGCGTCGGCAATGAGCTGAAACTTCCGATCGCGCTTGCGCTGATCATTGTCGTCCTGGTCGTCAAACCGGCAGGCCTGTTCGGTCGCGCCATCGTGAAGCGAGTTTGATCATGAGCGCCGCTGAAGAAGTCGAAGTCGTCACCGAAGGCCAGGCCGTCGAGGCCGTTCCCAAGCGCGCCATGACGCTGGGCTATGGCACGTCGCTCGTCGTGCTCGCCGCGCTGATCCTGATCCCGATGTTCGTGAAGAACTTCATCATCTTCCAGATGACGATGCTTCTGATCTACGGCCTTGCGGTGATGGCGCTCAACATCCTGACCGGCGGCTCCGGCCAGTTCTCGCTCGGTCAGAGCGCGTTCTACGCCGTCGGCGCCTATACCTCGGCGATCCTGATGGAGCATGTGGGCATGAACTATGCCCTCACGCTGCCGATCGCCGGCATCGTCTGCTTCGGCTTCGGCTTCCTGTTCGGCCAGCCGGCGCTGCGGCTTTCCGGTGTCTATCTGGCGCTCGCCACCTTTGCGCTCGCCACCGCGATGCCGCAGCTTCTGAAGCTGGGCTATTTCGAGCACTGGACCGGCGGCGTGCAGGGTCTCGTGGTCACCAAGCCGGATGCGCCGTTCGGCCTGCCGATGGGGCAGGACATGTGGCTGTATTACTTCACGCTGGTGGTCACGATCGCGATCTATATCGCTTCAGTGAACCTGTTGCGCTCGCGCTCGGGCCGCGCCTTCATGGCGATCCGTGACAACGAGATCGCGGCTTCCGCGATGGGCGTCGACGTCGCGCTTTACAAGACGCTGGCGTTCGGCGTCTCGGCCGGCATCACCGGCGTTGCCGGCGGTCTCGGCGCCATCGCGGTGCAGTTCGTGGCACCCGACGGCTACACCATCCAGCTCGCGATCTCGCTGTTCCTCGGTATGGTGGTCGGCGGCGTCGGCTGGCTGCCCGGCTCGATCGTCGGAAGCGCCTTCATCATCTTCGTGCCCAACATCGCGGAGGGGATTTCCAAGGGCCTCTCCGGCGCTGTGTTCGGCGTGCTGCTGTTCCTCGTCATCTTCCTCGTGCCGCACGGCGCCAGGCAGGTTGCGATCGTTGCCCACCAGCTGGCCGCAAAGCTCAAGAAAAACTAACAGCCTATCGAAGCAAACCAGGAGATATTATGCTTTCTACCGTTCGGATCGCCGCGATTTCCGCGGCGATCGTCGCTGTTGCTGCGACGTCCACTGCCGCATTCGCCCAAAAGAAATATGACACCGGCGCAAGCGATACCGAGATCAAGGTCGGCAACATCATGCCGTATTCGGGACCGGCCTCCGCCTATGGCGTGATCGGCAAGACCGAAGAAGCCTACTTCAAGATGATCAACGATCAGGGTGGCATCAACGGCCGCAAGGTCAGCTTCGTCAGCTATGACGACGCCTATTCGCCGCCGAAGGCGGTCGAGCAGGTGCGCAAGCTGGTCGAGAGCGACGAGGTGCTCGCCGTGTTCAACCCGCTCGGCACGCCGTCGAACACCGCGATCCAGAAGTACCTCAACTCCAAGAAGATCCCGCAGCTGTTCGTCGCCACCGGCGCTACCAAGTGGAACGACCCGAAGAACTTCCCGTGGACCATCGGCTGGCAACCCAGCTACCAGAGCGAAGCGCAGATCTATGCCAAATGGCTGTTGAGGGAGAAGCCAGACGCCAAGGTCGCGATCCTCTATCAGAACGACGATTTCGGCAAAGACTACCTCAAGGGCACCAAGGACGGTTTCGGCGCCAAAGCGGCCTCCAGCATCATCATGGAGGAGAGCTATGAGGTCTCCGAGCCGTCGATCGACGGCCATATCGTCAAGATCAAGGCCGCCAATCCCGACGTGCTCCTGATCTACACCACGCCGAAATTCGGCGCCCAGACCATCAAGAAGACCGCCGAGCTCGGCTGGAAGCCGCTGCAGATCATCACCAACGTGGCGATCTCGGTCGGCAGCGTGATGCAGCCCGCCGGCTTCGAGAACGCCCAGGGCGTGCTCTCGGCCGCCTATGCCAAGGACGGCTCCGACCCGCAATGGGCCAACGATCCCGGCATGAAGAAGTGGAACGCCTTCCTCGACAAGTACATGCCGGGCGTCGACAAGACCGACAACGGCGTCGTCTACGGCTATGGCGCCGCGCAGACGCTCGCCAAGGTGCTCGAAATGTGCGGCGACGATCTGACCCGCGCCAACGTCATGAAGCAGGCGGCGAGCCTGAAGGATTTTACGCCGGACACCCTGCTGCCCGGCGTCAAGATCAACACCTCGGCCACCGACTTCGCCCCGATCGCCCAGCTGCAGATGCAGCGCTTCAAGGGCCAGAAATGGGAACTGTTCGGCGAGATCATTTCCGGCGACGTTCCCTCCGAGTAACGCTGCACTGCGGGAATAAAACAACAGCCTCCGCGATCAACGTCGCGGGGGCTTTTTGTTGACGCCCGGCGCCGATGGTATTGAATACACGGCACAAGAATACGAGGTGGGGAAACCATGATTGCCGTACGCCCGTCCCTGACGGCGCTATTGTCCGCATTCGCTCTGATCCTGACGAGCTGCAATGTCGCCTTGGCGCAGAAGGCCTACGACACCGGCGCCAGCGACACCGAGATCAGGATCGGCAACACCGTGCCGTACTCGGGACCCGCCTCGGCCTATGGCGTGATCGGCAGGACCGAGGCGGCCTACTTCAAGATGATCAACGCGTCCGGCGGCATCCGCGGCCGCAAGATCACGTTCATCTCCTATGACGACGGCTACTCGCCGGCCAAGACCGTCGAGCAGGCGCGCAAGCTGGTCGAGGACGACGCGGTGCTGCTGGTGTTCGGCTCGGTCGGCACCTCAAGCAACGCCGCGATCCGAAAGTACATGAACGAGAAGCAGGTGCCGCAGCTGTTCATCGCCTCCGGCGCCTCCAAGTGGAACGACCCCAAGAACTATCCATGGACCATGGGCTGGCAACCGTCCTACCAGGACGAGGCGCGGGTCTACGCAAAATACATCATGAAGCACAAGCCCGACGCCAAGGTCGGCGTGCTCTACCAGAATGACGATTTCGGCAAGGACTACCTCAAGGGACTGAAAGACGCTTTCGGCGACAAGGCCACGATGATCGTCGCCGAAGAGGCCTACGAGACGTCGGAGCCCACAATCGACAACCGCATCATCAAGCTGAAGGCCGCCGGCGCCGACACCTTCGTCAGCGTCACGACGCCGAAATTCGCGGCGCAGGCCATCAAGAAGGCGGCCGAGATCGCGTGGACGCCGCTGCAGTTCGTCGCCAACGTTTCGGCTTCGGTCGGCGGCGTGATGCAGCCGGCGGGCTTCGAGAATTCGCAGGGCATCCTGTCGGCGTCCTACCTCAAGGACGGCGCCGACCCACAATGGGACAAGGATCCCGGCATGGAGAAATTCCTTGCCTTCCTCAAGAAGGATTATCCCGACGCCAACAAGCTCGACGGCGCCACCTCCTTTGGTTACGCCGCCGCGCAGACCATGGTGAAGGTGCTCGAGATGTGCGGTGACGATCTCACCCGCGCCAATATCATGAAGCAGGCCGCGAGCCTGAAGGATTATGTCCCCGACACGCTGCTGCCGGGCATCAGCATCAACACCTCGGCCACCGACTTCGCGCCGATCAAGCAGCTGCGCCTGATGCGGTTCAAGGGCGAGAGGTGGGAGCTGTTCGGTGACATCATTTCGAGCAATCTGAGCAACTAGGACGACGCACGACCTCAACGCAAACGCTTCGCGTGTATCGCGAGGCGCTTCAGCAACGCAGGTTTTCCTCGCAACGCGTTCGACTAAATGACGCCCTCCGCGGCACCGCCGCGGGGGGCTTCCTGTTGCTGGCACCAGGCGAAAGGTATTCAATGTCGCGAGGGGCCGCGAAGTGCTCCCATTCCAAAAATCGTGACACATTCATGGTGATCCAAGGGAGATCAAAATGCCTGCTATCCACTTGCGATTGGGGGCCATTTCGGCTGCCCTCGCACTGCTCGCGGCGGCCACGAGCCCCGCCATCGCGCAGAAGAAATACGACACCGGCGCCAGCGACACCGAGATCAAGATCGGCAACATCATGCCCTACAGCGGAGCAGCCTCCGCCTATGGCGTGATCGGCAAGACCGAGGAGGCCTATTTCCGCAAGGTCAACGCCGAGGGCGGCATCAACGGCCGCAAGGTCACCTTCATCAGCTACGACGACGCCTACACGCCGCCGAAGACCGTCGAGCAGGCGCGCAAGCTCGTCGAGAGCGATGAGGTGCTGATCATCTTCAATTCGCTCGGCACGCCGCCGAACTCGGCGATCCAGAAATACATGAACCAGAAGAAGGTGCCGCAACTGTTCGTCGCCACCGGGGCCACCAAGTGGAACGACCCGAAGGAATTCCCCTGGACCATGGGCTGGCAGCCCAACTACCAGAGCGAGTCCATCATCTATGCGAAGTACATCCTGAAGAACAAGCCGGACGCCAGGATCGCGGTGCTCTACCAGAACGACGATTACGGCAAGGACTATCTGAAGGGATTCAAGGACGGGCTCGGCGCCAAGGCCGCCTCAATGATCGTCGCCGAGGACAGCTACGAGGTGACCGAGCCGACCATCGATTCCCACATCGTCAGGCTCAAGGCCACCGGCGCCGACGTATTCTTCAACATCACGACGCCGAAATTCGCGGCGCAGGCCATCAAGAAGAACAACGAGCTCGGCTGGAAGCCGCTGCATTTCCTCAACAACGTCTCCTCGTCGATCGGCAGCGTGATCAAGCCGGCGGGCTTCGAGAACGCCCAGGACATCATCTCGTCGCAATATCTGAAGGATCCGACCGATCCGCAGTGGAAGACCGACAAGGGCATGATCGCCTGGAACCAGTTCCTGGATAAGTACTACCCTGAAGCAAACCGCGCCGACGCGTCCGTGATGTACGCGTACACCGTCGCGCAGGGCCTCGAGCACGTGCTGCGGGCGTGCGGCGACAATCTGACGCGCGAGAACATCATGAAGCAGGCCGCCGGCATCCGCGACCTCGAGCTCGGCGGCCTGTTGCCGGGCGTCAAGGTCAACACCTCGGCGACCGACTTCGCGCCGCTTTCGCAACTGCAACTGATGCGGTTCAAGGGCGAGACCTGGGAGCGATTTGGTGAAATTTTGAGCGGCGACGTCGGCGGCTAACCCGAAATTGTCGACTAAAGACGAGAGCCCCTGCGGCGTTGTCGCAGGGGCTTTTCATTGAGACCGACCGCCTAAAATGCTAATCACTACAGCCAAATAAGAGAGCCCTCGAAACAAGGGGGCCGCGACACATCCGTCTGACAACAGGGAGAGACACATCAATGTCCGCTACCACTAGACTTGCGGTCCTCGGGGCCGCGCTCGCGCTCGTCGCCACGTCCGGCAGCGCCGCGTTTGCCCAGAAGAAATACGACACCGGCGCCAGCGACACCGAAATCAAGATCGGCAATATCATGCCCTACAGCGGACCCGCATCCGCCTACGGCATCATCGGCCGCACCGAGGCCGCCTATTTCAAGAAGATTAACGACGCCGGCGGCATCAACGGCCGCAAGATCAACTTCATCTCCTACGATGACGCCTATTCGCCGCCGAAAGCCGTGGAGCAGGCCCGCAAGCTGGTCGAGAGCGACGAGGTGCTGCTGATCTTCAACTCGCTCGGCACGCCGTCCAACTCGGCGATCCAGAAATACATGAACTCCAAGAAGGTGCCGCAGCTGTTCGTCGCCACCGGCGCCACCAAGTGGAATGACCCGAAGGACTTCCCCTGGACCATGGGCTGGCAGCCCAACTACCAGAGCGAGACCCAGATCTACGCAAAATACATTCTGAAGAACATGCCGAACGCCAAGATCGCGGTGCTGTTCCAGAATGACGATTACGGCAAGGACTATCTGAAGGGTCTCAAGGACGGCCTTGGCCAGAAGGCCGCCAGCATGATCGTGGCCGAAGAGAGCTTCGAGACTTCCCAGCCCACGATCGACAGCAACATCGTCAAGCTGAAGGCCAGCAACGCCGACGTCTTCATCGACATCGCGACGCCGAAATTCGCGGCGCAGGCGATCAAGAAGATTGCCGAGATCGGCTGGAAGCCGACCCACTTCCTCAACAACGTGTCGGCCTCGGTCGGCAGCGTGATCAAGCCGGCCGGCTTCGAGAACGCGCAGGACATCATCTCCGCCGCCTATCTGAAGGACGCCTCCGACAAGCAGTGGGACAATGATCCCGGCATGAAGGAATTCTACGCCTTCATGGCCAAGGACTTCCCCGAGGGCGACAAGCTCGACGGCGGCACCGTGGTCGGCTTCGGCGTGGCCCAGACCCTGGTTCAGGTGCTCAAGCAGTGCGGCGACAACCTCACCCGCGAGAACATCATGAAGCAGGCGGCGAACCTGCAGGACTTCCGCACCGAGGTGCTGCTGCCCGGCATCAAGATCAACACCGCCGCGAATGATTTCGCGCCGATCAGCCAGCTGCAGCTGATGAAGTTCAAGGGCGAGAAATGGGAACTGTTCGGTGACGTCATCAGCGCAGACGTCGGCGGCTGATTTCCCGCAAATTGCAGGCTGAGAATGGCCCCCTGCGATACCGTCGCAGGGGGCTTTTCATTAGCCGGGGCATCCGCCCGCCGACCGGCCCGGGCGATGCCGCTTACACTTTGCCCGGCAATGCGCTAGGAAATCCCGCAAGAAACCGCCCCTCGCGCGGCGGCAACAACAAGGAGCTTTCGGGAAATGCCGATGCCGATCCGACACCGTGTCGCAACCGCCCTGCTCGGCCTCGCCGTCGCCACCGCGGCCGGCAATGCCGCATGGGCGCAGAAGAAATACGACACCGGTGCGAGCGATACCGAAATCAAGATCGGCAACATCGTGCCCTATAGCGGCCCGGCGTCGGCCTATGGCGTGGTCGGCAAGGCGATGGCCGCCGTATTCAAGAAGGTCAACGACGACGGCGGCATCAACGGGCGCAAGATCAACTTCGTTTCCTATGACGACGCCTATTCGCCGCCGAAGGCCGTGGAGCAGGCCCGCAAGCTGGTCGAGAGCGACGAGGTGCTGTTCCTGTTCGGCACGCTCGGCACCGCCTCCAACACCGCGATCCAGAAGTATCTCAACGCCAAGAAGGTGCCGCAGCTGTTCGTCGCCACCGGCGCCACCAAGTGGAACACCCGAAGAGCTTCCCCTGGACCATGGGCTGGCTGCCCAGCTACCAGAGCGAGTCGCGCATCTACGCGAAGTACCTGCTCAAGGAGAAGCCGGCCGCCAAGGTCGCGGTGCTCTACCAGAACGACGACATGGGCAAGGACTACCTCAAGGGCCTCGAGGACGGCTTCGCCAGCGATCCGGTGCGGATAGCCGCCAAGGAGAGCTACGAGGTCGCCGAACCGACCATCGATTCCCATGTGGTGCGGCTGAAATCCTCCAACCCTGATGTCATCATCTTCTTCACCACGCCGAAATTCGGCGCTCAGGCGATCAAGAAGCTCGGCGAGATGAACTGGAAGCCGGTCACGATCGTGTCCAACGTCTCGGCCTCCACCGCGACGGTGATGCGTCCGGCCGGGCTCGACAATGCGCAAGGCGTGATCTCGGCGGCCTACGCCAAGGACGCCAGCGATCCGCAGTGGAAGGACGACGCCGGCATGAAGGCGTTCGACGATCTGCTCGCCAAATACATGCCCGACACCAACCGCGTCGATGCCTCGGCGATGACCGGCTACAACATGGCAACCACCATGGTCGAGGTGCTGCGCCGCTGCGGCGACGACCTCACCCGCGCCAATGTGATGAAGCAGGCCGCAAGCCTGAAGCAGTTTGCGCAGGGCGGCCTGTTGCCCGGCGTCACGCTGAGTACAAGTCCCGACGACTTCCAGCCGATCGAGCAACTGCAGCTGATGCAGTTCAAGGGCGAGCGCTGGCAATTGTTCGGCGACGTCATCAGCGGCGAAGTCGCCGGAAACTAGAGACGGAACGGAGCTTGTTTCGATTGGAGGCACCGCAACCTTCCTTCACCTCTCCCGCTTGCGGGGGAGGTCGGATCGCATCAAAGATGCGATCCGGGTGGGGGCTTTCTCCGCAATACGACTCGTGGCAGCACCCCCACCCTAACCCTCCCCCGCAAGCGGGAGAGGGAACACAGCGTGTAATGCGGCCCAATTTACCCACGTCCCGGCTCTCGCGAAGGTATAGCCATGACCGACCGTCGTCCCTTCCTGCGTTCGATCTTTGATGCCGCGGTGGCGGCTGCGCATCCCGATGTCGTGCTGGCATCGCGGCTGCGGCCGGCGCCGAAGGGACGCGTGATCTGCCTCGCAGCCGGCAAGGGCGCCGGCGCCATGGCCGCGGCGGCGGAACGGCACTATCTCGACACGCTCGGCCTTGCGCCATCGCGGCTGGTCGGCATCGCCACCACCCGCCATGGCCATGGTGTGCCGACCCGCCGCATCAAGGTGGTCGAGGCCGGCCACCCGGTGCCCGATGAGGCCGGCTTGCGCGCAGCCGACGATACGCTGCGGCTCGCCGCCGAGGCGACGGCAGACGATCTGCTGCTGGTGCTGCTGACCGGCGGCGGTTCGGCGAACTGGATCGCGCCCGTCGAGGGCGTGAGCTTCGCCCAGAAGCAGCAGGTCAACCGCGCGCTGCTGCGCTCCGGCGCGCCGATCGGCGAGATGAACATCGTCCGCAAGCATTTGTCGCGGATCAAGGGCGGACGGCTGGCGCGCGCCGGCCAGCACGCCGCCGAGATAGTCACGCTGGCGATATCAGACGTGCCGCATGACGATCCCTCCGCGATCGCCTCGGGACCGACGGTGCCGGATCCAACCACGCTAGCGGATGCCCGCGCGCTGGTCGCCAGATACAATCTCTCCGTCGATGACGCGGTCCGCCGTGCGCTTGACGATCCCAGGAACGAGAGCTGCAAGCCCGGCGATCCCGCCTTTGCGCGGGCGACGTTCGAACTGCTGGCGAAGCCGAAGGCCTCGATCGATGCCGCCGTGAAGGTCGCGCAGGACGCCAGCTATGAGACCATCGCGCTCGGCGCCGATCTCGAAGGCGAGGCCCGCGACGTCGCGGCCGAGCACGCGCGGCTCGCGCTGAAGGCGCGCAGCGAAGGCAAGCGGATCGCAATCATCTCCGGCGGCGAGCTCACCGTGACCGTGCGCGGCAATGGCCGCGGCGGCCCCAACCAGGAATACGCGCTGGCGCTGGCCGATCTGCTCAAGGACACGCCCGACATCTCCGCGCTTGCCGCCGACACCGACGGCGCCGATGGCGGCGCCGGCAGCGCCACCGACCCCGCCGGGGCCGTGATCGATCAGGCGACATTCGCGAAGATGAAATCGACCGGCCTCGATCCGAGGGCCTATCTCGAGAACAATGACGCCACGGGCTTCTTCGCGCAGACCGGGGATCTGCTGCTGACCGGGCCGACGCTGACCAACGTCAACGATGTGCGCGTGATCCTGGTGGATTGATCCATCGTCATTCCGGGGGGATGCGTAGCATCGACCCCGGAATCTCACTCGACCACCTCTGGATTCCGGGTTTGCGCTGACGCGCGCCCCGGAATGGCGCGTAACCATCCAGTCATTGCATGACGGGCTCCGCGACTTGTCCGCCGAAACCTTGGCGATGGCGCAAGCAACCCAGCACGCCGCCCCAATTCTGAGTGCGACCTCAACGCGCGCTGAAAGTGAGGCCGGCACGCGCCTTCAAACGCTCGCGCAAGGCCGGCCCCATCAGCGCACCTGGCGTCCAGATGCCGCCCTCGCCCTGCACGTCGCGCACGAGGCAGAGTGCGCTCTCGGCGATCATCTTGCTGGTCGAGCCATAGCCCGGATCGCGGTCGCCGGTGACGACGGCCTCGACCCGTCCGCCGTCCGGCACCTCGCCCAGAAAGAAGATGTCGTAGAAGCCCCTCTCGCGCGCTTCTCGGGTCGGGCCTGCGCCGCGTTTGAGACCGCCGGTCCCGAACAAGGACACCACCGTGGCGAACGCCTCCGTCGTCACGCTCGCGATGTCCCCAAGTCCCGGCGCCACCATCATCTCGTCATAAACGAAGTCCCTGCCGTAGGGATGTCCCAACAGGAAGTTCGTGCGGTGCACGTTCTTGGTGTTGATCGGCGCCATCGGGAACGGCACGAGCCACGCGTGCATGCTCGTGTCATATTCGGGGACGAGACCCGACGGCTGAGACGGCCCGGTGAAGCCGGGCGTCAACGCGAACGGATCGGTCAGCAACCGGATCAGGGCCGGGTCGCGCGCCGCGGCGGCCAGCGTCGCCTGAGCGCTCGCCGCGGTCCCACCGGACATGCCGCCCTTCACCTTGCGCAGACGGGCCTTGACCCGCCGCGCCGGGCGTCCGAATTTCTCGCGCGCTTTCTCCTGCAACGTGAGCACACCGAGGTCGAACGGGATGGAATCGAAGCCACAGGAGAAGACGATGCGCGCGCCGGTCCGTTTCGCCTCTTCGTGATGGACGTCGATCATGCGCCGCATCCAGCCCGGTTCGCCGCAAAGATCAACATAGGCCGTGCCGGTGGCCGCGCAGGCCGCCACTAGCTCGGGACCGTGAAGCTGATAAGGCCCGACCGTGGTGACGACCACGGCCGCGCGCTCGCACATCGAACGCAGGCTGGCCGGCTCGGCCGCATCCGCCTTCACCAACGGCAAATCGTCCGGTGCGCCGATGTCGGCACGGATCTTCTGGAGTTTGTCGGTCGAGCGTCCCGCAATTGCCCAAGACGGAGCATCGTCCCCGCGATAGGATGTCGCCAGATATTCGGCGATGAGACGGCCGGTGTAACCCGTCGCGCCATAGACGATGAGGTCGAAGTCCCGCTTCACGGCGTTGATCCTCCTCGAGCCCCCCGGAAGCGATCCCTTCAGATCCGTTAGCAAACGCTCGGTACGCTTTGCGGCCACTTTGGCGAGGGGCCATGCAACATTCGGGCGCACCATGTCGCGCTTGACGGAGGATACCACAGTTCCCGCCCTTGGGCGCGCAACCCTCCCGGCGATTTCCGGCCTTCCCTTGAGAGGCCGTCGTGAGTACGGATGCTGGGTCTGGTCGGCGTGAGCCGGAAGCAGACAGCCGGCACATTTGACCGCCTGTGGCCGCTTGCAAACGCCCTCCGACGGCCTACCATGGATTGGGGAGCTCACCGTGCAGGAGCGAAGCCATGGAACTCACCGTGGTGCCCATCGTCAAGCCGGATGAGACCAACTTCATCTTCGGCCAGTCGCATTTCATCAAGACCGTGGAAGACCTTCACGAAGCGCTGGTGGGCGCGGTACCGCGCATCCGCTTCGGGGTGGCTTTCTGCGAGGCCTCCGGCAAGCGGTTGGTGCGCTGCTCCGGTAACGACGACGCCTCGTTCGCCCTGGCACGCGACAACGCATTGGCGATCGGCGCCGGTCACACCTTCCTGATTTTCCTCGGCGACGGGTTCTTTCCCGTTAACGTGCTGGCGGCGGTGCGCGCGGTGCCGGAGGTCTGCCACATCTATTGCGCGACGGCCAATCCTACACAGGTGATCGTCGCGCAGACGGAGCTCGGGCGCGGCGTGCTCGGCGTGGTGGATGGCGCCTCGCCGCTCGGTGTCGAGACCGACGCCGACATAGCGTGGCGGAAGGATCTGCTGCGAAACATCGGCTACAAGCTTTAGACCGTGGTCGCTTGGCGGCGCCCGCATGCCGGATACGTATCAACCCAGCGCGTCATTGCGAGCGGATGGGCCGTCACGCCCCCTCAAAACTCCTGCGCGAGCTTCGCCAGCATCTCCAGCAACGCGGCGTGGTTGGCGGGGCCAAGCACCTCGATCAGCCGCGCCTCGTGCTTGTTGGCGACCAGCTTCTTGGCGCGCGCCAGCACGGCACGGCCCCTGTCGGTCAGGACCAGGATGTGGGAGCGGCGGTCGTTGGTGGAGCGCATCCGTGCGCAAAGGTCGCGGCTCTCCAGCGCGTCGAGCATGGCGACGAAATTCGGCCTGAGGATGCCGAGCGTGTTGGCGATCTCGGTCTGGTTGCGGCCCGGATTCTTGTCGAGCAGCAGCAGCACCGAGAATTGCGCCGGGGTCAGCTGCAGCGGCGCGACGCAGCGCAGGAAGTCCTCGAAGACCTTGAGCTGCGCACGCTTCAGCGAATAGCCGAGCAGTCCGGACAGTTCGCCCAGTTGCAGCATGCTGTCGTCCCCGGCAGGATCGACCGGTTCCCTGCGCAGGGCACGCGGTGATCGGACGGCATCGGCGGCGGTCTTGGAAACAGTCATCGCTCCAGGCTCGCAATCCCGGTACAAAAACCCCGCGGGACGCTCGGGGACCTTGAGATTATATCTAATAATCGTTATGCACTATATCAAATATCGGCACCTATCAACAGCCGATATCGGCCGACCCGACCGGCACAACCGGTAGCGGCGGTCCGACGCCTAAGGGGGAGCGCTCGGCCTTGAACACAACGATCATGCTGTTCCTGCTGCAGGACGGCATCACCAATGGCGCGATCTACGCACTGCTCGGGCTGGCCCTGGTGCTGGTGTTCGCGGTCACGCGGGTCATCCTGATCCCGCAGGGCGAATTCGTGACCTACGGCGCGCTGAGCTACGCCATGCTGGCGACCGGCCAGGTGCCCGGCACGGTGCGGCTAGCCGTCGCGATGGGCCTCGTCGCCTTCGCCCTCGACCTGTTCTTCGCTCGCAAGGCGCTGCATGCGCGGCTGGTGATGCGCTCCGTCGCGCTGAACATCGTCTTCCCGTTCGCGCTGCTCGGCCTCGTTTACGTCCTGGTTGGTCCCAACACGCCGGTCGCCGTCAACATTGCACTGGCGCTCCTGATCGTGGCGGCGATCGGGGTCTTTCTCTATCGCATCGCTTTCCAGCCGATTGCGCACACATCGGTGCTGGTGCTCCTGATTGCCTCGGTCGGCTGCCACCTTGCGCTGCAGGGCCTGGGCCTGGTGTTCTTCGGCGCCGAAGGCCTGCGCGCCCCGGCGCTGTCGAATGCCGCGCTGACTGCGGGCCCGCTGCGGTTCACCGGCCAAAGCCTCGCCGTCTACGCCTTGACGGTCGGCTTCATCGTCGCGCTGTGGCTGTTCTTCGGCTACACCAAGACCGGCAAGGCGTTGCGCGCTACCGCGGTCAACCGCCTCGGCGCCCGCCTGGTCGGCATCCGCACCACGCTGTCGGGCCAGATCGCATTCCTGCTCGCCTCGGTGATCGGCGCCATCTCCGGCATCCTGATCGTTCCGATCACCACGCTCTATTACGATACCGGCTTCCTTATCGGCCTGAAGGGCTTCATCGCCGCCATCATTGGGGGCCTGGTCAGCTATCCCCTGACCGCGGTCGCCGCCATCGTGGTCGGCATCGTCGAAGCCTTCTCATCGTTCTACGCCAGCAATTTCAAGGAAGTCATCGTGTTCACGCTGATCCTCCCCGTGCTCGTGTTGCGCTCGCTTGCAGCGCCCGCGGTCGAAGAAGAGAAGGATTGAGCGCGATGACGCAGCGGCTCCCTCTCATCATCTTCGCGCTCGTGCTGGCGGTGGTCCCGCTCGTCCCGGGCATTCCGCCGTTCTGGATCGTGCTGCTCGACAATATCGGCCTCGCCGCGCTGGTCGCGATGGGGCTGGTGCTGCTCACCGGCGTCGGCGGCCTCACCTCGTTCGGGCAGGCCGCGTTCTGCGGTTTCGGTGCCTACACCACGGCGGTGCTGACCACCGCCTATGGCGTCTCGCCCTGGCTGACGCTGCCGGCTTCGCTCGTGGTCAGCGGCATTGCGGCGGTTCTGCTCGGCATCGTCACGGTGCGGCTGTCGGGCCATTATCTGCCGCTCGGCACCATCGCCTGGGGCATCGGCCTGTTCTATCTGTTCAGCAAGCTCGAATTCCTCGGCCGCAATGACGGGATCTCAGGCATTCCGCCACTCTCGATCGGCTCGTTCAAGATGCTGAGCCCGGATACGATCTACTACGCGATCTGGGTCGCGGTGCTGATCGCTGCGCTGCTGACCATGAATCTCCTGGACTCCCGCACCGGGCGCGCGATCCGCGCCTTACGGCGCGGCCATGTCGCAGCCGAAGCGTTCGGCGTGCAGACGCCGCGCGCCAAGCTCCTGGTGTTCATCTATGCAGCGGTGCTGGCCGGCCTGTCCGGCTGGCTGTATGCGCATTTCCAGCGCGCCGCCAACCCGACGCCGTTCGGCGCGCAGGCCGGCATCGAGTATCTGTTCATCGCCGTCGTCGGCGGCGCCGGTTACGTCTGGGGCGCCGTGCTCGGCGCCGGCATCGTCGTGATCCTCAAGGAGGTGCTGCAGAGCTACCTGCCCTACATCTTTGGCGGCCAGAGCCAGCTCGAGACCATCGTGTTCGGCATCATGCTGGTGCTGCTGCTGCAGCTCGCGCCATCAGGCGTCTGGCCCTGGCTGATGTCGCGGCTGCCGTTCAAGCCGGCCCGCAAGACGCCGGACACATCGCTGAAGCTGGAGCATCGCGAGCGCGCGCCCGGTTCGTCTTCGGTGCTGTTGCACATCGACAAGGCGCGCAAGCAGTTCGGCGGCGTGGTCGCGGTTAACGACGTTTCGTTCGACGTCAACGCCCGCGAGATCGTCGCGCTGATCGGCCCGAACGGCGCCGGCAAGAGCACGACCTTCAACCTGATCACCGGCGTCCTGACCGCAACCGGCGGCAAGATCTCCGTGCTCGGGAAGGAAGTGGAGAACGCGCCGCCCCAGGAAGTGGTCAAGCTCGGCGTTTCCAGAACCTTCCAGCACGTCAAGCTGGTGCCCGACATGACCGTGCTGGAAAACGTCGCGATCGGCGCGCATCTGCGTGGGAATTCCGGGGCGATTTCCAGCATGCTGCGGTTCGACCGCGCGGATGAGGCAAAACTGCTGGCGGAGGCCGCGCGGCAGATCGCGCGCGTCGGCCTGTCCGACCAGATCGACCAACTCGCGGGCTCGCTGTCGCTCGGCCAGCAGCGCATCGTCGAGATTGCGCGTGCGCTGTGCGTCGATCCGATGCTGCTGTTGCTCGACGAACCGGCCGCCGGCCTGCGCCATATGGAGAAGCAGCGGCTCGCCGCGCTGCTGCGCCAATTGCGCGACGGCGGCATGTCGGTGCTGCTGGTCGAGCACGACATGGGGTTCGTGATGGATCTCGCCGACCGCATCGTGGTGCTGGATTTCGGCACCAAGATCGCCGAAGGCACGCCGGCCGCGATCAAGCGCAATCCCGACGTCATCAAGGCCTATCTCGGAGCCGCCGCATGAGTGCGCTGCTGTCGGTTACCGACGTCCACATCGCCTACGGCAAGGTCGAGGCCGTGCGCGGCGTCTCGCTCGACGTCGCCGACAACGAGATCGTCACCATCATCGGCGCCAACGGCGCCGGCAAGACCACGCTGCTCAACGCCATCATGGGCGTGCTGCCGCTGAAGGGCCGCACCACCTTCGCCGGCGTCGACATGGCGCCATTGGACATCGAGGACCGCGTCGCCACGGGCCTGAGCCTGGTGCCCGAGCATCGCGAGTTGTTCGGCACCATGAACGTCGAGGACAACCTCGAGCTCGGCGCCTTCCGGATCGCGAAGGCAACCGCAGCCGTTTCGCTGGAGCGGGTCTACACGCTGTTTCCGCGGCTCAAGGAGCGGCGCAAGCAGCTCGCCGGCACGCTGTCCGGCGGCGAACAGCAGATGCTGGCGATGGGCCGCGCGCTGATGGGCGCGCCGAAGCTCTTGATGCTGGACGAGCCGAGCCTCGGGCTTGCCCCGATCATCGTCGCCGACATCTTCCGCATCGTCGGCGAGCTCCGCTCGGCCGGCGTCTCGGTGCTGCTGGTCGAGCAGAATGCCCAGGCCGCACTGCAGATCGCCGACCGCGCCTATGTGATGGAGCTCGGCGAATTCGTGCTGTCGGGTCCCGCCAAGGAGATCGCCGCCAACAAGGGCGTCGCCGCGAGCTATCTCGGCTTCCAGCACGAAGGCGAGAGCGCGGTTTAGACGGCGAAGCCGGCCTTCTTTCGAAGGCCGGCTTGTTACCTCAGCGGATCGTGACCCGCTCACATCGCCGGGATGTACTTCCCGTCCTTGACCGTCAGCAGGATGCGCGAGCGGTCGTCGAGGCCGTAGCGGTCTTTTTCGGTCCAGTTGTAGACGCCCTGGCTCGCGACGATCTCCTTCTCGGAGATGAACGCCTGGCGGATCGCCTCGCGGAATTCCGGCGTGCCGGGCTTGGCGGTCTTCAGCGCCGTCGGGATGATGCGCTTCAGCACCTCGAAGGCATCGTAGGCATGGCCGGCAAACTGGCTGCGGCTGTTGGCACCGTATTTGGCTTCATAGGCGGCGTTCAGCGTCAGGCCCGGCTTCTTGGTCAACGCGCTGTCCGCTTGCGTTTCCGGCGACATGATCGGGCCGGCCGACATGATGACGCCTTCCGCCGACGCGCCCGCGATGCGGATGAAGTCCATCGTGGCGGCGCCGTGGGTCTGGTAGATCAGGCCCTTGTAGCCGCGCTCGCGCAGCGCGGTCTGCGGCAGCGCCGCGGCGGTGCCGGACGCGCCGACCAGGATGGCGTCGGGATTGGCGGCGACGAGCTTCAGCACCTGGCCCGCGACCGATGTATCCGGGCGCGCGAAGCGCTCCTCATCGATCATGGTCAAGCCCATCGGCACGGCCTGCGCCTTGAAGTCGTTGACCCAGAGATCGCCGTAGGAGTCCGAATAGCCGATATAGCCGACGGTCTTGATGTTGTGCGCCTTCATGTGCTCGTAGAGCACCTTGCCCATGATCGGGATCGACTGCGGCAGGTCCACCGACCATTTTGCGCGGGCCTCATTGATCGGGAATGGCGCGAGCCCGAGATGCGGGATGCCGGCCTCGTTGGCGACCGTCGACACCGCGATCGTCGTCGGCGTGATGCAGGAGCCCATGATGATGTCGGCCTTGGACTCGGTGACGAAGCGCCTTGTATTGGTGGTCGCAGCCGTCGGATCGCCGGCGTCGTCGAGCACGATCAGCTTCAGCGGCACGCCGGCGATCTCCTTCGGCACGAAATCGAGCGCGTTGCGCTCGGGGATGCCGAGCGCCGCGGCGGGCCCGGTGGTCGAGATCGTGATGCCGATGGTGATTTCGTTGGTCTGCGCCTGCGCGGGCGCGCCCGGCAGCGCGATTACAGCTGCGAGCGCCGCGGCGGCGAGAGTGGCCTTCCTCATTCATTCCTCCCTGCAAGTAAGTCTTTTGGGTTTAAGCCGGTTTTGCGGGCCAATTCAGCCCCTTCTTTAGGTCATGAAGGACAGCGAGTCAGCCCTTCATGAAGCGGTCGATGATCTCCAGCGGAAATGGCGCCGATTTCAGCTTGTCGGGATCGTCCGGATGACGGCCGACCAGCACCCTTGTCTCGAATGCCTCGATCGCCAACGCCTCGCCCTTGAACACGCGGTGCACCACCTCGAAGCTCGAGCGCTTGATGCTGTCGATCCTGCTCTCGATGGTAATCCAGTCGCCATGAGTCGACGGGATGTGGAATTTCGCCCGCGTGTCGACCATAGGAATGCCGACCAAGCCGTATTTGTGGATGAGGTCCTGCTTCGAGCAGCCGGCGGCCTCGAACATGATCGAGGTCGAGTCGTCGAACATCGCGAAATAGCGCGGGTAGTAGACGATGTTGGCGGGGTCGCAATCGCCCCACTGGATCTGCACGTCGCGCCGATGGACGAACATGATTTACCCTCGATTGAGCGTGATCGATCCGGAAGAGCGTTTCATGCTCTTCCGGATCATGCGTCAGCGCGGCGCCATCCGGAGCGCGGCATCGAGCCGCACCACTTCGCCGTTCAGATAGGGATTGTCGATCATGTGCAACGCCAGCGAGGCGAACTCGTCGGCCTGCCCCAATCGGCGCGGGAACGGGATCGCAGCGGCGAGCGAATCCTGCGCCTCCTGCGGCAGGCCGGCCAGCAACGGCGTCATGAACAGGCCGGGCGCGATGGTCAGCACGCGGATGCCGAATTGCGCGAGCTCGCGCGCGATCGGCAAGGTCATCGCGACGATGCCGCCTTTGGAGGCCGAATACGCCGCCTGCCCGATCTGGCCGTCATAGGCCGCGACCGAGGCCGTCGAGATCACGACACCGCGCTCGCCGGTCGCGAGCGGCTCGAGCTTCGCCATGTCAGCGGTCGCAAGCCGCAGCATGTTGAACGAGCCGATCAAATTGACCTTGATCACCTTGTCGAAGTCAGCCAGCGCCATCGGTCCCTCGCGGCCGATCACGCGTTTTGCCACGCCGATACCGGCGCAGTTCACCAGCACCCGCGCCGGGCCATGCGCCTTGGCGGCGGCAGCGACCGCAGCCTCGGCGGCCGCCGCATCGGCCACGTCGCAGACAACAGCAATGCCGCCGATCTCGGCCGCCACGCTCTCGGCGAGCTTGGCATTGAGGTCGCAGACCGCGACTTTGGCGCCTTGCGCGGCCAGCCGGCGCGCGGTCGCCGCGCCCAATCCCGATGCGCCGCCGGTGACGATGGCGGCCTGATCCTTCAACTGCATGGCATTCTCCTCTTCAAATTTTAGACTGACGTGATCACCGATGCCTGCGGCACCGGCGCATAGAGCGCTTCGATGATGTCAGTGCGATGCTCCAGCACCGCGCGCTGGTTGATCGAGCCCTTGTCGGTGACCTCGCCGCGATCGATCGACAGCGGCGTATCCAGCAGGATCGCCCGCGCGATCCGGTTCGACGAGCCGGTAGCGCCGGCAAGCACGCGCGCGAAGCGTTCGCGGAAGGCAGCCCGCACCAGCGGATCATTGGCCGCGGCCGCGATGTCGCCCGCGACAAGCTCTGGATTGATCAGGCGGCAGCCGTCGAGATCGAGGATCACGATCGCCGCGAGTTCGTCGCGGTTGAGCCCCGCGATCACGACGTCGCGCACCAGCGGCGCACAGGTGCCGACAAAGCGCGCCCGCAACGGACCGACGCTGACCCAGGTGCCGCTCGCCAGCTTGAAATCCTCGGCGATGCGGCCATCGAAATCAAAACCGGCAGCGAGATCGCTCGCGTTGGCGGGCTTCAGCGCATCGCCGAACTTGTAGAAGCCCTCCTCGTCGAATGCCTTGGCGGTGAGCTCGGGCTGACGCCAGTAGCCCGGCGTCACGTTCGGACCTTTGGCACGCACCTCGAGCTTGCCGTTGTTCGGCACCAGCTTCGCGTCATTGCCCGACACCGGAAGGCCGACATGGCCGGAACGGCTGGTATCGGGACGCACCGACACGAAGAACGGCGAGGTCTCCGTGGCGCCGAGCCCTGTCAGCATCGGAACGCGATAGCCCTTCTCCTGCACGGCGAGCGCATCGAGGCTGTTCCAGATGAACGGCGACAGCGCGGCGCCCGAGAAGAACATCGCATGCAGCCGATCGAAGAATCTTGCCCGCAAGGCGGCGTCGTCGCGCAGATAGGGCAGCAGCGATTCATAACCCTTGGGCACGTTGAAATAGACCGTCGGCGCAATCTCGCGCAGGTTTCGCACGGTCTCCTCGATGCCGCCGGGCATCGGCTTGCCCTCGTCGAGATACATCGAGCCGCCGTTATAGAGCGTCAATCCGACATTGTGGTTGCCGCCAAAGGTGTGATTCCACGGCAGCCAGTCGACGATCACGGGCGGCTCGTCCTTCAGGAACGCCAGCGTCTCGCGCAGCATCATCTGGTTGGCGCAGATCATGCGCTGGGTGTTGATCACGGCCTTGGGATTGCCCGTCGAACCCGACGTCAGCAGGAATTTCGCGATCGTGTCCGGCCCGATTCCGCCGTTGATCGCGTCGAGACGCGGATCTTCCGGCGTCGCCATGAGACCGGCGAGCCGCGTCACGTCGCGGCCGGGCACCGCGCCGCGGCTGGCCGCGATCTCGACATCAGGCGCGACATTGGCACGCAGCGCATCGGCAAATTTGTCGGCGTCGTCGACAAAGACAAGGCCCGGCGTCAGGAGCTTGATGACGAAGCTGAGCTTGCCGTAGTCGCGCGACACCAGCGAATAGGCCGGCGACACCGGGCAGAACGGAATGCCGGCATAGAGCGCGCCGAGCGCCATCAGCGCGTGGTCGATCGAGTTGCCCGACAGGATCACGATCGGCCGCTCGACCGACAACCCGCGCGCGATCAGCGCGGAGGCAATGCGCCGGGTCGTCTCCAGCAATTGCGCGTAACTGATCTGCCGCCAGCCGCCGCCGCTTGCGCGTTCGGCCATGAACACGCGGTTCGGCTCGGCGGTCGCCCAGTGATGCAGGCGATCGGTGAGCCGAACGGGATAATCGGTCAGACTGAGCTTCGGGCGAAGATAGATCGTGCCGTCGTCGCGGAGCTCGACGGTGACGTCGGGGTTGCCGAACGAGATCGGGCGCAGCGGATGCGCGCTCGCAGCGGATACGGACGGCGTGGCGCTCATGTCGGCTTCACCTTGGCGGTCTTGCGGTCCAGGAAGGCGCGGATGCGCTTTTTGGCTTCCTTGTCGCTCTGCGCCACCGTCGCCATCAGCGATTCCATTAATAGGCCGGTCTGCGGATTGGCCTCGGCGATCATCGGCAGCGCCTGCAACACGGCGAAGTTGGTCAGCGGCGCGTTGGCAGCGACGCGCTCGGCAAGCTCCAGCGCTTTCGGCAGCGCGCCGTCGGCCTCGGTGAGATATTGCGAGAAGCCGTAGGCTGCGCCCTCGGTCGCGGAATAGACCCGGCCGGTCAGCATCATGTCCGCCATTCGCGGCACGCCGATCAGGCGCGGCAGCCGCACCGATCCGCCGCCGCCGACGAAGATGCCGCGCTGGCCCTCGGGCAGCGCGAAATAGGCCGACGGCTCTGCGACGCGGATATGCGCCGCGCAGGCGAGCTCCAGCCCGCCGCCGATCACCGCCCCCTTCAGCGCCGCGATCACAGGCACGCGGCAATACTGGATGCGGTCGAACACGCGGTGCCACATCTGGGAATGCACCAGGCCCTCGGTGGCGTCACGCTCGGTCAGTTCGGAGAGATCGAGGCCAGACGAAAAGTGATCGCCGACGCCATGGATGACGACCGCGCCGACGTCATCGGGAATCGCCGAAAAGCAGTCCCGCAGCGCCAGGATGATGCCGTCGTTCAGCGCATTGCGCTTGGCGGGCCGGTTGAGCCCGACGGTCAGCACCGCGCCCCGCGTCTCGATCTTGAGCAGCGAGGCGTCACCCGCGTCGGCAGCGTTTCCCATGGCGTTATTGCTTCCTGTTCAGAATAGTTATGTTTTATAACTATTGGCGAGAGAGTCAATATGGGCATGTTGGGAGACCGGCGGAACGTTCGTCATTGCGCGCAAGGCCCAATTCCATTCACGGCGTCATCACCCGCGCATGGGGGTGATCCAGTATTCCAGAGGCGTCCGTGTTTGAGCTGAGAGGCCGCGGCGTACTGGATCGCCCGGTCGAGCCGGGCGATGACAGATGCGAGTGGGGACGCAGCATCGCGTTTGTCACAGGACCGCCTCTACACACACCACCGTCGTCCCGGCGAAGGCCGGGACCCATAACCACAGGATTGGGTTGGTGAGGAAAGCTGTGGCCCCAGCGTCGCGCAACAATCACCGTCGGTGGTTATAGGTCCCGGCCTTCGCCGGGACGACACTGAGTTTTTTGCGCCACTTGTGGATCATACATCCGCATTCTCGCGACATAATTTGCCCGAGCTTTGCATTTCTATCCGCCCTCTCCTCGAAGAGGGCGCAGGGAAAGCCGGGTGCCGATCGCACCCATGGGTCCCGTGCAACAAAAAGCACGGGAGGTAGGACCACAGGTGTAACCGGAAACATCCCGGCTTTCCCTGCGCGATGGGTTACGGCTTATACGCGCTCTCCCCGGCGAGACTGGGCTTGCTTGTCACCGCCTTCGTAAAACGCTTCGCGTTTCGCGAGGGACACCGGCCGCTAGGGCGTCAGGACCACACGACTTCACCGTCCGCCTCATGCGCACTCGTCAGTCGCACAATCAGCATCCACCGCATCCCACCGCGCGTTCGTGACGTGCGCAACGCCCCTCAATCGGGTGAGACGGCGGCATTAGATCGCTGAGTTGGGGTGCGCGTCAAGAGATAATTCTGAAAATAAGAAATTATCTCACCGCGATTGCAGCGCCGACCAAAGTACGTCTCCTAGCCGGCCTTTCGCTTGACGATCTTCACAAGCGCTGCGTCAATTCTGCTCTGCCAATTGGGGCCGCCGGCCTTGAAATGATCTAAGACAACGGGGCTGAGCCGTAGCGAAACCAGCTTCTTCGTCGGTGCCTTATTGGGGCCGCGGCCCTTGCGCATCGTTGGGAAGACCTCGTCGAAGGCCTTTGCCTCTTCAAAGTCGCGCTTAGTCCATTCCGGGTTATCGCTTACAGCACGCATATCGCTGGCCGTATAGCGCTTCTTAGCGACGGTTCGCTTCATAGAGCTCCCTTTCTGGTTTGCTGGCGTGGCGCATGCTGATGATGCTGACGGCCTCCTTGCCGTATACCGCGAAGATCACAGAAACGACGCCGCGAATGTTCACGCCGATTGCGCGATATCGATCTCGCTTGGCTTGCAAAACGATAGCGGTATCGAAGAATTTCTCGTTGAGATCGGCGAAATCCATCCCGTGCTTGTCGAGATTGGCGAGCCGCTTTGGTTCGTCCCAAATGATCCTCACGGACTATTTTGTAGATACAAAATAGTCCGACGTCAAGGCCTGCTCACGCTCTCGATATTGCTTGGGACGCACTTTGCCCGGCGCGGCAGCGATGGTTGCATCAGCTCGGCGAGTGAGGTGAGCGCATCAGCCATGCTCCCTGCCCTTGCGTGGCCCGCAAGAGAAGGGAACCCTTCCGCTCGTACTCTCCTCACGCGCGCCCGCCTACAGCACCTGATGCACGTCGATCACGACGCGGTCGGCGTGGCGGGCGGCAGAGCCGATGAAGATATGCTCCATCAGCCAGCGGTACTTTTTGGCGCCGGTTTCGAATTTCGGCACGGTGCGGAAATAGATCAGCTTCGGGTCAACAGGCTCGCCGCGCTTGAGCCTCTCGAGCAGCTCGACCGGCCCAAAGCGGATGCCCTTGTTCTCGACATAGACGACGGCGCCGTCGTCGGTCTCAAAGGCATATTTCGCTTCCAGCTCGATCAGCTCGTTGGGCCGGATGATCTGGAAGTCGGCGCCGAACGAGAGCACCTTGCCGTTGACGGTCTCACCCCTCACCTCGCCGCCGATGATCGGGATGATGCGACGGACGCCGGTGCCGATGTCGCCGGCGGACGTCACCTCGGCGATCCGGGCGGTGATGGTGAAGACGTATCTGGTCTGAAGCTCCGGTGCCATGGGTTTAACCTATCATGCGCTGCGGCAGCCAGGTCGCGAGCAGCGGGAACAGGATCAGGATCACCAGCCGGATCAGGTCGGTGATGACGAACGGCAGCACGCCGACGAAGATCGTCGACATGTTGACGTCCTTGATCACGCTCTTGATCACGAACACGTTCATGCCGACCGGCGGATGGATCAGGCCGAGCTCGACGGTCATGACGATGATGATGCCGAACCAGATCGGATCGAAGCCGAGCGCGGTCACCACCGGAAACACGATCGGCACGGTGAGGATCACCATCGCCATCGCGTCCATCAGGCAGCCCAGCACCAGATACATCAGGAGGATCAGCGCCAGCACGCCATAGGGGCCGATGCCGAGCCCGGTGAGGAAGGCGGTGACGTTCTGCGGTGTCTGGGTGATGGTGAGGAAATAGCCGAAGCAGAGCGCGCCGATTAGCACGGTGAACACGGCTGCCGCGGTGCGCGTCGCCTGCAGCAGCGATTGCAGGATGCCGTCCTTGGTCAGCTTGCCGCGGAAGATGCCGATGATGAAGGCGCCGACGGCGCCGACCGCGCCGGCTTCGGTCGGGATGAAGAAGCCGCCATAGAGGCCGCCGATCACGAACAGGAACAGCAGCAACGGCGACCAGACGTCGCGCAGCGCGACGAAGCGTTCATGCCACGACGCCTTCTTGCCCGCCGGCAGGAAACCCGGCCGCGTCACGCCGATGATGCCGATCGTGATCATGTGCATCAGGATCGCGAGCAGGCCGGGCACCACGCCCGCGATGAACAGCTTGCCGATGTCCTGCTGGGTGATGATGCCGTAGACCGCGAGCACGGTGGACGGCGGCAGCATCGCCCCCAGCGTGCCGCCGACCGCGATCACACCGGTGGAGAACGATTGCGGATAGCCGAAGCGGCGCATCTCCGGATAGGCCACCGCCGAGAAGGTCGCGGCGGTCGCGACCGACGAGCCGGAGATCGCGGCAAAGCCGCCGCAGGCCGCGATGGTGGCGATGCCGAGCCCGCCCTTCCAGTGGCCGACAAAGGTGTTGGCGGCGCGGAACAGCTCGCGGCTGATGCCGGAAACGGACACGAAGGCACCCATCAGCAGGAACATCGGGATCACGCCGAAGGAATAATCCGTCACCGTGCGCATCGTGGTCTGGCCGATCAGCTTCAGCGCCGGCGCGAGGCCGGTGAGATAGCCGAAGCCGGTGATGCCGACGAGGCCCATCGCCATGCCGACGGGCACGCGGAGCAGCATCAGCGCGAACAGGCTGACAAAGCCGATGACGGCGACAGTCTCCGGACTCAGGTCGAGACTCATGGCCGTCTACTCCGCGGTCTTGATCTTGGCATCGTGGATTTCTTCCGGATGGAAGATCAGCCGGTAGGTGCGGATCGCGATCAGCAGCACCGCCGAGACGTCGCCGATCCACGACACCAGGAAGAACGGCCAGATCGGCACGCCGAGGTCCATGGTGACGATGTGGCCGTTCTTGGTGTCGATCACCTTGTCGATCAACGTGTAGGTCTGCACCGTCACCACGAACAGCAGCACCAGCGTCGCGAAGATGTCGATCCAGCGCTGGTAGCGCGGCGAGGCATTGGCCCAGACCAGATCCACGGTGATGTGGGTGCCGCGATAGCTCGTCGCCGCAATGCCCCAGAAAATCAGGATGCCGAGCAGGAACTGGCCGAAATTGTAGTAGTCGGGGATCGTCACCGAGAAGAACTTGCGCATGAACACGGCAGTGAAGGTGTTGAGCGCGACGACGCCGACGAAGAAGGCCGCCACCCATTCGATCGAATCGATGAAGCGGTCCATGAAGTTCTTGCGCACCGGTTCGGGTGGACCGGTGATCGCGCCGTCTTGGGTCACTTCGGAGTTGGCAGCCATGATGTCGGACGATCGCTGTCAGGGACGGTCATTCCGGGGCGCTCACAAGGCGAGCGAACCCGGAATCTAGAGGTTGTGGCGCGAGATTCTCAGGTGCGCAACAGCGCACCATAGTTCGCGCTGACGCGCGCCCCGGAATGACGAGATCAGATCCCCGCCTCGTACTTCTTCAGCGTGGCCTGCAGATCGGCATCGATCTTTTCCGCATCGCCGCCGGCCTTCTTCACGGCCTCGGCCCAGCTGTCGCGCAGCGGCTTGACCGCCTTCTTCCACTCGGCGAGCTGATCTGATGTCAGCGGATAGACCTCATGGCCTTCCAGCGCCTTCATCTTGGTGCGGCCATTGGCTTCGAAATCGGTCCAGGGGTCGGTGACCTTGGAGGCCCATTCCGGCGAGCAGTGATCGTCGATCACCTTCTTCTGGGCGTCCGACATCGAATTATACTTGGCGAGGCTCATGTTGTAGGTGAACACCGTCGAATAGAGCGGCACGTCCATGTGGTACTTCACCACCTTGTCGATGCCGAACAGGAAGATCGAGCCCCAGGGGAAGGTGATCTCGTCGGCCACGCCGCGCTCGATCGCATCGCGCGATTCCGGCGCGGAGGCCTGCACATTGGTGCCACCGAACATCTTGACCATCTCGCCGATCGTGCTCTGCGCCGGACGCACCTTCACGCCAGAGAGATCGCTCGGCAGCAAAATCTTCTTCTTGCCGTGGAGCGCGCCCGGATCGTGGATGAAGGCGAAGCACAGCTTGGTGTCCTTCATCTCGGTCGGCGCGTATTTGTGGTACCACTCGTTCAGCGCCAGGGTGCCCTTCTTGCCGTCGGAGAACACGAATGGAAGCTGGCCGGCAGCCGCGATCGGGAAGCGGCCGGGCTGATAGCCGGGATTGACATAGGTGACATCGGCGATGCCGTCGCGCGCCATGTCGTAATGGTCGAACGCCTTGCCGAGCTGCTCGGAGGGGAACACGGTGACCTTGATGGTGCCGCCCGACGCCTTGTCGATATCGGCGGCCCAGGCCTGCGTCGCCGGCACCAGCGGATGCGCCGGCGGCACCCAGAGCGACACTTTGAGATAGACGGTCTTGTCCTGCGCCACGGCGGGAGCTGCAGCCGGCACGACGGCCGCTGCGATCAGCAGGGCCAACAATTTATTCCTCATCACGTCTCCTCCTCTCCAGGACGGGCTTGGTACCCGCCTCATTACTTAACATGTTATCTAATTCGAGCGCATATTCAAGCCGAAATCCGCATGGTGGACGCCTCGTCGCACCTCCGCCCCCGGGCCGACCCCTGTGCATCTCGCATTGCGGCGAACACTTTTCCCGGGCGAAACGCCCTTTGCCAGGACGGCTATATGATATAGTTGCCTTGGCAAGTGGATGGCGCACGCCCCGGCGCGGGCGCCCGACGTCAGCCTATCGTATCGGGAGGAGCAGGTATTGCGGACAAAAGTAGCAATCATTGGCGCAGGTCCGGCCGGACTGTTGCTTGGGCAACTACTTCATTCTTTCGGCATAGACAACGTCATTCTTGAGCGGCAGACCCCGGACTACGTGCTGGGGCGGATTCGCGCCGGCCTGCTCGAGGAAGGCACGGTCTCCCTGCTCGACCAGGTCGGCGCCGGCACCCGCCTGCATCAGGAGGGCCTGGTCCATCACGGCGTCGAGCTGGCGTTTGGCGGCGCGCGGCACCGCATCGACATGCATGCGGCGACCGGCAAGACCGTGACCATCTACGGCCAGACCGAGGTCACGCTCGATCTGATGAACGCCCGCAAGGCGGCCGGACTGACCTCGGTCTACTCCGCCGCCGACGTCAAGCCGCATGATTTCGACACCGACCATCCGCGCGTCAGCTACGTCAAGGACGGCGTCGCCCACGAAATCGCCTGCGATTTCATCGCCGGCTGCGACGGCTTCCATGGGGTCAGCCGCGCCAGCGTCCCCGCTTCGGCGATCACCAGCTACGAGCGGGTGTATCCGTTCGGCTGGCTCGGGATTCTTTCCGAGACCCCGCCGGTCTCGCCGGAATTGATCTACAACAACCACGAGCGCGGCTTTGCGCTGTGCACGATGCGCTCGTCCCACCGCAGCCGCTATTACGTGCAGTGCCCGCTCGACGATCATGTCGACCAATGGTCGGACGAGCGGTTCTGGGACGAATTGAAGCGGCGCCTCGACCAGAAGGCCGCCGACGAGATCGTCACCGGCCCCTCGATCGAAAAAAGCATCGCGCCGCTGCGCAGCTTCGTGGCCGAGCCGATGCGGTTCGGCCGGATGTTCCTGGCCGGCGACGCCTCGCACATCGTGCCGCCGACCGGCGCCAAGGGCCTGAACCTTGCGGCCAGCGACGTGCACTATCTGTCGCAGGCGCTGCGCGAATTCTACGACGAGAAGTCCTCGGCCGGTCTCGACGGTTATTCGGCGAAAGCGCTGGCGCGGGTCTGGAAGGCGGTGCGCTTCTCCTGGTGGATGACCTCGATGCTGCACAAATTCCCCGACGAGGGCGACTTCGCCGCGCGCATCCAGATCGCCGAGCTCGACTATCTCGTCAGCTCGAAGGCAGCGTCGACCTCGCTGTCGGAGAATTATGTCGGGCTGCCGTTCTAGACGAGGTCGCTGTTTCTTTCGTCGAGCAACCTCGTCGTTACACCCTCAGGCGTCATACCCCGCGCATGCGGGGTATCCAGTACGCCGCGGCTTCTCGAATCATGCCGTGCGGTCTCTGGAATACTGGATCGCCCGGTCAAGCCGGGCGATGACAGCGGGAAATGTGGCGACAGGCCGGAGCCACATTCAAACACAGGCGCGAATCCCGTTTAAAACTTTGTAGGCGGTGAAACCGTCATCGACATCGCGTTCAATGGCGTCACGCAACGCCATATGCGAGCTTCAGATGACCACCAATACTTCCGTCGCCCCCGATATCCCCCAAGACGTCCCTCAAGGCTTCGAGCCGCTGTTCCGCAAGAGCCCGCTCACGGAGCCTTGGGAACCGCTTTACCAAAAGAAGACCGAACGGGCCGTCATCATCGGCCTGCGGCTCGCCAGGCCGCACACCAACGGCCGCGGCCTGATCCATGGCGGGCTGATCGCCGCACTCGCCGACAACGCGATGGGCTATAGCTGCGGACAGGCGACCGGCTGGACCACCTCGTTCGTGACGATATCGCTCGCGGTCGATTTCGTAGGCTCCGCCAATGTCGGACAGTGGCTCGCGATCGAGAGCGATGTGATCAAGGCCGGCAGCACGATCTGCTTCGCGCAGAGCCTGATCAAGGCCGATGGCGTCACGATCGCGCGCGCCAGCGGCACGTTCCGCGTGGTGCCGAAGAAGGCGCCCGTGACTTGAGGTGCTCTCGAGCGGAGCGCACGGCTTGCCGCGGTAAACAGAAAGGCAAATTCCGCAACATCTCTTAACGTCGCCGCCATATCTCCACGACCGGGCGCGGGTAGGGTCAATCGCATTGCGATTTGGAGATCGGCTCAAATGTCTTGGAAATTTTCCATCGTGCGAACCGGCATCGCGGCGTGCCTCGCACTGGTGACCTCGGGCTCGTCGTATGCGGCGACAAGTCTGGACAGCCTGGCAGGCGGTTGGTCCGGATCCGGTTCGATGAAGCCCTCGAACGGGGACTGGGAGAAGGTCCGCTGCAAGGTCGCCTACAACGTCACCAAGCCAGGCAAGGCGATCAGCCTGGACCTCCGATGCGCAAGCGATGCCTACAAGATGTCGCTGTCTGCAAACATCGAGCAGAACGAAACGCAGCTTTCGGGCAACTGGTTCGAGAGCGAGTACCGGCAGGGAGGCAAAATCTCGGGGACCAACTCCGACGGACTGATCGAGGCGCGCATCGAGGGCGAGACGGTTGCCGCGCTGGTGACGATCCGAACCAAGGGCGGCCACCAGTCGTTCGTGATGGAAGCGCCCGGCTCCTGGCTGTCGCAGGTCACCATCGAACTGAACAAGGACGCCAAATGACGGACCGCTTGCGCTAGCTAACCAAAATGCCAGTCGGTGATCTCGGTGACGAGATCGATGAAGGTCCGCACCTTGGCCGACAGCAGCCGCGTGGTCGGATAGACGACGTGGATCGGCACCGCCGGCTGCTCGAACTCGGCGAGCACGATCCTGAGCCGCCGCGCTTTCAGTGATTCGGCGGCCTGGTAGGCCATCACCCGCGTCAATCCGCCATCCTGCTCGGCGTACTGGATGGCCGCGTCCGAACTGTTGCTGGTGAAGCGCGGCGTAGGCGTGATGCGAATCTCCTGCCCGTCCTCCATGAAGCGCCAATCCGGCGTCGCGGTCATGGCACCGAACTGGATCGTGTCATGGGTGATGAGATCAGCCGGCCGCTTCGGCTCGCCGCGGAGCTTCAGATAGCCGGCCGACGCCACCACGATCCGGCGCATCTGGCCGACATGCCGTACAACCAGCGTCGAATCCGGCAGGTGCCCGAGCCTGACCGCGAGGTCGACGCCGTCCTCGACGAGGTTGATCCTGCGGTCGGACAGCCGCAGGTCGACACCGACATCGGGATAGCGCTTCAGATAGACTGATACGACCGGGCTGACATGGAGCCGCCCGAAGCCGAACGGCGCCGAGATCACCAGCCGGCCCTCGGGGCGGGTGCGCTCGCTCTCCACCGCGTCCTCGGCCTCCTCGACATCGGCCAGGATCCGCCGCGCCCGCTCCAGATAGCGCGAGCCGGCGTCGGTCAGCGTCACCTGCCGCGTGGTCCGCTGCAGCAGCCGCGCCCCCAGCCGCTCCTCCAGCGCCGCGATCAGCCGTGTGATCGCCGAGGGCGACAGGCCGAGCTTGCGGGCGGCGGGGGCAAAACCCTCGAGGTCCGCCACCGCGACAAAGGCCTGCATGGCGTCGATCCGGTCCATGACACTATTGCATAATCGGCAACAGTGAAGTGTCAATTCACAAGATTGCCTACGATCCGGAAATACCCATGTTAGCGGGCGAGGACGACCGCTTTGTCGCCCGTGGCGGGAGGCTCAGGATGTCAGACGTTCGCAGCTATCCGAGCGATGTCGGGTTCACGCCTGCCGTGAAGGCGATCCAGACCCGCAAGGGCTCGCGCGATACCTATGCAGAGGTCGAGGAACATGGCGGCTGGCGGACCGAGGTCGATGAAACCCTCGGGGCCTTCCTCGCCAACACCAACAGCTTCTATCTCGCGACCGCCTCGGCCGATGGACAGCCCTACATCCAGCATCGCGGCGGGCCGAAGGGCTTCATCAAGGTGCTCGACAAGCACACCATCGCGTTTGCCGATTACAGCGGCAACCGGCAGTTCATCACCCAGGGCAATCTCTCGGAGAACCCGAAGGCCTATATCTTCGTGATGAACTATGCGTACCGGCAGCGCGTGAAGATCTGGGGCGAGGCGCAGGTGGTGGAAGACGATCCGGCACTGCTGCGCTCGCTGATGCCGCAGGGCTACCGGGCGCGGCCGGAACAGGTGATCCTGTTCAAGGTCACGGCATGGGACACCAACTGCCCGCAGCACATTCCGCAGAGATTCGACGCTGCCGATGTGGCGACGGCGCTCGCCTCACGCGACCAGCGCATTGCCGAGCTCGAGGCGGAGCTGGCCGCACTGAAAGGCCAGCCCGCTCTCGCCGCAACGAGCTAGGCTGCCTGCTGCTGCAGCGGCGCCCAGGCGAATTCCGGATAATATTGCTGCATCATCCGGCCGACATAGGCGGTGAGGTTGTCGAACTTCTCGGTACGCTCGCGCAGCGGCGAATCGAAGAACGGTGTCAGGATTCCCGCCAGCGCGCCGAACGCGGTGGCGTCGGTGCCGCAGGGCGCGTTGCCCATCAGATAGGGCTTGTCGCCGAGCTGGACCGACAGCGCGAACAGCGAGCGGAGCGCGAGATCGACGTCCTCATCGGGCCCATGGCGGCCGAGTCCGCTCAGCAGATAGTTCTCGGCAACGCGGAACTGGGCGTCCTCGCGCAGCTTGTCGCGCATGTGATCGGGCGCGCCGTCGAAGAAGTGTGCCGGGCCCTTGGCGAAATTGGTGTCGTCGACCCAGCGTGCGCCGACCAGCGCCCAGTAGACGTGATGCTCGATCATACGCTCGAAGGCCCAGGCCTGAGCGCGCGCCTGCAGGCTGAGCGGCGCGTCGAAATCGAAGCCGTATTTGCCCTCGATATGGGCGCGGATGAAGGTCGAATCGGCGATCGTCTCGCCGTCATCGGCGATGAAGGGCAGCTGGCCCTTGGGAGAGGCGGGCGGCATCGCCTTTTCCTTGACGTAAGCGAGCCCGGCCATCTTGAGCTGGACCTCGGTTTTGGTCACGAAGGGGCTGATTTCAGGCAGGCCGAAACCCGTGCCAAAGCCAAAAAGCGTAATCATATGAAGCTCCCGATCGCCTGTGGTCGTGAAGTGAAGCTAGCGGCCCCCTGCTGCCAGCATGGTGTCAGCAGTAGTGGCATTCACTGTCGAGCGGGCCGACCGGTGCGAGGCGGCGAACCGCCTCGCGAACGCGCTTGACCAGCCGTGCCCGCCCGTAGGACCAGGCAGCGCCGATCGACTGTGCGACCAGCGCAACCAGGGCCCAGCGCAGGTCGCCGGAGGTGGAGTAGACCGTGACCAGTTGTTCCAGCGCGAAGCTCTGCGCTTGCCGGAAACCGAGTTCATCAAGATTCGTCATGGACAAATTCCCTTCACTTGAGGTGTTGTCCTGATATAGCCCCCACCTGCTGCCAACATGCTGTCAGCAGCAGTTGGACGGGACGCAGAAAAGCCGACGCGCCGAGAGACCAACAGAGCTGCCGAGACGCCTGTAAGACACTCGTCAAGACAGCTGAGAACAGACCTGAGAAGAGAGCGACCAGAGAATTGCCAAGAGAGTTGCCATGAGACGCGCCGACCGGCTGTTTCAGATCATCCAGGTGCTCCGCCGCACCCGTAAGCCTTTGACCGCGGATGCGATCGCAGCCGAGCTCGAGACATCGAAGCGGACGATCTATCGCGACATCGCCAGCCTGATCGAGCAGCGGGTGCCGATCCGCGGCGAGGCCGGCATGGGCTACATCCTGGAGAAGGGCTTCGACCTGCCGCCCTTGATGCTGACACCCGACGAGATCGAGGCCTGCGTGCTCGGCGCGCAATGGGTGGTCGGTCACGCCGATCCGGCGCTGGCGCGTGCGGCCGAGGACCTGATGGCCAAGATCGCCGAGACCGTGCCCGACCGCCTGCGGCCATTCGTGCTGGAGCCGGCGAGCCGCGCCCGCTCGGCCTGGAACCGGGAGCCCGACCGCATCGACATGGTCAGGACCCGCAGCCAGATCCACGAGGGCAAGAAGATCACGCTGAACTATCGCGACGAGCATGGCCGCGACTCGGAGCGTACGGTCTGGCCGATCGCGGTCGGCTATCATGAGGCGGTGCGGCTGCTCGCCGCCTGGTGCGAGCTGCGCAAGGATTTTCGCAGCTTCCGCACCGATCGCGTGGTCACTGCTGTTTATCACGACGAGAAATATCCGGAGCGGCGCGACCTGCTCAGGGCGCGTTGGCGGCGCAGCCTGGTGTGGGAAGCGCCGAGGGACACCTGATGGCCGACAGCGAGATCGACGCGACGGAGGCAAGCCCCTGCCAGTCCTGCGGCGCCTGCTGCAGCTATTCGGAGAACTGGCCGCGCTTTACCGTCGAGGACGACGCGCAGCTCGAGCTGATCCCTGCGCAGTTCGTCAACACGCGACAGTCAGGGATGCGCTGCGACGGCGATCGCTGCTCGGCACTGTCGGGGCGGGTGGGAGAGGCAACGCGCTGCGAGGTCTATGCGGCGCGGCCGGAGGTGTGCCGCACCTGCTTGCCGGGCGACGCGGAATGCGCGATGGCACGGCGCCGGCACGGGCTGCCGCTCATCCCGAGCGCGCAGCCGGTTTGATCGCGCTGCTTAAGCCGTCACCGTCGCGGTGAACTCCTCGTCGTCGATCTCGTCATCGACAACAGGCGCAAATGTCGACAGCGGCTTGGTCGACAGCGTGATCGGCTTGCGGCCGCCATGCGAGACGGTCGCAACGCGGGCCGGTTCACGCGCCAGCGCGTAGAGCGTCGACCCGACGCGGCCGCCGAAATTGATCAGCTCGCGCTCGGTGCAGCTCGACGCAATCGCGACCGCGAGTGCGTGCAGATGGCTGCGGCGATAGCAGAACAGCGCCAGCCTCGCCCTGGCGTCGGGCGCGACATTGGCGACCAGCAGCGAAAGCCCGTTGGGATTGGCGCGGTACATCTGGCCGAGCAGGTCGTCCGCAACTGGGCAGGCATCGTTATCGAATGCGTCGCGGCTTGAAAACATTTGCAAATCCCCCTTGATCCGGAAGATGCCGCGCAATCCTCTAACGAAAGGTTAACCACGGCCTCCGGTCGTTTCCGGGGCCCCTTGCCCGTTGCACGCGAATCACATCCGCGCCGAAGCGGGCGGATGGTCAGTGATTCGAATCGAGAGAAGAGAGGTCCGGGAGCCGCTCAGTTCGCGGCCATGTAGATCGACAGTGCGAAGCCGGTGAGGTGGTGGAGCGCCTGGTCGACCCCGATCAGGGTCCAGAACCAGGGATGGCCTGACTCCAGCGTCACACCGAAATGCGAGGCGCAGATTCCCTTGCACCGATCGACGATGATGTGGATCACGAAGTCGACGAAGGCGACGTACCAGAACCGCGGCGCCACCACCAGGATCAGCGCCAGCGCGACCGCCAGATGCACCAGGCAATGCGCGAGCAGCGGCATCGCCCAGCCGGTCTTCTGGTCCTTGCCGATCGCCATCCAGGCGTTCTGCAGCATGAAGTCGGCGATGATGTGCTTCGCGGTGAGAAGCAACATCCATCCCACCAGGGCACCAACCGACACCGACGATGACATGGCAGGAAACAACAAGCTGACGCCCTTTTACTTCGATGAAAGTGATTGCAGGAAATCCGGGTCAGGCCGTCAGCACAATTCCGCGAACCGAAGCTTGTCTCATTTATGACATCTCCGGCGGCGGAATGCACCAGCGGTTGCTGCGAAAATCACATCCTCCTCCCGGCGTCGATAGTGGCGATGGTCATGCGGCAACGCAACGCGGGGCAGCCGAGGTTAAGGTTACGGCGGCTCGCCGGTTTGCATTCCCGCCCGGGAGGTATATCGTCAGGATGCAGGAAATTTTCTTTCTTTTATAGTCATTTACGGATTCACCGGGCAGCGCCGCGCCGATCCGGTTGCGGCCGAGGGCCGTCAAGCGCAGCCCCGGGCGGGTGATGAGCCAGGTGATCAGCCATGAGTGCCGAAGCCCCCTCGCCTTCGCCAATGCCGCCGCGGCCGCGTCCCCCGGTCGCCAAGAGCAACCGCGCGCAGATCATCGTCTTCACCCTGCTGACGCTGTTCTTGAGCGCGATCACGGTGGTCGGCGGCCGGGTCTGGCTGCGCAATTCCGAGACGCTGGTGTTCGCGGTCGGCGATGCCAAGGGCCCGGAGGCCAAGTTCGCGGCACGTCTCGCCACCGTGCTGACGACCAATTCGTCGCGGCTGCGGCTGAAGATCGCGCCGAACCCCGACAACGCCAAGGCGCTGGCGCAGTTCGATCGCCGCGACGCCGCGCTTGCCATCCTGCGCACCGATGCAAAAGTGCCGCCGCGCGCCCGCGCGATTGCGATCCTCGAACATGACGTGGTGCTGGTGCTCAGCCCCGGCGGCAAGAAGATCAAGTCGCTCGCCGAGCTCAAGAAGAAGAAGATCGCCGTGGTCGGCGACGGCGAGAACAGCGTCAATTTCGTCCGCAGCGCGCTGGAGATTTCCGACAGCCCGGATGCTGCGCAGCGGGTGCAGCAGGCGCCGCCGAACACCCCGTTCGACAAACTGTTCGCTTCCGGCTTTTCCGCCGTGGTCGCGATCGAGCATGCCTCGAAGATCATAAAGGACAAGACCTACGAGCAATACGCCAAGCGCTCCGGCGGCTTCACGTTGAACGCGATCGACGCGGCCAAGGCGCTGGCGCGCAAATACCCGGCGATCTCGGAGGAGACGGTCTCGACCGGCATGCTGTCGTCCTCGCCGGCGATCCCCGATGACGACGTCGACACCATCGGACTGGAATGGCTCCTGGTCGCGCAATCCTGGATGTCCACGACGACGGCCGCCGAGCTCGCGCGCATCGTCTATGAGAACAAGTCCGAGCTGGCGCTCGACGACGGCTTCGCCTCCAAGATCGAGCCGGCGGAGACCGACAAGGACGCCTTCATCGTCGCCCATCAGGGCGCCGCCGAGTACATCAACGACGACACCAAGTCGTTCATGGATCGCTACAGCGACGTGATGTATCTCGGCGCCGCCGCGCTCAGCATCATCGGCTCGATCTTCGCCGCGATCTACACCAAGATCACCCGCGTCGCGCCGGCGAAGGCGAGCGAGCTGGCGGGCCGGATCCTCGACATCGGCGAGCGCGTCGAGCACACCACCTGCGCCGAACATCTCGACGAATTGCAGGACGAGCTCGAGGCGATCCTGCGCGGTGCGGTGATCGGCTTGCGCGACGGCACCGTGTCCGGCGACGGGCTCGACACCTTCAAGCTCGGCTACGAGCTGGTCCGCGACGAGATCGCACTGCGCCGCGATCATCTCAAGCGCCACCCGGCGGCACCGGATGAAAATATCGTGGTAGTGAAGGCGGCGAGCGGGTGAGGCAACTTGTTCGGTGTCATCACCCGCGCATGCGGGTGATCCAGTATTCCAGAGACGCCGTTGCTTGACCCGAGAGGCCGCGGCGTACTGGATCGCCCGGTCGAGCCGGGCGACGACAGTGTGGGTGGAGACACAGCTTCGCCTTCTCGCGACATGAATCGTCCGAGCTTTGCATCTCGTTCCGCCCTCTCCTCTTCGCAGAGGGCGCAGGGAAAGCCGGGTGCCGATCGCACCCATGGGCCCCGAGCAATGGGTAGAAAGCTCGGGGGTAGGACCACAGGTGTAACCGGAAACACTCCGGCTTTCCGCGCGCGATGGGTTGAATTTGGGAGTGACCTGCTTTGCTTTAAGCGAACAGAAACCAAGGCTTGGTCGATGTTCTCGGCAGGACTACTGAGAAGCCTATTCAGTTCTGGGCACATAAATTCCCATAGCTCGCCATCTGTCCTTCCGGTTTGCGGCCGAAACTATTTCCGCCGCTGTGTACACTAGTGGACAGAACCAAGGGCATTAATGATGCTTGATATCGCTATCACCGCCCCGCTCGTGGCTACTATCGGTGACGAGACCGCCTGGTTGCGCTCCCGCCTTCCTCATATGGAAAGGAGCGCGCCATGCAACGGCGTCGTTTCAAGCAAACACAATCGCTGGAAGAACGTTTGGCTGACGAGGCGCAACTCCTGCGCCGGCAAGCTCACGCGCTCACACCCGGGCCTGATCGGGAAGCCCTTTTGAAGAAGGCCAGACAGGCTGAGACCGGATCGCATATGAGCGAGTGGCTGCGATCCACCGAGCTTCGACCTCCCCAGTAGAGACCAACCAACGACTTGCGCGTCGAGCCGCCACGCATAGCAACGTTTTGCGCGCCCAAACGTATCCCTCATACTGGAGGATTGCAGTTTCCAGTTTAAGTGCCAGCGCCGCCAAGTCTTATACAGCTTGGTCGCGTTGTGCGCTTGAGCGTCAGCTCAGTTGGCTTGCTTCACAAGATCACCGCGCAAGCGGCCACCTAGCGTTAGCGCCAGCAACAACAGCACTGCGCGCGGCACACGGTCGATCATGGGATGCCTGAAAGGCTGCCTCAGTTGACGGCCTCATCGTCCTTGTTCGCCGGTCGCTTAACGCGACGCAAAAGCAAACTCAGTTGATCCTCCACGTCCTGGTCGCTCTCCCATGGAAAGCTGCTTCGGAAAGGTAATCGTGACCGTCGCCTCGGGGAGGTTGGAGACCTCCTGAGTCATTGCCGCGCTTTGCGAAGGCGTCGGCATCCGCACCGAACGCCTAGAACTTGATGAGGCATGGTCGTTCGTCGGCAACAAGCCGAAGAACGTCCAGCAACTCCACTGAACAGGAACTTCTTCAAAGGCGTGAGGTTACAAATGCCTCATATGGAGGAGAAGAAAATGAACAAGTTGATTGCAGGATGCATCGTTGCGGCTGGAATGATGACAGCGGCGCATGCCGCGGAGACCATGTCGGCCGCGCCCGCTGAGAGTTGGACCGTGACCAACTATTACAAGCAGTCGGTGTACGATCCGCAGCAAAACAAGATCGGCGACATCGATGATGTGCTCGTCGACAAGTCCGGCAAGGTCAACGGTCTGGTGATCGGCGTCGGCGGCTTTCTCGGTGCGGGAGAGAAGGACGTCATCGTTCCATTCACCGCCGTCAAGACGGCGAAGAAGGACAACAAATGGTGGCTGACCCTGAACGAGTCCAAGGACGGTTTGAAGACCGCCCCGGGTTTCAAATACGACAAGGCGAGCACGACCTGGGTCCCGGAAGGCAAGTAGCCGGTCCCGGCGCAAGGATCTGACGCCGCCCGCGGGATGCGGTCACTGGAAAGCGGGGTCTCATCGAGACCCCGCGATCGCACAGGTGCCAACAGGGGCGCACCCTGCCCAACATCATTCTCTCTGGCCGAGATCCTTGCAAAAAAAGCCCCGCGAGTGCGGGGCTTTTTTGCTCACCACTTCTGGCGGCCATACCAGGTGTCGATTTCCTTCTGGGCCTGGTCCTTGGCGTAGCCGTAGCGCTGCTGCAGACGGCCCTCGAGCTGGTCCTGCTTGCCGGCAATGACGTCGAGGTCATCATCGGTCAGCTTGCCCCATTGCTCCTTCACCTTCCCCTTCACCTGCTTCCAGTTTCCTTCAACTCGATTCCAATCCATCGTCGACCTCCGTTATTTGGAGACCGATCAACCGAGGAGAGAGGCCTTCGTTCCTGCGTCGCCCTGCGACAGATGGGCCACGTGCTTGACAGGACGTGATTTCGGCAGGCGCCATCAGCCAGAATAGGAACGTCGATCACGGCCGTGTGTTGGAAGGCTCATCTGCACCATCATTCGCAACGGAGTCGACCATGTCAGAAAAAGACCTCAACGCTCTCTTCCTCGATACCCTCAAGGACATTTATTACGCCGAGAAGCAGATCTACAAATCGCTGCCAAAAATGGCGAAGGCGGCTGCGTCCGACAAGCTCCGCGCCGCCTTCGAGAAGCACCACGACGAGACCGAAGGCCAGATCGAACGCCTCGAAAAGATCTTCGAGCTGCTCGGCAAGCCCGCCCGTGGCAAGAAGTGCGATGCCATCGAAGGCATTCTCGACGAGGGCAAGGAAATCATGGAGGAATACGCCGACGCGCCCGCGCTGGACGCCGGCCTGCTCGCTGCCGCCCAGGCGGTGGAGCACTATGAAATCTCGCGGTATGGCACGCTCAAAGCCTGGGCCGACAAGCTGAACATGCCGGATGCCGTCAAGCTGCTCGGTCAGACCCTGAATGAAGAAAAGAAAACCGACGAGACGCTGACCTCGATTGCCGTCTCCGCGGTGAACGCCGAAGCGGCCTAAGGGGCAGTGTGATCCAGTTGAAGCTCGCGCATCCGATCGTCGCTAACCGCGACAGCGCAGCGTAAAGGGGCGAGGGCCAGCTGGAGGGGGCGGCCGGGCTCATCGACCGCCATCGAGGTGCCGGGCGTCTTAATTGCCTGTTCCACCCGCGCCCGCCGAGGAGAGCGCCGTGCGCCTCGACAAATCGACCCACCGATCACCCGGCCGCTGCGTCCGTTGGCATCCCGACGGCATCGAGCTGCCGTCCCTCGTGATCCATGTGCAAATAGTTCGGGTTGAACAGGCCGGCGCGCATCAGCCGGTCGAGATCGGGGACGGCGAGCGTCTTTCCCTTGAGCACGATCAGGCCGTCGGCGCGCAGCTCCTGCAGCGTTCTGTTGACGTGGACCTTGGAGAGCCCGGTGGCGTCGGCGAGATCGCCCTGGGTCAGCGGGAAGTCGCAGCTGTCGCCCTGGGTCAGGCCGGCGAGACGCAGGCGCAGCCAGATCTCGCAGAGCAGGTGAGCCATGCGCTCCAGCGCCGTGCGCTGGCCGAGGCTCATGGTCCACTCGCGCTGGATCGCGGCGTTGACCAGCGTCTCCCACCAGAACGCGGTGACGATGCGCGGATGTCCGGCCGCGACCTTGTCGAAGAACTCGCGGGAGAGGTCGGCGATCGACACCGGCGTGATGGTGCCGATCGAATGATCCATCTCGCGCAGGATGAAGACGTTCACGTCGCAGATATCGCCGGGCAGGAAGAACGACACCACCTGGCGGCGGCCATCCTCGAGTTGCTTGTAGCGGCAGGCCCAGCCGGACAGGATCAAATGGACGTCCTTCGGCTTCTCGCCTTCACGGACGATGTCGACGCGCGGACCGAAGTGACGGACGCGCTCGGTCGACGCGCGATTGAGAATAGCGTGGTCGACCGGCGAAAGCCGTACGAACTGCTCCAATTTCCGGACTAGCGACGCCAACGACATTGGTCTCCCCGGATGCTAAATCGGGTAACCGCCGCTCCGTTTTCAATAACGTATGTTACATTGCATAGCTATTGCCGTCTGTTCACTAGTGTACACACGCCGGAGGACGCAACGGTAATGTCCTCAAGCGCGGTACAGATCCGGTGCCAGCGGGGCGGCGTCCAGCAAAACGTGACGCCTTCAGGCCGACGTCATTCAGACGAGCGGCACGCCGTAATAATCGTTGACCGCGCGTGTGGTGCCGTTATCGGCCCAATTCCAGTCCCGCTCGCTGCCGTATTTCGGTGCGCCGCGCAGCTGGCTCTCGGTCACGCCCGTGACGTAACCGCCCAGCCTTGTGTCGTATTTGAGCGATTGCCAAGGCAGCGGATAATGGTCGTTGCCGAGGCCGAGAATGCCGCCGAAGCCGAGCACGGCGTAGGACACCCGTCCGCTTGTCTTGTCGATCATGACGCGTTCGATCGAGCCGATCTTGCGCTCATCCGATCCGTAAACCGCGGTGCCCTCGACCTTGTCGCTGCCGATGAGGTTTCCGATTTCTTTTGCGTCTGTCGCCATGTCAAATCTCCTGTGATCTTCCGAGGCCAACGATGGACCAGGGTCATCGTTCCTGCCGCATTGCGCAGTTGCTGCAGGGCAAAACGACGTTCAGCCTGTCGGGGGATCGCCGCTGTCGTCAGGCGTCATGCCCGAGCCCGGCGTCTTGCCGGCGTCATTCAGCTTCGGGTCCCGCGTCGCTTCGCGCGTTTGCGACTTTCGGGGGTCGGTCTTGTGAGCGCTCTGCGCGCGCTCCTTGTCGGCCGGCTGCTCCTGACCCTTGTCGTCCTTGACGATACCGTGATTGGAATGTGCCATCGCTGAGATCCCTTGGCTGATATCCTCTAAGCCATGCGGGCCCCGACGATGAAATTCGCCGAGGCCCGTCACCGGAGTGGTCCACTGCTCCCGGGGTGAAGAGCAGTGAACGCACGGGTGTTACGCATGGCGGCGGAGATCGTTCCTGCGATGCAAAAGACGAATTCGATCCGCTGATGTCATGGGTTAACGACGGCCTCCGGGGAGCATGCCAAGTATTCCCGGTTCCAGACTGGAGGCGGCATGATCAAGAAGAAACGCAATAGGGCGCGTCCCCCGGGATCGTTCGAGGACCGTCTGCAAAAATTTGCCGAAGATGCACGCCTTGCGGCACGCGAGCTGCCGCCGGGGCGCGAACGCGAAACGCTGATGAAGAGAGCCAGACAGACCGAGACGGTGATGGAAGTCAGCGAGTGGCTGACGCTCCGCAAATAAGCCGCGCCGGACACCGGCCCATAGGGAGGGGCTGCGATGATCGAGGAGAGATTCGACTCACATACACTCGCCATCATGAATTTTGCGCTCGACCGGGTTTGCGCCGAGGCGCGTCATGGCGAGGAACACGCCACCCGAAAATACGTTGCCAAATACATCATCAAGTGCGCCAGCAGCGGCAGAACGACGCTTTCCGAGCTCACTGAAGCCGGACAGCAGGCGCTGACCAAGGTCACCGCCGCGGCGGAATAGCCGCTACAACCTGCCTTGCTGCTCCATGCCTTTGCAGAGGCAGCTACGCATGCGCATTGCAATCAGCATCGGCCTCCTGGTCATCCTGGCCGCCGGCGGCGCCTACGCGTTTGAGGGCTTGATCGTGCCTGACGCGCCGATGCAACCCCGCTAGACCCGTCATCCTGAGGTGCGAGCAACGCGAGCTTCGAAGGATGCATGGCCACAGCCGGGCCGTCGACCCTTCGAGGGCCGCTGAAGAAGCGGCCACCTCAGGGTGACGGTCTACGTTCTACACGTCATCACGAGCGAGAACGTCTGCGCCTCTTACAGCGCCACCGCCGGCACCCGGGCGCGGATCTCCGCGATCTTGCGCTTCAGTGCGGCCTGCCGGGGATCGGGCATGATGGCGGCGCGGGCTTCCGCAATAGCGGCGGCGAGATCGGGAAGCGCGAGCACGCCGTCGAAGGTCGGCTTGGCGAGCCCGTCGATGATCGCGTGCCAGTCCGCGATGCCCTGGCGATAGGGATCGCCATAGCCCTGGATCATGGTCGCGGTCTGCACCACCGCCGATGCGGCGGCCGGTTGCTTGGTGAGGCTGCGGTCGATCATGTGCAGCCAGCGCTCGACCCAGACGCGCTCCTTGGCATAGCGCACCGAGAACAGCCGCCAGCGCTTCAGGCCCGCCTCGATCCTGAGCCGGCGAACGCTGAAGCGGTTGTTGGCGCTGAAGCGGATCGAGACCCTGCGGCGGCGCCAGCCGAACTGATCGAGCACGGCGAGGATCGGATCGGCAACCACCGCCGGCAAGGCGTCGATCAGCTCGTCGAGACGAAATCGCTTGACGTCGTCGGCCGAGCGCGCCGCAAGGCCGCCCGCCGCATTGACCTCGCCGAGCTTGAGCTGCGCGATCCGGATCGCATCCTCATAGGCCATCCGCTCCGCCATCAGCCGCGCGATGTCGGCGAGCAGGGCATCGTCAACGCCGCGGCGTCCGACGAAGCGCTTGAGCCGGTCGATATAGAGCTGGGCATAGCTCGTGCTCTGATAGGCGATCAACAGATGGATGGCCTCGGTGACCGCGGGCTCGAGATGATCCGGACAAGCCTCGGGCAGCACGGGCGGCCCCTCGTCCTCGTCACCGATGATGTCGGCGAAGAGATAGCGGAGCGAAGCCAGGAGACTATCGTCATCCGGCACTGCGGCGCCTCCAGAACTGGTCACGGCGGGCTCATGCAGGTTTTGGCTCCGCAACCTGCGGCGTGGTGTGTTGCGCGAGCCGTTGCTCGAGCGTCGAGATATTCTGGAACAGGCGGGCGCTAAACAGCCGCAGGAGGTAGAAGCCGAACGCCGGGTTCTGGACGTAAAGCTGCTCGACCTGGTCATAGGTTACCGACAGCACCATGCCGCCTTCGACGCATTCCAGCGTCTGGGTCCGTGTGTTCGACGGCGACAGCATGCCGAACTCGCCGACGATGGCGCCGACCGGCAGCTCGATGCCCGATTCGACCAGGCGGAAGCGGCCGCTGACGATGTAGAACATGCTGTCGGCCTTCTCGTCCTTGTAGAACAGGACTTCGCCCGCCGTGCATTTGCGCTCCGTCGTGAACGGCTTCAGCCACTCCATCGACAGATCGCTGTTGACCGATTTCTTCACGTTGCGGACCAGCTGCAGCATCTGGTGCAGGCGGTAGGTGTTCACCGGCAGCAGCACGGAATGCAGGATCAGCACGGCGTAATTGTGGGTCGGGATCGCGGTCGCGATCAGGATGATGTTGGTCAGGATGGCGAACACGCGCAACGGGATCATGGTCCGCATCGACAGCGTGGCGACCACGAAGATCGATGCGAACAGACTGCCGGCGGCGCCGGCGTGTTCCGCGAGGTGTGAGGTGTCCATCGGAAACCAACCAATGCTCAAGAAGTGAATAGATCGTCTTATTAGTCGCTTCATTCCGGCCGGGGTCGTATCGGCCGCCAGCATCCCTGATATACGGTGAAAAAGCGACGATTTGTCCGATTTCTCACATTCGCGGGCGCAAAATCGGGGCAGGATGGTTAGGCCTTTTGGGCCATTCGTCCAACGAACGGCTGCCCTGCTGACTTGATGCGCGAATGGCCCGCGCGTTGACGGCCTCAAGGAGGACGGGCACGTTGTGACGCAGGCTCCGCCGCGCGCGGGGCCCGATTCCAGCAGTTCATCGACAGGCAACCTCCGTCCTGATGTCCAAGCGGCTCGTCCTTCCGGCTTTGACCGCCTTCGTTTCGGCCACCGCCGGCCGCAACATGACCACGGCGGCCTATGTCGCGGTCGCGACCGGCATCGCCATGATGACGCTGCTGACGGTGCAGCCGGCCTATGACGCCGCCCCGCACTGGATCGGTGCGCTGCTCTCGGCCTGCCTTGCCTATTTCGTGTTCGAATGGGTGGTGCGGCTGCGCCATATGCGACGGCAGGGCAAGCTCTGGTTCTACGCGCTGTCCAGCGCAGGCGTGGTTGATGCAATCGGCGCGTTGGCGGTGCCGCTCGCCTTGCTCTCCGGCCTCGAGCCGAAGACGGCATGGCTGTTCGGCGTGCTCTGGGTGCTCAAGGTGGTGCCGGGCATTCCCGGCCTGCGCCAGCTCCGGCGCGTGCTGGTGGTGGAGTCCGGCCCGCTGCTCAGCGTGCTCGTGATCTTCCTGATGGTGGTGTTCCTGGCTTCCGTCGCGGAATATTTGCTGGAGCGGGACGTCCAGCCGCAGACCTTCGGCAGCGTGCCGGCGGCATTGTGGTGGGCGGTGGTGACGCTCACCACGACAGGCTATGGCGATGTGGTGCCGATCACCCCGCTCGGCCGCGTGGTCGCCGCCATGGTGATGATCTCGGGCCTCGGCGTGTTCGGGCTGTGGACCGGTATCCTGGCGACCGGCTTTGCCGCGGAAACCCGGCGCGACAATTTTCTGAAGACCTGGGAGACCGTCAGCAAGGTGCCGTTCTTCGCGCATCTCGGGCCGGCCGCGATCGCCGACGTCACCCAGGTGCTGCGGACCATGGACCTGCCGCCGCGTACCATGATCATCCGCAAGGACACCAATGGCGACTGCATGTATTTCGTCGCCGCCGGCGAGGTCGAGGTCGACCTGCCCGGGCGCAAGGTCAAGCTCGGCGAAGGCGCGTTCTTCGGCGAGATGGCGCTGCTCGGCAACGCCAAGCGCGCCGCCAGCGTCGCCACCAGCAAGGTGACCCGGCTGTTGGTGCTTGACCTGGTTGATTTCCGACTGTTGATGGCAAGGCATCCCGATCTCGCCGAGACCATCGACGCCGAGGCGAAGCGGCGCGAACGTGAGAACCAATAATGGAGACCAAGATGGCTGACGCGGCCGACACCGCCAGCGGACCCGTGCTCGAGATTGCGGGGGCGCGCGCCACCATCCGCCTCAACCGGCCGAAGCATCTCAACCGCCTGCAGGCCGAGGACCTCGGCGAGCTCCTGAAACTGTTCGACTGGATCGAGGCCGATCCTGCGATCCGCGTGCTGGTGCTGACCGGAACCGGCCGCGCGTTCTCCGCCGGCTACGACCTCAACTCGGTGGCCGAGCGCGCGGTGAGCGCCAGCGAGCAGCAGAGTGCGGGCTCGGCGTTCGAGGTCGTGGTCAACCGTCTGGAAGATCTGGCCGTGCCGACGATCTGCCGGCTCAATGGCGGCGTCTATGGCGGCTCGACCGACCTCGCGCTCGCCTGCGACTTCCGGATCGGCGTCGATACCGCGGAGATGTTCATGCCGGCGGCGCGGCTCGGTCTGCACTATTACACCAGCGGCATCAAGCGCTACGTCACACGGCTCGGCGTCGACAACGCGAAGATGCTGTTCCTGACCGCCTCGAGGATCACCGCGCCCGAGATGCTGCGGATCGGCTACCTCACTGCGATGGTGCCAATCGACCTGCTCGACGAGGAGGTCGACAAGCTTGCAAATGTTTTGGCCGGCAATGCGCCCAAGGCGATGGCCGGCATGAAGCGCGCGGTCAACGAATTCGCCCGCGGCGAGCTCGATGCAGCCGCAGCCGACGCCCGCCACCGCGACAGCATGCGCGGCGACGAGATCAAGGAAGGCATCCAGGCATTCGCCGAGAAGCGGGCGCCGAAGTTCTAACGCAGCGCTCCAAATCGATAGTACCGTCACCCTGAGGAGCGCGCTCTTGCGCGCGTCTCGAAGGGTCGACGGCCCGAGTGTGGCCGTGCATCCTTCGAGACGCGCTACGCGCTCCTCAGGATGACGGGCTTAGCAGCGACGCGCGACGCTTCACTCTCCCCTTACGCCCGCTTCGACCGCATCGCAGGGACTTGCGCGATCTCCGGATCGCCGGCGAGGGCCTGGTAGCGCTTGCTGTCGACCGCGTAGAGCGCGATGCGGCCTTCGGCATCGGCGTGGACGCCCCAGCCGAAGCGCTTGCCGAGCGGCGAGGCGCGCATGCAGGCCTGGCCGCGCGAGAAGAACGCCTCGCGGGCGAGGCTGCGCGCCTGCTTCGCCACCTTGCTGTTTGCAGCCTTGGCATCGAGCGCGCGGCCGGCCGCCGACGTGGCGAACACCACGTCGTCGGAAGTGTATGTGTACGGCGCGCCTGATATCATCCGGTATTGCAGCACGGCGACCGTCGGCTGGCCGCCGCGCGGCTGCGGCTCCTCGCCGCTCCGCGCCGGACAATCCTCCGCCACGCGGATGAAGGTGTTGAAGCAGTTGGTGCTGTGCAGTGGGCTGTGCGGCATCTTTTGCAGTGTCTTGGCCATCGCGACGATCGTATCACACGCCGGCGGCTGCAGCATGCTGCGCCGCCATCGCGTCGTCGGCCTTCGATATCCTTGCGAAAGCCGGGCGCGCCGTGATGCGTTCGGCATAGCGGACGAACACATCCCGTTTCGGCACGATGCCAAACATCATGGTCCAGCTGAGCGCGATGCCCCAGAGGATATCGGCCGCCGTGATCTGCTCGCCGAGCAGATAGGGCCCTTTCGCGAGCTGCGCCTCCAGTGCGCCCAGCATGCTGTCGTAATCGGCGTAGGGCGATTGGGTGATCGGCGCCGGCTCGCGCTTCATGAAATGGTCGATCACGGCCGGCTCGAACGAGGCGCCGTAATAGGCGATCCAGCGCAGATACGGGCCGCGGCGCGGGTCGTTGAGCGCGGGCGTCAGGCCGGCCTGCGGAAACAGATCGGCGAGATAGATGAAGATCGCGACCTGCTCGGTGACCAGCGCGCCACCATGGCGAATCGCCGGCACCTTGCCGAGCGGATTGATGGCGAGATAGGCGTCCTTGCGCTGCTCGCCCGCCTTCATGTTGAGGACATGCAAATCATAGGGCGCACCGAGTTCCTCGAGCAGCACGCGCGTGCCGGTGGCGCGGCTTTGCGGCGAGTAATACAGCGTGACGCGGTCGGTGGTGGCAGCGGTGGTCATGGGCAGTCTCCTTGCGCCGTCGGGCGGCATGGCCTCCTTATGTCCGCCTATACCTGACATCTTGTGTCAGGTATGATCTGGCCATGCGCGCAAGCCGGCTGTTTTCTATCCTCACCACCCTGCAGGCGCGGGGGCAGGTCACCGCGCCCGAGCTGGCCGAGGCCTGCGAGGTCTCGGTGCGCACGATCTATCGCGACATCGACGCGCTCTCGGCCGCCGGGGTGCCCGTCTATGCCGACCGTGGCGCCGAGGGCGGCTATCGCTTGCTCGACGGCTATCGCGTGCGGCTGAACGGGCTGTCGCAGGGCGAGGCCGAGGCGCTGTTCATGGCCGGCCTGCCCGGCCCCGCCGCGGCACTCGGCCTCGACACCGCGATGGTCGCGGCGCAGAGCAAGCTGATGGCCGCGCTGCCGGAAAATCTGCGGCCCAACGCGCGGGGCATGCAGCAGCGCTTCCATCTCGACGCGCCCGGCTGGTTCGGCGAGACCGAGGAGCCGAAGCATCTGCGCGCCATTGCAGCCTCAGTGCTGCGCGAAAATCTGATCGAGATCCGCTACCAGAGCTGGAAGGCCGAGAAGCGGCGGCTTGTGGCGCCGCTCGGGCTCGTGCTGAAGGGCGGCAGCTGGTATCTCGCCGGCCTCGTCGACGGCAATGTGCGCACCTATCGGGTGGCTCGCGTGCTGGATTGTGAGACACTTGAGACGCCATTCGCGCGGCCGGCGGAGTTCGACCTCGCCGCCTATTGGCGCGCCTCGATCGAACGGCTTGAGGCCGAGCTGCATCCGAACCAGGCCACGGTGCGGCTGTCGCCGTTCGGGCTGAAACTGTTCGATGCGCTGGCGCATCCTTACGTGAAGGCGCGGATGCAGCTTGCTGACGGCACCGAGCCCGACGGCTGGCGGGTCGCCACCATGCCGGTCGGCAAGACGGTGTGGCATGCGGCGACCGAGCTGCTGCGGCTCGGCGCCGAGGCCGAGGTGATCGCGCCCGCGGAGTTGCGCGAGAAGATGGCCGAGCTGGCGGGCGCGATGTTCGCGCGCTATGCCGAGAGGCAGGCGCGCCGCGCGGCCCGGCGCTAGTACCGGCTATCGGAGCTGATCACGAAGCGGTCGAGAAAATTGACCGGCAGGATCTCGAAACGGTCGAGCGTCAGCGTAATCCCGGTCACGAAGTCGATGCCCTTGATCGTGCCGTAGAGATCGATGCGCCGGCCGCGGCGCAGGCCGCGCGTTTCAGGATGCTGCTCGATATCGATATGGGCATAGATCGGATTGTCGAGCCGCGAATGGCGGTGCCAGCCGCGCTGCAGGAAGCTGAACTGCAGCACCGAGCCCGCACCCCAGTCGATCGCGTCGAAGAAGCGGGTTTCCCAGGCGACCGGCTGGCCCAGATAATGCGCAGCGATGAACGCGTCGCGTTCGAGCGCGGGGAGACGGTGCAGCTGCCTGTTGATCCTGCCCGCCGTGAGCGAGGCGTCGTTCGCCATTGTTCTTGTTGTCGCTTTTTTTCTTGTCGTTTCTTGTCTTGGTCGCTTTTGTCCCGGGCGGACTCAGCCTTCAGGGAATTATACGTCCACGAATGTGACAGTATCGGCCACGGTCGCACGCGAGGTGCGGTAGCTGTTCACCTTGTGTGCATGATCGGCATAGCCGAACGAGATGCCGCAGACAACCCGGCGGTCGTCGGCCAGGCCAAAATGGCGGCGGATCAGGCCGGAATGGCGGGCAATCGCGGCCTGCGGGATGGTGCCGAGCCCGAGCGCCTGCGCCGCCAGCATGAAGTTCGAGACATAGCCGCCACAATCGATCGCGCCGTAGATGCCGAGCGGCTCGTTGGTGTGGATCACGGCAATGTGGGGAGCGCCGAAGAAATTGTAGTTCTCCAGCGCCTGTTTGGCATAGGCCGCCTTATCGCCCCTGGTGATGCCGAGCGTGTTGTAGAGCTGAAAGCCGCTTTCGCGGCGGCGCTCCAGATAGACCCCGACATATTCGCGCGGCGGCGTGAAGTCGTAATCCTCGCCGAGACCGCGCGAGGCATCGGCATAGATCGCCTTGCGAAACCGTTCCTTGGCCTCGCCGGACACGATCAGGACCTGCCAGGGCTGGCTGTTGCACCAGGACGCGGTGCGCTGCGCGGTGGTGAGGATGTGCTCGATCATTTCGCGCGGCACCTCGCGCTGCTGGAACGCGCGCACCGAGTAACGCTCGTTGAGCAGCTCCTCGAGCGCGCCGATGCGATCTTCTGTGGCGTAACGTGGCTTGGTCACGGCATCCATGCTCAACGCCCCTTGGTCGGGATCTTGTTGTAGGGCACGTCCTTGTCGACCCGGATGTCGCCGGGCAGACCGAGAACACGCTCGGCGATGATGTTGCGCAGGATCTCGTCGGTGCCGCCGGCGATGCGCATCGAAGGCGACGACAGCAGCATCTGCTGGAACTGGCCGTTGGCCTGCTCCTCATCGGTGCCGGTGAGGCTGCCGGCCGCGCCCTCGAGGTCCATCGCATAGGTCGCGATGTCCTGCAGCATCAGGCCGGAGACCAGCTTGCCGATCGAGTTCTCCGGACCGGGCCGCTCGCCCTTCGACAGCGCCGAGATGGCACGGTAGCTGGTATATTTCAGCCCGCTCGCCTTCACCGCCCAGCTCGCGAGCTTGGAGCGCACCGCCGGATCGTCGATCGCAAGCCCGTCCTCCAGCATCAGATTGGAGCAGAACTCGAACATCTCGGGGACGCCGGTCGCGAGCCGCGAGCCGATCGACATGCGCTCGTTCATCAGCGTGGTCAGCGACACGCTCCAGCCCTCGCCGACCGCGCCGAGGCGCTGGCTGTCCGGGATCACGACGTCGGTGAAATAGACCTCGTTGAACTCCTGCATGCCGTTGGCCTGCTTGATCGGCCGCACCTCGACTCCGGGACTCTTCATATCGAGGAAGAACATGGTGAGGCCCTTGTGCTTCGGCACATTCGGGTCGGTGCGCGCGATCAGCAGGCCGTAGTCGGAATAATGCGCGCCGGAGGTCCAGATCTTCTGGCCGTTGACGACCCAGTTGACGCCCTTCTTCTCGGCGCGGGTGCGCAGGCCCGCGACGTCGGAGCCGGCCGACGGCTCGGAGAACAGCTGGCACCAGATCTCCTCGCCCGACGCAAGCTTCGGCAGATAGCGGCGCTTCGCGTCTTCACTGCCCCAGGCCATCACGGTCGGGCCGCACATGCCCTCGCCGATCTGGAACGGCTGGGTCAATTTGCCGTAGACACCCTCCTGCTGCTGCCAGATCACGCGCTCGATCGGGGTGGCGCCGCGGCCGCCATATTCCTTCGGCCAGTGTAGGCAGGCCCAGCCGCCCTCGGCCTTCTTCTTCTGCCAGGCCTTGCCGACCTCGACCATGTCGTGCTTGGCGAGCTTGATGCGGCCGAGCGATGATTTTGACAGCTCCTCCTCGAACTCCTTCGGCGCATTGGCTGCGACCCAGCTGCGGGCGATGGCACGGAATTCGGCTTCCTGCGGCGTGTCATCGAAATTCATGGCGGCTCCTTTGTTCTGTCATCCCGGGGCGATGCGAAGCATCGAACCCGGAATCTGGAGATTTATTATGTTGCTCGAGGTTCCGGGTTCGCCGCTACGCGCCGCCCCGGAACGACGGTTAAGCTCTTCCCTTGGTCGGGATCTTGTTGAAGGGAACGTCCTTGTCGACCCTGATGTCGCCGGGCAGGCCCAGCACGCGCTCGGCGATGATGTTGCGCATGATCTCGTCGGTGCCGCCCTCGACGCGGGTGCCGGGCGCGCGCAGCAGCATCGCCTGGAATTTGCCGGCGACCTCGGCATCCTCTACCCCGCTCAGCGCACCGGCGGCGCCCTGCAGGTCGAGCGCGTAGGTCGCGACGTCCTGGATCATCGAACCGGCGACCAGCTTGCCGATCGAGTTCTCCGGCCCCGGCCGCTCGCCCTTCGACAGCGCCGAGATCGCGCGCATGCTGGTGTATTTCAGCCCGCTCGCCTTCACCGCCCAGTTCGCCAGTTTCGAGCGCACCGCACGGTTCTCGATCGCCGGGCCGTCCTCGAGCATCAGGCTGTTGCAGAAGTCGAACAGTTCGGGGAAGCCGGTCGAGACGCCGGCGCCGATCGACATGCGCTCGTTCATCAGCGTGGTCAGCGACACGTTCCAGCCGTCATTGACATTGCCGAGCCGCTGCGAGTCCGGAATCCGGACGTCGGTGAAATAGACCTCGTTGAAGTCGGAAGCGCCGCTCGCCTGCTTGATCGGCCGCACCTCGACGCCCGGACTCTTCATGTCCAGGAAGAACATGGTGAGGCCCTTGTGCTTCGGTACGGTCGGATCAGTGCGGGTGAGCAGGATGCCGTAGTCGGAATAGTGCGCGCCCGAGGTCCAGATCTTCTGGCCGTTGATCACCCATTCGTCGCCATGCTTCTCGGCGCGGGTCCGCAGGCCCGCGACGTCGGAACCGCCGGCGGGCTCGGAGAACAGCTGGCACCAGATCTTCTCACCGGAGGCGAGCGGCGGCAGATAAGAGCGCTTCTGCTCCTCGCCGGCGAACGCCATCATGGTCGGGCCGCACATGCCGTGACCGATGATGAACATTGAGCTGAGGCGGCCGAACGGGCCCTCCTCCTGCTGCCAGATCACGCGCTCGATCGGCGATGCGCCGCGGCCGCCATACTCCTTCGGCCAGTGCAGGCAGGCCCAGCCGGCGTCGGCCTTCTTCTTCTGCCAGGCCTTGGCGACCTCGAGGATATTGGCGCCCTTGAGCTGGAAGCGGCCGAGCGAGGCCTTGCGCAGCTCTTCCTCATATTGCTTCGGCGCATTGGCCGCGATCCAGGCTTTCGCCTCGGCGCGGAATGCGGCTTCCTGCGGAGTGTCGTCGAAATTCATGACTCTGTCCTCTCCTGCGTTCCCCGGATGCGGCGCAGCACGGAGTGGTGCGCTGCTGTTCCGGGGTCCATAGTAGCCCGATGGGTCCCGGCTCTGCGGAGCAGCGTTTCACGCTGCACCGCGTCCGGGACACGAGCACCCCTTACGCCGCGTTCTTCTTGCGCATGCGGTCGATCAGCGCGTCTTCCCAATAGGACAGGCTGCCGAGGCCGAGCGCCACCGCATTGGCGCGGCGGTAGTACATGTGGCAGTCGAACTCCCAAGTGAAGCCCATGCCGCCGTGAACCTGGATGTTGTTCTTGGCGCAGTGCTGGAACGCCTGCGTCGCGCTGATGCGCGCGGCGGCGGCGGCTTCCGGCAGCTCGCCGGCATTGGTCGAGAGCGCCCAGGCGCCGTAATAGCAATTCGACCGCGCCAGCGTCGCCGAGACATACATGTCGGCCAGCATGTGCTTCACCGCCTGGAACGAGCCGATCGGACGGCCGAAGGCGATGCGGTCGAGCGCGTAGTCGCGGCCCATCTCCAGCGCGCGGTCGGCGCCGCCGACCTGCTCGAACGCGGTCAGCACCGCCGCGCGATCCAGCACCTGGGTGATCACGCTCCAGCCCTCGCCAGTGGCGCCGAGCGGCTCGGCTTTGGCGTCCTTGAAGGTGATCTCGGCCTGGCCGCGGGTCAGATCGATGTTGGTGAGCGACTTGACCTCGACGCCTGAGGCCTTGAGGTCGACGATGAACAGCGAGATATCGGATTCACGTCCGCTCGAGCCGGTGCGCGCGGCGACCACGGCGAAATCGGCGATCGCACCATCGGCGACCGGCTTCTTGACGCCGTTGAGCACGCCGCCATTGGCAGTGACCTTGACCGCCTTCGGCGACGGGTTGCCGTGGCCCTCGAACAGCGCGAGCGTACCGATGGCATCGCCGGAGGCGATCTTCGGCAGCCACTTCTGCTTCTGCGCGTCACTTCCGGCGATCAGGATCGCTTCGGCGGCGAGATAGACGGTCGACGAGAACGGCACCGGCGCCAGCGCGCGGCCCATTTCCTCGGCGATCACGCAAAGCTCGAGATGGCCGGCGCCCGCGCCGCCGAACTGCTCCGGGATCGCGACGCCGAGGAAGCCCATCTCGGCAAGGCCCTTCCACAGCGCCTTGTCGTAGGGCACCTTGCCGTCGAGCACTTCGCGCACGGCCTTCGGCGGGCATTGTTCGCTCAGGAATTTCCGCGCCTCGTCGCGCATCTGCTTCTGTTCGTCGGAGAAATCGAAATTCATGGCGCTACCCGCGTTGTTGTTTGGCTTCGTAGGATGGGTGGAGCGAAGCGATACCCATCGATTGCTTGGTCAGATGATGGGTTTCGCTGCGCTCTACCCATCCTACGGTCAGTTCAAAACGATCACCTCGTCGCCGGGCTTGTCGGCATAGAGCTGCTCGACCAGCGCGGCGCGGCGCTCGAGGCCGGCGCGCTGGTTGATGTAGCCCTTGTCGGTGAGCTCATTGCCGTCGATCGACGGCGGCTCGACCATCAGCATCGCACGTGCAATGCGCATGCTGCTGCCGGTGGTCGACGCGTTGTGGGCCTGCAAACCCTTCTTGAGGCAGGCCACCACGTCGGGATGCCGGATCACGTCCTCATAGCTCGCGTCCGCATTGCCGACGAGCTGACGGCAGGCATGCAGGTTCGGCCAGCACAACAGGCCGATGAACTCACGGTCCTGCCCCGCCACCAGCGCGTCATGCACGACCGGCGTCGCGGCCGCGATCGCATCGGTGCGCAGCGAGCCGACATGGACGAAGGTGCCGGTGGTCAGCTTGAAGTCCTCGACCACGCGGCCGGCGAAGATGATGCCTTTCAGCGGGTCCTCGGGATCGACGAACACACCGGCATCGCCGATGAAGTAGAAGCCTTCCTCGTCGAACATCTTGGCCGTGAGATCGGGCTGGCCGAAATAGCCGGGCGTGACATTGACGCCGCGCAACCGCAATTCGTATTTCGCGCCGCACGGCACCATCTTCAGCTCGACGCCGGGGAACGGCAAGCCGATCAGGCCGACGCGCTCGGTGTCCCAATAGGTGCCGGTCGAGGTCGGCGCGGTCTCCGTCGAGCCCCAGCCGGTGTAGAACACGATGCGCTCGCCAGTGGTCTTCACCGCCAGCGTCTGCATGCGGTCGTAGAGATCGTCAGGCAGCCGCGCGCCGCCATAACCCATGATCGCGAGGTTCTTGAAGAAGCTCTGGCACAGTGCTTCGTCCTTCTCCATGACGGCTGCGAGCGCGGCATAGCCGGCCGGCACGTTGGCGTAATAGGTCGGCGAGACCTCGCGTAAGTTCCTGATGGTCTCCTCGAGCTGGCCCGGCATCGGCCGGCCGTCGTCGATATAGAGCGTGCCGCCGTCGACCAGCACCGGATTGAACGCAGCGTTGCCGCCCATGGTGTGATTCCACGGCATCCAGTCGAGCACGGTCGGGATCGGCCCAGCCGTTTCACGCGGGCGCACCTGCATCATCATCGCCGCATTGGCGCACATCATCTCCTGGGTGTTGATGACGGCCTTGGGCATGCCGGTCGAGCCCGAGGTGAACAGCAGCTTGCCGACGGTATTGGGCGTGATCTTCGCGATGGACTCACCGACCGCGGATGTCACCGGCGTTGCGGCAAGCTCGGCAAAGGCCACGCTCTTGATGCCCTCGCACGGACGCAGCACGTGAATGACGGTGATCCCTGTGAGATCGATCGCCTTCAGCGCCTTCTCGAAGGCAGGTCCATCCTGCACCATCACGACGGCGGGCTTGATCAGGTTGAACAGATATTTGAGCTTGAGATGATCCTGGCTCATCAGCGAATAGGCCGGCGACACCGGCGCGGCCGGCAACCGTGCCTGCATCGCCGCCTGCGTCATCAGCGCATGCTCGATCGAATTGCCCGAGAGGATCGCGACGGGCCGGTCTGCACCAATGCCGAGATCGAGCAGGCCCTGCGTCAGCGCATCGACGGTGCGCTTGGCTTCGCCATAGGAGAGCTTGCGCCACGCTCGGTCGGGACCGCCACGCTGCGCGAGCCAGATGCGCTCCGGCGCCTGCGCCGCCCATTTGGCGAGATAGGCCGGAATGTGCGTCTCATAAGCCTGGAGCGGAATCCGCGACTGCAGCACGACGGTGCCGTCGTCGCGCCGCTCGACCGCGATGTCACGCGCGAGCCAGTCCACCTTGCGAAAGGCGGGTTTTGTCAGCATCGCCGCGTCACCATCCATTTTGCGTCTCCCGGAATTTCTTGTCCTTTGCGGACTTTTTGTCAGCGCCTGATATAGACAGGCTTTCGTTTCTCAAGGAAGGCCCTGATGCCCTCCTGAAAATCTTCCGAACGGCTGCACAGCACCTGATTGCGATCCTCCATCGCAATCACGGCTTCGATCGAGCCGGCATCGACGCTCATGTTGATGCATTCCTTGGAGAGGCGGAGACCGACCGGCGAGGCCGTCATCATCGCCTCGACATAAGGATTGGCGGCGGCGTCGAGATCGGCGGCCTCGACCACCTCGGAGACAAGGCCGACGGCGAGTGCGCGATCGGCATGGATGAAGCGCCCGGTGAGGATCAGTTCGGACGCGACGGAGACGCCGACGAGGCGCGGCAGGAAATAGCTGGTGCCGATGTCGCAGCCGCCCAAGCCGAGCTTGATGAAGGCGCAGTTCATCCGCGCATTCTTTGCGGCGATGCGGATGTCGGCGGCGAGCGCCAGCGCAAAGCCGCCGCCGGCGGCCGCGCCCTGCACCAGCGCGATGATCGGCTGCGGGCAGCGCCGCATCAGCATCACGATGTCGGCAATGCTGCGCTGCGAGTCGAGCGACTCGGTGACGCCGGGCGGCTCGGTCTGCCCGCCGCGGCGCGCCATCGCGTGCTTGAGGTCGAGCCCGGCGCAGAAATTCGCACCGGCGCCCTTCAGCACCACGATTCGGGTGTCGCGGTTGCGCTGCAGGCCCTGGAAGTAGCTGTTGAGCGCATCGATCATGGCGGGATCGAGCGCGTTCAGGCTTTCGGGACGATTGAGCGTGACCCAATCGACCCCGTCGTGATGTTCGATCAGCAGCGGTTGAGACACGCGCATGGTCCTCCCGACCGTTCAGCGAACGCGATGCTCGTTACTGTGCCCTCTCCCCTTGTGGGAGAGGGCATGTTCGCTATTAGCCTTGCATTCGGTTGGGTGAGGGGTCTGTCTCCGCGGGGAGAACCCCTCATCCGTCGCGGACTACGTCCGCGCCACCTTCTCCCACAAGGGGAGAAGGGAAGTACGGCGGAATTCGCCGCTAGCGCGGGGCCATGCGGATGGCGCCGTCGAGGCGGATGGTTTCGCCGTTCAGCATCGGGTTTTCGACGATGTGGACGGCGAGGTTGCCGTACTCCGAGGCATCGCCGAGGCGGGCCGGATGCGGCACCTGGGCGCCGAGGCTCTTGCGGGCTTCCTCGTTGAGGCCCATCAGCAGCGGCGTCAGGAACAGGCCGGGCGCGATGGTGTTGACGCGGATCTTCAGGCTGGCGAGGTCGCGCGCGGCCGGCAGCGTGAGGCCGACGACACCGCCCTTCGAGGCCGAATAGGCGATCTGGCCGATCTGGCCTTCATAGGCCGCGACCGACGCGGTGTTGATCGCGACGCCGCGCTCCTCGCCGATCGGGGCTTCGGTCGCCAGCCGCTCGGCGAACAGGCGCAGCACGTTGAAGGTGCCGATCAGATTGACGTTGATGATGCGGACGAACTTCGCCAGCGGATAGACGCCGTCCTTGCCGACGATGCGCTGCGAGCCGCCGATGCCGGCGCAGTTCATCAGCACGCGCGCGATGCCGTGGGCGTCCTCGGCCTTGGCGATCGCCGCCTTGATCGCGTCCTCGTCGGTGACGTCGGCGTGCAGGGCGACGCCCCTCACTTCGGCGGCGACCTTCTCGGCGTTTTCCTTGTTCTGGTCGATCACGCCGATCTTGGCGCCCTTGGCGGCCATGGCGCGGGCGGTCGCGGCGCCGAGGCCGGAGCCGCCGCCGGTGATGAGAACGGCAACGTCTTTCAACTGCATGGAGCAACCTTTCCTTGGGCGTTTCTTCTCTGGACTTCGAACTTTGTTATCCGGCGGCGACAGCCGCCGTTTCCTTATCGGGATTGAGCACGCCGCCGAAGATCAAGGCTTCCATGTGCTTGATGTATTCGCGGCAGACCTCGTCGGTGACCGGACCGACGCCGACCGCGCGCGACATCGCGTGGCGGCCGAAGAACAGATGATCGCAGGCGCCGATCAGGCTGGTGTAGAACAGCACCGGATCGATCTTGCGGAACTCGCCGGCCTTGATGCCTTCGGCCAACAGCCGGCGATGAAAATCCAGCAGCGGCGCGACGAAGAATTTCGACACCTCGTCCGGAGCGCCTGCCGAGCTCTCGTGCAGCAGATAATGGATCAACCGGTTCATATAGGGGAACTGGTGATAGGCGCGGATGATGCCGCCGATATGCAGCCGCAGCTTCGCGGATGGCGAGATCGGCTGCGCCAGCAGATATTCGAGTTGCGAGATCTCGGTCGCGGCGTCGCGCGCCAAGAGCGCCAGCAACAGCCCGTCCTTGTTGCCGAAATGATATTTCACCAGCGCGGCGTTGACGCCCGACTTCTGCGCGATGTCGGACAGCGAGACCTCGATCGAGGCGCGCTCGATCATCAGCTCGCTGGCTGCCACCAATAGCTTGTCCGCAGTGGCGTTTTTGCCCGCAGCAAGTTTCGTCGGTACGCTGGTATTCAACTGCGCTCTGGTCCCGCTCTTGGTTCCGGGTTCGCCGGTAAATCGAGGCCGCACATAAGCCCATGGCGGGGCTGCACTCAAGAGTTAATTGATTGATTGACTAAATGCGGAGCCGCCCCTTAAATCCGGCCCAACTTTCAAAACCGCCCAATCAGAACATCAGGGAGATCAGACATGGCCGAGGCATACATCGTCGCCGCCGCTCGCACCGCGGGCGGCCGCAAGGGAGGGCGTCTCGCCGGCTGGCATCCGGCCGATCTGGCCGCGACCGTGCTCGATGCGCTGGTCGAACGTTCCGGCGCCGACCCGGCACAGGTCGAGGACGTGATCATGGGCTGCGTAATGCAGGCCGGCGAGCAGTCCAACAACGTCGCGCGCAACGCGGTGATGGCCTCCAAGCTGCCGGAGAGCGTGCCGGCGACCTCGATCGACCGCCAGTGCGGCTCCTCGCAGCAGGCGCTGCACTTCGCGGCGCAGGCCGTGATGAGCGGCACCATGGACTGCGTGATCGCCGCCGGCGTGGAATCGATGACCCGCGTGCCGATGGGGCTCGCCTCCTCGCTGCCCGCCAAGAACGGCTTTGGCCATTACAAGAGCCCGGGCATCGAGGCGAAGTACCCCAACATCATCTTCAGCCAGTTCACCGGCGCGGAGATGATGGCGGAGAAGTACGGCCTGTCGAAGGATGAGCTCGACGAGTACTCCTACAACAGCCATCAGCGCGCGATCGCGGCGACGCAAGCCGGCCGCTTCAAGGACGAGATCGTGCCGGTCAAGATCACCCGCGCCGACGGCTCGACCGATACCCACCATATCGACGAGGGCATCCGCTTCGACGCCAGCCTCGACGGCATCAAAGGCGTCAAGCTGATCGCCGAGAACGGCAAGCTGACCGCGGCGAGCGCGAGCCAGATCTGCGACGGCGCCTCCGGCGTGATGGTCGTCAACGAGAAGGGCCTCAAGGCGCTTGGCGTCAAGCCGATGGCGCGCATCCATCACCTGACCATGATGGGCGGCGACCCCGTGATCATGCTGGAAGCGCCGCTGCCGGCGACCCAGCGCGCGCTGCAGAAGGCCGGCATGAAGGTCGACGACATCGACCTGTTCGAGGTCAACGAGGCCTTCGCCTCGGTGCCGACCGCGTGGCTGAAGACCACCGGCGCCGATCCGGCGCGCCTGAACGTCAACGGCGGCGCGATCGCGCTCGGCCATCCGCTCGGCGGCAGCGGCACCAAGCTGATGACCACGCTGCTGCATGCGCTGAAGCAGCGCAACAAGCGCTACGGCCTGCAGACCATGTGCGAAGGCGGCGGCATGGCGAACGTGACGATTGTCGAGCGGCTGTAAGAGCGCCTGACCTTTAAGAAGCGTTTGAGAGGCCGCAAGAGCCTCCATACAAAAGGTGTCGTCCCGGCCTTGAGCCGGGACCCATAACCACAGGTCGATGTGGCTATGGCGAGCTGAGGCCCCAGCTCATTTCAATAAATAAGATCGGTGGTTATGGGTCCCGGCTCCCGTGCGCAATTGCGCACTAGGCAGGGACGACCACCTTGTTTGAGGAACGCCTTGTGACCCACCCCTCCATCCACGCGCGCAACCATCCGAACAAGATCGCCTACCAGATGGCGGTGTCCGGCAAATCCATCACCTATCGCGAGCTCGACGAGCTCTCGAACCAGGGCGCGCATCTGTTCCGCTCGCTCGGCCTGAAGGCCGGCGACCACATCGCGCTCTTGATGGAAAACCGCCTCGCCTTCATGGAGATCTGCTGGGCGGCGCAGCGCTCAGGGCTCTATTACACGGCGATCAGCCGCTACCTGACGGAAGATGAGATCGCCTACATCATCAGGGATTGCGGGGCGAAAGTGTTCATCACCACGCCGCAATGCGCCGACAAGGTGAAGGGCCTGATCAAGGGCGAGCCGGGCGAACCGCTGTTCTACATGATGGACGAACCGGCCCCTGGCTTCCGCTCCTACGACAAGGAAGCCGGCGCGCAGCCGACCACGCCGGTTGCCGACGAGGTCGCGGGCTACGACATGCTGTATTCCTCCGGCACCACCGGCCGGCCCAAGGGCATCAAGAAAGAGTTCGAAGGCAACCGGATCGACGTGCCGAACCCATTCCTGCGGATCCTCACCGCCGACATGTGCGGCATGAACGCCGACAGCATCTATCTGTCGCCGGCGCCGCTGTATCATGCGGCCCCGCTGCGCTTCAACATGATGGCGACCGTGCTCGGCGGCACCTCCGTGATCATGGAGCATTTCGACGCCGAGGAATTTCTGAAGCAGGTCGAGAAGCACAGCGTGACGCAGTCCCAGCTGGTGCCGACGATGTTCGTGCGCATGCTGAAGCTGCCCGATGAGGTGCGCAGCCGCTACAAGGTCTCCTCACTGAAAGGCGCGATCCACGCCGCGGCGCCCTGCCCGGTCGACGTCAAGGCGAAGATGATCGAATGGTGGGGACCGATCTTGATCGAGTATTATGCGGGCTCCGAGGGCAACGGCGTCACGGTCTCGACCTCGCAGCAATGGCTCACCCATCGCGGCACGGTCGGCCGCGCCGTGGTCGGCAAGGTCAAGATCCTGGACGAGAACGAGGAGGAGGCGCCGACCGGGCAGATCGGCCAGGTCTATTTCGCCGACGCGCCCGCCTTCACCTATCACAACGATCCCGAGAAGACGAAGAAGGCCTACAACGCCAAGGGCTGGTCGACGCTCGGCGACGTCGGCTATCTCGATGAAGAGGGCTTCCTCTATCTGACCGACCGCAAGAGCTACATGATCATCTCCGGCGGCGTGAACATCTATCCGCAGGAGACCGAGGACGTGCTGATCACGCATCCCGCGGTCTCCGACGTCGCAGTGTTCGGCGTGCCGAACGAAGAGATGGGCGAAGAGGTCAAGGCCGTGGTGCAGCCGCACGACATGGCCAAGGCCGGCAAGGATCTCGAGGCCGAGCTGATCGCGTTCTGCAGACAACATCTGTCGCCGATCAAATGCCCGAAGAGCATCGACTTCGAAGCTGAGCTGCCGCGGACGCCGACGGGCAAGCTGGTGAAACGCCATCTGCGTGACCGGTATTGGCCGAAGGCGGCGGGCAAGGCGTAGATCGGCAGGTGAGCGCGGTGCCGCCGCCCTCCCCCACCCTGCAGATCTCCCCCTTAAGGGGGATCGCCGCCTGACGGAAAGCCGGTTCAAAAGCGGCAACGTTTCAGCCATACTACAGACCTGCGGATAACCGGATGCGGGGGTCCCATGGCTTTCTGGAATCTGTTCGGGAAAGTTTCTGACGAGGAAACCTGGAAGCAGATCGATCAGGCGCCGATACCTGTCGGTGCCGGTCGTATCTGGCTCGCAGACAAGGACGGCAACGTCGTCCGGGCGATGGCCTGGACGTGGCGGATCATCAAGCGTCGTGAACCCGGCAAATATCTGCGCTGGATGAAACGCGCGCCTCACGCCAAGCAACCTTCGGCGGAGGCGATGCAACAACTTGCGGCAGGCAACTGACGACAACCTGATCTCCGCATCGGCATGGCCGTAGCCTTCCCTCTCAAGGGAGGGAGGGCTGCACGTTATTCCATTCTCGGGGCTGCTGGCTTGATCTTCCGCTACAGCGCCGCCGCCGGCTCGCAGGCGGCCGACGCCACGGCGCGCAGATGGAGTTGTCCGTGCTGGCCGGTGGCCGTGGTGGTCCACTGCGCGTCGATCTGCTGAAAATCTTCCGACAGCTTGCCGCGATGGCTGCCGCCGGTCTCGAACGAGCCGTCGCCGTCGGGCGACCGCTCGAACAGCTCGACCTCGAGATCGGACAGCCGGACGAACATCCGCACCTTGATCTTGGTCACGCGACGGCCGACCTCATACGAACCGCAGCCGAGCGCTTCCGCGTTCTGCTCGTTCAGGGCGTGCACCTGGTCGAAGGTGATGACGACATTCTGCACCGTCTTGTCACCATCCCACAGGAATTCGCCGATATAGGCGTGCGGAAATTTTTCGGTCAGCTCCTTGATATCGGCGGCACGCGCCGCCGGCAGCAGCAGCAGGCCTGCGGCCACGATCGCCAGAACGGAACGCGCCATCCAGCCGGGCAGCATTGCAATCCTCGCGTGGCGCATGCGGTATGCATCCCCTGGCCAAAGTTGCTATCGTGAGAACAATGACCGCCAGCATACAGCCAAATGCGCTGGTTCTGCGGCTGTCCTGAACAGGTGATCCTTACGATGGCAGCCCTCCCCGACGTCCCGCTCCCCGCCACCCTCCGCTCGCGCTATGTCGACGGGATCAACGGCCTGCGCATGCATGTGCTCGAAGCCGGCTTCGAAACATCCGGCCGTCCCTGCGTGCTGCTGCTGCACGGTTTTCCGGAGCTGGCGTTCTCCTGGCGCAAGGTGATGCCGAAGCTGGCTGCCGCCGGCTATCACGTGATCGCGCCGGACCAGCGCGGCTATGGCCGCACCACCGGCTGGAGCGCGGACTATGACGGCGACCTCGCCTCATTCCGTTTGCCCAACCTGGTGCGCGATGCGCTCGGGCTGGTCGCAGCGTTCGGCTATACGCATGTCGATGCGGTGATCGGGCATGATTTCGGCTCGTCGGTCGCGGCATGGTGCGCGCTGATCCGGCCCGACGTGTTCCGCGCGGTCGTGATGATGAGCGCGCCGTTCGCGGGGCCGCCGACTTTGCCGTTCAACATCGCCAACGCGCCGGCGAAACCCGTGAGCGAAGATCCGGTACATCGCGAGCTCGCCGCGCTGTCGCGGCCGCGCAAGCATTATCAATGGTACTATTCGACGCGCCCGGCCAATGACGACATGCATCGCGCGCCGCAGGGCGTGCATGATTTCCTGCGCGCCTACTACCATCACAAGAGCGCGGACTGGAAAGACAACAGGCCGTATCCGCTGCAGTCCTGGTCGGCGGGCGAGCTGGCCAAACTGCCGACCTATTACGTGATGGATATCGCCAAGGACATGGCGGCGACGGTGGCCGAAGAGATGCCGTCGCTTGAGGCGATCGCCGCAAACACCTGGCTGCCGGATCGGGAGCTCGCCTATTACAGCGCCGAGTATCAGCGCACCGGATTCCAGGGCGGGCTGCAATGGTATCGCTGCGGCACCTCGGGCGCGTTCACCCCGGAATTGCAGACCTGGAGCGGCCGCAGCATCGACCAGCCCTCCGCCTTCATCTCGGGCAAGCAGGATTGGGGCACCTATCAGCGGCCCGGCGTGTTCGAGGCGTTGCAGGCGAAGGCCTGCAGCAGGATGATCGGCTGCCATCTGGTCGACGGCGCCGGCCACTGGGTGCAGCAGGAGCAGCCGGAGGAGGTCAGCCGGCTCCTGCTCACATTCCTGCGAGAGGCCGGCTCCCGGCCCTGAGCGCGCCGATCGATCCAAGCTCATCTCATTGTTCTGAAACGCGTTCTTCGCCAGAACCGCGCTGCGGCCCGGCGCGGTTGCGGATTCGGGGCCACCTTGATTTGACCCGGCCGCGGCGCGCTTTTATAGTTTAGAACTATTCTAATTCTAAACTGCATGAACAGGGTGCGTTGCCGTGAAGAACTTTGCCGATCTGACCGAGCGCGAGGTGCTGGCGGTCGCGATCGCCTCCGAGGAGGAGGACAGCCGCATCTACATGTCTTTCGCCGAGGACCTCGCCGGGCGATATCCCGATACCGCGAAGATTTTCGAGGAGATGGCCGAGGAGGAGCGCGGCCATCGCCACCGGCTGCTGGAAACCTACGAGCAGCGCTTCGGTCAGCACTTGCCGCCGATCCGGCGCGAGGACGTCAAAGGCTTTCTGCGTCGCCGCCCGATCTGGCTGACCAAGAACCTGCCGCTCGACACCATCCGCAAGGAAGTCGAGACCATGGAGCTGGAAGCCGAGCGCTTCTATATCCGCGCCGCCGAGAATGCCGACGATGTCGGCGTGCGCCGGCTGCTCGGCGATCTCGCCGAGGAGGAGAAGGGCCACGAGAAGCTCGCGGTCAAGCTGACCGGCGACATCCTCAAGCCCGATGTGCGCGCCGAGGAAGACCGCACGCGGCGGCGGATGTTCGTGCTGCAATATGTCCAGCCGGGGCTCGCCGGATTGATGGACGGCTCGGTCTCGACCTTGGCGCCGCTGTTCGCCGCCGCCTTCGCCACCCATCACAACTGGCAGACTTTTCTGGTTGGCCTTGCCGCCTCGATCGGCGCCGGCATCAGCATGGGCTTTGCCGAGGCGCTGTCCGACGACGGCTCGCTGACCGGCCGCGGCTCGCCCTGGCTGCGCGGCCTGACCTGCGGCCTGATGACGACGCTCGGCGGCCTCGGCCACACCATCCCCTATCTGGTGCCCGACGCCTGGCCGAACGCATTCTGGATCGCGACCGCGATCGCCGGCATCGTGGTGTTCTTCGAATTATGGGCGATCGCCTTCATCCGCTCGCGCTACATGGACACACCGTTCCTGCAGGCGGTGTTCCAGATCGTGCTCGGCGGCGCGATCGTGCTCGCGGTCGGCATCCTGATCGGCGCGGCGTAGCAATCGATCGTTCCCCCTCTCCCCGTTCTTTACGGGGAGAGGGTTGGGGTGAGGGGCTGCTTCCGCAAGCTGTGAACGCAGTGAGACCTGTACCCCCTCACCCGGATCGCATCTGCGATGCGATCCGACCTCTCCCCGCAAGCGGGGCGAGGTGAAATGGGCATTGCCTTCGATCACGCACCCGCAATTCCGATCAAACGCGGCAGCCATGCGGCGGCTACAGCGCTTGCGGGCGGCAGCCAAACTGCCCATCATCGCGCCAACCAGAACCGGGAGCACGCCGTGGCCAAATCGCAATGGAGTTTCAGGACCGCCGTCGAACTGTCGGAGGCGCTGCGCAGGAAGCAGGTCTCGGCGGTCGAGCTCGCACAGGACGCGATCGGTCGCATCGAGCGCCACGACAGCAAGGTCAACGCGGTCTGCGTGCGCGATTTCGAGCGCGGCCTCGCGGCGGCACGCGCGGCCGATGCCGCGATCGCACGCGGCGAGCACAAGCCGCTGCTCGGCATCCCGATGACGGTGAAGGAATCCTTCAACGTCGCGGGCCTGCCGACGACCTGGGGCTATCCGGCGCAGAAGAACTTCACGCCGACTGAGGACGCGCTCTCGATCACGCGGGTGAAGGACGCCGGCGGCGTGATCCTCGGCAAGACCAACGTGCCGGTCGGGCTCGCCGACTGGCAGAGCTACAACGAGATCTACGGCACCACCAACAACCCTTACGACCTCGGCCGCACGCCGGGCGGCTCCTCCGGCGGATCGTCGGCGGCGCTCGCGGCGGGCTACGGCGCGCTGTCGCTCGGCTCAGACATCGGCGGTTCGCTACGCGTGCCGGCATTCCACTGCGGCGTCTATGCGCACAAGCCGACCTTCGCGCTGCTGCCGTCGCGCGGCCACACCTCGCCGCCGGCGCCGCCGCTGATCTATGAACGCGACCTCGCGGTGACCGGCCCGATGGCACGCTGCGCGGCCGACCTGTCGCTGCTGCTGGACGTGATGGCCGACCCCGATCCGCTCGACGCCGGCAAAGCCTACAAACTCGAACTGCCGGCGGCGCGGCATGCGAACTTGCGGGATTTCCGTATCCTCGTCATCGACACCGATCCGGTGCTGCCGACCGACAAGGCGGTCCGCGGCACGATCGACAAGCTCGCCAGCCATCTCGACAAGGCCGGCGCAAAGGTCTCGCGCGCGAGCCCTTTGCTGCCGGATTTCGCGGCGTCGTCGCGGCTCTATATGCGGATGCTGCTGTCGTTCCTCGGCGCGAACTTCCCGCCCGAGGTCTATGCCGGCGCCTGCGCGGCGGCGGCGGCATTGCCGGCCGACAACACCAGCCTGCAGGCCGAGCGGCTGCGCGGCATCGCGCTCAGCCATCGCGACTGGGTGCAGGCGACGGCGGCGCGCTCGCGGCTGCGCGCGCAATGGCGCGAGTTCTTCCAGTCCTTCGACGCGGTGATCTGCCCGATCATGCCGACGCCGGCCTATCCGCACGATCATTCGCCCGATCAGGAACAACGCAGAATCCTGATCGACGGCGAACCGCACATCTACACCGACCAGCTCGCCTGGCCCGGCATCGCGACGCTGCCCGGCCTGCCTTCGACCGCGATCCCGACCGGCTTTGCGCCCGACGGATTGCCGCTCGGCGTGCAGATCGTCGGCGCATGGCTCGAGGACCGCACGCCGCTCAAGCTCGCCGAGCTGATCGAGCGCGAGTTCGGCGGCTTCGTGCCGCCGAAGATGTTTGATGACTAGGTGACCCGTCATTGCAGAGCAGTGAGGCGCACCTAACTCCATCACCGTCACCCTGAGGAGGCCGCGAGCGGCCGTCTCGAAGGGTCGACGGCCTGACTGTGGCCGTGCATCCTTCGAGGCTCGCAAGAGCTCGCACCTCAGGATGACGGTATCGACAGCGCCGCTACGGCGCTCGCACAGCAATACGAACAATAGCAACAGGGAAGAAACCAATGAGCAACGATCTCGAAGACCTGACAAAACTCAACAAGGATTACGTCGACTCGGTTCAGAACTGCGACGTCAAGCGCTTCGACGAAATCCTGGCGCAGGATTTTTACTGCACCAATCCCGACAAGAGCCTGGTCGACCGCGCCGCCTTCCTGAAGCAGACGGCGATCCCGGTGAAGATCAAGGGCCTGAAGGCCGAGGACGTCAAAATCCGCATCCTCGGCGATTTCGCCATCATCCACGCGAAGACCAGCTACACCAACGCCGACGGCGAGCCCGCGCACGGCCGCTACACCGATTGCTGGGCGCGGCAGAACGGCAAATGGCTCGCCGTGTCCGCGCATGTCGCGCGATGACGGCTGACAACAATCTCAACCGTCGTCCCGGCGAACGCCGGGACCCATAACCACCGCTATTTGTGGTGACTAAAGAAGGTCGTCCACCTCTGTGCCCCAAGCGGAGCCGCGGCGTATGGGTCCCGGCTTTCGCCGGGACGACACGACCTCAGCTATCAAACATAATCACGCTGCGCAGCGTCTTGCCGGCTTTCATGTTGGCGAAGCCCTCGTTTATTTCGGAAAGCTTCAGCTTGGCCGAGATCCAGTCCTCCAGATGCAGTCTGCCGCGCATGTAGAAGTCGACGAGGCGCGGCATGTCGACGCGGAAGTGGTTGGAGCCCATTGAGGAGCCTTGAATCCTGCGCTCGCGCAGGAAGTCAAAACCGTGCAGCTCGATCTTCTGGCCGAACGGGATCATGCCGACGATGGTCGCGGTGCCGCCGGGCGCCAGCATGCCGAAGGCCTGCTCGGCGGTATCCTTGCGGCCGAGCACCTCGAAGGAATGCTGTACGCCGCCGCCGGTCAGTTCGCGCACCTGCTGGACGACATCGCCGCGGGCGGGATCGACGATGTCGGTGGCACCGAGTTTCGTCGCAAGCTGTAGCTTGGCCGGATTGGTGTCGATCGCAATGATGCGGCCGGCGCCGGCGATCTGCGCGCCGTTGATCGCGGCCATGCCGACGCCGCCGCAGCCGATCACCGCCACGGTCTCGCCGGCGGTCACCTTCGCGGTGTTCACCACGGCGCCATAGCCGGTGATGACACCGCAGCCGATCAGCGCGGCGAGATCGAGCGGCATATCCCTCTTGATCTTCACGATGGCGTTCTCGTGCACCAGCATCTGTTCGGCGAATGACGACAGGTTGAGGAACTGGTGCAGCTTCTCCGACCTGTTCCAGGACAGCCGGTTGGAGGCGCCGGGGAGCATCTTCACCGTGGTGTCGGTGCACAGCACGGTGCGGCCGGTGGTGCAATTGTCGCAGGTGCCGCAGAACACCGAAAGGCAAGTGACGACGTGATCGCCGGGCTTCACGTAGTTGACGTCGGAGCCGACCTTCTCGACCACACCGGCCGATTCATGGCCGAGCACGGCCGGCAGCGGGTGCGGATACAGGCCTTCCATGAAGTGCAGGTCGGAATGGCAGAGGCCCGCGACCGCGGTGCGGATCAGGACCTCGCGCGGCCCCGGATTGGGCACGCTGACATCCTCGATCACCAGCGGCTTGTTGACTTCATGCAGGACAGCGGCCTTCATCAGTGTCTCCCTTGGCGTTTTTGATTGTTTGAACGGTGCGCTCGCGCGGCAGCCTACGCTGCGACGAGCAATTCGCCAACCTCGGCCATGCCGATGGCGCGATCGCCGAGCAGATGCTCGGTCATCCTGCGCTGAACGGTATTTTCCGCAAGCCGGAACGGATCGCCGGGCAGCATGCGATGATCGATCACCATCCGCGACAGCAACAGCCGACGCGCATCGCCGCGCATCTCGTGGATGCGACCACCCTCCCATGCCAGCGCCACGGCGCTTGCGACATGATAGAGCAGGCTGGTGGCGCGCCGCGCATCGCCCTCGTTGTCGATGCTCCCAGCGACCTCGCGCGCAAACGCGATCGCGCGGTCGCCGAGGTCGCGCAGCCGGTTGCGCCAGGCTTGCGGGACGTTCTGGCTGTCATCGAGCCGCGCATGCAGATCGGCCGCGAGCGCATTGTCGGCGCCATGGCGGCCGACCGCGCGCTTCAACGCGTCGATCGCGACGATGTTGCCGGTGCCTTCCCAGATCGAACCGAGATGCGCGTCGCGCAGCAGCCGCGGCGTGACGAATTCCTCGATGTAGCCAATGCCGCCGCGCATCTCCATCGCATCGCCGCAGACCTTGCGGGCATCGCGGGTGGCGCGGAATTTCAGCGTCGGCGTCAGGATTCGCAGCAGCGCCGCGGCATCCTGGCTGCCGGCCTCGGCGCGGTCGAGCGCGTCAGCCGTCAGGAAGCTCATCGACAACGCCTGCTCGGTCGGCAGCATGATCTTCATCAGCTGCCGCCGCGCCAGCGGCAAATCGATGATGCGCTGGCCGAACACCACGCGGCCCCTCGCGACCGTCATCGCATCGTGGAAGGCGCGGCGCATCAGCGCCGTCGACTTCACACCGTTCGAAAGCCGCGACGAATTCACCATCTCGGCCATCTGCACGAAGCCGCGGTCGAGCTTGCCGACGGCGTAAGCGATCGCACCGTCGAACTTGATCTCGCCCGAGGCCATCGAGCGGGTGCCGAGCTTGTCCTTCAGGCGCACGATCCGGTAGTGGTTCTGCGAGCCGTCGTCGAGGATGCGCGGCATCAGGAACAGGCCGACGCCGCGGGTCCCCGGCCCCGCACCCTCCGGCCGCGCCAGCAGCATCACCACCTTGGCATCGGCGTTCGAGCAGAACCACTTCTCGCCGTAGAGCCGCCAGTGGTCGCCCTCCTGCACGGCGCGCGTGGTCAGCGTGCCGACGTCGGAGCCGCCTTCCTTCTCGGTCATGAACTGGCCGCCTTGCATCAGCTTGCTCATGTCGGTCTGGGTCAGGCCGTCGAGATATTTCGCCTTCAAGGCCTCGCTGCCGAAATTCGCCAGCAGTTTTGCGCAACCGTCGGTGACGTTGATCGGGCAGCCCATGCCGAATTCGGTCTGGTTGAACAGGAATGTGAAGGCGTGCTTGGCCACCACAGGATATTTGTCGGGCCAGCCCATGATGCCCTTGCGGATCGACAGCGCGTGAATGCCGAACTCGCCGAACGCGACCTTCTCGATCTCGCGATAGGCCGGATGATATTCGATGTGCTGCACGTCGCGGCCGAACTTGTCGCGCTGGTGCAGCACCGGCGTATGCCGGTCGGCAAGCCGTGCGCATTCGTCGAGAAAGCCACCGGCGAGTCCACCGAGACGGTCGAGATGCGGCTCGATGTGGCGGAACAACGCTTCGGGCAGATGCAGCTTCAGGAGATCGGTCAGCGCGGGATCGGCCCGGTAGAAATTCATTCCCGTCGTATCGGGGGCCAGCAGTCCCGGCTGGCTGGTGGACGACGTTTTCAAATCCTGCGTGAGCGGCTGCATTGAATTCCCGGCTTCGCTTCTCATTTGTTTGGGCACGACTATCCTCCTCCGGCCGAGCAAAGGAAAGCCCAATGGATATTCCAAAATACAAGATCGCCCTGATCGTCGGCGCCGGCGAGGGCCTCAGCGCCTCGCTGACACGGCTATTTTCGCGGGAGGGAATTCGCGTGGCGCTGGGCGCCCGCAGCATCGAGAAGCTCGGCGCGCTCTGCACCGAAACCGGCGCGCGCGCCTATGCCTGCGATGCCACCAAGGCCGAGGATGTCGAGCGTCTGTTCGGCCTCGTCGAGCGCGAGATCGGAACCCCTGATATCGTGGTCTACAACGCTTCCGGCCGCTCGCGTGGGCCCTTCGTTGAACTCGTCCCCTCCGAGGTCGAGCGGGCGATCGCGGTCTCGGCGTTCGGCGGCTTCCTGGTGGCGCAGGAAGCGGCGAAGCGCATGCTGCCCAACAAGAAGGGCGCGATCCTGTTCACCGGCGCCTCCGCCAGCGTCAAGGGCTATGCACAATCGGCGCCGTTCGCGATGGGCAAGTTCGCATTGCGCGGGCTGGCGCAGAGCATGGCGCGGGAACTGTCGCCGCAGGGTCTCCATGTCGCGCATTTCGTGATCGACGGCGGCATCCGCAGCGCCGCCCGCGCCGAGCCCGCCGACCGCCCGGATTCGATGCTCGATCCCGACGCGATTGCACTGAGCTACTGGAACGTGCTGCAACAGCCGCGCAGCGCCTGGAGCTGGGAGCTGGAATTGCGGCCCTGGGTTGAGAAGTTTTGAGATGACGTAAATCATCTATAGAGCGTAGGCTGCGTGCTCAACGTGCCCGCATTCGCGCTAGCCTTCGAAAGATATTCTTCGTCATTCCGGGATGGTTCGTTAGCACCAGACCCGGAATCTTGAGATTCCGGGTTCGATGCTTCGCATCGCCCCGGAATGACTTAGCAAACGAAACGACTACGGGGAGTGACATGACCAGCGAAATCAAGATCGAAACCGGCACCGACGAACTGCTCTGCGTGATCCGCGACCGCGTCGCCATCATCACCCTGAACCGTCCGGATGCCCGCAACTCGCTGTCGGACACGCTGACGCCGGCGCTGCGCACGATGATCCGGACCTGCGGCGAGAACCCCGAGGTCGGCGTGCTGCTCATCACCGGCGCCGGCAAGGCGTTCTGCGCCGGCGGCAACGTCAAGGGCATGGGCGCGCATCGCGACCCGAAGAAGCTCGAAATGTCCTATGAAGACAAGGTCGCGGACCTTCAGGAGCGCCAACGCCTGCTCACCGGCGCACTCGCTTCGGTGCGCAAGCCGACGATTGCGGCGCTGCCCGGTCCGGCGGTAGGTGCGGGCCTTGCGATCGCGATGGCCTGCGACATCCGGATTGCCGCGCAATCCGCCTTCATCTCGACCGGATATCTGCGCGTGGCGCTGAGCGGCGACTACGGCATGGCCTGGCTGTTGACGCGGCTGGTCGGCACCTCGCGCGCCCGCGAATTGATGTTCACGTCCGAGAAGGTCGATGCGACCAGATGCGAGCAGATCGGCCTCGTCAATCGCGTGGTGCCGGACGAGACGCTGCAGGACGAAGCCTTTGCGCTGGCGAAGTCGATGGCCGAGGGCCCGACCCTGGCGCTGCGCTACATGAAGGACAATCTCGACGAGGCGCTGCAATTCGACTTCGCCACCGCGCGCGACCACGAGGCCGAGCGGATGATCCGCCTCACCACGACATCAGATCACAAGGAGGCGGTGCAGGCCTTCATCGAGAAGCGCAAGCCGGTGTTCCGGGGCAATTGAGAAGCGTCCGCGCGATCTTCTCCTTCCCCCTGAAAGGGGGAAGGTCGGGATGGGGGTCAGCCACACGCACGGTTGCTCGTGGAGAGAGAGGATCCCCACCCGCTTTGCTCTGACGAGCAAAGCGACCTCCCCTTTTCAAGGGGAGGTAAGAGCAAACGCGGCAGAAGCAAAGAAAAGGGCCCGGTTCTGGAGGGGCCAGAACCGGGCCTAGTCAGTCAAACCGCAAGCGAGGACATCGCGGCCAAGCGGGAAGTGGCGGCAAGCCGCCAGCTGGCACAGGGAATGTCTTGCGGCTCGACGTGGATCTCTTTCGCGAAGCGCACCAGCTTCCAGTCGCCGGGGCTTTGCATAAAGGCATAGTCCGACTTGCGGGCGAGCCCGATCATCGTCGCATTGGAACGCAGCGTGTCGCCAAAAATGCGCTCGGCTCCGAGGGACGCCGCGCGGCATTCGAGATTCTTCAGCAGCGCCTTGCCAATGCCGTGGCCCTGCCACCGGTCATCGATCGACAGGCCGAACTCGACGCTCGACGTATCGGCATGGAAGGCATAGCGGGCTTCGCCGACAATGGTTTCGAAACCATCGACCAGCATCGTCGCGACCACCGTGAACCGGTCAGCCTCGCCGACATGAATGAAACGCTCGAGCTCCGTCTTCGGCAGCTCGCTCAGTGCGCCCAGGAAGCGGTTATAACGGGAACCCGCGGAGAGCGAACGGATGTAGTTCTGCAGCTCTTCGCGATCGCGCGGCTCGACAAAGCGCACCTTGATCTCGCTGCCGTCCTTGGCGCGCAGCACATCAGAGTATTGCTTGAGATCGTCGAGACGCAGCGCAACCATGACACGCTCCTCGGGTGAAGAAATTGGCCGGCGCCCCTCGATGGAGGCGGCGCCAGCGACGGCGTCCTTCTCAGGCCCGCCAAAACGGCTTGTCGGTCTCGAACACGATGTCGCTGCGGGACATGCCGATGTCGTGCAGGTCGCGCTCGGTCCACTGCGACAGCTCGCGGCGGCGCTCGTAGCGCTCCCACCAGACATGCAGGGTCTCGCCGACCTGGTTCAGCAGCCCCGATGCATGATGATCGGGCGTATGATGATTTGTCATCGATTCATGGGTGAAAATGGACATTTGCGGCTCCTATCGGTAACCTGTTGGCGGTAATATCGGAGCTATTCGGCCTGTTCACAAACGACACTTTGTACCGCTTCGCATGAATTAACGTCATGCATTAGGAGACCTTTCTGGCATGACCAGCCGCCTGCCTTCGCTGAACGGTCTCAGGGCATTCGAGGCCGCCGCGCGGCACATGAGCTTCACGCTGGCGGCGTCCGAACTGAACGTGACGCAGACCGCGATCAGCCATCAGATCCGGCGGCTCGAGGAGGAACTCGGCGTCCGCCTGTTCGTCCGCCAGAACCGCTCACTGAGCCTGACGCCGGATGCCGCCGAATACCTTCCCGGCGTCCGCGCCGCCTTCAACGACCTCCGGCTCGCGACCGATCGGCTACTGCGCCGGGACGACGATCACGTGCTGACGGTCTCGACCTTGGCGTCGCTCGCCGCCAAATGGTTGCTGCCGCGGCTGTCGGCATTCCAGGAGGCGCATCCCGGCATCGACGTTCGCATCACCACCTCGACCAGCCTGGTCGATTTCCACCGCGACAAGGTCGACGCCGCGATCCGTTACGGCCGCGGCCAATGGGCCGGCCTGCGCGCGGACTGGCTGATGGCGGACGAGCTGTTTCCGGTGTGCAGCCCCTCGCTGCTGCAGGGAGGCAAGCCGCTCAAATGCCCTGAGGATCTCAGGGATCACGTGCTGCTGCACACCAGCAATGCCAACAGCGACGATTGGCGGCTGTGGCTGACCGCGGCGGGCCTGCCGACCGACGTCTCCAAACAGCCGGGCGTGACCTTCGACCTGCTGTTCGTGACGCTCCAGGCTGCGATCGACGGGATCGGCGTCGCGATGGGCCGCACCTCCTACGTGCAGGACGACATCACCAAGGGCCGGCTCGTGGTTCCCTTCAAGATCGCACTGCCGGCGGACGCCGGCTTCTATCTGGTGTCGCCGCAGGGACGCGCCGATACGCCAAAACTCTCCGCGTTCCGGTCCTGGCTCGGCGCTGCGGCACATACCGCGCCTTGAAGCGGCGCACGTTGCGCTCAAGCTTCGCTCGAAGGCGCTTCCAGCAGTTCCACCTACGGCTTTTTTCCGATGGCCTCGGCGTGATTTCGGGGTTGGTCGCGCCGGACAGGCGTGCCAAATTGCCGCACATGGCAGGGTAACTGCCTTGGCTGGCGAGACAATTTTCGCCGGCCCTTTTGTTTCGGGGAAGGAAAAGGCGTTATGTCGCAGTCGAGTTCACCACAAGTCCCGCAAATCAAGTCGCGTCTTGGCGCCATCCTGCGCGCGACCAGCGGCAATTTCCTCGAGCAATTCGACTTCTTCCTGTTCGGCTTCTATGCGCCCCTGATCGCCAAGGCCTTCTTCCCCTCCGAGAACGAGACCGCGGCGCTGCTCAACGCCTTCGGTGTCTTCTGGCTCGGCGCCCTGATGCGCCCGGTCGGCGCCATCGTGCTCGGCGCCTACATCGACAAGATCGGCCGCCGCAAAGGCCTGATCGTGACGCTGGCGATCATGGCGGTCGGCACCGTGGTGATCGCGATTTGCCCGACCTACGCAAGCATCGGCATTGCCGCTCCGATTATCGTCCTGCTTGCCCGCCTGCTGCAGGGCTTCTCCGCTGGCGTCGAGCTCGGCGGCGTCTCGGTGTACCTCGCGGAGATTGCCACGCCCGGCAACCGCGGCTTCTACACCTCGTTCCAGTCGGCGAGCCAGCAGGTGGCGATCTTCGTCGCCTCGATCCTCGGCTTCATCCTGAGCGAGAGCATGCCGGCCGCAACCGTCGCGGACTGGGGCTGGCGCATCCCGTTCTTCGTCGGCTGCCTGATCATTCCGGTGATCTTCTTCCTGCGCCGGACGCTGGAGGAGACCCCGGCGTTCCTGGCGATGAAGACGCATCCGACGGCAAGCGAGGTGTTTGCCTCGGCGCTCGCCAACTGGCGCATCGTCATCCTCGGCATGATGATCGCGGTGCTGACCACCACGACGTTCTACTTCGTCACCGTCTACACGCCGACCTTCGGCAAGACCGTGCTGAAGCTCTCGACCCAGGATGCGCTGCTGGTGACGCTGTTGGTTGCGGTGACCAACTTCATCTGGAATCCGGTCGGCGGCGCGCTGTCCGACCGGATCGGCCGCAAGCCGGTGCTGCTGGCGATCGCCGGCCTGTCGCTGGTGACGGCCTATCCGGCGCTGCACTGGCTGGTGACCAATCCGAGCTTCGGCAAGATGCTGGCGGTCGAGATGATGTTCTCGTTCTATTTCGGCGTCTACAGCGGCACCATGCTGGGCTCTCTGGTCGAGATCGTGCCTGCGCATGTCCGCACCACGTGCTTCTCGCTGGCCTTCGCGCTGGCGGCCGGGCTGTTCGGCACATTCACGCCGTTCGCCTCGACCTGGCTGATCCAGCAGACCGGCGACAAGGCTTCGCCCGGCTACTGGCTGATGTGCGCCTCTGTGCTCGGCATCGTCGCCGCGCTGATCGTCTATCGTGACGGCCAGACCATCGAGCAGCGCGAGGCGGTCGCGGCCTGATCGTGCGCATGCAATTGGGGCAGACTCTTTATTTGAGCATGATCTTTCGGAAAACCGCTACACACTTTTCCGGATCATGCTCATTCGCCCGCCCCTGTTGCTTTCCATGCCAACAACGATAACAAGAGCGCATGGTTGATCTGACGCGCAGGTTCGACGTGCTGGTGATCGGCGGCGGCAACGCCGCGCTCTGCGCTGCGATCAGCGCACGGCGCGCCGGTGCTTCGGTGCTGGTACTGGAAGGCGCGCCAAAGTTCTACCGCGGCGGCAACACCCGCCATACCCGCAACATGCGCTGCGCCCATGACGCGGCGACCGAAATCCTCACCGGTCCCTACACCGAGGAGGAATTCTGGCAGGATTTGCTGCTGGTGACCGGCGGCCAGACCGACGAGGAACTGGCCCGCTTCATGATCCACGAGTCCAAGGACATCTTGAACTGGATCGTCGAACAGGGCGTGCGCTGGCAGCCTTCGCTCGGCGGCACCTTGAGCCTCGGCCGCACCAATTCGTTCTTCCTCGGCGGCGGCCGCGCGATGCTGAACGCGCTGTATCGCACGGCCGAGGAGCTCGGCGTCGACATCCTCTACGATGCCGAGGTGATCGAGCTCAAGATCGAGGACGGCATGTTCCTCTCGGCCCAGCTGAAGCAGCCGGTCGGCGGCAGGACCGAGGTGCGCGCCTCGACATTGGTCGCGGCTGCCGGTGGCTTCGAGGCCAATATCGAATGGCTGAAACAATATTGGGGCGAGGCCGCCGACAATTTCCTGATCCGCGGCACGCCGTATAATCGCGGCGCGATCCTGAAGATGCTGCTGGCGAAAGGCGTGCAGGAGATCGGCGATCCAACGCAGTGCCATGCGGTGGCGATCGACGCCCGTGCGCCAAAATTCGACGGCGGCATCATCACGCGCCACGATTCGGTCGTGTTCGGCATCGTCGTCAACAAGCACGCCGAGCGCTTCTACGACGAGGGCGAGGACATCTGGCCGAAGCGATATGCGATCTGGGGCCGCCTGGTCGCCGCGCAGCCCGACCAGATCGCCTACATCATCTTCGATTCGACCGTCGTGACGAGCTTCATGCCGACACTGTTTCCGCCGATCGCGGGCGCGACGATTGCCGAACTCGCCGGCAAGCTCGAGCTCGACGCCGCCGCACTGGAGAAGACCATCACCGGGTTCAACGCCGCGGTGCAGCCCGGCACCTTCGACCACACCATCCTTGACGATTGCCGCACCGAAGGCATCACACCGGCGAAGACGCATTGGGCGCGCAGGATCGAGACGCCGCCCTATCTCGCCTATCCGGTGCGGCCCGGTATCACCTTCACCTATCTCGGCACCCGCGTGAACAGGCAGTCGCGGATGCTGATGAAGGACGGCAAGCCGTCCGCCAACATGTTCGCCGCCGGCGAGATCATGGCCGGCAATGTGCTCGGCAAGGGCTACGCCGCCGGCATCGGCATGACCATCGGCAGCGTGTTCGGCCGCGTCGCCGGGCGGGAAGCGGCGAAGAATGCGCGGAACTAAGGGCTAGGCTGGCACGATGCACGGGACGAGGATCTTGCAGGAAGCCGACCGTCTGATGACGGTGTGCAATTCCTGCCGCTATTGCGAGGGCCTGTGCGCGGTGTTTCCCGCGATGGAGATGCGCCGCGCCTTCTCCGACGGCGACCTCAACTATCTCGCCAATCTCTGCCATTCCTGCGGCGCCTGCTACACCGACTGCCAGTTCTCGCCGCCGCACGAATTCAACGTCAATGTGCCGAAGACGCTGGCGGTGGCGCGCGCCGAATCCTATGCCGCCTATGCCTGGCCGCGCGCCTTCGCCGGCGCGTTTGCGCGCAACGGCCTCGTCATCAGCCTGATCGCGGCGCTGAGCGTCGCCGCCTTCATCTTCGGCTTCGCCGCGATCAATGACCGCGGCGTACTTTATGGCATCCACACCGGGCCCGGCGCGTTCTACAAATTGATGCCGCACAATGCGATGGCGCTGCTGTTCGGCGCCGCTTTGCTCTACGCCATCCTGGCGCTGGTGATGGGCGTGCGCGCGTTCTGGCGCGCGATCGGCGAGCCCATTGGCATGAAAACGGACCCGAAATCGCTGTTGCAGGCGATGCGCGATGCCGGCGAGCTGCGCTATCTCGACGGTGGCGGCGTCGGTTGCTTCAACGAGGACGATCGTCCGACCGACCGCCGCAAGCTGTATCACCACTTCACCTTCTACGGCTTCGCGCTGTGCTTCGCCGCGACCTGCGTCGGTACGCTGTACCATTATCTGCTGGCGCGCGAGGCGCCCTATGCGTGGTGGGATCTGCCGGTGGTGCTCGGCACGCTCGGCGGCATCGGGCTCGTGGTCGGCCCGATCGGGCTCTTGTCAGAGAAATGGAAGCGCGACCGCGTGCTGGTCGACGAAAAGCAGATGGGCATGGACACCGCGTTCATCCTGATGCTGTTCCTGACCAGCATCACTGGCCTCGCCTTGCTGCTGTGGCGCGAGACCGCCGCGATGGGCCCGCTGCTGGCGCTGCACCTCGGCGTGGTGTTCGCGCTGTTCATCACCATGCCCTACGGAAAATTCGTGCACGGCATTTACCGCTTCGTCGCGCTGGTGCGCTATGCGCGGGAACGGCAGATGATGATGCAGGGCAAGGCAGAGTAAGCGTCGTTCCGGGGCGATGCGCAGCATCGAACCCGGAATCTCGAGATTCCGGGTTCGCGTCTTCGACGCGCCCCGGAATGACAGTGGTCAGAGATCCACCACCACGTAATCACTCTCCACCGCGACCTTGATGGTCTCGGCGACATACGGCCCCTTCACCACATTGGTGCCCGGCTCGACGCTGACCGAATAGGCGCGCACACGGAAGCGGCGCGGGTCGCAGTAGGACTGGCCGGTGCGGATGTCGAACTCCCAGCCATGCCAGGGGCAGCGCAGGATCTCGCCGAGTTTGGTGTATTCGATCTCGCCGGGATCCGACGACGACGCCAGCCCGATCAGCGGCCCCTCGCAGAGCGCCGCACCCTGATGCGGGCAGCGGTTCAACAGGCCGAAGAACTCGCCCTTGACGTTGAACACGGCGATCGGCCGTCCCTCGATCTCAAGGAATTTTCGCGACCCCGGCGGCAATTCGTCCACCGGGGCAATCACATGACGCGCCATCTATGAGATACCGTAAAGCTGCTTCGCATTGTCGAGATAGAACGCCTGGCGGTTGGCATCGCTGACGCCGGCCGGCAGCACGCGCGACGGCTCGTCGTAATCCCAATGCGGATAGTCGGTCGCGAACAGCAGCCTGTCCCAGCCGATCCATTCAATGGTCTGGAACAGATAGTCGCGGCTCTCCGGATCCTCCATCGGCTGCGTGGTCCACCAGATGTGGTCGCGGATGTATTCCGACGGCTTGCGCTTCAGATGCGGCACCTCGGCGTGCAGCCGCGCAAACACCTTGTCGAGCCGCCAGGCGAGCGACGGCGCCCAGCCGAAGCCGGCCTCGACCATCACCATCTTCAGTTTCGGGAAGCGCTCGAACACGCCTTCGAGCACCAGGCTCGCCAGCGCGGTCTGCTGGCACTGCGAATGGCCGACCATCTCCTCGATGTAATAGCTCGGCCAGCCCGATGCGGTGATCGGGTTGCCGCCGAAGCCGAAGGCGTGCACGCCGATCGGCAATCCGGCCTCCTGCGCCGCCTCATAGATCGGCCAGTAGCGGCGCTGGCCAAGCGGCTCGACATTGCGGCTGAGCAGCAGCACCTGGACGAAATTCTTATCCCCTGCGCGCTTGCGGATTTCCGCTGCCGCCGACACGCCGTCCTCATTGGCGACGACGACCGAGCCCTTCAGGCGCGAGTCCTTGCTGGTCCATTTCTCGATCTGCCAGTCGTTGATCGCCGAGCAGATCGCGCCGGCGAGATCCTGGTTGCGGATGCCCTGCCCGGTGTTGAGCGGATTGAGCACGCCGAGCGCGACATTGTTGGGATCGAGATGCTGCTTCTGCATGAAGGACAGCGACGAGCCCTGCGGCCCGCCTTCCGGCGGGTAGGCATCGCGGCGCGAGGCGTTGGGCTGCGCCTTCGGATAGGGCGGGCCTTCCATCATGCCCTGATAGGCGTGAACGCCGAAGGTTTCGAGATGGCTGTGCCAGCGCTTGGCCAGGTACGGAAACAGTTCATCCTTGGTCGCGCGCGCCGGATGGATGTCGCAATCGGCGATCGCGGTCTTGATGCCGGTCGACGCGGCCGCCTCGGGACGTTCCCGAACCTGGATGTTCATGGCGTCATCTCCTTCACCTTCAACCGTCCATAGGTTGCGTGCGGATTGTCGATCATGATCTTGCGGACCAGATCCGGTGACAACCCCTTCGGCAGCACCTCGTCACCATCGAACTGCCAGTGCGGATAGTCAGTCGAGAATAGGATCAATTCGTCCGACTGCATATGGTCGAACAGCCGGTTCAGGGTGTCGCCTTCCGGCGGCGCGTCGACCGGCTGCAGCGAGAAACGGATGTTGCTGCGCACAATCTCCAGCGGCGCACGGTCGACCCACGGCGTTTCCATGCGCACACCGCGCCAGAACTTGTGCAGCCGCCACAGGAACGGCGGCAGCCAGGTGAAGCCGGACTCCAGCATCACCATTTTTAAGGCTGGATGGCGCGCGAACACGCCCTCGACGATCAGGCTGGTGAGCTGGGTCTGGAACGCCTGCGCCTGCGCGACGTAATCCTCGATGTGGTAGGAGCCCCAACCGACCGAGGTCGGCGGGTTGTGATAGGCGCTGCCGGCATGGATGCCGATCGGCAGGCCGAGCCGTTCCGTCGCCGCGTAGATTGGCCAATAGTGGCGCTTGCCGAGCGGCATGTCGCCCATCACCAGCATCAGCACCTGCACGAAGCGGTTGTCCTGCGCACAGCGCTCGATCTCGGCCACAGCCTTGTCGATGCTCTGCACAGGAATCACGATCGAGCCGCGCAGGCGATCGTCCTTGTCGAGCCACTCCTTGACCAGCCAGTCGTTCAGCGCGCGGCAGAACGCATCGGCCATGTCTTCGGAAAACACCATCTGCACGCCGTAGAGCGGATTGCAGATGCCGTAGGCGGTGCCGAACCTGTCGAGCGCGTGGCTTTGCATGTCGGCAAGGCTCGAGCCCGGCTTGCCCTGCGCGGGGCGCCAGTCCGGCCGCGATGAGATCGGCGAATTGGTGGGATAGGATTGCGAGATCAGATCCGTCATGCCGCGCGTCGTCACCTGGTCGCGCCAGTAGTCGTTCATGTAAGGCAGCAGGCTGGTGAGGTGAGGTACGGCGGGATGCAGATCGCAATCCACGCCGCCCGCGATCGGCGACGTCATGGTGTTTCCTCCGCGCACGCTCTCACAACAACTGTCGGGGCGCCGCTTGGTTGTTGTCCGACATTCAATCAGTCCGTGCTGCGATCCGCAACTCGGCAGGGGCCGGTGTGGTGTGCTAGGAAGGCAGAACGCCCTACAGGATTTTCATGGCAAGCAACGAGAAAGAGCGCCGATGAACGCACTCATATCCATCGCTGAGCAGGTCGCCGCGAAACTGATCGCGAACAAGCAGACGATTGCGGTCGCGGAATCCTCCACCGGCGGACTGATCTCCGCATCGCTGCTCGCGGTGCCCGGCGCGTCGGCCTATTTCCTCGGCGGCGGCGTGATCTACACCCGCGACGCGCGGCGTGCGCTGATGGACATTTCCGACGACACGATGCGCGGTCTCCGCTCGTCGTCAGAACCCTATGCTCAGCCGCTCGCGCGCCAGATCCGCGAACGCCTCGCGACCGATTGGGGATTGTCGGAAACCGGCGCCGCCGGCCCGACCGGCAACCGCTACGGCGATGCCGCCGGCCACAGCTGCATGGCGGTCGCCGGTCCGCAGCAGCAGGTCATCACCCTGGAAACCGCCAGCGGCGACCGGCAGGCCAACATGCAGGCGTTCGCCAAGGCGGCACTGGAGCTGCTGCTGAGGAATCTCGCACAGTAATTTTCTGCCGTCGTCCCGGGCAAGCGAAGCGCGACCCGGGACCCATAACCACGACTGTCAGCGTTCAAGAGTGCTGGGGCCACAGCGGTGCGCCACGATGATCTGCGGTGGTAATGGGTCCCGGCTTTCGCCGGGACGACGCGGGGAAGGACCGCCGCTCAACTATGACGCCGTAGCCCGGATGGAGCGCAGCCCAATCCGGGGCTGCTCTATCCGCGGTGCGCGCGGCCCCGGATTTCGCTTCGCTTCATCCGGGCTACGCTTGCTCAAGCTCTCCCCGTCATCCTGAGGCGCGAGCCTCTTCGGCGAGCCTCGAAGGATGAATCGGCCAGAGTGGGGCCGTGCATCCTTCGAGGCTCGCTCCGCTCGCACCTCAGGATGACGGGTCGACTATGGATAGCCGCGAAAACTCACTTCTCGCGGAACGAGCGCATGAACTGGTCGCTCATCGGCTTCATCAGATACGACAGCATGGTGCGGTCGCCGGTCTGAACGAAGGCTTCCACCGGCATGCCCGGGATGATCTTGACCTCGCTGCCGAGGCGCGCGACCTCTTCCGGCGGCATCGAGACGCGGATGGTGTAGTAGCTCTGCCCGGTGCGCTGATCGGTGTTGACGTCGGCGGAGACGCGCGTGACGACGCCGTTCAGCTCGGGCGTGGTGCGCTGGTTAAAGGCGGAGAGCCGCAGCACGGTCTTCTGTCCGACCTGCAGCTTATCGATGTCCTGCGGATTGACCTTGGCCTCGACCGACAGATCGTCGGCCTTCGGCACGATCATCATGATGGCGTCGCCTGCGGTGATGACGCCGCCGACCGTGTGCACGGTCGATTGCAGCACGACACCGTCCTGCGGCGCGCGGATGTCGATGCGGCGAAGCTGGTCTTCGGCGGTCACCTTGCGTTCGACAAATTCGCCGATCTTGTCGTTGGTCTCACGCAGGTCCTTCGAGACCTCGGAGACCATGTCCTTGTCGACCTGGATGATCTGCAGCTCGGTCTCGGTGATCTTGCCCTTGGCCTGGGCGCGCGAGGCGATGTATTGCGCGCGCTCGCCGGAGAGCCGCGCCGCGTCCCGCTCCAGCGTGGTCAGGCGGGTGAGCTGCACCAGATGCTGCTCATAGAGCTGGCGGACGCCGACTAGCTCCTGCTGCACCAGCGCGATCTCCTTGTCCTTGGCGGCTTCCTGCGCCTGCAGGCCGGAGATTTCCTCGTTGAGCTGGGTTACGCGCTCGCGCAGCTGCGCCTTCTGGCCGCTGCGGCCGTTGACGCGGACTTCGAACAGCTTGGTTTCGCTCGCCATGATGTCACGAACGTCGGGATCCTTGGCCTGCTCCGTGAGCTGCGGCGGGAAGGCGATCTTGTCGCTGCCCCGCTGCTCGGCCTCGAGCCGGGCTGCGCGCGCATAGAGGCCGTTCAGCGTCTTGACCACGATCGCAAGGCTCGCCTTCACGACCGTCTCGTCGAGACGCACGACGATGTCGCCCGCCTTGACCACGTCGCCGTCGCGCACCCGGACCTCGCCGACCACGCCGCCGGTCGGATGCTGCACCTTCTTGACGTTGGACTCGACCACCACCGAGCCCGGCGCGATCAGCGCGCCCGAAATCGGCACCGTGGTCGCCCAGCCACCGACGCCGCCGCCCAGAACCAGAACCACGACGAGGCCGACGAGCAGATGCTTGCGGATCGAAAGATGTGCGTTGCGCGGCTGATCGGTCATGCGATCGCTCATGATTTGGCTGCCCCCGCATCGGCGACGATCTTGATCGGCGTCGGCACCGGCGGCGCGACGCGCTGCAGCACCTGGGCGAGCACGGTCTCCTTCGGCCCGAAGGTCTGCATGCGACCGTCCTTCAGCACCAGCAACTGGTCGACGCCCTCGATGCCGACCGGCCGGTGCGCGACCACGATGACGACGGCGCCGCGTTCGCGGGCACCACGCACCGCGCGGGTCAGCGCCTCGTCGCCTTCGCTGTCGAGGTTGGAATTCGGCTCATCCAGCACGATCAGAAACGGATCGCCGTAGAGCGCGCGCGCCAGCGCGACGCGCTGCGCCTGACCGGCGGAGAGCGCGGTGCCCTGCTCGCCGACCTGGGTGTCGTAGCCCTCGCGCATCTTGATGATCATCTCGTGCACGCCGGCTTCCTTGGCCGCGGCGATGATGCCGTCCGACTTGGCGTCCGGATCGAACCGGCAGATGTTCTGCGCCACCGTGCCGGCGAACAGCTCGACGTCCTGCGGCAAATAGCCGACATGGCGCCCGAGTTCGTCCGACGACCACTGGTCGAGCGCGGCGCCGTCGAGCCGCACCTTGCCGCGCGCCGGCACCCAGACGCCGACCAGCGCCCGGATCAGCGACGACTTGCCGGAACCGCTCGGGCCGATCACGCCGACGCCGCTGCCGGCTTCGACCGCGAAGGTGATGTCCTGCACGATGGCGCGCTGGTCGCCGGGCGCAACCATGGTCACCGCCTCGACCGAAAGCTTCTTCTCCGGCGCCTGCAGCAGCGTCTGCTCGGGGCGCGCCGGAATCTGTTGCAGCAGCCGGTTGAGACGCTGCCAGCTCTGCCGCGCGGCGACAAAGCCCTTCCAATGCGCGATCGCGAGATCGACCGGCGCCAGCGCCCGCGCGCTCAGGATCGAGCCGGCGATGATGATGCCGCCGGTCGCTTCCTGGTGGATCACGAGATAGGCGCCGACCGCGAGCACCGCGGATTGCAGCATCATGCGCAGCACCTTGGCGACCGCACCGAGCCCGCCGGTGACGTCGCTCGCGTGCTGGTTGCCGGAGAGATATTCCTCGTTGGCTTCGTTCCAGCGCTTGTTCATGCGCCCGGCCATGCCCATCGCCACGAGCACCTCGGCGTTGCGGCGGCTGGAGGCGGCGAGATCGTTGCGCCGCGCCGCGAGCGACATCGCTTCCTTGGCGGGCGAGCGCGACATGTATTCGGTGATCAGCGTCAGCGTCACCAGAATGACGGCGCCGACCAGCGCGGTGACGCCGAGCAGCCAATGGAACGCAAAGCAGATCGCCATGTAGAACGGCAGCCAGGGCAGGTCGAAGAACGCACCGGGACCCATGCTGCCGAGGAAGGAGCGTACATTGTCGAGATCGCGCAGCGGCTGCAGGCCCTCGCTGCGATTGCCGGCCATCAGCGGCAGCCGCACGATGGTGTCGAACACCCGCGCATTGAGCGCCTCGTCGAGCGAGGTGCCGACGCGGCCGAGGATCCGTCCGCGCAAGAGATCGAGCACGCCCTGGGCGATGTAGAGCACCGCGGCGATGACCACGAGGCCGACCAGGGTCGGAACGCTGCGGCTCGGCAGCACGCGGTCGTAGACCTGCAGCATGAACATCGAACCTGTCAGGTACAACAGGTTGATCATGCAACTGATGAGACCGACGCCGATGAAGGCACTGCGACATGCGCGCAACGCCTCAGCCAGTTCGGAACGCCGGACAGCGGGCGCGGCTGTCATGAAAACTGATCTCTGCAAACAAAAGCGTTACGTGATGACCACCTTGTATAGGCGTTTGCGGCCATCGTCCATTTCAAGTCGCGTCGACCAGAGCATGGTTCGCGGGCTATTTTTGTGATCCCACAGACAGTTGACGGAATAATTAGGGTTAACCGGCCGCGGAACCCAGCGCGGTAACAGGTGCAGTTCTTGGAAAGGGCACGAGAATGACCGACATCGAGACCCGGCCGATCTCGCCGTTCACATCGAGCAATACCCCGCTGCCGACGCCAAGGCCGGCCTCCGGGCGCCAGCGGGCCTCGGGACGAACACCGATCCACGCGCCCTGCGGTGGCCTGAACAGCTGCACCGCAAGGTTCGGATTGGGGTCGGCCACCACGTTCTGGACCGGGCGAGCGATGCCGTGGGTCCAGTCGGCGGGACCGAGCACCCGCGCCAGCGGGCCGGCATCGGTCGTCACGTCATGGTGCATGCGAAACCAGGCAGCCTCGCCGCCGACACGGGCTTCCATCGCATCCATGAACCAGCTGCGGCCATGGCCATGGACGGCGCGCAGATTGCGCAACGGAAAGGCCGTGGGATCGACCGGGTCGGCTGCACTTCCGTCAAGGCCCGGCACCTCGACGGCACGTTCGCGCGACAGCGTCACGCGCACCGTCGCAGAGGGCTGCGCTTCGCCGGCCGGCCAGAGCGTGTTGTCGACGACGCTGACCCGGCCGCCCTCGGTCACGACGGTGACTTGCGTGCGCAATTCGGCCATCGGCGTCGGCCGCAGGAACCAGGCCGAAGCTGAGATCGCGGTGCCCCAGTTGCGCGCAACGGCCATCGCCTCGACCTCGGCGGTCAAGAGGCTTGCGACCGCCCCGCCCTGCAGGCCTGCGAACGGCCCCGCCGCCAGCGCGGCGGGCTTCCAGTGGTGGGGCGTGGCGAGCGGTTCGAAGATGGCCAAGGTGACGTTCCCTGAGGTGAGCAGGATTGAGCGATCTGGCAATCTGAGCCAAGAATAGTGGCCATGACAAAAGGCCATTCATCACTTCAGGTGAACAAAATTCACCCATTGGATGCTCCGGATCCTCGCCTGATCCCGCCGCTCGCGGCGCTGCTCGCCTTCGAGCGCGCGGCCACACAGCTGAGCTTCCGCGGCGCCGCGCGCGACCTGTCGCTGAGCCCGTCGGCGATCAGCCACCAGATCCGCGGACTGGAGCAGCAGTTCGGCACAAAACTGTTCGTCCGCGGCGCGCGCTCGGTGCGGCTGACCCTGGACGGCGAGCGCTATCTCGCAAAGGTGTCGGCCGCGCTGGCGACGCTGCAGGAGGCGAGCCGCGACATGCTGCGGCAACGCCGCGAGAGCAGCGGCGAGCTCTGGATCAGCTCACTGCCGTTCTTCACCAGCGCCGTGCTGCTGCCGGCGCTGCCGGAGTTCAAGCGGCGCCATCCGCAGCTGACGCTGCGGATCGAGGCCACCCATCAATATGCCGACTTCATCGGCTCGCGCGTCGACGTCGCGATCCGCTACGGACGAGAGCATGCCGCCGGGCTGAAGGTCGAGCCGCTGGTCCGGGTCAGCGGGCAGCCGGTCTGCACGCCGGCGCTGGTCAAGGCCGGACTGCGGCGGCCGGAGGACCTGTCGCGCGAGGTGCTGATCCATGTCACGACGCAGCCGCGGGCCTGGCCGGCCTGGCTGCAGCAGGCCGGGCTGCCGAATCTTGCGCCACGAGGACACCTCTGGCTCGACAGCGTGCCGGCGATGCTGGAGGCCGCCGAACACGGACTCGGCGTCGCCATCGCGATCGCTCCCCTGATCAAGGCGCGGCCGGGCTTCGGCAAGAAACTGGTGGCGCCGTTCGCGTTCGAGGCTGCGCCAAGCGAGACGATCTACCTGATCTCCCGCACCGAACAGGCGCGCGACCGGCGTATTGCCGCGGTGCGGCGCTGGATCGCCGACGCGGTCGCCAGGGCGAGCTAAACCGCGGCGACCGCCGGTTCCGCGAGGACGCAGCGCGCCAGATGGCCGGGCGCGACCTGTACGGCGGGCGGCAAGCCTTCGCTGCAGCGCGGCTCGGCGAACTTGCAGCGTGGCGCGAACGAGCAAGCGGCCGGCGCGTGATCGAGCGAGGGCGGCGTGCCCGGGATGGTTTCCAGCCGCTGGCCGCGCATCGCGCCGTGAATGGTCGAGGCCAGCAGACCCTTCGCATAGGGATGGATCGGCGTGCGCACGATGTCGCGGAGGGCGCCCTGCTCGACGATCTGGCCGGCATACATCACCGCGACGCGTCGCAGATCTCGATGGCGACGCCGATGTCGTGGGTGACGAAGATGACCGACATGCCGAACTCGCGCTGCAGCTCGCGCAGCAGCAGCAGGATCTGGATCTGCACGGTGGCATCGAGCGCCGTGGTCGGCTCGTCCGCGAGCAGGATTTTTGGCTTGCAGGCCAGCGCCAGCGCGATCATCGCGCGCTGGCGCATGCCGCCCGACATCTCGTGCGGATAGGATTCCAGCCGTCGCCTGGCGGAGGGGATTCGCACGACTTCGAGCATTTCGAGCGCACGCGCGGTGGCGTCGCGCTCGCTCTTGCCCTCGTGGCGCATCACCGTCTCCGCGATTTGGCGGCCGATGGTGTAGACCGGATCGAGCGCCAGCGCCGGCTCCTGGAAGATCATCGAGACGGTCTGGCCGCGGAATGCGGACAGCGCCTCGTCGTCCATCGCCAGCACATCCCGACCCAGCACTGTCACGCTGCCGGAGATCTGCGTGCGCTTCTTCGGCAACAGCCGCATCAACGCGCGCAAGGTCACGCTCTTGCCCGAGCCGGACTCGCCGAGCAACCCCAACACCTCGCCCTCGCCAAGCGACAGGCTGAGATCGTTCACGGCATGCACCGTGCGATCGCCGGTGAAGCGGATGTTGAGGTTGTTGATCTCGACGAGGTTGGTCATGCGAGCTTGGGCACCCTGGCGTGGAAATCGGTCGCGCGCTGGAACGCGGCGCCGATCCGAAGCAATGTGGCTTCCTCGAAGGAGCGGCCGATCAGCTGCATGCCGACCGGCAAACCCGCTCTGGTGAAGCCCGCCGGAATCGACAGCGACGGCACGCCGAGATAATTGACCGGCCGGGTGAACCGCGTCAGCCGCTGAATCACCGCTTCCGCACCCGGGCCATTGCCGACGTCGCTTTCGGCGATCGTCGGCGCCGGCACCGGGGCCGACGGCGCGATCACAGCATCCACGCCGCTGACCGCCGCGTTGTGTGCGGCGAGCGCGGGGCCGCGCCAGCGCATCGCCTCGAGATAGCTGACGGCCGGAATGGTGAGGCCGTTCTGCAGCCGCATCAGGACCTGCGCGCCGTAATCCTGCGGCCGCTCGATCATCCAGCGCTTGTGGAAGGCTGCGGCCTCGGCCGCGAGCACCAGCTGCGACGCCGCGCTGAGCTGGCGCTGATCGGGTAACTCGACCTTGACGATCTCGGCGCCCTCTTTCTTCAGGGTGGCAACCGTCTCGTCGAGGATGTGCGCGACTTCAGGATCGAGGTCGTCGACATAGAATGCCGTCGGCACACCGATCTTGACGCCCTTCAGCGACTGTCTGGTCGCGGCCAGATAGTCGGGCACCGGCTGCGTCGACGCGGTGAGATCCTCCGGATCGGCGCCGGCCATCAGGCCGAGCAGCAGCGCGCAATCCTCTGCAGTCTGCGCCAGCGGGCCGACGGTATCGAGCGATTGCGACAGCGGCATCGCGCCGGCGCGGCTGACGCGGCCGACCGTCGTCTTCAGCCCGGTGACGCCGCAGAAATGCGCGGGCATGCGCACCGAGCCGCCGGTGTCGGAGCCGAGCGCCGCAAAGGTGAGCCGCGCGGCGACCGCCGAGCCCGAGCCCGACGACGAGCCGCCGGTGATGTGCTCGGTATTCCAGGGATTGCGCACCGCGCCGTAATGCACGTTGTGGCCGGTCGGCCCATAGGCGAACTCGACCATCTGCAGCGAGCCGAGCCGGACCTGTCCGGCATCCTTGAGCCGCTGCAGCGCCGTCGCTGTGGTCTTCGGCACGAAGTCGCGGCGGATCAGGGAGCCGCAGGTCACGACCTTGCCGGCGTCGTAATACATGTCCTTGTGCGCCAGCGGCACACCGTGCAGCGGACCGCGACTGTTGCCTTTGGGGAGCGCGGCATCGGCCTCTGCGGCGGCGGCGAGCGCCTGTTCGGATTCAACCGCCATATAGGCGTTGAGGCGCGGCTGCCACTCTGCAATGCGATGCAGTACGGCGCGCGTCACCTCATGCGAGGAGACCTTCTTGTCGGCAATCGCCTTGGCGACCGCGGTCAGCGTCATCAGGGCCGGCTCGGTGCTCATTTCGACACCTTTGCGATCTGCGCCAGCAGGAAGCTCGCAGGTTCGAGATCGAGAGGCAGCGTGCCGGAGATCGGTGCAAAACCGTCGAAGGCGGGCCCGATCGAATTGGCGATGCGGGTGGCAGTTTCGTCATCGACGGGCACGTCGGCGACGTGCGCGATCACCTTGACGTCCTTGGGAGTGGGTCTGGTCATGCCGCGTTTTCTCCTTTTGCTTTTGCCGGCGCGCGGCTGTGCCCCGAGCCAGGAATGGCCATGTAGCACGCCGCTTGATGGCCCATTGTATCGAGATCGCTGAGTTTTGGCGTGTCGTTTGCGCAGAGCGGCTCCGCAAACGGACAACGGGTGTGAAACCGGCAGCCCGGCGGCGGATCGATCGGATTGGGCGGATCGCCCGAGATCGGCGGCACCTCGGTGCGCTTGTCGGGATCGGATGACGGCATCGCCGCCAGCAACGCGCGGGTATAGGGATGCGCTGGCGCGTCCCAGACAGCGTCGACCGGGCCGAGCTCGACGACCTCGCCGAGATACATCACCAGCACGCGGTCGGAGATGTAACGGACCACGTTGAGATCGTGGCTGATGAACAGATAGGTCAGGCCGAATTCGCGCTTCAGATCGGCCAGCAGGTTGAGCACCTGCGCCTCGACCGATTTGTCGAGCGCGGACACCGCCTCATCGAGGATCACGAGCCGCGGCGATAGCGCGAGCGCGCGGGCGATATTGACGCGCTGGCGCTGGCCGCCGGACACCTCGTGCGGATAGCGGTTGGCGAAGATCTCCGGCCGCAAACCGACCTTGCCGAGCAGCTCGCGCGCCAGCGCCCGCGCCGCGCCGTCGGCCATGCCGTGCACCTTGGGCCCGAACGCGATGGATTCCTCGATGGTGAGGCGCGGATTGAGCGAGGCGTAGCTGTCCTGGAACACCATCTGCATGCCGCGGCGCAGATCGCGCAGCGACAGCGACGGGCCGACCTGCAAACCGTCATAGACGATGTCGCCGGCGTCGCGCGGCATCAGATGCATCAACAGCCGCGCGGTGGTCGACTTGCCGCAGCCGGACTCGCCGACGATGCCAACGGTCTCGCCCTTCATGACGGCGAAGGTGACGTCGTCGACGGCGCGCACGGTCTTGCGCGGGCTGAACAGCGCGCCGCGCACCGGGAAGTGTTTTGTCAGCCCCTTGACCTGCAACAGCGGCTGCGCAGCGCCGCCGATGTCGGCGACCGGCTCCAGCATGTCGGCTGAGAGATTGGCGTCACCCATCGCACTAGTTCCTGATGTCCATGGCGCTGCGCATGCCGTCGCTCAGCAAATTGAAGCAGATCGAGACCGCGAAGATCATCGCGCCCGGCAGTGCCGCGACCCATGGATTGACATAGATCGCGGTGCGCAGCGTGTTCAGCATCAAGCCCCATTCCGGCTCCGGCGGCTTGGTGCCGAGCCCGAGGAAGGAGAGACCGGCGGCGAGGATCATCGACACCGAGATCAGGCCGGTGGCGTAAACGAAGATCGGGCCGAGCACGTTGCCGAGCATGTGCACGCGCATGATGGTGAAGGGACCGGCGCCGGAGGCGCGCGCCGCCTCGACGAAATCCATGTTGCGCACGCCGGTGGTGACGCTCTCGGCGACGCGGGTGATCTGCGGCACGAACACGATGGTCAGCGACACGATCGAATTGGTGATGCCGGCGCCGAGCGCGCCGGAGATCGCGATCGCCAGCAGCACCGAGGGGAAGGCGTAGAACACGTCGACGGTGCGCATGATCGCGGTGTTGAGCTTGCCGCCGACATAGCCGGCGACGAGGCCGAGCGAGGTACCGATCACGAAGGCGAGGATCACCGGCAGGATGCCGATCACCAGCGAGAGACGTCCGCCATAGATCAGCCGCGCCAGCATGTCGCGGCCGAGCTCGTCGGTGCCGAGCGGATAGCCCGGCGTGCCGATATGGCGGAGGCGGCGGATCATCGAGCCCTGATAGGGATCGGCGAGATGCAACCAGGGCGCCAGCAGCGCCGAGGCAAAGATCAGCACCAGGATGATGGCGCAGGCCATACTGACCTTGTCGCGCCTGATGCGGCGCCCAACCGTCGCCCAGTAGCCGCGTGCCTTGGTCGCGGGTGCCGCCCGCAATGCGGTATCGCTCATCGCACTCATGGTTAGCTCCGCTTGATGCGCGGATCGATCGCGGCCTGCGCGATGTCGACCAAGAGATTGAGCAGCACGAAGAACAGCGCCAGCACCAGGATCGTGCCCTGCAGCAGCGGCAGATCGCGCTGGAAGATCGCCGAATTCAAGAGCAGGCCCGAGCCGGGCCAGGAGAACACCGTCTCGATCAGGATCGAACCGCCGAGCATGTAGCCCAACTGAAGGCCCATCACGGCGAGCGCGGTCGGCGCGGCATTCTTGATCACATGGCGGAACACCTCGGTCTCGCGCAGGCCCTTGGCGCGCAGCGCCTCGACGAAATCCTGGCTCAGGATATCGCCGGTGAGTGCGCGGACGGTGCGGGTGACGATGCCCATCGGAATCACCGAGGTGGTGATGGCGGGCAGCACCAGATAGCGCAGATGCTCCCAGTCCCACGCCCAGGCGCCGGAGCCGCCGGGACCGGCGCCGACCGCGGGCAGCCAGTTGAGCTGCACCGAGAAGATGATGACCAGCACCATGCCGAGCCAGTAATGTGGCAGCGAGACGCCGGCGATGGCAAAGGAGGTCGCGACCTTGTCGACCCAGGTGTCGCGGAAATAGCCGGCGATCAGGCCGAACAGCAGGCCGAGCGTGAAGCCGATCATCGCAGCCGCGATCGCCAGCATCACGGTATTGCCGACCGCGCGCAGCACCTCGGTCAGGACAGGCCGCCCCGTCGCGATCGAATTGCCGAGATCGCCATGGATCGCGCGCCACAGCCACAGGCCGAATTGCACGGGCAGCGGCCGATCGAAGCCATAGGCGGCACGCAATTGCGCGGCGAGCTCCTGCGAGGCATCGGCCGGCAGCACCGCAACCAGGGGATCGCCGGGCGTGATGTGCACCAGCAGGAAGCACACCAGCGCAACGCTGAGCACGATCGGAATGACGTAGACGATCCGTCTGGACGTATAGGCGAACACGTTGCGCTCTTTCTTCCTTCTCCCCTTGTGGGAGAAGGTGGCGCGCGGAGCGCGCCGGATGAGGGGTTCTATCCGCGGACAACGTCATTGCAGATCGGGGAGGAGCGTCCGCGGAGACAACCCCTCACCCGGCTTCGCTTCGCGAAGCCACCCTCTCCCACAAGGGGAGAGGGTGCACCGATTGCGCGTCTAATGCCTCACGGCACGATCGAGACCGGTGAGAAGTCGACAAACCAGCTCTTCGGCTGCACGAAGCCCTTGATCTTCGGGCTCATCGCGCGCGGCGCGACGTCGTGCGCGACGTAGAGGAACGCCGCATCGTCGACCGAGGCCGCATGCAGCTCGGCGAGCGCTGCGTCGCGGGCGGCCGGGTCGAAGGTCTGGCGGGCCTTCTTCACCAGTTCGTCGAACTTCGGGTTGTTGTTGAAGCCCCAATTGTTCGAGACCGGCGGCGCCATGCCCGATTGCAGGAAGCGCACCAGCGCGAAGAACGGATCCATCGCCGCATAGGTGACGTTGGTCGCATTCGAGCCGTTGGCCGACGGATCCTTGGCGCCGCGCCGCCAGTTGGTGAACAGCGTATTCCACTCGATGACGTCGAGCTGCACATCGAAGTAGCACTCGGCCAGCGCCTGCTGCAGGTATTCGTTCATCGGCAGCGGCAGCATCTGGCCCGAGCCGGACGCCGAGGTCTGGATCTTGACCGTCAGCTTCTTGTTCGGCCCAAAACCCGCCTCCTGCATCAACTTCTGCGCAGCCGGCTTGTCGTATTTGATCTGGAAGGTCGGATTGCCGCGCCACGGATGGCCGGGCTCGAAGGTGCCGGTCGCCGGCACCATCAGGCCCGCGAGCAGGCCGTCACGCAGCCCTTCGCGATCGATGCAGAGATTGGCGGCCTTGCGGACGCGGATGTCGTTCCAGGGCGAGCCCTCGACGCGGGAGAACTGCCATGGCCAGACATGCGGCTCCTCGTTGGAATAGAGGGAGAAGCCCCGCTGCTTGATCTCGGGCAGCGCGTCCGGCGCCGGCGCCTCGATCCAGTTGACCTGCCCCGACAGCAGCGCCGCGGTGCGGGCATTGGCCTCCGGCATCGGCAGCAGCACCATCTTGTCCGTCTTCGGCACGCGGGCCTTGTCCCAGTAGTTGTCGTTCTTCACCAGTTCGAGCCGCTCACGCGGAGTGAAGCTCGACATCTTCCAGGGGCCGGTGCCCGAAGCGTCCTTGGCGAACGCGGCCCATGCGGCCTGCGACTTCGCCTTGGCATCGGCGCCTTCGGCCTTGTCGTAGAATTGCTGCCATTTGGTCGGGCTCGCCATGAACAGATTGGTGAGATTGATCGGCAGGAAGCTGTCCGGCTCCTTGGTGGTCAACTCCACCGTCATGTCGTCGATCTTGCGCGCGGAGACCAGCGTCGGCATCCGCGAGGCGGTGACGCCGACCTGGCTCGCATCATATTGCGGCGCGTCCTGCTTCAGGACCTTGTCGACATTCCAGACCACGGCATCGGCATTGAACGGCGAACCATCGTGAAAGGCGACGCCGGGACGCAGCTTGAACACCCACTTGGTCTTGTCGGAATCGTCGACCTTCCATTCGGTGGCGAGGCCCGGAATCATCGCGCTCGCCTTGTCCGACGACGACAGGTCCCACATCGTCAGCGCGTCATACATCGTGAGCCCAGTGAAGCGATTGCCCTCAAACCCCTGGTCCGGCTGCCCGAGGGTGCGCGGAATATCGGCAGCCGTCATGCCAATACGCAGCACGGTCTCGGCACGGGCGATCGCCGGCACACCGGCAGCAATCGCGAGCGCCAGCATGATCGCTGTCGCATTGGTCTTCCCGTTACGCATCTGAGCAACCCCTTCGAGTCCGGTGACGTTTTGGTGATTATTTCTTGGGCAAGCGTATGCAATGCCTGTGCCAAGGGGAATAGTTCTTCAGCAAATAACCGCTGGGCGCGTCATTTCTTCCCACCTTAGACTAAGACGGGGCAATAGTGCCTATTCTGGCATCACGCTTGCAAGATTTGGTTCCGACTTCCCACCAATGGAGCCTTTATATGCGTGCGCGCAATTCGATCCTGATGGCAGCAATGGCGCTTGCCCTGACCGCGGGCTGGCCTGCCTTGTCTGCGCGAGCGGAGTCCATTGTGCGCTACGGCATTTCGATGGCCGACATTCCGCTGACGACCGGCCAGCCCGATCGCGGCGCCGGCGCCTATCAATTCACGGCCTACACGATCTACGATCCGCTGGTGGCCTGGGAGATGGATGTTGCCGACCGGCCGGGCAAGCTGGTGCCGGGGCTCGCGACCGAATGGAAGGTCGACGACACCGACAAGACCAAATGGCGCTTCACGCTGCGCAAGGGCGTCAAATTCCACGACGGCAGCGACTTCAACGCCGACGCCGTGATCTGGAATCTCGACAAGGTGCTGAACGACAAGGCACCGCAATTCGACAAGCGGCAGAGTGCGCAGGTCAAGACCCGCCTGCCCTCGGTCGCGAGCTACGCCAAGATCGACGACTCCACCATCGAGATCACGACCAAGACGGTCGACTCCTTCTTCCCCTACCAGATGCTCTGGTTCCTGGTCTCAAGCCCCGCGCAATATGAAAAACTCGGCAAGGACTGGGACAAGTTCGCCAGCCAGCCCTCCGGCACCGGCCCATTCAAGCTGACGAAACTCGTGCCGCGCGAACTCGCCGAGCTGACCAGGAACCCGGACTATTGGGACAAGAAGCGGCTTGCGAAGGTCGACAAGATGATCCTGATCCCGATGCCGGAGGCATTGACGCGCACCAACGCGTTGCTGGCGGGCCAGGTCGACCTGATCGAAACGCCGGCGCCCGACGCCGTGCCGCAGCTCAAGGCCGCCGGCATGAAGATCGTCGACAACGTGACGCCGCACGTCTGGAATTATCATCTGAGCGTGCTGCCCGGTTCGCCCTGGGCCGACATCCGCCTGCGCAAGGCGCTCAACCTCGCGATCGACCGCGACGCGGTCGTTGCCCTGATGAACGGGCTGGCAAAGCCCGCCAAGGGCCAGGTCGACCCGTCGAGCCCGTGGTTCGGCAAGCCGACCTTCGAACTGAAATACGACCTCGCGGCCGCGAAGAAGCTGGTGGAGGAAGCCGGCTATTCCAAGGACAAGCCGCTGAAGACGACCTTCATCATCGCCCAGGGCGGCACCGGGCAGATGCTGTCGCTGCCGATGAACGAGTTCCTGCAGCAAAGCTTCAAGGAGATCGGCATCGATGTCGACTTCAAGGTGGTGGAGCTCGAGACGCTCTATACGCACTGGCGCAAGGGCGCGGCCGACGAGATGAACGCCGGCATCACGGCCAACAACATCGCCTATGTGACGTCGGACCCGCTGTACGCCATCGTGCGGTTCTTCCATTCCGGCCAGGTCGCTCCGGTCGGCGTCAACTGGGGCGGTTACAAGAACCCGAAGGTCGACGCGCTGATCGACGAGGCCAAGCAGACCTTCGATCCTGCCAAGCAGGACGCGCTGCTGGCGCAGGCGCACGCGCTGATCGTCGACGATGCCGCGCTGGTATGGGTGGTGCACGATACCAATCCGCACGCGCTGTCGCCGAAGGTGAAGACATTCGTGCAGGCGCAGCACTGGTTCCAGGATCTGACACAGATCGGGCTGGAGTAAGCCTCGGTTGCCGTTGCACGAACCTCTCCGTCGTCGTCCCGGCGAAAGCCGGGACCCATAACCACCGTTGCACGTGATAAGGCTGTGGCCCCAGCGCCTCTCAACATTTGACAGTTGGGGTTATGGGTCCCGGCCTTCGCCGGGACGACACCGAATTTTTGGCGCCTATTTCGTCGTCAACGCAAATGCGCCGTCCCAATCCTGCGGCGGCGGCTCTTTCTGGAAGGCGCGGATCCGCGCCTCATAGAGGCGATACAAGTATTGCAGCGTCTGCGCCTCGTCGGTCTTGCGGCCGCGCTCGATCGCGGCCAGCGCGCCGTCCCAATCGCGGCCGCGGTAGCAGGCGAGCATCTCGATGGTCAGGTTGCGCAGCCGCTGGAAGCGGCCCGATTGCGCAACGTCCTCGCGGCCGGCGATCGCATAGATCACCTCGGGCTCCTTCTTGCCCTTGACCATGATGAAGTCGAGCTCGAGGATCGCGAACTTCTCCTTCACCTCGAGCGCGGTCTTCGATCCCACGATGATCGGGAAGCCGTACTCCTTGGACTGCCCCTCCAGGCGCGCGGCCAGATTGACGCTGTCGCCCAACACCGAATAGTTGAATTTGAGATCAGAACCCATGTTACCGACCACGCAGGTGCCGGTGTTGAGACCGACGCCGATGTTGAGCGGCACATAGACGTGGCCGCCCTCCTGCGCTTCCAGCTCGCGTTCCTGGTTAAGTTCGTCGACGCGCTGCAGCATGTCGAGCGCGGCGTCGCAGGCATTGAGGTGGTGCTGCTTGTCGTCGAGCGGCGCGTTCCAGAATGCCATGATGGCGTCGCCCATGTATTTGTCGATATAGCCCTTGCGGGCGAGAATCGCGTTGGTGAGCGGTGTGAGAAAGCGATTCATCAGCTGCGTGAGGCCCTGCGGATCGCTCTTGTAGGTTTCCGAGATCGAGGTGAAGCCGCGCATGTCCGAGAACATGATGGTCATCTCGCGCTCCTCGCCGCCGAGCACGAGCCGTTCCGGCGCGTTAGCTAGCTGCTCGACCAGCGCAGGCGACATGTACTGCACGAACTGCGACCTGATCTGCCGACGCTGCTGCAGCTCGCGCACGAAGGCGGAGAAGATCAGCGTCAGGTAGATCGCCGTGGTCGACATCAGCGGATAGGTGAAGTCGATCAGGAGCCGATGCTGGGAATAGAAATACCAGGACGTGCCGATCAGCACCGAGGCAAACATCCCGCCGACAACGACCAGCGTCACCGGGCCGAACTTCGGCGCGAAGGCGATCACCAGCAGCCCCATGATCAGCGCGGCGAAGAATTCGATGCCTATGCCGTAATTGGGCTGCGCAACAACGTCGCCGGTCAGCGCGCTCTCCAGCACCTGGGCGTGAATCTCAACACCGGGCATTGCGGGCGTGACCGGCGTCGTCTTGATGTCGTTCAGCCCGATCGAGGAGGTGCCGATCAGGATAAGCTTGCCGGCGATCTTCTCCGGCGCGACACGCCCCTCCAGCACGTCGATGGCCGGGACATAGATCGAGGGATCGCGGCGCGCGTAGCGGATCCAGAGCTGGCCGTTGAGATCGGTCGGGATCGTGAAGCCCTTGACGCCGAGGCTCTTGATGCCGGCCTGGTCGGTCTTGATCAGGATGGTGCCCGCGCCACTCGCCACCCGCAGCATCTCGAAGGTGAGCGACGGCATGGTGATACCCTGGGCGACCATGATCATCGGCACGCGGCGCACAATGCCGTCGCGTTCCGGCCTGATTGTGAACAGGCCGCGGCCGGCGGCGGCCTCCTCGAGCACCGGGACGTTGCGCAGCAGGCCGACGAACTCGAACATGAAGCGCTGCGGCGCCTCGCCGAGCATCGCCAGTCCGGTGACCGGGAGCTTCTCGTTGAGATCGGCGCGCACATTGGGACCGCCGGACTCGCCGAGCACGACGCGCGAGTTCCTGATGGCCTCGGCGAGGATGCTGTCATTGCTCGGCAGCTGCCTGAGCCTGGCGCGCATCTCCTCGTCGAGATTGCCGAACGTATCGGCTGCGATGTCAGGGTTGAGACGGTCCGGCTCGGCGAACACCGCGTCGAATGCGATCACGACGGCGCCGAGCCTGGTGAGATTGGTGACGATCTCGGCGATCCGCGTCCGCGGCCAGGGCCACTGCCCGAGCCGGGGATCGGCGAGGCTCTTCTCGTCGATGTCGACGATGGTGACGGGACGCGCGGTCTTCTTGCGGGGCTCGATCAACTGGAAGGTATCGAAGGTCCTGACCCGCAGCTCCTGCACCGGAGCCGGGTCCATCACCCGCAGCGCCGCGATACCGATCAAAAGCACCACGCAGACCAGCCGCGCATAACCGAAGCGCCGTCCGAACCACCGTCGTATCGCCTTCAGCCGTCTCATGCCCTCTGGATATCACGCGCGGAGCATTGTTCCAATCGAACAAGCACCCGCGGTGCACAAACGGCCCGGCCAGGCGGCACCGCCAATGGCGGCAAGGCCGCACGTCCGTCAGGTCACGTGAAGCAGGAAGTCGTTGTGGCTGAGCTGCGCGGGCGTGACGTTGCGAAGCGTGATGGTGTCGGCGCTGTCGACCGTGATCAGGGTATCCGCGGCGTTGGTCGGCGATTGCGTGACGTGCTCGCTGATCCAGGTATCGGGATCGATACCGCCGGTCGACAGGATCGCCGAAAGGTCGATCTGGTCGAGGCCGGGCGTGAAGTTCACGATCGTGTCGTGGTTGAAATTCTGGTCAAACACGAACTTGTCCTGAAAACCAGATCCGAAAAACACGTCCTTGTCGCTGGTGCCGGTCAGCGTCACCGGCTGGGGCGGATCCTGCTGGACGTTGAAGATCAGGTTGACCGTGTCGGTCGCGCCATGGCCGTCGGTCACGGCGAGCGCGATCTTGTCGGTCGCCGGCGGCGTCTGGCCGGGGTTGTAGATGAGGCCCGGCGTCCCGAGCGCGGTGTTGATACCGGAGAGGAGCCCCTCCTGCGATGGAGGCGTGACGCTGCTGCCCGAACCGGCCGTCGGCGTAGCCGCCACGGTGAAGATCTCGTCCGATGTCGCATCGGCGTCGGTCACCGTCAGGCCGGTGATCGTCTCGGTCCCGTCGCGATTTTCGGTGATGCTGACGTTGTCGGCGTGGATCACAGGCGCGTCGTTGGCGCCGACGACGTCGATCGTCAGCGTCGCCGTCCCGACAGCGTTATGCGCATCGATCGTCTCGACGGTGAACGTGTCGGTATAGTTGCCCTTGGCCAGCGCGTTGATCGCGGCGGCGTCCGGAACATAGCTGTAGGTGCCGTCCGCATTGACCGTGAGCGAGCCGTAGAGGCCTGCGATCGGCGAGTTGACCGCAACGTGGTCCGAGTTGAGCGCGGCATAGGTCAGCGTCGCGGTCTCGCCGTGATCGACATCGTGGCCGTGGAGTGCGCCGGTGAGCGCGCTGAAAGTGTCATCGGCGGCGGTATCGGTCAGCGTGCCGGCGTTGACGTCGGCGAGCGTCGGCGCGTCGTTGGCGCCGTTGATCGTGATCGTTACCGGCTCGGTGATGACCCCACCATGATGGTCGTCGACCTGGATCGTGTAGGTCAGCGTCAGCGTCTCGCCGGCGGCGAGATAGTCGAAATTCTGGTCCGCGGCCGAGAAGGTCCAGGTCGACGACCCCGTCGTGCCGCCGGTCGTGTCCGTCAGCGTGCCCAGCGACAGCCAGTTGAGGATGGTGGATTCGTCCTCGGGGAGGCCCGTGGTCGAGCCGGCTTCGGCCACGCCGATGATCGTCACGCCGTGAGTGTCGCTGAGGTCTGCGTCGGTGAACGTCACGGTGCCCGTCGCGCCGTCCGGCTTCAATGAATCCGTGGTGTCGGGCAGTTCGGGGATGGTCGCCGCCTGCGCCCCCGAGGTGACGATTGGCGAATCGTTGCTGCCGGTGACCGTGATCGTCACCGGCTGGCTGATGACGCCGCCATGATGATCGTTGACCTCCACCGTATAGGTCAGGGTCAGTGTCTCGCCATCGGCGAGATAGTCGAAATTCCGATCGGCGGCCGAGAAGGTCCAGGACTGGGATCCGGTGACCCCGCCGGTCGAGTCGGTCAGCGTCCCCAGCGAGAGCCAGTTCAGGACGGTGGACTCGTCCTCGGGGAGACCCGTAGTGGTCCCGGATTCCGCGACACCGGTGATGGACGCGGTGTGGATATCGCTGAGATCGACGTCCGCGAACGTCACCGCGCCCGTTGCGCCGTCCGGCTTGGATGAACCCGTCTCGTCGGGCTGCTCGGGAATCGCGGCGGTCCCCGGCGCCGACGCAAACGTCGGCGTGTCGTTGGTGCCGGTGACCGTGATCGTCACGGGCTGGGTGACGACGCCGCCATGATGGTCATCGACCTGGATCAGGTAGGTCAGCGTCAGCTTCTCGCCGGTGGCGAGATAGTCGAAACTCCTGTCGGCCGCCGAGAAGGTCCAATGGCTCGATCCGGTCACGCCGCCGGTCGAATCCGCCAGCGTACCGAGCGACAGCCAGCTCAGCATCGTCGCCTGGTTGGGAAGGCCCGCGGTGACGCCCGTTCCGGTGACGCCGGCCACGGTGACAGTGTGGGTGTCGCTGAGATCGACGTCGGTAAAGGTCACCGTCCCGGACGCGGTATCGGATATCACCGAGCCGGTCGTCCCGACATGTTCGGTGATCGCTGCCGCCTGGGTCGGCGACGTGATCACCGGCGTGTCGTCGGTGCCGACGATCGTGATCGTGACCGGGAGCGTGACGACGCCGCCCTGATGGTCGTCGATCTGGACCGTGTAGGTCAGCGTCAGCGTCTCGCCTGCGGCGAGATAGTCGAAACTCCTGTCGGCGGCCGAGAACGTCCAGGCGCGCGATCCCGTCACGCCATCGGTCGAATCGGTCAGCGCGCCCAGCGACAGCCAGCTCAGCACGGTGGCATGGTTGGCAAGTCCGGTGGTGACGCCGGCCTCGGTGACGCCGGTGATGGTGACCGAATGCGTATCGGTCAGATCCGTATCGGTGAACGTCAACGTGCCGTGCACCCCATCCGGCACGGCGGAGTTCGTCGTCGCTGCGAGCTCGGTGATCGAGCCGAACTGCGCCGAGGACGTCACCACCGGCGTGTCGTTGGCGCCGGTGATCGTGACGGTGAATGTCCTGAACGCGGTCTCGTTGCTCGGAGCGTAGTTGTTGTCCACGCGCGCGGTATAGGTCAGCGTCAGCGTTTCGCCGGCAGCCAGGAAGTCGAAGGCGCCGTCGGCGATGTTGTAGGTCCAGGTCGCCGAACCGATATTGTTGTTCAGCGGATCGTGCACGAGCTGCAGCGGGATCTCGACAGCATGGATGGCCGCAAGCTGTGCCGCCGTCAGCGACGATGTCACGTCGTTACCCTCTGCGTCCCGATAGCTGGACGAGGTAAAGCTGACGATCGCACTCGGCTTGTCGCCGAGATTGACGTCCACCCATGCGATCCGGCCCGTCGCCGTGTCGAGTAGTCCGCTATGGGTCTGCCCGGCCTGCTCGGCGAATTCCGCATTCTGTGTCACGACCGCCGGCGCCCCGGGTGCGTGGTCGGTCTTGCTGGAGGGGGCTTCTGGTCCGGCATGGCCGGTCAAGGCCAGCAGAAAGCTTATCGGCAAGGTCACGTCGCCGCCGGCAAGCTTGAGGGTGGTCGTGACCGGAACGACGCTGTCGGTGAAGTTCGTCGTGAGCTTGGTATTGGGATTGTTGTTGTCGGTGAACTTCAGCGCGAACACGTCCGAGATCAGCCGCTGCGCGTCGGCGGACAGCTGCGCCGACGAGACGAAGCTGACGCTGCCCTGGCCGTTGACGATGGTCTGGGTGCCGGCCTGATCGACGGTTGCGATCGGATTGAGCGTCGTCTTGTCGAACAGGATGTAGGAGCCGGTGGTCCCGTCAGGCTCGACCAGCACCTGGAATTTGGCCGGCGGCACGCCACCCGAGCCCTGCACGTCGAAATCGATCTCGACCAGCACCGCGGTGCCGCGGATGCCCATGGTCGCGACCGGCGTATCGACCTTCATGTCGCCGTGCTTGGCGGTCGCGCCCGCAACGAACGAGATCGTGCCCGAGACGAGGCTCATCAGCGACGAATTGCTCGACCCGTTCGGGTCGTAGATCATCTCGTTCAGCACCATCTTGGCGTTCGGTCCGAGACCGAACACGGTGCCGTCGATGAAGGTGATGCCCAGCGTCGAGTCGCTGCCGGACTGCACCACGTCACCCTTGTTGACGTTGTCGCCCTGGTTCAGGACGACCGCGACGCCGTTGCGGACGGCAGTGGCGCTGCCCGTCAGCTTGGTGACATGGCCGATGACCTTGGCCGGTTCGGCCGCGCCGCCGGCCTGGGCATACTGGGTGTAGCCGGTGAGCGCGTTGACGAGGTCGCCGGTGAGATGTGCGCCATCGGGTGACGCCAGCGCCGCGCGCTTCTCGCCCTTGAAGTAGTCGTGGAGGACGAGTTCCCGATCATCCTTCGCGATGACGAGGTCGAGCCCCGTCCGCTTGAAGTCGCCGGTGAACAGCAATTGCCCGTCGTCGACGGTGATCGCGCCGCGCGGCGCGTGCGTGGAAACGCTGTCGACGTGGACCGACCCACGGGCATAAGCATCCGCGTTCGGCAAAAGGCCGTCGAATTTCTCGACAAAGTTCACTGCGGATCACCGCACCACGAAGGTTAATGACTCAAGAATATCCGAATGATTTTGCCTGCATATCATCGGATAAAGCTCGACGAAACTGTCCTGTGCTTGCGCAAGGTGCTTCGATCGCGCCGTTTGAGCGGGTGTGACTTGGCTCACTCTTGTATGAGTGGTGTAGTTCTGATTTGTGAGACGGTACCATAAGGTGGGATTGCAGCCAAGATACGTATTTGACCACGTATTCGTGGTATTGACCGTCATTTCTGTACTTGCCTCTATTTCCCCGCAGCCCCGAGAGGGCATTTGACTCCAAATTCCCGGCCAAAGCTGTGAGTTAGCTTACAAATCACAGCAGTCCCGCGCGCGGACCGGCCGGTTAACCAGGAGGCAAGCATGAGACGGAAGACGGTGGATAAAGGTTCGCCGGTTCGTTTCACAAACCGGTAAAGTTTTCGGGACCCGGCCCACGCGCCCTTCAGCCTCTTGTCCAGTTTCCCCACATCTTAAATCGATTCGAACGGATCGCTTGCCATGCTGGACGGCATGAAACGATCCGGTCGCGTGCGCGGTGCAGCATCCACCCGCCGAAGAGCGGACAGGGGGTGTCACATGGGATTCTCGCTTCGCTCATTTGCGCTGCGCGCCGTCATGCTGGGCATCGGCCTGGCGCTGGCCGCGCCGGTCGCCGAGCTCAATGCCGCTTCGCTGCTTTCGCCCGGCCCGGCAACGCTGTTCAGACAATCGACCGAGCCGTTTGGCCTGGCCACCAGCCTGCTTGCCGACGGCGGCCTGCACGACAAATGGCGCGGCGTGCAGCGCCAGCTCGCCGACGAGCTGGTGCAGCTCGCCATCTGTGAAGGCGACCGCACCGGTTGTGCATCGCCGGAGGCGCTGCGTTTCCTCGCGATCGTCGATGCCGGACGGGCGCACGACGGCCGCGCCCGGCTCGGTGCGATCAACCGCGCGATCAACCTCGCGATCCGCCCGGGCAACGATCTTGCGACTTATGGCGAGCCCGATGTCTGGGCGACGCCGCTCGCCACCTTTGCCCGCGGCAGCGGCGATTGCGAGGACTATGCGATCGCGAAGTTCGTGGCCCTGCGCATCGCCGGCGTCGCGCCGGAGGATCTGCGGATCGTCGTCATGCATGACCTCATCGGCGGCGAGGACCATGCCGTGGTCGCGGCGCGGCTCGACGGCCGCTGGCTGACGCTCGACAACCGCCGCATGGCGATGATTGAGGACAGCGACATCAGGAGTTTTCGGCCGACCTTCGTGATCGACCAGCATGGCGTCAGCCGATATGTCGATCCGCCGCTCGTCGCCGAGGCCGCGTGGCGGCCGGCGCGGATGCATTGAACCAGGCGATCGAAACTCGTTTCCGTCATTACGAGGCGCCAACGGGTCCGGCCGATGGCCGGCCCGGTGGCTCACAATGACGGTTATCCCGACGTCTGGACCGCCGCTCAGAACATCAAATTGTCCTTCACCAGCACCCAGCGGCCGCCCTTGACCTGCTGCACCTGCGTGATGGTGTTGGCGAGATGATCGGTCTTGGAGAACTTGGTCGGCGGCGAGGAGAAGATGTCGAGGAACTTGTCGCCTGACTCCAGCGCGTCCAGCATCTTCTGGCCGGTGAGATCCTTGCCCGCCTTCTGCGCGTAGAAGGCGAAGGTCATCACCGCGTTATAGCCGATGATCGCCTGGGTGTTGGCGTCGGAGTTGAACATCTTCTTGTAGTTGAGCAGCCAGTCCTTCACCTTGCCCTTGGCCGTGTCCTCATAGGGAATCTCGAAGCCTGACGCCGCGTAGAGTCCCTCGACGGCCTCCTTGCCGAGCGCCGGCACTTCGAGCACGTTGGTCGGGGTAGCACCGAGGAAGGTCACGTCCCAGCCGAGCTTCTTCGCCTCGTTCATCGCGCCGATGGTCTCGCGGATCACGGTGCCGAGCACGACGAGGTCACAGCCGTCGGACTTCATCTTGGCGACCTGCGCCGAGAAGTCGGAGGCGCCGCGCTTGTAGCTCGTCACCGAGGCCGGCTGCACCTTCATCGCGCCGAGCTGCTGAGTGAAGCCGTCGAGCACGTTTTTGCCGTACTCGTCGTCCTGATGCATGATGCAGGGCTTCTTGAAGTTCTTCCAGTCCATCATGTATTTGAGCGCGGCGCGCGTGCTCTCGACATAGGGCAAGAGGTTGTTGAACTTCAGCCGCTCCTGCGGCTTGGCGGGATCGAACTTGAAGGTGAATTCGGCGGCGGTCAGCGGGAACAGCTGCAGCACGCCGGCATCGAACAGGATGTCCTGCGCGGCGAGCACGGTCGGCGAGCCCATCGGGCCGATCATCGCGAACACCTTGTCGCGCTCGACCATCTTCTGCGAGGCCAGCACGGCCTTCTTCGGGTCGTAGCCGTTGTCTTCCAGGATCATCTTGATCTTGCGGCCGTTGATGCCGCCGCTGGCATTAATCTCCTCCACCGCCATCTTCATGCCGTTGGACACCGGAACACCCCAGACCTTGATCGGGCCGGACAGGTCCTGATGCGTTCCGATCACGATCTCGGTCGGCGAGATGCCTTCATTGGTGACCTTGGTCTGGGCCGCGGCCGGCAGACAGGTCAGCGCCAGCGCGCTCACCGCAAGGCCCAGCGCCTTCAGCGATTTCGACATTGCAGTCTCCTCCTTCAGTGGCCCATGTTGAGCGAAGGGTCGGGCCTGCTCGCTCCTTCGCCAAGTCCGTCGTCGCATCTCTCCTTAGGCATGATCTCCGCGCAAACGCTGCGCGTTTGTCGCGGCGGATCATGCTCTATGCCACCGCCCGCGCGCCATACATGGCGTCGATCTCGGTCGCATAGCGCTTGTTCACAAAACTGCGCTTCAGCTTCATGGTCGGCGTCAGCTCCTCATCCTCGGGTGTGAGCTGTCGCTCGATCAGGTAGAATTTCTTGATGGTCTCGACGCGGGCGAATTTCGTATTCACCGCCTCGACCTCGCGCTGGATCAGGTCCTGGATCTCGCGGGCACGGCACAGGCTCGCGTAATTGGTGAAGGGGATGTCCTGGTCCTGGGCGTATTTCTCGACATTCTCCTGATCGATCATGATCAGGCAGGTGAGATACGGCCGCTTGTCGCCGATCACGACGGCGTCCGAGACGTAGGGCGAGAATTTGAGCTGGTTCTCGATCTCGGACGGCGTGATGTTCTTGCCGCCGGAGGTGATGATGATGTCCTTCATCCGGTCGGTGATCTTGACATAGCCTTCATTGTCGATCGCGCCGACATCGCCGGTGTGCAGCCAGCCTTTCGCGTCGATCGTCTCGGCGGTCTTCTCCGGCTGGTTGAGATAGCCCATGAACAGGAAGTCGCCCTTGATCAGGATCTCGCCCTTCGGGCAAATCATCACCTCGCCCCAGGGCGCGGCCTTGCCGACCGAGCCGAGCTTGATGCGCTCCGCCGGCATCATGGTCGCGACGCCGCAATTCTCGGTCTGGCCGTAGACCTCGCGCATGTCGATGCCGAGCGCGAGATACCAGCGGATCAGATCCGGCGAGATCGGCGCCGCGCCGGTCAGCGCGATCCGGCAGCGGTCGAGCCCGAGCATGCGGCGGATGTTGCGGAACACCAGCCAGTAGGCCGCGCGGTTGGCGAGCCGCAGCGACAGCGGCGGCGTCTCGCCCTCAAGCCGGCACTCGGTCATCCGGTTGCCGATCGCGAGCGCCCGGGCGTACATCCAGTTCTGGAACGGGGTCGCGTCCTTCAGCGCGATGGTGATGCCGGAATAGAACTTCTCCCAGATCCGGGGCACCGCGAGGAACGCGGTCGGCTGCACCTCGCGCAGATTGTCCGGCACCGTCTCCGGGCTCTCGGCAAAATTCATCACCGAGCCGAGCGCGAGCGAGAGGTAATAGCCACCGACCCGCTCGGCGACGTGGCAGAGCGGCAGGAACACCAGCCGCTCCTCGTTGTCGGTCGAGGGGTAGAGATCGTTGGCATGGCGCATCTGGTGCGTCACGCTGCGGTTGGAATGCATCGCGCCCTTGGGCGGACCTGTGGTGCCCGAGGTGTAGACCAGGATCGCGAGATCGGAGGCGGTGCGGCTGCCGGTCATCTCGTCCCACAAGGCGTCATTGCCCTGCGCATGATTGCGGCCGAGCGCCGTGAACTCGGCAAGCGACAGCACCATCGGATCTGAGAAGCCGCTCAGGCCCTCCATGTCGAAGACCACGACCTTTTCCAGCGTCGGACAGCGCGACCGGCAGGTCAGCACCTTGTCGAGCTGTTCCTCGTCCTCGACGAACATGACCCGGGTGCCGGAATCATTGACGAGATATTCGACCTGCGCCGCCGAATCGGTCGGGTAGATACCGGAGGAGACGCCGCCGGCGCACAGAATGCCGATGTCGGCATAGACCCATTCCGGCACCGCGTTGGCGATGATCGAGGCGACATCGCCGGGGCGGAAGCCGGTCGCATGTAGGCCAAAGGCGATATCCCTGGAGATCTGCAGCCATTCGCGCCAGCTGGTCGGCTGCCAGATGCCGAACTTCTTCTCGCGGATCGCGGGCCTGTCGCCACGCGTCTGTACCGCGAGCAGAAAGCTCCTCGCGATCGTGTCGGCAACCGTCAGAACCGCTGGTCCTGCCATGCGCGCTCCCTCCTCTGCCGCCTGCCTCACGTGCCGGGCTTTCGTGCCGGTCTTGTTCGTGCAACAGGCTTGAAATCTAGCTCCAACTCGTTCCCAACGCCAAACCTTCGCAGTGCCAACTTTAGTCGACGTCAATCTTCCTCAGCGCCGGCTTTCTTCAACGCCGATCTTCACCGCCAACCTTCACCGCCAAGTCTTCTTCTTCTTCCAGCGCCGCTCGCCCCGCGCGCCCGCTTCCTTGGCGCCGAGATAGAACTCTTGGATATCGGGCGAATTCATCAGCCGTTCGCAGGTGTCGTTCATCACGACGCGGCCGATCTCCAGCACATAGCCGTAATGCGCCGTCTCCAGCGCGATCTTGGCATTCTGCTCGACCAGCAGGATCGACATGCCCTGCTCCTCATTGACGCGGCGGATGATGGTGAAGATCTCCTTCACCAGGATCGGCGACAGCCCAAGCGACGGCTCATCGAGCAGCAGCAGCGTCGGCCGGTTCATCAGCGCCCGCCCGATCGCGAGCATCTGCTGCTCGCCGCCCGAAAGCTGCCCGGCCGGCTGGCCGAGCCGCTCCCTCAGCCGTGGAAAATAGCCATAGACGCGCTCGAGGTCCTGCGCCACACCGTCGCGGTCCTTGCGCAGATAGGCGCCCATCATCAGGTTCTCGCGCACCGACAGGAACGGAAACACCTCCCGTCCCTCCGGTACATGGCTGAGGCCGAGCCGCACGATCCGATCGGCCTCCATGCGCTGGATCGGCTTGCCGAGGAATTCGATCGAGCCCTTCTGCGGATCGAGGATGCCGGAGATCGTCTTCAAAACGGTGGTCTTGCCGGCGCCGTTGGCGCCGAGCAGCGTGACAATCCGGCCGCGCGGCACCTCGAGGCTGATGCCGCGAATCGCCATGATCGGCCCGTAATAGCTCTCGATGTTGGAGAGTTTCAGGATGATGTCTGATGTGGTCATGGCATCATCCTCATGCGCCGAGATACGCTGCGACGACGTCGGGATGGTGCTGCACCTCCGACGGCGAGCCCATCGCCAGCACGCGGCCGTAGTTCAGCGCAATCACGCGGTCGGAGACCCGGTTGACCAGCGTCATGTCGTGCTCGACCATCAAGACCGTGATGCCGAGCTCGCTCTTCATGTCGCGGATCCAGAACGACATGTCGTCGGTCTCCTCGACATTGAGGCCCGAGGACGGCTCGTCGAGCAGGATCAGCTTCGGCTCCGAGCACAGCGCCCGCGCCAACTCGATCACCTTGCGCACGCCGTACGGCAGGCCCGAGATCAGCTTGTCGCGATAGGGCTCGAGATCGAGGAATTCGATCACCTGCTCGACGCGGCGGCGATGCGCCTTCTCGCCGGCGCGGACGCTCGGCAGGAATAACAGCTCCTGCCAGAGCTGGGTGGTGGAATGGCGATGGCGTCCGACCAGCAGATTGCTCAGCACGGTGGCATTCTCGAACAGCTCGATGTTCTGGAAGGTACGGGCAATGCCGAGCCTCGCGATATCGTAGGCCGGCTCCTGGGTGATGTCCTGATCCTCGAAGAAGATCCTGCCCGAGGTCGGCGGATAGATCCGCGAGATCAGGTTGAATATCGAGCTTTTGCCGGCGCCATTGGGTCCGATGATCGACAGGATCTCGCCCTTCTCGACCGCGAAGCTGATGGCATCGACCGCCTTGAGGCCGCCGAAATGCAGCGACAGGTTCTCGGCGCGGAAATAGCTCATCTGTTCCGCTCCGATTTCACGTAGATCTTCTGCCGCTTGAAGGTCGCGCGCTTGTAGAGTGGGAACAGCTGGAAGAAGAGCTTGATCTTGAGCCAGCGGCCATAGAGCCCCAGCGGCTCGAACAGCACGAACACCACGATGATGACGCCGTAGATCGCGCCCTTCAGCCCGTTGGCGGAAGCAAAGGCTGCGACCGCGTCCTGGATATGTCCGGCGCGCTCCGTGCCGGCGCCGAGGGTGGCCGCGACGCCGGCGATCACGCCGGGCATGTCGTCCTTTAGATAGGTCAGGAACGGATCGATCATGACCAGGAAGATCGCGCCCAGCACCGCACCATGCAGGCTGAAGGTGCCGCCGATCAGGATCACGATGATGAACTCGATCGACAGCTGCAGCGTGAACATCTCGGGCGAGATGAAGGAGAGCTTGTGGGCGAACAGCACGCCGGCGAAGCCTGTGATCGCCGCCGAGATCGCGAACGACTTCACCTTGTAGAGCGCGACATTGATGCCCATGCTGCGCGCCGCGGTCTCGCTGTCGCGGATCGCGACAAAGGCGCGCCCGGTCGGCGAGCGCAACAGGTTGAGCGTGCCGACGATGGTCAGCACCAGCACCGCGAGGCAGAGATAATAGAAAGTCGGGCCGTCGCGCGACATCGTGGTGCCGAACAACTGTATGGCCTTGACCCGCATGCCCTCATTGCCATGGGTCACGCTTTCCCAGCGCGCCAGGATTTCCTCGACGATGAAGGCAAACGAGATCGTCGCGATCACCAGATAAATGCCCTGCAGCCGCAGCGCCGGAAATCCGACCAGCGCGCCGACCACGCCGGTCAACAGCCCCGCCGCCAGGAAATAGACCGGAAACGGCACGTTGAATTGCTGCAGATAGGCCGCGGTGTAGGCGCCGATCGCGAGAAACGCGGCGTGGCCGAGCGAGGCCTGTCCGGTGAAGCCGGTCAGGATCAAGAGCCCGACGCCGACGGTTGCATAGATGCAGACGAAGACGAGCTGACTCATCAGGTAGCTTGAGAGCACGTAAGGCGCGATCAGCAGCACCGCCAGCAACAGGCCGTAGGAATAGACATAGCCCGAATGCGGGAACAGCCTGATGTCGTCTTCATAATTGGTCTTGAAGAGAAACCGCATAATGTCGCTCCTCAAACCTTCTTGCGGACGTGATGGCCAAACAGGCCTTCGGGCTTGAGCAGCAGCACCGCGAGCAGCACGATGTAGGGCGCGACGTCCTTCCATCCCTGCGGCAAATAGAAGCCGGCCATGCTCTCGATCACGCCGATCAGGACGCCGCCGACCACGGCACCGGGGATCGAGCCGAAGCCGCCGAGCACCGCGGCCGGAAACGCCTTCAGCCCCAGCACCAAGCCGACATTGGAATGGATGAAGGTGATCGGCGCCAGCAGCACCCCGGCGCAGGTCGCCACCGCCGCCGAGATCGCCCAGACGATCGAGACCACGCGCTTGACCGGGATGCCCATGTAATAGGCAGCCAGCATGTTCTCGGAGCTGGCGCGCATCGCGGTGCCGAGCGTGGTGCGGTTGAAGAACAGATAGAGCAGCGCGCACAGGATGATGGTTGCCGCGATCACCGACAGCTTGTCATAGGCGAGCACCAGGCTGCCGATTCTCAAGACGCCCTGGCTGAACGGGGTTTCGATCTTGAAGTCGTCGGTGCCCCAGATCATGCCGGAGATCGAGCGCAGGAAATAGCCGAGCCCGATCGTCGCCATGATGATGGAGAATTGCGGATAGCCGAGGATCGGCCGCACCACGACCCGCTCGGCCAGCATGCCGAACAACGCCATGCAGATCACCGCGCCGGCGAATCCGACCCAGTAATTCAGCCCGAGCATGCCGATGAAGGTGAAGGCGAAAAAGCCGCCCAGCATCATCAAATCGCCTTGCGCGAAATTGACGACCTCGGTTGCCTTGTAGACCAGCACGAATCCGAGCGCGATCAGGCCGTAAACGCAGCCGAGCGCGATGCCGCTGACGAGCTGCTGAACAAAGTCCAGCATCCTTCCCTCCCCGATGCCCGGCGATTCTTTCCGATCGCTCGTTGCATCCCGCCTTCGCGCCCTTGTGTCGGAAGCGCTGAAAGCTGCCTATGTCCGCCCCGATTGAGCCAAAAGGCCCGATCCCTGTCAACAAACCCTTGATCCGTAAGCATCGTCACATTTGCGGATAAATGCCGCAGCACGGACTAATACGGATATCGCGTTCGATTTGCCCCGTGCGATTCACCGCACCGAAACGGTTTTTGTCCAAGGTCACGCAACCGAAGAGCGCAATCCCGGATCGCCACCACACCATGACATCCGAACTGTCGGCACTCGCCGTGCGAGGGTTAACCAAGCGTTTTGACCGCCCGGCGGTCGACGCGCTCGATCTCACCATTCGTACCGGCGAATTCTACGCGCTGCTCGGGCCGAACGGCGCCGGCAAGTCCACGACCTTGCGCATGGTGGCGGGCCTGCTGCGGCCCGATGCCGGCTCGGTGTCGATCCTGGGCATCGATGCGCTGGCCGATCCGGTCGCCGCCAAGCAGATCATGGCCTGGGTGTCCGACGAGCCGATGATCTATGACAAGCTGACGCCGCTGGAATATCTCGAATTCGTCGCCGGCCTCTGGGGCATCGACCCCCGCACGTCGGAGCTGTCGGCCCGCGATCTGCTGGCCTCGCTCGGGCTCGAGCCGCATCTCAACCAGCGCTGCGAAGGCTTCTCCAAGGGGATGCGCCAGAAGGTGGCGCTCGCCGGCGCGCTGGTGCACGATCCCCGCCTGATCATTCTCGACGAACCGCTGACAGGCCTCGACGCGCTGTCGGCGCGTCACGTCAAGGGCCTGCTGCAGGAGCGTGTCCGCGCCGGCTGCACCGTGATCATGACGACCCATATTCTCGAAGTCGCCGAACGGATGGCCGACCGCATCGGCGTGATCGCGGCCGGCCGGCTGATCGCCGAGGGCACGCTGGCCGAGCTGCGCGAGCAGAACGGCCGCAATGACACGACCCTCGAGGACATGTTCATCGCGCTGGTCGACACCGAGGCGGCGGCGGCGTGAGCTCGACCGCCCACCTCACCTGGTTCGTCCGCCACGAATTCCGCCTGGCCTGGCGCGAATGGCTGGCGATGATGACCGGCGGCCGGCGCCGGCGCAACCGCGCCGTGATCGGCCTGCTGCTGTTCGCGGCGATCCTGCATCTGCCGGCCTATGCGGTGGTCGCCCGCTATGTCGACCTGCGGTTTCCGCTCGACCCGTCGTCGCTGATCGTGCTGACCGCGACGATCTTCCTGTCCTGGGCGCTGATGCTGTCGCAGGCGATCGAGTCGGTGACGCGGGTGTTCTATGCCCGCGCCGATCTCGATTTGATCATGTCGTCGCCGGCGAAGCTGACCAACATCTTCTCGATCCGGATCGCCGCGATCGCGCTGACGGTGAGCAGCATGGCGCTCTTGCTGTCGACGCCATTCGTCGACGTGCTGGTCTATCTCGGCGGCCCGCGCTGGCTCGCCGGCTTCGGCGTCGTCCTTGCGATCGGGCTGTCGGCGGCGGCTGCCGCGATCGCCGTCACCGCCTTCCTGTTTCGCCTGATCGGGCCGAGCCGGACCCGGCTGGTGGCGCAGATCGTCTCCGCCGTGATCGGCGCGGGCTTCGTCATCGCCCTGCAGGTGGTCGCGGTGCTGTCCTACGGCACGCTGTCGCGCTTTGCCTTCCTGACCTCGGATACCGCGGCGCGAATTGCCCCCGCCCCCGACAGCCTGCTGTGGTGGCCGGCGCGGGCATCGCTGGGCGATCTCGACATCATGATGCTGCTGCTCGCCTTGGCGTTGGTGATGCTCGGCGTCGTGATGGCGGTGTTCGCACCACGGTTTGCCGACACCGTCGCGAGCGTCGCCGCCAATCCGGCCGCGGTGACGCGGGGGCGCGCCCGCGCGTTCCGCTCCGGCTCGCGCCAGCAGGCGCTGCGGCGCAAGGAGTTTCTGCTGCTGCGCCGCGATCCGTGGCTGCTCTCGCAGACCCTGATGCAAATGCTCTATCTGGTGCCGCCGGCGCTGATGCTGTGGCGCAGTTTCTCCGGCACCTCGACCGCGATCGTGCTGATCACGCCCGTCATCGTGATGGCCGCAGGCCAGCTCGCCGGCGGGCTTGCCTGGCTGACTATCTCGGGCGAGGACGCGCCCGATCTGGTGGCGACCGCGCCGCTGCCGCCGTCGCGCGTGACCCGCGCCAAGGTCGAGGTCGTGCTGATCGCGATCGCCGCCATCTTCGCGCCGCTGGTGGCCGCGCTGGCATTTGCCTCGCCGCAGCAGGCCGCGGTCACCGCGATCGCGATCGTCATCGCGACCGCATCGGCCGCCGGGATTCAACTCTGGTTCCGCGCGCAGGCCAAGCGCAGCCAGTTCCGCCGGCGCCAGACCTCCTCCCGCATCGCGACCTTCGCGGAGGCCTTCTCCTCGATCGGCTGGGCGGCAACCGCAGCGCTCGTCCTGACGATCCCGTCGGCCGCGCTCGTCAGCGGCATTCTGACGCTGTTGACGCTCGTCATCGCCTGGAAGATCAGCCCGCGGCGCGCGTGAGACCGCGGTAGATTCTAGTTTGACGCGTTTTCTTCACGCGAACCGGTATCCACTTCGCTCGAAAACGCTCTAGCCTTTCACCAGCTCCATCACCGCCGCGGCGAACGCCTCCGGCGCTTCCTGCGGCAGATTGTGACCGGCGCCCGGGATCACGCGATGCGCCCGGCGGGCGGTGTATTTTGCCGCGCTGGCGCCGCCGTCGCGCGCAGGCGTCACGCCGTCGTCGGCACCGTCGAGCGAGATCGTCGGGACCGCAATCACCGGCAATGCGGCCAGCCGACGCTGCACCTCCGCATATTGCGGATCGCCATCGGCGAGGCCGAAGCGATGCCGGTAGCTGTGGATCACGACGTCGACATAACCGGAATTATCAAACGCGATCGCGCTGCGCTCGAAGCAGGCCTCGTCGAACGCCCAGCTCGGCGACCATTGCGACCACAATAGCTTCGCGATGCCGCGCCGGTTGGCGGCAAGCCCGGCGCGCCCGCGCTCGAGCTGGAAGTAATACTGATACCAGAGCGCCGCCTCGTGATCCGGCCGCGCCGGCACCATCGCATGTGCAATGTCCTGGATCATGTAGCCATTGGTGCAGACGAGCCCGATGCATCGTTCCGGCCAGAGCGCGGCACCGACCGAGGCAGCGCGGCCGCCCCAATCGTAGCCGGCGAACACCGCGCGCTTGATGCCGAGCGCATCCATCAGTGCCATCATGTCGGCGCCGACCGCCGCCTGCTCCCCCGAGCGCGGCGTCGCCTTGTCGCGGAAGACCGTCGGCCCGTAGCCGCGCAGATAGGGCACGATGACCCGGCATCCCTGCGCGGCCAGGTCAGGCGCGACGTCGACATAGGAGTGGATGTCGTAGGGAAAGCCGTGCATCAGCAGCACCGCCGGACCGTCGGCGGGGCCGGCCTCGTAATAGCCGATGTTGAGGACGCCTGCGTCGACATGGCGCAATGGCTCGAGCCGTTTGGTCGAAGGCGCGCGCGGCGAAGGGGCAGTATCAGTCACGCATAACTCCCTGATGCTGTGATCTGCTCGGCATGGTAGCGCGTCCTGCCGGATTAATCCCCCGGATCGTGTTGCACTCAGCGCCATGGAGCGATGCGCCGGTCTCATCATGACGGCACGCCAATTGCGCGATAGTCTCGCGGCCACGGATGCCGCCGCAGACGGAACAGGTCATGCTGAGATTGCTCGCCGCACTCGTCCTGCTCGGAACGTTGACCGGCCACGCCTTCGCGCAGGACGCCCAGCGCAGCGAATGCCTGGCGATGGCGAATGCGCCGCCGCGCGCCATACCCGTCAACTACCGGCGCGTCGCGGCCAAAGCCGACGAGGTCGCGATCACCTATGCCGGCCATTCGACCTATTACATCGACACGCCGGGCGGTATCCGGATCGCGACCGACTACAACGGCGTCTATCAGACCGGGCGGCTGCCCGATGTCGCGACGATGAACCGGGCCCACGCGACGCACTACACGCTGTTTCCCGACCCCAGGATTCCCCACGTGCTGCATGGCTGGGGCGAGAAGGGCGAGGCCGCGCATTATGCGATGCGGATCGGCGACGTCTATATCCGCAACGTCACCACCGACATCCGCCGCTACTGGGGCGAGGGCACCGGCGGCGAGATGATCAAGGACGGCAATTCGATCTTCATCTTCGAGGTCGCCGGCCTCTGCATCGGCCATCTCGGCCATTTGCATCACAAGCTCGACGACAGCCATTTCGCCGCGATCGGCCGGCTCGACATCGTGATGGTGCCGATCGACGGCACCTATACGATGTCGCTCGACGGCGTCTCCGAGATCACCAAGCGGCTGCGTGCCGCCGTCGTGCTGCCGATGCACCGCTTCGCCACCCCGCTCGACGAGTTCATGCGCCTGATCGGCCAGCAATTCGAGATCGACCGCCGCGGCGGCGAGCGCACGTTGCGGATTTCGCGCGACACCCTGCCGGCAACGCCGACGGTGATCATCCTCGACGGGGTGTGAAGTCTCTTACAAGAAGAAGCAAAACCAAACGGGAGTGAAGAATCGATGGCCACCAGCACCAGCACTCTGCCCGCCTCCGCCAGCGGGCTCTATGCCAATCCGCGCGAGGACTGGCTCGCCCAATATGCCGAGGAGATCATCGATCCTGACCGGCCGATCGTCGATCCGCATCACCATCTCTGGGACCGCGGGGGCTTGCGCTATCTGATCGAGGAGATGCGCGACGACATCGCCTCCGGCCACAACATCGTTGCCACCGTCTATGTCGATTGCCGGTCGATGTATCGCGCCGACGGCCCGGAGGCGTTCCGCCCGGTCGGCGAGGTCGAGTTCGCCAACGGCGTCGCGGCGATGGCGGCGAGCGGCGGCTACGGCAAGGCAGCGATCTGCGCCGGCATCGTCAGCCACGTTAATCTTCTGATCGGCGACCAGGCCAAGGCGGTGCTGGAGGCGGAGATCGCCGCCGGCAACGGCCGGTTCCGCGGCATCCGCCATTCCTCGGCCTGGGACGAGGACCCCAACGTCGCCCACATGTATGCGAACCGGCCGAAGGGAATTCTGCTCGATTCCACCTTCCGCAAGGGCTTTGCCTGCCTGGCGCCGCTCGGTCTCAGCTTTGACGCCTGGCTGTTCCACCCGCAGATCGGCGAGCTCACCGACCTCGCCCGCGCCTTCCCCGACACAAGGATCGTGCTCGACCATTGCGGCGGCCCGGTCGGCACCGGCCGGTTCGCCGGCAAGCGCGCGGAGACCTTTCCGGTCTGGAAGGCGTCGATCCAGGAGATCGCCACATGCCCGAACGTCGTGGTCAAGCTCGGGGGGCTTGCAATGTGCCTGCTCGGCTACGACTTCCACCTCCGCCCCCGGCCGCCGTCGTCGGAGGAACTCGCCGCCGCCTGGCGGCCCTATGTGGAAACCTGCGTCGAGGCCTTCGGCCCAAGCCGTTGCATGTTCGAGAGCAACTTCCCACCTGATAAGGGGCAGTGCAGTTACCAGGTGATCTTTAACACCTTTAAACGGCTTGCTTCACAATATAGCGAAGCCGAGAAGACGGCGTTGTTCTCGAAGACGGCAAAGGATGTCTATCGGCTCGATATCGGGTAAGCTCTCGACTCATGGATGACGGCATCACCATCCGACCGCTTCGCGAGGCTGATGCGGAAGCGGTGGTCGCACTTTACGCGAAGGCAGCTGCGGTGGAACCGCGGCTGGGACCTGTCACGCTGCCGCAATGGGACCAGTTCCTGAAGCTGCCGCAGAACCGTGGCGGGCGCGACTTTCGTATTGCCGAGCGGGATGGCCGGCTCGTCGGCCTCGCCGAATCCTCGTTGCGTGACCAGGGCGCGCATCATTCCCGGTTCCTCAAGATCGTCGTGGCGCCCGAGATGCGCCGCCGCCGGATCGGCCTCGCGCTGATCGACGACATCCTTGCGATCGATGCCGATCCCGATCTCACCGTGCAGACGCTGGTGAGCAGCGATTGGCCGGCAGGAATGGCCTTCGTGACCGCCTTCGGCTTTGTTCATGTCGAGTCCGAGATCGGGATGAAGTGCGTCGAGCCGTTGCAACCGGCGCGCACGCTCGCGGCAGCCCGCGCCACCATCGAGCAGGTGACCGACGTGACCGCTTGCGCGGCCGAGGTCGCACGGATCCACAATGCCGCCTATGCCTCGGACGCCGCGTTCCGCCTGTATTCACCGGAGGAGATGGCGCAGGTGTTGACCGAGAGCGAGGTCTGGATCGCGTCGGAGGATGGGCAGGTGTCGGGATTCTGCCTGACCGAGCCAGAGCGGAACTCGATGTGGATCGAATCGGTCGCCGTCGACCCGGCGCGGCAGGGACGCGGGCTCGGCCAGCTCTTGGTCTATCGCGTGCTGAGCGCACACGACGTCTCGGTTGAGCATCCCTGCTGGCTCAACGTCTCGAGCCGCAACGCCCCCGCGCTGAAAATCTACCGCCGGCTCGGCTTCCGGCCGCAGCACGAGACCTGCCGCTTCAGCGTCCCGCGAGGCGAACTGATCGCCGCGCGCGAGCGCAAGCTGGGCTAGCCGCGCCTTACGCCCACTCGCCCTTCCGGAACACCGGCACGCTGCGTCCGTCGGCATGGATGCCGTCGATGTCGGTGTGGGCTGAGCCGATCATCCAGTCGATGTGGATCAGGCTCTTGTTGCCGCCCTGCTCGGCGATCTGCTGCGGCGTCAGCTTGTCGCCACCAACGAAGCATTTCGAGTAGCACTGGCCGAGCGCGATATGCGAGGCGGCGTTCTCGTCGAACAGGGTGTTGAAGAACAACAGCCCGCTCTTCGAGATCGGCGAGGAATGCGGCACCAGCGCGACCTCGCCGAGGCGGCGCGCACCCTCGTCGGTGTCGAGCACCTTGTTCAAGACTTCCTCGCCGCGCGAGGCCTTGGCCTCGACGATGCGGCCCTCCTCGAACCTGACCGAAATATTGTCGATCAGCGTGCCCTGATAGGACAGCGGCTTGGAGCTGACGACGTGGCCGCTGACGCGCCGGCAATGCGGCGTGGTGAAGACTTCCTCGGTCGGGATGTTGGCATTGCAGACGATGCCGTTCTTGGCGGTCGAGGCGCCGCCTTCCCATTCATGACCGTCGGCGAGCCCGATCGTGAGATCCATTCCCGGACCGGAATATTTCAGCGCATGGAAGCGCTGGCCGTTGAGCCAGTCGGTGCGCTCGCGCAGTCTGGCATTGTGCTTGTCCCAGGCGGCGACGGCGCCGTCCTGGTCGACCCGTGACGCGGCGAAGATCGCATCCGCCAGCTTGGCGACCGCGACGTCCTCGGCATCATCGGGGAACATCTGCTTCGCCCAGGACGCACTCGGATAGGCGATGATGTTCCAGTTGGTGTCGAAATTGACGATCTTCTCCAGCGCCGGCTGGTAGGCGATCGAATTGGCCTTGCTGGCGCGCGCGACCTTCGCCGGGTCTTCGCCCGACAGCAGCATCGGATTGTCGCCGACGATCGCAAGCCGCGCGGTGTTGGCGCCGAACGCCTTCGCCATGCCCTCGTAAAGCCAGCCCGCGGCGCGATCGAAGCTCGCATCGTTGGCGTGGCGGTAGCGCGCCAGCGTGAGCTCTTCGTCGGAGAAGAACGGGGTCACGATACCGGCGCCGGCCTTGTAGGCATGCTCCACGACCCGCCGCACCAACGGCATTGCCACTGAGGGCGCCGTCAGCAGCAGATCCTGCCCCGGCTGCAGCTGCAGACCGACCTTGATCGCGACTTCGGCGAGCCGATCGAGTTTTACAGGATCGATCGAGGCGGAAAGGTTGCGTTGATGTGCGGTCATGAAGTGTCCGGCCGTGTCGTTTGAGGGTTTTGGGATTCGTAGTCCAATTCGATCCGCATTCGCAAGGTTCCCGCCCGCCGCGCCCGATCACGCGACGGCGAGCAATTGCCTCGAATTTTACCGCTTCACTGAATTAAGCACCCGGTCGACCATCTCGGGCGCGAGGCCGAGATAGTTTTTCGGCGCGGTGAGGCGATCAATCGTCGCCCGATCGATCCGGCTTGCGACGCGATCGTCCGCGGCGAGCGCCTCGGCCAGCGTCAGACCCTTGTCGTTGGCAACACGGCAGGCGTCGTAGACCACATCATGCGCCTCCTGCCGCCCGATCGCCGGCGCCAGCCCCATCATCACGGCTTCAGCCACAATCAGCCCGCGGCTGATGTCGAGATTGTCGGCCATCCGCTTCTCGTCGACGATCAAGCCGCCAAGCGCGAACCTTGCCTGGTGAAGGGCTCCGGCGGTCAGCACAAAGCTTTCCGGGATCGCCATCCATTCGGCGTGCCACGGGCCGGTGGCGCGCTCGAAATCCTGCACCATCGCATCCAGCATCAGGCCGGCATGCTGGCGCACCGCCTTGGCGGCGGCGAGCATCAGCTCCGACGAGATCGGATTGCGCTTCTGCGGCATGGTCGAGGACGCGCCGCGTCCCTTCACGAACGGCTCGTAGACCTCGGAAAACTCGGTCGAGGCCATGATCATGATGTCGAGCGCGATCTTGCCGAGCGTTCCCGTGACCAGCGCCAGGAGATTCACCGCCTCCGCCAGCCCGTCGCGCGCGACATGCCAGGTGGAGACGGGAACGCCGAGGCCAAGCTCCTCGCACAGCGCCTTCTGCACGTCGAAGCCCTTGTCGCCCAGCGAGGCCAGCGTGCCCGCGGCGCCGGCGAACTGCCCGACCAGCACTCGCGGCTTCAGCTCCGCCAAGCGCGCGGCATGGCGATCGAAGGCAGCGAGCCAGATCGCGGTCTTGTAGCCGAAGGTCACCGGCAGCGCCTGCTGCAGATGGGTGCGGCCGGCCATCGGCGTGTCGCGATAGCGTTTCGAGAGATCGGCGAGGATGGTGCGCAATGCAGCAATGTCGGCCTCGACAATCCTGAGGCCGTCGCGCAGCTGCAGCACGACGGCGGTGTCCATGATGTCCTGCGTGGTCGCGCCCCAATGGACATAGCGTCCGGCCTCACCGCACTGCTTCGCCATCTGATGCACCAGCGGCAGGATCGGGTAGCCGACGACGTCCGTCTCCTGCCGCAGCAGATCGAAATCGAACGCGGCGACATCGGTACGGCCAGCGATCTCCTCCGCCGCTTCCGCCGGGATCACGCCGCAGCGCGCTTCGGCCCTGGCCAGCGCGACCTCGACCTCGGCATAACGGGAGATCAGCCGCAGATCGGAAAACACTTCGCGCATCTCGCTTGTGCCGAAGGCATCGCGAAACAGCACGGAATCGAGCACGGTGGTCGAAGCGGGGAAGCCGGACATGGACAGATCCTTGGGCGCATCCTGTTGCCGATCGCAGTCGGCAACGTCCCTATCACGGCGCAGCCCTGCGCCCTACCCCTCCGCAGGCACCTCGCCGAACACCTCGGCTGCGATCTTGCTGGTCTCGATCGCAGCCGGAATGCCGCAATACATCGCGACCAGCAGCAGCACGTCCTGCACCTGCGCGGCGGTGCAGCCGTTGGCTAGCGCGCCCTTGGCATGAACGCGGAACTCAGCGGGCTTGCTGCTCGCCGCGGTGATACCGAGCATCACGAGGCTGCGGATCTGGTCGGACAGGCCGCTGCGCTCCCAGACGTCACCGTAGACATAAGCATTGATGATGTTTTGCAGCGGCGTGCCAAAATCGCCCGCGGCCGCCATCCGCTTGGCGACGTCGACCTCGCCGAACATCTTCTGACGCCGCCGCAGCCCGCGCGCATGGAGATCGCTGATGTCGACCATCGTCTGGCTCCCTGTATGGGCTATTTATACGGATAATTATGGCGCACCTCAATATTGCAATGGGCCTTCCGCTTGCATTTCTGACGTATTTGTCCGTATAAATTTATCAAAGCAGGCACAGGAGGGGACCGGAATGAAGTTACGGCTGGGGCTGCTTGCCGTCCTGCTCTCGGCACTTCCGGTCCTGCCGGCTCTCACGGCGGACGGGTTTCCGCAACGGCCGCTCAAGATCATCGTGCCCTTCCCGGCCGGCGCCGGCCCCGACAATGTCGCGCGGCTGGTCGGCCAGCATCTGCAGGACGCCTTCGGCCAGACCGTGCTGATCGAGAACCGCGCCGGCGCGCTCGGCAGCATCGGCGCCCAGGAAGTCGCCCGCAGCGCGCCCGATGGCTACACGCTGCTGATGGGCACCAACACGACCCATGCCAGCAACGTCGCGACGCTCAAGAGCCTGCCCTACGACCCGGTGAAGGATTTTGCGCCCGTCATCCGCACCACCACGACGGCGATGGTGCTGCTGGTCAACCCGAAGCTTGCGGCCAAGGACCTGCCGCAGTTCCTCGCTTACGCCAAGGCCACCCCCAATCTGACCGCGGGTTACGGCTCCGGCGCGTCGCAGATCTCGATCGCGCAGCTGCAATCGCGCGGCGGCCTGTCGCTGATCGCCGCCTCCTATCGCGGCGTGCCGCAGGCGATGACCGACGTGATGGCGGGGGTGATCGACCTGACGTTCGGCGATTTCTCGGTCGCGATCCCGCAGATGCAGGGTGGCACCTTGCGTGGCATCGGCGTGACGTCGGCGACCCGCAACGAGCTCACCCCGGGCCTGCCCGCGCTGTCGGAAGCGATGCCCGGCTTCGAGGCCACGATCTGGTACGGGCTGTTCGCGCCCGCCGGCACGCCGGAGCCGGTGGTCAACAGGATCTACGCCGAATGCGCCAGGTACCTCGCAATGCCGGAGACGAAGAAGAAGCTCGCCGATGTCGGCGTGATCGTGGCGCCGCTGGCGCCCGCCGAGTTCGGCGCCTTCGTCAGGAGCGAGGTCGTGCGCTGGTCGGCGGAGGTCAAGGCGGCCGGCATCCAGCCGCAATAGACGAGAGCTCTGTCGCATCATGGCTCGCGAGACACCTGTTGGCATGATTGGCCTGGGGCTCATGGGATCGGCCCTCTCCGCGCGGCTGATCGACGCCGGCGTCGGCGTAATCGGCTTCGACATCGATGCCGCGAAGAACGACGGCTTGAGGGCCAGCGGCGCCGAGTTCGCCGCCTTCGCCGCCGATGTGGCGGCCCACTGCCGGACCATCGTCATCGCGGTGTACGACGCGGCCCAGGTCAAGGGATTGCTGCCGGACCTCGCCAACGCGGCGGTGCCGCCGCTCGTCATCTGCACCACCACCTGCGCGCCGGGCGAGATCGCTGTGATCGCCGAATTCGCGGCGCGCTCGCGCCTTGCCTTGATCGAGGCGCCGATCTCGGGCACCAGCGCCGAGGTCCGCGCCGGCACCGCCACCGCGCTGGTCGCCGGCGATGCCGATGTCATCGAAGCTGCCGCAGCGACGCTCGATATTCTCTGCCCGCAGCAGATCAATGTCGGTGCGATCGGCAATGCGAGCCGCACCAAGCTCGCCATCAACCTGATCCTGCAGAACAACCGCGCCGCGCTGGCCGAGGGCATCGCCTTTGCCGAGAGCCTCGGCCTCGACGGCGCGACGTTCCTTGCGACGGCGCGGCAATCGGCGGCATATTCCAGGGTAATGGACAGCAAGGGACCGAAAATGCTGGCGCGCGATTTCTCGCCGCAATCGCATATCGCGCAGACCTTGAAGGATGCCGAGCTGATCCTGCAGGAGGCCGGCCGGCACGGCCTTGCCTTGCCGCTAACCTCAGTGCAGGCCGACTTGCTGCGCGCGGCGATCGCGCTCGAAGGCCCCGAGAGCGACAGCGCCGCCGTGATCGAGGCGATCCGTGCCGGGCGCGGCCGGGATGAGGGGCATTCATGATCAATTGTGCGATCGTGGGCCTCGGCCGCTGGGGCCGCGCGCTGGTCGAGGCCGCGCAGAACGAGCCGCGGCTCAGGATCACAAGCGCGGTGGAACCCGACATCACCGGCGCCGCCGATTTTTGCGCGGCTCATGGCCTATCCGCCGCGACGAGCCTGGAGGCCGTGCTCGCCGCGCCCGAGATCGACGCCGTGCTGCTGGCGACGCCGCATTCGCTGCACCGGAGCCAAGTGATCGCGGCCGCCGCGGCCGGCAAGCAGGTGCTTTGCGAGAAGCCGCTGGCGCTTCGGCGCAACGACGCCGCCGAGATGTTCGCGGCCTGCCGCAACGCCGGCGTGCTGCTCGCGGTCGGGCATAATCGCCGGTTCTGGCCCTCGATGCGGGCGCTGCGCGCGATCACAGCCGGTGGCGGGCTCGGCACGATCCTGCATGTCGAGGGCCACAACAGCAACGAGAACTCGCAGACCATCACGCAGGGCTGGCGGCTGTCGCCCGAAGAGTCGCCCGGCGGCGGGCTGACCGGCGCCGGACTGCATGTGCTCGACGGCTTCGTCAGCCTGCTCGGCCCGGCACGCCAGGTCTATGCCCGGTTGAGTGCGCGCGAGGCCGGACCGCCGCCGCTCGACACTGCAACCTTGGCGATTGAATTTGTGAATGGCGTGAGCGCAACCCTTGCGACAATCCGCGCAACACCGTTCTATTGGCGCGTGCATGTGTTCGGAACGAAGGGATCTGCCGAAGTGCTCGACGAGGTGACGATGGTGCTGCGGAAATCCGGGGAGGCGCCCGCGACGACACGCTATCCGGCGGTCGACACGCTCGCCGCGGAACTTTCCGCCTTTGCCGACGCGGTCGAGGGCAAGCAGCCGTTCCCGGTGCCGGAGGCAGATGTGCTGGCAACGCTCGCTGCATTCGAGGCCGCACTGCAGTCGATGCAGACAGGACACCCGGCCGCCTGCCATATGGCATACCAGTGACCCACCATGTCTGAACAACCGGACAGGGCGAGATCGTCCCGCTATCGCGACATCGCCACCGGACTACAGAGGGACATCCGTCTCGGCACCTACGCGGTCGGCAATCTGCTGCCGACCGAGACCGAGCTGATGGCAAGCTTCAGTGCGAGCCGCCAAACCGTGCGCGAGGCGCTGCGCATCCTGATCGAGCAGGGCCTGATCGTGCGCCGCGCCGGCCTCGGCTCGGTGGTGATCGCGTCCGAGCCGCCGGTATTGTTCACCCACAGCGTCAAGTCGCTGGGCGAGTGGCTGCGTTATTCCAACGAGACCTACCGCGACGTCGTGGCAAGCAGCGATATCGTCGCCGACCGCAAGCTGGCCGGGCTCCTGAAATGCGAGCCCGGCAGGAGCTGGTTCCTGATCGAGGCGGTACGCCGCTCCGACCAGTTCGCCGCGCCGCTCGGCTGGACCGAGATCTACGTGCTGCGCCGGTTCGCCGATGTCGTGACCCGCAGCGACCATGGGCGCACCCCGGTGCACGAGCAGATCGCCAAGATGTACGGCCAGGTCACCGAGCGCGCCCAGATGGAAATCTTCGTGCGGGGCATGCCGGCGCCGATTGCCAAGGCGCTCGGCGTCAAGACCGGCTCGCCGGCGCTCACCGTGGTACGCCGCTACTACGGCCTGCGCGAGGAACTGTTCGAGGTCACCATCACCACGCACCCTGAAGGGCGCTACACCTACACGATGGACATGCAGCGCTCGCTGCGGCCGAAGCTTTAGGGGAAACGCCTTACCGCGCCCGCGCCAAATGCGTGCTGGCAGAGGTGTGCGCCATCTGCGGGGTGCCGCTCACGCCCCAGACCGCGACCGCGATCAGCGCGGCCGCCCAGACATATGGCACAGCATTCAGCTTCTTCATTCCGAGATCATCCCCACGTCCTGGGAGCACTGACCAGTCTCACGACCCTGGTCGTGAATCTCACGACCGAGATCATCAGCGTCTCACCAGGCGTCCGTCCTCACAACGCTACTAAGGTTAGACCTTGTCGGTTTCAGGACGCCTTCGTGCCAATCCGGAAATGATTTCGTCGGAACCGGCCTCTCTCATCCCAATTGATGAGACCGCGGGCCCGACCGGCTTCGGCTCCATTCGAGACAAAGGCAAAGAGAATTTTCTGCCCAAATTTGAGTCAGACGCACAACAAACATACCAAACGTGCGGCCGCTGAATTCTTTTTGATTGTCGCGGCGACTCCGGCCGTGTCATCAGGGCGATGACAGTGTGATGACAAGGGGCCTCCCGTGACTGCCCAACCGGCCAAACCGCAAGGCGGCTCCCGCCGCCACTCCAAGGAAACGCAGGAGGAGGTGGTGCGGTCGCTGGAACGGGAACTGAAGCTCCTGACCGAAGAGCGCCATGAGCGCGCGCTCCGGCTCGGCCTCGACATTGCAGGCAAGACGCCGAAGACGGACCAGTAGGGCCGCTGCCGCGTCTCGACCCTAAGGCACACGATCTTCACCGCTGATTCGCGCGACCGTCTGCCATGGCCGGTGTGTGCTGGCATGCGTCAATCGTGATGCGGCCGCTCCGGGCACGACGGCGAGGCCGTTGCGCGGGGAGACGGGGGATGCGATTCGAATGTCAAACAGCCAGGCTCTCGGTGTCATCACCCGCGCATGCGGGTGATCCAGTATTCCAGAGACGCCAGCGCTTGAGCCGACGGGCCGCGGCGTACTGGATCGCCCGGTCAAGCCGGGCGATGACAGTTTGGGTTGGGACGCAGCTTCGCGTTCTCGCGACATGATTTGTCCGAGCTTTGCTCTTCGTTCCACCCTCCTCTCGCAGAGGGCGCAGGGAAAGCCGGGTGCCGATCGCACCCATGGGCCCCGAGCAATGGGTAGTAAGCTCGGGGGTAGGACCACAGGTGTAACCGGAGCAATCCGGCTTTCCCTGCGCGATGGGTTACGGCTTACTTAGTGCTCTCCCCGGCGAGACTGGGCTTGCTTGTCACCGCCTTCGCATCACGCCTTCGCGTGTTGCGACGAGACACCTGCCGCTAGGGCGTCAGGACCACACGACTTCACCGTCCGCTTCGCGTGCTCTCGTCAGTCACACGCTCGGCGTCCACCGCATCTCACACCGCGTTCGTGACGACCGCGAAGCGCCCCTCGATCGGATGAGACGGGCATATTGAACATCTGAGTTGGGTCAGGTGTCAAGCAAAATTCTGAAAAGCCGAACGAGATAGCCGAGGATTGACGGCTCGTAGGATGGGTGGAGCGAAGCGATACCCATCATCTGCGCCGCGGGCATAAATCGATGGGTTTCGCTTCGCTCCACCCATCCTTGCTCTGCTGCGAGGGCTTGCGCCGTCGGGCAACTCACTGGCAGGGGCGCCCGACGGCCACATTTCCGCCCAAGAAAATGAGCGCTCTAGCAAAGGTTGGAAGTCGCTTTCAGAACACTTTTCTTGCAGTTCATTTTCCAGTGGGTGCTGCCATGACCTTGATCGATGGCTTGGGTTACCTCGCGTCGGCGCTTGTATTGCTGACGTTCTGCATGAGCACCATGTTGAGCCTGCGCACCGTCGCGATATTCAGCAATCTGGCGTTCATCAGCTATGGATTGGGCGACCGGATCTATCCGGTGCTCATCCTGCACATCATTCTGCTGCCGCTGAACGTGCTGCTGCTGTTCCAGATGGTCCGCCTGCTCCGCAAGGCCAAGCTTGCTGCGGCGACGGATCTTTCTCCGAACTGGCTGCAACCGTTCATGCACGCAAAGCACATCAAGGCGGGAGAAACGATCTTCAGGAAAGGCGACGATGCCGACCTTCTCTATATGGTCGTGTCGGGGCAGGTCAGGTTTCCCGAGATCGATCGCGGGGTATCGGCAGGCGAACTGTTCGGAGAGATCGGACTGTTTTCCCTTGAACGGCGTCGTACTCAGACAGCCGTGGCGGCGACTGATGTGGATCTGCTGTGGATCAGCGACGCTGCGCTGAAGAAGCTGTGCGAGCGCAATCCAGGACTGTCGCTGTATTTCCTGCGACTGACGGCGACCCGGATGACGGAGAACGCGGCCCGCGCAATCGGGGCCGCCGCACCCAATCCGGTGTAACCGCGCTGGAAGATGTGCGTCGCCTGCCGGTCCTACGGCGCGGACGAAACCGCTGGGCTCGGCAACGGCGCAAACTGCATCTCGGCGACGGCCGAGCCTGCATAAGCACTGGCGATCAGGATCATGACTCGAATGGCGACGAACATGGTGCCTCCTCAGTGTTTTTCTTGGTCTCTCAATGCCAGAGACTTCTTTCGCCCCGGTGAGGAAAGCTGGTTGCTGCAACCTTGAGGGCATTGGTAAGCGAGCCGTTTACGCAGCCATCGCACGAAGTGGGAACCGTTTCACCACGTGGGAACCGTATCGACCGATCGATCGGACCGCTAAACGCGCGGTTCACTGTCGCAGGGCATTGTTCGCCTCAATCAAGAAGGCGCAATCACAATGCCGATTTTCAGGACGATTCTTGTTGCCGTATCGATTTTTCTTGCCAGTTTGTACGTCTACGACGCCTGCCGCAACGTCGACTTGCTCATGATGGCGCCGGTCGGCGACGTCGTTGCACAGCGCTGGCCGGAAGGGGATGCGTTCCGTCCCACGGCCGCCCCGGTCTCAGCCGCCGCTGCCGACCCGACGCCGGCGGCGCGCGTTAGGGAAACGTTTGCGATGTTCATCCCCAGGGACGGCCGGCGCCATACGCCGATGCAGCGCAGCCTATAGTGGCTTCTGGTTCAGCCCAGGGATACGCCCGCCTTTGCGCGGCTCATGCCCAGGGTCACAATGCGATGCAGCAGACCCGCGTAGTCCAGTCCGTCATGCAGGGCCGCGGTTGCGAATTCCTGGCTCTTGGCGATTTCAGGATTGGGATTGGCCTCGATGAAATAGGGAACGCCATTGGTCGAGAGGCGGAAGTCGATGCGCGCATAGCCGTCGAGCCCGAGCGTCCGGTAGATGCGTTTCGCCAGCCGCTGAATATGGGCGGATAGTTCCGGCGTCAGATTCCCGGCCGGCCCGTCCTCAATTCCGATGCGCTCCTGATAGCTCGGATCGTGCTTGACCTTCTCGGTGGCGATGTGCCGCGCACTGTGACCGCCCATGCTGCCGAACTTCAATTCCCAGACCGGCAGAACCCGCAGCCGGTTGTTGCCGAGCACGCCGACATAGAGCTCGCGCCCCTCGATGAACTGCTCGGCGATGGCGGCGGTTCCGATCCGTTCGTGGATGAAGGCAACCCGCTCGGCAAGCTTCTCGTCGGTGTCGACGATCGAGGCCTGCGAGATGCCGAGCGATCCATCCGAGCTCAGGCTTTTGACGATCAGCGGCAGCTCCAGACGCGGCGGCCGCTTGACCTTGCGGCGCATCGGGAACACGGCGAAGGCCGGCACCGGAATCCGGCGATGATGCACCAGCGTCTTGGACAGATCCTTGCCGCGCGCCAGGATCAGGCCGCGCGGGTTGCAGCCGGTATAAGGGATCTTCATCAGCTCGAGATAGCTCGCGATGTGCTGGTCGTACACCACCTCGTAGTGAAACTCCTCCAGCAGCGTGAACACCACATGCGGCTTGAAATCTTCGATGGCGTCGCGGACCGGCTTGATTTCCTCCTGCACGCCGAGCGGACGGACCTCGTGGCCGGCCGCGCGCAAGGTGCTGACGACGTCGTATTCCGTCTTCCAGGCATTGATCTCCTGGGCGGAGTAGCCGTCCGAGGAATCCGGCGGCACGAAGTCCGGGTGCATCAGCACGAGAATGCGAAGACGTTTCATAGCGCGATCCATTTCCGGCGCGACGGGCCGAACAGCGCGTGCATGGTCTTGGCGGTGAGCAGGATGGTGAAGTTGGCCACAAGCTTCTGCTCAGGGCCGACCGCGCGCAGATTGAGCTCGCGGCAGCGCGAGATCATATCATCAAGCACGGCGTCGAGCGTCAGCTGGTTCTCGCCGGTCCAGCGCGCCACCAGCTGCCTGATCTGGGCGCGGTGCCGCCTAATGAAGAGTGAGGCGGCCGGATGCCGTTGATGCCGTGGATCGGCGGAGAACAGCTTGGACAGGTCGCGATCGTAGGTCTTCGGTGGATTGAAGGCGTAGAACGCCTGCTTCTTCTTGTAGTGCTCGCGGAGGGTCTGCTTGAGTGAATGCAACGGATCGACGCGCTCGCGCGCCGTGAGCAGCGGCCGCTTGCCGGCAATCTCGCCCATCAGCTCGTCGACATATTCGAGCTTCTTCAGCGCCGGCCAGCCGGCATAGCGCGTCCGCCAGTTCGAGCGCGGCCGCAGCCACACCGCGAAGGTTTCCGCAAAATCCTCATCAGGATGGCTCTGCGCGTACCAGAGCCGCAGATGCTGGACATAACTCCGGCTGGCCGGATTCGGCCGATAGTAGCGCGGGTAGTGGCGCGACGACGGACCGAACAGCTGCTGCCAGCGCCGGCGGCGCTGCAGCTGGTAGCCATGCTGGATGACATGGCCTGCCTCGTGACGGAGAATGGCCATGCACTCGGACCAGGTGCCGCCCTCGACGTCGAGCATCATCTTCTTCTCGAGCTTCATCAGGCGGGGATGCGCGAGATAGAACGGGATCGCGATCCCCGGCGTATTTGACGGACTGAACCATTCGCTCGAGATCCATGCGTGCGGCCGCAGCCGCAGCCCCCGCTCATCGAGCTCCTCATTGAGCGTGCGGACACAGTCCGCCAGCCAGGTGCCCTCGACCTTCACCCTCAGGCTGCTGAGGCGCTGCTCCAGCAACTGCTCATCGGTCAGCTTCTCCCAGGCATAGTTCGGGCGCGGCATGGGTCTCCAGACGTCACGACAAATCGAAATCGGGATGCTGTCATAGGTTGCTGCCGGTCACAACCGCCCGGCCCTCGCGGCGGCCGGCCTTCGGCCCGCCCCGGGCAGCGACCGCGCGGAACGCCGACGCCCTCGCGCTTTCTGCTATGGTCGACCGACATTCACTTAGGCAATTTGAGGGGACGGGAATGGATTATCGGCGACGACTGCTTTTTCACGGCATGGCCCTGTTCCTGATTGGGCTGGTCACCGGCCTTCTTGAGCAGCACTTCAGCAATGTGCGGATGGCGCTCGCAGCGCATCTCGAAGGCGTGATGAATGGCACCTTCCTGCTCGCGGTCGGTGCGATCTGGAGCGAGGTCAGGCTGCCGTCCCGCGCCAGCACGATAGCCTACTGGGCGCTGCTGTGCGGGACCTACGGCAACTGGGCCGTGGCCACGATCGCCGCCATTCTCGGAACCGGCGCACTTTCGCCGATCACCGCGCCCGGCCTCAGCGCCGCGCCATGGCAGGAAACGCTCGTGACCGCAGGATTCATCTCGATCGGCCTTGCGATCATCGCAGCATCGATCCTGCTGCTGTGGGGGCTGCGCAGCAAGGCGGCGCTGGTTGCGCCCAAGGCCTGACCCAGCGCTGCACGGCAGCAGCGCACACTTTCCGGAGCATGCAGCCTCGTAGAGCGAGTGAGCGAAGCGATACCCGGGGTTGGTCACCGCAAAGACCCGCAAGTCGCTGCGCTCATGCGGGCTACGTGGTTGCGCTTTGCGTCGAAACCGCGAAGCCGTCAGCGGCAGCCGTGATCCTGCGCGGCGCGCGCGGCCGCAGCCGCACGCCGCTGCAACAATTCGCGCTCCCGCGTATTGCCGGCGAGATCAGCCGCGGCCTCGAACGCGACGCGGGCCTCCTCGAAGCGGCTCAGGCGGTGCAACAGGTCGCCGCGCACACTCGGCAGCAGATGATAGGATTTCAGCGCCGGCTCGTGCGCGAGACCGTCGACGATCGCAAGCGCGGCGAGCGGGCCTTCCGCCATGCCGATCGCGACCGCGCGGTTGAGCTCGATCACGGGCGAATTTACCAGCGCGGCGAGATCGCCGTAGAGGGTAGCGATGCGGCGCCAATCGGTCGCGTCCGATGTCCCGGCCTCGGCATGGCAGGCGACGATCGCAGCCTGCAGCGCATAGAAGCCGCCGGCGCCGCCGAGCTCGCGGGCGCGCGCCAGTGCGAGCTGGCCGCGGCGGATTTGCAGGCGGTCCCAGCGGGCACGGTTCTGGTCCATCAGCAGGATCGGCTCGCCGTTCGCATCGGTGCGCACCGCCATCCGCGAGGCGTTGAGCTCCATCAGCGCGGTGAGGCCGTGCGCTTCCGGCTCCAATGGGGCGATCGCGGTCAGCACGCGGCCCAGGCGCAGCGCCTCGTTGCAGAGCTGCGGCCGCAGCCATTGGTCGCCGGTCGCCGCGGTATAGCCCTCGTTGAAGATGAGGTAGACGATTTCGAGCACCGAGGCGAGCCGCTCCGACAATTCCGCGCCGCGCGGCGTTTCGTAGGCGAGGCCGGATTCCGACAGCGTGCGCTTGGCGCGCACGATACGCTGGGCGATCGCCGCCTCGGTCTGCAGGAAGGCGCGCGCGATCTCCTCGGTGGTCAGGCCGCAGATCATCCGCAGCGCCAGCGCGGCGCGGGCCTCGCGCGACAGAAGCGGATGGCAGGCGGTGAAGATCAGCCGCAGCAATTCGTCGCCGATATCGTCGTCTAGCGCGGAATCGAAATCGGGCATGGTCTCCTGCTCCCGCGCCAGATCGTGCGCAAGCATGCCGTGCCGCCGGCTGAGCATGCGATTGCGCCTGAGATGATCGAGCGCGCGGCGCTTGGCGGTGGCCATCAGCCAGGCGTCCGGTTTCTCCGGCACGCCGCTGACCGGCCAATGCTCGAGCGCCGCGATCAGCGCTTCCTGGGTCAGGTCCTCGGCGAGCGGCACGTCGCGCAGCATCCGCGACAGGCTGGTGATCAGCCGCGGCTGCTCGATGCGCCATACACCGAGAATGGTGCGCTGGATGTCGTCCGCGGTCACGCCGGACACCGGCAACACACCATCATCGTCAGCACTCCATGAAGGGACGAACCTCGCATGACAGTTCCCAATCCGGCATGTGGTCAAGATGAAGCTGCATGAACTCGACCGCGCGCGCCACGGCCTCCTCCTTGTCCTTCAGCTCGAAAACGGCATAACCGCCGACCACCTCCTTGGCCTCCATGAAAGGACCATCGGTGACGGTGAGCTTGCGGTCCTTGATTTTCACCTCCGCGCCCGCCGTTCGGGGCAGCAGTGCGCCGGTATCAAGCATGCGGCCGGCCGCGATCTCGCGGTCGGCGAGCTTGCCGATCGCCTCGCGCAGCGCGGGATTTGGCAACATCGGCTTCTCGGCGACCAGGACATACATGAAGCGCATCGCGTGCCCTCCTCTATTCACCGCACTGGCCGGCAAAGCCGGCAAAGGCGCGGACCTCGCAAGTGCCTTCCCAGCCCGGCATGTGGTCCCTGTGCAGCTGCATGAACTCGACCGCGAGCGCCACCGCCTCCTCCTTGCTGCGCAGCTCCGAGATGGCGTAGCCGCCGATCACCTCCTTGGCCTCGACGAAGGGGCCGTCGACGACGCTGAGCTCGCCGCCGACCAGGCGAACCTGTGCACCGGTGGCAAGCGGCATCAGGCCGGCATTGTCGATCATGCGGCCGGCCTTGATCTCGCGGTCGGCGAGCTTGTGCATCGCCTCCAGCAGTTCCGGGGTCGGCTGCTGTGGCGGCTGAGACGAGAGGACGATCGACATAAAGCGCATGAAATGCTCCTGTTCCCGGCGAGCGGCAGGATTATTGCGGTGAAATCGGCTCGCTATGGGGGACGACGATCCGGGGCGGGCAGGATCGACAGGGGGCTGGGAATTATTTTTGAGTATTGCTGCGTAAGAGGGCGACAACCCCCTCCCCGTCACCCTGAGGTGCGAGCCTTGCGGCGCAAGTGCGCCGCTGGGCGAGCCTCGAAGGGTGCGCGGCCCGGCTGGTGGCCCGTCGATCCTTCGAGACGCCGCTTCGCGGCTCCTCAGGATGACGGAGAACTAGGCCCGCAAGCGGGAGAGGCAAGCGACCCTACTGCTCCCGCAGCATGATCAGCGGGTCGGCGCTGTCGGGGACGCGGCGCCACTGGGCGTTGTCGTCGGCCTCGAACTGCCAGGTCTCGCCCTTGGGCGACATCAGGACCATCTGGCCGTGGTCGAGCCGCCACAGCGTCGGGTTGAAGGCCGCGACCGCCGGATCGCATTTGCCTTTCAGGAACACCTGGAAATTGTCGTTGCCAGCCTCCGTGTTGGTCAGCACCAGCACGCAGATCGCCTGGCCATTGCCGCGCACCATCGACCAGTCGCCGATCATCTGGTCCATCGACTTGGCGAGCGAACGGGCGGCGGCGAGGTTTTGCAGGATGTAGACGCCTTCGTTGGTGCGCATGCCCTCGAAGATGCCGGTCTCGACCTCGGTGAAATCGATCACCGCCTCGCCGGCCGCGTTCTGCAGCCGCACGATGTCGCCGAGGCCCTTGATGCTCCAGCCGGCGATGTCCTTGGTGAAGGGCAGCGCGGCGGCGCAGGCCGGCTCGAGCTCGAGCTTGAAGCCTTGCGGTGTCGCATCCGGTTTCAGCGTCACGACGCAGGTCTTGCTGCGCTCGGTGGTGGCGAGCTCCCACTGCCCGATCATGTCCTTCTTCAACGTCGAGGCATCCTGCGCCGCTGCCGGACCGCATGCGGCCAGCAGCAGCAGGAGCGCGACCTTGAAGCGGGACGATGACATCAGCGGTCCTTCACCGGGGTCTCGGCAACCGGCGTCAGCGGCGGCTTGCCGGCGAACCAGTTCTTGATGTTGTCGACCACGAGCTGGTCCATCGCATTGCGCGTCACCACCGAGGCCGAGCCGATATGCGGCAGCAGCACGACGTTCTGCATCGCCTTAAGTTCGTCCGGCACGTTGGGCTCAGCCGCGAACACGTCGAGGCCGGCGGCCAGGATCGTGCCGGATTTCAGCGCCGCGACCAGCGCCGGCTCGTCGACCACCGAGCCGCGCGCGACATTGATCAGCACGCCGCGCGGGCCGAGCGCCTTCAGCACGTCGGCATTGATCATCTTCGCCGTCGAAGCGCCACCCGGCACGATGACGATCAGGGTGTCGACCGCCTTCGCCATCTCGATCAGATCGGGATAGTGCTTGTAGGCGACGTCCTTGGACGGATTGCGCGAGTGATAGGACACCGGCACGCGCGACGCCTCGAGGCGGCGGCCGATCGCCTGGCCGATCCGGCCCATGCCGACGATGCCGATCTTGCGGTCGCGCAACGAGCCGACGCTGAGCGGATAGTTCTGGGTCTGCCACAGGCCGGAGCGCACGTAGCGGTCGGCCTTGACGAACTCGCGCAGCGTCGCGATCAACAGCCCCATCGCGACGTCGGCGACCTCCTCGGTCAGCACATCGGGCGTATTGGTGACCACAATATTGTGATCGCGGGCGTAATGGGAATCGACGTGGTCGTAGCCAACGCCGAAGCTGCCGACGATCTCGAGTTTCGGAAACAGCGCCATCGCGGTCTTGTCGGTCGCCATCGTGTGATAGGTGACGGCGATGCCGCGGATCTTGGCGAGCGTGTCGGGCGTCAGCCGTTCGAGGTCGCCGCGGCTTTCGGCCCGGTGCAGCACGTATTGATCGGAAAAGCCGTTTTCGAGGATTGGCCTGACAGGTCCATAGATCAACAGATCGATCTTTTCGGAAGAAATCGGGGCCATCAATTGTCCTTTCCTAACGCGCTCTCATGCCAACGCCGCAACAGAACGTGCGAAACTAGCGCCAGCACCCCATAGATGACAATCCCGGCCAGCGATAGCAGCAGAAGTGCTGCAAACATGCGGGGAATATTCAGCCGGTAGCCCGATTCAGCGATCCGGAACGCCAGGCCCGAGCCGGCGCCGGCGCTGCCCGCCGCGATCTCCGCGACCACGGCGCCGATCAGCGACAGCCCGCCGGCGATGCGCAGGCCGCCGAGGATATAGGGCAGCGCCGCTGGCAGCTTCAGGAACAGCAGCGTCTGCAGCCGTGAGGCGCCATACAATTGAAACAATCCGGCGAGGTTGCGATCGACCGAGTTGAGGCCGAGCGTCGTGTTCGACAGCACCGGAAAGAACGCCACGATCCAGGCGCAGACGATCACGGCGGTCTGCTGCTGCAGATAGATCAACAGCAGCGGCGCGATCGCGATCACGGGCGTGACCTGCAGCACCACGGCATAGGGAAACAGCGAATATTCCAGCCATTTCGACTGGTTGAACAGCAGCGCCAGCGCGACGCCGCCGATCGCGGCGGCAACGAAGCCTTCGAGCGTGGTCAACAGCGTGACGCCGAGCGATTGCGACAGCACCGGCCAGTCCGCAACCAGCGTCTTCAGCACCAATAGCGGGCTCGGCAGCACATAGGGCTGAATGGCATAGGCGCGGACGATGGCTTCCCAGAGCACGAGGCCCGCGGCGAACACCGCGACGGGAAGCAGGAAGCGCACGAGATCCTGCGGAGATTTCATGCGCCCGCCTGCCCTGCATAGGACGGCGCAAGCGCGCCCGAGACCTCGCGGCAGAACGCGGCATATTCGGCCGAGGTGCGGAACTCCTCGCCGCGCGGCTCGGAGGACGTGATGCGAAACTCGGCACCGATCCGGCCCGGGCGCGCGGTCATCACGATCACGCGTTGCGACAGATAAACCGACTCGAACACCGAGTGCGTCACGAAGATGACGGTCTTGTGCAAATTGCGCCACAGCGACAGCAGGTCGTTGTTGAGGCGAAAGCGCGTGATCTCGTCGAGCGCCGCGAACGGCTCGTCCATCAACAGGATATCCGGATCGGTGACCAGCGCGCGGGCCAGCGACACCCGCATCTTCATGCCGCCGGACAATTCGCGCGGATAGGCGGTCGCGAACTCGCTGAGCCCGACCTGATCCAGCGCCGCATCGATGCGTGCATCGGCGCCGGCCGTAGGCACCCGGGCGAGCTTCAGCGGCAGGCGGACATTGTCGCGCACATTGGCCCACGGCATCAGGGTCGGCTCCTGAAACACGAAGCCGATCCTGTGGCTGCCGCGCTGCTCGGTGCCGTGATGGGCGATCTCGACCGTGCCGGCGCTGGGCGTGGCGAGGCCGGCAATCAGCCGCAGCGCGGTGGACTTGCCGCAACCGGAGGGCCCGAGCAGCGAGACGAATTCGCCGCTGTCGACGTCGAGGTCGAGCGGCCCGAGCGCCGTCACGCCGGAGTCATAGGTCTTGATGACGCCGCGCAGGCGCACGGCTGACCGGGCATTCGATCCAGACAACGCAGCCCCCGCCATCCGGCCGTCAGTTCTTCGGCCGGAGCTCGACGCCGACCGCCTTGTTGACGAAGCGCAGCGTGTAGCCCTGGCGATAGTCGATGGTGCTCTTGACCACGCCGGCGCGCACCATCTTGTCGAAGAAGCTCGCCATCCGCTCGTCGGTCATGGCGCCGATGCCGTTCTTGATGGAATCGCCGGAATCGACGATGCCGTGCTCGCGCATCTTGGCGACGCAATAGGCCAGCAACTCGTCGTTCATGTCGGGATTGAGCTTCTTGATCATCGCGTTGCCGGCCGAGTTGTCGCCGTAGACGTAATGGTACCAGCCGACAACAGAGGCGTCGACGAAGCGCTGCACCAGATCCGGCTTCTTGTCGACTAGGTCGCGGCGGGTCTCGATCAGGGTCGAGTAGGAGTTGAAGCCGTAATCGGCGAGCAGCAGCACGTTCGGCTTGAAGCCGGCGGCCTTCTCCACCGCAAAGGGCTCCGAGGTGACGTAGCCCTGCATCGCGGTCTGCTTGTTCACGATGAAGGGTTGCGGGTTGAAGGTGTAGGGCTTCACCTTGTTCTCGTCGAAGCCGTATTCCGACTTCAGCCACTGGAAGTAGCTGGTGATGCCCTCCTTCGAGATCAAAAGCGTCAGCGGCTTCAGGTCCTCGATCTTGCTGGCCTTGACCTCCGGATGGGTCAGGAAGACCTGCGGGTCCTTCTGGAACATCGCGGCAACCGCGACCAGCGGCACGTTGTTGGTGACGGCGTCGAAGGTCTGCAGCGAGTTCGCGCTCATGAAGAAGTCGAGCTTGCCCGCGATCAGGAGCATGCGGTTGTTCTCGTTGGGACCGCCGGGCACGATGGTGACGTCGAGGCCGTATTTCTTGTAGGTGCCGTCGGCGACCGCCTGGAAGAAGCCGCCATGCTCGCCCTCGGCGACCCAGTTGGTGCCGAACGAGACCTTGTCCAGCGTCTGTGCCTGCGCCGGGACGATGGCCGCGGCAACGCAAAGGGCGGCAGCCAGAAGGCTCGTGGTTAACGCTCGCGGCAAAAAGGCCCGGATCATGGTTGGACTCCGTCTGACATTATGGCCCATGATGGAAGGCCGGGGCGCGGATCATGCCCCGGCGACGAGGATCGCGCCCGAAGACGCAGACGCCTCTATGATGTTAAACGAACTAGCCTGCAAATCCACCCAATGAAACGCTTGCTTGATGACTTCTCAGCTTCCGCCCCGTGACTGGACTGCGATCCACTGGCCCGATATCGCCGGGGACGCGGCCGCGCGCTGGATCGCGGTGCTGCCGCTGGCCGCGACCGAGCAGCACGGGCCGCATCTGCCGCTTGGAACCGACGTCATGATCGGCGAGGCCTATCTGGCGCGGGTGCGCGAGCTGCTGCCGGCGTCCCGGTCTGTGACGTTCCTGCCGCTACAGCCGGTCGGGATCTCGACCGAGCACATCGATTTTCCGGGCACGCTGACGCTGCCGACCAGGGTGGCGCTGAACAGCTGGATGGCGCTCGGCGCGAGCGTGGCGCGCGCCGGGGTGAAGAAGCTCGTGATGGTGACGAGCCATGGCGGCAACTCCGCCGCGATGCAGCTCGTGGCGCAAGATTTGCGCGCGCAACACGGCATGCTGGTGGTGACGACGAGCTGGTCGCGCTTCGGTGCGCCGGACGGGCTGTTCGATGCCGACGAATTGCGCCACGGCATCCATGGCGGCGCGGTCGAGACCTCGATCATGCTGGCGAAATATCCGCACGCCGTGCGCCAGGATGCGATCGCCGACTTCAAGCCCGCCAGCGTAAGAATCGAAAAGGATTATCGCTTGCTGTCGACGCAACGGCCGGCGCCGTTTGCCTGGCAGGCGCAGGACCTCAATCCGAGCGGCGCGATCGGCGATGCGACCCAAGCCTCGGCCGAGAAGGGCGAGCAGCTGATCGAGCACGGCGCACGCGCGTTCTGCGAACTGCTCGCCGACGTCGACAGGTTCGATCCGAGCATCTTTCGCGGCAGCTGATCGGAATTGCTTCGTCGGGGCAATGGCGACGAAACAATTCACGAAACCATATTTCCGGCCTCATCTCTCGAACCGGAACCGGGAAGCCTCCGTCCAACGGGCATGCGGACCACACCGGCGCCGCGCCCACACAGGATGGAGTATTCCATGTCGATCAAGACCAAGTTTGCCGCCATCGCCCTCACCGCGCTCGCCGTGACCGGCACCATCGCGTCCACCACCTCGCAGGCTGAAGCCAGGCCGTATGGCTGGGGTTGGGGCGTTGGCGCAGGCCTCGTCGGCGCCGCCGTTGTCGGCAGCGCGATCGCGGCCAGCGACGGCTACACCTACAACGGCGGCTATCGGCGCTGCGCCTGGGTGCGCCAGTACGACGCCTTCGGCAACTATATCGGCCGCGTGCGCTCCTGCTATTGATCGACGACATTTAAGGCTGCGGATCCGGTGTTCGGCACGGGTCCTCATCCACCCCGTGCCGCAACCGACCCGCCCGGTAATCCCCCCGGGCGGGTCAATCGTTGTGAGCTCGCGACAGGCGGGCCCAGCTCACAGATATTTCGCGATCAACCGGAAGTCGCGCAGCACGGCGCGGCCCTTCGGACCTCCGGCCTTCAGCGTGTCTTCCAGGCTGTGGCCGATGTGATCGTGGATCAGCGCCTTCTTGGCGCTTTCGATCGCGCTCTCCACCGCCTGCAATTGCTGGGCGATCTGCGCACAGGGCCGGCCCTGCTCGATCATCTCGACAATGGTCTCGAGATGGCCGTTGGCGCGCTTCAGGCGGCGCGCGATCGCGGCGTGCGGATGGTCGTCGGACATGCGGTTCTCCTATCCTCCCGGGAGGATAATCACGATCCTCCCGGGAGGATAGCAGAATCGGCTTGACAGGCCATTGGGCCGGGCGTAGTGCCCGATTGCCGGAACAATCGTTCCGCACCGGGTTCGCCCCCGGACGTCAACCCGACCACGAGCCAGCACAGAAGGCACATGGGCAGTAGCAACTCTGGCGACAGTAGCCCCGCAACGCCGGGACCATTGACGCCGCAACACAGCAAGACTGATCGCGCAGATATCGCCTGCGTGGACAGGCGGTCGCGCTTCAGCTGACCGCCCGCTCCTCACCGGCCTGCCGCGACCAGCGGAAGTGGAGGTGAGCGATGTTCGAAAAGCTCGCAAAATTCCGGCAAGCAAGCCCGCGGCGTGTTGTCGAGCCGCGGCGCATGCCGCCGCGGCCGGCCATGCATTGCAATGACAATCGGCCGGGCTTTCGCCGCCCGACGGACCGCCGGCGTCCAACCCCGGTCTGTCATTGGGTCCTGATCGATGGCCAGTTGGAATGCCGGTGGACCATCGACAACACCAGCGGCGATCTCGATCAACAGCGACGCGCGGGCCGACGCCTTGGCCCGCGCGCAACATTACCGCGCCACGTGGTGAAAGCCGCGGCGCGGATTTAGGAGGCCGACATGGACGAAGGACCTAGTTGCCCCGTTGCGCGCCACTCAGGCGCTGCAGCGGGATTCTCGAACTGCATGACATTTGGAAATGCCGCTGCTCACGGCAGCGGAGACGTGCGCGCCTGACGGCTCCGCGTCCCTCCGCCGTGCCCCAGAGGGCGGCGAGGAGACGCGAAATGACCGAAACCACGACCACCCCAACCGCCATTCTCGATACCGCGCATGCCGGCGACATCCACGGCGCGCTCGGCAGCATCGCCCGCGACGACACCGCGCCGCGCGCGACCTGGCTGGCCCGGCTGAAGACACTGCTCGCGATCGTCGGGCCCGGCCTGATCGTGATGGTCGGCGACAATGATGCCGGCGCCTTCGGCACCTACACCCAGGCCGGACAGAATTACGGCACCACGCTGCTGTGGACGCTGCTGCTCCTGATCCCGGTGCTCTATGTCAACCAGGAGATGGTGGTGCGGCTCGGCGCGGTCACCGGAGTCGGCCATGCGCGGCTGATCTTCGAGCGCTTCGGCAAGTTCTGGGGCACCTTCAGCGTCATCGACCTCTTGGTGCTGAACGCGCTGACCATCGTCACCGAATTCATCGGCATCACGCTCGCGCTGAGCTTTCTCGGCGTCTCGCAGTTCTGGGGCGTATTGGCCTCAGCTGGAATCGTGATGCTGGCGGTCTCGACCGGAGACTTCCGCCGCTTCGAACGCTTCGGCATCGTGCTGGTGGTCGGCAGCCTGCTGCTGGTGCCCGTCATCCTGATGGTGCATCCGCCGATCGGGCAGATCGCGGCCGATTTCTTCGTACCGAAGATGCCGCACGACGCCAGGCTCAGCGAGGTGATGCTGCTGATCGTCGCCATCGTCGGCACCACGGTGGCGCCATGGCAATTGTTCTTCCAGCAGAGCTACATCGTCGACAAGCGGATCACGCCGCGCTTCATCCGCTATGAGCGGATGGATCTGTGCATCGGCATCGCGCTGGTGGTGGTCGGCGCCGTGGCGATGATCTCGTTCTGTGCGGCGGTGTTCGCCGGACGGCCCGAATTCGGCAATTACACCGACGCGCTGGGAACCGCGGTCGGGCTCGAGAAATATGCCGGCCGGCTGCCGGCGGTGCTGTTCGCCCTCGCGCTGCTCGATGCCTGCATCATCGGCGCGGCGGCGGTCTCGCTCGCAACGGCTTACGCGATCGGCGACGTGTTCGCGGTCAAGCACTCGCTGCATCGCAAGCCGTGGGATGCGAAGGGCTTCTACACCGTCTATTGCGGCCTGATCGTGCTCGCCGCCGTGCTGGTGCTGACGCCGGGTACGCCGCTCGGGCTGCTCACCAACGCGGTGCAAACGCTGGCCGGCGTGCTGTTGCCCAGCGCAACCGTGTTCCTGCTCCTGCTGTGCAATGACCGCCACATCCTTGGGCCCTGGGCCAATTCGACCAAACTGAACCTGTTCACGGGCGCGGTGGTCGCGGCATTGGTGATGCTGTCGGTGATCCTGACCGCGGCGGTGCTATTCCCCGACCTCGGCGAGCAATGGATCATCGGCATCCTCGTCGGCGGCAGCGGGCTTGCGCTCGCGCTCACCGCGCTCGTCAAGCTGTACGAGATGTCGTCGCACCGTAACGCCTCCTTCCGCCCCAAGCTGAAGCCGCCGCTGTTCGACCGCGACAGCTGGCGGATGCCGCCGCTCGACCGGCTGCCAAAGGCGCGCCTCAGCCCGCTGAGCCGGATCTGGATGCTGGTGCTGCGTGGCTATCTGGTCGTCGCCGCCGGTCTCGTGCTGCTGCGGATCGTCCAGCTCGCCACGGTGGGAGCGTGACCGCGCCTGGCCGCAGACGGCGATGGGGCGCGATCGTGTTGCTCAGGCTGGCAAGCGCCATCCTGCGCGGCGCGACCGCGCTCTATCAGCGACGCGTGATTTCAGACGCCGGGATGCGGACAGCGCTGTCCATGGCGCGATGTGTCGAACGGGCTGGCGCACGGGTCGTGCTCGGCGGCACAGCGCAACCGGCGTTCGGCAAAACAAGGGACGAAGACGATGGTGGTGTCGATTGATCGGGTCGTGCCCTCGACCTGTTCGCCGCGGAGGCGCGGCCGATCGCAGCGGACAAGGCATGCCAGCTGGCGCTGTTACGTGACTGTCATGGTGGCGTGCAAATCGAGGAGGTATCTGGGGCGCCTCAGTTGCTATTGCGAATTATTTGCAATAAGCAACAGGGATGCTAGGTGCTGATCTGGCTTTGGATGGACCGACACGGATCGGACCGGGGACGGCGGGCGATGATTTCAAATCTCGGGTGGCAAGCGGCCGCCAAATCTGCAGTGATGCCGGGCGAAACCGCCAACCGTTCGCCGAAAGCCGCGTCATGACCTGCGTCCGCCTCTTCCGGGTTCAGATCGCCGCCGGCGCAGCGCTCGGCGCGGCCACCCTCGGCACGCCGGCGACTGCGGCCGATCTGGCGCTCAAGTCTCCTGCCGCCAAGGCGGTCTACAGCTGGACCGGTTTCTATGTCGGCGCCCATGTCGGCTATGGCGACGGCACGCTCGGCCCCGGCACCAACCCAATTCTGGAACAGGGCGTGTTCTTTCCGCCCACGATCACCGGCGGGATCGGCGGCTTCCAGGTTGGATACAACAAGGAATTCGCCAACCGCTTCGTGCTCGGCGTCGAGGCCGACGCGACGTTCACCGGCCCGACCGACCTGCCGCGGCGCAGGCTCGGCCCGTTCAACTCGTCGATCGACTATGTCGGCACGGTGCGCGGCCGTGCCGGCTACAGCTTCGGCACCTGGATGCCCTATGTCACCGGCGGCTTCGCCTGGGGACACAGCCAGGTCAGGGTCAACGACACCGACGGCGAGGTGATCTCGGAGCCCGGCCAGTACCAGACCGGCTGGACCGCCGGCGCCGGCGCCGAGTTTGCGGTGAGCGGCAATTGGACCGCCAAGGTCGAATACGACTACATCGACCTGTCGCGCCGCACGCTCGGTCTCGCCGACTTCGGCATGCCCGGCGTCAGCATCGATCCGCGCATTCACCTGCTGAAATTCGGCCTGAACTACCAGTTCGGCGACTCGCCATGGTCGGCGACGCCGGCGCAGACCTTGCTGCCTGAATCCACCGACTGGAGCGTGCACGCGCAGACGACGCTGCTCCCGCAGGGCTACGCCTCGTTCCGCGCGCCGTATTCCGGCACCAACAGCCTTCCGGGCGCCGGGCAGATGCAGCAGACCTGGACCACCACGGCATTTCTCGGCGTGCGGCTCTGGGAGGGCGGCGAGTTCTACTTCAATCCGGAAACGGCGCAGGGCTTTGGCCTCAACGGCACGCTCGGCCTCGCCGGCTTCTCCAACGGCGAAGCGCAGAAGGCCGGCGCGCCATACCCGAAGATCCGGCCGCAGCGCTACTACTTCAAGCAGACCTTCGGCTTCGGCGGCGAGCAGGAAGACGTCGCCGACGGTCCGAACCAGATCGCGGGCAAGCGCGACATCGACCGCCTCACGGTCGTGGTCGGGCGCTTTGCGGTCGGCGACTTCTTCGACGGCAATTCCTACGCCAAGGACCCGCGCGCCGACTTCATGAACTGGGCGATGTGGGTTTCTGCCGCCTACGACTTCCCGGCCGACCTGCCCGGCTATACCCGCGGCGCCGTGGTCGAGCTCAACCGCAAGGACTGGGCGGTGCGCGCCGGCGTGTTCCAGGTGCCGAATGCGCCGAACAGCGACGTCCTGGTGTTCAACACCGGCGGCGCGGTGGTGGAGTTCGAGGGCCGCTATTCGATCTTCGACCAACCCGGCAAACTGCGCGTCGGCGTGTTCGGCAATCGCGGCAACACCGGCAATTACCGCCAAGCGCTCGCGATCGAGGACGCCAATCCGGGGCTCGACATCAACGACGTGATGGCAAGCATCCGCAAGGACAATTTGAAATACGGCTTCTATCTGAACGGCGAGCAGCAGATCGCAACCGACGTCGGCCTGTTTGGCCGCCTCAGCTGGAACGACGGCCAGAACGAGATCCTGTCGTTCACCGATGTCGACCGCAGCATCTCCGGCGGCCTGTCGATCAAGGGCAGCCGCTGGGGACGGGCCAACGACACGATCGGCATCGGCGGCGCGGTCAACGGGCTGTCAGCCGCGCATCACGACTATCTCGCCGCCGGCGGCCTTGGCCTCCTGATCGGCGACGGCGCGCTGAACTACAGCCCGGAGCGGATCTTCGAGACCTACTACGCCTATCAGGTGAACAAGAACCTGACCTTGACCGCGGACTATCAGTTCATCACCAACCCCGCCTACAACGCCGACCGCGGCCCGGTGCACATCTTCTCCGGCCGCATCCACGGGGAGTTTTGAGACGCGCAATCTCCCCACGTCGTCCCGGCGAAAGCCGGGACCCATAACCACCGCTGTATGTGGTTATGGCAGGCCGGGGCCACAGCGAGGCAAATACAACACCCTGTGGTTATGGGTCCCGGCCTGCGCCGGGACGACAGTGAATTTGCCGCGCCGTTCTTCGCAATGATGTCTCGGAGCTAGCTAGCGTAGATGGGGTAACGGGCCGGCCGCCCGCTCGCTACGGCGCGATTTGGAAGCGCGCTCGCGAGCGGCCTGTTGGTTGGAAGGCGGTCGTCCCTCAAACTGATGGTGTCAATAAACGGAGTCGGGCAAGCCCGCTCCAAGCATCATTAAGGGACGACCATGTACCACTATGCAGGAATCGACGTGTCTTTGGAATGCTCGAGCGTCTGCCTTGTCGATGGGACAGGTAAGATTTTGCGCGAGGCGAGGGTTGCGAGTGAGCCGGAGGCCTTGATCACCTGGTTGCGGTCGCTGGGGTTGGTGCTGGAACGGATCGGGCTGGAGGCTGGTCCGCTGTCGCAATGGCTCTACGCAGCGATGCGGGATGCGGGCCTGGCAGTCGAACTGTTGGAGACGCGGCACGTCCGCGATGCCTTCAAGGCGATGCCGGTGAAGTCGGACCGCAACGATGCCCGCGGGATCGCGCAACTGATGCGGCTGGGCTGGTTCCGGCCGGTGCACTGCAAGTCGATCGAAGCGCAGGAGACGCGGGCGGTTCTGACGGCACGCAAGCTGCTGCAGTCCAAGCTGCGCGACATCGAGAACAGCCTGCGCGGCGTGCTCCGCGGCTTCGGTCTGAAGGTCGGCACGACCACCGAGCGCACGTTCGCCGAACGCATCCGGGAGCTCGTAGCGGGCCATCCCGGACTTGAGATCGTGGCACAGGCGCTGCTCGAAGCCCACGCCGTGCTGCGGCGCGAGTTCAATGGCCTGGATAAGCACACCCAAAAGCTCGCCAGGTCGCACCCTCAAGCCCGCCTCCTGATGACGACACCGTCCGTCGGCCCGATCGTGGCGCTTACCTACGCCTCGGCGGTCGACGACCCGAAGCGCTTCCGGTCCTCGAAGGCGACGGGAGCGCATTTTGGCCTCACCCCGAAGAAGTACCAATCGGGCGAAACCGACTATACCGGCCGCATCAGCAAGATCGGCGATGCCTCCGTGCGCGAGGCGCTCTATCAGGCGGCTCACGTCATGCTGACCAAGCCGGTCAGGAACTGCTCGGCGCTGAAAGGCTGGGCGATGCGGATCGCCCGGCGCGCAGGCCTGCGCAAGGCCAAGGTGGCGCTCGCACGCAAGCTCGCCGTCGTTCTGCATCGCATGCTCGCCGACGCCAAACCGTTCAACCCGATGGCCAAGGCCTCGGCAACCTAAGCAAGGAGCAGCAATCGGTTCTGGGCGGGCCACGACACCAGGCTCTCCCTGAGCGAGGTCCCTGCGCCGGGACGATGGATCCGGTCAGGCCGCCATCCGGGAAGTGGCTCACAACCACGCTTCCGTAGATTGGCCGGCCGGCTCCTCAATGCACCCCATCAGGCGACGGCCTTCGCGCCGATCCCGTACAGAAGCAAGTGCCCGGCGAGTGGATCACGCAAAAAGGGATTGACTTACAAAGGCCCGTTACAGAAGCCCGGATGAAGCCAACGGGTCGCGCGAACGCGCGCCCGATGACAGGCTCCGCGAAATCCGGGGCTGCTTTATCCGCGCGGCAAAGAATCCCGGATTGCGCTCCGCTCCATCCGGGCTACGGATTCTCAGGCAATGATGGCTGGATTGATCGGGGCGGCAAAAGCCCTCTCCCCACTCAGATATATGTAGACCCCCCGGGCTTGCCGCAAGCCCGGGGTCATCCCGTAGAACGCGCGCCCAATCGAACCGAGGGAGCGCGCGGGATGAACGAACATCAGGTGGTGATATCAGGCGGAGGTCCGACCGGGCTGATGCTGGCGGGGGAACTGGCACTGGCTGATATCGACGTGGCGATTGTCGAGCGGCGCGCCAGCCAGGACCTCACCGGTTCGCGCGCCGGCGGCCTGCATGCACGAACGCTCGAGGTGTTCGACCAGCGCGGCATCGCGGATCGGTTCGTCTCCGAAGGAAAGCGCCATCCAGTCGTGCACGTCCACCCGATGCCGCTCGACCTCAGCGACTTTCCGACCCGGCACAATTACACGCTCGCGCTCTGGCAGAACCATATCGAGCGCATCCTGGCCGGATGGGTCGGCGAGCTCCGTGTGCCGATCTATCGCCAACGTGAGGTGACCGGCTTTGCGCAGCACGACGCCGGCGTCGACATCGCGCTGTCTGACGGGCATTCGCTGCGAGCGCAGTATCTCGTCGGCTGCGACGGAGGACGCAGCCTGATCCGCAAGACAGCGAGCATCGAGTTCCCCGGCTGGAATCCGACCACGAGCTGGCTGATCGCGGAAGCGCAGATGTCCGAGGAGCCGCCATTTGGCTTCCGCCACGATACCGCCGGCATCCACGGGATCGGCAAGCTCGAGGACGGGCGCGGCATACGCTTGGTGCTGACCGAGCGGCAGTTGCAGACCACGGAGCCTGGCTTGAGCGATGTGCGCGCAGCGCTGATCGCCGTCTACGGAACTGATTTCGGGATCAACAATCCGACCTGGATTTCACGATTTACCGACATGGCACGTCAGGCCGCCGCCTACCGCGACCGGCGCGTCCTGCTCGCCGGTGACGCCGCGCATGTGCATGCGCCGATGGGTGGACAGGGGCTCAATATCGGCGTGCAGGATGCGGTGAACCTGGGGTGGAAACTGGCACAAGTGATCATGGGCATTTCACCTGACGGTCTGCTCGACAGCTATCACGCTGAACGCCATCCGATCGGCGTCCGCGTGCTGCGCAACACGTTGGCGCAGGTCGCGCTTCGCCGCACCGACGACCGCAGCAAGGCGCTGGACGAGTTCGTGTCCGAACTGCTCAGAATGGACGAACCGCGCAAGCGCCACGCCGGCATGATGTCCGGGCTGGACATTCGTTACGGCCTTGCCGACGGCCATCCGCTGCTTGGACGCCGCATGCCGGATCTCGATCTGGTCCTGCCTGACGGTGGGGTTCGGGTCTTCGCCCTACTGCACGAAGCCCGGCCGCTGCTGATCAATTTTGGTGGCCTCGGTACCATCGATAGCACTGGATGGCCCGACCGGATTCAGCGGATCGACGCGACATACAACGGCGCGTGGGAGCTTCCGGTGCTCGGAACCGTTCCGACGCCGGCCGCGGTTCTGGTGCGGCCCGACGGATATGTGGCGTGGGTTGGCGAGCGAACGCAGGTAGGACTGACCGAGGCGCTGACCAAATGGTTCGGCGTGACTGCTGCGTGAACAGATGGAGTCTAAGCGGTAGCAGCATCGGGACTGCGTCACCTCTCCCGCTTGCGGGAGAGGTGAACCGAAACCGCTACCGCCCTACCCCGCCGGCTGGAACGAATCCGCGCGCGCCATCGCCCAGGCGTCGCGGTAGCGGCGGTCCTGGGTGCCATCGAGCAACTCGCCGGGGCGCAGCGCCGGATAGAGCTCGGCGAAGGAGGAGACCTCGGTGGTCGATCTCCGCTGCGAGAAGTGGATCGGCCGCAGATCCTTGGTGTGCTCGAGGCCGGCGGCCGCGAGCAGCTCGGTCAGCGCGTGCAGCGTGTTGTGGTGGTAATTGTACACGCGCTCGATCTTGTCGGGCACGTAGAGCGCGCGGTTGCGGATCGGATCCTGCGTCGTCACGCCGGTCGGGCAGCGGTCGGTGTGGCAGCTCAGCGACTGGATGCAGCCAAGCGAGAACATGAAGCCGCGCGCCGAATTGCACCAGTCGGCCCCGATCGCCATCGCGCGCGCCATGTCGAAGGCGGTCGCGATCTTGCCGGAGGCGCCGATCCTGATGCGGTCGCGCGCGCCGATGCCGACCAGCGCGTTATGGACGAAATTGACGCCCTCGCGCATCGGCATGCCCAAATGATCCATGAATTCGAGCGGCGCGGCGCCGGTGCCGCCCTCATTGCCGTCGACCACGATGAAGTCGGGATAGAGCCCGCTCTCCTTCATCGCCTTGCAGATCGCCAGGAATTCCCAGGGATGGCCGATGCACATCTTGAAGCCGGCCGGCTTGCCGCCCGACAGCTTGCGCATCTGGGCGACGAATTCCATCATCTGCAGCGGCGTCGAGAACGCCTTGTGATAGGCCGGCGAGATGCAGTCCTCGCCCATCGGCACGCCCCTGATCTTGGAGATCTCCTCCGACACCTTCGCGGCCGGCAGCACGCCGCCGTGGCCGGGCTTGGCGCCCTGGCTGATCTTGAGCTCGACCATCTTGATCTGGTCGTCGCCCGAGACGCTTGCGAACAGCTCCGGATTGAAGGTGCCGTCGCGGTTGCGGCAGCCGAAATAGCCGGAGCCGACCTCCCAGATGATGTCGCCGCCCATCTCGCGGTGATAGGGGCTGACGCCGCCCTCGCCGGTGTCATGGGCGAAGCCGCCCTTCTTGGCGCCGGCATTGAGCGCCCGCACCGCGTTCGGGCTGAGCGCGCCAAAACTCATCGCCGAGATGTTGAAGACTGAGGCCGAATACGGCCTGGTGCAGTCGGGACCGCCGATGGTGATGCGGAATTTCTGGTCGGCATGCGGCTTCGGCGCCACCGAATGGTGCATCCACTCATAGCCCTCGCGGTAGACGTCCTCCTGGGTGCCGAACGGCCGCTTGTCGAGCACCATCTTGGCGCGCTGATAGACCACCGCGCGGGTGTCGCGCGAGAACGGCATGCCGTCCTTCTCGCTCTCGAAGAAATACTGCCGCATCTCCGGGCGGATTTCCTCGAGCAGGAAGCGGACATGCGCCGAGATCGGATAGTTGCGCAGCACCGCGTGGCCCTTCTGGGTGAGGTCGCGGATGCCGAGCAATGTCAGCGCGCCGAAGATGATCAGCGGGATCAGAACGATCTTGAACACCTTGGGATCGAAAATCCCGACCAGCAGCAGGAGCGCGGTGACGACGGCGCAGATCGTCAGCACGATGAAGCGTGGCGAGAACGGAAGCAGTATCGTGTCCATGGAAACCCTCAACCGGTCTGCCTGAAATCCCCTGTCGGCCGCGAGCCTAATCCAACTCGCGGAACAAGTGCACCACGGTTATACGGCCGAGCAGTCACAGATGTGACAACCGCCCGGATGGGCGGTTGCCGGTCATGATCGTTCAATTTGATCCCATCTGTTGCAGTGCAACGAAGGGGGTTGCGTGAAGACTGCGCTCCCTCTCCCGCTTGCGGGGGAGGGTTGGGGTGGGGGTGCCTCCACACGCGAGGCTCTTTCCGTAGAGAAAGCCCCCACCCGCATTGCATCTACGATGCTATGCGACCTCCCCCGCAAGCGGGAGAGGTGAAAGCGCCGTTCGCTTAATGGTCGTGCGGCTGTAGCTCGTGCGGAATGCGGCCCGCCTTCAGGCCATCGCTCTCCAGCCACGCGTTGGTGGTGTCGAGGGCGCGTGCGATATGATCCGAGGTCCGCGAGAAATCGTAGGGCGACCCGACCAGCGGGCAGAGCGGCGGTACGACGAAATACTCGACATCGGGGCCGATGTTCTCGAGCTCATTGACGAGCTGCCGCGCGATCAGAAGCGTCAGCGCATGCAGCGCGTTGGCAAGCGCGCCGACCGGCGGCGCCTGGTTGGCGCAGGCGTGCCCGGTCGGCAGCACGATCAGGCGCTTCGCCCCATGCTTCACGGCGACGCGGACCGGCGTGTTGCTGGAGATCGCCCCATCGGCCAGGAAGCGATCGCGATAACGCACCGGCGTGAACGCGCCGGGGATCGCGGTCGATGCCACGATCGCCTCCGCCGTCGAGCCTTCCGACAGCACCACGCTGTCGCCGCTGATGATGTCGGTGGTGACGATGTGGATCGGGATCCGCGCGTCCTGAAGATTGCGGAACGGGATGTGGTCGTCGATCAGCTTGCGAACGCCGTCATGCGGGATCAGGAAGTCGCGCCGCCACAGGAAACCGACCAGCGTCTTCCAGGTCACCGGAAACACGTCATTCCGGTTCAGGCCGCGCCAGATCTCGGCGAGCCGCGCGACGCCCGCGACCGTCGGGTCGCCGGCATAGAACGCGCCGTTCAGCGCGCCGACACTGGAGCCGACCACCATGTCAGCGGCCACGCCGTGGGCAGCCAGTGCCTGCAGCATGCCGACCTGGACCGCGCCAAAGCTGCCGCCGCCGGCAAACACAAAGGCGGTCTTCGGGGCATCCGGATCGGTGATGGACAAGGTGCAGCTCCCTTACTCGCCGCGTTCGGGAAACGGCTGCGCGGCGTTGGGGGCGTTATAGCAGCGCGGGAATGCTGCGTACCACAAACACTGTCGTCGTCCCGGCGAAGGCCGGGACCCATCACCACACATGCAAAGGCTGGAGCCCGATGGGGCCCCAGCCTTCGTCAAATCGGTAGCGGTGGTTATGGGTCCCGGCTCGCGCGGAGCCTGTCATCGGGCGCGCATTCGCGCGACCCGTTGGCTTGGCCGGGACGACAAGGATCAGCGCTCGACGAACGCCTTCTCGATCACGAAGTGACCGGGCGTGTTGCCGCTGCCTTCCTTGAAGCTGCGGGTCTCGAACAGCTGCTTCAGCTCTTCCAGCATGCCCGGGCTGCCGCACATCATGATGCGGTCGGTCTCGATGTCGAGCGGGCCCTGGTGCAGGTCGGTGAACAGCTGGTTGGAGGTGATCAGGTCGGTGATGCGGCCGCGGTTGCGGAACGGCTCGCGCGTCACGGTCGGATAGTACGACAGCTTCTCGGACAGCAGCGGCCCGAACAATTCGTCGTCGCGCAGCTTGGCGACCAGCTCCTCGCCATAGGCGAGCTCGGAGACCTGGCGGCAGCCATGCACCAGCAGGATCTGATCGTAGCGATCATAGACCTCGGGGTCCTTGATCAGGCTGGCGAACGGCGCGAGGCCGGTGCCGGTCGACAGCAGCATCAGCCGCTTGCCGGGAATGAGATTGTCGGTGATCAGCGTGCCGGTCGCCTTGCGGCCGACCAGGATGGTGTCGCCCTCGCGGATCTTCTGCAGCTTGGAGGTGAGCGGGCCGTCCTGCACCTTGATCGAGAAGAACTCGAGCTCTTCCTCGTGATTGGCGCTCGCCATCGAATAGGCGCGCAGCAGTGGCCGGCCGTCGACCTCGAGGCCGATCATGGCAAACTGCCCGTTCTGGAAGCGGAAACCGGAATCACGGGTCGCCCGGAAGCTGAAAAGCGTATCGGTCCAGTGCTGAACGGAAAGAACTTTCTCTCGATAGAACGCGCTCATGTGTTTTCGTTTTCTCGACTGACCAGATTTAGAATGGTTTGATTTCTAGACTGCTCGCGACGGCGCAGAAGTGGCCAAAATCACTGAAGATCTCGCGTGTCCATTGCGCCTATACGTGAGATAGTCAAGATCAACTGGCGTGCAATTGCGATCTCGGAATGGCAGTCGTTCGATTTCGCGCAGAGGTTCAACCACGACATCGTTAACGCGTGGTGCTGCACGTAATTTACTTGCTGATATCCGCGCCGATCTGGCAAATAATTGCTACGAAAACCGCGGCGAAGGGAAAATGATCTCGTGGTCCTGATCAGCCAGCGAATCTTCCTGGAAACCATCAAAAAATATTGTCTGGCGCGCGGAATCGCGGTCGAGGTGCGCTCCAGCGGCTGGCTGGTCATCATGACCAGGGGCAGCGAACGGCGGCTCGTGATCGGCTACGACATCGGGCTGAACAGCGCGGTCGCGCATCAGGTCGCCAACGACAAATCGGCCTGCGCCGAGGTGCTGGCATCGGCCGGCGTATCAGCCACTCCGCACACGCTGGTTCTCGGCGCGAAGCTCAGCAAGCACATCCCGGGATCGGACTCGCTGGAGGCGATGCAGCGTCTGCTCGACGAGCATCCGCGCGGGCTTGTCGTCAAACCCAACGAGGGGACATCCGGCGAGCTCGTCTTTCGCGTCACGACGCGCGGGCAGTTGGAGACCGCGGTCGCGCGCATCCTGGCCGCGCATCCGAGCCTTGCGATCTCGCCTTACGTCGAGATCGAGGACGAGGTGCGCGTGGTGCTGCTCGATGATCGCGCGCTGATCGTCTACGGCAAGACGCGCCCGTCGGTGATTGGCGACGGCGTCCATTCGCTGCGCGCGCTGGCGCAGGCGACCGCGACGGCGGAGCAGCTCGAGACCATCACCGAGGATTTTGACGCCGCCGCGCTCGACGCCATTCCACCGGCCGGCGAGCGGCGGCTGTTGAACTGGCGGCACAATCTCGATGCCGGCGCCGAGCCCGTGCTGCTCACTGACGACGCGACGCGTGAGGCCTGCGTCGCGCTCGCGATCAAGGCCGCGCAGGCCGTCGGCATCCGCTTTGCCTCAATCGACGTCGTGCGCGCCGACCGCGCGTGGCAAATCCTCGAGGTGAATTCCGGGGTGAAGATGGAAGCGCTGGGCCGCCGGCATCCGGCGCTGGTCGAGGCGGCGTATTCGGCGGCGCTGGATCAGGTGTTCGCGTAACTTCGTCGTCCCGGCCTAGTGCGCAATTGCCCACTAGGCCGGGACGACACGGGTGTTTACCCTACTGGTTCTCGTCGAGCACCTTGAAGGCCTCTTCGAGTTGCGGCGAGATCGCGACGTTGAGCTTCTCGCCGGTCGGCAGGCGGGCGACGAACCACTTGTTGTAGAGCGGGACGATGTCGCGGTTCGAGGCGAGCTTGCGGAATGCGCGCTCGACCACCTCCTTCATCTGCGGCTCGCCCTTGCGGTACATGATGCCGTAGGGATCGTAAGACAGATAGTCGCCGGTGACCCGGAACTTGTCCTGCGACTTGTGCCGCGCGATCAGGCCGTAGAGCAGGATGTCGTCGGTCGCGAACGCATCCGCCTTGCCGTCCACCAGCATCTGGTAGGACTGCTCGTGGTCGGGCGAGGTGACGATGTTGAGGCCGAGCTGTTGCTTGGCGTCGACATTGTGCATCGCCTGCTCGTTGGTGGTGCCCTTGGTCACCACCACCGTCTTGCCCTTCAGGTCACCGACCTGGGTGACGCCCGAGGCCTTCGGCACCATCAGCTTGGTGCCGGCCACGAACATCAGCGGCGAGAACGCGACCAGCTTGCCGCGCTCGGCATTCGCCGTGGTCGATCCGCATTCGAGATCGATCTTCTTGTCGACAACCGCCGGAATGCGGTCGTCGGAAGTGACCTTGACATAGTCGACCTTGAGGTTGGCGTCGTCGACCTCGGTCCCGATCTCCTCGACGATCGCATCGCACAGCTCGAGACTGTAGCCGATCGGACGGTTCGAGTGGTCGAGGAACGAGAACGGCGGCGAGCTCTCGCGATAGCCGATCCGCACCGTGTGCGTGGCCTTGATGTTGGCGAGCGTGGGGCTGAGCCCCTCGCCCGCCGGCTGTGCGGACACCGGTGCGGCGAGCAGGCTTGCTGCCAGCAAACATGCTGACAGCAGTAGCCTCTCAGCCCGTATCGGCCTCCAGCGGGCGCGATGCATGCATACCTCCCGTCAATGGCCGGCCATCACGGCGCCGGGCACCGCATCCTGCGGCACCGCGTCGTCGGGCCCGAGCTCGTGCTCGGCCTTCAGCTCGCCCTCCCACTTCGCAACCACCGCGGTCGCCAGCGAGTTGCCGATCACGTTGGTGGCACTGCGGCCCATGTCGAGGAAGGTGTCGATGCCCATGATCATCAATAGCCCGGCCTCGGGGATGTTGAACTGCGCCAGCGTCGAGGCGATCACCACCAGCGAGGCGCGCGGCACGCCGGCCACGCCCTTCGAGGTGATCATCAAGGTCGCCAGCATCGCGAGCTGCGTACCGAGCGACATCTCGATGTGGTAGGTCTGCGCGATGAAGATGCTCGCGAAGGTGCAGTACATCATCGTGCCGTCGAGGTTGAAGGAATAACCGAGCGGCAGCACGAAGGCCGAGATGCGCGAGGAGGCGCCGAACCGGTTCAGCCCCTCCAGCGTCTTCGGATAGGCCGCCTCCGAAGAGGCGGTCGAGAACGCGATCATCAGCGGCTCGCGGATCAGCCGCAGCAGGTGGCTGTAGCGTGGCCCGATCGCGATGAACCCGACGATGACCAGAATGCTCCACAGGATCAGCAGCGACAGATAGAAGCCGCCCATGAAGACGATGAGCTTCCAGAGCACGCCGAGGCCGTTCTTCGAGACGGTGGCCATGATCGCGGCCCACACCGCGAGCGGGGCGAACAGCATCACATAACCCGTGACCTTGAGCATGATATGCGCGAGGTCGTCGATCAGGCCCATGATCGGCTTGGCCCGCTCAGGCATGGCGCCGAGCGCGACCGCGAAGAACACCGCGAACACCACAATCTGCAGGATCTCGTTCTGCGCCATCGCGTCCGCAATCGAGGTCGGGATCAAATGGGTCAAGAATTTTTCAAAGGAGAAAGCCGACACCGGCAGGCCGGTCGACTGCGCCTTGTCGGGCAGCGTGCCGGGGAAGTTGGCGCCGGGCTGCAGCAAATTGACCATCACGAGGCCGAGCAGCAGCGAGACAAATGATGCGGTGACGAACCAGCCCATGGTCTTGGCGAAGATGCGGCCGAGACGGGCGCCGCTTCCCATATGGGCAATACCGCCGACGAGGGTTGCGAACACCAGCGGCGCGATGATCATCTTGATCAGGCGCAGGAACAGCATCGCGATCAAATTGACGTCTGCTGCGATCTCGGCACGGCTGTCAGGAAAGTAGTTGAAGACAATCGTCCCCATCGCGATGCCAAGGACCATCGCAATCAGGATGTACTGCGTAAACCTGTTCGACATTCTCTTACCCCCGTAAGTTCCCGACGAACGGCAAGTGTGGCAGATTTACGCAGCTAAGCAACACGCTTCGCGCCGAGCGGGCCTTTGCCGAAATGTTCCCGTTGTGGAATGCCAGCGCGAGGACTAGCGTTCATGCAGCGCACAATCTGTGCAGAGAGCTGCGCGCACCGCAGTCAAACTGCATGCGAAACGACCAACGCGAGGGGAGACACCGCCAATGAACGACACCGTCAATCGCCAGATCCTGCTTGTTGAAAAGCCCACCGGCAAGCTTGGCCCCGAGCATTTCCGTCTGACCAAGGGTGCGATCCCCGAGCCGAAGGACGGCGAGGCGCTGGTGCGAACGCGCTACATCTCGCTCGACGCCGCCAACCGCGCCTGGATGCACGGCGCCACCTACCGCGCCGCGGTCGAGGCCAACACCGTGATGGCCGGCGGCGGCATCGCCGAGGTGGTGGCGTCGAAGGACCCCGGCCTGAAGCCGGGCGACATCGTGTTCGGCGACACCGGCTGGCAGGATTTTGCCGCGGTGCCCGCGCGGCATCTGACCAAGATGCCGAAGCTCGAGCCGATGACGCATCTGCTCAGCGTGTACGGCATCGCCGGCCTGACCGCCTATTTCGGCCTGCTCCATGTCGGCAAGCCCAAGGAGGGCGAGACCGTGGTGGTGTCGGCCGCCGCGGGCTCGGTCGGCTCGATCGTCGGGCAAATCGCAAAGATCAAGGGCTGCCGGGTGGTCGGCATCGCCGGCGGCAAGGACAAGTGCCACTGGCTGACCTCAGAGCTCGGCTTCGACGCCGCGGTCGACTACAAGGACGGCGCCACTTACAAAGCGCTGCGTGCCGCCGCGCCGAAGGGTATCGACGTCTACTTCGACAATGTCGGCGGCGACATCCTGGAGGCGTGCCTCGCGCAGATGAACAATCGCGGCCGCATCGCCTGTTGCGGTGCGATCTCGCAATATGACGGCGTCCCCTCCGCGCACGGCCCGCGCGGCGTGCCCGGCCTGATCGTGGTGAAGCGGCTCGTCATGCAGGGCTTCATCGTGATGGACTACATGGACCAGAGCCAGGCCGCCCTCGCCGACCTGCAGTCCTGGGTCGCCTCCGGCAAGCTCAAGGTGCAGGAGGACGTGATCGACGGGATCGAGAACACCCCGCAAGCGCTGATCGGGCTCTTGGCCGGCGAGAACCGCGGCAAGCGCATGGTGAAGGTGTAGGCGGCAGAGATAGCTCTCAATTCGTCATCCCCGCGCAAAGGCTTCGCCTTTGGCGTTGGAGGTGCGCCCTTGCGCGCCTCGAAGGATGCACGGCCCGGCTGCGGCAGCGCGGAGAAAGCCGGGCCGTTCGCCCTTCGAGACGGCCGCTTCGCGGCCTCCTCAGGGTGACGGGGAAAGTCTGAAATGGGCGGAGCTACTGGACCGCGCTCGGCCTTCTCTTACCTCGCCCCGCTTGCGGGGAGAGGTCGGATTGCATCGTTAGATGCAATCCGGGTGAGGGGGTACAGGCCTCGCAACTCGCACCTCCTGGTGGATGGAGCCCCTCACCCCAACCCTCTCCCCGTGAAGAACGGGGCGAGGGAGATCAGTGCACCGTGCCCGGCGCCTGCGGTGCGGCTTGCGGCAGCGCGACCTTGCCCTTCTTCGCCTTGCGCCAGTTCTCGAACGTCTGCACCACGACGAAGAATGCCGGCACGAACAGCACGGCGAGGCAGGTCGAGGCGATCATGCCGGAGAACACGGTGATGCCGATCGACTTGCGGGCGTTGGCGCCGGCGCCGGTCGCGAGCACCAGTGGCAGCACGCCGAGGATGAAGGCGAACGACGTCATCAGGATCGGCCGGAACCGGGCGCGCGCCGCATCGATCGCCGAATCCAGGACCGACCGCCCGTCGCGTAGATGGTGCTCGAGCGCGACCTCGACGATCAGGATCGCGTTCTTGGCCGACAGCGCGATCAACAGGATGATGCCGATCTGGGTGTAGAGATTGTTCTCGATCCGCAGGCTGAGCAGCACCAGCGTCGGGCCGAGCAACGACAGCGGCACGGCCAGGATCACCGAGATCGGTGCGTACCAGCTCTCATATTGTCCTGCGAGCACGAGGTAGACCAGTAACAGCGCCAGCGCGAACACATAGTAGATCTGGCCGCCGACCTCCTTCTCCTGGTACGACATCGCCGTCCATTCGAAGCCCGAACCCGGCGGCAGCGTCTTTGCCGCGATCTCCTCCATCAGCGTCATCGACTGGCCGGACGAATAGCCCTGCGCCGGCAGACCGATGATGGTGGCGGACGGATAGAGGTTGTAGAGGCTGATCAGCGACGGCCCGACCGACGGCGTGATCTTCGCCACCGTGCCGAGCGGGATCATGTCTCCATTGCTGTTGCGCACCATCATGTTCTCGATGTCGCGCAGCGACAGGCGGTACTGCGCCTCGGCCTGGGTATAGACCTGGAACGTGCGGCCGAACTTGGTGAACTGATTGACGTAGCTGGCGCCAAGATAGGTCGACAGCGCTGCGAAGATCTGGTCGGGGGTGACGTGCAGGATCTGCGTCTTGACCCGATCGACCTCGACGTCGAACTGCGGCACCATTGAACGGAACGACGACTGGACGCGTTGCAGCGCGCTCTGGGTCTGGGCATTGGCGACGATCGCCCCGGTGACCGCCTGCAGCTTGCCGTAATCGGCATTGCCGTCACGCAGCTCGACCTGCATGGCGAAGCCGGCGGCGTTGCCGATGCCCTGGATCGGCGGCGGCGGGATCACCAGGATGCGCGCCTCCGGGATCACCGCGAGCTTGTCGTTGAGACCATAGACCAGCGAACGCAGATCTTCGCCCGGCCCGCGGGCACTCCAGTCCTTCAGGATCAGATAGGCGACGCCGGCATTGGCGAGGCTCGAGGAGTTGTCGAGTGCGGAGATGCCGGCGATCGAGACCACCTGGTCGACACCCGGCGTCTTGCCGGCAATCTCCGTGACCTGGTCGAGCACCTGCTGGGTACGGTCGAGCGCTGAGCCGTCGGGCAATTGCACCGCGGCGAGCAGATAGCCCTGGTCCTCGATCGGGATGAATCCGGTCGGCACCCGCGACAGGCCGTAGCCGGCGAGCCCGATGATAACAAGCGCGACCGCGACCGAGGTCTTGGCATGCCCGGCAATGCCGCCGACCAGCCTTGCATAGCCACGCTCCAGCCGGTCATAGACCGCGTTGAAGCCGCGATAGAAGAAGTTGCGCTGCTCGGGCGGCGCGGGCGGACGCAGCCACAGCGCGCACTGCGTCGGCTTCAACGTCGCGGCATTGACCGCGCTGAGCAGCGCGGTGGCGGCGATCACCAGCGCGAACTGCGCGTACATCCGCCCGGTCAGCCCCGGCAGGAACGCCGCCGGCAAGAACACCGAGATCAGCACCAGCGTGATGCCGACGATCGGCGCGAACAATTCGTCCATCGCCTTGATCGCAGCGTCGTGGCCCGACATGCCGCGCTCGATATTGTGCGCCGCGCCCTCGACCACGACGATGGCGTCGTCGACCACGATGCCGATCGCCAGCACGATCGCAAACAGCGTCGAGAGGTTGATGGTGAAGCCGAGCGCGGCCATGCCTGCGAACGCGCCGATGATCGTGACCGGCACGGTGGTCGCCGGCACCAGCATCGCTCGCCAGTCCTGCAGGAAGATCAGGATCACGACCAGCACCAGCAAGCCGGCCTCGATCAGGGTCTTGTAGACCTCCTCGATCGAGGCGTTGACGAATTTGGTGGTGTCGAACGGCGTGTCGTATTGGATGTCCTGCGGGAACTGCTTGGCCAGCTCCGCCATCTTCTTCTCGACCGCCTTCTCGACCTGCAGCGCATTGGCGCCCGGCGACTGGAACACGCCGATGCCGGTCGCCGGCTTCTGGTTCAGCGAAAAGATCTGGCTGTAGGTCTGCGCGCCAAGCTCGACCCAGCCGACGTCGCGGACGCGGGTGACGTCGCCGACAGTGCCTGTCTTGACGATGATGTCCTCGAACTGGCTCTTGTCGTCGAGGCGGCCGTTGACGTTCAGCGTGTACTGGAACGCCTGCCCCGCCGGCGTCGGTGGCGCGCCGACCTGGCCGGCGGTGACCTGCTGGCTCTGCTGCTGGATCGCCTGGATGACGTCCTGCGGCACCAGCCCGCGGACCTGCAGCCTGTTCGGATCGAGCCAGACCCGCATCGAATACTGGCCGGCGCCGAACACCGTGACGTTGCCGACGCCTGATAGCCGAGACAGCTCGTCGCGGATGTTGATGGTGGCGAAGTTCGACAGAAACAGGCTGTCGTAGGTCCTGTTCGGCGAGGTCAGGGTCACGAAGAGAAGAATCGAGGTCGACTTCTTCTGCACCGTGACGCCCTGGTTCTGCACCGCGGACGGCAGCTGCGCCAGCGCCGAGGAGACGCGGTTCTGCACCAGCACCTGCGCGAAGTTGAGATCGGTGCCGATCTTGAAGGTCACCGTCAGCGTGTAGGTGCCGTCGGCGCCGCTGTAGGACTGCATGTACAGCATGTCCTCGACGCCGTTGACCTGCTGCTCGATCGGCAGCGCCACGGTGTCGACCACCGTCTTGGCCGATGCGCCGGGATAGCGCGTCGTCACCTGCACCGTCGGCGGTACCACGTCGGGATACTGTGCGACCGCGAGATTGTACAGCGCCACGCCGCCAAGCAGGATCATCAGGATCGCGATGACGTTGGAAAGGACCGGGCGCTCGATGAAGAATTTCGAGATCATGGCTCGCCCCTATTTGGCCGGTGCCGGCGCCGCGTCGCCCTTCTGCACCTGCGGATCGACCTTCTGCCCGGGGATCGCGCGCAGCAGCCCGGCGGTCACGACGCGATCGTCTGCCTTCAGCCCGCTTTCGATGACGCGCAGCCCTCCGTCGAGCGGCCCGGTGGTCACCTTGCGCTGCTCGACCACATTGTCGGCGTTGACCACCAGCACGTAGCGGCCGGCCTGATCGCTGCCGATCGCGACGTCAGGCACCAGCAGCGCGTTCTCCTGCTTGGTGAACGGCACGCGAACCCGGACGTAGAAGCCCGGCAGCAGCACGCGATCCGGATTGGGTATCAAGCCACGGACGGGCAGCGTTCCGGTCGACTGATTGACGGTCGGCGAGACGTAATCGAGCTTGCCCTTGTGCGGATAGCCGGTCTCGGTCTGCAGGCCGACCTCGACCGGCAGCTGTCTGATGTCGTTGACCGTCATGCCGAGGCGGCGCGCCTCGTCGCGCACCCGCTGCACGTCCTGTTCGCTGACGTTGAAATTCACATAGATCGGGTCGAGCTGCACGATGGTGGCAAGCTGGGTGGGCGACGCCACACCGACCAGTTCGCCGACCGAGACCAGATGGTTGCTGACGATGCCGTCGAACGGCGCCGCCACATTGGTGTAGCCGTAATTGACCGCGGCGATCTTGGTATTGACCTGGGCCTGCTGCAGACTGGCCTGCGCGTTGTCCCGCACCGAGGTCGAGCTATCCAGCGTCGACTGCGAGACCGCCTGGCGCTGCACCAGATCCGTCTGCCGCTTGAAGTCGGCGTCGGCCTGCTTCAGCGTCGCCTGTGCGCCGACTTCGGCCGCCTGCGCCTGCTCCAGTTTCAGCTTGTAGGTCTCCGGCTCGATCGTGAACAGGGTGGTGCCGTCCTTGACCTGAGCGCCGTCCTGATAATTGATCGACTGCAGGAAGCCTTGCACGCGCGCGACCAGATCGACGGTCTTGATCGGCGCGGTGTTTCCGGTGGCGTCCAGATAGCGCGTGATGGCGCGCTGCACCGGCGGCGCAACCTCGACCTTGGGTGGCGGAGGCGCAACAAAACTGTTTTGCTCGCAGGCACTTAAACTGACAAAGGCGGATATGACGAAAGCCGAACGCGTCAGTGGCGCGTTTCGCAGCCGCACAAAATTGCTCCGCATGAAATGTGCCGATGCGCGCGCATGCCTCATTTCCGAGCCTCAATTCAAATGACTTAATTCAAGGATAGAGATGTCGAAGCGAGCAAAAAAAACAGCCTGGTTCTTTCATAGCAACAATCCGCTTGCAGCGGAACTCGAAACCGAAAATGATGCCGCTCGCGAAGGTTGTTAGAGCAAGACTTTTCAGAACGCAGTTCAGTTGAGCCGGAGGCTTCCGGCGCGACGAGAGGATTTAGTCAGATGATCAATGCGTTGACACGAGCAACGAAGCTATCCGCATGGCTTGCGCTTGCGGCACTGATGAGCACCGCACCGGCGATGTCGCAGGCGCCGAGCCAGGCGCAGCGCGACGCCATCAAGTCACAATGCCGCAATGATTATATCGCGCACTGCTCCAGCGTTCCGCCAGGCGGCGAAGCGTCGCTGCAATGTCTGCAGAAGAACATGGCAAGCCTCGCACCGGGTTGCGCCAGCGCCGTGAAGGCCGTGGAAGCGCCGGCCGCGGCGCCAAAGGCGGATACCGCGCCCGCGGCAGCCAAGACCGATGCAGCCAAGACCGACGCAGCTCCGGCGACGGCGGCCAAGCCCGCCGCTGAGGCGGCCGCACCGAAGGCGGCTGGGACGCCGTCCAATGCACAGATCTCGGCGATCCGCAGCGCGTGCCGCTCCGATTATCCCAAGGTCTGTGCGGGTGTGCCGACCGGCGGCGCGCCTGCGCTGCAATGCCTTGAGAAGAACAAGGCAAAACTCTCGCCGGCCTGCGAGAAGGCGGTGGCCGCCGCCGGCGGTGGCGCCGCGCCGGCCGCCGGCGCTGCTGCGACGACAGCTGCGCCGGCCGCGGCACCGGCGGCAACACCGACTGTGATCGTGCTGCGGCCGATGCGCCCGCGCGAAGAGCTGTTGGTGCTGCGCTCGGCCTGCGGCGCCGACGTCCGCTCGATCTGCGGCGGCGTCCAACCCGGCGGCGGTCGGATCCTGCAATGCCTGGCGACCAATGCCGGCTCGCTCTCGCCGGAATGCCGCGACGTGCTGGCGCCGTTCGCGGCGCGGTAATCCTGTTGTCACGAGACTGACCGCAAAGGGAGCCAACGATGCTGCGTATTGTCCTGACTGCCGCACTGCTCTGCGGCACGACCGCCGTCTACGCCCAGGAGCTGACCAACGCCCAACGCGACGCCTGCATGGGCGACTACGAGAAGTTCTGCAAGAGCGTGACGCCCGGCGGCGGGCGCATCATCGCCTGTCTCGCCAAGCAGAGCGACAAGCTGACGCCGGCCTGCAAGAAGGTGCTGGCGGAGGCGGAAAAGAAGTAGCCGCGCAGGCGGTGAGACGACATGTGCCCGGCGATTGCCGGTCACGGAGCCGTAGCACCTTGTTGATCAATCACAGGCCAATCAAGCCTCACCCCGGGAGAGGGAATATTATGCGGTTCATTTTTGCTGATCGCTGCGGCCCTTTTGTCCTTTGCCGCGACCATGACCTTTGAATCCTCCGACGCCAGCGCGGTGGTTTGCGCCCGCGGCGTCTATCGCGCCGGATGCGCCGGCGCGCGCGGCGCCGTCGTTGTCCGCAACCCCGTCGTCGCCGGCTGCCGCTGGGTATGGGTCGGCGGCGTGAAGGTCCGCCGCTGCTACTGAGCCTTTCAGCGCCAACAGGATAGTCGCCTCGCGCATTTTCCCTCTGGCGTTCCCGCCGGAGGGAGATTAGTGTGGAGCAAATAGTAAGTACACTGTCAATCTGGGAGGCAGACGTTGCGGATCGCCGTGATCGGCGGAGGGCCCGGCGGGCTCTATTTCGCCTATCTCTGGAAGAAGCGTCACCCTGACGCCGAGATCGAACTGTTCGAGCAGAACGCCGCCGGCGCCACCTGGGGCTTCGGCGTGGTGTTCTCCGAGCAGGCGCTGGACTTCCTGCGCGCCGACGACCCCGAGACGGTCGACGCCATCGCGCCGCGGATGGAGAGCTGGAAGAACATCACCCTCAACCTGCGCGGCGAGAGCGTCGAGATCGACGGCGTCGGGTTTTCCTCGATCGGCCGGCTGGAACTGCTGACGATCCTGCAGCAGCGCGTGCGCAGCGTCGGGATCACGCCGCGCTTCGACACCGTGGTGCAATCGGTCGAGGAGCTCAGGGGTTACGACCTGATCGTTGCCGCCGACGGGCTGAACTCGATGGTCCGCCGCGGCTTCGAGACCGCGTTCGGCGCGTCGGTCTCGCATTCGACCAACAAATTCGCCTGGTACGGCACCACCAAAACCTTTGCGACACTGTCGCAGACCTTTGTGGCAACCGAGCGCGGCAGCTTCAACGCCCATCATTACCGCTACGCCAGGGACATGAGCACCTTCCTGGTCGAGTGCGACGCGGCGACCTGGGCGGCCTACGGCTTTGCCGACAAGAGCATCGAAGAATCGCAGGCGATCTGCGAGCAAGTGTTTGCCGAAACGCTGGACGGCCACCGGCTGATCTCGAACAAATCGGTGTGGCGCAATTTTCCGTGGATCTGGAACGAGCGCTGGTCGCACGGCAACGTGGTGTTGATCGGCGACGCGCTGCATTCGGCACATTTTTCGATCGGCTCGGGCACGCGGCTTGCGATCGAGGACGCGATCGCGCTGACCAAGGCGCTGGAGACCGAGGCCGACATCGCCGCCGCGCTTGGGCGCTACGAGAGCGAGCGCAAGCCGATCGTGAAGAAGCTCGTCACCGCGGCGCGGACCAGCGCCGACTGGTACGAGCATTTCCCCGCGCATATGAAGCGCGACCTGATGGACTTCGCCTACAGCTACATCACCCGCTCCGGCCGGATCGACGACGCGCGGCTGCGCGCGATGTCGCCCGGCTTCATGGCCCGCTATGAAGCCGCAAAGGGACACTCATGACAGGGATCGCCGACCAGGTTCCGCTGGACAATCCCGGTGCGCGCGAGATCGGCTTTGCGATACCCGAGCACTACAATGCGAGCCGCATCCTGTTCGACAATCTCGGCAATGGCAACGCTGAACGCCTGGCGCTGATCGGTCCCGCCGGGACGCGGACCTATCGCGAGCTCTGCACTGAGGCGGCGCGCTGGGGCCACGCCTTCAAATCGCTCGGACTGACGCGCGGCGACCGCGTGCTGCTGTTCCTCGACGACACGCCGGCCTACCCGGCCGCATTCTTCGGCGCGGTGCGCGCCGGCTTCGTGCCGCTGCTGATCAACACGCTGACGACATCAGAGCTGCTGCAGTTCTATCTGTCCGACGGCGGCGCGCAGGTGGCGGTGACGGATGCCGAATTCTGCACGCGCTTCAACGCGGAGGCCTGCAAGGACACGCCGCTGCGCACGCTGATTGTGGTCAACGGCGCTGCCGGCGAGCATGCCGTGCCTGAGATGCGCAACGCCGGCGACTGGCTGCAGGCGTTTCCGGGCGAGCTCGACGAGGCCGATACGCAGCGCAACGAGATGGCGTTCTGGATGTATTCGTCGGGCTCGACCGGCCGTCCCAAGGGTATCGTGCATCTGCAGCACGACATGGCCTATAGCGAGCTCGCCTTTGCCCGCAACGTGCTGAAGCTTTCGCCCGGCGATATCTGCTTCTCGGTGCCGAAGATCTTCTTCGCCTATGGCTTCGGCAATTCGATCACGTTTCCTTTCTCGGTCGGCGCCGCGACGCTGCTGCTGCCGGGCCAGCCGAAGCCGGCGGCGATCTTCGCAGCCATCGCGCAGTATCGGCCGACCGTGTTCTTCGGCCTGCCGACGCTCTACATCTCGCTGACCAAGGCCGAAGGCGCGGACGCTGCCGATTTCTCCTCGCTGCGGATGGCGGTCTCGGCCGCGGAGGTGCTGTCGGCCGATGTCTTCAACGGCTGGAAAGAGCTCACCGGGCTCGAGATCATCGAGGGCCTCGGCTCGACCGAGGTGCTGCACATCTATCTCTGCAACCGCGCGGAAAAGAAAAGGCTCGGCGCCGCCGGCCTGCGCGTGCCCGGCTACGAGATCATGCTGTGCGACAGCGACGGCCGCGAGGTCGGCGACAATGAGGAAGGCATTTTGTGGGTACGCGGCGATTCCGCGACCCCGCTGTACTGGAACCGGCCGGACAAGACCGCCGAGACCGTGCGCGAGGACGGCTGGATCTACACTGGCGACCGCTTTGTCCGCGACGGCGACGGCTTCCACTTCTTCCGCGGCCGCGCCGACGATCTGATCAAGATCTCCGGCCAGTGGGTCTATCCGCTCGAGGTCGAGCTCTGCCTCGCCGATCACCCCGACGTCCGCGAATGTGCCGTCTACGCCGCCGAACTGCCGGACCGCCGCATGACGCTGTGCGCCGTGGTTGTGATGAACAAGGGCGGCTTCGATACCGATGAGGCAACCCGGCGGCTGCAGGATTACGTCAAGGCGAAGCTGCTGCCATACAAATATCCGCGCGAGGTGAAGTTCATCGACGAGCTGCCGAAGACCGGCACGGGGAAGATCGACCGGCAGGCGGTGATGCGGATGTGAGGGCCGCGACGCCACCACTTGCTCGCTGTCGTCCCGGCGAAGGCCGGGACCCATAACCACCAATGCTTATTGATGCATTGCACTGTGGCCCCAGCGTGCAACCTCATAGACATTCGTGGTTATGGGTCCCGGATCGCGCTCGCTTGTCCGGGACGACGACGGGGGAGCTAGCTACCCAGCCCTGTCCCGCCATACAGCCACGCAATATCGTCGCACCACTGCTGTTGCGACTTCGCGCTCATGATCGCGTTGCGGATGCGGGCGTGTTCGCCGGCGGGATGGTAGACGTGCTCGCCGATCGCGCGTGACATCAGCTGCACGCGCGCGGTGCGCGGGAAGCGCCTGATACGATAGGCATCGAGTGCCGCCGCCTGATCATCGTGATAGGCCAGCATGTGCGACAGGCAGACTGCGTCCTCCATCGCCTGGCAGGCGCCTTGCGCGAAATATTGCAGCATCGGATGCGCGGCATCGCCGAGCAGCACGACGCGGCCGTCGATCCAGCGCTCATCGGGATCGCGGTCGCACAGCACCCAGAGCTTCCAGTTGGTGCCGTGGCGGATGATGTTCTGCGCACGCTCGTGGACGTGGGTAAAACCCCTCATCACCTCGTCCTCGGAGACCGGCTTTCCGGCGACCGGCTCCGGCGCGTCATTGTGGTAGGTGACGACGAGGTTGAACACCTTCCAGCCTGACAGCGGATAATGCACGATGTGGCATTTCGGGCCGGCCCACAGTGTGGCCGCGTTCCAGCGCAGATCCTCCGGCATCTGCTCCGTCGGGATCACGGAGCGATAGGTGGTGTGGCCGGAGACGCGCGGCGGTCCGTCTGATGTCACCTGCTTGCGGATATTCGACCACAGTCCGTCGGCGCCGATCAGGAGACGTCCGGTAATGCGCTCGCCACTGGCGAGTTTTGCAGTCACCGATGAACCATCCTGTTCGTAGCCGACAACCTCGCTGGAGACGCGGAGCTCGATCAGCTCGTGGTTCTGGCAGGCGCGCAGGAACACGCCATGCAGATCGCCGCGATGCACCACCGCATAGGGATTGCCGAACCGCGCCCGAAAACTGTCGCCAAGATCGATATGGGTGATCTCGTCGGCGGTCAGCGCATCCATCAGCCGCAGCTGGTCGATATAGACGGCCATGTTGCGCGCGGCTTCGCCGACGCCGAGATAGTCGAAGGCGTGGAACGCATTCGGCCCGAGCTGGATGCCGGCGCCGATCTCGCCGAGTGCTGCGGCCTTCTCCAGCAGGATCGAGCGGATGCCCTTCTGCGCGAGGCCCAGCGCCACGGCGAGACCGCCGATGCCGCCGCCCGCGATCAGGACCGGCTTGCTGTCTGCCATCAGCCCGACCTCCCCAGATGTTCGAGCGCGTCCTCGGCGCGCAGCGGTACCCGCGAGGACTCGTTGTTGAGGTCGACGAGTTGCGTCAGCAGCGCCAGCAGCGTCTTGCGATCGGCCGGCTTCAGCGGCTGCAGCATCCGCGCCTGCGCCTTGTCGACCGAAGGCATGATGTCGTTGAGCACGGCGGCGCCGGCCCTGGTGAGATAGAGCAGCTTGACGCGCTTGTCCTCGGGCGACGGCTTGCGGGCGATGAACTCCTTGGCCTGCAGCCGCTCGATCACATTGCCGAGCGTGGAGCGGTCGAACGCGATCACCGCGGAGAGCCGGGTGGCGTCGATGCCGGGATGGGTCGAGATCGTCACCAGCGCGGCGTACTGCACCGGCGTCAAGTCGAACGCCTTGCACTCCTCGATGAACAACGCGACCGCGATCTGCTGCATCCGTCGAAACAGATAGCCGGGCGCGGTGTAGACCGCGTCCATGGTGACGGGCGTTGGCTTGCTATTCGGCATCGGGTTGCTTGTCCGGGGCGGCGTCGGCAAACGCCTTGACCTGTTTCGCCGCGGCCTCTGCCTTGAGCAGGCGCGGATAAGCGGCGAGCTCGACGCCGAAGCGCCGCGCATTGGCAAGCTGCGGCACCAGGCAGAGATCGGCCAGGGTCGGCTGGTCGCCGAAGCAGAACGGTCCCGCCTCTTGCGCGATCAGGGTCTCGCACGCCGACAGACCCTCGCGATTGGCCCAGGCCGCCCACTCCGTCACCTGCGCCTCCGGCAGGCCGAGCTGACGCAGCCGCGCCAGCACCTTCAGGTTCTGCACCGGGTGGGTGTCGCAGGCGATCGCCTGCGCGAACGCCCGCACCTTGGCACGCCGCAGCGGATCGTTTGGCAAGAGCGGCGGATTGGGATGGGTCTCGTCGAGCCATTCGATGATCGCGAGCGACTGGGTGAGGATCGCGCCGGCGTCATCCTCCAGCGTCGGCACCAGCCCCTGCGGGTTGATCGCGAGGTAGGCCGGCGCGCATTGCTCGCCCTTGCGCAGATGATGCGGCAGATGCTCCGGCGTGAGCCCCTTCAAATTGAGGGCGATTCGCACCCGATAGGACGCGCTGCTCCGGAAATAGCCATGCAGCTTCATCGGAACCTCCCTTGCATTTCGTCATTGGCTTGTTTCATTGACGCTAGCCATATTGTCAGTATACTGTCAATTAAATTGAACCGACAAGAATGATGGGAGGCTTGCCATGGAAGCCGTGCAGAAAACCCCGGAGCGCGAGGCATTCTACAGGAAGATCGACGGCCAAAACCTCTCGGCACTGTGGAACGTGATGAACGATCTGATCACGCCGGAGCCGAAGAGCGCCTGCCGCCCTCACCTCTGGAAATTCGACCAGATCCGCGACTACATGAACGAGGCCGGCAGGCTGATCACGGCCAAGGAAGCCGAGCGGCGCGTGCTGGTGCTGGAAAATCCCGGCCTGCGCGGCCAGTCCAAAATCACGACCTCGCTGTTCGCCGGCGTGCAGATGGTGGTGCCGGGCGACATCGCCCCCGCCCATCGTCACGCGCAGTCAGCGCTGCGCTTCGTGCTCGAGGGCAAGGGCGCCTTCACCGCCGTCGATGGCGAGCGCACCGCGATGGCGCCGGGCGATTTCGTCATCACGCCGTCGATGACCTGGCACGACCATTCCAACGAAACCAGCGAGCCGATGTTCTGGCTCGACGGGCTCGACATTCCGATGGTGCAGTTCTTCGATTGCTCGTTCGCCGAAGGCGCCAAGGAAGATCAGCAGTCGATCTCGAAACCAGCCGGCGCGAGCTTCGCGCGCTACGGCCACAATCTGCTGCCTGTTGACCAGAAGCGGACCTCGAAGACCTCGCCGATCTTCAACTACCCCTATGAATACACCCGCGAGGCGCTGGAGAAGGCCAAGGGCAGCGACGAATGGGACGCCTGCCACGGCCTGAAGCTGAAATTCTCCAATCCCGAGACCGGTGATTTTGCGATGCCGACCATCGGCACCTTCATCCAGCTGCTGCCGAAGGGTTTCAAGACCGCGCGCTATCGCGCGACCGACGCGACCGTGTTCGCCGCGATCGAGGGCAAGGGCCGCACACGGATCGGCGACCAGACCTTCGAGTGGGGCCCGCGCGACCTGTTCGTGGTGCCGAGCTGGCACTGGGTCACCCACGAGGCCGATGCCGACTCCGTGCTGTTCTCGTTCTCCGACCGCCCGGTGCAGCAGAAGCTCGACCTGTTCCGCGAGGACAGGGGGAACGCGTAACACCCGTCGTCCCGGGCAAGCGAAGCGCGACCCGGGACCCATAACCACAGGGCTCGGTTGTTCGAAGGCGCTGGGGCTGCATTCGTCTCCGACAACCATGCCCGGTGGTTATGGGTCCCGGCTTTCGCCGGGACGACACCGGGTGTGTGGCGAACGGCGCGGCTTTCACCGCCAGTGCAGCAGCCGTGTCTCCAGCCAGTTGATCAGCTTCCCCACCGCTAGCCCGAACAGCGACAGGATCACGACGCCGGCGAGCAGCTGATCGGTCTGCATCAGATTGCCGGCCTGCAGCACGAAGGCGCCGATGCCGTATTGCGCGCCGATCATCTCGGCGCTGACGACCAGCAGCAGCGCAACCGATGCGGTGATGCGGAAGCCGGCGAGGATCGAGGGCAGCGCGCCCGGCCAGATCACGCGGCGGACGATGGCGTGGAACGGCACGTTGAAGCTTTGCGCCATCCGGATCAGATTGCGCGGCACTGCATCGACGCCGCTATAGACCGAGATCGCGGTCGAGAAGAACACACCGAGCGCAATGGTCGCGATCTTCGGCTCCTCGCCGATCCCGAGCCACAGGATCAGGAGCGGCAGCAGTGCGATCTTCGGGATCGGGAACAGCGCCGAGATGAAGGTGATGCCGACACCGCGTGCCAGGGTCGACAGCCCGATCGCGAAACCAACGATGACGCCGGCGACCGTGCCGATGATCCAGCCGGTGCCGATCCGCATGATTGACCAGGACAAATGCTGCCACAGCGCGCCCGACATCGCGAGCTTGGTGATCGCAACCGCGATCGCCGACGGCGCCGGCAGGAACAGCGGATTGACCAATCCTGCGCTGCCCGCGAGTTGCCAGACCGCGATCACAAGCGCGAGCGCGATCCAGCCGGCATAGCGGCTGCCGCCCGGGGTAAAGCCGGCACCGCGAAACGCGACCGGCCGTGTTGCTTCCGCCGACTGATCGTTCGTCTCCTGCGGCGCGCGGTCAAGCATGCTGAACCTCGCGCTCGGCATCGATCGCCTCTTTCCGGATCAGCGACCACAGCTCCCCTTGAAGGGCGGCCAGCGGCCCGCGCGCATCCACAGCACCGCGTTCGGCGCGCGTCATCGGAATGGTCACGATCTCCCTGATGCGGCCGGGGCGGCGTGACAGCACGACGACGCGGTCGGCGAGCCGCACAGCTTCCTCAAGGTTATGCGTGACATAGACCGCGCCCATCGTGCCGTCGGCAAGCAGGCCTACGAAATCCTCCATCAGGAGCTCGCGGGTCTGCGAATCCAGCGCCGACAGCGGCTCGTCCATCAGCAGGATCGCCGGTCGGACAGCGAGCGCACGCGCTATGCCGACGCGCTGACGCATGCCGCCGGACAGCTGCTTCGGGTAGGCCGCGCGAAAATCCGTTAAGCCCGTGCGGCGCAGCGCGTCGTCGATCACTGCATCGCGCTCGCCGGCGCTCAGGGGCGTGTGCAACAGCGGAAAGGCGACGTTCTCCTCGACCGTATTCCAAGGTAACAGCGCAAAATCCTGGAACACGAAGGTCAGCGGATTAAGGCTGCCGGCCGGCGGCGCGCCGCGCAGCTCGGCGGCGCCCGCGGATGGCCGCAGCAGCCCACCGAGGATCGACAGCAGCGTGCTCTTGCCGCAGCCGGACGGACCGACGATCGCAACGATCTCGCCGGCCGAGACCTGGAAGGAGACATCATCGAGCACGTCGAGCGCGCCGAAGCGATGGCTGATATGGTCGGCGATCAGGTCCATGTTAGAGGCTCATTATCTGATCCGTCACCCTGAGGAGCCGCGCAGCGGCGTCTCGAAGGGTCGACGGCCCGGATGCAGCTCGGCCGTGCATCCCTTCGAGACGCGCGCAAGTGCGCGCTCATCAGGATGACGGGTGGACTATGGTGCACGCGGCTCGACATCAATCCGCCTTCACATAGTCCTTGGCGATGATCGCGCCGGCATCAAAGCCCTTGTCGACAAAACCCTGCGCCTGCAGCCATTTGATCTGGTTGTCGACGTTCTTCACGTCGAGCTTGCCGTCGGGATCGATATAGGCGCAGTTGCCGACCACCTGCCCGACCGGCAGGTTGGTGTATTTGGCGATGATCTCGAGCAGCGGCCTCGTCTTGTCGTTGATCGGCACCACGCCGTCCTTGATCGCTGTGAGGATCACGTCGTGATATTCGTGGTCGGCACGGGTGAGCGCGGTGAGCAGCCGGGTCACCAGCGGTGCGTTGGTCAGCGTCTTCGGCGAAGCGAAGATGGCGCCGAGCTGCCACGGCGTCTCGTCGCCGACCCAGCCGAGAAACTTCGCGCCGTTGGAATCCATCAGCGTCCGCGCGGTCGAGACCGGCAGCAGCGCCGCATCGACCGTCTCGCCCTTCAGCGCCGCCGCGGCGTTCGACAGCGACTGCAGCGGCACGACCTTCACGTCGGACAGCTTGAAGCCGTATTTGTCCGCGAGCAGGCCGAGCGAATAATGGAAGCTGGAGCCGACCTGGGTCACCGCCACGCGCTTGCCCGCCAGATCCTTCGGCGTCTTGAGGCCGCCAGCATAGGCGTTGTTGCTGGCGAAATAGCCGATCAGGGGATAGCCGGCCTTCTCGCGGCTCATGCCGCCGATCACCTTCAGCGTGCCCTTGCCGGCGAGGTTATAGAGGCCCGCGGTGAACGCGGTGATGCCGAAATCGATGTCGCCCGAGGTGGTCGCAACCGCGATCGGCTGCGCCGCATCGAAGAATTTCAGCTCGACGTCGAGGCCGGCGTCGCGGAAATAGCCCTTGTCCTGCGCGATGAACACCGGTGCGGATGACGACAGGCGCAAGACGCCGATCTTCGCCTTGAGGAGATCATCGGCCTGCGCGATGCCGCTCGCGGCCCAGACCAGCAGACCCGCGAGTGCGAGCCGCGTCCAACCCTTCATTGCCGTCCTCCGCCTAAAGTCCTTCGGGCACGGCCTGATCGCGGCCGATGAACGCGCCCTGCTTGCCGAGCAGTTGTTGCAACTTTTCGACGGAAATGTCGCGCGGAATCGTGTTGCCCGACAGCGCCAGCGCAGCCGCGGTTCCCGCCGCCTCGCCCATCACAAAGCAGGCACCGGAGACGCGCGCGGCCGACTGCCCTTCATGGGTCATCGAGGCGCAACGGCCGGCAACCAGGAGATTGTCGACACCCTCAGGCACCAGCATGCGGTACGGCAACTCGTTGTAGCCGCGGCTCTCCGGGATCGGCGGAAATTCGAAGATCACGTCGCCCGGAACATGCGACTCCTTCGGCCAGCCATTGACGCCGATCGAATCCTCGAACGAGGCGCAGCCCAGCACGTCTTCGCCTGATAGCATGTAACCGCCGATCACGCGCCGCGTCTCGCGGATGCCGAGCTGCGGCGGCAGATCGACGATGTAGGAGTTCTCGAAGCCGGGCACCGTGCGCAGGAACGCGAAGGCCTCGACCGCCTGGCGGCGGCCCTCGATCTCGCCGCGCGTCATGTCATCGGGGTCGATGCCCGAGATGGCGCCGCCGTCACTCCGCGTCACCTGCGTGAAATTCACCCGCCATTCGATCTGCGATTTCTGCGGCCGCACGATCGCCGACTTGCGCGGGAATTTATGCGTGCCGGCGGCCTCGGCCTCCGCCATCAGCGCCGGGATCGTGCGCCACGCGTCGCCCGCTTTCGCCGGATCGATGCCGTTGAGGCGGAACATCATCGAGGGGTAGAGCATGCCGCCTTGGTTGTCGCCGACTTCATAGGGCGCGCCCGCCCACACCGCGAGATCGCCGTCGCCGGAACAGTCGATGAAGATGCCGGCCAGCACCGCTTGCCGGCCGGCCTTGGTTTCCACCATTAGCGCGCGAATCCGCGCGCCGTCCATCACAACGCCGGCACCGAGTGCGTGGAACAGGATGTCGACCTTGTGATGCGCCAGCAGATCGTCCGCCGCGATCTTGTAGGCGGCGGTGTCATACGCCTGCGCAAGGATCTTGCTGAGGATCAGATGCGGCGCGTTCAACCCGCCGAGACGGTCGATCCGCGCCAGCAAGTCGGAGGCGATGCCCTGCACCACGCGGTGCATCTCGCCGAAGATGTTGGCGTGCAGTCCGCAGAAGTTGGTCACGCCCGCCGCGGTGCCCATGCCGCCGAGAAATCCGTAGCGTTCAATCAGCAGCGTCCGCCGTCCGGCACGTGCCGCGCCGACGGCCGCCGCGATGCCGGCCGGTCCGCCGCCGAGCACCACCACGTCATATTCGCCATAGAGGGGGACCTGCCGCGCAGGTTCTTCGATCGTGCTCGCTCGCATCATTTCCGCCCTGAACAAAGTTGATTGGGCCAACTATGAATTGATGCGGATTGCAGTACAATCCACCAAATTATGTAATCAGCTTTCGCGAATCGAGAAAGGCAAAGGGAGAAAAAGGTAAGAGCGGATGGATACGCTTGTTAACCTCGAGGCCTTCCTCGCCACCGCCGACGCCGGCGGCTTCTCCGCCGCTGCGCGCAAGCTCAACGTCGCAACGTCAGTCGTCGCCAAGCGCGTCACCCAGCTAGAGGAACGGATCGGCACCGCGCTGTTCCATCGTTCGACCCGCCAGTTGCGGCTGACCGAGGCCGGGCAGCAATATGTCCATCGCGCCCGCGGCGTGGTTGCCGATGTCGGCGATCTCTTGTCTCGGATGGGCGAGAAGCAGCGCGATCTCACCGATCACCTCCGCGTCAAGGCACCGACATCGCTGACGGTGGCGCGGCTCGCCGATGCTTTCACGATCTTCCAGAAGCAAAACCGCAGCGTGAAGCTCGAGATCGTGATGATCGACCGTCCGGTCGATCCGGTGACCGAGGGTTTTGATATCGCGATCGGCGCCTTCCCGCATTCGTTCGGCGGCGGCGTCGACGAGCCGTTGTGCCGGCTGCCGCGGCTGTTGTGCGCCTCGCCTGTGTATCTGAAGAAGCACGGCACACCGAAGCATCCGCGCGACCTGGTCGATCATCGCTGCCTCAGCTTCCTGCCGACCGGGCCGGAATGGCCGTTCGAGGGGCCGCGTGGCCGCATCAATATCCAGGTGCGCCCGATTCTCTCGTCGAACGAGGGCCGTGTGCTGACGCAAAGCGCGATCGCCGGCAACGGCATCGCCCTGCTCTCGCACTATCTGGTCGCGGACGCGCTGCGCGACGGCGTCCTGCAGCCGGTGCTCACTGAGTTTCCGATCCCGGAACTGTGGGTGAAGGCCGCCGTTCCGGAACGCCGCATCAATGCCGCCGCCGTGCAGGCGCTGCTAAGGACATTGAAAAAAATGCTGTCGCAATCGCTGTGATCCGACGACAGCCTTGCCCCTCGCACGCGGACCTGAGACAAGACCACGAAAGGATCGCCCGCTTGAAACTCCTGATCTCGGTTTCGCTCGGCCTCATCATCGTCGCTGGGCCCGCGGCGGCGATCGAGACCTGCCGCTTCATCGAGGCCAAGGCGGAACGCGAGGCCTGCTACCACCGCCAGGAGCAGGAACTGGCGGCCCGGCGCAAGCCCGAAGCGCCTGTGACGCGGTCGAGCGAATCGAAGACATTCGATCAGCTGCAACAGATGCGCCGCGACGACGCGGAGGTCTACCGGAGCATGCGCGGCATCTGCAACGGCTGCTGAACGAAACAGAGAGACTTACGCCGTGCCACCGCCCCATCGCCCCGCGCGCTTCTCGGCGAAGGACGCGAGCCCTTCGGCCGCCTCGGCGGTCTGCCGCTTGGCCGAATGCAGATGGACGAGACGCTTGTAGGCGTCGTCGTCCACGCCCATGCCGCCGAACGAGCTTTCCATCGCGAGCTTCTTAGTCTCGGCCATCGCATCCGGTGCGTTGCCGAGCAGCTGCTCCACGACCTTGGCGCCGGCGCTTTCGAGATCGGCGAGCGGCACCACCTCATGCACGAGGCCGATGCGGCGCGCATCCTCGGCGCCGAAGCGTTCGCCGGTCAGCGCGTAGCGGCGCACCTGGCGCACGCCGATGGCGTCGCAGAGCTGCGGGATGATGATCGCCGCGGTCAGGCCCCAGCGCACCTCGGTGATCGAGAACAACGCGTTATCAGCCGCGATCACGATGTCGCAGGCCGAGATCACGCCGGTGCCGCCGCCGAAGCAGCCGCCCTGCACCAGTGCGACCGTCGGGACCGGCAGCGTGTTGAGGCGCTGCACCGCCTCGAACGTGGCGCGCGACGCCACCTCGTTCTCCTCTGATGATTTCGGCCGCACGCCGTTGATCCATTTCAGGTCGGCGCCGGCCTGGAAATGCTTGCCATTGCCCTTGAGCACGACAACGCGCACCGGCTTGGTCGAGAGATCGTCGATCGCGGCCAGCACGCCCGCAATCAGCGCGCCGTCATAGGCATTGTTGACCTCGGGGCGATTCAGCGTGACGGTCGCGACCCCGCGCGCATCGAGGCTCCACAGGACTGGGCTGGCCGACATGATTTTTCTCCCTCGTTCGGCATTGCTCTTGCCTTGTACTAGCCTCGCACTATGGCGAGCGGAGATGCCTTGATCCATCACTTTCAAGCGCGCGCGACCGCGCCACGCGCATGACGGGTTGCGCGATGCCCCGCGCTTGTGGAAACTGACGCGGCACGTTTGCAAGGAATTGTTCCACTCATGCGTATTTGCATTTTCGGCGCGGGCGCCGTCGGCAGCCATTTCGCGGTCCGGCTGGCACGCGCCGGTCACGACGTGTCCTGCGTGATGCGCGGGCCGCATCTCGACGCGGTCAGGGCCAACGGATTGACGCTCGAGGTCGGCGGCACCAGGCTCACCGCAAAGGTGAAGGCGTCGGCCGATCCCGCCGAGCTGGGTCCGCAGGACGTCGTCATCTGCACGTTGAAGGCCACCGGCATCGGCGCGCTCGCGACCGGGCTCCCGCCGTTGCTTCAACGCGACGCCGCCATCGTGTTCGCGCAGAACGGCATTCCCTGGTGGTACGATCTCGGCCTGCCGCCACAGCATCCCGCCATCCCCGATCTCGGCTTCCTCGACCCCGGCGGGCGGCTGCGCAGCGCCATCCCGAAGCAACGGATCATTGGCGGCGTGATCTTCTCGTCCAACGAGGTGATCGCGCCCGGCGTGGCGGCAAACCTGTCGCCGGATCGCAACCGCCTTTTGATCGGCGAGTGCGACGACCGTCAGAGCGAGCGCATTGCCACTCTGCGCGCGGCGCTGAATGAAGCCTCGATCGAATCGCCCGAGGTCACGGAAATCCGCGAGACGATCTGGTCGAAGCTGCTCACCAACATGTCGATGTCGGTGCTGTGCCTGTTGACCGGACTGACCGCGCGTGCCGTCCGCGACGATCCTGTCATGCAGGACGTGATCCCGCGCCTGCTCGACGAGGCCAATGCGGTGGCGACTCGCTATCTCCCTGCGGTCAAGCGCGTCACCCGCAGCGGGCCGGCGCCCGACCACAAGCCCTCGATCCTGCAGGATTACGAGCTCGGCCGCGCCATGGAGATCGACGTGCTGGTGCGCGCCCCGGCGGCGTTTGCCCGCGCCGCTGATCTCTCGACCCCGATGCTCGACCTGATGGCCGCGCTCGCGATCCAGAAGGCGCGTGACAAGGACCTGTACCAGGGCTGACAATCCGCCCCACCACGATCACAAGCAGGAACATCGAACCATGCACGTCAAGAACAAGGTCTGTGTCGTCACCGGCGGTGCGAGCGGGATCGGCGAAGGGGTGGCGCGGGCCTATGCGGAGGCCGGCGCCCGCGGCGTCGTGGTCGCCGATCTCAAGACCTCGCGCGACCGGCTCGCCAATGTCGCCGGCGATATCGACGGGCTTGCGGTCACCGCTGATGTCGGGCTCGAAGAGGACATCAAGGCGCTGATCGCCGCGGCCGAGGACAAATATGGTCCGGTCGACGTGTTCTTCTCCAATGCCGGATTGTCGCGCAAGGGACAGGAAGCCGCGACCGATGCCGATTGGGACGTGAGCTGGCGGGTGCATGTGATGAGTCACGTGTTCGCGGCGCGTGTGCTGGTGCCCGGCATGCTGGCGCGCGGCTCCGGCTATCTCATCAACACCGCATCGGCCGCGGGGCTATTGGCCTCGCTGAACTCGATGCCTTACGGTGTGACCAAGAGCGCCGCGGTCGCGCTCGCCGAGCATCTCGCCATCCAGTATGGCGATCGCGGCATCCGCATCTCCGTGCTCTGTCCGCAATCGGTGCAGACAGGCATGACGACGCCGGGCCCGAGCGCGGCGCGCGTCGACGGCGTGCTGCAGCCGGGCGAAGTCGCGCGCATGGTGATCGAGGCGATGGCCGAAGAGCGCTTCCTGATTCTCTCGCATCCGCAGGTGCAGGAATACATGCAGCGCAAAGCCACCAACCGCGAGCGCTGGCTCTCCGGCATGCGCCGGCTGCGCGACCGGATCTATGGCGGTGCGACGTCAGGCTGACGGCGGCGCGAACTTCCCCAACGGCCCGGAATAGACCTTCGCCGCGGGCGAGGCGTAGGCGCCGCGGCGTGACGTCGTGAGCTTGAGACCGGCGAGCGCCTCCGCCTGCTTCACCGCGGCGGCGACGCCATCGACCACCGGCACACCGAATTGCATCGACAGCTCATGTGCAAGATCGGCCATGCCGGCACAGCCGAGCACGATGGCGTCGGCGCCCTTCTCCAGCGCCCGCGCAATCTCCGCCTGCAGCTTTGGTTTTGCGCCAGAGCCCGGCTTCTCGAGATCGAGCACTGCGACGTCGCAGGCCGTGACCGCAGCGCGATCGGCAAAGCCGTAGCGGCGGACCAGCTCTTCCAGCGGCACGATCGAGCGCGGCAGCGCGGTGACGATGCCGATGCGTTTGGCGATCTGTCCGGCCGTGACCAGCGCCGCTTCGCAGATGCCGACCACGGGGTAGCGCGCTGCCGACCGCGCGGCATCCAACCCGGTGTCGTCGAAGCAGGCGATGATGCCGACGTCCGCATCGGGCGTCTTCAACAGCGCCTCGATCAGGCCGGGAACGGCAAACGCCTCGTCGTAGAAGCCCTCGATCGAGGCCGGCCCCATCGACGAGGTGACCGCCACGATCTCGGTGCCGGATGCGGCAACCGCCTGCGCGGCGGTGGCGATGGTCGCGGTCATCGACGCGGTGGTGTTGGGATTGACGATCAGGATCTTGGTCATGGGTTACGACTCACGAATGCTTGGCGACCCACGCCGCGAACGCATCGAGCAGCTCGGCCATCACCTCGCGGTCGTTGCGGCCGGAGCGCTTGAGGACATGGAAGGAGTGGTCGGCCTCCTGCACCAGATGCAGCGTCGCACGGCTACCCAACGCCTCCACCACAGGCTCGAGCAGGTCGAGCTCGGCCAGCGCATCGCGGGTGCCCTGCAGGAACAGCATCGGGACCTTGATCTCGGTGAGATGTTTGGCCCGCTCGCTCGACGGCTTGCCGGCAGGATGCAGGGGGAAGCCGAGGAACACCAGCCCGCGCACGCCGGCGAGCGGCGCTTTCGCCTGCGCCTGCGAGGTCATGCGTCCACCGAACGACTTGCCGCCGGCGAACATCGGCAGTTCGCCGCAACGCCGCGCGGTCTCCGCCACCGCGGCGCGCACCGTTGCCTGCGCGACGGCGGGCGGATCGGGCCGCTTGCTGCCCTTCTCCATGTAGGGAAACTGATAGCGCAGCGTCGCGATGCCGCGCTCGGCGAGGCCGACCGCAATCGACTCCATCGAGGCATGGGCCATGCCGGCGCCGGCGCCATGCGCAAGCACATAGACCGCACGCGCCTGCGCCGGGCGCAGCAGCAGCGCGGACACCGTGCTATCGCCGGAGACCGTGATCGTGATCGGTTGCGCGCCTGACGCGTTCAAGATGACTTCTCGTAGAATTGTTGTGCCGTTAGTTCTAGCCGCACGCCTTGATGCGCGCAAATGCCGCCGCGACAGCGATGCCGTAAGTGAACCGGCTCACAGCCGATCAATATTTCCTTTGCAACATTGCCTTTGCAACATTTCCGTTGTTAGACCAAGAGGCGCCACTGTAGGATAGCGCGCAGCATGATACACGCAGAACGCGAACTTGTTTTCGGCGATTCTTAACATCTCGTCCATATGACGCGCGGGTACCACGAATCGGGGGACGGGGCATGCCTCGCAAGACGATCTTCTTCATCGGACTGCTGATTGTCGCCGGCGTCCTCTACTTCAAGGACGATATCGAGACGGTGGTCAGCAGCTTCCGCGTCAAGGTCGTCGACTACCAGCCGCCGGCAAAGAGCGTGTGGCTGGATCAGAATGTCAGCGCCGAGCGGCTGCGCTGGTTCTACCACGCCGACCAGGGCACCCGGACCTTCGGCATTCCCCATGAATGGTTCATGGCGCTGGAACAGCCGACGGTCTGGCCGCTGTTCACGGCGGCGCCGCGGCTCAGCGAGACTAATTATCTCGGCCGCTTCGGCTTTATTCCCGACACTGTGATCCCGGGCAAGCCCGATGCGCTGCCGATCGGCTTCGCGCAGGGCAGTCCGATGGCGGATGCCAATGGCGCGCCCTGGCGCAACCCGCACAGCAAGGCCGACATGACCGGGGTCGGGCTGACCTGCGCGGCCTGTCACACCGGAAGCTTCACCTATCGCGGCACCGAGATCGTGATCGACGGCGGGCCGGCCAACACCAATCTGTTCGAATTCCAGAAGAGCGTCGGCGTCTCGCTGCTCTTGACACGGTTCTGGCCGGGCCGCTTCTCGCGCTTTGCCGACGATATCCTCGGCAAGGATGCGAGCCTCGACGAGCGCATGGCGCTGCGCGGCCAACTCGACCTGGTGTTGAAGCAATACGCCAACATCAACTCGTTGGAGACCAAGGTCGCCGCCAACAGCGTCGAGGAAGGTTATGCGCGGCTCGACGCGCTGAACCGGATCGGCAACCAGGTGTTCTCGATCGACCTGAACAATCCGGACAACTACGCCTCGCATTCGGCGCCAGTGCATTTCCCGCGGATCTGGAACGCGCCATGGTTCAGCTGGGTGCAATATGACGGCTCGATCATGCAGCCGATGGTACGCAACGCCGGCGAGGCGCTCGGCGTCAGCGCCGAGCTCAATCTGCTCGACGAATCCAGGGGCCTGTTCAAGTCGAGCGCGCGGATCGACGTGCTGCACGAGATGGAGCGGATGATCGCCGGCGAGCCGCCCAGCGAGGACAAGGGCTTTGGTGGCCTGGCGTCGCCGAAATGGCCGGAGAACATCCTGCCGCAGATCAACATGGATCTCGCGAAGATCGGCGGCGGGCTCTACAAGACGCGCTGCCAGGGCTGCCATGGCCCGGCGATCGACAGCAAGGCGCTGCCCGCGAGCGAAGCCTTTGCGCTGTTCAAGGACAAGAAGCGCTGGATCAAGAACGACGCCGGCCAGCCGCTGCTCGACGTCGAGATGATTCCGATCAGCCTGATCGGCACCGACGGCGCGCAGGCCGAGGGCCTTGCGAGCCGTACGGTCGAGACGCCGGCCAATCTGAAGATCAAGGACGCCAGTTTTGGCCCCGCGCTCGGCGACCTCGTCGAGAAGGCCGTCGACTATTGGTACGACCAGAACAAGACCCCGCCGGAGGATCGCAAGCGCATCAACGGCTACCGGCCGAACGAGATCCAGGCGCCGCTCGCCTACAAGGTCCGGCCGCTCAACGGCATCTGGGCGACGCCGCCCTATTTGCACAACGGATCGGTCCCGACCATCTACGCACTGCTGTCGCCGGTGAAGGAGCGTCCCTCGACCTTCTATCTCGGCAGCCGCGAGTATGATCCCAAGGATCTCGGCTATGCCTGGAAGGACAAGGTCAAGAACGGCTTCGTGCTCGACACCACCAAGCGCGGCAACAGCAACTCCGGACACGAATTCTCGAACGAGAAGCGTGCCGGCGTGATCGGGCCGGAGCTGACGGAAAACGAGCGCCGCGCTTTGATCGAGTTCATCAAGACGCTCTGAGTAGGATGGGCTTTGCTTGCATCGGTCTCGCGGCCGACCTCTCCCGCTTGCGGGGGAGGTCGCAGCGCATCGAAGATGCGATGCGGGTGGGGGCTCTCTCCGCATTGCGACTCGCCCCCACCCCGGCCCTCCCCCGCAAGCGGGAGAGGGAGCACAGCTCCTTCGCAGCCCCCTCACCCCTTCGGCACCGGCTGCCGGCGCGCCGGGCGGGTCATGGCTTCGAGCTCGAGCAACTCGTTGAGCTGCGCCTCGGTCAGGAGCTTTTCCTCCAGCACGATATCGGCGACCGAGCGATTCTCCTTCAGCGCGCGGCGCGCCACGCGCGATGAGGCCTCATAACCGAGCGCCGGCGCCAGCGCCGTGATCAGGCCGATCGAGCCCTGCACGAGGCTGCGGCAGCGCTCGCGATCGGCCTCGATGCCGTCGACGCAGCGCTTGGTCAGCGTGTCGATCGCCGCGGTCAGCATGCGCAGCGAGCTCAGCACGCAGTAGCCGATGGTCGGCTCGAACGCGTTGAGCTGGAGCTGGCCACCTTCGGCGCACATCGTCACCGTGAGATCGTGCCCGATCACGAGGGAAGCGACCTGGTTGACCACCTCGGGGATCACCGGGTTGACCTTGCCGGGCATGATCGATGAGCCGGCCTGCACGGCGGGCAGCCGAATCTCGCCGATGCCGGTGCGCGGCCCCGACGACAGCAGGCGAAGGTCGTTGCAGATCTTCGACACTTTCACCGCAACGCGTTTCAGCACGCCCGAGAACAGCACGAAGGCGCCGAGGTCGGACGTCGCCTCGATCAGGTTCGAGGCCAGCACCATCGGCTGGCCGGACAGCCGCGACAATTCCTCGACCGCAAGTGCGGCGTAGCGCGGGTCGGCATTGATCCCGGTGCCGATCGCGGTGGCACCGAGATTGACCTCGCGGAACAGCGAGGAGATCTCGTTCAGCCGTGCGACGTCTTCCTTCACGGTGGCGTGGAAGGCGTCGAACTCCTGACCGAGCGTCATCGGCACCGCGTCCTGGAGCTGGGTGCGACCCATCTTCAAAACGTCGGCAAATTCCACCGCCTTGCCCTTGAAGGCATATGCGAGGTCATCCAGCGCGCGCACCAGCGGCTGGGTGGCAAAAATCACCGCGAGCCGCAGCGCGGTCGGATAGGCGTCATTGGTCGATTGCGCCATGTTGACGTCGTCGTTCGGATGCAGCGTGTGATAGTCGCCAGGCTTCTTGCCCATCAATCGCAGCGCGACGTTGGCGATCACCTCGTTGGCATTCATGTTGGTCGAGGTGCCGGCGCCGCCCTGGATCGCATCGACGACAAAAGACTCGGCATAGACCTTGTCGGTCGCGATCAGGGTGCAGGCCTTATCGATCGCATCGGCCTTTTCGGGCGAGAGATAGCCGAGCCGCTTGTTGGCGCGGGCGGCCGCCTGCTTCACCAGCGCCAGTGCGCGGACGAATTCCGGGAAATGGCCGACCGGCACGCCGGTGATCGGAAAGTTCACCACCGCGCGCTTGGTATGGATGCCCCACAGCGCGTTGGCCGGCACATCGTCCTCGCCGAGCAGATCGTGCTCGGTGCGAGACTGCGCCTGCTCGATCGGCACGGTGCGGACGGTTGCGATCGCAAGCTCGCTCACGCCGCCGCTCTCGCCGGAGGGTGGCGCGGCGCCCGCGGTGTTGGCGGTCTCAACCTTCGATTCGGCCATCGGTCCCTCCGTTACCTCTTGCAAATCCCGTCGTCAGCGACACCCGCCATGATGCGCCCGACAGGCATCGAAAGCCAATGCCTGTCGGTTGAGTCTTGCACACCGGCGAACGGAACGACGCGACAAAGCAGCATTGGCGTGCGTCGAACCGGGAATAGAGGACTTGCCTTATCCGTCACGATAACAACAGCTTATAGCTCCATACCGCGGTTCGCGCCGCGGCAGATGCGGCTGCTTTCTCCGCGGCGTCATCGCGTGCTAGATCAGCATCGACTGGCGCAAGGGCGCTGCCGACATTGAACGAACCAAGGGCCAAAGCCGTGTCCAACAACAACGAAGCGATGACCATCAAATTCCGCTGTCCGGCGGAGCTCGAGGGCAAGATTCCGCCGCCGGTGCCCGCGTCATTGGGTCTTCCAGGATGGCTCAAGGCGATGCCGACGCAGTCCTTCAACGCGATGAGCAATCGCGAGGAGGATACCGTCAAGCGCTGCCCGCCATTCGTCGATGCGATGACATCAGGTTTCCTGTTGCCGCTGGTGTGCGATCTCAAGGTCGAGAATGGCGCGATCACATGGGACAACGATCTTCCGGCCGGGGGCGAGCTCGAATTCCCGCGCTCGCCGGTCGGATTCCACGACGAAAGCCAGGTGGTCGGCTCGCCGCTGTTCGAGGCCGACCGCTTCGTCATCAAGTTTGTCAATCTGTGGACCATCGAGGCGCCGGCGGGCTACTCGCTGTTCTTCACGCATCCGGTCAATCGGTTCGACCTGCCCTTCACCACACTGACCGGCCTGGTCGATTGCGATCTGTTTCACGACAGCTGGATTCATTTCCCGGCACGCTGGCACGACACCAATTTCAACGGCGTGTTGCCCAAGGGCACGCCGATTGCGCAATGCTTCCCGGTGAAACGCGAAAACTGGGTCCCGCAGACCGCGGCGATGACGCCGGATGAAACATCGCGCGCACAGGAACTGTCCAAGAGGATCGCCCGCGAGTCTGGGCTGTATCGTCGGCAGTTTCGGACGTAGACCGGGCGTGCACGGCCTTTGTCGCTGCCTCCTCCAGCGACAAAGGCGAAGGCTTTGCTCGGGGGTGGGGCGATTCACAGCTGATTCAATGTCAAACAGCCAAGTACTCGGTGTCATCACCCGCGCATGCGGGTGATCCAGTATTCCAGAGACGCCGGTGCTTGAACCGAGAGGCTGCGGCGTACTGGATCGCCCGGTCGAGCCGGGCGATGACAGCTTTAATGGGGACGCAGCTTTGTATTCTCGCGACATGATCTGTCCGAGCTTTGCTCTTCTTTCCGCCCTCTCCTCTCGCAGAGGGCGCAGGGCGCGACCAACTCCGCTCCCATCAACGCAAACCAGTCGATGACAGACCGCCAGTCTCGTAGCAACCATTAGCTCTTTCGGTTGTGTGCGATTGAATTGTCCGATCGCCGTTGAGACTGACGCCGTGCTCGCGGCCATCAAGGCGTGGCCTGTTGAGGATGAGGATGTGGTGGCATTTGAGCGACGGCCATCCTTGACGGCCGCTGTGCGCGACGTCCTGGTGACGGCAGGTCGGGACGAAGAAACGGCGCCCCGGTCGAACAAAGAAACGCTTCAGGCTGCTGGAACAGCTGACATGTCAGCTTGCCAAGGGGTGCCTCGGGCCACCACGGCGTTGATGAAGACAAGCAGCTTCCTGGCGCAGGCGATCAGCGCGCGCTTGTGACCCTTACCGGCGGCGATCAGTCGCTTGTAAAGGGCGATGAGCTGCGGATTCCAGCGGAACGACGCCGCCAGCGCTGCAGCATAGAGCGCCTCTCGCAGGCGCTTGCGTCCACCGATGATGTGACGAGCGCCAATATGCTCTCCGCTGTCGTCATCATAAGGCGCAAGGCCCGCAAGAGCTGCGGCCTGCTCGCGGCTGATTTGGCCGATCTCCGGCATGCGCACCAGAATGGCGACCGCAGTCGGCAGCCCGGCCCCGCCGACGCTGTAGATCAGATCGAGCCGGGCAGCGAGATCGTGCTGTTCGCGGATCGCTGCCACCAAAGCCTTGAACTCGACGCGTTCGCGCTTGGCCAGGCGGACGATATCTTCCTTCCAGAGCTTTTGGATACGCGCATCGCGACAGCTCTCGAGCCGGTTCTTGAACCGCGTGATATCCTCTCCGATCTGATCGATCAGTGTCAGCTGCCCGGCCAAGGGCGATAACCTTGCGTCAGGGGCCGGGTGGATCTTGTTGACCGCAGCGGCGCAGGCGGCGATCAGCGCGGCATCGATCCGATCGTTCTTGGCACGTTGCCCGCGGTATTTGGCATAGGCACGCACCTGCGCCGGCTGGAACACCACGACGACAAACCGCATGCGCCGTAACTCGGCGACGACGGCTTGCTCATAGCCACCGCTCGCCTCGATCCCAACCCGCTTGACCTTGCGCCGCCCAAGCCACTCCAGCAGCGCCTTGTGACCTTCCGCCGTGTTCTCCACCTGCAGCTGCTCCGAGTTGCCGTCGAGCGCCACGTCGAGCTTGCGCTTGCCGGTATCGATCCCGGCACAGATTGTGGTACGCTTGGCCATCTTCCTCGACCCTCCCTTGTGATGCGAACCTAAAGTTCGTTCAACCATGCGGGTCCCGATGAAGTGCCGATCGCGATCTTGCTACGAATAACAGCCCTCAAGGCTTCGATGGGTAACGATCCGATCGATCAGCGGCCCAGCCCGGGCGGCCACCCGAGCTGGGCCATTCCTCACGGAACGAGGCCAGTCTAACCCAGCGCGCTAATACAAGGATGGGTAGAGCGCAGCGAAACCCATCATCTCACCTGCGCGGGTGCAATTGATGGGTTTCGCTTCGCTCTACCCATCCTACAATTCCGTGCACCAGCGACTGAACCGCCTAGCTCAGAAATTTTGCAAACCCGCTGGGACGGAAGAAGAAGCGGCCATGCGATGACATGGTCAGCGCGGCCGTCGTGCGGCCGATCATTTGCGGCCGGCCGCGCAACGCCAGACGCAGATTGGCTTCGCCGGCGGCGCGGTCGCCCATTTCCAGAAGACAGGCGGAGTAGCTAAGACGCGTCAGGGGGTCGTCAGGGCGCTGCGCCAGCACCTGACGGTAGAGTTCGGCCGCACCGGCGTATTCGCCATCGAGCAGCAGCACACGCGCGAGCGCGGGCAGGATAGCGGGATGCCCCGGCGCCACAATGCGCAGCTTCTCCAGAATCTCGCGCGCTCGGTTGCGCTGATTGCAATCGGGCAGCAGCTGCGCGAGCAGTATCTGCAACTCGAGGGTCCCAGGCGCGAGAGCGATCGCGCTCTCGATGACGGCAACCGCCTGGTCGACGCGGCCCGCCGCAGCCAATTGCCCTGCCAGCTCCTGAAATGCGGGAAGGAACGGTGGCCGCCGCGCGGTGGTTCGCCGCAACACATCGATCGCCTCGCTGCGGCGGCCGACGGCGCCGAGCGCCGCGCCGAGCAGCGTCTCGATACCGGCATCCTCGACGCGGCGGGCGGCTCGCTCGAGCGGCGCGATCGCCTCCTCGTTGCGGTTCTGCGCCATCAGCGCCCGTGCCAGGATCGTGGCCGCGCCGACATCGGTCCGGTTTGCCTTCAACACCTCCGCCGCCAGCCGCTCGGCTTCGACGACCTGCCCCATCTGCAACGCGACCACGGCACGTTGCAGGACCGGGGATGGGCCGGGCCCGCGATTGGCGGAAGGAGGCGGAGGTTTCGGCATGCGGCTCTCGATCAAATGGTCATCTCAGCCGTTACCATTGGCGCCGACAGAGCGTCCAGCGAAAGTCGCATGAAGGGTACCGGCGCCGGTCGAACCGGGCACCTTGGCACTACCCGGTTCCGCCCGGTTTTTCGACTGCTTAACCTATTCGATCTAGCCTGAATTGCCGTAACAGGGCCCGGCTTGATGCTCGCAACAACCCTCGAAACAATTCAGTCGACCACCTCGAAGCGAACCGCCTACACACGTGGAATCCTCGCGCTGCTGGCCATCGCCATCGTTCTGAAAGCGGTGTGGTTGTGGCAGGTGGGGCTGGGGCATGGCCGCGAACTTGTCGACTTTGCCGCCTTCTACATCACCGCAAAGCTGGTGTGGCTCGGCGACATGGACCAGGCCTATCGGTTCGCGAAGCTCATCGTCATCCAGCGAGAGGCCTCGGGCGGGCACAACGGCTTCATGTCGTGGACCTATCCGCCGCAATTTGGCCTGCTGCTGGCGCCGTTTGCGCTGATCCCGATCGGGATCGCCTATTTGCTGTTCGCGGGCTCGACATTGGCGCTTTACCTCGCCGTGCTGCGCCGCCTTGCCGGAAGCCAGTTCGTGCTCGTGCTGATCATCTTCTTCCCGACCATCGGGATCACGCTGGCATGCGGACAGAACGGCTTGCTGACGGCCGCGCTGATCGGAATGGTTTGCCTGTTCTTCGAAGAGCGACCAGTCGTCGCCGGAGCGGCGCTTGGTCTCATGATCATCAAGCCGCATCTCGCCATCGCGTTCGCGGTCTACGCGATCCTGCGGCGCTCCTGGATGGTCGTGATGACGGCCGCCGCCGTCGTGCTGATCAGTTCAGCGATCTCTACGGCGGTGTTCGGCGTCGAGATCTGGAGCGCGTTCCTGCAGAGCGTACGCGATTCGTCGGTGTTCCTGGAGCAAGGCAACTATCCGATGCATCGCATGATCTCGATCTATGCGGCGTTGCGAACGGCGGGGTTGTCCGCGTCGGGATCGTTTGTCGCCCAGGGCATCGTCGCCGTGCTGGCGCTCGCCGTCGTCCTCATTGCGGTCTACCGCACGATGCCCGCACGCGAGAGCCTCGGCCTCACCGCAATCGTTTCGGTCTGCATCAGCCCTTATGCCTACGACTACGATTTCCTGGTCTTCAGCGTCGGCCTGGCGCTGTTGCTGCCGGCGCTGCTGGCGAACGCGCGGGAGTGGGAACGGGGGATCATTTACGCCTTGCCAATTCCCATCGGCGCGGCCGGCTACCTGCAGGCGACGCAGATGGCGACCTTCCACCAGGGCGCAGACTGGCTCGACGTGCTCTCGATCGGCGGCTTCGCGTTCATTCCGCTGATCGCGCTGATTGTCGGAATTGTGCTGCTGCGCGGTTCAAGGACCGAGGCGATCAGCGAGGCCGGTGTCAGATGCGCATCCGTTTGAAAATCGGCTCCGGCAGCGCGGAGATCACGGCCATCACCAGCCGGAATCGCCTGGCCACATAGATCACGTCACGCGGCTTCGTCACATCGGCCCGGAAGATATCCTCGGCAACCCGATCCGGTCGCACGGTAAGGGGAGCCGGCAATTTCATATGCGCCGTCATCCTGGTGCGCACGAACCCGGGCTTGACGGTAACGACGCGGACCTTGCCGGCGAGCGCCAGACGATTGCGCAGGCCGGACAGGAATTGCGAGAAGCCGGCCTTGGCCGCGCCGTAGTAGTAGTTCGACGCCCGCCCGCGATCGCCCGCAACCGAGCTGACCCCGACGATGGTGCCCGAGCCGCGCGTCTCGAACGCTTGCGCGAACCGTTCGAGCAGCAGGCTGGGCGCCTCGAAATTCGTGCGCATGATCGTCGTCGCAAGCTCCGGATCGGCCTGGGCGCGCGTCTGGTCGCCGAGCTCGCCAACGACACAGACGACGGTATCCGGCAGCACAGGAAGGCCGGCGACAAAGTCGGCAAGCTGCCCGGTCTGCAAGACGTCCAGCGCCTGAACCGACGTTTCGACGCCGCTTCGCGTCCTGATGTCGTCCGCGTTGCGCTCGGCAGCCTCGACATCGCGAGCCGCCAGCATCACGCGCCATCCCTCCTTGGCATAGCGCAGCGCGGTCGCGTGCCCGATGTCCGAGCTGCCGCCAATCACCAGAACTGATTTTGTGTCGGTCATCAAATTCCAAGCCGTGCTGAGAGATGCGACACGAGGCGCGTATTTGCCCCAGTCTGCCGGCGGATGTCCCGCAGGGCCGCGAGGCCGGGATATCCGGATTCGAATGTCGCGCGCGATTGCCGCGCGTCCTTGGCGAGGTACAGCCGGCCGCCGGCATCGACCACCAGTGCGTCGAGCTGGTCAAGAAACGCGAACAGCGTGTCGGTGACAGGAAAGTCCATCGTTAGCGTATAGCCGCGAAGCGGAAACGACATCGGCCCGCCGCCATCGCCAAGCCGCTTGAGCACGGCCAGAAACGACGCATCGCCGCGCCGCGATACCCGATCCAGGATTTCGGCAAGGACACGGCGCGCGCGGTCGAGCGGGATCACGCATTGATATTGCACGAAGCCGCGGCGGCCGTAGATCCTGTTCCAATCGGCGATCGCATCGAGCGGAAAGAAGTAGGGATCCCAATGAACCAGCCGCGGCTCGCCTTGACGCGCCGCGCCGCGGCGAAAGTACAGCTCGTTGAACGCCCGCATCGATGCGCGATTGAGCAGCCATCCGGGAAACAGCTCCGGCACCGACAGCCGCTGAGTGCGCGGGCTGGGGAAAGGCGCGAGATCGGGTCGGAGCATGTCCTTGTCGCGGCGCGTGGCGTGCTCGGCAAGATAGACCAGCGAGCGTCCGAGCGCCGCGCCGCGCGCAAGGCAGTCGATCCAGGCCACCGAATAGGTGGCCGATGCGCTGCTTTCCAACTGATCGATCGCCGCATCGAGATGGCCGGCGACGCGGGTGTCCTGCCGCAGCCAGGCCGTCTCGATCGGGAGCAGCCGCAGCGTCGCATCGAGGATCACGCCGGTCAGGCCCATGCCGCCCAGCGTCGCCGCGAACAGCGCAGCGTTCTCCGACCGTGAGCAGCTGACGATCTCGCCGCCCGGCAACGCGAGGCGGAAGGAATCGACGATAGAACCGAAGCCGCCGTCGCGATGGTGGTTCTTGCCGTGCACGTCGGCGGCGATCGCGCCTCCCACCGTCACGAATTTCGTGCCGGGCACGACCTTTAAGAAGAAGCCGCGCGGCTCGAAGGCGGCGAGGATGTCGGCGATGGTCACGCCGGCTTCGACCGTCAATCGGGCGGTGGCCGCGTCGAAGCTGCGCATCCGGTTCAGGCCGCGTGACGAGATCGTGGATTGCACACCGATCGCAGCGTCGCCATAAGCCCGCCCTGCCCCGCGCGCCACGACGCCGGACCGCGCCAGCAGATAGTCGCGCGCGCCTGCTTGCGTCTGCGGCGCCAGCAGCTCGGTCGACACTTTGGGATAATTGCCCCAACCGGAGAGACGGATCCCGCTGGGACCAGAGGCCGCACTCACACGTCCTGGCAAGGCAACCGCCGACATTGCTAGATGGCGGCGAGCATGATGACGCCGATCGCGCCGAGGGCGACCCAGCTGGCGCGATCCCTCAGCGCGAACATCACCGGATCGTCGTCGATCAGGCCGCGCTGCGCGAACAACATCACGCGGCCGATCCAGTACATCAGGATCGGGCAGCCGACCCAAAGCAGTTGCGAATGGCTGTACATCGCGCGAACCGTATCGGACGAGATGTAGAGCGTGAAGATCACGACGGCGTTGAAGCCCGACGCAGCCGCAAGGATCGCGACCATCGCCTTGTCCTCGATCTGGTAGCCGCGTGCCGCCAGCACGGCGCCGTCCGGCTGGCTGGCGAGCTCGGTGTAGCGCTTCACCAGCGCCAGCGACATGAAGATGAACAGCGAGAACGCCAGCAGCCATTCCGACATCGGCACGTCGATCGCGACCGCGCCGCCGATTACGCGCACGGTGTAAAGCGTGGCAAGCACGACGACATCGACGGTCGCGATGCGCTTGAGCCAGAGCGAATAGGACGTGGTCAGCGCGAAATAGCCGAGCAGGACGCCACCGAACTCGATCGATATCGGCATGGCGATCGCGAACGCGCCGACCAGCGCCAGGGCCATCGCGCGGACGGCCTGCGACGGCGTGATGGTGCCGCTTGCGATCGGACGGTTGCGCTTGCTCGGATGGGCGCGATCGGCCGTGATGTCGAGAAGATCGTTCAGGATGTAGGCGCTCGAGGCACAGAGCGAGAATGCGATCACGGCGAGCAGCGACGTTGCGGCCGACCCCAGCGCGAATTTGTGTGCGGTCAGGAGCGGCACCAGCACCAGGGCGTTCTTGGCGTATTGATGCACCCTGAACAGCTTCAGCCAGCTGCGCACATCGGCGCGCGGAGGCGCAGCCGACTCGGATCCGGCGGGGCGCGCCACGGGCGACGCGAAATCGGGCAGTGCGGCCGTCGCGCTGCCGATGTAGTCGAAACCTTGACGGAGCGCGGAAGGAAAGTCGTCGCTCTGTGCGGCCGGCGACCGGCTCCCCGGCGCGGCCGCCCAGGCGGTGAAGACGCCGAGATGCTCGGCAACCGCGCTGACGAACGGCTCGCCATAGGTTTCCGAGCAAAGATAGACCGGGCGGCCTTCACCCAAAACCTGCAACAGGAACCTCACGGCGTCGCGGTCGAATTGCGCGCGGGATGGATCGAAGCGAGAGACGCCAGCGGCATCCGCCGATCGCGCTTCCGGTTCGAAGGCGGTGGCAATCGCCGCCGCGATGGCGCGAAAGCGGCCGGCAATCCCGGACGGGAAATCCGCCGGGAAGGAGCTTTCCCCGATCAAGACCTCGTCGACATCGACGACGAGCGGCCGGCTCCTTAACGGCAACGGATCGCGGAGGGCGCCGCGATCGCCCTGCTCAACCCGTTCTGGAAAACTAGCTCGCATGCGCGCGGTGTTCCGGTGCCTCCTCCCCATTGTCCCGGGCTTTCCCTAACGCCGGGTGAACTTGTCGGGTGAACTTGGGCGCGGAATGGCAGGCGCGGCCAGGGCGGCTTCGCGGCCAATTCCCGGCCGCGACGAAACGGCGGCCGGCCAGCGGCCCGCGGACGGCTTCGGGACGACAGCCCGAAACGCTTATCGGCGGCTGAGCAGGATGCCACGCTGCTGCAGATCCCGGACGGTTTCGGACGGGACGTCGAGCTCATCGAGGATGGCTTCATTATGCTCGCCCTGATAGGCGGGCACGCCGGGGGACGGAAGCTCCGAGCCGCTGAAGATCCAGGGGTTGCCCGGCATGCGCACCAGCCCGCCGGCGCGGTCGTCGACCTCGACCACCGCATTCCACTCCTTGACCCAGTCGGAGCTTGCGAATTCGTTGACGGTTCTCACCTGCCCGACCGCAAGCCCCGCCTCGCTCACCTGCGCCTGCAATTGCTCGAGGTTTTCGAATGTCGTGAGCCAGGCACGAATTTCGGCGAGCAGACTTGCGAGGTTTTCCCTGCGCAGCCTGGCGGTGGCGTAGCGCGGATCGGCCAGCAGATCGCTTCGCCGCATCATCGCGCAGTAGCGCGTGAACATCGGCGAATAGATCGGGCTGGCGGCTATCGTCAACCGCGTGCCGTCGGACATTTCAAAGATGTGGGATTCGTTGGCCGAGAGCGCGATCGGCTCACCGTCGGTATCGACCTCCGACAGCATCGCGCCGGCGCGCTCGTTGACCGACAGCATGGTCGCGGCCATCGACACGTCGACATGCTGGCCTTCGCCGGTCCGGTTGCGATGCTGGAGCGCGGCGAGCACGGCAATCACACCCTGCAGTCCGGTATAGACATCGGCATGACTGCAGGAATCGCCGCGCGGTTCGGACAATGCCGCACCGAAATGATCCTGCACGATCGAGGTGAGGCCGGTCTCGGCCTGCACCGTCGGCGCGAAGGCCGGCCTGTTTCGCCAGGAGGTGGACTGCCCGTAGCCGCTGAGCGACACGTAGATGATGCCGGGGTTGAACGCGCGGACGTCGTCATAGCCGAAGCCGAACCGCGCCAGGGTGCCGGGCCGAAAATTCTCGACGATGACGTCGGCGTCGCGGCACAGACTGGCGACGATCTCGCGCGCCTCGGCGTAGTTCAAGTCGATACTGAGATTTCGCTTCCCGGCATTCTGTTGCACGAAATACAGACCCATGCCGTTCACAAAAGGCAGCCCGGCGCGGCCGATATCGCCGGATGGCGGCTCGATCTTGGTGACCTCGGCGCCGAGGTCGCGCAGCGCCTTGGTGCAATGCGGGCCGGCCAGCACGCGGGTGAAATCAACCACCCGCAGGCCCTGCAGCGGTGCAGCGGACATCGTCAGTCTCCCTCGAAGACGGCAGTTGCGGGACCGGATGCAAAGAAGGCATCGGCACCGCGCTGCCGATCCCTGGCCTGCCAGATCATGTCGTTGATCTCGACCTGCCGCGCATCGGCGGCGGCGATGCCGCCGCGCGCCTCGAGGTTCGCCTGCATCTTGATGCCGTTGATGACCTTGGTCGGGCCCGCGGCGAGTTGCCGGGCCAGGATCATCGACGACGCCGCAAGCTCCGCTTCCGGGACGACGAGATTGATGATGTTCCAGCGCTCGAATGTCTGGGGCGTGTGACGCCGGCCGAGCATCGAGATCTCCTTGGCGCGCGCGATCCCGGCGCGCTGGGCGATCCGCTGGGTACCGCCGAGCAGCGGCAGCAAGCCGACCGCCACCTCGACCTGGCCGAAGAAGGCGGTGTCGGCAGCGACGATCATGTCGCAGGTCAACGCGAGTTCGAGGCCACCGCCGAGCGCGCCGCCGTTGACGGCGGCGACCGTGGGCACCGGCACATCCTCGAGGCTGCGCCAGACCTTTTCGAGCCCGGCCTGATCGGTATGCAGCTTGGTGCCCGTTCCCCAGGACGCCATCTCCGCACCGGCGCAGAAATGCCGCATCGCGCTGCGCAGCAGGATGGCGCGGCAGCCGGCCGCGACCACTGTGTGGTAGGCGCCGACCACTGCATTAATGAGTTGATCGTCGAGCAGATTATGCGGCGGTTTGGCCAGCGTCACCACGCCGACCTTGCCGTCGATCTCGTGAGTTACAATCGTCATGCCGTTCCCTCGCTCGATCCAGGGCCAACAGCCGGCCTCCGCCGCAGAACCGCGGCCGGCTGGCGTTTCCTCATCACGGGCTGCTTTGTACAGTTCCCGCCGTTCTCAACGGTTTGAATGTCGCTCATCATAACAAGCGTGACAACGTCAAGCTCTGCCAATTATGATGTCGAAAATTGCCAAGCGGCCGGAAGAGCCGATTCATCCGCCTGTCAAACTGTGCCAGGTGGACGCGGAGGAAGCCATGAAGCCGATCAAGATCGTGATGCCGATCTCGAGCGATCCCGATGCACCGACGCAGAGCCTGCTCGGCCTCGGTGCGTTGGCCGCCGAGCTTGCGGCGCAGGGCGTCTCGGTTCGCGAGCTGTTCGCGCGCACCGGTCTCGATGCCACGCAGTTGGAAGATCCGCACGCGCGCATCTCGCATCGCCAGCGGCTGGCGATCTACCGCAACGCCATCAGGCTGGCGAAACGATCCGACATCGGACTGCTCGCCGGCGCGCGGCAGCGCATCAGCGATTACGGCATCTACGGCTATGCACTGGTATCGAGCCGGACATTTGGCGAGGCGCTGTTGTTCTCGCTCGATCACATCACCATGGCCGGACCTGCCGTGCGGCAGATCAGCTTCCGGATCGAGCACGGCACCACCGCGATCCTGCGCAGCCATGGACTCGATCCGCTCGGCGAGCTCTTGCCATTTGCCGCGGAATTCTGGCGCAGCTCGATGACGGCCGTGTTCAGCCGCGTGCTTGAAGCACCCTTCCCGAGCAAGCGGATGATCTTTCCGTTCGCGCCGCCCGTGCATTGGCGCAACTACGAACGGATGTTCAACTGCCCGATCGACTTTGCTGCCGATCGCATGGAGTGGCACTTCGACGCAAAGGTCCTCGATCTGCCGTGCCCGAACGCAAATCCGATCACGGCCAAGATCTGCCAGCAGCTCTGCGACGTCGTGATGACCGAGCGTCCCGGCGAATCCGAGCTTGCCAGGCGGATTCGTGCCGCGTGCCTTAACAGTCCCAACCGGTTTCCGGCCGCACCGGAGATTGCTGCCCAGCTCGGGCTCTCGTTGCGGACCTTTCACCGCAGGTTGGCGGAGGACGGCCAGTCCTACCAAGCGATCGTCGATGGGATGCGGCGGTCGGTGGCGACCGAGCTGCTCGAGAACACCCATCTGGCAATCGATCAGGTCGCCGAGCGCGTGGGCTTTGCCGACGCAACCAGTTTTCGAAAGGCCTTCAAGAAATGGACCAACCGCTCGCCCTCGGATTTTCGCCATCCGGAGCCGCGGGAGCAAACCTAATGCTGGTGGTCGCGCTAGAGCATGATCCGAAAAAGTGCGAAGCGGTTTTCCGAAAAGATCATGCTCAAACAAAGAGCTAAAGTGCGATGACGATTCAACCTTATCTCATCGCACTTTAGAACGCCCCGACCAGCATTAATGCCAAGCGCACGATCAGCAACAGGGACAGTCCGACCACCAGCGCCAGAAGCTGTCCGAAGCGGACCTCGTCCGGATCGAGTGGAGAAGCCGACAGGTAGGCGCCAAAGAGCAAAGATTGACATTCCATGACAGCCCTCCATCAAGCTTGCTCGCTTGCGGCGATGACGGCCTCAGCCGGCTCGATCCTGCCGGCGCACGATCCGAACCCGATGCTGGCATAGCCGTCCCTCATGCATTTGCCGCGCAGGATTATCTCGTCGCCATCCTGCAGGAAGCCGCGGCTCTCGCCATTCCGAAGCATCGCCGGCCTTGCCCCTGCGGCAGTCAGTTCGAGCATGCTGGAAAGCTGCGCCGGACTTGGTCCCGAGATGGTGCCGGTGCCGATCAAATCGCCCGACTGCAGGTTGCAGCCGTTGATCGAGTGGTGCGCCACCATCTGCGCCGGCGTCCAGTACAGGTATTTGGCATTCGACGTGAGGATCGCTGCGGCGGGCTGGTTCGCGGCGCGCATCTGCGCGGTCGAGAGCAGCACCTCAAGATGAACATCGAGCCCGCCATGGGACTGGTCGGGCATATCGAACAGGTAATCGAGCGGACGCGGATCGGTCTGCGGGCGCGCCAGCGCCGGGAGGCGGAACGGAGCCAGCGCATCTGCGGTGACGACCCAGGGTGAGACCGACGTGGCAAAGCTCTTGCTCAGGAACGGTCCTAGCGGAAACATCTCCCAACGCTGGATATCGCGTGCGGACCAGTCATTGAGGAGCGAATAACCGATGATCTGCTGCGATGCCTCGGAGATCGGGACCGGCCGGCCGAGCTGGTTTCCGGCGGCGAGGTAGAAGCCCATCTCGAGCTCGAAATCCAGTCGCTCGCAGGGCCCGAACGTCGGCGCTCCGCCGGCCGTGGCGGGCGGACGCTGTCCGAGCGGCCGTCGTACCGCGCCCCGCCCGACCTGCACGGACGATGCCCGGCCGTGATAGGCGATCGGGACCCATTTGTAGTTCGCGGGAAGCGGATTTTCCGGCGTCAGCAGCGCACCGGCCGCCTGCGCGTGATAGATGCCGGCATAGAAATCCGTGTAGTTCGACACCCGCGTCGGTAGATGGAGGGTCACGTCGGCCATCGGCGTCAGCACATCCGAGGCACGACGCCTGATCACGTTGGCCGCGCTGCCCTGGCCGAGCAGTTCCGCCGCGCGGCGCCGCACCGCCCGCGTCGCGGCCGGTCCGAGCGAGAACAACGCATTGAGTGTGCTGTCCTGCAAAGCCCGCCGGATCGGCTGCCCAAGATGCTCGTCCGAACCGAGTGCCCGCTTCAGGTCGAACACGCTATCCCCGATCGCCGTACCTACCCTCGGCTGCGGCTCGGCCGCGGTGGAAAAAATGCCGAGCGGCAGATTCTGAATCGGGAAGTCGGTCTCGTTGCCGTTTGCAGTCTCGACAAAGCTTCGCCGTGCCGGATCGTGCGTCTCGTCGAGCAGATTGGTCATGCTGTCTTCCAGGCTCCGCGGTCAGTGCAGTCTGCGCCGGATTTCATGAGGCTGCCGCTGCAAGGCCGGGGCGTTCAACGGCCAGAGCTCTTCCGATCTCGGACTGGATGAATTGCGCTGCGAACGCCTCGCGTTCGCGCGACGCACGCGCGCTACGATCCGTCACCGAGAACAGCCACACGAACAGGAAAGCGAGCGGCATCGAGAACAGCGCGGGATTATCGTAAGGGAACAGCGCCGATGGAAAGCCCAGGACGGCAACCCAGACCGTCTTGCTCAGCACGACGAGGACGACCGATGCGGCCAGCCCGGCGAGACCGCCGGCGACGGCGCCGCGCGTCGTCGTGCCGCGCCAGAACATTGCCATGACAAGCACCGGGAAATTGCAGCTTGCGGCAACCGACAGCGCGAGTCCCGCCATGAACGCAACGTTCTGGTTCTCGAAGACATAGGCCAGAAGAACCGCAGCGACGCCGATTGCCATCGCGGCGATCTTCGAGATCAGAACCTCGCGCGCCTCCGGCGCTTTTCCACCGCACATCACCTGGCCATAGATGTCGTGACTGACGGCCGAGGCACCGGCGAGCGTCAGTCCGGCGACGACCGCAAGAATGGTTGCAAAGGCGACCGCGGAAATGAAGCCCAGCAGGACCGGGCCACCCATCGCATGGGCGAGGTGGATCGACGCCATGTTCGGTCCGCCAATCAGATCGACGATCTTGTTGAACTGGCCGGATGCCGCGACGTTGAAATAACTGGGATCCGCCATCAGGATCGCCGCGGCGGCAAATCCCAGCACGGGAATCACCCAGCAGAAATACGCCACACAGGTCGTCGCATAGAACACGGATTTGCGGGCAGCCGCGGCATCCTTCACGGTAAAGAACCGCATCAGGATGTGCGGCAGGCCGGCCGTGCCGAACACCAGCGCCAGTCCGAGAGAAATCGCCGAGACCGGTTCGGCAAACAATCCGCCAGGCGCAAGGATTGCGGAGCCCTTGGGGTGAATCCGGCTTGCGGCTTCGAGCAGCCGCCCGAGACTGAAATCGAAATGCCACAAAGCGGCAAGCGCGAGCAGTGTTCCGCCGCAGATCAAGAGCACCGCCTTCGTGATCTGAACCCACGTGGTCGCCTGCATGCCGCCGACGATGACGTAGAGCATCATCAGAACGCCGACACCGACGACTGCCAGGATGTAGTCGATGCCGAACAGGAGCTGGATCACCTTGCCCGCCCCGATCAGCTGCGCGATCAGATAGAACAGGACGACGACGAGGCTGCCGGTCGCGGCGACGAGCCGGACGGACGTGCGGTCGAGACGAAACGCCGCCGCATCCGCGAACGTGTAGCTTCCCAGGTTGCGCATGCGTTCCGACATCAGGAACAGCACGATCGGCCAACCCGTGAGAAATCCGAGCGCATAGATGAAGCCATCGAATCCGTTGGCGTAGACCAGCGCCGAGATGCCGAGAAATGCGGCCGCCGACAGAAAATCGCCGGCGGTCGCCAGCCCGTTCTGCAGCGGCGTGATCGAATGTCCGGCGGTATAGAAGCCGGCCTTCGAGCGCGTGCTGCCTGCCGAACGGTAGGTGATGACGAGCGTGATAGCGACGATCAGGGCGAACATCCCGATCGCGATCCAGTCGGTTCCACGCCCGCCCGTCACAGAGGCGCTTTGTGCCATCGCCTCGAACGGAACGGCCGCGATCAACGCTGCGGCCAGCAAACATCTGAAGATCATCGGCCAAGCTCCCGGTTGACAATGCGAGTGAGCTCGTCGAACCGCGCATTCGACCGCTGCACATAGATGCCCGTGAAAATCACGACCGCCGCGACCATGGCGAGCGCGAGCGCGAAGCCCAGCGGCATGGCACTTCCCGCGATGCTCGCGCCAAGCGCGGCTCTCACCGTCGAAATCAGCGCGATGAAGCCGAAGAACATCACCAGCGTCAGGATGGACAGGCTCCATCGCAGCCTGGCGCGTCCCGAGACAAGCTCCTTGAACGCCGCATCGGCAAGAATCTGCTGCGTCCGCTCACGGGTCAGTTGCGACATCCGGCTCCTCCCTCGGAGACATTGCGGACTGCCGCTCCCCGCCTGCGCGCGGTGCGCAGCAGAAGATCAAGGCTCCGGAGGCGTCTCCCTCGTTATGTTCCGAGCATCGGAATCCGGGCCGCATCGGGCAAGGTGATATCCTGCCAAACTCCGCGTGATTTCATGCCACGCCGCTATCTCGGGCGTTGCCAGGATGATTCGATGGAACGGCTTGCCGACGCGCCAGCTCTCGGCGCTAGCGCGTTGTTTGGCGATCCCGGGAAGACTCGAACTTCCGACCTACGGTTTAGGAAACCGTCGCTCTATCCGGCTGAGCTACGGGACCGCGAACCCGCGGCGAAGCACGCGGGCGTGGCCATCCCATAGCAGAGGCGGAGGCGCATCGGAAGCCTCCGAAGCAAGCGTCTGATGCAGTCTTCGATCAAAAGAACTGATTTCGCTCATGTGACAGCCGATCCGGCGGGCTTTGCTCGAGGAACTGATCGACCGCGCCAAACACCTGCCAGCGATTGCTTTCCAGGAACAGGGAATGGGTGGCCTCGCCGATCTCGACCCAGCGCCGGTAGGGCGCGGCGGTCAATTGGCCGAACACGGCGCGCGACATCTCGAGCGGACAGTCGCGATCCCATTCGCCGTGGACGATCAGGACCGGCACGGTGAGCCGCGCAGGATCGTAGAGCGGCTTGCCCGCGGCCCAAAACTCCCGGCTGTCGATCACCGTGCCGTTCGGCGCCATCAATTGCGACGGGCCCGGTCCGGCCTGGCCGCAGGCAAACGTCGCATCGGCCCAAGCGTCGAACCAGTGATCCGGCAGCAGCGCCTGCCTCTTGTCCGCAGGCACACCGTTCAGCCAACGGTCCTTCGCGGCGGACCGATCGACGATACGAAAAGCCCCGAGCGAGCCGCCGGCATCAGTCAGGCTCGGCGTGTCACGCAACCATTGCGGCGCGATCAGGATAAGCCTGGCGACGGCATCGGGGTTCTCATTGGTGTAGCGCGACATCAATGTCGTGCCCCATGACCAGCCGATCAGATTGATCTTCGCCAGATTGCGCCGTGCGCGGATGAAGGCGACCACGCTGCCGATGTCGCGAACGGCCACCGGCGTCCGCACAATCGGCGCATTGACGCTCGCAGGCAGCGCCATCTCCGGCGGACGCGTCGAACTGCCGTAGCCCCTGACGTCGACGAGGTAGACGTCGTGCCCCCGCGCGGCGAGGTGATCCATCCAGGACACACCATCGAGCCTCAGGTCGAACGAGGTCGAGGCCGGATAGGTCGAGCCCGCCACGAACAGGATGGTGTTGCCGGGCGTGAACCGGGCCAGGTCGGCGCGGCGCTTGTTGCGCACAAACAGGCTGATGCCGTCGGTATCGCTCGGCACCATCATCTCTTCGGTCGCGATGTCAGGCAAACTCATGTCGCGGACGTCCTTCTTCTGGTCTCGCCGGCGTCACGCGAAGCGCCAGTCGAACCGGTCGCCGCGGCGCGTGACGCGGCCGGCCGACGAGGCGGCAAAATGCGCGGTGAACACCGTGGCGCCGCTCTCCGCCGCCTGCTCCAGCAGCCAGCGGCGGGATTGGCGCGCACGCGCCGGATCCTCGCAGAAGGCGCTGTTCCAGTCGGGCCGAAACACCTGCAGCGGCTGATGCATGATATCGCCACTAAACAATCCGGACTGGCCGGCATTGGCAAGCCTGATCGCCACATGGCCGACGCTGTGGCCCGGCGTCGGGTGAAAGGTGAGGCCATCGCCGACCTCGCTTTCGCCATCGACGATCTCGGCCTGCCCGCTCGCGACCACCGGCAGCACGCTATCCTCATAGACACCGGCATTGAACCCCTCACGTCCGGCCGGACCGCGCCAATGATCGTATTCGGCCTTCGAGAACAAATATCGCGCATTGGGAAAGGTCGGCACCCACCGGCCATCCACCAGCCGGGTATTCCAGCCGCAATGATCGACATGAAGATGCGTGCACATGACGTAATCGACGGCGTCAGGCGAGACGCCGGCTTCGACCAGCCGCTGCAGGAACGGCAAGTCCAGTTGGTGGAAACGCGGCAGGCCGGGCCGGTTCTTGTGATTGCCGGCGCAGCAATCGATCAGGATGGTGTGATGCCGGGTTTGCAGCACCCAGCTGTGCACGCTGGCAATGAAGCGCCCTTCCGTCACGTCGAAGCAGTCGGGAATCATCAGCGCTTTGTGCTCGTCGAGCACGCGCGGGTCCCAGTCCGGAAACAGGAAACCCGGTGCAAATCCGGCGCCGCATTGTTCGGTCACCCGCCGGACCGTCACGTCGCCGATCGAATGGCAGCTCATGGCCTGCATCCCTTCCTGCATCGCAGTTCGCTGCCTGAGATCGCCGGGCGCCGAACCTTATTGCCTCAATGCCTCGCAGCATGGGATAATTGAAATTGATAGATCGGATAACAGGCATAATCGCCATGGATATGAACGCCCACACGCTGCCATTGCTGGTTTCGCTCAGCGTGATGCTCGACGAGCGCAACGTGACCCGCGCCGCGGCGCGGCTTGGCCTCAGCCAGCCCGCGCTCTCCGCGCAACTGGCGCGGCTCCGCGACGTGTTTGGCGATCAGCTGCTGACACCGGCGGCATCGGGCAAGGGCATGGTGCTGACGCCCTGCGCCATCAAGCTGCGGGAGCCGCTGCGCGACGCGCTGCGGCGGCTCGACGACGTGGTGCGCACCCCGCCGGTGTTCGAGCCGAAGAGTTCGCAGCGGACCTTTGCGATCGGCGCCAACGACAATGCCAGCGCCATGCTGGGCGGACGGCTGGTGCAGCGGATGCGCCGCAGCGGCGCCGCGACAACCCGACTGGCATTTCGCGCCGTCGACCCGGCACGGCTTGCGGGCCAGCTCGAAGCAGGCGAGATCGACATCGCGCTGGTCTCGAAGAACGCGCTGCCAAACGGGATGCCGCACAAGCCGCTGCTGGAAGAGCGCTTCATGATGGCGCAGCGCAAGGCGCATCCGCGGGGCTCACGTCGACCGTCGCTGAAGGAATATGCATCGCTCGAACACGTCATCGTCTCCGGAGACGGAGGCGGCTTTCGCGGCTTCGTCGACGATATCCTCGCGGCACGAGGCCTGACCCGGCGCGTCGGGGTCTCCGTGCAGTACTACAGCGTCGTGCCCGTCATCCTGCAGTCGACCGATTTCGTCTGCACGTTGCCGGCGCGGTTCCTCGCGCGCTATTCCAATGTGCTCACCGCCACCGCGCTGCCATTCGACGCCGGACATTTCTCGCTTTACGCAACCTGGCACGCACGCTTCGACAACGATCCCGGCCATGTCTGGCTGCGGAATCTGCTTACAGACTGTGCGGAGGATTAGCGCGCGACGCCGGTGATCCGCGTCCTACGCCACCTGTCTCGCCGGGCTCGCGGCCTGATCCGCCGCACCGGTCCGGCGCGCCGGCAGAAACTCGATCGCCTCATCCTTCAGCGAACCGAAGCGCAGCGTCACGATGTCGAGCGCATAGTTCTGGTAGAGCCGCCACGGCCGGCGCGAGCCCTGCTTGGGGAATCTGGCGGCGGCGCGCTGGATATAGCCGGAGGAAAAATCCACCCAGGGCAGCTCGGTGACATCAGGGTCGTTCCGCCGCGGCGTCACTTGTGCGTAGCCGTGCGCCTTCATGTGGTTGAGCATGCGGCAGACATATTCGCAGGTCAGGTCGCATTTCAGCGTCCAGGACGCGTTGGTGTAGCCGAAGGCGGCGGCGAGGTTCGGCACGCCCGAGTACATCAGCCCCTTGTAGTTCATGGTCTTCGACAGATCGACGGGCGCGCCGTCGACATTGATCTCGAGCCCGCCGAGCACCTGCAGATCGAGGCCGGTCGCCGTCACCACGACGTCGGCGTCGAGCATATTGCCGCTCTTGAGCTTGATGCCGCCGGGCGTGAAGGTCTCGATCTGGTCGGTGACAACGGACGATCCGCCGCTGCGCAGCGACTGGAAGAGATCGCCGTTCGGCACCAGGCAGAGCCGCTGGTCCCACGGATTGTAGCTCGGCGTGAAATGCGTGGCGACGTCGTAGTCGGGGCCGAGCGCGTGGCGCACGCCGCCGAGGATCAGCTTCTTCACGCGCTCCGGATCGCGCTTGCAGAGCCGGTAGAAATACATGCCGAACAGCACGTTCTTCCAGCGCGTGAGGCCGTAGGCGACCTTCGCAGGAAGCCGCGCCCGCAGCCAGTTGGCGACCTTGTCCTCGTCCGGCCGCGCCACGACATAGGTCGGCGAACGCTGCAGCATCGTGACATGGGCGGCGGTCTTGGCCATTTCCGGCACCAGCGTCACCGCGGTCGCGCCGCTGCCGATCACCACCACCTTCTTGCCGGCATAGTCGATGTCGTCAGTCCACTTTTGCGGATGGACGAGGCGGCCGGCGAAATCGCCGATACCGGGGAAATCAGGCGTGTAGCCGTGTTCATATTTGTAGTAGCCGCTGCACATGAACAGGAAGTTGCAGGTGAGGCGCTCGATCGTCTTCTCCGGCCCGCGCTCGACCTCCACCGTCCATTGCGAGTCGGCAGACGACCAGTCGGCACTGATGACGCGGTGGTTGAAGCGGATCTTCTTGTCGATGCCATAGACGCGCGCGGTCTCGCGCACGTAGTTCAGGATCGACGGGCCATCGGCGATCGCCTTCGGCTCGGTCCACGGCCGGAACGAATAGCCGAGCGTGTACATGTCGGAGTCGGAGCGGATGCCGGGATAGCGGAACAGGTCCCAGGTGCCGCCGATGCAATCGCGGCCTTCGAGAATGGCGTAGCTGCGGTCCGGGCAGTTGGTCTGCAAATGGTAGCCGGCGCCGATGCCCGAGAGCCCCGCGCCCACAATCAACACGTCGAAATGCGCGGACATGCCCTGACCCTCCCGTGCCAGTATTGACAATCCATATTGTCAGATACCTTGACATCTGACAATAGCTCATGTCAATAGGCTTTCATGGCAAGCAGCAGCCGGAAAGCCCGCCTCTACGGCGGTATGGACGCCGAGGAACGCCGCGCCGAGCGGCGGCTCAGGCTGATCGACGCGGCGATCGAGGTCTATGGCGAGGTCGGCTATCGCGTCGCGACCGTGAAGGCGATCTGCGAGGCGGCCGAGCTGACCGAGCGCTATTTCTACGAATCCTTCGCCAACAGCGAAGCGCTGCTAATCGCAGCCTACAATCATGTCGTCGGCCATTTGCACGAGGAGATGATGGCTGCCGCCGCAGCCGCCGGGGGCGATCCCGAGGCAAGGCTGCGCGCTGCGCTGACGCTGTATTTCACGCGGCTGAAGCAGCATCCGAAACCGGCGCGGGTCTTCCTGCTGGAGATTTCCGGCATCAGTCCGGCGGTCGATGCCGTCAAGCTCGATGCCTTGCGGGTCTTCAGCGACATCCTGGTGCCGCCGACGTCCGATCCGAAACGCGGCGACAAGGCCGCAATGGCGATGCTGCTCTCGAACGGCATGGTCGGCGCCGTCATCTCGATCGCGCTGCGCTGGGTGTCGAAGCAGTATCCGCAATCGGTCGAGGACGTCGTCGTGATCGCCGCGAGCTTCTGCCGGGTGGCGCTGACCGAGGCCAATCGCCACCAGGATTGGCATTCGCGGTAGCAGCCGCGCTGGGCAGCACCGCCGGATCCGCCGATTTTCGATCATGTTTCGCCAGGGTTTTCGTCGCGTCCACCCCGCTGCGTCGCTGATTTGACTTGCATATTCGGCAGCCTGGGCTTTCTTATGCATGGTACCGGGCGCAAGCAGGTCCGACCTGTTTCGTCTTGTGAAACAACGAAAATCGGGCGGAGCTGAGCCTTTGGTCGACGTGCACCGGCTGGACGACGTGATCGCGCGCCTCGGCGACGTGGTGCTCGATCCCGCGACCTGGCCGTCCTTCATGGACGAGGTCTGCGCCGCCGTCGGCGCGACCGGGGCTGCGATGCTACAGAGCGATATCCGCACCGAAGACATTCCGCGCACGCAATCGATCACCGATTATTTCACCAAGACCTACTTCCCGCAGAATTTTCATCTCACCGACATCCGCGCGGCGCGCGGCGTGCCGCTGATGCTCGCCGGTGCCGACGTCATCACCGATGCGGACCTGTTCGCGTCCGAGACCGAGATGCTGCGCGATCCGCTCTACACCACGCTCGGCGAGTTCGGCCTGAAATGGTTTGCGGCCGTCAGCTTCCGCTCCGGCCCGGCATTGTGGGGACTGACCATCCAGCGCTCGCCGAAAGAAGGCATGTTCGAAGCCGACGAGGTCAAGGCGCTGTCGAGAATGTCGGCGCGGCTCACGGAAGCCGCGACGCTCTCCGCCGTCGTCGGCCGCTCCGCGTTGTCGGGCATCACCAGCGCGCTCGACCTGATCCAGGTCGCCGCGATTGCCGTCGGTCGCTACGGCGCCATCATCGGCATGAACGGCCAGGCGGAAGCCTGCCTCGGCCACGACCTCGCGATCCGTAACAATCGCCTCACTCTGCTCGACCGGCAGGCCAATGCCGATCTGACCCGGCTGATCGATCAACTGGCGCACAGCTCGGACCTGCAGCCATTGCCGTCATCGCCGATCGTGGTGCGCAGGATCGACAAGCGGCCGCTCGTGATCCAGATGCAGCCGGTGCCTCCCGCCGCGCGCTCGCCGTTCCTGGGAGCGCGCGCGCTCCTGTTGATCCGCGATCTCGAAGGCAACCCGGCGTTCGACCAGGCGCTGCTGGCGGCGACTTTCGAGCTGACACCGGCACAGGCGCGGCTCGCCGCGCGGCTTGCGCGCGGGGATTCGGTCGAAACTGCCGCGCAGGAGGCCGGTGTTGCCGTGGCCACTGCACGCAATCAGCTCAAGACGATCTTCCAGAAGACCGGCACGCATCGGCAGGCGGAACTCGTCGCATTGTTGCACCGGGTGAAGTGAACGATTCAAGTCGAATTGTTCCAATCTCCCACGCGCCCTGAGATAAAAAATTGCTCAAACATTCCAATGGCGTGCGGCGCTTATTCCGCTCGACCAAGCGACTGGAGTGCAGCTTAAAAGGGCAGGGAAATCGTCAGGTTCCGGGGTGACAAGCATCGTTAAAATGACGACAATCCGCTCACCCTGTCTGGTTCGGGTTTTGCTTGCAATGTCCGTGATGCCGTCACGATCATCGACGTTGGCTGTCGCCATTCTGGTCGCCGCTTCCATGCTGGCGCCGATGAGCGCGCACGCGCAATGGTGGCGCGGCACACCGAGGGACTTCGAGGATTGCGCCGACCTCGCCGAGAAGGCGAAGACCAAGGAAGACCGAACCGCGCAACTCGCCGATTGCAACGCCAAGTTTGCCGGACGCCGCAAGGCAGGCGGCGGCTACACCTATTACGACTTCATGCAGGACCGCAGCTTCGATATCGCCGGTCCCAATCCGACGCCCGACGAGCAGAAGAAGATCGACCAGGAATATACCGGCTATCTCGAGAAGCAGCGACGCTCCCGCATCGTCGCCGCGTTCAACGCCAAGCAGCTCGAGCGGCAGGAAAGGCCACAGGAGCAGCCGCCGCAAATTGAGCAGGCGTCACTGCACAGCGAGCCGGCGAAGGCGCCTGTCCCGGTCGCGCGACCGGTCAAGCCGCGCGTTACTGTCGTCCCGCTTCCCAAGGTGCGGCCGCAGGCGGGGAGTTGCGTCAAGGGCACGTTCTCCTGCGAATGGCCAAAGCTTTCCGAGGGACTGGACGGCTTGAAGAAGCTGTTCGCGCCGCAGCCGACCAAGCTCGCGAAGCGGAACTGATTTCCTCATATCAGTCGGTAATCACCATCGCCCAGAACCGGCGGTACGGCGACTTCGGATTGTCGACGAAGGCGACGCCCACGCGCTTGGCGCCCGGCATCAACAGGTTCTCGCGATGCCCCGCCGAATTCTCCCACTGCTTCAGCATCTCTGCGAAGGCAATGAAACCCGCGCCGATATTTTCGGCGGCGCGCTGCTTCTTCAACGGCGCGATGCGCGTGAAGAAGCTGCCGCCCGCGGAGTGGCTGACCGATCCGCTCGCTGACATCGCCTGCGCCTGCTTCAACGCCATCGCATTCAGCTTCGCGTCAAGCTTCACTGCGGACATGTGGTTGGCGCGCCTATAGGCACTGATCGAACCGGCATAGTCGGCGGCGCTTGCGGCCGTGGTCAAGCCGAGCACGAGGGTGAGCGCGAGGAGCAGCAGCTTCATCTGAGATCATCTCTGCAAGGGATCAGCGCGCGCGACTGCGCTTGTGGTGCCGGGGCGCGACCGGCTTGTGCGCAGGCATCGCCGATCGGCTCGCGGCGCGCTGCTCCTGCAAGCGCGCATCATAGCCTGGCGAAGGCACCACGGTCGGCGGCGCGGCGCGGGCTGCGCCGACACTGAGCGCAACAAGCGTGAGCAGCATGATGCAAGATCGTTTCATGATGTCACCTCCTCGGACGTTTGATCGATGTGGCCAATGATCGCCGGGCCTTCACGACGATGCCGCGCGAATCTGCTCGGGCGTCAGCCCCGGCGATCCCTTGCCGGCGGCCTCCGCCTTCCGGATCAGCGTGATGACGCGGCGCGACAACGGCGCATCGAGCCCGCGGCGATCCGCAATCGCGGTGATCACGCCCTGCAGATAATCGATCTCGGTGCGGCGGCCGCGCTGCAGATCCTCCCACATCGAGGAGCGCGCCTCGGGATCGATCTTCATGGTGCGGCCGAGCAGCATGTCGAACAGCGTGTCCGGCAGCCGCAGCAAAGGCGGCATCCAGCTCGAAGGCAGCGGCGTCGGCGATATCGGCGCAATGCCTTCGGCGCGCACCGCGGCCAAGCCTTCGGCCATCTGGTCGGCCAGCAATTGCCGCCAGCCGCGCTGCGCGAGCTGCTGCCGCAGCGGAATGTTGGACAGCGCATTGAGCGCATTGCCGAGATTGACGATCAGCTTGCCCCACTGCACGCCGTCAATATTGCCGGTGCTGCTGATCGCAAGGCCCGGCACCGAGAGCTGCGCCGCCGTGCCGGCGTCATCCTGCGCGATCACGATGTCGCCCGAGGTTGAGCGATGGAAGCGGCCGTCGCCCAGCGCGACCACGTTGAACGGCACCATGCCGCCGAGCACCTCGCGGCCCGACAGACGGTCGCGCAGCAGCGGCACATTGCCGATGCCATTCTGCAGGCTGATCACCGCGGCGTCAGCGGGTGCGTGGCGCGCGATCAATTCGGCCATTTCAGCGGTATCGGCGCTCTTCACCGTGACCAGCACCGTCTGAACGTCGCGCAAGATCGACGGATCGTCTGACAGCATGAGCTGGTCCGCGGATACCGTCCGCTGCGAGCCGTCGAAACTGCTGACCCGCAAGCTGCCCGCGGAAATCTCCTGGATCAGCCGCGGCCGCGCCAGCAGCGCGACGCGACGGCCCGCCGCCGCCAGCATGCCGCCGACGAAGCAGCCGATGCTGCCGGCGCCCGCAATACCGATCGGCCGGTCCGTGTTCATCTGGCTAAACGTCCGTTCATCGGGGATCGATAGCAGACCTTGGGTTGCCTGCCTATTTCGACGCACCGCCGGGGCCGGCGTCTCGCCTTGTAACCGTCATGGGCCGAAGCTATGTTTCCCGCACGGGGCACGGTTGCGGCAGGAGACGATCATGGGTTTACTCGACGTACTCAACGGCATGCAGAACGGCCCTCGCGGTCCGAGCGCGCCAAGCACACAATCCGACAGCTCGAGCGGCGGCGGAATGTCGCCAATGACGATGGCCATCCTGGCGCTGCTCGCCTGGAAGGCCGTCAAGCATTTCACCGGCGACCAGCCGGGCACCGCCTCCCCTGAGCCGAAACCGGCGCAGGCGCCGCCGCTCCCCGGCAACGTCACCGCGGGCCTGCCGGGCGGTGCCGGCGGCGGCGGGCTCTCCGATCTGCTCAAGGGTGGCCTCGGTGGTCTTCTCGCCGGCGGTGCTGCCGGCACTGTGCTCAGCGGTGGCCTCGGCGATCTGCTCAACCAGCTGCAACAGAAGGGCCATGGCGAGGCGGCCAATTCCTGGGTCAGCAACGGTCCCAACAAGCAGATCGCGCCCGGCGATCTCGCCAACGCGCTTGGCGCCGACCAGATCGACTCGCTGGCGTCGCAGAGCGGCATGTCGCGGGACCAGCTACTGCAGGGCCTGAGCCAGTATCTGCCCGATGCGATCAATCATCTGACGCCGGACGGGCGGCTGCCGAGCAGCGACGAACTACGCGGCAGGCTTTAGCGGCAGCGTTGATTCCATCTGAGGAGGACGACAGTCATGGGCGGCATCATCTGGGTCATCATCGTCGGCTTTATCGCGGGGATCATTGCGCGGCTCGTGTCGCCGGGACCCAACAATCCCAGCGGCTTCATTCTCACCACCGTGCTCGGCATCGCCGGCGCGTTTCTCGCGACCTTCATCGGCCAGGCCATCGGCCATTACGGTCCCGAACAGGGCGCCGGCTTCATCACCGCCACGATCGGCGCGCTGGTGGTGCTGTTCATCTGGAACAGGCTGGTCGCGGCGCGCGTGATCCCGGATTTGGGAAACAGGTGACGCCGTAGGCGTCATCCCGGGGCGATGCCTAGCATCGAACCCGGGATCTCGAGATTCCCCGATGCGCAATTGCGCATCTGAGGTCTGGTGCTAACGCACCATCCCGGAATGACGAGACAACGAACAGAAAGCTACTTCAAAATCAAAATGCCCGGGCTTGGCCCGGGCATTTTCATTTCCGCAACGGCGCTCCGTCACTGGATCAGATGCATGCCCGCGTCCATGCGGACGAACTCGCCGGTCATGTTGCTCGACGCCGGGCTCGCCAGGAAGCAGACCAGGTTGGCGATATCTTCCGCTGATGACGCGACCTTCAGCGGCACGCGCGCCACCACGGTGTCGCGCACCTGCTTGGCGCCCGCCTCGCCGCGGCCCTTGGTGAACCAGGGCGTGTCGATATAGCCCGGGCACACCGTGTTGACGCGGATCAGCGGCGCCAGCGCGCGCGCCAGCGACTGCGTCATGGTGTTGAGCGCGCCCTTGCTCGCGGCATAGGCCACCGACGAACCGCCGCCGGAAATGCCGGCGACCGAGGAGATGTTGACCACCGCCGACGGACGGCTAGATGCCTTCGCACCGGCTTCGAGCAGTGTGCGCGCGGCACGGACCATCTGGAACGGGCCGATGGTGTTGACGGCATAGATGCGCTGGAAGTCCTCCGCCGTCAGCCCGTCGAGATCGTGATGCGGCACATGCTTGGTGGTGCCGGCATTGTTGACGAGCACATCGAGGCGGCCCCAGCCCTGGGCTGCGGCGGCAATCTTCTTGCAATCCTCATCGCGCGAGACGTCGCCCTGCACCACCAGCACCTCGGCGCCCTGCTTGCGGCAGAGTTCGGCAGTTGCCTCGGCTTCCGCCTTGCTGTTGGAATAATTGATGATGATGCGCGCGCCCGCCGTGGCGAGGATTTGCGCGGTCGCGGCACCAAGTCCTGATGCGGACCCGGTCACGATCGCGCACAAGCCATCCTTCGACATCTGCATTTCCCCTGTTGTTGTGAGCCAGATGAATTCCGGCGGTGGCATACCATATCGCGCGGAAAGATACCTGCAAACCGCGCAAGGCTCCTATGTGCAAGGCCCTTATGTGCAAGGCTCTTATGTATAGGCGTTCGGACCCTTTTGCAGGCTGGCCCATTGCGCATCGTCATGGCCGCAGATGATCTTGACGCCTGACGCTTCGATCCTGGCGATCTCGTCGAGCGAATTCAGGAACTGCTCGACGTCGAGGCTGTTCCGAGGCGAAGTCCGCTGATCGAGATTGGCGCGCACGCTGAGCGCGTCGGAGGCGAGCAGGAATTCGCCGCTCTGGTCGAGCTTGACCAGCGCCCCGGTCGTGCCCTTGGAATGCCCGGGCAGCGGGATCAGCGTCAGCCTGCCGTCGCCGAACACGTCCATCTGCCGGTCGAAGATTTCCATCTTCAACGGATGATCCCAATCCGCCCTGATGTATCCGCGATCCGGCGCATTGGCCGCGTTGGCGGCCTCGATCTCGAGCGCGTGGACGAAGATCGTCGCCTTCTTGAAGAAGGCGTTGCAGCCGCAATGATCGGTGTGCAGGTGAGAGCAGATCACCACGTCGATATCGTCGGGTCCAAGGCCTGTCGCCTTCAGGCTTGTCAGCACGTGATCATCCGCCGACATGATCGGCGTCATGTATTTGGCGAGCGTGCCGAGCCGCCCTTCGGGATCGGTCGCGACATCGGGATGGCATCCGGTGTCGAACAACACATTGCCTTGCGTGTGCCGCAACAGCACGCAGGACACCGGCAGGTCGATCATCTCGCCACGCGGCGCATCCGGCAGATAGGTCCGCTTGGACATCCGCAGACGCCCGCCCGACAACATATGCATCTTCATCACGCCATCTCCCATTTGGCTTCAAACTACATATGAGTTTTATAAAAACTCATGATGGATTTGACAGCACATTACTCACCCCTATAGCTTCCGCGCAACGCCGCGATCGCGGCAACGCGCTCAACGAAGCAGCTCTCGCAGACCGGCATCGTTGACGTCGACCTGCGGCCATCTGGGGGAAGCATACGCGACGATGTACACCGTGTTCAGCGTGTTCGCTGCGACCGCAGATGCGGCAGCGTTCAAACCCTTTCTCTGCATTCCCGCGCGTCCTGGCCGCGGCTATTTTCCCGATGGCATCGAGTTGTCCTATGGCGACATCGTACGGCAGGTCTGCGCATTGCGCGATCAGTACCGCGCATCGGGCTTCGGCCATGGGCACCGCGCGTGCCTGCTGCTGGAGAACCGGCCTGATTTCATCGTGCATTGGTTGGCGCTCAACGGCCTCGGCGTCTCGATCGTTCCGATCAACCCGGCCTATCGCGCGGCGGAAATCGAATATCTCATTGCGCATGCTGAGCCCGACCTGATCGTCACGCTGCACGATCAGAAGGAATTGCGGAAGGCGCTGACCGGCGCCGTGCCCGTGCTTGACGTATCGGGCGACGATCTCGCCGCGAGCGTGGCGAAAATCCCGCTTGCCCGACGGCCGCCGCCCCGCACCGACAATCCGGCAAGCCAGACCGAGGCCGCGCTGCTCTACACGTCGGGCACCACGGCGCGTCCGAAGGGATGCATCCTGACCAACGAATACGTGGTAGCGACCGGCCGCTGCTACGCAAGCCACGGCGGCGAGGCGACCTATCATATCGGAACGGAGCGCCTCTACAGCCCGCTGCCGCTGTTCCACATGGCCGGCCTCACGCTCACGACGATAGCAATGATGCTGACCGGCGGCTGCCTGATCCTGCCGGAACGCTTCAACGCGAAATACGCCTGGCGCGACATCGTGTCCTGCCGCGCCAGCGTGCTGCACTATCTCGGCGTGATCGTCGCGGCCCTGCTCGCCCAGCCGGAGACGCCGGACGAGAAAGCCCATGCGCTGCGCTTTTCGATGGGCGTCGGCGCCAATCCTGAGCAGCGCGCGCGAGCCCGTGAACGCTTCGGCATCCCCTTCGTCGAAGGCTGGGGCATGACGGAGACCGGACGCAGTCCGTTCAACGCGGTCGAGCCGCGCCATCTGGAAACCAACACCATCGGCCGCAGCGTGCCCGGACTCGAGATGATCGTTCTGGACCCCGACGGCAATGCGCTGCCGCCAGGCGAGGTCGGCGAACTCTGCGTGCGCCATTCGGAAGCCACGCCGCGGCGCGGCTTTTTCTCCGGCTACCTGAAGGACCCCGAAGCCACCGAGCAGGCGTGGCGCAGCGGCTGGTTTCACACCGGCGACAGCGCCTGGCAGCACGAGGACGGCGCCTTCGTGTTCGTCGACCGGCTGAAGCACCTAGTCCGTCGCGCCGGCGAGAACATTTCGGCCGCCGAGGTCGAGGCCGTGCTGACGACGTCGCCGCTGGTCAAGCAGGCCGCGGTCGTCGCCGCGCGCGATCCCATCCGCGATGAGGAAGTTGCGGCCTTCATCGTGATCAACGATGGCGCCGACGTATTGCGCGAACTCGCGCAGGACATCTTTCGGTTCTGCCGCGAACGCCTGGCGCCGTTCAAGCTGCCGGCGTGGATCGTCTTCGTCGCCGAGCTGCCGCTGACCTCGACCAACAAGATCCAGAAACACGCGCTGCTCGGCGCGGACAAGGACCCGCAGTCGCATCCTGGGATGATCGACCTGCGGCAAGAGAAAACCAACGCCATAAGGCAATCGAACTAGAGGAAACCTGGGACAATGACATCGACTTACGGGTGGATGGCCGCGAGCGCTGCAATCCTGTCGGCCACCTTCGCCGCCACGCCATCCCACGCGCAGATCTCCGACGACATGGTGAAGATCGGCGTGCTGACCGATCAAGCCGGGCTCTATGCCGACGCGGCCGGCCCGGGAGCGGTCGAAGCGGTGCGGATGGCGATCTCAGATTTCGGCGGCAAGGTGTTGGGCAAGCCGATCGCGATGGTCGATGCCGACCATCAGAACAAGGCCGACATCGGCGCCGGCATCGCGCGGCGCTGGTATGAGCAGGAGAATGTCGACGTCATCGTCGATTTCGCCAACTCCGCCGTCGCCTTCGCCGTGCTCGAGCTCACCAAGCAGAAGAACAAGGCGATGCTGGTGTCGTCGGCCGGCTCCTCCGATCTGACCGGAAAGGGCTGCTCGGCCAATTCGGTGCAGTGGACCTACAACACTTATGCGCTCGCCAACAGCACGGTTCGGGCGCTGGCCAAGGAAGGCGCCAAGAGCTGGTACTTCGTCACGGTCGACTACGCCTTCGGCCACGCCTTGCGCAACGACGCCGCCAAGACGGTGGAGAAGGTCGGCGGCAGCATCACCGGCGAGGTGCGGCATCCGCTCAACAGCATGGATTTCTCGTCTTATCTGTTGCAGGCACAGAGCTCGAAGGCAGACGTGATCGCCTTCGCCAACACCGGCGGCGATCTCGCCAATTCGATCCGGCAGGCGCAGGAATTCGGGTTGGCGCAGCAGCAGAAGCTCGCGGCCTTCCTGATGCAGACCAGCGACATCCATGCGATCGGCCTGCAGGCGGCGCAGGGGCTGCAGCTCGCGACCGCGTTCTATTGGGATCTCGACGACAAGACCCGCGATTTCGCCGCGCGCTTCATGGCCAGGACCAAAAAGCGGCCGACCATGGTCCAGGCCGGTCTCTACTCCGCCGTCATGAATTATCTCAAGGCGGTCGAGAAGTCCGGCACCGACGACGGCCCCAGGGTGATCGCGCAAATGAAGGACATGCCGATCGACGACTTCTTCGCCCGCAATGCTTTCCTGCGCGAGGACGGCCAGCTGATCCACGACATGTATCTCGTGCAGGTGAAATCGCCCGCGGAATCCAGGGGCGCCTGGGATTACGAGAAGCTGGTGCAGGTGATTCCGGGCAAGGAAGCGTTCGCAACGCCCGAGGAGAGCGCATGCCCGCTGCTCAAGAAATGATTGCTCGCACGGATCCGCAAACCACAAGCAAGGCTGGACATCGCATGACCGAACTGCCGCTACTCTTCACCCCGCTGCAACTGCGCGACCTCGAACTGAAGAACCGGATCATGGTCTCGCCGATGGCGACCTATTCGGCGCATGAGGGCCGCGCGACCGATTGGCACACCGCCCATATCGGCAAGCTCGCTGCCGGCGGCGCCGGTCTCGTATTCGTCGAGCAGAGCTCGGTGAACACCCAGGGACGCATCACCCATGGATGCCTCGGCATCTGGGACGATACGCACATCGCAGGCCACGCCAGCCTCGCCGCGCTGATCCACCGCTTCGATGCCAAGGCCGCGATCCAGATCGCACATGGCGGCCGGAAGGGCTCATCGCAGCGGCCGTGGGAAGGCGGCAACCCGCTGGGTGAGGCCGACATCAAGGCGCGCGGCGAAGGCCCGTGGCAGATCGCGGCCGCGAGCAGCATTCCCTTCGACGACGGCTGGCCGGCGCCGCACATGCTGACTTCAGAGGAGATCGATACCCTGGTGAACGACTACCGCCAGGCGTTCCGCCGCGCCAGGACCGCAGGTTACGACGTCATCGAGCTGCACTGCGCGCACGGCTATCTGATGCACTCGTTCCTGTCGCCGCTGGCAAACAACCGCAACGACGATTATGGCGGCTCGCGCGAGAACCGGATGCGGCTGCCGCTGCGAATCGCCTCCATCATGCGCGAGGAATGGCCCGACCATCTGCCGGCCTTGGTCCGCATCTCGTCGGTCGACGGCGTCGATATCGGCTGGTCGATCGAAGATTCGATCGCCTTCGCAACCGAGCTGAAGGCGATCGGCATCGATATGGTCGACTGCTCGTCCGGCGGCATGAAGCTGCCGCGCGGCAACTCGCTGGTGTCGCGCACGCCGGGCTTCCAGGTGCCCTTCGCCGAACGCATCCAGAAGGAAGCCGGTATGCCGACGGTCGCGGTCGGGCTGATCCGCGAGCCAGACTACGCGGAAGCCATCTTGCGGGACGGCAAGGCGACGCTTATTGCACTCGGCCGCGAACTGCTGTGGAATCCGAACTGGCCCGCCCAGACGGCACTCGCGCTCGGATGCGATCCCGAGTGGACGAACTGGCCGGAGCAATATGGCTGGTGGCTGAAGCGGCGGGTGGCGCAGCAAGGACGATAAGCGATGCCGGTGGCGAAGAAAGATGTGGCGGCTACCGGTCCTGCGACCGGCGCGCGGTCTTTCGACAGCCCCGGCGACACCTCGCGCGACCTGCCGAAGATGGACAATGCGGTCAAGTCGGCGCGGCGCGTGTTCGACGTGCTCGAATTCTTCGAGGAGCACCAGCGCGCCGCTTCCGCCATCGAGGTGGCTGCCGCCCTGAAATTTCCGCAGTCCAGCACCTCGGCGCTGATGCGCACGATGACGGCGTTCGGCTATCTGCACTACGACACCAGCCGCCGCACCTATATCCCGACGCCGCGGATCTCGATGCTGGGGCACTGGCTCAGCCCGGCGCTGTTCACGCGGGGGCGCCTGATCAATTTGATGGACGAGCTCTCCGAGAAGACCGGGGAGACCATCATGCTCGCGGTGCGCAACGGGCTCAGCGCGCAATATATCCATATCATCCAGGCCAAACTGCCGATGCGGCTGCATGTCAAAGCCGGCACGCGGCGGCCTCTGGCGCACTCGGGATCAGGCTACGCGCTGTTGTCGGCTTATCCGGACAAGGAAGTCAGACGCCTGGTCCGCCTGATCAACGACAACGAGCCGCGGCCGGATCGGCAGATCGACATCAAGGCCTTGCTGCTGGAGCTGAAGAAGGTTCGCGCCAAGGGGCATGCCTTCTCGCTCGGCATGGTCACGCCGGGCGCCGGCGTCGTCGCCATGAACCTGCCGCCGATCGCGGAATCCAACGAGCCGCTGGTGCTGTGCGTCGCCGGGCTGAACGACGCGCTGATGGTCCAGGAGGCCGAACTCGCCGACCTCATGCGGAAGGCGATCCAGTTTCACCTGGCGGACTGAACCGATGGCGCCGGCCGATTTTCCTCCGCGCCTGGCACACAAAACCAAGGCGATCCAAAGTCCACTATGCGGAATTCGTGCACCCGGTCCAGCTTCATGCCATCCGCGCAAGTGGCCCTGCGGGCAACGCTTGTCACGGCTATGGCTTTTCCGCATCATTGAGCGCAAGACAACACCGCAAGCAGGGCCTGCCTGATGGCAGGACCCAAGCCAATCAACACGAGGAACGCTGTGGCGGAGAGTGAGAACATCGTCGCCGAGACCGCGGGAAAGATTTTCGCCGATCTCGCGGATGCCCAGACCATCAATCACGACAAGCAGGGCGCATGGAAGGCGCCGCTGTGGCAGGCGCTGACCGAAGCCGGCCTGCCGCTGTCCTGGGTGCCCGACGATCTCGGCGGTTCCGGCGCCAGCCTCGCCGAAGGTTTCAGCGTCCTCAACGTCGCCGGACGGCATGCGATCGCTGTTCCGCTGGCCGAAACAATGTTGGCCGGCTGGCTGCTGACGCAAGCCAGGATCGCCTCCCCGGAAGGCGAGATGACCGTGCTGCCGGCAAGCCCGAAGGACCGCGTCACGCTCAACGCCGACGGCTCTCTCTCCGGCCGCGCCCGCGGCGTGCCGTTCGCGAAAGACGCGAAACATTTCGCGGTGCTGGCTGATAACAATGGCGGCATCTCGATCGCGCTGGTCGATGCCGCCAAATGCCGGATCGAATCCGGCATCGGACTTGGCGGCGATCACAACGACACCGTCACGCTCGACAAGGTGCAGCCGGTCACGACCAAGCCCGCGCCAAAGGGCTTTGACCAAACCACGCTGATGCTGATGGGCGGCGTGGTGCGCAGCCTGCAGATTGCAGGCGCACTGGAATCGATGCTCGACATCTCCGTGCGCTATTCCAACGAGCGCGTCGCCTTCGAGAAGAAGATCTCGAAATTCCAGGCGGTGCAGCACAACCTCGCCCGCCTCGCCGGCGAGTCGGCCGCGGCGCTGGCCGCCGCGACCTCAGCGGCCGATACCATTGCAAGCGCGAACTCGCTGAACAATGACGCGGTGTTCCTCGAAGCCGCCTCCGCAAAAATCCGCTGCTCGGAAGCAGCCGAGAAGGGCGGCGGTATTGCGCATCAGGTGCACGGCGCGATCGGCTTCACCAACGAGCACATCTTGCACCGCTACTCGCTACGGGCGCTGGCCTGGCGTGACGATTTCGGCTCGGAGAGCTATTGGGCGGTCGAGCTCGGCAAGCTCGTCGCCGAGCGTGGCGCCGACGAACTGTGGCCGCTGGTGGCTTCGCGCTGAGATCAGGACAGAGACATCATGACCGCAGCCCTTCGTTTCGATCCGATCCGCCTGCCGGAGAAATGCGAGCAGCTCCGCAAGGAGGTGCGTGCCTTCCTCGCCGAGGAGATCGCCGCCGGCACCTTCGATCCGCACGCGCCGAACCGCGAGGACAATGACGCGCCGGAATTCTCCCGCCGCGTCGGCGCCAAGGGCTGGCTCGGCATGACCTGGCCGAAGAAATATGGCGGCCAGGAGCGCTCGTTCCTCGAACGTTATGTGGTGACCGAGGAGATGCGGGTGGCGAATGCGCCGACCCGGCGCTTCTTCGTCGCCGACCGCCAGAGCGGGCCGGTGCTTTTGAAATACGCGCCCGAGCACATCAAGATGGACATCCTGCCGCGAATCTGCCGCGGCGAGGTCTGTTTTGCGATCGGCATGAGCGAGCCGAACTCCGGCTCCGATCTGTTCGCGGCGAAGACGCGCGCGACCAAGACCGACGGCGGCTATCTGATCAACGGCACCAAGATCTGGACCTCGTCGGCGCATATCGCCGACTACATGATCGCGATTTTCCGGACGTCACCGCCCACGAAAGAGAACCGCCGTCACGGCCTGACCCAGTTCCTGGTCAAGATGAAGCAGCCGGGCATTCAGGTGAACCCGATCGGCCAGATCACCGGCCAGTTCGAGTTCAACGAGGTGGTGTTCACCGATTACTTCGTGCCGGACGATCATGTGCTGGGCGAGGTCGACGGCGCCTGGAAGCAGGCAACATCCGAGCTCGCTTATGAACGCTCCGGCCCCGAGCGCTTCCTCGAGACCTATTACGTGCTCACCGAACTGGTGCGCGCGGTCGGCAAGAACCCGGACACCCGCAGCGCCGAGGGCATCGGGCGCCTGGTCGCGCAAGTGCACACCATGCGCCGCATGTCGGTGTCGGTCGCAGGCATGCTGCAGGCCGGCAAGGAGCCGGTGGTGGAGGCCTCCATCGTCAAGGACATCGGCACGGTGTGGGAGCAGCAGCTGCCGCATCGCGTCCGCGATCTCGCCGCCTTCGTCGAGGAAACCGCGACCAACCGCGAGACGCTGGAAAAGCAGCTCGATTTCGCCATCAAGACCGCACCCAAGCTAACGATCCAGGGCGGCACCACCGAGGTGCTGCGCGGCATCATCGCCCGCGGATTGGGCCTACGCTAATTCAACGAGGACAGATCATGACCAAATACACGGATATCGGCGTCGAGACCCACGGCCATGTCGGCCTGATCGAAATCCGCAAGCCGCCCCTGAACTTCTTCGACGTCGCGCTGATCAACCAGATCGCCGACGCGCTGGAGGAAATCGACAACAATATCGAGATCCGCGCCTCGGTGCTGGCCGCGCAAGGCAAGGCGTTCTGCGCCGGCGCCAATTTTGGAGACCCGGCCCGCCAGGAGCAGGAGGAACGCGCCAAGAGCGATCCGGCCTCCAACCTGCCGATCAACCATCTCTATGTTCAGGCGGTGCGCATCTTCCGCAACAAGAAGCCGATCGTCGCGGCGATCCATGGTGCTGCGATCGGCGGCGGCCTCGGCCTCGCCGTGTCGGCCGATTTCCGCGTCGCCTGCCCTGAAGCGCGCTTCTCGGCGAATTTCACCAAACTCGGCTTCCACCCGGGCTTCGGCTTGACCACGACGCTGCCGGAGCTGATCGGCAAGAACAATGCGGAGCTGATGTTCTACACCAGCCGCCGCGTCACCGGCGAAGAGGCCTATCGCTGGGGCCTCGCCAACGTGCTGGTGCCGCAGGATCAGGTGCGCGCTGAAGCGATGAAGCTCGCGCAGGAGATCGCCGAATGCTCGCCGCTCGGCCTGGTCTCGACCCGCGCCACCATGCGCGCCGGCCTCGCCGACCGCGTGCTCGCCGCAACCAACCACGAGTTGGAAGAGCAGACCAAGCTGCGCGCGACCGAGGACTTCAAGGAAGGCGTCAAGGCCACCGCCGAACGCCGCGTCGCCAACTTCAGGGGGCGGTGAGGCCCTCGCGCAGCTCCATCCACGTGTCGTCCCGGGCTTGACCCGGGACCATAACCACCGATGCGAGTGGCAGGACAAGCCGTCTCCCCTTGTGCCCTTTCCGCGGGCCGCGGCGTATGGGTCCCGGGTCAAGCCCGGGACGACGCTGGGGAGATGGCTCGCTAGCCTTTCGGCACCACCAGCGCATCGACGATCGTCACGCCCTGCCCCTCCGGGTGCACCAGCACCGGATTGACCTCGATCTCGGCGATCTCGCTTGCATGCTGCGCTGCCAGCACCGAAATCTGCGAGATCAAGCGCGCGAGCGCTGCGACATCCGCCTTCGGCGCGCCGCGGAAGCCGTGCAGCAGCGGTGCGGCCTTTAGCGTCTCCAGCATCGTGGTTGCTTCCGCCGGGCTCACCGGCGCCGGGCGGTACACCACGTCCTTGAACAATTCGGTGGTGATGCCGCCGAGGCCCACCATCACCATCGGCCCGAAGGTCGCATCCGTCATGGTGCCGACGATGATCTCGATGCCCTTCTTGGCCATCGGCCCGACCAGCACGCCCTGGATCGCGGCATCCGGCCGTTGCTTCTGCACACTCTCCAGCATGTCGCGATAGGCGGTGAACGCCGCGCCCTTGGCGGCGATGTTGACGCGGACGCCGCCGACCTCGCTCTTGTGCGCGATCGCGGGCGACTGGATCTTCATGACAAGCGGAAATCGGGCGTGCTCGATCGCGGCGTCGAGCCCGTCGCGATCGGTCACCAGCAGCTCATCCGGCAGCGCGACGCCGGCGGCTCGCAGCAGCGATTTGCTGTCATATTCGGACAGCGTCTTTGACTTCAGATGCGCGGAAAGATCGTGCGCCGGCGACGCAGATCCCGCCATCTCCGGCGCGGGCTTGAAGGCGGCATAGTCCGCCAGCCGCCGCATCGCGACGCCGACATGGGTCAGCCCCGAGAGCACCACCACGCCCGATTTCGCCAGCTCCTGCCGCGCAAAGTGCGACGGCAGCGTGTAGGAATAGAACACCACCGGCTTGTTCTGCGCCGCGATCAAAGGCTTCAGCTCGGCCTCCTTGAACGGCATCCGCGTCTCGCTGGACAGCGACAGCACGACCAGCGTCGCATCGACCTCGTCGGAGGCATCGAACAGCTCGATGCTCTTCTGCAGGCCGCCGGAGGAGACGCCCTGCGCGGTGACGTCGACCGGATTGCCCGCCGCGCCATAGGACGGCATCCATTGCTTGATCCGGTTCTGGATCGCAGCCGAAAGCTCCGGCACACGCAGGCCCTGCATCGATACGGTGTCGGCGCCCCAAATGCCGGCGCCGCCTGATACCGTCAGCACCGCGACGCGGTCGCCCTTCGGCAAGGGATTGGTGGTCAGAACCGCGGCAATGGTCACGGCCTCGTCGAGATCGTTGGAGACGATGAAGCCATATTTCGCGAACACCGCGTCATAGGCTGCCGACCAGCCCGCCATGCTCGCGGTATGCGAGGCCGCCGCGCGCTCGCCGGCGCCGGAGCGGCCGACCTTGGTCACGATAACGGGCTTCCTGAGCTCTGCCGCGCGCTTCGCCGCAACCAGGAACTTGTCGACGTCGCGGATACCCTCGATGAACAGCAGGATCACGTCGGTCGACGGATCCTGCACCATGTAGTCGAGGAACTCGCCGGCACCGAGATCGCTCTCATTGCCGGCGCTGACGACGTAGCTGAGGGCTACGCCAAGCGCCTTGGCGCGATGATAGATCGCAAACCCGATACCACCGCTCTGCGCGACGATGCCGATCCGCCGTTTGCTGGCGACCAGATCAGGCGCATCCGGCTTGACGTCGACGGTCGGGCTGAAGGTCGCGGCGACCTTCTGCACCTGGCTGTAAAAGCCTTCCGCGTTGGGGCCACTGATCCGCATCCCGGTCCGCTTCGCCAGCGCCACGATCGCATCCTGCATGTCAGCGCTGTCGCCGCCCTCCTCGGCAAAGCCGGACGAGATGATGACCGCGTTCTTGACGCCGGCGGAAGCGCACTGCTCCAGCGCCGGCAGCACGGCACGGGCCGGAATGACGATGACGGCGAGATCGATCGGCGCGCCGACCTCGGCAACCGACTTGAAGCATTTCAAGCCGTCGATCTCGTCATAGTTCGGATTGATCGGATAGAGCGCTCCCGGATAGAGGTTCTTGCGCAGCATCGCGAGCAGCCGCCCGGGAATCTTCTCGTGATCGCGCGAGGCGCCGATCAGCGCGATGCTCTTTGGGGCGAAGAAGGTATCGAGCGGATGCGGCATGGGGCGTTCCAATTGTTGTTATTGTCGGCCACGATATTGGATCGTTGCCGCCGGCTCAACCGCCCTCCCCGCAAGCACCAATCGTTCCCCGTCATCCCCCGCAAAGGCTTCGCCTTTGTCGCTGGAGGTGCGAGCGGAGCGAGCCTCGAAGGATCGACGGCCACCAGCCGGGCGTGCATCCTTCGAGACGCGCTGCGCGCTCCTCAGGATGACGGAAAAATGATCTGTAGCCCGTCATTGCGAGCGAAGCGAAGCAATCCATCCCTCTACTTGCGGAAACAATGGATTGCTTCGTCGCTTCAGCGCAAAATTGCTTTGCAATTTTGTCGCGAGCTCCTCGCAATGACGGCGGACTACGCCGTCAGCTTGAACGTCACGCCGCAGAGCAGGAACTCATCCCCCGCCACCGCACAGCCCCTGGCTTTCGCGGCATCCAGCACCTTCGCCTTGTCGGTGACCTTGAACGTCAAACCGCTCATGATCTCGGTGTTGCCCTTGACGAAGCGGAAGGTCGCATTCGACAGCTTCACCACGGTGCCGCCGGCGGGAAAGCCGACGATCTTGCCCCAATGCGCCGCCAACGCTTGCGGCTCGGGGCTCTGCATCTCGACCTCGGTCAACGCCAGGGTCGTGTCCTTGCGGATCGACTTCTGCCAGTCCGGGCCGGCCGGTGGATACGGCCCCAGGATGTCGTCGCTGCCGTCGGTGTGGTTGAACTCGATGAAGGCAGCGCGGCAGTCGCGCGGGTGCAGCTGCACGCCGTGATAGGGCGCGTGCGTGATCACGTTCGCGGTGCGCACGCCGATCGCATTGGCCTTTGCGCCGCGCGCATCGGGATCCTCGCAGCAGAAGATCGCCATGTAGCCGCCGCGGCCGCCGGTCTTCTCGATGAAGCGGCCGGCCGCGGTGCCGGGGCCCGGCTGGAAGGGCGCGACCACTTCCAGCAGGATGGTATCGACCGGCAGCAGCGCATTCTCGAGCCCGTATTTGGCGACGTTGCCGTCGCGGTAGCAGACATCGAGGCCCATGATCGCGGAGATGTCCGCGATCACGGGCGCGAGCTGCGGGGCCACCAGGCAGATCTGCCGCAGCCGCATGTACTCGGCCAAGGAATTGGTCACGGCTTATTGACCCTGGAAGGTGGGCTTGCGCTTCTCGACGAACGCCTTGGCCGCTTCCTTGTGATCAGTGGTCTCGCCGGCACGGGTGTGGTGGATCGCCTCGCCGTCGAAGCAGGCTTCGAGCGTCATGGTCTCGGCGTTGTTGATGTTGCGCTTGATATAGCCGAGCGTCACCGACGGTCCCTGCGCCAGCGATCGCGCGAGTTCCAGCGCCTCGGCTTCGACATCGGCATCGGGCACCACCTTGGAGACCATGCCGAGGTTATAGGCCTCCTGCGCCGACAGCACCGGCGACATCAGATAGAGCTCGCGCGCCTTGGCGCTGCCGAGCATCTTGGTCAGGAAATAGGTGCCGCCGTAGTCGCCGGAGAAGCCGACCTTGGCAAAGGCGGTGGTGATCTTGCAGGAGGCGCTGGCGACGCGCAGGTCGCAGGACAGCGCGATCGAGAGCCCGGCGCCGGCCGCCGCGCCGTCGAGCTGCGCCACCACGGGCTTCGGCATCTGGTGCAGGATGCGCGAGACCTCCATGCCGCGGCGCAGATTCGCCATCTTGGCCTCGAACGGCAGCGGCGCGCGGCCTTCCGCCATCGACTTGACGTCGCCGCCGACGCAGAAGGTGCCGCCGGCGCCCCGGATCAGCACCGCACGTACGTCGGTATCGTCCTGCGCGCGCCGCGCCGCCTCGACAAGGCCGCGCGTCATGTCCGGATTGAGCGCATTGCGCCGCTCGGGACGGTTCATGGTCATGGTGAGCAGGCCCTGGTCGAGGGATTGGAGAACCATCTGATTGTCGCTCATGGCGTTTTGCCTTTCGTTGTTGTTGATTATCTCAGCGTCATTCCGGGATGGTCCGAAGGACCAGACCACAGATGCGCAATTGCGCATCGGGGAATCTCGAGATCCTCAGATGCGCAATTGCGCATCATAGTTCGATGCGTTGCATCGCCCGGGATGACGCTTCGCGTCACTTCTTCACCAGCGGGCAGCGCGAGTCGGCGAGCGGCTGGAACGCCTGGTCACCCGGCACCGTCGCGAGCAGCTTGTAATCGTCCCAGCGGCCCTTCGACTCCGAGGGCTTCTTGACCTCGAACAGGTACATGTCGTGCACCATGCGGCCGTCCTCGCGAATTCGGCCGTTCTTGGCGAACATGTCGTTGATCGGGGTCTCCTTCATCACCTTCATGACGGCGGCCGCGTCCGTGGTGCCGGCGGCCTTCACTGCCTTCAGGTAATGCGTCACCGAGGAATAGACGCCGGCCTGTGCCGAGGTCGGCACCCGCTTGACGCGCTCCATGAAGCGTTTTGAGAACGCGCGGGTGTCGTCATTGAGGTCCCAATAGAACGCTTCCGCCAGCAGCAGGCCTTGCGCAGTGTCGAGCCCGACGCTGTCGATGTCGGTCACGAAAGCCAACAGCGGCGATAGCTTCTGGCCGGTCTTGGTGAGGCCGAATTCCGCCGCCTGCTTGATCGCGTTGATGGTGTCGCCGCCGGCATTGGCGAGCCCGATCACCTTGGCCTTCGAGGCCTGCGCCTGCAGCAGGAAGGACGAGAAGTCCGAGGTGTTGATCGGATGCCGCACATTGCCGAGCACCTTGCCGCCCGACTTGACCACGACATTGCTGGTGTCCTTTTCCAGGTCCTGGCCGAAGGCGTAGTCCGCGGTCAGGAAGAACCAGGTGTCGAGGCCGGATTTCACCGCGGCAAGGCCGGTGACATTGGCCTGCGCAAAGGTATCGAACACGTAGTGCACGGTATAGGGACCGCAGGCCTCGTTGGAGAGGCGGATCGAGCCCGGGCCGTTGAACATGATGATCTTGCCGCGCGCCTTGGCGATCTCACCGGCGGCGAGCGCTGTCGCCGACGCCGCAACGTCGAAGATCATCTCGACACCCTGGTTGTCGATCATGTCGCGCGCGATGTTGGCGGCAAGGTCGGCCTTGTTGAGGTGGTCGCCGACCACGATCTCGACCTTGCGTCCGAGCACCGTGCCGCCGAAATCCTCCACCGCCATCTTGGCCGCGGTTTCGCTGCCCGAGCCGGTGATGTCGGCATAGAGGCTCGACATATCGAGGATGCCGCCGAGCTTCAGCGGAGGCTTGTCCTGCGCCAGCGACGCATTCGCCGAGATCGCAAACACACAGGCCAACACGCCGGCCAAAACTCGTCTCATTCAAACCCTCCCTTGAGATGCGGACCTCATTCCTTCAGGTCCGTTTCGAGGGCCGGATCATGCCGCATGGCCCGCACTGCAGCAAGCCGCAGCGGCAGCAATCTGTTTTCCGCTAAGCGGAATGAGGCGCCGCGCCGGAGCTGCCGGCGCGGCGTCGACATCTTCCAGCCGCGATGCGAGATCAGAGATGAAAGTCGGGAACGGTGGAAAAGGGCGTTCCCGCCGGCAGGCCGAGGAACAAATACTGCGTGCCGTATTGTCCGGCGAACGCCGATGCCGCGGCATCCATGATGACATGGCCGCCCAGATCGAGATGCAGTTCCGGCCGGGTGATCGCCCCGAGCGTGTAGGCCGGTGCGATGGTCTCGTTGATGTGCAGCGCATCGAAGGCGGCTGATACCGCCGACAGCGAGGCCGCGTTGCCGGCCAGGTCGACGACACTGGCGCCGTTGGCCGCGAAGCCGGTCACGGCCAGCGAGGCGGCGCGGTCCGTCGACGACACGACGTGATCGAACACCAACTTGGAGGGATCGCCGAGCAGCGCCGTCGCCGCGGCATCGTAGATCGCGCTGCCGCCATCGTTCAGCGTCAGGGTCGGCGTGCCGCTGATGACATGAACCGCTTCGTTGAAGCCGACGGTCAATTGCACCAGCGAACCCGTCGCCGCAACGCCGCCGGACGGCGTCGCGGTGATTCCGGTGAGATGCGGCGCTGCCGTGTCGAGGGTGAAGATCAGGCTCGACGATGCACTGACATTGCCGGCGGCATCGACCTCCTGCACCGTCACCGAATGCACGCCGTCGGTCGTGAACACCGGCGCTGATGTCGAGAAGCTCGAGGCGCCGTCGGCCTTGAAGCGGAGCGTGTCGGCCGCATCGGCCTTGTAATAGTCGATCAGCGGATTGCTGGTGATGTGATCGGCACCCGAGACGCCGGTGTCCTGATGCAGCATCAGCATCGGCGTCATTGGAGCCTTGGTGTCGCCGCTGAAATTGATGGAGTTGCTTGCCGCACCGGCATTGCCGGCGATGTCGGTGTAACTTGACCCGGTGACGGACAGATTGGCCGACAGATGGTCGGTCACGTTGGCCGTGAAGACCGCGGTGTAGATATCGTGGCCAGCGCCGTTGATGCCGACATGGACCAGACTGCCGAGCAGACCGCCATGGACGGCGATATCGCCGAGACTGAAGCCGGCGACCGCCTCGGAGAAGGTGAAGGTCATCAGCGCCGCATCGCCCGCGTGCAGCACGGTGTGATCGGCCGCCACCGATACCGTCGGCGAATGCGTATCGCCGCCGATGTTGGCGGTGTTGCTCGCCGCGCCCGAGTTGCCGGCGTCGTCGGTATAGCTCGCGGCCGTGACCCGGATCGAACCCGCCACGACGTCGTTGATATCAGGCGCGAAGTTCGCGGTGTAGACGTCCTGGCCTGAACCATTGAGCCCGACATGGACCAGATTGCTCAGCGCACCACCGGCGACGACGGTATCGCCGAGCGCGAAACCGGCGACCTCTTCAGAGAAGGTGAAGGTGACGACCGAAGTCTGGCCGGCAAGCACCGTGCTCGGGCTCGCCGCGACCGACACCGTCGGGGCCTTGGTATCGCCGGTAAAATTGATCGTGCTGCTGGCCGCACCGGCGTTGCCGGCAATGTCGGTATAACCGGATGCGGTGACCTGTACCGAGCCCGCCTCGGCATTGCTCACATCAGGCGTGAAGATTGCGGTGTAGACGTCCTGACCGGACGCGTTGACGCCGACATGGACCAGATTGCCCAGCGCGCCGCCGTGCACCGCGACGTCACCGAGCGCGAAGCCCGCGACTTCTTCGGAGAAAGTGAACGTCACCAGCGCGGTCTGGCCCGCCAGCAGCGCGTTGCGATCCGCCGCGATCGAGACGGTCGGCGCCAGCGTGTCGCCGCCAATGGTCGCGGTGTTGCTTGCCGCACCGGCGTTGCCGGCGGTATCGCCATAACCAGCCGCGTTGACTTTCACCGAGCCGGTCTCGGTGTCGCTGACATCGGGCGTGAAGGTCGCGGTGTAGACGTCCTGGCCTGACGCGTTGAGCCCGACATGCACGAGATTGCTCAGCGACCCGCCATGGACAGCCGTGTCGGCAAGCGTGAAGCCGGACACGGCCTCGGAGAAGGTGAAGGTCGCAACCGAGAGGTCGCCGGCCAGCACCGTGTCCGGATTGAGCGTGACGGAGACCGTCGGCGCCAACGTGTCGCCGGTGAAGTTGACGGTGTTGCCGACCGCGCCGGTATTGCCAGCCGTGTCGGCATAACTGGATGCGTTGACCTGGACCGAGCCCGACTCGGCGTTGGTGACGTCGGGCGTGAAGGTCGCCGTATAGACGTCCTGGCCGGCGCCGTTGACGCCGACATGGATGAGGCCGCCCAGCGCGCCGCCGCTGACACTGACATCGCCGAGCCCGAAGCCCGCGACCGCCTCGGAGAAGGTGAAGGTCACGACCGCGGTCTGACCGGCGAGCAGCGCGGTGTGATCGGCTGATACCGACACCGTCGGCGCCTTGGTATCGCCGGTGAAGTTGATCGTGTTGCTCGACGTGCCGGAGTTCCCCGCGACATCGGTATAACCAGACGCGTTGACCTGCACCGAGCCCGCCTCGGTGTTGGTCACATCGGGCGTGAAGGTCGCGGTGTAGACGTCACGGCCGGAGCCATCGACGCCGGCATGGGCCAGGTTACCCAGCGTGCCGCCATGGACTGTGACATCGCCGAGCCCAAAGCCTGTGACGGCCTCGGAGAAGGTGAAGGTGACGACGGCGGTATCGCCCGCGGTCAGCGCGGTGTGATCGGCGGTCACCGCTACCGCCGGCACCTTGGTGTCGCCGCTGACGGTGATCGCGTTGCTCGCCGCACCGGCATTTTCGGCAACGTCGGTATAACTCGACGCATTGACCTGCACCGAGCCTGCCTCGGAATCGGCTACACCAGGCGTGAAGGTCGCCGTGTAGATGTCCAGGTGCGCGCCGTTGAGGCCGACATGGACGAGGTTGCTCAGCGTGCCGCCGCTCACCGTCGTATCCGACAGCGCAAAACCCGTGACCGCCTCGGAGAAGGTGAAGGTGACGGTCGAGGTCTGTCCGGCCAGCAGCGAGGTCGGGGTCGCGACCACCGACACGGTCGGCGCGATCGCGTCGATCACGAGATGCAGGTCAGTCGCCGCATGGGTCACGTCGGCGTCCTGGCCGCCGGGATCCTTGATCGTGCCGCCGTTGAGCGAGAGGCTCTGCACCTGCAGATCGGACGTGCTGTCGCCGTCCTGCACGGTGTAGCTGAACACCAGCGCCTGCGAACCGCTGCCGCTGACATAGCTCGCGGCCTTGCCGTCGTTGAGCAGCAGCTCCGGCGTACCGGTCACGCTCACCGTGTTGCTGAAATTGACGGTGATGGTCACGACCTTGCCGGTGTTCAGCGTCGTGAGGTGAGCGGTGGTATCTGATGTGACCGAGGCGATGCTTGCCTGTGACCGGATTTCGAGATGCGGCGTCGCCGAGCCGTCGGAGCCAAGGAGCAGCGAGCCGGCCGAGGCGCCGGCGCCAAAGCTCAGATTCAGCGAGGCGAGCGTCGTGCCGCCGCTGCTCTTAACGACAAGCACGCCGTTCGCATAGGACAGCGTCGCCGTTGCGTCATAGGCGATGTTGCCGAAGTCGATGGTGTCGCCACCGGCAAAGCCGGTGATCGAGCTGCCGAACGCCGTGCCGGAGAACGCCACGGCATCGAGCACGAGCTTGTCGGTCGTTCCATCCGTGAAGGCGATCGCGCCGGTACCCGCCGCGCCATTCGCCGCCAGCTCGAGCGTGGCGCCCCTGATGACGGTGCCGCCCGAATAGGTGTTGTGCGCCGACAGCACGAGCCGGCCGCCGCCGGTCACCTCGACATCACCCGGCGTCGCGCCGTCGGAGATGACGCCGCTCTGGGTGACGGTCTCGCCGGGCGCGACATTGAAGATCGGATCGCCAGCGACGGTGATGTTGTGGGTTTGCGTAAAACCGTCGGTGAAGCTTATGCCGGTGCCGTCGCCGAGCTTCAGGATGCTGATGACCGCGCCGAGATTGACGTTGGACGAGATCGAGACAACAGTGCCGGTGCCGCTGACCGTGGTGTATCCCGTATACGTGTTGTTGCCGCCGAGGATGACGGTGCCGCCGCCACTGATGGTGAGGCCGCCTGTGCCCGCATTGGCGGCAGTGCCTCCACTGCCGCTCTGGTCGGCGATGTCGTTCGCAATGGTCAGCGTCTGGCCGCTACCAGGTGCGAAGCTGAGATTGTTGTTGCCCTGGATGAAGATGCCAGAGCCGTACGCCGAGCCGCTGGCCTGGCCGATGCCATTGGTGCCGCCGGCGACGGCGTTAAAGCCCGAATCGTTCGACAGCGAACCGCTCTTGATGGTCAGCGAGCCACCTTGCTGAACGAAGACCGCGCCGCCGGCGCCGAGGCCACCGCCGCCGCCCGGCGCGCCGTTGCCATTGGTGCCGCCATTGCCGCCGCCAAAGCCTCCGACACCGCCAATGCCGCCGCCGCCACCGAAGCCGCCGTTGCCGCCATCGCCGCCTCCACCACCGAAGCCGCCATTGCCGCCATCAGCCCCGTTGCCGCCGCCGATACCGCCCCCCGGCCCGTACGGTGCGCGAACGCCGCTGCCGATCCACCCCGCCGCGCCGCCGCCACCACCATTGGCGCCGCCTGATCCGCCATACCAGTAAAGCATAGTCCCGCCACCGAACGGGATCAGGTAACCGTCGCTCCCTTTGCCGCCCCCGGCAGTGTTGGGGACAATGCCGGGCGAACCGTTGGCAAAGAGATCCGAGTCCGAGCCTTGAGCGCCGAGGCCGATCCCACCGCCGCCGCTGCTCCCGCCGCGTCCGCCCATCCCGCCGCCACCGCCGAAGCCGTAGCCGGACGTGATACTGCCCGTGCCGCCGCCACCGCCGTTGCCGCCGATCGCGGCGCTGTTGTGGAAGGTGACGTTGTCGATCGTGGCGCTGCCATTCGACGAGACGAACAGCGCGCCGCCGAGCCCGGCGCCGCCGCCGCCGCCGCCGCGGACGACGCCGCCGCCTGCGGCCACCGTGTTCTGGATGGTCAGGTTCTCGAGATTGACGTTGCCGGCATAAACGAAGAAGCCACGCTGGGCGTTGAGGCCGTCGATCGTGTGCGTGCCGCCGTGGCCGTCGCTGCCGTTGATCGTGACGCTCGACCCGCTCAGCAAATTGAGCGCGTACAGCTCCGACGTGAGGCTGAAGTTGGCGGTGATGTTGATCGTGTAGTTGGCATTCTGCGCGGCGTTTACCCCGCCGGAATCCATCTGCAGGATGGCCGCGTTGAGCTCGGCGACGTTGGAGACATTGAAGACGCGGGTCGAGACGACCTGCACGATCGTTCCACCGTTGGCATCCTGCGAGAGCTGGAAACTGGTACCGGCGCCGACCCCGGCGAGGGTCAGCGTATCGGTCGTGGTGCCGTTCGAGATCGATAGCGTGTTGCCGGACAGGCTGACTGTGTTGAGCGACGGATTCTGGGTGTTGTAGTGCAGCCCGGTCAGGTCGATGAATTGGCCGGGATTGAAGTTCGCGATCGTGTTGGTGAACGCATTGCCGCTCAGCGCAGCGTTGTCGATCTTCAGCGTGCCGGCAATGCCTGTCGTGAACGAGATGTTGCCGGCTCCGGCGGCGCCGGCCGCAGTGAGCCACACCGTGCCCGAATAGATCGTCGTGCTGCCGTAGGTGTTGGCGGCGTGGCCAAGCACGAGTGTACCGCCGCCGTCGATCCCGAGATTGCCGCTGCCGGTCACGACGGCGGTGTCGGTGACGGTCGTACCGTTCGCGATCGACAGGATCGAATTGCCGCTGACCGAGAGCGCGTCGTCGAAAGTGCCGCTCGATGTCAGCAACAGATGCGCGCTGCTCAGTCCGAACGTCCCGGTCAGCCCGGCGAGCTGACCCATCCCGAGCTGCAACGTCCCGGCGCCGGACAGCATGAACGTACCGGAGCCGCTGATCGAGCCGGTGTCCACAATCGTGCCGGACGATATGTCGAAGGTGCCGCCGTTGCTGGTGAGCTGAATGTCGTGCGTGAAGGTGTAGCCGCCGGTCGTGGTCAGCGTGCCGCCGTTGAGGATCAGCGCGCCGGCCGAGCCGCCGATATTGTTGTCGGCCGTGATCGACAGGACGTTGCCGCCATCGATTTGGGTGCCGCCGACGTAAGTGTTGGCGGCAGTCAGCGTCAGCGTGCCGCCGCCGGAGACGACCAGCTTTCCGCTCGTGCCGCTGCCGCTGATGCCTTTTTCGTCGGCGATGGTGTCGCCGATCGTCAGCGTCGTGACGGTTTGCAGGCCCTGGGAAAACGTGGGCACGGTGTGCGTCGGCGTGACGACCATGGTGCCCTGGATAAAGATGTCGCCATAGGCCGAGCCATTGCCCGCGCCGTTGGCGCCGGTGCCGCCGGTCTCGGTGGCATCCATCAAGGTGCCGCCGATGACGGTGAGTTTGCCGCCCTGCTGGACGAAGATGTCGCCGCCAGCGCCTAATCCGCCGCCCCCGCCGCCGGCGAGCGAGCCACTGCCTGCACCAAACCCGCCGGTGCCGGGCGTGCCGTTCGAACCGCCGCCGCCGCCGCCAAAGCCGCCATCGCCGCCGGTGTGCGTGTATCCGCTGCCGTTGCCGGAGCCACCGCCTCCGCCAGCGAAACCACCATCGCCGCCGCCATAAATGCCACCGCCGCCTCCGCCACCAACACCGCCAGCGCCGCCGAAGCCGATCAGGGTGCCCGAGGGGCTGCCGCCCACCGAGTTGCCGCCACCGATACCACCACCCCCGCCGCCGACGCCGCCGGCGCCGCCGCCACCATTCGCGCCGCCGGAGGCATGCGCGCCGAAGCCAATGCCGCCGTAATTGTCGGCGCTCTGTCCACCGCCCGGACCAACAACGGTCGCCGGCGTGCCACTCGAGGTCTGCGCGCCGGTTGAAGGATGCTGGCTGTCAGAGCCCGCCTCGCTGTAGCCATTGGCACCGTTGCCATGGTCGCCGTAATAGTCTTGGCCGCCGAAGCCGCCGCCACCACCGCCGCCGCCATTGCCGCTGCCGCCGTCGGCACCGATGCCGCCGCCGCCACCGCCACCGCCGGCCGGATCGACCGCGCCGCCATTGCCACCTTTGGCGGTGTTGCTGCCGAAATTGACGTTGTTCAGCGTGACGTCGGCATTCTGCCCGACGAACAGGCCGCCGCCGAGGCCTGCGCCGCCACCACCGCCACCGGTGCCGCCACCACCGCCGCTTGCGACGGCGTTGACGATGGTGAGATTCTTGAACGTCACCTTGCCGGCGACGACGACGAAGCCTTGATAGCCGCGGGCGTCGATGACGTCGCTATTGTCCTTGCCGCCGAGCTGATTGTTGTAGTCGGAGCTGCCGTCGAAGGTCAGCGTCGAGCCGCTCATCAAATTGATGGCCGGCAGATCGTCCAGCAGTTGCAGCGTGCGCGCGGCGCCAGAGGTCGAGAAGTTGATGATGTAGTCGGTATTGGCCGCAGCCAGGCCGCCGCCGACGCTGATCGCCGAGATCGCGTTGTAGAGCTGGGTGTAATCGTGGACCGGATCGCTGGTCGTCAGCGTGAGAACAACAGGATTCGACACCAGGGACCTCGGCAATATGCGAGAGCGACTGCGATCCGTCGCTGTTTCAAAAAAATTGCCGATTAGTTACATCGTGTCGCAAGCCATTGGTAACAATAACGAATTCTCATTCCGCGCACGGACTTGAGATGGTGAAGCGGTAAGGTTGATGCGCGCGAGGACCGCGCTGCGCAGGCGCGGACGGCAATCTGCGTCACCGGACGCGGCAGATGCGACGACGTCGTCCCTTGGCGGGCCCGCGCCATTGTGAAACTCGCAACACGACTTTGCGCGCAATGAGAAGTGCCGCAAAGAATTGATCCGCAATGCGTTGCCGAATCAAGGATGGCTCCATCGATGCCGTCTCGCTTCGCTTGTGGCTCCGATGCGATCTTTCCGTCAGACTGAGCTTATTTGCGACTGCGCTCCGAACGGAGCGCGCCGGAACGCCGAGTGCAGCATGATGCTTCCACGCGATACAGCATGGCGTCGCAGCCCGCGGGTGGTGACGATGACAGTCTGCGCCCTCGCGATCGGCGCCTGCATCGGACGCGCCGAGGCGGCCGGATGCAGTTTCGAGATTCAGGGCGAGGGCCGTGTTGCGGGAGTAATCGATGCGCGCAGCTTTCGGCTGGATGACGGCCGTGAGGTCAAGCTTGCCGGCATCGAGGTCGCGGACCGGGCGAAGGCCGCCGCCGCGCTGTCGGCGCTGCTGCTCGGCCGCGACGTCACGCTGCGCGGACAGGATGACACGCCGGACCGCTATGGCCGGCAGCCGGCCTATGCGTTCCTCGACGGCCAAGAGACGTCCGTGCAGGGTGAATCGCTGCGCCGTGGCCTCGCTCTGGTGTCTTCAGAGATCGCCGACAAGGACTGCGCCGCGGCCCTGATGGCGGCGGAGGCCGAGGCGAGGACCACCCGATCGGGAACTTGGGCCGAGTCCAGCGTCATAAAAAACGCCGAAAGTTCCGACGATATTTTGGCCGGGATCGGGCGTTTTACAGTGGTCGAGGGCAGGGTTTTGTCCGTGCGTCAGGCTGGCGCGACGACCTATCTGAATTTCGGCCGAAACTGGACTCGGGACTTTGCTGCGACTATTTCAAGGCGCATAGTCGCTGCGTTCGAGGCGGCCGGGCTTGCGCCCAAGTCTCTGGAAAATCGTAGGATTCGTGTGCGAGGCTGGGTGGAAGCACGGCGTGGGCCGCGAATCGAATTGCTCCGGGTGGGGCAGCTTGAAATGCTCGGCGGGAACTAGGGGCCAGGAGGCCATGCCCCGGCCGGTTCATGGGACAATTTGTGGGTATTTGACGTGATTGAGCACGCAGGAGGGCGTGAAGGGGGGACTGGCCGCCGTCTTTGGGCTGCGCTGGCGCTCGTCTGCGCGGCCCTGACGCTCTCGGCCTGCGGCAATATCGGCAATGTCGGCCGTTTCGAGCAGGCCCCCCCGACCGCAGCGGCGGCTCCGGTGAAGCCGAACCGCGTGGTGCAGCAGACGCCCAACAGCGAGCGCGAGCATGAGCGCATCCTGTCGTCCTATGGCGGCGCCTATGACGATCCGAAGCTGGAGGCCCTGATCAGCAAGACCGTCGATCAGTTGGTCGCCGCGTCCGAACGGCCCGACCAGGCCTACAAGGTCACGATCCTCAATTCCGGCGCAGTCAACGCCTTCGCGCTGCCGACCGGTCAGCTCTACGTCACGCGCGGCCTGATCGCGCTCGCCAGCGACACTTCCGAGCTCTCCTCGGTGCTGAGCCACGAGATGGCGCATGTACTGGCCAAGCACGCCGCGATGCGCGAGGACCAGGCGCGCCAGGCCGCGGTGGTGACGCGCGTCGTCACCGACATGAGCAGCGACCCCGATCTCACGGCGCTGGCGCTCGCCAAGACCAAGCTGACGATGGCGAGCTTCTCGCGGCAGCAGGAGTTCGAGGCCGACGGCATCGGCGTCGGAATCGCCGCGCGCGCACATTTCGATCCTTACGGCGCAGCGCGCTTCCTGACCGCGATGGAGCGCAATGCCGCGCTCAAGGTCGGCAAGACCGCGCTCGATCCGCGCGCGCAAGACTTTACCTCGTCGCATCCGGCGACGCCTGAGCGCATCGCCAATGCGCAGACCACCGCGCGGCAATATTCGTCGCCCGAAAACAACGAGCGCGACCGCGAGACCTATCTCGCCGCGATCGACAACATCGTCTATGGCGAGGACCCCAGCGAGGGGTTTGTTCGGGGCCGCCGCTTCCTGCATCCCAAGCTCGGCTTCACCTTCACCGCGCCCGACAATTTCACGCTCGACAACACCGCGCAGGCGGTGATCGGCGTGCGCGAGGGCGGCAGCCAGGCGATGCGCTTCGATGTGGTGCGGGTGCCGGCCGAGCAGTCGCTCGGCGACTATCTGAACTCCGGCTGGATGGAAGGCGTCGAGAAATCCTCGACCGAGGACCTCAACATCAACGGCTTTCCGGCGGCATCGGCCACCGCGCATGGCGACCAGTGGCAGTTCAAGGTCTACGCGCTGCGCTTCGGCAGCGACGTCTATCGCTTCATCTTCGCTGCCAAGCAGAAATCCACCGAGAGCGAGCGCAACGCACGCGAGACCGTCAACTCGTTCCGCCGCCTGACGCTCGACGAGATCCAGGCCGCGCGCCCGCTGCGCATCAAGGTCATCAACGTGCAGCCCGGCGATACCGTGGAATCGCTGTCGCACCGCATGGCCGGCGTCGATCACCCCTCCGAGCGCTTCCGCGTGCTCAACGGACTCGATTCCCACGCCCAGGTGAAGCCGCGCGACCGCGTCAAGATCGTGGTGGATTGAGGCCGTGCACGCACCCTCACCACCGTCATCCCGGCGAACGCCGGGACCTATAACCACCGTTATCGATTGATGGAAAAAGTTGGGGCCACAGCGCGCCCTAATAACATATTCCTGTGGTCATAGGTCCGTGCTTCCGCAGGGACGACGTAGAGAGAGAATGCGCTATTTCGCCTTCTCCTTGAGGAAGGCGATGATGTCGGCGCGATCCTTTGGATCCTGAACCTCGTAGAACATCTTGGTGCCCGGAACCATGGCGTCCGGACCGGTCAGCCATTTGTCGAGATTGGCCTCAGTCCACACGATCTTCGAGTCCTTCAGCGCCGGCGAGTAATTGTAGCCCGCAACCGTGCCGGCGAGGCGGCCGACGACACCCTTGTGCAACGGGCCGACGTCGTTCTTCTCAATCGAATGGCAATCGCCGCAGCCCTGATACAGCGTGGCGCCACGCGCCGGATCTCCCGCCGCCCGGGCGCTGTTGAGGGCGAGTAGAAGCGCAATCGCCGCCATCGCGGCGAGTTTGGCGTGCCGCGGCGCGATAGCGCCTGCGATCGAACGAATGGTCATTCCATGGGGCTCCTGTTTGCCACCACAACAGGAGCAGCCACCCTGCCATTCTATTCCCTGAAATTCCGCCTGCGGGCGCGGTTCCTTCAATCCTCGCAGCGGCCGACGTAATTGCGGATCAGATGATAATGCGCGCCCGAGCGGGCGTAGTCCTGATGCAGACAGCCATCGGCGCGGTGGTGCAATTGCTGCGCGCCCTCGCAATTGAATGCTCGAAGTGCAGCCTGACCACGCGGGAGTTGTCGAGATAGGTCGCGAAATAGCGCCCGGCATTGGGCCGTGACCCGCACATATGCAGGACCGCATTGCGGATATCGGGCGGCAGATTGTCGATGCGCTCCGCGTTCCAGGGGTCATCGCGCGGAAAGCTGCCCCCGCGGGCAAGGGCCCCCGAGGGGTCCAGCAGACCCAGCAGCAGAGCGCCAATGGCAATCGATGCGCGATATTCGCGTGGCGTTCGAGCGGTCATGCCGTGCCGCCTCGATCGGCAGCCCAAGCTTGCCGCACAATGGCGCTGGACGCCAGCCGCATTGATCGCTGACATCAGCACGTCTTGTTGAAGTTTCTTCCCGCCTGCCAGGAATATCCGCGTCGTCGGCCGATCTATTCAAGGCTGCCACCTCCGCAGCGCGCCGCGCGACAGGAGCATCCCCAGTGTTTCCCAACCGGTGCGGCGCCGTCGCTCGACTTGCCCAACTCGGGTGCGCGCTTGCTGCGCTCACACTCGCAGCAGCCACCGCTGCGCGCGCGGACGGCTGTCCCAAGGCGAGCGACGAAATTGCGACCGACCGGCCCGACGTAACCAATTCGAGTATCGTCGTGCCGGTCGGGAGCTTGCAGAACGAGAACGGCATCAACCTGACCGGCCGCAACGCTGGCCGCAGCATCGACGGCAGCAACAGCCGCTGGCGGCTCGGCATCGCGCCCTGCCTCGAAGTGCTGATCGACCTGCCGAGCTATACCGGCACGCTGAAGTCGCCCGGCGCCTCGGGCTTTTCCGACGTCGCGCCCGGCATCAAATGGCAGATCAGCCCGGTGCCGGGGAAAATCGACCTCTCCATCACCGCCGGTGTCGCACTGCCGACCGGTGCGGCCGAAATCGCCGGGCGCGGCGCGCAGCCCTACATCCAGCTGCCATGGTCCTGGGAGCTGCATGACGGCTGGGGCGTCAGCGGCATGCTCACGGAATTCTTCCGTCCCGCCGAGCTGACGGGACGACACATGTCGGAAGCGACCTTCGTGATCGAGAAGAAGCTGACCGAGCGGATCAGCGCATTCACCGAATATGTCGGCGACTATCCCGATGGCGCGCGGCCGACCCAGCTGATCAATTCCGGCGGTCTCTACCGGATCACGCCGACCCAGCAGGTCGACCTCCACGTCGCGTTCGGGCTCAACCGCAACTCGCCGAACTATATCGTCGGCGTAGGGTATTCGTTCCGCGTCGACGGACTGTTCCGGTGACGATGGGTGATGGGCCAATCTCCATCCACGCGGCGCTTCCACCTCCCCTTGAAAAGGGGAGGTCGCTTTGCTCGCCAGAGCAAAGCGGGTGGGGATCCGCTCTCTCCGCTTGCAGCGGCGCCTGCGGCTGACCCCCATCCCGACCTTCCCCCTTTCAGGGGGAAGGAGAAGACAGGGCTGCGTGGCTAATTGACTTCGGCTTCGCGCAGGCCGCTGAGCCACAGCGCAAGCAGCGTCCACACCGCGCCCGACAGGAGATACGCGCCGGCCGAGATCAGGCCGAAATGGGTCGCCAGCAGCAGCGCTGCGAGTGGGGCAAAGCCGGCGCCGAACAGCCAGGCGAAATCCGAGGTCAGCGCCGAGGCCGTGTAGCGATAGGTCCGCGCGAAGCTCGAGGCGATCGCGCCCGACGACTGGCCGAACGACAGGCCGAGCAGCACGAAGCCGAGCACCATATAGACGGTCTCGCCGACCGCGCCGGCATCGAGCAGCTGCGGGGCAAAGCCGCTATAGACTGCGATCGCGACCGCCGATCCCAGCAGCAGCGGCTTGCGGCCGACGCGGTCGGCGATCATGCCGGAGGCGATGATCGCGACGACGCCGACCGCGGCGCCGATCATCTCGATGATCAGGAAGCGCACCGGGCTTTCCTTGGTGAACAGGAACACCCAGGACAGCGGAAACACCGTGACCATGTGGAACAGGGCAAAGCTCGCCAGCGGCGCAAACGCGCCGAGCAGGATGTGGCGGCCCTCCTGCTTGATGGTCTCGCCGACGCGCGCCGGCTCCAGATCGCGGCTTTCGAACAGCTCGGAATATTCATCGGTCGCCACCATGCGCAGCCGCGCGAACAGTGCCACCACGTTGATGGCGAAGGCGACGAAGAACGGATAGCGCCAGCCCCAATCGAAGAAATCATCCGCCGAGAGGTTGCCGGCGAAGAAGGCGAACAGCGCGCTCGCCACGATCAGTCCGAGCGGCGCGCCGAGTTGCGGCACCATCGCGTACCAGCCGCGGCGATTCGGCGGCGAATTCATCGCGAGCAGCGAGGCGAGACCGTCCCACGCGCCGCCCCAGGCGATGCCCTGCGCGAGCCGCGCGGCAGCCAATAGCCAGATCGCCGCGACGCCGATCGTGTCGTAGCCGGGCAGGAAGGCGATCGCGACCGTGGAGGTGCCGAGCAGGAACAGCGCGATGACGAGCTTGGCGCCCTTGCCGTGGCGGCGGTCGACCGCCATGAAGATCACGGTGCCGAGCGGCCGCGCGGCGAAGGCCAACGCGAAGATCGCGAACGAATAGAGCGTGCCGGTCAGTTCATTGACGAACGGGAAGACCAGCTTCGGGAACACGATCACCGAGGCGATCGCATAGACGAAGAAGTCGAAGAATTCCGAGGTGCGTCCGATGATGACGCCGATGGCGATTTCGCCGGGTTTCGCCTGCCCGCGACCTGATGCCGTCGGGGTGCCGTGAGCCATTGCTGGGGCCTGTGCCATCGCCGGAGACCGTCCTTCAAGATGAGGCCACGGGCAGAATTTGCCACGCGGTCCACTTCACCTTCTGACCTCCTATCCCGCAGTGCAACATTGGACAAATTGTCCAATGTCAACTTTGCTGCATCGCAGCTACCCGTTGGCGGAACTCATAAAATTCCAGCCGATCCCTTGGGGGTGAGCCGTGCGCGCCTTGAAATTATTGGCCTTATTGCCGTTCGCGGCGTTCCTTGGCGGGTGCGATTTCGTCGTCCTGGCGCCCGCCGGCGACATCGCCGCCCAGCAGCGCGACCTCGTCGTGATCTCCACCATCCTGATGCTCGTGATCGTGCTTCCGGTGATGGCGCTGACCATCTTCTTCGCCTGGCGCTACCGGCAATCCAATACCGAAGCACCCTACGAGCCGGAGTGGGATCACTCGACCCAGCTCGAGCTCGTGATCTGGTCGGCGCCGCTGCTGATCATCATCTGCCTCGGTGCACTGACCTGGATGGGCACGCACCTGCTCGATCCCTACCGCTCGCTCGGCCGCATCGCCGCCGACAAGCCGATCGAGAGCAAGGACGCCCCGCTCAATGTCGAGGTGGTCGCGCTCGACTGGAAGTGGCTGTTCATCTACCCGGATTACGGCGTCGCCGCCGTCAACGAGCTCGCAGCTCCGATCGACCGCCCGATCCGCTTCCGCATCACGGCCTCCTCCGTGATGAACTCGTTCTACATCCCCGCGCTCGCCGGCCAGATCTATGCCATGCCGGGCATGGAAACCAAGCTGCACGCGGTCGCCAACCAGGAAGGCACCTTCCGCGGCTTCTCCGCCAATTACAGCGGCGCCGGCTTCTCCGGCATGCATTTCGACTTCAAGAGCCTGTCGGCGTCCGGCTTCGACAAGTGGGTCGCCAACGCCAAGGCCAGCACCAACATGCTCGGCCGCACCGACTATCTGCAGCTCGAGCGCCCGAGCCAGAACGATCCGGTGCGGCTCTATGGCACCGTCGATCGCGATCTCTACAAGGCGATCCTCAACATGTGCGTCGAGCCGGGCAAGATGTGCATGAGCGAGATGATGGCGATCGACGCCGAGGGCGGCCTCGGCCGCGAAGGCCTCAACAACACGCTGCCGCTCACTTACGACAAATACGCCCGCCGCGGCGCGCCGCTCGGCACCGAGCCGACCTTCGTCGCCGGCATCTGCTCGATGGACGAGATCAAGGACGCGCCGTCGCGCGACGTTCTCGCCCCGCTCGACCTGACGCCGCTGCGCGGCGTCGGGCTGAAGCGCCCGCCGTTCTCGCCCGCCCATCCGTCATCGACCTCTTTGCTGCTCGGCCAGCGCCCGAAATCAGACTCCTGAGGAGCGCCGCATGAATCCCGATCTCATCAAGATGATCTTCGGCCGCCTCAATCTGGAAGCGCTGCCGTTCCATGAGCCGATCCTGGTCGGCACCTTCGCCGTGGTCGCGACCGGCGGCCTCGCGCTGTTCGCCCTCGTCACCTATTTCCGGCTCTGGGGCTATCTGTGGCGCGAGTGGTTCACCACCGTCGACCACAAGCGCATCGGCATCATGTACATGATCCTCGGCATCGTGATGCTGCTGCGCGGCTTCGCGGACGCGCTGATGATGCGGCTGCAGCAGGCGATCGCCTTCAACGGCTCGGACGGCTATCTCCCGGCCCATCACTACGACCAGGTCTTCACCGCGCACGGCGTGATCATGATCTTCTTCGTGGCGATGCCGCTGGTGACCGGCCTGATGAACTATGTGGTGCCGCTGCAGATCGGCGCCCGCGACGTCTCCTTCCCCTTCCTCAACAATTTCAGCTTCTGGATGACGGTCGGCGGCGCCGTGCTGGTGATGATGTCGCTGTTCGTCGGCGAATTCGCCCGCACCGGCTGGCTCGCCTACCCGCCGCTGTCGAACATCGGCTACAGTCCCGACGTCGGCGTCGACTACTACATATGGGGACTACAGGTCGCCGGCGTCGGCACGACGCTATCGGGCATCAACCTGGTCTGCACCATCGTCAAGCTGCGCGCGCCGGGCATGACGATGATGAAGATGCCGGTGTTCACCTGGACTTCGCTCTGCACCAACGTCCTGATCGTCGCCTCCTTCCCGGTGCTCACCGCGGTGCTGGCGCTGCTGTCGCTCGACCGTTACGTCGGCACAAATTTCTTCACGAACGACTTCGGCGGCAACCCGATGATGTACGTGAACCTGATCTGGATCTGGGGCCACCCCGAGGTCTACATCCTGGTGCTGCCGGCGTTCGGCATCTTCTCTGAGGTGACCGCGACGTTCTCCGGCAAGCGGCTGTTCGGCTACACCTCGATGGTCTACGCCACGGTCGTCATCACCATCCTGTCCTACCTGGTCTGGCTGCACCACTTCTTCACGATGGGCTCCGGCGCCAGCGTGAACTCGTTCTTCGGCATCACCACGATGATCATCTCGATCCCGACGGGCGCGAAGATGTTCAACTGGCTGTTCACGATGTATCGCGGCCGCATCCGCTTCGAGCTGCCGATGATGTGGACGGTGGCGTTCATGCTGACCTTCGTGATCGGCGGCATGACCGGCGTGCTGCTCGCGGTGCCGCCGGCCGATTTCGTGCTGCATAACAGCCTGTTCCTGATCGCGCATTTCCACAACGTGATCATCGGCGGCGTGCTGTTCGGCCTGTTCGCCGGCATCAACTACTGGTTCCCGAAGGCGTTCGGCTTCAGGCTCGATCCGTTCTGGGGCAAGCTGTCGTTCTGGTTCTGGGTCTCGGGCTTCTACTTCGCCTTCATGCCGCTCTACGTGCTCGGCCTGATGGGCGTGACGAGACGGCTCCGCGTGTTCGACGATCCGTCATTACAAATCTGGTTCGTCATCGCGGCCTTCGGCGCGTTCCTGATTTTGCTCGGCATCGGCGCCATGCTGGTGCAGTTCGCGGTCAGCATTCTCAGACGCGAGCAGCTGAAGGACACCACCGGCGATCCCTGGGACGCGCGCACGCTGGAATGGGCGACATCCTCGCCGCCGCCGGACTACAACTTCGCTTTTACGCCTGTGGTCTACGATAACGATGCTTGGTGGGACATGAAGCGCCGCGGCTACCGGCGTCCGCTCACCGGCTTCAAGCCGATCCACATGCCGTCCAACACCGGCACCGGAATCATCCTCGCCGGACTGGCGACAGTCATGGGGTTCGGCCTGATCTGGTACATCTGGTGGCTCGCCGCCATAAGCTTCATTGCGCTGCTCGCGGTCGCGATCGGCCACACCTTCAACTATCACCGCGACTTCCACATCCCGGCGGATGAGGTGGTGCGGACCGAAGATGCGCGGACGCGCGTTCTCGCCGCGGGAGCCCAGCCATGACCGTTGCTACCGTCTCCACCCAAAGCTCCGAACCGATCTTTCACGTCATCGACGAGCATGCGCATCCGGAAGGCGCCAGCACCATGCTGGGCTTCTGGATCTACCTGATGAGCGACTGCCTCATCTTCGCGATGCTGTTTGCGACCTATGGCGTGCTCGGCGGCAACTATGCCGCCGGTCCGGCGCCGAAGGACCTGTTCGACCTCAAGCTGGTCGCGCTCAACACCACGATGCTGCTGCTCTCCTCGATCACCTATGGCTTTGCCATGCTGACGATGGAGAAATCGAGGATCGGCGCGACGCAGATTTGGCTTGCGATCACCGGACTGTTCGGCCTCGCCTTCCTCGGCATCGAGCTCACCGAGTTCGCGCACATGATCCACGAGGGCGCGACGCCGCAGCGCAGCGCTTTCCTGTCGTCGTTCTTCACCCTGGTCGGCACCCACGGCCTGCACGTCACCTTCGGCCTGGTCTGGCTGGTGACGCTGATGGTGCAGACCGCGCGTTTCGGCCTGACCGAAGCCAACCGGCGCCGGCTGATGTGCCTCTCGATGTTCTGGCACTTCCTCGACGTGGTCTGGATCGGCGTCTTCACCTTCGTCTACCTCCTGGGAATGCTGCGATGACAACAGACTCTCACGCCCTGCACTCCGCCGCCGGCGGTCACGGCCATGATGACCATGGTGGCGCCGCCCATGGCTCGCTGAAGAGCTATCTGATCGGCTTCGGCCTCTCGGTGATCCTCACCGCGGTGCCGTTCTGGCTGGTGATGACCGGCACCATCGTCGACAAGCAGGTCACCGCGCTGATCGTGCTCGTGCTCGCCGCGGTGCAGATCGTCGTGCACATGGTGTACTTCCTGCACATGAACACGCGGTCCGAGAACGGCTGGACCATGATGGCGCTGATCTTCACCGTGATCATGGTGGTGATCGCGCTGACCGGCTCGCTGTGGGTCATGCATCATCTCAACGTCAACATGATGCCCCTGCACGACATGAGCCAGATGCCGTGACCAGTCGGTCGGCCAGACCATCGCTTGTGCTGCTCACGCTCGGCATGCTGGGCGTGGTGCTGCTGATCGCGCTCGGGGCCTGGCAGGTCGAACGCAGGACCTGGAAGCTGGCGCTGATCGGGCGGGTCGAGCAGCGCATGCATGCGGCGCCAACAGCGCCGCCGCCTCCGTCGTCATGGCCGGCGGTCACCGCCGCGAGCGACGAGTACCGCCGTGTCACCGTCAGCGGCACTTTCCTCAATACCGACGAGACGCTGGTGCAGGCCGTGACGACCGACGGCCCGGGCTTCTGGGTGCTGACCCCGCTGCGCATGGCTGACGGAACCACGGTGCTGGTCAATCGCGGCTTTGTGCCGCCTGACAGACGCGATCCTGCAACGCGGCGCGACGGCGAGCGGCAGGGCACCGTCAGCGTCACCGGCCTCTTGCGAATCTCGGAGCCGAAGGGCGGCTTCCTGCGCAGCAACGACCCCGCATCGGGCCATTGGTATTCGCGCGACGTCGCAGCGATCGCCGCCAGCCGCCGATTGTCGCAGGTCGCCCCCTTCTTCATCGACGCCGATGCAACGCCCAATCCGGGCGGCTACCCCATCGGCGGGCTCACGATGGTGCGGTTTCCGAACAACCACCTAGTTTACGCGCTGACATGGTTCGCGCTGGCCTTTATGCTGGCGGGCGCGCTCCTGCGCATCATCAGCGGCAGGGGCCGCGCCGGCGCTGATCCAGGGTGGGACTCAAGGCGCGCCGCCGTGCGCCGCCTGATCGGCGCAGCCCGCAATCTGTCTCGCGACACAGGCCCAGATGCTCGAGCGCACATCGGATCCGCATGACGAAAAGGCCGAGACCGGCACGGCCGTAATGCCGTCCGCCGTGAACGCGGCTGCCGGCATGCCGTTCGATCTCGCAGCTCCCGCCGACGTCGCCACCAACCGCAAGAACATGGCCCTGCTGGTCCAGCTGCGCTGGATCGCGGTGATCGGCCAGATCGCGACCATCGGCTTTGTGCAGTTCTGGATGGGCGTCGCGCTGCCGCTGATGCCGATGGCGGCCGTGATCTCGGGGCTGGTGGCGCTCAATCTCGTCAGCCTGCTGTGGCTGCGCTACCGCGCCGACATCAACAACCGCGAGCTCCTGATCGCGCTGACGCTCGACGTTGCTGCGCGCTCACCGTCCTGCTCTATCTCAGCGGCGGCGCCACCAATCCCTTCACGTCGCTCTATCTGCTGCAGGTCACGCTTGGCGCGGTGCTGCTCGACGCCCCCTCGACCTGGTCGCTGGTGGCGCTGGTGTGCATGAACTTCGCCTGGCTGACCAACTATTACCGGCCGCTGGAGCTGCCGCAGCAGGGCTTTGCCGATGCGTTCAACCTCCATATCGTCGGCACCTTCATCGGCCTCGTGCTCGACGCCGTGCTGCTCGTGGTGTTCATGACGCGGATCAACCGCAACCTGCGCGACCGCGACCTCCGCCTCGCGGCGCTGCGCCAGGACGCGGCCGAACAGGACCATATCGTCCGGATGGGGCTGCTGGCCTCCGGCGCCGCGCACGAACTCGGCACGCCGCTCGCTTCGCTCTCAGTCATCCTGGGTGACTGGCGCCGGATGCCCGCGCTCGCCTCCGATCCCGAGCTGTCGCAGGACCTCGGCGAGATGGAGATCTCGGTGCAGCGCTGCAAGACGATCGTCACCGGCATCCTGCTGTCGGCCGGCGAGGCCCGCGGCGAAGGCTCCTCGCCGACCACGGTCGCTGCATTCCTGTCGGCGCTGGTCGAGGAATGGCGGACGTCGCGGCCGTCGGCGACGCTGTATTTCCGCAACGCCTTCGGGGCCGACCTGCCGATCGTCTCCGACATCGCGCTCAAGCAGGCGATCTTCAACGTGCTCGACAATGCCGCCGAGGTCTCGCGCGACTGGATCGAGCTGACGGCGGAGCGCGATCGCGACAGGCTGGTGCTGTCGGTGATCGATCGCGGCCCGGGCTTCTCGCGCGAGATGCTGGCGCATGTCGGCAAGCCTTATCAATCGACCAAGGGCAGCCCCGGCAGCGGCCTCGGCCTGTTCCTGGTCGGCAACGTGGTGCGCAAGCTGGGCGGCGTGGTGACGGCGCGCAACCGCCCGGATATCGGCGCCGCGGTCAGGCTCGAGCTGCCGCTGTCGACGCTCGCGATCGGAGACCATCTTGACGGATGAACGCCAGCTCCTGATCGTCGAGGACGACGCCGGCTTTGCCCGCACACTGAAGCGCTCGTTCGTGCGCCGCGGCTACGGTGTCGCGGTGACGGCCTCGCTCGACGAGGTGCGGCATCTCCTGGAAGTACAATCGCCCGGCTATGCCGTGGTCGACCTGAAGCTCGCCGGCGGCGCCTCCGGCCTCGCCTGCGTCGAAGCGCTGCACGCGCATGATCCGGAGATGCTGATCGTCGTGCTGACCGGGTTCGCCAGCATCGCGACCGCGGTCGAGGCGATCAAGCTCGGCGCCTGCCACTATCTGGCCAAGCCCTCCAACACCGATGACATCGAGGCCGCGTTCCTTAAAGCGCAAGGCAACGCCGCCATCGAGGTCGGCGCGCGGCCGACCTCGATCAAGACGCTGGAATGGGAACGCATCCACCAGACCCTGATCGAGACCGATTTCAATATCTCCGAAGCCGCCCGCCGCCTCGGCATGCACCGCCGGACGCTCGCGCGCAAGCTCGAGAAGCAGCGGGTGAAGTAGGCGATAGAGGCCGACGACGCCAACGAGACACGCGAATGCGCGCCTGATTCAGCCGGCTGCCTCTCGCTCCGTCAGGACATCGCGGCAACATCCGCCGCAGTGTCGATGTACTCCTGAAAACGGACCGCCTTTCCGTCGCGGTACTTGAAAACGTGGGCCCATTCGTTCGTTACGGTCTTGCCTGTTCTCTTTGCCCGCGCCGTGAGTGTGCCCAAGACCACGACGGTGTCGCCCTGCTCGATCATCTCACGCGGAGCAAACTCGCTGAATTCCAAATTCTCGCCGACCTGGACGAAGAAGTTTGCAATCTGCTGCTTTCCCCTAAAGGTCCCGGCCCAAGGCAATTTATCCTGGGGACCTGGGGTTATCCACGTGCAGTCGTCATCGATCAGATCCCTGATGAGCGCTGGAATGTCACCACGTTGAAAGGCCTCATAGCCCTTCCTGGTTGCCTCAACATTGGATGCCATCGGATTTCTCCTCTGCAAATTGATGGGTCATCTTAACGTCGATCCAATAACGGCAGGGCGGCCAGCATAGCATGCCGGGCACCGATTGCCGTCGTCATCCGTGAAACAACTCAAGGCGATTCCGGTCAGGATCGTTTACGTGGCTGGCGCGGAAGCTCGAGAGAAGCAGCGGGTGAAGCGGCCGATGCAGTAGCCCAGCTAGCGAGCTAGCGAAGTGGAGAGTGCCTCGCCGTCATCCTGAGGAGCGCGCAGCGCGTCTCGAAGGGCGACAGCCCGGCTATTTCCGCGCGCACCTGCAAGCACTCGGGCCGTGCATCCTTCGAGGCTCGCAAGAGCTCGCACCTCAGGATGACGGGGCGTCTGCCTGTAGATGGGGTAACGGGCCGGCCGCCCGCTCGCTACGGCGCGATTTGGAAGCGCGCTCGCGAGCGGCCTGTTGGTTGGAAGGCGGTCGTCCCTCAAACTGATGGTGTCAATAAACGGAGTCGGGCAAGCCCGCTCCAAGCATCATTAAGGGACGACCATGTACCACTATGCAGGAATCGACGTGTCTTTGGAATGCTCGAGCGTCTGCCTTGTCGATGGGACAGGTAAGATTTTGCGCGAGGCGAGGGTTGCGAGTGAGCCGGAGGCCTTGATCACCTGGTTGCGGTCGCTGGGGTTGGTGCTGGAACGGATCGGGCTGGAGGCTGGTCCGCTGTCGCAATGGCTCTACGCAGCGATGCGGGATGCGGGCCTGGCAGTCGAACTGTTGGAGACGCGGCACGTCCGCGATGCCTTCAAGGCGATGCCGGTGAAGTCGGACCGCAACGATGCCCGCGGGATCGCGCAACTGATGCGGCTGGGCTGGTTCCGGCCGGTGCACTGCAAGTCGATCGAAGCGCAGGAGACGCGGGCGGTTCTGACGGCACGCAAGCTGCTGCAGTCCAAGCTGCGCGACATCGAGAACAGCCTGCGCGGCGTGCTCCGCGGCTTCGGTCTGAAGGTCGGCACGACCACCGAGCGCACGTTCGCCGAACGCATCCGGGAGCTCGTAGCGGGCCATCCCGGACTTGAGATCGTGGCACAGGCGCTGCTCGAAGCCCACGCCGTGCTGCGGCGCGAGTTCAATGGCCTGGATAAGCACACCCAAAAGCTCGCCAGGTCGCACCCTCAAGCCCGCCTCCTGATGACGACACCGTCCGTCGGCCCGATCGTGGCGCTTACCTACGCCTCGGCGGTCGACGACCCGAAGCGCTTCCGGTCCTCGAAGGCGACGGGAGCGCATTTTGGCCTCACCCCGAAGAAGTACCAATCGGGCGAAACCGACTATACCGGCCGCATCAGCAAGATCGGCGATGCCTCCGTGCGCGAGGCGCTCTATCAGGCGGCTCACGTCATGCTGACCAAGCCGGTCAGGAACTGCTCGGCGCTGAAAGGCTGGGCGATGCGGATCGCCCGGCGCGCAGGCCTGCGCAAGGCCAAGGTGGCGCTCGCACGCAAGCTCGCCGTCGTTCTGCATCGCATGCTCGCCGACGCCAAACCGTTCAACCCGATGGCCAAGGCCTCGGCAACCTAAGCAAGGAGCAGCAATCGGTTCTGGGCGGGCCACGACACCAGGCTCTCCCTGAGCGAGGTCCCTGCGCCGGGACGATGGATCCGGTCAGGCCGCCATCCGGGAAGTGGCTCACAACCACGCTTCCGTAGATTGGCCGGCCGGCTCCTCAATGCACCCCATCAGGCGACGGCCTTCGCGCCGATCCCGTACAGAAGCAAGTGCCCGGCGAGTGGATCACGCAAAAAGGGATTGACTTACAAAGGCCCGTTACAGAAGCCCGGATGAAGCGAAGCGAAATCCGGGACAAGTCGACCCCCGGATGGAGCGTCTCCGGATTTCGCTTGCGCTGCATCCGGGCTACGAATAGAGAGCCGCGTGGACGCAGCGTTGCCGCTTACTTCGGTGGCGTTGCAACGCTCGCCACAAAACAAAAAGCCCGGTCCTGCGACCGGGCTTTTCATCTGAAACCTTGCAGCGCTGCTTAGGCAGCTTCGTCGGCGACGCTGGTATCGTCGCCATCGCTGTCGAGATCCTCACCGTCGGCATCGCCCTCGCCTTCACCCTCGGCTTCGGCCTTGGCACCGCGGCGCGGGCTCTTGGCGAGCTGGCCTTCGATCTCCTTGATCGCCTCGGTCTCGGTCGAGTGCTGCACGACCGCGATTTCGCGCGACAGGCGGTCGAGCGCCGCTTCATAGAGCTGGCGTTCGGAGTAGGACTGCTCGGGCTGCGATTCCGAACGATAGAGGTCGCGGACCACCTCGGCGATCGCGACGATATCGCCCGAGTTGATCTTCGCTTCGTATTCCTGGGCGCGGCGCGACCACATGGTGCGCTTGACGCGGGCGCGGCCCTTCAGCGTCTCCAGCGCCTTCTTGACCAGCGCCGGCTCCGACAGCTTGCGCATGCCGACATTGGCGACCTTCGCCGTCGGAACGCGCAGCGTCATCTTGTCCTTCATGAAATTGATCACGAACAGCTCAAGCTTGGCGCCCGCGATCTCCTGCTCCTCGATCGCCAGGATCTGGCCGACGCCGTGAGCGGGATAAACCACGAATTCATTGGCCTTGAAGCCCTGACGCTGGGTCACGACCTTCTTCTCTGCCGGGGGCGGCGCAGCGGCCGGCTTGGCGGCAACCTTCGGAGCAGCGGCGGGGACGGCAGCCTTCGGGGCGGCCGGCTTCGGCGCAGCAGCAACAGTCTTGGGGGCGGCCTTCGCAGCAGCGGGCTTCGCAGCTGCCGCTTTCGCGGCAGTCTTGGCAGTCTTTTCTGGCATCACGCTTCTTTTGTTCTTTGAGGACTTTGCAGCCGCCGCCTTCTTGGCCCCCTTCACGGGCGCCTTGGCACGGCCCTTGGTTGCGCTGCGGGCAACGACAGCGGCTTTTTTCGTCGTCTTTGAAGCACTCTTTTTACGCGTTTTCTGTGACACAGCCTGCGCGCGGAAACTGCCGCGCCCCTGTTCGATGTTTGCGGGAACCTCGAAGCCACAAGGTACGCATGGCAGGGGTTCTTGGCCTGTAATGTGCCAGATATAGCACATTTTCCGCAAAAATCAATGATTTACGCCCGATTCCGGGCATAACAGGGGACCCTCAGGTCATATGTCCGTCATTAGGGTTAAATCGGCGGTCGGACGGAGGGCCGCGGCGGTCCAAGCCCGCCCTTATCGGGGTAGTCCCGAGGGTGACAGGCGAACTCAGTCGCCGCTGCCCGGATTCGCAGAAAAATATTTCTCGAACTTGCCTTCCTTGCCTTCCCACTCCTTGGCGTCCTCGGGCGAGTCCTTCTTCTGGGTGATGTTCGGCCAGCTCTTGGCGTAGTCCCGGTTGACCTCAAGCCACTTTTCCAGCCCCGGCTCGGTGTCCGGCTTGATGGCGTCAGCCGGGCATTCCGGCTCGCACACGCCGCAATCGATGCATTCGTCCGGATGGATGACCAGCATGTTCTCGCCCTCGTAGAAGCAATCGACGGGGCAGACCTCGACGCAGTCGGTATATTTGCACTTGATGCAGGCTTCAGTGACGACGTAGGTCATCCAAAACTCCGAAACGATCCACTTTTTCCGGGGTTGCGTAGCGCAGGAATACCGCAGCCGCAAGGAATTGCTGGCCCTAAATAGCTATTCCTTGCCTCCTTGCAAATCCTCGCAAAGCAGGCGCGCGGACGCGGCGTCGCCGCGCCGTTCGGCAAAGCCGATCACTTTCAGCACACGGACGCTGTTGTCGAGCGCGACGGTGACGACATCGCCTAGCTTCACCGCATGGCCCGGCGATTTCTCGCGCGTGCCGTTGATGCGGACATGCCCTGATGCGACGAGTTCAGCCGCGCTGGCGCGGGCCTTCACCACCCGCGCATGCCACAGCCATTTGTCGAGGCGCTGTCGATCCAAGAGCTAGACCAAAAGTTGGGCTATTCCTTCCGGCCGGCGAGCTGCTCCTTCAGTGCAGCGAGCTTGGCGAAGGGCGAGTTCGGATCGATCGGCCGGTCGCGCTCACGCGGCGTGCTCGCGCTCGAGGCATAGGGCCGATGCGACGGCCCGCCCTCGCGCTTGTCGCGCCCGCCCTTGTCGCGGCCGAAATCGCGGCCGCCGCGATCACGATCGCCGCCCTTGCGGCCGCCGCCGAATTTCTCGCCGCGCCGCTCATTGTCGCGATCGCGTCCCTTGCCCTCGAACCGCTCGCGGCGCTGGCCCTTGTCCTCTCTGGTGTCGCGGGCCTGCGCGCCATCGGCCGGCGCGGCGGGGGCTGCCGCAGCGCCGTCAGCGGGTGCCGCGCCCGGACGCGGCGCGCGGAAATCGTGATGCCGGCGCGGACGGCGATGCTGCTCGCGCTTCTCGCCTCCCTCGCCGCCGCCTTCGGCGGCCTGCGCGCCTTCGGCGGGCTTGTTCTGATGACGGCCGCGGTTGCGATCGTGACCGCGATGATGCGGCCGGCGTTCTCCATCGGAGCGGCCGCCGGGACGCCAGACTTCGACCAATTGCGGCTCGGCCGGCGTTTCCGCGGCTGCGGGAGCGGCCTCGGCGGTGTCAGCGTCGGCGCTCGCGGTCTCCGCGGGCGCCTCAGTGGCAGCCTCAGGCGTCTCCGCAGCGGCTTCCACGGCGGGCGCGGCTGCGACTTCAGCGGCGGGCGCTTCAGGAGCGGGTTCTTCGGCCGCGGCGGGCGCGTCGACCGGAGCGGCACGCTCCGCTGCGGCATCCTGGTGGGTCTCGACGACGACCGGCGTCGCCTCGCTGGAAACCACCTCGGCAAAGCCGACATCGGGCAGCAGCGCGGCCGACGGCGCGGGATCGCCGGACACCGGCTGATCGACAGCAGCTTCGGCCTCAGGCGCTTCGGCCTCGGGCGCAGCGGTAGCCTCCACTGCATCGGCCGTGACCTCAGCGGCGGCGTCGACCGGCGCATCCGCGGCGGCGTCAGCACCAGCCTCGACCGGCGGCGTCTCGGCGGCGGCCGTCTCGGTGGTCTCGACGGGTGCCACCTCAACCGCCTTCGGCGGCAGCGGCGGACGGCGGTCCATGCGGTAGCCGAGGGCGCGCAGGATCGAGGCAAAGTCCTCGCCGGCAGAACCGGTCAGCGAAGTCATCGCCTGCGTGACGACAAAGCCGCGGCCGTCGAAGGCGCCTGTGGGCTTCTCGCCCGGCGAGGTCTCGCGCCAGGCCAGCGCCGGTCGGATCAGATCGGCGAGCCGCTCCAGGATGTCGACGCGCACCGCGCGCTCGCCGCACTGGCGATAGCCGAGCACACGATAGGCATCGCGGGCGAGCTGCTTGTCGACCGGGAACGAGGTGCGGCCGCTGGATGCCAGATGCTGCACGTTCGACAGCGCCGCCATGTCGACATTGTTCTGCTTCTCGGCCCATAGCAGCGAGGCCAGCGAGCGCGCCGCGGGCTTCAAAAGCTGCGGGAAGTAGATGTGATAGGCGCCGAACCGCACGCCGTATTTGCGCAGCGCTGCGCGCGAGGGCTGGTCGAGATCCTTCATCTCGGCCGCGATCTTGCTGCGCTCGAGCACGCCGAGCGCCTCGACCAGCTGGAAGGCAATGCCGCGGGCGATGCCCTGGATATCCTCGGCCTTGGAGAGTTCGAACAGCGGCCCGAGCAGTTTTTCGATATGCGTTTTGAGCCAGAGGTCGAGCCTGGTCTGCACGGCTTCGCGCGAGGCGCCGGTCAGCCGCTCGTCGGAGATGATGCGCAGGCGCGGATGCAGCGCGTCCTCGGCGGCGACCAGCTTGGCCACCGCATCGCCGGTCCAGCGGATGGTGCCGTCGGAGGTCAGCACGAACTGCTCGTCGGGCGCCGCACCCAGTTTCTCGGCGCGTGCATCGATCTCGCGCGCCAGCACCTGCTGGGCGGCGGCTTGCAGCGCCTTGGCGTCGCTGCCGGCCTCGGCCGCATCAGGTGCAAAGGTGAAACCATCGAGCCGGCCGATCACATGACCTTCCACGATCACTTCGCCGGTCTTGCCAATTTCCGTATTCAAAACTGAGTTCTCCCGCAGGCGGCGCATCAATACACTGGTCCGCCTGTCAACGAAACGCTCCGTGAGCCGTTCATGCAGCGCATCGGATAATTTATTTTCGAGATCGCGCGTGATCCCCTGCCAGTGCTCCGGGTCATACAGCCAGTCCGGCCGATTGGCCACAAAGGTCCAGGTCCGGATCTGCGCGATCCGGCCCGATAGCGTGTCGATATCGCCGTCGGTCCGGTTGGCCTGGTCGACCTGGGCGGCAAACCATGCGTCAGGGATACGACCCTTTTGCATCAGGAAGCCATACAGGGTGGTCACGAGTTCGGCATGGGCGGCCGGCGACAGCTTTCGATAGTCCGGAACCTGGCAGGCCTCCCACAGCCGCTCCACCGCCTTAGCCCCATGCGCGAATTCGCGCACCTCGGCGTCGCGCGCGACATGGTCGAGCACGCGCTGGTCCTCGGCGATCGGGGCCCGCGTCAGTGCCTCATGATTGGGCGCCTGCGCCAGCGACACCTGCAGCGCGCCGAGCGAGGCGAAATCGAGCTTCGCGTTGCGCCATTGCAACATCTTGACGCTGTCGAAGGTGTGGTTCTGCAGCGCGTTGACGAGCTCCGGCTCGAACGGCGCGCAGCGTCCCGTCGTACCAAACGTGCCGTTGCGCGTGGCGCGGCCGGCGCGGCCCGCGATCTGGGCGAATTCGGCCGGCGTCAGGCGGCGGAACTGATAGCCGTCATATTTGCGGTCGGAGGCGAAGGCGACGTGATCGACGTCGAGATTGAGCCCCATGCCGACGGCATCGGTGGCGACGAGATAATCGACATCGCCGTTCTGGAACATCTCGACCTGCGCATTGCGCGTGCGCGGCGACAGCGAGCCCAGCACCACAGCCGCGCCGCCATGCTGACGGCGGATCAGTTCGGCGATCGCGTAGACCTCATCCGCGGAGAACGCGACAATTGCTGTTCTTCTCGGCTGCCGCGTGATCTTGCGGTCGCCGGCGAATTCGAGCTGCGACAATCGCGGCCGCGTGACCATCGAAGCGCCCGGCAACAGCCGCTCGATGATCGGGCGCATCGTCGCAGCGCCAAGCAGCAGCGTCTCGTCGCGACCGCGGCGATTGAGCATGCGATCGGTGAACACATGCCCGCGCTCGAGATCGGCTGCGATCTGGATCTCGTCGACCGCAAGGAACGACACGTCGAGATCGCGCGGCATCGCTTCCACGGTCGAGACCCAGAAGCGCGGCGCCTTCGGCTTGATCTTCTCTTCGCCGGTGATCAGCGCGACATTGTCGACGCCGGCGCGATCCGCGATCTTGTTGTAGACCTCGCGCGCGAGCAGCCGCAGCGGCAGCCCGATCAGCCCCGACGAATGCGCAAGCATGCGCTCGATCGCAAGATGCGTCTTGCCGGTGTTGGTCGGGCCAAGCACCGCGGTGACGCCTGCGCCGGGCACGCGGTCATTTCCGAACGAAGTTGAGAAAGCCATATTTTGCAGGTGTTTCTTGAATTGTTGGCGAGATCCCTAACCCGTCATCCCCGCGCAAAGGCCCCGCCTTTGTCGCTGTGAGGAGCGCGTCAGCGCGTCTCGAAGGATGCACGGCCCAAATTTATCCGCGCGTTTTGATCGGACTTTCCTCTCGCGGGCCGAGCGGGGCTGTCGCCCTTCGAGACGGCCGCTGCGCGGCCTCCTCAGGGTGACGGTCTGGCTGCATGTTTCGCATTGGCAGCGTGTTTCGCAAAATCTGTCTCACAATGCGACGCTTTCTGCGCCTGGCTTAAGCTTCGGAACGACTCCGGAACGAATCGCGCCCGAATCGGTGACTCCATTCCAGACCTGAAACGTTCACCGCAACATCTCGGGTGGACCTGACGGCGGCGGCACTAGATCAAGTTTGAGAGGGCTCCACAAGCACAGGATATGCGGACTGAATTCCTTAAATTCCAGAGGGGGCCGAGTCGAATCAGAAGCAGGCAAGAGTCAACTGGATTCCGGTGACGTTTGTTGCATTCTCTGGACCGGTCACCTCTCCCTGACCCGTCATCCTGAGGAGCGCGAAGCGCGTCTCGAAGGATGCACGGCCCCGCTGGTGGCCGTCGACCCTTCGAGACGCGCGCAAGAGCGCGCTCCTCAGGGTGACGGTCGGTCAGCGTGGCCGCGATCAGATCCCCTACTGCGTCTTCGCCACGCGCGGCGGCGCGGCGGTGGTGACGAACGAGGTGGCTTCCAGCATGGCCTGGCCGAGCGGGGTCGGGATCGTCATGCGGAACGGCACCAAAAGGCGGGTGCCCGCGATCGGCACGAAGGCGATCTCGATGTTGCGCTGGGCGGCGAGGTATTTGATCACGGGCCGATCCGGGATGTAGCCCGAGACCGGCACGAAATAGAGCGCGCAGACCAGCGCCGGGCCATGATAGCCGCGCTCGGCCTTGACGATCTCGACCCGCTTGAAATCGAGCTTGAGGTCGTAGCGCATGCGGCCGTCGAACACGCCGGCGCCGGTGCGGCAGACATCCGGGCTCATCAGTTCGGCATTGCCGGGCGCGCGCAGGAACGAGCCGGTCATCGGATCGAACACGCCCTTCTTCTGCGCATCCGACACCGGCAGGCGGTCGGCATCGACAGGCGGCTCCGGCTCGATGGTGGAGTCCTTGATGGCGCCGTTCGCCAGCACCATCCGGATCGTCTCGGATTTCTTCGCGGTGGTGGTGGTCGCGGTGTAGGAGCTGGCGACCAGCGAGCCGTTGACGACGCGGCCCTGCGAGGCGCCCGAGCCGCTGCCGCCGGAAAACGCCTTCAGAAGGCCCGCGGTGCCGCCCTGGGCCGAGGCCGAGAAGCTGTCGTCGCCGATTTCAATGGTCCAGGCGCCCTTGCCGACCGGGATACCGGCCAGGGTCGCCTCATACTTGGCGTCAAGCCGCCCCTGCGCGCTGGCGCGCTCGGCGCAAAACAGCAGGAGGGCACCAGCGCACAGGCCGATGAGCCGGCCGAGCGGGGGCAAAAGGGCAATCGTGGTGGTCACTTACGTACCTGACGGTCCTGCTATCGGCGCGCGGTTCGTTGTCCAATTTCGCCAAGTCACATCAGCATGTCACATCGGCCGGACAACACGCGCATCTCTTATGGAACCAAGACTTGCAGCCGAATACGCCCTTTATATGGTTGCTATATCCGCCGGTAAGTGGCTGGAACGGCTTATGAACCGCCATTTCCCGCTGCGCCCATGCGGCGATATAATCTTGACGCTTGGGCGATCTGCCCCTATACACCCGCGGTTCCTGGAAAATGGACGCGAATTCAAAACCCCCGCGCGGGCCGCGTGATCGCACGCGCCGCCAGAGGCGGGGATGCAATAAGGATTTTGGTAATGTCCCGGCGCTGCGAACTGACGGCCAAGGGCCCCCAGACGGGCCACAAGGTGAGCCACTCGAACATCAAGACCAAGCGGCGCTTCCTGCCGAACCTGGCCAACGTGACCTTCATCTCGGATGCGCTCGGCCGCAACGTGCGCCTGCGCGTCTCGACCAATGCGCTGAAGAGCGTCGACCACAATGGCGGCCTCGATGCCTATCTCATCAAGGCCAAGGCCGAGGTGCTGTCGCCCCGCGCACTGGATCTCAAGCGCGCGATCGAGAAGAAGGTCGGCAAGCCGGTGTTCGTGAAGAAGGCGAGCTGAGCTAGCCACAAGCGCGAAAGCGCGGAGAGAGTTTTGAACGGCCGGGTCGGATGACCCGGCCGTTTTTGTTTTGAGACAATTCGACCATCGGAGAAGTAGGCGAACCCTATGCCGCCGACAAACCACCCGCTATGATCGCAGGAACGAGAACACTCAACTGCGATAGGGAAGGGGTAACTGTTGGCAGTCAATGTCGAAGAGCTGAGGGGGATCGCGGCCCAGCGCGAACGCTACCTGGGTCAACTCAATCGCCTAAAGAAACTCAACAAACAGACATCTTGCGTGGAAGCTGCGGTTTCCAGCGCCTGCGAGACTTTGCGTGCGGGCACGAGCTCGTTCGTGATCTACGGCGAGCCACAAAGCGGGAAGACGGAAATGATGATCTGCCTTACCGCAAAATTACTCGACGATGGAAGCCGAGTTATCATTCACTTGTTGAACGACAGCGTTCAGCTGCTCCAGCAGAATCTTGATCGATTTCAGCGATCAAATTTGTCGCCAGCCGCGCGTAACTTCTCCGACGTCATTGATCCCGAGTACTCTTTCGCGACGGGATTCCATGTCATCTTCTGCAAGAAGAATGCTAGCGATCTCGCGAAGCTGAATCAAAAACTAGAACGCGTGCGCGAGAAGGTCGTAGTCGACGACGAAGCCGACTTCGCGACACCGAACGCTCTCATTAACAAGGGCGACGTCACGCGGATCAACGCGCTCATCAAACAGCTTATCAGTCATGACGGAGTTTATATCGGTGTGACAGCCACTCCCGCCAGACTTGACTTGAACAACACCTTCGACAACGACAACGAAAAGTGGGTCAACTTTCCCCTCACGGAGCATACACTGGTCAGGACGTGTTCTTCCCGTTATCCCCGAGACATGAGGCCGTACTTGCTCATTACATCGAGGACATGCGCCTAGCCGTTGCAGAGGCAGCACGCGTTCTCAAGCCAGGCGGCCGAGCCATTTATGTAGTAGGAGAAAATACGGTTCGCGGGACGTTCATTCCAAACGCAAAGATTGTATCTGCGGTCGCAGAAAGAGCAGGTCTAAAAAATGAAACAAGACGCGTTAGGCTCCTGCCAGCCAACCGTCGCTACCTCCCTCCTCCATCCGTTGGGAACGGCCAAGAGTCGCTCGATGGGCGCATGCGGCGGGAGGTAATCTTGTCATTTTCTAAACCTGTCTAGGAAAATCCGCACTGGCGGAGCCTAAGCGTCTGTCCCAAGGCGTGCGCCAAAACTCGAATTTCACCAGCCTTTTCAAGTCGACACACCCTGTCCAGTCCTCGCAGAGAAAATATTCCTCTTCCCCGGCACCCCAACTCAGCACTACAAACAGCGCGTCCCGCCTCCTCTGAGAGGGGCGTATCGCGATCGTCACGGACGTTGGGTGCGGGATGCGGTGGACGCTGTGGGTGCGCTTGACGAGCGCGCCTATCTGCGGACGGTGAAAGCGTGTGGTCCTGACGCCCTAGCGGCCGGTGTCCCCTCGCGAAACGCGCAAGCGTTCTGCGGAGGCGGTGACAAGCAAGCCCAGTCTCGCCGGGGAGAGCACGTATAAGCCGTAACCCATCCGCGCGGGGAACGCCGGGATCGCCCGGCCGTACCTGTGGTCCTACCTCCCGAGCTTTTTGTTGCTCGGGACCCATGGGTGCGTGCTGGCACCCGGCGTTCCCTGCACCCTCTGCTATCGAAGCGAGGGTCACACTGCCGCAAAGCTCGGGCCGATCCGGCCGCGAGGCTGCGTGCGCTCACCCCCTCCTGCTGTTTGACAGGTGAATCGATCCGAACGGCGCGCATCCGTGGCTGCGCGTGAGTGGATTCTTCTTTGTGTGATTGGACGTGGAGTAGAATCATCCATCGCATCGAGTGAGAAGAGATGGATCGCGCTGCCTCGCCAAAACTTCCGCCTTCGCCCAAAGGCTTCGGCGGACAAGACGGCGCGACAAGCCTCGCAATGACGGCGCTGCCAATGGCTGAGAAACGTCCGCTGACAGCTGTTGCCAATGACAGCGGTGTCATCACGCGAATCCATTCTGATGCTTGGAGTGCGCGTGAAGAAAGCCTTAACGCGCCGACGTTAACCGACAAAGAAAGCCTATAAATCACGGCAAAAAGCGGCTTGTCACGCCGAAGCCTTGGCGAAGGCGGATTAATCACAAACTCATTCGCATCATCACGAGCGCATGAGGCGCATGCAAAACGCCACGATCTCTTCCAAGTGTTAGTGTGCAAACAAGCCGTCCGACACGATTGCGATTCGACGCGGCCACGCCGCGCGGGTTTGAAAACCGTGAAGGACATCACGACCGGCACAACTGATTGTGAGGCATGTGCGCCGCACTCTTGGGAACAAGCCAGGCCGTACTTACATCACGTCCAAAGAACGACTCAGTACAAGGAATTGATCAATGCAAGTTCGCGCAGTCGATACGCGCGGAAGACTGGTGCCTGCGCTCGCAACCGCCGCCGTGGCGGTGCTGGCCACCGCCGCCCTCGTCGTCCTCGAATTCCACCCGCCCCGCAATGTGCTGAAGGGCGAACCCGGCATGATCACCTCCGCCGCCGCCAGCCGCGCCGGCGCCACCGTGCTGCCGACCGATCCGATCACGACCGGCAGCGTGCGGTATCGTTGAGCTAGAAGTTCTCCCTCGCCCCGCTCTTGCGGGGAGAGGGTTGGGGTGAGGGGCCTCTCTCCACCAGCGACACTCGCGAACGTACCTGTACCCCCTCACCCGGATCGCATTGCGCTACGCTCCATGCGATCCGACCTCTCCCCGCAAGCGGGGCGAGGTAAGAAGCGCCCGGCACGCGGGGAGAGATTTTGATAGTCATTCCACTTTGCGGCAAACCACCGCACATTGGCTGAGTTTTCCAGCCGACCATCGCGCCCCGCCGCATTTTCGCATCCCTGCCCCGGCGTCTCGCCACAAGCCCAACGGTTGCGGCCTCACGTAAGCTCTCCCCCGAGAACAATAAGAACGCCACAGGGAGGCTCACGATGACATCGAAGGCCATTTGCAAGGCCATCACGGCTCTGGCCGCGCTTGCGCTCGCGACACAGGCGCACGCCGCCGAGAAGAAGTATGGCGCGGGTGCCAGCGACACCGAGATCAAGCTCGGGCAGACCTCGCCATTCTCCGGCGCGGCGTCGGCCTACAGCGTGATCGCGAAGGTGCAGGCGGCCTACTTCAAGATGATCAACGACCAGGGCGGCGTGAACGGGCGCAAGATCACCCTGATCACGCTCGACGACGGCTACTCGCCGCCGAAGACGGTGGAGCAGACCCGCAAGCTGGTCGAGCAAGAAGAGGTCGCCGCGATCCTCAATCCGCTGGGCACGCCGACCGGCCTGGCCGTGCGCAAATATCTCAACGACAAGAAAGTCCCGCAGCTGTTCGTCGGCGCCGGCGCCACGCTGTGGGGCGATTACGCGCATTATCCGTGGTCGATCGGCTTCCAGCCGTCGTACCAGGCCGAGACCGCGGTCTACGCCAAATATGTGCTGACCAACAAGCCGGACGCCAAGATCGCGCTGTTCTACCAGAACGACGACGCCGGCAAGGATTACGGCAACGGCTTCAAAAAGGGCTTGGGCGCGGAGAACACCGCGAAGATGGTGGTGGCGGAAACGACCTATGAATCGACCGATCCGACGGTCGACAGCCAGATCGTGAAGCTGAAATCGTCCGGCGCCAACGTGCTGTTCATGCACGCGATCCCCAAGCAGGCGGCGCAGGCGATCAAGAAGATCGGCGAGATCGGCTGGAAGCCGGACCTGTTCTTCCTCGCGGCGACCTCGACCTCGGTGTCCTCGGTGCTGAAGCCGGCCGGCTTCGACTATTCCAAGGACATCATCTCGTCCTACTCGCTGAAGGATCCCAACGATCCGCAGTGGAAAGACGATAAGGATGTCATCGCCTGGCAGAGCTTCATGAAGAACTACTTCCCCGAAGGCAATCTGCAGGACCAGCTGATCGTCTACGGCTATGTAGTGGCGGAGGCGACGGTGCAGGTGTTGAAGCAATGCGGCGACGACCTCACCCATGAGAACATCATGAAGCAGGCCGCCAACCTCGACATCGCGCTGCCGATGTTCCTGCCCGGCATCAAGGTGAAGACCTCGCCGACCGACTATTTCCCGGTCGAGGCGATGCGGCTGCAGAAGTTCAACGGGGAAACGTGGCAGCTGTTCGGGGACACGATCGGGAATGATTGAGGGGGAGTGAGGCGGAAATTGTAGAGCGCGAAACCATCCACACCGTCGTCCCGGCGCAGGCCGGGACCCATTACCCCGACTGGATGGTGTGGCGCGACGCTGTGGCCGCAGCCTGCTCCCACAACAAGCTGCGGTGGCTATGGGTCCCGGCCTTCGCCGGGACGACACGGAGGTTGTTAGGCCGCCGGAACGACGGGAGGTTAGACTCCCCGCTCCAGCAACGCCCGAAAATCCGCCCGCGCGCGCTGCGCCTCCGCCCGCGCGGCCTCCGAGGCATCGCCGAGGCCAAAATAGCCGTGAATCAGGCCCTCGCCGGCGTGATACGTCACCGGCACGCCGGCCGCCTGCAACGCCCGCGCATAGGCATGGCCCTCGTCGCGCAGCGGGTCGAACCAGGCGGTGGTGACAACGGCCGGCGCGACACCGGCGAGAGACTTCGCGCGCAGCGGCGAGACGCGCCAGTCGGCGCCCTGTGCCGGGTCGGCGAGATAATGCCCGCAAAACCACTGCATCACCGCGCGCGACAGGAAGTAGCCCTCGGCATTCTCGGCGCGCGACGGAAATCTGGCGTTCTCGGCTGCGTCGGCAAAACCGCCGACCACATCAGTGACGGGATAGACCAGCAGCTGCCCGGCGAGCCTGATCCCGGCGTCGCGGCAGGCGAGCGCCGTGGTGGCGGCAAGATTGCCGCCCGCGGAATCGCCGGCGACGCCGACGCGGGAGAGGTCGCCCCCGAAGTCAGCGATGCGCGCGACGACGTCGCGGATCGCGGCGAACGCATCCTCGAACGCGCCGGGGAAGCGCGTTTCCGGCGGACGGCGGTAATCGACCGAGATCACCACCGCGCCGGTCTCGATCACGAGGTTGCGGGCCTGGCGGTCATGGGTCTCGAGATCGCCGGCGACCCAGCCGCCGCCGTGGAAGAAGGTCACGGTCGGCGCCCGCCCGCTGCCGCTCCGATAGAGCCGCGCGGCGAGCTTCCCCGCGGCGCCCCGCACCTCGATATCCCGCGCGACATCGACCGGCGGCGGCGGCACCGCCTTGCGCGCCTCGGCCAGCGCGCGCAGCGAGTCGCGCGCGCTCTGCGGCGTCATGACCGTAGGATCGCGCAACGGCAGCAGCGGAATGATCTTCTCAATGACGGGATCGAGCAGAAGCGGCATGATCGTGCTTTCTCGGGAGCAGTTGCCGTCTATCTGACAACATGCTCCCGAAAAGCACAACCATCATGCCAACCGTCATGCCACGTGTTGCGCGAGCTGCTCCGGCGCAGCCTCGCCCTCGTCGCCGGCGGGCTCGGCCTGCGCGGCGGGCGCAGCGGCCAGTTCCTTGGCCAGCGCGGTGGCGCCGACATAGTCGGTCTTGCCGGTGCCGAGCAGCGGCACCTTGTCGACGACGCGGATGTCGGCGGGCACCGCGAGCTCGGAGGCGCCGACGCTCTTGGCCTGGCGCTGCATCGCGGCGCGGTCGGCATCCTTCTGCGTGGTGAGCAGCACGATGCGTTCGCCCTTGCGCTGATCGGGAAGCGTGACCGCAACCGACATCGCCTGCGGCCACAGCGCGGTCGCCATGGTCTCCACCGCGGACAGCGAGACCATCTCGCCTGCGATCTTGGCGAAGCGCTTGGCGCGGCCCTTGATCGCGATAAAACCCTGCGCGTCGACCGTGACGATGTCGCCGGTGTCGTGCCAGCCTTCGGGCAGCGGCTCGAGCACGCCGGGATTTTCGGCGCGGAGGTAGCCGATCATCACGTTCGGGCCCTTCACCGACAGCCGTCCGCCTTCCTCGATGCCCGGGACCGGATCGAGACGATACTGCATCAGCGGCGAGATGCGGCCGACGGTGCCCTGGCGGTTCGCCATCGGCGTGTTCATCGCCAGCACCGGCGCGGTCTCGGTGACGCCGTAACCCTCGAGGATGCGGATGCCGTAGCGCTCCATGTAGATCTGCCGCGTGCGCTCCTTCACCGCTTCTGCACCGGCGATGACGAGCCGCAGCGTGCGGAAGTCATAGGCATGCGCCGAGCGGGCGTAGCCGGTGAGGAATGTGTCGGTGCCGAACAGGATGGTCGCGCCGGTCTGGTAGATCAGCTCGGGCACGATCCGGTAATGCAGCGGCGACGGATACATGAAGATCGGGATGCCGCCGAGCAGCGGCATCATCATGCCGCCGGTCAGGCCAAACGAGTGGAACACCGGCAGGACGTTGAACACCTTGTCATTGGCATTGGCATCGACCCGCGCCAGCGCCTGCGCCGCGTTGGCGAGGATGTTGCGGTGGGACAGCACGACGCCCTTGGGCGTGCCTTCCGAGCCCGAGGTGAACAGGATGACCGCGGGATCGTTGGCGTTGCGGGCGACGCGCGGCGCGATGCCGGCGCGGAAGCCCGCGATCTTGTCGGCGAGGCCGATGCCGGCCCTGACATCCTCGAGATAGACGACGCGCGTCTGGCCTTCGATCGCCGCGATCAGCTTGTCGAGCTTGCCCTTCTCGATGAAGGCCTTCGAGGTCAGCACGGTCTTGACCTGCGCCGCCTTCATCGCGGCCAGCACGTTGACCGGCCCGGCCGAGAAGTTGAGCATCGCCGGCACGCGGCCGATGGCCTGCAGCGCCATGAACACGACGGCGACGCCGGCCGAATTCGGCAGCAGCACGCCGACATTCTCACCGACCGCGGTGTCCTGCTCGAGCTTGCGGCTCAACACCTGCGCGCCGAGGATCAGCTTGCGATAGGTCAGCTTGGTGCCGAGCGCGTCCTCGATGATCGGCTTACCGGTATCGCGGTCGCGATAGGCGTGGCCGAGGCCCTCGAACAGCGTCTGGTCGAGCATCGCGTTCTTGACCATGGCGTCGATCATGACGTCCTGCAGCGCGGCACCGGCGGCATTGCGGCGCGCCTTGCCGCGCAGCGACTGGTCGACCGGCAGCTTCACCGGCGGCAGGATCGAGATCGTCACCTTGGGGAACCAGGAGCGCTTGATCTCGCCGTTCTTCAGATAGCTGAGATGCGAACGCTGTGCGCCCTCGATGCGGACCGGGACGACGACTGCATCGGCCTTGTCGGCGATCATCGCGGTGCCGTCATAGACCTTCATCAGCGAACCGGAGACCGTGATACGCCCTTCCGGGAAAATCACGACCGGCTCGCCGGCGGCCACCAGCTTGATCAGGTCGCGCGCGGCCAGCGGCTTGGATGGATCCATCGTGTAGTGCTTGATCATCTTCAGGAACGGCTTGGCCCACCACGCCTTGGAGATGCCGGTGTCGACCGCGAAGCTCGCATCGATCGGCAGCGTGGCGTGCAGCAGCGGGCCGTCGACCAGGCTGACATGGTTGGGCGCGATCAGCATGCGCGTGCCCTCGGGCGGCAGGTTCTCCATGCCGCGCACCTCGACCCGGAACAGCGCACGGAACAGCAGCGCGCCGAAATCGCGCACGCCCTCCTTGCCCCACTTGCTCAGCACGAACCAGACGGTGCCGAAGCTCGCGATGGCAAGACCGAAGAAGATCCAGGCGATCGCAAGCCCCGTGGCCTGCAGCGCGCCGACGAACACCGCGCCGGCGACCATGAAGCCGGCCTGCAAAATGTTGCCGGCGGCGATGATGCGGGCGCGTTCGGACGGTGCGGTCCAGGCCTGCACCGCGGCAAACGACGGCACCACGAACAGGCCGCCGCCGAAGGCGAACAGGAAGAAGTCGGCCAGCATGCGGAAGCCGCCGAACGAGCTTGCAAACGCAGCCGCGGTGACCTCTTTGCCGAGCGACGTGGTTGCGATCGCCCAGGCGAGGTCGAGGCCGATCACGCCCATCACGATGGCGCCGATCGGCACCAGCGCGAGATTCGGGCGAACATGGCTCAGCTGCGCCGCGAACAGCGAGCCGGCGGCGATGCCGATCGCGAACACGGCGAGGCACAGCGTGACCACGCCCTCGGTGCCGCCGACGCCTTCCTTGATCAGCGCAGGCAGCAGCGACAGCACGATCGCGCCGACCATCCAGAACCAGGACACGATCACCATGCCGTCCCACAGCCGCGGTTCGGCGTAGAGCGACTTCAGCAGGCGCACGGTCGAGGTCCAGGGATTCTTGGTGATCAGCAAATCGGGCGCGGAGGGCTGCGTCAGGGGGATGCGCGACGCGAACGCCCAGGACAGCACGGAGAGGCCGACCACGGCGGCGCAGATCCAGCCCATATGGCTGGCGCCGGCGACGAACATGCCGCCGGCAATGGTGCCGATCAGGATCGCCATGAAGGTTGCGCCCTCGACCAGCGCATTGCCGGTTGCAAGCTCGGAAACCGAGAGCTGGTCGGGCAGCACCGCATACTTCACCGGACCGAACAGCGCAGCGACGATGCCGAACAGCGCCAGCGCGATGAACAGCAGCGGGATCGAATGGGTGAAGAAGCCGGCTGCGGCGAACGCCGCGGCGAAAATCTCGAAGAACTTCAGCCGGCGGGCGACGACGGATTTGACGTAGCGGTCGGCGAGCTCGCCGCCGAGCGCCGACAGCACAAAGAACGGCGCGATGAAGACCGCACCCGCGAGCTGAACCAGCGCCGGCCCCTGCTCGTTGGCGACGCCATAGAGCAGCATGATGACCAGGGCGTTCTTCAGCACATTGTCGTTCAACGCCGAGCAGAACTGCGACCAGAACAGCGGCGCGAAGCGGCGGGACGACATCAATTCCTTGATCATGACCGTTTCCTTGGGTTAGCGCGCGAGGCGCTGGCAGGTCTGCGAGTTCGCGTGGCAGAGAATGGTGAGCGTGGTGAAATGACGGAGATGCCGCAGCCTTTAGTCTTTTCCGCAACGTATCGGTTCGAACCGGCGCACATCCGCCGGCGCCGGAATACCGGGACATTGCCCGCCAGAGATGTACGAGACCTTATCCAGACCTGGGGTTGCTCGGCGCCGAGGCGGGTTCGCGGGGGACATGGTGAGCGCTTTGTTGAGGTTTCGGCGACAATTGCCGCCGGTACGGTTCAGGTCAGTTCACTCAACCCGCGGAACGGCGACCACCGGCAGTGGCGCGGCTTGCACCCGCGGCCGCCCGAGGCCGCCCGGCGCGGCGCGCGCCGGTCCGCGCGCCGCTGCTCCAGGACACCTGCGACGTCGCAGGCACGGGCGATCCGCTCGATCGGCTCCATCGCCGGGGAGAGGATGGCGCGGCCAAAGCCCTTCACGAGCTCGATCGCGTCATCGACAAGGGTGCTGGTCAATTGAAGTGCTAGGGTCTGCATGTGAGTGGCCTCCTTAGCCAGCTTGAGCAACGCTCAAATTAGTAGTACGAAAATGAACATTGTTCAAGAAGAATCGCGACGGGATCGAAAAAAACTTCAGCGGCGGACCCTGCTGATCGAGATCGCACGCCGGTCGATTGCCACTAAAGGATTGAGATCATTGAAGGTTCGCGACGTCGCCGAGGCCGCCGGCTGCTCCATCGGCAGCGTCTATAACGAGTTCGGCGACTTCGACGGCCTGATCCTGACGGTGAACCGGGAGACCGTCGAGGGCCTGACTACACGGCTAAAGGCGATTCCAGCCGACGATCCGCTGCACCAGCTGCACGGGCTCGCCGACGCATATCTCGGCTTCGCGACCGAGCACGCCAATCTGCTGCGCTCGCTGTTCGAGCACCGGATGGAGGACGACCGGCCATTTCCTGAAGATATCCTCGCGATGGTGATGGACGCGTTCGTGCTGATGCACGCGCCGCTGCTGCGGCTGCTGCCCGATCGCGATCCCGACGACGTTGCGCTGCTGTCGCGGATGATGTTCTCCGCGGTCCACGGCATCATCTCGCTGGGCCTCGAGGAGCGCATGGTCGCGGTGCCGCCGGAGCGGCTGCGCGAGCGGCTCGCGCAATTCGTCGACACGCATCTTGCTGGATTGGGCGTAACCCGCAGGCCGTAGTCAGGCTCGCGTGCCGCGATCATGTTTGATTGCGTGCGACGCGCCCTGAGCGGCCGAGCGTCCAGAGCGGCTCAAGAAATACCACTCCGGTGCCGCCCTCCCGGAAGATCAGCTTGAACTCGATCCGTCCGTCCGCGGTGATGGAGGCCGAATGCAGTCCCGCATTGCCGTCGTATCGCAAGGTGTCGTCAAGGACATGCCCGGTGAAGCCGCCGGAAAAGCCAGGTCCGGGTGTACGGCTGTGCGGCATGGCCGGTCCATTCACGAGATACCCGGTCGCGACACCATCCCGATCGACGCTCGTGACGATCATCATGAACTGGCGGTGCGAGTTGATCCATCCTTCGTCGCTCACCCACACGCCGAGAAAGCGGCGGACACTGTCCGGCACGTCGTTTGCCGGCGCGTGAACGCGAAAGGCCGGAAGCGGCAACTGCTTCTCGACCGCCAGCGCAGTGATCCGCTCGGCATCCTGATCTGGCACAATGCCGTGATCCTGCGGCGCGAACCAGTTCGCCAATTCCGCCAGGGGATGCCGCATCCCGTTTGCGATCGGCGGCACGAATGCGAGCGCTGCGAAGGCGATCGCCGACAGGCCGGCGACAAGCAACCATCGGGGAAACACGGGCAAGCGTCCTGCAACGGCGCGCGGAGCGGATGTCGCGCCCGCGGCATCCCGCGGTGCGTGTTCGTGCGATGCCGAAATCGGCTTAGCATCGAGGCGATAACCCCGGCGCGATACCGTCTTGATGATGCGGTGGTCGTCATCCCGCAGTTTCAGGCGCAGCTCGCGGATGCATTGGACCAGCGAATCGTCTGAAACCGCGACGTGGCCCCACACCGCCTCGTGCAGATCCCGCTTGGAGACCAGCCGCCCGGCATTTCTGGCGAGACAGCCGAGCACCGCGAACGACTTCGGCCTGAGATCAAGTTCGACGCCATCCGCGCGCGCGACGCCGCGGGCGAAGTCCAGCTCAAAGGCATCAAATATCAATACGGAATCAGTCGCCGGGTTCATAGAGGTCACTCCATGCCCACAGACGGCACCAATCCGGGAAATTTAGCAGGAAAATCGTCGTTCTGTCACTTCTTCATCAGGACTTCCCCGTGGCGTGGACGATAGTGGCGGACCGGCCCGGCATCATTTCCAGGCACGCGGGAGGTTGACCATGTCGAGGGCACCGTTGGCCGCATTGGTCGGGGGGATTGTTGCGCTCGCGGCGGCGCAATCGGGAAACGCCCAGGCGCAGGAGGTCGTGAAGGTCGGCCTGGTGATGCCGTTGACCGGCGTTCTGGGGCCGGTCGGCAAACAGGCGGTCGCCGGGGCAAGGCTCTACATGGCGCAACACGGCGACACGGTCGCCGGCCGCAAGATCGAACTGATCGTCCGGGACGACGCGAGCGTGCCGACAATGCCAAGCGCATTGCGCAGGAACTGATCGTCAACGACAAGGTCGCGATCCTCGGTGGCGGGCTGACGCCGAGCGTGCTGGCGCTCGCACCGCTGGTCAATGAGAGCAAGACCGCAACCGTCGTCATGGTCTCGGGCACGTCGATCGTGACCGATCGGTCGCCCTACTTCGTGCGCACCAGCTGGACCCATGCGCAGCAGGCCAGCGTCCTGGCAGGCTGGGCGGCGAAAAGCGGATCGAAGCGGGCCACCATCATCGCATCCGACTGGGCACCCGGGCATGAAGCCGCCGGCGTATTTTCGGCGAGCTTCATCGCGGCAGGCGGATCGATCGTCGAGGCGTTGAAAGTGCCGCTGGCCAATCCCGACTTCGCACCGTTCCTGCAGCGCGCGCGGGACGGCAATCCCGACACCCTGTTCATTTTCGTTCCGACAAGCCAGGCCGGCATCCTGGCCAAACAGTTTGTCGAGCGCGGGCTCGACAAGAGCGGGATCAAGCTGATCGGCCCCGGCGACATCGCCGACGACGAGGACCTGCCGGGGATGAGCGATGCCATGATCGGCACGATCACGGCGGGGTTCTACTCCGCCTATCATCCGTCGGACCTGAACCGCGACTATGTCGCCGCGTTCCGCAAGGCCAACGCCAATGTCCGCCCGAACTTCATCAGCGTCAGCGCCTATGACGGCATGCATCTGATCTACCAGGCGCTGCAGGTGACCAGCGGCAAGACCAACGGCGACGCGCTGGTCGAGGCCATGAAGGGCATGGCCGGGGAAAGCCCGCGCGGCCCGATGTCGATCGATCCGAAGACCCGCGAAGTCGTCCACAACATCTACATTCGCAAGGTCGAGAAGATCGGAAGCGAGCTCTACAGCGTCGAGCAGGAAACCTTCCAGGCGATCAAGGATCCCACCAAGGTCGCGAACAGGTAACTGGGACGGAGCGGCAACCCTTCCGGCGCGGCGTCTCTTCGACGCCTCAGACCCGGGTGCGCGCGATCGTGCCGGCGACGATCTGCATGGCGACGCCGAGCACCCAGCCCGCCATGATGGTCGCGGTCCAGGCGATGTCCGGCTCGCTGCGCAGCACGACGACGCCGACCGAGAAGAACGCAACCATCGTCGCGAGGAAGGTGCCGACCGCGCTGAGCAGCTCCGCCGCGTCAATCTTGCGCGTCGAGGTCGTGTCCTTCGGATGGAAGAGCTTTGGCGGCGTATCGATGCCGACATAGAAGCCGATCGCGCCGCCCAGCATCATGAGCAGCAGGAAGGCCTGCGAGGTCAGCGCCGACACGCTCGAGCCGACATGGATGGCGACGAACAGACCGCTCGCGGCTCCCGCCAAAGCAAGGCCGAAGCGCTCCAGGATATGGGCAAACTTTCTGACGCGGCTGCGCATGGCTGTGCCTCATCAATGAATTGCACCGCTGGCAGGCTAGGCCTTTTCGCAGCATCGCGAAAGCCGCCGCCGCTCACATGGCTGCGACCACGCGACGCTATTGTGCGCCAGTTCACATCTATCGTGGCACGGAATGACTAAACATCGATCCAAAGTAGCAATCGAATCCGCTACTACTACCTTGCGCGATCCGCTTCATTCTTTTCAGCGAGCATCTTTCAATGCCGAGCCCCAAGATCATCATTCTGTCCGATGGCACCGGCAACGCCGCCTCCAGCGTCTGGCGAACCAATGTCTGGCGGATCTTCCAGTCGCTCGATCTGCAGGGCAACAGCCAGGCCGCCAAGTATGATGACGGCGTCGGCACGTCGTCGTTCGTCCCGCTTGCGCTGCTCGGCGGCGCCTTCGGTTACGGCCTCAAGCGCAATATCCTCGATGCCTACAAGTTCATCTGCCGAAACTACGACCACGAGAACGATTCGAAGATCTACCTGTTCGGATTCAGCCGTGGCGCATTCACCGTGCGCACGCTTGCCGCACTCATCCTCGATCGGGGCCTGATCGTCGCGGACACCGAATCCGAGCTGCACGACGGCGCGGTGAAGGCCTATCGGGCGTACCGCGCCGAGGGCTACCATTCGATATGGCGCATCGAGGTGCTGTTCCGCGCGCTGCGCGATTACATCCTTGTGCCGGTGTGGGATCGCCTCCGAGGCCACAAGTCTTATACAGAGATTGCCCGGAAGCAGGTCGCCGCGATCGAATTCATCGGCATCTGGGACACCGTCGCGGCCTATGGGCTGCCGATCGACGAGATGACCCGCGGCATCTCCAACTGGGTGTGGCCGCTCGAGCTGCCGAACCGCATTCTCAGCCCGCGGGTCAAGTGGGCGCGACATGCGCTGGCCCTCGACGATGAGCGCACGACATTCCATCCGGTGCTCTGGACCGAGCAGGAGCCGGGACAACCGGTCCCGGCCGTGCCCGCGACCATCGATGGCGAACGCCTCGTCCAAGTCTGGTTCGTCGGCATGCATGCCAATGTCGGCGGCGGTTATCCCGACGATGCCGTCGCGTTCGTGCCGCTGGCATGGCTGGTCGACGAAGCCGTCAAGCGTGGCCTGGTGTTCAAGAGCGCGCCGACTGCCGATCCTGATGCGATCAAGTCGATCAGATCGTCCGAGGACAAGGACGGCCGCCTCTATGATTCGCGCGCGGGCCTCGGCTCCTACTACCGGTATGGACCTCGCAAGGTCGCCGAGCTCTGCAACGATCGTTATGCCCGTGTCAGCGTGCCGACGCCGAAGATCCACGAAAGCGTGTTCGAGCGGATCGACAGCGGCGCCAATGCCTATGCCCCGATCGGACTTCCGCCAAACTACGTCATTGTCTCGCGAAGCGGCCAGATCACGCCGCTGGGCGAGACGACGTTCGAGACGCCGGCGAGCGCACCGGCGCGTTATGCGGCGCAGGAGAAGCTATGGAATTATGTCTGGATGCGCCGGATCGCCTACTTTGCCACGCTGGCGGCGTCGTTGCATCTGGCCGCGTTCTGGCTGTTCCACAACCAGCACAAGGAGCACGAATTCAGCTCCTGGTTCAGGATGATTTCGGAGCTGGTGCGCTTCGTCCAATCGTTCCTGCCCGATTCGTTTCACTGGTGGACGGACTGGTATGCCGGCAACCCGGAATGGTTCGCCGGCGGCGTCATTGCGGTTTTCCTGCTGATGGGCGTCGGCACCTCGCTCAGCGCCGCGATCAGGGACAGGATGCGGATCATCTGGCGCGACCGCGCGAACCCGACGCCGCTCTCCGGAATCGTGCACAATGCGATCTATCGATTCCGCACCAGCGCGGTCTATCAGTGGATCCTCAACTTCGGGAAGCGACACGCCGTTCCGTTCCTGCTGACGGCCTTGCTGGTCTGGTTCAGCGCGACACTGCTCAGCCATTTCCTGTTCAATGCCGCTGACTCGATGGGCGCTGTCTGCACGGGCACCGCGGCCGACAAGCTTGTCGCCGTCGACAAGGGCGTCCCGCAGGACGCAGCCGACTTCGATACCAGCGCGATTTGTGCGCCGACCGGCCTCAAGGTCCGCACCGGGTTCAAGTACGAGATCGCGATCACCATGGCGGAGCCGTGGGAGGACGCCGGACGGGCGGTGACGCCGGTCGGATACCGCACGTCGACGATCGAGGCCGCAAAACGTTGGCGTGGTTACGCCACGATTTTCCTGCGGCGCGTCCTGTTCCGGCCGTGGTTCAGGCTGATCGCACGGGTCGGACAGACCGGGGTCGACGAGTATTTTCTTGATCCGGCGCCGGCGCCCAACACCGATCCGCAGGTCTACAAGGCGCGGTTCACGGCCGATCGCAGCGGCGAGATCTTCCTCTACGTCAACCAGGCCGTCATCGGCCTGCCCTGGGTCTACAAATGGTTCTACGGCGATCACAAGGGCAAGGCGAAGGTCACGGTGCGGTTGCTGTAGGGGGTCGAGCCGCGCCCACAGGATCGCGACCCGACACGGAGCCGCCCGGCGTGATCCATCTGTGATCCAGCCGACAGTTCGGGTTGTAGATCAGCTGCTATGCTCCCTTTGCTAGATGGGCTGCCAGACGCCTGGAACGATCCGACGCGACACCACGGATCCCCGGGGAGTGCTGACGCGCCAGTTTCATATCGACCGGCTATTTTCACCAGCGATTTGGAGGCATCACCATGATTTCCCGAATTCAGGCGTTTCCAACCACAGACGGCATCTTCGTGGTCTGGGAAGTATCGGCGATGATCCCGAACTGTCTGGGCTTCGCGCTGTATCGCCAGCAGCAGGGCAAGACCGCGACCGTGGTCGACACCTGGGTCGGGTTCGAGGATCAGGCGCAGGGCCACAAGTCCGGCGAGCATCGGCCGAGCACCGAATGGCCGGTGCAGAAGACCAACTGGACCGATTTCCTGGCGCCGGCCGATGCGCCGGTCCGCTACGGCGTGGTGCCCGTCCTCAAGGACGGCGATACCAAGGTAAAGCCTGCGGCCAACGCGCCGTCGACGTGGACCGACTACGTCTCCGCCACGCCGTCGGGTCCGCTGAAGCCATGGTTCAACCGCGGCACGATCTCGGCGCAATGGCTGTCGCGCGCGATCGGCAAGGACAAGAAGCCGGCGCAGACGCTGGAGAAGGCGATCTCGACCAAGGGCAACAAGATTCGCGACTTCCTCAAGGGACAGCTTGGCGCCCGCCTGCTCGCGTTACTGGCCGATGCCAAGAAGAACAAGCGCGACGTCTATCTCGCGCTTTACGAGCTCAACGATCCCGAACTGATCGCGGCGCTGACCGCGCTGAAGGGCAAGGCCCATGTCGTGCTCGGCAACAGCACCGGCAAGTCCGACGCCACGGCAAAGGACACCGAGAAGAACGCCGGCGTGCTGAAGAAAGCCGGCGTCGACATCGTCCGCCGCAAGATCGCGCCGAGCCGCTACGCGCACAACAAGTTCGCGGTGTTCTGCGACGGCGCGCAGACACCGAAGGCGGTCTGGACCGGCAGCACCAACTGGACGCGTACCGGACTGTGCACCCAGAACAACAACGGCCTCGAGATCACCGACGACAAGATCGCCGCGGCCTATTACGACCATTGGAAGCTGATCTACGCCGACGGCAGCAAGTCGCCGAAGGCGCTGGCGGTGGCCGGCGATAAGGAATGGCCGTTCACCATCGGCCCGTCGAAGGTCAGCGTCTGGTTCACGCCGACCACCAAGAGCGGCGATCTCAAGGAAGCCACCAAGATGATCGAGGACACCGAGCATGGCGCGGTGTGCCTGATGCTCAATCCCGGCAACAAGGGCCTGCTCGGCCCGATCCTGGAGAAGGCGCAGGACAAGAAGCTCTATGTCCGCGGCGTGCTCAACAATTTCCCGGCGCAGGGTAAGGACAGCCCGAAGGATCAGCTGCAGCTGCTGGCCGGCGACGGCCAGCAGCAGGTGTTCAAGGGCAAGCAGATCGCCGACGTGATCCGGCCCGCCGGCATCGACAAGACCGCCGACTGGTGGGAGCACGAGATCAAGAACACCGGAAAATTCATGATCGCCGTGCACAGCAAGGTGATCGTGCTGGATCCGGCCGGCAAGAACCCGGTGGTCATGACCGGCTCGCACAATTTCTCTGACCGCGCCAGCACCAAAAACGACGACAATCTCGTCATCATCAGAGGCGATTCGCAGCTCGCGCTAACTTACGCCGCGCGCATCGTCAGCATCTACGGTCAGTATCGCTGGCAGGCCTGGCGCAACACGCCGGAGGGCCAGAAGGACAAGGGGCTGAAGCGCAGCGATGCCTGGCTGAGCAACCGCATCGGCAAGGGTTGGGCGGAAACCGAGACGCGGTTCTGGCTCGGCACGACCTGACTGCCTGATCTCCTATCGGGGGTCATGACATGAAACACAGGGCAGCGTTGCGGCTGCCCCGCGTTCTTCCTCACGCGCTACGCCGCGCGGCCGACCGAGGCGTCGAGATGCTTCAGCCGCGGCAGCACCTCCTGCTTCAGCAGCCGCAGCGAATTGTGCCAAGCCTCGGGCTTGTGCTTGTAGTCGAAGCCGAACACCAGCAGCACGCCGAAGCCGCCAACCTCCTGGTAGATCTTCTCGATCTTCTCGGTGACGGTCGCGGGCGAACCGACGATCCAGTTGTTGCGGGCGCAATATTCGACGGTGACGTCGCTGTCAGGCACGTCGGGCGAGGCTTTCAAATAATCCTTGAAACCGAAGTGACCGAGCAAGGGGAGAAAATACTCACCCATCATCCGGCCCATCATGTCGCCGGTCGAGAGCTTCCATGCCTCTTGATCGGTGTCGGCGACGAACACCTCGCGCACCATGCGCCAGTCCTTGCGGCTCGGCTTGCGGCCAGTCTTGGCGGCGCCGGCCTCGACCGAGTCCCAATGGCTGCCGACATAAGCCGGATTGAGATTGAGGCTCATCGGAATGAAGCCGCGCTCACCGGCGAGCTTCAGCGTGTCCGAGTTCTTCGACAGGCCCGCAACGCCGATCGGCGGATGCGGCGCTTGCTGCGGCTTGATGTGGGGTTTGAGGAAATCGAACATCGTGTCCGGCTTGGTCACCGTCCAGAACTTGCCCTTGTGCGTCCACGGCGCCGGCTCGGTCCACATTTTCAGGATGATTTCGAGCGCCTCGCGGGTCATGTCGCGGTTCTGGCCCGACATGCCGTCGACGTTGAACATCGCCCAGTCGCTCGGCAGGCCGCTAGCCGCGACGCCGAAGTTCAATCGCCCGTTCGAGATGTGATCGAGCATCGCAACGCGGTTCGCGAGTTCGGCCGGGTGATGATAGGGCAGGAGGAAACCGCCGGGGCCGATGCGCAGAGTCTTGGTCTGCAGCAAAGCCTGCGCGACCAACAGATCAGGCGACGGGTGCGGCTCCCACGGTGCGGTGTGATGCTCGCCGATCCAGGCTTCCTGGTAGCCGAGCTCGTCCAGCCAGCGCAGCACCCGCAGGTCCCAGTCGTGGCCCTCCTTCAATCCGCACTCCGGCGGATGCGACGGCATCGCGAAGTATCCGAGTTCCATGGGTTTCCTCTCTTTGTCTGATGCGTGTCTTCCGCACGCGATGGAAGAGTACCCGCCATGGCCGCGGCAGAACAATGGCCTTGTCGCATGCAGCCGGGCCGGGACTATGCGTAGGGCGTATCCTTCAGCATGGCCGCGATCCCCGAAAAGCTTCGCTCCATGATCTGCAGGAAGGCCTCGCGTGACGATGCGGCCGATCTGCGGGCCTTGTGCGCGCGAAGCCCTTCCGCATAGGCGACGGTGATTGCCGTCACCACCATCGAAGCGGCGAGCCGGGCATCGGCATCGGCGAGCGGCCGCGTGATCGCGCCCGCCAGCACGGTTGCGAGATCATCGATGAACTCGTCTCGCATCTCGCGCGCCCGCGCCGCGAGCGCCGGGCTCTCTGCGACGGTGCGCCAGAATTTCGCCGTTGCATCGGTGAATTTCGCGAACGGATGCGCTCGATCCGCCAGGCTCTGCACCAGCTTGCGCAGGGTCACGAGCGGCGCCTCGCCGGGTGCTCGCTCGGCAAACGCGGTCTTCAGAATCTGGCGGCTTTCCTCTTCGCGGTCGAAGAACAGATCTTCCTTGCGCGGAAAGTAATTGAACACCGTCATCCGGGAGACCTCGGCGGCCTCGGCAATTTCGGCCACCGAAACATTGTCGAAGCCGCGTTCCAAAAACAGCTCGGTGGCGACGTCCGAGATCGCCTGACGCGTCGCCTCCTTCTTCCGCTCCCGCAATCCATCCCGATTTGACATGTGAAAATTTGTACCATACTAAATATTATACCCAGTATAAAAATATGGTGACGGCGTGACGCGTGAACGAACGGATGTGGTGGTGGTCGGCGCCGGGCCGACCGGACTGCTGCTGGCGATCGAATTGACCCTGGGCGGCGCCGACGTGGTCGTCATCGAGCGGCTGAGCGAGCCCGACCAGACCATCAAGGCCGGCGCGATCGGCGCCCTCGCAGGCGAGGCACTGGAGCGCCGCGGCCTTGCCGACGCGATGGATGCGGTCGAACGCGCCATGGCGGAGAGTATGTCGACGCTCATGAAGGGCGCGGACGGCCAGAGCGAACTTCCGTTCAAGAAATTCGGCGGTCACTTCTCCGGCATTTTCCTGATCGATCAGACACGGCAGCACGAGCCGGACCGGCGGCTGCGCGGCGTGAACCAGCACGCCCTGGAGAAGATGCTGGGCGAACGCGCCCGCGCGCTCGGGATCGAGATCAGGCGCGGCTGCGAGCTGATCGATTTCAGGGATCACGGAGACGGCGTCGTGGCGCGGACGACGGGCGCGTCCGGCGAGATCGAGCTGCACGCCGCCTATCTTGTCGGCTGCGACGGCGGACGCAGCGCGGTGCGCAAGCGCTCCGGCTTCGACTTTCCCGGCACCGACCCGACCCTCACCGGACACCAGGCCATTGTCGACCTCGATCATCCGGATCGGCTGTTGCCGGTCGGCTGGCGGCGAACGCCTGTCGGCATGATGGCGTATGGACCGATTCCCGGCCGGGTTTTCCTCGCCGAGTTCGACGGACCGCCGGCCGATCGCAGCGCACCCATGACGCGCGAGGAGATCGAGACCACCCTGCGCCGGATCAGCGGCGCCGACGTCCGCGTCACCGCCGTCAAGACCGTCACGCGCTTCACCGACAATGCCCGGCAGGCCGCGAGCTATCGTAAGGGTCGCGTCCTTTTGGTGGGCGATGCGGCGCATGTGCACTCGCCGTTCGGCGGGCAAGGCTTGAATCTCGGCCTGCTCGATGCAGTCAACCTCGGCTGGAAGCTTGCGGCGGTTGTCTGCGATCGCATGCCGGACAGCTTGCTCGACAGTTACACCGAGGAGCGGCATCCGATCGCGGCGAAGGTGCTCGCCAACACCCGCGCCCAGGTCGCATTGATGCGGCCGGATGTCATGACCGACGCCTTGCGCGACATAGTCGCCGACCTGATGAGCCTCGACGAGGGCACGCGCTACTTCGGCGAAATGATCAGCGGCATCAAGATCCGCTACGACCTCGGCAGCGATCATCCGTTGGTCGGCCGGCTCGCCGGAAATTTCGCGCTCGGCGGCGAGGGCGCCGAAACGACGCTGTTCGATCAGATGGAGGACGGCAGGGCCGTGCTGGTCGATGCGACCGGCGGAGCTGCGTCAGCGGTCGCAGCTCGCTGGGACATCTTTGTCCGATGCATGCCAAGACGCAGCGGCCCTTCGTCGCTAATCCGGCCGGATGCCTGCATCGCCTGGGCGGCCGACGACACCGACACAGCGGGCCTCGACGCCGCGCTGGTGCGCTGGTTCGGGCCCGCCACGCATTGACCTCGCTGGCAAGGCGCGCTGTCAGCGCGCCCCGAACGTGGTCTTGCCGAACAGCGCCTTCTGCGTCGAGGGCTGCGAGCGCCAGTATTGCGGCGGCGCGTTCACCTCGCCGCCGAGCTCGGCGGCGGCGTGCCAGCCCCAGCGCGGGTCGTAGAGCATGCCGCGGGCGAGCGCGACCATGTCGGCCTTCCCCGAGGCGACGATCTCCTCCGCCTGCTTCGCTTCCGTGATGAGGCCGACCGCCATCGTGGTGACGCCGGTCGCCTCCCGCACCGCCTGCGCCGCCGGCACCTGATAGCCGGGTGCGAGCGGGATCTTCTGCAGCGCCGAGACGCCGCCGGAGGAGACGTCCATCCAGTCGACCCCGCGCTTCTTCAACTCCTTGGTGAACTCGATGGTCTGCGGGACGTCCCAGCCACCCTCGACCCAATCGGTCGCCGAGACCCGGACGCCGACCGGCTTGCGATCGGGAAACACGGCGCGCACCGCATCGAACACTTCCAGCGGGAAACGCATCCGGTTCTCGAGCGAGCCGCCGTAGCGGTCGGTGCGCTTGTTGGCGAGCGGCGACAGGAACTGGTGCAAGAGATAGCCGTGCGCGCTGTGCAGCTCGAGCGCGTCGATGCCGAGCCGGTCGGCGCGCTTCGCTGAGGCGACGAAGGCCTCGCGGATGCGCTTCAGCCCGGCGTCGTCGAGCGCCACCGGTGCGGCCTCGCCCTCCTTGTGCGGGACGTCAGATGGCGCCACCGTCTGCCAGCCGCCCTCGGCAATCGGGATCAACTGCCCGCCTTCCCAGGGCCGCTGGCTCGAGGCCTTGCGGCCGGCATGGGCGAGCTGCATCGCGACCGCCGCCTTCGAATGCTTGCGCACCGAGGCCAGGATCGGCTTCAGCGCCGCCTCATTGGCATCGCTGTAGAGCCCGAGGCAGCCCGGCGTGATCCGCCCGATATCCTCGACATGGGTCGCTTCAATGCAGAACATCGCGGCGCCCGACAGCGCCAGCATGTTGATATGGGTGAAGTGCCAGTCGTTGGCGGAGCCGTCGATCGCCGAATATTGGCACATCGGCGCGACCATGATGCGATTGGAGAGTTTCAGACCGCGCAGTTCGATCGGGGAAAACAGGGTGCTCATGTGGACGGTATCCGGGATCGGGGAAAGGGCACGGTTAACATAGAGGCGGCGGCCGCGATCACCAACTGTCCGGCGCGCCGAACAGGCCGGGGCGCAGACCAGCAATGCGATCGCGCCGCCCCTTGGGCGCGGCACATCAGTCCACCACCAGCGTGAACTGCAGCAACAGGTTGCGCTGGATCAGCGAGAAATTATCGTCCGAGATCATGGTCAGCACGGTCTCGCCCTCCGCGGTGACATGGGCGTCGATGCCTTCCATGTTGTCGATCTAGTTGCCGAGATCGGCGTTGAAGATCGCAGGGCCGTCGACGACGGCGCCGGGCGCGATGTCGGACAGCACGAGGCGGCGGATGCGGATGCCGACGCCGCCGAGCCAGGAGAACTTCCGCTCCAGGATCAAGAGATCGCCCGCCGGCAGCAGCACCGCGTCGCTGATGTCGAAATTCTCGGTGCGGCGCACGCTGAACTGCCCCGGCGTCTTGCCGCCGACCAGGAAGGCGATCAGATTGCCGCCGGCATCGAGCCCGCGCTCCGAGAACGCGATCAGCGTGCCGGCAAGCGGCTGGGCTTTCGGCATCACCTTGGGCACGAAGACCAGCGCCTCCAGTCCCTTGTTGTTGGGAAGCTTGCGCGCCGCCGCCGGCAGCGGCACCACCTCGCCGCGCGACCGGGTAAAGCCCTTGGAAAAATCGTAGCGCAGCACCTGGTTGACCCGCTCGAGCCCGACATAGGCGAACGAGCCGTCGAGTGCGAGCGATTCCGAATCGTACCAGCCGCGCGTCGCGGTGATCGGCCTGCCGTCGGCCCCGAGCAGCGGCGCCGCCTCGACATCGTCGAGCCCGGCCATGTCGCGGCCGCGATAGACGATGCGGCCAGTGAACCAACTGCCCTGATCGCTGACCGCGATGAAGCGCTCGCCCTTGGGATCGAGCCGCAATGCGGAGAGGCCGCCGAAGCCGGAAAACGACGAGGTCAGGATCAGCCCGCTGCGATATTCCAGCGCGCCGAACCGCGTGCGCGCACGATCGCGGATGTCGAACGACGGCAGCGGCCGCGCATTGACCTCGACCGCGACAGGTTCGTCGACGCGATGGCGGCCCGGCCTGCCGGACGGGCCCGGCGTCAGCGGCGGCTCGGTGGCGCTCTGCGCCTGCGCGAGACGCGGCAGCGCGGCCGCCGACAGTCCCGCCGCCATATCTCGAAGGAAACGGCGGCGGCTAAGGTGTGAGCGCATGTCTCACGAGTGGAGGCGGCGCCGGGTGCCTTGGGCGGGCGCCGAGCCGTGGGTCTCGCTGAACAGTTCGGCGAGCTTTTCGGTGATGGCGCCACCGAGTTCTTCGGCGTCCACGATGGTGACGGCGCGGCGATAGTAGCGCGTGACGTCGTGACCGATGCCGATCGCGATCAGCTCGACCGGCGAGCGGGTCTCGATCTCGTCGATGATGTGACGCAGGTGCCGCTCCAGATAGTTGCCCGGATTGACCGACAGCGTGGAATCGTCGACCGGCGCACCGTCGGAAATCATCATCAGGATGCGGCGCTGCTCGGGACGAGCCAGCAGGCGCTTGTGCGCCCAGTCGAGCGCCTCGCCGTCGATGTTCTCCTTGAGCAGACCCTCGCGCATCATCAGGCCGAGATTTTTCCGCGCGCGACGCCACGGCGCGTCGGCCGACTTGTAGATGATGTGGCGCAGATCGTTGAGGCGGCCGGGATTGGCCGGCTTGCCGGCGGCAAGCCACGCCTCGCGCGACTGCCCGCCCTTCCAGGCGCGGGTAGTGAAGCCGAGAATCTCGACCTTGACGCCGCAACGCTCCAGCGTGCGCGCCAGGATGTCGGCGCAGGTGGCGGCGACCGTGATCGGACGGCCGCGCATCGAGCCGGAATTGTCGAGCAGCAGCGTCACCACGGTGTCGCGGAAGGTCGCCTCCTTCTCATGCATGAAGGACAACGGGTGATAGGGATCGGTGACGACCCGCGACAGCCGCGCCGGATCGAGGATGCCCTCTTCGAGATCGAACTCCCAGGCGCGGTTCTGCTGCGCCATCAGGCGGCGCTGCAGGCGGTTGGCGAGCCGCGCCACGATGCCCTGCAGATGCGCAAGCTGCTTGTCGAGATAGGAGCGCAGCCGCTCCAGCTCGTCATGATCGCAGAGATCCTCGGCCGCGATCACCTCGTCGAACTTCGGCGCAAACGCATGATATTCCGGACCGCGCGGCTCGTTCTGGCCGCGTGAATTCGGCCGCGTCGCCTCGCCCGGCGTCTCGTCGTCGCCGAGCTCGCCGTCGTCGAACGTATCGCTGGTGGAGGCCTGCGCGCTCTCCATCGCGCTTTCGCTCATCTCTTCCGCCGTCGTCTGCGCCTGGTCGGCGCTCATCTCCTGCGCGGCGTCGGAATCGGGCGAACCTTCGGCACCGGACTGATCGCTCTCGCCGTCCTGGTTCTCGTCCTGGTCATCGTCATCGTCGGAATCCATGTTGCGGTCGTCGCCGAGATCGAGCGCCGACAGTAGATCATGGACGAGGTCGCCGAACTTGGCCTGGTCCTCGGTGAAGCGGCTGAGCTTGTCGAGCCGCGAGCCGATCTTGTCCTCCAGCGTCGGGCGCCAGAGATCGACCATCTTCTTGGCGGCCGCGGGCGGCGCCATGCCGGTCAGGCGTTCGCGCACCAGCATCGCCAGCGCATCCGACAGCGGCGCATCGGCGCGGTCGGTGATCTCGTCATACTTGCCGCGGTGGAAATGATCGTCGAGCATCGCGGTGAGGTTCTTGGCAACGCCTGACATCCGTCGCGAGCCGATCGCCTCGACGCGCGCCTGCTCGACCGCTTCGAACACGCCGCGCGCCTGCGGATTGCCCGGCATCAGCTTGCGATGCACCTTGGGATCGTGGCAGGCGATCTTCAGCGCGATCGAATCGGCGTGGCCGCGCACGATCGCCGCATCGCGCTTGGTCATCTTGCGCGCCGGCTCCGGCAGCCGGGCCTTGCCGGGCGCAAGCCCGGGACGTTCGGCGGCGAAGCTGACTTCGAGCTCCGGCTTCTTGGCGATCGCCTTCAGGCACGCCGACACCGAGCGCTTGAACGGCTCGGTCGGTGCTTCCTTCGACCCGGGACGGAATTTGATGTTGGAGGTTGTCATAGTGATTTCGTAAGCCAGTGGCGCGTGACGCCGCCGGGATACCCCTCAATCGAACCGAACTCTTTATATCCGTTGGCGCGGTAGAAGCCCGGCGCCTGGAAGCTCATTGTATCCAGATAGGATCGCGTCGCCCCGAAGCGCCGCGCCTCGTCCTCGATCGCCTTGATCAGCTTCGCGCCAAAACCCTTGTTGCGAAACTTTTGCTCCATCCAGAACAACTGGATGAACAACACCGCGGTCCAGACCTCGCCGACGATGCCGCCGACGATCTCGTCGCCTTGCCGCAGCGAGATGGCGAAGCGCTTGTACTTCTGCTTCCCCATCTTCTCGTTGTTGTAGCGGAGCAATCCGCCGAGCACCGCTTTCTTCGTCTGTGTGACTGTGCGCTCGACGGAGATTTTCGGCATGGACTAGCTGAGCGCCACGTTGATCGAGGATTCCGGCAGCTCGACGTTGAAGCAGCGCTGATAGAACTCGGCGACCAGCGGCCGCTCCAGCTCGTCACACTTGTTGAGGAAGGTGACGCGGAACGCGAAGCCGATGTCGTTGAAGATGTCGGCGTTCTCGGCCCAGGTGATCACCGTGCGCGGGCTCATCACCGTCGACAGGTCGCCATTGGCGAACGCGTTACGGGTGAGGTCCGCAAGCCGCACCATCTTGTTGACGATGTCGCGGCCTTCTTGCGTGCGATAGTGTTTCGCCTTGGCCAGCACGATCTCCACTTCCTCGTCATGGGCGAGGTAGTTCAGCGTGGTGACGATCGACCAGCGGTCCATCTGGCCCTGGTTGATCTGCTGGGTGCCGTGATAGAGGCCGGACGTGTCGCCGAGGCCGACCGTGTTGGCGGTCGAGAACAGGCGGAACGCCGGATGCGGCTTGATCACCTTGTTCTGGTCGAGCAGCGTCAGGCGGCCGGAGACTTCCAGCACGCGCTGAATCACGAACATCACGTCCGGGCGGCCGGCGTCGTATTCGTCAAACACCAGCGCGATGTTGTGCTGCAAGGCCCAGGGCAGGATGCCGTCGCGGAATTCGGTGACCTGCTTGCCCTCCTTGACCACGATGGCATCCTTGCCGACGAGATCGATACGGCTGATGTGGCTGTCGAGGTTGACGCGCACGCAGGGCCAGTTGAGGCGGGCCGCAACCTGCTCGATGTGGGTCGACTTGCCAGTGCCGTGATAGCCGGTGACCATCACGCGGCGGTTCTTGGCGAAGCCGGCGAGGATCGCAAGCGTGGTGGCGCGGTCGAAGCGATAGTCGCTATCGACTTCCGGCACGTGCGGATCGACTTCGGAATAAGCGGGCACTTCCAGATCACTATCGATCCCGAAGACCTGCCGCACCGACACCTTCATGTCGGGCATTCCGACGGGTTCTTGCGCTTTGGTCTGGACGGCGGTCGTCATTCATCCTCCGAGGTCCCGGGCATTCCCGAAACCAGATTAGGTCATTTGGCTGCGGATGGGGTGCTTCGAACAAGCCTAGCAGAGAGCAACGGCCGGCAGAAGCCCGCGGGCAAATCAAAGTTTCGTTGTTCTATCATAAAGATAGGAGTGAAACTCGGTTTTTGGAAGGCTGCCCTGCAAATCCCGCCGTACTTTCGCCGCGGCGCCAATGCGGCCTGCCCGGCCGGGCACTTTTCAGCCCGGCGGGGAGTTGGTAGCTCTCAGATCTATATCACCTCCACATGGGAATTTTGTGACTTCATTCCTTGACCCCTTGATCGCGTTCGTTTCGGCCCATGCCTGGCTTGCCTATCTGACGCTGTTTCTGGCCGCCTTGCTGGAGGCGGTGCCGGTGGTCGGCTCCCTGGTGCCGGGCTCGACCATCATCCTGGCGCTGAGCGCACTGGTGCCGGGCGGCGAATTGAAGCTCTGGCCGGTGCTCGCCGCGGCGGCCGCCGGCGCGATGCTCGGAGACGGCACGGCCTATATGATCGGCCACCGCAGCCAGCGCGAGATCCTCTCGACCTGGCCACTCTCCAACTACCCGCGCGTGGTCGCGCAGAGCGAGGCGTTCTTCAACCGCTGGGGCGTGCTCGCGGTGTTCTTCGCCCGCTTCGTGCCGCCGATCCGCGCTTTCGTGCCGATCACGGCCGGTGCGCTCGACATGCCGCCGGCGCGCTTCTACGCCGTCAACATCCCCGCGATCCTGCTCTGGGCGCCGGCGCATGTGCTGCCCGGCGTGCTCGCCGTCACCGCGCTGCATGACTATGCCGGGCTGCCGCATCACGAGCATGTCGGCAAGCATCTCTGGATGTTTGCGGTGGCGGGCGGCGCCGTGATCCTGGCGCTCGCGATCTGGACCATCCGCCGGCGGCATGGCGGCAGCCTGATCGAACCGGCCAGACCTGCGAAATAGTCGTGAGAACGAAGTCAGGTTGAATCGGTCTCGCGGCAGACTGGCTACACCTCTCCCGCTTGCGGGGGAGGTCGCAACGCATCGAAGATGCGGTGCGGGTGGGGGCTCTCTCCGCAATGTGACTCGCGGAGAGAGCCCCCACCCCGGCCCTCCCCCGCAAGCGGGAGAGGGGGCGCACCGCCTTCGCTATTGCTATTCAACCTAATCTCATCGCGCTTTAGATGCTGTTGGTCGCGCCGGCCCGCCCGGGCGCCGGGCCGACATAGCGCGCGCGAGGCCTGATCAGCTTGCCGAGCTGTAGCTGCTCGCTGGCATGCGCGATCCAGCCGACGCTGCGGGCCATCGCAAACAGCGCGAGCTCGCTGCCTGCAGGCATCCGCAGCGCATGCACCAGCACCGCCAGCGCGTAATCGATGTTGACGAATTCGCCGGTCGCCTCCGCGATCCGCTCCGGCACCTCCCGGGTGAATTTGCGCGGCGCGCCGGCCCGCGTCAGCGCCTCGAGCAGCGAGATCGCGCGCGGATCGCCCTTCTTGTAGACGCCGTGCCCGAAGCCGGGGAAACGCTCGCCCAACGCAACGCGCTCACGAACCACCGGCGCAACGTCGTTGTCGATCATTGTCTTGACGAGGCGCGAGGCGAGCACGCCGGCGCCGCCATGCATCGGCCCCTTCAGCGCGACGAGCCCCGCAATCACCGCGTCGTACAGATTGAGCCCGGTCGATGCCGCGCAGCGCGCGGTGAAGGTGGAGGCGTTCAGTTCGTGCTCGGCGAGCAGCACCAGCGCGCGGCGGATCAGATCGGGCGCGTGCTTGTTGTCGGATGTCCAGACCCGCGCCACCTGCTCGTGCAGCAGGTCAGCCGACGGCGCCGCGTTCAGCATGGTCGCGACCAGCAGCCGCAGAATGCGGGCGCCGACCATCGCGCGGCCGTCGGGCGCACGGGTGAAGGCGCCGGGATCGGCGCTTGCCGCCAGCGCCAGCACGGCGACCGTGCGGTCGATCGGCTGGGCGCGGCGCGCGGCCTCCGCGATCGCGCGCATTTCGTCCGAGACATGCGGACAATTGTCCGGGGCGAACGGATCGACGCCGGTGACGTCCCAGAGCAGCGTCGCGGTGTGCTCCAGGGTGTCGCGCTCGGCGAGATCGACGCAGTTCACGCCGCGATAGATCGGACCCTGCTCGGTGATGGTGGCGATCGCCGAATCCATCACCGGCAGGTCGGCGTCGAAATTGCGCAACCCGCGCGGCTCCGGCGACGGCACGCGGCGTTCCTTCAAGCCCCTGATGTCCTCGGCCCGGTAACGGTGGCTGCGCGAATCCGGTGACGGCTCGGAGCGGATCAGGCCGCGGCTGACATAGGCGTAGAGCGTCGCCGGCGAGATCGCGAGCTCGGCGGCGGCCTCCCGGGCGGACAGGTATAGCTCGGCGGATTTTTTCATATTGATTTATATAATCAAGATTGATCAACTCGTCGAGAGGCCCGACCTTGAAGGCGTGAAGCAAGGAGATCGGGCCATGAATGTGCATCTCACCAAGAGTCAGATCGGTCTGGACGGCGTTCCCGCCGCTGAGACCGTGTTGAGCCATGTCGACGGCGAGCGCGGCGAACTAATCATCGCGGGCGAACACGTCGCCAACCTCGCGGGCAAGTCGAGCTTCGAGGGCGTCACCGCGCGGCTGTGGAACGGCGCCACCGGCAAGTCGCTGAGCGAGGCCAATGTCCGCGCCAGCCTCGGCGCCGCCCGCGAACGCGCCTTTGCGCGGCTAGAGGACCTGCTGCCGGCGACCCGCGGCATGTCGATCGTCGACGGCTTCCGCGCCGCGATCGCAGGATTGCGCGGCGAGAACGGACTGGAGCACGAGGCGACCATCGTCGGCGCCTTCCCGGTGATCGCAGGCGCCCTGGTCCAGCGCGCCCGTGGCAGCGACCCGATCGCGCCCGAGGCGAATGCCAGCCACGCCGCCGACACGCTGCGGATGCTGCTGGGCCGAAAGGCCGCGCCGCGCGAGGTCGCCGCGCTCGACGCGTACTTCGTCACCGTCTGCGACCACGGCATGAACGGGTCGACCTTCACCACAAGGGTGATCGCATCGACCCAGGCCGACCTGTTCGCGGCCATCACCGGCGGCTATTGCGCGCTAACCGGTCCGCTGCATGGCGGTGCGCCGGAGCCGGTGCTGGAGATGCTGGATGCGATCGGCACGCGCGAGCGCATCAAGCCCTGGGTCGACGACGCGTTGGCGCGCGGCGAGCGGCTGATGGGGTTCGGCCATCGCGTCTATCGAGTGCGCGACCCGCGTGCCGACGTGCTGAAGGTCGCGATCGAGCGCCTGGAGGCCGACGGCGCCGACCTGCCGTTTGCCGGCGAGGTCGAGGCCTATATCCGCGGGGCATTGCGCAAGAAGAATCCGGAGCGGCCGCTCGAGACCAATGTCGAGTTCTTCACCGCGATCCTGCTCGACGGGCTGAAAATCCCGCGGCAGGCGTTCACGCCGATCTTCGCCGTGGCCCGCGCCGCGGGCTGGACCGCGCACGCGCTGGAGCAGCGGCGCACCGGACGGCTGATCCGGCCGAGTTCGTCCTATGTCGGGGCAGTGCCGAAGGGCTGAGTGCTAACGGGCTACGAGGCTCTTCTCCTTCCCCCTGAAAGGGGGAAGGTCGGGATGGGGGTCAGCCGCAGACGACACTGTTTGTGGAGGGAACGGATCCCCACCCGCTTTGCTCTCGCGAGCAAAGCGACCTCCCCTTTTCAAGGGGAGGTGCGGAAGCTCCGCATCCTCGCGTAGGAGCGGCGAAGGCCAGAGTTCAGGCCTCGCGCACCACGGTCTTCAGATAATTATACGCCTTGATGATCTCGATCAGGCGATCTTCGGTGGAGCGGTCGCCGCCATTGGCGTCGGGATGGTGCTGCTTCACCAGCGCCTTGTACTTCGCCTTGACGTCTTCCAGCGTCGCGCCGGCGCCGAGCCCCATCACCAGAAGCGCCTTGCGCTCGGCATTCATGACCTTGCGGGTCTCGGGCTTGGGCTCCGCGCCGCCCGGTCCGGGGCGCCAGCGGCCGCGGCCGTTGAGCTCGGAGAAGACGTGGAACGGATCGGAGGCGGCGTCGAGGCCATCGTCGCCCTTCTTGCCGCTGTTGGCGCCCATCTTCCAGGTCGGACGATGGCCGGTCAGCGCGTCCTTCTGGTAGCGCGCGACGTCGTCGGGATTCATGCCCTGGAAGAAATTGTAGGACTGGTTGTACTCGCGGACGTGATCGAGACAGAAGTGCCAGTACTCGCGCGAATTCTCACGGCCCTTCGGGGCGCGGTGCGCACCCTTGTTCTGGCAACCCGCCCATTCGCAGGTCACAGCCTGCTCGCCTGCCTGCGCCGTGCGCTTCGCACTCACCTTGGTCGGCTTGATGCGAATGGAGTCGAAGAATTTTGATGAATCGATCGGCATGTTCTCTTTGACTACGCAATGCACAATTCTTCAAGTCTTGACATTGCGCAGACCTCGTTTCCCGCTTGCACCATTGACGAAAAGCCGACGCGGACCTAACTCCGCCGCCATGAGCACCAAAGACACTATCATAAACAAGTTGCGTGAAGCTTTCTTGCCGGAAAGCCTCGACGTGGTCGATGAGTCACATCTGCATGAGGGCCACGCCGGGCACAGGCCAGGCGGCGAGACGCATTTCCGTGTATATATTGTGTCTCCGGCCTTCGAAGGGAAGAGCCGGATCGAACGCCATCGCATGATAAATGCGACGCTGGCGCAGGAACTCGCCGGCTCGGTGCACGCGCTGGCGATCCATGCACACGCCCTCGGGGAAAAGCCGCGCTAGTTCGCGCTGGCCTCAAGACGCCGCCACAGTTTTCCTTTATTGAGGACGGATACTCGGCGACGGACCTGCACCATATGCGGGCAGGTCAGCGTATCGCATCGCCACCGATCTATGTGGGGCCGTTGATGATCCCTTGCTGGCCACGCCTCCGGTCGATCGCAACCGCCGCCGGCCTGCTCCTGATCTGTGCAATCCGCCCGGCCGCGGCGCTGGATATGCCGAGCCCGTTCGTCCAGGAGGTGCTGATCAAGAGCATCCTAGTGTCGCTCAACGATGCGGTGGCGGCGAATAATTTCTCCGTGTTCCACGCCAAGATCTCAAAACCGTTCCGCGACCAGTTTCCGCCCGACAAGCTGAAGACGATCTTCAAGGACCTGGTCGACAAGCACGCCGTGTTCGACGCCGTGGTCGCCAGGCCGATCGTGCTCGATGAGGACGCCAAGATCGACGACAAGGGCGTGCTGCGGCTGAAGGGCCATTTCGACACCACGCCGAAGCAGGTGAAGTATCAGCTCGGCTTCATCGCCTCCGACGGTGCCTGGAAGCTGTCGGGCATCTCGATCGATATCGAGTAGCACTGGCGTGCCTATCAGACCCGTCATCCTGAGGAGCGCGTAGCGCGTCTCGAAGGATGCACGGCCCGGCTGGTGGCCGTCGACCCTTCGAGACGCCGCTTCGCGGCTCCTCAGGGTGACGGGGATAGGCCTGCGTTAGCGGTACCAGGACTAAAACGCCGTCCCCGCCCGCTTCGGCTTCTTCTCGTCGTGCTCGGCCTCGCGCGGGACTGCGACGATGCGCAGCGCGGTGATGCGGTTGCGCTCGCGGCGCAGCACGCGGAAGCGGAAGCCGTGGAAGGTGAAGCTCTGGCCGCGATCGGGAATCGAGCGCGCCTCATGGATCACGAGGCCGGCGACCGTGGTCGCCTCCTCGTCCGGCAGGCGCCAGTCCATCGCGCGGTTGAGATCGCGGATCGGCACCGAGCCGTCGACCACGACCGAGCCGTCCGGCTGCGCACGGACACCGGCGACAACGACGTCGTGCTCGTCGGAGATGTCGCCGACGATCTCCTCCAGGATGTCCTCCAGCGTCACCATGCCTTCGACCTCGCCATACTCGTCGACCACGAGGGCGAAGTGGGTCTTGCGGCGGCGGAACGCCTTCAGCTGCTCGGAGACCGGGCGCATCTCCGGCACGAACCACGGCGGCAGCGCGATCGCGGAGGCGTCGATCGCCGACATGTCGCCCTCATTGGCGCGGATCGCGCGCAGCAGGTCCTTGGCGTGGAGCACGCCGACGATGTTCTCCGGCTTCTCGCGCCACAGCGGGATGCGGGTGTATTCGCTGGCGAGCACCTCGCGCACCAGCTCCTCGGGCGGCAGGTCGGCGTTGACCATGGTCATCTCGGTGCGGTGGACCATCACGTCGGAGACCTGCAGCTCGCTCAGATCCAAGAGGCCGCCGAGCATGTCGCGATCCTGCTTCTCGACCTTGCCCTCGTGATGCAGCAGATCGACCGCGCCGCGCAGGCGTTCGGTCGGCGACAGCACCGCCTGATGCGTCCCGACCTTGATGCCAAGCAGCTTCATCAGCGCCAGCACGATGGTCTCGATGATGGTGAGCAGCGGCCCCAGCACGAAGATCGTCAGCCGCATCGGCCGCGCGACCAGCAGCGAGATGCGGTCGGGCGCGTTGATCGCGATGGTCTTGGGCAGCACCTCGGCGAACACCACGACCATCACGGTCATGACCGCGGTGGCGTAGAGCACGCCGACATCGCCGAACCAGGCGGTGAACACGCCGGTCGCCAGCGCCGAGGCGCCGATATTGGCGATGTTGTTGCCGAGCAGCAGCGCGCCGATCATGCGCTCGCGCATGTTGATCAGCTTCGAGACCACGCCGGCATCGCTGTTGCCCTGTTTCGACAGCCGCAGCATGCTGGCGCGCGAGGCGCCGGTCAGCGCCGTCTCGCTCGCCGCGAAGAACGCGGAGATGAAGAGACAGACCAGCACGATCGAGAAGGTTAACCAGCCCACTGGCTTGATCCGTGGTTTAGGCCTTCAGCTTGGCTTGCAGGAAGTCGCGCACCAGCTGTGGCTCGACATTGTTGGCGATCACGGCGCGGCCGACGGCCTCCAGCAGGATGAAGGTGAGCTTGCCGCGCTTGACCTTCTTGTCCTGCGCCATCAGCGCCAGCAGCGCGTCGGCGTCGGCAAGACCTTCCTGCGTGAAGCCTGCGATATCCTGCAGCCGCGTCGGCAATCCTGCCGCGGACAGATGACGCGCGATGCGCGTAGCATCGTCGGACGAAATCATGCCGAGCTGCGCCGAGAATTCAGCGGCAAGCACCATGCCGACCGAGACGCCCTCGCCATGGAACAGGCGGTCGGAGAAGCCGGTCGCGGCTTCCAGCGCGTGCCCAAAGGTGTGGCCGAGATTGAGCAGCGCGCGCTCGCCTGTCTCGCGCTCGTCGCGGGAGACGATGGCGGCCTTGGCGCGGCAGGAGGTCGCGATCGCGTGCTCGCGCCCGGCGCCGCCTGCGACGATGTCGGCGTGGTTCTTTTCGAGCCAGGCGAAGAAGGCCTCATCGCCGAGAATGCCGTATTTCGCGACCTCGGCGTAGCCGGCGCGGAACTGGCGCGGCGACAGCGTGTCGAGCACCGACGTGTCGGCAATCACCATCACCGGCTGGTGGAAGGCGCCGATCAGGTTCTTGCCCTGCGGCGAGTTGATGCCGGTCTTGCCGCCGACGGAGGAATCGACCTGCGCCAGCAGCGAGGTCGGCACCTGCACGAAATCGACGCCGCGGCGCAGGATCGCGGCCGCAAATCCGGCGAGATCGCCGACCACGCCGCCGCCGAGCGCGATCACCAGATCGTTGCGCTCGATCTTCGCTGCGACCAGCGCTTCGCTGACCTGCGTCAGGGTGGCATAGCTCTTCGAACTCTCGCCCTCCTCGACGACGATCCGCGACGTCGGCACGCCTGCAGCTTTGAGCGAGGCTTCGGTCGGCTCCAGCCAATGCTTGGCGACGGTGCGGTCGGTGACGATGGCGGTGCGCACGCCGGGCCGCAGCGCCGCGACGCGCTCGCCGAGCGACTGCAGCACGTCGCGGCCGATGACGATGTCATAGGCGCGGTCACCGAGCGCAACGTCGACGGTAACGGAGGCGGAATGTTTCACGGGCGCAGTCATGAGGTCGCGTTCAATCCATCAGATGGTGGCTCGTCGGCCGGGCGCGCGCCGCACAGATGCGCATGCAGAGCCTCGAGGCATTCGTCGACGATGCGGTCGTGCGGCACGTCGCGCGAGGCAATCGTCAGATCGGCGTTCTGGTAGACCGGCTCGCGCTCGCTGAGCAGCCGGTTGACGGTCGCCTCGGGGTCGGCGGTGTGCAGCAGCGGACGATCGGCGCGGCGGCGGACCCGGCGCATGATGATATCACTGTCGGCCTTGAGCCAGATCGAGATCGCGCGGTCGCGAATCCGGTTGCGGGTCTCCTCGCGCATGAAGGCGCCACCGCCGGTCGCAAGCACGATCGGGCCGCTGTCGAGGATGCGGGCGATCACCCGCGCCTCGCCGTCGCGGAAATAAGGCTCGCCATGGGTCTCGAAGATCTCCGGGATCGTCATCCTCGCCGCCGCCTCGATCTCGGTGTCGGCGTCGGCGAACGGCAGCTTGAGCCGCGCCGCCACCCGCCGTCCGATGGTCGACTTGCCGGCCCCCATCATGCCGACCAGCACGATCGACCGCGTCCCCAGCGCGGCCGCAATGTCGGCCTCCAGGGTCGGGTGGGTGGGCGCCGGTACGGCTGCGTCGGACATAAAAAGCTCGGATATCGGGACGAATTGTTCAGAATTCGAGCCACCTATACTACCCCCGGCGACACCGTTACCAGCGACTCTTGCAACGGCGCGGGGAACATGTTGGATGATTTCATTGGTTAATTCGCTCCCTGAGTCGCCTCCATGCCCAGCCTGTTCCGCTTCCTGACGGTCGTCGCCGTGATTTTCGGGATCGGCTACGGCGTCATCTTCGCGCTGGCGAATTTCGTGACCCCGAAGCCGCGGGAAATGTCCGTGACCATCCCGCCGGATAAGTTCCTCAAGAAATAGGCGCTATGAGTCTTGGCATGCCCGCTTCCGCCAAGATCACCAAGACCCCCGCACAGGCTCCGGCCAAGACTGCTCAGCCGAAGTCCTCCGACGCCAAGCTGACCGCGTTGTTCCTCGACATGCTCGCCGCGGAACAGGGCGCCGGCGCCAACACGCTCGACGCCTACCGGCGCGACCTGACCGACTTCTCCGACTACCTCGCCCATGCCGGCACCGATTTCACCGGCGCCGACACCGAGGTGCTGCGCGGCTACCTTGCCGACCTCGATACCAGGGGCTTCAAGTCGTCGAGCGTGGCGCGGCGGCTGTCGGCGATGCGGCATCTCTATCGTTTCCTGCTCGACGAGCGGGTCCGCGGCGACGATCCGGCCGCGATCCTGTCCGGGCCGAAGCGCGGCCGCGGCCTGCCCAAGGTGCTGTCGATCGCCGACGTCGACCGCATGCTGACCCGCGCCAAGGAGCTGACCCAGACCGACGTCTCGCCGGCGCAGCGGCTGCGCGCGCTGCGGCTCTATTGCCTGCTCGAGGTGCTCTACGCCACCGGCCTGCGCGTCTCCGAGCTGGTATCGCTGCCGGTCTCCGCGGCGCGGCGCGATGCGCGGATGATCGTGGTGCGCGGCAAGGGCAACAAGGAGCGGCTGGTGCCGCTGAACGACGCCTCGCGCCAGGCGATGGCGGACTACCTCGCGGCGATCGAGGTGATGCAGCCGAAGGCGAAGAAGGCCGCGCCGTCGAAATGGCTGTTTCCGTCCTCCAGTGAGAGCGGCCATGTGACCCGGCAGCATTTTGCCCGCGACCTCAAGGAGCTCGCCGCCGCCTCCGGACTGGCGCCGCGGCTGGTCTCCCCGCACGTGCTGCGCCACGCCTTCGCCAGCCATTTGCTGCATAATGGCGCGGATCTGCGCATCGTGCAGACCCTGCTCGGCCACACCGACATCTCGACCACCCAGATCTATACCCATGTGGTCGAGGAGCGGCTGAAGAGCCTGGTCCGCGACCTGCATCCGCTGGCCGAGAAATCGTAAGCCGTCCGTAGCCCGGATGCAGCGCAAGCGAAATCCGGAGACGCTCCATCCGGGGGTCGACTTGTCCCGGATTTCGCTTCGCTTCATCCGGGCTTCTGTAACGGGCCTTTGTAAGTCAATCCCTTTTTGCGTGATCCACTCGCCGGGCACTTGCTTCTGTACGGGATCGGCGCGAAGGCCGTCGCCTGATGGGGTGCATTGAGGAGCCGGCCGGCCAATCTACGGAAGCGTGGTTGTGAGCCACTTCCCGGATGGCGGCCTGACCGGATCCATCGTCCCGGCGCAGGGACCTCGCTCAGGGAGAGCCTGGTGTCGTGGCCCGCCCAGAACCGATTGCTGCTCCTTGCTTAGGTTGCCGAGGCCTTGGCCATCGGGTTGAACGGTTTGGCGTCGGCGAGCATGCGATGCAGAACGACGGCGAGCTTGCGTGCGAGCGCCACCTTGGCCTTGCGCAGGCCTGCGCGCCGGGCGATCCGCATCGCCCAGCCTTTCAGCGCCGAGCAGTTCCTGACCGGCTTGGTCAGCATGACGTGAGCCGCCTGATAGAGCGCCTCGCGCACGGAGGCATCGCCGATCTTGCTGATGCGGCCGGTATAGTCGGTTTCGCCCGATTGGTACTTCTTCGGGGTGAGGCCAAAATGCGCTCCCGTCGCCTTCGAGGACCGGAAGCGCTTCGGGTCGTCGACCGCCGAGGCGTAGGTAAGCGCCACGATCGGGCCGACGGACGGTGTCGTCATCAGGAGGCGGGCTTGAGGGTGCGACCTGGCGAGCTTTTGGGTGTGCTTATCCAGGCCATTGAACTCGCGCCGCAGCACGGCGTGGGCTTCGAGCAGCGCCTGTGCCACGATCTCAAGTCCGGGATGGCCCGCTACGAGCTCCCGGATGCGTTCGGCGAACGTGCGCTCGGTGGTCGTGCCGACCTTCAGACCGAAGCCGCGGAGCACGCCGCGCAGGCTGTTCTCGATGTCGCGCAGCTTGGACTGCAGCAGCTTGCGTGCCGTCAGAACCGCCCGCGTCTCCTGCGCTTCGATCGACTTGCAGTGCACCGGCCGGAACCAGCCCAGCCGCATCAGTTGCGCGATCCCGCGGGCATCGTTGCGGTCCGACTTCACCGGCATCGCCTTGAAGGCATCGCGGACGTGCCGCGTCTCCAACAGTTCGACTGCCAGGCCCGCATCCCGCATCGCTGCGTAGAGCCATTGCGACAGCGGACCAGCCTCCAGCCCGATCCGTTCCAGCACCAACCCCAGCGACCGCAACCAGGTGATCAAGGCCTCCGGCTCACTCGCAACCCTCGCCTCGCGCAAAATCTTACCTGTCCCATCGACAAGGCAGACGCTCGAGCATTCCAAAGACACGTCGATTCCTGCATAGTGGTACATGGTCGTCCCTTAATGATGCTTGGAGCGGGCTTGCCCGACTCCGTTTATTGACACCATCAGTTTGAGGGACGACCGCCTTCCAACCAACAGGCCGCTCGCGAGCGCGCTTCCAAATCGCGCCGTAGCGAGCGGGCGGCCGGCCCGTTACCCCATCTACATGGACCGGAGACATCGATACCGTCATCTGATCCGTCTTGACTTCGGCGGCATCTCCGCAGAAAGAGCGTCACCTGCCTGCGATCCCGAAGCGTGCATTCTGCCCGGATGCGCGTTAACCGATTGAAGTTACAAAACTTCTCTTCTCTACGCCGAAACCGCTTCGCCCCTCGCACCCTTCCTCCCTATATTGAGTTGATGCCCGACCCGATGCGCAGCTATCTCGACTTCGAAAAACCTGTCGCCGAGCTTGAATCCAAGATCGACGAGTTGCGTGCGCTTGCCGCAAGCGGCAGCGACATCGGCGACGAGGTCGCACGGATCGAGGACAAGGCGGCGCAGGCGCTCACCGAGCTCTATGCCAACCTGACGCCATGGCAGAAGACGCTGGTGGCGCGGCATCCGCAGCGGCCGCACTTCACCGATTTCATTGGCGGCCTTATCACCGAATTCACGCCGATGGCCGGCGACCGCAAATTCGCCAACGATGAGGCCCTGATCGGCGGCTTCGGCCGCTTCCGCGGCGAGAGCATCTGCGTGGTCGGCCAGGAGAAGGGCGCCACCACCGACAGCCGCATCAAGCACAATTTCGGCATGGCGCGCCCCGAAGGCTACCGCAAGGCGGTGCGCCTGATGGAGATGGCCGATCGCTTCGGCATCCCGGTGCTGTCGATCGTCGACTCCGCCGGCGCCTATCCCGGCATCGGCGCCGAGGAGCGGGGCCAGGCCGAGGCGATCGCGCGCTCGACCGACGCCTGCCTGTCGCTCGGCGTGCCCAATGTCGCGATCGTCACCGGCGAAGGCATGTCGGGCGGCGCCATCGCCATCACCACGGCGAACCGCGTGTTGATGATGGAGCACGCGATCTACAGCGTGATCTCGCCGGAGGCGGCATCCTCGATCCTGTGGCGCGACGGCACCAAGGCGCAGGAAGCCGCCAACAGCATGAAGATCACCGCACAGGACATGCTGCGCTTCGGCGTGATCGACCAGATCCTGAGGGAGCCCTCGGGCGGCGCTCATCGCGACCCCGCCGCGATGATCACGACCACGGGCGACGCCATCGCCCAGGCGCTCAACGACCTACGAAATCTTGATCCGGACGCGATTCGCAAACAGCGGCGCCAGAAGTTCCTCGATATCGGCCGCAAGCTCGGCTGAGGCGCCCAAACCGCCCGATTTTTCGTCCAAATCGCCTGATTTTGCCGTAATTGGGCCCTGAGCAGGGTCTTTAACGTTCCTTGAACCATGCCTGCTACCGTGAGGGCCGTCAGCCCCTGTTCAGGTTGCGAGCTGGGGGTGTCGAAGGCTAATATTTTACACAATGGCTTCAGGGCATATTCGCCGTGTTGGGGTCGCGAATAACGCCCGGTGGGTGTGGAGCTTCGGACTTGACTCATCGCACGCTCGTACGCGCGCTTCTGACTTCGGCGGTGCTCGCCGCGGGTATCTTGCTCGCCGGTTGTGACAGCGACCAGATCTCGCTCGCGCAGAACGCCAAGGCCAACCAGCCGGTCACGCCAAAACTCCTCGCCGCCATGGTCGAGAAGGACATGGATCTGCAGTCGCCGATGCTGGTCCGCCTGTTCAAGCAGGAGGCCGAGCTCGAGGTCTGGAAGCAGGACCGCTCCGGCCGCATGGCGCTGCTCAAGACCTATCCGATCTGCCGCTGGTCGGGCGATCTCGGTCCGAAGGTCCGCGAAGGCGACCGCCAGGCGCCCGAGGGGTTCTATTCGATCAACCCGAGCCAGATGAACCCGCAGTCGGCCTACTACCTGTCGTTCAACACCGGCTATCCCAACGCCTTCGACAAGGCGCTCGGCCGCACCGGCTCGCAGCTGATGGTGCATGGCGACTGTTCGTCGCGCGGCTGCTACGCGATGACCGACGAGCAGATCGCGGAAATCTATTCGCTCGGCCGCGAGTCGTTCTTCGGCGGCCAGAAGGCGTTCCAGCTGCAGGCCTACCCGTTCCGGATGACGCCGGTGAACATGGCCAAGCACCGCAACAATCCGAACATGCCTTTCTGGAAGATGATCAAGGAAGGCTATGATCATTTCGAAGTGACGAAGCACGAGCCGAAGGTCGACTTCTGCGAGAAGAAGTACGTGTTCGACGCGGTCAAGGCACCGAACGCGACACGAGATCCGGTGTTCGATGCCTCCGCGAAGTGCCCGGCCTATGTGATCCCCGACGAGATCGCCAGCGCCGTGCGCGAGAAGGAGCAGCAGGACGCCGCCGAGACCGCCAAGCTCGTCTCCAAGGGCACGCCGGTGGCGCGCCTCAACACCGGCATCGACGGCGGCATGAACGCGATCTTCGCCTCGAAGATTCCGGAAGGAAACACCGGTCTGTCCGAAGGCGGCGACAGCCAGTCGCTGCAGTCGATGTCGCTGGCACGCGCGCCCGGCACGATCCCCGGCACGGTCAATCCGCCGCGGCCCAATCTGGCGGTCCAGCAGGAACAGCCGGTCGTGGCGACGACGTCGTCGACCACGCCATCGCCCACCACCCGTGTTGCTTCGGCCAACGCGTCCGACAAGTCCGAAGGCTTCTTCTCCAGCTTTGCCCGTAAGGTCGGGATCGGCGGCACCGCTGATGCGACCCCGGCAGCCGCGGCCAAGCCGCCGGCTGCAGTCGCTGCCGCGCCGGCCAAGCCGAAGGTCGCCGAGGCCAAGCCGCAATCGGTGGTTCGCGTCGCACCGAAGGCGGAGCCGAAGCAGGCCGCCAAGCCCGCGCCAAAACCGTCGGTCACCGACACTGCCGCAGCCGCGCCGGCCCCCGCAGCCACCGGCACCCAGCTCGCCGGCTCCGCGCCGGTGGTGCAGTCGAACTCGTTCGACACCCGCTTCTCGGCGGTGAAGTAAGCGCGGCGCGACTGCGTCGCGACGCCGGTCGGTACCGATCAACTTTCCAGACAAGACAGTGTCGTCCCGGCGCAGGCCGGGACCCATAACCACAGGATTGAGTTGGTGAGGAAAGCTGTGGCCCCAGCGTCGCAACAATCACCTTCGGTGGCTATGGGTCCCGGCCTGCGCCGGGACGACACCGAATTTGTTGCGCCACTTGTGGCTCACACATGGCTCACACATCCGCATTCTCGCGACATGATTTGTCCGAGTCGTGCTTTTCGTTCCGCCCTCTCTTGAACAGAGGGCGCAGGGAAAGCCGGGCGCCGATCGCACCCATGGGCCCCGTGCAAAGGTAGAAAGCACGGGGGTAGGACCACAGGTGTAACCGGGAACATCCCGGCTTTCCCTGCGCGATGGGGTACGGCTTACTTCGTGCTCTCCCCGGCGAGACTAGGCTTGCTTGTCACCGCCTTCGCGAAAACGCTTGCGCGTCTTGCGAGAGGACACCTGCCACTAGGGCGTCAGGACCACACGACTTCACCGTCCGCGTCACATGCTTTCGTCTCTCGCACGCTCAGCGTCCACCGCATCTCACCGCAACACCCGTGACGATCGCGAAGCGCCCCTCGATCGGGTGAGACGGCGGATTTATAACACTGAGTTGTATTTCTGATAAAGCGAAATATTTTTGCTGCGGGGGCTTGCGCCGTCGGGCAACTCAGTGATTGGCGCGTCAGGGAAGCACCGGCGGAAGGGTTCCCTCCCCCCTTGCGGGGGAGGGCTAGGGAGAGGGGTGCCACACGACGAACTCTCTCCGAGCTCGTCAGGACGATAAGCAAACGCATTTTGCGAGCGCGCCCCCTCATCGATCATCTCGCCCGGGGCTACCCCTCCCCACCCTCTCCCGCAAGGGGAGAGGGAGCCCGAGAAGCGTGCTCACCTCACTGGCATTCTAGGAGCCACATAGCCGCATCATCGCCGCCCTTCGCCACCACATTCCTCTTGCCAACTACGCGCCGACGATCGTGAGATGCGGCACGAGGCACAGCCGGGAGGTTGCGATGGATGATCGAACCGTGCGGGCGGCGCTGCAGCGCCATTGGGAGGCGTCGGACGCGAGCGATTTCGCGCGCGAGCATGAGATCTACCATGAGGATGCAGTGCTCGATTATCCGCAATCGGGCGAGCGGATCCGGGGCCGGCGCAACATTCAGGAGAGCCGCACGGTGCAGCCGAACAGGAAGCGCTTCACGATCCAGCGCATGATCGGCGGCGGTGACCTCTGGGTCACCGAATTGGTGCTGACCTATGACGGCATCCCGTCCTATACGGTGAGCATCATGGAATTCCGCGACGGCCAGGTCGTGCACGAAACGCAGTATTTCGCCGACCGGTTTGAGCCGTCGCCCTCACGCGCACACCTTGTCGAGCACGTCGGCGGAACACCGTCGCACTAACCTGGCAAGGACATTTGCGACCGCACCGGCCGGTGATCGCTACATGCCGTGGCTTTCAAAGACCTTCTTGCAGCTTGAGCTCAGGCTGGCCCGCTTCATCTGCAGACAGTTTTGCACGGCGCCGTCATTGCCGAGGTCCTTGCGGCAGAAGCGCTGCGCATCGCGCGAGCACGCATTCTGTTCTGCCTTGGTGCCGGAACTGCTGCGCCAGCGCGACGCCGCTGCTCATCATGGCAACAGCACTAAGGATTACGATCGAAAGATAACGCATGGATGAACTCCTCCCGCTGCCCAACGGCAGCCGGAGCCGTTCGTTCCTGTGGAACCACGGATTCTACGGCGCCAGATACCGCAGCAATTCCGGATCGTTGCGCACCTCGCCCGCCTCGCCCTGCAACGCGACGCGGCCGCGGTCCAGCACATAAGCATAGTCGGCGACGCGCAGCGCGAGGTCGAGATGCTGCTCGACGATCACGACCGAAATGCTCTTGGCGAGTTCGATCAGCCGCTCGGTGATCTCCTCGATCACGCCGATCCAGACGCCTTCGGTCGGCTCGTCCAGCAGCAGCAGTTTTGGATTGCCGAGCATGGCGCGGCCGATCGCCAGCATCTTGCGTTCGCCGCCGGACAGCGTGCCGGCCGGCTGGTCGAGCCGCTGGCCGAGCTTCGGGAAGATCGCGAGCACGCGATCGACCGCGCTGGCATCCGAATTGGTCAGCGAGCCGACCGCGAGGTTGTCGCGCACCGACAGGCGGGCGAACACCGAATGCTCCTGCGGCACATAGCCGATGCCGGAGCGCACCCGCTCCTCGGTGCGGCGCCGCGTGATGTCGCGGCCGTCGAAGAACAGTTCGCCCTGCGAGCTCGCGAGCTCGCCGACGATGGTCTTCATCAGCGTGGTCTTGCCGGCGCCGTTGCGGCCGAGCACGGCGACGCCGCCGCGCCAGGGAATGCCGATGTTGACATCGAACAGGACCTGGCTGCGGCCATAACCGGCATCGAGATGCCTGATATCGAGGAAGGATTGGTCAGGCACGGCGAAGATAAATCTCCTGGACGCTCTTGTTGGCCTGGATTTCCGCGACGGTGCCGCACGCCAGCACCTTGCCCTGGTCGAGCACGGTGAGGCGGTCGCAGATGTCGCGGATGAAATCGAGGTCGTGTTCGACGATGACGAGCGAGCAATGCTGCTTGATCGGCTGCAACAGCTCGCCGGTGACGCGGCGCTCCTCGAGGCTCATGCCGCCGGTCGGCTCATCCAGCAGCAGCAGCCGCGGCTTGCCGGCGAGCGCCATCGCGATCTCCAGCCATTGCTGCTGGCCGTGCGACAGCGCCGCGGCGGCGTCATGGGCGCGATCGGCGAGGCGGAACTGGGTCAGCATCGTCATCACCTGATCGTGCAGGCTCTTGCGGGTGCGCGAGAGCACCAGATCGAACAGCGAGGACTGCGCCTGCAGCGCCAGCAGGATGTTGTCGTACAGCGTCAGCGTCGGCAGCACCGAGGTGATCTGGAATTTCAGGCTCATGCCGGCGCGGGCGCGCTCGGTCGGCGTGAACGACGTGATGTCGGCGTTGATGAAGGAGACCTTGCCCGTGGTCGGCACCTCGGCGCCGGCGACGCATTTCATCAGCGTGCTCTTGCCCGAGCCGTTGGGGCCGATCAGGCCGTGAAACTCGTTCTCGCCGACGGTCAAGCCTGCGCCGTCGAGCGCGGTGAGCTTGCCGTACACCTTGCTGATGCCTGACGCCTCAAGGAGCGGCATTGCCGGTCTCCTTTGGCGCCTTGTTTGGTCCCTTGCTTGGCCCTTTGCCGAAACTGCCGACCCGCTCGCGCTCGCCGAGCACGAAGGAGATCAGCCCGAGCGGACGGAACATGATCACGAGCAGTAGCAGCACGCCGAGGATGATCGGCCAGACGTCGCGGTAATTGTCCGACAGCCAGAAGCTGACGCCCTCGATGATCACGGTGCCGATCACGGCGCCGATCAGCGTGCCGGAGCCACCGAACAAGACGTAAAGCACGACCTGGGTCGAGAACACGACGCCCAGCATGTTGGGCCAGACGAACCCCTCGTGGAAGGCATAGAGGCTGCCGGCCAGACCGGCGATGGTGCCGCCGACCGCGAAGATGATCGCCTTCAGGTGCTGCGCCTTGTAGCCGAAGAAGGCGATGCGCTGCTCGTTCTCGCGCAGGCCCGCCAGCGCCAGCCCGAATTGCGAACGGACCAGGAAGCGGCTGAGCAGGTAGACGACGACCAAGATGCCGAGCACCATGTAGTAGTAGACCGGCCCCTCCTCGAACTCGTAGCTGCCGAGTGTGAGCGGCGGGATCGACGGGATGCCGTTCTGGCCGCCGAGATAGTACCAGCCGCGCGCCAGCCGGTCCGCGGCATAGGAGCCGGTCAGAGTGCCGAGCGAGACGAAGATCACGCTCGAGGGATAGCGTCCGAGCAGGAGGAAGCCGCCGAGCAGCAGCGACGCGGTGAGCCCAATCAGCGCGCCCGCCGGCAGGATCAGCAGGATCGACGTGACGTTGAGGTCGCGCGCCATCAGCGCCACGCCGTAGCCGGCGGCACCAAAGAACAGCGCCTGGCCGAAGCTCATGATGCCGGCATAGCCCCACACCAGGTCGAACGACAGCGCGAACAGCGCAAGGATCACCACGCGGGTGGCGAACACCGTGAGATAATCCTGAAGCACCCACGGCAGGACCAGTGCGATCAAAAGCACCAGCCCTTCCACGATCGGCAGGACCTTCCATCCTGCCGATGCCTGTCCCGGCGGCGCGCCTGCGGCCGGTGCACCCTCACCCGTCACGACATCTGGCTCCTCGCCGAGGCGTGCGACGGCCTGCTTTGCTCTACTCATCGATCGCTCAGCATTCCTTGGGATCAACGAGACCGTTGCTGCGCGCCACGATCTCATAGTTCCCGCCTTTGGCAACAGCCGTGTACATTTTCATCTTGCAGTGACGCTTGCCGGGAACCATCTCGGCGGGGCCGCCGGGCCCTTCGGCGATCTTGGCGTGGTCGAGGGCGGCCGCGACCGAATCGCGGTCGACCTTGCCGGCTTCCTTGACCGCCGCTTCCCACAGCTTGAGGCCGCGATAGGTTCCGGTCGCGGCGCTGCCGGCGGCGAACAGGATGTTGCCGGGAAACTCCTTATCATAGGCCGCCTGGAGCCTGGCGTTGAACGGATCGTCCTTGGTCAGCACCTTGAAATAGTCGAGGCAACTCGCCAGCCCCTCGATCTCGTTGGCCTGATTGATGTTGAGCGTGTTCTCGTCATAGTAGACGCAGGCGAGCCGCCCGCCATTCTTCAGGAAGCCGGCTTCATAGAGCTGCTTGAAGAACGGGCCGACGCCCGGCGGGATCACGGTGTTGAAGACGACGTCGACCTTGTTGGAGACGATGCGGTTGACGGTCGACGAGAAGTCGACCTGGTCGAGCGGGTAGTATTCCTCGAACACGACCTCGCCGCCGTTCTGTTCGATCACCTTGCGGGCGTAGACGTTCAGCGTATGCGGCCAGACGTAGTTGGCGCTCGGCAGCGCGAACTTCTTGCCGCCGTTCTTGATCAGCCAGGGAATGAACTCGTCGCATTGCTGCGCCGGCGTCGGCCCGGTGCAGAACAGATAGGGCGTGCACTCCTTGCCCTCGTAGAGCTGCGGATAGATGTAGAGCGTCTTGCCGCGCGCCACGATCGGATCCTTGATCGCGTTGCGCATCGACGAGGTGATGCCGCCCAGCACCATGTCGACCTTGTCGCGCTGGATCAGCTTGCGGACATTGCCGACCGCGACCGATTCGTTCGAGGCGGTGTCCTCGATATAGAGCTCGAGCGGCCGGCCAAGCAGGCCGCCGCCGGCGTTGATCTCCTTGATCACCATCTTGGCGACGTTGGCGTCGGCGTTGCCGGCATAGGCGATCGGGCCGGTCAAATCGGTCGCGATGCCGACCTTGATCGGGCCGTCGGCGGCGTTGGCCCAGTCGGGCCTGACCACCCAGCCGCCGACGCCGGTTGCGAGCGCGCCGGTCGCGAAGGCAAAGTTGCTCATGAAGCGGCGGCGCGTGAGATTGGTGCGGTCGATGGACATCTGTCTAAACCCCTTTTCCAGCAATGAGGCCCTGCGGCCGGAATTTGATGAAGGCAATCGCGAGCACGAAGACGAGGACGTCGGCGACGACGGGCGACATCACCCATGGCAGCGCCGCGCTGAGCGTGCCGATCAGACCGGCGCCGGCGACCGGACCGATGAAGGAGCCGACCCCGCCGACCATCACGGCGACGAAACCCTGGATCAGGAATCGTATGCCGAGATCGGCAAAGAGGCTGAACACCGGCACGATCAGCGCGCCGGCAAGCCCGGCCAGCGCCGCGCCGAACGCGAAGGTCGCGCCGTAGATCAGGGGCGTCGAGATGCCCGAGGCGCGCGCCAGCGCCGGGTTCTCCAACGTGGCGCGGACCCGCAGCCCGAAGCTGGTGCGCGCCAGCAAGAGATAGCAGCCGCCCATCACCAGGAGCGTGATCACAATGATGGTGAAGCGCCAGGCCGAGATGTGGATCGAGCCGAGGTCGATCGAACCGCCGATCGGCTCCGGCACCGTGAGATAGAAGCCGCCGATCAGGCCGCGCACGCTTTCGCGGATGATCAGACCAAGCGCATAGGTGCCAAGCATCGCCACGATCGGCGCCGCATAGAACCGCCGGATGATCAGCGCCTCCAGCACGAAGCCGAGCGCACCGACCACGAAGGGCGCGGCGATCATGCCGGCCCAGACCGGCGCCCCGTGGGCGTAGGCCAGATAGGTCACATAGGCTCCGAGCAGGACGAATTCGCCCTGCGCGAAGTTGAAGATGCCCATCATGCTGGCGATGATGCCGAGCCCGAGCACGACCAGGACGATGATCGCGCCGAAGCTGATGATCTCGAACGCCGCGGCGAAGCTAGTGGCCATGGCGTCCGATCCGTACCCTGTGCGTCTGCGACAAGCGGTGCCTCACATCTTCTTCCAGTCGCCGGCCTGCTCGAAGGCGTGCGCGGCGCGGTAGATGGTCTGCTCCTCGAACATCCGGCCGACCAGCATCAGGCCGACCGGCAGCCCGTCGACCATGCCGCAGGGCAGCGACATCGCCGGGTGATGGGTGATGTCGAACGGCGCGGTGTTGGAGATCATCTCGAGCGCGCGGGCGACATATTCCTCGCGGCTGGCAGTGGCCTCGGGCAACTTCGTCGCCTTCATCGGCGTGGTCGGCATCAGCAGCAGATCGTAGTCCTTGAAGGCCTTGTCGTAGGCCGCGGCCAGCCGGCGGGAGATGTTGAGCGCCTTGCCGTAGAAGCGCGGACCGAAATTGTTGTTGATGTAGGTGCCGAGCATCATGAACAGCTTCGTGGTCTCGGACAGGGAATCCGCCTGACGGCGCCAGCCGCGATGGAAATCCATCAGCGAGGTCGAATAAAGGTCGGAGCGGCTGAGGCCATAGCCGTCGCCGAACATCATGGTCTGGGTCAGGCCTTCGGTGCCGATCGGAGTCCAGATCGCGCCGCCGGCCATGTGCATCGGGATCGACACGGTCTCGACCGACGCGCCGAGATCCTTGAAGCGCTTGGCCGCCTCGCGGACACTTTCGTTGACCGCGGCCTCAGCGGTCGGCTGCTCAAAGCCTTCCTTCAGGATGCCGATCTTCATGCCCTTGACGCCGGCCCCGAGCGCCTTGCTGTATTGCTCGACCTTCGGCGCCTTGATGCGCGGGTCGTAGCCGTCGTCGCCAGCGATCACTTCCAGTAGCAGCGCATTGTCTTCCACAGTCGCGGTCATCGGGCCGGTGTGGTCGACGTAGATCTCGATCGGCATGATGCCGGTATAGGGCACGAGGCCCCAGGTCGGCTTCATGCCGTAGGTGCCGCAGAACGAGGACGGCATGCGGATCGAGCCGCCCTGGTCGCCGCCGATCGCCATGTCGACCTCGCCGAGCGCGACCACGACGCCGGAACCCGACGACGAGCCGCCGGCCGAATAGCCCATCTTGTGCGGATTGTGCACCGGCCCGTAGGAGCCGGTGTGGCTGCCGCCGGACAGGCAGAAATGTTCGCAGTGCACCTTGCCGGCGATCTCGGCGCCGGCGTCGAGCATGCGCGTGACGATGGTGGCGTCGAAATCGGGCATATAGCCTTCCAGCGTCGACGAACCGTTGGTCATCGGCACTCCGGCCAGCATGATATTGTCCTTCAGCGCCACCGTCTTGCCCTTGAGCTTGCCGGAACTCGCGCCCTTCACGGTCGACTTGCGGTACCAGGCGTTGCGCGGGTTTTCCTCCGGGCTCGGGCGATAGCCCGGCGTGCGCGGATATTTCACCACCGGCAGTTCGTCCGGCATCGCGGCCACGACGTTGTAGGCGTCGATCGAGCCCTGCATCAGGCCGCGGAACGAGGCCACGTCCTCATCGGTCAGGGACAGGCCACACTGCTCGGCGACGGCACGAAGTTGCGTTGGCGTGGGAAGGACGACGGTCACGGCGCTCTCCTGAAGCTTTTGATCTTTGGAATTGATCCAAGGGCAGCAGCGTCGCGTTGGCACGCGAACTGCTCACCCCGTCGCTGTATTCAAAACGGAAATATTTTCCTTTTCAAGTATTATTTCGCAAAACTGTCTGACGAGGCTGCCGCACCCCGCCTCAGATCGCCCTGACCACCCTGAAGTCGAGGCCGTCGGCTTCGGCAAGATACATCGGCATCCTGGCATGGCCACTGCGAACCGTCACGGGCCCGCGCGGGCCGCGATAGACGAGGTTGTCAGCTGCCGCGAGCAGCGGCCGCATCTCCAGCGTGCCGGCGCGGCTGGCGGCCGCCTCGAGCAGGCAGAATCCTTCATAGGCGGACTCGCTGCACGACCCGACCGGCGGCGCGAACGGACCGAACATCGCGCGATAGCGGTCCCTGAAATCGTCGCCGGCCTGCGAGCCGACGCCGGGGAAATAGCCGGAGGCGCAGAACAGGTTCTCGGTCTTGTCGGCGCCGATGCCGAGCAGCGCCGTTTCGTCGAAACAGGTGGCAAAGCGCAACGTGGTGGCGGCGAGCCCGGCATCGGCGAAGGCGCGGTTGAAGGTCACGCTGTCGGTGCCGATCAGCGAGATCAGCACCACATCGGGCTTCGCCGCACGGATGCGCGCCAGATGCGCCTCGTGATTGTCCTCGCCGACCGGCACGAACTCCTCGCCGACAACCTCGCCGCCGGTCTCCTTGATGTAGCGCTTCACCGCGCGATGCGATTGCCACGGCCAGACATAATCGCTGCCGATCAGGTACCAGCGCGAGGCGCGCTTCGCCTCGGCCAGCCAGTGGATCGACGGCCGGCTCTGCCAGCGCGGCGTCTCGCCGATCGCGATGACGCCCGGCGTCCGCTCGCCGCCTTCATAGACCGGCGTGTAGATGTAGGGGATTCGGCTGCGAGTGATGAGGTCGCGCAACGCGACGCGCACCGCACTGGTGTGCAAGCCCATGATGAGATCGACTTCGTCGGACGCGATCGCCTGCTCGGCGCGGTCGAGCACGTCGTCGAGCGGCCCGCCGGCGTCGTAGACCGAGAACTCGATCTCGCGGCCGAGGATGCCGCCGCGCCGGTTGATGTCGGCGACCGCAAGCTGCGCGATCGAGGTGGCAGCTGGACCCCACATCCCGGGCGAGCCGGTGCAGCAGACGAAGCCGCCGATCCGCAGCCGGTTCCGCGCACCGCGCGGACCGAAACCACCGCGATCCATCGGCGAAAATACCCGATCGGACGCCGACGCCAGGTTCCTGAACAGCAGGGATGGCGGGAACGGGAGGCCTCCACCCCTGTAATTCAAGGTTCTTGCCATGACGTTGAGCCTCGAATGCACACCTGCTCCTGTCTGGCACCGACCCGCCGCGGCGAGCGCGGCATCGCCCTCACCGGCGACGGTACCATTTTAGATCGTCTTGATCACATTGAAGTCGAGACCGTCGGCTTCGGCAAGATAGATCGGCATTTCGGCGCGGCCGTCGCGAATGGTGACGGTGCCGCGTGCGCCGCTGTAGACGACGTTGCGCCCCGCAGCGAGCAAGGGCCCCAGCGACAGCGAGCGGGCGCGGCTGGCCGCCGCCTCGAGGAAGCGCATGCCCTCGTAATTGGACTGCCCGACCGAGCCGATCGGCGGCGCGTGCGCCCCGAACATCGCACGGTAGCTGGTCCGGAAGTCGTCATTGGCGCGCGAATCGACGCAGCCGAAATAACCGGAGGCGCAGAACAGGTTCTCGGTCGCGTCGGGGCCGATGCCGAGCATCACGGTCTCGTCCATCGCGCCCGCATAGCGCAGCGTCGTGGCGGCAAGCCCGGCGTCGGCAAAGGCGCGGTTGAAGGTGATGCTGTCGGTCCCGATCAGCGTGATCAGCACGACGTCGGGCCTCGCGGCGCGGATCCGCGCCAGATGCGGCTCGTGATTGTCCTCGCCGAGCGGAACGAATTCCTCGCCGACCACCTGGCCGCCGGCTTCCTTGATGTAACGCTTCACCGCGCGATGCGACTGCCAGGGCCAGACATAGTCGCTGCCGATCAGGTACCAGCGCTGCGCCTTCTTGACCTCGGTGAGCCAGTGGATCGCGGGCCGGCTTTCGGCGCGCGGCGTCTCGCCGATCGCCATCACGCCGTGCGTCCGCTCGCCGCCCTCATAGACCGGCGTGTAGACATAGGGGATGCGGCCGCGTGTGACCTTGCGCAGCGCGAGGCGGACGGCGCTGATATGCGAGCCCATGATGACGTCGATCTCGTCGAAGGCGATCGCGCGCTCGGCGCGGCGCACCACGTCCTCGATCGGACCGCCGGCGTCGTACATCGACAATTCGACCTCGCGGCCGCGGATGCCGCCGCGCTTGTTGATCTCGGCGATCGCCAGCATGACGCTGTTGGCCGAGATCGGTCCCCAGATCCCGGGCGCGCCCGAGAAGGTGATGAAATTGCCGATTCTGAGCTTGCCGTCGGTGCCGCGCCGGCGCGAGGAGCCTGGCCGAACGGTCAAAGCAAGATCGGCCGCGCTGGATGACGGGCTGCGAAACAGGTGCGGCGGCGCGACGGGCATGCCGCCATACGCCTGGAAAGAGACCGTCGAGAGCACGCCAACTCCTGTCTGGGAAGCAGTACGCAACGCAGCCAGCGGGCGGTCGCGGCATCCGCCCCTTGGTTGGGGGAATATTCTAGGGGAAAATATTGAATATTCAACAATTGAAGTGCATATAGAAACGGCATGCGTTGCCGGACATTCATTCACCGGGTCAGGAACCAGGTCTCACGCCGTGGCTAAACCGCCGAAAGAAAATTCCCCGATCACCGAACATCTCGCCTACCTGCTGGCGCAGGCCAACCGGGAGATCAACCGGCAGTTGGAGACGCGGCTCGCCAAGGAAGGCGTGCCGGTCGAGCAATGGCGCATCCTGAAAGTTCTGTCCGACGGCAACGGCCACTCGATGGGCGAGCTCGCCGACGCCGTGCTGCTCAACCATCCGACGCTGACCAAGATGATCGACCGCATGGTGTCGGACGCCCTGGTCTATCGCGTCCAGGATCCCAAGGATCGCCGCAAGGTGCTGATGTTCGTCTCCGACCGTGGCAAGGCGCTGTGCCGGCGGCTGAACTCGCTCGCGGTGAGCCAGGAAGAGCACATCGTCGAGAGCTATGGCGACAAGTCGACCACCGAGCTCAAGCGCCTGCTGGAAAGCCTGATCGGCAGCGCCAACTGACGCCGCGCCGGGCCTGATGCACCGGCCGGGCGCGCCGCTGTCGAACCCTCAAAAAAGACCGGCTGCAAATGTCGGGACGCGGCCATGTGCTGCGTCCTTTGGGCGCGCCCGCGGCGCGGCCTTCGCGCCCGAGCGCTTGAGGTCCATCCGATCCACAGATAGCGAGGACACCCCGTCATGCCTTCGATCACGCCGTTCCTCTGGCTCGACAACAACGTCCGCGATGCGGTCGCGTTCTACAAATCGGTGTTTCCGAACGCTGAGATCGAGACCGTCAGCGATTTCATGGCGAGTTTTGAGCTCGAAGGGCAGCGGTTCTACGCGCTCAATGGCGGGCCGCAGCACAAGTTCAACGAGGCGGTGTCGTTCTTCCTCAGCGTCGAGACCCAGCAGCAGGTGGATTATTTCTGGGAGAAGCTCACCGACGGCGGCCAGGAATCACGCTGCGGCTGGCTCAAGGACCGCTTCGGCCTGTCCTGGCAAGTGATCCCGTCAGCGCTGAGCCGCTACCTCAGCGATCCCGACCGCATCAGGGCCGACCGCGTCATGCAGGCGATGCTGAAGATGCAGAAGATCGTGATCGCCGACCTCGACCGGGCCTACGCGGGCTGACGGCGATGCGCCTGCGACGGGCGGGCAGCGTGCCCGCCACGTCGTCTGGGGCTGCTGGGTGCACCGGGTTCTACGGTGGAAGCGGACGCGTTTGCGGTGCGGAATGTACCTTGCCAAGCCAACCACCTTGCCGGCATGCGCAATTTCCAAGAAGCTGGGTGGCGATACTTAGCGCTATTTCCAGGGAGGCACGATTTCCATGAAAGCGATCATCGGAATTGCTTTGGCTGCAATGCTGGTCACTTCGGCGAGTGCGCAGGACTCACCGTTTCGAAAAGAGCTGAAGCGAGGCGACCTGACCGGGACGAACATGGAAGTCGTCACGAGCATCAGCGAGTTCAAGCCCGGTGACACCCCAACGCTTCACATCCATCACGGTGAGGAATCCTATTACTTCCTCGAAGGTGGCACCATCGAATTGCCTGATGGAAAGCAGGTGCCCCTCCCGACTGGCGCCGTCGGCTTGAATGTGAGGGATACACCACACGGCGCTTTCAAGGTCGTCGGTGACAAGACGATCAAGCTGCTGACCGTTCATATTGTCGACAAGGGCAAGCCGCTTTACGACACTCGAAATAGCATCGTTCAACGGCCATCGGGCGAACAGCAGGCGTGACGGGCTGCGCGCGTCCGCCATATACGCCCAACCCACTGAAGTCGCTTCTTACGCGTACCGCCCGTGGCAGTGCTTGTACTTCTTGCCGCTGCCGCAGGGGCAGTCCTCGTTGCGGCCGACCTTGCCCCAGCTTGTGGGGTTGTTCGGATCGCGGTCGGCGGCGGACATTGCCGGCGCCAGCGAGGCCTGGGCGTAGGTGGCCTCCGTCAGGCGGGCCTGGGCAAACTCGTCCTCGCCGGTGTTGGGATCGAGCTTGTGCGCTTCCATCGGCGGCAGCGGCTGCGGCGGCTCCTCCGGCGGGACGATCTCGACCCGCATCAATTGCGCGGTGACCGCCTCGCGCAGATGCGCGCTCATCTCCTGGAACAGGTTGAAGGCCTCGGTCTTGTACTCCTGCAACGGATCGCGCTGACCGTAGCCGCGCAGGCCGATCACCTGGCGCAGATGGTCGAGCATGATCAGGTGCTCGCGCCAGAGATGGTCCAGCGTCTGCAACAGGATGGTCTTCTCGACGTAGCGCATCACGTCGGGGCCCCATTGCGCGACCTTGGCCGCCATGCGCTCGTCGACATGGTTCTCGATGCGGTTGAGCAGCTCCTCGTCGGCGATGCCCTCTTCCTTGGCCCATTCGTCGACGGCAGGTCGACATCGAGCACGCGCTTGAGCTCTTCCTTGAGGCCCGCGGTGTCCCACTGCTCGGCATAGGCGTGCTCGGGGATATGCTTGGTGACCACGTCCTCGACGAAGGCGTGGCGCATGTCGGTCACCGTCTCGACCACGCTGTCGTCCTTCATCAGGTCGACGCGCTGGTCGAAGATCACCTTGCGCTGGTCGTTCTGGACATTGTCGAACTTCAAGAGGTTCTTGCGGATGTCGAAGTTGCGCGCCTCGACCTTCTGCTGCGCCTTCTCGAGCGCCTTGTTGATCCAGGGATGGATGATCGCTTCGCCTTCCTGCAGGCCGAGCCGCTGCAGCATGCTGTCGAGCCGGTCGGAGCCGAAGATGCGCATCAGATCGTCTTCGAGCGACAGGAAGAATTTCGAGCGGCCGGGATCGCCCTGACGGCCGGAACGGCCGCGCAGCTGGTTGTCGATGCGCCGGGATTCGTGACGCTCGGAGCCGATGATGTAGAGGCCGCCCGGCTTCTTCACGGTTTTGGCGGCCTTGTTGCCTTTGGCGGGCTCGACCTCGAAATCCTCTTCCGCCTTCAGCACGAGTTCGCGGAAGCGCTCGATGTCGGCCTTGATCAGCTCGATCTTCTTGGCCTTCTCGGCCTCGTCGGTGATTCCTCCGGTCTCCTGCTGGATCCGCATATCGAGCGAGCCGCCGAGCTTGATGTCGGTGCCGCGGCCGGCCATGTTGGTCGCGATCGTGATCGCGCCCGGCACGCCGGCTTCCGCGACGATATAGGCTTCCTGCTCGTGGAAGCGCGCGTTCAGCACCGCGAACAGCTTTGCCGGCTTGCCGGCGCGGGCCGCGGCGTAAAGCTTCTCCATGCCGGATTCGGCGCCGAAGTCGATCTGCTTGTAGCCGTGCTTCTTGAGATACTCGGCCAGCACTTCCGATTTCTCGATCGACGCCGTGCCGACCAGCACCGGCTGCAGCCGCTTGTTGGCGCGCTCGATCTCGGCAAGGATCGCGGCGTATTTCTCGTTCTGGGTGCGGTAGACCTCGTCGTCCTCGTCGAGACGCGCCACCGGCAGGTTGGTCGGGATCTCGACGACCTCGAGCTTGTAGATGTCGAACAGTTCGTCGGCTTCGGTCAGCGCCGTGCCGGTCATGCCGGACAGCTTCTGGTACATCCGGAAATAGTTCTGGAAGGTGATCGAGGCCAGCGTCTGGTTCTCGGGCTGGACCGTGACGTGCTCCTTGGCCTCCAGCGCCTGGTGCAGGCCTTCCGAATAGCGGCGGCCCTGCATCATGCGGCCGGTGAACTCGTCGATGATGACGACCTCGTCGTCGCGGACGATGTAGTCCTTGTCGCGGGTGAACAGCGTATGTGCGCGCAGCGCCTGGTTGACGTGATGCACGACGGAGACGTTCTCGACGTCGTACAGCGACTCGCCCTTGAGCTGGCCGGCGTCGCGCAGCAAGTTCTCGAGCTTCTCCATGCCGCCTTCGGTCAGCGTCACCGTGCGCTGCTTCTCGTCGACCTCGAAATCGGCAACCTTGGTCAGCAGCGGCATGAAGGTGTCGATGGTATTGTAGAAATCCGAGCGGTCGTCGAGCGGACCGGAGATGATCAGCGGCGTGCGCGCCTCGTCGATCAGGATGGAGTCGACTTCGTCGACGATCGCGTAGAAGTGCTCGCGCTGGACCATGTCCTCCAGGCGGTACTTCATGTTGTCGCGCAGATAGTCGAAGCCATATTCGTTGTTGGTGCCGTAGGTGATGTCGCAGGCATAGGCCGCCTTGCGCTCGGCGTCGTCGAGGCCGTGCACGATCACGCCGGTGGTCAGCCCCAGGAACGAGTAGATCTGGCCCATCCAGCCGGAGTCGCGGCGGGCGAGGTAGTCGTTGACGGTGACGACATGGACGCCCTTGCCGGCGAGCGCGTTGAGATAGACCGCGAGCGTCGCGACCAGCGTCTTGCCTTCGCCGGTCTTCATCTCGGCGATGTCGCCCTCGTGCAGCACCATGCCGCCGATCAGCTGAACGTCGAAATGGCGCTGGCCGAGCGTCCGCTTGGCCGCCTCGCGCACCGTGGCGAAGGCCGGAACCAGGAGGTCGTCGAGCGTCTTGCCGCCGGCGAGCTGCTGCTTGAATTCGGCGGTGCGGGCCTTGAGCTCATCGTCGGTGAGTTTGACCAACTCGGGCTCGAGCGCGTTGATGGCGTTGACGCGGGACTGATACCCCTTGACCCGACGGTCGTTGGATGAGCCGAAAAACTTGCGGGCGAGCGCGCCGATCATGCGAAATTCCTGTTCTTCGGTCTTGAGTTAGGTCTCGAATTTAGGTCTTGGATTACAGCCTGAGATGGTCCGCCAGATCGCCTATCAACTCACCGTGACGCGCTCCGGTTCGAGCCCCGACCCGGGGCTCCTCCGCCAATTGAGTGGGAAACAGGCCATCCTGGGTTCAACGGCGAAAAACGCAGCAAAATAAGCGCTCTCACCGCCGACACGGTTGGCCAGAGATATGGCCCGCTTGGGGGGTTGTCAACGCTGGCAAGATGTCAAGGAATTCATCATTTTGACAAGACTTTCGCGTTGCCAATGTAACACGATTGGGCGAGTGTCCGCCCCGCTCGAGCTCCCCCCTTTGAGACAAGGATTTTGCATGACCACCTCGCCTCCGGAAACCAAAACCGGCCTGCGCCTCGGCCTCGCCACCCTGGCCGCCACGGGCTGTCTTGTCGCAGTGCTGGCTGCCGGCCTTCCGGTCCGCGCCGCGGAATCCGACCCGGTGCTGGCGAAGGTGAACGGTTCCGAGATCCATGCCAGCGACGTGGCGCTCGCCGAGGAGGAACTCGGCCCGAGCCTGGCCCAGATGGACCCCGCGACCAAGAAGGACAACGTGCTGTCGTTCCTGATCGACATGAAGATCGTGTCCAAGGCCGCCGAGGACAAGAAGATCGAGAACAATGACGACTTCAAGAAGCGCCTCGCCTTTACCCGCAACCGCCTGTTGATGGACAGCCTGCTTGCCAGCGAGGGCAAGGCGGCGACTACCGACGACGCCATGAAGAAGGTCTATGACGAGGCCGCCAAGCAGATCACCGGCGAGCAGGAGGTGCGCGCCCGCCACATCCTGGTCGAGACCGAGGACGAGGCCAAGGCGATCAAGGCCGAGCTCGACAAGGGCGCCGACTTCGCCGAGCTCGCCAAGAAGAAGTCCAAGGACCCCGGCGCCTCCGACGGCGGCGACCTCGGCTTCTTCACCAAGGAGCAGATGGTGCCGGAATTCTCCGCGGTCGCCTTCTCGCTCGAGCCGGGCAAGATCTCCGATCCGGTCAAGTCGCAGTTCGGCTGGCACATCATCAAGGTCGAGGAAAAGCGCAGCCGCAAGGCGCCCGACTTCGAGCAGGTGAAGGCCCAGATCGAGACCTATGTGACCCGCAAGGCCCAGGCCGACTACGTCGCCAAGCTGCGCGAGGCCGCCAAGGTCGAGCGCCTGGACAAGCCGGCCGACGCGGCGACCCCGCCCGCGGATGCGGCCAAGGACGCGCCGAAGCCAGCCGACAACAAGATGGCGCCGGCGAAGAAGTAAGCTTCGCTAAGCCGACAGTTTCAATGTGCGATGGCCGGGCATGTCCCGGCCATTTGCGTTTTGGGATGCACTCGGCTGATCGCGTCGTCCCGGCCTAGGTGGTGTGGACTCTAAGGATTCCCTTTTAGGAGCAAATCAGATTCAAGGCTGCTTTTGGGGAGGCCGCCTTGGGTGTGATGGACCGTTTGGTATTGAGCGACGCGGCGTGGGAGCGGATAGCGCCGCTGATCATAGGGCGCCCCGATCAGAAGGGCTCCACCGGGCGCGACAACCGGATGTTCGTGGAAGGTGTGCTGTGGATCGTGCGTACGGGGTCTCCCTGGCGCGATCTTCCGGAGGTGTTTGGGGACTGGAACAGCGTGTTCCGGCGCTTCAGTCGATGGAGCATCAAGGGTGTTTGGTGGCGGATCTTCGAGGCGATGTCCGATGATCCGGACTTCGAATATCTGATCGTCGATTCCACCATTGTTCGGGCGCATCAGCACGCCGCCGGCGCCAAAAAGGGGGGTCTGAAGATCAAGCGGAAGATCAAGCGATCGGCCGCTCGCGCGGCGGCCTGAGCACCAAGATACATATGGCCGTTCGAGGCTTGGGATGTCCGGTGCGGTTCACGCTTACCGCAGGTCAGAAGGGCGATGCACCGCAAGCCGCCGCATTGATCGAAGGCTTATCCGCCGAGGTCGTCATGGCCGATACGGCCTATGACGCCGATCACTTGCGCCAAGCCATCGCCGCCAAAGGCGCGCTCGCCGTGATCCCCAACAACCCGTCACGCGCGCTCAAATATCCACTCGACAAGCATTTCTATGCCCAGCGTCATCTCGTCGAATGCTGCTTCTCAAAGCTCAAGCAGTTCCGCCGCGTCGCAACCCGCTTCGAAAAAACGGCCCGGAACTACCGGGCCGTCGTCACTCTCGCAGCCATCGTTCTATGGATGCGCTAGTGTCCACACCACCTAGTGCGCAATTGCGCACGGGGGCCGGGACCCATAATCCGCGGCGGAGCCTTTGTTGCCGTGGCAGCAGTTTCTTGAACAATTGATGACGGTGGCTATGGGTCCCGGCTTTCGCCGGGACGACGCCGTTATGCGTTCGCGCCCGAGCCCTCTCCCGCTTCTCACGGCGAGATGTTATGCAGCGCTTCCCTCCCCGTAGCCGGAAGCTTGCCGATGTCCACCGCCGTCTCCCCCCTCGCCCCACCAGACGTTCCCGAGATGCCCGTGATCGCGGGTGTGCGGCTTGCGACCGCTGCCGCCGGCATCCGCTACAAGGGGCGTACCGACGTGCTGCTCGCGCTGCTGGACAAGGGCACCACGGTGGCCGGCGTCTTCACCAAGTCGAAATGCCCGTCGGCGCCGGTCGAATGGTGCCGTGCCAAGCTGAAGGGCGGGAATGCACGCGCGCTGGTGGTCAATTCCGGCAACGCCAACGCCTTCACCGGCAAGACCGGCAAGGCGTCCACCACGCTGACCGCGCAGATCGCGGCGAAGGCGGTCGGCTGTTCGACGTCGGAGGTGTTCCTTGCCTCGACCGGCGTGATCGGCGAGCCGCTCGACGCCACCAAGTTCGACGGCGTGCTGGCGCAGCTCACGGAGGCCGCGACGGCCGATCGCTGGATGGACGCCGCCAAGGCGATCATGACCACCGACACCTTCCCGAAGGTCGCCACCGCGACCGTGAAGCTCGGCAAGGCCAAGGTGACGATCAACGGCATGGCCAAGGGCGCCGGCATGATCATGCCCGACATGGCGACCATGCTGTCGTTCATCTTCACCGACGCGCCGCTGTCGGCCTCAGTGCTGCAATCGCTGCTCAAGACCGGCGTCGAGGACACCTTCAATGCGCTGACCATCGACGGCGATACCTCGACCTCGGACACGCTGCTGGCATTTGCAACCGGCGCCGCGGCTGCCAACGGCGCGCCAAAAATCTCGCGCGCCAGCGACCCGCGCCTGAAGGCCTTCACCAAGGCGTTCCAGCAGGTCCTCGCCAATTTGTCCGAGCAGGTGGCGCGCGACGGCGAAGGCGCGCGCAAGCTGGTCGAGGTCGTGGTCGTGGGCGCGACGACAAAACCGTCGGCGCGCAAGATCGCGATGTCGATCGCCAATTCGCCGCTGGTGAAGACCGCGATCGCCGGCGAGGACGCCAATTGGGGCCGCGTGGTGATGGCGGTCGGCAAGGCCGGCGAGCCCGCCAACCGCGACAAGCTCTCGATCTCCTTCAACGGCATCCGCGTCGCCAAGAGCGGCGCACGCGATCCGTCCTATGATGAGAAAGAGATGTCGGAGGCGATGAAGGCGCCGAAGATCCAGATCAAGGTCGCGCTCGGCCTCGGCAAGGCTAGAGACCGCGTGCTGACCTGCGACCTCACCAAGGAATACGTCGCGATCAACGGCGATTACAGGTCGTAAACATCGCCGTCATCGCGAGGGGCTCGCGACAAGCTTGCAAAGCAATTTTGTGCTGAAGCGACGAACTGTCCGCCGTAGCTTTCGCGAAGGCGGAAGCAATCCATCTGTCCGCGCGTGCAGAGAGATGGATTGCTTCGCTTCGCTCGCAATGACAGAATCTCCGCCAACACCGCATCTGGACCTTGGCCCCGCATGGCTGACATCAAGCTGACCCTCGTCGTCGCCTGCGCGCTGGTCGATGCCGACAAGCGCGTGCTGCTGGCGCAACGCCCCGAAGGCAAGGCGCTGGCGGGCCTGTGGGAATTCCCGGGCGGCAAGATCGAGCCCGGCGAGCGGCCGGAGCAGACGCTGATCCGCGAGCTGCACGAGGAGATCGGCATCACGGTGAGCGAGCCGTGCCTCGCGCCGCTGACTTTCGCCAGCCATGCCTACGAGACCTTCCATCTGCTGATGCCGCTCTACATCTGCCGGCGCTGGGAGGGCATGGTCGTGGCGCGCGAGGGCCAGAACCTCGCCTGGGTACGCGCCAACAAGCTGCGCGACTACCCGATGCCGCCCGCGGACATCCCGCTGCTGCCGCATCTGATCGATTTGTTGCTGTAAAAGTGGCCGTTCCCCGGATGCTGCGCAGCACGTAGTGATGCGCTGCTGGTCCGGGGTCCATGTGGCGAGATGGGTCCCGGTTCTGTGGAGCAGCGCTGCGCGCCGCACCGCGCCCGGGATACGACTACTCTCGCTTCGTGCCCTTCACCGCCGCCTCCAGACTCGCCTTCGCCGAGCCGGGCCGCAACGGCTTCGGCTGGCTGTCATGCGGCGCCCAGCCGGAGAGCCAGACGATGTCGAAGGTGGCGCGGATGCGGCCGTCGGGATCGGCGAAGCGTTCGCCGTAGATTTGCGCCATGCGCAGCATGGTGGCGCGGCGGGTCGGGGTATGACGGCGCTCGCGCAGCACGTTGGTGGCGCCCATGCGCCGCAAATCGGCCATCAACGCGAACGCGCTGGCGTAGCGCACCACGACGCGGTCGACGTCGGTGACCGGCAGCGCGAAGCCGGCCCGCTGCAACAGCGCGCCGATGTCGCGCAGATCGGCAAATGGCGCGACGCGCGGCGACACGCCGCCCTCGCATTCGGCTTCCGCCGCCGCAAAACTCTGCCTGAGCTCAGTCAGCGTGTCGCCGCCGAGCATCGCGGCGAGCAGGAGCCCGTCCGGCTTCAGCGCGCGCCGGATCTGCGCCAGCACACCAGGCAGGTCGTTGACGAACTGGAAGGCCAGCACGGAGACCGCGAGATCGCGCGACTCCGGCGGCAGGCCGAGCGACTCCGCCTCAGCAAAGCCGATCGTATCGACCGAGGCGACCCGCCCGCGCAAGGCGTCCGCGAGCCCGTCGCCCGGCGTCCAGACGTCGACACCTGAGCAAAAGCTTCGCGACACTGCCTGCAAGCGGTCCGCCATGTCCTCCGTGGCGCGCTCGAGCAGAAATGTCGCCGCCCCCTCGCGCCGCGCGCGCGCAAGCCGCGCGCCGAGCAAGGCGCGATCGAACAAAATGGGGGCAGTTGCCGGGGTCGGTGCCATGCCCGCTCGTTACGCCGGACGGCCGCCGCAGGCAATGCGCCTTGAGCCCGCGCGGCTCAAACGCTAGCCTCGCCTTCCATGGACGCCGAGGCATCACCCCCACGCTCCATTGCCGGTCACATCCAGCGCGCGCTCGGTGCGGTCGGGGGCGCGTGGCTGCGCACCGCGCGGCTTGCGCTCGACATCGCGCTGCCGACATTGTGCGTGTCCTGCCGCGAGCCGGTTCATGGCGAGGGCGTCTGCGCGGCGTGCTGGGCCAAATTGTCGTTCATCGCACAGCCGTTCTGCCCGCGGCTCGGCATTCCCTTCGTCTATGATCCCGGGCCTGAATTGCTATCGATGGAGGCGATCGCCAATCCGCCGTCCTACCAGCGCGCCCGCGCCGCGGTGCGCTATGACGACGTCGCGCGCACGCTGGTGCACGCGTTGAAATACCAGGATCGCACCGATCTGGCGCCGACAATGGGCCGCTGGATGGCGCGTGCGGGGAAGGAATTGCTGGAGGAGGCCGATATGCTGGTGCCGGTTCCCCTGCACTGGCGGCGCGGCTGGAGCCGGCGCTACAACCAGTCCGGCGCGCTCGCCAAGGTGATCGCGCGCCAGAGCGGCGTCAAAATGGTCTCCGAGGCGCTGCGGCGCATCCGCGCCACCGAGCAGCAGATCGGGCTGTCGCGCAAGGACCGCGCCAGCAATGTGCAGGGCGCATTCGGGGTCGCCGCCGAACGCAAGGCTGACATCCAGGGCCGCCGCGTGATCCTGGTCGACGACGTCCTCACCTCGGGCGCGACAGTCGATGCCTGCGCGCGGGCGCTGCTGCGGGCCAAGGCGTCGCAGGTCGACGTGCTGGTGTTCGCCCGGGTTGTCGATACCCACCGCGCTCCCATATAATCTCGTATTCTGGTTCAACCGAGCGCACCATGACCGCCGACATCGAAATCTACACCCGTCCGGGTTGCGGTTATTGCACCGCGGCCAAATCGCTTTTGACGCGCAAGAACGCCGCGTTCACCGAATTGAGCGTCGCCAGCAACCCGGCCTACCGCGACGAGATGTACAACCGGGCCGGAGCCGGCACGACCTTCCCGCAGATCTTCATCGGCAAGACCCATGTCGGCGGCTGCGACGAGCTCTATGCGCTCGACCGCGAGGGCAAGCTCGACGGCCTGCTCAGCAACGGAGGCGGCGCCTGATGGCCGACAGCACCAATTTCACCGCCGCCATGGTGCAGATGCGCACCGGGCTGCTGCCGGAGCCGAGCCTGGAGCAAGGCACGCGGCTGATCCGCGAGGCGGCGGCGCAGGGCGCCAACTACGTGCTGACGCCTGAGGTCAGCAACATGATGCAGCTGAACCGCAAGGCGCTGTTCGAGCATCTGGCCAGCGAAGAGGACGACAAGTCGCTAAAGGCCTATCGCGCGCTCGCCGCCGAATTGAAGATCCATCTCCATATCGGCTCGCTGGCGCTGCGCTACTCGCCGGAGAAGGCGGTCAACCGCTCGTTCCTGATCGGGCCTGAGGGCAATCTGCTCGCGAGCTACGACAAGATCCACATGTTCGATATCGATCTGCCGGGCGGCGAGAGCTATCGCGAATCGGCCAATTACCAGCCGGGCGAGACCGCGGTGATCTCCGACCTGCCGTGGGGCCGGATCGGGCTGACGATCTGCTACGACGTGCGTTTCCCGGCGCTCTACCGCGCGCTGGCCGAGGCCGGCGCCTCCTTCCTCACGGTGCCCTCCGCCTTCACCCGCAAGACCGGCGAGGCGCATTGGCACACGCTGCTGCGCGCCCGTGCCATCGAGACCGGATGCTTCGTGTTCGCCGCGGCGCAGGCCGGCCTGCATGAGAACAAGCGCGAGACCTTCGGGCATTCGCTGATCATCGACCCCTGGGGCGAGATCCTCGCCGAGGGCGGCGTCGAGCCGGGCGTGTTCCTGGCCGAGATCGATCCCGCCAAGGTCGAGACCGCGCGAAAGACCATCCCCTCGCTGCAGCACGGCAGGCGTTTCGGCATCGCCGACCCCAAGGCGGGCCCGGAACATCTGCACCTGGTCCGGGGTTCGGCATGATCCGCTACACGCTGCGCTGCGAGCACGGCCATCAGTTCGAGAGCTGGTTCCAAAGCTCCTCGGCCTATGAATCGCAGGAGCGGCGTCATTTGATCGATTGCCCGGCCTGCGGGTCGAGCAAAGTCGAGCGCGCGATCATGGCGCCGCAGATCATCGGCAAGAAGGGCCGCGAGAAGGCTCAGCCAGCACCCGCAGCGTCGCCTGCCCCCGCCGAGGCACCCGCCAGCGAATCGACGTCGCTGATGATGGCGCAGGAGCGCGAATTGCGCGCCAAGCTGAAGGAGCTGCGCGACCACATCGTCAAGAACGCCGACAATGTCGGCGAGCGCTTCCCCAACGAGGCGCGCAAGATGCATTACGGCGATATCGAGCATCGGCCGATCTATGGCGAAGCCTCGCCCGAAGAGGCGCGCGCGCTGATCGACGAGGGCGTCGAGGTCTCGCCGCTGCCGACGCTGCCGGAAGACAGGAATTGACCTCGACCTGGCAGGTCTGGGCGTTTTTCTCGGCCATCTTCGCGGCGCTGACCGCGATCTTCGCCAAGGTCGGCGTCGAAGGCATCAATTCCGATCTTGCCACGCTGATCCGCACTGTGATCGTGCTGATCACGCTGTCGGCGATCCTGTTCGCGACCGGGCAGTTCAACCAGGCCGGACCGATCTCGGCCAAAAGCTGGCTGTTCCTGCTGCTGTCCGGGCTCGGCACCGGCGCGTCATGGATCTGCTATTTCCGCGCGCTCAAGCTCGGCCCGGCGACGCTGGTGGCGCCGATCGACAAGCTCAGCGTGGTGCTGGTGGCGCTGTTCGGCGCCGTCTTCCTCGGCGAGCGCCCTTCGGCCTATGGCTGGCTCGGGATCGCGCTGATCTCGGCCGGCGCGGTGCTGGTTGCCGTCAAAGGCTGATCCATAGTGTTTTCGAGCGAAGTGGCTTACCGGTTCGCGTGAAGAAAACGCGTCAAACAAGAGTCTACGCCGCGATCAGCAGCGCGACGCCGATCACGATCAGGACAATGCCGAACACCTCACGCAGCGAGAACGGCTGCTTGAGCGAGAAATACGCCACGCCCTGCGCGAACAGCACCTCGATCAGCGCCAGCGTGCGCACATTGGCGGCCGCCGTCAGCGCGAACGCCAAGAACCAGAATTGCGAGGAGAACGCACCCATGAAGCCCGCGAACATCGAGGGCCGCCACAGCCTAAGGATTTTTCGCAGCACGTCGGGTGCGCGCAGCAACAGATAGACCGACAGGATCAGCGTCTGCACGAACAGGCTCCACATCAGCGTGTAGGAGGCCGCCGTCACAAACGAGACGCCAGGCACGGCAATGATCGCGCCGCGAAAACTCACCGCCGAGATCGCGAACACCGCGGCGGCGCCGAGGCCGAGCACCGTCGGCCGCAGATCGGCAAAACTCTTCTGCCCGCCGGGCCGCAGAGCGGTGATGACGACGCCGACGGTGGCGATCACGATCGCGATCACCTTAGGCGTCGTGAGATGATCGCCGAGGAAGATGAAGCCGAAGATCGCGGTCTGGATCGCCTCGGTCTTCATGTAGGCCGTGGTCACCACAAAGGAGCGGTCGTTCATCGCCAGCAGCATGAAGCCGGTGCCGACGATCTGGCTGAGCGCGCCGGACAGCAGCCACGGCCAGAACGACGACGCCGGCCACGGCACGGCATCGCCGGTCAGCAGCACCGCCAGCGCGAAGAAGACCACCGAGAACGGCAGGCCGAACAGGAAGCGGATATTGGTCGCGCCCCAGGTACCGAGCGGCCCGGTCAGATGCCGCTGCATCGCATTGCGCGCCACCTGCCCGAACGCAGCGACGATGGTGAAGGGGATCCAGAGCGAGGCGATCGTGAGCATGCGGGATAAGGGAAGTGTGCCGGGGCGGGAGTACGCGCGTAGCGTGCCCGGCGCAGCGCATGCGGTCAACTGACGCGCCGCATGACAGGGCTGCGCCTTAACTCCCTCGCCCCGCCCTTGCGGGGAGAGGGCTGGGGTGAGGGGCTACTTCCGCAAACTCGATGAGCAAAGCGCGCGGAGAGTCCCCCTCACCCGGATTGCTCCCGACGATGCTTCGCATCGCCGAGCGCAATCCGACCTCTCCCCGCAAGCGGGGCGAGGTGACAGGCAACTCACACCTCCTCCGCCACCACCATGTAGTTTACGTCCATGTCGGACGAGACGCTCCATTTGTCGGCGATCGGGTTGTAGACCACGCCGGCCTGCTCGGTGACGGCGAGGTTGACGTCGCCGAGATAACGTTCGAGTTCGGCGGGGGTGACGAACTTGCTCCACTCATGGGTGCCGCGCGGCAGCCAGCGCAGCACGTATTCAGCGCCGACGATCGCCAGCGCAAAACTCTTCCAGTTGCGGTTCAGGGTGGAGACGACCATCAGCCCCCCGGGCTTGAGCATCGCCGCACAGCGCTTGATGAAGGCGCCGACATCGACGACATGCTCGACGACTTCCATCGCCAGCACGATGTCGAAGCGCTCGCGCACGTCCATGTCCTCGATCGTGGTGCAGCGGTAGTCGATCGACAGATGGCCCTTGTCGGCGTGCAGCTTGGCCGCTGATATATTGGTGGCGGATGGATCGATCCCGATCACCTGGGCGCCGAGCCGCGTGAACGGCTCGCACAGCAACCCGGCGCCGCAGCCGATGTCGAGCAGGCGCAGACCGGACAGGCAGTTCAGGCTCTTGGCGTTGCGTTCGAACTTGCGGCAGGCGGCGTCGCGGATATAGGTCAGGCGCAGCGGATTGATCTTGTGCAGCGGCGCCATCTTGCCGCGCGGATCCCACCATTCATCCGACAGTTTCGAGAACTTCGCGACCTCGGCCGGATCGACCGAGTTGGCGGAGGCATTGGAGAGAGTTGTGGCCATGATTGCGCGCGCCCCTATCGCGCGGTGATCGAATTGCGGAACGATAGCGGCGAGGCGATGGTCTTGATGGTCTCGATGCCCTCGCCGACGCCGCGAATGGTGACGTCGCCATAATTGAGCAGCCGCCCCATGATGCTCTGGTTGACGTCGACGCTCTCGACCTTGTCGAGGCTCATCTCGAAGGTGCGGCGCTTGATGAAGCCGCTCTTGTGCACCACGCGGAAATTGGTGACGTCGGTTTCCGTGGTCCAGCGATGGAACCAGGCCGTGACAGTCCAGTACAGCGCCGCAACCGCGACCACGGCGGCGGCCGCCAGGCAGGCCAGCGTGAGGCCGTCGACCGCCGTCATGCGCGACAGGATCAGCAGCACCAGCACCACGATCCAGGCCCCGATCGCCGGCAGATAGAACATCCAGTGCGCGTTGGTGGAATACAGCACCTTCTCGCCAGGCTGCAGGATTTCGTCGATGTAACGCCCCATCCGATCCGCCTTCGAATTACCCTCGCGCTACCCTTGCGTTACCCTCGCGCAACAGCCCGCCCGCAACCGGTAAAAACACCCCAAAAGACCCTCAAGGGACCCCCAGGAAGCGGCTTGCCCCCGGGCGCGGCGCTATGTATACGCGCCTTTCGGTCCCCGCGCTTGCGGTTTTCGGCGTGGGTTAACCTACTTATCCTCTTAAAGGAATAGACGCGTCGTCATGGGCCGCCTCGTGATGAAATTCGGCGGTACGTCCGTCGCCAATATCGATCGCATCCGCAACGTCGCGCAGCATGTGAAGCGCGAGGTCGACGCGGGCCACGAGGTCGCCGTCGTCGTCTCCGCGATGTCCGGCAAGACCAACGAACTGGTCGGCTGGTGCACCGAGGCCTCGCCGATGCACGACGCGCGCGAATATGACGCGGTGGTCGCCTCCGGCGAGCAGGTCACCTCGGGCCTGCTCGCGATCGTGCTGCAGGGCATCGGCATCCAGGCGCGCTCCTGGCAGGGCTGGCAGATCCCGATCAAGACCTCGGACGCGCATGCTTCGGCGCGCATCCTCGATATCGACGGCACCGAGATCATCACCCGCTTCAAGGAGCGCCAGGAGGTCGCCGTGATCGCCGGCTTTCAGGGCATCAACCCGCAGACCGGCCGCATCACCACGCTCGGCCGCGGCGGTTCGGACACCTCGGCGGTGGCGATCGCGGCCGCGCTGCGCGCCGACCGCTGCGACATCTACACCGACGTCGACGGCGTCTACACCACCGACCCCCGCGTGGTGCCGAAGGCGCGCCGGCTCGACAAGATCGCGTTCGAGGACATGCTGGAGCTGGCCTCGCAAGGCGCCAAGGTGCTGCAGGTTCGCTCGGTGGAACTCGGCATGGTGCACAACATGCCGATCTTCGTGCGCTCCAGCTTCGACAAGCCTGAGGATATCGACCCGCACGCCAACCAGCCGCCGGGCACGCTGATCTGCAGCGAGGAGGAAATCATGGAAATGCACGTCGTCACCGGCATCGCCTTCTCCAAGGACGAAGCCCAGATTTCCGTGCGCCAGATCGAGGACAAGCCCGGCGTGGCCGCGGCGATCTTCGGGCCGCTCGCGGATGCCAACATCAATGTCGACATGATCGTGCAGAACGTGTCCGAGGACGGCAAGGCCACCGACCTCACCTTCACCGTGCCGGCCGCCGACTATAATCGCGCCAAGGACACGATTACCTCCGCCAAGGCCAAGATCGGCTACATCAGGCTCGACACCGCGACCGACGTCGCCAAGGTCTCGGTGATCGGCAGCGGCATGCGCAGCCACGCCGGCGTCGCGGCGAAGGCGTTCAAGGCGCTGGCCGAGCGCAACATCAACATCCGCGCCATCACCACCTCCGAGATCAAGTTCTCGGTCCTGATCGACGCCGCCTACACCGAACTCGCGGTGCGCACGCTGCACACGCTGTACGGGCTGGATCAGGCGTAGGGGTTACCGCGGACTGACGGCGGACGGAGCTCCATCCGCTGTCATTCCCCGGTGCGCAATTGCGCACCTGAGGGCGTGCGGAGCACGAGCCCGGAATCCATCGGGCCGCGGATTCCGTGGGAAAATCGATTCCGGGCTCTCGCTTCGCGAGCCCCCGGGGAACGACGGGGTAGAGAGCACGGGATACCCTCCAGTACCCCCATCCCGGAGTTAGAATTTCTCTTAGCGGGCGCAGCATTGAGCTGACGCAGACGTTATTTGCTGCTGGCAGGCGTTTTGCTTGGCAAAGCGAGCCTCGATTGGCTATACGGCCAGTCAGGTGGGCTGTCGCAAACTGTGGCACAGTTTCAGCGATCTCGAATCGGCGGGAACTGGCGCGAGCGGCGACGCCGAATGACTAAAATAGTTGGTTTTGACGAGTTTTGCGCCAGCGGCCGGCGGGCCCGGTGCGCCGGCCTCGTGGGGAGGGACTGAAGCATATGCGGAGCGCGTCGGGAGGCCCTCGCATCCTGTTGAGACGACTCCGCGAAACCATGGCGGAGCAAGTCTCGGCCCAGGAACGCCTCGACAAGATCGTGGTGCTGATCGCGGCCAACATGGTGGCCGAGGTCTGCTCCTGCTACGTGCTGCGCGTCGACAACACGCTCGAACTCTACGCCACCGAAGGTCTGAACCGCGACGCCGTGCACCGCACCGTGATGAGCGCGCATGAGGGCCTGGTCGGCCTCGTCGCCAGCGAGGCGACGCCGCTCAATTTGTCCGACGCGCAAAGCCATCCGGCCTTCGCCTACCGCCCGGAAACCGGCGAAGAGGCCTACCACTCGTTCCTCGGCGTGCCGATCCTGCGTGCCGGCAACACGCTCGGCGTGCTGGTGGTGCAGAACCGCGCCAAGCGCACCTATGTCGAGGAAGAGGTCGAGGCACTGCAGACCACCGCCATGGTGCTGGCGGAGATGATCGCCTCCGGTGAGCTTGCTGCGCTGGCCCAGCCCGGCGCCGAGCCCGCCGCGCGGCACTCGCTGCACAAGACCGGCGCAGTGCTCTCCGACGGCATCGCACTCGGCCATGTCGTGCTGCACGAGCCGCGCGTCGTCATCACCAACTACATCGCCGAGGACCTGCCGAAGGAAGTCAAGCGGCTCGACACCGCGCTCGCCAATCTGCGCGCCGATCTCGACCGCATGCTGGAGCGCGGCGACGTCGCCGAGGGCGGCGAGCACCGCGAGGTGCTGGAAGCCTACCGCATGTTCGCCAACGACCAGGGCTGGTCGCACAAGCTGCATGAGGCGGTCGCCACCGGCCTCACCGCGGAGGCCGCCGTCGAACGCGTGCAGTCCGACACCCGCGCCCGCATGCTGCGCTCGACCGATCCCTATCTGCGCGACCGGCTGCACGACCTCGAGGATCTCGGCCATCGCCTGATGCGCCAATTGGTCGGCCAGGACCATGCGCCGTCGCGCGAGCAATTGCCCGACAACGCCATCCTGATCGCCCGTGCGATGGGTCCCGCGGCGCTGCTCGACTACGACCGCAAGCGGCTGCGCGGCCTGGTGCTGGAGGAAGGCACCGCGAATTCCCACGTCTCGATCGTGGCGCGCGCGCTCGGCATTCCCGCGGTCGGCGAGGTGCCGAACGCGCCCGGCATCGCCGATCCGGGTGATGCCATCATCGTCGACGGCATTTCCGGCGAGATCTATGTCCGTCCCTCCGCCGAAATCGAATCGGCCTACGCCGAGCGCGTCCGCTTCCGGGCGCGGCGGCAGGCGCAATATTCGGCGCTGCGCGACAAGGCGTGCGTGACCAAGGACGGCCAGCCGATCGAGCTTCTGATCAATGCCGGCCTGACCATCGACCTGCCGCATATCGACGACACCGGCAGCGCCGGCATCGGCCTGTTCCGCACCGAATTGCAGTTCATGGTGAGCCCGAGCCTGCCGCGCTCGAGCGACCAGCTCGCGCTGTACCGCACCGTGCTCGACGCTGCGGGCAGCAAGCCCGTCACCTTCCGCACGCTCGACATCGGCGGCGACAAGGCGCTGCCCTACATGGAGACCGTGGTCGAGGAAAATCCCGCGCTCGGCTGGCGCGCGATCCGGCTCGGCCTCGACCGCCCCGGCCTGCTGCGCGGCCAGATCCGTGCGCTGTTGCGCGCCGGCGGCGGCCGCGCGCTGAAGATCATGTTCCCGATGATCTCCGAGATCGCCGAGTTCGACCAGGCCAAGGCAATCGTCGAGCGCGAGCTGACCTATCTGCGCCAGCATGGCCATTCGCTGCCCGAGCGCATCGATATCGGCACCATGTTGGAAGTGCCGGCCCTGCTCTACCAGCTCGACGAGCTGCTGAAGAAGGTCGACTTCGTCTCGGTCGGCTCCAACGACCTGTTCCAGTTCCTGTTTGCGGTCGACCGCGGCAATGCCAAGGTCTCCGAACGCTTCGACATCCTGTCGGCGCCGATCCTGCGCGCGCTGCGCGACATCGTGCGCAAGGCCAAAATTGCGAAGAAAGCCGCCTCGCTGTGCGGCGAGATGGCCTCGAAACCGATCGGCGCGCTGGCGCTGATCGCGCTCGGCTACCGTTCGCTTTCATTGTCAGCAACTGCGCATGGCCCGGTCAAGGCGATGATCCTCGACCTCGACGCCACGAAGGCGGAGGCGATGATCAATCCGCTGCTGGATGCTCCGGTCGGCAGCGTGTCGATCCGCGCGGCGCTGACGAAATTTGCGGAAACCGAGGGGCTGGCCTTGTAGCGACGCTGTCGTCGCCGCCGCCGCACTTTCTCGCCTCCCGCAATTCGAGACACCACCATGCTACCCGAAGCCAAACTCGACGTCCTGCTCGCCCATCACGCCTCGCTCGAAGCCGAGCTGCTCGGCCAGGTCAACTCCGAGCGCTATGTGCAGATCACGCGCGAGCTCGCCGAGCTCAATCCGCTGATCGACGCAGTGAAGCTCTATCGCGCCGCCCGCACCGAACTCGCCGATACCGAGGCGATGCTGGCGGATGAGGGGACTGACGCCGAGATGCGCAGCATGGCGGAAGCCGAGCTGGAAACGCTGCAGGCGCGCATCGGCGACCTCGAGCAGAATATCCGGATCGCGCTGTTGCCCAAGGACGCGATGGATGACCGCAACGTGGTGCTGGAAATCCGTGCCGGCACCGGCGGCGACGAGGCCTCGCTGTTCGCCGGCGACCTGTTCCGGATGTATGAGCGCTTCGCCGGCCTGCAGGGCTGGAAGGTCGAGGTGATCTCGGCGAGCGAAGGCACCGTCGGCGGCTACAAGGAAATCATCGCCGAGGTGCAGGGCCGCGGCGCGTTCGCCAAGCTGAAATTCGAATCCGGCGTGCACCGCGTGCAGCGCGTGCCCGACACCGAGACGCAGGGCCGCATCCACACCTCGGCTGCGACCGTCGCGGTGCTGCCCGAGGTCGAGGACGTCGACGTCGACATCAAGAACGACGATCTGAGGATCGAGACCATGCGCGCGGGCGGCGCCGGCGGTCAGCACGTCAACAAGACCGAATCGGCGATCCGCATCACCCATCTTCCGACCGGCATCGTGGTGATGATGCAGGACAGCCGCTCGCAGCACAAAAACCGGGCGTCGGCGATGAACATCCTGCGCTCGCGCATTTATGACGCCGAGCGCCAGCGTGTCGAGGCCGCGCGCTCGGCCGACCGCAAGGAGAAGGTCGGCTCCGGCGACCGCTCGGAGCGCATCCGCACCTATAACTTCCCGCAAGGGAGAGTCACCGACCACCGCATCAATCTGACACTCTACAAGCTGCCGCAGGTGATCGCGGGCGAGGCGCTCGGCGAGCTGATCGATGCGCTGACCACCGAGCACCAGGCCGCGCAGCTCGCGGCGCAGGGCGCGGCGGCGTAAGCGCCAGCGCGTTTTCGAGCGAAGTGGATACCGGTTCGCGTGAAGAAAACGCGTCAAAACAAGAAGCTGGAGCTTCGGTTCTGATTCAGTCAGGACCGAAGCTCTAGCGTTTTTGCGACTGCCTGAAGTGGCGCAGGATCTTGCCGAGCGCCGGACCTGCCGTGGTCAGCTCCTCGAGGTGAATTTTCGACAGCGCTTGCAGCTTGCGCTCGCCCTGCGCCGTCAGCGTCACCAGAACACGCCGGCCGTCGGCGGCATCGACCGCCCGCGTCAGCAGCCCGAGCTTGGTCATCCGGTTGACCAGCTCGACCGCGGTGTGATGTCGGATCAGCAAATAGCGGGCGAGATCGCCGACCGTGGTTGGCTCTTCGCCGGAGAATCCCTTGATGGCGAGCAGCGCCTGATGCTGCTGCGGGGTCAACCCGGCTTGCTGGGCCGCCTGTTCGCTGAACGCAAGGAAGCTGCGCAGCTGGTGGCGAAACCGCGCCAGCGCCGGGTAATCGACCGTCGCGGCCGCTGCGCTGCGCTTTGCGGTCGCGGCCGGCGCGCGCCGCTGCTTCGATTGAGGCATTCGCTGGTCCTGCTCCAGGCTCGCTCCGCCGGACGGCAGGAGCCGTGCGACGCTATCAAGCCCGGGCCCGGCGGACCATCCTACCTCACGCCTTTGCACTCATGTTTTCAACGGTTTGACGGTCGAGCAGCGCGGCCGGGCGGCATCACGGCTGCGGCCAGTGATCGTAGCTCGAACTCAAGATCTTCAGCAGCACGATCTGGAAGGCGACCGGAATCCGTGGGCTCCGGCGGCGGATCGACTTCTCCAGCGCCTCAGTGATCTCGCTCTTGGTCAGATGCCCGGCCGAGGCACGCTCGACCAGATCGCCCCAGACCTCCGACAGCGATTTGCCGGTATGATGCGGCGCCGGGATCGATATCCCGCGCGTCTCGGCCCAATCGATGATCTCACGCATGGTTTGCTGTCCGCAGTTTCGCGCGGTCGCAAGATGGCGCGCCGTGAGCAGGCGAAGCAGATCGTCCGGCGGCGTCCAGCCCAGCTTTGGCGGCACTTCGTCGAGCAGCTCGGCCGACAACTCCTTCAGAACGTTGATCGCGCGGATGCTCAGGCCGCTCGACTGCTCAGCGCCGCCGTCCTCGGTCACGGCGCGCTCTCCGGGATTTCCGGTGCGACTTGAAGGCTCGTGGATCATCGCCTCTCACTACAGGACCCGCACCCGGGCGGTAAACCCAGATATATCGTATTCCGACATTAATTCCATCGTAGACCGATATGGTTCGACGAAAGGCGACATTGACTAAATATGCCGGTGGGGAATTGTAGCTGCGACGGGCTGCTCCATCGCAGCCGGCGCATCCAGCCGCCGATCGATCCGATCCGGCGGCCAGTGAGCATGCACGCCAAAAATCATACAATTGGAGGATAGTGAGCGATGAGCACCAAGGATTTCCTGCCGCGCAGAGCACTGAACGTCTCGCGTCGCACCCTGCTGCAGGCCGGTGCCGGCCTGATCGGCGGCACCGTGCTGCCGGCCTCGATCGCATCGCGGGCATTCGCCGAGGATCATCCGGCGATCGGGACATTTCCCGCCGGCTCGTCCGGCTCCTCGGCCTTCATCGGCATCTCGGTCCCGCGCACCGGCACCTATGCGGTGCAGGGCGAGGATGAGCTCAAGGGCTATCAGCTCGCGATCGAGCACATCAACAGCGGTCACGAACTGATCAAGAAGATCTCGCCGAAGACCTCAAAGGGCGTGCTCGGCAAGGAACTGAAGTTCGGCGTCGCGGATTCCGCGGCGAAGCCGAACGAGGCCGTGCAGGCGCAGCAGCGCTTCATCACCGAGAACAAGGCGGTGATGATCACCGGCGGCACGTCGAGTGCGGTCGCGGTCGCGCTGAACAAGCTGGCGCAGCGCGAGAAGGTGATCTTCGTTTGCGGTATCTCCGGATCGAACGACACCACCGGCAAGGATTGCGTGCGCTACGGCTTCCGCCAGAACTTCTATGGCCAGACCGCTGCCGCTGCGATCGCGCCGGTGCTGATCAAGCAGTTCGGCAAGAACAAGAAGGCCGCCTATCTGACGCCCGACTACACCTATGGCCACACGGTGACCAAGTCGATGCAGGACCGCCTCGCCGAGGCGGGCTGGACCACCACCACCAACCAGGTGTCGCCGCTCGGCGCGCCCGACTATTCGTCATATCTGCTCAATGTCGCGAATTCCGGCGCCGACGTGCTGATCAACGTCAACTGGGGCCACGACGCCGTGCTGTCGACGCAGCAGGCCAAGCAATTCGGCGTGCTCGACAAGATGAAGCTCGTGGTGCCCTACCAGGTGCCGTTCATCGCCCGCGAGACCGGCGGCCTGATGCAGGGCGTCTACGCCGCGACCGACTATTGGTGGACCATCGAGGACAAGTATCCGCTGGCCAAGATGTTCAACGAGACCTTCGAGAAGAAGTTCGGATACAAGCCGGAATGGGGCGCCGAGAACGCCTATGTCAGCTTCGCGCACTGGGCCCGCATGGTCGAGGAAGCCGGCAGCTTCTATCCGCCCGACGTCATCAAGGCCTACGAGAAGGGCGAGACCGTCCCTTCGCTGGTCGGCGATGTGCATTATCGCCCCGAAGATCACCAATGCGTCCGCCCCGTCTTCATCGTCCGCGGCAAGATGGAAAAGGAGATGAAGAACAAGGAGGACTATTACGAGGTGATCGAGATCGTCGCCGGCGACGGCTTGATGCAGAAGCCGGATGCGTTCGGCTGCCATCTCGGCGACTACACCTGATCAACGTGGGACAACTCGGCGCCGTGGGCGGGGCGACCCGATCCGCGGCGCCGCTTTGTGTCGAGACGCTCCTCCATTAACCGGGCCAACTGAACGCACGCCATGATCAACTGGCCAAATTTCGTTTCGCAACTTTTCAACGGACTGGCGCTCGGCGCGCTGCTTGCGCTGATCAGCTCCGGATTGACGATCATCTACGGCACGCTCGGGGTGCTCAATCTCGCCCACGGCGCCATGTTCATGATCGGCGGCTACGCCGGATACGTGACCTATTCCTACACCGGCTCGTTCATTCTCGCCGTGATCGCGGGATCGCTGTTCGTGATGGCGCTCGGCGTCGCGATGGAGCGGATCATCATCCGCCACTTCTACCATCGCCCGCATGAGGACCAGCTGCTGGTCACGTTCGGCCTCGGCATCTGTTTCGTGGAGATCGTGCGGTTGATCTTCACCAGCCAGTCGCAGGTGGTGCCGCCGCCGGCGCTGCTGCAGGGCATCACCTCGATGGGCTTCCTGTTCTACCCGACCTACCGGCTCGCCGTCGTCGGCATCGTCGCGGTCGCGCTCGGCGCGCTGTTCCTGATCCTGTACCGCACCCGGCTCGGCATGATCGTGCGCGCCGGCATCGAGGATTCGGTGATGGTCGATTCGCTCGGCATCAACGTCTACCGCGTCTTCATGATCGTGTTCGGCATCGGCGCGATGGCCGCAGGCTTCGCCGGCATCATCAACGCGCCCGTGGTGTCGCTGACGCCCGGCGTCGGCGACGACATCCTGGTCGAGACCTTCGTGGTGGTGGTGATCGGCGGCGTCGGCTCGTTTCCAGGTGCGATCCTCGGCGGGCTGATCGCCGGCGAGATCATCAGCATCACCTCGATGTTCAACCCCGGTTACGCCTACGTCATGCTGTTCGCGGCGATGACGCTCGTGCTCGTGCTCAGACCGCACGGCCTGCTCGGCACGCAGGGCCGCGAATGACGACGGATTTTTAAATGCTGAAACAGCGCCCATACCTGATCGAGTTTCTGACGGCCGCCGGCCTGATCGCCGCGCCCTTCGTGCTACCGTGGCTCGGCTTCGCACCCAACACGGTGAACCGGATCCTGGTCTGGGGCCTGTTCGGGCTCGGCTTCGACATCCTGTTCGGCTTCACCGGCCTGCTGTCGTTCGGCCAGTCGGCCTTTTACGGCACCGGCGGCTTCGTCGCCGCCTGGCTGCTGACCCGCGCCGGCTTCCCGAACGTTGTCCTCGCGCTCGTCATCGGCATGATCGCGGCCGCCGCGGCGGGCTATCTGATCGGCCTGATCGCGCTGCGCCGCACCGGCATCTACTTCGCCATGATCACGGTGGCGATCGCGGAGGTGTTCTTCTTCGTCGAGTTTAATCCGCTGTCGGACTTCACCGGCGGCGAGAACGGGCTGCCGGGCGTGCCGACCCCGAGCTTCAATTTCGGCTTCACCACGCTGCACTTCACCACCGGCTGGTCGCTCTACCAGTTCCTGGCGCTGTGCTACTTCATCGGCGTCGTGATCGCGCTGCGCATCGTGCGTTCGCCGGTCGGCGCCGTGTTCAGCGCGATCAGGGACAATCCGCTGCGCGCGACCGCGGTCGGCCACAACATCCACGGCTACAAGCTGACCGCCTTCGTGATCGCCGCCGCCTATGCCGGCTTTGCCGGCGGTCTGCTCGGCGTGCTGCAGGCCTTCATGCCGCCCGACGCGTTCACTTTCGACACCTCTGGGCAGCTCGTGATGCAGACGGCGATCGGCGGCCGCGGCACGCTGTTCGGGCCGCTGGTCGGCGCCGCGGTCTGGCTGTCGCTGCAGGACTTCCTGCAGGCGGCGCTCGGGCTCGGCGCGGCCTGGAAGCTCGTGCTCGGCATCGTGTTCGTGCTGCTGGTCTGCTTCCTGCGCCGCGGCATCATCGGCGGCCTCGCCGATCTCTACCGGCTCGTGACCGGACCGCGCCGCACGAGCGAGCCGGACGAGCGCGCGCCGGAGACTGTCGCTGTGGCAAGCGAGCGGCACGCCGCAGCCGCCGCCGCACCGATCCCCGCCCCACCTCGCACGGACAGCAATCCGTCCGGTCCGATCCTCGAGGCCCGGGGCCTGACCAAGCGCTATGGTGGCCTGCTCGCCAACAGCGATATCGACTTCACCGTCAACCATGGTGAGCTACGCGGCATCATCGGCCCGAACGGCGCCGGCAAATCGACCTTCTTCAAGATGCTGACCTGCGAGGTCCACCCGACCTCGGGCACCATCGTATTTGGCGGCCGCGACATCACCGGGATGAACGTCACCGACGTCTGTCAGCTCGGCCTGACCAAAAGCTACCAGGTCAACCAGCTGTTCGCCGGCCTGACGGTGCGCGAGAACCTGGTGATCGCGGCGCTTTCGGGGCTTCGCGGCAAGTTCAAGCTCGATCTGTTCCGCAGCATCGACAGTATCCCAGGCCTGTCCGAGCGCGTGCAGCAGACGCTCGAGCTGGTCAATCTGACCTCGAGGCCCGATACGCCGGTGTCGGAGCTCGCCTATGGCGAGAAGCGGCGGCTCGAGATCGGGCTGGCGCTGGCGACATCGCCGAGCCTGTTGCTGCTCGACGAGCCCTTGGCCGGCATGAGCCCGCGCGAACGCGTCGAGACCGTGAAATTGCTGAAGTCGATCAGCCAGGGCCGCACCATGATCATCATCGATCACGACATGGATGCGCTGTTCGAGCTCGCCGAGCGCGTCACCGTGCTGCAGGAGGGTCGCGTGCTGGTCGAAGGAACGCCGGAAGAGATCAAGAACAATTCGACCGTCCAGGAGGCCTATCTTGGCGGCGTGCATGGAGTGCTCGCCGCATGAGCCTGCTCGAGGTCAATGGACTGAACAGCTATTACGGGGATTCGCACATCCTGTTCGACGTCTCGATGCGGGTCGAACGCAACGAGGTGGTGGCGCTGCTCGGCCGCAATGGCGCCGGCAAGAGCACGACGTTGAAGAGCCTGATGGGCGTGGTGACCCCGCGCCGCGGCTCGGTGATGTTCGACGGTGTCGAGATATCCGGCAGGAAGAGCCACAAGATCGCGCAGGCCGGCATGCAGCTGGTCCATGAGGAGCGCCGCATCTTCGGCAGCCTGAGCGTCGAGGAGAACCTCGTGATCGCCGGCCTGACCGCCTCGCAGCGCTGGCCGCTCGACCGCATCTACGAGATGTTCCCGCGGCTCCGGGAGCGGCGGAGCAATCGCGGCACTGACCTGTCGGGCGGCGAGCAGCAGATGCTGGCGATTGCGCGCGCCTTGGTGCGCGATCCGAAGATCATCCTGCTCGACGAGCCGTTCGAGGGACTGGCGCCGGTGATCGTGCGCGACCTGATGAAGGCGTGCCGCGATCTGGCCGAGGCCGGACAGACCATCGTGCTGGTGGAGCAGAACCTCGCCGCAACGCTCGCGCTGGCGCAGCGCATTTACATCATCAACAATGGGCACATCGTCCATGAAGGGCCCGCGCAGGAGATCAAGGCGCAGCCCGAGGTCCTGCAGCGCTATCTCGGGGTCTAACCCGCGCCGCTCAACTCGCGAGTGCCGCGATCATGCGTTTGGCATGATCGGCGAGCACAGCCATCTCCTCCTTGCGGGTCTGCGCGGGCAGCAGCGCGACGCCGGCCTTCACCGGCATCACGTGCATATGCAAATGGAGAACGACCTGACCGCTGGCGGGCTCGCTAAATTGCTGGATGATGATGCCGTCGGCGGAGAACGCCTTCATCGCGGCGACGGCGATGCGCTTCGCCGACCGCGCGACGGCGGCAAGATCGTCTTCCGCGATGTCCAGGATTCCGCGCGCGGGCGCTTTCGGAATGACCAGCGTATGTCCGGGCGACCGCGGCATGATGTCGAGAAAGGCAAAGGTCCGGTCGGTTTCATGGACCTTGAAACTCGGCACCTCGCCCCGCAGGATCCTGGCGAAGATGTTCTGGTCGTCATAGCCCGTCATGGTGGTGCGTTCCGGATCGTTTTAGGCGTCGACCGTGCGCGCCGGCCGTGCGGGGTGCAAGTGATATCGACGCCGCATCGACCATCGGCTAACAACGCGCGATGAGCGCATCAGCAGGACATGGCAGCCAGACCGTCGAGAGCGCCCGGCGCGCACTCGCCGCGCGCCTCAAGGCGGCCGGCAGCGACGCCGACGAACTCGATGCGCGTCTCTTGGTCGGCGCCGCGCTGGGGCTCGATCTGACCGGCATGGTCACCGGAGCGAAACGCACGCTGACCCCTGACGAATCGGATCGCCTCGAGAGCCTCGCAGTACGCCGCCTCGCCGGCGAGCCGGTCGCGCGCATTCTCGGCAGCAAGGAATTTTGGGGACTGCCGCTGCAGCTCTCCGCCGCGACGCTGGTGCCGCGGCCCGACACCGAGACCGTGGTTGAGCGCGCGCTCGAATTGCTGCGCGCCGACGGCACCGCCGGCCGCGCCTTGCGGATCGCCGATCTCGGCACCGGGTCGGGCGCGATCCTGCTGGCGCTGCTCTCGGAACTGCCCAACGCGCTTGGCTTCGCCACCGACATCTCGGCGGAGGCATTGCAGACGGCGGGCCGGAACGCCGCCGAGCTCGGACTTGCCGATCGCGCGACATGGATCAAATGCGACTACGGCAGCGGGCTGACCGGCGCGTTCGACCTGATCGTGTCCAATCCGCCCTACATCCCCTCCGCCGACATCGCCGGCCTCGACATCGAGGTGCGCGAGCATGATCCCCGCGCGGCGCTCGATGGCGGTGCCGACGGGCTCGACGCCTACCGCGCGCTGATTTCGCAATCTGCGGGTCTTTTGGCCTCGAACGGACTTCTGGTTGTGGAGGTTGGGCAGGGCCAGAGCGGCGACGTTGAAGCCCTGATGACGGCGTCCGGGTTATCCCCAACGGGGCCGCCCAGGGCCGATCTGGGGGGCGTTCCGAGGGCCGTTTCCGCCCGCCGGCTGCCCCGATAAAGTCCTATTGGAACGCAAAAAAACCTCTTGGAATATCCCCCGGGAACGACTACGTTCCGGGCACAACATCGGTGCTGGCCCCGTAATCGTTACGGGTGATGACCAGGGTTCAGCAGAGCCCGCCGATCGAAAGGTTCCAGGAACGCGGGTCACATTGAGCGCAATGGCTGAAAGCTGTGCTGCTCTCGACCGCCAAGCGAACGAAAGCCTGTTATTGCGCTTGAAGACTTACGCACGAGAACTGGGCCTGTCTCAACGGGCGCAATGATTTGGTCGCTAGCGAGATCCGCTGGCGGCGGTTGGGGAACGCGTCTTTGCTGAACGCGACTTTGCTGAACGAGATGGTCGGCGAGATCGAAGCCACTTCGGACGGTATTGCGATTCCGTGCGCCTAGGCGCGCGCCGAATCGGACTCTGTGAATCGGACTGTGGACTGCAATAACTTCAGGGCTGGAATAAAAGGCGACAGATGAGAAACGGTCAGAACAACAAGCGGATGCGCAACCGGAATAACAACAATAATAATAACAACAACAATAACCGGCGCGGCCAGAATCCCCTGACACGGGTATACGAATCGAACGGACCCGACATCAAGATCCGTGGCACGGCCTCCCACGTGGCCGAGAAATACGTCCAGCTGGCGCGCGATGCGCGCTCCTCCGGCGACCCGGTGGCAGCAGAAAACTACTACCAGCACGCCGAGCACTACTACCGGATCATCGCAGCGGCGCAGGAGCAGTTTAGGCAGAATCAGCAGCCGCCGCGCCCCGACGCCGAGCCGATCGCGACCGACGACAGCGACGACGACAGCGACGGCTATTCGAGCTTCGGCCAGGAGCCGGGCTTCGTGCCGCAGCAGCAACAGCCCTTCATCCGCGAGAACGGCCAGCCGCCGTACCAGCGCGAGCAGCCGCCGCGCGAGCGTGAGCAGCAGCCACGCGAGCACCGCGAGCGTGAGCATCGTCCGCAGCCGCAATATCAGCCGCAGCCGCCGAACCAGCCGCAGCCCGTGCTGGCCGATGCCGGCGGCGTCGATCGCCTGCCCTCGTTCATCACCGGTGGCGCGCAGCCGCAGGTCAATGGCGCCTATGAAGGCAATGGCGGCGCAGAACGCAGCGAACGCTTCCCGCGCCGCCGCCGCCGCCCGCACGGCCCGCGCGCCGACATTGCCGCGCAGCCCGCGCCGAGCGACGACTTCAATCCGGGCAACGAATAACCCTGAAGATCTCCCACCCTCCCTTCGCGGGGAGGGTGAATAAATCGCGTCACTGGAGCTTCGGTTCTGATTCAATCAGAACCGAAGCTCTAGCTTTTTGTTTTGACGCGTTTTCTTCACGCGAACCGGCATCCACTTCGCTCGAAAACGCTCTATTCCGGGTGAATGGATTTGCGCGTCGCCGTCGATGACGGCACCAGCACCGGCCGCAATGACGGGATCAGCTGCGTGCGCTCGCGGCGGGCGGGGATCGCGCGATAGACCTGCTTGCTCGCTTCCACGATATGCACGCCGGCGAACGGCATCGACAGCGCGGCGCCGACCCGCTCCCACGCCATCGCCGAGCGCAGAAACCAGCTGCCCTGAACCGGCGGCATGAACAACGCCTCGCCCCACGCCGTCGGCGTGAACCAGGTCTGCCGCAACAGCTGCGTGATCTGCGCCCGCGAATAGGGCCGGCCATGGCCGAACGGCGTCGCGTCGGTGCGCGTCCAGACGCCGCGCCTGTTCGGGATGATCGCGATCAGCCGCCCCGACGGCGACAGCACCCGCCACACCTCGCGCAGCAGCCGCTCCGGATCATCAGACATCTCCAGCGCATGCACCAGCAGCACGCGGTCGACCGCGGCATCCGGCAGCGGCATCGAGAATTCGTCGATCAGGGTCGCCAGCGCCGGCCGCCCGGTCGGCCATTTCAGCACGCCTTGGGCCGCCGGCATGAAGGCGATGCAGCGCTCGCAGGACTCACGGAACAGGCCGAGATAGGGCGTCGGATAGCCGAGGCCGAGCACACGCAGGCCTTCGGCATTCGGCCAGCGCGCGCGGAGGCCGCGGTTGATCAGCTGCCGCGCCACGATGCCGAGGCGCTGCGAATAGAAGTCGCGCAGGTCGATGACGTCCATGGCCGCTAGCCTAACATGCCCCCTGGTGCCGGGGAGCGCGGAAATTTGCGTTGCCGCCGGAGCGTTAACGCCATATTTCACCCCTATACTGGACGCGTTAAAAGCATGATCCGAAAGCGTGGGCACCGGCTTTTCGAAACATCATGCTCTGACCTGTCCGTCCCGTTTGTTCGTGGAGATATCATGACCGCCGAGATTCGCACCTTCAGCTGCCTCACCGACAATTTCGGGTATCTGATCCACGATCCCGCGACCGGGGCAACGGCGTCGATCGACGCGCCGGAGGCCGGCCCGATCATCAAGGCGCTGGAGCACGAAGGCTGGACGCTGACCGACATCCTGATCACCCATCACCATGGCGACCATGTCGGCGGCGTCGCCGAGCTGAAGCAGAAATATGGCTGCCGCGTCGTCGCCCCGCACGATAAGTCGGCGAAGATCGCCAATGTCGACCTGCGCGCCGCCAATGCCGACGTGATCAAGGTCGGCAGCCTGCTCGCGCGCGTGGTGGAGACCCCTGGCCATACGCTCGACCATATCTCCTATGTGTTCGACGGCGAGAAGGCGGTGTTCGCCGCCGACACACTGTTCTCGATCGGATGCGGGCGGGTTTTCGAAGGCAGCTATCCGATGATGTGGGATTCGCTTTTGAAGCTGCGCTCGCTGCCGGACGATTTTCGTCTGTATTGCGGCCATGAATACACCGCATCGAACGTCAAGTTCGCGCTCACCATCGAGCCCGACAACGCAGCCTTGCAGGCGCGTGCGGAGGAAGTGACGCGGCTGCGCGCCGAGAACAAGCCGACGATACCCGTGCTGCTCGGCGACGAGAAGAAGGCCAACGTGTTCCTGCGCGCCGACGAGCCGGTGGTCGCGGCCAAGCTGCACATGAAGGGCGCCGAGGCGGCCCAGGTGTTCGGCGAGCTTCGCGAGCGCAAGAACAAGTCGTGATGGCCGACCTTGATGTCTAAGTTCTCGGCTGCCGACATCGTCGCGCGGCTCGACCTGAAGCCGCATCCGGAAGGCGGACATTATCGCGAGACGTTTCGCGACGAGAATTGTGACGCCAATGGACGCGCCCGCTCGACCGCAATCTACTTCCTGCTGGCGCGCGGCGAACGCTCGCACTGGCACCGCATCGACGCAGTCGAGATGTGGCACTATTACGCCGGCGCGCCGCTGACCCTGCGGATCGCGCAGGACGGCGCGCCGCCGCATGCGATCACGCTCGGGCCTGACGTCATCAGCGGCGAGCAACCGCAGGCGATCGTGCCGGCGAACGCCTGGCAGGCCGCTGAAAGCAGCGGCGACTGGACGCTGGTCGGCTGCACCGTCGCGCCGGCATTCGAGTTCGCGACATTCGAGCTGGCGCCGAAGGGCTGGGAGCCCGCGTCGTAAGGCATTTGTAGGATGGGTAGAGCGCAGCGAAACCCATCCTACATTCTTTTTCTCAGCACCATGTCCTTGGCCGCGATCAGACCGCCGCCGGCGATCAGGATCGCGGCAATCGCGATGTTGGCGCTCGGTTTGGCAAAACCCGCGAGGATCAAGAACGCGGTCGAGAGCAGCGGCGTGGCGTAGGACGCAGCACCGAGCACGCGGATGTCGCCGCGCTTCATGCCGATGTCCCAGGCAAAGAACGCAGCCCCCACCGGGCCGATGCCGAGCGCCACAACGGCAAGCCATTGCAGCGGCGTTGCCGGCCACACCGTGGTCTCCGCCATCATGTGCACGAGCGCGGCAAGCACCGCGGTCGCAAGGCAAAAGCCCGCCACCGCATCTGTCGGCACCGCCTTGAGCCGGCGCGACATCACCGAATAGGCAGCCCAGACGAACGCCGCGACAAAGGCCGCCGCGAAGCCTGGAATCTGCTCTGCTGTGAAAGCGCCGGTATTGCCCGCGAAGAGCAGCACGGTGCCGGCAAGCCCAAGCAGCGCGCCGACGATGTGATGGATCGCAAGCCGCTCGCCCGGCAGCAGCGAGGAGAACAGCACGATCAACAGTGGCCAGAGATAGTTGAGCAGGCCTGCCTCGGCCGGTGGCGCAAAACGCAGCGCCAGGAAATACAGCGCGTGATAGCCGAACAGCCCGCCAACGCCGACGACCCAGGCAAGCAGCGGCTGCTTCAAGGCGCCGAAGGCTGCGGGACGGAACAGGAAGCTTGCCAACGCAACCGCGGCGCCGATCGCGAAGGTCATGGCGGCGAGCTGGAACGCCGGGATCTTGCCGGTCGCAACCGTCATGACCGACAGCAGCGACCACATCAAAATGGCGGTCAGTCCGACAAGGGTGGCAGTTCGGGTCGTCATCTTGCTCGGGAGGTCTCTTCGTCATGGCCGGGCATAGCCGTCCGAAGGACGGCGTCGCTTCCGCTCGCCTACGTCCCGGCCATCCACGTCTTCCTGGCCGCGAGTTACAAGACGTGGATGCCCGGGACAAGCCCGGGCATGACGACTTCATTGATAGAGCACCTGCGACGCGACGACGCTTGTCGCGTCAGGCGTGATACTGGCCGCCATTGATGGTCAGCGTCGAGCCGGTGATGAAACCGGCATCGTCGGCGGCGAGGAACACCACGGCGCGCGCGATCTCCTCGGGTTCGCCGAGCCGGTTGACCGGGATCTGCGGGATGACGCTCTTCTCGAGCACGTCCTTCGGCACCGCCTGCACCATCTCGGTGTTGATATAGCCCGGGCAGATCACGTTGACGGTGATGCCGCCCTTGGCGTTCTCCAGCGCCAGCGCCTTGGTGAAGCCGATATCGCCGGCCTTTGCCGCGGAGTAGTTGACCTGACCGAACTGGCCCTTCTGGCCATTGATCGAGGAGATCGAGATGACGCGGCCGAACTTGCGCGCGCGCATGCCCTCGATCACCTGGCGCGTCATGTTGAACAGCGAGCCGAGGTTGGTGTTGATAACGGCATTCCACTGCTCCAGCGTCATCTTGTGGAATGCGGTATCCTTGGTGATGCCGGCATTGTTGACGAGCACGTCGACCGGGCCGAGATCGGCCTCGACCTGCTTCACGCCGGCCGCGCAAGCGTCGAACGATGAGACATCCCACTTGTAGACGGGAATGCCGCTCTCCGCCTTGAACTTCTCCGCCGCGGCGTCATTGCCGGCGTAGCTCGCCGCCACCTTGTAGCCCGCCGCTTTCAGCGCCTTGCTGATCGCAGCTCCAATGCCCCGCGTTCCGCCCGTCACCAATGCAACACGTGCCATGTCCGTCTCCTCCTTGGCCGTCTTTTATAACCGGATCGCCCCGGCCTTCGCACTCACTCAACAAAGCGCGATGAGATTAGGTTGAATTGTCATCGCGCTTTAGCTCCCTTTTTTGAGCATGATCTTTTCGGAAAACCGCTTCACACTTTTCCGGATCATGCTCTCGAAACAAAAATGCCCGGCACAAAGCCGGGCATCATGTTTATCAGCTCGCGCCGCGGTTGACAGATGATCTTTTCATCACCTAACCGACCTCGCTGCCTTTTGTTCAGTCGCGTGCAACGCACATAGCGATGCCCATGCCGCCGCCGATGCACAGCGTCGCGAGGCCCTTCTTGGCGTCGCGCTTCTGCATCTCGTGCAGCAGCGTCACCAGCACGCGCGCGCCGGACGCGCCGACCGGATGGCCGATCGCGATCGCGCCGCCATTGACGTTGACCTTGGCGGGATCCCAGCCGAGGTCCTTGTTGACGGCGCAGGCCTGCGCGGCGAACGCCTCGTTGGCCTCGATCAGGTCGAGATCGGCGATGTTCCAGCCGGCCCTCTTCAGCGCGGTGCGCGAGGCCGGGATCGGCCCGGTGCCCATGATCTTGGGATCGACGCCGGCCTGGCCCCACGAGACGATGCGGGCGAGCACCTTCTTGCCCTGCTTGGCGGCTTCCTTGGCGGTCATCAGCACGACGGCGGCGGCGCCGTCATTGATGCCCGAGGCGTTGCCGGCGGTGACGGTGCCGTCCTTCTCGAAGGCCGCGCGGAGCTTGGCCATCGCATCGATCGTGGCGCCATGACGCGGATATTCGTCGGTGTCGACCACGATATCGCCCTTGCGGCTCTTGATCGTGACCGGGACGATCTCGTCCTTGAACCTGCCGGCTTTCTGCGCCGCCTCGGCCTTGTTCTGCGAGCCGACCGCGAACTCGTCCTGTTGCGAGCGGGTGATCTGGTACTGCTTGGCGACGTTCTCGGCGGTGTTGCCCATGTGGTAGCCGTTGAAGGCATCCCACAGCCCGTCCTTGATCATGGTGTCGATCAGCTCGAGGCCGCCCATCTTGACGCCGCCGCGCAGATATTGCGCGTGCGGGGCCATGCTCATGGATTCCTGGCCGCCGGCGACGACAACAGAGGAATCGCCGTTCAGCAGCGCCTGGTAGCCGAGCGCCACCGTGCGCAGGCCCGAGCCGCAGAGCTGGTTGACGCCCCAGGCCGGGCTTTCCACCGGGATGCCGGCCGCGATCGAGGCCTGCCGGGCCGGGTTCTGGCCTTGGGCGGCGGTGAGGATCTGGCCCATGATGACTTCGGAGACCTGACCGGCCTCGACGCCGGCACGCTCAAGCGCCGCCTTGATGGCGATCGCGCCGAGGTCGTGGGCCGGCGTGGTGGCGAACGCGCCGTTGAAGCTGCCGACGGGGGTGCGGGCGGCGCTGACGATGACGACATCGTCTGACATGGACATCTCCTATTGGTTGTAGCTGGGTTTCTCGACGGCGGGCGGCCGGTCTGGCGGGCCTGTCTCTTGACGGCTATCCTGTAAACCTCGTTGGGACATGTCAATCGAACTGTCACGCAAATCGCGCCGCGACGCACTCAAAATGACGCTCTTGGCACTTTCCTGAGCAATCCCTTTGCTTTGAGATTAACCGTGCCGCACAAAACGGTAGCCGAACCGCTTTGAAAATGCTTACCTTTGCTGCGATGCGTTGCATTTAGCCCAGCGGCGATGCCGTTCGGGTTCCAGGTTCTTCGGTGTTGAAGTGAGAGCCCATGGCAAAATCTGAACAACCGACCACGATCAAGAAATACGCGAACCGGCGGCTCTATAATACCGGTACGAGCACCTATGTGACGCTCGAGGATCTCGCGGCGATGGTGAAGGAGGGCGAGGATTTCCTCGTCTATGACGCCAAGACCGGCGACGACATCACCCGCTCCGTGCTCGCGCAAATCATCTTCGAGCAGGAAAACAAGGCCGGGCAGAACCTGCTGCCGACCACGTTCCTGCGCCAGCTGATCCGCTTCTACGGCGACAGCATGCAGATGGTGGTGCCGAGATATCTCGAGCAGTCGATCGATCAGCTGACCCGGGAACAGGAGAGATTTCGCAAGCAGATCGCGGGCGCCCTGAGCGGTACGCCGTTTGCTCCGCTGGAAGAACAGGTCCGCCGCAACATGGAGCTGTTTCAGCAGACCTTCTCGATGTTCAAGCCGTTCGTGCCGCAGCGCGCTGGCGAGGCCGAGAAGGTGCCGGAACCGTCGCCCGACAACGGCAACATCGACGACCTTCGCCGCCAGATGAAGGACATGCAGGAACGCCTCGAGCGCATGTCGCAGCCGACGAAGAAGGACGAGTAGGTCCTTATCGCCGATCGGCCGGACGGCCTCATCGCACCGCGGATCTGATGGCGGCGAACCCGGCGTCAGGCGCCGCTGACCTCTCTTCAGCCCGCGTTCGCTGCGTCTATGCAGGCCGGCGGCAGACGAGATCGATTTCGATCAACGCATCGTAGGCCAGACCGGTCACGCCGACGCAGGTGCGGGCCGGCAGGCGGTCGGACCGGAAGTAGCTGCGATAGGTCTCGTTCATCGCCGCATAATCGTCCTTGAAGCGCGTCAGATAGATGCGCGACATCACGATATGCTCGAAGCCGAGATCCAGGCCCGCAAGCACCACGCGCAGATTCTCCATCACCGCGCGGGTCTGCGCCACAATACCCTCGGGCAATACGCCGGGTGCGGCCGGCGTATCCGGCATCTGGCCGGTGACGAAGACGAAGCCGTCGGTCTCGACCGCGTGGCTGAACGGCGCGACCGGCCTCGGGCCGCCGGATATCATGTGAAACTGCAACGATGTCTCCTCGCCTGCTCTTTGATCGTTAGTTTTGCGGCGCGTGATCGAAGACGCGCTTACTGAGAATGGCATGGACGCCCCAATTGCCGTCCACCACCTGCGTCACGCCGAAGTCCACCGCTACCGACATCAGCGCGATCGCCTCGTCCTCGGTGAGGCCTTTGATGTTCATCAGGAAGCGGCGCATCTTGCGAAACGCATCCTTCATCGCGAGATCGAGCGACGAGGTGGCATAGACCTCGCTCTGCCCGTTGGCGCCGAATTCGGCGAGATAGTTGGGATGACTGAAGCCCATCAGCACCCAGTCGGCTTCTGTCTCGATCAGTGGATAGGTGAGATCGGCGAAGGGCTGATTCGTGAACGCATTCTTCTTGTGCAGGATGACCTGGAATGTGCCGGTCATCGAACATTCGATGGCGGTGCCGCCGAGTTCGCCGTCACCCTGTGCAGCATGAGGATCGCCGACCGACAGCAGCGCGCCTGGCACCGACACCGGCAGATAGACCGTCGAGCCCTTGCCGAGCCGCCAGTTGTCGAGATTGCCGCCGAAATATGCGGGCGGGACGGAATCGACAAGTTCGGCCTCGCGCGGCGCCAGCGCGATGACTCCGAAATGCGGACGTAGCGGGATGCGGATGCCGTCGAGCACATCGTGCCGGCGCCGCACTGATGATGGCGGGATCGGAATACCCGGATAGTCATAAGTCTTGTGCAGCGTCCCGAACGGATCGGTCTGCGGCTCCCAGCGATAGGAATACAGCGCACGTGCATGCGGTGCGTCATCGTCGTCGACGATCTCGTAGATCGTCACCGCCTCATGGGCGTTCTGCTCGGCGAGGAATTCCTTGTAGTGATAGCCCCACCAGGCCGCGACGCTGCTGCCGAACACGCGCCCCTTGAAATCCGGATTGCGGCTCGCGCGCGGCACGATGTCGAGGATGCGGATTTCCAGTACGTCGCCTGGCTCCGCGTCCTTCACGGCCACCGGCCCGGTGCAAATGTGCACGCCGAATCCCTCGCCGGCGCCGCGGCCATAGATCGAGGCATCGAGCGGGCCGGCGCCGCGACGATCGACGTTCTTCCGATCGCGCGTCCAGTGGAACACACTTTCGGCGCCTGGATCGCCCTTGATCATGCGCTCGGGATCGTCGGAGGCATGCTGGGTCAGCGTCTCAATGGTGATGGTGTCGCCGGAGCCGATCTCGACCTGCGGTGGCAACGAATGGCTGAAATAGCCCCAATGCACGCGCGAAGCGTCCGCGGCGAGATGGTGATGGCGCGGCGCGTCCGCGATCTCCACGTCATGGGCGTTATAGGGTGCAGCGGTCTTGCGCACCAGCGCGACATGCCGGCTGCGCAGTTGCGCCAGGGCTTGTTGGGGCCAGCCGCGTTGGCCGGCTGTGGCTGTCGATGCGGTTTGGCGCTCAGCTTCATGCTGGCGGAATTCGCGCGGCGATAGACCGAAGCGCTGGCGAAAGGCGCGGCTGAAATGCGCGGAGTCGTTGAAGCCGACGCGGAAGGCGATCTCGGAGATCGAGTGATGCGCCTCCGCGGGGTTGGACAGATCGGCCCAGGTGCGCTGCAGCCTGCGTTCACGCAGGTAATGCGTGAAACTGGTGCCGGCGCCCTCGAACAGTTTTTGCAGATAGCGTTCGGAAATGCCCTCAGCGCCGGCGATTTTCGCCGGCGTCAGATCGGGATCGTCGAGGCAGCGTTCAACGGTCTCGCACAGGCGATGCAGCGTCGCCGCCTTGGAGGCGCTGCTGCCGCCGAGATCGCTTGCTGTATCGCTGTGCTGACACATGAATGTCGGCAGCAGATCGGCGAGACTTCGCGCGAGCGCGGTCCATTCGACATCGGACAGCGCTTCGAGATCGCGCGCGGCGAGTTCCATCATCTGCGCAAATACGCTGCCAAAGCCACCGGGTGGAAGCACACGCATCTCGCCGTCTTGCGGCGTGGCACGGCGGCAATACGTCGGTTCGGAAGCCACCGACAGCACCACCGCGCGCATCTCGCGCTGGAACGACACGCTCCAGTCTCCCGCGCGCGGCAGCAGCAGAAGATGTCCCGCCGCGACGATCTGATAACCGGCCGCCGTTTTCAGTGCCACCCCGTCTTCGATCGGCAGGAGCACCAGCGGATGATCGGCCACAACATCGGTGCGCGACGACACCGATTGTGGCCCTGCCGAAAGCCTGGCCAGCGTCACGCCCTGAAAATTGCGCCGCACCGCGGTGGCATGGCCGGCATGAGTGGTTGTGGCGGCCGTCGGCTGCAAGCCGACCGACGCCAGGACGTCCCGCCAGGCCTCGGGGCGGTCGCCTTCGGAGTAGGATTCACTCGTGAACGGACGCGGCCTCATGCATCGACCTTCGGAGCCGAAGCCAAGCAATCTCCATGCCAGTCCAAAGGATGTCGCGTCCTGCCCTGTGGCCGGCGCGTGATCAGTCACACCGGAACACGTTCTTGCGGATGGTCCCATGCACGCCCCAATTGGCATCGACCACCTGCGTCACGCCGAAATCCGCGCCCACCGACATCAGCGAGATCGCCTCGTCCTCGCTGAGCTTGTGCACCGTCATCAGGAAGCGACGCATCTTGCGGAAGGCGTCGCGCATTGCGCGGTCGAGGCTGGAATGATCGGCGATTTCGAGCTGCGCATTGACGCCGAGCTCGGCGAGATAGTTCGGATAGGTGAAGCCGTAGACCGACCAGGCGTCGGGAGTTTCCAGCATCGGATGCGTCAGGCCTTCGAGCTGTGTGCCGGCGAGATCGCGATGCTTGTGCAGGATGAACTCGAAATCGCCGGTGAGCGAGGTCTCGATCGCCGTGCCGCCAAGCTCGCTGTCGCCCTGCGCGGCATGGGGATCACCGACCGAGAAGAACGCACCGGGCACCGCGACCGGATAGAACATCTTGGCACCCTTGCCGACGCGCCAGTCGTCGATATTGCCGCCAGTATAGCTCGGCGGGATCGAGGACACGAAATCCTGCTCTGACGGCGCGAGGCCCATGGTGCCGAAATGCAGCCGCGCGGGCACACGGACATTGCTCAGAATATTCTCGCGCTTGACGATGGTGGCGTGATCAACGCGCACGCCGGGATAGTCGATGGTCGAATGCACGATGCCGTCGGGATCGGTCTGCGGCGTCCAGACATAATTGTAGACCGCCTTGGCGAAGGGTTCGCCCAACGTGTCGAGCTCGAAGATCGTCACCACCTCGCGCGGCTTCGGCGCTTCGATCAAGTCGTGATAGTGAAAGCCCCAGTTGGCCGCGACATTGGAGCCGAAGCATTTGCCGGCATGGCAGGCCTTGCAGGCCGGCCTTGGACGCACGTCGAGAATGCGCACCTCCAGCACGTCGCCTGGCTCGGCGCCTTCGATCGCCACCGGGCCGGTGAGCAGATGCACGCCGACGCCTTCGCCGGAGCCGCGGATGAACGGGCCTTCGGTAGGCCCCGAGCCGCGCCGCGCCACCGCCTTGTGCTCGCGCGTCCATTTGAACACGCTCTCGGCGCCGGGATCGCCCTCGATCATGCGCTCGTAATCGTCATTGGCGTGATGCGTCAGCGTCTCGATGGTGGCGCGGTCGCCAGACTTCAGCGTCAGCGCCGGCGCAACGACCTTGCTGAAATAGCCCCAATGCACGGTCTTCGCAGATACCGACAACAGATGATGTTTCACGCAAAGGCCCTCACGCGGATGGAAGCGGACTGATTTCTGTTCATGCGATTTCGGCCTCCATGGCATTGAGGAAACGCTGCGCTACCGGATTGCGCGGATTGCCCAGCACCTCATTGGCCGGGCCCTCCTCGATGATCGCGCCGCCCGCCAGCAACACCACGCGATCGGCGACTTCACTGGCGAAGCGCAGTTGATGAGTTGAAATGATCATGGTGAGGCCGTCTTCCACCGCGAGGCGACGGATGACTTCAAGCACCTCATTGACGAGTTCGGGGTCGAGCGCGGAAGTCGGTTCATCGAGCAACAGCACGCTTGGATTTGGCGCGATCGCACGGGCGATGGCGACGCGCTGCTGCTGGCCACCGGAGAGATGCCGCGGCAGTGCATCGGCGCGGTGGCTGAGGCCAACGCGCGCGAGCAATTCGGTCGCCCGGCGATCCGCATCGGGGCGCGACATGCCATGCACCCAGCGCAGCGGCCCCGCGATATTCTCCTTCGCGGTGAGGTGGCCGAACAGGTTGAACTGCTGGAACACCATGCCGACGCCGACTTCGGCACGCGCCTGCGCCAGCAGTCGCGGCGACAGCGCCTTGCCGTGATCGTTGAAGCCGAGCCGGCGACCGCCGACCTTGATGCTGCCGTCGTTCCAGAGCTCGAGATTGTTGATGCAGCGGAGCAGCGTGCTCTTGCCGGAGCCGGACGGCCCGAGCAGCGCGATCACCTCGCCGATCCGCACCGTGATATCGACGCCGGCGAGCACCACCTGATTGTCATAGCTCTTGCGCAGCGCAGCGATATCGACGGCCACGTTGTTTCGCGCCAGCGTCTCGGTGCGTTTGGCGCGATCGATACGCCCGGACTGCGAGCGCGGCGGCGGCAATTCGGCGACGCCGGCATCGGGCAGGATCTCAGGCGGCGTCTCGTCCGCCGCGGTCAGCGGATCATCGAGCCCCTGCACCCGATACCACGGCATCATCCGCATCAGCCTGATCTGCTTCGACGCGCGGTCGAGATCGAACAGCCATTCGAGGAACAACTGGATGCCGGCGATCGCCGCAGTGAGGAACAGATAGATCAGGCCGGAGGCGAAGAAGATCGAGAAGAAATCGAAAGTTGCCGACGCCATCTGGGTCGAACGCAACGTCAGCTCCTGCACGGCGATCACCGACGCCAGCGACGAATTCTTCAGCGCGCTGACGGTCTCGTTGCCGAAGGCGGGGATCATCGAGCGGATCGCCTGCGGCGCGATGATCCGGCGCATCAGGACGCCGGGCGTCATGCCGAGCGCCTGCCCGGCCAGCACCTGGCCGCGATCGACGCCGAGCACGCCGGAGCGCAGCATCTCGGCGATGAACGGAGCTTCGTTGCAGGCCAGCGCGAGGCCGGCGGCGAGAATGGCAGGGAGCTTGATGCCGATCTGCGGCAGGGCGTTATAGGCGAACACCATCTGCAGGATCAGTGGCGTGCCGCGAAAGATCACGGTGTAGACCCGGGCGAATGACGCCAGCGCTTTGAAGCGGCTGAGTTGCATCCACGCCAGGATCACACCGAGGACGAGGCCGCCGAGTAGACCGAGGGCAGTGACTTGCAAGGTCGCCTGAATGCCCTCGATCATATACGGCATGGTCAAATAGTGGAGGAACAGCTCCATCGAGCATGGCGTCCTTTTGCCAGTGCTGAACCTACTTGACCGTCAGCAGACCAGGCTCCATCAGGTTCTCCGGATCGAGATTCCACTTCTTCAGCAGCGCGAGCTGATCGCCCGACTTGTAGATCTCGGTCAGCGCCGCCTTCACGGCATCGCGGAAGGCCGGCTTGTCCTTGGGCACGCCGATGCCGACCTTATACGGGATTGTCACCGCGACAGCTTTTTCGAGCTTGTCCGGATAGGCCTTCACCGCATTGTCGACGGTGTTGACGTCGTTGACATAAGTGTCGGCGCGTCCGGCCAGGATCGCCTGAATGCAGTTGGCGTTGTTGTCGTAGAGCTGAATGGTCGGCTCAGGCTTGCCCTCCTTCTTGCACTCCGGCACGAGCGCCTGGATCAGCGGAACTTCAACGTAGCCTGTGTTCTCGGCCGCTGCCGCGCCGCACATCGAGGTATTGATGCCGGAGATCTTCTTCGGATTGCCCTTGGCGACCACTACGCCGTCGAACACCTTCGAATAGGTGATGAAGTCGGCCGCCTTGGCACGCTCTTCCGTGGCGTAGATGTCAGAGATCACAATGTCGGCCTGACCACTGGCCAGCGTGGTCAGGAGTGCGGCGAAGGTAACCGCCTTGTAGGTCAGCTTGAAGCCGAGGCATTCACCAATCTCCTCGCCGAGATCAATATCGAAGCCGACATATTTGCTCGGGTCCTTCGGATCGATCGACTCGTAGCCTGGCGTATGCGGATTGATAGCGTTGACGAGGGTCTTGCCCTTCCAGTCCGGATATTTTGCCTGTAGCTCCGCACAGGCGGCCGGCGCAGCTGCCCTAGCGCTGGTTGGAGCACCGACGCCCACAACCAGCAGTGCCCCCAGCGCCGCGATATGCATGAGTTTGTACGTGCGCGGAAAAGATAACGTGACCATTCGATCCTCTTTCGACGTTGTCATGGCGCAAGCCACGGTCCAAACCTCGAAGAAGTAAACGGCGGTCTCCGCTGGAAAACTTGTCTGGGAACGCACAATAAATTGGATGAACTCCCGCCAAACCTTGGGCACGACGCGCTCATATTTTGAGCAACCCCTGTCGAGAACGGAGCGGGAGCGCGGTGATCAGCCGATCATCGCGCGTCAGCCCGCGGCAGGGACGGCCTTCTCGGCCGGCGCGTTCCACGGCCGGTCCGGCGAGGCGAGGCCGATCAGGCGGCCCTGGATGAAGTCGCAGCCCCACTCGCGCAGCATCACAGCGGCCTCTTCGTCCTGCACCCATTCGGCAACCGTCTTGATCTCAAGACGGCGCGCGAGATCGATCAGCGTCTGCACGAAGGCGCGGTCGTCGGCCGAGCGCACGATGTTCTGCACGAAGGCGCCGTCGATTTTGACAATATCGACGCCGAGCTTGCGCAAGTTTCGGAACGAGGTGTAGCCGGCGCCGAAATCGTCGATCGCGATCCGGCTGCCGAAATTCTTCAGCCGCGTGACGAAGCCGCGGACGTCGTCGATGTCCTGGATCGCGACCGTCTCGGTGATCTCGACGATCAGCCGCTCGCCGACGCCGGGATGCGCGCGCATCAGCGATTCGATGGTGGCCCACCAGTCCGGGTCCATCGTGGTGTCGGGCGAGATGTTCAGGCTGAGCTCGACATCAGGCGCGGCGGCAAGCTCCGCGACGGCGAGCTCCAGCACGCGGTGATCGACCATCCGGATCAGGCCGAGCCGCTCGGCGACCGGCACGATGTCAGGCGCGAGCAGCGCCCGGCCGTCGTCCTGCTCCATGCGGACCAGGCACTCGTAGAACGAAGCCTGCCGCGAACGCGCATCGACCACCGGCTCGAAGCCGATCACGATACGGCGCTCGTTCAGCGCGGTGACGATCTCGTCGGTGACGCGGATGTTGACGCGGCGCTGGGCGTCGCGCTCGACATTCGGCTTCCACAGCGCGAACGATCCGGCGCGGCGGCTCTTGGCGGCGTCCAGCGTCTCCTGGGCGCGATTGACCGCCTCCTCCGCCGACTTCGCATGGCGCGGGATGGTGACGGCGCCGATCGACACGGTCACCGACACCGGGCCGGATTTGGTCGGCACCACCTCGTCGCGGACCGCGGCGAGGAAGCGCTCGGCCGCGACATTGGTGTCGTCGACGGTGCAGTTGCGCAGGATCAGGCCGAACTTGTTGCCGGAGAAGCGGCCGAGCATGTCACCGCTGCGCAGCCGGGCGCGGATCCGCTTCGCAACCTCGGCGATGACGGCGTCCGCGACATCGAAGCCGAAGGCATCATTGACCCGCGCCAGGTGATCGATGCCGATCAGCATGAAGGCGCAGGAGGTGCGGAAGCGCGCGCACTCCTCGATCGTCTCGGCGAGCGAGGCGATCAGATAGGTGCGGTTGAGCTCGTTGGTCAGCGGATCGTGCCGCGACAGCTTCATGAGCTGCTCGTCGCGGGCATGCCGTTCATTGTTGATGCGGACGACGCCCTGCACCAGCGCCGGCCTGCCGTCGGCGCCGGCAAACCAGCAGCCGGTCTCCTCGATCCAGATCACCGGCGCCGAGGTGACGGCGCGCACGCCATATTCGATCCGGTAGGGAACGCCCTCCCCGCTGCGCACAGTCGCGGCCTGGCCGAGCGCATCTGATCGAACCGAACGCAATGGCTCGATCAGCTTGGCGAGCTCGGCGCCGCTCGCGAGCGCCGCGACGGGGATATCCGGAAAGACCGTCGCCGCATTGTCGCTCCAGGCGATCGCGTCGCTCGCCAGGTCCCAGGCGAATGTTGCCTGGCCGAGCGAGGCGAGGATGCTGGCAGCTGGCGGGACAGGTGGCATCGAACATGTCTCGATTTGGGACGGCGCCCGGTGATTCTGCACGCCCTCAAGATAGTGGTTCCGGCGAATCCAACGCTAGGAGAAGTTGATAAATAATCTGGAAACCACGTTTGCGACTGCCGGGGAACGAACTGGGGATGGCGGGCATGACCCTTGCCACGGGGGTGTTGCGGAGGGACGCAACGTCCCAAAGTATGACGGTCAACGGGTCTGCGTGCGATGCCTGATATCGATCAATCGGAAATCCTGGACGGCGAGGTTACAGGCGAACCTGCAGCCCCCTGCACCGCCTTGGTGCCGCTGGCCACGACCACCCGTTGGGCGCCCAAGATCCCGCTACCCCACGCCGATCCGTCGTTCGTTGCCCAGCTGATCGCAACCGCCGCCCACGAACCGCAGACGTGCGAGCTGCGGCGTGGGTCATTGGCCGACGCGCAAAGCGCCTACGGCCCGCACATCGACGAACGCCGCAGCGTCGCGCGGCGTACGCGGCAGATCATCTAGATTTCAGAAGAGTATCAGCGCTGCGGCGCGTCCGACGGCGGCTGGCCGCCCGGCTGCAAATCCGGCGAGGTCACCGTCGGCTTTGGCGCGGACTGATCGAGCAGCACGGATTCCGCAACCGACGTCGCCGGAGGAACGGTTGCGGCCGGCGGCGGCGCGGCGGGCGCCGGCGTAACGACAGGTGCGGGCTCGGGCCGCGCGGCGGGTTGCGCGACAGGCGCGGGCTGCGGCACCTCGGGCTGCGACTTGCTGACGCTCTGCGCCGGTGCCGCGACCACCGCACGGCGGCGGGTGCGCAGCGCAATTCCGGAAATGAAATCGACCAGCGCCAGCAGCGTGAGCAGGCCATAGGTCGAATTGCCGAATTTCGGCCAGAGCACGAATTCGGCGGCGGCCGCGCCGAACACGATCAGCGACAGCAGATGGTCGGTGAGAAATTTCGCGCCGGGCCGAGCGCCCTTGATGACCTCGAGCAGCAACAGCAGCACGCCGGCGGCGAGCAGCATGTCGCTGAGCGTGATCTGCCACTGCTCGCCCGAGAGCAATGTCAGCCTGATCAGCGGGTCCGTGAAGGACACGCCAGGCATCAGGAAGGCGATGATGTTGTAGACCGCGAGCGGAACCAGCAGCAGCGGAAAACCGACCATCGGGGCTTGCGCCTTATTCCAGGGAGAACCAGCATGCGGCGATGCCTACGCTTCGCCGCGGACGCGCCCGTTTTGACCGGCCTCGTTGGCCGAATTCGGGCGCAGCGCCGTTTTGTTCGGAGCATGATCTTATCGGAAAACCGCTAGACGCTTTTCCGGATCATGCTCTGCGGCGCGACAGCCGAATGTCCGATCAGGACTCTTTCTTGGCCTTCAGGACCTGGCGGCCCTTGTACATGCCGGTCTTCAGGTCGAGGTGGTGCGGGCGGCGCAGTTCGCCGGAGTCCTTGTCCTCGACATAGGTCGGGGTCTTGATCGCGTCAGCCGAACGACGCATGCCACGGCGCGACGGCGAGGTTTTTCTTCTGGGAACGGCCATAACGGTGTCCTCTAGGGGTGTTGCGGAGGCATCGTCCGAAATGGGGACGAGCGCACAGCGCTTCAAAGCGCCAGCTGCGATGCCGGTAAGGCCGCGCTTATAGAGGAAGGCACTGCGTAAATCTAGGGTCCGACACGGTAAAATCCGCCCGAAATCAGCCTCAGGAGCCGCGATTTTCGCGCCAGCAGCGCTCCACCGCATTGCCCCTCGCCATATAGGTCCCGGACAGCCTGCGCACCCCCGGACCCGGGTTCCGGGCGCTCCGTTTGACCGGATTGGGCAGGATCGAAGCCAAAAGCGCGGCCTCGCGAGTTGACAGCCCGGCTGCCGACCGGCCGAAGGCATATTGGGCCCCGGCCTCGGCGCCAAACTGCCCGGATGGGCCCATTTCGGCGATGTTGAGGTAGATTTCGAGGATTCGCTGCTTGGGCAGCACGAAATCGATCCAGAGCGCCAGCGGCAGTTCCAACCCCTTCCGGATCATGCTGCGGCCGGGCCACAGGAACAGGTTCTTGGCCACCTGCTGGGTGATGGTCGAGCCGCCGCGCGCCGCCTCACCATCCCCGGCATCGTCGATCACCTCGCGCAGCGCGCCCCAGTCGACGCCCCGGTGCTTGCAGAAATGGGCGTCTTCCGCGCCGACCACGGACCGCGGCAGATACGGCGACATGGCGCCGAAATCGATCCAATGCCGCGTCACCGGGGCCCCTCGCAGGGTCCGCCACGCCATCAGGGCCGAGACCGGGTGGCCGGTGCGGTAGAACGGCGTCACCAGATACGGCAGCACCAGCAGAGCCAGCAAAAGCAGCAATAAAATTCGGACGATGCGCAAAACGAGGGTTTCCGGGGAGAACCTCTCCAGGAAGGATTTGGGCCCCGCCCGCCAGGAACGGCCGGCGCTGTCAGACGTCTGTGGGATAATTCACGGTTTTTCCAGCACTTTTAAGGCGCGAATCCGTCGCAGGGTGGAATTGACGAAGCCGATGCCATCAACGATTGTCCGGCCGAAAATCGATCTGGAGCAATTCTTAATGACGACCGGTACTGCAGAGTTTTCCAAGCGGCTGGACCAGACCGCGGAGGATACCGAAGCCCTGCTCGCGAGACTTTTGTCCGACGCGACCGAAACCGACGAAATCGTGCGCCCGAAGCGGCTGATCGAGGCGATGCGCTATTCGAGCCTCGGTGGCGGCAAGCGGCTGCGGCCGTTCCTCGTGGTCGAGAGCGCGGCGGTGTTCGGCATCCCGCGCGAAGCCGCCCTGCTGGTGGGCGCTGCGCTCGAAAGCATCCACTGCTATTCGCTGATCCACGACGATCTGCCGTCGATGGACAATTCCGATCTGCGCCGCGGCCGCCCGACCCTGCACAAGGCCTATGACGAGGCGACCGCGATCCTGGCCGGCGACGCGCTACTGACGATCGCCTTCGACATCATCACCCGTGATGCGATCCACAAGGACGCCCAAGTGCGCCTGCTGTTGACCCGCGCGCTGGCGCGCGCCTCCGGGATCGGCGGTATGGCCGGCGGCCAGATCCTCGACCTCGCCGGCGAAGGCCGCTTCGGCGACCGCGAGCCGGTCGATGTCGCGCGCCTGCAGCAGATGAAGACCGGCGCGCTGCTCCGCTTCGGTTGCATCGCCGGCGCGATCCTCGGCCAGTCCTCCGAGAGCGAGTATCGGGCGCTCGACGATTACGGCAAAGCGCTCGGTGAAGCCTTCCAGATCGCCGACGATCTGCTCGATGTCGAGGGCGACGCCGCTGCACTCGGCAAGCCGGCCGGTGCCGACGCTGCGCTCGGCAAGACCACCTTCGTCACCCAGCTCGGCATCGATGGCGCCAAGCAGCGCGTGCGCGACCTCCTGGCGCGCGCCGATGCCGCGCTGTCGGTGTTCGGCGATAGGGGCGACGTGCTGCGCGCCGCAGCCCGCTTCGTCGCCGAGCGCAAGAACTAACCGAAAGCAAAGCGCGAAATGAGCAAGGAGCCCGACGACCGCCTTGTTCGTTTCCGCAAGCTGCCGATGCCGGTCCGCGTCGTCGTGGGCCGGCCGCGCACCTTCGTCTCGCTTGGGGTCGGCATCCTGGCTGCCCTGCTGGTGCCGGGAGCGCCGCGCCTCGTCACGCGCCTGCTCGCCGGATGGGACGCCTTCGCCGCGCTGTATCTGGTGCTTGCCTATGCGATGATGCTGCGCTGTGGCGTCGCTTATATCAAGCGCAGCGCCATATTGCAGGACGATGGCCGGTTCCTGATCCTGCTGGTGACCGCGTTCGGCGCGCTGGCGAGCCTCGCAGCCATCGTATTTGAACTCGGCGCAGCCAAGGGCAGCCCGGCCGGACTGGCGGCGGCGATTGTCACCATCACCCTGTCATGGACCATGGTTCACACCGCGTTCGCGCTGCACTACGCCCATGAATTCTACCGCGGCAAGACGCCCGGCGGATTGCAGTTTCCGAGCGGCGACGAGCACGTCGACGCCGATTACTGGGACTTCATCTACTTCTCGTTCGTGATCGGCATGACCGCGCAGGTCTCCGACGTCGGCATCACCGACAAGATCATCCGCCGCACCGCGACCGTGCACGGCGTCATCTCGTTCGTGTTCAACACCGCGCTGCTGGCGCTGATGGTGAACATCGCAGCGAGCGCGATCTAGCTGCATCACGAGTTGCAGACTCGTCATTGCCGACGCCGAGACCGGGCAGCCCCCGTTCAATTCCAAAAACCCAGATCCGTTCATAGCGACACTGCGGAAGGGACCGGGGTACGGATTGGCTGGTCGCGATATTTCGGGCACGATCGGGGGAACGAGAACAATACCACGGAGGACGTCATGCAGGGCGCAACCGCACCGGTTCTATCCGCCCGATCCGGCACGATCGGCCGCATGGCCAGAAACCTTGTCGCCCTCGCGCTGCTTGCCGGCTGCACCGCGGGCTGCGGCATGGTCGACGCCGTGTTCGACGGCTTCAAGCACGCCAAGGCCGTGGAGGAAGACCTCCTTGCGGCGGTCGGGGTCAAACCACAGGTCGGCTTCAACTGGCGCAATGGCCGGCTCACATCGGTGACCGTCACCTTCCCCAGCCTGCTGCAGGACAAGCCGCTGCAGGAACTCTCAGACGCGGCGCGCAACGCGGTCGGCAAGGAGTTCAAGCAGCGCGCCGACAATGTCGTGCTCGCCTTCGCGTTGGGGCCGTCCAAGACTACCTCGGCACAAGCGGACCAGCCTCAGGGCACGAACTGAGGTGGCGCGGATTTATTCCGCGCCTTTGGTGACGTGCCCCTGATATTGCGGCAGGTCGTCCAATATCGCGTACCACGGCGCCTTGGAGCCGACGAAGATATGCGCAGTCGGCCGGATCGCCGGCGCATCGCGCAGCGTTCCCATCGTGACATGGACATAAGCGCCGTCGCGGACCTGCGAATAGAGCAGCGAGCCGCAGCGGCCGCAATGCGCGTCATGGGTGAGCTCATCGCCGTAGATCAGCAGACGATCGGCGCCGCTGACGACGGCGAATTTTTCGCGCGCGATTCCCGCGAACGGCTTGAACGCCGAACCCGTGGTGCGGCGGCAGTTCGAGCAGTGACAATTCAGCGCATAGCCGAACGCGTCGGCCACCTCGTAGCGCACGTCGCGGCAGAAGCATTCGCCCGTCAGGATACGATCGTTCGAATTTGCAGATGCGGTCACGGCTTTCTCCTCACGCGGAATTTTGCCGACGGCCATGGCGCAATCCGGTGGTTCATGGCTAAATCCTAGCAGACGAAAACCCTGCCGGGAGGACCAACCAATGAGCCAAGATCGATCCAGCGTCGAAAATGTCGTGCAAACCTATTTCGACGGTCTCTACGAGGGCGACGCCGACAAGCTTGCCGCGGCCTTTCATCCAAGCGCCGACCTGCGCTGGGTGGAGAAGGGCGAGCTGAAGGTCCTGACCGTGCCGGACTGGCTTGCCTGGGTGCGCAAGCGGCCGTCGGGAAAGGCCGAGGGCAAGGCCCGCGAAGATTTCATCGTTACTATCGACCGCTCCGACGACAACACCGCCTTCATCAAGGTGCGGTGCCAGCTGCCGCCGCGCTACTTCACCGACTACCTGGTGGCGATGAAGCTCGCCGATGGCTGGCAGATCGTCTCGAAGTCGTACCGCTACGACCTGCGGGACTGACCGGCGGGCCCGCCGCATCCCCACGACGGCTTTGTGACATGCCCCAGCGGTCCGGCTCCGGCCGGACCGCATTGACTGCCGGTGGTTTCCGGGCGAATTGAGCCCATTATGGAAGCCAAGTTTCAGATTTTTCTCACCCTGCTCGGCGTACTGGCGGGAACCGCGCTGGTGGCGCGGCGAACCGATATCGCGCCGGCGATCCTGCTGCTGCTGACCGGCGTCGTGCTGGCCTTCGTGCCGGGCATGCCGTCGCTGGAACTGCCGCCGGAGCTCGTGCTTCTGGTGGTGCTGCCGCCGCTGATCTATTCGGCGAGCGTCGCGATGAGCTGGCGCGAGTTCAAGGCCAATCTGCGGCCGATCATCCTGCTGTCGGTCGGCTGCGTGATCTTCACCGCCTTCATGGTCGCCGCCGCGACCCACTATCTGATCGGCCTGCCCTGGAGCGTCGGCTTCCTGCTCGGGGCGATCGTCGCGCCGCCGGACGTGGTGGCGCCGCTTGCGATCGCGCGCAAGCTCGGCCTGCCCCGCCGCGTCCTGGTGGTGCTCGAGGGCGAAGGGCTCGCCAACGACGCGACCGCGCTGATCCTCTACCGCTTCGCACTGGCCGCCATCACCACCGGGCTGTTCTCGCTGCCGAAGGCGACCGGCACCTTCCTCGTCATCGTCGCCGGCGAGATCGCGTTCGGCACCGCGATCGGCTGGCTCAGCCTGCGCGCCCGCCGCAGAGCCCGCGATCCGCAGGTCGAGATCACGCTGTCGCTGATCACGCCCTATCTCGCCTACTGGATCCCGGAGCATTTCGGCGGCAGCGGCGTGATCGCAACGGTTGCCTGCGGTCTCTACATGAGTTGGAACGGACCGCTGTTGATTTCGGCCGCGACGCGCCTGCAGGGCATCTTCTTCTGGGACCTGGTCATCTTTTTGATCGAGGGCCTGCTGTTCCTGATGACCGGCTTCCAGATGCGCTCGCTGTACGAGAAGTCGAAGTCGTTCCCGCTGCACGACATCCTCACCGCCACCGTGCTGGTCGCCGTCATCGTCATCGTCGCGCGCTTCCTCTGGGTGTTTCCCGGCACCTATCTGCCGCGCTGGATCAGCCGAAGCATGCGCGACCGCGATCCGCTGCCGTCGTGGCGGGCGGTGTTCGTGGTGGCCTTCACCGGCGTACGCGGCGCGGTCTCGCTTGCTGCGGCGCTGGCGCTGCCTTTGACATTGCCTGGCGGTGACGCCTTCCCGTATCGCGACCTGATCCTGTTCGTTGCCTTCGGCGTGATCTTCGTGACGCTGGTCGGGCTCGGCCTCGGATTGCCGCCGGTGGTGCGCTGGCTCGGCCTCGCCAGGGACGGACGCAGCGAGCATATCGCCGAGCACGAGCAGGAGATCGCGGCGCGGCGCGAGGCGCTGAACGCCGCGCTGAAGTCGCTCGATGCCATCACCGACGACCGTGAGCTCTCCGACGAAGTGGTGAAGCTGTTGCGCTCGCGGCACGAGATCCGCTTCAACCAGCTGCCCGATACGCTCGACCCCGAGAAGCACGACGTCTCCGCCGCCGGCACCGCGCTTACGCGGGAGCTGATCTCCTCCGAGCGCAAGTTCATTCATATGCTGCTGCGCGACGGCAAGATCACCGACGAAACCAGGCGGCGCATCGAGCGCGACCTTGATCTCGAGGAGGCGAGCCTCTCCAACCGGGAGTATCGCAGGATTCCGTTGTAGGTTTGCGTCGTCCCGGGCAAGCCAACGGGTCGGCGCGAAGCGCCGCCCGATGACAGGCTCAGCGCGACCCGGGACCCATAACCACCGCTGCCGGTTCTGCGAAGGTTGGGGCTACAGCGTGGCGCAACAACAAATAGTCGTGGTTTTGGGTCCCTGCTTTCGCAGGGACGACAGCCGCGCCTACTCCGCCGCGGCGTTCTGCCTGGGGCCGCCGACGTAGCCTGTGGGATCGCCGAACCGTTCGACCATCACGGCGGTGAGGTCCTTGGTCTTGCTGGTGACGCAGGCGCCGGAGCGCACGGTGTAGCGATCCTGGTGCGCCGCATGCGGCGGCGCCTCGCCCTTCTGCAGCGCGCGGGCCGCCTCCATCACCAGCTTGCGGAAATGCATGATACCGAGATCGGTCGGGCCAAGATGCTCGCGGGTGCGGTCGGCGATCGGGCCCTGGCTGTCCTGCACCGCGGCGTCCTGCTCGGAGACGCCCTTGATGCCGGTATAGCTCTTGGTCCGCTGCAGCTTGCGGTCGATCAGATAGTCGTTCGCCTTGTTGCGCAGCGGCACGTAGTTCTCGTCGACCGCCGCCATCACGCCGTTGCCATTGGCGTAGCCCTCACGCTCGGCGTCTGTCAGCGGGCGGTCGGGATTCCACGCATAGGTGTAGATCCAGCAACTGGTGTCGCTGACCGGCACGAAGGTCTGGCCGAACATGTTCTCGCCCGGCATGGAGCTCGGTGCGTAACTGTGGAACGGCATCAGGAACTGGGCGATGCGCCAGTAGATGTTGTCGCTCCCGGTCAGCCGTCCGCCCGCGACCGTCAGCCCGGCCTGATGCGGATTGATCTTGATGACGGGGCGCGGATCCTCGGCGATCCAGCGCATGTGGTCGGTCGCGACCCGCGTCAACGGGTTCACGAAATGCTTCTTGATGTCGAGTATCTCGTTCTCCTCCTTCTCGAAGGAGAGGTGCGCGAAGGTGAAATGCGCGGTGTCGATCGAGCCTTCCACCGCCTGCACCCAGTTGCAGTCCTGCCACTTCTTGGTGACGAAGCGGTGCGAGGCCGGCAGCAGCGCCATCTCCAGCGCCGGCAATTCGGGCATCGCCTCGACCGGGCCCATATAGGCCCAGATCATCTCGCCCCATTCGCGCACCGGATAGGACTTGATGCGGATCAGGTCCTTGGCATTGAGGTCCGGATAGGATGTCGGCATGTCGACGCAGCGGCCGTCGGTGTCGAACTTCCAGCCGTGATAGACGCAGCGGATGCCGCATTCCTCGTTGCGGCCGAGCCAGAGATTGGCGCCGCGATGCGGGCAGTATTGATCGATGACGCCGACCACGCCTCTGCTATCGCGGAAGGCCAGCAGCTCCTCGCCCATCACCACGATCTTCTTCGGATCGCTGCCCGGCTCCGGCAGCTCTTCCGACAGCAGCACCGGAATCCAGAACCGGCGCAGGAGCTCGCCCATTCCCGTCCCCGCACCTGATTCGGTGAGGAATTTGTTGTCTTCGGCGCGAAGCATGGACGACCTCCCGATATGTTTTTTGTTTCTATTCGTAGGATGGGTAGAGCGAAGCGAAACCCATCACTTGCATCCACGCGGTGAGACGATGGGTTTCGCTGCGCTCTACCATCCTACGCGCCACGCTCATCCTCACACCGGCCGTTCTCCCTTCACGGTCACGCGGGTGCCGGAGCGGGTATGCGGCCAGTAGTCCCACATCGCGCGGTGCTGGGCGCAGCGATTGTCCCAGAACGCGATCGCGTTCTCGGTCCAGCGGAAGCGGCACTGGAACAGTGGGTTCTCGGCGTGCTGGTAGAGATAGGCCAGCATGGCGTCGCTCTCGTCGCGCGGGATGCCGACAATGAAGCGGGTGAAGCCGCGGTTGACGTAGAGCGACTTCTTGCCGGTCACCGGATGGGTGCGGACGACAGGATGCTCGGCGCGCGGATATTCCCGTTTGTCGGCGACGCCGTAATTCGCGTACAGCCCCCGATAAGTCTGCTCGCCGTCATGCAGCGCGGTCAGCCCGTCGAGATAGGCCTTCATGCGTTCCGACAGCGCCTCATAGGCGGCATACATATTGGCGAACAGCGTGTCGCCGCCGCGCGGCGGGCACTGCTTGATGTAGAGGATCGAACCCATCGGCGGCTCGAGATCGCAGGACACGTCGGTGTGCCAGCCTTCGCCGTTGGCGCGCGGTGAATCCTTGTCGGCATGGATCTTCATCAGCGCCGGATCGCCCTCGTTGGGCGCGGCGGGATGCACATGCAGCTCACCGAACTTGCGGCCGAAGGCGAGATGCTGGTCGGGGCTGATGTGCTGGTCGCGGAAGAAGATGACGAGGTTTTCGGCGAGCGCGCGATGGATCTCGTCCATCTGGCGGTTGGAGCGTGCATCGTCGGAGACCAGCTTGCCAATATCGACGCCGGAGATTTCGGCGCCGATGATCGGCGTCAGCTTCTCGACGCCGATGGTCTCATAGGGCTCGGATTGGTCGGCGAGGTGGCGATAGCGTGGACCCTGCTTGCCGGACAGTGAGCTCATGGGCCTTCTCCCGATCGTTCTTGATTGGGAGACATGGTAACGCGCGTCGGTGGAAGCGCAATCTGCACCGCAAACATATCTGTCGTCCCGGACAAGCGCAGCGAAGCGGAGCGCAGATCCGGGACCCATAACCACAGGATCGGGTTTTGCGAAGGCTGGTAACCCACATCTCGCGCCACAACCGCCGCCTGTGGTTATGGGTCCCGGCTCCCGTGCGCAATTGCGCACTAGGCCGGGACGACGATTGAATGGGTCACGAGCGGAGTGAAGCTACTCCGCGGCGCCGGCCTGCTCCGGCACCTTGGCGCCCGCGCCGTACTTCTGATCGATGTAGTCGATCACCAGCGCCTTGAAGTCGGCGGCGATGCCCGGACCGCGCAGGGTGCGGAACTTCTTGCCGTCGACGAAGACCGGCGCGGCCGGCGCTTCGCCGGTGCCGGGCAGCGAGATGCCGATATTGGCGTGCTTGGATTCGCCGGGGCCGTTGACGATGCAGCCCATCACGGCGACGTTGAGCTCTTCGACGCCCGGATACTTGGTCTTCCAGGCCGGCATCTCGTCGCGGATGAAATCCTGGATCGAGCGCGCCAGCTCCTGGAACGTGGTCGAGGTGGTGCGGCCGCAACCGGGGCACGCAGCGACCAGCGGCACGAAGGTGCGGAAGCCCATGGTCTGCAGCAATTCCTGCGCGACCTGCACTTCCAGCGTGCGGTCGCCGCCGGGCTCCGGCGTCAGCGAGATGCGGATGGTGTCGCCGATGCCCTGCTGCAAGAGGATGCCGAGCGCGGCCGAGGACGCGACGATACCCTTCGAGCCCATGCCGGCCTCGGTGAGGCCGAGATGGATCGCGTAATCCGAGCGGCGCACGACTTCCTGATAGACCGCGATCAGATCCTGCACGGCGGACACTTTTGCCGACAGGATGATCCTGTTCTTCGGCATGCCGAGCTCTTGAGCACGCGCGGCCGACAGCAATGCCGACTGCACCATCGCCTCGCGGGTCACCGCGCGGGCGTCGCGCGGATTCGGCAAGGCGATGTTCTCGTCCATCAGCTTGGTGAGCAGCTCCTGGTCGAGCGAGCCCCAATTGGCACCGATCCGCACCGGCTTGTCGTTCTTGTTGGCGATCTCGATGATGTCGGCGAACTGGGTGTCGCGCTTGTTCTTGAAGCCGACATTGCCGGGATTGATGCGGTACTTGTCGAGCGCTTCGGCGCAGGCCGGATACTCGGCGAGCAGCTTGTGGCCGATATAGTGGAAGTCGCCGATCAAAGGCGTGGTGATGCCCATCTTGCGCAGGCCGTCGCGGATGTGCGGCACCGCGGCAGCGGCTTCTTCGCGATCGACGGTGATGCGCACCATCTCGGAGCCGGCGCGGGTCAAGGCCGCGACCTGGGCGATGGTGCCCTCGATATCAGCCGTGTCGGTGTTGGTCATCGACTGCACGACGATCGGCGCACCGCCGCCGACGGCAACGTTGCCGACCATGACTTGCGTGGTTTGGTGCCGCGGCGCGGGGCCTGCGACGTCGTCGTCTTGCGGCAAAATCTCGGGCTTGTTCATGGCGTCTCGAATATCAGGTTTTGGTGACATTCACCAAGGGGGCGATAGGCCACGCGCGCGGCAGGCCAAACGGTCATGTTTCGGAGTGAATTCAACAGCTTATGGCGCCGATTGAGGCCAAAGGCAAGCCATGCAGCGGCGTCCTGCATGCCCAGCTATATTGGGCCGAATTGGGGTGAATCAAAGGGCAAACGACAGCTTTTCATGTGACTTGGAGCATCTTAGCATCCTGTTAAGTGCACACCGGGAGGGCGCGACATGGCCGGCCATAGCGAGCTGATCAGCACGGCGGAACTCGCCGACATCCTGACCCGACCGGATCTCCGCCTGTTCGACTGCACGACCTATCTGGAGCCGGCCCCCGCCGGCAGCGGCGTTCCCTATATTGTCGTCTCGGGCCGCCAGACGTTCGAGGCCGGCCACATCCCCGGCGCGAATTTCCTCGATTTGCAGGCCGAATTCTCCGATGCCCGTACCGAGCTGCGCTTCATGATGCCGCCGACAGCCCAGCTCGAGGCCGCGTTCGGCCGCCACGGCATCTCGGCCAACAGCCGCGTGGTGCTGTATTCGATCGGCACCGCGATGTGGGCGACGCGGTTCTGGTGGATGCTGCACTCGCTCGGCTTCGAGGGTGCCGCGGTGCTCGACGGCAGCATCGACAAATGGACCGCCGAGGGACGCGACATCGAGACCGGGCTCGCCGGCGGCTATCCGCCGGCCACGTTCTCGGCGCGGCCGAAGGACGGCATGTTCGTCGGCAAGCATGACGTGCTCGCCGCGACCACGGAGAGCGACACCGTCATCGTCAACGCGCTCGGCCCGCAATTCTACAAGGGCCTGGAGCCGAGCCGCTACGGCAGGCCCGGCCGCATCCCCGGCAGCGTCAGCGTGCCGGCCGCAAGCTTGATCGATCCCAAGCACAAGACGTTCGTGCCGCTGACGGAGGCCGAAGCGACATTCGCCGCGCAGGGCATCAGCAAGGACAAGCGCGTCGTCGCCTATTGCGGCGGCGGCATCTCCGCGACCATCGACCTGTTCCAGCTGCATCGGCTCGGCTACGACAATCTCACGCTCTATGACGGCTCGATGGGCGAATGGGCGAAGGATGCGTCGCTGCCGATCGAGGTGGGGTAGTGGGACGCCCACAGCTCTCTCCACTCGTCGTCCCGGCGAAGGCCGGGACCCATACGCCGCAGCAATTGTAGCGAACGGGACTCGTCGTTCCAGCGGTGCATAACAATCGGCATTTGTGGTTATGGGTTCCGGCCCCCGTGCGCAATTGCGCACTAGGCCGGGACGACACTGAATTTGTTGCGCCACTTGTGAGTCGCACAACTTGCTGAGTTGCCCGTCGGGTTGTTTTGTCACAGGGCGCAGCGGCACTGCCCAGCAATTACGCTGACTTCTTGACGATCTCGAAACCTCGGGCCGCCAATTCCTTCAGGATGTTCTTTGCCAGATGGGAGCACTCATCCGGCTTGATCCAGCAGGCACTCCGCCAATCCGGATCATCCTCCTTGGAATATGCGGTGAACGCCGACCGGATTCCGGCTTCGATTGCATCGGTGGCATCGACTGGCATAAGCGCGCCTCCACGGCATCCCTCGCATGGGAGACTTCACGTTAGTGGCGGCGTTGACGTAGATCAACACCGTCCGGACTGGCTACCCCTCGGCCTGGTGCCATTGCGCCTGAAGGCTGCAATTGCGCCCGTCGACAATAGAGAAACGTAAATCTTCGCCGCTAGGCTGCCGCCGTCTGCCCGGAGATGGTCATGCATGCCACCGCGTCGATCGCCACCTGCTTCAGGAAATTCGCCGATTTCAGCGGCCGGGCGCCGCGCGCCGAGTTCTGGTGGTTCTTCGGCTTTTGCCTGCTGGTTCTGCTCGCGGCCCATCAGTTCGACAGCGCGATCTACGTCGCCATTGCGATGGCGCTGCCGCTGTTTGCGGTGACGGCCCGGCGCTTCCACGACAGCGGCCTGACCACTGGGCTCGCGGTGTTCTTCGCGGTCGCGCCGTTCGCGATCTTCTACTTCTTTGCCGCGATCCAGGATCGCGTCGAGGCCTGGTTCGGCGTTCACGTGCCGTATGGCCTGATCACCGCCATCCCGGCGACCTGCGCCTTTGCCTTCTCTGGCTTCTGTTTCCTCGCCGCGCTCGCAAGGCGAAGCCAGCCGACCGCTTCGACGGCACCATCGGGAGCCGTTCCGCCTGATGCGGCGGTGGTCGCGAGGCAAGAGGCGGAACGCAAGGTCTCCGGTTTTTCCAAAGCCGTCATGGCCGTATTCGCCATCCCGCCGGATGGCGGGACGCAGGCCGTGGCGGACAAGGCCGACCCTGGCGTCACCGCCGCCTGCGACATCGTCGTCGATCTCTGCGCGCGTTACGGACACGGCATCTCCTCGCCGCCTTTCGACGCGCTGTTGTCAGGGACCGGAGCGCGACTTGAAGCCGCCGGCTGGCGCGTCATGGCGGACGGCGGCCCCGCGATCGACCTGAACCGTCGGGCAAGCGTCAGCGTCGTGAGCAAGCACGCGGCCGACCTCCGCAAGCAGGCCGGCCCAATCGACGTCGACAGCCTCCTGCAGCAGGAGAGAGCGCAGTTGCAGGCGACCGAAACGGCCACGCCGGAGCAGGATCGAACGGCGGCCTACTACACACTCCACGGAGCGGATGCGGATGCATTCATCGCGATCGAGAAGCAGTGCCAGGGCTACAACACCTATTTCAGGATACGCCTTGGCCTTGCCGAACGGCATGAGCGGGCGGCGATGGAGGCATTGCGCTCGTCGACGCTCTACCAGGCGTTCCGCCACGCGTTCTCCGATAGCGCGCCGACCTACCCGGCGTTCGGCCAGAGGATCATCAAGGGCTATCAGCCGATCCTGTACCGGGATGGGCTCGGCACTTCACTTGACGTCACCGATCTCGGCGCCGGCAGCGCGAAGATGCTGTTCGACCGCGGCCTGCATCACCCGGTGGTCTATGTCGACTTCGAGATGCATGAGCGGATGATGTAGCGAGCTGCGGCATTAACCATCCGCGCCAGTTCCATGCCGGAACACCGTACTGATCCGGATTTCTGATGAGCCAGGACGGTCGTAATACAATCTCTGCCGGCACGACGGTAATTTGCAGAGCATTTTTCACGTTTGGGTTTTTACAGGGCCTATTTCAACCGGCAGAAAAGGACCGTCCATGTGACGGTCCTTTTCGATTCAGCACCCCGTCTGCGCCCTACGGTATCTCGACTTCACGCCGGCACATTCGGGTCCGGCGTCACCTTCGGGTCGGGTTTGTTGACGAGATAGAGGCCGGCGATCACCAGCAGCGCGGCAACGCCGAACACCGGCGTCAGCGTGTCGTGCATGATGAAATAGGCCGCGACCACGCCGAACAAAGGCGTGATGAAGGTGAAGGCCGAGAGCTTGCTCGCGGAATAGGTCTTCACCATCGCAAACCAGATCACGAAGGTGCAGCCCACCACCCAGACCGCCTGATAGGCGAGCAGCGAGAGCGACAGCGCGCTTGGCATATGGTCGATGCGCTCGCCCGCGATCCAGGCGGCAAACCCGAGGATCGGAATCGAGATCGCGACCTGGTAGCCGAGCGCCTTTTCCGGCGCAGCCTGGCGCAGGCGCGTGCCCTTGGCGACCAGCGTGGTCGCCGCCCACAGCGCGCCGCCGCCGACCACCATGAGATCGCCGAGCAGCACCTTGGCGTCGACATTCGGTTGCGGCACGCCGATCGCGAGCGCGACGCCGGCAAAGCTCAGCGCAAGGCCGCTCCACTGCACGGTGGAGAGACGCTCGCCGAGGAACTGGTGCGAGCCGAGCGCGACGAAGAACGGCGCGGTGTAGAGGAACACCGAGGCGCGCGAGGCCGAGGTGAAGACCAGTCCGGTGAAGATCAGCACGAATTCGCAGCCGAACATCAGCCCGGCGATCACGCCTGGGACGAGCGAGCCGTCGCGCTCGAAGAATTTGACGCCGCGCAGCCAGCCTACGATCAGCATCACCGGCAGCGCGCCTGAGGAGCGGATCATCGCCTGCAGCATTGGCGGCACATCGGGCAGCGCGAGCTTGACCGCGAGTTGGTTGAAGCCCCAGCTGACGCACAGCATCAGCATCACGGCGATGGCGCCTGGCGGCAGCCCATGGCCGACGCTGACGGGCCTCGTGACGTGGGCTGTGATCGCTTGGGTCGACATGTTTCCTCGCGGGCCGGCCTATCGGGCCTGTTGTTATTCTATTGAGATGAGTGGCTCAGGCGCTCATTGTTGCCTCACCTCTCCCGCTTGCGGGGGAGGTCGCATCGCATCGTAGATGCGATGCGGGTGGGGGCTCTCTCAGCAAAACGACTCGCGGTAACACCCCCACCCCGGCCCTCCCCCGCAAGCGGGAGAGGGAGCGGAGCATCTTCGCGGCAATCGTTTGCCTCAATCGCATCCGCGCATCACGTCTTCTGGCAATGCGCGCAGGTGCCGGCGATCTCGACGACGGACAGTTTCGGGATGAAGCCCGAGGCCCGCGCCGCAGCCGTCAGGCTTTGCGCGACCGGTGCGGCCGGGATCTCGCCGACCGAGCCGCAATGGTCGCAGATCAAGAACGCCACCATCGAGGCTTCGTCATGGTCGTGCGCGCAGGCGAGGAAGGCATTGCGGCTCTCGATGCGGTGCACGAGGCCGTTCTCCATCAGGAAGTCGAGCGCGCGGTAGACGGTAATTGGTGCCGGCCGCGGCATCGTCTTGGCCAGCTCGTCGATCGCCTCATAGGCGCCGAGCGGGCGATGGCTCGACAGCAGCGCCTGCAGCACCTGGCGCCGGATCGGGGTGAATTTCTGGCCGCGGCGCGCACACACCTGCTCGGCATGCGCCATCGCGTCCGCGGCGCAGCGGCCGTGGTCGTGGTCGGGGGCAGGAAAGGTCGGCTTGGCGAGGCTCATACCGCCTGAAGATAGCATTCCAACCCGCGTTCCCAAAGCCCGCCGCTTTGCCGGCCCGCAGCCATGTGCGCAATGCGGGGCAGCCCCCCGTTAACCTGGCATGCAGAATTCATAAGCAAGCTTATTATATCCAAAGCTTATGGAGGCAGATTCATGCGCGGTTCCGTGGATACGGACTTCTTGTTTACGCTGGGCGAGGTGTTCCGCCTGATCCGCGTCTATGCCGACAAGGAGGCCGCCCGCTACGGCATCACCCGCGCGCAATGGGCCGTGCTGTCCAAGGTGGAACGCCAGGAAGGGCTGAAGCAGACCGAGCTCGCTGAGCTGCTCGAGATGCAGCCGATCACGCTGACGCGGCTGATCGACAAGCTCTGTGACAATGGCTGGATCGAGCGCCGCAGCGACGACAGCGACCGCCGCGTCAACCGCCTCTATCTGAAGAAGGCCGCGCGCCCGCTGCTCGGCAAGCTGGCCGGCCTGCGCTCCGAACTCACCGCGACCGCACTCGAGGGCATCAGCCCGGCCGACGCGCACCGCCTACTCACGCAACTGGAATCGATCAAGGAAAACGTTCGCAATGCCATCCAAAGCCCAGCCGGCGAACCCTCCCGAAAGGAACAGCGCTATGGCTGAACCCGTGCTCAAGCTGGCACCCGAGCAGAAGAGCAATCCGGAAACGCCCGCGCCGTCGGGCAAGGCCAGCCGCGCGCCGCGCCGTCGCCTGATGGCGGGCCTGCGGCGCTATCGCCGCACGCTGCTGCTGGTCGTGCTGCCGACCGTGGCCGCGATCGGCGGCATCGTGTTCTATCTCAATGGCGGCCGCTATGTCGGCACCGACGACGCCTATGTCGGCGCCCAGAAGGTGCTGATCACGCCGGAGATCTCCGGCAAGATCGACAAGATCGTCGTCAAGGAAGGCCAGCACGTCAGGAAGGGCGACGAGCTGTTCGAGATCGATCCGGTGCCGTTCCGCCTCGCGGTCGCTCAGGCCAAGGCCGCGCTCGACCAGACCAGGACGACCTATGACAATCTGGTCGACAACATCAAGATCAACAGCAGGATGCTCGAATTCGCCCAGCAGAGCATCGAGTTGAAGAAGAAGGACGTCGACCGCAAGTCGACGCTCGCCAAGCAGAATTTCGGCTCGCAGCTCGACCTCGACAACGCGGCGAATGCGCAGGTGACGGCCGAGAGCCTGGGGCAATACATCAAGCAGCAGATATCCAAGGACAAGACTCAACTGCTCGGCGATGTCGATTTGCCGATCGAGCGGTTCCCGCCCTATGCCCAGGCCAAGGCCAAGCTCGACGACGCGCAGCGCAATCTCGATCACACCGTGCTGCGCGCGCCGATGGACGGCGTCGCAACCCAGGTCGACCAGATCCAGCTCGGCCGCTTCGTCGCCGCCGGTGCGCCGGTGTTTTCCGTGATCGACGTCGACCATCCCTGGGTCGACGCCAACCCGAAGGAAAGCGACTTTACTTACGTGGCGGTCGGCCAGCCGGTCGAACTCGACGTCGACGCGTTCCCGAACCATCGGTTCAAGGGCAAGATCGGCTCGCTGTCGCCCGGCACCGGCGCGCAGTTCGCAATCCTGCCGCCGCAAAACGCCACCGGCAATTTCGTCAAGGTGGTGCAGCGCGTGCCGGTGCGGATCTATTTCGACGAGAACGATCCGTTCGTGAAGAAGCTGAAGGCCGGTATGAGCGTCTATGCCACGATCGACACCAACCACCGCCGCACGCTGGCCGGCCTGCTCGGGCTGTCGCCGGCCTCGGCGCACCCGGACCACCAGGACTAACAATCGAATTGGGTTTTGGTCGAGTTGTCGACCGCAGAGAAAGTGCGCCCCCTCTCCCGCTTGCGGGGGAGGGTCGGGGTGGGGGCTCTCTCCACGAGTCCCACCGTGGAGAAAGCCCCCACCCGGCGCTACGCGCCGACCTCCCCCGCAAGCGGGAGAGGTGATTTCGATCGCTCGAACAGGACTGACCTGAATGAATGCACCGTCACCATCCGCCGTACCCGGCATGCGCCGGAACATGGTGACGATCTGCGCGATGACCGCGACGATCATGCAGGCGCTCGACACCACCATCGCCAACGTCGCGCTGCCCTATATGCAGGGTTCGCTGTCGGCCTCGCAGGACCAGATCAACTGGGTGCTCACCTCCTACATCGTCGCGGCGGCGATCATGACCGCGCCGGTGGGCTGGATCGCCAACCGCTTTGGCCGCAAGCGCATCTTCATCATTTGCTCGGCCGGCTTCACCTTCGCGTCTGTGCTGTGCGGCGTGGCGCAGGACATCAACCAGATGGTGCTGTTCCGCCTGCTGCAGGGTGTGTTCGGCGCAGCGCTGGTGCCGCTGTCGCAGGCCGTGATGCTCGATTCCTACGCGCTGCATGAGCGCGCCAAGGCGATGTCGATCTGGGGCATGGGCGTGATGATGGGCCCGATCATGGGGCCGTCATTGGGCGCCTGGCTGACCGAGACCTATTCCTGGCACTGGGTGTTCTTCGTCAATCTGCCGTTCGGCGCCTTCACGGTGCTTGGCCTTGCAATCTTCATGGACGAGACCAGGCAAGACCACAATCTGCGCTTCGACTGGTTCGGCTTTGGCGCGCTCGCGGTCGCGATCGGCGCGCTGCAGCTCGCGCTCGACCGCGGCGAGCAGCTCGGCTGGCTCGAGTCCAACGAGATCATGATCGAGTTCATCGTCGCGGCGGTCGGCTGCTACTTCTTCTTCGCCCATTCGTTGACGACCGACAGGCCGTTCATCCAGTTCGCGATCTTCAAGGACCGGAATTTTCTCGGCGGCGTCGTGTTCATGACGGTCATGGGCCTCGTGCTGTATTCGACCATGGCGCTGTCCTCACCCTATCTGCAGAACGTGGTCGGCTATCCGATCATTACCGCCGGCCTGCTGCTGGCGACCCGCGGCGCCGGCACCTTCGTCGCGATGATGCTGGTCGGCCGCATGATGCGCTACATCGAGGCGCGCACGCTGATCATCTCCGGCCTGGCGCTGACCGCGGCCTCGCTGTTCCAGATGACCGGCTGGACCGACATGACCCAGGCGAACGAGATCATCATCGTCAGCGTGGTCCAGGGCTTTGGCTTCGGCCTCGTCTTCGTGCCGCTCTCGACGGTGGCGTTCCTGACCTTGCCGAACCATCTGCGCACCGACGGCACCTCGATGCTGACGCTGTTCCGCAACGTCGCGAGCTCGGTCGGCATCTCGATCGTGATCGCCCAGCTGACCGAGGGCGGGCGGCGGATCTACGCAAAACTCTCGGAGCAGATCAATCCGTTCAACCATGCGCTGCAGATGCCCGACATATCCGGCATGATGAACCTCAACACCGATACCGGCCGCGCGATGGCCGACAGGATGGTGGCCGCGCAGTCGCAGATCATCGCCTTCTCGCACGACTACCAGCTGGTGATGCTGTTCATCCTGGTCTCGATCCCGCTCGCGATGATGATCGGCTCAACCAAGGCCGCGCTGCGCAAGCAGTCGGCACCGCCGGACCATGCCGCGGTGATGGAGTAGGTTTTCGCCAAGCGCCCGACTATACGACCCGTCATCCTGAGGTGCTCGCGTAGCGAGCCTCGAAGGATCGACGGCCACCAGCCGGGCCGTGCATCCTTCGAGGCTCGCAAGAGCTCGCACCTCAGGATGACGGTGATGGATTTGATCGCGCGGCCCCTACCAACGAGTGAGACCCTGCAGCCGCAATCGCGTTGACTTTCCGACCTCGCCTCCCAATACTCCCTGGAAAACAAGCAATACCCGTCACAGCAATGACGGCTTCAGGGGAGGACGCGATGCCGACTTCACGCAGGACGCTGCTGAAGACTTCAGCGGCTGCCGCCGCTGCTTTCAGCTTCGATTGGACACGGGCGCAGGCGCAGGCCGAAGCGGTGCGGATCGGTGTGATCTACGACCTGACCGGCCCGTTCGCCGCCGGCGGCTCGGTCGCCTCCTCGATCGGCACGCAGATCGCGATTGATCTCGTCAACGAGAAGGGCGGCGTCGGCGGCAAATACAAGATCGCGCCTGTCAACGTCGATTCCCAGAGCAAGCCCGATGTGGCGATCAACGAGGCCAATCGCCTGATCGACCAGGAGAAGGTCGACATCCTCAACGGCGTGTTCGCGAGCTCGCACGCGGTGCCGCTCGCCGCCAAGGTCGAGCAGCAGAAGCGCATCCTCTGGATCACCACCGCGGTCTCCACCGCCGTGTTCAAGGACAAGAACCTGCAATATGTGTTCCGCGCGCAGATCCATTCCGACCAATACGGCCAGGCCTTTGGCGGCTTCCTCGCCGAGCACGCCAAGGCCAAGCTCGGCATGGACCCGAAGGACGTCAAGGTGGCGCTGATCCATGAGGACGGCCCTTACGGCGTCGGCGTCGCCGCCGCCGACGAAACCTTCGCGAAAGAAGCCGGGCTGCAGGTCGTGCTCAAGGAAGGCTACTCGGCCTCCGCGCCCGACCTCTCGGTGCTGGTGACCAAGCTGAAGCGCGCCAAGGCCGACATTATCTCGCATGCCGGCTACAACCCCGACATCACGCTGTTCCTGCGCCAGGCGCGCGAGAGCGGGCTGAAGTTCAAGATGCTGTTCGGCGCCGGCGCCGGCTACAGCCAGCTCGACAAGCTGCGGACGGCGTTCGGCGCCGACATCGACAATTTCTGCAACATCGACCCCGTTCCGGCGCAGCTGCTCGATCCCGCCAAGCTGGCGCCGGGGGTCGGCGACCTCACCAAGACCATGGTTGCGCGCTATCGCGAGAAGACCAGCGCCACCGAAGTGCCGCCGCACTGCTCGATGGGTTTTAACCAGACCTGGGTGCTGCTCAACAATGTGCTGCCGGTCGCCAAGGAGAAATATGGCGGGTTCGATCCCGAGGCGATCCGCAAGGCGGCGCTCGATGTCGACATCCCGCCGGGCGGCACCATCCAGGGCTACGGCGTGAAGTTTTATCCGCCGGGCACGCCGATGTCCGGCCAGAACGAGCGCTCGACCCCGGTCGTGATGCAGAACGCCGGTGAGCGCATCACCGTGGTGTGGCCGACCAACATCCGCACGCAGGACCCGGTGTTTCCACTGCCGAAGGGATCGGTGTACGGGGCGTAAGGGGTCGATTGTTTACCGCGGCTTGTTGGGAACCATCCCCGTCATCCTGAGGTGCGAGCCTCTTCGGCGAGCCTCGAAGGATGCACGGCCCCACTCTGGCCGATTCATCCTTCGAGGCTCGCCCAGCGGCGCAAGTGCGCCGCAAGGCTCGCACCTCAGGATGACGGGGCTGGCACAGGGATCAGTGAAACGAAGGCAATCACGCTGCCGCCCCCGCGCCCGACCAGTCGCAATGCACGTATCTACAACACCACCCGCCTGCCCTCGTCCGCCGCCCAGTAGCCGGCGTAGTTCACCTTCGTCGTCTCATACGCCAGCGCCAGGTCGGCGAGCGGTTGCCGGCCGGTTGAGACGCATTCCATGAAATCCTGGATCTCCTGCAGATAGCCGCGGGTCCATTCCTCCTCGAGGCAAACATATTGCCAGCCGGTTTTGCGATCGACCTTCTCGGTGATGTAGACCGAGGCGAGCTTCTCCTCTGATGTCTGGTAGCTCGTCAGATGGGTGTTCGGCGTGATGTTGGCGAACAGCGAGCCACCACTCGTGTAGGTCTCGATCAGATTGCGCACGCCGCCCATGATCATGTCGCCGGAAAACACCGTGGCCTTGGTGCCGTCGGAGAAGGTCGCGGTGAGCGTGCCCCAATCCTCGACGTCGACCGGATTGGCCTTGATGAAGGCGCGCTCCTCGGGCTTGAGACCGGCGGTGACATTGCCGACGTCGCAGGTGACGCTGGCAACTGAAATCGTCTCGCCGCGCGCGCGCGCCTCGACCTGCTTGAGATAGAGCACGGCCGAGAGCGGATGGCAGCCCATCCGGATCAGCGAGCCGCCGCCGGTCATCGCCCATTCTGCGGCGTGCGCGGCATGCGAGCCGGAGTGGCTTTCCTCGCCCTTCATGAACAGTATCTTGTCGCCTGTGGCGCGGATGATCTCCGCGGTCTTGGTCACCGCCGGCGCGTAGATCCAGTCCTCGGCATACATGAAAAGTCTTCCGCTGCGCTCGATCGCGGCGCGGGTCTTTTCCATCTCCTCCATCACGCGCTGATACATCAGCGCTTTCGGCACGTGCCTGCCGATCGGCGCCTTGTCGCCGGGCTGCCCGAAATAGCCGCTGAACGGTTTCTCGCAGATCACGTGCTTGCCTCGCTGCATCGCATCCACGATCATCGCGGCGTGCAGGTTCGGCGGCGTGCAGATGTCGATGACGTCAAGCTCGCGGTCGGCAACCAGCTCGGCAAAGCTGCGATAGGCGTTCGGGATTCCGTGCTTGCGGGCGAACTCATTGACATGATCGCCGCGCGCCGCGACCGCCCTCACCTCGATATCGACGCCGTAGACGCGCCGATACGCATACATATGCAGCTCCGACACAAAGCCGCAGCCGGCCAGACCGATCCTGATTTTTGTCATTCAATGTCTCCGCCCTTCAGGCGGATGCAGAGTAGCGCGCAGCCATCACGGCGTCGAATGCATTTGCCATCGCGCCATGCGGCGGCGTCAATCCCGTGAATAGCTTGAACGCATCCGCCGATGCGTTGATCGCGAGATCGCGTCCGGTCAGCACGTTTGCGCCTTTGGCCTTTGCCGCCGTCAGCAGCGACGTCCATAGCGGCGTGTAGACCACGTCGGCGACCCACATCGAGGGACGCAGCAGCGCATCCGGCACCGGCGTGTCGCGGCTCGGCAGCATGCCGACCGGCGTTGCGTTGACGAGACCTGCGGCGCCGTCCACCACGGCCGCGACACTGGCGGCGCGAACCGCATGATCCGCCAACTGGGCCGCAAGCTGCGCGGCCTTGGCGGCATCGGCATCGAAAATACGAAGCTCGGTAACGCCGAGGCCGGCGAGCGCAAACGCGATCGCCTTGCCGACGCCACCGGCGCCAATCAGCGCGATCGGGCCGCGCGGCGCGAGAGCGAGCAGCGGTTCGATCGCGCGCGCAAAGCCTGTTGCGTCCGTGTTATGCCCGACGAGCCGCGCGCCATCGACGACGATGGTGTTGACCGCGCCGATCGCGCGTGCATCCGGCGCGAGGTCATCGAGCAGTTCGACGACCGCTTCCTTGTAGGGAAAGGTGACGTTGACGCCGGCAAAGCCGAGCCGCCTGATACCCCCCAACATCGCGCGCAGATCGTCGCGCCCGGCGCCCTTGACCTCGATCAGCTGGTAGTGACAACGAGCGCCGAGCGCTGCGGCCGCCTGCTCGTGCATCGCAGGCGCCGCCGAATGCGCGATCGGATATCCGATCAGGCCGGTCAGGAAACGGTCGCGCATTGTCCCTCACGTCAGTCGCGCTCAGCTCATGCGGTCGAGCCGAGCATAGCTGTCTTCCATGCCGCGCTCCATGCCGGTCGCGAGCATCGCCGCACGCGTCTCCGCATCCGGCAGCGTCATCCGCAAGGTCATGAGGGTGCCAGTGCCGTCCGGCGCGAACGTGGTCTCGACATGATTGTCCGGCGTCGGATCCGGCAGATGCATGCGCCCGACATGCACGATGCGGCTGAACGGTTCGAGCGCGAGATATTCGCCGGTCTGATGGAAGCCGCGGCCCTTGCCGTCGGTCCATTCGAATCGGATCTTGCCGCCAGGCCGGAGCTCGCTGATGCAGACCGGCATGGTCCAGCCGTCCGGACCGAGCAGCCATTTTTGCAGCAGCTCCGGCTCGGTGTGCGCGCGGTACACCGCCTCGGGCGGCGCAACGAAGCGCCTGGTGACGACGACATGGCGGTCGCCTTCGGTCTTCAGCGTCAGCTTGCTCGTCAACTCGCTCATGGGGCACCTTTCACGTCTCGGGCTTCATCGCGGCCAGCACGCCGTCCAGCCGGTCGTAATTGGTCTCCAGCGCTCGCCGCAGCATGCCGAGCCATTGATCGATCTCGGCGACCGCCGTCGGTGCCAGCCGGCACGGGCGCTTGGTGCCCTCGATCCGCTTCACGATCAGGCCCGCGCCCTCGAGCACCTTGAGATGGCGGGAAATCGCGGGCTGGGTCATCTCGAACGGCTCGACCAGCTCCATCACGGTCGCCTCGCCGAGAGCGAGCCGCGCCAGGATCGCCCGGCGGGTCGGATCGGCGAGCGCGGAGAAGGCGGCATCGAGGTTGGCCATGCTTGATCTCGTCCCGGTTATATAAATTGATTGTTATATAACTAATCATGCATAGTCAACGAAATCCGCTGCGGCGAAGGCGCGCGCAGCGGATTTGTCAGTCTTTTCAATGCTGGATTTGCGCGCCGCCGACGGCGCGCCGCAGCCTCTAGACGTCGAAGAACACCGTCTCGTTGTCGCCCTGCAGATGGACGTCGAACGTGTAGACGCTGCCCGCACCGGCCTTGCGCTTGGCGATCAAGGTGGCGCGGCGGGCGGCGGGCACCAGCGCCAGCACGGAATCGGCGGCGTTGCCGGCCTCGTCGTCGAAATAGATCCGCGTGTAGAGATGCAACAGCATGCCGCGCGCGAACACCGCGAGCGCGACATGCGGCGCCTGCGGCTTGCCGTCGGCATCCGGCACCACGCCCGGCTTGATGGTGTCGAACGCATAGCCGCCGGTCTTGTCGGTGCCGCAGCGGCCAAAACCCTTGAACGAGGAGTTCGGCAGCGCGCGCGCATCCTGCGGATCGGAGAAGCGGCCCTGGCTATCGGCCTGCCAGATCTCCAGCATGCAATCCGGGATCAAAGCGCCGTCGCCGTCATAGACCTTGCCCTCGACGCGGATGCGCTCGCCCGAGACATCGCCCGTCAAGAGGTTGCTGGTGAAGGCGTCGTTCCATTCGTATTCGCCGTTCGGCGTCAGGCCGTATTTGAAATAGGGACCGACGGTCTGCGAGGGCGTGATTCCATCAGGACGCGGGTTCGACACTTACCTGGTCTCCATCGGCGTGGCGTTGCGGCCGCGCAGCACGATATCGAAGCGGTAGCAAAGCGCCCATTCCGGCTTGGTGTTGTCGAGATCGAACGACGAGATCATCCGCGCCCGCGCCTTCTCGTCGGTCACCGAGTTGAAGATCGGATCGTACGGAAACAGGGGATCGCCGGGGAAATACATCTGCGTCACCAGACGCGAGACGAAGGCGTGGCCGAACACCGAGAAGTGGATGTGGGCGGGCCGCCAGGCGTTGTGGTGATTGCCCCAGGGATAGGCACCGGGCTTGATGGTGATGAACTTGTAATAGCCGGCTGCATCGGATTGCGTGCGGCCGGCGCCGGTGAAATTCGGATCGAGCGGCGCCGGATGCTGGTCGACGACATGGATGTAGCGGCCGCAGGCATTGGCCTGCCACAGCTCGACCAGCGTGTTGGGCACGCCGCGGCCGTCTTCGTCCAGCACATGGCCGTGCACGATGATGCGTTCGCCGAGCGGCTCGCCCTTCGCCTGGATGGTGAGGTCGTTGTCGTGCTCGCGCACGGTCTCGTGACCATAGACCGGCCCGGTCAGTTCGGAGAGCGTGTGCCGCATCGGGATCAGCGGCTTTTGCGGCGAACGCTTCACGGTGGAGCGATAGTCCGGCGACAGCCGCGCCGGATGGGCCGCAAGCGATTGCAGCGGATACAGTAAGGTCATGGCGAATTCCTCCGCGGCCCACGCGCCCCGTGAGCTCACCTCAGATCATTATAATGCATAACCAAATTGGGGAAGGACTGTTTTCAGCCCTTCCAAGCTATTGGACTAGTTCAGCTTTTCGATCGCAACCGCGACGCCTTGGCCGACCCCGACGCACATAGTTGCCAAGGCAAGCTTCCCGCCCCGCCTCTCCATGCCGTGCACGGCGGTCAAGACCAGCCGCGCGCCGCTCATGCCGAGCGGATGGCCGAGCGCGATCGCGCCGCCATGCGGATTGACGAAATCAGCATCTTCCTGGACGCCGAGCTGACGCAGGACGGCGATGCCTTGCGAGGCGAAGGCCTCGTTGAGTTCGATCAAATCAAAATCCGACACCTTGATGCCGAGACGCTCGACCAGCTTCCTCGTCGCCGGCACCGGGCCGATGCCCATGATGCGCGGCGGCACCGCGGCCGAGGCGAGGCCGAGGATTTTTGCGCGCGGGGTCAGGCCGTGCTTCTTCACCGCGGCTTCGGAAGCGAGGATCATCGCGGCGGCGCCGTCATTGACGCCGGATGCGTTGCCCGCGGTCACAGTGCCCGGATTGCGCACGATCGGCTTCAACTTGGCGAGACCTTCGAGCGTGGTCTCGGGCCGCGGATGCTCGTCCTTGTCGACGGTGATGGGGCCGGCCTTGCCGCCGGGCACCTGGATCGGGACGATCTCTTCGGCGAAATAGCCCGACGCGATTGCCGCACCCGCGCGCTGCTGCGAACGGATCGCCATCGCGTCCTGATCGGCGCGCGACACCTGGAATTCCTCGGCGACGTTCTCGCCGGTCTCCGGCATCGCGTCGACGCCGTACTGCGCCTTCATCAGCGGATTGATGAAGCGCCAGCCGATCGTGGTGTCGTAGATTTCGGCCGAACGCGCGAAGGCTTCCGGCGCCTTGCCCATCACGAACGGCGCGCGCGTCATCGATTCGACGCCGCCCGCGATCGCGAAATCGATCTCGCCGGCACGGATGGCGCGACCCGCGGCGCCGACCGCATCGAGGCCAGAGGCGCAGAGCCGGTTCAGGGTCTGGCCGGGAACCGACTCGGGCATGCCGGCGAGCAGCAGCGCCATGCGCGCGACGTTGCGGTTGTCTTCGCCGGCCTGGTTGGCGCAGCCGAAATAGACCTCGTCGACCTGATTCCAGTCGAGCGTCGGATGCTTGGCCATCAGCGCCTTGATCGGGGCCGCCGCGAGATCGTCGGCGCGCACCTTGGCGAGCGAGCCGCCGAAACGGCCGATCGGGGTCCGGACGGCATCGCAAATGAACACATCACGCATTGAATCTCTCCCTGAATGCCGCGACTTAGGCGCTGGATCGGCTGGAACTTGAGGTGGGTTTTAGGAGCGTGCCCGCGGCAGGTCAATTGACGCCGCTGCGTGGCATTAGCGCGTTGCCGTGATGCCTTGTCATATCTCGGGTCGTGGACAGGGTGGAAAACCCCTTCTTCTTGGATAGGAGCGCACGACGAAATTTTGTAGTTTCCGCTTCCTCATGACCATCCAGCAACCCATTCCCGCTCCGCCTGAACCCACTCCCGCCGAGGCGCCGTCGCGCGTCACGCCGATGATGGAACAGTATCTGGAGATCAAGGCGGCCCATCCCGGCCTCTTGCTGTTCTACCGGATGGGCGATTTCTACGAGCTGTTCTTCGAGGACGCCGAGATCGCCTCCAAGACGCTTGGCATCGTGCTGACCAAGCGCGGCAAGCATCAGGGCATGGACATCCCGATGTGCGGCGTGCCGGTCGAACGCTCCGAGGATTATCTGCATCGCCTGATCGGCGCCGGGCATCGCGTCGCGGTGTGCGAGCAGACCGAAAATCCCGCCGAGGCAAAAGCCCGCGGCAACAAGAGCGTGGTCCGCCGCGGCGTGGTGCGGCTGGTGACGCCGGGCACGCTGACCGAAGACACGCTGCTCGACGCCCGCACCAACAATTATCTGATCGCGATCGCGCGCGCCCGCGGCTCGGCCGGCGCCGACCGGCTCGGGCTTGCCTGGATCGACATCTCGACCTCGGAATTCATGGTGACGGAGTGTTCGACGGCGGAGCTCGCGGCGACGCTGGCGCGCATCAATCCGAACGAGGCGATCGTCACCGACGCGCTCTACAGCGACAACGAGCTAGCGCCGACCTTGCGCGAATTGCCGTCGGTGACGCCGCTGACCCGCGACGTGTTCGACGGCGCCACCGCCGAACGGCGGCTGTGCGACTATTTCGCGGTTGCGACCATGGACGGCCTGTCCGCGATGTCGCGGCTGGAGGCGACCGCCGCGGCCGCCGCCGTCACCTATATCGACCGCACCCAGGTCGGCAAACGTCCACCGCTGTCGCCGCCGGCGCGCGAGGCCGCCGGCACCACGATGGCGATCGATCCGGCGACCCGCGCCAACCTCGAACTGACGCGCACGCTGGCCGGCGAGCGCCGCGGTTCGCTGCTCGATGCGATCGACTGCACCGTCACCGCGGCGGGCTCGCGGCTGCTGGCGCAGCGCCTTGCCGCGCCGCTGACCGATGTTGCTGTGATCGCGCGTCGGCTCGACGCCGTCACGGCCTTCGTCGCGGATTCGGCGGCGCGCGAGGACGTCAGAACCGTGCTGCGCGCGGCGCCCGACATGTCGCGCGCGCTGGCGCGGCTCTCGGTCGGCCGCGGCGGTCCGCGCGATCTCGCGAGCCTGCGCGACGGCATCCTTGCCGCCGACCAGGCGCTGGAGCTGCTGGCGCAGCTTGCCAATCCGCCGGCCGAAGTGTCGGCCGTGATGGCGGCGTTGCAGCGCCCGTCGCGCGATCTGGCGCGGGAATTTTCCCGCGCGCTCTCCGAACAGCTTCCGCTGATCAAGCGCGACGGCGGCTTCGTCCGCGAGGGCTACGAGGCCGCGCTCGACGAGAGCCGCAATCTGCGCGACGCCTCGCGCCTCGTCGTCGCCGCGATGCAGGCGCGCTATGCCGAGGACACCGGCATCAAGACGCTGAAGATCCGGCACAACAATGTGCTCGGCTATTTCGTCGAGGTCACCGCGCAGCACGGCGACAAGCTGTTCGCGCCGCCGCTGAATGCGACCTTCATCCATCGCCAGACGCTGGCCGGGCAGGTTCGTTTCACGACGGCCGAACTCGGCGAGACCGAGGCCAAGATCGCCAACGCCGGCGAGCGTGCACTCAATCTCGAGCTCGAAATCTTCGAACGCCTGAGCGCGATGGCGCTCGCCGCCAGCGACGATCTGCGCAACGCCGCGCATGCCTTTGCAATGCTCGATGTCGCGACCGCACTGGCAAAGCTTGCGATCGACGACCATTACGTGCGGCCTGATGTCGACGGCTCGCTCGGCTTTGCGATCGAAGGCGGCCGCCACCCCGTGGTCGAGCAGGCGCTGAAGCGCGACGGCCAGCCGTTCATCGCCAATGCCTGCGATCTGTCGCCGGCGCCTGGGCAGAAGTCCGGCCAGCTCTGGCTGATCACCGGTCCGAACATGGCCGGCAAATCGACCTTCCTGCGGCAGAATGCGCTGATCGCGCTGCTGGCGCAGATCGGCTCTTACGTGCCGGCGTCGCGGGCGCGGCTCGGCATCGTCGACCGGCTGTTCTCGCGCGTCGGCGCGGCCGACGATCTCGCGCGCGGACGCTCGACCTTCATGGTCGAGATGGTCGAGACCGCCGTGATCCTCAACCAGGCCAGCGAACGGTCGCTCGTCATCCTCGACGAGATCGGCCGCGGCACCGCGACCTTCGACGGGCTGTCGATCGCCTGGGCCGCGATCGAGCATCTGCATGAGAGCAACCGCTGCCGCACCCTCTTTGCCACCCACTACCACGAGCTGACCGCGCTCTCGGCCAAGCTGCCGCGGATGTTCAACGCCACGGTGCGGGTCAAGGAATGGCAGGGCGACGTCGTGTTCCTGCACGAGGTGCTGCCCGGCTCGGCCGACCGCTCCTACGGCATCCAGGTCGCAAAACTCGCCGGCCTGCCGCCCGCCGTGATCACCCGCGCCAAATCGGTGCTGGCAAAACTCGAGGCACAAGACCGCGGCCAGACCGCGCGCGCTTTGGTCGACGATTTGCCGCTGTTCGCCGTCCCCTCCCGCGCCGCCGCCGAGGACAAGCCGCCGAGCGAGACGGACTTGCTGGTCGAAGCACTGAAGGCGCTGCACCCCGACGAGATGTCGCCGCGCGAGGCACTGGATGCGCTCTATGCGCTGAGGGCGAAGCTGCCGAAGCAGTAGCCGATGCCGTAGCAACCATTAGCTCTTTCGGTTGTGTGCGATTGAATTGCCCGATCGCCGTTGAGACTGACGCCGTGCTCGCGGCCATCAAGGCGTGGCCTGTCGAGGGTGGGATGTGGCAGCATTTGAGCGACGGCCATCCTTGACGGCCGCTGTGCGCGGCGTCCTTGTGACGGCAGGTCGGGACGAAGAAACGGTGCCCCGATCGAACAAAGAAACGCTTCAGGTCGCCGGGGCGACGACTGGCAAGTGAGCTTGCCAAGGGGTCGCTCGGGCCACCACGGTGTTGATGAAGATGAGCAACTTCCTGGCGCAGGCGATCAGGGCACGCTTGTGGCCTTTGCCGGCGGCGATCAATCGTTTGTACAGGGCCATGAGCTGCGGATTCCAGCGGAAAGACGCCGCCAGCGCCGCAGCATAGAGCGCATGGCGCAGACGTTTGCGTCCACCGTCGATGTGACGAGCGCCGATGTGTTCGCCGCTGTCGTCGTCATAAGGCGCAAGGCCCGCAAGTGCTGCGGCCTGCTCGCGGCTGACCTGGCCGATCTCGGGCATCCGGACCAGGACGGAGACCGCAGTCGGCAGCCCGGCCCCACCGACGCTGTAGATCAGGTCGAGCCGAGCGGCGAGATCGTGCTGCTTGCGGATCGCTGCCACCAGAGCCTTGAACTCGACGCGTTCGCGCTTGGCCAGACGGGCGATGTCGTCCTTCCAGAGCTTTTGGATACGCGCGTCGCGGCAGCTCTCGAGCCGGTTCTTGAACCGCGCGATATCTTCTCCGATCTGATCGATCAGCGTCAGATGCCCGGCCAAGGGCGGCAATCTTGCATCGGGTGCCGGGTGGATCTTCTTGACCGCAGCGGTGCATGCGGCGATCAGCGCGGCATCGATCCGATCGTTCTTGGCACGCTGCCCGCGGTATTTGGCATAGGCACGCACCTGCGCCGGCTGGAACACCACGACGACAAACCGCTTGCGCCGCAGCTCGACGACGACCGGCTGCTCATAGCCACCGCTCGCCTCGATCCCAATTCGCCTGACCTTATGGCGCCCAAGCCACTCCAACAGCGTCTTGTAACCTTCCGCCGTGTTCTCCACCTGCAGCTGCTCCGAGCCGTCATCGAGCGCCACGTCGAGCTTCCGTTTGCCGGTATCGATCCCGGCACAGATTGTGGTACGCTTGGCCATCTTCCTCGACCCTCCCTTGTGATGCGAACCTAAAGTTCGTTCAACCATGCGGGTCCCGATGAAGTGCCGATCGCGATCTTGCTACGAATAACAGCCCTCAAGGCTCGATGGGTAACGATCCGATCGATCAGCGGCCCAGCCCGGGCGGCCACCCGAGCTGGGCCATTCCTCACGGAACGAGGCCAGTCTAACCCAGCGCGCTAATACAAGGATGGGTGGAGCGTAGCGATACCCATCAGTTTTTCATCTGCGCGGTGAGATGATGGGTATCGCTACGCTCCACCCATCCTACGCTTTCTGATTACCCTTCTCCTTCCCCCTGAAAGGGGGAAGGTCGGGATGGGGGTCAGCCGCAGACGACGCTGTTTGCGGAGAGAGCGGATCCCCACCCGCTTTACTCTGGCGAGCAAAGCGACCTCCCCTCTTCAAGGGGAGGTTAAGACGCACCCTACGCTTTCGACGTCTTCGCGCTCTTCCTCCGCCCGAGCCACCACAGCACCAGATTCCACACGATGCAGGTGGCGAGCGCGCAGCTCAGCCCAATCGGCGAGCCGAACTGCGCCACCGCGACATGCAGCACGGCGACGCCGAGGCCGAAGCCCATCAGGCCCCAGGCGCTGTTGGCGAGCACGGCTGCGGTCGCAGGTCCGCCGATGCGCGGATGCAGGATCAGCATCATCGAGGAGAACACGATCGGGAACAGCGCCATCACGCCGGTGATGCGCGGGCCGACCCAGCCTGATGCCGTGACAACCGTGCCGACCAGGCTTGCAACCAGCGCGGCGCGCAGCGGAATGTCGTACCAGCGCCGCGCGATCAGCGGCATTTTGGCGACGTGGCGGTAGGGCCTGAGCAGCGGAATGCAGATCGCAAAGGTGATGGCGTTGACGAGCAGCCCGCCGGTGAGCGACCAGCCGAACTGCCGGATGATGGTGGCGAGCACCAGCCACACCGCGATCGCAGATCCCGCGCTGATCCACATGCTGCGGCGCTGCGCCAGCACGGCGTAGGTCAGGCCCATATAGATGGTGGCCGCATTGACCGGCAGGCTCGCCAGCGCGCCCTCGGCGATGAAGGCGGCGTCATGGTCGAGCGCGAGGAAGGTGTAGGACGGCCCGGCCGAGATCGGTAGCGTTGCGATCAGCGCGCCGATCACCGGCCCCGAGCGCTCCGTGATGATGGACGCGCTGACCACGAATGCGGCCGCCACCGCCATGCGCAACACGAGGATCAGAACGAAGTGGAGTTCGGGGGACATCCTGTGTCGTCCCGGCGCAGGCCGGGACCCATAACCACAACTATACGTGGGGAACGAAAGCCGTCGCACGGCGCGGCTTGAATCGAGAAGACACGGCGTATGGGTCCCGGCTCCCGTGCGCAATTGCGCACTAGGCCGGGACGACACCGAGCTACACCCGCTGCATCGACACCGAAACCTTCGGGCCGTTCTTGATGGTCTGATAGACCACGCAATAACGCTCGGTGAGTTTCAGCAGCAGATCGAGCTTGTCCTGCGGCGCGTCGGTGCCGATCTCGAAGCGGAGGCGGATCTCGCGGAAGCCAACCGGGGTCTCCTTGTCAACGCCGAGCGTGCCGCGGAAATCGAGATCGCCTTCGGCGAGCACATTGCCGACTTTCAGCGGCACCTCGACGGCGGTCGCCACCGATTTCAAGGTGACGCCGGCGCAGGCGACCAACGCCTCCAAGAGCATGTCGCCGGAGCAGAGCTCGAGCCCGGAGCCGCCGGTGGCGGGATGCAGGCCCGCGACCGCGAGCGCGCGGCCGGTCTCGACCTTGCAGGAGATGCTCTCATTGTCGATCGAGCCCTTGGCCTTCAGCGTGATCACGGCGGCTTGGGGGTCGGTCTTGTAGCGCTCCTTGATCGGAGCCTGCATTGCGCGAAGTTCGGCGGAGTCCATGGTTCTGCTCCCGGCGGTTTTTCTTTATGCCGATGTAAGGCCTTATCGCGCCGATGTCACCACCACATCGCCTCGCCGGCGCTCGATTTGTCCGTGACGTCGCGCACCTGCCGGTCCAGCGAGCGGTCGAGCGCGGTCAGCACGCGGCGCTTGAAGGTGTCGAACAGCTCCGATTTGCGGTCGCGCGGCCGCGCCAGGTTGATGGTGATCTGCTCGAACAGGCGGCCCGGCCGAGGCCGCATCACCAGCACGCGGTCGGCGAGCACCACGGCCTCGTCGACATCATGGGTGACCAGGATCAGGGTCGGCCTTGTGTCGGCCCAGAGATCGAGCAGATGGTCCTGCAGGTCGCGGCGGGTGAAGGCATCGAGCGCCGAGAACGGCTCGTCGAGCAGCAGCACTTCGGGCTGCGGCACCAGGGCGCGGGCGATCGCGACCCGCTGCGCCTGTCCGCCGGACAATTCGCGCGGCCACGCTGCGGCCTTGTCGGCGAGACCGACGCGGGCCAGCGCCACGGCGACCCGTTTACGCCTCGCCTCAACCGGGAGATCGGCGAGGCCGAAGCCGATATTGTCGGCGACGCTGAGCCACGGCAACAGCCGCGGCTCCTGGAAGATGATGCCGATCTTGGCATGCGGCGAGGTGATGACGGCATTGTCGAGTATCACGCTGCCGGTGCTGGCGCGATCGAGGCCGGCAATGGCGCGCAGCAGCGTCGACTTGCCGCAACCGGAACCGCCGATGATGGCGACGATCTCGCCGGGCTGGATCTCGGCCGAGAAGCGCTCCAGCGCGTGAACGCCGTTCGGATAGGTCTTGCCGACGTCCTTCAGCGCGAGCATCACTGCCCTCCCCGCGCGCCGAACGCATCCTGCCAGCGCAGCAGCGGCGCGGTGGCGATCTCGATCAGCCAGTCGGTGGTCTTGCCGAGGATCGCGAAAATCACGATCGCGGCGAGGATCTGCGCCGGCTTGCCGAGCTGCTGGCCGTCGATCAGGAGATAGCCGAGCCCTTCGGACGCGCCCATGAATTCCGCGGCGACCACGAACATCCAGCCCAGCCCGAGCCCGACCCGCAGCGACACCACATAGGCCGGCAGCACCGCGGGCAACAGGATGCGGCGGATCATCGCAAAGCCGGACAGGCGGAACACGCGGCCGACCTCGACGACCTTGCGATCGACCGACAGGATGGCGCCCATCACCCCGAGATAGACCGGAAAGAACACGCCGACCGCGATCAGCGCGATCTTCGAGGTCTCGAAGATGCCGAGCCACAGAATGAACAGCGGCACCCAGGCGATCGAGGGAATCGCGCGCAACGCCTGCACGGTCGGGTCAAGCAGTCGGCGCGCCAGGCCCCAATAGCCGGAGATCGCACCGAGGATGGTGCCGCCCATGACGCCGAGCGCAAAGCCCGCGCCGACCCGCCACAGCGTCGCGAGGATATGCCGCGACAGCTCGCCGCTCTGGGCGAGCGCCACGATGGTCTCGAACACCTTCGACGGCGGCGGCACCAGGCGGCCGTTGGAGTAGCCGAGGGCGACGACCAGTTCCCAGCCCAGCGCGAGCGCGACCGGCAGTGCGAGCCCGAGCACCGGCCGCGCATAACGCGACCACCGCGCCGGCGCCACACGCGGCGCGGCCGTCTGTTCCAGCGCGGGCAGGTCAACGGTCATGGCCATAGCAAGAACTATTCTTCGGGCGGGATTGCAAGGTGGGTGATCGCGCAACTCCATCCCCGTCGTCCCGGCCTAGTGCGCAATTGCGCACGGGAGCCGGGACCCATAACCACCGAGCGCGGGATGGAGTGAGCTGGGGCCACAGCGTCATCTAACGACAAAGCCCTGTGGTTATGGGTCCCGGACCGCGCTTCGCTTGTCCGGGACGACGGTGGTTAGTTGGTGGGCAGCGGGACCTGATCGTCGATCAGGCTGTCGAGCGCGGCCTTGACGTCGGTCTTGGCGTCGATCACGCCCGCCTGCTGCAAGGCGAGGCCGGCCGCGAGGATTGATTCGCGCTGGGGCGCGCCGATCCGGCTGTGGGTCAGCTCGGTGCGCTCCTTGAGCTGCTTGTCGACCACGGCGTCCGGCAGCTTGGTCACCGCGATGAAGGTCTTCTTCAGCTCGTCATAGTTGGCCAGCGAATATTTCCGCGCCTCCTCGTAAGCCGCGAGCACGCGGCGGACGATATCCGGATGATCCTTCAAAAACTGCTCGCGCACATTGAGGATGCCCCAAGTGTTGGCGTCGGCCTTGCGGTAGAACAGTTTTGCGCCGTCCTCGACCTCGGCCTGCGCCATCATCGGGTCGAGGCCGGCCCAGGCGTCGACGTCGCCGCGGATCAGCGCGGTCTTGCCGTCGGCGTGCTGCAGCAGCACCGGCGTGATGTCCTTCTCGGTAAGGCCGGCGCCGAGCAGCGCGCGGACCAGGAAGATGTGCGGATCGGTCCCGCGGGTCACCGCGACGCGCTTGCCCTTCAGGTCGGCGACGGAGGCGATCTTGGAATCCTTGCCGGTGACCAGCGCGGTCCATTCGGGACGCGAATAGACATAGATCGACTTGATCGGGTTGCCGTTGATCCTGGCGACCAAGGCGGCCGAGCCCGCGGTCGAGCCGAGATCGATCGAACCGGCGTTGAGGAATTCGAGCGCCTTGTTGGAGCCGGCCGACTGCACCCAGACGATGCTGATGCCGTCCTTGGCGAACTCCTTCTCCAGGAGGCCCTTCTGCTTCAGCACCATCGACACCGGATTGTAGGTCGCCCAGTCGATCCGGATCTCCTTCGGCGCGTCGGCGGCAAGCGCCGCGCCGGGCAACAATGTCGAGACCGCGAGCAGCGCAGCGAAGGCGCGCCGGGAAAATTTCTGCATTCGTCGATCTCCTCGATACGATTAAGAAACAATCTTTTATTTCAATGAGTTAGCCTTGCGGTCAACGAGAAAATCTCTACCCTTTACGCGATGGCGCGAGAACGATCTTGCCCGCAGCGCCGTTGAGAGAGCATGGAGCTGCTGTCGTTATACTTTGGTCAGTGACAGCAACAGCTTCGTCCGATATCGGATGGACGTATGGACAGCATCGTAGCCGACGACCGCGCTGAAGCGGATGATCGTTTCGAGACCGTGCGGATCACCGCGGCGGTCAACGCGCTCGCGGAGCAACATGCCGGCCGCGAGGACCAGTTCCGCGCCGCGATGGCGCAACTGCTCAAGGCCGAATTGATCGCGGCGCGCGCCACGGCGCAGGCGCTGCTCTTGAAGGATCGCCACGGCCGCCGCTGCGCCGAACGACTCTGTTTCGTGCAGGACGAGATCATCCGCATCCTCTACGCTGCGGCGACCCGGCATCTCTATCACTCGCCGATCCCCTCAGGCGCCGAGCGCATGGCCGTGGTCGCGACCGGCGGCTATGGCCGCGGGCTGATGGCGCCGGAATCCGACATCGATCTGTTGTTCATCCTGCCCTACAAGCAGACCGCCTGGGGCGAGCAGGTCGCCGAAGCGATCCTCTATTGCCTCTGGGACATGGGGCTGAAGGTCGGCCACGCCACCCGCTCGGTCGATGAATCGATCCGCCAGGCACGCGGCGACATGACGATCCGCACCGCGATCCTGGAGACGCGGTTCCTGACCGGCGACCAGCCGCTCTATGACGAGCTGGTCGAGCGCTTCGACAAGGAAGTGGTGCAGGGCACCGCATCGGAATTCGTCACCGCCAAACTCGCCGAGCGCGAGGAGCGGCATCGCCGCGGCGGCCAGTCGCGCTATCTGGTCGAGCCCAACGTCAAGGACGGCAAGGGCGGCCTGCGCGACCTGCACACGCTGTTCTGGATCGCCAAATACGTCTACCGGGTGCGCGAGACCGATGAGCTGCTGGAACGCGGCGTGTTCGACGCGCAGGAGTACCGCACCTTCCGCCGCTGCGCCGACTTCCTGTGGTCGGTGCGCTGCAACCTGCACTTCTTCGCCGGACGCGCCGAGGAGCGGCTGTCATTCGACATGCAGCGCGAGATCGCGGTCCGCCTCGGCTACACCTCGCATCCCGGCATGCAGGACGTCGAGCGCTTCATGAAGCACTACTTCCTGATCGCCAAGGACGTCGGCGACCTCACCGCGATCCTGTGCGCCAAGCTCGAGGAGGAGCACAACAAGCCGGCGCCGGTGCTGAGCCGCATGGTGGCGCGCTTCCGGCCCGGCACCAAGCGGCGGCGGGTGGCGGGCAGCGACGATTTCATCGTCGACAACAACCGCATCAACCTCTCCGCGCCCGACGTCTTCAAGCACGATCCGGTCAATCTCATCCGGATCTTCCGCCTCGCGCAGCAGAACAGCCTCGCCTTCCATCCCGATGCGATGCGAACGGTGACGCGCTCGCTGAAGCTGATCAACACCCAGCTGCGCGAGAACGACGAAGCCAACCGCCTGTTCATGGAGATCCTGACCTCCGACAATGCGGAGACCGTGCTGCGGCGGATGAACGAGACCGGCGTGCTCGGCCATTTCATCCGCGCCTTCGGCAAGATCGTGTCGATGATGCAGTTCAACATGTACCACCACTACACGGTCGACGAGCATCTGATCCGCTGCATCGGCTTCCTGCAGGACATCGAGCGCGGCGGCAACGAGGAGTTCACTGTCGCCAGCGACCTGTTCCGCAAGATCCAGCCCGAGCACCGCCCGGTGATCTATATCGCGACGCTGTTGCACGATATCGCCAAGGGCCGCCCCGAGGATCACTCGATCGCCGGCGCCAAGGTGGCGCGGCGGCTGTGCCCGCGGCTCGGCTTCTCGGCGGCCGACACCGAGCTGGTGGCATGGCTGATCGAGGAGCATTTGACGATGTCGACGGTGGCGCAATCGCGCGATCTGTCGGACCGCAAGACCATCGAGAATTTCGCCGCCGTGGTGCAGTCGGTCGAGCAGATGAAGCTGCTGACGATCCTGACCACCGCCGACATCCGCGGCGTCGGCCCCGGTGTCTGGAACGGCTGGAAGGCGCAGCTGTTGCGCACGCTGTATTACGAGACCGAGCCGGTGCTGACCGGCGGCTTCTCGGAGGTCAACCGCGCCCAGCGCATCGCGGTGGCGCAAGCCGAATTCCGCCGCGCCTTCACCGAATGGCCGGAGGCCGAGCTCAACGCCTATATCGGCCGGCACTACCCGGCCTACTGGCTCAAGGTTGAGCTGCCACGCAAGATCCGCCAGGCACGCTTCATCCGCGCCAGCGAGCAGGCCGGCCACAAGCTCGCGATCAATGTCGGCTTCGACGAGATCCGCGCCGTCACCGAGCTCACGATTCTCGCGACCGACCATCCCTGGCTGCTGTCGATCATCGCCGGCGCCTGTGCGTCTGCCGGCGCCAACATCGTCGACGCGCAGATCTACACCACGACCGACGGCCGCGCGCTCGACACCATCTCGATCTCACGCGAATACGACCGCGACGAGGATGAAGGCCGCCGCGCGACGCGGATCGGCGAGATGATCGAGCACGTGCTGGAAGGCAAGCTGCGGCTGCCCGAGGCAGTGGCGAAGCGCGCGGTGCGCAGCAAGGCGCGTCCGTTCATCGTCGAGCCTGAAGTCACCATCAACAACCAGTGGTCCGACCGCTATACCGTGATCGAGGTCTCCGGCCTCGACCGCCCCGGCCTGCTCTATCAGCTCACCACCGCGATCTCGAAGCTCAACCTCAACATCGCCTCCGCCCATGTCGCGACTTTCGGCGAACGCGCGCGCGACGTGTTCTATGTCACCGACCTGCTCGGCGCCCAGATCACGGCGCCGACCCGGCAGGCCGCGATCAAGAGCGCGCTGCTGCATCTGCTCGCGAGCGAGGACCAGGCGGCGAAGCCGGCGGCGTGAGAGCACGTATCCTTCATTCCGGGGCAGCCCGCAGGGCTGAACCCGGAATCCATCGGGCCGCGTTGTTGCTTTGAAATGGATTCCGGGTTCTCGCTTCGCGAGCCCCGGAATGACGACGTATGGAACTGAGCCCGGAATCCATCAGGGCCGGGGCTAGTCGGGGAATGGATTCCGGGCTCTCACGGAGGCTGTTATCGGACCCGTTTTGCGCGACCCAGGCGTGAGCAGCCAGCGCGTCGGTCCCGGCAGCCTGCCGGACTTAGAGTCTAGGGCGGGCTACCGCCCTGGATCTCACATGTCTGATTGCGGCTGCAGGGCCGCCAGGCTCGCCCCCAGCAAGGCCAGGTAGCTGGCATGACAGACCACAACGCCAAAATCGAAGACGTCGAGCAGATCGATCCAATCGTTGGCCCAAGGGTTGTCGGCCGGCACGCTCGCTGCTTGCTTGCCACCGTCGATCACGGCAGGCTGGAAGCTGCGGTCGCGTCTCTGACCCCGCGTCTCGTGCGCGATGTCATCGGAGCAAAGGATCAAATGCAGGCGAGCGTTCGGCAATTTCAACCTCCAGATCTCTGATCGGCGACTGCTGAATCCGGGATGCCTACTGTTATCGAGTTACCCAATGAGCGTAGTCGCCGGGAGGAAACGCGCCATTGAACGGAGGTTGATCCGGCCGTTACATTGGGATGGGGACAACATACTTAGGTTTAGTCGCAACCTGAACCTGAGCGTATCGGGTGGTTTCGCTTTCCGCGCGACTCCACGCGCGCGGGCGGATTGCCACAGGCCCGCATGATCTCGTCCGGACGTCGAGAAAGCTGCTAAGGTCCGGCCTGTTGGGAGGGCGACGTTGTCGCCGCTGATGATAGCGGTCACCTAGCGACGCAGCGCGGCCCATGATGGCCAAGTGCTGGACGGCCAACTGCTGGTGCTGCCGATGATGCGCAATCCGACCACGAAGCCCTGGTCGACCGAGCAACGGCTGCTCGGCGGCATGGTGCTGGCTTGGGCGGGAACCTGCGCTGGGCTGTTGCTTGGTCCGGAGCCTGCGGCGACCGCTCATCTGGCTGCCCTGGCGGCGCTCATCGCCGCGCTCGCCGCTGCATTGCTGATGATGCGTGTGGTGGGCCGCACCCAAAGGCAGATGGAAGCCGCGTTGCGCGGCCGGGCCAGCGGCGAAGAGCGGGCGATCGAGGCGCTGCGCAACAGCGAGGCGCAATGGAAGGAGGTGTTCGAGCACAACCCGGTCATGTACTTCATGGTTGACGCAACGGGCCTCGTCCTGTCGGTCAACACGTTCGGCGCGGCGCAACTCGGCTACACCGTCGACGAATTGCTCGGACAATCCGTGCTGCAGGTCTTTGCGGCCGAAGACCGAGATATGGTTCAGCGCAACGTCGCGGCATGCCTCGACAACATCGGCCAAACCCAAGGCTGGGAAATCCGGAAGGTCCGCAAGGACGGTTCAAGGCTTTGGGTTCGTGAGAATGCCAAGGCCGTACGGCGGCTGGGCGATCAGTTGATCGTCCTGATCGCATGCGAGGATATTACCGAGCGCAAGCAGGCTGAGAATGCGCTGCAGCAGAGTGAAATGTACCTGACCGAAGCCCAGCGATTGAGTCACACCGGCAGCTTTGGCTGGCACGTCGCCAACGGCGAGATGATCTGGTCGGAAGAAACGTTCAGGATCTTCGAATTCGACAAAGCTCCTTGCATCAAGCATGGCACGGTCCTGCAACGCGTCCATCCGAACGATCGCACCCGCGTGCAACGGACCATCGACCGTGCCTCGGTCGACGGCAAGGACTTCGAGCACGGCTACCGATTGCTGATGCCCAATGGGGCGATCAAATATGTCCACGCCCGGGCGCATGCGGTGACCAACATCTCGGGCGACACCGAATTCATCGGAGCGGTCACCGACGTGACGGCCCGCAAGCGGGCCGAGTCGGAACTGCATGAAGCGCAGATGAACCTCGCGCACGTCACGCGCGTGACGGCGCTCGGCGAGCTCGCGGCATCGATCGCCCATGAAGTGAACCAGCCGCTTGCCGCCGTGGTCACCAATGCCGCGGCATGCCTGCGGTGGCTCAACCGGGCGGCTCCCGATCTGAACGAAGCCCGCGGGGCGGTCAGGTCGATCATCAGCGACGGCAACCGGGCGGGCGAGGTCATCCAGCGCGTCCGCGCCCTGGTGAACAAGACGACCGATCAGAAGGCGCCGCTCGACATCAATGCAGCCATCAACGAGGTGATCGGCCTGGTGCAGCATGAACTGCAGAGCCACCTGATTTCCCTGCAGCTGGACCTCGCTCCCGCGCTCCCGCCTGTTATCGCCGACCGTATCCAACTCCAGCAAGTCATCCTCAACCTGGTCCTCAACGGCATCGAGGCGATGCAGCCGGTCACGGACCGGCCGCGCGAACTCGTGATCCGCACACGCATCGATCCCGCCAAGCATGACGATGCCGGGCAAATCCTGGTCACGGTCACCGACTGTGGCGTCGGGATAACAACCGAGAATGCCGACCGGCTGTTCGACGCCTTCTACACCACCAAGGCCAGCGGCATGGGAATGGGCTTGTCGATCTGCCGCTCGATCGTCGAAGCTCACCGGGGTCGCCTGTCCGTGGCCGGAAATACCGGCCCCGGCGCGACATTCCAGTTCACCTTGCCATTGCGTGAAGAGGATCATGCATGGTGACCGGACCCGCGGCATCGCCTCCCACGCACGCAAGCGCCGGCGATCCGGCCGTCTTCGTCGTCGACGACGACCCGTCGGTGCGGGACTCGCTGAGCAATCTTTTCCGGTCGGTCGGGCTGCGGACCGAAGTATTCGGATCGGCCCATGAATTTCTCCAGCACAAGCCGCCGGATGTCCCGAGCTGCCTGATCCTGGACATCAGGCTGCCCCGGCTGAGCGGCCTCGACTTTCAGGCCGAACTGGCCAAGGCCGACATTCATATCCCGATCATCTTCATGACCGGCCATGGCGATATCCCGATGACGGTCAGGGCCATGAAGGCCGGAGCGGTCGACTTCCTGACCAAGCCGTTCCGCGACCAGGACATGCTGGATGCCGTCACGACAGCGATCGAGCGCGACCGAAATCGTCGCGATGAGGCCAAGGCCCTTGCACACCTGCGCGCAGCCTTCGCGACCCTGACCGCCCGCGAGCGCCAGATCATGACACTCGTGACGGCGGGGCTCATGAACAAGCAGGTCGCCGCCGAAATCGGGGTGGCCGAGATCACGGTGAAGATACACCGCGGCCACATCATGCGGAAAATGGCGGCGAAATCGCTGCCGGATCTGGTCAAAATGGCGCAGATCCTCCGGATCGGACCGGCATCCGGCGGGCCGCAAACCTAAGTATGATTCTCCGATCCCGACTGGCGACGCACTGTGCCCAAGCGTCCGCGCACAGACCAAAGCCCGTTCTGGCCGTCCCAGGAAGGACCTCCTTGTCCCACCCGCCAATGATATCCATCATCGACGACGACATGTCGGTTCGCACCGCGACCCACAATCTCGTCAGGTCGCTCGGCTACGCAGTCGAGACCTACGCGTCGGCTGAGGAATTCCTGCACTCGCCCCACCTGAATGAGACATCCTGTGTGATAGCGGACGTCCGGATGCCGGCCATGAGCGGGCTCGACCTGCAGAGCCATTTGATCGCCAGCGGACGGCGCTTTCCGTTCATTTTCGTCACCGCCTTCTCCGTCGAAAGCGATCGCGCCCGGGCCCTGAGGGCGGGAGCGATCTGCTTTCTGAGCAAGCCCTTCGACGGCGACGTCCTGATCAAATGCCTCGATACGGCCCTGGCGCAGAACGGAAGCGCGCCCGGCGAATGAGTTCACATCAGACATACGCAAGGATGATGCCGCCAAACATCAGGACAAGTTGCGCCTGGACGATGGTGGCGCGAGATTGCGCACCGTCGTCCTTCGCGAAGATCGACGGCCAGGACAACATCAGAGACAGCATCAGACATTCTGATTGGCAAATGGCAATTCCTCGGAGGGAGGTCGCCATGCGAGCGGAACCACGCTGCGCCCAGTGTGACAGCGAAGAGCCCAAGATCATCAGTTTGCGAAACCCGGCGGGCGAGCGCTACTGCGGACGCCTCTGCCTGCACAAAGCTCAGGAGGAATTCACTCGCTGGCTTTGGCGTGCGAATGCGGAGGCCGCGTCATGACCGGCCGTTGCGGGAATCCGGGGTGCAGGCGCCCGTTCGGGCTGATCCGGCACAGCTGGCATTTCGAGCAGTTCTGCTCCGTGAAGTGCCGCGAGATCTACAAACAGCAATTGGAGCGCAACAAGGCCTATTGGAAGTGGCTCTATCCCTTCCCCGGCAGCCGCGGCCCGGCGAGGAAACTGGTCTGACGGCGAGAATTAACGACGCTCAAAGGAGGCCCCATGACGACAGTCGATGCGATGCTGGTAGGAGCGATACTCGCATGGGTGCCCTCGCTCATTGTCTTCCTCTACATCGTGCGCGATCTGCGAAACATGCCGAGCGAAGATCTCGATTGATCGCCTCAGGCGGCTGATGAAATTCGTCCATTGACCACGGCGAAGTTTGCTCCGTGCTTAGTCCGCAGCTACACGGACCGTCCCAGGCGAAGAAGGAAGCACTGATTTAGTCGGATTGGCGCACGATCAGCCGACTGGCTCATCGACGCAGAGTAACCCCTCCCCGTCATCCTGAGGAGGCCGCGGAGCGGCCGTCTCGAAGGATCAACGGCCACGCTCCCGCCGCGAGAGAATCGGAGCGCGCCGAGATATGCGGGCCGTGCATCCTTCGAGACGCGCTTCGCGCTCCTCCAGCGACAAAGGCGAAGCCTTTGCGCGGGGATGACGGGACAGGGTCCGCTGGACGACGAACTATCCGCGAACGCACGCCGCTATATCTCCACGCCCTCGTGCCGCAGCAGCCAGCGCTTGCGCTCCAGCCCGCCGCCGTATTTGACCAGTGAGCCGTTGGCGCCGATCAGGCGGTGGCAGGGCACGACGACGCTGATCGGGTTGGAGCCGTTGGCATGGCCGACCGCACGCATCGCGTTCGGCACTTTCAGTTTCGCCGCCAGCGCACCGTAGCTCATGGTGGTGCCGGGCGCGATCTTCGGCAGCGCGTGCCAGACCTTCTGCTGGAACGGCGTGCCGGCGACGCGCCATTCGACATCCGCGAGCCGATCGAGATCGCCCTTGAAGTAGTCGGCTAGCGCCTCGCGCATCGCGGCCGGCGCGCGGCCGTCCCGCAGCGTCACCGCGCCATAATGCAGCCGCAGCAGGTCGAGCATGCGTCCTTCATAGTCGTCCCAGTCGAGCGCGCGCAGCACGCCGTCGTCATCGGTCACCAGCAGCGCGGTGCCGATCGGGGTCTTGAGGCGGTCGAGGTTGAAGCTCTGTGCAGTCTTGCGGTCGGCCATGGTCATCGCTCGGAAACAGGTCGCTCGGCATACAATTCACCGCCCGCGTGCTAGCGTCCACCCGAATTCCGGTTAAGGGGGACCGCATCATGCTTTGGCTTGGCAATGTTCTGGTCGCGGTGGTGGCCATGCTGCACATCTATTTCCTTGTGCTCGAGATGTTCCTGTGGACCAAGCCGGTGGGCTTGAAGACCTTTCGCAACTCGATCGAGAAGGCGACCGACTCGGCCGTGCTCGCCGCCAATCAGGGGCTCTATAACGGCTTCCTCGCCGCCGGACTGATCTGGGGCCTGGTGCACGGCAATCCGGCCTTCGCGTTCCAGATCAAGACATTCTTCCTGCTCTGCGTGATCGTCGCCGGCGTCTACGGCGCCGCCACCGTGAGCCGGCGTATCCTTTATGTGCAGGCGACACCTGCGGCGCTGGCGCTGATCCAGCTCTGGCTCGCTTAAGGCGCGGGCGCGCTTTTGTTTTCTTGAGCATGATCCCCTCGGAAAACCGCTTCACGCTTTTCCGGATCATGCTCAAACGCGACACTGCGCGCAGGGCGCATCGCCTTGCAATGCAACCACGCTTCCTCCATCATCCCTGATAACGGTGACATCCGCCGGCTCGAGGCTTGCGGACAAGATCACCGGCAACATGGGAGGTCACGGACATGAGGAGCGTGCAATTGCTCGCTGCGACAGCGCTTGCCATCGCGTTGTCGGTTACATCGGCCGCCGCGCAGAAGAAATACGACATCGGCGCGACCGACACCGAGATCAAGATCGGCCAGACCGTGCCGTTCTCGGGCCCCGCATCCGCCTATGCCGGCATCGGCAAGACCCAGGCGGCCTACCTCAAGATGATCAACGATCAGGGCGGCATCAACGGCCGCAAGCTCAACCTGATCCAGTATGACGATGCCTATTCGCCGCCGAAGGCGGTCGAGCAGGTGCGCAAGCTGGTCGAGGGCGACGAGGTGCTGTTCACCTTCCAGATCATCGGCACGCCCTCAAATGCCGCCGTGCAGAAATATCTGAATACCAAGAAGGTGCCGCAGCTGCTCGCCTCCACCGGCGCCTCGCGCTTCTCCGATCCGCAGAACGCGCCGTGGACCATCGCGTTCAACCCGAACTACCAGTCCGAGGGACGCATCTACGCCAAATACATCCTGGCCAATCACCCCAACGCCAAGATCGGCATCTTCTACCAGAACGACGATCTCGGCCGCGACTACATCACCGGCCTGAAGAGCGGGCTCGGCGACAAGGCCGCCAGCATGATCGTCGCGGAGGTCTCCTATGAGCTGACCGACCCGACGGTGGATTCCCAGATCGTCAAGCTGAGGGCCTCCGGCGCCGACCTGATCTATGACGCCTCGACGCCGAAATTCGCCGCGCAAGCGATCCGCAAGATCGCCGACCTCAACTGGACCCCGGTGCACATCCTCGACATCAATGCGAGCCCGGTGTCGGCGACGCTGAAGCCGGCCGGTCTCGACATCTCCAAGGGCATCATCTCGACCAACTACGGCAAGGACCCCGCCGATCCGCAGTGGAAGGACGATCCCGGCGTGAAGGCCTATTTCGGCTTCATGGACAAGTATTATCCGGAAGGCGACAAGCTCAACACCGTCAACACCTACGGCTACTCGACGGCCGAGCTGTTGATCCAGGTGCTGAAACAGTGCGGCGACGACCTCACCCGCGACAACCTGATGAAGCAGGTGACCAGCCTGAAGAAGTTCGTGCCGAGCCTCGCGCTGCCGGGCATGTCGATCACGACGGGGCCGAACGACTATCGCATCAACAAGCAGATGCAGATGATGAAGTTCAACGGCGAGCGCTGGGAGCTGTTCGGCCCGATCATCGAGGACACCGGACCGGCGGGTTAGGTCGCGCCGCATCGAGGCTCCACTCCCTCTCCCGCTTGCGGGGGAGGGTTGGGGTGGGGGTCTCTCCACGGTACAGACCGGATAGATACCCGACAGTTTAGACCGGCATGATTGCCGACAGGTTTCTAGAAGCATCGGCGGGAGGGCCCGACGATGCCGTTCAGAGAGACCAGTCGGATGGAAGAGCGTATCCGGATGCTTATGGAGTACGAGAGCGGGAACTGGAGCGTGTCGGAGTTGTGCCGCCGTCACGGTATCTGCCGCGACACGTTTTACGCATGGCGCCAGCGGAAGCAGAGCGGCGATCCGGAGTGGTTCAGGGACCGTTCGCACGCGCCGCAGCAATGCCGACAAACGACCGATGCGGCGATTGCAGAGAAGGTGATCGCGGCTCGGCAGCGCTTTCCCTATCTGGGACCGCGCAAGCTGCTCGCCCTGCTTGACCGCCAGGCGCCGGAGATCGATTGGCCGGCGGCGTCGACGATTGGGAGCATTCTCAAGCGCGCGGGGCTGATCTCGCCGGTGAAGCGCCGCCGCCGTCCGCTCGACCAGCGGCGTCCCTGCACGCCGGTGCAGGAGCCGAACGACGAGTGGAGCGTGGACTTCAAGGGTTGGTTCCGCACCCGCGACCAGTGCCGGATTGATCCGTTGACGGTGGCTGACAGCCACAGTCGCTTCCTGATCGAACTGCAGATCGTCGCACCGACGACCGAGGGCGTCCGCCCCCGCTTCGAGAGGGCTTTCCGCGAGCATGGCCTGCCGCGGGCAATCCGCTGCGACAATGGTTCGCCGTTCGGCTCGCGCGGCGCCGGCGGTCTCACCACATTGTCGGTCTGGTGGCTGAAGCTCGGCATTACGCCGCACTTCATCCGTCCGGCCTCGCCGCAGGAGAACGGTCGCCATGAGCGCATGCATCGCACCTTGAAGGCGCAAACATCGAGCCCACCGGCAGATAATGCGTCCGAGCAACAGGCCCGCTTTGACGCCTTCCGAGAGCATTACAATAAGGAACGTCCTCACGAAGCGCTGGGCCAACGGCCGCCGGAGGACGCCTATCGAGCATCTCAACGCACCATGCCGGATCGCGAGCAAGACCCCTGGTATGACGCCGATCACCAGGCCCGCCGTGTTCGCGGCAATGGGGAGATTAAATGGAAAGGCAAGTTCGTCTTTATCGGTCAGGCGCTGGTGAACGAACTTGTCGGCATCGCCGAACTCGATACCGGTGACCACGTCGTCCGCTTCTGCGACCTCGACGTCGGTCTCATCGACCGCCGCGGCCTGTTCACCCGGTTCGCTCCGCCTCGTGAGGGGCTGCGCGAACCGGGCGAACAGACCGCTTAACCCAAACTGTCGGGGATCATGCCGGTCCAAAATGTCGGGAATCATGCCGGTTGAACACACGAGTCACGTGGCGGAGAGAGCCCCCACCCGGATTGCATCTTCGATGCAATCCGACCTCCCCCGCAAGCGGGAGAGGTAAGCAAGAGACCGGACAAAAGCCGGCGCAGCGCTTCTCCGCGGCCCACCCGCCTTTCCGCATCGCCCCCTACTTTCGTTGACTGAAATCGCTCACCTTTTCGGCGCCGCTCGTCTTGCGTTGCAGCAAGCGTTCCGCCAGTATCCGGTCCAAGCGATGGCGACCGCGGGACTTGAACCTGCGGACAAGATCATCGGCCAACCATCAGTCACGTGAGGGAAACAGCATGATGAGGAACGGGATTTTACGTCTGGTCACGGGAACGGCGCTCGCAGTCGCGCTGTCTGTAACGTCGGCCTCCGCGCAGAAGAAATACGACACCGGCGCGAGCGATGCCGAGATCAAGGTCGGCCAGACCGTACCCTTCAGTGGCCCGGCCTCTGCCTACGCCACCATCGGCAAGGCCCAGGCCGCCTACATCAAGATGATCAACGATCAGGGCGGCGTGAACGGCCGCAAGATCAACCTGATCCAGTATGACGACGCCTATTCGCCGCCGAAAGCGGTCGAGCAGGTGCGCAAGCTCGTCGAGAGCGACGAGGTGCTGCTGACCTTCCAGATCATCGGCACGCCGTCGAACGCCGCCGTACAGAAATATCTCAACGGCAAGAAGGTGCCGCAGCTGTTCGCCGCCACCGGCGCCTCGAAGTTCACCGACCCGAAGAACTTCCCCTGGACGCTCGGCTTCAACCCGAACTATTTCAGCGAAGGCCGCATCTACGGCCAGTACATCCTGAAGGAGTATCCGAACGCCAAGATCGGCGTGCTCTATCAGAACGACGACCTCGGCAAGGACTATCTGAACGGCATCAAGGCCGGCCTCGGCGACAAGGCGGCGAAGATGATCGTGGCCGAAGCCTCCTATGAGGTCTCCGACCCGACCATCGATTCGCAGATCCTCAAGATCAAGGATGCCGGCGCGGACCTGTTCTTCTCGGCCTCGACGCCGAAGCAGGCGGCGCAGGCGATCAAGAAGATCGCCGAACTCGGCTGGAAGCCGGTGCACATTCTCGACATCAACGCCACATCGGTCGGCGCGGTGATGAAGCCGGCCGGACTCGAGGCCTCCAAGGGCGTGATCAGCGTCAGCTACGGCAAGGACCCGCTCGATCCGACCTGGAAGGACGATCCGGGCATGAAGCGCTACTTCGACATGATGGCGAAATACTATCCGGACGGCGATAAGGATTCGAGCTTCAACGGCTACGGCTATTCCACTGCGCAGCTGTTGGTTCACGTGCTCAAGCAGTGCGGCGACGACCTGACCCGCGAGAACGTGCTGAAGCAGGCGACCAACCTGAAGAATGTCGAGCTCGACCTCGCGCTGCCCGGTATCAAGGGCAACACCACGCCAGACGACTACCGCGTCAACAAGCAGCTGCAGATGATGAAGTTCAACGGCGAGCGCTGGGAGCTGTTCGGCCCGATCCTCGAGGACGCCGGTCCAACGGGATAGCGCTTCGCGCAGGTTTGAGATGCAATCGGCGGCCTCCTGGCCGCCGATTTTGTTTTTGGTTCCGCACCATCTCTCCCCGTCACCCTGAGGAGCGCGCTCTTGCGCGCGTCTCGAAGGGTCGACGGCCACCAGTGAGGCCGTGCATCCTTCGAGGCTCGCCCCGCGGTGCAAGCGCACCGCAAGGCTCGCACCTCAGGATGACGGGGCTTCCATTGCGCTTCGCTGCGCTACTTCGGAATCTCGCCAAACGTCTTCCCCACCGGCAGCACCGCGTGGCGGATCAGCCGCGAATCCTCGACGCCGGCCTGGCGGTGCTTCACCGCCTCGCGATAGACGGGGTCACGGATCATTTCGACGAAGGCTTCGACGCTTGGGTATTCGGCGATGAAGCAATGATCCCAGCGCTCCTCCTGCGGACCGATCAGCATCAGCTCGAAGCGGCCCTGCCAGACGATGCGGCCGCCGAGCCGTTCGAACACCGGGCCGCTCTCGCGACCATAGGCGGCATAGGCTTCGGCGCCGGTCGCCTTGCGGCCGTCGGGATAGGCGGCCCATTCACGCAGGCGCACCAGATTGAGCATGTGGATCGGGCCCGGCCGGTTGTTGTCCCGGAATTGCGCAAACACTTCTTTGGTCGGATCGATATGGCCCATGCGGTGCTCCTTCGTTTCTTTGTTCCGTCCTTATTTAGCAACGCGCCGCCTCACCTCCTAATCCCCCGTTAAGCTTTGCGTAACCGCCCCTTAAACCGGGAACGCTAGCGTGCCCGCGGTCAGGGTGTGAGCGTTGCGGATGGCGTGGGGACGTAAAAAAGGCGGTGCGCGCAAGGAGCCGCTGTTCGGGCTTCCGGCCGCGCTTGCCGACCTCAGACTGTCGCCGTCCGATCGCATTCCTGGCGGCGACGACGACAAACCCGCCAAATCCAAGTCCAAGAGCGGTGACAAGAGCGGCGATTCCGGTAGCGAGAAGCCGCGCCCGTCGCGCAGCGGCAGCAAGCGGCGGAGCAAGTCGCGCGGCTTCGGCATCGGCAGGCTGTTCTATTGGACCGCGGTGCTCGGCTTGTGGGCCGGCATTGCGGTGATCGGTGTCGTGGTGTGGGTCGGCGCGCATCTGCCGCCGATCCAGTCCCTGGAAATTCCCAAGCGCCCGCCGACCATCCAGATCGTCGGCATCGACGGCAGCGTGCTGGCGCAGCGCGGCGAAATGGCCGGCGCCAATATCGCGTTGAAGGATCTGCCGCCCTATCTGCCGAAGGCGTTCATCGCCATTGAAGATCGCCGCTTCTATTCGCATTACGGCGTGGACCCGGTCGGCATCCTGCGCGCCGCGGTGACCAACATCCTGCATCGCGGCGTCTCGCAGGGCGGCTCGACCTTGACGCAGCAGCTCGCCAAGAACCTGTTCCTGACCCAGGAGCGCACCATGCAGCGCAAGCTGCAGGAGGCCGAGCTCGCGCTGTGGCTGGAACGCAAGCATTCCAAGAACGAGATCCTCGAGCTCTACCTCAACCGCGTCTATTTCGGTTCCGGCGCCTATGGTGTCGAGGCCGCCGCGCAGCGCTATTTCGGCAAGTCGGCGAAGAACGTGACGCTGCCGGAAGCCGCGATGCTCGCGGGCCTCGTCAAGTCGCCGTCGCGGCTGGCGCCGAACCGCAACCCTGAGGGCGCGGAGCAGCGCGCGCAAATCGTGCTCGCGGCGATGGCCGACGCCAAGTTCATCACCGAGGCGCAAGCCAAGGCCTCGATTGGGCAGCCCTCGATCGCGGTGAAGCCGGCCGGCGCCGGCACCGTGAACTACGTCGCCGACTGGATCGGCGAAGTGCTCGACGATCTGGTCGGCCAGATCGACCAGGACATCGTGGTGCAGACCACGATCGATCCGAAGCTGCAGAACGTCGCGGAAGCCGCCGTCATCGACGAACTCGCCGCCAAGAGCGTGAAGTTCAATGTCAGCCAGGGTGCGCTGGTGGCGATGACGCCCGACGGCGCGGTGCGCGCCATGGTCGGCGGCCGGAACTATGCCGAAAGCCAGTACAATCGCGCCGTCACCGCGAAGCGGCAGCCCGGCTCGGCGTTCAAGCCGTTCGTCTATCTCACCGCGGTCGAGGCGGGGCTGACGCCGGACACGATCCGCACCGACGCGCCGCTCGACATCAAGGGCTGGAAGCCAGAGAATTACACCCACGAATATTTCGGCTCGGTGACCTTGACCCAGGCGCTGGCGATGTCGCTGAACACGGTCGCAGTGCGGCTCGGCGTCGAGGTCGGCGCCAAGAACGTGGTGCGCACCGCGCACCGGCTCGGCATCTCCTCGAAGCTCGAGCCCAACGTCTCGATCGCGCTCGGCACCTCGGAAGTGTCCGTGATCGAACTGGTCGGCGCCTATGCGCCGTTCGCCAATGGCGGCTACAGCGTCTCGCCGCATGTGGTGACCAAGATCCGCACCAGCACGGGCAAGCTGCTCTATGACCGCCCGGCCGATCCGCCCAACCAGGTGATCGAGCCGCGCTATGATGCAATGATGAACAGCATGATGCGTGAGACGCTGATCTCAGGCACTGCGCGCAAGGCGGAGATCCCCGGCTGGACCGCCGCCGGCAAGACCGGCACCAGCCAAGATTACCGCGACGCCTGGTTCATCGGCTACACCGCCAAGCTCGTCACCGGCGTCTGGCTCGGCAATGACGACAATTCGCCGACCAAGAAGGCAACCGGCGGCGGCCTGCCGGTCGAAGTGTGGACCCGCTTCATGAAATCAGCGCTTCAGGGCGTGCCGGTCGCGGCAATCCCGAACTCGCAAGGCAGTTGGGCGCCGGCGAACCTGATGCAGATTTCGTCGCAGATCACCGCGCCGTCGGGACCGATGCAGATCCAACCGCAGACGCAGGCACCGCCGCCCGCGCCGGTCCCATCCGGCGGCGGCTATTATCGCCCGCCCCCGCCGACGCCGGCACGCGCGTCAGTGCCACCCAACCCGAACGCGCGGCCGGAGGCTGCGGCGGGACTGGATGGCTGGCTGGCCGATCGGTTGTTTCGATAGGTGCAACCACGTCATTGCCGCGTAGATGGGGTAACGGGCCGGCCGCCCCCAACTTCAACTGTCATCCCCGCGAATGCGGGGATCCAGTACGCCGCGGCCTATCGGCTCAATGACAAATGCCTCTGGAATACTGGATCGCCCGCTCGCGGGCGATGACAGCAAAGGTGGCGGAGACAGCGTCGCCTACTCCTGAATCCCGTAGCGGTGCAGGTCGTTGCCGTGGGTGTCGAGCCAGTTCTTGGCGCGCGTGACCGAGGCGCAGACTTTGTCGACCACCCGCCAGAACCGCGCCGAGTGGTTCATCTCGACGAGATGGGCGACCTCGTGCGCGGCGAGGTAATCGAGCACGAAGGGCGGTGCCAGAATCAGCCGCCACGAGAACGACAGCGAACCGGCCGAGGTGCACGAGCCCCAGCGGCTGGACTGATCGCGGATCGAGATCCGGCGGACCCGCACGCCGAGTTCCGCGGCGTGCAGCTGCGCTGACTTCTGCAGATCCTTGCGCGCCTCGCGCTTGAGGAAGTCATGCACCCGGCGATCCATGTGCTCGACGCCGCCGGCGACGCACAGGATCTTCTCTCCGCTGTCGCGCGTCTCGGTCCACACCGTGCCGCGCTCGCCCGAGCGATGCACCAGCCGATGCGGCACGCCGCGCAGCGGCACCACCGTGCCGGGCTGGAACGGTGCGGCCTTCGGCAAGCGGCCGAGACGGGCGGCGATCCAGCCGCCATGGAGATTGGCGAACTCCTTGGCTTCGACAATCGTGCCGCGCGGCGGCATCGTCAGGATCGCTTCACGATCGGTCGGATGTATCCTGAGCGTATAGCGGCGCGCGCGCCTGTGCCGTCGCAGCCTGACGGTGAAGAACTGGGAGCCGTGTCTGACCAATACGGTCGCGGGTTCGGCAGGCCGCCGATAAAGGAGCGCGCGAGTAGCCATTTCTGAAAGTCCGGGGAGCAGGAGTTCGCCCGAACTTTGCCATATCCGCCGCCAGGGAAAGCGCTCGGCGCAAAAACAAATCATTTGCCCAATATACAGGGGCTGGCCGTTAATTGACCTCTACCGGCAGGGGTCGGAACCGGAATTTTTCTGATGAATCAGGCTCGCAAGCAAGGCCCATAGGATGAAACCATATTCATCCCTTGAGCCGCGCCTGATTTGAGATTCTTTTAGTTAAATCAGTGACTTGCGCGACTGCGAAAATCGCGGCCGGGGCGATACCTATTCGGCCGCGGCGACCAAAGAAAGCCGCGTATTGGCCGCCGAAACCATGAAATCGGAGATCCGCGGCACGATTTCGGAGCGGAAACGCGAGCCGTTGAACACGCCGTAGTGCCCGACGCCCTTCTGCACATAGTGCACGCGGCGATGGTTCGGGATCGCGGTGCAGAGCGCGTGCGTCGCTTCGGTCTGGCCGAGGCCGGAGATGTCGTCCTTCTCGCCTTCCACCGTCATCAGCGCGACGCGGCGGATCTTCGAGGGATCGACCGGCTTGCCACGATGGGTCATCTCGCCCTTCGGCAGCGCGTGCTTGACGAACACGAGGTCGACGGTCTGCAGGTAATACTCCGCGGTGAGGTCCATCACGGCGAGATATTCGTCATAAAATTCGCGGTGCTTGTCGACGAGATCGCCGTCACCCTTCACCAGATTGGCGAACAGCGCCTTGTGCGCGTCCATGTGCCGATCCAGATTCATGCTGATGAAGCCGTTGAGCTGCAGGAAGCCCGGATAGACGTCGCGCATCACGCCGGGATGCGGGAACGGCACCTTGGTGATGACATTGTTGCGGAACCATTCGATGCCGCGCTCTTCGGCGAGGTTGTTGACCGCGGTCGGATTGCGCCTGGTGTCGATCGGGCCGCCCATCAGTGTCATCGACAACGGCACGAACGGATCGTGGTTGGCTTCCATGACGGAGACGGCCGCAACGACCGGCACCGAGGGCTGGCACACCGCAATCACGTGCATGTTGCCGCCCAGCGCGTGCAGCATCTCGATCAGGTAATCGACGTAGTCGTCGAGATCGAACCGGCCAGCCGCAAGCGGCACCATGCGCGCATCGGCCCAGTCGGTGATGTAGACTTCATGCGTCGGCAGGAATGCCTCGACCGTGCCACGCAGCAACGTCGCATAATGGCCCGACATCGGCGCCACGATCAGCACGCGCGGCTGCGGCGAGCGCAGCGGACGCGTCAGCTTGCGATCGAAATGCAGCAGGCGGCAGAACGGCTTCTCCCAGATCGAACGGACCTCGACCGGCGTGCGGATGCCGTTGACCTCGGTCGTCGGCAGGTTCCAGTCGGGCTTGCCGTAGCGGCGCGTGGTGCGCTCGAACAACTCACAGCTGGCCGCGATCGATTTGCCGAGCTGGGTGTGGGTCCACGGATTGAGCGGGTTCTGAAACAGGATTTTGGTGGCGTCGGTCACCGCGCGCGCCGGATTGAGCGACGCCTGTGCCATTTCGTACATCCAGTACAGCGGCGTCGTGAGAGCCGGACCGCCTTCCGCCACTAGTGGCGGGGCACCGCCAAATTCACCGATGGGCATAATATTTCCAGACCCCTGTTTTGCGCCGCAGCATCCTGACGAATGCGTAACAATGCGTCAATCCGCCGCTCACTGAATTTAGGGGCACTATCCGGCTAATACACCGAGATTCCTCGGGAAAGTGACATTTATTCACCACCTGACAGCAGCGATCCGTTGTGCTTGGCGCTCTGCAAAAGGGCAAGGAAGGTCGCAAAAGAGGCAGCGAACAGCATCGCGTTGATGACCAGCGCCCACGCCATCAGGTCGGCGCGGAAGACGTGATCGATCAAGAGCGAGCGCATGCCTTCGAACACATAGGTCGGCGGCAACGTCCAGGCGACGACTTGCAGCCAGCCCGGCAGCACCTCGACCGGATAGTAGATGCAGGCCAGCGGCATCACCGCGAACATCAGCGTCCAGACGATGCTTTCCGCGCCGAGCCCATTGCGCAGCACGAGGCCGGAGGCGAACACGCCGACCGACCAGCTGGTGAAGATCAGGTTGCAGAAGAACGCGATCAGCGGCAGCCCGATGGCGTAGAAGTTGAAGCCGAAGAAGAACAGCGCCAGCAGCGTCATCGGGATCACGCCGATGGCGAGCCGGATCAGGCTCATGATCATCAGCGAGAGCAGGAATTCGATCGGCTTCAGCGGGCTCATCATCAGGTTGCCGAGATTGCGCGCCCACATCTCCTCCAGGAACGAGATGGAGAAACCGAGCTGGCCGCGGAACAGAATGTCCCACAGGATCACGGCGCCGATCAGCGTGCCGCCGGCTTTGGCGAAGAAGCCGGATGACTGCGAGATGTAATTCTGCAGGAAGCCCCAGGTGATGATCTGCAATGCCGGCCAGTAGACCAGCTCCAGCAGCCGCGGCCATGACGACATCAACAGATACCAGTAGCGCAGCACCATCGCATTGATGCGTTGCAATGAAATCCCGCGCTGGTGATGGCTGACGAGTTCGCTCATGGCGCGCCCTCCCGGATGCGGCCGCGCGCGACGTCGAGAAACACCTCTTCCAGCGTGTCGCGGTTGTAGCGCGCCATGATCCTGTCGGGGCTGTCGTCGTCCTGGACCTTGCCGCGTTTCATGATGATGACGCGGTCGCAGAGCCGCTCGACCTCCAGCATGTTGTGCGACGCCAGCAGGATGGTCGCGTTATGGGTCTTGCGGTAAGTCTCGAGATGCTGCCGCACCCAGTCGGCGGTATCCGGGTCGAGCGACGCGGTCGGCTCGTCGAGCAGCAAGAGGTCCGGCTCGTTGATCAGCGCCTTGGCCAGCGCGACGCGGGTCTTCTGCCCGGCGGAGAGCTTGCCGTTGGAACGGTCGAGGAATTCGGTGAGATCGAGATCGGCGGCGAGCTGGTCGATCCGCTCGCGCAAATGCTTCACGGCATAGAGGCGCCCGAAGATGGTCAGGTTCTGCCGCACCGTGAGCCGCATCGGCATGTCGACATAGGGGCTCTCGAAATTCATCCGGCCCAGCACGTCATAGCGCTGCTCGGGAATTTTCGCGCCGAGCACTTCGACGCTGCCTGAGGTTGGCAGCACCAGGCCCATGATCATCGCGATCGTCGTGGTCTTGCCGGCGCCGTTGCCGCCGAGCAGTCCGGTGATGCTGCCACGCGCGATGCGGAAGGAAATGCCGTCGACCGCGCGGGTGGTCTTGTAGACCTTGACCAGATGCGCGACCTCGATCGCGGCCGATCTGCCCTGTTCAGCCGCGGGCGCTTCATGAGCCGTGGGCTGTTGCCCCTGACTTGTCTCGCTCTGTTGCATCTGGCCGTTCATTGAGCCATTGCGACAATAAGCGCAAGGCTTGCTCCGCACCGTTGCGCTAAGTCGCGAATTTGTGCGCCGCCCACGGCACAGCTAAGGTCCCGAGATGACCGACGTCGCTTCCGATTTCCGCCAGCCCCGCCGCTATGTCCGCCTCGATACGATCCTGCGGCTGCGCTGGCTCGCCGCGCTCGGCCAGCTGGTTGCGATCTTCATCGTGGCGCAGGGACTGGAATTCGACGTTCCGATCGTCCCCTGCGTCACCATCGTGACATTCTCGGCGCTGCTCAATCTGGCGCTGCAGATCGCGTTCAACCCGATGCAGCGGCTGGAGCCGGCCTATGCCGCGGCCCTGCTCGCCTTCAACATCGTCGAGCTCGGTGGGCTCCTGTACTTCACCGGCGGGCTGCAGAACCCGTTCTCGTTCCTGTTCCTGGCCCCGGTCCTGATCTCGGCCACGGTGCTGCCGATCCGGCTGACGATCGCGCTCGGCTGCCTTGCGGTCGCCTGTGCCTCGGCGCTGTTCTTCTACCATCTGCCATTGCCCTGGGATGGCGACGATCCGCTGGTGCTGCCGCCGATCTATCTGATCGGCGTCTGGCTCTCGATCCTGCTCGCGATCGGCGTCACCAGCCTTTACGCGTTCCAGGTGACCGAGGAAGCGCGCCAGCTCTCCGATGCGCTCGCCGCGACCGAACTGGTGCTGACGCGCGAGCAGCATCTGACCCAGCTCGACGGCCTCGCCGCAGCAGCAGCCCACGAGCTCGGTACGCCGCTGTCGACGATCTTCCTGATCTCGCGCGAGCTCGAGAAGACGGTGCATGACCCGGCCATCACCGGCGACCTGAAGACGGTGCGGGAACAGGCGCAGCGCTGCCGCGACATCCTGAGCAAGATCGCGCAACTCTCCTCGAGCGGCGCGCCGTTCGACACCATGAAGCTGTCGACCCTGATCGAGGAGGCGGTGGCACCGCATCGCGATTTTGGCATCAACATCAAGGTGCGGCTTGCTGTCGCAGCAACGAGTGAACCGGTCGCGGCACGCAATCCCGCGATCCTCTATGGCGTCGGAAACATTCTCGAAAATGCGGTCGATTTCGCGCACCAGACCGTCGAGGTGAACGCGTGGTGGAACGCTGAAACCATCGAGATCGTCGTTTCCGACGACGGCCCCGGCATCGCGCCTGATATGCTGAAGCGGATCGGCGAGCCGTATTTGTCACGCCGCCGGGGCGCAGATGAGGCCCAAAACGCCCGTGGAGGCTTGGGTCTGGGCGTTTTCATCGCAAGGACGCTGCTGGAACGGACCGGCGCCAAGGTGTCGTTTACCAATCGCACCTTCCCCGATCACGGCGCCGTGGTGCAGATCGTCTGGCCCCGCGAGCGCTTCGAGGAAGCCGCGCCTGGTGACGAAGACGCAGCTTAAGAACGATTCTTAACCGCAACTCTGGCATACCGGATGCAGCCGACGCGACTTTCGGCTGCCTTGGCAGCGCCGCAGTAGGAGCCCATATATTGGGGGTCTGCCACAGGGAAAAATGGACCGTGAACGCCATCACTGAACTGAATGACCATGCTGACCGCTCGCTCCTCATCGTCGAGGACGACAAGCCGTTCCTGGAGCGCCTGTCGCGCGCGATGGAGACGCGCGGCTTTGCGGTGAAGTCATGCGACACGGTGTCTGATGGTCTCGCCGAGATCGGCCGCGCCGCGCCCGCTTTCGCGGTCGTCGACCTCAGGCTTGGCGACGGCAACGGCCTCGACGTCGTCTCGGCGTTGAAGCGCAAGCGGCCGGACGCGCGCGCGATCGTGCTGACCGGCTACGGCAACATCGCCACCGCCGTCACCGCGGTGAAGATGGGCGCCGTCGATTATCTGTCGAAGCCCGCCGACGCCGATGACGTCGTCGCAGCCCTGCTCGCCACCGGCACCGAGAAATCCGAGCTGCCGGCCAATCCGATGTCGGCGGACCGGGTGCGCTGGGAACACATCCAGCGCATCTACGAGATGTGCAACCGCAACGTCTCGGAGACCGCACGCCGCCTCAACATGCACCGCCGGACGCTGCAGCGGATCCTCGCCAAGCGCGCACCGCGCTAAGCGGTTGCTTCACATGCTTTCGCGATGGCCGGGCTCGTCCCGGCCATTTGCTTTTGTAGTGTGGGTAGAGCGAAGCGAAACCCACCAACTCCGCGCCGCGGGGACAAGCGATGGGTTTCGCTTCGCTCTACCCAATCCAGTAAGCTTCGCCGATTGCCGAGGTTTATCACCGTCACCCTGAGGAGCGCGCTCTGCGCGCGTCTCGAAGGGTCGACGGCCACCAGCCGGGCCGATTCATCCTTCGAGGCTCGCTCCGCTCGCGCCTCAGGATGACGGATTAAGATCGTACTCGTCCCTAAAACTCATGCCCCTGCGGATCGACCAGCCGGTTGATGCGCTGCGCCGCGGCCATGGCAAAGCGCACCGTCATCGCCTTGCGCGTGGCGGCCGGCAGGCGGTGCTCCGGCGCCTCGCAATGCAGATGCGCGCCGTAGGCGTCGGCGATGATCAGGCCGGTGTCCACGGGGAAGATCTCGCACGGCAGATCCTGCGTGAAGGCGAAGAACAGCCGGTCGCAATGCATCCGGTAATCCTGCCATTTCTGATCGGCGCGCAAATCCTCGACCGACGACTTGATCTCGACGATCCAGATCTCACCGCGCTCGTTCAGCGCGACCAGATCGGCGCGGCGGCCGGACGGCAGCGGCAATTCGCTGATGCAGGAAAATCCCAGCGATCTCAGAAGCCTCGCCGTGCCGCGCGCGATCGCAAGCGCGGTGTCCGACTGGCGTCGGTCGAGCGCGGGCACAAGCGCGATCTGGCGGGCGGGCGAGTCCATCTGCCGAGAGTAGCCGATTCCACCGGCCGGCGGCAGCGCCGGAATCGGCCGCAAATTCGCACCCAGGCCGCCGCGATTTCGGCCTCAAGCCACCGCGAAGCCGATGGAACCTTGGTTCCGAGGGACGAAACCACTGGAGGAGAGACCCATGCGGTCACGCATCTCGCTTCGCTCGCTCGTCTTCGCTCTCGCAACCCTTCCGCTGTCCGCCGGACTGTCCTCGGCCATCGCCAAGCCGGTGGTCGAGGTCGCCTTCGTGCTCGATACCACCGGCTCGATGGGCGGATTGATCGAGGGTGCCAAGCGCAAGATCTGGTCGATCGCCACTGCGATCGTCGATTCCAATCCCGATGCCGACATCCGGATGGGCCTGATCGCCTATCGCGACATCGGCGATGAGTATGTGACCAGGAAGGTCGAGCTGACGCGCGACATCCAGGATCTCTACGCCAATCTGCTGGAATTGAAGGCGCGCGGCGGCGGCGACTGGCCGGAGAGCGTCAACGAGGCGCTCGACGTCGCCGTCAACAAGATGCAGTGGACGCAAGGCCGCGACAGCACCCGCATCGTGTTCCTGGTCGGCGACGCCCCGCCGCACATGGACTATGCACAGGACACCAAATACCCGGTCACGCTCGCGGTCGCCAAGCAGCGCGACATCATCGTCAACGCCGTGCTCGCCGGCAACGCGCAGGACACCGAGCGGGTGTGGCGCGATATCGCGCAGAACGGCAATGGCGAATTCATCACGATCCCGCAGGATGGCGGCCAGATCGTCACCATCGAGACGCCATTCGACGAGGACATCATCATCCTGCAGCGCGAGATCAACGGCACTGTGATACCCTACGGCCCGCGCGCGCTGCAGAAGCGTACCGAATCCAAGACCCAGCAGCTGTCGAGCGTCGCCGCAGCTTCGCCGGCGCGCGCCTCGGAGATGGCGAGCTTCATCAACAAGCGGTCGAAGGCGACCTCGGAGGCGGTCACCGGCGATGGCGACCTGGTCGCCGACGTCGCGGCCGGCCGCAACGATGTGGCGAAGGTCAAGGAGGAGGAGCTGCCCGACAATCTCCGCGCCATGAAACCCGAAGCGCGCAGCGCCGAGATCGACAAGCAGATCACCCAGCGCAAGGCGCTCAACGAGAAGCTCGCCGCGCTGGTCGCCAAGCGCGACAAATACGTCGCCGAGCACCGCAAGAGCGCGCCGAAGGCGTCATCGTTCGATCGCGTGGTCGAGGACACGTTGAAGGCGCAGATCAAGCGGTAGGGCTGGCCATACTCTATCCATTCCCTCCCCCGCTTGCGGGGGAGGGAATGGGTGGGGGCTTTCGCCGCGGTGGGAGCGGCGATTGTTTAGGAGGAATATTTCGCGCCCGCGAAGCCAACCGAAGTGTTCGCGATCGACCGTCGAGAGCCCCGTTGCGGAGCGACCCCCACCCCACCCTCCCCCGCAAGCGGGAGAGGGAGCCAGCGAGTGTGCTCACCTCACGAAGGCTACGCGAGATCCAACGGCAACCCGAGGATCACGCCTTCATTCGCCCGCAGCTCGAGCACGCCGTCGACCTTCTCGCCCTGCCGGTCCATCAAGGTCGACAGCAAAACCTCGTTGTTGAAGCCGATCGCGCTTGAGGAGATCGACGCGGGCACGGCGCCGAAATTCAGCGCGATCACGGCCACGCGCTCCGCGCTGCGCCGCCGGTAGAGCAGGACATCGCCCTGCGCCGCCGCTGGCTCATAGCTGCCATGGACGAGCTGCGGCAGCGTTCGCCGCAATCCGATCAGCGCCTTGTAGAGGTTGAGGATCGACGCCGGCTCCGCCTCGAGGCTTGCGACATTGTCGCGCGCGAAATCCTGCGCGAGCGGCAGCCAGGGCCTCGCCGTCGAGAAGCCGGCATGGCGTTCGGCGTTCCACTGCATCGGCGTGCGGCAGCCGTCGCGGCCGACGCCGATGTCAGGCACGTTCTTCTCGAAGGGATCACGCACCTGATCCGGCGCGATCGCAACCTGGCGCATGCCGATCTCGTCGCCGTAATAGAGCGTCGGCGTGCCGCGCAAGGTCAGCAGCAGCATCGCCGCGACCGGGGCCTGCGCCGGTCCCACCCGGCTCGCCACCCGCGGCCGGTCGTGATTGCCGAGCACCCAGTTCGGCCACGCGCCCGGCGGCAGCGCCTTCTCGTAATCGGCGATGATCTGCTCGACCGAGCGCGCGCTCCACAAGGTCGACAGCAGTGCGAAATTGAACGGCATCTGCGCGCCGCGCAGATCGTTGCCGTAATAGGCGACCAGCCGGTGCAGCGGCAGATAGATCTCGCCGATCAGCACGCGATTGTCGAACTCATCGGTAACGCGGCGCATCTCGGTGATAACCGCGTGCACCTCGGGCTGATCGGTCGAATACTGCGTCAGCAGTTTCTCGTGCGGCGGCCGGCCCTCGCGATAATGCGGGTTCGGCGGGTTGTCGCGGAATTCGGCGTCCTTGATCAGGTGCCAGATCACGTCGACACGAAAGCCGTCGACGCCCTTGCGCAGCCAGAAGCGCATCACGTCGTAGATCGCGTCCCTGACCTCGCGATTGCGCCAATTGAGATCGGGCTGCTGGGCGAGGAAGGCGTGGTAGTAATATTGGCTAGAGGCCTCGTCATACGCCCAGGCGCTGCCGCCGAACTCCGACAGCCAGTTGTTGGGCACGCCGCCATCCGGCGCCGGATCGCGCCAGATGTACCAGTCGCGCTTCGGATTATCGCGCGAGCTCTTCGCCTCGATGAACCAGGGATGCTGGTCGGAGGTGTGGTTGGGCACCAAATCGAGGATCAGCTTGAGGCCGCAATCGTGCGCGGCCGCGACCAGCGCGTCGAAATCCTCGATGCTGCCGAACAGCGGGTCGATGCCGGTGTAGTCGGAGATGTCGTAGCCGAAATCGGCCATCGGCGACGGGAAGACCGGCGACAGCCAGATCGCGTCGACGCCAAGCCGGGTCAGGTAGGGCAGCCGCGCGATGATCCCCCTGAGATCGCCGACGCCATCGCCGTCGCTATCCCCGAACGAGCGCGGATAGATCTGATAGAAAATGCCGCGTCGCCACCAGTCCCTGTGGTCCTGACCCATCCCGGCCCCCCTCGCTCGTGGTCCGGCCCCGTGTCCCCGGGGCCGCCCATCGGTTCAGGGATGACGCACAATTCAGTACGGAAAAATGGCGCTGCAGCGCGTCAGTGCCGGGCGACGGCGAGCTGATAGATCGTGATCAGCACCTCGAACAGGATCAGGAAGACGATGATCAGCTCCAGCCGCAGCGAGCGGCTGGTATCGATGATATCGGTCAGCACCTGCGCGGTCTCGGCAACCACCGCAAGCTTGCGGTTGAGCGATTCCGCCCGCTCCTTCAGTTCATACTCGTCCTCGAGCCGGGCATAGAGCCGCTCGAGCTGCGGCTTGTCCCAGAGGATGTCGGGCTTCTCCGACACTTCGACCGGTCCGGCCACGCGATGCCGCACCAACAGCGCGTTGCCGATGTGCTTGAGGATCGCGACACGGCCGCGATGGACCCGCCCGCCCTTGGCGAGCTCGCGCGCCAACGGCTCGGTCGTGTCGAAGACGGCCCGGACCTCGCGCTCATGCCGCGCCAGCACCACGCTCTTGGCCAGCGCCTCGCCGACCAGGATCAGCCGCTCCGGCGACAGGCTTTGCAGATAGATCGGGCCGCCCGGCGGAATCTGATCCTCCTTCTCCGCGGCGAGCTCGATGATCGCAATCTCCTCCTCGCGCCGCGTGAAGGGGCCGGTCATGCGCGACTGCAGGCTGCGCAGGAATTCATCCTCCTCCAGCGCATTGAGGCCGATCAGGACGACGACGCCGTAGCGGAACAGGATCGCCACACCATTGTCATTGACGCGAAATGCCAAGGGCGTGGTGGCCAGCACATCGCCACGTTCGAGGCCGGACGTGTTGATGCGGTCCGCGACGAAGAAGGCGCGGGCGGTGGTCCGGGGTCCGCCGAGCGGCGAGTTGGGAGCCTGGGTCATGGAGTTCCGGACGGCGAGGACTTAACTCATGCGCGAGAGCAGCCGCATACCGGCCTGCTCTCGATGTGTGCTGCTGAAGGCGACCTTATCACGGTCCATTTTGGGATCACACGCCGGAGCAGACGCATTTCCGGTGCGTGTTGACGGCGTTTCCCGGTAGCCTATGGTGCCCCCCATGACCGAGACAACCGAGACCAAACCGAAAGCCGGCGCGATCATCGTGCCGGTGACGCTGTTCGAGCAAAACTGCACCATCATCTGGCACGAGCCGACCAAGAAGGCCGTGGTGATCGACCCCGGCGGCGATGTGCCAAAGATCCAGGCCGCGATCAAGCAGACCGGCGTGACGGTCGAGAAGATCTGGCTGACCCACGGCCATATCGACCATGTCGGCGGCGCCGCAGACTTGCGCGATGCGCTGCAGGTCAAGATCGAGGGCCCGCACATCGCCGACAAATATCTGCTCGACAATGTGGTCTCGAGCGGCGAGCGCTTCGGCATCACCGGGGTGCGCAATTTCGGCCCGGATCGCTGGCTCGACGAGGGCGATCAGGTCTCGATTGGCGATCTCACCTTCGACATCCTGCACTGCCCCGGCCATTCGCCGGGCAGCGTGGTGTTCTTCAACAAGGAGCTGCGCTTCGCCCATGTCGGCGACGTGCTGTTTGCCGGCTCGGTCGGGCGCACCGACCTGCCCGGCGGCAGCCATCCGACGCTGATCCAGTCGATCAAGGAGAAGCTGCTGCCGCTCGGCGACGATGTCGGCTTCATCTGCGGCCACGGCGCGGGATCGAGCATCGGCCAGGAGCGGATGACGAACCCGTTCCTGACCGGCGAGATGTAGGCGCGAGGCGCGGATATCTCAGGGCTGTTTCATCAGCCCCGCAGCCGTCAGCGCCCGGGTGATGACGGCGCCGACGTCAACGCTCTTGCCGCTCCGCTTACGCGGCCGGTCGCTCTTGCGGCCGGATGCGACCTCGGGCGCTTCGGCAGGCACCGGTATCGTCATCGAGATCGTGTCGGCGCGTTCAAGCGGGATTCCGGTCGGCGCGATATGCGGCTGACGGACCTTGTCGGTCAGGCCGAAGAAGCTCGCGATGTGATAGGACGAGGAGATCCCGGCCTCGATCAGGAACGCGCCTTCCACGCCATAGCGCTCGTCATTGTCGGCGAGCCCGAGCGGCGTGCCATGCGCCATGTCGGTGATGCTGAAGTACTCGACCAGCGTCTCGCCATCGGCGTTCCACCAGACCTCGCGGGGATGACCGTCGACATCCGATTTCGACATCGCAGCCAACGGCAGGCCGTGCACGTCGAGCCACTGCCGGACGATCGCATCGGCATTGGCAGGACTGACGGTACGGTCGGCGCTGCCGTGCCACACCGAAATCTTCGGCCAGGCGCCGCTATGCGTGGACGCGTTGCGGACGAGACCGCCGAGCTCGGGCGCGGACAGCGCGCTCGCATGCATCATCGCATGCAGCGCCTCGCGCAGATCGGTGGCGACGCCGTACGGCAGGCCGGCGATGATGGCGCCGGCCGTGAACACTTCCGGATAGGCCGCGAGCATCACCGAGGCCATCGCGCCGCCGGCGGACAGCCCCGTCACATAGATGCGACGCGGGTCGATCTGATGCGCGCCGACCATATGCGCGATCATCTGCCGGATCGAACAGGCCTCGCCCTGTCCGCGCGCGATGTCTTGCGGATTGAACCAGTTGAAGCAGGTATTGCCGTTGTTGGCGGTCTGCTGCTCCGGCATCAGCAGCGCAAAGCCGTAATGCGCCGCCAGCGCCGACCAGCCGGCACCGAGATCGTAGGACGCGGCGGTCTGGCCGCAGCCATGCAGCACCACGACGAGCGCGGGTGACCGCGCCAGCTGCGCGGGCACGAACGAGAACATCTTGAGATCGCCGGGGTTGACGCCGAATTCGGTCGTCTCGACGAGCGCCGTCGGCACGGCCGGCGCGAGCGCGCCGAGACCGCTGAACGCGTTCATCTTCGGCAGATGACGCAAGAATTCGACGTTGTTGACCAAAGACAACAGCAACTCCTGAGGTGATTTATCCTTCTGGATCACCCGACCAGATAATTGCTGCAGTGCGAAATGAAAAGGCCGTGTGCTGTCTCTCCCTGGGGAAATGTGAGAATCGGCGTTAACGCGTGATCAGATGGTGAAGCGCGATGAATAGTTGCCGTAGCACCTTGTTTGAGCATGAACTTTTCGAAAGAAAGCGCCAAACCTTCGCGGATTCATGCTGTCGCGCGGCGCATCCATGACAGAAATGCGGCTGAAATAATGATCGACAGCACAAACAATGCGCATGCCGCAAACAGCGCCAGACGTGCTGATGTCGCGCTCTCGACGGCGAAGAAGACCGCACCGATCGCGGCGACGCCGGCCGCGTTGCCGATCTGCGTCGTCGTGCCGTACATGCCGGAGCCGGCACCGGCGCTTGCGGGCTTCACGCTCGACAGCACCGCACTCGACAGCGGCGCCATCACCAGCCCCTGACCGTAGCCGAAGATCATCAGCACCAGCGCGAGCAGCAGAGACGGTGGTGCGGCGAGCACCTGAACCGTCGCGACGAGCACGGCAAGTCCCACGATCTGCACGGCGCAGCCCTCGATCAGCACCAGCGTGCCGCGATGCTTGGCGCGCGCCCCGCTGTGACGCGAGGCAACGACGAAGGTCAGCGCCAGCGGCACGAACACCAGGCCGGCCTGCAACGGCGGAATCCGCAAGCCCTTCTGCATGAACATGGTCATGACCAGATAGAAGGAGAGATTTGCGAAGAAGAAGAAAAACACCGCGACCAGGCCGCGTATGAAAGCACCATCCGACAGCAGCGACAGATCGATCAGAGGCATGCCGCCACGGCGCGCGATGCTACGCTCGAGCCGTACGAAGGCCGCGATCACAGCGACGCCCGCCGCGATCACCAGCCACAGCCACGCCGTCCAGTTCAGATCGTGACCGAACAGCAGCGGGCCGATCAGGCATAGCAGGCCCACAAACAGCACGACCGCGCCGGGAATATCCAGCCGGGTGCCGGCGCGGCGCGGCGCGATCGGCATGATCTTCAGCGCGGCCGCGATGATGACAGCGCCGAACGGCACATTGACGAAGAACACCGCGCGCCAGCCGAGGCCCGCGAGATCGAGCGTCACCAGCGCGCCGCCGAGCGCGAATCCGGTCACGCCGGCAAGCCCCAGCACGATGCCGTAGATGCCGAAGGCCCGCGCGCGGGCAGCGTCGGAGAACAACAGATGCAGCGTCGCCAGCACCTGCGGCACCATCAGCGCTGCGGTTGCGCCCTGCGCGAGCCGGGCCAGAATCAGCTCCGGCCCGGATTGCGCGAGACCGCACCACAGCGACGTCGCCGAGAAGCCCGCGACGCCGGCGATGAACACGTCCCTCGCGCCGTATATATCGCCGAGCCGGCCGCCGGTGACCACCAGCGTGGCATAGGCGATCAGGTAGATCGCGATCACCGCCTCGATCTGCGCCGGCGTTGCATGCAGCTCGGCCGCAATCGTCGGGATCGCGACGTTGACGATGAAGGCATCGACGCCGAACATGAATTGCGCTGACACCACGATCGCCAGCACCCACCAGCGGCGGGAGGTCTCCGCCCGCGTCGCGACGATCTGGTGCATGCGCTGTCCTGCCCGAAATGAGGTTGCGGCCGACATCAGCAAATTTTGGTCATCCCTTCGATTACCTCCGAGGTAAGCAACCGTTCACGAGCGGTCGATCTGGCCGTGAACGCGATCGCATCTGGATGCGACCAAGCGGCATCGCTCTCGTTGCAGAGCCTTGGTGCAGAACCTTGGCGCAGAGGATTTGACATGTCTGTCTGCTTTCGGCTGCTGGCCCCGTCGGCCGCGGTCTCGCTCATTCTCGTCTCGTCGTGTTCGATCGCTCTCGCCAAGCCGTCGAAGGCGCGCGAACGCGCCACACCGGCCAAAGTGTCCAACCAGACGCCGCCCGCACCACCGCCGCGCCAATACTTTCCGGACAAACCGATTCAGCCGCTGACGCCGGAGATCGAGGCGCAGCTGCGGCCAATGGACAGCTTCAAGGAATGCACCAGCTGTCCCGAAATGGTGGTGGTGCCTGCGGGCTCGTTCATGATGGGGACGCCGGCCAATGAGCCTGATCGCTTCAAGGGCGAGGACCCGATCCATCGCGTGACCTTCGCAAAGCCGTTCGCAGTTGGCCGCTTCGCCATCAGCTTCGACGATTGGGACGCCTGCCTCGCCGATGGCGGCTGCGGCGGCATCAAGGGTGACGACAAGTTCGGCCGCGGCCGGCTGCCCGCGCAGGGCATCAGTTTCAATGCGGCCAAGCTCTATCTGGCCTGGCTGTCGAAGAAGGTCGGCCGCAGCTACCGGCTGCCGAGCGAATCCGAGCGCGAATATTTCACCCGCGCCGGCACCACGACGCCGTTCTGGTTCGGCAACACGATCACGGCGCAGAACGCCAATTATCAGGCGTCGACACCTTACGGTGGCGGCCCGCATGGGCCTGACAGCAAGGGACCTGCGGTGGTCGATTCCTATCCGCCCAATCCGTTCGGGCTCTACCAGGTGCACGGCAACGTGTTCGAATGGACTGAGGACTGCTTCAACAAGCGCTACAATGAGGACACGCCGACCGACGGCGCGCCCTGGCTCGAAGGCGATTGCAACAGACGCATGGCGCGCGGCGGGAGATGGGACTGGTCCGCCAACATGGTGCGCTCCGGCTATCGCGAGGACGGCCTCGTCGACGGCTACGGCTACAGCTTCCGCGTCGTGCGGACGCTGAACGTGCCCTAGACCCGCGGCCTGTTCCATTGCCGCCGGCCGCGTTGCATTGGCCGACGCCAATTTGCGTTGATGCGCTGGGAAACATTCCGGATGGCGGCAATCGCCGCCGATTTGCGCAACAACCATGCAGGCGCCGCAGCCCCGGAGCATTGCCTTGCCCGGGGCCACCCCGTAGGTTGGCGGAAAGCCCCCGATAACAATAGTCCGGAGAGAACGACCTATGGCGCGCCTCAAATTCGGAGCCTTCCTCGCCCCGCATCACCCGATCGGCGAGCATCCGATGCTGCAATTCCGCCGCGACCTCGATTTCGTCGAACAGCTCGACGCGCTCGGCTACGACGAATTCTGGTGCGGCGAGCACCATTCCTCGGGCTGGGAGACCATCGCCTCGCCGGAAATGTTTTTGGCCGCCGCCGGCGAGCGCACCAAGCGCATCAAGCTCGGCACCGGCGTGATCTCGCTGCCCTACCATCATCCCTTCAACGTCGCTCAGCGCATGGTGCAGCTCGACCACATGACCGGCGGCCGCGCCATCTTCGGCTCCGGCCCGGGCGCGCTGGCCTCCGACGCGCATACGCTCGGCATCGACCCGATGACCCAGCGCGACCGCCAGGACGAGGCGATCGCGGTGATCCGCCGCCTGTTCAACGGCGAGCGCGTCACCGCCAAGACCGACTGGTTCGAGATGCATGACGCCGCGCTGCAGATCCTGCCGCTGCAGGAGGACATGCCGTTCGTGGTCGCCTCGCAGATCTCGCCGTCGGGCATGACGCTCGCCGGCAAGTACGGCATCGGCATCATCTCGCTGGGCTCGATGTCGACCCAGGGTCTGATGGCGCTGCCACAGCAATGGCAGTTCGCCGAGGACGCCGCCGCCAAGGCCGGCACCACGGTGAGCCGCGCCAACTGGCGCGTGCTGCTGTCGTGGCACATCGCCGAGACCCGCGAACAGGCGCGGCGCGAGGCCGGCGCCGGGCTGATGCGCTGGCACAACGAGTATAACGTCGGCACCTTGATGCGGCCGGGCCTGACCGCGTTCGCCTCGCCGGATGAGGCGGTCGACAAGACCGCCTTCGTCGAGGGTGCCGCGTCCACCATCGGCACGCCGGATGATCTCGTGAAGATGATCAAGAACCTGGTCGATGTCTCCGGCGGCGTCGGCACCATCGTCGGCTTCGCCCACGACTGGGCCAATCCGGAAAACACCCGCCGCAGCTGGGACATGGTCGCCCGCTATGTCGTGCCCGAGATCAACGGCTATATCGACGGCTTGCGCAAGTCGCGCCAATTCCTGATCGACAACCGCGCCGTGTTCGAGCGCGCCGGCCAGGCGGTGATGGCCAAGATCATGCAGAACGACAAGGCCGCCGCGGCCCTTCAGCATACCGGCACCGGCCGCGTCGCGATCCCGGCCGTCAATGCGCCCGATCTCGCGAAAGCAGCGGCGAAGCAGAAGGTGTAAGGGCACGGGTTGACCCCGCGCGACGCGGGAAAGATTGGGCGTCCCGCCCTCCCCGCGTCGTCCTGGCGAAAGCCAGGACCCATAACCACAGGCGATAGTTGTGAAAGGGGTCGCGGCCCCAGCGTCGCGCAATAGCGAGCGGCTGGGTAATGGGTCCTGGCTTTCGCCAGGACGACGATGAGGATAGTTCTCGATTCATGATGTCAAACAGCCAAGTTCTCGGTGTCATCACCCGCGCATGCGGGTGATCCAGTATTCCAGAGACGTCAGTGCTTGAGCCGAGGGGCCGCGGCGTACTGGATCGCCCGGTCGAGCCGGCGATGACAGTGTGGGTAGGAACACAGCTTCGCGTTCTCGCGACATGAATTGCCCGAGCCTTGCTCTTTCGTTCCGCCCTCTCGTTGAACAGAGGGCGCAGGGAAAGCCGGGTGCCGATCGCACCCATGGGCCCCGAGCAAAGGGTAGTAAGCTCGGGGGTAGGACCACAGGTGTAACCGGAGCAATCCGGCTTTCCCTGCGCGATGGGTTACGGCTTACTTCGTGCTCTCCCCGGCGAGACTGGGCTTGCTTGTCACCGCCTTCGCATCACGCCTTCGCGTGTTGCGACGAGACACCTGCCGCTAGGTGGTGTGGACTCTAAGGATTCCCTTTTAGGAGCAAATCAGATTCAAGGCTGCTTTTGGGGAGGCCGCCTTGGGTGTGATGGACCGTTTGGTATTGAGCGACGCGGCGTGGGAGCGGATAGCGCCGCTGATCATAGGGCGCCCCGATCAGAAGGGCTCCACCGGGCGCGACAACCGGATGTTCGTGGAAGGTGTGCTGTGGATCGTGCGTACGGGGTCTCCCTGGCGCGATCTTCCGGAGGTGTTTGGGGACTGGAACAGCGTGTTCCGGCGCTTCAGTCGATGGAGCATCAAGGGTGTTTGGTGGCGGATCTTCGAGGCGATGTCCGATGATCCGGACTTCGAATATCTGATCGTCGATTCCACCATCGTTCGGGCGCATCAGCACGCCGCCGGCGCCAAAAAGGGGGGTCTGAAGATCAAGCGGAAGATCAAGCGATCGGCCGCTCGCGCGGCGGCCTGAGCACCAAGATACATATGGCCGTTCGAGGCTTGGGATGTCCGGTGCGGTTCAAGCTCACCGCAGGTCAGAAGGGCGATGCACCGCAAGCCGCCGCATTGATCGAAGGCTTATCCGCCGAGGTCGTCATGGCCGATACGGCCTATGACGCCGATCACTTGCGCCAAGCCATCGCCGCCAAAGGCGCGCTCGCCGTGATCCCCAACAACCCGTCACGTGCGCTCAAATATCCACTCGACAAGCATTTCTATGCCCAGCGTCATCTCGTCGAATGCTGCTTCTCAAAGCTCAAGCAGTTCCGCCGCGTTGCAACCCGCTTCGAAAAGACCGCCCGAAATTACCTGGCCGTCGTCACTCTCGCAGCCATCGTCTTATGGATGCGATAAGTGTCCACACCACCTAGGGCGTCAGGACCACACGACTTCACCGTCCGCGTTGCGCACGCTCGTCAGTCATACGCTCGGCGTCCACCGCATCCCACACCGCGTTCGTGACGATCGCGAAGCGCCCCTCGATCGGGTGAGACGGGCATATTGAACATCTGAGTTGGGTGAAACGCGAAGCGGAAATTTGCCCGTCGGGTTAATTTGTCGCAGCCGGATACCCTGGCGACGCTAGCCTATTTTGTCTTGTGACCCGGGGCGGCAGTTGACCGAACAATTGAACGAAACCAGGGGTACCGCCCGCGCACTCAGTTCCACGCAACGCGGCGTGTTGACCTAGATCAATATCGACTTGCGTTCTTCTGCATCAAGTTCGGTTAGCGGCGCATTCCACTGCTTCGGCCACGCGATAACCCGATCTTTGCTCTTCCTCGGCGCGACGGCCCAACCGGGAGAAGGCTCGTATGGCGATGCTTGGCGAAATAAGCCATACCACCACCTACCGATACGCTACGCCTGTCACCTTCGGTACCCATCGAGCTATGTTCCTACCGCGACGCGGCGCCTCCGCGCGGTTGCTGAGCTGGTCGGTAGAGACCAGCGTGCCCTCAACGATCCGCTGGGTTACCGACTCCCGGACCAACGCCGTAACGGTGATGGATTTCAGCGAGCCGTCCAGTGAACTCAAAATTGCGTTCCAGGTTCGGGGAGTATACTTCGGCGTAAAGGGAGTAGAGGCGTTTCCACTCGAGTCTCGGGCCGATGAGGTGCCCGTACAATACACCCCGGATGAGTGGACCGACCTCGCTGGCTATCTACGTCCTCATGCCGAGGATCCCGACGGCAGCGTGGCGGCATGGACCAAGAATTTCGTTGCAGGTGATCAGGATCAAACCATCGATGTTTTGCAGCGCATGCTCAGCTCGTTTCGCTCCTTCAGCTATTGCGCGAGGGATACTGAAGGGACGCAATCGCCTTCCGATACCCTCCACAAGCGATCTGGCACCTGCCGGGACTTTGCCTGGCTGATGATCGAGACCTTGCGTCGGCTCGGGTTCGCGGCGCGCTTCGTCAGCGGCTACCTCTACGATGCAGCCTTGGATGGCGGCGCCGTTGGCATGACCGGCTCCGGCGCAACGCATGCCTGGCTGCAGGTGTTTCTTCCCGGTGCCGGTTGGCTGGATTACGATCCGACCAACAGCATCAGTGCCGGATTTGATCTGATCCCGGTGGCGATCGCCCGCCATCCAGGCCAGGCGATCCCGCTGGCCGGTTCGTGGTTTGGCGATGCGAAAGACTATCTGGGGATGTCGATCGACGTCGCAGTCTGCAAGGTCGGTGAGTTCCGCGACCCTTCCGAGGGGTAGCGGCCGGCTGCGAGGCATTGATCGCCGGCCCGTATCGACGACCACCGATGGCCAATCAATCAAGCGCGCCCTTGGCGGCCCGTCACGAGGCCGTAAAGACACAGCAGAATGATTGCGCCGACAACAGCACCGATGAAGCCTGTGCTCTCCCCGGGCCCGTACCATCCAACGGCCTGGCCAAGGTAGGTCGCGACGAACGCGCCGACAATTCCCAGAACGGCCGTGAGGATGAAGCCCCTGGGCTCCGACTTGTCGCCAGGCATGATGAACTTGGCGATCACTCCGACAATAAAACCAATAATAATCGTCCAGATAACGCTCATGGATTTACCCCGCAGCTTCAGCAACAGACTGTCGGAATTGACCGGCGCCAGTTTTTCCCGCGTTGATCTACATCAAGCTTGGTCATTTGGAGTGGCCACAGGAAAGTTGGGCAAGGTGCCGGGCGGCCGGCAGGTTCGACCACGAACATCACTGCAAACGCAGGATCGTCATAGCCTGTGGAGGCGACAAGCGTGTCAGCACTGGGAGCGCAGGCTGAGGGCTCTCCTCGAACGCCGCTTTCTCGATTTCGGACTGCAATGCGCCACCTGTATTGTGGACGCAGCGCCAATTCGCGTCTCTTTCTCTATGCGCTCCTGGTCTTTGATTTGGTCTCACTTCTGTTCATCATCGCACATCGTTCCTGCCGCGCAGCGAATTGGTGCGGGGCCTCGATGTTACTTTTGGTGTCGCCTTTCTCATCGAGTTGATTTTGCGCATGGCAGGAAGTCGTCGGGTGGGCCGCGAACTGCTCAGCATCACGACCTGGACCGACGTCGCTGCGATTGTATCCTTGCTGGCAGCAACAGCGAGCGAAGCCGCCGGCTTCTTGCGCGTACTCCGCACGTTTCGGCTGTTGCGAACGTACCGGGTGGTACAATTCCTCCGTGAGGACAGCGTCTTCTTTCGTCGCAACGAAGAACTTTTGATCGCAATCATCAATTTGTCCGTCTTCGTTTTCATTATGACGGGCGTGGTTTACGAAACGCAACGAGGCGTGAACCCCGGCATCAAGAACTACGCAGACGCACTTTATTTCACGATTACCGCGCTCACGACCACGGGCTTTGGCGATATCACTTTACCGGGAACGCCGGGTCGCATGATTACGGTCGTGATCATGATCTTCGGCGTCACGCTCTTCCTGAATCTGGCAAAGGTATTGTTCAGCCCAAGCAAGGTGCGGTTCAGATGCCCTTCCTGCGGCCTTCTTCGTCACGACATCGATGCCGTCCACTGCAAGGCGTGCGGCACCGTGCTGAATATTCCCGACGAGGGCGCCGTTTAGGAGGCGAAAGGCTATGCCGCCGCGCCGATCCCGACGACGTCGATGCCGTCGACGCGGCCGCGGATCGGGAGCCGGCCGAGATCGTGCACGGGAAACGGCGGCGCGGCGGCGAAGCGCGCCATCGCGGTGCGCGAGGCGAGAAAGCCGCCATCGACCTTGCGGCTCAACTCCTCCAGCCGCGCCGCGGTGTTCATGACGTCGCCGTTGAACACGATGGCCGGCTTGACGTCGCCGATCTCGCCAACGATCACGGGTCCGAAATGCAGGCTGCCGCGGACCTGCGGCGCTGCGCCGAACTCGCGCTCGAATTGTGACGCCGCCTTTTGCAGCGCGGCGCGCATCGCCACAAAACAGCGCAGCGGCCGGCAATCGACCGCGCCAAGGCGTTCCGGCCAGGTCACGATGATCTCGTCGCCGACATAGTTCAGCACCTCGCCGCGATAATCGACGACCGATCCCGTGAGCAGGCGAAAGGTGCGATCGAGAAAACGATGAATGCCGATGCCGCCGAGCCGCTCGGCAAGCCCGGTCGAGCCTGCGATATCGACGAACAGCACGAAGCGGTTCTCCTCGACCGGGGAGTGGTAGCGGCCGGAGACGAAATTCATGAAGACGCGCGGACCGATCAGATTGGCGATGCTGAAGCCGAGGTTCAGGAGCACCGAGACTGCGGCGGAATAGGCGATGCTGACTCCAAAATCCGCGATCGAGGTTTGCAGCGGAAACCCGGCAACCCGCTCACCGACCTGGAGCAATTGAATGACGATGATGATCCCGGCGTAGATCGCGCTGCGTACAGCAAGAAGTCCAATGAAGGACAGGCGATTGAGTCGCTCCATCATTGGGCCCCGAAGGATGAACAGTTCGACCCCTCCGATCGCCACGCAGGTGACGAGGGCATAAGCGAAGCCCGCCATCAGCGGCCCAATTGTGTGACGGCCTTGCACGAGATTGATTCCGATGCTCGCCACCGCGCCCGCGACAATGATCGCGGCGAGATAGCGCAGCCGGCTTTCAAGCTTCGCGTTCATGCGAAACATGGCCAACAGGAGATCGCAATTGCGTATGCCATCGTGTGCTCTTCCCGCGTCATTGCGAGGAACGAAGCGACGAAGCAATCCATTCCTCAGCTAGCGGCACCATGGATTGCTTCGCTCCGCTCGCAATGACGGAACCTACCGAACTATCCCGCCCCCTGATCGAACGCCTTGCGCAGCGTGACGTAGCCTGCCTGCTGCTGGCTCCAGTTGCGGCCGCCGGTGATGGCGCCGTCGACGACGAGGTCATGGCCGTTGATGAAGCTCGATTCGTCGCTGGCCAGAAACACCGCGGCATGCGCGATGTCGTCGGGCAGGCCCGCGCGCGGGATCGGCTGCGCTGCCTTGTAGACCTCGCGCATCACAGCCGCGGTCTGCTCGGCGGCTTCGGTCGACAGGCCGAGCGCCTTGCCGAAAATGCCGGTGGCGATCGCCCCGGGCGAGATCGAGTTGACGCGGATGCCGGACTCGCCGAGCTCCATCGCCACGCATTTGGTGAAATGAATGACCGCGGCCTTCGCCGCGCCGTAGAGCATCGACGAGGAGAAGCCGGCGAGCCGTCCGGCGATGCTGCCATTGTTGATGATGCTGCCGGAACCCTGTTTGCGCATGACGGGCGCGACGTGCTTCATGCCCAGCATGACGCTGCGCACCAGGGTGGCCATCGCCGCGTCGAACCGCTCGACGTCGAGGCCCTCGATGCCGCCAGTCTGCGCCGGGCCGCCGGCATTGTTGAACAGGCAGTCGATCCGGCCGAATTTCTCGACCGCCAACGCGATCAGCGCCTGCATCTGTTCCTCGACCGTGACGTCGGTCTGACGAAACACGCAGGCACCGCCGAGCTGTCGCGCCAGCGCCTCGCCTTCCGGCGCGCGGCGGCCGGCGATCACGATCTTCGCGCCTTCCGCGACAAAGACTTCCGCCGTGCGCAACCCGATGCCGCTGGTCGCCCCGGTAATCACCGCGACCTTGCCGTCCAGCCGTCCCATGCCGATCCCCCAACTGACGTATGATGTTGCAGATATTCCCCAGCCACTTCGGACAACGCAAGCACAGCCACGCTTCCGGGTTTGTGAGGTCCGCCTGTGGCCAGAAGGCCACAACTGCGGTTTTTCGGTCGCAGCGGCCTTATTTTGGGTCGCCTGTTCACGTGAACTGGAACGAGCGATGGCGAAGTGGATCGACGAATTCAGGGCGGGTTGGCGGGGCGATTCCCAGCCGTCGACGCTGCTTGCGGGCACCTTCGCGGTGCTTTGTCTCGTTTTGGCCACGGCCGCGCGCTTCGGGCTCGCCCAGATCAGGCCGGACGTGTTCTTCACGCCTTATTTCCCGGCGGTGTTCTTTGCGACCGCCCTGGGCGGTTTCCGGATCGGGATTGCGACCGCGCTGGCCAGCGGCTTGCTCGGCGTTGTCCTCAATTTCAGCGGCGCGACCGCCGATCCGGCGCGCTTTGCGTTGCTGATGATCTTCTGGGTGGTGTGCGGCATCGCGATCTGGGGCGTCGAGCACTACCGTTCCCTGGTCGCGCAGCAGCGCGAGGTCTCGAAGCAACTGATCGAGGAGGAACAGTACCGCAAGATCGTGGTCGACGAATTGCAGCACCGGCTGAAGAACAAGTCCTCGACCATTCACGCCGTGCTGCACCAGGCGCTGCAGGACCGGCCCGAGGTCTGGCAGCGCATCGACCATCGCATCCGCGCGCTCTCGGCAACCGACGATCTGATCGCGCGGGTCGACGGCTATGGTTGCGATATCAAGGATTTGCTGCGCTCGGAGCTCGGGCCTTACGGCCATGTGCGGTTCAATCTGAACGGCGAGCAGCTGTTCCTGCCCGCCAAGCTCGCGGTCTCGCTGGCGCTAATCTTCCACGAGCTCGCAACCAACGCAGGAAAGTATGGCGCCTTCTCCTCGCCGCGCGGGTTTCTGCAGGTATCGTGGTCGGTGGACGATGGACGTCTCAACGTGATCTGGGACGAAACCGAGGGACCCGTGGTCGAGGCGATCGGCGAAGCCGGCTTCGGCACCAAGCTGCTGAAGTCGGCACTGCGGCCGTTCGACGGTAAGACCGAGATCAGTTACCTGAAGACCGGTGTTCACTGCACGATGCAGTGCAAGTTGCCCAACTGTTGAAAAGTAGGCTTTCCGGCACACGCGCATTTTTTGCTCGTGCCGATGCAACCGCGCGGTCCGCAATCGCTTTCGCTGGCGGTCGAAGCCGCCATTGATACTCTATTAATGACGATTGCCGCGACGGCTTGCGAAAGCCGCCGCGGTCTCATTCTGTCACGGCATTTCGCAAGTCCGCTTAACCAAAACTACAACGGACTTTGCCAAGGTCGGCACATGCACAGTTTCACCAGGAACGATTTTCAGGCGGGCGCGGCAGCGACAGGCCAGGACGACATTTCCAACAATGAATTGCGCATCCTGCGCGATCTCCTCCAGCTGTTGCCGGCGGGCGTGACCGTCCAGGACGAGCACGGCCAGTTCATCCTGGTGAACGAAGCCGCCGCAACCCAGTTGCAGCTCGCCGCCAGCGCGAACCAGACCTCGCCGGTTGAAGAACGCCACGCCGCCAATCTGGACCTGCTGCGCAGCGGCCGCCCGGTGGTACTCGAGGAAGTCCTTTCCTGCGGCGCCTCCAAATACGTGTTCCTCACCTCGCACCGGCCGGTCCAGATCGCCGGACGCAATCTCCTGATCTCGACCTCGACCGACATCAGCGAGCAGAAGGCCTTCGAGGACCAGCTGTTCCGCTCGGCCTATTACGATGAACTCACCGGCCTGCCGACCCGCCGGGTGATCGAGCATCGCGTCAACGGCCTGATCCGCGACTCCTCGCAGAGCGATTTCGCGCTCGCCTTCCTCGATGTCGACAACTTCAAGCACATCAACGATTATTACGGCCACGCGATCGGCGATGCGCTGCTGGTCGAACTGTCCAAGCGGCTCGGCCACGCGCTGCGCGCCACCGATATCCTGTCGCGCATCTCCGGCGACGAATTCCTGCTGCTGCTGAACCCGATCAGCGGCAATGACGAGGTTGCCGAATTCATCGATGTCATGCAGGAGCGGCTGAAGGCGCCGTTCTTCATCGAGGAATCCGAGATCTTCGCCTCGACCTCGATCGGCGTCAGCCTCTACCCGATGCATGGCGGGAGCTACGAGGCGCTGCGCCAGAATGCCGACATCGCGATGTACCGCGTCAAGAACAACGGCAAGGGCGCGACCGCGTTCTTCGACAACAGCATGGAGCGCGAGGCGCTGGCGCGGATGAAGATCGAGCAGTCGCTGCGGCTGGCGATCCTGGAGAAGCGCTTCTGCTGCGCATTCCAGCCCAAGGTCGATATCCGCAGCCTGGAGGTCCAGGGCATCGAGGCGCTGGTACGGCTGCGCGACGACGAGGGCGTGATCCAGGCGCCGGGCACCTTCATCAATCTCGCCGTCGAGCTCGGACTGATCGACGAGCTGACGTTCCTGGTGCTGGCGGAGATCGTCAAGTCGATCGACCTGATCAACGACACGTTCGGTCCCACCGCGACGATCAGCATCAACGTCGCCGCCAAGCAGGCCTCCAACGTCGAATTCATGCGCCGCTTCGCACGCGCGATCGAGGAGACCGGCTTCCCGAAACGCTTCATGATCGAGGTGACCGAGGACGCGTTCGTGACCCGGTCGCATTTCCAGGACCAGATCCTGCCGATCCTGCGCGGCATCGGCGTCGGCATCTCGATCGACGATTTCGGCATCGGCTATTCGTCGCTGTCGGCGCTGGCTGATATCACCGCCGACGAGATCAAGATCGACCGCTCCTTCATCACCGACATCCATCAACGGCCGCGCAGTCAGGGCATCCTGCGCGCGATCGAATCGCTGAGCGATGCGCTCGGCATGACCGTGATCGCCGAGGGCATCGAGTCCTACGAGGAGCTCACCTATCTGCAGGCGGCGACCAAGATCCGCTATGCCCAGGGCTATTACTTCGCCAAGCCGATTTTCCTCGAGGATCTCAAGCCGGCGACACCCGTCGCCAGCGAGACTCGCGCCAGCATGTCAGCGCGCCCGTCGCAGGAGAACCGCCAGTCCTATTCGCGCGCCAGCGGTTTTCGGCGGTAGGGCGAGTCAGAGGGCAACCGCGAGGGGACTGCACTCCCTCTCCCGCTTGCGGGGGAGGGTCGGGGTGGGGGTCTACCCGCGAGTCGTTCCATGGAGAGAGCCCCCACCCGCATCGCATCTTCGATGCGATGCGACCTCCCCCGCAAGCGGGAGAGGTAAGGCAGACAGCGCGAAAGCCCTACTTCTCCAACACCGGCAGCGGCGGAACGCTGTCGTTCCCGGAGCCGGCCTGCATCGCGATCAGCGTCATCGAGACCATGTCGTAGTAGCCCATGATGCCGATGATATCCAAAATGCCGCGTTCGCCGAACTTCTCCAGCGCGGCCTTGTAGACGGCATCATTGACCTTCTTGTCGCGATAGAGAGCGATGCCGAGATCGTAGAGCGCGGCCTCGTCGTCCTTCATGGCTTCGGGCCGCATGCCCCTGGCGATCGCATCCGCGATCTTCGGATCGAGCCCACCCTTCATCGCCAGCGGATAATGCGCAGACCATTCATATTGCGCGGTCCAGTGCCGCGCCGTGATCAGGATCGCCATTTCGCTGAGCCGCGCCGGCAGCGAGGTATTCCAGCGCAGATACTCCGACAGGTTCGATAGTTTTGGCGCCAGATCGGGATTGCGGAGATAGGCGCGGTAGGGCGGCGCAGTGAATTTGGCGTTGCGCGGCGGCGCGCTGATCATGTCGACCCAGGCCTTTTGCGCCGGCGACAGCTCCTCGGCCTTGAGCGGCGGGAAGCGGGTGGCCTCCTCAGCTGGCGCGGCCTGCGTGCTCAATGCCAGCACCGCCAGAAGGCCTGCCCCAAGTAATTTTCTGATGTGAGGTATTTTTCTCGTGTGAAGTTTTTTTCTCACTGTTGCTCTCCCTTTCGCCGCGTTGCCGGCCGCGGAAGCTTAATTGCGATCAAGGGAGATGCAACGAAATGAGGGTTATCTTCAGCGCCTCAGCCGCAACTCAAGCGTCTGCTCGCGGCTTGCGCCCGGCCGCCGGTTGCGCGCTCGGGCGACACCTACCGCCACACCGGACATCAGCCTATATTGGAGACATTCGAAGCGGCGCCAAGGTGTCAGTCATGCAGCCTGTGTCTATCCTCCTGAACATCCTCTGGATTCTGATCGGTGGCGCATGGATGGCGTTCGGCTGGCTGGTCGCCGCCGTGATCATGGCCATCACCATCATCGGGCTGCCCTGGGCGCGCGCCGCCTTCAACATCGCGGTCTACACGCTGCTGCCGTTCGGCTCGCGCGCGGTCCGCCGCGACGAAGTCACCGGCACGTCCGATATCGGAACCGGACCGCTCGGCGTGATCGGCAATCTGATCTGGTTCATCCTGGCCGGCTGGTGGCTCGCGATCGGCCACGTCATCACCGCGATCCTGCTCGCGGTGACCATCATCGGCATCCCGTTCGCCTGGGCGCATCTCAAGCTTGCCGGCATCGCGCTGTGGCCGATCGGCAAGGTGATCGTGCCGGCGTGACGCGGCCGTAGCCGCTCAGAACCGAAGCTCTACAGCCAATCCCGCGTTGTCTGGCTGCAAGCCTGGTAGTCGCGCCGCCAGATAAATCCACGGCCGCCGCATGGCGGAGTTGGACGCGAGGTGACCGGGCATTCGTTCCTGACCCGCGCGCTGGTGCCCCAGCCGTCAACCACGCAAGCGCCTCTTGAGGTCCTGTGGCAACCGTCGCCACAGCCCTCCGCGGCATTGGCCGCCGTCAAGCCAAGGAATGTACCGGCCGCCAGAACCACGAGCAAACGTAACCTCATGATGCCCTCCATTGCGTCGTCGGTTGTGATGCTCCACTCACATTGCGGTATGAGCGTAAGCGATATCGATTGCGCTCGCCACCGGGCCCCCGCACACATTCCGGTGTGTGCGCGGCTTCAGTGCGCCGCCTCGCAGCCGGGGATATCGAACACCGCGGTGAGGCCGCAGGGCGAGTTGAGCATCTTGCCGCCCTCGTGGCCGACGCCGGGCACATCCCAAAGCCTGTGGTTCGGCGTGCCGCCGTCGCGCGCCTGCATCGCGGCGAAATAGGAATGCCCGCGCGCGTAGCGATACGGTCCCTCGGCTTCCGCCATGCAGGATTTGTCGAGCGCGGGATGATCGGGATTGGTGTCGAGCGTTCCCAGGAGATAGATGACGCGGCGCGCGACATAGGCTTGCTCCAGCGCCGTCGGCGAAGGCTCGGCGAGATAGGGCGGACGGTCGTCCATGCCGAACTTCCATTTGTTGTAGCCATGGCAGCTCGCCGCAATCGCGGGAAGCGGCCGCTCCTTGGTGAAATAGGCGTAGGAGGACGGATTGGCGACCACGTAGCGCACGCCGATGCCTTCGCGCAGCAGCACCTGCTCGCCCTTCACCGCGATCGCATAGCGCTGCACCACCTGGCCGCCGCCGGAATGGCCGAACACGACGACGTCCTTCAGGTTCGGAAACAGTCGGCGGTCGCCGAGCCTGGCCAAGATGGCGTCGAGCGCCTCGAACGAGCTCGCAGGGCTTGGCGCGATCGCTGGCTCGCCGCCCTGCCAGCCATAGAGGCTCCAGCGCAGCGTCTCCGCCGGCAGCTTGAACGCCTCGACGTCAGGCTCGATCAGGAATTGCGGCGCGATCATCAGCGTCGCCTTGCCGGCATCGCCGGCCGCGGCCTGCGCGCTCAGCGCCGCGCGGAAATAATCGTCGGCATTGCGCAGCACGCCGTGCAGCACCAGGACCGCGCGAGTGACCTCCGGCAGCGGATTGGACCAGTCGGCCGAGAGGTAAAGCGGAAAGGTCGCGCTGCCGACGGCAACGCGACCGCTGGCGATTTCCTTGACCGGCTTCTGGTCGCGCTCGGTCTGCGCCTGCGTCGCCGACGCGATCGGCGCGTGAGCTGCCGTCATGACAAGCAGCGCCAGTGCCGCAAGCCAGGCCCGATGATGCATGGTTCAACTCCGTGGTGCCGCTAGCGGCGATGCGATGAAGCTTGATCATGGCGCGTCAGGCGCCGATTCACCCATGAATTTTCGGAAAGCTTCGGGACTGCGCCTCAGGCCGCGAGCCGCCCGCGATTGTTCGCGGCGAGGATCGGGCGGATCAGGCGGCCGAACCGCTCGGCCTCCTCGTCATGCAGATAGCCGGACAGGCAGAAGGAATGGCAGCCGGCGTCGATGAACTGCTGCAATGTCGCGGCGCATTGTTCGGGATTGCCGACCACCGCGATGCCGGCGCCGGGCCGCACCTTGGTGATGCCGGTCCACAGATGCGGCATCAACAGATCGCCGTAGTCGCGCGCGAGCTGCTGCACGCGCTGGTTGGCCTCGGAGCGGGTGTACAGCGTCTTCATCTCCTGCTTCTGCCGCTCGGTGGCGTGACGCACCAGCTGGTCGGCCGCCTCCCAGGCATCGGCCTCGTTCTCGCGGCAAATCACCTGCAGCCGCATGCCGAAACCGATCGCCTCCTCGCGATCATGCGCCCGCGCCATCCGCCGGATCTCGGCGATATTCTCCGCGATGCGCTCGGGCAAATCGCCCCAGAACAGATGGACGTCGGAATGCTTCGCCGAGACTTCCCAGGCCTGCCGCGAGCCGCCGCCGAGATAGAATTTTGGAAACGGCTGCTGCAGCGGACGCGGTCTGATTTGCGCGCCCGAGATCGTGTGAAACTTGCCCTGGAAGTGCACCGGGCCGCGCGTCGTCCACAGCGCTTTCAGGATCGAAACCTCCTCCTCCATCAGCGCGTAGCGCTCCTCCTTGGGCTGACGCACGCCTTCGGCCTCGACCTCGCTCTCGTTCTGGCCGGCGATCAGATTGATGCAGATCCGCCCGCCGGACATCTGGTCGAAGGTCGAGATCATCTTGGCCATCAGCACCGGGTTGATGTAGCCGGGCCGCGCCGCAATCAGCGGCTTGATCCGCTCCGAGCGCGCCGCCATGAAGGCGCCCGAGATCCAGGCCTCCCAGCACACCGAGCCGACCGGGATCAGGAGGTAGTCAAACCCGGCGGCCTCGGCGGCCTTGACCACCCGCTCGCAGAGTTCCGGCGACCCCGCGACCTGCGCCTCCATCAGCCCATAGGCCGTGGTGTCGCCATGCGTGGGCAGATACCAGCCGAATTCCAGCGGACGCATGGGCAAACTCCCTCGAAAGACGGCCTTTTCGGCAGCCTGTCATATTGGCAGCGGCAGTTTACAGCCCTTAATCGGCCGGACAACGCCGTTGCCGACCTTGGGGCAATCAGCTAAATGAACCCCTGCACGCACCCGTAGCTCAGCTGGATAGAGCGTTGCCCTCCGAAGGCAAAGGTCACACGTTCGAATCGTGTCGGGTGCGCCACTTGCGTACAAAACCACGAACATTTCCGTTCTCAGTCTGTTTGCCGGCGACGGCAGCCAGGAGGATATCCTCGGCGCCTTCAACCTTCTCGCTGTGCAGGTGATGAAACGCCTCGCGCGCTGCCGAACGCCAGCCGCTCCGCCAGCACGGCGGCCTGGGTGCGCGATCCCACCCCGAGCTTGCGCAGGATGGTCGAGACATGGCCCTTGACGGTTTGCTCGGCGATGCCGATTTCGGCCGCGATCTGCTTGTTGAGCTTGCCTTCGACGATCATCGCCAGGATGCGCAGTTGCTGCGGCGACAGCGAGGCCGCGCGCGCCGCCAGCTCCACGTCCTCGCTCTGGATCGAGCCCCGGCCGCCGATGTTCGGCGGCATCCAGATTTCGCCACCGAGGATGCGCGTGATGGCGTCCGCCATCGCCGGCAGGCCGAGCGATTTCGGGATATAGCCGGAGGCGCCATAGGCGATGGCGCGGCGGATCGTGGCCGCATCCTGCCGCGCCGAGATGATCGCAACCGGCACCGTCGGAAACTGTGCGAGCAGGACGAAGAGCGCCGCAAACCCCTGGATGCCCGGCATCGTCAGGTCGAGCAGGATCAGGTCGATCTCCTCGATGCGGCCGGGCACCGCCGCCAATACCTCGTCGAGCGACTGGCAGGGAATGATCTCGAGATCGGGAAGCACGGCCGACAGTGCGCTCTGCAGCGCGGCCTGCACCAGCGGATGGTCGTCGCCAATGACGATGCGTGTGGTCATGCCGGGTGGCGGTCCTCTTGGGTGGCGAGCCGACGGGTCAAGGCCTCGCCGCTCAGGAAACGTCGCAGCGCAGCCGGCTTGACCGGCTTGAGCAGGATCTCGCAGCCGCGCGCCTTCGCCGCGCTGCGAACCTCCTCGCTGCGATCGCCGGTGATCAGCAGCGCGCGCACCTTGTACGCCGATGCGCGCCTGAGATCGTCGAGAAAATCAAGACCGCTGCGGCCGCCGTCAAGGTGGTGGTCGAGCAGCACGACATCGGGCGGCCCGGCGGTTGCTGCCGCCATCGCCGCGGCCGGGTCTGTCGCAGTCACGACATGATGGCCCCAGCCCCCGAGCAGCGCCGTGAGCCCCTGCAGGATCGTCGCATCGTTGTCGAGGCACAGGATCGTCAGCGGTTGCTCGGCCGGCAGCGGCGCAGCCGCAGCGCGCGCGCGGCGCAGCGGCGCACCGGGACCGGACGCCAGGGGTATGGTGACTGCAAAACAGGAACCGTGGCCGGGACGTGAGCGCACGTTAACCGTGTGTCCGAGCAGGCGCGAGATGCGGTCGACGATTGCAAGCCCGAGGCCGAGCCCCTTGTCGGCCGCGGGCACGAGCCGCTGGAACTCCTCGAATATCCGGTCGCGGTCCGCCTCGGCGATGCCGATACCGGTGTCCCAGACCTCGATCCGGAGCGCGCCGGCCTTGCGCCGGCATCCCAGCAGGATACGGCCTTTCGGCGTGTAGCGCACCGCGTTCGACAACAAGTTCTGCAGGATTCTGCGCAGCAGATGCGGATCGCTCCGCACCACACAGGCGCAATCAACGACGTGCAAGGACAGGCCGCGCTCACGCGCCATGGCGTCGAACTCGACACTGAGCTGCGCCAGGAGATCGGCGATCGGTAAATCGACCGGCTCGGCGCGCACCGCACCGGAATCATAGGAGGAGATGTCGAGCAGCGTGTCGAGCATATGCTCGGTCGAGCGCAGCGCCGTGATCGCGCTACCGGCCAGCCTCCGGTCCTTGTCACCGGCGCTCGGCTGTACGCGCAAGCTTTCGTCAAGCGCCGACAGGAATAGCCGCGCCGCGTTCAGCGGCTGCAGCAGGTCATGGCTGGCGGCTGCGAGGAAGCGCGTCTTGCCGAGATTCGCGTGCTCGGCGTCCGCCTTGGCGCGCTCCAGCGCTTCGGTCCGCTCACGCACGCGCAACTCCAGATCCTCATTGACCCGGCGCAGCGCCTCGGCGGCGCGATGCCGTTCGGTGACGTCGGTATAGGTCGAGACGTAGCCGCCGCCGGCGATGCGGTCATAGACGATTTCGAGCACGGTGCCGTCCGGGCGTTTGCGCTCGTAGACATAGGGCCACACTTGCGTCGCGACGTCGCGATTGACCAACAGCGCGGAGAACTCGGCCGCCGCGTATTCGCCGCGGTCGACGTTGAAGGCAATCAGATCGGCGAGCGGCAGGCCGACGCGCACGAGATCGCGCGGCAGATCGAGCAACTCGATGAAGCGGCCGTTCCATGCCGAGATGTTGAAGTCGGCGTCGAAGGCGCAGATGCCCTGCGGCACGCTCTCCAGCGTGCTCTGCAAGAGATGGCGGTTGAAGCGCAGCGCTTCGGAGGCCTCGTCCAGCATCGCCATCGCCGCGCGCCGCGACAGCGAATGGCCCTCGAGCGAGGCTGCGATCACCACGCGCGCCGACGCCGCGCCGATGGCGCCGGCGAGCAGGTTTTCCGTGAAGCGGATCGAATCGAGATCGACAAGGCCCGACGGGTCGAGCGCCGGCGCGTGACCGGCGCGGCGCGCGGCGAGATAGGCGTCGAAGGCGGCCACGCCGCGTTCGCTGCCGACAAAGCGGATCGCGAGCGCGCGCAGATCATCGAGCCGGACCAGGACGCGCGACGACAATGGCGAGGCGGTCCCACGCGCTGCGCCTTGCGTGAAAGCCGCGGCCTGATTGCGCTCGATGGTCGATTGCCGTCCGAGCAGCGAGAACAGCACGAAGCAGGCGATATTGACGCCGAGGCTCCACAGCGTGGCATGCGAGATCGGATCGAGCCCCTCGAGACCGAACAGCGCGCCCGGCTTGAGCCATGGCAACAATCCATCGCGCGCGATCGGCGCGAGCGCCGGCCATAACAGCCCGGTGGACGGCAGCAGCAGCGTATAGGCCCAGATCACGAAGCCGACCGCGATCCCGACCGAGGCGCCGGCCTTGTTGGCGCGCGGCCAGAACAGGCCGCCGATGAAGGCCGGCCCGAACTGCGCCACCGCCACGAACGACAACAGGCCGATCACCGTCAGCGGATAGCCGTGATTGACCAGACGGTGCATCAGATAGGCCAGCAGGAGGATGCCGACGATCGAGAACCGGCGCACCGCCATCAGCGTGCGCGATACCGACCAGTTCGCCGCGCGCCGGCCGAGGAAGCGCCAGCGCAACAGCAGCGGCATGATGACGTCGTTGCAGAGCATCGTACTCAGCGCCACCGCGGTCATGATCACCATGCCGGTCGCGGCCGACAGCCCGCCCAGGAACGCGATCAGGCTGACGGTCCTGGCATCGGAGGCGATCGGCAGCGAGATCACGTATGTGTCGGGATCCATCATGCCGCCGAACCGCGCCAGGCCCGTGGCGGCAATCGGCAGGATCAGCAGGCTGAACGCCGCAAGATAGAGCGGATAGAGCCACGCAGCGGTGCGGGTATGCGCGGGCTGTTCGTTCTCGACGATCGCGACATGGAACGCCTGCGGCAGGCACAGGAAGGCGATCGCCGAGATAATGATGGTCGCCGGCCAGACCGGCTGGCCGATATCGAGCGACAGGACCTGCGCGAGCTCTGGATCGAGACGAACCTGCGACAGCAGCTCGCCCGGTCCGCCGGCGATGCCGAACAGCACGAACAGCGCCACGATCAGGAACGCGACCAGCTTGACCACGCTCTCGAACGCGATCGCCAACATCAATCCGCGATGATGCTCGCTGGCATGAACATGGCGGACGCCGAAGATGATCGCGAACAGCGCCATCGATGCGGCGACGCCAAAGGCGGAGTCCTGCCAGAACTGCAACGCCGCGCCGCCGGCCCGTTCCGGCTGCAGGATGAGATAGTCAAAACTCTTGCCGACCGCCTTCAGCTGGAGCGCGATATAGGGCAGCACGCCGAGCAGCGAGGCCAGGGTCACCAGCGCGGCCAGCGACTGGCTCTTGCCGTAGCGCGCGGCGATGAAATCGGCGATCGAGGTCACGTTCTGCGCCTTGGCGATCGCGATCACCTTGACGAGCAGCGGCTGGGCGAACAGCAGCACCAGCGTCGGGCCGAGATAGATGGTGACGAAGTCGAGCCCGCTGGTCGCGGCCCGGCCGACCGACCCGTAGAAGCTCCAGGAGGTGTTGTAGACCGCGAGCGTCAGGCAATAGCTGACCGCGGCCGTCCACGATGTCGGCGACACCAGCGGACCGTCGACGCTGCGCCGGTCGCCCCACCAGGCGATCAGGAACAGCGCGGTCACATAGGCCGCCGAGATTGCGAGAACGAACCAGCCCTGCAAGGACACCTCACGCACGAGATCGGCCCGCGACAGGTCGCGGGCCGCCGATACTAGAGCGTTTTCCAGCGAAGTGGACACCGGTTGGCGTGAACAAGGCGCGTCAAGACAAGAACCGAGGGCATCGACGGCTGGATTCGAGACCCGGCCGTCGATCGAGCCGTTGGCTTAGGCCGCTTCGCTGGCCGGGCGCGGCTGCGACAGCCCCTTGAGCGCCAGGTTGACCACGACCGCCACCACCACATTGGCCGCGAGGGCGATGAGGCCGGTGTAGATGGCAACCTTTCCCGCGCCGAAGTCGATGCTGTGCAGCGGCTTCAGACCGTCCGACCAGGCGAGCAGCGAACCGCCGACCAGACCGACCGCCCAGCCGACCAGCAGCGACGTGCTCGAGAACCAGTTCAGGTAGAGCCCGAACACCAGCGCCGGCAGGGTCTGCAGGATCCAGAGGCCGCCGAGCAGCTGCAGGTCGAGCGCGAACTGCGTCGGCATCAACAGGATCGCAAGCAGCGCGCCGACCTTCACCAGCATCGAGGTGATCTTGGCGACCTTGGCCTCGCCCGCCGGCGTGACGGCCGGGTTGATCCAGACCTTCCAGAAATTGCGCGTGAACAAATTGGCGGCGCCGATGCTCATCACCGCCGCCGGCACCAGCGCGCCGATCGCGATCGCGGAGAAGGCAAAGCCCGCGAACCAGCCCGGGAACAGGATCTTGAACAACGCCGGCACGACGTCATTGTTGCTCGCGAGCTTCAGTCCGGCCGCGTGGCCCATATAGCCGAGCAGCGCCAGCAAGCCGAGCAGCAGCGTGTAGGCCGGCAGCAGCACCGCGTTCTTGCGGATGGTGTTGCCTCCCGATGACGCGAAAATGCCGGTCAGCGTGTGCGGATACATGAAGGCCGCGAGCGCCGAACCCAGCGCCAGCGAAGCATAGGGGACCACCTGCGCCGGTGCCAGCAGGATGCCGCCGGAGCCTTTGGCCTTGAAGGCAGCGTCCGCCGCGGTGAAGATCTCGCCATAGCCGCCGAGCTTCGACGGCACGATCGCGATTGCGGCGATCACCACGATATAGATCATGATGTCCTTGACGAAGGCGATCAGCGCCGGTGCGCGCAGGCCCGACGAATAGGTGTAGAGCGCGAGCACCAGGAAGGCGAGCACGAGCGGAATCTCGCCGTGCAGGCCGAGCGCCTTGATCGCGACCTCCATGCCGATCAGCTGCAGCGCGATGTAGGGCATCGTCGCCAGCACGCCGGTGGCGGCCACGGCAAGCTCGAGGCTGCGCGAATTGTAGCGGCCACGCACCACGTCGCCGGCGGTAACGTAACCCTTGTCCTTCGCGACCTTCCACAACACTGGCATCACCGCGAACACGAACGGATAGACGATGATGGTGTAGGGCAAGGCAAAGAAGCCGTAAGCGCCGACCGCATAGACCAGCGCCGGAACAGCAATCACGGTATAGGCGGTGTAGAAATCGCCACCGACCAGGAACCAGGTGATCCAAGTCCCGAACTTGCGGCCACCGAGGCCCCATTCGTCGAGATGGGCGAGCGTCTCCGGCTTGCGCCAGCGCGAGGCGACGAAGCCCATGCCGGTGACGAGCACAAACAAAGCGATGAAAACGGCGAGCGCCGCGCTGTCGACATCATTCAACATTGCGCACGCTCCTGTAGACGATCCAGGTGAGGAGCGAGGTCAGCGGCACCCAGGCAAGCTGATACCAATAGAAGAACGGGAAACCGAACAGCATCGGCTCCCTGATGTTGTAGAAGGGCACGATCATCAACCCGATGAACGGCAGCAGCAATAGCAGGCGTATCAAGCTCTCCTCCCCTGTCGTGAGAATGATGCGCGCTTCGCTGCGCGCGACTTGCGCACGCTATAGCGCCGATCGTGCTTTTTTCTGCCCCCTACATTCGCTCCGCGGCACCCCCATACTTTCGTATCGTCGGGCAGAAGTCCGCCGCGCCCACGCGCGACGACGAGCGGGGGCTGTGCCGGCTGTTACGACAATGATGATCGGCTCAACCCGCACCCGGGTGAGCCGAGGGTGCTCGCCACCCGGGCGACTCCTGTCCTACCTCTGTTGTGGCATCCGTATTGGTGCGCCGGGGGCCAGATCAAACGGCGGATGTGGCCGAGCCAACCCGGTCGTACCCGGTGGCGCCTCATTGCTGGCCACGCGCGTATTGACGTTCTCGAACGTCGTAAAAGTCGCTGCGATAAGCGCAATCGCGAACGCGACCGCAAATATGACCAGAGCAGTTCGGTGATTGGTCATCGCAATGCACTCCAACACAACCCGACTCAACGTCATCAGCTGTAGTCGAGTTCCAATCGGCCTTCTCTGGCGTAGCCTATTTGAGCCATGCCATTTGCATGGAAGTGTGTAGGCTCGAAGCCATCTGCTTTTCTTAACCGCCGCGTGGGGGATTTCGGTGAAAGGATTGTTGTTGGCGATAGCCGTTCTTGTGGTTCTTTACATAGCGGATCAGCAGTTCGCCCAAGGCAAATACACCTACGCCGTCCAGCGCATGGCGGCTCAGATGAGGCACTCGTTCGGAATTTGATGCCGCTGCGCCCGCGCAGGCGTGGGAGCGAGCCGGGAACGACCTGTTCGCGTGAAAAACCACCAGCGCCGAAAGCGCTGGTGCTGAAGTTCTGGGGACGTGTAGCGTTCGTCCCGTGCGGATTTTCTCGCAAAATTTGCCTTCGTAAGGCAACCCGCAATTCGTCTGATCGCAATTAGCATTAACGACGCTGAATATCGATCGTTCGGGGACCCGCCGTCGGCATGTCGGCTTGGAGAGCGATAAGCCACGGATGTGGACCGGCGACCCATAAAAGGTTCGCTGAGCACTTCATCCAAACAGAAGAGCGCCCACGCCGGTGATGAAGGATAGCAGCGCTAAACCTATGAGGCTGTACTCGACGCTATCCATCTTGATCAACTCAGAATGGGGTCCTCGGCCTGCGCCTTGAGGTGCGGGTCTGAGGGACGCGGCGAGCCCCAACTCAGGGGTGAGCTGGGGCTGCCGGGGCTAGGAGGCTGAGCGGCCAGCCTCCACTCGTGAAGTTACGGCTTTCCCGAATTTGGTCTACCAAGATCCGCACTTGCTGCGGCGCGCTACTACCACTGCCCCACGTAGGCCCCTGCCAAGCCCAGCAATCATTACTCGGTGATACGCTGAAGAGATCATATTTTTCTCATACAGCGCACCGATGCCTCGCACGCCGCGGGCCGCGATGCGGCCATGTAGTCCATTTGGATCAGGCCCATTGGCACAGAGTGTATGACGTAAATGGGCTACGGCTACATTGGATATGCGTTGAGGCCCATCAACGAAGTCGCTCACCGCCAGGCTTGAGATCGCTCGGATTGCCTTCTGCAACAGTGCCAACCTCAGGCACCGCGGCCTCGGTGAATTCAATGATGAGCTTTCGTCTTTGGGGATCTCTAATCTTCGAGAACGCTCTGATTAACCTCAAGGTCTCGATCTCCTCGCGGTTTTCGCTCATGACAATGCTCGATTCTCATCGAAGCGTGCCAATGCTGCTTCGATGATCTCGACTTCCCCGCGGAGGATATCGCTCACGACAGACGGTCCGAAGCCGGGGACGTCGTGCGTTTGAACATCATCCAACAGCTGCCGCCGATGATGTTTGAGCTTCTCCAGCGCCTGACGATCCTTCAACGACACGAAGCCGGCGACGATTTGCTCGATGGCTTTCACTAAGAACAACTCTGCAAAATGATTAACGTAGTGCAATCGCACGAATTAAGCGGCCGAGCCGTTTCCTGACAAGGGCTAGGCTCCCATGCAGTGCTAACAGCGTTAATGCTCAGCCCGTAAAAACCACGGGGGCGCTTAAGATCACTGGGCCGTTGACTCCAAAGCGTGCGCTGAAGCGAAACTCATCACAGCGCATGCGGACGCAGATGTCCTCGAGTCGTTCGAGTTGATGCGATGACAGTCGGAATTTATTGGCTGGAGCCTCGGGACCTGCTGCGCTTCAGACGAGCGATCCGTTTGTAGTCAATCCACAACTCGATGAACTCGTGCGCGTCGAGATAATCCTCGGCTTGCCGCCTCGCCTCTTCGTCGTTGCTGCAACGAAGTTCGTACGTTGCGCGTGCGACCCCGGCAGGATCGACTCCGAATGCCACATATGGTTTGAGTCCTTCAATCATTTTTGTCTCCGTGACCTAATGCAGTACGATTGACGCTGCCTGGCGTCGGACGATCTGATTGCAATCAATGTATGTTAATGAAGAGGCCGCTGGCGCTGGACAGCGGCCTCTTGGACCTCATCTCAAATGAACGTCTTGGAAATGAAAACGCCGCCGAAGGTCCGCCACCATTTGACCGCGAATTCGCAACGCCGTGGAGTCCGGAGATGCTTATCCACAACCGGAACTCATGCCACGTTGCGAGCACGACACAGTTTCCCGTCGCGCGAACTCACCAAATTGCAGCGCCGCTGGGGGGGGTACCGCCACCGGTTTGAACCGTGTCGAACAACGGCGAGACATAGACTTAGGCAGTCCCCGACCTTTTGCAGGAGCCTCGTCGTGGCGTGTACGGAACCGGAGATCACTCCTTGGCCCGATCGGGTCCGGCGCACCGGCGAGCTAAAGGTATTCCCCGGGGCGAGTTTCACCCCGAGTGTCTGGGTGAATGATCTCGATACAGCGATCACGACGATCAACGACCTTCTCAAGCAGAATGGCGTCTATCTCGCCTTTAAGAAGGCTGACAGGGCGGCTGGCAGTCCGATCGTTGCCGAGACCTATCCGGGTTCCGGCCTCCACGGCAGCGCCGTGCAGACCATCATCGACTCACGCAGCGGCCCTTCGATGGATTCAGTGAAGCTGCGGGTGCCCGCAACTCCGAAAGTCGGCAGGGTTGACGCTGGGCAGGCCATGCGTCTCCACATCCTGGTGCACGAGCTCGTCCACTGCATCGGCCTCTCGAATTGCGCACACAGCAACGATGACGTTTTCGTGGGTAAGTTAGTGATCGACAGCAGCGGCTCGGTCCCGCCCCCGAAACTGGGCGGGCACACGATCTCGAGAATTAAGAAGGCATGGCCCGAGACGTGGGTCAGCGTGCAGGGCGGCGCTCTCGCCAAACAGTCGGCCGATGAATTGAGAAAGTCGATGGAAGGAATAAAACTGTAGAGTCGATAGGGTGGCTCTACATTCCCAGCGCGCGCGATCTGCCCGGCGGCAAGCCTCCGGGGCGCTGCCCCTTCCGGCGATGCGAATCCCGGGCGTCCGGCGATGGAGTGATTGCGCCGCCAGGGTTTGGCCGCCTACACCGCCGTGCGGCCGTTTCGGTCCGGCTGCGGAGTGCCGCCAGCTTCGACATTGCGCCAATCCGAGCGCGCGTCTTCCGCGCTTTCGAGATGTGCGCGGCGACGCCGCGCCTTTCCAGCGCTTCGCCGAGCTTGATGCGCAGGAAGCCCGACGTGGTGTAACGGGAGACGCCGGAATAAAAACGGTCGGTCAAGCCTTGCACCATCGCCGAATATTCGTCGAGCAATTCGGGAACAATCGAGAAGTTGTCGTAATTGACGATCGCATAGACGCGGCGATCGAGGCGGCCGAGCCTGGCTTCGACGGCGTGCGCGATCGCATCGATGTCACTCCTGCTGCGCAGCGCGAAGCGTTCCAGGTTGACGAAGAACAGGTTCTGCTGCTGGTCCAGGGTGAAGCGCCGATCGAGCGGAATCGTCAGCAGATAGCTGCGCAGATCCATTGGGCCGTCCCGGAAGATCCGCGCGTCCATCAACGGCGGATCGCGTGGGATCAGCGGCCTGAAATCCATCAGGCGGAGGATGTCGCGCTCGATATCGATGCCGGGCGCCACCTCGATCAGCTCGAGCCCCCCTTCGGTCAGCGCCAGCACGCAGCGCTCGGTGACGTAGTGCACGGTCTGCCCGCGTTTGGCGGCGAAGGCTCCGCTGAAGGTCACGTGCTCGACTGCCTCGACGAATTTGCGGGCTTTCGCTTCCTCAGTGATGACCAGCCTGCCGTCGGTTACGCCAATGCGCTGGCGGCCCGCACCGAACGTGCCGACGAAAATCACCTTCTTGGCGTTCTGGCTGATGTTGATGAAGCCGCCGGCACCGGCGAGCTTGGGACCAAACTTGCTGACATTGAGATCGCCGGCGCGATCGACCTGGGCGAGACCCAGGAACGCGGCGTCGAGGCCGCCGCCGTCGTAGAAATCGAACTGATAGGGCTGGTCGATCACCGCCTGCGTGTTGACGGCGGCACCGAAATCGATCCCGCTCGCCGGCACGCCGCCGATCACGCCGGGCTCGGCGGTCAGCGTGATCAGGTCGATCACCCGCTCCTCGTTGGCAACCGAGGCGATGCCTTCGGGCATGCCGATGCCGAGATTGACGACACTGTTGGCCTTGAGCTCGAACGCCGCTCGGCGCGCGATGATCTTGCGTTCGCTCATCGGCATCGGCGGCAGCGAGCCGGCGTGCAGCCTGATCTCGCCGCTATAGGCTGGATTGTAATGCGTGCCAAAGGTCTGCCAGTGGTTTTCCGGTTTTGCCACCACGACGCAGTCGACGAGGACACCGGGGATTTTCACCTGGCGCGGATTGAGGCTGCCGCTTTCTGCGACGCGCTCGACCTGAGCGATGACAATGCCGCCGGAATTATGCGCCGCCATGGCGATCGCCAGCGCTTCCAGCGTCAACGCCTCCTTCTCCATCGTGAGATTTCCGTCGGCGTCGCCGGTGGTGGCACGGATAATCCCGACGTCGATGGGAAAGGTCTTGTAGAACAGGCACTCCTCGCCGCCGAGCGTGACCAGCTCGACCAACTCCTCGATGGTGCGGGCGTTGAGCTTGCCGCCGCCCTGGCGCGGATCGACGAAGGTGCCGATGCCGACGCGCGAGATATGGCCGGGGCGACGCGCCGCGATGTCGCGGAACAGATGTGTGATGACGCCCTGCGGCAGATTATAGGCCTCGATCTGATTTGCGATCGCGAGCTGCTGCAATTTGGGCGCAAGCCCCCAATGGCCGCCGATCACGCGCCTGACCAGGCCCTCGTGTGCGAAATGGTTGAGGCCGCGGTGCTTGCCGTCTCCCTGTCCCGCCGCATAGACCAGCGTGAGGTTACGCGGCTTGCCCTGCGCGTAGGGAGCGTCGGTCTCGTTGGCGAGATAGAGCTCCTCCAGCGCGAGCGCGATCTCTTCGGCAAACCCGATGCCGACAAAGCCGCCGGTCGCGACCGTGTCGCCATCGCGGATCAAGCGCACCGCTTCGGCGGCCGTGACGATCTTGCCCTTCTCCGTCGTGCGCAGATAGGACAGGGCCGGATGCTGGCTCACGTCATTCCTCCCGATTAATCGTTAGATCCTGGAGCCCCGTTCCGATTCAATCAGAACCGGCTCTAGACCAACCCGGTGACGTAATAGACCGCGATCACGAAGAACACCGCCAGCGTCTTCAGGCAGGTCACCGCAAAGATGTCCTTGTAGGACTGCTGGTGCGTCAGCCCGGTCACCGCAAGCAGGGTAATGACGGCGCCGTTGTGCGGCAATGTGTCCATGCCGCCGCTCGCCATCGACGCGACGCGGTGAAGCACCTCGGGCGGGATGTGCGCCGCCTCCGCCATGGCGATGAAATCCTTTGCCATCGCGGCGAGCGCAATCGACATGCCGCCCGAGGCCGAACCGGTGATGCCGGCGAGCGAGGTGACGGTGATGGCTTCGTTGACGAGCGGATTGGGGATCGTCTTCAGCGCATCCTTGATGACGATGAAGCCGGGAAGCGCCGCGATCACGCCGCCGAAGCCATATTCGGACGCGGTGTTCATCGCCGCCAGCAGCGCACCGCCGACCGCGGCCTTGCTGCCTTCGGCGAAGGTCTTTCTCAATTTTGGAAACGCGAATGCGAACACGGTGAGAATGCCCGCAATCAGTGCGCCCTCCACTGCCCAGATCGCCTTGATGCTGGCGATCGGCGTCGTAATCGAATGATCGAGCGCGAGCGTCAGATCGTAGCTCGCGCCGTAGACACGCTCGATCAGGCCGCCGAACACGCCGGGAAAGCCGCCGAGCGGCAGGTTGACCGCGAACACCACGATCAGCGGCAGAAAGGCAACCAACGCCGGCGCCAGTTCCTTGGTATCGACCGGCGGCGGCTCGTTGCTGTGCCCCTCGCCATAGCCCTCGCCGGCAGCCACCGCCTGGCGGCGGCGCCATTCGAGATAGAGCAGGCCGAACACGAAGATGAAGATCGCACCGATCGTGCCGAGGATCGGCGCCGCGCCGTTGGTGGTCTTGAAATAGGTGGTCGGAATGATGTTCTGGATCTGCGGGCTGAACGGCAGCGAATCCATCGTGAACGAAAAGGCGCCGAGCGCGATCGTGCCGGGAATCAGACGCTTTGGAATGTTGCCGGCCCGGAACATCTCGGCAGCGAACGGATAGGCGGCGAACACCACGACGAACAGGGAGACCCCGCCATAGGTGAGCACCGCGCAGACCAGCACGATCGCCAGCATCGCGCGCTGGCTGCCGACGAGGCCGATCACCGCCGCCACGATCGATTTGGAGAAGCCGGAGAGCTCGATCACCTTGCCGAACACCGCGCCCAGCAGGAACACCGGGAAATACAGCTTCGCGAAGCCGACCATCTTGTCCATGAAGAGACCGGTGAAGGCGGCCGGCACCGCGCCGGGGTCGGTCAGCAGGACCGCGCCCATTGCTGCGACCGGCGCGAACAGGATGACGCTGAAGCCGCGATAGGCGACGAACATCAGGAAAACGAGCGCGGCCAGTGCGACCAGAAAGCTCATCTGTTTCTCTCCCGGGGTGTTGTTCTTTTCGGACTCTTCTTGCGCATTCGAGATGCGTCATCCCACGAGCAGAGCAAGCTCCAGGCCAGATGCCTCGCGATGGTGCAAAATGCTTGAAATTCCGGCAATTCGGCCGGCAGCCGGGAGGTCAGGGCTGTGAGTTGCCTGTCAACTTTCCGAGACTCGCGACAGTTTCAGTCTCGATCGTCAGACAGGCGAGGAGTCCGATGCGGCCAGTCCGAACTTGGCGAGCTTCTTGTAGAACGTCGCCCGCGAAATACGCAGCATCCGGGCCGCTTCCGCAATCTGCCCGTTAGCGGCCGCGAGCGCGCCTTCAAGCGTCCGTTTCTCGAATGCAGCCTCGGCCTGGGCATAAGGGACGACTGCGCCCGCCGCCTGCGGCGCGACGCCCTTGCCCTCGGCGCCGACGGACAGGATACGGGCGAAGTCATCCCCGGCGAGGCGGCCCGAGTCACTGAGAATGAGCGCGCGCTCCAGCACGTTGCGCAGCTCACGGACGTTTCCAGGCCAGTCATAGCAGGCGAGCGCGGCGAGGCCCGACGGCGTGATCTTGGCGTTGAGGTAGTCACCGGACCGGACGATGTCGTCCAACAGCCTTGCGCAGATGTCCGGAAGATCGCCGGCGCAATCGCGCAACGGCGGCAGCGCGATCGTCAGCACGTTGAGGCGGTAGAACAGGTCGGCCCGGAAAGTGCCTTCGTTGACGCGCTTCTGGAGGTCGACGTTGGTCGCAGCGATGACGCGGACGTCGACTTTCGTGACCTTGTCGGACCCGACCGGCTCGATTTCCCGCTCCTGCAACACCCGCAGCAGTTTGCTCTGCAGTTGCAGCGGCATTTCACCGATCTCGTCGAGGAACAGCGTGCCGCTATCGGCGCTCCTGAACTTGCCGTCCCGACCCTTGCGGTCGGCGCCGGTATAGGCCCCCGGCACTGTCCCGAAGAACTCGGACTCGATCAGCGTATCCGGGATAGCGGCGACATTGACGCTGACGAAGGGTCTTTCGGCGCGCGCCGAAGCGTTGTGGATGGCTTGCGCCAGCAGCTCCTTGCCGGTTCCGGTTTCTCCGGTCAGCAGAACCGTCACATTTTGGCGCGCCGCCCGGCGGGCGAGTTCCTTGGCTCGGCCGATGCGCTCCGTCTTGCCGACATAATCATCGAAGGTAAACCGCGCGCTGCGCGGTTGCGACAATTGCCGTTTCGCCAGCCTGAGGTCGCTTTCGAGTTGACCCATCCGCGCGATCAGCGGCTTCAAATTGTCGAGACGGTCTGACAGCACGAAGCCGATCGCGCCGATGACGTTCCTGTTCTCGTCCTCGATCGGCATGCGCGTCACCACAAGCTGCTCGCCGCCGAGTTCCATGATATCCAGAAGGATCGGCTCGCCGGTGTCGGCCACGCGGCGCATCAGACTGTTCGGGATGATCTCCTCGATGGGGCGTCCGATCGCCTCGGAGACGTGTCCAAGGCGAAGCGAGTGAAGATATTTTTCATTGACGTAAACGACGCGCCCGTCGCGATCGATCGCGATGGCGCCTTCGCAGAGATCATCCAGGCGCTCAAACAGCGTTTCCATGGCGCGTGCGCGGATGGTCGCGGGATCGCTGACGATGGGCTGGCGATCGGACATCGGTTGCGAATGGCCCTTCAACAATGAGCGAACGCGGATGGTGACCCATGCGCCCCGTCCCACGCTCCACTTGTCTCCAGAAGGGGCTGGACCTGCGAAGCTGACTGGTTTGCGGCAAATCTAGCAGGAGATTGCATGATTTCACATCAGCGCGGGACAAAACTTCGCGGCCGGCGCAGCGCCGCAACTGCATCGTCCGTACGATAATAGCATCGCAATTTCAATGATATAGATGTTCGATATTCTGTTCGGAGCGGCGTGCCATTCAAATCGGTGATTTGGTCAGCAACGCGTGCGAAACGCGCCGTCAAGCCAACACATCGGCCGCATCGCTGATGCCGGTGTAGATCTCATTGAGATCCGCCTCGGTGACGCAGTAAGGCGGCATCACGTAGATCGTATTGCCGAGCGGCCGCGGCAGATAGCTGGCCGATGCGAGCCGGCTGAAGCCATTCAGCTTCGGCTCAGCAGCTGCCAGGTCGATGTCGCATGCGCGATCGGCTCGCCGGTTGCGTTGGATGCCTGCGACTGCACGAAGAAGGTCTTCCGGCCCTTCTTCAGAAAGCTCGCATGGCAGGTCACGCGCCCTTCGCGGACAGCGCCGAGGTACTGCACCTTCATCTCGAGCGTGGTGCCGGGGCCCGTGACGTGGTTGACGAGATGCCCCATCGAGATGTCGAGCGCCGTCGCGAGAACCCCGCCGTGCAGCGTGCCCTGCGGATTGAACAGCGGCCTCTCGACGTCGAAGGACACGATGCAGGTCTCGCCCTGGTAGGCGATATCAAGTCCGAACAAGCGGGACAGGAAGAACGACCCGAATTCCTGCCGCTCATCCTCGACGGCGCGACGCAACATCTGCTCGGCGATATCTCTCATGGCGATGCTCTCATGACGACGCTCTCCTGGGCGATCGCACGAAGTTCCGTCCAAACTCTCCGAACGCACCTTCGGCCGCGAATCTCTCCAGCCGATCGTCGGTCCAGCCGAGCCATTCCGCAAGCACCTCACTTGTATGTTCGCCGAGCATCGGCGGCGGCGTGGATGGCGCCGGCGGTTCGTCGTCGAACCGGGTCGGCCTGGCGATGAACCTCACGTCCCCCGCGGCCGGATGGCTGACGGTCTGGACCATTCCCCGCTGCGTGAGTTGCGGCGTTTCGCAGACTTCGCCGACGGACTTGATCGCGCCGCAGGGAATGCCTGCTGCGCCGAGTGACCGCAGCCAATCGGCGCGGGTCCTGCCGGCGAAGATCGGTGAGAGGATCGCGACGAGCTCGTTTCGGCTCGCCGCGTTTCGGGGCGGTTGCGAAGCTAACGTCTTCGATGAGGTCCGGACGGCCGATGACGTCGCAAAAGGCCGTCCAGAACTTGTCGTTGGCGACCCCGACATTGATCCAGCCATCGCTGGTCTCGAACGGCTCGTACGGGCTGATGGTCGGATGGACATTGCCCCTGCGCTTCGGACTTTCTCCCGAGGCGAAGTACATGCCGGCGTTGAACGTCAGCAGCGACGCCATGGCGTCTAGCATCGAGACGTCGACCCGCCCGCCCTCGCCAGTGCGGCTCTTCCGCATCAGGGCCGCCAGCACCGACTGCGAGGCGTACAGGCCGGTGACGAGATCGGCGATCGAGGTGCCGACCTTGGTCGGCGGTCCGTCCGGATCGCCGGTGATGTCCATCACACCGGATTCGCCCTGGAGAATCAAATCGTAGCCGGGACGTCCGGCGTCGGCACCGGTGCGGCCGAACCCCGAGATGCTGCACAGGGTGATGTCGGGCTTGCGGGCGCGCAGCGCATCAAAGCCGAGCCCCCATTTGTCGAGCGTGCCCGGGCGAAAATTCTCGATGACGACATCGGCGACGGAAGCAAGATCGAGCACCGCGTCACGCCCTGCCGGCGACTTCAGATCGATGGCGCAACTTCGCTTGTTGCGGTTCACTGACAGGAAGTACGCACTCTCGCCGCCGACGAAGGGCGGCCCGTAGCGGCGGCTTTCGTCGCCTTGCCTGGGATCCTCGATCTTGACGATGTCGGCACCGAGATCGCCCAGCTGCATCGTGGCGAAGGGTCCGGAGACCACCCGGCAGAGGTCGAGGACCCTGATGCCCGACAGCGGCTCGCGATCAGACGATCGCATCGGCGAGGTCCTTCATCGTCGGCACCAGGATGTCGGGCTGGTGCGGCGTGATGCCGAACGGACGGCTGCGCCGGTCGATGAAGGCCGTCAGCATGCCGGCGGACTTGGCGCCGATACAGTCGAAGGCATGATTGGCGACGAACAGCACCTGCTCGGGCTTCACACCCATGATCTCGGCCGCCTTGGTGTAGGTCGCGACATGCGGCTTGAACGAATTGGCCTCAGACACCGAGATCACGCGGTCGAACGGGACCTTGTGATACCGCTTTGCGGTTTCGAGCATGTCCGGATCGCCGTTCGAGAGCGCCACCAGTTTGTATTTGGCTTGCAGCCGCGCGAGCGCTTCCGGCACCTCGGGAAACGGCACCAGCTTCTCGATCTCACCGACGAGGTAGCGCACATCGTCCATCGTGTAGTCGATTCCGGCGCGGTCCATGACGTGGGACACCGCGCGGTGCCCGATCTCCCGATAGGGCGTGTGCTCGCGATGCAGCAGCGCATCGATCATCGAATTCTCGAAATGGGTGCGGCGCCACCACGTGACGAAGGAATTCGGATCGCCTTTCCAACCCTTCTTCTCAAGGAACGGCGCCGCCGTTCTGGTCAGGCCGCCCTGCATGTCGACGACCGTGCCGTACTGATCGAACATGCAGATCTTCACGTCGCGCTTGATTGTCTCAAAGCTCATGGATGCCTCCTTGGTTCAGACCCACTGATACGCGCGGGATCATCATGGATGAAATGGATTTGTGATCTCTCACTATTCACGATATGAATGACGCATGAACCTTCGATCCATCGACCTCAACCTGCTCGTCGCATTGGATGCGCTGCTGACCGAGCGTCACGTCACCAAGGCCGCCGACCGCGTCGGCCTCAGCCAGCCGGCGATGAGCAACGCGCTCAACCGGTTGCGCGCGATGTTCGAGGACGAACTGCTGGTGCGGACGACGACCGGGATGCAGCCCACGCCGCGCGCGACCGAACTGGCGGAGCCGCTGCGCCAGGTGCTGCGCCAGGTCGAGCGCGTGATGGCGAGCGATGCCGCGTTCGACCCGCACCGGACCGAACGCACCTTCACGATCAGGATGTCGGATATTCTCGCGTGCCTGCTGCTGCCGAGACTCGCCGCGGCGCGGCCGCCGGAGGCGCGGATCTCCTACAATACGATCCATCTGTCGCCTGCCCTGACGATCGATGCGCTCGAGCGCGACGAGATCGACGTCGCGGTCAGCATGGGTCTCGAGCACTCCGCATCGATCCGTTCGGAGACGCTGCTGCGCGACCGCATGGTCTGTCTGATGCGGCGCGGTCACGAGATCAAGCGCGGGCGGTTGACCTTCGAGCGCTTCATCGCGCAGGAGCACATGAAGGTTTCGATGAGTCCGACTGATCTGCGTTTCGTCGACGATGTGCTCGCCGAACGCGGCCATCGAAGACGTATCGCCCTGAACGTACCGCATTGGCTGGTCGTACCCCACGTTCTGAAGAAGACTGACCTGCTCGCGGTGATGCCGCGGCACCTCGCCGCCGTGCTGATGGACGATGAACTGCGAATGGAGGACCTGCCGTTCGAGTCCGCGCCATTCGACTGGATGTTGTACTGGCATCGCAGATACGACCAGAGCAATGCCAACGGTTGGCTCCGCGGCCGGCTCAGGGCGGCCTGCTCCGATCTAGGTTAGGCGCCGATGTCCGCCGGTCTCCGCGCGATCGACGGCTGACTTCCTGCGTCAGCGTCCGCGATCGCTGACGCATCCTCCAACGATCGTCCCTTGGTTTCGAAACCGAACATAAGGAAGACCACGGCCTGGAAGACGAGGATGCCGGCCAACGTCGTCAGCACGCCGGTCAAGCCTTGCCAGGCGAAGATCGCGACCACGACGTATTGAACCAGCGCGGTTGCGATGCGTCCGGACGTGGCGCAGATTGCCGTGCCCCGCAGCCGATAGCGCGTCGGGAACAGTTCCGGGACGTGCATCGCGAACCCGGTCGCCAGCATGACGTAGATCGCGGTGATGAGCAGGAAGCCGACGCCCGCGAGCGCAACGCCGTCCGGCATGGTGGGATAGGCGATACCGAGCGCCGCTGCCGCAATCGACGAGCAGACGATCGACAGCCGGCGCCCGAGCCAGTCCGCCAGCACGAGGCCGATCAGCGACCCGACCGGCCCACCGAGCGCCATCACCGTGGTGTAGCCCAGCGAGGAGACCACGCTGTGACCGCCCTTGACCATGAAGGTCGGCAGCCAGCCGATGAACCCATAGAGGCTGAAGCCGACGACGATGTGCAACAGGCTGCCGAGCAGCGTGCGGCTGAGATATGGCGGCTGGAACAGGCGCCACACCGGGCCGGGAGGCTGCTGCTCCGTCGCGCCGGCGGCGAGCGGAGCGAGCGCGCCCTTGCGCGCGGCCTCCGCCTCGATTGCCGCGAGAACTTTCTCGGCTTCATCGGCGCGGCCGTTGGCGGCGAGCCAGCGCGGCGATTCCGGCATCGACTTGCGCAGGACCCAGACGATCATCGCGAGGACGCCGACGAGGCCGAACATGTAGCGCCATCCAAGCGTCGGGATCACCCACAGGCCGATCATCGACGACGCGAACAGCGAGAAGTTGGTGATCACGGCCAGCAGCCCGATCCAGCGTCCACGTGACGAGGCCGGCACGAACTCCGTCAAGGTCGCATAGCCAACCACGATTTCCGCGCCGAACCCGATGCCGATGACGAAACGCAGGCCGATCAGGACGATCATGCTGGGTGCGAAGGCGGCCGCGATCGACGCGAGACCGAAGATCGCCAGGTTCATCTGGTAGGAGAAGCGGCGGCCGAAGCGGTCGCCAAGAATGCCAGAGAACCAGGCACCGATCGTCATGCCGACGAAGGTCGCTGAGACGAAGGCGGCGTTGAGCTCGAGCGTCGACCAGCCTTCCTTGAGCACGGTCCCCAGCACGCCGCCGGCCAGATAGATGTCGAATGCGTCGAGGAACATGCCGGCGCCGATCAGGGCGAGGATGCGCCAGTGTAATCCACAGATCGGCAGCCTGTCGAGGCGTGCGCCCGCGTTGATGTCGATGTCGGCGGATCGCGCCATGCCAAACCTCCCTGCCCGGCCTTTCGGGAGCCGGATGCTCCAATCATCGATTGATGACGCGCAGGGGGTGGTCGTCCAATTCAAATCGAAAATTCGACTATTTGGCGCAGTGATGAAGTTGACGCGCGATAGTGCGCGGCGATCTCACTGATGTTGGCGACTGCAGACGCAAGACGCGTCAGGCCAACGCATCGGCCGCAGCCCCGATGCCGGCGTAGATCTCATTGAGATCCGCCTCGGTGACGCAATAGGGCGGCATCACGTAGATCGTGTTGCCGAGCGGTCGCAGCAGCAGGTTTCGCCGCTCGAAGAAGGCCTGAAGTTTTGGGCCGATGCCTGCGAGATAACCCGCATCGTTTGCCTTGAGGTCGAGTGCGGTGATGGTGCCCGTGCGGCGGACGTTTTCGAAGCGCGGATCGGCGCGGAAGGGTGCGATCAGGCCTTCCTGCATCGCGGCGAGCGAGGCGACGCGCTCGTGCGCGCCGCGTTGCCAGAGTTCGAGATTCGCTTTCGCCGCGGCGCAGGCGACCGGGTTCGCGGTGTAGGAACTGGAATGGAAGAACATCCGCGATCGATCGCTGGAATAGTGCGCATCGTAGATGTCGGCGCGGCAAAGCGTCACCGCGAGCGGCAGCGATCCGCCGGTGAGGCCCTTTGAATAACAGGCGATATCCGGCGTGACATCGGCCTGCTCGCACGCGAACAAGGTGCCGGTCCGGCCCCAGCCGGTCATCACCTCGTCGGCGATGAAGAGCACGCCAGCGGTTTCGCAGATGCGCTTCATTTCCTTCAGCACCGAGGCGGGATACATCAGCATCCCGCCGGCGCCCAGAATCAGCGGCTCGACAATGAACGCAGCCACGTTTTTGTTGCTGCATGCAGCTTCGAGCGCATCGAGTGTCGCCTGTTCATGACCGGCGGCAGGAAACGGGATCGAGGCAACGTCGAACAGCAGCGGTTCGTAGGCCGCATTGAACACGCCGCGGGCGCCGACCGACATCGTGCCCACGGTGTCGCCATGATAGGAGTGCTGCATGACGACGATGCGGGTGCGCGGCACGCCGATATTGTGCCAATAGCCGAGCGCCATTTTCAGCGCCACTTCGACGCTGGTCGAGCCAGAGTCGGAGAAGAACACATAGTCTAACCCATCAGGCGCAAGCTTCAGGAGCTGCGCGGCAACCGCTTCGGCCGGATCGTGGGTATGGCCGGCAAAGATGATCTGGTTGAGCTGCTCCGCCTGGCTCTGGATCGCGCGCACGATATGCGGATGGCAGTGGCCGTGGGTCACGACCCACCAGGATGCGATCGCATCGATGATCCGGCGGTCATCCGCGGTGTAGAGATAGGCGCCCTCGCCGCGCACGATCCTGGTCATCGAGCCGTGGAGCGCGTGCTGGGTGAAGGGGTGCCAGATCGGCGACTTTCGAGAGGACATCATGGATTGAAATCGTCGCGGCGGAACGACGCCTTGAACGCTGCTTGCAGCGTGTCTGCCGCAAGCGGCGCAAGCCAGGGCAACCGGCCCAACCGGCGGACCTGCCCGATCTCGCAAATCGCCCGCTCGCTCTCCGGATTGCTGTCGCCGATGAAGGCGATGCCGAGAAGATCGATCCGGCGCTTGCGCAGCGCCTCGATCGACAGCAGCGAGTGATTGATGGTGCCGAGCGCGGTGCGGGCGCAGAGCACGACCGGAAGCCGCCAGCGCTCGAAGATATCGATGGTGAGCGTGTCGTCATTCAGCGGCACCATCAGCCCGCCGGCGCCCTCGATCACCAGCGGCCGGTCCCCGATGTCGGGCAGGCCGAGCGCAGCCGGATCGATGCGCACGCCGTCAATCGCGGCGGATTGATGCGGCGACGCCGGCGTTCGCAGCCGATAGCGCTCGGGCACGATGCGATCGGGCGCGAGACCGCCGAGCCGTGCCACCAGTTGCGCATCGGTCTCTTCTTCAAGGCCGGACTGCACCGGCTTCCAGTAGTTCGCGCCGAGGAAGCCGGCGAGGCCTGCGGAGAAGATCGTCTTTCCGATCCCGGTGTCGGTGCCGGTCACCACGATCCGGCTGGTCATCGCGACCAGCCCTTCGTCTCCTCGACCAGCGCATCGAGCAGTGCGCGCACGTCGCCCTCGTCGACATTGAGGGTCAGTGCAATGCGCAACCGCGCGGTTCCCGCCGGCACGGTCGGCGGCCGGATGCCGCGGATGTCGAAACCACGCGCCTGCAATGCTGACGCGAGTTGCATCGCGCGCGCATTGTCGCCGACGATATAGGGCACGATCTGCGAGCGCGACGGACTTTGCCAACCGCGCAGATCGAGTTCGCGATGCGTGAACGCGACCAATTTTGCGAGGCGCTGCTGATGCTCGGGCTCCTCCTGCAGGATCAGAAGCGCCTCGCGCACGGCAACAGCCACAAGCGGTGACGGCGCGGTCGCGAAGATGAACGGGCGGCAGCGATTGACCATGAAGTCGCGCAGCACGGCGGACGCGGTGACCAGCGCGCCGGCGGCACCCAGCGCCTTGCCGCAGGTATGAACGATCACGAGGTTGTCGCGTCCCTCATACGGCGCCGTCAGCCCACGGCCCTGCTCGCCATAGACGCCCGTGCCATGCGCCTCGTCGACCATCAGGAATGCGTCGTGCCGTTCGGCGATCGCGACGAGATCGTCGAGCGGCGCGACATCGCCATCCATGCTGTAGATGCTTTCGACCACGATCCAGACCCGGCCGGTCCCACCCTGGGCGCGCCAGCTGCGAATGGTGTCTTCGACCGACCCGGGATCATTGTGTTCACTGAACCGGAATTCGGCCCGGCCGGCCCGCGCGCCTTCATGGATGCTGGCATGCACCAGCGAATCGAGCACCAGCAGGTCGCCGCGTTGCGGCAGCGTGGTCAACACGGCGAAATTGGCGACGTAGCCGCCGCCAAAGAACAGCGCGGTCTCGGCGCGGAAGAACCTGGCGGCCTCGGCCTCTAACCGCTCGTGCTCCTCGCAATTGCCGCGCAGCAGCCGCGATCCGCCGGCGCCGATCGGCGTGCCGGCCTCGAGCGCGGCCGCAACCGCCTGCTTGATTCGCGGCGCGCTCGCCAGCGCCAGGTAGTCGTTCGATACGAAATCGATGCCCGCGCGCGGCTTGAGGCCGCGCAGCCGATCGTCCTTGCTCAGGGCATGCAAGGCCGCGGCGTAATCAGCGACCTTGGCCGCATGGATTGCGCTCATGCTTCACTCACAGGAAGATTGTGGATTGCGCGCAACCAGCGTTGCGCACCCACCGGAGATGGCGGTCAGGCGAGACGGGACGTGATGCCGAGCCTATCAAGCAGATCGGCATCGCGATCGCGCTGCGGGTTCTTGGTGGTCAGCAGCACATCGCCGATGAAGATCGAATTGGCGCCGGCGAGGAAGCACATAGCCTGCAGCTCATCGGTCATGTATTGCCGCCCGGCCGACAACCGGACCACGCTGTTCGGCATCATGATCCGCGCGGTGGCGACCAGCCGCACCAGCGCGATCGGATCGGGCCGCTCCGCGGTGTCGTTGACCGGGACGCCCTTGACCTCGTTCCACAGATTGATCGGCACGCTCTCCGGATGGCTGGGGAGATTGGCGAGCAGCATCAGCATGCCGAGCCGGTCTTCAACCTGCTCGCCCATGCCTATAATGCCGCCGCAGCAGACCTTGATGCCGGCGTCGCGCACATGCGCCAGCGTATCGATGCGATCCTGCAAGGTGCGGGTGGTGATGATCTTGTCGTAGAACTCCGGCGAGGTATCGACATTGTGGTTGTAGAAATCGAGCCCGGCTTCGGAGAGCCGTTCGGCCTGATCAGGCGTCAGCATGCCGAGCGTGACGCAGGTCTCCATGCCCAGCCCCTTCACCGCGCTGACCATGTCGCAGACCTGATCGAGATCGCGGTCCTTGGGACTGCGCCAGGCCGCGGCCATGCAGAAGCGGCTTGCGCCGGCGTCCTTGGCGCGCTGCGCGACGGCGACCACCTCATCCCGCGGCATCAGGCGGGTCGCCTTCAGGCCGGTGTCGTAATGCGCGCTCTGCGAGCAGTAGCCGCAATCTTCCGGACAGCCGCCGGTCTTGATGCTGAGCAGGCTCGCGGTTTCGACGTGGTTCGGATTGAAGTTGGCGCGGTGAACGCCTTGCGCCTGAAACATCAGGTCGGCGAACGGCAAATTGTAGAGCGCTTCGGCCTCGGCGCGCTCCCAGCTTTTGCGCAACGGGGCGCTGCTGCTTCTGTCGGTCCGTTCGATTTCCACCACATCAACCATCGGGCTTGCCTTCTCGTTTGCGATGGATCATAGATAAAATGAGATATTATCTATGATCGTTGATTTAGAATGATGCTAGCCGAGGTCGAGCGGATGCGCATCCGTTTTTGCGATAGATAATCTATGGTCAGCGAAGCAGAGAACACGACCACCGCCGGGCGCATCGCCGGCGCGATCGGCGAACGCATCATCAGCGGCGAATTGCTGCCCGACGCCCCGCTCCGGCAGGATCATGTCGCGCGGGAATTCCATTCCAGCCACGTCCCGGTGCGCGAGGCCTTCAGGCAATTGGAGGCGCAGCACCTTGTCGTTGCCGTGCCGCGTCGCGGCGTGCGGGTTGCTCCACTCGACACCAAATCGGTGAAGGAGATCGCCGAGATGCGCGCCGCGCTCGAGGTGGTCGCGCTCCGCAATGCCGCCCCGAGGTTCACGTCGGCGCATCTGGCGCGGATCGAGCTCGCCTTGATCGAAGGCGACAATGCCGAGACGGTTCAGGATTTCGAGATGGCCAATCGCGCCTTTCATCACACGCTGGTGGCGCCGTGCGCGATGCCGCGGCTGCTCGCCAGCCTCGACGGATTGCAGCTGGCCAATTCGCGGCTCGTGTTCGCGATGGCGCGCAACGCCGGCTGGCGGCCGCGGCCCAGCCAGGATCATCGCATGATCCTGCAGGCCGTACGTGCGCGCAACATCGAGCAAGCCTGCAGCCTGCTCGCGCGGCATATTCAAACGATCGAGCGCCTTGCGTTGCCGGCGGCGTGATCTGGGATTTACAATCGCTTGCGGGTCGCGAGACGGCTAGGCGATCGCCACGATCTCCAATTCCTGATCGCCTGCCCCGACGACGTCCCCCACGGCTTTCCCCATCAGCGATCTCGCCACCGGCGCTACAAAGGAAATCGAGCCTGCCTTCGGATCGGCTTCGTCCTCGCCAACAATGCGATAGGTCTGCACGCGCCCGTCGGCGCGGCTGAAGGTCACGGTGCTTCCGAACGCAACAGTGTCGGTCGAGGCAGGCTCAGGGACCACCTGCGCCGTGCGGAGACGTTCCGTGAGATAGCGCGTGTCGCGCAACGGGACCGCCGACTGTCGTCGCCGTTCGTTGACGTCGTCCAGCTGCTGCGCGGTCTCGTAGGCCTCGCGCGCCTCCTGGAGCTGACGTTCCAGCGCCTTCCGTCCTGCCTCGGTCACCAGATTGGGATGTGGCGAAATGGGACGGTCCGGCAACAGCGTCTCAGACGCGGTCTCGGCACTTTCTTCCTTGGTGAAGGCAACGCTCAATCCAGAACTCCGTCAATGAGGCAGGCAGTATAGCCCCGCCTTATCAGCGCCGCTAATGCGCGATGGGATTAGGTTGGATCTAATGCGCCGCGGGTTGTTCCGTCTTGCCCCTACGACCAAAGCGGTTCTTGGCAGCCTCGCGCCAGCCCTGGATGGTGACGTAGAGCATCGGCACCAGGAAGATGCCGATCGAGCTCGCGGCGAGCATGCCGCCGAACACCGCGGTGCCGACCGCACGGCGGCTGATTTCCGCGGCGCCGGTTGCGACCACCAGCGGCACCAGGCCGAGGATGAAGGCGATCGAGGTCATCATGACCGCGCGGAAGCGCATTTGCGCCCCCATCATCGCAGCCTCCGCGATCGGCCTGCCGGCCTCGCGCTGCTCCTTGGCGAATTCGACGATCAGAATGCCGTTCTTGGCGGCGAGCGCGACCAGCACCACGAGGCCGATCTGGCCGTAGAGATCGAGGTTTAGTCCTGCGAGCTTGATGCCGAGATAGGAACCGAGCACGCCGACCGTGACCGACAGCAGCACGGGAATCGGAATCGTCCAGCTCTCATACAGCGCCACCAGGAACAGATAGGCAAACAGCACCGCGAGCCCCAGGATGATGCCGGTCTGGCCGGAGGCCGCCTGCTCCTGATAGGCGGTGCCGGTCCATTCGTAGGAATAGCCCGCCGGCAGCGTCGTCTTCGACAGGTCGGCCATCGCGGCGATCGCGGTGCCCGACGACACGCCCGCCGCCGGACCGCCATTGACGGTGACCGATCGATAATTGTTGTAGCGCGTGATCACCTGCGGGCCGGTGACGATCCGCAAGCTTGCAATCGAGCGGATCGGCACCATCTCGCCGCCGCTGTTGCGCACATAGATCTGCCAGATGTCGGGGATGTCGGCGCGGTTGGCCGCATCGCCCTGCACATTGACCTGCCAGGTGCGGCCAAACAGATTGAAATTGTTGACGTAGATGCCGCCGAGCGTGGCCTGCAGCGCGGTGAACACGTCGGCCATGTTGAGGCCGAGCGCCTGCGCCTTGGCACGATCGATATCGAGGAAAATCGATGGGTTGGTCGCGGTGAAGGTCGAGAACACGCGGGTCAGCCGCGGATCGCGGTTCGCCGCGGCGATGAGCCCGCCCATCACGCTGCCGAGCGCGGCCGGGTCCTGCCCCTCGAGCGCCTCAAGCTGATATTCGAAGCCGCCGGAGGTCGAGAGCCCGATGATCGGCGGCAGGTTAAACGGCAGCACCGAGGCCGAACGGATCTGCGATCCCGCGATGAAGGTCTGCCGGATCGCGGCCTGCACCGAATCGGTGACCGCCTTGCGATCCTCGAACGGTTTCATGCGCGCCACCATGAAGGCGGAATTCGGCTCGTTGCCGCCGTCGAGCAGCGAGAAGCCGATGATCGACAGCACGTGGTCGATCGCCGGGTTCTTCTTCAGCAGCGCCTCGACCTGCTTGGTGACCTCGCTGGTGCGCGCCACCGAGGCACCGTCAGGCAGCTGCACCGCGATGAAGAACGCGCCCTGGTCTTCCTCGGGCAGGAATCCGGTCGGCGTGATCTTCGATACGCCGAGCACCGCGCCGGCAAACACCAGCACCGCGACCAGCGACAGCACCGCCACACGGACCAGCCGTTGCACCACGCCGGCATAGCGGTCGCGCACCCAGTCGATGCCGCCGAGCACCCGTCCCATGATGCCGCGGTGCGGCCCGCCATGGCGCAGGAACACCGCGCACAGCGCCGGCGACAGCGTCAGCGCGTTCAGCGCCGAGATCACCATCGCCGCACTGATCGTCACCGCGAACTGGCGGAACAGCGTGCCGGATATGCCGGGAATGAACGCAATCGGCACGAACACCGAGAGCAGCACCAGCGAGATCGCGATGATCGGCGCGGTGATCTGCGTCATCGCTTTCTTGGTGGCGTCGGCCGGCGACAGCTCCGGCTCCTCTTCCATGACGCGCTCGACGTTCTCGACCACGACGATGGCGTCGTCGACCACGATGCCGATCGCAAGCACCATCGCCAGCAGCGAGACCGTGTTGGCGGAATAGCCGAGCGCCAGCAGCACCGCGAAGGCGCCGATCAGGCTGACCGGAACCGCGACCGCCGGGATCACCGTGGCGCGCAGATTGCCGAGGAACAGGAACACCACGATCACGACGAGCACGAAGGCCTCGCCGAGCGTCTTGATCACCTCCTTAATCGTATCGGAGACGAAGGTCGTGGAGTCGTATTGCACGAGGTAGCTCAGGCCGGGAGGAAACCGCTCCGACAGCCGCGCAAGCGTCGCCTGCACGGCCTTGGCCGTGGTCACGGCGTTGGCGCCCGGCGCGAGATAGATGCCCATCGGCACGCCGGGATTGCCGTCGATCCGCGATTCCGAGTCCATGTTCTGCGCGCCGATGCGGCCGACCGGCGCCTGCACGCTCTGGGCCCGGATCGCGGCGATCACATCCGACGGCGCCAGATTGAGGCTGGTCAGGCGCTGGGTGTCGAACCAGATCCGCATCGAATAGTTCAGCTTGGCGAACAGCGATGCCTGCCCGACGCCCGGCGTGCGCGAGATCGCGTCCAGCACGTTGATGATGGCGTAGTTGGTGATGAACAGCGGGTCCTGCTCGCCGCTCTTGCTGTACAGCACGATGAACTGCAGCACCGCAGAGGATTTCTTCTGCACGGTCAGGCCCTGCGCCTGCACCTCGGTCGGCAATTGCGCGAGCGCGCTCTGCACCCGGTTGTTGACGTTGACAGTGTTGATGTCAGGGTCGGTGCCGAGCGCGAACGAGACCGTCAGCGTGTAGCTGCCGTCATTGCCGCTGGTCGACTTCATGTAGAGCATCTTGTCGACGCCGACGACCTGCGCTTCCAGCGGCTGGGCAACGCTGGATTCGACGACCTCGGCCGAAGCGCCGGGGAACACGGCCGAGACCGTCACCTGCGGCGGCACGATGTCCGGAAACTGGGCGACCGGGATCTGCATCATCGCCAGCACGCCGGCGATCGTGATCACGAACGCGATGACGATCGCAAGCCGCGGACGATCGACGAAGACAGCGGAAATCATGGATTGTTGCCCGTCGATTTCGGCGTGCTGCTTGCGCCGCCGTCCGCCGAGACCTTCATGCTCGACTGGATCAGCGCGCTGGCGGGACCCGGCGCGACCACTTCGCCCGGCCTGACCTTCTGCAATCCCTCGACGACGACCTTGTCGCCGAGCGCGATGCCGCTCGTCACCGCCGCAATCGTCGAGGTCGATTGCCCAAGCTGGATCCGCTTTTGCTCGGCCTTGTTGTCGGCGCCGACGACGTAGACATATTCGCCCTGCTGATCCGACAGCACCGCCGAGCGCGGGATCGCCAGCACCTCGACCGGCTGCACGCCTTCCAGCAGCACGGTCACGAACTCATTGTCGGTGAGCTCACGGACCGCACCGCCGGCTGCGACGGATGTGTACGTCGACGGGTTCGGAATGGTACCGCGCAACGAGATAGTGTCGGTGTTCTGCGCGATCGTGTTGTTGACGAAATTCAGCTCGCCAACCTGGTTGTAGAGCCGGCCGTTTGTCAGACGCACGCGGATGATGACGGCCTTGAAGCCGCCGCGGGTCGCGTAGCGGTCGCGCAGATCGAGCGCCTCGCGCACCGGCACGGGAAAGGTGACATACATCGGGTCCTGGCTGACGATGGTCGTCAGCGTTCCCGAATTCGGCGTCACGACATTGCCCTCGGTGACCGCGGTGCGCCCGATCCTGCCGTCGATCGGCGAGTGGATCTCGGTGTAGTCGAGATTGATCTGGGACAGGTCGACCTGGGCCTGCGCGGCCTGCACCTGCGCCTCGAGGCTCTGCTGGTTGGCGACCGCCGCATCGACGCTCGATTGCTGGCCGGCCGGCCCGCCGAGCAGGGACTTGGCGCGATCGGTGGTCAGCTTGGCGTTGACCAAGGTCGCCTGCAGTTGGGCGACCTGCGCCTTCTTCGATGCAAGGTCGGCCTCGAACGGGCCACGCTCGAGTTGATACAGCAGGTCGCCAGCCTTGACTTCGGAGCCTTCGACGAAGTTCCGCTTCTCCAGGAAGGCGGTCACACGTGCCACCACGTTGACGCGGTTGGGGGCCTCGATGCGTCCCAGAAATTCATTGGTTTCGGTGATCGGCCGCTTCACCGCCTCGAACACGCCGACGGCAGGAGGCCCGGGTGGGCCCGCCTGAGCATGCACCGCCGAAATTCCGATAACCGCCAATCCCGCCGATACCAAAAGCCCTGCCAATCCCCCGAGCATTCGTTCCGGACCACTCATGCTGTCCAACCCTTCGGCTACCAACAAGCTCTACCAGACGTCGAGTTCCCTCAGACCGGGAAGGTCAGGATGGGCAAGGTGCATTGCAGGAGATCATAACGCGCCCAATCCGACAATCCTGGAACCGGATCGCCCAGTTGCGGGGATCCGGACGACACGCCACTGTGAGAAAGCGCCGCGACGCTGCAATGACACGGCGATCACGGCCACACCGACAGGCCCGGTGCGGGCGCCGGACACCGAAAGCTCCCGTGAACGTGATGACGTGCGCGCGACCTCAAGACGGTCAGGTCCGGTATTGATGCCTGGAGGACGCCGGCAGACGATTGCTGCGGACAGTTGCCCAATGCTCGCGCATGTTCGACGGCGAATTGAAGGGCGCGGCGTCGCCCATTCCGCTCACAACGCGATGGCGTTCTTCAAACGGGACGTCTCCTGATAAGCGGGCGACTCCAGATGTTGGTACAGCCATGGCCGCGCGCGCTCGCCGCTGGCCTCGTGCACGCCGTCGAAGATGGCCATCTCGATCGCATGCGGGTGATCAGATGATGCGTAGACCGACTGCATTTCCGCGAACTTCTCATCCCGCCCCAGTTCCACCGTGTTGGCGCTGTCGCGGCTGCCAATCTCGACGAACAGCGGACACGGGTAAATCAGGTACGCCAGCTCTGCGCCTGTGTACCTGGCGCGGCTGCTGCTGAAATGGATGTAGGTCGCAAGTTCGACGCCGAGATTCCTGCTGATGACGGACGACATCAGAAGCTTCTTCTCGTCGCGCATATAGCCGGAGACGACGGTGGGCCGCATCCGCCCCGTGGCGGCTTCCAGATGGAGCACGAGAAACGCGCCCCACGATACCCCGTACACGCCGACGTTCAAGCCGGACGCTCCGGTCAGCTTCCTGCAGACGATTTCGCCGGCGTCGATCGATGCGCATGACACGTTGTGCGCGGAGACGCCGTGGGATGCCAGCATCGCGGCGATGTTGTTCTGACTTGCCTGGTCTCCGATCTGGACGATGTAAGGACACCAGACGACATAGCCGTCCCGGCACAGGCTCTTGCCGAGCGCGTTCATGTAGTCGTTGTCGGCATCATCGAAGCAGCGCTCCGGCGTGCTCGCCATGCCGTGGCCGAGCAGGATCAATCCCTTGAACTCTCCGTCGGGAATGCCAAGGCATCCGCGCACCGGTACGCCGCACTCCAGATCGAACTCGACCTTCACGACCGAAAATCCGTCCGCCGGCGCGCGCCAGAGAATCCGGATCTCGTCGCGCGACGGCCGATAAAGCCGCGACCCCTGGAAAAGAGACCGCATCTCGCGTCGAATTTCCGGGCCGGTTGCGACCGCGCGCAGCTTGCCGCTTGTCGCGATATCGAAGAACGACCGGCAGAACTTGTCGTAGCCAAGCGTCGGCAAATCGATATTCGCGCATGATCCCCTGCAATGACTCAGCGCCAGCGTGTTGTTGCCGGCAACCGACGAGGGGCCGACCAGCGTCATCAACAATCCGGAAAGAGCCCTGCGGCTGATCATCGGCCCTCCCCGAGCCCGCTTGCGGTTCGATTGAATGAGACAAGGTGGCCCTAGCTGGCGCCACAGATCGCGCGGACACAAATTAAAGGATGTTCATCGTCGAATGATCGCGCGCGGCGTTGCAATCCCGCCACGCTGGAAGGCCGAACGCATGGACGATACACGCCGAATGCGTTTCGAGACGCTTCAGGATATTTCTGACTGTCACGCGGCTTCAATTCCGCCATACAAGGCGGAGGCTCCATCGCCGGACTTCGATTGTCGGGTCTTGATCGTCAGGTCTTGCTTGTCGGGTTTTGGGATTGACCTCAGCGACTTTCGGCCGGCCGCGGAGCGAGCCGCAGCCAAACGAGCAACGCCCGGCACATCTGCGCGAGGGTCGCAAACAAGACCGGCGAAACGCGGGGATTCACCATGATGCCCTTCGACGCACCGGAATAGCCCGGACTCGTGGGCTCGGCCGAATTGCTCTACGCAATATTTCCGAGGCCGAAGGGTTTATCTATTGGTTAACAAGTTTTCCGGGATGGCCGATGACGAACGATCTGCACGAGCGTCTGATTGAACTGGCCTACGAGGCCGCCGTCCTCCCCGAGTTGTGGCCGAACGTCCTGCATCAGGTCGGCGGGATCGCGCGTGCACGCGGTACCGTGCTGCTGACGGCGGCTCCGCATGACGTCCGATGGATCGCATCCCCCGACATGCACGACGACACGGCGGCCTATGTCGAAGGCGGCTGGCACCAGCGCAACGGGCGGTTGCCGCGCCTGCTCGCGGCCAACCATGCCGGCTTCCTGCGCGACATCGACGTGTTCGATACGCCCGAGGAGGTGCAGCAGGATTTCCAGATCCGCGAATTCTTCCGCCCGCGTGGGCTCGGCTGGGGTGCCGGCACCGCAATCCCGGTGCCGAGCGGCGACATGCTGATCTACAGCGTCGAGCGCGAATACGAGCACGGACCGATCGAGCGCGAAGCGATCGAGCAGCTCGATGCGCTGCGCCCGCATCTGGCGCGTGCCGCATTGCTGTCAGCCCGGCTCGGGATGGAGCGCGCCAGGGCGGCAACCGAGTCGCTGGCGCTGCTCGGACTGCCCGCGGCCGTGCTGCGGCGCGGCGGCCGCCTGATGGCGGCCAACACGCTGTTCGACCGCCTGGTGCCCGACGTGATGCAGGATCGCGCCGAGCGCCTGGCGCTGGCGGCGCCCACCGCCGACGCGCTGTTCGCCCAGGCGCTTGCAGCGCTGGATCACGGGCTGATCAGCGTCGAGGTCCGCTCGGTGCCGATCGCGGCACAGGACGATCGCCCGCCGCTGATCGTGCATCTGATCCCGATTCACGGTTCGGCGCGTGACCTGTTCGATCGCGCGCTGGCGATCGTGATCGTGACGCCGGTGGTACCGGCCGAGGTGCCGACTGCGGAGGTGTTGCAGGGCCTGTTCGACCTGACGCCGGCGGAAGCGCGGGTCGCGCGCGGCATCGGCGAGGGACGAACCGTCGAGGCGATCGCCATCGCCTTCGGCATCTCCCGCGAAACCGTGCGCAACCAGCTCAAGGCCGTGCTGGCGAAGACCGGGCTCGGCCGGCAGGTGGAGCTGGCCGGACTGCTCGCCGGCGCCAAGGTGCCGCCGGGTCCGTCCGCGGACTAGCTCGGCCATCAGGCCTCAGGCCACGTTCAGGCGCGCGTGGAAGAAGCCGGCAACACGGCTCACTGCGTCGGCGGTCATTGGATCATTGTCCGCAAAGTCGAAACCGTGCGCCTTGCCCGGGTATCGGACGATCTCCGCCGCGGCACCGACCGACTTGCCGAGACCGACAAGCTCCTCGCCCTTGGCGAGCGGCACGTTGCGGTCGGCCTCGCCGTGAAACTCGATCATCGGCGGCAGATGCTTGACCTCTGGCACAACCTTGTCGGGCATGCCGCCATACAGCACGGCCAGCGCAGCCACCCGCTCGTCGCGGGCCGCCGCTGCCGCGGCAACGTGTCCGCCGAGCGAGAAGCCGAGCAGCCCGATCCGGCCGGAACTGTCCGCGCCCGCCAGCACCGCGGTCACTACGGACGAGACCCGCGCGGCCCAGGCGTCGAAGCGCCCGGTCTCGTAGGCCTCGCGGATCACGTGCGTGTGCATCGTCTCGAACGCTTGCTCGTCGGCCGGCGTGTAATAGCGAACGAAATAGGCGTCGATGCCGTCCGCGGTCAGCGCATTGGCATAGCGTTCATAGGCCCGCGGCCTGAGATCGAAGCCGCGCGAGCCGTGCAGGACAAGCACCGTCGGCCGCTTGCCGGTGCGCCCGGAAGCAAAATGGTTGAGCGCGACGCGGCCTTCACTGGCATCGACGCTCAGCGTCTCTGCCGGCGCCGCCCGAAGCGAGGGCGATGCGGCCAGCAGGGCAAGGCCGCCAAGCAGGCTCCTTCGGCTGATTGCGTGCATCGAAACCTCGATTGGACTGCGCCGCCCCTCGTCAGGCCGCGCCGCTATATCATGCCGAACGGCGCGCCCGATAGCCTTGCCGGTGATGCCGGCATGGTCGCAGCAGACGGTGGCGGCATCCGCCGGCGATCGATAAAGGACCAGATGTTCAAACGGCGCCGGTTGCGCTAGTGATGGTTCCCCTCCCTCCGTGCGCCCGCCCGGCGCCTGTCCAGTCAATGAGTGCATCTGAATGGCCGAAGCCGACCTCGACGCCGTGATCCGGCAAACCGCAAGAGCGCAGACCAAAGCCGTGATGGCGGCCGCGAAAAAGCGCCAGGCCGTCTGGGTCGCGCGCGCGGCCAAGGCCAAGGACAAGGAGACCAAGGCGCGCTTCCGCCACCTCGCCAAGAGCACGATCCTGAACGCCACCGCGACCGCTAAGCGGTTGCAGAATTCGGCGGAGAACGCAGCCGACGCCTATGCCCGCGCCATGAAGAAGGCGATGGAAGAGCCGCCGCCGGCCAAGAAGCCCGAGAAGAAGCCTGAGAACAAATCTGAGGCGAAATCTGAGAAGAAGCCCGCGAAGAAGAAAGCGGCCGCCTGATAAGGAGCACGCATGCTCACTGTCCATCATCTCGGCAAGTCGCAATCGGAACGGATCGTCTGGCTGTGCGAAGAGCTGGAGATCCCCTATGAGCTGAAGTGCTACGCGCGCGATCCCGTCACGATGCTGGCGCCGGCCGACTACAAGGCGTTGCACCCGATCGGCACCGCGCCCGTCATCACCGAAGGCGAGCTGGTGCTGGCCGAGTCCGGCGCGGTGGTCGAATACATCCTCGCCAAATACAGCAATGGGCGGCTGACGCTGACATCAGACCATGCTGATTTTGCGCAGTTCCTGTACTGGTTTCACTTCGCCAATGGCACGCTGCAGGCGCAGATGGGCCGCAGCATGATCCTGAACCGCCTCAACCTCGCGGCCGACAATCCGATGCTGGTGGCGACCAAAGCGCGGGTCGACCGCTCGTTCGATCTGATCGAGGCGCGGGTCGGTGGCGCGCGCTATCTCGCGGGCGACGAATTCACGACGGCCGACATCATGATCGGCTTCTCGCTCACGACCATGCGCTATTTCCTGCCCTACGACCTCGGCCGCTGCCCCAACATCAGGGACTATCTCGGCCGCATTGCCGCGCGCCCGGCCTATCAGCGCGCGATGCAGAAGGGTGATCCCGGCATGGCGCTGCTGCTGACGTGAGGCCGTGATGCCGCGTTACGTCGCCCTGTTGCGCGCAGTCAATGTCGGCGGCACCGGCAAGCTGCCGATGACCGAATTGAAGGCGATGTGCGTCGACGCGGGGTTTGCCGACGTGCAGACCTATATCGCCAGCGGCAATGTCGTGTTTTCCTCGAAGCTCGCAGCTGCAAAGGTCAAGGCCGCGCTGGAGAAGCGGCTGCAGGCCTATGCCGGCAAGCCGGTCGGCGTCGTGGTGCGGAGCGCCGACGAGATCGCCGCGGTGCTGCAGGCCAATCCGTTTCCGAACGAGCCGCCGAACCATACGGTGGCGATCTTCCTCGACGAGCCGCCGGCCAGGAACGCCCTGAAGGACGTCAAGGGCCAGCAGGCCGAACAGATGCGGCTCGGCAAGCGCGAGATCTATGTCGCCTATGGCAGCGGCATGGGCCGCTCGAAGCTGAAGATCCCCGCCGCCGTTCAGGGCACCGCGCGGAATATCAACACGATCGCGAAGCTCGCGGAGTTGGCAGCGGGGGACTAGTCAAGGAGAACCGTCATCCTGAGGAGCGCGCTCTTGCGCGCGTCTCGAAGGATCGACGGCCCCGCTGGTGGCCGATTCATCCTTCGAGGCTCGCTCCGCTCGCACCTCAGGATGACGGGTTGGGTGCTTCAAACTCGCGGATGGGTATCGCGTCGCTAGCTCTCCCGCACCGCGAATCCTTCGGCGCTGAGCCTTGCCAGCACCTCTTCCAGATGGGCGCGGTCGCGGGTTTCGATCACGAGCTCGAGCAGCGTCGCCTTGGCCGGCAGATCGGAGAAGGTGCGCTGGTGCGAGACCTCGATGATGTTGGCGCCGGCGTCCGCAAGCAGGATCGACACCGCCGCCAGCTGGCCGGGCCGGTCGACGATGTCGAGCGCCAGTTGCGTCAGCCGTCCCTCGCGGGCGAGTTCGCGGGTCAGGACCGAGGCGATCAGCCTGGTGTCAATATTGCCGCCGGTCAGCACGAGGCCGACTGAGCGGCCGGCGAAGCGCTCCGGTGCAGAGAGCACCGCCGCGAGGCCGGCGGCGCCGGCGCCCTCGACCACCGTCTTCTCGATCGAGATCAGGGTCGCGACCGCGCGCTCGATCTGGTCCTCGCTGACCAGGATGATGTCGTCGACGAGCTCGCGGACGATTTTGGTGGTGATCTGCCCGGGCGACTTGACCGCGATGCCCTCGGCGAGCGTGTCGCCGCGCATCGGCAACTGCTCGCCTTTGACGGCATTATACATCGATGGATAGAGCTGCGCCTGCACACCGACGATCTGCACCGACGGCTTCAGCGCCTTGGCGGCCGTGGCGATGCCCGAGATCAGCCCGCCGCCGCCGATCGGCACCACCAGGATATCGAGCTCCGGCACCGCCGCGAGCATTTCGAGCCCGATCGTGCCCTGGCCGGCAATGATCAGGGGATCGTCATAGGGGTGGACCAGGATGAGGCCGTGCTGCGCGGCATGCGCGCTGACGAACGCAAAGCATTCTTCCAGCGTCTGTCCGGTGATGATGACCTCGGCGCCGTGCCGCCTGGTGTTCTCGATCTTCACCATCGGCGTGCCAATCGGCATCACAATGGTGGCGGGAATGCCGAGCCGCTTGGCGTGATACGCCACGCCCTGGGCATGATTGCCGGCCGACATCGCGATCACGCCGCGCTTGCGCTCCTCTGGCGAAAGCGCGTGCAGGCGATTGAGCGCACCGCGCTCCTTGAAGGTCGCGGTGAACTGCAAATTCTCGAATTTGAGGAACAGGCGGCAGCCGCAGATTTCGCCCAGCGTGCGGCTCTCGTTGCACGCCGTGACCATAACCGCGCCCTTGATGGTTTCGGCGGCGCGGCGCACGTCGGCAAAAGTTACGCTGGCGCCGGTTGCGGCGGTGGTATCGGAAGGATGCGGCATCGGGTTTCGCTTTGGTCCGTTTCGTCAGACGGAACCTAGCGGGTTTCGGCGCCGAAAACGACCGCGCTATCGTGCGGTCGACATTTGTTCCTGCGGCTCTTGCTCCGGCCTGGCCGACCCAGCCAGCTCGATCTCGTCGCATTTCAGGCATACCAGCGCAGTGCCGAAATGCCTGTCGAGCACGATGGTGCGCGTCCTGCCGCACTGGCAGCGCATCGGCTTGTCCATGGAAGATCGGCCCGGCTCGAGATGCAAGGAAAGCGTGCGCTTAGCTATCCCGATCCGGTTAACCCAATATGACGTTGCCGCCGGAAAATTCGTCGCGCGGCCTTTTTGAGCATGATCTCCTCGGAAAACTGCTTCACACTTTTCCGGATCATGCTTCAGAAGAACCCCGCGCTGAGATCGAGGCCATAGCTTGCCCGCAGCGCCGCGACGAACAACACCGCCAAGACGAACAGCAGAGCATGCCGGGCAATGCTGCTCCGAAGCGAATTGGCCGCAAACGCGCGAGCAATCGATTGAGCCAAAGCAGTCATTTGCGATCTCCAGAGCCACGCCCCGAGATTAGGTCGCGCGCAACGCGGCGAGGTTCAATGCGGCTCGCGGAACGGCCGGCAGCGTGGCGATACGCCCTGCTCGGGATCGCGCGGCGTTCGCATTCGATTCTTGAAGCGATGACCGACCACGATGAGCTCGCCCTCGGCGCGGATCGCGCTCTCGTCCGTCGGCGTGGGCGACAGATTGTCTTGCGTCACGGCCTCCAGCGCCTGCAGGAACTCGCGTCCGGCCGATGTGATCTGCCAGCCTTCGACGTCATGCAGCACATAGAAGCTGCTGAAGATATCGAGCTCGGGAACCCGTGACGCCAGCCGCTTGATCCGCGCATGCCAATCGTCGCCGCTTGACGAGAGAATGGCGAGGTCGTGCTTGAGTGAATCGAGTGTGGCCCTGCCGCTGACGTGACTGGCCAATATTTTCAGAATCGCAACCTGGATGCTCAACTCGACGCCTCGACCGCCACGGTTCTTTTTGTTCTGCGCAGCCGATCCGGAAACTATCGCGCTGATGACTCCAAGGTCCAGTCATCAGCGCCAGTTATCCAGACCCGGCGCAACGGTATCGACTTACGCTGCGCACGATGTCCCGACGCGGCGCTCGGGCCGCTGCGACAACATCGATTCCTCTTCCATATCCTGTGGCGCGCCCCAAAATTCCTGCACCGTCGGCCCTTTCTTCAGCCTTTTGTCGCGCAGGAAGCCGAGAATTTCGTGCGGCCAGACCCGGCGTCCCATCTGCGTGTACCAGCGCATCGCATGGCGAAGTCCGGCGTCGCGGTGAAACAGCACGCGGAGCAGGGCCTTCGGGCGGCTTTGCAGCACCATCTCGGTGAACTTGAACCAGAGCAGCACGCGCCACGGCGGCATGTGCCGTGTCGCAAGCACCTGATGCTTGTAATCCCAGAGCCGGCGATCGGTCTGAATCACGCGCCGCTCGGCCGCGAGACGGAAGTACGGCGTCCAGCGATGCGGCGTGACGTAGAGCATCTGGATCTGATCGGGGTCGTAGGATAGAAGCTGCCGCAGCCCGCGCCAATGATCGCAATCGGTCTCCTCCTCGAAGCCGACCACCCAGGTTGCCATCGACAGGATGCCGTGCTGGCGCATCAGGCGGATCGCCTCGCGATCGATCGTGGTGGTCGCGCCCTTGCGGATCAGCTCCAGCGTCTTCTCGTCGGTGTTCTCCATGCCGAGCAGGAAGCGCTGCCAGCCCGCCTTCTTGTAGAGATGCAGGATGTCGGCATCGCGCACGATGTCGTCGGCGCGGGTCGAGCCGACCAGGATCAGGTCGACATTCTCCGCGATCAGGGCCTCGAGGAAGGTCCGCCAGGCCTTCTTCGAGACGGTCGGATTCTCGTCGGCGAAGTTGATCACCTTGACGCCGTGCTCGCGATGGAGCCGCGCCAGCTCCTTGGCGAAGCGCACGGGATCGCGATGGCGCCATCGCGTCCAGAAGCCGCGCTGACCGCAATAATTGCAGAGATGCGGACAGCCGCGCGAGAACTGCACGACGACGGCGCGCAGGCCGCCCCAATAACTGTAGCTGTTATGATCGATCAACTCCCAGCCGACGCGATAGGCGTCGAGATCGCGGATCACAGGCGCAGGCGGCGTCACGCGCGGCCCATAGTCATCGCGGCATGCGATGCCGTTGATGATGCGCAGATCGCCGCCGGTCTCCAGCGCCCGCATCAGACGCCGCGCGGTCTCCTCGCCCTCGCCGCGCACGATCGCGGTGACGTAGCGCTCCTCGCGCAGGATCTCGCGCCAATGATAGGTCGGAAACACCCCGCCATAGACGATCCGCACATGGGGCATGGCCTTGACGACGGCCTGCGCGACCTCGGCGATCACAGGATGGCCCGACGTCGAGCCGGAATGACCGAACAGGACGGCATCCGGCGAAAACCGCGATGCCTCCATCACGATGGCTTCGGTTCGCATCGGCCCGAACTCGGCATCGAGCAGACGGACATCGTGTCCGTCGTCGATCAGCGGCCCGCCGATCGATAGCAGGCCGAGCGGCGGCAGATGGTCGTCCGGAATCCGGCTGCCGATCGCAGGGTGAGGCACGTTGACGAGAAGAATGCGCATGGATGATCGCTCCCGCTTTGGTTGGCGTGATCGTTCGTCCCCGCATCTTGTGATAGGAGAGCCCAACCCCCCGGCCAGGCTTGAGAAGAGAGCAGCAGGCGCCGCTTGACGCGCTAGAGGTTCGGCACCTCCGCCGGCGCGATCGCGGTCAGCCCGCCGAAGCGGCGCTCGCGGCGATGGAAGGAGGCGAGCGCGTCGGCGAGATCGTCGGCGTCGAATTCGGGCCACATCCGCTCGGTGAAGTGCAGCTCGGCATAGGCGCCTTCCCAGAGCAGGAAGTCCGACAGCCGCTTCTCGCCCGAGGTGCGGATGATCAGGTCGACGTCGCGCAGGCCGGCTTCGCCGGTGATGAGATCGGCAAAAGTCTCGCGGTTCAGCTGACCGACGCCGGCCGCGCGCGCGGCCGCGTTCAGGATCGCATCGCGTGCCGAATAGTCGATGGCGATGCGCAAATGCAGCGTGGTGCCGTCGGAGGTTGCGGCCTCGGCGCGCGTGATCGCGGTCGCGATGCCGTCGGGCAGCCGGTCACGGCGGCCGATCACGGTGAGGCGGACGCCGTTGCGCACCAGGGCGGCGATCTCATTGGCGAGGTAGAACCGCAACAGCCCCATCAGCGCCGTGACTTCAGCCTTCGGACGGCGCCAATTGTCGCTCGAGAAGGCATAGAGCGTCAGCGTGCCGACGCCCTGGTCCGGCGCGGCCTCGACAATGCGGCGGATCGCCTCGACGCCTGCCTCATGTCCGCGCAGCCGCGACAGGCCGCGCCGCGTCGCCCAGCGGCCGTTGCCGTCCATGATGATGCCGACGTGGAGCCGCATGGCTACCTCCGGCTCGAGCGCGACGTTGCTTCGCATTACAAAGTCTCCGGGCAAAAAATGGGATGATCAAACCGGCTGGATACCGAGGCGGCCAGACGCGCCTTCGTCCTTGCCGGCGGCCTTGGCCGCATCGCGCACCAACTGCTCGAGCACGGCGAGATAATCGAGGAAGCGGCGGCGGCCGCTCCTGGTCAGGCGGCAGGTGGTGTGCGGGCGATTGCCTTCATAGCCCTTGATGACGTCGACGAGGCCGGCCTCCTGCAGCACCTGCAGATGCCGGCTGAGATTGCCGTCGGTCAGGCCGCAGAGCTGCTTGAGATCGGCAAAGGCGAGCCCTTTCGGATGCGCCATCAGCGAGGTCAGCAAGCCGAGCCGCGCCTTCTCGTGGATGACGCGGTCGAGGCCATCATAGGCGAATGGCGCGCTGGTCATGTCAGTCTTCGGCATCATGGCCTCCGGAAGCGAAATACAACAGTGCTGCGATCAGCAACTGGCCGATCGCGAAGGGCAGTCCCATGGTCCAGGGCGACAGCGCGTGGCTCTGGCTTGCGATCAGCAGCACCGTGAAGCCGGACAGGAAATACCAGGCGCCGCCGAACGCTATGGTGCGCGGCAGCAGGCGGACCGAGGCGAACACGCCGAGGCTGACCAGCACCTGCCACAGGCCGGGCAGCATCCACAGCGTCTCGGGCGCGAATTTCCATTGCAGGATCGCGAGCAGCACGCCGGCAATCGCCGCCGGAACGAACTGCTCGATCGCCTGCTGCACCATCGCGTCGGCGAGGCCGGAATGATGCCGCCGCGAGCGCGCCTGCATCTCGGTCCAGATCAACCCCGCGGACAGCAGCGCGGCCGCCGCCCAGCCCGCGAGGAACGCGATCGGATGCCCGGTCGGATCGTCGAGCCAGAGATATTGCGCAAGCGCCGTGACGAGCGCGATGCCACTGGTGGCCGCAACCGTCGCCGGCCCGTAGCCGCGGAATGCGGTTCCGGCCGCAATCTGGTTGCGGATCGCGAGAATGTCGGCCAAGGCCTTGTCGAGGTCGCGCATGATTCGCCCGAACTTTGTATTGCAAAGTATACGGGATCACCAAGTAAACGCAAGCGGCATCGCGCCGCCTGCCGATCGGCATGTTTAACGGCCGGTTACCGCACAGATTGCGGCGAATGTGCGCCGCCTCACACCTTCACGAGGCTCGCAAAGCCGCCATAGATCATCCGCTTGGCATCGAACGGCACATCGCCCTTGCCCATCGACGCCAGGCGGGGATCAGCCATCACCTTGGCGTTGATCCTGTCGCGCTGGGCGCGCGACTTGTAGGTGATCCAGGCGAACACGACGGTTTCGCCGGTCTTCAGTTTCACGCTCTGCGGAAACGACGTCCATTTGCCGGGCTTGACGTCATCGGCGACCCATTCGCGATAGTCCAGTGCACCATATTCGCGCCAGACCTTGCCGGCCTTCTTCGAGAGCTGCGCATAGGCTTTGAGTTTCTTCTTCGGCACGGCGACGACGAAACCATCGACGTAGGGCATTGGCGCTTCCTGCTGTTTGCTGTCGTCATTCCGGGGCACGCGGAGTGTGAACCTCAGGCGCGCAACTGCGCGCCGGGGATTCTCGAGATCCCCCGATGCGCAATTGCGCATCTGAGGTTCGATGCTTCGCATCGCCCCGGGATGACGAACGCCAACGCTGCGCGTCAGCGTTCGTCAGCTATGACAGCAGGATGCCTGAACCGGCGCCGGTTGGTACTGGTCACGTAGCCGCACCCAATCCATCGGATAGGGCAAGCCCTCCTCATGACGGCCGAGCGGCGTGAGGTCGAGATAGTGATAGGCCGCATTCATCATGTCGAGGCCGCGCGCGAAGGTGGAGTAGGTGTGGAAGACGGCGCCGGTCTCGTCGCGGAAGAAGACGCTGATTCCCGGCAGCTCGGGCCCGTAGAGCGGGGTCGTGCCATAATTGTATTGTGCGTTCCCTGCATCGATCTGCGGCTGCGTGAACGATACGCCATAGTCATAGTTGAAATCATTGTCGCCGGACGATATCCAGTCGAAGGTCCAGCCCATCCGCTTCTTGAACGCCTCGAGCTTGGCGAGCGGCGCCAGCGAGATCGCGATCATCGTGGTGTCGCGCGCGGCCAGATGCGGAACCATGCGCTCGAAGCCATCGACCCAGAACGAGCAGCTCTTGCACGCTTCGTCCCAGTCCGGCGCGAACATCACGTGCTGCACCACGAGCTGCGGCCTGCCCTTGAAGAGATCGCCGAGCGTCACCTTGCCATCGGGTCCGTCGAACACATAGTCCTTGTCGACCTTGACCCAGGGCAGTTCGCGGCGCTGCCGGCTCAGCGCTTCGCGGGCTTGCGTCAGCTCCTTCTCGCGCGCCATCAGCGCCTTGCGGGCCGCAATCCATTCCTCGCGCGACACGATGTTGTGCTGTTGCATGGGGTTCTCCTTGGGATGCTCCCTGTTCAGGCGTCGACGAAGTGTTCGAGATTGCCGAGGAATTCGGTCCAGCCGCGCTGGTGGTTGTCGCGGGCGGTCTCATCGACGAACTGCGCGTGATGGAAGGTAAGCAAGGTGCCGCCGGCATCGGGCTTGATCGACACTGTCACCTCCGACTCGCGCTCCGGCGTCGAATGCCAGGCCCAGCTGAACACCAGCTTCTCGTTCGGCACCACCTCGCGATAGACGCCGCCGACCTCGTGATATTCCCCATTCGTACCGGTGAACTTGATCCTGTAGCGCCCGCCGACGCGGACATCGAGCTCGGCTTGGGTCGTTCCGGGCTTGACCTGCCCCGGACCGAACCACCGCGCTAGGTTTTCCGGCTCGGTCCACGCGGCGTAGACTTTTTCCGGCCGCGCGCGGAGCCGCCGCGTGAGAGTGAGGCTTGGACGCGCGGCAAGGCCGGCGTCGGCGGCGACTGCGGACTTGTTGGCCGATTGATTGACCATGGGTCTTCCTCCACAAAAGCGGCAAGGCGATCGAGATTATCGGACCAGAATTGCGCATAGCGATTGAGCCAGTTCATCGCCTGCTCCATCGGCCTTGCGGTGAGCCGGCAGGCTACCGTGCGGCCGGTCTTTTCGCGCGCGACCAGGCCTGCATCCGTGAGCACGTCGAGATGCTTCATGATCGCCGGCAATGACATCGCGAATGGCTGCGCCAGTTCGCTCACCGACAGGCTGTCCTGCTCGCCAAGCCGCGCCAGCAGCGCCCGGCGGGTGGGATCGGAAAGCGCTGCGAAGGTGCGGTCCAGCGTTTCGTCTTGAAACTTAACCATGTGGTTTAGTATAGACGCAAACGGCGCGGCGTCAAGCGCCCGCCTTCACGATCGCGTCAAGGCCGGGGCATCATCACGCGAGGTGGCTGCGCCCTCGGATCAGACGGCTATTGCCGATGGTGCCGATGCCGGTGCCAGCGACGGTGCGGCCGCGGCTCCGCTTGCAATTGCGGGCGAAACAGGAAGCGCGGATTTTCTCCGCAGGCGAGATAGCGTCCGGAGACGCTCGCGAGGCACTGATCATAGGTCTGATAGGCGCATTCGCCGGGATAGCCGAGGCTCGGGCCCTGCGCGCACCACGGATAGTCATAGGGATCGGCGGAGGCAGGCGTGACGCTCGCCGCGCCGGCAAGCGTCATCGTTGCAAGGACAAGCACTGCCAATTGCGATCTGCGCATGATCCGAATCACTCCGACTTCCCGAGATGCCGCAGTTAGTGAAGTGCGGCGTCTCGGGCAAGCGTCCTCAACGAAATCCTAGCGCCTCCGGGCGTGCGAGGCCTATTCGACCTTGAGGCCGGCGAACTCGACCACCTTCTTCCACTTGTCGGTCTCGGCCTTGATGTCGTTGCCAAAGGCGTCCGGCGCCTGGATCAGCGAATCGCCGCCGAGCTCGACCAGACGCTTGCGCATGTCGGGTTCGGCGAGAACGGCGTTGATCTCGCTGTTGAGCTTGGCGATCAGTTCCTTCGGCGTGTTCTTCGGCGCACCCATGCCGAACAGCGCGCTCGCCTCGTAGCCCTTCACGGTGTCGGCAATCGCCGGCACGTCGGGCAGTTGCGAGGAGCGCTCGGTCGTCGTCACGCCAAGCGCGCGCAGCGAGCCGGAGCGGATGTGCTGGATGATCGAGGGCATGTTGTCGAAGATCACCTGCACCTGGCCGCCGAGCATGTCGGTGATCGCGGGCGCGGCGCCCCGGTACGGCACGTGCTGCATCTTGCAGCCGGTCATCGACATGAACATCTCGCCGGACAGATGCACCGAGGTGCCGTTGCCGGACGAGGCCATGTTGACCTTTCCGGGATTGGCCTTCACGTATTCGATGAATTCGGCGACGTTCTTCGCCGGCACGTCCTTGTTGACAGTCATCACGTTCGGCACGCGGTTGAAGGAAGCGACCGGCGCGACGTCGCGCACGAAGTTGAACTTCAGATTGGCGTAGAGCGAGGCGTTGATGTAGTTCGCCGGATTGACCAGCAGCACCGTGTAGCCGTCCGGCTCGGCGTTGATCGCAGCCTCGGTGCCGATATTGTTGCCGGCGCCCGGCTTGTTCTCGATCACGAATTGCTGGCCGAGCTTTTCCGACAGCCGCTGCCCGACCAGCCGCGCGATAATGTCGGTGGCGCCGCCGGGCGGATAACCCACGATCCAGCGCACCGGCCGCGCCGGATAGTCGGCGGCGGACGCGCGGCCGATCGCGAATGTCGAAATCCCCGACCCGATCAGGCCCAGCGCGGTACGGCGTGAAATCATGAAGTTTCTCCCGATCCAGCAGGGTTTGGCGCCCTGCCCGTTTCTGTTGCGTTGCGTGCGGCGCGGTTTTAACAAACAATGTCTGAAGCGGCCAGTGCGACACGTGCGCCACCGACCGCGACGAAAGGCTAAGCTTCGGCTCTGATTGCATCAGAACCGAAGCGCTGAATGCTTGTATTGAGACTCTGGACCGAAAAGGATCGCGCATGTCCGTCAAGGTGAATGGGCTCGACCATCTCGTGATCAATGTCACCGATGTCGTGCGCTCGGTTGCCTGGTACAGCAGGATCCTCGGCATGGAGGTGAAGGTGTTCGACCCCGGCAACGGCAAGACACCGCGCACCTCGCTGGTGTTCGGCAACCAGAAGATCAATGTGCGGCCGCGCGATGCCGACAAGGTGGACTGGTTCACCGCCGATCATGAAGCCGCGGGCAGCGACGATCTCTGCTTCCTGACCTCAAGCACGCCGGAGGAAGTGGTCGCGCATCTGAAGGCCAATGGCGTCAAGATCGAGGAAGGCCCGGTGGCCAAGCAGGGCGCGCGCGGCACGCTCCGCTCGGTCTATTGCCGCGACCCCGACGGCAGCCTGATCGAGATCTCGTCGTATCAGGATTGATCGCGTCATTCCGGGGCGCGCAACAGCGCGAACCCGGAATCTCGAGATTCCGGGTTCGATGCTTCGCATCGCCCCGGAATGACGGCCGACTATTTGCCTACCACGCCATCCAATGTCACAAGGGCACCCGACAAGAGCAAGCAAGCAGCCGCTGAAGCGGCGCGCGGGAGGACATATGACCAATGCAAAGCCAGTGCCGGGCGTCGTGGGACCGTTTGCAGGGCTCGATGTGCCGTGGCTGCTCAGGATGCGCGCTGAGGTGCGCCGCGATCATCCGTTCCTGATCTGGGCCCCGTTCGATGCGCCGGCGCGGCGCTGGAGCTACGGCGAATTCCATGAGCGCGTCGGCGCGCTGGCCGCGGGCCTTGCCAGGCGCGGCATCCGGCAGGGCGATTATGTCCTGATCCATCTCGACAACTGCATCGAGGCGATCATGTCGTGGTTCGCCTGCGTCGAGCTCGGTGCCATCGCCGTCACCACCAACACCCGCTCGGCCCCGGCCGAGATCGAGTATTTTGCCGGCCATTGCGGCGCGGTCGCTGCGATCACCCAGCCGGCCTATGCCGAACTGATTGCCACGAACTGCAAGGACCTGCGCTGGATCGCGGTGACCTCGCATGATGCGGGGCAAGCGCCGGCACAGGCGCCCGCGCGCGGCGACAGCTTTGAAGCGCTGTTCGCCGACAGCGCCGACCGGCCGCTGCGCCCGACCGATCCGCTCGCACCCTGCAGCGTGCAATACACCTCCGGCACCACATCGCGGCCGAAGGCGGTGCTGTGGACCCATGCCAACGCTTTGTGGGGCGCCAAGATCAATGCCGCGCATCAGGACCTGCACGCCTTTGACGTGCACCAGACCTACCTGCCGCTGTTTCACACCAACGCGCTGGCCTATTCGATGCTGGCGAGCCTGTGGGTCGGCTCGACCTGCGTGATCCAGCCGCGCTTCTCGGCGAGCCGGTTCTGGCCGGTGGCGCTCAAGCACGGCGCGACCTGGACCTCGACGATCCCGTTCTGCATGAAGGCGCTGCTCGAGCAGGAGGTCCCCAAGAATCACAAGTTCAGGCTCTGGGGCACCGCGGTGAACGAGCCACCCGCATTCGCGGTGTTCGGCGTCAAGATCATCGGCTGGTGGGGCATGACCGAGACTATCACCCACGGCATCATCGGCGAGGTCGACCAACCGAACACGCCGATGTCGATCGGCCGCGCTGCACCCGAATACGAAATCCGCATCACCAATGATGACGGCACGCCGACCGGCGTCGGCGAGACCGGCAATCTGCTGATCAAGGGCATTCCCGGCCTGTCGCTGTTCACCGAATATCTGCACAACGAGAAGGCGACGCGCGAGAGCTTTGACGAGCACGGCTATTTCGTCACCGGCGACCGCGTCACGCTGCTCAAGCGCGGCTACATCAGATTCGGCGACCGCTCCAAGGACATGCTGAAGGTCGGCGGCGAGAATGTCGCGGCCTCCGAGATCGAGCAGGTGATCGCCGTGGTACCGGGCGTGCGCGAAGCCGCTGTCGTGGCGAAGAAGCACCCGATGCTGGACGAGGTGCCGGTCGCCTTCATCATCCCGCAGGCCGGCGTCGCGGCGCTACCCGCCAACCTGCACGACAAGGTGATGGCCGCGTGCCGCGCGGCGCTCGCCGACTTCAAGCTGCCCCGGGAAATCCGCTTCGTCGACGAGATGCCGCGCTCGACGCTGGAGAAGGTCGCGAAGGCTGAGCTGAGGAAGATGCTGGAGTGACCCGGCCTTCGCCGCGTCACTTCACCTCGAACCGGATCGGCAGCTTCTTCGGGCCGTTGACAAAATAGGCCTGCGTCATCTTCACCTCGCCGTCGAGCGACAGCGATTTCAGATGCGGCAGCAGCTCCTCGAACAGGATGCGCATCTCGAGCTTGGCGAGATACTGGCCGAGGCAGAGATGTGCGCCATAGCCGAAAGCGACATGGCGGTTGGGTTTGCGGTCGCTGCGGAAGCGATAGGGTTCCTCGAACACCTCCTCGTCGCGATTGCCCGAGGCGTAGCACAGCATCAGCCAGTCGCCTTTTGCGATCTTGCGGCCGCCGAGCTCGGTGTCGGCGGTGGCCGAGCGCATGAAGTGCTTGACCGGCGTCATCCAGCGGATCGCCTCGTCGACCAGGCCCGGAATCAATTCCGGATTGGCCTTCACCCTGGCGAATTCCGCGGGATCGTTCGCCAGCGCCCAGATCGCGCCCGCGGTCGACGATGAGGTGGTGTCGTGGCCCGCCGTCGCGACGATCATGTAATAGCTGGTCTGATCGTGCTCGGGCATGTAGTCGCCGCCGATCTTCGCGTTGGCGATGACGGTGGCGAGATCTTCGCGCGGATTCTGGCGGCGATTTTCGGTGATCGTGCGGAAGTAAGCTGAGAAGTCGGCGATGATCGCCTGCAACATCACGGAGACTTGTTCCGCGCTCAGCGCGTCGCGGACGCGCGCGGTGTCGGGATCCTGCGGGCCGAACAACTCCTGCGTCAGCTTGAGCATGCGCGGCTCGTCCGCCTCGGGCACGCCGAGGATCTCCATGATGACGTGCAGCGGATAGCCGAGCGCGACGTCCTCGACGAAATCGCAGGCGCCGCCGCGGTCGAGCATGCGCTGCACCGTGGCCCGCGCGATCTCGCGGACGCGGCCTTCGAACTTGCCGAGATTGGCCGGCATGAACCAGCCCTGCGTCAGCGCGCGGTATTTCGGATGGTCGGGCGCATCCATCTGCACCAGCGAACGCACCAGATTGGGCCCGCCGGTGATCTTGCGAACGCGTTCCTCGAGCGCCTGGTTGGTCAGCGTGGTCGGCCGGTCGGCATTGTGGAACAGGTCGTTCTGGCGGCTGACCGCCTGGATATGGGCGTGCTTGGTCACCACCCAGAACGGATCAAATTTCTCCGGCCGGGCGATGCCGAGCGGATTGTTGGCGCGCAGCCAGCGATAGGCGTCGTGGATGCGATCGTCGGCATAGGCGACCGGATCGACGAGGGTTGCCGCGATGTCTGCGGGGATGTCGAGATCCCCGGTCGTTGCCGTATCCATGAATCGTCCTCACCCGCCAAAGCATCTGTCGCGCCGATGATCACCGGAATCTAGGCGGAGGTAAGGACGAGGACTTGCGTTGATTGGCTAAATGCCCTGCGGACGCAATGACGGCGGCGCTCAATAATGCCCGAACGCCACCGGGCGGAAAGCCTGCAGCAATTGCTGGTCGAGCTTGCCGCCCATCTCCTCCATCATGGAGAACGCCTTGGCGTGGGTGAACTGCAGCCGGTAGGCGCGCTTCTCGACCAGGGCGGCATAGACATCGACGATCGTGGTGACGCGGACGATGTCGCTGATCTGGTTGCCGCTGAGGCCGTTGGGATAGCCGGTGCCGTCGAGGAACTCGTGATGGTGCAGGATCACGTCGAGCATTTCCGGCGGGAAGCCGCCCTGCGCGGACAGCGCTTCATAGCCGCGGCGCGGATGCTCGCGCATCTCGGCCATTTCCTCGACCGTCAGCGCGCTTGGCTTGTCGAGCAGCGCAACCGGAACGAAGGCCTTGCCGACATCGTGCAGCAGCGCGGCGCGGGCGAGCCGGCGCTGGTCGTCCTCGCGCATGCCGAGATGCTGCGAGAACGCCACCGCAAAGCCGGTCACGAACAGGCAATGGCGATAGGTCTCCTGGTGGTGGCAGCCGACCGTCGTCAGCCATTCGCGCAGCGAATTGTGCTTGATCGCCTTGAGGATCTTGTTCTCGGCGGCAACGATGTCCTCGAACTTGAGCGGCTCGCCGGCGCGCATCCGCTCGAACATCTTGACCATCACGCCGTGCGCCGCCTCGACGCCGCGGTTGAGCGCCTTGCCGCGGTCGGTCTCGTCATAGCCGCCGTTGTCGGGGAATGCGGCGCGGATGCGCTGCAGGATGCCGCGCGCATCGAACGGCCGCGAGATCGTGTCGGTGGCGCCGAGCGCCCAGGCCTGCATCGAGGCGTGATGCAGCGCATCCGCCAGCACGAACAGCCGCGGCATCTCGCGATAGGCGTCGGCCTGCAGCTTGGCGCGAACCAGCTGCACGGCTTCGGGCGATCGCAGGTTGATATCGACGACGATGCCGGAGAGATCGCGGGCCGGCTGCTCGGGAATATCAGAGGTCGGAACGGTATCGACCTCGCCCACCGAGCGCAGGATGCTGGCGAGTTCGTTGCTCTGATCGCTTCGATCTGACGCCAGCAGGAGACGGCGCTTCGAAGTCTGGTTATTGGCCAAGGCAGTCATGACATCCCCGTCGCGGTAACGACCGACGCCGGACGCTACCTGACGATGCGTTCCCTCCGACTTAATGGGGATGCTGAACGGCGGCTAAGCACAATGGATACAATTTGAGCGACCGCAAGATCCGCCAGCGAAATCAGGCCGGCCGGAAATGAAGCCAGCCGGGAGTACCACCGGCGGATCGTGAATTTTTGCGGCGTCGGGCGCAAAAAAACGCCGGAGAGCTGTCGCGCTCTCCGGCGCCTTCATTCGTTCAGGCCATCAAGCCTTCTTCATCGCAGACTTCACGGCCTCCGCGGTGATCGGCAGACCGCGGACGCGGGCGCCGACCGCGTTAAAGACGGCGTTGCCGATCGCCGGCGCCACCACCGTCACCGCAGGCTCGCCGACGCCGGTCGCCTTCTCGCCATTGGCGATGACGTTGACCGCGACTTCCGGCAGCTGGCTCATCCGAAGCGGCGTGTAGGTGTCGAAGTTGGTCTGCTCGATGCCGCCGTCCTTCAACGTCGCCTTCTCGAACAGCGCAAGCGACATGCCCCACAGCGCCGCGCCCTCGACCTGGGCGCGGATGCCATCGGGATTCACCTGCGTACCAACGTCGGTCGCCACCGTCAGCTTCTTCACCGTCACCTCGCCCGATGGCGCAACCGCGACATGGGCGACGCAGGCGGTCCAGCTTGCCGTGGCGCGCTCCTGCGACGACACGCAGGCCACGCCCATGCCTTCACCCTTCGGCAGCTGCTTGGTGCCGTAGCCGGCAAGTCCCATCGCAGCGAGCAAGGTGTTGCGGAGACGCTGCGCGCCGCCGTCATTCTTGCCCTTGCCGTCGAGCAACGAGATGCGCAGCTGTGCCGGGTCCTTGCCGGTCGCATGCGCGATCTCGTCGATCATGCTTTCGACCGCCCAGAACGTCCAGCCCGGCGCCACCGAACGGAGCTGACCCGACGGGGTGGCGTTGTGCGCCATCTCGTTCTTGATCGCCCGCACATAGTGGTTGGGCACGGTGTAGAAGAAGTCCGCCCCGTTCACGGTGAACGAGTCGAGCGGGCCCTTCTTGTCGACCGAGGGCGTGAGGAAATCGGGGATTCCCCAACGCTGGGTCGGCCAGGCCGAGACCACGTCATGGCTCAGCGCGACGATCTTGCCGTCGCCGTCCATGCCGGCCTTTATCTTCTGCAAGGTCAGCGGACGCGAGAAGTCCATCGTCATGTCGTTCTCGCGCGAGTAGATGACCTTGACCGGCTTGCCGACGGCCTTGGCCGCCTGCACCGCCGGCACCATCATGTCGGCGTCGAGACGCCGGCCGAAGCCGCCGCCCAGCCACATCTGGTGCATCACCACGAACTTCGGATCGATCCCGGCGGCGCCGGCTGCGATCGCACCGGAGCGCGTCGCGAACTGGTTGCCGGAATAGATATGCAGGATGTCGCCCTTGAACTCCGCGGTGGCGTTCATTGGCTCCATCGGCGCGTGGATGTTGATGTTGGTGGTGTATTCCGCCTCCAGCACCTTGGCCGCCGTGCCGAACGCCGCGTTCGGATCGCCGTCCTTGACGAAGAACTCGCCGGAATCGCTCAGTCCCTGCAGCCGCTTGGCCTCGGTGAACAACGATTCGCTCGACAGTTTTGCGTTCGGGCCGCTGTCATAGCTGATCTTCAGCGCCTCGGCCGCCTTCTTCGCCTGCGCGAAGGTATTGGCGACCGCGACGACCCAGCCGGTCGTGGTTGCGGTCTTGTCGTCGAGGGTGACGGCCTTGATGAAGCCCGGCAGTTTCTTGGCCGCGCTATCGTCGACCGACTTCACGGTGGCACCGTAACGCACCGGCGGAGTGACCAGCGCGCCGTAGACCATGCCCGGCACCATCACGTCGATGCCGTATTTGGCCGCGCCGTTGACCTTCAACGGAATGTCGATCTGCGGCACCGAGACGCCGATCATGGTGTACTGATCGGGCGTCTTCAGCTTGAGCGCCTTCAGGTCATCCGCCGTGAAGGTCTTGGTCGCCTTGCCGCTCTTCACCACGTCGGCAAACGACATCGACTTCTTCGACTTCGGATGGCTGATCGTGGACGCGCGCACCACCAGCTCGCTGGCCGGCACGCCCATCGCGGCCGCCGCCGCCTCGGTCAATGCGATCCGGCCGGCTGCGCCGGCGCGGCTCATGGCGTCGAAGTTCATCATCGTCGACCAGCTGCCGCCGGTGATCTGCGCGCCCAGCACGGGATCGTTGAACTTCGGATCGTTGGAGGCGAGCTGGACCCGCATGTCCTTCCAGTTCGCGCCGAGCTCTTCGGCCACGATCTGCGCCATGGTCGAGGCGACGTGCTGGCCCATATCGGCCTTGCCGCAGGTCACGGTGACGAGACCGTCCGGCGCGATCGCGTACCAGACGCTCGGCTCGAAATTGGCGGGTGCGGGCGCCGCGAGCGCGTGGTCGATGCCGGGCACGGCGGAGTAGCCGAGCACGAGGCCGGTTGCAGCGGTGCCGACCAGGAAGGAGCGGCGGCTGAGATCGGTCGTCTCGGGAGCGAGGCTTTTCACGTGCTTGTTCATGTGGCCCTCCGCTCGGATCCGGTGGCCGATGCGGTGCGCATGTCGGACGCAGCACGCATGATCGCCTTCTGGATTCGTGAATAGGTCATGCAACGGCAGAGATTGCCGTCCATATGCGCGACCACTTCCTCTTTCGTCGGATTGGTGTTCTTCGACAGCAGCGCCGCCGCCTGCATGATCTGCCCGGACTGGCAGTAGCCGCATTGCGGCACCTGCTCGGCGACCCAGGCCTTCTGCAAGGGATGATCGCCCTTGGCGGAGAGTCCTTCGATGGTGGTGATCTTCTTGCCGACGGCGTCGGCGACGGAGGTCTGGCAGGACCGCACCGCTTCGCCGTTGACGTGGACCGTGCAGGCGCCACAGAGACCGGCGCCGCAACCGAATTTGGTGCCCGTCATCTGCAATTGCTCGCGGATGACCCAAAGCAGCGGCGTGTCATTGGCCGCTTCGACGGACATATTCCGTCCGTTGATATTGAGATTTGGCATCTCTCTCCCCTTCCGGTGTCGGAAGCCGCTTACGGCGGCTACTCACTGTTGGGTCACGCCTGGCGCCCACCGGGTAAGCGACAGTTGCCGAAACAATGATCCGGTTCCCGGCTGGAGGCAATCCAATTTGGAATTGATCGAAAAGAATAAATATCGAAAGCTGCCTGTTGTGCAATGCGGCAACGGCATGAAGCTTTTGAAATGCCAGTATTGATGCCCTATCGATGCCTCCTACCAAGGTCGGTAGCGCTGCCGGACCTGAGATCGACAACAGAAGGAGCCCGTCAATGGCCAAACTCAACCGCAGCGGCCTCGATATCTATTACGAGATCCACGGTAGCGGCCCGCCCCTGATCCTCACCCACGGGTATTCGTCGACCTCGGCAATGTGGCAGGGCCAGATCGAGGCGCTGTCCAAGCGGCACAAGCTCATATTGTGGGACATGCGCGGGCACGGGCTATCAGACTATCCTGACAATCCGGATGCCTACAGCGAGGCGGCGACAGTCGGCGACATCGCCGCCCTGCTCGACGCCGCCGGCGCCGATAAGGCGATCGTCGGCGGCCTGTCGCTCGGCGGCTACATGTCGCTGGCCTTTCATCGCGCCCATCCGGAGCGGGTGGGCGCGCTATTGATCATCGACACCGGCCCTGGATTCAAGAAGGACGACGCCCGCGAGGTCTGGAACCAGCGCGCCCGCGACACCGGCGACCGCTTCGATCGCGAAGGGCTCGAGGTGCTGAAATCGCTGAGCGCCGAGCGCGCCTTGGTCACGCATCGCAACGCCCGGGGCCTCGCACTCGCCGCGCGCGGCATGCTGGCACAGCGCGATGCGCGGGTGATCGAATCATTGCCCGGGATCAAGGTGCCTTCGCTGGTCGTGGTCGGCGCCGACGACACGCCGTTCCTGGCCGCCTCCGACTACATGGCGGCGAAAATCCCTGGCGCGCAGAAGGCGGTGATTCCGAATGCCGGCCACGCCGTCAACATCGACCAGCCGCAGGCCTTCATTGCCGCGGTGTTGCCGTTCCTGGATAGCCTTGAGGCCGGCGTGCCGGGAAAGGCCACGTGAAGAACCTGTGAAGGACAAGCCATGAAATCGATCGCCATCGCCCTGCTGCTCGTGGCGGCCGCAACCGACGCGAGCGCCGAGAAGCTGCCGCCGTTCGGCGGCCCGGCCACGCCGACCTTCACCGCGACACTATCGAACACCACACCGCTGGTGTTCGGCATGGGCGTCGCGGACGCGCAACGCGCGCTCGGCACCCCCTTCACCTATGTCCGCGGACGGCCCGGCAACGAGATTTTCCTGACCTTCCGCGATATCGGCGGCAGCGGACTGTTCCCGCACCATGACCGTCTCTATCTGCAATTCCGCAAGGGCCGGCTCGCCGGTTGGAAAGGCGACTGGGGCGAGAACTGGATGTGGCGCTAGAGCTTCGAACGCGTCACCAAGACCTTCATGCAACCCCCAACATGACAAGGATGGACCATGGGACAAGATATCAAACTGAAAGCGTCAGACGGATTTGAACTCGGCGCCTATCGCGCCGATCCGGCCGGCGCGCCGACAGGCGCGATCGTCGTGATCCAGGAGATTTTTGGCGTCAATCACCACATCCGCTCGGTCTGCGACCGGCTGGCGAAGGAAGGCTATGTCGCGGTCGCGCCGTCGATCTTCGACCGCATCACGCCGAACTTCCAGAGCGGATATTCCGCCGATGAGGTCGCCGAAGCGCGCAAATTCGTCGCCAACCCGGACTTTGCCGCGATGCTGCGCGACAGCCAGGCGGCGATCGATGCGGTGAAACCGGTCGGACCGGTCGGCATCATCGGCTTCTGCCTCGGCGGCAGCATCGCCTATGCCGCCGCCACCAAGCTGACCGGCCTCTCGGCCGCGATCGGCTATTACGGCGGCGCGGTCGTGCGCTTCGCCGACGACAAGCCGACCGTGCCGACGCAGCTGCATTTCGGCGAGAAGGATGCCGGCATTCCCTTGAGCGATGTCGAGACCATCAAGTCGAAGCGCCCCGAGGTCGAAATCTTCATCTATCCGGGCGCGCAGCACGGCTTCCATTGCGACGAACGCGCGAGCTACGACAAGGCGAGCGCCGACATCGCCTGGCCGCGCAGCATGGAATTTTTCGCGAAGCATTTGCGGAAATAGGCCGCAGCTCTTTCCGCCCCGTCATTCCGGGGCGCGCGAAGTGCGAGCCCGGAATCTTGAGATTCCGGGTTCGATGCTGCGCATCGCCCCGGAATGACGAAGGACGTTGTCCTTTCGTCAGAACCAGCGTTCGCCGACGAACACCGTGTCGCCCGGGCCCATCGGCGTGCCCAGCGGCACCACGAAGCGGCCGGAGCCGGACGCATCCGTATGCGTCAGCGTCACGCTGTCGCGGCGGGCGCGCGGCGAGAAGCCGCCGGCAATCGCGACCGCGCTTTCGACGGTCATGTTCGGCACATAGGGATACTGGCCGGGCGCTGCGACTTCGCCGAGGATGAAGAACGGCCGATAGGACTCGATCTCGACCGCCACCGACGGCTCGCGGATGAAGCCGTTGCGCAACCGCGCCGAGATCTCACCGGCGAGACCGGCGGGCGTGCGGCCGCGCGCCGGCACCGAGCCGATCAGCGGCATGGTGATCGCGCCCGCGGCGCCGATCGCATAGGAGTTGGTCAGGCCTTCCTGGCCATAGACCACGACGCGGAGCTTGTCGCCCGGGCCGAGATGATAGCCATTGTCGTAACCGGCGGGCTCACCCGGTGCGGCGGCCAAGACGATCGGGGCGGCGACCGGCGCGGCATATCCATAAGCGGGGGGAGCGCTGGCGAAGGCCGAGCGCAATGCGCTGATCGCCCCGCCGCCGCCAGCATCGGCAACCGGAGCGGGTGCGTGGGCCGGGCCGTAGCTGACGGCATCGACACCTTGCGGGCCGACCGCAACCGGTCCGGACGTGCTCATGCAGCCGGACAACGCGAGCGCAGCCATAACGGCAGTGATCGGCAATCGTAACGCGCGTGCAACCGGCACCGGACTTATCCCTCAACGGCGAGACAAGCCTAGTCTTGCACCACTTATGGTTAATAAAGGGTTTTCGAGGATCGAACGGGAAGCCGGAAAACCCGGCCTCCCATCGATTTGCAGCATCAGGACCGCGCTCAGGCGGCGCTGACGCCGACGCCGATCGGGCAGGACACGCCGGTGCCGCCGAGCCCGCAATAGCCCGCCGGATTCTTGGCGAGATACTGCTGGTGATAGTCCTCGGCGAAGTAGAATTCGCCTGATGGCGCGATTTCGGTGGTGATCGCGCCGAGGCCCTTGGCGGCAAGCGCCTTCTGATACATCGCCTGCGACTCGTCAGCCGCTTTGCGCTGCGCGTCGCTGAACGTGTAGATCGCGGAGCGATACTGCGTGCCGATGTCGTTGCCCTGGCGCATGCCCTGCGTCGGGTTGTGGTTCTCCCAGAACGTCTTCAAGAGCTTCGCGTAGGAGATCTTGTTCGGGTCGAACACCACCAGCACCCCTTCGGTGTGGCCGGTGCGCCCCGAGCACACCTCCTCATAGGTCGGGTTCGGCGTGTGACCGCCGGCATAGCCGACCGCGGTGGTGTAGATGCCGTCGCCGAGTTCCCAGAACTTGCGCTCCGCGCCCCAGAAGCAGCCGAGCCCGAACACCGCCTGTTCGAGGCCTTGCGGATAGGGCGGCGTCAACTTGCTGCCATTGACGAAATGGGTGGTCGCGGTCGGGATCGGCGTCGCGCGGCCCGGCAGCGCCTCGGTGGCGCTCGGCAACGCGGTGGTCTTGCGCATGAACAACATGGATACCTCCGGGCGGGACATCGGCCGACGCGGCAACGGCCTGCGGGCCGGCTGTCACCTATATATGTCCTTACGCAGATGATGGCAGCCCCGTTACTGAGGGCTGCGGCCAAGAGGGGGCTACAGCCCAGTCAGTCCCGCGCGTAGCCGATCAAGGGCTTGCGCGGCCGGAACAGGATCATCAGCAGGATGCCGGCAATGCCGAGCACCGCGAACACTGGCTGCTCCAGAAGCAGGCGGATCACGTCGTTCCAGATCCAGGGTCCGAAGCGATCCACCCAGGCATGAAACGCCTGCTGGCTCGACTGATGGATATCGTTCCAGAACTGGCCGAACTGGGTGAACCGCAGGCTCTGGTCGGCGACGTAGCGCGCCCCGTCATAGACCATGAAGATGAAGCTGCCAGCCAGCAGCAATAGGCCGATCAGACGGAAAAAACCGCGGATCATGCGTCACCCTAACTCCCTGTCGCGCCCGGCGCGCCGTCAGGCCTTACCGGGCGCTCCCCGGAAATTCAACCTCTTCAGCGGCTTATCCGCCCCCCGCAGGCCCGATTTCCGGCCCTTTTTGGGCTCCGAAAGCGTTGACGCTTGAGCCTGCGCCATCTATAAGACCGGCCGATGGCGGCGGGCGCAATCCTGCCGCCGCTGTTCTTTGGACAGTGCCGCATGCGGGGGCAGCATTATGCGCCTTGGCATGGCCGCCTCAAGGACACCTTGGACAAATACATCAGAGTTGAGATTTGAACCGGCCGGTGCGCGCAAGCCCGACCACGAGCGATCACCGCCGAAGGACAGTTAGAGAACCATGGCCAACACCACTTCCGCCAAGAAGGCGACCCGCAAGATTGCCCGCCGCACCATCATCAACAAGTCGCGTCGCACGCAGATGCGTGGCGCGGTGCGCACCGTCGAGGAAGCGATCAAGAGCGGCGACCGCGAGGCGGCACTGAAGGCGATGAGCAAGGCCGAGCCCGAACTGATGAAGGCAGCGCAGCGCAACATCATTCACAAGAACCTCGCGAGCCGTAAGGTGTCGCGTCTCACGCAGAGCATCGCCAAGCTCGCCAAGTGAGCTGACGAGTGAGACGACCAGCGAGCTGACGAAGCAAGCTGACTGAAGAACACATTTGTCACGAAGCCCGGCTCACGCCGGGCTTTTTGTTTTTGTCTCGACTTTTGTCGTGGAAGTTTCATAGCGCGAGAACAATGCGCATTGCTGCGCAACGAACTGCGTGTCATGTTTCGTCGTGTCCGTAGTTCTACCGGCTCGGTATGCTTAACGCATCGCACTCGCGCAGATTGTTCGACGCTAAGCGCGATAAATGGAATAGCGCGCAGCATCGCGCGTTGAAAATGCGAGCGGGGTTACCCTGCAAAAGTAATCGAGAAAAATGACGTCTCGCGAGTTACTTATGCACATAGCGCTGAGCAGCGATTGGAAAAATGACCGGTGCGAGACCAAATGTAAATTTTCTATGAAAAATTTTTGGTATTGCACCGTCATTTGTGACGCGCGCGATTCTGTACGCTGATTCAAAACCTTGCTTTCGCAACTCTGCATCCGCAACGCCTCAACAGTCGCGAAGAGTCACGATCCCCGTCGAATCCACGGATTGTCAGAAAATGCGCTTGGTGTATTTATTTGTTGTTCGCGACGCCCACGGCTCTCCAGATCAGCGCGGTTTGAGACCCAAGGGCGGACGTGCAAATCGGCGGCGGTGTGCGCGTTAGCGACGCTTTCCAAGCGAAGCTAGATTGACAACTCATAGCAATATGAGGACGGTTGGCCTGTGTCAAAATTTCTCCCGCGATGTCCCCGGCAATTTGGGGGATCGAACAAGAGAGACCAGGACAGTCGTCGGAATCCGGCAGCGGGAACGCGAAGCAAGTGAACGGATTGACGGCGACACGCGGCGGCGAAGCGCCGGGCATTTTTAGTGTTCGGTAGCGGCAGTTCGAAACTAAGACACTAGCAAGCTGACAACTTGCCGCGATACGTCGCGGCAGGAGGGGGAGGACTTATGCCTTACGGTATCATCACTGCAGTCGAACCAACGACAGCCGAAGCGCAGATCTCCAGTGGTGCCGTAATCAACCCCTCGGACGCCAGCTCTCACCCCAAGAGACCGTCGAGTACGCGCTGACCTCGCGGGACGCATCTTCTCCAAACAGCTGATCTGTCCGGTGGCGCATGGTCGCCACACGGGAGAGCTTTGTCCGGAGCAGACCGCGCCCGCTGGAGGTCGCGTCGTTGCAGGAAACCTGCACGGCGTTTTCGCAACAATTTTCTCTCAGACTTGGAAGTACGAAGGCTATGACGAATACGGAACAGGATCGCTGGTCGCGGGTGAAGGGACGTCTGCGGACGAGCGTTGGCGAGGACGTTTACACGAGCTGGTTCGCACGGATGGATCTGGAGAGCGTGCACGACGAGAGCGTGCACCTGTCGGTTCCGACCCGGTTCCTCAAGAGCTGGATCCAGGCGCATTACGCCGATCGCGTGCTCTCGTGCTGGCAGGCCGAGATGCCGGAAGTGCACAAGATCGACCTCACCGTGCGCTCCGCGATCCGTGCGATGGCCCCGGCGAAGGAGCCGGTTGCGCCCGTCGAAGCGCGCCGTGTCGAACGCACCGATGGCCGTCCGGCGCCTGAACTGCGCTCGTTCGCGACCGCGCCGGTGTCCGCTAGCCATGACGCGCTCGGCGGCTCGCCGCTCGATCCGCGCCTGACCTTTGCAAGCTTCGTCGTCGGCCGGTCCAACACGCTGGCCCACGCGGCGGCGCGCCAGGTCGCGGAAGGACGCCGCGGCGATCCGGTGATGTTCAACCCGCTCTACATCCATGCCGGCGTCGGCCTCGGCAAGACGCATCTGCTGCAGGCGGTGACCTGGGCCGGCAATTCCGGCGGCGAGCGCAAGGTGCTGTATCTCACCGCCGAGAAGTTCATGTACGGCTTCGTCGCGGCGCTGAAGACGCAGACGGCGCTGGCGTTCAAGGAAGCGCTGCGCGGCATCGACGTGCTTGTCATCGACGATCTGCAGTTCCTGCAGGGCAAATCGACGCAGGCCGAGTTCTGCCACACGCTGAACGCGCTGATCGATGCCGGCCGCCAGGTCGTGATCGCGGCCGACCGTCCGCCGTCGGATCTGGAAAGCCTCGACGACCGCGTGCGCTCGCGGCTCGCCGGTGGTCTGGTGGTCGAGATGGCTTCGCTCGGCGAGGAACTGCGGCTCGGCATCCTCAAGTCGCGCGTCGCCGCGGCCCGCGTCCACCACGCAAGCTTCGAGGTGCCGGAGGAAGTGCTGGACTATCTGGCGCGCACCATCACCCATAATGGCCGCGACCTCGAAGGCGCGATCAACCGCCTGCTGGCGCACTCCAAGCTCAACAACCAGCCGGTGACGCTTGAGATGGCCGAGCGCGAGGTGCGCGATCTGATCCGCCCGCAGGAGCCGAAGCGGATCAAGATCGAGGACATCCAGCGCGTGGTCGCCCGGCAGTACAATGTCAGCCGCTCCGACCTCTTGTCGTCCCGCCGTACCGCCAATGTAGTGCGCCCGCGTCAGGTTGCGATGTATCTGGCGAAGACGCTGACGTTGCGTTCGCTGCCGGAGATCGGCCGGCGCTTCGGCGGCCGCGACCACACCACGGTGCTACACGCCGTGCGCAAGATTGAGGCACTGGTCGCCAAGGACACGACGCTGTCGGAGGAAGTCGAATCGCTGAAGCGGCAGCTGCAGGAATAAGGCCGTCGCGTCAGGCTGAAGCGTTTTCGAGCGAAGTGGGTACCGGTTCGCGTCAAGAAAACGCGTCAAAACCAGAATCAAGAGCCGCGTTCCGATTAATCGGAACGGAGAAGGCTCTGGTTCGTTCCATAGCCCTCTCCTTTTCAAGGGGGAGGGCTAAACTTTTTTCCGGCCCAAAACGTGGGGAACGGGGCCCGTTTGGCGCCCGTTTCCCTTGCACCGGCCGCCCATCCGCGCCACCTTGCGGTCCCCCCGTGGGTTTGATCAAATCCGGTATTGATCGGGCTTTTCGGGTTTCCAACGCCGCGGTGCTGCCCTGAACGGCCGCCCGGCTTTTCCATCTGAGGGATCTGGCGGGTATTGCAATGAAGGTCACCGTCGAGCGCGCGCAACTGCTGAAATCGCTGGGTCACGTTCACCGCGTGGTCGAGCGCCGCAACACCATCCCGATCCTCGGCAACGTGTTGATCCGCGCCGAGGGCGCCAAATTGTCGCTGAAGGCGACCGACCTCGACCTCGAGGTAACGGAAACGCTGGCCGCCGAGACTGGAACCGCGGGCTCGACCACGGTGCCGGCGCACATGTTCTACGACATCGTGCGCAAACTGCCCGACGGCTCGCAGATCGTGCTGGAAGCCGACGGCGACCGCTCGGTGCTCGCGGTGAAGGCCGGGCGCTCGCGCTTCACGCTGCAGACGCTGCCCGAGAGCGACTTCCCCGGCCTTGCCGCCGGCGACATGACGCACTCGTTCTCGCTGCCGGCCTCCGACATCAAGCGCCTGATCGACCGCACGCAGTTTGCGATCTCGACCGAAGAGACCCGCTACTACCTCAACGGCATCTATCTGCACGCGGCCGGCAGCGCCAAGGCGGCGACGCTGCGCGGGGTTGCGACCGACGGGCATCGCCTGGCCCAGATCGACCTCGCGCTGCCCAATGGCGCGACCGGCATGCCGGGCGTGATCGTTCCGCGCAAGACGGTCGGCGAGGTGCAGCGGCTGATCGAGGGCGACGACGCCGAGATCTCGATCGAGCTGTCGGACGGTAAGATCCGCTTCACGCTCGGCAATGTGGTGCTGACCTCGAAGCTGATCGACGGCACCTTCCCGGACTATGGCCGCGTCATTCCGCAGAACAACGACAAGGAACTGGTCGTCGACAAGAAGGATTTCGAGGCCGCGGTCGACCGCGTCTCGACCATTTCCAGCGAACGCGGCCGCGCCGTGAAGCTCGCTTTGTCCGCCGGCAAGCTGGTGCTCTCGGTGACCAATCCGGATTCCGGCAGCGCCACCGAGGAGCTCGAGGTCGAATACGCCTCCGACGCGCTCGATATCGGCTTCAACTCGCGCTACCTGCTCGACATCGCGGCCCAGATCGAGGGCGAAGTCGCGGTGCTCAAGCTCGCCGATCCCGGCTCGCCGACCCTGGTGCAGGACAAGGACAGCAAGGGCGCACTCTACGTGCTGATGCCGATGCGGGTGTGATTTTGCTCACCACGCGGACAACTGCACCCTCTCCCCTTGTGGAAGAGGGTGGCGCCGAAGGCGCCGGGTGAGGGGTTGGTGCCGCGAACGCCGCACCATCGCCCGACCGATGAACGCCTCCGCAGTTTCGCAAGGAGGATGCGTCGTGAGCCGACCGACGCAGAGGCCAAGATGTGGCGCCTGCTGCGCGATCGCCGGCTCTCGCACCTGAAGTTTCGAAGACAGGTACCCTTTCAGAACTACATTCTCGACTTCGCGTGCTTCGAAAAGCGCGTCATCATCGAAATCGACGGAGGTCAGCACGCTTCGTCGCAACGAGATGCATCCAGGACTGACGCCCTCGCGGCGGAAGGCTTTCAGGTCTTGCGCTACTGGAACAATGACGTATTGCGGGCGCCCGGGGCAGTGCTGGAAGACATTGTCGCCAAGCTTGCCGAGCTGTGAGATACCCCTCACCCGTCGCCTCACTTCGTGAGGCGCCACCCTCTCCCACAGGGGGAGAGGGGAAGGAAGATAGATGACCCCGTCCCGCATTCATCGCCTGTCGCTGACGCATTTCCGCAATTACGGGACGGCGACGCTGCAGGTCGCGGGCGACATGGTGGTGCTGGTCGGCCCGAACGGCGCCGGCAAGACCAATTGCATGGAGGCGATCTCGTTCCTGTCACCGGGCCGCGGGCTGCGCCGCGCGACGCTGGAGGACATCGCCGACAATCAGGGCGACGGCTCCTGGGCGGTCTCGGCCGAGGTCGAGGGCGCACTGGGCCTCGCCACGCTCGGCACCGGCATCGATCCGCCGACCGCCGAGGCGAGCAACACACGGCGCTGCCGGATCGATCGCGAACCGGTGGGTTCCGCAACCGCGTTCGGCGATCATCTGCGCATGGTGTGGCTGACGCCCGCGATGGACGGCCTGTTCATGGGCGCCGCGTCCGAGCGGCGGCGCTTCTTCGACCGCCTGGTGCTGGCGATCGATTCCGAGCATTCCAGCCGCGTCTCGGCGCTGGAGCGCTCGCTGCGCTCGCGCAACCGGCTGCTCGAGGTGCGCAACTACGACGACCATTGGTGTGACGCGATCGAGCGCGAGACCGCGGAGCTTGCGGTCGCGGTCGCCGCATCGCGCGGCCAGACCGCCGCCAAGCTCGCTGTGATGCTGCGCGAGCGCGGCGCAGCCTCGGCCTTCCCGTCCGCCGAAATCATGCTCGACGGCTGGATGGAGAATGCGCTGCTGCAGGAGCCTGCAACAGCGGTCGAGGACCGCTACCGCGAGATCCTGCGCGCCAGCCGGTCGCGCGACGCCGCCGCCGGACGCACGCTCGACGGCCCGCATCTGACCGATCTGCAGGTGGTCTACGCGCCGAAGAACATGCCGGCCCGCGATGCCTCGACCGGCGAGCAGAAGGCGCTGCTGATCGGGCTGGTGCTGGCGCATGCCACGATGGTCGCGGAGATGACCGGCATCGTGCCGTTGCTCTTGCTCGACGAGGTCGTCGCCCATCTCGATCCCAACAGGCGCAAGGCGTTATTCGACGAGCTCGCCAAGCTTGGCGCGCAGGTCTGGATGACCGGCGCGGATCCGGCCGCCTTCACCGACATCGGCCCCCGAGGGGAGATTTTCGACGTCGAATCCGGCCGCGCCACACCGCGCGGCTGAGGCGTCGAATCAGCCTCCATGAAGGGTCCGAATCTGCCGCCGAATCGGGCTTTTCAGAGCCTCCGGAATCGGCCTTTGAAGACCTTGAAAAAGGCCTAAAAAATCCTATCTATTCAATAGTTTGTGGACAGAGACTTTGCGCTAGGCGCAACTCCTCTTTCATGGCACAAATAGCAGGATCAGCGCCCCATATTGCGCCGCTGATTCGGGACATCCTCGAAGGCCTCACATGACAGAACCTGCCCGGCAGACCCCTGCCGAATCTGAGCATCCCATTCCGGCCGAATACGGCGCGGAATCGATCCGGGTGCTGAAGGGCCTCGACGCCGTCCGCAAGCGGCCCGGCATGTATATCGGCGATACCGACGACGGGTCCGGCCTGCACCACATGGTCTACGAGGTCGTCGACAACGCGATCGACGAAGCACTCGCGGGCCATGCCAGCCGCGTCCTGGTCACTCTCAACGCCGACAATTCCGTCACCGTATACGACGACGGCCGCGGCATTCCGGTCGACATCCACAAGGGCGAAGGCGTCTCGGCGGCCGAGGTCATCATGACCCAGCTCCATGCCGGCGGAAAATTCGACCAGAATTCCTACAAGGTGTCCGGCGGCCTGCACGGCGTCGGCGTCTCCGTCGTCAACGCGCTCTCCAGCAAGCTGGGCTTGCGGATCTGGCGCGACGACAAGGAGCACTACATCGAATTCGCGCACGGTGATGCCGTGGCGCCGCTCAAGGTGGTCGGCGATGCCCCGGGCAAGCGCGGCACCGAGGTCACTTTCCTCGCCTCCCCCGAGACCTTCAAGAACATCGAATATGATTTCGCGACGCTCGAGCACCGGCTGCGCGAGCTCGCCTTCCTCAATTCCGGCGTCAACATCGTGCTCTCCGACATGCGTCACGCCGTCGAGAAGCGCGAGGAGATGCACTATTCCGGCGGCGTCGAGGAATTCGTCAAATATCTCGATCGCAACAAGAAGGCGATCGTGCCGGCGCCGATCATGGTGCGCTCGGAAGCCAACGGCATCGGCGTCGAAGCCGCGCTGTGGTGGAACGACAGCTACCACGAGAACGTGCTGTGCTTCACCAACAACATCCCGCAGCGCGACGGCGGCACCCATCTGGCCGGCTTCCGCGGCGCGCTGACGCGCCAGGTCAACGGCTATGCCGAGGCCAATGCGAAGAAGGAAAAGATTGCGCTGACCGGCGACGATTGCCGCGAAGGCCTCACCGCGGTGCTGTCGGTGAAGGTGCCCGATCCGAAATTCTCGTCGCAGACCAAGGACAAGCTGGTGTCCTCGGAGGTTCGACCGGTGGTCGAGAACGTCCTGAACGAGGCGCTTGCCGCCTGGTTCGAGGAGAATCCGAAGGAAGCCAAGGAAATCGTCGGCAAGGTGATCCAGGCCGCCGCGGCCCGCGAGGCTGCGCGAAAAGCCCGCGAGCTGACGCGCAAGAGCCCGCTCAGCGTCTCCTCGCTGCCCGGCAAGCTCGCCGACTGCCAGGAGAAGGATCCGGCCAAATCCGAACTGTTCATCGTCGAGGGTGACTCGGCAGGCGGCAGCGCCAAGCAGGGCCGCAACCGCGAATTCCAGGCGGTGCTGCCGCTGCGCGGCAAGATCCTCAATGTCGAGCGCGTGCGTCCCGACAAGATGCTGTCGTCCGAGCAGATCGGCACGCTGATCACCGCGCTCGGCACCGGCATCAGCGACGATTTCTCGGTCGACAAGCTGCGCTATCACAAGATCATCGTGATGACCGACGCCGACGTCGACGGCGCCCATATCCGCACGCTGCTGCTGACTTTCTTCTATCGCCAGATGCGCTCGATCATCGATGGCGGCTATCTCTATATCGCCCAGCCGCCGCTCTATAAGGTCTCGCGCGGCAAGTCCGAGCAATATCTGAAGGACGAGCGCGCGCTGGAGGATTATCTGATCGCGACCGGGCTCGACGAATGCGTCTTCAAGCCGGCCTCCGGCGACGACCGCTCGGGCCGCGACCTGCGGTCGCTGGTCGAGGACGCAAGGGTGATCCGCTCGGTGCTGCGCAACCTGCACAGCCGCTACAATCGCGCGGTGATCGAGCAGGCCGCGATCGCGGGCGTGCTGACCCCCAGGATCACCGGCGATATCGAGACCGCCAACTCCGCGGCTGATTACATCGCCAAGCGGCTCGACGCAGTTGCCGACGAAGTGGAGCGCGGCTGGGTCGGCACCTTCACCGAAGGCCAGGGCTTCCAGTTCGAGCGCACCGTGCGCGGCGTCAAGGAAGTGGCCGTGATCGACGACGCCTTTCTCGGCTCGGCGGATGCACGCAAGCTCGACGAATATGCGACCAGGCTGCAAGAGATTTACGTGCGGGCGGGCAAGCTCCGGCGCAAGGATATCGAGCAAATCATCCACGGCCCGATCGACCTGTTCGAGGCCGTGACCGATGCCGCCCGCAAAGGCGTCTCGCTGCAGCGCTACAAAGGCCTTGGCGAAATGAATCCAGAGCAGCTCTGGGAGACCACGCTGGACAAGGAGGCGCGCTCGCTCCTGCAGGTGAAGATCAAGGAAGTCGACGAGGCCGACGATATCTTCACCAAGCTGATGGGCGACGTGGTCGAACCGCGCCGCGAGTTCATCCAGGACAATTCGCTCAGCGCCACCATCGACATCTAAAGGCCTGCGCCCCGACCAAATGACGCATCCGTGACAGCGCGATCGGCACTGTCGCACGGCTACCTTTCGGGTGGATGCTGCATCGGAAACTGTGTTACGGTGCCGAACTGCCATTGATTCCGTTGTGGAATTTTGAATGGCCGAGTCCGAATCCAAGTCTGCATGATGCGTTAGGGGACATTCCGCGTGCCGCCGATCCAATACATCGTCGAAGGCGGCCGCCGCCTTTCGGGCACCATTGAGCCGTCGGGCAACAAGAATTCCGCGCTGCCGATCATCGCCGCGGCGCTGTTGACCGAGCACCCGGTCACGCTGACCAACGTGCCGCGCATCCGCGATACCGAAACGCTGGTCGAGCTGTGCCGTTCGGTCGGCGCCGCCGCCGAATGGACCGAGCGCAACACGCTGCAGATCCACGCCAAGGAGATCCGCGCCGCCGATCTCGACCCGGCGCTGTGCGCGCGCATCCGCGCCTCGATCCTGCTCGCGGGTCCGCTGCTCGCCCGTTGCGGTGAGGTCGCACTGCCGCCGCCCGGCGGCGACGTGATCGGCCGCCGCCGGCTCGACACGCACTTTTTGGCCTTCGAGCAGCTCGGTGCCACCGTGACCGCGACGCACCGGCTCGAATTCCGCGCCTCGCGGCTGAAGGGCGCCGATGTGTTCCTCGACGAGCCCAGCGTCACCGCGACGGAGAACGCGCTGGTCGCCGCCGTCGCCGCCCGCGGCACCACCTATCTGCGCAACGCGGCCTCCGAGCCGCATGTGCAGGACCTCGCGAATTTCCTGGTCGCGCTCGGCGCCAAGATCGAAGGCATCGGCACCAACACCATCACCGTGCACGGGTCGGCGACGCTCGGCGGCACGACCTACGCGATCCAGCCCGACCATATCGAGGTCGGCTCGCTGATCGGGCTTGCCGCGGTGACCCGCTCGCCGCTGCGCATCGCGCGCGCCGGTGTCGAGCATCTGCGCTCGATCCGGATGGGCTTTGAGCGGCTCGGCATCGTCTGCGGCGTCGAGGGCGACGACCTCGTCGTGCCGTCGAACCAGACCATGAAGATCCAAGATGATTTCGGCGGCCATGTGCCGAAGCTCGAGGACCAGCCCTGGCCGGCGTTCCCGGCCGATCTGATGTCGATCGCGATCGTCACCGCGACGCAGTGCGACGGCGTCATCCTGATGCACGAGAAGATGTTCGAGTCGCGGATGTTCTTCGTCGACAATCTGATCGCGATGGGCGGCCGCATCGTATTGTGCGACCCGCATCGCGCGATCGTCGCCGGCCCCAGCCGGCTGCGCGGCGCGCCGATGAGCTCGCCCGACATCCGCGCCGGCATGGCGATGCTGCTTGCCGCGGTTTGTGCCGAGGGCACCTCCACCATCAACAACGCCGACCAGATCGAGCGCGGTTATGAGCGGATCGAGGAGCGGCTCAACGCGCTCGGCGCCAGGATCAAGCGGATCCCGGCACGCTCGTGATCCGGGCACGATCCGGAAACGCGCAAAGCGGTTTTCCGGTCGGATCATGCTCCAACAACAACTCAGGGCACGACGACCTCTGCGTGAGATCGTCGCGTTTGGGCAGCTTGGCCATCCTTCCGGCCGGTTTGCCGTGCTAGGCGTGCCATCATGACCTGCATCGACAAGATCGACCCGGCCGCGTCGCGCGCGGCCGTCGTCCCCTCTCGCAAGCTGCTCACGGCCGAGCTCGCGGAAACGCTGAAGCTCGCGGTGCCGCTTGCGCTGACGCAGCTTGGGCAGATCGCGATGATGACGACCGACCTCGCCTTCATCGGGCGGCTCGGCAGCGAGAACGTCGCCGCCGCGGCGCTGGCGCACACCGTGTACTTCGTCAGCTTCACCATCGGCATGGGCATGATGTCGGCGGTCTCGCCGCTGGCGGCGCAGGCGTTCGGCGCGCGCAACCCACGCGTGATGCGGCGCGCGCTGCGGGTCGGGCTGTGGGCCGCCTTCTTCATGGTGCTGCCGCTGATGGCGCTGCCGTTCCAGGGCGAGCGCATCCTGCTCGCGCTCGGCCAGAGCCCGGCCACCGCGCATCTGGCGCAGCAATATCTGTTCGGGCTGGCCTGGGGCATCCTGCCGGCGCTGTGGTTCATCGCGCTCCGCGGCTTCATGAGCGCGGTGAACCGGCCCGAGCCGGTGCTGTGGATCACGCTCGCCGCGATCCCGGCCAACGCGCTGATGGTCTACCTGTTGCTCTACGGCAAATGGGGCATGCCCGAGCTCGGCATGTTCGGCGCCGGACTTGCGACCACGATCGTCAATCTCGCCACCTTCCTCGCCGGCGTGTGGTTCGCGGCGCGCCGCCGCCCGTTCCGCAGGTACCACGTCTTCAGCCGCGTCTGGCGCATCGACTGGCCGTTGATGGGCAAGCTGGTCGCGGTCGGCGCGCCGATCTCGATCGCCTTCCTGCTGGAGTACGGCCTGTTCGGTGCGGCCGGCCTGTTGATGGGGCTGATCAGCACCACGGCGCTGGCCGCACACCAGATCGCGCTGCAGATCGCGGCGATCCTGTTCATGGTGCCGTTCGGCGTCAGCATGGCCGCCACGGTGCGGGTCGGCCAGGCCGTCGGCCGCCGCGACACCGAGGCGGTGCAACGCGCCGGCTTTGTCGCGGTCGCGCTCGCCGGCGTGTTCATGAGCGTCATGACGCTCGCGGTGATCCTGGCCCGCTTCGAGATCGCGGCGCTGTTTCTCGGCGAGGCCTCCGACGCCACCGCGCAGCTCACCGCGGCGCTGCTCCTGATCGGCGCCACCTTCTTCATTGCCGACGGTGTGCAGACCACCACCGCCGGCGCGCTGCGCGGCATGAACGACACCCAGGTGCCGCTGCTGTTCGCCGTCATCAGCTATTGGCTGGTGGGATTCGCATCGGCCTCCGCGCTTGCCTTCTGGGCGAAGCTCGACGCCGCCGGCGTCTGGATCGGGCTGTCGCTCGGGACTGCTGTCTATGCGACCCTCCTGATCTTGCGTTTCCGCCTGCTGGCACGCAGACTGGTTGGATGAAGGTTGCCCGATGAAGGTTGACGAGGTCACGCCGAACGTGGATCCCGCCGCGCTGCTCGCCGGCGCGCAATTCATCGATGCGTTCAGGATCGCGACCACGCATCGCGATCTCGATGCCCGGCACGCCGCTGAGGCCATGGTGGCGCGGCAGCCGCGCTGGATCGAGTGGCTGATCGCTCTGCGCAATCTCCTGGTCGCGCCGCTCGGCCTGAAGACCTCGGGCGCAGCCGACGGCGTGGCGCGCGACATGATCGGGATATTCCCGGTGGTCAGCGAAACGCCGGAGCGGCTGGTCGCGGGCTTCAACGACAAGCATCTCGACTTCCGGCTCGTCGTCGACGTCGCGCCCGAAGGACCCGCGCGCAGCATCACCGCGACCACGCTGGTGCTCACCCACAACAGGATCGGGCGCGCCTATCTCGCGGTGATCCTGCCGTTCCATCGCCTGATCGTGCCGGCGATGCTGCGCAAGGCCGGAGGCTAGCGCATGACCCTGTCGGTCGACCTGTTCTTCTCGTTCCGCAGCCCGTACAGCTATCTGGCGCTGCCGAAGACGCTGCAGATGGTCGCCGACTATGACGTCGCGGTGAATTTGCGGCCGGTCTATCCGCTCGCGGTGCGGGTGCCCGGCTTCTTCAAGAAGACCGATCCGCGCTTCGCCCGCTATGTCGTGCTCGATTCCAGCCGGGTCGCCAAGCACGAGAACATCCCGTTCCGCTTTCCGCGCCCGGACCCGATCGTGCAGGACATGACGACGCTCGACGTCGCCGAACACCAGCCCTACATCCATCGGCTGACCCGGCTCGGCGCCGCAGCCCAGCTCGAGGGGCGCTCGCTTGCCTTCACTGCCGCGATCAGCCGGGTGCTTTGGGACGGCTCGGTGAAGGGCTGGAACGAGGGCGATCATCTGGCAGTGGCCGCGACCGCTGCCGGCTTCGATCTCGCCGCGATGGACGCGGCCATCGTGGCCGATCCCGATCGCTATGAAGAGGTCATCAAGGGCAACGAGCACGCGCACGCCGCGTCCGGCCATTGGGGCGTGCCGACCTTTGTGTTCGAGAACGAACCGTTCTTCGGTCAGGACCGTATCGACCTCCTGATCTGGCGCATGGAGAGCAAGGGCCTGACGCGCCGCACAGCGTAGTCCGCGATCATGCCGCGCTCTTCTCCGGTGTATCAGCGACGATCTTCTCGGAAGCTTCCTCGCTCGTGCACCAATTGCCGTGACAGCGCTTGAGATCGTTGAGGTTCTGCCGCATCTGCTCGAGCGAGAAGCCGAGCGCGTAGAAGCGTTCGGCGGCATCGACCGGCAGGCCGCGGATCAGGCCATCCCTGCGGACCGCGCCAACCTCCTCGGTGTAGGCGTGCAGCGCGTCGTCGACCGGCGCCATGTCGGCCGGGCCGCTGCCGGCACGCAAGGCGGTCGCGACCGCCACCATATAGCTGACGATCGCCTTGCTGACGTCGGCGAGCGGCCGCGCCAGCCTGGCCTGGATATCGGCCGGCAGCGGCACCACACAGGCCCGCCCGATCATCACGACATCATGCCGCAACCGCTGGATCGTGCGCAGCAGCGGCCCGGTATCCGGCCCCGACGACAGATGCATGGAGCGCTCGCGCTCGGCCTCGAGGCCGGTCGCATGCAAATTGGTAATCGCGGTGCCGATGCCGTCCTGGATCCGGTGCAGCGCGTCGTTGTCGAGACCGCGGGTCAGGCCGGCGAGCAATTCGGCGAATGCCGCGGATAGCAGTTCCAGCAGCTTTGAAGCATTGACCCTGATCTGGCTGACCGCGCGCGACGGCAGCACCAGGAACGAGATCGCAAGCCCGGTGAGCGCGCCGACCGTGACCTCGAGGACGCGGTCGATCGCCGAATCCAGCGGGTTGGAGTGATGCATCGTCGGCAGCAGCAGCACGATCACCGCCGTCACCGTCGCCGAGTTCAGGCTGGGATTGAGCGCGGCGATGAAGGCGAGCGGCACGATCGCCAGCACCAAGAGCGCCAGCAGGCTGCCCTCGCCGGAATGTGGGATCAGAACCGCGATCGCGCCGCCATAGATCGCGCCGCCGATGGTGCCGAGCATGTAGTCGCGGGTCGCCTTCAGCGAGCGGCCGACGCTCATTTGCGTGACGATCAGCGAGGTCAGCACCGCCCATAGCGGTAGCATCAGGTTCAGCGCCAGCGCGATGGTATAGGCCGCGACGCCCGCGGACGCGATCCGGACCGCCAGCGCCAGCTGGGTCTTGCGGGTCCAAAGCTGGTCGTACATGCGTTTTGCGAAGGTCCTCATGCACCCTGATCCGCAATCAATGGAAAGGCCCGTGTTACATGATTTGAAGCCAAGCGAGTTGGAGCATGGCTGCTGCCCGCGGCGGCAAGGTGGCTTGAAAGGACAAACCCGCCCGCCTACCCTGCGCCGCAAAATTGAGGAAACACGATGGCCCACGAAACCGCAACGCTCGCCGCCTACGTCGCCGACCTGAAATATGGCGACATCCCGCCGGAGGTGCTGGAGCGCGCCAAGGTTTTGACGCTGGACTTCCTGGGCAGCGCGATCCGCGCCCGCCGCGACGCGGAATCGACGCCCTCGCTGATGAAGATGCTGGAGGCGCTGGCGCTCGACGGCAAGGGCGAGGCCACCGTGTTCGGCGACACCAAGACCTGGACGCCGGCGGTCGCGGCGCTGCTCAACGGCGCGCTCGGCCATTCGCTCGACTTCGACGACACCCACGCCGATTCCTCGCTGCATCCGAGCGCGCCGGTGGTGCCCGCTGCGTTTGCGGTCGGCGAGATGGTCGGCGCCTCCGGCCGCGACGTGCTGACCGCGATCGTCGCCGGCTATGAAGTGTGCTGCCGGCTCGGCAATGCGCTCGACCCGACCTCGCATTACGCCCGCGGCTTCCACCCGACCGCGACCGCCGGCACCTATGGCGCCGCGGCGGCGGCGGCAAAACTGTTCGCCCTGTCGAAGGAGCAGATCATCTCCGCCTTCGGCGTCTCCGGCAGCCAGGCCGCGGGCTCGCTGCAGTTCCTGGTCAACGGCGCCTGGAACAAGCGCTACCAGGTCGGCGCCGCCGCGATGAACGGCGTGATCGCCGCGACGCTTGCGCGCAACGACTTCGTCGGCTCGAGCGAGGCCGTCGAGGGCAAGCACGGCCTGCTGGTCGGCTACAGCGACAATGCGCATCCGGACAAGGCGGTGGCGGGCCTGGGCCACACCTACGAGACGCTGAAGATCGGCGTAAAACCGTATCCGAGCTGCCGCTACACCCATGCCGCGATCGACGCACTGATCGCGATGCGGCGCGAGCACAATCTGACCCCGGACCAGATCAAGAAGGTCGAGATCGGCCTGCACCGCAACGGCATCACGCTGACCGGCGACGTCGCCACCAAGCGCCATCCGACCTCGGTGGTCGGCGGCCAGTTCTCGATGTTCTTCACCGGCGCGATCGCGCTCGACCAGGGCCATTTCGGCTGGGACGATTACGGCCGGCTTGGCGATAAGGCAATCGACGCGCTCGCCGACAAGTTCGACGTGGTGCAGGACGACCGCCTCGAGGTCGGCCGCACCCACCCATTCGGCGCCCGCGTCTCGATCACCACCGACGACGGCGTGCATGAGCGCCTCTATGCCGATCCCTCGGGCGAGCCGACCTCGTTCCCCGATGCGCAGGCGATGCAGCAGAAATTCCTGACGCTGGCCCGCCCGGTGCTCGACAAGCGCGCCGACCAGCTCGCCGACGCGATCCTGACGCTGGAGCGGTTCGATCGCGTTGAGAAGGCGACGCAGTTGGGACGGCAGTAGGGCTGCGCTCGTCGTCGCGGCGCAAGCGCCACACCCACCGCTGTCGTCCCGGCGAAGGCCGGGACCCATAGCCACAGGGTTGAGTTGTTGGAAACAGGCCGTGGCCCCAGCGTCACGCAACAATTGGCGCATTTGTGGTAATGGGTCCCGGCCCCCGTGCGCAATTGCGCACTAGGCCGGGACGACACCGAATATGCGGCGCGGGTTGTGAGTCAAACCTCCGCGTTCTCGCGACATGAATCGTCCGAGCTTTGCTCTTTCGTTCCGCCCTCTCTCTTGCAGAGGGCGCAGGGAAAGCCGGGTGCCGATCGCACCCGTGGGCCCCGAGCAAAAGGTAGAAAGCACGGGGGTAGGACCACAGGTGTAACCGGAGCAATCCGGCTTTCCCTGCGCGATGGGTTACGGCTTATTTCGTGCTCTCCCCGGCGAGACTGGGCTTGTTTGTCACCGCCTTCGCAAGACGCTTTCGCGCTTTGCTTGGGACACCGGCCACTAGGGCGTCAGGACCACACGACTTCACCGTCCGCGTCACATGCGTTCGTCGCTCGCATGATCAGCGTCCACCGCATCTCACACCGCGTTCGTGACGACCGCGAAGCGCCCCTCGATCGGGTGAGACGGGCAAACCATACACCGGGTTATATTTCTGATAAAGCGAAGTATTTTTACCGTCCGGGCTTGACCCGTCGGGCAACTCAGTGATTGAGCGCGTAAGGGAGCCACAGATGGAAGGGTTCACTCCCCCCTTGCGGGGGAGGGTTAGCGAGAGGGGTGTCACACGGCGTGCGCTCTCCGTATCTTTTGTGACGAGAGACAAAAGCATTTGCGAGGGCGATGCGTTCATCGAACATCTGAGCCCGCGGCTTACCCCTCTCCCCAACCCTCCCCCGCAAGGGAGGAGGGAGCCTGAGAGGTGTGCTCACCTCACTGCAATGTCCGAGCGTGCGAGGCTCGCCTACTCCGCGCCATCGATGATCACAAAATCCCCATCCGAATATTTCTGCCGGATCGCTTTCGCGGCCTGATATTCGGGGCAGGTGTAGCATTCCATCGCGGTAGCGCGATCCTTGAACTCGATGACGAAGTTGCGCTGGCGGGTCGCGCCTTCCATCAGCTCATAGGGACCGTTGCGCACGATGAAGTTGGCGCCGTATTTCGCGAACACCGGCATCGCGGCAGCGAGATATTCGGGATAGCGGGCTTCGTCGTGAACCGTGACGTGCACGATCCAGTAGGCTTTCGGCATGATGGTCTCCGGCTGAGGCAATCTGAGGGAACTGCGGCGCATCTGGTGCGAGATGCGCCGCGGCATCAGAAAATTCCTCACGCGGAGATTCAAATCACGATCGCGCGGGTGTGTGACGTGCTAGAGCTATTTCCGTTCCGATGGAATCGGAACGGAGCTCTAGATTCTTGTTTTGACGCGTTTTCTTCACGCGAACGGGTATCCACTTCGCTGGAAAACGCTCTAGTCAATTGCCGCCCGCGAGCCGCGCGCTGGTGGACGTCGCTGTGACGACGTCACGGACCAGGTCGAACACGCCGTCCGCCGCGGGCGGCATGTTCGGCGAGCGGCCGAGGCGGACGATGACGAGCCGCTGCGACGGCACGATCACGACATACTGTCCGATCGTGCCCTTGGCGAAGAAGGCGTCGCGCGGCATGCCGTGCGCGACACGATAATTGGCGCCAAAGCTGTCGCCGAGATTGGTCCAGAAGCCCGCGCCGATGCCGACCCAGGCATTCGCCGTCGGCGCGGCCGAATACCTCACCCAGCCTTCGGGCAGGATGCGTTTTCCCCCGACGACACCGTCATTGAGATAGAGCTGGCCGAGACGCGCCCAGTCGCGTGCGCTCGCCATCATCGCGCCCGATCCTTCCGGCGTGCCCGCAGCATCGAACTGCATCACGACATTGCGCATGCCGAGCGGACCGAACAATTCAGCCCGCGCGAACCGTATCACATCGGCGGCGTGGCCACCGGCCGCGTTGCGGATCAGATGCGAGAGGATGATGAAATTGCCGTCGTGGTAATTCCACGCCTTGCCCGGCGCCGTCTCGAGCGGAATGCTCTCGGCGTACGCGGCCATGTCCGGCTCCATAAACTTCATCCGGTTGACCGGCTCGAGCGCGGAGGCCAGCGAGGCCTGCAGCGAGCTGCCGAGCGCGAGGCCCGCGGTGTGGCGCAGGAGCTGATCGACCGTGATCGCGTGGCGCGGATCCTTCGGATCCTGCCAGGCGGCGATCGGCACCGGCTGGTCGACCGCAAGCTTGCCGTCGCGCACCAGAATTCCGATCAGGGCCGAGATCACCGATTTGGTTGCGGAGAAGCCGAGCAGCGGCGTGTCGATCCCGATGCCGTCGGCATAGCGCTCGGCGACGATGCGGCCATCCTTCATGACGACGACCGCGCGGGTGCGGCGGAACGGCGGCTCGGCCGGTTCCGCAAAGGCGCGATCCAGCGCGGCCGCAAGCTGCGGGGTCTGTGGTGCAACGATCGCGGGACCGGCGATCTCGGGCAGCAACGCGGCTTGCGGCCTCGAGGGCGGCAGCGGGCCATCGGCAAGCACCGCGCCGTGGTCGAGCGTGCAGCCGACCCCCTCGCGATAGACTGCGTGGCTGCGGCCAAGCCCGAACAGCGTCACGGTGACGTCCTTGCGATCAAGGTCGACCTCGGTGTCCATCGCCCAGGTGATCAGGCAGGTCCCCGGCATCGCGTCCGTGGTCTCGGCCAGGTTTCGCTTCGGGTCGAGCCCGCTGACGAAGGTCTCCGAGCAGACGATGTTCGCAACAAAACCGGTCGCGACCCTGGGCACGTCGCGGGCGCGGGCGGCAGACAGCGCCAACGCACCGAAAGCGGTGGCGGCGGCGAGAACAAGAAAGAGCTTTCGACGGGTCACGGGATCCTCCGGCAATGACGCGATGGGCGTGGCCGGGATCAGGCCGCGGGACGCCGGGAAACGCTCGCCGGATTTGGAAATGCGGCTAGTCGAGGATTGGCGGCGGCTCGCCGATTCTGGAATTGTGTTGTGATTACAGACAGCTGCGGTGACGTCCCTTCCCTTCTCCCCTTGTGGGAGAAGGTGGCGCGGATGCAATCCGCGCCGGATGAGGGGTCTCTATCCGCGGAGAGAGACCCCTCACCCGGCGCCTTCGGCGCCACCCTCTCCCACAAGGGGAGAGGGTGCAGCGGAGCCGGCGGCAACCCTCACACCACACCCGCCTTCACCTTCCGGTACTCCGTCGGGGTCACGCCGGTGGTCGCCTTGAAGGCGCGGTTGAAGGGGCCGAGCGACTGGAATCCGGCGTCCATCGCAATGGTGATGACGGGGACTTCAGCCTGCGAGGGATCGGCGAGCGCGGCCTTGGCTTCCTCGATGCGGTGGTTGTTGAGGAAGACGTTGAAATTGCGGTAGCCGAGCCGCTGGTTGAGCAGCCGCCGGAGACGATATTCGGGGATTTTCAGTCGGGTCGCCAAGGTGCCGATGGTGATGTTGTCGTGGCGGTAGATGCGCTCGTCCGCCATCAGCCGCATCAGGGCATCGACCAGTCTCTGGTCCGCCGCCTCCTCGACCGCGGCCGGCTTCGTCAGCACGACGGCCTCCGCCGGCACCGTGAACAACTCGGCGCCGTCGACGCGCATCATCGCCCAGGTGATTGCGGCCACGATGGCGGTGAGCACGGCCGCGTTCAGCAAATTGGCCCATTCCACGGTCACGCGGCTGCCGGCATAGGCGATCTGAAGCAGCGCGTTCATACCGCCGTACAGCGCAGATGCGGCGACGATGAAGACGCGGACACGGCGGCGGCGCTCGACCAGATCTGCCGACCACGATCCGATGGTTTGCGCCACCGCGAGCGCAACGAAGACGAGCGTGAGCGAATTGACCATGATGATCGCGATCCGCGCGTGACCGGCGGGTGCAATCCACGTGCAATTGACGAAGCTGTAGGCCACGACCGCGGCCCAGATCAGGCCGTGCCACCAGCGCAGCTGAAACGCATCATCGAACAGCGCACGCGTGAACAGCCAGAACACCACGATATCGCCGGTCGAGAGCGCGATTAGTGGCGCATGCCAGTCCGAGACCGGCGGCCCGGCACCAATCGACGCGGTCACCGCATGCGCGGCCGAACCCAACGCGAAGGCGGCCGCAAGGCGCCCGGACAGCACCTTGCGAAAATCAGTGAGCAGCAAGGCGGCAAGCACCAGCAGCAGCGCCACGCTGGCGCTGCGCAGGCAGAGTTCAAGTGCGGCCGATTTCATCGCCGAACAATCGTCGGTTGAACGAGGTTTTTCAAGATGGCTCGTGCTGCCAGCGCTGACGTGTCGTCACCCAGATATCGACCACATCGCCCTCGAGCTGGCCCGGCCCCTCGTTGACAGCACCGAGCCGCCGCGCCACGGCCTGCGAGGCGATATTGGCCGGATCGATACAATGGATGATGCGGTCGACGGTGAAATTGGCGAACACAAAGTCGATCGCGGCGCGCGCGGCTTCCACCGCATAGCCCTTGCCGCGATGTGCCTTGGCGATGCCCCAGCCGACCTCGAAGCCCGGCCATTCCGGCGGGTAATACGGGCCAACGCGGCCGATGTAGCGGCTTGAGGATTTCTCCTCGACCGCGAACATGCCGAAGCCATGCAGCGCCCAATGGCCCGAGATGACGGCGGCGTTGCGCCAGCCCTTCAGCTCCGAGGTGACCGGCTGATGATCCGGCGTGATGAAGCGCGCCGTCTCGGGATCGGACAGCATTTTCGTGTTGTCAGCGATGTCGGACGCCCGCCACGGCCGCAGCAACAGCCGTTCCGTCTCGATCACGGGACCGTCGACCTGCAACAGCTTTGCGCCCGGCCTGATCAGAGAAACCATGGCCTCCTCCAGTTTCCAAGTTTACGCTGTTATCACGCGCGCTCACGCGTCAGAAGTACTTCGTCGTCCCTGCCTAGTGCGCGATTGCGTACGGGAGCAGGGACCCATAACCACTGATGCGTGTTGCAAGCGAAGGCTGGGGCCCTAGCTTTGCGTACCAACATCCATTTGTGGTTATGGGTCCCGGCTCGCGCGGAGCCTGTCATCGGGCGGCGCTTCTCGCCGACCCGTTGGCTTGGCCGGGACGACGATTGGAGTATGATCGCGGCTAAAGAGAAGGAGACTTTCCATGAGCTGGCAGCCCTCGACCGATCCCGAACTCGGCGATCCCCAGACCTGCGACGCGCTGGATCTGATCATCGTGCCGCGCACCCGCGATCTCGGCGACGGCTTTGCCGTGCGCCGCGCGCTGCCGCATGGCAAGCGGCAGATGGTCGGGCCCTTCATCTTCTTCGACCATTTCGGGCCGGTGCAATTCCTCGCCGGCAAGGGCATGGACGTGCGGCCGCATCCGCATATCGGGCTTGCCACCGTCACCTATCTATTCGACGGCAGCATCATGCATCGCGACAGCGAGGGCAACATCCAGGAGATCCAGCCCGGCGCGATGAACCTGATGACCGCGGGCCGTGGCATCGCGCATTCCGAGCGCACCCCCGACGTGCAGCGCCGCGACGGCCAGAAGATGCTCGGGCTGCAAAGCTGGATCGCGCTGCCTGCGGGCAAGGAAGAGATCGCGCCGTCGTTCCAGCATTATGGCGCGGGCGACCTGCCGATGATCTCCGAGCGCGACTTCACCGCGCGCGTCATCGCGGGCTCTGCCTTCGGCATCACCTCGCCGGTCAGCATGGTCTCGCCATGGTTCTACACCGAGGTGACCGCCCAGGCCGGCACCTCGGTGCCGCTCGACCCCGATCACGAGGAGCGCGCGATCTACCTGGTCGACGGCGAGGTCGAGATCGCGGGCGACCGCCATGAGGGACCGCGGCTCCTGATCTTCCGGCCCGGCGACCGCATCACCGTGAAGACGCTGCGGCCGACCCGCATGATGTTCTTGGGCGGCGACGCCCTGGAAGGGCCGCGCCACATCTGGTGGAATTTCGTCTCCTCCTCGAAGGAGCGGATCGAGCAGGCCAAACAGGACTGGAAAACCGGGCGTTTCGCGCAGGTTCCGCACGAACACGAGTTCATTCCGCTGCCGGAGTGAGCTATTTCCTGTGATAGTCTCTGGCGCCCGCACGTCTCGTGCGGGCGCACGTCTTTGCAAGCCACCTAGAAAGACCAAGCCGATGTCTGCGATGCCCTCAAGCGATTTGCCCCTGCCCCGGATCGGCCGCGGCAAGGTGCGCGATATCTACGCCGTCGGCGATGATCGGGTGCTGCTGCTCACCACCGACCGCATCTCGGCGTTCGACGTCGTGATGTCGGAAACCATTCCGATGAAAGGCGCGGTGCTGACCCAGATCAGCGCCTGGTGGTTCCGGCAGCTCGAAGGCACCGTGCCGCATCACATGATCAGCGCCGACGCCGACGAGATCATCCGCGCGGTGCCTGAGCTCAAGAACCATCGCGCCGACATCCTGGGGCGCGCGATGCTGTGCAAGCGCACTACCGTGTTCCCGATCGAATGCGTGATCCGCGGCTACATCTCCGGCTCGGCGTGGAAGGAATACGCGGCCGACGGCACGCTTGCGGGCGAGAAATTGCCGGCCGGCCTGGTCGAAAGCCAGAAGCTTGAGCCTTCGATCTTCAGCCCGGCGACCAAGGCCGAGGCTGGCCATGACGAGAACATCACGGTGGCGCGGGTGCGCGAGATCGTAGGCCTCGAGGTTGCCGCGACGCTCGAGAAGATGGCGCGCGACGTCTACGGCTATGGCGAGCAGACCAGCCGCGCCCGCGGCATCATCATCGCGGATACGAAATTCGAGTTCGGGCGCGACAAGGATGGCCGCATCATCCTGATCGACGAGGTGATGACGCCGGATTCGTCGCGCTTCTGGGCGGTCGACGCCTACAAGCCGGGCCAGCCGCAGCCGAGCTTCGACAAGCAGCCGCTGCGCGACCATCTCGATGTCGAGCGCCGCGCCGGCCGCTGGAACGGCGACGCGCCCGCCCCGCCGCTGCCGGCCAGCGTGGTGGACGCGACCAGCAAGCGCTACCTTGAGGCATATCGCCGCGTCACGGGGACCGAGCTGAAGGTTTAGCTACCGTCCTCATATTCGATCTATCACCGTCACTTTTGATCTATCACCGTCACCCTGAGGTGCTCGCGAAAGCGAGCCTCGAAGGGTCGACGGCCACCAGCGAGGCAGTGCATCCTTCGAGGCTCGCTCCGCTCGCACCTCAGGATGACGGGGAAAGAACGGCGTGCGCCGCGACGTCCACCCTACGGAATTGTGCTGTCTGTCACGGGATTGCGCGCACCTCGCCACTGATGTCACTCTCCGGACACAACAAGAACAGCCCAGGGAGCGCCCCATGTCCGATGCCGATACCGTGCTCGTCGAGCGCGATGGTCCGGTCACCATCGTCTCTATCAACCGTCCGCACAACCGCAACGCCGTCGACGGCGCCACCGCGCGCAAACTGTATGACGCGTTCACAGCCTTCGATGCCGATGCGAGCGCATCGGTCGCGGTGTTCACCGGCACCGGCGGCTATTTTTGCGCCGGCGCCGATCTGAAGGCAGTGGCGGCAGGCGATCCCAACAAGAAGCGCGAGGTCGGCGGCCACAACACGATCGCGCCGATGGGACCGAGCCGGCTGCGGCTTTCGAAACCCGTGATCGCCGCGATCGAGGGTTTTGCGGTCGCCGGCGGCATGGAGCTCGCGCTGTGGGCCGACATGCGCGTGGTTGCCGAGGACGCAACCTTCGGCGTGTTCTGCCGCCGCTTCGGCGTGCCGCTGATCGATCTCGGCACCATCCGCCTACCGCGGCTGATCGGCCATTCGCAGGCGATCGATCTGATCCTCACCGGACGCCCGGTCGGCGGCGCGGAGGCGCATCGCATGGGCCTCGCCAACCGATTGGTGCCGAAGGGCGAGACGCGCGCGCACGCGATCGCGCTTGCCAATGACATCGCCCGCTTTCCGCAAAACTGCATGCGCGCCGACCGCTTGTCGGCGCTGCGGCAGTGGGACCTCGACGAGGAAGAGGCGATCAGAAACGAGATGCGCGGCGGGCTCGATGTGATCGCCTCGGGCGAGACCCTGTCGGGCGCAACGCGCTTCGCCTCCGGCGTCGGTCGTCACGGCGCCTTCGGCAAGGAATAAGATCATCTGTTCCGACGGATGCGAGGCGGCCTCTCCACGCAGCAGAGGCCGCAGCGCCTGCCGCGGGCGTGAAGCCGATTCAGCCGAGCGATCAGCACGTTGCGCCGCGCGCGCGGGAAGTGTGACCACGCCGTAGGACAAGATCACATGCTGCCATGAGAAGCTTTGCCGATTTTTAACCTGACAACCCGCTCGCCGAATTGCATCGTTGAGATGACACAATCCCGGGGCGGCGACTGTCATGGAGCGGCTTATTGAAGTAAGAAGGCGGAGCGAAATATTTTCGCCAGCCTTCAATTTCAAAATGTTTCTTCGTTTCGCAAAAAAAATATCTTCGCTACGGACAACGCGCGCACTATCTCAGATCAAGATCGTCGAATTGCCTCGCCTCGGCGCAATCACCGGCGATGCGATGTCCGAGCGACCGGATGTTCTGCGGGATGTTTCAGCGACGGCGCTGGAACACATGCAGCGCTGTTTGCCGCAATCCTGGTCGGGGCTGACCCGCGCGGATCTTTTATACGTGTTTGCCTCAACTGCGGCGCATAATCTCAAGCCCTACGGCAAAGGATGCTCGTCGCAGGACTACAGTGAGCTGCTGCGCTCGGAGCATCTCGACTGCTCGAACTACGGCCTGCTGACCTATTACTTCTCGCGTCTTCTCCTCAGCGAAGCAGATCGCAGGCCGCTCTCCCTTGTCGGATGGGACGGAGGCGCCGTCGGAAATCATCAGATGCTGTTCCTGAGCGAACCCGGCAAGACGCCGCATCTGGCAATCGATCCGACCCTGGGCATCGCCTGCATCGCGAGCTTTGACGATATCGCATCGGGCAAGCCGGTTCCGGCTGATGCGATCGCGATCATCGGCGCGACGGAACAACTCAACGCTTCAAGAGTTGTCTTCATTACGGCACTGCTGGAGGGGCAATTCCGACCATCCGATCTCCTGTACTATTTCCCGACCGTCGAGGACTATCTCACGCGGTACGGCAACCCGTTCGATTGGCCGACGCCGGCCATTTCCATCCTGCGAGACCGGCATTCCGGAGATCGTTGAAGCAGCCGCCAGCCGATGCACAGCGTCATTCAGACCAGATCGCACAGCATTCTCGTTCTCTACGACCCGAATGCCCTGGCCACCGAATTCGTCCGTCAGCACCTGATGGCGATCCAGCGCCATTCGAGGCATGACGTGGCCTATGCCGCCGCGACGTTCGATTGCAAGGCCGATTTTCCTCTCGAATTGTTCGATGCGCTTGTCATTCATTTCTCGGTGCGCATGCCGTTCGAAACGATGTCGCCCTCGTTCGTGGAGCTTGTGTCCAGGTTCAGCGGACCCAAGGTGCTGCTGATCCAGGACGAATACGACATGCCGCGGAAGGCATGCGCCTTGATCAGGAAGCTCGGCGTCGACACGATCTTCACGACCGTGCCCAAGCCGTTTGTCGAAAAGTTCTATCCGTCCGCCGAACTGCCGAACGTGAAGTTCAGATCCTGCCTGACGGGCTATGTTCCCGACGAACTGCCGTTCGAGTTGGCCACGCCGCTGGCGGAACGACGCCTCTGGCTCGCTTACCGTGGAAGAAAGCTCCCCATCTGGTACGGGCAATTGGGATTCGAGAAATCCACCATCGCGCAGCGGATGAAGGCCGAATGCGCCGCTCGCAATGTCCCCCACGACATCGAATGGGAGGAAGACAAGCGGGTCAACGGCTCCGCCTGGTTCTCTTTCATGACGGATACGAGAGCGATGCTTGGCACCGAGAGCGGCGCCAATGTCCTCGACGCATGGGGCGATATTCGCAACGCTGTCCTGGCGATGGCGAAGGAGCAGCCGGATCTCAGCGATGACGAGCTTTACCGGCGCGTCGTCGCTCCGCATGAAAACAATGTCAGCATGGGCCAGATGAGCCCGAAGATCTTCGAGGCGATTGGACTGAAGACCGGGCTGGTGTTGTTCGAAGGTTCCTACTCCGATGTGATCCGACCCGACGAACACTACATTCCGCTCCGAAAGGACTACAGGAATCTGGATGACGTGCTGAAGCGGCTCGCCGACGTACCCAGCCTGCAAAAAATGGTCGATCGCGCCTATCGCGACGTCATTCTAGGCGGCGCGTATGGCTACCACCGATTTGTCAGCGACATCGACGAGGCGATCGAGCAAGCCAGCACGCTTGGTCCACCGCGCGAGCGGCGGCCGACATTCGCGCTGGTGCGTATCGATGCGCAACAAGAGAGCTGGTCGGCACTGACACCGCACCTGCCTCTTACCGCACCAATTGAGCTGCGGTCGCCACAACCGCATCCGCTCATCTCGGGCAAGGCCCGCGACCTCTGGCTGAAGCTGCCGGAACGGGTGAGAACGCCCTTGGCCAGCTTGTTCGGGCCCCCGGCAAGGCGCATCAGGGCGCTCATCGGCAATGATAGCCACTGAGTGCGCGCGCGACGGGCGCGGATGAAGCCGAGCGCGTCCGGGAGCGTCCGCGGTTACAATCCCGGATTTGGCTTCGCTGCATCCGGGCTACGAAGGTCGGTTTAAGCTACAGCAATCCGCGGCTTTCGCTCGCCGCGAGCTCGTCCATCAGCGCCTTGTCCTGATAGCGCGCGAGCGAAAGGCTGCGGGCGAAGGCCGGCACGGGCGCGCCGACGACCGTGCGGGCACAGAGATCGCCGGTGGCGCAGGCGCCCATGGTGCCGTAGCCGGACAGCGCGGTGGCAAGGAACACGCCTGATGTCTTCGCCGCCCCGATCAGCGGCCAGTTCTCTTTCGTCATCGGATAATAGCCGCCGTAATGCACGCGGTCGCGCGGCAGCGCGCCGAGATAGTGCGCGAGCCGCGGCTGCAGCCGGCTCGCGGCGCGCAGCACCACTTCGGGGAAATAAGGATTCAGCTCCGGCTCGCGGACCGGCTCCGTGGTCTGCTCGGCGTTGAAGGCCCAGCCGAGCTTGATCCACTCGCCATGATCTCCGCCATCGGGCCGGCAATGGATGCTGCCCGGCATCGGCTGCAGCAGGCGCGAAAATTCCGGCGCCGCGGACAGCGCCTCGCGCTCGTCATCGGACCAGGCCAGGGTCTGGCCGTCGAGATCGATCGCAAACGGCATTTTGCGATCGACCGCCCGGTTGCGGTCGGCGAAGGCGATCTTCTGCTGCAGCACGTTGACGATCGGAAGCCGCTCGCCATGCATCGCAGCCACATGCGCGGCAAATGGGCCCGCGGCATTGATGATGATGTCGGCATTGATGGTCTGTCTCGCGCCATCGGCCAGCACATCGACGGTGAAGCGATCGGTCTTCGCGATGCCGACGACTTTTGCCTGCTGGAATTGCGCACCCAGAGGTCGCATGGTCTCCAGCATGTACTGGCCGAGCTGCTGCCCGCTGATATCGCCGGCGCGGCGGATGTGCAGCGCGGTCGCAACCTCCTTGTCGAAGGTCGGGTAATGCGCCGCGATCAGATCGCGGCCGAGCAGGACGTCGACACCGTCGGGCGCGCTCTGCCAGTCCGCCGAATGCGGCGGCCGATAGCCGCGGCTTGCGCCCTCATGCAGGCGGATCAGTTTCGCAGCCTGCTCGCCATAGCCGGCGTAGAGTTGCTGCAACAGGTCGTCCGGTCGCTCCTCGCGCGTGACCAGGAGATATCCGCGCCGCGTCATGTGGATGCGGTTGTCGCTGCGGCGCGCGATCTCCTCCATCAGGTCGGTGGAATGGTTGGTGAAATTGGCCATCGTCGGGTGCGGCCACCAGTTGCGATAGTTCTCGCCCGACTGCGCCGAGGTCAATGCCATCGGCTGGCCCTCGTCGACGATCAAGAGACGCGCGCGCTTGTGCTGGACCGCGAGGTAATAGGCCGTGGCGATGCCGACGATGCCCGCACCGATCACCAGGATTTCGACGTCATTGATCTTCACGCGTAGTCTCCCAAAGGCCCGCAGCGGGACCTGCGATGATTCACATTGTTCGAGCGATCAGACCGGGCGCCCCTCGCCGGCATCGCGTAACGCCTGACGCTGTGCCGATCGCAGCGTCTTCTGCGTTTCCTCGATATGCTCGCGCAGCAGCCGGACCGCCTTCTTGGCCTCGCCGTCGCGGCAGAATTCGAGCAACTTGTAATGCTCGCGTTGCGGACGTTCCTTGCCGGTCGCTTGCGACACCAGCGCCCGCGTGAAGCGGCCGACATGGCCGTAATTCGCCTCGATCATGCTGAGCAGCCGCGGGCGATTGCACGGCGCGTAGAGCGTGGCGTGGAATTTCCAATTGAAGGCGCCCCATTGCGCCGGATCAGGCTCAGCGTCGTAGGCGCGCAGGATTTTCGTCGCTTCCTCGAGATCGATCTCGCCCATGGCGGGGATCGCCAAGCGCAACGCATGACATTCGAGCGCGATCCGGATCTCGAGCAGCTCGATCACCTCGTCGATCGACAGGTCGGAGACGACCGCGCCGCGGTTGGGCAGGAACGTGACAAAGCCCTCGGCCTCGAGCTGGCGCAACGCCTCGCGCACGGGGATGCGGCTGGTCCCGAACCGCGCGGCGAGCTCGTCCTGACGCAGCTGCAATCCGGGCGCGAGCTCGCCCGAGCTGATCGCAGCCCGCAGCGCTTCGCGCACGGCATCCGGCGCGGAACCGTGGGGTCCGGCCGCTCGAGGGCTTGTTGCGGTTGCAGGTTCCATCTGACTGCTCTCTCGCTGGGTGACCTGGGGGAAGATATCCGACTAGGTAACGATTGTATAAAATCACTTTGTCGATTATGCAATGCTGTGTATAAAATCTAATCTCATCATATCCAATTCTGCCGACCACCGAGCATCATCCGATGAACCAGCCTCTCAAGCAGTTGATTTGTATAACCTTTCTTTCGATTGCGACGTCGGCACTGGCCCAATCGCCCGGCGGCACGCTGGCCAAGATCCGCGACGCCGGCGAGATCCGGCTCGGGCACCGCGACGTCTCGGTCCCGTTCTCCTATCTCGACGACAACCAGAAGCCGGTCGGCTTCGCCATGGACCTCTGCGCGCGGATCGTCGACGCGGTGAAGGGCGAGCTCAAGCTGCCCGCGCTGCAGACCAGGCTGCAGCCGATCCAGCTCTCCACCCAGATTCCGCTGATCGAGAACGGCACCATCGACATCGTCTGCGGTCCTGCCACCAACACGCTGGAGCGGCAGAAGGTGGTGGCCTTCAGCACCACGATCTTCGTGTCGAGCATCCGCGCGGTGGTGCAGAAGGACGCGCCGATCAAGAGCTTCGAGGATCTCGCCGGCCGGCCGGTCTCGCTGACCTCAGGCTCGACCTCGATCGGCCTGTTGAGCGCACGCGCCCAGGCCAACAACTTTCAGACCAAGAACATCCTTACGCCGGATCATGCCGCCTCGTTCCTGGCGCTGACCACCGGGCGCAGCGATGCCTTCGTGATGGACGACATCCTGCTCGCCAGCCTGATCGCGGGCAGCCCCAACCCCGCGAACTGGCGCATCATCGACGACAGCCTGCGCACCGAGCCTTACGGGCTGATCATCCGCAAGGGCGATCCGGAGTTCAAGGCGCTGGTCGACAAGACGCTGGTCGCCATGATGAAGAGCAACGAATTCCAGGAGCTCTACGCAAAATGGTTCACGCGGCCGATCCCGCCGAAGAACGTGAACCTGAACTTCCCGATGACCGCGCCGCTGAAGGACGCGGTGGCCAATCCGAACGACAAGGGCGTGTGACAGGACTGATCCGCGCGGTTGCCGGATCAATCCGGCGAGGCCCCCGCACCACAACGCACCGTTCTTGCGGCAAAGTGGCCGGTTCCCGTCAACCGCATGTTAGGCAGGAACCGAACTCCCAAGAAGAAACCTCGGGCCATTGTAACGTCTGTGAGTTTCGAATAGCGGCTCTTCATTGGGAAACGCCGCCATGTCAGTACCCAATCTCAAAATCCGCGGCCGCACGCTGCTCGCCGCCAAGGTCATCTTCAACTTCGGCCAATCCGCGATCGATTGCGTGGTGCGCCGGATCACCGACGATGGCGCGACCATCGAACTGGAAAGCGGGCTCGGGATTCCCGAGCACTTCCAGCTCTCGATCGCCAGCGAAAGCGCGGTGCTTGCTTGCAGGCGGACCTGGCAATCCGAAAAGCAGATCGGGGTCACCTTCGAACTGCAGCAGGTCGCCGACACCGCCGCGTCGAATGAGAAGGCGTCAGGCGAGCATGGTGGAGATCAGGTCGTGCGCCGCCAGATGCTGGCCCTGCGGGCGGCGCTCGATCAGGTGCCGCTCGGCATCGTTCTGCTCGACCCGAGGCTGAATGCCCGTTTCATCAACCAGGCGTTCCGGCGGATGTGGGCGTTGTCCGACGCGGTCGCCGACCGGCATCCATCCTTTGCGGAGCTGATCTTCCACGGGCGCGATACCGGCGCCTATGACATTCCGGCAGACCGGATCGAAGCCTATGTCGCCGAGCGCATCGAGCGCGTCGCGCGGAACGAGAGTTTTCAGCTCGATCTGCGTCGCAGCAAGGGCGACGTCATCCGCATGCAATGCACGCCGCTGCCCGACGGCGGCCGGATGCTGAGTTACATGGAGGTCACCGATATCGTCCGTCAGTCGGATGAGCTGAAGGCACTGCGCGACGCGCTGGAAACCGTGCAGGACGGCGTGCTGCTGCTCGACAGCGAGCTCAGGGCGACATTCATGAATCAAAAAGTACGGCTGTTCTGGGAGATCGACGAACAGGAGGTGGCGACACGTCCGACCTATGCCTCGTTGATCACCCGCGCGCGGCGGGCGGTCGATCCGCATGCATCGCCGAAGGAGCTCATGGGCTTTGCCAGCAAACGGATCGCCGAGGTCAAGGCGGGCGATCATGTCCGCGAGTTGCGGACCCCCGACGGCCGCCGCCTCCGGGCGCATTGCACCACCATGGCCGGTGGCGGCCGCATGATCACCTATTACGACGTCACCGATCTGATCCGGAATGCGGAGCAGCTCGAGCGGCTCGCGACCACCGATCCGCTGACCGGTCTCTTCAACCGGCGGCACTTCCTATTCACGCTGGATGCCGAGTGGAGCCGCTTCCAGCGCTACCACCGCGCGATGTCGGTTCTGATGGTGGACATCGATCACTTCAAGAACGTCAACGACCGCTATGGCCACGCCATCGGCGACGAGGCGATCAAGGCCATGGTTGGCGCCTGCCTGCACGGCAAGCGGAAATCCGACATTGTCGGCCGGGTCGGCGGCGAGGAGTTCGCCATCGTGCTGCCGGAGACGAATCTGTCGCGCGCCAGGATCGTTGCGGAGCGCGTCCGCAAGCGCATTGCCTCCCAGACGCTGCGCGTGCGTGATGCACCGTTCCAGATCACGGCGAGTATCGGGATCGCCGAAGCCTCGCTCAGCATGGCTGGCACGGAAGCCCTGATGAGCGCCGCCGACCAGGCGCTGTATCAGGCGAAAGCGCAGGGGCGGAATTGCTGCGTGTGCTGGTCGCCGCCGTCGCCGACGCCGCTGGCCGCGGAGTAGCATGGCGTCCGGAGATCGTCGGCGAGGGTCGCGATCACGTCGAAGTTCCGTCGCTCGGCAATCGCCGGACGACCGATGCTACCGCGCCTGTTTTAAAAGACTTACCGCAACGCGAAGCGAACTCGGACAACCCAGATCGCCGCTCCGCTGACCAGCGCGCCAAACATGACGTAGTAGCTTGGCGAAAGCGGGTCACCGCTTATCGAACTCAGGCCCGTCAGCACGAAGGGCGTAGATCCGCCAAAGATGGCCACGCCGAGATTGTAGCTGAGCGCAAGACCGCTCGTACGCATCCTGGCCGGAAAGATCTCGGCCATCAGCGCGGGCAATGGCGCAAAATAGAGCGCAATGACGAGGCCCCGCAGACCTTGCACGGTCACCAACGTGCCGAGCGTCGGAGACTGCTTCACCACGGCGAAGGCCGGGTAGGCCAAGACGAGCGCCGCAACGGTTCCGATCGTCATGGTCGCAGTCCGGCCGATAAAGTCGGACAACGCGCCAATGACCGGGGAGAGAAGGAAGATCACGAGGCCGGTGACCACCGTGCCAACAAAGGCAGTCGCCGGCTCCATCTGGAATTGCTTCGTTGCATAGGTGGGCATGAAGACCGCCATCCAGATTGTGATCGTGGCCAGCACAATCAGCCCGGACGCGACCAGAACCCGCATCTTTTCCGACCGAAACATCTCGAGAGCCGGCTGCTTGGCTTCCGTCGGCTCAGAGAATTCAGAGGACTCGAGCACGGCCCGGCGAATGTAAATCCCTATCGGGCCAAGCGCGGCGCCGAACAGGAAAGGCACACGCCAACCCCAGGTTTCGAACTGGTCGGGTGAAAGACCCCACGTAAGCAGCGCGCCGAATGCGGATGCCAGCCCGAGCGCAAAACCTTGCGTGGCTGTTTGCCAGCTTGCGACGTAACCTCTTCGACGGGGATCGTGTTCGGCGAGGAGCGCAGTCGCGCTGCCAAACTCACCTCCGGCCGAGAAGCCCTGCAACACCCGGCCTGCCACAACCGCTATTGGCGCAAGCACTCCTGCAGAGGCGTAGCTTGGCGCCAAAGCGACGATGAGCATGCCCGCGGTCATCAATAGAAGCGAAAGGCTCATCACCTCCCTTCTACCGATCTTGTCGCCCAGATTACCGAGATAGACCGCGCCAAGCGGCCTCACGAAAAACGTGACACCGAACGTACCCAGAAAGAGCAGAAGCGACGAGGTGTCATTGGTCGCCGGAAAGAACAGCCTTGCGATCGTCCCAGCCATCGTGCCGTAGATAATCAGATCAAAGCACTCGAACATGTTGCCGAGCGATGCGGCAACGATGGTCTTACCGGCCTGCTCTTGCACGCGCGGTAGTTCAGCCGTCATTTCTGCCACGCTTGTCCCCATCCGATATGCCGCATACCGCCTGCGGTGCGCAGGCTTTCAGGCCCAACTGCCCTGCAATAGGGGGTAATCGGCCGCAGCCGATTACCCAGCCCAATTTTCAATGCCGGTGTTTTCCGGAGCGCTTCGGGCTTCCGAAAACTATGCGCCAAACTCCCGCATCGGTTTGCGTTCGGACGCTTCGGGACCGTCAACGTTGACGACGGTCTCGCCCTTCCCGAGGCGAACGAATACGTAGCGAACGTCGTCTCCTCCTTCGAGGATCTGACAGCGATGGATCGCACGGCGCGGAAAGTAGGCGTAATCGCCCTTGCCCATCTCGAAGGACCGGGCACCATTTTCGCCGAAGTCGACACGGATCCGGCCGGAGAGCATGTACATCACGCTGTCGAACTGTTCGTGGTGATGCCATTGGCTGGGCTGGTCGAGAGCTGTCACGTGACACTCCCCGACCCACAGGTCACCAACCTCAAGGGCTTTCTTGCGGTTCTGACCCGGGGTCAATGGACCATCAACCAGCTTGTCTGCGGTGATATATCCGATCTCTTGAAAAAGGCCTGTGCTCACGGTTCTTTCCTTGCGACGTTGGCGACGATGCACATCTTGAAAGATGCCGCAGTTAGCCTAGGCTGTTCGGATGCAGATAAACTGCCAATTCCTGTCGCCAACGCGACAAGCGGAGATCCTGCCCTTCGAGACCGCGCCGCGGCCGATCGTAGGATTCGCTTGCGATTATCCCTCGGGCCTGGCGACCGGATTTCACACGCATCCACGCGCGCAATTGCTCTACGCGACGTCGGGCGTCATGCGCGTGGAGACGCCGGAGTCCAACTATGTCGTGCCGCCGACGACAGCGCTGCTTGTGCCGGCGAATGCGCAGCATGCCATCAGCATGGACGGCCCCGTCACGATGCGCGCGCTGTTTCTGCGGGAAGACGCGGCCACCCGCGTAGGCTGGAAATCAAAAGTCATCGCGGTGTCCGGATTGCTCCGCGAAGTTATCGTGGCTGCCTGTGCTGAACCGGTCGAGTGGTCGCTGGATGGCAGAGGCCAACATCTCGCGGAGCTCGCGCTTGACGAGATCGCCAAAGCGACACCGTTGCCGCTCGGCTTGCCTCTTCCAAGAGATCCGCGCTTGCGCCGCGTGATCTCTGCGCTTCGTTCGCATCCTCACGACGCGAGGAGCCTGGAAGAATGGAGCGAGGTCGCCAATGCGTCCAGTCGAACCCTCGCTCGAGTGTTTCGCGCCGAAACCGGGCTAAGCTTCCGCCAATGGCGTCAGCAGGCGCGATTGACCGAGGCATTGAGCGCGCTGACGTTGGGCGTCCATCCTGCAAGGGCCGCTGCAATCGCCGGCTTCAACAGCGTGCCTGCTTTCGGGGCTGCATTCCGCGAGTTGTTCGGGATAACGCCAGGGCAAGCACGATCGCTTCGTTCTGGCCCAACCCGATAGAAGCTGGAGGGCAGGCCAGAACAATGTTCCAGCCTGCTCCACAATCGGCAGCCGCCCCCTGACGCGACACCAGCCGACTGGTGTCACAACGCGATCGACTCGTTCGGCATGCGATGTCGCGGATCAGACCCCCGCCATCATCACGTATTTGATCTCGACATATTCATCCATGCCGTGGCGCGAGCCTTCGCGGCCGAGACCGCTTTCCTTGACGCCGCCGAACGGCGCCACCTCGGTCGTGATCAGGCCGGAGTTGACGCCGACCATGCCCGACTCCAGCGCTTCGGCGACGCGCCAGACGCGGCCGATGTCGCGCGAATAGAAGTAGGAAGCGAGGCCGAACGGCGAGGCGTTGCACATTGCGATCACATCGGCTTCCTCCTTGAAGCGGATCACCGGCGCGAGCGGACCGAAGGTTTCCTCCTGCGCAACAAGCGCGTCGGGCCGCACATCCGACAGCACGGTCGGCTCGAAGAAGCTGCGGCCGAGCGATGAGCGCTTGCCGCCGGTCACGATCTTGGCGCCGCCCTTCACGGCATCGGCAATATGGCGCTCTACCTTTTCGATCGCCTTCATGTTGATCAGCGGGCCCTGGGTTACGCCTTGCTCGGTGCCGTCACCGATCTTCATCTCCGCGACCTTCTTCGACAGCTTCGCGACGAACTGATCGTAGATCTTGTCCTGGGCATAGATGCGATTGGCGCAGACGCAGGTCTGACCCATGTTGCGATACTTCGAGACGATGGCGCCTTCGACGGCGGCATCGATATCGGCATCGTCGAACACCACGAAGGGCGCGTTGCCGCCGAGCTCGAGGCCGAGCTTCTTCACGCCGACCGACGCCTGCCGGTACAGGATCTTGCCGACGTTGGTCGAACCGGTGAAGCCGACGAAGCGCACCGCCGGATGTTCGCACAGCACCTTGCCGATCGGCGGCGCATCACCGGTGACGATGTTGAGCACACCCTTGGGCACGCCGGCCTTCTCGGCCAGCACAGCGAGCGCGAGCGCCGACAGCGGCGTCTCGTTGGCGGGCTTCAGCACCACCGTGCAGCCCGCGGCCAGCGCCGGCGAGACCTTTCGCGTGATCATCGAGTTCGGGAAATTCCACGGCGTGATGGCGCCGCAGACGCCGATCGGCTGCCGGATCGCCAGCAGGCGGGCATCCGGACGCTGGGTCGGGATGGTCTCGCCGTAGACGCGGCGGGCTTCCTCCGCGAAGAATTCGACATAGGCGGCGCCGATATCGACTTCGCCGAGCGCTTCCGCCAGCGGCTTGCCCTGCTCGGAGGTCAGGATCAGCGCGAGGTCCTCGCGGTTGGCGATGATCAGGTCGAACCATTTGCGCAAAATGTTGGAGCGCTGCTTGGCGGTCAGCTTGGCCCAGGCCGGGAATGCGCGCTCGGCGGCCTCGACGGCGCGGGTCGCGTCATCGGCGCTGAGCTGCGGGATCTTGATCAGTACGACGCCGGTAGCCGGATTGTTGACGGCAAATTCTGGCGTGCCGACCCAGGCGCCGTCGATGTAGCAGCGGTCGCGCAGCAGCGACGGATCTTTCAGGCGGTCCTGGAGGGAGGCTGCGGATTGCGTGGCGCGTGCGGCAACGGGCGGGGTCATGGCGTTACTCCTCGAATTTCCTTGGATTTACTCGAATTTCCCGGGATTTTCTCTTGGGCGTATTCGCGGCCTATATAGGCTGGAACGCGCCGCGATGCACCGGCGGCGGGCGCGACCCTGCGTCGAGGAATAGGGAGAGCTGGCGCGGAGTTACGCGGCGTTGCGCGCGGTCAGAGCGCGCCGCCGGACATATAGGTTTCGCGGCGGCCGATCATGCGCTCGGCGGCGGCCTTGGCATTCGCCTTGGTCGACGTCGCGCAGGTGCGGTATTCGAGGTCGGCCTGCGCCCGCGCATCGCGGCGGCCGAACCAGGATTTGGCGCCGGTCTGCAGCAGCGCCAGCGCCTGTGCGACATTATCGACTGCCTCGAACGAGTGCAGTGCACCGGTACCTGCGTAGCGGACTTCGTAAAGACCCGGGCTGATCGGCGCCTCGATATTCTCGCCGCGGCCCGGCCGCGGGTAGCGCTTCCATTCACTCCATGTCGAAATCATTTGTTGCGTCCCCGCAAGGCGGGAAATGACGAATCTTTTCGTCAAATCCATCCCAATCCGCCGCACCGTTTGTGCAACGATCTGAATGCGTTATTGCAAAAAATCACGTGCGAAAATCAATTTGCCGATCACGTTACCGTGGCCCGCCCCAGAGGTCACCCGGACTTGCGCGGAGTCCACCACAAAATCTGCGCGCGTGGTGAACATCCGTTAGCGTTTTCGAGCGAAGTGGACACCGGTTCGCGTGAAGAAAACGCGTCAAAACAAAAATCTAGAGCCCCGTTCCGATGCAATCGGAACGGAAAAGGCTCAAGGCAAGGCCGCCCGTCGCGGCTCCTGCCTTCACGACATCGCGACATCATCGCAGCGCGCCCGCCTTGCGGGAGCGGAAAAGCGGGAGGATGATCCGCCCACTTCAAAACAATAAACCCCACCGGAGGAAGCCCCCAATGCAAAGCAAGGCTCAGATCGATCAGGTATTGCGTCAGAAGAGCGAGGCAAAGGAGATTCCCGGCGTCGTCGCAATCGCGGCCACCGGCAAGGACGTGATCTACCAGGGCGCGTTCGGCAACCGCGACCTCTCCAAGAGCGATCCGATGACGGCGGACAGCGTGTTCTGGATCGCCTCGATGACCAAGGCGGTGACCTGCGCGGGCGCGATGCAACTGGTCGAGCAGGGCAAACTCTCGCTCGATGAGCCGATCGGCAAGCTGCTGCCCGATCTCGCCGCACCGCAGGTGCTGGAAGGCTTCGACGCCAAGGGCGAGCCAAAGCTGCGGCCGGCGAAAACGCCGATCACGCTGCGCCAACTCATGACCCACACCGCCGGCTTCTGCTACGACCTGTGGAACGCCGACATGGGCAAATACATGGAAAAGACCGGCACGCCCGGGATCATCTCGTGCCTCAATGCCGCGCTGAAGACGCCGCTCACCAACGAGCCCGGCACACGCTGGGAATATGGCATCAATATCGACTTCGTCGGCAAGGCCGTGGAGGCGGCGAGCGGCAAGAAGCTCGATGCTTATTTGCGTGACAACATGTTCGCGCCGCTCGGCATGAGCGAGACCGGCTTCAAGATTTCCGACGACATGCGCAAGCGGCTGGTCGGCATGCATGCGCGCGGCGAGGACGGCGCGCTGGCGGCAATCCCGTTCGAGCTCGAGCAGAACCCTGAATTCCACATGGGTGGCGGCGGCCTGTATTCGACCGCGGCCGACTACATCAAGTTCTGCCAGATGATCCTCAACAAGGGCAAAGGCAACGGCAACCAGCTGCTGAAGGCCGAGACTATCGCGGCCATGGGGCAGAACCAGATGGGCGACATCAATGTCGTCAAGATGACGACGGCGGCACCGCCCTACACCAACGACGTCGACCTCTATCCCGATCAGGTGAAGAAGTGGGGGCTGAGCTTCCTGATCAACACCGCCAAGACGCCGGAAGGCCGCAGCCCCGGCAGCCTCGCCTGGGCGGGCCTTGCCAACACCTATTACTGGATCGATCCGTCGCGCGACGTCTGCGGCGTGATCCTGACCCAGCTGCTGCCGTTCGCCGACAAGCACAGCCTGGAGGCCTTCGCAGGCTTCGAGAAGGGCATCTATGCCGGGCTCGACGCCGGCAGCGGACAGCGGGCGGCCTGAGGTTCCGATCAAGCAGCGGAAAATCCCTCCCCTCGCGGGGAGGGATTTTTCATGCCCGCCATAGGTCGGGCCTGTCCTGTCGGCGCCAAACGACTAAGATTGCACAAAAAAGTGCGGCTACACGAACACGAGGAGGACGATCTTGGCACCCGGGACCCTGGCACCCAAAGCAGACAGCTATGTCTGCGGCATTTCCGATACGCCGCTGCTCGGTGAAACCATCGGCCGCAGCCTCGACCGCGCACGGGTGCGCTGGGGCGACCGCGAGGCGCTGGTCTCGCCCAGCCACAATGTGCGCTGGACCTGGAACGAATTCGCCTGTCACGTCGAGGCACTGGCGGCAGGCTTCCTTGCGCTCGGGCTGACACGCGGCGAGCGGATCGGCATCTGGTCGCTGAACCGGCCGGAATGGACGCTGACGCAATTCGCCGCCGCGAAAGCCGGACTGATCCTCGTCACCATCAATCCGGCCTATCGGCTGAGTGAGCTCGAATTCGCGCTCGGCAAGGTCGGCTGCGCCGCGATCGTGACGGCGACAGCGTTCAAGACCTCTGCCTATATGGAGATGCTGAACACGCTGCTGCCCGAGCTTGCGTCATCGGAGCCCGGCCAGTTGCGATCGGTGCGGCTGCCGCAATTGCGCGCCGTGATCCAGATCGGCGGCCCGGCGGCACCAGGCACCATTCCGTTCGAGCAGGTGTCACAGATGGGCGGCGAGCGCCATCGCGAGCAGCTTGCGGCGCTCGGCGACAGCCTGCAGTTCGACGATCCGGTCAACATTCAATTCACCAGCGGCACCACGGGCTCACCGAAGGGCGTGACGCTGACCCACCACAACATCCTCAACAACGGCTATTTCACCGGTCGCGCCATGCGCCTGACCGAGCAGGACCGCATCTGCATTCCGGTGCCGCTCTATCACTGCTTCGGCATGGTGATGGGCAATCTCGCCTCGGTCACGCTCGGCACCACCATGGTCTACCCCGGCGAAGGTTTTGATCCGCTGGCGACGCTTGCGACGGTCGCGCAGGAGAAATGCACCACGCTGTACGGCGTGCCGACCATGTTCATCGCCGAGCTCGACCATCCGGACTTCGCGCGCTTCGATCTGTCGTCGCTGCGCACCGGCATCATGGCCGGCGCGCCCTGCCCGATCGAGGTGATGAAGCGCGTCAACACCGAGATGAACATGCGCGAGGTGACGATCGCCTACGGCATGACCGAAACCAGCCCGGTGAGTTTCCAGAGCGCGACCGACGATCCCCTGGAGCGCCGCGTCTCCACCGTCGGCCGCATCCATCCGCATGTCGAGGTCAAGGTCGTCGACCTCGACGGCAAGGTGGTGCCGCGCGGCGGACGCGGCGAGCTCTGCACCCGCGGCTACAGCATCATGCTCGGCTATTGGGACGAGAAGGAAAAGACATCCGACGTGCTCGACGCCAATGGCTGGATGCACACCGGCGACCTCGCCGTGATCGACGACGAGGGCTATTGCAACATCGTCGGCCGCATCAAGGACATGGTGATCCGCGGCGGCGAGAATCTCTATCCGCGCGAGATCGAGGAATTCCTCTACCGGCATCCGAAGATCCAGGACGTGCAGATTTTTGGCGTCGCCGACCAGCGTTATGGCGAGGAACTGTGCGCCTGGGTCAGGGTCCGCCAAGGCGAGACGCTGACTGCCGACGAAGTCCGCGCCTTCTGCCAGGGCCAGATCGCCCACAACAAGATCCCGCGCTATGTCGAATTCGTCGAGGAATTCCCGATGACGGTGACCGGGAAGATCCAGAAATTCGTGATGCGCGATGCGGTGGAGAAGCGGCTCGGGCTGAAGGCGGCGAAGACGGCGTGATGTCTCTTCTCCCTCGCCCCGCTCTTGCGGGGAGAGGGTTGGGGTGAGGGGCCGCCTCCGCAAATTCGTAGGCAATGAGTACGCGGAAGCCCCCCTCACCCGGAACGCATCATGCGATGCGTTCCGGCCTCTCCCCGCAAGCGGGGCGAGGCAAGAAAAGATCGGCGCTTAAACCAGCAGCCCCTTCCCCTTCGCCAGATCCTTCAGCGACACCAGCGGCCGGGCGCCGATGTGCTGGATCACTTCGGCCGCCGCGAGCGCGCCGAGACGGCCGGCGTTCTCATGGCCGACATTGCGCACGAGACCGACCAGGAAGCCGGCGGCGAACAGGTCGCCGGCGCCGGTGGTGTCGACGAGTCTGTCGATCGGATAGGCCGGCGCTGACACGACGCCATCCTTCGAGACGACCACGCAGCCCTTCTCGCTGCGGGTCACGACACCGAGCTTGGTGTCCTTGCCGAACTGTTTCAGCGCGGTGTCGAAGTCCGCGGTCTGGTACAGCGAGTGCAGCTCGGATTCGTTGGAGAACACCAGGTCCACAATGCCCTTGCGCATCAGATCGAGGAATTCGTCGCGGTAGCGATCGACGCAGAACGAATCCGACAGCGTCAGCGCGACCTGACGGCCGGCGCCGTGCGCGATCGTCGCCGCCTTCACGAAGGCGTCCTTGGCGTTCTTCGGATCCCAGAGATAGCCTTCGAGATAGATGATGCTGGCGGCTGCGATCTGCGCCGGATCGATATCGTCGGGCGTCAGGTCCTGCGCGGCGCCGAGATAGGTGTTCATGGTGCGCTCGCCGTCCGGCGTCACCAGGATGTAGCAGCAGCCGGTGGCCGGGCCGGCCTTGGCCGGCGCGGTGTCGAAGGTGACGCCGGCGGCGCGGATGTCGTGGACATAGAGCCGGCCGATCTGGTCGTCCTTCACCTTGCCGACATAGGCGGCGCGGGCGCCGAGATTGCCGACGCCGACGATGGTGTTCGCAGCCGAGCCGCCCGACACCTCGGTCGCCACGCCCATATCGCCGTAGATCGCGGTGGCGCGCGCTTCATCGATCAGCTGCATCGAGCCCTTGGTCATGCCGTGACGGGCAAGGAATGCCTCGTCGGTTTGCACCAGCACGTCGAAGATCGCATTGCCGATCCCGAGAACGTCATATTTTGCGTCAGCCATAGACCTGCCCTGTGTTAACGCCACCCAACAAGAGCCGCGACCTATCACGTTACGCCTCGGGGCAGCAAGCAGGGCTCTATGTTCCGTCATCCTGAGGTGCGAGCCTCTTCGGCGAGCCTCGAAGGATGAATCGGCCAGAGTGGGGCCGTCCATCCTTCGAGGCTCGCTCCGCTCGCACCTCAGGATGACGGGTTTGAGAGGGCACTACTGGAAGCAATACCTGCGACTGCTATACAGACCCCATGTTCCGCTCCTTCCTCACCGTCTCCTCGGGAACGCTGGCCTCGCGACTGCTCGGCTTCGTGCGCGATTCCGTGATCGCGGCGCTGCTTGGCGCTGGGCCGGTGGCGGATGCGTTCCTGGCAGCGTTTCAGCTGGTCAATGTGGTGCGGCGGCTGTTATCCGAGGGCGGGTTGAATGCTGCGCTGGTGCCGGCCTGGCTCAAGGTTCGCGACAGCGATGGCGACGCGGCGGCGCGCGCCTTTGCCGGCCGCGTGCTCGGCACCGTCAGCGCCGCTGTGATCACGGCTGCGCTCGTGATCGGCGTCGTGATGCCGCTGGTGATCGCGGCGATCGCACCGGGTTTCGTCGGCCGCGACACACTGCAATTCGCCGTCGACGCCGCCAGGCTGATGCTACCCTATCTCGCCTTCGCCGGCCCGGTCACCGTGATGATGGCGCTGCTCAACGCGCAGGGCCGCTTTGCGCTGACCGCGTTCTCGCCGCTGTTGTTCAACATCGCGCTGATTTCAGTGATGGCCGTGCTGTTGGTGCGGCAGCAGGAGGCGGTGCAGGCTGCGCTGGTGATGGCGGCAACCATCGGCGTTGCCGGCTTCCTGCAGCTCTCGATGCTGGCGCTGCGCGGCGCAAAACTCGCCTCGCCGCTGCGCGTCTCCTTCGATCCAGAGATGCGCGGCTTTCTCGGCCGCGCGATCCCCGGTATGGTCGCGAGCAGCGCGCCGCAATGGCTCATGGTGGCCGGCGCGGTGATCGCATCGACCTCGCCGTCGGCGGTGTCCTGGCTCTATTTCGCCAACCGCCTGCTCGAGCTGCCGCTCGGCATTGTCGGCGTCGCGATGGGCAGCGTGCTGATCCCGGAGATGACGCGCGCCGTGCGCAGCGGCGAACCCATCGCAATCGCGCATGCCGAATCGCGCGCGCTGGAGCTTGCGGCCGGGCTGGCGCTGCCGGCGACGCTCGGCCTGATGGTGCTGAGCGGCCCGATCGTGCGGATGCTGTTCGAGCATGGCGCGTTCACCGCAGCGGATACCGCGGCCACCGCGCAGGCCCTGGTCTGGCTGACGCTCGCGCTGCCGGCGCATGTGCTGGTGAAGGCGCTGTCGCCGGCGTTCTTTGCGCGCGAGGACACGCTGACGCCGCTGTTTGCGACGCTGAAGGCCATTGTGGTCGCGATCGCGGCCGCCTTCCTGTTCGGCCATATCTTCGGGGCGAGCGGAATTGCCGCGGGCATTGCGCTCGGCGCCTGGAGCAATGCGCTGGCGCTGACCCGCAAGGGCGCCGCGAGCTTCGGCTTCTCGATCGACGCCGACGCGCGCCGCCGGCTGCCGCGCATCCTGGGCGCGGCGCTTGCGATGGGCGTGCTGCTGTGGCTCACGGCGGGTGCCCTGCCGACGGGCAGCCACGGTTTGGTGCAGGCCGCCTCCCTCCTCGCCCTGATCGCAGCCGGTATTGCCGGCTACGGGCTGTTCTTGCAGCTTTTCGGCGTCACCGGCTGGCGCGAGGCGGTTAACGCCGTCAGGCAAAGGCGCCCCGCCTGACTTGCGCGGACGGTGCTTAAATGGCAAACGACGCCGCAAAAGCAGCCCCATTTCCGGGAATCGACACCATGGCGTTCGTTGAACGGGTTTTCTCAGGCGTCCAGCCGACGGGCAATCTGCACCTCGGCAACTATCTCGGCGCCATCGTCAACTTCGTGAAGATGCAGCAGACCCATAACTGCATCTATTGCGTCGTCGACATGCATGCGATCACGCAGGGCGTTGAGGTCTGGGGCGGCCCGGCCGAGCTCGCGCGCAACACCCGCGAGGTGACCGCCGCCTTCATCGCCTCGGGCATCGATGCCAGGAAACACATCGTGTTCAACCAGAGCCAGATCGCCGGCCATGCCGAGCTGACCTGGATCTTCAACTGCGTCGCCCGGATCGGCTGGCTGAACCGCATGACGCAGTTCAAGGAGAAGGCCGGCAAGGACCGCGAGAACGCCTCCATCGGCCTCTACGATTATCCGGTGCTGATGGCCGCCGACATCCTGCTGTACCGCGCCACCCATGTGCCGGTCGGGGAGGACCAGAAGCAGCATCTGGAGCTGTCGCGGGATATCGCGCAGAAATTCAACAACGACTTCGCGGATTCGATCCGCGGCCACGGCTTTGCCGACGGCCTGCTCTTCCCGCAGCCCGAGCCGCTGATCACGGGACCGGCGACCCGGGTGATGAGCCTGCGCGACGGCACCAAGAAGATGTCGAAATCGGACGCGTCGGACAATTCGCGCATCAACCTCACCGACGACGCCGACACCATCGCGCAGAAGATCCGCAAGGCGAAGACCGATCCGGAGCCGCTGCCGTCGGAGGAAAAGGGCCTGGAGACGCGGCCCGAGGCCGACAATCTGGTCGGCATTTATGCCGCGCTCGCCGGCGTCTCCAAGCAGGAGGTGCTGACGCAGTTCGGCGGCGGGCAATTCTCCAGCTTCAAGAACGCGCTGGTCGAGGTGTGCGTCGCAAAACTGGCGCCGATCGCCTCCGAGATGAAGAAGCTGGTGGCCGATCCCGGCCATGTCGACGCGGTGCTGGCCGACGGCGCCAACCGCGCCCGCGGCATCGCCGACGAGACCATGCGCATCACCAAGGACATCGTCGGCTTCATCCGCCCGCGCTGACACGCAAGGCAAGACTACGCGCTCCCTCTCCCCAACAGGGAGGGAGTGTGGCAGCATGGGTTGGTTTGGTTCAGCACCGGGACATGCATGACCACCCAGCGACGAAGCTACGAGACAGGTCACAAGCCGAAATGCCTCGTCATCGTTGACGACACGGCGGAATGGGACCGCGCGGTCTATTACGCCAGCCGGTGGGCAATCCGGGTCGGCGGCGGCGTCCTGATGCTGCGGGTGATCGAGACCGAGGACCAGAACCAGCAATGGCTCGGGGTGGCCGACATCATGCGCGCGGAGGCCGAGGAGGCCGCCAATGAGGCGCTCGACCGCGCCGCCGGCCGCGCCAACGGCATCGCCGCGATCACCCCGGAGCGGGTGATTCGCGAGGGCGACCCGACCGAGCAGATCCTCGACGTGATCGACAAGGACGTCGATATCGCGATGCTGGTGCTGGCGGCCAATCCGGGCGCCGAGGGGCCCGGGCCGATCATCACCACCATGGCCAAGACCATGGGAGCGTTCCCGATCCCGGTGACCATCGTGCCCGGGGGCCTGACCGACGCCGAGATCGACGCCCTGTCCTAGCGTTATCGGACCCGAAACCGCTCCAGAGCATGGATGCGGGCTCGGAACCGCGGTTTTGCGGCTTGATCGCGGGCTTTTTAATTGCCATCTGACTCCTTGATTTGACGCGTTTTCTTCACGCGAACCGGTACCAATTCGCTCGAAAACGCTATAACGGAACCCAACGCGCCGGCCTTGAACCGGCGACGCCGGAGATAGCAAATGTTCATCCAGACCGAAGCCACGCCCAATCCCGCCACCCTGAAGTTCATTCCGGGCCGCACGGTGCTCGACAGCGGCACCATGGAGTTTTCCTCGGCCGAGTCGGCGCGCCGCTCACCGCTCGCTGAACGGCTGTTCGCCGTTTCCGGCGTCACCGGCGTGTTCTACGGCGCCGACTTCGTCACCGTCACGAAGGCGGACGGCGACTGGCAGCACCTCAAGCCCGCGATCCTCGGCGCGATCATGGAGCACTACATGTCCGGCGCGCCGCTGCTCGCCGACGGCACCGCTCGCAGCGACGACGCACGCGATGAGGAAGACGAGTTCTTCGACGAGGCAGACGCCGAGACGGTCGAGCAGATCAAGGACCTGATCGAGACCCGCGTGCGCCCGGCAGTCGCCAATGACGGCGGCGACATCACCTTCCGCGGCTTCAAGGACGGCATCGTCTATCTCAACATGAAGGGCTCCTGCGCCGGCTGCCCGTCATCGACCGCAACCTTGCAACACGGCATCCAGAACCTGCTGCGGCACTTCGTGCCCGACGTGCAGGAAGTCCGGCCGATGTGATGGAGCGGCGAATGGCGCGTTGCGAATGGCAAATAGCGTTCTCCTGTAATTGCCAATTCGCCATTCCCTATTCGCTATTCGCCCTCCCATGATGATTCTCGCGATCGATACCGCGCTCGACGCCTGCTCCGCGGCGGTGCTCGACACCACCTCAGGCAATACCATCGCCATCGAATCCCAGGCGATGCAGCGCGGCCATGCCGAGGCGCTGATGCCGCTGATCGCTCGGGTGATGAAAGAGAGCGGCATCGGCTTTGCAGGGCTTGACCGCATCGCCGTCACCACCGGCCCCGGCAGTTTCACAGGCCTCCGCGTCGGCCTCTCGGCAGCGCGTGGCCTCGCGCTGTCAGCGGAAAAGCCGGCGGTCGGGCTGTCGACGCTCGCGGCCTACGCCGCGCCCGTGGTTGCCGAGAATGGCGAGCACGCGATCCTGTCGGCGATCGATGCGCGGCACGACCACGTCTATTTCCAGCTGGTGGGCGGCGACGGCAGCTTGATGCTCAAGCCAAAGGTTGCGCCGATCGCGGAAGCGCTCGAGGCCGCACAGTTCGGCGCGCTGCATCTGGTCGGCAACGCCGCCAATATCCTTGCCGAGCGCTGGCCTGCGGACGCCACGCCGCCGGTCAAGGTCGACAGGCAGCCAGCGCCTGACATTACCTGGGTTGCCTGGGTCGGCGCGGCCGTCGATCCCGACACTGCACCACCGCGGCCGTTCTATCTGCGCGCACCCGACGCGAAGCCGCCGAAGGATCGCCTCGAAGTCAGCACGCCGCCATCGACATGACCGGCTGGCTGTCACGATGGTGGGGCGGCGGCACGCCCGCGGTCGAGCCCGCATCCCTGCGTGACGCGGCGCGGCTCGCGCAATTGCACGGCGCGTCGTTTCACCGCGGCTGGGGCGAAGGCGAATTCGAGGCGATGCTGACCGAGCGCAACACGCTGGTGCACCGGCTGCGGCAGGGGCGCAAGGTGATCGGCTTTGCCGTGTCGCGGATGGCGGCGGACGAAGCGGAAATCCTGTCGATTGCGATCGATTCCAATCAGCGCGGGCGCGGCCTGTCGCGCGACCTGCTCTTGACCCATCTCGGCCACCTTGCCGGCCGCGGCATCCGCACCATCTTCCTCGAGGTGGAAGAGAACAATCAGCCGGCGCGGCGGCTCTATGAAAGGGCCGGATTCGGCGTGATCGGCCGCCGCGAACGCTATTACAAGCAGCCCGGCGGGGAACATTTGAACGCGCTTCTGATGCGGCGCGACTTGTCGTAACATCCGCGCGATGGCAGAAAAGGCCCCGCTCTGCCACCCAAGGTTTGAAGAATACGGCCGAAACCCATGACCACGGTGAAAATCCCGCCTGCGCATAAAAATACCGGCATCGAGGCGCGCTGCGCCGCGACCGGTATGCGCATGACCGAACAGCGCCGCGTGATTGCGCGGGTGCTGGCGGAGGCCATGGATCACCCTGATGTCGAGGAGCTGTACCGTCGCTGCGTCGCGGTCGACGACAAGATCTCGATCTCGACGGTCTATCGCACCGTCAAGCTGTTCGAGGACGCCGGCATCATCGAGCGTCACGACTTCCGCGAGGGCCGCGCGCGCTACGAGCAGATGCCCGAGAGCCATCACGACCACCTGATCAACCTGCGCGACGGCAAGGTGATCGAGTTCACCTCCGAGGAAATCGAGAAGCTGCAGGCCGAGATCGCGCGCAAGCTCGGCTACAAGCTGGTCGATCACCGTCTCGAGCTTTATTGCGTCCCGCTCGACGAAGACAGCAAGTCGTAAACCGGGTGGGCTTCGATCTCGTCATCTTCGATTGCGACGGCGTGCTGGTCGACAGCGAGGTGATCTCCTGTCGTGCGCATGCGGAAACGCTGACCCGTCACGGCTTTCCGATCACGCCGGATGGCGTGCTGAAGCGTTTCCTCGGCGTCTCCGACCGCGAGGCACGGCGGATCGTGGAGAGTGAAATCGGCCGTGCGTTGCCCGACACCTTCGAGGCCGAGGTCAAGCATGCGACACTCAGTCTCTATGCCGACGATCTCAGCGCCATCGCGCATGTCGGCGACGCGATCGCCGCGCTCGATTTGCCGAAATGCGTGGCGTCGAGCGGCACGCCGGAAAAGATCCATCACGGCCTGACCTGCGCGGGGCTCTACGACCAGCTCGCGCCGCATATCTTCTCCGCCACGCAGGTCAAACGCGGCAAGCCAGCGCCCGATCTCTTCCTGTTCGCGGCCGCCCAGATGGGCGCGAGCCCTTCGCGCTGCGTCGTGATCGAGGACAGCGTGGCCGGCGTCACCGGCGCCCGCGCCGCCGGGATGACCGTGCTCGGTTTCCACGGCGGCAGCCATTGCACGGCTGATCATGAGGACCTGCTGCGTCAGGCCGGCGCCGCCGTCACATTCGCCGATATGCGCCAATTGCCCGATTTGATCGCTAGAATCGGGGCTGAAGTCCAGATCGCCGGCTGAGCCCACTCCGTCATTCCGGGGCGCGACCGTAGGGAGCGAACCCGGAATCTCGAGATTCCGGGTCTGGTCCTTCGGACCATCCCGGAATGACGGGTTGGACCGCTGGCTTTTCGCCGGTTTAGGCTATATTTCAGCCCCGGCGCCCCGACGGCGCCGTTTCCTTTCCGCATTCAGGGTTCCATGACGACGCCGCGCAAGCTGCACATCAAGTCCTATGGCTGCCAGATGAACGTCTACGATGCGCAGCGCATGGTGGACACGCTGGCCAGCGAGGGCTTTGTCGAGACCGCGAGCGCCGATGACGCCGACCTCGTGATCCTCAACACCTGCCACATCCGCGAGAAGGCGTCGGAGAAGGTCTATTCCGAGCTCGGCCGGCTCCGGGTCGCCAAGGATGAGGCCGCGCGCCAGGGCCGCGAGATGAAGATCGCGGTTGCCGGCTGCGTCGCGCAGGCCGAGGGCGCCGAGATCATCCATCGCGCGCCGACCGTCGACATCGTGGTCGGGCCGCAGAGCTATCATCATCTGCCCGCACTGGTGAAGCGCGCCAAACAAAACGGCCGTGCGCTGGAAACCGAATTCCCGGTCGAGGACAAGTTCGGCTTCCTGCCGCAGCCGAAGCCGGAGGCGATCCGCGCCCGCGGCATCTCCGCCTTCGTCACGGTGCAGGAAGGTTGCGACAAGTTCTGCACCTTCTGCGTGGTGCCCTATACGCGCGGCGCGGAAGTCTCGCGTCCGGTCGCCAGGATCATCGACGACGTCAAGCAGCTCGCCGACAACGGCGTGCGCGAATTCACGCTGATCGGACAAAACGTCAACGCCTATCACGGCGAGGGTCCCGATGGCCGCGTCTGGCCGCTCGGCAAATTGTTGCAGCGGCTCGCCACCATTCCCGGCGTCACACGGCTGCGCTATTCGACCAGCCATCCCCGCGACGTCGACGACGAACTGATCGCGGCACATCGCGATTTGCCCGAGCTGATGCCGTTCGTGCACCTGCCGGTGCAATCGGGGGCGGACCGTATCCTCGCGGCCATGAACCGCAAACATACCGCCGATGACTACCGGCGCGTCATCGACCGGTTCCGTGCCGCGCGGCAAGACATTGCTTTTTCATCAGATTTTATCGTGGGCTTCCCCGGAGAGACTGAGGAAGAATTTTCCGCCACTCTCGCGCTTGTCACGCAAATCGGGTACGCTACGGCATATTCATTCAAGTATTCGCCACGGCCGGGCACGCCGGCGGCGGAGATGCGGGAGACGGTGTCAGCAGCCGAGATGGACGAACGCTTGGGGCGGCTTCAGGAACTGATCGACAGCCAGCAGTCGGCCTTCAACCGGGCCGCGATCGGCACGACGGTGGAAGTGCTGTTCGAGCGCGCCGCGCGCAATCCGGGCCAGATCGTCGGCCGCACCGCCTATCTGCAGCCCGCCCATGTGATGGCATCGCCCGACATTATCGGCCAGGTCCGCTCCGTGAGGATCGACAGCCTCGAGCGTTACAGCCTGATCGGCGAGCTGGCCACGACAGCCGCACCAAATTTCATCTCGCAGACCATTGGAGCCTGAAATCCTTGCCCAAAAGCGCATCGGATTCGCCTTCGCTTGCTCCCAGCCGCAAACCTGACCGCGACATGCAAATTCCACCTGAGACCCAGGTCGTCATCGATTTCGACGACAACCGCGCCGCATCCGCACTGGTCGGCCCCTACGGACAGAATCTGGCGCTGATCGAGCGGCGGCTCGGCGTCGTGGTCGATTCCCGCGGCAATCACCTCACCATCGCAGGCTCCCGCGACGGCTGCGACGCCGCGCGGCGCGTGCTCGAGACGCTCTATGCGCAGGCCGTCGAGGGGCACGATCTCGATCAGGGCGAGGTCGAAGGCGCGATCCGCGCCGTGATCGCACAGGGATCGCTGTTCGAGTTCGACAACAAGACCGCCAAGCCGACTTTCGAGACCATCAATCTGCGCAAGCGTCCGGTGCGCGCCCGCACCGCGGCGCAGGACTCCTACATCCGCGCGCTGAAGCGGCACGAGCTGGTGTTCGGCGTCGGTCCGGCCGGCACCGGCAAGACCTGGCTCGCGGTCGCTCATGCGGCGCAATTGTTCGAGCGCAAGGAGGTCGATCGCATCATCCTGACCCGGCCTGCGGTCGAGGCCGGCGAGCGGCTCGGCTTCCTGCCCGGCGACCTCAAGGAGAAAGTCGATCCGTATCTGCGCCCGATCTACGACGCGCTGTACGATCTGATGGATGCCCGCGTGGTCGAACGCGCGCTGCAGGGCAACGAGATCGAGATCGCGCCGCTCGCCTTCATGCGCGGCCGCACCCTGACCAATGCCGCCATCATCCTCGACGAGGCGCAGAACACCACGACGATGCAGATGAAGATGTTCTTGACACGTCTTGGCGAGAACAGCCGGATGATCGTCACCGGCGACCCGTCGCAGGTCGACCTGCCGCATGGCCAGGCTTCGGGGCTCACGGAAGCCGTGAAGCTGCTCGATGGCGTCGAGGGCATTGCCCAGGTGCATTTCAAGGCCGAGGACGTCATCCGCCATGAATTGGTGGCGCGCATCGTGGCCGCCTATGAGGGATTGCCGCAAAAGCCGGCAAACGCCAGATCTTGAGACCAATTGCTTCGGCCGCGAGCCCGCACGACGCGGGTTCCGGCCATAACGCAGATTTTGAAACGACCGTGTCTGCTCTTCCTGCAACCGAGGTTCTCGTCACCGCCGACTGCTGGCAGGCCGAGCCCGACGCCGACGCGGTGATCCATCGCGCGATCGAGGCTGCCGCCGCGATCGCCGATGCCGATGTCGCAGACGCCGAGCTTGCAGTGATGCTGACCGACGACGCCGGCATCCGCACGCTGAACGCCAACTGGCGCAGCATCGACAAGCCGACCAACGTACTGTCGTTTCCGGCGCTGCAGCCCGAAGGCGCCGGCGGCGAGGACGATGCCCCGCGCATGCTCGGCGATATCGCGATCGCCTATGAGACGACGCGGCGGGAGGCCGATGAAGAACAGAGACCGTTCGACCATCATTTGAGCCATCTCGCGGTGCATGGCTTCCTGCATCTGATCGGTTACGACCACGAGAACGACGACGATGCCGAGGACATGGAGGCGCTCGAGCGCGAGATCCTCTCTTCTCTCGGCATTCCCGACCCCTATGCGGATCGGACCGCCTGACATGCCGGATTCCGAACCAACGCACGACAATCCGCGCAACGTGGGCAACCTGCCCGCCGTCGTGCACGAAGGCGAGGTGCAGCGTCCCGCCGCCGAGGGCTGGCTGGTGCGCGCGATCCGCACGCTGTTCGGCTGGAAAGCCGGCTCGGTGCGCGACGACCTGCAGGTAGTGCTCGACGCCTCGACGCCCGACGACGTCGGCTTCTCGGCGATCGAGCGCACCATGCTGCGCAACATCCTGTCGCTGAATGAGCGCCGGATCGCCGACGTCATGGTGCACCGCGCCGACATCGTCGCAGTCAAGCGCGACATTCCGCTCGGCGAATTGATGAGCCTGTTCGAGAGCGCGGCGCATTCGCGGCTCGTCGTCTACAACGAAACCCTCGACGATCCCGAGGGTATGGTGCACATCCGCGATTTGCTCGCCTTCATGACCGCGAAGGCGCGGGTCACCGATGCGACCAAGACGCGGCGCAAGAAGCCGTTCCCGGCGGGCCTCGACCTGCGCACGGTCGATCTCGCGTTGCCGCTGGCGGACGCCAATATCATCCGCAAGCTGCTCTACATCCCGCCGTCGATGCGCGCGATCGACCTCTTGGCGCAGATGCAGGCCTCGCGCATCCATCTCGCGCTGGTGGTCGACGAATATGGCGGTACCGACGGGCTGGTGTCGATCGAGGATATCGTCGAGCAGATCGTCGGCGAGATCGACGACGAGCACGATTCGGACGAGCCGCCGTCGATCGTTCGCCAGGCCGACAACTCCTTTATCGCCGACGCGCGCGCCAGCCTCGACGATGTCCGCTCGGTGATCGGCGATGATTTCGTGATCGGCGAGGCCGGCGAGGAGGTCGAGACGCTCGGCGGCTATCTGGTGTCGTTTGTCGGCCGGCTGCCGGTGCGCGGCGAGGTGATCTCGGGGCCCGGCAATTACGAGGTCGAGGTGCTCGACGCCGATCCGCGACGGGTCAAGCGGGTGCGAATCAGCGCGCGCAAGGAACGGCCGACGCCGCGCAAGGAGCGCGAGCGGCGCCGCGAGCAGTCCCCGGACTCCGGAACGCCACAGGCGAATGACAATTTGCCGCCGCCCGGCGAGGGAGCCGGACCGCAGTGAGGCTCTCCGACAGGCTCCGATCGATCGGCCTTGCGGTCATCCTGACCTGGGGATGGAAGCGCGCCGTCCTCGCGCTCACGGCCGGCGCGCTGTCGTCGCTGGCGATGGCGCCGTTCAACGCCTGGCCGGTTCTTTTTTTGACCTTCTCCATCGCGGTCTGGCTGATCGACGGCGCTGCTGCCGGACGCTGGCGCGGCGTGCCCGCGGCGGCGCTGTCCGGCTTCTGGTTCGGCCTCGGCTATTTCGTGCCGGGCCTGTACTGGATCGGCTACGCGTTCTTCGTCGATGCGCAGACCTTCGCCTGGCTGACGCCGTTCGCCGTGCTCGGCCTGCCGGCCTATCTTGCGCTGTTCACCGCCTTCGGTTTCGCGCTGGCGCGGCTGATCTGGCCGCGCGACGCCTCGCGCGTGCTGGCGCTCGCGGTCAGCCTGACGATATCGGAGTGGCTGCGCGGTCATCTCCTGAGTGGCTTTCCGTGGAATGCGTTCGGCTACGCGCTGACCGAACCATTGGCGCTCGCCCAGACCGCGTCGCTGATCGGGCTGTGGGGCATGACGTTCCTGGCGGTCGCGATCTTCGCAAGCCCAGCCGTGCTGATCGACGGCGCCTCACGCGGCCGCAAGCCGTGGCGCGCACCGGTCGCAGCCGTGCTGGTTCTGGCGGCGATGCTGGCGTTCGGCGCGGTCCGTCTCGCGCAGGAGCCGACCAGGATGGTCGACGGCGTCAAGCTCCGCATCATGCAGCCCGATTTGCAGCAGGACGCCAAGTTCAACTACTCCGCCAAGGCGGCGGTGATGCAGAAATATCTCACTCTGTCGGATCGGGCCTCGGGGCCGCACTCCACCGGCGTGAGCGATTCCACCATCCTGATCTGGCCGGAATCCGCGTTTCCGTTCTTCCTGACCAAGGAAGCCGACGCGATGGCGCAGATTGCCGACCTGCTGCCAAAGGGAACCGTGCTGATCACGGGTTCGGTGCGTGCGCCCGATCTGCCGCCCGGCGTCCGCGTCACGCGCGCCTACAATTCGATCTACGTCATCGACCATGATGGCAGCGTGCTCGCGGTCTACGACAAGCTGCATCTGGTGCCGTTCGGCGAATATCTGCCGTTCCAGGACTGGATGGAGAAGCTCGGCTTCGAGCAGCTGACCAAGATGCAGGGCGGCTACATTCCGGGCACCATCCGCCGGACCCTCGACATTCCGAATGCGCCGCGCGCTTTGCCCCTGATCTGCTACGAGGCGATCTTTCCCGGCAATGTGGTGAGCCGCGATGACCGGCCCGGCTGGATCGTCAATGTCACCAATGACGGCTGGTTCGGAATCTCGACCGGCCCCTATCAGCACCTGCAGCAGGCCCGGCTGCGCTCGATCGAGGAAGGCCTGCCGATGGTGCGTGCCGCCAATACGGGCGTCTCGGCCATCATCGACCCGGTTGGCCGGATCGTCGCACAGCTTGGGCTCGGCATCGAAGGCGTGCTCGATGCCGGCCTGCCGACGGCCCTGCCGCCGACGATCTATGCGCGCATCGGGAACATCCCCGCCGCTGTGATTGTGATCACAGCGCTGGCGTTCGTGCTGCGGCGCCGTTTTGTGAGGCGAAAAGCCTGACCACGCATATCGGCAGTTGTCGCCGAACCCGAAAAAGTGTCGAAATTTACCTCAGCGCGATTCCACCAGTTGACAGATCGACCGTGCACTTCGCATTGTACGGGTCCACGCGAAATCACAAGCCAAGTCAGCCCCTTTGCGCAAATTGTCCGCATTTCGTCCCAATCCTCCTTGCAGGATTTGACGGCACCGGCGCCTGAGGCATACTCCACTTCCAACTTGCCTCAGCCACGGGCGCGCAATCCCTTAGGAGAGTTGGAAATGTCCACCAAAGCGCCCAATCCTGTTGACAAATATGTCGGCAGCCGCGTCCGCATGCGACGCATCATGCTCGGCATGAGTCAGGAGAAACTGGGCGAGGCGTTAGGCCTGACGTTCCAGCAGGTGCAGAAATACGAGAAGGGCACCAATCGTGTCGGCGCCAGCCGGCTGCAGCAGATCTCCGAAATCCTGCAGGTGCCGGTCTCCTTCCTGTTCGACGGCGGCCCGAGCGGCGTCAGGACCGCCGACGGCTTCAGCGAGGGCGCCTCGCCGAGCTATGTCTCCGATTTTCTGGCAACCGCAGAGGGCCTAGCCCTGACACGGGCCTTCACGCGCATCGCCGACGCCAAGCTTCGCCGCAGCATCGTCGAGCTGGTCGAGCAGATCGCGGCGCGCGAGGCGTCCGAACAGGCCTGATCCGGCCATATCCGTTTGAGAGATCGTCAAATCTGGAATATGTCATTCCGGCGCACGCTAACGCGCGATCAGTCATCGCGCTTTAGCTCGTTGTTTGAGCATGATCTTTTCGGAAAACCGCTTCGCACTTTTCCGGATCATGCTCGCGTGCGCTGAATGATAAAGCGAACTCACAGGCAGCAACAACAACATGTCCAGCAACCCGTTCGAAACCACGTCGATTCTCGACGGCATTCGCCGCTGGGTCGAGATCGAGTCTCCGACGGAGCGGCCGGATCAGGTCAACAGACTGGCTGATCTCGTGGCCTCTGAATATCGCGACCTGCCGGCCACCGTCGAGCGCATTGCCGGACGTGACGGCTGCGGCGATCATTTGGTCGCACGCTCGTCCTGGGGGCAGGACGCACCTGGCATTCTGGTGCTGAGCCATCTCGATACAGTTCATCCGATGGGATTCATCGACCGGTTACCATTCAAGATCGAAGGCGACAGCGCGTTCGGCCCCGGCATCTACGACATGAAGGGCGGTGCCTATCTCGCCTATCATGCGTTCCGGCAGATTTGCGCCGCTGACGCGCGCCCGCTCGGCATCACCCAGCTCTACGTCTCGGACGAAGAGATCGGCAGCCCGACCTCGCGGGCGCTGATCGAGGCCGAGGGCCGCAAGGCCAAATATGTGCTGGTGACCGAGCCCGCGCGGGACGGCGGCAAGATCGTCACCGGACGCAAGGGCGTCGCGCGCTTCGACGTGCATATCAAGGGCGCACCGGCGCATGCCGGCACGCGCCCCGAGGACGGCCGCAGCGCGATCCGGGAGCTCGGCCACGTGATCCTGGCGCTGGAGGCGATGAACGATCTCAAGCGCGGCATCACCGTCAATGTCGGCGTCGTCCGCGGCGGCACCAAGCCGAACGTGATCGCCGAGGAGGCCTATGCGGAAGTCGATCTGCGCGTGCCGACCATCGCCGACGCCGACGAGCTGGTGCCGAAGATCCTCGGAATCACCTCGCGCACCGAGGGCGTCGGCGTGAAGGTGACAGGCGAATTGAACCGTCCGCCCTACGAGAAGAGCAACGCCGGCGCCGCGCTTTACGAACATGCCAGGGAGCTTGCCGCCGAACTCGGCTTCGAGCTGCTCGATGTCTTCACCGGCGGCGGCTCCGACGGCAATTTCACCGCGCCGCATACCGCAACGCTCGACGGTCTCGGCGTCGACGGCAAGGGCGCGCATACCCATTACGAGCAGCTCTATGTCTCGTCGATCGAGCCGCGCGCGCGGCTGCTCCACCGCCTCTATCAAACGCTGCGATGATATCTGCGCCTAACGACAATGATCGTGATCCATCCGACGACGGCGCGATGGCACATTCGCGCGGCTCGTTCTTCGGGCGGCGCAAGGGTCACAAGCTGCGCGCGCACCAGGCCGACCTGATCGACACGCTACTGCCGCATCTGGCAGTCGACATCTCGGCTCCCGCGCCTGCGACGCTGACCGAATTGTTCGATGACGGGATCGGGGATGTCAGACTCGAGATCGGCTTCGGCGGCGGCGAGCATCTGATCGCAGAAGCACAGGCATTTCCGGCGACGGGCTTCATCGGCTGCGAGCCCTATGTCAACGGCATGGCGAAGATCCTGACTCAGATCGAGGCGCAGAATATCGGCAACATCCGCCTGTTCGCCGGCGACGCGGCCGAGCTGTTGGCCTGGGTACCGCCGCGCGCGCTGGCGCGCATCGACCTGATACATCCCGATCCCTGGCCGAAGCGGCGGCACTGGAAGCGGCGCTTCGTGCAGGATGCAACGGTCGCTGCAATGACACGATTGCTGCCGCCGGGCGGCGAATTCCGCTTCGTCAGCGACATCGACGATTATTGCGCCTGGACGCTCGCACATCTGATGCGCTCGCCCGACTTCGCCTGGCTCGCCGAGCGCGCGATCGACTGGCAGCAGCCGTGGCCCAACTACACGATGACGCGCTACGGCGCCAAGGCCGAGCGCGAAGGGCGCAAGGCGGCGTATCTGCGATTTCGCAGGCTCTGACGCGGACTATTGGTTGGCCAGCCGCGCCTTCCTGACGTCGGTCGCCTCCCACACCATGCGCTTGCCGCGCTCGCGACCGAGCAGCTCGATCGGATCGTGATTGTCGATGTGGCCGAACTGGCCCTTGTAGACGCTGTAGCCGCACAATTCCTGCAGGCGGCGCGGAAAGCGCGCCGCGGTCTCGCGCGGAATCCCGAGCTGCAAATTTTCCTGCTGCCGCATCCAGCCCCAGCAATAGGCGCAGGAGAACGCAAAGCGCCTGGCGTCGCTGGTGTTGGCGCCGCCGCCGTGCCACAGCGCGCTGTCGAACAGCATCACGCTGCCGGCCGGCATCGTCGCGGTGACGGCGTCGTAATCCTTGCCGTATTCCGGCGACGAATCGAGTTTGTGGCTGCGCGGAATGATCCGCGTCGCGCCATTGTCGTCGCGGAAATCCGACAGCGCCCAGATCGCATTGATCGTGATCGGGATGTGCGGCCGCGGCAGCGGGATCAACTGGGTGTCTTCATGAATCGGCTGCGCCACCTCGCCGGGGCCGAGCACCAGCGAGCAGAACGACGACAGCAGGCATTCCTTGTCCAGCACGCGTTCGACCACCGGCAGCACGTTCTCATGCAGCGGCACTTCCCAGAACAGATCGTCATAGGTCAGGAGGTTGTTGATGCGCAACGTTTTGAAGCCCTCGAACGACGTTCGGGCGGGTGCGAGATTGTGCTCGCTCTCGATCCGCAGCACCGCCGCTTTCAATCCCTCGACCAGCTCCGGCGAAGCGGCACGCTCGATCACCGTGTATCCGTCGTCGCGGATCCGCGCGGCGTGCGATTGGATGTCGGCGTCCGTCAGCATGGCGATCTCCCAATTGGCACTGTGTCGCGCCTTGCCGAAAGCATAGCGGAACGCTTTGCGTTTGCGAGGTGTTTTGCTGGTACCGTCACCCTGAGGAGGCCGCAACGCGGCCGTCTCGAAGGGTCGACGGCCCGACTGTGGCCGTGCATCCTTCGAGACGCGCGCAAAAGCGCGCTCCTCCAGCGACAACGGCAAAGCCGTTGCGCGGGGATGACGGAATCAAGAGCTTGTTGGGGTGTCTACCGCGACTTCCAGAAATCCGCGACGCGCTGCGCGGTCGACGGCATCAGGCGAACGAAATTCACCCGCGCACCTTCGATATCCGCCGGTGACGGCACGCGGTTGGCGCCGAGCCGCATCAGGATCAGGGCGCGCACGGTCGGCCATTCGAAGCCGATCGTCTTGCCGGCGATCAGGATCGGATCGTAGCGATCGCCGGAGATCAGGCGGTCGAGCGTGACGATCTTCACGCCGGTCATCGCGGCGAGCGCCGCCACGCATTCCTCGTATTTGAACGCCTTCGCGAAGCCTGCCACCGCCGCCTCGTTCAATTCGCCGGCGCGATGCAGCGCCAGGATCGCGCGCTGCGCGGCTGCGAAATCGCGGCCGACGACCTCAGCGACGACACCTTCGATCTCGTTCATCGCCAGCTTGATCTCGGCCTGCCGCTCCGGCTTGGCGACGCTATGCAACCGGCGGCGGATCACGTCGATCGAGCCGGCCAGCAGGCTCTTCAAATGTTCGGGCGGAAGATCGTCGCGGCGTCCGATCCTCAGCGTCAGCACGCCGTCCTGGCCGGCGCGACGCACCAGCGTCGCAAAGGAATCGTCGGAGAACGCCGCGCCGGCATTGCCGGCGACGCATCGGATCACGTCGCGATCGCCGCGACGGATGATGACATCGGTCAGTGCGGTCGAAAGCCTTGACCGCTCGGCCATCGCAAGCAGATGACCCTGGCCCTTGGCATTGGCGATCTCGACCAGCACCCGATCGTCGATGACGGGTGATTTGCGCAGCAGCGGGCCTGCGATCGCGACGTCATCCTCACGGGCGAGTTGCCCGACCAGGTGCCGCGGCGCATTGGCGAGCGGCGCGAGCCGTTCGGCGAGATCGATCCGTGCCGCGAGCTCTGCATGCGGGACCAGGCTGGTCAGCACCCCGTCGAACAGGTCGATATGGTCGGGGCGAAAGCTCCCGGCGCCCTGCAGGAACAGCTCGCCGAGCCGCCGTGCGGCCTCGGCGCGCCGCTTGGGGTCGCCGCGGCGAACGATGTCGTCGAGTTCCAGGATCAGCGCAGGGGCTGTCGTCATGAGCCTTGTCCAAACCGGCGGCTTCTGCCGGTTTTCGGCAATCTATGGTCCCGTTCGTAAACGGAGGGTTAGGTCGAATCTGCCCCCGCGGAGCGGCAAAATCGCGTTCCGCCCGAAACGGAGGCCTTGCCGGCCCCGGGCAAAAGAGCTATATCCACCGCAACTTATGGTATCTCATACGATCGCGTAGGAGAGTGGGCCCCCCGGGACCCGCTCTTTTTTATTACCTGACGGGACCCAGCGAGGCCGGGTTCGGTTTGGGTAGCGTTAGCGGCCACTTAAGGCCATTTGAACAACACAACAGACCTCAGCAGCCTTTGGACCTCAGACAGCCTTTGACACTGGATATGACCGAACCGACCGCCACGTCCGTGGACACCGAACTGCTCGCCGAGCCGCGGCTCGTCGTCGAGCCCGGGGTCGCGGCACGCGTCGCTGCGGTCGCGGTCCCGGTGCTGCAGGGCATGGGCTATCGCCTGGTGCGCATCAAGGTCTCGGGCGACGCCGGCTGCACGGTGCAGATCATGGCGGAACGGCCCGACGGCACGATACAGCTCGAGGATTGCGAGGCGATCTCGCGCGCGCTGTCGCCGGTGCTCGATGTCGCAGACCCGATCGAGCGCGCCTACCGGCTGGAGATCTCGTCGCCCGGCATCGACCGCCCGCTGGTGCGCCGTTCCGACTTCGAGCGCTACACCGGTCATCTCGTGAAGATCGAGATGGCGGTGGCGCATCAGGGCCGCAAGCGGTTCCGCGGCCTGCTCGCCGGCGTCGAGGGCAATGCGGTACGCATCAAGCGCGACGATCCGCGCCCCGGCGAGGACGCCGAGGTCCTGCTGGTAATGGAAGACATCTCTGACGCGCGGCTGGTGCTGACCGACGAGCTGATCGAGGAATCGATGCGCCGCGGCAAGGCCGCCGAGCGCGAGCTGCGCCGCGAGCTCGGCCTGGCGCCGCCGCAGCCGGCCCACGCCAGGAAGAGCGATCCCGCGAAGAGTCAGAAGCCGAAACCCAAGCCTGGTAACACGCCCGGCACGAAGCCGGCTCCGACCAACACCAAAAAGCACCGCCTGGCCGCCGAACGCGCGCGCCGTGGCGAGATCGATCCATCCGAAGGAGACTAAGCCATGGCAGTCAGCGCCAACAAACTCGAACTGCTGCAGATCGCAGACGCAGTTGCGCGCGAAAAGTCGATCGACCGCTCCATCGTGATCGCGGCGATGGAAGACGCCATCGCCAAGGCCGCGCGTGCCCGCTACGGCAGCGAGACCGACGTCCATGCGGAGATCGACGCCAAGAAGGGCGAGCTTCGCCTGACCCGCCACATGCTGGTGGTCGAAATCGTCGAAAACTCCTCCAACCAGATTTCGCTGGCCGACGCGCAGCGCGCCAATCCAGGCGCCCAGGTCGGCGACACCATCGCCGATACGCTGCCGCCGCTGGAATATGGCCGCATCGCCGCGCAGTCCGCCAAGCAGGTGATCGTGCAGAAGGTGCGCGAGGCCGAGCGCGACCGGCAGTACCAGGAATTCAAGGACCGCATCGGCGACATCGTCAACGGCATCGTCAAGCGCGTCGAATATGGCAGCGTGATCGTCGACCTCGGCCGCGGCGAAGCGATCGTGCGCCGCGACGAGATGCTGCCGCGCGAAGTGTTCCGCAACGGCGACCGCGTCCGCGCCTATATCTTCGACGTCCGCCGCGAGACCCGCGGTCCGCAGATCTTCCTGTCGCGCACCCATCCGCAGTTCATGGCGAAGCTGTTCGCGCAGGAAGTGCCGGAAATCTATGACGGCATCGTCGAGATCAAGGCGGTTGCCCGCGATCCGGGCTCGCGCGCCAAGATCGGCGTGATCTCGCGCGATTCCTCGGTCGACCCGGTCGGCGCCTGCGTCGGCATGCGCGGCTCGCGCGTGCAGGCCGTGGTGAACGAGCTGCAGGGCGAGAAGATCGACATCATCCCGTGGTCGCCCGACATCGCGACCTTCGTGGTCAACGCGCTGGCGCCGGCCGAAGTCGCCAAGGTCGTGATCGACGAGGACCGCGAGCGCATCGAGGTCGTGGTTCCCGACACCAACAACCAGCTGTCGCTGGCGATCGGCCGCCGCGGCCAGAACGTCCGCCTCGCCTCGCAGCTGACCGGCTGGGACATCGACATCCTGACCGAGCAGGAAGAGTCGGAGCGCCGCCAGGCCGACTTCGAGAACTCGACCCGCGTGTTCATGGAAGCGCTCAATGTCGACGAAGTGGTCGGCCAGCTGCTCGCTTCAGAAGGCTTCACCTCGGTCGAGGAACTCGCGCTGGTCGACGTCAAGGAACTCGCCGGCATCGAAGGTTTCGACGAGGAGACCGCCACCGAGTTGCAGACCCGCGCCCGCGAATATCTGGAACAGCTTGAGGCCGAACTGGAAGCCAAGCGCAAGGAACTCGGCGTCGAGGACGCCATGAAGGACGTGCCGGGCGTGACCGGGAAGATGCTCGTGAAGCTCGGCGAGAACGACGTGAAGACCGTCGAGGACCTCGCCGGCTGCGCCACCGACGATCTGGTCGGCTGGACCGAGCGCAAGGAAGGCGGCGAGCCGACCAAGCATGCCGGGTTCCTCGATGGCATCGAGGTCTCGCGCGACGAGGCCGAGGCCATGATCATGCAGGCTCGCGTGAAGGCCGGCTGGATCACCGAGGCCGACCTCGCCAAGCCTGCTGCTGAGGAGGCCGAGGCCGCCGAAGCAGAAGCGGCGACCTAAGGAGATGGCCCACGGATGCTGGCTCAGCCTGACCCCGATCTCGACGATGGACCGCGGACGCAGAAGTCCGCGACCACGCGGATGTGCGCGGTCAGCCGCGAGGTGCGTCCGATCGACGAGCTGATCCGGTTCGTCATCGCCCCCACCGGCGAGGTGATCCCGGACCTCAAGCGCAAGCTGCCCGGCCGCGGATTGTGGGTGTCCGCATCGCGGCGCAGCGTTGCGGAAGCGGTCCGTCGTCACCAATTTAGCAAGGGATTCAAGCGCGACGTCCGCGTTGCGCCGACCCTTCCCACCGACACCGATGCACTCCTGGTGCGCAGCGTTACCGAGGCCCTGGCGATGGCCGCCAAGGCCGGTCAGGTCGTTTCGGGCTTCGGCAAGGTCGAGGACGCACTCAACCGGAACGAAACTGCAGCCCTGATCCACGCTTCGGACGGCGCCGCGGACGGAATCCGCAAATTGGACGCGATCGTCCGGCAAAGGGGCGAAAAACGTGGTGAATCGCCGGTAATCCCCGTCGTCAATGTTTTGACGTCGGAAGAATTGGATTTGGCACTTGGGCGGTCAAATGTGATACATGCTGCGCTGCTCGCGGGCCCGGCGAGCAAGACGTTCCTGTCGCGCTGCCAGATGCTGGTCCGATACCGGATGGCCGACGACGACAAGACCGCCGAAGCGGCCAGAAATTCCAGAGCGTGATCCGGGAAGGCGGACGCCGTCTTTCCGACCGGATCATGCTCAGCAAAAGACGACGTTGAAGGATTTGTGCGGCACACGCACAGCGAAACGAGATTAGGACTGCTGAATGGTTGATACCAAGACCCCTGGCGACAAGACTCTGAGTGTCCCGAGCAAGACGTTGTCGCTGAAGCCGCGCGTCGAGACGGGCACCGTGCGCCAGAGCTTCAGCCACGGCCGGACCAAGCAGGTCGTGGTCGAGAAGCGCGGCAAGCGCCGCGTCGGTGGCGACGGCCCGGGCGAGGCGCATGCGCCGGAACCCGTGGTTGCAAAGCCTGCGGCGCCCCCTGTCGCCAAGCCGCCGCTCGGCCGCCCCGCGGCCCCGCCGCAGCGTAACACCCGCTCCGGCGTGGTGCTGCCGACCTTGACCGAGGACGAGCGTTCCGCGCGCGCCAATGCGCTTGCCGACGCCCGGCAGCGCGATGTCGAGGAACGCCGCCAGGCCGAAGAGGAAGCCAAGCGCCGCGCCATCCGCGAGGCTGCCGAGAAGACGGAGCGCGAAGCCGCCGAGGCCCGCCGCAAGGCGGAAGAGGAGCGCCACCGCCACGAGGAAGAGGCCAAGCGCAAGGCCGAAGTCGAGGCCAAGCGCCGCTTCGGCGAGGGCGAGGCCAAGCCCGGCGCGGCGCCAGCCGCAGCTCCGGCCCGGCCCGCCGCAGCCGCACCTGCGTCTTCTGCGCCGGCAGCCCGGACACCGGCAGCCCGCCCGGCGACCACGACGACCACGCGTACCCCTGCCTCCGCGCCGAGACCCCCGGCGGTTGCCGCCGAGGCGGACGAAGACGAAGCTCCGCGCATGGTGCGCCGCCCCGGCGGTGCCGTGCGTCCGGTCGCCGCGCCGAAAACGACCCATAAACCCGCTCCGCAGAAGGAGCGCGGCCGCCTCACCTTGACCACCGCGCTCAACGCCGACGACGTGCGCGAGCGCTCGATCGCCTCGTTCCGCCGCCGTACCCAGCGTCTGAAGGGGCACGCGTCCAACGAGCCGAAGGAAAAGCTGATCCGCGAAGTCATTATCCCGGAAGCCATCGCGATTCAGGAACTCGCCAACCGGATGTCGGAGCGCGCAGTCGACGTCATCCGCATGCTGATGAAGCAGGGCGCGATGCACAAGATCACCGACGTGATCGATGCCGACACCGCGCAGCTGATTGCCGAGGAGCTCGGCCATAGCGTCAAGCGCGTCGCTGCCTCCGACGTCGAGGAAGGCCTGTTCGACGTTGTCGACGATTCCACCGACACCGAGCCGCGTTCGCCCGTGGTCACGGTCATGGGCCACGTCGACCACGGCAAGACCTCGCTGCTCGATGCGCTGCGCCACGCCAACGTGGTGTCCGGCGAAGCCGGCGGCATCACCCAGCATATCGGCGCCTATCAGGTGACTTCGCCGGAAAGCGGCAAGAAGATCACCTTCATCGATACGCCCGGCCACGCCGCGTTCACCGCGATGCGCGCCCGCGGCGCCAAGGTCACCGACATCGTCGTGCTGGTGGTCGCCGCCGATGACGGCGTGATGCCGCAGACGATCGAGGCGATCAACCACGCCAAGGCGGCCAAGGTGCCGATGATCGTGGCGATCAACAAGATCGACAAGCCCGATGCACGGCCCGAGCGCGTCCGCACCGAGTTGCTGCAATATGAAGTGCAGGTCGAATCGCTCGGCGGCGACGTCGTCGACGTCGAGGTCTCGGCCAAGAACAAGACCAATCTCGACCGGCTGCTCGAGATGATCGCGCTGCAGGCCGAAATCCTGGACCTGAAGACCAATTCGGAGCGTCCGGCAGAAGGCACCGTGATCGAAGCCAAGCTCGATCGCGGCCGCGGTCCGGTCGCAACCGTGCTGGTGCAGCGCGGCACGCTGCGCATCGGCGACATCATCGTGGCCGGCGCCGAAATGGGCCGCGTCCGTGCACTGATCTCCGACCAGGGCGAGAATCTCGACGAGGCCGGGCCGTCCGTGCCGGTCGAGGTGCTCGGCTTCAACGGGCCGCCGGAAGCCGGCGACCGTCTCGCCGTTGTCGAGAACGAAGCCCGCGCCCGCCAGGTCACGAGCTATCGCGCGCACCAGAAGCGCGAGAATGCGGCGGCCTCGATCTCCGGCATGCGCGGCTCGCTCGAGCAGATGATGTCGCAGCTCAAGACCGCGGGCCGCAAGGAGTTCCCGCTGATCGTCAAGGCCGACGTGCAGGGCTCGCTGGAAGCGATCCTGGGCTCGCTGGAAAAGCTCGGCACCGACGAAGTCGCCGCCCGCATCCTGCATGCCGGCGTCGGCGGCATCTCGGAGTCCGACGTCACGCTGGCGGAAGGCTTCAACGCCGCGATCATCGGCTTCTCGGTCCGCGCCAATAAGGAAGCGGCGGCCGCGGCCAAGCGCAACGGCATCGAGATCCGCTACTACAACATCATCTACGACCTCGTGGATGACATCAAAAAGGCGATGTCCGGCCTGCTCGCGCCCACGCTGCGCGAAACCATGCTGGGCAACGCGCAGATCCTGGAAGTGTTCAACATTTCCAAGGTCGGCAAGGTCGCAGGTTGCCGCGTCACCGACGGCACCGTGGAACGCGGCGCCAATGTGCGCCTGATCCGCGACAACGTCGTGGTGCACGAAGGCAAACTGTCGACGCTGAAGCGCTTCAAGGATGAAGTGAAGGAAGTGGTCGCCGGCCAGGAATGTGGCATGGCGTTCGAGAACTACGGCGACATGCGTGTCGGCGACGTGATCGAGTGTTACCGCGTCGAGACGATCCAGCGCTCTCTGTAAGTCCAAATCTTACGAAGCGCAGATCTTACTAAGCGTTGGGTCCATTTAACTGAAAATGCGACGACGTGGCCGGACTTTAGTCCGGCCACCCGCGCATTGTCTGATTGAAAGCAAAGCTAAGACATTGATGCCCGCGGCCACGGCCTGCGGGCGCGACGGTTTTGGAAGAAGGTCATGCCCCGTCAAAAGAAGAGTTCCAGCCCCGGCGGCTCACAACGTCAACTGCGCGTCGGCGAAACGGTTCGCCATGCGGTTGCCGAGATTCTGTCGCAGGGTGAGGTTCACGATCCCGATCTCGAAGGCCACATCATCACCGTTCCCGAGGTGCGAATGTCGCCGGATCTGAAGCTCGCGACGATCTACGTGATGCCGCTCGGCGGCCGCGACACCGACACGGTGATCGCCGCGCTCGAGCGCAACAAGAAGTTCCTGCGCGGCGAGATCGCGCATCGCGTCAACCTGAAATTTTCACCCGACATTCGCTTCCGCGTCGATGAGCGGTTCGACGAGGCGGAACGCATCGAGAAACTATTGCGAACACCTGCGGTGCAGCGAGACCTTGCACCCGATTCGGACGACGAGTGATGACTGTGATGACGACCAACAGCGTTGCCGACGCGAAGGATTCCGACGCGCGCGACGCTGAGCGGGATGGTTTTGCCGGGCAGTGCAGCGACGAGCCGCGCCGCACCAACAACGACCCGCGCCAGAGGCAGGGCAAGCAGAACCAGCAGCCGCGCCGCGACAAGCGCGACGTCCATGGCTGGGTGGTGCTCGACAAGCCGATCGGCATGACCTCGACGCAGGCGGTCGCCGTGCTCAAGCGCCTGTTCCAGGCCAAGCGCGCCGGCCATGCCGGCACGCTCGACCCGCTCGCCTCCGGCGGGCTGCCGATCGCGCTCGGCGAGGCCACCAAGACCGTACCGTTCGTGATGGACGGCCGCAAGCGCTACCGCTTCACGGTGTGCTGGGGCGAGGAACGCGACACCGACGACACCGAGGGACGAGCCGTCAGGACCAGCGAGAGCCGGCCGACTGCCGATTCGATCCGGAACCTGCTGCCGCGCTTCACCGGGGTGATCGAGCAGATCCCGCCGCAATATTCGGCGATCAAGGTGCAGGGCGAGCGCGCCTATGATCTGGCGCGCGACGGCGAGACCGTGGACCTGAAGCCCCGCCCGGTCGAGATTCACGAATTAACCCTTGTGGAACATGGAGATAACGGCCAGTCCGTGTTCGAGGCCGAGTGCGGCAAGGGAACCTATGTCCGGGCCCTGGCCCGCGATATGGGCCGGATTCTGGGCTGTTTCGGCCATATCTGCGCGCTGCGGCGGACCCTGGTCGGTCCGTTTACCGAAGCGGACATGATTCCGCTGGAACAGTTGGAGGCTTTGTGCAATAGAGCCGCGTCTGGCGAGGGCAGCCTCGCCGACGCGCTTTTGCCCGTTGAGACCGCGCTGGACGACATCCCGGCACTGGCCGTCACACGGGCTGATGCGGCAAGGCTCCACAGGGGCCAGGCCGTTTTGTTGCGCGGACGGGATGCGCCCAATACTAGCGGCACAGTCTATGTCACGGTGGCAGGCCGACTTCTCGCGCTTGCCGAAATTGGCAATGGCGAACTCATCCCCAAGCGCGTGTTCAACCTGAACGGACTGACCGCCAGTCCGGCTCGCAACAATGAAAGTAACTGACGATGTCGATTACCGCGGAACGCAAAGCGGAAGTCATCAAGACGAATGCCAACAAAGCCGGCGACACCGGCTCGCCCGAGGTTCAGGTCGCGATCCTGTCGGAACGCATCAATAACCTCACCGAGCACTTCAAGAGCCATGTGAAGGACAACCATTCACGCCGCGGCCTCCTGAAGCTCGTGTCGACGCGTCGCTCCCTGCTCGACTACATCAAGCGCAAGGACGAGGCGCGCTACAAGGCGCTGCTTGAGAAGCACAACATCCGTCGTTGATTTTGAGAAGCACGCGCGCGGGGTTCGCGCGCGTTTTCGCATGATCGTCCGTGAACTCGGGCTTTCGAATTGTCGAAAGATGATCATGCGCACCAGCATGGCAATCGCGCCATGCACACTAGCGTTCAGCAGCAATCCGGCCGCTGGACCGGGCAAGATGCCCAGATGACCGAAAGGATGGACGCCATCCGAAATCCACGGACCATGGCAGGATCGCCGGATACTGGTCGCGACAGCGCATCAGTGTCTCGCCGTCTTGGCATGGTCTTTGTGTTTCAGGGCGCCGTGCTTTCGTGAAACCATGAAAGAAAACCGAAATGTTCAATTCGCATTCCGTCGAAATCGACTGGGGTGGACGTCCCCTTAAACTAGAAACCGGCAAGATCGCCCGCCAGGCCGACGGCGCCGTGCTGGCGACCTACGGCGAGACCGTGGTGCTCGCCACCGTCGTCGCGGCGAAGTCGCCGCGCGAAGGCGTCGACTTCCTGCCGCTCACCGTCGACTACCAGGAGAAGACCTACGCCGCGGGCCGCATTCCCGGCGGCTATTTCAAGCGCGAGGGCCGTCCGACCGAGAAGGAGACACTGGTCTCCCGCCTGATCGACCGCCCGATCCGTCCGCTGTTCGTCGACGGCTGGCGCAACGAGACCCAGGTGATCGTCACCGTCCTGTCGCACGACATGGAGAACGATCCGGACATCGTGTCGCTGGTGGCTGCCTCCGCCGCCCTGACGCTGTCGGGCGCGCCGTTCAAGGGCCCGATCGGCGCCGCACGCGTCGGATTCGCCAATGACGAATACGTGCTCAACCCGACGCTCGACGAGATGACCGAGACCCAGCTCGACCTGGTCGTCGCCGGCACCGCCGACGCCGTGCTGATGGTGGAATCGGAAGCCAAGGAGCTCAACGAAGACGTGATGCTCGGCGCGGTCATGTTCGGCCACCGCCACTTCCAGCCGGTGATCAACGCGATCATCGAGCTCGCCGAGAAGGCCGCCAAGGAGCCGCGCGAAGTCACCACGATCGACAATTCGGAGATCGAGAAGGAAATGCTCGGCATTGCCGAGCAGGAGCTGCGCAAGGCCTATGCGATCCCGGTCAAGCAGGAACGCTATGCCGCAGTTGGCGCCGTCAAGGAGAAGGTGCTGGCGCACTTCTTCCCGGAAGGCCAGGAGCCGAAATACGACAAGCTCCGCGTCGCCGGCGTCTTCAAGGAACTGGAAGCCAAGATCGTCCGCTGGAACATCCTCGACACCGGCAAGCGCATCGACGGCCGCGACGCCAAGACCGTGCGCAACATCGTTGCCGAAGCCGGCGTGCTGCCGCGCGCCCACGGCTCGGCGCTGTTCACCCGCGGTGAGACCCAGGCGATGGTCGTGACCACGCTCGGCACCGGCGAGGACGAGCAGTACATCGACGCGCTGTCGGGGACGTACAAGGAAACGTTCCTGCTGCACTACAACTTCCCGCCCTACTCGGTCGGTGAAACCGGTCGCCTCGGCGGCACCAAGCGCCGCGAGATCGGCCACGGCAAGCTCGCCTGGCGCGCGATCCACCCGGTGCTGCCGCCGCATCACGAGTTCCCGTACACGATCCGCGTGGTCTCCGAGATCACCGAATCGAACGGCTCGTCCTCGATGGCCTCGGTTTGCGGCGCCTCGCTGTCGCTGATGGACGCCGGCGTGCCGCTGAAGCGGCCGACGGCCGGTATTGCCATGGGCCTGATCCTCGAAGGTCAGCGCTTCGCGGTGCTGTCAGACATCCTCGGTGACGAGGATCATCTCGGCGACATGGACTTCAAGGTCGCCGGCACCGACCAGGGCATCACCTCGCTCCAGATGGACATCAAGATCGAGGGCATCACCGAGGAAATCATGAAAGTTGCGCTTGGCCAGGCCAAGGATGGGCGCATCCACATCCTCGGCGAGATGGCCAAGGCCCTGACCGCGGCGCGCGCCGAACTCGGCGAATACGCACCGCGCATCGAGACCTTCAAGATCGCCACCGACAAGATCCGCGAAGTGATCGGCACCGGCGGCAAGGTGATCCGCGAGATCGTCGAGAAGACCGGCGCCAAGGTCAACATCGAGGACGACGGCACCGTGAAGGTCGCCTCCAACGACGGCGAGGCGATGAAGGCCGCGATCAAGTGGATCAAGTCGATCGCCTCCGATCCGGAGATCGGCCAGATCTACGAGGGCACCGTCGTCAAGGTGATGGAGTTCGGCGCGTTCGTGAACTTCTTCGGCGCGAAGGACGGCCTCGTCCACATCAGCCAGCTCGCCGCCAACCGCGTGCAGAAGACCTCGGACGTCGTCAAGGAAGGCGACAAGGTCAAGGTCAAGCTGCTCGGCTTCGACGATCGCGGCAAGACCCGCCTGTCGATGAAGGCGGTCGACCAGGAGACCGGCGAGGACCTCGAGGCCAAGCAGAAGCCCGACGCACCGGCGCCGCGCGAAGCCGCCGGCGAGTAAGCCAAGGCAAATTGTTACCAAATCGACTGTGACAAAAAGGGCGGCCCGGTGGCCGCCCTTTTTAGTTTGTGGAGATCGGACGCAAATCAATCTCCGCTGATCGCAATGCGCGGTTTTGACCCGGCATTGTGACCGACATTGCTGGAACCCGTTCACAACTTGCGCCTAATATCGGGGCGCCTTCCCAGCACGGAGATTCACGATGCCCTTGATGTCCCGACGCCATCTGATCATCGCAGCGACCGGCATCGCCGCGGCCGCCGCCTCGTCGCGCACAGCGTTCGCACAGGCCGCGGCGCAAGCGCCCAGCGGGCCGTTCAAGATCGATCCGCTGACCTACCCGACCAATGCGCTGGAGCCGCATATCGACGCCAGGACGATGGAAATCCATCACGACCGGCATCACCAGGCCTACGTCACCAACCTCAACAATTTCGTCAAGGACAATCCGCAGATCGCGGAGAAGCCGCTCACCGACGTGCTCGCCAATCTCGGCAATGTGCCGGACACGATCCGCACCGGTGTCCGCAACAACATGGGCGGCCACGCCAACCACACGATGTTCTGGCAGATCATGGGACCGAACGGCGGCAAGGCTGACGGCGAAGTGCTCGCCGCGATCGACCGCGACCTCGGCGGCATGGAGAAATTCCAGACCGATTTCAATGCCGCGGGCGGGCGCGTGTTCGGCTCCGGCTGGGTGTTCGTCACCGTGACCAGGGACGGCAAGCTCGCGATCGAGACGCGGCCGAACCAGGACAACCCGATCATGGACGGCAAGCGCGCGCTGCTCGGCAACGACGTCTGGGAGCACGCCTATTATCTGACCTATCAGAACCGCCGGCCCGATTACCTCAAGGCGTGGTGGAACACGGTGAACTGGAAGGCCGTGGCCGAGCGCTATGCGGCAGCAAAGGCCGGCACGCTCGGGGTATGAGCCGCTAAGGCTCGCTGGCCACAAGCGGCCGCGCTAGATTTGAAAGCCCCGCGAGACGCTCGTGGGGCTTTCTTGTGGGGCCTTCTTCTTGGGAAGACCCGGCTATGCGCCCGGAGAAACCGACGATGACGCTGCCGACCATCCGCCCCGGCCGCCCCGGCGAATATGACGAGATCGCGCGCATCTGGATGGAGAGCTGGACCTCGACCGGGCTCACACCACGGAGCGATAGCCTGTTGAGCGATCTGCGCGCGCGCCTGCGCCGCGAGATCGACAATGGCTGGAGCCTGTTCGTCGCCGACGATCGCGGCACCATCGCCGCGATGCTGGCGCTGCATCTGCCGACCTTGCTGCTCGACCAGCTGATGGTCGCGCCAAGCCATCAAGGCCGCAACCTGGGGCGCCATTTGCTCGCCTTCACCCGCAAGCAATTGCCCGACGAGATCTGGCTGAAATGCGTCCGCGAGAACGACAAGGCCTGGCGCTGGTACGAGCGCGAGGGCTTTGTGTTCGAGAAGGAGGAGCCCAATCCGGCGACCGGTTTCATGATGAAGCACTATCGGTGGAAGGGAGCGTAGTGCGCGGAACCTTGATGCGGCCTGCGAGCCGATCAATCGGTCGCAGCCAGCGAGGTTGACCAATATATTGGTCAGAAGCCGCGCGATCGATCCCATGTCTCGTGCGTTGCCAATCTGAGCCAGACGCGCGATGAATGGCCGCTGTCCGACCACGCGATGAAAGGCTCAAGCACCATGATCAAGCTGTACTGGTCGCCGCGCTCGCGCTCGTTCTCCGCCATCTGGCTGCTGGAGGAATCCGGCCTCGCTTACGAACGGGTGCTGACCGATATCAGCACCGGCGCGCGGAAGTCGCCGGACTTCCTCAAGATCAACCCGATGGGCAAGGTGCCGGCGCTGACCGACGGCGACGCGCAACTCGCCGAGGCGGCGGCGATCTGCGCCTATATCGCCGACCGCTATCCGGAGACAAAGCTCGCGCCGGCAACGACGGATCCGAAGCGCGCACGCTATCTGCAGTGGCTGTTCTTCTCGCCGAGCTGCATCGAGCCGGCGCTGATCCAGCTCTTCACCAAGTTGGAAGTGCCGAGCAGCACCGCATCCTGGGGCAGCGCGGCGCAGGTGTTCGACGTGCTCGACGCCGAGCTGCAAAAGGGGCCGTGGATTCTCGGCGATCAGTTTTCCGCCGCCGACATCGCGATCGGCGCGGGGCTGAATTTTGCGGTGCGCGTGTTCAAGATGGTGCCGCCGCGGCCGTCCTTCGACGCCTATATCGAGCGCTGCGTGGCGCGACCGGCGTTCCGGCGCGCGGAGAGGATCGCGGCGGGGTGAGGCATGTAGCCCGGATGAAGCGAAGCGCAATCCGGGATCAGTGTAGAGGTGGAGGGAGCAGCCCCGGATTTCGCTTCGCTTCATCCGGGCTTCTGTAACGGGCCTTTGTAAGTCAATCCCTTTTTGCGTGATCCACTCGCCGGGCACTTGCTTCTGTACGGGATCGGCGCGAAGGCCGTCGCCTGATGGGGTGCATTGAGGAGCCGGCCGGCCAATCTACGGAAGCGTGGTTGTGAGCCACTTCCCGGATGGCGGCCTGACCGGATCCATCGTCCCGGCGCAGGGACCTCGCTCAGGGAGAGCCTGGTGTCGTGGCCCGCCCAGAACCGATTGCTGCTCCTTGCTTAGGTTGCCGAGGCCTTGGCCATCGGGTTGAACGGTTTGGCGTCGGCGAGCATGCGATGCAGAACGACGGCGAGCTTGCGTGCGAGCGCCACCTTGGCCTTGCGCAGGCCTGCGCGCCGGGCGATCCGCATCGCCCAGCCTTTCAGCGCCGAGCAGTTCCTGACCGGCTTGGTCAGCATGACGTGAGCCGCCTGATAGAGCGCCTCGCGCACGGAGGCATCGCCGATCTTGCTGATGCGGCCGGTATAGTCGGTTTCGCCCGATTGGTACTTCTTCGGGGTGAGGCCAAAATGCGCTCCCGTCGCCTTCGAGGACCGGAAGCGCTTCGGGTCGTCGACCGCCGAGGCGTAGGTAAGCGCCACGATCGGGCCGACGGACGGTGTCGTCATCAGGAGGCGGGCTTGAGGGTGCGACCTGGCGAGCTTTTGGGTGTGCTTATCCAGGCCATTGAACTCGCGCCGCAGCACGGCGTGGGCTTCGAGCAGCGCCTGTGCCACGATCTCAAGTCCGGGATGGCCCGCTACGAGCTCCCGGATGCGTTCGGCGAACGTGCGCTCGGTGGTCGTGCCGACCTTCAGACCGAAGCCGCGGAGCACGCCGCGCAGGCTGTTCTCGATGTCGCGCAGCTTGGACTGCAGCAGCTTGCGTGCCGTCAGAACCGCCCGCGTCTCCTGCGCTTCGATCGACTTGCAGTGCACCGGCCGGAACCAGCCCAGCCGCATCAGTTGCGCGATCCCGCGGGCATCGTTGCGGTCCGACTTCACCGGCATCGCCTTGAAGGCATCGCGGACGTGCCGCGTCTCCAACAGTTCGACTGCCAGGCCCGCATCCCGCATCGCTGCGTAGAGCCATTGCGACAGCGGACCAGCCTCCAGCCCGATCCGTTCCAGCACCAACCCCAGCGACCGCAACCAGGTGATCAAGGCCTCCGGCTCACTCGCAACCCTCGCCTCGCGCAAAATCTTACCTGTCCCATCGACAAGGCAGACGCTCGAGCATTCCAAAGACACGTCGATTCCTGCATAGTGGTACATGGTCGTCCCTTAATGATGCTTGGAGCGGGCTTGCCCGACTCCGTTTATTGACACCATCAGTTTGAGGGACGACCGCCTTCCAACCAACAGGCCGCTCGCGAGCGCGCTTCCAAATCGCGCCGTAGCGAGCGGGCGGCCGGCCCGTTACCCCATCTACGAAGTGACTTCCGGCTGGCCTACGCTGGCACGACGCGGGGATCGACGTCCTGCGTGTAGTCGACGCCGTCGATGCCGAAGCCGAACAGGCGGAGGAACTGGTTCTTGTATTCTCCGAGATCGGCCAGTTCGCCGAGCGTCTCGGTGGTGAGCAGCGGCCAGCGCCGCGACACCTCGGCCTGCACCTCGGGCGAAAGCTCCCAGTCGTCGACCCTGATGCGCTGCTCGTTATCAAGCTCCACGCCCTTGCCAAGGCGCGTGCGGAACAGGCGGTCGATCTGCTCGATGCAGCCCTCATGCAGCCCGAGTTGCTTCATGACCTTGAACAGCACCGTGCCATAGAGCGGCACCACCGGAATGGCCGAGCTCGCCTGGGTGACCACGGCCTTCAGCGCGACGACGCGGGCCGCGTCCGGACCGAGCCGGCCCCGGATCGCTTCCGCCTTGCGGTCGAGGTCGACCTTGGCGCGGCCGAGCGTGCCGTTCCAGTAGATCGGCCAGGTCAGTTCGCTGCCGATATAGGTGTAGTTGAGCGTGCGGAAGCCCGGCGCCAGCACGCCGGCATCCGCGAGCTGATCGATCCAGCGCTTCCAGTCGTCGCCACCCATCACTGCGACCGTGGACGCGGTTTGATCCTCGCTCGCTGGCTCCAAGGTGGTCTGGAAGACCTCGCCGGTCTCGGTGTCGAGGGTCTTGATCTCGACGGGGGCGCCAAGCGGCTTGATGACCGAGCGATAGGTCTTGCCGGTGTCGGGATCGGTCCTGGCGGGAGCCGCCATGCTGTAGACCAGCAGGTCGAGCTGACCGAATTTTTCGCGCACACGCTCGATGAAGCTCTGCTTCAGCTCGTCGGAGAAGGCATCGCCCTCCAGCGTGAGCGGAGACCGTCCGATCTTCTCGGCCTCGATCTCGAAGGCGCGGTTGTTGTACCAGCCAGCGCTGGCGGTTCTCTTTTCCGAAGGCTCGCGCTCCAGCGACACGCCGATGCTGTCGGCGCCGCCGGCGAAGGTCGCAACGATGCGGCTGGCGAGACCGTAGCCCGTCGAACAGCCGAGCACGGCGACGCGCTTGGGGCAGTCCGCGACCGGGCCCTGGCGGAGAACGTAGGCGATCTGCTCGCGAACATTGGTGGCGCAGCCGACGGGATGTGCCGTCGTGCAGATGAAGCCTCGCACGCGCGGTTCGATAATCATTCCCACCCCATTCCGGATCGTTGCAATGTCCCCATTCGCTCCCTCAGCAAGCAAGGAGAGGCGAAATCACGCATCAAGCCGCCTGAACACCAGCGTGGCGTTGGTGCCGCCGAAGCCGAACGAATTCGACAGCACGGTCGTGAGCTTGGCGTTGTCGATGCGCTTGCGCACGATCGGCATATCGGCAAACACCGGATCGAGCTCGGTGATGTGCGCGCTTTCGCAGATGAAGCCGTTGTTCAGCATCAGCAGCGAGTAGATCGCCTCCTGCACGCCGGTGGCACCGAGCGAGTGCCCGGTTAGCGCCTTGGTCGCAGAGATCGGCGGGCACTTGTCGCCGCTGCCGAACACCTTGCGGATCGCCTCGATCTCCGGCGGATCGCCGGCCGGCGTCGAGGTGGCGTGCGGATTGATGTAATCGACCGGCGTGTCCACCGTCGACATCGCCATGCGCATGCAGCGCTCGGCGCCCTCGCCCGACGGCGCCACCATGTCGTAACCGTCCGAGGTCGCGCCGTAGCCGACGACCTCACCATAGATACGCGCGCCGCGCGCCTTGGCGTGCTCGAGCTCTTCCAGCACCACGACGCCGGCGCCGCCGGCGATCACGAAACCGTCGCGGCTGATGTCGTAGGGACGCGACGCGGTGGCCGGTGTGTCGTTGTATTTCGAGGACATTGCGCCCATGGCGTCGAACAGCACCGACAGCGTCCAGTCGAGTTCCTCGCAGCCGCCGGCGAAGATGATGTCCTGCTTGCCGATCTGGATCGTCTCATAGGCGTTGCCGATGCAGTGGTTCGACGTCGCGCAGGCCGAGGAGATCGAGTAGTTCACGCCCTTGATCTTGAACCAGGTCGCGAGCGTCGCCGACGCGGTCGAGGACATGCCCTTCGGCACCGCAAACGGTCCGACGCGCTTCGGGCCCTTGGCGCGCGCGATATCGGCGGCTTCCACCAGCGTGCGTGTCGACGGCCCACCGGATCCCATGATGATGCCGGTGCGGATGTTCGAGACTTGGTTCTCCTCGAGGCCGGCGTCCCGGATCGCCTGCTCCATCGCGACGTGATTCCAGGCCGCACCTTCGGCAAGGAACCGCATCGCGCGGCGATCGATCACCTCTGCGGGATTAAGTGTCGGCGCACCGTGCACCTGCGAACGGAAGCCGAGCTCCGCGGCCTTCTCCGCACGCGAAATGCCCGACTTTGCCTCGTAGAGGCTCGCAAGCACTTCCTGGGTGTTGTTACCGATGGATGAGACAATCCCCATCCCCGTGATGACAACCCGCCTCATGTTCGCCTCGCCCTGCCTTTATGTTGCCGCATGATGATCGTGCTCAAGATGGCGCCGTGCCCTGCTTGAACAACCCGACCTTCAAGTCCTTGGCGCGATAGATAATCTCGTCGTCCATGGAAAGCCACCCGTCGGCAATTCCAAGCACGAGCTTTGACCGCATCACGCGCTTGATGTCGATGTTGTACACAACCTTGCGCGCTTGCGGCAGCACCTGTCCGGAGAACTTCAGCTCGCCGAGGCCGAGCGCGCGGCCACGACCTTCGCCACCGATCCACCCGAGGTAAAAGCCGACCATTTGCCACATGGCATCGAGGCCGAGGCAGCCCGGCATCACCGGATCGTTCTTGAAATGGCAGCCGAAGAACCAGAGATCCGGTTTCACTTCGAGCTCGGCGCGCACCAGCCCCTTGCCGTACTCACCGCCGGTTTGCGAGATATCGCTGATGCGGTCGAACATCAGCATCGGCGGCAGCGGCAACTGGGCGTTGCCGGGACCGAAAAGCTCGCCCCGCCCGCAAGCCAGCAAATCCTCGTATTCGTAACCGCCGCGCCGATCCAGCATCCTCTTCCACCTCTCATGTCCCGATGAAGCGCTTTTGCCCGGTCGGACCTTAAATCTACCCACGGGAACCGGAAATATCCTGTCCCGTATCTTGGCGCTACCTGGGCACGCTTCCGGCCTGTTATCTCTGCCGAAAGCGCATATGTGGTCCGCGCGCTCTCTAACATAGGGCTAACTGGGCGGCAAAGCGGCATTCCGATGATAAATTACCGGTTCTCCTTCGGTTTCTACCGCAGCTTGGATTCGTTCTAGTTGCGAAAAACTTGCATCTGATAGGCATCCTTTTTATATTTATGAGGAATATTGCCTGAGTTGGGTGCATAGAGTGGATATGAACGAAGAAGTACCGGCTGTGAACGATGACGCCGTGCACCCGGCTGCGCGGGGCACTGGGCACCACCCTGCCCTGACCGGCTGCCCGTGGCATGACGTCAACGAGATGTTGCAGTCTGCCGGTCTCCGGCCGACGCGCCAGCGTATGGCGCTGGGCTGGCTGCTGTTCGGCAAGGGTGCCCGCCACCTGACAGCTGAAATGCTGTACGAGGAAGCGACGCTGGCCAAGGTTCCGGTGTCGCTGGCAACCGTCTACAACACGCTCAACCAGCTCACCGATGCCGGCCTGCTGCGCCAGGTCAGCGTCGACGGCACCAAGACCTATTTCGACACCAACGTGTCGACACACCACCACTTCTATCTCGAGCACAACCACGAGCTGGTCGACATTCCCGACCCGAACCTGATGCTCACCAAGATGCCGGACGTACCGGAAGGCTTCGAGATTTCCCGCGTCGACATGGTCGTGCGGCTGCGCAAGAAGCGCTGAAGCGTCCTACCGTCGGGTTTGAGTTGTGATGGCCGGGCTCGTCCCGGCCATTGTCGTTTGGGGACGATGAAGGTCAGTCCACCTTCTCGTCGGCATAGACGCCCCAGAGGCGCTGCTGCTCGATCCAGCCGTCGAACCCGTTGCCGGTGACCCGGCACCAGTTGTTGGAGCATTTCTTGACCTGCGCGACGACGCCGGCCTGCAGGCGGGCCGCAATCGCACTGGTGGCGTCGGGGCGGTCGTACAGCGAGGCCAAATCGTCCTTGTTCTTCATCGTGACGACGGCCGTGCGGCGGCCGGACAGCAGGGAATGATAGACCCAGCCTTCGGCGCCCTCGGAATCGCGCACCCGGCGCCAGTTCTCGAACTCGGCGGTGATTTCGACCGGCAGTCCCGACCTCGTGTAGACCCAGGCGACGTCATTGTCCTTGGTCGGGCCGGCCCTGACGTTCACATGATCGGATTTCAGGCTGACATAGCGCGGGATCGGCAATCCGCTGGTGGTCGGGTTGGTATCCTTGGCGGAATGTCCTGGTATGACCGACGCACTCAGCATGCTGCCGACCAGCGCCACCAACGAACCGAAACGCCAGAACGCCACCATCAACTCGTCTCCTGCCGAGATGCCCAACCCGCATTCGGCGAGTTGCAACCGATCCAAACGCCCAAAAACTCAGGCCCCCTGCGCCTGCGCCGTTCGCTCCCGCACCCCACGTCCGAGGGGTTCTTGTCTTGGCCCGGCCTTCTGCTAGAGAGAACGGAAGTCCTTAAGAGCCAGAACACCCGAATTTCCCCTGACGAAAGCCGGGGTAAGTATCGGGGAACCCTAGGAAACGCGAAGGAAACGCCGGGACAGCGCGGCTATCAGCAGTGTCGAACAACCGGGTTAATGAGGCCTGAACGGTTTGTTTTTTGGCAAGCCGCGCGCCTCATGAAAGCAGGACATGTCGGTGAAGAAAAAGCCTCTCGTCGTCGTCACCCGCAAGCTGCCGGACTCGATCGAGACCCGGATGCGCGAGCTGTTCGACGCCAGATTGAATCTCGACGACACGCCGATGACGCCGGAACAGATCGCCGAGGCGGCAAGGACCGCCGACGTGCTGGTGCCGACCGTGACCGACATGATCCGCGAGGACGTGATCAATCAGCCCGACTGCAAGCTGAAGCTGATCGCCAATTTCGGCAACGGCGTCGACAATATCGACGTCACGGCGGCGCATGCGCGCGGTATCACGGTGACCAACACCCCGAAGGTGTTGACCGAGGACACCGCCGACATGACCATGGCGCTGATCCTTGCGGTGCCGCGGCGCCTGATCGAGGGCGCCTCGATCCTGACCGAAGGCAAGCAGCATTGGGCGGGGTGGTCGCCGACCTGGATGCTCGGCCACCGCATCGGGGGCAAACGGCTCGGCATCGTCGGCATGGGCCGCATCGGCCAGGCGGTGGCGCGCCGTGCCCGCGCCTTCGGCCTGCAGATCCACTATCACAACCGCCGCCCGGTGGCGCCTATGATCGCCGAAGAGCTCGGGGCGACCTATTGGGAAAGCCTCGACCAGATGCTGGCGCGGATGGACATCATCTCGGTGAACTGCCCGCACACACCGGCCACCTTCCATCTGCTCTCGGCGCGGCGCCTCAAGCTGATCCGCAAAGAGGCCTACATCGTCAACACCGCGCGCGGCGAGGTGATCGACGAGGACACGCTGATCAAGCTGATCGAAGCCGGCGATATCGGCGGCGCAGGCCTCGACGTCTATGAGCACGAACCGGCGGTGAACCCGAAGCTGGTGCGGCTCGCCAGGGCCGGCAAGGTGACGCTGCTGCCGCACATGGGCTCGGCCACCATCGAAGGGCGCGTCGAGATGGGCGAGAAGGTGATCATCAACATCCGAACCTTCCTCGACGCCCACAAGCCGCCGGATCGCGTGCTGCCGAGCATGCTGTGATTTCGTAGCCGGGACTACGCCGCGCTCCATCCAAGCCGCGCAGCTCCAAGCTCCCCTTGAAAAGGGGAGGTCGCTTTGCTCGCGAGAGCAAAGCGGGTGGGGATCTCCTCTCTCCGCAGGCACCGTTGCCCGCGGCTGACCCCCATCCCGACCTTCCCCCTTTCAGGGGGAAGGAGAAGAGAGAATCCGTAGCCCGGATGAGGGGCGAGCTGCCAAAATATCGAAAACAACCCCATGCAAAGTAGCCGGTGCGGCCGGCGCTCGAGCAGGCAACTTGAAACCAACGCTCGCTGTCGTCCCGGCGCAGGCCGGGACCCATAACCACCGATAGTCATTGTTTCACAGTGCTGGAACGACGAGTCCCGCTCCCAACTTCCGCTGCGGAGTATGGGTCCCGGCTCCCGTGCGCAATTGCGCACTAGGCCGGGACGACGATGTGGTGAGGGCCCGTCCTATTTCCTCCGCCGCGCCTGCTTGCGCCAGTCGGCGACGAACGACACGAACGCGGCGAGCGCGGGCGGCGGCTGGCGCCGGCTCGGATAGTACAGGAACGGTCCGTCAAACGGCGGGCACCAGTCGTCGAGCACGCTGACCAGCGCGCCGGATTTGACGCCGTAGTGGACGTAGCCCTCGAACGTCGCCCAGTAACCGACGCCGTCATGAACTGCGCGCAGCGCGAGGCCGAGATAGGTCGCGATCAGCCTGGCCGGCGGCGAGACCTTCACCACGCGGCCGTTCTTCTCGAACTCCCAATCGAAGATCGCGCCGCTGCCGAAGCGAGTGCGGATGCAGGCGTGCTTCAGCAGATCCTTCGGATGCATCGGCCGGCCATGCCTGGCGACATAATCGCTCGAGGCCACGACCGCGTAGCGCTGTTGCGCACCGAGCGGGACCGCCACCATGTCCTGCGCCAGATGCTCGCCATAGCGCACGCCGGCGTCGAAGCCCTGCGCGACGATGTCGACGAACGCACTTTCGGCGACGATATCGAGATCGATTTGCGGATATTTGGCGAGGAACGGCGCAATCATCGGCGCCAGCACCAGATCGACCGCGGGCGGCGGCGCGTTGATGCGGAGCCGCCCCGACGGCTCGGCGCGCAGGCCGCGCACCTCTGTGATCGCGTCGCCGACATCGGCGATCGCCGGTGCGACGCGGGCAAGCAGCAGCTCGCCGGCTTCGGTCAGCGAGACGCTCCGGGTGGTGCGGTTCATCAGGCGGACGCCGAGCCGCTCCTCCATGTCGCGCAGACGCTGGCTGATGCTCGAAACCGAGACGCGCTGCTCGAGCGCGGCGCGCCGGAAGTTGCGCGTGCGCGCCACCGCCACGAAGGCGTCGAGGTCGCGGAGGTCGAAATCCTGCATTGTTCGATATAGTGAACAAGCCATTCGGGATTGTCCAGCTTATCGGCGGACTCGAGCCGGCCCATATCAGCCGCGGCATTGGCGGCGGATCACCCGCCGCGCTGTTCGAGGATTTCCACCATGGACACACGCAAACTCGGTTCTACCGGCCCCACCGTCTCGCCGATCGGCCTCGGCTGCATGGGCATGTCCGACTTCTACGGCATGGGCCATAACGAGATGCTGATCGGCGAGGCCCTGAAAAGCCGCAGCCGTGACAATCTGCAGATCAGCGTCAAGTTCGGCGCGCTGCGCGATCGCAACCACGGCTTTCTCGGTTATGACAGCCGTCCCGCCGCGGTGAAGAATTTCGCTGCCTATTCGCTGCAGCGGCTCGGCGTCGATCATATCGACATCTACCGCCCGGCACGGCTCGATCCCGCGGTGCCGATCGAGGACACGATCGGCGCGATGGCCGACATGATCAAGGCCGGCTGGATCAAACATATCGGGCTATCAGAGGTTGGCTCCGACACCATCCGCCGCGCCCACAAGGTGCATCCGATCGCCGATTTGCAGATCGAATACTCGCTGGTGTCGCGCGGCATCGAGAGCGACATCCTGGCGACCTGCCGCGAGCTCGGCATCGGCATATCAGCCTATGGCGTGCTGGCGCGCGGGCTGATCAGCGGCCATTGGTCGAAGGACCGCGCAGGCGCGAAGGATTTCCGCTTGCTGAGCCCGCGCTTCCAGGCCGGCAACATCGACGCCAACCTCGCACTCGCGGACCGGCTGCGTGTCATTGCTGCCGAGATCGGCGCCTCTCCGGCGCAGGTCGCGATTGCCTGGGTCGCGGCGCAGGGTAACGACATCGTGCCGCTGGTCGGCGCGCGGCGGCGCGAACGGTTGAGCGAAACGCTCGGCGCGCTCGATGTGACGTTGACCGCGGCGCATCTTGCCGCATTGGCCGACGCATTTCCGCCTGGTGCTGCCGCCGGCGGACGCTATCCGGAGGAGCACCTCCGCCACATGGACAGCGAGAAGCCCGCGTCCGCGTCCTGAACTCTAAGGCGCGATGAGATCAGCGCCTTAACTTCTTTTGGAGCATGATCTCAGCGCAAACGCTTCGCGTTTGTCGCGGGAAAACCGCTCATACACTTTTCCGGATCATGCTGAGAGATACCCGCTCAGATCGGCGATGCAAGGCGCATCACCGTTGAGCGGGTTCTGCGGATCGCGCACATAGCGCAAGGTTTCGAATCGCATCGCGCGCGCGTCCACCATCAGGAGGCGGCCGACCAGGCCCTCGCCGAAGCCGACGATCTCGCGGATCGCCTCCAGCGCCATCATCGAACCCATCACGCCGGCGAGCGCACCCATCACGCCGGCCTCGGCGCAGGCCGGCACCGTGCCCGGCGGCGGCGGCTCCGGAAACAGGCAGCGATAGGTCGGGTTGAACACGCCATCGGCATTCTTCTCGTGCGCGCGGATCGTGGTCAGCGAGCCGTCGAACTGCCCAAGCGCCGCCGTGATCAGCGGCCGCTTCGCGAGGAAGCAGGCATCGGCGACGAGATAACGGGTCTCGAAATTGTCGGAGCCGTCGAGCACGAGATCGTAATTTCCGATCAGCGCCATCGCATTGTCGGCGGTAAGCCGCACCGGATGGGCCTCGAACGTCACATGCGGATTGAGCGCATGGATCTGCGCCGCCGCGCTGTCGACCTTGCGCTTGCCGATGTCAGGCGTCGCATGGATGATCTGGCGCTGCAAATTGGAAAGCGAGACAATATCGTCGTCGATCACGCCGAGCCGGCCGACGCCGGCAGCCGCCAGATACATCAGCACCGGCGCGCCGAGACCGCCGGCGCCGATCACCAGCACGGACGCCTGCTTCAGCGCATTCTGGCCGGGGCCGCCCACCTCGCGCAGCACGATGTGGCGGGCATAGCGTTCGAGTTCGTCGGCACTCAGCATGATGACTTCCTGCGCGCTGCACCCTGAACCGGAGCGCGGTTGTTGCCGACCAAGCAGATGTGCTTAATTGCGTGGACGTCAATGGTTTCGGTCATTCCCGGCGGATTTGTCATGAGATCGGTGCTTTCGGCAACATTGATGGTCGCAGGCGTGATGGTCGCAGGCGTGGGCGCGGCGCAGGCCCAGCTGACACCGCCGTCAACCGCCGGGACGAAGCCGAAGACCGTGACAACCGTGCCGGTTCGCCCCGCGCTGCAGAAGCCGGAGGATACCGCCAACGCAATGGCGCAGGCGGAGCGGCTGGCGCTGCAATCGGACCTCGCCTGGGTCGGCGAATATAACGGCGCGATATCAGGCGACGTCAGCGAGCGCATGGTCAATGCGATCAAGGAATTCCAAAAGAAGCAGGGCGGCAAGCCGACCGGCGTGCTGAACCCGCAGGAGCGCGGCGCGCTCGCCGACACCGCGCGGCGGAAGCAGGAGAGCGTCGGCTGGAGGATCGTCACCGAGCCCGCCACCGGGGCGCGGCTCGGCGTTCCCACCAAGCTGGTGCCGCAGCTCACCAGCGATGCCTCCGGTGCCAAATGGACCTCGCCGACCGGCACCATCCAGGTGCTGCTGACCCGGCGCAAGGAAGCCAACCCGGCCACCACCAAGCTTGCCGAACTGGAAAAGAAGGAGCCGGCCGGCCGCACCATCGACTACACCGTGGTGAAGCCGGACTTCTTCGTGCTGTCGGGCATGCAGGGGCTGAAGAAGTTTTATCTGCGTGGCACCTTCAAGGGCGACGAGGTCCGCATCCTCACCATCCTCTATGATCAGGCGACGCAAGCCACCGTCGAGCCGGTGGTGATTGCGATGTCGAGTGCTTTCAACGCATTTCCGTCAGGCGTGCAGGCCGGCCCGCCGCCGCGCAAGACCGTGGAGTATGGTACCGGCGTCGTGGTCAGCGACGACGGCGCTGTTGTCACCGACCGCGTGGCAACCGACGACTGCATCGCGCTGACGAGGCCGGGTTTCGGCAATGCCGATCGGGTCGCCGAGGACAAGGATCATGATCTCGCATTGCTGCGCATCTACGGCGCGCACGGGCTGAAGCCGCTCAACATCGCAGGCCAGGCGACGCAGACCGCCCTCGACATCACCGGCATCGCCGATCCGCAAAGCCAGGGAGGCGGCGCGGCGGCGAGCAGCGTCAAGGCCTCCGTCGCGCAACTCGGCGGCGGCGATGCCGCGCTGTCACCGCCGCCCGCGCTCGGGTTCTCCGGCGCGGCAGCGCTCGACGGCAGCGGCAAGTTTGCCGGCATCGCGGTGCTGAAGCCGGTCATCGTCGCGGGCCCGGCGAACGCGGCGCCGCCGGCGCAGGCAACATTGGTGCCGGCCGACACGGTGCGCAACTTCCTGAAGTCGCACGGCGTCAACGCGTCGGGCGAATCGGCGGACGCCAAGGCCGCCGTCGTCCGCGTGATCTGCGTCAGGAAGTAGGGCTCGGGTGTCCCGGACGCGGTGCAGCGTGCAACGCTGCTCCGCAGAGCCGGGACCCATTTCCGCAAATTGCGCGTCTAGAATTGGGCCCCGGCTCAGCGGCGCACCACTTCGTGCTGCGCCGCGTCCGGGGCACGAGAATCCCTCACTCCAACGCAAACCGCACCCCTGCGCGGGCGAGGCCGCCGGCGATGCCGACCGGGGTGCCATCGGCGCGCCAGCAGGCCGCGCCCGACATGGTGCCGTCAGCGTGGAACTGGATCGCGTTCATGCCGCCGGCCACCGTCGGCACCACCTGCACCCTGTGGCCTTTCGCTGACAGCGCGGCGCGGACGGTCTCCGGCACCGCTCGCTCGACTTCCAACGCATTGCCTTCGGTCCAGACCCGCGGCGCCTCGACCGCTTCCTGCAGGCTCATGCCGTGGTCGATCAGGTTGATCAGCGCCTGCATCGCGCTCGGGAAGATGCGCTTGCCGCCGGGCAGGCCGAGTGCGTAAGCGAGCTTGCGGTCGCGTAGCACCATCATCGGCGACATCGAAGTGGTGACGCGCTTGCCTGCGGCGAGTGACAGCGCGTGCCCCGGCCGCGGATCGAACAGGTTCATATAGTTGTTCGGCACGGTGCCGAGGCCCGGGATCAGGATCTTGGCCCCGAACAGATTGTTGATGGTCTGGGTGGTCGCGACCACATTGCCCATCGCATCGGCCGCGGTCATGTGCGTGGTGTGTGCGCTTTCGAGCTGCGTGACGCCGGCGCTCCAGGCCTGCGCGCGGTCGGGATCGATCGCGCGGCGGCGCTCCCCTGCATAGGCCTTCGAGGTCAGCCGCTCCACCGGGACGTTGATATAGGCGGGATCGCCGCTGGCGGCCGCGCGATCGGCAAAGGCGATCTTCAGCACCTCGGCGAGATAATGGATCGTCTCGGTCGTGCCGAAGCCGAGGCCTGCGATGTCGTAGCCTTCGAGGATGTTGAGCATCTGCGTGATGTGCACGCCGGACGCCGCGGGCGGCGGCGGACCAAGGATTTCCCAGCCGCGATAGTCGCAGCGGATCGGCTGGCGCTCGACAGTCTTGTAGGTTGCGAGATCCTCCTGCGCGATGAAGCCGCCGTGCTTCTTCATGTAGTCGACCAGGATGTCGCCGAGCGGCCCTGGTAGAGCGCGTTGTCGCCATGATCGGCGATGTATTTCAGCGTCTCGGCATACTCCGCCTGCACCACGCGCTCGCCCGGCTTCAGCGGCGCGCCGCCCGGCAGATAGATCGCGGAGATCGGCTTGTCCTTCAGCATCTCCGCGGCGCCGTCGGTGATGCATTCGTGCAGATAAGGCGTCGCCGCATAGCCGCGTTCGGCATGTTTGATCGCGGGCTGCATCACGTCGGCCAGGCTCATGGTGCCGAAGCGGCGCAGCGTTTCGCACCACGCCTTCAGCGAGCCCGGCACCGCCACCGCCTTCGGCCCGTTCAAATTCTCGTTGCCGACGGTGTCGAACACGTCATGCGCCGAACCGGGCTTCGAGGTGTAGGTATCCGGCTTCACCGCCTTCGGCACCGTGCTCTGGCCGTCGATGAAGCGATGGCTGCCGTCGGCGAGACGAATATGCGCCATGCCGCCGCCGATGATGCCGACCATCATCGGCTCGACCACGGTCAGCGTGAACAGCGTGGCAATCGCCGCATCGATCGCATTGCCGCCGGCCGCGAGCATCTCGGCACCCGCACTCGACGCCAGCGGATGATTGCTCACCACCATGCCGCGGCTGCCGTTGGCCGGCTGCTTCTGACATTGAAAACTCGTCGCGGCGCGATCGCGCCAGTTGCTGCCCATGATCCGTACTCCCATTGTTGTTATTTTTGACACTTCGGGCACCAGAACGTCGAACGGCCGTTCTGGGTGAAACGCTTGACGATGCCCTCGCAGCCCGAGGTGCGGCATGTCTCGCCTTCGCGGTCGTAGACCTGGAAGGAATGCTGGAAATAACCGAGATCGCCGTTGGTCAAGCGATGGTCGCTGATCGAGGAGCCGCCGGCCTTGATCGCCTGGTTGAGCACCGAATGGATCGCGCCGACCAGCCGTTTGGCGTGATCGGTGGGCTCGGCCTTCCTGGTGGCAAGCGTCGCGGCCAATCGCCGCGGCGACAGATGCGAGCGAAACAGCGCCTCGCAGACATAGATGTTGCCAAGTCCCGCCACCACGCGCTGATCGAGCAGCGCCGCCTTCAGGCTGGTCTTCTTGTTGTGGCAGGAGTGCGCCAGCATCGCCGCGTCGAATTCATTGCCGAGCGGTTCGGGCCCGAGCCCCTTCAGCAGCGGCTCATCCTCGATCGCGTTGCGGGCGATGATCTTCATGTAACCGAAGCGCCGCGGATCGTTGAAGATGATGGCTGCGCCCGACGACATATGGAACACGACATGATCGTGCGCGCGATCCTCGCTGCGCGGATGGTGGAATTGCCCCGGCGTCGCCGTGCCCTCATCCTTCAAGACGCGGAACGAGCCGGACATGCCCAGATGCATCAGCAGCACGTCGCCTGACGTGAGGTCCGCCATCAAATATTTGGCACGGCGGCCGAGCCCGGTGACGGTCTGGCCTTCGAGCCGGGCGATAAAGTCTTTTTGAAACGGAAACCGCAAATCCTTGCGGCGGGCCTCGGCTTTGAGGATCCGGGACCCCTCCATGGCCGGCTGCAGGCCGCGGCGGACGGTCTCGACTTCGGGTAATTCCGGCATGGCAGGCATTCACCTTTTGGAAGTGACGTGATAGCGCCATTGCGGCCGCCGCGCTATGGTCGAGCCGGAGCGTTTTCGAGCGGAGCCTGTCCCGCACTCGATGCGGGATTGGCACCGGTTCGCGTGAAGAAAACGCGACCCAAAATGGTAAGAGTATGAGTTGATGGATCGGCCGGATCAAACCACGCATTTTGGCTTCAGGGACGTGCCCCTGGGCGAGAAACAGACGCTGGTGAACGACGTGTTTCACAGCGTGGCACAGCGCTACGACCTGATGAACGATCTGATGTCGGTAGGCCTGCACCGGGCCTGGAAGGACATCATGATCACGGCGCTCGATCCGCCGAAGGGCGACCGGCCGTTCGCGCTTCTCGACGTCGCCGGCGGCACCGGCGACATCGCGTTTCGGGCCGCCAAGACCGCGGGCTCTGGCTTCCATGCCACGGTCTGCGACATCAATAGCGACATGCTCGCGGTCGGCCGCGAGCGCGCCGCCAAGCAGCATCTCGACGACCGCGTGTCGTTCGTCGAGGGCAATGCGGAGACGCTGGGCTTCGCCGACCGCGCCTTCGACGCCTACACCATCGCCTTCGGCATCCGCAACGTGCCGCAGATCGACCTTGCGCTGCGCGAGGCCTATCGGGTGCTCAAGCCCGGCAGCCGCTTCCTGTGCCTGGAATTCTCCACCGTCGACGTGCCCGGCCTCGACAAGATCTACGATCTGTTCTCCTTCAAGGTGATCCCGCCGCTCGGCCGCGCCGTCACCGGTGACGCCGAGTCCTATCAATATCTCGTCGAGTCGATCCGCAAATTCCCGCGGCCGAACGCGTTCGCCGAGATGATCGGCGCCGCCGGCTTTGCCCGCGTGAAGTGGCAGAGCCTCTCCGGCGGCATCGTGGCGCTGCATTCGGGCTGGCGTTTGTGATCTCTGCACTGACCCACATTGCGCGCCTCGCCCGCGCCGGTTTCGTGTTTGCACGCGAGGGCGTGTTCGGCGTCGTCGATCCGTCGCTGGTGCCGCCGCCCGGGCAGCTCGCGCTGAAGCTGGCGCGGCTGATCGAGCGTTCCGGCGCCAAATCCGGTCCGCGGCTGTCGCGCGCGCTGACTCGGCTTGGACCCGCCTATCTCAAGCTCGGGCAATTCCTCGCCACCCGTCCCGACGTGGTCGGCGTGACGATGGCGCGCGATCTCGAAAGCCTGCAGGACCGGCTGCCGCCATTCGCGCAGGCAGAGGCCGAAGCGGTGATCGCGCAATCGCTGGAGCGTCCGGTTTCGCAGGCCTTTGCTCATCTCGGCCCGGCGGTTGCTGCCGCCTCGATCGCGCAGGTCCATCACGGCGAGGTCGAGCGCGACGGCGTGCGCCACCAGGTTGCGGTCAAGGTGCTCCGGCCCAACGTCGCGGCGCGCTTCCGCCGTGACCTCAGCGACTTCTTCTTTGTCGCGTACAAGGCCGAGGCGCATTCCGCCGAAGCACGGCGGCTGCGGCTGATCGAGGTCATCAACACGATGTCGCGCTCGGTCGCGATGGAGATGGACCTGCGGCTCGAGGCGGCCGCGCTGTCCGAGATGGCCGAGAACACGCGCGACGATCCGGACTTTCGGGTGCCCACCGTGGACTGGGACCGCACCACCCATAACGTGCTGACGATGGAGTGGATCGACGGCATCGCGCTGAACGATCACGCCCGGCTGAAGCAGGCCGAGGTCGATCTGCCCGATCTCGGCCGCAAGGTGATCCAGAGCTTCCTGCGCCACGCGCTGCGCGACGGCTTCTTCCATGCCGACATGCATCCGGGCAACCTGTTCCTGGACGAGGCCGGCCGCCTGGTCGCGGTCGATTTCGGCATCATGGGGCGGCTCGGGCTGAAGGAGCGGCGTTTCCTTGCCGAAATCCTGCTCGGCTTCATCACCCGCGACTATCGGCGCGTCGCCGAGGTGCATTTCGAGGCCGGCTATGTGCCGAGCCACCATTCGGTGGAGAATTTCGCGCAAGCCATCCGCGCGATCGGCGAGCCGATCCACAATCGCACCGCCGAGGAAATCTCGATGGCGAAGCTGCTGACGCTTCTGCTCGAGGTCACCGGCCTGTTCGACATGCAGACGCGGCCCGAGCTGATCCTGCTGCAGAAGACCATGGTGGTGGTCGAGGGCGTGGCGCGCGGTTTCGACCCGAAGCTCGACATCTGGAAGGTCGCCGATCCCGTCGTGCGCGAATGGATCACGCACAATCTCGGCCCGGCCGGACGCATCCAGGGGGCGATATCGGGCGCGGGCGAGCTCGGCCGCATCGTCGCCAACCTGCCGACAATCGCCAACCGCGCCATGACCGTGCTCGAGCAGCTCGAGACCATGACCCGGGAGGGCCACATGCTGTCGTCGGATACCATCGACGAAATGGCCCGCGCCGAGGCCCGCAAGGCGCGGCTGCAGACCGTCAGCCTTTGGGTCATGGCCGTCGCCCTGATCGGAATCTTCTTCGCCATCCGCGGGCACTGATTGCAATGCATGCACTGTGTGATAGCATCGCTATCATTGTTTGCATGATCGCTTCGGAAAACCGCTTCACACTTTTCCGGATCATGCCTGAGGGCATGCCATGGCCAGCCTGACCATCCGCAAACTCGACGACACCCTGAAGGCCTATCTGCGGCTGCGCTCCGCCAAAAACGGCCGCTCGGTCGAGGAGGAAATCCGGGTCATCCTCCGCGAGCTCGCTGAAGGCGGCACGGAGCCCGTACAGACGCCCGGCGCGGGTTCCACGGCAGTCACAGCCCCCGTTCCACGCCCCACCAGCGCAGCCGGCGAGCCCCGTGTCACCCTGATCATCGGCGGCGGGATTGCCGCCTACAAGGCGCTGGATCTGATCCGGCGGCTCAACGAGCGGCACATCCAGGTCCGCTGCGTGCTGACCAGGGCGGCCCAGCAATTCGTCACCCCGCTCGCCGCCAGCGCGCTGTCGCATGAGCGCGTCTACACCGACCTGTTCGACGCCGAGAGCGAGTTCGACGCCGGCCATATCCGCCTGGCGCGGGATTGCGATCTGATCGTCGTGGCGCCGGCGACCGCCGACCTGATGGCCAAGATGGCGCAGGGCCTTGCCGACGATCTCGCCACCGCCACGCTTCTTGCGGCCAACCGGCCGATCCTGCTGGCGCCGGCGATGAACCCGCTGATGTGGAACAACCCGGCCACCCGCCGCAACGTGCTGCAGCTCCGCCGCGACGGCGTCCACACCGTCGGTCCCAATGCGGGCGAGATGGCGGAGGCGGGCGAGGCCGGCGTCGGGCGGATGGCCGAGCCGACCGAGATCGCCGCCGCCGCCGACCGTATGCTGCGGCCGCCGCAGCCGCGTCCGCTCGCCGGCAAGCGCGTGCTGATCACGGCCGGCCCGACCCATGAGGCGATCGATCCGGTCCGCTATATCGCCAACCGTTCGTCCGGCAAGCAGGGCTTTGCCATTGCGGCCGCCGCGCGCGCCGCCGGCGCCGAGGTCGTGCTGGTGACCGGCCCGGTCGATCTCGGCGATCCGCAAGGCATCTCGGTGATGCGCGTGGAGTCCGCGCGCGACATGCTGCACCGGGTCGAGGCGGCGTTGCCGGTCGACGTCGCGATCTTCGCTGCCGCGGTCGCCGACTGGCGGGTCGCCAATGAAGGCAGCCAGAAACTGAAAAAGACCTCGGCCGGCATGCCGCCGCTGCAGCTGGTCGAGAACCCCGACATCCTCGCGACAATCTCCAAGTTGAAGGAGAAGCGGCCGCCGCTGGTGATCGGCTTTGCCGCCGAGACCGAGCATCTGATCGAGAACGCCAAGGCGAAGTTCGCGCGCAAGGGCTGTGACTGGATCGTCGCCAATGACGTCTCGCCGGCGACCGGCGTGATGGGCGGCGACCGCAACACCGTTCATTTGCTCTCGCGCGAGGGCAAGGACGTCACCGTCGACTCCTGGCCTGTTATGACCAAGGAGGAAGTCGCGACCGCGCTGGTGTCGCGCATCGCAAGAGCCGTAGGAACCGCATCGTGAGCGCCACCATCAAGGTTGAAGTCCACCAATTGCCGCACGGCGCAGACCTTCTGCTGCCGATCTATCAGACCACTGAGGCCGCCGGGCTCGACCTGCTGGCCGCGGTGCCGCGGTCGGCGCCGCTGATTCTGCTGCCGGGACGCTACGAGATGGTTCCGACCGGGCTGACGATTGCGCTGCCACCGGGCTACGAGGCGCAGGTGCGGCCGCGTTCCGGCCTGGCCGCCAAATACGGCGTCACCGTGCTGAACTCGCCCGGCACGATCGACGCCGACTATCGCGGCGAGATCAACGTGCTCCTGATCAATCACGGCCACGAGCCGTTTTCGATCCGGCGTGGCGAGCGCATCGCGCAGATGGTGATCGCGCCGGTCACCCGGGCCGAACTGGTTCCGGTCGACGTGCTGACGTCAACCGAACGCGGCAGCGGCGGCTTCGGATCGACCGGACGCTAACGCGAGCGGAGAAGTGTGCGGACTACTCCGAAAGATCACGCTGCTCGCACGCGCCTCCGCACGAATACGGAGTCAATTCGCGTAAAATCCACACCGCCCGCGTGCATTTTTTCACAGCGGATTCTGCGTTCACGGTCTGGACTCTTACTCGCTGAGTCCCGTTAGGACTATTCTGGTTTGATTCGAGCACGACGGGGGGTCTTCGTCGGGCTATCTGGGTCCTGCTTGGGCATGATCCCCGGACGAACGTTATACGTTTGCCGTGAGGGAACACCGGTCTCCTCTTTTCCGGATCATGCCTGGGGTTTGCGCGTTCTGGGGCAACATATGTCGGGCGTAGTCGCGGCAATGCGTCGAACCCTGCTGTCATGCACCTCACTGGCGCGCGACGGCATGCTTGGGCTCGCCATCACCGCACTGCTGCCGGCCCGCACGTCGTTTGCCGCCGAGAGCCTGGTGGCCCAGGCGATGTCGGATCATTTCGGCTTCAATCATCAGGAGGTCGCGGTCCTCGCGACGTCGTTTGCGCTGGTCGGCTTTTCCGCCGTCGCCGCGATCCTCTTGATGCGCACCCGCCTGCGCGCGACGAGGAACGAGGAGCAGCTGCAGTCCGAGATTTCGGACCTGCAGGCGCAGTCGGACCGGCTGCGCGCGCTGCTTTTCGTCGAGCCGCAGGTCCTGATCTCGTGGGCCGCCGGCGACAACCGGCCGCAGATCTCGGGCGATACCTCGCTGGTGATGTCGCAGGAAGGCTCGCCGCAGCGCGTCCTCACCTTCGGAACCTGGTTGCCGCCCGAGCCGGCGCTGCAGATGGATCACGCGGTCGATGCGCTGCGCGAAAAGGGCGAGGCGTTCCTGCTCAACCTCTCGACGTCAGCCGGCCGCGCCATCGAGGCGATGGGCCGCGCGATCGGAGGCCAGGCCATTGTGCGGATCCGCGAGCTCGGCGGCCTGCGCCGCGACCTCGCCGAATCCAACCTGCGCTACAAGACGCTGCAGGAGGAGACCGAGCTGCTGCGCGATTTCGCCGCCGCTGCGCCGTGGCCGATCTGGGCCAAGAGCCTCGAGGGCAATCTGCGCTATGCCAACGCGGCCTATGTCCGCGCCACCGAGGGCAAGAGCGTGTCCGATGCGCTGCAGCGCAATCTCGAGCTGCTCGAAAGCGACCAGCGCACCGAACTGACCCGCGCGCTGAACGACAACGCCAATTATGCCGCACGGCTGCCGATCGTGGTCAGCGGCGAGCGGCGGATCTACGACGTGCAGGCGCTCAAGCTCTCCGGCGGCAGCGCCGGGATCGCGATCGACGCCAGCGAGGCCGCGGCGCTGCGCGCGGCGATCGCGCGCATGGTCGAAGCGCACCGGCGTACCCTCGACCAATTGTCCTCGGGCGTCGCGGTGTTCGATGCCGACCGGCGGCTCACCTTCTACAACGAGTCCTACCGCCGGCTGTGGGGCCTCGACCAGGCCTTCCTCGACAGCAACCCGGACGATTCCAGCGTGCTCGACCGGCTGCGCGCCAACCGCAAGCTGCCGGAGCAGCCGGATTTCCGCGCCTGGAAGGCCAAGCTGCACGAGGCCTATCGCGCGGTCGAATCCGAGACCTACACCTGGTTCCTGCCCGACGGCCGCGCCATCAGCGTCGTCACCACGCCGAACCTCGAGGGCGGCGTCACCTATCTGTTCGACAACGTCACCGAGAGCCTCGACCTCGCGCGCCGCTATGACCGCCTGACGCGGGTGCAGCGCGAAACCCTCGACAATCTCGGCGAAGCGGTCGCGGTGTTCGGCAGCAACGGCCGGGCCGAGCTGTTCAACCCGCCCTTCGCCAAGATGTGGAAGCTGCCGGCGGACGCGCTGCAGGGCGAGCCGCATATCGAAGCGGTGGAAGCGCTGTGCAGGCCGCTGTTCGACGATGCCCTGACCTGGCGGACGCTGCGCGAGCAGATCACCGCGATCGAGAACCGCGCCCAGGTCGCGCTGAAGCTGGAGCGCAAGGACGGCAGCGTGCTGAATTGCATGACCATCCCGCTGCCCGACGGCAAGACGCTGCTCGCCTTCCAGGACATCACCGACACCGAGAATGTCGAGCGCGCGCTGCGCGAGCGCAACGAGGCGCTGGAAACCGCCGACCAGATGAAGGTGGATTTCGTCCACCACGTCTCCTACGAGCTGCGCGCGCCGCTCACCACCATCATCGGCTTCGCGCATTTCCTCAGCGATCCCTCGACCGGGCCGCTGACGCCGAAGCAGGCCGAGTATCTCGACTACGTCACCAAATCGACCAACGCGCTGCTGGCGCTGACCAACAACATCCTCGATCTCGCCACCATCGACGCCGGCGCGATGAAGCTCGAGCTCGGTCCGGTCAATATCGGCCAGACGATCGAGGCCGCCGCCGAAGGCATCCAGGACCGGCTAGCGACCGACCGCATCACGCTGAAGGTCGATATCGCGCCCGACATCGGCGCCTTCGTCGGCGACGAGCGGCGCGTGGTGCAGGTGCTCTACAATCTGCTCGCCAACGCCGTCGGCTTCTCGCCGCATGACGCCACCGTCACGATCAGCGCACACCGCACCGAGCACAGCGTGGTGTTCGCGGTGACCGACGCCGGTCCCGGCATTCCGGCCGAGATGCGCGACAAGGTGTTCAACTGGTTCGAGAGCCATTCGCACGGCTCGCGGCATCGCGGCGCGGGACTTGGCCTGTCGCTGGTGCGCTCCTTCGTCGAACTGCACGGCGGACGGGTGCGGGTCGATTCGACCGTCGGTCGAGGCACGACCGTGACCTGCGACTTCCCGATCGACCAGACCGCCCATCGCAACGCCGCAGAATGACGGCGACCTCGACATTCTCGGTGGCGCTCGCGAACGAAACCGCGACGTCAGAGCTGATGGCCGATCTCGCGCTCCTGATCGGCGCCGGCGACGTCATCACGCTGTCGGGCGACCTTGGCGCCGGCAAGACCGCGGCCGCCCGCGCGCTGATCCGCTACCTCGCCACCGACGACACGCTGGAAGTGCCGAGCCCGACCTTCACGCTGGCGCAGAGCTACGAGCTGCCGTCGTTTCCGCTGGTCCATGCCGACCTCTACCGCATCAACGACGCGAGCGAGCTCGAGGAGATCGGGCTGTCGCCGCTGCCCGACGACATCGTGGCGCTGATCGAGTGGCCGGAACGCGCGCCCGGCGCGATGCCCGCCGATCGCATCGACATTGCATTCACGCACCGGCCGGCGCTCGGATCGGCGGCACGCGCGGCCGAGATCACCGGCCATGGCAAGGGCGCGGCAAAGGTCGCGCGGCTCAACGAGCTGCGCCAGTTCCTCGATCGCGCGGGCTTCCTCAATGCCCGGCGCGAGCGCATGCCGGGCGATGCCTCGACGCGCTCTTACGCGCGGCTGCGCGCCGACGACGGCACCGTGATCCTAATGAACTCGCCGCGCCGCCCCGACGGTCCGGCGATCTACAATGGCCGGCCGTATAGCGCGGCGGTGCATCTCGCCGAGGACGTCAGGCCGTTCGTCGCGATCGGAAACGGCCTGCGCAAGCATGGTTTCTCCGCGCCCGCGATCCGGCATACCGACCTCGAATCCGGCTTCCTCATCACCGAGGATCTCGGCGCCGAAGGCGTGATCGAGGGCGACCCGCCGCAGCCGATCACCGAGCGCTACGAGGCCGCCGTCGACATGCTGGCGGCGCTGCACCGCGAGGTGCTGCCCGACACGCTGCCGCTGACATCAGACGAGAGCTACGACATCCCGGTGTTCGATATCGACGCCTGGCTGATCGAGATCGGGCTGATGCTGGAATGGTACCTGCCCGACCGCGGGGTGCAGCCGAGCGAGGAGCTCCGCGCCGATTTTCTCGGGATGTGGCGGGGACTGCTGGAGAAGCCCGCCGCAGCGCCGCAGACCTGGGTGATCCGCGACTTCCATTCGCCGAATATCATCTGGCTTGCCGAGCGCACTGGCATCCTCCGGGTCGGAATCATTGACTTCCAAGATGCGCTGCTCGGCCCGGCGGCGTATGACGTGGTGTCGCTGCTGCAGGATGCGCGGATCGACGTGCCCGAACAGCTCGAGCTGTCGCTCTTGACCCGCTACATCAAGGCGCGGCGCGCGACCGACGAAAACTTCGATCCGGCCGCCTTTGCCGAGCTCTATGCGATCATGTCGGCGCAGCGCAACACCCGCCTGCTCGGCACCTTCGCGCGGCTCAACCGCCGCGATGGCAAGCCGCAATATCTGAAGCACCAGCCGCGGATCTGGACCTATCTCGAGCGGTCGCTGGCCCACCCTGCGCTGACCAGCTTCCGCATCTGGTACACGGCCAACGTCCCTCCTCCAGTACCGTAGTTTACGGGTTATTAGCCTCAGGTCCCCTAAGGTTGCCGAGGCCGCACCTCATCCATGGCGGGGCCGGATTGGGAGCGGGACCACACGATGGCGACGGAACGACGCAGGGGCGATCGTGTCACGTTTGAGCGCGGCATCGCCGCGCACATGATGGGCATTGACGGCACCTGGCGGCGCGACTGCACCATGGAAGACGTGTCCGAGACGGGTGCCAAGCTCACCGTCGAGGGCTCGGTCGAGGGCCTGAACCTGAAGGAGTTTTTTCTGCTGCTGTCGTCCACAGGATTGGCCTATCGCCGCTGCGAGCTGGCATGGGTCAATGGCGACCAGATCGGCGTCAACTTCCTCAAACAAGGCGACAAGAAGAAGAAAACTGCCAGACGCGGTGCGCAGGCTGCCGACGTCTAGAGCATGATCCGGAAAAGTGGAGACGGTTTTCCGGCAAGATCATGCTCCTACAAGGGGGCCACTGTTGCCGTCTTACGGCCGTCATGTCCGGTGACTATGGCGTCTGATCGATGTGCTTGCCGAATCGCCGTGATATGATCGGCGCTAGAGATGATGACCGAGAATATACGGAAGATGCCCGTCACCCCCCACAAGGCCATGGTGCTCGCTGCGGGCCTCGGCGTGCGCATGCGCCCGCTGACCAACACGATGCCGAAGCCGCTGGTCAGCGTCGCCGGCCAGCCGCTGCTCGACCATGTGCTCGACAAGCTCGCCGGCGCCGGCGTCAGCGAAGCCGTCGTGAACGTGCATTATCTGCCCGACCAGATCATCGAGCACGTCAAGACCCGCAGCCGCCCGCGCGTGATCATCTCCGATGAGCGCGACCAGGTGCTCGGCACCGGCGGCGCGGTGGTGAAGGCGCTGCCGCTGCTCGGCGATGCGCCGTTCTTCCATCTCAATGCCGACACGATGTGGATCGACGGCGTGCGCTCCAATCTGGCGCGGCTGGCGGAAGCTTTCGATCCGGCGCGGATGGATATCCTGCTGCTGATGGCGCCGACCGCCTCCAGCATCGGCTATAGCGGCCGCGGCGACTATTCGATGCTGCCGGATGGCGCGCTGCGCAAGCGGCGCGAGCACCAGGTGGTGCCGTTCGTCTATGCCGGCGCCGCGATCATGCAGCCTTCGCTGTTCGCCAACGCCCCGGCCGGCGAGTTCTCGCTGACCAAGGTGTTCGACCGTGTCAACGAGCAGGAACGGCTGTTCGGCCTGCGCCTCGACGGCGTCTGGATGCATGTCGGGACCCCCGATGCGATCCAGGCCGCTGAAGACGCTTTCCTGGAAAGCGTCGCGTAAACGACGCCGCCGTCAGTCATCGGCATCGATCGCGAGCACCGCAAAACTCGCCAGCCAATGTTCGCCCATATAGTCGCTGGCGATATGCGGCAGGCCGGCGTCGAGATGGCGCCGCGCGGCATCCTGCAGGATCGGACGACGCGCATCGGCCTCCGGCAACGCGCCGGCCAGCGCCCGCCAGCACCATGCGCGGCTGAGATTGAGCCCATCGAGATGCGCGAGCTTGCCGTCGGTGCGATCGGTGACCGTGACGGGCCGGAATAAGGTTGCCGGCTCGTGTTGCAGGAGGCGCGGCAGGAAGCGGTCGAACCAGGGCAGGAAATCGCCCGGCGGCAGCAGCCGGCGCATGCATTCGGCTTCGATCAGCGCGGAAGACTGGAAGTCGTCGCCGCTCGGCTCGCCCCAGGCGGGACAATCCTGATCGGCGCCGTACCAGCGCAGCGCCGTCTCGCGTAGCAGCGCGCCGAACGCATCATCCTGTGTCGCGCTGGCGTAGTCGGCGGCCATGCGAAGTCCGAACGCGGTGTTGAAATGCGTACCGACCCGCACCGGATACGTCGAGAGCGGCAAGAAATCGCGGAAGCGCTGCGCGAAAATCGCGGCAAGCGGCGCGATCTGCTCGCGCCACCTGATGTCCTCGAGCGATGAGAGTTCTGCTGCGAGTTTTAACAGCCAGCCCCAGCCATAGGGCCGCTTGAAGCCGCGCGCGGTCGGGGCCGCGAGATAGGCGCATTCGGCCGCGATCTTTTCGACTACGAACTGCGCGTCGAACAAGGCGCGAATATCATCAGCAACTTCGAATGCCGGATATCGTCGCAACAGCCGCGCGAGCATCCAGTAGCTGTGGACGCAGGAATGCCAGTCGTAGCTGCCGAAGAACACCGGATGCAGCTCGCGCGGCGTGCGCGCATCCTGCGGCCCGGCCAGCACATGATCCGGCTTGTTCGGATATTCGCGGCCGACATGGCCTAGCGCGATGCGGGCGAAACGGACGGCAAGATCTTCGGTCAGGATCGTTTCGCTCATGGTGAGGCATTCTCCTTTCGCTCGCGCCGGACGAGCATCTCGATCAGGCGCGGCGTCATATAGATCGGAAACTGTGTGGCCGCGAAGAACAACGCCGGCATCGGCGACACCGCCGCGCCCATCGCCGACCAGACCAGTCCGACATTGCGGTTGCCAAGAACGAGGCCGCTGGTCAGCCGCGCGGCCAGATTGCCCGGCGTGAGCAGCGCGCCAAGCGCTTGCAGGGCGAGATTGCAGGCGAAGGCAAGGCCGACGCAGGTGAGCGCGGCGAGCGGCTGCGCCTCGATCTGCGCACGTACCCCGGCCATGGTGGCAATCGCGAACAGCAGCAGCGAGGCGAGCACGGCGGCATCGACGGTGCGCGCATGCTGCACCAACAGCGCGCCGGCCTGATGGCGAAGCAGCAGCGCCAGCGCGCCGGCGCCACCGACCAGCAGCGCCAATCGTGTGGCGAGCGCCAGCGGATCGAGCGCGAGATCAGTAAATCCCGCAGCAATCAACGGCACCGTGACCGGCGCCAGCGCCATCGACAGCAGCGTCACCGCAAGCGGAACGGTCGCGTCGAAGCCGAGCATGCGCGCGACCGCCGCCGTGCCGCTCGACGGCGGAGCGCACACCGACAGCACCAGCGCAACGATCAGCTCCGTCCGAAGTCCGGCGCCGCGCGCCGCGAAACCGACCGCAAGCGGACAGGCCAGCATCGCGAGCGCCGGCAACAGCAGCCAGACCAGCGGGCGCCGCAGCGCGCGCCGGAACGCCGCGCCGTCGACCTGGAGAAAGGTGCCGAGCACCAGGACGAAGATCGCCGCCGCCATCAGCGGGCGCACGCCGGCCGCCAAGGCAGGGAAAACCAGCCCGGCCAGGACACCGATGATCAGCAATGTCGGCCCGCGCGGCACGAGTTTCGCCAATGATCGCCCCAATCCCTTCCGCCTCATCGTCATGTCTGGACGACAATAGGCCCGGCCAGATCATTGTTGAAATCGATTGTTGTTATAAGCATTATTGTTTTCATGAATTTAACCGCCGTCGATCTCAACCTGCTGGTCGCCTTCGAGGCGCTGATGGAGGAGCGCCACGTCACCCGCGCGGCTGAGCGCATTGGGCTGGCCCAGCCGTCGATGAGCAGCGCGTTGCGGCGGCTGCGGGCGCTGTTTGCGGATGAACTATTCCTGCGCGCCGGCGCGGGCATGCAGCCGACCGAAAAGGCGCTGGCGCTGGCCGGACCGATCGGCGAGGCGCTGCGGCAGGTCAGGAGCGCGCTGGCGCCCGATCTGGCCTTCGATCCGGCCACCGCGCGCAGGCGCATCACCATCGCCGCGACCGACTATGGCGATCTCGTTGTGGTGCCGGAACTGACGCGTTTGCTGCGCTTGGAAGCACCTCACATCGACCTCGCCGTGCGCCCGCTGACCGACGCGACGGCGGCCTTGGCGAAGCTCGAGCGTGGCGAACTCGATGCGCTGATCGGCGGCCACCTGCCGGACTCGCCGCGCTGTATCAGGCACCGGCTGTTCGAGGAGCGCTTCGTCTGCATCCGCGATGCGGTCCGCGCGGGCCGATCGGAGCGCCTGAGCCTGGACGATTATGCGACCCTGCCGCACGCGCTGTTCTCGGCGGCCGGCGGCGACGGCCTGCCGAGCGTGATCGACGCGCTGCTGGCGCGCCGCGGTTTGAAGCGGCGGGTGGCGGTGACGCTTGCGCATGTGGTGGCCGTTCCCTTCGCCGTGGCGGGCACCGATCTCATCGCCACGATGTCCGAGCGCGTCGCCCGGCGCTTCACGCATCTCGCCGATGTTGCCGTGGTCACGCCGCCGATCGACATCCCGGCCTTCGCAATCGACCTGATCCATACGACCCGCGCCGCCCAGGATCCGGCGCTGCGCTGGTTCCTGGATGCCGTCGATCGCAGCAGCAGCCGGCTGCGGTATTGAGCGGTGACGGCTGATCCACAGGGGTGGCTAACGATGGCCGCGGCTCCCTATATTGGCGCCTGACCCGAATCAGGCAGCCCATGCGCGTTTTCAGCGTTCCCGTCTCTGCGCCGTTCCTGCGCACCGTCATCTCGGCGCTGGTCGAGGGCCGGCTGGTCGCGGGATTTGACGCGCGCAATGACCCGGCGAAGCTCGCCAACGCCACGCTCTATCTGCCGACCCGCCGCGCCGGACGGCTGGCGCGCGAAATCTTCCTCGATGTGCTCAATTCCGACGCCGCGGTGCTGCCGCGCATCGTCGCGCTCGGCGAGATCGATGAGGACGAGCTCGCCTTCGCTGATCAAGGCGACGACGTCGGCGGCGCCGCGCCGCTGGAGATCCCGCCAAGGCTCGGCGAGCTCGAGCGCCGGCTGACATTGGCGCATCTGGTCGCGGCCTGGGCGAAGACGCCGGTGTCGGCGCCGCTGGTGGTCGGCGGTCCTGCCTCGACGCTGCAGCTCGCCGGCGACCTGGCGCGGCTGATGGACGACATGGTGACGCGCGGCGTCGACTGGCGCGAGCTCGACCGCCTGGTGCCGGACCAGCTCGACAAATACTGGCAGCATTCGCTCGACTTCCTGCGTATCGCGCGCGACGCCTGGCCGAACTACCTCAAGGAGATCGGCCGGATCGAGCCGGCGGCGCGCCGCGATCTGCTGATCGAGGCAGAAGCCGCGCGGCTCACCGTGCATCACGCCGGCCCGGTGATCGCGGCCGGTTCGACCGGCTCGATGCCGGCGACGGCAAAATTCCTCCACGCGGTGGCCAAGCTTCCGAACGGTGCGGTGGTGCTGCCCGGGCTCGACACCGATCTCGACGAGGAGTCCTGGGACACGATCGGCGGCGAGCGCAACGACGAAGGCCGGTTCACGACGCCGCCCTCGTCGAACCACCCGCAATTCGCGATGCACGCGCTGCTCGACCGCTTCGGCATCAAGCGCCGCGATGTCGAGAGCCTTGCTCAGCCTACGCCGCTCGGACGCGAGGTGCTGGTGTCAGAGACGATGCGCCCGTCGACGGCGACCGCGCAGTGGCACGACCGGCTGGAGCGGCCCGAGATCATCGCGCGGATTTCCGCCGGGATGACCAACCTCACCGTGGTCGAGGCGCCCAATCCGGAGATGGAAGCGCTGGCGATCGCGGTCGCGATGCGCGAGGCGCGGCATCTCGGCAAATCGGCCGCCCTGGTGACGCCGGATCGCGCGCTGGCACGGCGCGTGATGGCCTCGCTGACGCGCTGGAAGCTCGAATTCGACGATTCCGGCGGCGATGCGCTGATGGAAACGCCGGCCGGCGTGTTCGCCCGCCTCACCGCCGAGGCCGCGGCCAAGGGGCTGGAGCCGCCGACATTGCTCGCGCTGCTCAAGCATCCGCTGTTCCGGCTCGGCGGCGCTCATGGCGCGCTGAAGCGCGCGATCGAGGTGCTGGAGATCGCGCTGTTGCGCGGCACGCGGCCGCAAGCCGGGACCAGTGGACTGGCGCGCGACTTCGCGCGCTTCCGCGCCGAGCTCGTCAAGCTGCACGGCGGCGAGACCTCGTCGCTGCACAAGATGGAGCCCCGCGCGCGGTTGCGGGACCGCGACCTCGATCAGGCACAGGTCCTGATCGAGAAACTTCAGACCGCGCTGGCGCCGCTGGAAGGCATGGCGTCGGCAAAGCCCTATGATTTCGCCGAGCTGGCGTCGCGCCACCGCGAGGCGCTGATCGCGCTGTCAGCCGATCCAAACGGCGTCGCTGTCGTGTTCGAGGAGCGTGCCGGTGCGTCGCTGGCGTCCGCCTTCGACGAGCTGCTTGCCAAGCAGCAGCCGAGCGGGCTGATGACACCGCTCGCCGATTATCCCGAGGTGTTCCAGACCGCGTTCGCCGACCGCATGGTGCGGCGGCCGGAATCGGCGCGCGCGCAGCTCAACATCTACGGCCAGCTCGAGGCGCGTCTCACCGAGTCTGATCGCGTCATCCTCGGCGGCCTGGTCGAGGGCGTCTGGCCGCCGACGCCGCGGATTGATCCCTGGCTGAGCCGGCCGATGCGGCATGAGCTCGGGCTCGATCTCCCCGAGCGGCGCATCGGCCTCTCTGCGCACGACTTTGCCCAGCTGCTCGGCCATGACGAGGTGATCCTCACCCATGCCGCCAAGGTCGGCGGCGCGCCGGCGGTTGCTTCGCGCTTCCTGCATCGGCTCGAAGCTGTTGCAGGCGAAGCGCGCTGGAAGGCAGCGACCTCGGCCGGCGAAACCTACGTGCAATATGCGGCCGAGCTCGACCGGCCCGACAAGGTCGAGCCGATCCCGCAGCCGGAGCCGCGGCCACCACGCGAGGCGCGGCCGCTGAAAATGTCTGTTACCGCGATCGAGGACTGGCTGCGCGATCCCTACACGATCTATGCGCGTTTCATCTTGAAGCTCGATCCGCTCGACCCCGTCGACATGCCGCTGTCGGCCGCCGATCGCGGCTCGGCGATCCACGAGGCGCTCGGCGAGTTCACGCAGGTCTATGCCGACGCGCTGCCCCCCGACACCATGCGCACCCTGCGCGAGATCGGCGGCAAATATTTTGCGCCACTGATGGAGCGGCCCGAGGCGCGCGCGCTGTGGTGGCCGCGCTTTCAGCGCATCGCGGCCTGGTTTGCCGAATGGGAGCAGGCCCGGCGCGGTGGTATCGACGCCATCAAAGCCGAGATCCGCGGCGAGATCGGCATTCCCCTCGACGATGCCAGGACCTTCACCCTCTCAGCGCGCGCCGACCGCATCGAGCGGCGCGACGACGGCAGCTTTGCGATCCTCGACTACAAGACCGGCCAGCCGCCAACCGGCAAGCAGGTCCGCATGGGCCTGTCGCCGCAGCTCACGCTGGAAGCCGCGATCCTGCGCGAGGGCGGCTTTGCCGAGATCCCGGCCGACTCCTCGGTCGGCGACCTCGTCTATGTCAGGCTGAGCGGCAACAACCCGCCGGGCGAGCAGCGTTCGCTGGAGCTGAAGATCAAGACCAACGACACACCGCAACCGCCCGATGAAGCCGCCGACAGCGCGCGGCACAAGCTGGAAGCCTTGATCCGCGCGTTTGACGACGAGCAGCAGGCCTACACCTCGCTAAATCTCTCGATGTGGGCGAACCGCTACGGCGCCTATGACGATCTCGCGCGCATCAAGGAATGGTCCGCGGCCGGCGGCCTGGGGATCGAGGAATGGTGAAGGCGCCCCGTCCCATTCCGCCCGCGGTGCGCGACGCACAGGCGCGCGCGTCCGATCCGAAGGCGTCGACCTTCGTGTCGGCCAACGCCGGCTCGGGCAAGACGCATGTGCTGGTCCAGCGCGTGATCCGCCTGCTGCTGTCGGGCGTGCCGCCGGAAAAGATCCTCTGCATCACCTTCACCAAGGCCGCCGCGGCCAATATGGCCGAGCGCGTGTTCACGACGCTCGGGCATTGGGTGACGCTCGACGACGCCGCGCTCGACACCGCGATCCGCGAGGCCGGCATCGCGCATCCCGGCGCCACGCTGCGGCGCGAGGCGCGTAAGCTTTTCGCTTGCGCGCTGGAGACGCCTGGCGGGTTGAAGGTGCAGACCATCCACGCGCTGTGCACCCGCCTGCTGCAGCAGTTTCCGTTCGAGGCCAACGTGCCGGCGCGCTTTGCCGTGCTCGACGACCGCGACCAGAACGAGATGATGGAACGCGCCAATCTGGCGGTGTTCCTGGAGGCCTCGCGCAATCCGGACAGCGCGATCGGCCGCGCACTGATGACGGCGATGGCCAGCGCGGCCGACGTCACCTTCAAGGATGTGGTCCGCGAGGCCTGCCTCAGCCGCGACCACTTCATGGCCTGGACCGATGCCGCCGGCAGCGCCGCGGCCGCCGCCGCGCAGATGTCGGCGGCGCTCGGCGTCTCCGCCGCCGATCGCATCGAGGATGTCGAGCGCGCGATCGTCGACGGACCGAACCTGCCGCGGTCGAGCTGGCGGGAGATGGCGACGCTCCTCGACACCAGCAGCAAGGCTGATCAGAAGCAGGCCGAGCGGCTGCGGAGCGCGCTGAATTTCACCGGTGCAGCCCAGGTCGACGAATATCTCGGCGTCTTCCTGACCGATGACCGCGCGCCGCGCGCGTCTGTCATCACCAATAACTTCATCAAGAAGAATGCTGTCGCGGGCCACCGGTTCGAGGCGGAGGTCGACCGTCTCGGTCCGCTGATCGAGCGCCGCCGCGCCGTGGTCGCGCGCGACCGCACCGAGGCGCTGATCCACATCGCGACCTCAGCCGCCGCGCATTACCGACGCGAGAAGCTGGAACGCGGCCTGCTCGACTATGACGATCTGATCGACAAGACGCTGGCGATGCTCGACCGCGTCTCCTCGGGCTGGGTGCATTACAAGCTCGACCGCGGCGTCGATCACGTGCTGATCGACGAGGCGCAGGACACCAGCCCCCGGCAATGGGACATCGTCGCGCACATCATCTCGGAATTCACCTCCGGCGCCGGCGCGCGCGACGGCCTCGTGCGCACCGTGTTCGCGGTCGGCGACGAGAAGCAGTCGATCTTCTCGTTCCAGGGCGCTGCGCCGCGCGAATTCGACCTGCGGCGGCGCGAGCTGAAGCGGCGGTTCGAGGAGGCCGGGCTGAAATTCGATCCGGTGTCGTTCACCTATTCGTTCCGCTCCGGACCGGTGATCCTGCATTCGGTCGACCATGTGTTTCGCGAGCAGGAGATCTTCCGCAGCATTCATGCGGTCGAGAACGGCTATCCGATCCACAATGCGATGGCCGACGCCGGTCCCAGCCTGATCGAGCTCTGGGATCTCGCTGTTGCCGATGACCGCCAGGACATCGAGGGTTGGCGTGCGCCGTTCGACGGCGTCTCGGTGACGAGCCCCGAGGTGAAGCTTGCGCGGCGCATCCAGGCCGAGATCAAGCGTCTGGTCACCAGCGGCACCATGACCGGCAGCGAAGGCGGGCGGCGGCCGTTGCGCTATGGCGACATGCTGATCCTGGTGCGGCGGCGCGGCAACGCCTTCGACGCGGTGATCCAGGCGCTGAAGCACGCCAACATCCCGGTCGCCGGCGCCGACCGGCTGAAGCTGACCGAGCACATCGCGATCATCGACCTGATGAACCTCGCCGACGCGCTGCTGCTGCCGCAGGACGATCTCGCGCTCGCGGTGGCGCTGAAGAGCCCGCTGTTCGGCGTCGATGACGACGACCTGTTCAAGCTGGCGTACCAGCGCCGCGGCTCGCTGCGCGAGGCGCTGGCCGCGCAAGCCCCGGCCGACGAGCGATTGTCGTCCGCACTGCGCCGCCTCGAACAATGCGAGCGCCGCTTCACTCAGGAGACACCGTTCGCGTTCTACGCTTGGCTGCTCGGCGGCGGTGGCGGGCGGGCGCGCATCCTGCGCCGGCTCGGCCACGAGGCCAATGACGCGCTCGACGAATTCCTCGAACTCGCGCTGAGCTATGAGCGCAAGGCGCCGGCCTCGCTGCAAGGCTTCATCGCCTGGCTGCGCGCCGCCGACACCGAGGTGAAGCGCGACATGGAGATTTCGCGCGACGAGGTCCGCGTCATGACCGTGCACGGCGCCAAGGGCCTCGAAGCTTCGGTGGTGTTCCTGGTCGACACCACGACCTCGCCGTCGGACACGCAGCGGCTGCGGCTGATCCATCTGCCGCAGGGCAATGCCGCGCCGAATGCGCCCGGCGTCGTGGTGTGGGCCGGCAAAAAGGCCGAGGATCCCCCCAACGTCGCCGACGCGCGCAAGGCGATGCTCGGCGACACCGAGGACGAATATCGCCGCCTGCTCTATGTCGCGATGACACGTGCGGCCGACCGGCTGATCGTCGGCGGCTGCATGCCGGGCAACACGAACACGGTGCGGAAATCCTCCTGGTACGATCTGATCACCAAGGGGCTCGCCAATGCCGGGCTCAAGCTCGAGGAGATCGAGACGCCGGCCGGCAAGGTGATGCGCTATTCGCGGCCCGATGACGTCGCCGATGTCACGGGCGCTGCCGCGTCAACGGCCGCGGCGCCGGTCGCGCTGCCGTCCTGGCTGCGGACTGCGGCCGCACCTGAAGCCTCCGCCGCAGGCGTGCTGCGCCCGTCCGATCCGGCTGATGACGACAGCCATCCGATTCGAACCGGCGAATCGGTGCTGCTGCGCGCCCGCGCCCTGCAGCGCGGCACGCTGGTGCATCGCTTGCTGCAGTCGCTGCCCGACGTTGCCAGCGAGCGACGGCGCACGGCCGCGCTCGGCTATCTCGCGCGCAATGCCGATGGCTGGAGCGAGGCGGAGCAAGCCGCACTTGCCGAGCAGGTGCTCGGCCTGATCGCCGATCCGCGCTTTGCCGCCGTGTTCGCGCCCGGCAGCCGTGCGGAGGTCTCGATCGTCGGGCGGCTGGAGCGGCCCGGCCAGCCGAAGGCGCTGGTTTCGGGCCAGATCGACCGGCTGGTGGTGACGCCAAATGATGTCCTCATCGTCGATTTCAAGACCAACCACGCCCCGCCGAAGACCGCCGCCGAGGCCCCGCGGGGCTATATCCGGCAGCTCGCGCTCTACCGCGCAGTCCTCGCCAGGCTTTATCCCCAGCTGCCCATAAGGGCGGCGCTGCTTTGGACCGAAACACCTGAAATCATGGAGATTTCCGCCCCCGCGCTGGACGCCGGGCTGGCATAAGATCATGTCGGCGTGACCGAGCTTGACCCGGCAAGGGGGCGTTCATAGCTTTGCCCCATGCTCCCGGGCGCGATTCTCAACCGCCCTTTGTCTCAACCGAACGAGGTATTCCGATGGCCGTTGGCAAGGTTTCTGACGCCGATTTCGAAGCCGAAGTGCTCAAGGCGACCGGGCCGGTGGTCGTCGACTTCTGGGCCGAGTGGTGCGGCCCCTGCCGCATGATTGCGCCCGCTCTCGATGAGATCTCCGGCGCGATGGGCGACAAGGTCAAGATCGTGAAGCTCAACGTCGACGAGAGCCCGAAGACCGCGTCGAAGTATGGCGTGATGTCGATCCCGACCCTGATGATCTTCAAGGGCGGCGAGATGGCGTCCCGTCAGGTCGGCGCCGCTCCGAAGGCCAAGCTGCAGCAGTGGATCACCGCTGCGGTCTGATCCGTTTCGAATTAGCTGATTTGCGACACGGCCGGCGAAAGCCGGCCGTTGTTTTAGCGGATCCATCCCGTCGCCAGGGCCGACGCCAGCTCAGGCTGGCCGTGCTGCCGCGCCAGCGCCGCCATCGTCGCGTGGTCGTAGGGCACATGGCGGAAGGTCACATCCCAGTCGCCATCAACCTTTTGAAGGATCGCGTAGCGCGCATCGGGCGAGCCGGCCTCCACGACATGCGGATGCGGCTTGCCGGCGCGATAGCCGGGCGAGCCGACGCTGCCGGGATTGACGATCAGCCGGCCGTCGCTCAACCGCACGGCGCGGGCGATGTGGGTGTGCGCGCACAGGATCAGCGATTGCCTCACGCCGGCCGCCCTCACCTCGATCGTCTCTAGCGTGGACATCAAAACTTCGCCGCCCGGCGGCACCGTGTCGAGCCAGTAGGTCTCGTCATCTTGGGGCGTTGCGTGACAGAGGAAAACCTCGTCGCGATAGATCGCATTCGCCGGCAGCGTGCGCAGCCAGTCGAGATGCCGCGGCTCGAGCTGGGTGTAAGTCAGCCGCTCCCATGGGCCCATTTTTTCATGCGGACGGTCGATCAGATAGCGATCGTGATTGCCGAGCAGACGGACCGCATCGAGCGCCATCAGCATATCGATGGTCGGCCGGGCGTCGAGCGGCCCGCTCACCATGTCGCCGAGATCGACGATGTCTGAAATTCCCTGGGCGCGAATGTCCGAGAGCACGGCTTCCAGCGCGAGATGGTTGCCGTGGACGTCGGCGATCGCAGCAAAACGCATGATGTCAGCCGTCTCCCTTGCGTGCCCCGGACGCAGCGCAGCACGTAGTGGTGCGCTGCTGAGCCGGGGCCCATTGCGTCAAGATGGGTCCCGGCTCTGCGGAGCATCGCTGTGCGCTGCACCGCGTCCGGGACACGAGATTGATCATGCAGGAGGTGTGCCGTTGGCGGCAAGCACAGGGCCGGCCAGATACAGCGAGCCGGTGATCAGGATGCGCGGCGGCACCTCGTAGGCCAGCGTGGCGAGCCGTTGCAGCGCGGCGTCGACGCCACCAGCGATCTCGACGCGCATGCCGAGCGCACGCGCGGCGTCCGCCAGCTTGTCGGGCGCCATGCCGTTGTCGCGGCCGGGCACCGGGACCGCGATGATGTGGCGCGTCAGTCCGGCGAAATTGGCGAGGAAGGCATTGGCGTCCTTGTTGGCCATCATGCCGGCGATCACCACCAGCGGCCGCGACACCCGCTCCTCGAGATCGCCGAGCGCTGCGGCCGCAACGCGTCCGCCCTCGGCATTGTGGCCGCCATCGAGCCAGACCTCGGAGCCCTGCGGTCCCTGGCAGACAAGCGTGCCGGAGGCCAGCCGCTGCATCCGCGCCGGCCATTCCGCATTGACGATGCCGGCCTCATAGGCCGCGATGTTGAGCTTGAACGTATCGATCGCGCGCAGCGTCGCGATCGCAAGGCCGGCATTGTCGAACTGATGCCGGCCGAACAGTTTTGGCGCGGCAAGGTCCATCAAGCCGCGCTCGTCCTGATACACCAGCCGGCCGCGCTCGACGCCGACATGCCATTGCTGGCCGGCCGCATGCAGCGGCGCGCGCATGCGGTTCGCCTCCGCCTCGATCACGGCCATCGCGTCCGGCGCCTGCTCGGCAGAAATCACCGGCACCTTGCGCTTGATGATCGCGGCCTTCTCGCCGGCGATCAAACTCAGCGTGTCGCCGAGGAACTCCATGTGATCCATGCTAACCGGCGCGATCACCGAAGCGAGCGGCGTCTCGACCACGTTAGTCGAGTCCAGCCGGCCGCCGAGGCCGACCTCGAGCAGTGCGACGTCGGCCGGATGCTTGGCGAACAGGCAGAACGCCACCGCCGTTTCCATCTCGAAGATGGTGACGGGATTGCCGGCGTTGATGCGCTCGCAATCCTCGAACGTCGCGCGCAGCTCATCGTCACCGACGAGCTTGCCGCCGCCGACGGCACCCAGCCGGTAGCACTCGTTGATCCGCACCAAATAGGGCGAGGTGAAGACGTGCACGCGCAGGCCTGATGCTTCCAGGATCGCGCGCAGATAGGCGATGGTCGAGCCCTTGCCGTTGGTGCCGGCGACATGGATCACCGGCGGCAACTTGCGCTCGGGATGATCGAGCCGCTCCATCAAGCCATGCATGCGATCGAGGCTGAGATCGATGCGCTTCGGATGCAGCGCCGATATCCGCGCGATCAACGCCTCAAACGAGGGTTGCGATGGGGCGGCGCTTGCGGTCACGCGTGCGGCGCGGCCGGCACCGTCTCCGGCGCCGTGACGATCTGGGCCGGCTCGGTGACGGCGACGGTGGGCTTGGAGGCGGTTTCAAGCGCCGGCGACTTGGTCAGCAGGCGGCACAGCCGCGCCAGCGTGCCCTTCATCTCGTGGCGGTGCACGACCATGTCGACCATGCCGTGCTCGCGCAGATATTCGGCGCGCTGAAAGCCTTCCGGCAGCTTCTCGCGGATGGTCTGCTCGATCACGCGCGCGCCGGCAAAGCCGATCAGCGCACCGGGCTCGGCAATCTGGATGTCGCCGAGCATCGCATAGGATGCGGTGACGCCGCCGGTGGTCGGATTGGTCAGCACGACGATGTAGGGCTGCTTCGCCTCGCGCAGCATCTGCACGCCGACCGTGGTACGCGGCATCTGCATCAGCGACAGGATGCCTTCCTGCATCCGCGCGCCGCCGGAGGCGGCGAACACGATGAAGGGCGACTTCTTCTCGACCGCGAGTTCGAGCCCGCGCACCATCGCCTCACCGGCGGCCATGCCGAGCGAGCCGCCCATGAAATCGAAATCCTGCACCGCGACCACGACGCCGGCGCCTTCGAGCTTGCCGTAGCCGACCTTGATCGCGTCGTTCAGCCCGGTCTTGGTGCGGGCGTCCTTGATGCGGTCGACATACTTTCGCTCATCGCGGAATTTCAGCGGGTCCGCCGTCACCTCGGGCAGCGCGACGTCGAACCAGGTCTCGTTGTCGAAGACCGACTTCAGCCGCGCCACCGCGCCCATGCGCATATGGTAGTTGGAGCCGGGGATCACGAACTGGTTGGCCTCCACGTCCTTGTAGAACACGAGCTGCCCGGAATCCGGACATTTGATCCAGAGGTTCTCGGGCGTCTCGCGGCGCAGGATGTTGCGGATCTTTGGCCGGACGACGTTGGTGAGCCAATTCATGGTTCGCTCCGAAATGCGGGTCGGTCCCGCACCAGCTGGATATATGGCGGGCCGGGCGAACCCGGCAAGCCGCCGTCGGCGGCCTTGTTGCCGCAAAATGTGGCTTATTCAGCGGCCTGTTTGGCGCCCCGGACCCCCTGCGCCAGCGCCGACACCAAATCGGCCACCGCGGGCACGGTCTTCGGCGTCGCGCGGCCCTCGGCATCGAGGCTACCCCGCACCACGTCGACGATCGCGGTGCCGACCACGGCGCCGTTGGCGTTTTCGGCGATGGCGCGCGCCGTCTCCGGGGTCCGGATGCCGAAGCCGACGCAGACCGGCAGCGTGGTGTGGCGCTTGATGCGGGCGACGGCTTCCGAAACCGCGTTCGAATCGGCAGTCGCAGCGCCGGTGATGCCGGTGATCGAGACGTAGTAGACAAAGCCCGAGGTGTTGGCGAGCACCGCCGGTAGCCGCTTGTCGTCGGTGGTCGGCGTCGCCAGCCGGATGAAGTTCAGCCCGGCCTTCATCGCGGGGATGCAGAGCTCGGTGTCTTCCTCCGGCGGCAGATCGACGATGATCAATCCGTCGACGCCGGCTTCCTTGGCATCGGCCAGGAAGCTGTCGACGCCGTAGATGTAGATCGGATTGTAGTAGCCCATCAGCACGATCGGCGTGGCATTGTCGTCCTTGCGGAAGTCGCGGACCATCGCCAGCGTCTTTCGCAGCGTCATGCCACCCTTGAGCGCGCGCAGGCCGGCGGCCTGGATCGACGGGCCGTCGGCCATCGGATCGGTGAAAGGCATGCCGATTTCGATGACGTCAGCGCCGGCCTTCGGCAGCGCCTTGAGGATGGCGAGCGAGGTCTTGGCGTCGGGATCGCCGGCCATCACGAAAGTGACGAAGGCGGAGCGGCCCTGCTGCTTCAGCTCGGCGAAACGTGCGTCGATACGGGTGGTCACTTCTTCCTGCCCTTCAAGATGTCGCCGACCTGCGGCACGTCCTTGTCGCCACGGCCCGAGAGGTTGACCACCATCAGGTGATCCTTCGGCCGCTGCGGCGCGAGTTCGGACAGTTTCGCGATGGCGTGCGCGGATTCCAGCGCGGGGATGATGCCCTCAAGCCGCGACAGCAGCTGGAATGCGGCCAGTGCCTCCTCGTCGGTCGCCGAGAGATATTTCACGCGGCCGGTCTCGTGCAGCCAGGCGTGCTCGGGGCCAATGCCGGGATAATCGAGGCCCGCCGAGATCGAATGCGCTTCCTCGATCTGGCCGTCGGCGTCCATCAGGAGATAGGTGCGGTTGCCGTGCAGCACGCCGGGACGGCCGCCGGCGAGCGAAGCCGCATGCAGCTGCGTCAGTCCATGACCGGCCGCCTCGACGCCAAAAATCTCGACCGAGGGATCGTCCAGGAACGGATGAAACAGGCCCATCGCATTGGAGCCGCCGCCGATGCAGGCGACCAGCGAGTCCGGCAGGCGGCCCTCGGCCTCCTGCATCTGGTTGCGCGTCTCGTGGCCGATGATCGACTGGAAGTCGCGCACCATCATCGGATAGGGGTGCGGACCCGCCACCGTGCCGATGCAATAGAAGGTGTTGTGCACGTTGGTGACCCAGTCGCGCAGCGCGTCGTTCATCGCATCCTTCAGCGTGCGCGCGCCCGACTGCACCGGGATCACCGTGGCGCCCAGCATCTCCATGCGGATCACGTTCGGCTGCTGCCGCTCGACGTCGACCGCGCCCATATAGACCACGCATTCGAGCCCGAAGCGTGCGCACAGCGTCGCCGTCGCCACGCCGTGCTGGCCGGCGCCGGTCTCGGCAATGATGCGCTTCTTGCCCATGCGGCGCGCGACCATGATCTGGCCGAGCACGTTGTTGACCTTGTGCGAACCGGTGTGGTTGAGCTCCTCGCGCTTCAGATAGATCTTCGCGCCGCCGAGATGCTCGGTGAGCCGTTCGGCGAAATACAGCGGCGACGGCCGGCCGACATAGTCCTTCAGATAGACGTTCATCTCGGCCTGGAACGCCGGATCGGCCTTGGCGTCGGCATAGGCCTTTTCGAGATCGAGGATCAGCGGCATCAGCGTTTCCGCGACGAAGCGTCCGCCGAAAATGCCGAAATGCCCGCGCTCGTCGGGACCGCTGCGGAAGGAATTGGGCAGGTTAGGATTCATCGAACCATCAGTTCTTCTGGCCGCGTCGCGGCTGTTTCCACTCCCTCGCCCCGCTCTTGCGGGGCCGAGACGAGCATAGCTCGCTCTGAGAGGGTTGGGGTGAGGGGTTTCTCCACTTGCTCGATCATCGTTGCGGCGCCCCTCACCCGCCCGCGCGTTGCGCGGTCGACCTCTCCCCGTGAACGGGGAGAGGTGAGGACGGTTGGGTTGCGCGTGCGGCGCGGATGAAGGCGCGGATCAATTCCGGATCCTTGACGCCGGGCGTGCGCTCGACACCCGACGAGACGTCGACCCCGCCGGCGCGGGTGACGCGGACGGCTTCAGTGACGTTCTCGGCGTTGAGCCCGCCGGAGACCATGTAGGGCAGCGCGAGATCGAGATTTTCAAGCACGTGCCAGTCGAAGGGCGCGCCGAGGCCACCCGGCCGCGTGGCATCCTTTGGCGCGCGGGCGTCGAACAGAATGCGGTCGGCGACGCCAGCATAGCCCGGCAGCGGGGTGAGGTCGGCTGCGGTCTCGACCGGCAGCGCCTTCATCAGCGGCAGGCCGAATTTCTGCTTGAGATCACGCAGCCGCGCCGTGGTCTCCTTGCCGTGCAGCTGCAGGAAGTCCGGCCGCAGCGTCTCGATGATGTTCTCGATGGTGGCGTCGTCGGCATCGACGGTCAGCGCGACCTTCACGGCGCGGCCCTTGGCCTGCTTGCCGAGCTCGCGCGCTGTTTCGAGGCTGATATGGCGCGGCGACGGGGGAAAGAACACGAACCCCACCATGTCGGCGCCGCCCTCAAGCGCGACGTCGAGCGTCTCGCGCGTGGACAGGCCGCAGATTTTGACGAGCAGGGGCATGGTCTCGAAATGGGTCTTCAAAACGGTTTTCGGGCGGCCGGAACCGGGGTGCAGCCCGGTCCGACGGGGCGGGTTCTACAACGTCGCGCCCTGCTTGTCTCGCCCATTGGGCCCGTAAAACCCTGATAGGGCCGGCGCCGGGCGGCGCTGCGCGTCGTCCCGGGAGGCGGCGGCCCTGAGGTCGGCGAGCTCGGTGCGGACGTGGCGGGCGTCGGCCTCGTGCTGCCGGGCCGCGCGGCGCCAGCGCCCCTGCCTGAACCAGGTCGCGATGCCGCCCGCGAGCACGCCGAGGATCGCGGAGACGATGATCACGACGAACAGCGGCAGTGTGACCGCAACCACAGGCGTCACAGAGTTGAAGGGATCGAACGACACCGTCACCCAGTGACGGTTGGCGACCGCAAAGATGATGAAGATCAGTCCGAGCGGAATGACGACCACTGCCGTGAAGAACTTTCGCATGACCATCTCTCGCAGCGATGGAGACAGTGCGGGCAGATCGCCCGCAACACGGCAACGCGTGACGCCGCGCGTTAGGCGTCGGCCTTGTTAGGCGTCAGCTTTGGGCGCGTCGACCTTGGAGGCTTCCGCGTCGGCGTCGCGATTGAGGCGCTCGCGCATTTCCTTGCCGGTCTTGAAGAACGGCACGCTCTTCTGATCGACCGGCACATGCTCGCCGGTTCGCGGATTGCGGCCGGCGCGCGCCGGCCGATGCTTCACCGAGAATGCGCCAAAACCGCGCAGCTCGACGCGGTCGCCACGCGCCAGCGCCGCGACGATTTCGTCGAGAATCGCATTCACAATGTTCTCGACATCCCGCTGATAGAGGTGCGGGTTGTGCTCGGCGATACGCTGAACAAGTTCGGATTTGATCATCGAAAATGGGATCCGGGCTCTTGCGGAGACCCATTTCCGTGAAAATGCCGTGCACTGTCAAGACGCTAAATCGATTTAGAGCGTCGTGAAATCACGTGACAAATAGCCCAATTGGGGCATGCGGCGATTCCCGCAGAGCGGGAATACCCTGATGAGTACGCGTTTGACAGCTGGCTAGTCGGTTCCCATCGGGCTCCACAGTGCCAGCATGCCATCGAGCCCGAATCGATCGACCGCCTGGGCCACGCCGCCCTGCTCGATCCGCCGCGCGAAGCCGCCGAGGCCGAACGCATCGAGTGTCACGGACGCCGCCGTGCGCAGGAAGGTCAGGTCGCTGAATCGCGGATTAAGCTTGTAGTTGCGCACTGGCAGGTCGCTTTTGACCTTCTTCTCCGCAACCAGCCAGGCGATCGCGGTCTTCTCGTCCCCGAGCTGATCGATCAGCTTGAGATCGACCGCCTGCCGGCCTGTGAAGACGCGGCCATCGGCGACCTTCTCCAGCAGGGCGTCATCCATGCCGCGCCGTTCCTTCACCAATCCACGGAACCATGCATAGGAGTCCTTGACCAGACCGTCGATCGCGGCGCGGGCCTCGGGGCTGGTCGGCTCGAAGCCGTTGGGCGCCGCCTTCAGCGGCGAGGATTTGATCTCCTCCATCTTCACGCCGACGGTCTTGAGCAATTCGGACACGTTCGGAAACTGGAAGAGCACGCCGATCGAGCCGACCAGCGAGGTCTGCTGGGCGACGATATGATCGGAGGCGATCGCCGTGATGTAGCCGCCCGAGGCCGCCAATCCCTCGACCACGACGACGAGCGGCTTCTTCGCCTTCAACTGCGTGAGCGAGTCGTAAAGCTGCTCGGAGCCCGCGGTGGTACCGCCAGGCGAATTGATATGCACGACAACAGCCGCATAGCTCGACTTGCCGAGCCGCTCCAGCGCCTCGACGCGCTCCTGATCGCTGCGGATCAGTCCGTCGATACTGACGCGTGCGATCGCGTTCGAGGTCGCAAAGGTGCCGCGCCCGCCGGCGGCGATCACGCCCACGCCTACGATGGCCGCGATCGCAATGACCGCAGCAGCGACGCGCCAGAACGTCAGCTTGCGCCTGATCCGGCGGCGGTCGACGATCACGTCTGAATCCAGCGACATCCGATCTCTCCAGAAATGGTCAGCGCGCAATCCGCGCCTTTTGCAGTCGCAGCGTCACTATCAGCTTAGCCAAATACATCAATTGCGACGCAATATGAAGAAAACAAGGCCCCAACCTCCCCTTGAAAAGGGAGGTCGCTTTGCTCGCGAGAGCAAAGCGGGTGGGGATCTGCTCCCTCCACATACAGTGTCAGTCGCGGCTGACCCCCATCCCGACCTTCCCTCTTTCAGGGGGAAGGAGAAGACAATTTCGCTCCACTCCATCCGGGCTACGGGACCAACAAAAAAGGCCCCGGCTTTCGCCGGGGCCCCAATCGTCCATCTGATCGAACGAGCCTTACTTGTCGGTGCCGCGGTTCTTCAGCGCGGTGCCGAGGATGTCGCCGAGCGTCGCCCCCGAATCGGAGGAGCCGTACTGCGCGATGGCTTCCTTCTCCTCGGCGACTTCGAGCGCCTTGATCGAGACCTGCACCTTGCGGGCCTTCTTGTCGAACTGGATGACGCGGGCATCGACCTTCTCGCCGACGGCGAAGCGTTCGGCGCGCTGGTCGTTGCGGTCACGGGCCAGCTCGGACCGCTTGATGAAGGTGGTGAACTCGGTGCCCGAGATCCGGACCTCGATGCCGCTCTCCTTCACTTCGAGCACTTCGCAGGTCACGACCGCGCCCTTCTTGACGTCGCCCGGCTCGGCGAAGGGGTCGCCTTCGAGCTGCTTGACGCCGAGCGAGATGCGCTCCTTCTCGACATCGACATCGAGCACCACGGCCTTGACCATGTCGCCCTTCTTGAAGTTGTCGATGACCTGCTCGCCCGGAAGCTTCCAGTCGAGGTCGGAGAGATGGACCATGCCGTCGACATCGCCGTCGAGACCGAGGAACAGACCGAACTCGGTCTTGTTCTTGACCTCGCCTTCGACAATCGAGCCGACCGGGAACTTCTCGACGAAGACTTCCCAGGGATTGCGCATGGTCTGCTTGAGACCGAGCGAGATACGGCGCTTGACCGAATCCACTTCCAGCACCTGCACTTCGACTTCCTGCGAGGTCGAAACGATCTTGCCGGGGTGCATGTTCTTCTTGGTCCACGACATCTCGGAGACGTGGATCAGGCCTTCGATGCCCGGCTCGAGCTCGACGAACGCGCCGTAGTCGGTGATGTTGGTGACGCGGCCGGTGAAGCGGGCACCCAGCGGGTACTTGGCTTCGATGCCCTGCCACGGGTCGTCCAGCAGTTGCTTCATGCCGAGCGAGATGCGGTGCGTCTCGTGGTTGATCTTGATGATCTTGACCTTCACCGTCTGGCCGATGGTCAGCACCTCGGTCGGGTGGTTGACGCGGCGCCAGGCGATATCGGTGACGTGCAGCAGGCCGTCGATGCCGCCGAGATCAACGAACGCACCGTAATCGGTGATGTTCTTGACCACGCCGTCGATCACCTGACCCTCTTCGAGGTTCTGCACCAGCTCCTGGCGCTGCTCGGCGCGGGTCTCTTCGAGCACCGTGCGGCGCGACACCACGATGTTGCCGCGGCGGCGGTCCATCTTGAGGATCTGGAACGGCTGCGAGTTGTTCATCAGCGGCGCGACGTCGCGGATCGGACGAATGTCGACCTGCGAGCGCGGCAGGAAGGCCACCGCACCGTCGAGGTCGACCGTGAAGCCGCCCTTGACCTGGTTGAAGATGACGCCGTTGACCTTTTCGTTGTTCTGGAACGCCTTCTCGAGCTTGCCCCAGCTTTCCTCGCGGCGCGCCTTGTCGCGCGACAGCACGGCTTCGCCGAGCGCATTCTCGATGCGGTCGAGGAACACCTCGACTTCGTCACCGACCTTCAGATCGCTTTCACGGCCGGGGCCGGCGAATTCGCGCAGCGCGACGCGGCCTTCGGTCTTCAGGCCGACGTCGATGACGGCCATGTCCTTCTCAATTGCAACCACCTTGCCCTTGATGACCGAGCTTTCCTGCAAATTGCCGCCGGCAAAGGACTCATCAAGCATCGCCGCGAAGTCGTCGCGGGTCGGGGTATAGGAAGACACAGTATTCGAAGCCATTTGTTCTCCAGCGCGGGATTCTTGCCGGCCGTTCGGGTTGATGGGCGCACCGCGCGTGAAGTGTCAGGGTTCCGCAAACCCTGACGACCGCTTGTTGCAGGAGGCGCAACAGCGGGCCGGCAGCATGACTGCACGTTCGGTACGTTTGAATTGTCCGGAGCCTGAAACGAAAATATCGACTTCAAGACCTGGGAGCGGGCGTTCCTCCAGATGCGGCGAGGGCTAAAACCCGGCGCCGGCCCGCTCAGACACGGCCTCGACATGGTCGATGGCGCTCCGAACGGCGCTGATATAGCCCCGGAGGTCATTTTGGGCAAGCTGGAAATGCCCGATTTACGGGCGCTTAAGGCTGATCGCGCCCGCGGCTGCGCCTCAACGCTTTGTTGACCGCATCGCGCGAAATGCGGCGCAGGAGGGTCGCCCCTGGAACCCGCCCTTAAGCAGCCCCCACTACACCGCTAAAAACAGGGGGACTAACAATGAAAAGCTCTGTGGTGCTGGCGGTGTTTGCCGTCCTGACGATTGGAAATGCCGTCGCCGCGCTGCCTGGCGCCGTACCGGCCGGGCCCGCCGCTTCGGCCCAGGCGGTGCAGCCGCTTCTGACCATGGCCGAGCAGGAACTGCCGTTCGACCGCTACTGGTCCAAGAACTGATCCAACTGATCCCACTGGTCCACGCCGGACCCGGAGCGCGATGATCCCGTCATCGCGCTTTTTCTTGTCCGAGCCTCGCCGGATTCAGCGCCTGGCGCGCGCCTGCTCGACGATCGCGATGGCGGCGCGGACGCCGGCCTCGATGTCGAGGTTGGAATTATCCAGCGTGTGGGCGTCCGATGCAGGCCGCAATGGCGCAATCGCCCGGTTCTTGTCCCGATCGTCGCGCTTGAGAATGTCGGCGAGCACCGCTTCCTCGTCGGCGTCCTCGCCGCGGGCACGCGCCTCCAGCGTGCGCCGCCGCGCCCGCACCCGGGGGTCGGCGACCACGAAGATCTTCACGTCGGCATTCGGACAGATCACGGTGCCGATGTCGCGCCCATCGAGCACCGCACCGGGCGGATCGGCGGCGAATTGGCGCTGGAAGTTCACCAGCACCTCGCGCACCTCGGGAATCGCCGACACCACCGAGGCGGCATCGCCGACCTTCTGGGTCTTGAGGATCGGATTGCCGAATTTTTCGGGATCGAGCTCGAGCGCCGCCGCCACCGCCAGCACCTTGTCGCCGAGATCGGCACCGGCTTCGATCATGGCATAGGCCACCGCGCGGTAGATCACGCCGGTGTCGAGATGGCGATAGCCGTAGTGGTGGGCGAGCCGTTTGCCGAGCGTGCCCTTGCCCGAGGCGGCGGGTCCGTCGATGGCGATGATCATGCGAAATCAGCTCCGAGCGCGCGCATCATCGGAATGAAATCCGGAAAACTGGTGGCGATGAAGCCGGTGTCGTCGATCTTGACCGGCCGATCGGACGCGCAGCCCATCACCAGCGCCGACATCGCGATGCGGTGGTCCATATGGGTCGCGACCAGGCCGCCGCCCGGCACATGGCCGCGGCCCTCGACGATCAGGTCGTCGCCGGACACTTCGACCTTGACCCCATTGACCCGCAGCATGTCGGCGGTGGCTTCAAGACGGTCGGATTCCTTGACGCGCAGCTCCTGCAGGCCGCGCATGATCGTGGTGCCCTCGGCGAAGGCGGCCGCAACCGCCAGCACCAGATATTCGTCGATCATCGACGGCGCGCGCTCCGGCGGCACCTCCACGCCCTTCAGCTTCGAGGCGCGCACGCGCAATTGCGCCATCGGCTCGCCGGCATCGCCGCGCACATCGCTCTCCTCGATCGAGGCGCCCATTTCGCGCAGCGTGGTGAACAGCCCGGTGCGCAGCGGATTGGTCATCACGTCGGAGAACACGACGTCCGAGCCTTGGACGATCAGCGCCGCCACGATCGGGAACGACGCCGAGGACGGATCGGCGGGCACCACGACGCCGGCGCCGTGCAGCTCGGGCTCGCCGTTCAGCGTGATCCTGCGGCCGTGGCTGCCTTCCTTCTCCGAGGAGATCTCGGCACCGAAATGCTTCAGCATCAGCTCGGTATGGTCGCGGCTCGCCTCCTGCTCGATCACGGTGGTGACACCGGGCGCGGACAGCCCCGCCAGCAGCACCGCGGACTTGATCTGGGCCGAGGCGACCGGCGTCTTGTAGACGATCGGCACCGGATAGCGGGCGCCATGCAGCGTGAGCGGCAGCCGGCCGCCCTCCCTGATGTCGCTAGTCCGGGCGCCCATCAGTTCCAGCGGGTCGAGGATGCGGCGCATCGGCCGCGTGCGCAGCGAGGCGTCGCCGTCGAAAATGGCCGCGATCGGACAGCCGGCCACCGCGCCCATCACCAGGCGGCAGCCGGTGCCGGAATTGCCAAAATCGAGCGCGGCTGAGGGCTGGGCGAAGCCGCCCACGCCTACGCCTGCGACCGACCAGGTAAACGGGGCCGTCCGCTCCACCTTGGCGCCCAATGCGCGCATGGATTTGGCGGTATTGAGGACGTCCTCGCCCTCCAGAAGACCGGAAATTCGGGTTTCGCCCACCGAAAGCGCCCCCAGGATAAGGGCACGGTGGGAGATCGATTTATCGCCGGGAACGCGGACTTTGCCGGCCAGGGGGCCGCAGGCGCGCGATTCCAGCGGGGTCGGGATGTCAGAATGGGCCAAGATTGTGTCCTCTCGCGCCGCGGCAGGTATCACATAGGCAACACCGCGTCACGCGCCCGTCACTTGCGCACAAACCGCTATTGACAGCGGCGGCTCAACTAGCCAAGTGAAGCACCGTTTTTCAGCAAAATTCTGGGATGACCACGTTGGCCAAGTCCGAGCTCGGAACCAAGCGTATTTGCCCGACCACAGGCAAGAAGTTCTACGACCTCAACAAGAATCCGGTGATCTCGCCCTACACCGGCGAGGTCGTGCCGATCGCACCCGTGGCCCCGCCGAGAGGCCGCGGCGCCACCGTCAGTTCGCCTGCGACCGCCGCCGAGATGCCCGAGGCGGCCGAGACCGAGGAATTGGTCTCGCTCGAGGAGGCCGATGCCGAGGAGAACACCGGCAAGGTCAAGGCCGTGGTTCCCGAATCCGAGGACGATATCGAGGTCGATGAGACCATCGATGACGATGACGACGACGATTCGACCTTCATCGCCGACGAGGAAGAGGGCGATGAGGACGTGACCGACATCATTGGTGACGTCGGCGGTGATGAAGAGACTTGAGATCGGCGCCGATCTATGATCAACGGTGCTGCCGCGCGCGTCGCTTAGGCCGCGCGGGCCGGGATCGATCCCCCAGGGTCATCCCAACTGGATAAGGGGCCATAGCTCAGCTGGGAGAGCGCTTGCATGGCATGCAAGAGGTCGGCGGTTCGATCCCGCCTGGCTCCACCACGCTTCGCCCTTCGGGCTACGCGTGGCGCAGCCACGAGTTGCCTGAAGGGCGAAGCGTGGTGTCCGGCGTAGCCCCAAGGGCGAAGACGGACTGCCAAGGGTTCTATCCCCATCCGGCTCCAGTGGATGCGAATGTGGTACGTCTACATCATCCGCAGCATCAACTTCCCTGATCAGGAATATGTTGGCGCCAACGGTCGCGCAGAGCGACGATCTCATCCTTCGTCCGAGCAGTCCGCTAAACTCGGCGATCCACCACCCTTTTTGATCTAGAACAAAGTCCGAAAGTCCATTGGTTGCTACCCTGTCGGGCGCCAAGGGACGCGAAGCATGCGCTATTCCACCTGGACGGAATTCTTGCGGTGCCTCAGGTGCCAACGCACCGGTCATGCTCAGCTCTCGGAGATCCTCCCCTTTAGAAATCGGATCGATCTGATCCCGGAGGGCTTCGAGATTCTTCACGACGAACGCGGCAACGATTTCCAGTGCAAGACCTGCAGAGTGCCAGCCTTGCCATGACTTAGCCTTGCCATGACTCAGCCTTGTTATGACTAAGCCATGCCATGACAGGGTGCGCCGCGTTCCCGGACAAGAGACCGCCCCCTACTCCCCCAGCACTGCATTCAGCCGGTCGCGCAGCGCGACGATCTCATCCTTCATCGCCAGTAACTCGCCGACCGTGCAGTCCGATGCCGCGAGGATCGACTGCGGAACGGCCTTGGCCTTTTCGCGCAGCGCGTGGCCCTGCGGCGTCAGCGCGATCAGGACCTGGCGCTCGTCCTCGGTGCTGCGGGTCCGCTTGATCAGTTCGGCCGCCTCGAGCCGCTTGAGCAGCGGCGTCAGCGTGCCGGAATCCAGGAACAGGCGCTCGCCGAGGTGCTTCACCGGCACGTCGTCGCGCTCCCACAGCGCCAGCATCACGAGATACTGCGGATAGGTCAGCCCAAGCCGGTCGAGCAGCGGCTTGTAGACGCGGTTGAAGGCGTGCGCGGTCGAATAGACCGCAAAGCAGATCTGGTTATCGAGCCGCAGCGCCTGATCCGCCGCCGTTGGTTTCCTGACCATGATTCCCATCGAATCCATCTCGTTTCCGGGTCATTCTGGGCTCACGGGAGCCGGGATTCAATTGCGAACAATTAAATGTGAGGCCACATATTTTATATTGTGCGCAATCTAATTGCGTGCAATATATCGTTCGTCGAACACGAACTCAAGTCCACCGAAGTCCAAACCCAAGGGAGACCACCATGTCTGTGAACGTGCTCTACAAGACCAGCGCCAAGGCAACCGGCGGCCGCGACGGCCATGCGGCGACGCTCGACGGCGCGCTCGACGTCAAGCTCACCACCCCGAAGGAGCTCGGTGGCGGCGGCGGCGCCGGCAACAATCCGGAGCAGCTGTTCGCGGCCGGCTATGCGGCCTGCTTCATCGGCGCCATGAAGTTCGTGGCCTCGCAGGGCGGCCCGAAGGTTCCTGCCGACGCCTCGGTGACCTCGACGGTCGGTATCGGCCCGCGCTCTGCAGGCGGCTTCGGCCTCGCCGTCGAGCTCGCCGTCTCGCTGCCCGGCCTTCCCCGGGCCGAGGCCGAAGCGCTGGTCGAAAAGGCCCACCAGGTGTGCCCCTATTCCAACGCGACCCGCGGCAATGTCGACGTCAAGCTGAGCGTCGTCTAATTCGCCTTCCGCCAATGGTCCGCCACATCAGCGTGGCGGACCATTGCATTTGCAGGAGATCATTGCATTTCGAATGCCAGTTCGCTTGGCGAACGCAGGCGCGGCCCACTGCATGGGCCTGCGCGGACGGGAGCATTGCTGCCTCGCCCGAAGACCGTTAGCTCTGGGACCTCGTTTTTGAGTCCCAACTGAGCGAAGGTTGCTTCCATGAATACCCCAGCGGCTACGGGCGCGATGACCGGACTGCGCGTGATCGATCTGACGCGCGTGCTCGGCGGCCCGTATTGCACCCAGATCCTCGCCGACCACGGCGCCGACGTGATCAAGGTCGAGCCGCCCGCCGGCGATGAGGTGCGCGACTGGGGCCCTCCCTTCCACGAGGAAGACGCGGCCTATTTCGTCGGCATCAACCGCAACAAGCGCTCGATCGGCCTCGACCTCGCCTCCGAGGGCGGACGCGTCGTGCTGATGAAGATGCTCGAGACCGCCGACGTGCTGATCGAGAATTTCAAGCCGGGCACGCTCGACAGATGGGGCATCGGCAACGACGTGCTGCGCGCGAAGTTTCCGCGCCTCGTGCATTGCCGGATCTCCGGCTTCGGTGCCGACGGCCCGCGCGGCGGCAATCCGGGCTATGATGCGATCATCCAGGCGATGACCGGCATGATCGCGGCCACCGGCTCGCCGGAGAGCGGCCCGATGCGCATCGGCGTGCCGCTGGTCGACATCACCACCGGTCTCTATGCGGCGATCGGCATCCTGATGGCGCTGTCGGAGCGGCAGCGTTCGGGGCTCGGCCAGTTCATCGAGACCACGCTGTACGAGACCGGGCTTGCGATCATGCATCCGCACACCGCGAACTATTTCATGCACGGCAAGCCGCCGTCGCTCACCGGCAACGAGCATCCCAACCTCGTGCCCTACGCGATCTTCCCGACCAAGACCGACAACATCTTCATCGGCGTCGGCAATGACGGCACCTTCCGCAAGCTCGCCAAGGAAATCGGCAAGCCGGAGCTCGGCACCGATCCGCGCTTTGCCCGCGACAAGGACCGCATCGCCAACCGCGATGCGCTGCGGGCGGAGCTTGCCGCGGTGTTCAGCCAGCACGAGGCCGAGCCGCTGTGCAACCGGCTGCTCGCGGCCGGCCTGCCGGCAGGCCCGGTGCAGAAGATCGACCAGGCGCTGACCAACCCGCACACGATCCATCGCGGCGACGTCATCGAGAAGGATTGGTACAAGGGCGTCGCCTCGCCGATCCGCCTCGAACGCACCAAGCCGAGCCTGCGCCGCACGCCGCCGAAGTTCAGCCAGCACGCCGCGGAAGTGCTCGGCGAGTTCGGCTACTCCAAGGACGAGATCAACGGCCTGGTTGAAAAGGGCGTGGTCTGCGGTCCCCAGCGCAAGCGCTAAACCTCACGCCTGCTCTGCGGTGCAACGTCGCGTCCGGCGTTGCACCGCACGGACGCGGCCGCAATCTCCGCCTTTTTTACCGCTTCCCTTTGCTTCGGCTTCCCCCCTACCATGACTTTCGTTTATACGGTCATTTGAACGTCATCCGGCGCTGTTAACGCGCGCAACGAAAGATGGCGTTCCAACCGGGAGGGGTTTTGATGATCTTTCGACGACTCGGCGCTGCTGCGGCAGCCGCTGCCGCGCTTGCATTCGCGTCGCCAGCATTTGCGGTGACCGAGATTCAGTGGTGGCACGCGATGACCGGCGCCAACAACGACGTCATCGTCAAGCTGGCCAACGACTTCAACGCCGCGCAATCCGACTACAAGGTCATCCCGACCTACAAGGGCGGCTACGCCGACACCATGAACGCCGGCATCGCCGCCTTCCGCGCCGGCAACGCGCCGCATATCATGCAGGTGTTCGAGGTCGGCACCGCGACGATGATGGCCGCCACCGGCGCCGTCAAACCGGTCTACAAGCTGATGGCCGATGCCGGCGAGAAGTTCGATCCGAGCGTCTACCTGCCCGCGATCACCGGCTACTACTCGACCTCGAAGGGCGAGATGCTGTCATTCCCCTTCAACTCGTCGTCGACCGTGATGTGGGTCAATCTCGACGCGCTGAAGAAGGCCAACATCGCGGAGATTCCGAAGACCTGGCCGCAACTGTTCGATGACGCCAAGAAGCTGAAGGCGGCCGGCTACGCCACCTGCGGCTTCTCCGGCTCCTGGGTCACCTGGGTCAATCTCGAGCAGCTGTCGGCCTGGCACAACGTGCCGCTCGCCAGCAAGGCCAACGGCCTCGACGGCTTCGACACCGTGCTCGAATTCAACGGCCCGTTGCAGGTCAAGCACCTCGAGACTCTGGTCGAGTTGCAGAAGGACAAGATCTACGACTATGCCGGCCGCACCAACACCGGCGAAGGCCGCTTCACCTCGGGTGAGTGCCCGATCTATCTGACCTCGTCGGCCTTCTTCGGCAACGTCAAGGCGCAGGCCAAGTTCAACTTCACCGCGGCGCCGATGCCGTACTATCCCGACGTCAAGGGCGCGCCGCAGAACTCGATCATCGGCGGCGCCTCGCTCTGGGTCATGGGCGGCAAATCGGCCGAGGAATACAAGGGCGTGGCCAAGTTCCTGACCTTCCTCTCGGACACCGACCGCCAGATCTGGATCCACAAGGCCTCGGGCTATCTGCCGATCACCAAGGCAGCCTATGCCAAGGCCAAGGAAGAGGGCTTCTACAAGGACCAGCCCTATCTCGAGACCCCGCTGCTTGAACTCACCAACAAGGAGCCGACCGAGAATTCCCGCGGTCTGCGCCTCGGCAACATGGTGCAGCTGCGCGACATGTGGTCGGAGGAGATCGAGCAGGCGCTGGCCGGCAAGAAGACCGCCAAGCAGGCGCTGGACGCCGCCGTCGAGCGCGGCAACCAGATGCTGCGGCAGTTTGAAAAGACCGCCGTCCGCTGACATGATGCCTTCGGCATGATCCGGAAAAGTGCGAAGCGGTTTTCCGGAAAGATCATGCCCAAACGACGAGCTAAAGCGCGACGATCTCGTCGCGCTTTAGGGCCATCCCCCGGCAGGCCGCGACCTCGCGGCCTGCCCTTTTTGCCGAGACCATGCAAAAGCAAGCGATTTTCCAATCAAAGCTGTTGCCTTACGCGCTGGTTGCTCCGCAACTCGCGATCGTCCTGATCTTTTTCTACTGGCCGGCCGTGCAGGCGGTGATCCAGTCCTTCCTGCTGCAGGACGCCTTCGGCCTGTCCACCAGCTTCGTTTGGTTCGAGAACTATCTCGAACTGTTCAAGGACGCGACCTATTTCGCGGCGATCGTCAGGACCTTCGTGTTCTCGTTCGCGATCGCGGTCTCCTCGCTGTCGTTCGCACTGCTGCTCGCGGTGATGGCCGACAGGCCGCTGCGCGGCTCGACGCTCTACCGCACGCTGCTGATCTGGCCCTACGCGGTGGCTCCGCCGGTGGTCGGCGTGCTCTGGGTGTTCATGCTGCACCCCTCGCTCGGGGTGCTGTCGCGCTATTTGCGCGGCATGGGCATCGACTGGAATCCGCTGCTCAACGGCGACCAGGCGGCGGCCCTGATCATCCTCGCCGCGGCCTGGAAGCAGATCTCCTACAATTTCCTGTTCTTCCTCGCCGGCCTGCAGAGCATCCCGAAGAGCGTGATCGAAGCCGCCGCGATCGACGGCGCCCGTCCGATGCGGCGGTTCTGGACCGTGATCTTCCCGCTGCTGTCGCCGACCATCTTCTTCCTCCTGGTCATCAACATCGTCTACGCCTTCTTTGACACTTTCGGCATCATCGACACCATGACCCGCGGCGGTCCGGGCAAGGCGACCGAGACGCTGGTCTACAAGGTCTATACCGACGGTCTGCTCGGCGGCAATCTCGGCTCCTCGGCGGCGCAGTCGGTCATCCTGATGGTCATCGTCGTCGTGCTGACCGGCATCCAGTTCCGCTTCGTCGAACGCAAGGTGACCTACTGATGGTCGAGGAGGAAGGCTTCCAGCGCTATCTGGCTCACGCCATCCTGTGGATCGGGATCGCGATCGTTGCCTTCCCGGTCTATCTCGCGATCGTCGCCTCGACCCAGGACAACGCGGTCATCGCCAACGGACAGATGTCGCTGTTGCCGGGCGGCCACTTCCTCGAGACCTACTACCAGACGCTGTTTGTCGGCACGAGCGGCTCGACCCGCGAGCCGGTGCTCAACATGATGCTGAACTCGCTGATCATGGCGCTCCTGATCGCGGTCGGCAAAATCGCGATCTCGATCATCTCGGCCTACGCGATCGTGTATTTCCGATTTCCCTTCCGGATAGCGATCTTCTGGATCATCTTCATCACCCTGATGCTGCCGGTCGAGGTGCGCATCTACCCGACCTACAAGATCGTCGCCGATCTGCATCTGCTCGACAGCTATGCCGGCCTGTCGCTGCCGCTGATCGCCTCGGCCACCGCAACGCTGCTGTTCCGGCAGTTCTTCATGACCGTGCCGGATGAACTGCTCGAGGCCTCGCGGATCGACGGCGCGGGCCCGTTCCGCTTCTTCTGGGATACGCTACTGCCGCTGTCGCGCACCAACATGGCCGCGCTGTTCGTGATCCTGTTTATCCTCGGCTGGAATCAGTATCTCTGGCCGTTGTTGATCACCACGCGCGACGACATGCAGACCATCCAGGTCGGCATTCGCAAGATGATCACCACGACCGACGCGCTGACCGAATGGCCGGTGGTGATGGCGACCGCGCTGCTGGCGATGCTGCCGCCGGTGTTCGTCGTGGTCGCGATGCAGAAACTGTTCGTGCGCGGATTGGTGGAGACGGAAAAGTAATGGCTAACGTCACGCTGCGCAGCGTCCGCAAGACCTATCCCGGCGGCTTCGAGGCCATCAAGGGCGTCGATGTCGACGTCGGCGACGGCCAGTTCTGCGTGCTGGTCGGTCCATCCGGCTGCGGCAAGTCCACGCTGCTGCGCATGGTCGCGGGGCTCGAGACCATCACCGGCGGCGAGATCGACATCGGCGGCCGCGTCGTCAACCAGGTCGAGCCCGCCGATCGCGACATTGCGATGGTGTTCCAGAACTACGCGCTCTATCCGCATATGAGCGTCTACAACAACATGGCCTACGGCCTGCGCAACCGCGGCATGGCCGAGACCGAGATCAGGACCCGGGTGGAGGAAGCCGCCCGCGTGCTCGAGCTCTCGCCGATGCTGGAGCGCAAGCCGCGCCAGCTCTCCGGCGGCCAGCGCCAGCGCGTCGCGATGGGCCGCGCCATCGTGCGTCAGCCGAAAGTGTTCCTGTTCGACGAGCCGCTGTCGAACCTCGACGCCAAGCTGCGCATCGCGATGCGGGTCGAGATCCGCAAGCTGCAGCGCCGGCTCAACACCACCTCGATCTACGTCACCCACGACCAGCTCGAGGCGATGACGCTCGCCGACATCCTCGTGGTCATGAATGGCGGCCAGGTCGAGCAGATCGGCAATCCGCTCGACATCTATCAGAGGCCGGCGACCACCTTCGTCGCCTCGTTCATCGGCGCGCCGCCGATGAACCTGATGCCGCTGCGCTCGGACGAGCTGAAGTCCCAGATCACGGGCGCCGATGGCGCTGGCATTGCTGGGATCCGGCCGGAGGATTTCGTCATTACCAACGAGACGGTATCCGGCGGCGTCGCGCTCGGCCTGACCGTCGAGGCGATCGAGCATGTCGGCGCCGAGACCTTCGTCTATGGCAGCCGTCAGCGCGAGCAGCAAAGCGTGGCCGCCAATCCCGGCGAGCTGCCGCCGGGCGAGGTGATCGTCCGGGTTCCCGGCGCCACCGGCCCCGCCATCGGCGAGCAGATCCGGGCGGTCGCCCCGCGGGACAAACTGCATCTTTTTACCGCTGACGGCCGCAAGCGGGTCGGGCAATAACCAATCGGGAACGATTGGGAGCCATGCTGGCGCGTTTTCGAGCGAAGTGGACGCCGGTTCGCGTGAAGAAAACGCGGTCAAAACAAAAGGCTGGAGCTTCGGTTCTGATTTCATCAGAACCGATATGCTCCAGGCGGCATTTACGCTGGTTTCAGAGGCGCTTGAACGCTATCCAGATCACTCCCATATTGGCTTGTGACCGACAGGCAAGCGGCCCGCCGGTTGCATGGGGTGCCGCAAGGGCCCCTCAAAGTCGCTTCGAGAGGACTTTGTAATGTCTCGTGTTCCATCGTTGTCCAGTCCGTTCCTTCTGGGATTCGACGAGATCGAGCGTGCGCTCGACCGTGTCGTGAAGGGCGCCGACGGCTATCCTCCGTACAACATCGAGCGGTGCGACCGTACCAACGGCCAGCCTGAGCGGCTTCGCATCACACTGGCGGTGGCGGGCTTCACCCGCGACCAACTCGATGTGACCATTGAGGAAAATCAGCTCGTCATCCGCGGCCGCCAGCAGGACGACAAGGCTCGGCAATACATCCATCGCGGCATTGCCGCGCGCCACTTCCAGCGCACTTTCGTGCTGGCGGAGGGGATGCAGGTGCTGGGCGCGGATCTGAAGAACGGGCTGTTGTCGATCGACTTGGCCAGGCCAGAACCTGAACGGGTCGTTAAGACAATCGCTATCAGTGAACACGAATAATAGAAACCAGGAGCGGACTCGACCGCTTATCTGACTGAGGAGTCGAGACCATGAGTGAAGTGAGTATCATCTACCAGTCCGACAGCGTCACGCCGGAAGCGCTGGCCCATCTGGGCGAGGGCCATATCGCCTATGTGAAGCAGGTCCGTTCCGAGGACGTGCCCGACCTCTTTCCGCAGGCGCCGAAGATCGCGCCGGGCCTCAAGCTGTTCGCACTGCATGCCGCCGACGGCACGCCGATCATGCTGACCGACAGCCGCGAAGCCGCGATCGCGAACGCCTGGAGCAACGAACTGCAGGCCGTTAGCGTCCACTGACGCTGCGCTGAATTCAGCATCCGCGAATTCAATGCGCGGGCATGCCTCGACACCGGTCGAGGCGGCCCGCGCATTCTTATTTTGGGCTCCGTCCTGCGGGTAGTTGCAGTTGTCACAACTTTAACGAAGCCCGCGGTAAGCTTCCCCGATATGACGCCATGGGTGCGCGGTGCCTATGATCAGTAGATCGTCTAACTGGGGTGTTCTGTTTGGCGGACTGGCCTCGCTTGTCGTCGCCTGCTGCCTCACTCTTGCTTGGTCGAGAGAACCCGGCAGCTTTGTCATGTTGCTGGTGTTGTTCGTGCCCGCTGTCACGATCATGGGCGGCATCGCCGGCGGATTTCTGTTCGGCATCGTCGGTACCATCATTGCTCTCAGCAGGCATCGTATCGAACCGTCATCGCTGAGTTATGCGCTGCTGGGAGGACTTGTTTCCCTGGGAGCGCTGGTGCCATACGCGTCCTGGATAGCGGGCGGGATCCTTCCAGCGCTGCAAGGGCGGCAGGGTGTTTATGTGTTGCTTCCGACCGGGCTGCTACCGGTTATGATCGCGGGCCTCCTTGTTGGATCGAAAGTTGCTTCGGAAGAGAACGCGCACGCGACGCATGGCGCGCTGACAACTCCACCCCCGCTCGGTGGGTCTCCTACTTGAGCCGCGGGCTGAGACTGGGCCGCGACAGGTCGCGAAGCTCATCAATCATGTGACGGTCCGCGTTGACGCGGCGAGCATCGGGCCCATGCACAGCTGCACCTCGCCCGGCACATTGTAGGTGCGCATCATCGCGCGGCTGTCGCGCATGCCACAGGCCTCCCGCTGCACCACGAACATCCAGAGCGCGTGGCCGGCCTCCCGCACCAGAACCCGCCGCGCCTGCAGCCCGGATGCCGGCGCGCCCGAGGCCGGTTGCGCGGCATCGAACTCCCGCAATTTGGCGAGGGCCTGTTCCAGCGCTCGTCCCATCCGTCCGAGTGCGGAAGCCTTTTCCTCGGCGAGCTCGTAAGCGAGAACGTCGAGGGGAGTGCGATGGAAGCGAAAGTCGAGGGACATCGTTTATCCCCTGGGGCCGCGTGCACGATGATACGCCCCGGATTCTTCTGGCGCGATGGAACGGTTGTCAATAGCCCCTCACGCCGATGCTTTAGGCAGCAGACCCATGCAGTGGCCCCATTTCGCTCCGCGCCATTCCATGTTGTAATTCATTCCCGTGACCAACAGTCCGCGCGGTCCAGAGCCTCGAATGAGGCAACGCGATAAAGGGAATTTCAGCAAAAGATTATCCGCCGTCAAATCGATTGAGGGAGATGCGGCCATGCAGAAGAGCTCGCTGATCAGTCTCATTGCTTCGGTGCCGATCGCCATCCTGGCAACCGGCATCGCGATTTCCGCGCCGGACAAGTACACTTTGCAGGTGCCTGGTGGGCTCGCATTCTCCGAGTTCAGGGGATACGAGGACTGGTCCGTGATCGCGATCAGCGAGAACGAAGGCGTCATTGCCGTGATCCTGGGCAATCCGGCGATGATCGGCGCTTACAGGGAGGGCGTGCCCGGCAATGGCAAGCCGTTCCCGGACGGCGCCAAGATGGCGAAGATTCATTGGCTTCCGAAAAAGCAGGAAGCGTATCCCGGCCAGCCCACGGTGCCGGGCGCCCAGCACGACGTCGACTTCATGGTGAAGGACAGCAAGAGATTCGCCGACAGCGGCGGATGGGGATACGGCGCGTTCGAGTATGACGCGGCGACCGATGTGTTCAGGCCCGCAACCACGGCGGACAATCCGCCGCAGGAAAACGACGCGAAGTGCGGCTATGCGTGCCACACGGTGGTGCAGAACCGCGACTATGTATTCACCGAGTACGGAAAGCGGTGAAAGGCCGGATTGCGCGAGCTAACGCTCCGTCAGCCGTGCGCGGATATCCGGCTTCAGTTTCTCGCTGAACCGAAGTTTTCCGCGCTGATGGCGCGGTCCAGGGCTTCGATCAACGCTTGAACCTCGACGAACTTGCTGCGTGCCCGCTCCGCCTTGTCACGATCAAAGGGAGCGGCCAGCACCTTCGCATGTGTGTCCCTCTCCTCGATCATGCGATCGCGGGCCTTCTTCAGTGTTTCAAGTCGCTCGCTCATCCGGATTTTCCCTTACATACCTTCTCGTTCGCAACCAGGGCTTCAGCCGAACGCAGCCGGAAGATCGCCCTTCCGGAAGAAGACCATGGGCTCATCATCATAGTCGCCCATTTCCGGGTCGCCGGTGGACGAAAATGCAACGACGGCGAGCTTGCTCAACGCCAGTCTCTCCGCTGCTCGCAGCGCGCCATTTGCCGTCTTGCAGACGATTGGAGAGTCGGGCTTCAGATGTCCGCCCTTGCCGGCGTTGAATGCCTGCACGACGTAGGTTGTTTCGCGGGCCATGATGGCTCCTTAAGCTGCCGAGAGACGCGGTTGATGCCAACGACTGCGAACGGCCGCGCTCAGCGTTTCATCGCTTCTATGAGCGCAGAAATCTTGATCGTGGCGAAACTGGAAAAGGTGTCGGACACGGCATATGGCAAAACGATCTGGTCATTGTGCCTCATCGCACCGCAGGTATAGACGACGTTGGGGACGTAGCCTTCGCGCTCGGAGGGTTCAGGCCGCAACAACGGCTCGCTCGAGCGTGCCAGCACCCTGGATGGGTCGCGCTTGTCGAGCAGCGCCGCCCCGATCGAGTATTTGCGGACCGGGCCAACACCGTGCGTCAGCAGCAACCAACCTTCATCAAGCTCGATCGGCGACCCGCAATTGCCGATCTGGACGAACTCCCAGGGAAATTGCGGCCGCAGAACGGCCTGACCGCCTTCCCATGTATAGAGGTCGTCTGAAAAGATCAGGTACAGGTTCTCGTTATCTTGTCGCGCGATCATGGCGTATCTGCCGTCGATCTTGCGCGGGAACAGCGCCATGCCCTTGTTGCGTGCCGCGGCGCCCCGCAAGGGCGTCAGTCGAAACGACATGAAGTCGCTGGTCTCGATCAATTCGGAACGGATCGCCCGTCCGCTGTAGGCCGTATAGGTCGCGTAGTAGGTTTTTCGATCACCGTCGCTGAATTCAACAAAGCGCGCATCCTCGATGCCGTTGGATTGGGATTCGGTGATGGGAAAGATGACGCGCTCGCTGAGCTCTTCCTCACCCTTGAAAGTCAACTCGACACGCTCGCCGTCCGGACCGGATATGCGATGGGAAATCCGGGGTAGCGAGGCGAGGCGCGCCGTCGGATCAACGGTCAGGCTGCCATCGGCAGCAATCGTTCCGGTTCGAAAAGTCAGTGACGACACGTGCCCTTCACCGATCGCACGCAGACTGATGACGACGCATATGCCGCCGTTCGGCGCACTCGATTGATCGGGGTGCGGCACGATGCTGGGATTGAACAAGGCGGAGGCTTCGAACGAATACTCACTGAGAAAATAGGCGCCAACCAGCTGGCGCTGGGTCTTTGAAAAGACGCCATGCGTCGCGAACGCGTCTTCCATTTCATCCGCGCGGGCTTCGAAGGTCTCCAACAGGTTCCGATGGCGGCCCTGGAAATTGTCCAGGACGTCCGCGAGCTGAGCGGCAACGGCATCCGGATCGAGTGCGAGAACCCGATCGACGATATGATTTGCGCGTATTTTGTCTGTCGGATTCAGATCGCGCGGTTCGGTCGCGGGCTTGAACGGCCGCACGATGACCCGCGCGGGATCGGGGCGCAGATGAAGCGCCTGCCGATTCAGGAAAGTAGCTTGTGACACGGTATCCTCGGCTCGCTGGATTGGAGGGTGAAATTCAGGCGCCCACAGCCCGCAAGGCGGCAGGCTTGGTCAGGCTGGTGTTGACGCGCGCGAGCTGGCGCATCTCTGCAAGTCCGAGGAGATAGCAAACAACCGATTCGCCACCGCGGTTTTCGTTGGCACGATCGGGGTGCAATCCATCGCGGCAACTTCCAGTGTGCGAATCGACCAACGCCACCGACAGATCGTTGCTGCCGAGAAACCAGCCGAAGGCGCGCGCTGCCATGGCCTTCCATTCGGCATCGCCGCTCGCGCGCCAGGCGGCAAGGCAGGCTGCGATCGTCGCCGTTGCTTCCACGGGCTGCTGATCGAAGGCACGGGGACGTTGCCGCTGCTCGCCGAACCCGGCGGTGCCGACCGGCCGGAAATGACCTGCTGCTGTGGTTTGTTGCGTCATGAGCCAGCGCAGGGACCTCAATCCAGCATCGAAATATTCTGGCACTTTCGTCGCCACGCCCGTCAGCATCAAGGCCTGCGGCAGCCGCGCATTATCGTAAGCCAGCCCTTCTTCAAACCACACCCAGTCCGGCGTCTCGACACATGCCAGGCAGGACATCAAGCGGTCGGCAAGAGACAGCCGGATCTCCCTGGCGTGGAGATCGTCCGGCGTCACTGCGCAATAGGCGTCCAGGCCCAGAAGTATGAATGCCCACGCTCGCGGTGAACGAAAGCTCTCCGCAGTCGACAATGCCTCGGCGAACAAGGCAGCGGCCCATCGGCGCCGCGACGGGCTCAGATCACTGCGCGCGGCCTCGCCCAAGGCCCATAGCGTTCGCCCGTGGCTGTCTTCGGAACCTTTGTCTTCAAGCCAGGTTCGATTGAAGCCCATGAAGTTGCGAAACTGCCTGGTATCGGGGTTCCACGCGTGCTGCACGAAAGCCGCAAAGCGAGTCGTCAACAGCTCCGGCAGCGGCTGTTCGCCCGGATTGTTCAGCGCGCAGGCCAGCAGCAGTGCGCGGGCATTGTCGTCGACGCAATAGCCGTGCGCGCGATCGGGCACCGAATGGACCGCGTGCTGGAACAGGCCGGTATCGTCGCACATCGACAGGAAGTGGCCGATCTGCATGTCCGGCGGCGCGGGACTGCGGAGCTCCGGCGATCCTACGTCGGAGCGCGCGAAGAGCTTCGGCCGGTGCGCTTGCCGTGCAGTCTCGAAGACCGCCATGTAACGCTCGGCCGTGCGTTCCCATGTCATCGTTCGGCTCGCCGCGTAGGCGCGCCGCGACATCGCCTGCCGGCGAGCGTCATCTGTGAGCAACTTTGCGATTTCGTTGCCGATCGCCGAGGCGTTGCCGAAGGGCACCAGAACGCCGCATCCGTCTGCCAGCAGCTCGCGCGCGTGCCAATAGGGCGTCGAAACGACCGGCCTCCCCAGTCCGAAGCTGTAGGCCAGGGTCCCTGACGTCATCTGGGCTTCGTTGAGATAGGGCGTGACGTAAACGTCGCACATCGAGATGAATTCGAGCAGCGTCGCCAGATCGACGAACCGGTCGAGGAATACCACCTGACCGTCTATTCCGAGTTCGCGCGCTCGCGCCATCAGGCCCTCGCGATACCCCTCGCCCTGGTTTCGAACCAGGTTGGGGTGTGTTGCGCCGAGCACGACGTACACCGCATCCGCGCAGCGTTTCAGGATCGACGGCATGGCGTCGATCATGACTTCGATGCCCTTGTTCGGTGACAACAGCCCGAACGTCAGGATGACCGACTTTTCCTCAAATCCGAGCCTCGCCTTCGCTGCATCGGGCTCGACAAAGGCGACATCGGGAATGCCATGGGCGATGATCTCGATCTTGTCCTCCGGCACCAGATAGATATCGCGCAACAGCTCGCGCCCCTTGTCGGCCATTACCACGACCTTCGACGACAAATCGACGATGCGCTCCATGACCATACGTTGCCTGGCCGTCGGATCGGCCAGCACGGTATGGAACGTCGTCACCACCGGCATGGTAAGGCGCGACAGCAGCACGAGGATATGAGCACCGGCTTCACCGCCGAAAATCCCGAATTCGTGCTGCAGGCACACGATGTCGAACTGGCCGGCATTGAGGAAATCCGCGGCGCGCGTGTAATCTTCGAGATTGCCGTCCTTGATCTGAAAGGCGACCGCCAAGGGATAATCATAGACTTGACCGCGATCGGTCATCGCCACGATGCAGGCCTCAAGATCCGGGCGCGAAACCGATATCGCGTTTCGCAGGTCTGTCGTGAAGGTTGCAATTCCGCATCGGCGCGGCAACGAGTTGCCGATAATGGCGATACGGCGGGGCGGTGTCATGTCTGTACCTCGATGATCCGGCTTGATGTCGGAGCGTGCACGACGCCGGATGCGGCGGCAGATTTGGTCGTTCGTTCTGCGCAATCCTGCAGCAGGGCCGCAATTGGATCAGGTCCCGGATAGGCGATCAAAATACTCATCCCCTCCGGGCCAACCTCGATGCCGGCGCTGTCGGCTTCGGCAAAAATTGCGTCCCCGACGGAGGTAGCGGTCAACCCGATGCGCCCGCTCCCTTCGATCACAAGGATCCAGGTTTCCCGATCGGTATCGAGCGCCCAACGCGAATTCGCCTGAAGGTCGATCCGCTCAAGAACGAAATGCGGACTTGCGACGAGAACCTTCCGGACATCGGTGAGACGTCGTGGAGGCGATTGCGTTGGGGGTGGCCCCGCAACCGAGGCCGCCACGGCGCTATTCTCGTGCAGCTCGCGATTCCGGCCAAAGTCGAACAAACGGAATGTCGTATCGCTGCGCTGCTGGATCTCGGCGAGCACGATGTCGGCTCCGAGCGCGTGAATTGTGCCGGCGGGGACGAAGATGACGTCGCCCTGCACGACAGGATGCCATTGCGCCAGGCCGGCAATCGAGCCGTCCCTGATCGCTGCGCGCAAAGCCTGCGGCGTGAGATGTTGCTTTAGGCCCAGCGCAACCCGCGCCCCCGGCGCCGCCGAAAGGATGTACCAGGCCTCGGTTTTCCCGTTCGGCAGACCGAGGGCGTGCGCAAGCTCATCATCCGGATGAACCTGGATCGACAGGGGCTGGCTGGTGAACAGCAGTTTGAACAGGAGTGCCGGAATCGGCGCGCTCACGCCCGTACGCTCAAGCCACAATTCTCCCACCGGATCGGCGGAAGCGTCGATGCGGCTCCAGGGACGCAGATCGACACACCCCCACGGCTTGCGGGTGATCTGTATCGAGGCCTGCTCGATGGTCATCGATTGTCCTGACCCAAAACGCGCATGTCGAAACGACATGCCGCTGGTCGATTTCCGCTCAGACGGTTTGGCGTGGCTAAGACGTCGCGCTTCGCAACAGCGCGCTGTCACAACGATTCGATCACGACATCTGTTCCAATGGCCACTCTGACGCCCGGGAACAGCCTTTGGACTGGCTGCGCCCTCTTCGGCCGCCCTCGCTGTCTCCCGTTGCCGTGCAGGCGCTGTCACAAACCTCAGCAGCCGCGACAGATATTCTTCAGCTTGGCCGCGATTCGGGCGTCTTCCGCAATCAACGGATCCTTGTATTCAGCTTGCGGGGCGCTGTTATCGACCGCCCGCGGCTCCTTCAATTTCAGAGGAAACGCCGCGTCGTAACAGCTGAGGCGCGCGCCCGTGCTTTCGATCGCGCGGCAGTTCGGTTCTGCGGCGAGAGCGCCTTGAGCGAATGTGCCAAGCGCCAAGGCGAGAATAAGCGTCCTCATGCAGGTGCCTTTCCGTTCAGTATTCAAACTGAACATCCAATCATCTTTCCTTTTGCCCGCCGATTGGTGCCTTGCTCGCCTTCGGCCGAGCCGTGCTCCGGCGAGGTATCGACGCAGCCATTGAAAATCTGCCGGCGCTTCTTCACGTTTCGAGCTGATCGAACTCATCAGGCATCAGGACCTGGCCTCGCGGCGTGCATATCCGCACGTCCATATAGCCGTCCTGCAGAAGCTCCCTTGCCTTCGACAAAGCAGCAGCGATCGTCGCGCGGCCAAGGTTGACGCGGCCGAACTGATGATTTCCGCTGACCAGGTATTGGAGCTGCGTCGTCTTATCCATGCAAGGCGGCCGCAGCAGCCACCAAGAGCAGAAGAAATAGCGGGACGATCACCGGCGGCACGATCCAATCGGCCAGGCGAAATCGAGACACGTATGCTCCTCATCTTTTGGCGGGAGTCCTACGTTACCCTCAGTCACCGGTGAATGCCGTGGATGGACGGTGATGACGCGACTCTACGCTCAGGTCCGGCAAATAGCGAGCTTTTAAAACCTTGTGCGGCAACAGCGCCAGGTCCATGGCGCCCCGGACCACGCAAACGCCCTAGCTGCCTGAACGCTCCGTCAGCCGCGCGCGGATGTCCGGCTTCAGCACCTTGCCGACCTTGGAGCGCGGAAGATCGTCCCAGACCTCGATCTGCTTCGGCGTCTTGATGCTGCCGATCTGCTGCTTGACGAAGGCGGCCAGCACTGTTGCATCGATCTTTTGGCCGGCGCGCGGCTGCACCACCGCGACGATGCGCTCGCCCCATTTATCATCGGCCAACCCGATCACCGCGCAATCCTGCACCGCCTCGTGGGCGCGCAACGCGTTCTCGACCTCGATCGAGTAGACGTTAAAGCCGCCCGTGATGATCATGTCCTTGGCGCGATCGACGATGTAGAGATAGCCGTCGCCGTCGATGTCGCCGGTGTGGTGCCAGCCATGCGCCGAGGCTTCCGCCGTAGCCTGCGGGTTCTTGTAGTAACCCTCCATCACGAGCGAACCGCGGACCACGATTTCGCCGCGCGATCCGGCCGGCACGAGCTTGCCGTCGCCATCCATGATGCCGGCCTGTACCAACGGGCTGATCCGACCGGCGGACGATAGCCGCTGCATCGCGATCGTGCCGTCCGGATTGTAGTGATCGGCCGGCGCCATCATCGAGATCATCATCGGCGCCTCGGTCTGGCCGAACAGCTGCGCCATCGGCCCGATCCGCCGCAACGCTTCCGCAAGCCGCGCCGCCGAGATCGGCGCCGCGCCATACCAGAAGCATTGCAGCGAGCCGAGCTCGGCCGCGTCGAGCTTGGGATGATCGAGCAGCATGTAGATCACGGTCGGCGGCAGGAAGGTGTGGGTGACACTGTAACGCGCGATCAGCGCCAGGAACTCGCCAATGTCAGGGTGGTGCATGATCACGATGCGGCCGCCGAGCGTCATGATCGGAAAACACAGCACGCCCGCGGCATGCGTCAGCGGCGCCAGCGCGAGATAGACCGGACGGCCCTTGAACGGATAACCCATCAAGGTCAGCGCCGTCATCGCCTCGATGTTGCGTCCCGACAGCATCACGCCCTTCGGCTTGCCGGTGGTGCCGCCGGTGCCCGGGATCATGGCGAGATCGTCGATCGTGTCCCGTTCATAGGGATCGTCGGCGAGACCGCCCAGCCAGCGGTCGAACGACGGCGCGAACGGCAACTCGGTATCGAGGCAGACCAGCGTGCGCAGCCTGGCCAGGTCCTGCCTGACCGCCTCGACCATCGGTGCAAAGCTCGAATGGAACAGCAGCAGGCTGCAATCGAACTGATCGAGGATGAACTTGTTCTCGGCCGCCTCGTTGCGCGGATTGATCGGGCACCACACGGCAGCAGCACGCGAGATGCCGAACACGCAGGCGAACGCGAGCGGATCGTTGCCGGACAGGATCGCGACCTTGTCGCCGGGCGCGACGCCGGATCGGTCGAGCCCGCGCGCGATCCGGTAACTCAGCCTTTGCACCTCGCCATAGCTGAGGTCGCGTCCGTCCATGGTGAGACACGGCGCGTCGGCGCCGAGCGAGGCGCCCTTGTCGAGATAATCGATGAAGCGCATGGCGGGCCTCGCGCGAGAGGCGGGTGGCGCGAACAACCGCGCCACCCGCGATTGACTCAGTCGTGCACAGTCAGGACCGGCTTGCCGACAAGCCCGAAGCTGCGCAATTGCCCGAGCAGTTCGTGATGACCGAACGCCTGGCAGCCGGAGGCGAAGCCGACACGCTTGGGCGGCTGCTGCAGCAGGTGCGCCGCGGCATAGGCCTGCAGCATGCCGGTCTGCTTGTAGTTGCTGTTGCCGTAGATGACGCAGTGCGCGCGCCCCAGCGGGCCGGAGGCATACACCGAATCCATCGACTTGTTGACGCGCGGGTTCTCGCGCGGTGGCATGGTGTTCATCACGCCGGCAGCGGTCTGCGCCAGGGCTGCGTAGCGGTCGTCGGGGTTCATGTTCTTGGTCGCCTCCAGCGCGGCGGCGACGATCTGCGGCACGCCCAGCATCAGCGCGCGGTTGAACACGCCGCCCAGCACCTTCACGTTGGCCACGCGCGGATCGTGCTTGAACCACACCGGGTGCGAGGTGCCGCCCCAGGGCAGCGCCAGCGCCAGCTCGTGCTGGCCGGGGATCGCGAGGTTGTAGAGGCCGGCATCGGGCTGATGCTCGACATACTTGTTCTGCTCCAGGTAGTAGGCCTTGGCCATCGCGGCGTTGACCAGGATGGTCTGCGTCGAGGCGATGGTTGGGCTCCCGCCCCAGAACACGGCGATATCAAGCGTGTCGAGGCCGGGCGTCTCCAGGCAGAGCTGCGCGGCGATCTCGCCGGTGGTGTACATCTGCGCGATGCCCGGCGCCAACAGCAGGCCGGCATTGGCGAACCTTGTGCCAAACTCGTGTTCGAGCGTGATCAGCCAGTCCTGCTCGCCTGTCGTGTCGGTGTAGTGGCACTTGGCAGCCAGACAGGCCTGCACCACCTCGACGCCGAACTTGGCGAACGGGCCCACGGTGTTGAGCACCACCGAGGCGCCCTTGAACAATTCAGTCAGTGCGGCCGCGGTGTGCGGCACCGTCACCACCTCGTAGTCGGCGGTCTCGATACCGGCCACGTTCGACTTCATCGCGGCGTTGAGCTTCTCGGCGCTGCGGCCGGCGGCGATGAAGGGGATGTTGTACTCGCGCAGATATTCGCAGACCAGCCGGCCGGTGTAGCCGGAAGCGCCATAGACGATGACGGGCTTCTTCTCGCTCATTGCGATCCTCCGAAATGCTTGTTGTCGGCTTTGTTGCTACATGCCCATGCCGCCATCGACCGGCAGGCCGATGCCGGTGATGAAGCGGGCGTCGTTCGAGCACAGGAACACCGCGGCGTCTGCGATGTCGGAAACCTCGGCGAGCTTGCCGAGCGGCGTCTGCTCCACCACCGAGCCGACGGCGGCGTTGACGTCGGGCGCCAGACCGATCTTCACGATGTCATTGGCGAGCTGCAGGCCCATGTCGGTCGGGATCAGGCCGGGATAGATGCAGTTGACGCGCACGCCGTAGCCGAGCTTGCCGGCTTCCATCGCCGCGACCCGCGTCATGCGGTCGACCGCGGATTTGGTGCCGGAGTAGACGGCGATGCTCGGGAACGCGATCGTCGCCGCAACGGAAGCGATATTGACGATCGCGCCGCCCTTGCCGGCGGCGCCGCCCGGCCGCATCGCGCGGAAGGCGTGCTTCATGCCGAGCACGGTGCCGACGATATTGACGTCGCACATGCGGCGCGCGTCCTCGGCCTTGATCTCGCTGACCAGCGAGGTGATCTCGATGCCGGCATTGTTGATCAGGATGTCGTAGCCGCCGAGGGTTTCGATCGTCGCGGCGGCGGCCCGCTCCCATTGCGCGTCGTCGGTGACGTCGAGCTTGACGAAGCCGGTTTTCACGCCGGCCTTGGCGATCTCGCCGGCGGTGTCTTTGCCGGCGCTTTCAAGAATATCGCCGATCATGACCGCGGCGCCGGACCGCGCCAGCGCCTGCGCGATCGCCGCGCCAATCCCCCGGGCGCCGCCGGTGACCAGGGCTTTCCTGCCTTCAAGGCTCTTCGCACTCATGACGTAGTCCTCCCTTTGCTTGGTGATTGATCGGTGCTGTGGCGATCGGCGGCACGGCCTGCGGCCTTGCGCATTCTCTGCGCACTGGTGGTCGCGGCCGGTCGGCGGGCGCAGCGTTGGCGCGCCCGGCGGTGCATTTCCTCCTGATGTCGTTAGGTCAGCCGTCTTGACGGTTGTCCAAATTATTGCGCCAACCCTCGTCCAGGAGCTTGACACTTGTCAAGCCTGAATTTGACAAGTGTCAAATAGGATGGTGTGAAGGGATGGAGCGTGCCGCGGTCCGCGCGGTATAGTCTCAGCAAGGAACAGTCAGACGAAAGGCACGAGATGGCGCGGCAAGCGACGGGAGCGGCCCAACGCGTGGCGGTGGCGGCCGAGGCGCTGCGCGACGAGAAGTTCAATGCGCGGCGCATCGAGCTTGCGGAAGCCGCGCTGGAAACGCTCGGCGAGCTCGGCTTCGCGCGCACCAGCCTGCGCGAGATCGCGCAGAACTCCGCCTTCACGCACGGCGTGTTTCACTACTACTTCAGCGACAAGCTCGACCTGATCTGCTGCTGCGTCCGTCACTACAAGGCGAAATGCGTGACGCGCTATGACGAGGTGGTGACGTCGGCGCAAAGCCGCGACGAATTGACCGAAGGTTTTCTCGCCAAGCTCGCGGCAACGTTGCGGGACGAAGCCCGCATGCACCGGCTCTGGTACGATATGCGCTCGCAGGCGATGTTCGAGCCGGCGTTTCGCAAGGACGTGCTCGAGATCGACAAGAGCCTGGAAGATGATCTGGCGCATCGCCACGCGCTACGCCGAGCTCGGCGGCAAGCAGCCGGCATCCTCTCCGGCCGCGCTCTACGCGTTGCTCGACGGCCTGTTCCAGAGCGCGCTGCTCAGGCACCTCGCCAACGACGAGATGGCCGTTCCGGATCTGCTCGACGAAGTCCGTCGTCTGCTGCCGACGATCTGCTGAAACGATTGCGAATCTTTCGTAGCCCGGATGAAGCGCAGCGAAATCCGGGGCTACGCGGCAAAGATCGCAGAATGGCTCCAACCTCCCCTTGAAAAGGGGAGGTCGCTTTGCTCGTCAGAGCAAAGCGGGTGGGGATCTGCTCTCTCCGCAAACACCGTTGTCCGCGACTGACCCCCATCCCGACCTTCCCCCTTTCAGGGGGAAGGAGAAGATGAGGATGCCTCGCTGCATGCGTGCTACGGATTGAATGCGACAGTGCTTTGTTGCGCGGACGCGCAATAAAGCACGTTTGCCGTGATGACAGTCGCCCGAATGCGAAATGGGTTCGCGAATGCGAATGATTACGCCGCGCTCGCCGGCGGCAGTGCGAGCACCGAGTAGATCGCCTGCGCGTCGCGCGAGGCACGCAGCTTCTTGGCGACGTCCTGGTCGCGCAGCAGGCGGGCGATCCGCGCCAGCGCCTTGAGGTGGTCGGCACCGGCGCCTTCGGGCGCCAGCAACAGGAAGATCAGATCGACCGGCTGGCCGTCCATCGCCTCGAAATCGATCGGGCGCTCGAGGCGGGCGAAGAAGCCGAACAGCTTCTCCAGCTTGGGCAGCTTGCCGTGCGGAATGGCGACGCCATAGCCGACCGCCGTGGTGCCGAGCTTCTCGCGCTGCAGCAGCACCTCGAAGACGGCGCGCTCGTTCTGCCCGGTCAGAGCCGACGCGCGCGCGGCAAGTTCCTGCAGCGCCTGCTTCTTGCTGATGACTTTTAAAGCCGGGAGAATCGCCTCGGGTGCGACCAAATCGGTAATCGGCATTGGGACGTTCCGAGGTGAATGAACCGTCAGGTTGCGAAATAGGCTTTACAGCGGCGGCGTCAAGAAGTTGAGGTGGGATGCGGGCTTAGCCCGGGTCCAGCTGGCAGGGCTTCTACTCCAACGTATCGGCGGTGCCAACACCTGCGAACCCTGTTCCGCCCCCTTATTCCTGGAGGCGGCGGACCATAAGCAGGGCCGGCTTCGGACGTCAATGCCATCTGCCAACTATCCTCAAGGGCTCACCGCGGGCGGGTCGACCCAGCCGACATTGCCGTCCGTACGGCGGTAAATGATGTTCACCCGGCCGCTGCCGCCATGCTGGAACACCAGGCAGGAGGCGCCGGACAGGTCGAGCTCCATCACCGCTTCGCTGACCGACAGCCGCTTCAGCGCGGTGGTTGCCTCGGCAATGATCACCGGGCTGTATTCGGTGACCTCGTCGTCGTTCTCGGGCGCCTCGATGACGTAGCTCGGCGCGTCGAGCCCGACGCCGTTCAATTCGGCAAGCGCCGCGTTGGCGGCATAGGTCTTGCGGTGGGAGCGATCCTTGAGCCGGCTCTTGTAGCGGCGCAGGCGCTTCTCGATCATCAGGAGCGCAACATCCGCGCTGGCATAGGCGTCGGCGGCGTTGGATTCGGCTTCCAGCGTGATGCCGGAATCCAGATGCAGCGAGCAATCGGTTCGGAAGCCGAAGCCATCTTTGCTCAGCGTGATGTGACCCGAATAGTTGCCATCAAAATACTTTCGCAGGACCTCGTCGGTGCGCTCGCTGACGCGCGCGCGAAGCGCCTCGCCGATGCTGATGCTCTTTCCCGAGATACGAAGGGTCATTTGATGCCTCAATTGCTGGATGCCTCGATCACTCTTGCAGGAGCATGATGCTTGCTGGGATTCCGGTCACCTTCCTTCCTGGACGACGCTTCACCTGGAAAGGTTGAGACTATCGCGATTTGACGCGAACGCAACGAGCGCATGGTCCGGTCCGTACTTGGACGGGGTCATGCTCAAAGAGTAACCTAAACGGGGGCTGTATCGCGCGACCGGTCGGACGAGGAGGCGGGAGCCGAAAGGGCGTTGCCAAGCATGCTCTGTTTATCACGGCGGCGCTGCACCGAAGATGGGATCCGCATCGCTTCGCGGTACTTCGCGACGGTGCGGCGGGCAATATCAATGCCCGAGGCGCGCAAACGTTCCACGATCGTGTCGTCCGACAGGATCGCCGACGGCGCCTCGCCGTCGATCAGTTGCTTGATGTGGTGACGCACCGCTTCGGCCGAATGCGCCTCGCCGCCGTCGGCGGACGCGATCGAGGCGGTGAAAAAATACTTCAATTCAAAACTGCCGCGATTGGTCGCCATGTATTTGTTGGCGGTGACGCGCGACACCGTCGATTCATGCATCTGGATCGCATCCGCCACCGCCTTCAGATTGAGCGGCCGCAAATGCGCGACGCCATAGGTGAAGAACCCGTCCTGCTGGCGGACGATTTCAGTCGCGACCTTCAGGATGGTGCGGGCGCGCTGATCGAGAGCGCGCACCAGCCAGGTCGCGTTCTGCAGGCAGTCGGTGAAGTACGACTTGTCACCGTCCTTGCGGATCGTCTTCGACAATTCAGCGTAATAGGTCTGATTGACCAGCACGCGTGGCAGAGTGTCGCTATTGAGCTCGACATGCCAGCCGCCGTCGGGTCCAGGACGGACATAGACGTCGGGCACCATGGTCTGCGTCCGCGCGGTGCCGAACTTCAGACCGGGCTTCGGATCGAGCCGGCGGATCTCCGCGATCATGTCTGTGATGTCTTCGTCGTCGACGCCGCAGAGCTTTCGCAAGGCCGCGATGTCACGCTTGGCGAGCAGGTCGAGATGCTCGACCAGCGCCTGCATCGCCGGATCGTAGCGATCGAGTTCGCGCAGCTGGATCGCCAGGCACTCACTCAGGTTTCGCGCACACACCCCCGGCGGATCGAATTTCTGCAGCACCGCGACGACCTCGTCGACCGCCTGCTGCGACGCACCGAGCCGCTCGGCGGCCTGGCCGAGATCGGCGGGCAAATAGCCGGCGTCGTCGACCAGGTCGATCAGATACTGCCCAATCATGCGCTGCGCCGGCGCCGAGAACGCCACCGCAAGCTGTTCGGCGAGATGGTCGGTGAGCGTCTGTTCGGCGGCCACGAAGGCTTCGAGATTGTACTCGTCGTCGCTGGAGGCGCCACCGCCCCATTCGGTATAGACCGAGGGTGGCGCGTCCTGCGCGGCGCGCGCCGCCGCCTCCGCCGGCTCCTCGGAGAACACGTTGTCGAGACCGGTATCCAGCGTCTGCTCGATCTCGGCGCGGGTGCCGAGGTCGCGGTTCATCCATTCCTCCTGGCCGGGCTCGAAGGCGGTCTCGCCGCCCGAGCTTGCCGCCATGTCGGAATGGTCGCCGTCATCCCCGTAGCTGCTGGAACCTTCGGAATCGCCGTAGTCGGACCGTTCCATGGCCGGCTCGCCCGCCACCGGCGGTTCCGGCCCGTCGGCGGCGCGATCGAGCAGCGGGTTGCGTTCCAGCTCTTCCTCGACAAAGGCCGACAGATCGAGGTTCGACAGTTGCAGCAGCTTGATCGCCTGCATCAGCTGCGGCGTCATCACCAGCGACTGCGACTGGCGGAACTCTAGTCTTTGCGTCAGCGCCATGGAGGCAAGAACGACCCTAACAGTTGGCTCGATTCTTGCTTATCTTAGTCCGCGAAGCTTGTATACGGCTTGACGGATGCAATTTTTGGGGTAAGCGCGACCAGCAAGAGTGAACGCCCGGTTTTGCGTCAGATCGCGCGTCAGATTCTCTAATTAGCGCATGATCTTGTCGCCAAACCGCTTCACACTTTGGCGGATCATGCGCTAGAGACGGAATTCCTCGCCAAGGTAAAGCCGACGTACATCGGGATCATTAACGATCTCCTCCGGGCTTCCCTCAGTCAAGATCTCACCGGCATAGACGATGTAGGCGCGGTCGGTCAGGCCGAGCGTCTCGCGGACATTGTGGTCAGTGATGAGGACGCCGATGCCGCGGTTGGTGAGATGGCGGACGAGATCCTGGATGTCGCCGACCGCGATCGGGTCGATGCCGGCGAACGGCTCGTCGAGCAGCATGTAGTTCGGGCGTGTCGCCAGCGCGCGCGCGATCTCGACACGGCGGCGCTCGCCGCCGGACAGCGCGATCGACGGGCTTTTGCGCAGCCGCGTGATGTTGAATTCGTCGAGCAGCGAATCGAGCTCATGCTCGCGCTTCTTCTTCGAGGGCTCGACGACCTCGAGCACGGCACGGATGTTCTGCTCGACCGAGAGGCCGCGGAAGATCGAGGCTTCCTGCGGCAGATAGCCGATGCCGAGGCGCGCGCGCTGATACATCGGCAGCTTGGTGACGTCGTGGCCATCGAGCTCGATCGCGCCGCGATCGGCCTTGATCAGGCCGGTGATCATGTAGAACACGGTGGTCTTGCCGGCGCCGTTGGGCCCGAGCAGGCCGACCGCTTCGCCGCGGCGCACATAGATGCTGACGCCGCGCACGACCTGCCGGCTGCCAAAACTCTTTTCCACGCTATGCACAGCCAGATAGCCCGGCCGCTTGATCAGCTGCGGCGCAGCCGGAGCGCTGTTCCTCGCGGGCCGCGCACGCGCCGGCGCTGCAGCGGGCTGCGATCGCGGCAACTCGACGTCGGGAACGGGGGCGGCGCGCGCCATCGGCGGCGCGTCGCGCACCGGTGACGTCAGCATCTCGCCGAAGGAATCGCCGAGCGCCGTGATGTCGTCATGCGAGCGCGCAAATCCGGTGCTGCGTTTCGCAGGGCGCCGCCGGAACATGCCGAGAAAATCCACCATCCCCGCTTCGCTTCAGCCTTTCACGGTAATCCCGCGACTTTGCCTGCGGACCAATCGATTCGCACGCGAAGGCGCAAGCATGATCCGGAAATCTGGATTCCGGCCTCCCCTCGCGACAACAGCGGACGCGTTTGCGCGGAGATCATGCTCAAACAACACGGCAAAGCGCGATCACCCGCGCCTTGAATGAATGGATGCCCCTGACCGGCCAACATGGCTCCCCCTCAAGGCGCATCGTTCGGCCGGACCGCTGCAGTAGATACAGCCTCACCCCGCGCGCTTCAACCTCGCGGCCGCAAAATATTATCTAATGCATTGATTTATCTTGATTTTGGTGGTTTGGCGGAAGCTGACGGGGGGCTTACTTGTGCCGTCGGCGCCGGCGCGCCGCTGCAGTCTTGCCCCTGAGCGACCATGGCTTGCACCCTGCCGGTGTCGGATTCCACGCGCGAGACGCCGGTCGTCATGTCCACCAGCAGGCGATCGCCGCGCACCACGTTCTGGCACTGGGTCAGCACCACCTGGCTGCCGCTACCGCCGAGCATGGTGATCAGATTGGTCTTGGTGTCGAAGATCGCGGTCGTGCCGGTGACGACCTGATCCTTCTGGGTCACGACGACGTCGCCCTTTGCCTCCAGCCGCTTGATCGAGGACGCGCCGGCGGGGCCGGGCGTCGCCGGTTGCACCGCAGGATCCTTGGGCGCCCCCTTGGCCGCGGGTGACCCCGGGGCAGTCGCCGGCGGCTGGGTCGATTTATCCTCGTAGAACACGACCAGGATCTTCGAGGTCATGGTGGTGTCGCCCTGCACGACCTTCACATTGCCGGAGAAAGTCGCCTCCTTCTTCTTGTCACGCATTTCGAGCACGGCCGCCTCGATCTTGACCGGCTGGTTGCGGTTCTGCGCGAAGCCCTGCATGGCATTGGGCACCGACGCAGTGCCCTGTCCGCGCGCGGTGTCGGACGCCGTCAGAGCGAGGACGGCGACGATTGCGGCGCGCGAAAGCAGCATCGGAATGACGATCCTCGCGCCACCGGCGCCTATTTTGGTTTGCCCGGGATGAGCTGAAGCGGCGACGGGGCAGCTGGGGCGGCAGGGGCCGCGCCGGGGGCAGCCGGCGCTGGGCAGCCGCCCTTGCCGCTCTGTCCGCCCTGCGACTGGATGAACAGGCCCTGCACCTTGCCGCTGCTGGATTCCACCCGCGAGACGCCGGTGGTCATGTCGACCAGCAGGCGGTCACCGCGCAGCACGTTCTGGCACTGGGTCAGCACCACCTGGCCGCCGGCGCCGCCGAGCATGGTGATCAGATTGGTCTTGGTGTCGAAGATCGCGGTCTCGCCGGTGACGACCTGGTCCTTCTGGGTCACAACGACATCGCCCTTCGCCTCCAACCGCTTGATCGAGGACGCGCCGCCGGGGCCTGGTGTCGCCGACTGCATCGGCGCAGCACCCTTGGCGGCCGCGGCCTTGCCGGCCGGCGCAGGTGCCGGCGCCTGGGTCGACTTATCCTCGTAGAACACCACCAGGATCTTCGAGGTCATGGTGGTGTCGCCCTGCACGACCTTCACATTGCCGGCGAAGGTCGCCTCCTTCTTCTTGTCGCGCATTTCGAGCGAGGCCGCCTCGATCTGGATCGGCTGGTCGCGGTTCTGCGAAAAGCCCTGCATGGCGTTGGGAACGCCGGTCATCGTGCCCTGCGCGGACGCAGGGCTCACTGCGAACAGCGCGAGCAGAAAGGCCGCCATTGCGATGCCGTGCGGAAAACGTCTCATCATCAAAATCATTTCGTGTTGGCGGATTTGCGCGCCTTCGGTGGCGGCGGAGGAGGCGGCGCGGGCTCGGCAGGCGGGTTGTTGTCGCCGAGCTTGTCCAGATTCATCACGACATTACCTTCGAACCGCACCAGCTCGCCGCTGTTGTAGATGCGCAGGCGATCGGAGGTCAGCGTGCCCTCGAGCAGCTTGACGTCGACATGCTCGTCCGACGACACATTGCCCTTGTTGATGTCGACGAAGGCCTGCGTCAGCTTCGCCTCATAGCCGGTGGACGATTGCAGGAAGATATCCTGGCGCAGGTCGAGCAGTTGCTTCTTGTTGTCGAAGAAGCCGGTGCGCGCATCCATCGTCACCGTCGACTGATCCTGCTGCGCCACCTTGGCGCGGATGGTCTTCAGCTCGACATGGTCGGGATCGGTGACGTCCTGGATTGCCGCCTTGGCCCACATCTCATAGGGCCGCCCGTCGGTCGAGAAGCCGGCGATATGCGGCGATTCCATCGTGATCTTGGTGCCCGACACCACGAGGTTGTCCATCTCGAGCGGCAGCTTGGGGATCACGTCGTGGAATGGATTGAACACCGAGATGGAGATGATCGAGGCCATCGACAGCCCGACCACCGCCGGCACCGCGATGCGCAGGATCCGCACCATACGGCTGTGCCGCGCGGCAGCGGCAAAGCGCGCCTCGAGGCCCGTGACATAGGCTGGATTCTGAACCGAATTCACCTGAGCTCCAGAGGCGCGAAATCGCCCCTATTCTAGCCGGAGCCGCCCAAATATGCAGCCGGGACCCGGCGTCGCGCCCCCCAAGCCGACTTCAACCCGGACCACGCGTGAACAGTTTGGCCGAAACGGGGCGGAATCGCCCCTGCTGCGACGAATTCGGCGCCCATTATGAATGGGCGAAAATGTCCTCGGCCTCCCAGCCGTCGAGATCGAGCCTGGCGCGCGTCGGCAGGAATTCGAAGCAGGCCCTGGCGAGATCCGTCCGTCCCTCGCGCGCCAGCATGACATCGAGCTTGTCGCGTAGCGCGTGCAGGTGCAGCACGTCGGAGGCGGCGTAGGCGAGCTGGGCCTCGCTCAGGCTTTGCGCGCCCCAGTCGCTCGACTGCTGCTGCTTCGACAATTCGACGTTCAGCACCTCGCGCACCAGATCCTTCAGGCCGTGGCGGTCGGTGTAGGTGCGCGACAGGCGCGAGGCGATCTTGGTGCAATAGACCGGCGCCGGCATCACGCCGAAAGTGTTGTAGAGCACCGCGACGTCGAACCGCGCGAAATGGAAGATCTTGGTGATCTTGGGATTGGCGAGCAGCGCCTTCAGGTTCGGCGAATCGGTGTGTCCCTTCGGAATCTGGATCACGTCGGCGGTGCCGTCGCCGTTCGACATCTGCACCACGCAGAGCCGGTCGCGATGCGGATGCAGTCCCATGGTCTCGGTGTCGATCGCCACCGAATCGGTGTAGCGGGACAGATCGGGCAGGTCGCCGCGATGCAGGCGGATGGTCATGCTGTCAAAAACCTCGTCGAATCGCTGTCGGGACAGGCTATCGCTGGCACAGTTGGTTCACGGTGTAGCGCCATTGTGCAGCGGAGACAATGGCTTGCTGCCCCACACCGTCCGACGCCGGCGCACCGCTACTGCCAGCTGACGCGCAGCCCGAACCGGCCGGTGATGTCCTCGCGATGCATCGAGTCCACCGAGGTCGTATAGCCCGCGCTCGCATAGGCGCTGACCGCGCGATTGAGCTGCGCGGAGACGCCGGCGCCGATCTCGACCGCGGTGCCGCGGCTTTGCACGCCGATCAGGTCTGTCGTGGCGAAGGTGATGCTGCGGTCGTTCGCGGCGGTGTGCCAGAGATTGGCCTCGAGATAGGGACGCAGTTCGGCGGTGCCAACCGTGAAGGTCGCGGGAACGCGGACCCCGAGCCGGCCAGTCAGCGTATCGGCGCTGCCGAGTGCGACGCTGGAGAACATGTCGTTGAAGCTGTCGAACGATTGGCGTTGCCAGATCAGCTGCGCCTGCGGCTCGATCGCGACAAACCGATTCAGTGGGATCGGTACCCCTGCTTCCAGCGACGCCGCGACGCCGGTGCCCGACACACGCGCGCCGACCTGGCGATCCGATTGCGGACTTGCACCGTAGAAGCTGCCCATCAGAATGGCGTCGACATACCAGCCCGAGGGCCCGATATGGGTCCAGTAGCCGCCGACATTCTGGCTGTCGATCGAGAGCGTGCCGGTGCGGACATCATTCAAGCCGAGCGCAAAACCGTTAACGGTGCCGCTGGCCCAGCCATAGGCATAGAAGAAGCCCGCGCGATCATGGTGATCGGGCGCGGACTGAAAGCGCAGGATGTCGACACCGACCTGCACGCCGGCCATGGTGCCGTCGAACGAGGGGCTGACCGTGCCGGCCCAGCCCTGTGAGCTGTGCGAGCCATAGGCGCGCGCCCACGCCGCCGGCTGTTCACCGCCGCCGGTCAGCAGGGCCTGATCGCCCTGGCGCTGATGGAAGGTGCCGAGCGTCGCGAGCCCGAGCTTTTGCGCGACCTGCGGCAGCGCCGAATAGACCGAGGCTTCCTCGCGATAGAGCTCGACCGGCGCGGCGCCCGCCGGCGGCGGCGTCAACGCCGACACGTCGGGCGCGAGCGGCGTCGATGGCGGCGGGACCACATCGGGCGATGTCGGCGGCGGCGGTGGGGGCGCAAGCGGCGGCGCAGGCGCAGCCGTGCCGGGCAACAACGTTGAGCGCAGATACCAATTGTCGGCGCTGCCGGCGGACACGCCACCGCGGAACAACAAATATTCGTGCGCGCCGGCCACGACGGCGTTGGTAAGACCGAATGCGCCTGCCGCCGTGGTGCCGCCATTGACGGCCTGCACCACCATGATTCCGTCGGCGGTGGTGAGCGCGCCCGCGCCACCGGCATTGGTGACGGTGACGGCAGTCGAGCCCGACGCATTGCCGCCGGAGATGACGAGACGATCCGACGGCGAACCGTCGCCACCGAGCACAGTGCGCAGAAAGAGCCCGCCGCCATTGCCGACATAGTTGCCCGCGATCGTCAGACTGTTCGCGGCGGCGGCGCCGCCATTGGTCAGGTTGATGACGCCGGCATTGGTGACGGTAACAGGCGGTCCGCTCGGAAACGGCGTGATCGACGGGTTGGCGCCGTTGCCTGCCAGCAGGCTGGTGCCTGATGCAATCGACACATTGCCGGTCAGCGACGTCTGCAGCGTCAGCGAGCCGCTGTTGATGAAGGTGTTGGCGAAGCTGCCGGTGCCGGCCCAGGTCCAGTCGGCACCTTCCATCGTCAGCGTCTGGAATCGCGTGAACGGGTTGTTCACCGTGCCGCTGCCCTGCAGCCGCACCTGGTTGTTGCCGCCGCCGCCATCCGCGAGGCCAACGATCTGCGAGCCGGTTTGCAGGATCATCGTCACCGCACCGCCGCCGCCCGCGAGCGCAGTGCCGCTGTTGCCGGCGATCAGGCCGGCATTGACGATGGTGGTGGCGCCGTTGAGCGTGCGGATCGCGGGCCCCGACTGGCTGATGATCCGGCCGCCGGCGAGATTCTCGATGCGGGCGGTGAATGACGATCCCGCGGTGTTGGAGAATACGCCGTCGGCATTGACGCCGCGCGCCTCGATGGTGCCGCTGTTGCGCAGCACGCCGGCATTGCCTTGCATGAAAACGGTGTTGTTGGCGGTGCCGCCGGCATCGCCGCCGGTCGTCAGCAGCGTGCCGGTGTTGGTCATGTTTGCGAACTGTCCGGCGGAGAAGATCGCACGCGCGCCGGCGCCCGCCGTGGTGATGGTGCCGCTGTTGGTGAAGCTGTTGCTGTCGCCGGTCTGCACATAGAGGCCGTGCGACTGCGGGCCCTGGGTCGTGATCGTGCCGGTATTGATCAGCGTATTGTTGTTGTGTTGCGTCAGACCGGTGATGGCAAGCCCGCGCGAGGTGCCGTTCTGCGTCGTGATGGTGCCGTTGTTGATCAGCGTGTTGCCGTTGCTGCTGGCGGCGATCGCGTTGCTGCCGGCACCTGTGGTCGTGATCACACCGGACGCACCGTTGGTGAAGACATTGCCGTTGCCGCTGCCGAAGATTCCGGTGCCGCCGCCGCTGATCGTCAGCGTGCCGTTGTTGGTGGCGGTGCTGCCGGCGACAAGGCCGATCGCGGTCGCTCCGGCGCCCGGCGTGATGCCGGCGCCCTGCAGCACGTTCACGGTGACGTTCGAGCTGCCGGCCGCGGCCTGCACGCCGACGGCTGATGGATTCGGCGCAGCGGTCGAGCAGGTCACCGTCTGACCGCTCACCGGCGCGAGACTGTCGCAGGCGGCGAACGCCTGCGACACGGACAGACAACAGCCGCCACCCAAAGTGCACGACAGGATCGCCGCGAGCCGCGATGAAACCATGCCCTTCTCCAATATCGGCGCGAACCCGAGCCCCCGGCCTCGCGCCCTCTGCTACCCCCTGCCCCGCTCTCAGCGTCGGCTGATCGCTCCGTTCAAGCTTGAGACAATTTGCAGCGGTCTGTTGCGCCATCGCCACAGATGGAACCATGAGCTGCATCGTTCCGATTCACATCCTTGACGTGCGTACGCTTTCAAGGTTGTGAAGACCACCACTCACCCGTTGCAGTTATCGTCCGACACAACCGGAAACAATTGCCGTTGCGGGCCGGACGTCCGGCTGTCCGCGTTTTCGCGCCAGTTTCCACGTGATGCGCACGGCCAAGCCATTCCTCAAGCTCGCGATTTCGATGGAACTGTTGCCCGCGCGCCCCATGAAATCCTCCCGCGCCCTCCCTATCTGTGGCCAGCCCCACCCAGCCTCGCAGTGAAATGAGCCTCATGTCGGAACAGACCATTGCCGCGCCGATCGACGACGACCAGCAGGAGCGCGGCTTTACGCGCTATCAATCGTTCCTGATCGCGCTGCTTGCCTTCACGCAATTCACCCTGATCCTCGACTTCATCATCATGTCGCCGCTCGGCGCCATCCTGATGCCGTCGCTCAACATCACGGCCGGGCAGTTCGGCGTCGCGGTGTCCGCCTACGCTTTCGCCGCCGGATTTTCCGGCATCCTCGCTGCCGGCTTTGCCGATCGCTTCGACCGCAAGCGGCTGCTGCTGTTCTTCTATGTCGGCTTCATGCTCGGCACCGTGCTTTGCGCGGTGGCGCAGAATTTCCAAGTGCTGCTGCTCGGCCGCATCGTCACCGGCCTGTTCGGCGGCGTGATCGGGTCCGTCGTGCTTGCGATCGTCACCGACCTGTTTCCGCTGCAACAGCGCGGCCGCGCGATGGGCGTGCTGCAGACGGCGTTCGCCGCGAGCCAGGTGCTCGGCGTCCCGGCCGGACTTTTCTTGGCCAATCACTGGAACTGGCACATCTGCTTTGTCGCCATCGTCGGCCTGTCGATCGCGGCAATCGCCGTCATCGCGCTGGTGATGGAGCCGGTCGACGGGCATCTCAAGCTGCAGCACGACAGCAATCCGTTCCGCCATCTGGTCGCAACCGTCGGGCAGCCGCGCTACACGCTGGCTTTCCTGGTGACGACGCTGCTGGCGACGGGCGGCTTCATGCTGATGCCGTTCGGCAGCGCCTTCACCGTGCACAATCTCGGCATCGACATCGTCCATCTGCCGACGATCTATCTGGTCTCCGGCCTGTTCAGCATCCTCATCGGGCCGCTGGTCGGCCGCGCCAGCGACAAATTCGGCAAATATCCGACCTTCGCGTTCGGCTGCGTGGTGTCCGTCATCATGGTGCTGATCTACACCAATCTCGGCCAAGTCTCGCTGCTGACCGCCATCGTCGTCAATGTGCTGATGTTCGTGGGCATCTTCTCGCGCATGATCCCGTCACAGGCGCTGATGTCGGCGATCCCCGATGCCAGCCAGCGCGGCTCGTTCAGCGCGGTCTCAGCGTCCGTGCAGCAGCTGTCGGGCGGGCTGGGCTCGGTGTTCGCGGCGGCGATCATCGCCGAGAACCCGGACGGTTCGCTGCTGCACTTCGACCGTCTCGGCTACATCGTCGTCGCCACGACCCTGATCTCGCTGACCGCGATGTATTTCGTGCAGCGGCCGATCGCGCGCCGCGCCGGCCGGCGCATCGTCTGACGGGAGGTGCCGGGCGGTTGACGAAGTTCGGTAGCTACATTTGAAGCAAGGAAACGAGAGGAATTGTGCAGAATGCTTTGTCAAGCAAGACCTTGCGAAGTTGCTGCGCAACGCCGCGAAGCTTCGGGTGGAGCTCCACCAACCGCTTGGTGCGGTCCACCGCGGACATCACTCCGGCGGCCTGTCGGCCGAGCCTGGTGAGCGGAATGAAACTGTCGAACAATGGCTCGTCGTCCTTACAGAACAGCCGCTTGTATTCATGCGAGCCGAGGCCGAAGTCGAAGGCGCGATACTGCCGGCCGGCAAAATGATGGATGATTTCCTGCATCAAGAGCAGGCCGGGGCTGAATTTCGCATTGTCTGACAAAGTGTAGGTGTTGAACATCGTCGAGAAGCGGTGGCCGTCGGCAGCCAGGGCGAAGATCGCGATCACTTCCTCGTCGCATTCGAGCGCATGGATTTCGATGGCACGGCCGCCGTGGGGCAGCTTTGTCATGCAAGCGGTGCGGATGAATGTCTCCACGGCGCGTTCGGCGAACACATTGGACAGCTTCCGCTCGGCCAACCGCTCCGACTTCACGCGGAAGAACCAGTCGAGCAGACGGGCGATGTCGGCGTCGGCAGAGGCGACGTGATAGCGGTAGCCGGTCAGCTCCAGCAGTTTGCGCTGCTTGAGCTTCATGCGGCGGGAGGGATTGCCGATCAGGTTCGCGGCCGTTGCGCCCGGCTCGATTGTGCGCATCGGGCAGTTGAAGACCGGGGGTTCATGAGGCAGCAGCGCCAGCGGATTTTGCACGTCGCGCCACTGCGCCGGCTGTTGGCGCAGCACCAGTACGTCGGCCTCGTCGCGCTTGGCGAGCATCGCGATGACTGCGTCGAGATCGGCCTTCGTGGCACCGGCAGCGAACTCGCGATCCCACAAGCCTATGTTGAAGGTTGCGTGCTCGCCGCCCATGAAGCTCGCGCGGCGCACCCCCAGCGCTGTTTGCAGAGCAAGCGGCAGCAAGCCCCGTGGTTGGGCGTCGCCGTCACGCATAACAACGATGAAAGGCGATAATCCCTCGCGCTCACCGACCTCACGCTGCCACGGGGCGAGGAAGTCGAAGCGCTGAAAGGGCGTGATGGAATGGTTGGAGTTCTCGAGACTCCGCCAGATAGCCTCGGCGGCGTCGAGATCGTGGACGATGTCGACGGTGGCGATGCGCGCTGGTTGAGCCCGCGCCGCGTGGCTTTCGATCGCGATCATCCCCTAGCCCTGTCGTAGTGCATAGTCCCAGCGCAGCTGAGGCCGTCCGGTCGGCGCGCCATCTGAGCGTAATTCGATGTCGGGACAAAAATGGTAAAGTGTCGCAGGACGAGAGAAGGGGGGTTACCTCCATCGTTTACCTGCTGGTCATGAGGCTATCGGTTCCGTTTTGGCTACACCGACCGTCAGGCTCCATGTTGACAACGGAACGACGTATTCGGCGGCCGCGTGGTTAACACACCTCACGGTCCATCTCGTGATATCATGGAGCGAAGGTGGACCGCTCAGTGCAACCCGGCATTATCGAAATTGCGATCGAGCCTAAGTCGCAAGCCGACCATCAGAGGCTTAAGGCTGCACTCGCCGAGCTGACCGCGGAGGATCCCTCCTTCCGCGTGTCGACCGATCCCGAGTCCGGCCAGATCATCCTGAGGGGCATCAGCGAGCTGCAGCTCGACACCAAGATCGACCTCTTGAAGCGCGTCCCTGCGCCGTGCCACGATTCAGAATCAAAGCGCGCACAGCGACAACGTCGTCATCGCGGCAATGGTGCCGCTGATGAACATGTTCGGGTACACGAATGGCCTGCGCGTGGCAGGCCGGGGCCGCGCGACCTTCACCATGCAATTCGATCACTACGCGCCGGCGCCGCCGAACGATGATGACCCGCCGTTTGGTCCTGCGGTTGGAATGCGCGCCTAGACTCGTTTTGGTGGCCGCCGGAGGCGTTGATAATGAAGATCGGGGACAGAGTTGAAGTCGTGGCTGTTCCGGAGGCGCTGCCGGAAGACATGGAGACGCGGGCACTATTCATGAGGTGCCTCGGCCGCCATTTTCCAGTCGTCGATCTCAAAGGAGACCTGGTCGAACTCGAAGTCGGGGAGGTCTTGGAGGAGCCAAGCTACATGCACTCCATTTGGATCGAACGAGACTGCGTCCGCGTCGTCTAACGGCTCGGAAATGAGCAACCGACCACGGGTATAGCGCGGAGGGCCAACGGTATAATCGCCGTCTCGCCCCACCCTCGGCGGGTTACGGCCTCGCCGCACCCACCCCTGTGGATGCTGAGCGATTTCAATCGCTTAAAAAGGGGGTGGTGCCCAGGAAAGGACTCGAACCTTCACGGCCGTTAAGCCACTGGCACCTGAAGCCAGCGCGTCTACCAATTCCGCCACCTGGGCATGTGGAGCGGCTTAGTAAGGATCGGTTACGCGCTTGTCAAATTCGAGATTGGAAATTCAAATAGCCTGTACAGGATTGGGCTGATGGCGTATCGCGAGAGGCGCTAAATACGCTCAATCGCTCTCGAATCCGGCAGGAATTTACCTCATGGCATCGAACCTGGAAACGCTCGTCACGGTCTTCGGCGGATCGGGTTTTCTGGGACGGAACGTGGTCCGGGCGCTCTGCAAGCGCGATTATCGCGTGCGAGTCGCGGTGCGGCGGCCCGAACTGGCCTTCCATCTGCAGCCGCTCGGCCGCGTCGGGCAGATTCATGCGGTTCAGGCCAATGTGCGCTATCCGGCCTCGGTCGAGGCGGCGATGCGCGATTCGCATATCGCGATCAATCTGGTCGGCATCCTGGCCGAGGGCGGCGGACAGAGCTTTGACGCCGTGCAGGTGAAGGGCGCCGAGACCATCGCCAAGGCAGCGGCCACGGCCGGCGCCCGGATGGTCCATGTCTCGGCGATCGGCGCTGACGAGAATTCGCTGTCGGGTTACTACCGCGCCAAGGCGGCCGGCGAGGCGGCGGTGCAGGCGGCCTTGCCACAGGCCACCATCATGCGGCCGTCGCTGCTGTTCGGGCCGGAGGATCAGTTCACCAACCGCTTTGCGGCGCTGGCGCGGATGTCGCCGGTGCTGCCGCTGGTCGGCGGCGGCACCAACAAGCTGCAGCCGGCCTATGTCGCCGACGTCGCCGACGCGGTGGCCGATGCCGTCGACGGCAAGGCCAAGCCGGGCGCGACCTACGAGCTCGGCGGTCCTGAGGTGCTGACCATGCGCGAGGTGATGGAGATCATCCTCCAGATCACCCAGCGCGATCGCATGCTGGCGCCGCTGCCGTTCGGCCTCGCCAAGCTGCAATCGTATGTCCTGCAGTTTGCGCCCGGCCCATTCACGCTGACGCCCGACCAGGTCGCGATGCTGCGTTCGGACAATGTGGTGTCGGATGCCGCCAAGGCCGCCGGGCTCACTTTCGCCGGCCTCGGCATCGCGCCCGACTCGATGGAAGCGATCGCCCCGCAATATCTCTGGCGCTTCCGCGCGACCGGGCAGTTCCAGAAGAAGAGCGCGTAGCCTGCGCTCCCCAATTCTCCCCGTCATCCTGAGGTGCGAGCGCAGCGAGCCTCGAAGGATGAACGGCCGAGAGCTGGGCCGTGCATCCTTCGAGACGCCGCTCCGCGGCTCCTCAGGATGACGGTGATGGATGGAAATTCACGCTGTGCCTGAGCTGCAAGCCTCTCCCCGCAAGCGGGGCGAGGTAAGACAACGCGTTACCGCCCCATCGCCAGCGCGATCAGGCCGAGGGTGCCGACGATCACGCGCCACCAGGCAAAGAACGTGAAGCCGCGGCGGGTGACGAAGTTGAGGAACGCCCGCACCACGATCATCGCGGTGATGAACGACACCACGAAGCCGACCGCGATGACGCTCAGATTGTCCGACGTGAAGTCGGCGCGGTTCTTGTAGAAATCATAGGCGAACGCGCCGACCATGGTCGGGATCGCGAGGAAGAACGAGAACTCGGCCGCCGAGCGCTTGTCGGCACCGAGCAGCATCGCGGCCACGATGCTGGCGCCGGAGCGCGACACGCCGGGGATCATCGCCAGGCACTGCGCGACGCCGATCCAGAAATACATCAACAGCGGGAACCGGGTCGCATCGTCCTCGTACACCTTGAGATCGAGCTGATCGACCCAGAGCAGGACGGCGCCGCCGACGATCAGCGTGAAGCAGACCACCCACGGATTGAACAGGAATTCCTTGATGTATTTGCCGGCGATCAGGCCGATCACGACGGCAGGCAGGAAGGCGACCAGCACGCCGATCACGAAGCGGCGGTCGTCGGGATTGGAGAACATGCCGAGCGCGACGCGCCACAATTTGGTGAAGTAGAGCGCGAGGATCGCGAGGATCGCACCGAGCTGAATCAGGATCGCAAAGCTCTTCCAGAAATTGCCTTCGCCGAGATTGAAGAAGCGTTCCGCGAGCAGCAGGTGGCCTGTCGAGGAGACCGGCAGGAACTCTGTGACGCCCTCGACGATGCCGAGAATCACCGCTCGCAGCATATCCGTCATCATGATGTGGCCTGCCCTGTGTGGAAAACGGGATTCTTCTCGCTTATTCGCACATTGGCCGCAATCGCAAAAAATCGTCAAACAATGGGTTACCTGACCGATTTGCTGGGCTATAGCGTTTTTGTGACCCGCACCATCTGCGGGGGTGGCTACCGGTTTGCGTGCTGACGCGACATAGAGACGACCGGAGCAGGTCTGGCCAAATTGCAGGCTCAGGTCACACAGGTTGATGGTTTCTTAATCGCCGCGGAACTACCAAGGACTTCATGTACACGCTGTATCACCATCCGTTCTGTCCGCATTCGCGATTCATTCGCCTCGTGCTCGGCGAGTACGGGCTCGATCTGCGGCTGGTGGAGGAGCGGGTGTGGGAGCGGCGCGAGGCGTATCTCGCGCTCAATCCGGCGGCAACCACGCCGGTGCTGATCGCCGAGGGCTTTCCGCCGGTTCCGGGAGCTCCCGTAATCGCCGAATATGTCGACGAGGCGCATGGCCTCGATGCCGGCGAGCGGCGGCTGCTGCCCACCTCGACCGCCGAACGCGTCGAGGTGCGCCGGCTGATGGCGTGGTTCAACGAGAAATTCTTCGAGGAAGCCTCCAACCCGCTGGTGACCGAGCGGATCTACAAGCGCTTCATGAGCGAGGACAATGGCGGCGGCCCGCCGGCCCCCGACATCATGCGCGCCGCCAAGGTCAATGTGCGCTATCATCTGAGCTATATCGGCTGGCTCGCGAAGACCCGGAACTATCTCGCCGGCGACCGCCTCACCTACGCGGACCTCGCCGCCGCGGCGCATCTTTCGGCGATCGACTATCTGGGCGACGTGCCATGGAGCGAGGACGACGCAGCAAAGGCGTGGTACGCGCGGGTGAAATCCCGCCCGTCGTTCCGCCCGCTGCTCAGCGAATGGCTGGCGGGGGTGCCGGCGTCGCGGACCTATGTGGACCTCGACTTCTGAACCCGGCGGTCCGGCTCTCTCCTGCCGATCTCAAGGCGGCACTGACGCGCGAGGCGCGTGCGCTCGGCTTCGATGCCATCGGCTTCACCGCTCCTGACGCGACGGGCGAAGCCGGACAGTATTTCCTCGAGTTCCTCGGCTCCGGCGGCCATGGCGACATGGACTGGCTTGCCGCCAATCCGGAGCGGCGCGCCGATCCGCGCGTGCTGTGGGGCGGTGTGCGCTCGATCATCATGCTCGGGGTCAATTACGGGCCGGACGACAATCCGCTAAAAATTCTCGCGCGCCGATCGCACGGCGCGATCTCGGTCTATGCCCAGGGCGACGACTATCACGACGTGATCAAGAAGCGGCTGAAGACACTGGCGCGCTGGCTCGCTGCTGCGACCGGCGACGAGGTGAAGGTGTTCGTCGACACCGCTGCCGTGATGGAGAAGCCGTTGGCGCAGGCCGCCGGCATCGGCTGGCAGGGCAAGCACACCAATCTGGTGTCGCGCGAGTTTGGCTCGTGGCTGTTTCTCGGCGCGATCTATTCCGCCACCGAGCTGCCGCGCGACGATAGCGAAGCCGATCATTGCGGCAGCTGCCGCGCCTGTCAGGACATCTGTCCGACCGCAGCGTTTCCGGCCCCGTACAAGCTCGATGCGCGGCGCTGCATCTCCTATCTGACGATCGAGAACAAGGGCCCGATCCCGCACGAATTCCGCAGGAGCATCGGCAACCGCATCTATGGTTGCGACGATTGCCTCGCGGTGTGTCCGTGGAACAAGTTCGCGCAAGCGGGACGCGAGCAGAAGCTTGCCGCGCGCGATGCGTTGCGCGCACCTGCGCTCGGCGAGCTGGCGCGGCTCGACGATGCAGCTTTTCGCGCGCTGTTCACGAAGTCGCCGGTCAAGCGCATCGGCCGCGACCGCTTCATCCGCAATGTGCTGATCGCGATCGGCAATTCCGGCGATGCAAGCCTTGCCGGCGAGGCGCAGCGTTTGCTCGACGATGCGAGCCCGCTGGTGCGCGGCGCCGCGGTGTGGGCACTGTCGCAACTGATCGCCCGCGATGCGTTCGCGGCGCTGGCCTCACGCGCCGGCGGCGAGCCTGATGTCAGCGTGCAGCAGGAGTGGCGCGCGGCAGCGGCCTCTTGATTTCATCGCGGCATTCCCGTCATGGTCGACAACCATGACAAACCAGCCCTTCTTCACCAGGCACGGCGACGGCTTCATGCCGACATCCGTTGCGAACGGACCGTGGAGTCCGGAATCGATGCACGGCCGCGTCGTGATCGGCCTGCTCGGCTTCGCCATCGAGGAGCGTCACGGCTCCGACGACTTCGTCCCGGCGCGGCTGACAGTCGACATGTTCCGGCTGCCCAACATCACGACGCCGGTCGAGGTGACGACGAAGCTCGTCCGCGACGGGCTCCGCATCAAGGTGATCGAGGCCGAGTTTGTCTCCGGCGGCACCAGCATGGCGCGCGCCTCCTGCCAGTTGTTGCGCCGGACGGAAAATGCGCCGGGCAATGTGTGGTCGCCGCCGAACTGGCGGGTGCCGGCGCCCGCGGAGATTCCGAAGCCGTCCGATCCCAGGCTCGGCATGAACGGCAAATGGGAGACGCGGCCAATTGTCGGCCACATGGGTTCGCTCGGCGAGCGCCGGCTCTGGATGAGCGAGGTGCGCGAGCTCGTCGCCGGCGTGAAGATGACGCCGTTCGTCCATGTCGCGACCGGCGCGGATTTCGCGAGCCCCTTTGCCAATGCCGGCGACCAGGGGCTCGGCTACATCAACAGCGACGTCACGATCTATCTGCACCGTTTGCCGGTGACCAACTGGATCGGCTTCGAGGTCGTCAACCAGCACGCCACCGACGGCGTCGCGATCGGCGAATGCTGGCTCTATGACGAGCAGGGCCCGATCGGCACGTCGACCGTGGCGGCGCTGGCGCAGCGCAAGCCGATGACCAATCCGCCGCCGCCGTAATTGTCCCCGGTCGTCATTCCGGGGCGCGCGAAGCGCGAGCCCAGAATCTCGCGCCACAACTTCCAGATTCCGGGTTCATCGCTGCGCGATGCCCCCAGGTGCGCAATTGCGCACCGGGGAATGACGGCGCTAGGTGAGATGCCGCTTCATCTCCGGCCGCGCCCTCAGCGCGGCACCCTGCTTGCCGACGATCTTGGCGATCCGTTCCGACGCAAAATTCAGGTCGACGAAGGCCGGCGCGGTGTTGGCGACCTCGTGATATTCGGTGATCTTGCCGTCGCGCAGCCGCATGATCGCGACGCCCTCGAACATCGCGCGCGCCTTTGGCTTCCGGCAAGGTCGAGCGGTAGCTGAACGTGTAGCGCGCATAGAGCGTCGCGCCGTCAGAGACGGGATCATGCATGACCCAGCGGAAATCGGTCGCGGTCCGGTAGAACCAGTCGTCGATCATCTCGGCTATTTTGGCGTGCCCCTTGAACGCGCCGTAGAACACGTCGTGATAGACGCCGTCCTCGGTGAAGAGCTTTGCAAACGCCTTGCCGTTGCGCTGCTCGACCGCGTCGCAGAACGCGCACAGCATCATTGTCGTTTCCATGGCGTCTCTCCCAACCACTCTGTCATGCCCCGCGCAGGCGGGGCATCCAGTATTCCAGAGCCGTTGCCTTGAATCGAGGGGCCGCGGCGTACTGGATCATCCGCTTTCGCGGATGATGACATCGCGCAAGATGAAAAACCTTAGCCGATCTTCGCCACCGCGGCGATGATCCGCGCGATGTCCTGCGGACGGGACAGGCGGTGGTCGCCGTCCTGGATCATGGTCAGCACCACGTCCTCGGCCGGCAGGCGATGCACCAGCGCGAAGGCGTGCTTCCACGGCACGTCGGGATCCTGCGCGCCCTGCAGGATGCGCACCGGACAGCCGACGTCGATCTTGCTGCCGAGCAGCAGATGATTGCGGCCCTCCTCGATCAGGTTGCGGGTGATCGGATAGGGCGAGCCGTCACCATAGTCCGACGGCCGCAGCCACAGGCCCTTGGTCTCGATCTCGGCGCGAATCTCCGGCGGGAACGCCTTCCACATCAGCTCCTCGGTGAAATCAGGCGCCGGCGCGATCAACACGAGGCCGGCGAGCCACGCACAGCCGCTTCCGCCAGCATTGCCCCGTTTGGCGATCTCGCGCGCCAGCAGCAGCGCCATCCAGCCGCCCATCGAGGAGCCGATCACGACTTGCGGCCCGCTGCAGAACTGCGAGAACACCGCGACGCTCTCCTCGAGCCAGCGGCCGATCGTGCCGTCAGCGAAATCGCCGGCGGATTCGCCATGGCCGGAATAGTCGAACCTGACCGAGCCGCGGCCGTGCTCGGCGGCCCATGCGTCGAGCGCGATCGCCTTGGTGCCGGTCATGTCGGACTTGAAGCCGCCGAGCCAGAACAGCCCGGGCGCGCCAATTGCGCCGCCGGGAGCGGCACCGGCACGGGCGCGCACCGCGATCCGGCGTGCTCCACTGCCCTCGCCGACCTCGATAAAGGCGGGTTCCTGCCCGGATGCGGCGGTTTGGCTCATGGTTCGGTCACTCGCGTGTCAGACCTCTGCTTTTCAATCGTCGCGCGGCACCGGTCAACGGCGGCAAACCCGGCTTGCGGAGCTGATGCACCCGCTATATGTGCCGGGCGTGGCTAAAATGCCTCGCAATTGACGGTTTTGCCGCTTAGAAAGCGAGTTCGCTTGCCCGTTGCGGCGTCTTGCTTCAAAATATCCGCCTTCCCTTTCACAACTTTGGAGAGTTACCCATTCGCCGTCCAATAGAGCCCCGCCCACAGTCGCCAAAGACGGGCCGCGCACCAATGATGAGATTCGCAACGCGCAGATCCAGTTGATCGATGCCGCCGGTGTCAACCAAGGCACCGTCGAAACCATGGTGGCCATCAAGATGGCCATGGAAGCCGGCATGGACCTCGTCGAGATTTCGCCGAATGTCAGTCCTCCCGTCTGCAAGATCATGGACTACGGCAAATACAAATATTCCGCGCAGAAGAAGGCCGCCGAAGCCCGCAAGAAGCAGAAGGTCGTCGAGATCAAGGAGATCAAGCTCCGCCCGATGATCGACGATCACGACTATGACGTGAAGATGCGCGCGATGCAGCGCTTCTTCGAGGAAGGCGACAAGGTCAAGATCACCTTGCGCTACCGCGGTCGTGAGATGGCGCACCAGGAGATCGGCACCAAGCTTCTGGACAAGGTGAAGGCCGACGTGGCTGAGTTCGCCAAGGTCGAGCAGGACGCGAGGTTCGAGGGCCGCCAGGTCGTGATGGTGCTGGCGCCGCGCTAGTTCGAGTTAGTCGATTTCAGCATTTGGAGCGGCCCGCCGGATCGGCGGGCTGTTTCGTTTCGTAGCCCGGATGGAGCCAACCTCCCCTAGAAAAAGGGGGGGGTCGCCTTGCTCGCCTGAGCAAAGCGGGTGGGGATCTGCTCTCTCCACGTGCGGCGGCGTCTGCGGCTGGACCCCCATCCCGGCCTTCCGGGTCCCACCCGCCGGTTCCATCCCGCAAAACGTTGCAAAACCGCCGATCCTCTGGCATAAGCCGGGCCTTCGCCGCCCGGCTGATCAAGGGCTGCCGTGGCGACGTATCGTGCAGGTTCTTTCAATTCGGAAAAAACCATAGCACTTCCAACGCTCTAACGAGCATTTTGGCCGGCCGGACGCCTCTCGGGGCGATTTTCGTGCTGTGCAGTAGGAGAGCCAAATGCCCAAGTTGAAGACCAAGTCGGGCGCTAAAAAGCGCTTCAAGGTGACTGCCACTGGCAAAGTCATGCACGCCCAGCGCGGCAAGCGCCACGGCATGATCAAGCGGACGAAGAAGCAGATCCGTCAGCTCCGCGGCACCCGCGTGCTGTTCAAGACCGACGGCGACAACGTCAAGAAGTACTTCTTGCCGAACGCCTGATCGCGCTGATCCGCTTGAACCCCGCCGCAACTGTGCGGCGCCCCGTCACCTCTTCTTAGATCTCAAGGATTTCCGTCATGTCTCGCGTCAAACGCGGTGTGACCTCTCACGCCAAGCACAAGAAAGTCTTCAAGGCCGCCAAGGGCTATTACGGCCGCCGCAAGAACACGATCCGCACGGCCAAGCAGGCCGTCGAAAAGGCCGGCCAGTACGCCTTCCGCGACCGCAAGCGCAAGAAGCGCACCTTCCGCGCGCTCTGGATCCAGCGCATCAACGCCGCGGTCCGTCCGTTCGGCATGACCTACAGCGTGTTCATCAACGGCCTGTCCAAGTCGGGCGTCGTCGTCGACCGCAAGGTGCTGTCGGATCTCGCTATCCACGAGCCGGTTGCGTTCCAGGCGATCGCCGAGAAGGCCAAGGCCGCGCTGGCGGCCTGATCCTAGCGCGCGTTGGGGCCCGCGTTTAGCGCCTTGTGCGAATAGCGCTGGGCGACTTCCGCCCGGCAGAACGCCGTGAACGAGATGTACATGGTGCCGGATTGATTCCGGTACTTGCGGTCGCAGACCTGCATCTCGTGCTGGTACGCCCGCTTCGGCGCGCCCTTGAGGCCGGACAGGAAGTCCGCTTCGCATTTCTTCTCGACGGCGGCGCCGAGCAGGACGTCGCCGCTCGCCCCGAACTCGCACACCCGAAACACCTTCATCGCGCCGTCACAGCTGCGCTGGGCGTTGATGGTGTCGACGATCTCGTCCTGGGTCATCGACTTGTCCATGCAGACCGCCGCCAGCGCCGGTGAGGCTGACATCGACATGATGGCGGCCAAACTGGCCATGGCAACTCGGGCAGCGGTCAGGCGGGGTCTCACGGGCATCGGGCAGTCTCCTCACATCCCACTTGGGTAGCGTCCCCCGCGCGCCGGGTTCAACCCTGCCGGTCATATGCCCGAAATGACCGGCTTTTTGCTTGACGTTACGGCCTTCGGGCGGCGACAACCCAGCCGAATTTTTGGCGCATGGTCCGCAAAGGCGAGCACCGGTTCGGGTACCGGTTTGTCCCGCCAGATCATGCGCCGCTCAAGCGCAGGAATTGACCGTGTCCGACCTCGCAACGCTCGAAAAGTCCATCCTCGACCAGATCGTCGCAGCCGGTGACGAAGCCGCCCTCGAGGCGGTGCGCGTCTCCGCCCTCGGCAAGAAGGGCTCGATCTCGGCGCTTCTTGCGACCCTTGGAAAAATGTCGCCGGAGGAGCGCAAGACCGAAGGCGCCAGGATTAACCTCGCCAAGGATGCGGTGACCCAGGCGCTCGCAGCCAGGCGCGACGTGCTGAAAGCGGCCGCGCTCGATGCGCGCCTTGCCGCCGAGACCATCGACGTCACGCTGCCGCTGCGCGAGGCGCCGGCGGAGACCGGCCGCATCCACCCGCTGAGCCAGGTGTTCGAAGAGGTCAACACCATCTTCGCCGACATGGGATTCGCAATCGCCGACGGTCCGGACATCGAGACCGACGACTACAACTTCACCAAGCTGAACTTCCCGATCGGCCATCCGGCGCGCGAGATGCACGACACCTTCTTCTTCAATCCGAAGGAGGACGGCTCGCGCATGCTGCTGCGGACCCACACCTCGCCGGTGCAGGTGCGCACGATGCTGACCCAGAAGCCGCCGATCCGCGTGATCTGCCCCGGCCGCACCTATCGCATCGACTCGGACGCGACCCACACGCCGCAATTCCACCAGGTCGAGGGCCTCGTGATCGACAAGGGCTCGCATCTCGGCCACCTCAAATGGATCCTGCACGAGTTCTGCAAGGCGTTCTTCGAGGTCGGCCACATCAACATGCGGTTCCGGCCGTCGTTCTTCCCGTTCACCGAGCCGTCGCTCGAGGTCGACATCCAGTGCCGTCGCGACAAGGGCGAGATCCGCTTCGGCGAGGGCGAGGACTGGATGGAGATTCTCGGCTGCGGCATGGTGCACCCGAACGTGCTCCGCGCCTGCGGCATCGATCCCGACGTCTACCAGGGTTTTGCCTGGGGCATGGGCATCGACCGCATCACGATGCTGAAATACGGCATCGCCGATTTGCGCCAAATGTTCGAAAACGACGTCCGCTGGCTCAACCACTACGGCTTCAAGCCGCTCGACATCCCGACGATCGCGGGGGGATTGAGTACGTGAGCCTGAACTTCGTTCCCACCGTGGAGAAAGCCCCCACCCTAACCCTCCCCCGCAGGGAATGGATAGGACTTGCTCAAGTGGATACGAAGACTCCATCGCCGCGGACGGTCGGACTCCCTCTCCCGCTTGCGGGGGAGGGCTGGGGTGGGGGTGTCTCCGCAAAGGGGCTGGCAATGGTCGATCCTGAGCATCCGGATTGGAAGGTGTCCGATAGACTTCGGTCCAACGCGCGCGCGCTCAGACGCAACTCGACCGACGTGGAACGAATTCTCTGGTCGGAGCTCCGCGGCAATCGCCTGAACGGCGCAACCTTCCGCCGCCAGGTGCCGATCGATAACTACATCGCCGACTTCGTCTGCCACGCGGCAACGCTGGTAATCGAACTCGATGGCGGCCACCATTTTTCGAACGAAGGCGAACGCACCGATGCCGCGCGTTCGGCCGTCATCGAAGCGAAAGGCTTCAAGGTTCTTCGCTTCAGCAATCTCGACGTCATGACAAATCGCGCAGGCGTCCTTGAAACAATTGCCGCTGCCATCGCGGAGAGAGCCCCCACCCTAACCCTCCCCCGCGAGCGGGAGAGGGGACAAGAGAAATCATCGTCATGAAGTTCACCCTCTCCTGGCTGAAGGAACATCTCGAGACCGACGAGCCGCTCGACAAGCTCGCCGACAAGCTCACCATGATCGGGCTCGAGGTCGAGAACATCGAGGACAAGGCGAAGGCGCTCGCTCCGTTCACCATCGCGCGCGTGATCTCGGCCGAGCAGCATCCGAATGCCGACCGGCTGCGGGTGTGCATGGTCGACACCGGCGACGGCGGCGCGCCGGTGCAGGTGGTGTGCGGCGCGCCGAATGCGCGTGCCGGGCTGATCAGCGTGTTCTCAGCCCCCGGCACCTACATCCCGGGCAAGAACATCACGCTCGGCGTCGGCACCATCAGAGGCGTCGAGAGCCGCGGCATGCTGTGCTCGGCGGCCGAACTGCAGATCTCCGAGGATCACGACGGCATCATGGAGCTGCCGGCCGATGCACCGCTCGGCAAGGGCTATGCGGACTGGGCCGGGCTCGGCGATCCCACCATCGAGATCAATCTGACGCCGAACCGGCAGGACTGCACCGGCGTGCACGGCATCGCGCGCGATCTCTCCGCCGCCGACATGGGCAAGTTCAAGGACCAGGGCATCAAGCAGATCAAGGGCGAATTCTCCTGCCCGGTTCAGGTGACGGTGGAAGACCCGACGCTGTGCCCGGGCTTCGCGCTGCGGCTGGTGCGCGGGGTGAAGAACGGCCCGTCGCCGGAATGGCTGCAGAAGCGGCTGACCTCGATCGGCCTGCGTCCGATCAACGCGCTGGTCGACATCACCAACTTCATGACCTTCGACCGCGCCCGTCCGCTGCACGTGTTCGACGCCAGGAAGGTGACGGGCAACCTCACCGTCCGCCGCGCCAAGGACGGCGAGACGCTGCTCGCGCTCGACGGCCGCACCTACACGCTCGACAACAATGTCTGCGTGATCGCGGACGAGCACGGCGTCGAATCGCTCGCCGGCATCATGGGCGGCGAGGCCTCGGGCTGCGACGACAACACCACCGACGTGCTGATCGAATCGGCGCTGTGGAACGAGATCAACATCGCGCAGACCGGCCGCAAGCTCGGCATCAATTCGGATGCGCGCTATCGCTTCGAGCGCGGCGTCGATCCGGCCTTCATGGTGCCCGGGCTCGAGCTCGCGACCAAACTGGTGCTGGAGCTGTGCGGCGGCACGCCGTCCGAGAACGTCGTGGTCGGCAAGCAGTTCGGCGAGGACCGCGTCATCGACTTCCCGCTCAGCGAGGTGAAACGCCTTGCCGGCATCGAGGTGCCGCTGGTCGAGGTGAAGCTGATCCTCACCCGGCTCGGCTTCATGCTGGCCGGCAACGGCCCCGTGGTGAAGGTCGCGGTTCCGTCCTGGCGCACCGATGTGCACGGCAAGGCCGATATCGTCGAGGAGATCGTGCGCATCGTCGGCGTCGACAAGGTGCCGATGACGCCGTTCGAGCGTGGCGAGGAGCCGCGCAAGCCGGTGCTGACGCCGATGCAGCTGCGCACCCGCCGCGCCAAGCGCGCGCTCGGCGCGCGCGGCATGGTGGAGGCCGTGACCTGGTCGTTCATCACCAACGACGCGGCAAAGCTGTTCGGCGGCGGCCAGAGCGAGCTCGTGCTCGCCAACCCGATCGCGGCCGATCTGTCCGACATGCGGCCGAGCCTGCTGCCCGGCCTCGTCGCGGCGGCTCAGGCCAATATCAACCGCGGCTATCCCGACGTCGCGCTGTTCGAGGTCGGCCAGGTGTTCCGCGGCGACCGGCCGGAAGACCAGCTGGTGGCCGCCTCCGGCGTACGCCATGGCTATGCCTCGACGAAGGGAGCGGGCCGTTCCTGGACCGGCTCGGCGACGGCGGACGCGATGGACGCCAAGGTCGATGCCTTCGCCGTGCTGGCGGCCGCCGGCGCGCCGATGCAGGCGCTGCAGATCGTCCCCGGCGGCCCCGCCTGGCTGCATCCGGGACGTTCCGGCACCATCCAGATCGGCCCACAGAACGTGCTCGGCACTTTCGGCGAGCTGCATCCGCGTACGGCGGAGGCGCTCGGCGCCGATGGTTCGATGATCGTGTTCGAGGTGATCCTCGAGCGGATTCCGGAAGGCAAGCAGAGGGCAACCCGCGCCAAGCCGGTGCTGGAGCTCTCGGCATTCCAGCCGGTGTCGCGCGACTTCGCCTTCATCGTCGACCGCAGCGTCAAGGCGGGCGACATCGTCCGTGCGGCGCAGAATGTCGACAAGAAGCTGATCACGGCCGTGACCGTGTTCGACGTCTATGAAGGCAAGGGCATCGATCCCGACAAGAAGTCGATCGCGATCGCAGTCACGATCCAGCCGCGCGAGAAGACGATGACCGACCAGGAGATCGACGCCGTCGCCGCCAAGGTCGTCGCCGAGGTGACGAAGAAGACCGGCGGCACGCTCCGGGCGTGATGCCGGTCGCAGGCGCTGTATTGGCACCGTCACCCTGAGGAGGCCGCGTAGCGGCCGTCTCGAAGGGTCGACGGCCCCGCCTGTGGCCGATTCATCCTTCGAGGCTCGCTCCGCTCGCACCTCAGGATGACGGGTTTGACGGAATACCGTCCTGATTTGAACCATACCAGCGCGCCCGCTGGACACCAGATCGAGACTCATCGCCCACCCCTCCCATGACCCCCTTCACCCTCCTCCCCTCCGACATCTCGACCAGCATCGCGCTCGCGATCTGCGCGATCGCGTTCGTGTCGGGCACGGCGCGCGGCTTCTCGGGGTTTGGCTCGGCGCTGATCTTCATGCCGCTCGCAAGCAGCGTCGCCGGGCCGCGGCTGGTGGCGGCGCTCCTGCTCATCATCGACTTCGTCGCCGCGGCGCCGCTGCTGCCGAACGCCTGGACCCATGCCGACCGCAAGGCGACCGCGGTGATGGTGGCCGGCGCGCTGGTCGGCGTTCCCATCGGCACCTACTTCCTCACGGTGCTCGAGCCCGTCACCACGCGCTGGATCATCTCCGGCTTCGTCGCGGCACTGCTCGCGCTGCTGCTGTCTGGCTGGCGCTACCACGGCAAGGATCACGCCGCGCTGTCGGTCGGCGTCGGTGGCCTCTCCGGCTTTTGCAGCGGACTTGCGCAGACCGGCGGCCCGCCGATCGTCGCCTACTGGCTGGGCCGCCCGATCTCGTCGATGATCTCGCGCGCCAACATCGTGCTGTTCTTCGGTGCCTCGGATCTCTTCTCGCTGGTCAGCTACTGGTTCACCGGACTGATCACGATCGAGTCGATCAAGTTCTCGCTGATCGTGGGCCCGGTCTACGGCATCGGCGTCTGGTTCGGCGCCTCGCTGTTCGGCAAGGCAAGCGAGCAGGTGTTTCGCGCCATCTGCTACGCGCTGATCGCGGCGGCCGTCATCGTCGGCCTGCCCGCGCTTGATGGCATCTTGCGCGGCGGCTAGGGTCGCCGCGGTTCAGAAGACCGAGGGAGGAACACGATGATCGATCGCCGCAACGCATTGAAACTGGCGCTCGGCAGCGCTGCCATGCTCGCGTCGCCGGTGCGCGCGCAGACCACAAAGCCGCGCACCCGTATCGTGTTCCTCGGCACCAAGGGCGGCCCCCGCGTCGGCAACGGCGCCTCCAATCCGGCCAATCTGGTCGTCGTCAACGACACGCCGTTCGTGATCGATTGCGGCATGGGCGTCAGCCGTCAGCTGGTCAATGCCGGCGTGCCGATCCCGTCCGTGAAGTACATCTTCATCAGCCACCATCATTCCGATCACAATCTGGAATACGGCAATCTGTTCTACAACGCCTGGGCGGCCGGCCTCTCGACGCCGATCCATTCGTTCGGTCCCATGGGCATCGAGACGATGACCAAGGACTATTGGGAGCTGAACAAGTTCGACGTCGAGACCCGGATCGAGGACGAAGGCCGGCCCGATCCGCGCAAACTGCTGATCGCGAAAGACATCACCGACGATGGCGTGGTGCTGAAAACATCAGATGTCACCGTCACTGCGTTCCGCACGCCGCATCCGCCGATCACGGACAATTTCGCCTACAAGTTCGAGACGCCTGATGGCACGATCGTGTTCTCCAGCGACACCGCCTACAATCCAAAACTCGCCGAGTTCGCCAGGGGTGCCGACGTGCTGGTACACGAATGCCTCTACATTCCCGCGGTCGATCGGCTGGTCGCCAAGACCAAAAACGGCGCGACGCTGAAGAAGCATCTGCTCGACAGCCACACCTCGACCGAAGACGTCGGCCGCATCGCGGCCGCCGCCGGCGTCAAAACGCTGGTGCTGAGCCACTTCGTCCCTGGTGATGATCCGCTCGTGACCGACGACGACTGGACACGGGACGTGAAGACGAATTTCAAGGGCCGGATCGTGGTGGCAAAGGATCTGATGGAGCTGAAGCTGCCGGTGTGAGGCGGCGGACTCCACGCAATTGCGCATCTGACGGCGTGCGAAGCACGAACCCGGAATGATTGTGAGGTGAGCACACGGCTCAGGCTCCCTCCCCCACGCAACCGGGGTCTACCCCGGTTGCGCATCATTGATTCGCGCAAGTCGGGCAGGCCCGACTTGCGATGGGGGAGGGTTGGGGAGAGGGCTGGCCCCGGGCGAGATAATCGATGAGAGCATCGTTCTTGCAATCTCGTTCTTGCTGCCGTGATAAACGCGGAAATAGCACGTCGTGTGGCACCCCTCTCCCTAACCCTCTCCCGCAAGGGGAGAGGGAACCCTGCCGCCGGTGCCTCTATCACGCGCCCCTACATCTGAGTTGCCCGACGGCGCAAGACCCCGTCGCAAAAATATTTCGATTTATCGGAAACCAAACTCAGACCTATAATCCGCCCCGTCTCACCCGATCGAGGGGCGCTTCGCGGTCGTCACGAACGTTGCGGTGAGATGCGGTGGACGCTGATCATGCGAGCGACGAACGCATGTGACGCGGACGGTGAAGTCGTGTGGTCCTGACGCCCTAGTGGCCGGTGTCTCCCCGCAAAACGCGAATGCGTTTTGCGGGGACGGTGACAAAAAAGCCCAGTCTCGCCGGGGAGAGCACGAAGTAAGCCGTAAAACCATCGCGCAGGGAAAGCCGGGTTGTTTCCGGTTACGCCTGTGGTCCTACCCCCGTGCTTTCTACCTTTGCACGGGGCCCATGGGTGCGATCGGCACCCGGCTTTCCCTGCGCCCTCTGATCGAAGAGCGGCGAAACGAAAGACAAAACTCGGGCAAATCATGTCGCGAGGACGCGGATGTATGGCTCAAAACCCGCAACAAATTCGCTGTCGTCCCGGGCAAGCGCAGCGCGATCCGGGACCCATAACCACAGACAGTCATTGCTGCGCGCCGCTCGGGCCGCAGCTCACTTCCACAATTGGATTTGGTGGTTATGGGTCCCGACCTTCGCCGGGACGACGTCGGTTGTCGGGCGGCTTCTACCCAAACATCCGCCCGCGATGCCTGATCTCACCGAAAGATCAATTCATCGGCCCGGCAGATCGATGCGGCCCGCGGCGCTTCTGTTTTGCGACCGGCGCTGCTGGCTCCGGCGCCGCATCCTTCAGCGCGCCGATCCGGCGCAGTGCGGCGTCGGCAGCGCGCTCGCCGCTGTCCCAGGCGCCATCGACGGTGCCCCACAGCGTCTCATGCGTGGCTTCGCCGGCGAGATACATCGCGCCGATCGGCTCGGTCAGAATCTTTCGGGAGAACTGTGCGCCGGGCACTGCTGCCGACATCGCGCCGAGGATGAAGGGCGATGCATTCCAGCGCGTCGCGCTGGTCTGCTTCACCGCGGCGCCGACCTCGCTGCCATAGAGCTTGGTCAGCCATTCCACCGCGAACGCGGACATTGCCTTCTCGCCCTGCGCCGACAGATCGCGACCGAAGGACCCCGCGACGTCGATCGTGCACAGCGAGGATCCCGCGATGTTGCCGTAGAGCAGCGCCGTCCTCGTCGAATTGCTCTGCTCGATAATGACGTCGTCGCGCGACAGTCCGAGCGGGTTACCAGGGAGTTGCAACGCGATGCGATCATAGCTGCCGAGGCTGAGCTTGGCCGCGGCATCGAGCGCGCGCTTCGGAAGTTCCGGCGCAAACTTGATATTGCCGCTCGCAAGCACATTGCTCGAGACGGTGACGATGGCGGCGCGCGCGGTGATCTTGCCTGTGGGCGTCTCGACCATCACGTCGCGATTGCTCCACAGGATGCGCTGCGCCGGCGTCGAGAGCACCATCGGCAGCTGCTCGGCAAGCTTGGCGATCAGCGTGCCGAGCCCCTGCCGGCAAGCAATCGCGGTGTTGCGATCCTGCGCGCGCACCTTGTCGACGGCGGAGAGGTCCTTCAGATCCTTGCCGCTGAAATTGGCGCCGAGCAGGAATTCCGCGGTGCCGGCCCAATCGCCGAGATCCTTCGGCATCGCCGCGGCGCAGGCAATATCGGCCTTGCGCGACGCGTCGTCGACGGCGCGGTTGGCGCGGACCAGCGCCGCCAGGAATTCCTCGGTCTCGCCCGGGCGGGCGTAGCGCCGGCCGATGCGAATCTTCTGACCTGCGGGCGCCGTGACGATGTCGAGGCCCGCGGAGCGCGCCAGCCGGATCATCGGATTGGTCTCGGGATTGTGCATCCAGCGCGCGCCACGGTCGAACGGCACGCCGAATGTCGATGCATCGGTCTGGCAGCGGCCGCCGACCTGGCCGGACGCCTCCACCACAATCACCTTGCGGTTGGCGGCGACGATCCTCCGCGCCGCGGCAATGCCCGCGGCACCCGCGCCGATCACGACGATGTCAGCCTCGCGCGGCGGCGGCGCGGCAAGCACCCGGCCGCCCAGCGCGGGCGCCAGCGCGAGAGCTGCGGACGCCGACAGGAAATCGCGGCGAGTCACTGTCATGACATAGCTTCGAGCATGGTTTCCGGGGACTTGCAGAAAACGGGAACGCTTCACGAACTGTGCCGTATCTCACCGACCGCAGCAACCATCATGGTAAATCAATCATGATTGATCCGCTGATGGCATGAACTAAATTGCAACGGCTTGCGACCATGATTAAGCCAACACAAGCGGTCGTAGAACCGCTGGGGGGAATCCATGGGCTTAATGCTCGATACCGTCGGTAAATGGATCGCGGGGTACCTGCAGAAGGAGGTCCCCGGTTACGAACCGTTCACGCCGAGCGACCCGGACCATCTGCGGAGCATCATGCAGCCCGGCGATGTGCTGCTGGTCGAAGGCAACAACCGGATTTCCGGCATCATCAAATACCTCACGCAATCAACCTGGTCGCACGCCGCACTCTTTGTCGGACCGATCGACGGTGCGTTCGAGCCTGACGGCGAACAGCATGTGCTGATCGAGGCCAATATCGGCGAGGGCGTGACCTCGGCGCCGCTTTCGAAATATCTGTCCTATCACACCCGCCTCTGCCGTCCGGTCGGCCTGTCATTCGAGGACCGCACCACGGTGTGCCGCTACGCGATCAACCGGATCGGCTTCGGCTACGACACCAAGAACATCGTCGATCTCGCGCGCTTCTTGTTTCCGCTGCCGATCCCGCAGCGCTGGCGCCGCCGCATGATCGCGTTCGGCTCCGGCGATCCGACCAAGATCATCTGCTCGGCGCTGATCGCGCAGGCGTTCGACGCCGTGCGCTATCCGATCCTGCCCAAGATCACGCGCGCCGCCAGCCGAAAGGCGCGCCGCGAGATCCTGCATATCCGCGATTCCTCGCTCTACATGCCGCGCGACTTCGACATCTCGCCCTATTTCGAAGTCGTCAAACCCACCATCGTGCACGGTTTCGACTACACGGCCCTGCACTGGGCCGACAAGCAGAAGCCGCTCCAGGAGGTAGCGGGCGAATTCAGTGTGTTTCCAGAATCTAAGTCGCCGCCGCTTGTTCCTGAAGCGATTGACGAAGAGGCGACGCTTCCGGCTGCGGAAGTGATGACCACGGAGCTCACGCCGGGGTGAGCGTTCAGAACGTCGCCGCCAGCGTCAGCCTCACGGCAAGCGGCTCGGCCGGATGCACATGGCGGTCGGCGACGCCGTCGATCGGTTCGCCCGGCAGCCGCGACAGATAGTAATATTCGATCTGGTTGGTCTGTGCGTTGAAGAGATTGAGGACGTCGAGCTGCAGCCGCGTCCCGTTGTCGAATTTGTAGCCGGCGCGAGCGTTGACGATAAACGACGACAGCGAGCGGACGCTGTCATCCTCGATCAGCGGGCGCGGGCCGAAATAGCGGGCGCGCAGGCTGCCGAACCAGCCGGTCTCGCGGCCGAAGGTGACGCCGCCGCTGGCGACCCAGGCCGGCGCGCCGGGAATGAAGTTACCCACCGGATCATAATCCGTGAAGCGCGCGCGGGTATAGGCGAGGTCGAAATCGAGATTCATCCACGGCGAGAGCCTGTATTGGTTGGTCCACTCGACGCCGACCCGCCGGCTCGGCCGGCTCGGCTCGGTGGTGCCGGCATCGCCGACGAACAGCAATTCGGAATCGAAGTCGAGCACGAACACCGCAAGCGACGAGGTCAGGCCGTCGACCGCCTTGGTGCGGATGCCGAACTCGGCGCCCTTCGAGCGTACCAGCAGCGGCACGCGATCGAGCGGCGTGACCTTGTCGTTGGGATCGACGGTAATCGTCGCGCCCCTGATGTCATTGGAGTGCAGGCCGAAGCCGGCATTGCCGTAGAACTCGGTCTTGGCCCAGGGACCGAGCACGATGCCGGCCTTCGGGCTCGTCATCGCCGCTTGCGCGTTGCCGGAATTCTGCGGCGTGTCGCTCAGCACGTGGCCGGCGAAATAATCCTCGCGGATGCCGACCGTGGTGCGCAGCCAGTCGGTCCAGCGCGCGGTCGTATCGGCCCACAGCCCGACATTGCCCTCCTGCACCTGGTCGTTGCGCACGGTGGAGAGGATCTCGCGCTGCACGGTCTTGAACAGGCCGACATTGATGTCGTCGTAGCGGGTCTGCACGCCCACCCGCGTCTGGGTGTCGATGCCGGCGACGCTGATATCGACGGCGTGGCTGGCATCGAAGCCATAGACGGCGCGCTTATCAGTCTGGCTGAACTGGTCGCCATTGGCGGGGTCGTCGAGAAAATAGGTGAAGTCGTTGTAGAGCTGAAGCGAGGAGCGGATCACATAGGCGTTGGCCTTGGTCTGCCCGTACTCGCTGGACTGCGCCCAATTGCCCGACAGGCTGAAGCGACTCGAGGTGCCGCCGTCGGTCGGATTGAGCGAGCCGTAGCGGCCGATCAGGCCTTGGTCGATCGCGCGCTGCGCCACCTGGTCGGTCGAATTCCAGCCGTTGGAATAGGCCATCGCGGTCAGCGAGAAGCCGTCGGTCGCGGTGCCCTGGCTGTAGCGCAGCACGCCGTTCAGCTTGCGGATGTCGTCCGGCACGGCCCACGGGCCGTTATATTTGTTGGCCTCCAAGGCCGCGAGCAGCGTGCCGTCACCGACCTTGGTCGAGCCCGCGGCCATCGCGCGCTGGTAGCCGAAGCTGCCGGCGGTCAGCTCGACGACGTTCTTCGACAACCGGTCGAGATAGTTGATGTCGACGGCGCCGGCCGAGGCGAAATCGCCCTTGTCGGCGTAGTAGGGGCCCTTGCGGACATCCATCGACTGGATCAGCTCCGGGATCAGGAAGTTGATGTCGGCATAGCCCTGGCCGTGACCGTGGGTCGGCATGTTGACCGGCATGCCGTCGACGGTGATGGCAAGATCGGTTCCGTGATCGAGATTGAAGCCGCGCAGGAAATACTGGTTGGCTTTGCCTTCGCCGGAATGCTGGGTGACGATCAGGCCCGGCACCGCCTCAAGGACCTCGCCGACGCGCGAGACCGGCCGTGCATTCACTTCGTCGCCGCTGATCTGCCCCGCGCTGGCTGCGGTCGGCTGCAGGCTGGAAGACACCGTTGCGGAGCCGCCGGTGACGCCGCGTGCCGCAGAGGTGGATTGGCTCGGTTGCGGCGCGGCCGGCCTGCGGCCGCCGGCGGCGACATGGTGCGGACGCTGGGACGGCTTGCTGCGTTTGGGAGGCGCTCGGTCGGGCGACGTCACCGTCACCGGCGGCAGCTGCCCGGGCGCGTCGACGGTTTGCGCTTCGGCAGCGGGCACAAAGGCTGCAATGGATGCGGCGGCGGGAAATATCCGCCATACAGTCCGACGCAACGCCCATGCCCCCGCATGATACCTGCTACAGTCACGCGACGACCGCACCAGCTCCAACCAACCCGGCGAAGCGACGCTAGCAAGCGCAGTATGACCTTACAAGAAAAATGTCATACCGCCGCGGCGGCCCGCCAACACGGATAGTCCATGCAACGCATCACCATCACCATCGAGGACGATCTGCTCGCGGAGATCGACGCGGCCGCAGAGGCGCGCGGCTATCAGAACCGCTCCGAGATGATCCGCGACCTGGCGCGCGCCGGCCTGCAGCAGAGCGCGGAGGAGGCGCCGTCAGGGCAATGCGTCGCGGCGCTGGTCTATGTCTATGATCACGCCGCACGCGATCTGTCGAAGCGGCTGGTGCAGAATTTCCACGGCCATCACGACCTGTCGCTGGCGACGCTGCATGTCCATCTCGACGACGACAGCTGCATGGAGGTGACGGCGCTGAAGGGCGCCAGCGGCGAGGTCCGGCATCTTGCCGACCACGTCATCGCCGAACGCGGCGTGCGTTACGGCCGCGTCGTGATGATCCCGACCGCCGCGGACAAGAAGCCGCGCAAGCGGGGGCATCGGCACACGCATGATTGAAGGTGCTTACCTCGCCCCGCTTGCGGGGAGAGGCGTAGGCCGCCTCCGGCGGCCGTCCCAAAGAACGCCGAAGCTATGCTTCGGCTATGTCGCATCGCCAGATGCAATCCGGGTGAGAGGGTACAGGTCCATCCACGCGCGTCACTCGCGGAGAAGGCCCCTCACCCCGACCCTCTCCCCGCAAGAGCGGGGCGAGGGAGAAGAACAGCTACGCCGCCCTCGCCTTGGTGCCGCCCGGGAGGCCGGCGCGGGCGAGGCCGCCATAGAGCGCTTCGCCCGGCATCTCGGACTTGAGGATCGCGCGCACCGCGACCAGCCAGTCGAGATCGATGCCGGTCGGAAATCCCTTGCTCTCGCAGAGGAAGACGAGGTCCTCGAACACGACATTGCCGGTGGCGCCCGGCGCGAACGGGCAGCCGCCGAGGCCGCCGAGCGAACCGTCGAGCACGCGGGCGCCCTCGTCGAGCGCGGCGGAAGCGTTGGCGATGCCCATGCCGCGGGTGTCATGCAGGTGGACGCAGACCGGCTTGGAGCCTGCGATCTTCACCGCGCCCCGCGTCAGCTCACCGACCTGCTTCGGCCCGGCATAGCCGACGGTATCGGCAATCGCGACCATGTCGACGCCGGCCTCGTACAGCTTCTCGGTGAGGCGCAGCACCTCCCTGGGATCGACGGCACCGACGATCGAGCAGCCCAGCGCCATCGAGATCGCGGCATTGACCACGGGCTTGTGCGCGCTGGCGTCGCGCAGCTCGCAGAGCCGCTTGACGTTCTCGATCGCGGATTCACGCGAGCGGTTGGCATTGGCCTGGCTGTGCTCCTCGGTCGCCGACACCACGGAGGCGATCTCGGCGACGCCGGAGACCAGCGCCTCGTTGACGCCGCGCTCGTTCAGCGCCAGCGCGACGCCGTGCGCGCCGGGCAGCGCGGCAATGGTCGTGACGACGTCGCGGACATCGACGAACTGCGGAAAGGTTTTTGCCGGCAGGAACGAACCGACCTCGAAATGCCGGACGCCCGCGGCATATTCGTCGCGCACCCAGCGCTGCTTCGCCGCGGTCGACGGGAATTTCTTCACCAGTTGCAGACCGTCGCGCAGGCCGACTTCGCGCAAGGTTACCTTGTCGTTGGGATAGATATCGTGGACGCGGGTCATGTCAGCCTCACGCAGCGTTTCCGGTTGATGAAATCTTCTGTTGTGCCAGCTCGGCGCGCACCGCGTCGGTATCGGCGCCAAGCACCGGCACTCTCAATCCTTCGCCGATATTGCTGCCGTTCCATTCGACCGGCAATGCGGGGACGCGGAACGGCTTGCCGTCGGCGTTCAAATTGTTGACGAGGCCGCCGGGCCGCAGCACATGCGGGTCCTGTAACAGGTCTTCCGGCCGGTTGATCGGCGAGAAGCAGATGTTGAGCGCGTCGAGCCTGGCCGACAGATCGGCCACGTTCCAGCCTTTGACCACCTCGGCGACACGCGGAATGATCCGGTCGCGCGCCATGATGCGGTCCGTGGTGGAGCGCAAGGTCGGATCGTCGGCGAATTCCGTCAGGCCAAACTCGCGGCAAAAACTCTGCCAATGGCCTTCGGTGACGACCCCGATGAAGATGCGGTCGCCGCCGGCGGCATCGAAGATGTCGTAGATCGGCCAGGCATGCTCGCGCTCCGGCATCGAGCGCGGCTTGCGCCCGGTCATCTCGTACTCGACCATGTGCTGGGCGACCAGGAACAGGCAGTTCTCGAACAGGCCGATACGAATATCGGCGCCGTTCCTGTTGCCGCCCCGCTTCTGGTAGAGCGCGGCCAGGATCGAGATCACCCCGAACATGCCGCCCATGATGTCGTTGGCGGAGGAACCGACGCGCTGCGGCTTGTCGCTTGTGCCGGTCATCGCGGCAAGGCCCGACATCATCTGCACGACCTCGTCGAGCGCCGGGCGATGATCGTAAGGGCCCGACAGAAAGCCCTTGTGGCCGGCAATGATCAGATGCGGATATTTTTTGCGCAGCTCCTCGGCGCCAAGACCCTGCTTGTCGAGCTGGCCGTCGCGAAAGTTCTCCAGGAACACGTCGGCGCCGGCGAGCAGCCGGTGCATCGTGTCGCGGTCCTCAGGCTTGGCGAAATCCAGCACGACGCTGCGCTTGCCGCGGTTGAACAGCGGGAAGAACGAGACGCCCATGCCGCCGAGCGAGCGGGTCTTGTCGCCGGCGGGAGGCTCGACCTTGATCACCTCGGCGCCGAGTTGCGCCAGGATCATCCCGCAGGTCGGGCCCATCACCATGTGGGTCATCTCGACGACCCTCACGCCTTCCAACGGCAGTCCGCTCCCGGTCATCGGTTTCTCCGTGCTCGTTGCGCTCTTGTTCTGACGCGTTTTCTTCACGCGAACCGGTACCCACTTCGCTCGAAAACGCTTTGCTATCGGCGCAGGTTAGGCTTCCGCACGCTATCTGAAAAATATAATCTGTCGAATAGTGTATTCGCGGTTCTAGAACGCTGAGCCCTCATGGATTCGCGCCAGCTTCGCTATTTCATCGCGGTTTACGAGCAGCGCAACCTGTCGCGGGCGGCGGATCAGGCCAATGTCGCGCAATCCGCGCTGAGCCATCACATCGCCAATCTCGAGGCGGAATTCGCCACGCCGCTGTTCGAGCGTAAGCCGCGCGGCATGGAACCGACCGCGGCCGGCGAACGGCTCTATGAGCACGCCCGCATCATCCTGCGCGCGATGGCGGCGGCCGAGCGCGAGATCAAGGAAGGCGGTAGCGCGATTGCCGGTGAGATCTCGATCGGCATGGCCAATTCCGGGATGAAGGCGATCGGCGTGCCGTTGATGCGGACGGTGCTGACGAAGTATCCGAACCTGAAGCTGGCGCTGACCGAAAGTCTCTCGGGCGCGACACTGCTGCATTTGATGAGCTCGGAGGTCGACCTGGCGCTGGTCTACAATCCGCCCTCGGAAAAGGACCTGATCGCCGAGCCGGTGCTGGAGGAGCAGATGTTCTGCGTCGGCACCGAAAAGCTGATCGGCAAAAAAAGGCCGATCACGTTCGAGCAGGTGGCGCAGCTACCGCTGATCCTGCTCCGGCACGGGCTGTCGGCCCGCGCCCTGCTGGACGACCCCGTGCCGCTGAAGCGGCTGGAGGCCAACGCCATCCTGCATCTCAATTCGACCAGCGGCATGATCGGCGCCTTGACCGCGGGCCTCGGCTGCACGATCGCGACGACGCACCTCGTGCGAGAGCCGTTGCAGGCGGGGGCGCTGGTCGCACGCGAGGTGATCGAACCCAAACTGAGCCGCACGCTCTATCTGTGCCGCCTGCGCAACCGACCGATGACCTATGTCATGGAGGAGATGTGCCGGCTGATCCGCTCGCTGATCGCCGAACAGGTCGGGCGTGGCGCGTGGGAGGCCACGCTCCTGATCTAAAGCGATTTCAAGCGGAGCCTGCCCCGCACTTGATGCGGGGTGGGCACCGGTTCGCGTGAAGAAAGCGCGTCGGAAACAGCGCTATCGAAAATATCGAACGATTCCTTCGATATGTTCGTCTGGATTTCTGGCTTCCGGCTGCCAAACATGCGTGACCGGCACGACCTCACAAGAAGGGCGGCCGCTGGACCATACGGGGAGGACCATCATGAGCGCCGTCGAACTCGGCTCGGTTGCCGATCTCGCCAACACGACAGCCGGGCCCGACGGGATTTCGCGGCGGCTCGAGGCGTTGCCCACCTCCGCCTATGTCTGGCGGCTGGTGATCCTGCTCTCGCTCGGCGGCTGCTTCGAGATCTACGATCTGTTCTTCACCGGCTACATCGCGCCGGGCCTCGCCCGCAGCGGGCTGATGACCACGACGACGCAGTCCTTCTTCGGCTTCTCCGGCATCGGCGCCTTCGTCGCCGCGACCTTCGCCGGCCTCTTCATCGGCACCTTCTGCCTCGGCTTCCTCGCCGATCGTTACGGCCGCAAGGCCGTCTTCACCTATTCACTGTTGTTCTACAGCGCGGCCTCGATCATCATGGCGTGCCAGACCACCCCCGGCGGCCTCTTGCTGTGGCGCTTCATCGCCGGCATCGGGATCGGCATCGAGATCATCACGATCGACGCCTACATCACCGAGCTGGTGCCGAGCTGGATGCGCGGCCGGGCATTTGCGATCAACCAAGCGGTGATGCTGTCGGCGGTGCCGATCGTCGCAGCACTTGCATGGTGGCTGGTGCCGCTCACGCCTTATGGCATCGACGGCTGGCGCTGGGTGGTGCTGATCGGCGCGGCCGCCAGCATGGTGATCTGGGTGCTGCGGCTCTACGTGCCCGAAAGCCCGCTCTGGCTGGCCCGCCACGGTCGTGTTGCCGAGGCCGAGACAATCATGCGGACGCTCGAGGCCTCATCGGGTGCGGCCGCTCCGCGCCCCGCATCCACGGTCACGATGGTGGCGACACGTACACCGGTCAGGACCGGCTATGCCGATTTGTTCAGGCCGCCTTACGCTTCGCTCGTCTTGCTGTTCATGATCTTCAATTTCTGCCAGGCGTTCGGCGTCTACGGCTTTTCCAACTGGGTTCCGGCGCTGCTGGTCGAGAAGGGCATCAACGTCACCAAGAGCCTGCAATATTCCTTCATCATCGCCTTCGCCTATCCGCTGGCGCCGCTCTTGGCCGCGACCTTTGCCGACCGCTTCGAGCGCCAATGGATCATTTGCGGCGCGGCCGCCGCGATCTCGGTGTTCGGCCTTGCGTTCGCGCAACTCACCGAGCCGGTGCTGCTGATCGCCAGCGGCGTGCTGGTGACGGGGGCCAACATGACGCTGTCCTACGCTTACCACGCCTATCAGACCGAGGTATTCCCGACCGCGATCCGGGCCCGCGCCGCGGGGCTGGTCTATTCGATGAGCCGGCTCAGCGCGACCTTCTCCGGCTTCATCGTGGCGTTCATGTTGAAGGAGGCCGGCGTCGGCGGGGTGTTCGGCCTGATCACCGCGGCGATGCTCATCGTGATCATTGCTGTCGGTGTCTGGGGACCCAACGTCCGCGGCAAGCCGCTCGACGCCTAGAGCTCTTTTTGATCGCGACATAAACGGCACTTGCCGAAGCCATATTGGGTGTCTACCTCTGCGCTCGTCATTCTGCAGAGGTAACCCAGTCATGTTGGACGCCGCCGTCAAGGCGCTTTCGCAAATCCTGTCGCCGCCGATGCGCACGATCCTGTGGCGTTCGATCGGGCTTGCGCTGGTGCTGATCACCGTGCTGGCGATCGGCTTGCAGCGGCTGCTGAGCTGGTTTGCCGACACTGGCGAGCTCTGGGCCGAAGGCATACTCGGCCCCAACTTCCATTCCACGCTGCACGTGCTGTCCTGGATCATCTCGATCTCGGCAGGGCTCGGCGTCGTGCTCGGCGGCATCTTCCTGATGCCCGCGATCACCTCGCTGGTGGCGAGCCTGTTTGTCGACGGCGTCGCCGACCATGTCGAGCGCGAGCACTATCCGGCCGACCATCCCGGCACGGCGCTACCGGTCACAATCGCCACGATCGAGGGCGTCAAGACGGCGCTGCTGACGATTTTGGTCTACCTGGTCGCGCTGCCGTTCGTGCTGTTCGCGGGCGCGGGCTTCATCATCTTCTTTATCGCGACCGCCTGGCTGTTGGGTCGCGAATATTTCGAGCTTGCGGCGATGCGATTCCGTTCGCCTGATGACGCCAAGGCGATGCGCAAGGAGAATGCGGCGACCGTGTTCACCGCCGGCCTGTTCATCGCGGCCTTCGTCTCGATCCCGCTCGTCAATCTGGCGACGCCGCTGTTCGGCATGGCGTTCATGGTGCACATGTACAAGCGGCTGTCAGGTCCCCGGCGCGAGGTGATCGAGCCGGCGCGGCGAAGCAACGTGCCCTCGGTCTAGGCCGCATCCGGAGGCACCTGCAGTGATGCGGGCGCCCGATCGCGCGCCAGGGGCACCAGCAGAAGCCCGACGATCGCCACGCCGGCGAGCATCGCCCATGCCTCGTTGACGGTGAGCGCGAGCGATGCCCGCTCGACCAGCGGCCGGACGAACGCGATTGTCGCTTCATCCGGCGGCCCCGGCAGACGGTCGATCAACAACTTCGGATCGAGCCCGATCGCCTGCGCCGCGGTGACATCGCCGGCCAGCAGGCGGGCACGGAAATCCTCGCCATAAATCCAGCTTCGCCCGTAGAGGATGGTGTCGATCAGGGCGATCCCGATCGCGCCACCCAGATTGCGCATCAGGTTGAACAGTCCGCTGGCGTCGGCAACCTCCGCCTCCGGCAGCGCGCCCAACGCAATGCGCGTCGGCGGCAGCAGGCAGAACATGATCGCGACGCCGCGCACGATCTGCGGCCAGAACATCTCGGCGAAATCCGCAGTGCGGGGCTGAAACGCGCTCAGACCGAGACCGAGCGCGAACAAGGCGAAGCCCGCACCGGTCAACAACCGCGCGCCGATGCGGCTTTCGAGGATTGCCGCGAGCGGCGCTGCGATCAGCTGCGCGACTCCCGTGACCAGCATGATGCTGCCGATCTCGAAGGCATCATGGCGGCGGACGAAGCCGAGAAACACCGGCATCAGATAGGTCGAGCCATAGAGGCCGATGCCGAGGCAGAAGCTCAGGGCGCAACCGGCCGCGAACGAACGCCGTCTGAAAAGGGTCAATTGTGCCATCGGATACGCCGCGCGGAGCGTGCGCCGGATCAGCAGCGCCATCCCGGCAATGCTTCCAATCAGCAAGCTCACGCAAAGCATCGAGAGCCAGCCGCGTTGCGGCGCTTCCTTCAGGCCAATCATGAAGCTTGCGAGTGCGGCCGCGAGCAGGACGAGCGACCACCCGTCCAGCCTGGAGAACGCGCGGAGATGCAGGCCCTGCTTCGGAAGCAGCAAGGATGTAACCGAGGCCGCAATCGCGCCCGGAAGCACATTGATCAGGAACAGCCACGGCCACGACCAGGTCTGCGTGATCCAGCCGCCGACGACGGGTCCAACAGTCGGTGCAAGCACCGCGACGACGCCCCCAATCGTGGTGGCCACCGCATGAAGGCGCGCCGGGAACAGCATGAACACGGCGGAGAACACCGCGGGAATCAGGACGCCGCCGGAAAATCCCTGCAGCACGCGAAATGTCAGCAGTACGGCAAAGCCGCCGCTGAAGGCGCAGCCGACGGAGGCGATGGTGAACAGGCTCACGGCAATGACGAACAGCCATCGCAATGACAGCGCATGCGTGAACAATCCGGTCAGCGGGATAGCGATCACCTCCGTGATCAGATAGGCGGTCTGGATCCAGCTCATCGCCGCCGGCGAGATCGCAAGCGCGCGCTGGATCGTCGGCAACGAGGTCGCGACGACCTGGATGTCGAGGATCGCCATGAACATGCCGAGGCACATCAGCAGAAAGCCGGCCCAGGTCGCAGCCGATGGGCTGTCGGTGCAGTGCTCCGCCCGGCCGCTCATGGCGTGCCTGGGCGCGGCCAGCCGGCGACGGAGAGCGCGCGGCTCTCGGCGCGAATCCGGATGGCAAGCACCGCGAGATTGAGCACGGTGAAGATCAGCGCCAACACTAGCAGATGCAGTGCGAGTGGCAGCAGCGCGATTTCACCGACGACGACGGCATAGTTTGGATGCGGGAAGATCCGGTAAGGCCCGGACGCGACCAGCGGCGCGCCCGGCAGCACGATGATCCGCGTGGTCCATCGCGGACCGAGCGCGGCGAGCACCCACAGCCGGAGGCCTTGCAGCAGTAGAAAGGCCGCGAGCGCGGCCAGATTGACATCCTGGTCGCGGCCCCAGATCCACAGTGCGATCAGCCAGCCGGCGTGCACCAGCACAATGAGCGGGTAGTGATTGGCGCCGACCTCGACCGCGCCTTGCGCCAGCAGCCGCGCCGTGTTGCGACGCGCCAGCACCAGCTCGCCGAGACGTTGCAAGGTGACCAGCGCAAGGATGATCGAAGCGAAACTCACGCCGCGTGCCTGAGCGCAACACAGCTGAGCGTGAAGCCGGGCCCGAGCGCCGTGAGCAGCGAGCGGGGCGGCAATCCCTTGGCGCAGGCGCGTTCGAGGACAAAGAGAGCCGTCGGGGCCGACATGTTCCCACACGTGGCGATGACGTCGCGTTCGTGGTCGAGCGTGCCCTGATCGAGCTTCAGCGCCCGCTCCAGCGCGGCGATGACCTTGGTGCCGCCGGGATGGCAGAGGAAGCGGTCGATATCGTCGGCCGTCAGCTGCATCCGCGCCAGAATTTCGGCAACGGCCGGCCCAAGGTTGTCGCGAACAAAATCCGGAATGGTGCGCTGAAAGACGACGCCGAATCCTTCCGGATCGACCGTCCAGCCCATGATGTCGAGCGTATCAGGCCACAGCTTTTCGCCGGTCGCCTCGATCCGGGTCGCCCCGCCGTCCCCGGCGCGCAGCACGATCGCGGCGGCGCCATCGCCGAACAGGCTGGCGGCAACGATGTTCGCCTTGGTGAGTTCGTCGTGCCGGACCGCGAGCGTGCAGAGCTCGAGCGCGACCAGCAGCACGTTGGCACCCGGCCGCGCTTCCGCCAGCCTCGATGCGATCGACAGGCCCGACACGCCGCCGGCGCAGCCGAGGCCGAACACCGGCACGCGCGACACATCCGTTCGCAGCCCGAGCTTGCCGGCGACGCGCGCATCCAGCGTCGGCGTGGCGATGCCGGTCGAACACACCGTGACCACGATATCGATGTCGCTGCCGGTCAGGTCGGCGCGGGTGATCGCCTTGCGGGCGACGTCGACATACAGCGCCTCCGCACCCTCGAGAAAGGCTTGCGTCCGCTCCGGCCAACCGCGCCGTTCGAGATACCATTCGATCGGCTTCACGCCATAGCGACGCTGAATGCCGGTGTTGGCGAACAGGCTGGAGAGCGTCTCGAATTCGGGATAGCGGTCGGCCAGGAGGTTTCGCGCGGCCTGCAGCACTTGTCCCTGATGGAATCGATGCGGTGGAACCGCCGTCGCCATGGAGACAAGCGCGGCCGTCTGCCTGTTGTAGCTCATCGTAGCTCCGGTTCCCCCGCTGTGTGGAACCGCGCGATTAGCAAAATATTTCAGACGCTCACCACACAGGTGAGAGCACTGCATTCACTATAAGTTGACCCGCCGGCGATATCAGTGCCGCCTCGCGCAAATCACAGCGCACAGGCTCGATCAGGAAGCCGCTGCGCCGAACTTGCGCATCACGTTCTTCACGAAGCCAAACGGCACCGGCGACAGCGGGCCAGGCGGTGCCCGCTTGATCAGGGCGACCAGGAACAGCGCCAGCATCGCGAGCCAGAAGCAGAGCCAGAAGCCGTCAATATAGGCGAGCGTGTTGGCCTCGCGCTGCACCAGCGCCGCGAGCGTGCCGACGGCGCGCCCGGTCGCCGCCCCGATGCCGTGGCCGGAAAATCCCTCCGTCAACCGCTGCAGCCGGTGCACGACGTCGGCATCGCCACTCTGGACGTATTGCCCGAGATAGTTCGAGTGGATCTGCTCGCGAACCCGCAGCCAGGTGCCCATCAGCGCGATGCCGATCTCGGCGCCGCCGAGCCGGCAGATCTGGATATAGGCCGCGAACGCCGTCGCCCGTGACGGATCGGAGTTCGACAGCGCCATCATGATGATCGGCAGCAGTGTGAGCGCCTGCCCGACCGACAGCAACAGCACGATGCCGACAAAATCCTCCCGCGCCCAGACATGGCTCAGCTGGGTGCCCCAAAGATTGGCGGCCGCGAATGCCGAGAAGCCGAGCACCACGACGACGCGCGGATCGAGATGGCGGAGCAGCAGGATCGAGACCGGCACCAGCACGAACATCGGCAGCGCGCCATAGGTGAACAGCAGCACGCCGGATTGCTCCGGCCGCAGCGCACTGACGGCGCTGAGGAAGTTGGGCACCAGCGACGAATTCGACAGGCTGGTCAGCGTGTACAGCAGGATGACGATCAGCGAGAGCCCGATATTGCGCGAGAACAGCACGTTGAAATGCGCCCAGGGCTGGCGCACCAAGGTCTCGTTGATCATGAAGCCAATGATCAACAATCCGCCGCCGATCAGGAGCGCCATCACCGTGCCCGACGACAGCCAGTCCAGCCGGTTGCCTTGATCGAGCCCGGCATAGACCATCGACACCCCGGCGCCGAGCAACAGCATGCCGCCCCAATCGGCATTGCGAAGCAGGTCGCGATTGACGGGCTCGTTCGGCGTGCCGAGATAGACCATCAGGCCCATCAGCGGCGCGACCACCACGCCCTGCCAATACAGCCATTGCCAGCCGAGGTGCTCGACATAATAGCCGACAAGCGAACTCGACGAGTCCAGCGCGAAGCCGACCCGGATCGAATACATCGCAATCGCCGGCAGCCACCAGCGGATCGGCAGATTGCGCAGGATGATCATCAGCGTCGCCGGCACGAAGGTGCCGAGCAACATGCCGTGCGCGACGCTGAGCGCGATCAACGTCGTATAGTCCCGCACGAACGGAATGGTCAGCGAGACCACGGCGTAGATCAGGCTCGGGATCCCGAGCACGCGGCGCAGCCCGAACGCGGTGGCGAGCCAGGCCACCGCGGGTGCGACGAAGATCTGCGAGCCGATCGCAGCGGTCGAGAGCCAGGCACCCTCGTCGAAGCTGAGCGAGAACGCGCCGCGCAGGTCGGGCAACCCGACCGTGGTCAGGCGGCTGTCGAAGTTCGCCAGGAACGCGCCGAGGAGCACCGCGACCACGGCGAACAGCGGATAGCGCGCGACGTCGCCGCGCGAGACCGGACCATGACCGCGGTCGTCACTTTCCGCCATTGGCGGCCGCCTCGCCGGTGTTGATCCGCGTCACGACCGACATGCCCGGCAGCAGGCGCTCGAGCAATGGCTGGTTCTTCTCGAACTGGATCCGCACCGGGATGCGCTGCACCACCTTGGTGAAATTGCCGGTGGCATTGTCGGGCGGCAGCAGCGCGAATTGCGATCCGCTCGCCGGCGCGATCCGCTCGACCACGCCGCGCAGCCTCTCGCCGGAGAAAGTATCCACGGTGACCTCGACCGGCTGGCCCGGTCTGACGTTGGTCAGCTGCGTTTCCTTGTAGTTGGCGATCACATAGACGTTCGGCAGCGGCACGACATTGATCAGATTGGTGCCGATGTTGACATAGTCGCCCGGCTGCACCTGGCGCTCGCCGGTGACGCCGTCGAACGGCGCTATGATCTTCGTGTAGCCGAGCTTGAGCTTGGCCGATGCGAGCAGGGCCTTGGCGGCGTCAAGATCGGCGGCGCGCTGCTTCTTGGTGCCCTGCAGGACCTCGAGCTGATGGCGCTGCGCAGCGATCACCGCGCGGCTGGCCTGAACATCGGCCTCTGCCTTGGCGTAAGATGCGGTTGCTTGCTCGAGCCGTTGCCGCGTGCCGGCATCGGTTTGCGACAGCGACTGCTGACGCTCTTCCTCCTGGCGAGCCAGCGTCTGCTGCGCTTCCGCGGACAGTCGCGAAGCCTCGGCCTGCGCGATGGTCGCATATTGCAGCTCGACCTGATTGTTGAGGTTGTCGAGCGCGGCCTGCGCGCCGACCACACCGGCCTCGGCCTGCGCGACCTGGGCCTGGTAGTCCGCGGGATCGATCTGCACCAGGAGATCGCCGGCCTTGACGCGCTGGAAATCGGAGATAGCGACGGTCAGGACTTCGCCGGACACGCGGCTGGAGAGCTGGGTCAGCTCGGCCCGCACATAGGCATCATCGGTGGTCTGGATCGTGGCGCTGCCGACCCACGCATCCCAGCGCGTGGTCGCCACCGCGACGAAGGTGAGCGCGGCGAGCACCGCAAACAGCGGAATGGCGAAGCGGCCCCAGAAACCGTTCGCCGCAGGCTGCGGCTTGGCTGGCGCCGGTACCGGTGCGGGCGCGGTCTGGCTGGCTTGTGACGGACCGCCCTGAACCTGCTCTGTCACACCTCACTCCCTCGGTTACGCCGGAACGCGAGACAACCGGTTAGCACATGATGACGATCATGGCTCAGACGGTCTTTTCCGGCCACCGGCAAAGATCATTGATCAGACATACTTCGCAACGCGGCCCGCGCGCGAGGCAGGTATAGCGGCCATGCAGGATCAACCAGTGATGGGCGTGCAGCATGAACTCCGTCGGGATCACCTTCTCGAGTCCGAGCTCGACCTCAAGCGGCGTCTTGCCGGGCGCGAGACCGGTGCGGTTGCCGACGCGAAACACATGGGTGTCGACCGCCATCGTGTGTTCGCCGAATGCCATGTTGAGCACCACATTCGCGGTCTTGCGACCGGCACCGGGCAATGACTCGATCTCGGCGCGCGTGCGCGGTACCTCGCTGCCGAATTCGGTGATCAACTTCTCAGAAAGCGCGATGACGTTCTTGGCCTTGTTGCGATAGAGCCCGATGGTCTTGATGTACTCGCGGACTTTGTCTTCGCCGAGCGCAAGCATCTTCTCCGGCGTGTCGGCGATCGCAAACAGCGCCCGTGTCGCCTTGTTGACGCCGGCGTCGGTCGCCTGTGCCGACAGCACCACCGCAACCAGCAGCGTGTAGGGGTTGAGATGCTCGAGCTCGCCCTTCGGCTCGGGATTGGCTTTGCGGAACCGGTCGAAGGCCTCGTAGACCTCCGCCGCCGTCCACGGCTTTGGTTTGGCGGCCTTCTTGGCCGCCGTCTTTGCCGCGCGGTTGGGCAGCGGCTTTGGCGTTTTCGCGGCCTTCTTCGGTGCGGACCGAACGCTTGATGAGCTGGCGCGTTGAGAGCGGATGATTTTGGCCATGAACGGGATATACTGATACGTCATGACCGCAGGCAACGACTTTGATCCGAGCGACGACCTCAGGGCCAGTAACGTTGAGACTGGTGACCTCGAGGCTGATGACGTCGGGGCCGAGCCAAAGCTGTTCTCGGCATTGCTGACGCCGCACCGCTCGCTGAACCGCACGGGCTTCATCGTGCTGATGTCGTTCGTCACCGTGGTCAGCTTCGTCGCCGGCGCGGTGTTCTGGTGGCTGGGCGCCTGGCCGATCTTCGGCTTCTTCGGGCTCGACGTGCTGGTGATCTACTGGGCGTTCAAGGTCAATTTCCGTACCGCCAGAGCAAGCGAGGAGATCACGGTGACGCCGTCGGAACTGCGGGTCCGCCGGATCAGTCACCGCGGCCATGTGGCGGAATGGGTGCTCAATCCGCTCTGGGTGCGATTCGAGCAGATCTCGCACGAAGAATTCGGCATCGAGCGGCTTTATCTGGTGTCCCGGGGCCGCCGGATCAGCATCGGCAGCTTCCTCGGCCCCGACGAAAAGGCCAGCTTTTCCAAAGCCTTGACGGCTGCGCTGAACACCGCGAAACGCGGCCCGACCTACAACCCCATCGCTTGAGTAAGCTTGTCAGAAATCGGGTGGTTTGATTGCGCCATGGCTCCTAAATCAGACACCATGATGACACTCGCCATACATGACCAGCGCCTGGCCAAGCCGGGCCCCCAGAACGCCGCGCTGCGCGACTATGATTCGGTGCGGCGCGCCATCGCGTTCATCTCGGAGCATTGGCGCGCACAGCCGACCATCGAAGCGATGGCCGATGCCGCCGCCGTCACGCCGGATGAACTCCATCATTTGTTCCGCCGCTGGGCCGGGCTCACGCCGAAGGGCTTCATGCAGGCGCTGACCCTGGATCACGCCAAGAACCTGCTGCGCGATTCCGCCAGCGTGCTCGACGCGGCGCTCGACTCGGGTCTGTCGGGGCCGGGACGGCTGCACGATCTGTTCGTCACGCATGAGGCGATGTCGCCAGGCGAATGGAAGACCGGCGGCGGCGGCATGACGCTGCGCTACGGCTTCCACCCCTCGCCGTTTGGCACCGCGATCGTGATCGCAACCGATCGCGGGCTCGCGGGACTTGCCTTCGCCGACCCCGGCGATGAGCAGACTGCATTCGCCGACATGAAGCGACGCTGGCCGAGCGCGACCTTTGTCGAGGACACCGACGGCACCACTGCACTGGCCCAGCGCGTGTTCGATACAAGGTTGTGGCGGGCGGACCAGCCGCTGCGCGTGGTCCTGATCGGCACCGACTTCGAGGTGCGGGTGTGGGAAACGTTGCTCAAGGTGCCGATGGGCCGCGCCGTAAGCTATTCCGACATCGCCTGCAAGATCAGCAACCCGAAGGCCTCGCGCGCCGTCGGCGCCGCGGTCGGCCGCAATCCGGTGTCGTTCGTGGTGCCCTGCCATCGCGCACTCGGCAAGAGCGGCGCGCTGACCGGCTATCACTGGGGCATCACCCGCAAGCAGGCGATGCTCGGCTGGGAAGCCGGCCAGATCGGGTTGCATTAGCCTGATTGTTGGATGGGTAGAGCGAACCGAAACCCATCTTACGGCTGACTTGCTTAAGCCAGGCTTCCAGCCTCACACCGTCACCCTGAGGAGCGCGAAGCGCGTCTCGAAGGGTCGACGGCCCGGCTGGTGGCCGTGCATCCTTCGAGGCTCGCTCCGCTCGCACCTCAGGATGACGGGTTGAGCGGAGTGATCGCCTCGCCTACCCCGCCAGATCGACCTTGGACGCAACGGTGGAATCGGCATTGAGCCGATAGACCACCGGAGCGCCGGTCGCGAGTTCGCGCTTGAGGATCTGCTCCGGCGTCAGCTTCTCCAGCACCATGATCAGCGCGCGCAGCGAATTGCCGTGGGCGGCGATCAGCGTGCGCTGGCCGCGCAGCACGCCGGGCAGGATCTCCTGCACGTAGTAGGGCAGCGTGCGCGCCAGCGTGTCCTTCAGGCTTTCGCCGCCAGGCGGCGGCACGTCGTAGGAACGGCGCCAGATCAGGACCTGGTCCTCGCCCCACTTCTTGCGGGCGTCGTCCTTGTTGAGGCCGGAGAGATCGCCATAGTCGCGCTCGTTGAGCGCCAGATTCTTCGTGGTCGGCAATCCGGTCTGGCCGATCTCCGCGAGCATCAGCTTCAGCGTGTGCTGCGCGCGCGTCAGATCGGACGTGAAGGCGACATCGAACGACAGGTCCTGCGCCTTCAGCTTGCGGCCGGCGTCCTTGGCCTCGGCGATGCCCTGCTCGGTGAGATCAGGGTCCTTCCACCCGGTAAACAGGTTCTTCAGATTCCATTCGCTCTGACCGTGACGAACGAGCACAAGAAGGCGATCACTCATTTCAGATTCCGTTTCGCTTAGCTGGATTTCATCTCGTCGGGGCGATCTCAGTCGCTCAACCCGAGCACGTCGGCCATCGAGTACATGCCGGGCTTCTTGCCATGCGCCCACAGCGCCGCCTTCAGCGCGCCCTGCGCGAACAGCGCGCGGTCCTCGGCATGATGCGACAGCGTGATGCGCTCCGACGGACCGGCAAAGATCACGCTGTGATCGCCGGCCGCGGTGCCGCCGCGCAACGAGGCAAAGCCGATATCGCCCGCACGCCGCGCGCCGGTCAGGCCATCGCGGCCGCGCGCCCAATGCTGATCGAGCGCGATCTTGCGTCCGGCAGCGGCGGCTTCGCCGAGCATCAGGGCGGTGCCCGACGGCGCGTCGATCTTGGACTTGTGGTGCAGCTCGAGAATTTCGATGTCAAAACTCTGGTCGAGCGACTGCGCGACGCGCTTGACCAGCGCGGCGAGCAGATTGACGCCGAGGCTCATATTGCCCGACTTCACCACGATGGCGCGGTCGGTGACGCTCCGGATCACCGCATCGTCGGACTGCGACATGCCGGTGGTGCCGATGACGTGGACGAGGCCGCGCTCGGCCGCGATCGCGACATTGGCGATGGTCGCGGCCGGCACGGTGAAATCCAGGATGCCGTCGGCGCCCGCCGACATCGACCACAGATCGGCCGACAGCGCGACGCCATTGGCGGGAAGGCCGGCGAGCACGCCGGCGTCCTTGCCGAGCAGCTCCGAGCCCGGCGCTTCCAGCGCGCCGACCAGCACCGCCCCCGGGGTTTCGGAAATCACCCGCGTCAGCGTGCGGCCCATCCGGCCGCCGGCTCCCGCAACAATCAGACGCATGTCAGCCATGGCTCACCTCTGCAGGCCGTATAAAGCATGATCCGGAAAAGGGGAAACCGCTTTTCCGGGCCGATATCATGGCTCCAACGGACGAATCCCACGGCTGTTCCCGGCAATCGAACCGGCGGCTTGGTGTCCGGGCTACGGGCTGTCGTGCCCCTCGATGATGATGAGGTCGGCGATCGAATGCGGCTGCCGCACCTTGAGGTTGGTCTGGTATTCCGGCGAGTTGTAGCAGGCGAGCGCGGTCTGATAGTCCGGGAATTCGATCACGACGTTGCGCGAGCGGCTCTGGCCCTCGACGCCGGTGAACTTGCCGCCGCGAACAATGAACTTGCCGCCGAATTTCTGGAAGATCGCCGGGTTGGCCGCCATGTAGGGCTTGTAGCCCTCCTCATTGTGAACGTCGACGCGTCCAATCCAGTATCCCTTCGCCATCTCTGTTCTCCCTCGTTGTTGTTCAGGCGAGCGCCTCGGCGATTTCGGCGTGAATGGCTTCGGCTGCGGCCTTCGGATCGGCGGCTTCCATCACCGGACGCCCGACCACCAGATAGTCGGCGCCGGCGGCGATCGCACGGGCCGGGGTCATGATGCGCTTCTGGTCGCCGGTCGCGGAGCCCGCGGGGCGGATGCCCGGCGTCACCAGGTTCATCTGATCGCCCACGATCTTGCGCAAGGCTGCGGCTTCCTCGGGCGAGCTGACAAGGCCGTCGATACCGAGCGCCTGCGCTTGCCTGGCGCGCGCTTCGACGAGATCGGAGACGCTGAGGCCGTAGCCCGCGGCCTGAAGATCGTTGTCATCGTAGGAGGTCAGCACCGTCACCGCGAGGATCTTCAGGGTAGAGCCGGCGCGTGCCTCGACTGCCGCCTTCATGGTCTGCGGATAGGCATGCACGGTGAGGAAGGTCGCGCCGAGACCGGCGACGCTTTCGACCCCGCGCGCGACCGTATTGCCTATGTCGTGCAGCTTGAGGTCGAGAAACACCTTCTTGCCGCTGCCTGCGAGCTGCTTCGCGAGCGTGAGGCCGCCGGCATAACCGAGCTGATAACCGATCTTGTAGAAGGTGACGCTGTCGCCGAGCCTGTCGATCATCGCCTCGGCGCTAGCGACGGACGGCAGATCGAGCGCCGCAATCAACCGGTCTCTTGGAGCGATCTTGGCTGGCTGCATGTCACCTCACATCATGCGTTGGGAATGGTCGACCAGCTGCCGCACCAGCGCGCGCATCGCGTCGATGTCGGCCTGGTGCTTCAGATGATCCATATCGTCATAGGCCTGCTCGGCGAATGACAGCGCGAGCTGGCTCGGGATCACGGTCGCGTGGCACGCCGACAGGATCAGGCGCAGCGCCGCCAGCGCGCGCGTGCCGCCGAGCCGGTTGCCGGATGCCGCTGCGATCGCGAAGGCGCGGCCATGGAACACCTGGCCGCGGGCCTCGTGCGGATCCTGCACGCGGCTCACCCAGTCGATCGTGTTCTTCACCAGCGCCGGCACCGAGGAATTGTATTCCGGCGTCACGATCAGGACGCCATGATGGGCGCCGATCATCCGCTTCAAATTGACCGCGTGCTGCGGCACGCCCGATTTCGCCTGCAGGTCGCCGTCATAGATCGGCAGCGGAAAATCGCCGAGCGAGATGCGCGTGACGTCGGCCCCCAGCTGCGCGAGCTCCTGCGCCAGCACGGCAGCGAGCTTCGTATTGAGCGAGCCGGATCGAAGCGATCCCGGGATCACGAGGATTTTCAGCGCGGACATTTCGAAATCGCGGTTAGGGCGCGCGCCGCCCAGCGCGACACCGCAGGGCGATCAGCCCTTGCGATACACCCAGACCCGCGCGGGCGGAAGGTTCATCCAGATCCGCTCGGACGCCTCTGTGGACACGCCGGGCAGCGACTTCGGAATCGGGGGCACCACCGAATAGGTGAACTGCACGAAGGGCGCACCGGGGGCAAGCGCCAGGAAGGCGTCGCGGACCAGCCTGAGGCGGGTCAGCATCGGCTTGGTGACCAGCGGCAGGCCGGAGACCATGGCGGAGGCAGGAGACTTCAGCACCTCCCACAGCGTATCGCGAAGCCTGTAGGCGTCACCCTGGACCACCCTGGCCTGCGGATAGCGTTCACGCAGCAATGCGCAGAAACCGGGATTGTATTCGACCAGCACGAGCCGCTTTTGATCGACGCCATGCTCGATCAGCGCATTGGTGATCGCCCCGGTGCCGGGTCCGAGCTCGACCACCGGACCTTCCGCGTCAGGATCGACATATTGCGCCATGGTGCGAGCGAGCAGCCGTCCTGACGGCATCACTGCGCCCATATGCAGCGGCTTCTCGATCCATGAACGGAGAAAACGAACCTCGTCGTCGAGACGGAGGGGCTTCTTCGACGCACGCACGGACGATTGCAGGGGCATGTCGCTACCAGGCGGGACCGCACAATCGAGCGGTTGTCAGAAAACGGTCATAAAGACGTATAGATCGAAGCCGTTACGGTCAAGCGCGACGACAACTACTGGGTGGTGCGGTTTCCGAAGAAGTCCTTGACCTTAGAGAAGAAACCCGCTGCCTCCGGCTGGGTTGCACCGGACGACAGCTTTTCGAACTCCATCAGCAATTCCTGCTGCTTCTTCGTCAGATTCTGCGGCGTTTCGACCACGACCTGGACATACATATCGCCGGTCTGGCGCGAGCGGAGCACCGGCATACCCTTTGATGCGATGCGGAATCGCCGGCCTGACTGGGTGCCGGAAGGCACCTTCACCTTGGTCTTGCCCTTGTCGATGGTCGGCACCTCGAACTCGCCGCCGAGTGCTGCAGTCACCATCGAGATCGGCACGCGGCAGTGCAGGTCGGCGCCATCGCGCTGGAAGAACTGGTGCGTGGTCAGCGACAGGAAGATGTAGAGGTCGCCGGGCGGGCCACCGCGGACACCGGCCTCGCCTTCGCCGGCGAGACGAATGCGGGTGCCATCCTCGACTCCCGGGGGAATGTTGACCGACAGCGCGCGGTCGCGCGTCACCCGGCCGGAACCGGCGCAGGAGGTGCAGGCGTCCTCGATCATCTGGCCGCGGCCCTGGCAGCCGGGGCAGGTCCGCTCCAGCGTGAAGAAGCCCTGGGCCTGCCGGATGCGGCCGGCGCCACCACAATGCGAGCAGGTCTTCGGCTTGGTGCCGGCCTTGGCGCCGGTGCCCGAGCAGGATTCGCAGGTGACCGAGACCGGGATCTCGATCTGCGCGGTCTTGCCCTGGAAAGCGTCCTCGAGCGTGATCTCCATGTTGTAGCGCAGGTCGGCGCCACGCTCGCGGCCGCCGCCGCCGCGGCGCTGCCCGGCCATGCCGAACAGGTCCTCGAAAATGTCGGAGAAGGACGAGGCGAAGCCGGCACCGAAGCCGGGACCGCCGCCGCCCATCCCTTGCTCGAAAGCGGCATGGCCGAAGCGGTCGTAGGCGGCGCGCTTGTCGCCGTCCTTCAACACCTCATAGGCTTCGTTGATTTCCTTGAACCGGACCTCGCTGCTGGAGTCGCCCGGATTCTTGTCCGGATGCCACTTCATCGCGAGCTTGCGGAAAGCCGTTTTCAGCTTGGTCTCGTCCGCGTTCCGCTCGACCTCGAGGGTCTCGTAATAGCAGCGCTTGGTCGACATCCTTCAATTCCGTCCGGAGTTCATCGCTATCGCCAAGGATTGCGCCTGTCTGGAAGATGCAGCGATCGCCTTAAAGAAAAATGACCCCCACTCCTCCGAGACGCGTCGCGTGCTCTTTGGTGTGAGGGCCATCATCTCAAACCCGCTTAAGCAGATTTCTTGTTGTTCTTGTCGTCGTCGACCTCGGTGAACTCCGCGTCGACAACGTCATCCTTGGCAGCGTCCTTGGCCGCATCGGCCTCGGCCTGCTGCTTGTACATGGCCTCGCCGAGCTTCATCGAAGCCTGCGCCAGCGTGTTGGTCTTGGCCTTGATCGCCTCGGCGTCGTCGCCCTTCAGCGCTTCCTTGAGGTCGCTGACGGCGTCTTCGATCGCGCGGCGGTCGGTGTCCGGGATCTTCGAGCCGTGCTCGGCCAAAGCCTTCTCGGTCGAATGAACCAGGCCGTCGGCATGGTTCTTGGCGTCGACTGCCTCGCGGCGCTTCTTGTCCTCGGCCGCATTGGCCTCGGCGTCCTTGACCATCTTGTCGATGTCGGCTTCGGACAGACCGCCGGATGCCTGGATCCGGATCTGCTGTTCCTTGCCGGTCGCCTTGTCCTTGGCCGAGACGTTGACGATGCCGTTGGCGTCGATGTCGAAGGTCACCTCGATCTGCGGCATGCCGCGCGGAGCCGGCGGAATGCCCATCAGGTCGAACTGGCCGAGCATCTTGTTGTCGGCCGCCATTTCACGCTCGCCCTGGAAGACGCGGATGGTGACGGCGCCCTGATTGTCTTCGGCCGTCGAGAACACCTGGCTCTTCTTGGTCGGGATCGTGGTGTTGCGGTCGATGATGCGGGTGAACACACCACCCAGCGTCTCGATGCCCAGCGACAGCGGGGTCACGTCGAGCAGCAGCACGTCCTTGACGTCGCCCTGCAGCACGCCGGCCTGGATCGCAGCGCCGATCGCGACGACTTCGTCGGGGTTGACGCCCTTGTGCGGCTCCTTGCCGAAGAACTGCTTCACGACTTCCTGGATCTTCGGCATGCGGGTCATGCCGCCGACCAGCACCACTTCGCCGATCTCGCCGGCGGTCAGGCCGGCATCCTTCAGCGCCTTGCGGCACGGCTCGATGGTCTTCTCGACGAGGTCGGCCACCAGCGCCTCGAACTTGGCGCGGGTCAGCTTCATCGTCAGATGCTTCGGGCCGGTCTGGTCAGCCGTGATGAACGGCAGATTGATTTCGGTCTGCGTGGTCGACGACAGCTCGATCTTGGCCTTTTCAGCGGCCTCCTTCAGGCGCTGCAAAGCGAGCTTGTCGTTGCGCAGGTTGATGCCCTGCTCCTTCTGGAACTCGTCGGCCAGATAACCAACAAGGCGCATGTCGAAATCTTCACCGCCGAGGAAGGTGTCGCCGTTGGTCGACTTCACCTCGAACACACCGTCGCCGATCTCGAGGATCGAGACGTCGAAGGTGCCGCCACCGAGATCGTACACGGCGATCGTGCCGGTCTTCGACTTGTCGAGACCGTAGGCGAGCGCGGCAGCGGTCGGCTCGTTGATGATGCGCAGCACTTCAAGGCCGGCGATCTTGCCGGCATCCTTGGTGGCCTGACGCTGTGCGTCGTTGAAATAAGCGGGAACCGTGATGACGGCCTGCTCGACCTTCTGGCCGAGATGCGCCTCAGCGGTCTCCTTCATCTTCTGCAGGATGAAGGCCGAGACCTGCGAGGGCGAATAGGTCTTGCCATCGGCTTCGACCCAGGCGTCGCCGTTCGATGCCTTGACGATCTTGTAGGGAACGAGCTTCTTGTCCTTCTCGACCATCGGGTCGTCATAGCGGCGGCCGATGAGGCGCTTCACCGCAAAGAACGTACGCTCGGGATTGGTCACCGCCTGGCGCTTCGCCGGCTGGCCGACGAGGCGCTCGCCATCGTCAGTGAAAGCAACGATCGACGGCGTCGTCCGCATGCCTTCCGCGTTCTCGATCACCTTGGCGTTTTTGCCATCCATTACGGCGACGCACGAATTCGTGGTGCCGAGGTCGATCCCAATGACCTTACCCATGGTTTTGATATCCTCTTTGTTGCGGCAGGTTGGTTGGGCCCTGACGGCGCTCCGTACCGAACCCCCAGACGTTCACATACTCGCGATATTGCGACGGTGAGCCTGATATAGGAGAGAGGGTCCTGCCCGCAAGGACTGGACGCAACGTTGAGGCCTGAAAAGACTGACGTTTGAAAGATTGTGTCAGCCCGACTGCGGCGCCAGTTCAGGCCGCCCGAAGCAGGTCCGCAACGAGCCCAAGCCACGCCCCGAGACAGGCCCAAGCCAAGTTAACAAATCGGCAATGATTTAGGGCGCCAACGTCCGCCGCGCGGCGTCACCGCTGTTGAGTGAACGCTCACAAACGTCGTATGCGAGAGCGGCGCACGGCCGAGGCGCGCTGTTTGGCCGCTGGGCGGCCGCAGGCGGTAGGCTCGTGGACACGTCGGGAAGCTGAAAAGTGCCAGCCAATCAGGGCGAAAAGCCCATGGAATCGGGCTCGCGGGCCCGGAGCGGAGGTTTGGCGGCCTGTTGCAGGGTCATCAAAACCGCTAAAAGCGGTCCGACTGAAAGAGGCCACCCAGCCCTGCACCGGGCCCGTTGCGCGGCCACCAAGCAAAACCGGTAGATCCTCCCATGACGCCTTTTCGAGTTCTCGTTGCGGTTGCCTTGCTGATTGCTGCCACCTGTCGTGGCTTCGCCGCCGACGTGGTGTTTCCGCCGGGCGCGCATGTCGGGATGAAGCCGCTGGTGGGCCTCAACCGGGCCAAGTCGTTCATCGGCTTCGAGACTGAGGACCAGGGCGTGAAGGTCCTGATCGCCGACCTGCCCGCGGACGCCTACGCGGAGGTCGTGAGCGCGTTCAAGGCCAATCCCGCCGGCACCGGGAATATCAAGCCCGAGAGCCTCGAGACGCCGGCCGGCCTCGCCTACTACACCGTGGAGAGTGGGCGCGACGGCGCCAGCAATGTGCGGCGCTATTCCATGATCCTGCCGGGGCCGACCTTCTCCGGCTATGTCGCGGTGCAGGTGCCGGAGAATGCGAGCAAGATCTACACCGACGACGCCGTGCGGCAGATGTTCGCCACCGCCCAGATCCGCAACGAGGTGCCGGTCGACGAGCAGCTCGGCATGATGCCGTTCAAGGTCACCGAGCTCAGCGGTTTCAAGAATATCCGCATGCTGGCGCCGGGCGCGGCACTGCTGATGGCCGACGGCGACGAGAAGGCCCTCGAGACCAAGCCCTTCTTGCTGCTTGGCATCATCGGCTCGGCCCCGGCCACACCCGATGATCGCGGCCGCTTCGCCCAGCAGATCGCGACTACGATCCCCGGCGTGCGCGACGGGCGGATCACCATGTCCGAGCCGATCCGGATCGACGGCCAGCCCGGCTTCGAGACCCGGATCGACGCCGTCAGCGGCAAGGACAACACCCCGGTGACCATCGTGCAGTGGCTGCGGTTCGGCGCGCAAACCTCGATGCGCATCATCGGCAGCTCGCCGCGCACCGATTGGGAGAAGGCCTTCCCGCGCTTCCGCGCGGTGCGCGACGGCATCCAGCCGCGCGGCTGATCCCTTTCGCAAAGCCCTCCGAAAAATCGGGCTTTCGCAGCTCCACGAACGGAACTAGCCTCCTCGCGCGATAATCACACAAAGCGAGGAGGGCGCGATGTTCGATCGACGACGGATTGTTGCAGGCCTTGGCACGATCTTTGGCACGATGGCGCTCGCGACGCTGGTTCCCAGGAATCTCTGGGCCGCCGCAATCAAGCCCGACGACGGCTCCGCGCTGCTCGTGATCGACGTGCAGAACTGCTTCCTGCCCGGCGGCAGCCTCGCGGTGAAGGACGGCGAGCAGGTGGTGCCGGTGATCAACAAGATCGCCAAGAGCTTTGCCAATGTGGTGATGACGCAGGACTGGCACACGCCCGGTCACGTCTCCTTTGCCTCGGTCCATGCCGGCAAGAAACCGTTCGAGACCATCGACCTCGCCTATGGCAAGCAGGTGCTGTGGCCCGACCACTGCGTCCAAGGCACCGACGGCGCCGCGCTGTCGAAGGAACTTGCGATTCCGCAGGCGGAGCTGATCATCCGCAAGGGTTTTCACAAGGACGTCGACAGCTACTCCGCCTTCACCGAAGCCGACGGCAAGACCACCACCGGGCTTGGCGCCTATCTGACGGCGCGCAAGATCAATCGCGTGTTCGTCGCCGGGCTCGCCACCGATTTCTGCGTGGCCTGGACCGCGCTCGATGCGCGCAAGGCCGACTTCGAAACCTATGTGGTGGAGGATGCCTGCCGCGGCATCGACACCCAGGGATCATTGGCCAAGGCCTGGGCCGATATGGACAAGGCCGGCGTCAAGCGCATCCAGTCGTCGGATATCGCGTAAGACATTGGATCAGGCGGTGATGTCGGCGCTTGGGGCGGCCTTGGCGCCGCCCTTGGAGACGCCGACCAGCGCCGGACGCAGGATGCGCTCGCCGATCATGTAGCCGGCTTGCACGACCTGCACCACGGTGCCCGACGGCACTGACGGATCAGGCACCTCGAACATCGCCTGCTGGAAGTTCGGATCGAACTTCTCGCCGATCGGGTCGAACTTCTTGACACCGTTCTTTTCCAGCGTGTTGAGCAGCGAGCGCTCGGTCAGCTCGACGCCTTCGAGCAGCGCCTTCAGGCCGGGATCGGCGGCTTCCTTGGTCTCGGCCGGCACGGCGTCGAGCGCGCGCTGCAGATTGTCGGCGATGTCGAGCACGTCGCGGGCAAAGCCGGTGATGCCATAGGTCTTGGCGTCGGCAACCTCGCGGCGGGTGCGCTGACGGAGGTTCTCCATCTCGGCCAGCGTGCGCAGCGTCCGGTCGCGCGCCTCGGCGAGTTCCTTGGTCAGCGCCTCAGCCGATCCCACCTCGGGATCGTCAGGCATGATGTAGGGCTTCGAGACCACGGGTTCACCCGTCGGCGCCGAATTCTCGGTGTTGTCATTGGCCCGGTTCGGATCGGTCATGGCTTGCCTTCTCGAAAACTCGCGTCGGTTCAAATCTTGGGGATTGCTGCCCGGGATATCGTGCTTTGAGCGGCGAAAATCAAGCGCAACATACCGGTTAGGGCCAGCGCACCTCCACTTCGCGTCAAGAAACCCGTCAAATGAAACCGAATTTCGCTCCGATCAGCCGCCCAGCATCTTGCTGACGATGCGCGCGGCATAATCCACCGTCGGGATTACCCGCGCATAGTTCAGCCGCGTCGGTCCGATCACGCCGAGCACGCCGACGATCCGGCCCTGGGCGTCGCCGTATGGCGCGATGATGGTGGAGGAACCCGACAGCGAGAACAGCTTGTTCTCCGAACCGATGAAAATCCGCACGCCCTCGCCGCGTTCGGCGCGGCCGAGCAGATCGATCACGCCGCGCTTGGTCTCGAGATCGTCGAACAGCGACTTGATGCGCTCGAGGTCGTCGAGCGCATGCAGATCCTCGAGCAGATTAGCGTGGCCGCGCACGATCAGCTGGCGGTCCTCGTTCGCGCCGCCGGACCAGCTCGCGATGCCGGCCGCGACGACCTTTTGCGTGAGCTGATCGAGCTCGGCGCGGTTTTGCGTCAATGCCGTCTCGAGCTCGAGCCGCGCTTCGGCCAGCGTCCGGCCACGGATCCGCGCATTGAGGAAATTGGTCGCTTCGGTCAGCGCCGACGATGGAACGCCCGGCGGCAGCGCCAGCACCCGGTTTTCGACCTGGCCGTCTTCGCCGACCAGCACGACCAGCGCCTTCTCCGGCTCCAGCCGCACGAATTCGATGTGCTTCAGCCGCGCATTCGACTTTTGCGTCAGCACCACCGCGGCGGCACGGGTCAGCCCCGACAGCTGCGTCAGCGCCTCGCCAAGCGCCGCCTCGACGGATTGCGCACGGCCGACGGCGGCCAGCTGGGTCTGGATCGATTGACGCTCGGCCTCGGTGAGGTCGCCGACCTGCATCAGGGCGTCGACGAAGAAACGCAAGCCAAGTTCGGTCGGCAGCCGGCCCGCCGAGGTGTGCGGCGCATAGATCAGCCCGAGCTGCTCGAGGTCCGACATCACATTGCGGACCGAGGCCGGCGACAACGGTAATGCGATCAGGCGCGAGATGTTGCGCGAGCCGACCGGCTCGCCGGTCGCAAGGTAGCTTTCGACGATTTGACGAAAAATGTCGCGCGAACGCTCGTTGAGCTGGGCGAGCCCCGCATGCGGTGCGATCAGGCCAATCGGATCGTGATGAGTCACACTCCAGTCCCTCACAATTGCTGCCTAATCTGTCGCTCCGAGAGGCCGGTGACAAGCATGCATTCAGCCCCCGGTACCTGGCCAACCCAGGGCCGAAAACCCTTGCCGCTGCCCGTTCCCCCTCCTACAAGCACGCCCAGCCATATATCTCGGATTTTTGGAGGATTTCATGCGGCCAAGCCGCCGTGCGCCCGATGAACTGCGTCCCGTGTCGCTGGAACGCGGCGTCGTCAAATATGCCGAGGGTTCCTGCATGGTGAAGTTCGGCGACACCCATGTGCTGGTGACCGCCACGCTGGAAGAGCGGCTGCCGCCCTGGCTGAAGGGCCAGGGCCGCGGCTGGGTGACCGCCGAATACGGCATGCTGCCGCGCGCCACCCTGGAACGCACCCGCCGTGAGGCCTCCGCCGGCAAGCAGGGCGGCCGCACGGTCGAGATCCAGCGGCTGATCGGCCGTTCGCTGCGCGCGGCCGTCGATCTGGAGGCGCTCGGCGAGCGCCAGATCACGGTCGATTGCGACGTCATCCAGGCCGATGGCGGCACCCGCACCGCCTCGATCACCGGTGCCTGGGTGGCGCTGGCCGACTGCATCAACTGGATGAAGGCCCGCAACATGCTGAAGACCAACGTGTTGCGCGACAATGTGGCGGCGATCTCCTGCGGCATCTACCAGGGCACGCCGGTCCTCGACCTCGACTATGCCGAGGACTCCGAGGCCGACACCGACGCCAATTTCGTCATGACCGGCGACGGCCGCATCATCGAGGTGCAGGGCACCGCCGAGAAGACGCCGTTCTCGCAGGACGAGTTTCTGGCGCTGATGGCGCTGGCGCGCAAAGGTGTCGCGCGTCTGGTCGACTTGCAAAAGATCGCGGTGGCGTAGTCAGATTGGTCATGCATCGCCGAATCACCGGAAGGCTCGTCATCGCCACCCATAATCCCGGCAAGCTCGCCGAGATGCGGGAACTGCTGGCGCCGCATGGCGTGGAGGCGGTGTCGGCCGGCGAGCTCGGCCTCGCCGAGCCCGAGGAGACCGGCGACAGTTTTCGCGCCAATGCGGCGATCAAGGCGATCGCCGCGGCGAAAGCGACCGGACTGCCGGCTTTCGCGGACGATTCCGGCCTCGTGGTCGACGCGCTCGACGGCGCACCCGGGATCTATTCGGCGCGCTGGGCCGGCGAAGGCAAGGATTTCATGGCGGCGATGACGCGGATCGAACGTTTGCTGCAGGAGCGCGGCGCCACCGCGCCGGACCGGCGAAGTGCGCATTTCGTCTCCGCCCTGTGCGTGGCGTGGCCCGATGATCACCTCGAGGAGGTCGAGGCCCGCGCCGACGGAACCCTGGTTTGGCCGCCACGCGGCACCGCCGGCTTCGGCTATGATCCGGCCTTCCTGCCCGACGGCCATACGCGGACCTTCGGCGAGATGACCAGCATCGAGAAGCACGGCCTGCCGCCGCTCGGGCTTGGCCTGTCGCATCGCGCCCGCGCCTTCGTGAAGCTCGCGGAGATTTGCCTTGAGCCACGCTGAACGGAAAGCCTTTGGCGTCTACGTGCACTGGCCGTTCTGCCTGTCGAAATGCCCGTATTGCGATTTCAACAGCCACGTGCGGCATGCGCCCGTCGACGAGGAGCGCTTCGTGCGCGCCTTCGCCCGCGAGATCGAGACCACGGCCGCGCGGGTGCCGGGGCGCGAGGTCACCTCGATCTTCCTCGGCGGCGGCACGCCGTCACTGATGCAGCCGCAGACCGTCGGCGCCGTGCTCGACGCCATCGGCAAGCATTGGTCGGTGGCGCGCGACGTCGAGGTCACGCTCGAAGCCAACCCGACCAGCGTCGAGGCGACGCGCTTTCGCGGCTATCGCGCGGCCGGCGTCAACCGCGTCTCGCTCGGCGTGCAGGCACTGGACGACGCATCGCTGAAGGCATTGGGCCGACTGCACACCGCGCGCGAAGCGCTCGACGCGGTTGCGATCGCGCGAAGCGCGTTCGACCGCTACTCGTTCGATCTGATCTATGCGCGGCCCGACCAGACGCCGCAGATGTGGGCGAGCGAGTTGAAGCAGGCGATCTCGGAAGCCGCCGAGCATCTGTCGCTCTATCAGCTCACGATCGAGGAAGGCACGCCGTTCTTCGGGCTGCATGCCGCCGGCAAATTGCAGACGCCGGATGAAGCGACCGCGCGCGCGCTCTACGACGTGACGCAGGAGGTCTGCGCCCGCGAGGGATTGCCGGCCTACGAGATCTCCAATCACGCCCGCACTGGGGCGGAGTGCAAGCACAACCTCGTCTACTGGCGCGGTGAGGAATATGCCGGCATCGGCCCCGGTGCGCATGGCCGGCTCGACGTCGATGGCGTCAGGCACGCGACCGCGACCGAGCGGCGCCCCGAGGCCTGGCTGTTGAATGTCGAGGAACGCGGTCACGGCGTCGTCACCGATGACAGCCTCAACAGCGAAGAGCGTGCCGACGAATTTTTGCTGATGGGGCTGCGGCTTGCCGAGGGCATCGACCCCAAGCGCTATGCGGCACTGTCCGGCCGCCAGCTCGCCCCGCAGCGGATCACAATGCTGCGCGAGGAAGGCGCGATCGCCGTCGACGCCGACGGACGGCTGCGCGTGACGAAGTCAGGATTCCCGGTGCTCGACGCCGTCGTCGCGGATCTCGCCGCCTAGGTGCACGCTGCCAAAATATCGAAAACAACCCCATGCAAAGTAGCTGGCGGGTTCCGGCGCTCGACAAGGCAGCTTGCCCGCCTAAGCCCCAAAACTCTTCGGCGACCCCGCAACCGGTGTGCCGCCGCCGGACGCCACCTTCATGACCGCAAGGCCGCGTTCATTGGTGCCGTCGGAGCGGAAGCGGAACAGGCCGTCGATGCCGGCAAAGCCGGATGGATTGGTCAGCGTCTCCGGCGCGAAGCGCTGTGCGCCTTGGGTGCGCGCCAGCGCCGCCATCAGCGCGACGGCATCATAGGCCAGCGTCGCGGTCCGCACCGGCTCGCCGCCATATTTGGCGCGGTAGCGGCCGGCGAAGCTGCGGAAGCCGGACGGGTCTGGCGCGGCGTAGAGGCCGCCCTGCAGCACGGGGCTCGCGAACACCCGCGGATTGTCCCACAGCCCGGTGCCGAGCAGCTGGATGTTGCGCAGATTGGCGCCGGCCGCGGTCAGCGCATCGGCGGTCGCGACGACCGAATCGCCATCGTCGGCAATCAGCAGCGTATCGGCCTGGCCGAGCGCCTGTGCCACGGTCCGTGCCGGCGTTGCGCGATCGGCGCCGTATTTCTCGAATGCGACGACGCGGCCGTTCTTGCGGCCGACCGCCTGCTTGAACGCGGCCTCGACCACATTGCCATAGGCGTTGTCGGGCACCATCGCGGCGAATGAGCGCTTACCGATCCCGGCGGAATAATCGACGATCCGATTGATGTCGGACTCCGGCAGGAAGCTCAAGAGATAGACGCCGCGTCCGGCCACGCTTGAATCGGTGGAGAACGCGATCACCGACGTTCCGCGCGGCCGCGTCAGTTGCGCCGTGGCCGGCACGGAGCCCGCGAACAGCGGTCCCAGAATGATCTCGGCCCCTTCCGACAGCGCCTGCTGGGTGCCCTGCGCCGCGCCTTGCGAACTGCCGCCATCGTCCTTGATCAGCAGCTGAATGTTCGGGTTCTGAAATTCCGCCAGCGCCATTTCGGCGGCGTTCCGCATCGACTGGGCGGCGAGCCCGGCATTGCCGGACGCCGACAGCGGCAGGATCAGCCCGATCTTGACTTGCCCGGTACCGACCGCTTGCGGCTGTTGCTGCGGGCCGGCGGGTCCCGCCTCCTGGCCGCCGCCGAACGGACTGGAGAACTGGCTCAGGCTTTGCTGGATACCGGAGCAGGCCGACAGCAGCGGCGCGCCCACGATAAGACCAAGCGCGGTCCGCCGGGTCGTGCCCGACGGCGGGGACTTGTGGTGATGCGGGCCTTCCATCGTCTCTCTTCTCTTGGCCGACCATGATCGGCCAGGACTCCATCCGGCTCTGATGAGGCGGGTGGATTCAGGCATATTGTCGGCGAATAGTTAACCGGAACAAAAGGATTATGGCCCCGCGGCGCCGTTGCCGCGGCCCACATTTCCGGCGCAGCGACCTTCAAGCAACACCCCTGCGGGTGTGGCGCAAGCGCTGCCATCCCTCTAGATTGGCATTATGCGCGCAAAAGCCAGTTCCCTCCACAGTCCTGACGCCACGGCGGGCGCTGCGGCCAAAACCTTTTCGATCGGCGGCCAGCTGCTGGCGGCGCCAAGGGCCACGCCCGGGCTCCATCTGGTCGCGACCCCGATCGGAAATCTCGCCGACATCACCCTGCGCGCGCTGGAGACGCTGGCGGGCGTCGACATCATTGCCTGCGAGGACACAAGAATTACGCGCCGGCTGACCGAGCGTTACGCGATCACGGCCGAGCTTGCGCCCTATCACGAGCATAACGCCGCGCAGGCGCGGCCGAAGATCCTGGAACGGCTGGCGCAGGGCGCCTCGATCGCGCTGGTCTCGGACGCCGGCACGCCGCTGATCTCGGATCCCGGCTTCAAGCTGGTGCGTGAGGTCTGCGCCGCCGGGCATGCCGTCATCGCGGTGCCGGGGCCGTCGTCGGTATTGACGGCGCTGTCGGTCGCGGCGCTGCCGACCGACCGGTTCTTTTTCGAGGGATTTTTGCCAACGAAGGAACACGCGCGCCGCGCTCGGCTGACCGAGCTGGCGCGGATCGATGCGACGCTCGTGATGTTCGAATCGGGCAATCGCGTGCAGGACACGCTGCGCGATCTCGCCGCGATCATGGGTAGTCGCGATGCCGCGATCTGCCGCGAGCTGACCAAGCTGCATGAGGAGGTCAAGCGCGCGCCGGTCGCCGAGCTTGCGGCAGGCGCCGATGTGCTGGAAACGCGCGGCGAATTCGTGCTCGTCGTCGGACCGCCGGCCGATGATGCCGGCGTGATGGACCAGGGCGCGCTCGACGATCTCCTGCGCGCGCAGCTCGCCCGCGGCAGCGTCAAGGATGCGGTCGCGCACGCGGTCGAACTGTCGGGCCGCCCGCGCCGCGAGGTCTACGCCCGCGCCCTCGAACTGGCGAAGACCGTCGGGGACGGCGATGGCGAAAACTGACAGCGCCTCGCCCGAGCGCGTCGCGGCATTCCGCACCGGCATATCGGCCGAAAGCCGCGCCGCCGCCCTGTTGATCGCCAAGGGCTATCGCATCCTGGCAAGACGCTTCCGCACCCCCTATGGCGAGATCGACCTGGTGGTGCGCCGGCGCAATCTGCTCGCCTTCGTCGAGGTCAAGGCTCGTGCCAGCCTCGATGACGCCGCCTATGCGGTGACGCCACGCCAGCAGCAGCGCATCGTCAATGCCGCCCAGGCCTGGCTGATGGCGCATCCCGAACATGCCGAATTTGATCTCAGATTCGACGCCGTGCTGATTGCGCCGAAGAGCCTGCCGCGCCATCTGTTAGCGGCATTCGACGCCAGCCCTTAAAGTTACCTCCAGACCTCGCGGGATACGCTTATGAAATTGAAGATCGCCGTCCAGATGGATCCCATCGCGCGCATCAACATCCGCGGCGATTCCACCTTTGCGCTGCTGCTCGAAGCCCAGAAACGCGGCCACGGCATTTCCTATTACACGCCAGATAGACTGTCGCTGCGCGGCGAGGAGCTGGTGGCACCGATGCAGTCTCTCACCGTGCGCGACGAGGTCGGCAATCACTTCACGCTGGGCGAGCCGAAGCGCGAGGCGCTCAATGGCTTCGACGTCGTGCTGCTGCGGCAGGATCCGCCGTTCGACCTCGCCTATATCACCTCGACCCATTTCCTCGAGCGCATCCATCCGAAGACGCTGGTGGTCAACAACCCGGCCAGCGTGCGCAACGCGCCGGAAAAGCTGTTCGTGATGAATTTCCCGCAGCTGATGCCGCCGACCCTGATCTCGCGCGACCTCGACGAGATCAACGCATTCCGCGATCAGCATGGCGCCGTCGTCATGAAACCGTTGCACGGCCATGGCGGCGCCGCGGTGTTCCGCGTGATGCCGCAGGACATGAATTTCGGCTCGCTGTTCGACATGTTCTCGGTCACCTTCAAGGAGCCCTGGGTGATCCAGCGCTTCCTCCCCGAGGTGAAGCATGGCGACAAGCGCATCATCCTGGTCGACGGTGAGTTCGCCGGCGCCGTCAACCGCGTGCCGGCGCCGGATGACCTGCGCTCCAACATGGTGCGCGGCGGCGCGGCCGCGGCGACCGAGCTCTCGGATCGCGAGCGCGAAATCTGCGCCACCGTCGGACCCGCGCTGCGCGAACTTGGCCTGCTGTTCGTCGGCATCGACGTGATCGACGGCAACCTCACCGAGATCAACGTCACCTCGCCGACCGGCATCCGCGCCATTCAGCGGCTCAACGGCCCCGACGTCGCGGCCAGGGTCTGGGATGCCATCGAGAAGAAGCGCGCCGCCAAATAACCCTCCCTTGTGCGCCGCACATGCCGGTTGAATTCTAAAAGCGCGATGAGATCGGGTTGAATCATCATCGCGCTTTAGCTTCTTGTTTGAGCATGATCTTTTCGGAAAACCGCGTCACACTTTTCCGGATCATGCTTTAGCCGGAGACCGACCGCGCCAGCGTTCGCCTTATTCTTCTTGCCAGCTTGCGCGGGCGAGGGCAGCATTCTCTTGCCTGCGTCAGGTCAAGCGGCGGGTCAATGGGCAGGCATCAACGCGAAAATCTCATAAAAAATGTGGAGGAAGACGTTATGACGCTCAATGTCTCACGACGATCCTTGCTCGCGCTTGGCGCCGGTCTCGGCGCCAGCACCATCCTCGGCGGCACGGCCGAGGCGCGCGCTCCCAAACTCGGCACGCAGACACCCTATTGGCATCGTTTCACGCTCGGCGATGCGGAAGTGACCGTCGTCTCCGACGGCCCGCTGCCGCTCGGCGATCCCTCCGGCACCTTCACCGGCGTGCCGAAGGAAGAAGTGAAGAAGATGCTGTCCGACAACTTCCTCTCGCCCGACAATGTCGTGCTCGAGCAGAACTCGCCGATCGTCAACACGGGCGACAAGCTGATCCTGTTCGATACCGGCATGGGTACTTCCAAGGCGTTCGGTCCGACCACCGGCCGGCAGCAGAAGAGCATGAAGGAAGCCGGCATCAAGCCGGAAGACATCGACGCCGTCGTGCTGTCGCACGCGCATATCGATCATATCGGCGGCATCGTCGATGCCGACAACAAGCCGCTATTCCCGAACGCGCAGTACTACATCGCCCAGAGCGATCTCGATTTCTGGACCGACGAAGGCAAGATGGGCAGTCCGTTGAAGGACTTCATCGTGCACGCCCGCAAGAACCTGCTGCCGGTGCGCGACCGCATTGTGTTCTTCAAGGACGGCCAGGAATTCCTGCCCGGCGTGCAGGCGATCGCGGCGCCCGGCCACACCGTGGGCCACACCATCTTCATGGTGAGCTCGGGCGGCAAATCCTTCGCCTTCCTCGGCGATCTCTCGCATCACGCGGTGCTGCTGCTGGAGCGGCCGCGGATGGAATTCTCCTACGACACCGATCCGAAGCAGGCGGCGGCCTCGCGGGTCAAGCTCCTGGAGATGCTGGCCGCGAACAAGACCGCGGTAATGTCCTATCACTTCGCCTGGCCAGGCTACGGCCACGTCGCCAAGGTCGGCGACGGCTTCCACTACTATCCCGAGCCGATGCAGATGAATCTGTGAGCAGCGGCGCATCCGGGGACGGCACACGCCGCCCCGGATGTTCCCTTAATGTTCTTGCGTTGGGCATCCCGCTCCGCTACCTTGGGTGGCGGAAGATAGGGGCAGCATGGTCCAGCGGGTTTCTACCGTCGCTTTCGAGGGGATCGAGGCCCGCGCGGTCGACGTGCAGGTGCAGGTCGCGCCGGGACTGCCGGCCTTTGCGATCGTAGGCCTGCCCGACAAGGCGGTGTCGGAGGCGAGGGAGCGGGTGCGCTCGGCGCTGATCGCCTCCGGCCTCGCGCTGCCCGCCCGCCGCATCACCGTCAACCTGGCACCGGCCGACCTGCCGAAGGAAGGCAGCCATTACGACCTGCCGATTGCGCTCGGCCTGATGGCGGCGATCGGGGCGATCCCGCCGGATGCGCTCAATGGCTTCACCGTGCTCGGCGAGCTCGGGCTCGATGGCTCGATCGCGCCGGTGGCGGGCGTGCTGCCTGCCGCGATCGGCGCCAACTCGCGCGACGAGGGATTGATCTGCCCGGCCGCCTGCGGCTCGGAAGCCGCCTGGGCGAGCCCCGACATCCAGATCATCGCAGCTCACTCGCTGATCCAGATCGCCAATCACTTCAAGGGCACGCAGCTGCTGTCGCGCCCGCAGCCCAAGGTGCACGAGCGCGAGGAGACGCTGCTCGACCTGCGCGACATCAAGGGCCAGGAAAGCGCAAAACGCGCGCTCGAGATCGCGGCCGCCGGCGGGCATCATCTGCTGATGATCGGCTCGCCCGGCGCCGGCAAGTCGATGCTGGCGGCGCGGCTGCCCTCGATCCTGCCGCCGCTGTCGCCGTCGGAACTGCTCGAAGTCTCGATGATAGCCTCCGTCGCCGGCGAGATCCGCGACGGCGCCCTGACCGCGCGGCGCCCGTTCCGCAGTCCGCATCACTCGGCCAGCATGGCGGCGCTGACAGGCGGCGGCATGCGCGCCAAGCCCGGCGAGATCTCGCTCGCCCATCAGGGCGTGCTGTTCCTCGACGAGTTGCCGGAGTTCGATCCGCGCGTGCTGGATTCGCTGCGGCAGCCGCTGGAGAATGGCGAGGTCTCGGTGAGCAGGGCCAACCATCGCGTCACCTATCCGGCGCGCTTCATGCTGGTCGCGGCCATGAACCCGTGCCGCTGCGGCCACGCCTATGAGCCCGGCTATTCCTGCAAGCGCGGCCGGCTCGACCGCTGCACCGCCGACTACCAGATGCGGATCTCCGGCCCGCTGATGGATCGCATTGATCTCAGGATCGAGGTGCCGGCGGTGACCGCGGCCGATCTGATCCTGCCGCCGCCGGCGGAGGGCTCGGCCGAGGTCGCCCGCCGCGTCGCGGCCGCGCGCGACATCCAGCTCGCGCGTTACGCGGCGGCCGGCATGCCGCAGGTCCGCACCAACGCGGAAGCGCCGAGCTCGCTGCTCGAGACCATCGCGCAGCCCGACGCGCATGGCCAGAAGCTGCTCCGCGAGGCGGCCGACACCATGCACCTCACCGCGCGCGGCTATCACCGCGTGCTGCGGGTGGCGCGCACGCTGGCCGATCTCGACGGCGCCGAGACGATCGGCCGGCTGCACCTCGCCGAAGCGCTGTCCTATCGTGCATTGGCCGACGATTTGCGCCGCGCGGCGTAGCGTTTTCCAGCGAAGCCTGTCCCGCACTTGATGCGGGATCGGCACCGATTCGCCTGAAGAAAACGCGTCAGAACCGAAGCTCTCTCCGGTTTTCCGCCCGATGCCCGCCGCGTCAACGCGGCAGTAACCACTCTCATTTACGCTCCGCAAACCATAAGCACCGCGATCCGCGGCGCGCTTGGGTCGAGCGAGTTGTGTCATGTTGCGTTTGAAGATTCTGGCCTCGGTGGTCCCGCTTGCCGTGGCCGCGGTATTTGCCCGCGCCGAATTGCTGCCGGGTCCCCGGCCCTGCATCGAGATCGGCGGCGCAACGATGCAGATCGCATCGATCTCCTGGCTGGCCCAGCTTCACGTCAGCTTCACCGACGATCCCGGCCTTGCCACGGTCCGGGTCCAGATCGCCGACAGCGCCGAGGCCGCCGACTTCACCGTCATCGACGACATCGACGATGCCGAGGCCGGCGCATGCGAAAGCAACGCGAAGCCGCAGCTGATCGGGATTTCCGGCAATCCCTCGGCGAGCGATCCGGTGATCTACCTTTCGCATGACGGTCCGTCGGACTATCGCGTCTTCGTGCAGTCGAAGACGTTTTCGGCCCGCGATGCCGCGGCCCTGATCGTCAGCGCCCGCGGCGAACACCGCCGCCTCGAATCAGCGTCGCTTGCACCTCGCGCGCCCTCCGCCGCTCGGGTCCTGGCAGAGTTAACCCTCCGCTAACCCTGTTCCGAGGGCACCGCGAAACGGCCACCAACTTCAAGCACTTTGCAAGGTGACCGACGCATCGTCATCGGCAGATCAAGCACTCTCAGGGCCACCATTGATGGGGCGTTTCTTCCGGATCAAGTTACGCCTTCGCCGCTTCCTGCGGCGCCATTCCTGGGTCGCGACGATCGTCCGGTCCTTCACGATCTTCTCCATCGCATTCGGCAGCGCCTTCGGGTTCATTTCGGGCGCCCTCTCGCAGCAAAGCGGCTACGACCCCAATGCATTCGCGATCGGGGTCAGCTTCCTGTTCGCGCTCGCCTGCCTCTGGATCGTGACGCTCGGCATCCGCCTGCGGCTGATGCGCAGGAGGTTGCGCACCATCGCAATGCATAATGAGGCGATGGCCGACCGCAACTGGGAACTGCAGGAAGCCGAACAGCGCGCCTCTACCCTGTTCGAGGCGCAGGACGATTTGATCGTGCTGCGCGACATCGACGGCCGCATCACCTACGCCAACGACGCCTATTGCGAGCTGGCGCAGTCCTCCCGCAGCGAATTGATCGGCAGCAGCGCCACGCTCAAGGTGCTCGAACAGGGCGACACCGCGCTCGAAGCCAACGGTACGCGGGTCTACGACCAGAAGATCGAAGGCCCGCTCGGGCCGCGCTGGATCGCCTGGCGCGAGGGCCTCGTGCGCAACGATGCCGGCGCGCCTGCCGAGATGCAGAGCGTCGGCCGCGACGTCACTGACCGCACCGAGAGCGAACGGGCACTGGCCGAAGCGCGCGATCAGGCCGATGCCGCCAACCGCGCCAAGTCGCGCTTCCTGGCGATGGCGAGCCACGAGATCCGCACCCCGCTGAACGGCATCATCGGCATGAGCGGACTGTTGATGGACACCCAGCTGACGCCGGAGCAGACGACCTACGTCAAGGCGGTCAAGACCTCCGGCGACGCGCTGCTGGCGCTGATCGAGGAGCTGCTCGACTATTCCAAGATCGAAGCCGGCAAGATCGATCTCGAGCACCGCGCCTTTGCGCTGTCCGGCCTGATCGAGGACATCACCGAGCTGCTGGCGCCGCGCGCGCAGGCCAAGGGCATCGAGATCGCCGCCTATGTCGACGAGCGGCTGCCGATGCAGGTGGCCGGCGACGCCGCGCGGCTGCGTCAGGTGCTGCTCAACCTCGCCGGCAATGCCATCAAGTTCACCGCGAGCGGCGGCATCGCGCTGATCGTCGAGCCCGGCATCTGGCCGAACGAGATCAGCTTCCTGGTCCGCGACACCGGCATCGGCATCGCACCGGAAGCGCAGCAGCGCATCTTCCGGGAGTTCGAGCAGGCCGACGACCGCATCGCGCGCAGCTATGGCGGCACCGGCCTCGGACTTTCGATCAGCGACCGCATCGTCAAGCGAATGGGCGGCCGCATCACGCTCGCGAGCACGCCGGGCTCCGGCTCGACCTTCGAAGTATCGATCCCGCTCGCCGCCGCCGACACCGGCGAGGCCAACAGCTTCGCCGCGCCCGACCTCACCAGCCAGTCGATCATGCTGGTCGCACCGCACAGCATCGAGGTCTCGCTGATCTCGCGGCGGTTGCAGCGCTGGGGCGCGCAGACCTGCATCGTGTCGGACACCGGTGTCGCCGAGGCGCTGTTGCCGGAACGAAGCTGGCACGCCGTCCTGATCGACCACACGCTCGGCGCGCCGGCGATGGAGGCGTTTGCCAGCGCGGCGCGCCTTCATGCGACCCATCGCATCGTGATGTTCACGCCGGCGACGCGGCAGGAGCTGTCGGCCTCCGAGACAGCCATGTTCACCGGCTATCTGGTCAAGCCGCTGCGTGCGGCCTCGCTTGCCGCACGCCTGGTCGCGTCGCCCGAGATCGCGGCACCGAGCCTTGTCGGAGATCAAAGCCTTGCGATCGAGGCGATGGCCGAGCCCACGGCGGCCGCGGCCCCGGACAAGGGGCTCTCGATCCTGGTCGCCGAGGACAATGAGATCAACGCGCTCTTGATGCGCTCGCTTCTCACGAGGCTCGGCCACAACGTGGTCATCACCACCAATGGCGAGCAGGCGATGGAATCCTGGCTGTCGGCGACGTCAGCCGGCACGCCCTATGATCTCGTGCTGATGGACATCCAGATGCCGCGCCTCAACGGCATCGAGACCACCAAGCAGATCCGCGCGCATGAAGCCGGCCAGTCCGGACGCCGGACCCCGATCCTGGCGCTGACCGCCAACACGCTGGTGGAGGACCGCTACGCCTGCTTCGAAGCCGGCATGGACGGTTTTCTGATCAAGCCGCTCGACCGCGAGAAGCTGGAAGAAGCGCTCGCCGGCCTCGCCGCCGCGCGGCATATCGCGGCGTAGGCCACAAACTCCGCGTCGTCCCTGCTTTCGCAGGGGACGACGGCTGTGATGTGGTCTGCTTACTCCAGAAACACTACAGCCGGCGCAGCGCGACCGACTGCACCACGTGGTCAGCGCCCTTCTTGAGGATCAGCGTCGCGCGGGGGCGGGTCGGCAGGATGTTGTCCTCGAGATTGGCGAGGTTGGTGCGCTCCCAGATCGCGATCGCGGTCGCGGTCGCTTCCTCGTCCGACAGCGGCGCATAGCGGTGGAAGTAGGATCTTGGATCGGTAAACGCGGTGTCGCGCAGCGCCAGGAAGCGCTTGATGTACCACTGCCGCAGCGCGGCCTCGTCGGCGTCGATATAGACCGAGAAGTCGAAGAAGTCGGAGACGAACGGCACTGCCTTGCCGTCGCGCGGCAGCCGCCCGGTCTGCAGCACGTTGACGCCCTCGACGATCAGGATATCAGGCTGGTCGATCTCGACCCATTTGTTCGGCACGATGTCATAGGTCAGATGCGAATAGACCGGCGCGCGCACGCGGCGCCGGCCCGCCTTGATGTCGCTGAGGAACGACAGCAGCGTCGGCAGGTCGTAGCTTTCCGGAAAGCCCTTCTTCTGCATGATGCCCTGCCGCTCGAGCACGGCATTCGGAAACAGGAAACCGTCTGTCGTGATCAGGTCGACCTTCGGCCGCGGCGACCAGCGCGCCAGCAGCGCCTGCAGCACGCGGGCGGTGGTCGACTTGCCAACGGCGACCGATCCGGCGACGCCGACGATGTAGGGCATCTTGCGGTCGCGGATGTTGAGGAACTGGCGCTGCGAATAATATAGCCGCTGGGTCGCGTCGACATAGATCGAGAGCAGCCGTGACAGCGGAAGGTAGATGTCCTCGACCTCCTGCAAATCGAGGCGGTCGTGCATCGAACGCAGGCGGTCGAATTCGCCCGGCTCGAGCGTCATCGGCGTATCGTCGCGCAAATGCGACCATTGCTGGCGCGTGAAGGTGCGATAGGGGTTGTATTGCTGATCTGGTGCCCGGATGTCCATGAGGCTGCCCCTCTCAATGCGCTCGGTCATGTGCGCTAGTCGCGCTTGCGCGACGCTTTCTCTTCCAGTCCCGACATCGAGGTGCGCTTCTCCAGCGCGGCCTCGACATCCTCCAGCTTCACGCCGCGTGATTTCAATAGAACCAGCAAGTGAAACACGAGATCGGCACTTTCCGCGATGAGGTGATCGCGGTCATTCTCGACCGCGGCGATCACGGTCTCGACCGCTTCCTCGCCCAACTTCTTGGCGCAGTGCTCCGCGCCCTTGTCGAGCAGCTTGCGGGTATAGGACGCCTCGCCGCCCGCTGCAGCGCGGGCGTCGATGGTGGCGGCCAGATCGTGGACCGTGAAACGCGACATCAACTCAACTCAAACATGCGCACTGGCACCGCTCTTGTGCCATCCCTAAGTGGGGACTTAGCATTTTTGTGACAAGGAGTCCCAGATCACTCTGTTTCCGAACCACGCTCTACGGATCGAGCCGCATCGGCAGGCCGGCGCGCACCATGTGATCCTTGGCCTGGCGGATGGTAAATTCCCCGAAGTGGAAGATCGACGCGGCCAGCACGCCGGTGGCATGACCCTCGCGGACGCCATCCACCAGGTGATCGAGATTGCCGACGCCGCCGGACGCAATGACCGGTACGGGAACACTGTCCGCGATCGCCCGGGTCAGCGGCAGGTCAAAACCCTGCCTGGTGCCGTCGCGGTCCATCGAGGTCAGCAGGATCTCGCCGGCGCCGAGCGAGACGACCTCCTGGGCATATTCGATGGCCTCGATCCCGGTGGCATTACGCCCACCATGGGTGAAGATCTCCCAGCGGTCGGAGCCGCCCGCGCGCTTGACCCGCTTGGCGTCGATCGCGACCACGATGCATTGCTCGCCGTACTTCTCGGCGGCTTCCTTGACGAATTCGCGCCGGCTGACCGCGGCCGAATTGATCGAGACCTTGTCAGCCCCGGAGCGCAGCAGGGTCTTGATGTCGTCGACGGTGCGGACCCCGCCGCCCACGGTCAGCGGCATGAAGCAGGCCTCCGCCGTCCGCCGCACCACATCCAGCATGATGCCGCGGTTCTCATGGGTGGCGGTGATGTCGAGGAAGGTGAGCTCGTCGGCGCCTGCGGCGTCATAGGCGATCGCGGCCTCGACCGGGTCGCCGGCGTCGCGCAGATCGACGAAGTTGACGCCCTTGACCACGCGCCCGTCCTTGACGTCGAGGCAGGGGATCACGCGAACCTTGAACATATGTCTGTCTCCTAGGCCGCGCTGCGGATCAGCTTGAGCGCGGCGGCCGGATCAAGCCGTCCGTCATAGAGCGCGCGGCCGACGATCGCGCCGGCGAGCTCCTTGGCGCGCGGCTCCAGCAGTCCCTTGACGTCATCGATCGAGGCAAAGCCGCCGGAGGCGATCACCGGAATGGAAATGCGATCGGCGAGCGCGATGGTCGCATCGAGGTTGAGGCCCTTGAGCAGGCCGTCGCGGGCGATGTCGGTGAAGATGATCGCAGCGACCCCGGCATCCTCGAAGCGCTGCGCGATCTCGAGCGCCGTCACATGCGAGGTCTCGGCCCAGCCTTCGACCGCGACCTTGCCGTCGCGTGCATCGAGGCCCACCGCCACGCGGCCGGGGAATGTCTTCGCCGCGCCCTTCACGAGCTCGGGATCGCGTACCGCCGCGGTGCCGATGATGACGCGCGTGATGCCCTTGTGGAGCCAGGCCTCGATGGTCTTGAGGTCGCGGATGCCGCCGCCGAGCTGCACCGGCATGGTGACGGCCTTCAGCATCGCCTCCACCGCATGCGCGTTCATCGGCTTGCCGGCGAAGGCGCCATCGAGATCGACGACGTGGAGATATTCGAAGCCCTGCGCCGCGAAGCTCGCCGCCTGCGCCGCCGGATCGAGATTGAACACGGTGGCGCGCGCCATGTCGCCCTGCTCCAGGCGCACGCACTGGCCGTTCTTCAGATCAACCGCTGGAAAAAGAATCACGGCTTCCACTTCAAGAAATTCGAGATCAAAGCGAGGCCGAAGCGCTGGCTCTTCTCGGGGTGAAACTGGGTACCGATCGCGGTGTCCTTGCCGACGATCGCGGTCACCGGCCCGCCATAGTCGGCACGCGCCAGCACGTCCGCCTCGTTGGCGGCGTTGAGGTGATAGGAGTGCACGAAATAGGCGTGCCGCCCCTTCGGCCCGAGCGGCAGCCGCTCCAGCACCGGATGCTCGCGCACCATGTCGAGCGTGTTCCAGCCCATATGCGGGACCTTCAGGCTTTCGTCGCGCGGCGCGATCTTCTCGACATCGCCGCCGATCCAGTTGAAGCCCTCGGTGATCACATGCTCCTTGCCGCGCGTCGCCATCAGCTGCATGCCGACGCAGATGCCGAAGAACGGCCGCGCCTTGACCCGCACCGCTTCGGTGAGCGCTTCCAGCATGCCGTCGACCGCGTCGACACCGCGGCGGCAATCGGCGAACGCGCCGACACCGGGCAGCACGATGCGATCGGCGCGATACACCGCATCGGGATCGCGCGTCACCTTGATGGCTTGCGGATCCTCCATGCTGCGCGCGGCGCGCTCAAACGCCTTGGCCGCCGAATGCAGATTGCCGGAGCCGTAATCGATGATTGCAACCGTCATCGCGATCCTCCTGGCTCTGGAAACAATCCGATAATGCCGCCCTGCGGCATCGGCGGCGGTTTTGAGAATGACTGGCCCGGAACGTCCCGGGTCGGCGGCGGCCCGCCGCGATCCACCGACCGCTGATCATTGACGACGCCGCGATGCCGCGCGCTCCAGCGCTCGAAGAAGCGGTGCTCGGCAGCCAACACATTGTCGGCCACGACGATGTCGAGCTGGCGCCATTTGCGCCGCGACAGGGTCCAGCGCTGCAGGGTCGCGGCCTCCAGCCCGAGCAACAGCATCAGCACCAGGTCGACCAGGAAGATCGCTCCGCGGCCGACGCCGAGCTTGGCCAGGGCGAAATCGATCGCAAGGGTCAGCACGAGCCAGCCGATCAGTGCCAGCCAGAGCCTGTTCCAGGCCAGCCAGATCACGCCCGCAACCGCGGCCCAGAAATGGAAGCCGTCGCGCACGAAGACGATTTTGTCGGCCGCCGAAAGATCGGCGCCGTTGGCCACGGGGGCATGCACTGTATAGACCGGCATCGAACGCTCCGCCGAGGATGGACTCTACTTAAGGCATGATCTTCCGGAAAACCGGCACCACCTTTTCCGGATCATGCACCCGGAGATCAGCCGCCGAGCTGACCCTTGGTCGAGGGCACTTCGCCCTGGGCCCGCGGATCGATCGCGACCGCCGTCCGGAGCGCCCTCGCCAAACCCTTGAAACAGGATTCGGCGATATGATGGCTGTTCTCGCCATATAGGGTCTCGACGTGGAGAGTCACGCCGGCGTTCATCGCGAAGGCATTGAACCATTCGCGCACCAGCTCGGTGTCGAACTCGCCGATCTTGTCGCGGGGGAATTCGGCCTTGAACACCAGCACCGGACGGCCGGAAATGTCGATCACGACGCGCGACAGCGTCTCGTCCATCGGCATGTGGATCGAGGCGTAGCGGGTGATGCCGGCCATGTTGCCGAGCGCCTGCTTCACGGCCTGGCCGAGCGCGATTCCGACGTCCTCGGTGGTGTGGTGGTAATCGACATGGAGATCGCCATCCGCCTTCACCGTGATGTCGATGCGCGAATGGCGGGCCAGGAGGTCGAGCATGTGGTCGAAGAAGCCGATCCCGGTCGAAACCGTGGATACGCCTGCTCCGTCGAGGTTGACCGTCACCTCGATGTCGGTCTCCTTGGTCTTGCGCTTGATGGTTGCGGTGCGCATGAAGATTAAGCTTTCCCGTGCCGAAAACGCCGGTCTTTTAACAGGCTGATGTCACCTTCGCTACTGCGGGATGACCTCGAAACGCCCTAACTTCCGGCCATGGTGACCGGAAATCCTTGTCGATTTAATTCTGACGCGTTTTCTTCACGCGAACCGGTGCCCACTTCGCTCGAAAACGCTCCGATTTTACCCCGATTGTAACCCCCTGCCCGACCGCCTAAATCTGCCCGGAAGAGAGGTAACCTATGCAAGCATCCCAAAATGAGCTGCCGGTCTGGCATGGCACCACGATCTGCACGGTCCGCAAGGGCGGCAAGGTGGTGATCGGCGGCGACGGGCAGGTCTCGATCGGCCAGACCGTTATCAAGGCCAACGCCAAGAAGGTCCGCCGGATCGGCAAGGGCGACGTGATCGGCGGCTTTGCCGGCGCCACCGCCGACGCCTTTACCCTGTTCGAGCGGCTGGAAAGCAAGCTGGAGCAATATCCGGGGCAGCTGACCCGGGCGGCCGTCGAGCTCGCCAAGGACTGGCGGACCGACCGCTATCTGCGCCGGCTGGAGGCCATGATGATCGTGGCCGACAAGGACGTCTCCTTGGTGCTGACCGGCACCGGCGACGTGCTGGAGCCCGAGTCGGGTGTGATGGCGATCGGTTCCGGCGGCAATTATGCCCTCGCCGCGGCCCGTGCCCTGGTCGACACCGACAAGGATGCCGAGACCATCGTCCGCCGCGCGCTCGATATCGCCGCCGATATCTGCGTCTACACCAACCGGAACGTGACGATCGAGACGATCGGCGGCTGAGCATGGCCGGCCCCTTCCGCTTCCGACCAATGACGCGGGACGACCTGCCGCAGATCAAGCGGTGGCTGGCGTTGCCGCATGTCCGGGAATGGTGGGGCGATCCGGCCGAGCAATATGCGCTGGTCAGCGACGACCTCGACGAGCCGGCGATGGACCAGTCCATCGTCGCGACCGATGAGGGCGATATCGGCTATATCCAGTGCTACGACCTGACGGCGTGGAATTCAGGCTTCGGTACGCATCCGGCCGGCACGCGCGGCATCGATCTCTTCATCGGCGAGCCGACGATGATGCAGGGCGGCCACGGTTCGGCGCTGATCCGCGCCTTTGTCGACGAGCGGCTGGCGCAAGGCGCGCCGCGCATCGTCACCGATCCCGATCCGGAGAACCCGCGCGCGATCCGCGCCTATGAGAAGGCCGGCTTTCAGAAGCTGCGCATGGTCGAGACGCCTGACGGTCCGGCGCTTCTGATGGCCCGCAACGCATGACGCTCGCGCGCAACCCCGTCACCGGCGTTTCAGCGTGGCAATGGCTGGCGATCGCAGCCGCGCTGCTCGCGCTGCAGGCGGCGCTGCTCCATGCGATGGGCCGCTTGCCGATCTGCGCCTGCGGCTATGTCAAACTCTGGCACGGCACGGTGCAGAGCTCGGAGAATTCGCAGCACATCGCCGATTGGTACACGCTGTCGCATGTACTGCACGGCCTGCTGTTCTACGGCCTGACCTTCCTCCTGCTGCCGCGCCTCACCTGGCCGGGGCGGCTGATTGTCGCGATGCTGATCGAGGGCAGCTGGGAGCTCGTCGAAAACTCCAACTGGATCATCGAGCGCTACCGCGCTGGCACGATCTCGCTGGACTATTATGGCGATACCATCGTCAATTCGGTATCGGACACGCTTGCGATGGTTTTAGGCTTCCTGCTGGCACGCAAGCTGCCGATCGCCGTAACCGTCGCGCTCGGCGTCCTGTTCGAACTCGTGATGCTGCTCCACATTCGCGACAATTTGACACTGAACATCATCATGCTGATCCACCCGTTCGAGGCGATCAGGCAGTGGCAGGCAGGGCCGCCCATCATTTAGCGGATCATGCCTTGGAAGACCGCCGCTTGCCGAGACCGCCATTTCAACCTAGCTAGAGCCAATGACCGACTTCTCCCCCCGTGAAATCGTTTCCGAACTAGACCGCTTCATCGTCGGCCAGACCGACGCCAAGCGCGCAGTGTCGATTGCGCTGCGTAACCGCTGGCGGCGGCTGCAGCTTGCTGGTTCCTTGCGTGAGGAGGTTCTGCCCAAGAACATCCTGATGATCGGGCCGACCGGCGTCGGCAAGACCGAGATCGCGCGGCGGCTGGCCAAGCTTGCCGGCGCGCCGTTCCTCAAGGTCGAGGCCACCAAGTTCACCGAGGTCGGCTATGTCGGCCGCGATGTCGAGCAGATCGTCCGCGACCTCGTCGAGGTCGCGATCGCGCAGACCCGCGAACGCAAGCGCAAGGACGTCCAGGCCCGTGCCCAGCTGGCCGCCGAGGAGCGCGTGCTGGATGCGCTGGTCGGCCCGGGATCGAGCCCGGCGACGCGGGAGTCGTTCCGCAAGAAGCTGCGCGCCGGCGAGCTCAACGACAAGGAAATCGAGATCGAGACGCAGTCGGGTGGCAGCGGCATGCCGATGTTCGAGATCCCCGGCATGCCCGGCGCCCAGATGGGTGCGATCTCGCTCGGCGACATCTTCGGCAAGATGGGCGGCCGCAGCAAGACCCGCCGCCTGACGGTGGAAGGTTCGCACGAAATCCTCGTCAACGAAGAATCCGACAAGCTGCTCGACACCGATCAGCTGGTGCAGGAGGCGATCAGCGCGGTCGAGAACAATGGCATCGTCTTCCTCGACGAGATCGACAAGATCTGCGTGCGCGAGAACCGCCAGGGCGGCGACGTCTCGCGCGAAGGCGTGCAGCGCGACCTGCTGCCGCTGATCGAGGGCACCACGGTCTCGACCAAGCACGGTGCGGTCAAGACCGACCACATCCTGTTCATCGCCTCGGGCGCCTTCCATATCGCCAAGCCGTCGGACCTGCTGCCGGAGCTGCAGGGCCGCCTGCCGATCCGCGTCGAGCTGCAGGCGCTGTCGCGCGACGACATGCGCCGGATCCTGACCGAGCCGGAAGCGTCGCTGATCAAGCAATATGTCGCGCTGTTGAAGACCGAGGGCGTCACGCTCGACATCACCGACGGCGCGATCGACGCGCTGGCCGACGTTGCGGTCGCGGTCAATTCCACGGTCGAGAACATCGGGGCGCGGCGGCTGCAGACCGTGATGGAACGGGTGCTGGACGAGATCTCCTTCACCGCGCCCGATCGCCACGGCGAGACCATCCAGGTCGACGCCGACTACGTCACCAAGCATGTCGGCGACCTCGCCAAGAACGCCGATCTGAGCCGGTTTATTTTGTAGGCAGTCGAGTTAGAATCGTCGTCCCTGCGAAAGCAGGGACCCATAACCACCGGCGCCCATTGTTGAAGCAAGCTGCAGCCCCAGCGTTGGTCAAACGCAGGCCTGTGGTTATGGGTCCCGGCTCGCGCTTCGCTTGGCCGGGACGACAATGAGTTTGAAGCAAGGATGGTGGCAAAACCCCTGGCGCCTGATGCTGGCCGTCAACGCGGCCGTGCTGGTCGGGGTGTTCCTGCACAAGATCGCGCTGCCGCCCTTCGTCCCCTACATCCATCTGCTGGTCGATTATCATTACGGCTTCACCAAGCGCGCGCTGATCGGCGCGATCGTCTCGCTGTTCACCGACAAGGTGCCGGTGTGGCTGGTGTTCGCGCTGGCCGGGGCGATCTGGCTGATCACGCTTGGCCTGTTCATCAGGCTGTTTCAGCGGACATTCGGCTTCGACGACGCGCATTGGCCGCTGTTCGTCTTCATCGCGGGATCGCCGTTCTTCCTGAAGAATTTCATGCACACGCTCGGCCATTTCGACATCTATGGCTGTGCGCTCGCGATCGTGCTGCTGCTGATCCCGGCGCGCTCGGTCATGTACGTAGTGATTGCGGCGCTGGTCTCGATCCTGCTGATCCTGGTCCACCACATCTTCGTCCTGATGTATGTGCCGACGATTGCGGCAATCGTGGTGCTGCGCTTCTACCTGGTGCAGGGCGCGACGCCGCGAAACATCGCTACTGGGCTGGCGACGCTTGCCGCAGTCGGCATCCTGTTCCTGGTTGCGCAATTCGCCGGCACGGTCGACGTGCCGTATGACGAGTTCATCCGCCACCTGCAAAGCCGGATGGCCGATCCATCGCGCACCGACCTGCTTGAGTTCGGCTACATCTGGTACCAGCCGCTGTCGAAGGAGTTCGCCGATACCTGGGCGCGCATGCCCTCGAACATCCTCGGCGTCCCGGTCTTCGCGCTCTTGATCTGGCTGCACACGCCGTTGTGGCGCTATTTCGCGCGGCTGATCGAAGCGCTCGCCAGCGAACTGCACCGCCGGATCGTGATGTCAGCGCTCGCCGTGATCAGCACCGGCTATTTCGTGATGTTCGTGACCGTGTTCGACTATTCGCGCTGGATCTCGAACTGGGCGGTCTGCATGTTCCTGATGCTGCACGCCGTGAAGATGCTGCCGGCGTCGAAGGACGTGCCGCTGATCCCGGCAGACGATCGCAAGACGACGATCTTCGGCTGGATCGTCACGCTGATCCCGCGCGTCGGGATCGTCCGCCCGTTCTAATATTTTTCAGCGCGCGCGCCGGACGCGCACATAAAGCGCACCTTCGCCGCCATGGCCGATATGCGCTTCCTCGAAGCCGACCACCAGCGAGCGGAATTCCGGCAGGCTGAGCCATTCCGGCACCTGGCGACGCAGCACGCCGCGCTCGGAATCCAGGCCGCCGACCTTGCCCTTGCCGGTGATGACCAGCACGAAGGTGAGCCCGTCGCTGTGCGCGCGTTGCAGGAAGGTGAACAGCACGCGATGCGCGCGGATCTGCGTCATGCCGTGCAGATCGAGCCGGGCATCGATCCCCTGCCGGCCTCGCGACAGCTTTGCCCGCTCGCGGCGGCCGATCGGTGCCAGCGGCGGCGCTTGCGGGCGCGGCGGCGGCGCAGCCTTGAGTGAATTAACCGGCTTGACCGGGACGGGTTTCGCCGCGGCGTGATGGCTGGCCGGATCAGAGGCCGCGGCATGTGCCTTGGCGGCGGCCGGTCGCTTGCGCAGCGGCTTGACCTGTTTCGCCACGCTCTCCCAGAGCGCACGCTCCTCTTCGCTCAGCGCGCGCTTGCGCCGCGACGGAGCGGACAGATCGGGGATCGGCGCGGGTCGTTTCATTGATCGCGGTGATGGCGAGTGCGCCGATATCGCCGCTTCTCCGGTTGCGGAATGTCCGGCCGGGCTACCGGCAACGGCACCGGTTCTGCCACAGGCGCCGCCTGTGCAACAGAGGTCGTTGCAGTCGGCGCCGGGGGCACGGCGTCCTTCGTGGCCGGGGTCTGGGCGGCGTGATTGGCCGCGTCTTTCGTCGCACCCTTGGCGAGGCCTGCCGTCGGCACATCCGCGGCCTTCGCCGCCGGTTGGTCCTTCTGCGGATCGGTCTGCGGAAACAGTTTTGCGATCTTGGCCGACGGCCGCTCGTCCGGGACGGGCAGCTTGTGGCCGCGCACGACGGGGTCGAGACCCCTGGGCACCAGCATGACGAACTGCATGTTGTGCCGCAGCCGGCCCGAGACCTTTCCGGCGTCGGCGCCGGCGCCGAAATAGAGATCGGCGCGCGCCGGGCCGACGATCGCCGATCCGGTGTCCTGCGCGATCATCAGCCGGTGGAACGGCGTCTTCGATTGCTCGGAATCGATCGGCAGCTCGCCGGCGATGAAGAACGGCGTGCCGTAGACATGCAGCGCCTTGTCGACCGCGATCGAGCGGCCCGGCGTCAGCGGCACGCCCTGCGCGCCGACGGCCTCGTCCTTGTCGGACAGCGGGACCTGCCGGAAGAACACGTAGGAGCGGTTCGATCGCCGCAGCTCGTTGGCGCCGTCAGGGTTCTGCTCCATCCATTCCCTGATCTTCTGCATCGACATCTGGTCCTTCGGGATGATGCCGCGATCGATCAGGGCGCGGCCGACCGCCGTATAGGGATAGCCGTTATGCGCGTCGTAATTGATGCGCAGCGTGGTGCCGTCCTCGAACTTGATCCGCGCCGAGCCCTGGATCTGCGCGAATAGGAGATCGGTCTGGCTCTTCAGCCAGGCGAGCTCGAGCCCGCGGCCGGCGATCACGCCATCCTCGATCTGGGCGCGGTCGTAATAGGGCACGAGCTTGCGCCGGCCGATCTTGCGATACACCGCGCCGCCATTGGGCAGGCCAGTCGAAGCCTGCGTCTTGCCGCGCACGAACAGGTTGGAGGGACGGCGATAGACCGGAACGTTGTAGACGTCGGTCTGGGTCCGCGATCCCTCGAGCACCGGCTCGTAGTAACCGGTGACGAAGCCGGCGTCCTCGCCGAGCCGCGAGATGCGCAGCGGGACGAAATTCTGCTCAAAGAACTCCTTGGCCTTGACGCCGTCGCCGAGCTCGAGCCCCTTGGCGATCCGGCAGGGATCGCGCAGCGAGCTGCCGAGCGCCTTGGAGTCCGCCGGCGCGCCCTGCTGGGCCGCGATCGGCTTGCAGCTGGTGCGAAACGCCTTGTAGGCGGCAAGATGGTCGTCGTCGCTCCAGCCGGAGACATTGGCCCAGGCGAGCGGCTCATACTGGCTGCCGCTGACCTGCAGCGGCAATTCCAGATTGGGATAGGGGATCGGGTGAGAATGCTCGTGCCGCGGCGGCGGGTGCCGGCTCGACCGGTAACGCGCAGCGATCGCCGCGGTAGAGCACAGCACCGCGAGCGCGCAGCACGCGACGGCGAGGCGCCCGTAGCTGAGATGTTTAGTGAGCGCTTCCAGTGCCAACCAGCTTCCAATTCGGATCGCGGGAAGTCGAGTCGCGGGCGAATGTCCAGATGTCGGTGATGTCGGCAACCTTGTCCGGGCTGCCGTCAACGATGGTGCCCGCCTTGTCGCGCGTCACCGAGATCATCTGCGACACGAAACGGACGGTGAGCTGGGTCGAGCGATCGCGCGCCTCGGCGCTGACGATCTCGGCCTTGTCGATCGAAACGAACCGCGTCTCGGTCTTCTGCTCGTGCTTCTCGCGATCCTTGATCGCGGTCTCGAAGCTTTCATAGACCTCGGTCGACAGCAGGTCGCGCAGCGCTCGGCGATCGCCATTGGCGAAGGCCAGCACGATCATTTCATAGGCCGAGCGGGCGCCTGAGAGGAAATGCTGCGGATCGAACGAGGGGTCCTGGACAGCGACAGCGTCGAGACCCTGCGCGAGCGGCGTGCCCGGTTCGGCAGTGCCCTTCCAGCGGTCGGAAGGTTCCGCCGGCTCGGCTGACGGCACCGGCGGCGGCTGGTCGATGACCGATCCCGGCATCGGCACGACGTTGTTATCCTGGCCACGCTGCAAGACGTTGGGAGCGGCGCGATCATAGGGCGGCCGCTCGCTTCCCGTGCGCTGTCCAAGAACGCTGCGCAGGCGCAGGAAGATGAACACGGCCAGCGCCAGGAAGATGATGGTGTAGATATCCACGTCGAATTCGCTTTCTGGTCTCTGCCGGCAACCGGCCGGGCGTCAAAGCGTTCCCGGTCGGGAACGGCAGAGATTACATCACCGTTTGAGTCCGCAGCATGTAGGCACGAAACTAAGCCCGGCCAATGGCGCTTTTTGGCACGGGCAAGTGTAGCGCGTTTTAACCCCGGGGGGAAACCCGTTCCTTTCAGGAAATCACGCATCTTCAATAATTTAGGAAGCTGTTAAGAGATTGGGCGGAGTTGCGCCAGCAGCGCTTTGCCAAGGAATTTGGCCGCACCCCCGCCCCGGCGCGCTCGCTCGTCCTGCTTGTGGACCGAGCCGGGCCTATGATAGCCACTCGCCCGGCATCGGCATTCCCAACACCTTAACGCGTGCCGTCGGACACTCTGTCCATCGAGCGCTGCTCCAGGAGACATTTCATGACCAATGGCAACGGCGCCCCCGTCGAACAGGCCCCTCCCCAGCTCAACGTGCTGGCGCAGTACACCAAGGACCTGTCGTTCGAGAACCCTAATGCGCCGGCCTCGCTCGGCCAGCAGCAGCAGCAGCCGGCGATCAACATCCAGATCAACGTCTCCGCCAACAACCTGTCGGAAAATGAGTACGAGGTCATCCTCTCGGTCGAGGGCAAGGCCGAGACGGCAGGCAAGGTGATGTTCAGCTTCGATCTCGCGTATGCCGGCGTGTTCCGGATCGTGAATGTGCCGAAGGAGAACCTGCACCCGCTGGTCATGATCGAGTGCCCGCGGCTGCTTTTCCCGTTCGCCCGCGAGATCGTCGCGACCTCGGTCCGCGACGGCGGCTTCCCGCCCCTGTTGCTCGACCCCGTCGACTTCCTCGGCCTCTACCGCCAGAACATGGAGCGGCAGGCCGCCGCCCAGGCCGCCTCCGGCGTCAAGCCGAGCTGAGTCACGGTTCGAGAAGTATAACGCCCGGGGAAGTGTAATCCGTCATCCTGAGGAGCCCGCACCTGCGGGCGTCTCGAAGGATCGACGGCCACCAGCCGGGCCGTGCATCCTTCGAGGCTCGCCCAGCGGCGCAAGTGCGCCGCAAGGCTCGCACCTCAGGATGACGGAACTAAGAGTTCAAGCCGCCGGGGCTTCGGCCGGCGCTGGCGGCGGCAAATAATCATTCCAGATCGGCTTGTCGCCGAGCGTGGCAACGAAGGCCCGGTGGGCTTCTCGATCCGCGTCGCTGACCCGCGCCAGTAGCGGCGTCTCGCGCTGCCGCCGAGGCGAATCACCATGGCTGCCCGCACGCGCATCCGAAGTTTCCGACGCCAGGATGAGCTGCGACTGCCGCGCCCCAATCAGGTCGATATAGACCTCGGCCAGCAACTCGGCGTCGAGCAGAGCGCCGTGCTTGGTGCGACGGGAATTGTCGATCTGATAGCGCGAGCAGAGATCGTCGAGCCGGTTCGACACTCCGGGATGCTTGCGGCGCGCCAGCAGCAGCGTATCGACCAGCCGGTCCTTCGGGATTGCCCGCCGCTTGATACGGTCGAGCTCGGCGTTGATGAAGCTGATGTCGAACGACGCATTGTGGATCACCAGTGGCGTATCGCCGATGAAGGCCAGGAATTCGTCGACCACTTCATTGAACAGCGGCTTACTGGCCAGGAACTCGGTCGACAGCCCGTGCACGGCGAACGCTTCTGCCGGCATGTCGCGCTCGGGATTGATGTAGACGTGGTAGGTCTGACCGGTCGGCATGCGGTTGAATATCTCGACGCAACCGATCTCGACCAGCCGGTCGCCGCGCAGCGGATCGAGGCCAGTGGTTTCGGTATCGAGAACGATTTCGCGCATGACGTGAAGCAATCCGAAAAGCGGCGAATCAGACGCGCCGTTTCGGCATCTTAGCAACCTCGGCCAGAATGTCGCGGATGCGCGCCCGCACCGGATCAAGTCCGCGCGAGGTATCCACGACGAAATCCGCGCGCTTGCGCTTCTCGGCGTCCGGCATCTGCTTGGCGATGATGGCGTCGAGTTTCGCGGCATCCATCGTGCCGCGCGCCAGCACGCGCTCGCGCTGCAGTTCCGGCGATGTCGTCACGACCACAACGGCATCGACGCGCTTCTCGCCGCCGGTCTCGAACAGCAGCGGTATATCGACGACGACGATCGGGGCGCCGGCGGCCTCCGCATCGGCAAAGAATTTCTGCCGCGACGCGCCGAGCATCGGATGCACGATCTGCTCGAGCTGCTTTATCGCCGCAGCGTCGTGCACCACGCGTGCCGACAGCTTGGCGCGGTCGACCTTGCCATTGGCGGTGGTGCCGGGAAAAGCGGCTTCGATCGCCGGCGCCGCTTCGCCTTCGTAGAGTTGATGCACGGCCGCATCGGCGTCGTAGACCGGCACGCGGGCCTCCATGAATAATTTGGCCGTGGTGGATTTTCCCATCCCGATCGAGCCGGTCAGTCCAAGAATCAGCATCGGATCAACATCGCGTCAACATCGGTTCAGCATCTCTCCGTTACCATACGCCTCATACCGCGAGCAGCTTCTCGCGGCGCAGGAACGCAAGCAGCGACAATAGCGGCAGGCCGAGAATGGTGAAATGGTCGCCTTCGATCCGCTCGAACAGATGCACGCCCAGACCCTCGAGCTGGTAGGCGCCGACGCTGGTCGTCACCGCCGCCCCGGCCTGGTCGAGATAGGCGTCGATCTCGCCGGCAGCGAGCCGCCGCATCGTCATGCGAGCCACGCTCACATCGCCGAACAGAGCCCTTCCGTCACGCGCCACCGCGACGGCTGAATGCAGCTCATGGGTCTCTCCGGCGAGCAGACCGAGCTGCTCGGCGGCCTGCGCGCGGCCGGCAGGCTTGCTGAACATCCGCTGCCCCAGTGCCAGGGTCTGATCGGCGCCGACGACATATTGGCCCGGCTTCTGCCTTGAAATGAACAGCGCCTTCTCGCGCGCCAGCAGCGATGCGATCTCGCCCGGCGCCGAAAGTCCGGAATCCTTCTGCACCGCGCGCTCGTCGATATCGGCCGGCAACGCCTCGAAATCGAGCCCGGCGTTTTCGAGCAGCATCTTTCGCGCGCGGCTTTGCGATGCGAGGATCAGCTGCTGTGGGCCGCGCCAGATACTCATGACGTGAAGATCACTCCGACGGCCGTGCGCGCTGGCGATCGTTATAGAGCTTCATGATCGCGGCGGCCGTCTCCTCGATCGAACGCCGCGTCACGTCGAGCAGCGCCCAGTTGAACTTCGCGCTCAGGCGCCGCGCAAACGCGACCTCGTCGGCCACCGCCTGCTTGTCGATGTAGGTGTCGTTGTCGCGGTCGCCCATGGTGAGCAGGCGGTTCTGCCGGACCTGGATCAGGCGCTCCGGCGTCGCATGCAGGCTGACCACCAAGGGCTTCTTCAGGGTCTCGAGCTGATGCGGCAACGGGATGCCGGGCACCAGCGGCACATTCGCGGTGCGGATGCCGCGGTTGGCGAGATAGATCGAGGTCGGCGTCTTCGACGTACGGGACACGCCGACCAGGACGACGTCGGCGTCCTCGAGGCCTTCGACATGCTGACCGTCGTCATGGATCATCGTGTAGTTCAGCGCGTCGATCCGGGCGAAATACTCCGCGTTGAGCACATGCTGCGCGCCGACACGGCCGGTCGTCGCGGCGCCCAGATACGCCTCGAACAACTGCATCACCGGCCCGATGATCGACAGGCTCGGAACGTTGATTTCCTTGCACTTGCCCTCGAGCCGGCCGACCAGGTCCTTCTCCAGCAGCGTGAACAGGACGATGCCGGGTGATTCCTCGATCTCGTCAAGCACGCGATCGAGCTGCTTCTGGCTCCGCACCAGCGGATAGACATGCTCGACCGCGGTCACATTGGCGTATTGCGCGGCGACCGCGCGCGCCACCGTGATCAGCGTCTCGCCGGTCGAATCAGACACCAGATGCAGGTGGAAATAGTTGGAGGTCGTCGGCACCAAAGCCCCTGTCTATCCTGTGAATCCCTGTGGAGGTCGAGGAGAACAATCCGGGTCCGCCGGCCGGCCCCTGTATATCTCGCCCAGTTCTTCACAGCACTGCCGAAAAGGACAAGTCGACGTCATGGCAAGGATGATAGTGAACCGGTGTGGATTTGTCTCTTGATAAGCTGACCACAGACGTACGCAACCAATTGAGTCGAGGAACAGATTCCCGACATCCGTCTACGCCGGCCGTAATGTTGAGGGATGTGAACAAGACCGTGAGAGGCATTGGACCGCGTTGCATGAGTCAAATTCACCGCTACTTAGACTCAAACCTTAGATTCTAAACTTAATTAGTTTTAGGAAAGCCGTGTGAGCGGATATGTATCCGTCCCTCGCTTGCAGCGCTTGCTCGCAACGCTGAACCCGCCCGAGCTGTTCCCCGAAAGGCATCCCTGCGATGTACGACTGGATCAAGGCCCTGCACGTCGTTGCCGTGATCTCGTGGATGGCGGGAATGCTCTATCTGCCGCGGTTGTTCGTCTATCATTGCGATTCCGAAGCCGGCTCGAAGCAGTCCGAGACCTTCAAGGTCATGGAGCGGCGGCTTGTGAAGGCAATCATCAACCCGGCGATGATCGTGACCTGGCTGGCCGGGCTTTATTTGGCCTCGGCCGGACACTGGTACCTATCGGGCTGGTTTCACGTCAAATTTGCGCTGGTGCTCGTCATGTCGGGTATCCACGGCTTTTTGTCCCGCTGCGTGAAGGATTTCGCCGCCGACCGGAATCAACGTAGCCAGAAATTCTACCGCATTATCAACGAGGTGCCGACGCTTCTGATGGTCCTGATCGTGATCATGGTGGTTGTGAAGCCGTTCTAGACATTGCGATGCCTGGGAAGCATGCTTCAGTTCTTCTTGCGAAGGACGGATCGATTTTCTATATAGGTTTTATCCCACCCCACGCAGGCGGATGTGGTCGCGTTTCGGTTCTTTTCGGGCCGGCGCCGCATCAGGTTTGAAGCCCAAACGGCACTTTCCTGGCTGAGACCTGCGGACCTTCCTTTGGCGTCCGCTTTTTCCAAGCCACCTCGCACCCCTTCCCTACCTACTTCCTCACAGGACGACCCCAATGCGGGAAATCAAACTCCAGGACCTCAAATCGAAAACGCCGGCCGAGCTCGTCTCGTTTGCGGAAGAGAACGGGGTCGAGAATGCCAGCACCATGCGCAAGCAGGAGCTGATGTTCGCAATTCTCAAGCAGCTCGCGATCGCCGAGACCGACATCATCGGTGAAGGCGTTGTCGAGGTGCTGTCCGACGGCTTCGGCTTCCTTCGTTCGCCCGACGCGAACTATCTGCCCGGCCCCGACGACATCTACGTTTCACCGTCGCAGATCCGCCGTTTCGGCCTGCGCACCGGCGACACGATCGAAGGCCACATTCGCAGCCCGAAGGAAGGCGAACGCTATTTCGCGCTGCTGAAGGTCAACACGCTCAATTTCGAAGACCCGGAAAAGTCGAAGCACAAGGTCAATTTCGACAACCTCACGCCGCTGTTTCCCAATCAGCGTTTCCGCATGGAGCTTGAGGATTCCACCAAGAAAGACCTTTCAGCACGCGTGATCGATATCGTCGCGCCGATCGGCAAGGGCCAGCGCGCGCTGATCGTGGCGCCGCCGCGCACCGGCAAGACGGTGCTGATGCAGAACATCGCGCACTCCATCACCGCCAATCATCCCGACTGCTATCTGATCGTGCTGCTGATCGACGAACGTCCGGAAGAAGTCACGGACATGCAGCGCTCGGTGAAGGGCGAGGTGGTGTCGTCGACCTTCGACGAACCCGCCGTGCGTCACGTCCAGGTCGCGGAGATGGTGATCGAGAAGGCGAAGCGCCTCGTCGAGCACGGCCGCGACGTCGTGATCCTGCTCGATTCGATCACGCGCCTCGGCCGCGCCTACAACACCGTGGTGCCGTCATCCGGCAAGGTGCTGACCGGCGGTGTCGACGCCAACGCGTTGCAGCGCCCGAAGCGCTTCTTCGGCGCCGCGCGCAACATCGAGGAGGGCGGTTCGCTGACCATCATCGCGACCGCGCTGGTCGATACCGGCAGCCGCATGGACGAAGTCATCTTCGAAGAGTTCAAGGGCACCGGTAACTCCGAGCTGATTCTCGACCGCAAGGTCTCGGACAAGCGGACCTTCCCGGCGATCGATATTGCTCGCTCCGGCACCCGCAAGGAGGAGCTCATCACCGATCCTCAGGTGCTGAAGAAGATGTACGTCCTGCGCCGCATCCTCAATCCGATGGGCACCATGGATGCGATCGACTTCCTGCTCGACAAGCTCCGGAACACGAAGAGCAACTCGGAATTCTTCGATTCCATGAACACCTGAGGCCACGGCCGAAGAGGATAGGGCGCTCCGCACAAGCGGGGCGCCTTTTTTCATGCTGCGGATTTGCTGCAGCAGGGTGCAGCATAAACTGGGCCATCTGGCGTACCGAATATTTATACAACTGTCTGATATAATTTATATTTCTGTCGCATAGGTGTGCCCCGGGCAGCGTTGCTGCAGCAAAATTGCTGCGCGGTTGCTGCAACGAAACTCGATAATGCTGCAATGCAGCATTAAGCGGTATTGCCTGCGAAATGGAAGCGGCATTGCCTTTGCCGATTTGCTGGAAGAAATAGGCGATGCATCTGCGCGACCAAACCATCTTTGCGCTGTCCTCGGGACGGCCACCGAGCGCGATCGCCATCATCAGGCTGTCTGGCCCAATGGCCGAGTCGGTCATTGCCGGCTTGGCCGGCAAGACGCCGGTTCCGCGGATGGCGAGCCGGGTGCTGCTGCGTGATCCGAAACACCAACCGATCGATGACGCGGTGGTGTTGTGGTTTCCCGGCCCGGCAAGTGCCACCGGCGAGGATGTCGCCGAATTCCATGTCCATGGCGGACGCGCGGTTTTGTCGGCGATGTTCGACGCGATCGCGGCATTCGAGAATGTGCGGCCGGCGGAGCCCGGCGAGTTCACGCGGCGGGCGTTCGAGAACGGCAAGCTCGACCTCACCGAGGCCGAAGGCCTCGACGATCTGATCCACGCCGACACCGACCGTCAGCGGCGGCAGGCGCTGCGCCAGCTGAAAGGGCTGCTCGGCGATCGCGCGCGTGACTGGCGCGAGCGGATCATCGCGGCGTCGGCGTTGATCGAGGCCGGCATCGACTTCTCCGATGAAGGCGATGTGCCGGCGGAGCTGGTCGCGCCGGCGCTTGAGCGGGTCCGGGCGCTGCATGATGAGATCAAGCAAGTGCTTGCGGGGCAGGGGCAAAGCGAGCGGCTGCGCGACGGCCTGGTGGTCGCGATTGCAGGTCCGCCGAACGTTGGCAAGTCGACCCTGATCAATCAACTCGCCCGGCGCGAGGTCGCGATCGTCTCGCCGCATGCCGGCACGACGCGTGATGTGATCGAGGTGCAGCTCGATCTCGACGGCTATCCTGTCACGGTGATCGACACCGCGGGGATCCGCGAGACCAATGACCCGGTCGAGCAGGAGGGCGTCCGCCGCGCCCGCGCCCGCGCCGCCGAAGCGGACCTCGTGCTGTGGCTGGCCGACAGCGGCGGCGCCAAGGTCGGGCATGGCGGAACGACGCCAACCTGGCTGGTACGAAACAAAATTGACCTCGTCAGGGCTCCGTCGGGTGAGGGAGGCAATCACCCCGAATTCAGGATCTCGGCTGCTCGCGGCGACGGCCTCTCCGAGCTCATCGCCGCACTGGTGGGTTTCGCTCACGACTATTTTGCGACCAGCGAAGGCGGTTTGATCAGCCGGACCCGGCAGCGCGGATTGCTCCAGGAGACCGTCGAATCTCTCCAGCGCAGCATCGACGTGGTGGGGCAGGGCGAGGAACTCGCTGCCGAGGAACTTCGTAGGGCGGCCTATTCGCTGGGCCGCCTGCTCGGCCGGGTCGACGTCGAGGACATCCTGGACGTCATCTTCCGCGAATTCTGCATAGGGAAGTAGCGGACAACCCATTTGTTTCACGTGAAACATGGTTTCGATCTGGTTAACGAACCCTCGTCCCGTTCACGTGAAACAACCGCGTGGTGTGATCGTGCTGTTTCACGTGAAACACCACTGTCCGTCATTGAGCGCGAAGCGAGTTGTCCCGCGGAAGTCTAGCGAAGGTGGAAGCAGTCGATATCTGCTCCAGCCTGGGTCCTCAGCCTGACGACCCCAACTTCGTTCTTCCGGCTTTCGTCACTCCGCGATAGAAGTCCCGCCATGACTTCCAGGGCAGACTCATTCGACGTCATCGTCATCGGCGGCGGCCATGCCGGCTGCGAGGCCGCGAGCGCGTCTGCCCGGATGGGCGCGAAGACCGCCTTGGTGACCCATCGTTTTGCGACCATCGGCGCGATGTCCTGCAATCCGGCCATCGGCGGGCTCGGCAAGGGCCATCTGGTCCGCGAGGTCGATGCTTTGGACGGCCTGATGGGTCGGGTTGCCGACGCCGGCGGCATCCAGTTCCGCATGCTCAATCGCCGCAAGGGTCCGGCAGTCCGCGGCCCCCGGGCCCAGGCCGACCGCAAGCTCTATGCCGCCGCGATGCAGGCGGCGATCACCGAGACTGCGAACCTGAGCGTCATCGAAGGCGAGGCAGACGAGCTTATCGTCGTTGATGGCCGCGTCACCGGCATTCGCCTGGGCGACGGCCGTCAGCTTTCAGCGGGTGCGGTTGTCATCACGACCGGCACCTTCCTCCGTGGCCTGATTCATCTCGGCGAGAAGAACTGGCCGGCGGGCCGGGTCGGCGAAGCACCGGCCATGGGCCTGTCAGCCTCGTTCGAGCGGGCAGGATTTGTGCTCGGCCGGCTCAAGACCGGGACGCCTCCGCGCCTCGACGGCACCACGATCGACTGGTCGGCGGTCGAAATGCAGCCCGGGGACGACCCGCCGGAGCCGTTTTCGGTCATGACGGACCGGATCACGACGGCACAGATCCAGTGCGGCATCACCCGGACCACGCCGGCGACCCATGAGGTGATCCGGGCCAATGTGCATCGTTCGCCGATGTATTCCGGCCAGATCAAGAGCTCCGGACCGCGCTATTGCCCCTCGATCGAGGACAAGATCGTCCGGTTCGGCGATCGCGACGGCCATCAGATCTTCCTGGAGCCGGAGGGGCTCGACGACACCACGGTCTATCCCAACGGGATCTCGACCTCGCTGCCGGAAGAGGTCCAGCTCGCCATCCTCGCCAGCATCCCCGGCCTTGAGCGGGTAAAGATGGTCCGGCCGGGCTATGCGATCGAATACGACCACGTCGATCCCCGCGAGCTCGATCCGACCCTGCAGACCAAGCGTCTAGGTGGGCTTTTCCTGGCCGGCCAGATCAATGGCACCACAGGTTATGAGGAGGCGGCGGGGCAGGGCATCGTCGCCGGGCTCAATGCCGCCCTGGCGGCCGGCGGGGCCGACCCGATCGTGTTCGACCGCGCCGACGGCTATCTCGGGGTGATGATCGACGACCTCGTGACCCGCGGGATCACTGAACCCTATCGTATGTTCACCTCACGCGCCGAATATCGGCTGACACTGCGGGCCGATAATGCCGACCAGCGGCTGACCGACAAGGGTATCGCACTCGGATGCGTCGGTGCGGCGCGCGCGGGGCGTCACCGGACCAAGATGGCGGCGCTGGAGGGCGCCAAGACCTTGGCGAAGTCGCTCGCGATCACCCCCAACGAAGCTGCGAAGCACGGGCTGTCGCTCAACCGCGACGGGCACCGTCGCACGGCGTTTGAGCTGCTGGCTTATCCCGAGATTGAGTGGCCTGCGGTCCAGGCGATCTGGCCGGAGCTGTCGGCCATTGACCCTGCTATCGCGGTGCATCTCGAGATCGATGCCAAATACGATGTCTATCTGAAGCGCCAGACCGCTGACGTCGACGCCTTCCGGCGCGATGAGGGCCTGGTCCTGACCGATGTCGACTATGCCGACGTGCCGGGTCTCTCGAATGAAGCGCGCGCCAAGCTGCAGATGGCGCAGCCGCGCACGGTCGGGCAGGCGGGCCGGATCGACGGCATGACGCCGGCGGCGCTGGGTATTTTGGCCGCCTATCTGCGGCGCGAAGCGCGACGGAAATCAGCCAAGGCCATCGCCTGACGTTTCACGTGAAACGTACGAGCTGAGCGCTTATCTTTTGCGGGGCGGAGGCGATTCCATCGCCTCCTAGACCCGAGATCTACCTCCCTTTCGTTCAGATAGCCGACCTCCGCCCAGAATGGCTCCAGCCTCGCAACCCGCTGAACTCACCGTCTCCGCCAAGGACAAGGCGGCAGCGCTTGCGCTCACCCCCGTTTCACGTGAAACGGAAGCGCGGCTCGACCGCTACATCGCCCTCCTCCTGGAATGGCAAGCCAAGACCAATCTCGTCGCGCCATCGACCCTGCCGAATCTCTGGACGCGTCATGTCTCCGATTCGCTGCAGCTTCTGAGCCTCGCGCCCTCTGCCAAATCCTGGGTCGATCTCGGCAGCGGCGGCGGGTTTCCCGGCGTCGTGCTGGCCTGTGCTTTGGCCGAGACATCAGGCGCTTCGATCCATCTGGTTGAGCGAATCGCCAAGAAGGCCGCATTCTTGCGCGAGGCTGTACGGGTGACGTCGTCTCCGGGGACGGTGCATTTGGCTGATATCGGGGATACTGTGGATAGAATCGCAGGCCCGATCGATTGCGTCACCGCACGAGCGCTGGCTCCGTTACATCAACTGATCGGCTTTGCGGAGCCGTGGGTCAAAAAGGGCGCCAAGGCGCTGTTTTTGAAGGGTCAAGATGTAGAGGCCGAATTGACCGAGGCCACTAAATATTGGAATATTGAGCCAAAGCTACACGCCAGCCGTACCGGCGGACAGGGCTGGATCGTCGAACTCGGGTCAATCGAGCGGCGCTAGGGGACTCCGCGAGAAATGGTATTTTGGTATGACTGTGATGGACGAGGTTTATCAAGAGGATAGGGCGACCCAGCCGCCCGGCCATCCGCGCATCCTGTCGCTCGCGAACCAGAAGGGCGGCGTTGGCAAGACAACCACAGCGATCAATCTTGGAACGGCACTCGCCGCGATTGGCGAACGGGTCCTGATCGTCGATCTCGATCCCCAGGGCAACGCCTCGACCGGCCTGGGTATCGATCGTCGCAACCGCAGCTGCTCGACCTACGACGTCCTGATCGGCGAGGCACCGCTGCGCGATGCCGTGGTCGCGACCGCGGTGCCGCGGCTGCATATCGCCGCCTCCACCATGGATCTTTCCGGCCTCGAGCTTGAGCTCGGCACCACGCCGGGCCGCGCCTTCCGGCTGCGCGATGCGATCGCCGGGCTGAACAACAACGTCTCGCCGGAAGCCGACTACACCTACGTGTTGATCGACTGCCCGCCCTCGCTCAACCTGCTCACGGTGAATGCGATGGCGGCGTCGGATGCGATCCTGGTGCCGCTGCAATGCGAGTTCTTCGCGCTCGAAGGTCTGTCGCAATTGCTGCAGACCGTGGAGCAGGTGCGCTCGACGCTCAATCCGAGCCTGTCGATCCACGGCATCGTGCTGACCATGTTCGACTCGCGGAACAACCTCTCCAACCAGGTCGTTGCCGACGTGCGCCAGTTCATGGGCAACAAGGTGTACGACACCATGATCCCGCGCAACGTGCGCATCTCGGAGGCGCCGTCCTACGGCAAGCCCGTGCTGGTCTACGATCTCAAATGCGCCGGCAGCGACGCGTACCTCAAGCTCGCCACCGAAGTGATCCAGCGCGAGCGCGAGCTGCGCGCGCATTGACGGTGCGCAGGATGGGTGGAGCGAAGCGAACCCCATTGCAGCACATGACGGCAGCGATGGGCTTCGCTGCGCTCGACCCATCCACCGATTCTGAAATTCAAGTCTGGAGTACTGCGCGTGAATCCAAGGGAGCTCGCAACAATGGCCGATGAAGCGCGTTCGCGACTGGGGCGCGGGCTGGCAAGCCTGATCGGTGATGTCGGCGGCGAGGCCGCGCATGTCGAGCGGCCGCGCAACCAGCGCAAGGTGCCGATCGAATTCCTCAAGGCCAATCCGCGCAACCCGCGGCGCAGCTTCGCCGACGCCGAGCTCGGCGAGCTTGCCGATTCGATCAAGGCGCGCGGCGTGATCCAGCCGATCGTGGTGCGCGCCATCAAGGGCGTGCAGGACCGCTACGAGATCATCGCCGGCGAGCGCCGCTGGCGCGCCTCGCAGCTCGCCGGCCTGCACGAAGTGCCGATCGTGCCGGTCGAGGTCTCTGATTCCGACGCGCTCGAGATCATGATCATCGAGAACGTCCAGCGCGAAGACCTGAATGCGATGGAAGAGGCGCAGGGCTATCACGCGCTTGCCGACGAGTTCAAACGCGGCCAGGAAGACATCGCCAAGATCGTCGGCAAGAGCCGCAGCCACGTCGCCAACATGATGCGGCTGACCAAGCTGCCCGCCGAGGTGCAGGCGCTGATCTCCAAGGGCGATCTGTCCGCCGGCCACGCCCGCGCGCTGATCGGCGTGCCGGATCCGCTCGCTGCCGCGAAGCGTATCGTCGCCGAGGGCCTCAACGTCCGCCAGGCCGAGGCGCTGGCGCATGAGGAGGGCGTCCCTGAGCGCAAGCCGCAGAAGGCGCGCGCTGGCGCCGCGGCCAAGGTCGACAAGGATGCCGATACGCTGGCGCTGGAGAAGCGCGTCAGCGATGCGCTCGGCCTTGCCGTCACCGTCAGCCATCGCGATCCCGGCGGCACCGTCCAGATCAGCTACCGCAACCTCGAGCAGCTCGACGAGGTGGTGCGGCGGCTCGAGGGCGGCTAGTCCTGCTGTCATTCCGGGGCGCCCGTCAGCGCGAACTATGGTGCGCAATTGCGCACCTGAGAATCTCGCTTCAACACATCCAGATTCCGGGTTCATGCTTCGCATGCCCCGGAATGACTCCATCAAATTCACCCCCGCCGCTTCGCATTCGCCGCGATCGACAGCAGCGCGCGCTGTGCGATCACGGCCGCGAGCGAGGCCTGCTTGCGCATATCGAGCGCCGCGGTCGCGAGCTGATCGATCACACTCACCAGCCGCGGCGGAGTGAAGTTGCGCAGCGCGATTTCCACCATGGGCTTGCGCGAGAAGTGCAGCCGGGGAAATCCGCCTTCGAGCACGGTTGACGCCGGCGTGCCTTCTGCGATGGCCAGCGCCGATTTGTGCAGCCAAGCCGCCTGGCGCTGCGCGGCCGAGATGATCACGCCGGGATAGGTGCCGGCGACCATTGCCTTGGTGAACTCGGTCTCGACCAGCGCGGCATTGCCGGCGAAGGCGCCGTCGACGATCGGATCGAGTTTCAGCTCGGAGGCGTCGGAGACTACGGTCATGACGTCGTCAAGCGTGATCTCGCCCTTGCCGTGCGCGAACAGCGCGAGCTTGCGCAGCTCGTTGCGCGACGCCATGCGGTCGCCGCCGAGCAGCGACATCAGCACCGCGCGCGCATCTTGAGCAAGCCGCAGATTGGAGAGGCGCAGCTCGTCCTCGATCAGCTTGGTGAGGTCGCGTTCGGTGTCGGGATAGCAGCCGATCGCGACCGCATTCTTGGCGCGCTCGCAGATCTTGCGAAGCGGCGATTCCGGCCTGAGCTCTCCGGCCTCGATCACGATGCGGCAATCCCTGAGCGCGGCAGTCTCGGTCAGCGTCTCGACGCCGCTTGCGAAATTGCGCGAGCCGGCGCGGACGCGGATGGCGCGGCGGCCGCCGAACAGCGGCACGGTCATGGCTTCATTGACCAACCGCGACGGTTCGGCGGCGAGCTCGTCGCCATCGAGCCGCACCAGCGAGAACGGATCGTTGGGATCGTCGACGGCGGAGGCCATCAGCGCGTCGGCGCGCTCGCGCACCAGGCCTAAGTCCGGACCGTAAAGCAGGATGATCGGCCGGCCGGCGTCGGGCCGGGCGAGGAAGCTGTCGATCTCTTTTCCGCGAAGCGCGACCAATGCGGCGATCAGGTTCCGGTGGCGAAGAAGGAGGCGAGCCGGGTCTGGATGTTGTCGGCGATCTCCTGCGCGGCGCGGTCCTCGGCGTCGCGGAAGGCGCGGGCGCGGGCGTAGCGCTGGTAGGAGCCCGGCATGTCATAGGACACGCGCGAGAACGTGGTGCCGGTCATGACCGACTTGTTCGACGCGATCTCGACCAGGTTGAACTGGGCGTCGATGCCGTAGTTCTCGCTGGTCGGCAGCGCGGTGGTCGGATCGAGCATCAGCGAGGAGCGGCTGGTGGTGAAACGCAACACCAGCCGGTGCGTCGGCGGCACGCCGGTGGCGGTGCCATAGAGCTTGAAGGCGAGCGCGTTGCGGACTTCGACGCCGACCCGGGCCTCGCGCGATGCGTTCGGCTTGTCGACCGGCGGAACCTCGACGGCCAACAGCTTTTCGCGCAGCGCGGACGACGACCCGTCGAGGGTGCGCTCGGCATACATCGGCTGGAAGCATCCGGCCGTCAGCGCGGCCAAGGCGGCCACGGCCACGAGCCGGGCGGCGATCCCAATCCTAGCCGACAACATTGACGATCCTCATGGGCACCACGATCACCTTGCGGACGGGTTTGCCGCCCAGAGCGGCTTTTACCGCATCGAGCGCCAAAACGGCAGCCTCTATATCCGCATTTTGCGCCGCCCGTGGCACGGTAACATCACCTCGTTTTTTACCGTTGACCTGGACGACCAGGGTCACGCTGTCTTCGACCAGCAAATCGCGTTCGATTTGCGGCCAATCGGCCTCCGAAACCAGCCCCTCATGGCCCAAAACCACCCAGCACTCCTCGGCCAGATGCGGCATCATCGGCGAAAACAGCTGAACCAGGATGGTCGCGGCCTCTTTCACCGCCCAGGCCACATCCGGGGCCGGCTTGTCGCCCTTCGCCAGCACTTCGGCCAGCGCATTGGCGAATTCGCGGATATGGGCGAGACACACATTGAAATGCAGCCGCTCGATCCCGGACGACACCTTGTCGAGCGCGCCATGGGCCGCCTTGCGCAGCGCCAGCGCCTCCGGCCCGAACGTCGCCGGCCGGCTCGCCGGCGCCGCCTTGGCGATTTCGGCCGATTCGTTCACCAGCCGCCACAGCCGCTGCACGAAGCGGGCGGCGCCCTGGACGCGTTCGTCGCTCCAGATCACGTCGCGATCCGGCGGCGAGTCCGACAGCATGAACCAGCGCGCCACGTCGGCGCCGTAGCTCGCGATGATGTCGTCGGGGTCGACGGTGTTCTTCTTCGACTTCGACATCTTCTCGATCGGGCCGATCTCGACGTCTTCGCCGGTCGCCAGCAGCACCGCGCGGCGGCCGTTGCCGCCCACCTCGATCTTCACCTCGGCCGGCGTGACCCAGTTGCCGTCGGCCTTCTGGTAGGTCTCGTGCACCACCATGCCCTGGGTGAACATGCCGGCGAACGGCTCGGTCATGTCGATATGGCCGGTCGCCTTCATCGCGCGGGTGAAGAAGCGGCTATACAGCAGGTGCAGGATCGCGTGCTCGACGCCGCCGATATACTGGTCGACCGGCATCATCCGGTTGGCGACCGCGGGCGTGGTCGGCGCGGTCTCGTTCCAGGGATCGGTGAAGCGCGCGAAGTACCAGGACGAGTCCACGAAAGTGTCCATCGTGTCGGTCTCGCGCACCGCCTTGCCGCCGCACTTGGGACAAGTGACGTGCTTCCAGGTCGGATGATGGTCGAGCGCGTTGCCGGGCTTGTCGAAGCTGACATCCTCCGGCAGCGTCACCGGCAGCTGGTCGTCCGGCACCGGCACCACGTCGCAAGTCGGGCAGTGGATCACCGGGATCGGGCAGCCCCAATAGCGCTGGCGTGAAATGCCCCAGTCGCGCAGGCGGAAATTGACCTGCCGCTCGCCGACCGGCGCATTGCCGCGCAATTCGCTCTCCAGACGCTTGGCGACCTCTTCCTTGGCCTGGTCGATGGTCATGCCGTCGAGGAAGCGGGAATTGATCATGCGGCCGTCACCGTCATAGGCGGTGTCGGTGATGAAAAACGTCTTCGGGTCCTGGCCCTCGGGGCAGACCACCGGCACATTGCCGAGGCCGTATTTATTGACGAAGTCGAGGTCGCGCTGGTCATGCGCCGGGCAGCCGAAGATCGCGCCGGTGCCGTATTCCATCAGCACGAAGTTCGCGACATAGACCGGCAGCTTCCAGTTCGGATCGAACGGATGCACCGCCTTGATGCCGGTATCGAAACCCTGCTTCTCGGCGGTGTCGATAATCGACTGCGCGGTGCCGATCTTCTTGATGTCGGCGATGAACTCGGCGAGCTTCGGATTCTTCGCGGCAGCGGCGACCGCCAGCGGATGATCCGCCGAGATCGCCATGAATTTTGCGCCGAACAGCGTGTCCGGCCGCGTGGTGAAGATCTTCAGCTCGCTCTCGCCGGCCGGCGTCGTCGCCGCATCCAGCGCGAAGCGGATCAAGAGGCCCTCGGAGCGGCCGATCCAGTTGCGCTGCATCAGCCGCACCTTGTCGGGCCAGCGATCCAGACCGTCCAGCGCCTCCAGCAGCTCCTGCGAGTACTTCGTGATCTTGAAGACCCACTGGCTCATTTCCCGTTGTTCGACAACGGCGCCCGAGCGCCAGCCGCGGCCGTCGATCACCTGCTCGTTGGCGAGCACGGTCATGTCGACCGGATCCCAGTTCAGCTTGCGCTTCTCGCGTTCGGCGAGGCCTGTGCGCAGCATGTCCAGGAACATCTTCTGCTGATGCTTGTAGTAGCTAGGGTCGCAGGTCGCGAATTCGCGTGACCAGTCGAGCGACAGCCCGATCGAGCGCAGCTGTTTCTTCATCGCGGCGATGTTGTCGTAGGTCCAGGCCTTCGGCGCCACCTTGCGCTCGATCGCGGCATTCTCCGCCGGCAGGCCGAACGCGTCCCAGCCCATCGGGTGCAGCACGTTGAAGCCCTTGGCACGCATGAAGCGCGCCAGCACGTCGCCGAGCGTGTAGTTGCGGACATGGCCGATATGGATGCGCCCCGACGGGTAGGGGAACATCTCGAGCACGTAGTATTTCGGCCGTTTATCGTCGTTCTTGGAGGCGAAGATCGCCTTTTCGTCCCACAGGCGCTGCCAGCGGGGTTCGGATTCACGGGCGTTGTAGCGTTCGGCGGTCATGAAATCGCAAGGCTTTTGGTGGCTTTGGGTGATTTTCGGGTCCCGTTCGGGGACGGCGGACTAGGCCATAAAATCGCCCATGGGGTCAACGGCTTGAGCTCCGCCAAATGCTCATTGTGAGGGGTGCGGAATGCGCGTCTTGATGATGCCGGCCTGGGCGGGTGAGGGAGCTCCCGGATCCCCATCCGGTGTCGTCACCCGGCTGGACCGGGTGACCCAGTACGCCGCGGCCCATCGGCTCAGTAACGGCTGCCTCTGGAATACTGGATCGCCCGGTCAAGCCGGGTGATGACAGCGTGATATGGGGCGCGTTCTCGCATCCTCGCGACATGTTTTGCCCGAGTTCTGCCGTTCGTTCCGCCCTCCTCCGATCAGAGGGCGCAGGGAAAGCCGGGCGCCGATCGCACCCATGGGTCCGGTGCAACAAAAAGCACCGGGGTAGGACCACAGGTGAAACCGGAAGCATCCCGGCTTTCCCTGCGCGATGGGTTACGGCTTATACGTGCTCTCCCCGGTGAGACTGGGCATGCTTGTCACCGCCTTCGCAATAGCGCTACGCGCTTTTGCGAGAGGACACCTGCCACTAGGGCGTCAGGACCACACGATTTCACCGTCCGCCTCGGCTCACGTTCGTCGCGTGCACTTCGGCGTCCACCGCATCCCACCGCAACGTTCGTGACGATCGCGAGCGCCCCTCAATCGGGTGAGACGGGTAATTCATACACTGAGTTGGGTATTCCGATAAACCGAAATATTTTTGCTACGGGGGCTTGCGCCGTCGGGCAACTCAGCGCTAGGGGGCTGTCCCATCCATCCGCATTCCGGGGCGTGCGAGGCACGAAGCTGGCATCCGTTGGGCCGCAGAACTAGGACACGTACTCGCAAATGAGGCGTCTGCTTTACCCATCAAGAGGCGACACAGAACCGATCTGGATGCGTGTCGGCCTTGGGTCAATAGCGATCATTGACGCGCGCGTGGAATGTCCACTCACGCCTCACAGGCAAACATTAATTTGCGCGGCCGCCATGACCCTTTGACCTAGGTCAATACTCTCCCCCCTGGTTTACCTTGGAGGTAGCAACAAACTGTCGGAGCGACTGCACTCTTAGCCTTGTGCGCAACACCGATGAGGGAGCTGTAGATGGGTATCCTTGACGAGCTAATTGGTGGTGGGCAACGCCAGAAGGAGTACCGGGACTTCGTTGATCGATACGAACAAGGAGACCCGTCCCAGGGCTACTCCGATCAAGAGGTTCTCAAGCGGTATGGTGATGTGTCACACGCCGTGCCGCCTGACCAGTACGCGCAGGCAGCGGTAGAAGCGTTGGGCAAGCTTTCGCCGGAAGAGCGCGCGGCGTTCGTGAAGATGCTGCAGGAGCGAGCCACGGCGCGCGGCGTGGCGCTACCGGGACAAGTGGCGCCCGAACCGAAGGAACTGGGCGAGGTGCTCACCGATCTGCATGGGAAGCCCGGTCAGCTCCGGGATATTCTCGTCAGTGGCGACGCCCAGCCTCAAGAGCAAGCGCAACCGTCGAACCCGATCATCGACATGCTTGCGTCCCCGCAGGCAAAGGCCGTGCTCGCGGGCATCGCAGCCATGGTGGTCAAGCGTGTCATGCAAGGTTCATCTCGAACCGCGTAGCGCACGCGTGAGGCCCACAAGAGACCCGCAGCATCTGCGTTGGGCAGAGAGCAGGCCAAGGTCCGGTTGGGGTCAAAAGCCGCCCTTGGTACTAAACCGGACAGCGTTCGCTCTTCTCCAATGAGCCGACGTCACGATGGCTAATGGGACCTTCGGCTATGGGCCATCAACGGGAGTGCACATGGGTAAGCCATACCGTCCTGCTTTCTCGCCCTGTTCCTGCTCTGGGGCCGCCAGGCCGCGATCCGTTGGTCGTGTATTCACGGCGGACAGGTTCCATTGATTTAGATCAATCGTGGCCGACACCCTCAGGGTGCACATGCGCCCCGGGGCCGGACACGGAGATGATGGTGCTGCAGCGACGCTAATCAATCTGGTGTCGACGTCCTGGTGACGACGTTCGACCCAGGTTCGCTCCTGCGCAATCTGCCTGACGCAAGAGGTGCGGAGGAACGACCGGAGATTAAGCCACAGTCCCGACTCACTTCACAACACACCTCACAATCAAAATGGAGAGAATGCCATGGCCGCAAATCTCGTTTCTGTTGTGATGCAATTCCTGACCCCTGACATGATCGCAAAGATCGCTTCTGTCTTGGGCATCGACCGCAATGTCGCGCAAAAGGCGATTGGCGGCGCCATCCCCGCACTGCTTGCCGGCTTGGCGGACGTTACCGCCACTCCCCAGGGAGCCCGCCAACTCAGCAGCTCGTTGGCCCAGCAACAACCCGGATCGCTCGACATTCTCAAAAGCCTGATCGGTGGTTCGGGCCAGAACAACCTCGCGGAAACCGGATCCAACATGCTCTCCAGTCTATTCGGCGGAGGAGCGCTGGACACAATCGCACAATCGATCGGCAAGTTCGCGGGAATCGACGGCCAAGCCAGCAAGTCATTGCTCGGCATGCTTGGCCCGGTGGTCCTCGGGACGTTGGGCCAGCAGCAGCGCAGCGCCGGCCTGGATACGGACGGTCTCGCCTCGCTTCTCGGCTCGCAAAAAGATCAGATCGTCGCGGCGATTCCGTCCGGCCTCGCCGACCATCTGACCTCTGCCGGCCTCATCGACAGAGCAGCGGAAGTTGCGCGTAGCGGTGCTGCGGCAGCTTCGGCCGCCGGGAGCCGAATTGCCGGAGCCTCGGAGCGGACCATTGCCGAGGCCAGCCGGGCAGCTCAGGCCACAACAAGCGCAGCGTCGTCGCAATTGCCCTACTGGTTAGTGGCGGTGGCCATACTGGGTGCTCTCGCCTGGTATGTCTTCCAGCCAAGAACTGAAACGGTTGCCGAGTTGCCGCGTCCCGCCGCAGTGCAGCCTGGGACTGCAACGGTGGGCCTCGCTCCATCAGACCTGACGATTGGAGGCGTGAGTCTGACGAACAAGGTCAACTCGTCCGTCGGCACCTTGAGATCCGTGCTGCCAACGATCACGGACGTTGCTTCCGCCCAGGCGGCCATCCCCAAGCTCCGGGAAGCAACAACCCAATTGAATGAAGTCAGCGACCTTGCGGGAAAGCTCAGCCCGGAAGGAAAAAGTGCTCTTGCCAAGTTGATCGCAACAGCAAAGCCGACCATCAACCAGATGTGTGACAACGTGCTGGCAATGCCGGGTGTTGGTGACGTTGCCAAACCCACGATCGACGAGCTTCGCCGAAAGATCGAAACACTATCGCGATCCTGATTTCGCTGATGTTGAGCCGTGCGCCCAGAAGCGTGCGCTCAACGGCGAAGGATGATTCACACATACGCATCAGGAGATGACCAATGGCAGACAAGACGAGCTTCACCAAGGATGAATGGACGCTGCTTCTGAAGAGCCCAATGATTGCGGGAATGGCCATCACGGCCGCCGAACCCAGCGGGCTGTGGGGCCTGCTCAAGGAATCATTCGCCGGCGGCGCCGCATTGAGCACGGCTGCGACCGACTCCAACGCCAACGGCCTCGTGAAAGCGGTGGTCGCCGATTTCTCGACCAGCGAGGGGCGAAGCGCCGCTCGCGATGGCCTGCAGGCGGAATTCGCCGGCAGCAAGCCCCCGGAGATGAAGACTAAATCCATCGATTCATTGCGCCAGGTCTCGGCATTACTCGGAGCCAAGGCGCCGGGTGATGCAGCTGCGTTCAAGGATTGGCTACGTCAGATCAGCCAAAGCACCGCCGAAGCCTCGAGCGAGGGCGGCAGCCTGTTCGGTGGAGGCGTTCAGGTGAGCGACGCCGAAAAGGCAACCCTGGCCGAGATATCGAGCGCGCTCGGCGTCTAACGACACGTCCGCAATGTACCAGAAGCAAATCCCCGACACCGCGCGCTGAAGGGAAAGGGACGTCAGCCGCCTGGCGCCTTCATGTTGACGATAAATTCAACGGGCGCGTCGGGGGCCATGCCGGCGACGCCTTTGAAGGAAGCGTGCAAATCCTGCCAACGGACCGGGCCGTTGGCTGCCTGCAGCGCAAAAACAACGCGCTTCCTTGAGCGTTCAACGCGCACTTCGACGAAGCTTTGGTAGAAGGGCGCATGATTGAAATCGAAGATGCCTGACAGGGTTTCGGTTGAGACGGGCCATGCGCCAAAGCGCTTGATCCAGGCCCAGACCGGTTGTTTCCATGCCGGAGTTTCGGTGTCGAGTTTGGCGCGGACGGCATCCGGACCTGGATAGAAAGCCCAGGTCTCTACCGGCAAGACATCCGGCCACCCGAGTGCGCCGCCGATGCTGAGATACGCTCCGCCGCCGCCGTTGACGAAGTGATAGATCGGGCGCGCGCCGCCCGCGACGTCTTTATTCTGGACATAGAACTCGAAGGCGTGGGTGTCGCCGGCCATCACGACATCGACGCCGGCGTTCTCAAGCGTTGCAAAAAGGGCAGAGAAGGCGTCGTCGCCGGTGCTGGTATCCGTACCTCCTGCATATTTTGGGTGACCTGGAATAACCATGGTGAATTTTCCGCGCGCACGCGCCAGTGCGTCGGTCAACCACGCGCGTTGCCGATCGTCTATCGTACGCAGAATGCCCGTATCGATCGCAATCAAGGCAAAGTCTGCGGTCTGGATCTCGAAGAACGGACCCCGCTGCAGGCCGTTCTGAATACCGTAGAGTTCGCGAAGTCGCTGTGCCCGATCAACCAGCCGATCGATACGATTGGTGCCGGTACTGGTGAGATTGAGGTCAGTGTCGGCACGCGCCGCCAGCGCTGCCCGCGCGGCTTGCGGCTCCAGGAAGTTGGCGTTGAAGCCTTCCAGCGCATCGAACCAGTCATGGTTGCCCGGGATCGCATAAATGGGCTTCTTGAATCCCTTGAACGGCAGGTGAAAATTCTTCTCGTAATCCGCCATGGCGCCGGCCGGATAGATGACGTCGGAAGCAATGATGAGGAACTTGACATCGTCCCGCCGTCCGATCTCCAGGTAACGCTCGATCAGTGCGTATTGCGACGCATCGCCTTCGCCGGGATCGCCGATGACGATGAAGCTGAAATCCTGATCGTCGATTCCTGGCGGAGCCACCCGAAACAGCTTGTCGATTTTCCCGCCATAGGCCGACAGGACGCCGTCGACCATGCCTGCACGCCAAGTGTCGACGCGCAGTTCGGCCATCTTCTGATAGAAAGCGCTCGCCCAGCTTTCCGTGTTGAAGTACCAGGTGAATCCCCAGATCGTGTTGACGGCAACAAACAACACGGTGAGCGGCAAGCCAAGGCGGATCGTCAAACCCACGGCTGAGGAAAGCGAACTTCGCGCGTCGCGCAGCGATGCTGCGAACGACAGTCGTGCATCGGTCCACCCCCGAACCAGACGCCGCGGCAAAGCTTGCAACTTGACATCCTGTCCGGAGAACCGCAGCCGCCATGCTATTCGCTCGAAGGGACGGGTCAGCAGCCGCCAGCCCAAGCGCAGCGGTAGTACCAACAGCGCTCCAAACAATATGGCCATCAGGACATCCCCGACGGTGGCCACGACCGGAGAGATCAGACCGAGCCAGGTATCGCTGGATTCCATGCGGGCGAGGTGCACGACAAACAGCACCGCGCCCACGACCATCAGCCACTGCAATTCGGTGCGTCCCACGATGGGCGCGCTCGATGCACGGGATGCGAGCCCTGCGGCAAACAGTTCATGGCTGCCGAGGTTAAGCCTGTTATCGGGGTGCTTATTGGTCGCATCGGATGTGTGGTCACGCTCTCGCTGCTCCGTCGGCGCCACAAGCAGGCGCCAACCCGCCGAGGCTGCATCCCCGGCGACCGCTACGCCGAGCGCGATCTGCAGACCAAGTGTTTTCCATACCCAAAAGCCGATCAGAGCCAGCATGAAGCTGGACAGGCTGTTTACGATCGCGACCGTTCGCGACATGCCCGATGGAGGCCCGAAGACCGCTTGACTGGCTTTTACGACGCCGTCGACCACCAGAAACGTCAGAAATATCGCGACAACACCAGAAGCAACCAGGGACGGACTGAGATACAGGACAAGGGCGGCAGCGGTCGCAAGAATGCTGGTGACATACGAAGCCGGATGGGTCCGAAGCCGCGGACTGGCAAGAGTCTGGTAAAGGTCGGCCATCGCAACCGCCAGCATGGGAAGGCCGAGGAATTGCAGGGACCAGGTGCCAACCGCGAACGGCGCCGCCAGCGCCAGCACGCCGATTACGACGAGCCCGATGCCGGCCGTCACGCGAGTAAGATGCGCGGACCAGTGCCGCATCAGCGAATGCCTATTTGCAGCATTTTCTCGCTCGCAAGCCCAACGGATGCACCGCAAAGTCTAGTCTGAGCGACCGTTGCGCGCGGCAATCTGTCCGCAAAGGAGACCCACTAACTCGCGTCGTCTGATTGCCGTGCCCACGGCCTTCGGGCCAAGCCTAGCATATTTCTCTGCCGAGATTCCGGCCGAATCCGCTCAAACCCCTCGCCGCCAGATCGGATGAAAAAACGACGGTGGTTGCAGAAGCCAACAAGATTCGACTTCCGCTTCGGGTCAAAAGCCGACGTTTTCAGGAGGCGCCGCCAACGCTCACTCCAGCGATCCGCGCGTGCGCCATCGAAAGTGTCGAACCTGTTCGCTTTGAATTGCGCGGCGCTTCGTTCGGCACTTTGTGAACGACGTCACATATCCGGCCGGCGATCGAATGTAACATCGGCGGCAGGGGCGCAGGATGAATTCGATCGACAACGCTAAAAGCACCGAGCGTCCCGACGGCACACCCTCAGCGGTCCGTGCAATGGAGCGGGGCATGGTCGATCCATCAGAAGCAAAGCGGCTCGTCGAGGTCATCATTGCCAATTTGCCGGCTCCGGTCCCCGGGCAGCGGCCGGTTCACACGCTCGGCATCGGCGTGAAGGGCAAATTCGTGGCGTCGAATGTCGCGCGCACCTATTGCACCGCAGAGCATTTCAACGGAAAGCCCGTCGACGCGTCGGTGCGATTCTCCAACGGATTGGGAGGGCCGGAGCGGCATGATGGATGGTCCGATGTCCGGGGAATGGCGACACGTTTTCACCTGTCGGACGGGACCGCGAGCGACCTGATCGCGACGACGCTTGCCGAATTCTTCGTCCGTAATGTCGAGGAATTTTTCGGATTCTCGGAGGTCGCGACGCTCGCGCCGTATCAAAGAGAGACCTGGTGGCGCAAGCTTGGCGACCTCCTGCAGCTTAAGGTGCCTCGGCGCAACCCGTACCCGAGCGAGACCAGGAGTGTCGATGCGGGAGCACTCCATTACGCAGACCAGCACCGGTTTGCACAGCTGGGAATATTCCAGGTCGGCCTGATCGGCGCGCCGGTGAGCTATGCCCGCGCGGCCTATCACGCCGTCCACACCTTCTGGGTGACGGCACCCAATGGCGTTCGCCGCCCCGTTCGCTTTTCCTGGCAACCGGTCGCAGGCGTTTGCAACACCGATCCTCTCGCAGCGCCGCGCGATGACTATCTGCGCGCGGAGCTGCGAGACCGCCTGCGGCGGTGGCCGGCCCGATTCATGCTGATGATGACGATCGGCGAGGCGGGCGATGCGCTCGACGATCCCACAAAGCCCTGGCCAGGGACACGAATCCGGATCGCCATGGGGACCCTGACGCTGATCAAGGTGGCCGAAGATCAGGAAAAGGCCGGCGAACGCATCAGCTTCAATCCCAACCGTCTCGCGCCCGGCATCGAACCCTCCGAGGATCCGATCCTCAAGGCCCGCCTGGGCGCCTATGAAGCCTCGCGTGAGATGCGCGGCGGGTGTCCCTTCAGGTGGAGGCCGGATGATGCCAAGTGATGCAGGTGTGCTCGATCGCTTCGTGGACTGGTTGCCCACGACCCTCTTCTTCAAGCGCGCAGCGTCTTGGATCCTGGTGCCCTACTGGGCGCGAAAAACGCCGGTGAAGCCCCTGCCCGGCGGTCCTCACGCGTCGTTCCAGCACGGTGACAATGTCCAGTGCATGATGAACCTGATCATGCCGCTCAAGGTCAAGTCGCCGATCGGACGAGCGGAAGCCGCGCTGGCGATCGCGCAAAACAAGGATGCGATCTATGCCGGATTGAACAATGTCGGCACGGTGCACTTCGCCCGCTTCGTCATCGTCGGCGACAACATTTGCATGTTCTCCGTCTATGACGGGGATTTCACCAATTACATTCGTGACTTCATCGCCACGATCGGCAGCGTGTTCGATGCCGTGGTCGGGCTCGTCGAAGGCGGAGATGACGTGATTCCTTGCGAGAAGAATGTCGACGCGTTCATCCAATGGGTGCACGAGCGCGACCTGTACCAGGTGCCGGACACCGCCACCGATTTTCTGAGAGATCAGGAAGCCCTGAATGGAGACAGGGCCGTATCACCCGTCAATGACGATCTGACCCTGCTGCCGCGCAAACTGGTGCTGCAGCTTCGCGCCAATCCGAACGTTTCGCTCGGCAGCGGCTACCGGGCCTATCCCGGATTTTCGGCGGCTCAGGTCCGCGAACGATTGGAGCTAGGCTGGTGAGCGCCATGATCAACTTGGCTGATCTGCAGGGCAACATCTTGCGTGGCTACACCAAGAAGCCGTACGTGCGCTACCTCATCCTGGAAGTCGCCGATCGCGTGGCGGCCAGGCGCTGGCTCGCCGCCTCGACATCCGGGCGCAGCGATGGTGTTCCGCAGATCACGAGCGGAGACTGGGGGGCAAGCAAGCCGGACACCTGTTTCAACATCGGCCTGACCTACGAGGGATTGCGCGCCCTCGGCACGCCGATCGCTTCGCTTGAAATGTTCCCGAACGAGTTCATCGAAGGCATGACCGCCCGCGCCTTGAAGCTCGGGGATGTCGGGCCGAGCGCGCCGGAAACCTGGCCGAAACCCTTCAACGAGCCCAAGCGGATCCATCTCATCGCGACGATCTACGCCGAGAAGGCCGAGCAGCTGGACGACGTCCAGAAGCGCGCCCTCGCCGACACAAGCGCCGTCACGCTGCTCGACACCCGCGAGGGCTGCAGCTTCCCCGATGACCGCGTTCACTTCGGCTACCGCGACAACATCATGCAACCAAGGTTCGAGGGCATTCATGACTCGGATCGCTATGACGACGGTCAGCCCAGGGCTCCGCTCGGCACCGTATTGCTGGGGCATCGGACCAACCTGGAAGGTTTGATGTGGCGGGTTCCTCAGCCGGAAGAGTTGGGACACAACGGCACCTTCAACGCCTTTCGCGTGTTGAAGCAGGACGTCGCAGGCTTCGAGGAATATCTCGATCAGGCCGCCGACGAATTGCTCAAGGACACGCGGGCCGTCGGCGAATTGCTGCCGCCCGGCGCTGAAGCGAAAATCTGCCAAGTCCTCTCGATCGAAGGCCCGACGCCTCGTGCTGCCCTGCGCGAGATCGTCGCCGCCAACCTGTGCGGTCGATGGCGCGATGGCACGCCGCTGGCCCTTTCGGCAGACGTGCCTGATCCCAAACTGGTCAAGGCGGCCAATTTCGACTACGTCGGCGAGTCCCGTTGCCCCTACGGAGCCCATATCCGCCGGAGCAACCCGCGGGGCGGACAGATCGTGCAACGGGTGGCGAACAACAGCCGGCGCCTTGTTCGGCGAGGCGTGCCTTACGGGCCAGCCTATGATCGGACGCAGCCGCGCAAGCCCGAACCGGAGCGAGGCCTGCTGGGCAACTTCATAGGGGCAAATCTTGGCGCCCAGTTCGAGGCCATGTCCTGCGATTGGCTGAACCTCGGCCTGCAGGATCCGCGCATCACCGGATCCAACGATCCGGTCACGGGCGCCAACGATACGGCCGCCAGCTGGTTCGACTTGCCGCTCAAATCCGGCAGCACGATCCGGCTGCGGGGCTTGCCGCGATTCGTCAGTACCCAGGGCGGCGCCTACGCGTTCCTGCCGAGCCTCCGGGCGATCCGCTATTTGGGATCGCTGACGACGTAAGTCGGCCAAGCGTTGAGCCCGTTCCGATTCTATCGGAACGGAAAGGCTCTAGCTCAGCGTTCTCAACAGGTCATCAGCCTCACGCAGATCGCGGGACGTTTCCGCGGATGCAAATTTCGCTCGGGTCGAGATCAGCAGGTCTCGTGCTTCGGCGCGTCTGGATGCGCTCTCGCTGGCGCCGAGCAAGCGCGCGATGCTGATCGCCGTGCGCAATTCCCAACCGACCGCCCCGAGCTTCCTGGCGGAGGCAAGCGAGCGTTTGAACAGGCGCATGGCAGCCCGGTCGTCTCGCAGTGGCTCCTGGCACAACAGCGAGCCGTGGATCCGATCGATCTCGGGAGCAGCCCAGCGCTCGCCGGTTTGCTTCACCAGGGACGCAGCCGAAGCCGCGAAGCTTCGAGCCCTTTCGACCTGCCCGATCCGTCCGAATTCCGTGGCGAGCAGAATCCGATAGAGCGGCATCTGAATGCAGCGATCCTCGACGGGTAGCTTTTCCAGCAGGCCGCACAGTTGCTCGAGCACAACAGGCGCAGAGCCTCGTGCAGCCAGCGCTGAGGTCGCCCATAAAGGACCAATGACCCGGTACATTGGATAGCCAAACTCATCAGCGACCTTCAGGCCGCGTTCGACGCTGGCAAGGTTGGCCGCGAGATCGCCTTCATACCAGTGGTCGGACACGCCAAGAATGGAGGCAAACGCCAACATGAAAGGATGCCCGATCTCATTGGCGAGCTGCCGCGCCGTCTCACAGCACTCTCTGGCGCGGCCGGGCCGACCCAACAGCCATTCGATGTGTCCGGAATAGACCAGCGACACGATCAATGGATCATGCTGATAGATCTGGACCAGTTTGCCGTGATCACGAGAATTGTAACGGGCGCTGATCAAAGCGGCGAGCTGGCTCGCCTGCTCCAGACGACCGAGAAAGAAGTTGGCGATCAGGGCGGCGGTGTACGCCATGAGGGCAGCCTCGTCGTCGCGCCACTCCTCGGCCCTCCGGACGAAATCCTCCGCATGCTCGAGGCCCTTGGTGAGCTCGCAGTTGACCAGCTTTGCTATGGCACTTCCCCACAGCACCGTCGCCTTCTCACGCGTGGTGCCATGGCTCGCGCAAAGCTTGAGTGCGCGACTGTAGGATCCATAGACGTGCGGATCGGACCACCCTGCGTTCGCGGTGTAGGCCATCGCCAGGTTGGATTGCAGCGCGATTTCAGCTTCGAAGCGCTGCTGTGAAGCGGGCAGCCGCGGAATCAGCGAGAGACCTTCGCGCAAATGGGCCACGGCTTCCTTGGTGGCTGATCGACGGAGCGCCGATTTGCCGGCCTGAAGCCAGGCCTCGATCGCTTCCGGAATGTTGCCTGCGCGCGCATAGTGATAGCCGAGCACGGCAGGCTGACTGCTCTCCCGGATCGCGGCCTCCTGAAGCATCCACGACGCGACGCGCGCATGGAGCTCGCGCCGCTCCTCCTTGAGCAGCGAGGAGTAGGCGGCCTCCTGTATCATCGCGTGCCTGAACGCGAAGATGGCGCCTTGGGACTGCTCGACGCGATACACGATCTCTGCGCTCTCCAGCGCCCGCAACGCGAATTGCAGCGTTTGGTCCCTGCCCGGAAGGACGTTGAAAATACCCTCATAACTGAATTGCCGCCCGAAGACGGAGGCGATCTGGGCGACACGCTTGGCCGGACCAAGGCGATCAAGGCGCTCCATCAGTGAGTCTTGAATACTCGACGGCACCAACGTTTCGGGCAATTTCCTGCTCAGCGCCAAACCGTCAGCGGTGCGCTCGACCGTGCGGGCATCGATCACGGCCCGCGTAAACTCCTCGATGAAAAGCGGCACGCCATCCGTTCTTGCAACGATCTGGCTGGTGATCCGGCGTGAGACGACATCGCCGCCTGCAACGGCTGCCACCATTTGCTCGCATTCGTGCGGTGCCAGCTTTTGCAGAGCAATTCGTCGAACTGCCGAGCCCGGCAACCACTCTGCCTGGTAGTCATCGCGATGCGTGATCAGGATCATCACCCGCTCGCCAGAACAGCGAGCTGTTATCCGTCCCACCAGTTCGATGGTGGTCGGGTCGATCCACTGGACGTCCTCCGCGACAATCAGGATGGGCCGCTTGCGCGAGGCCGCGATGAGAACATCGATGAATGCCTGAAAAGCCCGGTCGCGCTCAAAGGGCGACCCGAGATCCACGGGTTCGTATTCCGAGCAGGCGGGTATCGACAGGACAGCCCCGTAGTAGCTCAGCGCGTTCGTGACGTTGGGGGCTTCCCTTGCCAAAAACGAGCGCAATTTTGCCAATGCGAGTTCCGCGTCGTCGGCCTCCTGGATGCCGGTCACGCGCCTGAGCCGCTCGATTTCCGGGGCAAGTGGCGTGTTGATGTGGAACGGCGAGCATTGCAGCGACACAACACCGCGGCGCGACGCATCGAGGGAGCTGCGGAACTGACGGATCAGGCGTGACTTGCCGATGCCGGGCTCGCCGGAAATGACGCCGACGTGTCCCGCGCCCGCGACCGTCTGCTGCCACATTTCGGCAAGCAGCGCGCTTTCGCTGGCTCGGCTGATCATCGGAGCAAGAGGCAACCTCTGCGCCCTGTCGAACCGGCTCTCGCTGGGCGCAAGAGCTTCCGCGCTCCAGGCGTCGACCGGCTCCTCCACGCCCTTGAGCGGTCGTCTGCCCAGCGGCACATAGTTGAATGTTCCGCGGGTCAGCTCGTAAGTGCTCGCCCCGACCACGACACCATTCTCGCCGGCGAGCCCTTGCAGGCGGGCCGCGACATGAGCGGAGCTGCCGAACACTTCCCGCCGTTCGGGGGGCTCGCCGGGCACGCTGCCGACGACGACCACCCCGGTGTTCACGCCGATCCGCACACCAAGGCGGACGAAGCTGCCATCCGACAGCGGAAACTGATGTTCCTTGATCGCCGCGGCGACCGCCAGCGAAGCGCGCACCGCGCGTTCGGGATCGTTTTCGTGGGCTTGTGGCACGCCAAAATAGGCCAACAATCCGTCGCCAATCAGTCTGGCGATGTGACCGCCATAGCGACTGATCTCCTCGTCGCAGATATCGCGGTAGGTTTTGATAATCGCAAAGAATTCTTCGGGATCGATGCGCTCACTCAGGGGTGTCGAGCCGACGATGTCGACAAAAGCCACGGTCAGCTGCCGGCGTTCGGCATGCGGAGCCTCGCTCCCGACGTTCGTCGGCAGCCGGGTCCACTGAGGTTCGCTCGCCTGATCCGGACTCGGCAGGCTGCTCATGACGCCACCATGTTCTGTTTCCGCCGTACCTGCCGCGAGGCCAGATAGACGGCAAGTCCCCGTTGTCGCTGCCAATCCTGCGCTCAGGCAGCCGGTTCCAAGGGATAGAACACCATGTGCTCGCAGTCGTACAGCTGATTTTGCGCCGGAAAACGCTGCTTTGGAATGGCGACGCGTCCGCGTCGCTTGAGGGCGGGTCCACCACCGCCGCACGGCGATACGGTCAGCTCGCCAGCGCCATCCCGGCTTCGTCCAGCGTCTGCAAGAACCCGTGCTCGATCACGGCGTTGCGGCCGCGGCGCTTGGCGGCGTAGAGGGCGGCGTCGGCGGCTTCGATCAGGTCGCCGGGGCGCTGGGTGTCGTTTGGTTTTGTGGTCGCGACGCCGACGCTGACGGTGACGACGCAGTAGCTGGAGGGAGCATGCGGCACCGCGAGGCCGAGCACGGCGGTGCGGACCGTCTCGCCGATCGCGAGCGCATGCGCGGCGTCGGTGTTCGGCAGCAGCAGGCAAAATT